>OZ242323.1:0-4800000 GCA_965208165.1 Vicinamibacterales bacterium | reverse complement strand
CGAATCGGCGCCCGGACGGGCCTCGCCGTCAAAGTCCAGGCGGGCCACGGGAGACTGCGACAGGAGATGGTGCAGGCTCGGGGCGGCGTCGCGGGCGCGGAGGCGATCGAATTCCTCCGCCGCGACCACCACGACCGCGTTCCGGCCGCGGACGGTCACGCGTTGCGGTTGACCGGCCGCCGCCAGCCGGACGATTTCGGCCGAACCGCGCCCTGGCTTCCCCGAGCGTCCAGCCGAGCCCGACAGCGGTGCACGGTGGTTTCGGCGGTTCGGGCACTCTGCTGCTTCATCCTGTGACAATCCGGTGAAGAATAGCCGCGTAGCGAGACTTCTTCAAGCACAGGACGCCCGCGCTCCTGGAGTCTGCCGCTGGTCCGGTACAATGCGGACCGACCGCTGACGCCCGGACCACCCACAGGAGGAACGACCCAGATGAGCCCGACCTCTTCGCGCGGCATGTGGAGCTCTCGCGCCGGCTTCATCCTGGCGGCGGCCGGCTCGGCCGTCGGGCTGGGCAACGTCTGGGGGTTCCCGACCCAGGTCGGGCAGGGCGGCGGGGCCACGTTCGTGGTCGTCTACCTGGCCTGCATCTTCCTGATCTGCGCGCCGATCATGGCGGGTGAGATCGCCATCGGCCGCCGCACCGGGCTCAGCCCGGTCGGGGCGTTCGACGCCCTCGCCCCCGGCCGCCGGTGGTGGCTGCTCGGGGCGCTCGGGGTGCTGGCCGGCGTCGGCATCCTCTCGTTCTACTCGGTCATCGCCGGCTGGGCCGTCGCCTACGTCTGGTTCGCGGCCACGGGGGCGGTGAGCGGCAGTCCCGACGACATCGGACGCTTCTTCGCCGAGTTCACCGGGAACGGCTTCGTCAGCGCGTTCCTGGCCATCCTCGTGATCGGCATCACCGCCGGGGTGCTGCTGGGCGGCGTCCGCGCCGGCATCGAGCGGGTGACGAAGCTGCTCATGCCGCTGCTGGCCCTGCTGCTCGTCGCGCTGGCGGTGCGGGCGGTCACCCTGCCCGGCGCGGGGGAGGGCTTGGCCTACTACCTGCGCCCGGACTTCAGCCGGCTCGCCGACGTGAGCGTCTTCACGTCGGCCCTCGGGCAGGCGTTCTTCTCGCTGAGCCTCGGCATGGGCTGCATCCTCACCTACGGGAGCTACCTCAGCCGCCAGGACGGCATCGCCGCCTCGGCCCTGTGGATCGTTGCCCTCGACACGTCCATCGCGCTGCTCGCCGGGTTCATCATCTTTCCGGTCGGGTTCTCCATCGCCGGCTTCGACCCCACCGCTAGCGGACCCGGACTCATCTTCACGGTGCTGCCGCGGCTCTTCGCCGAGATGCCCGGCGGGCACCTGTTCGGCGGCGCGTTCTTCCTGTTGCTCAGCGTCGCCGCCCTCACCTCGACCATCTCGCTGCTCGAGGTTCCGGTGTCGCACTGCGTCGACGCCCTCGGGTGGACGCGGGAGAAGGCGGTGGCCGCCGTCGCGGGCGCCGTCTCCGTGCTCGCCATTCCTTCGGCGCTCGGCAACGGGGCGGTCGGCGTGTTCACCAGCGTGCCCGGCTTCGGCATCGGGTTCCTCGACCTGATGGTGAGCGTGTGGAACGAGTTTGCCCTGCCGGTCGGCGGTTTCCTCACCGCGTTCTTCATCGGCCGCATCTGGGGCGTCGACCGCGCGCTGGAGGAGCTGCGGGCGGAGGGGGGGTGGATGCCGGTGCCGGAGCTGTGGTCCTTCCTGCTTCGCTGGGTGTGCCCGGCCGGTATCGCCCTGATTCTCGTCGCCACGCTGGCGTCGTTCTTCTGAGGGGGCGCTTCGCGGCCCGCGCCGCCCACGGGTGACGTGAATGCTCGGATTGCTGCCGTCGGATGTGGTGTTGGTGGCGGGCCTCGGGGTCGGCGTGGTCCTGTCGTGGCTGACGGGCGCGTTCAGGCGCCGGTTCCCGGCGGGGCGACGGTGCGGCGGGTCGGGTCGACAGATCCCCGAACGCCTCGAGCCGGGCGAACGACCGTCCTCCTGAAACCGCCGGCGCCGCCGCCTCACCGTGACGCGTCGACCGCGCGAACGCGGGCGTGGGGCCGATGCGGAATGCTGTCGGAGCAGATTTGGTTGACCAGGTTCAAATGCAAGACTACCGTTGAACCCGCCATGACCATGGTCAACGTTCACGAGGCGAAGACCCAGCTCTCGCGGCTTCTCGAACGCGTGCAGGCCGGCGAGGAAATCGTCATCGCGAAGGCGGGCAAGCCGTGCGCCCGGCTGATGCCGTTGGAGCCGCTGCCGGAACGCGCCACGTTGTGCTGCGTCCCGTGCTGAGCAAGCGGGCGCTCGTCGCCCAGCGCCTTCGCGAGGCGCGCGGCATCGCGGGCCCCGGCATGAGCACCGACGAGGTGATGCGGCTCACGCGCGGGGCCGGTTCGTCGCCATGGGCCGCTTTCACCACGTGTCGACGTGCACTTCAAGCCGCCCGGCCGGTGCGGGGTCGCGCCCGGGCGGGCTCGCACGGTGGGAGGACGACGAGAAAGAAATGGTGCGGAAGGGGGGATTTGAACCCCCATGAGCCATTGGCTCGCTAGCCCCTCAAGCTAGTGCGTCTGCCAGTTCCGCCACTTCCGCATTGGTGGGTGCGACCGTGCGCTTCTTCTACTGAGGCTCTTCCGGCGCGTCGGCCGGCTCCTCGGCGTCGGCGCCGGGCTCTGCCGCGTCGTCTTCGGCGAGCGCGGCCGGGGCCGTCACCGGCGCCGGCTGGAAGCCGGGGCCGTCCACGCCGCTCAGCAGCGACGACTCGCCGCGCTGGCCCATGATGGCGAGGGTCATCGACCCGACCATGAACAGGGCGCCGAGCACGGTGGTGGCGCGGGTCAGCAGGGTGGCGCTCGAGCGGGCGCCGAACGCGGCGTCGCTGCCGCTGCCGCCGAAGGCGGCCTGCAGCCCGCCGCCCTTGCCCTGCTGCATCAGGACGACGACGACCAGAAACAGGCAGACCAGCACGTGCACCGCGGTGAGGAGCATGCTCAGCATCGTCTCTCCATTATACGGCTATCGGGCGACCGGTCGACTGGCGGCCACGATTTCGGCGAAGGCGGCGGGGTCGAGGCCGGCCCCGCCGACGAGGGCGCCGTCGACGTCGGGCTGCGTCATCAGCGCGGCGGCGTTGCCGGGCTTGACGCTGCCGCCGTAGATGATGCGGCACGCGCCGGCCGCCTCGTCGCCGAACCGGTCGGCGAGCCGGGTGCGGATGCGGCGGTGGGCGGCGTCGGCCTGTTCGGGCGTGGCGACGCGGCCGGTGCCGATGGCCCAGACGGGCTCGTAGGCCACGACGGCGGCGGCCGCCCGGGCCGGCGACAGGCCCGCGAGGCCCGCCTCGATCTGGCGGTCGAGCACGTCGAGGGTGCGGCCGGCCTCGCGTTCCTCGAGGGTCTCTCCGACGCAGACGATGGGCGTCAGTCCCGCCGCGGCGGCGGCCCGGGTCTTGGCGTTGACGCCGGCGTCGGTCTCGCCGAAGAGCTGGCGGCGCTCGGAATGGCCGACGATGACGGCGGTGACGCCGCACGCCTGGAGCATGGGCAGGCTGACCTCGCCGGTGAAGGCGCCCTGCGGCTCGGCGTGGACGTTCTGCGCGGCGACCGCGATGCGGCCGCCGGCCCCGAGGCCGGCGAGTGCGTCGACGAGCGCGGGAAGGGCCGGGAACGGCGGGGCGAGGACGATGTCCACGCCAGCGGCGTCACGCACGCGCGGCACGAGCTCGCCGGCGTAGTCGACGGCCTCGCCGACGGTCTTGTGCATCTTCCAGTTGGCGGCGACGAAGGGAAGTCTGGGCATGATCAGCTCCCGCCCGCCGCGTTGGGCAGCGCGGCGACGCCGGGCAGGGTGCGGCCGCCGAGGAACTCGAGCGACGCGCCGCCCCCGGTCGAGACGTGGGTGATGCGCCCGGCGACGCCGGCCCGGTGGACGGCGGCGACCGAGTCGCCTCCCCCCACGATGGAGGTCGCGGGGCTGGCCGCGACGGCCCGGGCGACGGCGAGGGTGCCGGCGGCGAAGGGCGCGATCTCGAACACCCCCATCGGTCCGTTCCAGAGGACGCTGCGGGCGGCGGCCACCGCCTCGCGGTAGCGGCCGACGGTCTCGGGGCCGATGTCGACCCCGAGTCGGTCGCCGATGGCGGGGTCGTCGACGCCGAGGGTGGCGTGGGGGGCGTCGGCGTCGAGCCAGTCGGCGACGACGTGGTCGCCCGGCAGCTCGAGCCGCACGCGGTGGTCGTCCGCCGCCCGCTCGATGCCGCGAACGGTGTCGACGAGGGCGTCCTCGACCAGCGATCGGCCCACCGGGCGCCCGCGGGCCTTCAGGAACGTGTAGGCCATGGCGCCGCCGACGAGGAGGGCGTCGAGGCGGGGCAGGAGGTTCTCGATGACCTCGAGCTTGCCCGAGACCTTGGCGCCGCCGAGGATGCCGACGAACGGTCGCGGGGGCGAGGCGAGGAGCGCCCCGAGATGATCGAGCTCCTCCATCATCAGCAGCCCGGCCGCGGCGTCGGCGACGCGCCCCGCCACGCCGACGGTCGAGGCGTGGGCCCGGTGCGCGGCCCCGAAGGCGTCGTTGACGTAGGCGTCGCAGGGCGCGGCCAGGGCGGCCGCGAACGCGGGGTCGTTGGCCTCTTCCCCGGCGTGGAAGCGCAGGTTCTCGAGCAGCACGACGCCGCCGGGGCCGGCCCCGATCAGCGCGGCGGCCACGGGATCGCCGACGGCGTCGGGCGCGAAGGCCACCGGGAGGTCGAGAAGCTCCGACAGGCGCTCGCCGATCGGCAGCAGGGAAAGAGCGGGATTCGCAGCGCCCTTGGGGCGGCCGAGATGCGACCCCACGACGAGGGTCGCCCCGCGCTCGAGGGCCAGCCGCAGGGTCGGGAGGGCGGCGCGGATGCGCGTATCGTCGTCGATGACGCCTTCGCGGAGCGGGACGTTGAAGTCGACGCGGACGAAGAGTCGCCGCCCGTCGAGCTCGAGGTCGCGGATGGTTCTCTTGGGCACGATCGAGATTCCGGTGCCGGTTCGGGCGGCCCGTGAACGGAACCGCTACGGCCGTTGGCGCGACCCCCGGGTCGCGGCAGAGCTCAGTCGGCGCCGACTCCCGCGGCGCAAAGTGCCTAAAGCCCCTTGTCGGCCAGGAACCCGATGAGGTCGACGCACCGGGACGAGTAGCCCCACTCGTTGTCGTACCAGGACAGCAGCTTCACGAAGTCGCCCTCCATCACGCTCGTGTACGAGCCGTCGACGATGGACGAGTGGGGGTTTCCCTTGAAGTCGATCGAGACGAGGGGGGCGGTCGCCACCTCGAGGATGCCGCTCAGGGGGCCGGCGGCGGCGGCGGCGAAGGCCGCGTTGACGGCGTCGGTGGTGGCGGGCCGCTCGACCTGGGCGACGAGGTCGACGACCGACACGTTCGGGGTCGGCACGCGCATGGCGATGCCGTCGAGCCTGCCCTTGAGCTCGGGCAGCACCTCGCCCACCGCGACGGCGGCGCCGGTGGTGGTGGGAATCATGGAGAGCCCCGCCGAGCGAGCCCGGCGCAGGTCCTTGTGGGGGAGATCGAGCAGCTTCTGGTCGTTGGTGTATGCGTGCACCGTCGTCATCCACCCGCGCTTCAGGCCGAACTGCTCGTGCAGCACCTTGGCGACGGGGGCGAGGCAGTTGGTCGTGCACGAGGCGTTCGAGATGATGCGGTGCCGGTCGGGGTCGTAGCGGTCGTGGTTGACGCCGAGCACGACGGTCAGATCGGGCTGCTTGGCGGGGGCGGTGACGATGACCCGCCGGGCGCCGGCCGCGAGGTGCTTGGCGGCGTCGTCGCGCTTCGTGAAGAGGCCGGTCGACTCGAGCACGACCTCGACGCCCATCTCGCCCCAGGGCAGGTTGGCGGGGTCTCGCTCGGCGGTGACGCGGAAGCGCCGGTCGCCCACCCGGATGCCGTCGCCGTCGACCGCCACCTCGTCGCTGAGGTTGCCCATCACCGAGTCGTACTTCAGCAGGTGGGCGAGCGTCCCGGCGTCGGTGATGTCGTTGACGGCCACGATCTCGATGCCGTCCACGCCCCTCGACGCCCGCATGATGTTGCGGCCGATGCGGCCGAATCCGTTGATGCCTACTCGTGTCGCCATGCCCTCTCTCGACCTTTCCTCCGGGGCGGCGCGCCACCCCCGGCGTGCCCCTGATCGCGGTTCACAAACGATCTATTGTAGGTTATGGCGCGGTGGTCGGGTCAAACCGCGGAGCGGTGTCGGGTGCACGACACCATCGTGAGGTGACGGCCCCATCGATGCATCTCCTGTACAGCGCGGCCATCGTCTGCTACGCCCTTTCCTTGTCGCCGCGCCTTCTGTACGAGGCGGTGCGCCACGGCAAGTACGTGGGGACGCTGCGGGAGCGCTGGGGGCACCTGCCGGAAGGAATCGATCCGGGGGGGCGGTCGTCGATCTGGATTCACGCGGTGTCGGTGGGCGAGGTGCAGGCGGCCCGCACCCTGATCCCGGGGCTGCGCGACCGCTATCCCGGCCATCGGCTGTGGCTCTCGACGACCACCCGGACCGGCCGGGCGGTCGCGGCGGGCATCGCGGCGGTCGACGGCGTGTTCTACTTCCCCCTCGACCTGCCGCCCGCCGTCGACCGCGTGCTCGACCGCGTGCGGCCGGTGCTGTTCGTCGCGGTGGACACCGAGCTGTGGCCCAACCTGCTGCGGCGCTGCGCCCGGCGCGGGGTGAGGACGGTGCTCGTCAACGGGCGCATCTCCGATCGCTCGTATCCCCGCTATCGGCTGGTGCGGCGGTGGTTCCGGCGCGTGTTGGCCGACGTGGACCGGTGCTGCGCCCAGAGCGACGAGTCGGCGCGGCGCCTCGTCGACCTCGGCGCGCCCGCCGACCGGGTGGTCACGACCGGGAACCTGAAGTTCGACGCGCTGCCGGCGCCAGGCCCCGGCCCCGCGTCGCGGGGCGACGATTTCCCGCGTTCGCTCGGCCTCGCGCCGGACCGGCCGGTGCTCATGGCCGCGAGCACGCACCCCGGCGAGGAGGGGCTGGTGCTCGACGCCTTCCGGCGGCTGCGGTCCCGCGTGCCCGGCCTCGTCCTCGTGCTCGCGCCGCGGCATCCCGAGCGGGGCGCCGAGGTGGCCGCCCTCGCAACGGGTCGGGGGCTCGCGACGGTACGCCGCAGCCGGCTGCCCGGGGGCGGCGCGGGGGCGGCCGACGTCGTCGTGCTCGATACGGTGGGCGAGCTGGCCGCGCTGTTCCCCGCGGCCACCGTGGTCTTCGTCGGGGGGAGCCTGGCGCCGGTGGGCGGGCACAACGTGATCGAGCCGGCGGCGTCGGGAAGGCCGGTGGTGTTCGGGCCGCACATGGAGAACTTCGCGGAGATCGCCGAGCTCTTCCTCGCCCACCGGGCCGCCCGCCGGGTCTCGGGGGCCGGGGAGCTGGAGCCGGTGCTGGCCGAGCTGCTGGCCGACCCGCGGCAACGCGCCGCGCTGGGGACCGCCGCCCGGTCCCTGGTGGGGGCGAACCGGGGCGCGGCCGTGCGCAGCCTCGCCGAGATCGCGGCGGTGCTGCCGCCGCCCGGCCGCCCTGCGCCGGCAGGCACGCCGGGTGAGGGGCCCCGCTGACGAGATCGGAACCCGGCGACCGCAACGCCCGCGCCCGGCCGGTGCGGGGCCGCGCCGACGAGCTCCCGACCCGGCGACCGCGAACCCCACGGTCGGGCGGGCGCGGGGCCGCGCTGACGAGGACAGGACCGGCGCCAGTCCCTCACGGAGGCGGTCGGGCGGGCGCGGGGCCGCGCTGACGAGGACAGGACCGGCGCCGGTCCCTCACCGGAGGCGGTCGGGCGGGCGCGGGGCCGCGCTGACGAGGACAGGACCCTGCTGGGATTGCTCAGCCGCGTGTACGACGAGGCCGCGTGGCGGCGCCGGCAGTGGTACGCCCGGCGCCCCGACGCCCGCCGCCGGCTCGCGCGGCCCGTAGTCAGCGTGGGGGCGCTGGCGGCCGGCGGCAGCGGCAAGACCCCGTTCGTCGCCGCGCTGGCCCGCCTGCTGGTGGAGATGGGAGAACGGCCCGCCGTCCTCAGCCGCGGCTACGGGCGCGCCGATCCGGTCGAGGGGGCGGCGGTGATACGCGACTTCGAGGGGACCGTCGGCAGCCTCGCCGTCGCCGGCGACGAGCCGTGGATGCTGGCCCGGGCCCTCGACGGGGTCGCGGTGGTGGTCGCCGAGGACCGCCACCTCGCGGGCCGTCTCGCCGAGACCCGGCTCGGGGCCACCGTGCACGTGCTCGACGACGGGTTCCAGCACCTGCCGCTTGAACGCGGTACCGACCTCGTTCTGCTCTCGGCCGCCGATCTCGACGACCCGCGGGTGCTGCCGGCGGGTCGGCTGCGCGAGCGGCTGGCGACGGCGCGCCGGGCCGACGCCCTGCTCCTGGTCGACGTGCCGGCGGACGGTTGGGCCCGGGTGGAGGCCGAGCTGCGGCCGGCCTGCCGGTTCGAGGTGCGGCGCCGGCCCGGCCCGGTCCGGGTGGGTCGGCCGGGTGGCGAGGGCGACGGGCTCGCCGCGGGGGCGCGGGTCGCCGCGGTGGCCGGCATCGCGCGTCCCGAGCGGTTCTTCGACGACCTGCGCGCGGCGGGGCTGGACGTCGTCCACACCGCGACCTTCGCCGACCATCATCGGTACGGGCGGCGCGACGCCGACCGCATCCAGGAGGAGGCCCGGCGCGCGAGGGCGGAGGCGATCGTGACGACGGACAAGGACTTCGTGCGCCTCGAGCCGTGGCTGCCCCTCGACCCGGTCCTGGCGACCATGTCCCTGACTTGCTCGGTGACCCCCGAAGCGCCGTTCCGCGCCTTCATTGCGGGGCGGCTCGCGGCCGAGCGGGCCGCGTCGCGGTGACTGCGGGAGCCCCGCGGCGGTCGCGGCCGGTCCGCCATGCCGCCGAGTACCTGGCGGTGCGGGCGGTGCAGTCGGCGGTGCGGGCGATGCCGCGCTGGTGGGGGGCGGCGCTCGGCGGCGGGCTGGGGTGGCTGTTCCACCGCTGGGACCACCGCCGCCGGAACACGGCGACGGCCAACGTGCGGGCGGCCCTGCCGGAACGGTCCGTCGACGAGCGCCGCGCCGTCGTCGCCGGCGCCTTCGCCAGCGTCGGCCGTCACGTGATCGAGCTTCTGCGGTTCGACGCGATGCGCGTCGACGACATGATGTCGCTGGTCGAGTTCGAGGGGGCCGGGCACGTGGAGCGGGCGATGGCGTCGGGCCGCGGCGCGATGCTCTTCACGGGGCACTTCGGGTTCTGGGAGCTGCACGTCATGGCCCACGCGGTCCGGTTCGAGCCCATCGTGATGGTGGCGCGCACGTTGGACAATCCGCGGCTCGAGGCGATGATCGAACGCGTGCGGACGCGGGTCGGGACCCGGGTGGTCCCGCGGCAGGGGGCGGTGCGGGGGTTGCTGCGCGGTCTGCGCGAAGGCCGCCCGGTCGGCATGATGGTCGACCAGCACATGCAGGACCGCAGCGCGGTGACGGTGGACTTCCTCGGCCGGCCCGCGGCGGCGACGTCGGCGGTCGCGGCGCTGGCCCTGCGCGCGGGGGCGCCGGTGATTCCCGTGTTCACGCTGCCGGTCGAAGACGGGCGCTACCGCGTGGTCTACGAGCCCCCGGTCGAGACCCCCGACCCCCGCCGCCCCGACGCGGTCCAGGTCCTGACCCAGCGGTGCACCGACGTGCTCGCGTCCCACGTGCGGCGGCGGCCGGAGCTGTACCTCTGGATGCACCGGCGCTGGCGCCTCGCCGACGTCCCGCCCGGCGCCGCGTCCCGATCGGGCTCGGGGGACTCGCCGGTTGCCGTGGCCGGGAGCCGGCGGGCCCGTTGAACCGGACGCCGTGGGTTGCAGCGTACTCCGTGCGGCTGAACGGTGGTCAGGTGGAGGGGTCAACTGCGGGTGCGCCGCCGCGTAGTGCGTCGCCAGCTTCCGTGCGGCTGAACGGTGGTCAGGTGGAGGGGTTCAGCTCCGGTGCAACCCCGGCGCGTTGACGTGCGCGTTCCGGCGCGTTGACGTGCGCGTTCCGGCGCGTTGACGTGCGCGTTGAAGCTGGTTTCCGGAGTCTCTACCTGGAGTCCGCGGTGAGACCCGCGTCGCAACGCGCCCGAAGGGCGCCAGCGGACAGCCGAGGCGCCCGCGTTGCAAGGCGCGACGAGGGCGCATGTTGGGTATATGTAACCGAGGAGAAACGCAGCCACGCGGGATGCATCGCCGGTCGAATGCAGCGGGGATTTCGCCGCGGGCTCCTAGCCCTGCAAGCGGTTGAACTTGTTGTTGAGCACGAGAACGCCGATCGCGGCGGCCATGGCGCCGAATGCGGTCAGGAGGTCGATGGCCAATTGAGCGACTTCCATCGTGCAAATGGCATCACGGGTTCAGAGGGTTCTGTGCGATAAATCGGCGATACTGCGCGGCGTGCCGGGTCCCCGAGGGCGCCGGCGGCCGGGGAGCTGGACATCGATGCGCCTGCTGGTGCGGACCCCGAACTGGCTCGGCGACGTCGTGATGGCGTTGCCGGCGTTGGCGGCGCTCCGGGCGCACGAGCCCGAGGCCGTCCTTGCCGCGGCTGGTCCCGGTTCCCTCGCGCCCCTGCTGTCGGCGGTGCCGGGGGTCGACGAAGTGATCGGCGTCGGGCGCGGCGGGGCGGGGGCGCGGCGCGGTGAGGTGGAGGCGTTGCGGCGCGGCGGGTTCGACGCGGTGTTGCTGCTGCCCGGCTCGTTCGGGTCCGCGTGGATCGCCCGGCGGGCCGGCATTCCCGAGCGCTGGGGGTTCGCGGGGCAGTGGCGGCGGGCCCTGCTGACCCGGGCGGTGACGCCGCCGCGCCGCCGCGCCGGTGCCGTGCACCAGGTGGACCGCTACCTCGCGCTGGTCCGCGGCCTGGGCATCGAGCCGGTCGCCGCCGCGCCCCGACTCGATGCGCCGGCCGCCCTGCGCGAGCGCGCCCGCACGCTGCTTGCCTCGGCCGGCGGCGAGGAGGGACGCCCACTGGTGGGCATGGCGCCGGGGGCCGCCTACGGCCACGCCAAGCGCTGGCTGCCGGGGCGCTACGCCGGCGTCGCGGAACGGCTGGTTCGGGATCTCGGCGCGCGCGTCGTACTCCTCGGCAGCGGGCACGACCGGGACGCGGGCCATGCGATAGAATCCGTTCTTTCGGCCGATGTCCGGCGGGGCCGAGGGTTCCTGAACCTGATCGGGCGGACCGATCTCCGGCAGTTGATCGGCCTCCTGGCCGCGTGCCGGACGTTGATTGCCGGCGACTCCGGGGCGATGCACCTGGCGGCGGCGCTGGGGGTGCCGGTGACCGCCATCTTCGGTCCTACCGACGAGCGCCTGACCGCGCCCGTCGGCGGGCACGCGGTGCTGACGCATCCCGTGTGGTGCCGCCCCTGCTTCTTCCGCGATTGTCCCATCGACCACCGGTGCATGACGCGCATCTCCGAGGCCGAGGTCCTGCACGCCGCCGCGAGCCGGCTCGCGGCGGGAGCGGAGGAGGCCGCCGCGGCGCGCCGGGGGGCGGACGCGCCATGAGTCCGTCCGACCCCCGCGGCTGGCTGGTCCGATGATCCTGCCCTCGATTCATCCGGGGCCCGGCGACGAGGCGCTGCGCACCCGTCTCGCGGATCTGGTCGGGTCGTTCGGGCGGCCCCGCATCCTCGTGGTCGGCGACATAATCGCCGACGAGTTCATCTACGGCCGCATCGATCGGGTGTCGCGCGAGGCCCCCGTACTCATCCTCAAGTACGACGCCACCGAGGTGAGGCCCGGGGGTGCGGGCAACGCCGCCCGCAACGTGGCCGCCCTCGGGGCGGAGGCCCGGCTCGTGGGTCTCGTCGGGCGGGACGACGCCGGCCGCCGTCTCGTCCGGAGCCTCCCGCGCGGCCTCGCGAGGACCGGCCTCGTCCGCTTGCCGGGCTATCGGACGCCGACGAAGACCCGCATCCTCGCGGGGGGGATCCACTCGGCCCGGCAGCAGGTGGTGCGGGTCGATCGGGACGGGCCCCCGATCGCCCCGGAGGCGCGGGACGCGGTGGCCCGGGCGGCGGCGGAGGCGGTCGCGGGATGCGACGCGGTGGTGGTGTCCGACTACGGCACCGGGTTGATCACGCCGCGGTTCGTGGCCGGCCTCAAGCGGCGCCTGCCGCGCCGGAAGCGCGGTCGCGCGGTGCCGGTGCTGCTCGACTCGCGGTACGGGGTGCTGGAGCACCGCGGGCTCACGGTGGCGGTTCCCAACGAGTCGGAGGTCGAGCACGTCCTCGGGTGGGCGGTCGGCGAGGACCCGGAGGCGCTGGAGCGGGCCGGGCGCACCATCCTCGAGCGAACCGGGATGCACGCGGTGCTCGTCACCCGCGGGAGCCGGGGGATGGCCCTGTTCGAGCCGGAGCGCCCGACCCAGCACATCCCGATCCACGGCCCGGACGAGGTCACCGACGTCACCGGCGCTGGCGACACGGTGATCGCCACCATGGCGGCGGCCCTGAGCGCGGGGGGCTCGTGCCTGGAGGCGGCGCTGCTCGCCAACTACGCGGGGGGGCTCGTGGTCATGAAGCGCGGCACCGCGGTGGTCACGGGGAGCGAGCTGCTCCGGGCGGTGGAGGGCTCCCTGTCGTGACCGCGGGACGGAGCGCGACGGGGGGCGTCGTCACCGAGGCCGAGCTGGTGGAGCGCGTGTGCGCCGATCGCGCGGCCGGCCGCACCATCGCGTTCGCCAACGGCTGCTTCGACGTGCTGCACGTCGGCCACGCGCGGTATCTCGCCGGCGCCGCCGCCCTGGCCGACCGTCTGGTGGTGGCGGTCAACGACGATGCCTCGGTGGCCGCGTTGAAGGGTCCGGGCCGGCCGGTGCAGACGGCGGCCGACCGGGCCGAGCTGGTGGCCGGGTTCGCCGCCGTGGACTACGTCGTCGTGTTCGCCGATGCGACGGCCGGCCGGCTGCTGGCCCTCGTCGAGCCCGACGTCCACTGCAAGGGCCCGGACTACACCGTCGACACGGTGCCGGAGCGCGACGTGGTCCGCGCCTACGGCGGGCGCACGGTCATCGTCGGAGACGGCAAGACGCACTCGACCCGCGACATCGTGACCCGCATCCGCCGGCCGCTTGACTCGGTCCGGTAGGAGTCTGCGCAGTGGAACGGCGCGGACTCCTGTAGGGTTGGGACAGTGACGGAAATCGCCTTGCCACGCGCCAGGCGCCCGAAACGGTGAGAAACGGGTTGCGCCCAGTTGCAGTTGGCAACCTTGTATCGATCACTGTCCTTGGTCGGCCGTCCATCGGAGCCGTAGGCGACGATGGGCAGGCGAGAAGTCTGCGCAGTGGAACGGCGGGGACTCCTGCAGGGTTGGTCGGCCGTCCATCGGAGCCGTAGGCGACGATGGGCGGGCGAGGAGTCTGCGCAGTGGAACGGCGCGGTTTCCTGTAGGGTTGGTCGGGCGTCAGGCGGAGCCCGCAGGCGGAGAAATGGCGGGCGAGCCGCGCCGGTGGTTTCGCGGGCCGGTCGGCGGCGGAGCAACCATGCGAGCTATCCTCATCGTCCGCCTCGGGGCCCTGGGCGACGTCGTGCACGCGTTGCCGGTGGCGGCGGCGCTCCGGGACCGGTTCCCGGCCGCCCGCATCGACTGGGTCGTCGACGAACGGTACCAGGACGTGCTGGACCTGACGCCGGTCGTGGACCGGCGCATCGTGCTCCGTTCCCGGTCGCTGCCGGTCTGGCGGCGGCTCGCCGAGCTGCGCCGCGCCCTCGCGGGCGGCGCCTGGGACGTCGCCGTCGACGTGCAGGGGCTCTTGAAGTCGGCGGTGGTCGCCCGGTCGAGCGGGGCGCCCCGGGTGCTGGGCTTCTCGGCGCCGCACCTGCGCGAGCCGCCGGCCCGGTTCCTCTACACCGAGACATGCGATCCGGGGGACGCCGTGCACGTCACCGACAAGAACCTGGCCCTCGCCGGCCGGCTGGGCGCGGCGACCGCCGGCCGGCGCTTTCCCATCGAGGCGCCGGCGTCCGCCGCCCTCGACGCGGTGCGCCGGTTGCCCGGGGTCGGTGAGGGGCCGTTCGCGGTCCTCAACCCCGGCGCCGCCTGGCCGAACAAGCGCTGGGCCCCGGTGCGGCTGGCGAGGGTCGCCGAGTGGCTTCGGGAGGCGCGCCGGCTGCCGTCGCTGGTGACGTGGGGTCCGGGCGACGAGGCGCTGGCCGCGGCCGTCGTCGAGGGCTCGAACGGCGCCGCACGGCTCGCCCCGCCGACCCGCGTGGCCGACCTCGCCGCCATCTTCCAGGCGGCGGCGGTGGTGGTGTCCGGCGACACCGGGCCCCTGCACCTGGCCGGGGCGGTGGGGACCCCGGTGGTCGGCCTCTTCGGTCCGACCGATGCGCGCCGCAACGGGCCCTGGGCGCCGGGGGACGCCGCGGTGTCGCGCTTCGCCGACTGCCGCTGCCGGTGGCGGCGGCGCTGCCGGGCCGCGCGCCGGTGCCTCGACGACGTCACGGTGGACGAGGTCACCGCCGCCCTCGACCGGCGGCTCGAGGCGTCATGAGGGGCGAAGCGCCGGCCCCACCCCGCCGCGGCGGCGAGGCATCGCCGAGCTGGGTCTTCTGGGTGGCGCGTTCCCGCGTGGCCGCGGGCTTCGGGGTGGCGGCGGCGTCGTTCTGGCTCGCGCGCCCCTCGTGGTGGTCGCTCGGCCTCGGCGCCGCGATCGGTCTCGCCGGGGCGTGCCTGCGGGGATGGGCGGCCGGTCATCTCGAGAAAGGAGTCGAGGTGACGACGTCGGGGCCCTACCGGTGGATGCGGCATCCGCTGTACGCGGGCTCGACTCTCCTGGGGCTCGGCTTCGCGGCGGCCGCGCGCCATCCCGTCGCCGCGCTGCTCATCGTCCTCTATCTCGCGGTGTCGCTGTCGCAGGCGGCGCGCTTCGAGGAGGCGAGGCTTCGGGCCGAGCTCGGCGGCGCCTACGACCGCTACGCGCGCGGGGCAGCCGCGGCCGGCGACCGGCGGTGGTCGCTGGCCCGCGCCGCCCGCAACCGCGAGTGGCAGGCCCTGGCCGGGGCCCTTGCGGCGCTGGGCCTGCTGGGGCTGAAGACGCTGCTCGCGGGCTGATCCCGGGTCGGTCGCGTGCCGCGTTTCCGGGTGCGGCGATTCTGCACTATAATGAGTCGGTTGCGTCGGGTTGCGGGACGAGAACCGGGAGCCGGGCGGTTAGCTCAGTGGGTAGAGCGCCGGCTTTACACGCCGGTTGTCACAGGTTCGAGTCCTGTACCGCCCACCAGCCGGCGCTCGCCCCTGTCTGCGGCGAGCGGCGGCCAGCCCGGTGACGCGGGCCGGGTGGGCGCCGCACAGACGAGTCCGGCCGTCACCCCGGCGGGCGGATACGCGGTTCGGACGCCCCATACGACGCGGGGTCGTAGTTCAGCTGGTTAGAACGCCGGCCTGTCACGCCGGAGGTCGCGAGTTCGAGTCTCGTCGGCCCCGCCATTCCACCCTCCCCGCGGAAGGTCGCCGTGTAGGGATTTCCTGGCAGGTCTGCCCGAAACGAGCAAGGCCTCCGCGGACGCTTCCTTGAATCCCCGCCGTTGCTCCGCACCCCGAGGGCAGTGACGGAAACTACGTTGCCACGTGCCGAGCGCGCCATCCCGTAACAACGGGCTGGCCTTGGCGCCGTGGGCAACTCCATGTCGATCACTGTCCCCGGGACCGCCACGCTTGTCGGCTTCCGCGCCCGCCCACAGCGCGTCCAGCCCCTCCCGGATCTTTCGCCGGCCGTCCCGGGGACCGCCGCGCTTGCCGGCTTCCGCGCCCGGCGCCCGACGCGGCGGTCGCGGTTACCGATTTCCCACCTGCGCCGGTTCACGTGCGCATCCGCGTTGTAGACTGCTACGATGGACTGCGAGGGCGCGCGGTGAGGCTCGGCGCGGTCCGGGGCCATACCGCGGTTCGCCGCCTGCTGGCCCGGGCGGTCGCCCGGGATCGGCTGCCGCCGAGCCTGGTGCTGTCGGGCCCCGACGGCGTCGGCAAGCGGCAGGTCGCGGTGGGCCTGGCCGAGCTGCTGAACTGCGAGGCGGTTCGCGACGCCGGGGACGGCGTTCCCGAGAGCTGCGGAGCGTGTCCTCCGTGCCGGCGGATCGCGCGAGGGGTGCATGCCGACGTGCTCGCGGTTGCGCCCGGCGACACCGGGACGATCAGGGTCGACGCGGTGCGCGGGGTGGTCGAGCAGGCCGCGTACCGTCCGTTCGAGGGGCGCCGCCGCGTCGTCATCGTCGACGACGCCGACCGGCTGGTGGCCGAGGCGCAGAATGCGCTGCTCAAGACCCTCGAGGAGCCGCCCCCGGCCTCGGTGTTCCTGCTCGTGACGCACCGTCCCCACCTGCTGCTGCCGACGGTGAGGTCGCGGTGCCCGGAGCTGCGGTTCGGCAGCCTCGCGACCGACGAGGTGGTGGACGTCCTGGTGGGCGAGTGCGGTGTGGCGCCGCCGGCGGCGCCGGCCGTCGCGGCCGCCGCGGACGGGAGCGTGGCGCGGGCGCTCGAGGCCGGCTCGGACGAGTACCTGCAGGCGCGCGAGTCGGCCGCCGCCGCGCTGCGGGCCCTCGCCGCGGCACCGCCCCCGAAGCGCCGGCTCGAGGCCGGCAAGGACCTCGTCGGGCCGCGTCGCGCCAAGTCGAGCGCGGCGACCGATCGGGAGGCCGTGACCCGCCGCCTGCGCGCGCTCGGCACGCTGTTTCGCGATCTGCAGGTGGTATCGGCCGACGGAGACCGGGCGTGGCTGGCGAACGCCGACCTGGCGGATCAGCTCGAGGCGTTGTCGCGGTCCTATGGCGCGGAACGGGCCGGGCGGGGTTTCGAGACCGTGGATCGCGCGGTGGCGGCGTTGGCGCGGAACGCCAGTCCGCGCATCGTCGTCGACTGGCTGACCTTGCAGATCTAGTGTCCCGGCCGTGAAGTTCGCGAGAGCTCTGAAACGCTGCAAGTGCCCTTAGACACTGGAGAACTGCCGCGTAGAATTGTTCCGCGAACCACGGTCCAGGACACCAGGAGTCGGCGCCGTGGAACGGTGCGGACTCCTGGACGGTGGGTTGGGCGCCAAGCGGGGCCGAGGGCGACGATTGGCGGGCTAGGATCTGGCGTCGCAGTCGGGTTGGCCGGGCGCCGCGTCGGGCGAGTGGTCGTTGGCGGCCGGCCGCGCGCCCCCGGGGGGAGGGACGGCATGGACAGCTCCGTTGATGGCCAACCTGCACGCTGCATGAGCGTGAAGTTCGATCCGGTCGGCCGGACCCGCACTTTCCTGCTGCCGGAGGTGGACTTCGATCCGAAGCCGAACCCGGGCGATCAGGTCGTCGTTCAGATGGGGGCGCGGCAGACCCTCGGGACCATGGTGCCCACGATTCCGCCGATCGCGGAGCGCACCGCGCCGCCGCCCGGCTCGCCGCTGCGGGTGGTGCGCCGGGCCACCCGCGAGGACGTGTTGCGCCGGTTCCGCCAGGAGCAGCGGGAACGCGAGGCCCGGCGCATCTGCCTGCTGAAGATCCGCGAGCGCGGCCTGCAGATGAAGCTGGTCAAGGTGGAGCAGATGTTCGACGACTCGAAGCTCATCTTCAGCTTCACGGCGGAGGGGCGGGTCGACTTCCGGGGCCTCGTGCGCGAGCTCGCCAGCGAGTTCAAGGCGCGGATCGAGATGCGGCAGATCGGGGCGCGGGACGAGGCGAAGGTGCTCGGCGGGTACGGCACCTGCGGACGGCCGTTGTGCTGCACGACGTGGCTGCAGTCGTTCGAGCCGATCTCGATCAAGATGGCCAAGCGCCAGAACCTGAGCCTGAACCCGTCGCGGCTGTCCGGGGCCTGCGGCCGGTTGAAGTGCTGCCTTCGATACGAGCTTCCGAACGCCAAGGGCGAGCAGCACGCGGGATGCGCTCACGAATCGAGCTGCAGCGGGAGCGCAGGCGGATGCGGGAGCGGTTGCGGCGGCGATTGTGAATCGGGTGGTTGCGGTGGGTGCGGGAGCCGCGCCTGACGGCCCGCCGCGGGGTCCGGAGCGCCCGCGAGTCGGCGTGACGATGGGCGATCCGGCCGGCATCGGCCCCGAGATCGCCCTCGCCGCGGTGGCCGATCGGCGGGTCACCTCGGTCTGCGAGCCGGTGCTGTACGGTCCCCTCTCCGCGGCCGAGCGGGCGCGTTTCCGGCCCGGGGAGCTGTCGGCGGCGGCGGGGCGGGCCGCGCTCGACGCGGTCGAGCGCGCGGCCGCCGACGCGCTGGCCGGCCGGCTGGACGCCATTGCGACGGGACCGATCAACAAGGAGGCGCTGGCCCTGGCCGGCTCCCCTTGGCGCGGCCATACGGAGCTGCTCGCGGACCTCACGCGCGCCCGCGACGTCGCGATGATGTTCCACTCGCAGCCCCTGTGCGTGGTGCTCGCGACCGTGCACGTGCCGCTGTCGGCGGTGCCGCGGCTGTTGACGCGGGACCGGGTGGAGACCGTCCTCGACCTCGCCGCGGCCCACCTGCCGCGGTTCGGGGTGGCCCGGCCCCGCCTCGCGCTCGCCGGCCTCAACCCGCACGCCGGCGAAGGGGGACTGCTCGGGACCGAGGACCGCGACGTGCTGGCGCCGGCGGCGGCGGCGGCGCGGGGGCGCGGCATCGACGTCGCCGGGCCCCTGCCTGCCGACACCGTCTTCCGCCAGGCGGTGGACGGCCGGTTCGACGCGGTGGTGGCCTGCTACCACGACCAGGGGCTGATACCGGTCAAGCTCGCCGCGTTCGGGGAGGCGGTCAACGTGACGCTGGGGCTGCCGATCGTCCGGACCTCGGTCGACCACGGCACCGCGTTCGACATTGCCGGGCGCGGGGTCGCCGATGCCGCCAGCCTCGTGCAGGCGGTGGTGCTCGCGGCCCGGCTGGCCACGGGCCGCCAGGAGTCTGCGCCGCTGGACGGCGCGGACACCCGGCGGGTCGGTTGAGCCAGGGAGACCAGCGAGACATGCCCGCCGCCGACCCCCAACGGGGTGACAAGCCCATCGCCGAGAACCGCAAGGCGCGGCACGACTACACCTTCTTCGACACCCTCGAGGCGGGCGTCGCCCTGCTCGGCACCGAGGTCAAGGCGATCCGCGAGGGTCGCGTCAACCTGCGCGACAGCTACGCGCGGGTCGAGCAGGGCGAGGTCTTCCTGCACAACGTCCACATCAGTCCCTACAGCCATCGCGGCTACGCCGACCACGAGCCGATGCGCCGGCGCAAGCTCCTGCTCCACAAGCGGGAGATCACCAAGCTCATCGGGAAGGCCGTCGAGCGCGGCATGACCCTGGTGCCCGTGCGCATGTACTTCAAGCGCGGGCGGGTGAAGGTGGCCCTGAGCCTCGCCAAGGGGAAACGGGTGCACGACAAGCGCGAGACGCTGCGGCGGCGCGAGGCCGACCGCGAGGCCCGGGCCGCCATCAAGGGGTTGTGATCGTCGGGGTGCGCCCGGTTCCGGGGTCACCAGGCGGTGGATGAAACGGGACGAGCCGGGGTCGCCCTGGCGGTCCGACCGGTCCCGGCGCCCCACTCCATTCGCAGCGGCTTCTCGTCTCGGGCCGTCGGGTGCCTCGTCGACGAGCCGGCGGCGGCCGGTGCACCGGGCATCCCCGCTTCGCGCACCTCGTCACGGGCCGTCGAGCACCTCGTCGACGAGGCGGCGGCGGCCGGCGCACCCGGGCATCCCCGCTTCGCGCACCTCGTCACGGGCCGTCGAGCACCTCGTCGACGAGGCGGCGGCGGCCGGCGCACCCGGGCATCCCCGCTTCGCGCACCTCGTCACGGGCCGTCGAGCACCTCGTCGACGAGCCGGGCGACATGGGCGCCGATGGCCAGGCACGCGGTCAGCCCCGGCGAGTCGATGCCCGCGGCGTGCACGAGCCTCGGCTGTCGCGGGTCGCGCGCGATGAGGAAGTCGGAGAAGGCGGCGGGGTCGGGACTGAGCTTGGCGCGGATTCCCGTACCGCCGAGCCGCAGGTCGGCGGGCCGCACCGACGGCAGGAGCGATCGGGTGGGCTCGACGAACGCCTCGACCGGCAGCCGGTCCCGCTCGTGGTCGTCCTTCGACGCCTGATAGTGCACGGTCGGACCGACGGTGACGTCGCCCCAGGTCGTGGGCGTGAGGTGCACGCCGAGATGTTCGCCGGCGGGGGCGGGCACGGGATAGACGGGCCGGCCGACCAGGGCGCGGGCGGACCCGACGAGCTCGGCGTACTCGCCGCGGGAGGGATGGATGCGGTACCGGCGCCCGTCGAGGCGGGCCGAGACCTCGTCGGCGTGGAGCCCGGCCGCGTTCACCACCGCGCGCGCCCGGATGGTCTCGGCCGGGGTCCGGATCTCGATCCCGGCGGCGTCGGCCCGGCCGGCGACGAGAGGGGTGCCCGGCAGCAGGATGACGTCGCGCCGCGCCGCCTCGTGCCGCAACGTGCGGACGAGGGCCTCGGGGTCGACGATGCCGGTCGAAGGCGACCACAGGGCCGCGCGGGCCGCCACGTGCGGCTCCATCCCGCGGACGGCGGCGGCATCGACGATCTCGAGGTCGGCGACGCCGTTGGCCTCGCCTCGCGCGCGCAGGCGTTCGAGCTCGGCCCGCTCTTCCTCGGCGCCGGCGACGATCAGCTTTCCGCAACGCCGGTGGGGGACCTCGTGCCGGGCGCAGAACCGGTAGAGCGCCTCGCGGCCCTCGACGCAGAGCCGCGCCTTGAGGGAGCCGGCCGGATAGTAGATGCCCGCGTGGATGACGCCGCTGTTGTGGGTGCTGGTCTCGGTGCCGAAGCGGGCATGGCGCTCGATCAGGCAGACCGTGCGCCCGGGGCGGGCGGCCTCGCGCGCGCACGACAGGCCGACGACGCCGCCGCCGACCACGACCAGATCGATCGCTTCCATTGCTGTGCGCCGCTCCCGGGCCCCCCGGGAGCCCCCGGGGAACCCCGCCTCGCGCCGGGAACCCCGCCTCGCGCCGGGAACCCCGCCTCGCGCCGGGAACCCCGCCTCGCGCCGGGAACCCCGCCTCGCGCCGGGAACCCCGCCTCGCGCCGGGAACCCCGCCTCGCGCCGGGAACCCCGCCTCGCGCCGGGAACCCCGCCTCGCGCCGGGAACCCCGCCTCGCGCCGGGAACCCCGCCTCGCGCCGGGAACCCCGCCTCGCGCCGGGAACCCCGCCTCGCGCCGGGAACCCCGCCTCGCGCCGGGAACCCCGCCTCGCGCCGGGAACCCCGCCTCGCGCCGGGAACCCCGCCTCGCGCCGGGAACCCCGCCTCGCGCCGGGAACCCCGCCTCGCGCCGGGAACCCCGCCTCGCGCCGGGAACCCCGCCTCGCGCCGGGAGCGGCACTCGAATGCCGCGGCGATCCTCGCCGCGGGCTGCCCGGCGCCGGGGAGGTTGCGGCGGGTGCGATACCCTACCATGACGTTGATCCGGCCGGCCCCGTCCCGTACGATCGGACCTGGGAGCCCGCCGGGCTGGAACGGCGCCGCCTCGAAGGGAGGCGCAGACTCCCGGAGGGTCGGTTGGGCCCAGGCGACGATTGGCGGGCTGGCAGCCCGTGGTGGAACCCAGCGTTGCACCGAGAGGAGCGAGACGCCCGCCTGACAAGGCGTGAGGAGGGCGCATGTCGGGCACATGTAACCGACGAACAACGCAGTCGGGCGGGATGCATCGCGGCTCGAGTGCAGCGGCGACTTCCTCCACGGGCTGCTAGTGCCCCGTTACAGTGGTTCGCGAAGTATACAGATGCAGCTCTTGGATCCCGGTTCAACAGATGCGCGCGACGACAGCGTTGTTCCGCTCGCTTCGGTAACGGGACACTAGGCGGGGGATCGGGTTGCCCGCCGTCGAGGAGATTCATGTCGAGGCGCGCCGTCGTTACCGGGGTCACGGGCCAGGACGGGTCCTATCTGGCGGAGTTGCTGCTCGAGAAGGGCTACGAGGTGGTCGGCGTGACGCGGCGGCTGAGCACCCCCAACCTGGAGCGCATCGAGCACCTGCGCGCGCGCATCGTGCTGCGGCGAGCGGACCTGCTCGACCAGATGTCGCTGCTGAGCGTGATCGACGAGGTGCGGCCGCACGAGGTCTACAACCTCGCGGCGATGTCTTTCGTGCCGACGTCGTGGACCCAGCCGGTGCTGACCGGCGAGTACAACGCCCAGGGCGTCACCCGCATCCTCGACGCGATCCGAAGGGTGGACACCTCGATTCGCTTCTACCAGGCCTCGTCGAGCGAGATGTTCGGCAAGGTGCGGGAGACGCCGCAGACCGAGGCGACGCCGTTCCATCCCCGCAGCCCCTACGGGGTGTCGAAGACGTTCGCCCACTACATCACCGTGAACTACCGCGAGAGCTACGATCTCTTCGCGGTTTCCGGCATCCTGTTCAATCACGAGTCGCCCCGGCGCGGCCTCGAGTTCGTGACCCGGAAGGTGACCGACGGGGTGGCGCGCATCAAGCTCGGCCTCGCCGACCACCTGTCGCTCGGCAATCTCGACGCGCATCGCGACTGGGGCTTCGCGGGCGACTACGTGCGGACGATGTGGATGATGCTGCAGCAGGACGTCCCGCAGGACTACGTCATCGCCACCGGCGTCAGCCGCTCGGTCGGGGACCTGGTCGAGACCGCGTTCGGGCACGTCGGCCTGGACTGGCGCGAGCACGTGCGAACCGATCCCGGCCTGATCCGGCCGGCCGAGGTCGATCATCTCATCGGTGACGCGTCGAAGGCGCGGGCCGAGCTCGGATGGTCGCCGGCCGTCCACTTCGAGGGGCTGATCGGCATGATGGTGGACGCCGACCTGGCGCGCCACCGCGCCGCGTCGCCGCCGCTCGCGGTCGGGGCGTCCACCCCTTGACAGCCGGTCGCCGAGCTCCGCGTAGCACCGCGCCCCGAAGGCGGGGCCGACGCCCAGGCCCGGTCGGGCGCTGTCGTCGCGGGCTGCCGGATCGGCGCCGGGGAGCGGCATGGTTCGGGTGCGGTTGCCGCCTCGTGTCTCCCGGCCTTCGACGCCTGCCGGATCGGCGCCGGGGAGCGGCATGGTTCCGGCGCGGTTGCCGCCTCGTGTCTCCCGGCCTTCGACGCCCGCCGGATCGGCGCCGGGGAGCGGCATGGTTCCGGCGCGGTTGCCGCCCCGTGTCTCCCGGCCTTCGATGCCCGCCCGCTTCGACGAGCTCATGACCCGCGTCCTCATCACCGCCGTCCCGTTCGGGGAAGTCGACAGTGGGTGCCTCGACCTGCTCGAGGCGGCGGGCGTCGAGTGCGTCCGCAACCCCCACGGCCGGCGGCTGACCGAGCCGGAGCTCGCGTCGCTCGTCCCCGGCGTCGACGCCGTCATCGCGGGGACCGAGCCGATTACCCGCACCGTGATCCGGGCCGCCGGCGGCCTGCGGTTGATCTCGCGGGTCGGGGTGGGGCTGGACAGCGTCGACCTGGCGGCCGCGCGAGAGCACGGGGTCGCGGTCGCCTACACGCCGGAGGCCCCGGCCGACGCGGTGGCCGAGCTGACCATCGGGCTGTCGCTGTCGCTGCTGCGCGGCGTCCACCGCGCGAACGCGGCGATCCGCGGCGGCGGGTGGACCCGGCTGCCGGGCCGACGGCTGGGGGCGGTGACCGTCGGCCTGATCGGGGTGGGGCGCATCGGGCGACGCGTGGTCCGCCTGCTGTCCGCCTTCGGCGCCCGGATCCTCGCCAACGATCTGCTCCGGATCCCCCTTGAGGAGCCCGTCGAATGGGTCGACAAGCCGACGCTACTTCGGGAGTCGGATCTCGTGACCCTGCACGTGCCCCTCACGCCGTCGACGGTCGGCCTCGTCGGCCCCGGGCAGCTCGCGATGATGCGGCCGGGGGCCTTCCTCGTCAACACGTGCCGGGGCGGCGTCGTCGACGAGGCGGCGCTGGCCGACGCCCTGCGGGCGGGCCGGCTCGCGGGCGCCGCCGTCGACACGTTCGTCGACGAGCCCTACCACGGAGAGCTCGTCGGGGTGGAAACCTGCCTGATCACCGCGCACATGGGGTCGATGGCGGTCGACTGCCGGCGGCGCATGGAGCGCGGCGCCGCCCGGAACGTCGTCGCGTTCCTCCGCGGCGAGCCGCTGGACGAGCCGGTGCCGGAGTCGGAGTACGAGGTGCAGGCGATGGCGCCGGCGCCGGCGGAGTGACGCGGCATGGCTGTGCGGCTGGCCCGTGCCCACCTGGCCTCGGTGACGTTCGTCGTGTTCGACTTCGACGGCGTCATGACCGACAACCGTGTGCTCGTCGCCGAGGACGGCCGCGAGTCGGTGTCGTGCTCCCGCGCCGACGGACTGGGGGTGCAGATGCTGGCGCGGGCCGGCGTCGGCTGCCTCATCCTGTCCACGGAGACGAACCCGGTGGTCTCGGCCCGCGCCGCCAAGCTCGGGGTCGAATGCGTGCAGGGCCTCGGCGACGCGAAGGGGGAGGCGTTGCGCCGGATTCTCCGCGAGCGGGAGCTCGACCCCGCCCGGGTGGCCTACGTCGGCAACGACGTCAACGACGTCGAGTGCCTCCGCCTCGTCGGCGCCCCGATCTGCGTCGCCGACGCCTGGCCGGCGGCGCGCCGCGCGGCCCGCTACGTCACCGCCCGCCGCGGAGGCGACGGCGCGGTGCGAGAGGTGTGCGACCTGCTGCTGGGCCAGGAGCCCGCGCTGTAGAACGGGCGGGCTCCTGGAGCCACCGGCGACGGTTGGCGGCTGGGAGCCGGCCCCGTGGAACGGTGCGGGCTCCAGTTATGGTCCGGTGCATGCCAAGTGAAACCGCAGGCTACGGCTGGGGGCGCGGAGGCCCGCGGCGCGATGCTTGACGCGTCCCGGCCGCGGGAATACGCTGTTGCCTGGGTGACCGGGTTGCTGACTCGTCATGACTGAGCCCGGGCCGATGCCGGAGAGGGCGATGCCGGAAACCGGCGCGGCGGCGACGCCCGCCGCGCCCGGCACCGCGTGGATCGAACGCTGGTTCCTTCGCGTCGCGCTCGGCATCGGCGTCGCAGCCTGGCTCGCGCTCCTGCTGGCGGAGTTCGGGCGCCTGGGCCCGGGTCTTCTGGTCGCCCTGCTGGCGGCGGGCGCGATTGCCCTCGCCGCGCACACGCGTTTCGTGCGCCCGCTACGGCCGGCGCCGCCGTTCCCCCGCGTAGGGCGCGGCGGGCTGGTCGCGTTCGGCGGCGTCACCCTGCTGGCGGGGGTCCTGTTCCTGCCGCCCTACGAGACGGTGGTCGCCGAGGGCGACGCCACCGTCTACCTCAGCCTCAGCCGGGAGATAGCGCGGACCGGCGGGCTCGTCTTCGAAGACCCCCTGCTGCAGGAGATGTCGGTCGAGGCGCGGGAGTACCTGTTCCTCAACCGGCAGCCGACCGATTACGGGTACGGCCGCTACGCGAGGTTCCCGGGCGGATTCGCGATTGAGGACATCGAGGAGCCGGCCGTATCCAGCGGGTTCTCGCCCCTGTTCCCGGTCCTGGCCGCCCTGTTCCAGCAGGTGTCGCCGCCCCGGGGCGCGCTCTACGTCGCGCCCCTGTTCGCGATGCTGAGCCTCGGCGGCCTGTTTCTCCTGGTCGCGCGTCTCGGCGGCACCGGCAGCGGGCTGCTGGCCGCGCTGCTCGCGGCGGCGTCGCTGCCGCAGCTCTGGTTCGCGAAGTACCCCGTACCCGAGATGGCCGCGCAGTTCTTCGTCCTCGCCGGCCTGCTGGCGTTGCTCGCCGCGCTGCGCGATGACCGGCCCTGGCTGGCGGCGGCCGCCGGCGGCTTCTTCGGGCTGGCCTGTTTCGCAAAGATCGACATGGTCGTCCTGCTGTCGGTCGCCCTCGCGGCGTTCGTCGCGTGGCGGCTGCTCGTCCGGCCGCAGGGCGGCGGCCGGTGCGTCGCCTTGCTGCTCGGCGCGTTCGGCCTCGCGCTGCTGCACAACGCGGCGCACTACCTGGCGTACCCGTCGGACTATCTGCTGTACGCCCGGCAGTTGCTGGAGGGGTCTTCCGTCCTGGCCCGTTGGGGGGAGTGGGCAGCCGGCCTGACGGTCCTGCTGCTGGCGGCGGCGGGGCTCGCGCTGCTCGCGGTCCGGGGGGATTGGCGGCGCCTCGGGGCGGCGGGGTTCAGGGCGTCCGGCTGGTTGCTGGTCGGGCTCCTGGCCGCCTATGCCGTCGTCTACGTCACGCGCAGCGCCGGCCGCTGGCCGGACACGCTGTTCTGGCTGAGCTGGTACGTGTCGTGGCCGGTGCTCGTCCTCGGTCTGGCCGGCATCGTGTGGCTGGCCGTGTCGGGGCGGGCGGGTCGGGCCCACCAGGGAGCCGCGTTCCTCCTCGTCCTGGTCGTCGTCGTCAGCCTGCACTACCTCTACGACCCCCGCGAGCCCGGCGACCACATCCTGTCGATGCGGCGCTTCGTGCCCGTGGTCCTGCCCGGCATCTTCGCGGTGGCGGCGCTGGCCGCGGGCCGGGTGGTGGAGTGGGTCTACTTCGAGTTCAGGGTGGTGGCGACGACCGCGTTGACCGCGGTCCTCGTCGGGTTCGTGGGGGGGGCGAGCGTGTCCGTGCTGGGCGCGCCGCTGTGGGAGGGCGCGCTGGACCAGAGCGCCGCCGTGGCCCGGGTCTTCCCCGAGGACGCCGCGGTGCTGGTGAGCCCGGAGCTGGTGGGGACCCACGTCCAGACGTCGCTGACGTACCTGCACGGCGTCGACACCGTGGTCGTGCAGCAGGACGAGCCGCGCGACATCCTGAGGGACGTGATGCTCGACTGGCTGGCCGCCGACCGACCGGTCTTCATTCTGTTGGGTCGGGGCGGGTTCTCGGTGAACGCCCCGGAGCTCGTGGTGTCGGAGGTCGGCGACGCGAGCATCGACCTCCGCACCCTGGAGCGGACGCGGGGGCGGGCGCCGACGGCGCTCGTCGACGTCTCGATCGGATTGCGCATCCTGCAGGTGCACCGGGCCGACGGCGCCGCCGCGAGGACGGGGGTCGACGTCGGCAACCTGCTCGACGACCTCGTGGCGGGCCTGCACGGGTTCCACGGGCCCGAGCGGGACGCGCGCGGCGACTCGTTCCGCTGGAGCGAGGGCGTGGCGTCGGTGGCCGTCCCGGGCGGGGACCGCGTCAGCCTGGTGGTCGCCGGCGCCCGCCCGCCCGAGGCGGAGCCGGCCCGGATCTCGGTGTGGGCGGGGCCCCACCGCATCGCGGACGGTCTGGTTCTCGGGAGCGGCGTGCAGACGGTTACCCTGGACCTGCCGGCGTCCGAACGCGCCGGATCGACGGAGCTGACCATCCGCACGACCGCCTTCCGGCCCCAGGCCCTCGGTCTCTCCCCGGATCGCCGGAGTCTCGGGGTGCGGGTGTACCGCGTGGACGTGTTGCGCGATTCACCGGACGATGCGCCGTCGGGCCCCTCGACGGCGGATGCCGCGCCCTGAGGCCGGCCCGCCCATCGTCGCCCATGGCTCCGCTTGCCCCCGAACCAATCTCCGAGGGTCCGCGCCGCGGCGCTGCCACACGTTTCGGGCGGCGGGGACCACGGCGTACCCCGAAACCACCCGTCAGGGGTCGCGCCGTGGCACGGCGCGGGAGCGGGCGATTCGCCGCGTAGCCCCGCTCGGCGAACATCAGGGCCGCCGTGCCGTCGCCTCCTCGGCGCCGGAACCGGTCTACGGCACGGAGAGCAGGCCGTCGGCGGGGCTGCTGGCGGTGGCGTAGCGCCGTCGTTCGATGCGGCCGGCCAGGTACGCCCGCCGGCCGGCCGTCACCGCGAGCTTCATGGCGTCGGCCATGGCGACGGGGTCGCGGGCGCCGGCGATGGCGGTGTTCATCAGCACCCCGTCCACCCCGAGCTCCATCGCGATGGCCGCGTCCGACGCGGTGCCCACCCCCGCGTCCACGATGACCGGGACGCCCGCGAACTCGCGGATGATCCGGATGTTGTTGAGGTTCTGGATGCCGAGCCCCGAGCCGATGGGGGCGCCGAGGGGCATGACCGCGGCCGCGCCGGCGTCCTCCAGCTTGCGGCACACCACGGGGTCGTCGTTCGTGTAGGGCAGCACGACGAACCCTTCCTCGACGAGGACCCGGGTCGCCTCGAGCAGGCCGTCGTTGTCGGGGAACAGCGTCCGCTCGTCTCCGATGACCTCGAGCTTGACCCACTCCGACAACCCGACCTCGCGGCCCAGCCGCGCGGTCCTGATCGCCTCCTCCGCCGTGTAGCAGCCGGCGGTGTTGGGAAGCAGCGAGTAGCGGCCCGTGTCGATGAAGTCGAGCAGCGACCCGCGGCCGCGGTCGCCGAGGTCGACGCGGCGCACCGCCACCGTCACCAGCTCGGCCCCGGACGCGTCGTGCGCCCGCTGCATGACCTCGTTGGAAGCGTACTTGCCGGTCCCGACGATCAGCCGTGACGAGAAGGTCTTCCCGGCGATCACCAGCGCGTCGTTGCCCATGTCCATGAGTATGACAGGAACCGGACCGGACGGCCCGGCCACCCTCCGCAGTCCGCGCCGTGCTACGGCGCGGGCTCCTGCCCTCCGCCCACGAAGTTGACGATTTCCACGGTGTCCTCCGCCTGCACCGTCGTCGACGCGTAGGCGGCGCGCTTCACGACGACCAGATTGTGCTCCACCGCGACGCGGCGCGGATCGATGTCGAGCCGCGCCAGCAGGCGGCTGATGGTCATGGGCTCGCCGAGCTCGTACGAGTCGCCGTTCAGAGTAATCCGCACGGGATGGACGGAGGCTAGCGGGTGGCCGGATCCGCCAGGGACGGCCAAAGGGAAGCTTATCGCCCCGGGACCCGTGAAGTCAAGGGTAACTGTCTGGCGAATCAGGAGTTATGACCGCCGTGAAACCCGCCTGCGGCGCCAAATTGACTTCGTACAGCCCCTCTTGGTACGATGCTCGTTGCGCAGGAGCCCTCTGGATGCGGGTTGCTCGTCGGACGGTCGCCTCCGCTTGCCGGGGTAGCTTGAGAAAAACTTCACAAACCTCCCGGCCCGGACCTGCCCCCGCTCCCGACCCGGACCTGCCCCCGGTTGAAGACGACGTCGTCGCGTGGAAGAGTCGCTTGGAACCGGGGCCGGGCGTTCGGGACGCCCTGGCTCGGGTTTCTCTGCTGATGCCGTACTGCTGATGCCGCAAATGGGGCGACACACCATTCGCAAGGGACTGCGGCTGCCGGTCGCGGGAGAGCCCGACCAGGCCATCGGCCCCGCCCGGACGGCGCGGCGGGTGGCGCTGCTGGGCGACGACTACGTCGGCCTCCGGCCCACCATGCACGTCTCCGAGGGCGACGACGTCCGCCGCGGCGAGCTGTTGTTCGAGGACAAGAAGCGGCCCGGCGTCCGGTTCACGTCGCCGGCCGCCGGCACCGTCGATGCGATCCATCGCGGAGAGCGCCGCAGCTTCCGGTCCATCGTCATCGCCCTCGGCCGGGACGAGCAGGAGGGCCGCGGCGGCGTCTCGGTTCGGTTCTCCTCGTTCTCGGGGCGGCATCCCGCCGGGCTCGGCGGCGACGACGTGCGCGAGCTGCTGCTCGAGTCCGGCCTGTGGCCGGCCATCCGGGTCCGGCCGTTCGGGCGCGTCGCCGATCCCCACGCGCGGCCGCGCTCGATCTTCGTGACCGCCATCGACACCGAGCCCCTCGCCCCGCGCGTCGACGTGGTGCTGGAGGGGGCCCACGGGCCCTTCGAGAACGGCCTGAAAGCCCTGGCGCGGATGACCGACGGGGCCGTCTACGTGTGCACCGCCCCCGACGGCCGCGTGCCGGTTCCGGCCGGCGATCGGTTCCGGCGGGAAGAGTTCGCCGGCGTCCATCCCGCCGGCGCCCCCGGATTGCACATCCACCGGCTGGACCCGGTGAACCGCGACCGGCAGGTGTGGTACGTCGGCTACCAGGAGGTCGTGGCCATGGGGCGGTTGTTCGAGACGGGCGAGCTCGCCGTCGAGCGCGTGGCGGCGCTGGCGGGGCCGGCCGTGTCGCACCCCCGGCTGGTCCGGACGCGGCTCGGGGCGGCGGTCGCCGACGTGCTCGCCGACGAGTCGCTCGACGAAGCGGTGCGGGTGGTGTCGGGGTCGCTGCTCGCCGGGCGCCCCGCGTCGGGCCCGGCCGCCGGCTATCTGGGCCGCTATCACCGGCAGATCTGCCTCGTTCGGGAGGGCCGCGAGCGCGAGCTGCTGGGCTGGCTGCGGCCCGGGCTCGGGAAGTTCTCGATGTCGCGGGCGTTCCTCTCGACGCTCTGGCGGGGACGGCGCTTTCCGTTCACCACCACCACCCACGGGTCGCGGCGGGCCATCGTGCCCATCGGCCTCTACGAGCGCGTGATGCCGATGGACCTGCTGCCGACGCCGCTGCTGCGGGCCCTCGTCATGCACGACGTCGAGCGGGCCGAGGAGCTGGGCTGCCTCGAGCTCGAGGAGGACGACCTCGCCCTGTGCACGTTCGTCTGCCCGAGCAAGCTCGACTACGGGGCGGCGCTCCGCCGGGTGCTGACCACCCTGGAGGCCGAGGGCTGACATGAAGCTCCTGCGCGACCTGCTCGACCGGCAGGCCCCCCACTTCGAGAAGGGCGGGCGCCTCGAGCGCCTGTACCCGCTCTGGGAGGCGCAGGACACCTTCCTGTACACCCCGGGCGAGGTCACGCGATCGGACCCCCACGTGCGGGATGCCCTCGACATGAAGCGCCTGATGATGACGGTGGTCATCGCGCTCGCCGGGTGCATCTACATGGCCCTCCACAACACCGGGTACCAGGCCCACCTCGCGATCGCGGCCGGGGCGCCGCCCCTCGAGGTCTGGCAGACCGACGTCATGCGTTGGCTGGGCCTGCCCTTCGCGCCCGACGATGCGTGGGCGTGCATGGTGCACGGCGCGCTCTACTACGGGCCGGTGCTGGCGGTGACGTTCGCGGTCGGGGGGCTCTGGGAGGCGCTGTTCGCGGGGGTCCGCGGGCACGAGATCAACGAGGGCTTCCTCGTCACCGGGATGCTGCTGCCCCTGACCCTGCCCGCGACCATCCCGCTGTGGCAGGTGGCGCTCGGCATCTCGTTCGGGGTGGTCGTCGGCAAGGAGATCTTCGGCGGGACGGGGATGAACGTCCTCAACCCCGCCCTCACCGCCCGCGCCTTCCTGTTCTTCGCCTATCCGGCGGAGATGTCGGGCGACGCCATCTGGATCGCGGCGGGCACCGCCCCCGACGGGGTCAGCGGGGCGACGGTGCTCGCGCTGGCGACCGAGCAGGGGCTGGCCGGGGTGACCGGGACGGTGAGCCCCTGGCAGGCGTTCACGGGGTGGATGCCGGGCTCGATGGGGGAGACCTCGGTGCTGGCGTGCCTGGCCGGCGCCGCCGTCCTCGTCGGGACCGGGGTGGGGTCGTGGCGCATCATGGCCAGCGTCACGGTGGGCACCCTGGGCACGGCCTGGCTGCTCAACGCGGTCGGGTCGGCCACCAACCCCTTCTTCGAGGTGACCCCCCTCTGGCACTATCTGCTGGGGGGATGGGCGTTCGGGACGGTGTACATGGCCACCGATCCGGTGTCGGGGCCGTCGACCCCCGGCGGCCACTATGCGTACGGGTTCCTGATCGGCCTGCTCGTGGTGCTGATCCGGGTGGTGAATCCCGCCTACCCGGAGGGCATGATGCTGGCCATTCTCTTCATGAACCTGTTCGCGCCCCTCATCGACTACGTCGCCATCCAGGCCAACGTGCGGCGCAGGAGGGCCCGTCATGCAGGGTAGCGTCGGCTACAACCTGGGGTTCGCGGCGGCCGTCTGTCTCGTCTGCGCCGTCGTCGTCTCGTCGGCGGCGGTGGCCCTGGGCGACCGGCAGGAACGAAACGCGGCCCTCGACCGGCAGCGCAACGTGCTGCTGGCGGCGGGGCTCGCGGACGACGGCGAGCGGCTCGACGCCGAGGCCGTCGCGGCCCGGTCGGCCGCGGTCACCCCGGTGGTCGTGACCCTGTCGACCGGCGGGGTGGCGGAGGACGTCGACCCCGCCGGCTTCGATCAGCGGGCGGCGTCGATCGACGCCGACCGCAGCGCCCCCGCGCCCGACAACGTCGCGGGCATCCAGCGCCTGCCCCGCGAGGCGCTGGTCTACGAGGCGCGCGACGGGGCGGGGCGCGTCGACCTCGTCGTGCTGCCCGTCGAGGGGCTCGGGCTCTGGGGCACCCTCTACGGCTTCGTGGCCCTGGAGGGCGACCTCCGCACGATTCGCGGGCTGACCTTCTACGAGCACAAGGAGACGCCGGGGCTCGGCGGCGAGGTGGACAACCCGCGGTGGAAGGCGCTGTGGCCGGGCCGGCTGGCGTTCGGCGACGACCTGAGCCCCGCCGTCGCCGTCGTCAAGGGACCGGCGGGAAGCGTGGACGAGGCGCCGTACGCCGTCGACGGGTTGTCCGGCGCGACCATCACCAGCCGCGGCGTGACCAACCTGCTGCGGTTCTGGCTGGGGCCCGACGGCTTCGGGCCGTACCTGACGCGGCTGCGGAACGAGCAGTCCGAGCCGAGGACGGCGCGGACTACCGGAGGGTCGGCCGGTCGGCAGCCTTCGCGCGGCAGGCGTCTCGCGCCGGCGGAACGTCCTGCGCGAGCGCAGGGTCGGGCGGCGGCGATTTCCGGGCTGGGGGACGGGGGCTGATGGCGAAACAACGCGAGGCGCTGATCGATCCGCTGTTCAACAACAACCCCATCGCGCTGCAGGTGCTCGGCATCTGCTCGGCCCTCGCGGTGACGACGCAGATGGACACCGCGCTCGTGATGTGCGCGGCGGTGGTCTTCGTGCTCCTCTTCTCGAACCTGTTCGTCAGCCTGCTGCGCAACCAGATTCCGACCAACATCCGGATCATCGTGCAGCTCACGATCATCGCGTCGCTGGTGATCGTGGTCGACCAGGTGCTGAAGGCCTACCTGTTCGAGATCTCCAAGCAGCTCTCGGTGTTCGTCGGGCTCATCATCACCAACTGCATCATCATGGGCCGCGCCGAGGCCTACGCCATGCAGAACCCACCGCGCATGAGCATGATCGACGGCATCGGCAACGGGCTCGGCTATGCGGTGATCCTGGCCGGCACCGCGGTCATCCGCGAGCTCTTCGGGTCGGGCTCGCTCATGGGGGTGCAGTTGATGCCGCTCGCCAGCGAGGGCGGCTGGTACACCCCGAACGGCCTGATGGTGCTGTCGCCGGGGGCGTTCTTCATCATCGGGTTCTTCATCTGGGCGATCCGGGCCTGGAAGCCCGCGCAGGTGGAGCAGGACTGAGGGCGCATGGAGTACTACCTGAACTTGGCGGTGAAGGCGATCTTCGTCGAGAACATGGCCCTCGCGTTCTTCCTGGGCATGTGCTCGTTCCTCGCGGTGTCGAAGCGGGTCTCGACCGCCCTCGGCCTCGGCGCCGCCGTGATCTTCGTGCTGACGGTGACGGTGCCCCTGAACAACCTCGTGTTCGCCTATGCCCTCCGGCCGGGGGCGCTGGCCTGGCTGTCGCCGGACCTGGCCGAGATCGACCTGTCGTTCCTGGGGTTCCTCACCTTCATCGGCACCATCGCCGCGATGACCCAGATCGTCGAGATGACCCTCGACCGCTTCGCGCCGGCCCTGTACGCCGCCCTCGGCATCTTCCTGCCCCTCATCGCCGTCAACTGCGCCATCCTGGGCGCGTCGCTGTGGATGATGGAGCGCAACTACAACCTCGTCGAGAGCGCGGTGTTCGGGCTCGGCTCGGGGGTCGGCTGGGCCCTCGCCATCGTGGCCCTCGCCGGCATCCGCGAGCGGCTGCGCTACAGCAATCCGCCCGCCGGCCTTCGGGGGCTGGGACTGACGTTCATCATCGTGGGGCTGATGGCCATCGGCTTCATGGCCTTCGCGGGGGTGCAGCTGTGATCACCGTCCTGCCGGGCGTGGGGATGTTCACCGGCACCATCGCGGGTCTGATGGCCATCGGCTTCGCGGCCTTCGCGGAGGTGCAACCGTGATCACCGTCCTGCTGGGCGTGGGGATGTTCACCGGCACGATCGTGACGCTGGTGGGGCTGCTCATGCTGGCCCGGCGCCAGCTCGTCGCGACCGGCGAGGTGACGATCACGGTGAACGGCGATCCGGAGAAGGCGCTCACCACCAGCGCCGGCGGCACCCTGCTCGGCACCCTCGCCGCCAACCGCATCTTCATTCCCTCCGCCTGCGGCGGCAAGGGGAGCTGCGGGGTGTGCACGGTGACGGTGCAGGACGGCGGCGGCGCCATCCTGCCGACCGAGCTGAGCCACGTCTCGCGCGGCGAGGCGCGCTGCGGGGTGAGGCTGTCCTGCCAGGTCAAGGTGAAGCAGGACATGGCGATCGAGCTGCCGCCCGAGGTGTTCAGCGTCCGGCAGTGGCGCTGCCGGGTGCGGTCGAACGCCAACGTCGCCACGTTCATCAAGGAGCTCGTGCTCGAGCTGCCCGCGGGCGAGTCGGTGCCGTTCCGGGCCGGCGGCTACATCCAGATCGAGGCGCCGCCGGGCACCGTGAAGTACTCGGACTTCGACATCGAGGAGGAGTACCGGGCGGACTGGGACAGGTTCAATCTCTGGCGCTACGTGTCGACGGTCGAGGAGCCGGTGACGCGCGCCTACTCGATGGCCAACTATCCCGAGGAGCGCGGCGCCATCATGCTCAACGTGCGGGTGGCGTCGCCGCCGCCGCGGGCCCCCGAGGGGACGCCGCCGGGCAAGATGAGCTCCTGGATCTTCAGTCTCGAGCCGGGCGACGAGGTGACCATCTCGGGGCCGTTCGGCGAGTTCTTCGCGAAGGAGACCGGTGCCGAGATGCTGTTCGTCGGGGGCGGGGCGGGCATGGCCCCGATGCGCTCGCACATCTTCGATCAGTTCCGCCGGCTGCGCACGTCCCGGAAGGTCTCGTTCTGGTACGGGGCGCGCAGCCTGCGCGAGGCGTTCTACCTCGACGACTTCGATGCCATCGCGGCCGAGCACGACAACTTCGAGTGGCACCTCGCCCTGTCCGAGCCGCTGCCCGAGGACAACTGGACCGGGTACACCGGCTTCATCCACCAGGTCGTGCTCGACAACTACCTGAAGACCCATCCCGCGCCGGAGGACGTCGAGTACTACCTGTGCGGTCCGCCGATGATGCTCAAGGCGTGCATGGACATGCTCGACTCGCTGGGGGTCGAGCCGGAGAACATCCTCTTCGACGACTTCGGCTAGCAGCCGCGGGTGGACTGCGCGGCCGCCCTGCAGGTCGGACGGGGCAGCGTCGCTACGCGGCAGCGAAGCCGGAAGGCGGCGGGTTGCGGGGCGGGCTCCCCGGTTCTCGACCGGTGCGGTCGTCCCGGCCCGGTTGAGGCATCCATGCCCACGTGGCGCGCACGGTCGGCACCCGACGGCGGCTCGTCCCGCCGGTCGGTCCGGTCCGACCGCCGCCTCGGTCGACCTCGCGTCGCGCCCCGTTCGGCGTGCGGGCTGTTGCTGGCGGCGTGCGCGTGTTCGCCGGCCGGCCCCGGCCCGGCCGTCCACGAGTTCGACGGGGCCACGATGGGCACCACCTGGGCCGTCCGGGTGGTGACGGCGGACGCGAGGCCGCAGGCCGAGCACGACCGGGTGGGGGCGGAGCTGCAGGCGGCGCTCGACGACGTCGAGTCGAGGATGTCGCACTACGACCCCTCTTCGGAGCTCTCGCGCTTCAACCGGGAGCGGACCACCCGGCCGTTCCCGGTGTCGGCCGGCACGTTCGAGGTCTTTCGCCAGGCCCGGCGGCTCAGCGAGCTGACGGCGGGAGCGCTGGACGTGACGGTGGCCCCGCTCGTCAACGCGTGGGGCTTCGGGCCGGTCGAGCCCGACCTCTTTCCTCCCGATGCCGGACGGGTGTCGCGGGCTCGCGAGCACGTCGGCTATGCCGGGGTCGAGCTCGACGCGGAGGCCTCGACATTGCGCAAGGCGGATCCCGCCATCGAGGCCGACCTGTCGGCGGTGGCCAAGGGCTACGGCGTCGACCGCGTGGCGGCGGCCCTGCGCGGGGCGGGGTTCCGGCGGTACCTGGTCGAGGTCGGGGGCGAGATCGTGGCGGCGGGGACCAATCACCTCGACCGTCCCTGGCGCATCGGCATCGAGTCGCCCACGGCCGCGGGCGGCATTCAGCGCGTGGTCCCGCTGCGCGATCGGGCGATGGCCACCTCGGGCGACTATCGCAACCGGCGCGAGGTCGACGGCGGCTGGGTGTCTCACACCATCGATCCCCGCACGGGACGGCCGGTCGAGCATCGGCTCGCCTCGGTGAGCGTCATCGCCGATCGCTGCGTCGTGGCCGACGGGCTGGCGACCGCCCTCGAGGTGCTGGGCCCGGACGACGGCTACGCGCTGGCCGTCGAGCGGGGCTGGGCCGCCCTCTTTCTGGTCCGCGGCGAGGACGGCGCGATAGCCGAGCGCGCCACCCCTTCGTTCTCCGCCGTCCTCGCGTCGTCTCCGCCAGTGGAGCGTTAGCCGGCGGCGACGCTGGCCGTCGGTTCGGCCGGAGGCGGGGCGGGGGCGGTCACGGCATCAGACTGGAAACGCCTGGATCGAGGTCTCGTTTCGGGTCAGAATGAGAACGATGGCGGTGTTCCTGCTGACGTTGGGCGCAATCGCGATCGTCATGGCGATCATGGCGATAGGCGTGATGCTCGACGGCCGCTGCCTGCGCGGCTCCTGCGGCGGGCCTGAGGTGACCGGTTCCGACGGCGAGTCGCTCGCGTGCGCCACCTGCCCCCACCGAAGCGGATCGGCGGCGACCGAGGGGTGACGCGTCCCCCGCGGCCGTTTCGGGCGCCTTCGCGCAAAGACCGACCCTCGCGTCACGCAGGCCGACCCTCACGTCGCGCAAGGACCGACCTCACGTCACGGCAAGGCCGGCCTTCACGTCGCGCAAGGCCGACCCCTCACGTCACGCAAGGCCGACCCCTCACGTCACGCAAGGCCGACCACCCTCACGTCAGGCCGAGAAGGGTCGCGGCCAGCAGGTCGTCCTGCTCGGGCATCACGGTTCGCAGGTCGAGCAGAACGCGGTTCTGCTCGATGCGCGCGATCACCGGGGGGCGCAGCTCGCGGAGCCGCATCTCGAGCCGCGCGGCCGAGTGGGCCCGCGGGGTCAGCCTCGCCAGCCTCGTCGGCAGCGCGGACCCCGGTGCGCCTCCCCCCCCGACGGTCGACAGCCCCTCGACGACGTCCACCCCGAACCGGGCATGACCCGCGAGCCGGCCCGCCAGCGCCCGGGCCCGGGCGTCGATCTCGTCGACGGAAGCGGCGAGCATGCGGACCACGGGCACGGTCGTCCGCGCCCGCCCCCGCGCGTGCTCCGCCAGCGTGGCCTCGAGGGCCGCGTAGGTCATCTTGTCGACCCGCAGGGCCCGCATCAGGGGATGACGCCGCACCCGTGACAGCGCCTCCTCCTCGCCGACGATGATCCCGGCCTGGGGGCCGCCGAGGAGCTTGTCGCCGCTGAAGCAGCAGACCGCGGCGCCGGCCCTGACGCTGCCGGTCACCGAGGGCTCGTCGACCCCGCCGGTCGGGACCTCCGTCAACTGACCGCTGCCGAGGTCTTCGACCACGGGCACGTCGAAGCGCCGTCCCAGCGCCACGAGCTCCTCGAGCCCGGGCCGGGCGGTGAACCCCTCGATGCGGAAGTTCGACGGGTGGACGCGCAGGATGAGCGCGGTCCGGTCGTTGACGGCGGCGGCATAGTCGGCGATGCGCGTCCGGTTCGTGGTGCCGACCTCCCGGAGCTCCGCCCCCGATTGGCGCAGGATGTCGGGAATGCGGAAGCCGCCGCCGATCTCGACGAGCTCGCCCCGGGAGACGACGGCTTCCCGCCCGTTCGCCAGCGCGGCGAGGACGAGGAGGACCGCCGCGGCGTTGTTGTTGACCACCACCGCCGCCGGCGCACCCGTCACCTGGGTCAGGAGTCGGGCGGCATGGGTGTGACGGGCGCCGCGCCCGCCCCCCGCGAGGTCGTACTCCAGGTTCGTGTAGCCGGCCGCCAGCGCCGCCACCCGCGCCGCCGCCGCCGCCGCGAGGGGGGCGCGTCCGAGGTTGGTGTGCACGACCACCCCGGTCGCGTTGATCACCGTGGCGAGGGACGGCTCGAGGCCGGCCGCCAGCGCCGCCGCCGCGCGCCGCTCGATCGCCGCCGCCGCTTGCTCGCGGTCCCGGATGGATGTCGCGTCGGCGCCGCCGAGATCCCCCCGTACGCGATCGGCGGCCTTGCGCAACGCATCGAGGGCGGCCTCGCTGCCGTACTCGGCCTCGAGGGCGCGGACGAACGGGCGCTGCCGCAGGCGATCGATGGACGGCAGGATGCGGGGGCTGGTCATGGCGCCGGCGCGCCGGGGCGGGGCGCCGTCTTGCCGCTCCGCCCCGATTCGGGTACCATCGCGAGCCGCGCGACGATGACGGACATCTCCCGCCGGGACCCGCGCCGCAAGACGGTGCAGAATCCGGGCAGCGTCGGCGGGGCGGCCGTCGAAGCGGCCGGCGACGACGTCCGGGCTCGGTCTACCATCGCCCCGGGTGTGTGACGGCCGCGTTCTCGATGATGGTCTCTGGAGTGGGAAGCGCGGGAGGGGCGGCCCGGACGCGGCGCGCCCGGGCCGGATGGACCTACTCGCTTCGGGTCACGCTGCCTGCCTGGGGACCCTTGGGTCCGTCGACGATCTCGAACTCCACGGCCTGACCTTCTTCCAGCGTGCGAAAACCGTTGCCCTGAATCGCCGAGAAGTGCACGAAGACGTCGCTTCCGCCTTCACGCTCGATGAACCCGTACCCCTTGGCGTTGTTGAACCATTTGACCTTGCCGGTGATGCGCATCGTGCTTCCTCTGTTTTGGAGGGGCGTGACGCACCACGCCCCGACTTCCGGACCCATGACGACCTTGGCGTCATGGGTGCACAAAAAAAGACCGCGCGAGCGGTCTGCGGGCCGAACCCCTGTACCGGACACGGGCGGGCTCGACCCTTTAGCCGAAAGGCCATCGTAGTGAGCGCGTCCGGCGTTGTCAAGACGGCTTGTCTACCGAGGAGGGGCGGACGCGGCTCCGGCCGCCGCCCCGCGGGAAGCGATCGGCGGTTGCGCGGGCCTGGGTCGAACGGGAGCGGTGTCCGGTCCCGGCCGGGTGCGTCGCCGGCCGGGAACTCGGCGGGGCCCTGCGACGGGCCGACAGGACGGAGAGGAGTGTGAGCAGTTGAGACGAGCGCTGCTGAGCGTATCCGACAAGACCGGCATCGTCGACTTCGCCCGGGGTCTCGCCGCCGGCGGCTTCGAGATCGTGTCCACCGGCGGCACCGCGCGGGCGCTGGCGGATGCGGGGGTCGCCGTCACCCAGGTGTCGTCGGTGACGGGGTTTCCCGAGATGATGGACGGCCGGGTCAAGACCCTGCATCCCGCCGTCCATGCCGGCATTCTCGCGCGCCGCGACGAGCCCGGCGACCTGCGGGCCCTCGATGACCACGGCATCCGGCTCGTCGACGTCGTGGCCGTCAACCTCTATCCTTTCGCCCGGGTCGCCGCGGACCCCGACGCGGGCGTCGAGGCGCTGGTCGAGGAGATCGACATCGGCGGACCGACGCTGGTGCGGGCGGCTGCGAAGAACTTCCGCGACGTGGTCGTGGTCGTCGATCCCGGCGACTATCCCGAGGCCCTCGAGGCGTTGCGTCGCCCCGGCGGGCCGGGCCCGGACTTCCGGCTGGCCCTCGCCCGCAAGGCGTTCGCGCACACCAGCTCGTACGACGGCGCCATCGCCGCCGCGCTGTCGGCGGTGGGGGTCGCGGACGGGCGCTTCACCCGGGGCGCGGCGCCCGCCGAGGAGCTCGTCCCCGACACCCTCGAGGTGCGGGCGGACCGCCGCCGGACCCTCCGCTACGGCGAGAACCCCCATCAGGCCGCCGCGCTCTACGCCGCCGGCGACGCCGGTTTCGGGGGCGCCCGCGTGGTGCAGGGCAAGCCCCTGTCGTTCACCAACCTGCTGGATCTCGACGCGGCGGCCCGGCTGGCGCGCGAGTTCGACGAACCGGCCGCGGTGGTCGTGAAGCACACGAATCCCTGCGGGGTGGCGACCGCCGACGCGTTGAGCGACGCCTACGTGTCGGCGCGGGAGGTCGATGCCCTGTCCGCGTTCGGCGGGATCGTGGGGTTGAACCGCCGTGTCGACCGCATGACGGCGGAAGCGATAGCCTCCACCTTCATCGAGGCGGTGGTGGCGCCGGACGCCGACGACGAGGCCCGCACGGTCCTCGCGGCCAGGAAGAACCTCCGGCTGGTCCTCGCGGATTGCTCGTCGGCCGGCGATTTCCGGTCGGATCGCGACGTGCGGTCCATTCTCGGCGCGCTCCTCGTGCAGGGCGTCGACCGCGTGACCGAGGCGGCGGGACCGTGGACCGCGGAGGCCGCGGGGCGGCCGGAGTCCGGCCTTCGGGTGATGACCCGGCGGCAGCCGACCGAGGCCGAGTGGGTGGCCCTCCGGCTGGCCTGGCGGGTCACCGCCCACGTGAAGTCGAACGCGGTGGTGTTCGCGCGGGCGGATCGGCTCGCCGCGATCGGCGCCGGCCAGATGAGCCGGGTCGACGCGGTGAAGGTGGCGGTGATGAAGGCGGCGGAGCTGACCGGCACGGTGGCCGCCTCCGATGCGTTCTTCCCGTTCCGCGACGGCCTCGACGCCATCGCCGCGGCCGGCGCGGCCGCGGTGGTCCAACCCGGGGGGTCGGTGCGGGACGAGGAGGTCGTCGCCGCCGCGGACGAGCACGGCCTCGCGATGGTGTTCACGGGGCGGAGGCACTTCCGGCACTGAGCGCGGGCGGCGGTGCGCGGCGACTCCCGGCCGTCGGCCGGCGCCGTCAGCCGCCGGGCGCGTCGGGGCCGGGCGCCGCGGGCCGGGGGGCGGCCGGGCGCAGGGCGGCCGCCTGCGGCAGGGCGAGAATGACGAGGAAGAGCATCAGGAACTCCGAGTCTCCGAAGTTGTACTCGAACAGGCCGCCGGTGAGCATGGCCGCGACCGCCGCGAGGCCGGCCGCGGCGAGGGGGCGGGCCGCCTCGTCGTCGAGCAGCCGGAAGAGGTGGCGGACCGCCGCGACCACGAACAGGCACCAGACGGCGAGGGCGGGCAGCCCCCGCTCGGCCGCGATCTGCACCGGCACGTTGTGCAGGTGCGGGTTCTCCTCCTGCACGGCTCCCGCATCGCGGTACCGCGGGTACACAACCTGCACCATGTCCGGACCCACCCCGGTCCAGGGATGGTCGCGAATGATCCTCACCCCCGCCCGCGCCATCGCCAGCCGGTCGCGGACCGTCGGATCCTCCGGGTCGAAGGCCGAGTACAGGCGGTTGCTGATCTGCGGGGGGGCGAGGGCCAGCACCAGGGCCGCGAGCACCGGGGCCACCGCCACCAGCCGCAGGTCCTTCAGCAGGCACAGGACCGCGACGGCGGCCCCCGCGCCGACCCAGTAGCTTCGGGTCAGGGTCACCGCCAGCGCCACGAGGAGGGCGGGCATCACGAGGGCGGACCACAGGCGGCGGCGGCTGTCGAACAGGACGCGGGCGGCGGCGAGGGCGATGGTCAGCACCAGCAGACCGGAATAGGTCATGTAGTGCCCCATCGTGCCGTCCGGCCGTCGTCCGAGGTGGTCGTACTCGAGAACGCCGTACTGCACCACCCCCCATACCGCGGTGGTGGCCCCGACGGTCACGACGAGGGTGGCCAGGGTCTGCGCCCGCTCGTGCCGGGCCAGCCGGTGCACTATCGGCACCACGACGAAGAGCAGCACCTCCCGCGAGTCGACGAGGCTGGCGCCGGGGTCGAGCGAGAATGCGGCCGAGACGAAGGTCGCTGCCGCGTAGGCGAGCAGGGGGGGCAGGAACGGCGGCCCCGCCGGCCGCTCGCCGTCCCTTGCGAGCAACGCGATCCAGAGCCCGACGGTGAAGGTCAGCAGGATGCCGGCGGCGGCGATGGAGACCTGCAGCGCGGCCACGAACCCGAGGAGCGTCAGGAAGGCCGCGGCTTCCAGTCCCGGCGGTCTGGGGGCGGTCATTCGGCTGTTGCGGGCGGTTCTTCGAGCGCGCGCGGTCCCCGGGGCTCAGGCGGTTCCTCGATGGTCGCCTCGTCGATGAGCATGACCGGTATGTCGTCGGCGATCGGATACACGCGATGGCAAGCCCCGCACTTCAGGCCGGCGCCGTCGTGCACCGGCGTCACGGGCGTCTTGCATTTCGGACATGCGAGGATCTCGAGAAGTTCCGCGTCGACCGCCATCACCGCACCCTCCCCCAGGAAGCTCAGACTATATAACAGACTCCCGCCGATCCGGGGCGCGCGGACCGCTCCCCAGCCGGCCCTGGCCGCACCCGCGCTCGGTCGCCCGCGGGTGCGCGGGTGACGGTTCGTGGCGGCGCGACGACTCGAATGCGCAGCCGGGCGTGGCCCGGCTTGTTCACAGTCGTGTCGTTGTGGAACAATGCGGCCCTTATGCGGTTTCCAATCAGCGCTCTGTTCGTCGTGGGCGTACTGGCGCCAGGAGCCATCGCCCAAGCCCAAGCGCCGGCGCCCGAGCCCCCGGGCCTGGACGATCGCGCCGCCGCGTACCATGCCTTCATCCTGGGCCGAACCCTCGAGCGGGATGATCGGATCGACGAGGCGATCGACGCCTACCGGCGGGCGGTCGAGCTCGATCCGGCGTCGTCGGGGATCTGGACCGAGCTGGCCGGCCTATACGCGCGCCGCAACCGGCCCGACGAGGCGATCGAGGCCGGGAACGAGGCGCTGGACCGGAATCCGGACGACCGCGAGGCCCACCGCACCCTGGGCCTCGTCTACGCGGCCCGCGTGGAGTCCCGGGAGGCCCCCGCGCAGTCCGACGTGGACCTGGCCATGGACCACCTCGCGCAGGCGCGCAATCCGCAAGCGCCCGACGTGATGCTGGCCATCACCCTGGGGCGGCTCTACCTCTCCACCCGGCAGCCGGAACCGGCCGTCGAGGTGCTGAGCGACATGCTCGACTTCGAGCCGCGGTTCGCCGACGGCCAGGTGCTGCTGGCCCGCGCGCACGAGGCCCTCGACCAGTGGGACGAAGCCGCCGCCGCCTACGAGCGCGCGGTGCTGTACAGCCCCCGCCGAGCCCGGTACCGCCGCCGGCTCGCCAATGCGCTGGCCAACGCGGGGCGCGCCGACCGGGCCATCGAGGTGCTCGAGGAGCTCGTCCAGCTCCGGCCCGACGACATCGAAGGCTGGTATCGGCTCGCCGGCCTCGAGCTCGAGGCCGGCGACTTCGACGCCGCCGAGGCCGCGGCCCGGCGGGTGGTCGAGCTCGAGCCGGACGAGTTGCGGGGCGCCTACCTGCTGTCCCGGGCCCTCGGCGGCAAGCGCCGCTATCGCGAGATGGCGGAGGTCCTGGCCCCGGTGGTGCAGCGGGCGCGGGCCGGCGGCGTCGACGCCCGCCAGGTGGCCGTACTCCTTCAACAGTTGGGATTCGCCCAGCAGAGCGGCGGCGACCTCGACGGCGCCGCCGAGTCCCTGGGCGATGCCCTCGAGCTCGTGCCGTCCAACCTGGGGCTGCAGGCGCAGCTCGTTCAGGTGTATCTCGAAGCGGGGCGCCTCGACGAGGCGGGCGAGCTGGTGGCCGAGGTTCGGAGCTCGCGGCGCGACAATCTCGCCCTGATGCGGCTCGACGCCCAGGTGCTGTCCGCCCGCGGGTCGGTCGACGACGCGGTCTCGTTGCTCGAGCAGGCGCGGGCGCGCCACGAGAACGAGCCCATCGCGCACGTGGCGCTGGCCGGGCTCTACAGCCAGCACGACCGGGTCGACGAGGCGGTGGGCGTCCTGCAGGCGGCCGAGGAGCGGTTTCCCGACAACACCCTGATCCTGTTCCAGCTCGGGGCCGTCTTCGAGCGCGGCAGGCGGTTCGAGGAGGCGGAGGGCGCGTTCCGGCGCGTGCTCGAGCAGGACCCCGACGACGCGCAGGCGCTCAACTACCTGGGCTACATGCTGGCCGAGCGGGGCGAGCGGCTCGACGAGTCGGTCGGCCTCATCCGCCGCGCCCTCGAGCTCGATCCCAACAACGGGGCCTATCTCGACAGCCTCGGGTGGGCCTACTTCAAGCAGGACGAGCTGGAGCTCGCCGAGTCGCCGCTGCGCGCGGCCAGCGATCAACTGCCGCGGAATTCCGTGGTGCAGGACCACATGGGCGACCTGCTGTTCCGCTTCGAACGCTACGCGGAAGCCATCGACGCGTGGGAGCGCGCCCTCGCCGGCGACCGCGAGGGGGTCGACGCGGCGGCGCTGGCAGCCAAGATTCGCGACGCGCGGGCCCGCCTCGGCTCGAACCGCTAGGAGGTCTGCGCCGTGGAGCGGCGCCGCCTCCGGAGGAGGCGCAGACTCCCTGAGGGGTTGGTCGAGCGTCCACCGGGGCCGAAGGCGGCGATGGGCGGGCCCGGCCTCGGGCGACGGGCGCCCCACCGGCGGTTCGAACGGTTGCGGCCAACGATGAGCGGTCTTCGCGTCCTCTGGATCTGCTCGGCCGCCGCCGTGGCAGCCGGTTGCGGTTCGACCCGGCTGGTCCTGCCGGACGGACCCGGCACCCCCTATCCCGGCTTTGAACGCCTCTTCGGCGCCGTGGTTTCGGAATGCCGGAGCGTGCGGTCCGTCGAGACCCTGATCCGGCTCAGCGGCCGTGGCGGCGGCGCCGCGCTGAGGGGGCGGGTCCGGGCCGGGCTGGCCGAGCCCGCGTCGATGCGGCTCGAGGGACTGGCCCCGTTCGGCGCACCGGTGTTCTACCTCGTGGCGTCGCCGCGGGACGCCACGTTGTGGCTGACCCGGGAGGCCCGGGTCGTGACCGGGGTGCCGGCCCCCGATCTCTTCGCGAGCCTGACCGGCATTCCGTTCGGGCCGGACGATCTGCGGGCGGTGCTGACCGGCTGCCTCGTGCCGGATCCGCGGCCGATCGCGGGGCGGCGCCTCGGCGACTGGATCGTCGTCGATCTGGCCGGCGGCGCGGTCGCGTGGCTGCGCGAGACCGAGGGCGAGCACCACCTGGTGGCGGGCACGCGGGACGGGCTGAGGATCGAGTACGGCGAGTTCCGCCGCCGCCTCCCGCGGCTGGTGCGCGTCTCGTCCGCCGCCGCGGGAGGCGGCGGCGAACCCCTCACCGATCTGACGGCCCGGCTGTCGCAGGTCAGTCTCAACGTGACGATCGGCTCCGAGGCGTTCTCCCTCGCGGTTCCCGCGGACGTTGCGCCGGCGACCCTCGAGGAGCTGCGCGGAGCGGGTCCGCTGGAGGTTCCGGACGAACCGACATGAGCGCCCTGCCGGCTCCCGGACGCCTCCGGCGGGTGACGCTGCGGGCCCACGCCAAGATCAACCTCGATCTGCGGGTGGGCGGCCGGCGCCGGGACGGCTTCCACGATCTGCGGACAATCCTGCAGTCCATCGAGCTGCACGACACGCTGACGTTGCGGGCGGTCGACGGCGACTGCCGCATCCGCTGCTCCGCCCCCGGCGTGCCCACGGGGAGGGACAACCTGGTGCACCGCGCCGCCCAGCGCCTCTGGACCGAGCTGGGCGGGGGCGGCGACGTTCGCGGCGTCGCGGTGGCCATCCGCAAGCGGATTCCCGTCGCGGCGGGGCTCGGGGGCGGGACCGCGGACGCGGTGGCGGCGCTGCGCGGTCTTTGCCTTCTGTGGGGACGGACGCCGCCCCCCGCGCGGCTCCACGCGCTGGCCGCCGAGGTGGGGGCGGACGGACCCTTCTTTCTGGTCGGCGGCACCGCGCTCGGGGTGGGACGCGGCGACGACGTCTACCCCCTCGCCGAGCAGGCCCGGCGGTGGGTGGTGGTGGCGGTCCCCCCGTACGGCGTCTCGACCGCCGCCGCCTACGGCTGGCTCGACGAGGACCGGGCCGCCGGGGGCCGGGGGCCGGGGGCGCGGGGCGCGGCCCCGCCCCCGCCGCGGTTCGCGGGCGCGGGGCTCGTGCTCGACGGTCTGCAGAACGACCTCGAGGAGCCCGTGTCGCGGCGCCGGGCCGCTATCGGCGCGGCGGTCGGGCTGCTGTCGGACGCCGGGGCCCGGCGGGCCGGCATGACCGGCAGCGGCTCCGCCGTCTTCGGCCTCTTCGACAAAAGAGGGGCGGCCCTCGGCGCGGGCCGGTGCCTGCGCGGCCGGCCGGAGGGCTGGACGGTCCGGGTCACCCGGACGATGGACCGGGCCCGACTCGAGCACCGGCTCGTGGTCTGACCGCGGAACGGCCGAGCCTTGATGGGTCGAAGGCCGCCCGGGTAGAATAACGGGTTCGCGGTAGTCAGCCGATGCTGCGTGCGGGACGGGCCTTCGCTGATGGGGCGTGGCCAAGTGGTAAGGCGCGGGACTTTGGATCCCGTATTCGAAGGTTCGAATCCTTCCGCCCCAGCCATACCGGCGGTGTCATCGGCGGCGGCGTTCTTCCCGTGAACGGCCCCGCCGGGTCGGATCGGACGGCGATGTTGAACGGGCAGCTGAAACTGTTTTCGGGCAGCGCGCACACGCGGTTGGCGCGGGAGATCGCCGAGTACCTCGGCAGCCCTCTGGGTCGCGCGAACCTGAGGCGGTTCGCCGATACGGAGGTCTCGTTCCGGATAGACGAGAACATCCGCGGCGCCGACGTGTTCATCCTGCAGCCGACGTGCACCCCCGTCGACGCGCACCTGGTGGAGCTGTGCGTCATGATCGACGCGTTCCGGCGGTCGTCGGCGGCCCGCATCACCGCCGTCATCCCGTACTACGGCTACGCGCGGCAGGACCGGAAGGACAAGCCCCGGGTGCCGATCTCCGCCAAGCTCGTAGCGAACCTGCTGTGCGCGGCCGGGGCCAACCGCGTGCTCACGATGGACCTGCACAAGGCGCAGATCCAGGGCTTCTTCGACATCCCGGTCGATCACCTGTTCGCCGCCCCCGTGTTCATGCGGCACCTGACCGCCTATCAGGACCAGGACCCGCGCGTGGTGTTCGTGTCGCCGGACGCCGGCGGCGTCGAGCGGGCGCGCGCCTACGCCAAGCGGCTCGGCGCGGACCTCGCTATCATCGACAAGCGCCGCTCCGAGGACGGCCGGGCCGAGGTGATGCACGTCGTCGGCGAGGTCCGGGATCGCGTGTGCATCATCCAGGACGACATCGTCGACACCGCGGGGACGCTCGTCCAGTCGGTGTCGGCGCTGCGGGAGAACGGCGCCGCGCGGGTCATCGCGTGCGCCGTGCACGGCGTGCTCTCGGGGCCGGCGATTGAGCGCATCGAGGGGTCGGCGCTCGAGAAGCTGGTGGTCACGAACACCATTCCCCCCCGGCCGGAGGTCGCCGCGTCGGACAGGGTCGAGGTGCTGTCCGTCGCCCCGCTGCTGGGAAAGGCGATTCAGAGCATTCACCAGGAGACGTCCGTGTCGTCGCTGTTCGTCTAGACCGGGAGTCGGCGCCGTGGAACGGCGCGGATTCCCGGAGGGTTGGTTGGGCGCCAAGCGGAGCCGAAGGCGACGATTGGCGGGCGGGGAGTCGGCGCCGTGGAACGGCGCGGATTCCCGGAGGGTTGGTTGGGCGCCAAGCGGAGCCGAAGGCGACGATTGGCGGGCCAGGCGGGTCGACCCGCCTGCCAGACAGGTCAGTCATGGAAACCACGTTGAACGCGGAGCCTCGCTCCGAACGCGGCAAGAACCTCGCCCGCCGGCTTCGTCGCGGCGGCCGCATTCCCGGCGTCGTCTACGGCGAGGGGGGCGGGTCGGGCGAGGTGGGCGCGCTCGCGGTGAGCGTCGAGCCCGAGGAGGTGTCGCGGGTCCTCCACTCGGAGGCCGGCGCCAACACCCTGATCGGCCTCACCGTCGGCACCGGGGACTCGAGCAAGGTGCTGATCAAGGACTACCAGGTCGATCCCATTTCGCACCAGCTTCTGCACGTCGACTTCTATCGGGTGGCCATGGACAAGGTCATCACCGTCACCGTCCCCATCGAGCTGACGGGGGAGGCGGAAGGGGTCAAGGTGCAGGGCGGCCTGATCGACTTCGTGCAGCGGGAGGTGGCCATCGCCTGCCTGCCGTCGGAGATTCCCGAGCACATCCAGGTGGACGTCTCCCCGCTGACGATCGGGCAGGGTGTCCGTCTTCGCGAGCTCCTCGAAGGCGCGTCGTGGGAGCCGGTGAGCGACCCCGATACCCTCATCGTCCACGTCATCGCGCCGAGGCTCGAGGCGGAGGACGAGGACGAGGGCGAGGACGCGGCCGAGGGCGAGGGCGAGGCGGAGGACGAGGCGGCGAGCAAGGCCGAGGGCTGATGCTCCCGCCGGTGACGGGACCCCCGGCGGTCGCGGGCCTCCCGCGAGCACGACCGTGAAGCTGATCGTGGGACTCGGCAACCCCGGCGAGCAGTACCGGGGCACCCGGCACAACGTCGGCTTCGAGGTCGTCGACGAGACCGCCCGGCGGTGGGACGCCGCGTTCCGGTCCGCTCCCGCCGACGCCCTGCTCGCCAACGCCCCGGCGGTGCCGGCGGGGCGCGGCGCGGTCCTGCTTGCGAAGCCGCTGACCTACATGAACCGCAGCGGGTTCGCGGTCGGCGCGTTGCTCCGCTACTACCGCATCGGGCAGGACGATCTGCTGGTCGTCACCGAGGACGTGAATCTGCCCCTCGGCCGGTTGCGGGCGCGCCGTCAGGGATCGTCCGGCGGGCACAACGGACTGCGCTCGATAATCGAAGCCCTCGCCGGGGAGGGGTTCTCCCGTCTGCGCGTCGGGGTGGGGCGCGGCGACCCGAGGCAGAGGCTGTCCGGGCGGGTCCTGTCCCGGTTCGCCCGCTCCGAGCGGTCGGCGATGGACGACAGCGTGCGACGGGCCGCCGACGCGGTCGAGATGTTCGTGGAGACCGGCATCGGCCCGGTCATGAATGCGTTCAATCGGCGGGAAACCGAACAGGATGACGAGGATCCGGCGGCCGGCGCCGGTCCGCGTGGTTGACGTCGATTGTCTGGTCCGTTAATCTCGTGAGTCCGGAGCGGCGCTCCCGCCCCGTTCACTCCTTGCCACCCCGGGGTGGCCGTCAGTCCAGAAGGAGCCGCATGCCCAGCGATCGACAATACGAATTCGTGTACGTCCTCGCGCCCACCGTCGCCAACGCCGAGGTGGAGACGCTCCAGCGCGATCTGGAGGACCAGATCGGCAAGCTCGGCGGGGCGGTCGAGAACACCGACCTGTGGGGACGCCGCAAGCTCGCCTACCCCATCGGCAACTTCACGGAGGGCATCTACGTCGTCCAGCTCATTCGCGGGCCGGGCACGATGGTGACCGAGCTCGAACGCCGCATGCGCGTCCTCGACGACGTCCTGCGGTATCTCACGGTGCGGGTCGACGACGACCTGCGCAAGGCCCGACGGGCGGCCGAGAAGCGCAAGGCCGCCGCCGAGCGGCGGCGCGCCGCGCGCGGACCGGAGAAGGCCCCGTCGCCGCCGCCCGCGGCGGAACCCGCGGGTGGGTCTCCGGCGGAGGGTGACGCTCCTGCCGAGGGCGGGCCGAAGGCGGCGGTGACGCCGCCGTCGCCGGGCGATGTGCCGGCGGCGGAGCCGTCTCCCGCCGGGGAGGCTGCGCCGGAGCCGCAGGCGGCTGCGGAGGCGCCCCCGGCTGCGGAGGCGCCCCCGGCTGCGGAGGCGCCCCCGGCCGCGGAGGCGCCCCCGGCCGCGGAGGCGCCCCCGGCCGCGGAGCCGGAGAAACCGGCCGGCGGCGGGGAGGGCGAGGAGTCTGCGTCGTAGGGCGACGCGGACTCCTGGAGGGTTGGCTGCGCGCCAGGCGGAGCCGCCGCCGACGATTGGCGGGCCAGCAGAGGACGATTCTCGCCGTGCGCCGTCAGGCGCGCGTCCGGAGGTGCAAGGATGAGGAACGATCGCGGCGCCGCCCGCAAACCCAAGTTCGATCGGCCCAGACGCGGCATGTTCCGGCGGAAGCGCGTCTGCCGGTTCTGCGTCGACAAGGTCCCGTTCATCGACTACAAGGACGTGCGGATGCTGATCGCGAGCATTCCCGAACGGGGGAAGATACAGCCCCGGCGCCTGTCGGGCACCTGTGCACCCCACCAGCGCAAGCTGCAGACGGCGATCAAGCGCGCGCGGCAGCTGGCCTTGATCCCGTACGTGACCGACTAGGCCCGCGGTGAAGCCATGGCAGTTCAGGTCATTCTCAGAGAGCCGGTGGATCATCTCGGGCGCCGGGGCGACATCGTGAGGGTCGCCCCCGGATACGCCCGCAACTACCTCCTGCCGCGTCGCTTGGCATTGCCGGTGACCGAGGCCAACCGGCGGCAGGTCGACCGCGAGCGGGTCGTCGCCGACGCCCGCGACCAGGCCGAGAAGGAGAGCGCGGAAGCGTTCGCGGCGCGGCTGAGCAAGGCGGTCTGCGTCATCGCGCGTCGCGTGGGCGAGACCGAGACCTTGTACGGATCGGTCACCGCGGCCGACGTCGCGGCGTCGCTGCTCGATCAGTCGTTCGAGATCGACCGGCGCAAGATCCAGCTTGCCGAGCCCCTGAAGAAGCTCGGCGAGCACCCGGTGGCCGTCAAGGTCCACCGCGAGGTCACGGCCGAGGTGACGGTTCGCATCGTCAAGGAAGGGGTCGAGGGCGAGGCGGACGGCGATGAGGCCGGTGGCGACGGCGCATCGCCCGACGCGGAGCCCTCGGAGGCTTCCGCCGAACCGGCGTAGACCGGCGCGGACTCCGGCAGGGTTGTGGGGGCGGTGGCGCCGCGTCACCCCCCGATCCGGTCCAGATGGTCATGGCCGACGTCGTCTCCCTTCCCGCCGAACGATCGCTCCCCCACAACCTCGAGGCGGAGCGCTGCGTCCTCGGCGCCGTCCTCATCCACAACGACGCCTTCAACCAGGCGGCGGAGCTGATCGACGCCGACGACTTCTTCCGGGACGCCCATCGCCGCGTGTTCGACAAGATGGTCGACCTCAACGAGCGGGGCGAGGTGATCGATCTCGTCACCTTGAAGAACGAGCTCGAAAGGTCGGGCGAGCTCGACGGCGTCGGCGGGCCGGCGTACATCGCGGGGCTCGTCGACGGGGTGCCCCGCTCCACTCACATCGAGTACTACGCCCAAATCGTCAAGGAGAAGTCGACGCGCCGGAAGATCATCTTCGCCGCGAACCAGATTCTCGATACCGCCCACACCGGAGAGGGCGGGGCCGACACGGTCCTCGACCGGGCGGAACAGGCGATCTTCCGCATCGCCGACGACAGCGTCCACACCGGGTTCGTGGCGTTGCACGACCTCGTCGAGTCCAGCCACACGACCATCGACAAGCTGCAGGCCGGCGAGGGCGTCGTCACCGGGGTCCCCAGCGGGTTCGTCGATCTGGACAAGCTGACCCGGGGCTTTCAGGCGTCGGACCTCGTTCTCGTCGCGGCGCGGCCCTCCATGGGCAAGACCGCCCTCGTCCTCAACATCGCGCAGCATCTCGGCGTGAGCACCGACATGACGGTCGGCGTCTTCAGCCTTGAGATGTCCAAGGAGCAGTTGTTCATGCGCATGCTGACGACCGAGGCGGGGGTCGACTCGCACAAGTTCCGCGGGGGCTTTCTCGCCCAGCGCGACTACGACGCGCTGGCCGAGGCCCTCACCCGCCTGGACCGCGCGAGGGTGTTCATCGACGACAGCGCCTCCATCGGGGTCCTGGAGATGCGGGCGAAGGCGCGCCGGCTGAAGGCCGAGCACGGGCTGCACCTCGTCGTGATCGACTACCTGCAGCTCATGACGGGGCGCGGCCGGTTCGACAACCGCACCCAGGAGCTCGCCTCCATCTCGCGGTCGCTGAAGGGCCTCGCCAAGGAGCTAGACGTGCCGGTGGTGGCGCTGTCCCAGTTGAGCCGCGCTCCCGAGAGCCGGTCCGACCGCCGCCCCCAGCTCTCGGATCTGCGGGAGTCGGGGGCCCTGGAGCAGGACGCCGACCTCGTCCTCTTCATCTATCGGGAGGAGCAGTACGACCCGACCCCGGAGAACGAGAACCTGGCCGAGATCATCATCGGCAAGCAGAGGAACGGGCCGACGGGAGTCGTCAGGCTCGCGTTCCTCAAGCAGTGCACGAAGTTCGCAAACCTCGCCGCCGATGCCTACGAGTCCTGACCGCCCGGCGCCGGACCCGCCCCCGGCGCCGGACTCCGTCGCCGTCCGGCCGACGTTCGCCCGGGTCGACCTCGACGCGGTGCGGGCCAACTACGCGGCGGTGGCGCGTCACGTGAACGGCCCGAGGGCGCCCCTGGTGATCGCGGTCGTCAAGGCCAACGCCTACGGGCATGGGGCCGTCCCGGTGGCCCGGGCCCTCGAGCAGGCAGGGGCGGCCATGCTCGCCTGCGCCGACATCGAGGAGGCGGTGACCTTGCGCGACGGCGGGATCACGGCCCCGATTCTCGTCTTCGGCGCTCTCGGCATCAGCGACCTCGACGGCGTGTTCACCCACGGGCTGACACCGACCGTGTCGTCGCCGTTCGCCGCCCGCGCGTTGAGCGACGCCGCGGCGCGGCGAGGCGCGACCGTGACGTGCCACCTCAAGATCGACACCGGCATGAACCGCCTCGGATTCCGCTTCGACAATCTCGGGCACACCATCCGGGACGTGCTCGGCCGCCCCGGGCTCGAGATCGCGGCGGCGTACACCCACTTCGCGACCGCCGACGAGCCGGCGCATCCGCTGTTCGACCTGCAGCGGAAGCGCTTCGACGAGTCCCTGCGGCGCCTCGCCGGGATGGGGATCCGCCCCGGTCTGAGGCACGCGGCGAACAGCGCCGCCCTGCTGCGTGACCGGAGCACCTGGTACGACGCGGTCCGGCCGGGGCTGCTGCTCTACGGCCTCGTCCCTCCCGGGTTGGAGGCGACGGTCCCGGTGGCGCCGGCGATGACCATGCGCAGCCGGGTGGTCGCCGTGAAGGGCATGCGGGCGGGCGAGACGACGGGCTACGGCGCGCGGGCCCCCGTCGATCGTCCGGCAACCATCGCGGTCGTGCCGGCCGGCTACGCGGACGGCCTGGACGTGCGCATGGCGGGCCGCTGCTCGGTGCTCGTCCGGGGGCGGAGGGTGCCGGTGGTCGGCGCGGTGTCGATGGACTCGATCACCATCGACGTGACCGGCCTCGACGTCACCCCCGGCGACGAGGTGGTGCTGGTGGGCGAGCAGTCGCGCCGCCGCATCGGCGCCGGCGAGATCGCGGCGGCCCTCGGCACGGTGCCGCACGAGGTCCTGTGTCGGACGGGGAGCCGGATTGTCCGTACCTATGCCGGCCGGGCATCGCCACGGTGAAGTCCCCCAACACCGTCTTCGTCTGCCGGTCGTGCGGCGCCCAGGCGCGGAAGTGGCTGGGCCGGTGCCCCGACTGCGGCGAGTGGAACTCGCTGGTCGAGGAGACCGCCGCGCGACCGGCCGGCCCCGGCTCGAGGCCGGCGCTCACCAGTGCGGGAGCGCGGCTCTTCGCCGACATCGAGGCGTCGGAGGCGGACCGGGTCTCGACCGGGGTCAGCGAGCTCGACCGGGTGCTGGGCGGGGGCCTCGTGCCGGGGTCGCTGGTCTTGCTGGGGGGAGAGCCGGGCATCGGGAAGTCGACGCTGCTGCTGCAGGCGGCGGCCGAGGTCGCGTCGGCGGGGCGGACCGTCCTCTACTGCTCGGGCGAGGAGTCCCCGCACCAGGTGCGCCGGCGCGGAGAGCGCCTCGGTCTCTCGCCGCCGCGGCTGCACGTGTTGGCGGAGACGTGCCTGGAGCGGGTGGTCGACGAGGTGTCGCGGTTGTCGCCGGACCTCGTCATCGTCGATTCGGTCCAGACGCTGTACTCGGTCGAGCTCGAGTCCGCCCCGGGCACCGTCGCCCAGGTGCGCGACGCGGCCAACCGCCTCCTGGTCGTGGCCAAGGGCCGCAACGTGCCGGTCCTCGTCGTCGGGCACGTGACGAAGGACGGCGGACTCGCCGGCCCCAAGGTGCTGGAGCACGTCGTCGACACCGTGCTCCACTTCGAAGGCGACCGTCATCACGCGCACCGGATCGTACGGGCGGTGAAGAACCGCTTCGGGGCCGTGAGCGAGGTCGGGGTGTTCGAGATGACGCGCGCCGGCCTGCGTGCGGTGGCCAACCCGTCCGCGCAGTTCCTGTCGGAACGCAGGACGGAGGTCCCGGGGTCGGTGGTGCTCTGCTCGCTCGAGGGGTCGCGGCCGATTCTCGTCGAGGTGCAGGCGCTCGTCGGCGCCGGGGTCTACGGCAACGCCCAGCGGGTGGCGAACGGCGTCGACCGCCAGCGGCTGTCGTTGCTGCTGACGGTGCTCGAGAAGCGCGCGGGGCTGTCGCTCGCCGGGGAGGACGTGTTCGTGAACGTGCCGGGGGGCATTCCGGTGCACGAGCCGGCCGCCGATCTCGCGGTGGTCGCGGCGGTGGCGTCGAGCCTGCGCAACCAGCCGGTTCCGGCCGGCGCCGCCCTGTTCGGCGAGGTCGGGTTGGCGGGAGAGATCCGGGGGACGACGCAGCCCGGGCTGCGGGTCCGCGAGGCGGCGCAGATGGGGTTCACGCGCTGCTTCATGCCGAGGGGCGACCGGGAGGACGGCGTGTCCGCACCGGGTTGCGAGCTGATTCCGCTGGACCACGTCGGTCAGGCCCTGGAGGGACTGTTCACATGAAGGTGGAGCGCCGGCCGGCGTTCGTCCGCCTCCGGGGGGCCGCGTCATGGTGACCGCGATCATCGCCGCCGGCGGCGTCGGGACCCGTCTCGGCGCGGGCCGGCCCAAGCAGCTCGTGCGTCTCGGCGGCGTCACCATCCTGCAGCGCTCGGTGACGGCGTTCGACCGGTGCGACCGCGTCGACGAGATCGTGCTCGTGCTGCCGCCCGCGCTCGCCGGCGGGCCCGCGCTCGCCGAGACGCCGGCCGGGACGCCGCTGCGTGTCGTGGCCGGGGGTTCGCGGCGGCAGGATTCGGTGGCACGGGGATTCGAGGCGGCGACCGCGAGGGGGAGCGAGGTCGTCGTCGTGCACGATGCGGCGCGGCCGTTCTGCTCGTCCGACGTGATCGGGCGGACCATCGACGCCGCGCGCCGCCACGGCGCCGCCGTGGCCGCGCTCCCGGCGCAGGACACCCTCAAGCAGCGCTCGGTGGGGGAGGGCCGGTTTGTGGGCCGCACCCTCGCGCGCGACCGGATCGTGCAGGCGCAGACCCCGCAGGCCTTTCGGGCCGAGGTGCTCGCCGAGGCGATCCGCCTGGGCCGGCGCGGAGTGGAGGCGACCGACGAGGCGGGGCTCGCGGAACGGGCCGGGCATCGGGTGGCGCTCGTCGAGGGCGACCCCTGGAACGTCAAGATCACCACGGAGCGGGACCTCGCCGTCGCGCGGCGGTTCGTGGAGGAGACCATGGCGACCGGCCGCGTCGGGCTCGGGTACGACCTGCATCGCTTCGAGGACGGGGGACCGCTCCGGCTCGGCGGCGTCCTGATTCCGCACGACCGGGGGCTGGTGGGGCATTCCGACGCCGACGCGGTCTGCCACGCGGTGACCGACGCGATTCTCGGCGCCGCCGCTGCGGGCGACATCGGCCGCCACTTCCCCGACACCGATCCCCGCTGGAAGGGCGCCTCGAGCATCGCGTTGCTGCGGTCGGCGGCGGGCCTGGCGCGCTCCCGCGGCTTCGTCGTCGTCAATGTCGACGTGGTGGTGGTGACCGAGCACCCCCGCATCGCTCCCCATGTCGAACGGATGCGGGAGGCGCTGGCCGCCGCCGTCGGGATCGAGCCGTCGGCGGTCGGCATCAAGGGCAAGACGGCGGAGGGCGTCGGGGCGACGGGGCGCGGGGAGGCCCTCGAGGTGCACGCGGTGGCCATGCTGGCGGGCGAATGACGGGAGCGGGGGGGCAGGCATCGTGATGGTCTACGGCGTCAATCCGGTGCTCGAGGCCTTGCGGGCGGAGCGCGTCCGCACCGTCCGCCTCGCCGTGGTCTCCCGCAGGACGGCCGAGATTCGCCGCTTCGCGCAGGAGAGCGGAGTTCCGGTGGTCCGCGTGTCTCCGGCCGCGCTCGACCGGATGGCGGGCGGCGCGGCGCACCAGGGTGTAGCCGCGGACGTTGCCCCGCCGGAGGCCGTCAGCCTAGACGCGTTGATCGGCGGCCTTCGCCGACCGGCGCTGCTGCTCGTGCTCGACGGCATCGAGGATCCCGGGAACCTCGGGGCGATCCTCCGCAGCGCGGAGGCGGCCGGGGTCGACGGGGTCATCCGGCAGACCCGGCGGGCCGCCCCCCTCGGACCGGTCGAGAAGGCGTCCGCCGGCGCGGCGTCGCACGTTCGGATCGTATCGGTCGTCAACATCGCCCGGGCGGTGGCCGCCCTTCGGGCGGCCGGGGTGTGGGCGGTGGGGCTCGAGGCGGACGGCGACGACCTGTTCCGGGACATCGACCTGACCCTGCCCACCGCCTTCGTGGTCGGCAGCGAAGGGCGCGGGCTGCGGCGGCTCGTCCGGGAGCGGTGCGATCGAGTGGCGTCGATACCGATGTTCGGGCGGGTCAACAGCCTCAACGTCTCGGTTGCGGCCGGCATCGCGCTCTTCGAGGCGGTGCGGCAGCGCCGCGGCGGCCCCGTCGGCGGGGCGCGAGCACGCCGCGTTGCGCCGGATCCGGCCTCGGCGTGAGGCCCCCGCCCGCGCCGGGGGTGGGCCGGGACCGCGCGTGGAGATGCGATTCCGGCGGGACGGCGGGACCGCGCGGCCCCCGGTGGGACCGGGCCCCGCGTGGAGATGCGTCTTGCGCCGAGGGCGCCGATCGTGCTACATTCTCCGTTTGGTCCGGCTGGCGTAGCTCAGTCCGGTAGAGCAGCTGATTTGTAATCAGCGGGTCGGGGGTTCGAATCCCTTCGCCAGCTCCAGCGGATTGCTTCCACGTGACAGGTGGGTTTCGGCGGTCGGTGTGATCTCCCGTTGTCGAGGTGACCACGGTATCGGGGTCCGCCTGCCGGCCTGGAGCGTGCGGCGCGGCTGTCTCGGAGCCCGAGGTGAAGCCCCACCGCTGCATCGTCGCTCGAAATGCAGCGGGGACTTCGCCACGGGCTCCCGGGGCTGAAGGTTGTGGGATACGGCGAGGTTGCGGAGCGGTCAAACGCAACAGACTGTAAATCTGTCGCCCTAGCGGCTTCGGAGGTTCGAATCCTCCCCTCGCCACCAGCTTCGCCCGGCCGGCGGCCGGCCGGGGGGGCAGCGGCCCCGGCGGTGCGGTGCGTGCTCACGACGGCAGGGACCACGAAGGCGGGAGTAACTCAGTGGTAGAGTCACAGCCTTCCAAGCTGTTGGTCGCGGGTTCGATCCCCGTCTCCCGCTCCAGTTCTCCGCGCGCGGCGGCGCGACCGGTGGTCGCGCCGGGAGTTTCGCGGGCGCGAAGTCCCGGCGGTCGCGCGATGCAGAGGGGCCGCGGCCCGGCCTCGCGGTCGCGTTGGGGTTTTCGCCGGCGCGAGGCTCCCGCGGCGCGGGCCCGGGGTGTGGCCGGTCGTGCGGCGAGCCTGGCGGCCGCGGAGGGGTCGGTCCGCGGGGGCGCAGCGGCGTGCCGATGTAGCTCAGGAGGTAGAGCGCGTCCTTGGTAAGGACGAGGTCACCGGTTCGAGTCCGGTCATCGGCTCCAGCTTGGCGAGGAGCCCGTTCTTCGGCGGCCCGCGGCGCGGCGGCGAGCCGTTTGCGGGGTCGGTCGGGGGGCGGCAGGGCCAGGGCGGCGAGGGGGCCGCGAGGCGATTTCGCCCTGCGAGAGGAAGGCGCGGCGAGCGGGGTCACCACTTCGAGAGCGAGCGGACACATGGCGAAGGAAAAGTTCGACCGGTCGAAACCGCACGTGAACATCGGGACGATCGGGCACATCGACCACGGGAAGACGACGCTGACGGCGGCGATCACGTCGGTTCTGTCGAAGCACGACGCGAAGAACGTGGTTCGTTCGTTCGACTCGATCGACAACGCTCCCGAGGAGCGGGAGCGGGGGATCACGATCGCGACGGCGCACGTCGAGTACACGACGGAGAACCGCCACTACGCGCACGTGGACTGTCCTGGCCACGCGGACTACATCAAGAACATGATCACGGGCGCGGCGCAGATGGACGGCGCGATCCTGGTCGTGGCGGCGACCGACGGGGTGATGCCGCAGACGCGGGAGCACATTCTCCTGGCCCGCCAGGTCGGTGTGCCGTCGCTGGTCGTGTTCATGAACAAGGTGGACATGGTGGACGACGAGGAGCTTCTGGACCTGGTGGAGCTGGAGGTCCGCGAGCTGTTGTCGTCGTATGAGTTCCCCGGCGACGACCTTCCTGTTGTCCGGGGCTCGGCCCTGAAGGCGCTGGAGGGTGACGAGCAGTACACGGCGACGGTCGACGAGTTGATGGCGGCGGTGGACGACTACGTTCCGCTGCCGGTTCGCGACGTCGACAAGCCGTTCCTGATGCCGATCGAGGACGTGTTCTCGATCTCGGGCCGGGGGACGGTGGTGACGGGGCGGGTCGAGCGTGGCATCGTGAAGGTGAGTGAGGAAATCGAGATAGTGGGCTTCCAGGAGACCCAGAAGAAGGTGGTGACGGGGGTCGAGATGTTCCGGAAGCTGCTTGACGAGGGGGTTGCGGGCGACAACATCGGCGTTCTGCTTCGCGGTCTGGAGAAGGACGATGTGGAGCGCGGTCAGGTGCTGGCGAAGCCGAAGTCGATCACGCCCCACACGAAGTTCAAGGGCGAGGTCTACGTGTTGACGAAGGACGAGGGCGGTCGTCACACGCCGTTCTTCAACGGGTATCGTCCTCAGTTCTACCTTCGGACGACGGACGTGACGGGGGTTGCGACGTTGCCCGACGGTGTCGAGATGGTGATGCCCGGGGACAACGTCGCGATGGAGGTGGAGCTGATCACGCCGGTGGCGCTGGAGAAGGGCCTTCGGTTCGCGATTCGGGAAGGCGGGCGCACGGTGGGGTCGGGGGCGATCACCGAGATCGTCGAGTAGCCGCGGCGCGAGCGCCGCGGCCCATGGGTTGCCGGGCTGACCGCGGCGCTTGCGCCGCCGCCCGAGAGAGAGACGCGCCGCGTCCCGGGGACGCGCGCTTCCGGTTGTGGAGTGGCCTGAGCCATGCGGGACATCATCTTGTTGGCGTGCACCGACTGCAAGCGCCGTAACTACAGTACGACGAAGAACAAGCGGAAGACCTCGGGGCGGCTGGAGTTCAAGAAGTACTGCCGCTGGTGTCGCTCGCACACCGTTCACCGGGAGTCGAAGTAGCGATCCGTGTCGGGTACCCGCGGCGCGGTCCCGCGACGGGCGCCGGGCCGCGAGCGGGTCGCGTTGTCGGGCGGGCGCGCGTCGGGCCGCGAGGTGCCGGGCCGGACGCCAGGAGCACAGGCCAGTAGCTCAATTGGCAGAGCACCGGTCTCCAAAACCGGGGGTTGGGGGTTCGATTCCCTCCTGGCCTGCCACACGCGTTCGGAGCGGCCGGCGCGGTACGCGCCGAGGGCGCGCGCACGCAGGAAGGGACCGGGCACTTCGTGAAGTCAGCACGACTCGACAACGTCAGAGACTCGTCGATCCCCGTCACCGGGTGGTTCGGTCGGGCCCGCGTCTTTCTCGCCCAGGTCAAGAACGAGATGGAACGGGTGACGTGGCCGACCCGCAAGGAGGTCTACGCCACCACCTTGGTCGTCATCCTGACCTCGGTGTTCTTCGGAGTGTATCTCTGGAGCATCGATCTCGTCCTGACCCGGGTCGCCAGGTTCATCTTCGAGACCTTCGGAGCGCAATGACCGACGTCATCACCCGGCAGTGGTACATCGTGCACACCTACTCGGGCTTCGAGAAGAAGGTTTCCGAGTCGCTCCGGCAGCGGGTGCAGGCCTACGGGCTGCAGTCCGACATCGGCGAGGTCCTCATCCCGACCGAGGACGTCGTCGAGATGCGGGGGGGCAAGCGGGTCGTCAGCTCGAAGCGGTTCTTCCCCGGCTACATCCTGGTCGAGATGAACATGTCCGACCAGGCGTGGCACGTGGTGCGGAACACCCCGAAGGTGACCGGGTTCGTCGGCGCCGGCTCGAAGCCGACGCCGCTGACGCAGGAGGAAGTGGACCAGATTATCCACCAGGTGACGGTCGCGGCGGAGAAGCCGAAGCCGAAGTACACGTTCGAGAAGGGCGACCAGGTGCGCATCAACGAGGGGCCGTTCAACAGCTTCAACGGCGTCGTCGACGATGTCAACGTGGATCGGAATACGCTCAGGGTCATGGTGACCATCTTCGGGCGATCGACGCCGGTGGAGCTCGATTTCCTGCAGGTCGAGAAGCTCTAGAGTCTGCGCCGTAGAACGGTGCGCGTGATCGGAGGTTGGACGGGACATGGCGAAGAAGGTGATCGGGATGGTGAAGCTCCAGATAGCGGCCGGCAAGGCGACGCCGGCGCCCCCGGTCGGGACCGCGCTCGGTCCGCACGGGGTCAACATCATGGACTTCTGCAAGGCTTTCAACGCCAGGACCGCCAGCCAGGAGGGGCTCATCATACCCGCGGTGGTGACGATCTACGCCGATCGGACCCTGAGCTTCATCACCAAGACCCCGCCCGCCGCGGTGCTGCTCAAGCGGGCCGCCAACATCGCCAAGGGCTCGGCCGAGCCGAACCGCAACAAGGTGGGCAAGGTGACCGTGGCCCAGGTCGAGGAGATCGCGAAGACCAAGATGCCGGACCTGAACGCCAACGATCTGGCCGGGGCGGTGAAGGTGGTGGCGGGCACGGCCCGCTCCATGGGGCTCGAGATCGCGGGCCAGGAGTCGGCGCCGTAGAGCGGCGCGGACTCCCGGAGGGTCGTTGGGCGGCCGGAGGAGCCGTCAGGCGACGATGGGCGGGCGAGGCGCCGGCGCCGCCGGGGGGTGGCGGAGAGGCAGAGATGGCGAGAAAGAGCAGGAAATTCAGGGCGGCGGCCGAGCAGGTCGAGGATCGGCTGTACAGCCTGACCGAGGCGATGCCGCTTCTCCAGAAGGTCGGCTACGCGGGCTTCGACGAGTCGGTCGAGGTGGCGCTCCGGTTGGGCGTGAACCCGAAGCATGCCGACCAGATGGTCCGGGGCACGGTGGTGCTGCCGCACGGGCTGGGCCGGTCCAAGCGGGTGCTGGTGATCGCCGGCGGCGAGAAGCAGAAGGAAGCCGAAGAGGCCGGCGCGGACGTCGTCGGCGGCGAGGAGATCGTCGAGCGCATCCAGGGCGGGTGGCTGGAGTTCGATGCCGTGGTCGCCACGCCCGACATGATGCGCGTGGTCGGGAAGCTCGGCAGGGTGCTGGGCCCCCGGGGGTTGATGCCGAATCCGAAGACCGGAACGGTGACGTTCGAGGTGGCCCAGGCGATCAAGGAGATCAAGGCCGGCAAGGTCAACTACCGCGTCGACAAGGCCGGTGTCGTGCACGCGCCGGTCGGGCGGCGCTCGTTCGATGCGGGCGCCCTCGTCGAGAATGCCGAAGCGTTGATGGCCAGCGTCGTCCGCGCGAAGCCGGCGGCGGCGCGGGGCAAGTACGTTCGGAGCGTGACCGTGTCGTCGACCATGGGGCCCGGGGTCAAGATCGACGCGTCGAGAGTCGATACGGTGGGGCGGTGACGGCGGCGGCCCGATTGCGCCGCCCGCAAGGCGGCTCGACGGCTCGGGTCGCCGGGCGTGCCCGGGCGGCCGGCCGTCGGGAGGCTGCGTCGCAGAGCGGCGGGGAGAGAGATGCCGGTCAGTAGAAGCGCCAAGAGTGAGCAGATCGGGGGGTTGAACGAGGCCCTGGCCAGCGCGGAGAGCGTGGTCCTCGTCGACTTCAGCGGATTGGACGTGCCGAAGGTCACCGAGTTGCGGCGCCAGGTTCGCGCGGCGCGGGGCCACTATCGGGTGGTCAAGAACACGCTGGCCCGGCGCGCCGTGGCCGGAACCGCCTACGAACCGCTGCGGGACGCGTTTCGCGGGACCACCGCGATTGCGTACACCGAAGACGACCCCGTCGGGCTGGCGAAGGCGCTGGTGACCTTCGCCAAGACGACGCCCGAGCTCGAGGTGAAGTCGGGCATGGTGTCGGGGCAGCCCATGGCCCCGGCCGAGGTCGAGAGCCTCGCGACCCTGCCCGGCAAGGACGAGCTGCGGGCGACCCTGCTCAGGACGCTGCAGGCCCCCATGAGCCAGCTCGTCGGGGTGCTGGGCGCGGTCCCGCGCGACCTCCTCGGCGTGCTCGTAGCGGCGGAGAAGAAGCGAAAGGAATCGGATGAAGAGGGACAGGAGTCGGCGCCGTAGAAAGGCGCGGACTCCTGGAGGGTTGGTTGGGCGCCAGGCGGAGGCCGCAGCGCGACCTTGCGGTCGCGTCCGGCGACGATTGGCGGTCTAGGCGGGCGGCTGGCCGCCTTCCGGGGTTTTCAGTGCGAGGAGCTTGGTCATGGCCGAAGTGACGCAGGAACAGGTTGTCGATTACATCAAGGGAATCTCCGTGCTCGAGCTTTCCCAGCTCGTCAAGACCCTCGAGGAGGAGCTCGGGGTCTCGGCCGCGGCGGCGATGCCGGTCGCGGTGGCGGGCGCCGCCCCGGGGGCCGCGGCCGAGGCGGCCGAGGAGCAGACGGAGTTCACGGTCACGCTCGTGGAGATCGGTCCAAAGAAGATCAACGTGATCAAGGCCGTGCGCGAAGTGACCAGCCTGGGGCTCAAGGAAGCCAAGGACCTCGTCGAGAGCGCTCCGAAGGCGGTCAAGGAGGACATTCCCAAGGACGAGGCGGAAGCCATCGCGAAGAAGTTCGAGGAAGTGGGCGCCAAGGCCGAGGTGAAGTAGCGCGCCTCGCCCCCGGGGGCAGTTTGCGCGCGTTCGGGCGTGCCCACGCGATGCGGACGGCGGGGCCGCGGCGGTGCGTTTCCCGCACCCCCGCTCGGGGAGCGGGGGGGACGGTGCGGGCGGCGCCCATGGCCCTGCCCGGCCGCCGGTGACATCGGGGGGCCGAGGGTCCCCGTCCCGGCCCCGACGGACGTTCCTCAGGCGGCGAACCGGAGCCGATAGACGACACAAGCGAGCGAATTCCTGGATCATCCCATCCTGGCGGCCAGCCCGAGGATGCAGAATGCAGAGTCAGCCCAAGAACGTCTACCGGGAGCGCATCGAATTCTCGAAGATCCGGACGACGATCCCGATTCCCAACCTCATCGAGATCCAGAAGAAATCGTACGAGCGTTTTCTGCAGATGACCCGACTGTCGTCGGAACGCGAGGATGCGGGCCTTCAGTCGGTGTTCAAGTCGGTCTTTCCGATCAGCGACTTCAGGGAGAACTCGTCCCTGGAGTTCATCGAGTACTCGATCGGAAACTGGGAATGCAAGTGCGGGCGGCTCTCGGGGCTGCACCATCTCCGGCAGCCCTGCTCGGCCTGCGACGCCACCCTCGTCGCCGAACCCTACGGGCAGCACGAGGTGCTCTGCCCCAAGTGCGGGGCAGCCAACCACGCGCGGGGGGTGGTCTGCGACATCTGCGAGAACACCGTCGCCCTGAAGCTCAAGTACGACGTCGAGGAGTGCCAGGAGCGCGGCGTCACCTACGCCGTGCCGCTCAAGGTCACCATTCGCCTGGTGGTCTGGAACAAGGACCCGGACACCGGCGCGAAGACGATTCGGGACATCAAGGAGCAGGAGGTCTACTTCGGCGATGTCCCGCTCATGACCGACAACGGCACGTTCATCATCAACGGCACCGAACGGGTCGTCGTTTCCCAGCTGCACCGGTCGCCCGGGGCCTTCTTCCACTCCGAGGACCGTCAGCTCCACGTCGCGCAGATCATCCCGTACCGCGGGTCGTGGGTCGAGTTCGAGTACGACGCCAAGAACCTGCTGTACGTGCGCATCGATCGGAAGCGCAAGTTCCTCGCCACCGTGTTTCTGCGGGCCCTGGGCCTTCGCGGCGCCGACGAGATCATCAAGACCTTCTACACCGTGGACCGGATCTCGCTGCGCGAGGGCGCACCGCGGTGGCAGGTGAGCCGCAGCCTGATCGGCCGGCGCTCGGCCGGCGAGGTGCCGATAGACGCCACCCACAAGATCGGCGCGGGCAAGAAGATCGGCGCATCCATGGTCACGGCCCTGCAGAAGGCCGGCATCGAGTGGATCGAGGTGGCCGAGACCGAGCTCGAGGGCGCGTACGCGGCGGCCGACGTCGTCGATCCGTCCACCGGCGAGGTGATTCTCGAGGCCAATGAGGAGGTGATTCCCCGGAAGGTGTCGGAGGGTCAGGAGAAGCGGGTCGAAGAGATCGAGGTCTTCTGGCCCGAACGGGACGACATCGGGAACGTCCTGTCGACCACGCTGCGCAAGGACACCATCCGGACTCACGAAGAGGCGCTCATCGAGATCTACCGGCGCCTCCGCCCCGGGGACCCGCCGACGCTCGACAGCTCGCGCTCGCTGTTCGAGAGCATGTTCTTCAACGCGCAGAAGTACGACTTCTCGCGGGTCGGGCGGTTGAAGCTGAACACGAAGCTCGGGCTCGACACGCCGCTCGACGAAAAGATCTTGCATCCGCCGGACTTCTACGCGGTCATCAAGTACCTGCTGGCGTTGCGGCGGAACCCGACGAACGCCGACGACATCGATCACCTCGGCAACCGGCGCGTCCGGTCGGTCGGCGAGCTGCTCGAGAACCAGTTCCGCATCGGCCTGGTGCGGATGGAGCGGGCGATCAAGGAGAAGATGTCGGTCTACCAGGAGATGGCGACGGCGATGCCGCACGACCTGATCAACGCCAAGCCGGTGATGGCGGCGATTCGGGAGTTCTTCGGCTCGTCCCAGCTCTCCCAGTTCATGGATCAGACCAACCCCCTCTCCGAGATCACCCACAAGCGCCGCTTGTCGGCCCTGGGGCCGGGGGGGCTCTCGCGGGAGCGGGCAGGTTTCGAGGTGCGCGACGTCCATCCGACCCACTACGGGCGCATCTGCCCCATCGAGACGCCGGAGGGACCGAACATCGGGTTGATCTCGTCGTTGTCCTGCTACGCCCGGATCAACGAGTTCGGCTTCATCGAGTCTCCCTATCGCCGCATCAGGGAGGATCGCGCCGCCGACTTCGTGCAGATCGCCAACGCCGGGGCGACCGGTCTCCAGGTCGGCGCCGTCGTCGACGTCGTCGAGGCCGAGAAGGAGAACGCGGCGGCCCGGAAGAAGAAGAAGAAGGCGGCCGAGTACGAGCCCTACTCCTTCTACCTCTCGGCGTGGGAGGAGGACCGATACATCATCGCGCAGGCGAACGCCCGCCTCGACGACGGGGGCAACCTGATCGATTCGCGGGTCAACGCCAGGAAGGCCGGCGAGTTCATCCTCGCACCGCGCGACAAGGTCGAGTTCATCGACGTGTCGCCGAAGCAGCTCGTCTCGGTGGCGGCGTCCCTCATCCCCTTCCTCGAGCACGACGACGCCAACCGGGCGTTGATGGGGTCGAACATGCAGCGGCAGGGCGTGCCGTTGCTGCAGGCGCGGGCGCCGTTCGTCGGCACCGGGATGGAGCACATCACCGCCCGCGACTCCGGCGCCGTCGTCGTCGCGCGGCGCAGCGGCACCGTCGACTACGTCGATTCGCAGCGGGTCGTCGTGCGGGTCGAGGGAGAGTCCGGCGAGATGTCGCGCGAGATGGGCGCCGACATCTACACCCTGACCAAGTTCCGCCGGTCCAACCAGAACACCTGCATCAACCAGAAGCCGATCGTGCAGGTGGGCCAGAGGGTCGCCCGGGGACAGGTGCTCGCCGACGGACCCTGCACCGAGCTCGGCGAGCTCGCCCTCGGCCGGAACGTGCTCGTCGCGTTCATGCCGTGGCGGGGATACAACTTCGAGGACGCCATCCTGGTGTCCGAGCGGATGGTCAAGGACGACTACTACACGTCGATCCACATCGAGGAGTTCGAGACGGAGTCGCGCGACACCAAGCTCGGACCCGAGGAGATCACCCGGGACATTCCCAACGTGTCCGAGGGCTTCCTCGCCGACCTCGACGACAGCGGCATCATCCGGATAGGCGCCTACGTCAAGCCCGGTGACATCCTCGTCGGGAAGGTGACCCCGAAGGGCGAGACGCAGCTGACCCCGGAGGAGAAGCTGCTGCGGGCCATCTTCGGCGAGAAGGCGGGCGACGTGCGCGATGCGTCGTTGCTCTGCCCCCCCGGCATCGACGGCATCATCGTGGGGGTCAAGATCTTCTCGCGCAAGGGCATCGAGAAGGACGACCGGGCCAAGGCCATCGAGGCCGAGGAGCTCGAGATGATGGAGAAGAATCTCGAGGACGAGATTCGGATCCTGCACGAGGAGGTCAAGAAGCGGGTATCGGCGAAGCTCGACGGCCAGAAGCTCGCGAGCGATCTGTTCGACGATCACGGACAGGCGGTGCTGCTGCAGGAGGGCACGGTCCTGGATTCCGGGACGGTCCTCGCGCTGCCCTATCAGGCCGTGACCCGCATTCGGCTCGCCGGGTCCGATCGGCAGCTCGGGAACGAGCTGCGGACCCTGGAGGAGCGCACCGAGCGTCAGGTGGAGGTGATCCGCCAGATGTTCGAGGAGAAGAAGGAGAAGATCCGCCGCGGCGACGAGCTGCCTCCCGGGGTCATCAAGCTGGTGAAGGTCTACGTCGCCATGAAGCGGAAGCTCTCCGTCGGCGACAAGATGGCCGGCCGTCACGGCAACAAGGGGGTCATCGCCCGGGTGCTGCCGGAAGAGGACATGCCGCATCTGCCCGACGGCACGCCGGTCGAGATCGTCCTGAATCCCCTCGGCGTGCCGTCGCGCATGAACGTCGGGCAGATCCTCGAGACCCACCTCGGCTGGGCCGCCGCCGCCCTCGGGCTGCATTTCGCGACGCCGGTCTTCGACGGTGCGACCGAGGCCGAGATCAAGGGGTGGCTCGAGAAGGCGGGGCTGCCGGCGAGCGGCAAGAGCCGACTGGTCGACGGCATGACCGGCGAGGAGTTCGAGCAGGACGTGACCGTCGGCTACATCTACATGCTGAAGCTGTCCCATCTCGTCGACGACAAGATCCACGCGCGGTCCATCGGGCCGTACTCGTTGATCACGCAGCAGCCCCTGGGCGGCAAGGCGCAGTTCGGGGGGCAGCGTTTCGGGGAGATGGAGGTCTGGGCGCTCGAGGCGTACGGGGCCGCGCACACGTTGCAGGAGCTGCTGACGGCCAAGTCGGACGACGTCACCGGACGGTCCAAGATCTACGAAGCGATCGTCAAGGGCGACGCCTCGTTCACGCCGGGATTGCCGGAGTCCTTCAACGTGCTGATCCGCGAGCTCCAGGCGCTGTGCCTCGACGTCGAGCTGCTGAAGACACGTGCTGCACCGGTACCCGCCGTGACGGAACCCGCCGTCGAGGGCGAACAGACGGCGGCGGCCGAGCCCTCGGAAACGGGGGAGACCGAGACGGTCCCCGCTCTCGACGAGGCGTAGCGAGGAGCATCCCATGAGATCCAGTTTCGCGGACCGCGGCTCGCTGACGGCCGACTTCGACGCCATTCGGATCAGCCTCGCCTCGCCGGAGACCATCCGGTCCTGGTCGCACGGTGAAGTGAGCAAGCCGGAGACCATCAACTACCGGACGTTCAAGCCGGAGCGGGACGGGTTGTTCTGCGCGAAGATCTTCGGCCCGGTGACCGACTGGGAGTGCCTCTGCGGGAAGTACAAGCGCATGAAGCACCGGGGCGTGATCTGCGACAAGTGCGGGGTCGAGGTGACCCAGGCCAAGGTGAGGCGCGAACGGCTCGGGCACATCACCCTGGCCACCCCGGTCAGCCACGTCTGGTTCTTCAAGGGGCTGCCGAGCCGCATCGGCCACCTGCTCGACATCTCGCTGCGCGACCTCGAGCGCATTCTCTACTTCGAGGCGTTCGTGGTCATCGATCCGGGCGACAGCGAGTTCGATCCGCATCAGCTTCTCACCGAGGAGCAGTACCGGAAGGCGGTGGAGGAGCACGGTCCGAAGTTCCGGGCCCGGATGGGGGCCGAGGCGATCAAGGAGCTGCTCAAGCGTGCCGACATCCACGACCTCGCGGAGCAGCTGCGGGTGGACATGCGCCGGGAGAACTCGGTGCAGAAGAAGCTCAAGTTCGCCAAGCGGCTGAAGGTCGTCGGGGCGTTCCAGAAGTCGACCAATCGTCCGGAATGGATGATTCTCGACGTGATTCCCGTCATTCCACCGGAGCTGCGGCCCCTCGTCCCCCTCGACGGGGGCCGCTTCGCGACCTCCGATCTCAACGACCTCTACCGCCGGGTCATCAACCGGAACAACCGCCTGAAGAAGCTCATGGAGCTGAAGGCGCCCGACGTGATCATCCGCAACGAGAAGCGGATGCTGCAGGAGGCGGTGGACGCGTTGTTCGACAACGGCCGGCGCGGGCGGGTGCTGCGCGGGGCGAACAACCGCCCCCTGAAGTCCTTGTCGGACACGCTGAAGGGCAAGCAGGGGCGGTTCCGCCAGAATCTCCTCGGCAAGCGCGTGGACTACTCGGGCAGGTCGGTCATCGTGGTAGGGCCCGAGCTCCAGCTCCACCAGTGCGGCCTCCCCAAGAAGATGGCCCTGGAGCTGTTCAAGCCGTTCATCTACAACAAGCTCGAGGGCCGCGGGCTGGTGTCGACCATCAAGCAGGCGAAGGAGATGGTCGACCAGCAGCTCCCCGAGGTGTGGGACATCCTCGAAGAGGTGATCCGCGAGCATCCGGTGCTGCTCAACCGGGCCCCGACGCTCCACCGTCTGGGGATACAGGCGTTCGAGCCGGTCCTCGTCGAGGGCAAGGCGATCCGCATCCATCCCCTGGTGTGCACGGCCTTCAACGCCGACTTCGACGGCGACCAGATGGCCGTGCACATTCCGCTCGCCCCGGAGGCCCAGATCGAGGCCTCGGTGCTGATGAAGGCCTCGAAGAACATCCTGTCCCCCGCCAACGGCGCGCCGATCACGGTGCCCTCGCAGGACATCGTGCTGGGGTGCTACTACCTGACCAAGGCCAAGAAGGGGGCAAGGGGGGAAGGGCACGTCTTCGGCTCGGCGGACGAGGTCGGCCTGGCCCTCGCGGCCGGTGCAATCGAGACCCTCACCCCGATCCGGCTCCGGCTCACCGGGGCGCTCATGGACCTGACCGTGGCCCGGGACGATCAGGACGTGCTGAGGACGCCGGTCCACGATGTCGACCGCAAGATCATCGACACCACCGCCGGCCGGGTGGTGTTCAACAGTGCGTTGCCGGACGAGATTCCCTTCGTCAACGGCATTCTGAAGAAGAAGGGGCTCGGCCAGCTCGTCCAGTTCTGCTACCTGAAGCACGGCGTCGCCAAGACGGTCGAGATGCTGGACCGGCTGAAGCAGCTCGGGTTCGGGTACGCCACCCGTTCCGGCCTGTCGATCGGCATCGACGACCTCATCGTGCCCGCCCAGAAGGCATCGATGATCAAGGAGGCTAACGACGAGGTCATCCGGGTCGAGCAGCAGTATCTGGAAGGGGCGATCACGAACGGCGAGCGGTACAACAAGGTCATCGCCATCTGGTCGGACGTGACCGAGAAGGTCGCCGACGAGATGTTCAACGAGATGGAGGGCCTCGCCGGGGGCGGTCAGGACTTCAACGCCGTCTACATCATGGCCGACTCCGGCGCCCGGGGGAGCAAGCAGCAGATCCGCCAGCTCGCGGGCATGCGCGGCCTGATGGCGAAGCCGTCCGGCGAGATCATCGAGGTGCCCATCACGTCGAACTTCCGTGAAGGGCTCACCGTGCAGCAGTACTTCATCTCGACCCACGGCGCCCGGAAGGGGCTCGCGGACACCGCGCTGAAGACGGCCGACTCCGGGTACCTCACGCGCCGGCTGGTGGACGTGGCCCAGGACGTGATCATCTCCGAGGCGGACTGCGGCACGCCGGACGGGATCGAGTCGCGCGCCATCGTCGAGAGCGGCGAGATCATCGAGCCGCTGCGGGACCGCATCGTCGGCCGCGTGGCGCTGGAGGAGGTCGTCGATCCGTTCACCAACGACGTCATCGTGCCCGGCAACGGGCTGATCGTCGAGGACCTCGCCTCGCAGATCGAGGACTCGGGCGTCGAGAAGGTGAAGATCCGGTCGGTGTTGACCTGCGCGGCCCGGCGCGGGGTGTGCGCGAAGTGCTACGGCCGCGACCTCGGCACCGGGGAGCTCGCCGAGCTCGGCCTGGCCGTCGGCGTCGTCGCCGCCCAGTCGATCGGCGAGCCCGGGACCCAGCTCACCATGCGGACCTTCCACATCGGGGGGACGGCATCGCGGGTGTCGGCGCAGTCGACCCTCGAAGCGAAGCACGTGGGGACGGTGCGGTTCGACGGGATCCAGTGGGTCAAGGCCAAGGACGGGACCCTCGTCGTGATGAACCGGACCGGCTCGCTGGTCGTGCAGGACGAGAAGGGGCGCGACCGCGAGCGGTACCCTGTGGTGTACGGGGCCCGCCTGCAGGTGTCCGACGGCCAGCACGTCGAGCAGGACCAGGTCCTGGTCCAGTGGGACCCCTACACGTTCTCGATCATCACGGAGAAGACGGGGACGGTCCGCTTCAAGGACATCGTCCAGGGGACGACGGTTCACGAAGAGGTGGACGAGGTGACCGGCCTGTCCCGGCTAATCATCATGGACTCGCCCGACGAGAAGAAGCAGCCGACGGTCGAGATCCGGAACGCGGCCGGCAAGCTGGAGCGCAAGTACAACATGCCGTCGCACGCGCACCTGATGGTGCCGGACGGGCAGGAGGTGACGGCGGGCGAGGTCCTCGCCAAGATCCCGAGGGAGACGACCAAGACCAAGGACATCACCGGCGGCCTGCCTCGCGTTCAGGAGCTGTTCGAGGCGCGGAAGCCGCGCGAGACCGCGGTCATCAGCGAGATCGACGGCACCGTCAAGATCGGCAGCATCGTCAAGGGGATGCGGAAGATCATCATCGTGCCGGACGAGCCGGGGGCGGAGCCGCGCGAGTACTCGCTGCCGCGGGGCGTCCACGTGAACGTGCAGGACGGGGACCGCGTCCGCGCCGGCGAGCAGCTCATGGACGGTCCCAGCAATCCTCACGACATCCTCAGCGTCCTCGGTCCGAAGGCCCTGCAGAGCTACCTCGTGAACGAGATCCAGGAGGTCTACCGCCTCCAGGGCGTGACCATCAACGACAAGCACATCGAGGTCGTGGCCCGGCAGATGATGCGTTGGGTGAAGATCGAGGACGTGGGGAGCACCGACTTCCTGATCGACGAGCAGGTGGACCGGTCGCGGTTCCTCACCGAGAACGAGCGGGTCATCGTCGAGGGCGGCCAGCCCGCCACGGGACGGCCGCTGCTGCTCGGGATCACCAAGGCCTCGCTGTCCACCGACTCCTTCATCTCGGCCGCCTCGTTCCAGGAGACGACCCGGGTGCTGACGGAAGCCTCGATCTCGGGGAAGGTCGACCACCTCCGGGGGCTGAAGGAGAACGTGACGATGGGCCGGCTGATTCCCGCCGGCACCGGGTACGACTTTTACCGCGGGGTGCAGATCGAGGCCGACGAGCCGCCGCCGACGCCGCCGCCGAGCCTCGAGGAGCTCGATCTCGAACGGGAGATGGAGTATCTCGTGGAGCCGGAGACGGCGGGCCGCGATCAGGAGTCCACGCCGTAGAACGGCGCGGACTCCTGGAGGGTTGGTTGGGCGCCAAGCGGAGCCGGAGGCGACGATTGGCGGGCTAGGAGTCCACGCCGTAGAACGGCGCGGGATGCCTGGCGCATTGGTCGGGGCGCCCGGCGGAGGCCGCAGCGCGACCTTGCGGTTGCGTTCGGCGACGATTGGCGGACCAGGTTTCTTGCGTTGGCGAGGTTTCCGTGTTAATCTCGCAAGGTTCTGGCCGGAGTTGGGACACCCTATCTGACTCCGACCGTCGGAGAGGGGCGCGTGAACCGCCGGGGGCCGGTGATGCCGGGCTGGGCATTCGCGGGCCTTGCGCGACCCGCCTCTTTTCGTACGGAGCAGGCCCAGGTCCGCTCTCGTGGGGCGGCCGGGCTCTTCTTCGCGGCGCGCACACACAAATAGGGTCAATCGCGTCGGGTGCCAAGCTGTCGCTTTCAGGCCCGACGCAACTGTCGCGGGCGTCCTTGCCGCCGGCCGGGATGTCGTGACGCATTCGACGCCAAGGAGCGGTTCGTGCCGACGATCAGCCAGCTCGTGAGGAAGGGCCGTTACCGGATCGAGACCAAGACCAAGAGCCCCGCCTTGCAGCGTTCTCCCCAGCGCCGGGGCGTTTGCGTGCGGGTGTTCACGCAGACCCCGAAGAAGCCGAACTCCGCGTTGCGGAAGGTCGCCCGCGTCCGGCTGACCAATCAGATCGAGGTGACCACGTACATTCCCGGCGAGGGCCACAACCTCCAGGAGCACTCGCTGGTGCTCATTCGCGGAGGCCGCGTCAAGGACCTCCCCGGGGTGCGCTACCACGTGGTGCGGGGGACGCTGGACACCACCGGGGTGCAGGGCCGGAAGCAGAGCCGGTCGAAGTACGGGGCGAAGCGGCCGAAGGCGTAGAGGCGTTCCCGGTTCCGCGGTCGTCGAAGAGGAAAGTGCCATGCCACGCAGACGCGAGGTCCCCAAGCGCGAGGTTCCGCCGGATCCGCTCTACAAGAGCACTCTCGTGACCAAGTTCGTGCGCACCATCATGAAGAGCGGCAAGCGGAGCACGGCCGAGGGGTTGCTGTACGGAAGCCTCGACATCATCCGGGAGCGGACCGGCGACGATCCGCTCAAGGTGTTCAAGAAGGCGGTCGACAACGTGAAGCCCAGCCTCGAGGTCAAGTCGCGCCGCGTCGGCGGCTCGAACTACCAGGTGCCCATCGAGGTCAATCCGAACCGCCGGCTCTCGCTGAGCCTGCGGTGGCTGTCGGGCTACGCGCGGGCCCGCAGCGACGGGAAGACGATGCGGGAGAAGCTCGCGAACGAGTTCATCGACGCGTCGAACCTGCGGGGCGGGTCGGTGAAGAAGCGCGAAGACACCCACCGCATGGCCGAAGCGAACAAGGCGTTCGCCCACTATCGTTGGTGAGAGCGCGGAACGCGCAAGGTAGAAGCAGACCAGTGGTTGGAGCCGAGTTGGAGATCGCCCCCGCAACCGCGGACCGAGGGGTCGCGCGAAGCAGGCAGTCACGAACGGGCAAGGTGATGTCGAGACAGGTGCCGCTCGAGCGGACACGGAACATCGGCATCATGGCCCATATCGATGCCGGCAAGACGACGACGACCGAACGGGTGCTGTTCTACACCGGCATCACCTACAAGATCGGCGAGGTCCACGACGGCACCGCGGTCATGGACTGGATGGCCCAGGAGCAGGAACGGGGCATCACCATCACCTCCGCCGCGACCACGTGCATGTGGCGCGACCACCGCATCAACATCATCGACACCCCGGGGCACGTGGACTTCACGGCCGAGGTCGAGCGATCGCTGCGGGTGCTCGACGGCGCGGTGGCGGTGTTCGATGCGGTGGGCGGGGTGGAGCCGCAGTCCGAGACCGTCTGGCGCCAGGCCGACAAGTACCGGGTGCCGCGCATCTGCTTCGTCAACAAGATGGATCGCGTCGGGGCCGACTTCCAGCGCACGCTGACCCAGATTCGCGAGAAGCTCCAGGCGAACCCGGTGGCGGTCCAGTTGCCGCTCGGCGCCGAGGACGGCTTCGCCGGCGTCATCGATCTGGTCGCGATGAAGGCGGTCCGGTACCGGGACGAATCGCTCGGCGCCGAGTCGGTGATCGAGGAGATTCCGGCCGGCCGCCTCGAGGAGGCGACGGCGGCGCGCGAGGCGCTGATCGAGAAGATCTGCGAGGTCGACGACCGGTTGCTCGAGAAGTACCTGCACGGGCAACCGATTGCGGCCGACGAGATCGTCCCGATCCTGCGCCGGCGGACCGTTGCGTCGGTCCGCGAGGAGAAAGCCCCGTTCGTGCCGGTGCTGTGCGGCAGCGCCTTCAAGAACAAGGGCGTGCAGCCGCTGATCGACGCGGTGGTCGACTATCTGCCGTCGCCCGCCGACATTCCCGCCGTGACCGGGACGGCGCCGGACGGTGACGCGGTGCTCGAGCGGCCGGCGCACGACGCCGCGCCGTTCTCGGCCCTCGCCTTCAAGATCATGACCGACCCCTACGTCGGTCAGCTCGCGTTCATCCGCGTGTACTCCGGCGTGATGGCCAGCGGAGCGACCATCTACAACCCGCGGCTGGGCCGCCGGGAGCGGATCGGCCGCCTGCTGAAGATGCACGCCAACAAGCGGGAGGAGATCGAGCAGGTCTACGCCGGCGACATCGCCGCCGCGGTCGGGCTGAAGACGGTGGCCACCGGCGACACCATCTGCGACCGCGCGCATCCGGTCGTGCTCGAGGCGATGGAGTTTCCGACTCCCGTCATCGCGCTGGCCATCGAGCCGAAGACGAAGGCCGACCAGGAGAAGCTCGGCCAGGGGTTGGCGAAGCTCACCACCGAGGATCCGACGTTCCAGGTGCGGACCGACATCGAGACCGGTCAGGTGGTCGTTTCCGGGATGGGCGAGCTCCATCTGGAGATCATCGTCGACCGGCTTCGGCGCGAGTTCGGGGTGGCGGCGACGGTCGGCCGCCCGCAGGTGGCCTATCGCGAGACCCTCACGCGGCCGGCGGAAGCCGAGGGCCGGCACGTCAAGCAGACCGGCGGGCGCGGTCAGTACGGTCACGTCAAGCTCAGCGTCGTGCCGGGGAAGTCGGGGCACGGGTTCGTCTTCGAGAACCGGATATTCGGCGGCGCGATTCCGAAGGAGTTCATTCCGTCGGTCGAGGCGGGGGTGCGCGAGGCGGTGACGACCGGCATCCTCGCCGGATACCCGATCGAGGACGTGACGGTCACCCTGCTCGACGGTTCGTCGCACGACGTCGACTCGTCGGAGGTGGCGTTCAAGATCGCGGGGTCCATGGCGTTCCGCGAGGCCGCCCGACGGGCCGCCCCGGCGCTGCTGGAGCCGATCATGAAGGTCGAGGTCGTGGTGCCTGAGGTGTACATGGGCGACATCATCGCCGACATCAACGGACGCCGCGGCAAGGTGAAGTCGATGGAGGCCCACGGCGGCACGCAAATCGTCAACGCCCGGGTGCCCCTGGCGGAGATGTTCGGCTACGCAACCGAGCTGCGCTCGCGCACGCAGGGGCGCGCCACCTACACGATGCACTTCGAACGCTACGATCAGGTCCCGCAGGCGGTCAGCGAACAGATCGTCGCGCGCATTCAGGGCAGATAGAAGAGGCTATCGCATGGCGAAGGAGAAGTTCGACCGGTCGAAACCGCACGTGAACATCGGGACGATCGGGCACATCGACCACGGGAAGACGACGCTGACGGCGGCGATCACGTCGGTTCTGTCGAAGCACGACGCGAAGAACGTGGTTCGTTCGTTCGACTCGATCGACAACGCTCCCGAGGAGCGGGAGCGGGGGATCACGATCGCGACGGCGCACGTCGAGTACACGACGGAGAACCGCCACTACGCGCACGTGGACTGTCCTGGCCACGCGGACTACATCAAGAACATGATCACGGGCGCGGCGCAGATGGACGGCGCGATCCTGGTCGTGGCGGCGACCGACGGGGTGATGCCGCAGACGCGGGAGCACATTCTCCTGGCCCGCCAGGTCGGTGTGCCGTCGCTGGTCGTGTTCATGAACAAGGTGGACATGGTGGACGACGAGGAGCTTCTGGACCTGGTGGAGCTGGAGGTCCGCGAGCTGTTGTCGTCGTATGAGTTCCCCGGCGACGACCTTCCTGTTGTCCGGGGCTCGGCCCTGAAGGCGCTGGAGGGTGACGAGCAGTACACGGCGACGGTCGACGAGTTGATGGCGGCGGTGGACGACTACGTTCCGCTGCCGGTTCGCGACGTCGACAAGCCGTTCCTGATGCCGATCGAGGATGTGTTCTCGATCTCGGGCCGGGGGACGGTGGTGACGGGGCGGGTCGAGCGTGGCATCGTGAAGGTGAGCGAGGAGATCGAGATAGTGGGCTTCCAGGAGACCCAGAAGAAGGTGGTGACGGGGGTCGAGATGTTCCGGAAGCTGCTTGACGAGGGGGTTGCGGGCGACAACATCGGCGTTCTGCTTCGCGGCCTGGAGAAGGACGATGTGGAGCGCGGTCAGGTGCTGGCGAAGCCGAAGTCGATCACGCCCCACACGAAGTTCAAGGGCGAGGTCTACGTGTTGACGAAGGACGAGGGCGGTCGTCACACGCCGTTCTTCAACGGGTATCGTCCTCAGTTCTACCTTCGGACGACGGACGTGACGGGGGTTGCGACGTTGCCCGACGGTGTCGAGATGGTGATGCCCGGGGACAACGTCGCGATGGAGGTGGAGCTGATCACGCCGGTGGCGCTGGAGAAGGGCCTTCGGTTCGCGATTCGGGAAGGCGGGCGCACGGTGGGGTCGGGGGCGATCACCGAGATCGTCGAGTAGCCGCGCCCCCGGGATGGACTCCGGTGAGAAGCCATGTTCAGCGACAAGATTCGGATACGCCTGAAAGCCTACGATCACCGGGTGCTCGATCAGTCGACGCACGAGATCGCCGACACGGCCCGGCGGACGGGCGCCCGTCTCGCCGGACCGATACCGCTGCCGACGGACCTGAACAAGTGGACGGTCCTGAGATCGCCCCATGTAGACAAGAAGTCGCGCGAGCAGTTCGAGATCCGAACCCACAAGCGGCTGATCGACATCTTCGAGCCGACGTCCCAGACCGTCGATGCGCTGATGAAGCTCGATCTCCCGGCCGGAGTCGACGTCGAGATCAAGGCATTCGGCAAGGACGGCAACGACTAGGAGTCCGGGCCGTGGCACGGCGCGGACACCCGGAGGGTCGGTTGGGCGCCAGGCGGAGCCGAAGGCGACGATTGGCGGGCCCGGAGTCTGGTAGAGCTCGGCAGCACGGACGCAGACGATCATGGTGACCGGAATCCTCGGGCGGAAGATCGGAATGACCCAGTTGTTCGGCGACGACGGTGCGCTCCTGCCGGCGACGGTCATCAAGGCCGGTCCGTGCGTCGTCGTGCAGCGGAAGACGGTGGAGCGCGACGGCTATGCGGCGGTGCAGCTCGGGCTCGTCGACGACGCGCCGGCCAACGCGAACCGGCCCATCGCCGGCCATTACCGGAAGGCCAACGTGCCCCCGACCCGGATCCGACGGGAGGTCGGCGTGGACGGCGACGGGCCGGCGGAAGGCGAGCAGGTGGTGGCGTCGGTGTTCGCGGACGGCGACCGCGTGGATGTCGTGGGGGTCAGCCGCGGCAAGGGGTTCCAGGGCGTCATGAAGCGCCACGGTTTCGGTGGCGGGCGCGCGACGCACGGCTCCATGTTCCACCGCGCGCCGGGTTCCATCGGGGCGTCCTCCTATCCCTCCCGGGTCATCAAGGGCATGCGGGGACCGGGGCGAATGGGCGGCGACCGGGTCACGACACGGAACCTGGAGGTGCTGCGGGTGGATGCCGAGCAGCACGTGCTGGTAGTCAAGGGAGCGGTTCCGGGCGCGCCGGGCGGCGTGGTCATGATCAGGAAGGCGGTCGCTGCCAGGCCGGTGCCCGCGCCGGCGCCCGAGGCATCGGCGAAGAAGCGGAAGTAGGCAGGAGTCTGCGCCGTGAAACGGCGCGGACCCTGGAGGGTTGGTTGGGTGGCGAGCGGAGCCGTAGGCGACGCTCTCCGGGCCGGGTGCGCCATGACGCTGGATGTCGTTGATTTGCGGAACGAGAAGATCGGCTCGGTCGAGGTCAGTGACGCCGTGTTCGGCGGCCGGCCGAACCCGGGCGTCATATGGGAGTCGGTGGTGCACCAATCGGCCGTCGAGCGACGCGGCACCCATTCGACGAAGACGCGGGGGCAGGTCAGCGGGACCGGCAAGAAGCCGTGGCGTCAGAAGGGCACCGGCCGCGCACGGGTCGGCGAGAGCCGCAATCCGCTCTGGCGCACCGGCGGCGCGGTTTTCGGGCCCCAGCCGCGGAGCTACGCATATCGCCTGCCGAAGAAGGTCGTGCTGGGCGCCTTGCGGGCCGCGTTGACGGAGAAGTTCGCGGGCGGCGACGTGCTCGTCGTCGATCGGCTCGGGGTCGACGAGCCGCGTACCCGGCTTGCGGTCGAGTTGCTCGACCGCCTCGACGTGGGGGCCAAGGCGTTGCTGGTCGACGTGCAGCCGGACGGGAAGCTCGTGCTGGCGGTGCGCAACCTCGGCGACGTCAGTCTCGTGGCGACGGGGCGCCTCGGCGCGAGGGACGTCGTCGACGCCCGGCAGGTGGTGATGACGCGCGCCGCGGTCGAGAAGCTCACTCAGGTGCTGACATCATGAGAGAGACCGAGGTCATTCGGCGGGCCCTCGTCACCGAGAAGACCACCATCCAGCGCGAGGACACGGGCACCATCGTGCTCGAGGTGGCGATGCGGGCGACCAAGGTGGAGATCAAGCAGGCGGTCGAGCGACTGCTCGGGTCGAAGGTCGCGAGCGTCCGCACGTCCATCAATCACGGCAAGATCAAGCGGCAGGGGCGCTTCTCGGGCCAGCGTCCGGACTGGAAGAAGGCCTACGTCCGGCTGCGCGACGGCCAGAACGTGCCCGAGTTCCTGGAAGGCGCCTAGAAGCACCATGACTATCCGCAAGTACAAGCCGACGTCGGCGGGGCGGCGCTTCCAGACGGTGCAGACCTTCGACGAGATCACCGAGACGAAGCCGTACAAGCCCCTGACCGAGCCGTTGCCCAAGTCCGGCGGCCGCAACAACCGGGGCCGCGTCACGATTTGGCAGCGGGGCGGCGGGCACAAGCGCACGTACCGCATCATCGACTTCAAGCGCGACAAGCGCGACGTGCCGGGGCGGGTGACGACCATCGAGTACGACCCGAACCGATCCGCGCGCATCGCTCTCGTGACCTACGCCGACGGCGAGAAGCGGTACATCCTGCATCCGGCCGGCGTGGCCGTGAACGCTACCGTCATCGCGGGAGACCGCGTCGACATCCTTCCCGGCAACACCCTGCCCCTCAAGAACATTCCGCTCGGCACCCAGATGCACAACGTGGAGCTCAAGCCGGGCAAGGGTGGCCAGCTCGCCCGCAGCGCGGGGGCGAGCGTGCAGCTCGTGGCGAAGGAAGGCGATTACGTGTCGGTCCGGCTGCCGTCGGGCGAGATCCGCCGGATTCTGAAGGAGTGCGTGGCCACCATCGGCCAGGTCGGCAACGTCGATCACGAGAACGTGTCGCTGGGCAAGGCGGGCCGCAAGCGCTGGCTCGGGCGTCGGCCCAACGTGCGCGGGGTCGCGATGAACCCGGTGGACCATCCCCTCGGCGGGGGTGAGGGCAAGGCGGCTGGCGGGCGCCATCCCGTGTCTCCGTGGGGGATGCCGACCAAGGGCTACAAGACCCGGAGCCGGAAGCCGTCGGACAAGTTCATCGTCCAGCGCCGCCGGCGGAGGAAGTGAGGCGGGACGCCCGTGGCGGAAGCGGGCGGGCGCGCGGGCATCGCGCGGCGGCCGGGCGTTGCCGGGACGGGACGGGCGGGCGCGGTCATGCTCGGGATTGTCGCGGTTTGTGGGCGGCCGGGGATTGAGACGAGGCGTCAATGAGTCGATCGCTGAAGAAGGGACCGTTCGTCGACATACCGCTGCTCGAGAAGGTCGAACGCATGAACAACAGCGGAGACCGCCGGGTCATCAAGACCTGGTCTCGACGCTCGACGGTCATCCCCGAGATGGTCGGGCACACCATCGCGGTGCACAACGGCAAGAAGTTCATCCCCGTGTACCTGACCGAGAACATGGTCGGGCACAAGCTCGGCGAGTTCTCGCCGACCCGCTTGTTCCGGGGGCATACGAGCAAGCGCGACAAGGCCGCCTCCGTCGGCAAGGGCAAATGACGATGATCGAAGGGCGTGCCACGGCGCGTTATGTCCGGACCTCGGCCCAGAAGGCCAAGCTGGTGATGGACCTGATTCGCGGACAGAACGTGGATCGGGCGCTGGCCACCCTGCGTTTCTCCCGGAAGCGCATCGCCGGCGACATCGCCAAGGTGCTCCGTTCGGCGGTGGCGAACGCGGAGCAGAAGGACGGGGCCGCCGGCGACGTCGACCGCATGTTCGTGTCGAGGTGCTTCGCCGACCAGGGGCCGTCGATGAAGCGCATCCGCCCCGCGCCGATGGGCCGCGCCTTCCGCATCGTCAAGCGGACCGCGCACCTGACCGTGCACGTCGAGGAGCGGCCGGAAGTCGCCGCGGCTCCGGGCGAGCCGGGCTCGGCCGGGGCGGGGTCCTCCGGACGCGGTCGCAAGAGGCGGTCCGCGCGGCGGCCGCGGAAGCGGTCGAACGCGAGAGGTTGACGAGATGGGGCAGAAGGTTCACCCGTACGGGTTCAGGCTTGGCTTCAACAAGACGTGGCGGTCGCGCTGGTATGCCGACCGCGACTACGCCAAGCTCTTGCACGAAGATCTCTCGCTGCGGTCCAATCTGAAGAAGCGCTTCAAGCACGCCGGCGTGTCCAAGATCGAGATCGAGCGCGCCGCCAACAAGTTGAAGATCGACATCTGCACGTCTCGGCCGGGCATCATCATCGGGCGCAAGGGCACCGAGGTGGACAAGCTCAAGACCGAGATCCAGCGGCGGACGAAGCGCGAGGTCTTCATCAACATCCAGGAGATTCAGAAGCCCGAGCTCGATGCGCAGCTGATCAGCGAATCGGTGGCCCTGCAGCTCGAGAAGCGCGTCGCCTTCAGGCGCGCGATGCGGAAGGCGGTCGAGTCGGCCCTGCGGTTCGGGGCTCGTGGCATCAAGGTGCGGGTGGGCGGGCGCCTCAACGGCGCGGAGATCGCGCGCACCGAATGGTACCTGCACGGGCAGCTGCCGCTGCAGACCCTGCGGGCGGACATCGACTACGGATTCGCCGAGGCCAACACCACCTACGGGCAGATCGGCGTGAAGGTGTGGCTGTACAAGGGCGACCGTCACGAGCCGCGGCTGGCCCGCGACGAAGAGTACCGCGTGCCGCGCCGCGGGGCGCGAGCCTAGTCGGCTCGAGGTACGGCACCCGGACACCTGCGAGGTAGCAGTCATGTTGATGCCGAAGAAAGTCAAACACCGGAAGCAGCACCGCGGGCGCATGACCGGCAAGGCGTGGCGGGGCTCGACCGTGTCCTTCGGCGACTATGGCCTGCGGGCGATGGAGCCGTGCTGGCTGACGGACCGGCAGATAGAGGCCGCGCGGGTGGCGATGACGCGGTCCATCAAGCGGGGCGGGAAGATCTGGATTCGGGTGTTTCCCGACAAGCCGATCACCAAGAAGCCCCAGGAGACCCGGATGGGCAAGGGCAAGGGCGCGCCCGAGCAGTGGGTCGCGGTGGTGAAGTCGGGCCGCATCCTCTTCGAGATGGAGGGCGTCGAGGCGGCGGTGGCGCGGCAGGCGATGCGCCTGGCCGCGGCCAAGCTGCCCATCCACACCAGGTTCGCCACCCGGTTCGGAGCCGAGGCATCATGACGGCGATTACGGAGTTCCGCGAGCTCGGCGTGTCGGACCTCGAGCAGCGCGAGCGGGAGCTGGCCGAGGAGGTGTTCCGCCTTCGGCTCCAGAAGTCGATGGGACAGCAGGAGGCGGCCAACAAGCTGCGTCGGACCCGGCAGGACATGGCCCGGGTCAAGACGCTCCTGCGCGGCTACGCGCTCGGCATCGAGGCGCCGGCGAGCGATACGAAAGAAGCAGCGGATGGGGACTAAGGCAGAGATCCAGGGCGTCGTCGTCAGCGGCAAGATGGACCAGAGCGTCGTCGTGGCCGTCGAGCGCCGGGTGCGCCACGGCCTGTACGGCAAGATCCAGCGCCGGACGTCCAAGTTCATGGCACACGATCCGGGCAACGACGCGAAGGAGGGCGACGTCGTCGCCATCGTCGAGACCCGGCCGCTCAGTCGGCGCAAGCGCTGGGCGGTCGTGCGGGTGGTCGAACGGGCGAAGGCCGTCTGAGGCGCAATTCGTCGCAGAGCGGTCCGGGCTCCCGGCGGGTCGGCCGGGCGCCGGGCGGGGCGCAGGCGGCGACGGGCGGGCCGGGAGGCGCCCCGTTCTCCGGCAGAGCGAGCACAGAACCATGATCCAGATGCAATCGATCCTCGAGGTCGCGGACAACTCCGGGGCCCGGAAGATCGCGGTCATCAACCCGATCGGCGGGTCGACCGGTCGCTTCGCCAAGCTGGGTGATCTCGTCACGGCCTCGGTGAAGGAAGCGGCCCCGCGTTCCGCGGTCAAGAAGGGTCAGGTCGTCCGGGCCGTCATCGTGCGGACGGCCAAGGAGCATCGCCGGCGTGACGGCAGCTACATTCGTTTCGATCGGAACGCCGCGGTCCTGGTCAACGAGCAGGGCGAACCCATCGGGACGCGGGTCTTCGGACCGGTGGCGCGCGAGCTTCGGGAACGCAAGTTCATGAGAATCATCTCCCTGGCGCCGGAAGTACTCTGAAGCCGCGAGCGTTTGAGCCATGTCGAGATTACAGACCCCCGTCCGGAAGAACGACAACGTCGTCGTCATCACCGGGAAGGACCGGGGGAAACGGGGACGCGTCCTGCAGCTCGTGCCGGCCAAGAACCGGCTGATTGTCGAGGGCGTGAACATCGTCAAGCGCCATACCCGCCCGAACCCGAGGCAGAACGTGAAGGGCGGCGTGGTGGAGCGCGAAGCGCCGCTGCACGCATCGAACGTGCAGCTCGTCTGTCCGGAGTGCGGCGCGCCGACACGCATCGGCAAGCGCCTCCTCGGTGACGGCCGCAAGGTGCGGATCTGCCGGAAGTGCGACGGGGTCGTGGATCGATGACTAGTCGACTGAGAGATCGCTATCACGAGAGCGTGGTACCCGCGCTCACGAAGGAGTTCGGGTACACCAACGTCATGGCGGTGCCCAAGATCCAGCGGATCGTCGTGAACATGGGCCTCGGCGAGGCCACGCAGAACGTGAAGCTGATCGACGCGGGCAGCGACGACCTGACGCGCATCACCGGTCAGAAGCCCCTGACGACCCGGGCCCGCAAGTCGATAGCCCAGTTCAAGCTCCGTCAGGGCATGCCGATCGGCTCGATGGTCACGCTGCGACGCGATCGCATGTACGAGTTTCTCGACCGGCTGATCTCGATCGCGCTGCCTCGCGTCAGGGACTTCCGCGGCGTTTCCCCCAAGGGGTTCGACGGACGCGGCAACTACACCCTGGGGCTTCCGGACCAGCTGGTGTTCATCGAGATCGACTACATGAAGGTGGACAAGTCACGCGGGATGAACATCTCGGTCGTGACCACCGCCAGGACCGACGAAGAGGGGCGCCGGCTTCTCCAGCTCATGGGGATGCCGTTCCGGACGAACTAGGAGAGCGCGCCGTGAAGCGGCGCGGGCGTCAAGGCGGAGGCCGCACGAGACCTTGTTCGTGGTCACGTTCGGCGACCGATTGGCGGGCGAGGGGAGCTCGATGGCGACGATTGCGAAGATGGTCAGGGAGGAAAAGCCGCCGAAGTTCAAGGTGCGGCTTCGCAACCGGTGCCGCCTTTGCGGGCGGCCGCGGGGGTTCATCCGCAAGTTCGCGCTGTGCCGCCTGTGCTTCCGGCGGCTCGCGCTCGAGGGCGACGTCGCGGGAGTGACCAAGAGCAGCTGGTGACGATGCCAGGCGCCGCGTCGCCCGGGCGCGGGGTCGACAGACAAGAGAGACATGACTGATCCGATCGCCGATATGTTGACGAGAATCCGCAACGGGACCTCCGCACACCGCCGGCGCGTGGACATCCCGGCATCGCGGCTCAAGACGGAGATCGCGAGGATTCTGCAGACCGAGGGTTACATCCAGTCGTTCAAGATGGTGGACGTCGTCGTTGAACGGGGGCAGCAGGCGCGGCCGATGATTCGGATCCAGTTGAAGTACGGATCGCGCGGCGAGAACGTCATCACCGGGATTCAGCGTGTCAGTCGGCCCGGCCGGCGCGTCTACTGCGCCCGGGACAGCGTACCCCCGGTTCTCGCGGGCCTCGGCACGAGCATTCTCACCACCTCGCGCGGGGTCATGACCGGGCGCGAAGCGGTGAAGATGGGCGTGGGCGGCGAAGTGTTGTGCAAAGTCTGGTGAGCCGGGCGTTGGAGTGACGAGATGTCGCGAGTGGGCAAGCAGCCAATCCCGATTCCTTCCGGAGTCAGCGTGCAGATCACCGCGGGCGCGGTGGAGGCCAAGGGGCCGAAGGGGACGATGCGGCAACCGCTGCCGCCGGGGATCGTGATCGAGATGGAGGACGGGGTGCTGCGTGCGCGGCCCGAGCGCGAGAGTCGCGCGATGGCCAAGTTCCACGGCCTCGGGCGCAGTCTCGTCGCGAACGCCGTGACCGGCGTGTCATCGGGGTTCAAGAAGGAGCTCGACATCGTGGGCATCGGTTACCGGGCCGAGGTGGCCGGTCAGCGGCTCACGCTGTCGCTCGGATACTCGCACCAGGTGGTGTTCGCAGTGCCCGACGGCATCTCGGTGGCGGTGGAGAACCAGACGCATCTGGTGGTGTCGGGGGTGGACCGTCAGGCGGTGGGGCAGGTCGCCGCCGACATCCGGAGCCTCCGCAAGCCGGACCCGTACAAGCAGAAGGGGATTCGCTACACGGGCGAGGTGCTCAAGAAGAAGGTCGGCAAGACGGGGGCCTAGCGCCCGGGGTCTAACGTGTCATGAAGGTCAAGACGAAGAAGGACCGGCGCCGCCGGATTGCACTGCGCCAGCGCAACAAGAGCAGGGGGACGTCGCATCGCCCGAGGATGTCGGTCTTTCGGAGCCTGGGACATATCGCGGTCCAGGTCATCGACGACTCGAACGGCACCACGTTGGCGTCGGCGTCCAGCACCGAGCCCGCGATCAAGGCGAGCCTCGCGGACGGGGCCTCCGGCGGAAACGTGGCCGGCGCCGAGGTCGTGGGACGGTTGATCGCGGAGCGGACGCTCGAGAAGGGCATCCGGAGCGTGGTCTTCGATCGGGGCGGGTTCCTGTATCACGGCCGGGTCCGCAAGGTCGCGGACGCGGCGAGAGAGGCCGGCCTGCGATTCTAGGAGCCCGCGGCGTCACCCCGCCGAAGGGGCATCATCCTGCCGGCACGGGTGAACACGGGCGGCCGGGAAATGACATGAACCAGATGCGAGCCAAGATCGATTCCAACGATTTCGACCTCAAGGACACGGTCGTCTCGATCAACCGCGTCACGAAGGTGGTCAAGGGCGGCAAGAACCTGAGCTTCAGCGCCCTCGTGGTCGTGGGCGACGGCCACGGCGTGGTCGGGTTCGGGGTCGGCAAGGCCAAGGAGGTGCCGTCGGCCATCAAGAAGGGCATCGAGGCGGCCAAGAAGGCGCTGCTCCGGGTGCCCCTCGCCGGCACGACGATACCGCACATGGTGGTCGGGCGCTTCGGGGCCGGCCGGGTGTTGTTGAAGCCGGCCCCCGAAGGCACCGGCATCATCGCGGGCGGCGCCGTGCGCGCGGTCCTGGAGTCGGCCGGGGTGCAGAACATCCTGACCAAGTCCCTGGGAACGCAGAACCCGCACAACGTCGTGCGGGCCACCTTCACCGGACTCATGGAGCTGAAGGACCCGGTCTCGGTGGCGCGGCTGCGCGGTATCGATCTCGAGGAGCTGACGGCGGTCTAGGAGTCGGCGCCGTGGAACGACGCCGCCTCCCCGCGCCTTCCTGCGGGGGCTGTCGGGACGCCGGGCGGGGCGGTCAGGCGAAGGGTTGACGGGCTGGGCAGATGGAGACGACGAATACGAAGGCCGCGGAGGCCGGGCGCGTGCGCGTGACGCTGGTGCGGAGCACGATCGGCTTCGACCGGCGCCAGGCGAATGTGGTGCGGGGGCTGGGGTTGCGGCGGTTGCACCACACCGTCGAGCTGCAGGACCTGCCGTCCATCCGCGGCATGATCCGGAAGGTTCGGCACCTGGTCCGCGTGACCGAGGTCGAGGGCTGACGATGAGCTTGAGCGATCTGAGACCGCCCAGCGGCGCCCGCCGCCCGAAGAAGCGCGTGGGCAGGGGCTATGGCTCCGGGACCGGCGTGACTTCGGGGCGCGGGCACAAGGGGCAGAAGTCGCGGTCGGGATACCGCCGGAAGCGCGGGTTCGAGGGCGGCCAGATGCCGTTGCACCGCCGCGTGCCGAAACGGGGGTTCTTCAATCCGTTTCGGGTGGAGTATGCCGTCGTCAACCTCGACGCTCTCGCCGAGCGGTTCGAGGCGGACACCGAGGTGACCCCCGACCTGTTGCGGGAGTCGGGCCTCGTGCGCTCGAACGCCAGGCTCGTCAAGGTCCTGGCCCGGGGGGGCCTGGACGTCGCCTTGACGGTCAAGGCGCACAAGTTCAGCCGGAAGGCGGCCGAGCTCATCGCCGGAGCCGGCGGCCGAACGGAGGTCGTGACGGGGTGAGGGTCGGAACGGATCGGAACCTGACCGGCAAGGGGCGCATCGATGCTTGACAGCCTGCGGAACGTCTTCGCGATCTCGGATTTGCGGACCCGGGTGCTGTTCACGCTGTCCATTCTCGCGGTCTACCGCCTCGGCAGCGTCATCCCGACCCCGGGCGTGAACACCGACGCGCTGGCGATACTCGCCGAGCAGGCGGCCGGGACCATGTTCGGGCTCTACAACATGTTCTCGGGCGGCAACCTCGCCCAGGTCACCATCTTCGCGCTGGGCATCATGCCCTACATCAGCGCGTCCATCATCCTGCAGCTCCTGACCGTCGTCTGGCCGTATCTGGAGCGCCTGTCGAAGGAGGGCGAGCTCGGGCGCCGGAAGATCACCCAGTACACCCGCTACGGCACGCTGCTGCTGTGCGTGGTGCAGGCGTTCGCCATCGCCTTCTGGCTCGAGAGCCAGACCAACATCGCCGGCGGCCTGCCCCTGGTGTACGAGCCCGGCTGGGGCTTCCGCCTGCTCGTGGTCCTGACCCTCACCACCGGCACCTGCTTCATCATGTGGCTGGGCGAGCAGGTCACCGAGCGGGGAATCGGCAACGGCATGTCGCTGATCATCTTCGCGGGCATCGTCGTGAACCTGCCCGCGGCGGTCCTGAACACCCTCGACCAGCTGCGCACCGGCCAGATGGGACTGTTCCGCCTGTTGATGCTGCTTATCCTGATGATCCTCGTCATCGGCGCGGTGGTGTTCATCGAGCGCGGGCAGCGCCGGGTCACCGTGCAGTACGCGAAGCGGGTCGTGGGGCGGCGGATGTACGGCGGGACCAGCACCCACATTCCCCTGAAGGTGAACACGGGCGGGGTCATTCCCGTCATCTTCGCCTCGTCGCTGCTCGCGTTTCCCGCGACCATCACGTCCGCGATGCCCGAGACCGCGTGGGCGCAGGGCATCACCGAGAACCTGGCGAACGGCATGCCCCTCTACTACCTGCTGTACATGGGGGGCATCATCTTCTTCGCCTACTTCTACACGGCGATCATCTTCAATCCGGACGACGTCGCCGAGAACATGCGCAAGTACGGCGGGTTCGTGCCGGGGATCCGGCCGGGCAAGCGGACCGCGGAGTACATCGACACCATCCTGACCCGGATCACGCTGGTGGGCGCCGTCTACCTGGCGATCGTGGCGGTACTGCCCGACCTGATGATCGTCGGGTTCCGCGTCGCCGCGATTCCGTTCATCGGCGACTCCCTCGATGCGGTCACGCCGCGGTGGATCACCGACGGCCTCAACGTCACGTTCTACTTCGGCGGGACCTCGCTGCTGATCATCGTCGGGGTGTCGATGGACACGGTGCAGCAGGTCGAGTCGCAGTTGATCATGCGTCACTACGACGGTTTCATGCGCAAGACCCGCATCCGGGGTCGTCGTGGCTGAGGCGGCGGTCTCCATGGGTTGCGCGATCAACCTCGTCGTGCTCGGGCCGCCCGGCGCCGGCAAGGGAACGCAGGGCGTCGAGTTCGCCCGCCGGCACGGCATACCGCAGATCTCGACGGGAGACATCCTGCGGGACGCGGTCAGGTCGGGCTCCGAGCTCGGCCGCCGGGCCAGGGCGACGATGGAGGCGGGGCGCCTCGTCGACGACGAGCTGATGATCGCCATCGTGCGGGAGCGCCTCGACCGGGAGGACGTCGCGGACGGCTTCGTGCTCGACGGCTTTCCCCGCACGGTGGCGCAGGCGGTGGCCCTCGACGAGATCATGACCGGGCGTCCGCCGCTGATCGTCATCGACATCGCCGTGCCGGACGACGCGCTCGTGGCTCGGCTCGCGCGGCGCCGGGTCTGCGGGGAATGCGGTCAGGCGACCAGCGTCGACCTGTCGCCGGGCCCGCGTTGCGGCCTGTGCGGCGGCGAGCTGGTGTTGCGGAGCGACGACACCGAGTCGGTCGTGCGGGAGCGGTTGCGGGTCTACGCCGACGCGACCCGGCCGCTCGTCGACTACTATTCGCAGCGCCCTTCGTTCCGTGCCGTGGACGGGGACCGGGGTCCGGCCGAGGTGGGGTCGGCGCTCGCCGCCGCCGTCGATGCGGTGCTCGCGGAACGGGCGGCGGGGCGCGTCACGGCCGGGGAGCCCCGCGCATGATCGTCCGCAAGTCGCCGGCCCAGATCGAGCGCATGCGCGAGGCCAATGCCCTGGTGGCGCAGGTGCTTTCGGAGCTTCGCCGGCTGGTGGCGCCCGGGGTCTCGACGCTGGAGCTCGACACGGTGGCGGAACGGCAGGTTCGGGCGGCCGGCGCGGTGCCCGCGTTCAAGGGATACCAAGGCTATCCGGCGACGTTGTGCGCATCGGTGAACGAGGCCGTGGTGCACGGCATTCCGTCATCGGCGCCGCTGGTCGACGGCGACATCGTGTCGCTCGACATGGGCGTGGTGCTCGGCGGCTATTACGGCGACTCGGCCATCACCGTGCCCGTCGGCGGGGTTCCCGCTCGGGTCTCGGAGCTGCTTCGGGTCACCCGGGAGGCGCTGGAGCGCGGCATCGCGCAGGTCCGGGTCGGCGGACACATCTCCGACATCGGACACCACGTGCAACGGCACGTGGAGGCGCACGGGTTCTCGGTGGTCCGGGAGTTCGTCGGCCATGGCATCGGCGTCGCGCTGCACGAGGAGCCGCAGATTCCGAACTACGGCGACCCGGGCCAGGGCCCGAGGCTGGAGACCGGCATGGTCCTCGCCATCGAGCCGATGGTCACCCTGGGGCGGCCGGCGGTCAAGGTGCTGGGCGACGGCTGGACCGCAGTGACCCGCGACGGCAGCCTCGCCGCGCACTTCGAGCACACGGTGGCGATAACCGAGGGCGGTCCCGACGTGCTGACCCGCGTGGCCGCCGCGGGCGTGGCGGCGGGTCCGGCGTCGGTCCACTGACGGCGGGAAGAGGACGTGGAATGAAGGTACGAGCATCGGTGAAACGCATTTGCGACAAGTGCAAGATCGTGCGCCGCTCGGGCGTCGTGCGCGTGATCTGCTCGAATCCGAAGCACAAGCAGCGACAGGGGTGAGGCCGGATCATGGCTCGAATCGCGGGTGTCGATCTACCAAGAAGCAAGCGTATCGAGACCGGGCTGACGTACATCTTCGGGATAGGCGACCACCGTTCCCGGTTGATCCTGAAGGAGGCCGGAGTCGATCCCGATATCCGGATCAAGGATCTTTCGGAGGACGACGTCCGCAAGATCAGCCGGGTCATCGAGGAGCAGGGCCGGGTGGAGGGTGATCTCCGAAAGGAGGTCACCATGAACATCAAGCGACTGATGGAGGTCGGCTCCTTCCGCGGCATGCGCCATCGCCGCAACCTGCCCGTCCGCGGCCAACGGACGCAGACGAACGCCCGGACGCGGAAGGGGCCGCGCCGGGGCGCGGTGGCGAAGAAGCGGACCAGCTAGTTTAAGGAAAGGACTGTTCGCGAATGGCCAAGCTGGAGACGGTCGACGCCTCGGTTCCGACGCCGAGCAAGCGGCCGGCCAAGCGCAAGAAGACCTTCAAGAAGAAGCGCGACAAGCGGGTCGTGCACCACGGCATCGTGCACATCCAGGCGTCGTTCAACAACACGATCATCACGATCGCCGATACCGAGGGGAACGTCGTGGCGTGGTCGAGCGCCGGCGGCATCGGCTTCCGCGGCTCGCGGAAGGGCACGCCGTTCGCGGCCACCCAGGCCGCGATACGGGCCGGGCACGGGGCCAAGGCCGTGGGCATGCGCACCGTGGACGTGCGCGTCAAGGGCCCCGGCGGGGGGCGCGAGTCCGCCATTCGCGCGCTGCAGGCCTCGGCCGGCCTCAGCGTGAAGTCGATTCGCGACGTGACGCCCATTCCTCACAACGGGTGCCGTCCGCCCAAGCGGCGGCGCGTATAGCGCCGACGGAGATACGCCAGGCGTCTGCGCCGTAGAGCGGCGCGGACTCCTGCAGGGTTGGTTGGGCGCCAAGCGGAGCCCGCAGCGCGACCTTGCGGTCGCGTTCGGCGACGATTGGCGGGCCAGGAGCAGATCAGCATGGCACGATACGCAGGACCCGTTTGCCGGCTCTGCCGTCGCGAGGGCATGAAGCTCTTCCTGAAGGGCGAGCGGTGCTACGCGGAGAAGTGCGCCATCGAGAAGCGCAACGTCCCCCCCGGGCAGCAGGGGCGCCGCCGTCGTCCCAGCAAGGTCATGGGCTACGGCTCGCAGCTTCGCGAGAAGCAGAAGGTCAAGCGCACCTACGGCGTGCTCGAGAACCAGTTCCGCCGGTACTTCGCGGCGGCCGAACGACAGCGGGGCATCACCGGCGAGACGCTGCTGCAGCTGCTCGAGCGCCGGCTCGACAACGTCGTCTACCGTCTCGGGCTCGCGACGTCCCGGCCTCAGGCCCGGCAGCTCGTCCGGCACGGCCACGTGCAGGTGAACGGCAGGCGGGCCGACATCCCCTCGTTCTCGCTGAAGGCCGGCGATGCCGTCAGCGTCAGGCAGCGCAGCGCGAAGCGGCCCGCGATTCTCTACGCCATGGAGGAGGTCAAGGGACGGGGGATCCCCGACTGGCTGGAGTTCGACGCGTCCACCATGACGGGGCGGGTTGCGGCGCTCCCGACGCGCGAGCAGATCAACCTGCCGGTGCAGGAGCAGTTGATCGTCGAGCTGTACTCGAAGTAGAAGCGGTCCCGGTCTCAGAAAGGACTGACTTGATGTTGTGGAAAGGCTTCCAGCGACCGAAGCGGCTGGAGTTCGATGCGGAGACCCTGACCGAGCGGTTCGGGAGGTTCTCGGCCCAGCCGTTCGAGCGCGGTTTCGGGACCACGATCGGCAACGCGTTGCGTCGCGTGCTCTTGTCCGCGATCGAGGGCGCGGCGGTCACGAGCGTCAAGATCGACAACGTGCTCCACGAGTTCTCGCCGATTCCGGGGGTCGTGGAGGACGCGACCGACATCATCCTGAACCTGAAGCAGATCCCCATCAAGCTGCACGGCGACGAGACGAAGACGTTGTATCTGCGGGCCGACAAGCCGGGCGCGGTCAAGGCGGCGGATCTCGAGGTCGACGCCGCGGTGGAGATTCTCGACCCCGATCTGCACGTCGCGACGGTGGCCGACGGCGGCTCGTTGCACATGGAGATGCGCGTCAAGCAGGGGCGCGGGTACGTTTCCGCGGAGAAGAACTTCGACGAGGACCTCGGCATCGGCTGGATTCCCGTCGACTCCGTCCACTCCCCGGTGCGCAGGGTCAACTATCTCGTCGAAGCGGCCCGTCTGGGCCAGACCACCGACTACGACAAGCTCACCGTGGACGTGTGGACGGACGGCTCGGTCACGGCCCGGGAGGCGATCTCGCTGGGCGCCAGGCTCGTGCGCGATCACCTGAGCATCTTCATCGATCTCGAGGAGTCCAGCGATGCGACGGTCGAGCCGGACAGCGAGGGGATGGCGGTGGCCAACGAGCATCTCGACAAGAGCGTCGAGGAGCTCGAGCTTTCGGTCCGGTCCTACAACTGCCTGAAGAACGCCAACATCCGGACCATTCGAGAGCTGGTGCAGAAGACCGAGGCGGAGATGCTCCGCACGAAGAACTTCGGCCGCAAGTCGCTCAACGAGATCAAGGAGATTCTGCAGCGGATGGGGCTCGGCCTCGGCATGCGATTGGAGCAGCCGACGCCCGACGCCGAGGCGGAAGACTAGCCGCCCGTGGTGAGACCCCGCGTTGCACCGCGCCCGGAGGGCGCCAGCAGATCGCCGAGGCGCCCGCCTGACAAGGCGTAAGGAGGGCGCATGTCGGGGCACAGGTAACCGACGAACAACGCGGTCGGGCGGGACGCGCGGCGTTCGCCACGGTTCCCGGGGGAGAGGAACGGAAGCATGCGTCATCGAGTAGCGCACAGGAAGCTGGGTCGGGTGACCGAACATCGACTCGCCACGTTGCGCAATCAGGCCACGATGTTGTTGCGCCACGAGCGGATCGATACGACCCTGGCCAAGGCGAAGGAGCTGCGTCCGTTCGTCGAGCGCCTCATCACGGTGGCCAAGCGCGGCCTCGAGGATGGTGCGGAGACCACGCGCGCCCTGCACGCGCGCCGGCTGGTGGCGCGGGACATCGCCGACAAGCAGATCGCGGGCAAGCTGTTCGGCACCATCGCGCCCCGTTTCGCCGAACGGCCGGGCGGGTATACGCGCGTGCTGCATCTCGGCCGGCGCCAGGGCGACGCGGCCGAGGTCGCGCAGATCGAGCTGGTGGGCAGCGAGTACGATCCCAGCCAGGATCGGGATGCCGATGACGGGTCGCCGGCCGCGGACACCTCGAAGAAGAAGGGGATGGGCGGCCGACTGCGCGCCGCCGCGAAGCGCCTGCGTCGCGGGGAGGACGCCGAGAAGAAACCCGAGGACACCGCGTAGCCCGTCAGCTGTCCTTGTCGTCGTCCTCGCCGCGTTCCGCCCTGGCCTCCGCTATCGGCTCCATCTCCTGTCGGCGTCGGCCCTCAGCTGTTGTCGTCCTCGCCGCGTTCCGCCCTGGTCTCCGCTATCGGCTCCATCTCCTGTCGGCGTCGGCCCTCAGCTGTCGTCGTCCTCGCCTGCGTTCCGCCCTGGCCTCCGCTATCGGCTCCATCCCTGTTCGCGTAGCCCGTCAGCTGTCCTTGTCGTGGTCCTCGCCGCGTTCCGCCTTGGCGTCGGCTATCACCTTCTGCAGGATGTGCGCCGGTACCTCTTCGTAGTGCGAGAACTCCATGTGGTACGACCCGCGGCCGCCGGTGGCCGAGGTCAGCTGCTGCTCGTAGGTCAGCATCTCCGCCATCGGGACCTCGGCCTTGATCGACGTCGAGGAGCCGCGCGTCTCCATGCCGCCGATCTTGCCGCGGCGGCCGTTCAGGTCCCCCATGAGGTCGCCGGCGTAGTCGCTGGGCGCGTAGACCTCGACGTTCATGACCGGCTCGAGCAGCGTGGGCTTCGCGCGCGACATGGCGTCGCGGAACGCGAGCCGTCCCGCCATCTTGAACGACATCTCGTTCGAGTCGACGGGGTGGAACGATCCGTCGTAGAGGGTGACCTGGAAGTCCACCATCGGGTAGCCCGCGAGATAGCCGCGCGTCCGCGCTTCCTGGATGCCCTTCTCGACCGCGGGGATGAACCCGCGCGGAATCGCCCCCCCGAAGATCTCGTCGACGAACTGGAAGTCCTCTCCCCTCGGCAGCGGCGCGACCTTGATCTTGCAGTCCCCGAACTGCCCGTGCCCGCCGGTCTGCTTCTTGTGGCGGCCGTGGGCCTCGGTGGACGCCTTGATGGTCTCGCGATACGGGATCCTCGGCAGCTTGAGATTCACCTCGACCCCGAAGCGGCGCTTGAGCTTGGCGACGGTCACCTCGATGTGCAGCTGTCCCTGCCCGGAGAGCAGAAGCTGCGAGGTCTGGGCGTCGCGGGCATAGCGGATGGTGGGGTCCTCCTCCTGCAGGCGCTGGAGGGCGGTGCTGATCTTCTCCTCGTCGCCGCGGCTCTTCGGCTCGATGGCGTAGGAGAGCACCGGCTCGGTGAACTGGAACGGGGCGAACCGCCACGCCGCGTCCTTCGGCGCCAGCGTGTCCCCGGTCCGGGTCTCCTTCAGCTTGGCGACGGCGCCGAGGTCGCCCGCCCTGATCTCGGGCACGCTGGTCTGGGTCTTGCCCTGCAAGAGGGTGATGGCGCCGATGCGTTCGCCGACACCCTGGCTGACGTTCTGGACCGTCGAGTCCGCCGCGATCGAACCGCTCGCCACCCGGAACATGGTGATCCGTCCCGCGAACGGGTCCGCCACCGTCTTCCACACCAGGGCGGCGGCGCCGTCGGGCGAGTCGGGGGCCGCCGGGTTTCCTTCCGAATCGATCACGGGCAGGGTCCGCTGCGTCGGGGACGGAAGGTACGCGAGGACGGCGTCGAGCAGGGGCTGGATGCCGATGTTGGCGGTGGCCGACGTGCACACCAGGGGGAACACCTGCCGCCGCGCGGTGGCCGTCTTGAGCCCCGCCTCCAGCTGCTCCTGGGTCAGGGTGCCCGACTCGAAGAACTGCTCCATGAGGGCGTCGTCCGCCTCGGCGACCAGCTCGATGAGGGCCTCACGGGCCGCGGTGGCGTCGTCGGCGAGCTCGGACGGCACGTCGCCGGCGGACACCGTCCGGCCGTCCGCGTCGAAGGTCAGCGCCTTCATGGCGACGAGGTCGACGACGCCGCGGAAGCCCTTCTCCTCGCCGATGGGCAGGTGGATGGGCGCCACCGTGCGGCCCAGGGCCTCGTGCAGCGACTCGAGCGAGCGGGACAGGCTGGCCCGCTCCCGGTCGAGGCGGTTGAGCACCACGACGCAGGGCAGGTCCAGCTCCTCGGCGACCCCCCACACCTTCTCGGTCAGCACCTCCGAGCCCGCCACCGCGTCCACCACCACGAGGGCGCCGTCGGCGACCCGCAGGGCGCAGCCGGCGTCGCTGAAGAAGTTCGCCATGCCCGGCGTGTCGACGATGTTGATCTTCGTCTTCTTCCACTCCGCGAACGCGGTGCTCGACGAGAGCGTGTGCTTGCGCGCGATCTCCTCGTCGTCGTAGTCGGTGACGGTGGTGCCGTCGTCGACGGCCCCGAGGCGGTTGACGGCGCCAGCGTCGAACAGGAGGGCCGAGGCGAGCTGCGTCTTGCCGGCGCCGCTGTGTCCCACCAACGCGACATTACGGATCTGGTCCGCGTCGTACACTTTCATGGCTCGGGTATCCTCCTGGCCCGCCAATCGTCGGCCTTCGGCTCCGATTGGCGCCCGACCGACCCCACCGGGAGTCCGCACCGTTCCATGTCGCGCAGACGCTTGGTGGTCCGCCGAGCGCGCTCGTCGAGGCCGCGGTCTCCGCCAACCCGGGCCGCCGCGTTCTTCGACCCCGACCGGCGCAAACCTACATCCTATGCCAGTCCGGGCGTCCACTCAAGGCGCGGCGGTCCCGTCCAATCCCGTCCCCGACCGCCGTCTATTCGTAGCGCAGGGCTTCGATGGGGTCGAGGCTGGAGGCCTTGATGGCCGGATACATGCCGAAGACGATGCCGACGCCGCAGGAGAACCCCAGGCCGAGGGCGAACGACCACCAGGGCAGCGAGACCGGAAACCCCGTCGCCCAGTGGATGCCGAGGCCGATGCCGCTGCCGAGGAGGATGCCTATCAACCCGCCGATGCCGGTGAGGCAGGCGGCCTCGAGCAGGAACTGCCAGAGAATCTCCTTCCGCTTCGCCCCGATGGCCCGGCGGGTGCCGATCTCGCGGGTGCGGTCGGTCACGGAGATGGTCATGATCGCCATCACCCCGATGCCCCCCACCATCAGCGCGATCGAGGAGATCACGATCAGCGACAGGAACGTGGCGCTGCTGATCTGGTCCCACAGCGCGAGCATCGCGTCCTGGGTGATGAAGTCGAAGTCGTTCGGTTCGTCGAGCCGCAGCCTGTGCCGGATGCGCATCACGCGCTCGATGTCCCGGAGGGCGACCTCGGGGTCGACGCCCTCGTGGGGGGTCGCCATGATCACCACCGGGCGCATCGTGCCCCCGAACATCCGCTGCGCCCTGACCCCGAACTGCTTCTGATAGGTGGTGTGGGGAACGAGGACGAAGTCGTCCTGCCCCATGTTGAAGCCGCCGGGGCTCGGCGTCTCTCCGACCACCCCGATCACCGTGTAGCGGCTGGTCCCGATGCGGACGCGTCTCCCGATGGGATCGGTGCTCGGGAAGAGGGCCTGGGCCGGCGTGTGTCCCAGCACCGCCACCCGCGTCCGCCGGCGGGTCTCGCCCGGCGTGAAGAAACGGCCTTCCACGAGGTCCACGGGTTGCACGTCCGGATAGTCGGAGGTGGTGCCGAAGATCATGATCGGCTTCGTCTGATCCGACCGATGGTAGACCCGCTCCTGGATGACGGGGCCGGCCCCCTGTCCGAGCACGATGGCCACGTTGGCGAGCGAGTCGGCCTGCCGCGCGATGGCGTCGGCGTCCGCGGTGGTGAGGTTCGGGCGGCGGATCAGCTCCATGAACTCTTCGCCCGAGCCCAGGCTGACGGCCGAGAACTTCGTCAGCATGATGACGTCCGGCCCCATCGACTCGATCGTCTCGCGCAGCGACTGGTCGAGCCCCCGGATCAGCGACGTGCTGCCGACGATCGACATGATGCCGATGACGACGCCGAGGATCGTCAGCCCCGACCGCGCCTTCTGGTCGCGGAGCGTGGCCACCGCCATCGTCACGATTTCCCCGAACAGACCGCCGTAGGAATGCATGGCTCTCGATTCGTCCGGTCGGACGGGCCGGGCGCGTCCCAGCCCGCCCATCGTCGCCTTCGGCTCCGCTGGGCGCCCAGCCAACCCTGCTGGAGTCTGCACCCTACGGCGCAGACTCCCAGGCCCGCCCATCGTCGCCTTCGGCTCCGCTGGGCGCCCAACCAACCCTGCTGGGAGTCGGCACCGTTCTACGGCGCAGACTCCCAGGCCCGCCGCCGCGCTCGCCTCTCTCGGTGTGACGCGCGATCGCGCCACGGGCCAGGGGGCCGGCTCAGGCGCGGCCCAGCGCCGTGATGGGGTCCAGCGCCGCCGCCCTCGATGCGGGGTACAGCCCGAAGAACACCCCCACCACCGCCGCCATCGTGATGCCCAGCACCACCGACCACGGGTGCACGGCGGCGGTGATGGGCGTCAACGAGCTCAGCCCGATGGCCACCCCGAACCCCAGCGCGGTCCCGATCAGGCCGCCCGAGACGGACAGGATCACCGACTCGGCCAGGATCTGCCAGAGGAGGTCGAGGCGGCGGGCGCCCAGCGCCTTGCGCAGCCCGATCTCGCGCGTGCGCTCGGAGACCACCATCAGCATGATGTTCATGATGACGATGCCGCCCACGACCAGCGACAGGCTGACGATGCCCACCAGCACCGCGAAGATGCCGGTGGTAGCCTGCTGGTAGAGTCCCAGCACCGCGCCCGACGTGAACAGCCCGAAGTCGTTCTCTTCGGTGGCCCGCAGCTGCCGCTCGATGCGCAGGGCCACCGTCGCCTCGTCAACGGCGCGGTCGAACTCCTCCGGGGTGTCGGAGCGGACCCGCAGGGTGAGCGACGGGCGCGCCCCGAACAGCTTGCGGAACTGGCCCATCGGGATGATGACGAACTCGTCCTGCGACTGCCCGAACGCCGCCAGGGTCGGCTCGCTGACCCCGACGACGCGGAAGTTCACGCCCTGAACCTTGATGCGGCGGTCTATCGGGTCGAGCTGGTCGAACAGCCGCTCGGCGGTCTCCGCGCCCAGCAGGGCGACGCCGCGGTTGCGATCGACCTCGGTGCGGTTGACCAGACGCCCGCGCTCGGCCGTGAAGGTCGGGAACTCCACGTAGTCGCGGGTCACCCCCCGGATGGTCACGTTCTCGAGCACCCGGTCGCGGTAGCGGACCTCGCCGCTACGCCGCGACTGGGCCATGACCGCCCCCACGCTGGGGCTGAATCGGCGGATGGCCTCGGCGTCGTCGAGCGCCACGCGGGGGTTGTTCCTGGTCGCCTCGATGTCGGCCTCGGTCATCACCATCGGCGTGCGCTCGATGACGAACGAGTCCGGGCCGAACTGCGAGACGATGGCGTTGCCGACCTCCGCGTTGACGCCCTGAATCAGCGACACCACCGCGATGATCGAGGCCACCGCCACGATGTTGCCGAGAATCGTGAGGGTCGACCTGAGCTTGTTGGCCCAGATGGCGCGGAGGGCGATGCCCGTGAGGTCAACGGCGCGACGCACCCTCGACCACCCTGATGGAGTCGCCGTCGGCGAGGTTGCGCACCTCGCTGAACGGCCCGGTGACGATGAGGTCGCCTTCCGCCACCCCCGTGAGCGCCTCGAAGTAGCGCTCGCCGGCGATGCCGGTGTCGACGGGCACGAACACCGCGCGGCCCTGGCGGGCCACGAACACGCCCTCGAGCTCGGCCTCGGTCTCTCCCGCCCCGAGGTCCGCCGCCTCGGCGGCCGGGACGACGCTCCCCCTCCGCGGTCCCGTCTCCTGCGGTACCACGTTCCCGCCGGCGTCCAGCACCACCTCGCGCACGGTGGACGCCTGTATCGGTATCGCCAGCGAGTCGGGGCGGATCGCGGTGGTGATGTCGGCGGTGCAGGTGAAGCCCGGGCGCACGCCGGGAATCGCCTCGTCGAGGGTCACGACGACCTTGAACGTCGTCGCCTGGCTGCCCGCGCCGCCGGCCGCGGTGCCGGCGCCGACGGGGTTGATGGGGCTGTTGCCGATCTCGGTCACCACGCCGGAGAACTCGTCGTCGGGGAACGCGTCGATGGTGACGGTCGCGAGCTGCCCGAGATCGACGCTGGGGATGTCGGTCTCGTCGACCTCCACCTCGGCTTCAATGACCGAGAGGTCCGCGATCGTCGCCAGCACCGTGCCCTGGTTGTTCATGGTGCCGACGACCACCGTCTCGCCCTCCTCGATGTTGCGCCGGGTGACGACGCCGGAGATGGGCGCGGTAATCGTCACCTTGGTCAGCTCGTACCGCGCGCTCTCGAGGTTGGCCTCCTCCTGGCGGATGCGCTGGGCCTGGGTGGCGACCTCGACCTCCCGCGCCTGCAGCTCGGTCTCCCGCAGGGCGACGTCGTTCAGCGCTTGCTCGTAGGCCTCGCGCGAGACCAGCCGCAGCCCCCACAGGTGCTCCTGGCGCTCGAGGTTGTCGCGGGCCGTGTCGAGGTTGACCCGCGCCGTCTGCACCGTGACCTCGGCCTGCCGCTGGGCCGAGCGCGACGCCTGCAGCGCCGCCTCGCCCCGGTCGACGGCGGAGCGCAACGTCTCGGGGTCGATCTCGAGGAGGAAGTCGCCGACCGCGACGCGGTCGCCCTCGTCGAACTCGAGCCGGGTCACCTGACCCATGGTGTTGGCGCTGATGTCGACGGTGAGCTGGGGCACGATGGTGCCCGGCGCGGACACGACGGCCTCGAGGTAGCGGCGCTCGACCGCCTCGACTTCCACCTCGGGCCCGGTGGCGCGCTCGAACGTCAGGTTGATGTACACGACCGCGGCCCCGAGGACCACGATCGCCGCGACGAGAACGGCCTTGCGGGAAGCGGTCAACGGATCACCCTCCCAGGCGAGACATGATGAACCCGGCCGCGATCGCGATTACCGCGTACAGGCTGTAGAACGTGGTGGCGATGGGGCCCGTGCGGCGCTTGAAGAGCACCCCGGTGCCGACGGCGAGCAGAAACAGCTGCCACGTGGTGAAGAGCTCGACGAGGCCCAGCGTCCGCTGGACGAAGGTGCCCTCCTCGAGCATCGGCAGCAGCGCGGCCAGCGTCGTGGGAACGCTCATGGCGCCGCGCACGTAGTTGAGCGGTATCGTGAAGAGCTGCTGGACGATGCTGACGGCCCCGGCGTGAGTGACGACGGCGTACATCGCCTTGAAGGGGGCCTGCGCGCCGAGGATCACGTAGCAGGTGGTCCAGACGAGCCCGGCGATGATGAACGTGATGATCGGGAAGGAGACGATCGGCCCGATGGCGCTGAAGTACCCCGCGTTCTCGAGGTTGCGATCCATGTCGGCATACACCTCGTCCGTGATGGTCATGCCGAACGCCTCCATGCTGCCGATCTGCTGCTCCAGGAGCATCTGCTGGCCCAGTTCGGTGCTGTACAACCAGCCGGAGGCGATGGCGGCGCACAGACACGTGGCCGCGAGGGCTCCGAACGGCCGGGGCCGGTCCACGATCGCGGCGAAAGTGGATCGCGGCGACAGGAGCACCCCGACCAGGCGTGCCGCGAGATTCGGGGAAGGCCTCTCCTGCGGTCGCGCCCCGTCGGTCTCTTCGGTCATGGCGGTTCGAATCGTGTACGAGCGATCCGTTTCGGGCGCCGACGGTAACCTGCTAGTTTACCCCGGTCTTCTGTACCCCGGTCTTCCGACGGGCGCTCTCGTCGATCGGTTCGGCCCGCGGGCCTGGCCCGCCAATCGCCGCCTCCGGCTCCGCTTGGCGCCCAACCAACCCTCCAGGAGGCCGCCGCCGGGGTACGCCGAAGACCGCTGATCGCGCCCGGCCGTCGTACCGTATACGCCCCGGACGGTTCGAATGTTCAATCGCCGCCGGCGCTCGGCGCGCCTCCGGCGCAGAGCCCCGTCCTTGACAGCCTGCGGCCGGTTGCACTACGGTCGAATGCTGCGTCTCGAACGTCCCGTCGGCTTCCCGGCGGCGCTTCCGGTCGCCCGCAACTCCTCCCCGGCAGAGCCACGTGATCGAACTCGTCCCCAAAGAGCTGTTCTTCACCAAGGGTGTCGGCAAGCACCGCGAGAAGCTGACCTCGTTCGAGCTGGCGCTGCGAGCCGCCGACATCGCCGCCTGCAATCTCGTCCGCGTGTCGAGCATCTTCCCGCCGGGCTGCCGCATCCTGCCGAGGTCCACCGGGGTCCGGAAGCTCAAGCCCGGCCAGATCGCGTTCGTGGTGATGTCGGAGGCGGCCACCCGCGAGCCCCACCGGCTCGTGGCGGCGACCATCGGGGTGGCGATTCCGCGCGACCGGCGGCTGTTCGGGTACCTGTCCGAGCACCACAGCTTCGGCGAGAACGAGGAGACCGCCGGCGACTACGCCGAGGAGCTCGCGGCGGAGATGCTCGCCACCACCCTGGGCCTCGAGTTCGACCCCGACAAGAGCTGGGACGAGAAGAAGGAGGTCTACCGGCTCTCCAACCGGATCGTCCGGACCCAGAACGTCACCCAGACCGCGGTGGGCGACAAGCAGGGGCTCTGGACGACGGTGATTGCGGCCGCCGTCATCGTCGGTTGACGCCGGCCCGCGGGGGCCGGCGCGGCGTCCGACCGCGGCCGGTTCCCGGTCCTCGACCACCCCGCGTCCTCCCCGCCTCAACCTCCGCCGTTCGACCACCTTTAGGCGCGAGTCTACGCCTGGGTCGCCCGACCACCCCGGCGCCTTCCCCGGCTCCCTCCACGGGGCGGGCTGCGCACCCGCCCGTCCGACCGCGGCGGCTTCGCCCCGCGTCCGTCCGATCCACGCGGACCCCTGGGCGGAAGTGACAACGAGAGGACGAGTACGGCCGCGATTGGCGAGGAAGTTGACAAATAATGTCATTTCCGTAGAATGGTTGTCAGTCGGTTGGCCCGACCCGACCGCGCGACTTCCGAAGATCATGGCTGCCCGCATCGGTGAACTGCTCGTCGAGAACGGAGGCGCGACGCAGGCCGTCATCGACGAGGCGCTCGAGGGCCAGAGGTCCGCCGGCGGCAGGCTGGGCTCTCACCTCGTGGGACTCGGTCTCGCGCGCGACGCCGACGTCGCGGCGGTGCTGAGTCGACAATTCAGCGTTCCGTTCATCGAGCTCGGCCGTTTCGACGTCGAGCCGGCCGCGATCGCGCTCCTCCCCGCGGCGACCGCCCGCAAGTACGAGACGGTCCCGTTGGGCCGAACCGGGGCCGCCCTCGCCGTCGCGATGTCCGATCCGGCCAACGTCTTCGCGGTCGACGACATCGAGTTCATGACCGGGTGCCGCGTGGAGCCGGTGGTGGCGACGCAGGCCGCCATCCGGGCCGCGGTCGAGCGGTACTACGGCGAGGGGCCGAGCCGGTCGGGCGCGGATCTCGGGGAGAGCCGGCTCGCCCTCGCCGCGAAGGCCCTCGAGGAGGTCCCCGGCCTCGGCCGGGGCCTCGAGGTCATCGAGGAGGCGGAGGAGGTCGACGTCACCGCCCTCGAGACGCAGAGCGACAAGGGCCCGGTGGTGCGGCTCGTCAACGCGGTGCTGGCGTCGGCGATTCAGAAGGGGGCCAGCGACGTCCACTTCGAGCCGTACGAGAAGCGGTACCGAATCCGGTTCCGCATCGACGGCGTTCTGTACGAGGTCATGGAGCCGCCGCCGAAGTACCGCGACACCATCACCTCGCGCCTCAAGGTGATGGCGAAGCTCGACATCGCCGAGAGGCGGCTTCCCCAGGACGGCCGCATCAAGTTGAGGCTGAACGCGGACGGCGCCGCCCGGGACATCGACTTCCGCGTGTCCTGCCTGCCGACCCTGCAAGGCGAGAAGATCGTGCTGCGACTGCTCGACCGCGGCAAGCTGATGCTCGACATGACCCGGCTGGGCCTGGAGGCCGAGTCGTTGAAGCGGCTCGAAGAAGCGATTCGCCGGCCGTGGGGGCTCGTGCTCGTGACCGGACCGACCGGCAGCGGCAAGACCAGCACGCTCTACTCGGCCATCTCCCGGCTCAACACCCCGGCCGCCAACATCATGACGGCGGAGGACCCGGTCGAGTTCAACCTCGCCGGGGTCAACCAGGTGCAGACGCGCGACAGCACGGGGCTCACCTTCGCGGTCGCGCTGCGTTCGTTCCTGCGCCAGGACCCGAACGTGATCCTGGTCGGCGAGATCCGCGATCTCGAGACGGCGGAGATCGCGATCAAGGCGGCCCTCACCGGTCACCTCGTGCTCTCGACCCTGCACACCAACGACGCTGCCGGCACGATTCACCGGCTCGTTAACATGGGCATCGAGCCGTTCCTGGTCGCCGGCGCGGTCAGCCTGGTCTGCGCGCAGCGGCTGGTGCGGCGAATCTGCACGGGATGCGCAGAGGACGAGCCGACCCCGCCGCCGGTGCTCGAAGCCACCGGATTCGGAGCCGACGAGGCCGCCCGGGTCGTGCCGCGCCGGGGAGCGGGTTGCGAACGGTGCAACGGCCGCGGCTACCGGGGGCGGATCGGGCTCTACGAGGTGATGGCGGTGACCGAGCGGTTCGGCGACATGGTCCGGGGGGGCGCGTCGACGGCCGAGCTCCGGCGCCATGCCGTCGAGGGGGGCATGGTGACGCTGCGCGCCAGCGGGCTGCGGAAGATAGCGGCAGGGCTCACCAGCATCGAAGAGGTGCTGAAGGAGACGTGACCCGGCCGGGGCCGCGGTGGGGTCCGCCTCCCCCCACGCGCCTTCCGCGGGCGGCGGACCCGCCGGCCGGGCGGGACGGGGTCCCGCGCGATGCTCGCGAGGGGAGACGGACCAGGATGACAGCGCCGATGCCGACGTTGGAGGACCTGCTGACCCGCCGGCCGGGGGGGCGAGGTCCCGAGCGATGCTTCGCGAGGGGAGACGGAACGGGATGACAGCGCCGATGCCGACGTTGGAGGACCTGCTGAGATCGACGGTGGAGCTCGACGGCTCGGATCTCCACGTGACCGCCGGCTCCTCGCCGCAGGTCCGCGTCCACGGCGAGCTCAGGGCGCTCGACCTGCCGCGGCTGGTCGCCGGCGACACCCGCGAGCTCGCGTTCAGCGCGTTGAGCGACGGGCAGCGGAGGCGGTTCGAGGACGCCCGCGAGCTCGACTGCGCGTTCGGGGTCCGCGGGGTCGGACGGTTTCGCTGCAACGTCTTCAGGCAGTCGGGCGCCGTCGCGGCCGTCTACCGGCGGGTGCCGGAGACGATACGGGGCCTCGGAGAGCTGGGGTTGCCGCCCGTGATCGAACGCTGGGCCGACCGACCCCGCGGCCTCGTGCTCGTGACGGGACCGACCGGGTCGGGTAAGAGCGCGACCCTGGCCGCCCTGATCGACCGCATCAACACCGAGCGCCACGCGCACATCCTGACCATCGAGGACCCGATCGAGTACGTGCACCCTCACAAGCGCTCGCTCGTCAATCAGCGCGAGCTCCACAACGACACCGCCAGCTTCTCGGCAGCCCTCCGGGCCGCCCTCCGCGAGGATCCCGACGTCGTCCTCATCGGCGAGCTGCGGGACTTCGAGACCATCGAAGCGGCCTTCCGCATCGCGGAGACCGGCCACCTGACCCTCGCGACCGTTCACACCAACTCCGCCTACCAGACCATCAACCGGCTCGTCGACGCTTTCCCCGACAGCCGCCAGGACCGGGCCCGCGGCCAGCTCGCCCTCCTGCTCGAAGGCGTCGTGTGTCAGACGCTGCTGCCCGGCGCGGACGGCCGGGGGCGGGTGGCCGCGGCCGAGGTGTTGAGCCCGACTCCCGCGGTGCGCAACCTGATTCGCGAGAACAAGGTGCACCAGCTGTACTCCGCGATGCAGGCGGGGCAGGGACGGCACGGCATGCAGACGATGAACCAGTCGCTGGCGGCCCTGGCCGGACGGGGGAGCATCCCGGTGGAAACGGCGTTGGCCGCGTCGTCGATGCCCGACGAGTTGCGGACGCTCCTCTCGCGGGCGGGAACGAGGGGCCCCCGGCCGATGCATCTTCCGGGCGGGGGGGCGGCCGAGTGACGCCGACCCTCCGCCATTCGGGACGCACCCGGGCCGGCCGCGGCGTCAGGGGTGAGCGGGTCGCTCCCACCCGGGAGGCGGCGGCCGCCCCGAGCCGCGAAGGCGTCCACGTCACGGGCGTGGAGCCGAAGCGGGGCGGCGCGAGGCGGGGCGGCGCAAGGCGGGGCGGAAAGCCGCGCCGGGCGAGGTCCGTGCCGGCCCGCGACCTGGCCGTGTTCACGCGGCAGCTCTCGGTGATGATCGACGCGGGGATGCCGCTCGTGGAGTGCCTCGACACCCTGGGGCGGCAGCAGGCCCACCGCTCCTTCCGCGAGGCCGTTCTGCAGACCCGGAGCGCCGTGGAAGGCGGCTCGAGCCTCGCCGAGGCGATGCGGGCGCACCCGCGAGCGTTCGGTCCTCTCTATACGAACATGGTTGCGGCGGGCGAGGCGGGCGGCATCCTCGACACCATTCTGGCGCGGTTGGCGACGCACATCGAGAAGAGCGTCAAGCTGAGGGCGCAGGTCAAGTCCGCCATGACCTATCCGATCGCGGTCGTGACGATTGCCGCCGCCGTCGTCGGGGTCATCCTGTGGAAGGTGATTCCGACCTTCGACGAGCTCTTCGAGGGGCTGGGGGCCGCGTTGCCGCTGCCGACGCGGGTGGTCATCGCGTCGAGCGACGCGCTCGTGTCGTACTCGCCCCTGTTCTTCGTGGCGGCGGTCGCCCTGACCCTCGCGTTCCGATGGTACCGGGCCACGCCGCGGGGAGGGCGGTCCGTCGACGCCCTGCTGCTCAGGCTCCCGGTGCTGGGGCTCATCCTGCGCAAGGTGGCCGTCGCCCGCTTCTGCCGGACCCTGGCCACGTTGCTCGGCTCCGGGGTCCCCCTGCTCGCGGGGCTCGAGATTACCGCCAGGACTGCCGGCAACGTGGTCATCGAGGACGCCGTCCTGGTCTCCCGGGCGGCCATCGAGCGGGGCGAGACGGTGGCCGCGCCGTTGCGGCGGGCGGGGATGTTCCCGCCCATGGTCATCCAGATGATCGGCGTGGGCGAGGCGAGCGGGGCGTTGGACGCCATGCTCGCGAAGGTCGCCGACTTCTGCGAGGAGGAGGTCGACGCGACGGTGGCCGGATTGCTGACGCTCCTGGAACCCGTCATGATCGCGTTGCTGGGGCTGGTCATCGGTGGAATCGTGATCGCCATGTACCTGCCGATCTTCGATCTGATCGGCCGCATGGCCGTCTAGCAGCTCGCGCCGTGACACAGCCCGGACTTCCCGGCGGATGGTTGGCGCCGAGGGCGCCGACAGCGGGGATTGGCGGCCCGTTCGAGAGCGACATGTCGAGGCAGGACCCGCACGGCGCCGGGCCCCGGGGACCGCGGGGCGCATGCGACATCGTGGGCGACAGCCCGCAGATGCGGAGCATCCGGGAACGAATCGCGCGGGTGGCGCCCACCGACGCCACGGTCCTGGTCACCGGCGACGTCGGCGTCGGCAAGGAGCTGGTCGCGCGGGCGATTCACCGCGGCTCGGGACGGGGCGCCCTCCCGTTCGTCGCGCTGACCGCCGACGCGCTGGCCGAGGCGATTCGCGATCCGGACCTCGGCCGCGAGTGGCAGGCGGGACCGGTGGCCGCCGCCGAGCTCGGTACCCTCTTTCTGGCCGGCGTCGGAGAAGCGGGCCCGGCGAGCCAGGCGGCGTTGCTGCGGTTTCTCAAGGAGCGCCGGTTCCGGCGCGCGGGCGCGGGGCCCGCCACCACCGCGGGGCCCGCCACCACCGCGGGGCCCGCCGCCGCGGCGCGCGTCGTCATGGCAACGACCCGGAACCTCGCCGCGATGGTCGAGAACGGCGAGTTCCGGCGCGACCTCTTCTACTGCGTCAGCGTCTTCACCATCCACGTGCCCCCGCTGAACGCTCGGCGGCAGGACATCGCGCCGCTGGCCCGCCACTTCGTCGAGCGGTTCGCCCGGGAGACGGGCCGGGACCTCCGGGGGCTCTCTCCCGGGACCGAGCGGGTCCTCGAGGCCCACGCGTGGCCCGGGAACGTCGCCGAGCTCGAGAACGTCGTCGAGCGTGCCGCCGTTCTCGAGGCGTCGAACCGGATTCAGGCCGAGAGTCTCGAGCTGGACGGTGCGCCGGGCCCGGAGCGTGGCCCCAAATCACCGCCGCGCGGCGCGACGTCCGGCGCGGGGCGGCCGTCTCGGGCCCCCGGTGAGCCGCTGCCGGAGTCCGGCTTCGTCCTGGAGAAGCACGTCCGCGACCTCGAGCGGGAGTACCTCGCGCGTGCCCTCCACCAGGCCGGCGGCGTCAAGGTCAGGGCGGCGGGGTTGCTGGGCATGAGCTTTCGATCGTTCCGCTACTACGCGAAGAAGTACGATCTGGGGTGACTGCCCGGCTTCACCGGCGCGGCGGGGAAACGCGGGTTGTCGTTTCCCGGAGCACCTTCGGGTGCGCTCTCGAATCCGGCGTCGTAGAATGAGTCCGGGGCCGGCCTCTCTTGCGGATGGTGGGTCGGCGGGCCGCCAGACGGCCGGCGGAGTCGCAGGGCCGGTGTCCGGGTGCCGTGGCCGAGGTGCTCCGGCCGGCACAGGTCGACGGTCTCCGGGACGAGGTCGCTGTGGAACAGCCGCCGCCTGCCCCTCGGTCTCGGGCGGATCGATGCTTGCAAGTTGCCTCGATGAAGGGTCAGGCATGTGCTCGGCGGCGGATGCGTCGAGTCCGAGCACGCCTGTCGCCGGGTCTTGGCGGATTCCCGGGTCCGTGCGGCGACGACGAGATCGATTCGCGGCCGGAGCCGGGGGTTCCGCCCGGTGAACGACGAACGAAGGAGCAGGCACCAATGAAGACCAGTGGCAGCAGCGGCTTCACTCTCATCGAACTGCTGATGGTGGTTGCCATCATCGGCATCATCACCGCCATCGCGGCGCCGGGGCTGATGCGCGCCCGCATGTCCGCCAACGAGGCGTCAGCCATGAATTCGCTACGGGCCGTCAACGCCGCCCAGGCGACGTTCGCGGCCAGTTGCGGCAACGGTTTCTACGCGCCGAGCCTGGCCCTGCTGGCGACGCCGCCGACGGTAGGCGGGGGCGACGGCTTCATCGGGACGGATCTCGCCTCGGACCCGTCCATGAAGAGCAGCTATTCCGTGGAGCTGACGCCCGGTGCACCGGCGGAAGGGGCGCCGCCGTCCTGCAACGGCATAGCCGCCGGCGGGGTGGTGACGACCTACTTCGTCGGGGCGTCGCCCGCGTCGGGCGGCGGCGTGCGCTTCTTCGGCACGAACCAGGGAGGCACGATCTATCAGTCGACGGCGGTGGTGGCGGCCACCCAGAACGGCGCGCCGGCGGGGGCTGCACCGATCCAGTGACCGGGCGGGCTCGCGCTCGCCGCCGGACCGTGCCGGTCGGCCGCGGGGCACCCGCCGCGTCGCGGCGCCGGGGCCGCGCTCGACAACCGGAGTGGCACCAGACAACCGGAGTGGCACCAGACAACCGGAGTGGCACCAGACAACCGGAGTGGCACCAGACAACCGGAGTGGCACCATGAGTCGAACCCTTCGCCGCGTCATCATCGCGCTTGCCCTCGTCGGTTTCGCCGCGGCCGCGGCGTCGGCCTGGGTGCACTATCGGATCGCGCACGATCCCGCCTACGTGAGCTTCTGCGACGTCAACGCCACCGTGAGCTGCCGAGACGTCTATCAGAGCCGCTTCGGGTCGGTGGGCGGCATTCCCGTCGCGGTGTTCGGGGCGTTCTGGTTCGGCCTCGTGGCGCTGCTGACGGTGGCGGCGGGCCGGGCCTCCGCCGAGCTGGCCCGCAGCGTGGGCGGATACCTGCTGGTGCTGTCGACGGTCGGTCTCGCGGCGATACTGTTCCTGGCCTACGAGTCGTTCTTCGTCCTCGGGACGCTCTGTCTTCTCTGCGTCACCGCCCACGTCGCCGTCGTCGGCATCTTTCTGGCCGTGAGCACCATCGGGGGCGTGCCGCTGGCGTCGATCCCGGGTCGCCTGCTCGCCGACGCGGGGCAGCTCGTCAGAACGCCGGCGGCCCTGGGTGTCGCCGGCGGTTACCTGGCGGTGAGCGTGGCCGCGGTGCTGCCGTTTCTCGCCGAGCCGTCCGGGCCGGTCCTGCCGGTGGCATCGTCGACCTCTCCCATCGCGTCGTCCGCGTCGGGCGCCGGGGACGCCGAATCCGAGTTCGTGCGGTTCTGGAGGGCCCAGCCCCGCGTCGACCTGCCCGTGCCGCGGGAAGGGGCGCAGGTCCTGGTGCTGAAGTTCAACGATTACCAGTGCCCGTCGTGCGCGCGGAGCCACTTTCTGTACGCGCCGATCTTCGCGCGCTACGAGTCGAGCCATCCCGGGGCGGTCAGGCAGATCAAGATCGACTATCCGCTCGACCCCGAGTGCAACGAGCAGACGCCGTTCGCCGGACACATGGGGGCCTGCGAGGCCGCCGTCGCCGTCCGCCTCGCCCGGCGCGAGGGGCGTGACGACGAGATGGCGCGCTGGCTCTACGAGAACCAGGCGACCATGTCGCGGGAGACGGTCAGCGAGGGACTCGCCGAGGTGGCTGGCATGACCGACTTCGACGAGCTGTACGACACGGTCCTCGGGGAGGTCCGCGCCGACATCGCGCTGGGGCCGCTGATCGGCATCGAGGCGACCCCGACGTACGTCGTCAACGGCGTCGTGATCAACGCGGCGCTGCCGCCGAACATCCTCGACGCGGCGATCGCGCTCGAGCTCGAGCTCGCCGCCGAGGCGCAGCCGTCGCCGTGAGCGCCCCACGGGCCTCGTCGCGACGGGCTCTCGGCGGGGCTTCCGCCCACCGTCCCCGGACGCGCCACGAGGCGGTTGGAAGCCCCACGCGGCCGATCCGGTCCGACTGCGTGGACGGCCGCGGCGGGTCGTCCCGGCTGCCGTCCCGATGACCGGATCTACGGCCGTCGGGCTGATGGCCGCCGCCGGACTTGCGGTCGGCAGCTTTCTCAACGTCTGCATCCATCGCCTTCCTCGCGGCGAATCGGTCGTCTCGCCCCCCTCACGGTGTCCTGCCTGCGGCCGCCGGCTGCGGTGGTTCGAGAACGTGCCGGTGCTGAGCTGGATGGCCCTGCGCGGCCGCTGCCGGACCTGCCGGGCCACGATATCGCCGTCCTATCCCGCGGTGGAGGCGGTCACCGCGCTCGTGTTCGTCCTGCAGTACTGGCAGCTCGGCTGGCAGCCGCTGCTCGCGGTCCGCCTGCTCTTCGGGGCGTCGATGATCGCGCTGGCGGTCATCGACCTCCGGCACCGCGTCCTCCCCAACGTCATCACCCTGCCGGGAGTGGCGGCAGGGCTGGCGTGCAGCCTGTGGTGGGAGCCGGGGTGGCGTTCGGCGGCGGTCGGCGCGGTCGCGGGATGGACGGTGCTCTGGACGGTCGGCGAGGCCTACTTCCGCCTGCGGGGCCGCGAGGGGATGGGCATGGGCGACGTGAAGATGCTCGCGATGGTCGGGGCCTTTCTCGGGTGGCCTCACATGCTCGTGACGCTGTTCGTGGCCTCGGCGGCCGGTTCGCTGGTGGGCGGGGCGATGGTGCTCGCGAGCCGGGACAACCTGAGTTTCCCCCTGCCGTTCGGGTCGTTCCTGGCGTTCGGGGCCCTTCTGTCCACCCATGTCGCCGACCCGCTGATCCACTGGTACCTCGGGCGCTTCTGGTGACTGCGCGACCTTCGGTCGCGTTGGGAGTTTCGCTTCGCGAAACTCCTGCGCGGGCGTGCGGCGCGAGCTTCGGTCGCGTTGGGAGTCTCGCTTCGCGAAGCTCCTGCGCACGGGCGTGCGGCGCGACCCTCGGTCGCGTTGGGAGTTTCGCGAAGCGAAACTCCTGCGGATGGGTGTGCGGCGCGACCCTCGGTTTGCGCTGCCTGGCGCAGCCCTCGCGATCGGGTCGACCCGCGAGCGTCGGCCGGCGGCGAGGTCGCCAGGATGGTTCGGATCTTGCTTCGTGAATCGGCATGGACAACCAGTGCGGCCGGCCCCGGCGGTTCGGCGGCCCGCGGGCCGCCCGAGCCGGCTCCGCCCGCGGCATCGGCCTGGTCGAGGTCGTGGTGGCGGCGGGCCTGTTCGCGGCCCTGGCGGCCGGCGTCGCCCATCTGTTCGCGATGTCGGCGCGATCGCTCGTGCTGGCTCGGCATCGGACGTCGTCGCTCGTGCTCGCGGTCGACAAGATGGAGCAGCTTCGCGCGGGCGGCGGCCCGTGGGGGGCGCCGCCCGCGGCGGGAACGGCGCAGACCGAGTTTCTGAGCGCCGGGGGGCGTCCGCCCGGCGGTGACGGGGCGCCGCCGTCCGGCGGCCTTTACCGGCGCGTGACGTCGGTTCGCGCGAGCCCGGCCGGGCCGGGGACGCTGATCGTGGAGGTCCGGGTCGTCGCCGGTCGCGGGGGGGAAGATGCCGCCTCCCCGGAGCCCAGGCCCCACGAGGTCGTGCTGGTCACGCTGCTGCCGGCTCGGGAGGGGGCGTGACGGGGGTGCCGGGCGGCCCCGCGGGAGACGGTACCGCCTCCGGCGCCCCCCGCCAGGCGTCGGTGCTGTCGGTGGCCCCGAACAGGCGCTCCCTGATGAGACACGGCGGCGGCTCCGGCGCCTCCCGCCCGAGCCGGCCCGTGCGGGCCGAGGCGGGGCTGTCTCTCCTCGAGGCGATTGTCGCCCTGGCCCTGACCCTGGTCGTGTTCGCCGCCCTCTATGGCGCGGTGCGCCCCGCGCTCGTGCTGAACCGGTCGCTTCCGGCCATGGCCGATGCGCAACAGCGCATGCGGCATGCCTTCGATCGGCTGCACGCGGAGCTGATGACGGCGGGCCGGGGGATGGCGCGGGTGGAGCCCGGGCCGCTCTCGCGGATGCTGCCCGCGGTGGTTCCCTACCTCGTGGGGCGTCGGGCGCGCGACGACGAGCACCGGCGGGTCCGACCCGACGCGATCAGCGTGCTGTCGGCCTCTCCGGACGGTGGGGCCGAGACCCGCCTGCTCGATGCGCTGGCCGGCCCGGCTCCGGAGGTGAGGCTGGCCCCGGGGCCGGGCTGCGCCGGGGCTGCGTGCGGCTATCGGGCCGGCGACCTCGTGCTGGTCTTCGATGACCGCCCCGCGTGGGGTCTGTTCCGTGTGCGGGATGCCGGCGAGACGGCCCTGCGGCTCGAGCCGTCGGGCCCGACCGCGACCGCCTTCGAGGCGGGGGCGGCGATCGCGCCGATCGACGTCCGCCACTACTATCTCGACGAGGAGCAGCGGCAGCTCAGGCGCTACGACGGGTGGCGGGGGGACTTCCCGCTGCTCGACGGCGCGGCGGCGCTGGCGTTCCGGTTCTTCGGGGTCGCGGCGGGGGCCGGAGGGCCGTGCCGGGGCGAGGGGCCGGGCGCGCCGCGGGGTCGGTTGGAGGAGATTCCCCTGGAGCGCTTCACGGACGGACCCTGGTGCGGGCCGGCAGGGTCGCCGTTCGACGCCGATCTGCTGCGGGTGCGCGCGATCGGTCTCGACATTCGCATCGAGGGCGCGGCCGCCGGTCCCGTTTCGGTGCCGCCGCCTGCTTCCGGTCCGGCTTCCGGCGGCGGCGAGGGCGCCGACGGCTACCGCGCGGCCTTCGTGGTGGCGCCCCCCAACCTGCAGATGGCGGGGACCCGTGCGCTCCGGTGAGACGGGGAGCGCGCTCCTGGTGACGATGGCGGCGGGCGCCATCGTGTCCGCGCTGGCCGCCGCCCTCGTTGCCGTCGTCATGATCGAGGAGGCGGTCGAGGCGAACCACCGGCGCGGGGTGCAGGCGCTGTACGCCGCCGACGGCCTGCTGGCGAGCGTGGTCGCGGAGCTGTCCGGGGCCTCCGACTGGAGTTCCCTTCCGGAGGGCCCGGGCGCCGTCGGGTTCCCGGCCGGGCCGGCCGTCGCGACCCTGCCGGACGGCTCGGTCGTCGACATCGAGGCGGAAACCCGGGTCCTGGCGCCGGGCGGCGCTGGACCCGGCCACCCGGAGTGGCGACTGTTCTCGCGCGGATGGCTCGGTGATCTCGCGGGTGCGCCGGACCGCGTGCCTCGGCTTTACCTGCTGGCGTGGATCCGCCGCGGCCTCGCCGATCCCGACGCCGGCCCGTCCGGGGACGCGAGCGGCCGCCTCGTCGTGCGTGCGGCCGCGTTCGGACCCTTCCGCGTCGAGCGGGCGGTCGAGGCGACCCTGGTCCGAGATGCCGATACCGACATCGTCCGGGTGGCCGCGTGGAACGTCGTGCGCTAGGCGCGTCCCCGGATCCCGATCGTGCCCAGGGCCCGGCGGATCTCCTTCTCGGCCACGTCGTCGACTATGACAGTGTCGCCGATGCCGCGCGGGAGCACGAAGTGCAGGCGTCCCGCGACGACTTTCTTGTCGCGCTGCATGGCCGCGAGCAGGTCGGCCGGCGACAGGTCCGTCACCGACGGCAGCGGCCCCATCCTCCCGATGAGCTCGGTCAGGGCGGTGTGGTCGCCCTTGCTCATCAGGCGGCGGTCGGCCGCGAGCCGGGCCGCCACCAGCATGCCGTACGCCACCGCCTCGCCGTGCCGGAGACGCCGGTACCGGGTGACCGCCTCAAGGGCGTGTCCGGCCGTGTGCCCGAAGTTCAGGATGCGGCGCCGGCCCCCTTCGCGCTCGTCGGCGGCGACCACCTCGGCCTTGATTCGGCACGAGGCGGCGACGATGTCCACCAGGAGCTCCGGCTTCCGCGCGAAGATCTGCGGCAGGCCGTCCGCGATCCGGTCGAAGAGCGGCCGGTCGGCGATGACCCCGTACTTGACGACCTCGTACAGGCCGGCGCGCAGCTCGCGGCGGGGCAGGGTGTCGAGGAGCTGGGGGTCGGCGATGACCGCGGCGGGGGGATGAAAGGCGCCGATGAGGTTCTTGCCGAGCGCGTGGTTGACCCCGACCTTGCCGCCGACGGCGCTGTCCACCTGCGCGAGGAGGGTGGTCGGCACGTGCACGAGGTCGACCCCGCGGAGATAGGTCGCGGCCGCGAACCCGGCGGTGTCGCCGAGCACCCCGCCCCCGACCGCGACGACCGTCGACTGCCGGTCCGCCCCCGCGCGGATCAGGGCCTCGTAGATGCGCGACACCGTGTGCAGGGTCTTCGAGCGCTCGCCGTCCGGCACGAGCAGGGGCTCGACCTTCGGCAACGCGGCCTGAATCGTCTTGCCGTGCCGGGCCCACACCGTCGGGCTGGAGACGAGGAATCTCCGATCGCCGATTTCCGCCTCGGTGAGCCACCGGTCCATCTCCGCGGCGAGTCCGTGGGCCACGAAGACGGGGTAGGTCCGGGTTGCGCTTTCGACGTCGATGCGGGTCGGTTCCATGGAGGGTCCGTCGTATCCGCGGAGCGCGCGGCGCCGCGGGGCGAGCCTGACCGCCCGTGGTGAAGCCCCCGCTGCATTCGAGCGGCAACCATCCCACGATGCCACGGGCGGCCCGACAGTGGAATGGTAGGATAGCAGTTTTGCCCGGAGGATCCGCCGCCGATGCCGGACAAGGACGCCGCGTTCGTCAAGGAGATCACCCCCAGATCCGAGGATTTCTCTCGCTGGTACACGGACGTCATCCGCCGCGCGGAGCTCGCCGACTACTCGCCGGTCAAGGGCAGCATGGTCATCCGCCCGTACGGCTACGCCATGTGGGAGCTCATGCAGCAGGCCCTCGACCGGCGCATCAAGGCGACGGGGCACGTCAACGCGTACTTCCCCCTGTTCATCCCCGAGGGGCTGCTCAAGAAGGAGGCCGCCCACGTGGAGGGGTTCGCCCCGCAGGTGGCCTGGGTGACCCACGGCGGCGACGAGAGGCTCGAAGAGCGGCTGGTGGTGCGGCCGACCTCGGAGGCCATCATCGGCACGATGTACTCGAAGTGGATTCAGTCGTGGCGCGATCTGCCGGTGCTCATCAACCAGTGGGCCAACGTGGTGCGGTGGGAGAAGGTGACCCGCCTCTTCCTGCGCACCACCGAGTTCCTGTGGCAGGAAGGCCACACCGTGCACGAGACCGAGGAAGAGGCGCAGGCCGAGACGCTGAAGATGCTCGGCGTCTACAAGGACTTCTGCGAGACCGAGCTGGCGATGCCGGTGCTGGAGGGACGCAAGACCGAGAGCGAGAAGTTCGCGGGGGCGGAGAAGACCTACTCGATCGAGGCGCTGATGGGCGACGGGCGGGCCCTGCAGGCGGGCACGTCCCACAACCTCGGGCAGAACTTCGCCAAGGTCTTCGACATCACGTTCCAGGGGCGCGACAAGACGGTGCAGCACGGGTGGCAGACGTCGTGGGGGATGACGACGCGCCTCATCGGCGGCGTCATCATGACCCACGGCGACGACAGCGGGCTGATCCTGCCCCCGCGCGTCGCGCCGCACCAGGTCGTCATCGTGCCGATCCCCCGGGGCGACTGGCGCGAGACGGTGCTGCCGCACGCCGAGCGCATCCGCGAGGAGCTCGAGGCCCGGGGCGTCCGCGTCATGCTCGACGACCGCGAGGAGCACTCGCCGGGCTGGAAGTACGCCGAGTGGGAGATGCGCGGGGTGCCGCTGCGTCTCGAGATCGGCCCCCGGGACATCAGGAACGAGCAGGTCATGCTGGTCCGCCGCGACACCCGGGACAAGACGCCGACCCCCATGGACGGCCTCGCCGGCCGGATCGAGGAGCTGCTGGCCACCGTCCAGCAGGCCCTGTTCGACCGGGCCGTCGCGTTCCGGGACGAGCACACCGTCAGGACCGCCGACCGGGCCGAGTTCGGCGCGGTCCTGGAGGGCCGCCCCGGTTACGTGATAGCGCCGTGGTGCGGCGACGCCGGCTGCGAGGCGCAGATAAAGACCGCCACCCAGGCGACCATCCGGAATCTGCCGCTCGAGCCGCCTCCCGCCTCCGGCGGCTGCATCCAGTGCGGCAAGCCGGGCCAGGTGGACGCGTGCTTCGCCAAGTCGTACTGAGCGCGGCCGGCGCCCGGGCCGCGCCGCACCAGGGTCTCGACTGCTCGCGCGGCCGCCCCTGGGCCAGGGTCAGGAAGTCGAGGACGGGTCACATGCGAGGTCGCGCCGAGGCCGCTCGCGGACGGTTACCGGTCCCGCGTCGCGCCGCGGCCGTTCGCGGACGTGACCGGGCCTGTGGCGCCGGCCGCGCCGGAGGGGCATTCCATGGAACATCCCACACCGATCGACCCGCGTGACCACGCGGTCTACGCGCCCGACAAGATGGGCAAGAGCACCCTCTTCCGCTCCGAGCGGGTGATGGTGGGCCTGAACGCGTTCGAGCCCGGCCAGTCCCACGCGCTCCACGCGCACGAGGACATGGACAAGGTCTACCACGTCGTCGAGGGGCGGGGCGTGTTCCTCCTCGAGGGCCGCGAGGTGCCGATGCAGGCCGGGTCCCTCCTTGTGGCGCCGGCCGGCGAGCCCCACGGCATTCGCAACCCGGGACCGGAACGACTCCTCGTCCTCGCCGTTCTCGCGCCCGCGCCCCGCTAGCGCGCTCCCTCCGGCTTGCCGTCGGCCCTGGGAGCCTCGTTGGCGTGGAACTCGCACCGCGCGAGCTCACGATCCGAAACCGGCGTCCGGTTCCGTGGCTGAATGTGAGCTCCGCGGGTGCGAAACCGGTCGGGCGCGCCCCTGCAGCGCGGCCGCCCGATCACGCCGCGGGTCAGAGGTCGTCGCCGCCCTGGTTCCTGGGCGCCACGAGCCAGGCGATGCCGATGCTCAAGGCGTAGAGCGCCATCATCGGCGCCGCCATCATCGTCAGGGTGGCCGGGTCCCCGGTCGGGGTCAGCACCGCGGCGATGATGAAGATGATGAGAATGGAGTACTTGGTGTTCCGTATCAGGTAGCGCGCGGTCAGCAGTCCGATGCGGGCGAGGAAGAACACCACCGTCGGCATCTGGAAGACGACGCCGCAGGCGAGCGTCAACCGGACGTAGAGCGAGAACGTCGTCTGCAGCCGGGGCTGGAACGTGACGTACTCGGTCGCGAAGCTGCCCAGGAACAGCCACGCCACCCGAAACAGGATGTAGTGGGCGAAGAGGCACCCGCCGACGAAGAACAGCGTCGAGAGGCTGACGAAGGGAATCGCGAACTTCTTTTCGTGGGCGTACAGGCCGGGGGCGACGAAGAGCCAGAACTGCGTGAGCACGACCGGCATCGCGACGATCAGCCCGGCGAGGGCCGCCACCTTGATGGAGAGGAAGAACCCTTCCGTCGGGTCGATGATGCTGAAGCTGCTCTCCCTGCCTTCCACCTCGGGGAGTATGTCGACCAGGGGCACCATGATGAACGCGGTGAGCTCTTCGTGGAAGAAGTACGCGGCGACGAACGCGATGAAGATGGCGCTGACCGAGGTGATGAGCCGCCGGCGCAGCTCGTCGAGATGGTCGAGGAACGACATCCGTCCGCCGGCGCCGTCGAGCTCGTTCTCGTCGAGCTCCGGGCGCTCGTCGTCGGGCTGGGTCGCGAGCTGGGTTTCGGGGTCCGGCTCCGGGGAGTCGGGAACGGGGACCGCGGACGTGGCCATGGTTTCGATTCGATCAGACCGTGCCGGGCTGCTCCTGGTGCGGGTCGGTCGCGGCGGCGGCCGGGGTCGGCGCGGGCGCAGCGGCCGGGGTCGGCGCTGGCGCGGCGGTCTCGCTCGCGGGCGTCGCTTCCGGGTCGAACTCCTGTCCCAGGGTATTGGGCACCGGGTCCGGGTCGCGGGTGTTCGCGCGGGCCGGGGCGGGCGCGGGCGCCGGGGCGGGCTTGGCGGTCTCGCGCCGGGCGTGCTCCTCCACGTGGATCTCGTCCTCGAGGGTATGGCGGAGATCGTTCGACGCGCGCTTGAACTCGCCCAGGCTCTTGCCGATCGAGCGGCCGAGCTCCGGCAGCTTGCGCGGCCCGAACACCATCAGGGCGATGACCAGAATGACGACCAACTCCATCGTTCCGATCGAACCGATCATGATCGCGCTCCTTGCAGCGGGCGTGCCGGATGGCGCCGACACCGCGGCCGTGCCACGGGAAGGGCGGCGGTGTGACACAAGACCCAGACTCGCCATTATAGGAACGAGCCGCCGAAACGGTCAAGCCGCGAGCCTCGCGATTCGTGGCGCAAGTCGTTCCTGTACAGTGTGTTAACTGCCCACGACGCCCCCTCGCGGAGATGCCGCGCGGCGGTTCCCGGTCCGGGTTCGTCTCGCCGGTGTGGTTCGCCGGCATGTTCTCCCTGCCGGCCGGCGCCGATTGGTGCGGCATCCCGCCCGGTTTCTGTTAGCATCTAGCCATGACTGGAAGGCGAACTCTCACGATGGCGGTGGCGGTCGTGGTCGGGTCCGCGGTGCTGGGCGGATTCTTCGGCGGGCGCGTGCTGGCGGGCCAGGACCGTCTCGACGAGCAGTACGAGGTGTTCTCGACGGCCCTCGCGGCGGTCGAGACCACGTACGTCGGCGAGGTCGACTCCGAGCAGCTCGTCTACCGGGCGACGGCGGGCATGCTGCAGCGGCTCGACCCGCACTCCAACTTCATGGACCCGCGCAACTACGCCCGCCTCCGCGAGCGGCAGGGGGGGCGCTACTACGGGCTCGGCATCTCCATCAACGTCATCAACGGCGACATCACGGTGATGAGCCTCTTCGAGGGGTCGCCCGCGTACCGCCGGGGCATCCGGCGCGGGGACGTGATTGCGCGCATCGAGGGCGAGGACGCCAGCGGCTTCACCAGCGACGACGCCGTCAGGCAGCTCCGCGGCCCCAAGGGCAGCACCGTCATGGTGTCCATCCGGCGGCGGGGCTACGACGAGCTGATCGATCTCGAGGTCGAGAGGGACGAAATCCACATACCCACGGTCAAGGCGGCGTTCATGGTCGACGACGCCACCGGGTACGTGCTTCTGGGCGACTTCTCGGAGACCAGCTCGCGCGAGTTGCGGCAGGCGCTCCGGAAGCTCGACGGTCTCGGCATGGAGCAGTTGCTGCTCGACCTGCGGGACAACCCCGGGGGGCCGCTCGACCAGGCCATCCGGGTGTCGAACCAGTTCCTGCCGCGGGGCGAGCTCATCGTCTATACCCGCGGCCGGATACAGAACTCCGACCAGGACTACAACGCCCGCGAGGACGGCGGCCACGTCGACATCCCCCTCGTGGTCCTCGTCAACCGCCAGAGCGCGAGCGCGGCCGAGATCGTGTCCGGGGCGGTCCAGGATCACGACCGCGGGCTCATCGTCGGCGAGACGACGTTCGGCAAGGCGCTGGTGCAGTCGGTCTACCGGGTGGGCCGCGAGGCCGGCCTCGCGCTGACGACGGCGCGCTATTACACCCCGAGCGGGCGCATGATCCAGCGGCCCTGGGACGGGACCTTCGACGAGTACCTGACCTACGCGCTGCGCGACCAGGAGCGGGCCGAGCCCGACCCGAGCGAGCGGCGGCTGACCGAGGGCGGCCGCGCGGTGTACGGCGGCGGCGGCATCGAGCCCGACCGCCATCTCGCCGGGCCCATCGAAGGGTTCGATCCCTCGCGGTTCGGGCGTCTGCTGTTCGCGCGGCAGGAGTTCGCCACGTTCGCCGAGCGTTTCTCGGCCGAGGGCGACACCCGCATCGAGGACCAGGGCGAGGGCCGTCAGCGGCTCTCACCCGGCTACGCGATCGACGACGCCATGATGGGCGCGTTCCGCGCGCAGCTCGAGGAGCGGCGACTGACCATCGACGACGAGGCGTTCGACGCGGACATCGTCTTCATCAGGGCGATGATGCGGTACGAGATCGATCTGGCCCTCTTCAGCGTGGAGGAGGCGCGCCGCAACCTCGTCGGCGCCGATCCCCAGGCCCAGCTCGCCCTGAGCCTGTTTCCCGAGGCGGAGCGCCTGCTGCGGAGGTCGCGGCGGGGCGGCGCGGCGGTGGCGGCGGGCCAGTAGGAGCTCGCGCCGCCGCGGAGCCGCACGCGACGATTGGCGGCGAGGAGCTCGCGCCGCACACGCGGCGATTGACTGGAGGGCGAGCGGCGCCCCGTGCCGAGAGCCGGCGCGGCGTCGCTTGCCCGCCGGACGCGCTCCTGGTACACTGCCGGCGAGCCGTCCGATCCACGTAGCGCGGGCGGCTCGTGACGGCGTTCGCAGAGCGTCGGTCTTTTCGCAGCGTTCCCAGCCGCTCGAAAAGGGGTGATATCCGTGCCCCGTTTTCGGGCGGCTGTTTTGGTGTACGGCATCCCCATGCGACTGCAGCAGCTCGCCATCTCCGGGTTCAAGAGCTTCCCCGAACGGGCCAACCTGGTGTTCGACGACGGCGTCACCGCCATCGTCGGCCCCAACGGTTGCGGCAAGAGCAACGTCATCGACGCCATCACGTGGGTCCTCGGCGAGCAGAGCGCCAAGAGCCTGCGCGGCGAGCGCATGGAGGACGTCATCTTCGCGGGAAGCGACGCCCGCAAGCCCATCGGCACGGCCGAGGTCAAGCTGTACCTCGCCCAGGTGGCGGCCGCTCCGGGACAGGTCGGCGGCCCCGATCCGGACCTGCGTACGGTCTCCGTGCCGCCCGCCGCGCTGGCCGACGTGCCCCCTGCCGCGGACGCCGCCGACCCGCCGTCGGACGACGCGGACATCGACGACCTCCTGCCGCTCATCACGCGCGACATCGAGGTCGGCCGCCGCCTCTACCGGTCGGGCGAGAGCGAGTACCTGATCGACGGCCGGATCTGCCGCCTGCGGGACATCCAGGACCTGCTGATGGACTCGGGCGTCGGCGTCAAGGCCTACGCCGTGATCGAGCAGGGCAAGATCGGCCAGATCCTGGGCGCACGGCCGACGGAACGGCGGCAGCTCCTCGAGGAGGCGGCCGGCGTCACCAAGTACAAGACCCGGCGGCGGGCGGCCGAGCTCAAGCTCGACTCGGCCCGGCAGAACCTGACGCGGGTCGACGACATCGTCTACGAGGTCGAGAAGCAGCGGCGGTCGCTCAAGCGCCAGGCGGCCAAGGCCCGCCGCTATCGCCGGCTGCGCGAGGAGCTTCGGCGGTGGGAGACGCTGGGTTTCGCGCGGCGGCACCGCGTGCTCGTCGCGGACCTCTCGTCCGCCCGCACCCGGCTCGAGGCGGCGCGCGAGGTCGAGGAGGCGGCGGCGGCGCGGGTGGCGACGGTCGAGGGAGACCGCGAGCGCTGCCAGATCGAGCTCACGGAGGCCGAGAGCGCGGCCACGGGCAGCCGCGACGCCGCCCACGCGCTCGACCTCGCGGTCGAGCGGCGGCAGCAGCAGTTGACGTTCGACCGCCGGCAGATCGAGACGCTGGCCGACTCGCTCGGCGAGATCGCGGGCGAGGTCGAGGCCCTGCGGTCGCGGCGCGACCCGGCCCGGAACGAGCTCGACGCCCAGATCGAGGAGGCGCGCCGTTGCGGCACCGAGCGCGACGAGGTCGGGGCCGGCCTGCAGGCGAGGGAGGACGAGCTCGCGCAGGCCCAGCGCGCGCTGGACGGGCTCGAGGGCGACGTCGAGGCGGCCCGGAGCGAGGTGTTCGCGGCCGTGAACGCGGCCACCGCGCTGCAGCACGCCGTCGAGCACGCGTCGACCAGCCACGAGAAGCTGGGAGGGTCCCTGGCCAAGCTCGACGCCGAGGCCGCGGATCTCGCCATCGAGTCCCGGGAGATCGAGGCCGAGCGGGCGCGCCTCGACACCGCGGAGCGGGAGACGAAGGCGGCCCTCGAACGGGTCCGGTCGGCCTGCGCCGAGCGCGAGGCAGAGCTGGTCTCCGTGCGCCGCGATCGCGAGGGGATCGAGCGCGACCTGCGCGGGCGCGAGCAGGGGCTGGCGGGCCTGACCGGCCGGCTGACCTCGCTGCGTGACCTCGAGGCGACCCGCGCCGGCTACACCGAAGCGGCGCGGCTGCTGCTGTCGACCGAAGAGGCCGGGGTGCGCCACCTGGGCTCGGTGGCCGACCACCTGGAGGTGGCGCCGGGCCGCGAGCGGGCGGTCGAGGCCTGCCTCGGCGATCTGCTGCAGCACGTCGTCGTCCCGTCCCGGTCCGATGCGGAGGCGGGCATCGCGTTCGTGCGGGGCCGCGGCGCCGGCCGGGTCGGGTTCCTGGTCGCGGACGCCGTCGACCGGGCGGCCCGCGTCCCCGGGGCCCCGGCGGCTTCCGTCGACCCGGTGGCCCGCGTGGTGGAGGTCGCCGGTCCGGGCGCGGACGCAGTCCGCGCCGCGATCGCCGGCCACTGGTTGGCGCCGTCGTTCGACGCGGCGGCGGCGGTGGCCGGACTGACCGACGCGCCCGTGGCCACCCCCGAGGGCGACGTGTTCCGCGGAGCGGGGCGGGTGGACGGCGGCGCCAAGGCGGAGGCGCTCGGCATTCTGGCCACCAAGCGCGAGATCCGCGAGCTCGAGACGCGGATCGCGGCCGAGGAAGCCGCGGTGAAGGACCTCGCCGCCGCCGTCGCCGAGCGCGACGCGACGGTCGCGGCGGCCGAGACCGCCCTCGGCGAGCTGCAGCAACAGCGGCATCAGCACGAGAAGACCATGCTGGGCCACGACATGCAGCGGACGGCGGCGGCGGAGGCGTTGCGGCGCCTTGCCCGGAAGCAGGAGCTCATCGACACCGAGCGTCGCACGCTGGGCGAGGAACGCGCCGGCCTCGAAGCACGCCGCGACGAGGCGCGCGTGTCAATAGAGCGGCTCGAGGGCGAGCAGCGCGTCGCCGACGAGCGGCTGGCCGCGGCGCAGCGCCGGGTCTTCGACGGGCGGGAGTCGATCGAGCGCCTGCGGCGCGACGTGGCCGAGGTGAAGGCCGGACACGCGGCGCTGGTCGAGCGGGTCTCCGCGCTCGAGACCGGCGTCACGCGCATCGAGCGCGCCAACCGCGAGCTCGAGGAGCGGCTCGATCATCGCGGCGCCGAGCACGCGCGGGTCGCCGCCGCGCGAGAAGCGCTGATCGCCTCGGTGGCCGAGTCGGAGGGGCAGCTCGACGGCGAGGTCGTGAAGCTGTCCGACTTGCGGGAGCACGTCCGCGAGGCCGACGAGCAGGTCCTCGACCTGCGCGGCCGCCTCGAGACGGAGGACGGCGCGGCGCGGCAGGCGCGCGCCGCCCTCGAGGAACGGCGCGGCGAGTCGGCGGCGATCGATCTCGCCCGCGCCACTGCCGAGCGCGATCTCGACCACCTGGCGGAGACGTGCCGGGACACGCTTCAGTCGACCCTCGACGAGGTCTCGGCGCGGGCGGAGCAGATCGAGCGGGAGGGCCTCGCCGACGCGGGCCGGGCCGCCGGCGGGCCGGACGAGGAGGGCGGACCGGAGGAGGACGACGAGGCCTCGGAAGGCGGCGACGGCGCGGCCGCCGCCGCACCCGCGGAGGGGACCGCGGCGGAGCCGGGGGCCGGGTCAGCCGGCGCGGGCGAGGCGGCGGTCGACATCGAGGAGACCACGGCGCGCCTGCGGGAGAAGATCGAGCGCCTCGGGCCCGTGAACATGATGGCCATCGAGGAGTTCGACGACCTCGACGAGCGGTACGAGTTCCTGACCGCGCAGCGGAAGGACCTGGTGGAGTCGATCGACGCGACCGTCGACGCCATCACCCGGATCAACAAGACGACGCGCGAGCGGTTCCGCGAGGCGTTCGACGCCATCAACACCCACTTTCAGCTGACCTTCTCCACCCTGTTCGGCGGCGGTCGGGCGGGGCTGGTCCTGCTCGACGAGACCGATCTGCTGGAGAGCGGCATCGACATCATCGCCCAGCCGCCCGGCAAGCGCCTGCAGAGCATTCAGCTCCTGTCCGGGGGCGAGAAGGCGCTGGCCGCGATGGCCCTGATGTTTGCGATCTTCAAGTTCAAGCCGAGCCCGTTCTGCCTGCTCGACGAGATCGACGCGCCTCTCGACGAGGCCAACATCGGCCGCTTCGTGGAGATGCTGCGGGGGATGCAGTCGGAGACGCAGTTCATCCTCGTCACCCACAACCGCAAGACGATGGAGATCGCCGATCGTCTCTACGGGGTGACGATGGAGGAGCCGGGGGTCTCGAAGCTGGTCTCGGTGCAGCTGCAGGCGTAGGGGCCGGCCCGCCAATCGGCGCCTTCGGCTCCGCCTGGCGCCCGACCGACCCCAGGAGGACTGTCCCGGAGCCGGCTTGCCGTCCTGTCGCCGACCTGCGGCGGCAGCAGCTACGGAAACGCCCCGCGGCATCGACAGCCTTCTGCCGGACGGTCCACTAGCTCGGCTGGCGTTCCCGCCGGCTGCCGGCCTCCGGCGCGCCGGCCGGCTTGTCGAGCAGCGCCTTGCGGCTCAGCCGGATCTTGCCCGACGGGTCGACGTTGATCACCTTCACGAGCACCTGCTCGCCTTCCTTGAGCTCGTCCCGCACGTCCTTGACGCGGTAGTGCGCGATCTCCGAGACGTGCAGGAGGCCGTCGACGCCCGGCAGCACCTCGACGAACGCTCCGAAGTCGGTGATGCGCTGCACCGTGCCCAGGTACGACTTGTTGAGCTCGGGGGTCGCGGTGAGCTCCTCGATGATCGAGAGCGCGCGCTGGGCCGACTCGTCGTCGTTCGACGCCACGTTGACGGTGCCGTCGTCCTCGACGTCGATGCGCACCCCGGTGCGCTCGATGATGCTGCGGATGGTCTTGCCCCCGGGCCCGATGACGTCGCGGATCTTGTCGACGGGAATCTTGATGGTGACGATGCGGGGGGCGAAGGTCGAGATGTTCGAGCGGGGGTCCGGGAGGGTGGCGCGCATGCGCTCGAGGATGTGCAGCCGGCCCGCCCGGGCCTGCTCGAGCGCCTCGCGCATGATGGCGGGGGTGATGCCGCCGATCTTGATGTCCATCTGCAGGGCGGTGATGCCCGAGGCGGTGCCCGCCACCTTGAAGTCCATGTCGCCGTAGTGGTCCTCGGCCCCGGCGATGTCGCTGAGCACGGCGTGGCGCCCCGTGGCCTCGTCGACGATCAGGCCCATGGCCACGCCCGCCACCGGCGCGTCGAGGGGGACCCCCGCGTCCATCATGGCGAGCGTGCCGCCGCACACCGAGGCCATCGACGACGACCCGTTCGACTCCAGGATGTCGGAGACCACCCGTATCGTGTAGGGGAACGTCTCTTCGCCGGGCAGCACCGGCAGCAGGCTGCGCTCGGCGAGGTTGCCGTGGCCGATCTCGCGCCGGCCGGGGCCGCGCAGGAACTTGACCTCGCCCACCGAGAAGGGCGGGAAGTTGTAGTGCAGCATGAACCGGCGGTACATCTCGCCGTCGACCAGCTCGACCTTCTGCTTGTCGTCGGCGGTGCCGAGGGTCGCGGTGACCAGGGCCTGGGTCTCGCCGCGGGTGAACACGGCCGAGCCGTGGGTGCGCGGCAGCATGCCGACGTCCGCGGTGATGGTCCGGATCTCGTCGAACGCGCGGCCGTCCAGCCGTTGCCCGCGTTCGAGGACCTCGTCCCGGAGCACGCGCTCCTTCAGGCCCTTGAAGATGGTCTTGACGTCGCCGCGGCGTTCGGCGTCATCGTCCGGCACGGTCGCCAGGTGGTCGTCGAGCACGCGGTCGACGGCGGCATAGTTCTCGAGCTTGTCGCGGATGCGCATGGCGTCGGCGAGGGGGCCGCGCAACGCGTTCTCCGTTTCGCTGACCAGATCGGGGGCGAGCGCCTTCGTCCCGACGCTCAGCTTCGGCTTGCCGGCCGCCTCGGCCAGCTTGCCTATCTCGTCGATGATGCCGCGGATGGCCTCGTGGCCGGCGTCCAGCGCGTCGATCATCTCCGCTTCCGACAGTTGCTGCGCCCCGGCCTCGACCATGACGAGGGCGTCCCGGCTGCCCGCCACCACCAGGTCCAGCCGGCCCCGCCGGCGCTGGTCGTAGGTCGGGTTGATGATGATCTGGTCGTCGAGCATGCCCACCCGGACCGCCGCGATGGTCGCCGCCATGGGAATCTCGGAGGCGGCGAGGGCGGCCGAGGCCCCGGTCAGGGCCAGGACGTCCGAGTCGTTGTCGGTGTCGGCGGAGATGACGAAGGCCACGACCTGCGTCTCGCGATGCCAGCCGCCGGGGAAGAGCGGCCGGAGCGGCCGGTCGATCAGCCGGCTCGTCAGGACCTCCTTCTCCGGGGGCTTGCCCTCGCGCTTGAAGAACCCGCCGGGGATGCGCCCCGAGGCGTAGGTGTTCTCCCGGTAGTCGACGGTCAGCGGGAGGAAGTCGATCCCCTCGCGCTCGCCGGGCGCGTAGCACGCGGTGACGAGGACCATGGTGTCGCCGTACCGGACCACCACCGAGCCGTTCGCCTGCCTGGCCAACCGGCCGGTCTCGAGGGTCAGGGGACGACCGCCGACATTCACTTCGCCTGTAAACATCATCCACTCCAGTGCGCAACCTGGGCAGCCCGGGGCAGAAACCCCGCGGCATTCGACCGGCGATGCATCCTGCCCGCGCTCGGCAAGCGTCGCCTTCGGCTCCGATTGCCGCCCAACCGTGCCTGCCGCGATTCTGCGGCGTTCACGTCGCAGACTCCCGGGTGCGTTGTGCCTCGGTCACATATGCCCAACATGCCCGCCTCGTCACGCCTTGTCAGGCTCACGGGCGTCTTTCAGCCCGCTGGCGCCCTCGCCGGTCTCGGTGCAACGCGGGGTTCTGCCTCGGACTGCCAGCGGCGAGGAGACGAGCGAGGGGAAGAACCGGCAGCGAGACCGGGGCCGTCTCCGCCTATTTGCGAAGTCCCAGCCGGCGGATCAGATCGGTATAGCGCCCCGAGTCCTTCGACTTGAGGTAGTCGAGGAGTCGTCGCCGCTGTCCGACCAGCTTCAGCAGCCCCCGGCGCGAGTGGTGGTCCTTTGCGTGGATCTTGAAGTGCTCGGTCAGATAGCTGATACGCTCGCTCAACAGAGCGACCTGCACCTCGGGCGAGCCGGTGTCCGTCTGATGAACTCGATACGAACCGATGAGCTCGGTCTTCTGATCCTTCTGTAGCACCACTGCCGATCACTCCGGTCTGGGGTCCAGATGCCAACGATACAGGAGGTGGCTCAGCAGTCCCGTGCTCCAAGCCGCAATCGTCCCCGGCGATTTCATCCCTCTGGTCAACCGAGCAATCCTACACTAGAACGATCTTGGGATGCAAAGCCCCGCCCGGGACGGGCTCGGCGATGGCCAGGAGCCGGCCGCCGGCGCCCAGCACCCTGACCCGCGCCCCGGCCGCCGCCGGCGTCCCGCCCCGGGCCGGCTCGATGTCCGGGGGGGCGAGGGGGTTGCCGTGCGCGGCCCGGCGCGCCCCGCGATCGTTGACGACGACGCCGGGCAGCTCCGGAAGCAGGTCGTCCAGGGCGATCAGGCGCGCCGCCGCGGCCGCTCTCTCTTCGACGAGACAGGCCAGCGGCACCGCGCCGTCCAGGGTGAACCGGCCGTGCCGTTCGCGCCGCAGGGCCTCGAGGCAGGCCCCGCAGCCCAGCGCCTCGCCGAGGTCGCGGGCCAGCGCACGCACGTAGAAGCCGCTCGAGCAGGCGATGCGGCACCTCACCCTCGCGCCGTCGATGGACAGCACCGTCAACGCGTCGACGGTGACGCGCACCGGCGCGGGCTCGGCCGGACGCTGTCGTCTCGCGAGATCGTAGGCGCGCACGCCCGCGATCTTCTTGGCCGACACCGCCGGCGGGCGTTGCAGATAGGAACCGACGAAGCCGGCCGCGGCCTCTTCGACGGCCGCGGCCGACGGCGCGGGACCCGGCGCGGCGGGGTCGGCCGCGTCGCGGCCCCCGACGACGTCGCCGGCGATGTCGCCGGTGTCGGTGGTCAGGCCCAGCCGAACGACCGCGTCGTACTGCTTGCCGGCGCCGGAGTACAGCGAGGCGAGCCGGGTCGCCCGCCCCACCACGAGGGGCAGCACCCCGGTGGCCAGCGGATCGAGGGTGCCGAGATGGCCCACCTTCCGGCACGCGAGGGCCCGCCGCGCCACCGCCACGACGTCGTGCGACGTCGGGCCGGCGGGCTTGTCGACGACCAGGATGCCGGCGAGCGCCTGCGCGGTGCTCACGCCGGAAGGGACTCCGCAATCGCCGCCGCCACCCGGGCCACGAGCCGGGCCGTGACGTCCGGGGCGGGGGCCTCGATGGTCAGCCCCGCGGCGTTGCGGTGTCCGCCGCCGCCGAACGACACCGCGACGCGCCGGACGTCGATCTCGTCCTTCGAACGCAGGCTGACGCGCAGGCCGTCGCCGAGGGCCTTCAGCAGGATCACCGCCTTTACCCCGCCGGCGGCCAGGGGCAGGTTGACGACGCCCTCGAGGTCGTCCGCATCGCAGCCGGTCTCCTGCAGCATCGCCTCGTCGACGGCGAGGACCGCGATGCGGCCGCCGGCCTCGAGCTGCATCCGGTCGAGCACCCGACCCGTCAGCCGCAGCCGCCCCAGGCTGCCGTTGTTGAACACGCGCGCGGCGACTGCCGCCGCGTCGACCCCGGCGTCGGCGATGCTACGGCAGATGTCGAACGTCCGCGCCGTGATGTTGGCGTGCCGGAACGATCCGGTGTCGGTGAGGATGGCGACGTAGACGTTGGTGGCGATCGATGGCGTCAGCTTCGCGCCCAGGGCCTCGATGAGCTCGAACACCAGCTCGCCGCACGCGCACGCCGACTCGTCGCACCAGTTGACGGCGCCGTACCCGGTGTTGCCGGCGTGGTGATCGATGTTGACGATGGGCCGGCCCGCGAGTCCGGACACCTCGGTCCGGCCGAGGGTGCCGCACTCGAGGACGACCGCGGTGTCCGCGCCGTCCTCCACCGACCCGGAGACCTCGATCGCGGCGGCTCCGGGGAGGAACGCGTAGCGGGTCGGCGGCGGGTCGGCGTTGACGAGCCGGACCTCCTTGCCGAGCTGGATCAGCGCCTCGGCCAGCGCGAGCTGGGAACCGAGCGAGTCGCCGTCCGGCCGCGCGTGCGAGGTGACGAGAAAGCGGGTTCCGGCGAGCAGGCGGTCCCGAACCCGGGCGCGTTCAGCAGGGGGTCTGGTCATTCGGGGACATCGGACGAATCGGGCGGTTCCGGCGACGCCGGCCGCTCGAGGCGCAGCTCCTCGAGCACGTGCGCGATCCGCTGCTCCCGCTCGATCGAGTCGTCATGCACGAAGGTCAGATCCGGCACGTGCCGGAGGCGGAGCCGGCGGCCGAGCCCGCCGCGCAGGAACGACGCCGCGCGGCGCAGGCCGCGGCCGGTCTGCCGGCGCTCCGCCGCGTCGCCGGGGGTCGTGTAGTACACGCGCGCGTGCTGCAGGTCGCGGGTCATCCGGACGTGCGTCACCGTGACGAACGCGAGCGCGGGGTCGGAGGCCGACGTTCGCAGCAACGCGCACAGCTCGGCGCGTACCTGCTCGCCGACGCGTTCGGGACGGGAAGATGGCATGGCTTCGTCTTCGGGCCGGCCTCGGCGGCCGCTGCTTCCAGCAGCCGGTGGTGGAATGCGCCCTCCCACACCTTGTCAGGCGGGCGGCTCGCTGCTCTCGGGGCAACCGCGGGGTTCCACCACGGGCTGCCGGGCGGCGTCGCTCAGAGCAGCCACTCCACCTCGCTGCGCACGATCAGGCCCGGCTCGATGCGGTCGATCTCGGTGACGACCCCTTCGAGGGTGCGTTCGGCGACCTCCCGGTCGACGCCGACGGCAACCACCCCGAGGCCCGCGCGCTGGTGCAGATCGTGATGGTCGACCTCGGCGAGCCCCACGTTGAGGCGTCGCACCCGATCCTTGAGCCGCCGGAGCGTGGCGCGCTTGTCCTTCAACGAGCGCGCGCCGGCCAGATGCAGCTCGATCGAAAGCAGTCCGACGATCATGGGATGACGGTGCGAGCTTCCGGGGCCGGGGCGAGGCGCGCGGTCCCGCCGCGGACGGCCGGCCCGCCAATCCTCGCCGAACGCGACCGCACGGTCGCGCCGCGGCCTCCGCTTGCAGACTCCTACACGGTGGCCGCGATCGTCTCCGTCGAGAACACCTCGACCACGTCGCCGACCTTGATGTCGGCGTAGCGTTCGAAGGCGATCCCGCACTCCAGGCCGTTCTTCACTTCGTTCACGTCGTCCTTGAACCGGCGGAGCGAGCCGATGCGGCCCTCGTGGATGACGACGTTGTCGCGCAGCAGCCGCGCCTGCGTCTCGCCCGATCGGCTGATCTTGCCCTCGACCACGAGGCAGCCGGCCGCGGCGCCGAACTTCGGCACCTTGAACACGTCCCGCACCTGCGCCTGCCCGACCTGGATCTCCTTGACGGTCGGCTCGAGGAGGCCGGCCATCGCCTTCTTGACCTCCTCGGTCACGTCGTAGATGACGCGGTGGAGGCGGATGTCGATGTGTTCCCGCTCGGCCATGACCGCCGCGTTGCGGTCGGGGCGGACGTTGAAGCCGACGATGACGGCGTTGGACGCCGCCGCGAAGACCACGTCGCCTTCGTTGATGGCGCCGGCCCCGCTGCTGAGCAGGCGGACCTTGACGCGTTCGTCGCCGAGCTTGCCGAGGGCGTCGGCGAGGACCTCGGCCGAGCCCTGGACGTCGGCCTTGACGATGATCGGCAGCTCCCGGGTGCCGCCCTCGGCGATCTGTTGCTGGAGCGACTCGAGGGTCAGGCGTCCGCCCTTCTCGCCGAGGGTCTTCTCCTTGGCCTGGCCCTGGCGCAGCATCGCGATCTGCCGGGCCTTGGCGGCGTCCGCCACCGCCTGGAACGTGTCGCCGGGCTGCGGCAGCCCGGTCAGCCCCAGGACCTCGGTGGGGCTCGATGGACCGGCTTCCTTCTGCGGCTGGCCGCGGTCGTCGATGAGGGCGCGGACCTTGCCGACGATGGGGCCGGCGATGAAGTTGTCTCCGATGCGGAGGGTGCCGTCCTTGACGAGGATCGTGGCCACCGGCCCGCGGCCGCGGTCGATCTTGGCTTCGAGCACGGTGCCGCTCGCGCTCCGCTTGGGATTGGCCTTGAGCTCGCCCAGATCGGTGACGAGCAGAATCATCTCCAGCAGCAGCTCGAGGTTCTTCTGCTGCTTGGCGGACACCTCGACGGTGACCGTCTTGCCGCCCCAGTCCTCCGCCGTCAGCCCGAGCTCGGACAGCTCCGTCTTGACCCGGTCCGTGTTCGCGTTCGCCTTGTCGATCTTGTTGATGGCGACGATGAGGGGCACGTCGGCGGCCTTGGCGTGGTCGATGGCCTCACGCGTCTGGGGCATGACCCCGTCGTCGGCCGCCACCACGAGGATGACGATGTCGGTGACCCGCGCGCCGCGCGCCCGCATCAGGGTGAACGCCTCGTGGCCGGGGGTGTCGAGGAAGACGATCTTCCGCTCGTTGATCTTCACCGCGTAGGCGCCGATGTGCTGGGTGATGCCGCCGGCCTCCCGCTCGGCGACCCGCGAGTCGCGGATCGCGTCGAGCAGGGTCGTCTTGCCGTGGTCGACGTGGCCCATCACGGTGACGACGGGCGCCCGCGACGAGAAGTCCTCGTCGTGGGCTGCGGTGGTCTCGACCTCCAGCATCTCCTCTTCGAACGAGCGCATCTCGACGTCGGCCCCGAACTCGCGCGCCACCATCGTGGCCGTCTCGGTGTCGAGCGTCGTGTTGATGGTCATCATCAACCGGCGCTCGATGAGCTTCTTGAGGACGTCCTTGGCCCGCAGGTCCAGCTTCTCGGCGAGGTCCTTGACGGTCATGCCCTCGGCCAGCGAGATCGTGCGCGTGATCGGCGGCGGGGGCGCCGGCGTGTACGGGGTCGACGGGCGCGGCGGCCGCCGCTTCCTCCCGCCGGGGGGCCGCGGCGGCGGCCGGTACGCGGGCCGGTATCCGACGGCGGGCGCGGCGGGCCTGGTCCCGGGGGAGCGGACCGGCTGCGAGGGCAGCGGACGGGGGCCGCCCAGCGGGGCGCTCGGCCGTGACGGAGCCGGTGCGATCGGCCGCGAGCCGGGTCTCGGCCGCGGCGGGCCGCCCGGGCGGGCCGCCAACGGCGGGCCCGGCCGGCGGGTCGGGCCCGGCGGCGCCTTCGGCGGCGGCGCCGGGATGGTCTTCGGCGTCAGCGACGGGGCCTGCTCCTCGATGCGGAGCCTGAGCGTCGAGGGCACCAACCGCCCCGTCGGGCGGATCCCGCCGGTCGAAGGCCGCGCCGCCGCGGCGGCGGCCGCGGCCCTCGGGGCCGGTGCCTCCGGCCGCGGCGGGGCCGGGACCGGCTCGGCCACGGTGGCCGCTGCGGCGGGGACGGCCGGTGTCTCCGCGGTGGCGGGGGCGGCCGGTTCGGCCGGCGCTGCCGCCGGCTCGATCTGCGCCGCCGGCTCGACCGCGACGGGTGGCTCGGCCGCGACGGGTGGCGGCTCGGCCGGCGCCGCCGGGGGCTTCGACGTCGGCGCCGGCGCCTCGACCGGCGCGACCGGTGACTTGTCGGCGGCGGGGTCGACTACGGCCGGGCCCGCGGCGGCGCCGGGCGCAGTGGCGGGCCGGGTTGCCCCCGCGGGCGCGGGGGCCGCCCCCGCGGGCGGCTCGGCCGCCGGCGGGGGGGTCTCGACCGCCGCGGGGACGCGGGCTGCCGGCCGCGCGGTGGCGGGCGCCGTCCGCAACGTCGGCCGCGCGGTGGCGGGCGCCGTCCGCAACGTCGGCGGCGCGGCGGCGGGCGCCGTCCGCAACGTCGGCCGCGCGGTGGCGGGCGCCGTCCGCAACGTCGGCGGCGCGGCGGCGGGAGGCGTCGACGGCGGTGGCGCGACGGCGACCGGCGGCGCGGCCGGGACCGCGGCCGGGGTCTCGTCCGACTCCGCGCCGGCCGGCGGCGGCGCGGGGGGACGCGGCGACTTCACGAGTCGTGGCGGACCCAGTCTCGGCCGCAGGGCCGGTTCCTGCGCCTTGGCGGCCCTGGCGCCCTTGCGGCCCGAAGAGGCGGAGGCCCCGGAGAACAGGCGTCCTCCCGGCAGGTTCAGGTCACGCTCGCGGGCGATGCGCTTGGCGAACTCCCGGGCGACGATCTCTTCGATGGTGCTCGATGCACTCTTGACTTCGATGCCGTGTTCGCGGCCAAGGAGGTCGATCACTTCCTGGCTCGGTATCCCGAGCACTTCGGCGACCTTGTAGATCCGGATCGTTGCCAAAGTCTGTCCTCTGTCTTCGGTGTCCGCGCGTTCCCGTTCGCCACTTCCCGTCCGGGACGGGAGCAGGCCGTCCGCCACCGGCCGAGCCGGGAGTCCTCATTCGCCGCCCGGGGCGTCGTGACCGGGCTCGGCCACGTTTCCGTCGTTCCCCGCCACCGGGGCCAACTCGAGACCCGGGTCCTCGGCGGTGGGGCCGGCGACCGGCTCGATGCCGTCCTGGGGAACCGCCTCGGTCACGCCGGTGCCCACGGCCCCGCCCGCCGCCATGGTGGCCGCCTCCGCATCCAGGCGGAGCGCCTCGGCCGCGCCTTCCGAAACCCCGAGCACGTTGCTCAGCTCGGCGGCCGAGGCCGAGATCATGCTCTCCACGGTCTCGATGCCGGCCGCGTTGAGCTTCTCCACCATGGCCTGATCGAGCCCGGGCACGGACAACGGCGCCGGCTCGACCCCCAGCTCGTCGAACTGCGCCTCGACCTCCCGGCGCTTCTCTTCCTCGCTCTTGATGTCGATCTTCCAGCCCGCGAGCTTGGCCGCGAGCCGGACGTTCTGCCCCTTCTTGCCAATCGCCAGCGAAAGCTGCCGGTCCTCGACGACGACCTCGATGACCCGCTCGGCGTCGTCCACGACGGACACGCGCTGCACGCGGGCCGGACTGATGGCGTTCGTCACGAAGGAGGTGGCGTCGTCGGACCATTCGACGATGTCGATCTTCTCCCCGCGCAGCTCCCGGATGATGGCCTGCACCCGCGTGCCCTTCATGCCGACGCAGGCGCCGACGGGATCGACGTCGCGTTCGCGCGACGCGACCGCCACCTTGGCCCGGTCGCCGGCCTCGCGCACCGCGCCCCGAATGACGACGGTGCCGTCGTAGATCTCCGGCACCTCCTGCTCGAAGAGCTTGATGAGCAGGACGGGATCGGTGCGCGACAGGATGATCTGCGGGCCCTTCGTGTTCTTGTTGACTTCCTTGATGACCGCCCTCACGCGGTCGCCGGTGGTGTAGTTCTCCGCCCGGGACTGCTCGCGCCGCGGCAGCAGGGCCTCGACCTGGCCGATCTCGACGATGATGTCACCGCTCTCGAAGCGCTTGACGAGGCCGTTGACGACTTCTCCCAGGCGCTGGCCGTACTCGTCGAAGACGTTCTCCCGCTCCGCCTCGCGGACCTTCTGGAAGATCACCTGCTTGGCGGTCTGGGCGGCGATGCGGCCGAGGATGTCGGTCGGCTTGGGGAACTCGATCTCCATGCCCGCCTCGGCCTCGTCGCCGTACAGCTCCCGCGCTTCCGCCAACGCGATCTCGGTCGCGGGGTCGGAGACCTGCTCCACGATCAGCCGGACCGCGAACAGCTCCACCTGTCCGGTCTCGGGATTGAACCGGGTCCGAAGGTTCTCGTCCGACTTGTAGTACTTGCGCGACGCGGTCAGCACGGCGTCCTCGATGGCGGTGACGATGATGTCCGCCTCGATGCCCTTCTCCTTGGCGAGCGCGTCGATGGTCTGCTGCAACACGTTGTTCATGGCACTTCCCTGCGACGGTCCCCGGCAGATCGCGTCCGGGCCGCGGCGCCCGACGCGCCGTCCCGCGCCGGGGCGGCCACCGCCGCCGGGCCGCGGCGCCTCGGGCCGGCCGGCTTCCGGCGGCGCGGCGGCTACATCTCGACCTCGAGACGAGCCCGCGCGACGGCCGCCTCCGGGACGAGGCGCGTCGCCCCGCCGTCCTCGATCACGATCGTCCGATCGCGGACGGCGGCGATCCGCCCCGCGACGAAGCGCTGCCCGTCGACCGGCTCGGACGTCACGATACGGGCCCGGCGGCCGATGAACCGCTCGAAGTCGTCGAGATGCCGCAACGGCCGGTCGAGCCCGGGCGACGACACCTCGAGCGTGTACGCGTGGTCGAACGTCATCTCGACGTCGAGGACCGCGCTGACGTCCACGCTCACCGACTCGCAGTCGCTCACCGTCACGCTGTCGCCGTGCTCCGTGCCGGTCTGCGGCGCCGGGAGGCGGTCGATGACGATGCGCAGGACCCAGCCGATCGACTCGCGGCGGAACTGCAGGTCGAACACCACGAGCCCGTGGCTGCGCGCGACCCGCTCCGCGATGGCGCGGATCTCCCCGAGCCGGTCGGCCGACGACCTGGAAGGTCCCACGACGATCCGTCCCGGAAAAACAAAAAAGTGGGCCGCGAACGCCCACTCGGAGTCACTACCGCGAACGTAACCGAGCAATGATACCACGAACCGGCCGGCGCATCCGGCCGACCCGCGGCGGGTCGCGGACGCGGCGCGAGGGCCGCGCCTCCCCCAAGCGTCGGCCGCTGCCGGGCGCGGAAACCGTGGCCCCGCCGCCCGGCTTTCGGCCCGACCCTCCGGCCGCCCTGGCCCCCCAGGAGTCCGCGCCGTTCTACGGCGCAGACTCCTAGTGCTCCGCCTGCGTCTCGAGATACCGCTCGTTGCGCAATGCGTGCTCGATCGCGTAGTTCCCTTCGTGACACGCGAACTCGTAGAGGACCCCGGTGCCGGGGCTCGGGCGCATGAACACGCGCGCCGTCCACGGCCGGGTCCAGGTGGACGGATCGTCCAGGGTGTACTCGTACTGCAGCAGCTCGGGTCCCACCCGGGTGAACCGCTCGGTGATCGTCACGTCGGCCGTCGAGCCGCCCACGCCGCGCGACAGGTTGGAGGTCTCGACCACCAGCGTGTCACCCTCCCAGCGGCCGCGCGAGCTGCCCATGGCCGTCGCCGGGCCGACCCGGCCCGGCGCCGCGTCGCCGATCGGAATCAGCCGGGTGTCGTGGTGCATCTCGATCTGGATCCCGACGTAGTCGGCGCTCTGGAAGATCTGGTAGGTGCTGTTGTAGCCGCGCCCGCTCAGCAGGGCCCCGCCGCCCCGGCAGCGAATCGCGGGGTCGATGCGGGCGACCTCTTCCGCGAGCGTCAGCCGCCGGTCCGGGAGCGGCGCGTTGCGCGCCTCCCGCCGGCGCTGGTCGCGTTCCTGCGCCTCGGCGGTCCGGGCCGGCAGGCGCCCGTTGGGGGGATCGACGATCAGCGACGTGCGGTTCTCGAACCAGCGGCCGCTCATCCAGAACTGGTTGTAGCTGCCCGTCGACCGGCGCCGCGCCGGCCGGGCTCCCGCCTGCCCATCGTCGGGGGGCTCCTGCAGGGCGGCCAGCGCCCGCCTGAACGGCGTCTCGCCGAATACCGCGTCGCCCCCGACCGCGGAGTAGTCGTTCGCGTGGGCGGCCAGGGCCGCCACCTCCTCGTCGGTGAGGAACTCCCGGTCGCCCAGATCCTCCGGCCGCTGCAGCGGCGTCGCCGAGTCGCTGGCCCAGACCCCGCCGAGGTCCGGCCGCCCGTCCGCCGTCCGCGGCGCCGTCCAGCCGTCGGGGGCCTGCCCCGCCACGGCCGCCGACGCCGCCATGACCGCCGCCGCCGCGAGCGCCACGATGGATTGCCTGCGCATCTTCGCCTCTCCTTGCGGAATGAACCCCGGAAACCGTCCGCGTCCGGTCCTGCAGTGGACCAAGATATGCTCCTGGGCCGGATAAGGCAAGGAAGCACGCCCATGCGCCGTCCTGCCGTCACGTTCGCCCGCGCCAGTCAAAGTTACTTCAATAGCGCGTGGCGCTATTCAAACTTGGCGCCGAAACTTGAACAGGGGAAGTCTTGCAGGTCGCCGTACGAGCAACGCCCGTCACGCCCCGAAACCGCGCGTCCGAATGCGGCGAGCACCCTCGCTCGACTCCGGGCTCCTCGGGCCTACTCGCCGCCCCGGTACAGCGAGCCCCCGCCGAGCTCGTGGTACACGATGGGGACGAAGTCGTTGGCGGTCCACGTCGCCTCCTGTCCCCACCGGGCGTCGTAGGCGTCGGTCGGCGCCGCCGCCATGACCTCGTCCAGGTTGCGGCCCTCCGAGATCAGGTCGTGCACGCGGTCGCGGACGTCGACGATCATGGCGAGGAACTCGACGAGGGCGTCGCGGCCCACTACCTCGAGGCCGTGGCCGGGGATGATCCGGGTGTCGGGGCCCGCGAGCCGGAGCGCGATCTCGAGGGCCTTGACGGTGCCGGCCAGGGTGCCTCCGTTGTAGACGTCGATGATCGGATAGCTCGTGGTGCGGAAGACGTCCCCGAGGTGCAGCACGTCCGACTCCGGGAAGTGCACGAAGGTATCGCCGTCGGTGTGGGCGGGCGGGGCGAGGAACGCGCGCACCTCCTCGCCGTTGAAGTGGAAGCTCACGGTGTCGTTGTAGGTCACGACGGGCCGCGCCCCGGCCGACGGTGGTGGCGCGAAGCTGCCGCCCCGGCGCGGGAAGCGGAGTCGCTCGAGCATCCGGACGCGCACGTTGTCGTGGGCGAAGATCAGGACGTCGGCGCCCGCCAGCGGCTCGTTGCCGCCGATGTGGTCCGGGTGCACGTGGGTGTTGACGAGGAAGCGGATCTCGCCGTCCGAGACGGTCCGCACCGCCGCGATCAACCGCTCGGCGAGCGGCGCGAACAGCGAGTCGACGAGCAGCACCCCGTCCGAGCCCGCGAAGACTCCGATGTTGCCGCCCCCGCCCGGCCGCGTGAGCATGTGCACGTTGCCGGCGGCGGGTACGACGGTCAGCTCGACCCCCGCGAACCGGTCGGCCGGGTTCTGCTCGGCGGCCGCGAGCGCGACGACGACGCCGGCGGCCGCGAGCGCGGCCGCGATGAGACGGGAATGCCTGGTCATTGCTGTTCAGCTCCCTTCGGGGTCCTCCGCGTGATTCGGAACCGGATGCGCGCCATGCAAGCGGGATCCCGCTCGACGGCTGTCTCGTCGGTCCGGTCGCCGCGAGCGGCGCGGCCGCGATCTCGATCGGTCCCTATCGAGCGAGCGGGCTGGCGACGAAGCCCGCCGGTGTCTTGTCGACGAAGAAACCGGCATGAGTCAACGGGCCGGATGCTCCCGTCTCCTCTTCGGAAAGCGGCCCTGAACACGTCTCACGAACCATGGGGACGGGACCGCTAGAAGTCGATGGTCCCCGGCGCGCGCGGGCACGGGATGACGTCGCGGATGTTGGCCATGCCGGTGACGAACTGCACGAGGCGCTCGAAGCCGAGGCCGAATCCCGCGTGCTCGGCGCTGCCGTAGCGCCGCAGGTCGCAGTACCAGGCGAGCTCCGAGGGGTCGAGGCCCAGCTCGCCCATGCGCCGCTCCAGCACCGGCAGCCGTTCCTCCCGCTGGCTGCCGCCGATGATCTCGCCGATGCGGGGGGCCAGCACGTCCATGGCCGCGACGGTCTCGCCGTCGTCGTTGACGCGCATGTAGAACGGCTTGATGGCCCGGGGGTAGTTCGTCACGATGACGGGGCCCCCGCACACCTGCTCGGTCAGGTACCGCTCGTGCTCCGACGCCAGCTCCTGGCCCCACACGTGGGGGATCTCGAAGTCGACGTCCGCCTTCTGCAGCGCGTCGGCCGCCTCCGTGTAGCTGACGCGCGCGAACGTCGATTCCGCGAGGTCGTGGAGGGCGGCGGACGACGCGGCGTCGTAGTGCTTCTCGAGGAACGCCAGCTCCGCCCCGCACCGCTCGAGGGCGGCCCGGCACATCGCCTTGAGGAAGTCCTCGGCGAGGGCGGCGTCGTCGTCGAGATCCGCGAACGCCATCTCCGGCTCGATCATCCAGAACTCGGAGAGGTGCCTCGACGTGTTGGAGTTCTCGGCCCGGAAGGTCGGCCCGAAGGTGTAGACGTCGCCCATGGCCATCGCCATGAACTCGGCCTCGAGCTGCCCGCTCACCGTGAGGTGGGCGGGCCGGCCGAAGAACTCCGCCCCGCCGGAAGCGGGCGCCGCCACCCGGAACATCTCGCCGGCCCCCTCGCAGTCCGACCCGGTGATGATCGGGGTGTGGGCCCAGACGAACCCCCGTCCCTGGAAGAACTCGTGCACCGCGGCGGCGAGCACGTTGCGCACCCTGAAGACGGCGCCGAAGGTGTTGGTGCGGGGGCGGAGATGGCCGATGTCCCGCAGGAACTCGAGGGTGTGGCCCTTCTTCTGCAGGGGGTACTCGGCCGTCGCCGGCCCCAGCAGGTCGAGCGCGTCGAGCTGCATCTCTACGCGCTGGCCGGCCCCCGGCGACGCCTTGATCACGCCGCGGGCGCGGACGGCGGCGCCGGTCAGCACGTCGTCGAGGGCCGCGAACGCGGGGGTGCCCGCGTCGGCGATCAGCTGCAGGGTGTCCTGCGACGACCCGTCGTTGATCGCCAGGAAGGCGAAGCGCTTGGCGGTCCTCTTCGTGCGGACCCAGCCGCAGACGGTGACCGGCGTGTCGGAGGGCGGGGCGGCGAGGACGTCGCGGATGCGTCGGCGCTTCATGAGGGCGTTACCCGGCTTCCTTATGATTCTCTCCGAAGTCGTCCCGGAAGTCGTCTCCGAACTCGTCGAGGGTGCACGGCAGAATCGCGACGACTGCGCCCGGCACTGTCAGGCGGGCGATCTCGGCGTCGTTTTCCCGGCGGCGTCTCACTCTCTTGTCGTGCACCCCTCGGCGAGGGCGTCAGCCGAGCTCGGGCACGTGCGGGGCCAGCAGCTCGCGGAGTCGCGCGAAGCGCGGGCAGGCCCGAAGGGCCCGGCGCAGATAGGCGAGGGTGCGCGGCACCGGCTCGGCGAAGTGCTCGCGCCCCAGCCGGGCGACCTGGTGACCGAACGTGCCGAGGGCCTTCAGGTGCCGCTGCACCGACATCAGGTCGAACCGCGCCTGGAAGTCGCCGGTCCGTTGCGCGGGCACGGCGTCGAGGAACCGGCGGGTCAGCGCGGCGGTCAGCTCGTCCGGCAGGTCGACGTAGCAGTCCCGGAGCAGCGAGACCAGGTCGTAGGTGCCGGGGCCGAGGCGGGCGTCCTGGAAGTCGATCACGACCAGCCGGCCGTCCCGCACCATGAGGTTCCGGCAGTGGTAGTCGCGGTGGCAGAGCACCCGCGGCTCCGCCGCGAGGTCCTCGGCGATGGCCGAGAGCTCGCCGCCCAGCGCCGCCGTCTCGGCCAGGCTCAACGTGACGCGGCGGTGCGCCCCGAGGAACTCCGACCGGAAGAAGTCGAGCTCCCAGGTCAGCTTGGCGGCGTCGAAGGCGAGGGTGAAGGGGAGGGCGCCCTCGTCCCGCAACGGCTCGCCGCGGGTCTGCAGGGCCGCGAGGTAGCCGATCGCCTCGCGGTACAGGGGCGCCGGGTCGCGGTCCGCGCTGCCCGCCATCCAGCTCTGCAGCGTCTCGTCGCCGAGGTCCTCGACGGCGAGGATGCCCAGGTCCGCGGCCTCGTCGAGCACCGCGGGTATCGGGATCCCCAGCCGGCGGAAGATGGACCCCACGACGATCTGAGGCAGCGAGCCCGGGCGAACGGCTCCGGGTGCAGCGCCAGCACCACCGGCGGCCGGCCGGGCGGAGCGATCCGCACGTAGGCGCGGCTGGAGGCGTCGCCGTGCAGGGGCTCGACCCGCGTCGCCGCCGGGGCCAGGTTCGAGCGGCGCAGGTACTCGGCCACCCGCTCGTCGATGGGACCGCTCAACGTGTCTGCGGGCATGGTCGGCTCACAGGGGCACCATCCGCAGGTCGCCGAGCCGCGTCTCGTTCGCCAGGGGAGGTCCCGATTCGGGGGCGGCGACGGGCGCCACCGCCTGCCCGTCGAGGACGGCGCCGGCCGGCACCCGGACGCCGTCGGCGAGGACGCAGCCGGTCACCACGCAATCGGCCCCCACCGCCACGTCGTCCCACAGGATGGAGCGTTCCACCCGCGCGGTGGGGTGGACCTCCGAACGATCTCCCGCCGAGAACGGCGAGCGTCCTTCCGCCGCCGCGACCGCCCGCACGGTCGCGGCGTAGTCCGTCGGCGTCCCGATGTCGTGGAACGGACCCGCGACCTCGTGCACCGCCATCGGTCGCCCGGCCGCGAGCAGGGTGTCGTAGAGTCCGCCGACGGTCGCCGCGGGCATCCCGTCGGGCAGGTCCCGGAACACCGCGGCCTCGACGATTTGCACGCCGACGAAGTGCCACGGCGCGTCGGCGCCCGCGGCGGCGCCGGCGGGGGCGAACCCAGCGACCCGGCCTCGGGGATTGGCCAGCACGCCGCCGTAGCGGTGGGGCGCCGGATGCACCGTCACCGCCAGCGTGGCCACCGCCCGCGAGGCGCGGTGCCCGTCGAGCAGGGCCCCGAAGTCGACGGCGCACAGGGTGTCGGCGTTGACGATGAAGAACCGGTCGTCGAGCAGGGGCAGCGCGTGGCGCGGGCCGCCGGCCGAGCCGAGGACCCGCCGTTCCCACGAGTAGCGGACGCGGCAGCCGAGGGCCGCGCCGTCGCCGACGACCCGGGCGACGGTCTCCGGCCGGTGGTGCAGGTTCACCACGACGTCGCGGACGCCCGCCCCGGCCAGCGCCCGGAGCTGACGGCAGATCAGCGGGGTCCCCGCGACGGGCACCGCCGCCTTGGCCCGGGTGAACGTGAGCGGGCGCAGGCGGGTGCCGAGACCGGCGGCGAGCACGAGGGCCGGCGGCAGGCTGGTCACTGGGCGTCGAACACCATGTCGGTGGCGGAAGCGCCCGTCTCGGCGCAGTGCGCGCGGAACAGCGCCAGGTACGAATCGAGGATGAAGTCGTCCGGCTTCCGGCCCAGGGCGGCGGCCATGGCCAGGATGTCGGGCTCGCTGCCCTCGAGCTCGACGAACGTTCCGATGGGCGCCTCGTCGATCGCGATCACGAGGTCGCCGCGCCGCAGCTCCTCGCGGTACTTCTCGTAGCGGAACCAGACGCGGAAGCCGATCCGCTCGAGCACCTGGAGCAGCATCTCGCCGTCGCCCACCGCCGTCTCCAGCTCCTCCCGGACCTTTGTGGTTCCCAGCTTTGGAGCGCCCTTGAACGTCACCCGGGCCGCGCCGCCGTCGATGCGGACCCGGAGGGTGCAGGCGCGGTCGGCGAGCGGCTCCCGTTCGCGGTCGAGCAGGCAGTCGCTCTGCAGGCGCCGCGCCCGGAGCGGCCGCGCGCCGGCCTCGACCACGGCCCGCCGGGCGGCTTCCGCCGTGCCGAACCGGAGCTTGATCTCGCGCTCGACGGGGCCGGTCATGACGCCGTCTCCCGCCACGTGAACGAGCACCCCTTCAAGGCCGGGCGTCCGACGCCCTTGCCGAGCATCAGCACCTGGTGGGTGCTGCCCAGCCCGCCGGGCGCGAGCAGCGTCTTCAGGGCCAGCCGACGGCGGAGGGCGCCGGGGGTGTCCGCCGCCGCGGCGGGGTCGTCGAGGGCCCCGAGGCCGAGGAGGAAACGGGTCTGGTCGACGAGCCCCAGCACCTCCAGACCCTCGTCGCGCGCGGCGAGCTCGATCGACGTGAAGTCCACGTGCGCCGTGATGTCCCGTTCGCCCGGATCGGCGAGCCAGGCGGGTCCGTCCCGCCGGTCGGGGCCGGCGCCGGCCGCGTCCACGAGGTGGCGCTTGAACGTGGTCAGGGTCCCGCTTGCGTGGTGGCCCGCGTAGAGCTCGCGCGCCGGGTGGCCGTAGTCGATCAGGAGGAGAAAGCCCCGCGTCAGGCGCCGGGCCGCGGTGCGCACCCAATTGACCGCGGCGAGGTTGACCTCGCCCCGCCACCCCGGCGGCGGGGTCACGTCGAGCCGGTCGAGGTAGCCGGCCAGGGCCGGGCTCGACGGCGGGCCGGCCCTCTCGAAGAAGCGGCCGCCGTCCGCGTCGACGTACACCTCCTGCAGGCCGTCCGCGGTCATGGTCACGGCGTGGGTGGGCAGGGCGTCGAGCAGCTCGTTGGCGACGATGACGCCGGAGACCCGGTCCGGCAGGTCGGCGGTGCTGGCTTGGAGGCGCTCCCGGTACGGCCCCAGGGTCTCCGGATGCGCCGCCCGCGCGGCCGGACTCGTCTCCACCAGGGTCAGCCGCGCCGCCGCGTGCAGGGCGGGATACGCCGATGCGGCGGCGTCGAGCACGTCGCGGGCGAGCTGTCCGTTCCCGGCGCCGACCTCCACGAGGTCGAAGCGGGATGCCCCGGCGGCGGCGACCAGCCGGCGCATCTCGTCGATCTGGGCGGCCAGCAGCGCCCCGAACTGCGGGCCGACGTCCACGCTGGTGTAGAAGTCGCCCGCGCGCCCGGTCCGCCGGGGCGCGCGGGTGTAGTAGCCGAGCTCCGGGTGGTACAGCGCCATCTCCATGAACGCCGCCACCGTCAGCGGTCCGTGGTCATGGATGCGCCGGCCGATCAGGGTCCGGAGCACGTCGCTCATTGGCAACGGATCGTGACCCGCCCGCAAACCGCGCCCGTTCCGTGTCGCGGATTCCGGCCGGGCCGGTCGGGCGTGAGACAGAGCCCAGGACGCGTCTGCCCGGGATGGCTCGCCAGGCGTCGCCCGCGGCTCCGCCCGGCGAACCCTCACGGGGAGCCTCGCCTCCCGCGGAGGCGCCGGCTACGGCGCAGGCTCCTACTCCCGGGTGATCCGGACCACGCTCTGCGCTTCTCCACGGGTGATCAGGAGGAACGCGACGCCGCCCTCCTCAATCTCGTTCAGCTCCCGGATGGCTTCGGCGGCCGTCGCCACCGGCACCCGGTTGACGCTGGTGATCACGTCGCCGGGGCGCACGCCGCCGGCCTGGGCCGGCCCTCCGGGATCGACGCCGCTGACGACCGGGCCCCGCGTGTCCCGCGGGAGGTCGAGCTGCCGGGCCGTCTCCGCCGTCAGGTCCTGGAGGTTCATGCCGAAGCCGGTGCTGATGTCCTCGACCTCGACGGCGGCCCGCCGGCCCTCGTTCTCCAGGTCCAGCTCGCCGACCGTGATCGGGACCGTCGTCGGCTCGCGGTCCCGATAGACGCCCAGGTCGACTCGCGTGCCCGGCTGCGTTTCGAAGACCCTCCGCTGCAGGTCCGCGACGTTCTCCACCCGCTCCCCGTCGAAGCTGACGATGACGTCGCCCAGCTCGAGGTCCGATTCGTCGGCCGGCCCGTCCGGCTGGATGGTCGACACCATCGCGCCCATGGCCTCGCTGAGCCCGTGGTACTCGTAGTCCTCGTCGGTGACCTCCTGTATCTGCACGCCGATGCGGCCCCGGGTCACCCGGCCGGTGCGGAGCTGGGGCAGCAGGTCGCGCACGGTGTTGATGGGGACGGCGAAACCGATGCCGAGATTGCTCGGCCGGTCGCTGACGATCGCGGTGTTGATGCCGATGACCTCGCCCCGCAGGTTCAGCAGCGGGCCTCCCGAGTTGCCGGGGTTGATGGCGGCGTCGGTCTGGATGACCTGCTGGGGTCGGCCCGGGACCTGGTAGAACGGGCGGCCCACCGCGCTGACCACGCCGACGGTCACCGTGTGCCCGAGGTTGAAGGGGTTGCCGATGGCCATCACCCAGTCGCCGGGGCGCATTTGGTCCGAGTCGCCGAACGTCGCCACCGGCAGCGGGCCGTCCGGCCGCTCGGTGAGTCTGAGGAGGGCGCTGTCGGTCAGGCGGTCGCGGCCGACGACCTCGGCCTCGTAGGACTCTTCCTCGTCGCCGAAGAACGAGATCTCGATCCGGGTGGCGCCGTCCACCACGTGGTTGTTGGTCACGATGAGCCCGCTCCGGTCGATGACGAAGCCGGTGCCCGCCGACTGCGTCCGCCGTTCCTGGTCCGGATCCGGGGGGTCGCCGAAGAAGCGCCGGAACAGCTCGTCCTGGTCCCCGAAGAGCCGGTTCAGGTCGCCGGCCGGCCTCCGCGACTCGATGCTGATGTTGACGACCATCGGGCTCTGGGCCTCGGCGATGTCGCGGAACGTGTTCGCCCCGAGCTGTCCCGTGATCGGCTGGCTGTTGGTCTCGGGCAGCGTGAGCTGCGCCGGCGCGGCGTTGAAGGTCTGCGCCGCCGAATCCGACACCAGATCGAGCCGGGCCGCGAGCACGAGGCCGATCGCGACCGAGGTGACCGCGATCAGCATTCCCGAAAAGAGCGTGTTCCTGCGTGTAGCCATCCTAGCCTCCACCCCGCTGTCACCCCAGCGACCGGATCTCCTCCTGCCGCGGGCCGGTCACCGTTGCCGTCTCCGACCCGACATAGAGGTTGATCTCGGTTCGAAGTCCGAAGTCGTCGAAGTACACGCCGGGCTCGATGGTCACGCCCGTGCCCGGCAGCAGCCGCCGCTCGTCGTGGGTCTCGAAGTCGTCGAGGTGCACGCCGTTGCCGTGCACCTCCTCGCCGAGGTTGTGCCCGGTCCGGTGCACGAACCGGTCGCCGAGCCCGGCCGCCCCCACCCGGTCGCGGACGGCGCGGTCGACCTCCCATCCGCGCAGCTCGCGTCCGTCCGCCACCGCCCGCTGGACGAGGTCGACGGCGGCGTCGCGGCCGTCGCGGATGACCCCGAAGGCATCGGCGTAGCGCGTGGGCACGGCGGCGCCCGTGTAGCCCATCCACGTGATGTCCGCGTAGACCGCGCCCGGCGTGCCCTTCATCTTCCCCCACAGGTCGAGCAGCACCACCTCGCCGGCCCCGATCGGGCGGTGGCGCCGCGCCGTCGGGAGATAGTGCGGGTCGCCGGCATTCTCCTGCGCCGCCACCACCGGCCGCGAGTCGCTGACCAGCCCCGCCTCGTCGAACCAGCCGGCCATTGCGTCCTGCACGTCGAGCTCCGTGACGGGACGGCCGTCGCGGAGGCGGCGGGACACGAGGTCGAACGCCCGGTCCTTGATGTCGTGAAGCGCGGCTGACGCGGCCCGGTGCGAGGCCAGGGCGTCGGCGTCCCATACCGCCTCGAACCGCTGGATGAGGTCGCCGGAGGAGCGCACCTCGACGCCGAGGGCGCGGACCGCGTCGACGGTGCCGGCGTCGACCCGGGACACGTAGGGGATGGCGCAGCCCGGCGAGTACTCCATCGCCACCGCCGCGCAGCCGGCGAGCACCTCGCGCAGGCCGGCGTCGAGGGTGCCGTGTGCCGCGTACCGGGTCTTGCCGCCGGGAAGGTGGTCGAGGCGGTCGGCCTCGATGGCGTGGACCAGCCCCCGCGGCGGCCCCTCGACCGGGATCAGGTAGTACCAACGCCGCGTGGTGATCTTCGCCGCCGCGTCGAACGCCGCCACCCGCCGGGCGATCGGGTTCGACCCGTGGAAGTCGTACAGCAGCCACCCGTCGAGCCCCTCGTCGCGCAGGGCGCGCTGAACGGCGTCCAGATTCAGGCCCATGGGGTGCAGTATAGCAGCGGCGCGATCACCGCTGGCACGGCTGGCGGGTGTCCACGTCATCTAACGGTATGGACGCCGCAACCGTCCGGAAGGTCGGCGGACACCGGTGGGCGGAATCCCGTTCTCCAAGGGGTACCGCTGGCACGGCTGGCGGTGTCCACGTCATCTAACGGTATGGACGCCGCAACCGTCCGGAAGGTCGGCGGACACCGGTGGGCGGAATCCCGTTCTCCAAGGGGTGGGGTTGGCCGGGCGATTCGCCCGCGGAACGAAATGCCCCCCCGGAACGGAGGCTTCGCCGTGTTCCAGGGGTCGACGCTCAAGCAGGACGTGTGGGCGAAACGGAATCGCCCCCCGGAACGGAGGCTCCGCCGTGCCGCTTCCCTGCGCCCGAAATGCGAAGGCGCCAGACGGATCCCGCTCCGTCTGGCGCCTTCGGCCAACCGTCTGCCGAGCTGGCTCGCCCGCTTCCCACCGCGCCGGCAGCCGTGGAGGCCGCCACCGGAGTCATGCGTGCGAACGCGCAGGCTCGTCGAGGGGCTTCACTGGGCGTCTTCGGCGTCTTCGCCCTCTTCCCCTTCGAGCGGCGTCGGCTCGTCCATCTCCTCGAAGAGGGTGGCCTCGATGACGCCGTTCTTGTGGCTGAACTCGTAGTTGCTGCGGGACATGCGCGCGTTGCGGGGGATTCGTATCTCGACCTCGATGACCTGGCCCGACAGGAACGGCTGCTGCATCCGGAACGCGCCGCCGGCCACCGTGTCGCCGGCGCGGTCGTACCAGAACTCGTCCACCTTGAACCCGGCCAGCGCATTGGTCGAGGTGTTCTGGACGCGGAAGGTGGTGACCATCTCGTTCGCCCGCCGGTCGCGGCGAGAGGTCGGCACCAGGTAGCCGACCTGCCCGGGGCCGCGGATGGTCGCGACCAGCTCCGACTCTCCCTGGCTCTCGAGCAGGTCGCGCAGATTGATCTCGACCGCCAGCGGTCTTTCCTCGGCCTCGACGACCTCCTCGCCGCCGCAGCCGACCGACATCCCGATCGCCACGAAGCAACCGAACAACGCCGCGAGTTTCAGGCCTCTCATTGAACTGACCTCCGGGTGGAAATCACGCAGTCTGCAAGGGTGACCAGATTATATGGCGGCTCGCCGGAAACCACAACAGAAACTCACATCTCGCCGTTCCAGTCCTCGGGGTCGGCGTGGCTGGTGCGGAATATCTCCAGGTGCCACTTGCCTCCGCCCCACGGCTCGATGACCTCCGCCGCCACCACGTCGACGAGGATCTCGGCAAACGCCCGCCCGTCGGGGTCGCCCTCGAGGTGATACGCGGCGTCGTCCCAGCCGAACGTCGGGTACAGCACCAGCGTCAGGAACAGGTCGTAGCCGTCGTCGACCACGATCAACTGGCCGCAGGGGCGCTTCAGCGTGGAGTGGTAGACGAGGTACTTCTCGGCGCTGTGCGCGCGGATGTAGCGCTTGACGGCGAACTCGCGGGCGACGACGTCCTCGACCGCGACCTTCTTGTCCCAGCAGTCGCGGCAGTACTTGGCGTCGCCGCGCGGCTCGGACACGTCCTTCGCACCGCAGAGGGCGCACTTGGCCTGGGCGGCCGAGCGGGAAGCCATGCCCGGGATCTTAGCAGGAGTCAGCGCTCGCGAATCGGGCAGGAGGCGCAGACTTGCAGGAGAGGCCGGTCGGGCGGCTCTCCCGCGGGTCCTGCCGCCGGGGCCGGCCGAAGAGGTGAGACGCCGGCCGGGCACGACACCCCGTTCGCCGGCCTGACCCGTGCCAGGGCGGTCATCTCACGGGAATTCGTCGGCGCACCCCCGGCTGATAGACTGGGAGAATGGCGGGCCGGCCGGAACATCTCGGCATTCGGCATCTCGCGCTGTTCGCGAGGGCGTTCGACGAGATGCGCCGGTTCTACGTCGAGCGGCTGGGCTTCGCGGTCGAGTGGGAGCCGGACGGCGACAACGTCTACCTGACGTCGGGTGCCGACAACCTCGCCCTCCACCGCGCCGGTCCCGGCGATGCGCCGGGCCCCGGCCGGCTCGATCATCTCGGGCTCCTGGTGCGGCAGGCGGACGACGTCGACGGCTGGGCCGCGTACCTCGACGGGCACGGGGTGCCCCTCAAGGCCCGGCCGCGCACGCACCGGGACGGCGCGCGGTCGCTCTATCTCGAGGACCCCGACGGCAACACCATCCAGATCATCCACCACCCCCCCATCAGCTCCCGCGCGACCTGACGGTCACGGCGCGACCTGACGGTCGCGTCGGGCGTTTCGCTGCCGCGAAACTCCTGCGCGTGAGCCCCGCGGCGGCGACGGCGCGACCTGCGGTCGCGTTGGGCGTTTCGCTGGCGCGAAACTCCTGCGCGTGAGCCCCGCGGCGGCGACGGCGCGACCTGACGGTCGCGGTGGGCGTTTCGCTGGCGCGAGACTCCTGCGCGGGAACCCCCGCGGCGGCGGGGGCCTCAGCGCGCCGCCCAGCCGAGCTTCTCGCGCAGCACCGCGTAGTACGGGCGCGCGGCGGCGCGGATCATCCGCAGTGGGCGCGGGGCGGTCTCGACGACGACGGTGTCCCCGGGCGCGAGCTCGAAGCCGGTCTGGCCGTCGAAGCTGGCGTACGCCTGCGCGTGCGGCTTGGCGAGGTCGGGCTGGATGTGGATGGCGGCGCTCTCGGGCAGCACGAGGGGGCGGTTGGCGAGCATGTGGGGGGCGATGGGGGTCAGGATGACGGCGTTGACGAGGGGATGCACGATGGGCCCGCCGGTCGACAGGTTGTAGGCGGTCGAGCCGGTGGGGCTGGCCACGATCAGCCCGTCGGCCCGGAGCTGCGCCACGAACTGATCGCCCACCGACACCGACAGGTCGAGCATGCCGGACAGGGCGCTCTTCGTGATGACCACGTCGTTCAGGGCGACGCCTTCCCCCGTCGTCGCGTCGCCGCGCTCGGTGCGCGACCGCAGCATGCGGCGCTCGTCGACGCGGGCGCCGCCCTCGACCACCGACCCCAGCGCCTCGAAGAGCTCCGGCAGGGTGATCTCGGTCAGGAAGCCGAGCCCCCCGAAGTTCACCGCGAGTATGGGCGGATCGGCGCCCGACGCCGCGATGAGGCGGGCCATGCCGAGGAGCGTGCCGTCACCCCCGAGCACGAGAATCAGGTCGGAGGCGTCCGGAAGCTCCGCCGCGTCGGCCGCGTCGACCCCGGCCAGCCCCGCGAGCTCCGCCGTCCGGCGTTCCACCACCGGCTTCAGACGGCGGCGCTCGAGCCACGCCGCGACGTCCCGGACCACGGGCGCCGCCGCCGCGAGACGGGTCTTCGCGACGATGCCGACCCGGGTGACGCCGGTGACGGCGGAGGAGGTGTCGGCGCCCATCAGGGTTCGCACGCGGCCCGCAGGTGGAGGAAGAACTCGCGGTTGCCCTTCGTCCCCGTGATCGGTGAAGGGGTCGTCGCCACGCGCCTCAATCCTACCGCAGCGGCGGCGGCGGCGACGCCCTCCACGACGCGCTCGTGCACGTCGGGGTCGGTGACGAGCCCGCCGCGCCGGACCTCGGACCGGCCCGCCTCGAACTGCGGCTTGACGAGGGCGACGAGGTCGCCGCCCGCCGCGAGGAGGGCGGGAAGGCGGTCGACGAAGCGCGCGATCGAGATGAACGACACGTCGACGGTGACGACGTCGAACCGGCGCAGGCCGGCCGGCAGGTCGTCCGGCGTGACGGCACCGATGTGGACCCGTTCGAGGACCCGGACGCGGGGGTCCTGCCGCAGCCGCCAGTCGAGCTGGCCCCGGCCGACGTCGAGGGCCACCACGGCGCGGGCGCCGCGCCTGAGCAGGACGTCCGTGAACCCGCCGGTGGAGGCGCCGACGTCGAGGGCGGCGGCGCCGTCGGGCTGGATGCCGAAGGCGTCGAGGGCGTGGGCCAGCTTCACCCCGCCGCGGCCCACCCAGGGATGGTCGGGGGCGTCGAGGGTCACCTCGGCGTCGGTCGGGACGAGGGCCCCGGCCTTGGTGGCGGGGCGGCCGTCGACCCGCACCAGACCCGCGAGCACCGACGTGCGGCCGCGCGTCCGCGAGCTCACGAGGCCGCGCTCGTGCAGCAGCGTGTCGAGCCGGACCCGCGCCGGCATCAGGGCGGGGCCCCCGCCGCGGCGGCGTCGATCACGACGTTCGGGACAGCACCCATTCGGCGATGTCTCCCAGCCGCCCGCCGAGCCCGGCCGACGAGAGGGCGTCGCGGGCGGCGGCGACGGCGTCGGCGGCGAGCGCCCGCGACCGGGCGAGCCCGTGCACGGCGGGATAGGTGGGCTTGCCGGCGGCCGCGTCCTTCCCCGCCGTCTTGCCGAGCTGCGCGGTGCTGCCCTCGACGTCGAGGATGTCGTCGACGATCTGGAACGCCAGCCCGAGGTGGCCGGCGTAGGCGTCGACGCTGCGCACCGCCGGCTCGCTTCCCCCGGCCAGTATCGCACCGATGACGGCGGCGGCGCCGATGAGGGCGCCGGTCTTGCGCTCGTGCACGTCGCGGAGCGCCGCCTCCGGCTCGGCGTCGGGCGTCCCTGGCGCGGGCCCGCCTCCCGCGCCGGGGCCGGCGGCGGCGAGGTCCAGTGTCTGGCCGCCGGCCACGCCGGCCGGGCCGGCGGCGGCAAGGTCCAATGCTTGGCCGCCGGCCACGCCGGCCGGGCTGGCGGCGGCGAGGTCCAATGCCTGGCCGCCGACCATGCCGGCCGCGCCCGCCGCCTCGGCGACGCGGGCCACGGCGCGAAGCTGCCGCGCCTCGAACCCCGGCGGCGCGTGGGGCTGGCGGCGGGCCAGCAGGGCGAAGGCCTGGGTCAGCAGGGCGTCTCCGGCGAGGATGGCGAGGCCCTCGCCGAACACCACGTGAGAGGTGGGGCGTCCACGCCGCAGGGTGTCGTCGTCCATCGCCGGCAGGTCGTCGTGCACCAGCGAGTAGGTGTGGACGAGCTCGATCGCGCAGGCGCCGTTCAGGGCGAGCCCGCGCGCCGCGTCCTCCGAGAGCTCCTCGCGCAGATCGAGCTGGTCGTTCCCGGGGGAAGATTCCAGCCGGCTCGAGCCCGCCGCCTCGGCCGCGGCGAGGGTCAGGATGGGCCGGAGGCGCTTGCCGCCGGCGAAGACGCTGTAGCGCATGGCCTCCGCGACCCGCGGGGGGCACGCGGGCGGCGCGGGAACGGCTTCGTCGAGGGCGGCGTCGACCTCCCGCCGGCGGGCGTCGAGGTACTCGTCGAAGGGGACCCCGCCGTTCACGTCCCGTCGTCCTCCGGAACCGCGGCGAGGGCCTCGGGGGCCGGCTGCCGCTCGCCGCGCTCGGTCAGGACCTCGATACGCCGCTCGGCGTCCTCGAGCCGGGTGTGGCAGAACCGCGACAGCCGCACCCCGCGCTCGAACAGCTCGAGCGACTGCTCGAGCGGCAGGTCGCCGCGCTCCAGGGTCTGCACGATCGACTCGAGCTCCTTGATCGCGGTCTCGAAGTCCTTGATGTCGTCACTCATGCGGTTCGTCCTGACAGGCCGTGGCGGAAGCCGCGCCGCCCTCCTCACGCCTCGTCGGGCGGGCGCCTCCGCGGTTCGCCGGCGCCCTCCGGAAGCCGCGCCGCCCTCCTCACGCCTCGTCGGGCGGGCGCCTCCGCGGTTCGCCGGCGCCCTCCCGGCGCGGCGCAACGCGGGGTCCCGCCACGGGCTGCGTGCCGGTCACCGTACAGCCGAGCCGCCCGCGGTGGAGCCCGATGACGAGATCGTCTCCCACCGAGACGGCGGCCGCGTCCCGGACGATCGCCTTCCGGTCGTCCTGCCAGCAGATGGCGTAGCCGCGTCCCAGCACCCCGAGCGGGCTCAGGACGTCGAGCCGCCCCGACAGCTCGGCGAGCCGGCCCTGCGCCCGTTCGCGCCCCCGCGTGGAGGCGGTATGGAGCCGGCCTTCCGCCGCGACGAGGCGGCTGGTCGCCGCGTCGCGCCGCCGCGTGAAGGCGGCGTCGAGACGGCTTCCCGCCGCGACCAGCCGGGTGCGCGCCGCTTCGAGCCGCCGCCCCGGCTCGCAGGCTTCCAGGCGCAGTTGCAGGGCGGCGAGGCGGCGTTCTCCGGCCTTCAGGCGGGTCCGCGCGGCCTGCGCGACGGCGTGGGTCAGCCCCGCGACGTGCCGGGCCCGCATCGCGAGGCGCGCCGGCCAGCCGGCGAGCCCCGGGCGGCGGTCGAGGTCGAGCAGCCGGGTGCGCCGGCGGGCCGCTGCGTACCGCGCCGCGGTCCGCAGCCGCTCGCCCAGCCTGTCGATGCGCTCGACGAGATCGCGGCGTCCCGCCACCACCATCTCCGCCGCGGCGGACGGGGTGGCGGCGCGGACGTCCGCCACCCCGTCGCCGATGGTGACGTCGATCTCGTGGCCGACGGCGGAGATGACGGGGACCTCCGCCGCCGCGATGGCCCGGGCCACCGGCTCCTCGTTGAACGCCCAGAGGTCCTCGAGCGAGCCGCCGCCCCGTCCCACGATGACCACGTCGACGCCGTCCTCCCGCGCGAGGCGGCGGATGCCCCGGGCAATCTGGTCGGCCGCGCCCTCCCCCTGCACCCGCACCGGGCACAGCACGACGTGGGCGGTGCGGTGACGCCGCCCGAGCACCTGCAGGATGTCGCGCACCGCGGCGCCGTCGAGCGAGGTCACGACGCCGATCTGCCGCGGCAGCACCGGCAGCGGGCGTTTCCGCTCCTGGGCGAAGAGCCCCTCCTGCTCGAGCTTGCGCTTCAACTGGTCGAACGCGAGCTGCAGCGCCCCGAGGCCCTTCGGCTGCAGGTGCTCGCAGACGATCTGGTACTCGCCCTTCGGCTCGTAGACGGTGACCCGCCCGCGGGCGACGACCCGCAGCCCGTCCTCGGGCGCGAAGCGCAGGTAGCGCACCGCCGACCGGAACATCATCGCCCGGATCTGGGCGCTCTCGTCCCGCAGGGTGAAGTACAGGTGCCCCGTCTTCCACCGCCGGCAGTTGGCTATCTCGCCCTCGACCCACACGCTGGCGTGCGCCGACTCCAGCAGCGTCCTGATGCGGCCGGTCAGCTCGCTGACGGTGACCGGCCGCCGGGCCGCCCGGCGGGCGGGCGGGGGGGCGTCGAAGGGCAGGGTGGGGCTGGTGCTCACGAGGGGCCCGGCGCCTCCAGGTCGGCGGGGGTCAGGCCGAGCCGCTCGATGGCCGTCGCGCGTCCGGTGTCGGCGTCGGCGGTCACGAGGACGCCGTGCAGGCGCGGGTCGCCGCGGGCGGTGTCGAAGCGCCCGGGCAGGGCAGTGAGGAACCGGCGCAGCACGACCGCCTTCTCGACCCCGAGCACCGAGTCGTGGGGCCCGGTCATGCCGACGTCGGTGATGTACGCGGTGCCCTTCGGGAGCACCCGCTCGTCCGCCGTCTGCACGTGGGTGTGGGTGCCGACGACCGCCGTCACCTCGCCGTCGAGGTGCCAGCCCATGGCGATCTTCTCCGACGTCGCCTCGCCGTGGAAGTCGACGAGGATGACGCGGGCGGTCTCGCGGACCGCCTCGATCTCGCGCCGCACCACCGCGAACGGGTTGTCGAGGGGGGCCATGAACACCCGCCCCATGACGTTGATCACCCCGACCGGCTCTCCCGACCGGGCGGTGACCACCACGTGACCGGCGCCGGGCACCCCGGCCGGGTAGTTGGCGGGGCGGATGAGGCGCGGCTCGAGCTCGATGTAGTCGAGGGCCTCCTTCTTGTCCCAGATGTGGTTGCCGGAGGTCATCACCTCGATGCCGTGGTCGCGCAGGCTCTCGCCGATCTCGCGGGTGATGCCGTTGCCCCCCGCCGCGTTCTCGACGTTGGCGACCACGAGATCGACGCCGTGCCGCTCGACGAGCGCCGACACGCCGCGCCGGGTGAGGGCGCGGCCCGCCTTTCCGACGATGTCGCCGATGAACAGGATCTTCATAAAATCGGTGTGGCCGTGGAGCCGTCGTGGCGACCTGCCCGACTAGCGGTCGCCAGCCGCCTCTGCCGTTCGGCGTGCGCTTTCTTCCCGGCCGTGCGGATCTCTTTCGCGCTCCGCGTCCGACAGCGGGACGATCACCTGCCGCGTCGGGTCCCGGGTGCCGACCACGGGCATGTGCTCCACGGCGCCCGCATGGCAGGTCGGCAGACGATTCTCGTCGTGGTCCGGCGGGGGCTGGTTCTTCGTCCTGGGCATCGGACCGTGCATTCAACCCATGATCGCACAGGATGGCCGCCCGCCGAAGAGATCGAATATTTAGCGTGGTTGTATAAGATTTAGTTATTGACACATGCTTAGCCCTCGCTCATACTATCCGGACTGCATGAACGGTCCTGCGGCCTTTCTGTACGAGAGCCAATCCGTGCCGCCGGGGCAGCCCGCAGCCTGCCCGGCCGTGACGAGGAACGAGAGTCAAGGATGCCTCCATCCCCGACCCTGCGAGAACCGGGGCCGATGGCCGCGTTCGACGCCCGGGACATCGTGACGGTTCAGGATGCCCACGGCGGCCTTACCGTCTACTTCCAGGACCGGCCGACCCACTACCTGCTGGACGGCGAATGGTACCGGGCGGTCCCGCTCCCCGGGGGGGCCGCGCCGCGTCCCGCCCCGGAGCGGGAGGCGACGCCGGCGTGATCTCCTCGCCATCGCCGTCGGGTCCTTCGCCGAGCGACTGAAGCAGGCCCGCGCGGCGGCTCCACGGTCGACGCGGCGGCGCCTTTTGGAGTACGATCCGACATCATGGACGACGACTTCGACAGCCTGTCGGAAGACCAGGACGAACCCGCCGGGGTTGCCCAGCCCGTCCCGATGCCGCGCATTCCCGACGAGCCGATGCCGCCGGTGGAGAACCGGTTCCTGTTCGTGGACGTGGCCGCGCAGCGCGCGAAGCAGCTGCGGCGCGGGGCCCTGCCCCGGCTCGAGCCGTTGCGGCCCGACCCCGAGACCGGCGAGCGTCCGGACGTGGCGACCCGGCTCGAACGCGTCGCCATGGAGGAAGTCGAGCAGGGCCTCGTCGTCTACCGGCTGCCGGAGGCTAACTCGTGAGTGACATTCAGTCGGTGTTGCTGGGGGTGCTGCAGGGGCTGGGCTTCTCGACCGTCTTTCTCCTCGCCGTGTTCGTCGGCTTCTGCGTCCTCGTCGGCTTCACCAAGTTCCGGACCATCGACAAGCGCAGCCGGGTCGTCCGCAGCCTCGACGACCGCCTCGGCCCGGGGGCGCGCTATCTCCCGCCGAGCGTGCCGCGGGGGCCCGCCGACCAGCTCAAGACCCCCGAGCTGCTCGAACAGTCCGCCAACCGGGAGTGAGCGACCCCACGCCGGGCGCGCCCAGGGCCCGCGGCCCGGAGGCGCCACCGTGCCTCGCCGGCATCTCGCCGGGGTGAAGTACCGTCCCGGATCCCGGAGAGCGCCGTCCGCGGTTCGGCTCGCGGCCGAACCGACCTTGCAGGGGGTCCGCGCCGTCCTACGACGCGGGCACCTCGTCGCGGGGAACGCCGGTGCCGGCAGCCGGGGCTTCTCGCCACCACGGCGCCTGCTCCTCGTACGCGGCGCCGATTCCAATCAGTGTCCCCTCGTCGAAAGCGCGTCCGATGAGCTGCAGGCCGACCGGCAGCCCCGCGTCGTCCCTGCCGCAGGGAACGCTGACGGCGGGCAGCCCGGTGAGGTTGGCGCTGGCCGTGAAGACGTCCCCCACGTAGAGCTGCAGCGGATCGTCCGCACGCTCGCCGAGCCGGAACGCGGTGGTCGGGGTGGTCGGCATGGCGACGGCGTCGACCTGCTCGAAGGCCGCGTCGTAGTCGTTCCGGATGAGCGTCCTCACCTGCTGCGCCTTCAGGTAGTAGGCGTCGTAGTAGCCGGCGCTCAGGGCATAGGTGCCCAGCATGATGCGGCGCTTCACCTCGTCGCCGAACCCCTCGTGGCGGGTGCGGTCGTACATCCCGTCCAGGGTCGCGTCCTTCTCGTCGAGGGGCGCCCGGTAGGCGTAGCGCACCCCGTCGTAGCGGGCCAGGTTGGAGCTGGCCTCGGCCGGCGCGACGATGTAGTACGTCGGCACCGCGTACTCGGCGTGGGGGAGGGGAACGTCGACGACGGTCGCGCCCATGCCCCGCAGGGTTTCGATGGCCGCCTCGAACGCCGAGGCGACGCCGGCGTCGACGCCGTTCTCCAGAATCGCCCACGGCACGCCGATCGTCGGTTTCCGCAGCGGCTCGGCCGCGTCGAAGGCGGGGACCGCCGAGGCGGCCGACGTGGCGTCCCTCGGGTCCGGACCGGCGATCGCCTGCAGCAGGGCGGCGGCGTCGGCCACCGTCAGCCCGAACGGCCCGATCTGGTCGAGCGACGAGGCGAACGCCAGCAGCCCGTAGCGCGACACCCGCCCGTAGGTCGGCTTCAGCCCCACGATGCCGCAGAATGCGGCGGGCTGGCGAATCGAGCCCCCGGTGTCCGAGCCGAGCGCGACCGGGGCGAGCCGCGCCGCCACCGCCGCGGCCGAGCCGCCGCTCGACCCGCCGGGGACGCACGCCGGGTCCCACGGGTTCCGGGTCGGGCCCGTCACCGAGTGCTCGGTCGTCGACCCCATCGCGAACTCGTCGCAGTTGGTCTTGCCGACGACGACGGCCCCGGCCGCGGTCAGCCGCTCGACGACGGTCGCGTCGTAGGGCGGGACGTAGCCGGCGAGGATGCGCGACGACGCGGTGGTCGGGAGCCCGCGGGTGCAGATGTTGTCCTTGACCGCGATCGGCACCCCGAGCAGGGGCAGGTCCGGCGCGTCGGGCCCCCGCCGGTCGAGCGCCGCCGCCCGCGCGAGGGCCGGCTCCGCCGCGGTGTGGTTGAAGGCCCGCAGGTCCCCGTCGCGGGCCGCGATGCGGTCGAGAAACTCGGTGCAGACGTCAACCGCGGTCGCGCCGTTGCGCAAGGCGGCCCGTACGTCCGCGATGGTCGCGAGCGAGGAGAGCTCCATCAGCCGATGACCTTGGGCACTCTGAACAGCCGCTCCCCCCCGCGGTCCGGCGCGTTGCCGAACGCGTCGTCCACGGGCAACGACGGCCGCGGCTCGTCGTCGCGCATGACCGGGGCCGACGTCACGGGGTGGGTGGTGGCCGCGACCCCCGCGGTGTCGATGCGGTTCAGCCGCTCGAAATACGCCAGGATGTCGCCGAGCTGGCGGGTGAACTGCTCCGCCTCCGACTCGGTCAGCTCGAGGTGCGCGAGCCGCGCGATGCGGTCGACATCGGCCCGCGTCAGAGGGTTGGACACGCGCGAGATCGTAGCAGACGCGCTACTCGGGCAGCGCGAGCGCGATCAGCCGCGGGCCGCCGCCGATGGTCAGGGCGATGTACTGCCGGTCGCCGGCCAGGTAGGTCATCGGGGTGCCGATGGCCCCGCTCGGCAGGTCGACCGAGCCGACCATGCGGCCGGTCGCCTTGTCGCGCGCGACGAGCCGCGGCCCGCCGTCGCCGCCGCCGGCGGTGAGGGCGCTGACGAGCAGGGTCTTCGTCACCAGCGGCCCCCCGCGGCCGTCGCCGCCGAGCGGCGGCAGGTCGAGGTCGCGCAGCAGGGGGTGGTTGCGGAAGCGGTCGCCGTCGCCGTTGGGCTCCATCCAGGCGATGTCGCCGGTGTTCAGGTCGACCGCGGTCATGCGCGAGTAGGGCGGCTTGAACAGGGGCAGCCCCTGGGGCAGCCTCGGCTGCCGGCCGCCGCCGAACGGGCCCTGGGTGAACCGCATGGTGCCGCCGTCGGCGGGGTCCGGCGTGTAGAAGTGCAGCACCGAGAACCGGTTCTGCGACGGCACGTAGAGCAGCCCCGTCTCGGGGTCGACGCCGGCCCCGCCCCAGTTGGCGCCGCCGTCGATGGCCGGCCGCTGGATGGTGCCCTGGACGCCGCCGTCGACGCTCCGCAGCGGCGGCGTGAAGAGCGGGCCGAGCTGGAAGTCGGCCACCGCCTCCATCGCCATCGCGCGTATCTCGGGCGTGAAGTCGACGAGGTCGTCGATGGTCACGCCCTGGTACTCGAACGGCGGCGGCCGGGTGGGAAACGGCTGGGTGGGCGCCAGCACCTCGCCCGGCAGGTTCGTGTGCTGCGGCACCGGCCTTTCCTCGATGGGCCAGACGGGCTCGCCCGTGACGCGGTCGAAGACGTAGACGAACCCCTGCTTGCTCACCTGCGCCAGCGCCCTGACGGCGCGGCCGTCGACGGTGACGTCCACCAGGTTGGGATGGGTCGGGAAGTCGTAGTCCCAGAGCCCGTGGTGCACCGCCTGGAAGTGCCAGGCCCGCTGCCCGGTCTCGACGTCGACGGCGACGATCGACTGCGAGAACAGGTTGTCGCCGGGCCGGTCGGCCCCGTAGTAGTCGTTGGTCGGGGCGCCGGTGGGCAGGTACACGTAGCCCAGCGCGTCGTCGCCGGCCAGCATCGACCACACGTTGGCGTTGCCCGAGTAGCGCCACGACTCGTTCAGCCAGGTGTCGGCGCCGAACTCGTCGGGGCTGTTCGGCACGGTGTGGAAGTCCCACTCGTGGGCGCCGGTCCGCACGTTCCAGGCCCGCACCCACCCCGGCGGGGCCTCCTTCGTGATGCGGACGTCGGCGATCTGCGAGCCGTGGATCACCCGGTCGCGCACCACGATGGGCGGTGAGTTGATGGCGTAGAGCATGGCGTTCAGGTAGTCGCGCGCCCCGCGGTCGACCCGCGGGATGCCGACCGTCGCGTCCACCAGGCCGCTGCCGTCCGGCCCGAAGTCGGGGCAGGGCCGCCCCGTCCCGGCCTGCACGCAGACGAGGCGGCCGTTGCCGGTGCCCCAGAAGATGCGCTCGTCGCCCTCGCCGTCGGTCCAGTAGGCGACGCCGCGCTGCGTCCACGGGCCGCTCATCGAGGGCGTGCCCTCCTCGTAGCTCTTCGGGTTGAACACCCAGAGCGTCTCGCCCGTCGCCGCGTCGACGGCGACCCCCTGCGAGAGGGGGGTGTTGAAGTAGAGGACGCCGCCCACCATCAGCGGCGTCGCCTGCAGGCGCGACGGGTTCGGCGACTGCCCCTCCCGGTACAGGGCCGGCGTGTCCGCCACGAGCGACTCGACGATGGCGTCGAGCGGCGCCCGCCACTCGCCGCCGCCCGGGGTCGACCGGCTGAGCACGGCGTCGGCCGACGTCCACTCCCAGGCGACCTCGAGCTGCTCGAAGTTGCCGGCGTCGACCTGGTCCAGCGGCGAGTACTTCGTGCCGGCGACGTCGCCCGCGTAGCTCCGCCACTCGCCGTTGTCGGTCCCGTAGCTCTGCCACGGGCCGTCCGACGCCTGGGTCTGCGCGCCGGCGCTTCCGGCGCCGGGCAGCGCCAGCAGGCATCCGAGCAGCGTGAGGTATCTGCGGGCGCGGCCCGGGAAACGATGCGATGCGGTTCTTCGAGACATGCGGGGGTGGCCTCCAACGGTGTCCTTCGGTGCATCCCCGCCGCTGCGAGGCCTGACGACGGGACGACCGCCGTCGCCGATGCGGGCCTGCGCCCGCTAGTGCGCGCCGGGGCCGCCGTAGTTCTTCTCTCCCGCCTCGACCCGGACCTCGAGCCGGTTGTCGGGCGGCGGCAGGGGGCACGTCGTGTGCGGGTTGAACGCGCACGGCGGGTTGTAGGCCTTGTTGAAGTCGACGGTGGTCCACCCGTCGGCGTCGGGGGCGTCGGCGTAGAGGAACCGAGCCGCGGGATAGGTCTCGTCGCCGCTCGTCGCGTCGCGCAGGATGAACCAGAGCTGGTCACCCGAGTTCACCGGCAGCATCCGCACCTCGCGGCCGGCCACCGTGAGGGTGACGTGGCCGGTGCTCTGGTACGTCTCGATGTCGCCGAGGATGTTCATGGTCCTGACCGTCATCGGCTCGTCGTGCGGCGTGAACTTCCCGCGCACGCGGAACCGCTCGTCGACCGGGTACCAGTCGAGGTGGGTGAAGTTCCGGCGGATGGCCGACTCGGTGTCGCGGACGCGAATCGCGAGCCGCTCGCCGCTCTCGTGCACCCAGAACGTCACCGGGCCCTCCCGCAGCGTCACCCGGCCCTCGGCCGGGTACAGCTGGGCGGCGGCGACCGATTCGTCGTCGACGGTCAGCGTCCGGTCACCCGCGGCCCGCACCGACACGGTGCGCCCGCGCCGTTCGAGCACGCCGGCCTCGGCCGGAAACGGGTCGGGCAGGACGAGGTCGTTGCGCGGGCTCGAGCCGAAGCGGCTCTCGCCCTCGGGCAGGAAGAACAGCGCAGAGACGGTGAGCCAGCCGTCGTCGGCCTTCAGCCGCGCCTCGCGGTCGGCCCGCCACGCCTCTATCTCCTCGGCGTAGTCGTTGGCCGCCGCGCCCGTAGCGCCGATCCCGAGGGCCGTTAGTGCCGCCATCGTCATCAACCATCCAGTGCGCGCTCTCATGGCATCTCTCTCCGATTCCCGATGCGTCTCGCCACGTGACACAGTGTAGCACCCGCGTCTCGAGCCCGGCGCGCGCGCGCCGGGGCGGTGTGCGACAATCGGGCAGCGCCATGAGCGACGAGCGACCACTGTTCAAGCACCCGCCGTGGATGGTGGGCATCATGCTGATCCTCGGCGCGATGTCGCTCTTCGTGGGGCTCACCCTCGACCCGTTCTGGCTCGTCATGGGGGCGCCGGCGATTCTCACGCTGGTGGTCTACGTGGGCGTGCGCATCGCCCTGTCGCTCGGCTTCGGCGTACCACCGAGCGACCCGGCGGGCGCGGTCCCCCCGCTTCCCGAGCCTGAGGGGGGAACGGCGCCGAGGGACGGGCCCGAACCCTGACGAGGAATCTCGCGCCGTGACTCTCCAGTCTTCCGATGCGATCCGTCCGTCCGCCGTGGCCGGGACCTGGTATCCGGGGGCCGTCCCGGCGCTGCGGGCGGCGGTGGACGGCCATCTGGCCGAGGCCGAGCCGGCCCCGGCCGGTGACGTGGTCGCCGTAATCGCCCCGCACGCCGGGCTGGTCTACTCCGGTCCGGTCGCCGCCCACGCCTACCGCGCCGTCGCAGGCCGTCCCTACGACGTCGTCCTCCTCGTCGGCCCGTCCCACTACCACGGCTTCGATGGCGTCGCGATCTGGCCGGCCGGCGCGTTCGAGACGCCGCTCGGCAGGGTGGCGGTCGAGGCCGGCGTCGCCGACCGGCTCCTCGCCTCGCCGGTCGTCGGCACCCATCCGACCGCCCACGACCGCGAGCACGCGCTGGAGATGCAGCTTCCCTTCCTGCAGGAGGTGCTGCCCGACGTCCCGATCGTGCCCCTGCTGGTCGGCTACCAGGAGCGCCCGACCATCGAGGCGCTGGCCGACGCCCTCGCCGAGGCGTGCGCGGGGCTCACCGCGCTGCTGGTGGCGAGCACCGACCTCTCCCATTATTTCGACGCGGCCCGCGCCGCCGCCCTGGACCAGGTCGTCGTCGACCACGTCGCCCGGTTCGATGCGGCCGGCCTGCTGGCCGAGTACGAGGGCTATCCGCTGAACGACCGCGGGCGGTACGTGGCCTGCGGGGGCGGCGCGGCCATCGCCGTCATGCTGGCCGCGGCCCGGCTCGGGGCCGACCGCGCGCGCGTACTGCGCCGCGCCGACTCGGGCGACGTCTCGGGCGACAAGACCGCCGTGGTCGGCTACCTCGCGGCGACGTTCGAGCGGAGCGGCGAGGGCGGGGCGCCCGGCGTCGACGGCCCGCCGAAGACCGTTTGATGGCGGGCGCCGTGGTCACCGCGGCCTGTGCGTGCCCGGTGCCCGGTGCCGGGGTCCGTGGTGCAAGGTCAGCGGGAAAGAAGGAGATGTCTTTGGCTGCGGGGGATGACCGCTCGGGCCGGATTCTACGAGGGCAGCGTAGCCGATGCTGACGCCGCACGACCAGCAGCGGCTGCTGCGCCACGCGCGCCGCGCCATCGCGGCCAGGCTCGAGGAACGTCCGCTCGAGCCGCTCACGTCCCCGGGGGCCCTCGCCGAGCCGGCCGCCGCGTTCGTCACCATCCAGCTCGGTGGCAGGCTGCGGGGTTGTATCGGCACGATCGAGGACGACGAACCCCTCGCCGAGGTGGTGGCCCGGTGCGCGGCCGACGCCGCGACCCGCGATCCCCGCTTCCCGCCGCTGCCGCTCTCGGACCTGCCGGCGGCGCGCCTCGAGATCTCCGTCCTCACCCCGTTCCGCCGGGTGGACGATCCGGCCGAGACGGAAGTGGGGCGGCACGGGGTGATGGTCGAGCAGGGGCCGCGCCGCGCCCTCCTGCTCCCGCAGGTGGCGGGGGAGTGGGGCTGGAACCGCGACACCTTCCTCTCGCAGACCTGCGTCAAGGCGGGGCTGCCGGCCGACGCATGGCGGACCGGCGCCGCCGTCCACACCTTCGAGGCTCAGGTGTTCGGGGAAGCCTGACCGCCACCGGTTCTACCTGATGGAATCTCCGTCCTGCCGACCCGCGCATCACGAACCGGGTGCCGCGCCCCGAAACGCCTCGATGATTGCCGGCAGCCGGTACAGCACCAGCCCGATCAGCCCGATCAGTGCGCTGATCAGCGCGACGAAGATACCGACAATCCAGCGCGCGAAGCGGACGGCCGCGAGGAGCTCAATCACCCGGTCGTGACTGGCGTCGACCTTCTCGGACTGCTTCTCGACGGTTCCGGTCAGCCCCTTCACGGTCGCGGACAGCGCGTCCACGGTCGCCGACAGCGCCCCGACGGAGCGCTGCAGCTCCATGATGGCTTGAAGCACCCAGCTATGGTTGTCCACCGACAGCCCGGGCGGCGGCGATGTCGGGTGCTGGTCCGGCGTGGTCTCGCCTTGGTCCGGCGGCCTGTCTGGATCAAGAGCCATTGTCGACCCTGCGCTTCGCGGCGAGCCATTCCCAGATCGACGCTTCACGGTAGCCGTAGTAGCCGTTGACGGCGAGCACGATGCCGGACGGCGTCGCCGGGGCGTCGGCCTCGGTGACGAGGCGTTCCCAGACGAACATGGTGGTCGAGTCGTCCGATCGCACCAGCCACTGCGAGTCCCCAAGGGCGATCCGGTCGTCCTTCGGGAAGGCCCGCTCGACGTACGGCCGCAGGTTGTCTCCGATGACGCAGTAGATCACCGACGGCACCTCCGACAACCATCCTATCAGCACGGCGCGAGGCCCGGGAAGGCCCGGGCCCGGGGCCGACGGCCGACTGGGCGCAACGGATCGTCGGCTGGTATGAGGTCAGCTGGGGCATCGCCCGGGCCGGGAGTCTCGACGGCATCTGCCGGCAATCGAGTCACGGTCGCGCCCGGTCGCGCCCGCCGATCGGGTTGCGCGTGACCGAGACGGTGAACGACAATGAGCGGTTGTCTGCCCCGTGTCGATGTCCTGGCTGGCTGGACGGCCCGCTGACGCCGTTTCCGAAGACTGAACATCCCCCAACAGACCGAACATCCCCCGAAGAAGAAGCTCATGAGCAACACGTTTGGCACCCTCTCCACCCTGTCGGCCGGCGACGCCACGGTTTCGTACCACAGCCTCGAGGCGCTCGAGCGCGCCGGGTTCCCGCGGGTCGGGCGGCTGCCGTACTCGCTGAAGGTCCTCCTCGAGAACCTCCTGCGCCGCGAGGACGGGCGCCGCGTCACCGCCGACGACGTCCGCGCCCTCGCCGAGTGGGACCCGGCCGCCGGCGACACGAAGGAGATCGCGTTCATGCCGGCCCGGGTCCTGCTGCAGGACTTCACCGGGGTCCCCGCGGTGGTCGACCTCGCGGCGATGCGGGACGGGGTGGCACGGCTCGGCGGCGACCCCGCGCGCATCAACCCCCTGCAGCCGGCCGAGCTGGTCATCGACCACTCGGTGCAGGTCGACCACTACCGGGGCGCCGACGCGTTCGACCTGAACGCGCGGCTCGAGTTCTCGCGCAACCGCGAGCGGTACGCGTTCCTCAAGTGGGGCCAGCAGGCGTTCGACAACTTCCGGGTGGTGCCCCCCGACACCGGCATCGTGCACCAGGTGAACCTCGAGTACCTGGCCCGGGCGGTGTGCGTGGGCGGGAACGGCGGCGGCCCGCCCATGGCCTATCCCGACACCCTGGTGGGGACCGACTCGCACACCACCATGGTCAACGGCCTCGGCGTCGTCGGCTGGGGGGTGGGCGGCATCGAGGCCGAGGCGGCGATGCTGGGCCAGCCCATCTCGATGCTCATCCCCGAGGTGGTGGGGTTCAAGCTCGTCGGCCGGCTGCCCGAGGGGACGACGGCCACCGACCTCGTGCTGACGATCACCGAGCGGCTGCGGCAGCACGGCGTGGTCGGCAAGTTCGTCGAGTTCTTCGGCCCCGGGCTCGCGTCGCTGACCCTGGCCGACCGGGCGACCCTCGGCAACATGTCGCCCGAGTACGGGTCGACGGTGGCCGTCTGCCCCATCGACCAGATGACCCTCGACTACCTCCGGCTGAGCGGGCGCGACGCGGGCCAGGTGGCCCTGGTCGACGCCTACGCCCGGGCCCAGGGCATGTTCGGGGCGCCGGCCGACGACCCCGTGTACGCCGACGTCGTCGAGTTCGACCTCGGGTGCGTCGAGCCGAGCATCGCGGGGCCCAAGCGGCCCCAGGACCGGGTGCCGCTGGGGCAGGCGGCGGGCGCCTTCACGCGGGCCCTCGACACGCTGCTGCCCGGCGCCACCGTTCGCCCCGGCGGCGACGGCGCCGGCCTCGACCACGGCGCCGTCGTGGTCGCCGCCATCACGAGCTGCACCAACACGTCGAACCCCAGCGTGATGATCGCGGCCGGCCTGCTCGCGCAGAAGGCCGCGGCGCGGGGGCTGAAGCCCAAGCCGTGGGTGAAGACGAGCCTCGCCCCGGGGTCGATGGTGGTCACCGAGTACCTCGAGGCGGCGGGGCTGCTGGCCCCGCTGGCCGAGCTCGGCTTCAATCTCGTCGGCTACGGCTGCACCACGTGCATCGGCAACAGCGGGCCGCTACCCGAGGCCATCTCGGCCGAGGTGCGCTCGCGCGACCTCGTGGTGACGTCGGTGCTCAGCGGCAACCGCAACTTCGAGGGCCGGGTGCAGCCGCAGGTGCGCGCCAACTACCTGGCGTCGCCCCCCCTGGTCGTCGCCTACGCGCTGGCCGGCTCGATGACCGTCGACCTGACCACCGCCCCCCTCGGGCAGGACCGTGACGGCAACGACGTCTTCCTCGGCGACGTCTGGCCGTCGGCGTCCGAGATCCAGGCCGCGATGACCGCCGCCGTCCGCACCGAGCAGTTCACCGACAAGTACCGCGGCGTCTTCGACGGCGACGAGCGCTGGCGGGGGCTGCCGGCGCCGGAGGGCCAGCGCTTCGAATGGGACGACGCGTCGACCTACGTGCGCAACCCGCCGTTCTTCGACGACCTCGCCCCCGAGCCGGCGCCGGCCGAGGACGTGCGCAGTGCGCGGGTGCTCGCCCTGCTCGGCGACAGCGTCACCACCGACCACATCTCGCCGGCCGGGGCCATTCCCGCCGACGGCCCCGCCGGGGCGTACCTCATCTCGCAGGGCGTCGAGCCGAAGGACTTCAACTCGTTCGGCAGCCGCCGCGGCAACCACGAGGTGATGATGCGGGGCACCTTCGGCAACATCCGTCTCCGCAACCAACTCGCGCCGGGGACCGAGGGAGGCTGGACGCGCCATCAGCCCGACGACGAGCAGATGAGCATCTACGACGCCGCCATGCGCTACCAGGCGGCCGGGGTGCCCCTCGTCGTCCTCGCGGGCCGCGAGTACGGGTCGGGCTCGTCGCGCGACTGGGCGGCCAAGGGTACGAGGCTGCTCGGGGTGCGCGCGGTGGTGGCCGCGAGCTTCGAGCGCATCCACCGCAGCAACCTGGTGTTCATGGGGGTCCTGCCGCTGGAGTTCCAGGACGGCGAGAGCGCGGCGGGCCTCGGGCTGACCGGCCGTGAGGCGTTCGACATCACCGGCATCGCCGACGGCCTCGTCCCGCGTGGCGAGGTGCGAGTGCGCGCGGTCGCCCCCGACGGGACGGCCCGCGAGTTCACGGCGCGGGTGCGCATCGACACCCCCGACGAGCTCGCCTATTACCGGCACGGCGGCATCCTGAAGTACGTCCTGCGGCAGCTCACGGGCAACGGGCAAGAGTCGTAGCGTCTGCGCCGGGCAACGGCGCGATTCCCGTCGGGTTGGATGGGCCGGCGGCGCCGCTGGGCGGCGACGGAGCCGATGCCACGGTTTCCTGGTCCGCCGGCCGCTTTCTTCGGTGCCCGGGAGGCGTCTCCTCGGGCAGCCCCATTCCGGCGGACCAGCCCCGTGCGATCGTTGATCCAGTGGTGCCACCGAGGAGAAGAGCCGTCCGTGCCGGGGAGGGCATCCGGCATGGCAGTGCGGGCCGCGCACCGGTTCCAGGTCCGACCAGGAAGTCTTGAATCACCAAACCAACGTGTGAACCACTGACGATGACGACGACAGCCACCGCCACCGCCCCGACCGTGGAGCCGACCTCGCCCGAGCAGATCGAGTGGGACCTCGGCGAGATCTACCCCGACGTCGACGCCTGGAACGCGGCCCGCACCGCCCTCGAGAAGCGGGTCGAGTCGCTCGCCGGCTACCAGGGGCGCCTCGGCGAGAGCGCCGCGACCCTGCGGGAGGCGCTCGACGCCGTCTCCGCCGCCGACCGGGAGCTGTCGCGGCTCTTCGTCCACGCGTTCCTCAAGGCCGACGAGGACCGGCGGGTGGCGGCGGCGCAGGAGCGCCGGGGCCTCGCCGCCGCCCTCCGGTCGCGGTTCGGCGAGACCGTCGCGTTCGTCTCGCCCGAGCTGCTGCGCGTCGGGGCGGAGACGATCGAGCGCTTCATCGCCGAGGAGCCGGGCCTCGCCCCGCACGCGTTCAACCTGCGCGACACCCTGCGGCACGCCCCGCACACCCTCTCGGACGAGTCCGAGCAGGTCATCGCGGCCACCGGCCCCGTGGTGCAGGGCCCCGAGCGCATCTACGCCCTGCTGACCAGCTCGGACATGGCGTTCCCCTCCGTCACCCTGTCCACCGGTGAGGAGGTGACCCTCGACCAGGCCGCCTACACCCTGCACCGGGCGTCGAAGCACCGCGGCGACCGCAAGCTCGTGTTCGACCGGTTCTGGGGCGCCTGGAAGACCTACGAGGCGACCTTCGGGCAACTGCTCGACACGCAGGTGAAGGCCCATGTCTTCCACGCCCGGGTGCGGCGCCACGGCAGCGCGCTGGAGGCGGCGCTGGCCGGCCCCAACATCCCCGCCGCCGTCTACCGCACCCTGCTCGACGCGGCCCGCCGCCACCTGCCGTCGCTGCACCGCTACTTCCGCATCCGCCGGCGCATGCTGGGCCTCGACGACCTGCACTACTACGACATCTACCCGCCGCTGGCCGCGCTCGACCGTGAGTTCGGCATCGACGAGTCGGCGGCGCTGACCCTGGCGTCGACCGCGCCCCTCGGCCCCCACTACCAGGACCTGCTGCGCGAGGGGCTCGAGGGCCGCTGGATGCACGTCTACCCGCAGGCGGGGAAGGCGCCGGGCGCGTACATGTTCGGCGACGTCTACGACGTCCACCCCTACCTGCTGCTCAACCACAACGGCCGGTTCACCGACCTCTCGACGTTCACCCACGAGTGGGGGCACGCCATCCACACCCGGCTCGCCAACGAGCAGCAGCCCTGGGAGACGTGCGGCTATCCCACGTTCACGGCCGAGATCGCCTCCATCACCAACGAGCTCCTCCTGCAGGAGCACCTGCTGGCCCAGGACATCGGCGACGACGAGCGGCTCTTCTACCTGGGCACGGTGCTCGAGGGCATCCGGGGCACCTTCTTCCGGCAGGTGATGTTCGCCGAGTTCGAGCTCGCCATCCACGAGACGGTCGAGTCGGGCGAGGCGCTGTCGGGCGAGAAGATGACCGGCATGTACCGGTCGCTGCTGCGGCGCTACCACGGCGCCGACGACGGCGTCATGGCCATCGACCCCGCCTATGCCGTCGAGTGGATGTTCATCCCCCACTTCTACGGCAACTTCTACGTCTTCCAGTACGCGACGTCCATCGCCGCCGCCGCCCTGTTCGCCGAGCGCTTCCTCGGCGGCGACGCGCAGGTGCGCGACGACTACCTCGCGGTGCTCTCGGCCGGCGGCTCGCGCTATGCCTGCGAGCTGCTCGGCGAGTACGGCATGGATCTGGCAACTCACGCTCCCTACGACGCCCTCGTCGCGCGCATGGACCGCACGATGGACCGCATCGAGGCCATTCTCGACCGGCGGCAGGGCGGGGCTTAGGGCTGGGTGCTCTTTTCCGACGCGGAACGTCGTTCAGGGGCACCCCAGGGCACCCCTTGGCCACGTCGGAACCGTGGTATCGTGAGGAGCCAGTGTCGGACACCAGAACCATCGTCGTCTCGGTCATCGGAACCGGCATCACCGTCGTCACCGTCGTCGTCGGGTTCATGGCGATCATCGCCAGTGGCATCGACGCCCGCTTCGATGACGTGAACGCCCGGATCAGCGACGTCAACACACGCATCGACGAGTTGAGCAGGAGCGTCAACGCGCGTTTCGACGACGTCAACGCGCGTTTCGACGACGTCAACGCGCGTTTCGATACCGTCAACGCTCGGATCGACGACTTGAACGCGCGGGTCGCCGCCCTCGAGATCGACGTCCGGGAGTTGCGCGGGCTGGTGATCGACGCGATCAGGGACGTCGAGCCGGCCATCGACTGAGGGTTCGACTTCGACGAGCCGGCCGTCTGCCGTCCGGAGCCGGCTGCACCGGAAGCCTGGAGAGGAGTTGCCATGCGGATGCGCATTTCGGCGGTGGTCCTGGCGGTCGCGTTCGGCGTCGGCGGCGGGCTCGCGGAGGCCCAGGCGCCCGAGACGGCCCCCACGTTCGCCAAGGACGTGGCGCCGATTCTCTACGAGAACTGCGTCACCTGCCACCGGCCCGACAACATCGCGCCGATGGCCCTCATCGAGTACGCCGACGCGCGCCCCTGGGCCCGGTCCATCAAGGACCTCGTGGTCTCGCGCGAGATGCCCCCGTGGCCGGCCGACCCGCGGAACAGCATGAAGTTCCGGAACGAGCGGTATCTGGAGCAGCACGAGATCGACACCATCGCGGCCTGGGTCGACGCCGGCGCGCCGCGGGGCAACCCCGCCGACCTGCCCGCGGCGCCCGACTTCCCGGCGGGATGGACCTACGAGGGCGGCGAGCCCGACTACGTGTTCGAGCTGCCCATCGAGTACACGGTGGCGGCCGAGGGCGAAGAGGACTACATCGACTTCTACAGCGAGATGCCGTGGGACGAGGACCGCTTCGCCGAGGTTCTCGAGCTGCGGCCGAGCGACTTCCGCGTCGTCCACCACTCGGGCGCCTACACCGTCGACCTCCCGTGGGGCACCCAGGTCATCGACGGCGTGCTGCACGACCTCGAGGGCAACTCGCTGCTGCGGGCGCCGCTGCCCAAGCGGCCCGAGACGGAGACCGAGGCCTCGGCCGAGTCGTCGGGCCAGGTCTCGCAGCGGGTCTTCAACGAGGTCAACCTGCCCGGGTCGAGCAAGCTGCTCTCCTACGTTCCCGGCCGCGGCGTCGAGCGGCACCGCCCCGGCACCGGCAAGCGGCTCGCCGCCGACAAGTGGGTCCGCTGGACCATGCACTACAACCCCATCGGGGTCGAGGCCACCGAGCGCAGCAAGCTCGGCATCTGGTTCAACACCGCCCCGGTGACCCACGAGGTGCTGACCCGGCAGGCCGGCAACGCGTTCCCGACCGACCCCTTCGGCACCGACATCTACATCGTGCAGGGCGAAGAGGTGAAGCCGACCCGCGACCCCGAGACCGGCCGCGTCCGCCGCGGGGCCATCCCCAACATCCCGCCCTACACCGACGACTGGAAGATAACCGGCATCACCCCCATCAGCGAGGCCATCACCCTCTACGGCCTCTCGCCCCACATGCACCTGCGGGGCAAGAGCCTGCGGTGGGTGGTGACCTACCCCGACGGCCGCGAGGAGACGATTCTCGACGTCCCCGAGTTCGACTTCAACTGGCAGATCCACTACGAGCTCGCCGAGCCGCTCTACCTGCCGGCGGGCAGCAAGATCACCGGCATCGGCGTCTACGACAACTCGCTCGGCAACCGGTGGAACCCGGGGCCGCACCTCGAGGTGTACTGGGGCCAGCAGAGCTGGGACGAGATGTACCAGGCGTTCACCGAGTACACCGTCGAGAGCCAGGACCTGACGAAGCTCGCCACCACCGACGACGAGTAGGGGCGGGGAAGATCGCGGCGCCGCCGGAGCCGCTTTCGCGGCGTCGCGAGTCGCTGCCGGCGATCGGCGCGGCGGTTGGGACGATTCGAGCGCCGGGGCAGGCCGCTCGCGTCGCGGCTTGGCGTGCCGCTGACGGGTACCGACCGGCAGCGGGCCGGGAAAGGACGGATTCGATGCGGCGGGTAGTGACGTTGTCGTTCGTGCTGGCTCTCGTCGCGTCGGCGCCGGCGCTCGGGCAGCCGCAGCCCCAGCTTCCCCAGGGGCAGATACCCGACCGGGGCCGCCCCACCGAGGCCGGCGACGAGATTCCCCTCTTCGACTACGAGGCCTACTTCCCGGGCGTCTGGAACTTCGAGTGGCGGGTGCCCGAGAGCCCCCTCGGTCCCGGCGGCAGCATCCGCGGCACCGAGGACTTCTCCACCGGCGACGGCCGCTACTACACCAGCCGCATCGAGGCCGACGGCCCCGACGGCCCGTTCATCGCTGACTCGCGCATCATCTACCTCGCCGAGCAGAAGGTCTTCGCCCGCTACGAGGTCGACAGCCGCGGCTTCGAGCTCTTCAAGGCGGGCCGGGTCGGCGGCGACCTCGGCGGCTTCTACACCATCCACTACGAGACGCCGACCTTCGAGGTCGACGGCCAGCAGGTGCAGCTTCGGCTGACCACCCGCCTCGTGTCGCCGGTCAACTACCGGGTCGAGTCGCGCATATCCGTGGACGGCGGGCCGTTCCGGAACTTCGGCACCGCGTGGTGGACCAAGGACATCTCCGGGGTGGCCGGAGCGGGAGCAGAGGGTCGATGACCGGCTCGGCCCCGTTGCGTCTTCCCGGCTGGCGTCCCCTCGCCGCCGCGTTGTTCTTCTCGCTGCTTGCCGTTCTGCCGAGCACGTCGGCCGCCCAGCCGATGCCCATCATGGCGACGGTCGGCTGCGTCGAGAGCGGCGACGACGGCCGCATCCACCTCGTCCGCGCCACCGAGCCCGAGGCCCTGCAGGAACGCATGCCCGAGGAGCCGCCGGCCGACACCCCGCTCGGCGCGCAGACCCTCCGGCTTGTCGGCACCCTGGACGAGTTCGGCGTGCCCGACCGCGCGGGTCACAAAGTGTGGGCGAAAGGCCTGCTCAATCCCGCCGCCGCTGACAGCGCGGATCTGCTGAATCTCACCTCGATCACCACGCTTTCTGATCGCTGCGAGTCCTGAAGTCAGCGCAGACGCTTGCCGTTCCGCCCCGAAGTACGCCGCTTGGTATCATGGTGACGCGATTTTGTTAGTCACTAATGGTGTGCGCCGCGGAGCATCAAGGACGCTTGAGGACTGTACTTGCCGGCGGGTACGCCGAGCCGACGGGGGAGTGTCTGACATGAGCTTGGATGAGTGGACGCGGATGAATCTGCCGATGCGCTGGTCCATCTACAAGGGAGAGTGCGACTTGAGCGTTCCCATCGGGCTCTCGGAGCTCGACCTCAAGGCGGGCGTGCCCGACGGAACGTACGACGTGGTGAGCGCCGACGCAGAATTCGCGGAGGAGGGTCGGATCGGAGGGGTTGTGGTGAGGAACGGGGAGTTCGATCCCAAGACGACCGCCGAGGCCTGCTACCGGGCGATCTGCGTGGGCTGCTACGGGATGGGCCCACGGGAGATCGCCGAGAGGCCACCCATACACCACTGTTTCATCGAGCGGCTGTACTACGACGCGAAGGTGTCGGCCTTTGTGTTGGTGACGGGCTCGTGAGCGCGCGCGTGCCGTTCCACGAGAGGCCAAGGGCGGGGGATACGCCGCTGGTTCTGGCTGGCCGAGAGAGGAGCGGGTAGGGTGGCCGAGCCGGAACCGCAGGGTGGCGCGTGGACGCCTTGAGCAGCCCATGGGCGGACTTCACCAAACGGGCAGGTACTTCTCGCCGCTCCACTCCGGGACCTGCTGGTTCTGTCGGAGTCGCATGCGCTGGAGGCTCAGCGCGGAGTACACGTCGTCGAGGTGTGGCGTCGACGAGGTGATGCCGGGCAGGCTCGCCGCCGCCTCCATGGTGAAGCGCTCGGCGAGGATCGGCCTGGAACGGTCCCGGTAGGCCGAGTGCCACCACGTCAGGATGCGTTCCTGCGCCGAACGCAGGATTCGGTCCCCGGGCAGTCGGTCACGCTTCTCGTGCTGGTTGATCCTCCGGTGAACCGGCATGAGGTTCCACAGGTCGCCGCACGGCCAGATGGCCCAGGGGAGGCAGTGATCGATGTCGAATCCATGCGCAACGAGGCGCTTGCCGCTCCAGACGCAGGTGAGATCGCCGGTCGCGAGCAGGCGTTCCGCCTCTCGGCGTGCCTCGCTGACATCGCGATCCGGATCGGACCACGCCATGGCTGCGGCCAATCGAGCATCGTCGATCTGTCGCCCCTGCCTCTTGGCGTACCCCTTCGTCAATCGGATCCACTCGGCCTGCAGCGCGGGCTCGATCCAGACGCTGTAGCGCTGGAGGGCCGTCCACAGGTGCATGGGAACGTGCATCATCCCGAAGCCGGTGAGGTAGTCGTCCTCCAGCATGACCTCCGCGGGACGTCGGATTGTGCGGTCCTTCCGGACTGGCAGAATCGGCCCGCCGTTGGGGTAGGTCATGTAGGTGGCCGGCATCCTCGCGATGGTGTGCGCCGCGTCCCTGATCGCCTCGTGGAGCGCCTTGCCGACATCGCCCGAGAACCGCATGCCGACTCGCAGATCGTGATGGGACAGGTCGGTGCCGAGACCCTTGAACGCGGCCTTCGCGAAGCCCAGGCCGTCGCCCCCCTGGCGGTTGCCGGGACTCTGCGGCAGGTCATGCTCGAGGAGCGGCTTGAAGAGCCGTAGCCACGTCAGCGCTACGAGGCCCATCGGCACTGCGACGTGGTCGTCGTCGGGGTGGCGTGCGAGGCCGGCGGCGGCGTCCGCGATACGGCAAAGGACACGCAACAGCGCCAGCTTGTAGGTGGAACTCTTCTCGTCGTTCAGGATGACGTGCCGCAGCAGGGGGAGCGCGCCCGCCCCGTCGTCCGGCAAGCGGACAGCGACCTGCGTCCACCGCACGTCCGGCCGGCCCTGTTGGTCTTCAGCCGTCACACACCGCTCGACCAGGGCGCCGTGGTCGCGGGCCAGCCGGCGGATCTCGTCGGCCGAGACCGCGTGCATGGCGCGGGTGGCCTCGGCCGGTCCGTGGCGCAGGGTGAGGGCGACGAGGCCGCCCGGCTTGAGCAGGTTGACGAGCTTCCGGAAGGCCCGCGCCCGGTCGGACGGGGCGACGTGCATCCAGACCGCGCTGAGCAGGATCACGTCGAACGCCAAGCCGGTCTTGACGGTGTGTCGCAGGGCGGGCAACGAGTCCGACAGCCATCGGATCGCCGGCTCGGCGTGACGTTCCCGCGCCATCGTCCGCATGCGTGGCGAGGGTTCGACGGCGACCACGTCGTATCCCCGGGACGAGAGCCACGCCGCGTCGCGCCCGCTCCCCGCCCCGACGTCGAGAGCGGCTGCCGGCGCCGCCGGCAGCAGGTCGGCCAGCCAGCCGTGCAGCCGCTCGGGCGGCACGCGTTCGTACCGGGCCGCGGCGGCGTCGGCGTTGGCGTCGTACCAGTCGATCGGGTCGGCCATTCGTCAAGTGCGCCGGTGCGTATTGCGCTCGAGTGGAGCACGGATTCCGCTCGAGTGGAGCACGGATTCCGCCGAAGCGGAACGCGCCCGTCGGCTCGTAGCGGAATTGCCTGGTCGGATTCCGCCACCGTTCGCAACGGTTGCCTGAGATTCTACAGGTGTCAGGCTGTTGGACGCGTCCACGGGCACAAGCGAGAGTGCCCGTACCAAGCGGGCAGGGCATCGGGCCGAGTCCACTTGTCGAGGACTTGACCATGGGTGTTGACCATGGTACGTTGAGGACTGATGGAGACGATGGCGATCTCGAAGTTCAAGGCGACGTGCCTGGCCGTGCTGCAGCGCGTGCGCACCACCGGTCAACCGGTCCGCATTACCCGTCGCGGCGAACCCATCGCTGACGTGGTGCCCCCCGAACCGCCAGAGCGACCGGATGGCTGGCTCGGCGCCATGTCCGGTCGCGCCCGCATCACGGGTGACATCACCACGCCGACCAGCGAGCTGGTCCCCTGGGACGTCGAGGAAGAATGAGGCTTCTTCTCGACACCCACATCTGGCTCTGGAGTCTCATCGAGCCGTCCCGGCTGACCCCCCGTGCGGCGCGGGCTCTCGAGGCGGGCGACGCCGAGCTCTGGCTGTCGCCCATCTCGCTGTGGGAACTGGGGATTCTGGTCGGGCGGCGAAGAATCGAGCTCTCGAGCGACGTGGACGCGTGGATCGACGACGCGCTGCGCAGAGCCCCGATGAGGGAGGCGCCTTTGACGCGCGCGGTCGTGCGCGCACTCGGTTCCATCGTGACCCCGCATCGCGACCCCGCCGACCGCTTTCTCGCCGCGACCGCGGCCGCCCTCGATCTGCAACTGGTGACCGCCGACGAGCAGTTGCTTGCGGGACGCGGCTACCGGGTTCTGCCGAACCGCTGACGTAGGCTTGCGCAGGAAATCGCAGAATACGGGCTGCGACTGCCGGGCGACGCGCGGTACGCCGCAGCTCCGGACGATGGTCGGCTCGGCTTCGGGCAAGGAGGTCTCGATGAAGTCCACGGCGAGCGTTCGCACGTGCCTGTGGTTCGACGGGCAGGGCGAGGAAGCGGCGCGTTTCTACGTCTCCCTGCTGCCGGGCAGCGAGATCGAAGGCGTCCATCGTCCGGCGCCCGATGGTCCCGCCCTCATCGTCGAGTTCTCCCTGGCCGGCGCGCCGTACATGATTCTCAACGGCGGTCCGAAGTACAGCCACACGCCCGCGGCCTCCATCTCGGTGTCGACCGGGGACCAGGAGACGACGGACCGGTTGTGGGCGGCGCTGACGGCCGATGGCGGCGAGGAGAGCCGGTGCGGATGGCTCGTCGACCGCTTTGGCGTGTCGTGGCAGATCGTGCCCCGGGCGGTCGGTCGTTTGCTGGGCGATGCCGACCGGGTGGCGGCCGCGCGGGCGCAAGCGGCGATGATGCAGATGCGGAAGCTGGATGTCGCCGCGATGGAAGCGGCGTTTCGGGGCGCCTGACGACGATTCGGGTCGCCGCTCGGCGGGGTGACGTCACCCGGGCTGGCCCTGTTCTTCCTCGCGTTGGCCCTCACGCCGCGGATGCGGACGCGGTCGGACACGGCGCCGAGCCGGCCCGTTCGTGCCCGCGGTCGATTCGCTGACGGCTGTCGAGCCGTTGCCGGCGACGCGGCTGTTCCGTCCGGGCGAACCGCCGCGTCATCGCAGACCGCGCGTGGTACGGTGAAGAGACCTCCATGCTCGGACCGTACACCCACCGCATCGATCCCGTCCTGCTCGACGTCGGCGGCGTCCACCTCTGGTGGTACGGCCTCGGCTTCGCCCTGGGGTTCCTCGAGCTGCACCTGTTCCTCCGCCGCGGGGGCGGACAGCTGCGGCTGTCGCCCCGCGAGGTGTGGAGCCTCAGCCTCTACATGACGGTCGGGGTGCTGGTGGGCGGGCGCGCGCTGGAGATCGCGTTCGACGAGTGGCCCTTCTACCGCGAGCACCTGCACCTGCTGCCGGCGTGGTGGCTCGGGGGCATGGCCACCCACGGGCTGCTGCTGGGCGGGGCGCTGGGGGCGGCGCTGTTCGCGCGCCGATACGGCCGGCCGTTCCTGCTCGTGGCCGACGCGCTGGTCGTTCCCGCCGCGTTCCTGATGGGCGTGGGGCGCATCGGCAACTTCATCGACGGCCAGATCGTGGGCGCGGTGACCGACGTGCCGTGGGCGGTCGAGTTCCCCTACGCCGAGGGCTTCCGCCATCCCGTGGTGCTCTACGACGGGGCCAAGAACCTGCTGCTCATGGCGTACCTGCTGCACGTGCGGCGGGTCAACCCGACGCCGGGCGCCCTCGCCGCCCGCTTCGTCTTCTGGTACGCGTTCCCGCGCTTCTTCATCGACCTCTTCCGCGAGTACCCCACCCACCGGCTCGTCCTCGGCACCGGCCAGACCCTGAACATCGTCATGGCCGTGATCGGCGCGGCGGCCCTCTACCGCTCGCGCCTGCGCCGGCTGGGGCGGCTGAGGGGGAGCGCGGAGTGGGGGCTCGCCGCGGCGGCCCCGGCCGGCGGCTGGCAGTCCGAGGCGCCGCTCCTGTCGCAGCGCCTCGCGTTCGCCGGCCTGCTGGCGTTCTGCCTGACGATTCCCAGCAACTGGACGCAGGACGTCCCGGCCCGCTACGGGGACCGGCACCCCGGCCTCGAGCACTCGTGGCTCTATCCCGAGATCGACACTGCGCCGCGCTCCTCGCCGGCGGGGCCCGGCGGGACCGACACGACGCCGCCGATCGGCAGCGGGGGACCGGCGAGATGACCCCTCGGCGGCAGTCCCGTGCGGTAGTGATTCTCGGGGTGATGGCCGCGCCGGCGCTCGTCGCGGCCGAGCCGGTCGCGCCGGAGGCGTTGCGAGCGCCCGGGGTCGCGCAGCCGGCGGCCGTCGCGGGAGCGGCGGGTCGATTCGCGGCGCCGGAGACGGTGGCCGCCGTCCCGGGGGCGGCAGTCCTCCCGGCCGTCGCCGGAGCCGCGAGCCAGGCCCAGGCCTCGGAAACGGTCCGCGAGCGCGAGAGCGGCGTGGCGTTCCCCCTCGCGCTCACGCCGCCGGGCAGCGCGACGCCGCACTGGCTGATGGGGACCGGCATCCGCCAGCGGACCATCTTCCGGGTGAAGGTCTACGCCTTCGGCCTCTACGTCGACGCCGACGCCGCGCGGGCCGCGCTCGCGGAGTTCGCCGGCTCGACGGCCGAGGCGCTCGGGCGGGACCGGCCCTTCACCCGGCGGCTGCTCGATCTCGATTTCGGGATGGCCCTGCGGCTGGTCATGACGCGCACCGTCAGCGGCGGCGACGTGGCCGACGCGTTCGACGAAGCGCTGCGGCCGCGCATGCCGCGGGCCGGGGCCGGCGCCACCGGCGACGACGCCGCGGCGCTGGCGACGCTGCGCGGTTACCTCGACGTGGACGAAGTGCGGCGCGGCGCCGAGATCGTCTTCGCCTGTGGTCCCGCCGGCCGCCTGGCGATGACAGTGGACCGGGCCGAGCGGCCGCCCATCGAGTCGCGGGCCCTCTGCCGCGCCCTGTTCGACCTCTACCTGGGCGACGACCCCATCGAGCCCGGCGGCCGGCGCAACCTGATGGCGGGGTTCGCGGGCCTCCTGCGGCCCCTCGACGGACGTTGACGGCGTGAACGGGTGGATGCGGGTCGGGGCGCGGCGGTACCCCGGGACATGAGGCATACGTTCGGGGCGTTTCGTTGACAGCGCGGGCGTTCGGGGACGACAATCGTTGCAGACGCATGTCCGAGTACGGCTCGCAAGAGCTCCCAATCGGCCCGCGGGCAACCTCGGCATCTCCCAGGCCGACACGCAGGCGCTCGCCCGATGTCACACGTCGAAGGACTGGTACTTCAGCCTGATTCGGAAACGGAGAGACGCCTGAGTTGCGCCCGCTCGACCACCGATGATACGGTTCACGGTCGCCGGAAGAGCTGCGGTCCCACCCCTCCTCCGTGAACCGCCCGGTGGAGCCGCCGGCACACCTTCTGCGGCACGTCAGGTTCTCGCGGTCTTTCGCTCGATGTAGGTCAGCGCGGCGCGCGTGATGAAGCCGGAGCGTGATGCCCCCGCGGCGGCTGCGGCCTGATCGATCAGATTGAGCGCGTAGTCGGGGATCGTCACGTTGAGTCGGATCGCCTTGCTGTGAGCCGGATCCATCTTCGCGAGATCGACGTCGACGATTGCGAGCACCTGGCCGGGCTCGACACTTGGGAGCTCCTCGGACGGTACCGGAAGGTCGTGGCCGTCCTCGGCCAACACCTCGAGGTAGAGCAGGATGGCTTCGGCGACGTTGGTCAGCGCCTCGGTAACGCTGTCGCCGGCCGACGAAACGGCCGGCAGGTCCGGCACGGTGACACCGATGCCGGGCTTCCCCGGCTCGAAGTGCAGCACGGTGAGGTAGTGCATTACCGCTCCCTCCAATCCCAGCCGGCCTGCCGGTAGATGTTGCGCACGGTGCCGGTCGGGAGATCCTTGCGCGGATGCGTGACGACCACGTGGCCCGGCTTCGTCGGGTGCTCGAATACCCGGTGGCGGCCCTTCGTCTTGGGTCCAGCCGTCGCGCTGGAGGCGCTTGATGATCGCCGCGCTGTCCCTGTGTGTAGCATTACACACTACGCGCTGACGGCCGTACCGTAGAGGGTTGAGCACGAAGCTCGGGTGTCGGCCCCGGCCAGGCGGCAACCACATGAAGGTCCACGTCTACCAGCCCGTCCATCGACTCCTGCAACCCTCCGAACCCCGCTGAGGCGGCCCGCACCACACCTGCCGCCGACCGGACCCCGAGTGCAGCCCCCCGTCCCGGCGTGCTAAAGTGGCGCGTTCACTCGACGCCGGCCACCCTCTGACGACGGATACCGACCATGTTGAGCAGTTGGCAGCAGGACTATACGCCCATCGCGGACAGTCTCGGCTATTCGACGATCGCCGCGGCCATCCCCCTCCTCATCCTCTTCTACATGCTGGGGGTCCGCCGCAAGCCGGGGTGGATAGCCGGCCTCACCGCCCTCGGGGCGGCGGTGGTGCTGGCCGTCGGGGTGTACGGCATGCCCGTCGTGCCGGCGGCGGCGGCCATGGTCTACGGGGCCGCGTTCGGCCTGTTCCCCATCGGCTGGATCGTCATCGCCTCGCTCATCCTCTACCGGGTCACCCTCGACTCGGGCCGGTTCGAGATCATCAAGGACTCGATCGGCTCGCTTAGCGACGACCGCCGCCTGCAGGCGGTGCTCATCGGCTTCGCCTTCGGGGGCTTCATCGAGGGGGCGGCCGGCTTCGGGACCCCGGTGGCCATCGCCGCCGCCATGCTCACCGGCCTCGGGTTCTCGCCGTTCTACGCCGCGTTCATCTGCCTCATCGCCAACACCGCGCCGGTCGCGTTCGGCTCGCTCGGCATCCCCGTCGTGACCCTCGCCCAGGTCACGGGGCTGCCCGAGATGGGCCTGAGCGCCATGACCGGCCGGCTGTGCGCGCTCATCGGCATCATCATCCCCGCCTACATGGTGGTCGTCATGTCGGGGTTCCGCCGGTCCCTGGAGGTGCTGCCGCAGGTGCTGGCTTGCGCGGTCACCTTCGCGGTGGTGCTGTTCGCGGTCACCAACACCATGGGGCCGGCCCTCGCCGTCATCCTCGCGTCGATCGCGGCGATGATCGCGATGGTCGCGGCCATGAAGGTGTGGCAGCCGGCAGAGCCGTTCCGCCTTGAGGGCGACGTCGCCGCGACGACGCAGTCGCGCACCCACACCACCGGCGAGCTGGTGTCCGCGTGGACCCCCTACATGCTGCTCGTGGCGTTCGTCCTCGCGTGGCGCTACCAGCCCATCCAGGGTCTGCTGAACAGCCTCGGCACGACGATTCCGGTGCCGCTGCTGCACGACGTCGTCACCCGGGTGCCGCCGCTGACCGCCGAGCCGTCGCCGTACGCCGCGATGTACAACTTCAACTGGCTGTCCGCGGCCGGCACGTCCTGCTTCCTCGCCGCGTTCGCGTCGTCCCTCGTCATCGGCCTGCCCACCGGGAAGTTCGTGGGCATCGTGAGCGCGGTGCTCAAGCAGCTGCAGAAGCCGCTGCTCACCATCGCGTCGGTGCTGGCCCTCGCGTTCCTGATGAACTACGCGGGCATGACCTCGACCCTGGGGCTCGCCTTCGCGGCCACCGGGGCCCTCTTCCCCTTCTTCAGCGCCATGCTCGGCTGGACCGGCGTCTTCCTGACCGGCAGCGACACGTCGTCGAACGCCCTGTTCGGGACGCTCCAGGTGGTCACCGCCAACGCCCTGGGGCTGAACCCCATCCTCACCGCGTCGACGAACGCCGCCACCGGGGTCATGGGCAAGATGATCTCGCTGCAGAGCATCGCCGTCGCCGTCGCCGCCACCGGCATGGCGTCGTCGCAGGAGGGCCGCCTCTTCCGCATCACCCTGAAGCACAGCATCATCCTGGCCCTGACGATGGCCGTGGTGACGATGATCTTCGCCTACGTGCTGCCGCAGCTCGTGCCGCCGCCGCCGGCGTGATCGCTCACGCCGGTCCAGCATGCCCGTCGTCCGGTCCGTCCGGTCGGCGGGTATGCTGATGTTTGGGGGATCCCGGGACGGCGTTGCGATCGTGGAAGGCCGATGAGACTGAAGATCGTCCTGGAGCCAAGCGACGAAGGCGGCTACACGGTGTACGTGCCCGGCCTTCCCGGGTGCATCAGCGAGGGCGACACCGCCGACGATGCGATTGCCAACATCCGGGAAGCCATTGAGCTGTACATCGAACCAGTCGAAGGCGACCTCACCGGCCGAGAGGGTCTGGAGGTACGCGAACTGGTCGTGTGACCAGGGTCCCGTCACTCGATTATCGGAAGATCGTAGCTGCCTTGTGCCGTGACGGGTGGGTTGTCGTGCGCCAGCGAGGCAGCCAACGTTCGACTTCAGAAGCAGCTCGCAACCGAGACCCTGAAGATCATCGTCGCGGCCCATCGACCCATCAAGCGGTCGACGCCTGCGCACGTTCTCAAGCAGGCGCGCCTCGGTGTCGACGATCTGAAGCGCCTGCTCTGATATCCGCTCACAGCGTCGACGGCACCAGCAGCATCGCCACCGCGGTGACGAGGAACAGGACCACCGCGACGAGGCCGCTGTAGCCGAGCACGTCGCCGAACTTCATCCGGGTGACGGTCAGGATGGGGATCGCCCAGAACGGCTGGATGAGGTTGCTGGTCGAGTCGCCGTAGCAGTAGGCGAGCAGGGTGGTGGTGGGCGAGACCGCGAGGTCGCGGGCCGCCGGCAGCAGGTAGGGGGCCTCGATCAGCCACTTCGAGCCGCCCGAGGGCACGAACACGTTCACGATCCCCGAGTAGATGTAGACGATCAGCGGATAGGTCTCGGTGGTCGCCACCTGCACGAACAGGGCGCCGAGCCAGTCGCCGAGGCCGGTGCCGTTGATGACTCCGAAGATGCCCGCGTAGAACGGGAACTGCAGGATGACCCCCGACGCCGTCCGCGCCCCGTTGCCGAACGCCCTCACGAGGTTCGCGGGCCGCCGCTGCAGCAGCATCGCCCCCATCAGGAACACCGCGTTGTAGGCGTTGATGGTCCAGCTCGCCCCGAACCCCTGGGTCACGATGGAGTGCCCGAGGGGGTAGCCGATCAGGATCACGGCGAAGTAGATCCACCCCGGGAACGCCTCGATGCCCGCGGCCGGGGTCGTCGGCTCCGTCTCCTCGGGCATCGACGGCATGATCGCGGCCAGCTCGTCCTCGGTCAGCGTCCGCGCGTTCTTGCGCGGGTGCAGCAGGGCGACCATGCCGAGGCCGACCACCGAGACGACGGCGAGATAGCCGAGGTTGAAGGCGTTGAACAGCGTCTCGGTCACCGGCAGCAGCCGGTCGACGAGGGGCTCGGCCCCCGGTGGCGGCGTCGTGATGGGGTTGCCGGCCGTGGCCATGATGAGGGGGGCCGACCCCGACAGACCGCCGTGCCACACGGTGCCGAGGCCGAGGTAGCCGGCCGCGATCAGGATGCGGACGTCGGCGCGCGGGTTCCGCCGGGCCACGAACGGGAGGAAGAGGGCCGAGGCGACGACGCTGGCGGCCCAGTTGAAGTAGGCGACGACGATCGAGAACAGCCCCAGCAGCACCACCGCCTGCACCGGCCGGGCCTCGTCGGGCCGGCTCGCCAGCCAGTCGAGGAAGCGGAACGCGGGCCGCGACGACACGCAGGCGTGGGCCGCGATGAGGGCGATGGCGAACTGCATCGCCAGCTCGAGGAGCGCCCACATGCCGCCGCCCCACGCCAGCACCGTCTCGTTGAGTCCGGCTCCCGCCCCGAGCATGGCGAGCAGCATGGCCAGCACCGTCAGCGACATGCACACCACCCACGAGTCGGGTATCCAGCGCTGGGTGAAGCGGGACAGGCTCTCGCCGAGGTTGCCGATGATCTGGATGATGGCAGACATGGAATCGGTGTCGTCGGGGGGCTTGCGCCGTCAGCAGGTCTCGCGCCAGCGAACCTGCGGGGCGACCGCATGGCCGCGCTGGCCGCCGCCCGTGGATTCGGGCAAATTCATGTCGACGGTCGCAGCGTGGGAGGCGCCACGCCATCTGCTCGCAGCGCGGCAGGCGTCTCGCCATCCGCGCGCGGCGCAACGGGCGCCTCGCCAACTGTGCGCGATGCGGCTGGCGCCACGCCATCCGCGCGCGGCGTGGAATGCCGGCCGTCGGCGGTCCGCCATCGCCGATCGGAGCGCAGCCGGCGCCGTCGCCACGGGCCGCGGCCTCAGGCCGCCTCCTCCGCCGCCGGCGGCTTCGCCAGATACAGGCAGACGAGCGAGCCGATCGACAGCACCGCGGCCCCGAAGAACGCCCACTGGTAGTTGCCGAAGGTGTCGAACACGAGGCCCGCGAGCCGCGCCCCGACCACCGCCGCGAGCCCCCACGCGAGGAACAGCAGGCCGTAGTTCACCCCGAGGTGCTTCGTGCCGTAGAAGTCGGCCGAGGTCGCCGCGAACACCGCGAGCAGGGCGCCGTAGCAGAAGTAGACGGCGAAGACCCCGAGCACGAAGAACGCCACCGTCGAGCCGAGCAGGTAGAGCAGGGGCATCGCCACCGCCGACACCAGCACCATCAGCCGCAGCACGTTCAGCCGCCCGAGGTTGTCCGACATCGCGCCCGAGAGCACCCGCCCCACGGTGTTGCCGACGGCCCCGACGACGAGCCCGATGAGGGCCACGCTGCCGATGCCGGCCTCGGTGCCGAACGGCACGAGCTGGCTGATCAGCCCCAGCCCCGCGATGGCGCCCATGAAGTAGGCGAGGAACAGGAAGTAGAACGAGCTGCCCCGCAGCATCTCCGACGGGGTGAAGTCGCGCACCGTGCGGGTCACCGCCGCCTTGAGCTGGCTCGGGTCCCAGCCCTCGGGGGCGTAGCCGTCCGGGGCCGGCTTGAGCAGCCAGGCCCCGGCGATGGAGATGAGGAAGAAGACGATGCCGTATATCTGGAAGGTCGCCTGCCACCCCGAGCCCGGGATGAGCAGCTCGTCGGCGATGGGCCCGAAGACGCCCGACCCGGCCCCGTAGCCGCCCACCGCGATACCGATGGCGAGCCCGCGCCGGTCGGGGAACCACTTCGAGACGACGGGTATCGCGATCGAGTAGCCGATGCCGTTCCCAGCCCCCGCAATGAGCCCGTAGGTGATGTAGAGCCACGTCAGCGACGTCGTGTAGCTGGCGAGGAAGAACCCCGCGCTGAACAGGATGCCGCCGATGGCGGCGAGGGTGCGGAACCCGACGGTGGCGTGCAGCCGCCCGGCGAGAACGAACGTCACCGCCATCGTGAAGATGCCGATGCTGAACGTGGTCGACGTCTGCTCGCGGGCCCAGCCGAACTCCTCCTCGAGCGGCAGCACGAAGACGCTCCACGCGTAGAACGAGCCGAGCACGACGTTGAGCATCGTGCCCCCGACCAACGGGAGCCATCGGTTGCCGCCCTGCGAATCAGCCATCGGGTTCCTCCTGGGAGCTGGCGCCGTGGAAGTCTCGCGCCCGGCGAGACTCCCGCCGCGACCACGAGGTCTCGCCGCGACCAGCAGGGTCGCCCCGTGTCGCGTCAGCGGTGGCCGCGCGCCTTCGCCCCGCAACCTCGCCCTGTGGCGCCGCCGCCTCGAGCCTGCCGCCGTCCGGCTCTCGCCGCGCCAACCGACCCTGCCGCCGTCTCGCGGCGTTGCCGTCGCCAACCGAAAGGCGGCTGGCGCCGTTCTTGCGCGGGCCCCTACTTCAGGGTGGGCATGCTCAGGCTCACCGCCTCGGGCCGGTCCGGCCAGCGGGTGGTGACCACCTTCGTCCGGGTGTAGAACCTGACCCCGTCCTCGCCGTGCACGTGGAGGTCGCCGAACAGCGAGCCCTTCCACCCCCCGAACGAGAAGAACGCCATGGGGACCGGAATCGGCACGTTGACGCCGACCATCCCGACCTGGATGTCGCGGGCGAAGCGGCGTGCCGCGTCGCCCGAGCGGGTGAACACCGCGGTCCCGTTGCCGTAGGGGTTGCGGTTGACGATGTCGATCGCCTCGTCGTAGGTGTCGGCGCGCACCACCACCAGCACCGGCCCGAAGATCTCGTCGCGGTAGACGGGCATGTCGACCGTCACCCGGTCGAACAGCGTCGGCCCCAGGAAGTAGCCGTCCTCGTGCCCGTCGACCCGGACGCCGCGCCCGTCGAGCACGAGGTCGGCCCCCGCCTGCTCGCCGAGGTCGACGTAGCCGGCCACGCGGTCGAGGTGCTCGCGGGTGATGAGGGGCCCCATCTCGACCCCCTCGCGGTGGCCGGGGCCGACCCGCACCGCGGCGGCCCGGTCGCGGATGCGCGAGACGATGGCGTCGCCCGCCTCGCCCACCGCCACCACCGCCGAGATCGCCATGCAGCGCTCGCCGGCCGAGCCGTAGGCGGCGCCGATGAGGGCGTCGGCGGCGGCGTCGAGGTCGGCGTCGGGCAGCACCACCGCGTGGTTCTTGGCCCCGCCGAGGGCCTGCACCCGCTTGCCGTGGGCGGTGGCCGTCTCGTAGACGTGCCGGGCGACCGGGGTCGACCCGACGAAGGAGACGGCGGCGACGTCGGGGTGCGTCAGCAGCGCGTCGACGGCCTCGCGGTCGCCGTGCACGACGTTGAAGACGCCGGCCGGCAGCCCCGCCTCGTCGAGCAGCTCGGCCGCCATCATGCTCGCCGAGGGGTCCTTCTCGGACGGCTTCAGCACGAACGTGTTCCCGCACGCGAGGGCCACCGGGGCCATCCACATCGGGCACATGATGGGGAAGTTGAACGGGGTGATGCCGGCGCAGACCCCGAGCGGCTGCCGGGTGGTGTGGGAGTCGACGCCGGCCCCCACGTCCTCCGCGTGGTCGCCCTTCAGCAGGTGGGGAATGCCGGTGGCGAACTCGACCACCTCGAGGCCGCGCTGCACCGACCCGGCCGCGTCGTCGAGGGTCTTGCCGTGCTCCTCGGTGACGACCCGCGCGATGTCGCCCTTGCGCCGCTCGAGGAGGTCGCGGAAGCGCATGAGGACCCGCGCCCGCCGGAGCGGGGTGGTGTCGCGCCACGCGGGGAAGGCGGCGCGGGCGTCCCGCACCGCGGCGTCGACGTCGCCGGCCGTCGCGAACGGCACCGTCCGCACCGTGCGCCCGGTCGCCGAGTCGGTGACGACGCCCTCCCGGCCCCCGGCGGGGGCGACGCGACGCCCGTTCACCCAGAACGGCACGGTCGGAACGGCGGCCTGTGTCGTCATGCGAACGCGAAGTGTATCAGAAAGGAGGAAGGGCGCCGGAAACGGAGAAGGGGCCGCCGGCGCTGGCCGACGGCCCCTTCCGATTCCGATCCGACGATCCCGGCCGAGCCGGGTGGCGCCGAGGCTCGACGGGGAGCCGGCGCCGCGAAACGGCGCGAGCTACCCGCGGCTCGTTCGCCGCCCGACGGAGGCGCCGGGCGGCGTTTGGTGCGGGGCAGGAGTCTGCGCCGTGGAACGGCGCGGACTCCTGGAGGATTGGCTGGGCGCTCAGCGGAGCCGCAGGCGACGATGGGCGGGCTAGATGTCGAAGTACATCGCGAACTCCCACGGATGGGGCCGCAGGCGGATGGCGTCGACCTCGCCGCGCTTGTAGTCGAGCCACGTGTCGATGAGGTCCTGCGTGAAGACGTCGCCCTTCAGCAGGAACTCGTGGTCGGCCGCGAGGGCGTCGAGGGCCTCCTCCAGGCTGCCCGGCGTGCTCGGAATCTTCGCGTGCTCCTCGGGCGGCAGGTCGTAGAGGTCCTTGTCGAGCGGCCCCATCGGCGTGATCGCGTTCTGGATGCCGTCGAGGCCGGCCATGAGCAGGGCGCTGAACGCGAGGTAGCCGTTGCAGGTCGGGTCGGGGAAGCGGGTCTCGATGCGCTTCGCCTTCTCGCTGCCCGAGTACACGGGGATGCGGACGGCGGCGCTGCGGTTCCGCATCGAGTAGATGAGGTTGATGGGCGCCTCGTAGCCGGGAACGAGCCGGCGGTACGAGTTGGTGGTCGGGTTGCAGAACGCGAGCAGGGCCCCGGCGTGCTTCAGGATGCCGCCGATGTAGTGCAGCGCCGTCTTGCTGAGCCCGGCGTAGGCGTCGGGCTCGAAGAACGTGTTCTTCCCGTTCAGCCACAGGCTCTGGTGGACGTGCATGCCCGACCCGTTGTCCATGAAGATCGGCTTGGGCATCAGGGTCACGGTCTTGCCGTGCCGCCGCCCGACGTTCTTGATGACGTACTTGTACTTCATGAGCTTGTCGCCCATGCTGACGAGCGAGTCGAAGCGCATGTCGATCTCGGCCTGACCCGCCGTCCCCACCTCGTGGTGGTGCACCTCGACCTCCACCCCGACCTTCTCGAGCTCGAGCATCATCTCGGTCCGCAGGTCCTGGTGGCTGTCCATCGGCGGCACCGGGAAGTAGCCTTCCTTGTACCGCGGCTTGTAGCCCAGGTTGCGCGAGTTGCCGGCCGCGTCCGGGTCCTCGGCGCGTCCCGCGTTCCAGAAGCCCTCGGCCGCGTCGATGTGGTAGAAGCCGTGCTGGTAGCTCTGGCCGAACCGGATGTCGTCGAAGATGAAGAACTCGGGCTCGGGCCCGAAGAAGGCGGTGTCGGCGATGCCGGTGCTCCTCAGGTAGGCGTTGGCCTTCTGCGCGACGTACCGCGGGTCGCGCGAGTACGACTCGCCGGTGATGGGGTCCTTGATGTTGCAGATGATGTTCAGCGTCGGGATCTCGAAGAACGGGTCGACGAAGGCGGTCGCGGGGTCCGGGAAGAGCAGCATGTCGCTCTCCTGGATGGCCTGGAACCCGCGGATGCTCGACCCGTCGAACCCGATGCCCTCCTCGAAGACGTCCGCCTCGAACTCCTTCGCCGAGACGGTGAAGTGCTGCCACAGACCCGGCAGGTCGATGAACCGGAGATCGACCGCCTGAATCCCCTTGTCCTTGATCAGTTGCATCACGTCGTTCACTGTCATCCGTGTGTCCTCCTCAATCACCGTTCGTTGGCGACGTTTCCACTTCCGGACGGGATTCGGTCGTCGCCCTTCGAATCCCTGGTTCGATGCCGTCGACTGCCCGGGCGCGGCGCGCTCAGGCGGCCTCCCCCGTGCCGAGCGCCGCCTCCAGATCCGCGCGCAGCGAGTGCTCCATGTCCGGCGACAGCTTCCCGCCGTCGCGCGTCAGGTGGAACACGTCGGTCGCGCGGTCGCCCTCGGTCGAGATCAGGACCAGGTCGATGTCGCACCCGTGCTCGGAGATGACCCGGCTGATGCGGTGCAGCAGTCCCCACCGGTTGGCGCCGCCCACCTCGAGGACGGTGTACCGGTCCGAATAGAAGTGGTCGAAGTGCACCACGCCGGGCACGCGGGCCCGGTGCCGCCGCGCCCGCGCCGCCGCCTCGCGCCCCTTGAGCATCGACTCCAGATCGGCGGCGCCGGTCAGGACCCGCTGCAGCAGGTCCTTGAGCTCGGCGGGGCCCGACTCGTTGAGGGCGAGGAACTTGTCGGCGTCGACGAAGCGGAACAGGTCGAGGACGACCCGCTCGCGGTTGCTCATCGCCTGACCCCGCAGGATGTCCATGCCGAAGTAGGACAGCACGCCGCAGATCTTGGAGAAGACGCGGGGGCGGTCGCGGGTGACGACGCTCAGCTCCCACACCTCGTCCTGCCGCTCGAGGTTGACCCGTACCCCGTCGGACTCGAGATCGCGCGACAGCACGATGTGCTCGTACACGCGCCGGGAGTCGACGAGCCGCAGGTAGCGCCGGGGCAGGCCGTCGAGGAAGCGCGTCACCTGCTCCTCGCTGATCTCCGGCGGCCGCTCGGCCAGCAGGTCGGCCACCCCCTGCTCGTCCCTCGCGATCACCTCGTCGCCGTAGCCCAGCGTCAGATGGTTCCAGGTGTCGACGTACAAGCGCCAGAGGAGCTCTTCCTTCCAGGGCGTGAGGGTCTCCGGCGTCGTGCCCTGGATGTCCACCAGGGTCAGCAGGCACAGCATCCTGAGCCGGTCCTCGGTCCCGACGAGGCGGGCGAGCTGCCGGGGCACCTCCGGGTCCTGGGTGTCGCGCTTGAATGCCGTCTGCGACATCACGAGATGGTGGCGAATCAGGAACTCGACGGTGCGGGCCGCCGGCGGGGGGACCCGGAGCCGGCGCAGGGGCCCCGCGACCATGCGGCAGCTCTCTTCCGCGTGGTTCTTGTTGGTCCACTTGCCGACGTCGTGGAAGAGCAGCGCGAGCACGATCAGCTCCGGCTCCTCCAGCTCCGCGAGGGCGCCGGAGAAGCGCCGCCGCGACGGCGGGCACGAGTCGGGATCGGTCAGGTCCGACAGGTTGCGGATGGTCACGAGGGTGTGCTCGTCGACCGTGTACTTGTGGTAGAAGTCGCGGATGACCCGGCAGTAGACCTTCCGGAACTCGGGGAACATGCGCCCGAGCAGCCCGTTCTCGTGCATCTCCGACAGCCGGTGGTAGAGGCCGGCGCTCGGCTTCAGGAACTGCAGGAACGCCTCGCACTCGGCCCTTCCCGGGAAGAACTGCTCCGACGTGTAGCGGTCGCCGTGCCGCTCGATGAACGTGAGGGTGTCGGGCGCGACCCCGCAGCCCTCGTCGATGGCGGCCTGGAACACGGGGAGCCACGTGCCCGGCTGCAGCGACGCGCGGACCGTGTCGATGAACCCGACCCCGTCCTGCCGGCGCTCGATGTTGTCGGCGACGGCGCGGGTCGGGACGGGGTCGGGGGCCGGTTCCGTGCTCTCCAGGACGTGCGACAGCACCCGCGACACGATGCGCGCGTGGTGGAAGTAGACGCTCATCAGCGCCTCGACCGTCCGCGCCTTCGTGCCCGGCGAGCCGAAGCGCTCGGCCACCGTCTCCTGGTGCTCGTGGCTCAGGATGTTCTGGTCGCGCTTGTTGTCGAGGTGCACCATCGACCGGATGCGCAGCAGGAACTCCTCGGCCTCGTCGAGGGCCTCGTCGCGGCGGCCCGCGATGAGCGGCGAGGCGCCGGCGGCCTCGGCGGAGGTCAGCGCGGTCAGGGTCCGGATCGCGGACAGGTCGCGCAGGCCGCCGGGGGCCTCCTTGATGTCCGGCTCGAGGTGGTAGATGGTGCGGCTGTAGTGCCGTTGCCGCTCCGCCACCAGCTCGCGCAGGGCGTCGCCGGTCGCCCCGCGCCACGGCGACCCGGCGTCGAGGACGCGGTCGGCGAGCCGGTCGAAGACCGCCCGCTCGCCCGCCACGAACCTCGCGTCGGAGACCGACACCAGGAACTCGGGGTTGTCGGTCTCCACGCGCTCGAGCTCCGCGACCTGCCGCACCTGGTGGCCGACGTCGAAGCCGAGGTCCCACAGCGCGTGCAGGATGGTCTTGGCCAGTCGCTCCTCGGCCGCCGCGATCCGGCTGTCGAAGAGGACCAGGAGATCGATGTCCGAGTGCAGGCAGAGGAGGCGGCGGCCGTAGCCGCCGATCGCCACCAGGGCGACGGGGGCGGTCGAGGCGCCGGGGCGGTCGGCGGCCGCGGCCAGGGTCCCCTCGAGCAGGCGGTCCACCGCGGCGGAGTACGCGTGCGCGGCGAGCCGGCCCCCGCGCGCCTGCCGGGCGTCCGCGGCGTAACCGTCGCGCGCGGCGCGGAGGGCGTCGGCGGGCGACTGTCCTTCCGCGGGCGCGGAACCGGGAGAGGTGCTGGTCATCGGCTCGGGAGCGCGCGGCCGTTCGAGACGGCGCCGGGCCATGCTCCGGAAGCTCGACCCTGGAGCGGGGCGCGCGGCGACACCGGGAACCGGCACGAGAGCACGCGGTCTGTCCGCGGACGCGCCGCGCGCCCCGCGGTGTCGATCACGGGCCGGCTCGACCCGATTCCGGTTCGACGCCGGCTGCCTTGCGACTGTCCGCAAACGGTACATCTTACCAGAGGCGTCGCGGGGATTCGCGTGGGAAGGCGATGCCCGGCGCCGGGGCCGGCGCCGGGCCTGGTCGCATGGACTTCCTCTAGTAGCCGACGCTCAGGCCGAAGAGTGCGATCGGCTTGACGCCGGAGTCCTCGCCGTTGATGGCCTTGAGCCCCTCGCCGAACACGAGGGCGCTGATCCCGAGACCGAGCCCCCACGTGCCGTACTCCTCGGGAGTGTCGAACTCGTAGCCGATGGACGCGCCGACGCTGAAGAATCCGAACTTGGCGTCGGTCAGGGAGCCGCTGGCGTCCATGTACTCGAAGTAGTTGTTCAGGCTCATGCCGAGGGCCACCGGGAACGACAGGCCGACCGGCCCGTCGAGCGGCGCCGACGGCTCGACGCCCAGCTCGAAGTAGGTGCCCTTGTTCGGGCCGCCCTCGGCGCCGCCGGCGGTCTCGAACGCGAACGTCGCGTAGGGGGCGGCCACGCTGTCGAAGCTCAGGCCGAGCGCGACCTCCTTGGTCGTGCCCCAGCTTCCGCGCGGGCTCATGTACGCGGTGTAGGTGACGTCGATGCCGACCGGCCCTGCCGCCCCGCCGATGCCGGCGTAGAAGTCGGTCTCGTAGAAGGCCTCCGGCGCGCCGTCGAACCCGGCGTCGCCGCGGGAGTGCAGGCTGCTCCAGGTGCCGGCGGTTATCGACGCGTTGCCGAAGCTGATGCTGGCGTCGAGGAACGGCTGCATGATGAAGCCGCCGGTCTCCTGGATGATGCCCCGGAAGTAGTACTGGTTGACGATGTCGGCCCCCGCGCTCATCGAGACGTTGCCGCTGTTCTGCGCGGCGGCGGGACCGGCGAGCAGGACGGACGCCGCCGCCGCGGCGAGCATGCTGCGGGTCAGGCGGTTGGCGAAGGCGCGTGTGCGAGTCGAAGTCATTCCGTCATTCCTCTCCTGTGAGCCTGGTTTGTCATTTGCTTGTGACGAGCGCAGCGTTCGTCGCGTTCGCGTGCATCCCGCCCGAATCGTCTTCCGTCCGTCTCCGTTGGCGGCGGTCGACGGATGGCGCCCGCCCGCCGGACGACGCGCCCTCGCAAGACGCGGTCTTGCGCGCCGGGAAGGGGTGCGCCGGCGGATGACCGCCGACCGCGGGCGCACCCGTCGTTGTCCCCCGGGCCCCGTCAGGCCTGGGTAATCTGGAAGCCGCCGTAGGCCTCCATGCCGTGCTCGCCGACGTCGAGGCCCATGCGCTCCTCGTCCGGATCGACCCGCAGCCCGAGGCTCGCCTTGAGCGCGAAGAAGATGACGAACGCCGCGATGAAGCAGAAGACGCCGTAGGCGAGGACGCCGATGAGCTGCGTCAGGAACGAGTGGTCCGGGTTGGTGCTGAAGATCCCGACGGCCAGCGTGCCCCACATGCCGCACACGAGGTGGACGGAGATCGCCCCCACCGGGTCGTCGAGCTTGGCCCGGTCGAGCCCCAGCACCGACCCCACGACGATGAGGCCGGCGACGAACCCGATGATGACGGCGGACATCACCCCCACGGTGTCCGCCCCGGCGGTGATGCCGACGAGGCCGGCCAGCGAGCCGTTCAGCACCATGCTGAGGTCGGGCTTGTGCTGCAGCCCCCACGAGGCGGCCATGGCGCCGATGACGCCGGCCGCGGCCGCGAGCGACGTCGTCACGAACACCAGGGACACCAGCGCCGGATCGGCGCTCAGCACCGACCCGCCGTTGAACCCGTACCAGCCCAGCCACAGCAGGAACACGCCGATCGTTGCGAGCGGCATGCTGTGTCCGGCCACCGGGCGGATCTTGCCGTCGACGTACTTGCCGAGCCGCGGTCCGAGCACGATGACGCCGGCCAGCGCGGCCCAGCCCCCGACCGAGTGCACGAGGGTCGATCCCGCGAAGTCGTAGAAGCCCATCTGGTCGAGCCAGCCCGCTCCCCACTTCCAGGACCCGGCGATGGGATAGATGACCGCGACGTAGAGGGTGGTGAAGATGAGGAACGACCCGAGCTTGATGCGCTCGGCCACCGCGCCCGACACGATCGTCGCCGCCGTCGCCGCGAACATGCCCTGGAAGATGAAGTCGGTGTAGTAGGTGTAGCCGGGGTTGTAGGCCGAAGTGTTCCCCTCGGCGCCGGGGTCGAGCCCGAACCCGGCGAACCCGACGAACTCGCCGAGGCTGAAGTCGCCCGGATACATCAGGTTGAAGCCCACGATGGCGTAGGTCAGCAGCCCGATGGCGATGATGGCGGTGTTCTTGAACAGGATGTTGACGGTGTTCTTGGCCCGCGTCATGCCGCTCTCGAGGGCCGCGAAGCCGAGGTGCATGATGAACACCAGGAAGGTGGCGACGAGCATCCAGGTGTTGTTGACGGTGAACATCTCCTCCGAGACGCCCTGCGCGAACGCCGCGCTCGGGACCAGCACGAGGCCCGGGAGCAACAGCGCGTAGCGCCCAATCCGACGCGGCAGCGTATTCGTCATTGGTGTCTTCCTTCCGTTTTGCAGTCCGTCCAACCTCAGGGGAGCGTCCGGTTACAGCGCCTCGTCCCCGATCTCTCCGGTCCTGATGCGGACCGCCTGCCCGATGTCGCTCACGAACACCTTGCCGTCGCCGATCGACCCGGTGCGGGCGGCCTGGGTGATGGCGTTGCTGGCCGCCTCGACGAGCTCGTCGGCCACCACCGTCTCGATCTTCGCCTTGGGAACGAAGTCGACGGTGTACTCCGCCCCCCGATAGACCTCGGTATGGCCCTTCTGGCGCCCGAAGCCCTTGACCTCGGTGACCGTCAGACCCTGGACGCCCGCCTTGGCGAGCTCGTCCCTGACGTCATCGAGCACGTGCGGCTTGATGATTGCGCTGATCAGCTTCATCTCGACTCTCCTGGCTTGTCCCCCGTCGACTCGACCGCGGACGGTTGCGAGGGGCGCGGAACCTCGACGCGGTTGCCGCAACCGGTGTCTGGTCGCATCCTCTTCATTCCTGTCACATCTGTAAGCAAGTACGGGGCCATATTTGCCGGCCGCGTTCCCGATCTCGACCAACCCAATGAATCCGGGGAGAAATCGACCGGCGGGAGAATTCGCGGAATCCGTGAAATCGACGAAATTGTCGGGCGAGGAGAGTGATCCGACGTTCCGCGCGGATCGACGGCGGCGGAACCGCGCCGTCTCGCGGTTCCGGTCGTGGCGGGAATCGACCGCGTGGCGCGTCGCCGCCATGGCGGCGCGCGCCCGCCGTGGCGCCGCGGCGGACGGCGCCGTCGCGGGCGGGCTCAGCGCCGCGCGATGTCGGCCAGCGCGCGCCGGGCGTAGGCCTCGGTCTCGGGGTGGGGGTCGGTGTCGAGCACCGCCATCAGGTGCTGCCAGGCGGCGGTCGGCTGGTTGCGCGCGTACAGTTGCACCAGCCCCGCCCCGAGGTGGGCCTCGGCGAGGTACGGGCCCAGCGGATAGTCGCGGAGGTGCCGCTGATAGACCACGAGCGCCGCGTCGGGATGCTCGCTGTTGGCCAGCCACCGGGCGAACTCGAGGGAGTCGCGCGGCATGAGCAGCCGCACCGTGCGCGCCGGGCTGAGCCGGAAGTAGGCGGGCGCCGCCTCCTCGTGCTCGCCGGCCGCGATCAACAGGCGGATGCCCCGCGTCGACGACGGATCGGCGTCGACGACCGGTTCCCGGGGCGCATGCTCCGCGGGCCGCGCGTGGCCCTCTTCCCGGGGCGCATGCTCCGCGGGCCGCGCGTGGCCCTCTTCCCGCGGTGCAGGCTCCGCGGGCCGCGCGTGGACCCCTCGCCGCGCGCTCCACGCGGCGAGCGCGAGCCCGCCGACGAAGCCCCCGATGTGCGCGCCGTAGGCGACGCCGCCGCCCCCGCCGCCGCTCGTCGCCAGCAGCGGCAGCAGGTTGTCGACGACGAGGTAGACGCCGAGCACCAGCCGCGCCGGGGCGTGGACGACGTTCATGAAGAACGGGAAGAGCATGATCCACAGCCGGACGCGGTTCCGCGGGAACCACACGAAATAGAAGCCGAGCACCCCGGAGACGGCCCCCGAGGCGCCGACCATCGGCAGGTTCGAGCCCGAATCCAGGACCGCGTGCGAGAGGGTGGCCAGCACCCCGGTGCCGAGGTAGGCGGCGAGATAGCGCCACCGCCCCAGGCGGTGCTCGACGTTGTCGCCGTAGATCCAGAGGAACAGCATGTTGCCGGCGAGATGCATGAACCCGCCGTGGAGGAACATCGACGTGACGAGCGCCGACACGCTCGGGTCGGCGGGGCGGAAGCCGTGCGCGAAGACGACGAGGTCGTAGGCCGACACCTGCTGCAGCAGCGCCTCGAGGGCCATGCTGCTCGACAGCCGGGGGTAGATCGCGCGGATGTACTCGCCCAGCGTCGGGTCGTCGAGGGCCGGCCGCACGCCGCTCAGGGGCAGCGTCAGGAGCAGGAAGACGGCCGCGTTGACCCCGATGAGGGTCCAGGTGACGACCGGCGTCTCGCGGGGGTTCGGCTCGTCGCCGAGGGGAAGGAACATGGGTCAGCCGGCTGTCATCGAGGGTCCGCCGGTTCCCTCCGGGGGCTCGCGACGCAGGGGCCAAGCCGGGGCCCCGAATCCGCTCGGCCCTCTCTCTCGCGCCGGTGCTCTCCGGGGCTCGCGGCGCGCGAGTCCCGTGTCAGCGCAGCGCCGCAGGCGACTCCAGATCGCGCGGCCCCGCAACCTCCGCGTCCAGATCTCCCAGCCGCCGGCCGATCTCGTCGCGGACCGACCGGAACCGCTCCAGCCGCTCCGCGTCCGACCCCGCGGCGCCGGCGGGATCGGGCATCGGCCAGTGCAGCCGGCGCACCCGCCCGGGAAACACCGGGCAGACCTCCTCGGCGCACAGCGTCACCACGACATCGACCGAGGCCGGGTCGACGTCGTCCACGCTCGTCGACCGCTGTCCGCGAATGTCGATCCCGATCTCGTCGAGGGCCGCGACGGCCAGGGGACTGACCGCGGTCGGCGACGAGCCGGCGCTCGCCACCCGTGCGCGGTCTCCGAACCGCGCCCGGGCGAGCCCTTCCGCCATCTGGCTGCGGGCGGAGTTGGCGACGCAGAGGAACAGCAGACTCGTCATTCGTCCGGCCGGCACGGCTGCATCTCGATGCCTGCAAGTCGTTCACGAGGAGCGACTCGCCGTGGCCGCGGTCTGGCGCTGCCGCGGGTCCCGACCACGGATGGGCGACGCCGCGGACGTCACCGCGTACATCGTCGGCGCGGCCGCCTGCCCGGGCTCGAGTGCCGCGCGAGCCGACCCATCATACCCCGGAGGGACACGGTCGCCGCTCGCGGAAGACGGCTCCGGCCTGACCGCCACGAGCATGCCTGTCGGAACCACGGGTACGACTACGACATGGACCGCGGGAGACGGCTCCGGCCTGACCGCCACGGGCATCTCGCCGCTCAAGGCGCCCTCGCTGCCGCGTCAACCGCCCCCGGCGCTTTCCTGCTCGGCCCAATCGAGATAGGTGTCCAACCGGTGCACCAGGAAGTAGGGCAGATTGAGCAGCCGGAACCGGCGCCCCGCCGGCGTCTTCGCCACGTGGAGGTCGATGTCCCCGTCCCAGAGCCGGACGGCCAGGTCGTGGTCCGCGCGCTGCATGAACTGATGAAGCGACCGGAGCGTACCGCTCCTGCCGGATTTCACCTCCACCGGCACCAGGCGGTCGCGGTACCGGTGCAGGTAGTCCACCTCGGCGGTGGCACCGGCCTTCTGCCGCACCCAGTAGCGCGGCTTGTCGTTGGTCTGCAGGTCGGCCGCCATGAGCTCCTGGCCGACGACGTGCTCCGCCAGACGGCCGCGATACTGCGCGCCGAGCCCGCCCGGCGAGAGGAACCCGGTCTGCAGGCCGGCGCGGTAGTTCACCAGACCCGTGTCGAGATACAACAGGCGCGGCGACTTGCGCCGGTCGGGCAGCGCGGGCGGCTCGATGGCCGTGGTGGGGTAGAGCAGGAACAGGAGCATGGCCTGCTCCAGGGTCCTGAGCGCGTCGGCCATCTCCCGGGAACGGAAGTTGGAGCCGCCGAACCCCTGGAACGAGATCCGTTCACCGGCCTGCAATGGGGCCGTCTCGATGACGTGCCGGAGATGACCGAGCTGCGCAGGGCTGCGGGCGTACTTCGCGGCGTCGTCCGCGTACGAGACCAGCAGCCCCTCGTACAGTCGTGTGAGGCGGCCGAGGTCCCGATGCTGGAGATACGACGCCGCGATCTCGGGCATGCCGCCGATCATGACGTAGTCTCGAAACAGACGCCGCAGGGGCGCGACGGCGTAGTCCGCGCAGGGGACCGCGGCCATCGCGTCCCGCCAGCCGCCGGGGACGGCGGCGGCGTACTCGGCGAACGTCAACGGATAGTGGTAGAGGAACTCGACACGGCCCACCGGGAAGCTGGCCCGATACCGGTCGAGGGCCACCTCGAGCAGCGACCCCGCCGCGACCACCGCCAGGTCCGCACGCTCCTCCGCGAAGTAGCGCAGCAACTGCACCGCGTGCGGGGAGCTCTGGATCTCGTCCAGAAACAGGAGGGTCGACGCCTCGGCCGGGTCGGCGTTCTTGAGGAAGAAGATCGCCTCGAGCGTTCGCCCGAGGGGCAGGCCCTGGTCGAAGATCTCCCGGTCGCCGGGACGATCGAGATTCAGGGCGACGTACTGGCGGAACTCCGCGCCGAACAGGTCGACGGACGTCGTCTTGCCCACCTGCCGGGCGCCTCGGAGCACCAGCGGCTTGCGGTCGGCCCGTCGTCGCCAGGCTCGCAAGGCATCGACTACTCGCCTCGCGATCATGCGAGATGGTATCTATTTACTACATGTGTTGTCAAGAATTAGGGGCATTTCGTGACGTAACCGGCCAGGATGGATAGCCGGCCCCGCCAACGTACCGCGTCGTTGCGCGGGCACGCGACAAGGGCGGCCACGGCCGCCTGTGATCACGGGTTGGCGTCGAACCCGGCGTCAGAGCGGTTCCTTCGCTCACTCCGGCAGGGCGAAGACGAAGAGCCCGTTCCCGCCGTTGGGGCGCCGCTTCTCGGGGGTCAGCTCGAGAGGGATCGTCGTCCAGCTCCCGCCCCCGATGCCGGTCCCGATGGCGACGTACTGCCGGCCGTCGACCGAGTAGGTGATGGGGAAGCCCTGCACCGAGGTGGGGAGGCGCGTCTCCCACAGCTCGTCGCCGGTCGCGACGTCGTAGGCGTAGGCGCGGCGGTCGAACGTCCCCACGAAGACGAGGCCGCCGGCGGTGGTCAGCGAGGCCGAGATGTAAGGCGTCCGCTTCCGGTGCGACCAGAGGATCTCGCCGCTGACGTGCATGGCCACGAACTCGCCGAGGTTGCCGCCGCTGTCGGGGTGGAGGAAGTTCTCGCGGAACACCATGCCGGCGCCGCCGCCCCCCTCCCGCCACTCGACGTCGCTGTAGACGGTGCGCTGGCAGTTCAGGGTCAGGGGGATGTAGAACGCCTCGGTCTCCGGGTGGTAGGCCATCGCCCGCCAGCTCTTCAGGCCGGAGTGGCTCGGGCAGAACTCGAGCCGCTCGTCGAGCACCGGCATCATGCCGGGCCGGAACGACATCCCGCCCGTCTCGGGGTCGATGTCGACGATGTTCTGGTAGCCGAGGTCGGTGGCGTTGATGTACTGGCCGGTCTCGCGGTCGAGCTGCCACAGGATGCCGAGCTTGCCCATCGTGAACACCGACGGCCGCCCGTCGACGTCGACGAGGATGCGCTCGAAGGTCTCGTCCATGTCGTGCGACTCGCCCGGCAGGTGCTGGAAGTACCACTGCATCTCGCCGGTGGCGGGGTCGAGCGCGAGGGTCGAGCTGGTGTAGAGGGCGTCGCCGTCGGTCCGGCGGCTCACCTGCGCCCACGGCTTGGCCTGCGCCACCCCCCAGAACGTGAGCCCGAGGGCGGGGTCGTAGGACCCGGTGATCCAGGCGTCGCCGCCGCCCCGGAACATCATCGGCAGGTCGCCCCAGGTGTCGCCGCCCGGCTCGCCCGGCCGCGCGACCGTCGACGTGCGCCACAGCTCGCGGCCGGTGGCGGCGTCGTGCCCGGTGATGAAGCAGCCGTCGTCCCAGAACCGCAGGCAGCCGGCCATGCCGGAGATGACCACGCCGTCCACGACGAGCGACCCGCCCGTGAACTGGTACCCCTTGGCGGCGTCGGCGACCTCCGTCTCCCACGCCACCTCGCCGGTCCGCGCGTCGAGGGCGACGATGTTCGCGTCGGCGGTGTTGAGGATGATGCGGTCGCCGTGGATGGCGATGTTGCGGTTCGGCCGCCCCCGGCCGCGCGCCGTCGGGAACTCGCGGCGGTGCTCCCACAGCAGGTCGCCGGTCGCCGCGTCGAGGGCCTGCACGACGTTGCCGGGACTCGCGAGGTACATCACGCCGTCGTGCACGATGGGGGTCGTCTGCTGCGACCCGGTCTCCATCGCCCACGACCACTCCATCCGCAGCTCGCCGACGTTGTCGCGGGTGATCTCGTCGAGGGGGCTGTACCCCCAGCCGTCGCGGGTGCGGCGCCAGTTCAGCCAGCTCTCCGGCGGCGGGTCCGCGAGCATGGCGTCGGTGACCGGCCGCACTTCCGGCGCCTGGCCGAGGGCGGGCGCGGCGCCGGCCGCGAGGGTTGCGAGCACGGCGATGACGGCTAAGCGGTGCATCATGATCTCCCTGTGAGAACGTCCGGGGAACAGACGCCACCATATCACGCGGGGCGCGGTGGTCAGACCCGGTACCGCGCGCAGTCGATCTCGTACTTCTTGACCTTGTAGCTCACGATGCGCTCGGTCGAACGGAGCAGCGAGGCGGCCTTGACGCGGTTGCCGCGGGTCACCTTCAGGGCGTCCTCGATGAGGTCCTTCTCGTAGGCCTCGACGGCCTCGCCGAGGGACTGGCTCATGACCGTTCCCGACGCCTCGGCCGTCTGCAGCGACGGCGGGAGGTCGTGGGCGTGGATGACGCTCCCGTCGCACACCAGCACCGCCCGCTCCAAGGCGTTCTCGAGCTCCCGCACGTTCCCCGGCCAGTGATAGGCCATCAGGATGTCGATGGCAGGGGTGGAGATGCGTCGCACCTGCTTGCCGTGCTCGACGCCGTAGCGCTCGAGGAAGTGGTCGGCGAGCAGCAGCACGTCGGTCTTCCGCTCGCGCAGCGGCGGCACGAAGATGGCGAAGACGTTGAGGCGGTAGTGCAGGTCCTCGCGGAACGTGCCGGCGGCGATGGCCTTCTCGAGGGCGGCGTTGGTGGCCGCGATCAGCCGTACGTCGACCTTGACGGGCTCGGTGCCCCCCAGGCGCTCGAACTCGCGCTCCTGAAGGACCCGCAGCAGCTTGACCTGGGTCGACGGGGCCAGGTCGCCGATCTCGTCGAGGAACAGGGTGCCGCCCTGGGCCAGCTCGAACCGCCCCTTCTTGCGCGACTGGGCCCCGGTGAACGCCCCCCGCTCGTAGCCGAACAGCTCCGACTCGATGAGCGAGTCGGGGAGGGCGGCGCAGCTCACCTTGACGAACGGCTTCTTGGCCCGCGGCGAGTTGTAGTGGATGGCGTGGGCGATGAGCTCCTTGCCGGTCCCCGACTCGCCGCGCACGAGCACCGTGGTGTTGGCCGACGCCACCTGCGAGACCTGGGCGTAGACCTGCCGCATGGGGCCGCTGGTGCCGACGATGTTGGAGAAGTCGTAGCGCTCCTTCAGCTCGCCCCGCAGGTGGACGTTCTCCTCGGCCAGCCGCTGGCGCTCGGCGTCGACGAGGTGGTTGACGCGGATCGCCTGCGCGATCATGGTCGCGACGACGTCGAGGAACTTGACGTAGCGCTGGTAGTCGCGTCCCTTCTCGAACGGCAGGTCGATGCTGATGGCCCCCACCGACTTCTTGCTCTTGCGGGTCTTGATGGGGACGCAGATGAAGCTGATGTCGCGCCGGTCGAGGTTCTTGCGGCGGGCCCGGTTGAGGAACATCGGCTCCTTGCTGACCCGCGGCACGATGACCGGCTTCGCGCTCTCGACGACCCGGCCGGTCACCCCTTCGCCGACGGCGTAGCGGGCCGAGCGCCCCTCCGGGGTCAGTCCCTCGGACGCCTCCACGTGCAGGAGCCCCGAGTCGGGGTTCAGCAGCGTGATCGACCCGCACACGACGCTGTCGCGCCGGTCGAGCAGCTGCATCACCCGTTGCAGGGCGGCCCGCAGGCTGGATCCGCCCGCGAGGGCGTCGTTCACCTCGGCCAGCGTCTCAAGCCGCTGGATGTCCGTCGACCCGTTTCCTCTCGCCACGTCGTCGTTCGTCCTCGTCAGTCGGCCGCGGGCAGGGCGCGGGCGCGGGCGCGGGCCCGGCCGGGTTCGGCCGTCGCCGGCGCCGCCGCGCGCAAGCTCGCGGGAATCCGCGGGAGCCCGTGGTGAAGGGCCCCGCTGCCTTCGATCTCGGCGGGGTTCACCAGGAGCCCGGGAGTCCGTGGTGAAAGGCCCCGCTGCCTTCGATCTCGGCGGGGTTCACCAGGAGCCCGGGAGCCCGTGGTGAGAGGCCCCGCTGCCTTCGATCTCGGCGGGGTTCACCAGGAGCCCGGGAGCCCGTGGTGAGAGGCCCCGCTGCCTTCGATCTCGGCGGGGTTCACCAGGAGCCCGGGAGCCCGTGGTGAAAGGCCCCGCTGCCTAAGATCTCGGCGGGGTTCACCGCGCGCTCGTGCGGTCGCGCCCCGCGCGGCGCTGCGGAACCGCACTCAGGGGAGCGGCATGGGGAGCCGGGTCTCGCCCATCAGGTGCCGGTCGATGCCGGCCGCGGCGCTGCGGCCCTCGGCGATGGCCCACACGATGAGGGACTGGCCGCGCTGCATGTCGCCGGCCGTGAACACGCCGTCGACGCTGGTCATCCAGTTCTCGTCCCGCGACACGTTGCCGCGTTCGGTCAGCTCGACGCCCAGCTCGTCGAGCAGCCCGCCCCGGGTCGGTCCCACGAACCCCATGGCGAGCAGCACCAGATCGACCTCGAGCTCGAACGCGCTGTCCGGGACCGGCGCGAAGGAGAGCCGCCCGTTCTCGCGCTTCATCTCGACCTGCGTCGCGTGCAGGGCGGTGACGCGCCCGGCCGCGTCGCCGGTGAACCGCTCCGTGGACACCGAGTAGACGCGTTCGCCACCCTCTTCATGAGCGCCGGACACGCGGAAGACGTTGGGCCATTCCGGCCACGGATTGGCCTCGCTCCGCTCCGCGGGGGGTCTCGCGAGGAGCTCGAACTGGTGGATCGAGCGGGCGCCCTGCCGGTGCGCGGTGCCCAGGCAGTCGGCCCCGGTGTCTCCGCCCCCGATGATGACGACCCGCTTGTCCCTGGCGGTGATGAAGTCTCCGTCGCCGATGGCGTCGCCCTCGCACCGCCGGTTCTGCAGCGTCAGGTACTCCATGGCGAAGTGGACGCCGGACAGCTCGCGCCCCGGGACCTTCAGGTCGCGGGGCTGCCCCGCGCCGCCCGCGAGCAGCATCGCGTCGAACTCGCGCCGGAGCGACTCGGCCGTCACCGTGACGCCGACGTCGGTGTCGGGCCGGAAGGCGACGCCCTCGGCCTCCATGATGTCGAGCCGGCGGTCGAGGAACCGCTTCTCCATCTTGAACTCGGGGATGCCGTAGCGCAGCAGCCCCCCGATGCGGTCGGAGCGCTCGAACACCGTGACCCGGTGCCCGGCCCGGTTCAGCTGGTCGGCCGCGGCCAGCCCCGCCGGCCCCGAGCCGACGACGGCCACCGTCCGGCCGGTGCGGGCGGTGGGGGGCTCGGGCCGGATCCAGCCCTCGTCGAACGCCCGTTCGACGATGGCCATCTCGATCGACTTGATGGTCACCGCGTCGCGGTTGATGGCGAGCACGCACGAGCCCTCGCAGGGGGCGGGGCAGAGCCGCCCCGTCCACTCGGGGAAGTTGTTGGTCTTGTGCAGGCGCTCGCTCGCCGCCTTCCACTGGTCGCGGTAGACGAGGTCGTTCCAGTCGGGGATGAGGTTGCCGAGCGGACACCCCTGGTGGCAGAAGGGGATGCCGCAGTCCATGCACCGCGCCCCCTGCGCGCGCAGGTCCTCGTTGGCGTACGGCAGGTAGACCTCGCCCCAGTCGCGGATTCGTTCCGCCACGTCGCGGCTCGCCTGCTTCTGCCGGTCGATCTCGATGAATCCCTTCAGCTTTCCCATGGTGTTCTTGTGTCGGGGCTCGGACGTCCCCGTGGCGGGGGGGAGCGAAACCGCGGCCGTCGGTTACGGTTCGCGCAGCGTCAAGGTGCGGACTTGCGCGCCCTGCTCATCCACGCGCCCCTTCAGGTGGTCGAACTTGCTGTTGAGCCGCAATACGCCGCAGGCGACCAGCGCGGTCATCGCCAAGTCGATCGCCTCCAGAGTCTCTGCCAATGCTCGTCTCCTCGCGGGGGGAGAATCGCCCGCTGCCTCGCCCGACCCAGCCCGCCAACCGTCGCCTTCGGCTCCGCTTGGCGCCCAACCAAGCCTACAGGAGTCCGCGCCGTTCCACGGCGCAGATTCCTGGCCAGACACTGGCCAGAATAGCACGGGGGGAGGCTCTAGCCGGCGCCGGTTCCCACCAGCTCCGCGAAGCCGGGCTCGCGCGACTCCGCCCGCGCCTTGGCCTCGGCCATGAGCACCCGCTTGTAGTCGCGCGGCATGACCTTCACGAACGCGGGCCGCGCCGTTTCCCACTGCTCGAGCACCGCCTGGCCGTTGGCGCTCGCGGTGTGGTCCACGTGCCGCCGGACGAGCCGTCGCACGAGCTCGTCGTCCTCGTCGTCGAGCGTCTCCAGGTCGACCATGCCGGGGTTGCAGCGCTGGGCGAAGGTCCCGGTCGGGTCGAGCACGTAGGCGATGCCGCCGCTCATGCCCGCCGCGAAGTTCCGGCCCGTGCGCCCCAGGATGACGACCCGGCCGCCCGTCATGTACTCACAGCCGTGGTCGCCGACGCCTTCCACCACCGCGTTCACGCCGCTGTTGCGCACCGCGAATCGCTCTCCCGCGACGCCGCGCACGTAGGCCTCACCCGCGGTGCCGCCGTAGAGCGCGACGTTGCCGATGACGATGTTCTCCTCGGCCACGAACGTCGAGGCCCGTGGGGGATACACCGCGAGGCGGCCGCCCGAGAGGCCCTTGCCGAAGTAGTCGTTGGCGTCGCCCTCGATGGTCAGGGTGACCCCGGTCGGCAGGAACGCGCCGAAGCTCTGTCCCGCCGACCCCGTGAACGTGACGTCGATGGTCCCGTCCGGCAGCCCCGCGCCGCCCCACTTGCGGGTGATGGCCGACCCCAGCATGGTGCCGACGGTCCGGTTCACGTTGCGGATGGGCAGCGTGAACGACACCGGGGTCCGGTGCTCGACGGCCGGGGCGCAGCGCTCGATGAGGGTGTTGTCGAGGGCCCGGTCGAGGCCGTGGTCCTGCTCGCGCACGCAGCGCCGGGCCACCGTGTCGGGCACGTCGGGGTTCAGCAGGATCGGCGAGAGGTCGAGCCCCCGCGCCTTCCAGTGGTCGACGGCGCCGGTGGTGTCGAGCCGGTCGACGCGGCCGATCATCTCCTCCATCGTCCGGAAGCCCGTCTCCGCCATCAGCTCGCGCACCTCTTCGGCCACGAAGCGGAAGTAGTTCTCGACGAACTCCGGGCGCCCCGAGAAGTGCTTGCGCAGCTCGGGGTTCTGGGTCGCGATGCCCACCGGGCACGTGTCGAGGTGGCAGACCCGCATCATGATGCAGCCCTCGACGACGAGGGGCGCGGTGGAGAACCCGTACTCCTCGGCCCCGAGGAGGGCGGCGATGGCCACGTCGCGGCCCGTCTTCATCTGCCCGTCGGTCTGGACGACGATGCGGTCGCGCAGCTGGTTGAGCACCAGCACCTGCTGCGTCTCGGCGAGGCCGAGCTCCCACGGCACCCCGGCGTGCTTGATGCTGGTCAGGGGCGAGGCCCCGGTCCCGCCGTCGTGCCCCGAGATGAGGACGACGTCGGAGTGGGCCTTGGCCACCCCCGCCGCCACCGTGCCCACCCCCACCTCGGCCACGAGCTTCACGTGCACCCGCGCCCGCGGGTTCGAGTTCTTCAGGTCGTGGATGAGCTGGGCGAGGTCCTCGATGGAGTAGATGTCGTGGTGCGGCGGCGGCGAGATCAGGGTGACCCCGGGGGTCGAGTAGCGGATCTTGGCGATGAACGGATAGACCTTGAACCCGGGGAGCTGGCCGCCCTCGCCCGGCTTGGCCCCCTGCGCCATCTTGATCTGCAGGTCGTCGGCGTTCACGAGGTACTCGCTGGTGACCCCGAACCGCCCCGAAGCGACCTGCTTGACCGCGCTCCGCCGCAGGTCGCCGTTCGCGTCGGGCGTGTACCGCGCCGGGTCCTCGCCGCCCTCGCCGGTGTTGGACTTGCCGCCGATGCGGTTCATCGCAATCGCCAGCGTCTCGTGGGCCTCGGCGCTGATCGACCCGAACGACATCGCCCCGGTGGCGAACCGCTTGAAGATCGACTCGACCGGCTCGACCTCGTCGAGCGGGACCGGCGCGTCGCCCGGCCGCAGCCGGAACAGGCCGCGCAGCGTCGCCCGCTTGCGGTTCTGGTCGTTGACGAGCCGCGCGTAGTCCCGGTAGATGGCGTACTGCCCGCTGCGGGTGGCGTGCTGCAGCTTGTAGACGGTGTCGGGGTTGAACAGGTGGTACTCGCCGTCGCGCCGCCACTGGTACTCGCCGCCGCTGTCGAGCTCGTCGTCCTCGTCGCCGCGGGTCGGGAACGCCGCCCCGTGCCGCTGCTTGACCTCCTCCTCGACGGTGTCGATGCCGATGCCCTCCAGTCGCGACGGGGTCCACGTGAAGTAGCGGTCGACGAACGCCTTGTCGAGGCCCACCGCCTCGAAGATCTGGGCCCCGCGATAGCTCTGCAGGGTCGAGATGCCCATCTTCGACATCACCTTCAGCACCCCCTTGGTGAGGGCGAGGATGTGATGGCGGATGCCCTTCCGCGCGTCCACGTCGGCGACGTCGCCCCGCTCTATCAGCTCCTCGATGGTCTCGAACGCCAGGTACGGGTTGATCGCCCCCGCGCCGTACCCCAGCAGCAGCGACATGTGGTGCGGCTCGCGCGGCTCGCCCGACTCGACGATGAGGGCGCACCGCGTCCGCGTGCCCTCGCGCACGAGGTGGTGGTGCACGCCGGCGGTGACGAGGAGGGCGGGGATGGCGGCGTGGTCGGCGTCGACGCCGCGGTCCGAGAGCACGAGCAACGCGTACCCGTCGGCGACGGCGGCGCTGGCCTGCCGGCACAGCTCGTCCATCGCCTCCGCGATGCCGCCCTCGCCGTTGGGGTCGAACAGCGTCGACAGGGTCACCGCCCGCAGGGCGGGGTCGGGGTTGTGCCGGATCCGCGCCGTCTCGTCGTTGTCGAGAATCGGATACTCGATCCGGATCTGGTGGCAGGACCCGGGCTCCGGCTTCAGCAGGTTCCGCTCGGCGCCGAGGGTCGAGCTCATGTCGGTGACGAGCTCCTCCCGGATGGCGTCGAGGGGCGGATTGGTGACCTGGGCGAAGAGCTGCTTGAAGTAGTCGTAGAGCAGCCGCGGCCGGTCGGACAGCACCGCCAGCGCGGTGTCGGTGCCCATCGAGCCGACCGGCTCGACGCCCTGGCGGGCCATGGGGCCGAGCAGTATCCGCAGGTCCTCCTCGGTGTAGCCAAACGCCCGCTGGCGCCGCCGCCGCGACTCGCCGTCGACCGGCGCCGCCTCGGGGGCGGGCGGCAGGTCGTCGAGGTGCACGACCTCGGCGTCGAGCCAGGCCTGGTAGGGGTGCTCGGCCGCGAGCCCCGACTTGATCTCCTCGTCGTCGATGATGCGGCCCTGGGCGGTGTCGACGAGGAAGATCCGGCCCGGGTGCAGCCGCTCCTTGACGAGCACGTTCTCCGGCGGCAGGTCGAGGACGCCGACCTCCGACGCCATGACCACGAGGTCGTCCTTCGTGACGTAGTAGCGGGACGGGCGCAGCCCGTTGCGGTCGAGGACCGCCCCGACCACCGTGCCGTCGGTGAACGCGATCGAGGCGGGGCCGTCCCACGGCTCCATCAGGGCCGAGTGGTACTCGTAGAACGCCCGGCGGTCGGCCGCCATCGACTCGTGCTTCCGCCACGGCTCGGGGATCATCATCAGGACCGCGTGGGGCAGCGACCGGCCGGTCATGGCCAGGAACTCGAGCACGTTGTCGAAGGTGGCGGTGTCGCTCTGGCTCTCCTTGATGATCGGGAAGAGCTTGCGGAGGTCGTCCCCGAGCAGGTCCGACTCGCACAGCGCCTCGCGCGCCCGCATCCAGTTGATGTTGCCGCGCAGCGTGTTTATCTCGCCGTTGTGGGCGATGTAGCGGTAGGGATGGGACAGCGGCCACGACGGGAACGTGTTGGTGCTGAAGCGCGAGTGGACGAGCCCGATCGCCGACTCGAGATCGGGGTCGACCAGGTCCGGGAACATCGTGGTGACCTGGTCGGCGATGAGCATGCCCTTGTAGACGATGGTCTGCGACGACAGGCTGGCCGCGTAGAACGCGTCGGGGGCCGAGAGGCCGAGGCCCTCGACGGCGTTCTCGATGCGCCGGCGGATGACGTAGAGCTTGCGTTCGAAGCGGGGCTGAGCGTCCGCGCCGTCGCCCGGGGCGGGGCCGCGTCCGATGAACACCTGCCGGATGACCGGCTCCCCCTGCCGCGCGGTGGCCCCGAGGGGGCTGCTGTCGGTGGGGACGTCCCGCCAGCCGAGCAGCGTCTGGCCCTCCTCGTCGACGATGCGGGCGACCAGCTCCTCGATCCGGCGCCGCTCGTCGGGCGGCCGGGGCAGGAACAGCATGCCGACGCCGTACCGCCCCTCGGGGGGCAGGGCGAGCCCGAGCGCCGCCGTCTCGCGGCGCAGGAACCGGTCGGGGATCTGCATCAGCAGCCCCGCCCCGTCCCCGGTGTTGGGCTCGCACCCGCAGGCGCCGCGATGGAGCAGGTTGATGCCGATCTCGAGCGCCTGGTCGACGAGCTTGCGCGAGCGCCCGCCCCGGATGTGGACCACGAACCCCACCCCGCAGGAGTCGTGCTCGAACCGGGGGTCGTACAACCCCTGGCCCGATGCGTGCGGCGATCGTCTCTCGGATCCGCTCATGGGTTCGCTCCCTGCCGGTCGGCGCCCGTCGTCGGGGCGGAGGCCGGTTGCCGCGCACCGGGGGGCATCGCGGTCCGGCGGGGGCCGGCCGTGCCCGTTGCGGGCGGCGCTGCTGCCGGCGCGTCGGCGCCGAGCAGCTCGATGAACGCGGTGACGGCCGGGCTCAGCCGCCGATTGCTCCGGTGCACGATGCTCAGCGGCCGGACGAGCGGCGGCTCCCCGGCCGGGAGCACGAGGGGGGCCTCGACCAGGGTCCCCCGGCGCACCTCGCGTCGCAGGGTCGGCTCGGGCAGGATCGCGATGCCCGCCCCCTCGTCGACGGCCTGCTTGATGTTCTCGATGTTGTCGAACTCCGCGGTCACCGCCACCTCGACCCGGTGGCGCCGCAGGAAGCGGTCGACGGCCCGGCGCACCGGCAGCCTCCGGTCGAACGCCACGAAGGGCTCGCCCGCGAGGTCCGCGGGCCGGACGCCGCCCCGCTTGGCCGCGAGGTCCGCGAAGCGGTGCGCGGGGGGGCACGCCACCACCATCGGCTGCCGCTCCCAGGGAATGACCGCGAGCTCGCGGCGCGGGGTGACGAAAGAGATCAGCCCGAGGTCGCAGCGGTCGCTCAGCACCTGCTCGCAGATCTCGGCGGGGCGCATGTACTGCAGGTCGACCCCGGCCCCCGGCATCGCGGTCCGGAAGCGGTCCACGTACTGCGACAGGTGGTGGACGCCCACCGAGTAGATGGTCGCGAGCCGCACCGTCCGGCCCGACGGGTTCCGCCGGTGCCGCACCGCGGCTTCGAGCTCGTGGTAGCGCTCGACGAGCTCCTGGCAGCCCTTGAAGAACAGCCGGCCCTCCGAGGTGAGCTTCCACGGCCGCGTCGACCGGTCGATGAGCTGGGCGCCGAGGTGCTTCTCGAGCTGCCTCACCGCCTGGCTCGCCGCCGACTGGCTGACCGAGCTTGCCCGCGCGCCGCGGGAGAAACTCTGATGACGCACCACGTCACAGAAGATGCTCAGCGTTTCGACGTGCATGAGGCCGATCAATCTATCACAAACGCTTAATAGCCGGATATCGCAGTATTAGTATTTCTGATACCGTGGCCGCGGATGCCCGGGGCTCACCGGGCGATCCTCGGTCGCCTTTGCAGGTTCGCCGGCGCGACATTCCTGCGCCGCAAGGTTGCCGCCTCGGCCCTCGAGGCGTCTGCACCGTTCCACGGCGCAGACTCGCGGCTTCGGGGCGGTGATCGAGACGAGGGTTGCCGACCGCGCGGGGGCAGCGCGTCCTCCGTGGCTTCGTGCGCGGAACTCCTGCGCCGCAAGGTTGCCGCTCAACCGGCCCTCGAGGCGTCTGCACCCTGCGGCGCAGAACGGCGCGGACTCCTGGAGCGTTGGGGTTCCACGGCGCAGACTCGCGGCTCGAGACGGTGATCGAAGACGAGGGTGCCGACCGCGCGGGGCAGCGCGCCCTCCGTGGCTTCGTGCGTCAGGTACGCGGCGCGGCGGTTCCCGTCAGCGTCCTCGCGAGCCGGTCCCGCCGTCCAGGCGTCCGGCGAGGGCCTCGAGGGGCGCCCCGGCGGCGGTGAGCGCATGGATGCCGAAGGGCGCTCCCGGCCCGGCGCGGGAGGTCAGGGCCCACGAGGCGCCGTCCGACAGCGTGGCGAGGAACGACTCGAACGCGGGCCGGACCGCCGACAGGGTCTCCGGCGTGTTCGGCGCCAGGAGCCGGTCGTTCGCGACCCAGTCGATCTCGTCGCCGCGGAAGCGGACCGGCCCGGGCAGGGCCGCGTCGTTCTCGAGCAGCCGGGCGGCGCGGACGAGCATTCGCGCGACCGTGCGCAGCCGCGTATCCAGCGGTCCGTCCAGCGGCTGCGTCCGCACGTACTGCAGCCCCAGGCGGTCGTCGCCGCGGTCGAGGACGTACCGTCCCTCGTGGCCCACGAGGAGCACCAGGGGGCCGGTGGGGAGATGGGTGTAGTCGGCGACGTCGATCAGCAGCCCGTCCACCGCCCGAGTCTGAATCCAGCGGTGGAACACGGGGATGACATCGCGCGGCGAGAGCGCCGAGCGCTCGTCGAGGAAGACCTTCAGGGCGATGCGCTGCACGGCGGCCGCGTCGTGCGCGGCGGGAGCGACGGCGGTCATGCGGGGCTCCCGGTGAGGGCCGGTTCGCCGGCCGCGACCGGCGGCGCCGGCGCGCCCGCGAGCCGCCCCTGGCACGCGTGGGTGGCCTCGAGGAAGAGCTGGGCCTCCTCGATCGACTGCCGCACGGTGTCGACGCCGGCGGGAGGGCCGATGCGGGCGTGCCGCCGGAACAGATACTGGGCGAACTTCCCGCCCGCGAACCGGTCGAGGAAGATCCCGGTGTCGAAGAAGCGGCTCCGGAACTCGGCGACGACGCGATCGGGGTCGTCGGGGACGTCGACGAACTCGGTCTTGACGAGCCCCCGGGCCGCCTGCAGCATCGCCGCGTAGGCGAGCTCGTCGGCCTCGGCGACGTTGCCCGCCTCGAGCTGGAGCTGGGCCTCGAACACCTGGCTCTCGGCCCCCGCGAGGTCGAACTCGGTCAGCGACACCACCTCGCCGGCGCACTCGCCGATGCCCATGTCCCCGATGCCGAACTCGCGCGGGTCGCCCCAGTCGCGGTAGTAGTCGGGCGCGACCTCGTAGTCGGGCACCGCCATCAGGTCCTGGAGCATCTCTCGCAGCGCGCGCTTGCCGATGCGGGTCGTGAACGCGTGGAACGTCTCGTCGGGCCGGCGTTCCCCGACGAAGCGATCCGTGATGCGCCTCACCACTTCCGGAATCTCCCGGGCCGGCACCGCGCCGATGGCGAGCCCGTAGGCCCCCGCGTTCTCGACCCACTTGCCGCCGAGCACGACCTGGAAGTGCGGGACCACGCGCCCGTGCACGTGCCGGCTGACGCCGTAGAACCCGAGGTCGCTGACATGATGCTGGCCGCACGAGTTGAAGCACCCGCTGATCTTGATGCGCAGGCCGCGGACCGCGTCGTCCAGGGTGTCGAGCTGCCCTCGCACCTGCCGCTCGAGCTCGGCCGCGAGCCCACGCGACGAGGCGATGCCGAGCTTGCACGTGTCGGTGCCGGGGCAGGCGGTGATGTCGCCGATCGACTGCGCGCCGGGCCGGCCCAGCCCGAGGGCGTCGAGCTCCCGATGGAGGGCCGGCAGGTCCGATTCGCGCACCCACCGCAGCACGACGTTCTGCTCGACGGTGGTGCGGACGGTGTCGCCGACGTAGCGGCGGGCGACGTCGGCCAGCCCCCGGAGCTGATCGCTGCCGATGTCGCCCAGCGGCAGGCTCACCGTGACCACCGCGTAACCCGGCTGGCGCTGGTGGTAGACGTTCGAGCGCGACCAGGCCGCGAAGCCCGACGCGTCCGGTCCGCCGTCCAGGGGCTCGCCGGCCTTCAGCGGCTGCTCGTCCGTCGACGACAAGTCGGCGAGCCAGGCGGTCCAGCGCTCGTCGTGGGCGAGGCCGCGGCGCTCCTCCTCCACGAGCCGCCGGAACTCGTCGATGCCGAGCCGGGCGACCAGGAACTTGATGCGGGCGCGGGCCCGGTTGCGCTTCTCGCCGAGCCGCGCGAACACCCGCGAGATCGCCTGCAGCGTCGGCAGGACATCGGCCTCGGCCATGAACGGATCGAAGAGCCTCGCCTCGTGGGGCACCGCGCCGAGGCCGCCCCCGACCCAGACCTCGAACCCGCGCTCGGTGCCGGCGGCGGTCTCGCGGGTCGCCGCGATCGCCCCGAAGTCGTGCATGTTGACGAGGCCGCACGCTTCCTGGCGGCACCCCGAGAAGGCCACCTTGAACTTGCGGCCGAAGTCCTGGGCGTCGGGGTGCCCGAGGAGGAACCGCATGGACGCCCGCGCGTAGGGGGTCACGTCGAAGGTCTCGTCGCGGCAGACCCCCGCGAGCGGGCACGCGGTGACGTTGCGGACGGTGTTGCCGCACGCCTCGCGGGTGGTGATGCCGACCGCTGCGAGCCGGCGCATCAGGGCCGGGGTGTCGTCGAGGTGGATGAAGTGGAGCTGGACGTCCTGGCGGGTGGTGATGTGGCAGATCCCGTCGCTGTACTCCTCGGCGAGCTCGGCGAGGGTGTCCATCTGATCGGGGTTCAGCCCCCCGAACGGAATCTTGATCCGCTGCATGCCGGGGGCGTCCCAGACCGTGTCGGGGCCCTTGGTCAGCCCGTTCGAGGGGAACGACAGGGCCTTGACCCCGTTGCCGTCGTTCCGTTGCCCGTTGTCGTAGCGCTGTCCGTAGGCGCCGCGGCGCAAACGGGTCTCCGCGAACACCTTGTCGTCGATGCGGCCCTGGCGCTTCAGGGCCATCTGGTTCTCGAAGGTGTCGATCTCCCGCCCCAGCTCCGCCGGGATGCGATCGCCGAGTCTGTCCTTCCAGGTCATCATGAACTCCAGCCCTCTCGTTCGACGGCCGCTGCCGTGTCAGGCTGCGTCTCGTCGAGCACCGCGTGCAGGTCGACGACGCGGCCGACGACGATGGTCCCGGGCGTGCCCTCGGCGGCCGGGTGCGGGGCGGTCCCCAGCTCTCTCAGCGTCCCGGTCCAGACGCGGGTCCGCGGCGAGACGGTGGCGCACACGATGGCGGCCGGGGTGTCGGCCGGCCAGCCGCGGTCGAGCAGGCACGACGCCACCGCGGCGCGGCGGGCCAGCCCCATCAGCACCACGACGGTCAGCGAATCGGGGGGCAGCGCGTCGAGCACCGGCCGGAAGCTCGACTCGTCGTGCCCGGACACCACCGCGAACCCCGAGGCCACGCCGCGGTGGGTCATGGGGATGCCGGCCAGGGCCGGGGCGGTGACCGCGGTGGTCAGCCCCGGCACCACCTCGAACCCGATGCCCGCCGCCCGCAGGGCCAGGCCCTCCTCGCCGCCCCGTCCCAGCACGTACGGGTCGCCGGCCTTCAGCCTGACCACGCGCCGCCCGCGACGGGCGGCGCGGACCAGGAGGCGGATGATGGTCTCCTGGCGCACCGACCGGCGCCCCGCCCGCTTGCCGACGCAGAAGCACTGCGCTCGGTGCGCCAGGGCCACGATCCCGGGCGCCACGAGGGCGTCGTACAGCACGAGTTCGGCCCTCTGTAGCCGGTCCAGCGCCTGCATCGTCAACAGGGCGGGGTCTCCCGGACCCGCCCCGACGAGCGACACGAAACCCGGGGTCGGGTCGGGCCCCCGTTCAGGGCCGCCGACGCCGGTCGCCGGTCGCCGGGCTCGGGCCGCCGGCCGAAGTTGCGCCGGTTGCTGCGGTCGATGTCTCATCCCGTCTTCATTCCCGTCGTCTCGGTCGACCTCCTTGCGGTCGACCTCTCGGCCGTCGATTCCTCGGTCGATTCTCTTCGGTCGTCGGTCGAGCTTCGATCGGGCCCCCGCGACGCCGACGGGAACCGCCTTGCCACGTGTCGGGCGCGCAGGGCCGCAAACGACTGGCGGCGCCCGAGTGCAGCTGGCAACGGTGTATCGCCACCGTCCTTGGTCTCGGCGGACCTCTCGCCTCTCAACCGCACCGTCGCTGCTGCTCCGTGGTGGTATCGATCAGTGTCCCTGGTCTCGGCGGACCTCTCGGTCCCGGTCGACCTCCTCGGTTTCAGTCGACCCTTCGGTCGACGTCCGATCGCGGTAGAGGGCGGCCAGCGCGCGCACGAGCAACGGCCGCCGCCGTTCCATCGGCACGCGTCGGGCGAGCCATCCCGCCCGCTCGTCGTCGGCCGCGGCCAGCCACCGCCGCACCTCGTCCTCGGGCAGCAGCGCCTCGAGCGCCTCCCTGATCAGCCCGGCCAGGGCCGGGGCCCGGCCGTCGGTCGAGATCGCCGCGGTTACGCCTCCCCGGCGCACCACGCCGCCGAGATACAGGCTCGCGTTCGCCGGGTCGTCGACGGCGTTGAGGAACAGGCGCCGCTCCTCGGCCGCCGCCGCGACCTCGCGGTTGACCTCGGGCGGCGCCGCCGCCACCGCGAGCCACGCGCCGTCGAGGTCCGAGGCCCGGAACCGCCGGCGGAGGACGTCCGCGCCGCTCGCCGCGATCGCGGCCGTGACCTCCGGCGCCACCACCGTCACCCTGGCCCCCGCGTCGAGCAGCGCCCGCAGCTTCGACGACGCTACCGGCCCGCCGCCGACCACCGTGACCGCCCGGCCCGCCAGCTTCAAGAACGCCGGAAAGAGCGGCGGCGCCGCATCGGCCATGAATATCCGCCCGGAACGATGTCGCCCGCGGCTCCGGCTTCCGCCCGCCGGCCCCGGCAGCTCGGCCGCGGCGGTGGCTCAAGAACGAAAAAAGCCCGGAGCCTTGCGGCCCCGGGCTTTCGGTCTCTCGCGCTGGTGCTTGCTGGTCTCTAGTCAGCTCTTGTGCGTCACCTCACACGACCGTCAGCGTCGGGGCCTCGTCGGCCTCCGGACAACAGCAGCAGGCGGTCCGCGTGTGCAACGTCACAATCGATCTTTTTTACACCGTCGCCGTCCTGCGCGTCAAGGGGTAGTCAAAGCCGGCCCGACGGGCACCCTGAGATTCCGTCAGTGCAAGTGCTATATTGGGACGCATAATGTCATATGTGTCGCGATTTTTCGACCATCCTGCCGGCAGCTACTTTCTGTTCGGGCCGCGCGGCACCGGCAAGTCGACCTGGCTGCGAGCTCGATATCCGGACGCGGCGTGGATCGACCTCCTCGACGCGGAAGCCGAGCGCAACTACTACACGCGGCCGGAACGGCTGAAGGACTTCATCCGGGCTCACGCCGGCCGGCCCACGATCGTCATCGACGAGATCCAGCGCGTGCCCCGGCTCCTCCCGCTGGTCCACCAGCACATGGAGCGCGACAAGTCGACCCGGTTCGTCCTGACCGGATCGAGCGCCAGGAAGCTCCGCCGGTCGGGAGTGGACCTGCTGGCGGGACGGGCCGTGCTGTGCGCGATGCATCCCTTCATGGGCGCCGAGCTCGGAGACGCCTTCGATCTCGACCGGAGCCTCGAGTCCGGCATGGTGCCGCTCGTGCTGATGGCGGAGCAGCCGGACCGGACCCTGCGCGGTTACGTCGACCTGTATCTTCAGCAGGAGGTCAAGGCCGAGGGCCTGGTCCGGCGGCTCGACGACTTCAGCCGGTTCCTCGAGGTCGCCTCCTTCTCGCATGCGCAGATGCTGAACGTCGCGGACATCGCGCGGGAGTGCGTCGCCGGCCGCAACACCGTCGAGTCGTATCTCGGCATCCTGGAGGACCTGCTCATCGCCACGCGGCTGCCGGTCTTCCGCCGGCGGGCGAAGCGGGCGGTGGTCGCCCACGCCAAGCTCTACTTCTTCGACTGCGGGGTCTTCCGTTCCCTGCGCCCGGCCGGGCCCCTCGATGCGCGGGAGGAGATTGCGGGGCCGGCCCTCGAAGGCCTCGTCCTGCAGCACCTCCGGGCGTGGATCAGCTACGGCGGCGCCGACTGCCGCATCCACTTCTGGCGGACGCGGGGCGGGTCGGAGGTCGACTTCGTCCTGTACGGCGGCGCCGGGTTCCATGCCATCGAGGTCAAGAACAGCCGATCGGTGCGTCCCCGCGACCTCCGGGGGCTGCGGACGTTCCGCGAGGACTATCCCGAGTCGTCGCCGCTCCTCCTGTACCGCGGCGACGAGGTCCTGGAGCGGAACGGCGTCCGGTGCCTGCCGGTCGACCGGTTCCTGCGCGAGCTGACCCCGGGGCGCGATCTGCCGATGGTCTGGTAGCTCTTGCCCTCGTGGTGCCCGTCGGGACCGCTACACTGTGAGCCCATGGTGACGATGGAAGCCGTGAACGAGGTGGCGTTGCGGGCCGCCGCCCTCGTTCTCGATCGCTACCGTGCCGGCGACACGTGGGTGCGGGCGAAGGCGGACGGATCGCCGGTGACCGCGGTCGACCTGGCCGCCGACGCGGTCATTCGGGAAGGGTTGACGGCGCTGGACCCCGCCATCCCCTATCTGTCCGAGGAGCACGAGTTGCCGTCGTACGAGGTCCGCCGCCGGTGGTCCCGCTACTGGCTCGTCGACCCCCTCGACGGGACGAAGGAGTTCGTCGACCGCACCGGCGAGTTCACCGTCAACGTGGCGTTGATCGAGGATGGCGAGCCCGTCCTCGGGGTGGTGGCGGCGCCCGTCGCGGGGCTGCTGTACTACGCCCGCGCCGGGCAAGGCGCGTGGAAGCGCGAGGGCGACGGCCCGCCGCGGCCCCTGCGATCGACCCTGTCCGGTCCCTCCGATCCGCTCCGCGTCGTCGAGAGCCGGTCACACCCCAGCGCCGCCCTCGAAGCGTTCCTCGCGCCGTTGACGGTGGTCGAGCGGGTCAAGAGCGGCAGCTCGCTCAAGTTCTGCGTGGTCGCCGAGGGGCGGGCGGACATCTACCCGCGGCTCGGGCCGACCATGGAGTGGGATGTCGCGGCCGGCGACTGCGTCCACCGCAACTCCGGCCACCCCGACCCTCATCCCGGCACCCTGCGCTACAACAAGCCGTCGCTGCGAAACGGCAGCTTCGTCGTGGGGATGCGGCCGGGGACGTACGAGCTGCCCGACGCCGGAGACCGGGGACCGTGAGCGGCCCGAGCCCGGCGTCCCGGCGCAGGCGGTCAGCGTTGGAGCCCTTGGGCAAGTAGGCGCGGCGGGCGCGATGCCCATCGTGCGGCTCGCGAGGCCCGGGCGACCTGGAGAGGGAACACGCACTGGCGGCGGCGCGGCGGTCCTTTCGTGGTCGCCGGCCGTGGCGGTTCTGCTTTGCTGCGTCCCAACGGCGCCTTTGTCGAAACAGCCCGGGCGGACTTCGGGAGGACCTCATTGTCCGGGCTGCCCGGTCCAAGGATCGATCGACTCGACGCCGAAGGGCGCGAAGTGTGCCGTGTTGCGGGTCGCCACGGCGAGGGATGCCGTCTCCGCGGTCCCGGCGATCAGCGCGTCGGCCGTCTGCGCGGGCCTCCCGGCGCGGCGGGCTCGGTCGCGGAGGCGCGCCGCCCGGTGTGCGGCTTCGCGGCTCACCGGGAGGATGCGGTCTTCGTGGTTCGCGATGAGTCCCTCGACCTGGGTCGCAAGCTGGACGCGCCGCCGTCCCGCGGGGAGCAGACGGACGCCGTACTCCAGCTCGTACAACACGACCACGGAGAGCCAGAGGCGGTGGTGCCGGGTGCGGAGGAACTCGGTCACGCGCGCGTCCGGGGCGGGCTTGAGCATCTCGGACAAGACGTTGGTGTCGAGGAGAAACCCCGTCACTCCTCCGCCTCCGGATCGGGCTGCAAGCGATCGAGCGCCTTCCAGTCGTCCTCGGTCCAGTCGTCGAAGGGGCCGGGCCGCTCCTGCCCTTCGTCACGCGGCGGGAGCTCGAGCGGACCGGCGCCGGGCGCGTTGGCGATGAGCCACTGCCCGAGCGACGGCCGCGGCTCGGTGCGTTCGTCCCAGACCCGGGCCGGCACGACAACGAACGCCTTGCGGGTGCCGATGCGTTGCGGCCCCTCTTCCTCGGCGAGGCGCAGCACCTCGGACAGCTTGGCCTTCGCTTCGGCGACGGTCCAGGCGCGGGGCAACTTGCGTTCGTAGGTGACCATCGGGGTTGCTCCTGGTGCGGTCGAGCGCGGATGGTGAGTACGGGAACTAGTCTAGACCGGACTACATCGTGACGTCAAGTTCGAGAAAGATGGTCCGGCCCAGTTCCCCCCCGAATCTGCCTTGCCCGGAGGAGTTCCCGGCACGAGCGGCGCGCTTCGCTCTCGTGCCGGGAGACGCGGTGCGGCGGAGCGGGCCGTCAGGCACGGCCATTCGCGTGGGGAGCCCGCCGCCGCCACCAGGCCGCGGCGAGGCTGCCGACCAGGGAGTGGAAGACGCTGGCGATGGCGCTCGGGACGGCCACCAGGGGGTTGGCGAAGTTCTGCTGGGCGAGGACGACGCCGAGCCCGGTGTTCTGCATGCCGACCTCGATGGCCACCGTCCGCGCCGCCAACTCGCGCCGCAGGGCGAGCCGGCCCGCGAGGTAGCCGAGGACGAAGCCGAGGGAGTGGAGGCTGACGACCGCGAGCACCAGCCGGGGGCCGGCCTCGATGATGCGCTCCCGGCCGCCGCCGACGACGGAGCCGACGATGAGGCTGATGGCGACGATGGCCACGAGCGGCGCGATCGGCAGCACCCGGTCGACGGCGCGGGGGAAGCGCCACTTGAGCACCGCCCCCGCCGCCACCGGCACGATGACGACCTGGACGGTGCTGAGCAGCAGCCCGCCCGCGGGGACGTCGACGCGGCTGCCGGCGAGCAGGGCGGTCAGGACGGGCGTCATCAGGACCGCCAGCGCCGTGGACAGGGCGGTCAGCGTCACCGACAACGCCACGTCCGCCCGGGCCAGGTACGCGATGACGTTCGAGGCGGTGCCGCCGGGGCAGCACGAGACGAGCACGAGGCCCACCGCGAACGGCGTCGGCAGGGCGAAGAGATACCCCAGGCCCCAGCCCAGCGCGGGCATGACCGTGTACTGCAGGACCACCCCCGGCAGCACCCGGGCGCGCTCGCGCCCGACGCGGCGGAAGTCGTCGAACCCGAGGGTCATGCCCATGCTGAGCATGATGACGCCGAGGCCGACGGTGATCAGGGGGCCGCTGAACCACGTGAACCACGTGGGCCGGAGGAGCGCCGCGACGCCCGCGGCGAGCACCCACAGGGGGAACGCCGAGGTCAGCCGGGAGAGGATGCCGGTCACGGGCCGATTCCCCGGCGGGTTACGGGAGACCCGCCACCAACGCCTGGAGCTCGTCGTAGTCGGGCTCGACGCGCAGGCTCTCGCCGACCCAGTGGTGGCGCACCACGCCCGCCTTGTCGACGACGGTCACCGCGCGGTTGGCGCAGACGTAGCCGCCCAGTCCGGCGAGGTCGGGGAACGCCACGCCGTAGGCGTTCACGACCTCCCGGTTGTAGTCGCTGAGGAACGTGTAGCCGACGTCGTGGGCCGCCTTCCACGCCGCCTGAACGAAGGGCGGGTCGACCGTGATGCCGACGATCTCCGCGTCGAGGGCGCTGAACCGGTCGAGGCGGTCGCGCAGGGCGCACATCTCCGTGGTGCAGACCGGGGTGAAGGCGCCGGGGAAGAAGACGAGCACGACGTTCCTGCCCCGGTAGTCGTGCAGGCTGCGCCGTTGCTGCGGCGTCTCGTGCAGCGTGAAGTCAGGGGCGGGCTGTCCGACGACGATGGCCATCGAGAATCTCCTGGGACGGGGATCGAACCCTCGGATTCGCACCGGGTTCCGGGGACGGCAGCTCGATCTTGGCGCGCCCTTTTGCGGTCACTCTGGCCTGAGGCGCGTCCAGTCAGCCGGGGATGTTAGCATCGGACGGGCGAGCAGGCCGACCCCGCCCATGATTCAGCGATGACCTCAGACGACCGGTTCCGCCGCGCCGTCGAGCGGTTCGACGCCGCGAACGGGGAAGACCCGAACCGCGAGCTCGCGGACGGGGTCGAGCAGCCGAAGGAGCTGGTCTACGCCCGGCGCATGACCGCCCGCCTCGACCGGTTCCGCCCCGACGCCCCCGAGGCGGTGCGGCTCGCCGCCCGGTGCCAGCACATCCGGCGCTGGACCATCCCCCGCGCCGGCTACCCGGCCGGCCGCGAGGGCTACCGCCGCTGGCGCACGGACCTCGCCCGCTTTCACGCCGATACCGCCGCCGCCATCCTGCGCGAGGTCGGCTACGGCGACGAGGTCGTGGCGCGGGTCGGGTCGCTGCTGCGCAAGGAGCGGCTGAAGGCCGACCCCGACGTGCAGCTCCTCGAGGACGTGATCTGCCTGGTCTTCATCGCGCACTACCTGGCCGGCTTCGCGCCCAAGCACGACGAGGAGACCCTCGCCGGGGTGCTCCGCAAGACGTGGCGGAAGATGTCGGACGAGGGACATCGCGCCGCCCTCGCCCTCGACCTGCCCGAGAACGTGCGCGCCGTCGTCGAGCGCGCGGTGGCGTCACCGGCAGAGTGACCCGGACCGGCACCTTCGGGACGCCTCGGCCCCGATTCCGCCACACCGTCACCGCGCCTGGCGCCGCCGCAATGCTCATCGCCAAGGGCCTCTGAGGCCGGCACCTCGGCCCGCCGCGGTTTCAATTCCGCCACACCGTCACCGCGCCTGGCGCCGCCGCAATGCTCATCGCCAAGGGCCTCTGAGGCCGGCACCTCGGCCCGCCGCGGTTTCAATTCCGTCACACCGTCGCCGCGCCTGCCGCCGCCGCGATGCCCACCGCGAAAGCGCCTCGAGGCCGCAGGGGCGGCGCCTGCATCGCGCAGGCCCCGCTCGTCCGGGCGGACGGCGGCGTCACCGGCCCGCCGACACGACGCCGGCGGGGTCGGGCGACGGCGCCGGCTCGGCCGTCGGCGGTCGCACGGCTTTCGCGGTGAAGGCGAGCAGGAACAGTACGCCGGCGAGTCGCCCGCCCACGATCGCGGTCGCCGCCCCCACCGCGCCGACCCACGACAGCACCTGCGTGGTGACGGTGAGCAGCACTACGACCACGGCGACCTCGAGGATTCCCGCCCAGGTGATCGGCGCCGTCTGCCGGGCGTGGACGAGCACCGCGCGCTGAAAGCAGATCCACACCGACCCGGCCGGAAGCAGTGCGAGAATCTGCGCCGGCAGCAGCGAGAACGCCGCCAGCTCCGGCGGAAGGCCGGACACGCCCTCGAACCACACGACGGCCAGCGGCGTGAACACGATGAGCCCGAGGCCGCCGGCCGCGAACGCCGCCAGCATCCACCCGAAGTTGCGTATGGGGCGGTACTGTTCCCACCGGTCGCCGAACAGGGCGATCCCCACCTCCTGATACGACAGCCCGAGCGCGCGGAAGAGGAAGGTCAGCCCGTGGATGACGGGCAGGACGGCCAGCGACTCCAGGGCGAACCGGCTCTGGCCCACGAAGAAGGTCACCGCCGGCTGCACCGCCATCGCCAGGAGCGACGTCATCGCCAGGGGCAGGTAGAAGCGGAAGATGGCCGGCATCGTCAACGCGTCCACCGGCCGCGAGGCGCGCACATCCGTCGCCGCCCGGTGCGCGTCCGCTGGGCCGGCGTGGTCGGCGCCGGCCGCCCGGGATGTCGCCGCGCTCGAATCGGCCGCCGTCGGGGAGGCCGGGCCGGCACCGGCCAGGGATGCCGCCGCGCTCGAATCGGCCGCCGTCGGGGAGGCCGGGCCGGCGCCGGCCGCCCGGGATATCGCCGCGCTCGAATCGGTCGCCGTCAGGGAGGGCGGGCCGGAGCCCGCCGCCGAGGCGTCCGCGGCCGCCGCCGCAGCGCTGTCGGCCGTTGCGGTGTCGGCCGCCGCCGGTACCGCCGCGCCGGAATCGACCGCCGCCAGGGGAGGCGGACCGGCCTGCAGCTCCGCCACGACGCCCCGGGTCATGATGCGGCTGGCCACCGCCTCGACGACGACCCCGGTGGCGAGCGCGATGGTGCCCACGTGCACGCCCTGCAGTCCGGGCACCCGCGCCGCGGCGAGGGCGGCCGCGCTCATCGCCCCGAGCCGCAGGGCGGTGCCGTAGGTGACGAGGCCGGTCAGGCGCCGGCGGATCAGCAGTCCCTGCCGGAACCGCCGGTACCCGATGGCGATGGGCCACGGCAGCATGATTGCCAGCCCGTGATGGGCCAGTCGGGCCACGTCCGGCGGCAGCCCGATGAGCGACAGGGCGAGCCAGTCGAACACCGGCGGCAGCACCGCCACCACCTGCACCAGGGTCAGCGCCGCCGCGAGCGTGTAGGTGAAGCGCCGCAGCGCCGCGTAGCTCGCGGCGTCGGTGACCAGAGCCGTCGAGGCGGCCATCAGCATGATGACCGGCGCCTCGATGATGATCGCGAGCGCGAACGCCACCCCGAACGCGGCGAGGTTCTCGGTCGGCTGGTCGAGCCGCGCGATGATCGCGGCGAGGTACGGGCCCTCGGCCGCCATCATCAGCCAGGTGCCGGCGAGGGGCAGCCAGAACGCCGCGATGCGGGGCCAGGTCAGGGGCTCGGGGGACATGGCAAACGGTCCATGCTACCGCGCCGGGCCCGCTTGTGGGATCATGCCGGAAGTGCCCGGATCACCGTCGCCAACAGCGGTGGCTCGTCCCCACACCCGCGCCATCCGGCGCCGAGCCGTCGCCTCCGTGAGGTTCATCGGCGAGATCGTCGCCGTGCTGGTGTTCGCCTGCGCCCTCTTCGTGTTCGCGGGCGGCCTGGGCATGCTGTTCTGGTGGCTCGTGACGGCGTTGGCGAGCGGATTCGACCGTCCGGCCCAACCCTGAACCCAACAGCCCTCGGCGAGAGACCCCGCCGCACTCAAGCGGCGGTGCATCCCGCCTGACTTCGTTGTTCGTCGGTTGCGTTTGCCCCCCAATATGCGCCCTCCTCACGCCTTGTCAGGCGGGCGCCTCGGCGATCCGCTGGCGCCCTCCGGGCGCCGTGCAACGCGGGGCTTTCACCACGGGCTGTCAGGCGCTTCCGACGTAATCCTCTCGCTCGCATGCAGCGCGGTCGTACCGGACGGTTGCTCCCCCGGGCGCCCTCGTCGCCTCGGGGAACGTGACTGCTAGGATCACGGTATGAGCGACCAGGTGGCCCGGGAGCTGATCGCCGGCGCATCGCGCATCGTCGGCTTCACCGGCGCCGGCATCTCGACCGAGTCGGGGGTGCCCGACTTCCGGAGCCCGAACGGCGTGTGGGCGCGGAACCGGACCGTCGAGTTCCACGAGTTCGTGTCGAGCGAGGCGGGCCGCGTCGAGTACTGGCGCCAGAAGGCGGAGGCGTGGCCGGACATGCGCGAGGCCAAGCCCAACGCGGGGCACCACGCGTTCGTCGAGCTGCACCGGCAGGGCCGGCTCCTCGCCCTCGTCACCCAGAACATCGAGCGGCTGCACCAGCGGTCGGGGCTGCCCGCCGACCTCGTGCTCGAGCTGCACGGCACCACCACCGAGGCGGAGTGCCTGTCGTGCGGGGACCGGATCACCTCGGACGAGGCATGCCTCCGCATCGAGGCCGGCGAGCGGGCGCCGCGCTGCCGCGCGTGCGGCGGGCTGCTCAAGCCGGCGACGATCTCGTTCGGCCAGGCCATGCCCCTCGACGTCATGGCGCGGGCCCAGGCCGCGGCCGAGACCTGCGACTTGCTCATCGCCGTCGGCTCGTCGCTGGTCGTCGAGCCCGCGGCCTCGATTCCCCGCGTGTCGAAGGCGGCGGGAGCTCGCCTCGTCATCGTCAACCGCGAGCCGACCCCCCTGGACGGCATCGCCGACGCCGTGGTCCGCGGCGAGATCGGCACGGTCCTCCCCGCGCTGGTCGGCGCGGCCGGCTGAGGGGACGAGGCATGAAGTACCATGCGAAGTAGGCCGGCATGAGCAGATTCACCATTGAGCAGTCCGAGATCGAGCTCGAGTCCAAGTTCGCTTCTCGACTGTGGTCCGTCGTTCATGACGTGCCCGTGCTCTACGAGGCGTTGCTGGAGGAGCTTGCCTGGGTCGGCCTTTCGAGCATGGACCTGCGTCCGGACGCCGGTAACGGCTCCGTGGGCGGCGCCGGTCTCGGGGTCTGGTTGTTCGGAGGCAAGGCCAACGTCAGGATCGGCCTGGACGGCGTTCGCTTCCAGACCTCTTCGCCGGAGCCCCAGGTCGTGGACACCGTCGACGGCGTGATCGGCGCGGTGCGGCGGGCGTCGCCCGAACTTCGCTTCAAGACCCATGCGGTGTCGTACGGCTGTCACGGGCTGATCCAGGGCATGAAGGCCGCCGAGTTCGTCCGCCGGTTCGTTCCGAACTCGGTGAACATCGACGGCTTCGGAGACTGCCTCGGCGCCGGGGCCGCCCTGTACTTCGGCGAAGCGCCGCCGATGATCAGCTCCACGTTGACCCTGGATGTCTCCCGCGTGGTCCAGGATGGCCTCTTCGTCCGGGTGTTCATGGTGATGGACGGAGCGGTCGAAACCGGCGCCGCGATCCGGGCCCTGGCGGAACAACGGACGGGGGCGGCGCTGACGGCCGTGGGGCTGGAGAGCTCCTGAGGGGACCATGTTCGGACAGCAGCTTGGGAGGCTCGAGGTCGACAGCCCGGTGGAACCGCCGTTCGCCTCGGGGATGGACGTAGGACCCCTGCGGCCGCTGGCCGACAGCACCGGGTTCGGTGGGGGGTGGGGGGCGTTCGCCACGCGTCCTCCGCGGATTGACTCGGGCGCGTTCGCCCGAAGAGGGGATGCTTGGGGGTTCCAGCAGGTCGGGGCTCGCGTTGCCCCGCCGCTCGTCGGGCGCGGCGCGAGCCTCCAGACGGCGGCGGATCTGGCTTCACGCCGGCCGGCGGCGGCCATCGAGGCGATGCTCCGTCAGCTTCTGGCCGACCACCGGGTTTTGGCCGCACGGAAGCTGGCCGATGCGGTTCCCATGGAACAGGCCTCGGACGAGTCGCTGCGGCGTCTGCTGATCGTGCTGGCGGCGCCGGTCGTGCGGCGCAGACTGCCTGCACGAGCGAAGGGCTTCAAGAACATCGAGTGGTTGCGAAGGAATGCCGGCAGCCATGTCGGCAGGTGGGTCGCACTGGTCGACGGCGAGCTTCTCGCAGCCGACGAGTCCCTGGCTGCCTTGCGGGGGAAGCTGACGGAGATCGCCCCGGACGCCAATCCGTTCCTGCATCGCCTGTAGGGACCGAGATGCTCCATCGGCCTGACGGATCCGTCTTCGCTTCCGGCAGATCCCGCTATCACGACAGGGATTCGGGTCATCCCTCGGAGACTGCGAGCGTTCACGTCCAGGTCGCGTTCGACGGTGTCCCCGTTCTGGCGATGCTCGACACCGGAGCCTCCTGGTCCGTCCTGAACGCCGAGGTGGCCGATGATCTCGAGTTGTTCGACCGGGATGGAGAAGCCATGACCATCAGTTCTCGCATGGGAACGGTCCAGGGAAAGCTCGTGAGAGCGATGACGACCCTCGTGGCGGAAGATGGCGATTCCCTGGAGGTCGACTCGACCGTCTTCGTGTCGCGTGATTGGCTCGCGGGGAACTTCATCGGTTATACGGGCCTTCTGGAGAGGATTCGATTCGCTGTCGATCCGCAGGCCAACGCATTCATCTTTGGCGGACCCTGACCGGCTGGACGGTTCGTCGCAACCGCCGGCGGTCGGGCCGCCTGACCCTTCCTGACTCGACGTGCTGGGCCAGCCGAGCTCGGTCCAGCCTGCGGACCGCTCGGTGGGGTTGCCGACGGCACGAGATCGCCGATGGGCCCTTGCTGGAGAATGGCTGGAGGAAGGTGGCGCAGATGCAGTCTTCACGCTTCATGGCGGCGGTAGTGGCGGGCGTCTTCGCGGCGGGGTCGCCCATGCCGGCGCACGGGCAGGCGGTCACCACGCGCGACCTCGAGCAGGCGGCCGGCGACACGTCGTCGTGGCTGATGTACGGCCGCGACTACCACGGCCACCGCTTCGTGGAGCTGGACGAGATCACCCCTGAGAACGTGGACCGGCTCCACCCGGCGTGGGTGTTCGCGACCGGGGGCGACAACCGCGGCCTGGAGGCGACCCCGCTGGTGCACGAGGGCGTCATCTACCTGTCGGCCGACGAGTCGCGCGTCTTCGCCATCGACGCCCGGACCGGCGCGAAGAAGTGGGACTTCGAGCCGGAGATGTCCGACGAGGTCGAGCGGGTCTACTGCTGCGGCTCGAACAACCGGGGCGTCGCGTTGTACGGCGAGCTGGTCTACGTCGGCACCATGGACGCGCGGCTGTTCGCGCTCCACCGGGACACCGGGGCCGTCGCGTGGGAGACCGAGGTCGTCGACTGGCGGCAGGGCTACAGCATCACCGGCGCGCCGCTGGTCGTCAACGGGCTCGTCCTCACCGGGGTGGCGGGCGGCGAGTACGGCATCCGCGGCTTCGTCAAGGCCTACGACGCGATGACCGGCGAGCCGCGCTGGACCGCCTACACCATCCCCGGCCCCGGCGAGCCCGGCAACGAGACGTGGCCCGGCGACACCTGGCGGCACGGCGGCGCCCCGACCTGGACGACGGGCGCCTACGACCCCGAGCTGAACCTCGTCTACTGGAACACCGGGAACGCCGCCCCCTGGAACTGCCACGTGCGGAAGGGCGACAACCAGTGGTCGGCCGCCACCGTCGCCCTCGACGCCGACAGCGGCGACATCCGCTGGGGCTATCAGTACACGCCGTGGGACTGCTGGGACTACGACGCGGTGAGCACGCCGGTGCTCGCCGACGTGACCCTCCGCGGCCACGGGGCGGTCAAGGCGCTCTTCCACCACGACAAGAACGGCTTCTTCTACGCCCTCGACCGCACCGACGGCCGCTTCCTCTACGGCGAGCCCATCGTGCCCGGCATCAACTGGGCCTTCGGCCTCGACCCCGAGACCGGCCGCCCGGACGTCAACCCCGACATGCTGGCGCAGTCCGGCGGGCCCGAGGTCGGGCCCATCATCCCCAGCCTCGAGGGCGCCATCGACTGGCAGCCGCTCGCCTACAACCCCGACCTCGGGGCGCTCTACTTCATGTCCAACCAGTGGGCGATGGGGTACCGCTTCTGGGCCGAGGACGAGTTCGAGCCGCCGACCAACGGCGAGGCGTATCTGGGCGGGGACTACCAGCAGTACCTGACGAGCGACAACCCCGGCAACTTCGTCGGCTTCGACGTGGTCGAGCAGGAGGTGCTGTGGCGCGTCGTGAGCCCGGCCCCCTTCTGGGCCGGCGCCGTGGCGACCTCCAGCGGGCTGGTGTTCACCGGCGACATGCGCGGCTACTTCATGGCCATCGACGCCCGCAGCGGCGAGGTGCTGTGGCGCTTCCAGACCGGCTCGGGCATCATCGGCAGTCCCGTCACCTACGAGCTCGACGGGACGCAGTACGTGGCGGTGCCGTCGGGCGGCATCGGCGGCGACATGACCTTCTACTACACCGAGCCGAAGGCCGGGAACCTGTGGGTGTTCGCGCTCGACGGGGGACCCCGCGCCGTGCAGCCGGGCACCAACCTGACGCCGCTGCCGGGCGGTCTGCCCCGCGTCGGCGAGCCCGGCCACACCCTCGGCGGCCGGGTCCTGCCGGGCTACGGCTTTGAGCCTACCGAGGGCGGCGAGCCGATCGCCGCGCCGGCCCCGGTCCTCGGCGCCCCGCCGGCGCCGGGGGACGCGGTCAACCCCGTGCTCGGCGACGAGGCCGCGATCGCGGCCGGCGAGCGCATCTACCGCGCGCGCTGCGTCGTCTGCCACCGCGCCGGCGGCGGCGCGAGCCCGAACCTGTTCAGGACGGGGCTGCCCACCGGCCGGTTCCTCGACGCGGTCTCGCGGGGTCGCGACGGCACGAACATGCCCGCCTTCGGGGAGCTGCTCTCGCAGGACGAGATCTGGCAGGTGCACGCCTTCCTGATGTCGCGCGACGGGCTGTGAGGTGGGCTCGGGGGAAGGACCGCAGCAGGACTCTCGGGCGCGAAGGCGCTGTCGTTGCGTCTCGCCACGCCGGCGGTCTCACCGGCCGCGGTGCGCCACGCGATCAACGCGAAGGAAGCGCGGGCGTGCGTGAGGTCCGCATCCATGCGGTTCAGGGCCTCTTCGAGCGAGGTCCGCGCACCCCTCGTTCCACGCGATTCGTCGTCCGGGACTGTCACCGGATTCCGCTCCTGGCCGGTCCAGAAGCCAACGTCGAAGTTGTTGCTCGAGTTCCGCCTCGCTGGCACCCGGCTGACTTCTTCGAAGACTCTGGTACTTCAGCTTCACCCCCGTGTCGAACAGATCGAGCGTTGTACGAAAGGCGCTCGCTACCGATGCCCTCGGTCGACCGGTGCCCATGCACGTACTGTACGGCGCGCTGCCGGTTTCGCAAAACGGGGCACGCCGACTCGCCCGCACGGAGGCCGGCCGGCCGGCGGGGGGCGCCCCCGCCCGCATAGTAGAATCGACGTTGCGCCGGATCTTGCGCGCGAGGGGTGGAACCACATGGAAGGAAGACGCAGGCGGAGTTCGCTCCTGGCATGCGCGGCGCTGGGCGGCCTGCTGGCCGTCGCCGGTTGTGTCGGCAGCGAGCCGGAACGGCTCGTGTTGGGGACGGAGGTCGAGGCGGTCCCGGTCGCCGAGTCGACCGAGATCCGGATCGAGCTCTTCGACGACCTCGACACGCCGGTGCCCGGCGCGGTGGTTCGGCTCTCCACCGACAGCCCCGGCACCGTCCTGAGCGCGGACGAGGTGGTGACCGGGCCGGCCGGCGCCGCCACCGTGACCCTCACCGCGGCGAACCGGGTCGGCGAGAACCGCGTCGAGGCGGTCCACCGCGACCTGTCGGCCTCGCTCGTCGTCCCCGGCGTGGCCGGGCCTCCCGCCAGCTTCGCGGTGACCGCGGACCCGGCGCGCACGGTGAACGGGAGCGCCGTCGTCGTGGCCGTCGCCGTCACCGACCGCTTCGACAATCCCGTGCCGGACGTCCCGGTCGGGCTGGAGGCGGCTCCCGCCGCGGCGGCCCTCGATCTCGCCGGCGGCGAGACCGACGGCGCGGGGTTGCTGACCCGGATGTTCGTTACCGCCCCGGAACCCGGCGACAACCGCGTGCAGGTCACGGTGGCGGCTCTGCCGCCGCAGACCCTGGTCGTGCCCACGCGGCGGCTGTCGCGGCTTGCGGTGCGGCCGGAACGGGCGGAGCTGGTGGCCGGCGACACCCTGAGCTTCGAGGCGGTCGGCTTCGACGACGACGGCGGCGAGCTCGGGGTGCGGCCCGAGTGGACGCTCGCGGGAGGCATCGGCGCGCTGGAGCCGACCGGGCGGTTCACGGCGGAGACCGCGGGCCGGGGGCGGGTGCGGGCCGAGGTCGCCGGCGTCGTGGCCTCGAGCGAGCTGACGGTGGCGTCGGGGCCGCCGCTCCGTCTGGAGGTGCAGCCGGCGGAGCTGCGTATCGAGTCGGGCGAGACGGTGGCGCTGCGCGCGGTGGCGCGCGACGCCGGCGGGAACGCGGTGGCCCCGGCGGGCGAGGTGCAGTGGGCCCTGACCGCCGACGTGGGCGATCTGGACGGCCGGGGGGGCTTCACCGCGAGGCGGGTCGGAGAGGCGACGGTGACGGCATCGGTCGGCGAGCTGCGGGGCGAGGCCCGGGTGGAGGTGACGGCGGGCCCGCTCGTGACGATCGCCCTGGCGCCTCGCAACCTGACCGTCGCCAGCGGAACCGAGCGCCGGTTTCGCGCCGTCGGCCAGGATCCCGGCGGCAACCCGGTGCCGATGACGCCGACCTGGAGCCTGTCGGACGCGCTGGGCGAGCTCGACGACACCGGTCTCTTCCGGGCGGTGCGGGCGGGTACCGCGCGGCTCGTCGTCGCCTCCGGCCGCGTGGCCGCGTCGACGGAGATCGAGGTGGTTCCGGGTCCCCTGGAGTCGATCGCGGTGAGCCCGGCGCGGGCCGGGGTGCCGGCCGGCACGAGCGCCGTCTTCTCGGCCGTGGGGCGCGACGCGGCGGGGAACGCGGTGGCCATCGAGCCGGTCTGGGAGCTGTCGTCACCGGTCGGGCGCATCGATGCCGGCGGCGAGCTGACCGGGGGCCGGCTCGGGCCGGCGCAGGTGGTCGCCCGGTTCGGAGAGGTGACGGGCGCGGCGGATGTCGAGGTGGTTCCCGGCGCGCTGACGAGCCTGACCGTCGAGCCGGGCACGGCCACCGTGGCCGCGGGCTCGTCGCAACGGTTCGCGGTGACCGCGGTCGACGTCGCCGGCAACCAGGTGGGCGTCGAGCCGGCCTGGCGCGTGTCGGCCGGCGAGGGGCGCATCGATGCCGACGGCACGTTCTCCGGCACCGCGGCCGGCGCCGTCACGGTGGCGGCGGCGGTGGCCGACCTGTCGGTCGAGGCCGCGGTGGAGGTCACCCCGGGACCGCTGGCCTCGATCGAGGTGACCCCCCGGCGGCCCGACATCACCGCCGGCGCCGCGCAGGTGTTCGAGGCCACGGGCCGGGATGCGCTCGGGAACGAGCGGACCATCACGCCGGTGTGGACGGTGACGGGCGGGGTGGGGACGATCGGCGCGCAGGACGGCCGGCTCGCCGCGGTCACCGCCGGGACGGGCTCGGTGGTCGCGACGGCCGGCGCGCTGTCGGGGGTCGCCGAGGTGACGGTCGCGCCGGGGCCCCTCGCCGCCATCGACCTCGACGCGCCGGCCGACGTGCAGGTCGGCGGGATGCGGCCGGTGGGCTGGACCGGCGCCGACGCCAACGGCAACGTGGTGGAGGTCAGCCCCGAGTGGGAGGTGGCCGGCGGCGTCGGCCGCGTCGACGCCGAGGGGCGCTTCGTCGCGACCATCCCGGGCACCGGCCGAATCATCGCACGGTCGGGCGGGGTCTCGGCAGAGGCGCCGGTGCGGGTGCGGCCGGGGCCGCTGGCCGAGCTGCGGATCGTCCGCGACCCGGACCGCTTCGGGGTGACGGCGGGCGAGGCGATACGGTTGTCGGCCGAGGGGCGGGACGAGAACGGCCACCCGGTGGACGTGGACCTCACGTGGGAGATCGTCCGCGGGGCCGGGTCCGTCGACGACGCCGGGCGGTTCGTTCCGCACCGCGCCGGGCCCGCCGCGGTGCGGGTGACGAGCGGACGGCTGACCGCCGAGGCGGAGGTGGACGTCGCGCCGGGGCCCCTGGCCTCGATCGTGGTCGCGCCGGCGCGCGCCGACGTGGCCAGCGGCGCCACGCGGGCGTTCAGCGCCGCCGGCCGCGACGCCTGGGACAACCTCGTGGACATCGATCCGGGCTGGAGCGTCACCTACGGCGTCGGCGACCTCGACGCGGGGGGACGGTTCACGGGCACCATGGTCGGGACCGGGGTGGTCTCGGCCACCGTCGGCGGCGTCGTCGGCACCGCGGACGTCGCCACCACCCCTGGCGCGCTGGCGCGGCTGGAGGTGCAGCCGGCGGGCCGCGACGTGCGGTCGGGCGAGCTCCTGCAGTTTCGGACCACCGGACTCGATGCCCGCGGCAACATCGTGACGGGCTACCTCCTCGAGTGGCGCGTGTCGGGCGACCTCGGCACCATCGAGCCGGCCCGCGGCATCTTCACCGCCCTCGCCGCGGGGTCCGGGCAGGTGCTGGCGCGGTCGAGCGGGGTCGAGGGGTCGACCACGGTCCGGGTCGTGCCGGGGAACCCGAGCGCGGACACGTCGGCGGTGGAGGTGTCCCCGGCTTCGGTTCCCGCCGGAGGGGACGCGGCGGAGATCACCGTGACCGTGCGCGACGCCTTCCGCAATCCGGTGGCCGGGGCCTCGGTACGGGTCCTCTCCAGCCGGGCCGCCGACACCGTCCTTCCCGCCGAAGCGACGACCGGCGCCGACGGCGCCGTCCGCCTGCGAATCACGTCGAGCACCGCGGGGCGTTCGGCGCTGCGGGTGACGGCGGGGACGGTGGAGCTGACCTCGCCCCCGCCGATCGAGTTCCGCTGAGGCGGCCGCGGCGCAGGAGTCTGCGCCGTGAACGGCGCGGATTCCTGGAGGGTGGGTTGGGCGCCCGGCTGATCCGACGGGGCCGGCCGGCGCGCCCGCTCCGGGTTGGGTCCCGGGCAGAAGGAGCGTTGTCGGCCGCCGCGGTCCGTCGCGGCCTGCGGCGGTCACGCGTTCTCGTCGCCGGCCGCCGCCTCTTGCGCCCGATCCGCCTCCGGCAGGATCCGCCGCGGCCGGTTCAGCGCCGCCGGGGGCGGGCGGCGCGTCGAGGCCCCGGCCGGCGATCCGGCCCCGGCCGGCAGTCCGGCCCCGGCCGGCAGTCCGGCCCCGGCCGGCTCCTGGGCCGGGGTGCGCTCGAGAGTGCGGTCGAGTTCTCGAATCCGGAGGCGGGCCTCCCGGATCGCCACGGCGTGCTCGAGCTCCATGGTCTTGATCTTCCGTTCGAGCGCGTGGCGGGCCTTGGCGGCCTCGATCTCCTGGCGATTGAGGGTCAGTTGGGAGTTGGACTCGCGCAGCTTGAGGTCGAGTTGCCGGAGGGCGCGGCGCGTGGCCAGCCACCCCGCCACGATGACGAGCAGGAGGCCCACCGCGGTGAGGGTCGCCGCGATCTCGAGGTAGCCGGGCAGGTTCGGCGAGAGCCCGCTCAGGGTGCCGCGAAGACCCAGACCGGCAAGCGAGATCAGGCAGGGAACGCCGTAGAGCACCAGCGACAGGCGCACGCGGCGCATGCTGCGGTCCAGGGCGGTCACGATGTCGTTGGCGTTCGGTTGAGTCACGACGTCCGTTCCGGCAGCTTCGGGGACTCGGCGACCGCGTCGAGGACGGCGGGCCGAAGCTCGAGGTCGGCATCGGATCCCGGCTCCGAAGGGCCTTCGATCGCCATCGTCTTGAGCTTCAGCTCCATGGCGTGCCGGGCCCGCTCGGTCTCGAGGTCGTTGCTCGTCGCCTCGAGTTGGCGGTCCAGCGCGGCAAGGGCCCGTATCTGCCTTCTGACCGTCCACCAGTCGACGGTCCAGGCCCCCGCGACGACCAGCGCCAGCGCGGCCCCGCTCGCGGCCGCGACCACCGCCAACGGGCCGCCCTCGAGCAGGGGCAGATCGGCCAGCGGCGACCGGAGGAGCAGCCCCGCGAGCGACACCACGAACGGGACGCCGGCCACGACGAGGGCGATCTGCACGCCGCGCCCGCGGCGATCCGTATCGATGGTGAAGGGGCGTGGATTGTCGGACACGGCTCTCCGGTTCGTGATGTCGTCTCCAGGTCGGGCGGGCCGGCGGCGTCGCCATTCACCATCATAAGACGGATTCGGGGCGGTGTCGGACCGATTCCGGGCCCGGGCGTCCCGATTGGACGGATATGGGTGTATAAAGGGGCCGGAAAGGACGTCACGACCGCCGTGTCATCGTGACGGAGGACGCCCATGCTCGAACCGAGGCGACGTTGGAGATTCCGCCCGACGGTGGCGGGGACGCTGGCCGCCGCCGGCCTTGCCGCCACGCTCGGGGCCGCGCCGGCCGGCGGCGCGCAGGCGGAGCCGGACGCGTACCGGGCCGTGGTCGAGCGCTACTGCCTGACCTGCCACAACAGCCGGACCCGCACCGCCGGCCTCGCCCTGGACACCGTCGCCGAGGCGCCGCTGTCCGACCACGCCGAGGTCTGGGAGCAGGTGGTCCGGAAGCTGCGCGCCCGTCAGATGCCGCCGGCCGCCGCCCGGCGGCCCGACGAGCCGACGTACGCGGCGGCGATCGGAACCCTCGAGGCGGCCCTCGACCGCCACGCCGCGGCGGGGCCGGACCCGGGGCGGTCCGAGACGTTCCGTCGGCTCAACCGCACCGAGTACCACAACGCGGTGCGGGACCTGCTGGCCCTCGACGTCGACGTGGCGTCCCTGCTCCCGAGCGACTCGTCGAGCTTCGGGTTCGACAACATCACCGTCGGGAACCTCTCGCCCACCCTGCTCGAGCGGTACGTCGGGGCGGCCGAGAGGATCGCCCGCCTCGCGGTCGGTCGCCCCGGCCTCGGGCCCGGCGGCGTCACCGTCCGCACCCGGCCGGACCTGACCCAGGAGGGCCACCTGCCCGGCATGCCCATCGGCACCCGGGGCGGGGCCCTGCTGTCGCACACCTTCCCGCTGGACGGCGACTACGAGATCAGCATCCGGCTCGCCCGCGACCGGAACGAGCACGTCGAGGGCCTGAGCGAGTCGCACGACCTGCACCTGCTCCTCGACGGCGAGCTGGTGGGCGAGTTCACGGTGCGCCCGCCCGACCAGGTCGAGGAGCACGCGCTGAACTACCAGCCGTCGCACGACACCCTCGACGCGCACCTCACGCAGCGGGTGGCGGTCGCCCCCGGCCCCCACGCCCTCGCCGTCACGTTTCCCAAGAAGCCCGAGCTGCTGCTCGAGACCGAGCGGCAGCCGTACGAGGCCCATTTCAACTACTACCGGCACCCGCGAGTGCAGCCGGCGGTGTACGAGATCTCCATCGTCGGCCCCTACAACCCGGCCGGCGCCGGCGACACCCCGAGCCGCGCCCGCGTCTTCACGTGCCGGCCCGACGGGCCGGCCGGCGGGGACGCCTGCGCCGCCGAGATCCTGTCGACCCTGATGCGGCGGGCGTACCGGCGGCCGGTGACCGAGGTTGACCTCGAGCGGCCGCTCGAGCTGTACCGCGCGGCCCGGGACGAGGGCGGCTTCGACGCCGGCATCGAGATGGGGCTGGCCGCGGTGCTGGTGAGCCCCGAGTTCCTGTTCCGGGTCGAGCGCGACCCCGCCGGGGTCGCGCCGGGCACGGCCTACCGCCTGAGCGATCTCGAGCTGGCGTCGCGGCTGTCCTTCTTCCTGTGGAGCAGCCTGCCCGACGACGAGCTGCTGGCAGCGGCCGAGCGGGGCGCGCTGACGGCGCCGGGCGAGCTCCGGCGGCAGGTGCGCCGGATGCTGGCCGACCCGCGTGCCTCGAACCTGGTGACCAACTTCGCGGGCCAGTGGCTGCATCTCCGGAACCTGGAGTCGATCACCCCGGACATGCGGGTGTTCCCCGACTTCGACGACAACCTGCGGCAGGCGTTCCGGCACGAGACGGAGATGCTCGTCGAGAGCGTCCTGCGCGAGGACCGCAGCGTCCTCGACCTCCTGCGGGCCGACTACACGTACCTGAACGAGCGCCTCGCCAAGCACTACGGCGTGCCCCACGTCTACGGCAGCCGGTTCCGCCGCGTCGAGTTCGGCGAGGGCGAGACCCGGGGCGGGCTGCTGCGGCAGGGCAGCATCCTGCTCGCCACCTCCTACGCGACCCGCACCTCGCCGGTCATCCGCGGCAAGTGGGTGCTCGACAACATCCTCGGCGTGCCGCCCCCCCCGCCGCCTCCCAACGTGCCCGAGCTCGCGGAGACCGGAACCAGCACGCGCGCCCGCTCGATGAAGGAGCGGATGAGCGCGCACCGCGAGAACCCCGCCTGCGCGAGCTGCCACAAGCTGATGGACCCCGTGGGCTTCGCTCTGGAGAACTACGACGCGGTGGGACGCTGGCGCGACGCCGACGGGGGGACGCCCATCGACGCCACCGCGACCCTCTTCGACGGGACCACCGTCGATGGGGTGGACGCGCTCGAGGCGGCGCTGCTGCGGCGCCCGGAGCTCTTCGTGGGCACGGTGACCGAGAAGCTGCTGACGTTCGCGATCGGACGCGGGGTCACGCATACCGACGCGCCGGCCGTCCGGGCCATCCTCCGGGCCGCCGGGGAGGACGACTACCGCTTCTCGTCGCTGGTCCTGGGCGTCGTCGAGAGCATGCCGTTCCAGATGAGGAAAGCATCATGATGATTTCGAAGAGGGCGTTGCCGCGGCGGACCTTCCTGCGCGGCGTCGGGGCCACGGTGGCGCTGCCGCTGCTCGACGCGATGGTGCCGTCGATGACGGCGCTCGCCAACACCGCGGCGCGGCCGGTCCGGCGGCTCGGGTTCGTCTACATCCCGATGGGCTCGAACGTCGCCATGTGGACCCCGCCCGGCGAGGGCAAGCTGGCGCAGCTCTCGCCGAGCCTGGGGCCGCTGGCCCCGGTGCAGGACCAGTTGACGGTGGTCAGCAACCTCGAGCTCCGGAACGCGTACCCCGGCACCCACGCCACGTCGAACGCGTCGTTCCTCAGCGCGGCCAAGGCGAAGTGGACCGAGAGCACCGACTACTACCTCGGCACCACCGTCGACCAGATCGCGGCCCGGCAGATCGGGCAGGAGACGCGGCTGCCGTCGCTCGAGCTGGCCATGGACCTGCTCGACATGGTCGGCCAGTGCGACAACGGCTACGCCTGCGTCTACCAGAACAACCTGTCGTGGTCGTCGCCCACCTCGCCGCTGCCGCCCGAGGCCCATCCCCGGATGGTGTTCGAGCGCCTCTTCGGCGAGGGGGGCACGGCGGCCCAGCGGCGGGCCGCCCTCGGCCGGCGCGCGAGCCTCCTCGACTGGGTGCGCGACGACATCGCGCGGCTGCAGCGCGAGCTCGGCCCCGGCGACCGCACGCGGGTGAACGAGTACCTGGAGACGGTGCGCGAGGTCGAGCGCCGCATTCAGAGGGCGGAGGCGGAGACCGAGCAGAACGCGCTGCCCGACCTGGATCGCCCCATCGGGGTGCCGGCCGCCTACGAGGACCACGCGAAGCTGATGTTCGACCTGCAGGTGCTGGCCCTTCAGGGCGACGTCACGCGGGTCATCACGTTCCAGCTCGCGCGGGAGTCGAGCAACCGGACCTATCCCGAGATCGGGGTGCCCGATCCGCACCATCCGATCTCGCACCACGGCAACGACCCCGAGAAGCTCGCGATGCTGGCCAAGATCAACCAGTACCACGTGTCGCTCTTCGGGTACTTCCTCGAGCGGCTGGCGTCGGTGCCCGACGGCGAGGGGTCGCTGCTCGACCACTCGCTGTACATGTACGGCAGCGGGATGGGGAACCCCAACGTGCACGACCACGTGAACCTGCCGGTGGTGGTGGCCGGCGGCGGCGCCGCCCGGACCGCGGGCGGCCGGCACGTCCGCTACGCCGAGCCGACGCCGATGGCCAACCTGCACCTGACCCTGCTCGACAAGGTCGGGGTGGAGCTGGACACCTGGTCGGACAGCACCGGCACGATAGACACGCTGCTCGACCCGGTGGCGTTGTAGAGCGGCGGAGCGCCGCCTCCCCGCCGCTTTGCCGGCGTCGCGGAGGGACCGTCACCCGGCCGGGCTCGGAGTTGCGCCGCAGGCCGGCGGCGCGGTCCGCGTTCCCGCCCCGTCGCGTCGGGGGGGGGAACGGTTCCAAGCCGGGCCAGGGAGTGGCGCTGGAGACCGGCGGTCGGTCGGCGTTCCCGCCCCGTCACGTCGGGGGGGACGGTTCCAAGCCGGGCCAGGGAGTGGCGCTGCAGACCGGCGGGCGGTCGGCGTTCCCGCCCCGTCGCGTCGACGGGGGTGGTTCCGGCCGGGAGTCGGTTGCAGGACGGACAGGCGAACCGTTCTCCCTGTCGCTCCCGGCGGTTGAGGGACGTTTCAAAGGGTCGGTACGGGAGAACGGAAAGATGCACCGCAGAATGGCCGGTAGATGCTTGATCGTCGCGGCGCTCGTCGGTCTGACGCCGTTCGCCGCCGCCGCGTCCGACGCACCGCTGGCCGACGCGGTCCAGCAGCGCGACGGCGCGGCCGTGGACCGTCTGCTCGACGCGCGGGCCGACGTGAACACCGCGCAGGTCGACGGCATGACCGCCCTCCACTGGGCCGCGTACAACGACGACGCGGACCTCGCGGGCCGGCTGGTGGACGCCGGGGCCGACGTGCACGCGCGGAACCGCTACGGCGTCTTCCCCCTGGCGCTGGCCGCCGAGAACGGCAACGCGGCGATGGTCCGGCGGCTGCTCGAGGCGGGCGCCGACGCCGGCGCCACGCTGCCGGGGGGCGAGACGGTGCTGATGACCGCCGCCCGCTCGGGGCGGGTCGGGGTGGTCCGGGCCCTCATCGCCCACGGCGCGGACATCGAGGCGGCCGAGCCGCGGCGCCGGCAGACGGCCCTGCTGTGGGCGGCGGCGGAAGGGCACGTCGACGTCGTCGAGACGCTGATCGAGGTGGGGGCCGACTTCACCAGCCCCCTCGACTCCGGCTTCACGCCGCTGCTGTTCGCGGTGCGCGAGGGGCACCTCGGGGTGGTCCGCCTGCTCCTGAGCGCCGGCGTCGACGTCAACGGCGCGGTCGACGAGGTCGTCCGCGGTGAGCAGACCTACCGCACCGGCCGGCCGGTCCGGGTCGGCACCACGCCGTTGCTCCTCGCGGTGACCAACGCCCATTGGGACGTGGCGGCGGCGCTGCTCGAGGCCGGCGCCGACCCGAACGCGGACGGCCCCGGCTATACGGCGCTGCACATCGTCCCCAAGGTGCGCAAGCCGGGCGTGGGCGACAACGATCCCGCCCCCGACGGGTCGGGGCGCATGACCAGTCTCGAGCTCGTGCGGACGCTGGTCGAGCACGGCGCCGACGTCAACGCCCGCATGCCGATCCGGCGCAACCTGAACAACACCCGCCATCACGAGCCGGGCTCGACGCCGTTCATGCTGGCGTCGCTGGTGGCCGACGCCGAGCTCATGCGCACCCTCGTCGACCTCGGCGCCGACCCGCTGATGGTCAACGCCGAGAACAGCACCCCGCTGATGGCGGCGGCGGGGCTCGGCACGCGGTCGCCGGGCGAGGACGCCGGGACCGAGGAGGAGGTGCTCGAGGCGGTGCAGCTCGCCCTAGATCTCGGGAACGACATCGACGCCGTCGACGACAAGGGCGAGTCGGCCATGCACGGGGCCGCCTACAAGAACCTGCCGGCGGTCGTGGGGCTGCTCGCGGCGAGCGGGGCCGACATCGGGGTCTGGGCGCGCAAGAACCAGTACGGCTGGTCGCCCCTGACCATCGCCCGCGGCTACCGGTTCGGCAACTTCAAGCCGTCGCCGGTGACGGTGGCGGCCATCGAGCAGGCGATGCTCGCGTCGGGGGTGACGCCGCCGACGGAAGAGGAAGAGGCGGCGGAAGGCTACGACATCTACGCGCCGCGCCCGACGACCGCCGCCCCCGCGGCGGTGGCCCCGCCTCGCTGACCGTGGCTCGGGGTCGCCAGGCAAGGTTCGACTCGCCGGTCTCAGGACGCTGACGGGAATCGCGTTGTCCGGTGTCGGCGCCGTAGACCGACGCGGACCTCTGGAGTTGGTTGGGCGAAATTGGAGCCGAAGGGCGGCGATTGGCGATCCGGGCGTCTGCGCCGTAGAACGGTGCAGGCTCCCGGCAGGGGTCGGTTGGGCGGCAATCGGAGCCACAGGCGACGATTTCCGGGCTGGGTCAGGCGCGCCGGACCGCGGAACACGGGCCGTGTCCGAGTGTGGTTGGCGGTCCTTGCGGGCGACTGACCCGGGCTGCGCCGAGGCGGCACGGGCCGGCGCCACGGAGACAGGAGGAGCACTCATGCGTGGCTGCCATCTCGTACGGACCTCGGCGCCGATCATCCTGATCGCGCTGGCCCTGGCCGCCGGTCCGGCCCGCGCGCAGACCGCCGGCGAGGACTGGACCCCGCCCCGGCTGTCCGACGGCCGCCCCGATCTGCAGGGCGTCTGGCTGAGCAACACCGCCACCCCGCTGCAGCGGCCCGAGGTGTTCGGGGACCGGGCGTACCTGACCGACGAGGAGGTCGCCACCCTGAGCGCCCGCGTGGAGCGGATCTTCCGGAACGGGAGGAGCGCGTTCGCGATCCCGGAGAGCGCGTTCTTCGCCGCCCTCAACGACGTCGAGACCTACGAGGCGTGGTCCACCAGCAGCTCGATCGGCATGGTCGACGTGTGGATCACCGACCGGACGTCCCTCGTCGTCGACCCCCCCGACGGCCGCATCCCCGCCCTGACCCCGGAGGCGCGGGCGCGGGAGGCGGCGGTGGACACCGGATGGGAGCTCAAGACCGGCCCGGAGGACCTCAACAACATCCACCGCTGCGTGACCACCGGCGTGCCGCGCCTGGGCGGCAACTTCGGGGCGGGCCCCTACACGTTCTACCAGCTCGTCCAGACGCCCGACACCGTCGCGTTCGTCAGCGAGGCGTTCCACGACGCGCGGATCATCCCGCTCGACGGGCGCCCCCATCTCCCCGACGCCGTCCGCCAGTGGAACGGAGACTCGCGCGGTCACTGGGACGGCGACACGCTGGTCGTGGAGACCCGCAACTTCTCGGAGAACAGCTACTACCGGGGGTCCGCCCAGGGCCTCCATCTCGTCGAGCGGTTCACCCTGACCGGCCCCGAGACCCTCGACTACGAGATGACGTTGACCGACCCCGCCACCTGGGCCGCGCCGTGGACGGCGGCCCTCCCGCTGAAGCGCCGCACGCAGCCCATCTACGAGTTCGCGTGCCACGAGGGCAACTACTCCATCGTGGGGATGCTGCGGACCGCGCGCATCGAGCAGGCGCGCTAGCGCGACCGCGCGACCTGGTAGCGGAGCTTGTCGGGCTGGAAGTCGTCCTTGCGACGGTCGCGTTGGAAGTTCCGCTGGCACAAACTCCCACAGCGCGACGGTCGCGTCGGGAGTTTGCCGCCGCAAACGCCCAGGGCGCAACCGCCGGAGTCCGTCCCGTGTTGCGCGGAGAGCGGCGAAGCGCCCGCAGGATGCACCGCCGTTCGAATGCCGGCGGGCACCGTCGCCGGGTGCTAGACTACGACCCCTGAGACGACCGCCGGAACCGCCCGCACCTACCGAAAGGAAACCGATGATCCGCAAGATGCTCCTGCTCGCCGCGTCGTCCGCCTGGCTCGCCGGCATGCCCGCCGTCGCCGCCGCTGCCGACTACCACCACATCCACCTCGTCGCCGAGTCCGCGGCCGAGGCGAAGGAGTGGTACATGACCCACATGGGGTGCACCGACTACGGACGGCACAACGCCTGCGCGGCCGGCGACACCCTCATCATCTTCTTCGAGCGCGAGCCGACCGGCCCGAGCGTCGGCAGCGGCGTCGACCACATCGGCTTCTCGTTCACCGACCTCGCGGCCAAGATGGCGTCGTTCGAGGCGGCCGGCGTGAAGATTCTCGAGCCGATGCGCGAGATCGACGGCCTCTTCAAGCTCGCCTTCGTCGAGGACCCGTGGGGCACGAAGATCGAGGTGGTCGAGGACACCGAGTGGCTGGGCTTCCACCACCTGCACCTCCGGTCCGCCGACCCCGCCGCTGCCCTCGACTGGTACGAGCACATCTTCGAAGGCGAGCGGGACAGCCTGAAGGGGCGCATCGCCGGCCTGCGCTACGGCACTGTCTGGCTGCTCATCTCCCGCGAGGAGGGCGATCTGGCACCGACCGAGGGCCGCGCCTTCGATCACCTCGGCTGGCAGTTCCCCGACCTGCGCGCCGCCGCCGAGGCCATCCGGGGCAAGGGCGTCGAGTTCGACATGGAGCCGCGCCCCTTCACGAATCCCCTGGGCGAGGACATGCTGATCTCGTTCGTGACCGGGCCGGACGGCGTGAGGATAGAGATCGTCCAGCCGGAGGCGTAGGAGCCCGACCGAACCGCCGGCGTTCGGGCGGGGGCATCTCCGCCCGAACAGCGGCGACCTTCGCCGCGGGTTCGGCCTCGGCGCGTCCCGTCGAGCCGAGCCCGCCGGGCCTGCGCCCACTCCTTCGACGGGCAGTTGCCCCGCCCCGGCATGGCGGCAGGGCGTCGAGCCGACCCGCCGTCCCCTGCGTCTGCTCCTTCGACGGGCAGTTGCCCCGCCCCGGCATGGCGGCAGGGCGTCGAGCCGAACCCGCCGTCTCCTGCGTCTGCTCCTTCGACGGGCAGTTTGCCCCGCCCCGGCATGGCGGCAGGGCGTCGAGCCGAACCCGCCGTCTCCTGCGCCTGCTCCGTCGACGGGCAGTTGCCCCGCCCCGGCATGGCGGCAGGGCGTCGAGCCGAACCCGCCGTCATCCTGCGCCTACTCCGTGCGCTCGAGGAAGCGCGCCCCGCTCAGCGCGTTCGGCACGGCGTAGTTCCCCTCGTGGCACGCGTACTCGAACATCTCGTAGGTGGGCTCGGCCGTCAGCGGCATCGAGATGCGCCAGGGGGACGTGTAGACGTTCGGATCGGTGATCGTCACGTCCCACATGATGGCGGTCTCCGAGACGCGCTCGAACCGCTCGACGACGTGGTGCGCCTCGGTGACGCGGATGCCCTTCAGGCGGCGGCCGGCCCCGCTCGACGCGACCCAGCCGCGATCGTGGAAGTTCCTCGTCTCGACGACGAGGACGTCGCCCTCCCAGTGCGCGCGCGCATCGCCCATCCACTGACGGATGCGGCCGTCGGCGAACGGCCGGTCCGACAGCGGGATGATGCGCGCATCGTGGATCATCTCGTGGTAGATGACGACGTGGTCGGGCGTCTGCAGAATGCGATAGGCGTTGTTGTAGCCGGCGGGGAGCATCGAGCCGGGGACCCCGCGCGAGATGCACCGGTCCCACACGCTCATGTTGCGGTAGTCGTCGCCCTCGTGATCGAGGCGCCACGCCTTTTCGTCGAGGGCCCACTGCTGCACCGGGGCCCGGCCGCTCGGCGGGTCGACGACCATCGACGTCTGTCCGGTCGACAGCACCGTGTCGCCCGAGTCGAGCCAGTAGCTGCCGTAGCCGCTGCCGAGGGTGGGGCCGGCCTCGGTGCGCCGGGCCGGCGCCGCGTCCTGGGCGGCCACGGTCACGGCCCGCTGCTGGTTGAGGGCGGCGATCTCCTCGTCGGTCAGGTACGCCCGCGTCTCGTTCGCGAGCCGCTCGATCGGCGTGATGGTCTTGTTCCCCCAGATGCCCTGGAGGTCGGGCTGGCCGTCGGGCGTGCGGGGCGTCGTCCAGCTCGGGTCGCGGACCCGGTCGAGCTGGGCCGCCGCCGGCAACGCGGCGAGGAGCGCGAGAGCGAACACGATGCCGGTCACCACCAGCAGCCGGCGGGTTGTGCGGGTCTTCATGAGAATCACTCCTGTAACGGGTACGGCTCCGGGCGACGCCGAAGCATAGCCGATCCACCGGCCCGAGAAAAACGAGGCTGGCATCGTGCGCCCCGCCGGAGGCGCAGGATCCGGCCCATCGTCATCGACCAACCCACGGTCGGGCCGGAACCTCCGGTCAGAACGGAACGGTGCCGGGCCCCCGGCGCTCGTCGGCTCGGATGTTCCGGGCCGTATGAGGCGAATTCGGCCGTTCAGAAGCGAAAGCCCAGCGCGATCCGGTACTCGCGTCCGTTGGGGTAGTCTCCGGCGCTGGTCGCCTCGCTGAACCGCGGCCCCTGCGTGTACGTCGTCGGCAGTCCGAGCTCGTCGAGCGGTCCATCGAAGTCCGGGTCGACGGTGGTGTCCCACGACAGCAGCGTGTCGTTGTTCAGGACGTTGTACACCTCGGCCTTCAGCCACGGCCGGGCCTCCCGCCAGATCGGCAGCTCCCACTGCGCGGAGAGGTCGAGCCGCGTGTAGCCGGCGAAGTCCTCCGTGCCGCGGCCGCCGTAGAAGATGCCCCGTGTCGACGGCGTGCTCGCGTAGCCCAGATCGGCCAGGATCATCTCCTGCACCGGGGTCAGCGCCACGCCGCCCGACGCGAGGCTGTAGGTGAGCCCCGAGTCGTAGCGCCACATGCCGCCGAGGTCGAGGCGGCCGAGCCAGCCCAGGCCGAGGTTGTAGATGCCCCACAGGCGGACCTTGTGCTTCTGGAAGTCGTTGAGGCGCCCGTACGGAAAATACCGGCCGGCGGGGGTCACCTCCGGCCAGTCGAACGCGTTCGAGGCGCTCCCCGGCGTGTTGGTCCCCTCGCCCTCGAAGTTTCCCTCGTTGCTGAGCTGCACGGTCCAGCTCCCGTCTATCAGGAAGTTGCGGGTCGCCTGCACGCGGGTGTCGAGCACCAGCGCGCGGTACCGGCGCTCGAGCTCGTCGGTGTTCCGCAGCACCTGGTTGACGAAAGTGCCGAAGCTCTCGCCCTCTTCGACTATCTCCGTTTCGCCGGTGGTCAGGTCGAGGAAGTCCTCGATCACCCCGCCCGTCGACCGCTGGATGAAGGTGAGCTTCAGGTGGCTGCGCGTTCCGAGGGCGCCGCCGGCCGAGAGGGTGAGCTCCTTGGTCAGGGGCGATCGGAGGTTCGGATCGTTGAAGACGTTCCGGGTGGGAAAGGTGGCGTCGTAGGTGAAGTAGTTGGCCGGGTCGAAGCCGGGGGCGAAGTCGCGTCCCTGCCCCGCCGGTCCGACGTAGACCCCTTCGAGCACGCTCGGGTTGCCGACGTTGGTGATGCTCGCGAACTGGGTCTCGCTGTACTTGCCGGAGTAGTGGCTGTAGGTGGCCTGCAGCGCCAGCCGCCCGTTCCCGGCCGGATCGTAGGCGACCCCGAGGCGCGGCACGAGGGCGCCGGCGTCGACGGTCTGAATCCCGCCGGTCGCCTCGCTGTCGACGGTCTCGCCCCGCACGCCGAGGTTGAACGACAGGTTGTCGTCGAGGGCCCAGGTGTCGTTCACGAAGAACGACGTGGTGTTGATGTCGATCTGCGCGCCTCGCACGGCCCGCCAGTCCTGGATGACGACCCCGAACGGCTCGAACACCGGGAACAGCCGCCCGTCGGCGTCGAGCAGCGGGGCGCCGTCGGGCCCCTCCGCGAAGGGAGCGTAGAAGACGTAGCCGGTCGACGACTGCGAGTTGCCGCCGGTGTTGGTCGACGTGTAACGCTCGAATCCGGCCTTCACGCTGTGCGAGCCCCAGGTGGGCGACGAGGCGAACCATGTGACGTTGCCGGTCACCTGCCGGTTGTTGCGGTCTTCCGGGTCGGTGGCGTCGAAATAGGGGGCGTTGTAGTGGCCCAGCCCCTGCCATACGGTGATGAACGGCGAGTCGAAGATATCGCTGGACGTGCCGCCGAAGTTCCGGAAGCCCTGTCGCTTCTGCGAGTACTGCAGCTCCGCCGCGAGGCTCGATCCGATGGCGCCCCGGTACGTCGTGACCACCAGGTCGTTCGGGAACTCCGGTTCGATGAGGCCGGTGGGCTCGATGCTGAAGCCGAAGGTGGGCCGTCCCGAGGCGGTCGGGCTGCGCATGTAGGTACCCGCGAGCGTGTGGCCGGGCGTCAGCGTGCCCGTGAGCTTGATCTGGTACCGGTCGTTCTTGTTTGTATCTTCGTAGCTGATGCCGGTCTGGTCGAAGCTCTCGGTCGCCGACCGCCGTTCGATCCGGTTGGCGCCGAAGAACCACAGACGATCCAGGATGATGGGCCCGCCCAGGGTGGTCTCGTAGGTGGTGTTGTCGACGAGGTCGCCTTCCCGCGGCACCTCGTTCTCCACCTCGTAGGGGTTCCGGGCGGTCCAGGTGGGTTTCCACATGTTGACCCGGAAGCTGCCGGAGAAGGTGTTCCCCCCGCTCTTGGTGATCGCGTTGATCACCCCGCCGCTGAACCGCCCGTACTCGGCGGAGATCCCCGAGGTGATCACCTGGGTCTCCTCGATGGCGTCCTCGATGAAGAGCCGGTTCGACGTCCCGAAGAGGTTGTCGTTGATGTCGACGCCGTCCACGAGAAAGACGTTGTCGTAGGCGAAGGCCCCGTTGATGGTCACCTGGCCGCCGTTCGGCGTGTTGGTGGTCAGCTCGGGCTGTACCGCGGCGATGCCGAAGAGGCTCCGGCCCACCGGCAGGGCGTTGATCTCGTCGTCGGTCATGTTCGAGCTGTTCTCGATGGTCGCGATCGGCGTGGGCACCACCCCGAGCACGTTCACCGTCTCGGTCACGCCGGCCGGGGCCAGCACCGCGTTCACTCCGACCTGTCCGCCCAGCGAGACCACGGCGGTCTGGGCGACGTCGTCGAACCCGTCGAGGAGAAAGACGACGCTGTACTCGCCCGGGGGCAGGCCGATCAGCTCGTAGGCGCCGTTGGCGCCGGCGACCGCGGTCCGAATGCCCTGCAGCGAGGTCGAGCTGACGGTGACCGTCACCCCCGGCAGGGCCAGCCCCTGGGCGTCGAGGGCGACGCCGCGGATGGTGCCGGTCTGGCGGCCCTGCGCCAGCGCGCCGGTCGCGGTCGAGAGGACGAGGGCCGCGCAGAGGGCGGCCAGCGCCGCCGCCCGACGGGGGCGGCGGGAAGGCGAGGCGGGCTTTGCTTCGTTGATTGTGTTTGGTCCGTGACGGTTCATTTTTGCTCCTTGTCACTTCATGTTAATCACCATTCCTCCGGTTTGCCAAGGTCAGACCTGACACGGTCGCGCGGCGTGTGGCGTCCGGGCGTGGATCCCGTGGAGACACGCTTCCCGACGCCGTCGATTGGGGGCGGCGGTCGCGCGAGGGTGGCCAACGGAGCGCCGCACGGTACGGGAGCCCAGGTCCCGAAGCCGTCCGTCGCGCCCGCACCGACGCCGTCGATTGGGGGCGGCGGTCGCGCGAGGGTGGCCAACGGAGCGCCGCACGGTACGGGAGCCCAGGTCCCGAAGCCGTCCGTCGCGCCCGCACCGACGCCGTCGATTGGGGGCGGCGTCGCGCGAGGTGGCCAACGGAGCGCCGCACGGTACGGGAGCCCAGGTCTCGAAGCCGTCTGTCGCGCCGCGGGACGGGTCGAGGGGAGGCCCCGAGCGATGCTATTCGGCCCCGCCGGGCACCGGAACGCCGGAGGCGGTGGAACGGGTGACGGGGATGTCCGGCTGGAGCTCGATCGTCTCGCCCCCGTGGCCGATGGCGAGCGGCTCGTCACCGCGCAGCAGGTAGGTCGCCGACCCGGGCGTCAGCTCCACCTCCAGCCGCCGGCCGCGGACCTGCAGGGGGAAGCGCAGGCTCTCGAACTGCGCGGGCACCTGCGGCGAGAAGGTGATCTGCCCGCCGTCGTCCCGCATGCCCGCGAAGCCGTAGATGAGGGTCATCCAGAACCCGCCCATCGAGGCGATGTGGCAGCCGTCCTGCACGTTGCCGGCCACGTTGGCGAGGTCCATGAACCCGGCGTCGAGCGAGTAGCCGAACGCCTTCTCGGCCTCGCCGACCTCGGCCGCGACGATGCTCTCGATCGAGCAGGAGAGCGACGAGTCGCGCGTCGTCAGCGGGTCGTAGTACATGAAGTTGCGGCGCTTCTGCCCCAGGGTGAACTCCTGCCCGAGGAGGAACATGGCGAGGACGACGTCCGCCTGCTTGACGACGCGGTGGCGGTAGATGACGAGCGGGTGGTAGTGAAGGAGGAGGGGGTACTTGTCGCGCGGGGTGTGCTCGAAGTCCCAGTCCTCCTTGTCCTTGAACGAGTCGTCCTGCAGGTGGACGCGGTCGCGCTCGTCGAAGGGCAGGTACATGTTGTCGGCCGCCGCCTGCCACGCGTCGATCTCGACGGCGGCCAGGCCGGTCGCGCGCACGAGGACCTTGAAGCGCGCCGCGTCGTCGGCGCGCATCGCGCGGATCGTCCCGGCCGCGTACCAGAGGTTCTCGCGCGCCATCAGGTTCGTGTAGAGGTTGTTGTTGACGACGGTGTTGTACTCGTCCGGCCCGGTGACGCCGTGGATGCGGAACTTGCCGTCGTGGCGGTCGAAGAAGCCGAGGTCGACCCAGAGGCGCGCGGTCTCGACGAGGAGCTCGGCCCCCACGTCGGCGAGGAACCGGGTGTCGCCGGTCACCTCCACGTACTTGCGCAGGGCGTACACGATGTCCGCGTTGATGTGGTACTGCGCGGTCCCCGCCGCGTAGTACGCCGACGCCTCGTTGCCGTCGATGGTGCGCCAGGGGAAGAGCGCGCCGCGCTGGTTGAGCTCGCCGGCGCGCCGCCGCGCGTCGTCGAGGTGCCGGTGGCGCAGGCGCAGCAGGTTCTGCGCGATGCGCGGCGTCGTGTAGACGAGGAACGGCAGCAGGTAGATTTCGGTGTCCCAGAAGTAGTGGCCCTCGTAGCCGGGGCCGGTCAGCCCCTTGGCCGGCACCCCGACCCCCTCGGCCCGCGCCGTCGCCTGGCAGATGTGGAACAGGTTGAAGCGTATCGTCTGCTGCCACTCCGGCGGTCCCTTCACGACCACGTCGCTGCGGTGCCAGAAGTCGGTGAGGAACTGCCGCTGGCTGTCGATCAGGTCCGAGAAGCCGCGCCGCACGGCCCGGTTCAGCAGCCGGTCGGCCCGCTCGCAGAGCTCGTCGGCCTGGGGGCGCCGCGACGAGTGGTAGGTGATGTACTTGACGAGGCGGATGCGCGCGCCCACCGTGCCGTCGATCGAGAAGTCGATCCGTCCGTCGGGTCCGTCCGATCGCACGTCGGTCGTGTAGTCGCAGTCGGTCCGCAGCTCGTGGTCGACCGCGCACGACAGGGTCATGCTGCCCGACCGGGTGCGGTAACCGAGCACGATGCGGCGGCCGGCGGCGCGGCTCACCTGGGGCTCGATGACCTCGCACCCGAACTGCTTGATGCGGGGATCGCCGTTGTCTCCCGTCGTCCGCCCCTCCGCCGCGATCTCCGAGACGATGACGACAGGCGCGTCGTAGGCGAGCAGGGTCACCTCGTAGGAGATCGCGGCGAGGTGCCGGTGCTCCAGCGAGACGAGCCGGCGCGACCGGATCGAGACGCGCTGGCCCGAGGAGTGGGCCCAGACGAGGGTGCGGTCCAGCGTCCCCGCGCGCATGTCGAGCGCGCGCTCGTAGCGCTCGAGGGTCGCCGTCGGCAGGAAGAACGGCTCGTCGTCGACGTAGAGGCGGATGATCTTCGCGTCGGGCACGTCGACGATGGTCTGGCCCTGTTTCGCGAAGCCGTACGCCTCTTCGCCGTAGACGATGGGCCAGGTCTCGTGGAAGCCGTTGACGTAGGTGCCGTGGTGCTCCACCGGCTGGCCCTCGTCGCAGGTGCCGCGCATGCCGAGGTAGCCGTTGGCGGTGGTGAAGAGCGACTCCGCCGCGCCGACGCGGCGGGGGTCGAAGCGTGTCTCGACGAGCCGCCATTCGTCGGCGGGATAGGTGTCGCGGGGGAGGTCCGCGTGGTAGCGGTCGTCCATCAGCCGGCCTCCTCGGCACCGGCCGCGGCGACGGGCCCCGCCCCGGCCGGCAGGGTGTCGGCGAGGTCCTTCACCACGAGGTCCGCGCCGGCCCGCGCGAGATCGCCGGGGGCGCCGGCGCCGTCGATGCCGACGACCAGGGCGAACCCGCCGGCCCGGCCGGCCGCGACCCCCGCGATCGCGTCCTCGACCACGACCGCGCGCGACGGGGCGACCCCCAGCGCGCGCGCCGCATGCAGGAAAGTGTCGGGGGCCGGCTTCCCGGGCAGGCCCTGCCGCTCGGCAACGACGCCGTCGACCTGCAGCTCGAAGAAGCCGGCGAGGCCGGCGGCGTCCAGGATCGCAGCGCAGTTCCGGCTCGACGAGACGACGGCCCTGCGCACCCCGTGGCGCTGCAGGTGGCGCACGACCGCGACGGTGCCGGGAATGGTGTCCACCCCCTCGCTCGTCAGCGTTTCGTGGAAGAGTGCCTGCTTGCGGTTCCCGAGGCCGCAGACCGTCGCCCGCCCCGGCGGGTCGTCGGGCGTGCCGTCGGGGACGGTGATGCCGCGCGAGGCGAGAAAGGCGCGCACCCCGTCGTAGCGCGGCCGCCCGTCGACGAACTGCGCGTAGTCGCGCGGCTCGAAGCGGTGGAACGGCTCGCCGCGCGCGGCCGCACGCCGCGCCAGGTAGTCGTCGAAGAGCCGGGTCCAAGCCGCGGCGTGCAGGCGCGCGGTGGCCGTCAGCACCCCGTCGAGATCAAACAGGACCGCTTCGTAGCCGGTCCAGTCCACGAGGGGAGCCGGGAGCGCGGTATCAGGCACCGGCGACCGCCAGGCCGACCGGACACCGCACGCCGGTACCCCCGAGGCCGCAGTAGCCCCCCGGGTTCTTCGCGAGGTACTGCTGGTGGTAGTCCTCGGCGAAGTAGAAGGGCGGCGCGTCGCGGATCTCGGTGGTGATGGGGCCGTAGCCGGCCGCCGTCAGCCGCGCCTGATAGGCGTCGCGCGAGGCGCAGGCGGCCCGCTGCTGCCCGGCGTCGGCCGTGTAGATGGCCGAGCGGTACTGCGTCCCCACGTCGTTGCCCTGCCGCATGCCCTGCGTCGGGTCGTGGCCCTCCCAGAACGCCTGGAGGAGCCGCTCGAACGGGGCGGCGGCGGGGTCGGCGACGACCAGCACCACCTCGGTGTGGCCGGTCCCGCCGCTGCACACCTCGTGGTAGGTCGGGTTCGTCGTGAACCCGCCGGCGTAGCCGACGGCGGTCGTGTAGACGCCCTCGAGCTGCCAGAACCCGCGCTCCGCGCCCCAGAAGCAGCCCATGCCGAACACCGCCCGCGTCATCCCGTCGGGGAAGGGCGGCGCGATGGGGTGGCCGTTGACGAAGTGCCCGCCGGCCACGGGCATCGGCTCGTCGCGGCCGGGGAGCGCCTGCTCGGCCGTGGGCATCCGCAGGCTGGCGGGGTTTGCGAACAGCATCGACGGTTCCTCCCGGACGGGTCCGGCCGGTGCGGGACCGGCTCGCGAGCCGTGGGCAAGGGGACGGGGTCTTTCCTGACTACTTCTACGCTAGTGTAGCGCACGACGAATCCCGTGGCGGAGCGAACAGGTGGGGAGTGGTTGACCGGCCAGGAGCCGCGGCGAAAGTCGCCGCTGCATTCGAGCGGTGATGCATCCCGCGTGACTGCGTTGCTCCTCGGTCGAACATGCCCGATATTCTCCGTCGTCGCGCCTCGTCAGGCGGGCGCCTCGCCGATCCGCCGGCGCCCTCCGGGCGCGGTGCAACGCGGGGTTCCGCCACGGACTCCTGGCCCGAACCGAGTTGCGGGACGGGCGCCGTGCCGTTCGCTGGCGGCCGGCCGCCAACGCTCACCGCCGCCGGCCTCGCGCCGGGGCCCGGCGCCACGGGGGACGAACTCGGGCGCCGAGTAATATGGGGTCATGGACCCTGTCGCACTCCTGCCGGACGACGCTTTCAACCGCAAGCTGGCCACCAACGTCCATCCGCCCGGGTGGCGGAACCCGACGCCGGAAGGCCGCTACAACATCGTCGTCGTCGGGGCGGGGACGGCCGGGTTGGTGACGGCGGCGGTGGCGGCCGGGCTCGGCGCGCGGGTGGCCCTCGTCGAACGGCACCTGATGGGCGGCGACTGCCTCAACGTCGGCTGCGTCCCGTCGAAGGGCGTCCTCCGGGCCGCGCGGGTGTGGGCGTCGGCGCGGGACGGGGCGGCGTTCGGGCTGACCTTCCCCGGCGGGGTCGAGCGCGACTTCGGGGCGGCGATGGCCCGCATGCGCCGGCTGCGGGCCGAGATCAGCCACGTCGACTCCGCCGAGCGGTTCGCCGGGCTCGGCGTCGACGTCTTCATCGGCGAGGCCCGGTTCACCGGGCCGGACACCGTCGCGGTGGGCGACGCCACCCTGCGGTTCGCGCGCGCCGCCGTCTGCACCGGGGCGCGCGCGGCGGTCCTGCCCATCCCGGGGCTGGCCGAGGCCGGCTGCCTGACCAACGAGACGGTCTTCTCTCTGACCAGGCTGCCGCCGCGCCTCGCGGTCATCGGGGCCGGCCCCATCGGCTGCGAGCTGGCCCAGGCGTTCGCCCGCTTCGGCAGCGAGGTCACGGTGCTCGAGCAGGCCCCGCGCATCCTCCCGCGTGAGGACCAGGACGCGGCGGCGGTGGTGCAGGCGCGGATGGCCCACGACGGCGTGCGGTTCGTGCTCGGCGCCGCGATCGCGGCGGTCGAGCCGGTTGCACCGGGGCCGGGCGAGGGGGATGCCGGCGGGAAGCGGATCCGCTATGCCGCCGGTGGCGAACCGCAGGATGTCGCCGTCGACGAGATCCTTCTCGGCGTCGGCCGCGCGCCGAACGTCGAGGGACTGGGCCTCGAGGCGGCCGGCGTGGCCTTCGACCGACGCGGCGTCACTGTCGACGCCCACCTGCGGACCACCAACCCCCGCATCTACGCGGCGGGCGACGTCTGCTCTCCCTACAAGTTCACGCACGCGGCCGACGCCATGGCCCAGATCGTCATTCAGAACGCGCTTTTCCCGCACCCGTTCGGGCTCGGGAAGGCGTCGACCGAGTCGCTCGTCATCCCCTGGTGCACGTACACCGAGCCCGAGATCGCCCACGTCGGCATGTACGAGGCCGACGCTCGGGCGAAGGGCATCGAGGTCGAGACCTTCACGCAGCCGCTCGCCGAGGTCGACCGCGCGGTGCTCGACGGCGAGGACGCCGGCTTCGCCCGGGTCCACCTCCGGAAAGGCACCGATCGCATCCTCGGCGCCACCGTGGTGGCCGCCGACGCCGGCAACCTGATCAGCGAGGTGACGGTGGCGATGAAGGCGGGCGCCGGCCTCGGCGTCATCGGCGCCGCCATCCACCCCTATCCCACACAGGCCGAGGCATGGCGCAAGGCCGCCAACCAGTTGCGGAAGGCACGGTTCAGCGACCGCCAGCGGGCGATCCTCGGCCGCCTGTTCGCGTGGCGGCGGTAGGCCCTCGTTTACGTAATTTTGGTATCGTTGGGGTCGTGACGCATGCAGCACGGCCCGCCAGACCGAGCATCGACGTGCCCCGCGAGACCCGGCGCCGCATTCGACTTGCCGCCGCGTTGCGAGAGCAGTCCATCCGCCAGTACGTGTCCGAGGCCATCGAGTCTCGCTTGAGGGATGACCTGGCCGACGAGTTGCCGACTGACCTCTTCGCTTTGAGAGCATCGGCCGATCCCGTGCTCGCGGAACTGTGGGACAACCCCGAGGATGCCAGGTACGACGACCTTTGACCGTGGCGCGGTCGTCCTCGTGAAGTTCGTCTTCGCCAACGAGAAGGGCGCCAAGAAGCGGCCGGCCCTGGTGCTGAGCACCCGGCGATACCACGCGGGACGACGAGAAGTTGTCGTGGCCGCCATCACGAGCAGGCTCGATCGGTCGCTCGTCGGCGACCACCGGATCGCGGCTAGTGGTCCGTCACTCCATAATCTTCGGGTGCGGGATCTGACCTTATGGCTGCATCGTCAACGACTTGCCAGCACCGCATACCCGAACATTTGGCTGTGGCGATGCACTAGGCGGCAGGCGGGGCTCCCGCTGCCGTCGGTCGTGACCGGTATTCTCCGAACCGTCAAGCGGGACATGATCGAGGCTGTCTTGGGCGCGTTCGAGGCCTCCGATCTCTTGGCCGTCGAACGCAACCTGAGGGAGTCTCTGGGACTCTGAGGGCATCAGACCGACGAAGGAGACATCAGATGAGAATGGTCGAGACGTCGCTCCGTAGAATCGCCGCGCTCTCGCTGGGTGCGCTCGTCGCCCTGGTCGGCGTGGCGAGCGCCCAGGCGCCGTCGTCGGGGCGGCTCCTCGTGCTGCTCCGGGACGCCAGCGCCCTCGCGATCGTCGATCCCGAGAGCGGGAACGTGCTGGGGCAAGTGCCGACGGGCCGGGACCCGCACGAGGTGACGGCGTCCGCCGACGGGCGGCTGGCCTTCGTGGCGAGCATGGTGGACGGGATCTCGGTCATCGATATCGCCGCGCGGGAGGAGATCCGCCGGGTCGACCCCGGCCCCGGCAGCCAGACCCACGACGTGCTGTTCGCCGACGGCAAGCTGTACTTCACCATCGAGGGCTACAAGTCGATCGGACGCTACGACCCGGCCGCCGACGCGATCGACTGGACGCTCGGGATCGGCGAGGACGGCTCGCACATGCTGGTGCTCGATCGGGAGCGGGGCGCGATGTTCACGCCGAACATCGGCTCGAACACGGTCACGATGATCGAGAACGTCCTGGAGGGTCCCGCGCGGGCGCGGCTCACCGACATCCCCGTGCCGGGAGTGAGGCCCGAGGGCATCGACCTGTCGCCCGACGGCCGCGAGCTCTGGACCGCGACCCGGGGCGACGGCGGCGTGTCGATCATCGACGTCGAGAGCCGCGAGGTCGTGGAGACCCTCGACCTGGGCATGCGCGACGCCAACCGGCTGAAGTTCACGCCGGACGGCCGCGTGCTGATCATCGACGGCGAGGCGGCGTCGCTGGTGGTGATGGACGCGGCCACCCGCGGCGTGATCGAGCGCGTGACGGTGGGCTCGGCCGACACCGGCGACGGCGCCGTCCTGGTGGGACCCGACGGCCGCCGCGCCTTTCTCGGCCTGAGAGCGGCCGACCGTGTCGCCGTCGTCGACCTGGAGACGCTGGAGATCACGCTGGAGATACCGATGGGCGAGGGCGCCGGGCCCGGCTGCCTGTACTGGATCGGCGCGAGCTGACCGCGCGGGCCCGTCGCGAGCCTGCTCTCGACCGCGAGTCGGCCGGACCCGACGCCGCGGTCGTCGACAGGCCGGGGGGCGCGCCGCCCCCCGTGAACGGTGGGGGACGCCCCGTCGCCGGGACGGCCGGCGGCCGGGAGGGTTGCGCCTCCCGAGGCGCGCGGTCCGAATGGAGTGCCTCGATGCCGGCGATGGTGGGGCAGGACCGGTCCCGGACACGGCCCGGGCCCCACGCCAGGGCAGCCCGTGGTGGAACCCCGCGTTGCACCGCGCCCGGAGGGCGCCAGCGAACAGCCGAGGCGCCCCCCGACAAGGCGTGAGGAGGGGGCATACCGGGTATATGTAACCGACGAGCAACGCAGCAGGCGGGATGCACCGCTGCCCGAATGCAGCGGGGACTTCCACCACCGGCTGCCAGGCAGGAGGAAACGCGATGCGACGCTTGAACCTCTCGATGGGGCTCGTCTGCCTCGCGCTCGCGGTCGCCGCGGCTGCGGGGGCGCAGCCGGTGACGATCACGGGGCCGATCGCGGTGTCCGTGCCGCCGGGGCATCCCTCGCGCGACTTCGTCTTCTCGACGTCGGCGATCGACCTCGCCGGGCACGGCTACGTCGAGGAGGAGTTCTTCATCGAGGGCACGGCCAATCGGTACACGACGCCGGACCTGACCACCGGACGCGTCATCGACGGCGGGCATCCGTACCGGACCCGCCTCGTCGTGCGCCGTCCGGTCTCGCCGGAGCGCTTCAACGGCGCCGCCGTGGTCGAGTGGAACAACGTGACGGCCGGCCGCGACCTCGACATCGACTGGTTCCAGGCGGGCGCGTTCTTCGTGCGCAACGGTTACGCGTGGATTGGCGTGTCGGCGCAGCGGGTCGGCGTCGACCATCTGCGGCGGTGGAGCCCGGCGCGTTACGGGTCGCTCGACGTCAGCCACGGCGGCACGATCGAGGACGACGCGCTGTCCTACGACATCTTCTCGGCGGTGGGCAGGGTCGTGCGGCACCCAGGGGACGCCGACGTGCTGGGCGGGCTGCAGGTCGAGCGCGTCTTCGCCACCGGACACTCGCAGTCGGCCAGTCGGCTCTCCGCGTATCTCAACAACGTCCATCCGCGCGATCCGGTGTTCGACGCGGTGGTGGTCCACGGGGGCGGCCGCCGGATCCGGCAGGACCAGGACGTCAGGATCTGGAAGCTGATGGCCGAGGGCGACATGGTCGGCCGGGCCGCGATCCGGCAGCCCGACACCGACACCTTCCGCAGCTGGGAGGTCGCGGGGTCGTCGCACGTCGACATCTTCTTCCGCATCGAGTCGTCGCGGGTCGCGGCCCTCGAGGCGGACCGCCATCCGGCCACGGCCGAGACCGGCGTTCCCGATTGCGACCGCCCCTCGTACAGCCGCGTCCCGTTCCGGCACGTGATGCACGCCGCGTTCGACCACCTCGTGCGCTGGGTCGACGAGGGCACGCCCCCGCCGACGGCGCCGCCGCTTGAGACGGTGTCGGTCGGCCCGCCCGCGGTCTTCGCGCGCGATGGACGCGGGAACGCGCTGGGGGGCATCCGGCTCGCCGCGCACGCGGCCCCCACCGCGGCGAACACCGGCACCAACACCGGCGATCAGCGGTTCTGCCGGCTGTACGGCACGCACGAGCCGTTCGACGCCCATACCCTCGCCGAGCTCTATCCCAGCCGCGAGCGCTACGTCGAGGCGGTCGAGGAGGCCGTCGCCGCCAACCTCGCGGCCGGCTACATCCTGGAGCACGACGCCGCGGCGACGGTGCGCGCGGCCGAGCACTCGGACATCGGTACGCCGTACGGCGCCATCGACGGCGATCATCTGAAGCTCCTCGTCGAGGAGCAGACCGCCATTTCGCGCCGTTACCGGGACGCCGGCCATCAGTTCTGGGGGCGCATCATCGGCACCCGGGCCGACGCCGAGAGCGCGGCGTGGATGGCGGACAGGCTGCGCGCGGCCGGGGTTCCCGACGTCCGCACGCAGACGCTCGCCCTCGAGCCGCAGTGGATGCCGCGGTCGTGGTCGGTGACCGCGGCCGCCGGCGCCCGGACGGTCGCGCTCGAGACGGCCCAGCCCGCCTACGCCGCCCGCGGGACGCCGGCCGGCGGTCTCGAGCTCGAGGTGGCGTACGTCGGCCTGGGGACCGAGGCCGATTTCGCCGGCCGGGACGTGGCCGGGAAGGCCGCGCTCATCGCGAGCATGCCGATGCGGAGCACCCTGCGGCACTCCGCCACCGTCAACGGCGCGGTCCGGCGCGCCGACGCCCGGGGCGCCGCCGTCATCCTGGTCGCCGTGGCCCTGCCCGGGAACATCCGGACGCAGTTCTACCCGACAGGCACCCAGGCGCCGACCTTCTCCCTCGGCCAGGAGGACGGCGACGCGCTCCGGGCGATGATCGAAGCGGGCGGTCCGGCGCCGCGCGTCCGCGTTGCCCTCGACGTCGAGCGGGTCGAGGGCCTCGAGACGGCCAACGTGTGGGCGACGCTGCCGGGGATGACCGACGAGAAGATCGTCATCGTCGCCCACCGGGACGGCTGGTTCGAGGGAGCCAACGACAACGCGGCGGGGGTCGCCACGACGGTTGGGCTCGCGGAGTACTTCGCCGCCCTGCCCCGGGAGCGCCGCCGCCGGACGATTCAGTTCGTCGGCACGCCGGGCCACCACAACCAGGCCCGGGTCGGCGTGGCGTGGATCGAGGACAACGCGGGCGACGTGCTCGACGGGACGGCGCTGCTGATCAACGCCGAGCACACCGGCGCCGTGGACGTCTACAGGCTGGGGAACCGGTTCGGGTGGTCCGACCGCGCGTCCGCGTTCATGTGGGGGGTGAGCGGGAGTCCCGGGCTGCGCGAGATCGCGACCGACGCCTACGAGACCTTCGGGGTCTCGACCCTGATCGACCCGGGTGGCCCCGTCGGCGAGATCCGGGGGCTGGAAGAGAGGGTGCCGTCGGTCTGGCTGATCGACGCGCCGGAGTACTTCCACTCCGACCACGAGACCGCCGCGACGGTGCCGAACGAGGGGATGGAGGCGGTCACCCGCGCCTTCGCCCGGATCATCGACCGGGTGAACGAGCGGGAGATCGAAGACCTTCAGCCTCGATGACGCCGGCTCTTCGGCGCGACGCTCAATCCGATCAGGGCGTCCAGCTCGGCCGGCGTCGGGCTCGCCTCGCGGGCCCCGAGGCCGCGGCACTTGAGCGCGGCCGCCGCGTTCGCGTAGCGCAGCACGTCCTCGACCTCCGCGCCGTCGCCGCCGCGCAGCCAGCCGGAGATGAAGCCGCCGCGGAAGACGTCGCCGGCCCCGGTGGTGTCGACGACCGGCACCCGGAACGCCGGCGTCCTCACCTCGACGTCGCCGACGAGGGCGAGGCTGCCCTCCGCGCCCAGCGTCATGCAGACCAGGGCCGGGCGGTAGGCGTCCCGTATCGCCCGCAGCGCCGCCCCCGGCGCGCCCTTGCCGGTCAGCGCGGCCGGGAACTCCTGCGCCGTGACGATCACGTCGATCTCGGCCAGCAGCGCGTCGATGCCGTCCCGGACGTGCTCGACGTCGACCACCGTCCGGACCCCGGCGCGCCGGGCCGCGCGCGCCGCCGCGGTCGCCGACGCCGTCTCGTGACAGTCCACCAGCAGCACCCGGCCCGCGCAGACCGCGGCCGGGTCGACGTCGTCGGGGCGCAGCTTCAGTCCCGCGTCGCGAGTCCAGAGCACGGTGCGCTCGCCGGTCCCCTCGTCGACGAGAATCACCGACATCCCGTTCCGCGTGTCGGGGGCCACGCGGCACGCGCCGACGTCGACCCGCTCGGCGGCGAGGCTCGCCCGCCCGCGCCGGCCGTTGTCGTCGTCGCCGAAGCACCCGACGTAGCGCGCGCGCCAGCCGAGCCGCGCGCACGCCACCATGGCGCTCGCGGCCTGGCCCCCCGGCGAGTACGCGTGCCGTCGGATCGGCTGCTTCGAGTCGGGCCGCGGAAAGCGCTCGACCACCACCAGCAGGTCGGTCATGTTCAGGCCGAACCCGACCGCGTCGAAGCGCCGGCCCTGCGGCGACGGGAGCCCGATCGGCATCCGCATCGCTGGATCGTACACCTCACAGAAGTGACGCACCGCCATGCCGGCGGGCTGAATCAGTCGCCGCGTTCGTTCACGCGGGAAGTAACGTACCGCTGTTCCGGCGGGCTGAATCAGTCGGTGGCGAGGCAAGCGGCGCCGTCGAGCGGCTGCCAGCGGGGCGGGTCCGCAAGGTCGGCCGTGCGCAGCCGCCCGCCGCGCGCGGTGAGCCAGCCGGCGACGGCGTCCCGGACCTGGGGTGCCGTCGCCGTCACGGTTGCACGAGCGCCGAAGCGGGCCCGGGCGGCGAAGGAGTCCGTGGTCGCCACGACGAGCGCTTCGGCGGGGTCGATCCGGGTTCCCGACGACCGCGCGATCTCGACCTCGGGCCTCTCTCCCGCGCAGGTCACGCGAACGCGGATCCCCGACACGCTCGGGACTCCGCGACGCCGCCGGGACACCTCCCTGGCGAGGACCTGCTGCAGCTGCGTCCCCGTCAACACCAGCGCGACGACGCGATTGTCGAACGGAAACACGTCGTAGAGCGGCCCGCGGGTCAGGGCCCCGGCCGGCAGATCGGTGCGCAGCCCACCGCGTCGCGCCCCCATGCCGATCGCCGCGTCCGCGCCGGGCACGGCAGCGAGGAAGGCGTCGGCGAAGAGGTTGCCGAGCGGCGATTCGAGGCCCTCGCCGTTCCGCGTCAGCGAGGTCTCGAGGACGACGCCGAGCGATGCCTCGCGCCAGCGGCGCACCCGCTCGAGCTCGGGCCGCATCGCCGCCGTCACCGACCTGTCCGGCTCGACCGGCGCCCCCTCGTAGCGCGGCGGAGCGCCGGCGGCCGCGCAGGTCCCGTCCGGGCCGACGGCCGCACACAGCGCCTGCGGCGCGAAGACACGCGCCGACACCACCCCCGCCCCGCGCTCGACCGTCAGATCCAGACGAGCGAACGCCGCCCCCCGCGAGTACGCCTGGACGATCGGGATGCCCGCCACCACGTGAGCCACGGCCGCGTGGCTGTGCCCCGCGACGATAGCGTCCACGAGGCCGGCCGGCAGATGCCGGGCGAGCCGGAAGATCTCTCCATCGTCGTCGCACGACGAGAGGTCGGCAGGGTCGTCGAGCCGCGCGCACCACCCGCCGGCGTGGGCCAGGACCACTACCACGTCGACGCCGCGCTGCCGCAGCCGCCGCGCCTCTGCCTCGACGGCGGGCGCGAGCGGCGTCGTGCGCAGCCCCTGGACGTTGGCGGCGAGGGTCATCCGAAGCCCGTCCCAGGTCATCACGCCCACGATGCCCACACGCAGGCCCGCGGCATCCACGACGGTGGACGGCCGGACGTTCGGCCACGCCACCGGGCGTCCCGTCACCTCGTCGATCAGGTTCGCCGCGAGGAACGGGAACCGCGCGCGGGCGGCCGCCGCCTTGAGCGCGCCGCGCATGTCGGGCGGCAAGCCGTTCCCGGCCGCGGTGTCGAGGGCTCCGTAGTCGAACTCGTGGTTGCCGATGGCCAGCGCGTCGTAGCCCAGCGCGTTGTAGGCGTCGACGACGAGCGCGCCCTCCGACAGGTTCGATTCGATCCCCCCCCTGGAAGGTGTCCCCCGCATCCAGCAGCAGCACCGCGCCGCCGTCCCGCTCCCGCGCCGCGCGGAGGTTGCGCAGATACCCGCCGAGCTGCGCAACCCCTCCGCGCCCGCCCCGTGGAAACACGCGGCCGTGCACGTCGGTGGTGCCCACGATCGACAGCGTTACGCGGCCGGTCGCGCCCGCCGCCGCGGGGCGCTGAAGGGCCCTGACCGCCCCCGCGAGCAGAGCGAGGAAGACGACGGCGAACGCCGCCGCGCGGACCATCGCGGGGTACCTGGCCGGCCCGGACATCGCTTGAGGATACTCCTCCTCGGCGTTTGCGCAAGGTGCGGCCGGGGAAGCGTTCCTTGGGAGTTATCCTGGCCGAGGACGACGATAGCGACGCAAGCTGTCCGCTACGGCCCGGCCGGAGGGGCCGTGCGCAGGTAGGAGTCCGGCGCGTCGTACTGGTTGCGATTGAGCAACGTGGGAATGGCTTCGACCGGGGTCGCCGGCCGGCTCGCTTGAGACCGCGAAGCGGTTCAGGTCCGCCCTGCGGATGTCGGCCCTGGGGATTCGGTCCACGACTCACCCGCGGGACCCGGAAGGGGCGTGCAAAACGACAGCGTCGCCTCAGTCGCCGGCCCGTCGGCTGTCGGTCACCAGGCGATAGCTCGTGTTGCGCCCGCCGGCGGGGTTGCGGGCGAGGAGGCCGTGGCCGACCAGGATGGTGATGTCCCGCAGCGCCGTGTCCTGGGAGCACTTGGCGAGCTTCGCCCACTTGGACGTGGTCAGCTTCCCCTCGAACCCGTCGAGGACGCGGTTCAGCACGCGCCGCTGCCGTTCGTTGAGGGCGAGGCCGCTCGCACGCTCCCAGAACCGGGCCTTCGCGAGCACGGCGGCCTGCGCCGTCCCCGCCGCCTCGATCGAGCGGCCGAGGCAGGCGAGGAACCACGTCATCCAGTCGGTGACGTCGGTCGTGCCCCGCTGCGTCCGTTCCAGAACGTCGTAGTAGGCGGCGCGCTCGGCCCGGATCTGCGACGACATGCTATAGAAGCGCCGCGAGCTGCCCTCCGAACGGGCGAGGGCCACGTCGGCGACGGCGCGGGCGATGCGGCCGTTCCCGTCCTCCAACGGGTGGACGGTCACGAACCACAGATGCGCCAACCCCGCCCTGAGCACCGGGTCGGCATCGGCCGGCGCCTCGAACCAGTGCAGGAACGTCCGCATCTCCGCGTCGACCCGCGTCGCTGGCGGCGCCTCGAAATGCACCCGCTCTCGGCCGATGGGACCGGAGACCACCTGCATCGGGTCGGCCCGCTCGTCGCGCCATCGCCCGACCGCAATCCGCCGCATCCCGCTGCGGCCCGTCGGGAACAGCGACGCGTGCCAGTCGAACAGCCGCCCGGCCGTGAGAGGCTGGTCGTAGCGTCCGGTCGCGTCCAGCATCAGCTCGACGACCCCCTCGACATCGCGGTCCGCAGGCGCGACCCCGCCCGCATCCATGCCGAGACGCCGCGCGATCGAGGAGCGGACCTCGGCGGCATCGAGCTTCTCTCCCTCGATGTCGCTGCTCTTCACCACGTCCTCGACCAGCGTGCCGAGCACCGCCTCGCGCCGCAGATCGAAGCCGAGGGTCTCCATGCGGCCGAGGAGGCGGCCCTGCCGGTGCCTGACGTCGGCGAGGGCATCCGCCAGCGCCTCGGGCCTCCAGTGGAGCCGCGGCCAGTCCGGTTGCTCGTGGATGTACAATCTCCGCACGATTCGCGGAGATTGTAGCAGCGATTCACCGCACGGCGTCGTTGCTGCTGTGTCGGAGGCAGTGGAGTACGCTCCCCGGTGACACCGGATTGTCGTGTAGAATGGCTATACTGATAGCCATCAAGGATGTGAAATCGTGCCTGAAGTATCCATTGCCCAAGCTCGAAACACGCTCACCCGACTGATTCACAAGGCTGAGGGTGGAGAACCCGTGCGCATCACGCGACGCGGCAAACCGGTCGCCGTCCTGGTTTCCATGGATGAGTACGGACGCCTCGAATCGGGGTCCGGCGGGCGCGGTTTTTGGCAGGCGATCACCGACTGGCGCGCGCAGGAGAGCTTCGACTGGCCGGAGCTCACGCGGGACGAAGTGGATGGCTGGCGTGACCGCCGCCCGCCCCGGGAGCCCGTATGGCCGGACTGACATACCTGCTCGATACCAACATCCTCTCCGAACGCGCCCGTCCGCGCCCCGACCCGGGCGTCCAGTCCCGTCTGCACGCACACAAGGACGAAGTGTGTACGGCGGCTCCCATTCTCCACGAGCTTGAGTACGGATTGGCCCGAATGCCGGACGGCCTGCGCAAGCAGCGCTTGGCCCGCTATCTCAAGCGGGTGCTGCTTCTGGAGATCCTGCCGTACGATCGCGACGCCGCACGATGGCACGCCGAAGAACGCGCACGATTGACTCGTCGCGGGCGGACGCCTCCCTTCGTGGATGGCCAGATCGCCGCGGTTGCAGCGACCAACGGCTTGACGCTGGTAACGGGCAACACGGACGACTTCGACGACTTCACGAATCTGAGCGTGGAGAACTGGTTCGCCTGACTACTTCAGGGGAGAGGATCTTCCGTTGGCGTCTCGTGACAGCAATCACGCTCGGCTCGCATTGGCCGGCCGGATCGCCGATCAGTACCCCACCACCTGCCCGTCCTTGCGCACGTCCGTCCCGCCGTGCAGCATCCCCGTCTCGGGGTGGATCATGATGGCCTGGTAGCCGCCCATGCCGCCGCCGCCGGCGCGGACGACGTTGTGGCCGCGGCGGCGGAGCTCGGCGATGACGTCGTCGGAGACGCCGGGCTCGACGGCGACGGTGCCGCCGGGGCGGCTGCTCGGGCTGTGGCGCACGCGGGCGGCGTCGCCCGCCTCCTGGAGGTTCATGCCGAAGTCGATGATGTTCGACAGCACCTGCCAGTGGCCTTGCGGCTGCATGGCCCCGCCCATGACCCCGAACGGCATGAACGGCTTGCCGTCCTTGGTGACGAAGCCGGGCATGTTGGTGTGCAGCGACCGCTTGTGGGGCTCGAGCGAGTTGAGGTGGCCCGCCTCGAGCGAGAAGCCGGAGCCGCGGTTCTGGAGGGCGAAGCCGAGGTCGCCGGGCACCACCTTCGAGCCGAAGCCGCCGAAGATGCTCTCGATGAGCGAGATGGCGTTGCGGTCCTCGTCGACCACCGTCAGGTACACGGTGTCGCTGTGGTCGAACGGCTGCCCCGGGGCGACGTCGGTCGACGCGCGCTCGGGGTCGATGAGCTGCCGCCGGGCGTCGGCGTACGACTTCGAGATGAGGGGCTGCGTGGGCAGCTCGTTGGCGTCGGCGTCGGCCACGTAGGTGTCGCGGTCGGCCCAGACCAGCTTCTTGGCCTCGGCGTAGAGATGGATGGCGTCGGCCGAGTTCTTGCCCAGGGCGGGGATGTCGTAGCCCTCCATGATGTTGAGGATCATCAGGGCGAGGATGCCGGAGCTGTTGGGCGGCACCTCCCAGATGTCGTAGCCGCGGTAGCTGGTGCTGACGGGCTCGACCCACACCGACGAGTGGTCCTCGAAGTCGGCCATCGTGAAGTAGCCGCCGTTGGCCTCGCTGAACGAGACGATGCGCCGGGCGATGTCGCCCTTGTAGAACGCGTCGCGGCCGCCCTGCGCGATGGCCTCGTAGGTGGCGGCGAGCCGCGGGTTCCGGAAGACCTCGCCGACGCGCGGCGGCCGGCCGTTCGGGAGGTAGGTGGCGGCCGAGTCGGGCCACTGGGCCAGCGACGGCATCGACCCCGCCCACTGCCGCTGGATGATCTCGCTCACCGGGAAGCCCTCGAGGGCGTAGCGGATGGCGGGGGCCAGCACCTCGGCGAGGGTCATCGTGCCGAACCGCTGGAGCAGCTCGTGCCAGCCGTCGACGGCCCCGGGCACCGTCCAGGTCAGCGGTCCGTTCCCCGGCATGCGGGTGTAGCCTTGGCGGACGAGGGTCTCGCGGTTGATCTCGTACGGCGCCCGCCCGGTGGCGTTCAGGCCGTAGAGCCGCTCGGTCTCGGCGTCCCAGACGAGGGCGTAGAGGTCGCCGCCGACCCCGTTCATGTGCGGCTCGACGAGGCCGAGGACGGCGTTGACGGCTACCGCCGCGTCGATGGCGTTGCCGCCGGCCTTGAGGATGTCGAGGCCGACCTGGGCCGCCAGCGGCTGGCTGGCCGCGACCATCCCGTGCGGCGCGATCACCTCGGACCGGCTGCCGTGGGGGCTGCGGGCGGGCCGGCTGTAGCCGTGGCCGAGCGTCTCGTCGGACTGGGCGTGCACGGCGGCCTCGGTTCCGATCATCGCGATTCCCAGCAGCAGGCCGAGCACCGGGGTCGATGGGACGACCCGGAACACCGAACGAGAGTATCGCAGCGCCAGCAGCATCGTGTACCCCTTTCCATCGGTCCGGCAATCTGGTCGGGAGCCGTCGCCATGCGGCTCCGCCTTCCGGCCAATCGACCCCCAGGCCTGCGCGCCGTCCTGCGGCGAGGATCCCGGCGGACGCCGGCGGGAGGTCGCGTCCCGACGGCATGCGAGCGGATGTTATCGCAATTCGGCCGGCGGATCGCGCCGAGTAGGGTATGCTCGCCCGCCAGGAGGTCGCAAATGACGTGCATCTTGTCGCTTTGGCTGCCGGTCCTGCTGTCGGCGGTCCTCGTCTTCGTCGCCAGCTCGGTCATCCACATGCTGCTGCCCTATCACGTCGGCGACGCCGGGCCGGTGCCTGACCAGGACAAGGTGATGGACACGCTGCGGCCGCTCGAGATTCCCCCGGGCGACTACGCCATCCCGCGTGCGTCGAGCATGAAGGAGATGAACACGCCCGAGTTCGCGGCGCAGCTCGAGCGGGGCCCCGTCGCGTTCCTGACGGTGCTGCCCAACGGGCCGATGGCCATCGGCCGCAGCCTGGGGCAGTGGTTCGTCTACTGCGTGGTCGTCGGCGCCGTCGCCGGCTACACGGCGGGCCTCACCATCCCGCCCGCCGCCGACTACGGGCTCGTCTTCCGCGTCGTCGGCCTCGTGGCCTTCGCGGGCTACGCGCTGGCGATTCCGCAGAGCACCATCTGGTGGCACCGCAGCTGGCGCTTCACGCTGACGACGATGTTCGACGGGGTCATCTACGCCCTGTTGACGGCGGGCACGTTCGGTTGGCTCTGGCCGTCGTAGCAGCGTCTTCACCGGCCCTGTCGGGAGGAATCGAACCATGAAGCCTGTCATCCGCATCGCTGTCGCCGCCGGCTTGGTCCTGTCCCTCGGGGCCGGTTCCACCTTCGCCCAGTCCCGTCTGACCATGCAGTGGGAGGCGATGGCCGAGCGCCTGGTGGCGCAGCTCGCGCCCGAGCCGGGCGAGCGCATCCTGCTCGTGGCGCGGCCGGGGCAGTTCGACGAGCTGATTCCGCCGCTGCGCTACGCCCTCCTGCGGGCCGGCGCCGTCGACCTCGGGGTGATCGACGTCATCGAGGAGCCGTACCCGGAGGACTGGGACGCCGACCTGCTGGCCGAGGGCACGGCGGCCGCGCGGGCCGTCTACCGCGAGATGCTGCGCGACTTCGACGGCGCGATCATGCTGCCGGGGGCGCGGCCCGACCACGCGGTGTACGCGGCCCTGCAGGACTGCTGCACGAGGGCATCGGCCGCACCATCCACTTCCACTGGACCCAGAACGGCAGCGCGTTTCCCCTGCCGGGGCAGCCGATGCCGTCGCAGGCGGTCATCGACGCCACGTATCAACACGCGCTGCTCGAGACCGACTACGCGGGGCTGGCGGCGGTTCAGCGGCGCTTCGTGGACGCGATGCGCGGGGCCGAAGTGCGGGTGACGTCGCCGCTCGGCACCGACATCCGGTTCCGCATCGGCGACCGGCCGGTGAACTTCGGCGACGGCGACGCCTCGAAGGCGCGGACCGACCGGGGCGTCATCCTCATCGACCGCGAGCTCGAGCTGCCGTCGGGGGCGATCCGGGTGGCCCCGGTGGAGGAGACCGTCGACGGCGTCATCGTCTTCCCGCCGTCGCAGTGGGACGGGCGGCCGGTCAGCGGCCTGCGGGTGGAGATCGAGGCCGGGCGGGTCACGGGGACGACCGCCGAGTCGGGGCAGGAAGCGGCCGAGGCCGAGCTGGCCGGCGTGCCGGAAGAGGCGCGGGCCTTCCGGGAGTTCGCCCTCGGGTTCAACCCCCTGCTCGCGGTGCCCGAGCGCAACCCCTGGATTCCCTACTACGGCTACGGCGCCGGGATCGTCCGGCTGTCGCTCGGCGACAACTCCGAGCTCGGCGGGACCGTCACCGGCGGCTACGTCCGCTGGAACTTCTTCACCGACACCACGGTGACGGTCGGCGGAGAGGTCTGGGTGCAGGACGGGCGCCTGGTGCGCTGACCGCCGTGCCTAGGCGACCCGCTTGCCGGCGATGGCCTCACGGAGACCTTCGAGGTTCGCCATCCGCTCCCTGAGCACGCCCATCTGATCACCCAGGGCGCCCTGCGCGCGCATCTCGTCGCGGAGACCCCGGAACGACGCGCCGATCGCGATCAGGGTGGTGATTCGCAGCCCCCACGACCGTCCAAGCGGTATCGTCCATGTCCTACCGCGGCTCGCTACGCGCCACGCGGCCGGGTCGCCTACTGCATGTTGACGAACCGCTGCACCCGCTTGCCCTCCAGTGTCTCGCCGACGTAGATGTTGCCGCTCGAGTCGACGGCGAGGCTGTGGGCGGCGGTGAACCCGCCGGCCATGTGGCCGCCGAAGCCGAACGACCCGAGAATCTCGAGGCTCGACCGCTCGATCAGCCACACCTTCTGGTTCATCCCGTCGATGTTGTAGAGAACCCGCTGGTCGCCGTCGGGCGAGAAGTCGACGTCGAACGCCGAACCGAACCCGCGGGTGCGGCCCGCGATGACCACCTCGTTCAGGAACGTGCCGTCCCGCTCGAACACCTGGATGCGGTCGTTGACCCGGTCGCAGACGTAGACGAGCCCGTCGTCGGACAGGGTCGCACAGTGGACGGGACGCCCGAACTGCTGCGAGAGCGGCGCGTCGGGGTCGTAGGCGTAGGCCTCGTCGGTGGGCCGGTTGCCGTAGGCGCCCCAGTGGCGCTTGTACTCGCCGGTGTCGGCGTCGAACACCGCGACCCGGCGGTTGCCGTAGCCGTCGGCGATGTACACCTCGTTGGTCTCGGGGTCGACGTCGATCTCGGCCGGCTGGCCGAAGTTCGCCAGGTCGTTGCTGCCTTCCCCCTGGCCGTGCCGGCCGATCTGCAGCAGGAACTCGCCGTCGCGGGTGAACTTAAGGATATGGGCGTCGTCGCCGCCGCTGCCCCCCAGCCACACGTTGTCCAGGTGGTCGATGAAGATGCCGTGCTCCGAGTCGGGCCACTCGTAGCCCTCGCCGGGCCCGCCCCACGCGTTCACCACGTTGCCGGCTTGGTCGAACTCGATGATCGGGGGGGCCGGACGGCAGCACTCGGCGAGCGGCGGCGTGGCGTCGGCGCCCCGTTCCTGCTCGTTGAGGCTGCCCGGACGGTGGACGATCCAGATGTGATCGCGGGCGTCCACCGCGACCCCCACCACGTTGCCCAGCGTCCAGTTGTCGGGCAGCGGCTTCGGCCAGGTGGCGTCGAACTGGAACGCCGCCGCGTCGGCCTGCCCCTCCTGTCCTCCGGCCGTCAGCACTGCCGGCCGCGTCAGTCCGCCGCCGATGACGGCTGCCGCGAGCGCCAGCACGAGGGCAACGAGCAGCGGGAAGTGACGAGGTCTCATGGGTGCCTCCATGGCCGCGAGTGAACGGTGATGCGCGGTTGGCTCCGCGGAAACGCGTTCGGCCGCGCCGCCCGACCCACACCGCCACCAACCGCGGTGTCCGCGGGCCGCCCCCGCCGAACGCGTTCGGACGGTATCACAAACGCAAAGCCTGGCGCCGGCACGGGGGCCGGGGACGGCGCCGCGGGATGCGAGCGGCAGGAGCCGGCGGCGAGACCCGTGGCGCACCGATACCGGAGGGCCGGTGGGCGAACGGTACCGACGGCGGCGAGTGAAGCCGGAGAACGTCGGGGTCAGAGCCGTCGCGGAACCGGGCCCGACTCCGCGGAGCACGCGGTGAGGCCGGGTGATGCTTCGCCGGTCGGATGCAGCGGGCCTCTTGCCGCGGTCGCCTGGCCCGCCCGGCGGAGCCGCAGGCGACGACGGGCGCCCAGCCCCTGCAGGAGTCCGCGCCGTTCTACGGCGCAGATTCCTGGGGCTCGATGGTGAAGTCGGCCGCCCAGACGTGCTGGCCCCAGACGATCACGAGGCGCCCTTCGTCGTCTCCCACCGGTACGAGGGACACCCCGAGGGGGCGCTCCTCGTAGGGGCCGCCGTGGGTGTGGTCGATGTCGACCTCGGCCGCGTCGAACGCGGGGTCGTGCTGGGTCCCCCACGAGTCCGGCTCGTTGTTGAAGACGAGGGTCCAGCCCGGGCCCGACGCCCGCAGCCAGAGGCCGTACGAGCCGGGGAAGTCGGGGGCGAGGTTGTCGGTGGGAATGAGGGTGTCGCCGAACCTCAGGGGGACCTCGCTACGGAGGCGGATGACCGCTCCCTCGGTGAGCTCGACGAGGTCGCCGTCGCCAATCGACTCCAGCGCCGCGAAGTCGACGCCGTCGGTGCCGAGCTCCTGCTCGAAGAGCACCTGGATGCTGGCGCCGTCCGGCGTCCGGAGGGCGGTCTCGTTGCGCGACCCGAGCGCCGCCGCCCGGTAGCGGGCCTCGAGGTCGGAGTCGCGGGTCAGGCTCGTCCCGGGGCTGACGTTCGACGTGCGCGGGGGACGGGGCCGCCGCGGCAGCTCGACGAACTCGAAGTCGGCCGTCCAGCGGTTCCGGCCCCAGACCAGCTCCAGCGTTCCCGCCTCGTCCGCGGCCGGCAGCAGCCGCACGGCCAGCGTGTCCACCTCGTCCCCGAGCGGTCGGTGGGCGAGGGGGATGCGGCCCGGCCGCGGCGAAGGGGGCGCGTCCTCGCTGTCGGCGTCCGCGTCGTCGCCTTCGGCTTCGGCGTCCGCGGCTTCGACGTCCGTGTCCTCGCCGTCGGCGTCCGCGTTCTCGCCTTCGGTGTCGGTGGCTTCGTCCGCTTGCCGGCCCTCGGCTTCCTCGTCCGCCGCTGCATCCTCGGCTTCCTCGTCCGCCGCTGCATCCTCGGCTTCCGCCTCCGCGCCCGGCGCATCAGCGTCCGCGCTGTCGTTATCCGTCCCGGCGCCCGGCCCGGCAGCGTTCGCTGGGGCGTCGTCCGGCCCGGCAGCGTCGGCATCAACGTCGCCATCGGCGCCCCCGCCGGCCTCGTCTCCGGTGCCCTCGCCGTCGTCCGTATCGGCCGGCTCCTCGACCGGCCGGGCATCGAGCACCCAGCCCGCGGCGGTGCGCATCAGCCAGAGATCGTGGTCCGGCCCGCGGCGCGGCGGGTTTTCCGCATCCGGAGCCAGCGTCCCGATGGCGAGCGAACGGTGGCCCTCGATGCGGCCCAGCCGCACCGCCGCCTGCGTCGAGCCGGCCCGCAGCACCAGCAGCGAGCGGTGGTCCGACGGCAACGCCGGGTCGTAGGCCACGCTGATCGACCGGCCGTTCAGGATCAGCCCGGACCGGATCAGGCCGTCGTCGGCGTCCCCGTCCGCCTGCCCCGCATGCGCCGGGGCGGCGGCCTGCGTCAGGACGCACAGAGAGAGGGAGCACGCGACGAGGAGCAATCGCAGAGCAGACATGGCTTGTCCAACCGGGGCGGGAAAAAGCGGGAGACCCGCACCCGAAGCGGTGCGGGTCTCCCGAGCGGGAAGGGTCCTTGCCAGTCGCTAGTCGTCGTCGGTGGTGTTCGCCGGCTCGTCGAGCTCGACGGCATAGCCGATGAAGCCCAGCGACATCTCGTCGTCGGTCCGGGGACCGTGGCCGGGCGAGTCGCTGGAGCGGAAGTCGTAGCGGGCCCCGCGCTCCTCCGAGTTGTCGTACCAGAAGCTGATGTCGATGCGGGTGCCCTCGGGCAGCAGCTTCGGCTCCTTGTACTTGTAGGTCTCCTGCCACCCCTGGTCGTAGTGGGGCACGTCGATCAGCAGCTCTTCCCGGCCGTCCGGGTAGATCGCGGTGTAGCGCGACGCCTTGCCGCGGAGGTGGGCGTGCGGCCAGTAGGTCAGCACCTGGATGTCCTTGTCCAGGGTGCGGGACATGCCGATCCGGTAGTTGGAGTGGCCGGGGGGAATCTCGAACCCGGTGTTGCCGATCGAGTCGTTGATGACCTGGTACCGCACCGGCCGCTCTTCGACGAAGAAGGCGATCTCGGGCTGCGTCCAGATGCCCGTGCCCTCGCCGGGGTCCTTGTGGTAGTGCATGTTGTAGGTCAGCGTCGACCCCGCCTCGAGCCGCAGGCCGTAGCCGTCGGGCAGCATGACCGCCTCGGCGCCCTCGGCGACGCACGTCAGGAGCTGGCCGGAGCCCGCCGCGCCCTCCTCGGCCGCGACCTCCTCGATGGGCCGCTCGCCGGGGGCGGGGCCGCGCACGAAGCCGCACATGTGGTGGCCGACGGTGCCGGCGTCGGTCTTGAACTCCCACCCGCGCACCCAGACGTCGTCGGGCAGCTCGGCCTCGGTCAGCGTCTTGAAGAAGCTGATGTTCAGGTCGTAGACGTCGTCCTCGATGTGGTAGGGCTCGTCGAGCTTGAACACGTAGTCGGGCGTGCCCAGCGACCAGCCGCCGCTCGTGTTCTCGACGAACTGACGCGGCGCGGGCGCGTCGGCCCGGTCGCCGGCGGGGGCACCCGCCTCGACCCAGCTCAGCAGGGTCTCGATCTCCGCGTCGGCCAGCAGGCGCTCGTTCGAGAAGACGCCCTGCGGGGCCGCCGCGTACCACGGCGGCATCTCGCGCGCCTCGACTTTCGCGGCGATGGCGCGGGCCCAGGGGCGCGTCTCCTGGTAGCTCATGAACGACATCGGCGCGAGCACCCCGCCGAGGTTCTGGCCCTCCGGCTGGTGGCAGCTCTGGCAGTTGTCCTGGATGATCGGCAGGACGTCCCGGTAGTAGGTGACGTCGCCCTCGTTCGCCTGGCTGGGAGCGGCGATGAGCGACAGGGCTCCGACCGCCATGACGACGGCGACTGTTCGCGCCTGGATCTTCATGAATGGACTCCTTCAACCGGTACGCGGATGTGACGAGACGAATAGCGAAGCATTATGACACCATCCCGCCCGCGGGTAAACACCGACCCGCACCGACCTACCGCGGCACTGCACCGACCCGCGTCGGGAGGCTCCGGGCGACGCCGATCTTTGCGGCCCCGCATGGGCAGCTGTCGCCTTGCGCCGCGTTGACAGATATCTGCACTTCGTAGTCAGATTTCTGCATGCGAACCACCCTCAGCTTCGACGACCACCTGTTCCGCGAGGCGAAGGAGCTGGCCGCCCGCGACGGCGAGACGCTGACCAGGCTCGTCGAGCGCGCGGTGGCGCAGTACCTCCATCGCCAGCGCACGCGACCCACCCCGTACCGTCTTGAGTTGCTGACGACGGAAGGACGCCCGACTCCCGGGGTGAACTTCGACGATCGCGACGCGCTCTACGAGTGGATGGAGGAGCGCGAGTGATCGCCGTCGATACCAACGTGCTGGTGCACGCGCACAGACGCAAGTCGCCCAAGTACGACGGGGCCAGCCGCCGCGTCATCGCCCTCGCCGAGGGAGCTGATCGTTGGGCTATCCCGGTGTTCTGCCTCGCCGAATTCCTGCGCGTCGTCACCCATCGGCGTATCCTCGATCCGCTCAGTCCCGATAGAGCCTGCGAAGCGATGGAGCGGCTGCTCGCATCGCCGAACGTGGAGGTCCTCCAGCCCGGACCCCGCTACCCGCAACTGCTGGCGGACGCGGTGCGCGAGGCCGACGCGGTCGGTAACCTCGTCTTCGATGCGCAGATCGTGGCGCTCTGCCGGGAGTCCGGTGTCCGGACGCTGATCACCGAGGATCGGGATTTCGATCGGTTTCGGGGATTCGCGACCGAGCGGCTTCCGGGCTGAGATTCCGGTTGCCAACGGGCGCCGCCGGCACTACAGTAGCGGAGGCGGAGGCCGGCGCTTGCGGATGGTTCTCGCCTCCGGTCGCGGGAGAGACATGATGCTGTCGAGGGCGACGCCGGCCATCCGGCAGGCGGGAGTGTGGGCTGTCGCGCTCGCATTCCTGGCACCGATGACGCTGTCGGCTCAGGGCTCGGCCCCGGCCCCGTACGACGCCGATTCCGCCCAGGCCGTTATCGAGCGGTACTGCCTCGCCTGCCACACGGCGGCGCGGGAGGCTCGCGGCTTGGTCCCGGTGGCCTTCGACGGGCTCGACGCCGGCGACGTCGAGCCCGACGCGGAGGTCTGGGAGTCCATCGTCCGCAAGCTGCGGCTCGGCATGATGCCGCCGGCCGGCCGACCGCGACCCGCGGCCGACCTCCACGAGCGGTTCCTGGGCTGGCTCGAGAGCGGGCTCGACGCCGTCGCGGCCGCGCGCCCCGACCCCGGCCGGCCCGCCGTGCGCCGCCTGACCACCCCCGAATACCGCAACGCCGTGCGCAGCCTCCTCGATCTCGAGGTCGACGAGGGCTGGCTGCTGTTTCCGCCCGACGACGTGAGCCAGGAGGGGTTCAGCACGGACGCCGAGGCCCTCTCGGTTTCGCCGGCCCTGTTCGACCGCTACCTCTCCGCCGCCAACCGGATCAGCCGGCTCGCGGTGGGGGACCCCGCCATCGGCCCCGGGTTCGCCGCCGCGACGTACTCGACGCCGCGGCTGCTGTACCAGGACGACCGCATGAGCGAGGATCTGCCCTTCGGGTCCCGCGGGGGGCTGGCCGTCCGTCACTATTTCCCGCTCGACGGCGAGTATCGCGTGAAGCTCCGGCTGCGCCGGATGATCTACGACTACGTCGTGGGCATGGGCACCGAGCAGCAGATCGAGGTCCGCCTCGACGGCAGTCTGGTGCGGCGGTTCACCGTCGGCGGCGCCGACCGCGTCGGGTACCCCTCGGCCTACACCTTCTTCGGCACCATCCGGGGAGACCCGGCGTGGGAGCAGTACGTGTCGATCGACGCCGACGCGGACCTCGAGGTCATGGTGCCGGCGACCGCCGGCGAGCACGTGGTCGGGGTGTCGTTCGTGGCCGCGCGCACCGAGCCGACGGGGATTCTCGAGCGCCGGCTCTCCGGGTTCTCGCTGAGCGGGCTGGGGTTCTACCAAGGCCACGCGGCGATCGAGCGGGTGGAGATCGCCGGTCCCTACGACCCCGCCGGTCCGGGGGAGACCGCGAGCCGGCGCCGCATCTTCACCTGCAGGCCGGGCGCCGGCGCGGACGCGATCGGGCCCGGCGCAGGCGTGTCGGGTGCAGCCGGGACGGAAGCTGCCGAGCAGGAAGCCGCCGAGTCGGAGGCCGCCGGGTCGGGCGCCGCCACGGCGGCTGACCGGTGCGCGTCGGAGATTCTCGCGACCCTGGGGCGGCGCGCCTACCGGCGTCCGCTGACCGATGACGACCTGGACACGCTGCTCGCGTTCTACGAGCAGGGCCGGGCCGAGGGCGGCTTCGAGGCGGGCATCCGGAAGGGGATCGAGCGGCTGCTCGTGGCCCCGGAGTTCCTGTTCCGCATCGAGCGCGATCCGCCCGGCGTTCCTCCCGGCACCGGGTACCGGCTGTCGGACCTGGAGCTCGCGTCCCGCCTCGCCCTGTTCCTGTGGAGCGACATCCCCGACGAGCCGCTTCTCGCCGCGGCCGAGGCCGGCCGCCTCTCCGAGCCCGGCGAGCTCGACCGGCAGGTCGAGCGCATGCTCGCCGACCCCCGGGCGCGGGCCCTCGTCGACAACTTCGCCAGCCAGTGGCTGCAGCTCGGCCGGGTGCGGGGGGTCATTCCCGACGCCGACGTGTTCTACGACTTCGACGAGAACCTCCGCGCCGACATGGAGCGCGAGACGGCGCTGTTCCTCGAGAGCCAGATTCTCGGCGGCCGCGGCGTCATGGAGCTGTTCGACGCCGGCTACACCTTCGTCAACGAGCGGCTCGCCCGGCACTACGGGCGGGACGGCGTCTACGGCGAGCGGTTCCGCCGCGTGCCCGTCGAGGGCGAGCGGGCGGGGCTGCTGGGGCACGCGAGCCTGCTGACGGTCACCGCCTATCCCACCCGGACGTCGCCGGTACTGCGGGGCAAGTGGCTGCTCGACAACGTCCTCGGGATGCCGCCGACCGAGCCGCCGGCGGACGTGCCGGCCCTCGAGGAGAACCACGCGGGGGCGCCGCCGCGGACGATGCGCGAGCGGATGGAGCAGCACCGGGCAAACCCCGCGTGCGCCGCCTGCCACCGCATGATGGACCCGCCGGGGTTCGCGCTCGAGCACTTCGACGCCATCGGGCGGTGGCGGACCGCCGACGAGTACGGGGCGCCGGTCGACGCGGCGGGGGCGCTCGCCGACGGCACCGCGGTCGACGGGCCCGCCGCCCTGCGCCACGCGGTCCTCGCCCACGAGACCAGCGTCGTCCGCACCGTGACCGAGAAGCTGCTGACCTATGCCGTCGGGAGGCGCATGGAGTCGTTCGACCAGCCCGCGATCCGGGGCATCGTGCGCGACGCGGAGGCCGGCGGGTACCGCTGGTCGTCGATCATCCGGGGCATCGTCGAGAGCGTCCCGTTTCAGATGAGGAGATCGGAGTCATGACGTTCATCACCAGGCGGACGATTCCGCGCCGCGCGGTGCTGCGGGGGCTCGGAGCGAGCGTGGCCCTGCCGTTTCTCGACGGCATGGTGCCGGGCCTGAGCGCGCGGGCGGCGGCGGGACCGGTGCGCTTCGGCGCCGTCTACGTGCCCAACGGCATGGTGATGCAGAACTGGACGCCGGCGGCCGCCGGCCCCGGCTTCGAGGTGTCGCCGATTCTCGAGCCCCTGGCTCCGTTCCGCGACCAGATGCTGGTGCTGTCGGGGCTGAACTGCACCCCGCCCCCGGGAACCCGCGGCGGCAGCCACTCCCGCGCCGCGACCCGCTTCCTCACCGACGTGCATCCCGGCGCGTGGAACCCCGAGGCGGTCTCGATGGACCAGATCGCGGCCCGCGAGCTGGGACGGCACACGCCGCTCGCGTCTCTCGAGCTGGGGTTGGAGGGCGCCAACTTCGCCGGCTCGTGCGACAGCGGCGGGTTCAGTTGCGCCTTCTCGTACACCATCGCCTGGCGCGACTCCCAGACCCCGCTCCCGATGGAGCACAACCCGCGGGCGGTGTTCGAGCGGCTCTTCGGCGACAACGAGACCACCGACCCCGCCGCCCGCGAGGCGCGCCGCCGCGAGCAGCGCAGCATCCTCGACTCGGTGCGCGCCGACGTGGTCCGGCTGAGCGGCAGCCTCGGCACCGGCGACCGGCTGAAGCTCGGCGCCTATCTCGACGCGGTGCGAGACGTCGAGCGGCGCATCGAGGTGGCCGAGGCCCAGGGCGAGCGGGAGGTGCCGCTGATGGCCCGGCCGATGGGGGCCCCGGCGGAGTTCGCCGAGCACACCGGCCTGATGTACGACCTGCAGTTGCTGGCCCACCAGACCGACCGCACGCGGGTGACCACGTTCATGAGCGGGCACGAGCTGAGCGGCCGCACCTATCCGCAGATAGACGTGCCCGACGCCCACCACCCGCTCTCGCACCACCGCGGGGTGGGCGAGTCGCTGCGCAAGCTGACCAAGATCAACCGCTACCACGTCAGCCTGTTCGCCGGCTTCGTCGAGAAGCTGGCGTCGACGCCGGACGGCGACGGCTCGCTGCTCGACCACATGATCCTGATGTACGGCGCGGGCATGAGCGACAGCAACGCGCACTCGCCCTACAACCTGCCGCTGGTGCTGCTCGGCGGCGGAGCGGGGCAGCTCGCGGGGGGGCGGCACGTCGCGTATCCGGAGCGCGACCGCACCCCGCTCGCCAACCTCCACGTGTCGCTTCTCGACAAGCTGGGGGCGCCGGTGGAGCGCATCGGCGACAGCACGGGGCCGCTGCCGCGGCTCGTGGTCGGCCCGCGGCCCGACCGGCTGACGGGGATCTGACGGGCGCCTCGACGCATGCCCGCCCGGCGCGCGCCGTCGCGGCGGGCCGGTTGAGGTGGCCGTGGCGAATCCTGCGCTGCCACCGACTTCGTCGCGGGGTGCTCTCGGGGCGCTGCGCCCGGGCGTGTGGCGGTGCGGTGCCCGGCGCGTGGTGGTGCCGGCGCATGGCAGCGGTAGAGGCGCGAGGAGCTTGCTCGTGAGGTTCCATGGCATACAGGCAACCGCGAACTGAACGCGATCCGCGAAGCCGCGCGATCCGCGCGCGACCCACCGAGGGTCGAATGCAGCGGGGCTCGCGCTGCGTGCTCCTTGCGGCCGGCGGGCTCGCGCTCGCGGTCGCCGCCGCTTCCGCCGAGAGCCCCGACCTGCGCCTGATCGACGCCGTCAAGCGGCAGCGCGCGCCGGCGATCGCCGCCCTCCTCGACGCGGCGGGCGGACCGGGCGGCCCCGATGTGAACGCCGCCCAGCCCGACGGAGCGACCGCGCTGCACTGGGCCGCCTATCACGACGACCTGGAGACGGCGCGCCGGTTGGCGGACGTCGGCGCGGACGCCTCGGCCGCCAACGACTTGGGGGTGACCCCGCTGGCTCTCGCCTGCGACAACGGCAACCCCGGCATGGTGCGGCTGCTGCTCGAGGCCGGGGCCGACGCCGGTGCGGCGGTCGAGACCGGCGAGACCGTCCTCATGACCTGCGCCCGCACCGGCAACGCCGAGGCGGTGCGGCGCCTCCTCGACGCGGGCGCCGGCGTCAATGCCCGCGAGTCGCTCGAGCAGCAGACGGCGCTGATGTGGGCGGCGGCGCAGGGCCACGCCGACGTGGTGCAGCTGCTGATTGACGGCGGCGCGGACGTGAGGGCGCGGTCGCGCGCGCGCCGGTTCGTCATCAGCCGGCGGCTGCAGTCCGAGCTGCGCTACGGCGAGCTCGGCCGCAGCTACGGCACCGATGCGGAGGAGACGCAGGTCGGCGGGTTCACGCCGCTGCTGTTCGCGGCGCGCAACGGCGACGTCGCGGTGGCGCGCCGGCTCCTCGACGCCGGGGCCGACGCCAACGACACCGCCCCCGACGGCGCGAGCGCCCTGGTGGTGGCGGCGCACAGCGGCCACCGCGAGCTGGTCCTCGCCCTGCTCGATCGGGGCGCCAACCCGAACGCTTCCGGCGCCGGCTACACCGCCCTGCACGCGGCGGTCCTGACCGGCGACATCGAGGTGGTCGAGGCCCTGCTCGCCCGCGGTGCGAGCCCGAACGCCCAGGTGACGCTGGCTACGAAGGTGACCCGCAACGGCCAGGTGCTGATGATCGGCGAGCACCTGCTCGGGGCGACCCCCCTCGCGCTGGCCGCCAAGTTCGCCGAGACCGACCTCATGCGGGTCCTCGCCGGGGCCGGGGCCGACGTGCGGCTGCCCCTCAAGAACGGGTGGACGCCCCTGATGCTCGCGGCCGCGGCCGGCTGGCGCTACGCGGTGTGGGACCGGCGCGAGCGGACCCTGCACAAGACGCCGGCGTTCCAGGCCCAGATGTACGACGAGGCCGGCACCCGCGGTGCCGTGCGGTTCCTGCTCGACGAGGGCGCGTATGTCAACGCGGTCGACGAGGACGGCAACACCGCCCTCCACTACGTCGTCGACAAGGGCTTCGACCGCGTCGTCGAGCTGCTGGTCGAGCACGGCGCCGACCTCGACATCGCCAACCGTCGCGGGCAGACCCCCTACGCCATCGTCGCCCGCGGCCGCACCGGCAACATCGCGGCCGCGCCGGCGACGGTCCGTCTGCTCGAGTCGCTCGGCTCGGTCGGGCGGTGAGCCTGGCCGGCGGACGGCGTTTCGGGCCAGGAGCTGCGCCGGAGAATGGCGCCGACCCCTGGGTTGGCCGGAGAGCCAAGCGGAGCCGCAGGCGACGAGTGTCGGTCACGCACGTGCCGACTGCGGAGCTCGGCCGCTGGGGGCTGGGCCGCCTGGTTGCGCACTTTCGAATTTCGGGACGCCGCGTTCAGGGCGGTTGGCAGCGACCGGCCGGGCGGTTGACTTCCGGTATCGCGCCACGGGGTATGACAGGATCGGTCGTCTGGCGGCCGCCCGGGCTTGTGCGACTGCAGCCCGGCGCCATGACTGACGGAACGAGGCAGGCGAAGACAATGCGAGTGCTGATGACGGCGACGGCAGTGGCAGCGATGGCGGCGGGGTCCCTGACGGTGGCGGCGAGCCAGGAGCCGGACGTCGAGACCACCGTCAAGGACGGGGTGTACACCACCGGGCAGGCGGGCCGCGGTCGCGAGCGCTACGACGCGAGCTGCCAGCGCTGCCACGGCGCCGACCTCACCGGGGGCGCCGGCCGGTCCCTCACCGGCGTCGTGTTCCTGCGCGACTGGACGGGGCTGACCCTCGACGGGCTCTACGAGCGCATGCAGTCGATGCCCCCCGACGGCTCCGAGAACCTCTCCGACGACGCCTACGTCGACATCATCAGCTACGTCCTCGAGCGCAACGGCTTCCCGTCGGGAGACGCCGAGCTCTCGGCCGGCCTCCTCGGTCACGTCCGCGTGGAGGGCGAGGACGGCCCGGGCGTCGTGCCCAACTTCGCGCTGGTGCGGGTGGTCGGCTGCCTCGCCGGCGACGGCCACGCCGGCTGGCAGTTGTCGTCGGCGAGCCCCGAGGCCCGCGCGACCGACCCCGCCCCCTCCGCCGGCGACGCCCTCGCCGAGGCGCAGGCGATTCCCCTCGGTGACCACGCCTTCAAGCTGCTCTACGTCTTCCCGAGCCCCGAGGCCTACCTCGGCCACAAGGTCGAGACGAAGGGCCTGCTGATCCGCGACGAGAGCGGCGCCGCCGACGCCGTCGACAGCATCAACGTCACCTCCGTCCAGGGCCTCGCCGAGGTCTGCGAGTAGGTCGACCTCGGGAGAGCGAATCGCCGCTACGGTTCCTTCGCGCTTGGGTTTCGCTGACTGTCTGCGCGGGGGGCTGGTGCCGGTGTGCGGCGTGTGACGTCGCATGGACGGAGCGTTGCGCTGCGCTGCGGTTCCGCCATCTTGGGCCCCCTCGACTGCTGCCACGGCGCAACGGCTGCCCTCGCGGCCGTCGCGACGCGGTAGGCTGCCTGTCCATGCCATCTCGGCGCTACGCGAGCACGACGAGCGCGAGCGCCAATACCCACAACGCTGGCGGGAATCGCGGTTACTGCGTCGCAAGGGGGAAACGTCGTTCTCGACGCGGGCCAGTCGCCCGAACACCGCGTCCTGTATCTTCGGAGGCAGGCAGAGCCCGGTGTCACCGTCGATGGACAAGACGGTCAGTTCCGTGAGGCCTCGGAGCTCGACCGGGATCGGTCCGGTCAGTTGGTTTCCTTGGAGCTGAAGATGTTCGAGGTCGGTCAACTGACCTGGTTCCGGCGGCATCGACTCGCCCAGCTGGTTGTCGTCCAGGTACAGGCTTCCACGGCGTCGGAATCGCTAGTCGACGGCGATTCCGCCGTGGTGGAAGGGTGACGGTACCAGCCGGGGACGGTGAGGACCGAGAGAGCCGAGGGCGATTTCGGAGTAGGTGGCGCCGCGCCGCTGCGTGTATGCGAAGGCGCCGTGGTACTGCTCTAGGGGAGAGAAGACCGCGCTCTGGTTCCCGAGCGCGCTCGGGTGCATGATGTCGACGGCGTTCGGGGTGTGGTAGAAGCCGAGCGCGTGGCCGACCTCGTGCATGACGAGCGACGGGGTCAGGCACGAGCGCGTATGCGTGTTCAGGATGATGCAGCCGCGCTCGCGGCCGATGTACGCCTTCCCGCAGACATACGATTCGGTGCCGATGTTCCGGCACGCCGGGGAGGTCGGGGTTTCCTGAGGCACGACGCCTTCGATGACGATCCAGTTGCCCCCCGACGGCTCCGGCGCATCCCGCGGGGCGGTCTCGACGCGGCCGGTGTAGGGGACCCCCGTCAACTGCGGGACGGCCCGGGGAATCGTCTCCCGGATGATGTCGACGAGGTTCGGAACCGCCAGGCTGTCTTCCAGCACGAAGAAGTTCGGGGACGGTGTGGGCAGCCGCCACAGCACGCGTGTCGCGAGATCGGAGCACGTCTCCTCGCCACGGCTGCACTCGTGGTCGTTGAACGCGAGTTGTCTCCAGAACGTCTCGTCGGGTCCCGGCGGCCGGATCTCGATGGTGGCGGTGGCGCTGAAGCCCTCGGCCCGCGCCGTGATGGTCACCACCCCGGCGGCGCGGGCCGCGAGGGCGCCGTCCGCGCCGATGGAAGCCAGCGCGGGGGCGCTCGAGGTCCACTCGGCCGTCACGATCCGGTAGGCGCCGTTGCTGTAGGTGAGGCGCGCCCGCAGCTCGACCTCGTAGCCGACGACGAGGCCGCCCGGCGGGGCGCCGACGATGTCGAGGCTCTGGGCCACCGGGGCCGACGGGGTCGTGGGAGTCGGGGCGGTCGGAACGCGAGCCTCGTCGCCCCCGCAGCCTGCGTTCAGGAACGCCAGGGCGAGCGCGACCAGCATCCGGCGCTTTGTCAGGGTTGCGGGGCGCGGATGTGGCCGCATCCCGGCGCGCGGGCGCGGGGCCTCGCTCGGCCGGCGCTCTGTCAGGGTTGCGGGGCGCGGATGTGGCCGCATCCCGGCGCGCGGGCGCGGGGCCTCGCTCGGCCTGCCCGGTGGCATGAGTTCAGACTAACATGGCGGCGGAACGTGGTCCGTCGCGGAGGCGAAGCGGGATGCCGGCGGATCGGCGCGGACTGATGAGCGCCAAGAAACCGTGAGCAGGAGCCGTCGGGGGGTGAGGTCGGTCGGGCGTCGGGGCGGTCGGCCTGCGGACGTCGTCGCTCGAGGCCGGTGCCGTCGCGGGACGGCTCGAACGACTCGGCGCGCATTCCGCATCCGCCGACCAGGGAACGCCGGGACGAGCGCGGTCGGGAGCCGCAACTCCAGCGAGGTCCTGGTGCGCGGGTGCGGCCGCATCCTGATGCAGGGACCCGGACCACACCGCTTCCCGGCGGGTTCCGTCGCGGTCTCTCGGGGGCATGACGGTACAATAGACAGTCGCCAACGGCTGCGCGGTGCCGCGGGTTCCACTGGAGCCGATTTCCCCGCGGGCCGCCCACGCAGATTGGATTGCAGGATGACGATGCACAGGATTCCCGGGTTCCGCAGGGCCGCGGGCCCGGTCCGTCGCGCCGCGGGCGGGCGCCCCTTGTCGCTCCCCCTGGTGGCCGTCGCCGCGGTCGTTATTGCGGTTCCCGCCGTGTCGGCCGCGCAGAGCCGCTGGGTGGGCACCTGGGCGACGGGGCCCGTCGCGGTCGGGCCGCCCCCGCCCGAGGTGCAGGCGCAGGAGGTGCCGATGCCGGCCCCGCGTACGCCGGTGCGGGTGCGGAACCAGACGATTCGGCAGGTCGTGCGGACGAGCATCGGCGGTTCGCAGGTGCGGGTGACCCTGACGAACCTGTTCGGCACCGAGCCCCTCGAGATCGGCGCCGCCCACGTGGCCGCGCGGGGCGACGACAGCACCATCGAGGCGGGCGCCCACCTGACCTTCGGCGGCCACCCGTCGGTCACGATCGAGGCGGGGTCGACGGTGCTGAGCGATCCGGTCGCCCTGGCGGCGGCTCCCCTCGGCGATCTGGTCATCGACATCTACGTCCCGGGCGACACCTGGGGGTCGACGTCGCCGGCCACCATGCATGTCACCGGGCTGTCGACGACGGTCGTGTCGGCGCCGGGCAATCACGTCGGCGCGGTGCAGCTCGACGACGAGCGCGACACGCAGCAGTGGTTCTACCTGTCGCGCGTCGACGTGTGGACGGACACGGCGCCCGGCGCCGTGGTGGCAATGGGCGACTCGATCACCGACGGCAGCCGGTCGACGGTCGACGCCAACCGACGCTGGCCCGACTTCCTGGCGCGGCGGCTCGCGGCCGAGCTCGGCGATGCGGCCCCCGGCGTCCTGAACGTCGGCATTGCCGGCAACCGGGTGCTCAGCCACAACGCGGGCCTCGGCATCCTCCGCCGCGCCGGCGGCGCCGGGCCCCCGGATGCGGCCGAGCCGCCGAACCCCAACGGGCTCTTCGGGCCGAGCGGCCTGTCGCGGTTCGACCGCGACGTGCTGCTGCAGCCGGGGGCGACCCACGTCATCGTCCTCGAGACGACCAACGACATCGGGATGGCGTTCGACGATCCGTGGCCGTCGGTCGACGACCTCATCGCCGGTCACCGCACGCTGATCCAGCGGGCGCAAGCGCGGGGGTTGAAGGTCTACGGCGGCACCCTGCTGCCGTTCGAGGGCGCCTTCTACTGGACGGAGGCGGGCGAGGCGAAGCGGCAGGCCCTCAACGCGTGGATCCGCACGAGCGGCGCCTACGACGGGGTCATAGACTTCGACGCGGCGGTGCGCGATCCCGACCAGCCGACGCGGTTCCGCCGGGATCTGCACAGCGGCGACTGGCTGCACCCGTCCGACGCCGGCTACGAGGCGATGGCGAAGGCCGTCGACCTGTCCCTGTTCGAGGCCCCCGCGGCCGCCCGCGCCGCCACCGCGGCGGGGCCCCGCACCCCGTGGGGCGCGCCGGACTTGGGCGGCGTCTGGGACTTCCGGACCCTGACGCCGCTCGAGCGGCCGGCCGCGCTGGGCGACCAGGCCGTCCTCACCCCGGAGGAGGCGGCCGAGTTCCGGGCCACCGCGATCGAGAGCCGGAACGCGGACCGGCGCGACGGCGGCGCCCGACGCGACGTCGAGCGCGCCTACAACGACTTCTGGTGGGACTACGGCAACAGCTTGACGGCGGATCTGCGCACGTCGCTCATCGTCGATCCGCCCGACGGCCGCATTCCCGCGCGGGTGGACGGCGTGGACGAGGCCGACCAGGCGCGCCGCGCGGCGTGGCGCCGGCCGGTCCGCGAGCGCGTCGTCTTCAACTCGCCCGCCCACGGGCCCGAGGACCTCGGCCTGTCCGAGCGGTGCATGCTCGGCTTCAACGCCGGCCCGCCGATGCTGCCGAGCGCCTACAACAACAACATCCACATCCTCCAGACCCCCGACCACGTGGTCATCTTCAACGAGATGGTCCACGACGCGCGCATCGTGCCCCTGGGCGACGTGCCGCACCTGCCCGGCGCCGTCCGCCAGTGGCTCGGCGACTCGAGGGGTCGCTGGGAGGGCGACACCCTCGTCGTCGAGTCGACCAACTTCACGCACAAGACCGGCAGCTTCTACACCATCGCCCGCTCCTACGGGTCGGGCGAGACGATGCAGCTCGTAGAACGCTTCACCCGCGAGGGCGACGACCGCCTGCGCTACGAGTTCACGGTCGACGACCCCGCGACGTTCGCGCAGCCGTTCACCGCGATGATCCCGATGACGCGGACCGACGCGCCGCTGTTCGAGTACGCCTGTCACGAGGGCAACTACGGCATGACCAACCTGCTCGCAGGCGCCCGCGTGCAGGAGCGCGAGGCCGCCGCCGCGGGACGTTGAAAGGAGCCATTTCGATGCGCAGATTCACCAACAGCCGATGCCTCTTCATCGCGGCCCTCGCGGCGGCCGGCCTGCTCGCCGGCGCGGCCGGGGCGAGCGCGCAGCTCGAGCGCGTCGTCGACCCCGACTGGACGCTGCCGCGCACCCCCGACGGCCAGCCCGACCTGCAGGGCATGTGGGGCAACAAGACCCTGACCCCGATCGAGCGGCCTGCCAACGTCGGGGGGCGCGCGTTCCTCACCGACGAGGAGATCGCGGCCATCAACCAGCAGCGCGTCGTCGACGAGCAGGCGCGCGACGCGGCCCCGGCGCGGCGCTACGAGGCAGGCAGCAACGTCGGCGGCTACGGCAGCTACTGGCTCGACGCAGGGGACACGGTGCTGTCGACGGGGCAGACCTCGCTCATCGTCGACCCGCCCGACGGGCGCGCGCGCATCCGGCAATGGGCCCTCGACGCCAAGCAGTACAACCTCGACCACAACGGCGACGACTACATCCACATGAGCGTTTGGGACCGCTGCATCTCGCGCGGCGTCCCCGGCTCGATGCTGCCGGCCGGCTACAACAACGCCTACCGCATCGTGCAGACGCCCGACCACTTCGTCATCCAGCACGAGATGATCCACGACGTGCGCATCATTCCGATCTCGGACCAGCCGCACATCGACGGGAACATTCGCATGTGGATGGGCGACTCCCGCGGCCGCTGGGAGGGCGACACCCTGGTCGTCGAGTCGAGGAACTTCCACAACCGCGGCTGGATCGCGTCGAGCGCCGCCGGCCGCCGGCTGAAGGGCATTCCCACCAGCAAGGCCCTCGAGGTGGTCGAGCGCTTCCGGCGCGTCTCCGAGGACACCATCCTCTGGACCGTCACCGTCACCGACCCCAACGTGTACTTGGCGCCGTTCACCATCCAGATGCCCCTGACCGCCGATCCGACCTACGAGATCTACGAGTACGCGTGCCACGAGGGCAACTGGGCGGTGCGCAACGCCCTGAGCGGCCAGCGCGTCCTCGACGCGCAGGCGGCGACCGATCAGGAGCAGTGAGCGGCGGGAACGCCGTGGAGGGGGGCGAGCCTCCCCCTCCGTGCGGCCTGCTGACGACCCCGTCCAGGGGGACGCGGGTCGCGCACAGTGTCGCGGACGGCCTCGGCGGTCTGCGGCGCCCGGTTTTCTCGTCGGCGAGGCAGTCCGCGCGACCCTCGCCCGTGGCTGGTACCTCCGAGGGGAAGAAAGGTGGCCGTGCCGACGCTCACCGGGTCCTGCGCCGCGGCCCTCATCGTGAGTCAGGCCATCCTGGCCGGTGGATGTTCCCCGGCGGCGCCGGCGGGTCCGGCAATGTCCTTCTCGCTCGAAGAAGCCACCGTCGCCGACATCAGCGCCGCGTTCGATGCCGGCGCGCTGTCCTGCACCACGCTCACCCGGCTCTACCTCGACCGGATCGCGGCCTACGACGATGCAGGCCCTCGCCTCAACAGCATCATCACGGTCAACCCCGGGGCGCTGGCGGCGGCGGGGCAGCTCGACGAGGAGCGGGCCGCCTCGGGGCCGCGCGGCCCGCTGCACTGCATCCCGGTCCTGCTGAAGGACAACATCGACACCGCGGACATGCCGACCACCAACGGGTCGGTGATTCTCAGGGACGCGGTGCCTCCGGACGACGCCTTCATCACGCGGCGGTTGCGCGAGGCAGGTGCGCTCATCCTGGGCAAGGCGTCGCTCGGCGAGTTCGCCGGCGGCAACAGCTACAACTCGGTGGACGGCCGCACCCTGAACCCCTACAACCTGTTGCGCCGGGCCGCCGGATCGAGCAGCGGCTCGGCGGTAGCCGTAGCCGCCAACCTCGCTTCGGTGGCCGTCGGCACCGACACCAGCACCTCGATCCGCGGCCCCTCGTCGTTCAGCGGCCTCGTCGGCCTCCGGCCGACGACGGGGCTCATCAGCCGGGACGGCATCGCCCCCAAGAACCTCCTGTTCGACACGGCCGGTCCGATGACCCGGACCGTGACCGACACGGCCATCCTCCTGAACGCCCTGGCCGGACCGGATCCCGCCGACCCGGACGGGCTGAACGCAGAGGTCCATGCCACGCATCCGGCCGGCCCGGAGGCCGCGGAGCTCGACTACCGGCAGTTCCTCCGGCGCGGCTCGCTGCAGGGAGCCAGACTGGGCGTCGCCCGGGACTACTTCGGGGGCGACCCCGAGGTCGACGCGCTGGCCGAGGCCGCCATCGACGCGCTACGGGAGCTGGGAGCCGAGATCGTCGACCCGGTGAGGTTCGACGGCTCGTTCGTCGACGGCGTCCGGGTGATCGCCGACTACCGGTTCAGGGCGGACTGGGAGGCGTATCTCGCCACCTTCGGGCCCGAGGTGCCCAGGACCGTGGCGCGATTCCTCGAGATCTACGAGACGGAGGTGGCGGCGTCGCCGCTGCCCGTCGATGCGGCGACGCTGAACCTGCTGGAGCGCGCCGAGGCGACCTCGACCGACCATCCCGACTACGCGGACCTCGTCGAGAACGTGCTGCCGAGGAACACCCGGCTCAAGCTGGCGATCTTCGACACGCACGAGCTCGACGCCCTGGTCTCTCCCTATCACCCCGCCTTCGCCGCGCCCGTCCGCGATCCGACGTTCACGGCGGACGACCCCACCTACGTGGGCACGAACGGCGTGCGCAGTCCGTCGACCCTGGCCGGGTACAGCTCCGTCGGCTTCCCGAGCATCGTGGTGCCGATGGGGTTCGGGACGCAGGGGCTGCCGATGACGCTGGCGTTGCTGGGGCGACCGCATGACGAGGGCAAGCTGATTGGGTACGCCTACGACTACGAGCAGGCCACGATGCTCCGGCGTCCGTCGCCGCTGACGCCGCCGCTTCCGGGCGAGACGATCGAGTACTGACGCCCGACCTCCCGGCGAGGTGCACGGCGTGATGGTGATCGTGCTCCGGCCCGTACGGCAGCGGACGCGCCGCGGCGGGCGAGCTGGCGACGTTCATGGCGTGACGGTGATCGCGCTCTGAGGTCCGCTGGGCACCATGTCGACGTTGTGGGCCCTCACGATGAGCCTCCGCTCGGGATCGCGCTCCTGCCTCCGGACGACCTCCGTGAACTCGGGATCGGCGTGGGCGGCCGTGAGTCGGCGATCGCGCTCGGCCTCCGACGGATAGCCCCGGATGTAGATGAACGTATTGTCCTCGTCGATGCCGAGGTCCTCGTTGGACTGTTGCGGGATCCAGTATCCGACGTTCGTGATCCCGTGCCGCGAGTAGATGTCGGCCGTGCGGCCGGCGAAACGCTCGGCGAGTGCATCCCGCCTGCCCGGCTGGGCGGTGTAGATGCGGAGCTCGTAGAAGCCGGGCGCCCTCTCCCGCTGGGCCAGACCCCAGGCCGTACCCACCATCCCGAAGCACAGCCCCGCTACGGCCATCACCTTCCACTTGAGCATCTCACCCTCCTTGTCAGTCTCCTGCCCGCCGGCGGCCGGCCTCGCTCGGTGCTGTTCCGGCAGGGCTTCCCGGCTCGGGCCATACCGAGTCCATCCACCGTGCGGTGCGACAGCGCCCGACCGTGCTCATGGTCACCGACGACTACGCCGGCCCGGCATGTCGGCGCTCGTCCGGATGCGGTCGTTCGCTGGCGTGCGGCGACCCGCCGTGGTGTCGTTTTCGGCGGCCAGCACCCGGCGGAAGGTGAGCGAAATGCGGCGTCTGCGCTTCCATCGCTTGCCTGTCGATGGATCGATCTCGTTCCTTCTCGCCGGTATCTCGTGCGTCCAGTCATATCGCGCCGCGCCGGTCAGGATCATGGCGCTGCGTTGCTCCAGTCTCTTGCTCACCTTCCGTTTCTGCGCGCCTAATTGGCGAAACACCATCTCCCAGGACTCCAGCAGACTGATCGTGACGATGCCGTCGGCGAAGCCCCGACTGTCCACGTGCCGACTGATGCCTTGGTCCTCCTTGTACTCGTTGACGATGAGCTGATCCGGCGGCGCCGACAGAAGGCCCTCCGCAACCAGGCGCCGTCCGATGCTGTCGGCCCAGTCCGGCAGGGGCCCGAGTCGCATGGAGGAATCGACCTGGCGGGCCGAGTAGTCGTAGCGCCAGCCGTAGTGTTGGGTGTTGCGTTTGAGATCCCTTCGCCACTCGTGGGTGGCGATCTTCTCCGTGAGTCGCTTCTCTTCCTCCGGGCTGATGAAGTCAGGCAGGTACAACAGACCCGGCACGTCTGGGTCGACCTGCGCCTTGCGTGACAAGGGGGTCGCCATCTCGTCGAAGGTCGGGGCGTTTCGAGGCTCAGGCTGCCGACGCGCTGGGGGATCGGGCAACGGCCCCGTTTCTGTCGCCACGGCGCGCCGAAACGCTTCGACATCGACCATGTCCTCGACGACTGCCTTTTCCGGCAGGCGCATCCTCAGGCAGCCGCGCACGGCGAGTCGCCGAGCAGGTCCGCAGCGCACCTCAACCTCGGCGCGACCGGACAGGGGGATCTCGTCGTCTTCGACGGCGACTTCCCGCCTCACGCACGGCCAGTGCCGCCCCCTTGCGAGCTTCAGGGCGGCGTCGCGCACGCGGCTCTCGGCCAGGTCTGAGGTGTACCACCGGCCGCGCGCCTTCGCCGGTTTTTCGCTGAAGTCTTTGCCGTCCCAGGACAGGACGAACAAATCTCCGCCCCGGCGCCACGTCGGCGCATTCTCGGTGACGGACGGCCACGCAAGGCGATCCGCCTCGTCGCCTGAGAGGCGCATCGCATGAATGGACAGCAACTCCCGCTGCAGGGCCTTGCCTCGGAACGACGTGTCCAGCCGTCGGTTACCGTGCAGCAAGCCGCACAACGTGGCGGCGGACCAGGCGACGGCGGGCGACAGTTCCGGCCGGTCCGAGAACCATGTCCGGAAGCGGTCAGGACTCGGACGGTTCAGCACCAGTTGAATCGCCAACTCGACGGGGCGTGTCTTCCAGCCCTCGAGCTGGATGGCCCTTTCGGCGCGCAGGCTCTCGCGGGTCGCCCGCAGCCACGCGGAGACCGTCTTCCGGGTTCCGACGAGTCCGGAACGCGATGCTCGGTCCGCAATCTCCTCCGCCAGTTCGGCGGTGTTCCCACGGTCTGCGGTTGTTCGGCGTTTGAAGACATCGACGGCCGCCAGCCAGAGTCGCTCCTGCGGGTCGGGCGGCGGGGCATCGGGCGGTGGAGCCCATGGCGGGAAGTGCCACCACGATGCGCCAACCGCCCTGGCCCGTTCGGGCAACGCGGTACGATCGACCGCCAGGGAGGCCGTCAGAAGGTCCAACCACGGATCGATGTGCGGCACCGCCCACAGCGCCATACTCATGGCGCCGTGAATGGCGTCCTCGTCGTTCGGCAAGGTGAACGCGCAGTTCGTGTCGAGCGGCGGACGGCCGGGCTCGAAATCCTCGTCATCGAGGCTGTCGCCGCCGACCATCACGCCCGTCGGCAGCTCGACGTTCGAAACGCCGTCAGCGAGACCGACCAGCCGGGCGCGTTCTTCCGCGGTCGAGACCGCGAGCCCGACGATGGTGAAAACGGGGAGCGGGCCCGGCCAGAGCAGCGCCGTGTCTGACGGATCGAGCGCGTCAAGACGGGAAGTCATCCACGTCTGGCCCCGGAGAACGGGCACTCCGAGCGCCGGCAGCTTCGTTGCATCGAGCTTCAGACGAATCGGGATGGGATGGCTGCCGGTCGGCGCCACGTTCGGTGCGGTGACGTACCGCCCGACCCCCAACAGAGTGCCGGGGTCGGTGTGAGAAGGAAGCAGCCACTCACACTGCAGGGCGTCGAACAGCCGCCGGTGCGTGATCGTGAGGCCGAGCCAGCGTGGCGGCCGGTCGTCGCCGGCGGGGTGCTGCCCGGCCGTGTGGATATCGCCGCGTTCGGTGTCGTGACGTCGGGCGTCGAGGCGCGGCCCGGGCATGTCCGTGTCGTGACGTCGGTCGTCGGCATCCGCCGAATCCAGCGGTAGCGGTGTCTGGTCGGGGGTAGTCATGTGCCTTCCAGGACTTCCGCTCCCGGCAGCGATCGCCGGGCGGCGGATGTCAGGTCGTCAGGGCCGTAGACCAGAAACAGGTGGTCTCGAGCGCGCGCACACATCATGTACATCCTGCGGGATGCCGCCTCGTCTGCGCAAGGGATGAACGCCGCGAGCTCCACGATGAATACCGCATCGAATTCCTGGCCCTTGACGGATTCGCGATTCAGCACCGTGACGCCGGGCTTGAGCACGTCGATCGAGTCTTCGTTCGGCTCGTCGCCCGCGTACATGTCGACGCGCGCTCGCGGCAGCCGTTTCTTCAGCCGGCGATACAGATCGTGACCGGTTTCGTTCCTGTGAACGATGACGCCGATGCTGCCGCCGAGATTCCTGAACTGGTTCGCGATCAGGGTGACGGAGAAGTCGCTATCCGGCGGCGAGCGGACCAGCCGTGGCCGTGGTCCGGAGGAAGACCGCACAACCTCCCCGGGGGGCAGACGGCCCCGGTGGAAGTGTTCCGCCAGTCTGGCGATCTCGGCAGTATTGCGGTGATTGCGGGTCAGCATCACGGGATCTGCCAATCCCGCGGCGGCCTTGATCTGGGCCAGCGTCGAGCCCCGTGGGCCGAGCGTCTGATCCTCGTCCGCGAACACCGACATCGTGCGCGAGACGTGCCGAGTCGCGTACGTGAAGAACTCTTGCGGAAGATCCTGCCCCTCGTCCACGACCAGATGCGTCCGGTCGGGGCGGGCGCGGGCGTGCCCGTCGAGCGTAACCAGCATGTCGTTCCAGTCGTATGCGAACTTGTCGCCCGAGTGATGTCGCGGTGGTCTGCCGGTGCGTTGCCGGTAGTCGCGCCAGACAAAACTGTGCATGGTCGAGACCCCGAGTCCGCTCTCGCCCATGAGCGTCAGCAGACGCCGGAGCATACGGTTGAACGTGATGATGATGACCGACGGTGCCCCGGAGTTCTGTGCGTCAGCCCGTGCGGTCAACTGCGCCCGCCGGATCGCAAGAACCGTTTTGCCGGAGCCTGGCGGGCCGGCGACGAACAGCGACCGGTCGAACGGGCGCTCCAGTACGTCGAGCTGTTCCGGTTCCGCGACCGTTCGTCCCATGTCGGAAGCCGCACGTCGGTTCATCCCAGATGCAGGGTGTCTTGTCGCTGGCGCTGGAACAGCGCGTAGCGAAACAGGCGGGGCTTCTCACGGGACTGCCGGCTGATCTCGATCTCGCCCGTATCGTCGGCTACTACCTCGAAGCCTGCATCGCGCAGCGCCGCACGGAAACCGGGAAAGCCCCGGTTGGCGTCGGCGCCGACGGCATTCGTGTAGAAGATGGTGACCGGCCCGCGGCCGAGCCTTGTCAACAGCCGGTCGAGGTCGGTGACGAGGGCGACGGCGTCCAGTGTCGGGCTGGCCAGGAGGTAGGACGCGATGACGATGACCGGGCGCCAGCCGGGCGCCCGGTTCCAGTCAATCGACGAGATGTCGGCCGCCCAACGGCGGTGAAGTGTCGGCATGCCGTGGCTGCGTTCAGCCTCGGAGGCAAGTCGCTCGCCCAGGCGGTGCATCGCAGCGGAACGATCCACGCCGACGTAGTCGACCCGCGTCTTCCGGCCGAGCATGCTGGCAATGGCGAGTCCGCCCGTGAACGGTCCGCATCCGAGGTCGACGACGATTGGGGCCTCGATTCGGCTGGCTTCGAAGAGTTGGCGGCCCGCCTCGATGAGTTCCTCCAGGTGTCCGAGCTGGAAGAAATGGGCGTACAACAGCACGCGATCGTCGGGCGAGAGGTCGTTCCAGGGTTCATCGAACGCTGCCTGACCGCCTCGGGTCACTTCCTGGATCGCCGTCTGGCTGTCGACGCCGAGGTACGTCCCCGGGATCGAACGGGGGTCGCTGCGCACGCGATCGACGATTTCGGCATCGCGCAACTGCCTCAACCATGTCGGGAGTTCGATGACGGCCATTGGCGCTTGAGGGGCTTTTCTGGGCAAGGTCGCGCTGAGGAGCCCTTCCCAGGGTCCGTGGGTTGCAGGGCGCGGCGATTCGGCGCTTGCCTGCGATCCGGACGCTGGCGGATTGCCTTGCCATGTGCCGAGTGCGGGAGGGTGGACACGCGCTACGCGCAGTATCCGATCCCGCACGTTCGATGCAGAATCGACCAGAATCGACCGTCGTTCAGGACTGCCAGACAGAACCACTGGCGAAAGGACCATCTCGTGCAGGGCGGGAAGTCACGACGGCCTCAGGATTGGGGCGTCATGCGCAAAATGCGATAGTTGTCGCTATTCCGGGGGCGGCGCGGCGGCGTTGGCGACCTCGTATCGACACTGACGCTACTGGTCCGGCGTGACGCCCGCCGTGCGCATGACGTCGCGGATGGCGTCGGCGGTCTCCGGCGAGCTGAGGAGGTTCATGCCGCGGTGCATGCCGACGGCGATGCCCAGCGGAGTGGCGCCGCGCCGGTTGGCGCGGTTCCAGACGGTAAGGTCGGCTCCCGCGTCGGCGAGCAGGGTCGCCACCCGCGGCAGGTGCTTGTAGGCGGCGCCGTGCATGGCGGTCTCGCCCCTGGCGTCGACGGCGTCGATATCGAGGCCCAGGTCGAGGGCCAGCTGCACCGCCTCGAGGACCTCGGCCTCGGTGCCGGGGTCCTCGCCGGGCGACGAGGTGCCGAGGCCGGCCGCGACCATGAGGGCGGTCGAGTCGTCCTCGTTGGTGAGGAACACGTCGGCGCCCAGCTCCGCGAGAAGCGCCATGTACTCGGCGTCGGCGGTGCGCGCCGCGAGCAGGAACGGGGTGCCGCCGATGAAGTTCAGGGCGGTGATGCCGGCCGGCGGGCGCGTGGTGACGCGGGCGTTCAGGTCGGCGCCGTGGGTAATGAGCTTGCGCGCGAAGTCGAGGCTGGTCATCTCGCCCGAGCCGCGCGGGGCGGGGTTGTTGCTGCCGGCGATGCCCGCCTTGCGGACCCAGCTCAGCTGGTGCAGCGCGGTCCAGCCCCGCGGGGCGGCGTTGGGGTCGGCGCCGCGGTCGAGCAGGTAGGCGGCGAGCTCGAAGTGGGCGCTCCCGGCCGCGAGCAGGAACGCGTTCAGCCCGGCGTCGGACGCACGCCGCCGCTCGACGCCGCCCGCGGTCAGGGTCGAGTTGATGGAGATCTGCTCGTCGAGGTCCGCCCCCGCCTCGAGCAGGGTCTGCACGACATCGGTCCGTCCCTCGCGGGCCGCGAAGAGGAGCGCCGTGAACCCGCGCTCCGACCGGGCTCCGACGTCGGCGCCGTAGCGCACGAGGGTGGGGACGACCGCCGCGTGGCCCTCGGCCGCCGCCCACATCAACGCCGTCTGCCCCTTCCAGCCCTCGTGCGCGTTGGGGTCGGCCCCGGCGTCGAGGAGCAGCTCGACCACCTCCGCGTTGCCCGCGCGGGCCGCCGTCATCAGGGCGGTCTCGCCCTCCGTCAGGGTGCTGTTGGGGTTGGCGCCGGCGTCGAGCAGGGCCTCGACCACGCCGGAGCTGCCCGCCATGGCCGCGAGCGACAGCGCCCGGACGCCGTAGCGGTTGCCGGAGTTGGCGACGGCGCCCGCCGCCAGGAGTAGCCGCGTTGCCTCGACATCGCCGCCGTACGCGGCCCAGTGGAGCGGGGTGGTGCCGTCGGGCTCGGCCGCGTTCACATCGGCGCCGGCGTCGATGAGGGCGCGAATGCGCGCCGTGTCACCGGCCTTGACGGCGTCGGCGAGCGGCACGTCGGCCGCGGCGGCGACGACGGGCGGAGCTCCCGCCAGCAGCACTGCGAACGCAAGGACCAACAGCAGTCTGACCCGAGTCATGGGTTGTCTCCCGAGTTGAGAACGGTCACGTCGTGCAAAGGTGTCGAGCGGTGAGGGGTGTTGGCATCGGTGCAGCCGATCCTCGGGCGGAGCCGGCGGGATGGGCTCGAGCCGGAAAATCGCCGTCTTGCGGGTCCGATTGCTGCTCAATCGACCCTCCAGGGGGCCGGCGTTTCGCGGCCGGAGGCGACGCCGTTGCACGGCGCGCGCCCCTGCCTCCGAAACTCGCTGCCTCGGCCCCGATTGCCGCCCGACCAACCCTCCGGGAGTCGGCACCCCCGGTAGGAGGCGCCGATTCCTGAACCGATTCCGGGGGCGCCGGTCCTGGCCCGCCAATCGCCAAGCCCTCGGCTCCGCTTGTCGCCAACCAACCCTGCAGGAGTCCGCGTCGTCCTGCGGCGCAGCCCGCCTAGAGCGACAGCGGCTCCATGACCTCGGCGGCCCGCCCGGTGCTGTCGACGAACCGGTCGAGGTGCACGCCCACGTCGTCGAGCAGCGCCAGGTGCAGGTTCGCCAGCGGCGTCCCCGGCTCGTACTTCACGTGGCGGCCGCCCCACGGCTTGTCGTTGCCGCCGCGCGCCACCACGATGGGCAGGTTGCGGTGGTCGTGCACGTCGGGGTTGCCCATGCCGCTGCCGAGCATGAACGTCGAGTGCTCCATGAGCGAGCCGTCGCCGTCGTCGGTCGACTTCAGCCGGTCGACCATGTACGCGAAGAGCGACACGTGGTACGCGTTGATCTTCGCGAGCTTGGCCAGCTTCTCGGGGTCGTTCACGTGGTGCGAGATGGGGTGGTGCGGCTCGGGGACCCCGATCTGCGGATACGTGCGGGTGCTCGCCTCGCGCGCGAGCTGGAACGTGACGACCCGGGTCATGTCCGCCTGCAGGGCCAGCACCTGGAGGTCGAACATCAGCTTGACGTGGTCCTCCCACTCGGCGGGGACGCTGGTGGGGCGGGTCAGGTCGGGCAGCACCGAGCTCGCGGCCTGCTCCTCGGCGAGCTGGATGCGGCGCTCGACCTCGCGGACGGTGTCGACGTACTCGTCGACCCGCACGCGGTCGGCGTGGCCCACGCGGTTCTGCAGCCTGGCCATGTCGTCGAGCACCCAGTCGAGGATGCTCGCGTTCTTCTTCATCTCGGCCCGCCGCTGCTCGGCCGTGCCGCCGTCGCCGAAGAGCCGCTCGAAGACCACCCGGGGGTCGGCCTCCATCGGCAGGGGCGAGGTCGGCGACGCCCACGACAGGCAGTTCTGGTAGACGCAGGCGTAGCCGTTGTCGCACGAGCCGACCTGCACGATGAGGTCGGTGCCCAGCTCCAGGGACGGAATCGGGGTGTCCGCGCCGATCTGGCGGGCCGCGATCTGGTCCACGGTGGTGCCCAGCTCGTAGTCGCTGCCCTCGGTCCGCTTGCCCCTGAGGCAGCTCAGGAACGCCGCGTTCGACGAGGCGTGGTTGCCGGTGGTGTGGGCGTTCTCGAGGTCGAGGTGCGTCACCACCGTCACGTCGTCGAGATGCGGGGTCAGCGCGGCCAGCGACGGCGAGAGCCCCTTCAGCCGGCCCACATCGCGCGGCGTCCACGGGGCGGGGTTCATCCCCATCGGGATGAACACGAACCCGAGTCGACGCGGGGCGTTGGCGGCAGTGGCCGCCTGGGCGGTGAGCGCCGGCACCATCGCGTCGAGCAACGGCAGCGCCACCGTGGCGCCCAGGCCCCTGAGGAACGTCCGGCGCGGCAGCGCCATCCTGCTGATCGTCATGACTGCGACCTCCGCATCTGGAACGGGATGCTCTCTACGATTCCGAGCACGAGGGACGAGAACCGGTAGTCGTCGCCGGCGGCGCCGCGGACGATGCGCCGCACCGCCGGGCCGTCGTCGTGGTCGAGCCCGCGGCCCAACGCATAGGTGAGGAGCTTCTCGGTGACGGTGCCCGCGAAGACGTGCGGGCGCTCGAGCACCGCGTCGCGGAGCCCGGTGACGCCGTCGAAGTCGCCGCCGCCGGGGATGCTGCCGCGGGCGTCGATGGGGCTCCAGTCCTCGCCGCGGTCGCGCCACCGGCCGATGGCGTCGAAGTTCTCCATCGCGAGCCCGGCCGGGTCCATGAGCCGGTGGCAGGCCGCGCACGCGGGGTTCACGCGGTGCGCCTCCATCCGCTCGCGCATCGACCGCGCGGCCACCCCGGGCTCGGGCTCCTCGAGGGGCGGCACGCTCGCCGGCGGGGGCGGCGGGGGCATGCCGAGCAGGTTGTCGAGAATCCAGCTCCCGCGCAGCACCGGCGACGTGCGGGTGGCGTAGGAGGTGACGGTCAGGATGCTGCCGTGCCCCAGCAGCCCGCCGCGCAGGCTGTCGGCCGGCAGGTCGACGCGCCGGAACCCGCTGCCGTAGACCCCGGAGATGCCGTAGTGCCGGGCGAGGCGCTCGTTCAGGAACGTGTAGTCGGCCTGCAGGAGGCCGAGGACGCTCCGGTCCTCGCCGACGACGCTGTCGAACAGCAGCTCCGTCTCGCGGCGGAACGCCTGCCGCAGGTTGTCGTCGAAGTCGGGGAAGCGGCGCAGGTTGGGGGCCGCCGTTTCGAGGTTGCGGAGATGCAGCCACTGGCCGGCGAAGTTGGAGGTCAGGGTGTCCGCCCGCGGGTCGGCGAGCATCCGCCGCACCTGGGCCTCGCGCACCGCCGGGTCGCTCAGCCTGCCGGCCTCGGCGAGGTCGAGCAGCTCGTCGTCGGGGATGCTGCTCCACAGGAAGAACGACAGCCGCGAGGCGAGGGCGAGGTCGTCGAGCCGGTAGGGCGTGCCCGGCGCCGCGCCCTCCGGGTCCTCCTCGATGCGGAAGAGGAACTCGGGGCTCGCGAGCAGCGCCCGCAGCGCGAGCTCGATGCCCGCCTCGAAGCCGCCGTCGGCACGGCCCCGCTCGTAGAACGAGAGGGGCATCTCGATGTCGCCGTAGGACACCGGCCGCCGGTAGGCGCGCCGGGCCAGGGTGGAGATGATCTCGGCCGCGCAGTCCGCCTCGTCGACCGACGTCTCCGGCCGGCACGTGAAGATGCGGTCGCGGCTCGGCGTGTCGCCGGCCCCGACGGGGTTGAACGGGCCGCTGATCGACACCGAGTGCACCGCCGGCTGCTGCCGGGGATGCCGGTCCTGGTTGAACTGCGCCTGGTAGGGCTGGCGCTCGGTCTCGATGAGGGCCGCGTTCTTCCGCAGGAACGCGGCGCCGACGGTGTGGGGTCCGGCGGTGACCTGCAGCCGCAGGTTGAGGTGCCGGTCGACGCCCTCGTCGGCGTAGTAGCCGCCGAGCCGGTTGCGGTCGGGGACCACGTTGAACAGCTTCAGGCGCTCGCCGTCGAGCAGCATCTCGACCACGTGGGGGTCGCGCAGGCCCTCGACGTTCTCGTTCCGGTTGCGGGCCAGCCGCACCTGGATCTCGTACTCGCCGTCGAGGGGGAACGTGTGGTCGACCACCACCCCGCCGCGGGTGCCGAACGGCAGCCCGTCGAGGTGACTCTCCTGGGTCAGGTCCGGGCGCAGGATGACGACGCGGCTGCCCGGCACGATGGCGGAGCTGCCGACCGCGAGCCGACTGATCTTCTGCGCGGCCGAGAGGTACCGCTCCATCAGCGTGGGCGACAGCTCGACGAGGCCCACGTTGTCGAAGCCGTAGCTCGCGTCGTCGCGGGGGAGCAGGGCGTCCACGTCGACGTCGAGGCCCAGCAGGTCGCGGACGGCGTTGCGGTACTCGGTGCGGTTGAGGCGCCGGAACGTGTCCGTCCGCCCCGGGTTCGGGGCGGCGTCGGCGCGGGCGTCGAGCGCGGCCTCGATGGTGTCGAGCAGGCCCTGGTAGGCGGCGGCCTCCGGACGCGCCGACCCCGCCGGGGGCATGGCGCCGGCCCGGAGCTTGCGGACCACCCGCTCCCAGACCTCGGCGTGGCCGGCGATGTTGTCTAGGGGCGCGGCCTCGAGCGACAGCCCGCCCTGCAGCGCTCGGTCGTTGTGGCAGCCGAGGCAGTAGCGGTTGACGAGCGACTGCTCCCGGCTGCGCGCCTGGGCGTCCACGGCCCCGGGGTGTGCGAGCCCCACCCACGCTAGCGCGAGCCCGGCCGCCAGGGCGGCTCTCTTCTGAATGCGCATGTCGACCCTCGCCGCGTTCCGTCGCCGTGGCGGACGCAAGCGCGGAACCCCGCGTGCGAGGCCGCGCGTACAAGTACAGGGGCGTATCTTACACGCGGTCGGGTCGAGAGTCGAGCCGGCCGGGAGTGCACGTCAGGATTGTGAGATGACGGCCCTTGGCGCTGCCGAGCTCTCGATTCACGGGACGGCCTGGGCCAAGACCCACAACACGACGATCCAGGGGCTTCGGCGCCCGCACACGAGGCGGCAGCCCGTCTTGCGTGGCGGCACGCCACTCTCCTGACGTGCACCCGCCGGCCGGCGGGACACTGCGACAGCCGGCTGGGGCGAGGCGCCTCCCCGGAGGGCGCGACGAGGACGCACATCGGGGCCCATGCGACCGCGAAGCCGCGCGGCTTCGCGGAACCACGCAGTCGGAGGATGCTTCGCCGGACGAATGCAGCGGCTCTACCGACACGGCCTCCCGGGCAGTGGAAGCGGACGCGCGGGCTGCGCTCTGCCTGGGCCGGCAGGCCCGTCTCCAGCACCGTGCTTGGGCTATCCTGTGGCCGTTCCAGGCCGGATGTCGACAAGGGAACGGGAGGGTCAACGTGTCGCAGTACGCAGGGTGGCTCGCGGCGGGCGTGGTGGTGGCGGGGACGTTCGGGGCGCCGGCGCCGGCGCAGGGCGGCCAGGAGCCGGGCGCCGGCGCACGCGAGCCGCGGAACATCGTCTTCATCTTCACCGACGACCAGCGGTTCGACGGCCTCGGGCTCCGCAACGACTACTTCGAGACGCCGCACCTCGACCGGCTCGCCGAGGGCGGCGTCCTGTTCGAGAACGCGTTCGTCACCACCTCGCTGTGCTCGCCGAGCCGGGCGTCGATCCTGTCGGGACTCTACGCCCACACCCACCAGGTGCTCGACAACAGCACCGCCATGCCCCGCGACCTGCCGACGTTCCCGGTCGGGCTCCAGGACGCCGGCTACCACACCGCGTTCATCGGCAAGTGGCACATGGGCGGCGCGAGCGACGACCCGCGTCCCGGGTTCGACCACTGGGTCTCGTTCCGGGGGCAGGGGCCGTACGTCGATCCGACGCTGAACGTGAACGGGACCCGCATCGAGCGTGAGGGCTACACCACCGACCTCCTGACCGACTACGCGGTGGAGTTTCTGCGCGACCGCGACGCGGATCGTCCGTTCCTGCTCTACCTGTCCCACAAGGCGGTGCACGCGCCGTTCACGCCGGCCGAGCGGCACCGCGGGGCGTACTTGGACCGCGGCTACGTCCGGCCCGCGTCGATGGCCGACACCGAGGCCAACTACCGCGGGAAGCCGGACTGGGTGCAGGCCCAGCGCACGAGCTGGCACGGCGTCGACGGCATGTACGACGGCCGCACCGACTTCGATCGCTTCGTGCAGGAGTACGCCGAGGCGCTGATGGCCGTCGACGACAGCGTGGGCCGGGTGGCGGCGACCCTCGACGAGCTCGGCCTGCTCGACTCGACCCTGCTCGTGTTCATGTCCGACAACGGCTTCCAGTTCGGCGAGCACGGGCTGATCGACAAGCGCACCATGTACGAGGCGTCCATCCGGGTGCCCCTGATCGTGCACTGTCCCGAGCTCTTCGCGGGCGGGCGGCGGCCCGAGATGGTGCTGAACATCGACGTCGCCCCCACCCTGCTCGAGGCGGGCGGGGCGCCGGTGCCCGACACCATGCACGGCCGGTCGTTCCTGGGCCTGCTGACGGGCGAGGCGGCGGGCTGGCGCGACGCCTTCCTCTACGAGTACTTCTGGGAGCGGGCGTTCCCCCAGACCCCGACCGTCCTCGGGGTGCGGGGCGACCGCTACAAGCTCATGCGGTTCCACGGCGTCTGGGACCGCTACGAGCTCTACGACCTCGAGACCGACCCCGACGAGATGCGCAACCTGCTCGGCGACATCCGGCTCGAGACCCAGGCGGGGGCCATCGACCGGCAGATCGCGCAGCGGGCCGACCCCGAGGTCGCGTCCCTCTTCCAGCAGCTGAGCCGGCGGCTCGACGACCTCCTGGCCGAGACCGGCGCGCTCGACGAACCGACGTGGCGGGGCGCGGCCGGCCGGTGAGTGGGAGCGGGGGGCGAGCGCGCGTCGCCACCGTTGCGCTCGGTGTCCGTGGGGGGGCAGGAGGGGGCAGGTCAGGGCGGCGGCAGGCCGCAATACAATGGACTGGATGGGGAACGGTGCCGAACGACGGGCAGCCGGCGCGGTCGGCGGACGGCATCCGGCACGAGGAGAGCCCATGGCGGTTCCTGCCCGGCGGCGGCTGATGACGGCCGAAGAGCTCTTCGAATTGCCGGATGACGGCTGCCGCTCGGAGCTCGTGGACGGCGAGATCATTCGCATGACGCCAACCGGCGCCGAGCACGGCGTATTGTCGATGCGGATCGGCCGCCTCCTCGACGAGCATGTGAGCGTGCAGGGATTGGGCGTCTGCTGCGGCGCCGAGACGGGCTTCATCCTGCGGCGCGACCCCGACGTCGTCCGAGCCCCCGACGTAGCATTCGTCGCCGCGGCGAACATCCCGAAGACCGGCATCCCCCGGACCTACTGGCCGTTCGCTCCCGATCTCGCCGTCGAAGTGCTTTCACCATCGGACAGCCGGGCTGCCGTCCAGGCCAAGGTCGCCGAGTACTTCGTGGCCGGTACCCGCCTGGTCTGGCTCGTCGAGCCGGCCGCGGAAGCGGTCCGGGTCTACCGGTCGCCGCACGACTTGCGCGTGTTCCGGGGCGACGATGAGTTGACCGGAGACGACGTTCTGCCCGGTTTCCGTTGCGTGGTGAAGCGACTCTTTCTGTTCTTGCACCAGGAGTCAGCGCCGTAGAACGGTGCAGACTCCCGGCAGGGTGGGTCGTGCCGCAGGCGACGCTCTCCGGGCGAGCCGTGTCCAGCGCCGGATGCAGTGGCCGGGTCCGTGAAGAGGGCACAGGACGGCGCGGGTCAGAACAGCGTCAACTGCTCGTCGTCGCCCACCACCCGGTCGAAGTCGAGGCCCAAGGCGGTCAGCACGGGCTCGGCGACCGGCCGGATCTGCTTGTCCACGTAGTGCTCGCGGTCCGGCGCGTGCTCGAGCGCGTCGAGTGGCTCCGGTCCAGCGACCGTGATCAGGTAGGAGACGACGCGGCTCGGTTGCCGGGACTTGCGGGCGGCGGCGACGTGCGGCGGCGTGCTCGCGGTGTACGCGGCAGGGCGTTTTCGCAGGCCCTTGCGGTAGACGAGCTTGTCGTCGAGCTCGCCCCGCCGGAGGGCGGCCACGGTGTCGGCGAGGTAGCCGTCCACCGGCTCGCCCGCGAAGAGCCGTGCATACAGCTCGCGCTGCACGTTCTTGGCGAGTTCCGTCCAGTCGCGGCGCACCACCTCCATGCCGACGAACTCGACGTCGTTGCGCCCGTCGACGAGCCCGGCGTAGCGCTTGCGCGCGCCGCCGCGGCCGCGGCGGACGGACGGCAGGACGAGCTTCACGTACAGCTTCTCGAACTCCAGGTCCAGCCGGCTCGTCACCTGCCACTCGGCGGCGACGTGGGCGGCGACGGCCTCGCTCAGCTCGCGGGCCAGGCGCGGACCGACGTCCCGGGCCTCCTCCACCGGCAGGCCCGAGCGCACGAAGAGGCTGTCGGTGTCGCCGTAGAGCACGTCGAAGCCGCGTTCCTCGAACCAGCGCTTCGACCATCGCAGGAGGCGGCGGCCCATGCCGGTGACGGCGTTGGCGACGGCGACGTTGTGGAAGCGGCAGGCGGGGGTGCCGAGGACGCCGTAGAACGAGTTCATGAGGATCTTGACGGCCTGCGACGCGACGGCGTCGCCGGCGCGTTTGGCCGCCTCGCGCCGCGGGAACAGCTCGTCGAGCATCGCGGGGAGGATGGCGTCGCCGCGGCGGAACGCGGCGTCTTCGGAGAGCCGGACCACCGCGTCCCCCGGCGCGGGGTGCTCCACGTAGCCGAGGGGATCGATGTTGAACGTGCGGATGACGCTGGGGTACAGGCTCTTGAAGTCGAAAACCCAGACGTTCTCGTGGATGCCCGTGACCGGCTCGAAGACGTCGCCGCCGGCCTGGTGCCGGGACACCCGGGCGTCGTCCGACCGCACGGTGGGGGCCACGACGCCCCGCCGGCCGAGGGCCGCGAGGTAGAGGAAGTCGAACGACGCGATGCTCGCCGAGACGCGGTCCGGGGTCATGCCGGTGAGGCGGCTGCGGGCCATCGCCAGGGTCACGAGGTCGAGCTTCCGCACGATCTCGTGGGCCAGGCGGGCGTCCGTGCGGGCGTAGTTCGCGAAGGTGTCGAGGTCGTCGCGGTACCGTGCCTGGATCGCCTCGGCCCGGCCGCCGCCGCCGGCGTCGCGGCCGCGAGCGTCGCTAGCGGGATGACGGCCGCCGCCGCCGGCGTCGCCGCGGCCGCCGGCGTCGGCGGAATCGCCAGCGCCGCCGAGGGCCACCTTGCCCTCGCCGAGCACCTCGCTCGCGACCCGGTCCAGCGTGTAGTCGTCGAAGCGCAGGAAGGCGCCGCGCACCAGGTCCATGCCGTCGAGGACGAGGCGGCCGGGAATCGACGCCTCGCCGCTGCCGAACCAGCCCCGGGGCGGCCGCAGGCGCAGCGGCCCGGCGTCGCGGCCGAGCTCGAGCGGCGCCCCCGTGCGCCCGGCGATCCGGTCGAGCACCTTGAGGTCGAAGTCGACCACGTTCCAGCCCGTCAGCACGTCCGGATCCAGCTCGCGGACCCGGGCGGCGAAGGCGTTGAGGGCCTCGCGCTCGCCGGCGCAGCCGATCGCACCGTCGGGCAGCGCGCGCCCGGCGGGGTCGACGATGTAGACCTCGTCGGCGCCCTGGCCGTAGAGCGCGACGGCGAGGAGGCGCCGGCCGGCGGGGTCGGTCTCGATGTCGAGGGACAGCACCGAGGGCGGCACCGTCACGTCGGCCGGGCGCAGCTCGGGGTCGTCGAAGACGCGGGTGATGCGTTCGCCGGGGGTGGAGGCGCCCGCGATCTCGCAGCCGCCGCGGATGCCGCGGTCGATCAGGTAGCGGACGGCGAAGCGGACGTCCGCCTCGAAGGTCCGGATGCCGTGCTCCTGCAGTCGGTCCCGGAGCGGCGGCGTGTCCGGGGGCACGGCGACCTCCACCCGCACGACGGGCCCGCCGTCGAACGTCCGCCGTGCAGTGTCGCGCTGCCGCGCGGCGCCCAGATCCCGGGCGCGGGCCGCGTCCTCGCGGCGGATGTAGAAGTGTGGGGCCTCGCGCCCGTCCCGTACGAGGAACGTGCCCCCGCCCTCCAGCACCCCGTACAGGTGGACGACCGGCGCGCCGTCGCGAATGCGGTAGCTGGCCTGCAGGATGAAGCCGCGCGCCACGCCTGTGGTCCCGCCGGTTGTGTCGTCGGCGACAGGCATCTCGAAATCCGTTCCCGACCGGTGACGGTAGAATCGGCCGAGATCCCGGATGGATAGAGTAGACCGTTCCGGGCCGATTCGTGACAGGAGCAGAGACATGCGCGCAAGGTTGTTTGCGGTGATCGTGGCGACGGGGCTGTGTCTGGCGGCGGGCGCCGGTTCGGGCGAGGCGCAGTGCCGGCCCGACGGCGACGTCGAGTTCGTGTGCGGTCCGGTGAGCCCGGAAGACCTCGTGGCGGTGCCGGAGACGCCCTGGGTCATCGTGGCGGGGATGGAGGACGACGGTTACCTCTACGCGACGGACAGCCGGAACCACCGCTCGACGGTGCTGTTCCCGACCTCCTCGTTCGGCTCCCGGCCCGACCCCGCGTTCGCCGACTGCGGCGGCCCCCTCACGGGCGGCTTCCGGCCGCACGGCCTCAACCTGCGGCCGGGGCCGGGCGGCCGGCACACCCTCTACGTGGTGCGGCACGGGGCGCGCGAGGCCATCGAGGTCTTCGAGCTCGACGCCCGCGGGGGGCGACCGGTGCTGACGTGGACCGGCTGCGCCGAGGCGCCCGAGGGGGTGACGTTCAACTCGGTGGCGGCGCTGCCCGGCGGCGGGTTCGCGGCGACCCACTTCGCCCGGCCCGTGGGCCGGGTCTGGGAGTGGGGCCCGGGCGCCGGCTGGGCCGAGGTGCCCGGCACCGAGACGAACGGGCCGAACGGCATCGTCGCGTCGCCGGACGGGCGCTGGCTGTACATCGGCGGCTGGGGCACGCGGTCGCTGATCCGCGTGTCGCGCGGCGATGCGCCGGTCCGCCAGGACGCGGTCGAGGTCGGCTTCCACGTCGACAACGTCCGCTGGGCGCCGGACGGCTCGCTGCTGGCGGCCGGCCATCTCGGCGACGCGCCCGAGTCGATCTTCGAGTGCCTGGGCCAGGGCCGGTGCGACGGGGTGACGTCGCGGGTGGCGCGGGTCGACCCCGACGCGCTGACGACGGAGGAGATCGTCCGCTACCCGTCGAACGAGAACTTCATCCTGGGGACGGTGGGCCTCGAGGTGGGCGGCGAGATCTGGCTCGGCGGCATCGCCGGGTCGGACCGCATCGCGCGGTTTCCGGCACGCTGACGAGCGCTCGTCTCGGCGGTACTGTTTCCGGGCTAGGGAACCGTGCCCGCGCCGGTGCCGGACGGGTCCGTGTAGCGGTCGTTGAGGAGCTGCACGTAGCCGTTGGCCTCGAGCAGCACGTCGGCGACGCGGCGGCGCGAGCGGGGCTCCCAGCCGACGGGGCGGCGCCAGAAGATGCTGCGCCAGCCGCCGGCGCTGTTGCGGAAGGCGCGGGGCAGGCTGTCGGCGAACCGGGTGCCGTGGGCGTCCGGCGGCTGCTTGGCCAGCCTCGCGAGCACCGCCCGCGCCGCCCGCCCGCGGAGCCTCGCGTGGAGGTAGCCGCCGGCCACGAGCGCCACCGCGAGCAGCACGAGCTGCCACAGCGGGTCGAGGTCGAACACGGCCGCCCACGTCGGGTGCGAGAAGCTCAGACCGTCCCACTCGCCGGTCCACAGCGTCCAGCCGCCGACGGCGGCGACGAGCATGCCGAAGACGACGGCGTCGAGCCGCAGCACCCGCCGCCGCCATTCGAGCAGCAGCGCCTGCAGCTTCGGCACGAACAAGTCCTGGATGTCCCGCGCGGTCTGCTCGAGGGCGCCGACGACGCGATAGGCGCGGTCGATGCCCACCTGCTCCATGCGGTCGTGGATCTCCTTCATGTCGACGTCGCGCTTCGCCTCGAACCGCTGCCGCAGCGTGTCGTCGTCGATGGCCACGGCGGCGGTGGGGTTGTAGATGCGGTAGAAGCGGCCCGCGGTCAGCCCCTTCTGGGCGAGGGCGCGCTGCCACGAGGCGATGACGTCCTCCGGGTTGTCCTCGCGCGCGGTGGTGTCGATCTGGTTCAGGACGTACAGGAACTTGCTGGAATCGGGCCGGCTGATGGTCTCCGCCACGAGGTGGTCCAGGGTGTCCCGCATGGTGCCGGCCTCGGGATGGCGGGCGTCGAAGAACACCAGCACGAGGTCGGAGAGGTCGATGATGTGGTCCGTGATGCGGAGGATCGACGTGCGCTGGTCATCGGCGTCGAAGCCGGGCGAGTCGATGATGATCTTGCCCCGGACCTTGCCCTTGGAGCAGGTCTTCAGCTGCAGGTAGGCGTCGATGCGCCGCCCCTCGCCGGTCGCCAGCTCCTCGATGGATCGGCTCAGCCGGTAGAACGGGAAGCGCGGGTCGGCGTCGAGGGCGAGCCCCGGCAGCACCCGGGCCTCGTCCTCCTGCCCGTAGCAGACGACCGTGAAGCGGTCGTCCACGGCCTGGTTCCCGGTGATCTGCAGCGCCTGCCCGACATAGTGGTTGATGAAGGTCGACTTGCCGGACGAGTAGGTGCCCAGCACGGAGATCATCGGCCACCAGGAGATGCGCGTGGCGAACGACTCCTCGGGCTCGAGGAGCCCGAGGCGATGGCACACCCGGTCGAGCTTGCGGAAGCTCGAGACGGTCTGCAGCAGGATCGGGTTCTCCTGGGAGAGGTGTTTCTCCAGGCTCCGCAGGCGCTTCTTCAACTGGTGTGATTGCGACATGCCGGTGTCCCAGCCCGCCAATCGGCAACGGCGCCGCGCAGGCTCCCAGCCATTATCCCCGGTCGGCGCAGGTGCGTCCAATGGGAGCGGTCATCCCCGGAGCCACTTCGCGGCCCCGGCCGCGACGACGGCGCCGAGGAAGGGCGCGGTCAGGTAGATCCAGAGATGATGCAGATCGGCGGCGACGAGGGCGGGCCCCAGCGACCGTGCGGGGTTCATCGAGGCCCCGGACACCGGGCCGCCGACGAGGGCGCCCAGGCCCACCGCGGCCCCCACCGCGATGCCCGCGGTGATGCCCTTCTCGCGCGCCCCGGTGGAGACGCCGAGGATGACGAACATCAGCAGCGCCGTCAGTACCGCCTCGAGCGCGAACGAGGACCAGGGGCCCCCGGCGGGAACCGTGGCGCCGAGGCCGGCGGCGCGCGTGAACAGCGCGGCGACGGTCAGACTGCCCGCGGCCGCCCCCGCGCACTGGCCGGCGATGTAGCACGGGACGTCGCGGAGCGGGAAGCGGCGGGAGACCCAGAAGCCGACGGTCACCGCGGGGTTGAGGTGGGCCCCCGAGACGTCGCCGACCGCGTGGACCATCGTCATGACGACGAGGCCGAACGCGAGGGCGACGCCGAGGTGGGTGACGTCGCCGCCGGTGAGGCGGTCCACGACGATGGCGCCTGTCCCGGCGAAGACGAGGGCGAAGGCGCCGATCGCTTCGGCGGCGACGCGCCGTCCGAGGCCGAACGTCGGCGGATTCTCTTCACGGTGGGGGGCGCTCACGGCCCGGAGCGTATTTCCCGGATGTGTCGAACGCGTAACGGACACGTAAAATGCACCGTTTCCGGGCGATGGACACCGTTGCGGAGGGCGTGCGGGCGGTAAAGGCGGGTACGATGTCGCCGGCATTTCGCAGTCTGCCGGCAGCGCGACGCGGGAGCCTCGTGCCAGCGAAGCTTCCGTCGCCAGGGGTCTGCGCCATGGAACGGCGGACGCCTGGCCGGTTGGTCGGGCGCCGGAGCGGAGCCGCGGCGACGATCGGGGGGGCTGGCGCCGGGTCGCGCCGCCGCCGCGAGGTTGCGCAGTCGCGCAAGGTGGTGCATGGCTGAGAACCAGGGTACGGACGCCGACCGGCCCGCCCCGCGTCCGGCCGCGGCGTGGGGCGTCGTCGCCGTCATGGTCTATCTGCTCCTCGTCGCGGTGGGGGTCGTCGGCGACGGCTTCCGTCTCGCGGTCGGGGGGCAGGCCGGCGCCGAGCGGCTCTTCGCCTTCGCGACGAACCCCTTCGTGGGCGTGCTCCTCGGCACCCTCACCACCGCCCTCGTGCAGTCGTCGAGCACGGTGACGTCGATCATCGTCGGCCTCGTCGCCGGCGGGTTGCCGGTGGGGGTCGCGATACCGATGGTCATGGGCGCCAACATGGGCACGACCGTCACCAACACCCTGGTCAGCCTCGGCCACATCGGGCGCGCCGACGAGTTCAAGCGGGCGTTCGCGGCGGCGACCGTGCACGACTGGTTCAACCTGCTCGGCATCGTCATCTTCCTGCCGATCGAGGTCGCGTTCGGGCTCATCGAACGGGCCAGCGCGGCCCTGCTGACCGCCTTCGTGTCCGTGGGGTCCTACTCCACCGGGGGTTGGGACCTGCTGGGCCGTACGGTGGGGCCGGGCCGGTCGCTGGCGGGGGTGCTGGTCGATCCGCTGCCCGAGACCGGGGGCGGCGTCCTGCTGATCGGGCTCGGCGTCGTGCTCATCCTGGTGTCGATCACGTACCTGGGCCGGGCCCTGAAGACGGTCATGGTGGGCAACGCCCGGCGGCTCCTGCATGCCGCGATAGGCCGGGGGGCGGGCGCCGGCATCCTGTCGGGGACGGTGGTGACGGTGCTCGTGCAGTCGTCTTCGACCACCACCAGCCTGATGGTGCCGCTGGCCGCCGGCGGGGTGTTCGCCCTGCGGGAGGTGTACCCCTTCACCCTGGGCGCCAACATCGGCACGACGATCACGGCGCTGATGGCGGCGACCGCGGTGACGGGCGCCAGCCGCGAGCCGGCGCTGCAGATCGCCCTGGCCCACTTCCTGTTCAACGCGTTCGCGGTGACCGTCGTCTACGGCGTGCCGTGGCTCCGGCGCCTGCCGCTCCGGGGCGCCGGCTGGATCGCGGAACTGGGGGCGGAGCGCAAGGGGCTCGCCCTCGCCTACGTCCTCGCGGTGTTCTTCGCAATTCCCGCCCTGCTGACCGTCGCGACGCTGCGCCTTTTCTGAGCCCCTCGCGCCGCCCACGCGACCGTCAGGTCGCGCCGCGGCGCGTCAGGTCGCGCCGCGCGCCGGCGGCCCGTGACCAGGGGCGGCGTCGCGTTCATTCGTCCGGCCGAGTGTCCCGCGGGTCGCTGTCTCGAGTGCGCGCGGGGCTCCACCCCGGACGCTCGGGACAGTGGTCGACATGGAGCTTGCCGACTGCATCCGGTTGCCGCCCGTTTCCGCGGTTCGCGCGCTTGGCGCACGGCAAGCCGCCCGTTTCCGCGGTTCGCGCGCTTGGCGCACGGCAAGGTGATTCCGGTCAGGGTCCCTACTCCATCGTGCGCACCTGGATGGCGTTCACGTAGCCGTGGCTGGTGGCGACGTTGGCCACGATCACCACCGGCTCGCCGCTCACCAGCCGGTCGTGCTTCTTCAGGCGCTCGATGGCCCGGACCACCGTCTCATCGGGGTCTCCCGACACGTCGATCATGAACGGCACGATGGAACGCGACAGCCACAGCCGCCGGCGGACGACCTCGGTGGTCGTGAAGGCGTAGATGATGGCGCCGCGGGGGCGGAAGCTGCTGACGAGATGCCCCAGCAGCCCCCGCATCGTGATGACGACGATGGCCCGCGAGCCGAGCGAATCGGCGAGGAGGCAGGCGCTGCGGGCGAGCTGCTCGCGGATGGTCTGGGGCTCGCGGCCGCGGTGGAGCTCGAGCCCCTGCTCCTTCTCGATGCGCCGGGCGATGCGGTCGAGCACCGAGACGCAGCGCACCGGAAACTTCCCGGTCGCGGTCTCCCCGCTCAGCATCACCGCGTCGACCTGCTCGTACACCGCGTTGGCGACGTCGGTCACCTCGGCCCGGGTCGGCATGGGGTTGTCGATCATCGACTCGAGCAGGTGGGTCGCCACGATCACCGGCTTGCCGGCGACGACGCAGCGCCGCACCATGTCGCGCTGCGCCACCGGCAGCATCTCGAACTCCACCTCGACCCCGAGGTCGCCGCGCGCCACCATGACGCCGTCCGCCGCCTCGATGATCTCGTCGAGGTTGTCGAGGCCCTCCTGGTTCTCGATCTTGGCGACGATCCGCATGGAGTGCCCGCCCCCCTCCTTGATGATGCGCCGCGCGTCGTGCACCGCCTGGGCGCTGCGCACGAAGGACACCGCGAGGAAGTCGACGCCGTGCTCCATCGCGAAGCGGATGTCCGCGACGTCCTGCTCGGTGATCGACGGCAGGTTGATGCGCACGCCGGGCAGGTTGATGTGCTTTCGCGACCCGAGGACTCCGCCGTCGAGCACCCGGCAGCGCAGGTCGTGCTCGCCGGTCTCCAGCACCTCCAGGTTGATGAGCCCGTTGTCGACGGTGATGCGGTCGCCCGCCTTCACCTGGTGCACCATGTCCTGATAGTCGACGTGGATGCTCCTCTCCTCGGGGTCCTCGGTCGGTCCGACGGTGACCTGGAACTCCTGGCCGACCTCGAGGGACAGGTGCCCCAGGCGGTCGCCGGTGCGAATGGCGGGCCCCTGCAGGTCGGCGAGCAGGGCGATGGGGTGGTTCAGGCGTTCGTTGAGGTCCTTGACGGTACGGATTACCTCAAGATGACTGGCGTGGCTGCCGTGCGACATGTTCAGGCGGGCGATGTTCATGCCGGCCCGGGCCAGCTGTTCGATCCCCTCGGGCGAGGAGCTCGACGGCCCCAGCGTGCACAGGATCTTGGTGTGCCTGAAGTCCCGTCGCGGTGCCATGGTGTCGTCCCTCATTCCTTTCGCGGCCGGGCTGTCGGCCCGAGCCGGCGCGGAACCGGCAGCCGCGTCGGAGCGTTACCGGCTGGTGGGGGGAGAAACGCCGCATCGAGCGCCGTGGGAGCGGCCATTGCCCGCCGATCGTCGCCTTCGGCTCCGCTTGGCGCCCCACCAATCCTACAGGAGTCCGCGTCGTTCCACGGGCCGGACTCCCGGCCGGGCAGCCGCCGCGGCGCGACTCCGCGCACCCCCGATCGGCCCCGCGCGATTCCCGCCGACAGCGGCTTCCACTCCCGGTCGGCGACCGTCGCCCGCGGGCGCGGTCAGTCGACCACCCGTCGCCCGCGGGCGCGGTCAGTCGACCACGTAGCTGAAGACCTTGTGCTCGTCCCCGCGCACGAGGGTCGATCCGTAGAAGTGCATCTCGACCTCGCGGCCGGTCTCGTCGAGCAGCCGCAGGCGGGTCTCCCGGTGCACGAGGTAGGGGCCATAGTCGGTGGTCTCGCCGTCCCAGGCGACGCCGAGCAGCTCGAAGCGGCGCCCGCCCCATCGGGCGACGAGCCGGCGCAGGGCGTTCGAGCTCTTCTGGCCCAGGTCGGCCCAGGCGTACGAGACGGGGACGCCGCGCTCGGGCCGGCTCGACGGGAGCTCGGGCCAGACGACGTCGCGGAACTCCTGGCCGTCGAGGGCGAGGGCGGCGAGACGGTCCCTGTCGCTGTCGGCGAGGGCGTCGAGCACCGCCGCCGCCAGCGCTTCCGGCGACGGGTGGGTGTTGGCGAGCGGCGGCGGCGCGTCGCATCCGGCGAAAGCCAGGATGAGGAGGAGCGCAAACGGGACAGCCCCCGCCGGGCGACGGGGACTGTCTCGACGCCGGATGCGGACGAGCGCCGTCAGTTGGTCGCGAAGTCGGTCCAACCCTGCCACCAGGTGTCCTTCCCGCTCCCGGACGGTCCGACCGCGCCGATGAAGTTGGCGGTCTCGATGAAGGTGTCGTTCATGGGGGGCATGGCCGCCGACACCGTCCCGCTCAGGGCCGGCGACGTCGCGGCCGGCCGGTAGTCCGGGTCCGACAGGTTGTAGGGATCGGCCAGCAGCGGGTCGACGAACGAGACGTTGTCGCTGTTGGTGACGAACTCCTTCGTCGCCTCCTCGTCTCCCGTCCTGGCGTTGTCGTCGCTGTCCGGCCGGAACTGACCGTCGCAGCCGGTCACCGAGCAGTTGTTGTGGATGATGCCGCTCGCGAGGGTCAGGCTCCCGTTGTCGACCTGATCGTACGTCGCGGTGTGGTCGATGTCGATGGACGCCTCCTTGAACCCGAGGACGATGAAGTTCCGGATGGTGGCGGAGGTGCCCTCGCGCAGCAGCATCCCGATGTCGCTCTCGCTGCCCTCGTCGGTGTCGGGATCGCCGATGAGGGTCAGGTTGTAGAGGGTCGGGTTCGAGCGCGGCGTCAGGTTGTTGTTGTCGCCGTTGTTGTCCGCCTCGATGCCCTGGTCGGCGTCGTCGCCGCTCTGCATGACGATGATGAACTGCCCCTTGCCGGTCCAGCCGTCGGTCCAGTCGACGCTGTCGTCGGCGATGCCCTGCAGCACCACGTGCTTCACCTCGACGGTGCCCCCGAAGAACTCGAGGCCGTCGTCCTTGTTGTACTTGACCATCACGTGGTCGACCTCGGTGTTGCTGCCCACGCCCTGGAAGGCGATGCCGTTCAGCTCGTTGTCGGGGCTGAACTCCGTGCCCGCGAACTCCACGCGGACGTACCGCAGGTGCCCGCTGTCGTCGGCCGCGTCGTTGCCGCCGTAGGTGCCGGTGTCGCCCTCGCCGACGGCCTCGCCGCCCGGCACGTTGATGGGCGCGCGGCCGTTGATGATGAGTCCGCCCCAGTCGGAGCGCCCCCGCTCACCGATGGGCTGGTCGCTGCTGAACACGATCGGCGAGGCGGCCGTGCCGTTGGCGAGGATCCGGGCGCCGCGGGCGATGATGAGGGTGCCGTTGGTGGCGAACTCCCCGAAGATCTCGGTGCCCGCGTCGATGGTGAGCCGCGCCGGCGAGTCGACGAACACCGCGCCCCGCAGCACCCAGTAGCTGTCGTTGTCCCAGGTCGTGTCGCTCGTGATGTTCCCGCTGACGACGCAGACCTGCTTGTCGACGTCGTCCACGGTCCGGCAGTTGGTCGTCGACTGGGTGAAGGCCGTGTCTCCGGTCAGCAGGATTCCCGCGCCGGCGAGCAGCAGCGCCGCCGCGGCGCCGCCGATGGTCTTGCTCTGCGTATTGGTCCACATGCTTGTCTGTCCTGGTTCGGGATGATTCGAGTCTCCGGCTTCAGTGCGTCCGGAACGGGGCTACGGATGCACCGACAGGCCGAACGCCATGGTGCGGCCGAGCTTGAAGACCCGCTGGTCCTGTCCGCCCTGCTGGAAGACGTAGGGCGCGTCGGTCAGGTTGGTGACCGCGAATCGGAAGCTGAGCTGATCGAAGCGCTTGGCGAAGACGAAGTCGAGCGAGTTCCGCGCGTTCTCGATGATGTCGGGGAGGCCGAGCGAGCCGACGTCGCTGATGCGGTCGTCGAAGAAGTTCAGGAGCAGGCGGCCCGAGTAGCCCGCGTTGCTCACCTCGAGCATGGTGTTGAAGAGGTTCTTCGAGGTGCCGGCGAGGGGGCGCACCAGCGACGTCTGCACCTGGCGGGCGGCGGTGTCGAGGGTGACCTCGGAGTCTACGTAGGTGTAGTTCGCGCCCAGGAACACGTACTCGCCGACGGCCTTGCGGCCCTCGATCTCGAAGCCGGCGTTGCGGGCCGAGTCGGCGTTGGTGAACGACGTCCGGAGCTGGGCCGTGGGTTCGACGATCCGCTCGATGGGGCTGTCGAAGTTCTTGTAGAAGAAGCTGGCCGCGACCACTTCCTCCCCGGTGCCGGGGAACAGCTCCCAGCGCACGTCGACGTTCTGAATCAGCGACTGCCGAAGGTCGGGGTTGCCGACGGTGGCGCGGCCGCCGACGACGTCGGTGAACTCGAACGGCGCGAGCTCCCGGAACTCGGGGCGGTTGACGGTCTGGCTGACCCCGACGCGAAGGTTCTGGTTGTTCCGGATCGAGTAGACGAGGTTGACGGCGGGAAAGATGTTCGTGTTGTCGAGGTCGGCCCGGATGATCGGCGTGTCGCGGAAGATGGCGCGCGCGAAGGGGTCGAAGGTGTCGACCTGCTGCCGGAAGTTCTCGACCCGGGCCCCGGCCACGAGGCGGAGCCGGACCGCGAGGGGGACGTCGACCATGCCGTAGGCGGACAGGGTCTCCTGCGACGCGTCGTACTGGTCGGTCGGCCGCGTCTCCTCCTTGAGCTGGAAGCTCGGGCCGATGTTGGCCGCCGTGAACAGCTCCTCGGCCGGCCGCGAGAGGTCGAGCCCGCGCGTGCTGGTCGGCACGAACCGGAGCCGCCGCGAGAGAAAGTCGCGGGTGCGGTCGATGTAGCTGGTCCCGAACTTGACCTGGGTCGGGAGCCCCGCCCAGTTCTCCACCAGCGACGACCAGTTCAGGTTGACCTCGAGACTGTCGTCCACGAGGTCGTTGAACTGCCGCAGGCCGCTCTGGGACTCGTCGGCGAGGACGAAGGCCTCGCGCGCGGGGTCGAACTCGTACAGCACCTCGCGCAGGTCGGGCTCGGCCCGGTCCGCCCTGGAGAACGCGACCTTCCAGTCGAGCCGGCTGTTCGAGGCGTTCGGGAACAGGTGGTCGCCGCCCACGTGATGGGCCCGAATCTGCTCCTCGACGAAGAAGAGCCGCTGGTTGCGGATGTCGTTGTCGGCGTCGCTGTTGAACCCCTCGAAGATGCGGGTCTCGTCGGTGCCGACGTGGGTGTAGAAGTTGTCCAGCGACAGCCGGTGGTTCGGACTGATCTGGTACGCGAGGTTGCCGACGCCGCCCAGCGTCGAGGCGAACGAGGTCTCGTCGAAGGCGTAGGGGCCGTTGAACCGCTCCACCCCGCCGCCCGCGCCGACCTTGTAGAACGTCTGCTCCTCGTTGGTGATCTGCGAGCTCTGCGAGTGCCGGAGGGTCGCGACGACGCCCAGCTTGCCGAAGCGGCCGCCGAACAGTCCGCTGTAGGACTGGTTCATCGGCTGGTCCCTGGCCACGGGGTCCCAGACGTTGCTGAACGACTCTCCGAGCCGTTCGAGGTCGCTGCGCAGGAAGCCGAGCTCGTCGCTCGTGAACCGGCCGCCGCGGATGACCTTGCGGTCGGGGAAGCCGGCGGGCAGCTGGCGGGTGCCGCCGTCGAACCCGTTCCACGCGCCGCCCCCGCCGTAGGTGAGGCCGCTCTTGCCGGTGGTGACGCTGTTGTGGGCGCCGCCCAGCGAGAACTCGTAGGCGGTCTCGTTCGGCAGCTTCAGCGGGATGATCTCGACGAGCCCGCCCGCGAACTGCGACGGCTTGTCCGGGGTGTAGGTCTTGCTGACCTGGACGCTGTCGATGAGGCCGGTCGGGAACAGGTCGAGGGGCACCACCCGGCGGTCCGGCTCGGTGGTGGGCAGGGTCGTCCCGTTCAGGGTCGTGTTGCTGTAGCGCTCGCCGAGGCCCCGCACGAAGACAGACTGGTTGTTGACGACCGAGACTCCGGTGACCCGGCTCATGGCGTCGGCCGCGTCCGAGTCGTTGTTCGCCCGCATCTCCGCCGCGCCGATGTTGTCCTGCACCGCCGGCGCGCGCATCCGCAGCATCATCTGGGCCGCCGCGGTGGAGCTCTGCGCCTCGAGGGTGGTGGCGACGACCGCCACTTCTTCCGCGAAGACGTTGGTGGTCAGCGAGACCTGGACCTCGGTGACCTGTCCGGAAACGACCTCGATGTTGACGAGCTGCTCGGCGTACCCGCCGAGCGAAATCCTGATCTGGTGCTCGCCGACCGGCAGCTCCAGGTTGTAGCGGCCGTCGAGGTCGGTGTAGGCGACGTAGGTGGTGCCGACCGCTTCTACCGGCACGCCGGGCAGGGTGATGGCGTTGGTCTGGTCGATGACCACCCCGGCCACCCGCCCCGTCTCCTGTGCGGCGGCGGGGGCGGCGCCCAGGAGCAGGGCCGCCGCCAACCGGATGAGGAACCGTGTTCGCATGCTGTTGTCTCCGCGCGTTTCTCCACGCGCCGTGTCTCGCCCGCCGCGCGTTACGGAGGCGGCGGGAAGGTCGTTCAGGCCAATCGTCATGCGTGCAACGGTATAGACCGTCTGTGACGGATGGATGACGAGGGGATTACATCGGCGTTAATTCAATTCGGGCGACGCGGACCGGGAGGGGGAGCGCCCGGCGGCACGAGGCTTGCGAGCCCTGCCACGCGTCCCGGTTCATGCCTCGTCGGGCCCGCGTCGCGCCGCCGGCCGGCACGCTCGGGCGGGCTCGGCGCACCGGCGAGGGCTGTTAACGCAGTGTTTACCGGACCGTCACGGTGGCGAAATACCCGCGCACTACGGTTCGAGCGTCGACCGGAACCGTACGCGGGACCGGCCGCAGTGGACAGCCTCTAGCAGCGTGGTGAGACCCCGCGTTGCACAGCGCCCGGAGGGCGCCAGCGAACAGCCGAGGCGCCCGCCTGACAAGGCGTGAGGAGGGCGCATATTGGGCATATGTAACCGACGAACAACGCAGTCAGGCGGGATGCATCGCCGCTCGAATGCAGCGGGGACTTTCGCCACGGGCTGCCTGGGAGCACAGGGCGGCGGCATGCGGGTGCTGGTGGTCGAAGACGACAGGGACATCGCCACGCTGATCAGCGCGGCGTTCCGGCGCGAGGGCAGCGACGAGGTCGAGGTGGTCGGCACCGGGACCGCGGCGTTGCGGGCGGTCGAGGCGGACCCGCCGGAGGTGATGATTCTCGACCTGAACCTGCCCGACATCGACGGATTCACCCTGTGCCGCAAGCTGAGGGCGCGGAGGCGGAGCGTCTCGCTCCCGATCATCGTCGTCACCGCGAGGACCAGCGAAGCCGACCGGGTGCGGGCGTTCGAGCTGGGGGCGGACGACTACGTCAGCAAGCCGTTCAGCCTGCGGGAGCTGACGGCGCGGGCGCGGGCGGTCTCGCGGCGGGCGTCGTCGGCGATACAGGCCTCGGAGTTCTACGAGGGCCGCCACCTCACCGCCGACTTCGCCGGCGTCGACGTGACCGTCGACGGCAACTCGGTGCATCTGACCCGCCGCGAGTTCCAGATCCTGCGTTGCCTCGTCGAGCACCGGAACCGCGTGCTGTCTCGCGACCGCCTGCTGGATCGTATCTGGGGGAGCGGAGACACGGTCGACGCACGCACCGTGGACGTGCACCTCGGACGGTTGCGGGCGAAGCTGGGGCCGGCCGGGAGCCAGATCGAGACGGTGTTCGGTCTCGGCTACCGCTTCGCCGAGAACCTGTGACGCGGGAGCCGGCACCGTATAATCTACGTCTCTTTGGCGGCGCCGGACTTGACTGACGCTGCTGTACGCAAATCGTAGGCGCGGCCCGTGGTCGTGCATCGCACATGTCGCGATTGCTCCCAACCCTGTCGCTCGCGGGTCTCGGGGCCCTGATTGCGCTCGCGGGGACGGCCGCGTGTCGCGAGTGGATCGACGGCGCCGCGCAGGTCGTCACCGTCGACGGATCGAGCACCGTCTTTCCGATTGCCGAGGCGGTGGCGGAGGAGTACCGGCGGGTGGACCCGGCGGCCCGGGTGACGGTGGGGGTGTCCGGCACCGGCGGCGGCTTCGAGAAGTTCTGCGCGGGGGAGACCGATGTCTCGAGCGCCTCCCGCCCCATCCGGCCCCTCGAGGTGGAGGCGTGCGCGGCGGCCGGGATCGAGTTCGTCGAGCTGCCCATCGGGTACGACGGCATCGCCGTCGTGGTGCACGCGGAGAACGACTGGGTCGAGACCCTGACCACGGACGACCTGAAGCGGATGTGGGAGCCGGCGGCGCAGGGGACCGTCACGCGCTGGAACCAGGTCCGGCCCGAGTGGCCGGATCGCGAGCTGCACCTGTTCGGTCCGGGCATCGACTCGGGCACGTTCGACTACTTCACCCGGGCCGTGGTGGGCGCGCCCGGGGTCGGCCGGGGCGACTTCACCGCGAGCGAGGACGACAACGTGCTCGTCCAGGGGGTGTCCAACGACGAGCTGGCGTTGGGTTTCTTCAGCTACGCCCACTACGAGGAGAACCGGGACCGCCTCGCGTTGTCGGCGATCGACGACGGCGACGACACCAACGGCGCCGGGGCGATCCGTCCGTCGCCCGACACCGTGCGGGACGGCACCTACCAGCCGCTGTCCCGGCCGGTCTACCTGTACGTCAACCCGGTTGCCCTCGAGCGGCGGGATGTCTCCGGTTTCGTGAGGTACTTTCTGACCGGGAGCGCAGATCTCGTACGGGAGGTGGGCTACGTGTCGCTGACGGACCGCGAGTACGCCCTGGTGCGCCGGCGGCTCGAAGACCGGGTCGTCGGCACGATGTACTGCGGTCCGGGGGGCAGCGGCGAGGTCGCGTCGCTGGAGGCGCTGCTGAGCCGACCGGGCTACTGCTGAGCCGCTGCGAACATGGCGCGGACACGACAGGACCGCATCGAGGGCGTCATCGAGTGGGCGCTCCGCGCCTGCGCGGCGGCGTCGGTCCTCGTGACCGTGGGCATCCTGTCGATCCTGTCCATCGAGACCTTCCGGTTCCTCCGCGAGGTGTCGCCGTTCGAGTTCCTGTTCGGCACGGTGTGGACGCCGCTCTTCTTCCAGGAGTCCTTCGGGGTGCTGCCGCTGGTGGCCGGCACCCTGCTGGTGTCGGCCATCGCCCTCGCGGTGGCGCTTCCCGCCGGGCTGCTGACCGCCGTCTACCTCAGCGAGTACGCGCCGCCGAGGGTGCGCCGGAGCGTCAAGCCGGTGCTGGAGGTCCTGGCCGGCCTGCCGACCGTCGTGTACGGATACTTCGCGCTGCTCGCGGTCACCCCGTTCCTGCAGCAGTTCATTCCGGGCCTCTCCGGATTCAACGCGCTCAGCCCCGGCCTGGTCATGGGCGTCATGATCCTGCCGCTGGTTTCCTCCCTCTCGGAGGACGCCCTGCAGGGGGTCCCGCGCGGTCTCCGCGACGCGTCGCGCGCGCTGGGGGCCACCCGGGCCCAGACGACGCTGGGGGTGGTGCTGCCCGCCGCGATGTCGGGCATCTCGGCCGCCGCCGTCCTCGCCGTCTCGCGGGCCATCGGCGAGACCATGATCGTGGCCATCGCGGCCGGGCAGCAGCCGCGGCTGACCCTCAATCCGCTGGTGCCGATCGAGACGATGACCGCGTACATCGTGCAGGTCAGCCTCGGCGACGCCCCGACCGGGACCCTGGCCTACCGGACGATCTTCGCGGTCGGCATGCTGCTGTTCATCAGCACGTTCTCCCTCAATCTCGTCAGCACCTGGTTGCGGGGGCGATACCGGGAGGCGTATCCATGAGCCGGCGGTGGCGGAGCCGGCTGGCCGACGTGGTCCTGCACGGCCTGGGGCTGGGGGCCACCCTGATTGGCCTGCTGGTGCTCGCGATCCTTCTCGCCGACATCCTTCGCGACGGGCTCGGGCGGCTGTCGTGGGACTTTCTCACGGGCCTGCCGTCGCGCCGCGCCGAGAGCGCCGGCATCTTCCCGGCGCTGGCGGGGACGGTGTGGGTGATCGCGGTGACCACGGTGCTGGCGGTGCCGATCGGGATCGGGGCGGCGGTCTACCTGGAGGAGTACGGCGACCGCGGGTGGTGGGCCCGGCTGATCGAGATCAACATCGCCAACCTCGCGGGGGTGCCGTCGGTGATCTACGGGCTCCTGGCGTTGGGGCTCTTCGTGCGCACGCTGGGGTTCGGCCGGAGCGTGCTGGCCGGCGCCGCGACCCTGGCCCTTCTGGTGCTGCCGGTGGTGATTCTGGCCTCCCGCGAAGCGCTCCGTGCGGTGCCGCCGTCCCTGCGGGAGGGGTCGTATGCCCTGGGGGCGACGCGGTGGCAGACGGTCTGGCACCAGGTGCTGCCGGTCGCCCTGCCCGGCATGCTCACGGGGACGATACTGGCGCTGTCGCGGGCGATCGGCGAGACGGCGCCCCTGCTCGCGATCGGCGCCCTGACCTACGTCCCGTTCGCGCCCGACGGCATCCGGTCGCCGTTCACGGTGCTGCCGATACAGGTGTTCAACTGGATGTCGCGGCCGCAGGAAGCGTTTCTGGAGAACGCGGCTGCCGGTATCATGGTGTTGCTGGTCCTGCTGCTCGGGATGAACGGATTCGCCGCCTGGCTGCGGGACCGATGTCAGGGGTGACGACGACCGTGCCGTCCGGTCGGATGCAGGGGGCCCTTGCAGGTGCCTCGACGATGGCCTCACGCACCATGGCGATACCGTCCCTGGCCGATGTCGCGACGCGCGGCCGCGAGCGGGAGGTCGTCGATGCCGGGACGAAGGTCGACGTCAGGAACCTGAGCTGCTTCTACGGCGAGACCCGGGCCCTCGACAACGTGTCGATGCGCATCCCCGCCCATCAGGTCACGGCATGCGTCGGCCCCTCGGGATGCGGCAAGAGCACGTTTCTCCGGGCGTTGAACCGGATGAACGAGCTCATCCCCTCGACCCGCGTGACGGGATCGGTCTCCATCGACGGGCAGGACGTCTACGCCCCGGAAGCGGACCCGGTCGAGGTGCGGCGCCGGGTCGGCATGGTGTTCCAGAAGTCCAACCCGTTCCCCAAGTCGGTGTTCGAGAACGTCGCCTACGGGCTGCGCGTCAACGGCCTCGCCGGTTCGCGGGCGGAGCTGGAGGATCGGGTCGAGGCCAGCCTGAGGACGGCCGCGCTGTGGGACGAGGTGCAGGACCGCCTCCGGGAGTCGGCGCTCGCCCTGTCCGTCGGCCAGCAGCAGCGGCTGTGCATCGCGCGGGCCCTGGCCGTCGAGCCGGAGGTCCTGCTGATGGACGAGCCCGCGTCGGCGCTCGATCCCATCGCGACCCAGCGCATCGAGGAGCTGGTCTATCAGCTGAAGCGCCGCTACACGGTCGTCATCGTGACCCACAACATGCAGCAGGCCGCCCGCGTCTCCGACGGCACCGCGTTCTTCTGGCTGGGCAAGCTCGTGGAGCATGATCTGACGAGCCGCATCTTCACGGCGCCGGCCCGGAAGCTGACCGAGGACTACGTCACGGGTCGGCTGGGCTAGCGACTGGACGAGGGTCGATGCCGCACCTCCAGGACGACCTCGACCACCTCAGGGAGCGGCTGCTGGTGATGGCCGGCGCCGTCGAGGAGCAGGTGCGGGCATCGGTGCAGTCGCTGGCCGACCGCGACCACCGGCTGGCCGAGCGGGTGCTGACCGGCGACGACGCGATCAACCGGCTGCACATCGAGATCGACGAGCGCTGCTTCCAGCTCCTCGCCCTGCACCAGCCGGTGGCGACGGACCTGCGGGTGGTGGTGGCCGGCTTCAAGATCAACAGCGATCTGGAACGCATCGGCGACTTCGCGATCAACGTCGCCGAGGCGACCCTGCGGTACCTGGAGCATCCCGCGGTCAAGCCCCTGATCGACGTTCCCAGGATGGCGGACATCGCCCAGGGCATGCTGCGCGACTCCCTGAACGCGTTCGTCCGGCAGGACATCCGCCTCGCCAGGGAGGTCATCGACCGCGACGACTCCGTCGACCGCCTCAAGGACCGGGTGTTCCGCGAGCTGATCGGGGTCATGTGCACGGACGCCGCGGTGACCCAGCCCGCCCTCGATCTTCTGCTGATCTCGCGGCATCTCGAGCGGATCAGCGATCACGCCACGAACATCGCCGAGGAGGCCATCTTCATCGTGTCGGGGCGCGACGTCCGCCATCACCCACGGGAGGGCGGGGCCCGCGGCGCCGATGCGCCGGCGCCCGGCGAGCGGTGAGCCACCTGTCCGTCGTCCGAGAGCCATCTGCCGATGCCTAGCCGCATACTCGTCGTCGAGGACGATCCGGACATCGCCGAGCTGGTCGAGCATCACCTCTCGCGGGCCGGCTACGACACCAGCGTCGTCGCAACCGGCACCGACGCCCTGGAGCACATACGCAAGCGCCCGGATCTCGTCGTTCTCGACCTGATGCTGCCGGGGCTCAGCGGCCTGGAGATCTGCCGGCTGATGCGCAGCGACCCGCAGACCGCGGCGGTGCCGATCATCATGCTGACGGCGCGGGCGGAGGAAGAGGCCCGGGTGGAGGGGCTCGAGCTCGGCGCCGACGACTACGTGACGAAGCCGTTCAGCCCGCGCGAGCTCGTGGCGCGGCTCCGGGCCGTCCTGCGCCGCACGCAGCCCTTCGGACCGGACAAGATCCTCCGCTTCGGCTCGCTGGTGGTCGACCTCGACCGGCACGAGGTGAGCGACGACGGGCGGCCGGTCCGGTTGACGGCCAAGGAGTTCCTGCTGCTGAAGTACCTGATCGAGCACGCCGGCCGGGTGCTGTCGCGCGACCTCCTGCTGTCGGACGTCTGGGGGTACCAGTACACCGGAGGCACCCGCACCGTCGACGTGCACATCCGGCGGCTGCGCGAGAAGCTCCCCACGCTGGTCGAGCACATCGTGACCATCAAGCAGTTCGGGTACAAGTTCGTCGAGAGCACGTGACGGCCCCCCGGCGGCCGGCCGCCGGGGCCGCGCCGCGGTAACCGGCGTCGCGCCGCTGCGCCTCATCGCGCTCGAGGCGCCCGACGCCGCGGTTCGTTCGAGATCCCGTGAGGCTGCCGACCCGTCTGTTCCTGTCTTCGATAGCGGTCGCCGCCGCGGCCCTGGTCACGGTTGCGCTCGTCGTCGGGTCGCCGGGCACGCCGCCGGCCGGCGCCGAGGACCGTTTCGCTCCGCTCGCCTACGCGCTTGGGGCCGGCTTCCTGGCGGCGCTCGGGGCGGCTCTCGCCATCGCCCGGTTCGCTTCGTTCCGGCTCCACCGGCGGGTCCGGGCGCTGACCGAGACGGCCCGGCGCTACACGGCGGGGACGCCCTTCCCCGTCGGACTAGACCACGGCGACGACGAGCTGGGGGTGATGGCGCGCGCGCTCGACCAGACGGCGCGCGAGCTCGCCCGCCAGGTGAAGGACCTCTCCGGCCAGCAGACGCGGGTCGACGCCATTCTCGGGGGAATGGTCGAGGGGGTCCTGGTGATCGACGACGAGGGCCGGGTGCAGATTGCCAACGAGTCCGTGCAGCGGATGCTCGGCATCGACAGCGATCCGACGGGACGCTTCCACGTCGAGCTGATCCGTCATCCCGAGGTGACCCGGGTCATCGCGGCGGCGGTGGCCGGCGACGCCGGACGGGGGAACGAGGTGCGGTTGAACACCGACCCCCCCAAGGTGCTGCTCGCCAACGCCCGGCCCTTCGCGGCCAACGGGGAGCGGGGGGTGGCCCTGGTTCTCCACGACGTCACCGAGTACCGCCGGGCGGATCAGGTCCGGCAGGACTTCGTCGCCAACGTCTCCCACGAGCTGCGGACGCCGCTCACCGCGATCCGGGGCGGGGTCGAGGCCCTCGTCGACGAAGACCGCCCCGAGGAGCGCCGCTTCGTCGCCATCATCGCCAGGAACAGCGCGAGGATGGAGCGCCTCGTGAGCGACCTGCTGCGGCTGGCCCGTCTCGATGCGGGGCAGGAGCATCTGACGCTGACCCCGTGCGGGCTGGAGGCGGCCTTCGCCTCGGTGGCCGGCGAGCTGGCGCCGCTGGCGGAGAGCAAGCACCTGGACATCAGGACCGCCGTCGTCCCGGAAGCGGGCACGGTCCTGGCGGACCCCGTCAAGCTCCACGACGCCATCCGCAACCTCGTCGAGAACGCCGTCAACTACGCCCCGGCCGACAGCACCATCGAGCTCGGCGCCGCCGGCGGGGACGGCATCGTCCGCATCACCGTCGCCGACCGCGGCCCGGGCATCCCGGATACGGACCTGACCCGGATCTTCGAGCGGTTCTATCGGGTGGACGTCGCCAGGCCCCGCGACCCCGGCGGCACCGGGCTCGGGCTCGCGATCGTCAAGCACCTGATCGGTCTCCACGAGGGCACGGTGCGGGCCGCCAACCGGGACGGCGGCGGCACGGTCTTCACCATCGAGCTGCCCCACCCGCGGTCAGACGGCGGCGCAACTGACGGAACGCCCGCCCCCGATGACTGACGGCGGCTTTTTCTTCCGGGCTCACCTCGGCCAGCGTGCGGCCGTAGGGGGGGTAGTGGAAGATGGGGTCGTAGCCGAAGCCCCCCTCGCCGCGGGGAGGCAGCTGCACGCGGCCCTCGACGACGCCGGCGGCCTCCCAGAGGACGGCGCCGGCGCGGGTTCCTGGAGGGCTGGTTGGGCGCCCGGCGGAGCCGTCAGGCGACGATGGGCGGGCCAGGAGTTCGCGCCGTGGAACGGTGCGGGTTCCTGGAGGGTTGGTTGGGCGCCCGGCGGAGCCGTCAGGCGGCGATGGGCGGGCGAGGGCGAGCGCGCACACGAAGCGGGCGGGGCTGCCGCTGGCGCCCCGCTCGGCGAGCATGCGCCGTATCGCCGCGAACTTGTCCGCGTAGGACTCCCCGTTGAATCTCGCCGAGCGCACCCCCGGCTCGCCGTCCAGCGCGTCGATCTCGAGCCCGGAGTCCTCGGCCACGGTGAGCTCGCCGGTCGCCTCCGCGTAGTAGCGCGCCTTCAGGCGGGCGTTCGCCGCGAACGTCGTCCCGGTCTCCTCCGGCTCCGCGATGCCGGGATGGTCGTCGAGCGTGGCGAGGGTGGTCGGCGTCCCGCCGAGGATGTCCCGGATCTCGGCGAGCTTGCCGCGGTTGGTCGTGGCCACGAGCAACCGGGCCGGCGCCGGGCCGGTCACGCGGTCAGGGCCCCGACCAGGTCCCGCTGCATTTCGACGAGGCGGCGGATGCCGCCCTCGGCCAACGCGAGCAGGGCGTCGTGCGACGCACGGGAGAAGGGTGCGCCCTCGGCCGTTCCCTGCACCTCGATGAAGCGGCCGTCCCCGGTCATCACCACGTTCATGTCGACCTCCGCGGTCGAGTCCTCCTCGTAGGCGAGGTCGAGGAGGGGGAAGCCGTGGACCACCCCGACACTGATCGCGGCGACGTGGTCGGTCAGGGGCAGGCGGGCGATTGCGCCGCGCTCCCGGAGCCGCCGCAGCGCGAAGGCGAGGGCCACGAACCCCCCGGTGATCGACGCGGTGCGGGTGCCGCCGTCGGCCTGGATGACGTCGCAGTCGATCCAGACGGTGCGCTCTCCGAGCGCCTCGAGGCTCGTGACCGCGCGCAGCGAGCGGCCGATCAGCCGTTGGATCTCCTGGGTGCGGCCGCTCGGCCGGCCCCGGCTCGCCTCGCGAGGCGAGCGCGTGGACGTGGCCCGGGGCAGCATCCCGTACTCGGCCGTCACCCAGCCCTTGCCGGCGCCGCGGAGGAACACCGGCACCTTCTCTTCGACGCTTGCGGTACAGATGACCCGGGTGCGTCCGGCCTCGATGAGGACCGAGCCCTCGGGGTGGTCGAGATAGTGGGGGGTCAGGCGCGTGGGCCGGAGCTCGTCCGGGGGCCGCGCGTCGCCGCGTGCGGTTGGGGTCATGACGAACGATCCGGGTCGGCCGGCGCGTCGTCGGCCGGCATCCAGTCATCGCTGGGCGCTTCCAGCAGGTCGAGGTTCTGTCTCAGGGGACGCTGCAGATCGACGTGTCCGACCAGCGTGTCGACCTCGACGCCGTCGACGAGAATCTGCACGGCGTCGACGGCGGCGAGGTTCGTGGCCAGGGCGTTCACGATGGCGAACACCGTGAAGAGCTCCTCCCGCGACCCGCCGGAATGGCCGAGGGCAATCTCCTCGGTGAGGTCGACGAACGCGTCGCCGTCTCCGGTGAGATAGACCGCCCGCAGGCCGGTGCCGGGCGGGATGGGCGAGACCAGCGGCGCCGGCGGGTCGGCGAGCTGCTGCTCGAGAATGGCGCGGGCCTGCGCGGTGGGGTTCGCCCGGCGCGCCAACCGGCGCGGCACGCCGACGAGCCGCATGCCGTCGCCCGAGACGTAGTACAGCGTCGAGACCGTCTGCGCGCCCGCCGCGGACCTGTCGTCCGCGCCGCCGGTCGAGACCGCCGGGCCCTCGGCCGGATACCACCGGGGAAGCCCGACGAAGAGCACCCAGGCCGCACCGAGCGCGGCGGCCGCGAAAACGATCCTCGCCAGCCAGGCCCGGCCGCTCACGGTATCGGCTCCCGGAGCGGCGCCGAGCCGTCCGCGGGCGGGTCCTCGGCGAGCGGATCGTCTTCTTCTTCGGGAAAGCCCTGCTCGACCATGTCGCGGAAACGGATGATGCCCTGCAGCAGCGCCTCGACGATGGCGTCCTGAAACGCGGGGGAGGCGAGCTGGACCTCCTGCGCGGGATTCGAGATGAATCCCATCTCCACCAGCGCCGCCGGCATGTTGGCCCCCACCAGCACCCGGAGCGGCGCCTGCTGGACGCCCCGCCGGCTCATCGGGACCCGGGCCTGCAACTCCTCGGCCAGCGTCCGCGCCCAGAGGGCGGACCGGTCGACGAAACGCAGCTGCGCCCGCTCCCAGCGCACGATGTCGAGCAGTCGCGTGCCGCCGCCCACCACCGGGACCCGTTCGCCCCCGGCCCGCGCGTCGCCCGGGTCCTCGTACTCGACGGGGCGGAGATGGAAGACCTCGGCCCCGGTCGCGGTCTCCCGCATCGACGCGTTCGCGTGAAGGCTGATGAACAGGTCGGCGCGGTTGTTGTTGGCGATGGCCGCGCGCTCGTCGAGGGTCACGTCGGCGTCGCCGGAGCGGGTGAGCACGACGCGCAGCCCGAGCCGTCGCTCGATGGCGGCCCGCAGCCGCCGGGCGACGCCGAGGGTGACGTCCTTCTCCAGCGTGCCCTCGGGGCCGGAGGTCCCCACGTCGGCGCCTCCGTGCCCCGCATCGATGGCGATGGCGCTGACCGTCGACGGCTCCGAGAAGTCCGCCAGGGCCGGCAGCCCCGCATCCTCCTCCTCGATTCCCGCCTCCGTCTCCACGGCGGGCCGCGGGTCGGGGGCCGGCGGGGGGGCGGCGCGGGCCTCCGTCGCCGGTCCGAGGTCGATGACCACCTCCAGGCTGCCGCCGAGCGCGGGCGAGCTGTTGGCGGCGAAGCTGCCGAAGCCGCCGCCCACCTCGACTTCGAGCCGGGCGCGCCGGTCGTCGACCATCACCCGCCGGAGCAGATCGTCGGGCGAGAAGTCGCGCATGACGAGGTCCACGGCATCGGCCTCGAAGGTGACGAGAAGCTGCCCGGCCGCCCGTTCGATGCGGGGTTCGACGCTCGGGGTCACCATCAGGCGCAGCCGCGACCGCCGCCCGATGCGCTGATAGCGGCCCACCACCTGCGGGACGAGCACGTCGCCGACGATCACCAGCCCCGAGCGGGGCCTCAGCTCGACCGGTTGGTCCGAGAGGAGGGGCAGCGCTCGTCCGATGAAGTCGGTCGGCACGTACCAGACGCCTCCGCGCTCCACCGGGGGTGAGCTCAGCGACTCGAGCCGCCCCGCCACCGACACGATGCCGTCTCCCGCCGTCAGCACCATCACCGCCGGTCCCCGCAGGAGCGTCAGCCGGCCCGGCTGCCGGTCGTCGCCCACGCGAAGGCCGAAGGGCCCCATGAGCTCGGTCAGCGCGACCATGGTGCGGCCGCCGACGTCGACCGTGGGGAGGGGGCGCCGGCCGTCCCGCGAGATGACCGTCAGACCGTCCGGGGCGGGTTGACCGCCGCCGGGGTGGGCGGCGGCGAGGACGATGCACAGCGCCCATCCGATGCCGCGCGCACGTCCCGCCCGGACACCCGCCCATCGCTCGACCGGGGGCAGGGGGCGTGGCGACGCGGGCATGGTTCGGCGTGAGGATCGCGAGTCGTCGAAGGTCGTTCAGGCATCATAGCGTACGGACCGGCCGCGTTCGACCGTCTCGCCTCCGCCCCTCGCGCCGGGGTCGCGCAGGGTGACCATGCCGGGGGTCGGCACGATGAGGGCGTTGCGCGCCGTCTGTGCCGCGGTACGGCGGGGGCTCCGGCAGGATTGGCCGGGCGCCGGGCGGAGCCGAAGACGACGAGCGGCGGGGTGGAGGATCGGCGTGCGCATCGAGAGCCTCGAGGCGGGTGAGTACGTGCGGCTGCTGCAGCCGATCTGGAGCTACCTGTGCCCGAGCGAGCCGCCGGCGCCGAGCGACGTCATCTTCGTGTTCGGCAGCCGGGGACTCGAGGTGCCAAGGCGGGCGGCGCAGCTCTTCGCGGCGGGATGGGCGCCCCGCGTGCTCGTGTCGGGACGGGCCGGCCCGATGACCGAGAAGGTCTTCGACAGGCCGGAGGCGCTCGTCTTCAGGGACGAGCTGGTGCGCCGGGGGGTGCCCGCCGCTGCCGTCGTCACCGAGGTCGACGCCGGCAACACGCTGGAGAACGTACGGTTCGGCATGACGGCTCTCGAGGCGGCGGGACACAAGCCGCGGTCCGCGCTGCTCGTGGCCAAGGCGTTCGCGATGCGGCGGTGCCTCGCGACCTTCGCCCGCCAGCATCCGGGCGTGCAGGTGCGCGGATGTCCCCCCGCCGGGTCGCTTCTCGAGCACCTGGACCGGAGCCGGGCGGACTTCGCGGCGCGGCTGGTGGCGGAGATCCGGCGCCTGGACGTGTACGGAGCGGCGGGCGACGTCGCGCCGTGCGCGATTCCGCCGGCGGTGCGCGCGGCGGCCCGCGAGACGGCGCGGTTCCTGGAGCCGGCCGCACCTCCCTGACGTTCCCCCGCCTCGCGGCGCCCGGTGACGCGGCGGGCCCCTCGCCCATCGTCGCCTTCGACTCCGCCGGGCGCCCAACCAATCCTCCAGGAGCCCGCGCCGCTACGCTCCGCAGACCCCTGGCGCCCGATCCCGCGGCCGAGTCTCCTTCCCGGAGTTTGTTAACCGGCGCGTAATCGACTCGCCATCGGTTCGTCGCACCGATGGCGTATCAATGGCATGGCGACGTGCTCCGGCGTCGACGCCCATGCGAATCACGCTGGTTACCGAGACGTTTCCTCCCGAGGTCAACGGTGCGGCCGGCTCGCTGCACCGATTGGTGGCCGGCCTCTCCGCACGCGGCCACCGGCTCGTCGTCGTGAGGCCGCGCTTCCCGATGGCCGGCGTCGAGGACGCACCGCCCCCGGACTGGGAGGAATGGCCGGTGGCGAGCGTGCCCCTGCCGGGCTACTCCGCATTGCGGGTGGGGCTTCCGGCGGGCCGGAAGCTCGTTCGCCGGTGGCGGGCCGACCGTCCGGACGTGGTGCACGTCGCCACCGAGGGTCCGCTCGGCTGGTCGGCGGTCATCGCCGCCCGCCGGCTAGGCATACCGGTCAGCTCCAGCTTCCACACGAACTTCCACTCCTTCGCGGCGCACTACCGCGCCGCTCCCTTGAGGCGCGCAACCCTCTGCTATCTGCGGACTCTCCACAACCTGACCCGACGGACCCTCGTCCCCTCGGTGACGGTGCGGGACGAGCTCGACCGCGCCGGGTTCCGGAACCTGGGGATTCTCGGCCGCGGGGTGGACACCGACCTGTTCGGCCCCGTCCGCCGCGATTCGCATCTGCGCAGGGTCTGGGGCGCCGGTCCGGAGACGCCCGTGGTGATTCACGTGGGGCGCCTCGCCTCCGAGAAGAACCCGGGGCTGCTGGTCGACAGCTTCGAGGCGATGCGTCGGCTGCATCGGCCCGCGCCCCGGTTCGTGCTGGTGGGTGACGGCCCCGCCCGCCGCCGGCTCGAACGGGAACACCCCGACTATCACTTCGCGGGCATGCGGTCCGGGGAGGACCTCGCCCGCCACTACGCCTCCGGCGACCTGTTCCTGTTTCCGAGCCTCATCGAGACGTTCGGCAACGTGGTGCCGGAGGCGATGGCGAGCGGTCTCGTGGTGCTCGCGTTCGACTACGCGGCGGCCGGGCAGTGCATCCGGTTCGGCGAGAACGGCTGGCTCGTGCCGCGGCGCGACGCCCGCGCCTTCACCGCCACCGCCGCCGCCCTCATGGCCCGCGTCCCCGAGTGGCCGCGGGTCCGGCGCGCCGCCCGACAGACCGCCCTGGCCCTCTCGTGGCCGGCCGTCGTCGACGAGTTCGAGCGCGCATTGCAGGAGGTCGGGTCGAGCGCCGCGGCGGCGCCGACCCGCATGGCGTCCACAACGAGGAGCCGGACATGAGCAAGAAGACCGTGTTGCGTTTCAAGACCGTGGTGCTGTCGGACGTGCATCTGGGGACGGCCGAGTGCCACGCCGACGAGGTCAACCATTTTCTTCGCCACGTACACTGCGAGCGGCTGATCCTGAACGGAGACATCATCGACGGCTGGAGCCTCATGCGGAAGGGCGGCTGGCAGAACCGGCACACGCGGTTCGTGCGGCTGGTGCTGAAACACATGGAGAAACGGGACACCGAGGTGATCTACCTGCGGGGCAACCACGACGACGTCCTCGCCCGCGTGCTGCCGATCCGCATGCACAAGCTGTACATCGGGGAGGACTACGTGCTCGACGCCGCCGCCGGGCGCTACCTGGTGGTGCACGGCGACGTCTTCGACGTGGTGACCCGCCGCCATCGCTACCTCGCGGTGGTCGGGGCCGTCGGTTATCAGGGGCTCCTGCAGGTGAACCGGCTCTACAACCGGTACCGCGCGTGGCGCGGGCGGGGTTACTACTCGCTGAGCCGGGCGATCAAGGCGCGGGTCAAGGACGCCGTGAGCTTCATCGGCAACTACGAGAGCCAGCTCCAGGCCCTGGCGCGGGCCCGCGGCTGCGTCGGGGTCATCTGCGGGCACATCCACACCCCCGCCGACAAGCGGATGGGCGACGTCCACTACCTGAATTCCGGAGACTGGGTCGAGTCGCTCACCGCGCTCGTCGAGCATCACGACGGCCGGTTCGAGGTGCTGCACCATGCCGAGTTCAGGCGGCGGCTGCAGGCGGCGATAGAGGCGCGGCGGCCCCCCCGTCCGGACCTGTTGCTGGTTCCCGCCTGATCCGCCCGGCCGCGGTCCTCCGCGCCGCCCGCGGGTCCGCCAACCGCGTGGGGCGTGCACAACCGGCCCGGCTGCGCTTCTCTCCGCCGCCCCCGGTCCGCGGACCGCGTCGGGGCGTGCACAACCGGCGCGAAAACCCGTAGAATCGTAGGCGACACGCTGTGGGCGCGGTGCCCGCGGCGTCTTCCCGAACCGGTTGCGCACATGTCCGGCGTCAAGCTCCCCATCCTCGGTTTGCTGTTGCTGTCGGCCGCCACCCTGACCGTGGCCGGGCAGCGCGCGGTCGGCCCGGTGACGCGCGACGCGGCGCCGGTCTTCAGCTCCGGCGTCGACATGGTGACCGTCAACGTCTCCGTCCGCGACCCCCGGGGGCGCATCGTGCGCGGACTCGCGTGCCGCGATTTCCGGCTCGTCGACAGCGGGTTCGGCCGCCCCATCCGCAGCGTCTTCGAGAGCGATGCGCCGCTTCGCATCGCCGTGCTGCTCGACATGAGCGGCAGCATGGCGATCGACGGCAACATCGCCCGCGCCCGGAGGGCGGTGAGGGCCGTCGTCGGCGCGCTGCAGTCGGGCCGGGACGAGGCGGCGCTCTTCACGTTCGACAGCGCGCTGCGGGAGATCGTGCCCTTCACCCGGGACCTGGCGCGGTTCGACGCCTTGGACCTGGCGGGGCGGCCGTACGGCAAGACGTCCCTCTACGACGCGGTGGCCGACACCGCGGCTCTCGTGGGCCGGAGCGGGGACCGCCACGGGGCCCTGCTCGTGGTGACCGATGGCGTGGACACCGGGAGCCGTCGCACCGTGGAGGAAGTGTCGGGGGTCGCGAGCGCCATCGCCGTGCAGGTGCATCTGCTCACGGTGGGCGGCGCCCTCGACCGTCGCGACGGGCCGGGGGGCGCGGGCGGGTCCGGGAGCGCCGCGCTGTCGGCGACTCTCGCGGACCTCGCGAGCTGGACCGGGGGGAGCGTACGCGCGACCGGCACGGAAGAGGATATGCTTGAAGCCGTGGGAGAGTTGCTGCCGGGGCTGCGTTACCAGTACGTGGTGATGTTCAGGCCCGGCTTTCGGCGGGGGTGGCACCCCATAGAGCTTCAGACATTGGACGATCGGTTGGCGGTGCACGCCCGCCGCGGCTACGTGGCGGGAAGGGCGAAACTGGACAGACGACCTGCAGCGAGGGAGAGACCATGCGAGTGACGATGTTGAAGGTGGTGACGTTGGCGGCGCTGATCGCGCTGGTGGCGCCGGCCTGCGCGACCCGGGGTTTCGTACGCACCGAAACCGCCGTCGTCGACGCCAAGATCGATTCGGTGGCGGTGTCGGTCGAGGAGGCCCAGGAGCGGGCCCTCCAGAACGAGGAGCGCATCGGCGACGTCGACCAGCGGGCGATGGAGGCCGGTCAGTCGGCCCAGATGGCGCAGGCGGCGGCGGACGGCGCCGCGGCGGCGGCGGGGGAGGTCGACGTCCGCGTCGACGAGATGGCGGCGGCGGCCGGCCGCCTGATCCTCGAGGTCACCCTGAGCGAGGACCAGGGGAACTTCGCCATCGGCCAGGACGACCTGCCGGATGCGGCGCGGGCCAGGATCGACCAGTTGGTCGGTCAGCTCGCCGCCGACGGGCAGAACGAGTTCATCGAGATCGAGGGCCACACCGATTCGATCGGCGGCGCGAACTTTAACCTCCAGCTGGGCATGCGCCGGGCCGAGGCGGTGCAGCGGTACCTCTACGAGCAGCACAACGTGCCGCTTCACAAGATGAGCGTGTACAGCTACGGAGAAGATCGTCCCGCGGCGCCGAACGACACCGCGCAGGGGCGGGCCCAGAACCGCCGCGTGGTGATCCGCGTGAGGACGTGACCGTACCGCGTGGGGACGGGGCCGACCAGCCCCGCCCCCCCGCATTTGGCCGCCACTGCCCGCCAACCGACCCTCCAGGAAGTTCGCGCTCGTTCCTCGGGCGCAGACTCATCGCCCGCCAATCGTCGCCTGCGGCTCCGCTTGGCGCCCAACCGATCCTCGAGGCATCCGCGCCGTTCTACGGCGCTGACGCCTGGCGGCCGATGACCCGCATCGCCGCCTGCACCACGACCTCTTCCTGCCCGTGGTCGTCGAGCAGGAGGCCGACGACGTCGTAGTCGCCGGTCGGGAAGCCCCGCCAGATGAAGGTGTGCAGCGGCTCGGAGTCGATGCCCCGCAGCTCGATGCTCGTGCTCCGGTAGTACGAACCGGAGTCGGCGAAGATGCGAAGCTCCCTGGAGTGCTCGGTCGGCCGTATCCGGATGCTGATCTCGATTTCACCCGGTGCGTCGACGAGCAGCGTCGGCGTGGGGGCGATGAACGCGGGCGCTTGCGCAGCGCCCGGTGTCGTGGGCGCCTGTTTCAACGTGCCTGCCTGCACGCCGGCGGCGAGGACCACGACGAGGAAGGCGACAGGTCCGATGTTTCGTATGGTGGTCATCAGCGTGTCCCCCGGGGCCGGCCCCCGGGAGGCGCCGACCCTTCAATGTTAAATGTGTGTTAATTGTAAGTTACATCGACGTTAAGTGCAACCGCTCGTTCAGGGGCGTCCGCGGCCGTGGTCCGAGCTTCGCCTGCCAGGGGCTTTCGGCGGCACGTCAGGGGGCAGCGAGGCGTGGGGCGGGTCCGAGTGGGCCCGCGGCGGTCCTCGCCCCGGCGACGGTGCCGGCCGCCGGGCCGCTTGCGAGGGTTCCGGGGTGAACGGGGGCGCCGGGCCGGACTCAGGCGGGGGCCGGGGGTTCCCCCCGATGGTCGCGGATCACGTCGAGCACGATGGGTCCGAGGTCCTCGGCCTTCCGGGCGCCGATGCCGTAGACCTGCAGCAGCTCGTCCGGCGTGGTCGGTCGGCGCCGGGCGAGGTCGCGCAGCGTGTTGTCGTGGAAGACCACGTAGGGCGGGACGCCGCGGGCCCGGGCCACTTCGAGGCGGCACTGCCGCAGTGCGTCGAACAGCTCGCGGTCGACGCCGTCCCACGCCGCCGGGTCGATCTCGGGCCGGCGCGCCCGCTTGCCGGGGGCCGGCCGCGGCTGGCGGAAGAGCTCGACCTCGGCCCGGCCTTTCAGGGCCGCCACCCCGCGCTCGGTGAGCTGGAGCACCGGGAACTGACCCGCCGTGCGCAGCAGCAGCTCCTGCTCGGTGAGCTGGTCGAGATAGCCGCGCAGCTCGGCGACGGGGATGTCGGCGAGCAGCCCGAACGTGCTCTGCGCCTGGTGGCGGGCTCGGCCCACGGCGTCGGTGGCGCGCCCGCGCAGCACGTCGATGACGTGGCCGACCCCCCACCGCTGCCCGAGGCGGGCCACCGCCGACAGGATCTTCTGGCAGAGGATCCGCTCGTCGTCGACGCGCTCGAGCTCCCTGAGGCACCAGTCGCAGGCGTCGCAGGCGTCACGTTCCCAGGGCTGATCGAAGTACTCGACGAGGGTGCGGTGCCGGCAGCGGGTGCCCGCCGCGTAGCGCGACATGCCGGTCAGCAGCCGCCGCGCGGTGTCCGTCAGCTCGCCGCTCTGCTCGAGCATCTGCCGCCATCGCGCGAAGTCGGCCCCCGAGTAGAACAGGATGCACTCCGCCTCGAGGCCGTCGCGGCCCGCGCGGCCCGATTCCTGCTGGTAGTGCTCGAGCGACCGCGGCGATCCCGCGTGGATGACGAAGCGGATGTTCGAGCGATCGATGCCCATGCCGAAGGCCACCGTCGCGACCATGATGTCGACGTCCTCCTTGAGAAACTCCTCCTGGTGGCGCCGCCGCGTCTCGTCGGCCAGGCCCGCGTGGTAGGGGCGGGCGCTGTGGCCCTGCTCTTCCAGCCACTCCGCGAGCGACTCGACCTCGCGCCGCGAGAGGCAGTAGACGATGCCGGCCTCCCCGGCGTGACGGTCCAGCACCCGGCGAATCTGGTCCCTGAGGCCGGTGCGGGTGCGCACCCGGTAGATCAGGTTGGGCCGGTCGAACGAGCCGACGAGCACCTCCGGGTCGCGGAGCGCGAGCTGCGCGACGATGTCCTCGCGAACCCGCCGGGTGGCGGTGGCGGTGAAGGCGTGCAGGGCGGCCCCGGGGAAGTCGTCCCGGACCCTGGCGAGCTGCCGGTACTCGGGGCGGAACTCGTGTCCCCACTGGCTGATGCAGTGCGCCTCGTCGACTGCGACGAAGCGGACGCCCCACGTTCGCAGCCGGCCCCGGAAACCCTCGCCGCCCTCGCCGACGAGCCGCTCCGGTGTGACGTACAGCAGCCGGCAGCGCCCCTCGTCGAGGTCGGCGTACACCCGGCGTCGTTCGTCCGGCGTGATCGAGGCGTTGAGGGCGCCGGCCGACACCCCGCTCGCCACCAGGCCGTCCACCTGGTCCTTCATCAGCGAGATCAGCGGAGACACGACGAGGCCGACCCCGCCGCCGGGCTCCACGAGGGCCGGCATCTGGAAGCACAGCGACTTGCCGCCCCCGGTCGGCAGCACGACCACGCTGTCGCGGCCTCTGAGGTTGGCGTGGATCGCGGCCCGCTGCAGCGGGCGGAACTCGCGGTAGCCCCAGTACCGCGCGAGCGTCTCGAGCAGGACCGACTCGTCGACCTCCGGGGTCACCGGACGGGGGGGCTCGGGCGGAATCGGCACACGTGAATGGAATGCAAGGAGCGGGCCGGCCGGTCCACGGACGGTTCGTCCCGGAACGACCGTCGTCCGGCCGATTGCCGGTGGTCGGACGAACCCTCGCCAGTTCGCCCCCGCACCGATTATAGTGCGCTTGCAGAACGGGGCGGAACCGACCAGACTGACAGCCCATGGAAGAGTCGGCGCTCCATTCGACGGGCGCCGCATCCCGTCCCATGTCGTGGTGCCGGTCGCGGCCGGTCACCCCGTGTCGGCCGGGCCCGTCGGCGTACGCCGGCCCTTCCCGTCGCGGCGCGACCCGGCGTTCCAGCCGGCGCGGGCGGTTGGTCGCCGGCGCACGCGCCGACCGCGGAGCACGCTTCGGTTCGCCACGCCGGCACGAGCGGTGAGCGGACGGACGGGCGGGCGCAGGAGGTTACGTGTGAGCGGTGCGAGATACATCGGTGCAGTAGCGGGGATGGTCCTCGTCGCGGGGTTCGCGTCCGCGCAGCGTCCCGACTTCTCCGGGATGTGGACGCTCGACCGCGAGGCCAGCGACTTCACCGCGCCCGCGTTCAGCGGCGGGCGCGGCGGGGACGACGTCGGGCGGCTGTTCATCACCCATGCCGCCAACGGCACGGTGATCGTCGGCGCGGAGACCAACGGCCTCAAGGCCTGGTCCTACACGCCGGGGCGCGAGCTCACGATTCCCGTCGGCCGCGACACCACCATGCGGGCCGCCTCCCGGTGGGAGGGCGAGCGGCTGGTGGCGGAAGGGACGCAGGGCGGCATGACCATGCACGAGGTCATGTCGCTGAGCCCGGACGGCGGGACCCTGACCATCGAGGTGACCACGGCGACCCCGGACGGGGAGACCCGCAACCGGCTGGTCTACCGATCGGATCGCCCCGTCGGCCCGTGCGAGGCCTGGGCGATGCCGTGCAAGGAGTTTCCGCAGGACGTGCCGCCGGCCGCCGGGGCGGCCGCCGCGCGCGAGGGGGCGCCGCGATGACGAGATACGAGACGCCGATCCGGACGGCCGGGAGCTCCCGCGGTATGTGCCTCCGGCGGGCGGCGCGGGCGCTGCGCGCGAGGGTCGCCCCGATGACCGGATACGAGACGGCGATCCGGACGGTCCTGGCCGCGGTCCTCGTCCAGGCCGCCGCGGCGACCGCCGGCGCCCAGGAAGGGGAGTGGCGCCAGTGGGCCGGCCGGAACCGCGACTTCACGGCCGCGTCGACGGGCCTCGCCGAGCGCTGGCCCGCCTCGGGCCCGCCCGAGATCTGGAGCCGGCCCCTGGGGGCCGGGCATTCCTCCATCCTCGTCTCCGGCGGCCGGCTCTTCACCATGTACCGCGTCTCGCACAGCGAGGGCGGCGGCGCGCCGTGGACGCCGCGCGAGGCGGTCATCGCCATGGACGCGGCGACGGGGGCGACGCTCTGGGAGTACGAGTACGCCTCGAAGAACCAGGACTTCGGCCAGGGGGCGGGGCCGCACGCCACGCCGTTGCTGGAGGGCGGCCGGCTGTTCACCGTCGGCAGCAACAAGGAGCTGCACGTCTTCGACCCCGAGACCGGCGAGCTGCTGTGGTCGAGGAACCTCATCGACGACTTCGGGGCGCCGCCCCTGCTGATCCGCTCGATGATCAAGCCGGGGTCGGGGATGAGCCCGACCCCCTGGAAGGACACCATCCTCCTGCAGGTCGGCGGTCCCGGTCAGGCGGTGATGGCGCTGCGCCAGAGCGACGGCGAGGTGGTCTGGAAGAGCGGCAGCTTCCTCGTGTCGCACGCCCCGGTGGGGCTCATCCCGGTCGCCGGCCGGACCCACGCGGTGGTCTTCGCCGGCCAGGCGGTGGTCGGCATGGACCCCGACACCGGTGACGTGCTCTGGGCCCACCCCCACGACGCCGGCAACGACTTCAACTTCCAGATTCCCCACTACGACCCCGACACCGGCGTGCTGTTCTTCTCGTCCGGCTACATCGGGGGCAGCCAGGCGATCCGCCTCGTGCCCGACGGCGACGTCGTGCACACGGAGCTGCTGTGGGAGGACCGCCGCCTGCGGTTCACGTTCCTGAACGTGCTGCGCATCGGCGGCTTCATCTACGGCACGAGCGGCCAGGGCGCGGCCGCCATCCTGACTGCCACTCACATGGAGACGGGGGAGACCGCGTGGCGCGAGCGAGGCTTCAGCCGCGCGACCATGGTCTACGGGGACGGCAAGGCGATCATCCTGGAGGAGGACGGCGACCTCTCGCTCGTCAGGCTGAGCCCGAGCGGCCTCGAGCGGCTCGCCACGACGCAGCTGTTCGACACGCGATCCTGGACGGTGCCGACCCTCGTCGGGACGACCTTGTACGCCCGCGACCGCGCCCGCATCGTGGCCCTGGACCTCGGAGCGGACGGCGCGAGCGCGGGGGCTCGGTAAGAGGAACTATCGGCGACGACCAACCTCCGCCACGGCACGGGCGTGCGCCGAGTCGTCCCGAGAGCAGGTCGGGTCGATGATCGGTGCCCTGCGGCACGGGAATCCGGCTCTATTCACCGTCCGACGCCTCGCTGCCTGGAATGGCCGGTGCCATCCGTTCCGAAGTAGCGGTCAGGCCCCCAGAGGTGCCAGCCGTCTGCGATTCGGGGGGAATAGCTCCAGAAGGCGCGGATACCTGATCGTGATCGAAGCCGTGGCGGGCGGCGTGGACGGCGGGGAGCCGTTGTCCGGGCGTCCGCGCCGTTCGTGGCGCGGACGCCCGAGCATTTCGGTTGGGGGCTACCGGTTCGCCCGCTGCCGGTCGAGCAGGTCGACCTCGAAGGTGAACGACAGCGGCACCGACACCGGGTCGTAGCAGAGCCGGTCGTCGCACGCCTGGTAGTTGAGCGAGCCGGAGAACGTGACCGCGTCGACGTCGGCGAGAGCTTCCTCCACGCCCGGCTCGCCGGACACCACCGCCTCCTGCAGCAGGGTGAACGGGGCCTGGTAGACGGGTACCCGCTCGTCGAGGGGCTCGAAGTGGTAGATCTCGGACGCCGGGAACTCCACCGGCTCGAACCGGACGTGGGGCACCGGCGCGAGCGACATCCCGAGCACCCGATAGCCGAGCTCGTCGGCCCCCGGGGCGTAGAGGTGCATGCCCGGGTTGGGCTCTATCTCGACCGCCACCGAGAAACGGGTCCCGACGGTGATGGCCGGATCGCTGGCGTACGCGGTGAACTTCAGGTGCGCGGTCTCGCCCTCGATGGCCTCGATGGGCGACAGCCCCTCGCCGAGCCGGAGCATCACGTTCGCGGCGGTGTTCCGCTCGCGGTAGAACTCCTCGAAGAACCGCGCGGTCACGCGCCCCTCGCCGTCGAGCATGAAGGTGCCCGGGTACGGCGTGCCGACGATGTTCGAGCCGGCCCCGAACACCGAGACGTACTTCGCCACGTCGGCCACCACGTCGGGGTTGTCGCCGTTGGGGCCCTGGGCCTCGATGGCGACGGTGTTCAGGATGCCGAAGTCGGTGATGACGGCCGAGTCGTCATCGGCGAGCAGCGGAAAGGTGACGCCGCGCCGCCGGCTGAAGTCGGCCAGCACCTCCTGCGAGTCGTAGCTGATGGCGGCGACGCCGACGCCGCGGCCTCGAAGCTCTTCGAGACGGTCTTGCAGCTCCACGAGCTGCGCTTTGCAGTACGGTCACCAGTCGGCCGAGCGGTGGAACAGCAGGATGGCGCCGTTGGGCCCCAGGATCGAGTCGCGCGACCGGACGCGGCCGTTCTGGTCGGGCAGCGCGAAGTCGGGCACCTTCTCTCCGATCTGCGGTCCCAGCGATGCAACGTCCACGGGCGTTCTCTCCTGTGCGGCCGCGGTCGGCGTGGCGAGCGGCAGGGCGCAGAGCGCCCCCGCGAGGGCGACGTTACGCAGTGTTCGTTTCATGACGGCGCATCCTATCACGGGTGTCCGTCACCTGGCTCGAAGGACCTCGGAGGGCACCGGGGAATCGCCCGGGGCCAGGTTTCCGCCCGTTTCAGGCGCCCGCGGGAGGAACCCCGCCCAGCCGATCCTGAACTCGCCGTACGAGTACCCGCGGCACCACTGGGAACTGGACGGGAGCAACCGGCCGACGAACCGCATCGTCGACAGCCGTAGACCGTCGGCCTGCGTCTCGCCGATCCGGAAGCCCCGGAAACGCCACGAGAAGCAGTTGCGCCTGGTCACCGACGAGACCGCGAAGGCGATTTGCACCGACGACCAGCAGGCCGGACGCACTCTGGTTCTGCGACACGACAGCGCTGGCGGCACGGACCCGATGTCGTTCGACGATTGCCGTCCAGGGGTCAGGCCCGCCCATCCTTTCAGTCGCGCCGGCTTCCCGACGTCCTCTCGAGCAGCTCGTGCAGTCTCGGCAGGGCCCGCCGGTCCTTCTCGCGGTCGGCGGCGCTCTTCGAGCGGATTACGTCGGCCAGGGACGCGACGAGCACGGAGACACCCTCGGTCGCCGTCATCGGGACGGCGTCCCGTTCGAGATCGCGGTAGCCGCCGGTGCCGGCCGGCGAGAAGGAGATGTCCAGAGCGCCGGCGCGTGTGGTGAGGTTCAGGATGGCGTCGGGGCCGAGATTGCGGAGGAATTCGGCCGAGCAGTCGAAGGGGAGGCCGTGCGGAGCGTCGTCGGTGCGAATGCGCGCGTCGATGGCGCGCAGTGCATTGGCGAGTCTGTGGAGGTTGTCGGGGTCGTACGCGGGCGTGATGTCGATGTCGATCGTGACGCCGACGTCCCCGTGCAGGATGGCGGCCATGCCGCCGATGAGGACGAAACGAACGTCGGCCCCGGCCAATGCGGCCAGCATCGCGGCGGGGTCGAACGGCGGCTCAGCCATGGCTTCGTCCGTGCAGCTCGTGGCGCCCGCGCAGAACGAACCGCGCGATGGCCAATGCGGCCAGCATCGCGGCGGGGTCGAACGGCGGCTCAGCCACGGCTTCGTCCGTGCAACTCGTGGCGCCCGCGCAGCACGAACCGCGCGGTGCGGGCGGCGTCGGCAAGACGCTCGGCGGGCGTTCGGCGGAGGGTGCGCGGGAACAGGGAGCTCGTTCCCGGGTCGGGCTCGCCGAGACTGACGCGGATCTCGAGACCGGCGGCCCGGACCAGCCGTTCGACGAGTTCGGTGGAGGGGGTGCGGGTCCCGGACTCGATGCGGGCGACGGTCGACTGCGGGACGCCCGCGCGGCGGCCAAGGTCGGCCTGGGTGAGTCCGGCCCGCTTGCGGGCCTCGCGGACGAGGTTGCGGAGAACCATCACGCTATTGTATAGCCGATTGGCTATACTTGGCGCCTGCCGCCACCGGCGGGCGAACGACGGCCAACCGACCGGTCGCGACGACGCCACCCGGCGTCGTCGCGGCGCGGGCTGCGTACCGAACGAACAGGTCCAAGCCGCACCCCCGAGGTGGACGTCGGTTCAATCGGCCAAGCCGTGCCGGCGGTTCGTCGCAGGGCGGCTTCCCCTGTCGCAATTCGGTGTGTCTGCGAAATGAGTGCTACCGCGCCGCCTGTGGCCGATGGCGCCGTTCGAGATCGGCGATCACCGGCGCTCATCGAGGGCCGTCCGGCTTTGGTTGCTCGGAGGTGCCGGGCTGCGCCAGGGCGCCGAGGAGCGTTCGCCCCACTATAATTCGCGTCGGGAGGACGAGACTTCATGCGAACAGCCCAGAAACTGACCCTCGACGACGCGCGGGTGATGATGGCTGCGGCCGAGGCGAAGGCGCGCGAGATCGGCGTCGACATGGACATCGCGATCACCGACGACAACGGCAGCCTGCTCATGTTCCACCGCATGGACGGGGGCCGCATCACGAGCATCGACGTCGCCATCAACAAGGCGTTCACCGCCGCCGCGGCGCGGCGGTCGACGCGGGCCTACGGCGAGGTGAGCGGACCGGGCGGCCCCGCGTTCGGCATCCACGTCAGCAACCAGGGCCGCTTCATGATCGTGGCCGGCGGCCTGCCGGTGTTCGTGAACGATGAGATCGTGGCCGGCATCGGCTGCAGCTCGGGTACCCCCGACCAGGACGAGGTCGTGGCCCAGGCCGGCCTGGACGCGCTGCTGGCGAGTCTCGCGTAGCGGGGTTCCCAGGCGGCGGGAATCTGCGCCGCACGCGCCATGCGGACCCTGGTCGGGGAATGCGCAGACTCCTGGCGGGTTGCCTTGGGCGGCAAGCAGGAGTACCGGCGACGACGCGCGGCCAAGTGGTGATGCGAGGCAGGCGCCGACAGAGGTTTCCTGTCCCTGTCAGAAGCCGATGACCATCACAACGAGCAACAGAGTCCAGGCTACCTCGAACAGCAGCCGCATCGACGCGTCCGGGGCTTCGCCCTCCGATTCGCGTTCTTGCGTGTGCAGATGGTGCGCGATCCGCACGACGGTCAGGAGGAGAGCGAGCTGAGGCAGCAGGTTGACCAACCACGGGCCGGCCATCGACTCGATGTCGAGCCGGGTCCGGAAGAAGACGAGGATGCTCATGAGGGCCGTGAACACGCACAGGCCTCTCACGGTGCCCATCCACCGAAGCCACGCGTGCGACCAGTGCTGCATGATCGGCCCGCCGTAGAGGACCGTCTTGCGGTTCATCTCGTTGTCCCCCCAGTACGGACGAATATCAGCTAGGGCTGCTGCTCGCGCGCGGCCAGGATCTCGCGGAAACTCGGTCCGAGGTCCTCGCCGAGGGTCATGTCGGCGCCGAGCTGCTCGAGCACTTCGCCCGTCTCCTTGTGGGTGTAGAACGAGCCGGACCGGTACTCGCCCTCGGCCGCGACCATCCAGGGCGTCTGACCGCGGACGTTGACGACGTCGATCTCGGCCCCCTGCTCGACGAGGTACGGCACGAGCAGGGTCCCGCCGAGGTAGACGGCGCCGTGCAGCGTGGTCTGCTCGTGGATGTTCCTGGCGTTGATGTCGAGGCCGAGATCGAGCAGGTACTTCACGGCGGCGAGGGCCGACTCCTGCAGCGCCAGGTTGTCGCCGAACCAGCGGACGCCGTACTTGTCCGCGCCCTCCACGTAGTCTCCGCCCGCCGCCACCATCAGCGCGGTGGTCTCGTCGTCGGCCCGCAGCATCGGGTCGGCCCCGCCCTCCACGAGGATCCTCATGCTCTCGAGGTCGTTGTAGCTGGCCGCGAGGAAGAACGGGGTGGCTCCGATGTTGGACGGCGACAGCCCGTGGCCCTGCGTGATGCGCCGCGAGACGAACGGCAGCCGCTTCGTCATCCGGGGGTCGGGGTCGGCGCCGTGCTCGAGCAGCGCCGCCACCACCTCGGGCATCTTGCGCTGGACGGCTGCGTGCAGGGCGGTGCGCCCGGCGCCGTCGTGGTCGGGGTCGGCGCCCCGCGCCAGGAGGAAACGCGCCATTTCGGCGTGGCCGCTGTCGATGGCCACGAGGAGGGCGGCGGCGTCGGTGTCGGGCACGTACCGCGACCGGGCGTTGGTGTTGCCGCCGATGCCGTCCGGCGCAGACTCGTCGACGTCGGCCCCCGCCGCGAGCAGCAGGTCGGCCGCCTCGAGGTTGCCCTGCTGGGCCGCGAACAGCAGCGGCGTGAACCGGTTCGTCGAGCGGGCCGAGACCGCGGCCCCGGTCTCGAGCAGAAGCCGCGCCGCCGGGGTGTGGTTCTCCGCCACCGCGAGCATCAGCGCCGTCTGCCCGAGCGTCGCTTCCGCCGCGTTCGGGTCCGCCCCCGCCGCGAGCAGGCTCCGGACCACGTCGAGGCCGCCGACCCGCGCCGCGGTCATCAGCGGGGTCTCGCCGTTGCTGCGCGCCGCGTTGGGATCGGCGCCGGCCGCAAGCAGGGCGTCGACGATGAGCCGGTTTCCGTTCAGGCAGGCCAGCGACAGTGGCGTGACGCCGTGATCGTCAACGGCGTTCACGTCGGCGCCGGCCGCCAGCAGATCGGTGACCATGGCGTGCGCGTCGCGGTGCGCCGCCCAGTGGAGGGCGGCGGTGCCGTCTCCGTAGGCCGCGTCGGGGTCCGCGCCTGCCTCGAGGAGGTTCCGGACCGCCTGGTGATCGCTGCTTCTCGCCGCCGCCACGAGCTCCGGCACGCCGAAGGCCGGCTGGGCGTGGGATGCGATGGGAACCGCGACCAGGATGCCGATCACGACCGCGGCCGCCGTCGATTGATGTGCCTGCATGGTTCTCGGTCTCGTTGCCGTCCGGTTGCGGATGCGCGCGCGCCGGCGGATTCTTCCGCGCCGGTTCGCGGGACGCTCGGGTTGCCGCCCGCCGGGGCTCGTGCTCCCGCCGCCGGGGCGCACATTGTCGCGCTCGAGGGCGGTTCAGGCTCCCGATCGAGGGGATGATCCCCCCGTCCGCCCGGCGCGCACGGCCCCGCGACTTCGCTTGACTGCCGGCGGGGCCTTCATGATAATGCAGCGGCGGGGGTTCTGGGACAACTTCATCAAGCAGTTGAACATGCCACACGGTCACGTGCGTACGAGCGCCTTGCCGGCGATTCTGGCCGCGGCGGTGCTGTCGTTCTCGGGGGGCGGGGCCGGCGTCGCGCTGGCGCAGTCCGCGCCGGACGACCGCGCCCTCATCACGCGCTACTGCGTGGGCTGCCACAACGATCGCACCCTGACCGCGGGCGTCTCTCTGCAGGGCGTCGACTTCGACGGGGTCGGCGAGCACGCCGGCGAGGTCGAGCTGTGGGAGAAGGTGGTGCGCAAGCTGCGCACCCGCGCCATGCCCCCGGCGGGCCGGCCGCGCCCGAGCGAGGCGCAGTACGAGGGGGTCGCCGCCCGGCTCGAGACGGCGATCGACGCCGCGGCGGCGGCCGACCCGAACCCGGGCCGGCGCCCCGCCGTCCACCGCCTGAACCGCGCCGAGTACGCCAACGCCGTCCGCGACCTCCTCGCGCTCGACGTCGACACCCGGACGCTGCTCCCGGCCGACGACTCGGGCTTCGGCTTCGACAACATCGCCGACGTGCTGTCGGTGTCGCCGATGCTGACCGAGCGCTACCTGTCGGCGGCGCGCAAGATCAGCCGGCTCGCGGTGGGCGACCCGAACCTCGCGCCGTCGACGGAGATCTTCACCGTCGACAAGTACCTGAAGCAGGACGCCCGGGTCAGCGACGACCTGCCGTTTGGCTCGCGGGGCGGGCTCGCGGTGCGACACAACTTCCCGGTGGACGGCGAGTACGTCGCCAGGATCTACCTGGCCCGCACCTACGACGGACGTCTGCGCGGCCTCGCCAACCGGCACGAGCTCGAGGTGCGGCTCGACGGCGCCCTCGTCGAGACGCTCACCGTGGGCGGCCCCGTCCTCGACGCGTCGGGGGCCGAGCAGCGGCGCGACTACCGGAACGCGGCCGACGACGGGCAGGAGGTGCGCTTCACGGTGCCGGCCGGCCCGCACCTGCTCGCAGTCACCTTCGTCGACCAGGCGGCGGTGCTAGAGGGCATGCGCCGGCCCCACTACGCGGTCACGAGCTACGAGTACGCGGGCGACCAGACCCACGATCCGGGCATCGGCCGCGTCGAGCTGCGGGGGCCGTACGACGTCACCGGCCGCGGCGACACCCCCAGCCGGCGCGCCATCTTCGTCTGCCGCCCGCCGGCCGACGCGGCGCCGTCCGGCCCCGAAGAGGTGGCCTGCGCCCGCGACATCCTCGGGGCGCTGGGACGCCGGGCGTTCCGCCGGCCGCTCGACGGCGGCGACCTCGACATGCTGCTCGACTTCTTCCACCTCGGGCGCGAGGGCGGCGACTTCGACGCCGGCATCGAGATGGCCCTGCGCCGGGTGCTCGTGAGCCCCGACTTCCTGTTCCGGCGCGAGCGGGACCCGGCCGGGGCGGCCCCGGGGGCGCCGTACCTCGTCAGCGAGCACGAGCTCGCGGCGCGGCTGTCGTTCTTCCTGTGGAGCAGCATTCCCGACGATGAGCTGCTCGACCTCGCCGATCGCGGGGCGCTGCGCGAGCCGGGCGTGCTCGAGTCCCAGGTGGCGCGCATGCTCGCCGACCCCCGGGCCGCGTCGCTCGTCGACAACTTCGGCGGGCAGTGGCTGTACCTCCGCAACATGGCCCTGGTGGCCCCCGACCCCTACGCCTTTGCCGACTTCGACGCCAACCTTCGGGCGGCGATGGCCCGCGAGATGGAGCTCTTTCTCGACCGCCAGATCCGCCGCGACCACGGCGTCCTCGAGCTGTTGACGTCGGACGAGACCTTCGTCAACCAGCGGCTGGCCGAGCACTACGGCATTTCCGGCGTCTACGGGAACCACTTCCGGCCCGTCGCCCTCGACGGCGGGCTGTCGCCCCGGCGCGGCCTGCTCGGCAAGGGCAGCCTGCTGACGGTCACCTCCTACGCGCACCGGACGTCCCCGGTCGTCCGCGGCAAGTGGCTGCTCGAGAACATCCTCGGCTCGCCGCCCCCGCCGCCCCCGCCGGACGTGCCCGCCCTGGCCGAGAACGACGACAGCGGCGAGCCGCCCCGCTCGGTGCGCGAGCGGCTCGAGGTGCACCGGGAGAACCCCGCGTGCGCGGGCTGCCACCGGGTCATGGACCCCCTCGGCTTCGCGCTCGAGAACTTCGACGCCATCGGCCGCTGGCGGACGGTGACCGAGGCGGGGACCCCGGTGGACGCCGCCGGTGAGCTCGCCGACGGCACCCCGGTGGACGGGCCCGAGTCGCTGGCCGCGGCCCTGCTCAAGCGGCCGGACAGCTTCGTGACCACCGTGACCGAGAAGCTGATGACCTATGGTCTCGGCCGCGGTGTAGAGTATTACGATGCCCCGGCGGTGCGCCGCATCGTCCGGGAGGCGAAGGACGACGACTACCGCTGGTCGGCGATCATCGCCGGCATCGCCCGTAGCGTGCCGTTTCAGATGAGGAGAGGTCCCGCGTCATGATCATCACCAAGATGGCATTGCCCCGTCGGACGTTCCTGCGCGGCGTGGGCGCCACCCTGGCCCTGCCCCTGCTCGACGGGATGGTGCCGGCCCTGTCGGCGATGCGCAACACCGCGGCGCGGCCCCGGGCGCGGCTCTACGTCGGCTACGTCCCCAACGGCGTCATCATGGACGAGTGGACGCCGGCGGCCGAGGGCCGGGACTTCATCCTGCCGCAGACCCTCGCGCCCCTGGCCCCGTTCCAGGACCAGGTCACGGTGGTGAGCGGGCTCCGGAGCGAGCCCATGTTCCCGCTGCCGGGCGAGGGCACCGGCGACCACGTGCGCGCCGCCTCGGCGTTCCTGACCGGCGTGCACCCCAAGAAGACCGAGGGGCCGGACATCCGCGGCGGGACCTCGATGGACCAGATCGCGGCCGCGAAGATCGGCCAGGACACCCAGCTCACGTCGCTCGAGCTCGCCCTCGACCCCAACGAGCTCATCGGCGCGTGCGAGGCGGGCTGGAGTTGCGCCTACGCCAACACCCTGTCGTGGCGCAACCCGACGACGCCGCTGCCGATGGAGAACCAGCCGCGGGCGGTCTTCGAGCGGCTCTTCGGCGACACCGACGACACCAGCCAGGAGGCCCGGCTCGCCCGCATCCGCGAGGACCGCAGCATCCTCGACTCGCTGGTGCACGAGGTCGACGACTTCCGCCACACCCTCGCCCCCGCCGACCGCGACAAGGTGAACCAGTACCTCGACGCGATCCGCGACATCGAGCGGCGCATCCAGCTCGCCGAGGCCCAGAGCCACGTCGAGCTGCCGGAGCTGGCCCGGCCCACCGGGGGCATCCCCGACACGTTCGCCGAGCACGCGCGGCTGATGTTCGACCTGCAGGTGCTGGCCCTGCAGACGGACATGACCCGGATCATCACGTTCATGATGTCGCGCGAGGTCAGCCCGCGGACCTATCCCGAGCTGGGCATTCCCGACCCCCACCACGGGCTGTCGCACCACCAGAACCGCCCCGTGCAGATGGAGAAGCTGGCCAAGCTGAACCGCCACCACATCGAGCAGTTCGCGTACTTCGTCGGGCGGCTCGCGGAGACGCCGGACGGCGACGGGAGCCTCCTCGATCACATGATGATGCTCTACGGCTGCGGTATCAGCGACGGCAACCAGCACCTGCACGTCAACCTGCCGATCGTGCTCGTCGGCGGCGCGGCCGGGCGCATGCGCGGCGGCCGCCACCTGCGCGTCGCCGACGAGACGCCGCTGACCAACCTGCAGCTCAGCCTGCTCGACAAGGTCGGCGTCCCGACCGAGAAGCTCGGCGACAGCACCGGCGAGCTGAAGCACCTGTCGGGCGTGTAGCAGTCCGCGCCGTGGAACGGTGCGGACTCCTGCCGGTCGGACTGGGCGGCAAGCGGAGCCGCAGGCGACGGTTGCCGGGCGAGGAATCAGTGCCGGCGGCTCTACGCCGCCGGCCGTTCGGCGCGGTCGCCCCTCAGTGGTGATGGTGGTGGTACGCCTCGTGCTCGGCGTGCGCCTTGTCGCGCTGAATCTTCTTCGCGGCCTGGCGGGCAAGGCCCAGGTTGCGCTGCCGCGTCCCGTCCGAGCTCACGGACGAGATCGACAGCAGCTTCTCCAGGTCGGCGCCTTGGCAGTCCGGGCAGGCGGGGTCGGTGCCCGGTAGCACCAGGAGTTCGAACTGCTTCCGGCAGCCGCGGCATTCGTACTCGTAGATCGGCATCGTCTCCTCACTCGACAGTAGCCCGCGGCGAAGGCCGGCTGTGCATTCGACCGGCGATGCATCCTGCCTGACCGCGCTGTTCTCCGATCGTGTACTCCCGATGGGTTCCTCGTGGCCCTTTGCCAGGGGCGTCCTTCGGGCGCGGCCGCCTGTCCAGCCCGTTGGGGGCTCTGCCGGTCTCGGCCCACCACGGTTCTTGCGGCCGGTTCCCATCACGTCGAGGCAACCGGCCGGACCGGGATGACAGAGGGCGCCGCCTGCCGCTGCCTCCGCTTGGCGCGAAGCAGGAGCAGCCAGTGCGGGCACTTCTTGACGTCGGCGTACAGCCGCTCGCAGTCGTCGCAGCGGACGCACTCGGTCATGACGATCTCGGGCCCGCGGATGGCCCCCCATTCACACGCCTTCTCGCAGATCTTGCAGGTGTCGCACTCCTTCCACCGCTTGATGCGGAAGACCGTTGCCTTCGACAGCACCCCCAGGAACGCTCCCACCGGGCACAGGAAGCGGCAGTAGAGGTTGCGCACGAACACCGTGGCCACGAGCAGCACGGCGAGCGCGATCCACATCGCCGTCGTCCCCCGCCGCGTGAACATCCAGAACGGCTCGACCCAGCGGTAGGCGGGGATGTCCGCCGTCGCCAGGAAGTAGAGCAGGACCGCGACGAGGAGGCCGTACTTGATCCACGCCGCGCGCTGCTCGAGCCACGGCGGCACCTCGACCCGCAGCCGGGCCGGCACCACCCGGTCCATCAGTTGGGTGAGGGCCCCGAACGCGCAGACGCGCCCGCAATAGAGCCGTCCCCACAGCACGGTGGTGACGACCGTGAACGCCGCGAACAGGTACCACGCGAGGCTGTAGCGGAAGACCGGCATGTTCCCGGTCACCAGTCCGTAGACGTTGACCACCGAGATGAGCTGGCTCTTGGTGAACCCCATGTAGGCGACGGCGGCGGCCAGGGTCACGTACTTGAGGGGCACGCTCTTCCTGAAGAACCCCACGAGGACCAGCGCCGCGAAGCCGGTGAAGAACCCGAGATCGACGGCCTGGTCGCGGAGCAGGGTGCCCCACGTCTCGGCCTCCTCCTCGTCGTCTCCGAAGCTCCAGGCGTCGGCGCCCTCCTCGTCGTCTTCGAACCCCCAGCCGTCGTTCTCCTCGTCCTCGAAGTCCCATCCGTCGTCGAGGGACTGCTCGTCGATGCCGTCGGCTGTCGATTCCGGCGCCCGAGGGTCGGTCGCGGGTTCGGGCTGCACCGCGGCGCCGCCCGTGGGCACCGGCTGCCCTGCCGCCGTGGCGACTTCGGGCTCCTGCGCCGCCGTCGCCGGCTGCCCCGCGGCCGTGGCGGCTTCGGGCTCCGGCTGCGGGGCGGCGGCCGCCGCGGGCTCCGACTGCGCGGGAGCACCCGTCGGCGCCGGCCGGGCCACGGCCGCAGCCTCGGGCCGGGCCGTCGCCGCTGCGGCGAGGGCGGCCGGCCCGGACCCCGCGAGCAGCAGAGTCGTGCCCAGCGCTCCCAGGACGCGGATCACCGCAGGCCTCCCTCGGGGCTCAGGAACTGGCGCGCGATGCGCCGAGCCCCGTTGCGCACCGCCCGGGTCGCGCTGCGGACCGTGATCGTCGCGGTGGCCACCGAGTCGATGTCGGCCCCGACCCGGAACCGGTCGCGCACGCTCTTCCGGACGAACTGCGTGGCGTACTCGGGGGTGTCGATCGAGAAGTAGCCGTAGGGCTCGTGGTGACGGGCGACGATGATGCCGGTGAGCTCGGCATCGAGGTCGACGCCCACGAGCACCTGGATGGGGCCGTCGTAGCCGCGCTCGAGCGGCTCGAGCTCGGTGGTCCAGAAGGCGAAGCCGACGATGTCGCCGTTGGCGGCGAACGCCTTGAAGTGGGGCGGCGATCCCTCCTTGGGCGAGAAGGAGGCGGCCTTCGGGAACAGTCGGCCGAGCTGTTCCTGCAGCAACGGGTCGAAGGGGGACTGGCTCTCCACGACCACGACGCCGGCCAGCAGCAGCGCGAGGATGGGAATTCTCATAGAATTGCCCGAAGTGTACCCCAACGGGAGGACCCATGCCGTTCATCCGACCCGGCGCGACCGCCGCCGCGCTGCTCGTCGCCGCTCTCGCCGCGTTCCCGAGCGCCTTCGCGCAGGAGCAGGACCTGTACGACGCCACCGCCCTCGACTGCTCGTTCACGGTGATCGCGACGGCGAACTGGGCCGACGGTGACGCCGAGGCCACTGTCGAGCCCTCCACGCTGTCCCTGCGCTTCGAGGAGATCGACGCCGACGGCGCGACGGCCGCCATCGTCGGCCCCTACGGGGCCTCGCACATCATCGTGCGTCAGACCGGCGACTACCTCCACCTCGTCCAGATGTTCACGGTGGGGCCGCTGTACACGACGACGGTGATCGACCGGGAGACCGCGGACGGACGGTGGATGGCGGTGCACACCCGCCACGAGTACACCGACACCCGGCTCGTGGGCTTCACCTCGAGGCCCGAGCAGTACATCGGCGACTGCGCCGTGGAGTTCTGACCGCGGCCGCGACGCCCGGCGTCGTCGGGAACCCCCCCGCACGCGGAAGCGCCGGAATCCGGAGAACGGGAATGATGCCATCGAAGCGTGCGGCTCGGTGTCTCGCGGTCGCGGCGGCGTTGGGGTTGTGCGCGGTGCCCGGCGTGTTCGGGGAGCAGGCGATGCCGCCGATCGAGATCGATGAGGGCGTATCCTGGACCCTGGCCGAGCACCGGGCGGCGACGCTGTCCGGCCTGCGCTACCGCTACCGCCTCCGGATTCCCCGCGCGCGCAACGCGCCCGTCACGGGGACCGTCGAGATCCGCTTCACGTGGTCCGACCCCCGGGGCCTCGACGTGGTGCTGGACTTCAAGGATCCGTCCCAACGGGTGAGTGCGGTGCGGGCCAACGGCGCGGCGGTCGACTGGGCGGCCCGGTACGACCACGTCGTCGTTCCCGCCGCCGCCCTGCGCCCCGACGACGAGAACCGCGTCGAGCTCGACTTCGAGGCGGGTGACGAGGCCCTCAACCGGAACGACGACTTTCTCTACACCCTCTTCGTGCCCGACCGGGCCCACTTCTCGCTGCCCCTCTTCGATCAGCCCAACCTGAAGGCGCGCTTCGAGCTGAGCCTGGAGGCGCCCGCCGGCTGGGTCGCGGTGGCCAACGGGGCGACCGTCGAGACGCCGGACGGGGCCGGAGCGGACGGGCCGGTCTCGTGGCGCTTCGCCGAGACGCAGCCGATTCCGACCTATCTGTTCGCGTTCGCGGCGGGCCGCTTCCAGGTCGAGACGGCGGAGCGGGCGGGCCGCCGGCTGCGCATGTTCCATCGCGAGACCGACGCCGCGAAGGTGGAGCGCAACCGGGGCGCCATCTTCGACCTGCACGCCGCCGCCCTCGACTGGCTCGAGGACTACACCGGGATTCCCTATCCGTTCGGCAAGTTCGACTTCGTGCTCGTCCCGCCCTTCCAGTACGGGGGGATGGAGCACCCCGGCTCGATCTTCTACCGCGCCTCGAGCCTGATGCTGGACGAGTCGGCGACCCAGGCCGCGCACCTCGGGCGGGCCAGCCTCATCGCCCACGAGACCGCCCACATGTGGTTCGGCGATCTCGTCACCATGAACTGGTTCGACGACGTCTGGACGAAGGAGGTGTTCGCGAACTTCCTCGCCGCCAAGATCGTGCATCCCTCGTTCCCCGAGGTGGACCACGACCTCCGGTTCTTCCTTGCGCACCACCAGGCCGCCTACGGGATCGACCGCACCGCCGGGGCCAACCCCATCCGGCAGCCGCTGGAGAACCTGAAGGAGGCGGGGGCGCTCTACGGGCCGATCATCTACCAGAAGGCGCCGATCGTGATGCGGCACCTGGAGCGGCTGGTGGGGGAGGAGCGGTTCCGCGACGGCCTGCGCGAGTACCTGCGGACGTTCCGCTACGGCAACGCGACGTGGCCGGACCTCATCGACATCCTCGATCGGCGCACCGGGACCGACCTGCGGTCGTGGAGCGCGGTGTGGGTGGAGGAGCCCGGGCGCCCGACCGTCACCGTCGCGCGCGGAGCCGGGGGCGGCGATGCCGGCGGCCGGATCACGCTCGAGCAGTCGGACCCCGCCGGCCGGTCGCGCCTGTGGCCGCAGCAGCTGGAGTTGCTGCTGGCCTACGACGACGTGGAGGTGCGGGCCCCCGTGCTGCTCGCCGGCGCCGCGGCTTCGGTCGACCTGGATCGGCCGGCGCCGCGCTTCGTGCTGCCGAACGGGACCGGGGTGGAGTACGGTCGGTTCCGGCTCGACGCGGCCAGCGCCGGGTTCCTGATGACGGCGCTGCCGGACATCGCGGATCCTCTGACCCGCGGCATCGCCTGGGGCACGCTGTGGGACGCGGTGCTGGAAGGGGAGGTCCCGACCGGGGACTGGTTCGAGCTGCTGCTGCGCGGACTCGAGTCGGAGCCCGTCGAGCAGAACGCCCAGCGGCTCCTCGGCTACCTCTCGACCACGTACTGGTCGCTCATGGGCGACGACGCGCGCCGGGCCGCGGCCCCGCGGGTCGAGGCGGTCCTGTGGGCCGGCGTGTCGGACAGCCCCGAGTCCACCCGCAAGGCCGCCTACTTCCGCGCCTGGCACGGCCTGGTCCGGACCCCCGACGGCGTGGCGCGGCTGCGGCGCATCTGGGCGGAGGACGAGGCGGTGCCCGGCGTGACCCTCGCCGAGCGCGACTTCACCGCCCTCGCCGCCGCCCTCGCGGTTCGCGGGGCGCCGGGAACGGAGGAGGTGCTGGCCCTGCAGGCGGCCCGCATCGAGAACCCGGACCGGCTCGCCCGCTTCGAGTTCCTGCGGCCCGCGCTCTCGCCGGACCCGGAGGTCCGGGAGCGGTTCTTCGCCGGCCTGCGCGACGCCGCCAACCGGGAGCGCGAGCCCTGGGTGCTGGCCGGGCTGGCTTACCTGCACCACCCCTTGCGGGCCGAGCGTTCCCGTCAGTTCATCGGTCCCGCTCTCGATCTGCTGGTCGAGGTCCAGCGCACCGGCGACATCTTCTTTCCGGCCGGCTGGCTCGACGCCACCCTCGGCGGGCACGGCTCCGACGCGGCCGCCGACGTCGTCCGGCGGTTCCTCGACGGGCTCGACGCCGGCTATCCGCCCCGCCTGCGCGCCAAGATCCTGCAGTCGGCCGACCTGCTGTTCCGGGCCGCGCGCATCGCCGCCCGGGATGCCGGCCCCGGGGCGTGACGGGGGCGTGCGGCCGGTCCGGCTCCCCTTCGTCCGCCCGCCCGGGCGGGATGGGTCGCGACCCCGGGGCGGGGTTTCGTCAGCCGGGAGTCTGCGGCGTGGAACGGCGCGGATTCCTCGAGGGTCGGGCGCCAAGCCGAGACCGCGGCGCGACCTTCGGTCGCGTTGGGAGTTTCGCTGGCGCGAAACTCCGCGGGCGACGATTGGCGGGCTTGCGCCCCATCCGGAGGGGGCGGCGTGCGGGGCCGGGCCTCAACGCCGCGACGCAGCGCCCCGATCCGGCGCCGCGCAGGCAACGGTCCGTTGCCGCTCCTCTGTGAGCTTCGCGCCGAGCCGTTCGAGATCGGCGGGCGCCGCGGCCTGCTGCACGGCCTCGAACAGCACGCGCTCCTCGCTCCGGACGTGGGCTTCGAGCCGGGCGCCGAGCGCGGGCAGGCGCACCGCGAGGTCCGCGTCGGAACGGGCGGGCAGGGCGAGAATCTCGGCCCGCAGGTCGTCGTGGTCCTTCCGCAGCGCCTTCACCAGATCGGCGTGGGCGGGGAGCAGGCGTTCCGCCAGCGGAAAGACCTCCGCCTCTTCAGCCGCGAAATGGGGCTGAAGCGTGCTCTCGTAGAAGTCGGTCAGGCGGTCGGCCTGGGCGCGCCGGTCCGTCGGCCAGTCCGACCGGGGTGCGGTGGGGCGTCCCCGGATGAGCCCCTGCGCGACCACCAGGGTGTCGTGATGATCGTGCGACAGGGGAATCAGGCTCGAGTGTCGCTTCATGGAATCTCCGGGTCCGCGGCGGCAGGCGGCCACTATACAATACGGCACTTGTCCGAACGTCGCGGCCGGTTCCGCCCGGCCGCAGAAGGAGATTCCCCGAATGCGTAGCTGGTTGCCGTTCGTGCTGCTGACCGTCCTGAGCTGGGGCACCTACATTCCGACGTTGCACAAGGGTCAGGTCGCGTTGGGCGGCAGCGGCGTGCATGCCTTCCTGATGGTGGGCGTGGCCTACCTGCTCGTCGCCATCCTGGTTCCCGGGACGATGATCGCCCGGGCCGGCACCTGGGACCTCTTCACCGCCGGCGGCGCCTGGTTCACGCTCGCGGCCGGCGTGCTCGGCGCCCTCGGGGCCCTCGGCATCGTGTTCGCCCTCGTCAACGGCGGCCGCCCCACCGTCGTGCCGCCCCTCGTTTTCGCTGGGGCGCCGGTCGTCGCGGTGTTCGTGGGCATGCTGTACAACCCGCCCGAGAACCTCCCATCGCCGATCTTCTTCCTGGGGATCGTCATGGCCGCGGTCGGCGCCGGGCTCGTGCTCGCGTACCGGCCCAGCTGATCGCCGCGGCCGAAGCGGCAGGAGGGTGCACGACAGGCAAGTTGTGCGCCGTCACGCAAGACGGGCACCACCTCGTGTGCGGGCGCGGCAGCCCATGGATTGGCCTGTTGCGGGGGTCTTGGCCCAAGCCGCTCCCCGTGAATCGAGAGCCCGACGGCGCCGGGGGCCGCCATCCAACGATGATGTCGTGCACCCGCGGCAGGACGGTTCCTGGCGCGGGCTGTTAAGATCGGGCTGAAGGACTTCAATCGACAAGGAGGGGGAGAGCGTGCAGGTGGATACTTCACTGAGGTGGAAGGGGATGCTGGCCGTCGCGGCTTTCGCCGTGGCCGGCGCCGCGGCGTGCGGCGGCGGGTCGGAAGAGGCCGCGCCCGAGAGCGCGGCGGAGCCGATGGAGGAAGCCGCGGCCGAGGAGTCGTCGGCAGAGCCGCGGGTGTTCTTCGTCGCCCCGATAGACGAGACCGATCATGCCACCGAGATTCCGCTCGGCATCACGTTCGGCATCGAGAACTTCGAGATCGGCGCCGTTCCCGAGGAGGTGACCACCGTGCGAGAGGGCGTGGGGCACTACCATGTCGCGCTCGACACCGAGTGTCTGCCTCCCGGCGAGATCATCCCTTCTGCCGATCCCTGGGTGCACTTCGGCGACGGCTCGGACGGCATGGAGATGCAGCTCGAGGGCGGCGAGTATCGCCTGACGGTGCAGATCGGCGACGACGAGCACCGCACCCTCGAGGGGCTGTGCGACACCATCGTCGTCCGCATGGAAGACGGCATCTAGCAGGCGACGCTTGCCGGGCGCAGGCGGGATGCATCGCCGCTCGCATGCAGCGGGGACTTTCGCCACGGGCTGGCAGGGGTCCAGGTCGAAGGCCGGCGTGCACCGAGGCCGGTGAGGTGTCCGGTGCATCGTCGGTGATGCAGCCGGAACTCTCACCACGCCTCCCGGCGTCGCCCCGTTTCGCGTTCGAAGACGTCGAAGCCGCCACCCGCCGCGGTGGCGGCGCCCGCCCGTCCTCGGCCCTACCGGTCGAACTCGAGGGCGCGACCGCCGGCGCCGGGGAGAAACCGGCCGTCGCGGTACCGCAGCTCGCCGTTCACCCACGTCGCCCGCACCCGGGCGGCGAACGCGAACCCGCTGAACGGGCTCCACCCGCACTTCGCGTGAATCGGCTCGTCGCGGCTCCCCGCCGTCGGGTCGACGAGGACCAGATCGGCCCAGTAGCCCTCACGGATGAACCCGCGGTCACGGATGTCGAACAGGCGCGCCGGGGCGTGGGCGGTCTTCTCGACGACGGTGGCGACCGTGCACCGGCCCGACCGCACCTGCTCGAAGAGGACGAGCAGGGCGTGCTGGACGAGGGGCAGGCCGGCCGGGGCGGCGGCGTAGGGGCGCGCCTTCTCCTCCGCGGTGTGGGGCGCGTGGTCGGTGGCGATGACGTCGATCCGGCCGTCGTTCACCGCCGTCCACAGCGCGTCCCGGTCGGCCGCCGACTTGATGGCGGGATTGCACTTGATGCGGGCGCCGAGCGTCGCGTAGCCGCTGTCGTCGAAGAACAGGTGGTGGACGCAGGCCTCCGCCGTGATCCGCTTCCCGGCGAGGTCCCCCGGCTCGAAGAGCCCGAGCTCGCGCGCCGTCGTGATGTGCAGCACGTGCAGGCGCGTGCCGTGGCGCCGGGCCAGCTCGACCGCGAGGCTCGACGACCGGTAGCAGGCCTCGACCGAGCGTATACGCGGGTGCTCGCCGAACGGAATCTCGTCCCCGTATCTTTCTTTCGCCCGGGCCTCGTTCGCGAGAATCGTCGGCGTGTGCTCGCAGTGGGTGGCCACCGGCAGCGGGGCGTTGGCGAAGATGCCCTCGAGGGTCCGCTCGTCGTCCACCAGCATGTTGCCGGTGCTCGAGCCCATGAACACCTTGATGCCGCACGCGAGATGCCGGTCGACCGCCTTCACCGCCTCGAGGTTGTCGTTGGTGGCGCCGAGGTAGAACCCCCAGTTCGCCATCGAGCCGGCGGCGGCGCGGGCGTGCTTGTCCTCGAGCGCCTCGGCCGTCACCGTCTGCGGCCTGCAGTTGGGCATCTCCAGGTAGCTGGTGACGCCGCCCGCGACGGCGGCCCGCGACTCGGTCGCGATGGTGGCCTTGTGCTCCAGCCCCGGCTCGCGGAAGTGCACCTGATCGTCGATCATGCCCGGCAGCAGCCAGGCGCCTCCGGCGTCGACGACGGTGGCCCCGTCGGGGCCGCCCGCGCCGATCCCGGCGATGCGTCCCCCGGCGATCGACAGGTCTCCCTCGACGACCGCGCCCTCGTTGACGATGCGGGCGTTGACGATGCGGTAGCTCACGGTTCCAGACCGTAGCGGTGGGCCGGGCCGGCTACTCGGCCAGCAGCAGCCGAATCTCGGCCTCGGTCGCCTCGCGGCTCACGAGGCCGACGTGCTCGGCCGCAATCCGGCCCCGCCTGTCGATGAGCCAGGTGGTGGGCAGGACGTTCTTCGGACCGAAGGGGGCGAGTCGCTCGACGGTGTCGGCCAGGGCGATCCGATAGTTGACCGGGGAGCGCTCGAGGAAGGGCTCGACGATGTCGCGCCCCGTCTCGTCCACCGAGACGCCGAGAACGGCGAAGCCGTCGTCGCCGAACCGGGTCTGAAAATCGACGAACCACGGCATCTCGGCCCGGCAGGGCAGGCACCAGGTCGCCCAGAAATTCAGCAGCAGCACCCGTCCCGAGTAGTCGGCCAGGGTCGCCGTGCCCCCCTCCATGTCCGGCAGGGCGAAGCCGGGGGCGGGGTCGCGGAGGGAGGCGGGAATCAGGCGCGGCTCGGCCGATCGACGCCGCGGCGCGTCCTCCACGCCGGCAGCGGCGGGGGCGGCCGCGAGCCCGGGCGCCACGCCGGCCTGGCTCGAAGAGCCGGCGGCCGGCGCCTCGGGCGAATCCTCCGGCCCCACCATGAGCAGCATCACGCCGAGCCACAGGCCGAGCGCGGCCATGACCAGCCAGAGGCCGATCGAACGGTGTCGAGGCTTGTCGAGCCCGGTCCTCGGCTCGGAGGAATCGTCTGGCGGGAAAGCGGGTCCGGTCTCGGTGTCGCGTACAGCCATGGCGGGCCGGGTGCCCCGCGGCGAGAATCGCCTTATCGGTGAAGGCCGGGAGCGCTGACGTGCTCGGTCAGGATGCGGCTGATCTCCTCGACGCGTCCCTTGAGCTCTCTGATGTCTCGTCCGTTGACGTACCCGAAGACCGCAGCCAGGAGAGCTGCGACTGCACCCATGGCTGCGACGAAATCCATGATCTGCATTGGAACAATGGCCATCCTATCACACTGGTAGAAGGGGGAAATGGGACACCGGCGGCGTGCCGTGACCCCGCCGCTCCTGACAACGGTTCCTTTCGTCGTCGCTTGCCCGACCACATCCCTGTTCGCGTGCTTGTCGCGCAGGCGCCTGGCCCGGAGAGCGTCGCCCAGGGCTCCGCTCACCGCCCAACCAATCCTCCAGGAGCCCGCGCCGTTCCACGGCGCAGACTCCTGCCGTTCATCCGGCGGACGGGGCGGGTCGATAGGGCCGGAACAGCGGCGGAGCCCCCGCCGTCGCGGCGGCCAGGTCCTCGAGGCGGTCGAGCCTGAAGCAGGACGAGATTCGCCAATCGAGCGCGGCCCCGGCCGGCGCCTCCCGCTCGAGCTGATCGAGCAGGCGGGGACTCAGGAACGTCAGGGTCAGCCAGTCGAGGTGCGGGTCCTCCTGAGTGGCCGGCCGGGCGCCCAGCGCGCCTGTGAAGACGGCTACCGTCCGCGAGAGCCTCCGGATGCTGTCGAGCAGGCTGCGCCGGAAGCACCCGTCGTCGGGAATCGACTCGAAAGGCACGAGGGTCGAGAGGTCCGCGAACCCCCCGTCGATGCACGCGCTGGCGGCGTCCACGCAGGATCCGCGGGCCGCGTTCCAGGGCGCGAACGGCATGAACCCCAGGTGCAGCAGCCGGGCGAACTGGCGGCACCAGCCCGCGACGGTCTCCTCGCCGGCGTCCGGCGCCGGCCGCAGTTGCGGGTCCGTGGCGGCCAGATACACCAGGTCGTCGACGCGCATCGGCGGCGCGGGGCAGTACCACACCGAGACCCCGCATCCCGGGCGGGCGCGGGCGGCGGCGCGTTCGAAGGCCGGTCCCGGCAGACGCCAGCGCAGGGCCTCCACGTAGCGGGCCGTGTCCTCTGCCGGCCATCGATGCACCGCGAGGGGAACCGGCGCTCGCGCGAGCTCGCCGTAGAGCGTCAGGTGGCGCTCGTGCAACGCCGCGGCCAGCCGCTGGGCTCGGTCGCACTCATCGAGGGGCATCGCGCCGGGCGGGACGCCGGCGACGAGGGGGAGGTGCAGTCCGATGGGGAGATCGCCGTCCCGAAACGGCGTGGTCACCATCCACCGCAGGTAGTCGTCGAAGTCGGCCATCAACGGCTCGCTGCCCTCGAAGGCGATGACGTCGCCCTCCCAGAGCCGCTCCGGTCCGTCCACGTCGGGGATGACGCAGCAGACGCGCCGGTGGTGGCGTGGCAGCCGGTAGAACTGCCCCCCGACGCCCTCGCCGGCGTGGCGGGCGACAGGCAGCCGCCGCCGCAGCCCGGCGAGGATGGCGCGAACGGGCGGGCACCGGCGCTCGACGGCGCGGACGAGCCGAGGGCGTTCGCGCTCGGCATCGAAGACGAGGTCGGCCGGAACCTCGACGAACCCCGCGCGCTCAGCGTGGCGCTGAAGCACGTCGGTCAACGCAGGCTCTCGAGCACGAAGTTGAAGATCGGACCCGCCATGCAGATGACGAACAGGACGGCTCCGACCGCGAAGGTGGCGCGGACGGACAGCGATCCGACCACTTTGAGGGCGACGGCGAGCACCGCCGCGAGCCAGAGGTTGGAGTAGTGTTCCAACAGCCGTCCTGTCGACAGCAACGGTCCCGACTGCAGGCTGCGCTGATGGTCGGCGAGCGCTTCGATGATCTCCGTGTTCGAGGCGCCCACCGGCACGCGCATGGGCTCCGGCGTCCAGTACCAGGCGATCGCGATCATCACGACGCACCACGGCACCTGGGTGTAGAAGCTGACGGCCGTGAACTTGGCCAGCAGACGCGGTTGCTCCGACCCGCTGGCCAGGATGTCGATGGCCAGCACCGCGAGCAGCATCATGCCGTAGAACATCGGGTAGCCCACGAGACCCCCGACGATCGCCAGACCCTGGACGGGGAACTCGGTGAACGGGGTCTCGACGAGCGCCATGATCCTTTCCATCTCCGGGAGCGTCTTGGCGAGGGACATGGAGCCGCTGACGGTTTGCAGGGTGGCGCACATCACGAGCGCGCCGGCTGCGGCGAGCCAGTGCAGACCGCCGGCGCGGCGGGTCTCGAAGAAGCGAACCGGACTCCAGAACAGAAGGTGCATGGCCAGTTCCTTTCCCGCATCAGTCGACGAGCTGCCACGTGTCGGCCCGTTCGACCCACCGGATCGTGTTCCAGATGATGCCCAGGTAGACCAGCAGAAGGGCGGCTGCCATGAGGGGAGGACCGTAGGGTGCGTTCCAGAAAGCGATGAGTTCCGCGCGCGCCGCGGTGCCGTCACCGGCGACCAGCATGCCCAACAGCAGCAACATGCCCAGGATCCCGAACGGAACCGCGTGCGCCAGATGCCAGTTGATACGCCATCTCGTTGCGACGCAGAGCGCGCCGAATGCCAGGAGGGCGCACAGTGTGACCGGCGCCACGCCCCGGGACTGCCATGCCTCCCGCGCGAACAGCCCTGACGACACCGTCCACAGCACCACGCCGCAGGCGGACGCGAAGAGAAACTTGCTGAGAGCGAGGGTTCGATCGTCCAGCGGCAGGGACCGCAGCCAGGCGAAAGAGCGGGTCGAACGTTCGCGCGCGATGAGCCACTCGCCGAACAGCAGGGGGATGATCATGTTGACGTTGGCAACGAACCCCACCGGTGACGCTTCGCTCGGGATGAAGCGAATGACGAGGCCGACAAAGGAGAGAATGCCGGCGAAGACCAACAACAGCGGCCGGCCGTGCAGCCGGATGTCCTTGGCGATCAGGATCCAGAGCGTTCTCGCGTTCATCGTCGGTCTCCGGAAGGGCGGCCCGTGCCGTGATACACGGCGGCGAGCAGGCTCGACGGGCGCTCCTCGACATGATCGGCGCGCTGCCGCAGAGCCGCATCGAGCGCGCTGTTCCCGAGCACGAGCCGCCACTCCTCGTTCTTGTGGATCCAGCGAGCGAGCAGGTCCGGCGAGGGGTCCAGGGCATTCGCGGTGTCGGTGCGATACAGAGTTGACACCCGCAAGAGGTCGGCCGTGGTCTCGAAGACGAAACGGCCGTTCCGCAGTATCAGGATGTCGGTGGCCGTCTCTTCGATGTCCTCGAAGATGTGCGACGAGAGGACCACGCAGAGGCGCGGATGCTGCTGCACCAGGGACCGGACGATGTCCTGTACGTTCGCCCGGACCGTGGGGTCGAGGCCGGCGGTGGGCTCATCGAGCAGGAGGAGGTCGGCGCGATGGGCGACCGCGCTCGCAACGCCAAGCTTGACCTTCGTGCCCTTCGACAGCTTGCCGACCTGCCGGTCCACGGGCAGATCCAGCGTATCGACGAGTCTGGCCGCCAGAGCCGGATCCCAGGCGTCGTAGAGGCGTGACGCGAGCCTGAGCGTCTCGGCGATGGTGAGCTCGCTGTAGAACGGCACGACCTCCCGCACGTAGCTCAGCCGGGTCTTCCAGCGGAGCGAGCCCCACCCGATCGGCTCGCCGCCCGTCCGGAGGAGGCCGCCGGTGGGCTTGAGCTGCAGCCCGACGATGTCGAGCAGTGTCGTCTTGCCGGCGCCGTTTGGTCCGAGCAGGCCGTATACGCGGCCTGGGCGCAACTGGAGTGAGAGCGGGCCCAGTTCGAAGCCGGGGAACCGCCGCCGGATATCGCTCAGCTCGACGACGACATCATTCATGGGGTGCCTCATGGCCGCGCCTGCCCTGTGACCGCGGCAATCGCGGGCATCACGCTCGCTTCGACGATGGCGGCGACCACGAGCAGGACGCCGCCGATGATGAGACTGACGGCCCCCGCACTGAAGCGTACCGGTTCTCCCGTCGCCAAGCCTCGGACCACCCCCCAGGACAGATGCTGCGTAGCGGTGGCGACGAGTATCAACGCCAGGAATTCGAGCGGTACGTAGCTGGCCAGAAACGGCAGGATCTCCGCGGCGCCCCGAGTCAGGGCGGACAGGCCGTATCCCAAGTGGAATGCGTTGTACAGTAGTCCGACAAGAGTCAACAGGCCCAGCGTGCACGCGCCTGCCAGCAGTCCCCCCGCGACCCGCAGGTTGCTGCGCAGAATGTACGCGGCGTCCGAGCGGATGCGGTCGCCGGTGATGTCGGCGGACGGGCGCACCTGGACCTGTTCTCCTCTGCGATCGGCGCTGATCCAGCCGGCGCAGGCCGCGAGACCGAAGAGTAGGACGTTGGCCGCGAGCAGCATCGACCACGATCGGGACCATCTGCCTAGCCTCTCCACGTCAACCTCCGTTCGCTTCGATTCTCATGGCTGTCACCGGCAGCCTGCGGCGATCAGGCCACGCCGGTGAGTCCGCACGCTATGGCGCCGACCCACATGAACCACACGCACGTGAGGACCCCGGCGGTTCCGAAAGCCGCGGCGTCTTCGCCTTCCATTCCCCACGCGTACCCCCACTGCGGGGCGGCGGGTGCCTCCACCGACAGCGGCGCGTCCGGTGCGGCCTGCGCGTGAGCTGCGAACTCCGCCGCACCCATCGGGGCCGTCTGCAGCGCCACGATCGAGAGCAGGAGGGCGGTCAACGTCGACACGGCCAGTAGTGTTCGTTTCTGCATGATTATCTCCCAGGATATGCGATCTGCAACACAATCGTCGCGTACTTCGACCGCGAGGTTTCGGCGGCGAACTGCGGCGCGGTCAGCGTCGCCGCCGCCGCTGACTTGCGTGTCTTCATGGTCGACCTCCTCGCGTTCGGCGCGGCGTCATGCCGCGCTTCCGGGCGTCGAACCGGCTCGGCCGCCCGTGCACGAAACGAATACAAGGGTCGTGCCACGCGGAGCGGGCGGGCGAAACGCCGCGAGAACCGGGAGGTCGGTGGTTTCGCGCCCGGTCGGCCGCCGGCGCGCGCCCAGGCGTCGGGCAACCGTCGGCGTCGGGCTCGCCGGCCCGCCGGTCGAGTCGGATGCAAGGGATGGCGCGTGACTCGGTGGGGAATCGCGTCTTCGTGCCGTCGTCAACCCCGGTTGACCCGGAATCCGCCCGTTTCCCGGCGGCGCCGTGCGGCGGCCTCTCGCCGCTCGCCGACTCGCGCCGGGACCTCACGCCGCGGGGGTGGGGGCGCAAGCCTTGCCGGGCTCGGGCCGCCCCGCGGCGAACGACGCCGCCGGCGGCGGTTGCGGGGCGCGCCGTCGAGACGCCCGGCGGGGGTGGTATTCTCCCGAGAGGGAGACGGTCATGACCGAGACGAGCCCAGCCTCGACCGAGACGACTCCAACCTCGAAGAAGACGCTGGAGGAGTGGCGTGCGCTGCTCCCGGCGGAGTCGTTCGCGGTGCTCTTCCGGGAGGCGACCGAGCCGCCCGGGTCGAGCCCGCTGAACCACGAGAAGCGCGCCGGGACGTTCGTGTGCGCCGCCTGCCATCAGCCGCTGTTCGAGTCGGCGACGAAGTACGAGAGCGGCACCGGCTGGCCGAGCTTCTTCGAGCCGATCGCGGGCAGCCTCGGCACGAAGCGCGACTTCAAGATGATCCTGCCGCGGACCGAGTACCACTGCGCCCGCTGCGGGGGGCACCAGGGGCACGTCTTTCCGGACGGGCCGCAGCCGACCGGCAAGCGGTACTGCAACAACGGCGTGGCGTTGCGCTTCGTGCCCGAGGGCGAGCCGCTGCCGAAACGGTGAACCGGCACGGCGGGGCCGAGCCGGGAGTCTGTCCCGCAGGCCGGCGTGGACCCCGCCAGGGCCGGCCGGGCGCCAAGCGGAGCCGAAGGCGGCGATTGGCGGGCTGCCTGCACGGAGCCCAATCGGAGACGGCGACCGAAGGCGGCCAAGGAACCCCTTGAGCCCGGCTCCGGGAGCGCGCTAGAATAGAGCCCCGTTTCCGAAGTCCCGAATGCCCATGGCTCGCGCTTCCCGTTGCTCCGTCGTGGTCGGCGTTCACGGCGCCGGCGCCATCATTGCGCCGGCCGCCAGTGGATGATGTACTCGACGGACACAGCAGATTCGAGGGCCATCATCCACGGTCGGGTGATGGCCTTTTTTTTGTCGGAAGGCTCACGCACATGACCGCCAGGCCAGGCAAGACCCGCAGCGGCGCGATCACCGACGGCCCGTCCCGCGCACCCGCCCGGTCGATGCTGAAGGCGGTCGGCTTCGACGACGAGGCGCTGGGCCGGCCGATCATCGGGGTCGCGAACACGTGGATCGAGATCGGGCCGTGCAACTTCCACCTGCGGCGGCTCGGGGAGCGCATCAAGGACGGGATCCGTGCCGCCGGGGGCACGCCGATGGAGTTCAACACGGTGTCCATCTCCGACGGCATCACCATGGGCAGCGACGGCATGCGCGCCTCCCTGGTGAGCCGCGAGGTCATCGCTGACTCCATCGAGCTCGTCGCCCGCGGCAACCTCTTCGACGGGCTCGTGGTGCTCGTGGGCTGCGACAAGACCATCCCCGGGGGGGTGATGGCGGTAGCGCGGCTCGACATCCCCGGCCTCGTGCTCTACGGCGGCTCCATCGCGCCGGGGCGGTGGGAGGACCACGACGTCACCATCCAGGACGTCTTCGAGGCGGTGGGCGCGCACGCGGCGGGCATGATGACCGACGCCCGGTTGAAGGCGCTCGAGGACGCCGCGTGCCCCGGCCCCGGCGCGTGCGGCGGCCAGTTCACCGCCAACACCATGGCGACGGTGTGCGAGCTGATCGGCATCTCGCCGATGAGCCACAACGCGGTGCCGGCGATGGACGAAGAGAAGGACGTCGTGGCCCGCGAAACGGGGAGGCTCATCATGGACCTGGTCGAGGCGGACCGCCGGCCGAGGCAGATCATGACCCGGGCCGCGCTCGAGAACGGCATCGCGTCGGTGGCCGCCACCGGGGGCTCGACCAACGCGGTGCTCCACCTGCTGGCGATCGCGCGCGAAGCGGAGGTCGACATTTCGATCGACGACTTCGACCGTATCAGCCGCACGACGCCCCTGCTCGCCGATCTGAAGCCCGGAGGCCGCTTCGTGGCCACCGATCTGTACCGGGCCGGCGGGACCCGCCTGCTCGCGCACCGGCTGCAGGAGGCGCGCGTGTTGCAGTCCGACCAGATCACGGTCACCGGCCGCACCATCGGCGAGGAGGCGCAGGCGGCGGCCGAGGCCCCCGGTCAGGAGGTGGTGCGGCCGGTGTCCGAGCCGATAACCCCCACAGGCGGGCTCGTCATCCTGAAGGGCAACCTCGCGCCCGACGGATGCGTCGTCAAGGTGGCCGGCGGCTACGGCGACCGGAAGCACCGCGGCCCGGCGCGGGTGTTCGACAGCGAGGAGGCCTGCTTCGAGGCGGTGGAGAAGGGCGCGCTCCGGCCCGGAGACGTCGTCGTGATTCGTTACGAGGGGCCGCGCGGGGGACCCGGCATGCGCGAGATGCTGGCGGTCACCGCGGCCATCGTCGGGGCCGGTCTCGGCGATTCGGTCGCGTTGCTGACCGACGGCCGGTTCTCGGGCGCCACCCGCGGGCTCATGGCGGGGCACGTGGCGCCGGAGGCGGCGCGGGGCGGGCCGATCGCGGCGGTGCGCGACGGCGATATCATCGTGTTCGATCTTCAGGCGCGCGAGTTGCGGGTCGAGGTCGACGAGGCGGAGATCGCCGCGCGCATGCGCGGCTGGGAGGCCCCGGCGCCGCGTTTCGCGACCGGCGTGATGGCGAAGTACTGCCGCCTCGTGGGGTCGGCGGCCGAAGGTGCGGTGACGACGGCGTGAGGGCGCGGAGGCTGCTTCTTCCGTCGACGGGTACGGACCAATGGGGAACATGAGAACCGGCGCGCAGATTCTGTGGGAGTCTCTCGTCCGCGAGGGGGTGACCACGGTGTTCGGTTATCCGGGCGGCGCGATTCTGCCCGCCTACGACGCCATGCTGGAGTACCCCGTCCGCCATGTCCTGGTGCGGCACGAGCAGGGGGCGACCCACATGGCCGACGGCTATGCGAGGGCGAGCGGCGAGGTCGGGGTGGCGGTGGCCACGTCCGGGCCCGGCGCCACCAACATGGTCACGGGCATCGCCACCGCGATGCTCGATTCCTCGCCCATCGTCTGCATCACGGGTCAGGTGGGCAGCCGGCTCATCGGGTCGGACGCCTTCCAGGAAACCGACGTCACCGGCGTCACCCTTCCCATCACGAAGCACAACTACCTGGTCTCGAAGGTGTCCGAGGTGGCGCCGACCATCCACGAGGCGTTCTATGTCGCGCGCTCCGGCCGCCCCGGGCCGGTGCTGGTGGACATCACCAAGGACGCCCAGCAGGCCTCGGCCGAGTTCGTCTGGGACGGCAGCCCCGTGCGCCTGCCCGGCTACCGGCCCGAGCTTCGCGCGCCGGACGCCGAGCGCCGGAAGGCGGTGGACCTGATCAACGGCGCCAAGCGGCCGATCATCTTCGCCGGACACGGCGTGATGCTGTCGGGCGCGATGGACCTGGTGCGCGAGTTCGCCGAGCGGGCCAACATCCCCGTCGCCATGACGTTGCTCGGCATCGGATCGTTCCCGGCGCTGCATCCCCTGAACCTGGGCATGATGGGGATGCACGGCGAGGCGTGGGTGAACCAGGCCATCCAGGAGGCAGACCTCCTGCTCGCGTTCGGCATGCGCTTCGACGACCGGGTCACCGGCAACGTCAGGACGTACGCGCCGAACGCGAGGAAGATCCACGTCGACATCGACCCCGCCGAGTTCAACAAGAACGTCATCGTCGACGTCACCCTGGCCGGCGACCTGTCGAACGTGCTGCGGGAGCTGCTGCCGCGGATCGAGGCCGGCGACCGTGGCGCATGGCTCGACTCGATCGGGGAGATGAAGGGCGATTCGGCGGTCCGCGACGTGCAGAACCTGCCCGACAGCGGGCATCTGTACGCCGCCCACGTCATCAACGACATCTGGCGCATGACCGAGGGCAAGGCGGTGGTGGTGACCGACGTCGGCCAGCACCAGATGTGGGAGGCGCAGTACTACCATCACCAGGAGCCGCGGTCGCTCATCACGTCGGGCGGGCTCGGGACGATGGGGTTCGCCCTGCCCGCCGCGATCGGCGCCAAGCTCGCGCGGCCCGAGGCCGAGGTGTGGGCGATCGTGGGCGACGGCGGCTTCCAGATGACGATGTGCGAGCTGGCCACCATCGCGCAGGAGAAGGTGAAGGTCAACGTGGCCATCATCAACAACGGCTATCTGGGCATGGTGCGGCAGTGGCAGGAGTTCTTCTACGAGCGGCGCTACGCGGCCACGCCGTTGCTCAGCCCCGACTTCGCGAAGCTGGGCGAGGCCTTCGGCCTCCGCAGCGCGACGGTGTCGCGGCGCCGGGAGGTCGAGCCGACGGTGGCGATGGCACGCGCCGAGCCCGGCGCGGTGGTCATCGACTTCCGGGTCGAGCAGGAGGACACCGTCTATCCGATGGTGCCGGCCGGCGCCGACCTGCATGCGATGATCCGGCGGCCGAGCCCGAGCCCCATCGTCGAGACGGCGGACGACTAGGCGTCTGCGCCGCGGAACGGCGCGGACTCCTGCAGGATTGGCTTGGGCGCCAGGCGGAGGCGTCAGGCGACGATTGACGGGCCAGCGCACCACGGACTCCCCGTGCGGCGCAACCGACCCGGGAGGAACATGCGGCGTACCTTTGTCGTGCACGTCGAAGACAAGCCCGGGGTGCTGAACCGGGTGGCGTCGCTGTTTCGCCGCCGGGCGTTCAACATCGAGTCGCTGACGGTGGGCCGCACCGAGGTGGCCGGCGTGTCACGCATGACCATCGTCGTCGACACCGACGACAACGGCGCGAGGCGCCTCGAAGCCAACCTGTACAAGCTCGTGAACGTCCTGCGGGTCACCGACCTGACCGGCGACGCGGCCGTCATCCGGGACCTCACGCTCATCAGGGTGGCGGCGACCCAGGACACGCGGACCCAGGTCATGCAGATCGTGGATACGTTCCGGGGCCGTGTCGTCGACGTGGCGCCCGAGTCGCTGATCGTCGAGGCGACCGGCACCGAGGACAAGATCGACGGGCTGCTGGGCGTCCTGCAGCCCTACGGCGTGCTCGAGATAGTGCGGACCGGTCGGGTCGCCATGTCGCGGGGACAGCAGGGCGTGGCGACGGAGACGACCGACGCCCCGGCCGAGGTCGAGCCCGGCGACCACGTTTCCTATTCCGTGTAATCGGCGCAACCCGGTAGTCCCGTCCCGAGACCCTCGGGATCATTCCCACTGACGAGGCGGAAGCAGAATGGCAACGATTCACTACGACGACTCGGCGGATCTCTCTCTCATACAGGGCAGGAAGGTCGCCGTCTTCGGCTACGGTTCCCAGGGCCATGCCCATGCGCTGAACCTGAAGGACAGCGGGGTCCCGGTGCAGGTGGCGCTGGCGGAGGGCAGCCGTTCCCGCGCCCGGGCGGAAGCGGACGGGCTGACGGTGAAGAGCGGCGCCGAGGCGGCGGCCTGGGCCGACGTGATCATGATTCTCGCGCCCGATACGAAGCAGCGGGCCATCTATGACCAGTCGATCGCTTCCAATCTCGCGCCCGGCGACATGCTGATGTTCGCCCACGGCTTCAACATCCGCTTCAAGACCATCACCCCGCCGCCGGACGTCGACGTCACGTTGATCGCGCCCAAGGCCCCGGGTCACCGCGTGCGCGAGGTGTTTCTCGAGGGCGGGGGCACGCCGGCCCTGATCGCGGTCGAGCAGGATGCGACGGGGAGCGCGAAGCCGCTGGCCCTGTCCTACGCGAAGGGCCTCGGCCTGACGCGGGCCGGCGTCATCGAGACGACCTTCGCGGAAGAAACCGAGACTGACCTGTTCGGCGAGCAGACGGTTCTGTGCGGAGGCGTCAGCTCGCTCATCAAGGCGGGCTTCGAGACGCTGGTGGAGGCCGGCTACCAGCCGGAGGTGGCGTACTTCGAGTGCATGCACGAGCTGAAGCTCATCGTGGACCTCATCTACCGCGGCGGGCTCAACTACATGCGCTACTCGGTCAGCGACACCGCCGAGCACGGCGACTACACCGGCGGTCCGCGGGTCGTGACCGACGCCACCCGCGAGGCGATGCGGGGCATTCTGAAGGACATCCAGGACGGGGTCTACGCCGACAAGTGGATCGCCGAGGACAAGGCCGGCCGGTCCTGGTTCATGGCGCAGCGGCGGGCCGAGCAGGAGCATCGGATCGAGAAGGTCGGGGCCGAGCTCAGGGGGATGATGCCGTTCCTCGACGCGGTCACCGTGAAGGAGCCGGTCTAGGAGTCTGCGCCGTAGAACGGTGCAGACTCCTGTAGGGTTGGTTGGGCGCCCGGCGGAGCCGAAGGCGACGATGGGCGGGCCAGGAGTTCGCGCCGTAGAACGGTGCAGACTCCTGTAGGATTGGTTGGGCGCCCGGCGGAGCCGTAGGCGACGATGGGCGGGCCAGACCGGGGTCCGGGGAGGTTTTGCGACATGCCACGAGTCACCTTCGATGAGTTGCCGCCGGAAGCGCGCGTGTGGATCTTCGCGGCCGAGCGTCCGCTGGCCGCCGGCGAGCGAGCGCGCGTTACCGGCGAGGTGGACGCCTTCATCGACCAGTGGGCCGCGCACGACGTTCCCTTGAGGGCGGCCCGCGACGTACGGTACGACCAGTTCGTCTTCGTGGCCGTCGACGAGCGGTCGGCCGGCGCGTCCGGCTGCTCCGTCGACGCCCTGGTGCGCCGCATGAAGGGGCTGCAGGCCGAGATGGGCGTCGAGCTCGTGAACCATGCGCCGGTGCTCTATCGCGACGAGGCCGGCATCGCGAGAGTGTCCCGGGAGCGGTTCGCCGATCTCGCCGAGAGCGGCGCAGTGAGTCCGCGGACGGTCGTGTTCGACAATACGCTGACGAGGGTCGAGCAGGTCCGGGCCGGACGGTGGGAGCTGGCCGCCGGCGAGTCGTGGCACGGCGTCGCCTTCTTTCGGTAGCCGCGCCGTCCGGCGGCGCGAGCCCTGGCCTGCCGCCCGGGTCCGGGGGTCGGGATGCGGCCGACGCCGAGGAGGGGGCGCCGGGAGCGAGAGACGCGATGGGCTGACCTCGCCGCATCCGTGCTGGCCGCGAAGACTGGTCGGGGCGCCCGGGTTCGAACCGGGGGCCTCCTGCTCCCAAAGCAGGCGCGCTACCAGGCTGCGCCACGCCCCGACGCTCACCGCGGCACGAGACTAAGTTACCACAACCGCGTCGGTTTCTCATCCGTTCCGCCCACGCGAGGCGGCGGCTCTCCCTCACCCCGCGCCCCGCCGACTGCAAATGCGTTTGACAATCCGTGTTATGTGCCGCTACCCTTTAGCCCCATGAGTGTCATAGCAGACGCAATTGCCGAACGGCAGAGCCAGATCGAGCGCCTCGAGGCCGAGATCAAGGCGTTGAGCGATGTCGAGAAGATGCTGGGAGACCCCGCCCCGCAACCCAGGCGCAGGGCCCGGCGGTCTCCTTCACCGCGGAAGCCGGCGCCCGTCGCCGCGCCCGCGGAGACCGCGTCCGAGGACAAGCCGAGGAGAAAGCGTCGTCAGATGACGCCCGAAGAAAAGAAAGCGGTGTCCGAGCGGATGACCGCATACTGGGCAGCGCGGAGAAAAAAGTCCGGAAAGTCCGGGAAGTAGCGCGCGGCCGGTCTCCCGGGGGCGCGCCGGCCGTATGGCCGGCGCCGGGCTCGGGCGAGCACGGCGGTTCCAGCCCGAGTGGAGGGCGGCGTTCCTCCACAGGATCTACGACCGGTCCAATCCCATCGTCGACCCGATGGCCTGTCGTCGCCGAGGGGACGCTGCTATCGGTCCTCCAGGGTCTGTCTGACCGAGGCGAGCTCGACGCACACCACGAATACCCGCATTGCCTGATCGAGATCGGCGAGCTCCGGAAACGTCGGCGCGAGCCGAATGTTGGAATCGTCGGGATCCCGCCCATAGGGAAAGGTGGCCCCGGCCGGGGTCAGCTTCACGCCGGCGCGGGCCGAGAGTTGGACGATCTCGCCGGCGAGGCCGGGACGGGCGTCGAACGAAAGGAAGTAGCCCCCGCGCGGCGTCGTCCAGGAACCGGTCCCGGTTCCACCCAATGCCTCCGACAGCCGTCGGAACACCAGCTCGAACTTGGGGCGCAGGATCGCTGCGTGCTTCCGCATGTGCGCCCGCACGTGATCCATGTCGCGCAGGAACCGGACGTGCCGAAGCTGGTTGACCTTGTCCGGTCCGATGGTCACGACCTGCATCCGACGCCGAAACCAGTCGAGGGTGGCCGGTGAACCGCCCATGAAGCTGATGCCGGCCCCGGCGCGGGTGACCTTGGACGTCGACGCGAAGAGCACCAGGCAGTCTTCGGTGCCGTGGCGCCGGCACGCATCCATGAGGTTGGCCAGCGGCGGCGGCTCGTCGTCGAGATCGTGGACGGCATAGGCGTTGTCGCACAGGATGCGGAAGTGCGGGCCGGCGATGACGGCGAGCCTGGCGAGACGGTCCACGGCGGCCTCGGAATAGACCTGTCCGCCTGGATTGGAGTACTTCGGCACGCACCAGATGCCCCGGATGGAGGCGTCGGAGCGCAGGCGCGCCTCGACCTGATCCATGTCGGGGCCGTCGTCGCGCATCGGCACGTTGACCATCTCGATGCCGAGATCCTCGAGAATCGCGAAGTGGCGGTCGTACCCGGGCACCGGACAGAGGAACCGCGCCGTGCCGGACTTCCGCCACGCGCCGTCCGGCCCGGCCGGGCCGTGAAGCCAGGCGTTCAGGAGATACAGGTACATCAGGGTGAGGCTGCTGTTGCCACCGGCGATCACCTCGTCGGGACGCACGCCGAGCCATTCCGCGCCCAGTTGCCGGGCCTCCGGCAGGCCGTCGAGCCCGCCGTAGTTCCGGACGTCGGTCCCGTCGGCGGCCGCGAACGGCCCGTTCTCCGCGTCGAGGTCGTCGGACAGGGCGAGCTGGGCCGGGCTCGGCTTGCCGCGGGTCAGGTCGAGGGACAGACCGGCGGCGCGGAAGCCATGGTGAGCGGCGGTCAACTGCTTCTCGCGGGCACGCAGGGTCTCCAGGTCGCTACGGTCGAGCGTCGTCGTGGTCAAGTTGCCTCCTGTCTCATCATGTTACAGGACCCGGTCGAGGCCGGCCGGCGTCCGAAGTCCAGGCCGCCCGGGGGCGATTTCCTCGCGGACTCCGGGCCGGCCGCGGCCGGCGGCTTGATTGCAGGTGTCCGGCCGGCGGTGGGATAATCGAGCCTCGGCCTGCGACTTCCCGATCGCCGAGGTGAGTGCGACCCGCGTGACGCAACGACAATCGACCCGGATGGCCGTCGTCGGGAGGCTCCTGTGCCTGGCGGCGGCGTGCGTGGCGGGAGGCTGCGCTCCGCCGTCGGGCTCCACCGCCGGCGGCGCGCCCCGGGGAGCCGACGCCCCCGGCGGGCCGGCCCCCGGCGAGTGGTTCGCGGAGGGCGCGGCGGCGGCGGGGCTCGACTTCGTGCACTTCAACGGCATGACGGGCAACTTCCATCAGACCGAGATCATGGGCCCCGGCGTGGCGTTGCTCGACTACGACAACGACGGCGACCTCGACGTCCATGTGACGCAGGGGCGCACGCTGGGAAGCGGCGACCCGCTGATCCCGCCGCCGGAGGGCCCGCTCACCGACCGCCTCTACCGCAACGATCTGGAGCCGTCGCCGGACGGCCCCCGGCTGCGGTTCACGGACGTGTCGGCCGGGAGCGGGCTGGACGCGGGGGGGCACGGCATGGGGGTCGCGGCCGGCGACTACGACAACGACGGCTGGGTCGACCTCTATTTGACCGGGTTCGAGCGTAACCGGCTGTTCCGGAACAACGGCGACGGGACGTTCTCGGACGTGTCGGAAGAGAGCGGCACCCACGATCCCGACCGCTGGGGGGTGTCGGCCGCCTTTCTCGACTACGACCGCGACGGGTGGCTGGACCTCTTCGTCGGCAACTACCTGAGCTTCAACCTCGATACCCACATCCCGTGCTTCAACCGCTCGGGACCGCCCGACTACTGCCCGCCCGAGGTCTATCGCGCCCAGCCCGATCGCCTGTATCGCAATCGCGGCGACGGCACGTTCGTCGACGCGACGGCGGAGGCCGGCGTCGCCTACGAGTTCGGTCCGGCCCTCGGGGTGTCGACGGCGGACTTCGACAACGACGGCTGGACGGACATCTTCGTCGCCAACGATCAGCAGGAGAATCAGCTGTGGATCAACCGGCGCGACGGCACCTTCGTCAACCGGGCGCCCTTGTGGGGGGCGGCGGTGGGAGCGGCCGGCGAGGCCAAGGCGGACATGGGCGTCGATGCCGGCGACTTCGACAACGACGGTGACGAGGACCTGTTCGTCACCGAGCTCATCGGTCAGGGCAGCACGCTCTACGTCAACGACGGCTCCGGCCTGTTCGAGGAGCGGAGCATGCAGGCGTTCATACGTCTGCCCAGCCTGCCCTATACCGGTTTCGGGACCGCCTGGCTCGACTTCGACAACGACGGTTGGCTGGACCTGTTCTCGGTCAACGGCCACGTCACCCGCAACATGGAAGCGCTGGGGCCGGACAACCCGTTTCCCCTGCAGCAGCGCAACCTGTTGTTCCGCAACCGGGGCGACGGGCGCTTCGACGACGTGACGGACCGCGCCGGCGAGGTGTTCCGCTTGTCGGAGGTGAGCCGGGGCGCCGCGTTCGGCGACGTCGACAACGACGGCGACGTCGACGTGCTGGTCGGCAACGGGGCCGGCCCGGTGCGGCTGCTCGTGAACCGAATCGGCGAGGACAACCGGTGGGTGGGCCTGCGGCTCGTCGGCGGGGATGCGCCGCGCGACATGATCGGCGCCCGGGTGGAGGTGGTGCTCGAGGACGGCTCGCGGGTGTGGCGCCGCGCACGCTCCGACGGCAGCTATGCCTCCGCGCACGATCCGCGCGTCCTGATCGGGCTCGGGGCGTCGTCGGCTCCGGTCGAGGTGCGCGTCACGTGGCCGGGCGGGAGCACGGAGACTTGGCGCAACGTTGCTCCCGGCCGCTACACGACGCTGCGGGAAGGCGAGGGCGGCTGACATGACGGGACACCCGGTCGGAACGGCGTTCCTGGCATGCGCAGCGGCTCTCGCGGCCGGTTGCGCCGCCGCGCCGGACGAGAGCGCGCTGGTGTCGCGTCTCCCGGACGACGGGCGCGCGATGCGGGCGGGCGGCCCGCGGCAGCCCATCGTCCTGCCGGACCTCTCCGGGGTGGCCGTATCGGTCCAGCGTCAGGTGCGTGAGCGCCACGAGCGCCTCGCTGCGACGCTCGCCGAGGCCGGCACGCCGCCGGTCGAGGTCGCCGACGCCTTCGGCGACCTCGGCCTCGTGCTCATGGCCGCCGAGTACCACGAGGCCGCCGCCGACTGCTTCGCGAGCGCGATGGACCTCGCGCCCGACGAGATGCGCTGGCCGTACTATCTCGGCCATCTCCACGCCGTGGAGGGCGACCGCGCGGCGGCGGCCGGGCTCTTCGCGCGTGCGCACGAGCTGCGGCCGACGGACCTGCCCGCGCTGGTCCGGCTGGGCGACACCCTGCTCGACCAGAGCCGCCCGGATGCGGCCGAGGAGGCGTTCATGCGCGCGTTGACCCTCGATGCCGGCCTCGCCCCGGCGCTGGCGGGCATGGGGCGTGCGGCGTTGGCGAAGGGCGAGGCGGCCCGCGCGGCGGACTACCTGACGCGTGCACTGTCCGCCGACGCGCGCGCGACGAGCCTGCACTATCCCCTGGCGATGGCCTATCGACAGCTCGGCGACCTCGGGGCGGCCGAGGCGCACCTGCGGCGTCGCGGCGGTGGCGTCGCGGCGGTGCCCGACCCGCTGATGGACGCCTATTCGGAAGTGCTGGAGAGCGCGCTCACCTACGAGATGCGCGGGATGCGGGCCATGCAGGACGGAGAGCCGGCGGCGGCGGAGGACCTGTTTCGCCGGGGACTGGAGCTGGCCCCGGACGACCCCGCCCTGCGGCACCGGCTCGGCACGGCGTTGATGATGGCGGGAGACCCCGGGGGCGCGGTGGAGCAGTTCGAGGAGACCATCCGCCGCTCTCCGGACTTCGCGAGGGCGCACTTCGGCCTCGGCATGATCGCCACGCTCGACGGCCGATATCCCGAGGCGGCGGAGCGGTTCGGCGAGGCGGTCGAGCATCAGCCCGACTATCTGGAGGCGCGGGTCGGCCTCGCCGACGCGTTGCGGGTGACGGGAAGGGCGGAGGCGGCGCTCGCCGAGTACCGTCAGGTGGTGGTGGCGGATCCACGGTTCGCGGACGCGTGGACGGGATACGTGATGGCCCTCGCCGGCCTCGGCCGCGTCGCGGAGGCGCGCGAGCGGCTCGCGGAGGCGCTGTCGATTCTCCCCGGCCATCCGCAGTTGACCGGCCTGCGGGCGCGGCTGCGGTGACGGCGGGACGTTCGGGTGGAGGACGAATGAGGGGGCGTGGCGTCCGCCGGGCGGCGCTCGTGGTTGCCGCCGTCGTCCTTGCGGCGGTTCAGGGTGCGGCCGGGCAGGAGGACGCGGGCCGGTCCGGCACCGCCGCGATGGTGGCGCGGCTCGAGGCGATGGCCGCCGCCGCGGCGCGGACGAACCCCTACGCCGGCTCGATGCGGGCCCGGGCCCTGGGCGCGGTGGCCCCGCCCGCCGCGCTGTCCGACCTGCTGCGCTACCGCTCGGAGATCGCGCGGTACCTGCTCTACGCCGGCCGGAGCGAAGAGGCGGCGGCGGCGTTCGATGACGTGCTCCGCGAGGCGGCCGCCGACCGGTCGATCTCGCCCACGTTCGTCAGCGCGGTGCGGCAGCTCCTCGCCTTGTCCCACCTGCGCGTGGCCATGCAGCGCAACTGCGTCTCCGGTCCGGCCGCCGGCCGCTGCTCGGTGCCGGTCGGCCGCGAGGCGGTGCACCCGGACGCCGGCGCGGCCCGTCGGGCCATCGCCGAGTACGTCCGCGTCCTGGGCGATCCTCCCGACGAGTCGACCGCGCTGGCCGCGCAGTGGCTGCTCAACCTCGCCTACATGATGGTCGGCGAGTACCCGTTCCACGTGCCGGAGCGGTGGCTGGTGCCTCCCGAGGCGTTTCGCGCGGAGCACGACGTGGGCCGGTTCCCCGACGTGGCGGGACGGCTGGGCCTCGACGACGCGGGCCGGAAGGGCGGCAGCGTCATGGACGACTTCGACGGGGACGGGCGCCTCGACATCGTCGCGTCGTCTGCCGGCCTGTTCGCGGTGGCGGAGGGGGAGAACGCCAACCAGCTGCGGTACTTCCGGAACGAGGGCGACGGCACCTTCACGGAGCGGACCACCGAGGCCGGGCTCGACGGGCTCGTCAGCGGCCTCCACGTCATCCACGCCGACTACGACAACGACGGGTTCCTCGATCTGCTGGTCCTGCGCGGGGCGTGGCTCGACACCGGGCACCCCAACTCGCTCCTGCGGAACAACGGCGACGGCACGTTCGCCGACGTCACCGAGGCGGCGGGCCTCTTCATGCCGGCCCCGACGCAGGCCGCGGCGTGGGGCGACTACGACAACGACGGGTGGGTCGACCTCTTCATCGGCAACGAGTCCCGCGTTCCCCCCGGCGGCGCCGCCGCGTCCCGGGGCGGGTCGGTGTATCCGTCCCGCCTGTTCCGCAACAACCGCGACGGCACGTTCACCGACGTCGCGGCCGAGGCCGGGGTGGCGGTGGTCGGGTTCGTCAAGGGCGCCGTCTGGGGCGACTACGACAACGACGGCCGCCTCGATCTCTACGTGACCCGGCTCCGCCCCGACGAGCCCAACCTGCTCCTCCACAACGAGGGGCCCGGCCCCGGCGGCGCGTGGTCGTTCCGCGACGCGGCGGCCGAGGCGGGGGTCGAGGGGCCCTCGGTGAGCTTCCCCACGTGGTTCTTCGACTACGACAACGACGGGTGGGAGGACCTCTTCGTCAGCGGGTTCAGCGGGGGGCTGGCCGACGTCGTCCTCGAGCGCCTCGGCCAGCCGCACCAGGGCCAGCTTCCGCGCCTATATCGCAACGGCCGCGACGGCACGTTCACCGACGTCACCACGGCGGTGGGCCTGGACCGGATCATGGTGGGCATGGGGTCGAACTTCGGCGACCTCGACAACGACGGGTTCCTCGACATGTACCTGGGCACCGGCGACCCCGACTACCGCATGCTCATCCCCAACCTGATGTTCCGGAACGGCGGGGGAGAGCGCTTCCAGGACGTCACCTCGTCGGGCGGCTTCGGGCACCTGCAGAAGGGGCACGGGGTGTCGTTCGGAGACGTCGACGCCGACGGCGATCAGGACCTGTACCACGTCTCCGGCGGCGCCTTCGAGGGCGACACCTTCCCGAACGCCCTCTACCTGAACCCCGGCCACGGCAACCGCTGGCTGACCCTGCGGCTGGAGGGGGTGGCCACGAACCGGGCCGCCATCGGCGCGCGGATCGTGGTCACCGCGGTCACCCCGGACGGCGAGCGGGAGGTCCACGTCACGGTTGGGGCCGGCGGCAGCTTCGGGGGGTCGAGCCTGCAGCAGGAGATCGGGCTGGGAGCGGCGACCGGGATCCGGACGGTGGCCGTGACCTGGCCGGTGACCGGGGAGACGGACGTGTACGTCGACGTCGCGCTCGACCGCGCGTATCGCGTCCGCGAGGGCGATGCGGCGCTGACGCCGGTCGCGCTCGCCCCGCTCGACCTGGGTGCGGGCGCCGGCGGATCCGTCGCGCCCGCCCCGGCCGACTCCCGCGACCACCGGACGCGGGGTCTGGACGCCGCCGTGGTCGGCGACTGGCCGGAGGCCCTCGCCCGGTTCCGGCAGGCCCTCGCCCTCGCGCCGGGCGACCCCATGCTGAACTGGTACCTGGGGATGGCCCTGCACCTCTCGGGCGACGACTCGGAGACGGCGGTGGCGTACCTCGCGGAGGCGTCGCGGCTCGATCCGGCCCTGACGGCGCGGGTCCAGCTCACCATCGGCGCCGTGCGCGAGGCGGGCGGGCGCGTGGAAGAGGCCATCGGCCATTTCACGCTGGCCGCGTCCGAGGCCCCCGCCGGCGGGGAGGCGCACTTCCGCCTCGCCGAGGCGCTACGCCGGTCGGGGCGGGCCGCGGCGTCCCTCGCTTACTACGAACAGGTCCCCGACCGCCGCGACGCCCGTTTCGGCGAGGTCCTGGCCCTGGTCGAGCTGGGGCGCTACCGCGAGGCGCACGACCGGTTGGCGGTGGGGGTCGACCGGCATCCGTGGGAGCCCGCGTTCCCCATCGCCCTCGCCCGGCTGCTCGCGGCCGCCCCCGACGATACGTTGCGCGACGGCCCCCGCGCGCTGGCCCTGGCCGAAGCCCTGGCCGGGCGCCTCCGCACCACCGCCGTCGCCGAGACGATGGCGATGGCCCACGCCGAGCTGGGACAGGTCGCGGGGGCGGTCGAGTGGCAGCGCCTCGCGATGTCCGTCGCGGCCGAGGCGGGGCAGTCGGCGGCGGTGCAACGCATGTCCGCCAACCTCGCGCGCTATCTCCGCGGCGAGCCGAGCCGCACGCCGTGGCAGGACGACGAGCTGGAGTAGCGGTCACGGCTTCGGCGCCGGGTGCGCGAAGGCCATGGAGACCGGTGGAGACGTCATGACGTCGAACACGGGCAGGGGCTCTGCGGTCGTGGGGCGTGCGCCGACAGGGCCTCGTGGCAGCGTACTTGCATTTGCGTCGGGGGATGAAGAAATCCGGTTCGATGAACGATCCGTCGGAACGGGGCTTCGGGGTTCAGGCCTTCGGTTTCGCCGTCGTCGGCTTCGCCGGAGTCGCGATTCTGCAGATCTGGTCGGAATCGAGTTCCTGGGCGTACCAGAGCTTCGAAACCGCGGTCTCCCGCTTGTACTGGGCGTTCGTGGTTCCGCTCGCGGCGCTGTTCGATTGGGGGAGAAGGATGTTCGAGACGCGCGAGGCCATCAGGAGAGCCGCGGTCGAAAAGGCGATCGAGAAGGCGGTGGAGAAGGCGGTCGAGAAGGCGCTCGAAGAAAAGGTCCGGCAGATCAGCGAGCGCGCCGAGACCCTGAACATCCCCCGGGAGGATGTCAAGAAGCTCCTTGAAGTCGAGTCCTGAGGCTTCAGCGTCCCCCCCGCTCGGCCAGGGCCGCGTCGAGCCGGCCCTGCAGCTCCGGGTGATCCGGCGCGATGGCCAGCGCGGTCCGGAACCGGGCGACGGCCTCGTCGAGCCGACCCTGCATCTGGAGGGCGGTGCCCAGGTTCGCGTGGGCGTCGAGGTGGCCCGGCTCGAGGTCGACGGCGCGGCCGAACTCGGCCGCCGCCTCGTCGAGCCGGCCCGCCGAACCGAGCGCGATGCCCAGCCGGTTGTGCAGCTCGGCGGTGACCACGCCGAGGTCGATCGCTCGGCGCAGGTGCACGATCGCGTCGACGAGGTCGCCGCCGTCGTGCAGGGCGATGCCCAGGGCCGCGTGGGCCTCGGCCGAGCCGGGGTCGACGTCGAGGGCCCGCCGGAGGCTTGCGACGCCCTCGTCGGCGCGGCCCAGCGAGAGCAGGGCGTTGCCGAGGTTGGAGTGGGCGTCGGCGTCCCCCGGCGCCAGGGCCAGGGCTCGCTCGTAGTGGCCCACGGCCTCGTCGAGGCGGTCCTGGGCGGCGAGGGCGGTGCCGAGGTTGCTGTGGGCGAGGGCGTCGTCGGGGGTCAGGGCGAGCACCTGCCGGTACTGCTCGACGGCCTCGTCGAGGCGGCCCTCGGCCTGCAGCTCGGTCCCCAGGTTCAGGGCGGTGATGGCCCGCATGTCGCTCATCGAGAGCACCGGCCAGTTGCAGACGACGAGCAGCCCGGCCGCCGTCGCGCCCGCCCAGGCCGTCTGCCGGGTCCATCCCGTCCGCTTCCGGCGCTTCGCCATCTCCCACACCGCCGCCGCCCCGGCCGCCGCGAAGAGCATCAGCAGCGGGGCCAGGGGGTGGCGGTAGCGCCCCATCACCGCGAACAGCACCACGCTCGCCGCGTAGGCCCCGAGCATCAGGTGGAACGGCCGTAGCTGCCGGCGCCGGCCCCACGTCAGGCAGATGCCCGCGACCCCCAGCGGCGCGAGCAGGCCGAAGTGCCAGACGTAGCCGGCGAGGCGGAGCGGGACCGACCAGTCGGCGTGGCTGAGCTGGTCCTCGGTGTCGGCCACCTCCGATCCGTTCAGGGTCAGCATCACCTTGCGTCCGGTCAGCCGCAGCCAGTCCCCCGGCTGGGTGCGGACGTACTCGAGCGCCCGGCCCGTCCAGTAGCTCGACACCTCGCCGGGTGTCAGCGGCGCCTCGACCTCGCGCTCCGCGATCTGCGTCGCGTCCCGGCGCTCGAACCGGGGGTCGCCGCGCCCCGGCACGAGGGGGCGGTAGGTGCCGTCGGCATCGGGGTTGTTGCCGATGTAGAAGTTGGGTCCGAACTGGGCCGTCGTCAGCAGGAGCTCGCCCCCGACCGCCTGGTTCCGCGCCGCCACCGGCAGCAGCACGAGGGCCAGCCCGAGGGTCAGGGCCCCCGCCCGCGCGAGGTGCCGCCGCCCCGTATCGCGCGACACGACGAGCCAGCCCAGCAGCACGGCGGCGAAGACGAGGGCGTTCTCGCGCGTCAGCACGAGGGCGCCGAGCAACACGCCGGGCCACAGCCACGCCCGGGGCCGGCCCGGCTCGGTGACGAGCCGGGCGAGCAGGGCGAGGAGGAGGCACAGCAGGAACAGGCCGAGCGCGGTCTTCTGGATCAGGCCGTCGAAGAAGATGGCGGGGGCGTAGACCGCGAGCATGAGGCCGGCGACGATGCCCGCCTCCTTCGAGAAGAGCCGCCGGCCGGCTATCGCGAGCAGGGCGCAGGCGGCCGAGCCCAGCACGATCTGGCACAGGCGCACCGCGAGCAGGCCGGGGCCGAAGAGGGTGTAGACGAGCCCGAGGAAGTACGGATACAGCGGCGCCTGGTAGAAGGTCTCGCTGCCCATCCAGTCCCCGCCCGCGATCTCCAGGCCCCACGCGTGGTAGCTCTGCGCGTCGCCCATCGCGAGGTCGAAGAACGGGGCCGAGCGGAGCTGCCAGACGTGGACGAGCCGGACCGCGAGGGCGAGGCCGAAGATGGCGAGCGCGATCCGCCCGAACCCGTCATCGCCGGGCCGCCCGGCCGCCGCCCGGCCCGGCGCGGCCGGGGCCGTTTTCCCTCGTAGGCCGGGCGCCTGGTGGCGCCGTCGATGGCGAGAGGGCATGCTCGTCTTAGCGGCCCGGTGCGGCCCGCCCCGCCAGGGCCCGGCGGTACCCTTCGAGCCGCTCGCGGATGACCGCGGCCATGTCGCCGCGGTTCGCGGGGACCAGGCCGAGGGCCCTCTCCGCGGTGGCGACGGCGCGGTCGAGCCGGCCGGCGGCGGCGTAGGCGGCGGCGAGCACGTCGAGCACGGGCGGCTGGGCGTGACCGGTCAGCGACGCCGCCCGTTCCGCGAGGGCGACGGCGCGGGCGGGGTCGCGCCGGGCCGGGTCCGGGTGGGCCGCGAGCAGCCACGCCAGCTCCGCCGCCGGCTCGGGGGCGTCCGGCGCGGCCTCGACCGCCCGGCGGTACAGGGTGGCCGCCTCGTCCGGAGCGCCCTGCATCATCAGCGCGTTGGCCAGGTTGTAGAGCGCTTCCCCGTCGTCGGGGCGGATCGCCAGCGACCGCCGGAAGTGCCGCACCGCGTCCCCCATCCGGCCCTGCAGCCGGCGGACGGCGCCGAGGTTGTTGTGGGCGAGGGCGTAGTCGGGGTCGAGCCGCAGCGACCGCTCGAGGTGGACGGCCGCCTCGTCGAGCTCGCCCGCCTGCAGGAGCGTCGTGCCGAGGTTGTAGGCGGCGGCCGGCGACCCGGGCCGCAGCCGGGCCGATTCCCGGTAGTGGGCCACCGCCTCCGGGACCCTCCCGAACTGCAGGTAGAGGGAGGCGACGTCGTCGTGCATCATCACCTGGTCGGGGTCGGCGGCCAGCTCCATCTCGAACCCCACGATGTCCTCGGCGAGCTCCGTCGGCCGCCGGTCGCGGGTCAGCGGTCCCAGATCGGCGGGGCGCACGGGCACCACCTGAATCCACAGGTCGCCCATCTCGTTCGACGAGTCCTGGCCCCAGGTCACCCGGCGGGGCGGCGCAAACCGGTTGTCGGGGTTGCGGGCGGAGTTGTCGTAGATGAACTCCATCGCCAGCTCGGTGCCCCGGGGCAGGACGAACGGCGTCTGGTAGCGGTAGAAGTCCTGCCAGTGGAAGTCCCAGTCGTCGATGCGGATGAGGGGCCGGCGGCTCCCGTCGGGCAGGGTGGCCCAGCCCCGCACCTCGTCGGCCAGGTAGTGGGCGTGCGGCTGCACGCCGTGCACCTCGACGTCGACCGGCAGCACGTAGCGGTCCACGCTGCGGTAGTCGGCCGCCCCCGGCGGAATGTCGAGGTCCTGCTTGCCGAGCCGTATCGTGAACGGGATCTTGGTCGGGGCCTCGTCGGCGAAGAAGAAGCCGACGCGCGGCTGCACCGGCTGCGGCTCGTCCGTCGGCGTGAGGTGGAGCTCGAGCAGCAGGTCCGAGCCGGGGTCGAGCCGCCACGCCATGCCCTCGGCCTCGAGCGGGCGGGCCTGCCCCGGCGTCCAACCGAGGAAGTAGCCGAACGGGAACCGCGCGTCGAACGGGGTGACCCCCTCGTAGCCGGGGTCGGGGTCCTCGGCGTCGAGGCGCCGGGACGCCGGGGTCGGGTCGATCTTCAGGTTGGCGTGATGGACGACGCGGGGGTTCCCGGGCTGGAACTCCACGCCCTTCACGTACCGCGTCTCCGGCACCGGGATGGGGACCGCGAACTTGCGGAGGATGTCGTCCCCCTCGCCCCCCGCGCGGAGCAGGTAGGGCTCGGGCATCTCGACGACGAGGTCCGGGGTCCCGAGCCGCCATCCCTCGGCCCCGGCCGTCCGCACCGGCGCCCGCTCCGCCGGATCGCCCTCCGGCGCGCCGGCGTCCACCCAGGCCGCGATGAGGTCGATCTCGGCGTCGCTCAGCCGCCGCTCGGCCACGAACGGGCCGCCGTGGCCCGGCCTCGGCTTCCACGGCGGCATCGACCGGGTGCGTACCGACTGACGGATCGCCCGCGCCCACGGCCGGACATCGTGGTAGGTCAGCACGCTGAACGGGGCGATGCCGCCGGGCTGGTGGCATGCGGCGCAGTGCGTCACGAGCAGGGGGGCGACGTCTCTCGCGAACGTGGCCGCCCCGGGCGCGGGCCGGCTCTGGGCCCCCGCGCCGGCCTCGAGCGGCGCCGGGCCGGGGGCGCTCGCCGGGCCGGGGGCGGTCGCCGCGCCGGCGGCCGATCCGAGCCACGCGGCGAGGGCGGCGCCGGCCATGCGGGGCCACGCGCGGTTGCGGAGCCGAGCGGTGCGCAGCCAGTCGAGCATGCCAGCGCCCAGTGTAGCAGACCGCCGGGGCCCTCCCGGCCCGCGGAGGCGGGTCGGGAAACGGCACGGGTCGAGATTCTTGTTGACCCACGGGCGACAAACGGGTACGGTGCACGGTTAATTGCGCGTTGAGTGGAACTTTTCGCCCGTCGGAACTGGAACTTCCGGTTCGTCGGAGCGCTTCCCTGTGCCTCCGACGCCGGTGAGTCGTCTATACTTTCGGCGGCATGATGGTGGATTGCATGGCACTCTTCGGTCGTCGGCGCGGGCTGCCCACCAAATCGTTGGATACTTCTCCAATGTCTTGGATTGGCGAACGGCCTCGGTGTCCGGCAAGTGTGCGTGTACCTACGTGAATCGCGCGGCTCGGGTTCCGGCATGCGAACGGCACGGTGCTTGCTTATAGAGGGGGCGGCACCGGCTCCACGTGCCTCCCGGGCAGCGCTCGGTGGCGTCGGGGAGTTCCAGTCGGGCGGCAGACTGGGTGCAAACGGTGGATACGGCTCTCGGAGGAGGTTCTGGATAATGCGTAAGCATCTTGTATTCGGTTGTGTGCTGGCGGCGGTGGCGGTGGTGGCGCTCGGCTCGCCCCAGCCGGCGTCGGCGCAGGTAGGCGGAGACCTGGCGGTCGGGTACTCGTTCCTGACGAACGACCAGCTGGCCGCGAACGCGTCGAACCTGCCGATGGGCTTCTTCTTCGACACGTCGTACCAGGTGAACGAGGGCCTCTCGCTCGCCTTCGACGTGAACGGGCACTACCGGCGGGGCATCGAGGCGTCCGCCATGTACTCCGGGGGGCCGAACGACATGCCGGTGCGGCCCAACCCGAACCAGGACTTCCAGGCGCTCTCGTTCAACCGGCCCGAGCAGGAGTACTGCTCGCCGTTGCACGTGGGCGAGTACTCGAACCTGTGCCAGGTGCACATCCAGACCGCCAGCGTCGTCGGCGGCCCGCGTTTCCACATGCAGGCGGGCGGCGTCCGGCCGTACTTCCACGCGCTGTTCGGGGTGGCCCGGTCGCTGCGCAAGATCGGCTTCTTCGCGCACACCGCGACCCACTGGGCGATTCAGCCCGGCGGCGGAGTGGACATCGACATGACGCCGAACACGGCGTTCCGCATCCAGGCGGACTACCGCCTGACGATGTTCCCCAACGAGGACGCCCAGACCGACCTGAGCGGGACGTCGTCGCTGGTGAACCCGGGCGGCGAGGACTTCAAGGAGCTCTCGTTCTCGCTCGGCTTCGTCGTGAGGCTCGGGGACCGTCGCAACTGAGGCCGGGGCAGCGTTGAATGAGTTGAATGAACAGAGGAGAGAGATGTCTCACTGGTTGTCTCTGATGGAGGAGGTGCACGCATGAGGTTGGGTAGGTTCCTTGCGGTCGCGGCAGCGCTATTGCTGCTGGCGCCCGCCGTTGCCGTGGCGCAGAGCTCGATTGCGGGCACCGTCACGGACGACACCGGGGGCGTGCTGCCCGGTGTGACGGTCGAGGCGTCCAGCGACGTCCTCATCGAGGGGTCTCGTGTCGTCTTCACCGACGGCACCGGCTCGTACAACATCATCGACCTGCGGCCGGGAGAGTACACCGTCGTCTTCACCCTGCCCGGGTTCGGCACGCTCGTGCGTGACCAGCTCATCCTCGGCGCCGACGTGGCCCTGCCGATCGACGCGGTGATGTCGGTCGGCTCGGTCGAGGAGACCATCACGGTTTCCGGCGAGACGCCGGTGGTCGACGTGCAGCAGGTGCAGCGCATCGAGGTCATGACCCGCGAGACGCAGGAGGCGATTCCGACCGGCCGCAGCATGTGGTCGTACGCGCTCTTGATCCCGGGCGTCAAGGTGCACAAGCCGGACGTCGGCGGCACCGCGGGCGTGCAGCAGTCCGAGATGATGGGCCGCGGCCTCGACGCGTCGCACACGACGATCGAGGTCGACGGGATGATGATCAACACGATGATCAGCGACGGCCGGTACCAGGCCTACCTGAACCCGATGCTGGCGGCGGAGACGTCGTACACGACGTCGGGCCAGGGGGCGGAGACCCAGACCGGCGGTCTGCGCATCAACATGATCCCGAACGAGGGCGGCAACCAGTTCAGCGGGAACTGGTTCACGGGCTTCACGCCGGGGAACTGGCAGGCCGACAACCTGAGCGCGCCGGCGCGGGCCCAGGGCATCCGGCAGGCGACCGGCGTCAGCCTGATCTACGACAACAACGGGGCCATCGGCGGTCCGGTGTTCCGCGACCGGTTGTGGTTCTTCTCGACGGGCCGCTGGAACGGGGTGAACAACGAGATCACCAACAGCGTCAACCCCGACGGCTCGCAGGCGCTGGACAACAACACGATCCACAGCGCGAACGTGCGGCTGACGTGGCAGGTGACGCAGCAGCACAAGCTCTCGGCGATGTTCGACAAGGTTCGGAAGCGCCGGTTCAGCCAGCATGGCCCCGGCACCGACCTCAACACGGCGGCGTCGTCGTGGACGTCCCCGCACTACGACACGGGGACGGCGAAGTGGACGGGGACGCTGAGCAACCGGATGCTGGCCGAGTTCGGGTTCTCGCTGATCTACGAGGACTGGGACCCCGGCTACTACCGATACCGCGACGACGGGAACCTCATCTTCCAGCCGCAGCCGGACGAGACGTCGATGGCGGTCTGTTTGGAGACGCCGTGCTTCCCTGGGGTCGGTTCGGCCCGGCACATGGATCAGATGCCGGTGGCAATGGGCGGCGACGCCTGGTACAGCCAGGTCCCCGTCCGGGACGGCCGGCTGGGCCTGCTCTACGGGGCCAAGGAATCGGGCGAGAACAACAACTACACGCACCGCTGGGCCTACCAGAGCGCGCTGTCGTACGTCACCGGCTCGCACAGCTTCAAGTTCGGGATGAACTTCTCGAACGGCCAAAACCGGCACACGAACAACAGCAACGGCAATATAGCGCTCTACTACGACGACGGCGCGAATCCCCAGGGGCATCTCATCCAGAACTCGGCGGTTCCCCTCGGCGTTCCCTGGTTCAACTGCGACCATCCCCAGGCCGTCGCGAACATCGACGCCGGCACCATGCAGGGGAACTGCGGCCTGCTCGGCACGCCTGACAGGGTCTCGGTCCGCGACCACTCCAACAACCTGGCCTACAACCTGGACTACAACGGCGGCATCTACGCGCAGGACTCGTGGACCGTCGACCGGCTGACCCTCAACTACGGCATGCGGGTCGACTTCGCCGCGGTTTCGATTCCGGCAACGGACAACGCCGGGGGGCGCTTCGTGCCCGCGCAGGTGTATCCGGCCCGCGAGCGGAACACCCTGCCCTCGTTCGGCCCCGACTTCTCGCCGCGGCTGAGCGTGGCCTACGACGTGTTCGGCGACGCCCGGACGGCGCTGAAGTTCGGCTTCAACAAGTACGTGCGCGACGTGGGTGCAACCTTGCCCGCCGCTATTCGTACGCCGGGTTCGGCAGCGACGGCCGCGACTGGTTCGACTGCCAGATGAACCCCGCGGGCACGGCCTGCTCGGGGCTTGATGCTTATGGGACCAACTACGACGGGGTCGCCCAGAACTGGGAGATCGGGGCCCGCGAGTCGGTCACCTTTGGCAGCATACAGCTGCCCGACCGCACGCCGGTGCTGGACAACTTCGACCGCGAGTACAACCGCATCTGGACCGTCGGCATCCAGCAGGAGGTCTTCCCGGGGATCTCGCTGAGCGGCGAGTACCGCCAGCGCACCACCCACAACACGTGGTGGGACGACAACTACAACTGGGACTTCTCGCACTTCGGCGCCGACGCGATGGGCATGCCGCTGCCAGAGTACGAGGGCATCCGGCACTTCCAGGTGGCGCGGCCGTACCCGATGGTGGGGCAGTTCACCGCGTTCAGCATCGACCCGGACGTGCGCACCGCCACCGACGGCTACCACGACCGGAGCCGGGGCCCCGGCTTCACCAACGTCTACCAGGGCTTCGAGCTGAGCATCCAGGGCCGTCTGCCCGGCGGGGGCACGCTGTTCGGCGGCTGGTCGATGGAGGACACGGGCCGGACGTCGATCTACGGCTACGACACCAACAGCGGCGCTGCGAGCCGGTACGGCGGAGAGGTCAATAGCTGTTCGGACGTCATCGAGCGGGGCGAGGAGCCGCATTGGCTCAGGTTCTGCGATGCGGCGAAGTATCCGCGTCCGTTCCGGAACGAGTTCAAGCTGTCGGGTACGCAGCCGTTCTCGCTGCCGCTCATCGGCGACATGCAGATGGGCTTCTCGCTGCAGGCGTATCCGGGCGGACTGGGCGACTGGGGTGGCTTGCAGGAAGGGCTCTACATCAGCCGTACGTCCACCAACCACAAGTACCGAACCTATTCCGAAGAGTTGTTCGGCCAGCCCGGCCACTGCGTGGCGCCGTGCATGCTCGGGAACAACATCGTGCCGGACCAGTTCGCCACCGTCGAGCGCAGCACCTCGGGGGCGTGGTATCCGATGATCCCGCTGAGCAGCGTGAAGTTCGAGCCATACTGGACGCAGCTCGACGTGAACCTCCAGAAGGTGTTCAACATCGGGAGCTGGCGGTACGACACGCGGTTCTCGTTCTACAACGTGCTCAACAACGGCGTCGTCCTCGACCATGGAGGGTCGCGGATCGCGCGGGGCAGCACGGGGGCCGACTACCAGGCCTTGTCGTCCTGGGAACGGGGGAACCGGATTCTCGAAGGCCGCGTCATCCAGTTCGCGATCACCGCCCGCTTCTAGTCTGGTCGTCACCGCCCGCTTCGGCGGGCGGTGAATCCTGCCTTCGTTCCGGAGCCGGGAGAGAGCCCTCTCTCCCGGCTCTTTTTTCTTGCTCTCCAGACCGCCGTCGCGGAGGATGGAACGGGCGCAGCCGGGATCGGGCGTTGCCGTTCCGCGGCGGGTTGCCCTACACTGAGTGAAGTGACCCCGGACGTGTTCAAGCCCGGCAACGGCGCATTCCCGCCGGCGCTCACCGGACGCGAGCGCGAGCAGGCGGTATTGACGCGGTCTCTCGCCGACTTGTCCGCCGGCGAGGCCCCGCCGCACGACATCGTGCTGACGGGCCCGCGCGGCAACGGCAAGACCGTGCTGCTTCACTGGTTCGAGCGCATCTGCCGCGATGCGGGCGGCGTGGACGTCGAGCGGATATCGCCCAGCGAGGTGCGGACCGGCGAGGCGTTGGTCGGCCGGTTGCTGCCTCCGACCGGGATCAGGAAGCTGCTGCCGGCGCGACTCAGCGTCGGCGTCACCGGCGTCGGGAGGGCCGAATGGCCGGCGTCGGGCCCATCCGAACGGAGCCTGACGAAGGGACTGGTCGCCCGGTGCCGCAGGAGACCGCTGGTCGTCCTGGTGGATGAAGCGCATACGCTCGATCTCGACGTTGGACGCCTGTTGCTGAACGCCAGCCAGGACGTCCGCGCCGACGCTCCCTTCCTGCTGATTCTGGCCGGTACGCCGGGGCTGGCGGAGCATCTCGGCGCCATGAACGCGTCCTTCTGGGACCGGCTGGACGATGGATGCCTGGGCATCGGTCTGCTGAGCGACACGGCCGCCCGGGCCGCCCTGGTGGAGCCGCTGGCGGCCCACGACGTGACCATCGACACCGAGGCCCTGGATGCGGTGGTCGAGGACAGCCAGCACTACCCGTATTTCATCCAGATCTGGGGGCGCGCGCTGTGGCGGCAGCGCACGACCACCGGAGCGACCCATCTGACCGCCGTCCACAGCAGCGCGGCGCGGCGCGACGTGGTCACCCGGGTCGCGGACTACTACGAACGTCGGTATCTGGAGCTGGACAGATCAGGCCATCTGGCCGTCGCCGAGCACGTGGCCGCCAAGGCCAGGCGGGGCCCCACGTTGACCTACGAAGAGCTGAAGGCTGCCGTCGCCGAAGGCCTCGCGCCGCCGGACCCGCCGCGACAGGCGGTGCACGAGGCCTTGGATGACTTGCAGCGTCTGGGCTTCGTCTGGCGTCCGCCCGGTCAGGCGCCGCCGGCCCGCTACGAACCCGGCATTCCGTCGTTGATGGACCACGTGCTCGCGCACGCTTCGCCTTCTCCACGCGCCGGTGCGTCGGCCACGCCGGGAGTGCACGACAGGTGAGGCTGGAGACTCCGGAACGGCCGGCGGTTCGATGGAGATGGCCGGTCTGGGGACTGGCCCTCCTCGCGGCGGCCTGCGGGCAGCCCGCGGGATCCGCACCGGGCGCTTCCGTCGATGCGACCCCCGCGACCGGGGCCGCGGCCGGTGAGGCGTGGTTCGCGGACCGGGCGGCGGCGGGCATCGACTTCGTCCATTTCAACGGCATGTCCGGCGAGTACTACTTCAACGAGGTCCTCGGCTCGGGCGGGGCCCTGTTCGACCTCGACAACGACGGCGACCTCGACGTCTACCTGCTTCAGGGGCAGATGCTCGGGCCCGGCCGGACGCTGGACGATGCGCTGTTTCCGCCGCCGGCGGGGCGGCCGCTGACCGACCGCCTCTACCGCAACGACCTCGAGATCGGCCCCGACGGCGCCCGCACGCTGCGCTTCACCGACGTGACGGCGGGGAGCGGCCTCGACGTCGGCACCTACGGCATGGGGGTGGCCGCCGGCGACTTCGACAACGACGGCCGGACCGACCTCTACCGAACGCGGCAGGGGCCCAACCAGCTCTTCCGGAACAACGGCGACGGCACGTTCACCGACGTCGGCGCGGCCAGCGGCACCGACGACCCCCTCTGGGGGGTGGCGGCCTCCTTCGTCGACGCGGATCACGACGGCTGGCTCGACCTCTACGTCGGCAACTACGTCGACTACGCGCCGGGAGACGGCGACCGGTGCCGGACGGCGACCGCCGAGCCGAGCTACTGCGCCCCGCAGAGCTATCCCTATCAGCCCGATCGCCTCTATCGGAACCGCGGCGACGGCACCTTCGCCGACGTGACGGCCGAGGCCGGCATCGACGCGGCCTACGGCCCCGCCCTCGGCGTCGTCGCCGCGGACCTGAACGCGGACGGCCTGGTCGACATCTACGTCGCCAACGACGGCGAGCCCAACCAGCTGTGGATGAACGAGGGCGGGTGGCGCTTCCGGGACGACGCGCTGCTCGCCGGGGTGGCCGTCAACGCGGTCGGGGCGGCGGAGGCGAGCATGGGGGTCGACGTGGGCGACGTCGACGGCGACGGCGACGGCGACCTGTTCATGACCCACGTCAGCGCCGAGACGAACACGTTCTACGTCAACGACGGCTCGGGCTTCTTCGCCGACCGGAGCGCCGAGGCGGGGCTCGGGGCGCCCAGCCTGCCGTACACCGGCTTCGGCGCGGCGTGGTTCGACGCCGACAACGACACGTGGCTCGACGCCCTCGTCGTCAACGGCGCGGTGCGGACCATCGAGGCCCTCGCCCGCGTCGACGACCCCTTCCCGCTGCACGAGCCCAATCAACTGTTCCGCAACCTCGGCGGCGGGCGCTTCGAGGACATCTCGGGCCGGGCGGGGGAGGCGTTCACGCTCTCGGAGGTCAGCCGCGGGGCCGCCTTCGGCGACGTCGACAACGACGGCGACGTCGACGTGCTGGTGACCAACAACAACGGGCCGGCGCGCCTCCTGATCAACGAGGTCGGCCACCGCCGCCACTGGCTGGGGCTGCGCCTCCTCGGCGGGCCCGAGGCCCCGCGCGACATGCTGGGCGCGCGGGTCGCGGTGTTCCCCGGCGGCGGCGGTCCGCCCCTCTGGCGCCGCGCCCGCGCCGACGGCAGCTACGCCTCGGCCAACGACCCGCGCGTGCTGGTCGGCCTCGGCGATGCGGCCGCGGTGGCGCGGGTGCGGGTGACCTGGCCGAGCGGCCGGACGGAGGAATGGACCGGCGTCGAGGTCGACGGCTGGACGGCGCTGGCGGAAGGCACGGGCACGGCCGGGAGTCGGCAGTGAACGCCGGGCAGTCGCCGCGGCTCGCGGCGGGCGCCCCCCGGGCGCGGTGCAAGGCGGGGTTTCACGACGGGCTGAGGCACGGGCACGGCCGGGAGTCGGCAATGAACGCCGGGCAGTCGCCGCGGCTCGCGGCGGGCGCCCCCCGGGCGCGGTGCAAGGCGGGGTTTCACGACGGGCTGAGGCACGGGCACGGCCGGGAGTCGGCAATGAACGCCGGGCAGTCGCCGCGGTTCGCGGCGGGCGCCCCCCGGGCGCGGTGCAAGGCGGGGTTTCACGACGGGCTGAGGGTGACGACCATGTGGTCCAGGATGCTGTCGTGCGGCGCGATCGCGGCCTGCCTGCTGGCCGCGTGCGGATCGCCCCCGGCCGGCGTCGACGATGCCGAGCTCCTGCCGGTGGAGCTGCCCGACCTGTCGGGCATGCACGAAGCGGTCCAGACTCAGCTCCGTGAAGCCCACCAAGCGCTGGAGTCCGGCGCCTCGTCGCAGCCGGGGGACCTCGCGGACGCCTACGGCCGCCTCGGCATGCTCCTGATCGCCGGCGAGTACTTAGAGGCGGCGGAAGCCTGCCTGCTGAACGCCCGGACGCTGGCCCCGGAGAGGTTCCGCTGGGCCTACTACCTGGGGCATCTCTACGAGCGGCGCGGAGACCTGGAAGAGGCGGCCGACGCCTTCGGCCGGGCGCACGATCAGCGGCCGCGCGACTTCGCCACGCTGTTCTGGCTGATCAACGTCAACGTCGACCTGGGCCGCTGGGATGCCGTGCAGCCGCTGCTGGAGCAGGCGCGCGCGCTCCAGCCGGGCTCGGAGGCCATGCGGTTTCAGCTCGGGCGGGCGGCCCTGGCGGCCGAAGACCATGCGGCCGCCGTCGACCATCTCGAAGCGGTCCTGCGCCAGAACCCCGCTGCTACCGTCGTGCACTACCCGCTGGGCATGGCCTACCGCGGCCTCGGCGACCTCGAGAGGGCCCGCCAACACCTCGATCGGAGCGGCGGGCGCACGGACGGCGGCTACTCCGCCGGCGTCGGGGTCTCCATGCCGGATCCCCTGACGGAAGAGCTGCGGAACGTCCTCCGCAGCCCCCAGCGCCACCGGACCCTGGCCCTGCAGGCCGACGCCAACGGCGACCGGGAGGAGGCTATCCGCCAGTTCCGCCTGGCCCTCGAGCTCGAGCCCGACGACGCCGACCTCCAACTCAGCCTCGGCATGGCCCTCGACCGGGCCGGGCGCGTCCGCGAGGCCCTCGTCGAGCTCGAGGCCGCCCTCCGGCTCGACCCGCGGTCGGCCCAGGCCAACTACATGATGGGGACCCTCTTCGAACGGGCGGGCAGGGACGCGGAGGCGGTCGCACGCTACGCCGCCGCCGCCGAGCATGCCCCGGAGTCGGTCGAGTCGCATCTGCGCCTGGCCGACGCCTACAGCCGGACGGCGCGGGTGGACGACGCGCTTCTGCACTACCGGCGAGTGCTCGAAGCCGCTCCCGACTCCGTCGCGGGCCGTTTCGGCGAGGCGATGGCCCTGGTCCGCCTGGGCCGCCACCGCGAGGCGCGTGACCGGTTCGCGGCGGCGCGCGAGCGCCATCCCGACCAGGCCGTCTTCGCGATGGCCCTGGCCCGCCTGCTCGCCGCATCTCCCGACGCCGGGGTGCGGAACGGACCCGGGGCCGCCGCCCTCGCGGAAACCCTCGTCGCCTCGGTAAAGACCACCGCCGCGGCCGAGACGATGGCCATGGCCCTGGCCGAGGTCGGACAGTTCGCCGGCGCCATGGAGTGGCAGCGCCTCGCCATCGACGTCGCCCGCGACGCCGGACGCAGCGACCTGGCGCAACCGATGTCCGCCAACCTGGCCTCGTACATGCGCGGAGAGCCCAGCCGGACGCCCTGGCGCGACGACGAGCCCGAGTTCCGGCCCGGCCTTCCCGTGGAGCCGGGCCTGCTGGGGCCGTGACGGTCCGGGTGTCTATCGGGGGACTCTTCCCGCGGCTCCACGATCGGCCGCTCCCACACCATCTCGTCCGCGTTGGGCAGGTCGCGGTCCTCGATCGTCCCGATCTTCTTCCCGCCAGTCGGCCTCGGATGCGCTCCGCCACCCGGTTCATGGCGCGCATCGCCGTGTTCTGCTTTGCACAACGGTCGAGAATGGAGCACAATCGACAGTCAGGGTCGGGCACGCGAACCACTGCACGGAGGGACGATGACGACCAGCGAGTGGTTGGCTGCCGCGGGAGATCCGCGTGAAGACGGCGCGGGCATGGTCGACGAGAGGTCCTGACCGACCAACGCCCCGTCGACGTCAGCGCAGTCCGACATCCTGCAGCCCGGCGCGCGCCCCTCCGTGGTCGGGATCGAGGCGTAGCGCTTCCTGGAACGCGCTGGCGGCCCGGGCTCGCGCCCCGCGTGCCGCGAGCGCGAGGCCGAGGTTGGCGTGGGCGTCGGCGTTCTCGGGGTCGACCGCGATCATGCGTTCGAAGTGGCGGGCAGCCTCGTCCATCCGGCCCTGCCCGGCCAGCGCCACCCCCAGGTTGTTGAGCGTCGCCAGGTGGTTGGGGTTGCGGTCGAGGGCGCGCCGATACTCGGCGATGGCCTCGCCAAGCCGGCCCGTGGCCCCGAGCACCGCGCCGAGCTCGTAGCGGGTGGGTGCGTTGTCGAGGCCCTCGAGCGCCTGCCGCAGCATCTCCTCGGCTTCCCCGTAGCGCCGGAGACCCGAGAGGCACCGGCCCATGTCGGCGAGGACGCCGAAGTCGTCGGGCCGCCGGCGCCGCCGGCGCTCCAGCAGCTCCAGCGCCTCTTCGTAGCGCCGGAGGATCCTGAACGTCGCGGCCAGCTCGGCGAGGGCGACGTCGTGGTCGGGGTCGAACTCCAGGGCGCGGCGAATGAGGTGCTCGCGCCAGACGGCGTTGGTCGAGAGGTCGGCGGTGGCGGCCTGCTGGAGCAGGAACGTCGTGCTCCGCGATTCGCGGACGAGGGCCTCGGACAGCGGGTCGAGATACGACTCGTACTGGGGCAGCCGGTCCGCCGTGCGACGCGCCTGCGCCGCATCGTCCATGCGGTCCAGCGTCGCATAGGCGTCCCCGAGCAGCCGGAACGCGGGGCCGAAGCCCGGCGCCTCCGCCGTCACCTCTTCCAGCCGGTCGGCCGCGGCCCGCACGTCGCCCTCCACCAGCGCGACACGGGCGAGGCCGAGCGCGGCGTACGCCGATACCGGCGCCCCGGGGGCACGCTCCGGTGACGCCGCGGTTTCCCCCTCCGCCCCCCGTGCTGCGACTCCGTCCTCCGGCCCCCGTGCCGTGGCGCCGGCCGACCGCGCCGGCTCTGCCAGCGGCAGGGCGCGCCGCCACGCTTCGGCGGCGCGGTCGTAGCGTCCCGCCTTGAACTCCGCCCCCCCGAGCCGCCACCACGCGGGACCGAAGTCGGGCGCGGCGGCGACCACCACGCGCATCCCCTCGGCCAGCGCCCCGGTGTCGCCGCGGGTGCCGGCGGCCAGGGCGCGGTAGTAGGTCCAGCGCCACGCGCCGCCGCTCAGCGCCTCGGCCGCCGCGTAGGCGCGGTCCGCCTCGCCCAGGAACAGGTCGGCGTGGTAGGCGCGGCCGAGCGCCCCTACCGCCTCGGCGGAGGCCGGCCGGTTGCGGGCGGCGCGATCCGCCGCCTGGAGATGCTCCCGCAGGGCCGGCGGCTGGCCGGACAGCTCGGGAAGGGCGGGCAGCCGCGCCGCGTATATCGTCCGTCTCGCCTGGGAGACGCCGACGTACAGCACGGCCGCGGCGACGGCGGCGACGGCCGCCCACGTCAGCCATCGGCGCCGGCGCGGTTCGGGCCGGCCGGTCGTGGCGGGAGGTCGGGCCGGCGAGGGCGCCGAGCGGCCCTTATCGCCAGCGGCGGGCTGCTCCCCGGTTGCCCGGGCGGACGCTTCGGCGGGCGCGGGCGGGTCCCGGCGCGCGGCCTCGCGAGACCGCCCATCGGCGGTCGCCCGGGCAGGGGGGGCTTCGGCGGTCGCGGGCGGGTCCCGGCGGGCGGCCTCGCGAGACCGCCCATCGGCGGTCGCCCGGGCAGGGGGGGCTGCGCGCGCCACCTCGTGGCGGGGAGACGTGTCCCCGGTGCGGCCGGTCGCCGAGCCCGCCGCCGCGGCGCCCCGGCCGCGCCTTTCACGGCGCCGGCGGGCCACCGTTGCTCCAGACCGTCACCCGCGACATGCGGTCGTAGGGGCCGCTGATGTGCATGCCGCCGGTGACGAGATCGGCGTCGCCGTCGCCGTCGAGGTCGCCGGCGGCCAGGGTGATGAGGTGGGTGGGCGAACGCGCGATGCGGTGCATCGCGAACTGCATCCGCCCGTTGTTCTCGAGCCACACGAGGCTGTCGGCCGACTCGTCGTCCCACCGGTTGTAGGCGCTGGCCACCACCACGTCGAGGTCGCCGTCGCCGTCGAGATCGGCGGCTTGGGGGCTCGACGCGCCCTGGAGATCGGCGATGCGGTGCGGCTCGAACTCCATGCCGCCCCGGTTCTCCAGCCACTGCACGCCGTGCCAGGGGCGGCTGTTGGTGGGCGCGTAGTCGAACGCGTCGCCGTTGCTGTGCAGGATGTCGGGGTCCCCGTCCCGGTCGAGATCGACGAGGGTGATCCAGCTCGACCCGAAGTCCGGGTTCGTCGTGCCCCAGAGCAGCCGCGGCCTCAGCTCCGGGCCGGGAAACGCCCAGATCTCCTCCCACTCCTGGCTGACGAGGGCCACGACGTCGCGGGCGCCGTCGTCGTCGAGGTCGGCGGCGATGGCGTTGATGGCCCCCGAGAACCGCTGCAGGACGTGGGGCTCGAACGCCCAGCCGCCCCGGTTCTCGAGCCACAGGGTCTCGCCGTGGTCGTAGCCGAAGGCGGCCACCGCGAGGTCGAGGTCGCCGTCGCCGTCGAGGTCGCCGGCCCGCACGTCGGCGACCCGCGGTATGCCCGCGGCCGCGACGCGGCTCGTGAAGCGCTGTTCGCCGTCGTTCTCGAGGACCACGACCGAGCCGATGCGCAGGTCGCTCGGGAAGAGCTCGCCGAGGCCCGCGACGAGCAGGTCGAGGTCGCCGTCGCCGTCGAAGTCGGTCGGCTCCACGTGCGCGGGGGCGCGGATGTCCTCGGTGACTGGCGCCTCGGTCCAGGTCCCGGCCGGGTACTGGCGTATCCAGGCGACCCGGTTGCGGATCGCGTCGCAGGCCAGGATGTCCGGAAGGCCGTCGCCGTCGAGGTCGACGATGGCGACATGCGCGATCTGGGGCCGCTCGCCGTCGCCGCGCGGCTCGCCGACCGGCTGCGGCGTGAAGAAGTCGGACGGCGCCCCCTCGGGCAGGATGGCGCTGCGCGCGTCGCCGGCGGTCCCGGGGTCGGCCGCGCCGCCGCACGCCCACGCCAGTGCGCAGAGCAGGCCGGCCCCCATGCCGCGGACGAACGTGGGCGGGACGATTGCCCTTGCCCGAGCCGGATAGCGTGACACCGGATTCGACTATATCAGACGCGTGGTGCCAGGACGCGCGGAAGAGCGAGCGGAGGCTCGCCCGCGATCGGCGCCCGGGACGTGGCGTCCTGCCGCCCGTCGACCGGAGTCTCCGCGGCATCCTGCCGCCCGTCGACCGGAGCGCGACGTCCTGCCGCCCGTCGACCGGGGTCTCCGCGGCGTTCTGCCGCCCGTCGACCGGAGTCTCCGCGGCGTTCTGCCGCCCGTCGACCGGAGTCTCCGCGGCATCCTGCGCCCGTCGACCGGAGTTTCCCGCGGCATCCTGCTGCCCGTCGACCGGAGTCTCCGCGGCGTCCTGCCGCCCGTCGACCGGAGTTTCCGCGCCGCCCCGGCCGCGGCGGCTGTCGTATAATCGCCGCGACATCTCCGCTGCAGCATGCTCTCGAATCCAGCCGCCCGCCCGGCATTCCCCGGGCGGTGCTCCCGATGGCGCCGCGACCGGGTCCCGTCACTGGCGGCAGCGCTCGTGCATGATGGGGCGGCGCCCTTGGTGCCCTCCCTCGCCACGGCGGGACGCTGCCTGTGCTCCACCGTCTGCTGTGCGTTGCTCGCCGCCCTCTGCGCCTGCTCCCCGGGCCCCGACGTCGACGGCCTCCGCCTCGCCGCGGAGGGGGGCGACGCCGCGTCGCAGCTCGAGCTCGGTTCGATGTACGACGAGGGCCGGGGGGTCTCCGAGGACGACGCCGAGGCGGCGCGGTGGTTGCGGATGGCGGCGGAGCAGGGGCTCGCCGCCGCGCAGGGCCGGCTCGGGGAGATGTACGCGGAGGGCCTGGGGGTCCCCCGCAGCGGCGCCGAGGCGGCGCGGTGGCTTCGTCTCGCGGCGGAGCAGGGGCTCGTCGCCGCCCAGGGTCGGCTCGGGGCGCTCTACGCCGGGGGCGGCGGGGTGGGGCGGGACGACGCCGAGGCGCTGCGGTGGCTCCGGCTCGCCGCGGACGAGGGGGACGCCCGGGCGCAGGGCCAGCTCGGGGCGATGTATGCGGGCGGGCGCGGCGTCCCGCAGGACGACTCGGAGGCGGCCCGGCTGATTCGGCTCGCGGCCGACCAGGGGCTGGCCGAGGCGCAGAGCCGGCTCGGCATGCTGTATGCGGGCGGGCGCGGCGTCCCGCAGGACGACTCGGAGGCGGCCCGGCTGATTCGTCTCGCGGCCGACCAGGGGCTGGCCGAGGCGCAGGGCCAGCTCGGGCTGCTCCACGCCGAGGGGCGCGGGGTGGCGCGGGACCTCGCCGAGGCGGCGCGCTGGTACCGGCTCGCGGCCGAGCAGGGCGACGTGCAGGCCCAGGTGAACCTGGGGTTCGCGTACGGCGAGGGCCGCGGCGTCGCCCAGGACGACGCCGAGGCGGTGCGGTGGCTCCGGCTCGCGGCGGAGCAGGGGCACGCCATCGCCCAGGGTCAGCTGGGCACCATGTACCTCGTCGGCGGCGGGGTCTCGCCGGACGAGGCCGAGGCGGCGCGCTGGATCCGGCTCGCGGCCGAGCAGGGCCTCGCCGAGGCGCAGTTCCAGCTCGGTATCCTGCACGCCCAGGGCGGCGGGGTGGCCCAGGACGACGCCGAGTCGGCGCGGTGGTTCCGGCTTGCGGCCGAACAGGGACACCCCCAGGCCCAGGGCAGCCTCGGGGCGATGTCCGCGGCGGGCCTCGGCATGCCCCAGGACTTTGCGGAGTCGGTGCGGTGGTTCCGGCTCGCGGCCGAGCAGGGCGACCCGCAGGCGCAGGCGAACCTGGGGGCGCTGTACGCCGAAGGGCGCGGCGTCGGGCGGGACCCGGCAGAGGCCCTGCGGTGGTTCCGCCGCGCCACCGAGCAGGGACACCCCCAGGCGCAGTACTACCTCGGGCTCGCCTACCTGGAGGGCAGCGGGGTCGGGCAGGACGACGCCGAGGCGTTGCGGCTGATTCGCCTCGCGGCCGGCCAGGGATTCCCCGACGCGCAGTTCTACCTCGGGTTCGCCTATACGGAGGGCCGTGGGGTCGGCCAGGACGATGCAGAGGCGGCACGATGGGTACGCCTCGCGGCGGAGCAGGGACACCCCTTCGCGCAGGGCGAGCTCGGCCGCCTGCACGCCGAGGGCCGCGGCGTCGAGCGGGACCTCGTGGCCGCCCTCACCTGGCTCAGCCTCGCCGCCCTGCAGGTCCCCGGGGCGGAGGGCGCCGCCGTCGCCCAGGCGCGCGATGCCGTGGCGGCGGGGATGACGGCCGAGCAGGTCGCCCGGGCCGAGGCGAACGTGCGGGCGCGTTTGAGCGGGAACGTCGGTGGTCCGTAGCGGTTCGCGGCCGCGCCGTCGCCGCGGGGATGACGGCCGAGCAAGTCGCCCGGGCCGAGGCGAACGTGCGGGCGCGTTTGAGCGGGAACGTCGGCGGTCCGTAGCGGTTCGCGGCCGCGCCGTCGTCCAGGCGCGCGATGCCGTGGCGCGGGGGATGACGGCGGAGCAGGTCGCCCGGGCGGAGGCGAACGTGCGGGCGCGTTCGAGCGGGAACGTCGGCGGTCCGTAGCGGTTCGCGGCCGCGCCGTCGCCCCAGGCGCGCGATGCCGTGGCGGCGGGGGGATGACGGCCGAGCAGGTCGCCCGGGCGGAGGCGGACGTGCGGGCGCGTTTGAGCGAGGGAACGCCGGCGGTCCGTAGCGGTTCGCGGCCGCCCTGCCCGGGCTCCCGCAGAGCGCCGGCGCGGATCCGGCGGTCCGTAGCGGTTCGCGGCCGCCCTGCCCGGGCTCCTGCAGGGCGCCGGCGCGGATCCGGCCGCCCGCGGGCGAAGGGGCTCGATCAGGAAGTGCCTTCGGCGGCGCCACCGGCTTCGGCTTCCGGAGCGCGCTCGCGCCGCTCGAGGCCGCGGAGCCGTTCCCGCACCCGCCGGTCGAGATCGTTGATCTGCTGCGAGGTCTGGGCGTTGAGCACCGCGACCTGGGCGTCGACTCGGTCGAGCCGGGCGTCGAGGTCGCCCACCCGGCGGTCGAGCCCTTCGAGCCGCGTGTCGAGCCCGCTCAGGCGGGTGTCGAGGCCGTCGAGCCGGCCGCCGATCTCGTCGGTGAGGCGCTCGAGGCGGTCCAGCCGCGCATTCGCGGGATTCGCGGGGTCGTTGAGCCGCTCGTCCACCCGCTCGGCCGTCGCCTTGGCGAGGGCGGCGGGGATTCGGCCCGTGACCCAGCTCTCGATGATGAACAGCAGGACGACGAGGTTGGCGATGCCGACCAGCACATCCATGGGCCAATAATAACCGAGGCGGCGCGACCTGCGGTCGTCTTGGAGTTTCGCGGCGCGGAACTCCTGGCGGCCGGCTATTCCGGTAGCGCGAAGACGAACAGGTTGTTGCCGTTGCTCGGGCGCAGCTCCGGGGTCAGCTGCAGGAAGCTGGGGGTGGTCGCGGCCCCGCCGGTGCCCACCGCCACGTACTGGCGCCCGTCCACCGCGAAGCTGACGGGGAAGCCGCTGACCGGCGAGCCGAGGTTGATCTCCCACAGCACCTCGCCGGTCTCCTGGTCGAAGGCGCGGAACCGGCCGTTGGCGTCGCCGCCGAAGACGAGCCCGCCGCCGGTGGCCACCAGGGACAGGGTCGCCGCCCGCTGCTGGTGCAGCCAGCGGGTCTCGCCGGTCTCGGCCGAGATCGCGTACACCGCGCCGAGCTGCTCGCTGCCCGGCGCGTGCTCGTGGCGCACCGCCAGCGCGTAGATGCGGTGCGAGGCGTCCGGCGAGGTCGTCGCGAGCAGCCGCTGGCACATGTTGCGCATCGGCATGTACAGGGTGTTCGTCAGGGGGCTGTAGGCGCCCGCCTCCCAGTCCTTGCCGCCGTGCATGTTGGGGCACGCCAGCACCGTCTGGCCCTCGGCCGTGAAGATCACCTCCGCGTTCTCGGTCACCGCCCCCGTCGCGCCGTCGATGTGGTCGATGACGTTCTGGGCGACGGTGGGGGTGGCCCACAGGAACTCGCCGGTCTCGCGGTCGAGGGTGTAGACGACGCCGGTCTTGCCGGGGATGCCGGTCATCACCTTCCGCACCTCGCCCGGCCGGATGCGCGGGTTGATCCAGCTCACCGCGTCGGGGTCGGGGGCGACGGTGGTGTCGACGAGGATGCGCTCGAAGGGGTGGTCGAGGTCCCAGTGGTCGTTCATGTGCTGGTAGTACCAGCGGATCTCGCCGGTCTCGACGTCGAGGGCCAGCGTCGAGTTGTGGTAGAGGTGGGTGTTCTCTATCCCGCCGAGCATGAACTTGGGGGCCGGCGAGGTGACCGACGTGCCCTGGTAGATGAGCCGCAGCTCGGGGTCGTAGCTCGCCGGCATCCACGTGCCGACGTGTATCCGTTCCTCGTAGGGCACGCCGCCCCACGTCTCGTCGCCCGGCTCTCCCGGCGCCGGCACCGTGCGCCGCCGCCACAGCTCCTCGCCGGTCAGCGCGTCGTGGGCGACGACGACGCACGTCTCCGGGCCCCCGCGGGGCCGGCAGCTCCGCCCCGAGACGACCCGGCCGTCGGCGATGATCGGCCCCGAGCTGTGTCCGGCCGGGGTCTCGCGGTAGTCGAAGATCCGCGTCTCCCATGCGATCTCGCCGGTCTCGGCGTCGAGGGCGAACGCGTAGTTGTCGTCGCTCGTATTGATGATGAAGCGGTCGTAGACGGCGATGTTCCGGTTGTTGCGGGCGTTGCCGCCGACGAAGTCGTAGACGTCGTCGGGCAGGTCGCGGCGGTGCTGCCAGATCAGGTCGCCGGTCGCCGCGTCGATGGCCTCAATGACGTCGCTGGCCTGGGGCATGTAGAGGACCCCGCCATACGCGAGCGGCGTGCCCTCCTGCCGCCCCGGCGCGAGGGCGCGCGACCACACCATGCGCAGGTCGCCCACGTTGCCGCGGTCGATCTGGTCGAGGGGGCTGTACCCCCACCCGTCGAGGGTGCGGCGCCACGTCAGCCAGTCGCCGGGGGCGGGGTCCTGGAGCATCGCGTCGGTCACCGGGACGAACGGGTCGGGGGGCGGGGTCTGACAGGCCGCCGACGCCGCCGGTGACAGGCAGGCCGCGGCGAGGGCGGCGAGCATCGCGCGGAGGAGCCCCGCTCGCGCGGATGCGGGCACGCCCGAGCATGGATTCCAGATTGAACGGGTCCGGCGGCGCGTCGTTCTCGTGGCCATGGTCATCAACCGTAACACGATCCGGAACGGTCCAGGCCACCCGCAACGGCCGTTTCCCGCTTGGCCGACAACCGTGACGCGATCCACACCGGCTCGCGGCCGCTACACCGTGGCCACGCCTCCGCTTGGCCGATGTCCCGCGAACGAGTAGCATTGAGACAGGAGTCCAGCATTGGGTCTGACAGATCGGTTGTTCGGCCGGAAACCGAAGGAAGACGCCCCCGATCCGCTCGCCGATCTGGTCCTCCGGAAGCTCAAGGTCGGCTATCTCGTCGACCACGACCTCCGCACCTGGAAGGTGACCGGCTACTCCCGCTACCGGTTCTCGGGCCTCGACGACGACCTCGAGGAGTGGGAGCTGACGTCGAGCGACGAGCAGCGCTACCTCGAGCGGGCCGGCGACGCCTGGTCGCTGTCGCGTCGCATCGCCGTCGGCGACATCGCCGGCGATGTCCGCCGGCACATCATCGACCACGACGACCCGCCGGCGCGCATCGTCTTCGAGGGCGCCGAGTACCGCCTCGACGCCTCCTACGCGGGGCACATCTTCCCCGACGGGGCCGGGGCCGGCGAGCCGCTGGTCCGCTGGGAGTTCGCCGACGAGGCGGAGACCGCGTTCGTCGGTGTCGAGCAGTGGGGCGAGACGGAGTTCACGGCGGCGGCCGGCCGCGTGGTCGAGGAGTACCAGTTCACCCACATCCTGCCCGGGAGCCCGGAGTGAACCGTTCTCCCTTCGTTGCGTTCGTCGCCCGTCGCCGCGCTGGTGGAGACCGCCGCCCGTCACCGCGCTCGTCACCCCTCGCCGCGCTGTTGGAGACGAAACGCCGCCCGTCGCCCGTCGCCGCGACTGGTGGAAGCGAACCGCCGCCCGTCGCCGCGCTCGCGCGCAGGATGGGCTCGACCGCGGGTTCCGAGATCCGGAGAAGAGGAATGAACCGCCGCCCTTCGTCGAGCTCGTGGACACGTCACCGCGACGTGGCGTCGGGGGCTGCCGGTGCCGTCGCGCGCCGCGCCGGGACGGGCCGGGCGCCCGCGTGGCGGTCGGTGACGACCGTCCCTCTCGCCGCTGTCGTGCTCGCCGCCGCGGCCTGCGCCACCGAGACCCCGCTCGAACGGCTCGCGCAGCAGCTCGACCGGTACCCGGAGTACTCGGTGGTGCTGCAGGACATGAGCGACGAGGGCTTCGGCCACGCGCACCAGTACCGCGTCGTCGTCGGCGAGCCGCAGGCCGGCTCGGACGAGCCCGTCTACCGCGAGGCGGTCCTCGACTGGCTGGACGTCGATTCCTCGACCTACGATCGCTACCGGTCGTCGCTCGGCATGGTGGTCCTGTCGAAGGGCCGCGACGGGGCCGTCGACCGGGAGGAGCATCCCCCCGGCTACCAGCAGGTGGGGGACGAGCGGTACGGCCAGTGGCGCAACGACGGGGGCGGCCGGTCGTTCTGGGAGTTCTACGGCCAGTACGCCCTGCTGAGCAACCTCATCGGCGGCTTCGGGCGTCCCATCTACCAGGACGACTGGAACGGCTATCGGGACGCGCGCGGCCGCGGCCAGACGTACTACGGCCCCGGCGGCGGCGTGTACGGCACCAACGGGTCGACCACCCGGCAGACCAGCCCCGACTTCTTCCGCCGGCAACAGGCGCGTCAGGCCGCGCAGGGCCGGTCGTTCGGTCAGCGGGTCCGCGGCCGCATGGCGGGCGGCGTCCGCAGCTTCGGCAAGTAGGCCGGGGGTCTGCGCCGGGGAACGGTGCTGGCTCCCGGCACGGTTGGGCGGCAATCGGAACCGCAGGCGGCGGTTGCCGGGCTGCCTCGTGGCAGAACCCGTATCGAACCAGGACCCGGTGAGGCACAGGCCGCATCGTCCGCCGCATGCAGCTTCCACCGCGGGCTGATTGGCCTCGGGAGGGCGTGAGATGTCCGTGGATCAGATAGTGGCCGGCTTCGTCTACCTGGCCGTCATCCTCGTGCTGCTGGCCGTCGGCAAGTGGGTCTACGACGCGCTCCACCGGCGTTTCGTGCTCCGGGTCGAGCTGCTCGAGAAGGACAACCTGGCCCTCGCGGTCACCGTCGCCGGCTACTACCTGGGACTGGTCATCGTGCTCGGCGGGGTGGTGTCCGGGCCCGCCTCGGTCAGTCTCCTCGACGACGTCATCGGCCTCGTCATCTTCGGCGCGCTCGCCATCGTCCTGCTCAACCTCTCGGCCTGGGTCAACGACCGCCTCGTGTTCTCGCGGTTCGACAACGAGCGCGAGATCGTCGAGGACCGCAACGTCGGCGTGGGCATCCTCGAGGGTGCCAACTACGTCGCGGTGGGGCTGATCACGGCCGGCGCGCTGTCCGGCGAGGGGGGGATGGCGTCGGCGCTGGTGTTCTGGGTCACCGGCCTCGCCGCCCTCGTCGTCGCCGGGGTCCTCTACGACCGGATCACGGCGTACGACCTCCACGACCAGATCGAGGGGGGCAACGTCGCGGTCGCGGCGGCCTTCGCCGGGGTCCTCGTCGGGTTCGGCAACGTCATCCGCCTCGCCGGCGAGGGAGACTTCGTCTCCTGGAACGAGAGCCTGGCCGAGTTCGGGTACTACCTGGTGGTGGGGCTGGTCCTGCTGCCGCTGGTCCGGCTCTTCGCCGACAAGGTGCTGCTGCCCGGCGCGCGGCTCGCCGACGAGCTGGTGCAGGAGCGGCCCAATCTGGGGGCCGGTGTCATCGAGGGCGTGAGCTACCTCGCCGCCTCAATGCTGATCGGATTGACGCTGTAGTGGTGCGTCACGCCCCAATCCTCGGACGCGGACAAGGGTTCAAGGCCCGCAATCGTTGACGAATCACAGCCCGCGGGCTCGAACATTCGGTCATGACGCAGCACTGGGTGTCTGCGCCGTGGAACGGCGCGGACTCCTGGCAGGGTTGGTTGGGCGCCCGGCGGAGCCGACGGCGACGACGGGCGGGCCAGTCGGCTCGCCGCGAAGCGGCTGACCTCGCCACGCAGTGCGGCGCCTTCCCGCCGCCGGCACCGTGTTGCGGCGTTGCCGCTGCCGGTTCGGGGGGCAGTCTCGCGCCGCGGCCCCCCGCGGCGTCGCCGTTCGACCATGAGGAACCTCAAGTCCGCGTTGGCGCAGGCCCCGAGGCGGCTCCTCCGCTTCATGCGCCGCGAGAACCTGTTCCGGCTCCTGGGCGTCATCGCGGTGCTTATCCTGGGCGGGACGGCGGGCCTGGCGTACTTCGAGGGCCGGTCGCTGCCCGACGCGCTCTGGTGGTCCGTCGTCACCCTGACCACCGTCGGCTTCGGCGACATCTCCCCCGTCTCGTTCGGCGGCCGGCTGATCGGCGTCGTGCTGATGTTCTTCGGCATCGGCGCGCTCGGCATGTTCACCGCCACCATTGCGGGCGCGTTCGTCGAGCAGCGCATGAGGAAGGACCGGGGCATGGACTCGTACGACGGCAAGGAACACATCATCCTGTGCGGCTGGAACGGCCGGATGAAGGAGATCCTGGCCGACCTGCGGGCCGACGGGCGCTCCGCCGCCAAGGACATCGTTCTGTTGGCGGATGTCGACGCGAAGCCGCTCGCGGACGACCACCTGCACTTCGTGCGGGGCGACGTGACCGAGGAGCAACTGAAGCGGGCCGGCATCGGGGCCGCCTCGACCGTCGTCATCGTGGGCGACCGGTCGCTGGACTACAGCGCGCGCGACGCCAAGGCGGTGTTGTCGACGCTGACGGTCAAGGGCCTCAATCCGAGGGTCTACTGCATCGTCGAGCTCGCCACCGAGGCGAACGTGCGCCACTGCGAGCGCGCCCGCGCCGACGAGATCGTCGTGGGGGCCGAGCTCTGCAGCCGGGTGATGTCGACCGCGGCCCTCGACCACGGCATCTCCACGGTGTTGCGCGAGCTGCTGAGCGCCAGCGTCGGGCAGGACCTGGTGACCGAGCCGGTGCCGTCCGCGCTGGCCGGCCGGCCGTTCTTCGACGTGTTCTCCGTGCTCAAGCGGGAACACGACAAGATCGCGGTGGCGATTCAGCGCCAGGGGAACGGGGCCATCGAGACCAACCCCGGCGGGGATGCGGTGGTCGCCGCCGCGGACCGACTCGTGGTGATCTCGGCCCGCGACCGCCGCGAGGCCGCGGCGAATTGAACCCGGCGCCCCGACGTATCGTCAATCAGTGAGAATCTCCGGCGCCGACGTTCAGCAGGGTTGGACGAGAAGCCCCGCCGGCGCCCCGCGGCGAGCGCGGCGTGACCGTCGGCTGCGGGCGACAGGACGGGCGCACGGACCGGACGCGCGAGGAGGCGCGATGAATGTCTGAGCATCTGGAAACGGTCAAGGGCCACGTGCTCGATCTCGGGCTCACGATCACGGCGGAGAACGAGGCCGACGATCTGGTGGTGGTCGAGGACGAGGACAACGGCATCAAGCAGCTCGTCATCGACTGCGAGCCGCCCATCGTCATTCTCGAGCAGTTGATCGGCGACGTGCCGCCCGAGCCGGGCGACCTCTTCACCCGGCTGCTGCAGATGAACAACACCCTGGTGCACGGCGCGTTCGTCCTCGACGAGACGGGCCGGCGCATTTTCTATCGCGACACCCTGCAGCTCGCCAACCTCGATCTGAACGAGCTCGAAGGCTCGATCCGGGCCCTGTCGCTGGCCCTCGCCGAGAACGGCGCCGAGCTCCTCACATACTGGAAGAAGTAGCCATGAGTATCTTTCGCAGAATGTTCAAGGTCGCCCAGTCGAACGCCCACGCCGCCGTCGACGGGCTCGAGGATCCGATCAAGATGACCGAGCAGGGCATCCGCGATCTCAAGAAGAACCTCCAGGCGGCGATGGTCAGCCTCGCCCAGGTCAAGTCGCTGGCCATCCGCCTGCAGAAGGAGACCGACGACCACAAGAAGCGGGCGGCCGACTACGAGCGCAAGGCGATGCTCCTGCTCCGCCGGGCCGAGGCCGGCGAGGTGTCCCCGGCCGAGGCCGAGCGCCTCGCCACCTCGGCCCTCGAGAAGAAGGACGACGCGGTGAAGCAGGGAGCCCGGGTCGGCGCCGACTACGAGACGCAGCGGCGCATGTCCGACCAGCTCCAGGCCAAGGTCGAGGACCTCAAGCGGCAGATCGCCAAGTACGACAACGAGCTGGTCACCCTGCGCGCCCGCGCCCGCACCGCGTCGTCGATGCGCAAGATCAACCAGCAGCTCGCCGGCGCGGACGCCTCGGGAACCGTCGCCATGCTCGAGAAGATGAAGCACCGCGTGCAGGAGGAGGAGTCGCTGGCCGAGGCCTACGACCAGCTCGGCGACGTCGGCGGCACCATCGACGACGACATCGACCGCGCCCTCGCGGGGCCCTCGCCGAGCGCCGGCGCCGACTCGCTGGCCGAGCTCAAGAAGAAGATGGGCATCGCGGCGCCCTAGTTCGCCTGCTCGCCGCTCGACCCACCCGCCGGGGGTCTGCACCGTTCCACGGCGCAGACCCCCTCGGCTCTTCCATTGCCCTTCCCGGTCCTGGCGTGACGAGGTGATATCATCTGCATGTTCATGTTGATATCACTCGGGAGTCGGCGTCGCGGATGACGTCCCGCTCGACCGGCGCGAAGTCGGGTCGATTCGTGCTGCGGATGCCGGGGCAGACGCATGCGATGCTGGAAGCTGCGGCCCGCGCATCGGGGTTGTCCCTCAACGCGTACTGCGTGCGGAAGCTTGCTGGCGCCGGTCCGGGCGGCCTCTTCGACGAGCAGGGGGCGGCGTCCGTCTCCCGCGCCGCCGCCATCGCCGGTGACGCCCTCGTGGCCGTGATTCTGCATGGCTCCTGGGCTCGCGGCGAAGCGACGCCGGACTCGGACGTGGACCTGCTCGTTGTCGTCGAGCCTCCTGTCGCGCCGAATCGCCAGTGGTACCGCGACTGGGATGCGCAGCCGGCGGTCTGGGAAGGCCGGGCCGTCGACGTGCACTTCGCGCATCCGCCGGCGGAGGAGGCCCTCAGCGGGTTGTGGGCCGAGGTGGCTGTCGACGGGATGGTGCTCTTCGATCGTGACCGACGGATTTCCGCCGCCCTGGCGCGCATCCGGCGGTCCATCGCGAGCGGGCGGGTCGTGCGGCGAGTCGTGCACGGGCAGCCCTACTGGACCGAGGCCGTCTGATGCGCAACCGGACGCTCGCGGTCGACTACGTGCGGCGGGCCGAGTCCCGGCTGAGGGCGCTCGACGTCCTGTACGAGGACGAGAGCTGGGCCGACGTCGTGCGCGAGTCGCAGGAGGTGGTCGAGCTGGCGCTGAAGGGGTTGCTGCGAGCTGCCGGCATCGACCCGCCGCGCGTGCACGACGTCGCGGACGTGCTCGTCGCCGAGCGCCTCCGGTTGCCGGTGGCGCTCGGCGACGAGGACGTGGCCCGGCTCGCCGCCGCGTCCCGCGATCTGCGGCGCGACCGCGAGCTCGCCTTCTACGGTGCCGAGGACCTGACGCCGTCCGAGTTCTACCGCGAGGCGGACGCGGCGGCCGCCCGCGAGGCGGCGCGCCTCGCGGTGGGGCTCGTGCGCCCGCACGTGAGCGCAGAGGCATAGGAGCCGCGGCTTCGGCTCGACCGGCCTCACCCCAACGCGTTCGCCCGCAGCGACGTCGCGTGGGCATGGCCCAGCGCCCGCATCACCTCCTCGGCCGCCAGCACGCCTTGGTACTGCGCTTCCTCGAAGACCGAGATGCCGCTCATGTCGGAGTGGGCGAAGCGGATCGCGCCGTGCGGGGCGGCGGCCCGGCGCCGCGTCTCGCCCCAGACGAAGCCGGGCACGGGCCGGATCATCGCGTGCCCCCACAGCATGACGTCGATGCGGGACACGCGGGACTCGATGTCGGGGTGGGCCTGCCCGAGGTCGGCGAGTATCAGTGAGGCCCAGTCGCGCCATTCCTGCTCGAGCATCCAGGCGCGGGCGGCGTCCGGGTTGGGGACGGCGAGGGGCAGGTACCACGTCAGCACGCTGGGGCCGGGCGCGGTCCGGAGGCTCTGGTGGGTGGCGACGACGTAGCCGAGCGACGGGCTGTCGTAGAGCACGTTGTCCCACGCGGCGCCGTCCGGCGGCCGGTCGACGGTCAGGTTCGCGACCACCCACGGGCTGTAGGTGAACGACTCGGGGCCGGCGAGGGCGTAGCCGTCGATCACGTAGGGCGCCGTGAACCGGGGAAGGGCGTAGATGCAGTGGCGCGCCCGGAACCGCACCGCGGCCTCGGTGCCCGTGTCCAGCACGTCGACCTCGACCCCCCCGGCCGGGACCGCGGCGCGGGGAACTGCGCCGGCGGGAAGCACGCCGTTGGGAGGCCGGCCGCCGGGGAACGCGCCTTGCGAAACGGGGCCGGCCGAAACGCCCCCGGTCGGCGGCCCGGTGCCGGGCCGCCAGCCACTCGAAACCGGGCCGGGCGAAGCGCCGCCGCCCGGAACACCCCCGCCCGGAACACCCCCGCCCGAGACGCCTCCGCCCGAGACGCCGCCGGCCGCGGCGCCGCCGGTCGGGCGCACGCGGTAGACCAGCATCCCGGTGCGAACGTTCGCTCCCACCCGGTCCAGAAAGTGCCGCACGATGCGGCCGTTGCCCTCGGGCCACGTCAGGTACTCGACGTCGTCGGGGCGCGAGCAGAAGTAGTGCCACCCGGCCCAGGCGGAGGTCGTCTCCATCGTGCAGCCGTAGTCGTCGCGGCAGCAGTAGTCCACGTACCAGCGCAGGCGGGGAGACGACCAGCCGGCGCGGTCGAAATACTCGCGCATCGACATGCGGTCGAGCTCGACGATCGCGGCGTCGGCGGAGCCGGCCGCGACGGGAAGGGCGAACGCCCGTCGGCCCCGCGCGTCCCGGTAGTCGCGGAACCGCCGCATCTCGGCCTCGAAGGCCGCGAGCTCCGCCGCCTCGGGGGAGCCGGGGGAGGGATCGACCACGTCCCGCGCCGACAGCCCCTCGCGCCACCCGCCGTCGACGAACAGGCGCTCCTGGGGAGCGTGGCACAGGTGGCGCGGGTCGTAGACCGGCTCGCCGTCGGGGCCGGTGTCGAGGACCAGGCCCATCTCGGCCACCAGTTCCCGCGTCGCGGTCGCCTCGGCGGTGGGGACCGGCAGGTAGTGCGCGCCCCACGGATAGGCCGAGATGTCGTTTCTCCCCCACCGCGAGTTGCCTCCCGCGTCGGCCTCCAGCTCGAGCACGACGAAGTCCCGCATCCCGCTCTTCGCGAGCTTCCACGCCGCGGACAGCCCCGCGACGCCCGCCCCCACGATGACCACCGGCACGTCGCGGACCTGTTGCGGCTCGGGCCGGGCGCCGTCCCGCAGCCGATGCCCGAGCCGGTGCGAGGCGCCCACGATGGCGCCGGCGATGCGACCGGCGTCGAGAGCCCTCTCGGCGGAGGCGGGCAGGCCCGGCGTGCAACCGAGCGCCATCGCCGCGGCCGCGCCCGCCGCGGCCGCGCCCGGACCCATCCGCAGGACGTCCCGGCGCGTCAGCTCCCGGTTGGGAAGGTTCCGTCGCCTGCTCATGGCTGGGTCATGGGCCGGCCAGCCGCGCCCGGACCCATCCGCAGGACGTCCCGGCGCGTCAGCTCCCGGTTGGGAAGGTTCCGTCGCCTGCTCATGGCTGGGTCATGGGCCGGCCACCGGCGTACTGCTCCCAGCCCTCCGCGTGGTACTGCACGAGGATCTGGTTGTTCAACCGGTTCACCTCCACCGGCAGCGCCGCCATGTCGGCCGGGAACTCGAACAGCGACCGGGCGATGGCCGGGGTCAGGTACCGCAGATGCGGCGGGAAGGCGTCGGACAGGCCGACCGGTTCCGGCGACGCCAGCACGTAGCCCCACTCTCCGAAGGTCGGGACCGGCGCGTGGTAGGGCCTCGCATGCAGCCCGGCCGCGCGGACCGTCTCGACGACGCACCAGAACGCCCGCCGCGAGACTAGGGGCGACGTGCTCTGGATGGCGGCCACCCCCCCCGCGTTCAGGCGGCTCGCGAGTCGCCGGTAGAAGGTGGTCGTGTACAGCTTGCCGAGCGAGTAGCTGCGGGGGTCGGGAAAGTCGACGACGACGAAGTCCCAGCGGGCGGTGCTCGACTCGAGCCAGACGAAGGCGTCGGCGTTGACCACCTCGACCCGGGGCGAGCGCAGCGCGTGGCCGTTGAGGGCGGCGAACGCCTCGTGGTCGCGGAAGATCTCCGTCATCATCGGGTCGAGATCCACCAGCGTGATCTCCCGGACGCGGTCGTCCTTCAGGATCTCGCGGACGGCCATGCCGTCCCCCCCGCCCAGCACCAGCGCGCGGCGGGGCGAGGCCGCCGCGGCGAGCCCGGGATGGACGAGCGCCTCGTGATAGCGGTACTCGTCGACGGTCGAGAGCTGCAGGTTGCCGTTCAGGAACAGGCGGACGCCGTTGTCGCCCCGCGTCAGGACGATGCGCTGGTACGGAGACGACCGCGACAGGACGACCGGCTCCTCGTAGAGCCGCCGCTCGGACCAGGTCGTCAGGTCGTCCGAGAAGACCGCGCCCAGCGCCAGCACCGCGAACGCCCCCCAGGCCTGCACGGCGAGCCGCGGCCGCCGGTGGCGCCGGCGGAAGTAGTGGCAGGTCCACACCGCGACCAGCACGTTGAGCCCGCCGAACACGAACGACGACCGCATCAGGCCGACCTGCGGCACCAGCCACAGCGGGAACAGCAGCGCCGCCGCCAGCGCTCCGAGGTAGTCGAGCGACAGGACGCGCGAGACGAGATCGTGCAGCGGGAACTCGTCCTTCAGGATGCGGATGAGAAACGGGATCTCCAGGCCGACGAGCACCCCGGTGGCGGTGACCCAGCCGTACAGCACGACGCGAAAGGCGTCGACCTCGGAGAACGCGAAGAAGAGCACCGGCGAGGAGAGGCCGCCGACGAGGCCCACCAGGATCTCGATCTCGATGAACCGGGCCAGCAGATCGCGGCGGACGTGGCGCGACAGGTACGACCCGATGCCCATCGAGAACAGGTAGACGCCGATGACCGTCGAGAACTGCGTGACGCTGTCGCCGAGAAGATAGCTGGCGATGGTGCTCGCGAGCAGCTCGTAGACGAGGCCGCAGGTGGCGATGGTGAAGACCGCGATCAGCAGGACGCCGGTCCCCGCGCCGATGGGGTCGGCCGGGGCGGTGCGCGGGTCGTCCATGAGGCGGTCGGGCCGCGTGTCGGCCGACGAGGATCCGGGAGCGGTCGTCACGTCCTACTATACCGTGGTCGACGTCGAGGCCCGCAGAAGCGTCTCACGCACGATGGGCCTTGATGTCGGGGCGCGGGCCCGTACCCGGCCGACAGCGGCGCGCCGCGAACCCCATCCAAACATGACTTGTCTAAACATGACTTGTCTAAACCGCACCGGCGGCACCTTCAGTACCGGAAGAGGTACTGGAACTTCAGGAACACCGCGCGGTTCGTCCGCTGGCGCCAGTCCCAGGTCGAGCGTCCGCTGCCGACCTCGTGCCAGTCCAGCAGGTCGCCGTCGATTCGGTCGGCCTGCCGGTAGTGGTCGTCGTAGCCGGCGTAGAAGACGGTGCCCGCGTTGACGCGGTAGGTGAGCAGGAAGTTCAGGTCCAGGGTGCCGTCCAGCGTGTTGTACTCGCTGATGTTGCGGAAGAGGAGGCGGTTGCTGAACTGGTAGGTCGTGAGGGCCCGGTAGATCTGGACGTGGAACACCGCGTCCCCGCGGCGGCGGGGATCGGTGAACCGGTTGGTGGTGACGTTGATCGCCGACCGCAGGCGGGGGACGGGGCGCAGGTTGAGCGACAGCGTGATCCCCTGCTCGCGCCCGAGGTAGGGTGCGTCCTCGAGAAAGCGGATCTGCTCGCCCCGCCGGTACTCGAGCGACACCCCGACCCGCCGGCTCGTGTCGACGCGGCCGAACACCCGGGCGCGCGTCTTGTGGAAATCGATGCCCCCGAACCGCTCCAGCTCCCGCCGCACGTTGCTGGCCACGAACATGTTGCGGGCGAGGGCGAGGTTGATGCCGGCGTCGGCAATCTCGTCCTGCAGCACGCCCGCGAAGTCGTAGTTGCGCCCGTAGACGAACTCGGGCCCCCAGTTGCGGAGCCAGTGCTCCGGCCACCAGCGGTAGCCCCCGGTCGCCGACGTGTAACGCTGGTCGGTGCGGCGGACGAACCCCACGTCGGTCCGGAACTCGGGCGACAGCGAGTACGAGGACACGGCGTAGCGCAGGTTGCGGCCGCTCTTGCTGAACCTCGCGTCGAGGAGATGGCCCGTCGTCTCCGCGCCCCCGCGGTCCCGGTGGTCGGTCGCCATGGCGCGGAAGGCGACCGCGTGGGTGTCGCCGAGGCGGAAGTTCGAGTCGACGCCGGCGAGCCGGCTGTAGCCGTCGAGCAGCTCCCGGTCGGTGAAGACGGCCCCGACGTGCGATTCGGTGTAGAGGTCGTAGCGCGCCCGGCCCACGAACGTCTGCGCGGCCTGTCCGAAGGCGGGGTCCGCCCGGTCGTCCACGTTCCCCGGCTCCGCGTCGTTGGCGTACATCAGCCCGAGGGTAGTCCGTCCGACCTTGCCGGTCAGCTTGGCGCCGTACGCGGGATCGACGATGGTGCGGGTGTGGACCGCGGTGATCGGCGCCCGGATGTTGAAGATCTCGGCCCCCTCCAGGAAGAACGGGCGCAGCTCGGGGTAGAACAGCGCGAACCGCTGGTTGATCTCGATCTGCGGCAGGTCCGATTCGATCTGCGAGAAGTCGGGGTTGAACGTGACGTCGGCGGTGAGGTTGGACGTGACGCCGTACTTCACGTTGACGCCGCCCTCCGGCGACAGGTCTCCCTCGTCGAACCGGCCGGTGCCGCGGTCGAGGGCGCCGAACCGGGTCGCGGTGACGGTGGGCAGAATCTCGAGGTTGTGGCTGCGCGAGAGGTCCGTCATGCCGTCGAGCAGGCCCATCTGGGGCAGGAAGCCGGCGATGTCGCGCGACGTGGGCGACCAGACGTCGGCCTCGTCCTTGCCGCCGATGGTGCGGGCGATCTGCAGCCCCCATTGGTGCGGAGCCCCGGCTTCCCGTTGGGGATAGCGGAGGCTCTTGAACGGGATGGCCATCTCCGCCACGAAGCCGTCGTCGACGAGGCGGGCCGCGGCGTCGAACAGCACGTCCCACGAGGCGTCGCCGCGGGGGACCCCGAAGCGGCCGCCCCCGAGGGCCCCCGCCCGCAGGATCGCGTCTCCCTGCACCCCGTAGCCGTTCACGGTGAAGACGTAGGCCCGCTGCTGGTCGAGGAACGGGTCGAAGTAGACCAGGAACAGGTCGTCCTCGACGGTCTGGTCGCGGTCGCGCCGGTTCGCCCGCATCATGCCGGGGTCCGTGTAGTGCGCGTGCAGGCCGAGATAGAGGTGGTCGCTGTCGTAGGCGACGTAGACGTCGCTTGCCTCGGTGGCCGGGGGGCCGTCGAGGGGCCGGCGCTGCACGAGCTCGGTGATGTGGGCGGCGCGGTCCCAGACCGGGTCGTCGAGCCGGCCGTCGATGACGGGCGGGTCGGCCACCCGCCGCGGCCGGACCACGGGGCGCGCGATGCCGGCGGCGGCATCGGCCGGCGGCTGGGCCTCCGGCGGGGGATGGGAGCCCGGGTCGAGACCCTGCGTTGTGCAGACGCCGGCGAGGCGACTGCCTGACAAGGCGCGGCGAGGGCGCTTGTCGGGCATGCGCAGCCGAGGAGCGATGCCGTCGGGCAGAATGCACCCCCGGTCGACTGCAGCGGGGACCCTCGCCACGGGCTCCTCGGCCTCCACGCCCGGAACGCCCGCCCCTGCGAGAAGGACCGCCAGTACCGCCGGAAGAAGGTGCGCCGGACCCGGCGGCCGCATGTGAAGTTCCCGGAGCGCCGTGCCGATACAGTCAGTAATCCCACCGGGCGTCTGCGCCGTGGAACGGCGCGGACTCCCGCAGGGTTGGTTGGGTGCCCAGCGGAGCCGCCAGGCGACGTCGGGCGGGCCAGGTGGGACGCGTCCCGGCGCAAGCCCCCTCGGACCACGCCGGGGAGGCAGGGCGGAGGGACACGAGCAGGACGGATCGGACCCGGCAGGGAGGACCCTCATGCGAGTTACGGCAACGGTAGCGATGGTGCTGGGCGCGACGCTGCTCGGCGGCTGCATCGCCACGACCGGCTTCGTCGAAGACACCGCCGCGCAGCTTCAGGCGCAGGTCGGCGCCCAGATCTCCGAGATGCGCCGCGACGTGGACGACTCCGAGGCCATCGTACAGCAACAGGCGGCTCGGATTGACGCGGTCGAGCAGACCGCCCAGAACGCGTTCGTCAGCGCCAACACGGCGCAGATGGCGGCGGAGATGGCGCAGAGGAGCGCCGACCAACTGGGCAACACCATCGAGAACGCGAACCGGCGCCTCGTGTACGAGATGGTGATCGACGAGAACCTCGCCGGCTTCGGGATCTCGCAGTCCGTCCTGCCGGACGAGGTCCGGGCGTACCTGGACCAGTTCGCGGCCGACCTGCGCGCATTGCCGATCGCGTCGTTCGTGGAAATCGAAGGGCACACGGACGCCACGGGCTCGGCCGTGAACAATGCGCGTCTCGGCATGGAGCGTGCCGACAACGCCCGGCGGTATCTCCACGAGGCGCACCAACTGCCTCTCCACAAGATGGGCATCATCAGCTACGGCGAAGACCAGCCGGTCGCTCCCAACGACACCTCGGAGGGGCGGGCGCAGAACCGGCGGGTCGTGTTGCGCGTGCTCGCGTAGCAGTGAACCCTGCCGGGAGCCTGCGCGTGCCGCGGTGCCGAGCCCCGGGCCGAGTCGTCGCCTGCGGCTCCGATTACCGCCCAACCTGCCCTGCCGGGTGTCTGGGAGGACACCCGGCTCGTCGGCGGCGGGACGCATGAGCGCGGGCGCCCGGCCGCCGGCGTCGCGGGCGCCCGCCGCCGTTCGTCCTCCCTGAGCCCCGACGACTGCCGTGGCAGCTCCTCCCGCCGGACCCTCGAGGCTACTCCACGATCGACCGCCAGTTGTCGACCAGGTGCTCGGCGGTGCGCCATGCCAGGGCCTGCGCCGTCAGGGTGGGGTTCCGGGCTCCGCTCGTCCCCATGACCGAGGCGCCGAGGACCCCGAGGTTCGGCACCTCGTGCGACAGCCCGTGGCGGTCGACCACGTTGGTCTCGGGGTCGTCGCCCATGCGGGTCCCGCCGTAGGCGTGGGTCGAGACCCCCATCTGCCCGCCGAGACCGCCGCGCAGCACCTCGACCGCGCCCGCCGCGCGGTACCACCGCTCCATCTTGTCCTGCAGGAACTCGGCGATGGCCAGCTCGTTGCGCTTGTACTCGGCCGTCACCCGGATCACCGGATCGCCGACGGGGTCGGTGACCGCCGGGTCGAGATCGAGGTAGTTCGACTCGTAGGGCAGGGTGGTCTTCTGGATGTAGGCGCTGTTCGTCCGGTCGGCGTTCTCGCGGACGAACGCCTTCCAGGCCGAGCCCCACGCGGGGGCGCGCCCGAACGTGCTCATGCCCGCGGCCGCGATGGGACGCCGGTCGGAGTAGACCCACAGGTTGCCGCCGCCGATGAAGTCGAGGCCGCCGTGGTCGAAGTTGTCGTCGGCCCAGTCGTCGACGGCGACGCCCTGCGCGGGCAGGCCGTACCAGGCGTGCGTGTCGTAGGGGAAGAGCGCGGTGACCCCCGCCCCCTGGTGGTGGCTGAGGTAGTGCCGGCCGACCTGCGCGCGGTTGTTCGAGAGCCCGAGGGGCCACGCGCGCGACTTCGACAGCAGCAGCAGGCGGACGTTCTCGTAGGTGTAGCTGGCGAGCAGCACGAACCGGGCCGGCTGGAAGAGCTCCTCCCGGTCCTGCAGGTAGGTGACGCCGGCGACCCGGCCCCGGTTGTCGGTCTCGATGCGCCGGACGTGGGCGTGGGTCACCACCTTCAGCCGTCCCGTCGCCTCGGCCCGGGGGATCGTGGTCACCGCCGGCGAGTTCTTGGCGTCGACGTGGCACCCGCCCCGGTTGCAGAAGCCGTGGTACATGCAGCCCGAGCGTCCCTGGTAGGCGCGCGAGTTGATGGCGGCGGGGCCGGGGAAGGGTTGCCAGTCCAGCGAGCGCGCCGCGTCCGCCATCCCCTCCAGGAAGCCGGTCCAGCGCAGGGCAGGCATCGGGTAGCCCCGCGCGCGCGGGCCCTCGAAGGGGTTGCCCCGCTCGTCGCGCCGGCCGTCGACGTTGCCCGCCTGCCCCGAGACGCCGATCTCGTGCTCGACCCGGTCGTAGTACGGCTCGAGCTCGGCGTAGCCGAACGGCCAGTCCTCGACCGTCGTCCCCTCGGGCAGGCGCGAGCGGCCGTAGCGCCGCGCCGTGGCCGAGACGACCTCGAAGTCCCACGGGTTGAGCCGCCAGCTCTGGGCCCAGTAGTGCAGGGTGGTGCCGCCGACGGCGTTCATCATGGGGTGGCCGCCGCCCTGGACCGCGGTCTCCGACCCGGTGCGGCGGAGGGTCGGCACCTCGCTGGCGCACTTCTGGACCGAGAACGGCCACGCCCGCACGTTGTTCCGGATCTCGTCGGGGGCGAAGTCGCGGCGGGTGAGGCGCCCCCCGGCCTCGAGCCCGATCACGTCGAGCCCGGCCTCGGCGAGGGGGAGCGCGGCGACGCCTCCGGCCGCCCCGAGCCCCACGATGACGACGTCGGTTCCCGGCAGTCTAGTCGCCATGGCGCTTCTCCCCGGCCGCGGCGTCCACCACCGCCCTGTCGAAGTACTCGGTGTCGTAGGCGGACCGCCGACGGGACGGCAGCTCGCCGGCCTCGAGCTGCGCCTGCAGGCGTGGCCAGACCGCCGTCCGCACGCCGGGATAGTCGATGAGGTCCCAGCCCACGTAGTCGCGGTTGCCGCCGTAGTGGGGGTCGCCGAAGGTGCCCTGCAGGACGTGGCCGCGCACCATGTTGAAGAACGCGGCGGAGCTGCCCGCGAAGCCGGTGCGCGCGCCGGTCGCGGCGCCCGTCTCGACGTCGATGAGGGCCGAGACCTGGTCGACGGGCGGCAGCTCGCGGAACGGGGCACCGCGCGAGGCCCGGCAGTAGCGGTCGAACGCGGCGAGGCCGGCGCGGTAGGCGTCGCGCGATTCGGAGAGCGCGCCGCCGAGGGCGCGGTCGATGTAGATCACCGCGCCCGCCGCCACCGCGCCCGGTCCGAGGTCGTCGCTCGGGATCAACTGGTCGGCGATCGCTTCGAGCAGGTCCGCCTCCTCCGCCGTCAGGTGCTCGTAGACGGCGCGCGGCGGCGCCGGCGCGGCGGCCTGGGAAGCGCCCGGGGCCGGTGCGGCCGGCGTCGTCGCGGTCGTTTCCGCGGGCGTCTCCGCCGCGGCCGGCACGCCCGTACCGGCCGCCGCGCCGGCCGCGGCCGCCGCGCCGGCGCGGCGCAGCAGAGTGCGCCGGGAGATGAGCGGTGGACCCTTCTGTGTCATCGGTTGCTCCTCTCGCGTCTCCTTCCGGATGGACGGTTCGGCCAGGTCCCTAGAACCGCTCGTAGACCGGCACGAGGTCTCCCCGCCCGATGACGTGGCCCTCCATCGCCTCGAGCAGCTTCCGGCGGGTCAGGCCGGGCTCGAGCCCCAGCGCCTCGTCGAGCGCGTACACCGTGAAGTGGTACAGGTGCGGCGTGCCCGCCGGCGGCGCCGGTCCCCGGTAGTAGGGCCGCCGCCACCCGTTCAGCCCCTGGATGGTTCCGTCCAGCTCCGGGGGCATCGGCGTCTCCGGCAGGATCGGCAGCCCCTCGGGCAGCCCGCCGGCGGTGGCGGGGATGCCGTAGACGATCCAGTGCACCCACGGCGGCGGGCTCCCGGCGCCGAAGTCGGCGCAGACCACCGCGATCTCGCGGGTGCCTTCCGGCAGGTCGCTCCAGGCGATGGGCGGCGACACGTTGTGCCCGTCCGGCGTGTACCGCCGTGGCACCGTCTCGCCCGAGGCCATGGCGGGGCTCTCGACGTGTATCTCGTGGATGCGCGGCTGCGCGTCGGCGGACGCGGCCAGCAGCGCGGCGGCGAGGGCGAGACCGGCGGCGGCGAAGGGGCTGGGGGCTTGCATGGGCGATACCTCATCCGCATCGGCGACGGGGACCCCGTTCTGGTCGCTCCGTCGCCTTGAGTGTAGGAGATATGAGGTCGATTCGCCACGTCCACCACGTCGGCGCGGGATCTTTACGCTCCGACCGGTTTTTCGTAGACTCTTCGTGAAGGCGGGTCCACCGCCTTCCTGATCCAGCCGCCGGCACCCGCCGCGGCCCGGGACCTCGGCGAGGGTCTGTCGTGCGCCGCTGCGGCGGCCGCTCACTCCATGTAGGGCATCGGCGGGGTCTTGCCGCGGAGCCGCGCGTACACCGTCAACGCGCCCCGGTGGTGGGCCGTGTGGTCGCTAATCGCGCCGAAGATCGCCGCGCGCGGCCGGCCGCCGAGGATGGGGCCGGCCGGCAGGGGACGGCTCCAGTCGTCGTCCGACGTCGACTCGATCGCCTGGCGGGCGTTGTCGACCGCCCGCGTGAGCCACGCGCGGGCGTCGGCGAGCGACGTCACCTCGCGCACCTTTCGATCGAGGGCCTCGAACTCGAGGCTGAACCCGGTCGGACTGAACGCGCCCTCGACGAACCAGTCGATGGTCTGGGCGGCGTGCGCCACCTGCTGCGCCGCCGTGAACGTGCCGTCCGCGGGGGCGTAGTCCGAGTCGTCCTCGGTCAGGGCGCGGGTGCTGCGGTCGAAGTACTCCCGTGCCTCGTTCAGCTCGCGGAGCAGGCGTTGCTTCATGGGGCGGTTCTCCTTCGTGGCGAATGTCGGGCCGGGGTGTTCCGGATGCAGCGACCGACACCCGGCCGTCTGCGGCCATGGCGGTCGGCCTCCTCCGGTCTCGATGCAACGCGGGTCCGCCACCGCCGGCTGGCCGTCCGACAGGCGTGTGTTCGAGGCGGTCGTGGCCGCGGGGTGGCGGCCCCGCGACATCGCGGAACGCTGGTCGGAGCCCGGAGCAATACGCCGGGAGAGGCGACCATAGTCTACGCGATGCGCGTCGTCGGGTGGGCGCTGTCGGGGGCTGGTGCACGGGAAGCAAAGTGAGACGCCGCCGAGCACGGCTCCCGGATCGCGGGCCTGACCGCTGGCAGGGCGGTCATCTCACAAGTCCGTCCGTGCACCCTGTCGGGGCTCTGCGCGTCGGGGCGGCGGTTATAATGGCGGCAACATGCGAACAGCCTGGTGCCTGTCGGTCGGACTCTGTACGCTCGTCGCCGTGCCGGCCGCCGCCCAGGAGGCGCCCGCGGCCGGGAACGGCGGCGGCCCCCTGGCCGACGGCCAGTCGCTCGTCCTCGAGGGCGGCGACGCCCCGCAGGCAGGCTTTTCCCTCGGCGCGTCGTTGCGGGTGCAGCCGCGCCGCGTCGAGCGGCCCCCGGTCGTGGACGGCCGGCTCGACGAGGAGGTCTGGCTGTCGGCCGCCGTCGTCGACGACTTCGTGCAGCAGGAGCCGGCCGAGGGCGAGCCCGCCACCGAGCGCACGGTGGTGCGCCTGCTCTACGACGCGCAGGCGCTGTACATCGGCGTCGAGGCCTACGACTCGGCCCCCGACGCGGTCATCGCGACGGAGATGCGCCGCGACTCGCTACGGCTCCTCGACGAGGACAACTTCCAGGTCATCCTCGACACCTTCCACGACCGCCGGTCCGGCTACATGTTCGTCACCAGCCCCCTCGGGGCCAAGCTCGAGCAGCAGATCTCCGAGGAGGGCGAGGGGGGCTGGCGCGGCACCAACACCTCGAACATCAACGTGAACTGGGACGGGGTGTGGGACGTGGTGGCCCACCGCACCCCCGAGGGGTGGACGGCCGAGATCGCGATCCCCATGATCACCCTGCGCTTCCCCGAGAACGAGGAGCAGGTGTGGGGCGTCAACTTCATGCGGAACATCCGCAGGAAGAACGAGCAGGTCTACTGGGCCCCGATCTCGAAGGAGTACACCCTGACCCGGGTGAGCCTCGCCGGCACCATGACCGGCATCGCCGGCGTCGACCAGGGCATGGACCTGCGCGTGACCCCCTACCTGCTGACGGGAGGGCGGCAGGACCGCGCGGAGGGCGGGCTCGACGGGAGCGGGTTCCGCGACCTCGGCCTCGACGTCAAGTACGGCCTCGCGTCCGGCCTCAACCTGGACTTGACCCTCAACACCGACTTCGCGCAGGTCGAGGTGGACGAACAGCAGGTCAACCTGACCCGCTTCCCGCTGTTCTTTCCCGAGAAGCGCGACTTCTTCCTCGAGAACGCCGGCATGTTCAACGTCGGGGCGTCCTCGGGCTTCAGCCGCTTGGCCGATCTGTTCTTCACCCGGCGCATCGGGCTGTCGGACAGGGGGCAGCCGGTGCCGATCGTCGGGGGCACCCGCGTCTCGGGCAAGGTGGACCGCCACAACATCGCGGCGATGAACATCACCACCCAGGAGGCGTTCGGCAACACCGGCGACAACTTCTTCGTCGGACGCTACAGCCGCGACATCCTCTCGCGGTCGAAGGTCGGCGGCATGGTCATCGACAAGAACTCGATCAGCGACGCCCACTTCAACCGGACGTTCGCCACCGACACCACCCTCGCCCTGCATCGCAATTTCACCATCAACGGGTTCCTCGCCAAGACGGAGACGGCTCTCTGCGGAGCGAGCTCCGCGACACGGGCCGGATGTCCCGAAGAGCCGGGCAGGGACATGGCGGCGTACGCCCGCGGCACGTGGCTCAGCCCGTCGTGGAGCGTCTACGCCGAGTACATCGACCTGCAGGAGAACTTCAACGCCGAGGTCGGCTTCGTGCCCCGCGTCGGCATCCGCACCTCGAAGTTCCACGGCGAGTGGGACCCCCGCCCGGGGCGCTGGGGCATCCGCATGTTCGACCCGATGTGGAACATCACCTACACCACCGATCAGAACAACCGGCTGCTGACGCGGCGCATCCACCACATGATCGGGACCTACTTCGAGAACGGCTCGTCGATGACCGTGTGGTACAACGACCACTTCGAGCAGCTCGACATCCCGTTCACCATCTACGGCCAGGGCGTCACGGTTCCGCCCGGCACGTACCGCTTCGGCGAGTGGAACTACCGCTATCGCAGCGACCCCTCGCGGCGCCTCTACGGCGAGCTGGGCTACTCGCCGCAGACCTTCTTCGGCGGCACCCGCGTCAACTCGCGGGCCACCCTCGGGCTGCGGGCCACGAGCCGGATCGCCGCCGAGCTGCGGTTCGACCGCAACGACGTGGAGCTGCCGTGGGGCAACTTCGTCGCCGACCTCTCGTCGCTGCGCCTCGACTTCGCCCTCTCGCCGGAGATGACCCTGCGCACCCTGACCCAGTACAACTCGACGGCCGGCGAGCTCAGCACCAGCGTCCGGTTCAACTGGATCTACAGCCCGGGCAGCGACATCTACATCGCCTACGACGAGATGCGGCTCTACGACCAGCCGTTCCTGTACACGCCCGGCATCTACGGCAACTACGACACGCCGTGGCTCCGCAACCGCCAGCTCGCCGTCAAGATGACCTACCTGTTCTCGCGCTGAGGGACGATGGCGCCCGGCGGGTTCGGCTTCACGGCCGGTCCCGCAGGGCCGTCCGGCCCTCCCGCGAGCGCCGTCCATGGATCGACGAAACCGGCAGGTATGTTGCCGAAGAACACGGTTTTTCGGCAACAGTGTTGCCAGGATCGCCAGAATCGGCGGGGCTCGTTTCCCGGCGGTCCCTCGCAGCGCGCGCAGAACCCGGGCGCATCCGGCCCTTCCGCCTCGATTCGGCGCCACCGACTACGCGGGCGCCTGCAGCGTGGCGGCGCGAGGAGACGACACCATGCACAGACTGAGTCGCGTGCTTGCAGCCGTTCTGGTCGCGGGGTCGGCCGCGTCGGCGTCGGGGCAGATTGCCGCTCCCAACGAGGCCGGAGTTGCGATGGGCCATCTGCACTACCACGTGCGCGACGTGGAGGCCAATGCCCGGTTCTGGGTCGGGCTCGGCGGCGAGCGCGGCGCGCTCGGGGAGACGACCGTGATCACGTTCCCCGACGTGCTGGTCTTCCTCGACGAGGGGGCGCCGTCCGGCGGCACCGACGGGTCGATCCTGAACCACATGGCGTTCAGGGTGCAGTCGCTGGAGGCGGTCGCGGCGGCGGGCTTCGAGTTCGACCCGCCGGCGCCGACGCGGGGGGTGGGGAATGTCTTCACCCCGGAGGGCGAGCGCATCGAGCTGTTCGACGAGACCGCGACGAACCTGACCTTCACCGGCGACGACGGCGCCCTGAACGCGGTCGCGCAACGACACAACCAGCCGTTGCCGGCCCCCATCGTGTCCCACCACCTGCACCTCTATCTCGTCGACGACGCGGTTGAGGAGGCCCAGCGCTGGTACGCGGAGACGTTCGGCGGCACCCCGGGCATGCGCTGGCGCTACGACGCCGTCGACCTGCCGGGCATCAACTTCAACTTCTCCTACAACCCCGACGCCGGCGGCGCCCCCACCCGCGGCCGCATGCTCGACCACATCGGCCTCGAAGTGAGCGGCCTCGAGCGGTTCTGCCGCGACCTCGAAGCGAGGGGCATCGTCTTCGACGTGCCGTACCGGCGAGGCCGGGCGGGCATCGGCTACGCGCTCCTGACCGATCCGTGGGGGGTGTCGATCGCGCTGACGGAAGGGTTGCGCGGCCTCTGAATCCAGTCGGGGCGCAACTCCGTCGGCCTCGTCAGCCGAGTGGGGAATCGGTCACGAGCCCTCCAGTGGCGTCGACACGTCGCCGAGACGCTCGAAATCCTTGTCCGCAGACTCGAGCGCAGCACCGTGGCGGTGGGCGCAGGCTGCGATCAGCACGTCGGCCGCGGGAACGGTCACGCCGCGGGCGCGAGCTCGTCGGGCAAGATTGTACGCGGCCGACCAGACGTCGGCGTCGATGGGCAGGTCCGGAAGTACGGCCGCGAAATGGCGCAGTCCCCGCCGCTCGGGGCCGCCTCGGGCGCCGTTCCACAGCTCCAGTTGAACGATCGGGCACCAGCAGGCCTCCCCGGCGCTCAGCGCGGCCTGGACACGGTTGCGAATCGCCGGATCGCCGTCGGGGCGCAGGAAGTGAATCCAGGAGGAGGTGTCAATCAGGATCAACGGACGTCACCCGTCGCCGGCGCTGTGCCCGAAGCTCGTCTACGGTCATCATGTCCGGGCACGTGCCGGCGTACCGGACGAGCTCGGCCATGCGCCGTCGCCGATTGAAATCAGCCAGAGCCGTGACCACCGCCTCCCGCTTGGTCTTCGCGCGGGTGAAGCGAATGGCATCCGTCAACTCATTCTCGGGAATATCAATCGTCGTCTTCACGAAGCGATTATAGCGCATTCTGGAATCCTGGCCGCTCGCGCCCGGAAGGCCGGCGGCTTGAGTCGGGGCGACGACGACCCCGAGGTCCGGGGGCGACCGGCCGTCCGCCGCGGCGTGGCCGGTGCCGGCGCTGCACGCGGGAAAGCCAGGGCAACGGCGGTCTTCAGTGCCGCGCGATTCGACACGGCTTCCAGTTCCGGGTCCAATGCTCGTCCGTCTGTACGTGGCCGGCGCGGACGCTCTTGCAGACGTTGTCCTGGAACTCGGTCATGGGGAACTTCCGCGCCAGGCGCAGTACGACGCCCTCCCGCTCGCCCCCGAGCGCCGAGGGTTGGCCGTGTGCGCGCTCCACGAACGCCCGTATCTTCGCGACCGATCGGAAGCGGCCCTTGAACAGGACCGGTACGACCGGGATGTGTCGACGTCGAGCGTACGCCTCGACCTCGGGGAACGCCGCGTAGAGACCCCTGCGATCACGAAGCGCGAAAGCGTGGAACGTCTCTTGCTCCGCCACGGGATCGTACGTGATGCTGTGCACGCCGTAGATGTCCTCCCCATAGAGATAGACATCCGGTTCGGTCACCTTCCAGGCATGGTGCTTCTTGACCATGGCCATCCACTTGCCCTCGGAAGGCGCCGCGACGCTCCGCGCGTAGACCGCCCCGCCGTGGAGGAGCGTATTGCCGCCGTCCAGCTTCTCGGTCACCACGACAGCCTCTCCCACGAATCGCTCGGGATTCGCGTGCACCGCGTCGCCACGACCGATCGCGGGCGACCAGGGCCAGTACGGGGTGCTCGGGTACTTCGGAACCGACCGCGTCCCGGGCTCAGCTTCCCGCGTCATCGGTCCCGCCGGGCCGCCTTCGAGGCATGCTGCGGGCAAAGCTGGTGGACTTGCACCTGCAGTTGGTTCAGCAGCGCTGTCTGCTCATCCCAGTCGCTGTCAGTTGCGTTCAGGACAGCGGCTCCTGCGACGACGGCGACGGCCAGGAACTTGCGGTCGGAAGGGTCGAGGGTGTTTTCGGGCAGATCTTCGAAGCCCCGGCGGGTGTCGGCGGATCGCCTCAGCGTGACCCTGCGGATCCGACCAGGTTGATACTGATGATCGAACACGTGCTTCAGGAACAGGTCGCCCACCCCCGGCTGCCCGGAGCGACTGAGGTGCCTTGCGTACTCATCGAAAATCAAGCCGGCGTCGTCGATGGCGATGGTCTCTTCCCTGACGACGGTGGCAAGCCTCTCGACGCAGGACCGCTGACACTGAAGGTCGGCATGCGTCTCGCGACCGTTGGCGGCTATCGCAACGTTGGTGTCGACCACGAAAGCCGTCATCCGGACCGCTCCATCCGCCTTCTCAAGGACGCCTCGGAGATTGCGGCGATCTCGCCCATCTCGTCGCCGAAGAAATTGTCCGGCCAGTTCTCGATCTCTCCCCACTCGTTCAAGCGCAGATCGGAGAGGTGGGCTGCGCCCTTATTCGAGGATACGAAATACAATCTCACGTCTTCCGAGGACGCCTTCTCTTCCGCTACTCGCCGTTGCAGGCGTCGCATCAGGTGCTCGCTGTGGCTCTCCACGACGATCTGCACGTTTCGCACGCGGGCGACGTTCAGCATAACGTCGGCGAGACCGCTCTGTACCGCGGGATGAAGATGGATCTCCGGCTGTTCCATGAGCACCGTCGAACCCTCCGGGACGTAGTAGAGCAGGACCAGCGCGGGCAAGACCTGAGATACGCCGAAGCCGACGTCCGGCAGCGCCGTCGGTACGCTTGATGAGGAGGTTCTGACCGTAGCTCTATACAGGTTCGTACCCTTCGCGATTTCCTCGAGACGGAAATCGTGAATCAGCCCCAGCTCGTTCAGCCAGTGGGCGATCGTCGCCTGAAATGGTCTCTTCCGTACTCCCCTCGCTTTTGGCTGGAGGCGTCTCGTCTCGTTGTCGCGGGTGGCGGCAAGTATGGCGTCCACGGTCCGCTCGCCGCGCTGGCCGACATCGTCGGGGCTGGAGCCACTCCAGTGATACTCCCGGTGCGGGTACTCGCGCAGCGGGCCGAGATAATACAGCGAGTCCATCAGCTTCTCGTATGCGAGCTCGAAATCCCCAAGGAAGTCGGCGTTCTGATAGTAGCTCCTTACCTCGTTGGGAAACAGGTAGGTCTTGACGGGATGTGGGAGCGGCCACGCACGCCCCTGCGTTCGCGTGAATCGGAAGTCCGGGCTGTCGGTTTCCAGTTTAAACTTCTGTTTCGCTTCCACCGTCGGTTGCAGCCCAAAACTCACATCGGAGAACTGGTAGGCCAACCCCCGAGGCCACAGGCGCTTGTTGTGGTATCCGACTTCGAACCGGGTCTGCAGGTGGGCGCCGGTGAAGCGCGGTGTACCGCGGGGGGCCTCGGGGTCTGTGATCTTCAGGGGTTGCGGGAGCATCCAGTCAAGCATCCACCGTATGTGTTCGCCTTCGGCATGGCGGTGAACGACATCGGTGAATCCTCCCAGGTTCACCAACTCGCGCGGGCCGCCAAAATCGAGAACCAGCCCTCGGTCGGTGGCATTCCTCGTATGCTTGAGCAGGAGGAGAAACTGGAGGAGGCTGCTCTTGCCGGCACTGTTGGTGCCGAAGAGACCGGTCACTTTGCCGAGGGTCAGATCGGCTTCACGCCAAGCCTTGAAGTTCTCGAGCCTCAGGCGGTTAAGCATAGGATGTTGCTCCTGCAAGGACGGCCCCGGCTCCGGCGGCCATCGCCTGCAGGAAGCGGCGCCGCCCGACGGGTGCGGTCGTCCGGTGGGTGGATCGTAGTGCGGGTCGACTTGCTCAAGGTGGCCTCGTTCGGGTGGCGGTTCAGGCGAGACCAGCCACCTTGACCGGCGATTCTAGCATTCCGGTTGCGTTGGGGCGCTTCACTCCCGTTGGGCGGAAGCCTGCTCCAGCCGTGATAGGCTGAATCCAGGCTATCGTTCCCGTGCTCGCGGCGCGACAGGTCATGCCCATGAATCTGGCTCCAGGCGTGAGGCTCGGACCCTACGAGGTGGTCGGCGCCCTCGGCGCGGGCGGCATGGGCGAGGTGTACCGGGCGACGGACACGCGCCTCGACCGCACCGTCGCCATCAAGGTGCTGCCGGCGCACCTGTCCGCCGACGCGGCGCTGCGCGAGCGCTTCGAGCGCGAGGCGCGCGCCGTGGGGGCCCTCAGCCACCCCAACATCTGCACCCTGCACGACGTCGGGCGCCGGCGGCCGGCGAGCCGCGCGGCGGCGCCGGACGAGTCGGCGCCGCCGGTCGACTTCCTCGTCATGGAGTGCCTCGACGGCGAGACGCTCGCGCGGCGCCTCGAGCGAGGGGCGCTGCCGCCGGACGAGGGGCTGCGCATCGGCGGCGACATCGCCGAGGCCCTCGACGCCGCCCACCGGCGGGGCATCGTCCACCGCGATCTGAAGCCGGGCAACGTGATGCTCGCGTCCACCGGCGTCAAGCTGCTCGACTTCGGGCTGGCCCGGCTGCGCGACCACGACGCCGGGGACGACGACCCGTCGGGAGCGCCGACGCGCGCCGCGTTGACGGCGGAGGGCAGCCTGCTCGGCACGCTGCATTACATGTCGCCCGAGCAGCTCGACGGGAAGCCGGTCGACGCCCGCTCGGACGTCTTCGCGTTCGGGGCCACGCTGTACGAGATGCTCACCGGCGTCCGGCCCTTCGACGGCGACGGTCAGGCGAGCGTCATCGGGTCGATCCTCAAGGACGAGCCGGCCCCGCTGCGCGAGGTCCGGTCCGGCCTGCCGCCGCGGCTCGACCGCTTGGTCCGCACCTGCCTCGCCAAGGACCCCGACGACCGCTGGCAGACCATGCGCGACCTGAAGCGCGAGCTGCGCTGGCTGGCACAGGCCGGCGGCGAAGCCGACGAGCCGCCGGCGACGGCGGCCGCGCCGGCCCGCGGCTCGGGCCTGGCTGGCTGGCGCCTGGCGCTGAGCGTGGTCGCGCCCGCGCTGATTGCGGCAGCGGCGGCGTGGGCGCTGAAACCGGCGTCGGCGCCCCGGCCCGCCGCCATCGATCGATTCGTGATCGAGGTCGGCGACGGTCAGGAGCTGACGGGCACACTCGATGTCTCGCCCGATGGGCGCCGCCTCGTCTACGGTGTGCGGGAGGCCGGCACGACACGGCTCTACCTGCGCGATCTGGACGCGTTCGCGCCGGTGCCAATCGCGGGAACGGACGGCGTCGACGCGGACCTCCTGTTCTTCTCGCCGGACGGCCGGCATGCCGGCTTCGTCGGCCGCGCCGCAGGTGAGAGATGGACGCTCAGCCGGATCCCGACGGCCGGCGGTAGCGCGCTCGAGATCGCCCGGGGCTCGGGCCAACTGCGGGGGGCCTCCTGGCGCGGCGACGGCACCATCGTCCTCGGGGTGGTCGGGACGGGGCTCGTGCGGGTGCCGGCGGCGGGGGGTGAGGCGCAGCCTCTGACGCGGGTGAACGATCGACCCGGCGAACTGGCGCACGTCCTTCCTGCGGCAGTGCCGGGGCGGGAAGAGATCTTCTTTGTGCTCGTCGCCGGCACCGAGAGTGATCAGCAGGCGCGCCAGGCGGCCTATTCGCCGGACGGTACCATCGACGTCCTGACCGAAGTCAGCGGCGGCGGGACGTATCTCGAGACGGGACATTGGCTGTATCCGACGGCCGGCGGCGCTGTGATCGTTCGCCGATTGGCTCCGGACACGCCGGCCTTCGACGGCGATCCGTTCCAGATTCCGGCCGATGCCCTCGACAGCTCGGGTCCGTCCGTGATCGATCGAGTGGGAGGCGCCACGCGCGCCTGGATTGGTCGGCCCGACGACGGTCTGCGCACGTTGGCGTGGGTCGATCGCGCCGGCAACGAGGAGCCGTTGCCGCTCGACCCGGCGATATACCGCGTTGCCCGTCTGTCTCCCGACGGGCGGCGCATCGCCCTCGACCGGGGGCGTCCGAACGAGCGCGACCTGTGGGTCTTCGACCTCGAGCGCGACACCCTGAGCCCGCTGTTTCTCGACGCGGGCGACGACGAGTCGCCGGTGTGGACGCCGGACGGCCGGCAGATCGTCTTCACGTCGGGACGCGACGGCTTGGCCAACCTCCATCTGCGGGCGGCCGACGGCACCGGGCCGGTCGAGCAGCTGTCGACGAGCCCCGACCTGCAGTGGCCCCAGTCGTGGTCGCCGGACGGCCGCACGCTGGTCTTCAGCCGCCGCGTGCGCACGGGCCCGGCGGCCGCGCAGACCCTCGACACGATGGTGATGAGCCTGGACGCGGACCGCACCGTCGCCCCGTTGCTCGCGACCGGATTCACCGAGAGCAATCCGGCGGTGTCGCCGGACGGCCGCTGGATCGCGTACCGCTCGGACGAGTCCGGGCGCAACGAGGTGTACGTTCAGCGCTTTCCCGAGCTGGGGGGGCGGGTCCAGATCTCGACGGCCGGCGGCACCTCGCCGCTCTGGTCCTCCGACGGCGCGGAGCTCTTCTATCGCCAGGGGCAGGCCATGATGACGGTCGCCGTCGACGGGTCGGGCGCCGCGTTCAGCGCCGGCGCGCCGGGGCGGCTGTTCGAGGGCCGCTATCTCGACGACCTCACGCGCAACTACGACGTCGCTCCCGACGGGCGGTTCCTGATGATCAAGCAGGCCGACACGCTCAGGCAGATCCACGTCGTGGTCGACTGGCTGGAGGACCTGCGCCCGTTCCTCCAGTCGAACTGACGCGCGCTCGATGCCCGCTCTCGACCTGTCCCGTTGCGTGACCACATCGCATGCCTCCCGAAGCCGATCCCGGACGTGATGCGGCGGCCGAGGGCGCCGCCCGGACCGACGATCCCGCCGCACCGCCGCCCGCCGCCCCCGGCCGCGCCGCCCCGCCCGCTGGCGCCGCCCCGACCGACAATGCCGCGACCCCGCTGCCCGCCGGCCCCGGTCGCGTCGCCCCGCCCGCAGGCGCCGTCCCGGTCTACGATCCTGTCGCCGCCCCGCCCGCCGGCCCCGCCGCAGGCCGGGTGCCGAACGGCAACCCGGGCGCGGTTCCCGGCGGCGGCATCGCGCACATGGGCGAGGCCGACCAGGTGCTCGACCCGGCGTCGGTCACCGCGGCGCGGCTCGCCGGCGCCATCGGGATGGCGGTGGGCGGGTCGTCCGCCCTGGCCGCGGTCCTCGTCGCCGCCGTGGCGACGCCGCTGGGCGGGCTGGCCGCGGCCGGCCTCGCCGCCGCGGTGCTGGCGCTGTCGGCGGCGGGCGCCGCCGCGAGCTGGCTGTGGCCGGCGGTGCGGTACCGGCACATCCGCTACCGCCTCGACGCCCACGGCGTCACCATCCGTCGGGGGGTGGTCTGGCGCTCGGTCACGTCGGTGCCGACGTCGCGCGTCCAGCACACCGACGTCGTGCGCGGCCCGGTGGAGCGCTACTTCGATCTCGCCACGCTCGTCATCCACACCGCCGGCACTCGCGACGCGTCGGTCGCCCTGAGCGGCCTCGGGCATCGCGAGGCGATCGTCCTGCGCGACCGGCTGATCGAGGCGGGAGGCGGCCGTGGCGTCTGACGACCGGCGCCTGCATCCGCTGTCCTGGGTCTTCACCGCCGCGCAGTTCGCCAAGGGGTTCATCGTGCCCGCCCTCGTGCTCCTCGTGGCCTCGGGCGGCGGCAGCTACGAGCTGTGGGGAGGGCTGTTCATCGGCCCCGTGATCGTCGCCGCGGTGGTCCACTACCGCGTCTACCGCTACCGACTCGCGACGGACGAGATGGTGGTGCGCGACGGCATCTTGACCCGCACCGAGCGCCACATCCCCTACGAGCGCATCCAGAACATCGACCTCGTGCAGAACCCCCTGCACCGCCTCTGCCGGGTCGCACTGGTGCGGGTCGAGACGGCCAGCGGCACCCGGCCCGAGGCGGTGATGCGGGTGCTGTCGCTCGACGCGGTGGCCGAGATGCACGCCCGCGTGTTCGCGGGCCGGCCCGCCGCGCGAGATGCCGCCGGCGCGGCGGGGGCCATCGCGGACGCGACCGGCGGGTCGGCGCTGCCGGCCGTTGCCGACGGGTCGGCGCCGCCGGCCGTTGCCGACGGGCCGGCCGGGCGGCAGGCGGGGGGGCTCGCGGCCGGCGGCGAGCCCGGCGACCGCCTGCTGCTGCGGGTCCCGACCGGCGAGCTGGTGAAGCTGGGTGTCATTTCGAACAAGGGCATGGTGGTGGTCGCCGCCGCCCTGGGCCTGCTCGCGCAGAGCCGTCCGGACGGGGACTTTCTCGAGCCCGTGCTGCGGTCCGCCGCGGAGCGGCTGCCGCTCGGCGCCGCGGCCGAGTGGCTGACCGGGCTCCGCGTGGCCAACCCGGTCCTGACCGGCGTCCTGCTCGCGGTAACGCTGGTGGCGGCGGCGTTCGTGCTGCTCCGCGTGCTGTCGGTCGCCTGGTTCCTGCTGCAGCTCCACGGCTTCACCCTGACCCGCCGGGGCTCGGACCTGCGCGCCGACTACGGCCTGCTCACCCGCGTGCGCCGCACCATTCCGACCGGCCGCATCCAGTCGCTGACGGCGACCGAGTCGCCGCTGCACCGCGGGTTCCGCCGCCAGTCGCTCGAGCTGCGCACCGTCGGCGGCGGGGCCTCGTCCGGCGACGACGTCGACTTCGACCCATCGTCCGACGGCGGAAAGGCCGAGAGCCAGTGGCTGGCCCCGATGGTGGAGACGGCGCAGGTCCCGGTCCTCCTGCGGCAGGTCCTCCCGGAGGTCGATCTCGCCGGCGTGGCGTGGCGGCGGCTCGCGGCGGGGGCGCGGCGGCGCATCCTCGTCCGCGGGCTGGCCGTGGCCGTGCCGGCGACCCTGCTCGCCGGGCTGATCGCGGGCCCCTGGGGGCTCGGGTTCGCGCTCCCCGCGGCGCTCTGGGCCGCCATGCACGCCCGTCGCTGGGCGGCGCACGCCGGGTGGGCGGTCACGGCGTGGGGAGTGCTGTTCCGGTCGGGCTGGTGGACCCGGAGGCTGGCCATCGTGCCCCTCGCCCGCATCCAGACGGTGGGGCTCGGCGAGTCGCCCTTCGACCGCCGCCACCGCATGGCCTCGGTGCGCATCGACACCGCCGGGGGCGCGGCGAGCGGCTACACCATCGCGATCCCGTACCTGGAGAAGGCCGTCGCCGCCGACGTCGTCCGCCGTCTCCATGCCGAGGCCGGCGGGCACGAGTTCCGTTGGTGAGCGGTCGGGGCGGCCTTCGCTCGCGGTGTCGTTCGAAGCGTGGTTCGCAGCCGGTCGCAGGCCCCGTCGGTCGCCCTGTTCAGACCGCTCCGACTGCTACCGGCTGGGGCGACAGCTGCCGGGCGGGGGCGCGGAGATGAGGGAGCTGCCCGCCGGCCGGCCCTCACAAGCATCAGGGCGGCGGGGAGGCGGCGGAAGGGTGCCGTCGACCCGATTGTGACCGCCCGACAGGTCCCGGACCGCTGACCAGACTCGCTGCCACCAACCCGCGGCACCCGCCCGACCCGGAGGTGCTGCCTCCACGGCGCGAACGCTACCCGCCCGCCATTGCGCCAACGATCAGGAACGGCTCGGTCCCGCCGGCCACGGCGGGCGGCAGCGGCGTGTCGGGCGGGTCGTTCGAGAGGTCCTGCCGGCACGCGTAGAAGCGCACCAGGGCGCGTCGGCGATGGGTGACCTGATCGCGGATCGCGCCGCGGAGCACCGGGTAACGCGTTTCGATCGCCCCCAGGACCGTGCGCTGCGTGACGGGGCCGTCGACCGCCAGCTCGACGTCGCCGGCGATGCCGGCCAGGGTGCGCAGGTGCGCGGGCAGGACGACCCGGACCAGGGCCATGGATCGCGTTGCTCCTTCCCTCTCCCGCCAATCCTCGCCTTCGGCTCCCGTCGGCGCTCAACCGCGCTCATGGCCACGATCGCGCAGCCACCCCGACTGCATGAGAGTGCGGTAGCCCGTCCCCGCTCACGGCACGCTGCGCCGTCGAGGCCACATGGGCGGCCTCAACAGCCCGTGGCGAAAGTCCCCGCTGCATTCGAGCGGCGATGCATCCCGCCTGCGCCCGGCAAGCGTCGCCTTCGGCTCCGATTGCCGCCCAGCCACGCCTGCCGGCAGTCTGCACCGTGACCGGCGCAGACTGCCGGCTGCGTTGTTCGTCGGTTACATATGCCCAATATGCGCCCTCCTCACGCCTTGTCAGGCGGGCGCCTCGGCTGTTTGCTGGCGCCCTCCGGGCGCGGTGCAAACGCGGGGTTTCACCACGGGCTGTCAAGAGCGAGCGTCGCCACGTGGCGCATGAACCGGCGCACCCTTGACCCTCCCGTCGTGTCAGGGGTCGCGTCTCTTCACTGCCCTGTACTTCCACGGCGACCTCCAGGAGCCCGCCCCGTTCCGGGGTGCAACGCCTACGGCAGCGTCTGGACCTCGACGGACAGCACCGCGGGCAGGTCGCGGGCGATCGGCGTCCAGCGGTCGCCGGCGTCGGGCGAGACGTAGACCTGGCCGCCGGTGGTGCCGAAGTAGACGCCGCACGGGTCGAGGGCGTCGACGGCCATCGCGTCGCGCAGCACGTTGACGTAGCAGTGCCGCTGCGGCAGGCCGTCGGCGAGCGCCTCCCACTCGCCGCCCCCGGTCCGGCTGCGGTAGACGCGCAGCCGGCCGTCCGGCGGGTAGTGCTCCGAGTCGCTCTTGATGGGGACGACGTACACCGTGTCGGGCTCGTGCGCGTGGACCTCGATGGGAAAGCCGAAGTCCGACGGGAGGTTGCCGCTGACCTCGCGCCACGAGTCGCCGGCGTCGTCGCTGCGCATGACGTCCCAGTGCTTCTGCATGAAGAGGACGCCGGGCCGCGAAGGGTGCCGGGCGATGCGATGCACGCAGTGGCCGACCGCCGCCTCCGGGTCGGCGATCATGCCCTCCGACCGGAGGCCGCGGTTCGCCGGCGTCCAGGTCCGCCCGTGGTCGTCGCTGCGGAAGACGCCGACCGCCGACGTCGCCGTCAGGATCTGCCCGCCCCCGGTCGGGTCGAGCAGGATCGTGTGCAGGCACATCCCGCCCGCCCCCGGCTGCCAGTCGGGGCCGGTGTCGTGCCCGCGCAGGCCGGCCAGCTCCTTCCAGCTCGCGCCGCCGTCGGTCGAGCGGAACAGCGCCGCGTCCTCGACCCCGGCGTAGACGGCGTCGGGGTCGGCCGCCGAGGGCTCCAGGTGCCAGACGCGCTTGAACTCCCAGGGATGGGGCGTGCCGTCGTACCAGAGATGGGTGCCGACCGCGCCCTCGTAGGCGAAGTGCTTGCCCACCGGCTGCCACGTCTCTCCGCCGTCGTCCGAGCGCTGAATCGCCTGTCCGAACCAGTCGGTCCACTGTGCCAGGTAGAGGCGGTCAGGATCGGCGGGGGAGCCCTTGGCGTGCAGGATCTCCCACCCCCCGAACTCGGGTCCGCGGATGTTCCAGTCGGTGCGGGTTCCGTCCGACGTGATGACGAAGGCGCCCTTGCGGGTGCCGACGAGCACGCGCACCCGGCTCATGGGACCGGGGCTCCAACGGTTGGATGGTTGGACATGGATCTCTTGTACCACGTCTTCCGCCGGCCCGCCCGCCCGCGCAGCCGCGCCGTGTCGGCGGGTGCGCGACGACCTCGTGAGATGACCGCCCTGGGCACTGGTGAGGCCGGAACGAGGCCGGCGGGCTCGGCGCCTTCATTCCCGGCGGGGCCGGCCGCGGCGTCATTCTGAAGTACAGTTGTCTCTACGACGTGCCGGACTGGCAGCCCCGGCGAGCATGGCGGCGCTCACGCCGCCGGAGCGGGCCGCGGGACAAAGGGGCCTCGCGGGAACCGGAGGCGAAGACGAGGTTCCCCCCTGCCGCCCGGTTGCCCGCGTCGACGGGGTGAGCGTCGAGGATGCAGAACACCGACGGCGGCAACGTCGACCGCGATCAGATCGAGCCCGGGGTCGTCCGCGGCTCCTGGTGGCACGCCCTCGACGACGGCCGGGTGCAGTGCGACCTCTGTCCCCGCTTCTGCAAGCTGCACGACGGGCAGAAGGCCTTCTGTTACGTGCGGGAAGCCCGCGGCGGCGAGGTCGTGCTCGCCAGCTACGGCCGGGCCAGCGGCTTCTGCATCGACCCCATCGAGAAGAAGCCGCTGAGCCATTTCTACCCGGGGTCGAGCGTGCTGTCGTTCGGCACCGCCGGCTGCAACCTCGGCTGCCGCTTCTGCCAGAACTGGGACATCTCGAAGGCGCGGGAGGACCACGCGCTCTCGGCCGCCGCGACTCCGGCCGGGGTGGCCGCGGCCGCGGCCGGGGCCGGCTGCACGAGCGTCGCCTTCACCTACAACGACCCCATCATCTTCGCCGAGTACGCCATCGACTGCGCGAAGGCGGCGCGTGCGCACGGCGTCCGGAGCGTCGCGGTGTCGAGCGGCTACGTGACGCCGGCCGCCCGCGGGGACCTCTTCGCCCACATGGACGCCGCCAACATCGACCTCAAGGCGTTCGCCGAGACGTTCTACCACCGCATCTGCTTCGCCCACCTCGAGCCGGTGCTCGACACCCTCGAGTGGCTCGCCCGCGAGACCGAGGTCTGGCTCGAGATCACGACTCTGCTCATCCCCGGCCAGAACGACTCGCGCGACGAGGTCGACCGCCTCTGCGGGTGGGTGGTCGAGCACCTCGGCCCCGACGTGCCGCTGCACTTCACCGCGTTCCACCCCGACTTCAGGATGCTCGACGTGCCCCCCACGCCGCCCGACACCGTCCGCCGGGCTCGCGAGCAGGGCCTGCGGGCGGGGCTGCGCTACGTCTACACCGGCAACATCCGGGACGAGGACGGGCAGTCGACCCGCTGCCCCGGTTGCGGCGACGTCGTGATCGGCCGCGACGGCTACCGCATCACCCGGTGGCGCCTCGATGCCGGAGGGCGCTGCCCGTCCTGCGCGACGACGCTGGCGGGGCGCTTCCTCGCACAGCCGGGCGGGTGGGGAGCGCGGCGCCAACCCCTCGTCGTCTGAGCTCCACTTCGCCGCCGGCAGCCCGGGCGTGGCGGGCGCTTCCTCGCGCAGCCGGGCGGGTGGGGAGCGCGGCGCCAACCCCTCGTCGTCCGAGCTCCACTTCGCCGCCGGCAGCCCGGGCGTGGCGGGGCGCTTCCTCGCGCAGCCGGGCGGGTGGGGAGCGCGGCGCCGACCTCTCGCCGTCTGAGCTTCACTTCGCCGCCGCCAGCACGCACGCCGCCAGCACGCACGTGGCGGGCCGCTTCACTCGCGCAGCCGGGCGGGTGGGGAGCGCGGCGCCAACCCCTCGTGGTCCGAGCTCCACTTCCCGCCGGCGGCACGGGGCGGCGACGCTTCGAGCGGGGCGCCGCGAGGGGCACCCCTGGTTACGCGCCGTCCCGGGGAGGGACCGCGCCTTGCCCTGCGGGCGCGTTCGTCACTCCGGCGAGGGGGCGGAAGCGTCGAGGCGTATCCGCTCGCCGGGGTAGATGGCGCTAATCCGTCCGTCGAGCAGCTCCAGGGCCGAGGGCCGACCCCGGTAGGCGTCTTCCAGCATGCCGGTGTCGATGATGAAGACCCGTTCCCCGGCCCGGCTGACGATCCGCCGGGACGGTGTGACGGAATGACCGACGACCACGCGGGCGACGCCGAAACGTCTCAACAGGCCGCCGATGAAGCCGTCGACCTCCGGCTCCGGCCGCAACGCGAGACCGCGGGACCAGACGGGGCCGTCGGGGTCGACGATCGACCAGCTGTTGATGGTCTGCAGGTCCGCCAGAGCGTCGATGAGCGCCCTCTCCGCGCGCGTCACCGTCCCCCGCCGGCGCGGGTCGGAGGTCAGGCGCTCGATCCACGTCCGCAGCTCGAGGGCCACCGCCGCGAACAGCTCCTCGAAGGTCGAGAACGGCAGGATGACGCCGGCGTCGACGAGATGGCGCCGGTGGCGATCGAAGCGCTCCATCTCGTCCCGCGCCCGGTCGTTCAGGGCCTCGACGCTCTCCGCCTCCAGGTCGGGCGACAGGCCGCCGTGCACGAAGAGGGTATCCGCGGCCACGGTCGCGAGCGACTTGTCCCGCAGCCAGCGGCCGTACCGCCCGTCGGGCCCCATCGCCTCCATGTACTCGACGAAGCCGGGCGGATGCGCCCGCATCCACGCGCCGCGGGGCATCGGGTCCGGTCGTTCGGGGCCGTTCCGGTCCGAGCGCCGCCGGCTCGCGTGCCTCGTGTACTGCCGGTAGGCGTCGTCGCGTCGCCGCTCGGCGTCCTCCGACGCGAAGGCGGCGAAGATCGCGGGGGTGACGTCCCTGACGTCGCCCATCATGTTCATCGCCTCGTGGTTGCCCAGGAGCACCCTGACCTCGCCGCCGTCGTCGGGGGCCTCGTCCTCGAGCCGCATCAGGAGCTCCATGATCTCGCGCACCTGGGGGCCCCGGTCGGTGAAGTCGCCGGTCTGCACCAGGGTCGCGGTACCGCCGCTCCACCCGCGTTCGCCGTCGATGAGGCCGGTCTCCCGCAGGATCGCCCGCAGCCCGTCGCCGGCACCGTGAACGTCGCCGATGGCGACCACGCGACCGGAATGGGGCTGGGCCGCGGCCGGGGCGGGGATGCCGCCGGTGGCGAGCAGCGCCAGGACGGCCGCGGCGCCCGCGACGCGGCGGAGACGCGCGCGCCGGTCGGCGTGAGGCGCGGCCGTCGGAGCGGGCCGGTAGACGGGGGGCATCCGGCGTCCTCGGCCTTACGGCGCGGGCTCCGGGTCCATCACCACGCCGCTCTCGCCGAAGCGCGCGATGCGGTCGTCGAAGTGCTGCAGCAGGAGGTCGCGCCGCCGCATCAGGCTCGATCGCTCACCCCGCGTGAGGGTGTCGTCGAGCGCCGCTTCCAGCGCTTCCGGGGTCAGGGCGCGCAGGTTGTCGAGCAGGTCCCGCTCGATCCGCTGCATCCTCTCCGGTCTCGTCAGCTCGACGTCCTGGCGGAAAGCGCGGGTGTGGTCGATCAGCCACATCTTCCAGTCCGTCGTCCACAGGATGTTGCCCTGGTTCCGGTCGCGGTTCTGGATGAGCTCGTCGAAGACGTACTGGGTGAAGAACTGCCGGCTCGTCCTCGCGGGGTCGGGCCCGAGGGTCCGCTGCTCGATGCGTTCCTGCTCGATCATGGCGACGTCGTCGATCCACCACGTCAGCGCGGCGGGCTCCCCGTCGACCTCCCGCGGGACCGACATCGGCACGTTGTCCATGCCGAGCAGGGCGGCGAGCCGGTAGGCGGCGATGTTGTAGCGGTACGAGTCGCGGAAGTTCAGCTCCACCCGGGCGCCGCGGGCGACGAACCGCGATCGGCTGATGTCGACGGTCTGGATCTGGACGTCGTGGGTCAGTCGACCGTCCGTGGCGGTCGCCCGCCGCGACCCCGTGACCCCGGCCCCGGCGTCCCGGACGTCGGTCAGCTCGGCGGTGAGCAGGAACGCCTCCATCTCCGCCGGGGAGAGGGCGGGGGCGGCCTCCTGGGCTGGCAGGATGCCCGGCACTCCCAGCCACAGCACCAGCACCGCCGCCGCCGAGGCCGGGAAGTGACGATACTCGCGCATGAATGGCCTCCACGAACCGGGCGGGGGAACATCCGGCCCGCCCAACCGACCCTCCCGGCCAGTCGGCGCCGCCCCGCGGCGCCGACGCCCGGGTCCGCCCCGTTCGTCGCCGGGCAGTTTCCCTGGCGCGAAACCTCTGCGCCGCGAGGATTGGCGCCCGACCAACCCTGGCCAGCCAATAGTCTGCACCGCTCTACGGCGCAGACTCCCGGGGCGCAGAGCCCCGGGTCATGGATTCCTGCCCGGCCGATGCGTCGCCGGCGCCGCCGGTGCGCGCGGCGCCCGGGGACGCCGAGTCCCGGCCCGCGAGGGCGCCGCTGAAGAGATCCTGCAGCAAGTCGACCCGATCGGACAACACCGTGAACACGTCGTCCCGTTCCGCCAGCAGGACCCGGCATGGTCCCGCCGCGGTGGCCCGCCAGCCCGCCGGGGCCCCGGCGAGAGTCTCGGCCACGAGCAGGGCGCCGCCCGGCCCCGCGACTATCGGCGCGGCGCCCTCCGATTCGAGCCGCACGGCCCCTTCCAGCACCAGGCACAGCGCGGCGGGGTCGTCGTCGAGGAACAACACGTCTCCGTCCTCGGCCGACAGCTTCCGCGCCGCCCCCACGAGGGCGAGAAGCTCGTGCGCCGCCGCCCGCGCCAGGAGGGGATGATGCCGCAGGAGCATCGCCTCGTCGAACGGCTGCAACGCCCCGCCGGGCAGGGTCACGGCGGGAAGATGGGCCGGGTTGCGGTTGCCCCCGCGGTCCGCGGAGGGGAGCAGCAACCGGAACAACCCCTGCGCCAGGAGGACGTCGTCGGACACCATCGCCATGAAATCGGCCGCCCCGATGCGCAGGCAGACCGACGGCTCGGCCGCCCACGTCGGCTCGGTGGTGGGGGCGCCCTGGAGCACCTCCTCCAGACCGAGGACGCCGGGGGCCCGCAGGGCCGGCTCGCGGCCCGCCGCGATCGAGCGGCGGACGGACCCGGCGACAAGCAGCTCGACCGCCTCGGTCGCGCCTTCCGTTCCGACCGGCTGATCGGCCGCGTACGACACCTCGCGGCCCGACTCGATGACCCGGAACAGCTCGTCGACGGAGACGAACTCGAAGATCGGGATGCGGCTGAGCCGGTTCGCGAGGGCCACGGTCGGGAGTCCGTGCACGGCGGCGGCGGTCGACCCGCGGTCGGACGCTCCCAGGGACAGGGCCCACGACGCGGTGTCGTTGACGTGCGGATCGGTGGCGCCCCGGTGGGCGTTCACCCATTGCAGATCGTCGATCAGGGTCCCGGGGGCGTGCTCGACCGCGAAGTGGATGGCCGTCGCCGCGATCACGGGGTTGGTGTCGTGTATGAGCTGCGCGAGGGTGTCTTCGAGGTCGCGGGGCCGCGTGCCGAGCAGGACGTTGGCGTGCTCGACCTTGGCGGACAGGGGCGTCTCGTCGATGAGGGGCAGGATGCGCCTGCGCACGTCCCCCGGGAGCACGTTGTCGAGGTACTCGAGGGCGCGGGCGCGCCGTCTCGAGTCGCCGTGCTCGATCGCTTGCCGGGCCGCCGCGACGTCCCCGACCTCGTGGAGGATCCCCAGCAGCCGGTAGATCCGGTCGAGGTTGCGTTCGAGCAGCTCGCGGAGGGCGCGTTCCAGCAGGGTGTCGTGCGGGGCGAGGGTGGCCGCGCGATCGGGGTCCCGCCGCTCGACGCCCCGGGCGCGCTCGAGTCCGGTGTCGTCCGGCGCCGGCGCGTGCCTGAAGAGGTTGTTTCCGAGGGTCAGCACGTTGCAGTACCGCCTCGACTCCCGCGTGAGGAGGGCCTCGATGGCGGGATGGGGGACGACCAGCCCGGGATGGTTGCGGCGGAGGCGCTCGATGGCCGCGATGATCTTGTAGCGCAGGAACCCGTCGGCGGTGTCGAGGCTGCCCGTGAGCGCGTCCATCGCCGCCTGGTGGGGCAGGAGGGCCAGCGTCGACGGGATGTGCCGCCGCACCCAGACGTGCTCGTGGGGGTTCTCCAGCGCATAGCGGAGGGCGGGGATGCTCTCCTCGCCGTAGGCCACCAGGGTCTCCCGCGCCGCGTGCTTGAGATTCCGGTGGCCCAGGCTCGAGAGCAGTCCCGGCAGGAACAGCCCGTCCGACGCGCCGAGGGCCCGCGCGCTCCGGATGGCCTCGAGGACGACGTCGGTCCGATGGTCGTGGAGGAGGCTCGCGAGCAGGGTGCGGAAACGGCGGTCCTCGATCTTCGCGAGGGCCCGCGCCGCCTCGCGCCGCCCCTCGGCCCCGGTGTCGCGCACGTCGTCGACGAGCCGCTGCAGCGTCTCGGCGGCGAGAAGCACGTCGGGCTCGCGTCCGGACCGGGCGAGTACGGCGGCCGCGGCCACCGCCACCCGGGGCTCGGAGTCGTCGAGGTGGTCGGACATCGTGGCCGCGGCGTCGCGGTGGGAGAGGCTCGCCAGCGCCTCGAGGGCGGCCGCGCGCACGTCGACGTCGTCGTCGCGAGTCATCCGCTCGACGACGCCCTTCCAGCGGTGAGCCACGCGCGATCGCCCCGACGCCAGCGCGCGCAGGGCGCGCACGCGCACCGGCCCCGATTCGTGACGCAGCAGGAGGGGGGTGACGAGGTGCGGCTTGTCCAGCGCCTCGAGCATCTCGATGGCGTAGAGCACCGCGGCGGGGTCCGGGTTGGACAGCTCCTCCACCAGGGTCTCGACGGTGGCCGCCTCGCCGGCGCGCGTCATCACCGCGTCGGGCGTGATGGTGCGGGCATCGATGCTGGCCCGGAACGATTCGAGGTACTCGCGCCGCGCCCGTATCGCGACGGCGATCCAGAGCCCGACGATGACGAGGGTCGCCCAGCTCAGCTGGCGCCAGTCCAGCCCGAGCCCCCAGGGCTGAATGAGGGCGAGCAGCAGCACCGCCGTCACCGCCTTGGCGAAGCGGTCCATGGTGACGTCGATGAACGGCTTGACCCGGTGCCGCAGCTCCGCCGGGAGCGGCACGAAGAGGACCTCGCGCGTCGTCTTGTCGAGGGTGTAGCGTAGCGTCGAGCCGAGCACCCGGGCCCCGGCGACCGCCCAGAGCGTGCCCGTGACGAGGATGAGCCCCGCGCTGGCGCTGAACCCGATGGGCAGGAGGAGGAGCGCCACCCCGATGCCGGCCGACCGGTGGATGCGGCTGATGAGCGCCACCTGGACCACGAATCCCCCGAGCGAGAGGTAGGCGGTGACCTCGGCCAGCAGGGCCGCGATGCTGTCGCCGCCGCCGTCTCCGCGCATCGCCTCGGCCGCCATGTTCAGCTGCTGGTCGACGACGGCGGCGCCGGCGGCGGCGCACGCGACGGTCAGGGCGAGCACCTTCAGCGACCGCGACTCGGAGAGGAGCCGGAGCGCCTCCCGTCCCCCGACGCCGGCGTCCGGGGCGTCGAATCCGGTGGCCTCGCCGACGGGGTGCCGGCGGAGCAGGAGGGCCACGATGCCCGTGCAGCCGGCCAGCGTGGCGGCGCTGACCAGCACCAGTTGCTCCGAGCCCACCTCCTCGACGAGGAAGGCGGTGATGCCGGCTCCCAGGGCGCCGCCGAGGCTGGCCCCGCCGCCGATGAACCCGAAGAGGCGCTTGGCCTGGCGGGCGTCGAAGATGTCGTTGGCGAGGGTCCAGAACTGGCTGATCAGCAGGATGCCGAGAATCAGGCCGAAGAAGTAGAAGGCGACGGTGACCCATCCCGCCCCGGTCTGCAGGAGCCCCCAGAACAGGACGAGGAGGCCGATGATGGCGGCCTGCGTGACCGGAATGACGTGCCTCGGGGGAAGGCGGCGGATGGCGCTCGTGTAGAGGTGCATCACGACGCCGATGAGCATCCCGGCGACGAACAGCACGTACGGCAGGTTGTCGGAGCCGAGGGTGGCGATGAACTGCGATCGCGTCAGCGGCTTCACGATGTTGTACGACGTCATCGCGAGGAACGAGTACGCGAACATCAGCACGACCGGCGTCGTCTCCTCGGGACGAATCGAGGTGACGGAGCCGATCAGTCGGTAGAGGAGAGTTCGCATCGCGTCGATTCGCGTGGGCCTGGACCGGCGAGCGCGCCGCCTGGACCGGCGAGCGCGCCGCCTGCTGGACCGGCGAGCGCGCCGCCTGCTGGACCGGCGAGCGCGCCGCCTGCTGGACCGGCGAGCGCGCCGCCTGCTGGACCGGCGAGCGCGCCGCCTGACCGTACCGTGAATCCTCGTTCCGCGCAACCGCGGGGGCGGCCCGGCAACCCGAGCGGGACGGATCCCCGGCGGGGGGGAGGCGGGAGCCCGTGGCGAGCCTGGGTGCACGTCAGTATTGTGAGATGACCGCCCCGGGCGCTGTCGGGCTCTCGATTCACGGGGAACGGCTTGGGCCAAGACCCCGCAACACGCCGATCCATGGGCTTCAGCGCCCGCACACGAGGCGGCAGCCCGTCTTGCGTGGCGTCCCACTTTCCTGACGTGCACCCGGCGAGCCTGCGGAGCTTGGCCGCGGGGCCCGGAGGGCGTAGACTGGCCTGTCAGCCCGGCGATGGCACGCTCGACCGACCTGTCGAGCGGCGTCATCGCGCCCCCGTCGTGACGTATCCGCGGGGCGGCCGGCGGCAAGTCGTCCTGGCCGTCGGCGGGAGGCAGAAGCTTCGGGACCTTGGCGCCGGCTCGGCGGCGGACCGAGTGACGCAAGCTTGCGGAACCGCGACATGGACAACCGTAGACGCATCCAACGCGGTGCTTGCCGGCGATTCTCCGCTCGCGGAAGCCAGCCGCGGCACGGGAGCCCGCGCGTCTCGTTCGTCCGCAAGCTCCGGGCGGGCATGATGCCGCCGGCCGGCCGCCCGCGGCCGGGGTCCGGCGAGCTGGACGAGCTGGCCGGGTGGCTCGAGGACCGGCTCGACGAGGCGACCCGCCGGTAGGCGCGCCGCGCGAGCCGGCTCAGGATCTCACCGGCGCAAGCGGGGTTCCGCTTCGAGGCGGATCCGGTCGACGCGGCGGCGGGCAGCGTCCATCCGGTGCCGGACGTCGAGCTCGCCTCGCGCCTCTCGTTCTTCCTCTGGAGCAGCCTCCCCGACGACGAGCTGCTGGCCGCGGCCGAGGCGGGGCGGCTCGGCGACGCCGAGCTCGAGCGGCAGGCGCGGCGGATGATCGCCGACCCCCGCTCGGCGGCCCTCACCGAGAACTTCGCGGGCCAGTGGCTTCAGCTTCGCAACCTCGCCGACCCCTCGGTGCGTCCCGGCGACCCGTACTCGCTCGCGTTCGACGAGTCGCTGCGGCAGGGGCTGATACGCGAGACCGAGCTGTTCTTCGACAGCGTCCTGCGCGGAAACCGCAGCGTCCTCGATCTCCTGACCGCCGACTACACGTACCTGAACGAGCGCGTCGCCGCCCACTACGGCATTCCCGGCGTGCAGGGCAGCCACTTCCGCCGCGTGACCCTGCCCGCGGACAGCCCGCGCCGCGGCATCCTCGGGCACGGCAGCGTCCTGACCCTGACCTCGCACGCCATCCGCACCTCGCCGGTGCTGCGCGGCAAGTGGATCCTGAACAACGTGCTCGGCACGCCGCCCCCGGATCCGCCACCCAACGTTCCCGCTCTCGTCGACCGCAAGACCCAGGCCCGCACCGCGACCATGCGCGAGCGGATGAGCGCCCACCGCGACAACCCCGCGTGCGCGGCGTGCCACGCCATGATCGACCCCGCCGGCTTCGCCCTCGAGCACTTCGATGCCATCGGCCGGTGGCGGGCCGTCGACGAGTCGTACAATCCCATCGACGCGTCGGGGGTGCCGCCCGACGGCACGCCGTTCGAGGGGGCGGCGGGGCTGCGGGCGGCCCTCGTCCGGCGCCCGGAGCGGTTCGTCACGACCGTGACCGAGAAGCTGATGACCTATGCGCTGGGGCGTGGGGTCGAGCACTACGACATGCCCGCGGTGCGCCGCATCCTGCGCGACGCCGCGGCGGACGGCTACCGGCTGCAGGACGTCGTGCTGGGCATCGTGCTCGGCGACCCGTTTCGGTTGAGAAGAGCGGAACCCTGACCATCGCGCGGGTGCGGCCGCGGGCTACGGGGCAGCACCGGCGCAGGGGTGTTTTCGGCTGAGGAGAGCGGAACCCTGATCATCACCCCGGTGTGGCCCGGGACTACCGGGCAGCACCAGCGCAGGGGTTTCTTCGGCTGAGGAGGCTGGCGGCGGGCGCCGACCCGAACGCGGCGCTACCGGGGGGCGAGACGGCGCTGATGACGGCGGCGCGGGCGGGTCGCGCCGACGCGGTGCGGGTGCTTCTGGCGGCGGGCGCCGATCCGGACCGGCGTGACGAGGTGGGCGGCCAGACGGCGCTGATGTGGGCGGCGGCGCGCGACAACGCGGCGGCGGTCCGGGCGCTGGCCGAGGCGGGCGCGGACGTTCACGTTCGCACCGCGGGGGAGGCGCGGCCGAGCCGGAGCTACTTCCGGGCGACGGAGCCGACCGGGTTCACGGCGCTGCTCTTCGCGGTCCGCGCCGGCGCGATTGCGGCGACCGAGGCGCTGCTCGATGCGGGGGCGGACGTGAACGACACCCTGTCCGACGGGCAGAGCGCGCTGGTGGTTGCCGCCGCCAACGCCCACTGGGAGCTGGCGGGCCGCCTCCTCGACCGGGGTGCGGACCCGACGGCGGCCGGCGCGGGCTGGAACGCGCTGCACCAGACGGTGCGCACGCGGCGGCCGAACCCGAGCGGCGGGGTGGCCGGGCCGATCCCGACGGGGCGCGTCGACAGCATCGACCTCGTCCGCAAGCTGATCGCGCACGGGGTCGACCTCGACGCGCGGATGACCACCAACGGCATGAAGGACGGCCAGCGCAGCCGGCTGAACCGGCTCGGGGCGACCGCCTTCTTCCTCGCCGCCAAGAACACCGACACCGAGGCGATGCGGCTGCTCGTCGAGGCCGGCGCCGACCCGCTGATTCCGAGCGCCGACGGCACGACGCCGCTGATGGTGGCGGGCGGGGGGCGCCATCTTCATCCCCGGCGAGGACGGCGGCTCGCTGCCGGGGCAGGAGGACGAGGTGCTCGACGCGGTGCGCATGTGTGTCGAGCTCGGCACCGACGTCAACGCCGTGAACGAGCGCCGCGAAACGGCGCTGCACGGCGCGGCGTTCCGCGGGGTGAACGCCGTCGTCGACTACCTGGTCGGGCACGGCGCGGCCCTAGACGCCCGCACCGTCGAGGGGTGGACCCCGCTGGCCCTCGCCAACGGCCTCAGCTACTCCGACTTCTTCAAGGCCCAGGCGCACACCGCCGACCGGCTGCGAGCCCTGATGGAAGCCCGCGGCCTCGACACCGCCGGTCACGACGTCGACCCCGCGGTGTGCCTCGACTGCTTCCAGACCCGGCCCGATCAGGTTCGCGCGGCCATCGCCCGCGACGGGCGCATGGCGGCAGAGCTGGCCGCCGGGCTGCGTTGACTCGGGTCCGATCGGGATGCCGCCGTTCGGTCGAGTTCACCGGCCCCGCAACGGGAGCGTTCGCCGTTGGTGTCTCCTGCCAACGATTATGACCATGGTCATGACTATGGTAGTGTTGTCCATGTCGTGTATCGGGAGGTGCCGTGAAAGGACGCGAGGACAAGCCGAATCGCGGTCGGACCATCAAGGCGTCGGAGTTCAAGGCGACCTGCCTCAAGCTCATGGATGAGGTCGCGGAGAGCGGCGAGGAGATCGTCATCACCAAGAACGGGCGGCCTGTCTCGCGGCTGGTCCCGTATCGCGAAACGCCCGGACTCTGGTTCGGTCGCAATCGGGACGTCATACAGATCAAGGGCGATATCGTTTCGCCGATGCCGGCAGAGTGGTTCGAGAAGGCCGATGACTCGGACGAGTATCTGTTTTGATTCTCTTGGACACCCACGTACTGATCTGGCACGAGAGCGGCGACCGGAGGTTGGGTGCACGAGCCCGTCGGGAGTTCGGTCGCGCGTTGCAGGACGGCGAGGCGGCGGTTTCAACCATTTCCTTCTGGGAAATCGGGATGCAGGTCCGAAAGGACCGGCTCGGATTTCTCATCGATCCGCACGCATGGCGCCGGGACCTGCTGAATCGGGGACTGATCGAGATCCCGGTCGATGGTGACATCGCGTCCCGCGCGGGACTGCTCGCGAAGATCCATGGCGACCCGGCGGACCGGATCATCGTCGCCACCGCCCTTGAGGGGCATCGGCTGATGACCGCGGACCGCCTGATCCTTGGGTGGGCCGGCCCGCTGACCTGCCTGAGCGCGACGGACTGACGAGGCGCGTTCACCGTCGCTATCCCCGGTCGCGCGCGGAAGCGACTTGAATGGCCTCCGGCACTTGGCGAGAGATGCGCCCGATGTCAGCGACCGACCCGAAGATCCTCGTCCTCCAGCACATTCCCGTCGAGCACCCCGGCGTCTTCCGGGACTTCCTGCGCGAGGACGGCGTCGAGTGGCGCGCGGTCGAGCTCGATGCCGGGGAGTCGATTCCCGATCTCGGCGGCTACGACGCCCTCTGGGTCATGGGCGGCCCGATGGACGTCTGGGAGGACGACCTCCATCCGTGGCTCGAGGCCGAGCGCGCCGCCATCCGCGAGGCGGTCCTAGAGCGGCAGATGCCCTTCCTCGGTTTCTGCCTCGGGCACCAGCTTCTCGCCCAGGCGCTCGGCGGCGAGGTCGGACCGGCGGCCGAGCCCGAGATCGGCATCTTCGACGTCGAGCTTACGGAGGCGGGCCGCGCCAGCCCGCTCTTCGAGGGCGTTCCCGCTACGCATGCCTGCCTGCAGTGGCACGGCGCGGAGGTGCTGCAGCCGCCGGCCGGCGCCCGGGTCCTCGCGGCATCGCCGGCCTGCGCGGTGCAGGCGCTCGGCGTGGGCGGCCATGCCTTCAGCATTCAGTATCATGTCGAGATAACGGAGAGGACCGTGCGCGAGTGGGGCGCCGTGCCCGCCTACGGGCAGGCCCTGGAGCGCGCGCTCGGGACGGACGCCCTCGCGCGTTTCGAGGCCGATGCGTCGGCGGGCATGGACGGTTTCAACCACAACGCGCGCCGCATCTACGACAACTTCATGCGGGTCGTCAGGCGAACCGGCGTCGGTCCGACGGAGGACCGGGGTCTGCCCGCCGCGTCCGCCGGCTGAACGCCCGCCGCGTCCGCCGGCTGAACGCCCGCCGCGTCCGCCGGCTGAACGCCCGCCGCGTCCGCCGGCTGAACGCCCGCCGCGTCGTCCCGCGGCCGGCGAGAATCGGGAGGGCCGGGCGCGGCCGAATCGCCGGCGCCGCCGCAAACGCGGCGCGCGCGTCAGCGGGTCTGCTCGTCGTCCCTCCCGCCGCTGCCGCCCGTGGCCTCTTCCAGCGCCGCAGCGACCTCGGGAAACAGGATCTGCGGCAGCGAGCGGCGTGAGCGGGTGGCGTCGCCGAAGCCGGTCGCGCGTTCGTAGCGCTCGACGGTGTGCAGCGCGGCCGCCAGCGACCGCTTGCGGGTGGCCTCGAACTCGACGCATTCGACGGCGCGCGCGCCGGTCGAGGCGCGGTAGTGCGCGACCTCCATGTCGGGGAAGTACCACACCGTCAGGTCCTTGTCGATAACGCCGCTCCAGGTCACCCCGAGCCGCTCGACGAACGCGTCGACGGCGGCCGCCTGGTCGCCGGCGTGGTGGCCGAGGTCGAGATTGACCTCCGAGCGCACCTCGGTGTCGCGGGCGAGCGACTTCAGGGTCAGGTGGTGCAGCTCGGGATCGTGGCGGTGGCGGAGGATGAACCGCCCGCGCCGCCCCGCCTCGGTCAGGAAGTAGCGGTCGCGGACCCGCAGCGCGTTGGTGCGCGTCGGATGCAGCCGCTCGACGGCGGCGCGGAAGCGCGCCAGGTCGAAGTCGTCGCCGGCCACGAACTTGTGCTCGATCTCGGTGAAGCGAAGGTCATCGGGCATCGCGTCTCCATCCCACCGTCTACATCCACCGCTTGAAGCGGCCGAGAAGGGCCAGGCGCAGCCTGAGGCCGGCCGGCAGGTCCCCGCGAAACCCGCGCCCGACCGGCGTGTTGCGCGGGTCGGCCCGGAGCAGATCGAAGATCTCGCGCGCCGGGTCGACCGCGGCCGGGTGGCGGGTGGCCAGCATCGCCTCGGCGAGCCGGTCGTGCGCGGCGTCCTCGAAGTTGTAGCTGCCGAAGGCGGCCCAGGCATCGTCGATGAGCACGATCTTCGAGTGCTCGCCAGCGCGGTTCTCGTAGATGCGGACCCCCGCGTCGAGCAGCCGTGGATAGCCGGCGGCGGCCGCGATCCAGGCCAGGTCGGTGGCCGGCAGCGCGTCGCGGTGCGAGTGGTGGATCTCGATCTCCACGCCGCGCCGGGCCGCCGCCAGCATCGCGTCGAGCAGGGCCGGGGCCGGCTTGAAGTAGAAGGTCGTGAGCTCGATGCGCCGACGGGCGGCGTTCACCATGTCGATCATGCGCTCGGTCAGCACGTTGGGACCGCGCCAGCCGAGGGGCCCGCGGCGGCCCTGGTGGAGATTGGGGTTGCATACCCAGTAGTCGAGGTCGATGTCGCCGCGCGTGCCCGCGGCGCACCGGTCCAGCATGCTCAGGTGGGCGGGGTCGACCTCGCCGCCGATGGTCCGATAGCTCTCGAGCAGGTCGCGCACGACGGGGCCGCGCAGTGCGACCGAGTACTCGTTCCATCCCTCGAACGAGGCCCGCGTGACGTTGCTGCTGCCGAAGATCGCCTCGCCCTGCTCCGAGACCTGAATCTTGACGTGCTGGCCGCCGCCGAGATGTCGCTGCATCGCGTGACGAGGACGGTACACGGTCACGACGGCGCCGGCCGCGCGCAGCTCGTCGAGTCGGTCCTGCAGAAGCGCCTTGACCGCGGACGACATCAGGACCCCGCCGAGGCGTTGTCCGAAGCCGTCGATGAGCAGATTGACGGTCACGCCGCGCCGCTGCGCCTCCAGCAGCAGCGCGATCAGCTCGGCGCCGTAGTCGTCGTACTCGATGTAATAGGTCGACAGATACAGAAATCGTCGCGCCTCCCCGATCATTTGGAGTCGGCGTTCCCACTCGGTCGCCCGGTGCCATAGCGGAGAGAGCGCCGTCGCGGTAAGCACGGTCGACTCGCGTGGTCGGTTCGGATTCGCCGCGCCGCGACCCTCGCCGACGGGAACGGCCATGTCCTCTCGCGGCGGGAAATGCCCGCTCTCCGGACTGCCGTCTTGTGCGCTGACGCTCGACCGGAAGGGTATCAAAGCCGGTATCCGCCGGAGACGTCGATGTTGACCCCCGTCACGTAGGAGGCGTCGAGCAGGTACTCGACCGCCTGCGCGACGTCGTCGAGCCGGCCCGCGCGCCCCAGCGGGACCCACTTGCCGATGGCGTCCGGCGGCGGCAGGTCGACGGAGTTCTCGAGCTGCCCCGGCGAGACCATGTTCACGCGGATGCGCCGGCCGGCGTGCGCCTTCGCGAGGGCCCGGGTCAGGACCAGCAGGCCGGTCTTGCTGACGTAGTAGTCGGCGCCGTGGACGTTGGCGCGGATGCCCTCGAGGCCGGCCATGCCGATGCTGACGATGTTGCCGCCCTCGGGCATGAGGCGCGAGTGTGATTGGGGGCCCTCGACCTCCCTCGGGCGCAGCGCGTGGTGGCAGCAGTAGAACGCGCCGGACAGGTTCGCGGCGAGGGTGGCGTCCCATCCCGCGGGGTCGAGCCGGGTCACCGGCTGCGGGTTGTAGTTGCCGACGTTGTTCACGAGGAGGTCGACCCGGCCCTCCGCCGCCGCGACGTCGTCGAAGACCGCCGCCACGTCGCGCTCGACGCCGATGTCGGCGGCGAGCGCGCGAGCGCGGCGCCCCGCCGTCTCGATCTCGCGCACCAGCGACCGCGCGTCCCGTTCGGAGGCGCGGTAGAGCACGACGAGGTCGTAGCCCCGCGCGGCCAGCATCGAGCACAGACGGCGCCCGAGGCGGCGCGCGCCGCCCGTCACCACCGCGACGGGGGCGTCCTGCGCGGGTCTCACGAGCGCGCGCGCTCCACCCGGACGAAGGCGCAGGCGGCGGCGGGTACCGCCCGGGGCTTGCGTACCTCCAGCCGTACGCGTTGCGCGCGGTCGATCCGGTCGAGGAGCAGCGCGGCTGCCGCCTCCGCCATGGTCTCGAGGAGCGCAAACTGCCGCTGCCGGACGAGCTCGCCGACGGCGGCGGCGATGCCGTCGTAGTCGATGGCGTCCGCCAGCGCGTCGGACCGCGCGGCCGCCGCCAGGTCGTAGTCGACCTCGATGTCGAAGATCACCGGCTGGGGGCGCTCCCGCTCCCGCGGGTAGACACCGACGATGCCGGTCACTTCCAGGCCCTTGAGTCCCGCGGTTCCGACCATTTCGCTCCGGCTCCGTGCTTCCCGATCCCGAACGTCGACTCGCGCGTCGTCGCGGTTAGGACAGTGATCGATATAGATCTGCCAACCGCACCCAGGCACGACCCGCTCTCTACCGTCTTCCGGGCGTGCCGCGTGGCAAGGTTAATCCCGTCACTGCCCTTAGCCCGGCTTGCGGGCGATCCAGATCTGCTCGACCGCGGTGTCCATCGAGAACGGCGTCCCGTCGAAGCTGCCGAGGCAGCCGTCGATCGTGAATCCGGCCCCGAGGAGCAGCATCCGGGCGTGGTCCGGGTCGAGCCAGCTCAGGTCGAGACGCCGGTAGCGGCGCCATTCCGGGCGCCCGTCGACCGTGAAGTGGTCCTCCCAGGTGATGACCTCCATCGACCGGGCCGTCTCGTCCACGCTCGAGGTGACCCACAACAGGATATCCGTGCCCGCCGCCGACGGGTAGGCGGCCCGAAGCTGCACCCGGCGCATCCGGACCGCGACGTCGGGGGTCATCAGGAAGTCGTCGAAGATGAACCGGCCCCCCGGGCGGAGCTGGCTGAACACGTGGTGCGCCACCTGCTGCTTGGCTGGCATGCTCGTCAGGTGCCCGATGCTGTGGTACGGCAGGGTTACGAGCGCGGCCGCCTCGTCGACGCGGAAGGTGCGGAAGTCCGCTTCCAACAGCTCGATCCGATCGCCGACGCCGGCCTCCTCGGCGCGCTTCCGGCACCGCCGCAGCATCACCGGCGAGACGTCCACGCCAATCACCCGGCACCCGCGCGCCGCCGCTTCCACCGCAATGCGCCCGTCGCCGACGCCGAGCTCGACCACCGGCCCGCCGGCGGCGAGATACGCCTCGACGTAGAACCGGCGGTTCGACTGGGCCGCGGGCGCGGTCTCCGTCCATACGCCGTAGATGTCGGCGAAGCTGTCGTACTGCGCCGCGGGCCGGGCGGCCGCGAGTTGCGACGATGACACGGCTCAAGTTTATCCACTCAGCCGGTCGTTTGCCGATCCCGAGGGGGGGCACCGATTCGAGGGAAGATCTCCTGACCTGCGGCACGCGGGCCCGGCGGCCAGAGTTGCGACGATGACACGGCTCAAGTTCAACCACTCGGCCGGCCGCTTGCCGATTCCGAGGTGCAGGCCCCGATTCGCGGGAAGACCTCCCGACCTGCCGCACTCGGCCGCCGTTCGCAACTCGGTCGACGACGCCCACGCCGGCCGTGCGTCGGGCGCCCGGCGCACCGCCGACGGGCGCCCGACAGACTCGTGAGATGACCGCTCGGCCACTGGTCAGGCCGGCGATTCTCGGCGGCGTCTCTACTATTCGCGCACGCACGGCCGGCCGCGAAGCTGCGGTTTGCGTCATACTGTGTTGCTCTGGGTCAATTCCAACGGAGGGACCATGGCGGCGACGACGATCAGCGTGCGGTGGCGGGGTCGGGCGTGCTCGGTCGTCCGGTTTCTGACGGCGACGGTGCTGCTGGCGGCAATCGGTGCGTGCGGGGGTGCGGGCGTTTCTAGCGATGCGCCGCCGGCCGACGGCGTCCCGGCGCCCTCGGACGCGGGCCCGGCCGCCGCCGCGGAGTCGCCCGACGGGTCGCCGGCGGACGAACGGCCGAGTGCCGACCACGTGATTTTCGACGGAGAGGAGCTGCCGCCCGAGCTCGCGGCCGCCTTCCGGCAGCTCATCGGGGACCGGGCTCCTGCGCCGGCCGGGGTGGAGGAGCAGCGGTCCGGACCCCGCGGTGCGAATGCCGAGGCCACGCCGTCGCCCAACGACGTCGGCCCGGACTGGTCGGTGGTCGAGGAGTATCTCGCCGAGCAACGGGCGTGGATGGAGAGCAACCGGCAGCGCCCGCGCCCCGCCCGAGACCTCTCGGGCGGGGAGCGCGTTCGGGAAATGGTGGCGCGTATGGTGGAGCGACCCGACGTGAGCCGCGCGGTTGCCGCCGCGAAGGCCATCCTGGAGCAGGAGGGCGCGCACGAGAAGACGGTCGAAGCGGCGGAGTTCCTCGTCCTGCGCGTGCAGTCCGGCGGAAGCGTCGCCCAGAACATGGTCGCGGGGGCGACGGGGCTGCTCAGGCACGCGCCCGACTACGAGGGCTGGCCGCGGGTGCTGGGCGCGATGGAGGGCCGTTCGTTCCTGGGACCGGAAATCGGCGCGTTCTTCGAGGAGATGGCGTCCGGGGCCGAGGACTCCGCGCTGCGCGCCACCGGCCGGTACTACGTGGCGGCCGGGCTTACGCAGGCGGCCAACGGATCCCCGTTCGGTCTGCTCTCCGGCTGGACCTCGCTGTCCGCGAACTTGGCGGAGAGCGAGGCCAAACGGCAGAGCGCGCTCGAGGCGGCGGCGGGCTTGAGCGCGGGGGTGGAGGAGGAGCGGTTCCTGGGGATGCTCCCGGACGGCCGCGCTTCGGAGATGACCCTGGCCGAGGCCGAGGCGGACCTGGTTCGCAGCATCCGGCACGGGACCGTCGGCGGCGCCCTGCCGGAAGTGACCGGCACGCGGATCGACGGGGTGGAGGAGTCCCTGTCGGACTATCGGGGACGGGTCGTGCTGCTCGACTTCTGGGCGACCTGGTGCGTGCCGTGCATCGACGTGCTGCCGGACCTCAGGAAGCTGGTCGAGGAGCTGCCGGCGGACCGGTTCGCCCTCGTCGCGATCAGCGTCGACGAGGAGCTCGAGACCGTGACCCGGTTCATGGAGGACGAGCCGATGCCGTGGACGAACTGGCATGCGGGCCTGGGGAGCGACATCGCCCGGCTCCTGCGTGTCCAGGCGTATCCCACCTACGTGCTCGTCGACGAGAGCGGCAGGATCCTGGCCAGGCCCAGGGGGCGGTTCCAGGAGATCGCTCTTCCTCCCGGCGCACCGGCGGACAGCTTCCCGGGGGTTCCTCCCACCCTTCCCGACCTGATCCGGGAGGCGCTGGCGGGGCTCCCGCCGGCGTGACGCGGCGGATCGACGCGAGGTCAGACTCCTACGGCGCAGACCCCTGCTGAACGGTTCCCGCCGTTCGGTCCCGGCTCCGGCGCGCGCGCGACACGATCTCGTCCGCGTCCTCCGGCAGGAGCAGCCGGTCCTCGACCAGGGCCTCCGCCGCCTCGCCGACCGCGCGCACGTAGGCCGCGTCGTCCGCGTAGCGCTCTTCGAGCGACGGCCGGGGGTCGCCGGACGCCCGGCGCTCGGCCCGCGTCGCCGCGAACGGGATGAAGGACCCCGTGCCCCGGCACTGGGCCCCCTCCGCGAACCCTTCCCGCCGCAGGTTCCAGCCCGTGAAGGTGCCGATGGGTGCGGCGAGATTGGGGTGCCGGACGCCGTCGACCATGTTGCCGTCGGCGTCGGTGCGGCCGACCAGCACCGCGTAGGCGTCGCCCCGCATCGGGGGCAGCGACCGGTGGTCGGCGAGGCGCAGGGGGTTGTACGACCCCGACCAGGTCACCCCGGGCACGTCGGGGAAGTCGACCGCCGAGGCGGGGACCAGGCCGTGGCCGGCGGCGGGGAAGCGGCTCGCCGGCGGCGCGACGCCCTTCTCCACCCAGCCGTGCAGGGCGAGGCTGAGGGCGGTGCGTACCTGGGCCAGGGCCAGCGGGTTGCTCAAGTTCTGACACAGCCCCGCGCTCGGTCTCCCCACGTGCACGCCGGGACCGCCGCCGTGCTGGGTCCCGGCGAACAGGTACGCCCGCACGTTGTCCGGCAGCTCGATGGGCCCGCCCGCCGGGTCGGTGACCACGAGGGACGCCCGCGCCTGCCAGAGCTCCGCCTCGCTGTCGCTGTGGACGATCTTCGGGCAGGTGCCGGAGGCCGAGCACCGCTCCTGCAGGCCGTCGGTCCGGCCGCTGACGGGGTCGGTCAGGGTGAGGTAGGTGAACGGGAACTGGTCGCCGGGATAGACGTGGTCCTCGTGCTGCTTCTGCCAGCGCCCCGGCTGACCGAACTGGTAGTTGGTGAAGGTCTTCCGCGAGCCGGCGATGTTGGGATGGATGCCGTCGAAGACGATGCGGCCCGCGACGTCCTCGTTGAAGCCCTGGTACAGGAAGTCGCGCAGCATGCGCCCGCTCTGGGAGATGCCGATCGAGATCGCGGTGCGGGGCAGCCCGGTCTCCGCCAGCGGGTTCGGATTGCCGCCGGCGTCCGCCGCCTCGTAGCGCAGGAACGAGATGGCGTCGCGCATCGCCGCGAACCCGAGGCCCAGCACGATGGGATTCTTCGCCTGATAGATGAACTCGTAGATGGCGCCGCCGTCGAACCCGGCGGGACGCGCAACCTCGATCTCGGTGTCGCTCACCCAGGTCCACGCGAGGTCCGGGGGCGCCTGCCGCCTGCCGGTCTGGGTGGCCCGGACCGAGAGCATCCCGCCCGACGGCTCGCGCGAGGCGGTCGGATAGGTCAGGCGATAGCGGGACCGGGACGCGTCGTCGTCGAAGATCATCTCCTCGAGGGCCGCGCCGACGATGGGGGAGCCGTCGGCCAGGGCGGCGACGGGCAGCTCGGCCACGATGTTCGTGTCGGTCGGCGCGATGTCGCCCTGCCACCCCACCCGGACCAGCGCGAACCCGCGGTCGAGGAGGGCGCGCTCGGCCGCGCCGGCCCCGCCCCGGTTCGGGACGGTGTGGTAGATGGCCCCGTTCCACCGGGTCATGTCGACGGGCCGGTAGATCTCGACGGTGGCGCGGTACTCGACCCGGCCCCGGTCGTTGCGGGGGGCGCGGTCGAGATTGACGACGTGGCGGTGACGGGGGTCGTCCGGGTCCACCTCGCCGGTGACCACGCCGCGCAGGCGCTCGTACCGGCCGGCGGCGCCGTACGACTCGCCGCCGAGGGCCGGTGACTCGACGACCGGCAGGTCGATGCGGGCGATCTGCCCCGTCGCGGTCGCGGCCCACAGCAGGAGGACGACGGCCGCGGCGGGCAGCGCTCGAATCGAGGAGCGTCGGCGGTGCGTGACCGCGACGCCTCGTTCCGGAGGCGCTGTCTCGTCTGCGGCTCGGGTCGGACGGGCGGCGGCGACGCGGGCGGGCGATGTCCAGGTCGAGGTCATGGCGTCTCCTTGCGCGAACGCGCCCATCATATCCCGCAACGCTCGACAGCCCGTGGTGAAACCCCGCGTTGCACCGCGCCCGGAGGGCGCCAGCGAGACTGCCGAGGCGCCCGCCTGACAAGGCGTGAGGAGGACGCATATTGGACATATGTAACCGACGAACAACGCAGTCAGGCGGGATGCATCGCCGCTCGAATGCAGCGGGGACTTTCGCCACGGGCTGTCGAGGTCGACGTGCGCACGGTGGTGGTCGACCTGCCTCCCGGCGTCCGCGGCGGATGCAGTCGAAACGATTGGCTCGGGGAATGGTCGACCCGGCGCCGGTCGTCGGCGTGACGGGTGAAGTTTCCGGCCTGCACGGCGGCCACGGAACCGGCGTGGACCTCTATCAGGCTTTCGTCGGGGGGGCCCTGCTGCACGTCATGTTCCACCAGAGCCGCCGCGATCACCGGCACTGATTCCCTTCCACCGCGACCCGCCGCTCCGCCGCCGGGATCCCGCGCGAGATGCACTACGATGGGGGCACGAGTAGAGAGGAGCCGCCCATGGTTGCCATCGCGCGCCTGTTCGCCGTCGCCGCGGTCGTGTTGCCGGTCCTTCAGGCCGCCGAGCCGGGCTTCCTGCGCTGGAGCGCGGCCGAGCTGGAGCAGCGCAACGCCGGTCTCTCCGAGGCCATCCGTCCGGACGGCTCGGCCCGCGAGACGCTGGCCGACTACGAGGTCGGCGGGTCCCATCGGTTCCGTTTCATCCGACGCGACGCCGACGGCTCTCCCGAGCAGCACGCGCACGTCGAGGACGTGGTGCTCATCCAGAGCGGGGCGGCGACCCTGGTGGTGGGGGGCGAGCTGATCGACCGGGCCGGGGTCGACGGCGAGTACCGGGGGACCGGCATCGCGGGCGGAGTGCACTACCCGGTGGCGCGGGGGGACATCGCGCACATTCCCGCCGACACCCCGCACCGCTACCTCGTGCCGGAGGGCGGGCACGTGACCTACGTGCTGGTGCGGCTGCCGGCCCTCGCCGGCGAGCGCGTCCTGCCGGCGGACGCCCCCGCCCTCGACTTCGAGCCGCCCGGGTTCGCCCTGTGGCGGGCGCGCGATCTCGACCGGCGCCGCGTCGATCTCGACCGGCGGATCGGCTCCGACCGCTCGGCCCGCGAGACCCTAGCCGACTACGGCAGCCCGACCCGTTCGCACCGTTTCCGCCACATCCACCGCGACGCCGACGGGGTGCCCGAGATACACGACGACATCATCGACGTGGTGTTCGTGACGAGCGGCGAGGGCGGGGTGCTCGTGGGTGGCGAGATGCTCGACCGCGACGGGAGCCGCGGGTCCGGCATCGCCGGGGGGACGCGGCACCCGGTGGCGGCCGGCGACGTGCTGCACATCCCCGCCCGCACCCCCCACGGCTACCTCGTGCCGGAGGGCGGGCACGTGACCTACGTCCTCGTGCGGGTGCCGGCGGTGGTTGCGCGCTAGGAGTCTGCGCCGTGGAACGGTTTTGGGCCCGATCGGCTACTGCATGTGGTGGTTGGAACTGGCATTAACCACTTCATGTTGGGGCGAAAAATTCCTGCGGCGCAGACTCCTTGCCCGCCAATCGTCGCCTTCGGCTCCGCTTGGCGCCCAACCAACCCTGCCAGGAGTCTGCGCCGTTCTACGGCGCAGACTCCTGGAGCAGGAGATCGACGGCGGCTCGCCGCCTTCGACGACACGGAGCCCGTCGCCCCGCTCCCGGAACGCCCGAGACGGACGTCCGCGCCCGTCGTGACCATTCATGACACGCCGTCACCATTACCGCAGGTGCGGGCTGGCCGGCGTCCTCCTGATGACGCTGATGCCGGTCTTGACGGCCGCCCAGCAGCCCCGTCTGGCCGCCGGCTACTGGACCCGGGGGCTGTCGGGGGGCTGGGGCCACGCCTGGAGGTACGGCGTCCCGGGCTGGGGGAAGACGGAGTCCGACGTCCGCTTCGCGGCGTTTCATCCGCAGCTCGGACGGTTCGTCACCGACCACCTGGAGGTCCATGGCGACGCCACGCTGTTCCTGTACCACCGGCCGGCCCCGGCCGTCAGCGGCGGGCTCGGTCTGGGCGGCCGCTATCACGTCTGGCGGGACCGGCGATGGACGCCCTACGTCACCGGCGGGGCCGGGCTGCTCTGGACGTCGCTCGACTTGCCGGAGATCGACCGGGTCTTCAACTTCCAGATCGTCTACGGCCTGGGGGTCCGAACCGTGCCGCGGCGGGGGCCGGGCCTGATCGTCGAGCTCCGCAATCACCACATCTCCAACGCCGGCACGGCGGGGGAGAACCTGGGCCTGAACGCGGCTGCGGTGATGGCCGGGGTCCAATGGGTCCTGCGTCCGGCCGACTGACGTCGCCGAGGCCGGATCCGGGGGAGCGCCCGGATCGGTCGGGAGCCGCGAGGTCACGAGAACGAGTCCGATGGCGGTCGTGTCGGACCGGAACGAAACCCGGCCGTCGGCGTCCAAGCCATCGACAGCGCCTCCCGGGGAGGCAGGGAGACAATGCCGGCCGCGGCCGATGCCCGCGGGCGGCGACGTGCCTCCGGGCAATGCAGGAGACGTCACGACCCGCGGTGGTGAAGGGGCCGCGACGCCCGTCGGTCCCGCGCGCGGTCGGCGGGTCACCGCCTTCGTCGTCGAGGAAGCGCCGCGCGCGGTGGCCGAGCGGCTCGCGCAAGGGGGAGCACCCTGACCGACTGGCTGAACGACCTGCGGCGTGTCGCCCGCGGGCTGGCTCGGCAGCCTGGCGTCACGGCGCTCGTCGTGCTGACGCTCGCGCTCGGCATCGGCCTGAACACGGCGGCGTTCGCGGTGGCCTACGGCGTGCTGTGGCGGCCGCTGGCCTACCCCGACGCCGACCGGCTGGTGACCATCACCGCGCAGTACCACGAAGACGAGGCCGCGGGCGGGTTCGGCCCCGACCGGTTCCGCGAGTGGGCCGGGCGCCTGCGGGTCGCCGAGCTGGCCGGACACGAGACGCGCGAGCGCAGCGTCCGCGGCGCGGGTCCGGCGCGTATCGCCCGGGTCGCGACGGTCACCGAGCGCTTCTTCGACGTGCTCGGTGTGCCGGCCGCCGCCGGCGTCGCGCCGCCGCTTCCTGCCGGCGACCCGCGCGCCGTCGTCAGCGCGCGGCTCGCCGCCTCCCTGGGCGCCGCCCCGGCCGCGGTCGTCGGCCTCGGAATCACCATCGGCGACGCGCCGTACACCGTCGCCGGCGTGATGCCCTCCACGTTCACGTTCCCGACGCCGGCCGTCGACGTCTGGGTTGCCATGCCGGCGGCCCCGCCGGCCGGGACCTCGTTCGATGTGGTCGGACGGCTGACGGACGGCGCCACGGTCGAGCAGGCCCGCGACGACGCGGCCCGGGTCGTCCGCGACGTGAACGGCGACGACTGGCGCGCGGCGGTGACCCCGCTCGAGGCGGTTCTCCTCGATGCCGTCCGGCCGGCCCTGACGGCGGCCCTGGCGGCGGCGATGCTGGTGCTGCTGGCCGCCTGCGCGAACGCGATGACGCTGCTCGTCGGCCGGTCCATGGCGCGCCAGCGGGAGTTCGCGGTCCGACTCGCCCTGGGCGTCGGCCTTCGGCGCCTGTATTGCGCGACGTTCGCGGAGGGGCTGGTCGTCGCGGCCGCCGGTCTGGTTGCCGGCTCTTTCCTGGCGTGGATCGCGGTGCGTCTGTTCGCGACGAGCGCCGCCGCCGTGCTCCCGCGCGCGGCCGAGATCCAGTTCGAGGACCCGATGCTGCTGGCCGCCGCGGCGGCGTCGTCGCTCGTCGCGGCCGTGGCCTGCGGCGCCGCGTCCACCGCGGGAATGCCGCGCGGCCAGCGGCTGGGCCCCTCCGGGGGCGCGGGCCCCGCCGCGACGCCAACGGCGCGGCGCCTCCGGGCGACGCTTGTCGTGGCGCAGGTGACGACGGCCGTCGTCCTCCTGGCCGGCGCGGGGCTGCTCGCCCGCAGCATGGACGCGCTGCTCGCCGAGGACGGCGGCTTCGATTCCTCGCGCGTGCTTGTCGCCAAGCTGATGCTCGGCGACTCGCGTTTCGCCGACGACGGCGCGTCGACGGGGTTCGTCGACCGGCTGCTCGCCGAGGTGAGGAGACTGCCCGGCGTCGACGCGGCCGGGCTCGGCAGCCTGCTGCCCCCGACCGACGCGCCCGTCACGATCAACCTCCGGTTCCTCAGCGATACCCGGGACGACACCTTGTCGATGTCGTTCGGCGCGGTGACGCCGGGCTTCTTCGAGGCGCTGGGGACGCCGCTGCACGCCGGCCGCCGTTTCGACGCGGCGGACGAGCGGGCCGAGACGCCGGACGTCGTCGTGAGCGCGTCGACGGCGCGGTTTCTGTACCCGGCCGCGGACGCCGTCGGCCGCGGCCCGCGGTTCGCGCTCGAGCGTTTCGGCATCGCCCGCGAGACGACGGTGCAGGGCGTGGTGGCCGACATGAAGTACGCGGGACTCGAGGCGGGCCCCGACGCGTCGATCTACGTCCCCTGGCGGCACCGGCCGATGGGGCTGGCGCACCTCGTGGTGCGCACCGCCGACGATCCGTCGGGGCTCCTGTCGGCGGTGCGCGACCTGATCCTGTCGCTGAACCCGGGCCTGCCGGTTCCCGAGGTGCGTACGCTGGACGATCACGTTGCGGGCTCGATCGCCGGCCGGCGACTCCAGATGGTGCCCGCGGCGGCCGTGGGGGGGCTTGCGCTGCTGGTCGCGATGGTGGGGGTGTTCGGCGCCCTCACGCGCGCCGTGACCGAGCGGCGGCTCGAGCTCGCGACCCGCGCGGCCATCGGGGCGTCGCCCGCCCGGCTCGTCCGACTGATCATGCGCGACAGCCTGGCCGTCGGCGCCGTCGGCGTGACCGTCGGCCTCGCCGCGGCGGCAGGTGTCGCCCGCGGGTTGTCGAGCCTCCTGTACGGAGTCGGTCCCTACGACGCGGCGACCTTCGCCGCGGTGGCGGGGTCGGTCCTCGTCGCGACATCGGTCGCCTCGCTCCTGCCGGCCCGCCGCGCCGCCCGCGTCGATCCCCTGATCGTGTTGAAGGGCGACTGAGCCCCGAATGTTCCTCCGGCCCTGGTCAGCCTGGTCGGTGTCGCGTGGCGTCTCCGACCCGCGGCATCGGCAAGCGGACGGTGAGCCCGCCGAGTTGGGCCGGCCACGTCCCCGTCGGGATCGCACGACCGGCCTCCTGACAGGTTCTGCCACACCCGTCCTCTATCCTGCCGGTTGTCCACCCGACAAAGGACAAGCGGCGGCCGCCCCGATCCCGGGCGCGGTCCCGCGGAAGCTGCGACAGGAACCAGGAGGAGCCTATGGACAAGAGCACGGCCGCCGCATTCGTCGATCTGGAGCGCGCCGCCATCGGACGGCCCGTCACGCGGCTCGGCGTCTCGTTCTTCCCCGTCTACCTGATGGACAACCCCCTGCCGGTCATCGCCACCGGCCCGAAGTCGGGGCGGGTCATCGAGGAGCTGCCCGACGCGTCGGTGCCGACGCTGACCGCGGCCAACCCCACCGACCGCCCGATCCTGCTCGTCGAGGGCGAGCAGTTCCTCGGCGGCGACCAGAACCGCACCCTCAACGTCAGCGTGCTGGTGCCGGCCGCCGCCACCCTGAAGATCCCGGTGTCGTGCCTCGAGGCGGGCCGCTGGGGCCGCCGCCGCGACTTCGCGGCGGGGTCCACCTACACCCACCGCCGGGTGCGGCGCGCCAAGAACGCGGCGGTCGCCCGGCAGGCGGCGACGGCCGAGGCGCGGCGGGGCGATCAGAACGCGGTGTGGAGCTCCATCGACGCGGAGCTCGACGGCCTCGGGGTGGCGGCGCCGACGCGGGCCATGGCCGCGGCCGACAGCGTCTACGAGCGCGAGCCCGGCCGGCAGGCGGCGGCCGAAGAGCTCGGCGCCCTCGGTCCCCTGCCCGGCCAGTGCGGCGTCGTCGTCACCCACGGCCCGCGCGTGGTCGCCACCGAGGTCTTCGGGGCCCCCGAGCTGCTCCGGCCCCACTGGGGGGCCCTGGTGCGCGCCTACCTGCTCGAGCGGCCGACCATTGCCGGACGGCCCTCGGCCAGCCGCGTCCTCCGCAAGCTCGGCCGCGTCAGCAAGGCCGCGTGCCGCGAGACGCCCGGGCTGGGGCTCGGCGTCGAGCGGCACCTCGCGGGCGCCAAGGCGGTGGGTCAGGCTCTCGCGCTCGAGAGCGCGGTCGTGCATGCCTCCGTGCTGAGCGGGTGAGGGCGGGTCGTTGGGCGCTACCGGGTGACCACGGCCTTGAAGCGCCGGACGAGGAGCGCGATCAGCAGCCACTGGTAGGCGAGGCCGGCGAGGAAGTAGAGCCAGACCCGCGGCTCGCCCGCCTCGAGCATCCAGAACACCTTGAGGGGCCAGTAGAGCGGGTCGAGGCCGAACGCCACCTGCCACGGCGACGCGACGAACCACGCGATGACCGGGGGCCAGGTGAGGACGCCGACGCCCTTCAGCAGCGCGAACCCCTGCACCTTGTTCGTGGCGAACGCGGCCGCGAACAGCGCGAAGAGCGGCGCGGTGGGCGCGGCCTGGGCGGCGGCGGCGAAGGCCGGGACGACGCCCATCGTCGCCAGGTCCGAGATGGCGACGGACGCCATCATCACGGGCACGCTCACCACCATCGGGACGGCGATGCGGTAGGCGAGGTAGCCCTCCACCGTGAGCGGCGTGACCTGGAGGGCGCTGAGGGTGCGGTCGTCGCGCTGATCGAGCAGCAGGAACCCGACCACCGCGCCCACCAGCGCCGGGGTGATCAGCACGAGAAAGCTCGCCAGCAGCGGGTAGTGCGGCGTGAGGTCGAACCCGTAGCGTTCGTCGAGCCACGCGCGGAGGACGGGGACGCCCCACCGGAAGGCGAGCCCGTAGGCGATGGGCGTGACCACGAGCCAGCGCAGCATGCTGTCCCGCGCGACGCTCCTGGCGTCGATCGGGCCCAGCGCCCGGACCACCGCGGCCGCCGTCGGCATCAGCGCCCTCCCTCGCGTGCGACGATGCGGCCGAGCCACTGGCGCAGCCGCCGGGTCGCGTGCCGGTCGATTGCCACGCAGGCCGGGCTGACCTGTCCCAAGGTGAGGTAGTTCGCCCAGCCGCTCAGCAACCGGTTCAGGTGCGCCATCAACCGGTCGAACGTCCGCCGGCCGGCGACCGGCGGCGATCCGGCCCGGGCGGCGGACATCGGCATCAGCGCCCCTCCCTCGCGCGCGACGATTAAGCGGTCGAACGTCCGCCGGCCGGCGACCGGCGGCGATCCGGCCCGGGCGGCGGACATCGGCATCAGCGCCCTCCCTCGCGCGCAACGATGAAGCGGTCGAACGTCCGTCGGGCGGCAAGCAGCAGCACTCCGGCCCAGGCGGCGGAGTAGAGCAGGCCGTAGGCCCACTGCCAGGACGGAACAGGCCCGAACGCCCCCTTCAGCGGCACGAGCGGCGCCGTGAGGGGATGGAGATAGAGCAGCCAGGTGTCCCACAAGCCGAAATAGTGCAGCATCGGCAGAGACAGCACCGCCGTGAAGAGGATCGACGGGAACATGAACTCGTTGATCGACCGGTAACGCGCGATGAGGAGGAAGCCGACCAGGGTGTAGAGGACCGCGGCCAGCACGATGCCGGCGACGAGCGGACCGCCCGCGAAGCCGCCGCCGTGGGCCGACCACACGATGACGACCTGCTCGACGAGCGAGAGCGCGGTCAGCGTCGCCGTCTTCGACGCGAGGTACTCCCAGTCGGCGAGCGGCGTCACCACCTGGGCCTCCAGCGTCCCCTCGCCCTTCTCGAGGAGGACGAGCCCGGCGATGAAGTAGAAGTTCACCATCACCAGGTTCCCGAACACCACGGCGGGCAGCACGTAGCCCCAGTCGATGGCGGGGAGCCGGGTCAGGAGGACGAACCAGCAGGCCAGCACGAAGGCCACCACGTAGTAGAAGCCGTTCCGCAGCTGCAGGCGGAGGTCGAGGCGGACGGTCGCGGCCAGCCTGTGCATGGGATCACTGCAGGCTGTGGCCGGTGACGCGCAGGAAGACGTCCTCGAGCGTGGCTTCCTGGGTGTGCAGCGTGCGGACGGTCGCCTCGCGCAGCAAGGTCAGGAACTCGGCGTCGTCGCCGAGGCCGTCGAGCGGGAACTCGCGCCGCCCGGGGCTGCCGCCGAGGTCGTACTCCACCGCCACCGTTCGCGCGCCGTGCGCGAGCTTCAGATCCTGCGGCGAGTCGACGAGGCGAATCTCCCCGTCGACGATGAACGCGACGCGGTCGCACAGCTCGTCGGCCACCGTCATGTCGTGGGTCGTCAGGAACACCGTGCGCCCGGCCTGTTTCAGCTCCCGGACGAGGCGCCTGACGCCCCGCCCGCTCGCGGGGTCGAGCCCCGCCGTCGGCTCGTCGAGGAAGATCAGCTGCGGGTCGTTCAGCAGGGCGCGCGCCACCCCGAGCCGGGTCTTCATCCCCTTGGAGTACTCGGCCACGAGGCGTTGACCGTCGCCGGCCAGCCCCACCATCTCGAGCAGCGCCTCCGGCCGGCGGGTCTCGCCCCGGTACAGCGCCCGGAAGTAGCCGAGGTTCTCGAGGCCGGTCAGCCGGAGATAGTGGTTGGGCAGCTCGAACGAGACGCCGATCTCCTCGTAGTAGTCGCCGCCCCACGCCGCGAGGTCGCGGCCCAGCACCGAGACGGCGCCGCCGTAGCCCCGCAGGAGCCCGATCAGCACCTTCTGCGTGGTCGACTTGCCGGCGCCGCTCGGCCCCAGGAACCCGAAGATCTCGCCGCGGTCGATCCGGAACGACAGGTCCCGGACCGCGGGGCTGGCGCCCGACGCATAGGTGAAGGTCAGTCCGTCGACGTCGACCACCGGCATGCATGCGTCTCCGCGAGTCTGGCCGTTCGGGACGGACGGGAGCGAACCGGGGCCGGGTCGACCGGCGCCGGCGTCGCGCCGCCGCGTCGGCATCCTACCACCGCGAACGTGGTCCGAGCCGCCTCTCCGGCTGTGATCGGCGCCCCGACGGCGACGTGCCGCTGCCGAGCCTACAATGGGCGGCGGCCACCGAGCCGTCGGACGAGCGCCGGGTACCCCCGAGTGGCGCGAGCGCGCCGCTCAGGCACGGGACCAGGAGGCGCCACTGCTGATCGACCCGGGCTTCTTCTGGACGCTCGATCAGGAGATCGCCACCCTCGGCCCGGCGAAAACCCTGATCAAACGCGGCACCTCCCGAAACGAGCTGACCGAGTGCCGCTACGCACGGGGCCGTGCCGACGACTTCGAGTTGCTCTTATGACCGAGCCTGCACGGCGCGACCTCGGCGACGACCACCCGAACGCGGAGCCACGCACCGCGCTGGGAGACCGTACGCTCCGCCGTGGGTGTGAATGGAGAAGGCCGATGAAGCTCAGGATGTCTTGGCTCGACCTCAAACTGGCCGGCCGGATGCTCTCGAAGTACCCGGGTCTGACACTCGTCGGCGGCTTCTCGTTCGCGTTCGCGATCGCGGTCGCGGCGATGGCGTTCGAGTTCCTGACCCAGCTGGTCTATCCGTCCCTGCCGGTGCCGGGCGGCGATCGCATCGTGGCGCTGCGCATGTGGGATGCGGCCGCGAGCCGTCCCGAGCGGCGGGCGTTGCACGAGTTCATGCTGTGGCGCGACGAGCTTCGCTCCGTCGACGACATCGGAATCTTCAGCGTCATCGAGCGGAACCTCCGGTGGCAGGATGTGGCCGGTGCGCCGGTCCGGGGGGCGGCGATCAGCGAGGCGGCCTTCCGTGTCGCGGGGGTCCCCGCACAGCTCGGCCGCACGCTGGTCGCGGCCGACGAAGAGCTCGGCGCGGCGCCCGTCGTCGTGCTGGGGCACGACGTTTGGCGCGGCGCGTTCGCGTCCGCCCCCGACATCGTGGGACGCCAGGTTCGCGTGGGCGGAGAGCCGCACACGGTGGTCGGTGTCATGCCCGAGGGCTTCGCGTTCCCGATTTCCGAGAGCTTCTGGGTTCCGTTCCGGCTGACCTCGTCGAGCTATCTGCCCCTGGAGGGCCCGCCGGTTCGCACCTTCGGCCGTCTCGCGCCGGACGCGAACCTGGAGGGGGCGCAAGTCGAGCTGACGACCGTGACCCAGCGGGTCGTGCTCGGCAATCCCGAGACGCACCAGCAGCTGCGCGCGCAGGTGCTGCCCTTCCCCAACGAGGTGATGGACATCTCGAACTCCGTGTCCGTCGGGCTCATGTCCAGCAATGGCCTCTTCATCCTGTTCCTGATCCTGATGGCGGCCAACGTGGCCCTGCTGGTCTTCGTGAGGGCCGCCACCCGTGAACGGGAGATCCTGGTACGGGTCGCGCTCGGCGCGGACCGTGGCCGCGTCGTGGCCCAGCTCTTCGCCGAGACGCTGGTGCTCGGCCTCGTCGGCGCCTTCGTCGGCCTGCTCGCCACGAGCATCTCCAGTCGGTGGGCGTTCCGCACGTTCGAGTCGCTCGAGGGCCAGCTGCCGTTCTGGTTCGGCCCGAGCCTCTCTTTGACCACCGTGGCGTACGCCCTCGGGCTGACGGCGCTGGGCGCCCTGGTCGCGGGCGCCTTGCCCGGGTTGAAGATCACCGAAGGCAATCTGGAGAGCCGTCTGCGGCAGTCCAACACCGGGCTGCCGAGCACCGGGGTGAGCCGCCTCTGGTCCGGCATCATCGTCGTACAGGTGACCATATCCGCGCTGGCGGTGCCGATCGCCTACACGGTCTTCACCCAGATGCTGGAGAAGCGGGGCACCGTGGTTCCCTTCGACGGAAGTCAATACGCTTCCGCCAGGGTGGAGATGGACCGGGAAGACGAGCTCGGTGCGGGGCCGCAGCTCTCCGAGGAGGAGTTCGCCGCACTCTACCGGGAGCGGTACGAAGAGCTGAGGCTGCGGCTGGAGGCCGAGCCGGGTGTCGGAGCCGTGACCCTCGCCAACCGTTTCGCGCGGATGTCGCATCCTCAGAGCGCCATCGAGGTGGAGACCGACGGCGATCTCACCCCTCCGGGGATCGCGCCGAGGGTAGGCACCGCCTCCGTCGCGCCCGACTACTTCGACGCGCTCGATACGCGGGTGCTCGCCGGCCGCGGGTTCGACTCGGGCGACGCCGATTCCGACCAGGGTGTGGTCATCGTCAACCAGTCGTTCGTCGACCGCGTGCTCGGCGGCCGCAACGCCGTCGGTCGCCGGGTGCGGTACGCGCCCCCACCCGGACGGGACGCCGACTCCGAGACCGAACCATGGCACCGGATCGTCGGCGTGGTTCCCGATCTCGCGATGCTCGCCGAGGACTCGCCCGACGGCGCGGGCATGTACCACCCACTCGCGCAGCTGCCGGCCTACCCCGTCTACGTGAGCGGAGACGTGCGGGGCGACGCACACCTGTTCGCTTCGCGCCTGCGCACCCTCGCCGAGTCGGTCGATCCCGCTCTGCGCCTCGACCAGATCCTTCCACTCGACCAGGTCGGTGGCTCGTTGATGCTGGAGCTGACGCTGACCTCCACCATCGTCACGGGGGTGGGAGCCCTCGCGATCCTCCTTTCGCTCGCCGGCATCTACTCCGTGATGGCGTTCCGGATCGAGCGACGCACACGGGAGATCGGCCTGCGCGCGGCTCTCGGCGCCGACAAGCTGCGGATCATCATTCCCATGCTGAAGCCTGTGCTCATCCAGGTGGGCCTTGGAATCTCCTTCGCCGTCTGCATCATCTTCCTGCTGGGCGTGGTGCAGTCGGCGCGGGGCGCCGCCATGGTCGCGACGTTCGCGGTCTTCACGCTCGTGATCTCCATCCTCGCGTGCGCGGTGCCGATCCGGCGCGCGCTACGCGTGGAGCCCACGGAGGCGCTGCGCGCGGGGATCTGAGCCGGAGCGGCGTCGGCGAACGACGCCCCCACACATTCACGGACCTCCCCCCGGTCCGCCTCGACGGGCGTCAGCCCGTCGGGAACCCGTCCAGGCCACGGCGCCGGGCCATCGGCGTCGTGCCCACTCGCCCGTGATCCGCTGCCGGACCGGCGGAGCTGCCCTCCCCGATTCGAGCCCCCACGGCAAACCCGTACCACAGCTTCGCATCGGCTCGACATGACCCTTGAAGCGCTGCTCGCAAGATTGGAATCCGCGGACATCAATCTGCGGAGAAGTGCCGAAGGCCTCGCGGTTTCCGGAGATCGCGCGCAGAATAGACGACTTCGGCGCGGTAACAGGGAGGTTGTCACTCGCGAAGTTGAACAACGAACGGAACAGCCCCGATGATAGGGTTGCAGGGCTGAGCTCTCGGAAGAGCGCGACTTCGAGCTTGCGACAGGACCACGAGCGATCGGCCGGCGACCGGATACGACGGCAACCGGTGCCTCGCTCCGGCCGGAGCCCACGATGGACTCACTGAGGCAGGACCTGCACGGCAGCCTGCGCCACTTTCGACGCCACCGCGGCTTCGCCGCGGCCGCCGTGCTCGTCCTCGCCCTCGGGGTCGGCGCGACGACGGCGGTCTTCAGCGTCAGCGAGACGCTCCTGCTCCGCCCCCTTCCCCATCCCGACGGCGACCGCCTCGTGGCGTTGCGGAGCGTCCGGCGACCCGGCGACTTCCCGTCCACCCGCGCCGCGGCGGGGACACTGGCCGACTGGCAGAGTCAGGCGGCGTCGTTCGACGCGGTCGCCGGCTACCGGTGGGTCTCGGTGGACCTGATCGACGGCGCGCGGAGCCATCGGTTGAGCGGGCTGCTGGTCACCCCGGAGTTCTTCGAGGTGTTCGGCGTGCCCGTCACGGGGCGCGCCTTCGTCGCCGGCGACCGCGGGGCCGGCACCGTCGTGCTGGGCCGGGACGCGTGGCGGCGTCTCTTCGACGCCGACGAATCGCTCGTCGGCGGGGCCGTCGACCTCCACGTCCGCGACCTCTCCCGCGTGGGGCCCACCCGGTTCACGGTGCTCGGGGTGGCGGCGGCCCCCGAGCGCTTCCCACCGATCGAGGCCGACTTCGAGCTCGGGGTGGCCACCGTCGTCGACACCGTCGACTTCTGGCTGCCGTTGTTCGTGGAGCCGACCGACACGCGCGAAGCCGAGGACCGGGCGATCAACGTCGCCGCGAAGCTGCGGCCGGGGGTGACGGCGGCCCGGGCGCAGGCCGAGATGGACGCCATCGCCCGCCGCCAGGCGGCGGACCATCCGGAGGCGCATCGGGGCTGGGCGGTTCGCGTGGCGCCGCTGCGCGAGTTGACGGCGGCCGAGGCGCGGGACGGCATCGTGCTGCTCTCCGCGGGCACCGGCCTGTTGTTGCTCATCGCCTGCGCCAACGTCGCGACGCTCCTGCTCGCCCGCGGCGTCGTGCGGCGCCGCGAGGTGGCCATCCGCGCCGCGCTGGGTGCGAGCCGCTGGCGGATCGGGCGGCACTTCCTGGTCGAGGCGGCGGTGCTCGGGCTCGGCGCGGGCGCCCTCGGGGTCGTCCTCGCCTCGTGGGCCGTCGCCCTCGCGCGACCATGGCTGCCGCAGAGCCTGCCGGCGTTGCAGCAGATGGCGATCAACCCGACCGTGCTGGGGTTCGCCGCCGTCAGCGCCGGGCTGACCGCGTGCATCGCGGGCGTCGCGCCGGCGCTGCGCGCGGCGAGGACCGGGGGGGTGCGGCTGACCGGGCGCGATGCGCGCGGCGCCGCGTCGGATGGATCGCGGACCCGTCTCGTCGGGGTCCTGGTCGCGGCAGAGGTGGCGTTGACGGTCGTCCTGTTGCTGGGGGCGGGGTTGCTCGTCCGCAGCGCGTTGAGCGCCGCCCGAATGGAGACGGGGTTCGACCCCGCCAACCTGCTGACGATGACCGTGTCGCTGCCCGAGAACAAGTTCGACTGGGACCACAACGCGGTCTTCGCCCGCGAGGCGGTCGACGCGGTGCGTTCCCTGCCGTCGGTCACCGGCGCGGCGGTGGTCCAGGGCGTGCCCATGGGCGCGGGCGGGTTCTTCGGCTCCGGGATCATCGAAGGCTACGCACCGCCCGCCGGCGCGGAGGAGCCGATCTACCGCCTGCGGGTCGTCAGTCCGGGCTACCTCGACACGATGCGGATCCCCCTCGTCGCCGGCCGGGAGTTCGAGGCGCGCGACGAGGTGGGCGAGCGGGGGTACAACCGCACCGTGCTCGTCAGCCGGTCGTTCGCGCGGCGCTACTGGCCCGGGCAGAATCCGCTCGGCAAGCGCATCGGCTCGCTGATCGGCGATGAGGAATGGTGGATGACGGTGGTCGGGGTCGCCGGCGACGTGCGGTACGGCGGCCTCGAGGCGGCGCCGACCGACGACGTCTACCTCCCGCAGGGCCTCTACCCGCAGGCGGCGATCACCCTCGTCGCGCGGACGGCGGGCGACCCGATGGGCGCGGCGGCCGCGGTGCGGGCCCGCATCCGCGGCGTCGATGAGCACGCCTTCGTCACCGACGTCCGCTCGATGGACGAGGTCGTGGCCGCCTCGCAGGCCGAGCGGCGCGCCGGCACGCTGCTGATCGCCCTGTTCGGGACGCTGGCGCTCGTGCTCGTGGCCGCGGGCGTCCACGGCGTGATCACGCAGGCGGTCGTCCAGCGCCGGCGGGAGCTCGCCGTCCGCTCGGCCCTCGGCGCCGGGCCCGCGCGGGTCGTCGCCCTCGCGATGCGCACGGCCCTGCAGCCCGCGGCGATCGGCATCGCCGTCGGGGCGCTCGGCGCCGCCGGCCTGACGCGCGTGCTGTCGGCCGTGCTGTTCGGCGTGGGCGCCTTCGACGTGGCGACGTGGGTCGGCGCCGGGCTCGTCATCGTCGCGGCCTGCATTGCCGCCGGCTACTTCCCCGCGCGGCGCGCGGCGCGGATCGATCCCATGACGACGCTGCGGGCCGAGTAGTGCGCGTCCAGGAATCTGCGGCGTGGACGGCGCGGACTTCTGGACGGTTGCCGCGAGAGTACACGGTGGTGAAGACACACGACCCCTGACGCGACGGGAGGGTCGCAAAAGGAGCGGCGGCTCATGCGCTGCGTGGCGACGCTCGCTCTTTGAGGCTGCCCATGTGGCCTCGACGGCGTGAGCGCGGACGGGCTACCCTGCTTTCATGCGGTTGGGTGGCTGCGAGAAGCGCGGCCATGAGCGTAGGCAGGGCGACAAGCAGAGCCGCAGGCGACGATTGGCGGGCCGGGGCACGTGTTCCGCAGGTCGCCTGATGTCTCGTGGAGGAACGGACAGATGACACGACGCGATGTTCTTCGTGGCTTTCTCGGCGCCGCAGCCTGGCTCGCGGCCGGCGGGCGCCGGCCCGCGCGGGCGCAGGCGACCCCGGCCGCCCGCGAGGTGTGGGCCAGAATCGACACCGTCGGCGACGGAGTCTGGGCGGTGGTCTCCACGCCTAGTCCCGACGACCGCACGTCGTTCGCCACCCTCTGCAACGGCGGCATCGTCGCCGGCCGCGAGCGGGTGCTCGTGTTCGAGGGGTTCGGCTCGGCCGACGGCGCGGCGTGGGTGGCCGAGCAGGCGCGGGTCCTCGCGGGGCGCCCGGCGACCGACATCGTGATCAGCCATCGCCACGGCGATCACCACGGCGGTCTGAGCGGCTTCGACGCCCCCGGCGCGCGGCCCACGGTGTGGGCGACCGCGTCGACGCGCGACACCGTTCTGTCCGAGGACGGGAACGAGGCGCGCGACATGCTCGAGGCCGCCGCCCTCGTCGCGGCCGACGGCCCGACCACCATCGATCTCGGCGGCCGGCAGGTGGCCATCACGCCGTACGCCGGCCACACCGCCAGCGACATCATAGCCACCGTCGACGACGTCACGTTCTGCGGCGACCTTCTGTGGACCGGCCTCGTGCCCAACTACGTCCATGCAACGCCGATCGACCTCGACCGGACCGTCGACGCCATGCTCGGCGACCGCACCGCGACGATGGTGCCCGGGCACGGGCCGCTCCCCGACGCCGACGCCCTGGACGGGTACAGGGCGTTGCTCGACGCGATCGAAGCCGAGGGCCGTCGGTCGTTCGCGGCCGGGCAGTCGCCCGCGGAAGCGGCGGCCAGCTTCCGGCTGCCGGCCGGCCTCGAGGCGTGGGGCGCGTTCGGGTCCCTGGCGCGTTCCTTCGAGGTCGCGTTCGGCGCCTGGCATCGCCAACTCGGGCGGTGATCTGGCCCAGTTACGTGGCTGCGCGGCTTGCCCGCCTGAGCCGGGGAGTCCGGCATCCGTGTGGATCCACACGAATAGCTGCCAGCCCACGCTCGCTTTCCCAGGATCCGGTTGTCTGGGCGGCCGTTGCCCGGGTAACGTCACGGCACCTCGTCGAAGCGGGGGACGACGGCGGCGTGCTCGCGAATCCACGCGTGATAGGCGGCGACCAGCCGGCCCAGTGTCTCCGGCTCCTTGTCGGCGAGGTCGTCGAGCTCGGTGGGGTCCTCGGCGAGGTCGTACAGCTCCCACGTCTGCGCGTTGACCCGCACGAGCTTCCAGTCGCCGATGCGGACCATGCGGAAGCGCTCGGTGAACCCCGAGACGAGGATGTCGGGCGCCGGACGCGTCCCCCCGCGGAGCACCGGCAGCAGGCTGCTCCCGTCGAGCACCGGCGTCGGACGTCCGTTCGCCGACGCCGGATAGGCGGCGCCGGCCGCGTCGAGCAGGGTCGGCAGCAGGTCCGCGACGTGAGCGGGCTGGTGCGAGAGCCCCGGCTCGATGACGGCGGGCCAGTGCGCGATGAAGTGGGTGTGCGACCCCCCCTCGTGGCCGTACTGCTTGTAGTAGCGGAACGGCGTGTTGCCGACGTTGGCCCACGCCGCGGACAGGGTGCGGTACGACGCGGGTCCCCCGGGGGGAACCGAGAAGTCCCGGTTGCTGTCGTAGGGGCACGACCCGTTGTCGGACAGGAACAGGACGAGGGTGTCGTCCAGCGCGCCCGTCTCGGTCAGCCGCGCCAGCAGCCGGCCGATGTTCCGGTCCATCCGGTCGATCATCGCCGCGTAGACGGCCATCTCCAGGTCGAGCGCGTCCTGCTCGGCGTCGCTCAGGCTCTCCCATGGCCGATAGTGATAGACGTCGCCCCGGAACGGCCCGCGGTACCGGTTCACGTTGTCCTCCGGCGGGCTGAGGCGCGCGTTCGGGGGAATGACCCCGAGCGCGCGCATGCGCGCGTAGCGCTCCGCCCGCACCGCGTCCCAGCCCCGGCGGTACGAGCCGCGGTAGCGCGCGATGTCCTCGTCGCGGGCCTGCAGGGGATAGTGGGCGACGTGGTACGGCACGTAGAGGAAGAACGGCTTGCCGCTCGCCTCCGCGTCGTCGAGGAAGCGGAGGGCGTAGTCCGTCAGGACGTCGGTCTTGTAGAACGGCGGGTCCGAGACCGGCATGTCCTCGACCGCGATCTCTTCCCCGTCGAGGAAGAACGGGTTCTGCCACTCGCCGTCGGGCGGGATGAAGTACTGGTTGATGACCGGATAGGTCAGCGCGTCGTCGAAGTTGTGGCGGGCGTAGACGTGCTCGGGCACCCAGCCGCTGAAGTGCTCCTTGCCGGTCATGGCCGTGTAGTAGCCGGCGTCGCGCAGCAGCCCCCCCAGCGAGCGCGCGTTGCCGGCGTCGCGCTTGGCGAAGAACAGGCCGGTGTGCAGCGCCGCCCGCGTCGTCTCGCACTTCGCCATGTTGTAGAACTGCGTGAAGCGGAGGCCGTCCTCGGCCAGCCGGTCGAGGTGCCGGGTGCGGATCTCCGACCCGTAGGGGCCGATGTCGGAGTAGCCGACGTCGTCGGCCATGATGAGGACTACGTTCGGGGGTTGCGACGGCGACTGGCCTGCCGCCCGATCGGCGAGGCCCGAGGCCGTCGACGCCGCCAACAGGGTGAGCAGGACGCGGGCGGGGGTGATGCGCATGGGTCGATCCTGAGGCGCCTCGCCTCGATGGTCGAAATGGTTTCTTGCGGGCTCCGATCGAGCCCGGCGATTCGTCGCTCTTTGCCGCGCCGCCGCCTCCAGGCGCTGCCGCCCTCTCTGGCCGGCGGGGGGTGCTACTGGTGTGCCTGCGAAATCGCTTTACATCGGGCCCATGGCCTGCAAGACGGCGGAAACCCGGCGGCTTCCCGGACCGGTTGAGGGCCGCCGTGTCGAGTCCACGGACGCCGATCCAACCAGTTGCTCCTGTGACACGCCACCAGTGGTACCGCGGCGCAGACGCCTACCTCAGGCTGACCGCCGCCGCGGTCGGAAAGTCGTCGGGCACCGGCTGGGTGACGTTGCCGGTGGCCGCCCACTCCGCCGCGCGCTGGATCAGGGTGATGAACCCCACGCACTCGATGGCCGGCCACGGGCCCGACCCCAGCGGCGCGCCCCCGTCGACGTGGCCCATGGCGGTGCCGACGATGCGGCCCCGGCCGTAGCGCACGGTGTGCACCATCGGCTCGTCGTCGCCGGTGCCGTGGGTGCGCACCCCCCAGTGCGCCTCGCGGGCGGGGTCGGACCACGCGGTGGCCAGGATCGTCATGTTCGCCGCCGGCCCGCGCTGGTTGCTGTAGAGCTCGTCGGTGCCGTGCAGCCAGACGCGCGGCAGCCCCCGCATGATCGGATGGTCGGGCTCGCGGGTCACCACCGGGTACTCGTGGGGGTCGACGCACTCGCCCGCGTGGCCCGGCGTATGGTCGAGGAACAGCCGGCCCTCGCGGTACTTCACGTAGGGCCCGTGCCGCTCGTCGCGCCCGCCCCAAGCGCCGATGCCGATCATCTCGTTGAATTCGGGCCAGTCCGCGAACGTGTGGTTGACGGCGTGGCCGTAGACGAGGCCGCCGCCGTTCAGCATGTAGCGCTCGAACGACTCCCGGACCGGTTCCGGCCACATGTCGCCGTTGTATTCCAGGACGACGACGTCGTAGTCGGAGAACGCGGGCGCGAACCCGCTCATGTCGGCGCCCCGCGGCGGGGTGGTCACCACGTCCACCTCGAACAGGCCGGTCTCCTCGAGGATCGACTGGTAGTGCCCGCTCAGCACCTGCCAGCCGTGGTTGTTCTGGCCCGTCAGCACCATCGCCCGGATCGGGCGGTCCTGGGCGTTCACCCGGCCCGGCGGTTCGGGGCCGGGGGCCGGCGCCAACAGCAGCGACAGGACGAGCAGGACTGCGTAGCACCGCACGCGAGAGGTCGTCGCCATCGTCTTCCTCCATTGCGTTCCGCGCGTGGGGGCTCCCGCGTTCGGCGGTCGCAGGTCCAGCGCGGGCAGGCTTCCTCAACCTGTCCTTATACACGCGGCGGGCGCCGATGTGCAGGGAATCTTGCGGCCGTGCCCCTGCTCACGCCAGCAGGCGCCACACCTGAGTCAGCAGGAAGCACACCGTGACTCCCATCGCCACCGGCAGCAGTGCGGCGACGGTGGTCCAGCGGGCGCTGCGGGTCTCCTTGTAGATCGTGTAGATGGTCGTCGAGCACGGGTTGTGCAGCAGGCTGAACAGCATCAGGTTCACCGCGGTCAGCAGCGTCCAGCCCCCCGCCCGCAGCAGGTCGCCGGTGGCGTCGGTGCTGTCGAGCTCGAACATCACCCCCGCTCCCTCACCCGCCCCCGCCACGTTCGCCGTCAGCACCGTCAGCATCAGCACCGTCGGGATGACGATCTCGTTGGCGGGTATGGCGACGATGTACGCGAGCAGAATCACCCCGTTCAGTCCGATGAGGAGGCCCGGCCCGTCGAGCCACGCGACCGAGTGGACGGCGAGGCTCGCGTCGCCGAGGGTGACGTTCGAGATGAGCCAGATCGCCGCGCCCGCCGGCACCGCGAACAGCACCGCGCGCCACAGCACGATGAGGGTGCGGTCGATCACCGACGTATAGAGGGTCTGCAGGACGCGGGGCGGACGGTAGGGCGGCAGCTCGAGGCTGAAGCTCGTGGCCTCGCCCCGCAGCACCGTGCGCGAGAGCAGCCACGAGGCCGCGAGCATCATCACGATGCCGAGCACCGCGATGCCCACCACCGCGGCGGCCGAGACGAGCCCCGCGAGGTGGGCCGGCGCGAGAGCCCCGATGAAGATCGACGCGATGAGGATCTGCGTCGGCCAGCGCCCGTTGCACAGCGAGAAGTTGTTCGTGATGATGGCGATGAGCCGCTCGCGGGGGCTGTCGATGATGCGGGTCGACACCACCCCCGCCGCGTTGCATCCGAAGCCCATGCACATCGTCAGGGCCTGCTTGCCGTGGGCGCCGGCGCGGCGGAACAGCGAGTCGAGGTTGAACGCGACCCGGGGCAGGTAGCCGAAGTCCTCGAGCAGGGTGAACAGCGGGAAGAAGATGGCCATCGGCGGCAGCATCACCGCGATGACCCACGCGGTGGCGAGGTAGATGCCGTCGAAGAGGAAGCCGCTGAGCCACCAGGGCATGCCGAGGGCCTCGCCGGCGCCGGTCAGCCAGGGATGGACGGTGTCGATCAGCAAGGTCGCGAGCAGGCTCGACGGGACGTTGGCCCCCTCGATGGTCAGCCAGAAGACCACCGCGAGGATGGCAATCATCAGCGGGAACCCGAGCCAGCGGCTCGTCAGCAGTCCGTCGAGCCGCCGGTCGAGGTCGAAGCCGGCCCGCCCGAGGCCGCGGCGCATGGCGCCCTCGGCGATCCGTTCCGCGGCGTGGTAGGTGCGTTCCGTCACCGTGTCGTGAAAGTCGGGGGGCAGGTCCCACTGGAGCTGCCGGGCGTTCTGCAGCACTGCCTCGCGGGCCGCCTCCGGGGCCGCGGGCGCGGTTCCGCCGCTGGCGTCGGCGCCGATTTGACCCAGATCGCCCGAGCGCACCGCGGTCACCACCGCGTCGTCCGCGTTGAGCAGGCGCTCGGCCACCCAGCGGCTGTTCGCCACTCTCGGGAACGTCGCCTCGACCGTCTCCGACAACGAAGCCACCGCCCGCTCGACGGCCGGCGCGTGCCGCACGAGCCGGAACGGGGCGGTGCGGGTCTCGCCCGTCGCGACCCGGTGGGCGGCGTCGATCAGCTCGTCGATGCCTACCCGGTTCCGCGCCGAGCCTGCGACCACCGGCACCCCCAGCTCCTTCTCGAGCCGGGCCGCGTCGACGGCGATGCCGTGGCGCCGGGCCTCGTCCATCAGGTTCAGGAACACCACCACCCGGTCGGTGATGCCCAGTATCTGCAGCACGAGGTGGAGGTTGCGCTCGAGGCGGGTGGCGTCGACCACCACCACGGTGACGTCGGGACGCCCGAAGAGCAGGAAGTCGCGCGCCACCTCCTCGTCGGCGCTCCCCGCCTGCAGCGAGTAGGTGCCCGGCAGGTCGACGAGCTTGAGGCGCGAGCCGCGATGGGCGAAGGCGCCCTCGGCCCGCACGATGGTCTTGCCCGGCCAGTTGCCGGTGTGCTGCCGCAGGCCCGTGAGGGCGTTGAAGACCGTGCTCTTGCCGACGTTGGGGTTGCCGGCGAGGGCCACGAGCACGTCCCAGCGGCCGGGGCTCAGCCCGAGCCGGACCAGGCTCTCGGCCCGGTGCTCCGCGCATCCGCCGAGCTGGGGCAGGAGCCCCGAACCGCCGTTCGCCATCAGACTGCCTCCTGCGGCGCCGGCACGTCCGGCGCCTCGATCCAGATCAGCCCCGCCTGAGTGCGCCGCAGCGCAATCAGGGCGCCCCGGATGCGATAGGCGATGGGGTCGCCGGCCGCGCTCGTCAGCTCCGGTGTCACCGCGGTCCCCGGCACCAGCCCCAGGTCGAGCAGGCGCCGGCGCTGCGCCCCCTGGCAGGCCCGCGAAATGCTGGCGACCCGTACCGTGCTTCCCGGCGGCGCGTCGAGCAGGTGGCGGGGGTGGTGTCGACCGCCTCGTCCTCGGCCAGGTAGCGGACGGTGACGTTGTCCGCGGTCACCGGATCGAGGTCCCAGGTGCGGCCGTGCGAGCGGAGGCGGATGGCGCGGTCGGTACGCTCGAGGATCTCCAGGCGAGCCCCCAGCGACAGCCCGCTCTCGAGGAGGGCGTCGTAGATCTCGCGCGGCTCGTCCTCGAGGTGCAGGACCTCGACCGTCCGTCCCGGCTCCGCCCCCGGCAGGCCGAACCCGGGCTCCGGCGGCATCTCCCCGGCCGGCGTGGGAATCGGGTCGCCGTGCGGGTCCCACACGGGATGCCCCAGCCGGGCGTCGAGGGCGTCAACCTGCGCCGCCGACAGGGTGTGCTCCATGCGCTCCGCCTCGGCGTGCCACTCGCCGGCCGGAACCCCGGTCCGGTCCGCGAGATAGCGCTCCCACATCCGGTGGGTGCGCACGATCTGGACCGCCGAGCGCTCGCCGTCCGCGGTCAGGGCGGGGCCGGAGGCCGGCGTGCGCACCAGCCGCAGCTCCGCGAGCCGCGAGATCAGCGTCGCGGCGCGCGCCCGCGAAACGCCGAGCCGCCCCGCGAGGCTGTCGAGCGAGCAGCGCTGCCGCGCGCGCTGGCACCTGTAGATGTGCTTGATGGCGTCCTCGAGCCGGACGCGCTCGTCGAGGTCGGTGAAGCGGCGAATGCGGCCGACGAGGCCGCCGGCCGGCCAGAAGAGCCCGACGGTGGCGGCCGCGAGCAGGGCGAACACGAGGAGGGCCAGGACCGGGTCGGTCATGTTTTTGAGTATACAAAAAATCGTCTTTACTGTCACCAAAAACGGCTCTGGCTCTCGTCACTCCTGCTCGAGAGCCACACGAGTTCCGGCGGATATGCGAGAATTCGTTTGGAGACGTAACGTGGCCGACGTCAATCCGATCACCAACGCGCACGACTACGCGGCAACACTCGCCCGGATCGACCAGCTCATGGATGCCGAGCCCGGGACGGCGGAGGGCCGCGAGCTCGATCTGCTCACGGACCTCGTCGAGATGTACGAGGACGAGAACGAGCCGATGGGCCATCCCGACCCCGAGACGGCCATCGAGCTCCGCCTGGAACAGATGGCCTCGCGAGCGTAGGCGACGATTCCCAGACCATTCACTCGACGTCAATCCGCACGCGCTCCGTGAGCTGCAGGTCGTCGAGGATCTGCCTCAGGTCGGCCAGCAGAGCATCGGCTCCGGGGCCGTCGGCGGTCAGCTCGAACGTGACGCCCGCCTTGAGGTCGCCACCGGAGCGGAGCTTCGGCAGGAGTCGTGTGCCGACCCGGTTCCAGACCTCGGGCGGGATGTCGCCGTGGACGCGGAGCGTCTTTCGTACCGGCGGCTCGGGCGGTGTCGGAGGCTCCGGTCCGGGCGGAGGATCCGGCCCCGGTCCGGGGGCTGGTCGGCCATCGCCTGATCGCGGTAGTCCGCCGGGGCGGTGCCGCCGACGACCTGCTCCAGGGCGATGGCGAACTCGTCCGGGTTGAACGAGCGGCCTTCGCGGACCTCTTCGCGGGGGAGGGCCACCTTGTACCAGGGATCAAGCGCCATCGCGTACGTGTCTCCCTCTTCCGGCCGAATCGCGTCCTGCCCGCGATCTACCCCGTCCCCAGCGACTCCAGGCGCGCGACCCAGGCGTCGAACCGCGGACACTCCGCGCGGATTGTGTCCAAGCCGATTGTGGCGGCCAATGCCGGGCCGTGTAGAACCTTGTCGTACCGCGGAATCGCGCGCCCAAGACGCTTGCTCGGAGCTGTTTCAGAATCGTCGTTGATGTCCTCGGGCGTCGTGAACTGATCGCGAACGCCTCGCAGCTCGTCGACGCACGCATCCGGAAAACCCGGCTGATTCGCGAAGGCCTGGACATCGGAGAACAGCAGCCCTTCGAACTCGTGTCTCTGGACATACGGAATCAACCTTCTCTTGTCCCAGCCGCGCCGAACCCTCTTGTGCAGCTTGATGTGCAGGTGCTCCTCCAGATCGGTGACCGATCTGTCCCCCTTGTCGCGAAACCCGTAGTAGTCGACCAACGACGTCACCGCGTCGAACGACGCGAGCAGCGTCGCCATCTCCGACACGAGTCGATCCGACGACACATTCCCGCCGCGCGACCCGTTCCGCCCCCGACCAAGCAGAATCGGCGTCGGCTCGACTTGTCTCTTCCGAAGATGGCCCCCGAGAACCTGCTTTACGAACTCCTCCTCGGTTCGTCCTTCCACAGATACCGCGAGACGTGTCACGGACGCCCTCCGATGAGGTTCTTCTGCCACATTTCGCCCGGCATGAAGCCCTCTTCCAGCCATCGCCCGTACCCAGCCGCATCAGGTCGGCTGAACGCCGTCCTTCCGTTCTCGAGATCGAGCACGAGGATCTCGTCGAGGTCGAATGCGTCGACCAGCAGCGGCGACTGCGTGGCCACGATGATCTGCCGGTCGACGGCGAGCGACTTGATCATGCCGCCGACCAGGGCTACAGCGGCCGGGTGCAGACCGAGCTCCGGTTCGTCGAGCAGCAGCAAGTTCGGGAGCATTTCCGGCGGCAGGTTGAGCAGGGTGACAAGGGCGAAGAAGCGGAGTGATCCGTCGGACGTGAGGTGCGCACCCAACGTCTTGTCCGTTCCGACCGCCTTCCACCGCAACGACACCTTGCCGTAGCTCTCGTCAACCTGGAAGCAGTCGAACACCGGAAGCACGCGCCGGACGTGCTGGGAGATCAACTCGAACCGCCTTATGTCTTCATGCTCCAGCCGATGGAGTACGGCGGCGAGGTTGCCGCCGTGCGTGCGAAGGTAGTTGTTGTCCTCCACGTCCCACTGTTTCTTGAAGTTCGACGTATCGGACGTATCGTGGAACTGATAGACGGAGCAGCTCCGCAAGAGATGGACGATGACCCTCGCGGTGGTCACGTTGACACCCTGTGACGGCGGCCCCTGCGCGATGTCTACGATCGCGGCCTCCGCCTGGCCGCTCGGTGCGTGTTGCCAAGGCGCCTCGGCCGGGAGTTCCGCGATACTGAAGCGAAACGCTTCGTCGGTGAACACGAAGCGGTCAGGGTGGGCGTGGGCCAGAGCGAAGCGGTAATCATTCCGGCCGGCCTCGGTGCGCAACGCAAGCTTCGCCTCCATGCGCGGCGTGACGCGGTTGCCACAGTACAGCTGGTCGTCAGCGCCACCTTGCAGCGCGATGAACTCCGCGAGTCGCCGGGACCGCAGCATCCAGCTCAACATCTCGAAAAAACGGATGAAGTTGGATTTTCCGGAGCCGTTGGGGCCAATCAGCACGTTTGCGTTGCCGAGGTTGGACAGATCGACGTCTGCGAGCGACCTGAACCCCCTGATGCGAAGTGACTCGATCCTGCCGGCACTCATCGACCACGTCCTCCCGAAGGGATCTTCTCACACGCAGAGGCGGAGAGCCCGCCGCCGCGGAGGGCGACTCGTGGGCCACGCAGGCATCGATCGGCCGCCGACGATCGGGCCATCGCACCGCGTTCTCAAGTGGGTGACGTGCCACCGTGCAGTTGCAGGGCCTCGGCGATCCGGTCGAGCTTCTCGGCCACCTCCGGATGAATCTCTGTGTCGGTCATCGCCGACGCGAGCAGGTAGAGGTCCTTCTTGGGCGTCGACCGCCCCAGGCGTTCGAGCATCGGCACGAGGAACTCGTCGCTCGCCTTGACGCGCACCAGCGAGACGTGCTCGCCGAAGAGATCCGTTCCCCGTGGCACCTGCCGCCAGAACTCCTCGTCGAGCTGCGGCTCGACGCTCGGCCGTAGCAGTTCGAAATCGCGGGACGTGAACCGCACGATGGCGTCAGGCTGCAACAGGTAGTTCTCGATCTCGTAGCGGCGCCAGCGCAGCACGACGAGCCTCGCCCGGGTCGTCTCGTATGGAGCGCACTCGACTGATCGACGCCTTGGTCCGTCGGCGAGGTCGTGTCAGCACGCGCTGTGTCTCGTCAGCCACAATCCGCGTGGGGGCGGGCACTGTTCTCCCGGGCTGGACTGGCCGGTCGGTTCTTCATGGCCGGTCGAGCCCGCGGTTCCACGGCCGAACGAGCAATTGACACCCCCCGGCCGGCCCCATACGCTATGGGAAATCGTGCCAGGTTCCGGCACCGGCGGGCGGGCTGCCGCGGTCCGCGGGGTCGCTCCCTCCGCCGTTCCTGGGACACCGAGTGCTCTGGCGGCCCGTGGCAGGACCCCTCGCGGCGTGAGACGACCGCCGGTCGGAGGCAGGGGTGCTCGCGTCGGGTTGCTCCAGGGCAGATTGCGCGGATCCCGCGCCGCCGCGGGGTCCGGCCCGAAAGGAGCACCGATGCTCGAGCGTGACACCCCGTCCCCGTCCCGGCGAAGCCGCCGGGGATTCCTCAAGGCCGCCGCTCTCGGGTCCGCCGCGGTCGCCCTGCCCGCGTTGCCGGTCTCCGGCCAGGAACGCGCCGGACGGTCGCTCGGCGCGGGGGTCAGCGTCTATGGCGGGCGCTCCCGGTTCGAGGTCGCGACCCGCCGGGTGCGGGGCGCGCGCTACGACCAGGCGGCGGGCAGCCTGACCCCGCTCCAGGACCTCGACGGCAGCCTCACCCCGTCGGAGCTGCACTTCGAGCGGCACCACGCGGGCATTCCCGACATCGATCCGGCCGAGCATCGGCTGGCCATCGGCGGCCTCGTCGACCGGCCGCTGGTGTTCACGATGGCCGAGCTGCGGCGGCTGCCCGCCGTCAACCGGGTGTACTTCATCGAGTGCTCGGGCAACGGCCGCGTGAAGTGGTCTCCCGCCCAGCCCGACACCGACGCCCAGGGCGCGTTCGGCATGACGAGCTGCAGCGAGTGGACGGGGGTGCCGCTGTCGGTGCTTCTCGGCGAGGCGGGGGTCCGGCCCGAGGCCCGCTGGCTGGTGGCCGAGGGGGCCGACGCGTGCCGCATGACCCGCAGCGTGCCCCTCGACAAGGCGATGGACGACACCCTCGTCGCCTGGGGCCAGAACGGCGAGGCGCTGCGGCCCGCCCAGGGGTACCCGCTGCGGCTGCTGATTCCGGGGTGGGAGGGCAACATCTCCATCAAGTGGCTGCGGCGGATGCAGCTCGTCGACCGCGCGTGGCAGACCCGCGAGGAGACCTCGAAGTACACCGACCTGATGCCGAACGGCGAGGCCCGGCAGTTCACGTTCGTGATGGACGCCAAGTCGGTCATCACGCGGCCCTCGGGCGGGCAGCGGCTCGAGGGGCCGGGCTTCCACCAGATCTCGGGGCTCGCGTGGTCGGGAAGGGGAAGGGTGCAGCGGGTCGAGGTTTCGACCGACGGCGGCGCGTCGTGGACGGAGGCGCAGCTCCAGGACCCGGTGCTGCCGCTGGCCCACACCCGGTTCCGCCTCGACTGGCGCTGGGAGGGCTCACCGGTGACTCTCGTCTCGCGGTGCGTCGACGAGACCGGCGACCGGCAGCCGACGCGCGACGCGCTCCTTGCGGCGCGGGGCACGCGCTCGAGCTACCACAACAACGCGCTGCAGGCCTGGCGAATCCGGGCCGACGGCGGGGTGGAGAACGTCGATGTGTGAACGGCCCGGCGGGTCGGCGCCGACGGCCGGGCGGGGCGCGTCGATGTCCGAGCGGGCTGGCGCGTCCGGCCCGGCGCTCGGGCGGAGAACGTCGATGTGTGAACGGGCCGGCGCGTCCGTTCGGACGGCCGGGTGGAGAAGAACGATGTCCGAACGGCGTGTGCGGGCGGCGCTGGCCGCGATGGTGTTGCCGTTGATCTGTGCCGGCGCGGTCTGGGCGCAGACGCCGTCCGACGGCGCCCGGCTGACGGACCTGGGAACGCCGGCGACCCCGGAGGAGATCGACGCCTGGGGCCCGATCGTGGGGCCGGACGGCGAGGGGCTGCCGGCGGGCAGCGGGACCGCGGCCGAGGGCCGGGCCCTCTACGACCGCCGCTGCGCCGCCTGTCACGGGCCGACGGGGCAGGAGGGCCCCGACGACCGCCTGGCCGGCGGGCAGGGATCGCTGGCCGGCGACGGGGCGCGGAAGACCGTGGGCAGCTACTGGCCCGCCGCCACCACCCTGTGGGACTACGTGAACCGGGCCATGCCGTTCAACCAGCCCGGCTCGCTCTCGACCGACGAGGTCTACGCGGTGGTCGCCTTCGTGCTCTACCTCAACGACCTCGTCGGCGAGGACGACCCCGTCGACGTCGGCACCCTGCCGCGGGTCGAGATGCCCAACCGCGACGGCTTCGTGCCCGACGCGCGCCCCGACGTGGGCGTGGCGTCCGGCGCCGCTCGCCGGGGGTCCCCGGCCGCCGCGCCGGCGCCGGCCACCGCCGGACGGCCGGCCGCGGCAGGCGACGCCTCGGCGACGGGAACCTCCGCGGCGCGGTCGTCCGGCGGCTCGTTGCTCGAGGGCGTCTTCACGCCGGCTCAGGCGTCGCGCGGCGAGCGCACGTTCAGCGACGTTTGCGCGGCCTGCCACGACACCGGGGAGTTCTCGGGCGGCCGGTTCCGCATCAGCTGGGTGGGCCGGCCGGTGGGCGAGCTGTTCGAGACGATCTCGACGTTGATGCCGGAGGCCGATCCGGGCAGCCTCAGCCGTGCCGAGTACGCCGCCATCGTCGCCTATCTGCTGCAGGTCAACGGCTATCCGGCCGGAGACGCGGATCTGCCCACGAACGTGCGGGCGCTCGGACAGCTGGAAATCGTCTCGCCGCCGGCGCCGTAGCAGATCCAGCGCAACCTGCACCACGGGCGTACGGGATGCCCGGAGGGTGGCGAGGGCGTCGAGCGGCGCCGCAAGGCGGCCGACTCCCGATGCGGTCCTGATGTCGCGCCGGTCGACGGCGCGGACAACGAGGGAAGGGGATAGCGGATGACAGTCACTGTGAGGCCGGCCGACCGATTGAAGGTCGGTGTCGCCATCGCGGGCATTCTCCTGGCCGCGGCCTCCGCGCCCGCCCAGGACGCCGGCGAATGGCGCTACATCGGGGGCGACGCCGCGCACACCCGTTATTCCGCGCTCGACCAGATCACCGCCGACAACTTCGACGACCTCGAGGTGGCGTGGATCTGGCGGGGCGACAACTTCGGGCCCTCGCGGCTCGGGGTGTCCCGCTCGACCCCCATCTACGTCGACGGCACCCTGTACACGGTGGCCGGCGAGCGTCGCACGGTGGTCGCCATCGATCCCGCGAGCGGCGAGACCCTCTGGACGTTCCGCGAGCCGCACACCACCCGCTTCGACCGCGGCATGCGGAACGGCTACGGCAAGGGCGTCGCCTGGGGCGAGATCGACGGCCGGGGCGTCATCTACACGATCAGCCCCGCCTTCTTTCTCTACGCCCTCGACGCACAGACCGGGCTGCCCCTCGAGGACTGGGGGACGGCGGTGCCCCTGCCGGGCTTCCCGGGCACCGGCGTGGTCGACCTGCTGCCCGACCTCATCGCCGACTGGGGGCCGTGGCTGAGCTGGGACGGCGCCTACGACCCCGACTTCGGCATCCCCCGCGAGCTCGGCTACATCACCAGCTCGTCGCCCCCGATCGTCGTCGACGGGGTGGTCGTGGTGGGCAACTCGGCCGAGCAGGGCTACAACCAGACCCGCATCGAGAACGTGCCGGGCGACATCCTGGGCTACGACGCCCGCACCGGCGAGCACCTCTGGAAGTTCAACGTCATCCCGCGGCCCGGCGAGTTCGGCCACGAGACGTGGGAGAACGACGCCTGGGAGTGGACCGGCGACGTGTCGTCGTGGGCGCCGATGTCGGCCGACCCCGAGCTGGGGCTCGTCTACATCCCGACCAACCCGCCCACCATCGACTTCTACGGTGGGTTCCGGCCCGGGGACGGGCTCTTCGGCACCAGCGTCATCGCCCTCGACGTCCGCACCGGCGAGCGCCGCTGGCACTTCCAGACCGTGCACCACGACATCTGGAACTTCGACAACCCCACCGCCCCGGTGGCCCTCGACGTGACCGTCGACGGACAGCCCCGCCGCATCGTCGTGCAGGCGACGAAGCAGGGCTGGGCCTACACCTTCGACCGGGCGACGGGCGAGCCGGTCTGGCCGATCGAGGAACGGCCGGTGCCGCAGTCCGAGGTGCCGGGCGAGCGCCTCTCGCCCACCCAGCCCATGCCCACCCGGCCCGCCGCCTACGAGATGCAGGGGCTGACCGAGGACGACCTGATCGACTTCACCCCCGGGCTGCGGGCCGAGGCGCTGGAGATCGCTCGCAACTACCGCCTCGGGCCCATCTTCAACCCGCCCATCCAGCGCGGGCACCCGTCCGGCCTCCGGTCGTTCGTGAGCTGCCCGAGCGGGGCGTCGAACATCTTCGGGCCGACCTCGGCCGACCCGGAGACCGGCATCCTCTACGTGTCGACCCGCCGCGGCTGCCGGTCAGAGAACATCGTGCCGGGCGCCCTCATCGACGTGCCCGAGGACATCAGGACCACCGGGCGCACCATCGCCGAGTTCGCGGTGCTGAACCGCGGCGACTTCCGGGGGCCGCAGGGGCTGCCCATCTTCAAGCCACCGTACAGCCGCATCGTCGCCATCGACATGAACACCGGCGAGCACCTCTGGGAGACGCCGAACGGCGACACCCCCGAGCGCATCCGCAACCACCCCGCCCTGCAGGGGGTCGACCTGCCGAACACGGGGCTGCTGTCGCACCCGGTGACCATGGTCACCCGCACCCTCGTAGTCACCGCCGAGGGCACCGGCGGCACCCCGCGCCTGCACGCCCTCGACAAGCGGACGGGCGAGCGGGTCGGCACCGTCGAGCTGCCCGCGTCGGGCCAGTACGGCATGATGGGCTACCTGCACGAGGGCCGGCAGTACATCCTGGTGCAGGTGGCGGGCCCCGGCCTCCCCGGGGCGCTCGCGGCGTTGCGCCTGCCCTGACCGCGGGCCCGTCGGCGGCCGGCGATGCTCTGCGGCGGGCCTCGTGCGGATCGGGATCGCTACTCCTGAATATGTGTGCAAAACGGGAGTACGTGTCCCGGAATGCCGCCGGTTCGAGCATCGTTGCCTTGATCCCTCAGATCGACGGGGGCCGCATCCGCGTCGTCGGGAACCAGATGCGGGTCCGATTGCGTCTTACCGATCAGGCGGACGACGCCGCGGACCCCGGAACAGGGGTTTCACGGTCGCCGCCGAAGCGGCCGATACAGTTCGTGAAGGACACGCGGAGGCAGGGCATGACCAATCTGGAAATGTCGGCGGACGCGAATCGACGGTCCCGCGGTTCGAGAACCCGAACCGCCCGGCACGGCAAGCTGTGCCGCCGTTGCGGCAGGCGCGACGCGTTCTGCACGCGCTATACCTGGAAGCGGCGGGTCAACCGGGAACGGCACCACGACCTCTGCTTCCAGTGCCGTCGCGCGGTGCGCGACGCTGCTCGGCACTGCGCGGCCCGCGCCGCGTGACCGTCGACGCCATTCTCGGCGGGTCGCGGGTCATCGCTGCCGGTCGGTGGACGGCGACGTGTAATACGAAACCATGGTGTAATTCGTCATACGGATGGTATGACTGTTTCTTCATGCCGAAGAGCCCCCAAGAGCATCCGAAGTCCGCCGCAAGACCCACCGGCAGAACCCGGATGACCGTTTCCGTTCCGGCCGACATCGCCGAGTATCTCCGGTCGACGTCCAATGCGAGCGCCGTAGTCTGCGAAGCCGTCGCACTGTACCGGGCGCGCGAGCTCGACCGTCGCCTGGAAGAGGCCTACAGGGCGGACGGTGCCGAGGCGGAGCAGCTCAACCGGGAGTGGGAGGGTGCCGACGCCGAGGTCTCGGAATGAACCCGCCTCTGGCGCGCGGCGGTGTCGTGCTCGTTCGTTTCGATCGTGCCGAAGGGCGTGAGATCAAGAAGACACGGCCTGCAGTGGTCGTATCCAACAACGTCGCGTGCCGTCACGACACGGTCGTGCAGGTCGTGCCCGTCACGAGCCTGCCCGACCGGGAGTTGCGGCCCTACGAATCGCGTTGCGGCTCGAGTTCGAGCGGTCTCGCCCGCCCCTCGAGGGCCGCGGCCAACCAGATTCGCACCGTATCGCGACATCGCATCGGCCAGCGGCTCGGGCACCTGACTCCGGACGAGGCGAAAGCCCTGGACCGGGCCTTGCTGATTCAATTGGGGTTCGACGCGTCGTAAGGACAGTGATCGATATAAGGTTGCCAACTGCAACTGGGCGCAACCCGTTTCTCACCGATTCGGGCGCTTGGCGCGTGGCAAGGTAATTTCCGTCACTGTCCTAAGGGCGACGTCATTCGGCGTGATCGGAGGCGAGTGCCCGCTCGAACGCGGCCTTCACCCGTGGCTCGAAGCAGACGAAGGTGACCTCCTCGATCGACGGCGTGCCGGCGAGCGCGGCCCGGACCGCGCCGACCGCCACCGTCGCGGCCTCGTCCGGCGGGTATCCGTAGATGCCGCAACTGATGGCGGCGAACGCGATGGTCTTCAGCTCGCGCTCGCCGGCCAGCTCGATGGCGCGGCGGTAGCAGCTCGCGAGCTGCTCGGCCTCGTCGCGCGTTCCCTCGTGCCAGACCGGTCCCACCGCATGGATCACGTGCCGAGCAGGCAGGTCGTAGCCGCCGGTAATCTTCGCGCTGCCGGTGGCGCAGCCTCCCAAGGCGCGGCACTCCGCGAGCAGGCCCGGCCCCGCCGCCCGGTGGATAGCGCCGTCCACGCCTCCGCCGCCGAGGAGGCGCGTGTTCGCCGCGTTCACGATGGCGTCGACCGCGAGGGTCGTGATGTCGGCGGTGGAGATGCAGAGTCGCGGGTCGGGCATGACGCCTGCCTGGTCGGCGGTCGCCGGCCGCTCCTGCGGCTGGTGCGACGCTGCGCAGGCGGCGCCGGGGAGTCGAGGAGCGTCCGGCGCCCTCCGGCGTCCCCGGCCGGGGCACGGCGCGGGGACGCCGGGGCTGTCGAAGACGGGATCAGTCGAGCGGGGCCCGCGCGATGCGGATGCTCTCGCCAACGCTGCCGACCCACAGCTCGTCGCCGACCTGGATGGCGGTGGTGCCCAGCCGCAGGTGGTCGCTGCTGGGGTAGGAGAAGATCGTCTCCGCGGTCAGGGCCTCGGTGTCGACGCGGGCGACGTGCGAGGTGACGCCCTCGCAGCTCACGCCGCGGACGCACTCGCCGACGCGGGCCCGCTCGGGGGCGCGGTGGCCGGCCGCGAGCAGGGTGCCGTCGGGCGCCCAGTGGACGTTGTCGATGTAGAAGCCGACCTCGATGCGGTCCGTGGGCATGGCGTTCGGACCGCGCGGCAGGCGGATGATCGACTCGGCCGCGTAGCCGGCGACGAGGTACGACCGGCCGTCGGGAGCGATCTCGAGGCCGTTGGGCCCGATGCCCTCGCTGCCGGGCACGCGGGTCCAGTCGCCGCCCGGCTGCCACTCCCAGATGTCGCCGGTGGCGGGGCTGGTCGCCGCGAACCCGCCCTCGGGCAGCGGCACCACCGCGTTCAGCCCGAGGCCCTCCGGGGCCACCACGCACCCGACCCAGGTCAGGGACGGGACGGCGCCGCCGGCGTCGACCTCGAACACCTCGATGGCCTCGCGGTCGGTGTGGCGGACGACGTACAGCGTGTGGGTGTCGCCGTCACCGGGCCGGATGCTGATGCCGTGGGCCCGGAACTGCTCGGTGGTCATGCCGGGGCAGCCGCCGTAACGGGCCATGTCGTGCCGGCCCCGCGACGGGGTGGTCGTGGTGGGGAACAGCCGGACGGTGCTGCTGTCGCGGCTGTCGGCGGCCGACAGGTAGCCGTCGTCCACCATGCTCGCCACGATGACCCACGGCGAGTCGGGTACCTGGATGAGGTCCTCGGGGCTGACGGGCCCGCAGACGAACTCGATGTCGCCGTCCGGCTCGCACTGCGCGGCGGCCGTCGCGGGCATCGCCAGCAGGCCCGCCGCGGCCAAGAAGAGCACGGGAAACAGTCGTCTCATGATTCCTCCTGTCGCCGGGGCCCGGGTCGTCGCCCCGGCGTGGTTGTCTGCTGTCGAGGGGCCCGTCGTGAGAGCCCCCACGGCCTTCGCCGGTCTTGTTGCAGCGCGGGGTTCACCTTGGACTCCCAGGCCGCGCCGCGCGATCGGACGGGCCGGGGCGTTGCGGCCCCACCCGACCGCCGCGCGGCGGGCGGAGTCTCTGCCGATCTCACCGGCTCCAGGGCGGCACGATGCGGTTGGTCCGCGCGTACGCGATCAGCTGCCCGAGGTGCTCGTGCATGTCCCCGCCCACGAGCATCATGATCGCGGGGGTGCTCCGCTCCTGACCGAACAGGTTGCGGGCGCTCGTCAGCGTGGCCGGGTCCAGCGCCTCGAGCTGCTCCCGCGCATAGTCGAAGCCCCCGTTCAGGTGGTCGATGACCTCGGCCTTGTCGGTGATCGCGTTCAGACCCTGCGATTCCTCGCGGCTCAGGGCGGTCGGGGCCCCGACCGCCATCGGCACGAAGCCGTAGCCCTCGCTGGCGATGAGCATCAGGACCTCCGAGACCGACCGCACGCCCTCCATCGGACGCCACGTGTAGGTCTCGGCCGGGAAGGCCTCGGCGAGCCCGAGGAACTTCTCGCGCATCACCTCGATGTCGGCCATGAACGCGGCCTTCATGGCGGCGGCCGACTCCTCGTTCAGATCCTGGGCCTGGGCGGGCGCGGAAATCAGGACGAGGCCGAGGCTCGCGACGATCAGCAGCCGGGCGGCGCGACCGACGGACTTCCGGACTTGGGATGCAGCTTTCATTGGGTCTGGCTCCTTCTTCAGGGACTGTCGGTGAAACGGCTTGCCCGAATCACGCTCAACTGCTGCGGGCATTGTAGCCGACCGTCGCGTCCCGCGCGGATGGCGATCCGGGCGCCGGGAGCCGGAGACCGCGGAGCGGCGATGTTGCCGCCCCGGCAAGTGGGCGATCAGTCCCATGCGTCCCGCTCGTCTCTGACGCAATCCGCCGCATCGACGCCGTCCCACAGCTTGCGGCCGAGGCCCTGCAGGTCGAGAATGGACAGGGGCTCCCGGAGCTCCGGGGCCTGGCCGAGCAGGTGCATGACCTCCTGGGCGACGGATCGATGCTCGCGTTTCGCCCGGGCCCGCAGGGTCGCGTAGAGATCGTCGGGGAAGTTCTTGACGTTCAGGGTGGCCAGGGGGCTCCTCCGCCTTGCTCTCCACTTTGGTGGCATCCCGTGTCTCTCGTCAACGGGGCATCGTGCGGAACGCACGCCGGGCCGGTCGTCGCCGGACGGTCCGGAGCGCAGATCGGGCTACTCAGATCCCGGAGCTTGAGGTATAAAGGCATGATCCGGGCGCAAGGGCCGGAGCGGAGGTCGTGGGGACTCGCTGATGACGACAAGACACCACCGTGCGGCGGCCGCAACCGGCGCCGCGCTCGCGCTCGTGCTCGCCGGCACCGCCGCGTCGGCGCAAGGGCCCGTATGGACGCCCGGACCCGCGTCCTGGGCCGGGGACCTGACGCCCATCACCGCGGCCGACTGGGACGCCGACCGGGCCGCGCACCTGCTGGGCCGGGCCGGGTTCGGGGGCACGCCCGAGGAGATCGCCGCGCTCGCCGCCCTGGGTCTCGAGCAGGCGGTGAGGTCGCTGGTCTACTATGACGACACCGCCAACGGCCACCTCGTGCCGTTCGAGCACTCGGGTCTCTGGGACGAGGGGCTGCTGCATTTCCCGCCCAGCCGGCCCGCCGCCACCGAGCTCGGGCTGAGGAACGGCGAGAGCATGGGGGTGCGGGTCAAGCCCGACCACGTCAACCGCCACGCCCAGCCCATCTCCGACCGCTTCTTCTACTGGCTGCGCGCGACCCTCCTCGAAACCCGCCGGGTCGGGTACTGGTGGGCCGAGCGCATGCTCGACACCAACCGGCCGCTCGAAGAGAAGATGGCCCTGTTCTGGCACGGGCACTTCGCGACGGCCGAGAGCAAGGTCCGCGACTACCGCAAGATGCTGCTCCAGATCGACACGTTCGAGCGGCACGCGACCGGCAACTTCGGCGACCTCCTGATCGCGGTGGCCCAGGACCCCGCGATGCTCTACTACCTCGACGCCGGGGTGAACGTGAAGGGCGCCTCGAACGAGAACTTCGCCCGCGAGGTGATGGAGCTGTTCACCATGGGGGTGGGCAACTACACCGAACCCGACATCCGCGAGGCGGCCCGCGCCTTCACCGGCTGGAACTTCGAGAACCTCGATTTCGTGGTCCACCCCGCCCTCCACGACGACGGACCCAAGACGTTCCTGGGGCGGACCGGCAACTTCGACGGCGTCGACGTGCTGCGCATCATCCTCGAGCAGCCGGTCACGGCCGAGTACATCGCGGCCAAAATGTACCGCTTCTTCGTGCGGGAGGACCCGTCGCCGGATCTCCAGCGCGAGCTCGGGGCGATTCTCCGCGACAACGACTACGAGCTGCGGCCGCTACTCTCGACGATGTTCCGCTCGCGCGACTTCTACAGCGAGGCCAGCTACGGCGCCCACATCAAGGGGCCGGTCGAGCACGTCGTCACCCTGCTCAAGCACCTCGGGGCCGACGACATCCCCGGGGTGCCCGACTTCAACCGCACCACCACCGCGCTGGGCCAGCACCTGCTGAACCCGCCGTCGGTCGCGGGGTGGGCGCAGGGCCGGGCCTGGATCACCCCCGCCCTCATCCAGGAGCGGGGCAACGTCGCCTTCGACTACCTGTTCCCCGACATCGTGAGCTTCCGCGACCCGAACTTCCTGTCCCGACGCGGCGCCGGCCAGGTGGGCGATCGGCTGCGGCGGGGGTATGATTTCGGCAGCGCGATCACCCTCGACGACCCGGCCAACATGTCGGCGTTCGACCTGACCGCGCTCGAGCGGGACGAGCTGTTCAACACCCGCGTGTCGACCTACCGCGGGTGGGAGCGGGCGGTGCGCAAGCTCATTCCGACCCCGCGCGGCGGGGCCCGGGTCGACATGACCGCCATGATTCGGGACGCGGGGGCGGCGACCGCCGGCGAGGCGGTAGACTACCTGCTGGGACGGTTCCTGCGGGTGCCCATCGCCCCGTCGAGCCGGGACGCGCTGGTGGCGCTGCTCGAGGAGGAGCTCGGCACCTCGGACATCGGACGCGCCGAGACGTACATGGAAGACCCGTTGCGCATGGTGGCGCATCTCATCATGAGCACGCCGGAGTATCAGATCAACTAGAGGTGGGACATGACGACGATGACGAATCGAGGCCGGCGGTTGTGCGAGGCGAGCGGCGTGTCCCGTCGCGAGGCCCTGAAGATCGGCGCCCGCGGCATCGCCCTCGGGCTGGCCGGGGCGGTCAGCCCCCTGCCGCCCCTGTTCGGGGCGGCGTCGAAGGCGATTGCGGCCACCGAGGGCAAGATACTCGTGGTCTTCGAGTGGTTCGGGGGCTACGACGGGCTGAGCACGTTCGTGCCCTACAGCAACGACGCGCTGTACCGGCACCGGCCCAACCTCGGGGTGCGCGAGGCCGACGTCCTCAAGGTCGACGAGCACTTCGGCTTCCAGAAGTCGATGCTCGGCATGCACCGCCTCTGGAACGACGGCAACGTGGCCGTCGTGCACGGCGCGGGCTACGACCAGCCCTCGTTCTCGCACTTCACGTCCGCCTCGTACTGGCACACCGGCGCCCCCAACAGCGGCGCCGAGTACGGCTGGTACGGCCGCACCGCCGACGCCCTCGACCCGTCGGGGACGCCCAACTACCTCGTCAACATCTCGTCCACCCAGAGCCTCGCGGTGCGGGCCCGGCAGCACGTGCCGGTCGTCTTCGACCAGCCGTCCGCGTTCACCCGGGCCGTCTTCCACCCCGAGCAGCCGTACGTCGACCACCTCGGAGTGGGGCAGGAGGCGCGCACCGCCGCCCACAAGTTCCTGCTCGACGTGAACCGGAGCGCCCGCGACGCCTCCGCCCTCGTCAGCCAGGCCTGGGACAACTACAGCCGCACCCGCAACCCCGACCTGCGGCTGCTCGACCTCGACAAGGTCGTGGCGTTGATCGAGAACGACTTCCCGGCCCGGCTCTACTACGTCCGGCTGCAGGGCAGCCTGTTCGACACCCACGTCAACCAGGAGAGCCCGCACAACCGGCAGGTGCAGTACTGCTCCGACGCGGTCTGGGCGTTCTTCGAGGAGATGAAGCGCCTCGGCAAGCAGGACGACGTGGCCGTCTTCATCCACAGCGAGTTCGGCCGCCGGGTGCCCGAGAACACCAACCTCGGCACCGACCACGGCACCGCCAACGTCTCGTTCGTCGTCGGGGGCGGGGTCCAGGGCGGGCAGTACAGCACCCCCCCCAGCCTCACCGAACTCGTGCACGGCGACAACCTGCAGCACACCGTCGACTTCCGCCGCGTCTACGCCAGCCTCATCGAGGAGTTCCTGGGGCACCCCGACTCGGAGAAGGTGATCGGCGAGAAGCTGAAGTCGCTGGGCCTGTTCGTCTGATCCTCTGGGCCCCGCCTCCCTGTCCGGGGGCGGGGCGCCGGGCCGTCCTGGGCGGCCGCGCGCCGGGGGAGTCGATGGCTTCCCGGTCGCCGAGCCGCCTTTTCTGTGTCCGCGTGGGCCCGAGTCGCGCAGCTCCCGCAACGGCTGGCCGTCTGGTTGGTCGCTCAGGGACACGAGGCCCACGGAGCTGCTCCCTGGCTACGTCCGAGTGGCGAGCCGAGCCACGAACCGGCGGTGCTCGGGTGAGTCGATGCTCCGGTTCACCGCGTCCAGCGCGGCAGGGAGGTTCCCCGCGAGCAGGGCGGGGACGGCGATGCGGAGACCCGGGAAAAGTCGGCTTTCGACCGCGCCGACGTCACCGGACGGCAGGAGATGGTACTCGCCGCCGGCCAGCTCGAACCAGTCGATGCGCCGTTCCTGGGTTCGCCAGACGACGTACTCGCGGACGCCGTTGCGGCGATAGGCGCGCAGCTTGTCGTGCAGGTCGATCGACGAGCTGGTGGCGGCGACCTCGACGATCAGCTCCGGCGCACCCGCGATGTAGCCGTCTTCGCTCACCCGCGACTGGCCGCCGTGTTCCGGCTCGATGCGCAGCAGCACGTCGGGTTGCGGCTCGTTGTCGAGGTCGAGACGCACGGTGGCGTTGTCGTAGCAGCGGACGCCGGGCGTGAAGGCGCTGTACACGAGGAGGATGCCCAGAATCATCGCGTGCGGTTCCGAGTGGGCCACGCTGACCGGCGACGGCATGCAGACGACTCCCTCGATGAGCTGCGCCTTCTTCAGGTCCGGCCGCAACGCGTACCGGCGCTCGAACTCGTCGCGCCCGAGCCGGTCTCCGTGCTTCAGTGCCGGTCTCCGCGTGGCGGCGCGCTGCCGCTCGTCGCCGGACCTGGACGCCACGCCGGGCTCAGCCATGAATGGGATACCTCCCGCCCCCGACCCGATCTCATCATGTCACAAGCGCCGGTTCGCGGATCGCCGGGGCGGCTCGGTCGTCCTGCTCCAGCGGCAGGACGGGGCGTCTCTGCGGGCGATCAGCACAGGCCGAGTGGAATACGGTCATGGCCGAAGAGAACGCGAGGCGTTTCTTGCGTGACAGTGGCGGCCGTCCGGCGAGACTCCTCGAGCGAATCACCCTCGATCGGGAGGTCTGCCACCGCAAGCCGTGCGTTCGTGGATTGCGTTATCCCGTCGACATGATTCTGACGCTGTTGAGCGGCGGGATGAGTGGCGAGGAGATCCTGTCGGACCGCGACGACCTGGAGCCGGACGACATCCTGGCCGCCTTGGCTTTGCGGCGCGCCCGAGCCGGGTCAAGCAGGTGAGCGCGGTCGTCTCGTGAGGTGCCCGGAACACACCCTGTGCTGTGCGACAGAGCCACTGGCGCAGCCGCCGCGTCGTGTGCCGGTCCATCGTGGCGTAGGCAGGGCGGGCTCGGCCCACACGGCTGCCATCGAAACGGCCATCCCGACGCTCGCGGTCAAGACTGGTCGGTCGCCTGCCGCTCGCAGGTCGCCTCCGCCTGGGGGCGCGGACGCCACAACTGGTGGATTACCCAGTCCAGGTCCAGACGCTCGCCGCGCCAGTCGGGCGTGAGGGTGTCGGGGTCGATGGAGACGCCGTCTCGTTCGAGCCGCGCCCTCACCGGCGCCAACGCCCGACCGGTCCAGTCCGGCGGCGCTGGCGCTTCCGGCAGCGGTCGGCCGTCCGGCCGAATGAACTTCACGTCTCCGGTCGCATCCAGCGTGACGCGGAACCCCTCCTCGTGGACTGCCCGATGGTGCCGTCGGCAGAGGAGGACCAGATTGTCGAGCGCCGTCGCCCCGCCGTGGGCCCAGTGCCTGACGTGGTGAGCATCGACGCGGACGTTTCGGCACCCCGGAAACCGGCACTGGCGGTCGCGGGCGTGCAGCGCCCGGCGCAGGGTCGGCGAGATGGTCCGGGTGCGGCGGCCGACGTCGAGGATCTCGCCGTCGGGGCCGTGCTGCATCCCGACCGTCGCCGCGTCGCAGGCGAGCCGCCGCGCCGTCTCCACCGAGATGTGGATGCCCCCCGCCTCGTGCAGCACCGTCTGGCGGCGGCCGGCCGGAGTGGACGCGGCCGAGCGCGGCCCCGGACAAGGGGTGGGGCACAGGTGTGACGGCGCGTCGCGATCCCGCGTGTCTACTTGATCCATTGAACGGCCCCGGCTCTCGTCGAATGGTCCGCGTGCTGCGGCCGACGTCGAGGATGTCGCGGCCCGGACCGTGCTGCATCCTGCCACCGCGCGCGCTTCCTGGCCGGCATCGTGCCGCAGGGGTACGAGGGATGCCGTCGCCGGCGTTCCCGCGGGAACGCCGGTAGGGTCGCCGGGTCCTTGCGATCCGGCCGCCGCCGCGGGGGCTCCCTCGGAAGCGTGCGTGCGGCGGTCGCCGGGCTCCGCCGCGGACGCCGCCAGTGAGCCCTCGGAAGCGTGTCCGCCGTCGCCCGGCGCTGGTCCCGACGGGGCCGTCTCGGACGTTCCCGCGGGAACGTGGGGCGCTTCGGGAGCGTCGGGCGCTTCGGTCAGGGCGTCCGCGTCCACGTGCACCACCACCTGATAGCGGTCGCCCGCCGTCCCCCGGTCGAGCCCGCCCGAAAGGGCGCACTCCGCAATCACCCCCAGCGCGTCCGCCTGCCGCGGCGCCAGCGACGGCGTCTCCGCTTCTGCGCCGGGGGCGGCGTCTCCGTCCGCGACCGCCGCCGGCGCGTCCGCACCGCGGGCCTGGTCGCACGCCGCCTCGAGCGCCCGCCGCACGACTGCGCCCACCTCGGGCGACAGACGGCCCCGAACCACCACCATCCCGTCCTCGTCCACCCACGTTCGCAGCGACCGCGTCTCGTGCCGCCGCCGGTCATCGGCCTGCTCCGCCAGGCGGTCCACCCGCCGCCAAGCCCGCACGATCTTCTCCACGTGGGCGGCGGTGCCCGACAGCGCCACGTTCAGCAGGTCGTCCTCGGTCTCCGGCGTCGCCACCCGCGTGACCGCCCGCATCTTCGAGTAGGAGACTCTGCCGCGCCGCATCGCGTCGCTCAGCTTCGGCAGATCGGCGAGGGCGCGCGCCACCCGCACGTGCTCGCGGGCCGCGCCCGGCGCGAGCCCGGTGCGCCAGCCCAGCCATTCGGCGCACGACGTGCAGCCGGCCCAGCCGTACCGCTCGTCGAACTGGCGGATCAGGCTCAGCAGTTCCCAGGTAGCGGCCTGAATGCGGGCGGACAGCTCGGCGATGCGGTCGCCGATCGCGACTACCTCGGCCTGGGGACCGTCGGGACACCAGGGCCGTGGTGCGGGTGCGTCGCTCTTGGGCACGATGAAGTCCGCGGGATGTAGCGGGGCCGCAGGGACGTCGAGTTTCGTCTCAGGGTGCATGTCCCATCGTAACCTACTGATTTTGGGCGGCTTGTACTCGCGTCAGCGGCCCGAACGGCCCGTGGGGCGGCAAATTCGGTCTCGCGGTCGGCGTCGTGCAGCCTGGGGCGACTGAGGGTCTTCAGAGGGCATTCCTGATTGCGTTCGGGAAATCACGCCGACTGGCTGCAAAAAGCTGTCAAGCAAAAAGCGCACGCGGGCGAGGCGATCTTCGATTCGCGGAAATCCTCACCCCGGCCGCGTTGCTGTGCTCGGCCATGTTGGCCATTGCCGCACGGCGTGGTCCTCATCACGCCGGTGTGCGGCGCGATGGTCTCGCGGCACGCGCATTTTTCCGTATCGCTTTCTTGAGCTCGGCGACGAAGACGGTCGTGTCGGCGAAGTAGTTCGGGGTAGGCGCACCGTAGCGCCTCGACGGAGCCGACTTGTACGAGCACCGTCTCGGCGCCGGGGAAGCGCCGGGTGGCGGTCGCGACCTCTTCGCAGGCGCGAATGGCTTCCTCCCGCTCGGCGGAGTACTCGTGCCAGCGGACGTTCTCGCCCGCGAGATCCGAGTAGATGTTTCGGCGGGGTACGGGGCGCAGCACGCGGACACGGAGGAGGACGGAACACGAGAGGCCCGCCTGCGCGGCCCGGGTCGGGGCAACGCGGTCCGCATAAGCCGAAGGTGAAAGCGGCCGCAGCGCAGCGGGAGTCCGAGGGGGCTATAGTACCGGTGAGGGCCGCGCAGCAGCACGCGGCCGGAGGGGAAGGGCCCCTGCGTCGGGCACGGCGTTGGCGCGAGGACGCGCGAGGGCATGGCCGGCGAGACCGGACAAACGGCGGCGGGTCGGTATCCGGAGGTGGTGCATGCCGCGACCTGAAGTCCACTTGGTAAGCCGTGTGCGGGTAGTCCGCACGCACGGTTTGAACGGGGGTCTTGCTCTCAGTCGGTCGGTCAACCCGGCCGACGTCCAGTAGGATCTACCAATGGTCGGAGAGACGATGAAGCAGCCGTTGCCGAAGAGACCGACGACTCCTCGAGACTCCTTGAGCGAATCACTATCGACCCGGAGATCTGCCACGGGAAGCCCTGCATTCGTGGGCTGCGGTATCCCGTGGACATGATTTTGACGCTGTTGAGTGCCGGGATGAGCGGTGAGGAGATCCTGTCGGACTACGACGACCTGGAGCGGGACGACATCCTGGCCGCCTTGGCCTTTGCTGCGCGCCTGAGCCGGATCAAGCAGGTGCGTGCGGTCGTTTCGTGAAGTTCTTGGTCGACGCGCAACAGTGGCTCAGTTCCGTCAGAGGTCTTCGAGGCGACCCGCTCCAGTAGAATAGCTCATGGTCGTAGCGGGCCGGCGGCGTCTCGCCGGACGGTGCTGCGAGGCGTAGGGAGGTTCCGATGAGAGTGCGGTGTTTCACGGCATGGGCGGCGATGGCGGCGATGATCGCGATGGCGCCGGTCGCGGCGTACGCGCAGGACGACTACGCGGCGCTCCGGAACGCGTTCGGGCAGCCCGACCTGTCGGGCATCTGGACGAACAACAGCGCGACGCCGCTCCAGCGTCCCGAGCAGCTCGCCGGCAGGGCGACGCTGACGGACGAGGAGCTGGCCGAGCTGACCCAGACGATCACGGCGTTCCGCGATGCCGAGCAGGCGGGCGACCTCCTCGGCGACCGGCTCATCCAGCAGGCCCTCGGGAACGCGGAGTTCCAGGACTTCGACGTCGTCACCGGCAACTACAACGCGTTCTGGCTGGTCGAGCGTCATCTCGACAACCGCACCTCGCTCATTGTCGATCCGCCCGACGGGCGCATTCCGGCGCTGACCGAGGCCGCCTCCGCGCGGGCGGCCGAGCGGCGGGCCTACGCGGCCGAGCATCCGTCCGACGGCCCCGAGGACCGCACCCTCGGCGACCGCTGCCTGCACTTCGAGGCGCCGCGCATGGGGGCGGGCTACAACAGCTACTTCCAGCTCCTGCAGACGCCGACCCACGTGGCGATTTTCCAGGAGATGGGCCACTTCAGCCGCGTGATCCCGCTCGACGACCGGCCGCACGTCGACGACGGTATCCGTCAGTGGGCCGGCGACTCCCGCGGCCGCTGGGAAGGGGACACGCTGGTCGTCGAGACGACGAACTACTCGCCGCAGGCGCGCTTCAGCGGCGCGACCGAGAACCTCCACCTCGTCGAGCGGTACACGCGGATCGCCCCCGATGTGCTGAGCCACGAGATCACGCTGAACGACGCCGACACGTGGACGCGGCCGTGGACGGTCGAGCTGCTCCACGAGTCGACCCTGGACCCGATCTTCGAGTACGCCTGCCACGAGGGGAACTACGCGATGCCGGGCATCCTCGGCGGGGCGCGCCTCGAGGAGCGGGAAGCGGGCGGGCAGTGACGTCGACCGCCGTGCCGTTCGCTTCGGCGCCCGCCGAGTCGGAGGGCGCGGCGGCCGTGCACGGCGGCGGCCGGGAAGCAGGGCCGCCGACGGGCCCGGAGGCTCGCATCGCGCGAAGCTCGCGCCGGACTTGGCTCCTCACTCCAACGCCTCGACGGCGGCACACAGCTCCATCAGGACCGCCGTGCCGTCGCTTCGCCGTCCGCCGAGTCGGCGGGTGCGGCAGCCGGGCGCGGCGCCGGCGGTCGGGAAGCAGGGCCGGCGGGTCCGGAGGCTCGCTGGCGCGAAGCTAGCGCCGAGCCTCGACCGTGGCATCGGTGCGGGTGTCGGTCTGGCCCGGCGTCCTCAATTCCAACGCCTCGACGGCGGCACGCAGCTCCATCAGGTGCACGGCCCTGATGGCGATGGCTCGTGCCGGCAGCTCGGGGTCGGTGTAGGCCGGCGGCGGCCGGCCCGCCGCCGAATAGGCCTGGGCGAGCGCGGTGCGCAGCTCGGTCAGGTGGGCCCGCCTGACCGTGGTGAGGCTTGGCGCGAGGACGGGATCGGTCCAGCCGAACGGCGACAGGCCGGCCCGCGTGCGCAGGCCGTCCACTCGCGCCCGTAGCTCGAGGAAGTGCACCGCCCTGATCGGGGTCACGCCGGGCCGGAGGGGGTGGTCGGTGAAGGCGGCGGTCTCGACCACGGTCACCACGAAGCGTTGCGCCGCGGTGGCGTTCGAGCCGCCGGCGTCGGTGGCGCTCACCGTTATCGTCGCGGCGCCGGCGGCGACCGGGGTGAGCGTCACCTGCGTTCCCGCCGCCTGTGCCCGCGCCACCGCCGGCGCCGACGAGGCCGCCGCGTAGGTCAGCGCGTCGCCGTCCGGGTCCCGGAACACCCCCGCTACGTCCACGATCTCCACTCCTCCGCCCAACTGCAGGGTCCGGTACGGCAGCCTCCCGACCGCCGCGGGCGCCCGGTTGGCGGAGGCGCGCCGGAAGCCCGCCACCACCGGGGTGGTCGCGTCGAGCACCGCCGCCGCGTCGGCGGGGCCTCCCTCGCCCATCGAAGCGGTGTCGGCGGGCACGCCCAGCGGGTCGCCGCCCCAGGTCTGCCGCGGATTGGAGAAGCGGAGCAGCGAGGTGCAGGGCACGCGGTTGTCGGCGCACTGGGTCCAGTACGCCATGACCGTCAGCCAGCGGCGGTCGGGCGGGGCGCCGGCGTCGAACGCGCGCTGGTTGACGTAGCCGTAGCCGGGATGCAGCGACAGAGCCCTGTCCACACGATGCGCCAGCTCGTACCGGTCGTGGTGGAGCCCGAGGTTGTGCCCCAGCTCGTGGGCCACGGTGCGGCCGCCGCAGCCCTGGAGGGTGATGCCGAAGGGACCGCCGAGCATGGCGACGCCGCACACGTCGAGATCGCCGACGATGAGGTGCACGAGGTCGGCCCCGACGCGGTCGCGAACGGCATGGACGCCGTCCAGATGGCCGTCGGACGGGTCCTCGAGACGCTCGATGTCGACGACGTACTCGCCGGCCTCGGCGTAGTGCACCTCTTCCCTGGCGACCAGCGCGACGCGGGTGCGCACGCCGCTCTCCGCGAACGCCTGATTGGTCTCGGCGACGTAGAGATCGATGGCGGCGTCGATCTCGTCGGGTCCCCCCGCGGCGTCCCGGGCGGCCGGCGTATGGAAGACGGCCAGGTCGATGAGGTCCGGCTGCGACTCGCAGATCGCGCCGGCGAAGTCGATCGCTTCCAGCCAGGTCAGCCACGCGCCCGGGGCGCACGCCCGGGTGGCGAAGACGTCGAGCCGTTCGAGATGCGACAGGTCCAGGTCCGATGGAAGCGGCCCCGACAGGCCCCAGTTGTAGGCGAGGTCCACCTGCCGGAGGTCGGGCAGGTCGCCCAGCCAGGGCGGCAGCGGTCCCGTCACGTTGGCGCGGGAGAGCGCCAGCGCCGAGAGGCGGTGCAGCTGGCTCATCCACGCGGGAATCGGCCCCGGCTCGAGGTCGTTGCCGCCGAGAACCAGCTCCTGGAGGCTGGTGAGGCGCCGCAGCGAAGCCGGGATCGCCCCGGTCAACCGGTTGCGGCCGAGGTCCAGCCGGTGGAGGCCGGTCAGGTTGCCCATGGCGGCCGGAATCGCCCCGGTGAACCTGTTCCGCCCGAGGTCCAGCTCGCGGAGGCGGGTCAGATTGCCCAGCGCGGCCGGTATCGGTTCGCTCAGGTCGTTGTCGCGGAGATCGAGCCGCGTCAGGTTGGCGAGGTTGCCCAGCTCGGCCGGGACCGCGCCGGTCAGGCCTTCGTCGTCGGGATCCAGATAGTCGTTCTCGTTCCAAAGCGACAGCTCCTCGAGGTCGGCCAGGTTGCCCAGCTCGCCCGGAATCGGCCCGCTGAACCGGTTGCCGCCGAGCGCCAGCCGGCGGAGGCGGGTCAGGTTCCCGAGCGCCGCCGGAAGCGTCCCCGCGAGGCCGTTCTCGGGAAGCGACAGCTCCGCGACCCGTCCGTCCGCGTCGGTCGTCACGCCGTGCCACGCGGCGAGGGGCTCGTCGGTCGTCCAGTTGGTGCGGTCCGTCCAGCCCGGCCCGCCCGTCGCGTCGTAGAGCGCCACCAGCGCGGCCCGGTCGCCCGCCACGGTGCCCTGCGCGGCGGCGTCGCTCGCGGCGCCCGCGACGGCGACGAGCGCGAAGGTCCGCAGCACCGCCCGCGCCGCGCCGAGGAACCACCACGGAACGAACCGCCGCGCCCCCCGCGACTCGCCGAACGCCCCCCGCGGAACGCCCCCCGGCGAAACGCCCCCCCGCGACACGACCCCCCACGACGTGGCCCGCCACCCTCGCGAAGCGTTCGTCCGTGACGCTCGGGGCAAGGCTCGCGAGCCCGGGGCCGTGGTTCCGCCCGGCATCGAATCGCTGGGCCGCGCCCGCCGGCGGCGGCTCAGGCGTGCACCGGCTCGCGGTCGACGACATCGAGCTGGTCGAGCCAGTAGGCCTCGTCGTTCCGGCGGCGGATGAAGAAGCGCCCGAGGTCGCCGGGGTACTTCGCCTGGTGGTAGCGCAGGTACACGTGCTCGGCGTCGATGCCCAGCACCTCGACCTTGCCGGTCTCGTGCGACATGCAGTAGCGGGCCCGCCGCGCGAGGCCCGACCCGCGGGTCAGGGCCTGCTGGAAGATGGACCAGCCCTGGACGAGGGGCACCTCGTAGGGCTCGTTGCCGGCCGTCGGGCGGCCCTGGAAGAGGTAGTAGGGCGGGCAGCCCATGTACGACAGCTTCGCGTACATCTCGGCCAGCACCCGCGGGTCGTCGTTGATGCCGCGGATGAGCGGGCACTGGTTGACGCAGATGACGCCGTTGCGGATGCAGGTGTCTATGCCCTCGATCGCGAGGTCGGTCAGCTCGCGGGGGTGGTCGAAGTGGGCCATCAGGTAGATGCGCTGCGTGGGGGTCGAGTACTTGCGGAAGGCGGCCTGCAGATCGGGGTCGCGGAGGACCCGGTAGGGGTCGAAGGCGGGCATCTTCGACCCGATGCGGATGATCTGCACGTGGGGAATCGCCCTCAGCGCGTCGAAGATCTCGACGAGCCGCCGCGTGCTCATCAGCAGCGGGTCGCCGCCGGTCAGCAGCACGTTGGTCACCTCGGGATGCTCCGCGATGTAGCGCAGCCCCTCGGTCACGTCGTTGGTGGCCTCGTCGTTCTCGTCCATGAACAGGCGCTTGCGGAAGCAGTAGCGGCAGTACGCCCCGCACACCTCGTTGCAGAGCAGCAGCACGGTGTCGGTGTACTTGTGCTGCACCCCGCGGGCGACGGTCACCGCCTCCTCGTTGCTGGCGTCGAGCTTGCCCCACTCGGTCAGCTCCTCCTCCCGCGGGATGATGAGCTGGCGGATGGGGTCGTGCGGATCGTCCCAGTCGATGAGGTCCAGGTAGTAGTCGTTGGCCCGGAAGACGTAGCGGTCCGCCACCGGCCCCAGCCGGTCGCGCTCCTGCGCGGAGAGCTGATCGATCTGGTCGAGCTTCCGGACGTACTTCACGCGCTTCGGGCCGTCAGTCGCCACCGAACCGCGGCTCACGTGATTCGCATCAAGCATCGTCTCGAGCCCCCGCGCCGGCCCCGGTCCGGGCTGCCGGGTGGGGAACCCGGCGTGTCGACGGACCTCCGTGCGGCGCAAAAAGGCGTCCGGTTCGGGGGGCCTCGACTCCGCTCGGCGGCGGGTCGATCGGCAGCGTTCCCCTTACCTGGGACGCCAGAGTTCAGAATGCGCTTCGCGTACGTGTGCCGTGAGACGCGTCCCGGGCCGCCCGCGAACGGGCCGCGGAGGCCAGGGCATGACGTGTCTGCATCGACTCGATCCGAACCCGGCAGGTCTGGGCCGGAAGCCCGGCCGGGCACGCTCCCGCAAGACGTCGCTGGGGAGAAGTCGTGTCGCCGGCGCCTGTCGGATCGGAGACGGCCTCGGCCCGCTCGGGGCCGCCGACCGCGCTCGTCCCGTAACTCTATCACTACTTCGGCCCCTTGGGTCAAAGCCCCGCCAGAGGCCCTCGGCCCACCGCCGTACCGCCGCGAATGGCCGTAGCGGCCGGCGGAATTCCACGGGGGCCGTCCCGTTCCCGCCCCGCCGCGAATGGCCGTCACGGCCGGCGAATCTCTCGGGGGCCGTCCTGGTCCTGTCCCGCCGCGAATGGCCTCGCCGCCCGGCCGAGTCTCACGGGCCGTTCCGTTCCTGCTCCGCCGCGAACGGGCGGCCCGGCCGGCGATCTGGTAGACAATGGATGGACGCAGACGGAGAGGAGAGACCTGTGAATCTAGACCGAGTCGAGCAACCGCGGTGGGTGTGGGCATGCCGCCCGGCTGCCGCTGTCGTGCTGTTGGCGTGCGCCGGGGCCCCGGCCCTGGCCCAGGGCCCTGACGTCTACGCGCTGCGGCAGGCGGCCGAGGAGCGCGCGCGCGCCGTCGAGCCCCGGGTGGTGACCTGGCGGCGCGACATCCACCAGCACCCCGAGCTGAGCAACCGCGAGTTCCGCACCGCCGCCCTCGTGGCCGACCACCTGCGGTCGCTCGACATGGAGGTGCGGACCGAGGTCGCCCACACCGGCGTCGTCGCCACCCTGCGGGGCGGGAGGCCGGGGCCGGTGGTCGCCCTGCGGGCCGACATGGACGCGCTGCCCGTCACCGAGCAGGTGGACCTGCCGTTCGCGTCGCGCGAGCGGGCCATCTACAACGGCCAGGAGGTGGGCGTCATGCACGCCTGCGGCCACGACAACCACGTCGCCATCCTCATGGGGGTGGCCGACGTGCTCGCCTCGGTGCGCGACGACCTGCCGGGCACCGTGAAGTTCATCTTCCAGCCGGCCGAGGAGGGGGCGCCGGAGGGCGAGCGCGGCGGGGCCGAGCTGATGCTCGAGGAGGGCGCCTTCGAGAACCCCCGGCCCGAGGTCATCTTCGGGCTGCACGTCGGTCCGAACCGGGTGGGGCAGCTGACCTACCGGGCCGGCAGCGCCATGGCCAGCGCCGACTGGCTCCGCATCGTCGTGCGGGGCCGGCAGACCCACGGCGCGGCGCCCTGGGGCGGGGTCGACCCGATCGTGGTCTCCTCCCAGATCGTGCTGGGGCTGCAGACCATCGCCAGCCGCCAGCTCCCGGTCACCCTGACCCCGTCCATCATCACCATCGGCAGCATCCACGGCGGGGTGCGGGGCAACATCATCCCCGACGAGGTCGAGATGGTGGGGACCATCCGCACGTTCGACGCCGAGGTGCGCCAGGACATCCACCGGCGCATCCGCCGGACGGCGGAGCAGATCGCGGCGAGCGCGGGGGCGACGGCCGAGGTCGAGATTACCCACGGCTACCCGGTGACCGTCAACGACCCCGGCCTGACCGAGCGGATGGTGCCGACCCTGCAGCGGGTGGCCGGCGACGACCCTGTCGTGGTGCAGGACCTGATGACCGTCGCCGAGGACTTCTCGTACTTTCAGCACGAGGTGCCGGGCATGTTCTTCTTCCTCGGGGTCACTCCCGAGGACCGGGACCCGGCGACCGCGCCGGTGAACCACTCGCCGCTGTTCTTCGCCGACGAGGGGGCGCTGCTCGTGGGCGTGCGGGCACTGACCAACCTGACCCTCGACTACATGACGGCGCCCTGAGGCCGGGCGGGACGGCGGCCGCGGCGACGGCTGCGCGAGGCCGCTCCTCGTCGGCGGAGGACCCGCGCCCGAGGGTGTCGGGGGGCGCCGGGGGCCGAGAAGAGGTTCGACGAGACGATCGCCGCCGTCGCACGGGTCGCTTGCCTTCGGCCAGCGTTAGCCGCTCGAACCGCCGGGCCACGAGCTCGCTGAACACCGTCGACGTTTGCGTTCCGTGTAGCTGTCTCGCGCCGTCCGAGCAGCGCCGCGTCCGGTGCCCCTTGACGACCAGGGGTTGACCAAATAATCTGACTAAGCCACCGAACCCGCCTGGAACATGCTCACGGTCAACGTTCACGAAGCCAAGACCCACCTCTCGCGGCTCATCCGGCGGGCGCTGGACGGCGAGGAAGTCGTCATCGCGAAGGGGAACCGGCCGCTGATACGGCTCGAGGTCCTTCCGGGGGCGCGGGCGGCGCGAGAGCTCGGCAGCGAGCCCGGCCTCATCGTTCGCATGGACGACGACTTCGACGCGCCGCTGGACGACTTCGCGGAGTACGTCTGAGTGCGCCTCCTTCTCGACACCCATGCCCTGCTCTGGGCGGTCGGTGCTCCCGACCGGTTGAGCGAGCGGGTGCGCGCCGCGTTGCTCGCGGATGACCACCACGTCCGGGTCAGCATCGCGAGCCTGTGGGAGATCGCCATCAAGGTGAGTCTCCGGCGCCTGGAACTGTCACCGGACTGGCGGCGGTCGATCGACGACGGCCGCGCGCGCATGGGGGCGCGCTGGCTGGCGGTCGAGTCGAGTCACTGCGGGCAGGTCGCGCAGTTGCCCTGGCATCATCGAGATCCCTTCGATCGCATGCTCATCGCGCAGGCGATGTGCGAGGACCTGACGCTGGTCAGCAGGGATCGGATCCTGGCCGACTATGCCGTACGCGTATTGTGGTGAGGGCACGGGCCCACCATGACTCGGGTCGTGAGGGTGTCGGAGTTGACGGCGAAGCTGAGCAGCTACTCGCGCGGGTCCGCGGCGGCGTAACCGTCACGGTCTGCGATCGTCGGACGCCGATCGCGAAGCGGTACCTTTTCGACGACGATCAGCGGGCCGGCGGGTCGTCCGTCGCGGCGCGGGCGCCCAGCGCGCGGAGCAGATTGCCGGTGCTCGATCGGGTCGTCGTCGTGGCGCTGCCGGCCCGGGACAGCTCGGCGACGGCCAGAGGCGTCTGGCCGCGCGCGTTCACCGGGTCGAGCGACGCGCCGTGCTCGACGAGAAGGCGCACCAGCGCGTCCGACTTGACGTGGGCGGCGCCGTGCAGGGCGGTGCTGCCGGTCTCGTTCGCCGCGTCGACGTCGGCGCCGAGCTCGATGGCGAGGGCGGCGGCCCCGAGGGCACGGGCCTCGGTGACGAGGGTCTCGGCCATGTAGCGGCCGAGGCCGGCGGCCAGCATCAGCGGGGTCGTCCCGTCGTCGGCGGTGCGGTTCGGGTCGGCCCCGGCCTCGGCCAGCACCCGCATCACCTCGACGTCGGCGGCCATCGCCGCGAGCAGGAACGGCGTCGCGCCCGGAAACGGACTCACGCCGGACACGCGGTGCTCCACCCGCAGCTGGCTGTACCCCGCCCGGGGCGGGATTCGCTCGAGCGGGGCGTCGGGGTCGGCCCCGTGGTCGAGCAGAGCCCGGACGAGCCGGACCCTGTCGCCGGGGACGCCGCGCAGCCCCCGCCATTCGCGGTCGCGGTCGGTGGCGATGCCGTTGGGGCCGCTCAGCTCCGTCTGCCAGGACCCGGCCGCCCAGTGGAGCGGGGTGTAGCCGGGACCGGCGCCGTTCGGGTCGGCCCCGTGCTCGAGGAGGAGGATGGCCGTGCCCGCGTGGCCGCGCACCGTCGCCACGTGGAGGGTGCTCGTGCCGTCCTCCATCGCGTCGTGGACGTCGGCGCCCGCCGCCAGCAGCAAGCGGGCCGTCGCCGCGTCGCCTTCCCGCGCCGCGAAGAGCAGGGGCGTGAACCCTCCGGCCGAGCGGGCGAGGACTTCGGCCCCGTGCGCCAGCAGACGCGCCGCCACGTCGGGGCGCCGAGCCGAGATCGCCCACATGAGGGGGGTCTGTTCCCGCCCGGGATCCGCCCGATTCACGTCGGCGCCGTGCGCGACGAGCGCGTCGACCGCCCTGACGCTGCCGGTGGCGGCGGCCCGCATCAGGGGGGTCTCTCCGGTGGGGCGCGCGAGGTTGGGGTCGGCGCCGGCCTCGAGCAGCCGCTCGACGAGCGGGGCGCTGCCGTTGCTGCAGGCGACGGAGAGCGGCGTGACCCCGTACTCGTTGGTCGCGTCCACCGTCGCGCCGGCCAGGAGCAACCGTTCGACGATCGCGGTGTCGTCCAGATGTACCGCCCAGTGGAGGGCGGTCGCGCCATCCGGTTGCGCGGCGTCGACGTCGATGCCGGCGGCCAGGAGCGCCTCCACACCGGCGCCGTCGTGGCTCTTCACCGCTTCCACGAGCGGTGTGTCGGCCCGCGCCGCAAACGTCGTGTTCGACGGCCACAGTACCGTGCCCAGCATCACGAGCGCCAAGGTGCTGCGTCCCATCCGCGCGCTCCTTCCGTGGCCGAGAGGACATTCCTCCGTGTGCTCGCATCCTAGCACTCCGCCGGGGCGCGGGGTGCGGTCGAGCTGCATCCTGCGGCCGGTTCCCGTGGACACTCTGCGCCAGCGGTGGCTATCATGGGCGGAACCCTCGCGACCCATGCGACAGGCCGCTCTAAAGACCCTGCCAGCCGGCCTCGCCGGCGCCGTACTGATCGGCGTCTGGGTCTTCGTCTGGCCCGGTCCGCTGCCCGCGACGGCAGCACCCGCCGGGGAGCAGCCCGACGCTGGCGTGCCGAGCCCGCTCCCCGCGGAACACCGCGCGTTGCTGGACCGCTACTGCGTCACCTGCCACAACGACCGGCTGCGGACCGGGGACCTCTCGTTCGAGGCGGACGGCTCCCATCACGTCGATCAGGACACCGAGGGGTGGGAGAGGGTCATCCGCAAGCTGCGGTCGGCGACGATGCCGCCGGCGGGGCGCCCGCGGCCCGAGCCGGCCCGGTACGCGTCCTTCGCCTCGTGGCTGGAAACGACCATCGACCAAGCCGCCGCCGCCGACCCGCGGCCGGGCCGGCCCTCTGCGCGACGCCTCAACCGGACCGAGTACACGAACGCCATCCGGGACCTGCTGGGCCTGGAGATCGACGGCCGCGCCCTGCTTCCGCCCGACGACATGGCGTACGGCTTCGACAACAACGCCGACATGCTGCCGATGTCGACGGCGCTGCTCGAGCGCTACCTGTCGGCGGCCGCCCGGATCAGCCGGCTCGCCGTCGGCGACCCCGCCCTCCGCCCGTCCGTGGCCACCTACAACGTCTCGCGGCTTCGGCGGCAGGACGAGCGCGCCGGGCCGGACCTGCCGTTCGGGAGCCGCGGCGGCGCGGTCGTGCGGCACTTCTTCCCGCTCGACGCCGAGTACGTCGTGACCGCGCGCCCGCGGCGGCGGCGGTTCCGCGAGCCTCAGCAGCTCGACCTCCGACTGGACGGCGAGCGCCTCGAGCTCTTCCAACTCGGGGGGGCGCGCCGGCCGCCGTCGGCCGACCCGCCGGCGCGGGGGCCGGGCGATCCGCTGGCGGTCCGCCTCCGCGTCCCGGCCGGATACCACCGCGTCGCGGCCACGTTCGTCGAGACGATGGCGGCGCCCGAGGGGGTGAGGCCCGCCTACCTCCCGGTCGCCAACATCGCCTTCGGCGGGGTCCGCGGGGCGGAGGCCCGCGTCGAGGCGATCGACATCGCCGGACCGTACGACCCGACGGGAGCGGGAGACACGCCGAGCCGGCGCCGGATCTTCGTCTGCCGACCCGCCGACGACGCCCCCCGGCGCGAGGCGGATGCCTGCGCGCGCGAGATCCTGTCGGCGCTCGCCACCCGCGCCTACCGGCGCCCGGTGGCCGGGGGCGAGCTGGAGACCCTGCTCCGCTTCTATCGCGACGGGCGCGAGGAGGGCGGCGGGTTCGACGCCGGCATCCGGCTCGCGCTCGAGCGCATCCTCCTCGATTCGAGCTTCCTCGTGCGGGTCGAGCGCGACCCCGTCGACGCGCCGCCGGACACCGCGTACCGCCTCGGCGACTTCGACATCGCTTCGAGGCTGTCGTTCTTCCTCTGGAGCAGCCTGCCGGACGACGAACTGCTGGCCGCGGCGGCGGAAGGGGCCCTCGGCGACCCGGCGATGCGGCGTCGGCAGGTCCGCCGCATGCTCGACGACCCGCGCGCGTCGGCCCTCGTCACCGACTTCGCGTCGGAGTGGCTGCACCTGCGCAACCTGCGCGCGGCGGCCCCCGACGTCAACGCGTTCCCCGAGTTCGACGACGACCTGCGCGACGCTTTCCGGCGCGAGACCGAGCTGTTCCTCGAGGCGCAGCTGCGGGAGGACCGCGGCGTGCTCGAGCTGCTGACGGCCGACTATACCTTCCTGAACGAGCGGCTGGCGCGCCACTACGGCGTCGACGGCGTCCACGGCAGCCACTTCCGGCGCGTGCCGGGCGACGGCCGGCGGGCCGGGCTGCTCGGGCACGGCAGCATCCTCACCGTGACCTCCTACGCCAACCGCACGTCGCCGGTGGTGCGGGGGAAGTGGCTGCTCGAGAACATCCTGGGAGCGCCGCCGCCGGCCCCGCCGCCCGACGCGCCGCCCCTCGAGGCGGCCGACGCGGGCGGCGCGCGCTCGATGCGCGAGCGCATGGAGATCCATCGCGCGAGCCCGGCGTGCGCGAGCTGCCACGCGCAGATGGACCCGCTGGGCTTCGCCCTCGAGAACTTCGACGCCGTCGGGCGGTGGCGGGACCTCGACGAGGACGGCGACCGCATCGACGCCGTCGCTGCGTTGCCCGACGGCAGCCGCTTCGAGGGGCCGGACGGCCTGCGGCGCGTGCTGGGCGACCGGGGCGACGAGTTCGTCGCCAACGTTACCGCCCGGCTCATGACCTATGCCCTGGGCCGGGGCCTCGAGGCCCACGACATGCCGGCCATCCGCAAGATCGTCCGGGACGCCGAGCCGGACGGGTACCACTGGTCGTCAATCTTCCTCGGCGTGGTCGAGAGCACGCCGTTCCTGATGAGGAGCACCGAGCCATGATCGTCACGCGAAAGGCGCTGTCGCGTCGCACGGTGTTGCGCGGAATCGGCGCCGGCGTCGCCCTGCCGCTGCTCGACGCCATGGTGCCGGCCCACGCGGCGCTGCGGACCACCGCGGCGCGGTCGACGCCCCGCTTCGCCGTCGTCTACGTGCCCATGGGCGCGGTGATGGAGAACTGGACGCCGGCGACCGAGGGCGCGGGGTTCGCGCCGTCGCCCATCCTCGCCCCGCTGGCCGCCATGCGCGACCGCTTGATTGTGGTGTCGGGGCTCGACAACCAGCCCGCCGTCGCCCTGCCGGGAGAGCCGGCGGGCGGGCACGGCCGCATCGGCGGCGCGTTCCTGACCGGCGTCCACGCGAAGCCGACCGAGGGGACGGACTTCCGGGCCGGCGTGTCCATCGATCAGATCGCCGGCGACGTGCTCGGCCGCGAGACCCAACTCAGGTCCCTCGAGGTGGGGCTAGAGACCACCGAGCTCGCCGGCGCGTGCGACGTCGGCTACAGCTGCGCCTACGTCAACACCCTGTGCTGGCGCACCCCCACCTCGCCATTGCCGATGGAGAGCAACCCGCGCGCCGTGTTCGAGCGGCTCTTCGGCGACAGCGAGAGCACCGACCCCGCGGCGAGGGCGGCCCGCCGCCGGCGCAACCGCAGCCTGCTCGACTCGGTGCGCGAGAGCGTCGTCGACCAGCGCCGCGATCTCGGGCCTCGGGACCGGGCCAGGCTCGACCAGTACCTCGACGCGATCCGCGACGTGGAGGCGCGCATCCAGAAGGCCGAGGCGCAGAGCGGCCGCGAGCTGCCGAGGTTCGAGCGACCGGCCGGCGGCGTGCCCGAGAGCTTCGAGACTTATGCGAAGCTCATGATCGACCTGCAGGTCCTCGCGTTCGAGTCGGACATGACGCGCGTCGTCACGTTCATGATCGGCAAGGAGCTCAGCAACCGCACGTTCCCCGAGATCGGCGTGCCCGACCAGCACCACCCCCTGTCGCACCATCAGAACAACCCCGAGAGGCTCGAGAAGCTCACCCGGGTGCAGATGTTCCAGACCGGGCTGCTCGCGTACTACCTGGAACGGCTCGCGGCGACGCCCGACGGCGACGGCTCGCTCCTCGACCAGGTCACCCTGCTCTACGGCAGCGGCATGAGCGACAGCAACCTGCACATTCCGCTCGGCCTGCCGATCCTGGTCGCGGGCGGCGGCGCCGGCGCCCTGAAGGGCGGCCGGCACCTCCGGTACCCGGCGGGCACCCCGCTGTCGAACCTGTACCAGACGCTGCTGGGCAGGATCGGCGTGCCGGTCGAGCGCATCGGCGACAGCACCGGGACGTTCAGGGAGCTGTCGGCGGTGTAGTGTCCCGGCCGTGAAGTTCGGGAAGGCTCGGGATCGCTGTAAGTTCCTGTAAACACCGGAGAACAGCCGCGTAGAAATTGTCCCGCGAACCACTGTAACGGGGCACTGGGAGTAAGCGAGTTGCTGGCGCTCGGCGCGAAACCCGCGTGGTGGCGACCACGTCGAAGTCGCTCCCACACGGTGTGTTCTGGGTCGAGTTGTGCCTGTCGATGTCGAGTCGATGTCGAATAGTGGCCATATGCGACCGAGAGGCAACGCAGTCGAGGCAGGACGCATCGCGGGTCGAATGCCGAGGGGATTCTGCCGGGCGATCCTCGTCCCGGCCCTGACGCTGTGGGCGGCCTGGGGGGGCGGCTGTGTGAGCAGAGAGCCCGCCGCGACCGCCGTCGCGAGGGAAGCCGCGCGGAGCTCCGAGACGGCCCCGCAGGCGGAGCAGCGCGCCGCGCAGGCCCCGGAGCCCGACGGACGGGACGGCGTCTTCCGCAGCGGCATCGAGCTGGTCAACGTGGCCGCGACGGTCACCGACGCCCGAGGCCGCTTCGTCGACGGGCTGACGAAGGACGACTTCCGGGTCTACGAGGACGGCGAGCCGGTCGAGATCACACAGTTCGACAACGAACGGGTGCCGGTCAGCCTGGGCATCGCCCTCGACACGAGCGGCAGCATGGACGACCGCAAGATGGGAGGCGGCCCGCAACGCGCTCGATCGGTTCCTCAACGACCTGCTCGGCCCTGACGACGAGATCTTCCTCTATCGGTTCGACGACAGGCCGGTCCTGCTGCAGGACTGGACGACGAGCCGCGACCACCTCAGCCGGGCCGTTCGCGACGTCCGCGGCCGGGGCGGCACCGCGCTCTACGACGCGGTGGCCGAGTCGCTGCCGCGCATCGCCGAGGGCCGCCACCGCAAGAAGGCGCTGCTCATCATCTCGGACGGCAACGACAACAGCGGCGGGACGAACTACTGGAACGTACGGCGGCTCGTCCGGCGGACCGAGGCGCTGGTGTACGCGATCGGCATCGACGCCAGCATAATGCAGCGCCTCGAGAGGATCGGGGGAAGAGGGGTCAGCGTGCGCGCCCTCCGCGAGCTGACCGACGACAGCGGCGGAAGGACCGAGATCATCCGGCATGCGGACGACCTGGACCCCGCCACGGCGGGGATCGCCCGCGAGCTGAGCCGCCAGTACCAGCTCGCGTACTCGGCTCGGCATGCCGGCGACGGCCGCTGGCACAGCATCCGGGTGGAGGTGCGCAACCCCGACCACCGGGTCCGGGCGCGGCGTGGCTACGTCGCGGCGCCCTGACCTCCGGCCCCGCCTGTTCCTCGTCGACGGCAACTCCCGGATTGCCCTGCACCGGCGCCGGTGGATCTCGCCATACACCGCGGCGTCCTCCAACGCCTCGGTCACCGGGCGCCGATCGTCCCCAATCACGTGGGGACGCTGGGAATGTGGGTCTGCTCGCCCCGGGCGTCCGTCTTGCCCGGCGGCATCGACGGCCGGATCCGCTGGCGCGGCGTGCCGGCGTCGAGGACGTCCCGGAGATACGCGAGTCGTTCGGGATTCCGCTACGCCAACGGCCGAAACACGGCCGCGACGGCGACGCCGAAGACGGCGGTGTTCGCCCGATGCCGAGCGCGAGCGTGAGCACGGTGACGGCGGTGAAGCCCGGCGCGCGGCGTCTTCGCGGGGCGGGCGCTCTTCTTGGACGCGCGTGCCCGACGCGGTAGGATGACGGCGAATCACCGGACGCGAACGAGGACACTCCGGGTGAGTGAATGGAACCCATCATGCCTGAACACTTCACATCGCGGCCGGCGCTCCGGTTCGCGGCCGGCGCCGCCGTGCTGCTGCTGGCCGCCGCCGCCTCCGCGCAGCGCCTCACGGGGACCGAGAACGGAGAGTGGCGCTACCTCGGCGGCGACGCCGGGCACACCCGCTCGTCGGCCATCGACCAGATCGACGGCGACAACTTCTCGGACCTCGAGGTGGCCTGGCTCTGGCGGGGCGACAACTTCGGCCCCAACCTCGACTACTTCAACCGATCGACGCCGATCTACGTCGACGGCGTCCTCTACACCGTGGCCTCGCCCCGGCGGCAGGTGGTGGCCATCGACCCGGCCACCGGCGAGACGCTGTGGTCGTTCCGCGAGCCCGAGACGGTCCGGCACCTGCGCTCGCCCCGGCAGGCCTACGGCAAGGGCGTGGCGTATGCCGAGGTGAACGGCCGCGGGGTGATCTTCGTCACCAGCCCCGCCTTCTTCCTGTGGGCGCTCGACGCCGAGACCGGCCGCCCGCTGGAGAACTGGGGCCGCCAGATCCCCCTCGACGGCTTTCCCGCGTCCGGCGGCCTCGACCTCATCCCGCCCCTCGTCGAGGACTGGGGGCGCTGGCTCGACCGCGCGGCCAGCTACGACCCCGGCTACGGCATTCCCCGCGAGCTCGGCATGGTCACCGCCTCGGCCCCGCCCATCGTCGTCAACGGGGTCGTCGTCGTGCTCGTCGGCCACCAGCCGAGCTACGGGCAGACCCGCATCGAGAACGTCCCCGGCGACATCATGGGCGTCGACGCCGCCACCGGCGAGGTGCTCTGGAAGTTCCACACCATCCCGCGCCCCGGCGAGTTCGGGCACGAGACCTGGCACAACGACGCCTGGCAGTGGTCGGGCGACATGTCGACCTGGGCCCCGGCCTCGACCGACCCCGAGCTGGGCCTCGTCTACCTCGTGACCAACGCCTCGACGGTGCAGAGCTACGCCGGCCACCGGCCCGGCGACAACCTGTTCGGCGGCAGCGTCCTCGCCCTCGACGTCGAGACCGGCGAGCGGCGCTGGCACTTCCAGATCCACCGCAGCGACCAGTGGAACTACGACCTGCCGACCCCGCCGATGCTGATGGACCTGACGGTGGACGGCGAGCGCATCCCGGCCCTCATCCAGAACACCAAGCAGGGGCTCGTCTTCGCCTTCAACCGGGAGACCGGCGAGCCCATCTGGCCCATCGAGGAGCGCGAGGTCATCCAGACCGAGGTGCCCGGCAACTACACGTCGCCGCGACAGGCGTACCCGACGCGGCCCGAGCCGGTCGACCCCATCATCCTGACCGGCCTGACCGAGGAGTTCGTCATCGACTACACGCCGGAGCTCCGCCAGGAGGCGCTGGCCATCCTCGAGCACTACCGGATCGGCGGCCTCTACGTGCCGGCGCTGCCGGAGAACCACACGAACACCTTCTACAACAACGTAGGCTGCCTCGGCGGCGGCAACGTCATCCCCCACCCGCCGGTCGCCGACCCGAGCACGGGGATGATGTTCAACTCGCACCGCCGGAGCTGCAACGCCCCGTCGTTCATGCGGCCCACCGGCGGCGTCGACGTGGACAACCCCGACTACGCGCGCCCCGGCCCCGGCGGCGCCACCCCCAACTCGACCCCCACCACCGGCACCACCGTCGCGGCGTGGCTGCCCGGCGGCTTCCGCCGGCCCACCCCCGAGCAGGAGCCGTTCGTCTCGGTGTCCGGCCTCCCGCGCATCGACGGCCTGCGGCTCTACAAGCCGATGGACAACCAGCTCACCGCCTACCAGATGAACACCGGCGACAAGGCCTGGTCGCTGCCGGTGGGGGAGACCGCCCAGGTCATCCGCGACAACCCGCGCCTCGCGGGCGTCGACATCCCGAACGTCGGGGGCGCCGGTTTCTCGATCCAGATGGTGGCCGGAGACCTGCTGGTGCAGACCCGCTCGCTCAGCGAGGGGACGCGGCAGATCGTGCCCGACGGGCCTCTGCTGCTGCACGGCCGCGACAAGCACACCGGCGAGATCCTCGGCAGCGTCGAGCTCCCCGCGCCCGGGCAGTACGGCATGATGACCTACCTGCACGAGGGCAGGCAGTACATCGTCGTGCAGATCGGCAGCATTCAGACTGGGTTCCCCGGCTCGCTCGTGGCCTACGCGCTGCCGTAACGGATCGGCTTCTGTTCGCCCGGCGCGCTCGACCGCGAAGCAGCTCCGGGGCATGATCGAAGCGTAGACGGGCGTGAGCAGGCGCCGTTCGGCCATCTGTGCGGACTGCGGTCGAACCGCCGGCAGCCGATACCCGAGGCCAGTGGAAGGTGTCGCCGAGTGCCTGCCAGCCGGACGAGTGCCTGCCAGCCGGAATAGTAGGGCGAACTCAGGAGTAATCGCAATATGGCGGAGCGAATCTACGTCATGAAGGACGCGGGGAATCTTGAGCCCCTCACTGAAGAGCCGTTCGACACAGAGGACATCCTGCAGAAGCTGATTGCGGACCATCCGGAGTTGCTGGACGGGGAGCAGATTCGTCCGGCGGACCCTCGGCGGTGGCTGCTGGTCACCCGGGAGAAGGGTATCGCTGATGGTCCCGACGCCGGGAATCGGTGGTCGGTGGACCACCTCATGATTGACCAGGACGCCGTACCGACCTTTGTGGAAGTCAAGCGCAGTTCCAACAGTGAAATACGCCGGTCCGTGGTGGGCCAGATGCTGGACTACGCTGCCCACGCCACGAAGACGATGGGAATGGCCGCGATACGGCGCGAATTCGAGGCCGGTCGCGGCGACGATGCCGATGAAGTGCTGCGAGTATTCCTGCAGTTGGACGCCGACGTCGACCCGGATACCGTTGTGGAAGGGTTCTGGGAGCGTCTTGCGACAAACCTCGCTGCCAAACGCGTCCGGCTCCTGTTCGTAGCCGACCGGATTCCAGACGAATTGGCGCGGGTGGTCGAGTTCTTGAACGAACAGATGCCCGGCATCGAGGTGCTGGCGGTCGAGATCAAGCAATTCCGGGGCGCAGACCTGCGTACCTTGGTGCCGCAGGTTATCGGTCGCACCGTCGCGTCGGATCCCTCGCCCTCGGGCGGGCGCAAACGCAAACGGTTGACAATGGAGCAGTTCTGCAAGCAACTGCCTGACCAAGCCTCCGTTCACGCGGCGAAACAGCTGATTGCCTCCGCGGAGGAACGTGGCGCGGTGGTCAACCGCAAGGAGAGCGGGTTGACGATCAGCGTCCAATCCACTCTTCGCGCCGCTCCGCTCACCGTAGCGTGGCTTTTCCCGACCATGAGCTCGTACTGGAATAATCTCAAGGGATTCACGTTCGGGCAAGTCAACTGGTTCGAACTTCCGGAAGAAGCCCAAGTCGAGTTCGACGAGCTGTATCGGCAGATGTCTCGTGACGGTTTTGCAGAAGAAGTCGGCAACGACAAGACCGGAGGAGCTCGAGGTTGGGCGGTTGACCCGGCGGTCGTTGCACAACACATCGGCCCGATGAAGGAGCGGTTGACGCGAGCCATTGCCATTCTCCAGTCGCTGTAGGCACTTGGGGACCCATCGCGATGGTCCCGTTCGGTCGTCGGCGGAAGTGGAGCTCGCGGCGGTGGCACTGGGAAGGGGCGTTGTCGGGACGGCTGTAGCGGAGAGAGACGAATGTCGAAGGCGGCGAAGAACGGCGCAGGAGTGGCCTGCAGGTCCGACCGCGCCGCCCTTGATGAGTGGGCCAGGGAGCAACAGGAACGTCGGCGCCGGTTCGACGAAGAGGCTCAGAACAGCAAGCTGAAGCCGCCCGAGGCCTTCAGCGGCGAGCCGGCGCCCCCGGACGCGTGTCGGAGGCTTTGCCCCGGTCTGGATCCGGCGCTCACCGGTCGCAGGAGCCATGCCGTCGAGTGGCGCATCGCTCGAAGCTGCTGCGGATGGGGGCAGCCGCCGACGACCGAGGAGTTCTACGACGCCTTCCACACGGACGCGCCGGACCAGCGCCAGAAGAGCATCATCTACATGTGGGGAACGGAAGCCACCTTCACGGAGCTCTTCGAGGCCTGGGCGCAGCACGCCTACACGTTCCGCGACCTCGTGCGCGCGCTGCACTTGGCGGACTTTCCATGGCCCGAGCGGATCGCGGAGATCAACCAGTGGGCCGACCCGCGTTACCCTGAGCGATAACGACGGCAGGTCGGCATGGAACGACTGACGCTTCCACTGCCCGCCAGAGGCATCTGGCTGAGAGTCAGGAGCCTGCTCGGGCCGGCCCTCGATCGACTCGGACCGGAGGCCGGTCCTTGGAAGATCGGCGGGGGGACCGTGCTCGCGGCCCGCTGGAGCCACCGCGAGAGCGTGGATCTCGACCTCACGGTGAACGCCGCCGCCGCCATTCCCGCCCTGTCGGCCGGCCCCGAGAACGACTTCGAGGCGGAGATCGGCCGGCGTGGCGGCTACGCCATCACCTTCGACCGCGATCGTTGCACGGTCCGGTTCAGTACGGGCAAGCTGGACCTCTGCGCGCTCGATCCCACGCCCCGCGAAGGCCACGCCGACGCGCTCGTCGACGGCGAGCCGGCCGTCGTCCTGAGCAACGCGCAGATCCTCTGCGGGAAGCTCCAGCGCGCCACACGCAGCCCGGTGCGTGACGTCTTCGACGTCGTGGTCGCCGGCAGACTCGACCCGCACGCGCTGGCGATTGCCGCGAACACCAGGACCGCACGCGATTTGGAGGCGATCGCGGACGCCTGGAAGACGTCCGACCCGGTCTTCGCGTACCACGCACCGCTCGATCTCAACGGCGTCGGGCCGGAGTTCGCGGACGACCTGACGAGGCTCGGACACGCGGCCGCCGCCGCATTGACCGGCGCGCGCTACGAACGGGTCACGATGTACACCCGCGGGGACGTCGGCTTCGTGGAGACGAGAACCAGGAACGGGGCCGAGAGGAGGTTTACGGTCGAGCCCGCCCGCATCGACGAGATCTTCGAGGCCAACGGCCTGAACCACTACCTGTCGCAGACCGGGGTGCGCCCCGTCCACATTCGCGGCCGCATGCGCGGCGCATTTCGGGAAGGCGCAGAGTTCCTGCACGACACCGCATCCGGCACGAGAACGTGACCATCGCAGGAGTGGTCTGGCCGACCCGGGGCTCGACCCGGTTTCGGATTGCGGGCAACCCGGCTTGTCCGGGGCCCATTCAGGCAATCGCCCGATCATCGACAACCAGCACGCGACCGACGGCGCATAGCGCGCGCTCCACTTGCTCGATGTGCGACCGGTGCTGCGGATCGACGATTCGGCGAGCGGTCGTCACGCTCACGGCCAGCCGCCGCGCCAGCTCGACCCGGGTGATTCGATTCCGGCGCATCGTTGAGTACAGTGCCAGCTTCCGGGCAACCAGAGCCGGCACGCGGATCAGGATCTCGCCGGGCGTGCGGGCGGCCGGGCGGCGGCAGTTCCCGGCGGCGTTCCACGTAGCTGCGGCTCAACGCGGTGACCAACGCATCGGCGGCAAGCTCGACGGTCTGTTCGTAGTCGCCGCCCCCGGTGAGCGCCTCCGGGACGTCCGGGAAGGATGCCACCCAGCCGCTTCCATCGCGCTCGATGCGACAGGGGTAGCTGTAATGCATCAGAGTCGTCCTTGGGGCGGGTCGACGGCCAGATCAGACGCGCATGGCCGAGTAGACGGCCATGTGCGCGCTCACGATGAGCCGCATCGCCTCCTGATTCGGCTCCCGCGACCAGACGCCCCGCTCCGACGTGCCGCCCAGGGCGATGCCGTCGTTGCGCGGCTGCATGTGGACGCCGAGGACGCCGGGAGGCGCCCCGTCGGGCGGGCCGCCCTGGATGCCCCAGTCGACGTCCGCCTGGGGGACGAGCACGGTGAGCTGCCCCTTCAGGGGCATAAGCTCGTCGTCGCCGACGAGGTCGCGCGCGCCCAGGCCGGTGCAGTTGACGACCAGCGGCTCGCCGAGGGCCACGAACTCGCGCGGCTCGGTGAACTTGCGGATCTCGATGCGCCCGCCGAAGCGGATGAAGTCGTGGACGAGCGCGTCGAGGTAGATGGCGGGCTCGATGCGCAGGCGGTTGCTTCGAACCGCGTAGCGGGTGCCGAAGGGGTGCTCCCCGGGGCCCAGCGTTATCTGGCCGGTCTGCAGGTGGGCGGGAAGCAGCGGCTCTTCGTCCGCCTGGGTATCGTCCAGTTCGTCGCGCGGGGGTGTGCCGCGGAGGCTGTAGCGGTCGATCCAGGAGACACCGAAGCCCCGGCCCGCCAACTGCTGCAGCTCGCGGTAGGAGATCTCGGCGGCCTCGCGGAACTGGGCGTCCCACGCGGGGGTCCTGAGGTCGCGGTCGATCAGCCCGGACGTGGGGGTGAACCCCGCGAGCGACATGTTCGACGTCGTGTCCGGGGGCACCGACATGGCGTAGATGGTCACCGCGAACCCGCGCCGCTGCAGCTGGCGCGCGGCGGTGAGGCCCACGGCGCCGCAACCGACCACCGCGGCCCGGCGGCTGTCGTGGGCGAGGGCCATCTCGGCCGCCATGCGGCCCGTGCCCCACGAGAGCGACATGCCGGAGCCGCCGTGGCCGTAGTTGTGGATCACGGTGGTGTCGTCGAGCCGGTCGGCGCGCAGCAGGAAGCCGGAGGGGCGGTGGGGGCGCAGCCCGACCGTGGTGCGGATGATGCGGTCCCAGTCGGCGCGTACGGGCGCGAGGCGCAGGGGCGGCCGCTGCGGCGGGGGTGCCGGCGCGAGCTGCGGCGGGGCCGACCGGGCGGAGCAACCGACCAGGCTGGCGCCCACGAGGCCCATGCCGCCCATCTTCAGGAGCGTTCTTCGGTCCACCTTCGCCTCCCGGTTCGTTCGTGCCATGGCAGTTGTCTTCGCCGACGCCGATCTTGGATCGTCCGCCCATCATGGGCAACTCCGTTTGGTTGACCGGTGCGCCGCTTGCAGCACCACGCCGTAATCTGTGGTTGAATGGGACGCATCCTGAGGAGGGGCCGGCGCTGTGCCTCGACCGCCCCGCGGCCGGCACTCCCAGAGAGGAGGGCATCCATGCCTCGGCGCCAACGCTGTTTCGTCGTCACCGTCGCGTCGGCGACCGCGCTCGCCGCGCTCACGGTCAGCCTCGCCGCCCAGGCGCCCGAGCCGGGCCGCGGCTACCCGTCGACGGACTGGCCCTTCGCCGGCGGCAACTGGTCCAGCTCGCGCTACACGACCCTCGACGCGGTCTCGGCGGACACCGTCGACCGACTCGGCGGCGCGTGGGTGACGCCGCTCCCCGGCGGCGCCGCGTCGCGCGCGACCCCGGTGGTCGACGACGGAGTCATCTACCTGACCGGCGGCGCCAACGTCTTCGCGTTCGACGCGCGGACCGGCGAGCCCGTCTGGCGCTGGGAGCCGGACCCCGAGGCGGGGCGGGTCCCCTCGTGGCAGGGGGTGGGGCTGGACGACGGCCGCGTCTTCTTCGGCACGCGCAGCGGCGAGGTCATCGCCCTCGGCCGCGACACCGGCGAGCTGGTCTGGGCGACGCGGGTCGGCAGCGAGGAGCGGACGCGGGGCGAGGTGGTGACCACGGCGCCGATGGTCGCGCGCGGCAAGGTGTTCGTGGGCCTCGCCAACGGCGACATCGGCGGCCAGGGTCGGGTGCTCGCCCTCGACGCCGCCACCGGCGAGGTGGCGTGGACGTTCTACGTCGTCCCGCGCCCCGGCGAGTTCGGCCACGAGACCTGGCCGCAGGACAGCGACTCGTGGGAGTACGGCGGAGGCGGCGTGTGGCTCGTCGGTACCGTCGACCCGGACCTCGGCATGGTCTACTTCTCGACCGGCAACCCGGTGCCGATGTTCGGCGGCGAGCTGCGCGACGGCGACAACCTGTTCACCGCCTCGGTCCTCGCCCTCGACATGGAGACGGGCGAGCGGCGCTGGCACTACCAGGTCGTGCGACACGACATCTGGGACGCCGACATCGCCACCCCGCTCCTGCTCTACGACACGACGGTCGACGGCGAGCCGGTCAAGGCGGTGGCGGCGATGCGCGCCGACGGCTACCTGTTCCTGTTCAACCGCGAGACCGGTGAGCCGCTGCTGCCCATCGAGGACCGCGAGGTGCCGCAGGACCCGCAACAGCTCACGGTGCCGACCCAGCCGTTCCCGACGCAGACCGAGACCATCCTCTTCGAGTGCTCGTACTGGCGCGACCGCGTGCCGCCGCCGTTCCAGCTCAACTGCAGCAGCTACACGCCGCCGTCGGTCGACGAGCAGACGGTGGTGGCGCCGGGGGTGCCGATTCCGCTGGTGCGGGTCACCCCGCTGGCGTTCTCGCCCGACACCGGCTACATCTACGCGCAGGGGCGCGCCCACGTCGGCCGCGCGCGCCGCTTCGCCGACCCGTTCGTGTGGAACACCGCGCGGTTCCACCTCACGCTGCCCGACGCGGTCGGGGTGCTCGCCGCCGTCGACACCGCGACCGGGCGCGTCGTGTGGAAGAACGAGTTCCCCGCCGCGTTCCTCGGCACGAGCGGCCCCCTCGTCACCGCGGGCGGCCTCCTCTTCCGAGGCTCGCCGGGCGGGCAGGTCGAGGCCTACGACGTGCGCACCGGCGTGCGCCGCTGGGCGTTCCGGACGAGCGAGGAGGGCTCGCGGCTGCGCCCCGGCCCGGCCTCGGCCTACGAGCTCGACGGCACGCAGTACATCGCCGTCGCGATGGGCCCCCAGCTCTGGGCGTTCACCCTCGACGGCGCGGTGCCGGCCCGCGGCGAGCCCTCGCCCGACCCGCCGGTCGACGACCGCCCGAGCGGCCCCGCCCCGCGCGAGACCGACGAGATCGAGACCGCGACCCTGCTCGAGAACCCCCGCGGCTCGGTCGGCGGCCGGCGCTACGCATTCGACGAGTACAACTTCAACCCGGTCCGCGCGCGGGTCACCGCGGGCACGCGGGTCCGGTTCACCAACAACGGCGAGATCCCCCACACCTTGGCCGCGCGCGACGGAAGCTGGAGCATCGGCACGCTGAACCCGGGCCTGTGGGGTTTCGTCACGTTCGACGAGCCGGGGACGTTCCTCTATCACTGCGAGGACCATCCCTGGATGGTGGGGGAGATTACCGTCGATCCGTGAGGCCGTGCGCCAGTGCCGTCGTCACGGCGTGTCGGATTCTCCGGCCCCGCCTCCGGAAGACGGGGTCGGGGCCGACGCAGGAACAGGGCTGACCGGACGCGCTGACCCCGCCTCCGTTCCCGGTCGTCGGCTCGAAGCCGGCGAGGCGGGGCGGCCCGGCTACAGGGACAGGGTTGACCGGACGCGCTGACCCCGCCTCCGTTCCCGGTCGTCGGCTCGAAGCCGGCGAGGCGGGGCGGCCCGGTTACGATGTGGACGAATTGAAGTCGCCCACCGCACCCACACTCGCGGCAGGGAGAGGTTCGGGGCGCGGTGTCACCCACGGGTGGAGGACGAAGAGCGTGCATGCGAGGAAGCTGACCGGGTCGATGTTGTTGGCGACGCTGCTGGCCCTGGCTGGTCCAGGCGCTGCTGCCCAGGACGTGCGGCTGCTCGACGCGGCCCGGGCGGCCGATTCGACGGGCGTGATCGCTGTGCTCGAGCTGGGCGTGTCCGCGAACGCTCGGCAGGCGGACGGCGCGACCGCCCTGCACTGGGCCGCCCACTGGGACGATGCGGCGATGGCCGACGCGCTGGTGCGGGCCGGCGCCGACGTCGACGCCGCCAACGACTTCGGCGCAACGCCGCTCTGGCTCGCCTGCCTCAACGGCAGCGAGGCGATGGTCGCGGCCCTGCTGGCGGCCGGCGCCGACGCCAACGCCGCCCTGCCCTCGGGCGAGGCGGTGCTGATGACCGCGTCCCGCACCGGGTCCGTGGAGGCGGTCCGCCTCCTCGCGGCCCACGGGGCCGACCTGAACGCCCGGGAGCACACACGGGGGCAGACGGCCCTGATGTGGGCGGTCGCCCAGCAGCACCCCCACGTCGTGGAAGCGCTCATTGCGCTCGGGGCCGACGTCCATGCCCGCTCGGCCCCGCAGCCGCGGCGCATCCATACGCGGACCGCCGGGTTCAACCCCAGCGGGGTGATCGACACCGTGCTGGGCGGCAACACGCCTCTCCTGTTCGCGGCCCGGCAGGGCGACCTCGCGGCGGCGAGACATCTCGTGGCCGCGGGCGCCGACGTGAACGACACGGCGGCGACGGGCACTAGCGCCCTCGTCGTGGCGGCGCACAGCGGCCATACCACCCTGGCCCTGTTCCTGCTCGAGCACGGCGCCGACCCACACGCGGCCGAGGCCGGCTACTCTGCCCTGCACGCCGCCGCCCTGCGCGGCGACGAGACCCTGGCGGCGGCGCTGCTGGCCCGCGGCGCCGACCCGAACGCGCCGGTGGTCCGCGGCAGCCAGGGCCGCCGCAACAGCCCCGACTACGTGCTGCAGCACGACGTGGTCGGCGCCACCGCCTTCTGGCTGGCCGCCCACTTCGCCGAGCCCGGCGTCATGCGGGCCCTGGCCGACGGCGGCGCCGACCCGCGGTTCGTCATGGAGAACGGCACCACGCCGCTGATGGCGGCGGTAGCCGCCCGCCGCCGCCGGGAGCCGGGGCTGGCCCCGAACCCGGCCGAGGACGAGCGGCTCGTGGTGGAAGCGGCCAGGGTTGCGATCGACGCGGGGGTCGACGTCAACGCGACGGACGCGGCCGGGAACACGGCCTTGCACACCGCCGCCAGGCGACGCCTCGACACGGTCGTCCGGTTGCTGGCCCACAGCGGCGCCGACCTGCATGCCGCGAACGACAACGGGCAGACACCCTTGGCGTTGGCCGGCGGGCGCGGGGGCGGAGACAACAGCACCGTCGAGCTGCTGCATCGCCTCGAGACCCTGCCGTCGCGTTGAGTCTCGCCGGCCCGAGAGTCGGCCTCCAGACCAATTCCACCGGCCTCCGCCTCCACGGTGCGGCTAGAGTCGGCCTCCGGACCAATTCCGCCGGCCTCCGCCTCCACGGTGCGGCTGTAGGATCGAGGTATGGCTGATTTCGAGCCCCGGCCGCACGTTCCGAGCGACCGCCCGCCGGCGGCCCCGGCACCGGAGTCGCCGCTGCCGGCGGACGCGTTCCCAGGCTGCACGGCCCGGCGCGTGCCGCGGAGCGAGATCGACACCTGGGAGGGCCGCCTGGAGCTCTGGGACGCCGACACGGAGATCGCGTGGGTCGCCGAGCCGACCACGCCGTATCACGAGAAGCCGTCGCGCCGGCTGACGGCGTTGATGGACCGGATTGCCGCCGAACGGGGGTCGGCCATCGCGTGCTACGGGTCGATGGACTTGATACAGCGCGACGAGCACGGCGCCGCGAGGCGCATCCTGCAGGCCGACGAGTCCGTGTACGTGCATCCGCGCCGCGCGCGGCTGCCGGGCCCGAAGGCGATGATGGCGGGGGAGGACGACTTCCCGGACGTGGTGCTCGAGGTCGATCACACGACGGACGTGCGGCGGGCCAAGCTGGGGCTGTACGAGGCCTGGGGCTTCCCCGAGGTGTGGGTGGAGGTGCCGGATCAGGGGGCGGGCCGGCCGCGCCGGCGGCGGCCGGGGCTGACGATCCACCGGCGGGTGGCGGGCGCGTTCCAGGCGTCGGCCGCGAGCGGCGCGTTTCCGGGCTGGACGGCGGCCGAGATTCACGCCGCCCTCAACGAGACGGAGCTGTCGGAACGGACGTTCGCGGTGCTGCACCGGGTCGGCGCGGCGCTCGGCGCGCGGGACGGCACCGGGCCCGACGACGATCCGATGCTCGGCTGGCATCGGCGTCAGAGCCGGGCGGAGGGCGTGGCCCAGGGCCGGGCGACAACCCGGCTGGAGATGGTCCGCGAGATCCTGCGGGCGCGGGGCATCGCGGTCTCGGACCAGGGCCTCGCCGTCGTGTCGGAGATCGACGTGACGTCGGATGACGCCGTCGTCAGCGCAGCCTTGGCGTGCAACGACGAGGCCGACTTCGTGGCGCGGCTCCGGCGCCTCCGCTGACTATCTGCGCTGGAGACGACATCGTGCACCGGTCCGCTGGCAACCCGGCCCGCGGCCGCCGCGCATCCACGCACGGGCCGCCGGGTTCAACCCACCGGCGTGCTCGATTTCAGCCCGGAGCATGTGCTGGAGCACGACAATGGTCGGTGCGCCGCCGACGTGTCGTTCGACTAAGATGAGGCTGTGAATCCCGTCTCTCGCCGGACGTTCCTGAAGTCGAGCGCCGCCGTCACGGCGGCGACGACGCTCCCGGCCGCCCGGACGCGGCCGGGCGCCCAGGCCCGTCAGACCGATTCGCCGCCGCGAACCGCCATCACGCTGACCGTCAACGGGGTATCGCGCACCGTCGACGTCGAAGATCGGTGGACGCTCGCCGAGCTGCTCCGAGACCACCTCGACCTGACCGGGACCAAGATCGGCTGCGACCGCGGCGAGTGCGGCGCGTGCACGGTGCATCTCGATGGCGTCCCCGTCTACTCGTGCAGTCAGCTCGCGGTCTGGGCCGACGGCCGCGCCGTCGAGACGGTCGAGGGGCTCGCCGAGGACGGCCGGCTCGATCCGCTTCAGGCGGCGTTCGTCGCCGGCGACGGCCCGCAGTGCGGATTCTGCACGTCGGGCCAGTTGATGGCGGCCAAGGCCGTGGTGTCGGCGGCGCCGAATCCCACCGAAGACGAGGTCCGGCAGGGCATGGCGGGCAACCTCTGCCGCTGCTCGAACTACAACCGATACGTGGCCGCGGTCCTCGGCCGGCCCCCCGAGCCGGCGTCCGACCGGGACCCGATGAGCGTGGTCGGCCAAAGTCGGCCTCGAATCGACGCGGTCGAGCGGGTCACCGGCGCGGCGCGCTATACCGGCGACGTCAAGCTGCCGGGGATGGCGTACGCCCGGGTGCTGCGCAGCCCCCACCCCCACGCCCGCATCAGGAGCGTCGATACCCGGCGGGCCCGCGAGATGCCGGGCGTCCACGCGGTGTTGACCCGCGAGAACTGCGACACCGTCTGGGGGAGCGGCGACCAGCAGAACCCGCGCTATCTCTTCAACAATCCCGTCCGCTTCGTCGGCGACCCGGTCGCCGCCGTGGCCGCCGTCGACCGCCACGCGGCCGAGGCGGCGATCCAGGCCATCGAGGTCGACTACGAGCCGCTCGACTTCGTCCTCGATCCGGAAGAGGCCCTCCGGCCCGGGGCGGTCGAGGTCCAGCCCGGGGGGAACCTCTCGCGCCGGCGCGACGGCGAGGCGCTGCCCGAGGTCTACCAGCGTGGAGACCTGGACTCCGGCTTCGCCGACGCCGCGGTGGTGGTCGAGGAGACCTACGTCTCCAAGCACCACAGCAACGCCCAGATGGAGCCCCGTGCCGCCGTGGCGCAGTGGGAGGGCGACGAGCTCACGCTGTGGACGCCGACCCAGGGCATCTCGAACTGCCGCGCGGACGTGGCGCGCGATCTCGACCTGCCGCCCGAGCAGGTCCGCGTCGTCTGCGAGTACATGGGCGGCGGGTTCGGCAACAAGAACCAGTGCCAGGACGCCGACCTCATCGCGGCCCTCCTCGCGCGGGAGGCGGGGCGCCCCGTCAAGCTGGAGCTGACGCGGAAGGATGACTTCCTCGGCGTCCACGGCCGTTGGCCGACGGTGCAGCACTACAGGGTGGGGGCCGCCCGCGACGGGACGCTGCAGGCCATCCAGCTCCGCGGCGTCAGCGGCATGGGCCCGCATCGCAAGAGCAGCGGCGGCATCGCCGGCATCGAGCTGTTCCGGTGCCCCAACGTCCGCCGCGAGGTCTCGCCGGCCTACACCAACATGACCGTCGCCGCGAACTTCCGCGGCCCCGCCTATCCCCAGGGGGTCTGGGGCATCGAGTCGGTCATGGACCAGGTGGCCCACGAGCTGTCGATCGACCCCGTCGACTTCCATCTCACGAACCTGACCCGCGCCTACAACGACGAGACGCCCTATACGAGCTGGGCGCTGCGCGAATGCGTCACCGAGGGGGCCCGCCGCTTCGACTGGCCGGCGCGGTGGCGGCGGGCCGAAGCCGGGAGCGGCCCGCGCAGGCGGGGCGTGGGGATGGCCATCGGCATGTTCGCGGCCCGCCTCGGGCGCAGCAGCGCGGTGCTGCGGCTCGAGGGCGGCCGCCTGTTCCTCCATATCGGGGTCACCGACATCGGCACCGCGGCCAAGACCGCCATGGCCCAACTGGCCGCCGAGGCGATGGGGATGGACCTCGCCGACGTCACCGTGGTCTGGGGCGACACCGATCGCTGCCCGTACTCGGTGGGCGAGTCGGGGAGCCGGACGACCACCCACACCGGTCAGGCGATCGTCGAGGCGGCGGAGGATCTCAGGCGGCAGATGGCGTCGGCCGGCGGCCCCCTCGAGAGTCGTACGCTCATCGCGCAGGCGACGCCGCGGCCGGTCCTCGACGGGCTGGCGCGCTACGCCTCGGCCGCGCACTTCGTGGAGGTCGAGGTCGACACCGAGCTGGGCGGCATCCGGGTGCTCCGCTACCTGGCCATGCACGAGAGCGGGCGCATCATCAACCCGCTCACGGCCGAGAGCCAGGTGAAGGGCGGCGTCACGATGGGCATCGGCATGGCCCTGCACGAGGAGCTCATCTACGATCGCGTCACCGGCGTTCCCGTCAACCCGGGGTTCTACGGCGCCCGGGTCATGACCCACCTCGACGCCCCCGAGATCGAGGTCCGGTTCATCGAGCCCGACGACGCGTACGGGCCGTACGGGGCGAAGAACGTCGGCGAGCCGCCCATCATCCCGGTGGTGGCGGCCATCGGCAACGCCGTGTTCAATGCGACCGGCCGCCGGCTCCGGGAGCTGCCGATGACCCGCGACCGGGTGCTGGAGGCGCTGGCGTGAGACCGCTCGCCAACGTGAACCCGGAGAGCCTGGCCGACGCCGTCGAGCGTCTGGAGCGGAGCGGCACGCGGTCGGCCGCGGTCGGCGGCGGCAGCGACCTGCTCGGGATGATCAAGGACGACCTGGTCTCGCCCGACCTGCTGGTGAACCTCAGGACCATCGGCGCGGCGGACGACCTGACCGCCGTCGACTCGGGACCGGCGGAGCTGCGCCTCGGCGGGCTGGTGACGCTGACCCGGCTGAGCACCCATCCCGAGGTGGCCTCGCGCTACCGGGTGCTCGCGGAGGCGGCGGGGTCGGTGGGGACCCCCCAGATTCGCAACGTCGGCACCCTGGCCGGGAACCTGTGCCAGCGGCCCTGGTGCTGGTACTTCCGCCAGAAGTTCCCCTGCTACAAGCACGGGGGTAACCGCTGCTATTCCCGGACCGGCGAGAACCAGTTCAACGCCATCTTCGGCGGCGGCCCGAGCTACATCGTCCATCCGTCCGACACCGCCCCCGCCCTCGTGGCCCTCGACGCCCGTTTTCTCCTCGTCGGCCCCGGTGGAGAACGGTTCGTGCCGGCCCGCGAGTTCTTCACGCTGCCCCGCTTCGACGTGGCGCGCGAGAACGTGCTCGAGCCGAACGAGCTGCTGGCCGCCGTCACCGTGCCGGCCGCGCCGAGTCTGCGGAGCACCTACGCCAAGGTGCTCGACCGGGAAGCGTGGACCCACGCCGTCGTCAGCCTCGCGCTGGCGCTGGAGATGGACGGCGACCGCGTCCGCCGCGCGGGCGTCGTGCTGGGCGGCGTCGCTCCCGTGCCGTGGCGGGTCGAGGCGGTCGAGGACCTGCTGGCGGGGCGGCGGGTGACCCAGCCGCTCGCGGCCGAAGCGGGGCGGCTCGCCGTCGACGGCGCCCTGCCGATGTCGAAGAACCGCTACAAGGTCCCGCTGGTCGAGAACCTGGTGCGCCGGACCCTGCTCTCGCTGGGAGGCAGCGGGTGACCGGTCCGATGGATCGCCGCGACTTCATCCTCCTCGGCCGGGGCCGCACGCGGACCCTCGACGTCTCGTGCGAGCGGCTGTACATGACGTTCGTCGAGGCCCGCATGAGCGGATCGACCGCCGCCCTGCTCGCCCGCCTCGCCGAGCAGTCCGCGCGGGCCCGCCGGGTGAGGCTGCGCGAGACGGTCTGGCTCGCACGCGCCGACTTCCGGTCGGCCCTCAAGCCGGTGCTCGATGCGTTCGAGTCCGGCGGCGGAACCGTGGAGGTGGCGTCGTGACCGCCGGCGAGTTGCGTCGCGAGCGCCCTCGGACACCCCTTCTTCGGTCTGCAAGTGCGACTTGGCGCTCGGGTCCGACGCTTCGCTGGCGCGAAACCCTCACTTTCTGCTCCCGCGCCACGCAAACGCCTGCCTCGACGGAAGTTGCGGGACCGACGGCCCGAGCGCTCCTCGCAGTGATGGCAATTGCCCATCTCGTTGGGCGGTCGGTCGTGGCCAAACTCGCGCTGCCACCTTTAGTCACTCGAAGCAGCGCTGCTGCGCCAGCGGCGGTCGCCCCCACAGACTCGGTCGCCGACCGCCCCTCAAACGGGCTAGGGCATCCGCCCATCCCCCACCTCCGTAGGGACCCCTGCAGCCGGGTGTCAGCCCGCCCACGAAATCGGGGACCTCAGTGCAAAGCGACTCGATGATGACGCTCGGTCTCGAGGACGTGTACCGTAGCTCGTCACACAGCATCGGCCAAGACTTGGTCGCGCCACTGTTAGGCGCCGCGAAGCGCTACGACCGAGCTGTTGGCTTCTTTGCCAGTTCCGTATTCCGCCTTCTGCGAGACGAGTTTGCCGCCTTCTTCCATCGTGGCGGTGTGATGCGGCTGGCCTGCTCGCCACGCGTAAGTCAACGCGACGCAGCCGCGTTCGCACGCGCGGTCTACGACCGCAGGGCCGCGCGAGGGCGCTGGAGGGAGTTCGACAGCGCGTTCACCCAGCGCGATGACGCGGCCCTACTCAGCTGGTTGATCGCGCAAGACCGTCTCCTCGTGCAGATCGTCCTCCAGGCGCCCGCCGACCCCAACACGCTCTATCACGAGAAGACCGCGGTCTTCACCGATTCAGCCGGCAGAACCGTCGCCCTAACTGGTAGCGCGAACGAATCCGCCACAGGCCTCAGCGGCAACTTCGAACGCATCGAGGTGTTCCGCAATTGGTCCCAAGGCACCGAACGCCTGCGAGCACGATGGATTGAAGACGAGTTTCGCTCGCTTTGGAGCAACGAGACGAAAGGGCTGGAAGTCATCAGTCTCGCGGACGCGTGTCGCCGAAGGGTTTGGGAGCATACAGCGACTGTAGAATCGTCAAGCTCCACCTCCAGACACCACCATCCCGGTGTGGTAGCTACCAGCTACCCCGAAGCACTCGTTGTCCCCGCTACGCTAACCCTGTTTCGACACCAAGAGTTGGCCATCAGGGAGTGGGGCGCCGCCGGCGGCAAAGGAATTCTCGAAATCGCGACGGGAGGCGGCAAGACCGTCACCGCCCTCACGATCGCGTCCCGAGTCGCGACCAGGCTTGGACCCGGCCTGGTAGTCATCATAGTCGCGCCCCAGATTCACTTGGTCGACCAATGGTGTGATGTTGCCGCTACATTCGGTCTTCAGCCGATTCGTTGCGCAGAGTCGCGAACCAATTGGGCCAGCGAACTCGACAGCGCCGTGGTCGCCATTAACGCTGGCCGAAGGCCTGTCGTGAGCATCGCCACAACAGGCGCGACCCTGACTACCCCGGCCTTCGGCGACGCACTGAGCCGGGTGCGCCGTCCGATCCTCTTCATCGCCGACGAGGTCCATAACTGCGGGGCGCCGAAGCAACTCGCATGCCTCCCGCGCCAAGCTCAACTTCGTCTCGGATTGTCGGCCACACCGGTTCGCTGGATGGACCGCTCTGGAACGGCAGGCCTGGAGGCCTACTTCGGCCCGGTAGTCTACCGCTACTCACTCGCCGATGCCATCCGCGACGATGTTTTGACACGCTACCGGTACTTTCCGAGCACGGTCGCGCTCGGTGACGACGAGTTGGCGCAGTACGCGGAGCTTACAAACAAGATCAGGAAATACGCCCGAGAAGAGGATGTCGACGAGCCGCAGCCGCCAGCCCTGGAGGCCCTTTTGATCCAGAGAGCCCGAGTGTTGGCGTCAGCAAGAGCCAAGTTGCCGGAACTTGCTTCGCGGCTGCAGCCGCTTGCTCGCGAGTCTCACATTCTGGTCTATTGCGGCGATGGTTCCCACTCAGGCCCGACACCTCACGCGACTCAACGGCAAGTGGAGGCGGTCGTCGAGTTGGTCGGTCACGGCCTTGGGATGAACTGCGCCTCATATACAGCGGAGACGCCGCCACGGAAGCGGCGCGACTATCTGAAGCAGTTCACGGACGGGTTCCTTCAGGTCTTGGTCGCCATCCGTTGCTTGGACGAGGGTGTTGATATCCCTGCAGCTCGGACAGCGTTCGTGTTGGCTAGCAGCTCGAATCCAAGGCAGTTTGTGCAGCGACGGGGCCGCTTGCTGCGACGCGCTCCGGGAAAGACACGCGCAGATATCTACGATTTCTTTGTTGTATCGGCGTACGCGGACCACATTCGCGGCTCGGATGAATGGAGGCTCGCTCGTTCGATCGTACGCGGCCAGCTCCGGCGGGCACGAGAGTTCGCCGACCTCGCTGATAACGGGCCAAGCGCTCGGGCCGAGCTCTTGAGATTGGCGGATGACCTGGATCTGCTTTCCACATGGGGAGACACCTGATGTCCATAGACCCGAACATCGCCCGTGAGGAGATCATCAAAATCCTCAGTGACCTCTCGGACCACGAGCGGGCCCTGCTGAACCGAGTACTGAAGATCGAAAGAGACCACATTCACATACCCAAACAGCCGCACGTTAAGGCCGATCTCTTGGCGGCTGTGAAGGAGTCGATCAAGTGAAATTGGCATCGCTCGGCTTGGAGAATTTTCGCCAGTTCTACGGGCGACAAGAACTACACTTCGCCGCGGGAGATGGGGACCAGAACGTCACGGTAGTTCACGGCTACAACGGGTCCGGCAAGACGGCGCTGCTGAACGCGTTTGTCTGGTGCATGTACGGAGAAACGACGGGAGACTTGGAGGCTCCGGAGCGGCTGGAGAACGAACGGGCTATAGCAGAAGCAGGCGTTGGGGATTCTGTCGATGTGGTGGTTCGGCTCACCTTTGACCACCAAGACACTCCGTACATCATAGAAAGGAAGCGAACCTCGATCAAGGAGGCGGGGAACAGGCTCGTAGACGGGGCGGTTGAACTGAAGATGTGGAGTAAGTCGGCCGGCGGGGAGATATCCACGGTCGGGCTCAACGCCGACGAACGACAACTGCTCGTGCGTCAATGGTTGCCGCCATCGTTGTACCCCTTCTTCTTCTTCAACGGCGAACGCGTTGAGCGACTCGCGAGTCCTGCGGCGTATGACGAGGTGGAGTCCGGCGTCAAGACGCTGCTTGACGTCACGATCTTTGAGAGAAGCGTAGACCACCTGGGGCGTGTCGTGGAGACGGCGCTTGCGCGGGAGTTGAGGTCGCACAGCGACAGCGAGCTTGCGGAGGCTCTCGACCAACAGACGGCACTTGAGACGAGGCGACGCAGTCTGATGGAGGAAGTGGAGGAGAAGCACGCGGAGATCAAGGCGCTGGACGTGGAGATCGACGAATACGAGAGGAAGCAGTCTGCGATCGCAAGCCTGACGGCGCTCACGGAGCGGCGGAAGACGCTGCGTGCGGAGCTGGAGTCATTGGAAGGCGAAGAGGGGAGGATTGTAAGGGACCTCAGGAGGCGCCTTTCGAAGGACGGATACCTGGCGTTTGCGGAGCCGGTATTTGTTGTTGCGGCAACGGTCGTTGATGAGGCGAGGGAGCGCGGGGAGATACCGGCGAAGATCAAGCCGCAATTCGTCGACGACCTGATGGACGAAGCGCAGTGCATCTGTGGACGTCCGCTGGTGGAGGGCACGTCGGAGTGGGAGGCGCTGGTGAAGTGGCGGGCGGCCACGGGGCTTGCTGAACTTGAGGAGACTATCTCACAAACGGCAGCGATGCTGGGGCCGCTGCGCCAGCGTGGTGGCGGGTTCTGTGCGGATGTGGACCGACTGCAGGCGGAACGGAGTAGGGTGTTGTCCGGTCGGCGTGATACACAGAAGGCGCTAGCGATCGTGGACCAAGAGATCGGTGACCAGAAGGGTGAAGACGCGGCGAGTCTCGCGGCGCGATTGGGTGTACTGAGGCGGGACTTGGCGACGCGGCAGAGCGAGAAGCTGCTTGCGGAGAGAGACCTGCGGCTGGTTGAGGAGGAGCAACAGGACCTGCGGGAGAGGCTGAAGAAGCTGCACGCGCAAGGCGACCGGGCGCAATTGTTGAAGCGACAGACCGAGGCCGTTCAGAGGGTGGGAGATGCGCTTCAGCGGGTATTGGATATTCGCAAGGACACGGCACGGAGGGTTTTGGACGAGCAGATCGGCGAGATTTGGAGAGACGCCGCGCTGAAGGACTACCGGGCGTCGGTGTCTGACAATTATCGACTGGTGCTGACCAAGAAGGTGGGTGGAATCGAACAGCCGGTGCTGGGCGCGTCGACCGGCGAGAAGCAAGTACTGGCACTTTCGTTCGTTGCAAGTTTGGTGCGGGCGCTGGAGGAGAACGCGCAGGACCCCGAGGCGTGGAGACACTTTGGGTTAGTGCTCGGTGGTGTCTTTCCGTTGGTTATGGACTCGCCATTCGGGTCACTTGAGGATTACTACCGGGAGAAAATCGCGCAATGGGTGCCGAAGTTGGCACACCAAGTGGTCGTGCTGGTGTCAAGCACGCAATGGCGAGACGAGGCGGAACGTGCGTTGGCGGGGAGAATCGGTCGGTCGTATATTTTGGAGCTGCACACTACGAAGGAAAACGCAACGCGGAAGCTCCCGCTCCGAGGCAGGGAGTATCCGTATGTGGTGCGCAGTGAGGACGCGTACGAGTTTACGGCTATTCGGGAGGTGCCATGATGGAGCGGCGCATTGCTCCGCCGAGGGACTTGGAGGACGTTCTTGATGAGCTCACGGACGAGGGGCTGTTCGAGACCAAGCAGAAGGCGTTGATGTTCGCGGCGGCGCTCGGTCGGCATCGCGGAAAGCGGACTCCGGTCGAACGTCGGGGAGTAGCCATTCGGTACGACGTTTTTGGTAACGAACTGGACGATGGCTACATCAATGCGTTGGCGGTGGCCGAGGGGCCGGACCTGCGCGTACTGGGGCATGAGAAGGCAGAGGAGAGGATCAGGATTTTTGAGGAGTACGCGCACACCGGGCTGGCGGAGATGAAGCGGCGCGTAATGCAGCCGGGCAGCGCGCTAGATGCGCTGTTGCGACTCGCATACGACGCGGCGCACAGTGAGAGTGGAGAAGTGGTGGGCATTGACGCTGACGTCTTGACTGATTTGGCGCCTTAGGCAGGGGAAATGGCCAAGGACGAAGGTGAAGACCGTGAGGCACGGTCGTGTATGGAGGAGTTGCTCGACCTTCTGGGGATGGGCGGTACGAAGCGGGTGCACAGCGGGCAGGCGCCGCATTCGACCCGCAGCGGCCGGGGACGGCGAGGGGAAAGAGGGGACCTGGGGCGCGGGGGACGGGTGCTGTGGGCTGAGGTCGTTCGGTGCGAGGATGGTGTGGAACGGTTGTACGTTCATGGGTGCGGGAAACGGCCGGTTAGGCTGTCGAGACGTCAGTCGCGGACGATGATTGGCGATTGGGGGGGGCTGGTCACCTTCGCGGCGGTTGGAGGAGGCCGGTCGGGTGCGCGATTGGGGGACAGGATTGATGTTCGGGAGGTGAACGGCGTGGTTGTCGTTGAGATCACGGCGGAGGGGGAGCGGGCGGTACGCTTGACGGCACAGAAGCTCAGGAAGTTGTTGGAAGCCCGCGACGCGATTGGGGCGTTCGCGGGCGGAGGGCACTCGCGGGCGTAGCGCGGCTTGGGTCTCCTGTACCTTGGAGCGGAGAGGCGGTGGGGAGGTTGGTCATCGGCGCCGGGCGGAGTAGCTCGGGGGTTGTGGCGGCTCCGGTGCGGGGGGGCGGATTCGAGGCGGACGGGCGGAAGGTTGGTCGGGGCTGAGGGCAAGTGCGATGAGGCCGTCGATGCCGGAAAGCTGCTTGTTTGCCGCGAGGTGGGCGATGCCGCGGTGAAGATGGAGGCGGAACTGCTCGGCCATGGTGTCGGGGTCGGTTGGAAGCGCGTCGCGGACGCAGCGCTCGCGGAGGAGGGCGAGATAGAGGTCACCGTCAATGCCGGCGAACACACGCCAGCTCATCTCGACGTTGCTGTCGGCGGGGATCTTCTTCCGCGCTGGTGGGGCGATTTCGGCGAGGGAGGCGCAGAAGGCCCAGCGGCAGAGTGTGTTCCAAGTGGTGAGGCCAGTGGCCCGCTTGAGGCGGAGGAGTTGGTCCTTAGCCTGTTGGGACAGGTGGATGTGCTCAATGGCCATTGGTGCGCTCCGTGACGAAGTAGCCTGGTACGACGCGAGTCTGGCCGGCGGCGTCGTCGTATTGAAGGTTGTAGGTGTGCCCGATCCATGGGCGGAGGCGTTCGAGGTAGCCGCCGACGATCTCTTCGTCGGTAGAAAAGACGAGGGTCTGGTGGCTGGCGAACGGGAGGTAGCGCTCGACAAAGTGCGTCCTGTGGGTGGTGTCGAGCCGGCCGAGCGGGGTGTCGATGGCGGTGGGTAGGGGGCGGCCAGAGGCTTTGGCGAGGCCCCAGAGCAGGGCGATTCCGAGCAACTGACGTTCGCCGGCGGAGAGACTTTCGGCGCGTAAGGGCGCGCGTAGCCGAGTGTAGAGCTGGAGGGAGAAGTTCTGGGAGTCGATGGAGAGGTGGGTAACCAGGGACGTCTTGCGGAGGAGTTGCTGATAGCTGTCCAGGACTAGGCGCTCGATGCGTGAGAGATGGCGCTGGACTACCTTCCCGGAGAAGGCTGCGATGGTGCCGCGTACTCGGGCGCAGCAGCGCAGGATCCGGTCGCGGTCGTCGCGGCTCTCGTGGTGCTTGGCGTCGGCCTCAAGTAGGGCTGCGAGGGCCTTCTCGTGACGTTCGATGTCACGTTCAATCCGCCTGGCCTCTTCGCCCAAGTGGGTGTGTTGGGCCTCGTGGCGCGCAAGCACAGCGGCGGCGTTCTCGCGTCGCAGCACGACGTCCCTGAGGGTATCGGCTTGGGGGAGGCTGTCGTGGAGCGTGTTGGCCTCTTCCACGTCGGCTGACACCTGGGCGTGACGGGCCAGGAGGCCGGCGGCTTCGTGGGGGAGAGCCTTGAACTTGGCGTGGCGGAGAATGCCGAGGGCGGCTCTGGCCTCGGCGGAGAGGTTGAGGACGATCTCGGTGTTGGCGGCGTCATGGTTGGCGGCGCGGTCGGCGGCTAGGTGGTCGCGGAGGTCCGCGAGGGTGGATTCCGGCACGGCGAGGCCGCGAAGGTGACGCAGTAGGCTGTCGTCGCGTGCGGTGAGATACTGGCGTACCTGGATCGCGCGGTGCGTTTGCTGCTCCTCGTGATCGCGCTGGGCGGCGGAGTCGGCGATGCTGGAGGCTAGCAGCAGCGGCAAGGGGCCAGCGGCGAGGTGCCGGAGGGCTTGCTCGCTGTCGCGCAGTGCGGTACGAGCGTCCTGCAGTGCCTGCTCAAGCTCTTCTCTGCGTTCGAAGAGGTCGCCGCCGAGCCGACGGAATTCGTCTTCGATCGTACGGAGCTCCCGTCGGCATGGGTCGACGTGGTGAGTCTGCAGGGCGGCGCGTTGCTGCTTGAGGGCGAGGAGGCGCTCGCGGAGCCGCCGTACTTCGTCTTCCGTATCTCGTAGCCGGGTGCGGGCACTGGTGTCGAGCGTCTCGGCGCTCTTGCGTCGCTGGTAGACGCGGATGTCCTTGTCGAGTTGCTCGACGAGGTCGAGGCCAAGGAGGTTGTGTATGGCCGTGCCGATGAGGGTGGCGGCCTCGTCGGCTGAGGCGTACCGCTGGATTTGTTCGCCGTCGAAGAGGAACAGGTGGGCGATGTTGTGGGGAAGCAGGTCGTCCACCTGGGCTGTCCAGTTGTCGGAGAGGCTGGGGACAAGGTGGCCATTCTTGATGACAAGAAACTCCTCGGAGCACTTGCCGTCGGCGTCCTGACGCCAAGCGCGGCGCAACGTGTAGCGATCCTCGGTGCCGGCTGTGGTGTGACGGAAGGTGAGCTGAATGGCAGCGGTGCGATTGGGGGCCTTGTCGTGAATGCAGCGGGAGAGATAGTCGGAGTAGCTGAGGCGCCCTCGGCTCGATGTCTTGGCCCGAGGGCCGAAGAGGACTAGTTGGAGCGCGTCGAGGAGGGTTGTCTTGCCACCGCCGTTGAGGCCACCGAAGAGGATGATCGGCTTGCCGGGCGCAGGTGGGGTCAGGCGAATCTCCTGCCGCCCAGCGTAGAGGCCGAAGTCGGTGAGCGTGATGTTGTCGAGTATCACTTGGCGTGGGTGGGCTGAGAGGTTCCGGTGTCGGACTGGCCGAAGACGCGCTGGCGCGCGGCGGTGAGGGCGCCCTGCCGCTGCTTGGCGCGCTCGACGGCGTCATCTTCGCTGGCGTAGAAGCTGCGGAGGAAGGCCTTCTCGATGGCTGCAAAGAGCCCTGTTCGGCGGAGCATCGACTTGTGGTGCTTCTCGAGAGAAAGCAGCTCGCGGATGAGCTGGAAGTGGAGCCGGTCGCCGTCGCAGAGCTCGCGGAGCAGCGCGACGTCGTCGGCGCCCAGGGTGGCGTTGTCATCAACGCGCCGGCCGGGATATGGCACGCCAGCGGCGTCTTCGTAGATGCCGGGGAGCGTGTCTTCGATCTCATGCTTCTCGACGACCCAGATACGCCGGATGGCTTCGAGCTCCTGGAGGGTGATGAGGTCGATGTCCCTTGCGATTTCGGGGCCACGCGCGCGGACGTGGTGCTGCGCTTGGAGAACTTGGCGCAGCCACGATTCGCGGGCCTCCTGCGTGTAGGGTCCCGGGATGGGGCGGTCGTGGAAGAGCTGGACGGTGCCGTTCATGCGGCGGAAGTCGCGTAGCGGCCGATCGCCTTCCGGGGTCTTGGGCGGGTCGAGGCGGTTGCGGAGCTCGAGGAGCGGCAGCATCCACTCCTTCTCCTCATCGTTGCGGATCATGGCCTGCATGGACTTGTCCTGATCGACGAGGGTGCAGACCCAGCAGCCGAAGCGACTATCGCCGCAGCTCGGGGTGCTCGTGTCGACAACGAGTGGGCACTCGCCGTCAGGGGAGGCGCCCTGATACATGCCAAGGAGGTCCTTGTTGTCGTACCCCCAGGGGTTTTGGAACTGCATGAGGAACAACCAGACGTCGTCGTTGGTCCAGTCCTCGACGGGTGTGTAGACGTAGGAATTGGGAAGGTCGCCGTTGGGGCTGAGGCACTCGCGGGTTCGCAAGCGCTCGTAGCGTTCCATGACGCGAGCGCGAGTCGTGCTTTCAGCCTTGCGGGTGCCGAGGACGAGGATGGCTTCGCCGTGCCGCTCGACCACGGATGTGATAAAGCGCGTCGACGGCATGATCTTGAGGCGTTCGGTGCACCAACGAAACTTCGGCCGCGGGGCGGGGTAGCCGCGACCGATGAGGTTGACCCAGAAGGAGTCCTCAACGGCGGGCGTGAGGCGGTGGGCCGTGAGGGGCAGCCCTTGGTCGCGCGCGGCGGCGTCCATCGACTCGAGGGACTTGGTGACCCAGGCGGCGACGATGGGGTTCTCGACGAGCGTGTCGGTGCTGATGACGTGGACGGGCTTGGAACGCCGTTCGACCGGGAGGGACGAGAGCGCCCTCCAGACGAGCTGCAGGACGGCGGTGGAGTCCTTGCCTCCGCTGTAGCCGACGACCCACGGAATGGCGTCGGCAGTGTATAGCGCGGCGACTTGGCGCTCGACCGCGAGGATAGTCGGCTTGAAGCCGGCCTCGGAAAAAGCGGACCGTCGGCAAGGGCTACTCATCGTACGTGCCTCGGTTATGGGCGTCCTCGACGGCCTGCTCGTCGGGGGTGAGTGGAAAACGGAGGCGAGTCTTGACGACGTTTGCGGTGAGCAGGACGCTGTGGCCGGCTTTTGAGACCCTGCCGGCTGAGAGGGCGCGCCCCTCCCACTGGGCGCTATTGGTCCGACGCCAGTCGATCCGCTGGAGCGCGTCGAGCTTCTTCGGCCATTGCTGGGGGTACTTGCGAACGAGCGCGTTGCCGACGCGGCCGAGGGCCTGCAGCACGACGCCGTGCGTGTGGATGTAGTCTGTGCGGACCTCGCCGGCGGATAGCTCGCCCACGCGGACGCGCTGCCATTCCGGGAGGCGGGAGGCGACGGCCTCCCAGTACGAAACCGCCAGCTCGGCGAGCCGCTGGGGGTCGTCGTCCATTCCGGCGAGGAGCTCGGCGGTGGCGTGGTAGAGCGCGCTGAGGGTGAAGAGGCGGCGCGAGCGGGGGGCAAGGCTAGTTTTCTCCAGTTCGACGAGGTCTCTGAACGCAGGCGACTTGGCGATGAGAGCCTTGGTGAGTTGTGCCGTATAGTCGCGGTGGTCGTAGAGGACGCTGAGGGACTTCGAGGGGCGGATGGCGTAGCGGTTGAGGTCGGCGAACATCTGCTGGCAGCGCTCGAGGCCGGGGTCGAGGAAGAAAACGACGGCAATGGTCTCGTCGCCGAGGTCGGGCTTCTCGCGGAGGGCGCGCTCCATGGCGGCGCGGCGGTGCTGGCCGTCGTTGATGATGAAGCGTGCCGACATCGGTATGTGGAGCATGCCGACCCGGCTGGCGTCGCCCTCCTCGGCAATGCTGTTGAAGTGGGCCTTGGCGTCGACGGAGACGGTAATCGCCGAGAACACGTAGGTGTCGGGATTGGCGGTGATGTAGCGGGTGAGCTCCGGCAGCCGGGACTTGTTGAGGAGGCGCTGGGCCCGTAGCTCGGGGACGAGCTCCACCTCGTCGAAGAGGAAGATCTTGGGCAGAAGGCGCATGGGGCACATCGAGACGTAGTACTCGCGGCTTGCTTGGATGCCGCGGATGGCGGGAAAGACGTACTCGAAGCCGGGCATGCTTGCCTCCTCCGGCGGGCGGCGGTAGAGTGGGCTGACAGTCGAAGCGAACAGTTTGCTCACGTGGAAACATACCATGACAATGGGACACATACAAGGGAGGGCCGTCTACCTCGACTGCAACGCGACCGCGCCGATGGACCCCGCGGTCCGTGATGTCGTGCTCGGCTGGCTGCGCGACGTGGGGAATGCGGGCAGCAGGACGCACGAATACGGCTCGAGGGCGCGGAGGGCGGTGGAGCAGGCTCGCGACCAAGTGGCCGCTGTGGTCGGGGCAAGGCCGGACGAACTGGTGTTCACGAGCGGTGCGACGGAGAGCAACAACTTGGCGGTCCTGGGTCTGGCGCCGTTCGGGGAGGCGACCGGGCGACGGCACGTCGTGTCCACGGCGATCGAGCACAAGGCCGTCTTGGAGCCGCTCGAGGCTCTTGCAGGGAAAGGGTTCGAGGTGACGTTGGTGGCGCCCGGACCCGACGGCGCCGTCCCGACGGACGCGGTGCGGGCGGCAGTGCGCGACGAGACGCTGTTGGTGTCTGTGATGCACGTCAACAACGAGACCGGGGTCCGCCAGCCGGTGGAGGCGGTCGCGGCATCGCTCGAGGGACACGAGGCCTACCTGCACGTGGACGCGGCGCAGGGGTTCGGCAAGGAATTGGCGGCGCTACGTTCGCCGCGGATCGATCTGGTGAGCATCAGCTCGCACAAGGTCTACGGCCCGGTGGGCGTCGGGGCGCTAGTCGCCCGGCGGCGGGGATTCGACAGGGTTCCGTTGGCGTGCCTGATGCGCGGAGGCGGGCAGGAGCGCGGGCTGCGGCCCGGGACGCTGCCGGTTGCGCTGATCGCGGGCTTGGGCGCCGCGGCGGAGACGGCGGTGGCCGAGGCGGAGGCGCGGCGGGCGCAGTGCGCCGCGGTGCGCCGACGCGCCCTAGACGCGCTGCGGCCACTGGGGATCCGGATCCACGGGACTCTCGAGGGCTCGTTGCCACATGTGCTGAATTTCTCGGTCGACGGGGTTGACTCCGAGGCGCTGATGGTTGGCCTGCGCGACGTGGTGGCCATCTCCAACGGTTCGGCGTGCACGTCGCAGAGTTACGCTCCGAGTCACGTCCTGAAGGCCATGGGCGTGCCGGTGGCGGAGGTAGCCGGAGCGGTGCGAATGTCCTGGTGCCACTTGACGCCTGCTGTCGATTGGGAGGCCGTTGCGGCGGGAATTGCGTCCCTCCGGTGACCGTCGTGGCCCAGGGGAGATGTGGAGCGGTCGTACAGCCTCAGGTGCCCGGCGGAAGCGCCGACGTAGAGCCGGTAAGTGACCCGGAGGGCTCCTGCGTATCATCGGGATGCGGTCAGCGATTGCATGCTGTCGGGGCGGCGGCACTGTCCGGGAGGCTGTCGGGGAGCCAGCAGGTGGGACCGGCTCCGCGGGGCCTCCGCTTCGACGGTTCGGCGGTAGAATCGAGAACGGCTGATTACGAGCCCCGGCCGCACGTTGCGCGCGCCGGCGGCCCCGGAGTCGGTGCCGCTGGTGGGCGCGTTCCCCGGTTGCACGCCCCGGCGCGTGCTGCGGAGACCGGTGTTAGGGGCGGGCGGAGGGCGTGGCCCAGGACCGGGCGGCAATCCGGCTGGAGATGGTCCGCGAGATCCTGTGGGCGCGGGGCATCGTGGTCTCGGAGCGGGGTCTCGCCCGGGTGGCGGCGGTCGACGTGACGCCCGACGACGCCGCCGTCCGCGCGGCGCTCGCCTGCCACGACGAGGCCGACTTCCTGGCGTGGCTCCGGCGGCACCGCTGAGGCGCGAGGCCATGAATCGCGTCTCTCGGGGGGCGTTTCTGAAGTCGAGCGCCGCCGTCACGGCGGCGACGGCGCTCTCGACCGCCCGCGGATCATCTGGTGAGACGGATTCGTCGAGGAGAGTGATGTGAGCGACCAACAGCGCGCCACGAGCGCGGTCGTGGACTTCGTCGGCCGGGCCCGCTGGCAGGACTTCCCGGAAGAGGCCGTCCGAATCGCGAAGCGGTGCGTCATCGACGGCCTCGGCGTCATGCTGGCCGGATCGACGCAGGACGCCGGCCGCATCCTGCGCGGCTACGTCCGGACCGTCGACGGGAAGCCGGAGTCGACCGCGTTCGGCCCCGAGCCGTTCAGGAGCGGCGCGGCCTCGGCGGCGCTGATCAACGGGACGAGCGGCCATGCCCTCGACTGGGACGACACGCAGCTGGCGACCAGCGCCGACCGCATCTTCGGACTGCTGACCCACCCGACGGTGCCGCCGATGGTCGCGGCGCTGGCCGTCGGCGAGCGGCAGCAGGCGTCCGGCAAGGCGTTCCTCGAGGCGTTTCTCACGGGGTTCGAGGTCGAGTGCAAGATCGCCGAGGCCATCAGTCCCGGTCACTACCGGAAGGGCTTCCACTCGTCGGGCACCGTCGGCACGTTCGGCGCGGCCGTCGCCGCGGCCAAACTGCTGGGCCTCGACGGCGCCGGGGTCGCGCACACGCTGGCCATCGCGGCGAGCTCGGCCTCCGGCATACGCGTGAACTTCGGGTCGATGACCAAGCCGCTGCACGTGGGCCGGGCGTCGCAGAACGGGGTGGTCGCGGCCGAGCTGGCCGCGAGAGGCTTCACGGGCGGCGGGGACGCCCTCGATCCGCCGTGGGGCTTCTTCCAGGCCTTCAGTCACGGCGAGGGCTTCGACGCCGACCGTATCGTCGGCAGGCTCGGCGACCCGCACACGATCGTGTGGCCCGGGGTGTCGATCAAGCCGTACCCGTGCGGCGTGCTCGGGCATCCGACGATGGACGCCATGCGGCGGCTGGTGATCGCGCACGACGTGCAGCCGGAGAGCATCGCGGGCATTCGCGTGCGGGCCGGGTCCAACATCCTCAATCCGCTGCGGTACCCCATCGCGACCAACGAGCTCGAGGCCAAGTTCTGTCCCGCGTTCATGGTGAGCGCCATCGCCCTCCGGCGGAAGGCGGGCATTCACGAGTTCAACGACGAGTTCGTCCGCAGCGCGCCGGTGCAGGCGATGATGCGGAAGGTGGAGCGCGTGCTCGACCCCGAGATCGAGGCGCAGGGCTGGGAGAAGATCCGCAGCACCGTCGAGGTGGATCTCGACGACGGCCGCACCCTCGTCGAGCCGGCGGACGAACGCTACCGGGGCGGGCCGGACCTGCCGTTCACCCGGGACGAGCTCCTCGAGAAGTTCAGCGACTGCGCGACGCTCGTGCTGCCGCCGTCGGCCATCGACGAGACCTTCGGCCTGGTCGAGGCGCTGGAGGACCTGTCCGACGTGAGCCGGCTTGCCCGCGTTCTGAGCGCAGCCCCGGCGGCTGTGGCGCTGGCGCAATGACGCTCGCGTGGGCCTCCGTCGCGGCGCTCGTCGTGGCCGTCGCGCTGAGCGTCCTCACCAAGATCAACGTCGGCATCCTGTCGCTGGCCATGGCCTGGCTGGTGGGAGTGTACCTGGGCGGCATGTCGGTCAATGCCGTCCTGTCGGGCTTTCCCGTGCCGTTGCTGGTTACCCTCGTCGGCGTGACGCTGCTGTTCAGCATGGCCGACACCAACGGCACGCTGTCCCGGTTGACGGGGCGGGCGGTCCGGCTCTGCCGCGGCAACGCGGGGCTGTTGCCCCTCATGTTCTTCGCGCTGGGCGTGGTGGTGTCCACCATCGGTCCCGGCGGCACCCCCGCCAGCGCCCTGCTGGCGGCGCCCGCCATGGCCGTCGCGGGGAGGGTGGGCATACCGCCGCTGCTGATGGCGCTCATGGCCGGCAACGGCGCGCTGGCGGGCACGCTGTCGCCGTTCGCGCCCGGCGGCGTCATCGCCAACGACGTCATGGCGCGCATCGGCCTCGGCGGCCTCGAGTGGCAGACCTACGGGTACAACGTGCTGGCGCACTCCATCGTGGGCGCCGGCGGCTTCCTGCTCTTCGGTGGCCTGAAGCTCTTTCGCGGACGCGAGGGAGACGCCGGATCGGTGGAGCCGGAGGTCGAACGCTTCGAGCGCAGGCACTGGCTGACCATCGGCGGCATCTCGGCGCTGATCGTCGCCGTCGTCGGCTTCGACGCGCACGTGGGATTGACGGCGGTCTTCATCGCCGCGCTGCTCACCCTCCTCGGCAGCGTGGACGAGCAGCAGGCCATCCGGCGCATGCCGTGGGGCGTCATCCTGATGGTCACCGGGGTGACGGTGCTGATCTCGCTCATGCAGGAGACCCAGGGCATGGACCTGTTCACGAGCGGGCTGGCCACCATCTCCAACTCGGACACGGTCGTGCCGACCATGGCGTTCGGCACGGGCCTGATATCGGTGTACAGCAGCACGTCCGGCGTGGTGATGCCGGCGTTCCTGCCGATGGTGCCCGACCTCGCGCAGCAGGTCGGCGCCGTCGAGCCCGTCGACCTCGCATGGTCGATCACCGTGGGCGGCGGGCTCGTCGATCTCTCAGCCCTCTCCACCGTGGGCGCCCTGTTCCTGGCGGCGGCGCCCCCGGGCACCAACACGCGCGCGCTGTTCAACGCGCTCCTCGCGTGGGGGCTCTCGATGTCCGTCGTCGGCGCAGCGCTCTGCTGGTTGCTGTTCGGGTAGGAGTGCGCCGTAGAAACGGTGCAGACTGCTGGCAGGGTTGGCTGGGCGGCCATCCTCGCGGCGAGAAGCTCCGCGCCAGCGAAACTTCCCGGCGACGATGAGCGGGCGAGGGCCCGCGGTGACACGCCGCGTCGCACCGCGCCCGGAGGGCGCCAGCGGATCGGCGAGGGCGCCAGCAGGCTGAGAGTCGCCCGCGGGCAAAGAACGCTCGTGCCTGACCAAGGGTGCGGAGGGCGAATGCGGGTCGCGATTCTCGACGACATTCACCGGGCGTGGGACGGCACCGAAGGCGTGCGCCGATTGCGCGAGCGCGCCGAGGTGGTGGTGTTCACGGGGCCGTTCGGCGACCCCGCGGCGCTGCGCGGCTTCGATGCGGTGATCGCCAACCGCGAGCGGACGCGCTTCACCCGCACGCTGCTCGATCGGCTTACCGACGTGCGGGTCCTGGTGCAGACCGGCAACCATGCGAACCACGTCGACTTCGCGGCGGCGCGCGACTGCGGCATCGTCGTCGCCAGGGCGTCGGCCGGGCATTCCATCGGCGCCGCCGAGCTCACGTTCGGACTGGCGATGGCGGTGATGCGGCAGATCCCGGCCAGCGACGCCGCGCTCCGGCGGGGGGCGTGGCGGGCGCCGTCGACGCCGGTGCTGCACGGCAAGACCCTGGGGGTCGTGGGCCTCGGTCGAATCGGCCGGCACGTCGCGCGGCTCGGCAAGGCGTTCGGGATGCGGGTCGCCGCCTGGGGTCGCACGCTGACCGACGAGGCGGCGGCCGGCGCCGGCGTCGAGCGCCGCGAGCTCGACGACCTGCTGGGCGAGGCGGACGTCGTGACGGTTCACGTGTCCCTGTCGCCCTCCTCGCGCGGCCTGCTCGACGCACGGCGCATCGCCCTGATGAAGCCGACCGCGTTCCTCATCAACACCGCGCGGGGCCCGATCGTCGACGAGGCGGCTCTCGTCGACGCCCTCGCGGCGGGGCGCATCGCCGGTGCCGGCCTCGATGTCTTCGACCAGGAGCCTCTGCCGCCCGGGCATCCGCTCACGACGCTCGCGAACGTCGTGCTCACGCCCCACATCGGCTGGCCGACCGACGACGGCTACCAGCGCTTCGCCGCGGCGGCGTGCGACGTGCTGCTCGACTACCTGGCCGGCCGGCCCGTGCCGGGGTTCGAAGGACACTGAACCAAAGCGCTTTGGAGATAGCCCCCGCCTTGTGCTGGAACACCCGACATCCGCGACGCCATCGAGTTGAAGATGCGTGCCGAACTGGGTCCTGTCCCAGCCCCGGGCCGCGGCCGAACCGGCCGCGGTGTGAGCTTGGGCCGGGGTCTGCGTACCAGCACGGCGAGGACTCTTGGGGGGTTTGGTTGGGCGGTGAGCGGAGCCGAGGGCGACGCTCTCCGGGCCGTCAGGGCCCGGGCGCGTCGACCAGGCGGCCGCCGGTGACGAAGCGCCGGTAGTTGGAGAACCGCTGCGTGCGGAAGTACCGGGGAATGAACCCCCCGCCCTCGATGGCCCAGTTGCGCTCGATCGACCGGGGGAGCATCAACGTCTCGTCGGGATCCTCGAACGCGATGCGCTCGTAGCGGGTGCTGGCGTCGTCCCGCTGCAGCCGGCTCCAGCGCCGGCTGTCCCGCGAGCGATCGATCGGCTCGCGGAACTCGAACGGCCGGGTCAGATGCTCGTCGAGGCGCAGCACGTCGCCCGAGCCCACGTCCACCCAGGCGTCGCCGCGGTACCAGCCCTCGAGCTCGATGTGGGCGCAGTCGCCGTCCCACTCGACCTCACCCGGCTGCGCGTCGAGCGGCGTGAAGGACAGTCTCGCGACGGGACGCCCGTCGACGATCTCCACGTCGCGTAGCCGGAAGTCGAACTCGACCTGCCGGGCGGGCAGCAGCACCGACCGCGGGTCGCCGCCCTCCGCTTCGGGGGCCAGGCACGCGTTCGCGTCATCAGGACCGGGGGGACGGCCGTTCACCGACAGGAGCTCGCGCATGACCCGCACCGCCGGCACGCCGTCGGCGCCCGCGGCGTCCCACTCGACGCGCTGCTCGTACTCGAGGCGCCGCGGCCGCCCTCGCCGCCGCATGGCCCGGTCGAAGGAGCTCACCGATACCGTCTCGGTGGACACGATTCTCTGCGCACGCTGGAAGTGGCGCTCGAGCTGGCCGCCGACCCGCGCGAGCAACGCGTCGAGGTCGACCGCGGGCGTCTGGGCGGACACCGCCACCGAGGCCAGCAGGAGCCCGGCCCACAGGAGGGCCGGCAGGGACCGATGCGCGGGCGTCACAACGGTGATCCTGCGCCCAGACCGGCCCGGCGTCAATGACCCGGGGCCCGTCGGTCCAGGCTGCTCTGGCCGGCGCCGCCACCTCGTTCGAGCGACCCCGGTCGGGGTGCACCGCGCGCTGGTCGGCCAGCACTGTGTGGGCCATCTTGTCCGCCGACCCTCGCCTCCCTCTGATCGTCGAAACATTTCACAATATTTCAATATAATGCCCATGTGAATTGAATGTGCAGTAAAGTTTTGATAATCTTGCAGTCGTGGCCGCTGTTCCCAGGCTTGCCGACATTCCGCGGCGGCTTTCCCCCGCCGCGTTCTGGGACCTGTTCGGGCGCCTGGAGCACGCGGAGCTCGACTTCAAGCGCGGCGTCCCCGCCGACGTTCGCGACACGGTCGCGGCCATGGCCATGACCCGGGGCGGACTGATCGTTCACGGGGTCGACGATAGGCGTACGTTCGTCGGTTGTCCGCTCTCCCAGAACACCCAGGACCGAATCACCCGCATCGCGGGGGAATGCGGGGTGGACGTTCAGTTGCTGGCGCTCTCGGTCGGCGAGTTGGAGCTGACGATCTGCGCGGTGCCGGAGGTGCGCGGCCGCATCGTCACCACGCCCGACGGTCGGCTGCTCCGACGCGTGGGCGGCGACTCGCAGCCGCTGCGCGGGGACGCGATGGCTCGTTTCGTTCGCGAGCGCGAACATCGAGCCGGCGAGGACGAGCCGATCGCCGTCGTCGATCTCTCCGCTTTCGATCTCGATGCCTTGAATCAGGCGCTCGCGGCTGACCGGCGGCCAGCCGTCGCGCCGGACAGCGTCGAACGGGCGTTGACCGATCTCGGCGTCGCCGTCGCGGCCGCGCCGCCCTTGGGACCGCGTGTGTTGCGGGCCGCGCTGGTGCTCTTCGCGTCGGAACCGCGGCGGCATGTGCGGGGCGCCGCGGTGCAGCTCGTGCGTCGCGAAGGCGTTGGGCCCGGCCCCGGGCCCTCCTCCGCGCGCGAGGAGTGCGCCGGTCCGCTGCCGGATACCATCGACTGCTGTCTGCGCTTCGTGGCCGCCCACACGCGGCGGTTCGAGATCGTCGCCGGAGCGCGGCGCGAGGCGCTGCCCGAGTATCCCGAGCCCGTGTTGCGGGAGGCCATCGTGAATGCGCTGGCGCATCGCGACTACGGGCTTGCCGGCGCCACGGTGGACATCACCGTCTGGGACGACCGGATCGAGGTGCGCAGTCCGGGGCCGCTCCCCGGCCACATCACCCTCGAGAACATGCGGGCCGAGCACTACAGCCGCAACCCGCGCATCATGCGGGTCATGAAGATCATGGGGCTCGTGGAGGAGTACGGAGAGGGCATCGATCGGATGTACCGCGAGATGGAGGCTCGACTGATGGAACCGCCCGTCTTCGAGGCCACCGCGAGCTCCGTGACGGTCACCCTGCGCAATCGCATGCTCGTCGACGTCGAAGACCAGAGCTGGCTGAATCAGCTCGACCGGGACGACGTGACCGCCGACGAGCGCCGGACGGTGGTCGCCGCCCGGCGGGCCGGCACGGTGGCGCCGCGCGACCTGCGCGCCATGCTGCCGGACGCCGACGTCGATGCGCTGCTCTCAGGGATGGTGGCCAAGGGGCTGTTGTCGCGCGTCGGCCGGCGCGGCGGGACCCGCTACGTGCTGTCGGACGCTATGGTGCGGCGCGCCGGCAACCCGGGGATGGCGGCGCACAACCGGCGCCGTCAGACTCTGCTCGACGAGATCCGCCGCCGCGGGAGCCTCTCCACGAACGAGGCCGCGATCCTGCTCGATGTGGCCCCCGCGGTCGCCCGCGGGCTGCTGAACGAGCTCGTACAGGTCGGGCTGGCGCGGGCCGCCGGGAGAACGCGCGCCCGGCGGTACCACCTTCGATGAGGGGGTTGCGCGTGCTCTCCCAAGTTCATGACATTGTTATGGACTTCGGCTCTGGAGGACCCGCCACGCCGAGAAGTCGCCTGGGAGAGCTGGAGGAACAGGTCCTGCTGACGGTTCTGCGGCTGGGTGGCGAGAGCTACGCGGTGCCGGTGGCCTGCTGGCCTGCCTCGCGCCGACCCTGAGAGGGCTCAGGATCCGCCCGGTGGAGGCGCTGCGCGTCGACGCGTAGTCGGCGGGGAGGGCTCGACCCGGCCATGCGGTTGGCGACCATCCCCGCGGGCCGCCGCCTCGACGGTTCGGCGGTAGAATCGAGATCATGCGAACCATTCTTCCGATTCTCCTGGGTTGCGGAATCAGCCTTCTTCTGGTGGTGACATCGGGGAGCGGCGGCCGGCTCGTCACCGTGACGGGGTCCGCACAGACGCCGGGCGCCGGTGAACCGGCCGGCGAGGTCGGTATCGTCACGACGGGTCCGGCATCGGACCTGAGGCCCGGCGCTCCGCTGACGGGATGTACGTCCGGACTGGTCGACGAAGCGCAGGGCGGCAACAACTTCAACAACGCGCTCGTCGGCTTCGTGACGTCGGCGGAGGGCGAGCGGTTCGCGGTGCCCGCGCCGGTTCACGATGGTCCGGCCGCGGTGGACGTGTTCAACAACTGCTCGGGGCAGGGCGACAACCCCGATTACCTCTCACAGCTCGAGACCGTCGTCATCGACCCGGACGGGGTGGAGATTACCGGGTTCATTTTCGGAGACAACTACTTCGAGCTCTACGTGAACGGCCAGTTCGTCGGGCGTGATCCCATCGGGATGACGCCGTTCAATTCCAACGTGGTCCGGTTCAGGGCCAGCTACCCCATGACGTATGCCGTGATGGGTGTCGACTGGGAGACGCACAACGGCGTCGGGATGGAATACGACAGCTTCAACCTGGGCGACGGGGGGCTCATCGCGTACTTCAGCGACGGCCATGGCACCGGTAGCGAGTGGCGTGCCGAGACCTTCTACATCGCGCCGCTCGACGATCCGAGCTGCGTGCGAACCGCGGGCGGCCGCGATTCGACGTTCTGCTCGCAGGCCGTGCGCCCCGCGTGCGCCGAGAACGACCCCAACCGCTGCCAGGCCCTCCATTTCCCGGTGCCCGCCAACTGGACGGCGCCGGGGTTCGACGACGCGCACTGGCCCCGCGCGATCGTGTGGCCGCCCGAGAGGGTGACGGGGCAGCGCGCGTATACCGGATACACACGGTTGTTCGGCGACGCCGAGTTCATCTGGACCCGGAACATCAGGCTCGACAACCTCGTCCTGGCCCGATACACGGCGACCGGTCCGCGACGGTGAAGCCCGCCTCGGCAAGGGGACCGTGGAACCCATGGGGATGATGCAGGTGGCGGCTCCCTCCCCACGGCACTCCACCAGCGCCACGGGAGTTTCGCGCGAGTGAAACCCTCAACGCGACCGTTCTGTAGCGCCGCTAGCAGCCCGTGGTGGAACCCCGCGTTGCACCGAGAGCGGCGAGGCGCCCGCCTGACAAGGCGTGAGGAGGGCGCATATTGGGCATATGTAACCGACGAACAACGCAGTCAGGCGGGATGCATCGCCGCTCGAATGCAGCGGGGACTTTCGCCACGGGCTGCTAGACGCCCGTCAGACGCTCCATGCTGAGCCTGCCGTCGCTCTTGCCCAGGCTCTCGACGGGGACGCCGAGCTTGTCCATCAGGCTCACGAGCAGGTTGGGCATCAACGGGTCGCCCTCGTAGCGGACGTGACGGTCGCCCTCGAGCTGTCCCGCGCAACCGCCGAGCAGGAGGACCGGCAGGTCGAGGGGGCTGTGGGCGTTGCTGTCGGACATGCCGCAGCCGTAGAGGAGCAGCATGTTGTCGAGCAGCGAGCCGTCGCCGTCCGGGGTCGAGCGGAGCTTCGCCAGGTAGTCGGCGAACATCGACGCGTGGTACGCGTTGATCTTGCTCATCAACGCGATCTTCTCGGGCTTGTACTCGTGGTGCGAGAGGGGGTGGTGCGCGTCGGGGATGCCGATCTCGGTGTAGGTCCTCGAGCTCACCTCGCGGCCCATCATGAACGAGGTCACGCGGGTGAGGTCGATCTGGTGGGCCAGCACCTGCAGGTCGAACATCAGCGCGACGTGCTCGGCGAAGGTGGCGGGAATGCCCTCGGGCTGGGCCAGGTCGGGCAGGTCGAAGTCCTCCCGCTGCTCGGCCCGCTCGATGCGCCGCTCGATGTCGCGCACGCCCTCGAGGTACTCGTCGACCTTGAGGCTGTCGGCCGGCCCGATCTCGTTCTTGAGGTCGGCGACCTTTCCGGTCACCGAGTCGAGGATCGAACGGTCGCGCGCCATGCGGGCGCGGCGGACCGCCGGATCGGTGCTGCCGCTGTCGCCGAACATCTGCTCGAACACCACGCGCGGGTTGTTCTCCATCGGCAGAGGCGTGGTCCGGCTGCGCCAGCTGATGGTGTTGGTGTAGACGCAGCTGTGGTTGCCGCTGCACTGGCCGGCGTTGGCGCGGCTGTCGATGGCGAGCTGGAGCGACGCCAGCTCGGTGTGCCGGCCGTACTCCCGGGCGAGGAGCTGGTCCATCGAGATGCCGGCCACCGGCGCGGTCTCGCCGGCCACGCCCGCGGCCCCGGTGAGGAACGTCGTCGACGCGCCGGCGTGGGCCGGGGTCCAGTAGCCCCGGAGGCCCGAGACCACCGTCAACTGGTCCTTGAACCGCTCCAGCGGATGGAGAATCGGCGTGAGGCCGAACCCCTTGCCCTCCTCGGCCGGCGTCCAGTACTCCATCGCGATGCCGTTGGGCACGTAGACCACGCCGAAGCGCCGGGTGGGCGCGGCCGCGGTCCGCGACAGCGCCGACGCGGCGGGGACCATCGCGTCCAGCAGGGGCAGGGCCACCGCGGCGCCCAATCCGCGCAGCACGGTCCGGCGGGGCAGCGACATCTTCGTGATCATCATGATGTGAACCTGCTCGTCGTCGTGTAACGGTCTCGTGTTCCCTGCCTGCGGCTCCGATGCCGCCCAACCAACCCGCCAGGGTCTGCATCGTCCTGCAGCGCAGTCCCCCGGGTCTCGGAACGTCGTCTGCGGCTTCGGTTGCCGCGCGACACGTCTGTCGGCGGTTGCACCGTTCCAGGGCGCAACCGCCTGGCCCCGGGGCGCAGCCGCCTGGCCTCCAGGGCGCAGCCGCCGGCCGTCAGCGACCGTCAGGGGCCAGCCCCCCGGCAACCAGCCCCGGCTCGCCGGCCCGCGAGTGGTTTCGCGCTGGCGAGACTTCCAACGCGACCGCAAGGTCGCGCGACCGCCGCCACTGGAACGGCGTGCTCTCGACGATGCCGAGCACGATCGACGACCAGCTGTAGTCGTCGTCCGCGGCATCGCGCAGGATGCGGCGCACCGCGGGGCGGTCGGTGTGCTCCAGCCCGCGCCCGAGCGCGTACGCCAGCAGCTTCTCGGTGACGGTGGCGGCGAAGTCCTCGCCCCGGCTCAGAAGCACGCGCCGCAGGCCCGCCGGCCCCTCGAACGCCTCGCCGCTGGGCATCGTCGCCGACGCGTCGATGGGCTGTCCCGCCTCGCTGGTGGCGCGCCACAGGCCGATGGCGTCGAAGTTCTCGAGGGCGAAGCCGAGGGGGTCCATCGGCGCGTGACAGCCCGCGCAGGCGGGGTTGGCGCGATGCCGCTCGAGCCGCTCGCGGACCGAGGCGGGCTCGCCGCCCTCGCCGCGGTCGGGCAGCCCCGGCACGTTCGGCGGGGGCTCGGGCGGCGGCGCCCCGAGGAGGGTCTCGAGCAGCCACTTCCCGCGCACCACCGGCGACGTGCGGTTGGGATAGGAGGTCACCATCAGGAGGCCGCCGTGACCGAGGAGGCCGCCGCGCGGATGGTCGGGGTCGAGGGTGACCCGCCGGAAGCGGTCGCCGTACACCCCGGGGATGCCGTAGTGGCGGGCCAGCCGCTCGTTGACGAACGTGTAGTTCGCGCTGAGCAGCTCGAGGAGGCTGCGGTCCTCGCGGATGCTGCTCTCGACGAACAGCTCGGTCTCGCGCCGGAACGCCTCGCGCAGGTTCTCGTCGAACTCGGGGTAGTCGGCCGACTCGCGCTCCTGCGACTCGAGGTTGCGCAGTCGCAGCCACTGGCTCGCGAAGTTGTCGACGAGGGCCCCCGCGCGGGCGTCGGCGAGCAGCCGCCGCGTCTGCCGCTCGAGCTCCGCCGGGTCGCCGAGCCGCCCGCCGGCCGCGGCCTCGAGCAGCTCGTCGTCGGGGATGCTGCTCCACAGGAAGAACGACAGCCTCGACGCCAGCTCGAGGTCGTCGAGCCGGTAGGGCGTCCCCGGCACGGCGTCCTCGGGATCGCCCTCGATGCGGAACAGGAACTCGGGGTCGACGAGCATCCGCTCCAGCGCGAACTGGATGCCGTCGTCGAAGCCGCCCTCGCGGCGCCCGGCGCGGTAGAAGTCGAGCAGCGCCTCGACGTCGCCGTCGTCCACGGGCCGCCGATACGCCCGGCGGGCCAGCCGGCCGAGAATCCGGCCGGCGCAGGCCTCTTCGTCGCCGGCCGCGGCGTCCGCCGCCGGCCCGCAGACGAAGATCTCGCGGCGGCTCGGCGTGTCGCCGGGACCCTCGACCGAGTACGGGCCGCCAATCGCCACCTGCTCCACCGCCGCGTCCTCGTCGTACCGTTCGTCGACGAAGCGGCCGTAGCCCCGGTTGCGCGGCTGCAGCACCCCCTCGTCCTCCGACAGCCGCCGCACGAAGGACACGCCCACCGTCCGCTGACCCGCCTTCGCCGGGAAACGGACCTCCAGGTGGGCGTCCCCGGTGTTCATGTAGTACTCCCACTCGGGGTCCCCGGCGATGTTGCCGGAGAAGCTCAGCGGGGCCATCTGCCCGACCGAATCGGCGTCGCCGACGTCGAACCGCTCGACGAGGGCGCCGTCGACGCGCACGTCGAGCTCCTGCGGCGCCGCGTAGCCGATGATGTAGTCCGAGAAGTTCCGGTGGAGGCGGACCCGGATCGTGTACTCGCCGTCGACGGGGAAGTAGTGCGGAATCGCGATGCCCCCCCGGGACCCGAACGACAGCAGGTCGTCCTGCCGGTCGTCCTGCACCAGGCCGGGATGCACCCGGTAGGTCGCGACGGCGGGGCCGATGGGTGGAATGCCGACGGCGAGGCGGCTTATGCGGCGCGCGGCCGAGAGGTACCGCCCCACCAGGTCCGGCGAGATCGAGAGCACGTCGCCGTTGTTGTCGAAGCCGTGCTCGTAGGTGTCGTCGGCCGGCAGCAGCTCGGCGACGTCGACGTCGACCGCGAGCAGGTCGCGGACGGCGGCGTGGTACTCGGCCCGGTTCAGGCGGTGGAACGTCTCGCCGCGGCCCGGGTCCGGGCGGGCGAGGGCGACGGTGTCGATGGCCGTCTCGAGCCAAGAGGCGACGGAGCGGTAGGTGGCTTCCGCGGGCCGCGGGCTGCCCGCCGGCGGCATCGTCCGCGAGCGGAGCTTGACGATGACCCGCTCCCAGGTCTCGGCGTCGGCGCCGACCTCCGCGAGGTCGTGGGCGTCCAGGGCCAGCCCCGCCGTGCGCAGGCGATCGTTGTGGCAGCGCACGCAGAACCCGTCGAGGGCCGCGCGAACCGACTCTGCGGATGCGGGCGCCGCCGGCTCCGGCGTCTGGGCGGCGGCGATCTGCGGTTGGCCGGAGGCGGCCAACACGCCGACCAGGACCAACAGGACTCGGACCGTCGAACCGGCTCTGGCCAACATCAACGTCTCCATCCGGCGATCATAACGCCGAAAGCCTGTGCTCGCGCCCTTCCCCCCTCGCTTTTTGCGATGAAGGAGGGGACCTTCCTGTCGAGGGGGATGTCGTGCGGGGCAGCCGGCCGTCGCGGCTGGCTGCCATCGGACGCTTGGCTCGCCAACGGGTCTGCATTACACTCCCCCGGATCAGTCATGCACAAGAGATTTCGGGCGCTGCCGTATCGAGATGCCATGGTCCGGACCGGCTGCCTGATCGCTGTACTGGCGCTGGCCGGCGTCGTCGCCGGGCCGGCCCGGGCGCAGGAGCTCCCGTCCGAGGACCTCGAGCACTTCGAGTCGAGGATCCGCCCCGTGCTCGCCGAGCGCTGCTACCAGTGCCACGGCGCGAACCCCGAGCGAATCCAGGCCGGGCTGGCCCTGGTCGATGCGGCCGGGTTGCGGACGGGCGGCGACAGCGGCGCCGCCGTCGTGCCCGGCGAGCCCGACGAGAGCCTGCTCATCGACGTCATCCGCTACGACGGGCCCATCAAGATGCCGCCCGACGGCCGGCTGCCGGCCACCGTCGTCGCCGACTTCGAGCGCTGGGTGGCTCGCGGCGCCCTGGACCCGCGCGTTTCCGATGCCCCGGTGGTCGCCGCCCGGTCCGACAGCGGGGGCGCCTACGACTTCGGCCCCGGCCGCGAGCACTGGGCGTACCGGCCGATGGGCCGCCCCGAGCCGCCCGCCGTCGGCGACCCGGCGTGGGCGCGGAGCGCCATCGACCGGTTCGTCCTCGCCCGGCTCGAAGCGGAGGGGATGACCCCGGTCGCTCCTGCCGGCAAGCGGACGCTGCTGCGGCGGGTCACGTTCGACCTGACCGGCCTGCCGCCGACCCCGGCCGAGATCGACGCGTTCCTCGCCGACGAGCGGCCCGACGCCTGGGAGCGGGTGGTCGAGCGCCTGCTGGCGTCGCCGCGCTACGGCGAGCGCTGGGGCCGGCACTGGCTCGACGTCGCCCGCTACGCCGACTCGAACGGGCTCGACGAGAACATCGCCCACCCCAACGCGTTCCGCTACCGCGACTGGGTCATCGAGGCGTTCAACCGCGACAAGCCCTACGACCGCTTCGTGCAGGAGCAGATTGCCGGCGACCTGATGCCGGCGGGGGACGATGACGAGCGGTTCGCGAATCTCACGGCGACCGGGTTCCTGACCCTCGGCGCGAAGGTGCTGGCCGAGCAGGACGTCGACAAGATGGTCATCGACATCGTCGACGAGCAGGTGAACATCATCGGCCGGTCGTTCCTGGCCGAGCCCGTCGGCTGCGCCCGCTGCCACGACCACAAGTTCGACCCGATCCCGACCGCCGACTACTACGCGCTGGCCGGCATCCTGCGCTCGACCAGGACGATGGCCCCCGAGCGCCTCCCCGGCCGGTGGGTCGAGCGGCCCCTCGCCGACGAGGAGACGATCGCCCGCTACGGGGCGGCGCAGGAGCGGGTGGAAGAGGCGCAGCAGGCGGTCGACGATCTCGTCGACGAGCAGAACGAGATGCTGCGTCGGCCGCGGCGGCAGGCGCTGGCCGCCTATCTCCTCGCGGCGGAGGAAGCCTACCCGGCGTGGGGCGAGGACGAGGCGGCCCAGGAGCGGGCGGCCGCGGCAATCGCCGCAGTCGCCGACCGCGACGGCCTCGAAGCGGCGGTGATCGAGCGCTGGGTCCGGGCCTTCTACCGTTATCGCGAGGGTCCGCCGGTGCAGGGCGACGGGCCCAACCCGAGCGTGGTCTTCCAGATCTGGAACGCCTACGCGGCGGCGCCGCCGGAACGCTACGAGGCAGTCACCGACGAGCTTCGGGCGCTCATCGCCTCCGAGAAGGTCCTCATCGCGCCCCTGACCCGGAGCCTCGTCCGGGGGCCCGCGCCCCGGAGCCTCGAAGACGTCGCCTGGCGCTACGCCGGCCTCTTCGCGGTGATCGAGATCGCCTGGGACCAGCACCTCCAGCGGCTGGGCCTCGAGGACGAGGACGAGCTGACCCCCGGCGACTTCCGGCTGCCCCGCGAGCAGGAAGAGCTGCGCCGGCTCGTCTACGACGGCCGGCTGTGCATCCTCTGCCTCGACCAGGAGACGGAGGAGGCCCTCTACCCGGCCGACGCCGTCGCCGAGCTCGCCCGGCGGCGGGCCGTCGTCGAGGAGCGCGAGGCGGCCTCGCCGCCCGAGCTCCCCTACGCGATGTCGGTCGAGGAGGGCGAGATCGTCGATCTGCCGGTCCACATCCGCGGCAGCCACCTGAATCTCGCCGACACGCCGCAGCCGCGCGGGTTCCTGCGCGTCACCGACCACGTCGTGCCGCCGCCGCCGATCCCCGCCGACGCGAGCGGCCGGCTCGAGCTGGCCCGCTGGATCACGCACCCCGAGCACCCGCTGACGGCGCGGGTCATGGCCAACCGCATCTGGCACTGGCACTTCGGGCGCGGCCTCGTCGACACCCCGAGCAACTTCGGCACGACCGGGTCCGCCCCCACCCATCCCGAGCTGCTCGACTGGCTGGCCCGGCGCTTCGTCGACGGCGGCTGGTCGGTGAAGGCGCTGCACCGCGAGATCCTGCTGTCCGCCACCTACCGGCTCGGCGCCGGCTACGACGACGCGAACGCCGGCGTCGACCCCGACAACCGGCTGCACTGGCGGATGAACCGCCGGCGGCTCGAGGTCGAGCCCATCCGCGACACGCTGCTGCAGCTCGCGGGCGCCCTCGACCTGACGATGGGGGGACGCGTCGACGAGTACAGCTCGCGCGGCTACGTCTTCAGCGAGGGCAACACGTTCGGGCGGTTCGACTTCTACCGGGCGCCGCGCCGCTCGGTGTACATGCCGGTGGTGCGCAACGCCATCTACGACATCTTCGCCGGCTTCGACTTCGGCAACGCCAGCGACTCGGTCGGGGCCCGTCCCGCGACGGTGGTGCCGTCGCAGGCCCTGCTCATGATGAACAGCGCCTTCGTCGAGGAGCGGGCCGGCGAGTTCGCGGGGCGGCTGCTGGCGATGCCCCTGGCCGGCGAGGCGGAGCGGGTCGGGCGGGCCTTCGTCGAGGCCTACGGCCGGCCGGCCGCCGAGGTGGAGATCGAGGAGAGCCTGGCCTTCCTCGCCGCGATGCGCGAGACCGCGCCCGACGGCGACGCCGAGCGCTTCGCGTGGACGCGCCTGTGCCACGTCATCCTCGGTGCCAGCGAGTTCATCTACGTCGACTGAGGACGGACGAAACGATGCGCCATCCCCACTACCAGGCACCGCCGGTGACCCGTCGGGACATGCTGAAGGCGTGCGGCTGCGGCTTCGGCGGGCTGGCCCTGTCGTCGCTGCTCCAGCAGGACCTGCTGGCCGCCCAGGACAACCCGCTGGCCCCGAGGGCGCCCCACTTCGCGCCCCGCGCCAAGCGCATCATCTTCCTGCACATGCACGGCGGCCCGTCGCAGCACGACCTGTTCGAGTACAAGCCGCTGCTGATCCGTGACGACAACAAGCCGCTGCCGTTCGCCAAGCCCGACGTGCAGTTCAACGAGACCGGCAACCTCTTCAAGAGCCCGTGGGAGTTCCGGCAGCGCGGGCAGTCGGGGCACTGGGTGAGCGAGTTGCTGCCCCACCTCGCGGGGGTGGCCGACGACCTTTGCTTCGTGCGCTCGATGTACGGGACCAACGCCGCCCACGGCGGCGCCATCCTCGCCATGAACACGGGCAGCGACCGCTTCGTGCGACCGTCGATGGGTTCGTGGGTCTCGTACGGGCTCGGCACCGAGAACGAGAACCTCCCCGCGTTCATGACCATCTGTCCGTCGTACCAGCACGGCGGCGTGCAGAACTACTCGGCCGCGTTCCTCCCCGCCGCCTACAACGGCACCGCCATCGGCAACACGCGGATGAACACCGCCGAGGCCACCATCGACTTCCTCGAGAACCAGGCCATCGGCCCCGCCGTGCAGCGGGCCGAGGTCGACCTGCTGCAGCGCTGGCAGCGCCGCCAGCTCGAGTCGACGGGGCCCGACCTCGCCCTGGAAGGCCGCATCGAGTCCTACGAGCTCGCGTTCCGCATGCAGACCGAGGCCCCCGAGCTGATGAGCGTCGAGGGCGAGTCCGAGGCCACCCGGCGGCTGTACGGCCTCGACGACCCGGTGGCGGGCGACTTCGGGCTGCGCTGCCTCCTCGCCCGGCGCTTCTCCGAGTCGGGGGTGCGGTTCGTGCAGGCCACCCACGGGCCTGACACCAAGTGGGACCACCACTCGGGGCTCATCACGGGGCTGCCCCGCAGCTGCGCCGAGATCGACCGTCCGGTGGCCGGGCTCATCACCGACCTCAAGCAGCGGGGCCTCCTCGACGAGACCCTGGTGCTGTGGGGCGGCGAGTTCGGGCGCACGCCGGGGGCCGAGGCCGGCGCCCGCAACGGCCGCGACCACAACCCCCACGGCTACACCATGTTCATGGCCGGGGGCGGCGTGAAGGGCGGCCACAGCCACGGCCGCACCGACGACTACGGCTACTACGCCATCGAGGACAAGGTCCACATCCACGACCTGCACGCGACCATCCTGCACCTGCTCGGCCTCGACCACGAGCGCCTGACCTACCGCAGCCAGGGCCGCGACTTCCGGCTCACCGACGTGGCCGGCGTCGTCGTCGACGACATCCTGGCGTGATCCCCTGCCGGGGCGGGGCCGCCGCTCGGGACGGCACCCCGGGAGGGTCGTGTCTCGGTGGGGAGCGCAGCCACCGCTGTGCTACGATCGCACGTATTGTGTCGCATAGCGATCAGCGGCACCGTGACCATGGCCCCAGGAGGGGCCGGAGACTCCGATGACCCCCGGCATGCTGGTGGCGGCATCCGTCCCCGCCTTCTCGATCGAACTGCCCACTATCGTCGCCGTCATGGCCGTGATCGTCACCATCCTGCTCGCTCTGCTCAGCGGCATGGCGGGGATCCTGCTGTGGGCCGGCAAGCGCGAGCTCGCCCACAACGAGAGAGCGCATCAGGCCCTCCAGGAGAGCATTGGGAAGGTCGAGAGACGCGCCGCGGTGATCGAGGCGGACGTCAAGGAGCTGCTGACGGGGCAGGCGCGCATCGAGGGGCTTCTGGGGGGGCGCTGAAAGGCAGCGACATGCGACGTCTGGCACTATTGCCGCTCACCATCCTCGCGCTCGGGTTCGTCGCCTGGACCGCCGGCATCGAGGCACTGCAGCAGGCGAACCCGCCCATCGAGGTGCACCGCATCACCGACGAGCTGCACATGCTCGGGTCGGGGTCGACGACCGGCGGCAACACCGCCCTCCTCATCGCCGAGCACGGCGTGGTGCTGGTGGACACCAAGAACGAAGGCTACGGCGCCGACATCCTCGAGCACGTGCGGCGGCTCACCGACAAGCCGGTGACCACCATCATCAACACCCACGTCCACTTCGACCACAGCGGCTCGAACACCGAGTTTCCCGACACCCTGCACTTCGTGGCCCACGAGAACATCCGGCGCCACTGGGCGCGCACCGACTGCCAGCCGATACCCACGAACTGCGACGACTTCCAGGGCGAGAACGCGAAGTACCTGCCGTCGACCACCTTCTCCGACCGGCTGACCCTGTTTGCCGGGGGTCCGGACCAGATCGACCTCTACTACTTCGGGCGCGGCCACACCGACGGCGACACCTTCGTCGTGTTCAAGGCGGCGCGCACCATGCACACCGGCGACATGTTCCTCGGCAGGCTGCTCCCGTTCATCGACGCCGCGAACGGGAACGGCGGCAGCGCCGTCGAGTTCGGCCGGACCCTGACCCGGGTCGTCAACACCGTCCCCGACGTCGACACCATCATCACCGGCCACTGGGACACCCTGCTCGCGTGGAGCGACCTCGTGGAGTACCGGGCGTTCTACATGGACCTGGTCGACCAGACCCGACGAAGCATCGACGCGGGGCTCGGCGCCGACGAGGCGATCGCCGCCTACGCCAAGCCGGCGCGGTTCGCCGACTACTCGGCGCCCCTGGACGGCACGTTCAGCGTGACCGCCATCGTGAACCACATCTACGAGGGACGCTGACGGGGAAGACCACGATTCCGCCGTGAGCACGGCCGGCAGCCCACATCGAGCCGCCAAGACCCGGCGCAAGCGTACCACTGCGATGGCGGTCGAGGGGGATACGTACCGCGTCGGCGAGGAGACGTAGGACTGCGTTTCAGCGAGCAGGTCCGCATCACCGGCCGACCTCGCTTGGCTTTGACCATTGGCAACGCAGTACGGCAGGCCACCACGTACCAGGACTCGTCGCCGATGGACTTCCGGTCGTTCAGGTACGCGGTCCAGGTGAATGACCTCGATACCGATGGCCTCGGCATTGCCGCTGACGCCCCGGTTGTCGGGTGGGGAAGGGGAGCGCGCTGAGTTGGAAGGAGGGGGTCGCTCCGCGCCCGGGGTCTCCGGGAGGGCGGCACTACATGCCCCAGACGGTGATCGGGGCGCCGTCAGGGCCGGCCGGGCCCTCACGGCGGAAGAGCTTCTCCTCCCACGTTCGGTCCGCCGCACGGTCGAAGACGATGAGGTGCCCCGCCTCGGCGCCGCAGCGGTCCATGTAGCCGCGCGTCTGCGCCAGCCCGTCCGCGATGGTGCGTTCGGCATCCTTGTGCAGCACCTTGCACTCGACCACGAACTTGCGGGTGCGCCCGTCCTGTCGCCACAGGATCAGCAGGTCCACGCGTCCCCGGCCGAGGGCGTACTCGCGCTCGAGGCGGCCTCCGCCGTTCACGATCCGTTGCAGGTACGCCTGCAGCAGTAACTGTGGGCCGGCCTCGTGGTACTGCTCGAAGCGCTGCACCCAGTGTTCGGAGTGCTCGCGGAAGAACGTCTGGAACGCCGCGATCAGTCCGTCGACGTCGAGGCCGCCGTCGGCGTCGACGTACCACGCCATCCGCTGCGGCAGTCCCATCTGCACTGCGTGGTTCAGGTGCCGCGGCACCACCTCGGCGTAGATCGGGTTGGCGATGCGCGGAGTGCCGTCGCCGTCGAACGCCACCAAGCCGAGGTCGTGGACGTAGGCCACGTCCTCGGCCGACCAGGCCGACTCCGATGCCCCGGCCAGGATCGGCTCGACGACCCGCCGCACCCGCTCCTCGCGCAGCTTGTCGGCCAGGTTGTCGAGGTGGGTCACGCGCGCCAGGATGAGCCGTTCCTGGGCGTTCACGATATCGGCTGCGGTAATGGCGCGGGATCGGTCGCGTCCGGCCCCGTTCTCGAAGCAGGCTTCCCGGCACAATGCGTTCACCAGCCACGGTTGGCCGGCCGAGTGCGTCAGGATCAGCTCCAGTGCTCCGTCGGTGAACGCCTGCCCGGTCTCCTCGGTGTGCTGAGCGAGCAGGGCTCGCGTCTCGGCCTCGGCGAAGTCGCCCAGGCGCAGCGACTTCGACTTGACGTTGAAGGCGCTGCCGCCGAGGACCAGGGCGTTCTGCGCGGTGGAGTGGATGCGGTAGTCGCGCACGTCCCGCACCCCGCACAGGAGCACGCTCTGCGGGAAGCGGCCGGGCCTGCCCGGATAGCCGGCGCGCAACTGCCGCAGCACCGACAGCAGAGTGTCACCCACCAGCGCGTCGATCTCGTCGATCAAGAGCACCAGCGGCTTCGGTTCCGCCATGCACCAGCGTTCCAGCGACGCCTGCAACGCGCCGAGCGGTCCGGCCCCTTGCAGGGCGTCCGGCCAGATGTCGTCGAGGATGCGGCTGCCCAGCGTCGCGTGCTCTTCCGACGCCAACCGGTAGAGGGTGACGCGCATGGCCTCCGCTACGTTCTCCCGCGCCGCCTGGGCGGGCTCCACGTTGATGTACACGCACCGGTGGTCGCCGCCCGCGTTCAGCAGGTCGCGGAGCGCCAGCAGCGCCGACGTCTTGCCGGTCTGCCGCGGCGCGTGGAGCACGAAGTAGCGCTTGCTGCGGACGAGACCGAGCAGCTCGTCGAGGTTCACCCGGTCAAGGGGCGGGATGTGGTAGTGGTCGTCCGCACGGACGGGGCCCTCGGTGTTGAAGAAGCGCATGATCCGATTGTCGCACTGCGTGCCGCCGTTGTCAGCGGCGGGCCTCTTGTGGCGGGCGGGGGCGCTACTCCGGGTGCCGATTCGCAGCCAGGTGCGGTTGGCGAGAGCTGGCCGGCTGCGCGTCGGTGCCGCGGCTGGCCGCGGGATCCGCACTTTCTTGTCGGGCACCCAGCCGGGAGGCTCGTCTTGACAAGGCCGAAGATCTTGAAGACAGTTCGGATCGACATGGGCAGATTTCACCGCGGAGTCGTCATCGCACTGGCCGCCGTCGCCGCGGCCCTGGCCGGAACCGCAGAGGGGCAGCCCCCCGAGCCCGGGAGCCGCTTCGCGGCCGAGGACTGGCCGCTGGCCGGCGGGGACTGGACGAGCTCGCGCTACTCGACGCTGGACCAGATCTCGACCGACACCATCGACAGGCTGGGCGGCGCGTGGGTCACCCGGCTCGAGGGCGGCGGGTCGTCGCGCTCGACGCCGGTGGTGAAGGACGGCGTGCTCTATCTGACCGCCGGGGCCAGCGTGCTCGCGGTCGACGGGGCCACCGGCGAGACGCGGTGGCGCTGGCAGGCCGAGGACGCCGCGTCCGGGATGGCGCCGTCGTGGCAGGGCGTCGGGCTGAGCGACGACCTCGTGTTCGTCGGCCTGCGGAGCGTGCAGGTGGCGGCGCTCCGGCAGGACACCGGCGAGCTGGTCTGGGCGACGACGGTCGGCAGCGTCCCGGCGGTGGCGGGGGAGACGGTCACCACCGCGCCCATGCACGCCGCCGGCAAGGTGTTCGTGGGCGTGGCCAACGGCGACAGCGGGGGACAGGGACGGGTCGTGGCCGTCGACGCGGCGACCGGCGAGGTGGCCTGGACCTTCTTCGTCATCCCGCGCCCCGGCGAGTTCGGCCACGACACCTGGCCGCAGGACTCCGACATCTGGGAGGTCGGGGGCGGCGGCGTGTGGCTGGTGGGGACGGTCGACCCGGAGCTGGGGCTGGTCTACTTCGCGACCGGAAACCCGGTGCCGATGTTCGGCGGCGAGATACGCGCGGGCGACAACCTCTTCGCGGCCTCGATGCTGGCCCTCGACATGGAGACCGGCGAGCGCCGCTGGCACTTCCAGGTGGTGCGGCACGACATCTGGGACGCCGACATCGCCACCCCGATGCTGCTCTACGACGTCGAGATGGACGGCCGGATGCGCAAGGGCGTGGCCGCCATCCGGGCCGACGGGTACCTGTTCCTGTTCGACCGGGAGACCGGCGAGCCGCTGACGCCGATCGAGCAGCGGCCGGTGCCGCAGGACCCGGGCCAGCTCACCGCCGACACCCAGCCGTTCCCGGTGGGCGCCGAGCGCATCATTCCCGACTGCTCGTTCTGGCGCGACCGGGTGCCGCCGCCGTTCGAGCTGAGCTGCAGCTTCTTCACGCCGCCGACGGTCGACCAGCAGCACGTGGTGGCCCTCGGCTCGCCGATTCCGATGGTGCGGGTGACGCCGATGTCGTTCAGCCCGCAGACCGGCCTGATCTATGCGCAGGGCCGGAGTCACGTGGGGTTCGCCAAGCGGTTCGACGACCCGTGGATCTCGGACAACCGTCCCGCCGGCTACCTGCGGCTCGGCCTCCCCGAGTCGACCGGGGTGCTGGCCGCCGTCGACCCGCGCACCAACACCGTGACCTGGAAGCAGGAGCTCGTGGGCGGGCGGCTGGCCACGAGCGGCCCCATGTCGACGGCCGGCGGGCTGGTGTTCTGGGGCTCGGCCGACGGCCAGCTCGACGCCTACGACGCCGCCTCCGGCGAGCGGCTGTGGGCGTTCCAGGCCGCCCCGGCCGGGCTGCGGATGCGGCCCGGGCCGGCGTCCACCTACGCCATCGACGGGCGGCAGTACGTGGCGCTGCCCATGGGGAGCGAGCTCTGGGCGTTCGCCCTCGACGGCGAGCTGGCGCCTCGCGACGAGCCGGTGGCCGACCCGCCCGACCTCGTCCGGTGGACCGGCCCGGCCCCGACCGAGACCGACGAGATTCAGACCGGCACCCTCCGCGAGAACCCGTCCTGGTCGCTGGGCGGCAGCCGGAGCGCCCTCGACGAGCACGCGTTCAACCCGCAGCGGATCCGGGTGAGCGCCGGCACGCGGGTGCGGTTCGTCAACAACGGGAGCACGCAGCGTACCATCGTGGCGCAGGACGGGAGCTGGACCACCGGCGTCATCGAGCCGGGGCTGTTCGAGTACGTCGCCTTCGATGCGCCCGGAACGTACCGGTTCCACAGCGCCGACCACCCCTGGGCGCTGGGCGAGATTACGGTCGTGCCGTGAGGTGAAGGCGACGCACCCGCGTGTTTCCTTCGTGGCCGTTCTCTCGGACTCGGACGTAGCGGGCGTTGCCGATGCTCATGAACAGGACAGTGATTGATATGACCTTGCCAACTACCTTCTCCAAGACGCAGCCGGTCTTCTGCGGTTCCTGGGCGCGGCACGGCCGGTCTTGGGATCGAAGAGGCGGCGTTGATCAGCGTGGCAAGTGATTCCCGTCACTGTTCTTGCTCGAGGGAACGGTGGGAGGGCGCCGTCACATGCCCCAGACGGTGACCGGCGCCTGGGCCGCGCCGGCCGGCGCCTCGCGGCGGAACAGCTTCTCCTCCCACGTCCGGTCCGGCGCGCGGTCGAAGACGATCAGGTGGCCCGCTTCGGCGGCGCAACGGTCCATGTAGCCGCGCGTCTGCGTCAGCCCCTCCGCGACGGTGCGCTCGGGGTCCTTGTGCAGGACCTTGCACTCGACGACGAACTTGCGGGTGCGCCCGCCCTGCCGCCACAGAATCAGCAGATCCACGCGGCCGCGGCCGAGGGCGTACTCCCGCTCGAGGCGGCCTCCGCCGTTCACGATCCGTTGCAGGTAGGCCTGCAGGAGCAGTTGCGGACCGGCCTCGTGGTACTGCTCGAAGCGCTGCACCCAGTGCTCGGAGTGCTCCCGGAAGAACGTCTGGAACGCCGCGATCAGTCCGTCGACGTCGAGGCCGCCGTCCGCGTCGACGTACCACGCTATGCGCTGCGGCAGTCCCATCTGCACCGCGTGGTTCAGGTGCCGGGGCACCACCTCGGCGTAGATCGGGTTGGCGATGCGCGGCGTGCCGTCGGCGTCGAACGCCACGAGGCCGAGGTCGTGGACGTAGGCCACGTCCTCCGTCGACCAGGCGGACTCGGACGCCCCGGCCAGGATCGGCTCGACCACCCGTCGCACCCGCTCCTCGCGCAGCTTGTCGGCCAGGTTGTCGAGGTGGGTCACGCGGGCCAGGATCAGCCGCTCCTGGGCGTCCAGGATGTCGCCTTCCTTGATCGCGCGGGAGCGGTCGCGGCCCGCCTCGCTGTCGAAGCAGGCCTCCCGGCAGAGCGCGTTCACGAGCCACGGCTGGCCGGCCGAGCGCGTCAGTATCAGTTCAAGCGCCCCCTCGGTGAACGCCTGCCCGGTCTCCGCCGTGTGCTGGGCGAGCAGGGCCCGCGTCTCGGCCTCGGTGAAGTCGCCCAGGCGGAGCGACTTCGACTTGACGTTGAAGGCGCTCCCGCCGAGCACGAGGGCGTTCTGCGCGGTGGAGTGGATGCGGTAGTCGCGCACATCCCGCACCCCGCACAGGACTACGCTCTGCGGGAAACGGGCCGGGCGGCCCGGGTAGCCGGCGCGGAGCTGCCGCAGCACCGACAGCAGAGTGTCGCCCACCAGCGCGTCGATCTCGTCGATCAGCAGCACCAGCGGCCGCGCGTCGGCCATGGACCAGCGCAGCAGCGCCTGACGCAGCGCCTGGCCAGGCCCCGCCCGTTCCAGCACGCCGGGCCAGATGGCCTCCAGCGTCTCGTCGTTCAGCGTCACGCTTGCTTCGAGCGCCAGCTCGGACAAGACAGCGCGCATGCCTTCCGCCACGTCCTCGCGCATCGCCTGGCCGGCTTCCACGTTGGCGTATACGCACCGGCAGTCGCCGCCGGCGTTCAGCAGGTCGCGCAACGCGAGCAGCACCGACGTCTTGCCGGTCTGGCGGGGGGCGTGGAGCACGAAGTACCGTTCGTCGCGGACCAGGCCGAGCAACTCGTCGAGGTCCATGCGGTCGAGGGGCGGAATGTGGTAGTGGTCGTCCGGGCGGATGGGACCCTCGGTGTTGAAGAAGCGCACCGTCGGATTGTCGCACCCGGGGGCGCCGCTGTCACCGCGCCTCGGGAGACGGCGGGGAGCGGTGGTCCGGACGGTTGGCCGCGGACCCCGGCCCTCGACTGGCCGGATGGCGATCGGCGCACCGGGCCGGCCGGCCTCGCGGCGGAGAAGTTCCTTCTCTCATGTTCGGTCCGGCGCCGGTCGAAGACGGTTCTGCCCGCCTCGCAGTCTCGGTCACGGCCCGGGAGACCTCCGGTCACGCCCCGCCGCCGCGCGGGGCAACCGGACAACGCCGTCGACGGCGTTCGGCGGTATCCTTGGTGGGGCGGCTGCGGCGCCGACGCATCCGCCGCGCCGGTCCGCCGCTGAAGTGTCGATCTGTCGATGGAGGAGTCGAGATGCGGTATGTGTCCGTTGCCGTGGCATCCGTGGCTGTCGTCTTCGCGTGGCTGATTCCCCTTTCCGCCGCCGCTCAGACGGAGCTTGAGCCGGCCCCGCGCACGGCCTGGGGCCAGCCCGACCTCGGGGGTGTCTGGGAGTACAAGACGCGCACCCCGCTCGAGCGCCCGGAGCGCTTCGGCGACCGCGAGTACCTGACCGCGGAAGAGGCGGCCGAGATCGAGGAGAACGAGCGCGCGCGCATCCGGGCGATGGAGGAGCGGCCGGCGCAACGTACCGTCGCCATCCCCACCGCTGGCGAGCGCCCTGGCCGGTGGCTCGACTCGCCGGACCATCCCAGCCTGCAGGGGCAGACCGGCTCGTACAACATCTTCTGGTTCGACTGGGGGACGGGCGCCGTCAGCACCCGGCGCACCTCGCTCATCGTCGACCCCCCGGACGGCCGCATGCCCGCCCTTACCGACGCGGGACGCGAGCGGGCGCGCACCATGGGCGCGCGCTCGTCGTTCAGCACGACCGTCGACACCGCCGAGTCGCACCTCGACTTCAGCAACTCGGACCGCTGCCTCATGAGCGGCAACGCGGGGCCGCCCATGCTGCCGGGCGTCTACAACAACAACATGCAGCTGTTCCAGACCCCCGACCACGTCGCGGTCATGAACGAGATGATGCACACCGTCCGCGTCATCCCCCTCGACGGGCGCCCCGCCCCGGCCGGCGGCGTCCGGCAGTACGTCGGCGACTCGCGGGGCCGCTGGGAGGGCGACACGCTGGTGGTCGAGACCGTGAACTTCAACGACGACCGGACCCACATCACGTGGCGCAACACGGGCCGGAACCGGACGCTGGTCGAGCGCTTCACCCGCGTCGACGCCGACACGCTGCTCTACGAGTTCACCGTCACCGACCCCGACACCTGGGAGCGGCCGTGGTCGGTCGAGCTGCCCATGCAGCGGAGCGCGCTGCCCATCTTCGAGTTCGCGTGCCACGAGGGCAACTACGGCCTCGAGAACATCCTCGCCGGCAACCGCCGGCAGGAGGCGGAGGCCGCGGGCAGATAGGGCGACGGGCGTGGTTGGCGAGCGCAGCGCGCGGATTGCCGTCTTCGGTCGCCGGCGATGCCGTCGAACGCATCACCGGCCACCACCCGCCGGTGTCCTTCCGCGCCTGCCTCCGCGCGCGAGCCTGACCTCGCTCTGCCCGCCGGCCCTCGATGACGATCTGTCCCGAAGTCGTGTGGGGTTCGGGAATAGCGGACCGTTCGAGTGGGTCGAAACGGTATGCTCTCGAACGGGAGGCATCGCGAAAGGCCGCGAGGATGCCCGCCGGAGGAGATCATGCGTCCGCAACCGATCGTCGCCCGTTTGGCCCTGGCGCTGCTGATAACCGTGACCTCGGCCGCCGGGGTCGCCACGGCTGAGAACTGGCCGGCCTGGCGCGGGCCGACCGGGGACGGGGTCAGCACCGAGACCGGCCTGCCGGTGGAGTGGGACACCGAGCGGAACATCGCGTGGAAGCTCCCGATGCCCGCCTGGTCCGGATCGACCCCCATCGTCTGGGGCGATCTGATCTTCCTGAACGTGGCGATTGACGACGACGACATCGAGCTGTGGTGCCTCGACCGGGACACCGGCGAGCCGATCTGGCAGCGTCACCTGAGCGGCGGGAACCGCCGGCTCCGCAAGCAGAACATGTCGTCTCCGTCCCCCGTGACCGACGGCGAGCACGTCTGGGTGATGACCGGCACGGGCATCCTCAAGGCCTTCGATCTCGACGGCAACGAGCTGTGGATGCGCGACATACCCGCGTCCTACGGCCCGTTCGGGTTGAACTGGGGCTACGCCTCGTCGCCGCTGCTGCACGGCGGCGCCCTCTTCGTGCAGGTGCTGCACGGGATGCGGACGGACGACCCGTCCTACGTCCTGCGCATCGATGCGCTCAGCGGCGAGACGGTCTGGCGGGTCGAGCGGCCGACGCTGGCCGTGCGGGAGTCTCCCGACTCGTACTCGACGCCGGCGCTGCTCGAGTACGACGGGACGACCGAGATAGTCGTCACGGGCGGGGACGCGGTGACCGGGCACGATCCGGAGACCGGCCAGGAGCTGTGGCGGGCCGACGGGCTGAACCCCACGCGGCAGCGCGACTACCGCATCGTGGCCTCGCCGCTCGTGCGCGACGGGGTGATCTACGCGCCGACGCGGGTCCGGCCGCTGCTGGCGCTGCGGCCCGGCGGGCGGGGCGACGTGCTGGACACGCACGTCATCTGGTCGTCGGACGACGGGCCGGACGTGCCGACGCCGGTGACCGACGGCGAGTACTTCTACGTGGTCAACGACCGCGGCATCGTCTACGTGACCGACGCCAAGACCGGCGCGCCGGTCTACGGACCCGAGCGCATTGGCCGGGGCACCTACAGCGCGTCGCCGGTGCTGGCCGACGGCAAGATCTACGTCACCAACGAGAACGGCCTGACCACCGTCCTGCGGACCGGACCCGAGTTCGGAGTGCTGGCGGAGAACGACTTCGACGACTACGTCCTCAGCTCGCCGGCGGTCTCCGAGGGGCAGTTGTTCATCCGCACGACCGGCCATCTCTATGCCATCGGGGACCGCCGTCCGCCGGCCGCCGCCACGGACGACGTCGCGGCGGGAGTGGCCGCGGCGGCGGAGGAGCCGCCTGCCCCCCTCGACGAGCCGCAGCAGGCCGTGGGCTGGCGGACCATCGTCCTCGGCGCGGGAGTCGTGCTGGCCGTAGCCGTGCTGGTGGTTGCGGGGTGGCGATGGGGGTTGCGCCGGCGGTGACGACGGCCCGCGGCGCCTCGCTCGTGCGGATCGACAGGTTGTCGTGACGAAGCACGGCTGGCACCGCCCCCGGCGCCCACGGTGCACCTTGCAGGCCCGACACCACCCTCGGATTTCGCCGCCGAAGTTGCCATAATCGCTCGCATTGTGGCAATAGCGAGGACATTTTGCGCCCGCCTCCGGGGCACTTCTTCCTGTTCGGCCCGCGTGGAACCGGCAAGAGCACCTGGCTGCATCGACGGCATCCTCTGCCTGCCCATGACCGAGCTCCTGCACGGCATCGTCCCCGGGACCCCGCTGCCCTGATCGACGGATCTCCTTGCGGTGGACGGTTCCGGTGGGGAGGATGGACAGGGGATGGCGTCTTCGAGGGTCAACCGATGGCGCGACAACACACGGACAGCATCCGCATGCTTCGATTGGAGGGACGGAGATGACAGCACGTCGGTCCAGGATGCGGGTGGCGATGCTGCTCGTGGTTGCGGTCACGGGGTCTGCGGCGTGCGGTGACGACGGCGGCAGCCCGACAGGGCCGTCGGTCGTCGACATGCAGACGGACGAGGAAGCGGCGCGGGAGTCGGTCGAGGCGTGGCTGATGCTGCTCGACGCCGGGGACTACTCGGAGGCGTACGCGGCGACCGGGAGCTTCTTCCGGGAGAGCCTGACGGCCGAGGAGTTTCGGGGCCTCATGGAAGAGCGGCAGGCCCTGCTCGGGGCTCTCGAGTCTCGAACCCTGAGCAGCACCCAGCGCCTGACGACGGTGCCCGATGCGCCGCCGGGCGACTACTTCGTGTTCGAGTTCGACGGCGTCTACGAGCTGCGGCCGGCCGCCCGCGAGCGGGTCACGGCGGTGTCGGAATCGGACGAGTGGCGAGTCGTCGGCATCTTCCTCGTTCGCTGACGGCTCGGACAGCAGGGGCACGGCGGGTTCCACGGCCCGCCGTCCCAGGCCCGCCCATCGTCGCCTGCGGCTCCGCTGGGGGTCCAACCAACCCTCCAGGAGTCCGCGCCGTTCCACGGCGCAAGACTCCTAGCGGCGCGCCACCGGCTCGAGCCGCACCACCTGGCTCGGCGCGCTGCGTTGCTCGACGGCGAGGTAGATGTAGCCGTCCGGTCCCTGGCGGACGTCCCGCACGCGGCCGATGCCGTAGGCGAGCGTCTCTTCGAGCTCGATCCGTCCCGGCCGGTCGACGCTCGGCGTGAGGCGCGCGAGCTGCTGTCCCGCCATCCCGCCCACGAAGAAGCTGCCGTTCCAGTCCGGGAAGCGGTCGCCGGTGTAGACCATCAGGCCGGAGGTGGCGATGGAGGGGACCCAGAAGTGGACCGGCGATTCCATGTCCTCGCCGCGCGTCCCGGCGTGGATCGCGGTTCCGCTGCCGTAGTTCACGCCGTAGCCGATGACCGGCCAGCCGTAGTTCAGGCCGGGTTGTATCAGGTTGAGCTCGTCGCCGCCCTGCGGGCCGTGCTCGTGGGCCCAGAGGTCGCCGGTCTCGGGGTGCACGAGCAGTCCCTGCGGGTTCCGGTGGCCGTAGCTCCAGATCTCGGGCAGGGTGCCTGGCTGCCCGACGAACGGGTTGTCGTCGGGCACGCGGCCGTCGTCGTGGAGGCGGACGGTGACGCCGTGATGGTTCGACGGGTCCTGCGCGGGGTGGGCCGCCAGGTCGCCCCGCGTGCGCGCCATCCGGTCGCCCACCGAGGCGAAGAGGTAGCCGTCGGGCGTCCAGGCCAGCCGCCCCCCGTAGTGACCGCCGCCCCGGGACTGCGCCTCGAAGACGTCCTCGACGCCGGTGAGCCGGTCGTCCTCGAACCGGCCCCTGATGACCGCTGTCGTCGAGCCCTCTTCCGTCGGCCGCGCGTAGCTCAGATACAGCAGGCGGTTGGTCGTGAAGTCGGGGTGCGGGAGCACCTCGAACAGTCCGCCCTGGCCCCTCGCGACCACCTCGGGGACGCCCGGTACCGGGTCGGGCAGCAGCGTGCCGTCGCGCACGATGCGCAGGCGTCCCGGGCGCTCGGTGACGAGCATGTCGCCGTCGGGCAGCCAGGCGATGGACCAGGGGGTGTCGAGGCCGTCGGCCACGGTCACTGCGCGGTAGTCGTGGAGGGCTGATCGCTGTACCTCCTGGGCGGTGGTCCGGCTTCCGGCGAACAGGCACACCAGGGCGGCGCAAGCGACGGCAGTGCGAATCATCTCGGCTCCTCTGAATCGCGCGCGTCCCCGCACGCGGTGAGACACAACCATCCATCATGGCATGGATCCGCACATGGCGCGTGGTGGGCGGACTCCGTTTCAAGCCGACGCTCGCTTGACGGTCGCCCGTGGCGTCGGTATGGTCGGGCGAATCCGGGACGGGGCGCCGGCCGAGCCGGGCCGATCCAAGCGGAGACGACGACCATGAGATGTACGCCGGGACTCTTGCGCGGCTCGTTCCGCTGGCGGGCGATCCTGCCGGCCGCGGCCGTGGCCTTCCTGCTCGCCGCCCTTCCCCTGGCCGCCCAGCCGGGAAGCGCCGCGGCGCCGCCGCCGGCCGCGCGGCCCAACATCCTGTTCCTGTTCGCCGACGACCAGCGGCCCGACACCATCCGCGCCTGGGGGAACGAGCTCATCGACACCCCGAACCTCGACCGGCTGGCCGACGAGGGGTTCAGCTTCCGGCGCAACTACACGTTCGGCTCGAACAGCGGCGCGGTGTGCGTGCCGAGCCGGGCGATGGTGCTGACCGGCCGAAGCTGGATGCGCTCGCCGAACGACATGCGGGGGGTCCCGACCCTGCCTCGCCAGCTCGAGGCGGCGGGCTACCGCACCTTCATCACCGGCAAGTGGCACAACGGGGAAGAGGCGCTGCTGCGGAGCTTCGACCGCGGGACGGCGGTATACCTCGGCGGCATGGCCGACCACACGCAGGTGACGGTCCAGGACATCGAGGACGGCGAGCTGGTCCGTCGGCGCGTGGGGGAGGCGTTCTCGAGCGAGCTGTTCGCCGACGCGGTCATCGCCTTTCTGGGCGAGCAGGCGGCCCTGGAGGGGGACGGACCGGACCAGCCGCACGAGCCGTTCTTCGCCTACGTCCCGTTCATGGCGCCTCACGATCCGCGCCAGCCGCCGCCCGAGTACCGCGAGCGGTACTACCGCCGCGACCTGCCGCTGCCGGCGAACTACATGCCCCAGCACCCGTTCGACCACGGCGTCCTGAACGTCCGCGACGAGAACCTGGCCGCGTGGCCGCGGACGCCGGAGGTCATCCGCGATCAGCTGGCCGAGTACTACGGCTTGATCACCCACCTCGACGAGCAGGTGGGGCGGATTCTCGCGGCGCTCGAGGAGAACGGACAGGCCGGGAACACCGTGGTCGTCTACGCCGCCGACCACGGGCTGGCAATGGGAAGCCACGGGCTGCTCGGCAAGCAGAACCTGTACGAGCACTCGATGCGTTGCCCGCTGATTGTCCGTGGACCGGGCATCCCGCACGGCTCGACCGACGCCTTCACCTATCTGTTCGACCTGTTCCCGACCCTGCTCGCCCTGGGCTCCGCCGAGACGCCGCCCGGCATCGACGGCCGCGACCTGGCGGCGCTGTGGTCGGGGGAGGGCGATGCGGCGTGGCGGCGGAGCCTGTTCCTGCCCTACCGGGACCTGATGCGCGCGGTGCGCGACGAGCGGTACAAGCTGATCGTCTATCCGAAGGTCAACCACCGGCAGCTCTTCGACCTCGCCGAGGATCCCGAAGAGCTGCGCAATCTCGCCACCGACCCCGCGCACGGGCAGACGCTGGCCCGGCTCGAGGCGCTGCTGGAGGGCTGGCGGGCGGCGATGGCCGACGCGGCCCCGCTCGCGGTCACCGATCCCCTGCCGCTCCGGCGCGATCTGACCGGCCGCGACCGCCGGCCCGACCGCTGGCAGCCGCAGTGGATTCTCGACAAGTACTTCGGTCCGCCGGCGTCTTCAGGCGGCGCAACCCGGCCTCCGGGCTAGTGTCCTGCCAGCGAAGTTCGCGAAATATCTCGCATGGTGAAAGCGCCCGTGACCCGGGAAGAAAGTCGCCCTGAATTATTTCGCCAACCACTGATACGGACACCAAGGAGCTTGCGCGACCATCCGGTCGCGGCGGCGTCGCAACTCGACTTCGGCAACTCGCGGCCGCTTACGAAGGACATGACATGCCGACCACCTTCACCCGACGCGACTTCCTCACGACGAGCGCCGCCGGGGCCGCCTGCCTGGCGACCCGTCCCGCGTTCGCCCAGGCCACCGATCCGACCGACCTGACCATCGCCGAGGCGCAGCGCCTGGTTCGCCGCGGCGACCTCTCGCCGGTGGATCTCGTTGAGGCCTACACTGCACGCATCCGGCGTCTCGACGCCCGGCTCAACGCCTTCGTGACGGTGACCGAGGAGCGCGCCCTCGAGCGCGCGCGGGCTCTCGAGGCGGAGCTGGCGGCCGGCCGGTGGCGCGGCCCGCTGCACGGCATCCCGATCGGGCTGAAGGACAACATCGACACCGCGGGGGTGCGGACGACGGCGGGGAGCGCGGTGTACGCGGACCGGGTCCCCGACGAGGACGCCGAGATGGTGACGCGGCTCGAGGCGGCGGGCGCGATCGTCCTCGGCAAGCTCAACCTGCACGAGTTCGCCTACGGCGGGACGTCGGCGTTCACCCTGTCCGGTCCCGTGCGCAACCCGTGGGACACCGATCGCATCCCGGGCGGGTCGTCGGGCGGCTCCGGCGCGGCGGTCGCGGCGCGGCTGTGCGCCGGCGCCCTCGGCACCGACACCGGGGGGTCGGTCCGCATCCCCGCCGCGCACTGCGGCATCGTCGGCCTGAAGGCGACCTACGGGCTGGCGAGCATTCGCGGCATCGTTCCCCTCTCGGTCTCTCTCGACCACGTCGGCCCGATGTGCCGGTCGGTGGCCGACGCCGCCTTGATGCTGCAGGCGATGGCGGGCTACGACCCGCGGGGCATCGCCAGCATCGAGGCGGAGATTCCCGACTACGCGGGCGCGCTCCGCCGGCCGACGTCGGCGCTGCGTCTCGGCGTGCCCCGGGCGTACTACGAGGACGTGGACCCGCAGGTCCTGGCCGCCGTCGAGCGGGCCCTCGACGTCCTCGGCGATCTCACGGCGGGCACGCGGGACGTCGAGCTGCCGGCGCTGCCGGAGATCCGCACCGTCGGGGTCGAGGCGTACGCCTACCACGCCGAGCTCCTCGAGGAGCGGCGGGACCTGTACGACGAGAGCACGCTGGCGCGCATCGAGGGCGGGGCCGGGATGTCCGCGGCCGACTACGCCGAGGCGCGCTATCAGCTCGCGCTCGTGAGGAAGGCGATTGCCGCGGCGTTCGACGAGGTCGACGTCGTGGTCACGCCGACGCTGGTGGAGCTTCCCGTCAGCATCGAGGCGGCGCAGGCGTCGCCGCGCGAGGCGACCGCGGTCCTGATTCGCAACACGGCGCCCTTCAACGGGTACGGCACGCCCGCCATCAGCGTCCCGTGCGGCTTCAGCCGCGAGGGCCTGCCCATCGGGCTGCAGCTCTGCGGCCCCGCCCTCGGCGAGGTCGACGTGCTGGCGCTCGCGCACGCCTACGAGCAGGCGACGGACTGGCACGAGCGGACCCCGGCGCTGTGACCGGGGGGCTCGGGACCGGGCTCGACCCCGGTTCCGCACGGGTGGATCGAGCGGTCGTCCCCCCCCGGGGTGGAGCTGTCAACGGGTGGACTCGTTCTCAGTCGATCTCCCGGCGCGGTGGACGCCAGATCCGTAGCGCGGTATGTCGCGCGGCGTGGTGGAAGTCGCCATCGGTGGTGAGCAGCTCCAGGTCGTGATGGAGACAGAGGCGCACGAGCAGGGCGTCGATGGTACCGAGCTGGACCCCACGACGGCGGCACGCATTGCGGATGTCGGCCGCCGCCAAGTGATCCTCCCGGTTCGGCACGATCATCGGCAACGACGCGAAGCGCTCCACTATCGAGTCGCGGGCCGTGGGTCCGCGGAAGCCCTGGAGCAGCTCCTGAAGGACGATCCCGGTGGTGTGGACCGCCTCCCGGGATGCGAGCGCCTCGCGCAGACGGCCGGGCTCGGGCGCGTCGCCCGACGAGTCCCGCCGAAAGGCGAGCGACCAGACGCTGGTGTCGACGAAGAGGCTCATCGGCGCGAGCGTTCCGCCTTGTAGTCGAACGCCGGATCCCAATCGAGCGAGTCGAAGAGCTCGAGCAACCGCTGTTGCTCCCGGCGCGCGATGAACTCCTGCAGGGCCAGCGTCACCGCCGCGGTCTTGGTTCGCTTTCCACTCAGCTCCACGGCGCGCTCCAGCAGATCGGGGCGGATCGCCAGGTTCGTTGCCATGTGGGAATTCTCGCACAAATGGCCGCACAATCCCGATGCTGCCGGCGCAACACCGGTTCGAGCCCCGGGAGTTTCGCGGCACGCTGGTGGTTTCGCGGCATGCCGGTGCGGTCCGGGGAGAGATAGAATGAGCGCACCGAGCCGTGCTCGGGATGCAGGAGGTGTCGCAGGCGAAGATGCCGAGGTGGCGGCAGGCGCACGAGCGACAGCAAGGAGATCCCCATGTCGAGACTGAGAGCCGTCGTCGCCGTCCTCGCCGTGTTCACCGCGGGCGCCGCGTTCGCCCAGGACGTCACCGTCACGCCGGACGTGGTGTACGGCCACAAGTACGGCATGGCGTTGACGTTCGACGTGTTCACCCCGGCCGACGCCAACGGGGCCGCCGTGCTGAACATGGTCAGCGGCGGCTGGCGCTCGGCGTGGCGGCCGCACGGGGCGTCGCAACGGCGGTATCAGGCGTTGCTCGACGCCGGATTCACGGTGCTCGCGGTCCGGCACGGCAGCAGCCCGAAGTTCATCCTGCCCGAGATCGTCCCCGACGTCCGCCGCGCGGTGCGCTACGTCAGGCTCAACGCACGGCGGCTGGGCGTCGATCCCAACCGCCTCGGCGTCTGGGGCGGGAGCGCCGGCGGACACCTGTCGCTGATGCTCGGGCTGGCGTCCGACGCCGGGGACCCGTCGGCCGAGGACGCGGTGCTCCGGACCGGCAACCGGGTGGCGGCGGTGGTGGCCTACTACCCGCCGGTCGACCTGCGCCCGCTGGCGCGCGGCATCGACCCGGCGGTCGGGAACGCCCGGTTCCCCGCCCTGAACTTCGATCCCGCCGACGCCCATTCGGTGTCTCCCATCGCTCACGTGTCGGGAGACGATCCCCCCACGCTGCTCATCCACGGCGACGCCGACGGCCTGGTCCCGGTGAGCAACAGCCACGACATGTACGCGGCGCTGCAGGAGCACGGGGTCGAGTCGAAGGTGATCGTCATCCCCGACGCCGGCCACGGGTTCCGCGGCGCCGACGCCGAGCTCGCGATGACCGCGCTGGTCGACTGGTTCGCGCAGCACCTCGCGCACTGACCGGCGGCCGGTGGAGGAACCCGCGTTGCACCGGGATCGGCGGGATGCGGTACCGTCCCGGCCGTGCCGGTCGACCCCGCTCATGGGTCGACGGCGTCCTGTACGTGTCGATTGCCCTGGCGATTGGAATCAGTACCTGCTCCTGGCCGATTTCAGCGACGAGCACCTTGCAGCGTGCTTTCGGCCCGGTTGACCGGGCGTGACGAGAGAGCGTAACGGGCGACTGCGTACGGTCACGCAGGACGTGCCATCGAGAGGAGCGAGGATGTTCGATCTCCGTGAGTACGGGCTCGATGTCGAGACGATCCACAGAAATGCCGCCCCCCCGGTGCTGTATCAACAAGCCTTTCTGCACGACGCGCGGACGACCCTGTCCGATACCGGCGCCTTGATCGCGTACTCCGGCGACAAGACCGGCCGTTCGCCGAAGGACAAGCGCGTCGTGAGACATCCTGAATCGTCCGGCGACGTCTGGTGGGGCAGTGTCAATATCGCTCTCGACGATATGACCTTCTGCGTGAATCGTGAGCGCGCGCTCGATTACCTCAACAGCCGGCCGGTACTCTACTGCGTAGATGCTTTCGCCGGCTGGGACCCGGCGTATCGGCTGAAGGTGCGCGTCATCTGCGCCCGCCCGTATCACGCGCTGTTCATGCACAACATGTTGATCCGGCCGACGCGGGAGGAGTTACAGGCGTTCGGCGCTCCCGACTGCGTCATTCTCAACGCGGGGGCGTTCCCGGCCAACCGGTACACGACCGGGATGACGTCGAAGACCAGTGTGGACCTGAGCCTCGAACGGCAGGAGGTCGTGATTCTCGGTACGCAGTACGCGGGCGAAATGAAGAAGGCGGTCTTCACGCTGATGAACTATCTGATGCCGAAGCGCGGCGTCCTGTCGATGCACTCCTCGGCGACCGCGGATCCGGCAACCGGCGAATCATCCGTGCTGTTCGGTCTCTCGGGGACGGGCAAGACCACGCTCTCGGCCGACCCGAAGCGCGCGTTGATCGGGGACGACGAGCATTGCTGGAGCGACACGGGCATCTTCAACATCGAGGGCGGCTGCTACGCCAAGGCCATCTACCTGACCCGGGAGGCCGAGCCGGAAATCTTCGAGGCGCTCCGGTTTGGCGCGGTGCTGGAGAACGTCGTCTACGACGCATCCGACCATCATGTCGACTTCGCCGACAGCAGCATCACGGAGAATACCCGTGGCGCCTATCCGATCGAGTTCATTCCGAACATACGCCGTCCGTGTGTCGCGAATCACCCGAAGCACATCATCTTCCTCACCTGCGATGCATTTGGCGTGCTGCCGCCGGTCAGCCGGTTGACGCCCGAACAGGCCGAATACCATTTCATCAGCGGCTATACGGCCAAGGTGGCCGGTACCGAAGTCGGGGTCAGCGAACCGCAAGCGACGTTCTCGCCCTGTTTCGGCGGACCGTTTCTCGTCTGGCATCCGGGAAAGTACGCCTCGCTCCTGTCGGAGAAGATCGTCGAACACGGGGTGAGCGTCTGGCTGGTCAATACCGGCTGGAGCGGTGGGCCGCACGGCGTCGGCCGGCGAATCGAGCTGGCCGACACCCGGGCCATCCTGAGGGCAATACACGCGGGCGTGCTGACGACCGCGCCGACCGAGCGGGAACCGTTCTTCGGGCTGCGGGTCGTCACTGCATGTCCTGACGTGTCGAGTGACATCCTCGTCCCGAGATCGACCTGGAGCGATCCCGGCAGCTACGACGAGGCGGCGACGAAGCTGGTGGCGCTGTTCCGGGACAATTTCCGGGCATACGCCGACACCGTGGGTGAAGCCGTGCGTGCGGCCGGCCCGGCCTGATCGCCGGGACGTGCGACTCTCGCCGAGGTGCGGGATGTCCGTGGCGACAGCCCTGCCGGCCAGTTCGGCGCGGGGTGGGGAGAGAGCCTCGGGCTCGTTACGGCTCGTCTTCTGTGCAACAATTTTGGGGCGGTAGGCAATTCTGGCGAGGAGCCCTCGACTCATGACCATCAGCTCGACGATACGTCACCACGCCGCACGGCCTTTTCTCTGGCTGCTGATGACCGCGGCCCTCGTCGCCCCGCCGGCGCACGCGCAGGACGACTGGCAGCACTGGGGACGGGACGCCGGCAACCAGCGCCACTCGCCGTTGACGCAGATCGACATCGACAACGTCTCGACCCTGGTGCCGGCGTGGCGGTACGAGATGACGAAGCCGGGCGTCCCGTCGCGGCCCGCCCAGTCGACGCCGCTCATGGTCGACGGCGTGCTGTACCTGTCGTTCCCGTACTACCGCGTGGTGGCCCTCGAGCCGGAGACCGGTGACGAGCTCTGGGAATACACGGCCCCCGGCGACTGGAACTCGCCCGAGCACCAGCTGCACTGGACGGGCGGCTCCATGCGGGGCCTGGCGTACTGGGAGGGCGACGACCGGACGTCCCCGCAGATCGTGTTCGGCACCGAGGAGGGCGAGCTGATCTCGCTCGACGCGGCGACCGGCGTCCCCAACGCCCGTTTCGGCAACGATGGCTACGTCGATCTGAAGACCCCCGACGTGATGAACGGCTTCCCGAACATGCACTACGGCATCTCGTCGGGGGTGGCCGTGTGGAAGCACCTCGTGTTCACCGGCGTCCACAACGCCGACGAGACGGGCTCGAAGGGACCGGCCGGCGACGTGCGCGCGTGGGACCTGCGGACGGGCGACCTCGTCTGGACCTTCCACACCGTGCCCCGGCCCGGCGAGTTCGGCAACGACACCTGGCTCGACGGCTCGTGGCGCAACGTCAGCGGCGCCAACACCTGGTCGTTCTTCACCATCGACGAGGAGCGCGGCATCCTCTACATGCCCCTGGGGTCCGCCCACAACGACTTCTACGGCATGGACCGCCCCGGCGACAATCTCTTCTCCGACTCGATCGTCGCGGTGGACGCCCTGACGGGAGAGCGGCTGTGGCACTTCCAGGCCGTCCACCACGACCTGTGGGACCTCGACATGCCGGCGCCGCCCATCCTGTTCGACGTCGAGCGGGACGGCGAGACGATTCCCGCCGTCGGCGTCGTGACGAAGTACCCGGTGCTGTTCATCTTCGACCGCGTCACCGGCGAGCCCATCTACGAGATACAGGAGCGCCCGGTGCCGGCCGGCGACATGCCCGGGGAGTACTACTCGCCGACCCAGCCGTTCCCGGTGAAGCCGCCGCCCTTCGGCCGCATCCGCTTCACGATGGACGACATCGCCACGGTGACGCCGGAGCACACCGCCGCGTGCCGCGAGTTGCTGATGCAGTACGACGGCGGGCGCAACCGCGGCCCCTTCACGCCGCCGTCCGAGGAGGGCGCGCTCGTGTTCCCGTCGACCGGCGGCGGGACCGAGTTCACCGGCGGCACCTTCGACCCGAGCCTCGGCTACTACATCATCAACTACGCCGACACCGGCCACATCAGCCAGCTCGTGAAGGTGGAGGACGCTCCCGACCGCCGCGGCTACGTCGGTCCTCCCGAGTCGCGCCGCATCTACTGGCACGTCGTCACCCGAATGTCCGTCGACGGCTGGCCCTGCTGGCAGCCGCCTTGGTCGCGGCTGGTCGCGGTGGACGTCAACCGCGGCGAGATCGCGTGGATGATCCCGTTCGGCACCGTCGAGGGCGCGCCCCCCGGCCTGCTGACCGGCGCCCCCAACTCGCAGAAGGGCGGGCCGACCTCGACCGCCGGCGGCGTGCTCTTCATCGGGGGGGCCAGCGACCGGCGCTTCCGCGCCTACGAGACGGCGACCGGGCGCGAGCTGTGGAGCGTCGAGACCGAGCAGATGATCAGCGGCGCCAATCCCGTCACCTACATGGGGACGGACGGCAAGCAGTACGTCGCGGTGGCCGCGGGGACCACGTTGCTGACCTACACCCTGCCGTGAGAGATGGTCGCGGCCCGGATGACCACATGAATCGGGAGGAGATCTGCAAATGAGCGCGGACGTCGGGTCGGTAGCGGTCAGCGGGGGATTCGCCAGCACGCAACGCATGGACCGATGGTGGGCGGCCCCCGCCGCCACCGCATTCGGTCTGGCCGTGCTGTTCGGCTATCTGATGTTCCGTGCGTTCTACCCGGCGCACGTCTGGTTCGATCCCATATCAGCCCGGTTGTTGCGCCGCCGCTCCTCACGCCGGTCTCGGGTTATCCGGGGTCCGTGCCGGTGGACGTTGCCTGGCTCGGTGCGTTCCCCGCGTGGTGGCCGGCGTTTCTTCCACGGTCGCCCGCGTTCTTCATTCCGGCCCTGGCGATCGCATTCCGCTTCACCTGCTACTACTACCGCGGCGCCTACTACAAGGCCTTCGCGATGACCCCGCCCTCGTGCACCGTCCGGGGCCTGCCCGCGCAGTACCGGGGAGAGACCCGGCTGTTGTGGTTCCAGAACCTGCACCGCTACACGCTGTACGCCGCCCTCTTCGTCCTCGCGTGCCTCTGGTGGGAGGGCCTGGCCGCGTTCTTTCGTGACGGCCGGTTCGGCATCGGCGTCGGCACGGTGGTCATGCTGGTCAATGCCGGCCTCATCACGGGCTACACGTTCGGGTGTCATTCGTGGCGTCATCTCGTCGGCGGGAAGCTGGACTGTTTCTCGTGCAAGGGGGTGGTCTCGCCGCGGCACCGCCTGTGGAGGGGTTCGACCTGGCTGAACGAGCGGCACATGCTGTTCGCCTGGAGCAGCCTCGGCTGGGTGGTCTTCACGGATCTCTACATCTATCTGGTCTCGGCGGGCGCGGTCACGGATCTCAGCACCTGGTAGGCTGCCGGATTCGGATGGTCGAGGCTCGCGAGGACCTGTGCCTTGGGCGCGCGTCTCAGTTGCGTTTCGACATCCAGCGCCGTCTCTTGAAGACGACCCGGTCGAGCCACGCGATGGGCCAGCGGGGCCGGGGGGTGAGCTTTCGGGCGGCCTCTTTCGTGGCTCGCGCACCATCCAGAAGAAGCTGGTCCGGCTGTTTGTACGTGCCGAACACCAGGTCCGCGACGGGGATACCGAAGAACCCGGCCACGTTCAGGTTGCACCGGTAGTTCGCGTGATGGGCCTGGTGGAATCCGTACACCTTGCGCCACACCCTGCCGAACATCCGGTTGTTCAATTTCGGCTTCCACCACGTATCGTATGGCAGGTGATGCGCGACGTGGATCGTTTCGTACAGAAACAGGGCCATCGCGATGGCGGCGTACCCGCCAATGAGTATCGGGATGCCCGGGAATGAGAATGCGAAAGGCGCGAAGAAGGGCGTGAACGCCGCGAAGGCGGGAATCAACCCCCAGGGCGGGAACGTGGCCTGGTCGTCGTGGGCCACGTCGCAGATCGGATACGCGCTCCGAACGGTCTTCTTCCCGTCATCGAAGCCGATCGCGGTCAGCTTGTGGTGCGCGAGGTGGCTCGTGCAGAAGGCGCGGAGGAACCTCACGGTCTCGATGTGGAGCAGGTAGCGGTGGAAGAGATACTCTCCAAAGCAGAGCAGCAGACTGCAGACGAGGCCCGTGAGCACGATCGCCAGGATGCCCGACGACACCTGCTGGTCCCAGGTCCACCTGAAGAAATACCGCACGAACGCGAAGAGCGCGACCAGTTGCAGGGCGATGAACACGGCGAACCACAGGAAGGCGGCCGAGTGTCGGGTGCGGTTCTCGAAGGAGAGGAAGTTCAAGGCCGAGAGTCTCATCCACGGAAGACTCTATCCCGAACCGACGGCGCGGAACAAGCCGCGCGGCGCGGTCCATCCCCACCATGCTGGGCCAGCGAGGGGGAATCGCCCCCTCCCGCAGCGACGGCGCTGCCATGCGCGCCCGTCTGAAGGACGTGCGCACGGCCGCCGTGGCGATCGCGTCCGTCCAATGCCACCCGCCCCGACGGTCTTGCATGGCATTGCATTACAATGACGTGAGGGAGGGTAGAGCGAATGCGCGACCAGTTGAGCGTCAGGCTGCCCCGCGAGTTGAACGAAGCCGTTGGGGAACGGGCGAAGCGCGACTCGCGTCGGCCGTCGGACGTCGTGCGGCTGGCGCTGCAGCAGTACCTGCTGGGTGCCCCTGACGACGGGCGCACAGGGGCGGACCGCGTCCGCGAGACCGGCGCTGCGCCGTGGGGCACGTCCGAGAGCCCAGGCCCGGAGCGAACGATCGTGCTCCGTGATGTCCCCGAAGATCTCTACCAGGCGCTGGAGAAACGAGCCGCCACCGAGCGCCTGTCCGTGGCCGACTACGTGCTGGACATCCTGGCCCGCAGGCGGTTCCTGGAGCGCCTGCAAGCGCTTCCCCGCGTCGAGCTCAGCGTGTCGGCCGCCGAGCTCATCCGCGAAGGTCGGGACAGCCGGTGATCGTCGTCGACGCTTCGGTCGTGGTCGAGGTGCTTCTTCGCTCCGATGCGGGCGTCGCGCTCGGGGAGCGCCTCCTCGATGGCGACGACCCGCTGCACGCGCCCCACATGCTGGACGTCGAGGTCGCCCACGCGCTCAGACGTTGTGCCCTGCACGGCGACATCGACGGGCGCCGCGGCCGCGCCTCGGTCGGGATTCTGGCGGCCATGTCCATCGAGCGCCACGGACATCGGCCGCTGCTGGAACGGATGTGGCAGCTTCGCCACAACCTGACGGCCTGCGATGCCGCCTATCTGGCGCTCGCCGAGAGTCTTGACGCACCGCTGCTGACCCGCGATTCGGCGCTGGCATCGGTCGCCGGGCATCACGCCCGGGTCGTGCTCGTGTAGCTGCTGATCGGCGCCTCCCTTTCGCAGAAGGGGCGGCCCGACCTCCACCGCGGGGGCGTGCTCTTCATCGGGGGGCCAGCGACCGGCGCTTCCGCGCCACGAGGCGAAGACCGGGCCCGAGGTGTGGAGCGTCGAGTCCGAGCAGATGATCAGCGGCACCAACCCGATCACCCCACATGGGGAAGGACGGAAAGCAGTACGTGACGGTGGCCGAGGGGATTATGCTGCTGGCCTACACCCTGCCGTGAGGGGGGGCCGAAGCCTCGCGCTCGGCCGTTCCCCGCGAGCGGCTGCGGCCCCCCGCCCCGGCTGGGCGGACCGATTGCAGCTATGATCTGGACATTTTCAAGGAACGAGTTCGGTCGTTCGATGTGCGCAGGAGAAGCCACGATGCCGACGCGCCGGAGATTCGCCACTCAGGTGGACAGTGTCCTCCTCGACGAATTGCGGACCCTGGCCAGGGACGAGGGCCGCCAGATCCAGGCGTTGGTCGACGAAGCGATCGCCGCGCTGCTCGAGCAGCGCAGGCAGGGCACGGCCCGCCCGCATGTGATGGCCGCCTATCAGCGCAGCCACGCCCGATTCGCAGCTCTCTACGAGAAGCTCGGGAAGTGATGCGAGACTACCTGACCCTGGGCGATGTTCTCGCCATCCACGCCGATCAGATCACGACCTACGGAGGCGCGGCCGGCACTCGAGACCCCGGCCGGCCCGACGCCGCCCTGTTCCGGCCGCAGACCGGCTACTACGCCGACACCATCGCCGAGGCGGCGGCCCCGCGGCAGCGCGGCCCCCGCATGACGTTGCATTACAATGATGTCGGGGAGGTTCGAGCGAGTGCGCGACCAGTTGAGCGTCAGACTGTCCCACGGGTTGAACGAGGCCATGGGAGAACGGGCGAAGCGCGACGCGCGGGCGGCCATCGGACGCCGCGCGGTTGGCGCTGCAGGCCTGCCTGCACGGTGTTCCGAGCGAAGGGCGCAGAGGGGCGGACCGCATTCGGGAAACCAGCGCAGCGCCGGTGTGGGGTGAATCGGAGAGCCCGGAGCCGCAGCGTACGATCGTGCTCCGTCATGTCTCCGAAGAGCTCTACCAGGCGCGGTAGAAGCGAGCCGCCGCCGAGCGCCTGTCCGGTGAGCGATTACGTGCTGGACATCCCGGCCCGCAGGCGGTTCCTGGAACGCCTGCAAGCGCTTCCCCGCGTCGACCTCAGCGTGTCGGCCGCCGACCTCGTCCGCGAAGGCAGGGACGGCCGGTGACCGTCGTCGACGCTTCGATCGTGGGCGAGGCGCTTCTTCGCTCCGATCCGGGCGGGGCGCTTGAGGGGCGCCTTTTCCAAGCGTGTTCATCGCCTTATCGTACCAAGGCTAACTCGCATACTGGCGGTTCATGCACTGCTACTACGTGAGCTCGGATTCCGGCTCCGCTGTCACGTCAGGGCTGATTCCTGCGCGTCACTCGCATCGGGGGGGGGGCGCGGATGTCACGCCCGTCACTGAGGTTCCCGGAGCAACGAGTTGAATGGCGGGCAAGTCATCATGACTGCAATGAACAAGGGAGTGCCGCGCGTTTCTTGGATACCGAGGTATTTGTCCGGGAGAACTTCAACTACAAATCGACCCGCTTCAAGTCGCTGATGTCTTTGGCTTCTGCAGGCAGAATCCAGGTCTTCTTGACCGACCTGACTCTCCGGGAGATTGAGACGAGCATTCGGAGCCATGTGGATGGTGCGGTTGCGTCAGTGAAGCCAGGCCCGGTACTGAAGAACTCGGACTTACCCCGCGTCAAGGCACTCTTCGGCAAACTCGACGTGGCACGAATCCGAGACGAGCTTGTTGGTCAGCTTAATCAGTACATGGAAGTCGCGAAGATAGCGGTCCTCGATGTGCCAGCTTCCGTACTTTCGCCGGTACTTGATGCCTACTTTGCGAGGCAACCTCCCTTCGGACCGGCTAAGAACAAGGCCCGGACGCGTTGGTGCTTGAGACCCTGCGGGAGTGGTGCACACAAGAAGAGTCGGATCTGGCCATCGTGTCGAGAGACAAGGGAGTTGGGGTGGCCTGTGAGAGGGACGAGGCGCTCCATCACTTCAACGATCTGGCGGAGTACTTGAACGCCTTATTCGCATCTGAGGAGGCGCTATCGGCATTTGTCCGGGAGATGATTCAGGCGGCTCACGGGTCTATTCTTAAGAAGGCGAAGGAAGAGTTTCCTGACCGTGGCGCGTTCTTGGGCGATGAAGAAGGAGAGGTCGAAGAGCTTGAGCTGATCGATGTGGAGTTTGGCGAGGAGGCTGGAGATTTGGAGATTATATCTCTAGATCGGAGCCATGCCGAAGTCGAACTAGCGGTCTCCTTGACGTTTCGTTGTGAACTTTCGTACAAAGAGCCTGGTACTGGGATATGGGATAGTGAAGAGACGGTCCTGGTGTTCCAGGAGGAGGTCAAGCGGACGGTGACACGAGAAACTGAAGGCCCTCTCGTAGTCGAGGTTGGCTTTAAACATCTGGACCCACACTCGTTTAGAGTTGAGCGGGTCTCGTTTGAGGGGGATCGAGACATCGAGGTTTATGCGAACCACTTCGAAGATGAGTGGTAGAAGTTATGGGAGCAGCCGTTTGACACCGCTGGCGGACTGGATGAGGGCGGTGCCGGTGGACGAACGTGCCCGGATGGACGCGTGGGGCGGTGGTCAGTATGACCACGACGCGGCCGAAACCCGCTCAGCGGTCGTTCTGCGCCGCGTCGGTGGCCGGCACCGCGCCCCGGGCGGTGGCGGACCGGGAAGCGCTATAGTCATGCTGTGCGTGGTGCTGTCGGGCGCCGTTCGGATGGGGCCGTGGCTGGCGGGAGTCTACGTCTGAGCTACCGGACGCCGGAGTTTTCACGTCGAGGCGTGCGTGAGCGTGCGTGAGGGATCTGGCGGAGGAGGCGGCCGCCGCGCGGGTGCGTCAGCATGAGGCGACGGGGCCGGGACATCGCGAGGCGAGCGATTTCCAGGTTGAGGTGGCGGGCGTGGAGTTGGGGAACCGGGGCGTGGGCGGTCCGCCATAGCGAGGTGGTAGGTTCGCGGCGATCTCTGAGACCTGGGTTCTCAGCCGACGTCGGCGTGGCGTTCAGGCTGCAGGGTCTTCAGCTTCTCGAAGATGCCCTCGATGACCTTGCCCTTGCCGGCGAACAACGCCTCGGGACCGCCGGCGTGCACGCTGCTGAACGGCGCCTCGTAGAGCGCGGACGGCTCCATGACGCCCCGCGCCGTGAGTTGCTCGATCACCATCTCGATGAACCGGATCTGCGACGTGGTCAGGCTCCGGTTGGAGAGGAACTCCGAGAAGGCCTGCTGCGCGGTGGCGCGGTCCATCCCCACCATGCTCCGCACGAAATGGGCCAGCGAGGGGGCGTCGTGGCGGGCCAGGAGGCCCGTCAACAGCTTTCGGCCGTCGTCCTCGCCGATCTGGACCAGCGCCTGTTCCAGCCCCCGCAGGTCGGTGGCCGTGAGCGGCTGGTTGGTCCGGAGGCGATGGATCACGAGGTGGTCGAGATGGTCCTTCAGGTACTCCTGCACCTTCTTCTCGTACTGCACCCCGGTCATCTTCGGCAGGTAGACGGCGGCGTCCTCGCGCACGGCCGTGATCTCGTCCCGGAAGTCGGTGTAGACGACCTTGCGCGTCTCTTGTCCAGGAAGGGCACCAGGCCGCGCAGGCGCAGGCGCAGCTCCTCGAGGCCGTCGAGCCCGACGCCCTCCCAGAAAGCGTTCTCCTGCAGCGCGGCCAGGTACGAGAGCTGAGCCGCCACCGCGGGAATCGTGCTCTTCTCCTCGAGCAGCATGGCGATCTCCACCACCCGTCGGCGGTGGCGCTCCAGCGTGCCCGCATCGCCCTCGGCGAGGGCCAGCTGCATTTCAGTGCCGTGAGATCGAACAGGCGCGACTCGACGTCGTCGGTCTCGATCTCGCTGGGCAGTCCGGCGACCTCGCTCTGCAGGACCTCGACGTCGGGCGCGGTGAGCCGCTCCCATGATGCCCGCTGCCGGAAACGCTCTACCGCCTCGAGCTGCATGCGCACGATGAAGTTCTCCCGGTTCATCGCCGCCACCTGACCGTGGAGCTCGTTCGTCAACGCCCCGGCCAGCGCGTCCCCCGGATCCAGGTCCGGCGTGGCCTGCACGACGGTCAGCAGCTGCACCCTCGCCCGGAAGAGCCGGGCGCCGAGGGGAGCGACGCCACGGTCCTCGATGCCCTCGGGCTGCTCGCGGAGGAAGTCGAAGTTGAAGCAGAAGTCGAAGACGCGGAAGTCGCCAGCTCCTTGAAGCGCGACCACCGCAGGGCGTTCTGGCGGGCGGTGAACACCGGCTTCGCGATCGGGCGGCCGGTGCGGGCGGCCCGGTGCTCGTCTCGGGTGTGCAGCTCGTCGAGACGCTTGATGAAGAGCAGGTAGGTGAGCTGCTCGATGACGGAGAGGGGGTTCGAGATGCCGCCGGACCACATGGTGTCCCAGATTCGGTCGACCTTCGACTTCAGTTCGCCGGTGATCATGATTCGGTCTCGCTCGTCTCCATCGAGTCCGCGAACCGTCGGGATCTGAGGGGAAGCCCCTCGGGGGGATACCCCGCTCGCGGGTGGTCCCGGGGAGCGGATGCTCCTGGGAGCACGATCCTATCAGGCGACTGGTGGCTGCTGCTTCCAGGCGACCTGTGGTCCCCGCTTCGACGCACCGTGGTGGCGGGCTGCGCAGGCTACGCTGAGGTCGGGCGGAACTCTCGGCCCGGTCGAACGTGAGTCGGCGCAAGTGGGCGAGGGGTGGGGCGGGGCCGGTTCGATGCCGCCCGCGAGACAGCGAAGTGCGGACTACTTGCACGTCCGCCTGCAGGGTCAGGTGGAGCGTCGAGTCCCCGCGGGCGGGTCAGGGCGACGTCGGGAACCGGCGCGACTCATTTTCGCGGGTGCCGCGAGCGGGAGGAGCGCGGCGCGCGCAGGCCGGCGACGGCCGGGAAGCGGCGGCGCTCACGGCGCGGGGGGTTCGCGGCGCGGCCGCGACCCCGAACGCCGCGTGCGGTCGCGCCGGGTCCACACCTCGGACTGCCGCCGGATCACCCGCTCAGAAACCCGGCGGGGCCTCGTCGGCGGAGGGGCCGTACAGCGACGGGACGGGAATATCGTTCATTCGCAGATACACCCCGAGCTGCGCCCGGTGGTGGATCAGGTGGTTCATGACGAAGCTGCGGAGCACGACCACCTTCGGCAACGTGAACAGGATCGTGCCATTGGTCAGCATGGACCACGGCTTCATCAACTCCGCGTCGCTCGCGGCGGCGAGGGCTGCGCGGGCCTCGCCGGCGGTCTGGTCGAGCGTCGCGACCAACTCGGCGGTGTCCGCGGGCTGGGGCGGTTGCTCCATCGGTTCGCCGCCGGGCGCCGTGTCGAAATCGTCGCGGTTGATGGTCAGCGTGGCCAACGACGGCAGGCCCGCCACGTGTCCAGCCAGCGAGATCATCGAGAGGGACTTCGGGTGCGGCTTCCAGTCGAACTTGTCCGCCGGCACGCGTTCGAGCGTCCGGCGAGCGCCCGCGATCTCCTGGTCGTACTCCGGCAGCAGGCTCTCACTGATGGCCATGTCTGTCCCTCTGCCGCAGAGTCTACAGCACGCCCGCACGACCCTGCCATCACCGACCGCGAGCCCGAACGTCGAATGCACGGCCGACTTGTGCCACACTCGCCGCCGGAAGGTCCGCGGCGCCGCGACTGCCATTGGGCACGCGGCAGCAACGACCTGCCCCAACGCCCGACCGGGCGCACGATGCGCGCGTTTCTCGTTGGAGTTCCGCCGACCATGTCCACCGACCTCGCCGACCTCGAGTTCACCCCCGACGAGATGCGGCGCATGGGGCACGCCACCGTCGAGCGGCTCGTCGACCACGTCCTGAGTCTCGAGACGCAGCCGGCCCGGGGCGACGTGGACGCGGCCGATCTCTGCCGCCGTCTCCGGGAGCCGCCGCCCGAACGGGGCATCGCCTACGAGCCGCTGCTCGACCGGCTGCTCGCCGAGTGGGTGCCGCGGTCGTTCACGTCGTCGGGGCCCGGCTATCTGGCCTACATCCCGGGCGGCGGGCTGTATCCGGCGGGGCTGGCTGACCTGGTCGCCGGCGTGGTCAATCGCTACACCGGGGTGCGGCTGGCCGCGCCGGCGCTCGTGCAGCTCGAGGCCAACGCGCTCGACTGGCTGCGCGAGTGGATGGCCTTTCCCGCCGAGGCGCGCGGGCTGTTCACGACCGGCGGATCGATGGCGCACTTCAACGCCGTGGTGTGCGCGCGCGAGCGGCATCTCGGTGCGGACATCCGAGCGGGCGTGCTGTACGGCTCGACGCAGATGCACCACTCGATGAGCAAGTCCGCCCGGCTCGCCGGCATCATGCTCGACCGGGTCAGGGCGGTCCCCGTCGACGGGCGGTTCCGGATGGACGTGGACGTCCTCGCCGACCTGATCGCCGCGGACCGCCGGGCCGGTCTCCGGCCGTTCTGCGTCGCGTCGGCGGCCGGCACCACGAACACGGGCGCCGTCGATCCGTTGAACGCCATCGCCGACCTGTGCGTCCGCGAAGGGCTCTGGCACCACGTGGACGGGGCCTACGGGGCGTTCTTCCACCTGTGCCCGGAGCTCCGCGAGCTCATGCCCGGGCTCTCGCGGGCCGACTCCCTCACCCTCGATCCGCACAAGGGCCTGTTCCTGCCATACGGCACCGGGGCCCTGCTCGTGCGCGACGGCGCGGTGCTGCGCCGGGCGCACGAGGCGACCGCGGGTTACCTGCCCGGCCGGACCGATGACGACGAGTACGACCCTCATCTCTACGGGCCGGAGCTCTCGCGCGGGTTCCCGGGCCTTCGCGTCTGGCTCTGCGTGAAGCTGTACGGGGCGGAGCGGTTCCGCGCCGCCCTGGCGGAGAAGCGGACCCTCGCCCTCGAGGCGGCGCAGCGCGTGGCCGCGGTCCCCGGGATCGTGATGGTGGCCCCGCCGCAGGTCTCGCTGTTCGCGTTCCACCTCCGCTGGCCCGGCTCGAGCCTTGCGGAGGAGGATGAGGCGACCGAGCTGTTGGTCGAGCGCGTCAACCTCCGGAACCGCGTGATGCTGTCAGGCGCCGTCGTGGAGGGGAGGTATCTGGCGCGCGTCTGCGTCCTGAGCTTCCGGACCCGCGCCCGTCACCTGGAGGCCTGCGTGACGGATCTGGCAGAGGAGGCGGCCGACATTCTGGCGACCGCCACGGCCTGACACGACCTGATCGGCGGCGGACAGAAAGGTCCCGGCGCGGCTGGTAACGCAAATCGAACGGGAGAGGACAGAGACGATGACGACGGACCGCACCGGGGTCGGACAGGAAATTGAAGCGGCGCTCGGAGAGGTCGTCGCCCATGTGCGCGGTGAGGCGGCGCTGCCCTGCCGAGTCGTGGATGCCCCCGCCGCCGACCGGGTCGTCGCGAAGATGCCGGCCGACGGCCATCAGCCGCTCAGCGAGCCGCGGCTTCGCCAATCCGATACAGCTTCGACTGCGTCCGGATGAACAGGCTGCCGTGGGCGATGGCCGGGGTGGCCATCGTGAACTCGTCGAGTGCGTTTCGGCCGACGACCTCGAACGTCCCGCCGGCGCGGATGACGTAGGTGTCGCCGTCCTCGCTCAGCGCGAAGATCCTGTCGCCGTAGGCCCAGGGCGACGCGGTGAACGCGGCTCCGACCGCGATGCGCTGCCGAGAATAGATCTCCTCGCCGGTCCGGGCGTCGTGGGCGGTGAAGAACCCGCGGTCGAGGAGCGTGTACAGCGCGTCGCCGTAGACGATCTGCGAAGTGTTGTAGGGCGCGGCCTGCGGCTGCGACCACGCGATGAACTCGTTGTCGGTCTCGGACCCGCGGAGCGAGATGTCGCCGCTGGCGCCGGGGCGGATGGCGAAGACCGGGCGGTTCTGATCGCCGAGGTACCCCGAGCCCATATAGAGCAGGCCGAACTCGGCGAAGGGCGTGGCGACGGTGATGGACGACATGCCGGTGAGCTCCCACAGCAGGTTGCCGTCGAGATCGTAGGAGCGCGCCCGGTCGGTGCCGTTGGTGACGATCTCGGTTCTCTGCTCGTTCTCCCAGATGAAGGGGGTCGCCCAGTTGGTGCCCTCGTCCCTCGGGATGCGCCACACCTCGTTGCCGGTCTCCGCGCTGAGGGCGAGCAGGTACGACTGCTCGTCGTTGTCGTTCACGACGTAGAGGCGGCCGTCGTGGAGCACCGGCGACGCGGCGGTGCCCCACTCGAGCCGGGTGGCGGTGGGCTCGAGGTCGTGCGACCAGCGCAGCTCGCCGTCGGCTGCGTCGAGGCAGAAGACGCCGAGGTTGCCGAAGTACACGAACAGCGAGTCGCCGTCGGTCACCGGCGTCTCGCTCGCCAGGGTGTTCTTCATGTGGTAGCCGCGGGTCGGCGGGCCGCGATGCAGCTCGCGTTCCCATCGCACGGTCCCGGTGCCGGCGTCGAGCGCGTAGGCGACCCACCGGTGCTCCGCGGCCGAGGGGCTCCAGGTCTCGCGCCCGCGGTAGAGGCCGCCCAGAGGTTCCTCGACCGGCTCGGCGCTGACGACGGTCGTCACGTAGACCGTGTCGTCCCAGACGACCGGCGAGCTCCATCCGAGGCCCGGCAGGTCGGCGACCCAGGCGACGTTCTCGGTGGTGCTCCATTGGGTCGGCAGCCCCGAGGCGGCGGAGACGCCCCGGGCGCCCGGTCCCCGGAACTGCGGCCATCGATCCTGGGCGCCGGCGGGCGCGCACCAGACCACGACGAGCAGCAGCGCGAGCGTGTATCGACTCATCAGATTTCCTTGTCCTTGACTGCCAGCCAAGTGTTGTCCAGGACGAGCGCCGGCGCACGAGGCGCGAGCCGCGGCTCGTGCCAAGCGCTGGTCCGAGTCAACCGCCGACCACGCGCAACTGTCCAGGCGGCAACGATGCCAGAGTGTTCAGAATGCTGCCCACAAGCGGCCTCAGATGAACCATGCGCCGTGGACGACCGAGAGGGCATCGACCATGCGATTATCATACGTCATCGATCCGGTCGGGTGCCGGCGTCTTCGATGTCCACGCCGGGTAGAGAGCGGCGGTGCGTCAGAGGTGGTGTTGCAACCATTCGAGTACGCGCGGCAGGTCGTCGCCGAGGGGTCCGCTCACTACCGGACTCGCTACGCCGAGCCCGAATCGCGTCTGGCGTCACGATGTCGGGAGACGTTCGACTTCGTGATGGCCGTGCCGGTCTATGCCGAGTCGGCGGCCTTCCTGGATGGGTACTACGAGGCGGCTCGGCATGCGGGCCGCCTCCTCGTCATCGTCGTGCTCAACGGGCGGGCCGGGGCCGCCCCGTCCGTGCAGGCGTCGAACGCGGCGTGCCTTCATGCGCTGCGCACCCGGTTCTCGCTGCGTGCGCTCGCGGGCGGCGGCTGGCTGGGTCACGACGGGCGTCTGAGCGTGCTCGTGGTCGACCGGTTCACCGCAGATCGCCGTTTGCCGTCGCGGCAGGGCGTCGGTCTGGCCCGCAAGATCGGCGCAGACGTGGCCCTCGAGCTCATCGCGGCGGGACAGGTCGGCCACCCGTTCGTCGCGATGACGGATGCCGATGCGCGATTGCCGGCGGATTACTTCGTGCGCATCGCGAAGCTGCCGCCCACCTGCTCGGCGGCGGTGTTTCCGTTCTGGCACGCACCGGGCGGGCAGGCGGACATCGATCGCGCCACCGCGCTCTACGAGCTCCGCCTCCGCTACTTCCAGCGCGGCCTCGCCTGGGCGCGGTCGCCCTACGCGTTTCACACCGTCGGCAGCACGATGGTGGTGCATGCGCTCTGTTACGCGCAGGTCAGGGGGGTGCCCCGGCGCCGGGCGGGAGAGGACTTCTACCTCCTGGGCAAGCTGAGCAAGCTGCGTCCGCTCGTGCGTCTCGGCGGCGCCCCCGTCCGGCTTCGCAGCCGCCTGTCCGAGCGGGTGCCGTTCGGCACCGGCTCCGAGAGCGCGAAGCTGGCTCGCGGCGCCGAGCTCGTGCTGTACCACCCCGACTGCTTCGCGGCCGTGCGGGAGGTGACGCAAGGGCTGGCGGGTCTGGCGACGCAGTGGCGTGGTGCGGGGCGATCGGCGCCCGAGCCGGCCGCCGCGGACTTCATGTCGCGCCTGACCGCTCCCGTCAGGGGCTTCTTCGAGTCGCAGGGGGCCCTTGCGGCCTGGCAGCAGCTGGGCGACCAGGCGCCGAACCCGGTGGCGCGGCTTCGTCGCCTGCACGACTGGTTCGACGGATTCCGGACGCTCAAGCTGATTCACCACGTGCGGGATCGACTGCCGCCGTCGCCGCCCTGGCCGGACGTGATCCGGGATGCGCCCTTCATGGATGAGGTCGCCGATGACGGGGCGTGTCTGACCAGGGCGCGCCTGGCGTTGCTGCGCCTCGAGCAGGCGCTCCCGTGCCTGACCGGCCCCAGCGTGTATCGATGAGCATGGGCGCGACGCGATGCCGGAGCCCGCCGTCCCCGGCGCCGCTTGGTGGCGTGCCCTTTCGGGGTTATTCTGGGGGCTCGTCGAGCGCGGGCGGCAGCAACCCCTGTGTTTCGCCCGACTCTACCGAAAGAGAGACCAGCATGAGCCTTCTCCGATCGTCGCGTCTCGTCCTCGCCCTGGGTATCGTGTCGTTGTCCGTCGTGATCGCGATGGTGGCGGCCGAGCGGTCCGCGTCGGCCATGGCCACGGCGGCGAACCACTTCCTCGATAGCCTGACCCCCGACCAGCGGGCGCAGGCGGCGTTCGAGTTCGAATCGGATGAGCGCACGAGGTGGCATTTCATCCCGACGGAGATGTTTCCCCGCAAGGGACTGACCCTCAAGGCGATGACCGATACGCAGCGGGCTCGTGCGCACGACCTGCTCAGTGCCGGACTGAGCCAGCGCGGATACCTGACGGCCACGGCCATCATGGACCTCGAGACCGTGCTGCGGGCCCTCGAGTCCGGCGGGCGGCTCGTCCGCGATCCCGAGACGTACCTGTTCTCCGTCTTCGGCACGCCATCGAGCCGGGGCGCGTGGGGCTGGCGCGTCGAAGGGCATCACCTGTCGATGCACTTCACGATTGTCGACGGCGCCGCCGTGGCGGGCTCGCCCTACTTCTTCGGGTCCAATCCGGCTCAGGTCCGCACCGGCGCGAAGTCGGGCCTGAGAGTGCTCCGCGAGCGCGAGGACGCGGCCCGGGCGCTCGTGACGGCGCTCGACGAGGCCCAACGCGCCGCCGCCGTCCTCGACGATGTGGCGCCGGACGACATCCTCACCGAGGCCGAGGTCGATATCGACCCGCTGGCGCCGGTCGGCGTGAAGGCGGCTGCGCTCACGCCCGACCAGCGCGAGCTGCTCCTGCGCGTCATCGGCGCCTATACGTCGGTCATGGCCGACGACATCGCGGCCGAGCGGATGGCCGCCATCCATGAGGCGGGACTCGACGACATCGGATTCGCGTGGGCCGGACCGACCGACCGGGGCGAGCAGCACTACTACCGCGTTCAGGGGCCGACCTTCCTGATCGAGTACGACAACTTCCAGGGAGCCGGCAACCACGTCCACTCGGTCTGGCGGGACTTCGACGGCGACTTCGGCCGCGACCTGCTCCGGGAGCACCTGCAGGCGTCGGCCCACTAGTGGGCTGTCCTGCATGAAGGCTGCCCATGCCGCCGCCCCGTTTCTCTGCGGTTGCGGGGTGCGGGTCGAGGGCGGGCGGAAGAGTTCGTTCCAGGACAGTCAACCAGCCAAGGGAGACATGCCCACATGGGAGACAGAGGCGGTCAGAAGGACAAGAACAAGGGCCAGAAGCAAAAGGCCGTAAAGGACGAAGCAAAGAAGCAGAAGAAGCGGGACAAGCAGACGAAGGCGAGAGGAGTCTGATGCTCGGGAGATGTTTCCGCGACAAGCCGCTTCATCGTCCGCGTCTCACCCCCAGAATGCGACGACCCGGTCGATGACCCAGAAGCTCGCGACGGCGCCGAGGCCGTACGCGGCGGCGCGATCGAGCCGGGCGCGCCGGGCCGGCGTGTCGAGGAGCCGGTAGCAGCCCCACAGCACGAGGCCGCACGCGGCCGCGAACGCGATCTGCCCGAGTTCGATGCCCAGGTTGAAGAGCAGCAGCGTCATCGGGACGTCGCGGCCCGCCAACCCGGTGTCGAGCAGGGCGCCGGCGAAGCCGAACCCGTGCATCAGCCCGAACGCGAACGCCATCGTCCACGGCCTGGCCGAGCCGGCGGCCGCGGCGTCGCGCCGCAGGATCTCGAACGCGAGATAGACGATGGACAGGGCGATGAACGCCTCGACCGGCGGGCCCGGTACGCGCACCACGTCGAGGACCGTCATCCCGAGGGTGATGGAGTGCGCGACGGTGAACGCGGTGATGGTGGCGACGAGGCGGCGCCATCCGCGGACGAGCAGAATCATGCCGGCGACGAACAGCAGGTGATCGACGCCGCCCAGGATGTGCTCGACCCCGAGCGCGAGCCGGTCCCGGATCCCCGCCGAGCCGGGGCTCAGCGGGATCTCGGTCAGCGCGCCCGACGCGACGCGCGTCAACCGGTTGCCCTGCTCGTCCTCGACGCGCACGAGGATGTCGACGAAGCCGCCCGCGAGGCCCGCGAGCCCCATGACCGGCGGGCCGGCGGTCGCGTCGCAGAAGAACCGTTGCTCGACCACGAGGCTGTCCGCCTGGCGCGAGCGGCGGTCGGGACCCCGGGGCGCGCAGGTCGCGGGCAGCCGCACCTCGATCGGCCACGCCGTCGCCCCCGTCACCGGGATCTTCAGCACGGACACGAAGTCGCCGGCCCCCAGCGCGCGCACTTCGAGGAACGCGAGGCGCGTCTCGTGGCCGTGCGCCGGCGAGGCCAGCGACCACAGCGCCAGCGCCGTCAACACGCGGGCCGCCGCCCTCACGGCTGCACCAGGTCGCCGATCGAGGCGAACGGCGCCACCTCGACCTCGTAGCCGGCGCGCATCTCGGCGTAGCGCTCGGCCTCGCGCGCGGCGACGTGTTCGCGGCGCCAGTCGTCGAGCACGGTCTCGCGGATCTCTTCGAGCGTCCGTGGGCGCCCCTCCGTGTACGCGTTCACCCGCACGAGGTGCGCGCCGAACGCCGAGGGGACGGGCCCGAACCACGCGTGCCGCGACAGGGGCCGGGCCGCGTGCTCGACCACCGCATCGCGAAACTCGGTGCCGAAGATACGCTCCAGCCGGTCGGCGTCCTCCAGCTCCAGCGTCTTGGCGGCGTGGAAGCTGTCGTCGTCCACCGTACCGTCGGCGACCAGCGCTTCGAGCGCCGCCCGGGCGTCCGCTTCGGCCGAGCCGCCCCGGCGGTCGCGGCTGAAGAACCGGTGGGTCAGGGTGAGCCCGGGCGGCTCGACATAGCGGTCGGCGTGCGATTCGAAGTACAGCCGGAGGTCCTCGTCGCTCGGCTCGGCCGTCGCCGCGACGTCGTTCAGCGCCATCTCGAGCTTCTCCGCGAGGCGCCGGCGCACCAGGACGTCGTTCTCGTCGAGGTCGAGGGCCAGGGCCTCGCGATACAGGACCTCCTCGCGCACCCGGTCCACCACCAGCCGCGACAGCTCGTCACGGGTCGGCGGACGCCTCCACTGGGCCTGCCACAGGGCGGCCAGCGTCTCGAGCTCGTAGCGGTCGATGACGATGTGGCGGTCGTCGGTCGGCGCGCGGTTCCCCACCAGTGCGTAGAGCAGGAAGAGCCCGGCCCCGGCCGCGAAGAACCGGGTCAGGGGCTCGCGCCAGAACCGCCGCCACGGGGATGCTGTCATGAAGCGTCCGGCAGGATGCTACGAATGGAATCCCGGGAGCCCGTCGTGAAGCCGCGTGTTGCACGGAGACCGCGAGAGGGCCAGCGGGCTGAAGAACGCCCATGCGCGCCGCCGCAACGAAGGCTCGGTTTCGTCTGGTGGACTGTCCCGCAACGCATCTCTCCTCCGGCCGCCGACGCGCAGCCGACACCGCCGAGAAACGGGGCAGCGGCATGGACAGCTCTCATGCCGGGCAGTCCATCAGTTGTCCGGCATGTACCAGATCGGCGACGTGTACGCGCGCTCCTGCAACGTCGGCATCACGTCGCCGCGCGGGGGGAGGCCGGCCGCCGCGGTGTCGTAGGTCGACCAGCGCGGGGTGGGGATCTCGATGACCCGCACGTAGTAGACCGCGTCCGCGTCGGGGTCGAAGTCGGGGTCCCGCCAGACGGCCTCGAGCGACGCCGCGCCGATGTCGTTGGTGTAGGTCGCGCGCATGACGTCGACGGTGTTGCCGACCGGCGGCGCCTTCCCGGTCGGGCCGACCTGCCGGCCGTCGGACAGCGCGACGTCGTAGATGCGCTCGAACGTCTCGCCCTCCGCGCTCCAGCCCTTGATGACCTGGATGCGGTCGAGGTTGGCCGCGACGGGGTCTTTCGCGGCCCGGATGACGAACGTCGGCGCCTCGCCCTCGGCCCCGCGCAGCACCCCGCCCATGGGGACGCCGCCGGCATACCCCCGAGCGACCCAGTCGTCGCCGTCCAGCACGTCGTCGGCGTAGTCCCAGCCCCCGAAGAAACGCACCGTGATGCGGGTCCCGGTCGTGGCGTAGGTCTCGCGGCGGCGGAACGCGGCGTAGAGCTCGTCGCGGGTGTTCTCGTTGGCCCAGGCCGCGGTCAGCCCGGCGGCGCTGCGCGCGACGAACGGCAGCCGGCTCCAGGTGTTGGTGACCAGCCGCTCCTCGAGCGTCCCGTCGACCGCGTCGCCCGACAAGCTCGTCATGTTGTTCTCTTCCACCGCCGAGGTGCCGGAGTGGAAGTCGGTTGCGCCGACGAAGCCGAACTGGAACGGATTGAACCCCCGCTCGGCCTGCATCCGCACCCCGTTGACGAGCGCCTCGCGCACGTAGCTGCCGGGCACGAGCCCGTCGACGCGGACCACCCCGGGGTTGGCAGAGTCCCCGCCGATGGGGCGGTTCGCGAGGAGCAGCTCGGGGAACAGCTCGAAGTCGGCGAACTCGTCGTTCGGCGACAGGACCGGGTGCGTCTCCGACGTGCCCTTGGCCTGGGTGACTTCCACCACCGGCTCGTTGCGCAGGCGCTGCGCCGCGTAGTCGGCGGTCATCGGCGCCCCCGCGAAGTCGACGAGCGCGAACATCTTGCCGTTGCTGACGTTCGAGTTGTGGGGAATCGCCAGCGCCTCGACCCCGGCGGCGCGCTGCGTGTCCAGGAAGTCCCAGAGGTCTTCGGGGTTGTCGGAGTCGAGCCGCGAGAACGGGAAGGGCAGGTCGTCGGTGCCCGCGAAGATCACGTTGCGGTGCAGGTTGCCCTCGCGGGTCCCCACCGTCCACTCGTAGGCGGCGAACGTGGTGAACTCGCCCGGCGCATAGTGCCTGACCGCGGCGGCGACGATGTCCGCCCAGACCGCCTGGCCGAGGTTCGGGGGGGGATTCGGGCCCGCCTGCCTGCGGCCGATGTTCTCGGCGTGGTCGGTCACCGCCAGGAAGTCGAGCGGGGTCCGGAGCTGAATCTCGATGCCGCCCAGGTGCGGGACCGCCTCGCCCTTCGCGTAGCGGTAGGCGTCGTCCGGCGTGCGCGTCGTGCCGAACGTGGCGGCGTCGTTCGAGTAGCGCGTGTGCAGGTGCAGGTCGCCGAAGTAGACGTTCTCCGACACGGCCGGACCCTGGGCCGCGACGCCTGCGACGAGCAGGGTCACCGGCCACAGCTTCATGGCTATTCTCATCATGCTCTCTCACTTTCCGTCGACGGCAACGGCCTGGTTGCTCCGATGCTGTTCGCGCCCATCGTAGTCCGCACCGGACGGTCCGGCAAGACCGAACGGGTACGGGAAGGTGCGCGCCACGCAGACTGACCGCGCAGGCGAGAAGGGCCGCCCGGGGTCCGGGTCGAAGTCGCACCCCAGGGCGTCGACCAGGTCGGCGCCGGCGCGACTCTGCCCGCCACGCGAGGGGAGGATCGACCGACGACAGGTCGAATGCGTGCCCTGCCCTGAGCTACCGGCCGTCGTCCTTGCCCTCGTCGTCGCCGCGCTTTCCGCCGGGCTGGTTGAAGTAGTCGCTCTTGTGCGGGTAGTCGTCGCCCACGACCCCGCCTTCGCGCCCCTGCGCCGACGGAACGACCCAGTCGCAGCCCGGGGTGTTCTCCGGTCCCGCGAGCCAGCAGTCGACGAGCTCCTGGTAGTCGTCGGCCATGCTGCCCGGGGCGTGCGGCGGCATGAAGCTGTTCACCTCGAGCTGCGCCGCCTCGAAGATCCGCGAGATCTCCATCGGGGCGCTGTGGCAGCCGAGGCAGCGGTTGCCCTCGATGTGGATGGTGCGCATGTCCCAGCCGGAGCCCCCGACCACGTAGTAGGGCACGTCCCGGCCCGTGATCTCCGGCATGACGGGGCGGGCCGGGTCGTCGGGGTCGCGGGCGCTGTCCATGAAGGGGTCGTGAATGAACGGGCCCGACTGGTGGCACTGGACGCACTGCACGACGTCGGGCTCGCCGTCCCGGTTCATGTCGGCCGGGGGCGGCGGCATGAAGGCGTCGTTGAAGTCGGGGTCGTCGGGGCCGGGCATCCGACCGACCATGCGGTGCCCGTCGAACGAGACCCACGGCCTCTGATCCTGGATCTCGGAGTTCGCGGGATGACCCTCGGGCAGCGACCGCCGGCCGTCGGCGGCCTCGAAGAAGCAGGTCGCTCCCGACTGCCGGTTGTAGCCGATCATCTGCACCGAGCCCCAGCCGCGCTGCTCGAGGTTCTCCGGGCCCACCGAGCGGCAGAAGTACACCCACGAGACCTGCGGCAGGGGGGTGCCGCCGGCGTCGCGTCCCTCGACGTGCCCGAGGCGCGAGCCCGGCGAGCAGCCGCCCCGCAACCCGTCCGGGTTGTCGCAGGCGTGGTTGCCGGGATCTTCGAACACCTCCACGCCGGCGACGGTGATGGGGATGAGGACCCCGTCGTCGCAGGCGACCTTCGGGACGCGCCCGAGCTCGGGCTCGCACATGGCGGCGTACTCGGTGGCCAGGAAGGGCATCGGCGCTACGGAACCGGATGGTGCTGCCGCAGGCGCCTGCTCCACGGTGCAGGCCGCCGCGCCGGCCGCCTCGAGCTCGGCGCTCAGCCCTGCCCCGGGCCCGGGGGACGACGTGCCGCCGGCCGATGACAACAGGGCCAGGGCGACCAGGAGCAGGGAACAGCAGGCGAGGCGGGATGTGAGAGACATGGTGAGATTATCGCACCGCGCTGGACGGTGTGGCCGGCTCAGCACCCCGGCCTGCGCCACGCGTCGCCCGAGCGGGGCGCGCCGTCTCCCGTCGCGCGGTTGAAGCGGGCCGCGGCGTGCGGGTAGTCCGCCCCCACCGCGCCGCCGTCGCAGTCGCCGGCCGGCGGGATCACCCAGTCGCAGCCGGGGGTGTTCTCGGGGCCGTTCTCCCAGCACGCGACGAGCTCGGCGTAGTCGGCCGCGAGCGAGCCGGGGGCGTGCGGCGGCATGTGGTCGTTGGGGTCCCAGTGGTCGCCGGTGTACTCGGCCAGGGTCTCCATGCCGATGCGGTGGCACCCGAGGCACCCGTTGCCCTCGATGTGGATGGTCCGCATGTCCCAGCCCTGCCCCCCGACGACGTAGTAGGGCGGGTCGGGGCCGCGCAGGACGGGAAGCACGGGTTGGCGCGGGTCCTCGGGCAGGCGCGCGCCGTTGATCCAGGGGTTGTGGTTGAACGGGTCCGCCTGATGGCACCGCACGCACTGGACGCCCGGCACGGTGTAGGCCTGGTCGAACGCCGGATCGTCCGGCCCGGGAAGCACGCCGAGCAGCCGGTTGTTCTCGTCCACGCGGGTCCAGGGCCGGTTGTCGCCGGACTCGAAGAAGCAGGTCGCCCCGGTCTGGTAGTTGTAGCCGATCAACTGCACGGAGTCGGGCATGTCGAAGCCCACCACGTCGTCCCGTCCGTCGTGGCGGCAGAAGCTGACCCACACCACGTCGGGCCGGGGCGTGCCGTCGGCGTTCTCGCCCTCGTAGCGCTGCAGGCTGGAGCCGGGCATGCAGTCGCCGATCTGCAGGCTGGCCTTGTCGCATTCGTGCAGGCCGGGGTCCTCGAACACCTCCACGCCGCCGACGGTGATAGGCAGCAGGACGCCCGCGCCGCAGTCGACGGTGGGCGCGACGCCGAGCTCCAGCGCGCACATCGCGGCATACTCCCGGGCGCCGGACGGCATCGGGCCGCAGGTCGTGCCGGGAATGCACTCGTCGGCGGGGGCCTGGGGGGCGCGCTCCCCGGTTGTGCTCGCCCCGAAGAGGGCCAGGGTGCACAGCGCCGTCAGCGCGAGGTTGCGTGCGAGGTGTTCTCGAAGTTCGGCCATGATCTCCCTCGCTCGAGCCGTTCCGCGTACGGGGCGTCGATCGAGCTCTGCCCCGGTAGTACCCACAATACAGACGTCAGGTCGAGAATGCCCACGCGACCCGTCGAGGTCAAGACCAAATGTGACGGCTTCGGAACTGCGGCGACACGCGGATCGATCGACCCGTCGCGGTCCGGACTGGCCGCCGGGACCGGTGCCCGGCAGGCTTCGTCGATCTCCGGGTGGGCGCCGGCGACATCCCTGCCGACCGCACCGCGCACCGACCCGCAGCCGGGACGCCTCAGGCGACAGGCTGCCGGGGGGGGAACGGCGGGCCGCAGCCGAGACGGCTCGACTCTCGACCGCCGGCGCGCGTGCGTGCTACGCTCCGCCACCGGTCCCGATTCTCCACCCCCCATCGAGACGTTCAGGAGTCCGTGATGTCCATCGCCGCCCGACGCATGAGCCGCATCAAGGCCTCGCCCGCCGCCATGATCTCGGCGAAGGCGATGGAGATGGCGAGGGCCGGCCGCGACGTCATCGCCCTCTCGGCGGGCGAGCCGGACTTCGACACGCCTGACCCGATCAAGATCGCGGCGATACGCGCCATCGTCGAGGGGAAGACGAAGTACCCGCCCCTGACGGGCATCCCCGAGTTGCGCGAGGCGATATGCCGCAAGCTCGAGCGGGAGAACGGACTGCGCTACGCCCCCGACCAGGTGATCGTCTCGAACGGCGGCAAGCAGGTCATCTACAACGCCCTCGCGGCCACCCTCGACCCCGAGGACGAGGTCGTCGTTCCCGCCCCGTTCTGGGTGAGCTATCCCGACATGACGCTGCTCGCGGGCGGCACCCCGGTGATGGTCGCGGCCGACGCCGCGAACGGGTTCCGGCTGACGGCGGGGGAGCTCGGAGGCGCGATCACCGCGAGAACGAAGTGGCTGATCCTGAACAACCCCGGCAATCCGTCCGGCGGGGTCTACTCGGCGAGGGACCTGGAGGGGCTCGCCGAGGTGCTGCGCCGGCATCCCCACGTGTGGGTGCTCGCCGACGACATCTACGAGCACATCATCTACGGCGGCGGGCCGTTCGCCACGATGGCGCAGGTCGCGCCCGACCTGTACGAGCGCACCCTGACCATGAACGGGCTCTCGAAGGCCTACTGCATGACGGGATGGCGCATCGGCTACGGGGCGGGGCCGAAGGACCTGATTGCGGCGATGGCGAAGGTCCAGTCCCAGACCACCAGCGGGGCGTCGAGCGTCAGCCAGTGGGCCGGGGTCGAGGCGCTCGACGGCGATCAGGCGTTCATCCTCGACAACCTGGCCGTGTTCGAGAAGCGGCGCGACCTCGCCGCCGCGATGCTCGACCAGGCCGACGGGCTGTCCTGCAGCGCGCCGCAGGGTGCGTTCTACCTCTACGTGGACTGCGGCGGGGTCATCGGCAAGAGGACGCCGGCCGGCGGCGCGATCGACAGCGACGGCGACCTCGCCCGGTACCTGCTGGAGAGCGAAGAAGTCGCGGTGGTGCACGGCGAGGCGTTCGGCCTGTCGCCGTACTTCCGCGTCTCCTACGCACTCGCCACCGATCGCCTCGACGAAGCCTGCCGGCGCATCCAGCGCGCGTGCGCATCGCTCTCCGATCGATAGTCGCGAATTGGGGCCGGACGTGGCCCAGGCCGCATTCTCGTCGCGGGTCGGCTTCCGCTGGCCGCTCGGCCATGCCGTCGTTTCCTCCCCGAGCGGTCTCGGTGATTGACACCATAGCACCACTGCACCATACTTCCCGTATGCGGCTGACCGTCAATCTCGAGTCCGACCTGTATGCGCTCGCCGTATCGCTCGCCAAGGCGGAAGACTGCAGCATCAGCGCCGCCGTCAACCGCCTGTTGCGGCGGTCGCTGGCCGATGGGACGGATCACGGGCCGCGACCACGACGCCGAAACAACTTCCTCGTCTCGCGGGGGCGGGAGCCGGTGACGGCCGAGACGGTGGCCGGAACCGAGGCCCGGGATGACCTCGCATGACGTGGCTGCTGGACGGCAACGTGCTCGTGGCCCTCGCCATCGATTCTCACGTACACCACGACCGCGCGCACCGGTGGTTCGGCACGCTACGGCAGGACCGGTTCGCCACCTGCCTGCTCACGCAGGGAACCCTGCTGCGGGTCCACATGCGCTCGGCCGCGGACCGCGGCGCGACTGCGGCCTGGCGTTCGCTGCAGGCCGTGGCCGATCATCCGCGGCACGACTGGTGGGACGATGCACTGAGCTTCCTCGACGTTCCGCATCGCCATCTGCAGGGGAGCGCCCAGGTCACCGACGCCTGGCTCGCCGAGCTCGCGCGCCGGCGCGGCGGTCGCCTGGCCACCCTCGATTCCGGTCTGGCCCGCCTCCACGGCGACGTGGCGCTACTGCTCCCCGGTTAGGCCGGACGGCGGCCGGAGGCCTGGGGGCGGCCCTTTGTGCATTTGTTACGATCTTGCCCGTGCCGCCGCGCCACTGGAGCAGGCCGGAGGTGGAAGCCACCGTTCGGGACTACCTGTACATGTTGGCTCTCGAACTGCGGGGCGAGCGGTTCAACAAGGCGGCGCGCAATCGGGAACTCCGTGCGCAGCTCGACGGCCGGTCCCACGGCGCGGTCGCCCAAGTTCTTCATATTGCCGGGAGATGTAAGGCGACACGTCCGGCTGCACGCCGTCAACTACCGGGCGAGCTTCTGACGGTTCGCCGCGGCCTGAACAAGACTCACGGCGCCCGGTCGGGGAGCCGGACGAACTCGATGTCGCGCGCCTGGCCGGCCGACAACGCGAAGCCGGTGACGGTGCCGCGCGGGTTCCGCTGGAACTCGAGCTCCACCCGGCGCGGGCCGGTCCACGCGGGGAAGTCGATGCCGGCGAAGCGGTCGGCGCCGGTCCCCATCAGGTCCAGGGGCAGCCAGCGTTCGATGCGGACTCGGAGCGCGCCGTCGTCGAGAGCGACGTGATAGCGCGCGTCCAGCTCCTCGCTGTAGAAAGTACCCTCGTAGTCTCCCGGGGCGACGGGGGTCGAGACCGCCGCCAGCTCGTTGCGCCGGCCGCGGCGGCCCCGGGAGACGCCCGGCTCGGCCGCGGGCTCGAGGTGATCAGCGAGGTAGAGATCGGCGATGCGGTTCGCGAGCCGTCCCGGGCTCGCGTCCTCGCGATTGCAGAGCACCGCAACCGCGAGCTCATGGTCGGGAAACCGGACGAGCTGCGCGCGGAATCCCCACGTGCTTCCGCCATGGCCGTTCGTCGTCAGGCCCCGGTGCTCGCCGAGGGAGAGGCCGGCGCCGTAGTCCACCGTCTCGCCGTCGGCCAGGGCGCCGGGGGCCAGCATCGCGGCGGTGAATTCGGGACCGGCCACCTCGTCCGCGGCGAACGCGCGGCTCCAGCGCAGCAGATCGCCGACGGTGGTGTAGAGCTGACCGTCGCCGGCGGTGGCGAAGCTGAAGTTGTGGACCATCCGGAAGCGGCCGCCGGCTCCGGGGGCGTAGCCGGTCGCGCGGTGGGGCACGACCTGCTCGGCGTCTTCGTAGAGGAAGCTGGCGGTCATGCCCAGCGGGTCGAAGATGCGCTCGCGGGCGAAGGTCCCGAAGCTCCGGCCCGAGACGCGCTCCACGATGGTGGCGAGCAGCATGTAGCCGGTGTTGCTGTAGGTGTAGCGCTCGCCCGGCGCGTGGTTCAGCGCGCGCTGTCGGGCCATCAGCTCGACGATGTCGAGGTGGCTGATGGGTGCGTAGAACTCGCGGCCGGCCAGCGCCATCAGGTTGAGGTAGTCGCGCACGCCGCTGGTGTGATGCAGGAGGTGGTCGATGGTGATCGTCGCGCCGTAGTCGGGCAGCTCCGGCAGATACGTCCGGACGTCGTCGCCGAGCGCCAGCGCGCCGTCGAGCGACAGCAGCACGATGCTCGCGGCCGTGAACTGCTTGGTGACCGATCCGACGTCGAAGACGGTGTCGGGGGTAATGGCGACCCCGTGGTCGAGATTCGCGAGGCCGTACCCCCGCGCGTGGAGGACCTCGCCGCCCCGCGCGACCCCGACCGCACAGCCCGGCGCGGTGGGCGCCACCTGCTCGCCGACGAGCGCGTCGACCCGCTCCTCCTTCGCGGAGGGCGCGGGGCCGGCGTTTGCCGCCAGAGCCGTGGCCAGCACGACCGCCGCCGTTGCGCACCTCGTCATCTTCATCGGGCTTCCTCGCTTGGACAGCTCGGGCTCGGGAACACCACTCGTCCGGTCGTCTCGACCGCGGCCGGCCCCTGGTCGTGGTCCGAGTCCGCTTCCCGACCGTCATCGGTTCGACCGTGGCACACTATAGCGCACGGGGCGCGGCCCACCGGCTACCCAGCCCGCGGTGAAACCCCGCGTTGCACCGCGCCCGGAGGGCGCCGAAGGACGCGGCGACCGGCGAGCGGGTCTGGCACTTCCAGATGGTGCACCACGGGCTGTGGGACTACGATCCGCCGGCCGCCCCGACGCTGGTCGACATCACCGTCGACGGCCGCGACGTCAGGGCCGTCGCCCAGGTCACCAAGCAGGGCTTCACCTACGTGTTCGATCGGGTGACCGGCGAGCCCGTCTGGCCGATCGAGGAGCGGCCGGTGGCGCAGTCGTCGGTGCCGGGGGAGCGGACGTCGCCGACCCAGCCGTTTCCGACGAAGCCCCCGGCCTTCGAGCGGCAGGGGATCTCGGTCGACGACCTCATCGACTTCACCCCTGAGCTGCGGGCCGAGGCCGAGGAGATTCTGTCGCGCCACGAGTACGGCGGCCTGTTCCACCCGCCCTCGCTCACCGGCACCATCCAGATGCCGGGGTGGGCCGGCGGCGCCAACTGGTACGGCGCCGGCTTCGACCCGGACACCGGCTACCTGTTCGTGCCGTCGCGCACCGCGCCGATCTCGGTCCGGCTGGCAGAGGCGGACCCCGAACGGTCCGACTTCCGGTTCACGCGCACCCGCAGCGGGCTGCGGGGGCCGCAGGGGCTGCCGCTGGTCAAGCCGCCCTACTCGCGACTGACGGCCATCGACCTGAAGACGGGGGACCTCGCCTGGCAGGTGCCCCTCGGCGACGGGCCGCGGCAGCGCCTGATCGACATGGGGTTGCCCGACCCCGGTCCCCTCGGCGGCGGGAGCTTCACCGGGCCGGTGGTGACGCCGACGCTTCTCTTCCTGGGGGTGGGCGGTCGCCGCGGCGGCGGGCAGCCGCCGGTCCTCAACGCCTTCGACAAGGCGACGGGAGAGATGGTGCGCGCCGTCGACGTGCCCGCCATCCTGACGGGGACGCCGATGACCTACATGGCCGGGGGAAAGCAGTACATCGTGGCCGCCTACGGCGCCGGCCGGACGGCCGGGCTCGTCGCCCTCGCGCTGCCCTGAGCGCCGCTCCCGGTGCGAGCGGATCTCGGAAACAACGTTGGTTGGGCGGCAATCGGAGCGACGATTCCGGGCCATGAGCCTGCGCCGCAGGAACGGTGCAGACTCGTAACAGGGTTTGGCAGGGCGGCCATCCTCGCGGCGCAGAAGTCTCGCGCCAGCGGAACTTCCAAGGCGACCCGCAGGGTCGCCCGGCGACCCTGCGGTCGGGCTAGCGTGACGCGCGGCGTCGCGCGGCCGAGGCGCGGGGCCCGCGCCCGGCGGGACGGCCGGACCCCGGCGCGGATCGGCGGCGGTGTCCCCCAGCGGGTCGGGACGAGTGGGACCGCGGCCGCGGCGTGCCGGCCGGTGGGGCCGGCGCGTCGGCGGGTGCGAACCCCGGCACGATCTCCTTCGGGATCGCCCGCCCCACGAGCCGCTCGATGGCGGTGAGCTGCGGCCGTTCCTCGGGAGCGGCCAGCGAGATGGCGTGGCCGCTCGCCCCGGCCCGGCCCGTGCGCCCGATACGGTGCACGTAGTCCTCGGGCACGGTGGGCAGGTCGAAGTTGACCACGTGGCTGATGCCGTCGACGTCGAGCCCGCGCGCCGCGATGTCGGTGGCGACGAGGGTGTCGATGCGCCCGTCGCGGAAGCCGGCCAGCGCGCGCGTCCGGGCGCTCTGGCTCTTGTTCCCGTGAATGGCCGCGACCCGGCGCCCCGACCGGTCGAGACGCTTCGCCAACTGGTTGGCCCGCGCCTTGGTGCGGGTGAAGACGAGGGTCTGTCCCATTTCCGGCTTTCGGAGCAGCCACGCGAGGAGCTCCTTCTTGCCGGTCGTCGCCACGGGGTGGACGATCTGGCTCACCGCGCCGACCGGTGTCGCCCGGCGCGTGACCTCCAGCATCGCGGGGTCGTTCGTCGTGCGCCGGATCAGGTCCTCGATCTCGTCCGGCATGGTGGCCGAGTAGAACAGGTTCTGACGCTTCGCGGGCAGCGCGCCGAGAATCCGCCGCACGTCGGGCAGGAAGCCCATGTCGAGCATGCGGTCCGCCTCGTCGAGCACGACGACCTCGACGTGGTCGAGGTGCGCGTGCCCCTGGCGCAGGTGGTCGAGCAGGCGGCCGGGCGTCGCGACCAGCAGGTCGAGCCCTCGCCGCAGGCGGCGGGTCTGCGGCTCCAGGCCGACCCCCCCGAAGACGACGGCGCTGCGCAGGCGCAGGTGCGCGCCGTACTGCTCGGCCATCTCTCCGATCTGCGCCGCCAGCTCGCGGGTCGGGGTGACGACGAGCGCGCGCGGGCGCCGTGCCGGCGGCCCGCCGGCGAGGCGGTGCAGGATCGGGAGGAGAAAGGCGGCGGTCTTGCCGGTGCCGGTCTGGGCGCAGGCGATGAGGTCCCGTTCGGCCAGCGCGACGGGTATGCCGCGCTCCTGGATCGGGGTGGGGGTGGTGTAGCCGGCGCCGGCAACGGCGCGGACGAGTTCCGGGCGGAGGCCCAGTTCGGCGAACGTCATCTGTATCGGTGCTCCTGGGCCGGCGCTCACCCTGCGCAGAACCCCAGTGGTTGTCGCCCGCCTGCATGGGGGGCGGATAACGAGAGAATCCGGGAGGAGGGAGGCTCGGCGGTCGCCAAGCGATGCCCCGCTGCTCTGAGCGGGGTTTCCGGGTGGAAGAAAACCTGCTCGCGATTCGGCCACGATCGTAGCACGGATGGAGATCGCGACGCGAGTGATCACTGCGCGGCTGTCGTCGGCGCCAACCAGATGCCGCCGGCCGCGGCGGCGAGCGCGAGCGCCGAGGCGAGGCAAACGATCGCGCGCGCCCGCCGATAGTCGATGGCCGTGCCGGCGGGCGCGGCGGCCGGGTCTCCGAGCCAGATCTCGGTGACGAGCCGGCCCCCGAGCCGGATGGGCCCGGCGAGGCGGCGCGCGATGGCCCCGGCCATGGCAGCCTCGCTCCAGCCGGGATTCGGTCCGGGCACGACGGCATGCTGCCGCCAGCCGAACGCCAGGGCTGCCCGACCGGAGCAGCCGGGCAGCGCGCTCGCGGCGAACGCGATCAGGAGCCAGGTCGCGCGGGCCGGGGCCGCCTGCATGAGGTCGTCGAGCCGGGCGCCGCACCACCCGAACCGCAGGTAGCGGGGCGTCCGGTAGCCGACCATCGAGTCCATGGTGCTGACGACCTTGCAGAGCACCACACCCGGCACGCCGAGGACGGCGTACCAGGCGATCGGGGACACGACGCCGTCGACGAGGTTCTCGGCGAGGCTCTCGATGGCGGCGCGCCGGCAGGCGGCCGCGTCCATGCGGTCGATGTCGCGTCCGACGAGCCGCGCGACCGCGCGCCGCGCGGCGGGCAGGTCCCCGCCGGTGGCGGCGCGATCGACGGCGGCGCCGTGGGCGAGCAGATCGCCGAGCGCCAGCAGGCTGTAGAGGAGGAACAGGTGGGCGGCGGCGCCGACGGCCGGATGCAGCCGGTCGGCGCCCGCCAGCGCAACAGAGAGACCGCCCACCCAGAAGGTTGCGAGCAGCACGAACAGCAGGCAGCCGCCGATGCGGCCGTCGGCGCCCGCCGCGCGCAGCCCGCGCTCGCACCAGGCGAGCGACGTGCCCATCAGCCGCACCGGATGCCAGCGATAGACAGGATCGCCCAGCGCCCAGTCGAGCGCGGCCGCCGCCACGAGCAGATCGGCGCGCGGCAGCAGCGGGCTCAGGTCCACTTCGCGCTCCACCCGACTGCGAGCGCGCGCAGCACCAGCTCGACCGGGTCGTCGGGCGCCTGCGCGAGTTGCGCGCGGAACGCCGGCCAGTCGAGGGGACGCGCGGCGAGCGCGCAAGCGAGGCACGCGGCCTGCTGCCGCAGCGCCTCGCCCGCCGCGCTCTCGGGCAGCGTCCCGAACGCCGCGCGGTCGAGCACGGCGGCGAGCGCGTAGGCGGCGGCGGCGACGCCGGGCTCGTAGAACACCGCGTTCCGGTTCCGGTCGAGCAGCGCGTAGTGCTCCACCGGCAGCAGCTCCGCCAGCCGCGCGCGCGCGCGCGCCTCGGTCAGCCCGAAGCGTCCGAGCGCGTGGAACAGGCCGCGCGTCAGGGAGGGCTCGAGCCCGTTCTGCCAGCGCAGCGCCTCCTTGACCGCCTCCAGCACCGCCGTGCCTATCAGCTCGCCGAGCTTGGCGTGGGGGCCGGTCGCGGTCCTCGCCACCCGATCCGGATCGAGAGGGGCCGCGAGGCAGAACTGGTCGGTGCCGGTCCCCGTGGCGATGGTGGGCGAGTACCGGCTCGGCGCGGCCAGCTCCGCGAGGGCGGCCGACTTCGCTTCGGTCAGCGTGGTCGCCGCCCGAGCGTGGGCGGCCGGGGTGACGGGGCAGTCGAGCAGCACGATGATGTTGATCGTCCCGTCGCGGGGCGCCTCTTCGGCGCCCGCCTCGACCTCTGGGCCCGTCTCGACCTCTGGGCCCGCCTCGACCTCTGGGCCCGCCTCGACCTCTGGGCCTGTCTCGACCTCTGGGCCCGCCTCGACCCCTGGGCCCGCGTGGACATCGCCGCTCTCTGCGCCCTCGACCCGACGCCAGCGCCCGTCCCCGCCTTCCATCCACCGTGCCGGATCGCCGGCGCGGGCGGCGTTGCCGGCGACGCCCGCGGTCACGAACGCGTCCACGCGGAGGTCGTCGAAGACGGCGGACCGCGACGCCGCGTACGCCATGTTGGCGGCGGTGCCCATCAGCGCGGTCCGCTCGGCGGGCACGCCCATTTCGGCGCAGGCCGCCGCGTGGTACGCCGCGGGTCCGAGCCCCGCGATCCGGTCGTAGCGGATGGCGTCTCCCGTGCCCTCGCAGCTCTGGTGGTTGGCGAGAAACGACACGTCGTCCCGCTGGCCGCCGCACGCGACGCACGTGCTGACGACGCGATGCGGCGCCAGCAGCTCGACGAGCAGGAAACGCCCGGACCGCCGGGCGACGAACAGATCGCTGCGCTGCAGCACGTCGGCGGCCCGCCGCCATTCCAGTGCGGTCATCTCGCGGCCCGCGTCGAACCTGGCGCCGCACCGCGATCGGTGAGCCGGCGGCAGGCTCCTAGGGCGCCCGGGGGCGAAGGGCGCGTGTGCGGCAAGGCGCGACAAGGCAGCGTGTCGAGCGTTCCGAGCGCGGGGCAACGCAGCTCCGCGGAAGGAAGCGCTTCGGCCGCGGTGCAAGGCGGGTCGATGCAGGGCGGCCTCCGGCAGAGGACGGCCCTGCTCCGCCGTCGTCTGCGCGCGGGGCAACGCAGGTCCGCGGAGGGAAGCGCTTCGGCCGCGGTGCAAGGCCGGTCGCAGGGCGGCCTCCGGCAGAGGACGGTCCCGCTCCGCCGTCGTCTGCGCGCGGGGCAACGCAGGTCCGCGGAGGGAAGCGCTTCGGCCGCGGTGCAAGGCCGGTCGATGCAGCGTGGCTTCCGGCCGAAGACGGCCCCGCTCAGCCGTCGGTCGCGGCGGCCCGTAGAGGTGCGGTGCGGGGAGGGCGCCGCCGGGCCGGGGCCGGCCGGCGGGGGTGCTATACTGGCGGCCGATTGCATCGTTCCCGATGATTCTGGGAAGTGGGTGAGAATCCCACACGGTCCCGCCACTGTATGCGAGGAGCGGGCGGCACGCAGGCGCCGGTGGGCGCCGGTCACTGTGCTCGGCCGGGAGGTTCGCGCGAGCGAAGCTTCCAACGCGGCCGCAAGGTCGCGCCGGCACGGGAAGACCTTGCCGTTCCGTGTTGATCCGCGAGTCAGGAGACCGATCATCGGGATGTCGCACAACCCCGCGGGCCGGCTCGCCGGTCCGTGAAGTTCGGCGCGTGGACACGCCGAGAGGAGGTTCCTGCCTGTCATGGCTCGTCGCCGGTGCGTGCTGCCCGCGTGGCGCCCGTCACGGTTTGTCGAGTCGGCATCCCGCAAGCCGTAGTCGAAGACCATCGTCGATCGCCGTGGGCACCGCCCTTCGCTGTGGGCTCTGCCCGCGCGTCGCCGGGTCGTTCGTACGCCGCGGCCCGTGCAACGCAGGATGCGGTGGAGCGCACCGGGCGCGGTGACCCCGCGATGCGCAGGCCATCATACGTGCGCTGCGGCCCGTGCAGCACAGGGTGCGGTGGGCGCACCGGGCGCGGTGACTCCCGCGATGCGCAGGCCATCATACGCGGACAGGCCAGCAGCGCGCCGGCACGGTGCATCGTCGGCACGGTCCGGAGCGCGTCGCGGGCTTGTCCGGCAGCGGAGACATCGACAAGCGCAGGGTGCGGTGGGCGTACCGGGCGCGGTGGCCCCTCGATGCGCAGGCCATCATACGCGGACAGGCCGGCAACGCGCCGGCAGGTTGCCTCGTCGGCACGGTCGGCAGCGCATCGCGGGCACGGTCCGGCAGTGGAGACATCGACATGAGCATCGTCACCAAGGGGGGAGACAAGGGCAGCACCGGGCTGGTCGGCGGCGCCCGGGTCTCGAAGGCGGCGCTGCGGGTCGAGGCGTACGGCGAGGTCGACGAGCTGAACAGCCACATCGGCCTCGCCCGCGCGATGTGCCCGGACGCCGGCGTGGGAGAGCTGCTCAAGGGCATCCAGCGCGAGCTGTTCGCGGTCGGCGGCGAGCTGGCGACGCCGTCGTCGCGGCCCGGCCAGGCCCCCGCGGTGACGGCCGCGATGGTCGAGCGGCTCACCGCCGAGGTCGGGCGCATCGAGGCCATCGAGGGCGTGCTGGGCGACTGGGCGATTCCCGGAGAGCACGCCGCGTCGGCGGCCCTCGACGTCGCGCGGGCGGTGTGCCGCCGGGCCGAGCGGCGGGTGGTGCGGCTCTCGGAATCGGGCGAGGAGGTCGGCGCGGACCTGCTGGCCTATCTGAACCGCCTCTCCGACCTGCTGTGGATTCTCGGCCGGCAGATCGAGGTCGAGGCGGGCGTCGACGCCGCCCTTCGGACCGGGGAGGCGGGCGGCCCGAAGTGGTCACGCGCATGGTGAGCCGAGGTCGAGGCGGGCGTCGACGCCGCTCTGCGGACCGGGGAGGCGGGCGGCCCGAAGTGGTCACGCGCATGGTGAGCCGAGGTCGAGGCGGGCGTCGACTCGGCCCTGCGAACGAGGGAGGCGGGCGGCTCGAAGTGGTCGCGCGCGTGGTGAGCCAAGGTCGAGGCGGGCGTCGACTCGGCCCTGCGAGAACGAGGGAGGCGGGCGGCCCGAAGGGGTCGCGCGCGTGGTGAACCGATGAACCTGTCGCTGCGCCGTCTGCCGCGGGGAAGGCTTCGGGCCCTGCTCGAGGTCGCGCTGTGCGTGGCTCTGGCGCTGGCCGCCTGGCGGTGGACCGCCGACGCGCGCGCGGGCTGGTCGTTCGCGGCCCCGACCGCGGAGGCGCCGGCGCCCGGGTTCCCGCGCACGGTGCGCGACCATGCCGGCGACGCGCTCCGGCTGCCGCGGCCGCCGTCGCGGATTGCGTCGCAGGCGCTGGTCACCGACCACTTCCTGTTCGCCGTCGTGCCCCCGTCGCGGATCGCCGCGGTCAGCGCCGTCGCCCACGACCGGCGCTACAGCTACGTCGCGGACGTGGTGGAGGGGATGGACGTCGCGGTGGCCGGCGAGCCCGAGGGGCTCCTGCGGCGCCGCCCCGACCTGCTGGTGGTCTCGAACACCGCCCGTGCCGACTTCGTGGCGCTGGCGCGGGGCGCGGGCATCCCCACGTTCCGCCTGCTCACGGTGTTCGACGACTTCTCCCAGATCGCGGCCGGCCTCGAGACCGTCGGCCGGCTCACCGGCGAGGAACGGGCGGCCGAGGGGGTGATACGGCGATTCCGCGACCGGATCGCCGCCGCGGCGGCACGCCGTCCCGCGGCGGCGCCCCGTGAGCGCGTGCTGGTCTACGTCAGCTTCTCCGGCACCTTCGGCGCGGGCTCGCTCTTCGACCACATCCTCACCGAGCTGGGGGCCGTGAACGTCGCGGCCGAGCAGGGCATCGGCCCGCACGGCGCCATCGGCAGCGAGCAGATCGCCGCCTGGAACCCGGACTGGATCATCGCCGACGCGCCGGCCGGCGAGGAGGCCGCGGTGCGCCGGCGCCTCCTCGACCACCCGGCGGTGGCGGTGACGGCTGCGGGCCGGGCCGGGCAGATCCTGGTCATCGACCACCGGCAGTTCATCACCATGTCGCAGTACGCGGCGGGGCTGACCGAGACGGTGGCCGACGCGCTCTATCCGGACGCGCCGTGACCGACACGGGACGCTGGGCGGGGATTCACGGCGCCAGGTGGGCGGCCCTGGTGCTCCCGGCAGCCCTGCTCGCGGCGCGGTGCGCGCCGTGACCGACACCGGACGACGGCCGGGGGTCCGCGGCGCCGCGTGGGCGGCCCTGCCGCTGCTGGCGGCCCTGCTCGCGGCGGCGGTGGTGGCGGCCATCGCCATCGGCAGCACCGGCATCGCCTGGGGCACCGTCGTCCGCGTGCTCGCGGCGCGGGCGCTGCCGAGCGGCTGGATCGACCTCGGGGGCATCTCGGAGGCCGAGCAGGTCATCGTCTGGCTCATCCGCACCCCGCGCGTGGTGGTCGCGGCGCTCGTGGGGGGCGCCCTCGCGGTGGCGGGGACGCAGATGCAGGGGCTCTTCCGCAACCCCCTGGCCGAGCCCAGCGTCATCGGCATCAGCCAGGGCGCGGCGCTCGGCGCGGTGGTCACGTTCGTCAGCGGGCTCGCGGCCACGGCCGTGTTCTGGCTCCCGTTGTTCGCCTTCGCGGGCGCGCTGGCCGCCCTCGCCGCCGTCCACGCCGTCGCCACCCGCGCCGGGCGCACCCCCGTCGCGACCCTGCTGCTCGCGGGCATCGCCCTCGGCTCGCTGTCCACCGCCGTCGCCACCCTCCTCATCTCGCTGAGCGTCGTCAACTGGCAGGTCGCCAACGAGGTCGTCTTCTGGCTGATGGGCGGGCTCGACAACCGCACCTGGACCCACGTCTGGATGTGCCTGCCGGCGGTGGCGGCGGGCGCGGTGGCGGCGCGCTGGCATACGCGCGACCTCGACCTGCTGCTCCTCGGCGAGGAGACCGCGGCGAGCCTCGGCGTCGACGTCGAGCGGGTGCGCCGAACGATGCTGGCGACGGCGGCGATGCTGACCGGCGCGGCGGTGGCGGTCAGCGGGGTCATCGGCTTCGTCGGCCTGATCGTGCCGCACATGCTGCGGCTCGTGCTCGGACCGTCGCACCGCACCCTGCTCCCGGCCGCGATGCTCGGCGGCGCGCTGTTCGTCATCGTCTGCGACCTGCTGGCCCGGACCATCCACCCGCCGACGGAGATCCGGCTCGGCATCATCACGGCGGCCTGCGGGGCGCCGTTCTTCCTCTACCTGCTGCGCCGGCAGCGGGGAGGGCTCGCCGCGCTATGAGCCTGAGGCTCGAGCACGCGGGTGTCCGCATCTCGTTTGCCGGCCGAGGGCGTGGGAGTGGCCTCGAATGAGCCTGCGGCTCGAGCGCGCCAGCCTCCGCATCGGGGCCCGCCACCTCGTGCGCGACGTCACCGTCGAGGTCGCGCCCGCCCGCATCACCGCCCTCATCGGTCCGAACGGGGCCGGGAAGTCGACGGCGCTGCGGCTCATGGCCGGGCTCTGGAAGCCGACCGGCGGCCGGGCCAGCCTCGACGGGACCGCCCTGCCGCGGCTCTCGCGCCGGCTGCTGGCGCGGCGTATCAGCTTCGTGCCGCAGGACACGCACGTGGACGTCCCGTTCACGGTGCGAGAGCTCGTGGCGATGGGGCGCCACCCCCACCTGGGCCGGTTCGACGACCCCGGCCCGACCGACGACGCGGCCGTCGCCGCCGCGATGTCGCGCGCGGACGTCGCGCATCTCGCCGATCGCCCGGTCACCGAGCTGTCGGGCGGCGAGCGCCGGCGCGCGGTCATCGCGCGCAGCCTGGCCACCGGCTCGAACGTGATCCTGCTCGACGAGCCCACCGCCAACCTCGACGTCGACCACGTCATCGAGACCCTGACGCTGCTGCGCGAGCTGGCCGCGGGCGGCGCGACCATCGCCCTCGCGCTGCACGATCTCAACGTCGTCTCCCGTTGGGCCGACACCGTCGCGGTGCTGCAGGACGGGCGCCTGCGGGCGGCGGGTCCTCCGACCGAGGTGCTCGACGACGACCTCGTGGCGTCGGTGTTCGGGGTCCGGGTGGAGCGGCTGAGCGCCGGCGACGGCCGGCCGGCGCTGGTGTTCCACCGGCGGCGGGCCGACGACGGCGGGGTCCGCCGCTGAACACCGTTACGGCTGCGATTCGGACTCCGCCTGCATGGGATTACGGCGAGTGGCTGTCTTCCGCCTGTTCACGCTGCGGATCGTCGCGCCATTGAACGTAGGAGTACCACCACAGAAGTCCGGCCCAAGCCAGGAACAGTCCAAGGACGACCGGCCACGCGAGACGCACGCCCAACAGCTCGGGAAGGATCAACACGGCGGCCGCGACCGGCGACGACTGCCCCGCGAGGCGATGGGAGCGCACCCACGACAGCTCGCTCTGCAGCGTCCATCGTGTGCGGAGACCGATCAGGGTATTCGGCTCCATGCGTTGGGCCAGCCAGGACATTGCCCCGAGGATCAGGCACAGCACCCCGGCAGTAACGCCGTTTCCTTCAAGCACAGGTCAAACTATAGGCTAGGGAACGCCCATGAACAATGTCACGAGAAACTGAAAGGACCCCGGCTCTAGCGCGGCAGTCGGAGGCTCAGCCCGGTGCCGACGAACAGGTCGTCGGCAGGACCCCGTAACCCGCGGCCGACGGAGACGTCCAACTGGATCACTTCGGTCAGCAGAAAGGTCAGCCCTGAATCTGCCGACACACTGGTCGCGATCGGGCCGGTGACCTGCCTGTCGCCGAAGACCTCGAAGAACGCCCCCAGGCGATCGGTCAGCCCCACGCCCAGCGCCAGCGAGTAGAGGACGAACGCGTCACGGTCCGGATGATCGGCCGAGGACTCCCACGCCGCCCCGGCGTTGTAGCCCAGCGAGAGCCCCGACCGGAGCTCGTGGGCGAAGGCGACGCGGAACGACGGGTCGGCGCCGCCGCTCGAGAAGCGGCGGTCGCCGGTGGGGAGAGACAGGCCGCCCAGGAGCGCGAGCTCGGGCTGCCAGCCGTCCGCCCGCGGAATGAGGTTGACCTTGGCGCCGAGCTCGCTGTCGCCGGCGCCGCGGCCTCCTTCCGTCCCCATGACGCCGGCGTGCCCGAGGCGGAGCTCGGTTCGTCCGCCGAGGCCGATGCGGAACAGCGTGCCGGGCGCGGCGTGGCTGTCGACGCTCCCTTCGCGGGCGAACAGGTAGCCCGTCTCCACCTGCAGCAGGCCCCGCGGCACGACCGTGGCCGACTCCGTCTGATCCGGACGATCCGTCACCAGCTCCGGCGCCTGCGCGCTCGCGCCGCCGGTCCCGGCCAGCACCGCGGCCCCCAGGAGCAGGGCCCTCGCGACTCGACACCGTCGGGCGACGCCCTCCAGGCTCGCGGCGAAACGCGGTCCCGCGACGGGACCGGCGACGCGCCATCGGGCGGCAGGCAGATCGCGGGCAGCAGGTTGCTCCTGCGACAAAGCGTGACGACAGGGCATGGAACGGGCCTGGGGTGACGGTGACGGCGGGACCGTTGAAGTGGGGATCGCGCGGCAGGGCTCGGCGCCCGGTCGGTCGCTCGTCCGGGCGTCGAGCTCTCGACTCTTATCGGCCCTGGCCGTCCGCCTCCGCCGCGCGCGAGCCGGCGAGGATGTTCGTCATCCCGTAGTTGCCCTCGTGGCAGGCGTACTCGTACAGGGGCTGGTCGCCGCGCGCCCACGGGGACGAGCCGGTCCACGGCGTGGTCCAGACGTTGGGGTCGTGCACCGTGAACTCGTAGTCGAGGGTCCCCGGGGCCACCCGGGTGAACCGCTCGACGACCCGCAGGTCCGGGCTGAGGTCCCAGTTGGTGCCGCCCTGGGGGCCGGGGCCGGATGCGAACAGGTAGGCGCGGTCGCCGAAGCCGGCCGTCTCGACCACGAGCGTGTCGCCTTCCCAGCGCCCCAGCGAATGGCCGCCGAACTGGCTGACGCGCCCGTCGATGCGCGGGCGCCCGTCGAGGTGGATGAAGCGCACGTCGTGGATGTGCTCCTGCACGATGGCGATGACGTCGGCGGTCTGCACGACCTGGTAGTTGTTGTTGTAGGCGGTGGGCAGCGAGGGGACGCCGCGGTACCAGATGCACCGGTCGCCCCAGTCGAACTGCGCGTAGGAGTCGGCCGGCACCACCCCCTCGCGCACGTCCTTCAGCCGCTGCCGCGCCGGAGACGAGACGTGCGCGGCCGCCTCGGGCGTGAGGGCGGGCAGCCGCCCGTTCGGCGGGTCGATGACGAGCGACGTGCGCCGCGTGGGGACGACGGTCGTCCCGCGGTCGATCCAGAAGGCGTTGTAGGCGCCGACGTTGCCGCCCACCGGCAGGGGCTCGGTGCGCACCTCGCTGGGCGCGTTGGCCCGGGCGTTGGCCTCGACCACGCGCGCCTCGACGGCTGCCGCCTCCTCCTCGGTCAGGAACGCCTGGTCGCCCAGGGCCTCCGGGCGCTCGAGCGGCGTCACCGTCGAGCTGTTCCACACGCCGCCGATGTCGGGGTCGCCCCAGGCGGTCCGCGGCGACGTCCATTCTTCCTGCGCCGCCGGCTGGGACCATCCCGCGGCCGGCGCCAGCACGACGCCCGCGGCCAACGCCAAGGCGCCGACTCCGGCGCGCAAACGAGAAAGACGACTCATCGCTGACTCCTCCGCCCGGACCCGCCATCCCGGGACCCTTGGGCAAGTCTGGTTGCCGGCCTGCCGTTCCGGAGCCCGCCCGGGCGTCACGGCCGCAGCTCGCGCCCCTCGCGCTCCAGGTTCCTCGCGCCGGCGAGGATGCCGTACAGCCCGATGTTGCCCTCGTGGCAGGCGTACTCGAAGATCTCGCCGTCGGTGCGCCGGAACGGCAGCATGACCGTGTAGGGCGCGGTGTACCGCTCGGGGTCGGTCACCGTGTACTCGTAGGCGACGGTGTCCGCATCGAGCCGGGTCAGCCGCTCGACGAGTTGCAGGCTCGGGCCGATCGTCCCGTTCCCCCAGTCGCGGTACTGCGAGGTCTCGACGACCAGCGTCTCTCCCTCCCAGCGCCCCCGCGACACGCCCGCGATCTGCTCTAGCCGCGGCTTCTCCACGTCGTCGATCGGGATGATGCGGTGCTGGCGCGCCTGCTCGGTGAGGATCGCCACGTGGTCGGCGGTCTGGAAGATCATCAGGTTGTTGTTGTACGCCCCGGGGCGCATGGGCGGGCCCGACTTGGTGAAGGCGATGCAGCGGTCGCCCATGCTGCGGTTCTCGTACGAGTCGTACATGTGCTCGCGCCGATACGCCCTCCGCTCGGCGTCGGCCAGCACGGCCGCCTCGGTCCGCGGGGGGTACCGCCCGTCGGGCGGATCGACGATGAGCGACGTCCGCTTGTCGGAGGTCAGCTCGATGCCCCGCTCGTACCAGAACTCGTTGTAGGAGAGCACGCCGCCGGCTGCGCGCGGCGCGTAGCCCGCGTTCGGCGCCCCCTCGACGGGGTCGAATAGATCGCGGTTCTGGCGCGTCCGCTCTGACGCCTCGAACGCCGCCGCGGTCTCCGGGTCCAGGGTCTGGCGGTCCGCGAACCGGGCCGGCCGCTGCATCGGCGTCAGCGTCCGGAAGGTGAACGTGCCCGAGATGCCGGGGTGCCCGTCGGGCGTCCGCATCGGCATGCCGTCGCCGTCCGACTGGGCGAGGGCCGGTGGGGCCGCGAACGCGAGCACGAGGGCGGGAACCGCGAACGCCACCAGGCATGTCTTGCGCATCTGCTACCTCCGGTTCGAGAGGCGTTTGTGGACGAGACTCGGTCTGGATTATACGCGTTCGATTGCTTCGGCTGTCGGCAAGCTGCAGCTCATTGCGCCAGCGGCCAGCAGACGGTTCCGCTCGACGCTCTCGCGATAGTGCGCCATCACCCCTGGACGCACGCTCCCGCCGCAGCCGGGCTTCGATGTAGCTGGTCATGGCGTCCTCCAGCACGGCCTGAAAGTGGCGGCCGTCGGCGCGGGCGATCTGCCGCATCGCAGCCAGCAATTCGGGTGCGGCCTGGCTGGAGAACTTCTCGCGTGCGGCCATTGCGCACACCTCCCGACTCGGGTCGAATGAGACTGGAACGATCCGGCCCGTTGTACCGGCAGCACCGGGGCGTTGCGTGACCCCGTCCGCAATCGGGGATAATCGGCGGAGAGCCGGGCAGGCGCGGCCGCCCGGGCGGCGAGTCGAGCCGACCCGGCAGCACGAGCAGCACGAGGAGGACAGGATGAGCCATCGAATGACCGCGGTGTCGATCGCGGTGTGTCTGGTCGCCGTCGTCGCGGTGGCCGCAGCCCCCGCCGAGGCCCAGGACGACCCGCCGCGGACCGCGTGGGGCGCGCCCGACCTGGGCGGTGTCTGGGACTTCCGCAGCATCACCCCGATGCAGCGGCCGGAGGCGCTGGCGGACCAGGAGTTCCTCAGCGAGGAGGCGGCGGCCGAGCTGGAGCAGCGGGCGCTCGATCGTCTCAACAACTTCCTGACCCTGCCCGCGCAGCGGACCGAGGCGGGGACCAACGTCGACCGGCGTCCCGACGGCGGGAACGGCTCGTACAACCACACGTGGCTCGACCAGGGCCTGCAGGCGGTGGGGACCCGGCGCACGTCACTCATCGTCGATCCCCCGAACGGGCGCTACCCCGCGATGACGCCCGAGGGCGGGGAGCGCGCCGGCGCGCGCGCGGCGCACCGGCGCGCGCAGCCGGCCGACTCGTGGCTGGACTTCAGCACCTACGACCGCTGCATCCTCGGGTTCAACGCGGGGCCGCCGATGAACCCGAGCGCCTACAACAACAACATGCAGGTGTTCCAGACGCCCGACCACGTCGCCCTGATGACGGAGATGGTGCACACCGTGCGCATCGTTCCCCTCGACCCGCGCCCCGCCCTCGATCCCGCGTTCCTCCAGTGGTCGGGCGACTCGCGCGGCCGCTGGGAGGGCGACACCCTCGTCATCGAGACCGCCAACTTCGACCCCCGCCGGCAGTGGCGCAGCACCAGCGGCAGCATGCGCCTGACCGAGCGGCTGACCCGCGTCGACGCCGGGACGCTGCTCTACGAGGCCACCGTGGACGACCCCGAGACCTGGGAGCGCCCGTGGACGTACGAGGTGCCTATGCGGCGGCTCGAGGAAGACATGTGGGAGTACGCCTGCCACGAGGGACACCACTCGATGCCCCTGATGCTCGGCGGCGCCCGGGTGCTGGAGGCGGAGGCCGCGGAGCAGCAGTAGGGCTCGCTTGCGGGCTCGGCGCGGGAGCGGGCGAGATGGTGCCCCCCCGGCCCGCGCGGGAGAGCCCCAGCGAGGGTTCCGGTTTCGAGGGGCGGGAGGGTGTCATGCGCGCACAGCAGTGGGGACTCGTCGTCGTGTTGGCGTCCGGCATCGCGGCCCTGCCGGCGGTCGCGCAGGGGCAGGAGAGCGGCCGCGGCTATCCCGCCGGCGAATGGCCGCTGGTCGGCGGCGATTGGTCGAGCTCGCGCCATTCCACCCTCGCCGACATCGACCGGGGCACCGTCGACCGCCTCGGCGGGGCGTGGGTGACCCGGCTCGAGGGAGGCTCGTCGTCGCGCGCGACCCCGGTGGTGCGGGACGGGGTGATCTACCTGACGGGCGGGGCCAACGTCTTCGCCGTCGACGCACGCACCGGCGAGACGGTGTGGCGCTGGCAGCCGCCGCCGGGCGAGGCGGAGAGGGTCCCGTCCTGGCAGGGCGTGGGCCTGGGCGAGGATCTCGTCTTCGTCGGGCTCCGGAGCGCCGAGGTGATGGCGCTGCGGCGGGCCACCGGCGAGCCGGCGTGGGTGACGACGGTGGGGAGCACTCCTCCGCAGGAAGGCGAGGGGGTGACGACGGCGCCGATGGTGGCGCGGGGTCGGGTCTTCGTGGGTCTCGCCAACGGGGACAGCGGCGGCCAGGGCCGGGTCGTCGCCCTCGACGCGGCGACCGGCGAGGTCGCGTGGACGTTCTTCGTCGTCCCGCGGCCGGGCGAGTTCGGCCACGAGACCTGGCCGCAGGACTCCAACACCTGGGAGCTCGGGGGTGGGGGCGTGTGGCTGGTGGGCACGGTCGACCCCGACCTCGGCCTCGTGTACTTCTCGACCGGCAACCCGGTCCCCATGTTCGGAGGCGAGATACGGGCCGGCGACAACCTGTTCACGGCGTCGGTGCTGGCCCTGGACATGGAGACGGGGGAGCGGCGCTGGCACTACCAGGTGGTCCGCCACGACGTGTGGGACGCCGACATCGCGACGCCGCTGCTGCTCTACGAGACGGAGGTGGACGGCGTCCCGCGCAAGGCACTGGCCGCGATGCGGGCGGACGGTTACCTCTTCCTGTTCGATCGGCAGACGGGCGAGCCGCTGCAGGAGATCGAGGAGCGCGAGGTGCCGCAGGACGCCTTCCTGCACACCGCGCCGACGCAGCCGTTCCCGGTGGGGGGCGAGAGCATCCTGCCCGACTGCTCGTACTGGCGCGACCGGGTGCCGCCGCCCTTCGAGCTCCACTGCAGCTCTTATACGCCCCCGTCGGTCGACGGCCACACCATCGTGGCCCCGGGGGTGCCGATTCCCCGGGTGCGGGTGACGCCGATGTCGTTCAGCCCGGGGACCGGCTACGTCTACGCGCAGGGGCACGCCCACGTCGGGCGCGCCCGACGGTTCGAGGACCCGTGGCTGTCGCGTCCGAGCGGCGGCCACATCAGCCTCCCCGACTCGGTCGGCATCATCGCCGCCGTCGACCCGCGGACGAGCCGCGTGGTGTGGAAGCACGAGCTGCCGAGCGCGCTGCTCGGCACCAGCGGCCCCCTGACCACGGCGGGCGGCCTGATGTTCCGCGGCTCGCCCGGCGGTCAGGTCGAGGCCTACGACGAGCGCACCGGCGAGCGGGCGTGGGCGTTCCAGACCACCCCCGTCGGGGCGCGCGTGCGCCCGGGTCCGGCCGCCGCCTACGAGCTCGACGGGAGGCAGTACATCGCGATCGCCATGGGCTCCGAGCTCTGGGCGTTCACCCTCGACGGCGCCGTCGCCGCGCGCGGCGAGGTGCCCGCCGACCCCTGGGCCGACCTCCCGCCCCCCGGCCCCGCCCCGCGCCAGACCAGCGAGATCGAGACCGCGACCCTCATGGAGAACCCGTCGTGGTCGGTGGGCGGCCGGCGCTACGCCATCGACGAGCACGCATTCAACCCGGTGCGGGTCCGGGTGGCGGCGGGTACGCGCGTGCAGTTCATCAACAACGGCGAGCTGGCGCACACGGTGGCGGCGCGCGACGGGAGCTGGACCGCTGGAATCCTGGAGCCGGCGACTTGGGGGTACGTGACCTTCGACGAGCCCGGGACGTTCGTCTACCACTGCATCGAGCACCCCTGGGCCATCGGAGAGATCACGGTCGAGCCGTAGATCTGGTCACCCCCGCTCGTCCGGTGGACGCCGACGTGGGCGCGGCGGCGCAATATCGCTGGAGACGAGGCGCAGGTGCTTCTTTCCCATGAGCGTCCCGATCCACCGCGACGCCATCTGGTGTCGATTGATCGTACGGATCTCGACGATGCCGCTGGGCGAGACCGTCACCGAGGTCTTCATCATCCGGCCGCGCCCGTAGTCCGTGCGCCGTTCTTCTGACCCGAGGCACGTTTCCGTATCGACTATCATCTGTCGGTCGTCCCGGGCGTAAGCGGCGGGGCCGGGGACATGGGTCAGCCGGCGGTGATTGCGGTCGCGCGGAGCGTGAATCGAGGCAGGCGACGCGGCCCGCGGGAGGTGATCATGGTTGCACGGCGTATCGCGATGCTGGTCCTGGCGCTGCTGCTGGCCGCGCCTGCGGTGGCGCAGGAGGCGGAGCGGTTCGATCTGATCGTGCGCGGCGGCCGGGTCGTCGACGGGACCGGGAACCCCTGGATACTCGCCGACGTCGGCGTGCGCGGCGACCGCATCGCGCGCGTCGGTGATCTGGCGGGCGCGGCGGCGGACCGCGTCGTCGATGCGGCGGGGCTCGTGGTCGCGCCCGGGTTCATCGATCCCCACACCCACGCGGTGCGCGGCATCTTCGACGTGCCGACCGCCGACAACTACCTGCTGCAGGGGGTGACCACCCTCACCGAGGGTAACGACGGCGGCTCGCCATGGCCCATCGGCGCCCACCTGGACGAGATCGCCGCCGCCGGCATCAGCCCCAACTGGGCGGTCTTCGCGGGCCAGGGCACCATCCGCCGCGAGGTGCTGGGGGCCGAGGACCGCGCGCCGACGCGCGACGAGCTCGACCGCATGCGCGCGCTCGTGGCCGAGGCGATGGAGGCGGGCGCGCTCGGCCTGTCGACGGGGCTCTTCTACGTGCCGGGCAGCTTCACGCCGACCGAGGAGATCATCGCGCTCTCCGAGGTGGCGGCCGGGTACGGGGGCATCTACATCTCGCACATGCGCGACGAGGCCCAGGGGCTGCTCGACTCGGTGCGCGAGACGATCCGCATCGGCGAGGAGGCGGGCATTCCCGTGCAGATGACCCACCACAAGGCGATCGGCCGCCCCGCGTGGGGGCAGAGCGCCGACAGCCTCGCCCTCGTCGACGCGGCGCGGGCGCGCGGCGTCGACATCACCATCGATCAGTACCCGTACACCGCGTCGCAGACCTCGATCACCGCCGTCGTCCCGCAGTGGGCGCAGGAGGGCGGCACGAGCGAGCTCGTCGCGCGCCTCGAGGATCCCGAGACCCGCCGGCGCATCCGCGAGGAGATCGTCTACCGCATCGAGCACGACCGCGGAGGCGGCGACCCCGCGAACATCGTCATCGGGCTGTGCGAGTGGGACCGGTCGCTCGAAGGGAAGAGCCTCGCCGACATCCTCGCCGAGCGCGGGGAAGCGGCGACGGTGGCCGCCGGCGCCGACCTCGTGATGGAGATCATCGAGAACGGCGGCGCGCGCGCCATCTACCACGCGATGGACGAGGCCGACGTCGAGCGCATCATGCGGCACCCGGCCACCGCCATCGGTTCCGACGGCGGGGTGTCGGTCTTCGGCGAGAGCGTGCCCCACCCGCGCGAGTACGGCACCTTCGCCCGCGTCCTCGGCCGCTACGTGCGCGAGCGGGGGGTGCTGACCCTCGAGGAGGCCGTCCGCAAGATGAGCGGCGCGACCGCCCAGCGCATCGGCCTGCGCGACCGCGGGCTCGTCCGCGAGGGGTTCTTCGCCGACATCGCGGTGTTCGACCCGGACCGCGTCATCGATCGCGCGACCTTCGCCGAGCCGCACCAGTACTCCGAGGGGGTCGAGTACGTGCTGGTGAACGGGACGCTCGTCGTCGACGGCGGCGAGCCCACCGGCGCGCGCCCGGGACGCGTGCTCTACGGGCCGGGCCGGCCCTGAGCCGCGTCGGCCCGGTGACGACGGCGCGGACCCGACGTAATCCTGTTTCGGGGCGCTGCTGTCCTCATGGTGTCGCGACGACACGACAGGCATCCCGTTCAAGGGGAACGGGGCGCCCTTGCGAGTGGTGATAGCGTAGCGGCCGAACGCCGCTTCACCGGGTGGGGAGGTTCCAATGCCGTACAGGCCCGGCGCCGCACGACCCTTGCTTGCCGCCGTCACCGCCGCGCTGTTCCTCGCGCCGCTCTCGGACGTGGGGCACGCCCAACCGGCCGACGACTTCGTCCCCGTCACCGACGCGATGCTCGAGAGCCCCGCCCCGGCCGACTGGCTGTCGTGGCGGCGGACGCCCGACGGCTGGGGCTACAGCCCCCTCGACCAGATCGACCGGGGGAACGTCGGCGAGCTGCGGATGGCGTGGTCGCGCGGCCTGACCGCAGGCAGCCAGGAGGGCACCCCGCTCGCCTACGACGGCTTCCTCTACATGCCGAACCCTCCACCGGTGGCCCCTACGGTCGGGGTACGATGACGCACGTGTCAAGATTGCACGCGGTCGCTGGCGGGCTGCTCGGTTCCTGGCCCGTCGGCCGGCGGCGCGACGGCGGTGGGCCGAAAGCCGGTCGACGGCATGTATTCCCGCATGACGGACTCTGCACTTCCAGGACGCCAGGGGGGAGTTGGCACGAGGAACCCGATGACGGACACCGCACACGGGCGCGTTCGACGTTCTAGCTGTTTGAGACGATGCCGAACGCGGTCGTGGTCGTCGACGCTGCGGGCCGGGGTCGTCCGCGGACGCCGGTCACTCTTGCCCTGCGGTGCCTTGCGTCGGCCGCCGTGGTCGCTGTCTGCCTGCTGCCGCGCCCGGCACCGGCGCAGCCAGCGATCCCCTACGCCAGCTTCGCGCCGGCGCCCGGCGGGGGCCAGCCCGAGCCGGTGGACGTCACCCCGGCCCTCGTCGACCACCAGTTGGCCGCGGCGTTCGCGCCACCCGGGTCGAACCGCTTTGCGCACACGGGAGCGCTCGACGGGCAGCCGCTCTGGTACGATCAGAACCCCCGGCTGCTGCACGCAGCGCATACCGGCGGGCTCGCGCTCGACAACCTGCTGGTTCTGGGCGACGTCCAGACCCTGTACTTCGAGCGCTGGTCCGACCGCTCCGGCTCCGTCTCGGAGACTTGGTACCGGACCGGCACCACTGCCGTCGATGGGCGGCTGATCAGCGTCTTCAACCCGCGGTGGACCGCCGCCGAGCTGTGGGACGCCGTCCGCGCGCGGACGCGGGGGTTCGACGCCCCGTACGTCAACTTCGGATGGCTGACCGTCCCATCGCCAGACTATGACGAAAGCCGCGCCTTCCAGATCGTGCTGAGCTGGAAGCCACTGAACCTGCCGCCAGCGCAGGTGTTGCGCATCGACGCCAACACCCAGTACGCCAGCCACGTCGTCAACCTTGCCGTCCCCGGGTTCGGCGACCGCCGGCTGTCGGCCGGCGATTTCGAGTACGACCTCGCCGACGCAGCGAGGCGGTTCTACCGCCATTTCAGGGACGACTACGAGTCGATCGCGTTCGTCTCCCGACAGCTCCACCTCGTGCCGTACAGCGCATTCCACCTGAACGTGCGCAATCCCATCGCGGGCCTCGGCGATCTCACGGTGTTCGACAACTCCTCCGCCTACGGGAGCGTCGGCGTGCTCCGTTCCGTCGAGTTCTACCCGTCGGCCCGGTTCGCGGCGACGAGCACCTCGAACCACCAGATCGCCCAGCAGTGGGTCGACTACTGGAACTGGTCGGCCGCGGCCGGGGGCGTCGAACGCGCCGGCTACGGGCCAGAAACCCATACGCCCCTGCTGTATCCCGGGGAAGTCTACGTGGGCGCCGTGCTCCCGGCGTACCTCCGCGTGGCCGCAGTCGCCGACGGGGCTGCCTACGTCATCGAGCCCACGCCTAGCCCGGCCCTGTACCACCCGACAACGCTATACCGCATGGGCCTGATCGGTCCCGAGAGCGTGCCCGACCTACTCGTTTTCGAGCGCCAGGGGCAGTTCGATGGCAGGAACGGAATCCCGCCAGCGGCCGGAACCCCGGTCGAAGGCGGCGGCCGGGCGGTGCATATCAACGACCTCATAGCCGAGCACGGCGTACGCCGAGGGCCGGTCGATCAGACGTGGTCGCGGGTGACGGTCGTCGTGTCGCGGGACGGATTGCTTTCCGCCGAGGAAATGAGCTACTGGAACCTCTTCGCTGCGCGGCACGCCGCGACCGAAGGGGTGACCGCCTGGCATGGAACGCCCTCGTTCTTCGAGGCGACGGGCGGCCGGGTGCCGCTGCGGACCGACGTGACCCCGATCCGCCACCGGAAGATCGCCCTTGAGCACGAAGTCGCCCGTCTCCCGATAGACCCCCGCGAGTTCCGGGGCGTGCTGCTCGACGAGGCCGTCCCGGCCGCCATCACCACCGGCCAGATGGTGACCATCTCCGGAACCGTGACCGACACGAACGCCGACTACTACATCGCGTGCGTGAGGTGGCTGCGGGGACCCTCGATCACCGAACCGATCTACGAGTGCGGAGCGATCCAGCACGACTGGTTCTCGATACCCTACACGTTCACCGACGCTGGCAACTACGCCCTGGAGGTCTTCCTGTTCTCCCCCGACTCGGTCCTCGAGCACGCACGCGGGAGGATCTCCGGGATCAGCGTGACCCCGACGAAGAACAGTACCTGAGCGACCCCGCTACGCACTACTCGTTTCCGACCCGGAACGTGGCACCAAGGTGTCGCTTCCGGGTCGCACCGCGGGGTCGCTCAGGCCCTTCGGGGCTCCCTGACCCCGGAATCGGGGCAGGGGTCCTGCGGCGCGACGTGTGCGCACGAGCGCGGGTCGGCATGAGGCCGGACGCGACTCGCCGCAGGAGGAGTGAACGATGGCCAGCCGGACCCCGAGCCCGTCGACGGCGGTCCGCGCGGGTTCCTGCGCCCGCCGATGTCGGCCGAGGCCGTCGCGCATGGTCGAGCTTCGCGCCCAGGGCCTCGGCTTCGGGCGCATCGCGAAGGCGATCGGCTGCGCGCGGATCACCGTGTCCCGCTACCTGCGCAGCTTCGAGGAGGCGGAGGAAACGGAGCACCCTCATCGAGGCGGCGCTGACGCGCGTCGTACGCAACAATAGGGCGTGCTCGACTGCGAGGTCGACTCTCAGGCCCCGGTCGGGTTCTGAGAGTTGAACGGGTTCCGAAGGGCAACCGGTCGTGGCCCGGCCGGGCGTGTCCCGACAGGACTCTCGACGAACGTCGCCGCGGCGGCCTCCAGGGGCACGGGAGCACGAGCGCATGGAGAGTCTGTTCAAGCGTCTTTTCCGCTACCGTTCGACTCAGAGGCGCCGAGCTTGGGAGGACTGGCTCACGGAGTCGTTCGCGGCGGTCCTCGACCGCGATCCGAGGCTGGGCGCCGCCTACGCCGGCCACCTGATCGGACGTGACGTCGAGACCGCCGATATCGAGACGCAGCGAACGTTCCCCCGCCGCGCCCGGCCGGACATGTGGATCGATGCCTGTGACTCCGACGGCGGGCGTCATGTCGTGATGGTCGAGCACAAGACGGGCCGGGAGCCGGAGAAGAATCTCCAACAACTGAGAGACTACGCGCGGTGCCTTCACCGGATGGCGGCGGAGACGGAGACGAGAACCCTGGTACTGATCGCGCGAACTCCCAAGAAGCAGAAGCCTGACTTGGAGCCGTACGAGGGCGTGACGTTCAGGCCCCTCAGGTGGTTCGAGGTTTGCCGATGGCTGCAGAGCGAGGCCGAGCTCCGCTGGCGTGGCGGCGAGGGCGCGGAGTTCGTGGACGAGCTGCTGAAGTTCATGAAGGAGCGGGGCATGACCATCGAGATCGACGAGGAAGAGCTCGCTGCCTACACGCTCTGCAAGGCCAGCGGGGTGGAGCAGCGACTGGAACAGTTGCTCGAGGCGGCCTGGGAGGACTGCGGCATGACGGCTGCCCTCGGCGAAGACACCGTGGGAAGGCGGCGCAGGCCCAACAAGAAGTCGATCTACTGGGTGTCGCCCAGAATCGTCCGCCACAACGCGACAGTCATCTACGGGTTCAGTTACTGGAGAGACGATCCGGAATGGCGCGGTGACAGACGGCGGATGCCGTCGGCATATGTTGGGATCTGGAACTCCAGGTCGGGCGGGACCTGCAAGCTGCCCTGCCCGTCCGGCTGGAAGGAACCACCGCGGACATGGCCGGAGAACTACGTATGGGTCTGTGAAATCGGTGAACAGCATCTGCGGGGAGGGTCGTTGAGCGCGTCGTATCTGGAGTTCTTCGCCGACGCCTTCACCGCGCTCAAGGCTGTTCTGTAGGACGCGGCGGCTGGCGCGGCCGGTGGCACGCACAGAACTGGTGGAAGAGCATGGAACGGTATGCGTTCCCGCGCATCGGTACCGTCGCGGCGGGCTCGAGGCGTTCAAGGGGTGTCCGGATCGGCCTGCTGGCGGTCGCCGGCGTCATCGTCCTGGGTGACGAGGCCCGCGGCCAGGTGGGGGTGGAGTCGGATCGGGAAGTGCTCGAGGCGTTCTACGACGCAACCGGCGGGCCCAACTGGTTCATCAGCACCAACTGGCTGAGCGACGAGCCGCTCTCGGCGTGGTACGGCGTCACCACGAACGAGGAGGGTCGCGTAGCACAACTGGTCCTGCAGTCGAACAACTTGAGCGGGTCGATCCCGCCCGAACTGCCGCGGTTGACCCGGCTCTGGGACCTGTCGCTCCAGAGGAACAACTTGAGCGGGCCGATCCCGCCCGAACTCGGCCAGTTGACCAGCCTCGACAACCTGCAGCTCAACAGGAACCAGTTGAGCGGGCCGATCCCGCCCGAACTCGGCCAGTTGACCAGCCTCGAATTCCTGAATCTCTTCGAAAACCAGTTGAGCGGCCCGATCCCGCCCGAGCTGGGTCAGTTGTCCAGCCTCGTGAACCTGTCGCTCGACCGGAACCAGTTGACCGGGCCGATCCCGCCCGAGCTGCTGCGCTTGACCAGACTCCGGTGGCTGAGTCTCTCCCTCAACGAGTTGAGCGGGCCGATCCTGCCCGAACTCGGCCAGTTGACCAACCTCGAGTTACTGCAGCTCGGCTGGAACCAGTTGACCGGGCCGATCCCGCCGGAGCTGGGCCGGTTGACAGCACTCCAGGTTCACCTGGATCTGGCGGGCAACCCGTTGAGCGGGCCGATCCCGCCCGAACTGGGCCGGTTGACGAGCCTCGAACGCCTGTCTCTGCAGAACAGCCAGTTGAGCGGGCCGATCCCGCCCGAGCTGGGGCGGTTGACCGGGCTCATATCGTTGTCGCTCAGCGGGAACCGGTTGAGCGGGCCGATTCCGGTCGAGTTCGGAAACCTCACCGGGCTGACCGCTTTGCAGATCGACGACGACACCGGGCTCTGTCTGCCGCCGGAGATACAGGACACGTTGTTCGGACGACTGGCCGTGAACAACAACGTTCCCCTCTGCGCCGCCGTGACGGCTGTGCCGCCGGCGGCGTTGTGGGTGTTGGCGCTCGCCCTCGTCGTGCTCGGATTGCGCCGGCACCTCGCGGAAAGGCAGACGGCCGCGTAGGGATGGTCGCGATCGAATGGAGGTACGCGCGACGTGGGTGTTCGGAGTCGACACTGCGGTAACCTGGGGCGTCGCCAGGGGAGCTGGGTGACCAGGCGGGTGTTTCCGTTGAAAACCGTTGACATGCAAGCACGCACTTGCATATCATGGACCCCTGACCTGCAAGCGAGCACTTGCCCTGGACTGGTCTCGTGGACGTGTATCGCGCGATCGCTGACCCGACCAGGCGAGCCATCCTGGACGAACTCGTCGATCGGTCGGGTCAATCGCTCTTCGAACTCTGCGCGCGCCTGACCATGAAGCACGGCATCAACTCCTCGCGGCAGGCGATCGCGCAACACCTGGACGTCCTGGAGGCCGCCGGGCTGATTCGCACGAGGCGCGAGGGGAGGTCGAAGCTCCATTGGTTCGAGGGCGGCCCGCTGAAGGCTATCGCGGAGCGTTGGCCGATCTCGACAGATGAAAGGGCATTCGAAAGATGAGAATCCACCTGGCCGGCGTTTTCGTTGACGACCAACAGAAGGCACTTCGCTTCTACACGGAAACGCTCGGCTTCCAGTTGAAGCACAACATCCCCTTGGGAGAGCACGCCTGGATCACGGTCGTATCCGAGGAAGCTCCAGAGGGGACGCAGTTCGTCCTCGAGCCTGATGGCCATCCCGCGGTGCGTCCGTTCAAGAAGGCGCTTGTGGAGGACGGTATCCCCTATACGTCCTTCGCGGTCGACGACGTCAAGGCCGAACACGAGCGTCTCGTGGCCAAAGGCGTGCGGTTCGTGCAGCCGCCGACAGACCTCGGGCCTGTCATTACCGCGGTATTCGACGATACGTGCGGCAACCTGATCCAGATCCAGGAGGAGAAACGTCAACCGTGACGATCTCGATCGGTCGCGCCAGCCCATGGATCGCGGCCGGTCGCCGATCCGGCCCGCAGGGACCGGCTGGTGCGGCGGGCTCGACGGGGCACGCCGGGTCAATCGAAGGCACGACTCGAGACGCCGCCGGCCGACGGGAGCATGGCGCCGTCCCGTCAGGACACCGAACGGCGCGGATCCGGCTCGACTTGCCTTCGAATGACTGGGCCATCAAGATGGCACGATGACACGACACTCAGCACGTCTCCTGGGCACGCGCGGTGTCGCCGGCTTCGCGGAAGCCGGCCGGGGCGGCCGGCGGGAGCAACCGGCTGCAGAGTCGGCAGTCGGTCGCCCGGGCCGGGCGCTGCCGGCGGTGTTCCTCGTCGCCGTCTCCGCCGCGGCGTGGGCTCTGGGATCCGCCGCGCCGACCCGCGCCCAGGACGCGCCGGGGGCGCCGCCGGTGGTCTGGGTGCTCGCCACCGGGGGCACCATCTCGGGCGGCGGTCAGTCGTCGACCAGCCTGACCCAGTACCGGTCGGGCGCATTCTCGGGCGAGCAGCTCGTCTCGGCGGTGCCGGCCATCGCGGAGCACGCCACGGTTCGGGTCGAGCAGATCGTCAACATCGGCAGCCCCAACATCACCTTCGACGACTGGCTGACCCTGGCCCGCCGCATCGACGAGATCTTCAGCGGCGATCCCGACGTCGCGGGGGTGGTCGTCACCCACGGCACCAACACCCTCGAGGAGACCGCCTACTTTCTGAACCTGACGGTCCGCCACGACCGGCCGGTGGTCCTCGTGGGCGCCCAGCGGCCGGCGACCGCCATCAGCAGCGACGGGCCCCTCAACCTGCTGAACGCGGTGCGCACCGCCGCCTCGCCGGAGGCGCGGGGCAAGGGCGTGCTGGTGGTGATGAACGACGAGATCAACGCGGCCCGCGACGTCACCAAGACCAGCACCTACCGGGTCGAGACGTTCCGCTCGCGCGACCTCGGGTTCCTCGGCTACGTCGACGGCGACCGGGTGGCGTTCTACCGCGCGCCGACGAAGCGGCACACCGCCGACTCGGAGTTCGATCTGGCCGGGGTCGCCAGGTTCCCCACCGTCGACATCGTCTACTCGTACGTCGAGCCGAACCCGGTGTTGATCGAGACCCTGATCGAGGCCGGCGTCGACGGAATCGTCCTCGCGGGCACCGGCGCGGGCCTCGTCTCGCGCGTCGAGCGCGCCGCCCTCGACCGGCTCGCGTCGCTGCCCGAGCCGGAGCGCCCGGTCGTCGTCCGGTCGAACCGGACCGGCAGCGGCCGCGTCGTGCCGCTCCCCGGCTACGACGTGCGGGGCATGATTGCGGGCGACACCCTCAACCCGCAGAAGGCGCGAATCCTCCTGATGCTCGCCCTCACGAAGACCCGCGACCTCGACGAGATCCGGCGCATCTTCCGGGATTACTGATAGCGGCGATCCTGTCTCGCCGCCCCGACCCGCGGCGCAGGCCGCGGGTCGGGGCGTTTCGAGCGCGCTTTCCGCCTCAATCGAGCAGATCGAAGCGGTCGAGGGTCATCACCTTCGTCCACGCATCGGCTGGTCGAGAAGGCTGCGTTCCTGAACCTCACGGTCCCCGAGATGACGGTGCTGGATTGCCATCCTGGACTGCATGGCGGTACCCCTACTGCCGTGGCGCCGGCGGCAGGGCGAGGTCGAGATCCGTCCGCGCGAAGTCGCCGCCCTTGCAGAGCAGCGGTTCGCGGAGCTGCCGCGCGAGGGCGTAGGCGAAGCAGTCTCCGTAGTTGAGCCCGGCCGGGTGGCGTCCCTTCCCGAAGTCGACGAACGCCCGGCGTGCGATCCTGGCCTGAGCCGGATCGACCGCCATCACCTCGATGCGGGCGGACTCCAGCAGCATGTCGAGCCGCTGCACGCCTTCCGCCCCGTAGCGCGACTGAAGGACCATGGAGGCTTCAAGGAAGGTGGCCGCCGACGTGCGGCGCGCGACCGCCGCCGCGATCGCGGCGGTGAACGAGCGGCGGTCGGGTTCGTCCTGGAGGATGGCGAGAAACGCCGACGTGTCGATGACCATCAGCGGGGCACGCCGCTCTCGTCGTACCCGAGGATCTCGTCCGCGGGCCGCGTGTCCTGAACCGGCAGCCTCGCGCAGCGCCGCCCGATCTCGTCGAGCTCGTCGGCCAGCGAGCGTCCGCTGCGTTCCCGTCTGAGCCGCTCCAGCCGGTCGCGGAGGGCCTCGGTGACCGCCTCGGTCTTCGTCCGCCCGGTCAGCAGGGCCAGCTCCGCCGCCAGGCGCTCGGTCTCCGTGTTCCTGATGTTGAGGGCCATGTGTTACGTGTATAGTCAGCTATCTACACTGTAACAGTCAACAAGCCCCTTCGTGTCGGAGTGCAGACCGGGTAGCGGAGGAGGTTCGTGGACAGGGGAGCGGTGAAACGATACCCTGAGGCGACTACGGGACGGCAGGAGGATCTTCGATGTCAAGCAGCGACCGAGACATGAGGCGGCGGGAGTTCCTGGCAAGCGGTTCGGCCGGGCTCGTGGCGGCGGCGTTCGCGCGCACCGAGGCGTTCGCGGCGCGCCCCGCGCGGCAGGAGTTGAGCGAGCGGGTGCAGGGCGTGCGGGCGATGACGTTCGACGTCTTCGGCACGGTGGTCGACTGGCGGACGAGCATCACCCGCGAGGGCGAGGCGGTCGGGCGCCGCAAGGGCATCGAGGCCGACTGGGCCGCGTTCGCCGACGACTGGCGGGGCGGCTACGGCCCCGCGATGGGCCGCGTGCGACGGGGCGAGCTGGGGTGGACGAAGATCGACGACCTGCACCGGATGATTCTTGACGAGCTGGTCCCGAAGTACGGGCTCGAGAGCCTGAGCGAGGAGGAGCTCGACGACCTGAACCGCGCCTGGCACCGCCTGACCCCGTGGCCCGACACCGTCGAGGGGCTGACGCGGCTGAAGAGGCGCTACGTGCTGGCGTCGTTGTCGAACGGCAACGTCGCCCTGCTCGTCAACATGGCGAAGAACGCCGGCATCCCGTGGGACGCGGTGCTGTCGGCCGAGCTGGCCCGCCACTACAAGCCCGACCCGCAAGCCTATCTGACCGCGGCCGACCTGCTCGGCCTCGAGCCCGAGCAGTGCATGATGGTCGCCGCCCACAAGGGCGACCTGCGGGCGGCGGCCCGGCTCGGGTTCCGGACCGGTTACGTCCCCCGGCCGACGGAGTTCGCCCCCGGCGTCGAGCGGGACCTGACGCCGGACCCCGACTTCGACGTGGTCGCCACGGACTTCAACGACATGGCGGGCCAGCTCGGTCTGTGAGGGGCGGCGAGGTCGACCCGACGGAGCCGCATCGAGCCGTGGCCGAGCGTGAACCGCCTCGTGTCGAAGAGGGCGACGGCGCGGTCCTGAGCCGCCGGGTCGAGTCGTCGGGCATCGCCGCCCGACTGATACCGCTGGCGTTCATGGCCGCCGTCGCCGCCGGCGTCGGCGGTCTGATGTACCTCACCTCGCCCGCGGCGCGGCTGACCGGCGACGACGAGCTGTTGATCTTCCTGCTCACCGGGGGCGCGCTGGCCCTGCCGTGGTGGTTCCGCAACGTGGTGTGGCCGGACGATCCGCGCGATTCGCAACGGCGCGACGAGCGCCGATGACGCGTTCGCCGGCGGCCACGCCCGCACGCGCTTGGCCGACCCCGGGTCCTGCGCCACCGGTGGTCCGGTGACCGCGGAGCGACAGCCGCGTCATGTCATTTGGTCGAAGAGCGCGAGGCACCTGCGGGCGAGCGGCTTGCGACGACCCTTTTCGGTGAGCACGCCGCAGTAGAAGTTGTCGAATTCGACGTACCTGTCGCCGAGCGCGACCAGTGCGCCGGCTTCCAGCGCCCGCTCGACGAAGTACCGCCAGCCCAGCGCGATGCCTTGCCCGGCGATGGCAGCTTCCATCACGTAGGTATAGCAGTCGAACCCGATGCGGCGCGGCGCCTCGTCCGGCCGTCCGACGGCCGCGAACCAGTTTTCCAACGACGCCCAGCCCTCGTTGGGCCGCACCAGGTCGAGAAACGTCAGCTCGCTCCAGCCGGCGACGGGCCCGGCGAGCGTTTGCGCGTGGGCCGCGGCGAAGGCGGGCGAGCAGAAGGGTCGGACCGCCTCCCTGAGGGCCAGTGCCCGGTCTGCCGGGGGGACGTCCCCCGGGTTCCAGGTCAGCACGATGTCGGCGGACGGGTCGCGCGGCAGGTTCTCGACATCGTAGTGATAGGTGACGATGCGGATCCAAACATCTTCGCCGAGCATCTGCCGGAGGGCGTCGTAGCGCGGCATGAGGAGGAAGTGGGATGCGTCGTGCGAGCAGGCGATGACCACCTGTTCGGCATTGGACAGCTCCGCCGCCTCGGCGGCGCCTCGGTGAATGGCCGCGAGACCGGCCGTGACGCCGTCGAGGAACCGCTCTCCCGCGTCGGTCAGGGTCGCCCCGGCGCGGGAGCGCTCGAACAGCCGCGCCGAGAGCCAGGTCTCGAGCTTGCCGATCTGGCGGCTGACGGCGGCCTGCGAGGTGCGCAATTCCCGCGCCGCCAAGGTGAAGTTGGCGTGCCGCGCGGCGCTCTCGAAGGCGATCAACGCGTTCGCGGGAGGAATGCGGTACGGGTTGCGGGTGTTCATGCTAGCCCGGCATCATACCATATCAGTTTTGAACGCTAGGCACGGATCCGTCCGGCTAATCCGGCGTCCCGACATCGCGCTGTCCAACGCACGTACGTACAACGCCACATCAAGGAGAGTCAGCGTCGCCACGGACTGTTCCTTCAAGGGCTGGCCGACCATACCATCCTGATATGACGACATGATGCCAGCGCTCGTATTCATATCCATCGAACACTGCTATAGTCTCGACCGTGTTTCCACGCGTGCGCTCGTTCCTGACGACGTTGGTTCAAGGCGAGCGCTTCGCGCGCTCGCTCGATGAAGAGGTGCGCTTTCACCTCCACGCCCAAACAGGCGACCTGATCCGCATGGGGGTCTCGCCGGCGGAAGCGGCGCGCCGCGCGCGGGAGCAGTTCGGTAACGTCGAAGCCATGAAGAAGGCGTGCCGGCGCGAGCGCGGCCTCTGGCTCATCGACGAGCTCGGATCGGGTGCCCACCTCCGACAGATGTTGCGCAGCCTCTTCGAGGCTTCCGTCATCAGGAGCGGGCCGCGTCGAGGGTGGCCCTCGCGGGTCCCGCCAACTGCCTCCGTCGCCCGCGAGGGGAATTGAGCTCCCGATTGGCGGGCTAGACCCGCGACAGCCTCTGGTTCTTGATCGGCAGGTCCCGCACCCGGATGCCCGTTGCCGCATAGATGGCGTTGGTCACCGCCGGGGCCACCGGGGGCACGCCCGGCTCGCCGAGGCCGCCGAGACGCGTGCCGGAGCGGATGAACGCCACCTGGACGTCGGGGGCGTCGGCCATGCGTATCATCTGGTGGTCGTGGAAGTTGCTCTCGACGACGCGGCCCTCGGCGATGGTGATCTCGCCGACGAGGGCGGCCGAGAGGCCGAAGACGACGCCGCCCTCGATCTGGGCGGCGGCGCTGTCGGGCTCGACCACGTCGCCGCAGTCGACGGCGGCCCAGACGTTGCGGACCCGGAGCCCGCCCTGAGGCGACACCGCGACATGGGCGACCTGGGCCACGATCGAGCCGAAGCTCTCGGCGATGGCGATGCCGCGTCCCTCGCCCTCGGGCAGAGGACTGCCCCAGCCCGCCATCTCCGCCGCGCGGTCGAGGGCGGCGCGGAACCGGGGGTGCTCGTCCATCAGGTTGCGCCGGTACTCGTAGGGGTCCCGGCCTGCGGCGTGGGCCATCTCGTCGATGAACGACTCCTTGAAGAAGCCGTGCTGCGAGTTCAGCACCGAGCGCCACGCCCCCTCGCGGACGTGGTGGCGCGCGCCCCGGCCGTCGAAGCGCCGCTCGGGGATGGCGTACGGCATGAACAGCGACTCGCCGTCGCCGCCGCCCGCGTAGTGGGCCCCCACCGCGAGGGGGCGGCCGTCGGCGGCGAGGGCGCCGGCGTAGCGGCACATCGCGGCGGGCCGGTAGTAGCCGTGCTGGATGTCGTTCTCACGGCTCCAGACCAGCTTGACGGGGGCGGGCGACATGGCCTTCGCGATGCGCGCGGCGAGGTCGACGTAGTCGAAGCAGAACGGCAGGCGCCGGCCGTAGCCGCCGCCTAGCATCAGGTTCGTCAGGTGGACCTGGCCCGGGTCGAGGTCGAGGGCGCCGGCGGCGGTGGCGCGGGCGTTCAGCGGGTCCTGGGTGCCCGCCCACACCTCGGCGCGGTCGCCCTCGACGCGGGCGGTGCACGCCATCGGCTCCATGGTGGCGTGGGCGAGGAAGGGCACCCGGTAGTCGGCGGTGACGACCTGCGCGGCATCCTCGGGCATCTCCGGGGCGTCGCCGAGGGCCTCGTCGAACGCCGCGAAGATGGTCTCGCTCGAGACGCCGCCGTGGCCGGCGTCGTCGTACCGGGGGTTGAGCGCCGCGAGGGCCTGGCGGGCGCGCCAGTAGCTGTCGGCGACCACCGCGACCGCCTCGTCGAGCTCGACGACCTGCTTCACGCCGGGCATCGCCTGCGCCGGGGCGGGGTCGACCGACGCCAGCCGCCCCCCCTGGACCGGCGCGATGTCGACGGCCGCGTAGAGCATGCCGGGCAGGGTGAAGTCGATGCCGTAGGTGGCGCTGCCGTCGACCTTCGGGGGGATGTCGAAGCGCGGCTTCCGGGTGCGCCGGATGGTGTAGGCGTCGGGGTCCTTCAGGGGCGGGTTCGCGGGGGCGGGCATCGCCGCCGCCGCCTTCGCGAGGTCGCCGAAGCCCGCGCTCTGGCGCGACCACGGGTGGGTGACGCGCGACCGCTCGGCCCGGCACTCGTCGACGGGGACCCCGAAGCGCTCGGCCGCGGCCGCGAGCAGCATCTCGCGGGCCGCCGCGCCCGCCATCTGCATGCCGTAGCCGGTGCCGCGCACCGCGAGCGAGCCGCCGGTGACCTGGGTGCCGAACCAGCGCGCGAGGCGGTAGGCGCCGTAGTCGACGGCGCGCCCGACCGGGGCCGGCATCGAGTCGCCGGTGAACGCGCGCAGCATGTAGGCGTTGGCGTAGGCGTCGAGGGCCGGCGCCTCGCGGATGCGCACCCGGTCCCAGTCGGCCTCCATCTCCTCGGCCGCCATCATCGCGAGCCCGGTCTGCGACCCCTGTCCCATCTCGCAGTGGGGAATCAGGATGGTGACGAGGTCGTCGGGGGTGACGGTGATCCAGGTCGTCAGCTCGCCCTTGTCGGCGGCGTCGGCCGAGACGATGCCGTGACGGCCCGGCGCGATGACGACGCCGGCGACGCCGAGGACGAATCCGCCGCCGGCAAGGGTCCCGGCCCCGATGAAGGCGCGTCGCGTCCACTTACCCATGGCGCGCCTCCTCTCCGTCCTCGGCGACTACGCCGCCGTGGACGACAGCGTAGCCGTTGGCGGCAGCTTCGCCGCTGGTGCCGGCCTCGGCAATGGCGACGCCCTCGCCGTTGGCGACTGCCTCGCCATCGGTGGCAGCCCGACGATTGGCGACTGCCTCGCCATCGGCGACAGCCCCGCTGCTGGTGACAGCCTCGCGACTGGCCACGGTGTCGCCCTCGGCGGCAGCGTCGCCCCTGGTGAAGGCGCTGCCCTTGGCCACGGCGTGAATGGCGCGGCGGACGCGGACGAACGTGCCGCAGCGGCAGATGTTGGTGACGGCGGCGTCGATGTTCGCGTCGCTCGGGTCGGGCCGCTGCGCGAGGAGGGCCGAGACGGCCATGATCATGCCCGACTGGCAGTACCCGCACTGCGGCACCTGGTGGTCGACCCACGCCTGCTGTACCGCGTGCAGCCGGCCGTCGGCGGCGAGGCCCTCGATGGTCGTGACGGCCATGCCCTCGACCGCCGACACGGGCACCGTGCAGGTGCGGACGGCGCGGCCGTCCACGTGCACGGTGCAGGCCCCGCAGGCGGCGATGCCGCAGCCGAACTTGGTGCCCGTCAATCCGAGCGTGTCGCGCAGCACCCACAGCAGCGGCGTGTCCGGCTCCACGTCCACTGTGCGGGCCTGGCCGTTCACGTTGAGCGTGATCGCCACCCCTGACCTCCCATCTTGCACGTTGTTCCTCTCATCGTAGCGCATCGCGGGGCCTCGCGGTCGGGGTCCTTCCGTCCCCGGCGAAGGGCGGTATGTTCGGCCGATGGACGGCACCGTCGTTGAACGCCGTCGACAAGTGGATGCCCCGCCTGTGGTGGGCCGCGGCCGCCGTCGGTATCGCCGTGTTGGCGTATCGCAACTTCCCGTGGTTCCGGTCACTCGCTGACAATCCCGTATTCATGCTGGTGTTCCCGCTGGTTCTGACGGGTTTGCGGTGGTGGTTCCGGAACCGTGGTGTGGCCGGCCGATCTGCCGGACGACACCAAGCCGGCTCGGGGAGAGCCGATGACGCTCACCCGCGGTCGCGGGCGGTTCCGCGGTGGCCGGACTTCGCAGCTGCGTTCCGGTCCTCCGGTTCAGGACGATGGCGCTTCTTCGACCACCACGTCGAACGCCGCCGTCTCGACCGCCGCGCCCGGCTTCACCTGCACGACGATGCGGTAGGCGCCCGGTTCCGGGAAGACGAAGGGGAACGTCACCCGGTTGGCGGGGCCGGACGGCGAATGCGCCCCGTGCTCCGCGTCGGGCGCCCCGCCCGCGGCCTCGGCGCCGCCCTCCGCCTCGGCGAAGCGGCGCTGCGCGGTCAGGTTGATGCTGCCGGCGGGATGCAGGTGCACGAACAGCGAGCCGTCGCCGCGGAGGACGGCGGCGTGGCCGAGCATGCCCATGTAGGGCTCGAGGGCCGACGGCGTGCCGTCCGGCTCGGTCACCGAGAACCGCAGCGTGGCCTCCTCGTCGACGCCGATCGGGCCGCTCCGCTCCCATCGGATGGTGCGTCCGCCGGGCAGCCGGTAGCTCTCCGATGCCGAAGCGCCGTAGGGCCGCAGGGTCGCCCACGAGTCGTCCGGGTCGGGGACCGGGCTCCCCGCCGGCGCGTCGCCGACGCCGCCCGCCGCGGATGGCGCCGACCGACCGGCCGCCGGCGAACGGCTGGCCGCGCCCGAGCCTCCGACCCCGGGCGAACCGCCGGCCGATGCGCCCGCCGGTGACGACCCGCCCGCGCCGGGGCCGGGCGCCGGCACCTGCACCGTGTTCACCAGGGTGGGCGCAAAGCCGTTCTCGTGAACGATGTCGGCGTAGATGCGGTACTCGCCGGCCGGCAGCGGCGGCAGCGGCGCCGTGAACGATGCGTCGCCATTGCCGTCGCGCACCGGGTGGACGTGGGCGAACGCCGACAGGTCTTCGGCCCGCACCAGGAACATGTGCATCAGCTTGCCGTGGTCCGGCAGGAGCGCCGCTCCGGGCTGGCCCTGGCTGGCGTCCCATCGGGAATCGTCGATCGCGAGCGTCAGCATCTGCCGCCCGCCGCCCGCCGTCACCGCCGCGGTGGTGCTCCACGGGCGGTAGATGCGGCTCCGGTAGGCGGCGTCGACCGCGTCCCACCAGCGCCAGCCGCCGCCGAGGACGGCGCCGAGCACGACCGAGAACACGATCATCGCGAGGCGGCCCCGGCGGCGCCGCCACGCGTCGGGCTCGCGGCCCGGCTCGAGCACGCTCTCGCGGACGGCGGCGCCGAGAATGGTCAGCGCCCCCGCGAACAGAAAGAGGGCGGCGGCGGCGAGCCCCAGACCGAACGCGGGGTCCATGTCGAGCCGCCGCTCGGCCAGCGCCAGCACCGGGACGAAGACCGTCCCTTTCCCCGCCGCACCGGCTACGCCGACCTCCACGCTGTACGAGCCGGCCGTCATCAGCCACAGCTCGCCGCCGTACAGCCCCGCCTCGCCCCGCACGGGGCGGGCGGCGTCGGGGGGCGGTGCGCCCTCCAGTCCCACGTCGGACCGCAACGGGCGCACCGTCACCCGCTCGACGCCCTCGCCGCCGAGAATCCGCACCGTGACCTGGGCCAGGCCGGGGATAACGCCGGGCGTCCGCACGATCACGCGGACGCCGTACGGCCCCGCGGCGCCGTCGAAGTAGGCGTTGGAGGTGCCCACGTGGGCCGAGGCGACCGCCCCGCCGGCCGCGACGAGCGCACCCGCGATCAGGATCGCGGCACGGGTGCGCAGCCCGGTGGCGAGGGCACTCCCTGGCGGGGCGCCGGCACGCTCGGGCGATCGGGGGACGCGACGTGGCGGCACGAAGAACCGGAGCGAGGCGGCCACGTTACCTCCGGACCCGCGCCAGCCAGTCGCCGCCGCGATCAGGATCGCGGCACGGGTGCGCAGCCCGGTGCCGAGGTCACTCCCTGGCGGGGCGCCGGCACGCTCGGGCGATCGGGGGTCGCGATGTTGCGGCACGAAGAACCGGAACCAGGCGGCCACGTTACCTCCGGACCCGCGCCAGCCAGTCGCCGCACCAGAGGCCCTGGGCGGCCGACACTGCGGCGACGAGCGCGGTCCAGCCCGCCGCCCCCGCCGTCATCGGCCCTCCCCAGAACTCGTACTGGAAGGCCCCGGGGGCCACGTCGAACTCGAACTGGTCGGCCGCGAAGAAGAAGTTGCGGGCCCCCTCGGTGAGGAGGAACTCGGCGAACGGCCACTGCACCGCGGCGAGCGCGAGCATCGCGGCCACGCCCGCGGCGGCGGCGGCCGCGAGGCGGCGGATGCCGCCCACGCCGGCCGGCATCCGGCGAACCACGGCGTCGATGACGAGGGCCGGGGCCACGAGCAGGATCGGGAACGACGGCGGCACCATGCGGTCGATGTCGCGCAGTATCGGGGCCAGCATCGGTTGGGCGGGGAAGAGCTGCAGCGTCCACATCATGAGCAGGGTGACGCCCATGTAGACGCCGGCGGCGCCGGTGGCGCCCCACCGCGACGCCGCCCCCCGCGCGATGCCCGTCAGCAGGAACGGGAAGGTGGCCGCGCTCACGAGGAAGAACGCCGGCGCATGCTGATGGTTGGGCAGCATGATGTACTCGGCGAACAGGGTCGCCACCATCAGGATCACGAGGCCCCCCGAGTAGGCGAACAGCCGCGGGAGCACCCGGTCGCCGGCCGCCGCCCGGTTCTGCCGGGCCACCGCCATCAGCATCGCGCCCGCGCCGATGCCGTAGATGCCCATGGCGAGGACCACGTGGGGCGGGCTCAGTATCTCGACGTCGAGCCCGTAGGCGTTGTGCCACCAGTCGTCGAACGGGGCCGACACGATCATCGCCAGCGCGCCCCAGATGCAGATCCAGGCCCCCAACGGGCCCCGGAAGCCCCAGAACGAGACGCCGGCGGCCCGCTCCCGCGGGCTGTTCCCGAAGGTGGTGCGCAGCACCAGCCAGCCGCAAGAGAGCCCCGCGACGACGCCGCCCAGGTAGATGGCCAGGTGCGCCGGCGTCCAGAACGAGTCGCGCCCGATGGACCGGTGCCACGAGATGTCCCACAGTATTCCGACGATGATGCTCGTCGACGCGAACGCGACCGCGGCCAGGGGCCAGGGGACGGTCGCCGCTGCCGCGGCGGGCGCCGCCGCCTTGGGTACGGCTACCGCCGCCGCCGGCGTCGCCGCGTCGGGTACGGCCACCTCCGCCGCCGGCGTCGCCGCGTCGGGTACGGCCACCGTCGCCGCCGGCGCCGCTGCGTCGGGTACGGCCACCTCCGCCGGCGCCGCCTTGGGTACGGCCACCTCCGCCGCCGCCTTGGGTACGGCCACCTCCGGCGCCGCCTTGGGTACGGCTACCTCCGCCGCCGGCGCCGCCTTGGGTACGGCCACCTCCGCCGTCGGCGCCGGGGCGCCCGGAGCTGGCGGGGAAAGCCCGAGGATGGACATGTGTTCAGCGTAACGCAGGGCCCCGAACCGCGGCAAGATTCCTGCGGCCCGCGGGCGCCGGCGTGGCGTCGGCCCCGGGGACGCGCTACGATCACGCCGGGCCGAGTACGCAACTCGCCGGTCGGCACGAGATGGTCGCGGCCGGGGGGCCGGTCGACCGGATCGCGCCGGCATGTCCCGTTGGAAGCAGGTTCCGCATGGCCATCGCCGCGCAGACCGACTACGAGATCGGGCGGGACAACATCCAGTTCCTGGGTCTCGACGTCCACAATCCCGTCTTCGTCGTCTCCAGCCTCACCATCATCGCGTTCGTCGCCGGCGTGCTGGCGTTCCGGGACGCCGCCGGCGGCGTCTTCGACGCCCTCTACACCTGGTTGACCTCGACGTTCGACTGGGTGTTCCTGGGCGCCGGCAACGTCTTCGTCCTCTTCTGCCTGCTGCTGCTCGTGACGCCCCTCGGCCGCGTCCGCCTCGGCGGCCCCGGCGCGCGGCCCGACTACTCCACCTGGTCGTGGTTCGCCATGCTGTTCGCGGCGGGCATGGGCATCGGCCTGATGTTCTTCGGGGTGGCCGAGCCCGTCGACCACTTCCTGAGCCCCCCCCTCGGGATCGACCCGGCCGACACCGCCGCCGCCCATCGGCTCGCCATCGCCTCGGCCATCTTCCACTGGGGCGTGCACCCGTGGGCCATGTTCTCGGTGGTGGCGCTGGCCCTCGGCTTCTCCGCCTACAACCTCGGGCTGCCGCTGACGCTGCGTTCGGGGTTCTACCCGCTGATGGGCGAGGCGGTGTGGGGCCGGTTCGGCCACGCCGTCGACATCGTCGCGGTGTTCGCCGCGCTCTTCGGGCTGGCGACGTCGCTCGGCCTCGGCGCCCAGCAGATGGCGGCGGGGCTGGACCACCTGTTCGGGGTGCCGGCCACCGACACCACCCGGGTGCTGCTGATCGCGGGCATCACCGGCCTGGCGCTGACGTCGGTGGTCGTGGGGCTCGACCGGGGCGTCAAGCGCCTGAGCCAGGCCAACCTCGTCCTCGCCCTGCTGCTGCTCGCGTTCGTGCTCGCGGTCGGGCCCACCCTCGAGCTGCTCGGCGGGTTCGCCGCCAGCCTCGGCCACTACGTCGTCGCCATCGGACCCCTCAGCAACTCGGTGGGCCGCGACGACCTCGACTTCCTGCACGGGTGGACCACCTTCTTCTGGGCGTGGTGGCTCGCGTGGGCCCCCTTCGTCGGCATGTTCATCGCCCGCGTCTCGCGTGGCCGGACGGTGCGCGTCGTCGTCGGTTGCATGCTGGTCGTGCCGGTGCTGGTCTCGGCCCTCTGGATGAACGCCTTCGGGACGACGGCGCTCTCGCACTATCTCGACGCGGGCTCGACCGCCGCGGTCGACGCGGTGCAGGCGCAGCAGCCCGAGCTGGCCCTGTTCCGGATGCTCGAGACGCTGCCGTTCTCGGGCGTCACGTCGGTCGTCGGCATCGTGCTGGTGATGGTCTTCTTCGTCACCTCCTCCGACTCGGGCTCGCTCGTCATCGACACCATCACCGCTGGCGGCAAGCTCGACTCGCCGGTCGCCCAGCGCGTCTTCTGGTGCGCGTTCGAGGGCATCGTCGCCATCACCCTGCTGCTCGGCGGCGGGCTGGTGGCGCTGCAGACGGCGTCGCTCGTCACCGGCTTCCCCATCGCCCTGGTGATGGTGGCGATGTGCTGGAGCATCTGGAAGGGGCTGCGGGCAGAGGCGTCGGCCTGAGGCTTCCGAGACGGCACGGCCCGTGCTGGAGGGGGCGTCAGCGGGGGAGGTCGCGCACGCGCCGCCGCATCTCTTCCAGCCGGTCGCGGTAGCGCCGGCGGCAGGCGGCGCGGTCGAGGCCGAACGGGGTGTCTCCCGGCTCGAAGCCGCTCCCGTCGTTCGCGTGGATGCGTGTGTCCAGGCAGGCGCTGGTGCGACGGCTGCCGCGCGGCGACGAACCGTGCCGGAACCAAGGACAGTGACGGAGATTACCTTGCCACGCGCCAAGTGCCCGAAACGGTGAGAAACGGGTTGCGCCCAGTTGCAGCTGCAACCTTGTATCGATCACTGTCCTGAGCTCCGACGCGGCCGGGAGAGGGCTCTCTCCCGACCGCGTCGGAGGGTCGACCGCGCGACGGCTAGAAGCGGGCGGTGACGGCGAAGCGGATGACGCGGCCTTCGAGCACGCGCGCGGCCCGCTCCCAGCTCGAGAGGCTCTGGTAGCCGGCCCCGGTGCTGCCGAGGGCGTTCCGCGAGCCGCTGTGGTAGATCTCCACCGCGTTGTTCAGCACGTTGAAGAACTCGAAACGGGCGTCGTAGCGCCAGCTTCCGATGTTGAACACCTTCTGCACGTTCATGTCGAGCTGCGTCCAGTACGGCTCGAACTTCACGCTGTTCAGCGGAATCATCGGAATCCAGTAGCCGCCGGTGCTCGTCGACACGGTCGGCGTGTCCGCGATGCGCGCTCCCAGCACGCAGGGCGCGACGCAGTGGCCCGGCTGCCCGTAGAGCGCCTCGGAGTAGGTGCCCAGCAGCGGATTGGACGACGTGCGGTGGACGTAGAGCCCCTCCTGCAGGCCGCCCCAGTCGCCCTGGCCGCCCGGATACGCCTGCAGCGACGCGGCGAGCTGCATGTCGCCGATGCCCGGCAGCGAGAAGGGCTGGGTGCCCGACAGCTTGAACTCGTTGCGGTACGGCCGCGGGTAGGCGCCGGTGTCGCAGAACCGCATCTCGTTCGGGTTGTCGCCCCGTTCCCGGACGTCCGAGCAGAGGTTGACCTCGCCGCCGAAACGGCTTCCCGCGCCCCGGTTGTAGTTGTAGATGCTGACGCGCCCGCTGTCCTCCACCGACCAGCCGCCGAAGATGGTGCCGCCGCCCGCCAACCGGCCCTGCACGCTCAGCTCGAAGCCGCGGTAGACGTTCGAGTAGCCTTCGCCTCTTCCCGCGTCCCAGAGGTCGGCGGACGTGCGGACGGCGGGATCGACGTTGAAGACGCTGATCGACCCCACGAGGGGATAGGGCCGCAGCACGTCGATGTAGCGGCCGGTGCCGGCGTATGCCGGATCCGGGGTGCCGTCGGGCAGGGCCCCGAAGCTCGCGAAGGTATGCGACCGGTTGTCCTCGGCGAACGTGTTGTGGTACGTCCGCTGCCGGTACTCGGCGCTGACCGACAGGCCCGGGATCACCTCCTGCTGGACGCCGACGGTCCAGATGCGGTTGTACTCGCGCGGGAAGTTGGCCAGATCGGGGTTCCGCGTCGGGCTGGTGGGCACGCCGAAGGTCGCGGACGACCGCGGTCCGATCTCCCAGTCCTGGGCGATGTCGTCGTGGTTGCTGCCATAGGGGTTGAGCCCCGAGCAGACGCCGTTGCCGCTGGCGTCCACGGTCATGTGGCAGTCGAACCAGTCGCGCGTGTCGCTGATGCTCGCCCCGTAGGAGTAGCGGCTCGGCAGGTCGCCGCCGACGTCGCGCATGTACTTGTTCCACCCGAACTTCAGCGCCGTCCGGGCGTCGCCGAACACGTCGTAGACCGCGCTGAACCGCGGCGCGAAGTCGGGCCCGAAGCCGGGCAGCTCGGACGCGTCGCGCCCGGTCAGGACGTAGGAGTCCACGAAACGGCCCTGCCCCTTCGGCGTCGCCGGCACCGAGACGGCCGCGAAGTCGACCCGCAGCCCGTAGTTGAGGGTCAGCCGGTCGATGGTCCACGAGTCCTGCGCGAAGATGCCGCCGTTGTAGTTCAGCTTGACCGAGGTGTAGGTGGGGTGGCTGAAGACGTTCACGCGGTCGGGTAGTCCGGTGGTTCCGCAGGGTAGACCGCCGGCGATGTTCGCTTCCGCCGCGTAGTGGTCGCAGGTGACGAAGTCGAGCATGCGTCCCCGCGGGTTCGGGGCCGCGTCGTAGAGCTGCAGGATGTTGCCGTTGCTCGACCGCGTGAAGCGGTTGTGCCCCTTGGTGAAGTTCATCCCGAACTTGAAGCTGTGCGACCCGGTGACGTACGACAGCGCGCTCTGGTACGCCCAGCGGTGCGTGTAGTTGTTGACCTCGCCGTCGTCCTTGGCGCCGTAGATCAGGCCCAGATAGGAGTCGTTCTTGGCGACCACGCTGTACCAGGGATCGCCGCCCATCGACATCGGCATCTGCAGCCCGGCCTCGGGCGAGCCCACGTCCCAGTAGCACGGGGTCTCGGCGCACAGGCCCACGTTGCCGGGCCGCTCCTGGTAGATCGACCCCAGAGTGCTGTACTGGTAGTAGCTGGGGTCCCAGTCGCCGAAGTGGAGCGAGAAGCCGAACTCGGCCAGCATGCGGTTCGACAGCGTTCCCGTCCACTTCGCGGTCCCGACGTCGTAGTGCGGCGAGTTCCACGTCGACGCCGCCGTCTCCAGGTCCTCGCCGAACGCGTGCTGGCTGAAGCGGCGCTTCCGCACCTTGTCGAACATGGCCGATATCTTGTGCTGCGACGTCATCTGCCACGTCAGCCGCGCGTTGCCGTTCGTGATGCTGTTCCGGTCGAGGGCCGGGCTCCCGTCGCGGTTCGTGCTGTTGAGCACCCCGGCGTCGACGACGTTCCGCCGCGCCGTCGCGAAGAACCACAGACGGTCGCGGACCATCGGGCCGCCGACCGCCGTGTTGAAGTCGTAGATGATGTCGACCTTCGGCACCTCGTCGACGCCGAGGCTCTGGATGCGCTGGTTGATGTTGTCGGCCTGCCAGGCGCCCGGCGTCCCGCCCCCGAAGAAGCTGCCGCTGTACTGGTTGCCGCCCTCGTTCGGGATCATGTTGATGCGCAGGCCGCCGGTCTGCGTCTCGGCCCCCTGACCCGAGGTCGTGTAGGACGTCTCCGCCGACAGCATCGGGTTCAGGTAGGCCTGGTAGCGGCCGTCGCTGACCATCGAGTTGATCATCATGCCGTCGATCTCGACGGTGGTGTGGGCGGCGTCGAGGCCGCGGCCCATCATCTCGGACTGCTGCGCGCCCGCGGTGCCGCCCACGTCGGGCTTGTGCACCTTGACGCCCGGAATCAGCAGGGCGTACGACCACATGCTGCGCCCGGTCGGAATCGCCTCCTGCGTCTCGCGGGTCAACACCTCGATGCGCTGCACCTGCTGCACGTCGACCACCGGCGTCTCGCCCGACACCGTGATGGTCTCCTCGACCGACCCGACGGACATGACCGCGTCGAGGGGCAGGGCCACGTCGGCGCCGAGGATCAGCTCGTCGCGCACCTGGGTGCCGAAGCCCGGCAGGGAGAACGCGACGGCGTACACGCCCGGCCGCAGGTCGACGATGTTGTAGTTGCCGGTGGCGTCGGTGAAGACGACGCGCGAGCCTTCGATGAGGACGGGGCTGGACGCCTCGACCGTCACGCCGGGGAGCACCCCCCCGGTGTCGTCCGTGACCGAGCCCCCGATCGAGCTCTGCGCCACGGCGAGAGCGGGGGCCAGCAGCAGGACCGCTGCCGTACTTGTGAGGATGTTTCCGAGTCTCATGCGCGTACCTCCTCCGTGATCCGGACAGTGAGTCTTTCTGCTCATCTGCAACGATCCTGGACGCCGAGGCTCCGCCGCGAGAAACCGGAACGTCTGGGGGAATATCCCTCCTTGGAACTGTCCGTCTACGATCCGAGGCCCCCATTCTACACTCGTCCGGCCGTGTCGCCGCGCCGCGGTGGCGGCGCTGATGCTGTTGTGCGCGGTCGCCCTCGCCGCGCCAGGCGCCGCCGAGCCCGCCGACGAGGGCGCACAGGGCCGCCAGGGCAGGAAGGGCGCAGACGGAGCACTACGAGCGTTGGAGAAGGCGCGGGCACGCTGCCTCGCGACCGCGGGGCGGGTTGACGGAACGGGCTCTCGCCGCAACGAGCCCGTTACGAGTCGTCCGGCGGCTTGAGGTCGCGCATGTGGCCGGCCTGCTCGGCGATGATGCGGTGGAACTCGCCCATCTCGGCCGGGTCGAGCTCGGCCGCCTCCTCCAGCAGCGCGTCCGCCGAGCCCTTGATAGAGATCAACGGGGCGCGCAGCTCGTGGCTCACCAGGCCCAGGAACTCGGTCCGCATCCGCTCGATCTCGTCGAACGGCGCGAGGTCCTGCATCGTCACCACCACCGATTCGACCGCGCCGCCGGCCGCACGGATAGGGGTCGAGTTGACCAGCGTCCTGACGCTTCGCCCGTCGGGGACCTCGGGCGGGCGGCCGGGCATCCGCAGGCCCTCCACGATGCGCCGCGCCTCGAGGTTGAACCTCATCGGCCGGCCGGTCACCGCGTCGAACACCACACCCCGACGGGCGAGGTCTCGACCTGGTACGGATGCGGTTGGGAAGGTATTGGCTGAAGTTGAAGCGTTGGTTGACCGTCTTGAGGAGGAGCTTGCGGGTCTGCGTCGGGTGAGCGACGGGGTCAGGCAGGCTCCGCCCATCGAGTGGATCCAGGAGCGCGTCTCGAAGGTGAAGACGGTCCTGAGCCGGCGGACGCCAGTGTCGGCGTTGTTGCTCCGCGATCTCCTCGGGCCCATCCGCCTTGATCGCGTGATGGGATTCCGGCCCGCCCGCTATCGTGCGCGGACGTCAATGAACGTCTTGGCCCTGCTGGAGGATCCAGACCCGAAGAAGACTCGGACGGTGGTTCGGAGCCTTCGCGTTGGTGGAGGCGGCGGGAGTCGAACCCGCGTCCGAGAATACGTCCCCACGGGACTCTACATGCTTGTCCGCGCCTGTTGTTTCGCCACCCGTGTGAGAGCGCGGCCAAAACCGCGGGCGGCTGAGCGTCGAAAAATCTCGCTACGGCCCGTCGTCGCCCCGGGTCGGAGCCAGCCTGCTGAATGACATTCCGTCCCGCCCCGCAGGCGAAGGCGAGGGGAACGTCGTCGCCTGATTAGGCGGCGAGAGCGAGCTGCGTGTCCGCAGTTATGGTGTTTTCCATCGGATTAACGAGTCGATGGTGCTCGGCATGCATCCCGTGTTCGCCTATCCCCGTCGAAGCCGTGTCGCCCCCTCCTCGATGTGTGCCGCGCCGCCGGAGCCGTCGTGGCCCGGCCGCGCCCGAGTGCGATAGCTGATTATACCGCGGATGCGAGGAGCTGTTCGGGCGTGGGCCAGGAGGTTCGCGTCCCGCGAGGCCGAGTTGCGGAGCGTCCCGCGGCTGGATCACGGGGGTGCCGGGGCGGCGACCTCCGCGCGCCGCGGGCGGCCCCCCGTGGCTCTCTACGTCGGCACCCTGCCGCGCGGAGAGCTCCGCGCGCCGCGGGCGGCAGGGGGTCGGGCGACCGCGGGCGCGGGCGCGGGCTGCACGATCCCGCGTATAATTTCGCTGGGCGATGGTTCTCGAGGACGCGGTGCAACGGTCGGGCGAAAAGCTGCTGCGGCGAATCCGCGAGCAGTCCGAGCCCGAGATCCGCGGGTTCATCGGCGAGCTGCTCACGGCGGCGGCCCGCGAGCGGGCGGCGGCGCTGGATGCGGCTCGGCAGCATGCCGATGCGGACCGCGAGAAGGCGGTGCGCGACGAGGCCGCGAGCGTCCGGGCCGAGGCCCGGCGGGCCATGGAGACGGCGCTGGCGGCGGCCCGCGACGAGGCCGAACGGGTGCTCGCCGAGCGCGTCGACGAGGTGCAGGCCGAGACCGAGCGCACCCTGACCGCGCTGGCCGAGCTCGAGGCGACCGTGGCGGCGGCGCCCGAGCCCCGGGAGGTGCTGGGCCGGGTCGTCGACGGCGTGCGCCGGCTCGATCAGGCGTCGAGCCTGACCGACGTGCTGAACGCGCTGGCCGAGGTGGCGGGGAGCGAGGCGCAGCGGGCCGGCGTCGTCATCGTCGAAGGCGAGCGCATCCGCGGCTGGCGCTTCGTGGGCTTCGAGCCGGCGCTCGCGCCGGCCGGTCAGGTCGAGCTCGCCCTCGTCGACGCGGGCATCGTGGGCGAGGCGGCGCGGTCGGCGGCGTCCCGGTCGGTCGTGGCCGGTGCGGAACCGGAAACGGGAGGATCGGTGCCGGCGTTCATGACTCTGCCGTCGGGCGCCAACGCGGTGGCGGTGCCGGTGATGGTCGGTGGCGACGTCAGCGCCATCGTCTACGGCGACGACGGCGGGGGAGAGCCGCCGGCGGGCTGGCGGGAGTCGCTCGAGATCCTGGCCCGGCACGCGGGTCACTGCCTGGAAGGCCTGACTGCCGCCCGCATGGTCCAGCTCGCGCGTCTGGACGCGGCCGGGAGCCTGGGGGGCGACCCGCCCGCGCTCGCCGTGGAGAATCGCGACGACACCCCGGGAGAAGCCGGCCCGACTCCCGCGGACGCCCCCGCCTGAGCCGCCAGATGCCCACCAACGCGGGTTCGCGCAAGGCGGCGCGGTTCACCGAGTCGGTGATCAGGGAGATGACCCGGCTGGCCCACCGGCACGGGGCGATCAACCTGTCGCAGGGGTTTCCCGACTTCGCCGCCCCCGCGGAGCTGAAGGCGGCGGCGCAGGCCGCGATCGCGGCCGACATCAACCAGTACGCGGTGACGTGGGGGGCGAAGCCGCTGCGCGAGGCGGTGGCGCGCGAGTTCACGCGGCGGTACGGCGTTGCCGTCGACGCCGAGAACCAGGTCACGGTGTGCTGCGGCTCGACCGAGGCCATGATGTCGACGATGCTGGCGACCGTCGACCCCGGCGACGAGGTCGTCGTCTTCGAGCCGTTCTACGAGAACTACGGGCCGGACGCGATTCTCTCGGGGGCCGTGCCGCGCTACGTGACCCTGCACGCGCCGGACTGGACGTTCGACCCCGACGCCCTTGCCGCCGCGTTCAGCGACCGGACGCGGGCCATCATCGTCAACACGCCGAACAACCCGACCGGCAAGGTCTTCACGCGCGGCGAGCTGGAGACCATCGCCGCCCTCTGCCGCCGGTGGGACGTCCTCGCCATCACCGACGAGATCTACGAGCACATCCTCTACGACGGCGCCGGCCACGTGCCGATGGCCGCCATCGAGGGCATGGCCGACCGCACCGTCACCATCAACAGCCTGTCGAAGACCTACAGCGTGACGGGCTGGCGGGTGGGGTGGGCCATCGCCTCGCCGGCGCTGACCGGGGCGATACGCAAGGTGCACGACTTCCTGACGGTGGGGGCGGCGGCGCCGCTGCAGGAGGCGGGGGCGGCGGCGCTGGCCCTGCCCGACGCCTACTACGCCGAGCTGGCCGAGGGCTACCGGCGGCGGCGCGACATGCTGCTCGATCTGCTCGAGCCGCGCGGGTTCACGTGCTTCAAGCCGCGCGGGGCCTACTACGTCATGACCGACGTCAGCGGGTTCGGGTTCGCCGACGATCTCGAGTTCGCCCGCTACCTGGTGGCCGACGTCGGCGTCGCGGTGGTCCCCGGCAGCAGCTTCTACCACCACCCGGCCCTGGGCCGGACGCAGGTCCGCTTCACCTTCTGCAAGCGCGACGAGACCCTGCAGGCGGCGGGACGCCGGCTCGCGGCGATACCCGTTCCCGCTGCGGCCGGTTAGCCCGCCAGTCGCAGCTTCTACCACCACCCGGCCCTGGGCCGGACCCAGGTCCGCTTCACCTTCTGCAAGCGCGACGAGACCCTGCAGGCGGCGGGACGCCGGCTCGCGGCGATACCCGTTCCCGCTGCGGCCGGTTAGCCGCCAGTCGCAGCTTCTACCACCACCCGGCCCTGGGCCGGACCCAGGTCCGCTTCACCTTCTGCAAGCGCGACGAGACCCTGCAGGCGGCGGGACGCCGGCTCGCGGCGATACCCGTTCCCGCTGCGGCCGGTTAGCCCGCAGTGGTCGCCCCGCGGCTCGGCTCGGCGCCCCGGCTCTCGCGAACTTCACGGCCGGGACACTAGTGTCCCGGCCCCATGGTTCGTGACATATGTCGAGGGGCCGTTTCGCCCAGAAAACCGGAGCATCCGGGCCCACGACTCATGCGGTTTCTTCGTTGACAGGACACTAGAACCGCAGCAGGACGCCCGCGTAGACGCCCTCCAGCTTCAGGTCGTAGTCCTGCGCCGTCGTCCGGAGGCTCAGGTTCCGGGAGCGGTAGCCGAGCTGGAGCCCGAACGCGTGGATGAAGTTCAACACGGCATGGACGTCGTACGCGAGATGCTCGCCGGTGTAGCCCAGGAAGTCGCCGATTCCCCACGGCATCCGGAGCAGGCTCGCCTCGGCCCCCAGCATGATGACCGGCGACGGGTACAGCCGCACGACGCCCCCGACGGCCGGGATGGGCCGGCGCATGCGGGCGAGCTCGCAGGCGGCGGAGCCGGCGACGCATCCCGAGTCGCGCGCGATCCGAACATCGGTGTACGTGGCCTCCGCGAAGAGGCCGAGGGAGCCGCGCGCCAGGTGGATCAAGTCGTACTCGTAGGCCAGCCGCCAGGTCCTCCAGGTGAGGATCGACGCGACCGGGGCCCCGGGCCGGCGCTCGGCGCCAGCGGAGGGCGCCGGGCGGTCGGGGGCGGTGACGGCGTCGTAGCGGACGGGCAGGTAGTCGAAGTGGACCCGCTGCCGGCGGCTCAGTCGGAGCCGCATCCGCAGGTCCATGAACCGCGGGTCGGCGGCCCCCGGATCGCCGGCCGCGCCGGTGGTGGTTGCGGAAGCGCCCGATCCCCGGTGCGCGACGGTCAGGTCCTGCGCCGGTGGCCACAGCGAGCCCAGGAGCTCGATGCGGTGCAGCTCGCCGACCGGGGAGTCCGTCGAGGGACCGGAGAGCTGCGCCATCGCGGGCCGGGCGCAAGCCGGCGCGACGAGCAGAAGGCACGCGACAGCGACGGCGCGGGGACCGACTGCGCCGGCCGCGGCCCGGGGCGCGGAGGAGCGCGGTCGGTCGGGGGGCGAGCTCCCGTCGCACGGAGACCCGCGGTGGACGGTGACGAAATCTCGTGTCATGGCGCCTGCCGTCGTGGCGGATGTCCGTCGTGGGCGACGGCGACCCCGGGTCCGGGGGTGAAATGCCGTTCAAGAGCGTTATCGGCACTTCCGATTCGGGCGTGCAGGCCGCCTCGGCCGGGGGCCGCGCCCCGGAAGCTGGTATCCTGAACGTCGAAGCCCGGCCGCCCGTCAGCCGGCTGCCCAGGGGCCGCCCGGCCCGCTTGCGACTCCCCGTTCCATGTCTCCTCTCGCGCGACTCGTCCCGTACGTCCTGCGCTATCGACGGCAGTTCCTGCTGGGGCTGGCGTGCCTGGTGCTCACGACCGCGTTCTCGCTGCTCGGGCCGTGGGTCCTGCGCCATGCGGTGGACGACCTGACGTCCGGCGTCACCCGGGACAAGCTGGCCGTGCACGCCGCGACCCTGCTCGGTCTCGCGATGGCCGGCGGGGTGTTCCGGTTCCTCATGCGCCGCATCCTCGTCGGCGCCTCGCGGGCCATCGAGTACGACCTGCGCAACGCCTTCGTCGCCCACCTGCAGCGGCTGCCCCTGGCCTGGTTCCACGCCACCCGCACCGGCGACCTCATGTCGCGCGCCACCAACGACCTGAACGCGGTGCGCATGATGGTGGGCCCCGCCATCATGTACATGGCCAGCACCGGCTTGGTGTTCGTCGTCTCGATCGCCCTGATGCTGTCCATCGACCCCGTCCTGACCCTGGCCGCGCTGGCGTGCCTGCCCCCGGTGTCGGTCGCCGTGAAGTTCTTCGGGAGCGCCGTGTACCGTCAGACGGAGCGGATTCAGGCCCAGCTCTCGACGCTGAGCGCGGTCGTCCAGGAGGGGTTGGCCGGGGTGCGGGTGGTGCGCGCGTACTGCCGCGAAGGGGTCGAGGCGGAACGGTTCGGCCGCGAGAACCGGGAGTACCTCGCGCGCAACGCGCGGCTCATCCGCACCCAGGCCCTGTTCTATCCGAGCCTCGGGTTCATCCTGGGGCTGGCCGGGGTGCTGGTGCTGTGGCTCGGCGCGCGGCACGTCATCGAGGGGCGGATCACGGTCGGGCAGTTCGTCGCGTTCAACGCCTACCTGCTCATGTTGAGCTGGCCGATGATCGCGTTCGGGTTCGTCACCAACCTGTTCCAGCGGGGGATGGCGGCGTGGGGGCGGATGTGCGACGTCTTCGACGCGCCCCCGGCCGAGCCCGCGCGGCTCGACGCCGCGGCGCCGCCCGCGCCCGTATCCGGCGGCGGCGTCGAGTTCCGCGACCTGTCGTTCGCCTACGACGGCAGGCCGGTGCTGCAGGGGGTCTCCACGACGATCGGGCCCGGCCGCGTGCTCGGGGTCATCGGTCCCACCGGCTCCGGCAAGTCGACGCTCCTCGCCCTGCTGCCGCGGTTGTTCAACCCCCCGCGCGGGACCGTCTTCATCGACGGCGTCGACGTGCTCGACCTGCCCCTGGCGGTGCTGCGGCGGCAGATCGCCATGGTCCCGCAGGACCCGTTCCTGTTCTCGGACACCATCGCCGGGAACGTGGCGTTCGGAGTGGAGGCGGCCGGCGCCGGCGGGGCGGGCGGCGGCTTGTCGGACGCCGGTGCGGATGATGCCATGGCGGGCGCCGGTGCGGATGACGGCATGGCGGGCGCCGGTGCGGACGGCATGGCGGCCTCGGGGGCGGACGGCATGGTGGGCGCTGGTGCGGACGGCGGTTTGGCGGCCTCGGGGGCGGATGACGGCATGGCGGGCGCCGGTGCGGATGGCGGCATGGCGGGCGCCGGTGCGGACGGTGGTCTGGCGGGCGCCGGTGCGGACGGCGGCGTGGTGGGCGCCGGTGCGGATGATGCCATGGCGGGCGCCGGTGCGGACCGTGGTTTGGCGGTGGCTGGGGGGCGAAGACCTGACAGGGTCGAGACCGCCGACGCTCCCGACGCCGGTCCCGGCGTGGAGCGCGACGCCGGGAGGGTCGTCACCGAGGCGATCGCCCTCGCGCGGCTGGACACCGATCTCGCCGGGTTTCCCGACGGGGCGGAGACCCGGGTCGGCGAGCGCGGCGTCACCCTGTCGGGCGGGCAGAAGCAGCGGACGGCGCTGGCGCGGGCGATCTCGGCCGACGCGCGCATCCTCCTCCTCGACGACGCGTTGTCGGCGGTGGACGCGCGCACGGAAGCGGACATCCTCGCCGGCCTGCGCCGCGTCCTGCGCGGGCGCACGTCCATCGTCGTGTCGCACCGCATCTCGACGGTGCGCGCGGCCGACCTCATCCTCGTGCTAGACGAGGGCCGCGTCGTTGAGCGCGGCGCCCACGACGAGCTGGTGGCGCGCAACGGGCCGTACGCGGGGCTGCACCGGAAGCAGCTCATCGAGCAGGCCCTGGAGCAGGGATGATCGCGGCGGACGACGAGGTCCTCGGCAAGGCCTACGACGCGCGCCTGATGCGCCGGCTGCTGGGCTACATGCGGCCCTACCGCGCGCGCATCGGGCTGGCGTTCTTCGCGATCCTGGGGCTGTCTCTGCTGCAGCTCGCCCCGCCGTACCTGACCAAGATCGCGATAGACACGCACATCGCGGCCGGGGACGTCGACGGCCTGACCCCCCTCGCCCTGCTCCTGCTCGGGGTCCTGGTGCTGTCGTACGTGCTCGAGGCGGTGCAGACGTGGGCGCTGCAGGTGACCGGGCAGCGCATCATCTTCGACCTGCGGACGCAGATTCACGGGCACCTGCAGCGCCTCGACGTGGCCTTCTTCGACCGCAACCCCGTCGGCCGGCTGATGACCCGCGTGACCACCGACGTCGACGCCCTCAACGAGCTGTTCGCGTCGGGCGTGGTGTCGGTGTTCCGCGACGTCTTCATGCTGGCGGGCATCGCCGTCGTGCTGTTCGTCATGGACTGGCGCCTCGCCGTCGTGGCCCTCTCCGTGCTGCCCCTCATCGCGGGGGTGACGCAGTGGTTCCGGCGCAACGCCCGGCAGTCGTACCGCGAGGTGCGGGGCTGGATAGCCCGCATCAACGCCTTCCTCCAGGAGAACGTCACGGGGATGGCGACGGTGCAGCTCTTCCGCCGCGAGACCCGCCAGTACGAGCGGTTCGACGCCATCAACCGGGGGTGCCGCGACGCGCACCTCGCGTCCGTCTTCTTCTACGCGGTGTTCTATCCCGCCATCGAGGTGCTGGGGGCCCTGGCCGTCGCCGCCATCATCTGGTTCGGCGGGGCGTGGACGCTGCAGGGCAGCCTTGAGCTGGGGTCGCTGGTGGCGTTCGTGCTGTACTCGCAGCGCTTCTTCCGCCCCATCAGCGACCTGTCCGAGAAGTTCAACATCCTGCAGGCGGCGATGGCGTCGTCCGAGCGCATCTTCGCACTGCTCGACACCCCGGTGGCGGTCACCGACCCCGGGGCGCCGGCCGCCGTGCGGGACCACCGGCGGAGGGTCGAGAGGGACCCCGCCGACCCGGTCGCCGACCCCGGGGCGCCGGCCGCCGTGCGGGACCACCCGCGGAGGATCGAGAGGGACCCCGTCGACCCGGTCGCCGACCCCGCCGCACCGCCCGGCGCGGCACGGGCGCGGTTGCGGGGCGACGGGACCGGTCACGGCGATCTGCCCGCCGACCCCGCGGAGGCGGCGGGCGCGGCGCCGCCGCGGCGGCAGGACGAGGCGGATCTCGGCGGGCCGTCCACGGAGGCGGTGGGCGCGGCGCCGCTGCGACGGCAGGACGAGGCGGATCTCGGCGGGCCGTCCGCGGAGGCGGTGGGCGCGTGGCCGCCGCGACGGCAGGACGAGACGGATCACGGCGGGCGGGCCGTGGATTCCGGCGGGCCGGCGGCCGGCATGCGGCAGGGCGGCCACATCCGGTTCGAGAACGTGTGGTTCGCGTACCGCGGCGACCAGTACGTGCTCGAGGACGTCAGCTTCGACGTCGCCCCCGGCCGTCGGGTCGGCGTGATCGGCGCCACCGGGGCGGGGAAGAGCACCGTGCTCAACCTGCTGATGCGGTTCTACGACGTCAATCGAGGGCGCATCACCATCGACGGCGTCGACATCCGCGACCTGCCCCTTCACGACCTGCGGTCGCGCTTCGGCCTCGTGCTGCAGGATGTCTACCTCTTCTCGGGCACGGTGGCCGACAACATCCGGTTGGGGCACGAGGCGATCACCGACGGCGACGTACGCGCGGCCGCGCGCGGCGTGCACGCCGACCGGTTCATCGCGTCGCTGCCGGACGGGCTCGAGACCGCGGTGGCCGAGCGGGGGGCGACCTTCTCGGTGGGGCAGCGCCAGTTGCTGTCGTTCGCGCGCGCCCTCGCCTCCCGGCCGCCGGTGCTGCTGCTCGACGAGGCCACGTCGAGCGTCGACACCGACACCGAGCGGCTCATCCAGGACGCGCTGCACGTGCTGATGTCCGGCCGGACGACCATCGCCATCGCCCACCGACTGTCGACGGTGCAGGACATGGACACGATTCTCGTCTTCCACAAGGGCCGGCTGCGCGAGCAGGGCAGCCACCAGCGCCTGCTCGCCGAGCGGGGCCTGTACCACAAGCTCTATCAGCTGCAGTACCGCGATCAAGAGGCCGAGATGGCGCCGACAGCTTCGTAGCCGCCTCTCGAGGCAGGCAACGGCGCCACGCAACGAGGTCGGCGGGGCGGACTCCGGTGCAACCGATGGTCGGATGTCGGGGCTCGCCGACGAAACGCGGGCGTTCATCGAACGCCGGGGTCGTCGCGGTCGTGCTTCGGTCGGATGCGGGCGGCGCCGCAGGTCGGCGAGGTTGCGGTCGGGGTGCGTGCGCCGGGCGAGGGCGGAGGGGGCGTGGCGGCGCTCCGGCCCCATCGGGACCGGGCCACCACACCCCCTGCCGCGATGCGCCTAGCAGCCCGTGGCGAAAGTCCCCGCTGCATTCGAGCGGCGATGCATCCCGCCTGACTGCGTTGTTCGTCGGTTACATATGCCCAATATGCGCCCTCCTCACGCCTTGTCAGGCGGGCGCCTCGCCGCTCTCGGTGCAACGCGGGGTTCCACCACGGGCTGCTAGAGGCCTTCCGCCTGCTTCATCAGGTTGGCGTGGGTCGCGGCCACTTCGAGGCCGCCTTCGCCCTCCTGCCAGCCGGTGCGGCCGTCGTCGTTGGCGTCGACGCCCGAGAGCAGCGCCTGCGCGAGGTCGTTGAGCTCGGCGACGAGGGGGGCGGCGTCGGCCGCGGTCGTCGTCCGGGCGATGCGCTGCGCCAGCGCGACGATTTCATCCGCCCGTGCCACCGTGTTCTGGGCCGACGTCGCGACGTGGACGGCGTGGGTCTGGACCGCGCCCGATGCGCCCTCGGAGTTGGCGGCGGCGGTGATGTGCTGCGCGGCGCCGGCCGCCCCGCGCTTCACCCCGTAGCCGCGGCCGGGGCCGTTCTCGATCTGCGAGGGATCGACCGCGTGCAGCACGTGGGTGGTGTGGCGCTTCATCGAGACGAAGTTGCTCGGGTCGCTGGCGGCCAGGCCCGCGTGCCGCGCCGCGATCTCGGCCTCGGCGATGGCTGCCGGCAGCAGGCCCTCGCCGTCCGGCGTGTCGCGCCACGCGTCGGTGACGTGGCCGATGTGGTTGTGCGCGGGGTTCTGCGCGGCGGCGTTGCCTCCGGCCAGGAGCCCGACTGCGAGCAGGGCGGCGAGGGCGGCACAGGTGGTTCTCTTCATCGGTTTTCCTCCGGATTCACGACAAGGGGCGGGACCTGAGGGTCCGCCCGGATCCGCGGCGATTCCGCTCGGCCGGACGCCGCGGCGACCGCATCCGGGATACGAGCCCGGGTGCGCCATTGACGATCTGTTCTTATACCGTGCCGGTCGTCCGGCGGCAAGTGGTCTCGGGTCCGACACCGTCTGAGCTTGTTCTGCGAAAGGCGCCTCGCCGGCCAATCGTCGCCTTCGGCTCCGCTTGCCGCCCAACCCAATCCTCCAGGAGTCCGCGCCGTTCTACGGCGCAGACTCCTGCCGGAAGTGCTCGTAACCCGCTGGCACCGGCCGATCTCCATCCGCCGTGCGCAGCACCGAATCGGGGGACTTCGTCAACTCGCCGATGCGGGTGACGGGGACGCCCCGAAACTGGCGGGCCAGCATGCGGAGCGCGCGGCGCTGGCGGCGGGGGACCGCGATCAGCAACTCGTAGTCGTCCCCCCCGCGGAGGACTGCCTCGAGGGGGGCGCCCCCTTCGAGGCCGAACCACCGGCGGGCCCCGGGATGCACGGGTATCGCGGCCGCGTCCACGACCGCGCCCAGGCCGGACGCGCGGGCCAGTTGGCGCAACCCGTCGGCCAGTCCGTCGCTCAGGTCGATGCCGGCCCGCGCCACCCGGTTGCGGCCGAGCAGGGTGCCGATGCGGACCCGCGGCTCCGGCCGCCGGTAGCGCTCGATGCAGTCGTCGAGGTCGGCGCCGGACGTCGGTCCGGCAGCCGGTCCCTGGCGGAGCGCGGCGAGCCCGGCCGCGGCCGCGCCGACGGCGCCGGTCACCCACAGCTCGTCTCCGGGCCGCCCGCCGTCACGCGTCAGCACCCGGCGCCGCCGGACCGCGCCGACCGCGGTCACGCCCAGCACCAGGGGGCCGCGCGTGCGGGTGACGTTGCCCCCGACGAGGGAGACGCCGTGCCGGGCCGCGAGCGCGAGCAGGCCCTCGATCATCCCGTCGAGATCGGCCACCGCCAGCGTTCCGGGGAGGACCAGGGACAGCACCGCCACCCGGGGCGTCGCCCCCATCGCCGCCAGGTCGCTCAGGTTCACGGCGAGGGTGCGGTGGCCGATGTCCGCCGCCGACACGAACGTCCGGTCGAAGTGGACGCCCTCGACGAGGGTGTCGGTGGTCACGACGTCCAGCGTGCCGCGGGCCGGCTCGACCACCGCGGCGTCGTCGCCGATGCCGGTGGGAACCCAATCGGGCGGGGCGGGGGTCCGGCGCCGGATCCGCTCGATGACGGCCGCCTCGCCCAGGTCGCCGACAGTGGTTCCGGGGTCGATGACGGCCGCCTCGCCCAGGTCGCCGACGGTCATTCCGGGGCCCGTGGAGACGTCACCTGGCGTAGTCCACCGCCCGGGTTTCGCGGATGACCGTGACCTTGATCTGGCCGGGATACTGCAGCTCGTTCTCGACCCGCTTGGCGATGTCCTTCGACAGCCAGACCGCCTCCTCGTCGGTGACCCTCTCGCTCTCGACCATGATGCGGACCTCGCGGCCCGCCTGCAGGGCGAACGCCTTCGAGACCCCGTCGAACGAGTCGGCGATGCTCTCGAGCTGCTTGAGGCGCTTGATGTACGACTCGAGGATGTCGCGCCGGGCGCCCGGCCGGGCGGCCGAGATGGCGTCGGCGGCCTGCACGAGCATCGACTCGAGCGACGGCCAGTCGATGTCCATGTGGTGGGCGGCCATGGCGTCGACGACCGCCTCGTTCTCGCCGTGCTGGCGCAGGAAGTCGATGCCGAGCGAGAGGTGGGTCCCCTGCAGGTCGCGGTCGATGGCCTTGCCGATGTCGTGCACGAAGGCGCCGCGAATCGTCGTGTGGGCGTCGAGCCCCACCTCGCGGGCCATGATGCCGGCGAGGTAGGCGACCTCCTTGGAGTGGCTCAGCACGTTCTGGCCGTAGCTGGTGCGGAACTTCAGCTTTCCCATCAGCCGGTGGATCTCGGGGTGCATGTCGAAGAGCCCGAGCTCGAACGCCGCCGCTTCGCCCTCCTTGAGGGCCAGCTCCTCCTGCTCGACCTTGACCTTCTCGACGACCTCCTCGATGCGGGCGGGATGGATGCGGCCGTCCGCGATGAGCCGCTCGATGGCCTGCTTCGCGACCTCGCGCCGGAAGGGGTCGAAGCTCGACAGGATGATGGCGCCGGGGGTGTCGTCGACGATCAGCTCGACCCCGGTGGCCTGCTCGAGGGCGCGGATGTTCCGGCCCTCGCGGCCGATGATGCGCCCCTTGAGGTCGTCGCTGGGCAGGTCGACGACCGAGACGGTGGTCTCGATGGTGTGCTCGGGGGCGCTGCGCTGGATGGCCTGGGTGATGATCTGCCTCGCCTTCTCCGCCGCCTGCTCCCGGGCCTCGGCCTCGAGCCGCTTGACGAGGTTGGCGGCGTCGCGGCGGGCGTCCTGCTCGATCTGCCTGATGACGAGCTCCTTCGCCTCGTCGGCGGTGAGGCCCGAGACCCGCTGCAGGGCCTGCTGCTGCTCGCGGATCAGCTCGTCGCAGCGGCGGCGCTCCTCGGCGAGGGTGTCGTCCCGCTCGTCGATCTGCTGCTGCCGTTCCCCGAGAACCGCCTCGATGCGCTTGGCCTCGCGGTCCTGCTCCGTCAGCTCCTGGGCCCGGCGGGTGAGCTGTCGCTCGACCGACTCCAGCTCGTCGCGCCGCTCCTGGCTCTGACGCTCGCTCTCCTGCAGCAGCGTGTGGGCCTGCTCCTTGGCCGCGAGCTCCGCCTCCTTCCGGTAGGCGTCGGCCTCCCGGCGGGCGTCGTGCAGGAGGCGATCCGCCTCCTCTTTCGCCCGACCGACGGTGCGGGCGGCGCGCTCGCGGGTCAGGAACCAGGCGAGACACACGGCGACGACGGCCAGGATGGTGCCTGCGGTCGGGACAAGGTCCATGGGTGGTCCCTCGGACCCCGCGGCGGTTGCAGCCGGGGGTCGCGGGGAGCGCCAGACGGGCGGCGGGCGGGCAGCCCCTCGACGGGAGGCGCCGGGGCGGCGGCCCGCTACGTCTAGCGCCGGACCGCCGGACGGCGACGCCTGGAGAGGTGAGGCGTAAAACCCCGCATTGCCGTGTGGGGAGGTCGAATGAACCTGCCAACAAAGCAGGTGGAGCCGCTCTTGTAGCAACCAGCTTCGCTTTGCGCTACCTCGCACGGAGGCGTGCACGCCACGTAGCGTCGCGGCCCTCTTGAATATAGCGTTGGCTCAAACGAGCCTCCGGACCATCACGAACACTGCAGGGATCTCGTAATTTCACATGGCTGCCAACTGCCAGCCGACACATGCGGCAGAGCGTGACCGCCTGTCTGAATCGCTCTCGATGCCCCAATCTTAGAACGAACCCGGACCGCCCGCAAGGCCCGGCCGGCGATTGCCGCGATCGGGCCCATCCCGTCAGGTCTCGTCGGACGGTTCGGGTGCGGAGTCGGCGAGGGCGTCGTCGACCATCCGCTCGATCTCGCCTGCCCGCGTCTTCAGGGCCGCCTCGAGCGAGGTCTCGGTGTCGCGGCTGCGGAAGTACTCGTCGGCGATGTTCATCGCCGCCAGCACCGTGATGCGCACGGTGTCGCCCCCGGTCGAGTGCTCGGTCGCGGCCTGGATCTTATGGTCGACGTAGCTGGCCAGCCGGTTGATGTACTCGATGTCGAGCGAGCTCCGGATCGAGAAGCGCTGCCCCATGATCTCGACGGTCACGGTCTGCGGCGCATCGCCGGTCACGGGTCCGTCTGCGATGTCGGTCACGGTGGCAGTACTCGGACGCACGGGGGGGCGGCGTCGACGGCGCGCGGCCCGGCCGCGGGGTCCTACAGGCTGATCTCCTCGATCTGCTCCAGCATCCGGGTGATGCGGTCGCGGATCTCGTCGCGCTCGGACTGGAGCTCGAGGAGCTGCGTTTCCTGCTGCTCCTCGGTCGCCTGCAGCTTGCCGCGGAGCTCCTCGAGCTCGCCCGACAGGCGGGTGTTGTCGTCAAGGGCCATCTTCAGCTCCTCGCGGGTGGTTCCGAGCACCTCGACGAGAGACTGGACCCGTTCGGCCAACTGCTCGATGGGCTTCAGTTCCAGGGGGGCTTCCGTCTTCACCATGAGCGACTCCTCGTGGCACGGGCGGCCGTCGTCGGTGATTCCGGACGGCCATGCGCCGGGCGGTCCCGGGACCGCCGTCGTATCGATCGTCTAGCGTTGCTTTGCGTGATGGGCTTCCGCGAGCGCCTGCAGCACCGAGTCGGTGCTTCGTTGGACCTCGGTATCGGTCAGCGTCCGGTCGGGGGCGCGGAACGTCAGGCGGACCGACAGGCTGACGGCGCCCGCGGCCACCCCCGATCCCGTGTACCGGTCGACCTCGACGACCTCGACGAGGGCCGGCCCGGCCGCCGCCCGGATCGTGTCACGAACCTGCGCGGCAGGCAAGGCGTCGTCGATCTCGACCGAGAGGTCGCGCGTGACGGAGGGATGACGGGGCACCGGGGCCGCCCGCAGGCGATCGAAGGCGCCGACGTCGAGCGGCCGCAGATCGAGCTCGGCCACGTACACCGGGTCCGATCCGGGCATGCCCCGCGCCGCCGCGAACGCCGGATCGAGCTGGCCGACCTCGCCGAGCACGGCACGGTCGTCGCCCGTTCCCACGTGCACGCGGGCGCGCCGTCCCGCCACCAGATGGCCGGCCGACGCCGGCTCGAACGACGCTTCGAGGCCGAAGCCCGAGCACAGGCGGGTGATGACCCCGGTCAGGTCGAACAGGTCCGCCCGCCGGGCGGGGGCGCTCCAGTGCGCCGCCGTCCCCGCGCCGGCGATGGCGACTCCGAGGGCCGGTGTCTCTCCGTCGCCCTGCCGGAAGCGGCTGCCGATCTCGAAGAGCCGCACGTCGTGCCGCTCGCGGCGCCGGTTGTGGATCACGGAGTCCACGAGGCCCGGGAGCAGCGAGGGCCTGAGCACGGCGCCGCGTTCCGACAGCGGGTTGCGCAGGGCCACGACGTCCCCGGGATCGGGGTGGACGGCGCGGGCCGCGGCCTCTTCGACGAACCCGTAGGTGACGGCCTCGGAGAAGCCGGCGCCGGTCAGCAGGCGCCGCACGAGACGGTCGCGGGCCCGCCAGGGGCCGGGCGCCGGCGCGGGCCGGGTCAGGGCCGGGAACGTGGTAGGGATCTCGTCGTAGCCGTGATGGCGCGCGATCTCCTCGATCAGGTCCTCTTCCCGCCTGACGTCCACTCGGAACGTCGGGACCCGGACACGCCAGGCGGGGCCGTCGTCCTCCGCCGCGGGCGTCGGCTCGAAGCCGAGGCGTGCGAGCGCCGGCGCCACGAAGCCCTCGTCGATGGACTGCCCGATCACGCGTCCGAGCCGGGCGTGGCGGAGCCGGACATCGACGGGCGCGGGCGGGGCGGGAAAGCGGTCGACGAGCGCGCCGCGGGGCGTGCCCGCGCCGATGTCGGCGAGCAGCCGGTGGGCGCGGCGAATCGCGGCGGGCGGCGCAGCGACGTCCGCGCCGCGCTCGAACCGGTAGGAGGCGTCGGTGGCGAGGCCCAGCCGCCGGCTCGTGCGCCGCACCGAGATCGGGTCGAACCAGGCCGCCTCCAGCACGATCGTGCGCGTGTCGGCGCCGACCTCCGAGGCCGCGCCGCCCATGATGCCGGCGACCGCCTGCGGGCGCTCGCCGTCGGCGATGACCAGCGTGTCGGGGTCGAGGGTCCGGTCCACGCCGTCGAGGGTGCGGACGGTCTCGCCGGGGCGGGCCCGGCGCACGCGGATCTCGGGGCCGGCGAGCCGCTCGAGATCGAACGCGTGCATGGGGTGCCCCAACTCGAGCATGACGTAGTTGGTGACGTCGACGACGTTGTTGATGGGCCGCACGTCGGCCGCTTCGAGCCGCCGCGCCAGCCAGGGCGGCGACGGCCCCACCGTCACCTGCGCGAGCGCGCCCACGTAGCGGGGACAGAGATCGGGGTCTTCGATGGTGATGGCGATGGCGTCCGGCGCGCCCGGGCCGGACTCCGCGGCCGCCGCCGGCGGCATCCGGAGCCCGGTGTCCCAGGCGGTGGCGACCTCGCGCGCGATGCCGAGCACCGACAGGCAGTCGGGGCGGTTCGTGGTGATCTCGAGGTCCAGCACCACGTCCGGCGCGCCCCCGGGGTCCCGGGGGTCGGCCGGCCAGGGCTCGACCGCGCCGACCTCGAAGCCGCACATGGTCAGCCGGTCAGCCAGCTCGTCGACGGCGACCGGCGCGTCGACGAGCTCCCGCAGCCACGACACGAGGACTCTCAATGGGGAAACTGCTCCAACAGACGCAAGTCGTTGTCGTAGAAGAGGCGGATGTCCTCGACCCGGTACTTGAGAAGGGCGACGCGGTCGATGCCGAGGCCGAACGCCCAGCCGGTGTAGCGCTCCGGATCGTAGCCCACCGCCTCGAAGACGGCCGGGTGCACCATGCCGCAGCCGAGGATCTCGAGCCAGCCGGTCTCCTTGCAGACCGCGCACCCGTCGCCGCCGCAGAAGACGCAGCTGATGAAGACCTCTGCGCTCGGCTCCGTGTACGGGAAGAAGCTCGGCCGGAACATGACCCGGGTGCCGGGGTCGAAGAACGCCCGGAGGAAGCCGACGAGCGTCCCCTTGAGGTCCGCCATCGTGATCCCCTCGTCGACCATCAGCCCTTCCACCTGCATGAACATGGGCGAGTGGGTCAGATCGGGGGTGTCGCGGCGGTAGACGAGCCCCGGGGCGATGATGCGCACCGGCGGCTCGTGCCGCTCCATGTAGCGGATCTGCATGCCCGAGGTGTGGGTGCGGAGGAGGGTCGCCGGGGCGCCCTCGCCGGGCATCGAACCGTCCAGGTAGAACGTGTCCTGCATGTCGCGGGCCGGATGGTCCGGCGGCATGTTCAGGGCCTCGAAGTTGTGGTAGTCGTCCTCGACCTGCGGGCCCTGGAGGATCTCGAAGCCCCACGCCTCGAAGATCGACTCGACCTGCTCGCGGATCAGGGTCAGGGGGTGGCGGCGCCCGAACGGCGCCGCGCGGCCCGGCAGGGTGACGTCCACGGCCCCGGCCGGCCTCGCGGCCACGCGCAGCGCCTTGCGCCGCTCCTCGAGCGCGTGCTCGATCTCGCGCTTGAGGACGTTGGCGCCCTTGCCGAGGGCGGGCCGGGCCTCGGGGGGCGCGCCCGCCACCTGCTTCATCAGCGCCGCGACGGCGCCTCGCTTGCGGCCGAGGTACCGGTCCCGCACCGCCTGCAGATCGGGCTCGGACGCGACCGCGCCCAGGTCGGCCTGGAAGGCGGCGCGGATGGCGTCGATGTCGCTCGGGGCGGTCATGATGGGCAGTCGGCGTGAAGCGATGGCGGGGTGGCCGTGCGAGCCCCGGGGCCGCGGCGGGCCGGGCGGCTTCGCGACGCGTCCCGTCCCCGCGGCGGGCCGCCGTGACGGACATGGCTGCCGGCGGTGTCTGGGCACCGGCCGGCAGCGACCGCAAGGGACGCGCTGGGGTCTCCGGCTGGCGCCCCGTGGGCCCCGGCCGGATTCCTCACCGTGCTACGACGCGGAAACCGCGGCCGCCGCCGGCGTCCCGCGTTCCTGCAGCGCGGCCAGGGCCGCGAGCTGTGCGAAGGCGGCGGGTTCCGCCACCGCGAGGTCGGCGAGGCTCTTGCGGTCGAGGGCGACCCCGGCCGCGCCGAGGCCGTGCATGAACCGGCTGTAGCTGAGCCCGTGCTCGCGGGCGGCGGCGTTGATGCGTTGAATCCACAGGCGGCGGAAGTCGCGCTTCTTCAGCCGGCGGCCGACATAGGCGTACTCGGCCGCCTTGTCGCCGGCTTCCTTCGCGGCCCTGTAGAGCTTGCTCTTCGTGCCGAAGAAGCCCTTGGTACGCGCCAGCAGCTTCTTGCGCTTCGCGCGCCGCACCGATCCACGCTTGACTCGCGGCATCCGTTCAACTCCCTCAATCCGTCGTTCGGGGCGGCTCCCGCCGCCCGGTCCATGAACCCGGGGGCGAGGCCACGCCGCGGCCGCGCCCGGGATCCTGTCTCTATCCGTTCGGCAGGAGGCGCTGCACGCGGCGGGTGTCGGCGGCCGAGATCAGGGCCGACTTCCGGAGGTTCCGCTTCCGCTTGGTCGTCTTGCTCGTCAGGATGTGCTGCTTCAACGACTGGCTGCGCACCACCTTGCCGCTGGCCGTCGTCTTGAAGCGCTTCGCGGCCCCGCGGTGTGTCTTCATCTTCGGCATTCTGTATCTAGCTCCCCTGTCCCTTCTTGCTGCCGCCGACGCCGGACAGGATGATGTGCATCTGGTTGCCCTGCATGCTCGGGTGCGTCTCGGCCGCGGCCACGCCCTCGAGGTCCACGACGAGGCGATCGAGAATTCGCCGCCCGAAGTCGGGGTGGGCCATCTCCCGGCCGCGGAAGAAGATCGTGGCCTTGACCTTGTCGCCTTCCTTGACGATGCGCTCGATGTGCTTCTTCTTGAAGTTGTAGTCGTGCTCGTCCACCTTGGGGCGGAACTTGATCTCCTTGAGCTCGATCGACTTCTGGTTCTTGCGCGCTTCCCGGGTGCGCTTCTGTTCCTGGTAATGATAGCGCCCGTAGTCCATGATGCGGCAGACGGGCGGCGACGCCGTCGGGGAGATCTCGACGAGGTCGAGCCCCTTCTCCCGGGCGATGGCCAGCGCCTGCGGCGGCGACATGATGCCGAGCTGCTGACCCGTGTCGTCTATGACCCGGATCTCGCGCACGCGAATCCGCTCGTTCGTGCGCGTCCGGACCTCACGTCGTTGATTACGAACAAAAGCGATAGCGTCCCCCTTGTGAAAGTGGCGCGGTCGCGGGCGGCGTCACTGGTGCGTCGCCTGAACGCGGTCGCGGGCTCCGCGCCGCTGCACCTCGTCGAGGGCGGCGGCGATGAAGTCGTCGACCGGGCTGGCCCCGAGGTCGCCGTCCCGCCGGTGCCGGACGGCCACCGCCCCGCCGGCCGCCTCGCGGTCGCCGGTGACCAGCATGTACGGGATCTTCCGAAGCTGCGCCGAGCGAATCTTATACCCCATTTTCTCCTGGCGGGCATCCACCTCGACCCGCAGGCCGGCCGCGCGCAGACGGGCCCCCACCGATTCGGCGTAGTCGCGGTGGCGATCGGCGATGGGCACGACCACCGCCTGCACCGGGGCCAGCCACAGCGGGAACGCGCCGGCGTAGTGCTCGATGAGGAGGGCGATGAACCGCTCGAAGCTGCCGAAGATGGCGCGGTGGATGACGACGGGGCGATGCTCGGCATTGTCCTCGCCGACGTACTTGAGCTTGAACCGCTCGGGAAGCTGGTAGTCGAGCTGAATCGTGGCGCACTGCCAGTTGCGGCCGATGGCGTCGACGACGTGGAAGTCGATCTTGGGCCCGTAGAAGTTGCCCTCGCCCTCCGCGATGCGGTAGGGCTGGCCGGCCGCGTCGAGCGCCTCCTCGAGCTGCGTCTCGGCCTGGTCCCAGGTGGCGGTCTCGCCCAGGAACGTCTCGGGCCGCGTCGACAGCTCGACCGCGAACTCGAGTCCGAAGTCGGCGTAGACCCGCTGCACGAGTCGCAGCAGCCGCTCGACCTCGCCCGCGATCTGGTCGGGGGCGACGAAGCAGTGGGCGTCGTCCTGGCAGAACTGGCGGGCCCGGGTCAGCCCCGCGAGCACCCCGGACGCCTCGTCGCGGTGCAGGACGCTCTGGTCGTGGTAGCGGATCGGCAGGTCGCGGTAGCTGCGGACCTCGCTCGCGAAGACCAGCATGTGCCCCGGGCAGTTCATCGGCTTGAGGCTGTAGGTCTCGCCCTCCGACTCCACCCGCAGCATGTTCTCCTCGTAGTGCGCCCAGTGCCCGGAGGTCTCCCAGAGCTGCTTGTTGTAGACCAGCGGCGTCCGCAGCTCGACGTAGCCCTCCGGGAACAGGGTCTCCCGCATGTACCCGGCGAGGAGGTTCCACAGGGTGGTGCCGTGCGCGAGCCAGAACGCGGCCCCCGGCGCCCAGTGGTGGAACGTGAAGAGCCCCAACTCGCGCCCCAGCTTGCGGTGGTCACGCTTCTTGGCCTCCTCCAGCCGGTGCACGTGCTCCTTGAGGGCCTTGTCGGTGAAGAAGGCGGTCCCGTAGATCCGCTGCATCGGCTGATTGCGGGCGTCCCCCTTCCAGTAGGCGTTCGAGCTCGTCAGTACCCGGAACGCCTTGAGGACCCCGCTCGATGGCACGTGGGGGCCGGTGCAGAAGTCCATGAACACGCCGTCGATGGTGTAGCACGAGACGACCGGTCCGCCCTTCTCCTCGATGAGCTCGACCTTGAGGGGCTCGCCGCGGTCGGTGAAGTAGCGCTTGGCCTCCTCCTTCGGCATCATCTTGCGTTCGTAGGCCAGATTCTGCCGCGCGATCTCGCGCATCTTGGCCTCGATCGCCTCGAGGTCGTCGGGCACGAACGGACGATGCACGACGAAGTCGTAGAAGAACCCGTCCTCGGTCGGCGGCCCGATGCCGCACTGGGCTTCCGGGAAGAGGGCGGTGACGGCGGCGGCCAGGAGGTGCGCGGTGCTGTGGCGGTAGAGCTCGAGGGCCTCCGGTCCGTCACGGGTCACGATGCGGACCGGCGCGTTCTCCTCGACGGGATGGCTCAGGTCGACCATGCGGTCGCCGACGGTGGCGGCCAGCGCCGCCTTGGCGAGGCGGGGCGAGATGCCCTCGGCAACCGCGCGCACGGGGGTCCCCGCGGCCATCTGCCGCGTGGAGCCGTCCGGGAGGGTAACCGTCACCTGATTCATGGTCGTCTGGCGTGGTCGTGCTGTACGGGTGCAGGTGCTGCGGAAGTGGTAGGCACGGGCGGACTCGAACCGCCGACCTCCTGCGTGTCAAGCAGGCGCTCTAACCAGACTGAGCTACGCGCCTAGACAGTCGGGACAAGCCCGGGACACCCGAAACGCCAAAATATAGCAATCCCAGGACGACTCAGTCAAACGGGTGAGGGCCGGGGCCGCCTGGCCCGCCGGTCGTCGACTGCGGCTCCGCCCGGCGCCCCGGCAGGCCTCCGGGGCCTCGCGCCGTTGCTACGGCGCGGACTCCTGCTGCGCGGACTCCTGCTCCGAACCGCCGGCGAGGTGCTCGATCGCCCGCTCGAGCACGGGGTCGCCCGGGTCCTCGTCGGGCGTCGCCGGCGACGCCGGATCGAGCTCGGCCGCCGGCGTCTGGACCGGGACCGCGGCCGCGACCCCCTGGCGATGGATCGGCTCGCCGGACGCGGTCAGGTAGCGCGTCGACGAGAGCAGGAGGCCGCCGCCGTCGGGCAGCCGCACCAGGGTCTGCTCGGCCGCCCGGCCCGCGGTCCGGACGCCCACCGTGTCGGCCCGGCCCGCGTCGGTGAGGGCGGCCGCGAACAGCTCCGCCGCCCCGGCCGTGCCGAAATCGGTCAGCAGCACCACCGGCCCCGCGATGGAGGGCTGGCGGGGACCGTGGGCGACGGGCTCCCGCTCGCTCGACGACTCGCGCATCACGAGCGGGTCGGCGTCGGTGAACAGCTCCGCCGCGGCAACCCCGGCCTCGAACGACCCGGTCGCGGTACCGCGTAGATCGATGACGAGGCTCTCCGCTCCCTGCCCGGCCAGGGTCTCGTTGGCGGCCCCGATCGCCCCCACGGTGGTGGCGTCGAACTCCGAGATGCGGAGATAGCCGACGCCCGGCGTCGCGATGCGGCTGGTGACGTTGGCGGAGCGGGCCTCGCCGCGCTCGATCTCCAGGGTGACCGGCTCGGCCGCGTTGCCGCGGATGATCTCCAGGCTGACCGTCGATCCCGGGGCCCCGCGGAGGAGCTGCCGGGCCTGGACGGTCGACATCATCCGCGTCGGGTTCCCGTCGATCTGGCGGAGATAGTCTCCGGGCCGGAGGCCGGCGAGGGCGGCGGGCGAGCCGTCCCGCGCCGCCACGACCTGGACGTAGTACTGGCGGGTCAGGGTCAGGCCGACACCGGCGTCCGCGTCGTCCGGCCCGGCGTCGTGGAGCCGGACCTCGTCGGCGGTCAGGTACGAGCTCTCCGGGTCGAGCCCTTCCGCCAGCCCCCACAGCGCGCCCTGCATGATGAGATCGGCGTCGACCTGCTCGACGTAGTTGCTGGTGACCAGCGACACCACCTCTTCGAAGATCCGGAGGTGCCGGTAGGCGCCTTCCTGGGCGACCACGCGTCCCAGCACGCTGCCGACCAGCGTGTAGGCCATGATCGGCAGCGTCAGGGCGAGCACGATGAGACGGGTGCGATCGGTCACGAGCAACCTCGATTCGGTTCGGCCCGCCGGGTGGCGGGGCCGTTGCCTCCGTATCCGCAATTCTACCGAATTGGCGGGAAGATCCGGGGAACGAAGTGACGCGCGGCCCGCGGGGCCCGGAACGCATCGCGTTGCATACGGGGTGACGGCGGTCCGCGGGGGCGCCGGGGATGCTAGTCTGGGAGGATGGAATCGGGGCGCGCGGCGTGAAAGCGATAGGGTTGGACCTCGGGCGGCGCCGCATCGGGATCGCCGTCAGCGACCCCACGGGCACGCTGGCGACCCCCTGGCGGACGGTGAACGGCGGGGGATCGGCGGGCGCGGTCGCGGAAAGGGTCGCGGGGCTGCTCGCGGAGCTGGCGCAGGGCGACTCGCCCGTGGCGCAGGTCGTGGTCGGCCGCCCGGCCCACCTCGACGGCCGCGTCCACGAGGACGACCCCCGCGTGACCGCGGTGGCGCGGGCCATCGGGGAGCGCACCGGCCTGCCGGTCGCCCTGCAGGACGAGCGGCTGACGAGCGTCGAGGCCGAGCAGCGGCTCGCCGTGCGCGAGCGCGACTGGCGCCGGCGCAAGGCGCGGCTCGACGCCGCCGCCGCCGCGATCATTCTGCAGGACCACCTCGACGCGGCGGCCCGTGGTGACGCCCCGCGTCTCGGCCGTCGGCAGGAAGGACCATGAAGAGGCTCCTCGCGGCCGCCTTCGTCGTCGCGCTGATCGCGGGCTCGCTGGCGGCGTACGGCGCGAAGCGTCTCTACGACCGCGCGGACGAGGCGTACCGCGGCTACGAGGGCGGCGAGGTCTTCGTGGACATCCCGCCTGGGACGCCGACGGCGGAGATGGGCCGCCGGCTCGCGGCCGCGGGCGTCGTCCGCGACGAGACGACGTTCCGCCTCGCGCTGTGGCGCAGCGGACGGGACCGCGGGCTGCAGGCGGGGGAGTACCGGTTCGCGTCGCCGCTGTCCGCGCTGGCGGTGGTCGAGGCCATCGCGGACGGGCGGGTCCACCTGCTGCCCATCACCTTCCCCGAGGGGCTCACCCGGCGCGAGATGGCCGAGCTCTACGGCCGATCGGGGTTCGGATCCCCCGAGGCGTTCCTGGCCGCGAGCGCGCGCGTCGAGCTGGTGGCCGACCTCGATCCCGAGGCGGCCGACCTCGAGGGGTACCTGTTTCCGGAGACCTACTTGCTGCCGCGCCGCGCCACCGCCGACGACCTCGTCGAGGCGATGGTCGCGCAGTTCCGGCAGACGTTCGACGACGACCTGAGGGCGATGGCGGCGACGCGCGGCCTCGGCGTCCGCGAGGTGGTGACGCTGGCGTCGCTCATCCGCCGCGAGACGGGGCTCGACGAGGAGCGGCCCGTCGTCTCCGCCGTCTTCAACAACCGCCTCGACCGGCGCATGCTGCTGCAGTGCGACCCGACCGTCATCTACGCGCTGGAGCTCGCGGGGCTCTACGACGGGAACCTCACCCGCGACAACCTCCGGTTCGACTCGCCCTACAACACCTACGTCTACCCGGGGCTGCCGCCGGGCCCCATCGGGGCGCCGAACGGGGACGACCTCCGGGCCGCGGTGGCGCCGGCGGACGTGTCCCATCTGTACTTCGTCAGCCGCAACGACGGCTCGCACGTGTTCGCCGACACCCTGCGCCAGCACAACCGCAACGTCCGCGAGCACCAGATCGAGTACTTCCGGCGCCGCCGCTGACCGCCCGCCGCCGCGGGACCGCCCATGCACGATCTCGCCGTACTCCGCAACCTGGCCCTGATCGTCGGCCTCGCGATTCCCGTCGCCGCTCTCGCGCACCGCCTGCGGATCCCGACGCTGGTGGGGTTCCTGCTGGTCGGCGTCGCCATCGGCCCCCACGGCGCCGCCCTCGTCCCCGATCCGGACGCGGTGTCGGCGTTGGCCGAGATAGGGGTGGTGCTGCTGCTGTTCGAGATCGGGCTCGAGCTCTCGCTGTCGCAGGTCCTCGGCTGGGGCATGTCCGTTCTCGTGGCGGGCGCCCTCCAGGTGTCGGGGGTCATGGCCCTCGCGGCGGTGGCCGGGCCCGTCTTCGGCCTTCCCGTGGGCCAGAGCCTGTTCTACGGCGCGCTCGCCGCGCTGTCGTCCACCGCCATCGTGAGCAGGACCCTCGCGGACCGGGGCGATCTGGACGCCCCGCACGGCCGGGAGTCGATGGCCATCCTGCTGTTCCAGGACCTCGCCATCGTGCCCCTCATGCTCGTGGTGCCGTTGTTCGGGACTGACGCCGCGGGTCCCGACGGCGCCGGGGAGACGGGCGGGCTCTGGCTGCGGCTCGGGCTGGGGCTCGCCACGATGGTGGCGCTCGTCGCGGGGGGGCGGCTGGTGGTGCGCTGGACGCTGGACCGCATCGTCGAGACCCGCGACCGGGACCTGTTCACCCTGTGCGTCGGCTTCTTCGCGATGGGGACCGCGCTGGCGGCGTCCACGGCGGGGTTCTCGCTCGCGGTCGGCGCGTTCCTGGCGGGGCTCGTCATCTCCGAGTCCGAGTACGGCCTGCAGGCGCTCGACGACGTGATGCCGTTCCGCGCCCTGTTCAGCGGGGTGTTCTTCACCTCGATAGGCATGCTGCTCGACCTGACGGTGGTGCAGGCCCAACTGCCCCTGCTCGCGGCGGGCACGGTGCTGGTGCTGGCCGCGAAGACGGCGGTGGTCGCGGGGGCGGTGATGGTGCGCGGTCGCCGCCTCGACACCGCGCTCGCGACGGGGCTGAGCCTGGCCCAGATCGGGGAGTTCTCGTTCGTCCTCGCGGCGGCCGGGCTTCCCCTGGGGCTGTTCGGGGCCGGTCACTACGAGGTGTTCCTCGCCGTCGCGGCCCTGTCCATGCTGGTCGCGCCGTTCCTGGTGACGGTCTCCCGGTCGTGGGCGGTCCGCCTCGGCCCGGGGCCGCGCGGCCGGGCCGACGCCGACGAGCCGGCGCCGGCGCCGGCGGACCACGCCATCGTCGTCGGCTACGGCCTCGCCGGGCGCTACCTGGCGCGAATGCTGCAGGCGGCCGGCATCGAGTGCGTCATCGTCGACCAGAACGCGGAGCTGGTGGAGGTGGCGCGCCGCGACGGGTTCGCGGCGCTGTACGGCGACGGCGCCGGCCACCCCGTGCTGGAACGGGCCGGCGGCGCCGGAGCCCGGCTCGTTGTCTTCGCCATCTCGTCGCCGTTCGACGAGCGGCGGGGGGTGGCGATGGCCCGCCGCGCGGCGCCGGGGGCCGCGATCGTCGTTCGGACGCGCTACGTCGGGGCCATCGACGAGCTGATGCGGCTCGGCGCCACCGAGGTCGTCGTCGAGGAGTTCGAGGCCTCGCTGGAGCTGTTCGCGCGGGCCCTCGAGCGCTACGAGATTCCCGCAGCCCGCATCGCCCGCGAGCTGGACGCGGTGCGCAGCGAGCACTACGGATTGCTGCGGGGACGCGCCCAGCCCAACCTGCACCTCGACACGCTGAAGCACCTGGGCATTCACAACGCCCTCGAGCTGGTGGAGGTCGACGCGGGCGCGGCGGCGGTGGGGAAGAACGCGACCGCGCTCGACCTGCGGCGGGCCACCGGTGCCGTGCAGATCGCCGTGATCAGGGACGGGCGGCCGCACTACCAGCGCGAGGCCGACTTCGCCTACCGCCCCGGGGACACGGCGGTGCTGGTGGGCGACCGCGACGCCCTCGACCGGGCGGCGACGCTGTTCAGGGGGTGACGGCAGCGGCGGCGGCGACCGCGCGATCTTCGGTCGCGTCGGGGGTCTCGCCGGCGCGAGACCCTGCGGCCCCGGCCGACGCGCCCCCAGGGACCGATGCCGCCCGGCGGGTCATCGAGCGGGCGTGCCGTCCCCCCACGCCGGCCAGCCGTCGACCTCGGTGTAGAACAACGCGGTCGCGTCGCGGTCGGCAGCGGCATTCCCCCGGATGGCGTCGCCCGCCGGGCCGGGCAGGCGGACGGCCTGCGAGAGCAGCAGGGCGAGCGCGGCCAGCGCCAGCATCCCGACGGCGAGCCGCGCGGGCCGCCTCCGGTTTCTGCCGACGCCCCCGCGGGGCCGGCAGCGGGTCTCGTTGCCGGTCGTCATGACACCGGATCGAAGAGGACCCCGCCGAACGCGAGCCAGGCCGCGAGCAGGGTCAGCACGAGGTTGAAGGCCTGGCCCACGACGTAGAGCTGAATGGGCCGGCCCCCCGAGACCTGTCCGGCGAGGGCGCGGAAGTTCGACTCGAGCCCGATGCTCGCGAACGCGAGACAGAAGAGCCAGCCGCGGAGGTCGGACGTGAGGTCGATGATGCCGGCCACCGCGTCGTCGCCGAGGGCCGGCGTGAGCACGAACGAGAACAGCAGCGACGCTCCGACGAAGCCGAGGATGAACTTGGGGAAGCGCCGCCAGATCTCGGCCGCGGCGGGGCGGTCGGCGGCGCCCGGCGCGTCCACCCGGGTCACCCAGTACACGGCCACGAGGAACGCCACGACCCCGATCAGGATGTTCTGGATCATCTTGACCACGGCCGCCGCCTGCCCCGCCTCCTCCCCGAGTATCGCTCCCGCCGCCACGACGGCCCCGGTGGCGTCGATGGTGCCCCCGATCCAGGCCCCGCCGACGATCGGGTCCATGCCGACGGCGCGGATGCCGAGGGGCATGACGATCATCATGAGGACGGTGAAGATCAGGGTCATGCTCACGGCCAGGGTCAGCTCGTCCCGCTTCGCGCGCGCCGCCGCCGCGGTCGCGATGGCGGCCGAGACGCCGCATACCGAGGTGGCGACGGCGATGACGATGACCAGCGACGGGCTGGCCATCTTCAGCACCCGCGTGCCGAAGCGGTACATGAAGACGATGACGACGGGGGTGACGAGCCAGGCGACCACGAGCCCCGGCGGGCCGAGGGTCAGGATGCGGTTGAACAGGATCTCGGCCCCGAGGAGCACGAGCCCCGTCTTGATGTACAGCTCGCTGCGCAGGGCCGGCTTCAGCCAGCCGGGGACGCCGGCGGTATTCGAGACGACGAGGCCGAGCAGGATGGCCCAGAAGGCGTAGCCGACCCCCGCCGCCCGGATGCCGGTCTGGTTGGCGAGGAAGTAGGACAGGACCGCGAGTCCGAACAGCCCGAAGAACCCGGCCTGGTGCTGGATGAACCGCCCGCCCATGGCCCGGGCCGCGAGCGCGGTGACGAGGGCGAGCCCGAGGCCCAGCATGGCCAGTCCCGCCACCCGCCCGTCGAAGGCGTCGAGGGGGTTGGCGGTCCAGCGGCCGAGCCCCGCCACGCCGGTCAGGAGCCCGAGAACGGTGACGGCGATGAGGAGCCCGCCCAGCCAGATGGCCCACCCGTCCTCCGAGGCCGCGAACCCGCGCCGCGGGGCGGCGGCGGCCCCCCCCGCGGCCGCGTTGGAGGGGCGGGCGGAGCCGTCGGGCGGCGATGCGTCGTTCTGAGGCACGGGCCGGCCGGAGGCCGGCGAGACGTCGTCATGCATGATCGGTTCGGGAGCTGGCCATGAGGCGTGGGGATCGGGCGGCGCCGGGATTACGATGCGCGGGGATTATAGTGCGACCGGGCCCCGCGAGCTCAAGCGCGACATTGGGGCGCGGCCACCCCGCTGACTTCCGAGTAGAACGACGCCGTCGCGTCCCGGTCGTCGGCGACGTTTCGGCGGATGGCGTCGCCCGCCGGTCCGGGCAGCCGGCCGACCTGCGAGATTAGCAGGGTCGGCGCGGCCGGCGCCGGCATCCCGGGAACGGACCGCCAGGTCCCCCGGTTCCTGTCCCGCCGTTCGGGCGGTTCCTTCGTCGATGGTCATGACACCGGATCGAAGAGGACCCCGCCGAACGCGAGCCAGGCCGCGAGCAGGGTCAGCACGAGGTTGAAGGCCTGGCCCGCGACGTAGAGTTGAATGGCCCGCCCGCCCGAGACCTGCCTGGCGAGAGCGCGGAAGTTCGACTCGAGCCCGACGCTCGCGAACGCGAGGCAGAAGAGCCAGCCGCGGAGGTCGGAGGTGATGTCGATGATGCCGGCCACCGCCTCGTCGCCCAGGGCCGGCGTGAGCACGAGCGAAAACAGCAGCGACGCCCCGACGAAGCCGAGGATGAACTTGGGGAAGCGGCGCCAGATCTCGGGCGCGGCGGGGCGGACGGAGCCGCCCGGCGCGTCCACGCGGATCACCCAGTACACGGCCACGAGGAACGCCACGAACCCGATCAGGACGTTCTGGATCATCTTGACCACGGCCGCCACCCGGCCAGCCTCCTCTCCCAGCACCGCCCCCGCCGCCACGACGGCGCCGGTGGCGGGCACGGTGCCGCCGATCCAGGCCGCGCCGACGGTCGGGTCCATGCCGACGGCGCGTATGCCGAGGGGCATGAGGACCATCATGAGGACCGTGTAGATCAGGGTCATGCCCACGGCCAGGGTCAGCTCGTCCTTCTTCGCCCGCGCCGCCGCCGCGGTCGCGACGGCCGCCGACACCCCGCACACCGAGGCGGCGGCGGCGACGACGATGACCAGCGAGGGGCTGGCCATCTTCAGCACCCGCGTGCCGAAGCGGTACATGAAGAGGAGAACGACCGGGGTGACGAGCCACGCGACGACGAGCCCCGGCGGGCCCAGGTCGAGGACGCGGTTCAAGAGGAACTCCGCCCCGAGCAGCACGAGCCCCGTCCTGATGTACAGCTCGCTGCGCAGGGCCGGCTTCAGCCAGCCGGGGACGCCGGCGGTGTTCGACACGACGAGGCCGAGCAGGATGGCCCAGAAGGCGTAGCCGAGGCCCGCCGCGCGGATGCCGGTCTGGTTGGCGAGGGCGTAGGAGAGGACCGCGATTCCGAAGAGCCCGAAGAACCCGGCGTGGTGCGGGATGAGCCGCCCGCCCATGGCCCGGGCCGCGAGCGCGGTGACGAGGGCGAGCCCGAGGCCCAGCATCGCCAGCCCCGCCACCCGCCCGGCGAAGGCGTCGAGGGGGTTGGCGGTCCAGCCGCCGAGCCCCGCCACGCCGGTCAGGAGCCCGAGGGCGGCGACGGCGATGAGGAGCCCGCCCAGCCAGACCGCCCACCAGTCGTCCGAGGCCAGTAGCCCACGTTGCGGGGCGGTGGCGGGGCCTGCGGCCGCGGCGGTCGGGGGGCGAGGGGAGCCGTCGAGCGGCGATGGGCGGCTCGGGGGCGCGGATCGGCCCGCGGCCGGCGAGACGTCGTCAGGCATGATCGGTCCGCGAGCTGTTCACAAGGCGTCGGGCGCGGCCGGCACCGCGATCAAGAGGCGCGGGGATTATAATGCGACCCGCCTCGACAGCCACGGTCGAACGTCCGAACGGAGGAAGCTACCGCCATGACCCGCAGCACCCGCGTCCGGATGGCCACCTCGGCCCGCCCTTCGTCGCCTGGCGGCTCGGCCGGGCGCCCGACCGACCCGCCAGGAGGCCGCGCCGTCGTGCGGCGCGGACTCCTCCTGGCCGGCCTGACGCTGACCCTCGCCAGCCACGACCCGGCGGTCGTGGCTCAGTCCGAACGACTGGAGCTCGCCGGCCTGCAGGCGCCGGTGGAGATCGTCACCGACCGCTGGGGCATCAACCACATCTACGCCGAGAACGAGGCGGACCTGTTCTTCGCCCAGGGCTACGCGGCGGCCCGCGACCGGCTGTTCCAGTTCGAGATGTGGCGGCGGCAGGCGACGGGCACGGTGGCGGAGATTCTCGGGCCCCGCGAGCTCGAGCGCGACGTCGGGGCGCGGCTGCACCGGTTCCGCGGCGACCTGACCACCGAGATGAACCACTATCACGACCGCGGGGACCAGATCATCCCCGCCTTCGTGAGGGGGATCAACGCGTACGTCGACCGGGCCAACGCCGATCCGTCGCTGCTGCCCATCGAGTTCGAGCTGTTGGGGATCACCCCCGGCCACTGGACCCCCGAGGTGGTCGTCTCGCGCCACCAGGGGCTGGTGGCGAACGTGACCGCCGAGATCCGCAACGCGCGCGCGGTGGCGCTGCTCGGCGCCGACGCGGTCAAGGAGCTGAACTACTACTACGGCGACCCCGACCTGACCCTCGACCCCGCGGTCGACGCGTCGCTGTTGCACGACGGCATCCTCGACCTCTACCGCGCGCACCGGCGATCGGTGCGGTTCGAGCCCGAGGACGTCGTGCAGGCCCACCGGGGCGACCGCGACACGTACGAGCGGTTCGCCGACGCCCTGCCGAGCGAGATCGACCTCGAGCGCCAGGACTACGAGGCCATCGGCAGCAACAACTGGGTGGTCGCGGGCAGCCGGACCCTGACGGGGTTCCCGCTCATGGTCAACGACCCCCACCGGGTGCAGAGCGCGCCGTCGCTGCGCTACTGGGTGCACCTGGTGGCGCCGGGCTGGAACGTCATCGGGGGCGGCGAGCCGGTGCTGCCGGGGGTGTCGATCGGCCACAACGAGCACGGCGCGTGGGGCCTGACCGTCTTCGGGCAGGACAACGAGGACCTCTACGTCTACGACACCAACCCCGAGGAGCCGAACCAGTACCGGCACCTGGGCCGCTGGGAGCCGATGACCGTCATCGAGGACCGCGTTCCGGTGAAGGGGCAGGACGCGGTGGACGTGGAGCTGAAGTACACCCGCCACGGCCCCGTGCTCTACGAGGACCGCGAGAACCACAAGGCCTACGCGCTACGCGCGGCGTGGCTCGACTACGGCGGCGCCCCCTACCTCGCGAGCCTGCGCATGGACCAGGCCCGCACCTGGGAGGAGTTCGTCGAGGCGTGCAGCTACAGCCGCATCCCGTCCGAGAACATGATCTGGGCCGACCGGGACCGCAACATCGGCTACCAGGCGGTGGGCGTGTCCCCCATCCGGCCCTACCACAGCGGGCTGGTGCCGGTGCCCGGCGACGGCCGCTACGAGTGGGACGGCTATCTGCCGATCACCGCCCTGCCCAGCGTGCTCAACCCCGACAAGGGGTTCTACGGCACCGCGAACAACTACACCGTGCCCGACGGCTATCCGTACTGGGAGGCGCTGCACTACACCTGGGGCGACCAGATGCGGGCGGCGCGGGTCGAGGAGATGCTCGACGTGAGCCGCCACATGACGGTCGTCGACATGATGCGCATGCAGCATGACGACCTCACCGTCGCAGGCCGGAACATCGTCCCCCTGCTGCGCGAGCTGGAGCTCGACGATGCGAAGGTCGCCGCCCTGCGCGACCGGCTGCGCGGCTGGGACTTCGTGCTCGACAAGGACTCGGTCGAGGCCGCAATCTACGTCAGCTTCGAGCGCCGCCTGCGCACCAACATGCGCGACCTGATCGTGCCCGAGGCGGCGCGCGACCTCGTCGGGGGCCTGAACACCAAGCGAATCATCGACTGGCTGGCCGCGCCCGACGGCCGGTTCGGGGACGACCCGGTGGCGGGCCGCGACGCGGTCCTCGCCCGCAGTCTGACCCAGGCCCTCGCCGATCTGGAGGCGCGTCTCGGCCCCGACCAGTCCTCCTGGCAGTACGGACAGGAACGATTCAAGCACGCCCTGATCCGCCATCCCATGACGGCGGCGGTCGGCCCCGAGTTGCGGCGGCGGCTCGACGTCGGCCCGTTGCCGCGCGGCGGGTACGGCGGAACCGTGCACAACACCGGCAACGGCGACAACCAGACGTCCGGCGCGTCGTTCATGATCATCGCGGACACCGCGAACTGGGACAACTCGGTCGGGTTGAGCAACCCAGGCCAGTCCGGCGACCCGGACAGCCCGCACTACCGCGACCTGTTCGAGCTGTGGGCGCGCAACAAGTACTTCCCGATCTTCTACAGCCGGAGCAAGGTCGACTCGGTTACCGAGAGCGTGACCCTGCTGCAGCCGGCGGCGGCGGCGACCCAGGGCGGCGGGCGGCAGTAGGCGACTGCGCCGCAGGATGGCGCCCCTTCCGCGGGAGGCGGCGACTCCGGCAGGATGGGTTGGGCGGACAATCGCGCCGGAGCCGGCGATTCCCGGGCTGGGAGCTTGCGGCCGAACCCCGGGCCCGCCGGGAGTTTCCGCCCCAGGGCGTCGCGAAGAGTTCCCGGCGGGTTGGCCGGCGGCAATCGGAGCGGCGGCGAACGGATTTCCGGCCGCGTCCGGCGGTCGGTCGGCAGCAGCATCGGAGAGAGTCCGCCGGCCTCGGCCGGCGGGTGACCGTGGCGGTCGGAGGACCGCGGGCAGAGAAGCAGGAAGAGGGACACGATGCAGAGACGAAGAATGGCGGCGGCGATCGTGGTGATGGCGATGGCGGCGGCGCTCGGGGCGCCGGCGGTTGCCGAGGCGCAGCTCGACTCGACGGCCGCGTGGGCGTCGCACCTGTCGAACACCTATCGCGTGGTGCCGAACGTCACGTACCACACCGCGAACAACCGGGACAACCAGGTCGACCTCTACCTGCCCCGCGGCGCCGAGGGTCCGACCCCGGTGCTGATGTACATCCACGGCGGCGGCTGGCGCGCCGGCTCGAAGGAGGGCAACGTGCTGCGCCTCCTGCCGTGGCTCGAGAAGGGCTGGGCGGTCGTCAACGTGCAGTACCGGCTGGCCCAGGTGTCGCTGGCCCCGGCCGCGGTCGAGGACTGCCTGTGCGCGCTGCGCTGGGTCATCCGCAACGCCGAGCAGTACAACATCGACGCCTCGCGCATCGTCGTCACCGGCAACTCGGCCGGCGGGCACCTCGCCCTGACGACGGGGATGGTTCCCGCCTCGGCCGGCCTCGACCGCGAGTGCCCGGGGGGCGAGGACCTGTCGGTGGCCGCGGTCATCAACTGGTACGGCATCACCGACGTCGGCGACCTGCTCGACGGGCCCAACATGAAGACCTACGCGGTGACCTGGCTGGGCAGCATGTCCGACCGGTTCGAGGTCGCCGAGCGCGTCTCGCCGCTGACCTACGTGCGGTCGGGGCTGCCCCCGATTCTGACGATCCACGGCGACGCGGATCCCGTGGTGCCCTATCAGCACGCGACCGGGCTGCACGAGAAGCTCGAGGCGGCGGGCATCTCCAACGAGCTCCACACCGTGCCCGGCGGCGGACACGGCGGGTTCAACCGCGAGGAGACGGTGGCGATCTTCGACACCATCCAGCGCTTTCTCGCGAGCCACGGCCTGACCGCGGTGGGGTCGGGGACGACCACCGGCGGACAGTAGGCGTCTGCGCCGTGGAACGGCGCGTCTGCGCCGTGGAAGGGTTGGTTGGGCGCCCAGCGGAGCCGCAGGCGACGATGGGCGGGCCAGGCGTCTGCGCCGTGGACCGGGGCGTCTGCGCCGTGGACCGGGGCGTCTGCGCCGTGGACCGGGGCGTCTGCGCCGTGGACCGGGGCGTTTGCGCCGTGGACCGGGGCGGACTCCCGGAGGGTTGGTTGGGCGCCCAGCGGAGCCGCAGGCGACGATGGAGGGCCAGGTCCCACGCGCGGCCGCACGGCGCCGGTGGGAGGGTCTCACCGGCGCCGTGCTGCCTTCACCACCGACTCGGTTCTCGCTGACGCCGTTGTCCGCACGCCGGACCGTCGCCGTCCGCGTTGCGCGGGGGCACGAACGCCCCGGCGCGTCGGGGCGGAGAACGCAGGAGCATCAAGTGTCATCACCGATCGATGCGCGGCGTCGGCGAATCTCCTGGGCACGGCGCGCGATCGCCCGGGCGGTCCTCGCGTTGGCGGTCGGGGCGGCCGGGGCGACCGTACCCCTCGCCGCGCAGGACATCGAGCCGGCGGTGGCCGACTTCTGGGCCGCCGGCTCGCCCGAGGAGATCGACGGGGCGGTCGAGCGGATTCTCGCCCTCGACCCCGGCATCGAGTCGCTGTGGCCCCTGATGCGGGCCGGCGGCGCCTACGACGCCGACGCGCCCCGCGGCCGGCAGGTCCTGGCCCGGCGGAACCCCGAGGGCGTCGAGTACCGGACCATCGCCTGGATTCCGCCCGGGTACGACCCCGCCCTCCGCTATCCGGTGCGGGTCTATCTGCACGGCGGCGTCAGCCGCCCGCGCCGCGACGAGGCCGCGTGGTGGCGCAACCAGGAGCGCTACGCCCGCGACGACGCGATCGTCCTGTTCCCCGAGTCGTGGCGCGAGACCATGTGGTGGCAGGCGAGCCAGATCGAGAACCTCGCCGGCGTCGTCAACGACCTCAAGCGGACATACAACGTCGACGAGAACCAGGTCCACCTGCTGGGAGTGTCGGACGGGGCGACGGGGGCGTTCTACCATGCGTTCAAGGCCCCCACGGCGTGGGCCGGGTTCGTGTCGTTCAACGGCCACCCGGCGGTGCTCGCCAGCCCCTCGACCGCCGCCGACGGCCAGATGCACGTCACCAACCTGCGGAACAAGCCGTTCTTCGTGGTCAACGGCGGCCAGGACCGGCTGTACCCGATCTCGTCGGTGGTGCCCTTCCTGCAGCTCTTCGTGAACGCGGGCGTCTACGTCGACTTCCGGCCGCGGCCGGAGGCCGGTCACAACATGCAGTGGTGGGACGAGGAGAGCCCGCGGGTCGACGCGTTCATCGTCGCCCAGACCCGTCGCCCGTTGCCCGACCGTCTCGTCTGGGAGACGGAGTCCGCCGACCGGTTCAATCGCGCGCACTGGGTCGTGATCACCGAGCTGGGCAGCGTGGAGGGCGAGAGCGGCTTCGACGACTTCAACGAGATCGCCTCGTCGCCGCCCAGCGTGCCGATCGGCTTCAACCAGCTCGGCCTGCTGGAGGGCGGCGGCATCGTGCTGATCGACGTCCTGCAGGGCTCGATTGCCGAAACGGCCGGGGTGCGCGCCGGCGACGTGCTCGTCGGCGTGAACGGCCGGGCGGTGGCGACGGTGGACGACCTGCGCGAGGCGGTGCAGGCGCCGCGTGACGGCCCCGGGCTCGACGTCGAGGTCGAGCGCGAGGGCGAGCGCCTCGCCTTCGTCCTCACGCCCCCCGACGACGTCCCCGCGGGGCCGGCGCGGACCGCGTTCCCCCGGCCGGACCCGGCCGGCCGGGTGCAGTTGGCCCGGAACGGCAACGAGATCCTGGTGGCGACGCGCGGCGTCCGCCGCTACACCCTGCTCCTGTCGCCCGAGCAGTTCGACTTCCTGCAGCCGATCCGGGTGACCACCAACGACGTGCTGTCGTTCGAGGGGGTCGTCGACCCCGACCCGGCGGTGCTACTCCGGTGGGCGGCCCGCGACCGCGACCGGACGATGCTGTTCGGGGCCGAGATCGACGTCGAGGTGCGCGCGCCCTGAGGCGGTCGCCGGGGCGTGCCGCCGCGAGCCCCGGCCCCGGGGGGCGCCGCCGGCGTCCTCGACCGTGTCGAGACGACCCGGCGGTCGGGCGCGCTCCTGGGCAGCCCGTCGTTGGAACCCGCGTTGCATCGAGAGCAGCGAGGCGCCCGCCTGACGAGGCGTGAGGGCGCATGTTGGGCACATGCAACCGACGAAGAACGCAGCCGGGTGTCTGCGACGTTCACGGCGCAGGCGCCCGGCGGGCAGGGTTGGGCGGCAATCGGAGCCGAAGGCGACGCTTGCCGGGCGCAGGCGGGAAGCATCGCTGCTCGAATTGTAGCGGGGACTTCCACCACCGGCTGCTAGAACCTGAGCCGGAGTCCGCCGCCGATGTGAAAGCCCCCGGTATCGATCGGGACCATGGTCTCGCCTTCGCCCGGCAGGTTGACCGATCCTCCCGAGTAGCGGATGAGGGCGCCCAGCCCGACCGTTTCCGAGAAGAAGAAGCCGATGTCGGCGCCGGCGTGGAAGCCGATCGCCGACGCGGACGCCGCCGCCGTGGTCGTCGACGCCAGGCTGGCCTCGTCGTAGGGATAGGCGTGGTCGTATCCGATGGCGGTCACGAGGTCCTGCTGGACGTTGAACAGCGTGGGGCCGCCGAACACGGCCAGCTCGACCGTGTCGCTCACCGATTCGTACCAGCGGACCTCCACGTGCACCGCCGTCTCTAGCCGCGTCAGGTCGGGCTCGCTGCCGGTCAGCGAACGGGGCCGGTTGAAGAAGAACGGGTGCGGGATGCGCGCGTCCAGCGACACCGGGTCGAGCCTCTCGAAGCGGCTGACGGCGACGCCGACGCCGACGCCGTTCGCGAGCCGAACGCCGGCCCCGCCGTCGAAGACCGCGCCGGTGCCGACGGCGTAGTCGGCATCGAAGTCGGCGTCCTCGTGGAACTCGATGAACCCCACGTTGTTGGTGAAGGTGGTGGCGGTGGCCTGGGTCGCGCCGTTGAAGCTGACCCAGCCCCCGTTCTGGGCGGCGGCCGTGACGGGCAGGAGGAGCGCCCCGCCGAGCGCGGCGGCGATGAACGCCGCCTTCGCGGGAGGACGGTGGCCTTCAGCCTCATGTCGGGCTCCCGCTTCCCCACGGGGGGCCGGCCCGCCGTCGAGCGGCGCGGCGGAAGCGCGGTTGGGAGCGGAGGAACGGAAAGAGGCATGCAGGCGCGGCGTCATTGGCGGTCTCCCGAAATCTTGGCGGTTATGGTCGAACATGCGCTATCGGCCGGAGGCGCGGGGAATCCCGACCGCGTCGAGGGCCTCCCGGATGGCCCGCGTGGCGGCGGCGTCCGCCCCGAAGAGGTCGGTGGCGGACCGTATCAGGCTCTCCCGCACGATGGCGTGGTCGGCGAACGACGGCACCAGGTTGACCCAGGCGTTGAAGAAGGTGCGCTCGATGTCGAGGCGGTTCTCGTGGCCGACGCCGGTCACGCTGAGCCCGGACGTGCGGTTGGTGCCGCCCTCGACCGCGAGATAGTAGGCGTGCCCGAGGATCGTGGCGTTGATGTGGATGCCGCCCTGGTCCAACGGTCCGATGTACCGGTTGTCGTAGTGATCGGGGTAGGGGCCGGTGATCGGGTTCTGCAGCTCCTGCGGGTCGCGCAGGGAGCGGATGGGAAACCCGATGTCCTCGCCCATCAGGTAGTCCGCGCGCAGGGGGCCTCGACCGGGCTCCTCGAGGTGGAACTCGGTGGCGGCGGCGATGATGTCGGAGAACGCCTCGTCGATCGCGCCGGGCTCGTTGGGAGTGGGCGGCGGCGGGTACGTCAACCCGGCCGTGAAATGGGTCACACCGTGGGCCATCTCGTGGGCGATGACGTCCAGCGTCGTCAGCGGCCGGGGGAACATGAACGGCTCGCCGAACACCATGAAGCCGGTCGAGCCCGTGCCCGGAAAGGGACGGAAGTAGAGGGCGTTGTCGATCGCGAGCACGAGGATCAAGTACTGGATGCACTCCTCGAACGGGTCGGTGGCGTTCTCGAAGCACTGCTCCGCCGTGGCGAGGAGCCTGGCGGGATTCACCGGGTGGACGAACGCGGTGATGTCGCCGTCGCGGCCGTCGATGCCGGCCCAGCCGAGCCGGGTGGCCAGGTAGTCGTACGACCAGCCCACCCCGGGGTGGACGTCGACGACGGTGCCGTCCTCCCACACGTTGTCGGCGTCGGCCGCGAGGGCCGCGAGCGGCGGCGGCACGCCGTTGATCATGGCGATCAGGGTGTTCAGGAACCGGTTCTCGTCGTTCTCCAGGTCGTAGGTCCCGATGGCCGCGGGCCGGAGGGGGTCGCGCGTCCTGAACGTCCCGCCGATGGACTCGGTGCCCATCTTGCGCTGGTCTCCGAGCACGCCGGTGCCGAGGCCGACCGCCTGGTGGCGGATCCGGCTGACCTCGAACAGCGTCTCGCCGGTGCCGGCGTCGATGAACACGTCGCGGAAGCTCGACAGGGTGCCCTGCCAAGCGAGCGTGTACTCGCCGTCGCCGACGGGAAGGACCCACAGGCTCGGTTCCCCGACCAGTCCGAACGGCGGCGCGGACATCGCGTCGAACGCCGCGCGCGCCTCGGACGACGTCAGTCCCGGGGTCGTGTCGACGTCGATGCCCGTGAACAGGGTGCCCAGGATGGCGGTGGCGAGCCCGGCCTCGGTCTGGCGGATCAGGTCGGCGCCGTAGACCGGGACGCCCTCGTGGTACTGGGCGAAGCGCTCGCTCCGCCGGTCCGGCAGGTAGAGGTTCGGCCGGGTCTCGTAGCGGCGCAGGCCGCCGGCGCGGACCTCCTGATCGACGACGTTGTCCCAGTCGCGCAGGGTCGACGCGTCCCCGGCGGTGACGGTCCGGAGATCGCCGGGCTGTGCGGCGGCCGGCAGGCAGCCGAGCAGGAGGAGGATCGTGACGGCGGCGGGTGTGCGGAGGCGCGGCGGCCGAGGGAGTGGCGTCAGTGCGCGGATATCGTGTAAGCGGTTCATGTATGTTCTGTCCGTCGGCAGTCTCCGCTTCTCCAGAGATTGCAGCGATTGCGAGTCTTGCTGTTCCCGAGTGTGGGTTTTCTTGAGTACATCCTAGCTTAGCGTACCGTCGAACCGCGCCGGGGCTCCGGTGTAGAATGGCGCCGTCATGCTGCAACCCACTCGCCGCGCGTTCCTCGGTGCCCTTCCCGCTTGCGCCGCGGTTGCCGCCCTGCCGCACGCCGCGCCCCCGGTTGCCGCCCTGCCGCTCGGCCAGGCGGAGCGGCGGCTTCGCATCACCGGCATGGAGCTGATCGTCGTCCGGGTCACCGGGCGCACGAACTGGATCTTCGTCCGGCTCGCGACCAACGACGGGATCACCGGCCTGGGAGAGGCCTCGATGGGGCGGCGGACCGACTTCCCGGAGATGGCGCCGTTCTTCGACCTCGTCAGGGACCGGTCGCCGTTCGAGATCGAGGGCTACCGCCAGCGCGGGCGGGCCGCCGCCGGCGGGGGGCGGGTGCCGGCCACCGCGTTCAGTGCTCTCGAGCAGGCGCAGTGGGACCTCGTCGGCAAGGCCCTGGGCGCGCCGGTCCACGAGCTCGCCGGCGGCGCGGTTCGCCGCGAGCTGCCGGCCTACGCCAACATCAACCGGGCCACCGCCGACCGGTCGCCGGCAGGGTTCGCGGCCAACGCTCGGCAGGCCGTCGCCGACGGGTTCGGCGCCATCAAGGCGGCGCCGTTCGACGGCTTCCCGCCCCTCGACGGGCCGGCCGGCGAGGTGGAGGCGGCGACCGAGCTGGGCATCGCGTGCATCGAGGAGATGCGGGCGGCCATCGGCCCCGACGTCGACCTCAAGATCGACGTCCACAGCTTCTTCGACGTGCCCCTCGCCATCGAGGTGGCGCGGCGGCTCGAGCCGCAGGCGCTGTCGTGGTACGAGGAGCCGGTCCCGCCGACCGACCTCGAGTCCACGAAGGCCATCAAGGACGGCATCGCCCAGACGATGGCGGGCGGCGAGTTCCTCTTCGGCATCGAGGGCTTCGCGCCCCTGTGCCGCGAGCGCGCCGTCGATATCATCATGCCCGACGTCAAGCACTGCGGCGGCATCACCGAGCTGGAGAAGATTGCCACCGTGGCCGAGCTCGACGGCGTGCTCGTCTCGCCGCACAACCCGAGCGGCCCGGTGAGCACGATGGCGTCGGCGCAGGTCTGCGCCTACCTGCCGAACTTCGACATCCTCGAGTACCAGTGGAACGAGGCGCCGTGGCGGGGCGACCTCGTCGAGCCCCCGGAGCGCTTCGAGAACGGGATCCTGCAGGTGCCGGACGGTCCCGGCATCGGATGCACCCTCAACGACACCCTCGCCCGTGAGCATGCTTGACCCGTTCGCGGCGAGAGTCCCCGCTGCATTCGAGCGACGACGCATCTCGCCTGACTGCGTTGTTCGTCGGTTGCACATACCCAATATGCGCCCTCCTCAGGCCTGGTCAGGCGGGCGCCTCGGGCCTTCGCTGGCGCCCTCCGGGCGCGGTGCAACGCGGGGCTCTTCGCCACGGGCTGTTGACCCGTTCGCGGCGCGGGTCGTCCTGCGCCCGCGCACCGGTGCGCCGGCCGGTCCCGGGCGACGCCGCGGCGCGGGGTGCGTACCGGCGACCGCGTCCAGGCGCGGCGCGGGAGCCGGGGCGTGGATCCGGCGGCTGACCTCGCGGTGTCGTAGCCGTTGGCGGAGCGCGGGACGCGACGGTTCCGCCGGAGACGGAAGCGCATGAAGATACGGAAGATCGACGCCCTGGAGGTACTGGACTCGCGCGGCAATCCCACGGTGGAGGCCCGCGTCCACCTCGACGACGGGACGGTGGCGGAGGCGCGGGTGCCGTCGGGCGCGTCGACCGGCGAGCGCGAGGCGGCCGAGCTGCGGGACGGCGGGCCGCGCTACGGCGGCAAGGGCGTGCGGCGGGCGGTGGCCCGCGTCGACGGCGAGATCGCGGGCGCGCTGGTCGGCCATGACGCGGCCGACCAGCGGGGGCTGGACGAACGGTTGATCGCGCTCGACGGCACCCCCAACAAGGCGAGGCTCGGCGCCAACGCCATCCTCGGCGTCTCGATGGCGGCGGCGCGCGCGGCCGCGGCGTCGGCCGGCGTGCCGTTGTACCGGCATCTCGGCGGCGCCGAGGCGGCGACCTTGCCGGTCCCCTGCCTCAACGTCATCAATGGCGGGCGCCACGCCGACAACACCGTCGACTTCCAGGAGTTCAAGATCGCCCCCCACAACGCGCCGTCGTTCGCCGAGGCCCTCCGGATGGGCATCGAGACCTTCCACGCGCTGCGGGGGCTGCTCAAGGCGCGGGGCAAGTCGACGGGCATCGGCGACGAGGGCGGCTTCGCGCCCGACCTCGCGAGCAACGAGGAGGCGGTGGCCCTCATCCTCGAGGCCATCGAGCAGGCCGGATACCGCCCCGGGGCGGACATCGCGCTGGCCCTCGACCCGGCGACGAGCGAGATGTGGCGGGAGGGACGCTACGTCGCGTTCAAGTCGGACGGCGCGGCGCGGACCACGGCGGAGATGATCGAGCTCTGGGGGGGGTGGGTCGATCGCTACCCGATCGTCCTCATCGAGGACGCCCTCGCCGAGAACGACTGGGACGGCTGGGCCGACCTCACCCGCGCCCTCGGCGACCGCATCGAGCTGGTCGGCGACGACGCCTTCTGCACCAACCCCGCGATCCTGCAGCAGGCCATCGACCGCGGCGTCGGCAACTCGATCCTCATCAAGCTGAACCAGATCGGGACGGTGTCCGAGACCCTCGAGACCGTCCGCCTCGCGCAGCGGCACGGCTACGGCGCCTACATGTCCCACCGCTCCGGCGAGACCGAGGACACGTTCATCGCGGACCTCGCGGTCGCCACCGGCTGCGGTCACATCAAGACCGGCTCGGGGTGCCGCGGCGAGCGGACCGCCAAGTTCAACCGCCTGCTGCGCATCGAGCACGACCTGGGCGACCGGGCCGTCTTCGCGGGCCTCGGCGGTTTCCGCCAGACGCGCATCGCGTCGCCCGTGCCGGTGGCCTAGGAGTCTGCGCCGCAGGAAATTCAGGCCCAAGCTGAAGTGGTTACGCCAAGTAATAACCACAACATATGGTAGCCAATCGGGCCGAAAATCGTTCCACGGCGCAGACTCCTAGTGGTGCGTCACGTCCCAATCTTCGAACTCGGACGTGGGTCCAGGGCCCGCAATCGTCGACGAATCACAGCCCACGCACCCGAACATTCAGTCATGACGCAGCACCAGGAGTCTGAGCCGTGGAACGGCGCGGACTCCTGGAGGGTTGGTTGGGCGCCCAGCGGAGCCGAGGGCGGCGATGGGCGGGCCAGGCGTCTGATCCGTGGAACGGCGCGGCCCGCGGAGGGGCGGTTGGGCGCCAGGCGGAGCCGAGGCGACGATTGAGGGGCCGGGGCGCCCCTCCGCGGCGCATGCGAGCGCCGCACCCGACGTGAGACATGTCGACCCTGAAGCGGATCTACGTGGCCGCGAACGCGGTGGACGCCCACATGCTCAAGGACCTCCTCGCGCAGGAGGCCATCGAGGCGGTGGTGCGCGGCGACGACTTCGTGCCGCTCCAGGGAGGCGGCCTGTTCCGGATGGAGACCCGCCCGTCGGTCTGGGTGCTCGACGACGACCGCCTGGCGCGCGCCCGCGAGCTGGCGGCCGAGTTCGGAAGCGGCCCGGCCGCGGCCGGCGAGACGGAGACGTGGCGCTGCCGTTGCGGCGAGACGGTGGAGGCGCAGTTCACCGAGTGCTGGAGCTGCGGGCGGGCGCGGCCCGACGAGGCGTAGCCCGCCCATGGTCGCCTTCGGCTCCGCCGGGCGCCCAACCACCTCCCGGAGCCCCGCGCCGTTCCACGGCGCCGACTCCGCGTGCCGCGGCCGGGGCGACATCGGGAGGGGAGGCGGGTGGCGGGCCGGCCCGCCGGGTTTGCGGAGGTCGGGGCCCGCGACGACGCCGCGCGTCGGCTTTGCCGCGGGCCCCCGAGGCCGCCGGCGTGCGTGCTGCGGTCAGAACGGCTGCAGCACGCCCTCGTAGGTGATCGTCTCGCCCGGCAGGATCATGACCTCGAACTCCAGCGGCACGAAGCCGGGGTAGCGGATCTCGATGTGGTGCGGCCCCTCCTCGAGGCGCAGCCGCTGGAAGATGCCGTCGTAGTTGTCGACCTGGCCCGCGTAGTACCCGTCGACGTACACCTCGGCGAAGCGGGGCCGGACCTTCAGGCGCAGGCTGCCGGTGTAGTAGTCGAGCGTTCCCCGGTTCCAGGCGGAGTAGCCGTACCGATGGCCGTAGTAGCCGTACCAGTATGGATCCCAGTAGGGGTCGTGGTAGCGCAGGCCGGACCCCACCGCGACGCCGAGGTTGAAGGTGCTGTAGCCCGGGAAATAGAAGTAGCTGCCGTGGATGTGCGGGATTCCGTAGCGGTGCCGGCCGCGGTAGCTGCGGTGTCCCCGGTAGCCGCGCCTCCCGCCGTCGACGTAGTTGTTGACGACGATGGGCCGTGACGCCAGCGGGGCGTCCGAGCGCCGGATGGCGTTGCCGCGCGGGCCGCGCCGGTCGACGACGGAGGCGCCCCGGCGTCCGGTCCCCGCGCCCCGGGAGGTGCCGGCGATGCGTCCGCCCCGCCGGGCGTTGTCGACGACCCCGATGCCCGGCTCTCCGCGCGGCCGAGCGCCGGCGCGGCCGTTTCCGGTGACGCCGGCGTCCGGCGCCCGACGCGGCCGCGCGCCCCGTCGGGCCGTATCGGCGGGGCCTCCCCGGGGCGAGGTGCGGTTTCCGACCCGGCGGTCACCGCCTCGCGGCGCGGTTCCGCCGGCGCGATCCGGTGCGCGTCTCACGGCTCGTGGGCGGCCGGTGTCCCGTGGGGACGTCCCGCCGACGCCGTTGCGGGGAGCGGTGCGCCCGGGGACGGCCCGCCGGGTGGGCGTGCGGGGGGCCGTCGCTCCGGCGCGGCTCCCTCCGCCGCGCCGGTCCGGGGCCCGACTCACGGCCCGGGAGCGGCCGGCGTCCCTCGGGGACGTCTCGCCGATGCGGCTGCGGGGAGCGGCGCGTCGAGGGACGGCGCGGTCCGCGGCCCGGGGGGCCGTCGTTCCGGCGCGGCTTCCTCTGTCGCGTGCGGGGGCGGAGGCCCGGGGGGCCGTCGTTCCGGCGCGGTTTCCTCTGTCGCGCGCGGGGGCGGAGGCCCGCGGCGCCGCGCGCTGGCTCCCTCCGCGCCGGGCGGCGGGGGGAGCGGACGGGCGCGAGGCTCCGGCCGACCGGCGGGGTTGGGTCGCGCGCCGCGGCGGGGCCGCCCGCGGCGGGGCCGCCCGTTGCGGCGCACGCTGGGGTGCGCGCTGCGCCTGCCCGGGCCGCGACCCGCGCTGTCTGGCCTGGCCGGCCTCGGCCGTCGTGCCGAGGGGTATGGACCACGCGGCCGCGAAGACCGCGATGCAGAGCGCACGTGAGAGACGTTTCATGGCGATTCCCTCCCTCCGGACGACCCGCTCGGTCCTGGCCCGCCCATCGCCGCCTTCGGCTCCACTGGGCGCCCGCCCGACCCTCCGGGAATCTGCGCCGTATCTGCGGCGCGGACGCCTGGATCCGTGATCGTCGTCAGATTGACAAGCATGCTGCGTGCCAACCTGCGGGTTCCGCCCGGACCCCGCCGCGCTCACCGCTCCGGGGGCCGCCGATAGGCCGCCCGCGCCGCCTCGTCGGAGGCACCGCGGCCGCGGGCGGCGAGCCGACGGCTTCTCCCGGGGCCGCCGGTGGGCCGCCCGCGCCGCCTCGTCGGAGGCGCCACGGCCGCGGGCGGCGAGCCGACGGCTTCTCCCGGGGCCGCTGGTAGGCCGCCCGCGCCGCCTCGTCGGAGGTGCCGCGGCCGCGGGCGGCGAGCCGACGGCTTCCTGTCCCGACTCCCCGGTGTCCCTGCCAGGTGGCAGAGTGTCCGTTGGGGAGCACGGTCCCGGGGACCGCCGGCTCTCTGCCGGTGGGGAGTCCGGAGTTCCCGAGCGGACCGCCCCCGCCGGAGGAGCCGGGTCGCGCCATTCCGGCGGCCCGTCGCGACCACTGTACCATGCGCGGCCGCCCGCGGGAGGACGCGGCCGACCCGGGCGTTCTCCTGCCCTGGTCGGTTTGTGCTATGGTTTGGCTGGCATCCGGCCGCCCATGATGGAGTCCCGCGCGGCATGGACCGGCAGGGCCGAATGTCGGACCACCCGGGCGGTCGCCCGAGCGACGACGAAAGGGACAGCCATGAGCTTCTGCGAGCATTGTGAAGGCCAGCGATTCGACCGGGCACAGGTGCTCCGCCAGCTCAGGCAGACGCGCGCACGGCTCCGGGCCGACGCCTTGTCCTGGACCGCCGACGAGGCCCTGACGATCGCCATCAAGTCGGTGCGCGCTCTCGAGATTCCCCATCTCGAGCCGGTCGAGGACCTCCTGGACGAGACCATCGACGATCAGGTCATCCACTGAGCGCCGCCTGCCTGCCCCGGTCCCGCGCCCGTCGCCGGGGCCGGTGCGATGCCCGCCGTTCAGCGGGCCGCCACCTCCGTGACGACCCGGTACAAGTACTCGAGGAAGAGGCCCAGCGCTTCGATGGACACCCGTTCGTCGGTTCCGTGGACGCCGCTGCGCTCGTCGCGGATCATGCCGATGCCGTAGGTCTGCACGCCCCTGGCGCGAAGCTGGGCGGAGTCGGTGGCCGCCGCCAGCATCGTGGGCAGGGTGATGGCCTCCGGAAACATCCGCCGTTGCACCCGTTCCAGGGCGAGGAACATCTCGCTGTCGAGGCGCGAGGGAGGCGCCGCCGGCCGCATGCTGGTGGGGGGGGTGACCTGCACCGCCGGGTCGTCGACGAGATCGCGGAGCGTGGCGAGGAAGCGGTCGAGGTCCTCGTCGGGCAGGGCGCGGACGTCGAGCTCCGCCTCGGCCTCGGCGGGAATCACGTTCCGGCGGAACCCGCCCCGGATGACGTTCGGCGAGATGGTGGTCTGCAGCATCGCGCTGACCCCGATGTCGGTCTCGCGCAGCGTCCGGCGGATCATCTCGCGCCATCGGGCGTTCTCGAGGTTCCGGTAGCGGAACGCGACGTCGGCCGGGCTGACGTCGGCCAGCCGGTCGAGATACGCGCGCGTGGTCTCGTTCAGCCGCATCGGCGACTGGTAGCTCCCGACCTTGGCCACCGCCTCGGCCAGGCGCACGATGGGGTTGTCGAGCCGGGGGGCGGAGCCGTGGCCGGCGGTGCCGCGGGCCACGAGGCGGATGCCGCGCCAGGGCACCTTCTCGGTGGTGGCGACGCTCACGACGTCGACGGCGCCGTTCGACGCCGTCATCTGTCCTCCTTCGTTCAGGGCGAACTCGGCGTCGATGGCGTCGAAGTGCCGCTCGACGACGAAGTCGATCCCCACCTCGGTCGTCCCCTCCTCGCCCGCCTCGGCGAGCAGGATGACGTCGCGGGCCAGCGGCACCCGGTGGCGCTCGAGCAGCAGCAGCACCTGCACCATGGCCGCGAGCTGGCCCTTGTCGTCCACCGCGCCGCGGCCGTAGAGGTAGCCGTTGCGGACGACCCCGCCGAAGGGGTCGACCGACCAGTCGTCCCGGTCGACGCCGACGACGTCGGTGTGGGCCATCAGCAGGATGGGGCGCTTCGACCCGTCCCCGCGCAGGCGCGCCACGAGGTTGGCGCGGGTCGGGTCGAGGGCGAGGACCGTCGAGTCGATGCCCGCCTCGTCCAGCACCGACTCGACGAGCTCGACGACCCGGGTCTCGTTCCCCGGCGGGCTGCTGGTGTCGATGCGCACCAGGGCCTGCAGCAGGGACACCGCCTCGTCCCTGGCCCTCTCGAAGTCCGGCACCTGGGCGGCCGCGCCGGCCGCCCAGGTGGCCGACCAGAGGGCGAGGGCCGTCGCCGCACGCCTGCCGCGGGATGTCGACGGCGGCGGCGTTGCGATGACAGGGTCCTGACGGCGGGTTCGACTTGCAGTGGACATGGCCCGCTATTCTGACGTGATTTCCGGCCGTGCCACAACCGCGGCGGCATGTCCGACCGGGCCTCGGGCGGGCGGCTCGGTCGCCGGAGGGTCGTCCGACGGGTCGGGGAAGCAGGCGCGCGAGAGACGCGGGCAGCGCCGCGGGCCCGCTCGAGCGGGCGGCGAGTTCCCGGGGCTCGCGTCGGGCTCCGGGGTGACGGGGCGGCGCCGCCGGTCGGCGGCGCCGCCCCGGGGCTCGACGACGCCGGTCGCCGAAGGGGAACCCGAGGCATTGCGTCGGGGCCGATCGGGTTGCCTCGTGGCCGGTCTATAGTGGAGTCCGCGTTCGCGGTCCAGAGCCCTCAGTGGTCACCGAGCAGCCCTCCGCCGATCCCCGCGCGACCGTCGTGGCGACGCCGTACCGGCTCGCGCGGGCGACCGCGCTCGTCCTGAGCCTGTTCCTCGCCGGCGCCGCCGGCTACCGGTTCGTCGAGGGGGTGCCCTGGTGGGACGCCTTCTACATGACCGTCATCACCATCACCACCGTCGGCTTCGGCCACGTGTTCCCCCTGTCGCAGGCCGGCCAGGCGCTGACGGTGGCCCTGCTCGGGACCGGCATCGGCGTCTTCCTGTTCCTCGCCTCCGAGGTCGGCCGCTCGATCATGGAAGGCGAGCTTCAGCGCTACCTGGGGCATGTCCGGAGGGTCCGAATGATCGAACGGATGAGCGGCCACGACATCGTCTGCGGCTACGGGCGCATGGGCCGCGCCGCCGTCGACGCCCTGCGCCGGGCGGGCCGGCAGGTCGTGGTGGTCGAGGCGCGCGTCGAGCAGACGGAGGCGCTGTCGGCGGCGGGGTTCCCGGTGGTGATCGGGGACGGGTCGCAGGAGTCGTCTCTCCGGGCCGCCAACGTCGAGCGTGCCCGCGGACTCGTGTGCTGCCTCGCCGACGACGCCCACAACCTCTACGCGGTGCTGACCGCGCGGTCGCTGAACCCCGGGCTCGTCATCGTGGCGCGGGCGGACGGCGAGGGCGCCGAGCAGCGGATGCTGCAGGCGGGTGCCGACGAGGTCGTGAACCCCTATCGACTCGGGGGGGCGCGACTCGCCGATCTGCTGGTCGAGCCGGCGGGCGCTCGGGACGGGCCACGAACGGAGCCGTAGGCGACGATTGGCGGGCCTACGCCGGCGCCTCCGGGCCCGTTTTCGACAGGGCCTCGTTGAGCGAGCCCTGACGGTAGCCCCGCGGGTCGACGGTCACGCGGGCGAAGCCGGCGTCGCGGAAGCGCCGCACGACCTCGTCCCGCACGCCGGCGCTCCGCAGCCGGGGAATCTCGTGCGGCTCCACCTCGATGCGGGCCGTGGCGCCGTGGAACCGCACCCGGCACACCCGGAACCCCAGCTCGCGCAGCGCGCGCTCGCCGGCGGCGACGCGGGCCAGCCGCTCGGGCGTGATTGCGGTGCCGTAGGGGAACCGGCTCGACAGGCAGGCGAGGGCCGGCTTGTCCCACACCGGCAGTCCCAGGCGCCGAGCCGCCTCCCGGACGTCCGCCTTGCCGAAGCCGGCCTCGTCGAGGGGCGAGCGCACCCCCTGCTCGAGCGCGGCCCGGCGGCCGGGCCGGTGGTCCCCGCGGTCGTCGGCGTTGAACCCGTCGAGGACATGCGACGCGCCGAGGCGGGCCGCCTCGGCCACCGCCACCGAGTAGACCTCGACCTTGCAGAAGTAGCAGCGGTTGACGGGGTTCGACGAGTACCGCGCGTCGTCGAGCTCGTGGGTCTCGACCAGCACGTGGCGCACCCCGAGGTCCCGCGCGAGGCCTTCGGCCCCGGCCCGCTCCTCGGGGGCCAGGCTCGGCGAGACCGCGGTGAGGGCCGTCGCCCGGTCGCCGAGGACGCCGGTCGCCTCGGCGAGGAGGTAGCCGGAATCGACGCCGCCCGAGAAGCAGACCACCGCCCGGTCGAACGCGGCCAGCAGGGCGCGCAATCGGGCGATTCGCTCGTCGAGGTCCGGCGCCGCGGGATCCGACCGACCCGTGGTGACGGGGGATTCGGTCGAGGCCGCGGGGGGAACCGGGTCCGGCGGGCCTGTGGTCGCGTCGCCGGACCACGGCCGGAAGTCGGCATCGCGCATGAACTTCAGTATAGACCCCGTCACCCCGCGACGGCTCCGCGCCGACACGGCTCGGGCGTCCGGGGGCGGCCCGGCCGGTGACGTGCACGCCGTGGGTCGCGGTGGGCGCGAGGTGAGGCCCTCGAGGTCGGGGACATGTACATGAGCGCGGCCGAGGCCCAGGGGCTCCGCGACTACCAGGGCAGCCCTGTCGGCCGGACCGCTCCGGGGCCCGGCCTCGACTATAATCAAGGCCGCGCGGCGGAAGGGCCCCCGGCTCGGGGCGTTCCGCACCGGACCCGCGGCGGCCGCGAGTCGCTCGTCGCGTTGCCGCGCGACGTCCGTTCCCACACGTTCGCCCCGCCCGGACGCGGGCGGGCGCTGCCGACCCGTGCTCTACGACATCGTCCTCATCGTCCTCGGTCTCGGTCTGGTCGCCAAGGGCGGCGACCTGTTCGTCGACTCGAGCATCTACATCGGGCAGGCGCTGCGCATCCCCCGGTTCGTCATCGGGGGGACGCTGGTCAGCCTCGCGACGACCACCCCCGAGCTGGTGGTCTCGGCGATGGCGAGCAGCGTCGGCGACACCGGCATCGCGCTGGGGAACGCGGTGGGGTCGTGCATCTGCAACATCGGGCTCATCGTCGGCACCGTCTCGCTGCTGACCCCGGTGGAGGTGGAGAAGCGCGACTTCGTGCGGCGGGCGGCGTGGATGGTCTCGGCCGGGGTGCTCGTCGTCGTCTTCACCTGGGACCGGACCCTCAGCCGGCCGTGGGCCGCGGTCCTGCTGGCCCTGGCGTTCGCGTACCTGGCCTGGGACTACCTGGGCATCCGGAAGCGGCGCGCCGAGGCGGCGGGCGGGCCCGAGCCCGACACGAGCGGGCTTGCCAGGGCCATCGGCCTGTTCGCGCTGGGGGCGGCCCTCATCGTCGTCGGCAGCCGCTTCCTCGTCGACTCGGGACAGTCGCTGGCCGCCGCCCTCGGGGTGCCGTCGGTCATCATCGGGCTCTCGGTGGTGGCCATCGGGACGTCGCTGCCCGAGCTGGTGACCGGAGTCTCCGCCGCCCGGAAGGGGGTGCCGGACCTGTCGCTCGGCAACATCCTCGGCGCCAACGTCCTCAACCTCTACCTCATCGTCGGCCTGTCGGGCACCATCAACCCGCTGAGCCTCGACGTCTTCACCCAGGTGTACTCGTACGGCTGGCTCGGCGTGTTCTTCGCGGCGATCCTCGGCCTGACCGCGCGGACCGGTCACTTCCACCGGGGCGGCGGCCTGCTCCTGCTGGGCCTGTATGCCGTCTACGTGACCGGGCTCGTCCTCGTGCCCGTGGTCGGCGCCGGCGGTTGAGCCGCCCGCCGCGTCGACGCGCGGCCACTGCATCCGCCGCGTTCGACCCATCCGCTGCGCCCGCAGGCGGCCACTGTTCTTGGGCTTCCCGGGGCCACCCGGGAAGCCCGTTTCCATTGTCCCCACCTGTGCGAGTCTTGCGGACCGTGTGGGCCAGGGCCGCCTCGACCACCTCCCGCGGGTAGTCGGTCGCCGAGGCCGGCCGATACGCCGACGGGAACGGGCTCTACTCGCACGTGGACCCTCGGGGGGCCGGCGGTGGGTGCAACGCCTGATGGCCGGTGACCAGGGATCGACCCGGTCGATCCCGGTGCGACGGTATGGACGCGGATTCTGCTGCCGCCCTCACTCCCGCAACGCGAAGGTCGAGAGCGAGTGCCCGGCGATGACCGCCACGTACTGCCGGCCGGCCACCTCGAAGGTCATCGGGCCGTTGGTGATCTGGCCCCCGAGGCTCGTCCGCCACAGCGGGTCGCCGGTGCGGGCGTCGAGGGCCTGGAAGTAGCCCGAGCGCGTCCCCGTGAACAGCAGGTCGGAGGCGGTGGTGAGGATGCCGCTGCTCGTCACGTCGGTCATCTCGAACTTCCACCGCTGCTCGCCGGTCAGCGCGTCGAGGGCCACGACGGCGCCGGAGCCCGCGGCGTCGGTCCAGGTGTTGACGGGGCCGCGGGTAAGGCCCGGCACCGTGGGCGCGTCGGGCACCGGCGCGGCCGTTCTCGGCCGGCCGCCGATGAACGAGCGCCCCGGCTCGTACTCCTGCGGCTGTGCGTCGAAGACCGACGCGTAGTCCTCCCACGCCGGCACGTAGAAGAGCCCCGTGCGGGGGCTGAAGGACGGCGAGTACCAGTTCGTCCCGCCCTGCACGCCGGGGAACGTGGGCGCCCCCGGCGGCTGGGGCGTCTCGACGGGGCGGCCGCTGTCGTCGAGCCCCTCCGCCCAGTTGACGGTCACGAACGGCAGCCCGTTGAGGAACCGGCCCGTCGTGCGGTCGAGCACGTAGTAGAAGCCGTTGCGGTTGGCCCAGAGCATCGCCTTCAGGGTGACGCCGCCGCGCTCGAAGTCGGCGAGCACCGGTATCTGCACCGAGTCGTAGTCGTAGGGGTCGTTGGGCGTGAACTGGAAGTGCCACCGCAGCTCGCCGGTGTCGGCGTCGAGGGCGACCACCGAGTCGGAGTAGAGGTTGTCGCCGGGCCGCTGCTCGCGGTTGAAGTCGGGTCCGGGGTTGCCGAGGCCCCAGTACATCAGGTTCAGCTCGGCGTCGTACGACCCGGTGAGCCACGCCGCGGCGCCGCCGTGCCGCCACGCCTCGGGGTCGCAGTAGGTCTCGGGGTTGGGCGGGCACGGTTCCCACGTCTCGTGCCCCGGCTCGCCCGGCCCGGGGATGGTGTGGAAGCGCCACGCCTCCTCGCCGGTGGCCGCGTCGAGGGCCGCGATGAAGCCGCGGACGCCCCGGTCGCCGCCGGCCGAGCCGACGATGACCTTGTCCTTCACGACGAGCGGGGCCAGGGTGAACGAGTAGGCCAGCTCCTTGTCGGCGAGTTCGACGTCCCACAGCTCGGCCCCGGTCGCGGCGTCGAGGGCGACGACATGGGCGTCGAGGGTGGCCATGAACAGCCGGTCGCCGAGGATGGCGACGCCGCGGTTGTTCGAGCCGCAGCAGGCCCGGTGGTCGGGCGGGGTCGGATAGCGGTAGACCCAGAACACGCGCCCGGTCCGGGCGTCGAGGGCCACCACGTCGTTTGGCCGCTGGGTCAGGTACATGACGCCGTCGACGACGAGCGGCGTGGCCTGCCAGGGGCCGAAGACCGGGGTCTGGTAGACCCACTGCAGCTGCAGGTCCTCGACGTTGGCCGGAGTCACCTCGTCCAGATCGCTGTAGCGCTGGCTGAGGTAGGTGCCGGAATAGGTCAGCCAGTCGGCCGGCGCCTGCGCCGCGTCGCGGAGGCGCTCGAACGGCACCTGCGCCGAGGCCGCGCCCACGGCCAGCGCGCCCAGGAGCAGCGCAAGCCCGATCCGCCGCATCGTCTGATTGTTTGGCATGGTCCGCCTCAGTCTCGGTCCGATTCGCCGCATCGCCTGGTCATGGTTCACGTCGTCCGCCCTCGGCCTCGGTCCGACCCGCCGCAGCGTCCGGTTGCTTCGCGTCGTCCGCCTCACCCTTTCAGGGACACGAGGTACGCCAGCAGGTCGGCCAGCTCGTCCGCGTCGAGCCGGTCGCCGTAGGCCGGCATCGGCGATGTCGTGAGGACCCGGAGCTCGCGCAGGTCCGCCTTGTCGAACGACCGCAGCCGCGCGTCGTCGTCGAGGACCTGCACCGTGTAGGTGTCCTCGTTGAGCCGCCGCCCGGTGACCCGCTCGCCGTCCGCCGTCACCAGCTCGACGGGGCGGTCGATGGGCCGCATGGTGCCCGTCGGGTCGAGCAGCGACCGCCGCAGGGCGCTCGGCGCCCGCTCGGCGCCCACGGCGGTCAGGTCCGTCGCCGCCCGGGGGCCCCGGCCCTGCACGCGGTGGCAGTCGAGGCACGCGCCCCGGCCCTCGAAGAGCGCCCGGCCGCGGGCTGCGTCCCCCAGCGTCACCGCGTCGGCCTCGTAGGTCATGTTCCGGAGGTAGGCGACGATGCCGGCCATCTCCGCCGCGTCGAGCTCGAACGCCAGCATGCCGGTGCCGGGGATGCCGGTCCGGATGACCCCGATCAGGTCGCGGTCGGTGGCGGCCCGGCGCAGGGGGCCGTTGCGCAGATCGATGCCGGCGATGGCGTCCCCGGTTTCGCCGTGGCAGCTCGCGCACTGCGCCAGGTACACGGCGAGGCCGTACTCGATGTCGGCGGGGTCGTGCTCGACGTGATCCTGGGCGTGCAAGGCGACGGCCGATGCGGCCAGCCAGATCGCCGCGCCGATCATCCGGCGCCGCCCGAACCCCGCGTGCCGCCCCGAGACGCTTCGTAGCATGGGACTGTCCTCCTCCTGGCCCGGCAACCCCCGGCAGAAGGCCCGGCTGCTTCGCCCGGCGGTGCATCCTGCCTGACCGTGTCGCTCGTCGCCTGCCTATGCCCGCCAGTATGCACCCTCCGCTCGACTGGGCGGGCACGGGCGTCGTCTCGGCCCGCTGGCTCCTTCGACGGCCTCGCTGCCACACGGGGTTCCACCACGAACGGCCAGAGGCCGCTCACTCCGGCAGGGCCAGGGCCACGTACTCGCTGGGCATGTCCTCCCAGCCCACGGTGACGACGATGTACTGCCGGCCGTCGACCATGTAGGTCATCGGCGCCGCCGTCGTGCCCCCGGGCAGCTCCATCTCCCAGACCACGTCGCCGGTCAGCTTGTCGTAGGCGCGGAACATTTCCCCCCGGCCCCGCCCCAGATCGGCTGCAACACCACGACGCCGGCGTTGCCGCCCTCGCCGAGGAAGACGAGCGACTTCGTCACGAGAGGCGACACGCGCCCCGGCTGTCCGAGGGGCGGCAGGTCGAGATCCTTCAGCATGGGGTGGTCGCGCGGCCCGTCGCCGTTGGCCTTCGACCAGAGGATCTCGCCCTTCTTGAGGTCGATGGCGACCAGCCGCCCGTACGGCGGCTTGAAGATGGGCAGCTCGTTGGGGCCCTCGAGCGGGGCCAGCGTCTCGACCACGAGCCGCATGTCCGAGCGGGGATGCTCGGACGGCACGATGCCGATGACCGCCTCGCTGTGGACCGACGGCACGTAGAGGATGCCGGTCTCCGGATCGACGGCCGAGCCGCCCCAGTCGGCGCCGCCGACCACCCCGGGCATCTGCAGGGTGCCCTTCGTGCCCCCCGGCGAGTCGTCGACCATCGACGGCGCGGTGAAGATCGGGCCCGTCACGTACTGCTCGAAGACTTCCAGCGCGTCCTGGCGGAGCTCGGGGGTGAAGTCGATGAGGTCGTCGACCGTCGTCCCCTGCTGGTCGAACGGCGGCGGCTTCGTGGGAAACGGCTGGGTCGGCGCGTACCACTCGCCGGGCACGTCGCCCGGCGGCACCGGCCGCTCCTCGATGGGCCACACCGGCTCGCCCGTCACCCGGTTGAAGACGTAGGTGAACGCCTGCTTGCTCACCGCCGCGACCGCCTTCACCGGTTCGTCGCGCCCCTCGACCTGGAGGTCGAGGACGTTGGGGGCGGCGGGGAAGTCGTAGTCCCAGATGCCGTGGTGCACCGCCTGGAAGTGCCAGACGCGCTCGCCGGTGCGGGCGTCGAGGCACACGATGCTCTCGGCGAACAGGTTGTCGCCGGGGCGGTAGCCGCCGTAGTAGTCGTTGGTCGGGGTCGACAGCGGCACGTACACCAGGCCGAGCTCCTCGTCGGCGCTTGGCCACGCCCACATGTTGGTGTTGCCGCTGTACTCCCACGAGGGCCGGTCCTCGTTGATGGCGGTCAGCCACGTCTCGTTGCCGACCTCTCCCTCCTGCGGGATGGTGTGGAAGATCCAGGCCTGCTCGCCGGTCCTGACGTCGAAGCCGCGAACGTCGCCCGGCGGCATCTCCTTCATGGCCGGCATGTTCGGGTTGGTGACGTCGCTCATGGCCGATCCGATGACCACGATGTCGCCGACCACGAGCGGCGGCGACCCCCAGCTGAACGTCTCCACCGGCTCGTCGAACCCCTGCGTCAGGTCCACCTCGCCGCCCTCGCCGAAGTCGGGATAGCGCTCGCCGGTGCGGGCGTCGAGGGCCACCAGGTTCGAGCCGACCACCGCGAGGACCCGAGCGTCGTCGCTCTCCGAGTCTTCCCAGTAGGCCACCCCGCGGGTCTGCCGCACGCGGGTGAACGGCTCGCCGTCGCGGTCGGGCGGCGTGTCGAACCACAGCACCTCGCCCGTCTTGGCGTCGAGGGCCGCGACGGTGCCGAGGGCCGAGCTGATGTAGAGCCGGCCGCCCGCCATCAGCGGCGTGTTCTGCGCGGCGATCGACGGCGTGAAGTCCTCGCGCCCCTCCCGCATCGCGTCGGGCAGCACCGACTGCCGCCAGACGATCTGGAGGTCGGCTATCGTCTCCGCGTCGATCTGGTCGAGCGGCGAGTACTTGGTGCCGGCCGCGTCGGATCCGTACGAGCGCCACTCCACGTCCTGGGCGTGGGCGGTCGTGGCGGCGACGGCCACGCAGAGCGCCGCGACCGCCGTCCCGGCGAGCATCTTCTTCCGCATGTCACGTCTCGAAGGTCGTGTTGTCATCGTCGCCTCGGCAAATCGATCCGTGTCGTCTCCACGGTGGGATTATAGCCACAGGGACGAAAACACCGGCCCGCGTGATGACACTCGGACCTCCGCCCCGACATCCCGATTTCCGTCGCTACGTCGGCTCCGCACCGCTGTCCAGGCGATCGACGAGCCGCCACACGTCCGTGCTGGGATTCGACCGATGTGGCGAGTCGTTGCCGGCATGGCGTTCATCGAGGGTGCGGGCGCGCTGCTTCGCGGTCCGGAAGGCCTCAACAAGCGCCCACGGCGCCACAACCCTCTACCGGTGTGGTGCAGACGCACGAGGTCACTGGACAACACGCGGAACTGCCTCCCCTTCCTCGTCTCTGATTCCTCCTCGAATCCATGGAGGACGCGTAGCGCCCGCTCGACCCGTTCGGCGACTTCCGGATCCGGTTCAATCCGCTCGATGTCGGTGATGCCAGGTCGGCCGCCTGCAGCAGGTCGAGGATCGCTGCCCGCTGCTCGGGGTGCTGCAGGCGATCGGCCGTGTATGCGACACGCTCCAGTCCGTTGTTGCGGAAAATCCGCATAGAAGGCAAATTGAATCGAGAGCGGCCCCTTTCGGGACTCGGTTGGTCGTCGGGGCGGTCGGGCCCTGTCCGGCGGTGACTCCCACGCGGCGCCATCGCCCCGACCCCCACCTGACGGGTGAGCCCGGCGCATTCGCGTCAGAACGCGGTTTCGGGGCCGTCCAGACGCGGGCCGGCGGCTGGGCCGCGGGCCGGCGTCAGAGCGCGGTCTCGGTTTCCGGCCCCCCATGCAAGCTCGACAGGCGGGAGAGCAGTTCGTCGGCGTCGTCGCAGGCGGTGATGAGATCGAAGGCCTCGGTGAGGCGGCGGGGGTCTTCGATGCGGGCGAGGGCGTCGGCTGTCAGCGCCGCGGTGGCGGGACCGAACTTCTGCGCCGCCAGCCGGCGGAGGAGAGCGCGTTCGCGGGCGATGCCCTCGGCGCGGGCCTGCGCGATGCCCTCGGCGCGCCCCTGCGCGATGCCTTCGGCGCGGGCCTGCCGGCGGTGGCGGCCGAGCTGCGGGTCGTCGTCGGGGGTGGTGCCCTCGCTCTCGCCGAGCCGCCGGCCCACCCGCGTCAGGTCGGCCAGCGTCCGCGGCCCGAGGCGCGGCTCGTTCAGAGAAGCATGGATCTGCGCGGCCGTCCACGTGGGGAGCGCGCGGCTCTCGTCGACGATGCGGAATCGGCCCGCGTCGAGCACGTAGATCGTCAGGCCCGGCCGCACGCCCCGGGGACGGTTCGGCGACGGCTCGTCGGGGGTGTCCACCCACACTTCGGGGAACCCCCACGCTTCGTACACCGGCAGCTTGTTGCGCCGGACGTCGGTGGTGTGATCCACTTCGAGAATCACGTCCGGCAGCGGGTCCACCCCCAGCACGATGGCGGGGTCGCGCGGCCGCCAGACCTTCCGGTCCAGGTAGATGGTCTGGTCGCCCACGAGCACCTGCCGCGGCCGTCCGTCCGTGTCCCGCTCCATCAGGTAGACGGCCCCGGCCAACAGGAAGCGCGATCCGCGCTCCTGACCGAGGCGGGTCAGCAGCTCGCTCAGCAGGTTCGCGGCATTCTCGTGGACGGGGCCGGCGTCGCGCATCACCCAGGCTGTTCCCGTCTCGCGCGACCAGTACTCGATGCGTCCGTCGTAGGCCCACACGTCTTTCCAGGTCGGCAACGAGACGGCGTCGCAGCCGGGGAAGTCCTGGGCCGCGGTCGGGGTCGGCGCGGCCGGCGTGCCGGCGTATCGGGTACGGGCCGTCGGGGAGGGGGTGAAGGGGGTCATGCGCCTGTGCCCATTATCGCACAGCCGACCTGCGCGCGACCGCCTGGCAGCGTCTCCGTTTGCTCGTCGAATGGCGATACTGCCGGCCGCTTCGAGGGCTCGCGCGTGAAGCCGCCGGACGACCCGTTCCAGTCCGGCCGGACGAACGAAGCCGACCCGGCAACGGAGCGGCAAGCCGATCCGCGACCGCACGGGATCTGCGCACGCCGCATCCTGCACCTCTTGCACGTGGAGGAGCCGGATACAATGCGCCGTGGGAGTACAGGCGATGATCATCCACGATGCCGGGATCCGGAGACTCGCGGCGGGTGCGGCGTGCGCGGTGCTGGCCGTGCTGGCCGGCGCTGCCGCCGCACGGGCGAGCGACTGGCCGCAGTTCCGCGGGCCGACGGGGCAGGGGCATGCGCCTGACGCGGCGGTCCCGCTTACGTGGAGCGAGACCGAGAACGTCACCTGGAAGACGCCGGTGCCGGGCCTCGGGTGGTCGTCGCCGGTGGTGGCGGACGGGCGGCTCTGGCTCACGACCGCGCTAATCGACCCGGACGACGGCAGCTCGCTCCGGCTGCTCGCCTTCGATGCCGAGACGGGAGACCCCGCCCTCGACGTGGAGGTCTTCGACAGCAGCGAGGTCTATCCGCTCAACCCGAAGAACAGCCTCGCCTCGCCCACGCCGGTCCTCGACCCCGGGGGGGAGCGGGTCTACGTCCACTTCGGGGCCACCGGGACCGCCGCCGTCAGCGCCGACGGCGAGATCCTTTGGCGCACCCGCTTTCCCTACATCTCGCAGCACGGCAACGGGGGGTCGCCCATCCTCCTCGACGGCAAGCTCATCGTCAGCATCGACGGCTACGACGTCGCCTACCTCGTGGCCGTCGACGCCCGGACCGGCGAGGAGCGCTGGCGTTCGGTCCGGCCCGATCCGGTGTCGCAGGCCTACTCCACGCCGATCGTCATCGACGTCGGCGGCCGCGAGCAGATCGTCAACGTCAGCGCGTTCCGGACCTCGGGGCACGATCCGGCGTCGGGGAGGCAGGTCTGGGAGGTCGTCTATCCCCGGGGCTTCTCGAACGTTCCCCGGCCGGTCTTCGGCCACGGGCTGGTCTACGTCTCGACCGGCTTCCAGCAGCCGACGCTTCTGGCGATACGCGCGGACGGCGCCGGCGACGTCACCCGGTCGCACGTCGCGTGGCGGCTGCGGCGGGGCGCCCCGCTGACCCCGTCGCCGATTCTCGTCGGCGACGAGCTCTACATCGTCACCGACTTCGGCATCGCGACCTGCGTCGACGCCCTCACCGGCGAGGTCCACTGGCAGGAGAGGCTCGGCGGCAACCACTCGGCGTCGCCGGTGTTCGCGGGGGGGCGCATCTACTTCCAGAACGAGCGGGGCGTGACGACGGTGCTCGCGCCCGGCACCGAGTTCGACGTGCTGGCCCGGAACCGGCTCGACGGCTCCACGCTGGCCTCGATGGCGGTCTCCGACGGCGCGTTGTTCTTCCGCACCGACACCCACCTGTACCGTATCGAGGAGCAGCCCTGACCGAGGCGGCCGGCCGAACCGCCTCGGCTACTGGATGAGCGGGTTCACCCAGCCCGCCGGCAGCACCTTGTCGGGGTCGGGGCGGATGCTCAGGTATGTGACGTGGTCGGGAACCGCGGTCCACCCGTGGAAGACCCCGCCCGGGATGACCACGACGTCGCCCTCCGACACGTCCCGGATCTCGCCGCCCTCCGCCGTGGCGCGATAGCTCTCGCCCACCAGCACCTGGACGATGTGGCTGTCGGCGGGGATGTCCCGGCGCTCGGTGATCGTGCCCCCGGTCATCAGGGTCCCGGCCCCGGAGACGATGTAGTAGACCTCGGTCACCAGGGTGTGGACGATGCCCACCGCCGCATCTCCGGTCGGCTCGAGGGCGTCGCGGTGGAGGATGCCGACGGCGACGTTCGACTTGCCGATGTCGACCACCTTCACCTGGCGGTCGACCCCGCCCTCGGGGGCGTTCCTGACCGCCATGTACTCCTCGACCGTCACGTCCGTCGCGGTCGTGACCTGGCCGGCCGCGGGCGCCGCCGCGGCCAGCGCGGCGGCCGCGAACCCGATCGAGCATCCTGACAGAACCCTGCGCATGTCGACTCCTTGGCGGTTCGGCAGGGGGGCGGCTCCGCTACGTTCGAGCAGCGGGGCCGCCCCCCTGACAGCTTGGTGGTGGGCCGCACATGGCCCGCACGCTCGCGTCGTCGCACCCGGTCGGTCGGGCGCCTCGCCGCTCTGGTGCGATGCAGGTGCCACGCCGTCGCGTGGTGGCGTGCGCGAGATCCTTCAGCCGGGCGTCGCGTCGGTTCCGGCGCGAACGCGAGCTCGACCGCGCGCCGTCAGTCCCGCACGAGCGGACGCCACGCGAGCTCCCAGCTCAGCGGCGCCTCCTCGGGCAGGTAGCAGATCTCGTGGTCGCACGCCTGATACTCCAGCACCCCTTCGACCTGCAGGGTGGCGCCGGGCTCGGAGGCGAGCGCGTCGATGTCGCGGCGCATCGGGATCGTGACGTCCTGCACGAGCCGGAACGGCTCCTCGTAGACCTCCACCGTCTCGTCGAGGGGCTCGAAGTGATACATCTCCGACGGCGGGTAGGTCACGTCGTGGCCCCGCAGGAAGTCCGGCGCGGTCAGGCGCAGGCGGATCACCTGGTAGCCGTGGTCGCCCGGCGCGTAGACGTGCATGTCGGTCTTCGGGGTGACGTCGACCGCGAACGACAGGCGGTTGCCCGGCGCGACCACGTCGTCGGTGGCCCACACGAGGGCCTCGAGGTGGTCGGTGGCGACGCGGGTCGCGGCCCGGTCGGCGGCGCCGGCTATCGCGTCCCCGAGGCGGACGGCGATGCTCGACACCGTGGACCGCTCCTGGTACGCCGCCTCGAAGAAGCGCGAGGTCACGCGGCCCGCCGTGTCCAGCATGAACGTGCCGGGATAGGGGATGCCGTAGAGCCGGCGCATCATCTCGCGCCGATCCTCGGGCGCGCGGGCCGGGTCCATCTCGTGATTCAGGAGGCCGTATTCCCGGATGGTCGCCGAGCCTTCGTCGGACAGCAGCGGAATCTCGATGCCGCGCGCGTCCGCGAACCCGGCGAGGGTCGCGACGGGGTCGTAGGTGACGACGGCGACGCCGAGGCCCTGGTCCTGGAGGTTGTCATAGCGGCTTTGCAGCTCCACGAGCTGCGTCTTGCAGTACGGTCACCAGTCGGCCGAGCGGCTGAACACCAGCATCAGCCCGTTCGGCCCCGTCAGCGACGCGAGGTCCCGCGCCGCGCCGGTCTGGTCCGGGAGCGAGAAGGCGGGCACGACGTCGCCGACCTGGGGTCCGAGCCCGTCGACGTCCGGCAACGGCGGCGCCTGCGCCGTCGCGGCCGATGCCGCCCCCAGCGCGAGCAGCCAGCACAGCGTCACGATACGTGCGATTCTCATCGATTCACATCTCCGATCGTCATTCCGCCCCCGGCCCTGCCGGACGCTCCTCGTTCCCTCATTGACGCGGCCGCCGAGCGGACCGAGCCGATGCACACGCTGCCCGGGACACCGATTCCCTTCACCGATGTTCGTCGGCATCCTGATGGACACCGAGCAGCCATCGGTCGATTCACCGATGTTCGTCGGCATCCTGATGGACACCGAGCAGGCATCGGTCGATCATGAAGGCGCGGGCCTGCTGCAAACCTGCCCGGGGGCTTCGGCGCTCTTCCGGCGCACACGCCCGACGCCCTCTATCATAGCGCCGCGCCGAGCGATCCTCCGTCATGGCGCATCGCCGAGCGCCCGTCTCTGCGGAAGCAGCCGGTTGCCCCGGGGGCCCGGCTGCTACTCCGGCAGGGCCAGCGCCACCAGCTCCGGCACGTCGCCACCCACGGTCAGCGCGACGTACTGCCGTCCGTCGTGCAGGTAGGTCATCGGCGTGCCGATGGGGCCGCCCGGCAGGTCGACCGAGCCCACGATGGCGCCGGTCGCCTTGTCGCGTGCTACCAGCCGCGGGCCGTCATCGGTCCCGCCCGCGGTGAGGCCGCTCACGACCAGCGTCTTCGTGATCACCACGCCGCCGCGGCCGTCGCCGCCGAGCGGGGGCAGGTCGAGGTCGCGCAGCGCCGGATGCCGCCGGACGCGGTCGCCGTCGCCGTTGGGCTGCATCCACGCGTGCTCGCCCCGCGTCAGGTCTATCGCGGTCATCCGCGAGTAGGGCGGCTTCAGCAGGGGCAGCCCGTTCGGCATCCGCGGCTGCACGCCGGCGGCGAGCCCCCGCATGGTGTAGCGGAGGTTGCCGCCCTCGGCGGGGTCCGGCGTGTAGTACTTGATGACCGAGAACCGGTTGACCGACGGCACGTAGAGCAGCCCCGTCTCGGGGTCGACCCCGGAGCCCGCCCACCCCGCGCCGCCCCCCACGTGGGGGCGCTGAATCGTGCCCTGCAGGCCGCCCTCGTAGCTGAGCGTCGGGGGCGAGAAGAGCGGCCCGAGCCGGAAGTCGCGCACCGCCTCGACGGCCATGGCCCGGATCTCGGGGGTGAAGTCGACGAGGTCGTCGATGCTCACCCCCTGGTACTCGAACGGTGGCGGCTTCGTGGGGAAGGGCTGGGTCGGCGACAGCACCTCGCCCTCCATGTCGCTGTCCGTCTCGACCGGGCGCTCCTCGATGGGCCACACCGGCTCGCCGGTCACGCGGTCGAAGACATACGTGAACCCCTGCTTGCTGACCTGGGCGATCGCCTTGACCGGTTCGGGGCGGCCCTCGACGGCGACGTCGACGAGGCTGGGGGCGGCGGGGAAGTCGTAGTCCCAGACGCCGTGGTGCACGGCCTGGAAGTGCCACATCCGCTGGCCGGTCTCGATGTCGAGGGCCACCACGCTCTCCGCGAACAGGTTGTCGCCGGGCCGGTGGCCGCCGTAGTAGTCGCCGGTGGGGGTGCCCGTGGGCAGGTACACGTAGCCGAGCTCCTCGTCGGCGCTCATCGGCGGCCAGACGTTGGCGTTGCCCGAGTAGCGCCACGACTCGTTGCCCCAGGTGTCGGCGCCGAAGTCGTCCGCCTGCGGCACGGTGCGGAAGACCCACCGCACGTCGCCGGTGCGCGCGTCCACGCCCTTGATCCAGCCGGGCGGCGCCTCCTTGGCGATGACCCCGTCGGAGATGACGTTGGGCGTGACTACCACGTCGCGGGCGACGATGGGCGGCGAGGCCACTCCCATCAGGTTGCGGCCGCGCTGGTTCGTGCTGCCGCGGTCGGCGCGGGGGATGCCCTCCATCAGGTCGACGCGGCCGTTGTCGCCGAAGTCGAGCACCGGCGCGCCGGTCTCGGCGTCGAGCGCGATCAGGTACCCCTCGTGGGTGCCGAAGAAGATGCGGGCGTCGTCGCCGTCGCTCCACCACGCGACCCCGCGCGAGTTGTAGAAGTGGGTCGGCCGCCCGCCGAGGTAGACCTGCGGGTCGTGCACCCATATCGTCTCGCCGGTCGCGGCGTCGATTGCCGCCACCTGGTGCAGCGCGGTCGAGATGTAGACGACGCCGCCCGCCATCAGCGGCGTCGCCTGGAACATCCGGATGCCGAGGCGCGGGACCTGCTCGCGCAACCGGTCGAGATCGAGCGAGCCGTCGGCCGACTGCCAGCGCCAGGCGACCTCGAGATCGCCGAAGTTGCCGGCGTCGATCTGGTCGAGCGGCGAGTACTTGGTGCTGCCGGCGTCGCCGCCGTAGCTCCGCCACTCGCCGTCGGCGGCGCCGTGCTGGGCGCGCGCCTCGGCCGGGCCGAGCGCGACCGCGCACCAGGCCAGGAGCAGTACGGGAACGAGGACCCTCGAGCGGCGTCGCGTGCACGGCATGGTCACCTCCCGCGTCCACTATACTCGGGTCGGGGATGCCGGTGACCGCGAACGGCGATGTTGCACGCTCGGAGGCGACGGGCGCCGAACATGGTGATCTCCCGGAGAGGCTCCGCCGCCTCGGCGAGGAACCGGATCCTCGACGCCGCCGGCTGATCATGCTCGGGCTGCTCACCGCCCGGCTGTCGCCCCTGGGCATCGAGCCGACCTGGTCGGCGGCGCCGCGGTGGAGTTCTACACCGCCGGAGGTTACGCGACCGGCGACGTGGACCTGGCCCTTCCGTCCGGACCCGAGGTGGACGCCGCGTTCGCGGCGCTGGGGTTCAAGAAGGAGGGGCGGTTCTGGCATCACGCTGACCTCGACCTGCTCTTCGAGGCGCCGGCGCCGGCCGGGCTCCCCGGCGAGGACGCCCCGCGAACCGAGGTCGATGTCGATGGTCTGCGCGTGGTGATCATCGGCGTCGAAGACCTGCTCGTCGACCGCCTCCGCGCCTGGGTGCACTGGAAGAGCGACGAGGACGGACGCTGGACCCGGCGGCTCGCGAGGCTCTACGCGCACCGCTTGGACTGGGGCTATCTGCGGGCGCGGACGAAGGATGTCCCCGAAGAAGCCGAGGCCCTGCAGCGGCTCGAGCAGGAGGCGCACCCGCGATGATCGACTACGACGAGTTCCAGGCGGAGGTGCGGCGATTGAAGCGCGAGCGCTGGGCGAAGATCCTGGCCGCCGAGCCGCCGGGGCGGGCGTCCGGGCGACGGCCGCGCGATCCGGAGCAGGAGCGCCTGCTGCTGAGGATGGACCGCGCGCGGTTGCAGCGGGAGCGACCTTCCTTGTTGGCGCAGAGGCCGCGTTCGGACTGACGGCCGCGTTCGGACTGACGGCCGCGTTCGGACTGACGGCCGCGTTCGGACTGACGGCCGCGTTCGGACTGACGGCCGCGTTCGGACTGACGGCCGCGTTCGGACTGACGGCCGCGTTCGGACTGACGGCCGCGCCGACGGCGTCACTGCCGGTCGACGACGATCTCGGCGCCCTCCGGGACCGCCGCGAGCAAGGTCGGGTCGCCGTCGATGGCGCCGATGACGTTGACCGCGCTCGCCGGCCGGATCTCGTCTCCGCGGCTCATCGGCGTCGGTCCCCAGAACAGACAGAGCGCGCTGCCCGGCGGCCAGTAGGCCACCGCTCCCTTGTCGACCGTCGCCGCCGCGTTCGGCGCCTCCGCCGCGTCGACCGGTATCGGGAAGTAGATCTCGTCGCCCCATGTCTGCACCCGGCCGGTGATGGGAAGCGCGTCCCATACCGCGTCCGCGGTGGTCGAGTCGTTCAGCGCCGCGGTCACGGACGCCTCGCCGGCGCGTATCCGAATCTTCCTGTCGCTCATCGTCCCAGCCTCGAACGGCGCCTCGGGATGGGGCGAAGCCCCTTTCCGCTGCCGCCGAGGGCCCCGAGGCGGCGCGCGCTCTCGCGAGCTGGCAGCACTTCCAGCCCGCGGTTCACGACGGTAGTCTCTTCCTGGATGCGAGTCAGTAGCACGGCCTCTCCAGCCCGCGGTTCACGAGGGTCGTCGCCTCCTGGATGCGGGTCAGTCGCGCGGCCTCCCGGAGCAGGTCGTCGTCGATGTCGAGGGTCGTCCGCATGTGCATGAGTATGCCCATGCGGTGTGCACGCATCAACCACCCGTGCGCGCGGTGTCCGATCCGCATGAGATCATGACCGCATGGAGGTTGCCGCGCCGGGCGGGACGGTGCGCCGGCGATGTCGTGTCGTCGACGCGGCGGGTCTCGGCTGCGCCCTGGGATACGGCGCGCTGGCGTGGGCGGCCCGGCAGCCGGGGGAGCCGTCGCTGGTCTTCTTCCTGGCCATCGCCGGCTGGACCTCGCTGCTGACCTTCGGCTTGTATGCTGCCTGGCCCCGGTGGGGGGACGCGCCGTTCCCGGTGGGCCGGCTGCTCCTCTGGGCGGTGGTGTTCCGCGCCTGTGGCCTCGTGGGCGGTCCGTTCTTCGAGGACGACTTCTACCGCTATCTCTGGGACGGGTACCGCTTCGCGCAGGATGGCACGCCCTACGGGGTGGCGCCCGAGGCGTTCTTCACCGACCCGGGGGTGCCGGTGGCGTTCCAGGCAATCCTGGACCAGGTCAACTACCCCGAGCTGCCGACCATCTACGGGCCGGTGACCCAGCTCGTGTTCCTCGCGGCGTACGGGCTGCGTCCCGGCAGCGTGGCGGCGCTGCAGGTGGTCCTCGTCGTCGTCGACCTGCTCGCCATCGGGCTGCTGCTGCGGATGGCGCCGGCCCGCGGCGTGCTGCTCTACGCCTGGTGTCCGCTGGTCGTCAAGGAGATCGCTTTCACCGCGCACCCGGACGGCGTCGCGGTGTGCCTGGTGCTGGCCGCGGTGCTGCTGGCGCGCGGCGACCGCCTGAGGGCCGCCGCCGCCTGTCTTGCCCTGGGCGCCGCGGCGAAGGTGCTGGCCCTGTTGATGGTCCCGCTCGTCCTGGTGCGGGGACGGCCGGCTCACTGGGGAGTCTTTGCCGGGGTGCTTGCGTTGCTGTACCTGCCCTTCGTCTGGCAAGGCGGCACCGATCTGGCGACGCTGGCGGTGTTCGCGCGCGAGTGGGAGTTCAACGCCGCGCTGTACGGGCTGCTGACGCCGTGGATGCCCGGCGGCGCGGCCCGGCTGGCGTCCGGGCTGGCCGTGGCCGGCGGGTGGAGCTGGTACTACCTCCGTCACCGGCGGTCCGCGGCCGGCGCGGTTCCCCGCGGCGACTGGGTCTACGGCGGGTTCCTCGCCCTGTCGCCGGTCGTCAACCCCTGGTACCTTCTGTGGCTGCTGCCGTTCGCGGCGATCCGGCCGAGCGCGTGGGCGTGGACCGCGTCGGCGGCGGTGCTGCTCGCGTATCTGACCGGGCTCAACCTGAACGACCTGACGATGGATCCCTTCGACCATCCGCCGTGGGTGCGGCCGGTCGAGTACGGCCTGATCGCCGCCGCCATCGGCTACCCGTTCGTGGCGGGGCGCCGAGTCGGCGCCGAGACCGGCGGGGGCGCCACCGGGGGGTGAGGGGCGCCTGCGGGCTGGAGAACGCCCGGGCGAAGCCTGCGGGCTGGAGAACGCCCGGGCGAAGCCTGCGGACTGGAGAACGCCCGGGCGAGGCCTGCTGCGGGCTGGAGAACGCCTGGGCGAAGCTTGCGGACTGGAGAACGCCCGGGCGAAGCCTGCGGGCTGGAGAACGCCTGGGCGAAGCCTGCTGCGGGCTGGAGAACGCTTGGGCGAAGCTTGCGGGCTGGAGAACGCCCGGGCGAGCCTGCGGGCTGGAGAACGCCCGGGCGAGCCTGCGGGCTGGAGAACGCCCGGGCGACGCTTGCGGGGGCTTGAAAGAACGCCCCCCGGGCGATGCCTGCGGGGCCGAGAAATAGACCCGCAGCGGGGCTTGAAGGACGCCGGGCGACGCCTGCTCGCAGAAGAACGCCCGGGCGACAAGGCGTGACGACGGAACGCTGTGGCATGATGGGGCGAGGGCGGAAACGGGGCGGGCGGGGCCGGGCCGGCCGGGAAGAGCGGGCGGGGTGTACAGGCAGCTGACGGTCGGCGTCGTCGTGCCGGCGCGCGACGAGGAAGGCAACGTCGGCGACGTGGTCCGCGACCTGCTGGCCTTGTGCGGCGACGGGGGAGCGCCGCTCGTCGACGACTTCGTCGTCTGCGACAACGGTTCGACCGACGCCACGGCCGAGCGGGCGCGCGCGGCGGGCGCGCGGGTGGTTGGCGAGGAGACCCCGGGCTACGGCGTCGCGTGCCTCACCGCGCTCGGCGCGCTCGGCCCCGTCGACGTGGTGCTGTTCACCGACGGCGACCGGTCGTTCGTGGCTGGGCAGTGCGTGCGGCTCCTGGACGCGATCGCGGACGGGGCCGACTTCGCGGTGGGTTCCCGCGCGTTGGGCCGTCGGGAGCCGGGTGCCCTCTCCCCGCCCCAGATTCTGGGCAACCGCCTCGCCGGCTTCCTGATTCGGGTGTTGTGGGGGGGGCGCGTGACCGACCTCGGGCCCTACCGCGCCATCCGCGCCGAGGCGCTGCGCCGACTCGACATGCGGGACCGCGCCTACGGCTGGACGGTCGAGATGCAGGTCAAGGCGATCCAGCACCGCCTGCGGGTGGTCGAGGTGCCCGTGGACACGGTGCGGCGGCGTTTCGGCGTCTCGAAGGTGGGCGGCACGACTCGCGGCGTCATCGGCGCGAGCATCGGCATCCTGTCGACGATTGCCCGGCTCCGGCGGCGGCGGGTCTTGGCGGCCCCCGGCGACGCTGCGCAGGGAGAAGATTCAGAACCGCGGCGATAGAGGGAAGAGAGGGAGACGAAACAATGACACGAATTGCGAACTTGCCGCCGGGACGCACTCCGCGGCTGGCGCTTGCCGGCCTCGCCGTCCTGTCGGCGCTGGCCGGCGCCGCCTGCTCGGCGCCCCGGCCCGAGTCGGTCCCCTTCTGGGAAGAACGCGACGACGCCAGCTCCGAGCGGATCGACCACGACCGCTGGCAGGCGATTCTGGACGCCTACGTGAGCCCCGACGAGACCGGCGTCAACCTGTTCGACTACGCGGCCCTGCTGGCCAGCGCCGCGGACGGGGAGCGCCTGACCGCCTATCTGGACGACCTCCAGGCGATCGACCCGCGGCGCCTCGCGGCGGACGAGCAGATGGCGTACTGGATCAACCTGTACAACGCCCTGACGGTGCAGGTGGTGCTGGGCGACTATCCGGTGGAGAGCATCCGGGAGATTCACGAAGGCGTGATCCCCCTCGTGGGGCCGTGGGGCGACGTCCACGCCTCCGTCGCCGGCCAGCCGCTGACCCTGGACGACATCGAGCACCGCATTCTCCGGCCCATCTGGCAGGACGCGCGGATTCACTACGCCGTGAACTGCGCCGCCTACGGCTGTCCGCATCTCCTGGTGCGGGCCTTCACCCGCGACAACCTGGAGGAGCTGCTGGAGCAGGGCGCGCACGACTTCGTGAACCACCCGCGCGGGGTCGAGGTGCTCGACGAGGCCTTCGCCGTCGCCTCCAGCATCTACGCGCCCGACTGGTACCGCGAGGACTTCGGCGAGACCGACGCGGACGTCATCGCGCACTTCCTCGAGTACGCGGAGCCCGAGCTGGCCGAGCAGCTTCGGGGCTTCGACGGCATCATGGAGTTCGAGTACGACTGGAGCCTCAACGCGCCGCCCGCCGCCGTCGAGACCACGAACGAGCCCTAGAACGAGCCGCCGAAGCCGAAGCTCAGGCCGGCGCCGATGATGCGCGACGCCGCGACGTTGCGCCCCTTCACCACCTGGCCGAAGAACACGTTCACGCTGACGAGGTCGGTGACGTTGGCGATGAGCCGCCCCCCGACGATGTGGCCGTCCTCGTGCAGGCCGGGGAACCGGCTCGGCGAGAAGCCCTCGCCGCCGATGTCGATGCCGGAGAGGGCGTTGACCATCCGGTAGTCGATGCCGAGGGTGACGACGTTCCCCGCCGGGATGAAGAGGCCGAGGTTGACGAACATGTCGTTGGGGATGTCGACCCGGTCGCCGGCCACGGCGCCCACCGCATTGGGGTTGACCTCGGTGCTCGTGCGGGCGCGGAAGCCGATCTCGCCCGAGAACCCGGCGGCGCTGCCGAACCTGCCGATGATGAGCGACGTCTCGATGCCGTTGCCGCCGTCGCCCACCGAGTTGATGTAGCCGGTGTCGTAGGCGCCGGCGATGATCGCGCCGATCCGCAACGCCACGCTCGGCGCGTTGCTGATCAGCTCGTCGACGAAACGCCACGTCACCGCGACGTTCGAGTCGTAGAGGCCGCCGTAGCTCTCCTCGCCCCCGGACGGGCCGACCGCCCCGGGCAGCGAGCTCGACGCCCAGGCCGACTGCACGTCGAAGGCGACGGCGTCCGTGACCGCGTAGTTGACGCCGAACCACAGCGTTTTCTGCGACAGATGGGCGCCGGTCTCCTCCAGCGGTCCCTTGACCCTGGTGGTCTGACGAAAGAACTCGGCTGCGTCCTGTTTGACGAACGACAGGTTGACGGATCCGGTTCCCGGTTCTGCGATCCAGGGCGTGCCCTGAGCGGAAGCGGGCTGCGCCGTCAGGGCGCCAAGCAGGGCCGAGCCGGCCAGCAGGGTCAGGAGGGAGGAGCGTGGATTGCGCATGGTTCTGTTCCCGTATTTTTCCGGTCGCGTGCAAGCCCGTCGCCTACAGCTTGTAGCGGCGCGTGAGGAAGTAGTGCACGAGCTCCATCTTGAGCTGGCAGTCGTCGGTGCCGGCACACAGGACCTGGACCGCGGCGTCGTCCGGCGAGCCCGTTTCATTGCCTTCGTAGGCTGCCTCGAGGCTGGCCGTCAGGCTGCGCGCGCGATCCTGGTCGAGGTCGCCCCTCTGGAGCGGGCAGCCGTCGCAGACCAGCTCTCTGAACGTGAGGGCCTTGCCCTGCGAGTACGCGGCGCGCGGGCTCACCTTGCCGGGGCCGGGTCCGATGGAGCCCGACGCCGAGGCGGACGCCTGAAAGAGCCCAACGCCCGCGGCCAGCACGATGGCCGAGAGAACCAAACGCTTCATGGAATCAACTCCTCCAAGGGCAGGATTGCACCGCCGCCGGCGCACAACCCCCTCCAGACCTTGTCCGAAGGCAGCGGGCCGGCTCCGCGCGGCGCGGGACGGACAAATCACCGACTATCGTATCAAAACCCTGCGGCACTGCACCCGGTCCCGCAAGGCATCCGCCCATGCCGAGGACCGTGGATGCACGTCGGGGAATTGGCGCACGCAACAGAAACCCGTCGCATTGCACCCAGCCCCGGGAGGCATCCGCCCGTCGCCGCGGGCCGTGGATGCACGTCGGGCACGCGGGCCGGACTCGGGCGGCGAGCTGAGCTCGCTGCGGAGCAACCGCAGGTCCGCGCGGCATTCGGGGGCCGATCCGGCCACGCAGGGACTGCCCGCTCCCGTCGAGGGATTGACCGTTGAGTGTTCATGGGCGTACATTTCATGTATGCCTCTCCAATCGACCACGGTTCCGGAGACGTGATGCCCCTCTTCCTCCCCGACGAACGCCGCACCGTCGAGTCGGTCGCGCGGCTCGCCGCCTGCAATCCGTTCGTCCCCGAGTTCGTCGAGCGGGAGCGCGCCCTCCTGGGTCCCGACCACGCCGCGGACCGCGCGGTGTGGAACCTGCGCGCGCAACCCGCGGTGGAGAACCAAGCCGTCGCGATGGTGGGGGTCATCGCCGAGCGGGTCGCGCGCGGCGCCCGCGAGCGGCTGCGCGAGCGCCCTGCCGCGACCCGCGACGAGCTTGTTCTCTACGCTCAGCTCGTCGTCTACACGCTGTTCCAGCGCTATGCCGAGCCCCTGCATCAGGTGGACCTGGAGCTCCCCCGCGGGCGTGGGCGGGTGGTGTGCTACCGGCAGTTCCGGCGGGACCTGGAGCACTTTCTCGCGGTGCCCGGGCTGCGGCTGCCGGGCCGCGTCGATCCCGCGCACCTGTTCGCCTGCTTCCATCAGATCCGCCGCGCCTTCCATCTCATCTATCGCCACATCATCGGCGCGTCGCGCCCCGCCGCGCACCTGCGTGCGTCGGTGTGGCAGTCGATCTTCACGCACGACCTGTGGCGCTACTGGCGGTCCCTCCACGATCGAATGCACGACATCACCTCCCTGATCACCGGCCCCTCCGGCACCGGGAAGGAGCTGGTCGCGCGCGCCATCGCGCTGTCGCGCTACGTGCCGTTCGACCCGGAACGGGAATCGTTCGCGGGGACACTCGACGGCGCGTTCCACACCCTCAACGTGTCGGCGCTGTCGCCGACCCTCATCGAGTCGGAGCTGTTCGGACACCGGAAGGGCGCGTTCACCGGGGCGGTCCAGGACCGCGTGGGCTGGCTGGAGTCGTGCCCCGCCATGGGCACCGTGCTCCTCGACGAGGTCGGCGAGATCGACGCGTCGATCCAGGTCAAGTTGCTGCGGGTCCTGCAGTCGCGCGAGTTCCAGCGCATCGGCGAGACCACGCCGCGCGAGTTCAAGGGGAAGCTCATCGCGGCGACCAACCGCGACCTGGCGGCGGAGATGCGCGCCGGGCGGTTCCGGGAGGACCTGTACTACCGGCTCTGCTCGGACCTCGTCGAGACTCCGTCGCTGCGCGACCAGCTTCGCGACGCCCCGGACGAGCTCCGCAACCTCGTGCTCTTCGTCAGCGAGCGCGTGATCGGCGAGACCGGCGCGCCCGAGCTCGCCGCCGAGGTCATGGACTGCATCGAGCGCGATCTCGGCCCCGACTATCTCTGGCCGGGCAACGTGCGCGAGCTCGAGCAGTGCGTCCGCAACGTGCTGGTCCGAAAGCGCTACCGGCCCCCGTCGGCGCCGCCGACCGATGACGGCCTGACGGCGGCCCTCCAGGACGGCGGCCTCACGGCCCGGGAGCTGCTCGGCCGATACTGCACGACCGTCTACGCCCGCACCGGCAGCTACCAGGAAACGGCGCGCCGGCTCGCCCTCGACCGGCGCACCGTGAAGCAGCACATCGACCGCGAGCTGCTCGACAGATTGCGCGGCGGCACGCCGACGGCATCTTCCTGACCTCCCGGTTCGCCCGGACGACGACGTGGCCCCGCGTGCTGCCGGACCAGGGTGCCGGTCTCCAGGCCTGCGGCCGATGCGTCTGAGGCAACTCTGTTCCCGGCCGGGCGGCGGGCCGGAAGGCGACTGCGCAGCCGGCTCCCGGCCGGACCGGGCGATCAGGGAAACACGCCCAGCGACAGGTAGGACCGGGCGACCTTCTCGATGGCGTTGGCCATGGCGGCGATGCGCAGCGAGCCCATCTCGGGGCGGCGGGCGAGGGTCTCGCGGATCTCGCGGTAGGCGACGGACATGATCTCCTCGAGCCCGGAGTTGACCACGGTCAGCTCGTCGGGCCCGCGGATGACTGCGGCGCGCTGTTCCGGGGTGAAGCGGTCGCCGGTCGCGGTCTCGATGGCGCCGAGAATGCGGCTGTAGGTGCTCTCCTGGTGCCGCTTCTCGATGCGGCCGAACCCGATGTGGGAGAGGTTCTTGAGCCACTCGAAGTAGGACACGATGACCCCGCCGGCGTTGGCGTAGATGTCGGGGATGACGAGGACCCCCTTGTCGGCGAGGATGGCGTCGGCCTCCGGCGTTGTCGGTCCGTTGGCCCCTTCCAGCAGGATGCGGGCCTGGATGCGGGAGGCGTTCTCCTCGGTGATCTGGTGCTCGAGGGCGGCGGGAACGAGGATGTCGCAGGGCAGCTCGAGCGCCGCGCGCGTGTCCGCCAGGGTGGCGGCGCCGGGGAAGTCGAGAATCGAGCCGGTGGCGGTGCGGTGGCGTTGGACGGCCTCGGGATCGAGGCCGCGGGCGCCGGCGATGGCGCCGTCGTGCTCGGCGATGCCGACGATGACGGCGCCCGCCTCGTGGCACGACCGCGCCGCCCAGTAGCCGACCTTGCCGAACCCCTGCACCACGATGCGCTTGCCCGCGACGCCGGGGCCGAGGCCGATGCGCCGCATGTCGTCAGGCTCGTCGCACGCCTCGCGCAGCACGTAGTACAGGCCGCGCCCCGTCGCTTCGGTACGTCCCCGGATGCCGCTCAGCTCGACGGGCTTGCCGGTCACGCAGCCGAGGGCGTCGATCTGGTCCGGACGGAGGGCCGCGTAGGTGTCGGCTATCCAGGCCATCTCGCGGCTGCTGGTGCCGTAGTCGGGCGCCGGCACGTCGACGGCGGGGCCGATGAAGTTCTTGCGCACCAGCTCGTGGGTATAGCGCCGGGTGATGCGCTCGAGCTGGTCGACGGTGTAGGCGCCGGCGTCGATCTGCACCGCGCCCTTGGCGCCGCCGAAGGGGATGTCGACGATGGCGCACTTGAACGTCATGAGGGCCGCGAGGGCCATGACCTCGTCCTCGTCGACCTGCGCGCTGTAGCGGATGCCGCCCTTGAGGGGCAGGCGGTGGTGGCTGTGCTCGACCCGCCACGCCCTGACGACCTGGATGCCGCCGTCGGACTGCCGCACCGGAAAGTCGAAGCGATAGACGGCGTTGCAGCGCTTGATCTGGTCGAGCAGGCCGGTCGGGTGATCGCTGAAGGAGGCCGCGCGGTCGAAGATGCTCGACAGGTCGGAGAAGAAGCGGTGGCGCCTGGTCATTGCGGGTATCGAGGACGCCGTGGCGCGGCCCCGGGGGCTATGCGGGGCGTGCGATGGTCGAGTGAGATCCGGAGAGCCGGCACCGCCTGAACGGTGCGGGCTCCCGGGTGTTTCATGAACGGCGCGGGCTCCCGGATGCTTCGTTGGGGCGTTGGCGCCCCCCAAGGGGCCGGCGACAACCGCCGGCGACGATGGCCGGCGCTGCCTGGAGGTCGCGTTGGGAGCTTCGCCAACGCGACACTGCGCCGCATGTACCCGGGAGTCTGCGCCGTGGAACGGTGCAGACTCCCGGCAGGGTTGGGCGGCAATCGAAGCCGCGAGCGACGATTCCCGGGCTACGGCAGGGCGTACGCCAGCAGCGTCCCCGACCGGCCGCCGCCGCTCGTCGCCAGCACGATGTACTGCCGGCCGTCGACCTCGTAGGTCATCGGCGAGCCGCTCTGCGGGGCGGTCATGTACACCCCGCCCACCTCCTCGCCGGTGGCCTTGTCGTAGGCGCGCAGCATCGCGCCGGCCTCGCCGGTCTCGGTCGTGTAGAAGCCCGACTCGCCGGCGACGATCAGGTTCCTGGTCACCAGCACCCCGACCCGGCCGGGCCACCCGGTGCGACCGATGTCCCGGCCGTCGAGCAGGGGGTGGTTGCGGATGTTGTCGGGCGCCTCGCCATGGGGCACCTGCCAGGCGATGTCGCCGGTGTTCATGTCGACGGCGGTGATGCGCCCCCACGGCGGCTTGATCATCGGGAACCCGTCGATGCTCGTCGACGCGTCCCGGAAGCTCACGCCGTCGGGCCGGCCGCGGATGAAGTCCATGTCCGAACGCTCCGGGTCGTTGACCAGCCCGAGAGCGCCGATCTGGGTCTTGGTGTAGACGTAGAAGAAGCCGGTCTCGGGGTCGGCCGACGCCCCGGGCCAGTTCACGCCGCCCGTCGAGTTGGGCAGCTGCAGGGTGCCGAGCATGCCCGGCTCGGCCACCGTCGGCGGGTCGTAGAGCCAGCCGATGGTGTGGCGGTTGTAGATCGCCATGGCCCGGGTGAAGAGCTCGGGCGTGTAGTCGACGAGGTCCTCGATGCTGAGGTCGACGTCGTCGAGCGCGGGCGGCCTCATCGGAATCGGCTGGGTGGGGGCGTACCACTCGCCGGGCACGTCCCCGGCCCGCACCGGCACCTCGGGAATCGGCCACACCGGCTCGCCGGTCTCCCGGTCGAGCACGAACATGTAGGTCTGCTTGGTGGGCAGGATCAGGGCCTTGATCTCCCGCCTGTCGACGGTGATGTCGAGCAGCACCGGCGCCGCCGGCAGGTCCCAGTCCCAGATGTCGTGGTGCACCGTCTGGTAGTGCCACGCCCGCTCGCCGGTGTCGAGGTCGACGGCGACGACGCTGCCCGAGTACAGGTTGTCGCCGGGCCGGTGGCCGCCGTAGTAGTCGCCGGTGGGCGCCTCGACCGCGAAGTACGCCATGTTCAGCTCGGGGTCGGCGCTCCACTGCGCCCACACCCCGGTGTTGCCGGTATAGCGCCACGAGTCGTTCAGCCAGGTGTCGTTGCCGAACTCGTCGCCGCCGGGAATGGTGTGGAAGATCCACTTGCGGTCGCCGCTGCGGGCGTCGAAGCCGCGCACGTAGCCCTTGACGTTGGTGCGCGACGGCGGGGCGCCGCCGGGCCGGTGGGCGGCCCCGATGAGGACGGTGTCGCCGGCGACGATAGGCGCGGCGTGCAGGCCGATCTCGGAGGTCGGCTCGAGGTCCTGGTCGATGTTCTGCTTCAGGTCCACGATGCCGTTGTTCCCGAAGCCCGCCTCCTCGTAGCCGGTGCGGGCGTCGACGGCCACGAGCTGGTAGCCGGGGGTCACGTAGAAGACGACTCCGTCGCCGCCGTCGTCCCAGTACGCGAGCCCGCGGCCGGACAGCCGGCGCGGCGCCGACTCGCCGCGCTCGCCCTCGTCGACGCGGTGCATCCACAGCAGCTCGCCGGTCGCGGCGTCGAGGGCGACGGCCGCGCGGCGCGATCCCGCGGTGACGTAGAGGATGCCGTTGACCATCAGCGGCGTCGACTGGTAGTTGGTCTCGGGCCGGGGGCCGAAGCTGTCGGTGTTGAACTGCCAGGCGAGCTCGAGCTCGCTGAAGTTCCCGGCCGTGATCTGGTCGAGGGGGGAGTAGCGGTCGTGCGAGAGGTTGCCGCCATAGGACGGCCACTCGCCGTTGGCCGTCGACGGCTCCTGGGCCGCCGCGACTCCCGAAACGGACAGCAGCGCGATCGCGGCGGCCGCGATGGATGTCGATCTCATGGTCATGAATCGTCCCTCTTCGTTCATCGTCGCCGGGTGCGACGGCGTGTCCGTCGGGACACCGCCGTCTCGTCGGCGGTGTTCGATACGTGCACGGGAATGATAGCGAAAAAACCGGCGCAGCGCGGGCGGCGGCAGCGACCATCCGGCAGCCGCAAGACGTACGCGGGAGCCGGGATGACCTTCAGGCTGGGGGGCTAGGGAAGCCGGAAAGCGATCTGCAGGATTGCGGAGATCATGATCCCGAACCCCGTCACGGCAACCGCCAGCACCACACCGACCATCCACTTCAGAACTCGGACATCGTGCCCAGGGTCGCCCATCTCTTGCGCAGCCCTTAGTGCGGTCTCGGGGTCTGCCCCCGCCGACAGGTGCGCCGCGAAGGTCTCCGCTGCGACGGTCTTCATGGTCTGATTCTACTCCACGGGGCGCCCCGCATCGTCGTCACTGGACGTATCGTCTCGGCAGATGCCTGCGCGGTCCTCACGGCGCTCGACACCGCCCGTCGCCGGCGACGGCGCCGCCGGTCAGCTCGCCCGGATGACGCTCATCAGCTCGGGCAGGGTCGGCCGCTTGCCGTGCATCAGCAGGGCATAGCGGAAGATCTTCGCGGCCAGCCAGCCGGTGGCGACGATGGCGGCCGCGAGGAGGCCGATGCCCAGCCAGATCTCCCACAGGGGCGGGGTGAGGACGTTGACGCGGGCCAGCATGACGAGCGGGGTCAGCGGCGGCAGCAGGCTGAGCACCCGGGTCGCGGTGGAGCCGGGGTTGGCGATGACGTAGAAGCTCGACATCAGCGCGACGACCATCGGCAGGACCGCCGCGAACATCGCCTGCCCGAGCTCCTCGGTGCTCGTGCAGGTGGCGGCGATGGTCGCGAAGAAGACCGAGTAGAGGAAGTAGCCGAGCGCGAAGAAGATCGAGAAGTAGACGATGAGCTCCACGCTGAGGATGGCGCCGAGGTCGAAGTCGGCGAGGTCGGGGCCCATCGCCAGCATCGGCGCCGCGTAGAGGACGCCGAGCAGCAGCGCGCCGACCCAGATGCCCAGCTGCGTCAGGCCCGAGCCGAGCACCCCGAGAATCTTGCCGGCCATGAACTCGGTGGCGGTGACCGCCCCGAGGATGACCTCGATGAGGCGGGACGACTTCTCCTCGACGATGGCCATCGCCATGCCCTGTCCGTTGATGAGCACCGCCATGTACAGCAGCATCGCGAGGGCGAACGTGCTGAAGAACGCGGCCTCGAAGCCGCCCTCAGACTCGCCCGCGTCCGACACCGTCACCGCGTCCAGATCGAAGCGCTGCCAGGCGCGCACCCGCTCGGTGTCGACGCCGGTGCCGGCGACGAGGCGGTCGAGGAGGGTGGCCTCGATGGCCCGCTCGATGTCGCGCAGCATCACGGGGTTCCCGGTCTCGCGCGCGTAGTAGCGGCTGCGCGCCCCGATGACGGGGTCGGGGGTGAGCACCAGGTAGCCGTCGAGGCTCCCGTCCAGGACCGCCTCGGTGTAGGGCTGCCGCACGCTCTCCGAATCGTCGGGCACGACGGCCTGCTCGGCGACGTCGACCCGAGGCTGCTCGATGGCCGCGAGGTGGTCGGCGAGGGCCGGCGCGAGGCCGGTCTCGGCGTCCACCACCGCGATGCGCAGCTCGTCCGTTCCCGACGACGTGAACAGCACCGGCATGATGAAGATGTAGCCGCCCATCAGCACGGGAATCATCACCGTCATCACGATGAAGGCCTTGCTGCGCACCCGCGTCAGGTACTCGCGGCGCGCGACCTTGACGATCTGGCTCGGATTCACGACGCCACCTCCGCGGCCGGCAGCGTCGCCGCCCCGACCCGTTCGAGATAGATGTCCTCGAGGCTCGGATGCTCGAGGCGCACCGACCGTATCGCCACCCGGTCGACCACGGCCCGGATGACCGCCTGGGCGTCGGTACCGGGATCGAGCTCGAGCCGCGCCTCCTGTCCGGTGTCCTCGCCGCGGCGCACCCCCGGCAGGTCCGTCAGCGGCGCCGCGCCGTCGCCCTCGTACTCCACCGCCACCGTGTTCCGCCCGTAGCCGGCCCGGATGTCGGCGACGACGCCGTCGAGGACCGGCCGGCCCCGATGAATCAGGCAGATCGACTCGCAGAGGGCCTCGACCTGCGCCATGAGGTGCGTCGAGAGGACCACCGTCGCGCCGCGCTCCCGCTGCTCGAGGATGAGGTCCTTCAGGAGGCGGGTGTTGATGGGGTCGAGGCCGGTGAAAGGCTCGTCGAGGACGATGAGGTCGGGCTCGTGGATGACCGCCGCCGCGAACTGCACCTTCTGCTGCATGCCCTTCGACAGGTCGCCGGTGTCGGATTTCGCGTTGGCGGCGAGGCCGACGCGATCGAGCCAGGCGTGCGCGCGCCGGGCCGCCTCGACCTGGTCGAGCCCGCGGATCGCGGCGAGGAACGTCAACTGCTCGGCCACCTTCATCTTGGCGTAGAGGCCGCGCTCCTCCGGGAGGTAGCCGACCCGGTGCCGCACCGCCAGCGGATCGCGCGAGCCGAGGAGCTCGACGTGTCCGCCGTCGGGGACGTAGAGGCCGAGGCTGGTGCGGATGGTGGACGTCTTGCCCGAGCCGTTGGGCCCCAGGAGCCCGAAGATGGCGCCGGCCGGCACGTTCAGGTTCAGGCCGCCGACCGCGATGGTCCCCGCGAAGGTCTTGACCAGGTTCTCGCAACGCAGAGCGGCGGCGGGCATCGTCACCTCGATTCGGATGCGAATGGCTACGGCCGGTGCGGTCCGGCCGTGGCCGTCGTTTGCACAGTACTACGACGCTGCCGGTGGTACATTCGTTCCGGGAAGCCCCGTGCCGAACGGAGCGCCGCACCGATCGCAGGCGACATGGCGAATGCGCTCGGGGCGTTGCCGCGCGAATGCCGCACGGAGCGCCGCACCGATCGCAGGCGACATGGCGAATGCGCTCGGGGCGTTGCCGCGCGAGCGCCACACCGAAGCCGTCCGCAGGCACATGGCGAATGCGCTCGGGGCGTTGCCGCGCGAGTGCCGCACGGAGCGCCGCACCGCACATGGCCGTGCAGGCGGTCAGCAGTCAACGCGGGATGCAGCGCCGGTCGAATGCCGCGGGGTCCCATCGTGGGCTCCCGGGGCCGGTGCCGGCCGATCAGCGATGAAGCTCTACGCGCTCGGCGATCTGCATCTCGGCCACCGCGCCAACCGCGAGGCCCTCGCGGACTGGCGCGCCCGGCCCGACGACTGGCTGATTCTCGCCGGCGACGTCGCCGAGTCGATGGTCCTCATCGAGCTCGGCCTGCGGGCCGCGGTCGAGCGGTTTGCGAAGGTCTTCTGGGTGCCCGGAAACCACGAGCTCTGGAGTCATGGCGGCGCGGGTCTGCGCGGCGTGGCCAAGTACGAGGCGGTGGTCGACGTGTGCCGCCGACTGGGCGTGGTCACCCCGGAGGACCCCTACGTCATCTGGCCCGAAACGCCCCGGTGCGCAATCGCTCCGCTGTTCCTGCTCTACGATTACAGCTTCGGTCCCGATTCGGTGCAGCCGGAGGGGGCGGCGGCGTGGGCGGCGGAGACGGGGATCAGGTGCGCCGACGAGCACTTTCTCGCCTCCGAGCCGTATCCGTCGCGGGCCGACTGGTGCCGCGCGCGCATCCGCGAGACGATGCCGCGGCTCGACGAGGCGGCGGCGGGGCACCCCCTCGTGCTCGTGAACCACTTTCCCCTGCGCCGCGATCTCGTCCGGCTGCCGCGTATTCCGCGGTTCCGCGTCTGGTGCGGAACCCGCCGCACCGAGTCTTGGCACGTGCGCTATCGCGCGAAGGTGGTCGTGGCCGGGCACCTGCACGTGCGGACCACCGACTGGATCGACGGGGTCCGCTTCGAGGAGGTGTCCCTGGGCTATCCCAGGCACTGGCGCCGCGAGCGCGGCGTCGACGGTTATCTGCGCGAGATCCTGCCGGGTCCCTCCGTGACCCGGTGGCGGGGCGGGCCGGTGCACCACCGATGAGGACGGCGTGCGTCGGGCAGCCGCAGACCGACGATCCTGCCGGGGCCCTCCGTGGCTCGGTGGCGGGACGGGCCGGTGCGCCATCGATGACGACGGCGTGCGTCGGGCGGCAGCAGACCGAGGCCTTCACATGGCGAAACCGGACGGTGCACCACCGATGAGCACGAACCGCTCGACGTCCGCGAGCTGCGCGGGCTCGCGCGAGGCGCCGGCCGGACCCGCCGAGGTCATGCCGCTCCCGCAGCCGCAGACCGAGGCCTTCACATGGCGAGACCGGCCGGTGCACCACCGATGAGCACGAACCGCTCGACGTCCGCGAGCTGCGCGGGCTCGCGCGAGGCGCCGGCCGGACCCGCCGAGGTCATGCCGCTCCCTGCGGCAGAAGCGCACCTGTGGTCGGCGCGGCCCGCCGCGTTCGATGCGGCGCATCTTGTGCGCCTGCGGGCGATGCTGACCGACGAGGAACGTGCGCGCACCGACTGTTTCCGATTGGCGCGCGACCGCCGCATCAGCCTCGTGACCCGCGCGCTGGTGCGGATCACGCTGTCCCGCTACTGCGACGTACCGCCGGCGCGATGGCGGTTCCGCACCAACCATCACGGCCGACCCGAGATCGCCTCGCCCGCTTCGGCGCTGCGGTTCAACGTATCGCATACCGATGGACTCGTGGTCTGTCTCGTCGGCCGGGCGCGCGCGCTCGGGGTCGATGTCGAGACCCTGCGTCGCCAACGGCGCTGGCTCGATCTCGCGGAGCGGTTCTTCGCGCCGGCCGAGGCCCGCGCGCTGAGCGAGGTCCCCCCGGCACGGCTCGCGCTGCGGTTTCTGGAGTACTGGACCCTGAAGGAGTCCTACGTCAAGGCGCGCGGGCGCGGCCTCACCCTTCCCCTGTCGGGGTTCTGGTTCGATTTGCCGATCCCGACGCGGGACGGCATCCGCATCCGCTTCACCCCGGCCGTCGAGGACGACCCGGCGCGCTGGCAGTTCTCGCTCGACCGTCTCGGGGATGACCACGTCGTGGCGACCGCGATCGACCGGGCCGGCGCGGCGCGGGTGCGGATCGCGCGCTACGAGGCAGTGCCACGCCGAGACGTCGGTTCATCCGGCGCGCCGCCGACGGTCGGGCGGATGGTGCTCGATGCGGGGCTCGACGCGGGGACGGGCCCGGAGTCCGGACCGTAGACCTGCACGTCTTCGCGGAAGGGCGACCGAGGCGGAAGGGCGACAGAGGAGGGCGACCGAGGCGGAAGGGCGACCGCGGCGGAAGGGCGACCGAGGCGGAAGGGCGACCGAGCGGCGAAACGAGCCACCGGGGCGGCGCTCTCCTGGCCCGTCACGGCCCGACGCGGCGGAACTTCTGGACGCGGCGGCCCTCCTGCTCGGCGACGTAGACGTGTCCGTTCGAGTCGACGCCGATGCCGTGGGGCAGCGTGAACTGGCCGCGGTAGCGCCCCGGGCCGCCGCCGAAGCTGGAGACCACCTCCCCGCTGCGGCGGTCGAGCACGTCGACCATGACCCGGTTCTGGTTCACGACGTACAGCCAGCGCTGCCCGGGGTCGGGCGAGAACGCCACGACCACCGCCGTGCCCCGCGTGCCGCTGGGGCGTCCCTCGGAGGGCGTGAGTGGCTCCCAGGGCACGTCGATGTTCCGGACGAAGGTCCCCTCGCGGTCGAACACCTGAATGCGGTCCGCCTCCCGATCGCATACGTAGACGAGCCCGTCGCCGGACACCCGCAGGCAGTGCGGCACCGGGGTGACGTCGCGTTCCTCGTCGGTGCGATGCAGCGGCCACTGGCGCAGGAACTCGCCGTCTGCGGACAGTACCGCGATGCGCTGGTTCCCGCCGGGGAGCTCGCCGTCCGCCACGTAGATCTCGCCGGTCTCGGCGTCGACGTCGATGGCCGCGGGAAGGAAGAACTGCGCGCGGTCGGAGTTCAGGGGGCGTCCGTTCCGCGTCCCGTCCGACGAGTCGTAGCGTCCCGCCTCGCCGATCCGGAGCAGCAGCTCGCCCTCGCGCGAGTACTTCTGCACGACCCCGGTGCCGGCGGCGATGATCCACAGGTTGCCGTCGGCGTCGGCATGACAGTCGTGGAGGCGGCCGCCGAGGGTCTCGGGGTCTCCCCACGACCCGACGACGTTGCCGTCGGGGTCGAACTCGACGATGGGGGGAGCCAGCGTCGCGCCGTCGAGGTCCTCGGGGACGACGTTCTGCCGGTTGAGGACGAAGACGTGGCCGCGGCCGTCCACGCACATGCCGCCCAGTCCGCCCGTCAGCATGCGGTCCGGCAGGGGCACGCTCGGCCACGTCACGTCGAGCTCGTGCCGCGGGACCTCCGGTTGGGCAGCGGCGCCCGCCGGCAGGGCGAGGCAGAGCCCGCAGAGGATCCACGGCGCGAGCGCCCGCAGGACGCCTCGCCTCGCCCCCCGCGGACCCGCGGGCCGGCTCGCCCGTCTCGTGTCGCGGGGTTCTTGCCGCGGGGCCGTCGAACCGTCCCGGTGTGTCGTGGTCGACCGCATGGCAGGCCTCCGGCTCGTCGCGGTGGGCGCGTGGTGATGTTCCCCGGGTGCGAAGCTCTCGGGCACGGGCTGCTAGGCGGCGGCCATCTGCGTCAGGATCAGCTCGCCGACCCGGCCGATGACGAGGGCCGTGACCCCGAAGAACATGCCCGCGAGCAGGAGGATGGCCAGGGACCGGCTGAACGACACCGAGAACAGGTTGCTGACGTAGGAGATGACGGTGATTGCCATCCACGCCGGCAGGAACAGGAAGATCCACGACCCGTGGTCGACGACCGCGACGGTCGTGAGAACGACGAAGAGGCTCAGGATGAGCACGCCCATCGCGTTCGTGAAGGCGTGCCTGAACGTCACGTGCCGGGCCTCCATCGACGTGCAGGCGAAGTAGAGGGTCGAGCCGTAGACGAGCTGGGCCACGGCGGTGGCCACGAACAGGCTCAACGTCATGAGAACAGGTGTCATGGGGTTTCCTCCAGCCCGGCAGTCGGCGCGGCGACGCTATCGGGCGACGCCGGAGCCGCAACCTTACCACAGGCGGCCGGCCGGCCCGGAGCCTCGTGCCGCCGCGGGGCAGGAGTCGGCGCCGTGGGCCCGGCGCGGACTGCCGGGGCGCAGGTCGGGTGCCAGGTGGAGGCGCAGGCGCCGATTGGCGGGGCAGGAGTCGGCGCCGTGGCCGGCGCGGACTGCCGGGGCGCAGGTCGGGCGCCAGGTGGAGGCGCAGGCGACGATTGGCGGGGCAGGAGTCGGCGTAGCGGCCCGGCGCGGACTGCCGGGGCGCAGGTCGGGCGCCAAGTGGAGACGCAGGCGACGATTGGCGGGCTGACTGCCAATCAACGGCCGTCGGCGCGCTCCCCGGCGCGCCACGACCGGAGCGCGGCGGCAATCGCGCGGCGGGCTGCGGCCGTTCCCCGGTGGTGATTGACGAAGTAGCAGAAGACCACCGGGGGCTCCGATCCGGGATCGAGGAACCCGGCCAGCGCGACGGTATGTCGCAACGTGCCGGTCTTGGCCGCGACGGAGGGCAGCCGCGGCCATGCGCGCAGCGTGCCTCGCCCGGGTCGCGCCAACGCCTCGATCAGCCTTTCGCCCCAGGGCTGCCGGGCCGCGTACGCGAGCACCCGGACGACGGCGGCCGGGGTCACGAGGTTGGCGGCGGAGAGCCCGGAGCCGTCGCGGATCGCCAGATCGTCGGGCCCGGCCGCGAGGTCGCCGCGGAGACCGAGGACGAAGTCGGCGATGACATCGACCCCGTCGTCGAAACGGCCGGTTCCCGCCACCTCCCTCCCCAGGGTCAGGGCGAAGATGTCGGCGTACCAGTTGTGGCTGTTGGTGAGGAGCCGGTCCAGCAGATCGTCCAGCGGGGGGGACGGGAGCTCCGCCAGCACCGAACCCGGACCCGTCGAGGCCGGCCGCGTCCTCTCCGCCCGCACCTCGCCGTCAACGGTCACCCCGGCCTCGCCGAGGGCCGCGCGCAGTCGGCGTGCCGCGCGCAGCGACGGCGCGGGATCGCTCACGGGCACCGTGAACGGGGGCTCGCTGAGCGGGTACTCGCCGCGGAGCAGGAGCGTGTCGGTGCCCCACACCGGCAGGAAGTCGAGGGTGCCGGCCCCGTGCCGGTCGCGGCCCACGGTCGTCGTCAGGTTGATCACGGCCAGGCCGTCGGGCGCCTCCACCCGGGCCGGCGCGCCGATCGAGGCGCCCGGCGCCACCCGCACCGTGATCGTCGCCTCGTCGACGGCGAGCGCGGCGGGCGGAGTGCCGTGACGGTACGGCAGATCGCCGAAACCGCGGTCGAGCGGGTGGGGGCGGCCGGGAAACCGGCCGGCGTCGACCACGAGGTCGCCCGTGACGCGGGCGACCCCCCGCGCGCGGAGCTGTTCCGCCAAAGCGGCCAGAGGTTCGTCCGCGCCGCCCGGAAACCGGTCCCGCCCCCAGGTCGGGTCGGCGCCGGGCTCGACGACGAGGTCGCCGTCGAGAATCTCCCCGGTGACCGGGGCGGCGGACGTCAGCCGGGTGCGCCAGCGGTATCCGGTGCCGAGGTGCTCGAGGGCGGCCGCCGCCGTCACCACCTTGAGCACCGACGCGGGCACGAAGAAGCGGCCCGCGTTCAGCTCGTCGATGACCTCGAGGTCGCCGCCGTCCGTCATCCGCGCGGCGAGGTAGCCGTGGTGGGCCCCGTCGCCGGCAATCGCCGGCTGGGCCTCTGCGCCGCGGGCGGCGGCGACGGCCAGGCAGGCGACGGCCACGCCCACGAGGAAGCGGTGGCGGAAGGCGGTCTCGCCGCCGTTTCCGCAGATCCGACGGAGCCGGGTCAGGATTGGGCGCGCTATGATCTCAGGCATCGTTCCCGTGTCTCGAGACGGTCCGCGGCGGCGCGGCGCCGTTCAGGTCCATTCGACGAGACGGTCATGCCGAGGTGGCGAAACTGGCAGACGCACGAGACTTAAAATCTCGTGACCCTTCGGGTCGTGCGGGTTCGAGCCCCGCCCTCGGCACTCTCGTCCGGCGCCAGCCGGCCATCGTCGCTGCGGCTCCGCCTGCCATCCAACCAACGCTGCCGGGCGCCGCGGCGGCGGCGCAGACGGGCCGCGGGAGACGCCGGCCGCGCTCGAGGTCGGACGGGTGGCCTGGATTATAGCGGGGGTCGAGCGCGGAGCCGCGCCCTGCGAGGGGCCGGCGTCTTCGCCGGCCGCTTGGAGCGGGACTTCGCCGCGGACTCCCCCCGGTCCGCGGTTCCCCCGGCATCGAGGAGTATCCCCATGCAGGAACCCTTGCGAGTCCTCGCCTTCGCGGGCAGCACCCGCCGGGCGTCGTTCAACCGGGCCCTCGTCCGGGTCGCCGCCGACGGGGCCCGCGAGGCGGGCGCGGACGTCACCGAGATCGAGCTGCGCGACTATCGCCTGCCCGTCTACGATCAGGACGACGAGTCGGAGCATGGAAAGCCCGAGCCGGCCCGGCGCCTGAAGCGGCAGCTCATCGACCACGATGCGTGGCTAGTCGCCGCGCCCGAGTACAACAGCTCCATCACCGGCGTGCTCAAGAACTGCATCGACTGGGCGTCGCGTCCGGACCCCGGCGACGCCGGCCCCCTGGTGGCGTTCCGCGGCAAGCTCATCGTGCTGATGAGCGCCTCGCCGGGCGTGCTGGGCGGGCTGCGGGGGCTGGTGCACGTGCGCGCGATCCTCGGCAACCTCGGCTGCGTGGTGCTGCCCGACCAGGTGGCGGTGCCGAAAGTTCGCGAGGCGTTCGACGCCGACGGCCGGCTCGTCGACCCGGAGCAGCGTCGGCGCGTGCAGGGGCTCGGCCGGACCCTGGTGGAGCACGGAACGAAGCTGTTCGGGTGAATCGCGAAGGCAACGACATGAGCTCGTCAGGGTCAGCGGTCTCGCAGGGGCGTTCCGCCCGCGAAGCGTCCGGCGGTGCGTCCCGCCGGGCGGGCGCCCTGCTCGGGCTCACCGCCGCCGCCACCGTCGTCGCCGTGGTCGGACGGATCTCGGCCGGCGCCGATCAGCCTGCGCTCGTCGACTCGCTGGCCGCTATCGCCCGCGCCGCCTGGCTGTACGGCGCGGGGGGCGCCGGTCGGCTGGCCTCCGGTCTCACCCTGATCGCGGCGGCCTGGTATCTGTCGCGGATTCCCGCGGGGATCCGGGTTCCCGCAACGCCCCTGGCCGCGGGCCTGTTCTCGGCGTCGGGGGCCTGCACCGCCGTCTCCGGTGCATACGCGGTGCTGATGGCCGTCGTCGTCCGGGATATCGCCGATCCCGGTGCGCTCGCCGCCGCCGCGGTCTCGCTGGAAATGACCGCCCGCCTCCGGCCGCTGTTCGGCGCGCTCGGGTTCGCGCTCGCGGGCTGGGCGCTCATCGTCATGGCGTTGCCGCAGTGGCGTCTCGGGGGCGCCTGGAAGCGGCTCGCGCCCTCGTCGGCGGTTCTCGGGGGCGCGATGCAGCTGGTCTGGATTGATGCCGCCACCGTCGTGCACAGGGTCACCGGCATCGTGTTCACCGTGTGGCTGGTCGTGGCGGGCGGCCTCCTGTGGCGGGCGCGGGTCGAATCTCGGGGGCGGGGACCGGCGTGACGAGCCGCACGCAGGCGGGGAGGCCGCGGACGGACGTGCGGAGCCCGCGCTGCGGTGGGCCGCGCAGCCCCGCGCATCGAGCAGCGCCGGCACTCCGTTGCGGCCGCGAGCCCCCGCGCCTGATGGGCGGCTCTCGTCTGGTCCTCCCGGCGCGGGCGGGCCACCCGGCCTCGGTGGAGCGCGCGGTCCGCCGCGGATCCGCCGCGTGGACGCGAGGCGTTGCGCGAAGGGGTTGGGCTGCGCTCCCCTGATGACGCACGGAGAACGCCCGCGAACGCGGAATCGCCGCGAGGCGGCCCGCCCGCTTGCATTGGCCACCGGCGTTCATTAGGATTTCGCGCGTCGGTTCGGTGGAGACGGCGTGTCGTGCGGCGTCCGCCGCCGGCGCGGTGCACTTCGGGATCCGCGCAGGCGGCGGAGCAGGGCCGGCGAGGGCGCCGGTCGCCGCGAGAACGGCCGCGCGACGAGGCGTGACCCAGGGGTGCCGCACCGAACGAGAGCCGCCCGCCAGGAGGAGCCTTGATGGCCACCAGGATTCGAGTCCGCAAGGGAGACACCGAAGTCGAGTACGAAGGAAGCGAACAGTTCCTCAAGACCGAGCTCGCGAGCCTGCTTCAGGCCGCCTCGACGTTTCCTGCGGGTTCCGGGGCCAAGAGCGGGCCGCCGCCCGCCGGCCTCGTCTCGCAGAGGAGGGCTTCCTCGGGAGAGGCCTCCGGCGGAAAGAGCTCCGCGAGAGCGGCCTCGGGCGGAAAGACCGACAGCAAGACCTCGGCGGCAGCCAGGTCCGCCGGCCCGGCCGAAGACAAGGGCTCCGCCGGTCCCGATACGAAGGCGCCGGCGGCCTCTCCTACCGCCGCTATCGCCGCGAAGATCGGGTGCAAGCACGGGACCGACCTGGTGCTCGCCGCGTCCGCCCAATTGAGTCTCGGGGCGGGGCAGGGGTCTTTCTCGCGGGCCGTGTTGCTCGGGGAAATGAAGACGGCGGACCAATACTATCAGCCGGTCTACGGCAAGAACCTGAGCAGATACCTGCGGAATCTGATCAAGGAGCGGCAGCTCAAGGAGCCGCGGCCGGGCCACTACGCCCTGACCGCGCCCGCCCGAAGGGAGATAGGAAAGATTCTGGCGGAGTAGCAGCCCGTGGTGGAAATCCCCGCTGCATTCGAGCAGCGATGCATTCCGCCTGACTGCGTTGTTCGTCGGTTACATATGCCCAATATGCGCCCTCCTCACGCCTTGTCAGGCGGGCGCCTCGCTGCTCTCGGTGCAACGTGGGGTTCCACCAAGGGCTGCTAGCGCCCCGCCGTCCTATCGCCTCGACGCCGTGAACCCGGCCAGGGGCGCCTGGGCCATGAAGTCGTCCCAGTAGGAATCGCCGTGCTCCGACGGCTCGAGCATGGCGTCCACCCAGCGAAAGTCCTCGAACCCCGCCTCGAGGGCCGCCGCCGCGTAGGTGGCCGGCTCCAGGTAGTAGTTGTCGAACTGGAAGGTCCGGCCGTCGTGGTTGGTGATCTTCCACAGGACGGGGTCGCCTTCGCGGGGAGGGTGCGGGCAGGTCCTGTGGATTCCGTACTTCGCCAGGGATTCTTCGGGACGGGGAGGACGGCGGACGTTGTCGTTGAACCCGACGAGCCGGCCCTCGGGCCGCAGCGCGAGGTAGCAGGCGCGGAAGAGACCGTCGAGATCTTCCCGGGTGCGCGCGTAGTTGAACAGGTAGATCGCGGTGACGATGTCGACGGGCTCTTCCGGCGCGAACGCGGCGGCGTCCGACTGGACGTAGCGGCAGCCGAGCGGCTCCCTGCGCTCTTCCGCCTGTGCGAGCGCGATCATCCCTTCGGAGATGTCCACGCCGGTCACCGCGGAAGCGCCGCAGCGCTTGAACTGGCGCGCATAGACGCCCTCGCCGCAGGCGAGGTCCGCGACCGTCCGGTCCCGCAGGTCGCCGAGGAGCTGCATGAGGGAGTAGCGCTCGATGAAGTGGCGGAACAGCAGCCACTTGGATTCGCGGTACTGGTCGGCGATGGAATCGTACACTTGCTCTTCCGTCATTCTCCTGCCTCTGATGTTCCGCCGCGGCGGCCCCTTTCCTGCTTCACGGCGCCCTGGACGCCACGACCGATTCTACCGCCGTTGCGCGAGGTCGGGTGCGGCGGCGTGGGCCGCCCGTGCGGGGAGGGACCGCGCCTTCGCGGGATGAGCCCATCGCGGCACGACGAACGCGGGTGCAACGGCGTTGCGGTGCGCTGATGAAATCACGGAGCGACCCGCCACGGCGAGAACTGCGGCCAGCGTCGCAGCTCTTCGAGCGCCCACTCGTCGGTCTCGTCGATGTGGCAGGAGGTGCACGGGTTGGGGACCCCGTAGCGCTCGGTGTCGGCCGGCGATACGAAGCGGAACGTGTGGCTGCGCACGTTGACGTCGCCGATGGTGCGGGCGATGCGCGGCATGTGGCAGGCGACGCACGCGCTGCCCTCGCTGTCGGGCGCGTGGCGCGTGTGGTGCTCGATCGACCCCGCCGGCCCGGGCTGGAGCTGCGGCTGGTGGCACGACGTGCACACGGCGTTGCCGGGGGCGACGAGGTCGGCGTCGTGTTCGGTGCCGTGGACGTCGTGACAGCCCGAGCAGGTGACGCCCTTCACGTACATGAGGCTCTGCACGTAGTCGTTGCCCTGCATGCGGTTCTTGTGGGCGGAGCCCTCGGGCCAGTGCGTGAAGGTCTCCTCGCCGAGATGGGGGGCGTCGAGCTCCCAGACCTCGCTCAGGCGGTCGCCGGGCGCGTAGCCGACGGGCCAGTCGAAGTGACGGCCCTCGATGGGGTTGTCGAGGGGCACGCCCTGCGAGTGGCACTGGATGCAGACGTCGGTGGCGCGCACCGGGTCGAGGTGCGCGGGGTTCACGGTGGTCTCGGCCACCGGATCGAGCACGTGCGCGCGGCCCGCCCCGTGGCACGCCTCGCAGCCGACGTTCCACTCGGTGACGGCCTTCGTACGGACGTCGTAGTTCACCGAGTGGCAGCCGTCGCACAGCGGCCCCGTCGGCCGCTGCATCTGGTCGTCGGGGTAGTGCTCGACCCACCACTCGGTGCCGGGGCGGGCGCCGTAGCGGCGCCACTCCCGGTTCTGCACGTCCCACTGCGCGGGGAAGACGAAGAGGTCGTCGCCCCGCCGCGTGAAGTAGCGCTGCTTCCACTTGCGGCCGTAGGTGAACGTGATGTCCTCGGGCCGGAAGGCGACGAGGGGGTTGGGCGTCTCGAAGTCGCCCAGGATCGCGTCGGGCCGCTCGCTCGGGTCGAGCAGGACGTTGGCCATCAGGGTCTCGCGCCAGCGGTCATGGATCTCGAGGTGGCAGTCGCGGCAGGCGGCCGAGCCGGTGAACGGCTCCGGGAAGTCGGCAGGGTCGGGCGGGGCCGGCGTCCCCGAGCAGCCGGCGGCCAGCGTGCCCGCGAGGATCAACCCTCCCATCCGGTGGGGCCGGTGCCACGGGCGGCACGGTGCGGGCATCATCGTCGATCAGTGTATAGCCGCTCGGGTGACGTGGTCGATTCGATTGTCCTGCTGAACCAGACTCGCTCGATCGATCGACGGCGCCTCGTCAAACGTCTCGGGAGGGTCGAGCCACCGACCGTGAGGCGGGTCGGGCGGGCCCTTCGCCTGAGTCCCGGCCTCCTCGATCGGCGCCCCGCCGGCCGTCGATGACGCGTCCGCTCCCGTGCGCGGCGCCGGAGCTCCCTGGCCGCCGACGTGCGCGCTGCAGAACCGGTTGTGAGGTTCGTTCGCGACTGATACTGTTGTGCCATCCGTCGGGGCCAATGGGGGTCGCCGGATGCGGCTCACCGTTCTTGCGTGGCGCCCGCGCCCGGTGGCTGCGGAGGAGGTAACGCGATGAAATACGGACAGATGGCGGGGTGCTTCGTCGTCGGTGCGCTCCTGGCGTTCTTCCTGACCACGGGAGGCGAGTCCGCGACCGGCCCCGCTTCCGAGGCGATGGTCGCGGCGCCGGCGGCCTACGTACCGCCGCCGGTGGCGGCGGAGTCGCGCGACCTCGACCAGGCCGACATCGAGCGTCTGATGGACGAGCTGTCCAACTGGGGGCGCTGGGGTCCCGACGACCAGCTCGGGGCCGCGAACCTGATCACGCCGGAGAAGCGCCTGGCGGCGCTGGCCCTGGCCACCGAGGGCATCACCGTGTCGCTCGCGCACCGCGTCCTCAAGGACGAGGCCGACGACGTGCCGCTGCCGTTCGGGCACCGCATGCTGGGGGTGCCCGACGAGGAGGCCAGGTCGGCGTTCTTCGGCGGCGTGAGCGACAACTACCAGGTCAGCTACCACGGCTACTCTCACAGCCACATCGACTCGCTGTGCCACATCCTCCACAAGGGGCAGATGTACAACGGCGTGTCGCAGGACACGATCACCGAGGCGGGGTGCTCCAACGCGTCGATCGTCAACCTGCAGGGCGGCATCGTCACCCGCGGCGTGCTCGTCGACGTCCCGCGCCTGAAGGGGGTGCCGTACCTCGAGCCGGGGACGCCGATCTACACGGAGGACCTCGACGCCTGGGAGGAGATGGCGGGGGTCACGGTGCAGCCGGGCGACGCCGTCTTCATCCGCACCGGGCGGTGGGCGCGGCGCGCCGAGGTCGGCCCGTGGAACATCTCGCAGAACGCGGCGGGGCTGCACGCCTCGACGATGCCGTGGTTCAAGTCGCGCGACGTCTCGTTCATGGGGAGCGACGCGGCCCTCGACGTGGTGCCGTCGCTGGTCGAGGACGTCCGCCTGCCGGTGCACCTGCTGACGATCGTGGCGATGGGGGTCGACCTGTTCGACAACCAGGACCTGGAGGCGCTGGCGGAGACCGCGGCGTCGCTGAACCGCTGGGAGTTCACGCTGGTCGCGGGGCCGCTGGCGGTAGAGAACGGCACCGGGTCGCCGGTCAACGCGCTGGCGATCTTCTGATTGCGAACGGTTCGCGTCGCCGCCGGGGGCCGCCGTGGCGGTGCGCGTCTCACCGCGCCCGGAGGACGCCGAGGGCGCCGGCCGGACTTGGGCGTGACCGCGCGTGGCAGCCACGACGAGGGAGCATATTGGGCGCGTGGAGACACCGGGACAACGCGGCTTCGAGAAGCAGCGCGACCGGCCGGATTGCATCGCCTGTCACCGTGACGGCTTCGGCCATGCGGAAGAACCGGTAGGAGGAAGACGATGAGCGGCACACACCCGAGCCGGCGGCGGTTTCTGAAGAAGGGCGCGGTGGCGGCCGGCCTCGTCGCGGCGCCGCCGGCGGCGCTGGAGCTGACCGGCGGCTCGTCCACGGCCGCCGCGCAGGTGCCGGTGGTCGCCGACAGCAACGCCATTGAGAGCGTGCTCTACGGCCGGCGCTCGCGCTTCGTCACGACGACGCGCGAGATCGAGGGGCGCAGCCACTACACGACGCCGCGCATCCGGCCCAATCCGCAGCGGCCGAGCGCGAAGACCCCGCTGGCCGAGCTGACCGGCACCATCACGCCCACGTCGCTGCACTTCACGACGCAGCACTACTACGGCATTCCCGACATCAACCCGGCCGAGCACACCCTGATGGTCGAGGGCATGGTCGACCGGCCGCTCGTGTTCACGATGGACGAGCTGCACCGGCTGCCGTTCGTCTCGCGCGTGCACTTCCTGGAGTGCGTCGGCAACCGGCCGAGCCCCCGGGGCGCGACCGTCACCGCGACGCACGGCCGCATGGGGTGCAGCGAGTGGACCGGGGTGCCGCTCTCGGTTCTGCTCGGCGAGGTCGGGGTGCGCGACGGCGCATCGTGGATCATCGCGGAGGCCGCCGACGGCGGGCGCCACACCAAGAGCGTCCCCCTCGCCAAGGCCCTCGACGACGTGCTCGTCGCCTACGGGCAGAACGGCGAGCCGGTGCGCCCCGACCACGGCTACCCGCTGCGGCTGCTGGTGCCGGGCTTCGAGGGCATCTACAACGTCAAGTGGCTCAAGCGCATCAAGGTCGTCGACCAGCCGTACCTGTCGTTCCAGGAGCACTCGCGCTTCCTCACCCCCGACCCGAAGACGCAGCGCGACGCCTACGACTTCGGGCCGAACTCGGTCATCACCCGGCCGTCCGGCGATCAGCGGCTGGAGGCGCCCGGCGCTCACGTCATCAGCGGGCTGGCGTGGTCGGGCAGCGGCAAGGTGAGCCGGGTCGAGGTGTCGACCGACGGCGGTGCGACCTACCAGGAGGCGGAGCTCGTCGGGCCGGTGCTGTCGAAGGCCCACACGCGCTTCTGCCTGCCGTGGCGCTGGAACGGCGAGGAAACGGTGCTGCAGTCGCGCTGCCTCGACGAGCGTGGGCAGCTCCAGCCGACCGAGGCCGAGTACGCGCAGTACTGGGGCCTCACGCGGGGGCAGCTGTACGGGACGATCCAGAGCCAGCTCGGGCACTGCAACTGGATTCAGCCGTGGAAGGTAGGTTCCGATGGCAAGGTCACGAACGGGCTGGAGCCCGTCGACGTCGTGGTCGACGTGCACGCGTAGAAGTCTGCGCCGTGCAACGGCGCGGACTTCTGGAGGGTTGGTTGGGCGGCGAGCGGAGCCGTCAGGCGACGCTCTCCGGGCCAGGAGCTTGCGCCGTGAAACGGCGCCGCCTCCTGCCGGGGGACGTCGACCTCCCGGCGCGGTCGATTGGGCGGTGGTCGGAGCCGCGGGCGGCGATTTCCGGGCCGGCGGCGGGATGCGCGCTGCGTGCCTGCGCATCGCGGGCGCGCTCGTCGCGGCCGGGGTGCTGAGCACGGCGGTTCACGCGCAGGAGGCGGCTCCCTCCGGCCTCGGCCGCCCTCCCACCGCGGCCGAGCTTGGCGACCGCATCGTCGGGCCGGACGGCGCGGACCTGCCGGAGGGGAGCGGCAACGCGGCCGAGGGCGCGCTGGTGTTCGCGCGCCGGGGCTGCTCGAACTGCCACGGCCCGACCGGGGAGGAGGGCCCCTCGATCGCGCTGGTCGGCGGCGACGTCACCACGCGCACCAACTACTGGCCGATCCGCCACTGGCCGTTCGCGCCGGGCATCTGGGACTACGTCCGCCGCGTCATGCCCTATGACCGGCCGGGCATCCTCACCGACGACGAGGCCTACGCGGTGACCGCGTACCTCCTCTACCGGAACGACATCATCTCCGAGGAGGCCGTCATGGATGCGCAGACCCTGCCGCAGGTCCGCATGCCCCGCCGCGGCGACTACGTGATGCCCGGCACCTGGACGCCGGAGACCCGGCGCGGGTTCCGGCTCGAGTCGGACCGGTGAGCGCTCGGGGGCGGCGCCTCGCCACTCGCGCCGTACCTGGAGACGGGAGGTTGTGCAAATCAGCGTCATAGTTGCTGAATTTCATTAAAATCAGCGACAATGCCGCTGATATGTACCATCGCGCCCTGGATCTGGCGGCCCTCGTCCGAGACCGCTCGGTCTTCCTGCTCGGCCCCCGCCAGACCGGCAAGAGCACCCTCGTCCGCCATATGTTCCCCGAGGCGGCTGTCTACGACCTGCTCGAAGCCGACACGTTCCGGGAGCTGAACAACCGTCCCGAGCTTCTAAGGCAGACCCTGGACCCGCGCCGCGAGATCGTGGTGGTCGACGAGATCCAGAAGTGCCCGGCGCTGCTCGACGAGATTCATCTGCTTATCGAGCGGAACCGGTCGCTCCGGTTCGTGCTGACCGGCAGCAGCGCCCGCAAGCTCAAGCGGGGCGGCGCCAACCTGCTCGCCGGGCGGGCGCGCGTGGCGCGTCTGCACCCGCTGGTGTCGCCGGAAGTCGGCGACGACAGGCTTCTCGATCGCGTGAACCGCGGCGGCCTGCCGGCGTTCCTCGACGCGCCGGCATGGCGTGACGACCTTCGGGCGTACGTCGGGACGTACCTGAAGGAGGAGGTGCAGGCGGAAGGGCTGACCCGGTCGATCGGCAACTTCGGCCGCTTTCTCGACGTGGCGGGCCTGACCAACGGCGAGCAGGTCAACTTCGCGAAGGTCGCCTCGGATACGGGACTGGCCCCGAGCACCGTACGCGAGCACTACCGGATCCTCGAGGACACCCTCGTCGGCGACCAGCTTCCCGCGTTCCGCGGCACCCGCACCCGCAAGCCGGTGGCGACGGCCAAGTTCTACTTCTTCGACGTCGGCGTCGCCAACACCCTGCGCCGCACCGGCGTCATCGAACCGGGATCGGACGCCTACGGCCGCGCGCTGGAGCATCTCGTGTTCCTGGAGGTGCGAAGCTGGCTCGACTATCGGCGCCGCGACGACCCTTTGACCTACTGGCGCAGCCGGTCGCAGCTCGAAGTCGACCTCGTCATCGACGATACGGTCGCCATCGAGGTCAAGGCCAAGTCGCGGGTCTCGGTCCGCGACTGTCGAGGCCTGCTCGCTCTCGCGGAGGAGATCCCGCTCGCGCGGAAGCTGGTGGTCTGCCACGAGCCGCGCCGCCGGCGGGACGACCACGGGGTCGAGATCGTGCCGGTGCAGGCGTTCCTGCGGGAGCTGTGGGACGGCGCCCTTGTCCAGTGACCGCAGTACTCGCGAGGTGACCTCCGGACGCGCGGCATCGCTCACGAGTCGCCTGGCTTCGCAGCGGCCAGCAGGGCGAGCTCGCGCCCCTTCCAGTGGCAGTCGACATCGGCGACGCCAATCGCTCTGAGCCAGGCGAGCTGGGTCTCGACGTCCAGCAGCTTGTTCGAAGGATCTCTTCGCGGTCTCAGGTCCGCATCACGCCCAGCACCTGAACGGCAGGGTCGACGGCTTCTTCGTACCGGAGCGGTGGGGCGGACGCGAGGGCGCGCCGGCGCCGGGCGATGACCGCGATCAGACACACGAGCAGCGCTCCGCAGGCGGTACTCCACCAGAGCGGGCTGCCGAGCAGCCAGAGCTCCAGCCGCGCGGTCCAGGAGGCGTAGGCGGTCAACGCGAGCGCGTACAGCGGCCACAGGAGCTTCAGATTGGCCTTGCCGGGGACGTAGCTGCACGTGAAGGGCACCTTGTGGAACCGGCACAGCAGCAGCTCGGTGAGGGCGCCGGCCATGAGGGTCCAGAAGACGGTGTGGGCGAACGCCAGGCCGGGTCCCCACAACGCGAGGTAGATCGGCGTCGTCACGAGGGCCACCGGCGCGACGCCGAGCATCCACAGGGCGGTCCGGGCGCCGGTCAGGTACGCGCCCCGGTCGTCGATCTCGGTGATGCGGAAGACCCAGTTCGCGCGGATCTCCGTGGGCACCGCGAACATGAAGCGGAGCGCGGCGAGGACGAAGAACGAGAGGATGAAGGGGATCGAGAGGAGGCGCGCGGACGGGGCCGAGAACGGCTCGGCGAGCGCGCCCTCGGCGATGCCGGTGAAGGGGCTGAGGAACGAGCCGATGACGAACGCGAGCCCGAGGCCGACGTAGGCGGCGATGATGAGCCGGTGGCGGCGGCTGCGCACCGTGCTCGCGGCCGCGAACGTCGCGACGGCCCGCGCCACGGGGTGTCGCGCGAGGGCCGCGGTGGCGAGGAGCGCCGCGGCGCGCGGCAGCGCGCGGACCCGGCCCGACTTGTCCGGCGGCGTCTCCAGCGTGCGCTTCAGCATGCGCCGGAAACCGATGCCGTAGCCGACGGCCGCGATGGAGAGCGCGGCCGCGAACACCGCGACCGCGTTTCCGGCGAGACGGCGGTAGACATCGGGGTCGAAGCCCCAGACGACCTCGTAGAGCCCGAGGAACCAGACCGGCGGCAGCCACGTGCCGGCGCCGCTCGCCGTCAGCGCGATGAACCGGTACGGTCCTCCCGCGGCGGTCAGTTGCTCGTTCGTCACGGCGGAGTCGATGCCGGCGAAGCTGTAGAGCAGGCCCGGCGCGAAGGCGAACCACTCGATCAGCACGATCACGAACAGCAACTGCGCCAGCATCGTCAGCCGCTGGTGGAGGCGTCGCGGACACGCGAGGGCGAGTCCCGCCTGCACCGCGACGAGGGCGAGGAACACGAGCAGGCCGGCCGACACCGTCGCCGCGAGGTGGGCGGCGGGGTAACGGAGGAACGACTCGAACGGCAGGTAGCCGCCGGCGACGTGAGCTGCTTCAGGACGAGGGTGGTGCCGACGTCGAGTCCCGAGGAGGGCTCGTCGAGAATGACGATCTCGGGGTCGTGCAACAGTCCCGCCGCGATAAGGATCTTCTGCCGCATGCCCTTCGAGTAGCCCGAGAGCTGGACATACCGGTCGCCGTAGATGCCGAAGAGGCGCAGGAAACGTTCGATCTTCTCCTCGAGCACGTCGGGGGCGATGCGGCGGAGGCGTCCGACCAGTGTGAGGTACTCGGGACCGGTCAGGTACGAGTAGACGTCGGGCGTCTCCGGCACGTAGCCGATGCGGCGCCGGTGGGCGAGGAGGTCGCGGTGGATGTCCTCCCCGTCGACGCGGATCCGGCCGCTCGTCGGATCGAGGAGCCCGGCGATCATGTTGACCGTCGTCGACTTGCCGGAGCCGTTCGGGCCGAGATAGCCGAGCACCTCGCCGCGTCGCGCGGCGAAGCTGACGCCGCGGACCGCGGGGAGCCCGCCGTAGTACTTGGAGACGTTGAGCACCTCGAGCATGAGACTCCTCTGCGCCGTGTTCACGGCGCGATGGTGACAAGCCAGTGCTTGTGCTGCCTCGTCGCGCCTGTCAGGTGGGCGCCTCGGCTTCCGCTGACGCCCCTCCGTGCGCGATGCAACGCGGGTTGACCACGGGTCCCGGTCCTGGCAGCGATCTGCTGGCGCCCTCCGGCCGCGGGTGCAACGCGGGTTCGCCACGGGTCCCGGTCCTAGCTAGTCATGACGCAGGGCGGCCGCCGGGTCGAGCTGGGCCGCGCGCCGCGCGGGCCAGACGCACGCCGCCGCCGACACGCCCCCGAGGAGGACGGCGACCGCGACCTGCGTGACCGGATCGGTCGGCGGGTGTCGACGAGCCAGGCTTCGAACAGCCGGCCGACGGTCAGCGCGCCCCAGAGGCCGAGTCCGAGTCCGGCGCCGAGCTGCGCGAGCCCGCGCCGCAGCACCATCCATCGGACCTGGCCGGCCCGGGCGCCGAGGGCCATTCGCACCCCGATCTCCTGCGTCCGCTGCGTGACCGCATAGGCGGTGACGCCGTAGAGGCCGACGGCGGACAGGATCAGGGCGATCCAGGCGAACGCGCCGAGCAGCGACCCGATCAGGCGCGGGATGAAGAGCGTCTGCCCGAGCACGCCGTCCAGCGTCCAGATGCGTCCGATCGGCACGTCCGGGTCGAGCCCGCGCACGATCTGGCCGACGGCGCGGGCCGCCCCGTCCGCGCCGTGCTCGCTGCGCACCAGGAGCTCGACGAACGGCAGCGCTTCCGCGCGATACGGAAGATAGGCGACCGGACCGGGCGCCTCCGCCATGCTCTGCCGCACCGTCGGCGAGACGCCGACGATCGTCAGCCACGGGCCGGGATCGCCGGCTTCGCCGGCGGGTGTCAGACGGATCCGCCGGCCCAGGAGTCCGCGCCGTGGAACGGTGCCGACTCCTGCAGGGTTGGTTGGGCGCCTGGCGGAGCCGTCGGTCGACGGCTGGCGGGCTAGCGGATCGTCGTCGGCCAGGAGCAGGTCCGCGAAGCGTCGATTGACGATGACGCTGTCGTTGCCGGCCGTCCCGTCGCGGTCGGTGAACGGTCGGCCGCGCTGGAGGCGGAGGCCGAGCGCCTCGAAGTAGTCGTTCGCGATGGCTACGACGCGCGCGGTCGGGGCCGAGTCGCCGTCGGGCGCCGGCCGGCCGTCGATGGCCACCGCCCGCAGCGCCGCCCCGCTTGGGGCGAAGGGGATCGCGCTCGCCCGCGTCACCGACGCGATCGACGGGCTGGCCGCGACCTGCTCGTGAAGCGTGCGGAAGAAGGCGATGCGCTGCCCCGCCGTCGGGTAGCGGGCGTCGGGGAGACCGATTTGCATGGTCGCCACGCCGGCGGTGTCGATGACCCGGTCGGCGCGCGCGAGCGTCAGCAGGCTGCGCGCCATCAGGCCGGCCCCCGCGAGCAGGACCAGCGTCAGGGCCAGCTCGGCCGTCACGAGCCATCCCATCCAGCGGCGGGCCGGCCGCCCGGCGGCGCCCGCCGGCCCGGCCGCGGTGGCCAGAGCGCGCACGTTCGCTCTCGACGTGTGCAGCGCCGGCGCCAGCCCGAAGACCAGGGCCGCCGACAGGCACGTCATGGTGAGGAACGCCAGCACGCGGCCGTCGATGACGAAATCGACCCAGAAGGGAGCCATCAACGGCTCGATGCTCATGGTGAGCAGGCGCGCGCACACATTGGCGAGACCGAGGCCGAGCACCCCCGCCGCGCCCGCGAGCACCACGCACTCGGCGAGGAGCTGCCGCACGATGCGCGCGCGCGTCGCCCCCAGCGACACCCGCATGCCGACCTCGCGGGAACGGCGCGCGGCGCGCGCGAGCAACAGGTTGGCGGCATTGGCGCAGGCGATGAGCAGCACGATGACGGCCGCGATCAGCAGCGCCGTCAGGGCGGGCCGCAGCGTCCCGTTGTAGTGTTCGTTGAACGGGTCGACCCACGGCCGGAACCCCTGGTTGGTGTCGGGGTAGGCGGCGGCGAGGCGCGCCGCGACGGCGTCGAGGTCCGACTGGGCCCGCGCGACGGTCACGTCGTCGGCGAGGCGTCCGACGGCCCGGAAGACGCGGCGGTCACGCGGCTGCGCGGCGAGGTCGGGCGTCAGCCACAGCGGCTGCCACAGCTCCGCCCACATGGGGAACTCGAAGCCCTCGGGCATGACGCCGATGACCGTCGCCGGCGCGCCGTCGACGCGGACGACCCGGCCGAGCACCTCGGGGTCGGCGCCGTAGCGGCTCGTCCAGATGCCGTGCCCGAGCACCACGACGGGGGCCGCGCCCGGGCGGTCGTCCTCGGGCCGAAAGTCGCGGCCGAGCAGCGGTTCGACGCCGAGCAGACGGAACGTGTTCGCGGTGACGCGCGCGCCCGGGAGCCGCTCGGTCGCCAGCCCGGGGTCGCCGACGGTCATGGCCGGCTCGCCGTAGGCGGCGATGCCGCTGAAGGCGGTGGCCTCGGCCCGCCAGTCCCGGAAGTCGAGGTACGACAATCGCCGCTCCCGGCCGTCGGGGTCGCGCATCGCCAGCGCCATGATGCGGTTCTGGTCGTCGACGGGCAGACCGCGGACGAGCATGGCGTTGTATACCGTGAACCCCGTGCTCGTGAGCCCGATGCCGAGCCCCAGGGCGAGCACCGCCGCCGCCGTGAACCAGCGTTCCTTGAGCAGCAACCGCACCGCGAACCGCAGGTCCTGCCATGTCTCGTCGATCCACCGCGCGCCGCCCACGTCGCGGCACATCTCCTTGACGTGGTCGAGGCCGCCGAACTCGAGGCGCGCGCGCCGGCGGGCCTCTCGCTCCGACAGGCCGGACCGGACGTGCTCGGCGACCTGGCGCTCGACGTGGTCGCGCAGCTCGGCGTCCAGCTCGTTCTCGACACGGTCGCGATTCCGCAGCCGCCCCCACCAGCTCATGACGGTCACTCCCTTCGCAGCACGGTCATCGGATCGAGCCGCACCGCGCGCCGCACCGGTCCGAGGCTGGCCATCAGGCCGACGAGGGTGACGACGGCGGGTCCCGGCGCGAACAGGAGCAGCTGATAGATGAACCCCTCACGGCCCCCGCTGTCCCAGCCGCCGATCCACGTGCCCCAGACATAGAGGCCGGCGGCCCCTGCGAGGGTGCCCGTGGCCAGGTGGCGGACCATCTGTCGCAACACCATCCAGCGCACCTGCCGGGGTTGCGCGCCCAGCGTGATCCGTATGCCGATGTCGGGCATCCGCTGTTCGACCCCGTGGGACGTCACGGCGTAGAGGCCGGTCGTCGAGAGGATGAGCGCGATCAGCGCGATGGTCCAGACGATCGCCTCGCTCGTGCGGCCGTTCCACGAGGCGTCGTGGAGCGCCTGCTCCATCGTGCGGAGGCGGAACACCGGCAGGTCCGGATCGATCGCGCGCACCGTCTCACGAACCAGCGACGCCGCCGAGGTCGGATCGCCCGGCCCGCGAACGACGAGCGTCGCCACGCGAGGCGGGTCGGCGCGAGCGGGAAGATAGACGAGCGGTTCGGGCTCTCTGCGCCCGAGGCGCTGCCGCATCGTCGGCGCCACGCCGACGATGGTCAGCCAGGACGCCTGCCCGTCGATCCCGTCCGTGTCCTCCGTGACGAACCGGATCCTCCGGCCGAGCGGCTCCTCGTTCGCAAAGTGGATCTCGACCAGACGGTCGTTCACGATGGCGGCGTCGGAGCCCGGCGCGCCGTCGCGTTCGGAGAAAGGCCGTCCTCGCAGCAGCGCCACGCCGAGCGCGTCGAAGTAGCCCGGCCCGGTCGTCAACGTCGGAACGGTCGGGAGCAGCTCGGCCGGCATCGCCGGTCGTTCGTCGATGACGACCCGACGTTCGGTCGTGCCGCCCCGTCCGCCGCCGGGAAGCGCGCCGACGATCGCCGCCGTCGTCCGTCCACTCGCGCCGAGCCGGGTACGGAGGTCCTGAAAGAAAGCGGTGCGGGCGTCGGGTGTCTCGTAACGCTCGGTGCTCAGCGCGACCTCCGCGGTCAGCACGCTCGACGGATCGAGCGTGGTGAAGGTCCTTCGAAGCTCGACGAACCTGAGCACCGAGCTCGAGATGCCCGCCAGCAGTATGAGCGTCAGGCCGAATTCGGCGGTCAGGAAGACGCTGGTCAGACGACGGGTGCGGCGGCTCGTGCCGGTCCGCGCGCCATCCTCGAGCATCCGCCCGTCGCTGTTGGACGCCGACAAGGCCGGGGCGAGACCGAAGAGAAACACCGACGCAACCGCGATGCCGGCCATCCCGGCGAACACCCGCGTATCGAAGTCGAACGTGATCCAGTACGGCATTACCCCGTCGGGAATGGCGTTGTCGAGCGCCTGGAGACCGAGCGTGGCGAGGCCGCCACCGACGAGCACGGCCAGGAACGCCAGGACCGTGCTCTCGATCAGCAGTTGGCGAACGAGGCGCCACCGGCCGGCGCCCAGGGCGAGCCGAACCTCGATTTCGCGGCGGCGCCGCGCGGCTTGCATCAGCACCAGGTTCGCGGCGTTCGCGCAGGCGATGAGGAGGACGAGGACGCCGGTCGAGAGAAAGACGAACCAGGTCGGATCGCTCGGGTCGCCGCCGACGAACTGTTCGACGACCGGCACCGTCACGTGCCGGACGTCGTCGTGGGTTTCCGTGTGGTCCCGGGCGAGGGTCGCGGCAATCGTCTCCACCTCGGCCCCCGCGCGCGGCACCGACGCGCCGTCGACGAGGCGGCCGACCACGCCGAACGCGCGCCGGTCCCTGGGCTGATCGGCCAGGCCCGCGACCTGGGAGACCGGCTGCCACAGATCGGCGAGCCGCGGAAACCGGAAGCCGTCGGGCATGACGCCAATCACTTCCGCCGGCTCGCCGTCGATCCGGATCGTCCGGCCGACGACGGTCCGGTCGCCGCCGTACCGGTCCCGCCAGACGTGCCCGGCGAGCAGGACGACCGGCGGCGCGCCGCGCTGCTCGTCCGCGGCCCGGAAGTCCCGGCCGAGGACGGGCGCCTCGCCGAGCAGGCGCAGGCCGTCCGCGGAGATGAAGACGCGCTGCAGTCGCGCCGGGGCGCGGTCGTCCTCGGCCAGGGCGGCCGGCGTCGACTCGTAGGCGGCCAGCGCGCCGAACGACGTCGCGGCGTCGCGAATGTCCTCGAAGTCGGCGTACGAGACGCCCGCCGGGCGCGCGCGGGCGTCCCGGGTCGAGATGTGAACCACCCGCTCCGGGGCGTCGATGGGCAGGCTCCTCGACGTCAGCGCCTCGAACATCGTGAAGAACTGCGTGGTGACGGCCATCCCGATGCCCAGCACCATGACGGTGACGACGGTGTAGGACCGCTGGCCGGCCAGCAGGCGAACCGCGAAGCGCAGGTCCTGCCAGGTCTCGTCGATCCACCGCGTGCCGCGCGCGTCGCGGCACTGCTCCCTGATCTGGTCGAGGCCGCCGAACTCGACCCGCGCGCGCCGGCGCGCCTCGTCCTCGGGCAGGCCGGCCCGCACGTGCTCGGCCATCTGCCGCTCGACGTGGTCGCGCAGTTCGCGGTCGAGTTCGCCCTCGAGCCGGTCTCGGTGCCGGAGGCGCCGCCACCAACTCATCGCGCGCCTCCGCCCGCGGTCCCGAGAATCAGGCCGACGGCCTCGGCGAGCCGGGCCCAGCTCTCGGTCTGCTCCTGCAGGCGGGCCCGGCCCTTCGGCGTCAGCCGGTAGAACCTGGCGTCGCGGCCGGTGTCGGACGGCTTCCACTCCGCCGCGAGGAGCTTCCGGTTCTCCAGGCGGTGGAGCGCCGGATAGAGCGACCCCTGCGGCACTCGCAGCACGTCGCGCGAGATCTGCCTGATGCGCTGGGCGATGCCATAGCCGTGAATCGGCCCGTTGGCGGCCACCTGCAGCACCAGCAGGTCGAGGGTGCCCTGGGGCAGTTCGGTCTTGGGTGCGTTCATCGCTTGATGCCTCTTTCTTCTACATATAAAGGATCACGTGTAGAAGGTCAAGGCGTTCAGGCCGCCGGGAGCTGCGGAGGGGAGCCGATCGAGGGTCAGACGGCGAGAGATCGCGAGAGCGCGTGCGAAACGGCCTGGCCGTCGCGTTTCGACAGGGCCCCGAGCTTGCGCACCATCAGGGCGTCGTCGAGCGTGAAGAGCTTGAGGCGGACCCGGCAGGGCGCGTGGAGACCGGCCTGGCGATCACTGGCCTTGCCGTCGTCCGCGTCCCCGGGTTGAGCCTCGGCGGGCCGTCTGGAAGGCTCAGATATCTTCCACGATTCGCGTTCCCGCCACCGCGCGCACGCGCTTCGCCAGCGGGAAGCTGTGATCGCCGGCGTGGATCACGTCGAGCCGGCTCAACCCGAGGTCGTCGATCGCCGCGCGCATGGAGCGGGTCAGGGTGGGTGCGCTCGTGCGCTTGATCTCGAAGCCTCGCAACCGCGGTCCGCGTTGCACGACGAGGTCGACCTCCGTCCCCGAGTGCGTTCCCCAGAAGTAGCAATGCCGCTCGTCGACGCCGAGGGCCTGGATGAGGTTCTCGATGATGAAGCCCTCCCACGACGCGCCGATCTTGGGATGACGCTCGAGCTCGGTCCGGGTGGTCACGCCCAGGAAGTGGTGGAGGAGTCCGGAGTCGCGGATGTACACCTTGGGAGCTTTCACCTGCCGCTTCTTGAGATTCGCGCTCCAGGGCTTCAAGCTCCGCAGCATGTACGTCGACTCCAGGGCGTCTACCATGAAAATTGGACGCCGTGCGTCCAATTTTCACACAAAGGGTAAGGACGAGACCGGAGAAGAGCACGGCCGCGCCCGCGATGCGGGTGCAAGCGCTCTCACTGTCGCAGCTCCGCGCCGATGTCGAGCCGCGCCACGCGCGCCGCCGGCCCGGCGCAGGCGGCGAGCGAGACGCCGAGAATCAGGCAGCAGACGGTGACGATGATCCACGGGTTCGCGAGGGCTGTCTCGAACAGGATCAGGTTCAGCGTGCGGCCCGCCGTGGCGGCCACGAGCACGCCGGTGCCCAGGCCGGCCAGAACGCACGCCAGGGTCGAGCGGAGCAGCCACGACACCGCCCGGATTCGGGTCGCGCCCAGGGCCTGTCGGAGCGCGAGCTCGCGCCGTCGGCGGTTCGCGACATCGCTCACCATGCCGTACACGCCGATTGCCGCCAGCAGGGCGGACCCGAGCCCGAACGGGAGCAGCAGGGCACTCTGGAACCGCTCCCTCGACAGCGCCCGCTCGACGAGCTCCGTCGTCGTGAGGTCGGCGCTCATCGGCTGTTCGGGGTCCGTCTCGGCGAGGGCACGGCGCAGCATGCCCCGCGCGGCGGCGGGGCCCGCGGATGTGCGGACCACGACGTACCGTAGCGGAATGGTGGTCTGGGTATAGGGCAGGAACACGTCTCGGCTGACTTCGTGCACGCGGCGGTAGCGGCCGTCGGCCACGACACCGACGATGCGATAGGAGCGCGGTGCGTTGCGGCCGCCGACGAAGTGCCGGCCGACGGCTTCCAGCGGGGACCCGTACATCTCGCGAGCGGTGCTTTCGCTGACGATGGCCACGAGCGGCCGGGGCTCGACCGTGGACTCGACGGCCGCCGGCGGCCCGGGCCGGGCCGTGGACTCGTCGGTGGGCTGCGCCGCGGGGTCCGGCCCGGGGCTGGCGACGGGCAGGCCGTCCGTTTCGGCGAAGGCGCGGCCGGCCAGCAGCGGGGTGCCGATGGCGTCGAACCAGGCGGGCGTCACGACCTCCAGGTTCAGGATGGAGTTGCCGGCCGCGTCCTCGGGGCTCTGGCCGGGCAGCGCGTAGGGCAGGTCCCACCCGATGGCGCCCTCCAGGGGCCGCAGCAGCGCCGCGCCGGCCGCCTCCACCTCGGCGTTCGCCTCGAGTCGCGCCATCACGTCCCGGAAGAACCGACGCCGCGCCGCCGCGTCGGGATAGCGCGCGCGGCTCGGGTTCACGGATGCCGTCAGGACGCCCTCGCGGTCGAAGCCCACGTTCGCGCCGCGCAGGTTGGCGAAGCTCACGGCGAGGGCGCAGGCGATGACGAGCAGCGCCACCGTTCCCATCACCTCGACGGTGACCAGTGCGCCGCCGACGCGCGCGGCGCGGGTCGAGCCCCCCGCGCCGACGGCGCTCCGGCGCAGGAGCGTGTCGATGGACGGGGCGCGAACCAGCAACAGTGCGACGGAGCTCATCCCGAGGGTCAGCGCCACGAGGCACGCCGCGGCGAACAGGAGCGACCCGCCGTCGATCGAGGCGGACGCCATCCGCGCAATGTCCTCCGGCGCCAGGGCGACCACGGCGTCCAGCAGCACGACGGCGAGACCGATCCCCGCGATGGCGCCGACGGTCGCCAGAACCAGCCCCTCCGCGGCGAACTGGCGGACGAGATGACGGGTCGAGGCGCCCAGGCCGAGACGCAGCGCCACCTCGCCGCCGCGCCGGGCCGCGCGCGTCGCCAGCAGTCCGCCGAGGTTGACGCCGGCCACCAGCAGCAGCACGACCGCCCCGGCGAACAGCAGCGACGCGACGAGCCGGCTGCCTCCCAGCACGTGATCGCGCAACGGCGTGAGCGCCGCGGTCTGGTCCCCGATGGTCGCTCCCGGCCGTTGCGCCTCCCGTCTCGCCACGATGCCGTCGAGCTCGGAGGCCGCCTGCTCCCACGACACGCCCGGGCGCAGGCGCCCGACCACCTGAAGGAACACGGTGCGGTTGTTCGCCAGTCCCGGCCGCGTGCCGAGCGCCGTGAAGACGTCCACCCCCCGGGGGAAGACGAACCCGGCCGGGAGCACGCCGATCACCGTGAAGTCGACGCCGGTCAGCGTCAGGCCGGACCCCACGACGCCGGGGTCCGCGCCGAGGACGTTCGTCCAGAACGCGTGGGTGAGGACGACGGTCGGCCGGGCTCCCTCGCGGTCGTCCGCCGCCCGGAAGGTGCGCCCGAGGAGGGGCGGCACCGCAAGGGCGTCGAAGAACTCGCCGGTGACGCGTGCGCTCTCGACGGTGACCGGATCGCCGCGGCCGGTCAGGACGTAGCTGTACCCGTAGACGGTGGTCGGCAGGGCGGCCAGGCTGTCGAAGCTCGTCGACTGCGCCTGCCACGCCAGGAACTCGGGATAGGAAAGCTCGATGAGGCGCCCCGGGTCGGTCCGGCTGGTCTTCCACCCGACGACGAGGCGGTCCTCCTGCGGAAACGGCAGGGGTCGGAGCACGACGGCATCGAGCACGCTGAACATCGCGGTGCCGGCGCCGATGCCCAGGGCCAGGGCGGCGACGGCGAACACGGAAACCCCCGAGCGGCGGCCCGTGAACTGCCGTCGCAGCGCGTAGCGCAGGTCGCGCCCGAGGTCATAGAGCCACCGTGCGCCGCGCGCGTCGCGGCACAGCTCCTTGATCTGGTCCAGGCCGCCGAACTCCAGGCGCGCGCGTCGGCGCGCCTCGTCCTCGGGCAGGCCGGCCCGGACGTGCTCGGCCACCTGCCGCTCGACGTGGTCGCGCAGCTCGCGGTCCAGGTCGCCTTCGAGCCGCTCACGGTGCCGGAGGCGCCGCCACCAGCTCACCGCGCGCCTCCGCCCGCCGTCCCGAGAATCAGGCCGACGGCCTCGGCGAGCCGGGCCCAGCTCTCGGTCTGCTCCTGCAGCCGGGCCCGGCCCTTCGGCGTCAGCCGGTAGAACCTGGCGTCGCGGCCGGTGTCCGACGGTTTCCACTCGGCCACGAGGAGCTTGCGGTTCTCCAGGCGGTGGAGGGCCGGATCGAGCGACCCCTGGGGAACTTGCAGCACGTCGCGCGAGATCTGCTTGATCCGCTGGGCGATGCCGTAGCCGTGAATCGGACCGTTGGCGGCCACCTGCAGCACCAGCAGGTCCAGCGTGCCCTGCGGCAGTTCGGTCTTGGGTGCGTTCATCGTCTGAATGCCTTCTGCTTCTACATATAGCAGTCGGATATGTAGAAGATCAAGGCGTATTTTGAAGGGCGTCCGGGCTCGCCCCCGGCGTCGCGCCCTCCCTGCACGCGTCGAAGACGAACGTGCACGACCCCTTGAAGGACAGCGGCCGGACCGGCCGGGGTGCCGTCGGTTTCGCGCCCGCCGGTGGACGGCGGGGTCGTCGACGAGAAGTCGCGCCGACCCTGATGCCGCTGGCGGGCCGCGTTGATGCTGCGGAGCCTCCTCGCGCTCCACGAGGAGAGCCTCGTCGTCGATGCCTCCCGGATGACAAACCCGGCGTGTCGTTGGGCGACTCCTGGTGACGCTCACCGAATACCGGGTTCCTGGGCGATGGGCCTCGTGGTACTCAGGGAGTATGACAACGCTGGCACTGGTCCTCTTCCTGGTTCAGCCGTCTGACGCAGTCGCCGCCGAGCAGCGTCCGATCCAACCAGACCGTTCGACTCGCGTCGTGGGCACCGTTCGTGACACGACAGGTCTGCCGCTGCCCGGCGCCACGATCGAAATCGACGATGCTCTCGTCGCCGTTTCAGACGCCCAGGGCCGCTTCGAGATCGCCCTGGTGTCCGGCGCGCGTTACCGAACGGTCGTGACGCTACCCGGGTTCGACCCCCACGAGTCCATTTTCGAGGCGAGCCGCGGCGCCAGACTCGACGTCGTGCTGGCGATCCGCCGCCTGCGGGATCAAGTCACCGTCACGGCGCCGTCACCCGAGGAGGCGGTCGCGCGTCCCTTCCTGCTCGAACCTGTCCAGGTCTACCAGACGCCCGGCGCGGACGCCGATGTCTTCAGAGCCCTGCAGACGCTGCCGGGCGTCAGCGCACCTGACGACGCCGCCGGTCTGTTCGTGCGCGGCGGCGACGTCAGCGAAGTCCTGGTGTCGCTCGATGACGCCGTAATCGCCCATCCCTATCGTCATGAGACACCGACCGGCGGATTTCGGGGCACCGTCGACCCGCTGCTCATTTCAGGGCTCAGCTTCAGTACGGGCGGCTTCTCCGCTCGCTACGGCAATGCCCTCAGCGGTATCCTCGACCTGCGCGGGCCCGAGCGGCCCGAAACGCCACAGACGGTCGCGACGGTTGGACTCGCCGGCGCCTCCGCCTCCATCGCCGCGCCGGCGGGGGACCGATTCGCCGTGCGCGGCGCGTTCAATCGAACCTTCACCGGCGTCCTCTTCGCCGTCAACGGCAGCCCGCGACCGTTCGATCCGCCACCCGAGGGCTGGGACGGGTCCGCCGGGTTCACGTGGAATCTGGGAAGAGGCGGTCGGCTGAAGGCCTTTTCGTTGATGCAGCGGGACCGAGTGGGCGTCGGAGTGGAGCAAGACGCGTTCACGGGGTTGCTGCAGGCCTCGACTGCACACGGGTTCGTCGGCACGCGGTGGGATGGTGCGCTTGGAGGCTGGGCGGCCTCGGCGTCTTTCGGCCGCGACGACTACGAGCGGGGTACCAACGTCGGCATCCTGGACCGGACGATTGCGGACCGCGTGGCATCGTGGCGTTTCGATCTCGGCGCACCATCGACCAGCGCGGTCGACTGGCGCGTCGGCGCCAATGGCTCTCTCGCCGAGACGTCGATTACGGGGCGCGTGCCGGTGAGAGGCGGCGACCTGGGCGGCGTTTCTGGTGGGGTTCGGTTCGATGCCGTCGTCGATGACTGGTTCGGAGGCACGTATCTGGAGGCCACGACACACACAGGGGCCGTGTCGACCACGATCGGGGCACGCGCCGACCGGTTCGGTCTGGCGCGCGCGACCACCGTCGACCCGCGGGTCAACATTCGCATCGGTCTGGGCCGCACGCATGCGCTCCGCCTCGCAACCGGCGTGTACCATCAGGCTCCTTCGCCCTCGTACTACGACCGCGAGCGGGGGGCATCGCGCCTGCCACCCATGCGGGCGCTGCACTATGTTGCCGGGTACGAGGCCGGTCGCGAGACCGAAGGCTTCTACGTTCGGGTCGAGGGGTTCGTGAAGACGTACGCCGACCTCCCTCTGGAAGATTACGTCCGAGGGTATACCGCCGACGGGTACGGCTCGGCCCGCGGGGTCGATCTGTTCGTCCAGTGGCTGTCGAGCCGACTCGAGGTGCGCGGCACCGCGAGCTGGCTGCGAGCCGAGCGGCGATGGACGCCGGTCGATCAGCGCGAGCGATACGACCTGCCGGACGGGACCTGGACACCGGACTTCGAGATTCCCCGGTGGGTACAGGTCATCACCCGCGTGCCCCTCTCGAACAGTGTGAGCGTGAGTGCGTCGTGGCGGTCGGCCGCCGGCCGACCTCATACCCCGATCGTCGATGGCCGCGCGGTCGGCGACGGCTTCCTTCCCGTCTTCGGTCCGGTAAACTCGGAGCGCTTCCCGCGTTACGAACGGCTCGATCTCGCCTGGAACTGGCTCGTACCGGCCGGCGACGGGGTGGCGATCCTCTTTGCGGCCTTCGATAACGTCCTCGGACGGGCGAACTTCTTCGACTACGTCTACGCGCCCGACTATACGTCACGGCAGCCGGTCGTCAACGCGGCGCCCCGCTCGGTATATGTCGGGGTTTCCCTCAGGAGGTAACCATGGCAGGCACTCACATCGTAGCAGTCGCATTGGTCGCGGCGATGACTGTGACAGGACTCCCCCTGCGCCAGGAGCTCGCGTGGTCAGAGCTCACCGAGCGACTCGAACGCGCGGCACTGACGGGATCCGGACAAGAGCTCCGGGCGGTTCGGATCGATCTGCTGAGACGACAGATGCGCCCGGCGGAAGAGGCCCCCACGCAATCATTGTTGGAGTACGCGATCGCGTACGTCGGGTACCGGTTGGCCAACCTGGGGGACGTTCCCCGGCAGGAACAGGCTGACCTACTCGATGACGCGGTGGAGCGGCTGGAGGCCCTCGACGACGACGATCCGGAATACGCCGAAGCGCGCGCGTTGCTCGGGTCACTCTACGGTTTGCAGATCGGGCGGGATGCGTCCAGAGGTGTCGTGTTGGGCGTGCGCGCCACGGGCGCGCTCGATCGCGCCGCGGCGGCGGCGCCCGACAATCCGCGTGTCCGGCTCCTGCAAGGCATCAGTGCGTTTCACAGGCCAGCCCGGTTCGGCGGTGGCCTTGACAGTGCGGAGCGGTTGCTGCGTCGCAGCCTCGATCTGTTCTCGCGCGAGCCTCTGGACAAGCCGTGGCCCAACTGGGGACGGTTCGACGCCCACGTCTGGCTTGGCCAGACACTCGCCAGACGGAACGACGCCGCGGGCGCCCGTGCCGAGTACGATGCGGCTCTGTCGCTGGCACCCGATTCGGGGTGGGTGAAGCTCGTGCTGCTGCCGGCCCTGAACGGCGCGGGTCGACCTTGACCCGACACCGCGGCGGCGAAGCGTGTTACCTTGGTGGGATTCCGGTCGATGGGCTCCTCAGCGGCCAGTCCACGGCGTCATCGCCTCCCGGCGACCATGAAGGCGGCTTCGCGCCGCGGCCGGAGTGCAGCCGGAGTCCGCTTCCACGGTCGGCAGATGCGGAGGCCGACATGCCTCGTCCGAGGCGGGGCCTCGCTGGTCAGGGGGTAGGCGTGGCACAGGTTGTCGATCCGTCGGGTCCCGGCAGGCGCTACCGCATCTGGTTGGTTGTGGCCGGCTGGAGTACGGTTGCCGTGATCCACGCGGTCGCGCTGGATGCGTCGGGGGCGGTGTCGCTGGAGTACGGGTTCCCGGCCTCGATTCTCAGCCATGCGGTGCTGGGCATCGTGGTCTGGCAGGTGTGGCGTGCGCATGCCTGCCTTGAGCTCTGGAAGCGCCGCCCTCTGTACGCGGTGTCCGTTCATGTCGCCGTGGGGGTCGGAGCGCTCGCGGTCTGGGGCGCGGCCGAGGCGATCTTCGCGCGTCTGAGGTACGGGGAGAACTTCTGGCAAGTCGCATACGCGGATAGCTGGACGCTGCAACTGCTCAGCGCCGCGTCCTTGTATACCGCGGCGGTCGGACTCGGCGTCATCGTCGAGAGCTTCGACCGGGAGCGGCTCCGCCAGCAACGCGAAGCCGAGCTCGAACTCCTGGCGCGGGACGCGGAGCTGACCGCGATCAAGTCACAACTGCAGCCGCACTTCCTGCTCAACTCGCTCAACTCGATCCTCGCCCTCGTCGAGCACGACTCGACGAGGGCGAAGGCGATGCTCGAACGCTTGGCCTCGCTTCTGCAGTCCGTGTTCGATCGTCTCGACGAACCGCTCGTTCTTCTGGAGCGCGAGCTGGACACGATTCGTGACTACCTGAGGATCGAGCAGGTCCGATTCGAGGATCGGCTGCGATTCACCATCGACGTGGACGGCGATACGGAGCAGGTAACTGTACCCCCATTCCTGCTGCAGCCACTCGTCGAGAACGCCGTCAAGCATGGCATTCAGCCGTACACGCGGCAGGGCGAGGTGCGCGTCACGGCGCATCGTCAGGGCGCCCGCGTACACGTGGCCGTATCCGACACCGGGAGCGGTCCGAAGGTCTCGCAGGGTACGGGCGGCAGGGGTATCGACCTGACTCGACGACGTCTCCGTGCGACATACGGGGACAATGGGGCCCTGCTGAGCATGTCCCGCGAAGAGAGAGGAGGCTTCACGGTGAGTCTGGACCTCCCGGCGGAGCCCGAGCGACCGGGCGGCTTCTCTTCATCTGCTGTCAATGTCTCCTGACCGCCTGCGCCTGATCGTGGCCGACGACGAGCCGCTGGCACGAGGGCTGGTGCGGGACTACGTGGCCCGGTGCAGCGACGTGAGCATCGTGCACGAGTGCGTCGACGTGGCTGCATTGGCTGCTGCGCTCGAACTGGGGGGAGCGGACGCAGCCATGCTCGACATCCGAATGCCGGGGCGCGACCTGTTCGAGGTCCTCGACGACATTGGGCAACAGCAACCGCTGCCCGCCCTCGTCTTTGCGACCGCGTATGACCGCTACGCGGTGCGCGCGTTCGAGATGAATGCCGTGGATTACCTCGTGAAGCCCTTCACGGAATCTCGTTTCGCGGAGACGATCGGGCGACTGCGGGAATACCGACGGCGCGGCACGGCCGCCGATGGCGTCCCGCGCCTTCTGCGTGATCTTGGACGCCGCCCCGACCGGCTGCTCGTGCCCGAGGGGCGCCGCATCGTACCCGTCGCCGTCTCGGCCATCGGCTGGATACAGGCGCAAGGGGACTACGCGCGGATTCACGCCGCCGGCAAGAGTTATCTGGTGTACCGTACGCTCAACGAACTCGAAGAGCGGTTGGATCCAGCCGAGTTCCTGCGCGTACATCGCTCCGCGATCGTGCGCCTCGATCAGATTCTGGAGGTGGAGCCCGCGGGAAGCAGCCGTTATCGTGTGACTCTGAAGGGCGGTGCGACCCTGACTGTCAGCCGTGGCCGCGCGCAGGCCCTCAAGCAGCTCATCCTGTGACATATGAGGGCAACGGCGACCCGGGTTCGACGAACGCCAGTCCGGCATGTGAAGACCGGTCTGGCGCCAGTGGCGTATCGCGACGTCGCTCGGCCAGATGCTGGGCGTCGCGGTGGTCGAATACTGATTTGCCGTGGTCCGCGTCTCGGTGGTCCTCGGCGCCGTCCGGAAGGCGCAGATATCTTCCACGATTTCGCGTTCCTGCGACCGCGCGCACGCGCCCGGCCAGTTCCCGCGATCGCGCGCACGCGCGCGGCCAGCGGGAAGCTGTGGTCGCCGGCGTGGATCACGCCGAGGCGGCTCAACCCGAGGTCGTCGATCGCCGACCGCATCGAGCGGGTCGCGGTGGGCGCGCTCGTGCGTTGATCAAATACCGTGAAAATTGGACGCCGTGCGTCCGATTTTCACATCAAGGCCCCGGACGAGACCGGAGAACGGCGCAGCTGAACATCGCGGTGCCGGCGTCGAGGGCGGTTTCACCAGCTCACCGTGCGCCTCCGTCGACGTCATCGAGGTTCCCCCCAGCGGATGCCTCTTCCGTTGCCGGCGTCTCCGTCCAGGCATAGGCGCGCCACTGCCGGATCGATGCCTGCCGCGATCGGCTGAAGAAGAAGCGGATGTCGCTGTAGCTCTCGTCCTGCAGATTGCCCCAGATGCCGTCCAGCACGGGCCCGCGGTCGAGGGAGCCGCGGAAGTGGTGGATGGTGCCGACCAACCCCCACCACAGGCGCACGCGGTCGATCAGCTCGAACTCCAGACGGGCCACCTCGCGCGTCTCCCGATCGATCCAGATCCGGCCGCGAACCCGGTTGAGGGCGCGGTCGATGGCTCTTCGCACCGGCAGGTCGCCGTCGCGCGGCGCGAAGGCGATCCGGTAGCTCGGCCGGTCGCGCAACGGTTCCTCGCTGTCGGGGGTCAGGTGGTAGCGGGCGACGAGCTCTTCGTCGAAGACGACCCTGTTCTCGTCGTCTTCCGGTTGGGTCTCTCCCGCGCGCAGTCGGCGAAGCCGCTCGCGAAACTCGGCCTCGCGCTCCTGCTCTCGCGTGCGCTCGTCCTCGGTCAGGGGCCGGCCGTCGATCTGCAGTCGCCGCGTGAACGTGGCGCCGTCGAGGGGGACGGCCTCCCACTCCACCCGCGTCTCCTCGGTGACCTCGCCGCTTCCGCCGAACGCCCGGCTCTCGCTCGTCATCAGCGCCCGATAGCTCCCGGCCGCCCTCAACTCCTCGCCCATGCGTTCGACCGCCTCGACGACGATCGCGCGGACGTCGGGCAGGTCGCCCTGCGGGAGGGCCGCCTCGAGCACGACGGCGGCGCCGGCGAGGAGTGAGACCGATGCGTACAACAGCCTCCGGCTGCTGCCGGATTTCACTGCATCGAACGAGCTGCCACCGCGACATCGGATGCGCATTCCGGGACTCCCTCGCCCGCGCCGGGGCGGGCCGAACTGTCGTGCGTCGCAGCGGAGATCGCTCCGGCAGCCGGCTACTCGAGACGCAGCACGGCCGACGGAGCGAGCGAGAGCGCGCGTCGGACGGGTCCCGCGCACGCCGCGGCCACCAGCGCCACGAAGATCAGTGGCACGGCCGCCAGGGTCAATGGATCGACGGGGGAGACATGGAACAACAGGCCCTCGATCACCCGACCGACGGCGAGGGCGCCCGCCACCCCGAGGATCAGGCCGGCGCCGACGTGCGCGAGCACGCGCCCGACGGCGCTCCAGGCTATCTGGTGCGGCAGGGCGCCGAGCGCCATGCGGATTCCGATCTCCCGCGTCCGCTGGGCCACCGAGCACGCCGTGACCGCGTAGATTCCCACCGCCGCGAGGACGACCGCGAACACCGCGAACACGCCGAGCGCGCCGCTCAGCACCACGAACCACCAGCGCGTGTCATCGAGCAGGACCGTCATCGACTGGGCGCGGTATACGGGCAGGTCGGGGTCGAGCGCGCGCACCGCGGCGCGCAGACGCGGAGCGAACCCCGCGGGGGCGTTCTCCGTCAGGACCTGGAGACCGAACCAGCGTCCCGGCGCCATGCGGTACGGCACATGCACGACAGGAGGGGGATCGCGTCTGCGGAGGTCTCCCGAGTGGATGTTCGAACCGATGCCGACGATCGTCAGCCAGGGGCCCACCGGCTCGTCCGGCGCCCGGACCCGGATACGGCGGCCGAGCGCGTCGTCGCCGTCGAGGAACAGCTCGGCGAACCTGGCGTTGACGACGGCTGCTTCGGACCCGGGCCGCCCGTCGTCCCGGGTCAGGGCCCGGCCGCGCAGGATTCGCGCGTCCAGCGACTCGAAGTAGCGCGGGCCGACGCCCAGCACCAGCACCTCGCCCCGCGGCTCCTCGGACGCCGGCCGGCCGGCCAGCTCGAGCACCGCGGTCGACCGATTGGTCACCACGCTGGCCGCGCGCACGCCGCGCGACGCGTTCAGCCGGTCCTCGAGCCGGGTGACGAAGCGGACCCGCTCCTCCGGCTCCGAGTACCTCGCCGAGGGCAGCGTGACCTCTCCGTACAGGACGCGGTCGAGATCGAACCCCAGGTCGACGCGGTAGAGCTTGTCGAGGCTCCGCAGCATCAACCCCGTCCCGCCCAGCAGGACGAGCGCCAGCGTCGCTTCGACGACGAGCATCGCGGAGCTCAGGCGGCGCGCGCGGAGGCTCCGGGTTCCCGACCGGGTGCCCTCCTGCAGCAGCCCTCCGACCGGCGCCCGCGCGAGGTGCAGCAGCGGTGCGAGACCGAAGAGCAGCGTCGTCGCGATGCAGAGACCGATGAAGAAGGCGACGACCGGCGGGTCGATCGTGAACGCCATCCACGGCGGCATGCCCATGTCGCGAGTGAGGACCTCGGCCAGCCGCACGCCGCCCGCCGCCACCGCGAGACCGGCGAGGCCGCCCGCGCCTCCGAGGACGAGGCTCTCCGCCGACAACTGCCGGACGACCTGCCACCGGGTGGCGCCCTGCGCGAACCGGATCGCGAACTCGTGCGCACGCTGCGCCGACCGCGCAATCAGGAGGCTGGCGACGTTGGCGCAGGCGATGAGGAGGACGAACGCCACGGCGCCGGCCAGCGTCCGGTAGATCAACCGGACGTTCGCACCGGTCGCCCAGTCGTTGAACGATTGCACGGTGGCGCGGACGTCCTCGTTGGTGGCGGGATGCTGCGCCCGGAGTCGCTCGGCGATGGTGCGTATCTCGGCCCGGGCCTCCTCGATCGCCACGCCGGGCCGCAGGCGTCCGACGGTGGCCAGCGCGCGGGCATCGCGGCGCTCGAGGACCTCGGTCGGGCGGAGGGCCTGCCAGAACTCCGCCCGGAACGGAAAACGCACCCCCTCGGGCATCACGCCGATGACGGTCGAGGGCTCGCCGTCGACGCGCACGATGCGTCCGACGACGTCGGGGTTCCCCCCGTAGCGTTCCCGCCACACGCGATAGCCGAGGATCACCGTTCCGTCGGCGCCGCGGCGGCCGTCCGCGGCGCGGAAGTCGCGCCCCAGCAGGACCGGTTGGCCGAGGAGACCGAACGTATTCGGCGTGACGAGCGAGCTGTTCCGCGGCTGCGGTCCGTGCTCGTCGCCGCTCAGGCTCGTCCGGCTGTCGACCGTGAACGCGGCGAGGCCGCTCAGCGTGGCCGCGTCGCGACGGTAGTCCTCGAAGTCGGGAAGCGACACGCGCTGGTACGCGTCAACGGGGTCGCGCCCCGGCGAGACGCTGACCAGGCGACCGGGGTCCTCGTAGGGCAGGCCGCGGACGAAGATCGCGTGGACCATCGTGAAGATGGTGACGTTGAGGCCGATGCCCAGCCCCAGCGTCGAGACGGCCAGGGCGACGAGGGAGCGGTCTCTCGCGAGGCGGCGGACCGCGTAGCGCAGGTCGCGCGAGACGCCTTCGATCCACCGCGTCCCGCGCGCGTCGCGGCACAGCTCCTTGACCTGGTCGAGGCCGCCGAACTCCAGGCGCGCCCGGCGCCGCGCCTCGTCCTCGGGCAGGCCGGCCCGGACGTGGTCGGCCACCTGCCGCTCGACGTGGTCGCGCAGCTCGCGGTCCAGGTCGCCTTCGAGCCGCTCACGGTGCCGGAGGCGCCGCCACCAGCTCACCGCGCGCCTCCGCCGGCGGTCCCGAGAATCAGGCCGACGGCCTCGGCGAGCCGGGCCCGGCTCTCGGTCTGCTCCTGAAGCCGGGCCCGGCCCTTCGGCGTCAGCCGGTAGAACCTGGCGTCTCGGCCGGTGTCCGACGGCTTCCACTCGGCCACGAGGAGCTTCCGGTTCTCCAGGCGGTGGAGGGCCGGATAGAGCGACCCCTGGGGAACTTGCAGCACGTCGCGCGAGAACTGCTTGATCCGCTGGGCGATGCCGTAGCCGTGAATCGGACCGTTGGCGGCCACCTGCAGCACCAGCAGGTCCAGCGTGCCCTGCGGCAGTTCGGTCTTGGGTGCGTTCATCGCTTGATGCCTCTAGCTTCTACATGTAGCAGACCAATATGTAGAAGGTCAAGGCTTTTGTCGAGGTCCACGGAATGCGCCACCCACGACCGGAAGGTCGTTCGGGCCGCCGGGAGCCCGCGCCGGGGGAATTCGCTCCGGGGGTCAGGCGGGGGCAAGCGAGCGGGCGAGAGCGTCCGCGACGGCCTCGCCGTCGCGTTTCGACAAAGCCCCGAGCTTGCGCAGGATCAGGGCGTCGGCGAGCGTGAAGAGCTTGAGGCGGACCCGGCACGGGGACGTGGAGGCCGGCCTCCGCCTGTCGCGTATCGCGACATCGCTCGGCCAGGTGCTCCGCGCGGAGGTGATCATCGCCAGGATCAGAAGTATCTGCATTACCGAATTGCCGTTGTTCAACAACCGGGTCGCCGCCAGGACGATGCTCCGCGCGGCGGCCGGCGCCGCCCGCCTCAGATGAACTCCGTGCCGCCCTTGCGCGTCAGGTAGTCGCCCGAGACGCTCTTGAGGATGACTCGCCCGAACTCGGCCGACTCGCGTTCCGCGGCGGGCTTCACGACCACGCCCTCGCGCACGTGCTTGCCGCCGAGCGCGGTTGCGCCGCCGGTGTGCTCCAGCATCACCGCCGCGCTGAACGGCCCTCGGTACAGCACCGGCACCAGCGGGAACAGGTCGCCGAGCGACGACTCGACCTCGTCCGGCGGCAGGTAGCGGCCCCGGCCGGGCTCGCCGACGTAGGCGTCGAACACCCGGAACGCGGGGTTCGGCTCGCCGTAGTGCAGGTCCTGCACGCCCCGGCCGTACACCTCGCCGAGCACGTAGAAAGCCTGCCGGTCCCCGGCGACGCGGGCGCGCGCGGTCTCGAACGGGGCCTCGAAGGCGCGCCACGTGCGCACGTAGAGGTTGGTCTGGTTCGCCTCGTTCAGGATCAGGGCCATGCCGCGGTCCGACATCCCCTTCGACGTGACGATGGGGCCGTGGTCGGGATGCCACCCCAGGCAGCACCAGGTGCCGTGCAGCTTCTCGGTGATGACCACCGGCTCGCCGCCCCGCAGCTCGTCGGGGTACTTCTTCACGTTCTCGATGTCGTAGCGGAGCGTCGCGCCGTGCACCGGGCGCACCTCCCCCTGCATGGCGATGGGGATGGGCGGCTCGTACTTCACGAGCTCGAGCAGCTCCGTCACCTCGTCGCCCTCGGCGACCGGCCGGCCGCGGACCATGCCGTCGCGGACCGGGTAGACGAGCCCCTGCGACAGCGAGCCGCGCAGCTTCACCGCCTTGACGCGGTTCTTCTTGCTCCCCGCGAGCTTGCCTTCGAGGCCGAGCTCGGCGATGAGCCAGTCGGGGCAGACCGACCCCTCGGGGATGTACGCGGCGAGGTCGCCGTCGGTGAACGAGCCCTTCCCGACGACGCAGCGGAAGCCGCCGACGGCGGCCAGCTCGAGGCGGTCGGCGTTCGGATGCGGCTCGATGCGCAGGGCGTGGATTCTGGATTCGAAGGTCGCCATGACGGTTCTCCGTGACAGGTGGAACTAACCATTATGACGGACTTCCGACCGGACCGGATCGGATCGCCCGCGGGTCGGGCCCGTGGACCGGGTGCCCCTCTGACTCGATGATCCGCCGGGTACTTCCCCGAAGGTCTGTAGTAGTGCGCGTCCTCGCCCGCACCCGCATCGCCGGTTGACCGACCCGCCGGTTCAAGGGCACGATGAATGCATGGCCGTCAAGACCATCACGATCGACCTGGAGGCGTACGAAGCCCTCCGGCGTCACCAGCGCAGGGGTCAGTCATTCTCGCAGGTGATCAAGGATCACTTCGACACGCCCAAGACCGGGCGGGATCTGCAGGCGGCGCTGGGGCGGTTCGCGCTGAGCCCTGACGCGCTCGACGCCATCGACGATGTCGTGCGTCGCCGAGGCGAGAGCCCGGCCGGGTCGGCGGATCTGTGATCCACTGCGACACTTCCTTTCTCGTCGATCTGCTGCGCGAGTCGTCCCGGTCGGGTCGGGGACCGGCTCACGTTCTGCTCGACTCGCTGCGCGGGCACGAATTGGTTCTGTCGGTGTTTGCCGCCTGTGAGCTGTACGTCGGCGTGGAACGGTCGGCGAGTCCCCCTCGCGAGCGGACCAGGGTCGAGGGGCTGACGAGCTTCCTCGGAATCGTCTATCCTGACGACCGATTCGCATCCGTCTATGCGCAGTTGCTGGCCGGTCTCCAGCGGCGCGGGGAGACCATCGCGACGATGGACCTGATGATCGCTGCTGCGGCGGTCGTCGATGAGGTCCCGCTGGTGACTCGCAACCGCAGGCACTTCGATCGAGTGCCGGGCGTCGACGTCGTTTCGTACTGAACGTGGAGCAGCCCATGCCTGACCGTCGCTTGCCGACCCGGATGACTATCGCGATCGTGTGCGCGCTTGCCTGTCTCGCGACCATCCCCCTCGACGCCGAGGACTGGCCGCAGTGGCGGGGCGTCGACCGCGATGCGGTGTGGCGCGATACGGGCGTCGTCGAGCGGTTCGCCGACGACGGGTTGATCGTGAAGTGGCGCACGCCCATCCGCGGCGGCTTCGCGGGGCCGGCGGTGGCCGGCGGACGCGTCTTCGTCCTCGACTACCGGGAGACGCCGGGCAGCCGCACCATGGACGGTCACGAGCGCCTGCTGGTCCTCGACGAGGAGACCGGCGACGTGCTCTGGACGCGGGAATGGCCCGCCGCCTACCGCAACATCCACTTCAAGTTCGCGATCGGCCCCCGGGCCACGCCCACCGTGGACGGCGACCGCGTCTACATCCTCGGGGCCGCGGGGACCCTGTCGTGCTTCGAGGTCGAGACCGGCGACCTGCTCTGGCGGGTGGACACCGCCGCCGACTACGGGGTGACGGTGCCGGTGTTCGGCGTCTCGCAGTCGCCGCTGGTCGAGGGCGGCCACCTCATCGCCCTGCTCGGCGGCGAGCCCGACGCGATGGTGGTGGCGTTCGACAAGATGACCGGGGAAGAGGCATGGCGGGCCATCGAGACGACCTCCGAGCCGGGCTACTCGTCGCCGATCGTCATCACCGCGGGCGGTGTGCGCCAGCTCATCGTGTGGCACGCGGCGGCGGTGACGTCGCTCGACCCGGCGACCGGCGCGGTCTGGTGGCAGCACGACTTCGTGGTCGCGAGCGGGCTGACCATCGGGACCCCGGTGCGGAGCGGACGCTACCTGCTCGTGACCCAGGTGGAGAACGGCGGCCTGATGATGGCCCTGAACTCGGACCGGCCGGCCGCGCGCCCCCTCTGGAGCCGCGGGAACCCCAACCGCACCGACCGGCCCCCGCAGGGCGCGACGCTGGGGACCCCGGTGGTCGCGGGCGACGCCCTGTACGGCCTCTCCAGCTACGGCGAGTTCCGCGGCCTCGACGCCGCCACCGGCGAGCGGCTGTGGTCGACCGACCGGCTGACCCCGCACGAGCGGTGGGCCAACTCGTACCTGGTGCAGAACGGCGACCGCTGGTTCGTCGTCAACGAGACCGGCGAGCTCGTCCTCGCCCGCTTCACGCCGGCCGGCTACGAGGAGGTCGACCGCACCCACCTGCTGACGCCCACCACCCGCACCCGCGGCGGCGCCTCCGGCCGCTGGGACGACCGGGCGGTCCTCTGGGCGCACCCCGCGTTCGCGAACCGGCACGTCGTGGCGCGGAACGACGCCGAGGTCGTGCGGCTGTCGCTGGCGGCCGAGGACTACCAGTAGCGGAAAGCCGCGCGGCCGCGGGCTCGCCCCGGCGTTTCCGGGCAATCCGCCTCCGGCAGTCTGCGTTACTGCGCGGCAGCGAATGAACCAGTCGCACGCGGCCTGCACTCGCGCGGCGGCAGAGTCGACCGCCGTAGATGAACAGCGGGTTGTAGGACCGCGCGGGGGCCTCGGCGACGGCGCGGGCGGCCGCGTGGGCGAACTGGTTGGACGGTCCGACGACGAACTCCTCGAAGGTGTAGCGTTGCTGGTGCTGCGCCGGGGGTCGTCCGGAGAACCAGTCGCACCGGGCCTGCACTCGCGCGGCGGCGGAGTCGCCGGGCGTCAGAACCAGTCGCAGGCGGCCTGCGCTCGCGCGGCGGCGGAGTCACCGGGCGTCTTGCAGGAACCAGTCGCAGGCGGTCTGCACTTCCGTTCCGGCCGGCAGATCGGCGGGCAAGCGGTCGTCCGTCAAGGTCAGCAAACGCTTGCGGGCGCGCGGAAACAGTTCTCCCGCGGCCGAGAGGGCGCGGAACTCCCGCGCCGCCGTGGAGGGGTCCGACAGGTCGGCGCACACCTGGATCAGCTCCATCCCGCCGGCCGCGTCGCGGGCGAGGAAGTCGACCTCGTAGCCCTCGGGGGTCCGCACGTACGTGACCTCGAACCGCCGGCGCTCCAGCTCGACGAGGACCGCCGTCTCCAGCGCGTGTCCCAGGTTGGCCCGCCCGGTGCGGTCGAACACGGAAATCAGTCCCGCATCGACCGGATACGCCTTGCGCGGATTCACCATGCGCTGGCGTTCCGACGTCGATTCCATCCAGACGATCCGCACGAGAAAGCAGTCTTCCAGATGGCCGAGCAGCTGATGCAGGGTGTCCTTGGCGATGGGGAGGCCCTGCGACCGCAGCGCCGCGCGGAACTTCTCGATGCTGAACAGACCGCCCGCGTTGCCCAGCAGATGCCGCACGAGCCATCGCAGACCGGCGACGTTGCGCACCGCGTGGCGTTCGACGACGTCGCGCAGTATCGCCACGTCGACGTAGTCGCCAAGGAGCTGGCGCCGCGACGACGCGTCCAGCCCCTGCGCCTCGGGAAAGCCCCCGGCGTCGAGCCAGTCCAGCAGGGCGCGTTCGAGGTGCGCGCGCTCACGGGCGGCCAGGGCGGCGGGATCGTCGGGGCGCCCCCGCCCCTGATGGCGCAGCGCCTCTTCGAAACCGAAGGGATGCATCGGCACCTGCCACGCGCGGCCTCGGAGCGCGGTTGCGATCTCGCGCGACAGGAGGGCCGCCGACGATCCGGTGATGAACACCTCGGTACGCTCGGCATCGAGGAGGCGCCGGACGAACCGCTCCCACCCCGGCACGACCTGGATCTCGTCGAAGTGCCAGGTCACCGTCGCGCCGTCGTCCGCGTCGGGAAACCGGCGGTGGTACTCGGACAGCAACAGGTCGAGGCGGGTCGCGTCGAGGTCCGCGAGGCGCTCGTCCTCGAACGAGACGTAGGGCAGTCGCTCGCGGGGGGCGCCCTCTGCCATGCGCTCCCGGCGAAGCTGGTGCAGGAACGTCGTCTTGCCGGCGCGGCGCATGCCCGTCACGACCGTGACCTTGCCGGGAAAGCGCACCCTGCCGAAGACGCGGCGCGGGGTGAGCTCGGGCAGGGGTTTCCGCACCGAGTCGGTGAGCTGCTCACCGAAGACTCGCCTCAGCCGCGGGAGCTCCGCCTGCGCCATTCGGGTATTTTATCCTTATGTGAAGGATAAATAAAGGCCCATTTGTCCCTTGATCGTTGGCCAGCCGTCCGGCAGGTCCGGGCGGTCGCGATCTCTCCGGTCTCACCGGAGATTTGACGGCTGAACGGTTCAAGGGCACGATGGGCGCATGACCGTCAAGACCATCACCATCGACCTGGACGCGTCCGAGGCGTGCGCCGGCACAAGCGCAGGGGCCGGTCGTTCTCGCAGGCGATCAAGGAGCACTTCAACGCGCCGAAGACCGGGCGGGATCTGCAGGCGGCCCTTGAACGGTTCGCATTGAGCCCCGACACGCTCGACGCCATCGAGGACGTCGTGCGGCGCCGGGCCGACATCGTCTCGTATTGAACGTGGAGCAGCCGAATGCCTGACCGTCGCTTGCCGACCCGGATGACCACCGCCATCGCGTGCGCGTTCGCCTGTTTGGCGGCGGTCCCGCTCGCCGCCGAGGACTGGCCGCAGTGGCGGGGCGTCGACCGGGACGCGGTGTGGCGCGAGACCGGCATCGTCGAGCGGTTCCCCGACGACGGGCTGATCGTGAAGTGGCGCGCGCCGGTGCGCGCGGGCTTCGCGGGGCCGGCCGTCGCCGACGGACGCGTCTTCGTCCTCGACTACCAGGAGACGCCGGGCACCCGCACCATGGACGGCCGCGAGCGGCTCGTCGCCCTCGACGAGGAGACCGGAGCGGTCCTCTGGACGCGGGAATGGCCGACCACCTACCGCAACATCGTGCCGGTGTTCGCCACCGGACCCAGGGCCACGCCGACCGTCGACGGCGATCGCGTCCACGTCCTGGGCGCGGCCGGCATGCTGTCGTGCTTCGAAACCGCCACCGGCGAGCTGCTCTGGCAGATCGACACCGCGGCCGACTACGGCGTCACCGTGCCGGTCTACGGCGTCGCGCACTCGCCCCTCGTGGAGGGCGACCTGCTGATCACGCTGCTCGGCGGCGAGCCCGACGCCATGGTCGTGGCGTTCGACAAGGCGACGGGGGCCGAGGCGTGGCGCGCGATCGACACGGTCTCGGAGGCGGGCTACTCCTCGCCGATCGTCATCACCGCCGGCGGCGTGCGGCAGCTGATCGTCTGGCACCCCGCGGGGGTCACGTCGCTCGACCCGGCGAGCGGTGCCATCTGGTGGCAGCACGATTTCCCGCTCGCGAGCCTCCTGACCATCGGCACGCCGGTCCGCAGCGGGCGCTACCTGCTCATCACCCAGGTCGAGAACGGGGGCCTGATGCTGGCCCTCAACCCCGACCGCCCGGCCGCCCGCGTGGTCTGGACGGGTGCGAACCCCAACCGCACCGACCGCCCGGTGCAGCGATCCATGACGTCGACGCCGATCGTGACGGCCGACGCGATCTACGGGCTCAGCAGCTACGGCGAGCTGCGCGGCGTCGACGCGGCGACGGGCGAGCGGCTGTGGTCGAGCGACCGGCTCGTGCCCCAGGACCGCTGGGCGAGCTCGCACCTCGTGCGGCACCGGGACCGCTCGTTCATCTCCGTCGAGACCGGCGACCTCGTCATCGCGCGCTTCTCGCCGGCCGGCTACGAGGAGGTCGACCGGACGCACCTGCTGACGCCCACCACCCGCACCCGCGGCGGCGGCTCCGGCCGCTGGCGAGACGTCGACCGCCCGGTGCTGTGGGCGCATCCGGCATACGCGAACCGCCACGTGTTCGCGCGCAACGACGCCGAGGTGGTGCGCGTGTCGCTCGCGGCGGCCGATTACGAGTAAGCGATTCGGACGGCAGGAGAGACCGCAGCCCATGGACCAGCAGGAACTCGCGAGGATTCTCAGGGAGATGTACGACAACCCGGTAGGCGCGCGGCTGACCACCACCGGAAACGCTCGAAAAAAGACGATGGTGCATTTGTTCGGGATCATGTTCGCGCAGGAAATCCAGGAATGCGGCGATGCACCCACACGAACCGCCCGAGAAATCCAGCAAAGCGCCGGTATCCCCAAGAGCTACCGCATGGACATCGACAGAGGGCGCTTGCTGGCGGAGTACGTAACCTTGGACGACAGGAGTGTCTTGAAATGGCGCGCCTGACTTGTCGCTACGGTATTGCGGCGCTACTGCTTGCGTCGATTCTGGTTGCCCCAACGTCCGCACAGGAGGCGGGTGACACCCACGACTGGCCGCAGTGGCGCGGCGTCGACCGCGACGCCGTGTGGCGCGACACCGGCCTCGTCGAGCGGTTCCCCGACGACGGCCTCGCCGTCAAGTGGCGGGTGCCCGTGCGCGGCGGCTTCGCGGGGCCGGCGGTGGCCGACGGGCGCGTCTTCGTCCTCGACTACGCGGAGACGCCGGGCAGCCGCACCATGGACGGCAACGAGCGGCTCGTCGTCCTCGACGAGGAGACCGGCGACCTGCTGTGGACGCAAGAGTGGCCGGCCACCTACCGCAACATCCACTTCAAGTTCGCGACCGGACCCCGCGCCACCCCCACGGTGGAAGGCGGCCGCGTCTACATCCTCGGGGCAGCGGGCATGCTGTCGTGCTTCGACACCGCGACCGGCGACCTCGTCTGGCGCATCGACACCCAGGCCGAGTACGGCGTGACGGTGCCCGTCTACGGCGTGTCGCAGTCGCCGCTCGTCGAGGGCGATCTGCTGATCGTCGTGCTCGGGGGCGAGCCCGACGCCAAGATCGCCGCTTTCGACAAGGCCACCGGCGAGGAGGTGTGGCGGGCCCTCGAGAACAACTCCGAGACCGGCTACGCGTCGCCGATCGTCATCGACGCGGGCGGGGCGCGGCAGCTCATCGTCTGGCACGCGACCGCGATCACGTCGCTCGACCCCGCGACCGGCGAGGTCTACTGGGAGCAGCCTTTCGCCATCGGGGGCGGGCTGTCGATCACGACGCCAGTGCGCAGCGGGCGCTACCTCGTGGTCAGCCAGTTCTTCAACGGCGCGATGATGCTTGCCCTCAACTCCGACCGGCCGGCCGCGCGGGTGCTGTGGCGCGGGCGCAACCGCGGCGAGCTGCCCGAGCAGACCGACACGCTGCACGCCATCCTCTCGACCCCGATCGTGGTCGGCGACCACCTCTACGGCGTCGGGAGCTACGGCGAGCTGCGGGGCATCGACGCCACCAGCGGGGAGCGGCTGTGGCAGAGCGATCGCATGAACGCCCAGGACCGCTGGGCCACCGCCTACTTCGTGCGCAACGGCGACCGCTACTTCGTGACCAACGACTCGGGCGACCTGATCATCGCGTGGTTCACCCCGGAGGGCTACCGGGAGATCGACCGGACGCGGCTGCTCGCACCGACCACGCGCACCCAGGGCGGGGCCACCGGTCGGTGGGGAGACAGGGCGGTGCTGTGGGCGCACCCCGCGTTCGCGAACCGGCACGTCGTGGCCCGCAACGACGCCGAGGTGGTGCGGCTGTCGCTCGACGCCGCCGACTACGAGTAGGGGCCGGGCGACCGGACAAGCGGTTGTGCGTGCCGCTGTCGCCGACGAGCAGGGTGTCGCTCGACGCCGCTCACTGCCGGTGGGGTCGGGCGAACGGCCAAGCAGGTTGTGCGTGCCGCTGCCGCCGACGAGCAGGGTTCGGCGAACGGGAAGCGCGGCTGTGCGTGCTCGCCTCGGAAAGGCCTGGCGGGGGTCCCGGCCGCGAGGGGTGTCGTGACCTCGCGGGGCTGCCCCCGGCCGCCCGGCGCTCGCAGGGAGATGCGACCGGCGCGCCGAGGGCTGCGCCGGCCCGCGCCGCGCGGGCGCGCGGGACCTTGAAGAGGAACCCATGCTGGACACGCTGACACGCGACATCCGCTACGGCCTGCGCTCCCTGCTCGGGTCGCCGGGCTACGCCTTGACGGTGGTGCTGACCCTCGGGCTCGGCATCGGCGCCAACACCGCCATCTTCAGCCTCGTCGACGGGGTGCTGCTGCGGCCGCTGCCCTATGCCGACGGGCACGAGCTGGTGCTCGCCCGGCAGCAGGCGCAGCGGGCCGGCTCGGCGAACATTCCCTTCTCGGTCAAGGAGATCGGCGACTATCGCGAGCAGCTCGCGACCCTCGACGGCTTCGTCGAGTACCACGGCATGTCGTTCACGCTGCTGAACCGGGGCGAGCCGGACCGCGTGCTGACCGGCGTGGTGTCGGCGAACTTCTTCGACGTGCTCGGCGTGCGGCCCCTGCACGGCCGGACGTTCCGCGACGCCGACGACGACCTCGGGGCCGAGGCGGTGCTCGTGCTCAGCTACCCCTACTGGCAGCAACGCTTCGGCGCCGACCCGGACATCGTCGGGCAGGTCTTCGAGATGAACGACCGGCCCCACACGGTGGTCGGGGTGCTGCCGCCGGTCCCGCAGTACCCGCGCGAGAACGACGTCTACATGCCCACGTCGGCCTGCCCCTTCCGCGCCCGCGCCGAGGCCCGGATGGAAGAGGACCGCACCGCGTTCCGCGGCATGACCGCCTTCGGCCGGCTCGCGCCCGGCGTCGGGGTCGACCGCTTCGGGGCGGAGCTGGCCACCGTCGCCGGGCGGCTGCAGCGCGCGCATCCCGACACCTATCCCGACGACTCCGGCTATACGGCGACCCCGCTGCCGCTCGCCGACGAGCTGACGCGCGAGGCGCGCCCCACCCTGCTGGTCCTGCTCGCCACCACCGTGCTCGTGCTGCTCATCGCGTGCGCCAACGTCGCCAACCTCACCATGGCGCGGATGAGCCGCCGCGAGCGCGAGCTCGCCCTCCGGTCGGCCCTCGGGGCGGGGCGCGGGCGCCTGCTCCGCCAGCTCGTGACCGAGGCGAGCCTCCTCGCCCTCGCCGCCGGCGCGTTCGGCCTGTTGATCGCGTGGCTGAGCCTCGACCTGCTGGTGGCGTTCGCGGCGCTGTTCACGACCCGGACGACGGAGGTGGCCGTCGACGGGCGGGTGCTCGCGTTCACCCTCGGGCTGTCGCTGGCGACCGGGGTCGCGTTCGGCGCGGCCCCCGCCCTGGGGGGACGGCGCGACGTGTCCGCGGCCCTCAAGGACGCCGGCGCGCACACCACCGACACCCCCGCGCGCCACCGGGTGCGGGGGCTGCTGACGGCGTCGCAGGTCGCCGCCGCCTTCGTGCTCCTCATCGCCACGGGGCTGCTCCTGACCAGCTTCTACCGGCTGCAGCAGGTCGACGCCGGATTCGACGCCGAGCGCGTGCTGACGGCGGAGGTCTTCCCCAACTGGTCGAAGTACACGACCCAGGAGAGCCGCCGCCAGCTCTTCGCCGACGTCCTCGCGCGCCTCGAGGGCCGGCCCGGGCTGACCGCCGCGGCGGTCGCCAACGGGTTCCCCATGGCGAGCGAGGTGGGGCAGCAGCAGCAATTCGCCATCGAGGGCCGCACCTACGAGGACCCCGACCTGCGGCCGGAGCTGGAGACGCGGGTGGTCAGCCCCGACTACTTCCCGGCCGTCGGGGTCCCCCTGCTCGCCGGCCGCACCTTCACCCGGCTCGACGACGCCGAAACGACGCCGGTGGCGGTGGTCAGCCGCTCGCTGGCCGAGCGGCACTGGCGCGACGGCGAGACGCCGCTGCAGCAACGCGTCACCCTCGACGACGGCGAGACCTGGGTGACCATCGTCGGCGTCGTCGGCGACGTGCGCGACCACGGCCTCGACCGCGAGCCGCCCGACCAGCTCTACCGGCCGTTCCTGCAGGGCGCCGGCTCGCCGACCCGCGTCCTCGTGCGCGCGCAGGGCGACCCGCGGGCCCTGAGCGCCCAGGTGCGCGACGCCGTGCACGCCGTCGACCCCGAGCAGCCGGTCGAGAGCTTCCGCACCCTGGCCGAGACCCGCGCCGGCACCACCGCGACGCGGCGGCTCTCGGTGATGCTGCTGAGCCTCTTCGCGGGGCTGGCCTTCTTCATCACCGTCAGCGGCATCGCCGCCGTCATCGCCACCTCCGTCAGCCACCGCACCCGCGAGTTCGGCCTGCGGCTGGCCCTGGGGGCCGAGCGCCGGTCCATCCTGGCCATGGTGCTGCGGCAGGGGCTGGTCCTGGTGGCGGCGGGGCTCGTGGTCGGCACGGCCGCCGCGGCGGCGCTGTCGAGGACGCTGTCGAGCTTCCTCTTCGAGACCCAGGCTGCCGACCCCGGCGTCTATGCGGCGGTGGTGGTCGTGTTCGTCGTGACGGGGCTCGCGGCCTGCTATTTGCCGGCGCGGCGGGCGATGGGCGTGGATCCGCTCGTTGCGCTGCGGGACGAGTAGCGTCGGCGAGGGCCATGGCGCTCTCGAATGCAAGTCGGCTGCTGCGGCCATCCTCCACTTCACTTGGTTGCGGACCGCCAGCCCTCTGGCGCCTCGTTTGTGCCGGTCCGGCGACCCGCCAGGCAATGGTGGTTTCCGCCGGCAGATAGCCGTACGGCACGGCCATCCAGGCCCGTTACTTCGGCACGACAACCCGGTTGCCGAGGGTGTCGGTCGGCTGGTTGCGCCGCGGGTTCGAGGGTGATTCAGGCGATTCAGTTGTGGTCATGGCCGGTGATGACGTGATACCCTGATGAAGCGATGCGAACCACGCTCAATGTCGACGACGACGTGCTGGCCGGTGCACGTGCGCTGGCGGCGGAACGGGGGGTCTCCGTCGGCACGGCCCTGTCGGACCTGGCGAGGCGCAGCCTGCGCGCCCGTCGCGTGGCCACGGAGCGGAGCATCCCTGGCTTCACGGTCGGCCCGGACAGTCCCCCCATCACGCCGGACATGGTGCGCGCCGCCAATGAGGACTCGTGACACCGCTGCTTGACGTCAACGTCCTGGTTGCGCTCGCGTGGCCCACGCACGTCCATCACCATCGCGCAACGGATTGGTTCTCGGGCCACGTGCCTGCGGCTTGGGCCACGGCCCCGATCACGCAGGCGGGCTTCATTCGGGTCTCGTCGAACCGGAAGGTCCTGCCGGACGCCCGGTCCCCGGGCGAAGCGGCGTCGGTGTTGCGCGCCATGACGGACCTGACGGGCCACGAGCTCTGGCCCGACGACATCGACCTGGTCCGCGAGTGCGCGGGGGCGTTCGACCGCCTGCATGGATACCGGCAAGTCACCGACGCGCACCTGCTCGCGGTGGCGACACGTCACGGCGGCCGCCTCGTGACCTTCGACGGCGCCGTCGCCGACCTCGCGGAAGACCGCGCGCGGGTGACGGTCCTGTGGCTCTGAGGGTGGAGAGCTGACGAACTGGTGGTTGGCGGGGGCGGTTCCATCTACTACGGCCGGCGTACGTTCGACGAACTCGGGCACATGAGCGTCGTCGTTGTCGGCGTAGTCGCCGCCCATGGCGATGGAGCGGCAATGGATGCCGGAGATCAGCCGTTTTTTCGGAATCGTGGTCACGATGTACTACACGGACCATGCGCTGCCGCACTTCCACGCGAAGTATGGCGAACATCGGATCAGTGTGGTGATAGAGCATGCCAGCATTCTCTCGGGCGCCTTTCCCAGACGTGCGGGGGATCTGGTCTTCGAATGGGCGGAATTGCATCGAGACGAGTTGTTGACCAATTGGGAGCTTGCGCGGCAACGGAAGCCGTTGCGGAAGATCGATCCGCTGGAGTAGGGCGATGATCCCGAGGCTCAGTGGTGCGGAGTATCTTCGCGAGTACAAGATCTTCGTGACGTTCGATGACGGCAAGCGAGGGATCATCGATCTCGAGCACGAGCTGTGGGGCGAGGTGTTCGAGCCGTTGCGCGACATCGGGCTGTTTCAGCGTTTCCGGTTCGATGCCGAGCTCGACACCATCGTGTGGCCGACCGGCGCCGATCTCGCGCCGGAGTACCTGTACGAGAACGCCGTCGTCGGCGAACCGGGGCCGCTCGGCGAGCCTCGGGTCGAGCAGCCCTTCTTCCCGGTGTCGAAGGTGCGCGTCCGGGCGACCGACACCGGCCACGCGTTCCGGCGGCACTGGGCGGTCGTGTCCGACGACCGGCGGGAGGTCTTCGCGATCGTCACCGAGGACTATCGCCTGGTGTCGAACCTGCGTGCGTACGAGCTCGGCCGCCGGGCGTTCGCCCTGGTCTTCGGTGGCGACGCGACGGCCCGGTTGGAGCTCTTCAACGTCACCATGCCCGCCACGAGGTCGTGGGTGCACATGGACCTGACGGCGCACGGCCTGGAGCTCGCCCCGCGGGAGGGGGACGACTGGCTGCCGTTCCTGCGGGTGACCAACAGCTACAACCGCAGTCGCGCGCTCGGGTTCACCGTCGGGGTCTGCCGGTGGATCTGCACCAACGGCATGATCTTCGGCGAGCAGTCGCTGAGGCTGAACGTCACGCACGCCAAGGACGTGGACCTTGACGGCCGTGTCGTCGAAGCGTTCGCACAGCGACGGTTCGACCTGGCCGAATGCAGGGGCAAGCTCGAAAGGCTGACCAGGCTGCGGGTGCCGAAGGAGAAGTTCCTGGCGGCGATGCTGGAGATCCTGGAGGTAAGGCCGCCGGCGGAGCTTCCGAGGAACGCCGGACGCCGCGACGCCTGGTTGCGGCTGGGACCTTGGCTGCGCGGTCTCGGCGACAAGTACCGAGACGAGCTCGGCGCGACGGCGTACGCCCTGGTCAACGCGGCAACGGACTACGCGGGCGACTCGAACGCCCCGCTGGTGAATCCGGGGCGCGTCGACGCGCTCCAGGTTCGCTGCGGGCGCTGGATGGACTGGACTCTCGAGCGGTACGGGGCGGCGTTGGCGTCTCGGCCGACCGTTGAGGTCGAGGTCACCAAGGAAAGCCTGTATGCTGCCGACCTCTTGGCGGCAATGGAGAGAGCGGGGACATGATTCGGGTGACGGACGTAGTGCCGCGGGGCGCTACCGCAAGAGGATCGCCACCCCGGTTGCGGTTGCGGAACTCGCGGTGGACAGGCAGGCCGCCACGCTGCTGATGCCGGTCTCGGCCCGGCGGGCCCTGAACGACCTGCCGGACGACCTTTGGACGAAGATCAACGTCGAGTTCTATAGCGGAATCGAGATCGATCCGCAGAACCAGCGGTTGAAGAAGCTGCCCTCGGTGTGGCTCAAGGGCTTCGATGAGAGAGAGCGTGCGGCAACTCCGGGCTGTCACACTGGCCGCGCTGGCCATCGTTGGTCCCGCGTCGAAGCAGGCGAAGGGGAAGACCGCTCAGTGGGTCACGCTGGCCGCGTTGGCCATCGTCGGTCCGGTCCCGGCAGGCGCCGAGGCCCAGAGCGAGGCCGACGGGCCGAGCACATGGTCGTACTTCGGGGGCACCCGCGCCTTCACCCGGTACGCGCCTCTCGACCAGATCGACCGAACCAATGTCGCGAGCCTGCGGGTGGCGTGGCGGCGGCCGGCCGTCGACGCGTCGTTCACCGGCGCGTTCCCCGAGCTGGAGCCGTCGGGCTACCTGCGCTCCACTCCGATCCTGATAGACGGCGTCCTCTACGCGTCGAATGCGGTAGGGCTGGTCGAGGCGCTCGATCCGGCCACCGGCGAGACCATCTGGCTACAGCAGCCCCGCGTGCCCACCCTGGAAGGGGTCGCGGGCCGCGGAGCCCACGGCGTGGCGTTCTGGTCGGACGGCGCGGAACGGCGCGTCTTCGCGTTCCGCAACCGGTTTCTGTACGCCCTCGACGCTGATACCGGAGAACTCGTCGCGGAGTTCGGCGACGGCGGCCGGGTTGACCTTACCCCCGCGGGCGCCCGCAGCGCGCACGGCGGAGCGAGCCCGATCGTCGTCGGCGACGTGGTGGTGGCGGCGGGCACGGTGGACGGCGCGGGCGACAGCGGCGTGCGGTGGCGGGGCAGCGCCCCGGAGAACGTGCGGGGCTACGACGCGCGGACCGGCGCGCTACGGTGGACGTTCCACGTGGTGCCGCGGCCGGGCGAGTTCGGGGCCGACACGTGGGGAGCCGGCTCGCTCGAGGCGTCGGGCGACCTCGGGTCGTGGTGCTGCCTGAGCGCCGACCCCGAACTGGGTTACGTCTACGTTCCCCTCACCGCCCCCACCGCCGCCTACTACGGCGGCCACCGGCCCGGCGACAACCTCTTCTCGAACAGCCTCGTCGCCCTTGACGCGGCCACCGGCGCGCGGGTCTGGCACTTCCAGATGGTGCACCACGACCTGTGGGAGTACGACACCGTGGGGCCGCCGACACTGGGTGAGATCACCGTCGGCGGCCGCCGTATTCGCGCCGTCATGCAGCCGAGCAAGACTGGTTTCCTGTACGTGTTCGACCGCGTGACCGGCGAGCCGGTCTGGCCGATCGAGGAGCGTCCGGTGCCGGCGTCGACGGTGCCAGGGGAGCGGGCGTCGCCGACCCAGCCGTTCCCCACGCGGCCGCCGCCGTTCGCGCACCAGGGTGTCGGCGAGGACGACCTCATCGACTTCACGGCCGAGCTGGAAGAGCGGCCTCGCGAGGTCGCCGGCCGCTTCGTCCTCGGGCCCCTGTTCACGCCGCCCTCGCTCGTCAGCGACGAGCCCGGCGGTACCGACGGCACCCTCGCCCTGCCCGGCTCGTGGGGGTCGGGCAACTGGAACACCGGCGCGTTCGACCCCGAGACCGGCCTCTACTACGCCTTCTCCCACGTCGTGCTCCGGGTGTACCGGCTCGCCGACGCCTCCGGCGAGGAGAACGCGGAGATGGCCTACTACAGCCCCAACCGCGACGCGCCGTACCCGGACGGCATCCCCCTCGTGAAGCCCCCGTGGGGCCGTATCACCGCGATCGATCTCAACCGCGGCGAGCTCGCCTGGCGGGTCGCCAACGGCCGCGGGCTGCGTGACCATCCCGCCCTGCGCGGCCTCGACCTGCCCCGGCTCGGCATCGCCAGCCGCCCGGTGGCCCTGGTGACGGCGACGCTGCTCTTCATCGGCGAGGGCGGCAACGTCTTCGGCGGCATCCAAGACAACATGTGGGGGACGGCCTTCCGCGCCTACGACAAGGCGACGGGTGCGGTGATCTGGGAGACGGAGTTGCCGGCGGGAACCACCGGCGGCCCGATGACCTACCTCCACGAGGGCCGGCAGTACATAGTGGTCCCGGTAGGCGGCCGCGGCCGGCCGGCGGAGTGGGTGGCCCTGGCCCTGCCCTGACCCGACGTGAGCGCCACCTGCGGAGCGGCGTCGCCGGGCTTGCAGCGATGCCCCCCGGCCTTCCGCATGCGACGGAGGACATTGGCCGATAGTGGACCGGCCCAAGCACATCGTGCACGACGCGCTGGCTACGGCATTCCCGCTCGACGCAGCATCTCGAAGAGCTCCACCTGCGAGGACGTTATTCCCTGGGCCCCAGCGCGTTCGACCTCGTCCCGCATTGTCTCTGCGGAGTCAGACGAGCAGTACACATAGATGGCCTTGTCGAAGTCTTCAGCTCGGAGTGCGCGAATGAGCTCGATCCCGGCCCTACCGTTAAAGGTGCCGCCTTCCTGTCGGCCCATGTCCGAAATGACCACGTCCACGGGCCGGCCCTCGTCGACGAGCACCTGTACCGCTTCTCGAGTCGACAACATCTGGAGAACGCCAACCCCGTCGCTCCGAAGCCGCGCGATCTCGTAGGCGTTGTTCTCGGGAACGTCGTCCACCCAGGCAACGCGCGGCCTCGCCAACAGCCGAGGCGTCTCCGCCGCCGCGCCCCCTGGCAGATCGGATCGAAGTTCACCAACCTTGCGCTGCAGGTCGCCTACGCTCCGCCCGAGCTGCTCGGCCGCATCCTGGACGGAAATCTCCATCCCGGCGATCCTCACCACGACCATTCGACTGCGCGCGATGTCGAGGATGGTCGGCCACAGCTTCCATAGGACCACCGCCGTCAACAGGGGCCATGCCATGTCAGCGAGTGCCCCAACGATGCCGACGAGATCCCCGGCTTCCATAGGTATGTCCCTCTCCCCGATCGCGGAAGGGCTTGCGCAACCCGGACCCGCCGAGGTCACCTCGAACGCACGAAGACCGCCGGTCCGCCGAGCCGATCCACCCGGGCCAGATCTGCGTGGGACCCCAGGAGGTCCGACACGCCCGCGGCCGCTTCCGTCGGACACACGACCTCCTCGACGAAATCGAAGAAGGTGCGATCCCGGGTTCCATGGAGAATCGCGGAATCGTCCAGTACCTGCTCCGCAAAGAAGTCGCCGTCAAGTGCCCGCAGCCGAGCCCGAAGCTCCCGCACCCATGGAGGCAGGCCGTTCTCGCCCGCGGCAGTCTCGGTCTTCAGCCGCCGACAACGCACGCCGGAGCTGAACAACGGGGCTATTCGCCACTCGCGTTCGTGGTAGTAGGCGAGCGACTCCGGACAGCTGCGACTGTCCGCGGTCTGAAAGAGGTCGAACATCCCGTCGATCATGTCCACGAGATTCCAGGCCGGCCGCCGGTCGGTGTCGAGCAGGTCGACGGCGATGCGGGCGGCTCGTCGGTCGGCCTTGTCGACTCGCTCTCTGACGATGGGGTCTCCGTGCAGGACGTAGCCCACGGCGTCCAGCGTCGCCGTGTCCAACGTGTCCCGACCCTCGATACCCGCCTTCGCCTCCAGTCTGGCGAGGGCGATCGCCAGCGAACGCAGCTCGCGAAGGGTGAAGAGCATTTCATGGGACACCCGGACGTGCGCGGAATCGCCGCCGGAGTAGAAGTAGATCACCGGTACTGCCCCGAGCTCCCGCGCACGAATCGGATCGATCCCCACGGCGAACTCGCCAAAGAGGCCGACATGGGAGGTGGGCCGGCCATGCTCGTCGAGCCTCGTCTTGCGCCAGAGCTCTTCTCGACTCTCCACGAGAGTGAGGCACGCCCGGGCCTGGCGGAACTCCACCTTCGGAGGTTCGCGGTTGACGGCGGCGGCGTTCTCGGGAATCGTCAGGCGCTCCGGGGTCAGCAGTAGACCGTAGCGGATCATCAGGTCGAGTTGGGCGATCCCGAGATCGACGATCCCACGGCGCTCGCGCCGGGCGCCGCGCGACGGTCCCGGGAACGCGTGAAAGAGCAGGCGGCGGTCGGGATTCAGTTCAGACATTCGGTCGTAGTGGGATAGGTGTCACAGACGGTGCTTGTGTAGCGGTCCCACGGAAGGGGGTCGGCGTTCACGAGCCTATCCGATCTGAGCAGCTCCATGAAGTCGGACCATTCCGAGGGTGCATCGGTCTTCGCCGTGCGCAACAGAGCGAGAGTTTCGAACAGAAAGAACCCCGCATTCAGCGACCGCGACGCGGCGTTGTCGACCGACGCCGCCGCGTCCATGAGCGGCTCCACCGCTTCCTCATGGAGGCTGGTTAGTAGATCGAGGTCCGTGAAGTTCCCGAGAGAGTTTTGGACGGTGGAGTCCGGCTCGGGAAGCAGGGGCTGAGCGGTGATTCTGACGTGTCGGTCTTCATAACTCGTCGACCAGTTGAAGCGGGCGACGCCGCCCGAGAGATCGGCGCGTCCGTCAACGACGGTGATGCGAAACGGCAGGCCGACGTCGGTGATCAGGTGGGAGCTCCCGGAGCGACCAGCCGCGGTCTTCCAGAGCCTCGTTTCGAGGCTCGCATTGACGTCGATCGTCCGGTAGCCGAGGCATCCACGGCAGAGGTCGACGTAGTAGAGGGCGTCAGCGTATCTCGTCGCGCCGAACTCCAGCGCCACGTGTCCGCGGATGGGGTGCTCCACGAAGACGGCGTCGTCCAGAAAACGGTCGGGTAGCCCACTCTCCTGCCAGTACGTATAGAGAGCGGTGCCGCCGCTATCCACGAAGAGAGCCATCGGGACGAGGTCCGCGTACTCTATGGGGTACGGCATCCGCGTTGCCATGTGGCGCACGGTGACGTATCCGGGATACCCGTCGGCATTGACGTCTATGGTGACGGAAAAGGTGGCGGCCTCGGCAGTGTCGGTGAGGAGTGCGCCGGTCTGTGAAAGTACGCCACCGACGGCCTGCAGCAGGTCGAAGCTGAACGTCGCGGATTGGGACAGATGGAACGACCCGGAGCGGTTCAGGCTCCGCAGAATCTTCGGTCGGTACTGTTCGGTGGCCTGGAGGGGGAAGAGCGTCAGCAGGGCGAGAGCCGTCGCCAGGTAGAGTGGGCGTAACCTCATGACGTACCTCCATAGCGGCAAACGTGTGAGTGCCCGGGGTGCGCGGTGCACCCCGGCGCAGACGGCAACAGGGTCCTCGCAACGCGGCCGTCGGGGGGCGGCGACTAATCGGGCTCGCCCGGGGTGGGCCTGAGGGTGATGTCACCGGATTCGAAGAGCGCGCGACAGTCGGTGGCGTCGCGACCGCGGTCTGCGGGGCTGGTCGCGGCGGCCATGCCAAGGCCGCGAAAGCGGGGATCGTCGCATTCTCCGTCGCGAGCCCAGTCACTCGTGTCGTCGCCAAAGTCAATCGACGCGCTGAGAGAGGCCCTACCGCGCGTCATGGCCACGAGGACGGTAGGGTCCACGCCGGCCTCGAACAGCGCCACGAGGGCATCGACGGTGGTGTCGAAGTCGGTGCGTGTCAACTCGATCTTGGCGAGGATCAGCATCGTTGGCAGGCCGGCCTCCGCGAGGGTCAGGATATCCGCGTTGGTGAGCACTTCCGGCGGGTCCTGACCGGCGGCGGGTGAGGCGGCGACGAAGAGAACGGAGAGAACGAGTGCGATCAAGGTGTATTTCATGAGGTTGCCTCTCGTCGTGACGGTGAGACTCCGGGCGCGATTCAAGGAGCACGTGCCTTCGACTGGTGACGATCATGGCGTGTAGTGGCCCGGAAGTCATCACCGGAACGTAAATCTTGTAATGGACTTGTGTCCCGGCCGCGCGACCCCGGAGGTTCGGGGCGGGAGGTTCGGAAGGGCGGAAGAGGTGGCCTGGGGGGGGTGGGCGGGTGGGTCAAGGTGACCGTGCGGCGGAAGGAGGAGGGCGGGGCGGGGGGTGCGGGTTGTGGCGGGCGGTGGGGTTGACATCGGTGTCCGGTGGGTGCATCGTGGGCGCCATGGCTCAAAGGGGGTTCCGGTGGGCGCCGTGCGTCGGTCGGCTGGTGGTGCTTGGGCTGGCGTTCGGCGTCGGGGACACGGGGGGAGCCGCGTACGCGGAGACCCGAGGCTACGTGATCTCCATGGTCCACACCGCGACCTGGGGGAACACGGACACCTGCCCGCAGGGCGACAACGGGGGGCTCTCCGATCTCAAGGTGCGTCGCCTCGTCGGCCGGGGCTACGGCGTGGACGAGGCGAGGGCCATCCTCACCGGCGGCGGCGTGGACGCAGACGGCAACCGCGTGCCCATCAACGAGCTCCCGCGCCTGAACGGCCGGCAGGTCAACCCCGGCAACGTGCCCGTTCTCGTCGCCGACCCGCAGATACGCACCGCGGAGGGCCGCTTCGCCCACGGCTTCAACCTGAACGGCGTGGTGGAGCCCGACGCCTTCGAAGATCCGGTGAGCGGCGAGCAGGGCGTCGACAACCGGATGTGGCGGGCCCTGGGCTGCTTCGAGGTGTACCAGGTGCGGCGGCCGGTGCGGCCCTACAACGAGGACATCGCCTGGGACACGGCGCTCGACGCGATGCCGGCGTGGCTGATGTCGGTCACCGGGGACGATCTGGACGGCGACGGGGACGTGACGGTCACCTTCGACCGGTCGCTGAACGTGGCCATGCGCGACGCCCGCGGCGGGGTGCTGTCGGGCGCCAGCTACGTCGTCGACCCCGACCCGCGGTCGCACAGCGTGTTCGCGGGGCGCATCGACGACGGAGTGCTCACCATCGAGCCCGGCGACTTCTCGATTCAGGGCGAGTCGCAGTTCTACGCGATACTGCGTTTCACGGGGACCCGCCTGCGCCTGGAGATGGCCGACCACGGCGGCGCGTCGGGCATCATCGGCGGCTACCAGCCGTGGCGCGACTACTTCCACTATCTCGCCATCCGCGGCGAGGAGAACGCCCAGGTCGACCTGCCCGGCGTGTACTACGCCATGAAGCGGCTGGCCGACGCCGTGCCCGATCCCGAGACGGGGGAGAACAGCGCCATCTCCGCCGCCTACTTCCTGGAGGCGGTGCCCGCCTTCCACGCCACCCTCGGCGGCGAGATCGTGGCGGACTCGGTGGGCCCCGGCCCGGAGCTGAGCGGCCCGGCGGTGCACGAGAACGTGACGCTGGACCCGGATTGAGTGGGCCCCGGCCCCGAGCGAGCGGCCCGGCGGTGCACGAGAACGTGACGCTGGACCCGGATTGAGTGGGCCCCGGCCCGGAGCCGAGCGGCCCCGCGGTGCACGAGAACGTGACGCTGGACCCGGATTGAGGACATGGACACGAGGTCTCGCATGCGGTGGTTTCCGCGCCTGCCGGCCCTGCTGGCGGGCCTGATCGTCGGCTTGTCGTCGTCGGCACCGGTCGCGGCGGAGGAGCTGACGTTCGTGCGGCTCACGCCGGCCCAGTATCAGCGCGCCGTCCACGACATCTTCGGCCCGAGCATCCGGGTCGATGACGGCAGCACGGTCCAGGGGGTACGCGACCGGGGGCTGCTGGCCCTCGGGGCCCGCAGGAGCACGTTGACCGCGGCCGAGCTGGAACGCTACGAGGCCCTGGCGCAGCAGATCGCGGCGCAGGTGACCGAGCCGGCGCGCCGGGCCACCCTCATCGGGTGCCGGCCCGAGGCGGACGACGCGCCTGACGACGCGTGCACCGCGGCGTTCGTCGCGCGCGCGGGGCGGTTCCTGTTCCGCCGGCCGCTGACAGGCGGCGAGACCGACCTCTACGTGGCGGTGGCGCGCACCGCCACCGAGACCCTCGGCGACTACTACGCGGGGCTGCGCGCGGCGCTGGCGGGGATGCTGGTGGCGCCCGAGTTCCTGTTCCGCGTCGAGCGCAGCGAGCCGGACCCCGCCGACCCCGGCCGGCTGCGGCTCGACGCGTGGTCGCGGGCGTCGCGGCTCAGCTTCTACCTGTGGGACAGCGCCCCCGACCACCTGCTGCTCGACGCGGCCGAGTCGGGCGATCTGCTCTCGCCGGAGGGGCTCGAGCGGCAGGTCGAGCGGCTGCTGGCGTCGCCGCGGGCGGAGCGCGGGCTGCGCGCGTTCTTCTCGGACATGCTCGAGCTCGACCGCTTCGCCACCCTGTCCATCGACTCGAGCCTCTTCCCCCGGTTCACGAAGAACGTCGAGGACGACGCGCGCGAGCAGACCCTGCGGACCGTCGCCGACCACCTGCTGAACCGCAACCGCGACTACCGCGACCTGTTCGTCACCCGCGACACCTTCCTGACGCCGCCCCTTGCCGCCATCTACGGGGTGCCGCTGCCGCGCTCGCAGGAGCTGGGCGGCGCGGTGCCGTGGGTGCCCTACCGTTTCCGCGACGGCGACAGCCACGTGGGGTTGCTCGGGCAGGTGAGCTTCCTCGCCCTGCACTCGCATCCGGGGCGGTCGTCGCCCACCCTGCGGGGACAGGCGGTGCAGCAGATCTTCCTGTGCCGGACGGTGCCGCCGCCGCCCCCGGACGTCGACTTCAGCCTGCTGCAGGACACCTACAACCCCGACTTCCGGACGACGCGCGACCGGCTGGCCGAGCACCGGCGGAACCCGGCGTGCGCGAGCTGCCACAACCTGACCGACCCCATCGGGCTGACCCTCGAGGTGTTCGACGCGGCCGGCGGCTACCGGACCATGGAGAACGGCGCGCCCATCGACGCCAGCGGCCAGCTGAACGGCAGGACCTATGCCGGACCGGCGGGGCTGGCGGAGGCGCTGAGGGACGACCCGCGGGCAGCGTCCTGCTTCATCGAGCGGGCCTGGTCCTACGGCGCGGCGCGCCCGCCGACGGACGGCGAGCGGGCGTGGCTCGCCGGCGTCGAGTCGGAGCTCGTCGAGCGCGGCGTGAAGTGGCGCGACCTCATGCGCCGCATCGCGCGGCATCCGGACTTCTACACGGTAGTACCCGGCGCGTCGTGACAGCCAGTTTCCGGTCATTGAAGAGGACAGCGACATGAATGCGACACGCGAAATCGGCCGGCGCACGGTGCTGCGGGGCATGGTCAGGGGCGGCGCCGCGGTCACCGTCGGGCTGCCGGTGCTGGAATCGTTCCTGAACGCGAACGGGACCGCCTACGCGGCCACCGGGGCGCCGCTGCCGCCCTGCTTCGGCACGTGGTTCTGGGGGCTCGGTCTCATTCCCAACCACTGGGAGCCCGCGTTCGCCGGCCCCGACTACGAGCTGCCCGAACACCTGGCCGGCCTGGGCCCCATCAAGTCCAAGATGAACCTGTTCAGCGGCATGCAGGTCTTCCTGGACGGCAAGGTCAACCAGAACCACTACTCGGGGGCCCAGGGCCAGGCCACCGGCATGGTGTCGCGCAACGGCGGCGACTACTCGACGAGCATCGACACCCTCATCGGCGACCACATCGGCCGGGGCACCCGGTTCCGCTCGCTCGAGGTGACCTGCGACGGCGACAGCAGCGCGAGCTGGAGCGCGCGCGGGTCGAGCGGCCTCAACCCGTCCGAGACATCGCCCCTCGCCCTCTACGCGCGCATCTTCGGCGACGGTTTCCGCCACCCCAACCTCGCCGACTTCCAGCCCGACCCCGTGGTGATGGTCCGCCACAGCGTGCTGTCGGCCGTGTCGGAGCAGCGCCGGAAGCTGATGTCGTCGGTGTCCGCGTCGGACCGCGCGCGCCTCGACGAGTACTTCTCGTCGGTGCGCGATCTGGAGCAGAAGCTGGCGTTCGAGCTCGACCGGCCGGCGCCGCTCCCCGCGTGCAGGGTGCCGGAGGCGGGGACGGAGGAGATCGGCGCCCTCGTCGAGCAGGTCGAGCGCACCCACCGGCAGTTCGCGCGGCTTCTTGCCCACGCGATGGCGTGCGGCCAGACGCGCATCTTCAACCTGACGATGGGCTCGGCGTTCTCCCGGCTGCGCCTGCCCGGCGAGGTGAACGCCTACCATGCGCTGACCCACGAGGAGCCGATCCATCCCGAGCTCGGATTCCAGCCCGGCTGCAAGTGGCTGGCCGAGCGGATGATGGACTTCTTCCGCGAGTTCGTCCAGACGCTGGACGGGATCCAGGAGGGCGAGGGCACCCTGCTCGACCGCACGGTGGTGTTCGCGTTCACCGACCACGGCGAGGCGCGCATGCACTCGATGAAGCGCTACCCCATCCTCACCGCCGGCAGCGGCGGGGGCCGGATGAAGACGGGCCTGCACGTCGCGGCGGAGGGCGACGCGGCCACCCGCGTCGGGTTCACCATCCAGCAGGCGCTGGGTCTGGTGAGCGGCCAGTGGGGCACCGAGTCGAACCAGGTGTCGCGGCCGTTCACCGAGGTGCTGGCCTGACGCCGGGGCGCGGGCCGCGGGGCTGGAGAGTTGCCATGATGCGTTTGCGATGGGGTGGGCCGTCGGTTCGATGCGCGGCGGTTGCCGCGGTCGCGTTCTTGCTGGGCGGGCCGCTCCCGGCCTTGGCGGAAGAGGACCAGGCGCCGCCGACCGTGCCCCCCGGGGTGACCCTGGTTGAGGTGGTGCGCGAGCTGCAGGCGTCGGCCGCCCAGATGCTCTGGACGCGGCTCGGGGACGAGGAGGGCCGCACCCTCCTGTTCGCGGAGGACTATCGGGCCGGCGGCGCCGCCTGCGTGGCCGCCTGCGCCGGCGAGTTCCCGCCCCTGCTGGCGCCCGCCGGCGCCGAGCCCTTCGCCGACTGGTCGCTGCTGCGCCGCCCGGACGAACACCTGCAGTGGGCCTACCAGTTGCGCCCGCTGCACACCTGGTCGCGGGAGGAAGAGCCGGGCGAGGTCGCCACCAACGTCGCCCTCGCCGAGACCGCGAACCTGAAGCTCGCCGAGCGGCCGGAGGCGGCGGGGGCGCTGATGCCGCCCCCGGGGTGGCGCGTCGCCCGCTTCGAGCCGCACCGGTCCATCGCGGCGCCCGACGGCATCGACGCGAGGCTGGTGCTGTCGGCGCAGGCCGTGGTCCTCGCCGACTTCGCCGGGTTCACGCTCTACGCGTTCGACGGCGACGCCGCGAACGACGGTCAACGGTGCTCCGATCGCGGATGCGGGATGGACTGGCTGCCGGCCGTGGCGCCGGCCCTGGCCCTCGACGTGGGCGACTTCTCGGTGGTGAGTCGCGCGGACGGGTCCCGGCAGTGGGCGTACCGGGGACGGCCCCTCTATCGGTACCGCGGAGACCTGCTGCCCGGCGACGCGCACGGTCGGGACGCCGACGCGGGCTGGCGCTTGGCGGTGCTGACCGAGAGCTTCCGGCCGCCGCGGGTGGCGGTGACCGCCCTCGAGGGCTACGGCGACGCCCTGTCGCTCGCGGGCATGACCCTGTACTCGGGCTCCGCGTTCCAGAAGTACTGGGGCGGGCGCAACCTCCGCGACAGCTTCAAGAACTCGTGGCGCCGGGGCAAGCGCCTGGGCGGCGACGCGTGCGCCGACGAGGACTGCCTCGCGCTCTGGCGTCCGTTCCCGGCGCCCGCCGACGCCCGGTCGACGGGCTTCTGGGAGGTCGTCGCGCGCGGCGACGGGACCCGCCAGTGGGCCTACAAGGGGTACGCCCTCTACACTTACGCCGATGACGAGGCGCCCGGCCAGAACCGGGGACAGGCCACCTACAGCTTCGCGAAGCCGGACGGCAGCCCCGACGACATCGAGCGCGCCGTCTGGCTCGCCGAGCTCGGCGACACCTACGGCGGCGCGGGCGTGTACTGGAACGTCGCCAAGCCCTGACGCGCGCTGACGTCGACCGCGGGATCCGAGCCCGACTATTCGGGGAACGGGTCGAGAAAGTGGACCTCGCCGTCGAGAGCGCCGGCTTCGACGCCCACCGCCGCCGCCTCCGGGGACGCCATGTACGCTTCCGCCCGCTCCCGGTCCTCGACGTCCAGCAGGAAGAAGACCTGATCCGGCGTGTCGACCGAGCGCCACACGTGAAGGACGGTCAGACCCGCCGCCGTACCGGCGGCGGCCTGGGCGTCGAAGACACGCTTCCATCGGTCGACGTCCTGCACGCGATTCCGAACCAGCAACACCATCGTTTTCTCCCGTAATCAGGGCCACGCGGTCACCGCACCGGGCAGCCCGGCACGAGAAGCGAGGACTGCAGGCGGGGTGCCGGCCGCTCAGTCGGCGCCCGGCCCCGCCGGCATTTCGAACGCATGCCCCGGCTGCCGCACCGTGAGCACGGGGCAGGGCGCCTTGCGCACCACCTTCTCGGCCACGCTGCCGAGCAGCAGGTGCCGGACCGGGCCGCGCCCGTGGGTGCCCATCACGATCATGTCGATGGCGTTGTCCGTGGCGTAGCGGACGATCTCGACGAACGCGTGGCCGATGCGAAGGGCCCGCACCGTCTCGACGCCTTCGAGCGAGATCTGCTCCAGATGCCGTTCGGCGTCGGCCTGCCACTTGTCGAGCAGATCCGACACGATGGGCGCCGCCGCGCCGACCGCCCAGTCCTGCGGCGTCGGGTCCGGGACGACGTACAGCACGTGCACCTCGGCCCCGAACCGTTCCGCCATCTCGCGGGCGTAGCCGAGAGCGTGCGCGGCGGTGTCGCTGAAGTCGGTCGGCAGCAGGATGCGCTTCAAGGTCATGTGGGAGCTCTCCGTGTGGGAGTTGCCGCCGCTGCCGTCCCGCGAGGGTTCCCCGTTTCGGCCTTCGGAGAGCCCTCGACCTCGGGAAGCGGGCGGCCCGGTCGCCGACGGATGCGGACAGCCGGTCCCGGCGGCGGCCCCCTGGGCGAGGCGGACACCCGGCGGCGGTCGGGGGAGAACGGCGGGGCGGCGGTTGCCCGGCCGTCACCGCGACGGGTTGACCAGCTCGGTCAGCAGCGCGGCCACGCGCTCTCTCGCCGTGGCCAGCCGTTCCTCGAGCTGGTCGAAGACGAAGCGGTGGCCGGCCTGCCGCGCCTCGATCAGCGGCACCTCGGTCTGCTGGTACGCCGCCTCGAGGCCGCGTCGGCGCTCGCCCTCGCGCACCCGGTCTATCAGGTGCCGGGCCGCGTCGAGCGACTCCCGCACCTCGCCGATGCCCTCGAGCAGGAGCCGCGCGTCGGCCGCGCGTCCGGGGCGGGGCTCGATGCCGTCGGGGCCGTGGCACGCCGCGCACCGCCGCTCGAGCCCCTCGGGCGACAGCAGCCGCCCGTTGACGCTGCCATGGCACGTCGAGCAGGTCGGACCCCGGCGGTCGCCCTGGGCGAGCAACTCGTAGTGCCGGCTCGACTGGAAGTTGGCGTAGGGGCCGATGTGGCAGGCGCCGCACGTCGACGGCAGCCGCGTGCGGTGGACGGGGCTCGACGGGTTCTGGCTGCCCAGTATCCCCTGGTGCGCCTGCAGCGACTCGAACGTGTCGGGGTTGCCGCCGTGGCAGCGGTCGCAGCCGACGTTGCCCCGGCGGTGCGGCGACAGGCTCCACTCGTGCAGGTGGCTCTGCGCCGGCTCGGTGTAGGGATTGGCGAAGTGGCAGTCGGCGCACCGGCTCTGGTTGAGCTGGGCGAGCGCCGGCGATGTTCCGATCGCCCCAAGGATGGCCGCCGCGGCCGCCATCGACAGCAGGTGTCTCATGGTGGTTGTCGTGGTTGAAGCCATGTCTCTGTCCTCGACCGGACTCGCGGCGGGGCATGACCGCCGGGCGCCGCGGGTCGGTTCCAGCAGGATACTACGTCCGCCGCAGTCGGCTCGTCGAGCCCGAGGGGATGTCGTCGAGTCGTCGCGGGCTCGCGCCGGCGCGCAACTCACGAGCAGCAGGTCGCGGACCCGTCGTCGACCGCTGCGCGGGACGGATTGGCGCCGGCGACGGTCTTGTCGAGCTGGCCGGCGTCTCCCGACTTGACGTACCACTCCCAGCGCGCGCCGTCGGGGTCGGCGAGCCAGGTCTCCGTCTTCTCGGCGTAGCAGCAGACGGTATCCTCGACGCCGGTCGTCTCGAGCCCGGCCCCGCGCAGGCGCAGTTCGGCCGATGCGACCTCCTCGGCCGTCTCCACCTCGACGCCGAGGTGGTTGAGTGTCGCCCCCTCCTCACCCTCGAAGAGGACCAGCTTCAACGGCGGATCGGCGATGGCGAAGTTCGCGTAGCCGGGCTTCACCTTCGCCGGGGGCGTGCCGAACAGGCGGGAGTAGAAGGCAATCGCCTTGTCGAGGTCGGTCACGTTGATGGCGAGCTGTACTCGAGACATGAGGTGCTCCTGACGTCGTGCGGCCGACCCTGCCGGCACGATGGGCGCAGTGCGCCGAGTTGATCCGGTGACGACGCGGGGCCGATGCAGCGAACGCCGATTGACTTGCGACGACGTGCCAGGCCCGTCGCTCCGGCCGTAGGCCACCCATTGTACCAACGCCCGCGGCGGGGACTGGACGCCGCTGGACGCCGCTGGTCACGGTCTCGTGACCTGTGTTCCTGTAGCATGAACGAGACGCGGCTGCCGTTGCGGCCGTGCCGTTGTTCGGTGGGCCACCGCGACTACGCCATCACCGGCTCGAAGGTGCTGCTGGAAGTGTTCGACCGCCGAGTGGACGTGACCAGTCCGGGCGCGCTGCCGAACCACATGACGGCTGAGCGCGTCCGGGCGGGCGCCGACCACCGACAGTCTGACACGAGATTTCCCGCCCCCGCGGGGATGGACCCGCAGGCGGCCGCCGGCGTCTACCTGCGGGAGGCCGCCTCGTTCGCCGAGTGGACGTGACCAGTCCGGGCGCGCTGCCGAACCACATGACGGCTGAGCGCGTCCGGGCGGGCGCCGACCACCGACAGTCTGACACGAGATTTCCCGCCCCCGCGGGGATGGACCCGCAGGCGGCCGCCGGCGTCTACCTGCGGGAGGCCGCCTCGTTCCCCGTGATGATGGCGTCGCGCAGCTGCGAGGAGATGTCCCCCACGTGGCCCGGCGAGTGGGGCAGCAGGATGGTGTTGGTCTTCGACGACTGGCCGATGTCCTTGAGCATGTCGAAGTACTGCGTCATCAGGATCAGGTTCATCACGTCCTGCGGCGAGGTGCCGGGGACCGTCCGCTGGAACTCGTCCACCGACTCGCGGAGGCCCTCGACGATGGCCTGCCGCTGATCGGCCACGCCCTTGCCCGACAGGGCCTTCGCCTCGGCGTCGGCCTCGGCCGCCTTGACCTGCATGATCTTCTCGGCCTCGCCCTTCTCCGTGGCGGCCGCCCGCATCCGCTGCGCGGCGTTGATCTCGTTCATGGCCTCCTTGACCTTGGCGTCGGGGTCGATGTCGGTCACCAGGGTCTTGACGATGCCGTAGCCGAAGTCGTCCATCACCTGCGACAGCTCGGCCTTGACGGCGCCGGCGATCTCGTCCTTCTTCTCGAAGACGTCGTCGAGCCTGATCTTCGGCACCCGCGCCCGGACCACGTCGAAGACGAACGCCTTGATCTGGTTGACGGGGTCGTCGAGCTTGTAGAACGCGTCGTAGACCTTCTCGGCGAGCACGAAGTACTGCACGGACACGATGACGCGGACGAAGACGTTGTCGCGGGTCTTGGTCTCGACCTCGACGTCGAGCTGCTGCACGCGGAGGTTGACGGTGCCGGCGACCTTCTCGATGAACGGGACCCTGATGTGCAGCCCGGCCTCGGCGAGGCGGTCGAACTTGCCGAGCCGCTGCACGACGGCGACGGTCTGCTGCTGCACGATGAAGAAGAACGGGCCGACGGTGGCGCTGAAGTGGTCGCGCCTCGGCATCAGGCTGGGCATGTGCGTGTCTCCCTGCTGCGGCGGTCTCCGCGGGACGGCGCCGGCGTCGCTCGTCGGCGCGACGCGGCGGCTTCCGTCGCCTCGGAAAGGATACGCCGCCGCGCCGGGTTTGTTCGCAGGTGACCGGCCGTTCGGCGACCGGTGGTCGGCGGCCGTCGCGCGGCGGAGGCGCCGTCCGCCCGTCGTCGCCGGTTGGCTCGTGGCGCCCAGCTTGCCTTGACATTCCGCTCGGCTGTAGTTGCATTTGTGGCTTCAGCTCGGGATGCGCCAATACTCGTGGGACGAGACGAAGAATCGTGAGAACGTCGCGAAGCATGGTCTCGGTTTCCAGGACGCCCGGGCCGTGTTCGACGGCGCGTGCGTGACGTTCGAAGATACGCGCCGCGACTACGGAGAACCGCGGTTCATCACCCTGGGTCGACTGGAGGGCCGCGTGGTCGTGATCGCCCATACGCCGCGGGGCCGCCACACGCGGGTGATGTCGATGAGAAAGGCGAACAGCCGTGAAGCGAAACGCGATCGCGAGCGACTTGAAGCGCGTTGACGCCCTGCGGGACCAGGATATCGACTACTCGGACATTCCGGAGCTGGACGCCGACTTCTTCCGGCAGGCGCGGGTGGTCGTCCCTCCCGGCAAGCAGCAGCTGACGATCCGTCTCGACACGGACGTGCTGGCCTGGCTGAAGGGTCAAGGAAAGGGCTATCAGAGCCGAATCAACGCCATCCTGCGCGCCTATTACGAGGCGCACCGGGACGAGGCGCGATGAACGCGAGGGCTCTCGACGATACCGCCGCCCGCCCCGGGCCGTGGGCAGTCGAGCACGGCTCCGGCGCGATGGGCGTCCTTGGGCCGTCGCGGAGGGCCGCCCGTCCCTCTCGAAGGCGTCTGCCGCGGCGGAGGCCCGGCCGATCCCGCCGGATTGCGTCTCGGCCGGCGCGGGTGTACCCTGCGATACACGCGTGGGTTTCTTCGGGTACGTCAGGAGGTCAGGCATGAGAATGCTGTCTGTCGGCGTCGTGGCGCTCGGCGTGCTGCTGGCGGGGGCGGTGGTGTCGGCGCATCACTCGTTCTCGGCCGAGTTCGACATCGATCAGCCGGTCACCCTGAAGGGCACGCTGACCGAGCTGGAGTGGGTGAACCCGCACGGGTGGATTCACATGGACGTCGCCGGTCCGGACGGGGCGGTGGTGAACTGGGCGGTGGAGATGGGCAATCCGACCGCGCTGCTGCGGCGGGGCCTGCGGAGGAGCGACTTCCCGCCGGGCACGGAGATCGTGGTCGACGGCTACAAGGCCAAGGACGCGACCCCGACCGCCAACGGCATCACCATCACCTTCCCCGACGGTCGCAACGTGTTCGCGGGCTCGTCGGGCACGGGTGCGCCCGAGCCGAATCGCTAGCGGGCCCGAGGTGGGACACCGCGTTGCAGCGAGAGCGCGAGTGTGCCGGCTGGCTGCAAGGGGCGCCTGCGAGCGAAGATCGCCCGTTGATTCCCGGGTCTGGCGCGACGCGCCGGACAGTCCGTGGCGGAGTTTGCTGATGACTACTTTCGGCCGGTGCGTGCGAAGGTGCAGTGAGACGGTCCTGGTGCTGAGCCTGTTGGCGCTGCCGGCCGCCGGTCAGGCGCAGCCGGCGGAGTCCCGGGCCGAGGCCTACGTGCCGCCGAGGACGAGCGACGGCCATCCCGACCTGCAGGGCATCTGGCAGGCGCTGAACACCGCCGCGTGGGACCTCCAGGACCACGGGGGCAGCCTGGGCATCCCCGCCGGCCAGGGGGTCGTGGTGGGCGGCGAGATCCCCTACCAGCCGTGGGCCCTGGAGCAGAAGCAGCGGAACTTCGAGAACCGGGCGACGGCCGACCCCGAGACGCGGTGCACCATGCCCGGTGTGCCGCGCATCACCTACATGCCGTACCCGTTCCAGATTCTGCAGTTCTCCGACCGGGTGCTCATCCTCTACGAGTACGTCCACGCCACCCGCACGGTGTACATGGACGGCACGCCGCATCCCGAGGGGCACATCGACTTCTGGATGGGCGACTCCCGCGGCCGGTGGGAGGGGGACACGCTGGTGGTCGACGTGATCCACTTCAACGACGAGACGTGGTTCGACCGGGCCGGCAACTTCCACAGCATCGCGCTGCACGTGGTGGAGCGCTACACCCCGACCGGTCCCGACCACCTGCTGTACGAGGCCACCATCGAGGATCCGGAGGTGTTCACCCGGCCGTGGACCATCCGCATGCCGCTCTACCGGCGGCAGGAGGCCGGCGTCCAGCTTCTGGAGTACGAGTGCTACGCCTACGCGGAGGAGGATCTGGCGGTCGGGGCCCGGTGAAGGGCCGCCTGGGACGGTGACGGGAATCACCCCTGCCACGTGCCGGGCACCCGAAACAGTCGATACGGGTTGCGCACGGGTGCAGTCGGCGACCTCATGTCGATCACTGTCCTTCGTGGAGGCCGGGGGTGGTGAGCGACGGAGGGGTTCCAGGGAGGGGCTCGACAAGCCGGAGGCGGGGACCCCGCGCCGCAGCGGACCGCGGCTCCACCCGCGGGGAAGGGCGTCGGTGAACACCCGGACGCAAGGCGGGGACCCCGCGCCGCAACGGACCGCGGCTCCGCTCCGGCGGCTCTCGGCGTCGCGGACGGCCAGGGAGAGGTCACGATGAACAAGAGCAGACACGCTGTCTCGAGTATCCTGGCGGCAGCCGGCCTGATCGCGGCCGGGCTGCTGCCGTCCCCCGCCCTCGCGCAGTCGACATCGGCGGCGGCCGCGGCGGAGGCCGCGTCCGGGGCCGAGGCCAGCCAGGAGGCGGAATCGGCGTGGTCGCCGCGCCGCACCGCCGACGGCCGTCCCGACATGCAGGGGTACTGGGACGGGGGGCCGGCCAACGCCTCGCACAGCATCGAGGACGGGTGCTGCGATGCGATCCACGCGCGCATGCAGAGCCGCGGCCCCGAGCGCCTCGGCCTGCCCTTCAAGCTGATCGTCGACCCGCCGGACGGGCGCATTCCCTATCAGGCGTGGGCGGCGGAGCGGCGCACGGAGCTGCTCTACGACATGGAGACGCCCACCGAGCTGGCGCATATCGACCCCGAGGATCGCTGCCTGCTCCTGGGCGCTCCGCGCAGCAACTACCGCGGCGACATGGAGATCCGCCAGAACGACGGCTACGTCGTGTTCCAGTACGAATGGGCCCACGCCTATCGGATCATCCCGACCGACGGGCGCCCTCACGTCGGCGCGGGCATCGCGATGTACAACGGCGACTCCCGCGGCCGCTGGGAGGGCGACACGCTGGTCGTCGAGGTGACCAACTTCAACGACGAGCCGTGGCTCGATTCCCACGGCAGCTTCTACAGCGAGAACCTGCGGGTGGTCGAGCGCTACACCCTGCTCGACGACGACACGCTGCGCTACGAGGCGACCCTGGAGGACTCCACCGTGTTCACGAGCCCGTGGACGCTGCGGTTCGACATGGGGCGCATCGGGCGGGACGGCGAGTACGAGTTCTTCGAGGAGGGGTGCTCCGAGGGCGTCACCAACGAGCACCGTCTGGCCGCGGGCCGGCAGGCGGTGGCGAGGGGCGAACGGTTCATCCACACCCACGAGGAGCCGTGAGCCGTGTTCCACGCCGCCCCGACCGGATGTCCCGGCTTCCTGCCGGGACCGCCCGCCGTCTCCATCGTGGTCGAGGACCACTGGAGCGAGGTGGCCGAGGTCGTGCCGCGGGAGCGGTTCTCGCCGGTGCGCATCGCGGCCGGCCTCGAGGTGGGGCCGGTGCCGCCGCCGCGGGCGGTCCGCCGCGAGTACGCCACGCCGCTGCTCGGCACGGCCAGCGTCGTCGTCGACCCGCCCGCCGCGGGTCGGCGCTGAGCCGGGCCGGCGGCTGTCCGTGGTGGAGCCCGGGTCGCACGGTACCTTGAAGCGCCAGCGGCCGGCAGGACGTCGTGTTGCGAAGTGTGGCGAGGAAGCGGTCGAACATGCAAGGCCGCGGAGCCCTGCGGCTCCGTGGAATCTGGCCGGTTCCGGACGGATCGTCGCCGGTCGAAGGCAGCGGGGCCTCCTGCCACCGGCTGCCAGCCGTTTCGCGGACATCCGGCGGCGCCCGTCCGGTCCCCTCCCCACGCGAAGGAGTTCCATGCTGAGACGGATGCAGGCTTCCCTGGTCGGGTTGCTGGTAGTGGCGCCGGCGGTGCTGAGCGCGTCGGCCCCCGCCGGCGCGCCGCACGGACCCGTGGGCCTGTCGGAGGAAACCGCCGCCGTCCCGCAGGGACCCGTCGGCGCGCCGCAAGGCAACGGCGCGGGCGGGTTCACCGAGGCCCAGTCGGCGGCTGGGCGGTCCGCCTACGCGGGTGCGTGCGCCGAGTGCCACGGGGCGGGCCTCGAGGGCGGGTCGCACGGGCTCGCGCTGACCGGCGTCGGCTTCGCGAGCCGGTGGGGCGAGCGGACCGCGGCCGAGCTCTTCGAGTACGTCCGCGAGGAGATGCCCCCGGGGCTGGGCGGCGCGTTGAGCGACGACGCCTACCTCAACGTGACGGCTCTGGTGCTGCAATCGAACGGACATGCGGCGGGCGTCGTCCCGTTGACCGCGGACGCCGCAATAGCCATCGGCGGCGGCCCCGGCCCTGCCGCCGCGCCGGCGACGGCGACCGGGCCCGAGCCCCGAGTCGATCCGGCGGCGGCCATCGCGGCGGCGCTGGGCCTCGGCGCACAGGCGGAACCGGCCGCGGGCGCCGAAGCCGAGGCGGCGGAGGACGCCGCCGCCCGCACCAAGCGCTACGGCCCCCCGCGGGCGCTCGGACTGACCCCGGTCACCGACGCGCTGCTGCAGGATCCCCCGCCGGCCGACTGGCCGAGCTGGCGGCGGACCCTCGACAATCACGGCTACAGTCCCCTCGCCCGGATCGACCGCGACACCGTCGGCGGCCTGCAGCTCGCCTGGGCCGTCGCCATCGAGGACGGCAACAGCCAGACCACCCCGCTCGTGCACGACGGGGTGATGTTCCTCGCCCATCCCGGCAACGTGGTCCAGGCCCTCGACGCGAGCACCGGCGACGTGCTCTGGGAGTACCGCCATCCCCTGCCCGAGGACGCCGCGCGCTGGGGGGCGACCCGCACCCTCGCGCTCTATGGCGACAAGGTGTTCCTGGCCACCTACGACGCGCGCCTGGTGGCCCTCGACGCCGGCACCGGCGACGTGGCGTGGGAGACCGTCAAGGCCGACTACACGCAGGGCTTCATGCAGTTCGGCGGCCCCGTCGTCGCGAACGGCGTGGTCGTGAGCGGCATCAACGGCTGTCAGCGCTACAAGGACGAGACCTGCTTCATCACCGGACACGACCCCGACACCGGCCGCGAGCTGTGGCGCACCTCGACCATCGCCTTGCCCGGCGACCCCAACAGCGGCTCGTGGGGCGACGTGCCGCCGCACCTGCGGGCCGGCGGCGACACGTGGATACCCGGCAGCTACGACCCGGGTCTCGACCTCTTCTACATCGGCACCGCCCAGGCGAAGCCGTGGGTGGCCGCGAGCCGGGGCATGTCGACCCGGAACGACGCGCTATACACCAACTCGACCCTCGCCCTGAACCCGCGGAGCGGGCGGGTCGAGTGGTACTTCCAGCACGTGCCGGGCGAGACGCTGGACATGGACAGCGTCTACGAGCGGGTGCTCGTCGACGTCGACGGCCGCGAGCTGCTGTTCACCATCGGGAAGGACGCCATCCTCTGGAAGCTCGACCGCCGCACCGGCGCCTTCGTCGACCTGCGGGAAACATTGTTCCAGGACATCTTCGAGTCGATCGATCGCGAGACGGGGCGGGTGACCTATCGGCGGGACATCCGCGACGCCGGCGTCGGCGACACCGTGCAGGCGTGCCCGGGGCTGTACGGCGGGCACAACTGGCAGGCGACGGCCTATCACCCGGAGACCGGGGTGCTGGTCGTCCCCCTGCACCAGATGTGCATGACCCTGACCGGCATGCCGGTGGAGATGGTCGACGGCGGGGGCGGCGAGGCGGGGCTGCCCCAGCTCCTCGAGATGCCCGGCACCGGCGGCAACGTCGGCCGGCTCGCGGCCTACGACGTCCGCACCATGCACGAGCTGTGGAGCCGCGAGCAGCGCGCGCCGTTCCTGACGTCGGCCCTCACGACAGCCGGCGGCCTCGTCTTCGCGGGCGGCGCCGATCGCTGGTTCCGCGCCCACGACGTCCGCACCGGCGAGGTGCTGTGGCAGACCCGCCTCGGCCACGCCGCGCACGGCTTCCCCGTCACCTACGCGGCCGGCGGCCGGCAGTTCCTCGCGGTGCCCACCGGCCTCGGCATCTTCCGGGGGCTGACCGCCACGTTGAACCCCGAGATACACCAGGCCCGGACCGGCAACGCGCTCTACGTGTTCGCCCTTCCGGAGTGACCGCGTCCGGCCCGATCGTCCTCAAGGAGCCATCATGTACGCACGCCGTTTCATCTTGTCGTTTCTCGTCGCCCTGGGACTGCTGGCGCCGCTCGGGCTGCCGGCCGGCGTCCACGCCCAGGACGCCTTCGTCCCCGTCACCGACGCCATGCTGCAGGACCCCGATCCCGAAGACTGGCTGATGTGGCGGCGCACTCTCGACACCCTGGGCTACAGCCCCCTCGACCAGGTCGACCGCGGCAACGTCGGCGACATCCGCATGGTGTGGACGCGGGCGCTGGGGCCGGGGCTGCAGCAGGGGACCCCGGTGGTCTACGACGGCGTGATGTACATGCCGAACCCGCGCGACGTCATCCAGGCCCTCGACGCGGTGACCGGCGACCTGATCTGGGAATACCGCCGCGACCGGCCCGACGACCTCGCCGATTACATGATCGGCAGCCTCACCGACACCAACCGCAACATCGCCATCTGGGGCGAGCTGATCATCGACACGAGCGGCGACGACTACATCTTCGCCCTCGACGCCAAGACCGGCGAGCTCGTGTGGGAGACCGAGGTCCTCGACTACCGGGTGCATCCCGCCAACCAGACGTCCGGCCCCATCGTGGCCGACGGCAAGGTCGTGTCGGGCCGGAGCTGCGCCCCGAAGGGCGGCCCCCACGCCTGCGTCATCGTGGCCCACGACGCCACGACCGGCGAGGAGCTGTGGCGCCGGCGGCTCATCCCCGGCCCCGGCGAGCCCGGCAACGAGAGCTGGGGCGCCGTCCCCTTCGAGGAGCGGAAGCACGTGGGCTCGTGGATGGTCCCGAGCTACGACCCCGAGCTGAACCTCGTCTACGTGGGCACCTCGGTCACCTCGCCGGCGCCCAAGTTCATGATCGGCGGGACCGACCTGAAGCACCTGTACCACAACTCGACCCTGGCGCTGGACGCCGACACCGGCGAGATCGTGTGGTACTACCAGCACCTGAACGACCACTGGGACCTCGACCACCCGTTCGAGCGGCTGCTCCTCGACACCGCGGTGTCGCCGGACCCGGCCGTCGTGCCCTGGATCAACCCCGGGCTGCAGCCGGGCGAGGTGCGGAAGGTCATGACCGGCATTCCCGGCAAGACCGGCATCGTCTACACCCTCGACCGGGCCACCGGCGAGTTCCTCTGGGCCATGCCCACCACCGCCCAGAACGTGGTCAGCGGCATCGACGGCGCGACCGGCGCGGTGACCGAGAACGCCGAGCTCGTCTTCGAGCGCGAGGGGCAGGACATGCTGATCTGCCCGAGCTTCGTGACCGGCGGCAAGGACCACGAGGCCGGCGCCTACAGCCCCCTGACGGGACTGATGTACTACCCGTTGCGCAACGTCTGCGCGAGGATGATGGCGACCACCGAGGGCGGCGTGACCCTCTACAACCTCGCCCAGCGCCAGCAGATTGCGCCGGGCACCGACCAGGTCGGCGCCGTCTACGCGATCTCGGCCGAGACCGGGAACACCGCCTGGATCTACGAGCAGCGGGCCGGCACCACCTCGCTCATCACCACCGGCGGCGGGCTCGTCTTCGGCGGTGACGGCAACGGCCGGTTCCGGGCCCTCGACCAGGAGACCGGCGAGTCGCTCTGGGAGATCAACCTGGGGACCTCGGTCACCGGCTTCCCCATCACCTACGCGGTCGACGGCAAGCAGTACGTGGTGGCGAGCACCGGATCGTCGCTGAGCTCGCGCGACAACATGCGCCTGACCCCGGAGCTGCGGCCGAGCAACGGCAACAACATCTTCGTGTTCGCTCTGCCGTAGCCCGGAGAGCGTCGCCTTGCGGCTGCGCCGCCCGCGGCGCAGCCGCCCCGACCCATCCTCCAGGGAGTCGCCGCCTTCGTGCCGGCGGCGGCGATTCCCGCAAGGGCGGCGCGGTACCGCGGCGCAGACTCCCGGCACCGGCGGGGACCGGTCCCGTGACGTCCTTCAGGGCTCTGCTCAAGCTCACCGGCGGGGGAATCATCGTCCTGACCTTCGCGTTCTGGCAGACCTTCGGGGTGTGCCTCAGGCGGTGGTTTCCCCTCGCGGCCCGGCGCTACGCCAACCGCGTCACGGCCCTCGGCTGCCGGGCGTTCCTGCGCCACTGGGGCATCGCCGTCACCCTCAGGAACGCGCGTCGCGTCGCGCCCGGGCAGGCGTATCTCTACGCCGTCAACCACCTGTCCTACCTGGACATCCTCGTCCACGGGGCGCTGTTTCCCTCCACGTTCGTCACGTCGCGCGAGATGCACGGGACCCCCTTCCTGGGGCACATCTGCCGCTTCGCCCAGTGCTTCTTCGTGGACCGCATCAGCCGGAGGCGGCTCGCGCAGGAGATACGGGGCCTCGCCGCCCTCCTCGAGAGCGGCGTCCCCGTGACCCTCTTCGCGGAGGGCGCGGCGAGCGACGGGGCCGGGGTCCAGCCCTTCAAGAGCCCGCTGTTCAAGGCCTGCGCGGCGGCGGGAGTCCCCGTGCTGCCGCTGACCCTGAACTACCGGGCCCTCGACTCGGTTCCCGTCGGCCGCGGAAACCGGGACGACGTCTGCTGGTACGGGGGCATGGCGTTCTTCCCCCACGTGTGGCGCCTGCTCCGCCACCGCCGCATCGAGGTGGACGTCGTCGTCTCCCCGCCCATCGTCGGGGCCGACTACCGGGAGCTGTCCGAGAGAGCCCGCGAGGCCGTGGCGGGCTCGTATGTTCCGCTGGCATAGCGAAGCGATTGGGGTCGCCGCCGGCCCTCCGGTCGTCTGCGTGTCCGGGATGCAGAGGCGGGTCGGGAGTCGAGTGGCGGAGCCGCGCCGGCGGTCCCGCCATCCCGTGATCGAAAGATGACACGCTCCGGACGAGTGCTCATGCGATGCGGAGGAGGGGGAACCTTGATACCGGTGCTGCACCCGCGGGCGATCGTGGGTTGGATATGACACAATGGGCGAATGGCATCGATCCCCTCGCCAATCGGGCGCGCCGCACGCACCGTCAGGCCGAACACGCCGACGCCGACCGCCGACCCGGACTTTCCCGGCTGCGACCCCGTCTCGCTGCCGACGTGGGACGACGTGTGGGCCTACGACGGGCGCATCGAGTACTGGTTGCGCGAGACGGGGACCGCGTGGGTCCTGCGCGACGCCGGCCCCGTCCACGAGACTGCCCCCAACCTGCTGAGCGAGCTGCTGACCCGCATGTGTCTCGAGCGCGGGTCGCGCTTCCTGCTGGCCGGGGCCGTCTACATGATGGAGCGGGACGAGGACGGCACGCCGCGGCAGGTGCTGGTGGCCGACCAGACCGTCTACCTGGACCGGAGCGTTTGGCGGCCGCGCGACCCCGCCGTCGTGCTGGGGGTGGACCCCCTGCCGGACGTGATCCTCGAGGTGGATCACACCACCGACGTCCGGCGCAACAAGCTGCCGGTGTACGAAGCGTGGGGGTTCCCCGAGGTGTGGGTGGACACCCCCGACGAGCCGTCGCCGAACCGTCCCCGCGGCCTTCGGCCGGGTCTGACGATCTACGTGCTGGACGGCGGCCGCTTCCGGCGTGCGGACGAGAGCCGGGCGTTCCCCACCTGGACGGCCGCGCAGCTCCACGCCGCGCTGAACGAGAGCCGCCTCAGCCCGCGCACCCTCGCCGACCTCACCCGGGTGGGCCGGCGGCTCGGCCGGCAGGAGGGCACCACCCCCGACGACGACCCGCAGCTCGGCCGCCACCGCCGGCAGGCCCACGGCGCGGGGCTCCGGGTGGGCCGCGCGGAGGGCCGCGCCGAGGGTCTCACACGAGGGCGGGCCGAAGGTCTCACGCAGGGGCGGGCCGAAGGTCTCACGCAGGGGCGGGCCGAAGGTCTCACGCAGGGGCGCGCCGAGGGCATCGCTCGCCAGCGGACTCTGCTCGGCCGGCTGGCCGCGCAGAAGTTCGGGCCGCGCACCGCGGAGGGGATCGCCGACCTCCTGGCCGGCATCGAAGACGCCGGGCGCCTCGCCGAGGCCGGCGACCTGATCATCGCGTGCGACGACGGCGACGACCTGCTCTCCCGCCTGTCCTGAGACGGGCTCGTGCTCTCGTGACGAGCATGGTCACGAGGAGCGTTTCGCGGTTGCCTCGCCAATCAGCCGCCGGGTCTGGCCGACGAGATGTCGGCGCGGGGTCACCCCCTCGCCGGCCCTGCGTCGTGTCACCACGTCGGCAGTTCGGGGACGCCGACGCCGGTCGGGTCGTACTCCAAAGGCTGCCCGGCTTCCGTGGACAGCAGGCTCAGCACGAACGGATAGAGGGCCTCCATCCGGAACTCCGCCGACGCGCCGGGTTTCCAGTCGACGCTGCCTCCCACCGCGAAGCCCGCCGCCGACAGCGGTCCGAGAAGGGCGGGAATGTCCGTGACGACATGAAGGGCGACGTCGCTGTCGCCCTGCCGGTCGGTGATGAAGGGCGGTTGGTGGTCGCCGAAGACCAGGGCGATGAACCCGGGCTCGACGCGGCGTCGGAACGCCGCCAGCAGCAGCTCCCATTCGTAGGCGACGGTCACGAAGTAGCTCCGCTTCCAGCCCTGGGGAACCGTCAGCGCGAGCTCCACATAGTCGGGGCGGGTCTCGATGAACGAGGGCTGCGGGTCTTCGAGATCGGCCACGTCCTCCACAATCCGCGGGGGAGGCTCCCACGCAAAGTGCGTGGACACGGTGAGGAAATGAAGGAGCCGAGGTCGCGGGTGCCGGTCCCAGTGGTTCGTGAACGCGTGCTCCAGCGCCCACTGATCCGGCACGTGACCGAACCCGTAGAGGAAACCGTCGTACGAGAAGTCCTGCCGGAGGATCACGTCGTCGTAGTCGTACAGGTCCTCTTCCCACGTGGCGCCGGGCTGTACCGACAGCGTGTAGTATCCGTGGCGCTCGAGGTACGAGATCAGGTGGGGATAGCGACGGGCCATCCGTTTCCAGGCCCAGTACGTCGAATGGCTGTCGATTCGTATCCCGCTCAATGCGGACGCCGTGCTCATCCAGGACCCTCCGCCGCTCACCGGCGCCGCCGCGAAGCGTGTGAACATCGGCAGTCCCAGCGTGTCCAGCTCGCGCTGCACCCGGTCCATCAACCCCTGTCGCGCGACACGGTAGTCGTCGTCGGCCCACAGCGTCGCGCCATAGGACTCGACGCCGAAGAGAAAGAGGTCGGGGCGGCGCACCGGCGCAGTGTCGGCCAGGCCGGCTGCCGCCGGGAGGGCGGAACGGTTCAGCGCCTCGACGGTGGCCAGCACGTCCCGGGACCGCTGCAGATTGGAATGAGCGTGCCTGGCCTGGAGTTGAACGACAGGATCGTCCCGCCCCACGCCGAACCACGACAGCGACAGCACGCAGTAGGCGTTGACGATCACCCATCCCGCGGCCACCGGCCGCGGGTCGAGACCGCCGCCCCAACGCCAGACGGCCGCCAGGTACCGCGCCACCAGCATGCCCAACCCGGCGACCGCGGCCACCAGTGCCGCGGCGTACAGGAGGTCCGTCAATCCCCACGTGTCGCGCACGAACACCCACGCGCTCTCGAGCATGAGAGCGTCGTCGAGCAGGGTGCCGGGGCGGTCGAAGAGGGCGTGAACGAAGCCGGTGTACGCCATGAACGCGAGCAGCACGACGTAGGCGGACCACGCCAGCCGTATCGCGGTCGTCTTCCACGTGCCGGCCAGGCGGCTGACGAGAATCAACGACGAGACGATGAAGACCCAGTCGGCGCTGACCCGGAAGATGTCCATGTTGCCGCGTCGGACGAACAGCTGCATGACGTCTTCATAGGTGCTGCGTCCGAGCCCCGGCCATCCCCAGTCGTACGGTCCCCGAGGGTGTTCCAGGGGGAAGAAGGGCCAGAAGGCGTGCTCCTGCGAGACGATGAGATAGAGCGGAACGAACAACAGCAGGTCGAGCGCGACAAACCCCGCCGCGATGCCCGCGCCGGCGGGGAGCGACCTTCCGCACATCCACTCCGGGACGTGGAGAGTCAGGCGGATCTCAGGCATGGGCGCGCGTCGCCGACCGGATCATGGATGGCGGGCTGGGCGACGCGGGCCGCGAGGCGACGGCACGGCCCGCGTCGGGAATCAGGGTGGCACCGACCGTCACTTCACGTCGAGCCGGCGGATCCTGATGTTGCGGAACGCGACGGGGTCTCCGTGGTCCTGGATGGCGATGTGCCCGCGGGGCTCGCGGCCATACCGCGGAATCGAGGCGAACTTGCTGGCCATCATCCGCTCTTCCCAGTCGGGGCTGCCGAGCTCGTACTCCAGCAGCTGCTCGCCGTTCATCCAGTGCTCGACGCGGGCGCCGCGGACGACGAGGCGGGCGGTGTTCCAGGCGCCGACGGGACCGGTGACGTCGCGGGCCGGCGGGTGGACGGCGTAGTTGCTGGCGGCCGAGGTGATGGGGGCCTGTCCGTCGCGATGGCCGGCGTTGTGCAGGATCTGGAACTCGGGTCCGGTGTGCCACGCCGGGCCGTCGCTCTCCGCGACCCGGAACATCACGCCGCTGTTGCCACCTTCCTCCACCCGCCAGTCGAAGCGCAGGTCGAAGTCGGCGAACTGCTCGACGGTGATGATGTCGCCGCCGCGGCCGACCCGGGCCATGGCGCCGTCGACCGCCTGCCAGCCGTCGGGCACGGCGACGCGCCTGTACCCGCGCCACGCCGCGAGGCTCTCGCCGTCGAAGAGCAGCTCCCAGCCGTCGGCCCGCTCCTCGTCGGTCAGGGTGTTGGCGGCGGCCTCGTCGGCGCTGGCTGCGCCTGGCGCCCCGATGGCCCAGGCGATGCCCTGCAACAGGTGGGTCTGGAACCGCGGGTCGTCCCACACCTCGGGGCGGTGGCCCAGCGCGGTGTAGAAGACGCGGCCGTCGCCTTCCTGCCGGGTCCAGGCGAGGGCGAAGTCGCCGTCGTCGCGCCGGATGTTGCGGGCGTTCATGTCGACCGAGCCGGTCTCGAGGCTGAGCAGCACGTCGACGTTGTCGCGCGACCACTCTCGATGCTGGTAGATCTCGTCGTGGATGCGGAACGACTCGCCGAGGTGCCGGGTGGCGGGGTGCTGGCCGTCCTCGACCCGAACCGTGACCTCCTGGTGCCAGGGGTGGCCGTCGAAGTAGCCGCCGATGAGGGCGAGGTAGTCCGGCCACTCGTAGAAGGTGTCGGTGGCGCTGTGCACGCCGACGAACGCCCCGCCGCCGCGCACCCAGGCGAGCAGCGCCGCCTTCTGCGCGTCGTCCATTGGCAGCTCGCCGGTCGTGAAGAAGACCACCGCGTCGTAGCCGGCGAGGGTCGCCGCGTTGAGGGTCGAGGCGTCGCGGGAGACGGTCACCTCCAGGCGTCCCGACTCCTTGGCGATGCGCGTGAAGACCGTCTCGGAGTGCGGGAGGACGGGATGCGCGAACGCGGCCGACTGCGTGAGATAGAGGACCTTTGCGGTCGCGGTCTGTGCGGCCGTCGGGGGCTGGGCGGCGACGATTGCGAAGGCGGCTGCTGCCAGGATGACGAAGGGATCTGCCTGTCGCACGGGTCCACATCCTTTCCGCGGTTGGCGTCGTTCCGTGCCTTCATGGTACAGCGTCGAGAGCCCGTGGCAAGCCCCGCCGCGTTCGACGGGCGACGCGTCATTCGTCCCCGGCGCGTCTGCCGCCGGCATCGCGGCGCGGCAGGCCCCGATGTGGGCGACGGGCGATGCGTCGGGTGGCGACCGCCTGCCTCCGAGACCGCCTCGGGTCCGCGGTTGCCTGTGCCTCGCCGCACCCTTCAACGCGGGCGCGCCCCGATCTTCGGTACGACACGCGTGCTTGTCGAGGTGGTCGCGGTGGAAGCTGCAGATACCCACTGCACGCCGCCGTGTCGCACCAACGCAGTCGGTCGAGCGGTGAGGGCCGGCGCAGGACGACGCGCGCCATCGAGCCTGCGCCGCCCGGCCGTACCGGCGGCCGGGGTATTCTATGGAGCCGATGGCGGTGCTGGGCCTCGATGTCGGAACCGGCGGGTCGCGGGCGGTGATCGTCGACGCGGACGGGTCCGTCACGGCGACGGCGACCGAGCCGCACGCGGCGTTCGACTCGCCCCGCACGGGCTGGGCCGAGCAGCGCCCCGAAGACTGGTGGCAGGCCTCGCAGGCGGCCATCCGCGCGGTCCTGACTGCCGGCGAAACGGCCCCCGGGGACATCCGCGCGGTCGGGTTGTCGGGGCAGATGCACGGCGCGGTCCTGCTCGACGCGGCGGGAGATGTCGTGCGGCCCGCCATCATCTGGTGCGACCAGCGGACCGGTGCCCAGTGCCGGCGGCTCACCGACGAGGTCGGGGCGGCGCGCCTGATCGAGCTCGTCGCCAACCCCGCCCTCACCGGGTTCACCCTGCCGAAGCTGCTGTGGGTGCGCGACGAGGAGCCGGCGCACTGGGAGCGGGTGCGGACGGTCCTGCTACCCAAGGACTACGTGCGGTGGCGGCTCACGGGGGAGCGCGCCACCGACGCCGCGGACGCCTCGGGCACCCTGCTCTTCGACGTGGCCGGCCGGCGCTGGTCGTCGGAGCTGATCGGGCAGGTGGGCATCGACGCCGCGAGTCTGCCCGCCGTCCACGAGGGGCCGGCGGTGACCGGCCGCCTCGTCCGCGCCGGCGCCGAGGCCACCGGCCTCGCGGCGGGGACCCCGGTGGTGGCGGGCGGGGGAGACCAGGCGGCGGGCGCGGTGGGCATGGGCATCGTGAGCCCCGGTACCGTCAGCGCGACCATCGGGACCTCCGGCGTGGTGTTCGCGGCCACCGACCGGCCGGCGCGCGACCCCCGCGGGCGGGTGCACACCTTCTGCCACGCGGCGCCGGACCGCTGGCACGTCATGGGGGTCACCCAGGGCGCGGGGCTCTCGCTGCGCTGGCTGCGCGACACCCTCGGCCCGGGCCCGGGCGCGGAGGCGGGCGGCCCGGACGCGCCGGGCGACCCCTACGACCGGCTGTGCGCCGAGGCGGCCGAGGCTCCGCCGGGCGCCGACGGGGTCCTGTGGGCGCCCTACCTGATGGGCGAGCGGACGCCGCACCTCGACCCGGAGGCCCGGGCCGCGCTGGTGGGGCTCTCCGCCGCCCACGGCCGGGCCCACGTGATCCGTGCGGTGCTGGAGGGCGTCGCCTTCAGCCTGCGCGACAGCCTGACGATCCTCGACGAGATGGGGGTGCCGGCGACCCGCATCCGGCTCGGCGGGGGCGGGGCGCGGTCGCGGTTGTGGCGCCAGATCCAGGCCGACGCGTACCGCCAGCCGGTCGACGTGCTGGCAGCGGAGGAGGGCGCCGCCTACGGGGCGGCGCTGCTCGCGGGGGTCGGCGCCGGGGTCTGGGGCTCGGTGGACGAGGCGTGTGCCGCCGCCGTCCGGGTGGCGGGGACGGTGGTGCCCGAGCCCGGCGCGATGGAGACGCTCGACCGGCAGTACCGTCGCTTCCAGACCCTGTACGGGGCGCTGCATCCGCAGGCCGGCGCGTGAGGGTGGCGACGAGCCGGTGACGGCGGTGGGATGGAACCATGTCTGAAGATGCCTACGCTCCGCGCCCGGAGCACAAGTTCTCGTTCGGCCTGTGGACGGTCGGCAACCCCGGCCGCGACCCTTTCGGCGAGCCGGTCCGGCCGCGGCTGACCCCGGTCGAGCTCGCAGAGCTGCTCGGCGCGGTCGGGGCGTGGGGGGTGAATCTGCACGACAACGACCTCGTGCCCATCGACGCGACCGCGACCGAGCGCGACCGCATCGTGCGCGAGTTCCGGCAGGCGTGCCGCGACCACGGCCTCGTCGTGCCCATGGTCACCACCAACCTGTTCACCGACCCCGCCTTCAAGGACGGCGCGTTCACCGCCAACGACCCCGCGGTGCGGGCCCTCTCCGTGCAGAAGGCGATGGGGGCGATGGACCTCGGGGCCGAGCTGGGGGCCCGGATCTTCGTCATGTGGGGCGGGCGCGAGGGGACCGAGACCGACGGATGCCGCCGCCCCGACGTCGCCGTCCAGCGGTTCCGCGAGGCCTTGAACTTCCTGTGCGAGTACTCCATCGCCAACGGCTACGGCTACCGCTTCGCCCTCGAGGCGAAGCCGAACGAGCCGCGCAGCGACATCTACTTCGCCACCACCGGCGCCTATCTCGGGTTCATCCCGACCCTCGACCACCCGGAGCTGGTGGGGGTGAACCCCGAGGTCGCCCACGAGCACATGGCCGGCCTGAACATGACCCACGCGGTGGCCCAGGCGTGGGAGGCGGGCAAGCTCTTCCACATCGACCTCAACGACCAGGTCATCGGTCGCTACGACCAGGACTTCCGCTTCGGCGCCGCGAACCCCAAGGCGGCGTTCTGGCTGGTGAAGTTCCTCGAGGACGTCGGCTACGCCGGCCCGCGCCACTTCGACGCCCACGCCTACCGCACCGAGGGCATCGAGGGCGTCAAGGACTTCGCGCGCGGCTGCATGCGCACCTATCTCATCCTGAAGGAGAAGGCGGCGCGTTGGCACGCCGACCCCGATGTCCGCGCCCTCCTCGCGGGTCTTGCCGAAGCCACCCAGGCCGCGCCCGGGTTCGGTGGGTTCAGCCCGGACGCCGCGGCGGCGCTGAAGGGCCACCGCTTCGACCGGGTCGCGCTGGGGGGGCGTGAGCTGTCCTACGAGCGGCTGGACCAGTTGACCACGGAGATCCTGCTCGGCGTGCGGTAGCCGTGTCCCGTCGAAGGCGCGGGGGAGGGCGGGCCGCTGCGAAAGCGGCGACGTTGGATGCGTCCGTGCGGGACGGGCTGCGGGCTAGCGCAGAGCTCGCCGCGGTCGCCATGCAGCGGGCCTCGCTGGAGGCTGGCACCGATCGCCTGACGCTGGATGACATCAACGCCGAGATCGACGTGGTGCGCAAGTCACGGGGACGGTCCGCGCGGCGGGCCCGGAATCGGTTCGAGAGCGTCGAGATCGACGCCAAGAGAGGCAGACAGCATGATTCGTGAGTATTCGGCCAACGCGGTCGCGTTCGTGGGGCTCGTCGCGGTCGCGGCGTTCGGGGTCGCGGCGTTCGCGCCGGCGGCGCTCGCCCAGTCGTCGGCGCCGGACGACGCCGGCCTGCCGACCGCGAGCCCCGGCTCGGTCGGGATGTCGGCGGACGCGCTGGCCCGCATCGGGCCGGCCATGCGGGCCTACGTCGACGACGGCCGCCTCGCGGCGGTGATGACGATGGTGGCCCGCCGGGGGCAGGTCGTCCACTGGGAGGCGGTGGGAACGCGCGACACCGCGACCGGCGACCCCCTCGAGCGCAACGACATCTTCCGCATCTACTCGATGACCAAGCCGGTGACGAGCGTCGCGGTGATGATGCTGGTCGAGGAAGGCAAGGTCGCGCTGGACGACCCGGTCTCGAAGTTCGTGCCCGAGTTCGCCGACGTGAAGGTCCTGGCCGACGGCGGCGAGCGGGTCGCGGCGGACGGGCCCATGACCGTCGAGCACCTGCTGACCCACACCTCGGGGCTCACCTACGGGTTCTTCGGCGACTCCGCCGTCGACCGCCTCTACAACCAGGCGAACCCGCTCACCCTCGCCGAGGACCTGGAGGACTTCGGCCGCCGCGTGGCCGAGCTCCCGCTGATCGCGAGCCCCGGCGCGCGCTGGAACTACAGCGTCTCGACCGACATCCTCGGCCGCGTCGTCGAGGTCGCCTCGGGGCAGGCCTTCGACGCGTTCGTCGAGGAACGCATCCTCGACCCCCTCGGCATGGACGACACCGCGTTCTGGGTGTCCGAGGAGAAGCGCGGCCGCTTCATGGCCAACTACGCCAGGCTCGGCGGCAACCTCGTCGTCGCCGACTCCCCGGTGGACGGCCAGTACACGCGCCCGCCGGCGTTCCCCTCGGGCGGCGGCGGCCTCACCTCGACCGCGTCCGACTACATCCGGTTCGCCCAGATGCTGCTCGAGGGAGGCAGCCTCGACGGCGTCCGCATCCTCGCCCCCGAGACCGTCGCGAAGATGCGGTCGAACCACCTCCCCGACGCGATGGTCCCGATAGAGCTGGGTGCGTTCCTCAGTCCCGGCTACGGCTTCGGCCTCGGGTTCGCGGTCATGGTCGACGCCGAGGCCTCGCCCGAGCCCGACAACGACGGCGTCTTCCGCTGGGCCGGGGCCGCCAACACGTTCTTCTGGATCGACCCCGAGGCCGAGCTCGTCGGCATGGTGTGGACCCAGTTCATGCCGTTCGCCGCCTACGACCTCGAGCGCGAGTTCCAGACTCTGGTGTACGGGGCGATCGAGTAGTCGCGGCGCCGGGTCCCGCGTCGTCCGGTGGGCCGCGGCCGCGATCCGCCGGACCGGACTCGGCGTCCGTCGGGACCGGGGCCGACTTGGCCGACTGCCTCCGGAAGCCACCCCCATCGGACCCGTCGACCCGGCGCTGCGGGCGCATCCGCGACGCTCGGCCAGGCAGGCCGCGCCGAGCCGACGCCCTTCTCAATCCCCGGGTGGATTGGGGTTCGGATTGGGGTTCGGATTGGGGTTCGGATTGGGGTTCGGACCGCCGGAGCCCTCCAGCCGGGCCAGCGCCCATGTCGCCATCTCGCGCACGTCCCGGTTGCTGTCGCGCATCGCGTCGATCAGGGCATCGGTGGCGTCAGGATCGCCGATCCGGCCAAGCGCCCAGATGGTCTGCTCGCGCACCTTGGGGTCCTCGTCGGCGAGTCCGGCAATCAGCCCCCGAGTCGCGGTCCGACTCTCGATCCGGCCGAGGGCCCAGGCGGCCTGCTCCCGCACGTCGGCATCGGGGTCAGGCCGGGTCAGGGTCGCGACCAGGTTGTCGACGGCGCCCTCGTCTTCGATCCGGCCGAGCGCCCAGGCCGCCTGCTCCCGCACGTCCCCGTCCGGGTCCCGCAGGCCGGCGAAGAGCCCGGGCAGTCCATCCGCGTGCTCGATGCGTCCCAGCGCCCAGGCGGCCTGCTCTCGCACGTCCGGGTCCGGATCCCGTCGGGTGAGTGCCGCGGCCAGGGCGGGGATGCCGGCGCGTCCTTCGATGCGCCCGAGCGCCCAGGCGGCCTGCTCCCGCACGCTGCCGTCCGGGTCGGGCCGCGTCAGGACGCGTCCGAGCGCGGCGGCGGCCCGTTGATCCTCCAGGCGCCCGAGCGCCCAGGCGATCTGCTCGCGCACGTTGGCCGCCGCGTCGGCCAGCCCATCGATGAGGCCGGGAACGGCGCGCGCATCCTCGATCCGGCCGAGCGCCCAGGCGGCCCGTTCCCGGACCGACGGGTCGGCGTCGTCCAAGGTGTTCACCAGGGGCCTGACCGCGCGCGAATCGTCCAGGCGTCCCAAGGCCCACGCTGCGGCGCGGCGGACCTCGGTGGCGTCGTCGTCGAGGGCGCGGATCAGCCCGTCTGCGGCCCGTGCATCCTCGAGTCGTCCCAACGCGCCCGCCGCCTGCTCTCGGACCCTGGCGTCGACATCGGTCAACGCTCGGCCGAGCGGCTCCACCGCGCGGTCGTCGTCCAGGCGGCCGAGCACACGTGCCGCGTGCATCCGGACGCCCCAGACCGGATTGTTCAGGGCGTCCAGCGTCGGCGACAGGGCCGCCCGGCCGATCCGGGCCAGCGCGCGGGCGGCCTCCTCGCCCGGTGACGTCGGCGGCCACTGTCGATCGTCGAGCAAGTCGATCGAGATCGCACGCCCGGCCCACTGTCGGATCCGGCACTCGACCAGCGGCGTCTCCGTCGTGTCGCCGAGCAGCGCCACCAGCAGTGGAATGACCGGCTCGGCCGCGTCGTGCAGACGTCCGAGCTCGCACGCTGCGTCGGCCCGGGTGCCGGCGTCGGCAGCGTACAGCGCTTCGGCGTGGATGCGCAGCTCCGCCGGAAGCGACACGCGGAGGGTGTCCAGCGCGATCGCAGGCTGTGCGTGGAGACCGCCCGCGATCCCCAGGGTAGCGAGCGTTGCGACGAGCACTTGCGAGATGTTGACTGTCATGCTGTGCCTCCGTAACGTGGGACGAGAAATGCTGAAAAACTAGCACTTGTGAGGGCAGCTCACGCCGCCCCGTCGGTTCGGCCGATCCTCAGTGAAGCTCCTGAGCCGGCGCGTCGGACTCCTCGGCGACGGCGTCATCCGGCGGATTGGGGTTCGGGTTGGGATTGGGGTTCGGGTTGGGATTGGGGTTCGGGTTGGGATTGGGGTTCGGGTTGGGATTGGGGTTCGATCCGCTGGAGCGGCCCAACGCCTCGATGATCATCTGACGGACGTCGGCGTCGGCATCGTCGAGCGCGCCCACGAGCGCGTCCGTGGCTCGGGAATCGCGGATCTGCCCCAATGCCCACGCCGCCTGCTCGCGCACTTTCTCTTCGTCGTCGGTGAGCGCGGCGACGAGGCCGTCGATTGCCCGCGAGTCCCGCAGCCGGCCGAGCGCCCACGCCGCCTGCTCTCGCGCATCGTCCGCCGCGCTGCCTCGTAGCGCCCGAATCAGGCCGTCGACCGCCCGGGCATCGCGGATGGTGCCGAGCGCCCAGGCGGCTTGCTGCTGTACGTCGCCGTCGATGTCGCGCAGCGCGGCGATCAACCCGTCGACCGCGCGCTCCGCCCGTATCCTCCCCAGGGCCCAGGCCGCCTGCTGCCGTACGTCGTCGGCGGCCGAGCGCAGCGCGGCGACGAGGCCGTCGACCGCCGAGGCGTCGCGGATGTTCCCCAGGGCCCAGGCCGCCTGCTCCTGCACGTCCGGGTCCTCGTCGTCCAGCGCATCCACCAGGGCGCCCACCGCTTCCGCTTCGCGGATCGTTCCGAGGGCCCAGGCTGCCTGCTGACGCGCCCCGTCGCCCGCGTTCCGGAGCGCATCGCGGAGACCGTCGATCGCGGCGGGATCCCGGATATTGCCGAGGGCCCAGGCGGCTTGCTCCTGGACGTCCGGATCGGTGTCGCGCAGCGCGCCGACCAGCGACTGGACCGCTTCGCGGCTCCGGAGGTTGCCGAGGGCCCAGGCCGCCTGTTGCCGCACCCCGGCGTCGGTGTCGTCGAGCGCGCCCGCGAGGCCGCCCGCGACCGCCGCCGAGGCTTCGGACCGGCGGGCCCGGCCGAGCGCCCAGGCCGCGGCCGATCGAACGTCCGCGTCGTTGTCCGAGTCGAGGGCGTTCGCCAGCGCGTCGAGCGCCCGCTCGTCACGTACCCGTCCGAGCGCCCGGGCGGCCTGCCGTCTGACGGAGGCTGCGGGATCGTCCAGCGCCGAGATGAATGCCTCAGTGACCCGCTCGCTCGGCTCCCGGTTCTCCGTGCCCTCGCCGTCGGCAACCGGGTCCTGTCCGGCCACCGTCGAGCCGGACACCGGCCCGGCGGGGTCGTCAGCGCTGTCAGACTGCGGTGCGCCGCCCGACGGCTCGACCGCGGCCAGGGTGAGAGCCAGGATCACGACCGTCGACACCGTGAACATACGCACCGCGCGCGGGATCGCACGGCGTGCCTCCGGATCCAGAATGGCCACGAGTCGTCCCTCCAGTTCCGAGCGCCGGGCCATGGCCATCGTGGCCGCCGCGGCCCATTCCAGCGGTTGTGAACCTGCGACGTCGAGCAAGTGCGTCGCGTAGTCGGACGGGCGCATGCCCATCGCCAGTACCTGGTCGTCGCAGGCGCGCTCGCGTTCGACTCGCAGACGCCGAGCGGCCAGCCAGACGAGCGGATTGAACCAGTAGACGGCGCACGCGAGCTGCGCCACCGCCTGGATGGCGCAGTCACGGCGCTGAACGTGCGCCAGCTCGTGAGCCAGCACCGCCGTGCGGCACTCGACCGGCCAGTCGTCCGCGTCGGCCGGCAGCAGGACGACCGGTCGCGACCAGCCCCATGTCATCGGCACGCTCGCGCGCCCGCTTCGCAGCAACCGGACGGTTCGGACCAGGCCGAGTCGATCGGACAGATCGTGTGCGAGGTGCCGCCAGCTCGGATCGTCGATTGTCGTGGCCGCCCGTGACATCCACCACGCCGTTCCGAGCCCGACCGTGAACCGCAGCACCACGAACAGCGCGCCGGCGCTCCAGAGCAGCAGCAGCGCGGTTGGCCAGTCGAGCGGCGACGTCGGGAGCGGGACAGGCGACGGGGTCGTCGACCGGATCGGCGGTCCGGTTGGTGCCACTCGTGTCGTCGCGGTGGCTTCGGGAAGCTCCGGTGAGGGCGGCAACGGCGGTGTGCGGCGGGCAGCGACCGCCGCCGGCTCGACCGCCGATGTCGGCCGCGCAACGAACGGCATCAGCGACTCGGGCACCGCCACCGTGATCGAGGGAACCCGTCCGGAGACTGCCGGCAGGACCAGCGAGGCCGCGAGAGCGACCGCCCAGATCAGGTGTCGCATGGCTGCGGGCGCCCGGCGCGCCCCCGCGGCCAGCAGGCCGGCGCCGGCCAGCAGCGCCGCACTCCTGACGGCTGCATCCGCCAACCAGGCCGGGTCGGTCAGGAAGGGGAACGTCTGCAACAGAACCATGGCTACCGGCCTTCCTTTCGTGCCTGCTCGACCAGCGCGGCCAACCGGGCTCGCTCGCTCTTGCTGATCTGCGACGACGGCATGTCGAGCAGGGCGGCGACGGCGTCGGAGGTGGAGCCGCCAAAGAAGGTGTGGACGACCTGCTTGAGGGCCGAGCGCCGCGCATGGTCCGCCGCGACGACCGGCCGGAACACGTAGCGCCGCCCCTGCTGCTCGTGCCGCAGGTGGTCCTTCTCCTTCAGGATCCGCAGCACGGACCGGATCGCGGAGTAGCTCGGCGGATCGGGCATGTCCTTCATGACGTCGGCCGCCGTGGCCTGTCCGCGCCGGTAGACGATGTCCATGATCTGCCGCTCCCGTCGGCTCAACTGCCTGGCGTCTGTCATCCGTGGTCCGTTCTCGGCACCTGCCGGGCGCCGTGCGTTGAACCCGCGAGAAATGCTGAAAAATCAGCGTATGCTGAAAAAGTAGCACTTGTCCGGCGGGGCTGTCAACTCCCTGTTTCTGCCGCGAGACGACGCGCGGTCGCGCAGCGGGTACAATCGGGGACGTCTCAACGCGCCTACGACGAAGGGGGGGAAACGACCATGATGGACAGTCTGCAGTTCCTCTTCCGGTGGCTCCACGTGTTCGCGGGGATCATCTGGATAGGGCACCTCTACTTCTTCAACTTCGTGAACGCCCAGATGGCTGCGAAGCTCGACGGGCCGACGAAGCAGAAGGTCGTGCCCGAGCTGATGCCCCGGGCCCTGTTCTGGTTCCGCTGGGGCGCCGCCTGGACCTGGATCACGGGGGTCCTCCTGCTGCTGCTGATCTTCTACCACGGCGGCCTGACCCTCGCCGTCGACGCGAGCTGGGGGGCGGGCTCGATCGCCATGGCCGTGCTGACCTTCGTGGCCGTCTTCGGCTACGACGCGCTGTGGAAGAGCGGGCTCAAGTCGAACGTCCGCGCCGCCACCATCGTCTCGTTCGTGCTGCTCGCGGTCGTCGTCTTCCTGTTCGTGGAGGTCGGCGGCTTCCTGCCGCGCGCGGTCCTCATCCACACCGGCGCGATGTTCGGGACGATGATGGCCTTCAACGTGTGGTTCCGCATCTGGCCGGCGCAGCAGCGCATCATCGCCGCGGTGAAGGCCGGCAAGGCGCCGGACCCCGCCGATCCGGCCCTCGCCGGGCTGCGCTCGAAGCACAACACCTACATGTCGCTGCCGCTGCTGTGGGCGATGGCCAACGAGCATGCGACCCCGTTCTTCGGCGGCAACCTCGGGATTCCCGGCGACTACTACTGGGTGGCGTGGCTCGCGGCGGTGGTGCTGGGGTGGCACATCATCTTCCACTGCTACCGCATCGCCGGCCGCGTTTCGGGGATGTGAGGCCGGTTGGCGGCGTGCGAGTGGGCCCGCCGAGCTGTCTCGGCGGACCCGGCGGGTGGTGGCGCGGGCGCTGGCGTCGGCAGGGTGCTCCTGGCAGGGAGCTCGGCCGGGCCGGGCCGCGCGAGGCGGGCCGACGGAGTGCGCTGAACGAGTGGTGCGGAAGGGGGAGTAGTCTGTTTCCAGCAGATAACCCTTCCGCTTCGGCTCAGCGCAGGAGCCCTTGCGTTCGCACCGGACGCGGCCGGCTCGAGACCCGAGCCCCGGCCGCGCGACACCCCGGCCACGTCCAATAGTGAGGCGCCGCCCGCAGGTTAGCCCCTTGTGTGCATTGCCCGCAGGCCATCGGCGTCGTGCCGGCGACTCAGCCGAACATCTCGTCCACCGGCAGCCGCAGTCCGGCGACGCCGGTCGACGTCACCGTTTCGCCGCCCGACACGATGCGCTCCCTGCCGTAGCCCTCGGGACCGGGGCCGGTGTACACGGTGACCGTCTTCGCCCCGACGTCCACGATCCACATCTCGGGGATCCGGGCCCGGCCGTACCGCGGCGCCTTCTCGAGCCGGTCGTAGAGCAGGGACGAGTCGGCCACCTCGATGACCAGGAGCACGTCGCGGGCTTCCGGGTGCTGCTCCTGGTAGGCGCTTCCGCGCTGCCGCGCCACGACCACGTCGGGTTGCGGCTCCGTGTGCCGCCCCAGACGAATCGGATTCTGGCTGCTCACGTACGCGGTGTCGGCGAGGCGGGTGATCAGCAGCCGCACGAGGCGGTTCACGATCCAGGCGTGCGGGGGCCCGATGGGGTTCATCGTGAGGATCTCGCCGTCGATGAGCTCCACGCGGTCGCTCGGGCTGAGGATGCCCGTCTGGCCCATGCGCGCGAAGTCGTCCACGGTGAAGAGGTGGCGATGGACGGTTGCGGTGGCCATGGCGCTTCCCTGACCAGTCGAATGGTCCGTGGCTCCGTCGCGGCGGCGCTCGGTCCGGGCGGCGGCCGGACCGAGCGCCCGCCGGTGGTTTCCTGCTATTCCCCCAGTGCGAACACCCAGAGAACGCCGCCCTGGGGCACCTGGACGTTCCGTTCGAGGTGCTGGTTGACGGCCCGCTGCATGCCCTGGGCGTCGACCCCCCAGCCCGACTGGACGGCGATGTACTGGACGCCGTCGACCTCGTAGGACGAGGGGACGCCGATGACCCCCGAGTTCGTGCGCTGCTCCCACAGGACCTCGCCGGTGGCGGCGTCGAAGGCCCGGAAGTAGCGGTCGTTGGTGCCGCCGGCGAAGACGAGGCCGCCCCCGGTGGTCATGATCGGGCCCCAGTTCTGCGACTCCGCGAACTCGTGGGTCCACACCTGCTCGCCGGTCGAGAGGTCCCACGCCTGCAGCTCGCCGAGGTGGTCGGCGTTGTCCACCACGAACACCTGCGACGAGGCGCCGGTGAACGCCCGGCCGGGAACGTACTCGACCTCGCGGCCGACGATGGTCGAGCAGAGGTTCTCGTTGGCGGGGATGTAGAGGTAGCCGGTCTGGGGGCTGTAGGCGGCCGGGGGCCAGTCCTTCCCGCCCCACAGCGAGGGGCAGAAGGTCGCCGGCCGGTTCGTGCCGGGCTTGCGCTCCGCGTCGTACTCGGGGCGGCCGGTCACCGGGTCGATGGCGGTGAACACGTTCTGGTCGACGTAGGGCTGGGCGTCGACGAAGGTGATGGCGTCGGCCCCGCGCTCGAGCATCCACAGGTAGCCGTTGCGGGCGGGGTGCACCAGGGTGGGGATGGTGCGGCCGTCTCGGGGGACGTCGATGAGCAGCGGGGCCGAGACCTCGTCCCAGTCCCACGAGCCGTTCCAGTGGTACTGGTGGTACCCCTTCAGCTCGCCGGTGTCGGCGTCGAAGGCGACGACCGAGTTGGTGTAGAGGTTGTCGCCGGGCCGCTGGTCGCCGATCCAGGGGCCGGGGTTGCCCGTCCCCCAGTACGTGAGGTTCAGCTCGGGGTCGAACGAGCCGGTGATCCAGATGGACGCGCCGCCGGTGCGCCACGTCTCGCCCGGCCACGTCTCGATGCCGGGGTCGCCGGGGCCCGGAATCGTGTGCGTCCGCCACACTTCCTCGCCGGTCTCGGCGTCGTAGGCGGCCACGAACCCGCGGATGCCGCGCTCGCCTCCCGACGGGCCGACGAGGACCCTGCCGTTGGCGATGAGCGGCGCGATGGTCATGTAGTAGCCGGTGCGGTAGTCGGCGACGGCGTTCTCCCACACGAGGTCGCCGGTCACCGCGTCGAGGGCCACGACGAACGCGTCGTGGGTCGTGTAGTAGACCTTGTCGCCGTAGAGCGCGACCCCGCGGTTGGTGCGGTGGGGATGGGCCATGTCCTCGGGGAACTGCCGCTGGTAGAGCCAGAGCTGCTCCCCGGTGCGGGCGTCCACGGCGATGACCCGGTCCTCGGGGGTGGTGATGAACATGACGCCGTCGTTGACGACCGGCGGCGACTCGTGGCCCGAGGTGACGCCGGTCGACAGCAGCCACACCGGCTCGAGATCGGCCACGTTCCCGGTCGTGATCTGGTCGAGGGGGCTGTAGCCCCAGCTGTCGTAGGTGCGGCGGTACATCAGCCAGTCGCCGTCGGCCGGCGATTGCAGCCGCTCGTCGGTCACCGGGGTGTAGGTGGGTTCCTGCGCCGCCGTCCCCGGCGGAACCGCCAGCGTGAGCGCGGCCATCGCGGTGCCCGCGGCAACGAGTCGTCTCGGAAGTCTCGCCATTTCGTCCGTCCTCTCCTGTCGTTCCCGTGCCTGGTGGTTCCGGCCACGGTCTCTCGTCGCGCCTGGCCGGGCGTCCTCCCGATCGCCGGCTCGCGGCGTCCTGCCGCCGCTGTCCGACCGCCTCGTCGCGCCTGGCCGGGCGCCCTCCTGACCGGCGGCCCGTGCGGCGCCTTGCCGCCACTCTCCGACCGCGCGGCCCGCGGACGCGGGGCCAGGTCCCGCGCGACCCGAGGCCGCCGGTTCGGGCATTTTCGCCACCGCATTATGACGCGAACACGCGAGCCGGCGCACTCCGGCGCACTCCGGCGCACTCCGGATCCGCCGGCGGCCGGTCCGGGCGGGACCGGCCGCCCCGGCCGTGAAGAGGAGGGGGGCCTGTCAACGGAACGCAACTCTCGAACGTCCTGTAGGGGTATGCGACAATTGTCCGACCTAGTGCAGGGAGTCGGAACGATGATGCCCAGTCTCTCCATGGCGGCGGCGCACGGCTGCGCCTCGCGCCAGTCTTCGAGCGCGCGGGGAGTCCGCGGCGGCCGCCCCGCCGGCGGCTCGGGCCGTCGCGCGCGGATCCCGTCCTGGCTCGCGGCGGTCCTCTTCCTGCTGCCGTCGGCATCGGTGCGGGCCCAGGTGCCCGCGCCGGCCGCCTCCGGCGACACCGTCGCCGTCGTGGCGTTCGCCAACATCACCGGCGCCGCCGAGGACGACTGGATCGGGTTCGGCATCGCCGAGACCATCACCGCCGACCTGGCCGGCACGGGCACGGTGGCGGTGGTCGGGAACGACGCGGTGGCGGCGGCCCTGCGGACGGCTCGCGTCGACGCGGGGACGGCGGTGGATCTCAGCGACACCCCGGCGGTGCAGGCGGGGCGGACGCTCGGTGCGCGATGGGTCGTCAGCGGCGGCTTCCAGCGGCTCGGGCAGCAGGTGCGGCTGACCGCGCGGATCGTCGAGGTGGCGACGGCCGCGGTGCAGCACGCGACCACCGTGGACGGCGTGCTGACGGACCTCTTCGACCTGCAGGACCGGCTGTCGGCCGATCTGCGCCGGGGGCTCTCCGGGTCGGGACCCGCGATGGCCGCGAACCTGCCGCCCGCGGGCGCGGCGCCGCCCCCCGCGATGCGCCGGCCGGGCGCGCCGCGCGACCCCTTTGCCGGAGACCCGCCCGTGGCGGAGGGTAGCCTGCCTCCCTTCGTCCCGCCCGGCGGCGGCGCGGGTGCGGGTCGTCGGCCTCCGTTCGGCGGTCCCGGCGGCGATCCGGGCGCGGGTCGGCGGCCTCCCTTCGGCGGTCCCGGCGGTCCCGGCGGCGATCCGGGCGCGGGTCGGCGGCCTCCCTTCGGCGGTCCCGGCGGTGACGCGGGCGCGGGTCGGCGGCCTCCCTTCGGTGGTCCCGGCGGTGACGCGGGCGCGGGTCGGCGGCCTCCCTTCGGTGGTCCCGGCGGTGATGCGGGCGCGGGCCGGCGGCCTCCCTTCGGCGGCCCAGGTGGGGACGCGGGCACGGAACGCCGGCCTCCGTTCGGCGCGCCGCCCGATCCGGCTGCCGGCGCGGGCGGTACGGCCGGTTTCGCGGTGCCGGCCCGCCGCGTCATCGACGGCCCCCCGCCGCCCCTCGCCCCGGAGACCCTCGCCCGCGATGCGGCAGGCCGGGTGACGATCCGCGCGGTGCCCCTCGACCAGCCTCTCGACATCGACGGCAGCCTCGACGAGGGCGTCTACGAGATCGTGCAGCCCCTGACCGGCTTCGTGCAGCAGCAGCCCGACGAGGGGGCGCCGGCGACCGAGCGAACCGAGGCCTGGGTCTTCTACGACGACAACAGCATCTACGTGTCGGGGCGCATGTGGGACTCGGCGCCCGAGTCGCGCTGGGTCGCCAACGAGATGCAGCGCGACTCGTTCCAGATCATCAACAACGACACGTTCAGCGCCGCCTTCGACACCTTCTACGACCGGCGCAACGGGTTCGCGTTCATGGTCAACCCCATCGGGGGGTTCTTCGACTACCAGATCACCGACGAGGGCAACCCCAACAGCGACTGGAACCCGATATGGGACGTCCGGACGGGGCGCTTCGAGGGCGGCTGGACGGTCGAGATGGAGATTCCCTTCAAGTCGATCCGGTTCCCGGGCGGCGAATCGCAGGTGTGGGGCATCCAGCTCGGCCGCAACGTCCGCTGGAAGAACGAGTGGAACTACATCACTCCCGTCGCCATCTCCGCCGGCCCCGGCATGTTCCGGCTGTCGGCGGCGGGCACCCTGGCCGGGCTGGAGGTGCCGTCGGGCAACCGGACGTTCGAGATCAAGCCCTACGGCATCGGGTCGTCGGCCACCGACGTCAGCTCGGACGTCTACAACCAGGGTGACGCCGACTTCGGGGTCGACGTTAAGTACGGCGTGACCGAGAACCTCACCGCCGACTTCACCTACAACACCGACTTCGCCCAGGTCGAGGTGGACGAGGCGCAGGTGAACCTGACCCGCTTCAGCCTGTTCTTTCCGGAGAAGCGCGAGTTCTTCCTCGAGGGCCGCGGCATCTTCGACTTCGGCCGCGGGGTGAGCTTCGGCGGCGGCGGCGGGCCCGGCGGCGGCGGCAGGCCGGGGTCGGGCGGGTTCTTCGGCGGCGGCGACGTGCCGACCGTCTTCTTCAGCCGGCGGATCGGCCTGGAGTCGGGGGCCACGGTGCCCATTCAGGCCGGCGGGCGGCTGACCGGCAAGGTCGGCGACTTCACGGTCGGGGCCCTGAACATCCAGACCGACGACGTCATCGACGTCGCGGATCCGACCAACTTCACGGTGCTCCGGCTGAAGCGCGACATCCTGCGCCGCAGCGCGGTGGGCGCCCTCTTCACCGGGCGGTCGGTGTCGCTCGCGGGCGACGGGTCGAACGAGGCATACGGCGTGGACGGCGTCTTCTCGTTCTACGACAACGTGAACTTCAACGGCTACTACGCCAAGACCCGGACCCCGGGGCTCGTGGGCGAGGACGAGAGCTATCAGGCCACGTTCACCTACAACGGCGACCTCTACGCGGTCAGCGTCGACCACCTGCTGGTCGGCGACAACTTCAACCCCGAGGTGGGCTTCATGCGCCGCGACGACTTCCGGCGCACGTACCTGCAGGCCAAGTACGCTCCCCGCCCGGCCGGCATCGAGGCGGTGCGGCAGTTCACGGTCGGGGGCAGCTACGACTACTTCGAGACCGTGGCCGGCGTCCCCGAGTCGGAGCTCGCGCAGGCCAACTTCCAGATCGAGTTCGAGAACAGCGACCGGTTCAGCGCCGACGTGCAGCGGAGCTACGAGTTCCTCGACGTGCCGTGGGAGCGCGTACTGGGCACCGACTACATGATTCCGGCTGGAGAGTACGTGTTCCGGGACTACTACCTCTCGTACTCGATGGGCGCGCAGCGCCGCCTCTCGGGCAACCTGTCGCTGCAGTACGGCGAGTTCTACCACGGGGAGATCACCTCGGCGGGCTACTCGCGGGGCCGCATCGAGGTCACCCCGCAGTTCTCGTTCGAGCCCAGCATCTCCGTCAACCACGTCAAGCTGCCGGAGGCGACCTTCACGGCGCCGCTGGCCGTCACGCGGCTCACCTACACGTTCAACCCGCGCGTCTTCTTCAGCGGGCTGGTGCAGTTCAACCCGGTGCGGGAGGTGGTGAGCACCAACCTGCGCCTGCGGTGGGAGTACCGCCCCGGCAGCGAGCTGTTCGTCGTCTACAACGATCAGCGCGACACCCTGCTCATGCCGGACCAGCGGTTTCCGATGCTCCAGAACCGTGCTTTCGTTGTAAAGTTCACGAGACTGTTCCGCTACTGATCGGTGGCCGCCCCGACCGGCGCGCGTGGTTTCGGATCGGGGTCGGCCGGCACGGGGCGGGCTCCCCGGTCCGCGCGCGATCGGTGATGGCGTTCCGTTGTCGTCCGTCGCATTGGCCGGGGGGCGCGGCAGCGTGTAGTGGGTGCGGCGCTCGCATCGCATCCGCACGAGCCGCCAGAACCGCGTGGTCCGGAACACCTTCGGGCAGGATACGTGTGTCCCGGGCAGCCGACACCCCCCGTTGTGCGTGGCTGCGGTGTCGCGAGACGGCCGGCGCGTTGCGCGGCCGCGGTGCGCACGCGGCAAGGATTATCAGTGCCGGGCAGCCGGCAGCGCCCGCGGGGGGGCAGCGGCCAGGGACGGCCGGTGCGCCGTGCGACCGGTGGTGCGCCGGGCGCCGAGATGACCGTGTATGGGTAACCGGAACCACCGCGGTGGTGGCGGCGGTCCGGCCCGGCGGACGCGGCGGTCGTTCATTCGCAGTCGGCGGACACCTCGCATGCGGAGTGCACACACCATGTCCATTCGTCGCTTGGCTCTCGTCCTGACCGCGGCCGGCGGCGCGGCGGCGCTGCTGCCGGCGCCGCCGGCCGGCCTCGCCGCCCAGGGGCCGCCGCCCGCGCCCGTTTCCGCCGTCGACTTCCAGCGCGACGTGCGGCCGATCCTGGCCGACAACTGCTTCTCGTGCCACGGGCCGGACGAGGGCACCCGCCAGGCGAGGCTGCGCCTCGACACGCAGGAGGGGGCGTTCGGGTCGCGCCCCCGGGGCGCCGCCGTCGTCCCCGGCGATGCCGGGGCGAGCCTGCTGCACCAGCGGATCGCTCACGACGACGAGCGCCTGCGGATGCCGCCGCCGGCGCTGTCCAACAAGCGGCTGTCGGCCGACCAGATAGACGTGCTGACGCGCTGGATCGACGAGGGCGCGTCCTGGGACCAGCACTGGTCGTTCGAGGCGGTGGCCGAGGCGGCGCCCCCCGCCGTGGCCGGCGAGGCGTGGGCGCGCAACCCCATCGACAGGTTCGTCCTCGCGCGGCTCGAGGCGGAGGGGCTGACCCCCGCGGCCGAGACGGACAAGCGCACCCTGGCCCGCCGGGTCGCCCTCGACCTGACGGGGCTGCCGCCCGATCCGGGCCTCCTCGCGTCCTATCTGAACGACACGTCCGAGACCGCCTACGAGACCCTCGTCGACCGGCTGCTGCAGTCGCGGCACTGGGGCGAGCACCGCGCCCGCTACTGGCTCGACGCGGCGCGGTACGGCGACACCCACGGCATCCACATCGACAACTACCGCGAGATGTTCGCGTACCGCGACTGGACGATCCGGGCGTTCAACGGGAACAAGCCCTTCGACGACTTCATCGTCGAGCAGGTGGCCGGCGACCTCCTGCCCGAGCCGAGCCTCGACCAGCTCGTCGCCACCGGCTTCCAGCGCAACAACATCACCACCAACGAGGGCGGGGTGGTGCCCGAGGAGTACGAGGCCATCTATGCCAAGGACCGGGCCGAGACCATCGGCAACGTCTTCCTCGGGCTGACCGTCGGCTGCGCCACCTGCCACGACCACAAGTTCGATCCGATCGCGCAGAGCGAGTTCTACGCGATGACCGCGTTCTTCCGGAACACCACCCAGTACGTGATGGACGGCAACGTCTCGGACCCGCCGCCCATCCTCGTGGTGCCCGAAGACGCGGACCGCGAGCTGTGGCACCAGCTGCGCGACGAGGCGGTCGAGCTCGACGCCCGGCTCGACGAGCGCGCGGTGTCGGTTGACCCCGACTTCATCGAGTGGCTCACCCGCGGTGATCACCGCGAGGTGGACTCGCCGCTCGAACCGGAGGCCGAGCTGCTGACGCTGGTCCTCGACGACCCGGCCGGACCCGCCGTCGTCCACGAGGGCGAGCGGAGCCCCGTCGCCCTCGAGCCCGGCGTCATCCTCGAGGACGGCCCCGACGGCCATCCCGCCCTGCGCTTCGACGGCGAGTCGTGGGTCGAGCTGCCGTCTTTGGACCTCGACGCCGACACGCCGTTCTCGATCGCGATGTGGATCTTCCAACCGGAGGGCGAGGGCAACTTCGTCGTGGCCGGCCAGTACGACCAGGAGGACGCCGCCCGCGGCTGGGCGGTGACCCTCGGCTCGCGGCAGCTCAACTTCCGGCTGACCGGCGAGCGGAACGCGCGCGGCGCCGCCACCACCGCCCGCGTCGGGCCCATCAACACCAAGCGGATGCCGGCCGGCGAGTGGACCCACATCGTGCTCACCCACGACGGGTCGGGCGAGCGGGGCGGGCTGCACGTCTACCAGAACGGCGAGCGGGTGGAGGAGCAGGGCAGCGAGTTCTTCGCCAGGGCGGAGGGCAGCATCGTCACCGACCAGCCGTTCTACCTGGGGCGGGGCGGCGCCGTGAACCGCGGCGTGCTCGAGACCCGCCACTTCGCGGGCGGGGGCATCGCCGATCTCCGCGTGTTCGACCGCGCCCTGACCGTGCAGGAAGCCAGGGTCGTGTCCGAGTGGCGTACCCTGCGGGGCGCGACGGCCAGGTCGCCCGAAGGCCTGACCCTGCCCGAGCGCGACGTCCTGCGGCTGCGCTACCTGAGCATCGACGACGAGCCGTACCGCCGCCTCCAGGCCCGGCGCCGGGCGGTGGACGACGAGTGGCGCGAGGTGCGGCGGCGCGGCAGCATCACCCACGTCATGCAGGAGCGCGCCGACGGCGAGGCGGCGGCCCACGTGCTCGAGCGCGGGGTGTACGACCAGCGCCGCGAGCGGGTCCTCGCGGGCACGCCGGCGGCGTTGCCGCCGATGGCGGAATCGTGGCCCCGCAATCGTCTCGGCCTCGCGCGGTGGCTCGTCGACGACGCGAACCCCCTGACCGCCCGGGTGACCGTGAACCGGTTCTGGCAGCAGGTCTTCGGCACCGGGCTGGTGGCGACGAGCGAGGACTTCGGGGCGCAGGGGGAGACCCCCTCGCACCCCGAGCTGCTCGACTACCTGGCCCACGACTTCCGCGCGTCGGGGTGGGACGTCAAGGGGTTGTTCCGCACCCTGGTGACGTCGGCCACGTACCGGCAGGCCGCGGCGGCGACCCCCGACAAGCTCGAGCGCGACCCGCAGAACCGGCTGCTCTCGCGCGGGCCGCGGTTCCGGATGGACGCCGAGATGGTCCGCGACCAGGCCCTCGCCGCGAGCGGGCTCCTCGTGCGCACCATCGGCGGGCCGAGCGTGAGGCCGTACCAGCCCGAGGGCGTCTGGTCGACGGTGGCCATGCCCCAGAGCAACACGCGGGTCTACGAACGGGACAGCGGCGAGAATCTGTACCGGCGCAGCCTCTACACGTTCTGGAAGCGGTCGGCCCCGCCGCCGTCGATGGACATCTTCAACGCGCCGACGCGCGAGCACTCGACGGTGCGCCGCGAGCGGACCAACACCCCTCTCCAGGCCCTCGTGACGATGAACGACACGCAGTTCGTCGAGGCGTCGCGGCACCTCGCCCAGCGGGCGATGCGCGAGGGGGGATACGACTTCGACGAGCGGCTCGACTACATGACCACGCGGTTGCTCGCGCGCAGCTTCACCGCCCCCGAGCGGGCGGTGGCGCGACGGACCTGGGACCGCTTCGTCGACCTCTACGGCACCGACGCCGACGGGGCGCGGGAGCTGCTGGCGGTGGGCGAGTCGGCCCACGACGCGGCACTGCCGCCGACGGAGTCGGCGGCGTGGACGATGCTGGCGAGCCAGTTGATGAACCTGGACGAGGTCCTGAACAAGTAGGGCGCGGCCGTCGGCCGTGGCAGGACCGCGCGTTGCACCGAAGACCCCACGAGGGCGCCGGCGGAGCGGAGGGGCCCCAGCGCGGTGAGGAAACGACGCCCGAGCGACGAGGCGTCACGAGGGAGCACATCGGGCACGGTGACCGCGGAGCAGAAGCGGCTCCGCGGCGCAACGCAGTCAGGCGGGATGCCTCGCCGGCAAAGGCGGCGGGGCCTGCCGCGACCGACTGCCTGAGGCGAGAGGACACGATGCACCCATTCAAGGAAGCCGTCCGCGCAGAGACCCGGCGTCAGTTTTTCGGCCGCACCGCCCGCGGCATCGGCGGGCTGGCCCTCGCCAACCTGATGGCGGACGACGCGTTCGCGCTGCCGGGGCAGGCCCCCGCGGCCGTGGGCGGGCTGCCCTCGCTGCCGCACTTCGCGCCCAAGGCGAAGCGCTGCATCTACCTGCACATGATGGGCGCGCCGCCGCAGATGGACCTGCTCGACTACAAGCCGAAGATGCGGGACTGGTACGACAGGGACCTGCCCGAGTCGATCCGCCAGGGGCAGCGGCTGACGACGATGACGTCGGGGCAGTCGCGCTTCCCCATCGCCCCCTCGGTGTTCGAGTTCTCGCAGCACGGCGACGGCGGCGCGTGGTTCTCGGAGATTCTGCCGCACACCGCGAGCATGGCCAACGACATCGCGGTCATCCGGTCCATGCACACCGACGCCATCAACCACGAGCCCGGCATCACCTTCATCCAGACGGGCCAGCAGATTCCCGGCCGGCCGTGCATCGGGGCGTGGTTCGCCTACGGCCTCGGCAGCATGAACGAGGACCTGCCGACGTTCGTGGTCATGAACGCCGAGCGCAGCCATCCCCGCGCCGGCGTGCAGGCGATCTCGGCCAAGCTGTGGAGCGCCGGGTTCCTGTCGCCCGAGTACGCGGGGGTGGGGCTGCGCACCGGGGCCGACCCCGTGCTCTACCTGCGCGACCCCGACGGCGTGTCGCCCGGGGTGCGGCGCGAGATGCTCGACGGGCTCGGCGCGCTGAACCGGCTGCGGCACGAGCAGGTCGGCGACCCGGAGACCCTCGCCCGCATCGAGCAGTACGAGATGGCCTTCCGCATGCAGTCGTCGGTGCCCGAGATGGCCGACCTCTCCAGCGAGCCCGACAGCACCTTCGAGCGCTGGGGCGAGGAGGCGAAGCAGGCCGGCAAGTTCCAGAACGCGGCCCTGATGGCGCGGCGGCTCGTCGAGCGGGGCGTGCGCTTCGTGCAAATCTACCACCGCGGCTGGGACGTGCACTCGTTCGCCCCCCAGGTGCTGCCGGCCCAGGCGCGCGATGTCGACCGCGCCGCGTGGGCCCTCGTCCAGGACCTGAAGGAGCGCGGGCTCTTCGACGAGACCCTCGTCATCTGGGGCGGCGAGTTCGGCCGCACCATCTACTCGCAGGGCCGGCTGACCCCCACCGACTACGGCCGCGACCACCATCCGCGCTGCTACAGCCTGTGGATGGCCGGCGGCGGCGTGCAGGGCGGGACGGTCTACGGCGAGACCGACGACTTCTCGTACAACATCGTCAAGGACCCGGTGCACATCCGCGACTTCCAGGCGACGATCCTGCACCTCTTCGGCATCGACCACGAGCGGTTCACGTACAAGCACCGCGGGCTCGACGCGCGGCTGACGGGGGTCGAGCCGGCCCGGGTGGTGCACGAGATCCTCGCGTGAACCCCGGCGGCCGGGCCGAAGAACCCCGCCGCCGCCACCCGCCGGTCGGGTTCGACCGGTCGTTGCGTCAGGAAGTCCGTCCGCCGCAGAAGCGGCGGCGACGGGCCGTGTCGGGCCGCGCACGGACGTTGTCGCCGGTCGCCGAAGCGTGCTACTCTGCCGCCAGTGAGCAACGACACGAAGTGGATCATCGGCACGCTGGTGCTGCTCGCCGGCCTGATGTCGGCGCAGTTCGTCGGCGTGAACGCGCGCCTCGACGACGTGAACGCCCGCTTCGACGACCTGCGGGCCGACATGAACGCCCGCTTCGACGACCTGCGGGCCGACATGAACGCCCGCTTCGACGCCGTGAACGAGCGAATGGACCGCATGGAGGCGCGGATGGACCGCGTCGAGACGCGCCTCGACGGCTTCGACGAGCGGCTGGGCAACGTCGAGATCGCCTTCGGCAAGGTCGACCAGAGACTTCTCACCCTCGAGCGCATCCTCCTGCCGGCGCCGGAGCAGCCGGGCGAGCAAGGACCGTGATCGCAAGGACAGCGATCGACACGGGGTTGCCAGGTCGCTCCATCGCATGATCGAGCCCCTGTCGCGCGCGCTGTTCCACACCCTCGCGGCGAGCGTGACGGTGAAGCGGCTCGCGTCCCGCTACGGCATGCGCGAGGGCCGGTTCGCCCGTCGGTTCATCGCCGGAGAGCGGGTCGGCGACGCGCTCGCCGCCGCCCGCGCGCTGGCCGAGGGCGGCATCGGCTGCACCCTGAACCACCTCGGCGAGGCCGTCACGGCGGCGCCGCCGGCGCGGGACGCGGCCGACGCCTATGCCCGCGTGGTGCGGGACGCGAACGAGGCCGGCCTCGCCTGCCAGATCTCCGTCAAGCTCACCCAGCTCGGCCTGGGCGTCGACCCCGCCGCCTGCGAGGCCAACCTGCGCCGTGTGCTCGACGCGGCCGGCGACGGGTGCTTCGTCCGCATCGACATGGAGCAGTCGCCGTGGGTCGCTCCCACCCTCGACCTGTTCGAGCGGGTCTGGCGCGACGGCCACCGTAACGTCGGCGTGGTGCTGCAGGCCTATCTCTACCGGACGGCCGACGACCTCGCCCGGGTGAACGCGCTCGGCGCCCGCGTCCGGCTGTGCAAGGGCGCCTACCAGGAGCCTCCGGCTGTCGCCTGGCCGCGGAAGGCGGACGTGAACGCATCGTTCGTGCGGCTCGTGCAGTCGCTGCTCGAGAACGGCGTCGACCCCGCGTTCGCCACCCACGACCCGGAGATGATCGCGGCCACCCGCGCCCAGGCGCGCGACCTCGGCCTCGGGCCGGAGCGGTTCGAGTTCCAGATGCTGTTCGGGGTGCGGCGCGACCTGCAGGCCCGGCTCGTCGATCAGGGGCACCGGGTGCGCGTTTACGTGCCGTTCGGGAGCGAGTGGTTCCCCTACTTCATGCGCCGGCTTGGGGAACGGCCGGCCAACGTGCTGTTCGTGCTGAGGAGCCTCTTCCACGAAGGGCGGAGCTGACGCGGCGGTCACCGCTGCCGGCAACCCTCCAGGAGTCCGCGCCGTTCTACGGCGCAGACTCCTGGCCGCGGTCCTGGGCGTACGGCGCGTCCTCTTCGCGAACGCGCACGCTGGAGCGCTGGCGGCGGCGCACGATGCGGGCGACGGCCTCCGCGCGCTCGTCGTGGGTCACGCTGAGCCGCATGCCGGTCACCGCCTCGCGGATGTCGGCCGGGGTGAGCCCGCTGACCACGCTCGAAGCGGTGAGCTGGCGCGGTTTCGTGCGCGGACGCAAAGCGAGGAACTCCGCCTCCGGCAGGTCCCGGCCTCCGCGATGACGGAGCAGCCACAACTCCCGAACGCCCATGCTGCCGTAGCGATCGATCTTGCCCGCGTCGGCGCTCGTGATCTCGACCTCCACGACCAGGTCGGGTGCGGTCTTCTCGAAGAACGCGTCGGCCGCGTCTTCACCCTTCCTGAGAGCATCGCGATAGGCCCGCGCGTTGCCGCCGACGTAGAACGCGCAGTCGGGCTCCATGCCGGTGCCGGGAGGGGCGCCCGGTTCGCGAAGGCGGGCCGTGCGCAGCCCCGTGACCGCGCCGCTGAGGGTGCTGGCGGCGATGTCCACGACGTGGTCGAGAACCGTCGCCAGCTCGTCGTGGAGGCGCGACGGGGTCATCAGGACGATGAGTTCGCCGACCGGGTCGAGGCAGACCCGCCGGAACGAACGGGTCCAGTCGATGACCGCGAACTCGGCAATAGTCTCGGCGTCGGCGCGCAGGACGTGGATGGTGGATCCGAGCGGCCCGACGTGCATCGTGGTCTCTCGACTCCCAGCGGCGAATGCGGTGGGCTCTGTCATCGTCGTCCAGGATAACACGCGCTGAGCGATTTCCGTCACATCCCAGGGACTCGCCGGGGTCGTGGTCCGCGTCGTCTATGGCTGGTCTTCGGCCTCGGGTTCCGGTCGGAAGCTCACGTCGGGCAGGTAGCGGACGAGCCACTGCTCGCTACGGGTCACGATGCCCGACAGCCTGGCCATCACCTCGAGCGCGGCCGGGGCGCCGAGGGCGCGGGCCATCGGCGACCCCTGGTCGAGGGCCGCGAAGTCGTCGACGTGGAAGACGTGGACGTACCCTCCCTCGCCCCCGAACGTGAGGGCGCCGGTGGTGTGGTGCATCTCGGCCTCGTCGAAGTGGGGGAGGACGTCCTCGGCCATCACCTGCAGGTAGGCCTGCTCGCGGCCGGGGGCGATGGACACGACCTGCACGAGCATCAGGGTCGGCGTCTCGTCGTCGGGGAGCGGGTTGTCGAGGGTCGGCGCCGTCCGAACGGCATAGGTGGCGCGGCTCGTGATGACGTTCCGGATGCGGCTGACGGCGGCGGCTCGGGCGCCGTCGTCGTCGCCGGGTCGGTCGAGCCGGGCGAAGTTGGCGAGGGGGCTGGTGATGACGAACCGGTAGGTGTCGCCGAAGACGGCGGTCCGGCCCACGCTGCGCCACGGCACGCCCGCCTCCTCGTCGAGGGCCGAGATCTCCCGTTGCGCGGCCAGGAACTCGTCGACGCGGGCGGGGTCGACGTGCACGATGGTCATCTCGAGCCAGGGCGCGGGATCCTGCCCCCGCGCCGGCGCCGCGAGCAACGCCGGCGTCAGGAGGGCGAGGAAGAGACGAACGCGCAGAGGTCGGAGGGTCAGCACGTCACGCAGTTGTTGTTGTTCTTCGAGCCCAGGCTCTCGAGCAGGGCTACCGTCCGGGGGATCGGCGAGACCCGCTGCACCGGGCCGTTGGCCATGTCCGCCGTGGTCTGCCCGCGGCGGCTCACGGCGGTGACGTCGCCGCCGTGGTCGACGAGATAGAGGATGAGCTCGTCGTCGCCGCGCGCGGCCGCGTGGTGGATGGCGTTGTAGCCGTTGTGGTCCCGCTGGTTCACGTCGGCGCCGAGCTCGACGAGGTAGCGGACGGTGTCGAGCCAGGCGTCGGGTGCGTGGCGGTGGGCGTTGCCGGCGAACCCCTCGCCATAGCCCACGCCGGATGCGGCGTGAATCGGGTACACGGCCGGATCGCCCTCCTTGTAGGGCGGCAGGCCCGACGGATCGGGGCCCATCGTCGACGGATCCGTCGCCACCCAGAAGCCGGGCGCGGCGGGCACCGCCGCCGGCGCCGACGACTCGTCGTCGTCGTTCTCCGCGGTGGTGCCTCCGCGCGCGCGCCGAAACGGCGGGGCGAGGGTGGGGATGTTCGGGTCCGCGCCGTGCTCCACGAGCAGGCGCATCGCGGGCACGTCCGTAGCATAGGCGGCGCGCCAGAACGCGGTCGAGCCTTGGGTGTCCACGAGGCCGCAGTTCCGGTTGCCGCAGCCGCTGTAGACCATGTACCACGGATGCCGGGTCACGCGCTCGTTCGGGTCGGCGCCGGCCTCGAGCAGCGCCGCCATCACGTCGAGATAGGTCGCCTGCTGCAGGCCGTGCTGCTGGGGCTGGGGATACCGGGTCCTCGGCTGCCACTCCGCGTTCACCGTCGCCCACAGCGGCGTCACCCCGTTGAGGCCGGCCGCGAGGTCGGGGTCGGCGCCGCCGTCGACGAGCATCAGGGCCAGGTCGAAGTGCGCGTTGATCGCGGCCATCAGGAGCGGGCTCGTGCCGTCGCCGTCTGCGACCTGGTTGACGTCGGCGCCGCCGTCGAGCAGGGCCGTCGCCGCCCCGACGTGTCCCTGCCGCACCGCGTGGAGCAGGGCCGTGAGCCCGCCCTTGGTCTCGATGGCCGGCGGCCGCGCGTTCGGGTTCTCCGGGGCCGGCGGCACCTCGCCGGACAGGTAGCGCGCGCGTCCGGCGAGCACCGCGGCCTGGACCTGGCTCGGCGTCGCCCGCGCGTCTCCCGCCTCGAACGCGTCCATCACCGCGCGCTGCCGCCGCCGCGCCTCGCCGGCGAGGCGGCCGTCGGCGACGAGATCGACGGTCTTCGACGTGATGGCGGGGTCGGCGCCGCGGTCGAGGAGGACGCGGATGGCGTCGACCCGGTCCCGCGCCGCCGCGAACATCAGCGGCGTCTGTCCCCATGCGCTCTCACGGGCGTCGGCGTCGCCACCGTGGTCGAGCAGGGCGGTGACCGCGGCCGCCCTCCCCGCGGCGGCAGCGAGGTGCAGCGGTGTTACCCCCGAGGTGCTGGCGGTCGCCGACACGTCGGCGCCAGCCTCGACGAGCCGCTCGATGACCTTGGCGTGCCCCCCCGTGCTCGCCACGTGCAGCGGCGTGTAGTGGCCGATGCGGGTCACCGCGTCGCCGGCGGCGCCGGCCTGCACCAGGGCCGCGACCATCTCGGCGTCGCCCCGCTCGGCCGCCCAGTGCAGCGCCGACATGCCGTCCCCGTGGGCGGCGTTGACGTCCGCGCCCTGCTGAAGCAGCGCGCGGACCGCGTGCAGGTCTCCGATGCGCGCGGCTTCGGCGACCGGCGCGTCGCCCGGCGCCGCCGCGAGGCCGCGGACAGCGGCCACCCCGCCGGTCGCCACGGCGCCGACGAGCGCCCCGACGACGATCTTCGCGACGCGACCCTTCGTGCGTGACACATGCACCGCGTTACCCTCCCGCTTCCGTGAGGTTCGGATTCGCCTGCCCGGACGCGACGTCGCGGCGACGGCCTGCACGGCGCGCCGTCGGGTTGCTCGCGCGCAACGCAACTCTACTCTGCGGTCTGCGCGTCTCTCTCCGTGGCGTGTGCGTCCGACACCGGCAGGGCGACTGCCGCCTGCGCCCTGCGTGCGTGGCGCGTTCGGCGCGCTACCCTCCCGCCTCGGTGGTCTCCGGCGCCGTCGGCCCCGACGTGGCGTGTGCGTCCGACACCGGCCGGGCGCCTGCCGCCTGCGCCCTGCGTGCGTGGCGCGTTCGGCGCGCTACCCTCCCGCCTCGGTGGTCTCCGGCGCCGTCGGCCCCGACAGCGCGAACGTCCCGTTGCTGTCGCCGAAGTGGTCCATCTCGAGCCCCAGCGACTGCAGGAGCGTGAGCATCGCGTTCGCCATGGGCGTCCCGTCGGCCGCCTTCAGGTGCAGGTTGCCCCGGAGATGGCCGTTGGCCCCGCCGAGCAGGACCAGCGGGCAGCGCCGGTGGTTGTGGATGTTGGCGTCGGCCATCGGCGAGCCCCAGATGATGGCGGTCTTGTCGAGGAGCGACGCGTCGCCTTCCGCCGCCTGCTGCATCTTCTCGAGGAAGTAGGGGAGCTGCCCCATGCGGTACTGGCAGATCGTGTTGAAGTCCATGATCCGCGCCTCGTTGTTCCCGTGGTGCGACGCGGGGTGGAACGGCCGGTTGCTGCCGCTCTCGGGGAACACCCGGTTCTGGGCGTCGCGGCCGGTCTTGAACGAGATCACCCGGGTCATGTCCGTCTCCATCGCCAGCACCTGGAGATCGAACAGGAGCTGCATGTGCTCGGAGAACGAGTCGGGCACCCCCGGCGGGGCGTCGGGCAGCTCGCGGGGATCCGCCGCGCCGTCGTTGCGGCCCTCCACCATCTGGATGCGGCGCTCGACCTCGCGCACGTCGTCGAGGTAGCGGTCCATGCGCCGGCGGTCGGCGGTGCCGAGCTCGTTCCGCACCTCGGCCACGTCGTTCAGTATCCAGTCGAGGATGCTGCGCCGCGTCGCCCGGCGCTCGGCCCGCTCCTCGGGGCTGCCGCCGGCCCCGAACAGCATCTCGAAGGCGACGCGCGGATCGCGAATCATCGGCAGCGGCTCGCTCGGCGACGACCAGCTGATGGAGTCGGTGTAGGCGCACGAGTAGTTGTAGGTGCACCCGCCGGCCTGGTCGAGGTTCTCGATGCAGAACTGCATGGACGGCATCGGCGTCGACTGCCCGAACCGCTGCGCGTAGAGCTGGTCGAGCGACGTGCCCACGAAGAGGTCGGACCCCTGGGTCTGCTTGGGGTGAGACTGGGTCAGGAAGACGGCGGAGGACCGGAAGTGGTCGCCGCCGATCTCCGGCGGGCTGAACGCCTCGGCCATCCGCACGTCGGTGTTGCTGACGATGGTCAGGTAGTCGCGGAACGGCTCGAGCGACTTGAGGGCGTTGTCGGGCAGCAACTCGAAGTCGCGCCCCACCGTCGCCGGCGCGAACAGGTGCTGCGTCGCGCCCCACTCGTTGCAGCCGGGCAGCCCGTGCACCTCCTCGATGCAGACGAGCCGGGTGACGTCGGTGGCCGCGGCCAGGGCGGTCCGCGCGAAGCGCCCGGCCGGGGCCATCGCATCGAGGAACGGCAGCGCCACGGTGGCGCCCATCCCGCGCAGGAACGTCCGCCGGGGCAGGTGCTTTCCGGTGATGAACGCCATGAGGTCTCCTCTGACTCGGCGAGCCCGGCCGCGGCCGGGGGTCTCTTACGGTTCCCGACTTCGCTGAAACGCGTCGCTGCCGACCACGCCGAGGACGAACGACGCCATCCGGTAGTCGTTCGCCTGTGCCGCGCGCGCGATGTCGCGCACCGTCGGCTGATCGAAGTGCTCGACCCGCCGGCCGATCGCGAACGCCAGCAGGTTCTCGGTGAAGGTGCGGACGAGCGGCGTCGGCCGCGCCATCAGGGCGTCGACGAGCTCGCGCGGGGTCGACACCGGCGTGCCGTCGTAGTAGTCGCCGCGGGTGTCGAGGGGGACGCCGTGCTCGCGCACCCGCCACTTCGCGGTGACGTCGAAGTTGTCGAGGGCCAGCCCGATGGGGTCGATCAGCCGGTGGCACGAGCTGCACGCGGGGTTCGACCGGTGCTGCTCCATCCGCTCGCGGGTCGTCAGGCGCCGGCCGTCGCGGATCTCGTCGGTCTCTTCGAGGGCCGGGATGTCGGGCGGGGGCGGGGGCGGCGGGGTGCCGAGCAGCACCTCCATGACCCACTTGCCGCGCAGCACCGGCGACGTGCGGTTCGCGAGCGACGTCAGCACGAGGATGCTGCCGTGTCCGAGCACCCCGCGGCGGGTGTCGTCGGGATAGGCCACCCGCCGGAAGTGGCGGCCCGCGACCCCCGGAATGCCGTAGTGCCGCGCGAGCCGCTCGTCGACGAACGTGTAGTCGGCCCGGTAGAGGTCGAGCAGGCTGCGGTTCTCCTGCACGAGGTCCGCGAAGAACAGCTCGGTCTCGCGCCGCATGGCGCGGGCGAGGTTCTCGTCGTAGTTCGGGAAGAAGTTGGGGTCCGGCCGGACCTTGTCCATGTCCTGCAGGCGGAACCACTGCGCCGCGAAGCGGGTGCCGAGCGCCTCGGCGCGCGGGTCGGCGAGCATGCGCAGGGCCTGCCCCTGCAGCTCCTCCGGGGTCAGGCGGCCCGCCTCGGCCAGCGCCCGCAGCTCCTCGTCGGGCGGCGTGCCCCACAGGAAGAAGGACAGGCGCGAGGCGAGGGCGGCGTCGCTCAGGCGGTAGCCCCGGCGCGGCGCGTCGACCGGCGCCCGCTCCAGCCGCAACACGAAGTGCGGGCTCGCGAGCATCGCCTCGAGCGCGGTCCGCACCCCGACCTCGAAGCCGCCGGCCGCCGCCCCCTCGTCGAAGAACGACAGCAGCCCGTCGACGTCGCGCGGGGTGAGGGCCCGCCGGTACGCCTCGCGGCCCAGGCGCTCGACGATGCGGCGTGCGCAGGGGCGGGCCTCGTCGGGTCTCGTGGGACGGCACGTGAAGATACGCTGCCGGCTCGGCGTCTCGGAGAGGCCGGTGACCCCGTGGGGCCCGGTGACGATGAGGTCGCGCACGTGGGGCAGCGTGGTGACGCCCGCGCCGCCGGACCCGCCGCCCGCGAACGACCAGTCGTGGGGGCGTATCAGGTCCTCGTAGGGGCCGTCCGACCGGCGGATGAACGCCGCCGCCACCCGGTGCGGCCCCGCCCGCACGAAGACCGGCGGGGTCTGGGTGGTCACGCCGCCCCGGCCGTCGGCGTCGACGCGGCGGTCGGTGTTGTAGTGCAGCAGGGCCACCCGCTCGCCGTCGATCGAGACGTCGATGTCCTCGATGCGCGTGTTCGCCCCCGACGTGAACGTCAGCCCGAAGACGTACTCGGCGTCGGCGGGGAACACGTGGTCGACGACGATGCCGCCCCGGGTGCCGTAGGGCGCGCCCTCGACGTGGTCCCACGGATGCTGCGACACGTACTCGGAGTTGGAGTAGGTGTGGTCGACGGCCCGCCGGCCGGGCTCGCCCACCGCGAGCCGGGCGATGGCGCTGGCGGCGTTGAGATAGGCCTCGAGCAGCGTCGGCGACAGCGTCTGTGCGTCGGCGATGTTGTCGAAGTTGGCGCTCAGCTGGTCGAGCGGCAGCCAGTCGCCGGCGTCGACCTCGAGCCCCAGCAGGTCGCGGATGGCCTGGGCGTACTCGGCCCGGTTGAGGCGCTGGAAGGGCCGCCCCCCGGGGTCGGGGGCGATGCCGGCGGCCTCGTCGAGCTGGTCCTCGAGGGTCTCGACGAGGGCGCGGAGGTCGGCGTCGTCGGGCCGGCGCGGCCCCGGCGGCGGCATCATGCCCGCCCGCAGCTTGCGGACCATCGCCTCGGCGACCTCGGCGTGGTCCGCCGCCGCCGCCGGGTCGAACCGCTCCAGCGACAGGTTGCCGCGCAGCGTGCGGTCGTTGTGACAGGTGACGCAGGTGCCGCGCACTACGCGTTCGGGGGCGTCGCCGCCCGCCACGGTCTGGGCGGGACGCGCCTCGGTACCTGGCGCGGGTTCTGCGGCGGCGGCCGCCTCTCCGCCCGCCATCGCCAGGAAGACGACGAGTAATCCGTTGGAGACGGCAGTTCTTACCTTCATGGACCCCCGGGGATTCCGTCCAGTCTAGTCCCGCATCGGCTCGGATTCAAGACCGTGCGGGCTGTCGAGCCGTTGCGGCCGTCAGTCCGATCGCTTCAATACCGCCGCCACCAGGCGATTGACCTGTTCGGCGAACACGGCGCGCTCGGCGCGCATGTCCGCCCGCAGCTCGTCGCGCAGTGCATCCATCCGCGCTCCTATCCGTTCTTCCATCCGCTCCTGCGCTTCCCGCATCTTGTCGAGCGCCCTGTCGTTCGCCTCCCGCATCTTGTCGAGCGCCCTGTCGTTCGCCTCGCTCATTGAACGCGCCGAGTACCTGATCGATGCCTCTATCGACCCGCGGGCCTTCCAGACCCCGACCGCCACCGCCACCAACAGACCCGTCAACGTGACCAGCAGGCCCACGACCGCCAACCCGTCGCCCATCGCGCCTCCCCCCTCGGATCGGTGCGACCCGATTCCCGGCCGACCGAACATAGCACGATCCGTACCTGCCGCCCGGGGCACCGGAAACGCGCGTCCGACCGCGCGCGGGGCTGCTCGAAGGGAAACGGGAGTTGGCGGGCGGTTCGCCGGGAAAGGTGCGCGCCAGGAGTCTGCGCCGTAGAGCGGCGCAGACTCCTGGCAGGGTTGGTTGGGCGCCCAGCGGAGCCGAAGGCGACGATGGGCGGGCTAGTCCCAGCCGTCGATCGAGTAGCGTGCCACCGCACCGTCGTCGAGGGCGATCCCGAGACCCGGACCGGACGGCAGGGCCAGACCGCCGGGAACGACCTCGAGGGCGGTCGAGAAAAGCCGCCCGAGGTTGAGGACCTTGAAGTCGGTGAAGTACTCCACCCACGCCGCGTTGGGGGTCGCCGCCACGAGGTGCACGTGCAGGTCGGCGAGCCAGTGGGGGGCGACGGCGAGGTCGTGGGCGGCGGCCAGCCCCGCGATGCGGCGCCACTCGGTGATGCCGCCGCAGACCCCCGCGTCGGGCTGGAGGACGTCGGCGGCGCCCCGGTCGACGAGCTGGAGGAAGTCCCAGCGCGTCGCGTGGATCTCGCCGGTCGCGACCGGCGTCGCCACCGACTCGGCGACCCGCCCGTGCCCGTCGACGTCGTCGGGCATCAGGGGCTCCTCGATCCAGCCGGGGTCCCACTCCTCCCAGGCCCGCACCGCCCGGATCGCGCTCGCCGCGTCGCGCCAGGCGTTGTTGGCGTCGAGGAAGAGCTCGACGCCGGGGCCGACGGCCTCCCGCGCGGCCGCGATCCTGTCCGCGTCTTCTGACGTCGACACGCCGCCGACCTTGATCTTGACGGCGTCGAAGCCCATGTCGACGTAGCCGCGCACCTCGTCGGCGAGGTCGTCGGGGGTCTTGCCCTCGGCGTAGTAGCCGCCGCTGGCATAGGCCGGGACCATCTCCGTGCGGTAGCCGCCCAGGTAGCGGTGCAGCGGCAGGCCGGCCTCGCGCGACACGGCGTCCCACAGCGCCTGGTCGACGGCGCTGATGGCCCGCACCACCGCGCCCCGCCGGCCCTGCAGCAGGGCCTCGCGGAACATCGCCTCCCACAACGCCTCGACGTCGTGGGGGTCGCGCCCCACCACCAGGTCGCGGAGCAGCTCGCGCACCGCGAGGGTGGCGAGGCGGCCCCCCCGCGTGCCGCCGTAGCAGAAGCCGATGCCCTCGGCCCCGGAGTCCGTCCGTACCCGCACCAGGGTGTAGTGCCGCTCGGACACCGCCCGGGTGGCGAACGCGATGCCGCGCTCGAGCGGCACGACGCAGGTGGTCGCTTCGATGGCGGTGACCTTCATGCGGATTCTGCCTTCGACTAGAACATCGCGATGGGATTGACCGGCGATCCCGTGCCGTTGGGAATGCGCAGGGGGGCGATGGTCACCATGAACTCCCACCGGTTGCGTTCGGCCGCCGCCTCGGCCAGGTCCTGGAAATCGGCCCGGTCGAGGACCTGGATGCCGAGGATGGTCAGCGCGAAGTTGTGCAGGGCGGTGCGGGGCAGGTCGCCCTCGGGCTGCGGCACGTAGCCGGGCGTCTCCCAGCCCGCGATGGCCACGTCCCGCTCCTTCAGCCACGGGATGACGTTGTTGTCGAGTCCCGCCGCCTCGGCGCCGGTGTCGAAGGGGCCCAGGGCGTCCTGCCGGGCCCACCGGCCCCAGCGGATGAGGAACGCGTCGCCGGGGCCGACGCGCACGCCGGTCTGCGCCTCCCACGCCTCGAGGTCGGCGACGGTGATGCGGGTGCCCGGCTCGAGCCACGGCACGCCCTTGAGCCGTGGGATGTCGTAGAGCACCCCCCGCGTCACGAGGCCGTCCTTCACGACCATGATGGAGTTCTTCAGGGCGCCGTCCTCCATCGTGACGAGGCCGTCCACGTCGTAGCCGTTCCACATCCTGCCGTCGAAGAAGACGTGCGCGAAGGCGTCGAGGTGGGTGGTGCCGGGGCCGTGGATGCACGGGTAGGCGATGGTGTCGCTGGCCCCGGTGCGGGTCGCCCGCGACATCGACCACTCGACCGGGCACGGCACGTCGGCGGTGCGGTAGTTCTGCGCGTCCGACGCCAGCGAGACGGTGTGGCCCTCGGTGACGAGGGCCGCCGCCTCCGCCCGCTTCGCGTGCGTGATCAGGTTGGCCATGCCCAGCTCGTCGTCCGGGCCGAAGCGGCCCCAGTTCGAGAGCTCGGTCAGCCAGCGCTCGAACTGCTCGGCGCTGACGAGGGGGGGCAGGGCATCCGGCTCCTGGGCGCGGGACCCGGTGGAGAGCATCGCCGCGCAGGCGGCGACCCCCAGCAGCAGCGACAGTCGGCGGCATGCGGTCATCGGTCGATCTCCCTGTGGTGTCCGGTGCGCGCCCCGGGCCGCGTCGGTCGGGCGCGGCGTTACCGCTTCGAACCGCGGCCATTATAGGGCCGGCGGCACGGTCCCGGGGCCGGCGCGACGGCCCGAGGCGATCCCCAAGATATAATCTCCGCCTCAGGTCGAAGGAAGGACGGGCGGCGGACGCGACGCGGTCCCGTGGTCGCGGCGCGGCCCCGTGGCCGCGTCGGGAGTCCCGCCGGCGCGAGACTCCAGCGGCGGAAACGCCCCAGGAGTCTGCGCCGCAGAACGGCGCGGACTCCTGTAGGATTGGTTGGGCGCCAAGCGGAGCCGAAGGCGACGATTGGCGGGCCAGGAGTCTGCGCCGTAGAACGGTGCAGACTCCTGGCAGGGTTGGTTGGGCGCCCAGCGGAGCCGAAGGCGACGATGGGCGGGCTAGGAGACGAGATGCGAACGAGGACCGCGATAGTCGCCGCCGCCGCGCTGCTGGCAGGGTCGTGCGGGGGAGAGGCGCCGGCCGGGCCGCCGTTCCGGACGGACAACACCGTCCAGATGCTGATGGCGAACATGCTCGACCCGGCCGCCGACCTCCTGTGGGACGCCGTCGGGACGATACTCGACGAGAACGGCGAGACCTACTGGGAGCCGGAGACCGAGGAGGACTGGCTGCGGGTGAAGCTGGGGGCGGTGGCCCTCGCCGAGGCCGCGAACCTGCTCATCATGGAGAACCGCGCCCGCGACCAGGACCAGTGGGTGAGCCTGTCGCAGGATATGGCCGACGCGGCCATGCTGGCGTTCGACGCGGCCGCGGCCGAGGATCCCGAGCGGATATTCGATCTCGGCGAGGTCGTCTACGAGACGTGCAACAACTGCCACACCCTGTACTGGGTGGACGACGCGGACCGGGGCCGGGCCATCGAGCCGGGGGCCTAGCGGCTTGCGCCGCGGGCGCCGCGGATTTCCAGGGCGCGGCGTCCCGTCGGGCTGGAACGGGGGCGGATCGGTGTCGAGCCCATCCATCGTCTTGCGCCGGGGCCTCATCTACACCCATCGCTGGCTGGGCATTGCCGGCAGCCTGCTCTTCGTCGTCTGGTTCGCCTCCGGCATCGTCCTCATGTACGCGGGCATGCCGGCCCTCGACCCCGCAGAGCGGCTTTCGCGCGCGCCCGCCCTCGACCTGTCCGCGGCCCGGCTCGACGTGGGCGAGGCGGCGGTGCGGGCGGGTTTCGCGCCGGCGCGCATTCTCGTCGGCATGCACGGCGCCCGGCCCGTCTATCGGCTCGCCGGGGGCGGCGGCTGGACGACGATCTACGCCGACACGGGCGAGACGGCGGGCGGGCTGGGGCCGGAGCAGGCCCTGGAGATCGCGCGGCGCTTTGCGCCCGGGCACGCGGCCGGCGCCCGCTACGACGCGCGGCTGACCGCGCCCGATCAGTGGACGCTGCAGAGCGGCGCCTTCTTTCCCCTCCATCGCGTGGCCCTCGGCGACGACGCCGCGACGGTCCTCTACATCTCCGACCGCACCGTCGAGCCGGTCCTCGAGACCACCCGCCGGGGCCGGCTCTGGGCATGGCTGGGGGCGGTGCCCCACTGGCTGTACTTCACGCCCCTGCGCTCGCGGGCGTCCTTCTGGTCCGACCTGGTGATCGGGCTGTCGATGCTCGGCTGCGTGCTGGCCCTGTCGGGCATCGTCTGGGGGCTTTGGCGGGTGGCGGCCTCGACCGCCTACCGGCTGCGCGACGGCCGCTCGCACTCGCCCTACGCCGGCCTGATGCGGTGGCACCACTACGCCGGCCTCGTGTTCGGCCTGTTCACCTTCACCTGGATCTTCAGCGGCGGGCTGTCGATGGACCCCTGGAGCTGGCACCCCGGCACGGGGCCGACGGCCGCGCAGCGGCTGGCGCTGTCCGGGGGGCCGCTGCGGCTCGGCCCCCTCAGCGCCGACGGCCTTCGCGCCGCGGCGGCGGCGATCGGCAGCTCCTTCCCGCCGAAGGAGCTGGAGGTGCTGCAGCTCGCCAACGAGCCGCACGTGCGGGCCGCCGACCCCGCGGGGGCCCCGCCCGGGGACCTCGCCCTGCCGACCACCCTGGCCACCCTGCGGTCCCAGGTCCCCGAGCAGCGGCTCGTCTCGATGCTGCGTCCGGAAGACGGCGCCTTCGTCCGGTTCGACGACGAACGCATCGAGGCCGCGGCGGCCGCCGCCATGCCCGCCGCCGCGGTCGAGGAAGCGGTCTGGCTGCGGGCCTACGACGACTACTATTACGATCGCAGCCGGCGCCGGCCCCTGCCGGTGCTGCGGGCCCGCTACGACGACGCCGCCGCCACCTGGCTCTACCTCGACCCCTACCGCGGCGCCGTCGCCCGGAAGGAGGAGCGCCTGACCCGCGTCAACCGCTGGCTCTACCGGGGCCTGCACGGGCTGGACTTCCCGTTCCTGTACGGGCGCCGGCCGCTGTGGGACGCGGTCGTGATCGGGTTGAGCCTCGGCGGCATCCTCGTGAGCGTCACGTCCGCCGGCCAGGGATGGCGGCGGCTGCGGCGCCGCGCCCGGCGTCTGCGCCCGCCCGCGTGACGCGATTCCGCGCCCCGGCGCTCTCCTCGCCTTTCTTGACCTTGACCAAGCTGCGAGGTACACTCCGCGCCTGCGAAACGGCGTGGCGTTCGCGCCGGTCGACGCGGGCCGCGCGGCTCGAGGCGGGTCGGACGCGGGCGGTACGGGGGTTGGAGGCGTGAAGCGGCGCGCGGCAGCCGCGCGCCGCGGCGGCGTGAAGCCGGCGGAAACGGCCGCCGCTGCCCCGAGGGGAATCGCTGCCCCGCACCGTGACAGTCGCATCGGTGGGTCGCGCGCTTCCTCGCCCCCGCGGCGTGCTCGGGGCGGGACGGAGCGCGTGGCGGGGCGGCGAGACCGACCGAGGGGGAGAGGCATCGGATGATTGCCAGCGTGCTCGAGTTGATGCGGCCCCTCTTCGAGTGGGTCGACGTGTTGCCGAGCAGCATCGCGTTGCGGGAATCGCTGAACGGCTACGTCTACCTGCTGACGGCGCACGTCGTCAGCATGGGGCTGGTGGCGGGGGTCATCGCCTACTGGGACATGCGGCTGACGGGCATGGCTCTCCGGTGGGTTCCCGTGTCGAAGGTGAAGTCGGGGCTGTTTCCCTGGCTGTACGCCGGCGTGCTCATCAACGCGGGCACCGGCTTCGTCATGCTCTACAGCCAGCCGATGCGGTACTTCCCGAACTTCTGGTTCTGGTTCAAGATGGGGATGCTGATCGTCCTCGCCGTCAACGCCGCGTACTTCCACCAGAACATCGAGAAGACGGTCGACCAGTGGGAGCGCGATCCGGTGGCTCCGCTCAAGGCCCGCGTGGCCGGCTACGTGTCCCTGGCCCTGTGGGCCGGGGTCATCGTCACCGGGCGCATGACCGCCTACAGCGGCTTGGTGCCTCAGTGGTGGAGCGATCTGGGGCTGGGGTGACGCGATGCTGCTACCGTTCTTTCAGTGGATGCAGGAGCTGGGCTTCAGCGCCTACTTCCTCAACTCGGTCTGGCCCACCCCCATCGTGCAGTGCATCCACCTGCTTGCGGTGTCGGTCTTCGCCGGCGCGGTGCTCGTCGTCGACCTGCGCCTCCTCGGCCGGGGGCTGACCTGGGCGTCGATTCCCGAGCTGGCGCGGACCGCGCAGCCGTGGCTCGTGTGGAGCTTCGTGGTGCTCGTGATGACCGGCATCCCGCAGATGTCGTCGACCGCGCTGAAGCAGTACTACAGCCCCTTCTTCTGGTGGAAGATGGAGGCGGTGTTCGTGGGGGTCGTGATAACGTTCGTGATTCGTCGAATCATCGCATCGAAGGAGGAGGGGCATTTCGGGCCGGTCTGGCCGAAGGTGGTGGGGGTGACGTCAATCGCGCTCTGGACGAGCGTCACGATCGGCGCGCGCCTCATCGGACTGTTGTCGTAGAGTAGTAGACTCATGTCGTCGTAAGGCAAGCTCGAGGTGGCGCGGACCCCCGCGGTCGTGCGGGGTCCCGCCGGTCAGACACGCATGGGCGTGTGAGGGAGACACAGAGATATGCGAAATCGGCTCAGAACAGCAACGATTGCCGGCCTGACGGCGGCCGTGATGGTCTTCGGCCTGACGGCGGCCGTCCAGCCGGCCCAGGCCCAGGACGAGTACATGGCGCCGCGCACGGCCGCCGGCAACCCCGACCTGAACGGCATCTGGCAGGCGCTCGGCTCCGCACACCATGACATCGAGCCGCACGCGGCGCGGCTCGGCCCGATCGTCGAGCTGGCGTCCCTGGGCGCGATTCCCGGCGGCCTCGGCATCGTCGAGGGCGGCGAGATCCCCTACACGGACGAGGCGCGGGCCCAGCAGCAGGAGAACCTGCAGTACTGGCTCGAGCGCGATCCCGCGGTGAAGTGCTACATGCCGGGCGTGCCGCGCGCGACCTACATGCCCTATCCGTTCCAGCTCGTGCAGACGCCCGAGTACGTGCTCCTGGCCTACGAGTTCGCGAGCGCCAGCCGCATCGTCTACATGGACCGCCCCGACTTCGTGGCGCCGGTCGACGCGTGGATGGGCCACAACATCGGCCGCTGGGACGGCGAGACCCTGGTCATCGACGTCACCGCGCAGGTGCCCGACACCTGGCTCGACAGCTCGGGCAACCACCACAGCAACCAGATGCACGTCGAGGAGCGGTACACCGCCATCAGCCCGAACCACCTGATGTACGAGGCGACCATCACCGACCCCGAGACCTACACCCGGCCCTGGACCATCAAGCTGCCGCTCTATCGCCGCATCGACGAGAACATGCAGTTGCTCGAGTTCAAGTGCGTCGAGTTCGCCGAGGAGCTGATGTACGGGCACCTGCGGAAGGACCCCGACCTGACCCCGGTCTTCCGGGCCTCCGGCGTCGGCTCCGACCGGCAGATGGTGCTCGAGCCGCCCCAATAGCGGGTCGGCGCGATTGCGCAAACACGGTATTGACACGCGACACGGGAATTTCGATAATCACCAGAGTGTGAGCTTACACAGCGAGGAGGCGTAAGAGATGCGAACAGTGCTAGCAGTCGTGGCGGTCGCGGTTTTCGTGGGGTTGGCCACCGTCCCCGGGGATGCTCATCACGCATTCTCGGCTGAGTTCGACGCCAACCGGCCCCTCCACCTCGAGGGCGTCGTGACGAGGATGGAGTGGATCAACCCGCACGCGTGGGTCCACCTGGACGTCACCAACGAGGACGGCTCGGTCACGAGCTGGATGGTCGAGGGCGGTACCCCGAACACGCTTCTGCGTCGGGGCTTCAATCGGCAGTCCCTGCTGCCGGGCACCTTCATCATCGTGGACGGCTACCAGGCCAAGGACGGCTCGAACAAGGGCAACGGCCGCGACCTGACCTTCCGGGACGGCCGCAAGCTGTTCATGGGTTCGTCGGGCACCGGCGCCCCGCGCGACGGCGCCGACCCCACCGAGCCCGAATAGGCGACGGGCCGCGAGAGAGCTTCGGAAAGGCCCGGGTGCTCAGCACTCGGGCCTTTTCGTATGTACCGGGCGGCTGCGGGTCTCGCCGTGCATCGCGTGGAGGCGTGCGCCGTGCCTTGAAGCCGCGGGCGCGGTATGGTGGGGTACTCGTCACGAATCGCGAACCGCGGGACGGCGGCCGCCTCGCCTGGAAACCGCTTCGCGGCTCGCATAGAATGACGGTTACACCATGTCCCGCCAGACAGCGCCCGTGATGTTCCTCGCGCCGCTCGCCGCGGCCGCGGTGTCCGTTGTCGTCTCCGGCCAGCAGGCCGACCGCGGCGACGACTTCTTCCGCACCGGGGTCGAGATCGTCCAGATGGCGGCCACCGTCGTCGACGCCGACGGCCGCCTCGTGGGCGACCTCGGCCGGGACGACTTCGAGATCTACGAGGACGGCCGGCTGCAGCCCCTCACCCACTTCACGCGCGACCGCGTGCCCCTCAGCGTGGGCGTGGTGCTCGACGTCAGCCAGAGCATGTACGGCCAGCGCATCGACGACGCGCGGCTCGCCCTCGACCAGTTCCTGGCGGATCGGCTCAACGAAGGCGACGAGGTCTTCATCAGCGTCTTCAACCACGAGCCCAGCATCGCCGTGCCCTGGACGGTGGGACCGCGCGAGCTCCGCAACCGGCTCGACGACGTCCGTCCGTGGGGCGGCACGAGCATCTACGACGCGATGATGGACGCCCTGCCGCTGTTCGAGGACCGCAAGCATCCGCGTGCCGCGGTGGTCCTGATCTCCGACGGCTCCGACACCGGCAGCCTCGCCAACGTGCGCGACGTCCGGCGCCAGCTGCGCCGCAACTCCGCCTTCGTCTACGCCATCGCCATCGACGCCCCCGACACGCGGGCCATCAACGACCGCGTCAATCCGCACGCGCTGCGCGAGATCACCACCGAGAGCGGCGGCTACACCGAGGTGGTGCACGACAGCCCCGAACTGGGCCCGGCGACGGCGCGCATCGCGGAGGAGCTGAACCACCAGTACATGCTCGGCTACCGGCCCGCGAGGCCCGCCGACGGCAGCTACCGGTCGATCCGGGTGCGCATCAAGGGGCAGGACCTCACGGTCAGGACCCGCCGCGGCTACGTCGCCGATCCTCTCCGCCGGAATTGAAGCGGACCCGCCGGGCCCGCGGAAGGAACCATGCCTGCACTCCCGAGACGATTCCTGCCGGCCCTGCTGGCGGCGCTGGCGTTGTGGCCGGCTCCCGCCCCGGCCCAGGCCCCGCCTTCAATCGCGGAGCGGACCGCGGGCATGGAGCGGCTGCCCGGGCTGATCCCGCTGCACTGGGACGCCGGGACCGGCACTCTGTGGATGGAGATCGCCGGGTTCGACCGCGATCTGCTCTACGTGCGCTCGCTCGCGGCCGGCGTCGGGTCGAACGACATCGGGCTCGACCGCGGCCAGCTCGGGGCGACCGCCATCGTCCGGTTCGAGCGCGTCGGCCCCAAGGTGCTGATGGTGCAGCCCAACCAGCGCTACCGGGTCGACACCGGGAACCCCGACGAGGCGCGGGCGGTGGAGGAGGCGTTCGCTACCTCGGTGCTCTGGGGGTTCACGGTCGAGGCGGAGACGGACGGGACGGTGCTCGTCGACGTGACGCCGTTACTTCTCCGCGACGCGCACGGCGTTGCCGACCGCCTGCCCGGGACCTACCGGCTCGACGAGAGCCGCAGCGCCGTCCACCTGCCGCGCACCCGGGGCTTTCCCCGGAACACCGAGCTCGAGGCGCGGCTGACGTTCACCGGCGACCCCCGCGGCGGCGGGGCGGGCTTCGGGCGCGGCTCGATCGGGGCGGTGGCGCCCACCGCGCGCGCGGTGGCGGTGCGCCAGCACCACTCGTTCGTCGAGCTGCCCGACGACGGCTACACGCCGCGACCCTACGACCCGCGGGCCGGCTTCGGGGCCCTGACCTGGGAGGACTACGGCGCCCCGCTGGGACAGCCGATGACGCGGCGGTTCCTGCGGCGCCACCGCCTCGAGAAGCGGGACCCCGCGGCCGCGGTGAGCGAGCCCGTCGAGCCCATCGTGTACCACCTCGACCGGGGGACGCCGGAGCCGGTGCGGTCCGCCCTCCTCGACGGCGCCCGGTGGTGGAACCAGGCGTTCGAGGCGGCCGGCTACCGCGACGCGTTCCGGGTGGAGATGATGCCCGAGGGCGCCGACAGCCTCGACGTCCGCTACAACGTCATCCAGTGGGTGCACCGGTCGACCCGGGGCTGGAGCTACGGTTCGTCGGTCACCGACCCCCGCACCGGCGAGATCATCAAGGGGCACGTGACCCTCGGCTCGCTCCGCGTCCGCCAGGACTACCTCCTCGCCGAGGGGCTGCTCTCGCCCTACATCGACGGCGACGAGGAGCCGGCCGAGCTGTCGGAGATGGCCCTGGCCCGCATCCGGCAGCTCTCGGCCCACGAGGTCGGGCACACCTTGGGGCTGAGCCACAACTACTACGCGAGCACGCAGGGGCGCATCTCGGTGATGGACTATCCGCACCCCCTGGTGACCGTGAACCGGGACGGGCGCATCGACCTGTCGGACGCCTACGACGTCGGCATCGGCGAGTGGGACGAGGTGGCGATTGGCTACGGCTACCAGGACTTCCCGGCCGGGACCGACGAGCCGGCGGCCCTCGACGCGGTGCTCGACGACGCCTGGGACGCGGACCTCCGCTTTCTGACCGGGCAGGACACCGGCGCCAACCCCCGCGTGCACATCTGGGCCAACGGCACCGAGCCGGCGGTCGAGCTGCACCGCATGCTCGACGTGCGGCGCGCCGCGCTCGACCGGTTCGGGGAGAGCGCGGTGCGGAACGGCACGCCGCTGGCCCTGCTCGAGGAGGCGCTGGTGCCGCTCTTCCTCCACCACCGCTACCAGGTCGACGCGGCGGCGTCGGCCCTCGGCGGCGTCGACTACAGCTACGCGTTCCGCGGAGACGGGCGCGAGCCGCTCCGGGCGGTCCCGGCCGCCGACCAGCGGGCGGCGCTGGGCGCCCTGATGCGGACCCTGCGGGCGGACGAGCTCACGGTGCCCGCTTCGGTCATCGACCTCATCCCGCCCCGGCCGACCGGCTACGGGCGCCACCGCGAGCTGTTCCCGCGCAATACCGGCCCGGTGTTCGACCGCGTCGCCCCCGCGGTGGTCGCCGCCGATCTCACGGTGTCGGCGCTGCTCCGCCCCGACCGGGCGGCCCGGCTCGTCGAGCAGCGCACGCTGGACGGGGACCTTCCGGGGCTCGTGGAGGTCATCGACGCGCTGGTGGAGACGACCTTCGGCGAGGCGTCCTCCGACGGATACCACATCGAGCTGCAGCGGGCGGTGCAGCGGGTGGTCGTGGATCGGCTCGTCCGCCTGGCATCCGTGGCGCCGATGGCTCAGGTGCGCGCGGTGGCCGCCCACTGGCTCGAAGAGGTCCTGGAAGAGATCCGCGGCCGGCTTCTGCTGACGGACGCCGCCAGCGACTTCGACCGGGTCGCCCACGCGGCGCACAGGAGTGCCCTGCGCCGAGACATCACCCGTTTTCTCGAGGCCCCGGCCGACGGCGCCGAGGCGTGGGAGCCCCCGGCGCCTCCTCCCGGCAGTCCCATCGGCGACCCGGGTCTCGTGTGGCTGCCGGAGCCGTTCTGCTCGCAGGGGTCCGAGCCCGCCCGGTGGTGACGTCCCGGGCCCGCGGCGGCCGTGGACCGGGGCCGGTGCTGCGGGCCCGCGACCTCCACAAGCGCTACGGCGGCGGCGGGAGCGCGGTGGACGCCCTGCGCGGCGTCGGCCTCGAGCTCGCGGCGGGCGAGTTCGTGGCCGTGGTGGGGCCGTCGGGATGCGGCAAGTCCACGCTCCTGCATCTCTGCGGGGGCATGGACCGGCCGACGGCGGGGACGGTGGCCGTCGACGGCGTCGACCTCGCGGGGCTCGACGACGAGGCGCTGACGGCGTTGCGGCGCGACCGGGTCGGCTTCGTCTTCCAGTTCTTCAATCTCCTGCCCACGCTCACGCTCGCCGAGAACATCGCGCTGCCGCTGCTCCTCGCCGGCGTGCCGAGCGCGACGGGCGTGGCCCGCGCCGCGGAGGGAGCCCGCCGGGTGGGGCTCGCCCACCGCCTGGCGCACTATCCGGGGGGCGTCTCGGGGGGAGAGCTGCAGCGGGCCGCGGTCGCGCGGGCCGTCGTCCATCGCCCCGCCCTCGTCATCGCCGACGAGCCCACCGGCAACCTCGACAGCGACAACGGCCGGCGGGTGCTCTCGCTGCTGCGCGAGTTGAACCGGGAGACCGGCGTCGCGCTGCTGCTCGCCACCCACGACCCGGCCCTCGCGGCCGCCGCCGACCGCGTGCTCCGCCTGCGCGATGGCGTGGAGGACGTCGGACCCGCTGTGGGCGTTCGGACCCAGGCACTCGTCGAGACGTGACGGGGGCCGACTCATTCCGGCGAACGGCGTCGCTCCGCTGTCACCCATGCCTGATTTGCTTTCTCGTCACGCTTCGCCGCACCGGCGCCCTGCCGCCCGCGCGGGCGTTGTCGGCCTCGACGCCACCGGGGGTATCGCCGCCCGCGTCAGGGCTTGCGGAGGGTCGCGGTGACCCTCTTCCGCCAGTTCATCGTGCGCGGCATGCGGCGCGATCCGGTGCGGGGCCTCGTCACCGTCGCCGGGCTGACCCTGGGGGTCGCGGTTGTGGTGGCCATCCGCCTCGCCAACGCCGCGTCGGTGGGCGGCTTCGAGGCCGCGCTCGACGTCGTGGCCGGGCAGACCTCGCTGGAGATCGTCGGGGCGGGGGTCGGCGTGCCCGAGGATCAGCTCGCCGGCATGGGGTGGCTGCGCGAGCACGGGCGCGTCAGTCCCGTCATCGATCGCTACGCCCGGCTCGAGACCGCCGACGGCGCCGGCCACCGGCTCCGCGTGCTGGGGGTCGACGTGCTGCGCGAGCGGCCGTTCCGGGAGTACCAGCTGCTGCGCTTCTCGCGGCAGGGGCGGCCCCCGCGGCCGCAGGAGCTGCTCGACGTGCTGCTCGACGCGACGTCGATCGTGCTGACCGAGCGGTTCGCGCGGCGGCACGGCATCGACGTCGGCTCTCCGGTGCGGCTCGTCGTCGGCGACGCCGCGCACGAGATGACGGTGCGCGGCCTGCTGCTCGACGAGGGGCCGGCGCGGGTGGCGGACGGCCGGCTCGCGCTGCTCGACATTGCCGCCGCGCAGTGGCGCTTCGACGGCCTCGGATGGGTCGACCGGGTCGAGATCCGGCTCTTCGACGCGTCCGCCGTCGACGCCGCGGAGCGCGCCATCGCGGCGCGGCTGCCGGCCGGCCTGCGGGTGCAGCGCCCGGCCCAGCGGGGGCGTCAGGTCGAGCGGATGCTCGCCGCGTTCCACTTCAACCTGAGCGCCCTGTCGTGGATCGCCCTGGTCGTGGGGCTGTTCCTGGTCTACAACACGGTGGCGGTCTCGGTGATCTCCCGCCGCGCCGAGATCGGGGTCCTGCGCGCCGTCGGCGCGACCCGCCGGCTCGTGCTCGGCCTGTTCCTGGGCGAGGCGGCGGTGCTGGCGGTCCTCGCGGCGGCGCTTGGGGCCCCCGCGGGCTGGGGGCTGGCCCGCGCGGCGGTGGCGCTGACCTCGACCACCGTCAACACCCTCTACGTGACGTCGCAGGCAGTGGTGCCACCGTTGGGGGCGGCGGACCTGGTTCTCGCGGGGGCCGTCGCGATTCCGCTGGCCCTCGTCGCGGCGGCGCTGCCGGCGGCGGAGGCGGCGGGGGTCACTCCCCTCGACGCGGTGCGCCCGCCTGACGGCGGGACCGGCGGCGGGCGGTTCCCGCGGCGGGCGGTCCTGGTCGCGGTGGGCCTCTTCGGGGCCGGGGGGTGGCTGTCGACGCTGGACGCGGTCGGCGGGCTTCCGGTGTTCGGCCTCGGGGCGGCGCTCGCCGTCGTCTTCGGGGCGGCGGCGCTGGTGCCGGTGCTGCTGGAGTGGTTGCGCCGGCGGGGCCGCCCGCTCCTCGCGGCCCGGTTCCGCATCGAGGGCCTGCTCGCCCACGCGAACCTGTCGGCGGCGGTGTCGCGGCTCGCGGTGTCGGTGGCGGCGCTGGTCGTCAGCCTCGCGATGCTCGCGGCCATCGCCATCATGGTCGGCAGCTTTCGCGAGACCGTCGCCTACTGGGTGGGGCAGACCCTGCAGGCGGACCTGTTCGTGGCCGTCGCCGCCGGCGGGCCGGTCGGCGCGTCGGCGGGTGTCTCCGAGGCGGCGGAGTGGCGGATCGCATCGCACCCCGCGGTGGTTGCGGTGGACGGGTTCCGCAGTGTCGATCTGCCCTACGGACCGGACCGCGACCTGATCATCCTCGGCGCGGGCCGCTTCGACGTGCTGCTCGAGCACGGGGCGCTGCTGTTCAAGGCCCCGGCGGACGGGCTCGCGGCGATGCGGCAGGCGCTCGGGGCCGACGCGGTGACGGTGTCGGAGAGCTTCTCCATCAAGCACGGGGCGGCGGTGGGCGACCGCATCGAGCTCGACACGCCGCGGGGGCCGCACCCGTTCCGGGTCGCCGCCGTCTACTACGACTACTCGAGCGACCGGGGCATCGTGGTGATGGACGAGAGCACCTTCGCCGCCCACTACGGCCCTCGGCGGCCGGGCGGCCTCACCCTCTACCTGGCGCCGGACGCGGACCCGGAGACGGTGCGCGACGAGCTGCTGGCCACGGCCGGCGACGACCACCGGCTCTTCATCCGCACCAACCGGACCCTCCGCGCCGAGGTGCTGCGCATCTTCGACGCCACCTTCGCCATCACCTGGGCGCTCCAGGCCATCGCCATCGTCGTCGCCATCCTGGGGGTCGCCGCCACCCTGCTGACCCTGGTGCTGGAGCGCCGCCGCGAGCTCGCGATGCTGCGGCTGGTGGGGGCCGGCCGCCGCCAGATCCGGCGGATGGTGGTCATCGAGGCGGCGATGCTCGGGCTCCTCGGCCAGGGGGTGGGGCTGGCCGTGGGCATCGCGCTGTCGCTGATCCTGATCTACGTCATCAACGTGCAGAGCTTCGGCTGGACCATCCAGTTCCACCTGCCCCTCGGGTTCCTCGCGCAGTCGACGGTGCTCATCGCGGTGGCGACGGCGCTGGCCGGCCTGTATCCCGCCCGGGTGGCCTCGCGGGTGGCGGCGGGGGCGGAGCGATGATGGGTGCAGTCGACGGCCGGAGCCGGGCGGATTGCCGGCGTGCGCCCGATAACCGGCGGCGGGGTTTCCGCGGCGCAAGGTGGGCCGCGCTTTCCGCTTCGACGGTGGCGGTTCTCGCCTGCCTTTTCCCGAAAGGCGCTGGCGCGGGGCAGTGGCCCGAAGGCGCGTCGCCGGTTCCGGCGGCATGCCGGGGCTCTCGGCAGCCGCCCCGGGTCGCTTCCGGGGCCGGAGGCTGCGGACCGCGGATGCTGGCCGCCGCTCCCGTCGTCTCGACGCTCGAGACACCGCGCGCGATCCCGGGTGCTCCAGGGAAGGGGCCGGGGGAGAGCCGGTCGCAGGGGAGGCAGGTCGTCCAACCGCCGACGCCGCGTGGTGTCGCTGCCGGTCAGGCGGCCGGCGGCGCCCTGACCCCGGAGGGCTGGCGCCAAGCCGGGCTCGGCCACCCGTGGCGCTTTCCGCGCGACCACGGCAGTCATCCGGAGTACCGCATCGAGTGGTGGTACTACACCGGCAACCTCGTCGCGGACGGGGGGCGCCGGTACGGCTATCAGGTGACCTTCTTCCGGGTCGGCGTCGACCCCGCACCGGAGAACCCGTCGCGCTGGGCCGTTCGCGATCTCTTCATGGCCCATCTCGCGGTGAGCGACCTCGGGACCGGGCGCCATCTCGTCGGCGAGCGGCTGAACCGCGGCGGGCTCGGCTGGGCCGGCGCGCGGGAAGGGACCCTCGACGTCTGGAACGGCGACTGGCGGGCCTCCCTCAGCGGCGATCGCCACCGGCTGGAGGTGGTCGACCGGGCCTTCGGGGTCGAGCTCGACCTGGAGCCCGGCAAGCCGCCGACCCTCCACGGCGAGAACGGCCTCAGCCGGAAGGGTCCGTCGGCCGGCAACGCCTCGCAGTACTATTCGATGACCCGGATGCCGACCACGGGCCGGGTGCGGCTCGACGGCGAGTGGATCGACGTGACCGGCGCGAGCTGGATGGACCACGAGTTCGGCACGACGTTCCTCGAGCCCGGCCAGGTCGGCTGGGACTGGTTCTCGCTGCAGCTCGAGGACGGCGCGGATCTCATGGTCTTCCAGTTGCGCCGCGCCGACGGGCGGCCCGACGACCATTCCGCCGGCACCTGGGTGGACGGCGACGGGATCGCGGCCCCCTTGGACGCGGGCGACGTGCGGCTGGTGCCGGGACGACGATGGACGTCGCGGGCCAGCGGCGCCGCCTATCCCGTCGAATGGCGGGTGGAGCTGCCGGGGCGCCGGGTGAGCCTCGACGTCACCGCCGCCCTCGACGCCCAGGAGCTCGACACCGCGGCCTCGACGGGGGTGACCTACTGGGAGGGCGCGGTGACCGTGACCGGCCGGGTCGGCGGCCGGCAGGTCCGGGGACGCGGCTATCTGGAGATGACCGGGTACTCCGGGCGCCCGATGAGCGAGGTGTTTCGATAGCTCCGCCGGCGGTGGAGCGGCAGGACGAGAGGAGCGCGTGTCTACGCTGACAGTCGGACTTTCGTCGGGTTCGCGGTGTTGCTTGATCGCTGCGGCCCTGAGCCTGGGATTCGTGACATGCCTGGCCGTGGCGCCGGCGGCGGGGGCCCAGGATGCACTCGTGGGAACGCAGCGGGCGGACCCGGTGCCGGGTACCCCGGCCCCGGTCGCCGGGGCTGCCGAAATCGAGGACATCTCGGGTTCCGGCGTCGGCGGGTTCGCGCTGGCCGGCGTGCCGGACCGGCCGGTGCCGCCGAGCCCGCCGGCGGTGGTGGCGCGCGACGCGCAGGGCCGGGCGTCGGTCCGGGCGGTCCGCCTCGTCACCGGCATCCGGCTCGACGGCGTGCTCGACGAGCCCGTGTACGAGGCGGTGCCCGCCGTCAGCGACTTCGTTCAGCAGATGCCGGTGGAGGGCGCGCCGGCGACCGAGAAGACCGAGGCGTGGATCCTGTTCGACGAGGCGAACGTCTACGTCAGCGGGCGGGTGTGGGACTCGGCCCCGCCCAGCGAGTGGGTGGCGAACGAGATGCGGCGGGACACGCCGCAGCTCCGCGAGAACGACTCGTTCTGGGTCGCGTTCGACACCTTCAACGACCGGCGCAACGGCATCGCCTTCTACACCAACCCGCTGGGGGCGATCGGCGACTTCGGGATCACCAACGAGGGCAACCCGAATGGCGACTGGAACCCGGTGTGGGACGTGCGCACCGGCCGGTTCGAGGGCGGCTGGACGGTGGAGATGGCCATTCCGTTCAAGTCGCTGCGATACCGGCCGGGTCCGCTCCAGCGGTGGGGGTTGCAGATTCGCCGCCTCGTGCGCCGGAAGAACGAGCAGACCTACATCACGTCGGTGCCGATCTCGGCCGGCCGGCGGGGCTTCTTCCGCATGTCCGACGCCGCCCTGCTCGTGGGTATCGACGTCCCGGACAGCGGCTCCAACCTCGAGATCAAGCCGTACGGCATCTCCGGGGTCACCACCGACCTCACGCTGGACCCGCCGCGCCGGAACGACGGCGCCGGCGACTACGGGGTGGACGTCAAGTACGGCATAACCCGGAACCTGACCGCGGACCTGACCTGGAACACCGACTTCGCCCAGGTCGAGGTGGACGAGCAGCAGGTGAACCTGACCCGGTTCAACCTGTTCTTCCCCGAGAAGCGCGAGTTCTTCCTCGAGAACCGCGGCATCTTCGACTTCGCCCGCGGGGGCGGCCCCAGCCGCCGCGACGGCGCCCTGCGGCTGATCGGCAGCGGGAGGTCCAGCGAGGAGAGCCTCGCGCCCACGCTGTTCTACTCGCGCCGCATCGGGCTGCAGGCAGGCGCCGTCGTGCCCATCACCGGTGGGGCGAGAGTCACCGGCAAGGTGGGCGACTTCGACGTCGGGGCGCTGAACATGCTTGCCGGAGCGCGCGCCGGCGACGACGTGCGCGCCGGCGTCGAGCCGACCAACTTCAGCGTCGCCCGGATCAAGCGCGACGTCCTGCGACGGAGCGCCCTCGGCGTTCTCGTCACCAACCGCTCGGTGTCGCTCGCCGGCGACGGGGCCAGCCAGACCTTCGGCGCCGACGGCACGTTCTCGTTCTACGACAACGTCAACGCCGTCGCCTACTTGGCAAGGACGCGGACGCCGGGCCGGACCGGCCGCGACATGAGCTACCAGGGGCAGCTCTCCTGGAACGGTGACCGCTACGGGTTCGAGGCCGAGCACCTGACGGTCGAGGACAACTTCCGGCCCGAGGTCGGGTTCTGGCGGCGCGAGAACTTCCGGCGCTCGTACGGGTCGGCGCGGTTCAGCCCCCGTCCCGCCTCGATCGAGGCGATCCGGCAGTTCCGGCTCGAGGGCGCCTTCGACTACGTCGAGGCCGCCGACACCGGCCTCGTCGAGACCCGGCAGGCGCAGCTCGCGTTCCTGACCGAGTTCGAGAACAGCGACCGCATCGGCGTGTCGGCGGCCGAGAGCTACGAGTTCCTCGTCGAGCCGTTCGAGCCGGGGCGGGACGTCGTGCTGCCGGTCGGCGGCTACCGCTTCCGCGACTTCGAGACCACCTATACCCTCGGCGGCCAGCGCCGCCTGAGCGGCGTCCTCACGGTGCGGGCGGGCGAGTACTTCAGCGGCACCATCCGGTCCATCGGCTTTCGCCGCGCCCGCTTCGTCCTCGTCCCGCAGCTCGCGGTCGAGCCGACGGTGTCGGTGAACTGGATCGAGACGCCGCAGGGCGCGTTCCGCGCCGACCTGCTCGTCTCGCGCATCACCTGGACCCTCTCGCCGCGCATGTTCTTCAGCGGCCTCGTCCAGTACAACTCGAGCACGCGAACCGTGAGCAACAACCTCCGGCTGCGGTGGGAGTACAGCCCCGGCAGCGAGCTGTTCGTCGTCTACACCGAGGACCGGGACAGCGACCCGCTGAGGCCGGACCGGTTCTCGGCCTCGGGGCTCCGCAACCGCGGGCTCGTGGTAAAGGTGAACCGGCTGTTCCGCTTCTGATGGGGAGACGGGGAACGTCGCGCTCGATGTCAGCCGAGCAGCCGAAGTGCTGCGACGACGAGTCCGCCGACCGCGACGATGCGCCAAGTGAGATCGGCGCGGAGCGTAGCGATTTCGGCGCGGAGCATGTCAGGCGTGACGTGTTCGCCCTGCTCTGCGGCTTGGCGAACGGCATCCGTGATGGCGTCGGCCTGTTCCGGGGTGAGCTTGGCCTCGGTCAATGCGCGCGCGACGGCGTGGGTGTCGAACACAGATCAATGCTAACACGGGCATTCCGACCCGTGCCGGCCGCGCCGCGTTGCCGCGTTTGCGGTATAACCAACGGGTGAGAGGAGCGCAACGATGACCCATCCCCTGTCTCGACGTCACTTCCTGCACGCGGCCGGCGCCGGCGCCGCGTCGGTCTGGATTCCCAAGCCCGTCAAGGGCTACAGCGCGGCCGAGATGCGAGAGCAGGCCCCCGGGGGCCGCCTCGAGGCGGGCATCTCCAAGTGGGACCTCGACACGCCGTGCCTCTGCGTCGATCTGGATCGTCTGGAGGGCAACCTGAACCGCATGCAGACCACCGTCACCGGCAACGGCATCGCCAGCCGCCCCCACGCCAAGACCCACAAGTGCCCGGCCATCGCGCGCCTGCAGATCGCGACGGGGTCGGTGGGCATCTGCACCGCGAAGATCTCCGAGGCCGAGGTGATGTTCGAGCACGGCGTCGAGCAGATCCTGCTGACCACGGTGAACGTGAGCCCGCGCAAAATCCGGCGCGCGATGTACCTGAGGAAGTGGTGCGACGGCTTCGTCCAGGCCGTCGATACCGCCGCCAACGCCCGCGACCTGTCTGACGCGGCGGCGGAGGCGGGGGTCGTCGCCGACGTCACCGTCGACGTCGACCCCGGCGGGCACCGCACCGGCGTCACGCCGGGCGCCCCCGCCCTCGAGCTCGCCCAGCTCGTGGACACGCTGCCGGGGCTGCGCCTGCGGGGCATGCTCTGCTACGACGGCGGCTCGCAGCACGTGACCGGCTTCGCCGAGCGGCGCCGGCGGACCCTCGCCAACCTCGAGGCGGCCGCCGACACCGCGGATCGCATGAAGCGCTCGGGGCTCGACACCGGCATCTTCAGCGGCGGCGGCACCGGCACCTACAACATCGACCACGAGACGCCGGGCATGACCGACGTGCAGGTCGGCAGCTACGTGTTCATGGACGCGCAGTACCTGGGCATCGGCGGCGAGGACGACGACGAGGTCTACAGCGACTTCGCCCCCGCCCTGACGGTGCTGACCACGGTGCTGAACGCCCAGTACGAGGGCCGCGCCACCACCGACGCCGGCGCCAAGGCCAACACCATCAACCGGCCCTGGCCGATCGTCGCCGGCGAGACCGGCATGAGCTACACCTCGGGGTCGGACGAGTTCGGGACCATCCGCTACGAGGAGAACGCCAGCCGCACCTACCGCGTCGGCGACAAGCTCGAGCTCATCGTGTCGCACTGCGACCCGGTCGTGAACCTCTACGACCAGCTCTACGGCGTGCGGGGCGACCGGGTCGAGGTGGTCTGGCCCATCGCGGGGCGGGGCATGTCCGTCTGAGGCGGGCACGACGGGTCAGCGAGTCGGCACCGCATTCCTCGCGTCGAACACGGCTCGCGCTATACTGCGGCTGTCGACACGGAAGCGCGATGACCGACCTCGCTGACGACACGAAGCTCGCGCCGCCGGAGACGTTCATCGACCGCCGGGGAAGCGCCCGGGTCCGGGCTGACTGCGGCATCGTGGTCCCGGCGGACGAGATCGGGCCCGACAGCCGCACGGTCGCGCGACGCATCGCGAGTGCCTGCGCGGGGTGGCGGGAGCCGCCGACCCCCCGGGAGTTCTTCGACGCGGTCCGGGCGGAGAATCCCTCACCGCGGCAGGCCGTCATCGTCACGATGTGGCTGCGCGAGGCGACCGACGACGAACTGGTCCTCGCGTGGACCGAGGAGGCGTACACGTTCCGACAACTCGCGAACGCCATCCACAGAAGCGGCGCCGCAGACAGCTGCCCGGAACGCAACCGGGATCTGAACAGGCTGTCTGAACGATGACGGAGGAGTTGTCGCTTCCCGAACCGGCAGCCGGGATCCTCGCCCGGACCCACGCCATCCTCGACCAGCACGTGACGCCCCACACGCCCGGGCGGGACGGCTGGGCTCTGGGCGGCGGAACACTTCTCAGCGCTCGGTGGAAGCACCGGCGAAGCACGGATCTCGACCTCCACATCCACCCTGACACGGGACTCGCGCTGTTGCGGCAAGAGCACAACCCGGAGCTGTGGCGCAAGATGAGAGCGGCGGGAGCCACGCGGATCGATCTCGAAAGCCCGCCGACGATCCACTTCCCCGAAGGCCGGATCGAACTGCTCAGGACTCGACCCGCACCGACCCTGCAACCGAGATACGCCCGATTCGAAAGCGGCGTCGCGAAGGTGCTGAGCACGGCGCAAGTGCTCACGGCCAAGCTGAGGCACCGGCGGCTGTTCGCGCCCGTTCGAGACCTGTACGACATCGCGGTCAGCGCGAGAACCGAACCGGTGGAGACCGCGATCGCGGTCAACAGCCTCGACGAACGAGAGTTCAGCGCGACCCGGGCCCGGTGGCTGGCGCGGCAACCGCTGTACCAACGCGACGCACGCGAAGAGCTCGCCGGCGTTCCCGAAAAGTACGAGGCCATCCGGTCGGACCCGGCGGCTCATGCGACGAGCGTCCTGAAGGCAGTCCGCTACCACACGATCGACATCCGCGTGACCGGGAACGCCATCATCGTCGGAACGGTGAACGAGACGACGCGACAGCGACACGTGTATCGAACGATCCAGGACGCGCGCAGCGGCTTCGAGGAGCTCGGCGTCAACGCCGCCCTGCGCAGCCGGGGCTGGAACCCCGGAGACATCCGGAACGAAGCCAACAACGCACTCGACCGTGGAGCCAACGCCGCGATCCTGTGCCTGGCCGGCGACGAATCGACCACCCGTACACCCCGGGGGTAAACCCGGTCCCGAGCCGACGACCCGCTCCGGACGGTGGCTTCGAGGCCGTTCGGCCCGGGTCCGTGGGCGGCTGCGGTATAATCTCAACCCATGTGGACGAAGCTTCAGAACACTCCCCGCAAGCGGGCGCCCCGCAAGGTTGCGGTTGTAGATCCCGAGCGTTGCTTCGGCGCGTTCGCGTGCTCGATCTGTCAGGCCGCCTGCCCCGTCGAAGACTGCATCGTCGAAGAGAAGGACGCGAACGATCGCTGGGTCTGCGCGGTGCGCATCGACAAGTGCATCGGCTGCGGGCTTTGCGTCACCATCGGCAACCCGACGGCGCCCGGCAAGCGCGACTTCGGCTGCCCGGCCGACTACGACGCGATCGACATGGTCGACTACACGGACGTGGTGGCTGCCGTCGAGTCGGAGCTGGGGTCCGACCAGGCGGCCGAGTCCGAGCCGGCCACCGCCTGAGGCTCGCGCCGGGCGAGGGTTCGACCCGTGACGCGGGCGGCCGTCACTCCTGCGCCGTATCGCGGTTGTCCAGCTCCATCAGCGGCGTATCCGGGTCCACCCGGTCCCCGACGCCGCATCGGACGGCGGTGACCCGGCCGTCGCGCGGCGCCTTCAGCGGAAGCTCCATCTTCATCGCTTCGAGGACTACCAGGGTGTCGCCCCGCGCCACCGTCTGACCGGGGGCCACCGTGACCGCGGTGACGATGGCGGGCATCGGCGCGCGGACCGCCCCCGCGTCGCCAGCCGGTTCGGGGGAGCCAACGGCCGCGTTCGGGGCGCGCGCCCAGCGAGAGACGCGGCCGTCCACCCACCCCCACTCGATGCCCGGCTCGCGGGCGATGACGACCTCGAACCGCCGTTCCCCCAGCCAGACCCGGTAGCTGCTTCCTTCGATCTGTTCCACCACCGCCGGCTCGTCGATTCCCGAGATGCGGACCCGGCCGGCCGCCGCGTCGGGAGAGCGCGCGATCGACTCCACGGTCAGCCCCCGGCGCGGACGGGTCATGAGAGCCGCCAGCCCCCCAGGGTGGCCCAGGGATCGCTCGCCGCGGCCGGGGAGCCTGGCCCGGCCTCGGGGGCGTCCGGGCGGAGCCGCGCGTCGACGGCCAGCGCCGCGGCGAGGGCGAGGGCCGGGCCCTCGTCGTCCTCCGCCAGCAGGCCGTCGAGCTCGGCGTCGAGGAACCCGGTGTCTACCGGCCCCTCGACCACCCGTGGGTGGTAGAGGATGCGCGAAAGGAGGCCGATGTTGGTGCGCACCCCGAGCACGACATACCGGGCGAGGGCGGCCCGCGCCCGGGCCAGGGCCTGCGCCCGCGTCTCGCCGTGGACCACGAGCTTGGCGAGCAGCGCGTCGTAGGCGGGGGAGACGGCGCTGCCCTCGACGACCCCGGCGTCGACGCGGATGCCGGGTCCGGCCGGCTCCCGGTAGCGGAGGAGAGTGCCGGCGTCGGGGAGGAAGCCCTCGGCCGGTCGCTCGGCGTAGACGCGGCACTCGACGGCGTGGCCGCGCACCGCGATCTCCTCCTGTGACCACGGCAGGCCGGCCCCGCCGGCCACCGCGAGCTGGGCGTGCACGAGGTCGCGGCCCGTCACCAGCTCGGTGATGGGGTGCTCGACCTGCAGCCGGGTGTTCATCTCCAGGAACGCGAAGGCCGCGTCGTCGCCGGCCCCGTCGACGAGGAACTCCACCGTCCCCGCGTTGCGGTAGCCGGCGGCGCGGGCGGCGGAGACCGCGGCGTCGGTCAGCCGCGCGCGCACGCTCGGCGTCAGGCCCGGCGCCGGGCTCTCCTCGACGACCTTCTGATGGCGCCGCTGGATCGAGCAGTCGCGCTCGTGCAGATGCACGACCCGCCCCGCCTCGTCGGCCACGATCTGGACCTCGACGTGCCGGGGACGGACGAGCAGCCGCTCGACGTACAGGGTGCCGTCCCCGAAGGCCGACGCCGACTCGCGCCGCGCCTCGCCGATCGCTTCCCGCAGGCCGTCGGCCGCGCGCACCGTGCGCATGCCGCGCCCCCCGCCGCCCGCCGACGCCTTCAGCAGCAGGGGGTAGCCGACCCGATCGGCCGCGGCCGCGAGACCCGCGTCGGTCTGATCGGCCGGCGTCTCGCCGGGGACGATCGGCACCCCCGCCTCCTGCATCAGGCGCCGCGCCTCGATCTTCGAGCCGAGGCGCGCGATGACGTCGGCGGGCGGGCCTACCCACGCCAGGCCGGCGTCGGCGCAGGCCGCGGCCGTCGCCGGGTCCTCGGACAGGAAGCCGTAGCCGGGGTGGACGGCGTCGGCCCCCGTCTCGCGGGCGGCGTCGATGATCGCGCCCGCGTTCAGGTAGCTGTCTCGCGGATGGGGCGGCCCGATGGTGACGGCCCGGTCGGCCGCGCGCACGTGCGGGGCCCCGGCGTCGGCGGTGGAGCAGACCGCCACCGACTCGATGCCCAGCTCGCGGCACGCGCGGACGATGCGCAGGGCGATCTCGCCGCGGTTGGCGACGAGCAGCCGGGTGATGGGCTTCGCCATCGGGTTCACCGGCCCGGCCTGCGCAGGGCGCTCCCGCTGCGGTCGGCGACGAGGCGCCCCCGCCATGGCACGGTGCAGGGCCCCGTCGGGATCGGTTGGCCGGCGATCCTCGATCCGAGGGAGTCTCGCGCCGGCGAGACCGCCGACGCGACCGCCGGGCAGGGCGAGGGCGATGTCCGGGCCGGGCGCCGGGTAATGGGAGCAGCCATCGGCGCTACATCCGGAAGACGCCGAACTTCGGGTCGGCGAGGGGGGCGCCCGCGGCCATCGACAGGCTGAGGGCGAGGGCGGGCCGGGTCTCGGCCGCGGTGATCACGCCGTCGTCCCAGAGGCGGGCCGTCGCGTACCAGGGGGATCCCTCGTGGTCGTAGCGGGCGAGGATGGGGTCGCGGATGGCCGCCTCGTCGTCCGGCGCGAGTGCGCCGCCCCGGCGCGCCTGCTGGTCGCGCTTCACGGTGACGAGCACGCTCGCCGCCTGCGGCCCGCCCATCACCGAGATGCGCGCGTTGGGCCACATCCACAGCAGGCGCGGGTCGTAGGCGCGGCCGCACATGCCGTAGTTGCCGGCCCCGAACGACCCCCCGATGATGACGCTGAACCGGGGGACGACGGCGTTCGCCACCGCGTGCACCATTTTGGCCCCGTCCTTGGCGATGCCCGCCCGCTCGTACTCCCGGCCGACCATGAACCCGGTGATGTTCTGCAGGAAGATCAGCGGAACCCCCCGCAGGTTGCAGAGCTGGATGAAGTGCGTCGCCTTGAGGGCCGACTCCGAGAAGAGGACGCCGTTGTTGGCGACGATGCCGACGAGGAAGCCGTGGAGGCGCGCGAACCCGGTGACGAGGGTGGGGCCGTAGCGGGCCTTGAACTCGTCGAAGCGGGAGCCGTCGACGAGCCGCGCGATGACCTCGCGCACCTCGTACTGGCGCCGGAGGTCGGCGCCGACGATGCCGCCGATCTCGCCCGGATCGTACCGCGGGTCCTCGGGCGCGGCGACGTCGCCGCGCGGCGGCTTGACGGCGTGCAGGGTCGAGACGACGGTGCGGGTCATCTCGATCGCCTCGGCGTCGTCGCGGGCGAGGTAGTCGGCGACGCCGGACAGCCTCGTGTGGACGTCGGCGCCCCCGAGCTCCGCGGCCGGGACGTCCTCGCCGGTCGCCGCCTTCACGAGGGGCGGCCCGCCGAGGAAGATGGTGCCGGTGCCCTCGACGATGATCGTCTCGTCGGCCATCGCCGGCACGTAGGCGCCGCCGGCCGTGCACGAGCCCATGACCACCGCGATCTGCGCGATGCCCGCCGCCGACAGCCGGGCCTGGTTGTAGAAGATGCGCCCGAAGTGCTCCCGGTCGGGGAACACGTCCGCCTGCATCGGGAGGTAGGCGCCCCCGGAATCGACGAGATAGACGCACGGCAGCCGGTTCTCGAGGGCGATCTGCTGCGCCCGCAGGTGCTTCTTGACGGTGACGGGGAAGTAGGTGCCCCCCTTCACGGTGGCGTCGTTGGCCACCACCATCACCTCGCGGCCGCTCACGCGCCCGACGCCGGTGACCAGCCCGGCTCCCGGGGCCTCGTCGTCGTACATGCCGCCGGCGGCCAGCGGCGACAGCTCGAGAAACGGCGTGTCGGGGTCGAGGAGGCGGTCGAGCCGTTCGCGCACCGGCAGCTTGCCCTGCTCGGCATGCCGCCTCGCCGCCGCCTCGCCGCCGCCCTCCCGCGCCCGCGCCCGCCGGGCCTCGAGGTCCCGCTCGAGCGCCTCCATCGCGCGCAGGTTGGCCCGGAACTCCTCGCCCCGGGTGTCGACGCTAGTCGGCAGGACACGCATGGGGCGCCGATCCGAAAGCCGAAGGCCGACCCCGGGCGTCGATGCCGGACGGCGGGATATGCATGGCGAGAGCGCCGGACGGGGCCGGGCGGGAGAGGCGCCTGCGGCGCAACCCCGTGGGGGCCGGCCGTACGACCAGGGAAGCCGCCGCCGGCGACGGATCCGCCGCGAGCCCACGGACAGACGCCCACCGCACCGCGACCGGCCGCGAACGGAGCGACATTCTCCTGATTATAGTCTCGCGTGAGGAGTGCGCCGCGGGCCGGGGCGGGCCGGTCGGTCGTGCGTGGGGCAGACGTCGGGCCGACCGGCGGGGTCGGCGGTGCGGGCCGGGTGGCCGGGCCGGTCGTACGGCCGGGGCGACCGCGGGCCGGCGCCTCCTGATACTCTCTAGGGATGCGTATCGCCTACCAGGGTGAGCCCGGCGCCTACTCCGAGGCCGCCGCCCTGCGCTTCCGGCCGTCCGCCGACCTCCTCCCGTGCGAGACCTTCGAGGCGGTGTTCGCGGCGGTCGAGCAGGGAAGGGCGACGCACGGGATACTGCCCATCGAGAACTCGAGCCACGGCACGATTCACGGCAACTACGACCTCCTGCTGAAGCACGAGCTGCCGATCGTCGGCGAGGTCAAGCAGCCCATCGTGCACAACCTGCTCGCGCTCGACGGGACGACCCGCGAGCAGCTGCGGCGGGTGTTCTCGCACCCCCAGGGCCTCGGCCAGTGCCAACGGTTCCTCCGCACCCTCGACGTCGAGCTCGTGCCCACCTACGACACCGCGGGCAGCGCCAAGCTGATTCGGGACGGCGGGCTCCGCGACACCGGGGCCATCGCCTCCGAGCGCGCGGCCGAGGTGTTCGGGCTGTCGATACTGGCCGCGGGGGTGCAGGACTTCGCCGACAACACCACCCGGTTCCTGCTGGTGGGGCGCGACCAGACGCCGCTCGGCCCCGCCGACAAGACGACCATCGTCTTTACCGTGACCAACGACGCCGGGGCGCTGTTCAAGGCGCTGAGCGTGTTCGCGCTGCGCGACATCGACCTGACGAAGCTCGAGTCGCGGCCGATCCCCGAGCGGCCCTTCGAGTTCCTGTTCTACGCCGACCTCACCGCGTCGCGCGACGATCTGCCGTGCGCGCGCGCCCTCATGCACCTGGCCGAGTTCGCCCCCCTGCTGAGGACGCTGGGGTCGTATCCGCGCTGGGAAGAGCCCGGGGCCCAATAGATGCCGAACCGTCTCGCCGACGAGCCGAGTCCCTACCTCCTTCAGCACTGCGAGAACCCCGTCGACTGGTATCCGTGGGGGGAGGAGGCGTTTGCCCGCGCCCGTGCCGACGACCTGCCCATCTTCCTCTCGGTCGGCTACTCGACGTGCCACTGGTGTCACGTCATGGAGCACGAGTCCTTCGAGAACGAGGACATCGCCCGCGTCCTGAACGCCAGCTTCGTGCCCGTCAAGGTCGACCGCGAGGAGCGCCCCGACGTCGACCGCGTGTACATGGCGTTCGTGCAGGCAACGACCGGCTCGGGGGGCTGGCCGATGAGCGTCTGGCTCACCCCGGAGCTCAAGCCGTTCTACGGCGGCACCTACTTCCCGCCGTCCTCACGCTGGGGACGCCCCGGGTTCGCCGAGATCCTGGCCGAGATCGCGAAGCGCTGGCAGGAGTCGCGGGCGGAGCTGGCGTCGTCGGCCGACGGGGTGATCGAGCGGCTGCGGGAGGTGCAGCAGAACCGCCGGCCGTCGGCGGGACGGATGCCGGACGGCGACGTGCTGGCGAGCGGGGTGCGCGAGTACGCGGGGGCATTCGACTCGCGCAACGGCGGGTTCGGCGGCGCGCCCAAGTTCCCGCGGCCGGCGGAGCTGCTCTTCCTGCTGCGCGAGCACGCGCGCACCGGCGACGTCGAGGCCCGGCACATGGTGCTCGAGACCCTGCGGGCGATGGCCCTCGGCGGCATGCGCGACCACGTCGGCGGCGGGTTCCACCGCTACTCGGTCGACGCCATGTGGCGCGTTCCCCATTTCGAGAAGATGCTCTACGACCAGGCGCAGCTCGCCATCGCGTTCCTGGAGACCGCGCAGGCGGGGGGCGAGCCGTCGTTCGCCGAGGTGGCCCACGACACGCTGGCCTATGTTCATCGTGACCTGCGTCATCCCGGGGGCGGGTTCTTCTCGGCCGAGGACGCCGACAGCCTGCCGCCGGACGGCGACCCGGCCCCGCCCGGCGGATCGGCGGCGGCGAAGCGGGAGGGGGCGTTCTACGTCTGGGCGCAGCCGGAGATGGAAGCGCTGTTCGGGGACGACGCCGACGTCGTCCGGTTCCGCTACGGGATCGAGCCGGACGGCAACGCCCCCCAGGACCCGCACGGCGAGTTCATCCGGAAGAACCTGCTCTACGTGGCGCGCGGGGTCGACGACGTCGTGCGGTTGAGCGGCCGTTCGCTCGAATCGGTGATGGCGGTGCTCGACGCGGCGAGGCCGCGCCTGTTCGAGGTGCGGGGCCGGCGTCCCCGCCCGTCCCTCGACGACAAGGTGCTGTCCGGCTGGAACGGACTGATGATCGCGGCGTTCGCGCGCGCCGCGCGGCTCGCGCCGATGGGCGAGGTCCCGTCGCCCGACCCGCTCGAGGCCGCGGCCGGGGCGGCCCGCTTCCTGCGCGACCACCTGTGGGACGGGGAGCGGGGCGTGCTGCTGCGGCGTTTCCGCGACGGGCGCGCTGGCATCGACGGCTACGCCGAGGACTACGCCTGCGTGGTGTGGGGCCTGCTCGAGCTGTTCCAGGCGGGTGGCGATCCGGCTTGGCTCGACTGGGCGAAGCAGCTCCACGCGACGCAGAGCCGGCTGTTCCGGGACGCCGCGGACGGCGGTTGGTTCAGCACCAGCGGCGACGACGCCAGCGTCCTCCTCCGGCTGAAGGAGGATTACGACGGGGCCGAGCCGTCGGCCGCGTCGGTCACCGCGTGGAACCTCCTGAGTCTCGCGCACCTGTCGGGGGCCGGGGAGGCCGGCGCCTATCGGGAGCAGCTCGAGGAGACCCTGCGCCGGGTCCCCGCTTCGCCGCAGCTCGCGCGGGTGGTGCCCATGATGATGGCGGCCGCCTCTGCCGCGGAGGCCGGCGTGCCGCAGGTGGTCCTGCTCGGTCCGCGCGACGCCGCCGGCACCGCGGCCCTCCACGGGGCGTTCGCCGCGTGCTTCCTGCCCGGGGCGGTCAGCCTCGTCGTCGAGCCGGGGGCGCACCAGCGCGAGGTCGCGGCGCGGCTGCCGTGGATCGCGTCGATGGAGATGCTCGACGGCCGGCCCAGCGCGTACCTCTGCCGGGACGGCGCCTGCGAGCGGCCCGTGAACGACGTCGAGGCGTTTCGCGCCCGGCTCGCTTCGCTGACCGCCCACCGGTCGCCGGCGGCCCGGTCCTGACGGCGAAGAGAGGAACCCGCATGACCTTCGACGTCGAGGTGCTGCTGAAGGGGACCGACGAGGTGATCACCGAGACGGTGACCTACCCCGGTCCCGAGCCGCCGGGCTGGACCGACGGCGACGTCCGCGAGGTGCTGTTGTCGATACTGCGGGTGTTCGACCGGGTGAACCGCAAGGAGGAGGCGGAGCCCGGCGAGGTCTCCCTGCGCGGCCTGAGCTGGATCGTCACCGCGGCCGGCGCCGGGGTGGCGATTGCCATCGAGATCCCCAGCGGCGCCATCGCCGCCGGCCCCTTCGACCTGCCCGCCGACGAGCTGACCCAGATGATCACGCGGGTCATCTCGTCCGGCGTCCACGTTCCTTCCGTGCACTGATCGCGGTCGGGCGCGGGGCGCGCCGCCGGGGATGGCGGGTTGGTGCCGGAGGTGGGGGTCGAACCCACACGGGCCGTAAGGCCCACGGGATTTTGAGTCCCGCGCGTCTGCCAGTTTCACCACTCCGGCAAGGAGGGGTCCGCGGCGCGGTTACGGGCGCACGACGCCGTCGGCGCGCCACAAGTGCAGGGTACGCATGGTGCCGCGCTCGTCGTCGAACTCGTGCGTCACGTCCGGCCGCCAGTCGCCCATGCGAAAGGCGTGCGACACGATGCGCGCGCCCGGCCTGAGCTGTCTCGTCAGGAGCGGGCGCAGCCTCCGGTTCGACGACGAGAGCAGGTAGAGGGTGACGACGGTGGCCTCGGACACGTCGGCCTGCATCGCGTCCTGCTGGATGAAGGTCACGAGGTCCTGCACGCCCCGGCGCGCCGCGTTGGCGTTCGCCTCGGCGATCCGTTCCGGGTCGTAGTCGATGCCGACGCCGCGGGCGCCGAAGCGCTCGGCCGCGGTGATGACGATGCGGCCGTCCCCGCAGCCGAGGTCGTAGACGACGTCGTCGCGGGTCACCTCGGCCAGCTCCAGCATCCGGTTCACCACGTCGTACGGCGTGGGAACGTAGGGCGCCAGGCTCTCCGGCTGCTGGAGGGCGGTCACCGCCGGCGGGGTGAGCGGCGCCGCAACGGCGATCGCCAGCACCGCTGTCAGCACTGCGGCCCGTCTATGCATGACAGTCTCCTGATCGAACCACGGTCGTCCGCATCAGACCCTACTCTACAGTACTTTCGACTCGCGGCCGGTCCTTTCCGCCGGGCCGGCGGCCGCGCGGAGGCGGTCCGGAGCGGCGGCCGGGCAAGGGCCGGGAATTCCGTAACCGTCGAGAAATGTTGGGTTTCCGTTGATTCAGGGAGCAAAACGGACTATACTGAGCAGATTTCGGAGCGCGCCATAGCCGGATTCCAACTGGGGGGTTACGTGAAGTTCGAAGTTGGAGACAAGGTCATCTACCCGAACCACGGTCTGGGCGTCGTGCGGTGCATCGAGACCCGGACCATCATGGGGACGACCTGCGGTTTCTATTCTTTGCGTATGGCGGACAGCGACACCACCGTGCTCGTCCCCGTCGACAACGTCGACGGCGTGGGGTTGCGGCGTGCAATCGGTGACAGGGAGGTCAAGAAGCTGTTCACGCTGCTCGGAAACGGCAAGATCGACAATCACCAGAACTGGAAGGGACGCTTCAAGGACAACTCGGACAAGATGCGCACCGGCTCGATCTACGACGTGGTGGACGTGCTGAAGAACCTCACGTTCCTCGCCAAGTCGAAGAACCTGTCGTTCCGCGAGAAGCGGATGCTCGACCGGGCGAAGTTCCTGGTCGTCTCCGAGATATCCGAGGTCGCGGGTGTCAGCGCCGAGGCCATCGACGAGAAGGTGAACAAGGCCCTCGACCGCTGCTTCGTCAACCGGGATCGGGCCATGGCCCGGGCCAATGCGGCGAAGACCGAGACGAAGGCGGTCGTCGCCAAGGCGACGAAGACCCCTGAGGCGCGGGCGCAGGAAGCCCGTGCGTCCTGAAGGCTGATCGGTGTCCTCGGGGAGCCCGATCCGGCGTCTGCCGGGTCGGGCTCTTTTCGTATGCGCCGGCCCCATCCCATCATGCGTTCCCCGTGGTCCACCGTCGTCGCCGCCGCGAGGTCTCTCGCCGCCTACGTGATCGTCTCGCTCTATGTCCTGGTGACGGCCCCCGTGGGGATGGCGATTGCCCTCGTGGTACGGCATCCCGGCGTGCTCTACTGGCTGGGCCGCCAGGGGGTGCGCATCGGGCTCGCCGCCGTCGGCATCCGGTACCGGGTGGCCGGGGTCGAGCACGTCCGGGGCGATCGTCCCACCGTGTACTGCGTCAACCACACCAGCAACCTGGAGCCGCCCATCGTCTACATGGCGCTTCGCGCCGTGCACCCGAGGCTGCGCATTCTCTACAAGGCGGAGCTCCAGAGGCTGCCGCTGCTGCCCGTGGCGTTCGGGGTCGCCGGGTTCGTGCCGATCGAGCGCCGCAACCGCGAGCAGAGCCGGGCCGCCATCGACACCGCGGCCGCGGCGCTCAGGGGCGGCTTCTCGTTCCTCGTCTTCCCCGAAGGCACGCGAAGCCGGAGCGGCGGGCTCCTGCCGTTCAAGAAGGGCGGATTCGTGATGGCGATCCGGGGAGGCGCGGCCGTCGTGCCGCTGACGATACTCGGCGCCGGCAAGGCGATGCGCCGGGGCAGCCCCATCATCCGACCCGTCACCGTCAGCGTGCGCATCGGGCCGCCCATCGAGTCGCGGCGGTTCGGCTTCGCCCGGCGCGACGAGCTGATCGGGGCCACCCGGTCGGCGATGGAAGGGTTGCTGGCGGCAGGGCCCATCCCCTGAGATCGGGCCGGTCGGTCGCACGGACCGCGGGGCTCGGAGATCGAGGCGCGTCGAGCGGGCTCGGGCCTCCAGGCGTCGGCGGCCCGGGCGGCGCGGGCCCTCAGGAGCCGCCGGTGGCGAAGCGCAGCGTATAGGGGATCAGCGCGGCGCCGTCGACGGCCTCGAGCCCGTCGCCGAGAGTCACCGCGACGGGCCGGTAGGGGAGCAGGGGCTCGGCGAACTGCACGTTCAGCACCCGGTTGCGGGGGCGATACTCGACCGTGAGGTCCAGCGCGCCGTCGGCGCCGACGTAGGCCGCCCGCACGTTCCCGGCGAACGAGTCCGGATTCATGTCGCGCGAGAACTGGAAACGGACGAGTTCGTCGACCGCCACCCCGGTGTCGTCCTGGGTCGGGGCCGAGAAGATGACCTCGGCCGGCAGCCGCTGCTCGGGCCGGGGCGCTTCCCGGCGGTCGGCGACGGGGGTGGGCCGGTCGACCATGGCGAGGCTATCGGCCTCGATGGTGGCGAGACGGTTGCCGCCGCCGACCACGCCGGTGACCTGCAGCCAACGGTTGGTGTCGACCCTGGCCATCACGTCGAAGTCGAAGCCGTCCCCCTTCGGCTCCATGCCCACGATCCAGATGGCGGCGTCGCCGGACCGCAGCACGAAGTCGTCGCGGGTGTTGCCCGGCGCCTCCGGGAGGTCGCCGAACAGGTTGCGGGCGCGGAACCGGCCGGTCACGGTGACGGTCCGGTCTCGGTAGCGGGCCGGCTCGAGCGAGATGGTCCGGATGGTGGCGCCGTCGGGCGCGTCCGCCCGCTGCGTGTCGTCCGCGATCAAGAGTCGCAGCTCGCCGGTCGAGGGCCACGGCTTGCCGAGCAGCCTCTCGGACATGACGGCGATGCCGTGGTCGGCCACGCGGGGGTCGTCCGGCTGGAGACGGCCCACGTCCCAGAACGTACCCTCGATCTCGAGGGCGTCGCGCTCGTCGGCGACCGGCGGGGCGACGTAGAGCGCGCGGAGGCGCCGTTCCCCGTCGCTGACGAACACGTCCCGCAGGTCGCCCTCCGGCACGGCCCGCACCACCACCGGCTGGCGATGGAAGAAGCTGGGATAGGCGTCGAGGGCGGCCAGGGTCGTCGGCATGTAGCGGAGCGGCTGGGCGGCGGGGACGGCGGGGCGCAGCACGCCGGCGAGGAGAAGCACGGCGGCGGCCGCCAACCACCACGGCCGGAGGCGCGGCACCGGCCGCTCCGGCGTGGAGACAAGGCGTCGGTCGCCGGTTGACGTGCCCCGCACGCGGGTATCCTAACATATACTCTCTCGGGCAGTTGCGGCGACCGGGCGCCGGCGGCGGGCCGGCCAGGGTGTCATGACAGAGCAGGTTTCCGAACAGACCACCAATCGGTTGTCGCTGTATCTTCGGTTCCTGAACGAGCTCGAGGCCGGCGGCGTGCGCACGGTGTCGTCCAAGGTGCTCGCGGCGCAGTTCGATCTGAACGCGGCCCTCATTCGCAAGGACCTGTCGCACTTCGGCGACCTCGGGGTCCGGGGCGTGGGATACGTGGTCGCGGACCTGCGGCAGCGCCTGCGGCAGATACTCGGGCTCGACCGGTGCCTGAACGTGACCATCATCGGCGCCGGCAACCTGGGGTTCGCCCTCGCCGACTATCCCGGTTTCCGCAAGGAGGGGTTTCGAATCGTCGCGCTGTTCGATACCCTTCCCGAGAAGGTGGGCGGCCGGTCGCGCAGCGGCGTGCCCATCCACGACATTCGCGACCTGAAGCGGGTGGCGCGACGGGAGCAGATCACCATCGCGGTGGTCGCGGTGCCCGCGGAGTCGGCCCAGGTCGTCGTGAACACCGTCGTCGAGGCGGGCATCAAGGCATTGCTGAACTTCTCTCCGGGTGCGTTCCGGGTGCCCCCGGACGTCAAGCTGAAGAGCGTCGACCTGACGGTGTCGCTCGAGAGCCTCTCGTTTCATCTGGCCCGCGGCGTAGACCGGCCGCCCCGCTCCTAGGAGCCCGTGGTGAAACCCTGCGTTGCACCGCGCCCGGAGGGCGCCAGCGAACGGCCGAGGCGCCCGCCTGACAAGGCGCGACGAGGGAGAATATTGGGCGTATTTGACCGAGTAGCAACGCAGTCAGGCGGGATGCATCGCCGCTCGAATGCAGCGGGGACTTTCGCCACGGACTTCTAGCCCATGCCCGAGACCAGGTCGAGCACGTCGGCCGGCGATGCGGGAACGCCCCTGTCGCACGTGGATGCCGAGGGCCGCGTTCGCATGGTCGACGTCGGCGCCAAGGCCGTCACGCGCCGCGAAGCGGTGGCGCGCGGCTCCATCACCATCGCCGCGGATGCGCTGGCCCTGATCCGCGAGGGGCGGGTCGCCAAGGGCGACCCGTTGCAGGCGGCGCGTATCGCGGGGATCATGGCCGCGAAACGGACCGCGGACCTCATCCCCCTGTGCCATCCCTTGCCGCTCTCTCACGTGGAGGTCGATCTGCAGGAGCGGCCGGACGGCTACGACATCGAGGCGGTGGCGCGGACGACGGCGCAGACGGGCGTCGAGATGGAGGCCCTGACCGCGGTGGCGGCGGCGGCGCTGACCGTCTACGACATGGTGAAGGCGGTCGACAAGACGATGGTGATCGGCGAGATTCGCGTGATGCGGAAGGCGGGCGGCCGCAGCGGCGAGTACCGCCGGGAGCGATGATGGACAGGAGAGAGCACATGACCGATTCCGACATCCGGACCCTGGCGGAGTTGCCGTTCCGCGTGTCCGGGCGCTTCTCCAAGCCGGTGCTCACGGGGCGCTGCGAGGGCGACCGGGTTCGCGAGTGGTCGAGCCGGCAGCTCTTCGACGAGGTGCGCGACCTGAGCCTGGGGCTGGGGGCGCTCGGCGTCCGGCCGCGCGACCGCGTCGCGATCCTGTCGGACAGCCGCCCGGAATGGGTCGTCAGCGACCTCGCGACACTGACCGCGGGGGCGGTGACGGTGCCCGTCTATCCGACCCTGCCCGCCAACCAGGTCGGCTACATCCTGGCCCACAGCGGGGCCCGGGTGGTGGCGGTCGCCGACGAGGAGCAGGCCGCGAAGGTGCGGGCGGCGCGAAAGGACGCCCCGGCGGTCGAGGCCATCGTGGTCTTCGACGGCGGCACGCCCGCGGTGGGAGCGGCCGACCCCGCGGCTCCGGCCGCGGGCGCCCCGGCGGCCGATGCCGTCAACGCCGGTGAGGCCGGGTCGGGCGCCGGCGAGGCGGATGCCGAGACGCCGCTGCGCGAGTACTCGCTGGCCGAGATCAGGGAACGCGGGCACCAGCGGCTGATGACCGAGAACGGCCTCGGCCGCATCTACAAGGAGCGCGCCCACGCCATCGAACCGGACGCGCTGGCCACCATCATCTACACGTCGGGCACGACCGGGCACCCCAAGGGGGTGATGCTCTCGCACCGCAACTTCCTCGCCAACGTCGCCGACGTCAACCAGGTCATCGGCGTCTCCGACGACGACACCGCCCTGTCGTTCCTGCCGCTGAGCCATGCGTTCGAGCGCACCACCGTCTACATGTACCTCTACAACGGCACGACGTTCATCTTCGCCGAGTCCCTGGAGACGATCGGCCGGGACATGCAGCAGGTCCGTCCGACGGTGATGACCGGCGTGCCGCGGGTCTTCGAGAAGGTCCGCGCGCGGGTGATCGCGGCCGTCGCGGAGGCCCCGCGAGTGCGGCAGGCGTTGTTCGCGTGGGCCACCGGCGTGGGTCACGCCGTGGCCAGCGCCCGGCTGGGGGGCCGGAAGCCAGGCCTGCTGGCCCGGCTCAAGGCGCCCGTCGCCGACCGCCTCGTGCTCTCCAAGATCCGGGCGCGGACCGGCGGGCGCCTCCGGTTCGTGTGCTCCGGCAGCGCGCCGCTGAGCCGGGAGGTGGCCGAGTTCCTCTACGCGATCGGGCTGCCCGTGCTCGAGGGCTACGGCCTGACCGAGACCGCGCCGGTGCTGACCGTCAATCCGCTGGGGGCGGCCCGCATCGCCACCGTCGGGCCGGCCCTGCCCCGGGTGGAGCTGCGCATCGCCGACGACGGCGAGGTGCTGGCGCGCGGGCCGAACATCATGATGGGGTACTACGAGAACCCCGAGGCCACGGCCGAGTGCATCCGGGAGGGGTGGTTCCACACCGGCGACATCGGCCGCATCGACGAGGACGGGTATCTCTCGATCACCGACCGCAAGAAGGAGATCCTGGTCACCGCCGGCGGGAAGAACGTCGCGCCGCAGCCGATCGAGGCCCTCCTGAAGCGTGACCCGATCGTCGCCGAGGCGATGCTCGTCGGCGACCGGCAGCCCTACGTGTCCGCCGTGCTGGTGCCGGACGCGGCGACCCTGGACCAGCGTCTCGCCGCGTCGGGAATCGCGTCCGGCAGCCTCGACGACCTCGTCGGGCGCGACGACGTGCGGGCGTTGTTCCAGTCCATCGTCGACGAGGCCAACGCCGATCTCGCCAGCTTCGAGCAGGTCAAGCGCTTCGCGCTCCTGCCGACGCAGTTCTCGATCGACGGCGGCGAGCTGACCCCCACGCTGAAGCTCAAGCGCCGCGTCGTCATGGAGCGCTGGCAGGACGTCATCGAGGGAATCTACAACGACGCGTGACGCGCCGTCGGTCGCGGTCCCTTCTTCCGGACTCGGCGTGGAACGGCGCGGCGCAGGTTTCGGCGCTGCCCGCTGGAACCGCTGCGGGTCGGGACGCCGCCGGCCGCTCCTCCAGCCCGCGAACCGTCGCCTGCGGCTCCGCCTGGCGCTCGGCCGGACCCCCGGCAGTCCACGCCGTGCCGTGGCGCAGACTGCCTGAGGTCGCCTGCGGCTCCGCCTGGCGCTTGGCCGAACCCCGGGAGTCCACGCCGTGCCGTGGTGCAGACTGCCTGGGTTTGGTCCGGCGGCGTGATTCCGGTTACTCTGACAGCAGCCATGTTGATTCCCAGGAGGACCCATGCACACGGGGCTCGCGCGTCGTAGCCCTGGCTGGCGCATCTGGATCGCCGCACTGGCGATCGCGCTGGTCGGTGCCGCGTCCGCCGCAACCGCTTGGCACGGGGACCACGCCGGCGACCAGGACTGTGCGGTCTGCCAGCTGCGTCACCAGCCCGTCGCCCAGCTGTCCGGCATTCTTGAGATCGGACCCGCCGACGTCGCGGAGCGGCTCGAACCGCTTCCCCGCGACGGATGGACGGCATCCGATCGGCTCTACCGTCTCCCCGCCCGCGCTCCTCCCGCCTAGCCGCCAGCTCTCGTCACTCGCTGCATTTGTCGATCGCGTAGCGGTCGCCGCGGTCCTTGCGCGTGCTCGTGGTGTACGTCCTGCGTACGCCGCGTCGCGGGCGTCGTGCCGGGTCCCGTCCCGGGGCGTGCAGTTCCGGCCCCGTTGCCGGCTGTTCGCCCCAACAGAACAGTCTGCTGGAACGCTTGCAAGACGAGGAGAGTATCGATGTACGGATTGACTGCAACACGTCTGTCGGCCGCCCTGGCCGCGGCCGTCCTCCTGGCGATGCCGGCTAGGGCGCAGGAGACCGGCGGCGTCGGCGGCCGCGTCACTCTGGAGGACAACGGCGGGCCGGTCCACGGCGCGGTGATCGTGGTGGTGGGCGCCGGGGCGTTGGGGTTGACCGACGAGGAGGGCGAATTCGAGATCGACCCGGTTCCCGCCGGCACCTACGAGGTGCTCGCCCAGCGCGAGCACCTCACCGCCGGCCGCCAGACCGTCACCGTCGCCCCGGGGGAGACGGCGATGGTGGACTTCATGCTCGGCCTGTCGGCGGTCCACGAGGAGCTGACCGTCACCGCCTCGGCCGGCGGCGCGGAGACGACGCTCGAGGCGTTCAACGCGGTCACCACCCTCGACTCGTTCGACGTCGCCGCGCAAGGCGCCAACACCGTCGGCGAGGCGCTGCGGAACGAGCCGGGCATCGCGACCCGCAGCTTCGGGCCCGGCTCGGAGCGGCCGATCATCCGCGGCTTCGACGGCGACCGGGTGCTCATTCTCGAGGACGGCATCCGCACCGGCGACCTCTCGAGCCAGTCGGGCGACCACGGCGTCACCGTCGATCCCAACGGGGCCGAGCGCATCGAGATCGTCCGCGGACCGGCGACCCTGCTCTACGGCTCGAACGCGGTCGGCGGCCTCGTCAACGTGATCACGCCGCACGAGAGCTACCGCGACTCGCTGTTCCAGGGCACGCGGGGGCAGTTCACCGTCGACGCGGGGAGCGCGAACGCTCAGGCCGGCACCGCGGCCAGCTTCCAGCACGCGCAGGGCAGCGTCCTCTTCTGGGGCGGCGGCAGCCTGCGGCAATCGGGTGACTACAGCACCCCGGACGGCACCGTCGAGAACTCCGCGACCGAGCTGACGAACGCGCAGGCGGGGGTCGGCTGGTTCGGCGACCGGGCGTTCGTCAGCGGCGGGGTCAGGGCGGAGGACGGCCGGTACGGCGTGCCGTTCGCCGGCCAGTTCCACGGGGCGCACGGCGACGAGGACGACCACGGCGACGAGGACGACCACGGCGACGAGGACGACCACGGCGACGAGGACGACCACGGCGACGAGGACGACCACGACGACGAGGACGACCACGACGACGAGGACGACCACGACGACGAGGAGGGACACGAGGTCGCGATCGACCTCGCCTCGCGGCGGCGCGTCGGTCGTTTCGACGTCGGCCTGCGCAACCTCACCAACCGGGCCATCGAGGGCGTCCGCCTCACCGCCAACGTCATCGACTGGGGCCACGACGAGCTGAATGTCGAGGAGGGCATCGAGAGCATCGGCACCCGGTTCACCAACCGGACCACCATCCTGCGCGCCGAGGTCGACCAGCAGCAGACGGCGCGGCTGTCAGGCCGGTTCGGGGCCTGGGCCCAGATGCGCGAGTTCGAGGCGGTCGGGGTCGAGGCCCTGGCGCCGAGGACGGACCAGACCTCGTTCGCCGCGTTCGCCTACGAGGAGATCGATTTCGGGCGCTACCGGCTGCAGTTCGGCGGCCGGGTCGAACGGAACGACTACCGGCCCGACGAGCGTCCCGAGGGGGCGCACGACGACCACGACGACGGCGACGACCATGACGACGACGACCATGACGACGACGACCATGACGACGGCGACGATCATGACGACGACGACCATGACGACGGCGACGATCATGACGACGACCATGACGACGACGACCACGACGACGAGCACGGCGAGCTCGTGGCGCCCGACCCGCGGGACCGGCAGTTCCTGGGGAGCTCGGCGTCGTTCGGCCTGCACGCCGATCTCGGCGCGAGCAGCGCTTTCGTCGCCAACGTCACCTCGTCGCACCGTGCTCCCGCCCTCGAGGAGCTGTACAACTTCGGTCCCCACGTCGGGAACCTCGCCTTCGAGATCGGCAACCCCGACCTCGACGCCGAGACGACGCTCGGCCTCGACCTGAGCCTGCGTCACCAGTCCGGGCGCGCGCGGACCAACGTGAACTTCTACGTCTACGAGATCGGCAACTTCATCTTCGGCGAACGCACCGACGACGTGGCCGACGGCCTCGCGGTATTCGACTTCCACCAGGGGGACAGCCGGTTCAGGGGCTTCGACGCCCGCGCGAGCTTTCGGTTGGGGGGACGCGCATGGACGACCCTCGGCATCGGCTACGTCGACGCGAGGCTCACCGCCACCAACGAGCCGCTGCCGCGCATTCCGCCGCTGCGGGGGACGCTGAGCCTCGATCTGCCGTACGGCGGGTTCACGGTCAGCCCGGAGCTGGAGTTCGCGGGCGCCCAGGACCGCGTGTTCCACGGCGAGACCGAGACCGAGGGCTACTCGGTCGTCAACCTGCGCGCGTCCTACGTCTGGCCGCGCCAGCACGCGGCGCACGTCCTGAGCTTCACGGGCTACAACCTGACCAACGCCCTCTACCGGAACCACACGTCCTTCATCAAGGACCTGGCTCCCGAGATGGGCCGCGGCGTCAAGGTGGGCTACTCGGTGCGGTTCTTCTAGTGTCCTGTCAGCGAAGAAACCGACATGAGTCGTGGGCCCGGATGCTCCGGTTTTCTGGGCGAAGCGGCCCCTGAACACATGTCACGAACCATGGGGACGGGACACCGCCCGGAGAGCGCGGCTCCGCTCACCGCCCAACCAACCCGGCCAGGAGTCCGCGTCGTTCCACGGCGCAGACTCCCGGCCGCCGGCTCCGGGGGCGGAGGGGTTCCCTTAGGACAGTGACGGGAATAACCTTGCCACGCGGCACGCTCGGAAGACGGTAGAGAGCGGGTCGTGCCTGGGTGTAGTTGGCAGATCCATATCGATCACTGTCCTTGCGGCCGGTTGCCGCGAGGGAGCCCGACGCTTCGATGGGATTCGGCCGTTCGCGCCGGCGGCCGCGCACCGGGTGGGGCGGTGGGCGGCCGTCGCGACAGGTCGGAGATCGTGAGGGGGCAGGTCAGAAGATGGTGGCGTTGGACAGGGGCCACCAGCGGATCTGCACCTTGCCGATGACGTACTTTTCCGGCACCTGGCCCCAGTGGCGGCTGTCGGAGCTGCTGTTCCGGTGGTCGCCCATGACGAAGTAGTGGGCGTCCTCGACCCGCTCGGGGCCGAGGTTCTCGTGGCTCCGGAACCGGGGCGGCACGTACTCGTCCGGCAGGAGGTCGTCGTTCACGTAGACCTTCCCGTTCTCGATGCGCACCTGGTCGCCGGCCTCGGCGATGACCCGCTTGACGAATGACTTGTCGGGGTCGCGGGGGTAGTAGAGCATGACGATGTCGCCGGGCTCGGGCCGGCCGAAGAACTTGTACAGCGCCTTGTTGACGATCAGCCGATCCTGGTCCTCGAGCGTCGGCTCCATGCTGCGGCCCTCGACCCGGGCCACCTGGAACCCGAAGGTGACGATGAGGGTCGCGTAGACCGCGGCCGACGCAAAGGTCTTGATCCACGCCACGATCTCCTCGCCGGCGCGCGCCGCCAGGGCCGAGCGTTGCGCCCGGCGCTGCGCCTCCCAGGCCTGACTGGGCGACAGCAGGTGGGACGGCAAGCCTTCCGGGGCCGTTCCCGCTAGAGGCTCAGATACTCCCGGAGCCGCTTCGTCTGGGTGCGGCTGACCGGAATCTCCGTGCCTTTCCCGTCCTTCATCCTCAGGATGTAGTTGCGGCTGAACCAGGGGACTATCTCCTTGATCTTGTTGATGTTGACGACGTGCGACCGATGCACGCGCCAGAACACGGCGGGGTCGAGATGCGAATGCAACTCATCGAGCGTCCGATAGTTCGACGTGCCGGACACGGTGCCGGTCACGATCGTGATGACGTCGTCGGCCAGCGAGGCGTAGACGATGTCGTCGGACCGAACGAGCAGGAAGCGGTCGCCCGCCCTGATGGCCAGGCGTTCCCGCCGGTGCTGCCGTTCCGCTACGTACTGGACGATCCGTTCGAGCTCGCGGTTCGCCGCCGTGTCCTCCGGCGGCCCGGCCGCCGTCGCGAGCAGCCGCCGGACCCGCTCGATCGACCGGGCGAGCCGCGACGACTCGACCGGCTTCAGGAGGTAGTCGACCGCGCTCACCTCGAACGCCTCGATCGCGTACTGATCGTAGGCGGTCACGAAGACGACCCGGCTCCTGACGCCGCGATCCAGCAGCCGGCGGGCCACCTCGAACCCGGTCATGCCCGGCATCTGGATGTCGAGCAGCACCAGATCGGGATCGAGCGACTCGGCCAGCGACACCGCCTGCGGCCCGTCCGCCGCCTGCTCGACCACCTCGACGTCGTCGAGCTGACCGAGCTGAAAGCAGAGCTCGTTGCGGGCGGGCTGCTCGTCGTCGGCGACCAGAACTCGAAGGGGCATTCTATCAGGACCGCGGATCGCCGACCACCGCGGCGGCCCGCCCATCGTCGTCTTCGGCTCCGGCGGACGCCCAACCGACCCGGGAGGAATCCGCGCCGTTCGACGACGAGGATTCCCGGGTCGCGGCGGCCCGCGGCATCGCCAGCTCGGGAATCTCGATGCGGGCGCGGGTCCCCTCTCCCGGCGCGCTGTGCAGCTTCAGATGATAGTTGGCGCCGTAGATGACCCGGAGGCGCTCGTCCACGTTCTTCAGGCCGATGCCGCGTCGCCCGCCGGGGTCGGGGGCCTCGGTCACCATGCCCAGGCCGTCGTCGATGACCTCGATCACGGTATGGCCCCGGACGCGCCCGCTCGAAATGGTGATGCGGCCGCCGCCGACCTTGCGCGAGATGCCGTGCTTGATGGAGTTCTCCACCAGGGGCTGCAGCAGCATGCTGGGCACGAGCTGGTCGAGGGTCTCGGGGGCGATGCGCTTCTCGACGACCAGCGTCTCGCCGAAGCGGACCGTCTCGATGTCGAGGTACTCGTCGATCGACTCCATCTCCTCCCGCAGGGTGACGAAGTGCTCCTGGCTCCGAAGCAGCCGGCGCAACAGCCCGGAGAGCTTGCCGATCAGCATGCGGGCGGTCTCGGGCTGAGAGCGGATGAGGTACGAGATGGACGTCAGCGTGTTGAACAGGAAGTGGGGGTTGATCTGGCTCGCGAGGGCTTCGACGCGGGCCTGCATGAGCAGCTTCTCCTGTTCCTGCAGCCGGTGCTCGATGCGTGCGGTGTTCCAGATCTTGATGGGGATGGCGACCGACATGACCGTCGTCAGCACGATGACCGCCATCAGCCAGACGTTGGTCGGCTCGAGGGCGAAGAGCCGCTGGGCGCCGAAGCGGTCCGTGAGCGCCTGCCGGAGCAGCTCGAGGGAGACCGGCCCCGCCATCAGGGTGAACTGCCAGTCGACGCGGAACCGGCCCGCGAGCCGCCACGTGTGCCGCTGCAGGGCCGTGACGAGCAGCGGGCTCACGTGCCAGATCGCCTCCTTGGGGGACAGCTCGCGCAGCCCGCCGCCGGCGAATCCGCAGCCGACCATGACGATGATCGCGATCCACTCGCCGGCCATCAGGGCCGGGAACCCGACGAGGCCCCCGACGATCGCGCCCGCGTAGGGGCCGGCGATGAGCCCCGCGAGGAACGAGCCGGCGAGGGAGAGGTCGGCCGCCGCGTAGTCGAGCAGCAGCCGCGAGATGACACCGATGCTGACGGGGATGCCGAACGCGAACGCGAACGTCAGCCGCTCGCGCCACGCGCGCTTCTCGGTGAGGAGAATCCGGCGGAACTGGCCGAACCGGACCAGCATGGTGGCAAGCGTCGCCGCCACCGCGATCTTGACCACCAGCGTGGTCAGGAGCGCCCGCTCGGGCGTGAGGAACCTGACTTCCTCGGGCATGTTCAGGCGGGGAATCCGGCCGGCGCCGCGGGGCGCCGCAAACGACCGGCTCGCGCTACTATACCGGCGCCGCCGGCCGCGTGTCAAACCGCGCGATGACGGCCAAAGCCTTGGCAGTAAATGAGTTAGCTACCGGCCGGGCGACACCGCGCCTCGGCCTCCGGCCGGTCCCGCCCCGTTTCTCTCCTTGCCGTCAGGTCGGCGAAACGGTATAGTCGCACGGTTGTCGTCTCGGGGCCGACGGCCGGTCGACACCGCACGGCCACCCCTCGACGCTGTCCGCTCGACCGCCACGCGGAGCGCGATTGCATGTCCCTACAGCTGCAGGAGTCGGAGCCCAAGAAGGCGGTCACGCCTCCCGACGCCTCCACCCGCACGCTCTCCGTCGCCTCCGTCGAGACCGATTTCGTCGAGGAGGTCTACGAGAAGATCGCCTCGGTGTACGACTTCACGTTCGGTCCGACCCTGCACGCGGGCCGGGTCGAGTCGATCGGGCGGCTCGGCATCTCGCCCGGCGACCGGGTGCTCGAGGTCGGGGTCGGCACCGGCATCAACGCGGTGCTCTATCCGCGCGACTGCCACGTCACCGGCATCGACCTGTCGGCGTCGATGCTCGAGAAGGCGGAGCTGCGCCTCGCCCGGCGCCGGCGGACCAACGTCCGGCTGATGCAGATGGACGCCGAGGCGCTGACGTTCCCGGACGACTCGTTCGACGTCGTCTACGCGCCGTACACCATCAGCGTCGTCTCCGATCCCATCAGGACCGTGCACGAGATGCGGCGCGTCTGCCGGCCCGGCGGCCGGTTCGTCTTCCTCAACCACTTCATGAGCAGGAGCCGGCTCGGGGCGAAGATCGAACGGTGGATCTCTCCCGTCACCGTGCATCTCGGGTTCAAGGCGGACCTGGACCTGCCGGCGTTCCTGGCCCAGGCCGGCCTCGAGCCGGTGTCGATCGAGAAGGTCAACATTCCCCGCATCTGGTCTCTCGTCACCTGCATCAAGGACGCCTGACCGGCGGGCGCCCGCGGATCGCGGCCCCGGCGTCCCCGGTCCGGCCCCGGCTATCGTCACCATGGCACGCCACGAGCGCGACTTCTTCAACGAACGCGAGGAGCTGAAGCCGGCCAGCTTCACCTGCCCCAAGTGCCGGCACCGGGCCGAGTACCAGGTGCGGTGGATCCGGCGCCTGAAGAAGGACCGGCCGCCACGGGGGGCCGACGCCGAGGACCGCGAGATGCACCGCAAGCTCCGCGACTACATGGTGCGCGTCGACGACATGCTCTCCTGCCCCCGGTGCCGCCGCCGGTTCGAGATTCCCTCGCACCAGTCGATCGCCTTCCTGTGATCGCCCCGGGGGCGGGCGGCTCGGACCGACCGGACGAGGTCGACCGCTTCGAGGTGCGGGTCTCCGGGGCCGGCGACACGACCGGACGGGGCCCGCGCGGGGGGGACCGCCGGACCGCCGCCCCGGGCCAATGCCGAGCGGTCCTGCGACCGCTCACGCACGACCCGAAGGGCGCGCATCGAGATGGCGCCGACCTGGCGCCTCGGGGCCGAACCGGCCCGGCGTCCGGACCCTCGCGCGACGGACCTGGATATAATCGGACCTTCGAGGGCCCGATGCACAGGGGAGAGGCAGAGTGACGAACAGACGTCCCGGCTTCGGTGTGCTCTGCGCCGTGGTCGCGCTCGGCGTCGCGTGCGTGTGGCCGGCCGCGGCGACGGCCCAGGAGCGGTTCACCCGGGCGGAGGAGGACGAGTTCCACCGTGCCGCCACCCGCGCGCTGGCCCACGGCGAGTACGACGAGGCGCGGGCCCTGGCCGGGGAGCGGGACGCCGCCGACCCGTCGTCGGCGGCGCTGCTCGCGCGGCTCGACGTCCTGCGGGGCGAGTACGAGGCGGCCGAGGCGCGGCTCGCCCCGGTCGCGGAAGCGAACCCCATCAGCGCGGCGGGGCTCGAGCTGGCGCTGGTGCAGCAGTACCTGGGCCGGCGCGACGAGGCGGCGGCCCGCCTGCGGGTGCTCGTCGACCGGTTGCAGCGCTCGCCCGACGCCGTCGACCTGTACCGGGCGGCCCGGGCGGCCCGGGCCCTCGGCCGCTACCGGCAGGCCAACACCCTGCTGCGGAACGCGGCCGGCGCCGCCCCCGACGACCCTGCGATAGAGACCCTCTGGGGCGACCTGTTCGGGGAGAAGTACGACCAGGCGGAGGCCTCGCAGTCGTACATCGCGGCGCTGGAGATCGACGAGGAGTGGGCGCCGGCCCTTCTGGGCATGGCCCGCGCCCTCGCCGACACGAACCCTCCGCAAGCGAGCGCGGCGGCGAGCCGGGCCATCGAGATCGATCCCGACTATCTGGACGCGCACCTCTTCCTGGCCCAGCGCAGCCTCGACGACCGCGACCACGAGGCGGGCCGCGCGTCGCTCGAGCGCGCGCTCGCCATCAACGACCGGAGCCTCGAGGCGCGGTCGCTGCTCGCCGCGGTCGCCTACGTCGAGGACCGGCTGGACGACTTCGAGGCCGAGGTCCAACGCGTTCTCGACATCAACCCGACCTACGGCGAGGTCCACCGGGTCGCCGGCAACCTCACCGCCCGCAACTACCGCTTCGAGGAGGCGGCGGCCCTGGTGCGCCGGGGCCTGGAGATCGATCCGGCCAACACGCGCGCCTATGCCGAGCTGGGCATGCACCTGCTGCGCACCGGCGACGAGCCGGGGGCGCGGCGGGCCCTGGAGCGGTCGTTCGAGGACGACCCCTACGACGTCATCACGTTCAACCTGCTCGAGATGCTCGACACGCTGGATGAGTTCGAGACCTTCGAGGAGGGCGACCTGATCGTCCGGCTCCATCCCGACGAGGCCCCGGTGCTGAAGGACTACGTGATCGAGATCGGCCAGCGCTCCCTCGACGAGCTCTCGGCCCGCTACGGCATGGAGCCGGAGGGGCCGATCCTGATAGAGGTGTTCCCGCAGCACGATCACTTCGCGGTGCGGACGCTGGGCCTGCCCGGCATGATCGGCGCGCTGGGGGCCTGCTTCGGCAAGGTGGTGACCCTCGACTCGCCACGCGCGCGCAGCCCCGGCGAGTTCAACTGGGAGTCGACGCTGTGGCACGAGATGGCCCACGTCATCGCCTTGCAGATGTCGAACCAGCGGGTCCCGCGGTGGCTGACCGAGGGGCTCTCGACGTACGAGGAGAAGCGGGCCCGCGCCGACTGGGCGCGCGACCAGGACCTCGAGTTCGCGACGAACCTCAACCGGGGCGACGTGCTGTCGCTGCGCGATCTGAACGCCGGCTTCTCGCGGCCCGAGACCATCTCCATCGCCTACTTCCAGGCCTCGGTGCTCGTCGAGCACATGATCGAGGCGTACGGCGAGTCGACCATCTACGACCTCCTGCGGGCCTACGGGGAGGGCCTCGACACCGAGGCGGCCCTCGACCGCGTGGGGCTGGACTTCGACACGCTGCAGGCGTCGTTCGACGCCTTCCTCGAGGTGCGGTTCGGCGCGTTGCGGCGGGCGATGGAGAACCCCGAGCAGCCGGGCTCGTCGCCGGAGGGCGTGCTCCTGGGGCGGCGGGGCGACGCCGGCCAGCCGGTGAGCCCGCAGCCGCCGGGCCGGGAGCTGGAGGGGGAGGCCCGACTCGACCACCTGCGCGAGCTGGGCGAGGAGCATCCCGGGAGCTATCCCGTCCAGATGTCGCTGGGCCACGCCCTGTGGGCGGACGGCGACGCCGAGGCGGCGCGGGCCGCGTTCGAGCGGGCGGCGGCGCTCGCCCCGATGGCCACCGGCGACGGCAGCGCCCACCTGCCGCTGGCCGCCATCGCCCTGGAGCAGGAGGACCGGGAGCGGGCGATGGGGCATCTCGAGGCCCATCTCGAGCACGACCATCGCGCCCTCGGGGCGGCCCGGCAGCTCGCCGTCCTCGCCGAGGAGGCGGGCGACGACCGGCGGCGGCGCCGCGCCTACGAGCTCGTCGCGGCGCTCGACCCGTTCGACGCCGAGCCCCACCAGTCGCTCGGCCGCCTCGCGATGGCCGCCGGCGACACCGCGACGGCGGTGCGGGAGTTCTCGATCGCGCTCGCCGCGGGGCCCATCGATCGCGTGTCGGCCCACGTGGACCTCGCGAACGGCCACCTCGCCACCGGCGACCTCGACGCGGCGAGGCGGGAGGTGATCGCCGCCCTCGAGATCGCCCCGACCTACGAGCGGGCCCAGGAGATGCTGCTGGACATCGTGGAGGCCGGCCTGTGACGACGGGCACGGCGCTCATCGCGGCGTCCTCGGTCGCCATGTCGCGGCCGGCGGATCATGGAGGCCGGCCTCTGACCGCCGTTCTACGGCGCAGACTCCTGGCGCTGCTCCTGGCCGGCCTGATCCTCGCGGGCGGGGCGCCGGCCGCCGCCCAGCCGCCGGGCGCGGTCATCACCGACATCGACGCGGCGCCGCCGACGCCGCAGCTCGACGGCCTGGAGTGGACGTTCGTGCGCATCCGCTACGGCTCGTGGGAAGAGCAGCTTCGGGCCTTCCGGGCGCGGTACTGGAGCGACCCCTGGGCCATCGACGGTCCCGCGGCCGAGCAGAACCTGTCGCGGCGGCTCGGGCGGGTCACCTCCATCCGGGTCAAGGACCCGGTGGTGCTCACCCTCGCGGACGAGCGGCTCTGGGAGTACCCCTGGATCTACTTCGTCGAGCCCGGGAACCTGCGGCTGAAGCCCGACGAGGTCGGGGTGCTGCGGGAGTTCCTGCTGCGGGGCGGCACCGCGACCTTCGACGACTTCCACGGGCCCGTCGAGTTCGGCACCGTGCAGAAGGAGCTCCGGCGGGTGTTCCCGGAGCGGGAGATCGTGAAGCTCCCGCTCGACCACCCCGTGTTCAGCGCCTTCTACCGCGTGACCGAGTATCCGCAGATCCCGGGGCTGGGGTCGTTCTTCAACGGGGTCACCTGGGAGAAGGGGGGAGTCGAGGCGGGGCTGCACGCGATTCTCGACGACGACGGCCGCGCCATGGTCCTCCTCAACTTCAACACCGACATGGGCGACGGCTGGGAGTGGTCGAACGCCGAGGACTACCCCGGCTACATCCAGTACACCGCCCAGGCCTACCGCATGATGATCAACGAGGTCGTCTATGCGCTCACCCACTGACACGATGTCCCGTCCCCCGCGGCAGAGGGCCCCGCGGCATTCGACCGGCGGTGCATCCCGCCTGACGGCGCCGCACCTCGGTCCCATGGGCCGGGTATGCTCCCGCCTCCGGGCCCGTCCGGCAGGCGCTTCGCCGATCCGGGTGCGACCCGGGTCTCTGCCACGGGCTGCTGCCATCGGGGCGGCGCCGTTCCGGGCGCATGGCTGACGTGCCGACGGAAGATCTCAACGCCGTCGGGACCTCTCCCGCTCCGCCGGCCCGCGTCTCCGCCGCGGCCGAGGCGGCGGCGGCCGGGGCGCGGGACCTCGCGCGCAGCCGCGAGCGGATCCTGGGAGAGCTCCGGCGCGCGATCGTCGGCCAGGACGAGGCCATCGACCTCGTGCTGACCGCCCTGTTCACCGGCGGGCACTGCCTGATCACGGGGGTGCCGGGGCTCGCCAAGACCCGGCTCATCAAGGCCCTCGCCGACATCCTCGACCTGCCCTTCAAGCGCATCCAGTTCACGCCGGACCTGATGCCGGCCGACATCACCGGCACCGAGATCCTCGACGAGTCGGGCGGCCACCGCACCCTGACCTTCAGCGAGGGGCCCATCTTCGCGCAGATCATCCTCGCCGACGAGATCAACCGCACGCCGCCCAAGACGCAGGCGGCGCTGCTCGAGGCGATGCAGGAGCACCACGTGACGGTGGCGGGGCACAGCTATCCGTTGCAGCGCCCGTTCTTCGTCCTCGCCACCCAGAACCCGATCGAGCTCGAGGGCACCTATCCGCTCCCCGAGGCGCAGCTCGATCGCTTCATGTTCAACGTGGTCATCCGCTACCTGTCGGAGGACGACGAGGTGAGCGTGGTCACCGCGACCACCGGCGACGAAGAGCCCCGGCTGGAGCGGGTGCTGAACGGGGACGACATCCTCGCCGTGCAGCATCTCGTGAGGCGGGTTCCGGTGGCGGAGGAGGTGGCGCGCTACGCGGTCCGGCTCGTCGACGCGTCGCGGCCCGGGCAGCCCAACGCGCCGCCTTTCGTCGAGAAGTGGGTCCGGTGGGGGGCGAGCCTGCGGGCGTCCCAGGCCCTCGTCCTCGGCGGCAAGGCCCGGGCCCTGGTGCGCGGGCGCTACCACGTCTCGGTGGCCGACGTGCGGGCCCTCGCGCGTCCGATCCTCAGGCACCGCATCGTCACCAACTTCTACGCCGAGTCGGACGGCGTCGACGCCGACGACATCGTCGACCGTCTGCTCGAAACCGTGCCCGCGCCGGCCAGCGGGATGTGAGCGCGGCCATGCCTCGCGCGGCGCCCCACGAGCTGTCGCTGCTCGACCCCGCCGTCGTGGCCCGCATCGGCTCGCTCGAGATGATCGCCCGCGCCGTCGTCGAGGGGTTCCTCGTCGGCCTCCACCGCAGTCCGTTCAAGGGGTTCAGCGTCGAGTTCAGCGAGTTCCGCCCGTACGTGCCGGGCGACGACCCGACCACCATCGACTGGAAGCTGGCGGCGCGCCGCGACCGGTACTACGTCAAGAAGTTCGAGGAGGAGACGAACCTCGAGTGCCACCTGCTTCTCGACGTCAGCGCGTCGATGGCCTACGGCTCCCACGCCGTCAGCAAGCTCCGGTACGGGTGCTTCGTGCTCGCCGCGCTCGCCTATCTGATGCACCGCCAGCGGGACGCGGTCGCCCTCACCCTCTTCGACCACGAGGTGGTCGACGCGCTGCCCGCCGGCGCCCGGAGCGGTCATCTCCGCCGGATCCTCGCGCGGCTGAGCCGGGCCGAGGCGGGGGCGCGATCGGACGTGGCCATGCCCCTCCACCGGCTCGCGGCGCGGATGCGGCGCCGCGGCCTCGTGGTGCTGGTCTCGGACCTTCTCGACGACCCCGCGGGCATCATCGAGGGGCTGAAGCACCTGCGTTTCGCCGGATCGGACGTCCTGGTGTTCCAGGTCCTCGATCCCGCCGAGCTGACGTTCCCGTTCGAGGAGGCGGCGAGGTTCCACGATCTGGAGTCGGCCGACGAGGTGCCGGTGGTGCCGGCCCGGGCGCGCCGGCGCTATCTCGCGGAGATCGAGGGTCTCGTCGCGCGCTACCGCGACGCGCTCCGCCCCGCCGACGTCGACCACCACCTGCTGCGCACCGACCGTTCCCTGGACGCGGCCCTCCTCGCGTTCCTCGCGGCGCGCGGGCGGAGGCGGTGAAATGACGTTCCTCACGCCCGCGTTCCTCCTCGGGGCCCTGGCTGTCGCGGTGCCCATCGTCCTGCACTTCCTGCGGCGCGAGCGGCTGCCGCGGGTGCCGTTCAGCGACGTGCGCCTCCTGCGGCACGCCCGGGTCGAGCAGACGCGCCGGCAGCGCCTGCGCGAGCTCCTGCTCCTCGCTCTCCGTGTCGCCGCCCTGCTGCTGCTCGCGCTGGCGTTCGCGCGGCCGTTCATCCCCGACCCCGGCGGGACCGGGGAGGGCGCGACGGTGGTGCTGGTCGACACGTCCTTCAGCGTTTCCGCGCCCGGCCAGGAGGCCGAGGCGCGGGCGCTGGCCCACGCGGCGGTCGACGCGGTCCCCGACGGGCAGCTCGTGGGGGTGGTGGCGTTCGACGACGCCGCGCGGGTGGTGGCCCCGCTGGCCGTCGCGCGCGCCGGGGCCCACGCCGCCGTCGACGGGCTGTCGCCGCGCCCGCGCGCCACCCGCTACCGCGACGGGCTGGCCGCCGCCTCGGCCCTGATCGGAGACCGGCCCGGGCGGGTGGTGGTGGTGACGGACCTGCAGGCGGGGGGCTGGGAGGCGGGGGGCGGCCGCCTCTCGCCGCAGGTCGAGGTCGAGATCCGGCGCGTGGCCGCGCCCGCCGGGAACCTCGCGGTCGTGGGCGTCGAACGGGAGCCGGCGGGCACGGCGGTCCGGCTGTCGCGATGGGGGGACGGCGGGGAGAGCACCCGGCTCACCCTCGAGGTCGACGGCGAGGTGGTCGACGAGAGCGTCCACCGGGTGGCGTCCGGCGAATCCATCATCCGGCGCCCCGCCGTCCTGCCCGCGTCGGGCGTCGTGACGGCGGCGGTCTCGGACCCGCGGGGGTATCCGCCCGACGATCGCCGCTACCGCCGGCTGGAGCCGGCGGCCTCGGCCGCGGTGCTCCTGATCACCGACGGCGGGGGGCGTCCCGAGCTCTACCTGGAGCGGGCGCTCGCCCCCGGAGTCGGGGCGGGCGGGTTCACCGTCGCCGCGGCGCCCTCGGGCGCCCTCGGGCGCCCGGACCTGCTGGCGCAGGCGACGGTGGCGGTGCTGGCCGGGGTCCGCGGCCTCGACCGCGCCGGACGCGAGCGGCTCGCGGGGTTCGTGCGGGGCGGGGGCGGGCTGCTTGCGGTCGACGGCCCGGCCGCCGCCGCGGCGGCGCGGGCGGGGTTGCTCGGCGGCGGGGCCGACCCGGGGCTCGCCACGGTCCGCGAGCACGCCGAGCCCCTCGCCCTGGTGCCCACGGATCGCCGCCATCCGCTGGTTCGCGCCCTCGGGGAGCTGGCCGGCCGGCTCGGCCGGTCCCGGTTCGCACGGACGGCGCGGCTCGACGCCGCGGCCGGCGGGGTGGTCCTCTCGTTCACCGACGGCGCCCCCGCGCTGGTGGAGCATGCCGCCGGCGCCGGGCGCATCCTCGTCTTCGCCTCCGACCTGCGCAACGAGGGCAACGACCTGCCCCGGCAGCCCGAGTTCGTGCCGTTCGTGCACGAAATGGTCGGCTACCTGGCGGCCCGACCGGCGCGGCCGCGGGAGTTCGTCGTGGGCGCGGCCCCGCCGGGCGCCCCGGGCGAGCCCGGGCCGGTGCGGCTGCCGGGCGAGGCCGGCCCCGTCGTGCTGAACGTCGATACCCGGGAGTCGACGTTCGAGCCCCTCACCGACGAGGCGTTCCGGGCGTCGGTCGAGCGGCTCGCCGCGGCGTCGGATCTCGTGCCGACCGTGTCGGCGGGCGAGGCGGCGCGGCCCGGCGACCCGGCGTCTCCCCCGGAAGAAGCGGAGCAGGCTCTCTGGCGCTATCTCCTGATGGGCATGGCCCTCCTGCTGGTCGGCGAGGGACTGCTGGCGGCCCGGACACACTGAGGTCCGCGTCGTGCCGAGATCCGCGCGGCCGCCCCCTCGACGTCGATCGCGAAGGCCGCCGGCCCTGCCGGCCCGAGGCGGGCGACGCCGGGCAGTGTCTCGGTCTGATTCGCAAGGGTCAGACCGGCTCGGGGTGCACGACATCATTGTTGGATGGCGGCCCCCGGCGCCGTCGGGCTCTCGATTCACGGGGAACGGCTTGGGCCAAGACTCCCGCAACAGGCCAATCCATGGGTTGCCGCGCCCGCACACGAGGTGGTGCCCGTCTTGCGTGGCGGCGCACGACTTTTCCTGTCGTGCACCCACCGGCTCGCACGAGAACCCGAGTCGGCGCAGGCGACCGCGGAGACCATTGACGCTGCGGGTACCGAGACGCTGCCCGCCGCCGGCCCGCCCGGTTGCCGCCGCCGGGAGTGGGTGGAGGCGCGGTTGGGCATCCCGCCGGCGCTGCCCGCCGCCGGCCCGCCCGGTTGCCGCCGCCGGGGACGGGTGAGACAATTGGCGCCATGGCTGACGGACACGGGGCAGAGCTCCGAATCGCCTTGACCCGGGTCCGGCGCCGTTGGCTGGCCGCCCGGTGGCTGCAGGGTCTGGCCCGCGTTGCCGGAGGCGTCTGCGTCGGCCTGCTCGCGGTCATCGGGACCGAGCTGCTCCTCGCGCCGCCGGACGTGCCGTTGCTCGCGACGGCGGCCGCCGCGCTCGCGGCGGCGCTCGCGTTCTCGGCCCTCGTGCTGTGGCGGCTCGGCCGCCCGCCGTCGGACGAGCGGGTCGCGCGGCTCGTCGAGGAGCGGTGCCCCGAGCTGGAAGATCGCGTGGCCAGCGCCGCCGCCCTGGCGGCGGCCCGCCCCGCCACCGGCTTCGAGGAGTTGGTGGTCGCCGACGCCGCCGAGCGCCTTCGCCGAATCGACGCCGCCCGGGTCGTCACGCCGGCGCGGCTGCGTCGCGCCGTCACGCGGGGCCTGCTCGCCCTGGCCGCGCTCGTGGCGGTCGTCGCCCTCGGGTCCACCCCCCTCGGCCGGATCGCCCGCACCGCCTGGCTGCACGCCTCGCCGGCCGGCGCCGAGCTCGCGGTGGAGCCCGGCGACTTCCGCCTCGTGGCCGGCCAGCCCCTCCGGGTCCGCGCCCGGTTCGAGGACGGCGGAGGCTCGGCGGCCCGGACCCCGCCGGTCCTGTCGGTGCTCGACGGCATGGCCCCGCGCGATGTCCGCATGCGGCCGTCCGGCGACGGCTACCTCGCGGAGATCCCGTCGGTGACCCGCAGCTTCCGGTATCGGGTGGGGGCCGCCGCGTTCACCTCGCCGGACTACTTCGTCGAGGCGCTGTCGCCGCCCCGGGTCGTGCGCATCGACGTCGAGTACGTCTACCCGTCCTTCACCGGTCTCGCGCCGCGGTCCGAGGAGGACGGAGGCGACCTGTTCGCCCCTGCCGGCACCTCCGCCAGGCTCGTCGTCCACACCGACAAGCCGGTCGTGGAAGGGTCGCTGGTGCTGTCGGACGGCCGACGGGTGGCCCTGGCCGGCGCCGGGGACGGCCGCCGCGCCGCGACCCTCGTCGTCGAGGGCGACGGCCGGTACCGGGTGCGGGTCGTCGACGCCCACGGACTGTCGAACCGGGACCCGGCCGACTACCTCATCCGCGCCACCGCCGACCGCCCCCCGGCGGTGCGGGTGCTGCGGCCCGGCGGCGATCGGGAGGTCACGCCGCTCGAGGAGGTGACCATCGAGGTGCGGGCCGACGACGACCACGCCGTCGAGCGCGTGGACCTGATTTACACGGTCGTCGGCCGGCCCGAGCGAACGCTGCCGTTCGACGTCCCCGCGGGGGCCTCGGCGGTGACGGGGGTCCGCACGTTCTTCGTCGAGGACCTCTCCGTCGAGCCCGGCGACGTCGTCACCTACTTCGCGCGGGCGCGCGACTCCGGCCTCGGCGGCGTCTCGACCGAGGCGCGCTCCGACCTCTACTTCCTGGAGATCCGGCCCTTCGACAACGAGTTCGAGGAGGCGCTGAGCCAGGGCGGCCTGGGGCCGCAGGCGGCCGAGATCGGCCGCCTGGTGGGGCTGCAGAAGCAGATCGTGGTAGCCACGTGGCGGCTCGACCAGGAGGCCGAGGGCAGGAGCGACGACGACGTGCGGGCGGTGGCGGAGGTGCAGGGCGACGTGCGCGACACGGCGGCGGGAGCGGTGGGCGCGATGGGACGGGAGCCCGGGCGGCGCGGGCGCGGCGCCGCCGGCGATGACGGTACCGCCGTCCAGCGCCGGGCGCTGCAGGCCGCGGTCGAGGCGATGACCGCGGCCGAGGCGGCGCTGGAGGCGCTCGACACCGGGTCGGCGATGCCGCACGAGACCGAGGCCCTGAACCAGCTGCTGACCGCCCAGGCGGCGGTCCGGCGCCGGCAGGTCTCGATGCAGCCCGGCGGGGGTGCGGGGGGGCAGCAGGCGCAGCTCGACCTCTCGCAGCTCTTCGATCGCGAGCTGCGGCGCGAGCAGGAGACCAGCTACGAGACCGGCCGGCAGCCCGGCGAGCCGGAGGACGGCGAGGAGGACGAGGCGCTCGCCCGCCTGCGGGAGCTCGCCCGCCGGCAGGAGCGGATCAACCGCGACCTCGGCCGGACCGCGGAAACGGAAACGGAGGACGAGCGCCGCCGGATGCTCGAGCGGCTGAGGCGGGAGCAGCAGGAGCTGCGGGCGGAGCTCGAGGCCCTCGCGGAACGGCTCGGCGGCCGGTCCGGCGCGCCGTCGTCGTCGGGGTCGCGAGGCGCCGCCGGCGAAGAGCTGCGCCGGGCGTCGGAGGAGATGCAGCGCGCCACCAGCAGTCTGCGGCGGCAGGACGCGGGCGCCGGGCGCGCGCACGCGGACCGGGCCGCGGATGCGCTGCGGCGGCTCGCGGAACGCCTGCGGGGCGCGAGCCCGGGCGAGGGGACGGGAGCGCCCGGCTCGCAGGAGGACGAGGCCGGGCAGCGGTTGGCAGCCGAGCTGGAAACCACCCGGCGGCTGCTCGATCGCCTGCGGGCTTCGGCGACGACGGACGGCGCGGGTCGCCCCGCGGATGCCGGCGAGCCCTCGGGTGACCGCCCGTCCGGCGGGGAGCCGTCGGCTGAGTCCCGGCCCGAGAACGAAGCCGGTCCTGCGGGCGAGCGCTCGGATGGTGATGGGAGCGCATCGGGACGCCGCCCCGACGATCCGTCGGAGCGGCCCGGCCGGGCCGCCGGCGGATCGCCGGGTGGGGGGCAGGAGGCGGCGGCCGAGCTGGCCGAGCATTCCGAGCTGCTGCGGGCCCTCGGCGAGGCGAGTCCCGGTCTCGCCGCCGACCTCGAGCGCTGGGCGCGGCAGTGGCGCAGCCGATCCGCGCCCGGCACCGATCCCGCGAGGCTGGACTTCGCGGACTGGACGTCGCTTCGCCGCGATCTGATCACCGGCCTGCAACGCTTCGAGAGGGACCGCGCGCGGGAGTTGTCGGACCGTGCGCTCCGGGATCGCTACGCGGCGGAAGCGGACGATGCCGTCCCGGAGCGCTATCGCCGCCTCGTGGAGCGGTACTACCGGTCGCTCGCCGACCCGCGGGCGGTCCCGTGATGCGACTCGCTGCCTCCTGGCCGTGGTGGGTGACCCTGGGGCTGGCCGCGGCCTTCGCCGTCGCCGCTGGTTGGGGCTACCTGCGGCCGCTCGCGACCCTGTCGCGGTGGCGCCGGGCATCGTTGACCGGGCTCCGGCTCGCGGTCTTCCTGCTGATTCTCCTCCTGCTCGCCCGGCCGGTGCGGGAGGAGCCCGCGACCGCGGATCGCCCGGTGCTCGCGATCCTGCTCGATCGGTCGCGCAGCATGGGCATCGCCGACGTGGGCGGCGCGCGCCGTCTCGATGCGGCGGTGGCGGCACTCCGGGACGAGGTGATGCCGGGGCTCGCCGGCCACGTGCAGATCGACCTGTGGGGGGTCGGCGAGCGACTCGAGCCCCTCGATCTCGGGACCGTGCGGCCCGAGGCCCGGTGGAGCGACCTGACGGGCGCCCTCGGCGAGATCGAGGATCGCTACGCGGAGAGGCGGATGGCCGGCGTCGTCCTCGTGTCCGACGGCGCCGACACCGGAGCCGGCGTTGCCGACCCGTCGGCGGCCGGGCCACCCGTCTTCACGGTGGCCGTGGGCGCCCGCGAGCCCGCCCGGGACCGCGAGGTGCTCGACCTGAGGGCGGGCCGGCCGGCCGCGGCGGGGTCGGCGATCGACCTCGCGTTCTCCGCCGTCGGCCACGGGTTCGACGCGGAGCCGTTCGACGCCCGGGTGCTGGAGGACGGCCGGGTGATCCGGGTGGTGACGGTAACCCCGCCGGGGGACGGCGCCGTCACCCGGACGGTCGTCCCGGTGTCGCCCAAGCGGGAGAGCGCGACCCTGTACACGGTCGAGATTCCCGTCGACGAGAGCGAGCTCGTGGCCGCGAACAACGCCCGGAGCGTGCTGGTGCCGCCCCCCGCCCGGCCCCGGCGCGTGCTGCTGGTCGAAGGGGGGCCCGGCTACGAGCACAGCTTCCTGAAGCGCGTCCTCCGCGGCGACCCCGGGGTGGTCGTCGACGCGGTGGTCGACAAGGGCCGCAACGATCTCGGCGAGCGCACGTTCTACGTTCAGGGCGCGGCCGGCCGGGCCGAGGCCCTGGCGGGGGGTTATCCGGCGACGCGCGAGGCGTTGTTCCGGTACGACTCCGTCATTCTGGGCAACGTCGAGCCGGATCGGCTGCGCCCGTCCCACCTGGAGGACACCGCCGCGTTCGTGTCCGAACGGGGGGGCGGCCTGCTCGTCATGGGCGCCCGCTCGTTCGAGGGGCGCGGGTTCCAGGCCACGCCGCTCGAGCCGCTGTTGCCGCTGGCCCTCCGGGAAGAGGGGCGGGCGGGAGTCCTCGGTACGGGCGGGGCCGCCGGCGCGCCGGCGCGCATCGCCCCGACCCCGAACGGGGAGCGTCATCCCATCATGCGCCTCGGCGGCGGGGTCGAGGAGACGGTCGAGGGCTGGGTGGCGATGCCGGCGCTGGGACGCGTCGTTCCCCTGGGACCGGCCCGCCCCGGGGCGGCGGTGCTGGCGGTCTCGGCCGGCGAATCGACGGCCCGGCCCGTCGTCGCGGTGCAGCGCTTCGGGCGCGGCCGCACCATGGTCTTCGCGGGCGAGGCGTCCTGGCGGTGGCAGATGCTGGCCCCCTCGACCGACACCACCTACGAGCGGTTCTGGCGCCAGACGGCGCGCTGGCTGGGGGGCGGCGCGCCCGATCGTGCCGCGCTGCGGGTCGGCGGCGGGCGGTTCGCGGGCGAGGCCCTGCGCATCGAGGTCGCGGCGGCCGACGAACGGTTCGCGCCGCTGACCGATGCCCGCGTGCGGGTCCGGGTTCGCGATCCGCAGGGTGAGGAACGGGAGCATGCCGCGTCGCCCCGGCCGGGCGAGCCGGGCCGCTACGCGGTGGAGGTCGCACCGGGGGGACCGGGCCCGCATCGGGTGACCGCGGTCGTCGAGCACCCCGGCGGCACTCTCGAGCCGGCGGGCGCCGCGGTGCTGGTGGGAGGGACGGACCCGGAGCTGAGCGAGCCCCGCCGCCACGAGCGATTGCTGCGGCGGCTTGCCGAGGCCACCGGCGGCCGGTCGTTCGATCTCGGCGGCGCCGGTCGGCTCGCGGGCGCGGTGCGGGCCGGTCTCGGCCCGCCGCCCGCCCCGGTCCTGCGCGATGCCTGGGACACCGTGTGGGGCTTCCTTCTGATCGCCGGCCTGCTCGCGACGGAATGGGGCCTGCGGCGCCGGTGGGGGCTGCGATGAGCCGGGTCCGGCGTCGCACTGTCGCGGGGCTGCTCGCGGTCATCCTGGCCGGCGCGGTACCGGTCGTCCTCTCCGCGCAGGATCGGTACGCCCTGGTGGTCAGCGGCGCCTCCGGCGGGGCCGCGTTCCACGAGAAGCACGCGCAGTGGCGCACCGCCCTCGTCACCGCCCTGCGCAGCTCTCCGCGGTTCGACGAGGACCACCTGATCGTGCTCGCCGAGACCCCCGGCCCCGGCGTGGGACGCGCGTCGCGCGCCGGCGTCCGGCAGGCCCTGGACCGCCTGGCCGGCCGCATGGGCGACGACGCGGTGCTCTACGTCGTCCTGATCGGCCACGGTTCGTTCGACGGCGTGGACGCGAAGTTCAACCTCGTCGGCCCGGACCTCGAGGCCCGCGAGTGGGACCGGTGGCTGCGGGAGCTGCCGGGGCGGCTCGTCTTCGTCAACACCAGCAGCTCGAGCTTCCCTTTCCTCCGGCGGTTGTCGGGACCGCGGCGCATCATCGTCACCGCGACCGAGTCCGCGGCGCAACGCTACGACACGGTGTTCCCGGAGTTCTTCATCGGCTCGCTCACCGATGACGCCGCCGACGGGGACAAGGACGGGCGCGTCTCGGTGATCGAGGCCTTCGAGTTCGCCAGCTTCGGCGTGCGGCAGTGGTATCGCCAACGGGGACGCCTGGCGACGGAACGTCCGCTGATCGACGACGACGGCGACGGCGTCGGCCGGGAGGCCGGACAGCCGGGTCCGGACGGGCCGGCGGCGGCCCGGCTCCATGTCGGCGCGGGTCCCGGGGACGTGCTCCCCCTGTCGACGGATCCGGCGGTGGCGTCGCTGATGGCCCGTCGCGCGGCCCTCGAGGAGACGGTCCACGAGTTGAGGGCGGTCCGGTCGCGCATGTCGCCGGCCTCGTACCTTGAGGAGCTCGAACGCACGCTGATCGAGCTGGCGCGGGTCTCCCGGCAGATCCGCCGTCTGGGGTCGCGGCCCCCGCAGTCCGCGCGGTAGGAGTCTCTCGTTCGCCATGCGTTGTGCAACCTGCGGCACCGAGATCGCCGAGAAGGCTCTGATCTGTTTCCGCTGCGGCGCCGCGACCACCCGGCGGCGCCGCGAGCCGGCGGGGGTTGGCCGCCGGCGTCGGTGGCCCTGGGTCGTCCTGCTCGGGCTGTTGCTGCTTGGGCTGGCCGGATGGGCGCTGCTCGGGGACGGCTGGCTCGATCGGCTCCGGGGAGCCGTCCCCGCTGCCACGGCCCCGGCCCGGGATTGACGTCCGGGGCCGCGGGCGCTCGCCGGACTCGAGGATTTCCATGCCTCTGCCGAGACTCGACGTCAGCGATCAACACGGCCAGCGGGTCGTGCCCGTCGACAAGGACCCGTTCACCATCGGCCGGCGGATCGGCAGCGACCTGCACCTGACGAACGGCGACGTGTCGCGCGTGCACGCCGAGATCACCGCCGTGGACGGCGGGTTGCGCCTCCGCGACAGCGGGTCGCGGCACGGGACGTTCGTCAACGGCGACGCGATCACCGAGCATCGGCTCGTTCACGGCGACCGGGTCCGGCTCGGCCACCGGGACGGAGCCGAGTTCGTATTCCTGTCCGACGAGGACGCCGCGGGGGCCGCCCTCCCGGAGCGCGACGCCGTCAACGAGCTGCACCAGGTGGCCGTGCTGCTGGAGGGCCTGAGGGCGCTGAGCTCGGGCAAGGTGCTCGACGACGTGCTCGCGATGGTCGTCGATTCCGCCATTGCCGTCAGCCGGGCCGAGCGAGGCTTCATCATGCTGGCGGGCGACGACTGCGGGCTCGAGTTCAAGCTGGGGCGCTCGCGCGATCAGGCGACGTTGCCCGGGGACACCTTCCAGACCAGCCGGAAGATCCCGGAGGAGGTCTTTCGCGCGGGCCGCTCGCGCATCGAGACCGACCTGCTCGACGGCGATCTCGCCGATCAGCACATGGGCACCGTCGCCCTCGGCATCCGCAATGTCCTCTGCGTGCCCCTGCGCCTCCTGCGCCACGTCGAGGCGAACGACGACGCGCCCGAGGACCGGCGCATCGGCGTGCTCTACCTCGACAGCCGCACGAAGGGCGACCTGCTGGCGCCCGAGACCGGCGCGACCCTCGACGCGCTCGCCGCCGAGGCGTCGGTGGCCATCGACAACGCGCGGCTCTACCGGGCCGCGGTCGAGAAGGCGCGGCTCGACCAGGAGATGGCCACGGCGGCCGAGATACAGCAGGCCCTGCTGCCGACGCGCAGTCGGACCGGACCGTACTTCGACGCCGCGGCGGAGATGCTGCCGTGCCTGTCGATAGGCGGCGACTTCTTCGAGTACATCGACCTGCCGAACGGGAGCTTCGGGCTCGCGCTCGGCGACGTCTCCGGCAAGGGGCCGCCCGCCGCCCTTCTCGGCGCCCTGACCCAGGGCAGCCTGGCCGCGCAGACGGCCGTGGCCTCCGGCCCGGCCGACGCGTTGACCCGGCTGAACACGGCCCTCGTCCACCGGGCCATCGAGGCCAGGTTCGTCACGTTGTTCTACGCCCAGCTCGACCCCGACGGCACGTTGACCTTCTGCAACGGCGGGCACAACCCGCCGTTCCTGGTCGATGGGCGCGGCGAGGTGCGCCGGCTCGAGGCCGGCGGCATGCCGATGGGGCTCTTCGACGGACTGCCGTTCAACGAGGAGTCGGTCAAGATGGAGCCGGGCGACCTCCTCGTCCTGTTCTCCGACGGGGTGTCCGAAGCGTTCGACCCGGACGGCGCCGAGTTCGAGGACGCCCGGATCCTCGAGAGCATTGCCGGCGCCCCGAGCCGGGAGGCGCCGGTCCAGATGGCGCACCTGCTCTCGTGCGTGAAGGCGTTCACGAGGGGGGCGCCGCAGAGCGACGACGTGACGGTGCTCGTGGTCGCGTACCGAGGCCCGTCGTCGAAACCCCCGGACGATCGACAGGAGTCTGCGCCGTAGGAACGGCGCAGACTCCTGTAGGGTTGGTTGGGCGCCGAGCGGAGCCGAGGACGACGGTTGGCGGGCCAGACCGGTTCACCGTCTTGCCGGCATCACGCTTCCCTCGAGGCCGACACTACCGTGTCCGGCGTGATGACGACACCCGGTCGACTCGGTTTCCTGTGGCACGCTTCAGCCATGGGCGCGTAGTGCAATCGGGGGCCGTGCCGGAACGGAACGCGGCGCGCCTTGCGGGCCAGTCCTGCGAGCAGACCGTCCGGGTCAGCTCTGTCGGTCCATGTGGCTTCGCCGAGCAGCAGATGGCGTCGGTCGGTGGACTCGGACACGACGTCGATCTCCAGCGGATCGTCGTCGACGCCCCGGTTCGATTCGAGCGCCGTGGCGTCCGAACCGGTCGATGCCCTGACCCTCCTCGACATCCCTTCGCCCGCGGGCCGGCGGAATCGACATCACCACGCGTAAACGGACGCCTGGAATCGGGCGTCTCACCGGATGTAGGCTCCGGGGGATTTTCTTGCAGACGCGCCTCACCCGGATTGTCGTTCTGCGCGCCGCCCCGCGGGTGCTGGTCGGCCTGATCGCGTGCCTCCTGGTCGGGGCGCCCGGCGTGTCGCGCGCCCAGCCCGGGGCGCACTCCGCCGTTGCCGCCCCGGATCGAAACGCGCCGCGGCCCGGGGGGGTTGCGGTCGCCCCCTTCCTCAACATCTCGGCGGAGCCGGCCGACGACTGGATGGGCACGGGCATCGCGGAGACGGTGTCGGCCGACCTCGAGCGGCTCGACGGGGTGTGGGTCGTCGCGCGCGAAGCCCTGCGCGGCGAGATGGCGGGGGCCGCCTTCGATCCGCGCGACGACGATGCTGAGCGGACTGCGCGCGCGGCGAGCCGCCGGCGGGGCGCAGCGTGGCTCGTCACCGGCGGCTACCAGCGGCTGGGCGATCGGATGCGCATCACCGCGCGCGTGGTCGACACCGCGACCGGCGCGGTCGCGGCCGGCGTCAAGGTCGACGGTGCGGTCGGCGATCTCTTCACGCTGCAGGATCGGGTGGCGGACGGGCTCGGGCCGGCGATCGCGTCCGCGAGGGCGGGTGCCGGCGGCGGGCGGGCCGTTCGCCGTTTCGGAGACGGGATCGGGAGTGGCAACGGCGCCGGCGAGGGAAGCGGCGCGTTCGGCAGCGCCCCGCCGCCCGAGCGGAGAACGCCGGGGCCCGCCGGAAGCGTCGAGCGCGGTCGTGCTGCCGCCGGCATCGCGGGCTTCCCGGCCGCCCCCGGGCGGGGCGGACCCGGCGGCGAACCACCGGGACCGGCCGGCGGCCGCGTCGCGCCTCCCGGCGTGCGCGGGTCGCCGCTGCCCATGGCCGCCGTGGCCGGCAGCCTGGAACTGGCGGCCCCGGCCGAATCGGGAAGCGGCGCGCCGCGGACGGCGGGTTTCGCCAACGCCGGCATCCTGGCCGGACGCCCCACGCTGCGCCCGACCCGCGCGGATGTCCGGCCCGACATCGACGGCCGCCTCGACGACCAGGTCTGGCGGAACGCGGTGCGCGTGACCGAGTTCGTCCAGCAGCAGCCGCTCGATGGGGCGCCCCCCACCGAGGACACCGAGGCCTGGATCAGCTACGACAGCCAGAACCTCTACCTCGCGTTCCACGCCCACTACGCGGACCCGGGCATCATGCGGGCGAACCGGGTCGATCGCGATCAGGCGTTCCGCGACGACAACATCACCGTCTACTTCGACCCGTTCCTCGACCAGCAGCGGGCCTACGCCTTCTCGGTCAACGGCTACGGCGTGCAGGGCGACGAGATCATCAGCGCGCGCGGCCGGGGCGGCGGGGGCCGGCGCGGCGGTGGCGGCGGTGGCGGCGGCTTCGGCGGCCGGGGCATTCCGCGGGGCGACGACTCGTGGGACGCGCTGTTCGACAGCGGTGCGCAGATCGTCGGCGACGGCTTCACGGCGGAGATGGCCATTCCGTTCAAGAGCCTGCGCTACCCGCGGCGCGACCGGGAGGTCCCGCATCGCTGGGGGTTCCAGATCGTCCGGGAGATCCGGGGCAAGGACGAGAACGTCGTGTGGGCGCCGATCTCGCGCGGCGTGGCCGGCTTCCTGCCCCAGATGGGGCTGCTGGAGGGGATGACGGACCTCTCGCTGAGCCGCAACCTCGAGATCATGCCGGTCGCGACCGCGATCCAGCTCGGTTCCCTCGACACCGCGAGCGGCGACTTCGTTGCCGGGCGGGCGGCGCCGGAGGGGGGCGTCAACGTCAAGTACGGGATCACGTCGAACCTGACCGCCGACTTCACCTTCAATCCCGACTTCTCGCAGATCGAGTCCGACCGGCCGCAGATCGAGATCAACCAGCGGTTCGCCCTCTTCTACCCCGAGCTGCGGCCGTTCTTCCTGGAGGGCGCGGAGATCTTCAACGTGTTCGGGCCGATCAACTTCGTGCACACGCGGACCATCCGCGACCCGGACTGGGGCGCGAAGATCACCGGCAAGGTGGGGCGGACGTCGATCGGGTTCCTCGCCGCGAACGACGCGGCGGCGGGGTCCGTCGCGGGCCTCGCCGGGGCCGATGCGAGGGCCGGCGCGAACGTGATGATGGGGCGGGCGCGCTACGACCTCTACGCTGAATCGCACCTCGGGGCGATGGTGACGAACCGCGACTTCCTGGGCAGCGCCAGCCGCATGGTGCTGGCCGACGGCGCCTTCCGGCTGGGCCAGACCCAGTCGATAGGGTTCAGCGCGGTCCAGACCGACAACCGCGATCTCGACGGCGTCGACTCCCGCGGCCGGCTGTTCGACGTCAACTACCGGCTGAACGGCCGTCACTGGAGCATCTTCAACGGCACCTACATGCTCTCGCCCGATTTCCGGACCGACGTGGGCTTCGTGCGGCGGACCGATCAGCGCCGGAACGTCACGACCCTCGGCTACCGGTTCTGGCCGGAGAGCTGGTTGATCAACTGGGGGCCGAGCGTCACCTACGGCCGCAACTGGAACTACGACGACGTGCTCGAGGACGAGAGCCTCCGGGCCAGCCTGAACGCGACGTTCGCCAACAACATCAGCGCGAGCGTGAGCGTCAACCGCGACATGGAGCGCTACCTCGGCGTGAACTTCCACAAGGAGAGCTATCGCGCCTTCGGCCGCGTCAGCAGCAGCCGGAAGTTCTCCGTCGGGGGGTTCTTCCAGTACGGCGACGAGGTGCGGTACCAGGAGAACCCGTTCCTCGGCCGCGGCGGCAGCGGCGGGATGTTCGCCACGATCCGGCCGGTGCCGCGCTTCCAGTCCCAGATCGACCTGAACACGAGCCGGCTCATCGACCCGCGCGACGACCGGCTGGTCTTCGACGTGACGATCGTGCGCGCCCTGAGCACCTACCAGGTCAGCGACCGCCTGGCGTTGCGGAACATCGCGGAGTTCAACACGCTTCAGGGCACCGTCGGCCTCAACCTCCTGGCGAGCTACCGGGTCAACGCGGGGACCGTCTTCTACATCGGCTACGACGACCGCTACCGGCAGGGCGAACTGATCGTCGGGGACGACCTCGACGGCGACGGAGTCCCGGACTACCTCTTCCCGTCGGTCGCCGCCCTGCAGCGCACCAACCGGGCGTTCTTCACGAAGTTCCAGTACCTGTTCCGGTATTGAGTGTATTGAGCCCGGCCCGTCGGGAGAGTCCTGCGTGCCCGCCGTGACTTGCACCGGAGTGAAGCGGGCCGCGCGCTGTCCTCGGGCTCAGCGGCCGGCCATCGGCACGTAGTCGCGCCGGTCCTCGCCGACGTAGATCTGCCGGGGGCGGGCGATCTTGCGGGTCTCGTCCGACAGCAGCTCCTCCCACTGGGCGATCCAGCCGGCGGTGCGGCCGATGGCGAAGAGCACCGTGAACATCGCCGGCTCGAAGCCCATCGCCTCGTAGATGAGCCCCGAGTAGAAGTCGACGTTGGGATAGAGCTTGCGCTCGACGAAGTACTCGTCCTCGAGGGCGATCCGCTCGAGCTCGAGGGCGACGTCGAGGAGGGGATTGCGGCCGGTCACCTCGAAGACCTGGTCGGCGGTGGCCTTGATGACCCTGGCGCGGGGGTCGTACGACTTGTACACGCGGTGGCCGAAGCCCATGAGCCGCCCCTCGCCGCTCTTCACGCTCTCGACGAAGGCGGGCACGTTGTCGACGCTGCCGATCTTCGCCAGCATGCGCAGGACCGCCTCGTTGGCCCCGCCGTGGAGGGGGCCGTAGAGGGCCGCGGCGGCGCCGGCCATCGACGCGTAGGGATCGGCGTGAGAGCTGCCGATGCCGCGCATGGCGCTGGTGCTGCAGTTCTGCTCGTGGTCGGCGTGCAGGATGAAGAGCACGTCGAGGGCCCGCTCGAGCACCGGGTCGGGCCGGTAGACCGGCTCGGTCCGCTTGAAGAGCTGGCTCAGGAAGTTGCCGGTGTAGCTGAGCTCGTTGTCCGGGTCCACGTACGGCATGCCGAGGCTGTGGCGGTAGGCGTAGGCGGCGATGCCCGGCACCTTCGCGATCAGCCGGAGCGTCTGCAGCCGCCGCGACGCCGGGTCGTCGACCGCCTTGGCGAGGGGATAGAACGTGGACAGGGCGCCGACGGTGCTCAGGAAGATGCCCATGGGGTGGGCGTCGTAGCGGAAGCCCTCCACGAACTTCTTGATGTTCTCGTGCAGCATCACGTGCCGCGACAGGTCGTCCTGCCAGTCCGCGAGCTGACTGCCGGTCGGGAGCTCGCCGTGCAGGAGCAGGTAGGCGGTCTCGACGAAGGTGCTCTGCTCCGCCAGCTGCTCGATCGGATAGCCCCGGTACCGGAGGATGCCCTTCTCCCCGTCGATGAACGTGACCGTGCTCCGGCACGAGGCGGTGTTCAGGAACGCCGGGTCGTAGGACATCATCCCGAAGTCGCCCGGGTCGACCTTGATCTGCCGGAGATCCAGGGCGCGGATGGTGTCGTCGACCACGGGGATCTCGTACTGCCGGCCGGTGCGGTTGTCGGTAATCGTCAGGGTCTCAGCCATGTCTGTTCGCGGTCGTTCATGTCATCGAGGGTCGGATCGTGCGGGCCGGGCGTGCTCGGGCTCGTTCCGGGGTGGTCGTCAGGGCTGTCGGTCCGGGTCGTCCCCGCCCGCCGCCGCCGCGGCGTCTTCTCCCTGGATCCGATACCGCCCGTCCACCCAGTTCCGGAGATCCAGCAGCTTGCACCGCTCGCTGCAGAATGGAGCCCATTCGGAAACCACCGGCCGCTCCCGGCAGTAGACGCACATGGTCTGCCCCATTACCCTGGTTCCGCGATGCCGTGCAGCGGCGCCCGGTCCGACGAGCCCGGACAATTCTAGTGCCGGAGTCCCGGCCCGTCCAGTGCCGGAGTTCCGGCCCGCGCCACGTGATTCCCGGCCGCGGCCGGAGACGGTCGACCGGGGTCGCGCCTGGTTGGACTGTCCACGCGGCGCTGCCGCAGCCGCGTTGCGCCGCGGCGCCCGCGCCCACCCGGCCCGACCGGCGTTGCTCGCCGCGCGGCGCCGGAGGGGCTCGGCGAGTCTGAGCGCGAGCGGCGCGCCGCCGTCAGCCCGCGCCCTGCAGGATCGCCCCCGCGACGCCGCCCCCCAGCACCAGCCACGTCGAGTTGAGGCGGGTGGTGAACAGCAGGGCGGCCGCCGCCACCAGGAGCGCCCCCGTCGCGGGGTCGACGATCGTCGATCGGAACAGGCTCCAGGTGACGGACGCCATCAGCCCCAGCGAGGCCACGACGACGCCGTCGAGGACGGCGCTGGTGACGGCCGAGGCCCGCAGGCGGGGGATGAGAGGCTGCGAGCAGGCCACGAACAGGAACCCCGGCGCGAAGATGCCGAGCGTGGCGAGCATCGCGCCGCTCCACCCGTGCAGCACGTACCCGATGAAGGTGGCGGTGGTGAAGACGGGGCCGGGCGTCACCTGGCCGATGGTGATGGCGTCGATGAGCTGCGCGTCGCTCAGCCAGCCCCAGCCGTCGACGAGGTCCGCGCGGAGGAAGGCGAGCAGCACGTAGCCGCTGCCGAACAGGACCGATCCCACCTTGAGGAAGAAGAGGGTCAGGCGGGCGAGGGTGACGGGCGCCGCGAGACCCGAGCCGGCGGCCAGCGCCGCCGTCGCCGGGAGGCACGCCCCGGCCAGGGCGGCGACGCCGGGACGGCCGAGCCGGGCCCCGGCCATGACGAGGCCGCCCATGGCGAGCAGGCCCAGCTCGTTCCAGCCCTGGAGGGCGAGTCCCGTCGCGGCCACGCCGAGCAGCAGGGTCAGCGGTCCCTTCACCGCGGCCGCCCCGAGCTTCCACAGGGCCTGGGCGACGATCGCGATGATGACCGGGCCGATGCCGTACATCACCCAGCCGAGCTGCGGGGCGTCGCCGAGGCGCACGTAGGTCCAGGCGATGGCCCCCACGATGAGGGCGGCGGGCAGGATGAAGCAGGTGCCGGCGAGGAGCAGCCCCGACGCGCCCCCGCGCTTGTACCCGAGATGGATCGCCATCTCGGTCGAGTTGGGACCCGGAATCAGGTGCGTCGCGGCAAGCAGATCGAGGAAGTCGGCGTCGGTCAGCCATCGCCTGCGCTCGACGACCTCGTCCCGCATCATCGCGATGTGGGCGGCCGGTCCTCCGAAAGCGGTGACGCCCAGGCGAAGGAACAGACCGGCGAGCTCGCGGATGGTGCCGTGCGTGGTCACGCGGGGATTCTATATCCCGCGCCGCGGTGGGGTAGCGCAGAACGCGCCCACGTGGCCCCTGGTACCGTCCGACAAGTTACCGGACATGCTTGGGGAAGCACTAAAGGACCTTGCCGGGGGGCAGCGTCGATCAAGGGTCGAGCTGCCGCGGATCGATGATGCGGGCGTTGACGATGCCCAGCTCGACGCGCCGGTTCCTGGCATGGGCCGCGTCGCTGCTGCCCGTGTCGAGGGGATAGGCCTCGCCGAGGCCCTCCACCGTGAAGCGCTCGGCCGCGAGCCCGGCCCCGATCAGGTAGTCGGCGACGGCCCGGGCCCGTCGTTCCGAGAGGCTCTGGTTGTACTGCTGGCTGCCGCGGGCGTCGGTGTGGCCGCTGATGGTGATGGCGAAGTCCTCCGACGTGAACAGGATGCCGGCGATCAGGGACAGGGTCTCCCGGCTCTCGGGCCGCAGGTCCGCCCGGTTGAAGTCGAACTTGAGGGCACCGTCGTCGAGGTTCATCACGAGGCCGAGCTGGGTACGCCGGGTCTCGGCGATTCTGCCCAGCGCCTCGTTCAGCCGGTTCATTTCCGCTTCCGCCGCCTGGCGGGTGGCCTCGGCCTCCTCCTGGGCCCGGCGCGCCTCCGCCTGCGCCGCGAGCGACGTGGCCTCGACGTCGGCGGCCCGCGAGATGGCGGTGGCGGCCCGTTCGTCGGCGTCGGCCGCCTCCTCCCGCGCCTCGTCGGCATCGGTCTGGGCGCGCTCCTCGGCGGCCCGCGCCTCGCGGGCGGACCGTTCCGCCTCGGCGGCCCGCGAGGACTGTTCGCGGGCCTCGTCGGCCGCCCGCTGCTCGGCGACCTGCAGCGTGGCGATCTCGTCGTTCAACCCGTCGATGTGGTCGATCACCCAACTCGCCAGCAGCCCGATGCCGCCGCCGACGGCCATGGTGAGAATGACCATCGGCAGCCGTCTCTTCCTGCCGCCGGGCGGTTTCCCGCCGACGGGCGGTTTCCGGCGAGATCCGGGCGCGGCTGATGCGGGAGTCTTGGCCATGGTCGCCTCGCTCTGCGCTCGCCATCATTGTCGCGCAGCGGGGCGAGAAATCAAGGGGCGGCGCGATCTGCGGTCGTGTCGGGGGCTTCGCCGGCGGATTGCGGCGCCCCTTTGCCGCCCCGGTCGAGAGTCCGGCCCGCGCGGAACTCCGCCGTGCGGAGCGCCTAGAGCTCCCGTACCTGCCGGTGGCCGAAGAGAAACAGGGCCGCCACCAGCGACAGCAGGCATCCGTTGACGGCGATGACGGCGGGCGCCGAGAACTGCGCGATGAGGGTCCCGCTCACCAGGCTGCCCAGCGGCATCCCCCCGCGGAACGCCACCAAGTAGATGCTGATGACCCGGCCGCGCAGCTCGTCGGGGACGGTGAGCTGCACGAGCGAGTTGGTCAGCGAGAAGATCATCAGCAGGGCGGTGCCGCCGAGGAACAGCAGCACGTAGCTGGCGCCGCCGATCGGCATGAGGGCGAACGCGGCGACGATGCCGCCGAAGACGATCTGGCTCAGCAGGAGCGCCCGGCCCATGTGGTCGAACCGGCCCAGCCAGGCCACGACCAGGGCGCCGACCACCGCGCCGGCCCCGAACGTCGTCATCATGCGGCTGAGCAGCAGGACGTCGCCGTCGGCGAACACCGGCAGGAAGGCCCTGATCGGCAGGGCCAGCGAGGTCGTCGCGAACGCCAGCGCCGTCAGCCCGAGGAGGGCGCGGCTGCGCCGTACGTAGCGCAGGCCGCTCCCCAGCTCGGTCAGGATCCGCTGGCGCGTGGCGGGGGACGGCGGGGCCACCCGCATCAGCCCGAGGACCGCGATGACGACCAGGAACGACAGGCTGTTGAGACCGAAGCAGGCGGCCATGCCGAGCCCCACCATGACCACTCCACCGATGGCGGGCCCGATCATCTGCGCCAGGTTGAACTGTATCGAGTTGAGGGCGACCGCGTTCGGCAGATGCTGTCGGGGCACGAGGGACGGGATCAGGGACTGGAAGGCGGGTCCGCCGAAGGCCTGGGCGAGGCCCGCCACGAACGACAGCACGAGGATGTGCCACACCTGCACGGCATCGAAGAACACCAGCGCGGTGAGGGTGACGGCGGTTGCCATCTGCAGGCTCTGGGAGCCCATCAGGAGGTGCCGGCGGTCGTAGCGGTCGGCGACGACGCCGCCGATCAGGGTGAACAGCAGCAGCGGCAGCTCGGCGAGGAACGTGTCGAGCCCGAGAAAGAAGGCGGAGCCGGTCAGGCTCAGGATCAGCCACTGCTGGGCGATGCGCTGCACCCACGTCCCGATGGCCGACGTGAAGGCGGCCAGCCACATGTTCCGGAACTTCGGAAACGTGAACGCCGCGATCAGCCGCAGCAACGGCGCTGGACCGGTCGGCGCAGGGACGGGGGCGGGGCGGGATGCGTCGCGGGGGGCGTCGGCTACCGGTTCGGCCACTGAATGTAGAGTCCTTCACCCAGGAAGATGATGCTCGTCCAGAGGCCCGTGGCGAGCCGGAAGAAGAGGAAGGGGCCGAGGGCGGCGAGGGGGAGCAGGAGCCCGAGCGACTGCGACGCGGGCAACGACGTGAAGGCGTTGATGATCACGTAGCCGCAGGCCGGGAGGATGCCGGACAGCCCGAGGTTGATGTAGATGACCCCGAACCACTGTCCGGGCTCGCGTTCGAAGCGCTCGCCGCACGCCAGGCAGTGGTCGTGGATGCGGAACCGGGTCCGGAAGAGCCGCCCGTGTCCGCAGCACGGGCATCGCAGCTTGGCGCCGCGGCCGAGAATGTCGAGGATCTCGAAGAACAACCTGCACCCTGCCTCTGACGGGCATGGTAACACCGTCCGCGCCGCGCGCATCCGTCGGCACGGGAGCCCGGGGGCCGCGGGCGCCGCGCCCTCCGTGTCCCGGGGGCCTGCGCTCCGGACGTCTCCGGCGAACGGAGCTCCCTGCGGCCGCCGGTGGTGCCGCGGGCCGGGGAGTCGCCCTGACCCTGAGGGCAGTGACGGGAATGACCTTGCCACGCGGCACGCTCGGAAGACGGTAGAGAGCGGATCGTGCCTGGGTGCAGTTGGCAGATCTATATCGATCGCTGTCCTAACCTGGAAAATTCGTGAGGACCGTCGCGAATTTTCCAGGCTAACGGGTCAGTCCCGCCGCCGCAACGAGGGGCGTGTTCAGGAACCCGACGAAGGGCGCCAGGGTCTCGAAGCGACGCAGCAGCGTGCGATGGAACCGGGGACCCAGGGCGATGTCGGGGTTCCGCTCCTCGCCGCCGGCCAGGAACTGCTTCAGCTTCAGGTACTCGGCCAGCTCGTGGTCGGCGGGGAAGCCGCGGGGCATCCGCTGCAGCTTCGCCCCGTGCACGCCGCCCCGGCGCCGGAACGCCGGCGACTCCACGAGGCGGCGGAAGCGGTCGGGGTCGGCCGCGATGTGCTGGCGGATGCGGTGCAGTTGGGGTGTCCCGGGAGCGTACAGGCCGGCGCCGATCCACAGCTGGCCGGGCGCGAAGTGAAAGTAGAGGGCCGCGCTCTCGCTCTTCGGCAGGGTGCGGTGCGTGAACGCGGCGGCCACGTGGGTCTTGTACGGCGTCTTGTCGGGCGAGAACCGCGTGTCCCGGTAGATCCGGTACATGGACCGCGGCGTGGCGGCGAGGTCCGGGGCGATGCGCGGAAAGTCCTGCGAGAGCCGCTCGATGATCGCCAGCATCGGGGCGCGGACGTGAGCTTCGTAATCGGCCTTGTGCGCGTTGAACCACTCCCGGTCGTTGTTCCGCTTCAGGGCCTCCAGAAAGGCGACGGTCTGCTCCGAAAATCGCAGGTCGGCGGTGCTCATCGGCGGGAGAGTATAGCAGCGGCCCCGGCCCCGGCCCCGGCCGCGGGTCGCGCCGGCGCGGCCTGACGCGTCCCGTCTTCGGTGCTTGCCGGACGGGCGTCTCCGCCCTGCCCGCTCACTGCCCATCTCTGCGCGAAGGGGCGTTCATCGCGCTGGCCCGCGCGAGGCCGGGGGAGGCGGGCGGTGCTGCCGCCGGCCGTCGGAGCCGGCCCCCGAGCCGCGCCACTTGACGGTCGGCGCGAGCGACCAGTCGAAGGCGTCGAGCCGATCCGGGCCGAGGCGGTCCAACGCCCGCCGGACGCGCGCCGCCCCCGCGATGAGATCCGCCACGTCGACGCCCTGACAGGCCGGCGCGAACGGGCGCAGGTGGTCCGCGCCGCGCGAGAGCATGACGGTCGTGCCGTGGTGGTTGCCGCGCCGCAGGTGGTACATCGCGACCCCGATCTGCAGGATGCCCTGGTAGAGGCGGCGGACCGGCCGGGCCTCCGCCCGCCAGAGGTCCTCGAGGGTCTCGTGCTGCTCGAAGAACTCGCCGGCGTTGAACTGCTCGATGCCGCGCCGCAGCAGCGGGGGCGCCGGCTCGCGGCACGGGTGAGTCACGGCACGGAATTATAGAGGGGCCGGGGTGGCGCCCTTCGGGAATGGTAGTTTAGACCGGTCCCCGGCGTCTCCGGGTGGTGGTCCATGGCCGCGATCGATCCTCCGGCGCCCGTCGCGCCTTCGATATCCGTCATCGTTCCCGTGCTGCACGACGCGCCGCGGCTCGAGGGGCTGCTGTCGCGGCTGCCGGGCCGGTCCCGGTGCGAGGTCATCGTCGCCAACGGCGATGCCGGGGACGCGGCCGTCCGCCGCCTGCGCGGGACGCGGCGGGACGTCGTGTGGGTCGAGAGCGAGCCGGGGCGGGGACGGCAGATGAACGCGGGCGCGGCGCGGGCGGGGAGGGAGTGGCTGCTGTTCCTGCACGCCGACGCGCTGCCCGACGCGGGATGGGCCGACGAGATCGGCAGGGCCGAGGCCGCCGGCGCGGTCGGGGGCTGCTTCCGGCTGCAGATCGACGCCCGCCGCTGGCAGGCGCGCGTCATCGAGGCGGGGGTCCGCTGGCGGGTCCGCTGGCTCGGGGTCGTGTACGGCGATCAGGCCATCTTCGTGCGGCGGGACCTCTTCCGGCGGCTGGGGGGGTACCCGCCGATACCGGTGATGGAGGACGCCGACCTCGTGGCGCGAATCCGCGCGCGGGGGCGGTTCTGGCGGTCTACGGTCGGGGTGACGGTGTCGGCGAGGCGCTGGGAGCGCGACGGCTGGTGGCGTCGCACCGCCGCCAACCTCCGCATCCTCGTGTTGCATCTCGCCGGCCGGTCTCCCGAACGCCTCGCCGCGATGTACCCCGCATGGCGGGACTCGGGCGAGGACGTGGTTTGACAAGCCAACCGTGCTGGAGCGAACATGACAGGTGGGTGCATGGGCGCCCGTCGTCACTCGAGTGGAGCACGAGCATGTTGATCAAGCAGGCACCGGATATCCGATCGTCGGAGATCACCCCCGAGCGGGTGTACCGCAACCGGCGAGAGTTCATCCGCACCGCGTCGGGCGCGGTGGCCGGGGCGGTGGCGGCGGGGGCCGCGTTCGGACCCGAGGCTGGCCGCGTCGAGGCGCAGGAGCCCATCCCGAACCTGCTGAAGTCCCCGTTCAGCACCGACGAGGCGCTGAACTCGTTCGAGGACATCACCACATACAACAACTTCTACGAGTTCGGGCTCGACAAGGGAGATCCGGCGCGCTACGCGCACGAGATGACCATCGACCCCTGGTCGGTCCGGGTCGAAGGGGAGATGAACAAGCCGGCCGCCGACGTGCCCCTCGAGACGTTGTTGCGTCCGCATCCGCTCGAGGAGCGCATCTACCGGCTGCGCTGCGTCGAGGCGTGGTCGATGGTGGTGCCGTGGGTCGGTTTTCCCCTCGGTGACCTCATCAAGCGGTTCGAGCCGACCTCGAAGGCGAGGTACGTCCGGTTCGAGACGCTCTACCGCCCGTCGGAGATGCGCGGCCAGCGCGGGCGCTCGCTCGACTGGCCGTACGTCGAGGGGCTGCGGATGGACGAGGCCATGCACCCCCTGACGCTCCTCGCGGTCGGCGTCTACGGCAAGACCCTGCTGAATCAGCAGGGCGCTCCGTTGCGCCTGGTCGTGCCCTGGAAGTACGGCTTCAAGAGCATCAAGTCCATCGTCAGGATTCAGTTCGTCGAGGACCAGCCGCGGAACTCCTGGAACGTGGCCATCCCGAACGAGTACGGCTTCTACTCGAACGTGAACCCCGAGGTGAACCACCCCAGGTGGAGCCAGGCCAGCGAGCGCCGGATCGGCAGCTTCTTCCGTATCCGGACCCAGATGTTCAACGGCTACGCCGACCAGGTGGCTCGCCTCTACGACGGGATGGACCTGCGCCGGTACTACTGAAGATGTCGGTGCGCCGCGTCAAGCCGTGGGTGTTCGCCGCCTGCCTGGTTCCCCTGGGCATGCTCGTCTGGCGCGCGTTCACGGGCGATCTGTCCGCCAACCCCATCGAGTTCATCACCCACCGCACCGGTGACTGGACCCTGCGGTTCCTGCTGATCGCGCTGGCCGTGACGCCGGCCCGGCGGCTCTTCGGGTGGTCGTGGGCGGCCGGCTTCCGCCGCATGCTCGGGCTGTTCGCGTTCTTCTACGCCCTGCTCCACTTCAGCACCTACCTGGTGCTCGACTTCTTCTTCGCGTTCGACCTCATCCTCGACGACATCGTCGAGCGCCGCTACGTGACGGCGGGATTCGCGGGGTTCGTCCTGCTCGTTCCCCTCGCGGTCACCTCGACGAACGCGATGATCCGGCGTCTCGGGGGCGAGCGGTGGCGGCGGTTGCACCGGCTGGCCTACGTGGCCGCCGTCGCCGGGGTCGTGCACTATCTGTGGCTGGTCAAGATCGACGTCCGGCCGCCGCTCGCCTACGCGGCGGTGCTGGCCCTGCTTCTCGGCGTGCGTCTCTGGTTCCGGCTCCGTCCCCGGCTCGCGGCGGCGGAGCCCGGCCGCGGAGCGGCGGGCCGGCCCATCGCCTCCCCGCCGGCCAACCCGAGCGGCTTTCCGGCCGAGGTCTCCCGCCCGTCCGGGTCTCAGAAGATCTGACGCGACCACTGTTGCCGGTGCGCGGCGAGGGTGAGGCGCGGCTCGGGGTCGTCGAGCCCGGCGATCTGCGAGGCCACGTAATTCCCCACGGCGGGGCCGTGCTTGAAGCCGTGGCCGGATCCCGCGCCGACAAGCCAGACGTTGGCGATGTCCGGATGGCGGTCGATCAGGAAGTCGCCGTTCCAACTGTTCGAATAGGCGCAGACCCGAGCGTCGAGCAGGGGGGCGTTGCGCAGTCCGGGCATGCGACGGGCCAGGATCATGCGGGCGACCTGAAGGCCCTCCTCCGAGAAGGTCCGATCGTCGCGGGCGGTCGGATCGAACTCGGAGCCGTGGTGGTCGAGGCCGATCTTGACGCCCCGGCCTTCGATGTCGGGGAGTCCGTAGACCCCGCCCGAGGGGTCGATCCAGGCCGGCATCGACGGGGACGTGAACCGCCGGTCACCCGGGTCCGGTCCGAAGAAGAAGACCTCCTGCCGCGTGGGATGGATGCGCTCGCCGAGGAGGCCGGGGAAGACATGCGGGAGCCACGCGCCGCACGCGAAGACGTAGCTGTCGGCCACGATGTGGTCGCCGGTGTTCGTCTGCAGCGACTCGAGGCGCTCGGCGTTCGTGGGCGGGGGCAGCACCCTCGCGAGCAGATAGTCGACGCTCCGCTTGACGGCTTGGCGGACGACGCCCTGCACCGCCCGCCGCGCGAGGATGACCCCGGCCGTCGGCTCGAGCAGGCCGCGCGTGACGGGACCCAGCGTGAACTGCGGGTACCGTCGTTCCAGCTCGGCGCGATCCAGCATCTCGAACGGGACGTGCAGCAGCTCCAGGTTGCGGGCGGAGTCGTCGAGGGCGGCGTCATTCCCCCGGGCCATCCACAGCACGCCCGTGCGGATGAAGAAATCCTCGCGCCAGTCGCGCAGGAGCTCCTGCCACGCGCGGGCCGAGTACTGGGCCCAGCGCGTGTACAGGGCGTGCCGGCCGTAGCCGGAGCGGATGAGCCGCGACTCCCCGCTCGAGCTCGACCGGGTGTTGCCCGCGCCGAAAGCGTCGACGAGCACGACGGAGCGGCCGGTGCTGCGGAGCTGCAGTGCGGTCCAGGCGCCGAACACGCCGGCACCGATGACGGCGATGTCCGCCGTGTGTCGCGTTTTCCAGGCAGTGGTCAAGTTCGCCGACCTCGACGGGTGCCGTCGTGCGCCGGAGGGTCGGTTCGGCGCGTTCCGAAACCTTAAAATAGCACTGATGGCGCCCCGTTGTATCGAGATCTACCCCGATGCGCTGCACCTGCCCGGGGTGCTGGCCCCGGACGAGCAGCGCCGGCTTGCCGCGCGGTGCCTGGCCATCGGCCGCGGGCCGGCCGGCTGGTACGTCCCCCGCGTGCGGAGCGGGGGCCTGATGCGGGTGCGGATGGTCTGTCTGGGCCGGCACTGGAACGCGCGCACCTATCGCTACGAGGCGGTGCGCAGCGACCACGACGGCCGGGCCGTCCTTCCCCTGCCCGCCGACCTCGCGGACCTCGCGACGCGGGTGGCGGCCGCCGCCGGCATGCGGCTCGTACCCGACGTCTGCATCCTCAACTACTACGAGGCCGCAGGGCGGATGGGGCTGCATCAGGACAAGGACGAGCGTCCCGAGACGCTCGACGCGGGCGTGCCCATCGTGTCGCTCTCCATCGGAGACGCCGCGAGGTTCGTCATGGGCGGGTTCACGCGCAAGGCGCCCGGCACCGTGGTGCGGCTGGCGTCGGGCGACGGGTTCGTGTTCGGCGGCCGCAGCCGGCTGCGCTATCACGGCGTGACGGCGATACTCCCGGGAACGGGGCCGTCCGGGTACGGTTTCGCGGGGCGGTTCAACCTCACGTTTCGTCAGGGCGCGGCCTGACGCACCCCGCCGGTGGGGGCTGTGGCCCGGACCGGGCGGCCGGGCGCGCCAATCAGGGCGCTCCATGCCCGTTCAACGCGCGAATGCGCCATCCCGGGGCAAAGTCGGGGGATTCGCGGCCGGCCCGGGCTAGGGTAGGGTTGCACGTCGATGCATGCCGACCCGGTGGCGCCGCGTCACGGGCGGGGTGCGCCGGCGCGTCGCGTGCGACAACCGTCGCCGAAACTGCAGGAGCTGAAGATGCACAAGCCAATCAAGTACGCCGAGAAGGGCCTGACGCTGGCGGCCGACGCCGGCTTCCGGGTTTTCGATTTCCTCAACCGGTTCAACCAGCGGCCCTCGTTCACGCCGGCCTGGGCCGACAAGCCGCTGCTGAAGTCGCACGAGAAGGTCAAGCCGCCCCTGGGGTGGCCCCGCGAGACCGACTCGCTCTGCCCGACCTGCGTCCGCGAGGCGCGGCAGGAGATTCTCGACGGCAAGAGGGACTACAAGATCCTGCTGAACGAGAAGGTCGGCGAGATCAAGGCGACCATCATCGAGCGCGACGGCAAGATCATGATGGTGAAGGACTGCCCGATCCATGGCCACTTCGAGGACGTGATGGCCATCGACACCGAGTTCTTCAAGCACCTCGAGGAGTCGTTCCCGGGCAGCGACATGCGGGCCCACAACGACGAGGAGCTGCACAACCACGGCAGCAGCACCATCAAGTACGGCCGCGGCTCGGTCCTGACCATCGACCTCACCAACCGCTGCAACATGATGTGCGACCCGTGCTTCATGGACGCGAACCAGGTCGGGTTCGTGCACGAGCTCGGCTGGGACGACATCAAGACCCTGCTCGACAACGCCATCTCCATCAAGCCGAAGCGGCAGATGTCGGTGCAGTTCTCGGGCGGCGAGCCGACCATCTCGCCGTACTTCCTCGACGCCGTGCGCTACGCGCGCAAGGTCGGCTACAACAGCGTGCAGGCGGCCACCAACGGCATCGAGTTCGCCAAGAGCGCCGACTTCGCCCAGGCCGCGGCCGACGCCGGCCTGCGCTACGCCTACCTGCAGTTCGACGGCATCGGCAACGCCGCCAACTCGCACCGGCTCGTCGGCAACCTGTTCGACGTCAAGCTGCGCGCCATCGAGAACCTGCACAAGGCCGGGGTCGACATCGTCCCCGTCATCACCATCCTCAACGGCATCAACAACGAGCAGGTCGGCCGCGTCGTGCAGTTCGCGCTCGACAACCCGAAGAAGATCAACTTCCTGTCGTTCCAGCCGGTGTCGTTCACGGGGCGGGACGAGGAGATCACCGACGAGCGGCGGCACGCCCAGCGCTACACCCTGTCGCACCTCGCCCACGACGTGAAGGACCAGACCGGCATCGGCGAGCCGGTCCGCGACTGGTTCCCGATCTCGTTCATGGGCACCTTCACCGACTCGGCCGACCACCTCCACGGCCCGCAGGCCGATTGGGGCCAGCTCAACTGCGGCTGCCATCCCAACTGCGGCGTGGGCATGGCGGTGATGATCGACAAGGAGACGAAGGAGTCGGTGCCGGTCACCGCGTTCCTGAAGGCGGAGCGGCTGGCCAAGGACCTCGGCCGGGTCAACGACGGCGGCCGCAGCCCCCGGGCCTCCGTCCTCGGCATGGCCCTCGCCCTGATGCGGAACTACGACCCGTTCAAGGCGCCGACCCACTTCAAGCTGTGGGACCTGCTGCAGAAGTTCGACAAGACGTTCGGCGCGTCGAAGAAGGACTACGGCAGGGTGACCGGCGACCGGACGCGGGACGACATCGCGAGGCGGCGGTCCGACCGCTGGAACTTCCTGTTCATCGCCGGCATGTGGTTCCAGGACCTCTTCAACTACGACTTCCGCCGCACCGAGCGGTGCATCATTCCCTACGCCACCCAGGAGGGGGAGATCTCCTTCTGCGCCTACAACACCGGCGTCGGCTGGCGCAACATCATCGAGAAGATGCACATGACGGCCACCCTCACCAAGTGGTACGACGAGCACGGCCGCCACGAGATCTTCGCGGGCGGCAAGAAGGTCGCCATGCCGAGCGCCGAGCACCATCTCGTGCTCGACCCCGAGGCGGTGGCGGCGGGCCAGCAGACCGACCTCGACGAGCAGGGCATCGCCAAGAACGCCCGCCAGGAGAAGATCGAGGCCCGCGACCGGATGAAGCAGGAAGCCGAGAACAAGCGGATGGCCGATCTCTACCGCCAGCACATCCTGAAGGAGGAGGCGTCTGCCGAGGGCGGCCTCATCCAGATTCAGGGCCTCGGCGGCGACAAGGCGAAGGCGGAAGAGCGCCAGCCGGTCGGCGTGGGGTAGGCGGGCTCGCGGTCGCGAAGGCGGGCATTCGGCGTCGACGACAACGGAGGGCCGGGCGGCTGATGTCGTTCGGCCCTCTCTCCTGTACGGAGGATCCCGCTGGCGAACGGCATGTCCCGACACGTGCGCAGGGCTCCCCTCAACCGCTACAGGCCGGTCAATCGCCGAGGTAGAGAGCCATGGCCGCGTCCAGGCGCGCCATGAACGCGCTCGACGCCACGCCGATGAAGTCGGCCAACCGGGCCTTCGACACCTGACGGATTCCGGGCAGAACGGCGAAGGCGGCCTTTCCGCTCACATCGTCGGTCTCGATGCGCAGCGGCCAGATCTCGTCCCCGATCGTGGAGAGAGGGACCACGACGACGCTGTCGAGGATGTCGTTGTGTGCCGTGCTCGAGACGATCACGCCGGGCCGGGTCTTCCCGAACTCCGGCGGCGAGGTGGGGCCCAGGTTGATCCAGTACAACGAGCCTCGGGTCGTCACGCCTCCGGTCCTCGCGCCGGGGGCGCGGCCAGGTCGGCGCCGTCCCAATCGGCGAGCCACCCCTGCTCCTCCGGACGGGCGTCGAGGAAGGCCCTGAACCTGGCGGCGGCGTCCCGTGCCTGACGCCTCTCCAGGTCTTTCTGCAGCACCCACCGGACGTGGGCCGAGACGCTCCGGCCCGCGGGCTTGGCCGCTTCGATGTCCTCGAGTAGCTTGCCCTCCAGCTTGATGGTTGTCGCCCTCATGCCTGGAATCTACCAAATCAGCATGACAGGGGCAAACCTGGGGCGGAGGGGGCGAATCGTTGGCAGCTCCAGGTGCCGAAGGAGCGTCATGGAGATGATTCGAGACCGGTAGACGCCGTGCGGCCCTCTCCGTCGCAGGCGCCACCGTCGCGCCGGGATCGATGCGGGGTCGGCAAGCGCCCGGGGTTATCACACCGGGCGAGGGGCGCGGCCCGATCGATGCCGCTCCCGTCGCCGGGCCGGGCCTGTTCTTCCAGATGCGCGACGAGGAAGGCCGTGAACCCGCCGGCGGCATCCCTGCCCCGACCTGCCTGCCCGTTGAGCCGTCACGCGGGGCGGGCAAGCCGACCGGCGCCGGCCGCCCGTCGAATGTGGGTGGCCACCTGCTTCACGCACGCGAGGGTTTCCGGGAGCGAGCCCGAGAGGTCGATGGAGGTGACTTCCAGGCGCTTGCCGGCGTGACGCACCAAGTGCGCGGTCGGTCTGGATGTCCCCGCGTAGATGAGCAGCCCGCCGGGCAGATCGAACGCGGTGGCGTAGGCGAGCAACTGATAGAGGTCGGGACCGGGGGCGCGGCCGGCGATGTTCTTGTACTTGACGTCTCCCACGAACCTACACTTGCCGTGGCGCCACCACGACAGGTCGGGTTCGAGCCGAATCTGCCCTGCTTCGTCGAGGGTGGTCCCGGCACCGGAACGCAGCAGCTGATCGCTGGCGCCGAGCGCCTCGCGCAACGCCCGCACGACGAAACCGCTCGAACAGGCGGTTCATGTCCACCAGGAAGCCGGGGGCGCGCACGTCGTCGCCCCGGTTCGCCTCGAAGGCCGACCCCTGGAGGACGATCCGGGCGAGGGCGACGACCCGGCGATAGTGCCGGTTCAGTCGGTCGAACGTCACCTCCGGCACCGCCCCGGGGCGGTACTCCTCGTGCGTCACGTCCGCCAGGGCCGCGGCCGTCCAGCGCAAGGCATCCCGGTTCCGTCGCTGGCGGATGCGCATCCGCCCGAGCCGGGCGACGGCCGCCTTCACCAGGCGGTTTGCGATGATGTCGGCCGTGTAGTCGTCGTGGCGCACCTCGACGGGCGGGGTCAAGCCGAATCGTCGGCGGACCTGCGCGTCGAAGCGGATGCGGCCCCGCACCGCCGGCAGCGCCTCCTCCGTGGTGCGGTAGCCATGCAGCAGGCCCTGTGCGAACGCCCGACGCGCCTCGTGGTCGAGGGCGGCGGCGACCGCCTCCACCAGCTCGTCGTGTTTCGCGAAGTCGGAAGTCCCGGTCAGGTCCACCGCGTCTGCCGCGTAGGCCAGCAGGGCGATCAGGCGCCCAACCGGCAGCTTCGGTCGGATGCGGATGGAGATCTCCTCGAGGTCGACCGCGCCCACGGTGGAACTCGCCTTCAGGTCGTAGTGGCCGGGGCGTCCGGTCGTGGGCGTGACGCTGAGGAGTTTCGACCGGCGCCGCTGCTGGCGCCGGCGCTGCTCCTCGTAGCGCTGCAGGGCGTCCAGTTCGACCCGGGAGAGCGGGATCTCGGAGGTCGTGCCGTGCTCATCCAGGTCAATCCGTCGCATCGCCGCCGTCCTGCTCGTCGGTGTCGTCGTCCGCCGGATCGGGCGCATCGCCGCCGGCGTCCGCCCCGCGGCGCAGGGCCTCGAGCTCGAACTTCCGATCATCCGGTTCGCCGAAGAGGCGTTCCCTGACGTAAGGCAGCACGGCGTGGTTCCAAATCAGGTGGACCTTCGGCTCGTCGAGCCCCTCCTGCATGAAGTAGCTCGGCCCGACCGCGGCGTGGCGGTCGCCGAGACGCCGGTTCGCCTCGTCGACGACATCGGCGACCCACTGCATGTCGGGGGCGTTGTCCCACAGCCAGCGCCGGAGCAGTCCCTCGACCGGCGGCTCGTCGGGGTAGAAGTCCACGAAGTGGAAGCGCCGGCGCAGGGCGAGGTCGACCAGCGCGATCGACCGGTCGGCGGTGTTCATCGTGCCGATGAGATACAGGTTCTTCGGCAACCGGAAGCGTTCTTGCGAGTACGGCAACTGGATCTCGGCGTCGCGGTACTCCAGCAGGAAGTACAGCTCGCCGAACACCTTGGCGAGGTTACCGCGGTTGATCTCGTCGATGACGAGGTAATGGTAGGCATCCGGTTCGTTTCTGGCCGCCTCGGCGGCCTGCCGTAGCGGCCCGGGCACGAGCCGGAAGGCCGTCTGGCTGCCCTCCAGCGTCGGACGAATCCCCTCGATGAAGTCCTCGTAGGCGTACGAAGGGTGGAACTGCACGAGGCGCACGCGCTGCTTCGATCCGGCGAGGTGTTCGGCGAGCTTCCGCGCGACGTAGGTCTTGCCCGTGCCCGGCGGCCCCTGGAAGATGACTTGACGCCGGTCTTCCAGGAGTTCTTCGACGCGATGGAGATGGTCCACGCCCAAAAGCAGCTCGTCGGCGAGCGGTTGGAGGTGGGGCGGTGGGGGCGGGGGGGGCGGGGTCTCTCCATTGGAGGGTGGCCCATCGGACAGAAGGGCCCGGGCTTCGTCTATTGCGTCCGCCACCCGCCGCGCGTCGGATGGCGTCAGCGACGTCTTGCGGGACGTCTTGTTCAGTTCGACCTTGAATGTCACCATGCCTGTTGCCCCCGCACTGTCGGCATCCGCTCTCAGTTGGTCGGCCTTCTCCTTCGCGACGGCAGGAGTGTGGCGGTTGTACACCGCCCCCTGCTGGCCTTTCAGCCCACCGATCCGAATGTGCACGAAGCGCCACCCGACCTCGCCGTCTTCGCGTAGCACAATGACTGGCATCACGAACACCGGTTTCGGCGTCCCCTCCGCGACCAGCGTGTCCGCGGTGAACTTGGGCCAAGGGTGATGCTCGGGAGTCTTGATCAACTTCATGGCGTAACAGGTTACCGCACGCGGGAGCTTGCGCTACCGCGCTGGGCGTTGCAGTTCGGGTGCGACGGTGGGCGAACGTGAGCGAAGCCGCCCCACGATCACGGTGTGGGGATTGCGCTGGCGTTGGCAGGCGGTGCGGATGACCGAGGCCAGTGTCTGCTGCGTGGCCGCGCCGCGCCAGGAGCGATTGCCCCCGCACACCTTGCGGGTGACGACGGCGGGGCGAATGGCCTGTTCGGCCCGCCAATTGGTGGCGTCGACGGCGGGGTTGCACAGGAACGTGAACAGCGCCTTCCATTCCGTGGTCAGATGCTTCGCGAAGCACTGCACGTCGGCCAGTGGGCCGGGGTGGAGCAGTCGTCGAGCGAGTCGGGTGGCCAGGGTTTCCAGGGCTTCGCCGAGGTCATCACGGGACAGCTCACCGGCGCGGGCGTCGTCGCGCAGGCGGAGGGCTTGCTTCAACAGAGCGTGGATGTCGGCGGCGATGCGACTGCGGGGATGGTCCCGGCACAGGGTCCGTCCCCGTCGTAGAAGATGGGCGAGACACGTCTGATGGGTGGCTCGGGTGAAGCGCCGATATGGCGCCCAGCCGTCGCGGATGAGCACGCCGTCGAAGTCTGGCCCCAACAGGTGGGCCGCTTCATCGTAGCCTCGTCCGGGCTGAATGGCGTAGACGGTCGTCTTCTCCGACGCGCCCGCCCAGAGCCACTGCAGGTGGCCGCCGACCTTCCACCCGGTTTCATCCGGGGTGACGACGGGGCTGTTGCGAAGCTGGCGCCGCAGGTCGCTATAGGTCAGCTCGGCCCGGCGGGCGGCCCGATGTACGGCGCGGACGAGGCCGCTCGAACTCACGCGGATGTCGTACTGTTGCCGCAGCAGGGTCGCGATCTTGCCGAACGACAACCCCATCTGCTTGTTGAGGATGACGGCCGACGCCACCAGCGCGGGGCCCAGTTGTACGGCGGCGGCGCCGAAGGCGTCGGAGGTCTGCAACCGATGCCGACCCCGCACCAGCTGGCCGCAATCCTGACAGGCGCCGAGGGCGACTCGAAACTCGCGGACGAGGACTCGCGGGACCGGCAGTTCTTCCTGGAACTGGGTGGCCATACCGGTCGAGCGCACTCGTCCGCCGCAATCCGGACAGCTCGCCGGCAGCGGTACGTCGTGACGGACGTCTACCCGGGTTGGTCTGCACCGGCGGGCCGGCTGCCCGTACTGGGCACCGGCTCGACGGCCGGAGCGCTTGGGTTCGCGTGTGACGGTCTTGGCGAAGGGAGCCGCTTGCCGATAACCGGCGCGTCTGGCTGCATCGAGCTCTCGTTTCAGGCGGGTGTTCTGCTTCTCGAGCCGTTCGATCCGCCGCTGCAGCCGTTCGCGCTCGCGCTCGCTCTCTTCGAGTTCGCGCCTCACGCGCGCGTGCTCCTCCGGCGTCGGCCGGGGGGCGTCCTGCTCGCGGCGCGTCGGGCGCATACCCGTTTATCGGCACCTGTGCAATTCTGTGCACCCCGACGCCAGCGACCGCCGCCTTCCACATCGCGCCCGGCGCTTCGACGCTTGCCGCTCGTACCGACGCGGTAACCAATTACACTTCATGGTTGCGTTTCCTGGTTGCCCGTGGGCGAGTGGTCGATCGTCACCCGCCGCTTCGGATCTCGATCGATGTCATGGTTTGCGTCTACTTGCGTTTCCTGGATGCGGTAGCTCCCGGACGGACGTGGCGTCCAGTCGCGGCGTGGACGCTTGGGCAGATCCACCGCGCTCGGTTCAGGCGGCGGTCAACGCCACCGTGGGCGAGAACGACCGTGCGGGATGCCGCTCCGGTCACTCGGCGCCCCGCGCGGGGCGCCGCGGATAGTCCTCGCGCCTGCCGGTGTCGCCGCCCTGGATTACGAAGTCTCGGCGGTCGCGGTACAGGCGGGCGCGGTTCAGCACGTAGTCGTCCACGCGATCGAGGTCGAGATCGTCCCAGTGGGTCATCAGCCAGTACTTGTGGTCGCCGATGAAGAGATAGGTGTTGCGCCGGCTGAAGAAGCGGGCCTCCACGCCCTCCCCGGCCCGGAAGCGGGCGCAGACCGCCTCGAGCAGCGCCCGCTGACCGTCCTTGCGGCTTAGCACGTACTCATGAGGCCAGGTCTTCCGGTAGGTCACGGCCTCTCGCCACGGGGCGCGGGCGATCAGCCGCGTGATCTCCAATGTTTCCATGGCCCATGATCCTCTCATGGTGCGGGTGGGCAGAGCGTCGACGCACGTGTCCGAGGCCGACCGCAGACGCCCATGGGGGCGCCAGGGGCGCACGGTCGCTCTCGTGCGCTGTTGGGTCGTACGTGCTGATCGCCGAACGTTTCGCGCCGATTCACGTTGAACCCAGGCGCGAGAGAAGGTCGTCACCGTCGTCGCAGTCGATGATGAGGTTGCCGACGCCGGCGAGGTGTTCGGGATCCGCGACTCCGGCGATTGGGGTGGACCGGATGTTTCGTCGTGACGTGCGGCGAGCGCGGCGCTCTGTGTCTGATTTGTCCCGGGATACTCAGCCGGCATCATCAGGACAAGTCCGTGCGTCGACGCGCGGGTTACCGTCGGCTCGCGCCTCGGCGCTGGTCTTCCACGTTGGCTCGGCGGTCGTCGCCAGACGCGCCGGCTTCCGTTTCGCACGCGCGTCGGCTCGCGGCGTCGGCTCGCTGGCTGCGCCGGCGAGCTCCCAGGCTTCCGCGAGCCAGTCGGTGACGGGGGGCTCCACCTCGTCGCGGTGCCGGACGGGAATGGTGTGGCGCAGCTTGGCCTTCGAGACCCGGTCGACCCGGCGCACCTGGGGGGCGTCCACCGCGCGGCCGAGGAAGACGCACACCTCGAGGAAGGTCCGCTTCGGGCGGACGAAGAAGTAGCAGGACCCTCGCGAGAACATGATCGACCGTTGCGAGGCATAGACGCGCTGGTCGCCGAACGCGGTCGCCGTCTCCCGAATCCGCTCCCAGGCCTCCTGCAGGTCCTCCGACAGATCCGCGATCAGCGCCGCCTCGGTCGTCGTCCAGCAGTCGTGCGACTCGCCGTCTTCGACCCACTGCTTGCAGTGGTAGCACTCGTGGCCGCTCATGTCCCCGATTCCATGTCCCGGCCGGTCGCTCCGGCGGCAAGCGGCTGATGCTCGCGTGAGCGACGCTTGCCGCCGCCCGTTTGCCTGCGGTGCGTGCCGCGGGAGGAAGCCGTTACGGCCGGGCAGGACGCCTCCAGCGTCAGACGACAAGTTCGAATGGCACGTCGACCGTCTGGTACACGCGGATCGCTCGGCTGTCGCGCGTGAGCAGCGTGGCGCCGGCCAGCTTCACGGTCCACGCGATCAGGGCATCGTATACGGAGCCGCCGGCCAGTCCGTACCTCGCGACCAACTCCACCAGACGCGCATGGTCGTCGGGTTGCAGTGCGAGCGGCGGGTCGAGGAACCGGCCCTTCAGGAACGTCACCGCGATCGCAGGCGATGTCCGGTTTGGCGGTGGTAATCGCGTCAATACCGAGTAGCTTTCGAGCAGTACGTGGGCAGGTGCCCGGGGACGCCGATCGAGCGCGGTGAGGGCCGCTTGGTGGCCCTCGTGCCATGCCGCGAAGCCGGCGATGACGACACTCGTATCGACCGCCAGCATCACCGCCGCGTCTTCTCCAGGGTGGCGCGAACGAGATCGTCGGTCAGCGGCGGAAGCTCGCGGTCCGGAACTGCCACGAGATGCCCGTTTCGTTCTTCCAGGTGCATGGCGGTGGCTGCCGGCTCGAGTTCGATCACGCCTTCCCGCTCGCGGATTTCGATCGTACGCCCGCCCGTCAGTCCCAGGCTCTCACGCATCGACTTCGGAATGACCACGCGCCCGGCAGCATCGATGGTAATCTGCATGGCAGGAGAATACCATGACCCGCCCAGACCCTGATCCCCGATTTCCCCGTCCGCGCCACGTTGCTCTGGGTGATGGTGCCTTTGTGTCCTCCATTCCGATGCTACGATGCCATCGTGCGCAGCACGGTACGGGTCGACGACGATCTGACGGTCGAACTCGAGCGGCGTGCCCGCGATGCCGGCATCCCCCTGACGCGCATGCTGAACCGTACGCTCCGCGTCGGGCTGGCCAGCCCTGAACGCTTGCCGGGAGATGCGCGACCGTACAAGCAACGTACCGTCACGATGGGCCGACCTCTGGCCGACCTCGACAAGGCGCTGGCCCTGGCCGCCGATCTCGAGCACGAGGAAGCGGCCCGCAAGCTGGCGCGCCGCGGGTGATGGTCTCGTGAACCAGGATGCCCAGCAGGACGCAACCCCGCCCGGGGCGTGTAGTAGACTCGCCGGAATCGGAGCGGCGGTTCGTGAGCGATGTGGCCGGCGGCGGCCGCGGGGAGGGACGGCGGGCGGTGAGTTTCGAACAGGTATTCGGGGACGTCGAACGCGCCGCGGATGCCGCGATTGCGTCGGGGCAGGGGCTCGTGTCGCTGGCGAAGAAGCTGCAGAAGGCGGCCCGCGAGGGCAACGTCGCGGCGGTCAAGCGTGCGCAGGGCGACTTCGACGCCGCCCTGCGCGAGGTGCGTCAGGCGGCCGCGGGGGCCGTCGCGTCGTGGCCCCTGCCCGACGACGACGAGCAGCGGTATCTCGAAGACGACTACGCGGCCGAGCTCTGCGCGGCCGCCGAGGAGCGGGGGCTGAGCGTCTACGAGCGGGACGGCAAGCTGATCTCGTACCCGTCCATCGTGCGCATCCTGCCCGGCGATCGGGCGGTTCGGGTGGACGGGAAGAGGGTCGCCGGCATCCGCCCGTCCCATCTGGCCGGCCTGCTTCTGAAGAACCAGAAGAAGCCGGCTCGACACCGGTCCGACCGCTTCCTCGAGGCCCTCTACACGGTCTACGCCGAGGTCGTGCGCGAGGACGCCGGGGGTCGCGCGGCCGGCGACGGGCCTGTCGTCCCCCTGACCCGGGTCTACAAGCTCTTGACGTCGCTGCCGGGCGCGGCCCGCGAGTACGACCGGACCGACTTCGCGCGAGACCTGTTCATCCTCGAAGCCGAGGGCCCCCGGCGGACGCGGAAGGGCGCCGCCGTCTCCTTTCCGGCCTCCACCGGCACGCGGCGATCCGGCCTCTTCACGTTCGTCGGTCCGGACGGCCAGGAGGCGCGGTACTACGGCATCAGCTTCACCGCGGACGGGTGATGAAGGACGCCATCCCGCTCGACGACTGGCTGCGGCGGATCGACGACGAGTATCTGTCCGGGTTCATCCGGGACGGCGGCGCGGCCGTGAAGTTCGCGGTGACCCCGGACGAGGCGCGGCCCGCGTTGCGCGACGCGCTGGAACGCCGCTGTCGCGAGTCGGGCTACCTCTTCGTCGCCCTCGACGCGGCGGAGCTGCGGGCCCACATGCCCCAGGACGTCTTCTTCGGACTGGCGCGCGGGATCGACTGGCGGGGCCTGGCGCGCCGCCGGGTGCTGCGGCTGGCCGCGGACAGACGGTATCGCGTCGACACCATCGACGCCGCGGGCGGCGGCGACGTGTTCGACGCCATCGCCGGCGCCAACGATCTCGAACCGCAGACCGTACTCATGCGTCTCAGGCCGGACATCGAGGCGCGCGTCTACAAGCATGCCGCGATGGCCCGCGATTTCCGGGCGGCCATGAGTTATCTGTGCGAGCAGACCGGCGACCGGCCTGACGGGAGCTACGACGGCCAGCCGGTGCTGGACTGGCTGACGGGAGCGGACACCCGCCTGAGCCCCGTGCGGCCCTTCCTCATCCACTCCGCCGTCAACCGCGCCACCGCCCGTCACTTCATCGAGTCGGCGCTGCACTGGGTGCGCGAGGCCGGCCTCGCGGGGACCGTAGTGCTGCTGGACAACCGCCGCGTCACGGTGGCGCGCAACCCCAGGGACGGCCTGCGGTACTACACCCGCGCCATGACCGTCGATCACTACGAGCTGCTGCGCGAGTTCATCGACGGCGTCGACCGGCTGGCCGGCGCCTTGCTGGTGGTGGCGACCGGCGACGCCTTCCTCGACGACGAGGCGGGCCGCGGCTCGCGCGGCTTCGGCATTTACGAGGCGCTGAAGACCCGGGTGATGAACGACGTGCGCGACCGCCGCCTCGTCAATCCGGTGGCCGCGCTGGTGCGGTTGTCGCAGGAAGACGCACGGCGGGACGGCGGTGAGGAACGGGAACCGGCAAGCGGCGCCGAAGACCCCGGTGACGAACGACGCGCGGGATCGCCGTCCGCTCCATCCGGCGGCCTCGCCGGTGCGGTCGTGGCGGCGCGGCGGGCGGCAAGATGGTTCGCGACGAACGGAAGCTGACGGCGCGCCGCGGCGTCGAGGCGCTGCGCAACGGCGTGCCCAACCGGGCTGCGGTGGAGATGCTGGGTTGCCGCCAGCCGAAGGCGGAGGCGGCGTTCGCCGAGCTGCTGGCCAGGGCCGGGGACACGCACGTCGGCGCGGGTCGTGCGCAGGGAATGCTCGTGTCCGGAGACTTCGGCGCGGGCAAGTCGCACCTGCTGGTCCACCTGGAGCGACAGGCCCTGTCGCACGGTTTCGTGTGCAGCACGGTGGCCGTCAGCAAGGAGACGCCCCTTTACGACCTCGGCAAGGTGTTCAGCTCCGCCGTCGACAACGCCCGGATGCCGGATCGCGGCGGACGCCTGTTCGAAGAGCTGGGCGGCGCCGCCGACCGCGACTCGGCGGACTTCGCCGCGTTCGCGGAGTGGGTCGAGACGGCGGGGTCGAACGGGGTCCTGCACGAGATCTTCCCGGCCGCCCTGGCCGTCTACGAGGGCGCCAGAGACCCCGAGCTCAGCGCCCGGATCGAGTCGTTCTGGGCGGGGGACCGGATACGGGTGTCCGAGATCAAGCGGGGACTGCGCCGGCTCGGGCAGGGCCGGCGGCGCGCCTTCCGGGCGCCGAGGGTCGCCGAGCTGCCCCCGCAGCGTCTGCGTTTCGCGGTCGAGCTGATGCGCGGCGCCGGGTACAAGGGATGGGTGGTCCTGCTGGACGAGATGGAGCTCGTCGGCTCCTACTCGCTTCTGCAGCGCGGTCGATCGTACGCCGAGCTGGCCCGGTGGCTGGGGCAGGCTGCCGGCGACGCCGGCGCGGGCCTGATCGCGGTCGGGACGGTAACCGCCGACTTCGCGACGGCCATCATCGGCCCCGACGGCAAGCACGACCGCGAGGGCGCGGGCCGGCGGCTGGCGGACAGCCGCTACGCGGACCGCGTGCGCGGGGCCGAGGCGGGCATGCGCCTGCTCGAACGCAAGTGCATCCGCCTGTCCGCGCCCACCGCCGACGACGTGCGCGACACCCTCGAGACGCTGCGGCAGCTCTACAGCGAAGCCTACGCGTGGGAGGCCCCGCGGCTGGAGACCGGCGCGCGTGGCGTCGGCGTCCAGGCGCGGATGCGCTACAAGGTCAGGGCCGCTATCAACGCGTGGGACCTGCTGCGGATCTACCCCGATTCGCGTCCCGAGACGGTGGGCGGCGAGTTCCGTCACGCCTACCGGGAGAACGCCGACCTCGAAGGGGGGTCCGGCGACGACGCCGAGGACGCCGAAGAGTAGCTCCCCCGATAGTCGCGAACCGCCTGGATCGCGAGCCCGGTCGATACCCGCTCCGGGTCCGCCTAGTTCTCTTCGTCTCCGATCCGCCACCGGAGGAACCCCACGTCCATCCTGTCGGAGTCCCGGACCGTGTCCTTCATTCGAATCAGCAATCGCTTCCCGGCCAGTGGAATGACCACATCCTCGACGAGGCGTTCCTCGATGTCCTGCTCGAGCGCCTCGTCGTAGGTGATGCCGCACGCCGACGCCATCAGATCCACCACGATCTCGTCGGCGATCCGAACCACGCTGTGGCGCCGCACGTCGTCGTCCTCGACCTGCGAGACCGCGTTGTCGGGAAGCGTCGCCAGGGCTCTCTTGATGGCCGCGACGTTCTCGTCCGAAGGGTCCACAAGCAGATCGACGTCCTTCGTGGTGCGGACGAAGCCGTGGAGAATGACGGCGAATCCGCCGATCAGGAGGTAGCGGACGCCTTCCGCACGGAGCGCGCGGCAGAGGGCGAGGAGGTCTTCGAGTTCAGGTGCGCGGCTGAGCGCGCGATCTGACTCATCATCCATCGGTCCGCCTCTTCGAAGGACGAGAATCGGTACAGCCCGCGCGGCACCAGTCCTCGTCCCCGCAGCCGGTTGAGCGTGCGTTGCAGACGCGCGACGTCGTCGAGGACGCGTGTCCCGGGCGCCCGTTTCGACACGACCTTCATGGGATCGATTCTAGCGTATCCACCCACTCGTCGACTCGGGAGGCCGAGATGGTCAACCCGCCGTCGTCTTCGCCGGCACGATCAGGGCATCGAGGGCAACCACGCCCTGTCCCGCCGGGCGCACCACCACGGGATTCAGCTCCGCGCTCTCGAGCCGTTCGGCTTGGGCGGCGGCGAAGCGGGAGAGGGCGGCCAGCGCTTCGGCGAGAGCGTCGACGTCGCCGGGGGGGCGCCCGCGCGCGCCGGCGAGGAGCGGGTAGCCCTGCAGCTCGCGCAGCATGCGGTGCGCCTCGGCGGCGTCGAACGGGGCGGGCCGGAAGGAGACGTCCGCGAGGATCTCGACGAACACGCCGCCGAGCCCGCACATGACCACGGGGCCGAAGGTCGGGTCGTGCTGCACGCCGAGGATCATCTCCACGCCGTCCCGGACCATCGGGGAGACGAGGACCCCGTCGACGCGGGCGCGAGGGCAGGCGGCTCGCGCCTTGTCGGTTACCGCGGTGAAGGCCCCGGCCACCGCGTCCGCCGTCTCAAGGTCCAGCGCGACCCCGCCGACGTCGCTCTTGTGGGCGATCTCGGGTGAGGCGATCTTCAGGGCGACGGGAAAGCCGAGGGCCGCCGCCGCTTCCGTCGCCTGGCCGGCCGTGGCGCACAGCCTCGACGCGACCATCGGAATCCCGGCCCCGGCCAGGATCCGCCGGGCCTCGGCCTCGCCTGCCGGCCCCGGCGGCAGGGGTTCGACGGGCGGAAGGGGGGGCGGTGTCGCGCGAGGCCGCTCGAAGCTCTCGGCGAGCCGGGCCAGGGCGGCGACGGCGCGGACGGCGCGCGACGGGTCCTCGAACACCGGGCATCCCGCCGCCTCGTAGTGCTGCACGACGTCGGGCGGGCCGACGATCGACAGGACGAGCAGGCGGTCGGGGTGGCGGCGCCGGGCGTCCTGCAGGATCTCGCGAACGGGCTCGACCATCGCCTCGGCGGCGGCGACGAACGTGAAGAAGGCGACAATCGCGTCGTAGGCGTCCTCCTCGAGGATGACGTCGAGATTGGACCGTATCAGGCCGAGGTCGTTGAACGCCTGGGCGGTGATGTCGACGGGGTTGCGCGGCGAGGCGTAGGGGAGCTGCGCCTTCAGGCGGGCCTGGGCGCCGGCGCTCATCGGGGCGACGTCGAGCCCGCAGGCGACCGCCTCGTCCGCCATCTGCACGCCGACGCCGCCGGAGATGCTCATCAGCGCGACCCGCCGGCTCGCCGGGAACGCGCCGAACGTGGCGGCGTAGGCGACGTCGAGCATCTCCTCGGCGTCGCGGGCGCGGTGGACGCCGAACTGGCGGAACACCCCGTCGTACACCGCGTCGCTGCCCGCCAGGGTCGCGGTGTGGGACCGCACCGCGTCGGCGCCGATCTCGCTGCGGCCCACCTTCTGCAGGACGACGGGCTTGCCGCGCTCGCGGGCGAGGGCGAGCGACTCGAGCAGCCGGTCGCGGTCGGCGATGCCCTCGATGTAGGCCACGATCACCAAGATGTCGGGCTGGCGGGCGAGCCATCCGATGGTCTCGGCGACGTCGACATCGCACTCGTTGCCGGTCGTGACGAAGTACCGGATGCCGATGCGGCGGCGGGTGGCGAGCAGAGACAGGTGGCTGCCGTAGGCCCCGCTCTGGGTGACCAGCCCCACCCCGCCGGGCACCGGGTGCGCGGCCTCGAGGGTGGTCGTGAAGGTGGCGTAGAAGCCGATCGCGGAGTTGTAGATCCCGAGGCAGTTGGGGCCGACGATGCGCATGCCCGACGCGCGGGCGATGGCGGTCAGCGCGTCCTGCCGCCGCCGGCCCTCGTCGCCGGTCTCGGCGAAGCCCGCGCTGAAGACGACCACGGCCTTCACGCCGGCCCCCGCGCAGGCCTCGACGGTCTCGACCACCGCGGGGGCGGGCACGGCGATGATCGCGGTGTCGACGGGTTGGGGGACGTCGGCGATGGTCGGGAACGCCGGGAGACCCTGGACAGTGGCGCGCCGTGGGTTCACGGGGAAGATGGGCCCGTCGAACCCGGCGTCGCGCGTGTAGGCCAGCGGCCGGCCGCCGATGCGGGCGGGGTCGGCCGAGGCGCCGATGATCGCGATCGAGCGCGGATGGAGGAGGGCGGTGAGCGAGTCGTCCGGCGTTGCGGGCGAAATGACGTCCATATCGCGTCTCGACGTGATGGGCTGTCCGGCTCCCGGCGGCCACGGCGGTGCGTGTCGGGTCCGGGACAGTGATCGACACAGGAAGCCGCCGACTGCACCCAGGGCAGCCCGTTGTCTGCGGGGTGGAGCAGCTCGGCATGTGGCAAGGTCACTCTCGTCGGCGTCCTTGGCCGGCGGACCGTCCGAGGCCCGCGTCGCCGCGACCTCTTCCGGACCCGCAAGATTGTATCCGTCGCCTGGAGCCGCTGTACCGGCGGGTCTTCGCCGATCGCCTCGCCCCGAGGACCGTCGTCGTCGTGCCCAGCCTCAGCCTCGACGCCGACACCCTCGCCAAGGGACACGGTCGCCCAGCCGGTCCAGGTCGGGCGGGCGCCCCGGCGCACCGCCTTCGACGCCGACACCCTCGCCAAGGGACACGGTCGCCCAGCCGGTCCAGGTCGGGCGAGCGCCCCGGCGCACCGCCCTCGACGCCGACACCCTCGCCAAGGGACACGGTCGCCCAGCCGGTCCAGGTCGGGCGGGCGCCCCGGCGCACCGCCCTCGACGCCGGCGCCGGCTGGCAGCGCGCGGGCGTGGGCCATGCCGGCCGGTGCTACCATCACGCGTCCAGCGATCGCGACGATGTCCACCGCAACCGTCCGCGTTCTCAACTACGGCCCCGCCGCCGTCTGGATCGAGCAGTTGCGGGCGGCCGGCTACGTCGTCGACGTGCGGCCTCTTCGCACCCCGGCGGACCTGAAGGCGATCGGCGAGGACCCGCCGGCCGCGGTGGCCATCGACCTGTCGCGGGCGCCGAGCCAGGGGCGGGACTTCGGACTGGGGATTCGCCAGCAGGCGTCGTCGCGCGCGGTGCCCCTGGTCTTCGTCGACGGCAGCCCGCAACGGCTCTCGCAGATTCGCCACCTGCTTCCGGGGGCGGTCTGCACCCCCGGCCGAGAGGCCCTCGCGGCGGTGCGGCAGGTCATCGAGCGCCCCCCGGCCGACGCGTCCCGACCCCCGTCCGTGCTGGCCGGCTACTCCGGCACGCCACTGCCCCGCAAGCTCGGCATCAAGCCGGGGACGGTGGTGCGGCTGTTGAACGCGCCGGCGGGCTTCGAGACCACCCTCGGGGAGCTGCCCGAGGGGGCCAGGGTCACTCGGCGCCGCGGCGGGGCGTGCGATCTCACCCTCTGGTTCGTCCCGTGCCGCCGCGACCTGGAAGAGGGGCTTGAGCGCGTGGCCGGCGCGGTGACCACCGACAGGCTGTGGATCGTCTGGCCCAAGAAGACCTCGTCCCTCGCCGCCGACGTCTCGCAGCGGGACGTCCGCTCGGCCGGTCTCCACCAGGGACTGGTCGACTACAAGATTTGCGCCGTCGACGACGACTGGTCGGGCCTCCTGTTCTCGCGCCGGAAGACGCGACGGCGCTGACCGATCGAGGACCGGTCGCGCCTCCGGCTCAAGGCCGGAGACCGGGCCGCCGACTCGACAGCGGTTGTTGATTGGCGCTCGCCGTGGTGGGTATGATTGGAGTATGAAGCTGAAGACTTCCATCACACTGGAAGAAGGGGTGGTGGCCGCGGTGGAGAGGGCCGCCCGCGATGGCGAGAGTCGATCGCAGGTGATCGAGCGGCTGCTTCGACAGAGCCTCGCCGAACAGGAACGGGCCGCGATCGACCGGCGCGATCGGGCCATTCTCGACGCCCGCGCCGACGAGCTCAACGAAGAGGCGGTCGACGTTCTCGGCTACCAGGTGGACCCGTGAGGCGCGGCGACCTCTATAGCGTCACGAGACCTCACGGCGGGGATCCAAAACGGTTTCGCGTGTTCGTGGTCGTCAGCCGACAGGCGTCGATCGACTCCCGATTCTCGTCGGTGATCTGCGCGCCGGTGTACACGGCGCGGCATGGCCTCGCGACGCAGGTCGACGTGGGACCGGGGGAGGGGCTGAGGCACGACAGCAGCATCCATTGCGACGAGTTGCTCAGCCTGCACAAGTCGCGGTTGACTCACTTCGTGGGCAGTCTCGGCGCCGAACGGATCGAACGACTCGACCACGCGCTGACGGTTGCGCTGGACATCGGTCGCGGCTGGGCGGCCGGCTCGCGGTCACTTCATTGACGGCGATTGGAAATCGACGGCGGACCTGCCCGCTTCCGCGAATCCGGGCCTGCCACCCCGCCGGTTCCCGCGCACGCCGCGCCACCGGCTACGCCGGCGGAACGAAGGCGAGGAACCGCAACGGGTTGTCGACGGTCATCGCGTGGATCCCGCCGTCGGTGACCCCCGCCTCGCGCAGCATGGGGACGAACCGGGTGATCGTCCTGGCATAGCCCGGCCCGCCGTTGCGCTGGATGTCCTGGGCGGCGGCGAAGTCCGACGCGAGCAGCACGCGGTTTGCGTGGCCGTCCGCGATCAGCGCCTGAATCATCGGTACCTTGCGCCCGTCGGCATCCGGCCCGCCGCCGAGCCGGTCGAAGCCCACGAACGCGCCGCGCGCGGCGATGCGCCGGTGGACCGCCGCCTCGGGGTCGTCGAGCCCGCCGAGATGGCCGATGGCCACGCGCCCGGGCGCGACGCCGAGCGACTCGAAGAGGTCGAGCTGCTCCTCGGCGGCCTGCCCGTTCGCGGTGTGGGTGAAGATCGGCAGATTCGTGAGCAGGTGGGCCTTGCCGACGGCGCTGAGGGCCTTGCGTTCCGACGGCGTGATCTCGGCCGAGGTGCCGATCTCGCCGAAGGCGCCCCACCGCTCGGCCTCGGACGCCGTGGCCAGGGCCTCCGCGATCTCGTCGTCGCTCCGATCCGCCAGCTCCGGGGGATGGAACGGGTCGGTGTAGTAGCCGCCGCTCGCCACGATCGGCATGCCGGAGCGCTCGGAGACCTCGCGCAGGAACGCCACGCTCCGCCCCATGTCGTCGTGGCCGCCGTCCACGAGCGCCGCGACCCCTTCCCGCGCCGCTGCCTCCAGCTCGGCCGCCATGACCTCCACGTCCTGCATGAAGTAGGGGGCGTCCGGCGGACCGATGAACCGCTCCCGCGCGGGGCTCTCCGCCCCCAGCAGCCGGTCCCAGAAGGGGATGTCCAGCGACATGTGCTCGTGGAAAAGCACCGCGCCGTGCGCCAGCCGGTCAGGCGGGAGATCCTCAAGAATCGTGCGGACTATCGCCCCGTCCGGGAACGACGATGCGACGGGCGCCGCCGCCTCCGTGAGCGGTGCGGGCTCCGGGTCACGCCCGCATGCGGCGGCGGCCAGCCCTGCTCCCCCGAGGCCGAGAATCCGCATCGCCTCGCGGCGACTCCACATCGTGGCGCGAGCGAATCGGCGTTCTCTCATCTCGTCCTCGCTCGGTGCGCCTGGCGGCGATCATCCGCCGCGGGTGTGCATCTCGAGGTGGGGCTGGCTCTGCAACGCCTCGATGGGGATGAAGGTGGAGCGGTCGGCGGCGGCCAGGCGCTCCTCGGCGCCGCGGTCGTCGCGCTGCCGCCAAGTGGCCGCGATGAGGTCCTCGAGGGCCTCGCGGCCTGCGCCGGCCCGCAGGGGCCCGCGCAGGTCGGTGCCGGTGCGCGCGTAGAGGCAGCGGTACCAGAGCCCGTCGGCGGTGAGGCGGCTGCGGTCGCATTGCCGGCAGAAGGGCTCGGTCGTCGACGAGATGATGCCGAACACGAGGCCGTCGGGCAGGGTGAAGCGGTCGGCGGGGGCGGCGGTGGTCTCGTCGACGGCCTCGATCGGTCCGTAGCGGGCGGCCAGCCGGTCGAGCATCTCCCGGCGCGAAACGACGTCGTCCATCGACCAGCGGGTGGCGCCCCCCACGTCCATGTACTCGATGAACCGGACCTCGGCGTTCACCCGCCGGCCGTACTCCAGCATCGGCACGAGCTCGTCGTCGTTGACCCCGCGGATCACCACGGTGTCGATCTTGACGCTCTCGAACCCGGCGCCGGCCGCCGCGTCCAGTCCCCGCAGGACGTCTCGGTGGCGGTCGAAGCGCGTCAGCGTTTCGAAGCGGTCCGCGTCCAGCGTGTCCAGGCTCACGGTGATGCGCGGCAGGCCGGCGTCCCGCAGCGCCGCGACCTGATCGGCGAGCAGGATGCCGTTGGTGGTCAGGGCGAGGTCGCGAAGCGCGGCCTTGCCGGCGAGCAGCGCGACGAGGTCGGGCAGGTCGGTGCGCAGCAGCGGCTCGCCGCCGGTGATGCGGACCTTGTCGGTCCCGAGGGCCGCGAACACGTCGACCAGGCGGTCGACCTCCTCGAAGGTCAGGATGTCGCCGCGGGGCAGCCAGACGTACTCGGCCTCGGGCATGCAGTAGTGGCACCGCAGGTTGCACCGGTCGGTCACCGACACCCGCAGGTTGGCCAGCGGCCGGCCGAGGCGATCCCGCACTTCCATCGGCCCATTATGCCACCGACTCGACCGCCCCGCGCGCCGGCCGCGCGCCGGTTCGACATATAATTCACGCCGTGCTTCGGCCCCACCGCGCCGGCTCCCCGCGCGTAGCTGCGTCGGCGTTCGTGGACGAGAGCGCCCAGGTCATCGGCGACGTCGAGATCGGCGAGGACAGCAGCGTCTGGATGAACGCGGTGCTGCGCGGCGACGTCCACTGGATCCGCGTCGGCGACCGCACCAACATCCAGGACGGGAGCGTGCTCCACGGGATGAGCGGGACTCACCCGACCCGGCTCGGGGACGAGGTGACGGTGGGGCACGGGGCGATTCTGCACGGGTGCGTGGTCGAGGACCGCTGCCTCATCGGCATGGGGGCGATTGTGCTGAACGGGGCGGTCGTCGGGTCCGGCTCGATCGTGGCCGCCGGGACCCTCGTGGCCGAGGGGACCGCCATTCCGCCAGCGTCGCTGGTCATGGGCAGCCCCGGGCGGGTGCGGCGGGCGACCACCGGCGACGAGGCGGCCTCGATTCGCCGCTACGCGGACAACTACGTCGCCTACAAGCGCGAGTTCCAGACGGACCCGCAGGGGCCTGCGGAGTGACGGGCCACGCCCACGACGCCGCGGCAAGTCCGGGCCCTGCGCCGGAAGCTGCCGAGCGCGGGTAGCGGGAAGTGACAGCGCACGCAACGACGCTGCGGCAGGTCCGGAGCCCGCGGCGGAAGCTGCCGGGCGCGGGTAGCGGGAAGTGACAGCGCACGCAACGACGATGCGGCAGGTCCGGAACTCGCGCCGGAAGCTGCCGGGCGCGGGTAGCGGGAAGCGACAGGGCACGCCATGACGATGCGGCCGGCGGCAGAGCGAAGGGACCCCTCCTCACGGTGATTTCCGGCATTCGCGGCACGCGGGACATCCTGCCCGACGAGGTGGGACGGTGGCGGCGTGTCGAGCGCGCGGCAGTGGAGGTGTGCGAGCGCTACGGCTACGTCGAGGTGCGGACCCCGGTCATCGAGCGCGAGGAGCTGTTCGCGAAGGGGACCGGCGAGTCGACGGACATCGTCCAGAAGGAGATGTACGCGTTCACCGACAAGGGCGGCGAGCGCGTCACCCTGCGGCCCGAGGCGACCCCCAGCCTCGTCCGGGCCTTCGTCGAGCACGGCATCGAGCAGGCCCTGCCGTTCGCCAAGCTGTACAGCCTGGGCCCGATGTTCCGCTACGAGCGTCCCCAGAAGGGCCGCTACCGGCAGTTCCACCAGCTCGACGTCGAGGTGTTCGGCATCGCCGATCCGGCCGTCGACGCCGAGGTCATCGAGATGGCCTCGGCCTTCGTGAACGAGCTCGGTCTCGAGGGGGCCGAGCTCGTCATCAACTCCGTCGGGTGCGAGGCGTGCCGGCCCGCGTTCAGCGCGGCGCTGCTCGCGGCCCTCGGCGAGCGGGTCTCCGAGCTGTGCGCCGACTGCCGTCGCCGGGCCGGGACCAACCCCCTGCGCATCTTCGACTGCAAGGTGCGGGCCGACCAGCCGATCATCGACGCGCTGCCGCATTCGGAAGACTACCTGTGCGACGCGTGCCGGGACCACTTCGCCGAGGTACGGGGCCATCTGGACGCCTACGGGCTGTCGTACCGGGTGTCGCACCGGCTGGTGCGGGGGCTCGACTACTACACGCGCACCACCTTCGAGATTCTCGGGGCCGGGCTCGGGGCGCAGAACGCGCTGCTCGGGGGCGGCCGCTACGACGGCCTCGTGAAGCAGCTCGGCGGGCCCGACCGCCCCGGCATCGGGTTCGCGGCGGGGCTCGAGCGGCTGGTCCTCGCCCTGCCCGAGGGCGCGGGCGACGCGGTGCCGGTCGACGCCTTCGTGGTGGCCCTCGGCGACGGGACGTGGGCGTCGGCCCGGGTGCTCGCCCGCGACCTGCGCCGGGCGGGCCTTCGCGTGCTGATCGACTACGGGGGGCGCTCGTCCAAGTCGCAGATGAAGCGGGCCAACCGCAGCGGGGCCCGGCACATGCTCATCCTCGGCGAGGACGAGCTGGCCGCGGGCGAGGTGGCGGTCAAGGAGATGACGACGAGCGAGCAGCGGCGGGTGCCCCGGGACGAGGTGGCGGCGGCGCTCGCCGCGAGTCGCCCACGGTGAGACCGCGGGGTGCGCCGAGACCGGTGACGGGGCCGGCGGGCCGAAGGGCGTCCGCGCGGGGCGGCGCGACGAAGGCGCCTGATGGCGCGGGGCAACCGCGGACCAACCGGTCCGAGGAGCGACGCGGCCCGGCAGGATGCATCGCCGGCTGATTGCAGCGGGTTCTTGCCGCGGGCTTCCGGGCCGGCGGCGCCGTCCGGAACGCTTGCGGCGACGGTCCCGTTTCGACGATTTCGGAATGTACGGCGCGGGTCCGATGCGGCTCGCGCCAGCGACAGGGTGTGAAGCAGTGCGGACACATACATGCGGCGCGTTGCGCCCGGGCGACATGGGGCAGGAGGCGACCCTGCTGGGGTGGGTGCACCGGGTGCGCGACCTCGGCTCCCTCATCTTCGTCGACGTGCGCGACCGCTACGGGGTCACCCAGGTCGTGGCCCGCGACGACGAGGGGCTGCTCGCGCAGGCGAAGCGGCTGCGGCCCGAGTTCGTGGTGGAAGTCGCCGGGGTCGTCGAGCGCCGGTCCGACGACACCCTCAACCCGAAGATCGCCACCGGCGAGGTCGAGATCGCGGTGCGGTCCATCGAGGTCCTGAACGAGTCGAAGCGCCCGCCCTTCCACATCGCCGAGGAGAGCCCGGTCTCGGAGGACCTCCGGCTGAAGTACCGGTACCTCGACCTCCGGCGGCAGCGGATGCAGCGGAACCTGCAGCTCCGGCACCGGGTGGTGCTGGCCGTCCGCCGCGCCCTCGACAAGCAGGGCTTCCTCGAGATCGAGACCCCGATCCTCGCCAAGTCGACGCCGGAGGGCGCTCGCGACTACCTGGTCCCCAGCCGGGTCCATCCCGGCGAGTTCTTCGCCCTGCCGCAGTCACCGCAGATCTTCAAGCAGATCCTGATGATCTCGGGCATGGACCGCTACTTCCAGATCGCCCGCTGCTTCCGCGACGAGGACCTGCGCGCCGACCGGCAGCCCGAGTTCACGCAGATCGACATGGAGGTGTCGTTCGCCACCCCGGACGTCGTCTTCGGCATCGTCGAGCGCCTGATGCACGCGGTGTGCGCGGCCGCCGGCCTCACCGTCGAGACGCCGTTCCCCCGCCTGACCTACGCCGACGCGATGGCGAGGTACGGGTCCGACAAGCCCGACCTGCGCATCGGGATGGAGATCGCCGACGTCTCCGACGTCTTCGCCGACTCGAGCTTCCGCGTGTTCCGGGAGTGCGTGGCCGAGGGCGGCGTCGTCCGCGCCCTCGTCGTGCCGGGGGCCGGGCGGTACTCGCGCAGCCAGGTCGACAAGCTCGTCGACGAGGCCATCGCGCTCGGCGCCTCCGGCCTCGTGTGGGCGCGGCGCGGACCCGCGGGCGACGTCCAGAGCTCGATCCTCAAGGTGGCGGGGGCCGAGACCCTGGGGCGCCTGCTCGAGTCGGCGGGGGCCGGCGACGCCGACCTCGTGCTGGTGGCGGCGGGGTCGGGCGAGGAGCCGTCGCGGCTGCTCGGGCAGATGCGCCTCCAGCTCGCCCGGCGCGAGGGGCTCGTCGACGAGGGCCGTTCCGCTCTGGCGTGGGTGGTCGACTTCCCGATGTTCGAGTGGAACGAGACCGAGGGGCGCCACGTGTCGCGGCACCACCCGTTCACGTCGCCCCACGACGACGACCGCCACCTCCTCGACGGCGGCGACCTCGGCGCCATCCGGGCCAAGGCCTACGACCTCGTGTTCAACGGCTGGGAGATCGGCGGCGGCAGCATCCGGATCCACGAGCAGCCGCTGCAGCGGCGCATCTTCGAGCTGCTGAAGATCAGCGACGAGGACGCCCGGTCGCGGTTCGGGTTCTTCCTCGACGCCCTCGAGTACGGGACGCCGCCGCACGGCGGCATCGCCTTCGGGGTCGACCGCATCGTGGCCCTGCTCGCGGGCGAGGCGTCCATCCGGGACGTGATGGCGTTCCCCAAGACCGCCGCCGCCGTCGACCTGATGACGGGCGCCCCGTCCACGGTGAGCCCCCACCAGCTCCGCGAGCTGCACCTGCAGACCGAGGGCTGAGGGGCGGGCGGCCGGCATTCCCCCGGGCGTTCCGGGGACCGGTGGGAATGCGGATCGAGGGTCGAGCGCGACGGCGGCCGATGCCGCGCAGCTCCGGGACCGGCGCGGCGGCCGGCCGGCGCGACGGAGGGGCCCCGCGGGCGGCCGGGCCGCGGCGTCGCTGGCCGGCGGCGACGGTCGGGATGGTCGCGGGCGGCCGGTACTTGCCGAAGCGGGCTCATTGGTGACAGGATCGCAGACGCACGTGTCCGAAGAATCCAGCCCATCCGGCACAGCCGCGGCCACGCGGATCTCCGTGCCCGACGACGGGATCGAGCAACTGTTCGGCGCCCACGATTCACACCTCAGGACGTTCGAGGAGCTGTTCGGGGTGCGGGTCCGCACCGACGGCAACCACCTCCTGGTCGACGGCGAGGCGGGGGCGGTCGAGGGGTTGGAGCGGACCGTCCGCCAGCTGTCGGCGCTGGTCGGCGACGGCTACCGGCTCTCGGCGGACGACGTGCGGCAGGCGGCGCAGCTCGTCATGCAGGACGCGTCGGTCCGGCTGCGCGACTACTTCGTCAAGACCACCGTCAAGGCGTCCAGCAAGCGGCAGGTCGCCCCCAAGAGCCTGAACCAGCGGCGGTACCTGGAGGCCATCGACCGCCACGACGTGGTGTTCGGGGTCGGACCGGCGGGGACCGGCAAGACCTATCTGGCGATGGCCCAGGCCGTCGCGTACCTTACCGCGAAGAAGGTCACTCGCATCATCCTCGCGCGCCCCGCCGTCGAGGCCGGCGAGCGGCTCGGGTTCCTGCCCGGCGACATGCAGGAGAAGGTGAACCCCTACCTCCGTCCCCTCTACGACGCGCTCTACGACATGCTCGATCTCGACCGGGTCGATCGGCTGCTCGACCGCCGCACCATCGAGATCGCCCCCCTCGCGTTCATGCGCGGGCGGACCCTCAACGACGCGTTCGTGATTCTCGACGAGGCCCAGAACACCACCGCCGAGCAGATGAAGATGTTCCTCACCCGGCTGGGGTTCGGTTCGAAGGCGGTCATCACCGGCGACATCACCCAGATCGACCTGCCGGCGGGGCGCGCGTCGGGCCTCGTCGAGGTCCTGGGGATCCTGGAGCACGTGGACGGCATCGCGTTCACCCGCTTCGACGACCGCGACGTGGTGCGGCACCCGCTCGTGCGCCGGATCGTCCGGGCCTACGAGACCTGGGCCGAGCGTCCCGAGGAGCCGGCCGCAGCCCCGCCGCCCCCGGCGCGGGCCTTCGATCCGGCGCCATGACCCGCTCGACGGACCGGACGATGTCAACCACCACGACGCGTTGCGCGACGCGGGCCTTTCGATCCGGCGCCTTGACGGCGCCCGAGCTCCGATGACCGCGGACGATCCCGACCCCCGCCCCGCCCCACCGCCCGCCAGGCTCGAGGTGGTGGTGACGGACGGGCGCGGGCGGCCCAGGGCGGCCGGCGATCTGCCGGCGTGGCTCGCGGGGGTGGCGCCCCGGTCCGCCGCCGGCCAGGCCGTCGTCGCCCTGGTCTGCGACCGCAAGATGCGGGACCTCAACCGCCGCTTCCGCGGCGTCGACCGGGTGACCGACGTCCTGTCCTTCCCGGCCGAGACGGCCGCCGGCGGGCGGAGGGCCCGGCCGGGCGGCGCCCCGCGATGGCTGGGCGACATCGTCATCGCCACCGGGCGGGCGGCCCGCCAGGCCCGCGCGGCCGGGCTCACCGAGTGCGAGGAGAGGCGCCGCCTCGCCCTCCACGGCCTGCTGCACCTGCTGGGCTACGACCACGAGCGCGACGACGGCCGCATGCGGCGCCTGGAGCGGCGGCTCCAGCGGCGCGGCGGCCTGCCGGTGGACGCCTCATGATGCCCCTCGCGCTGTTCCTGCTCGGCTGCGCGGTGATCTACGTCGCGACCATCGAGTCGGCGTTCGGGGCGATGGTGCGCCTGCCGGAACGGTTGACGGCCGAGCGGGACGCCCGCAGCGAGTCGCTCGTGACCCACCTCGAGGACCCGCTGCGCCTGTACGTCGTCACCCGCCTGCTGCGGGGCGGGCTGTTCGCCCTCGCCGCCGTCATCCTGGCCCAGCTCATCGGCGTGGCCACGCCCCGGGAGGTCGGCGTGCTGCTCCTGAGCATCGTCGGGTTCGTCCTCGTCTGCGAGCAGGTGGTGCCCTCCGCCCTCGCGCGGCGCAACGCCGGGCGGGTGCTCGAGCTGCTGCTGCCGACGTTCGACCTCGCGCTCCGGGTCCTGGGCCCGGCAACGGGCTGGCTGCTGGTCCTGGCGCGGCCGCGGCGCGGGCGAAGCGCCAACGGGCGCGGCAACGGCGGCGCGGACGACGCGGCGGACGAGGACGAGGAGGCGCGGGCGGAGGCGGCCGACACGGAGGAGCGGCGGCTGCTGCAGTCGGTGGTCGACTTCGGGGGGACGCTGGTGCGCGAGGTGATGACCCCCCGGCCGGACATCGTGGCCATCGCCCACGACGCCACCGTCGACCAGTTGCGGGCCCTCTTCGCGGAGGAGGAGTACTCGCGCGTTCCCGTCTTCGAGAACGATCTCGACAACATCCTGGGCTTCGTCTTCGCCAAGGACCTGGTGAAGGCCCACGGGCTCTCGGGGGACTCGCCCATCGTCCCCCGCCTGCTCCGGCCGGCCTGCGTCGTGCCCGAGGGCCAGCGCGTCGCCGACCTGCTTCGCGAGCTGCAGGTCCGGCGCGCGCAGAGCGCCATCGTCGTCGACGAGTACGGCGGCACGGCGGGGCTCGTCACCATCGAGGACCTGCTGGAGGAGATCGTCGGCGAGATACGCGACGAGTACGACCACGACGAGTCGGAGCCGGTGGTCGAGGAGGACGGCGGGCGCTTCGTGTTCCTCGCCACCGTCGGGGTCGGCGAGCTGGCCGAGCGCCTGGGGGTGTCGGTCGAGCGCGACGGCTTCGAGACCGTGGGGGGCTATCTGCTGGCCCGGCTCGGGCGCGTGCCGGCGGTCGGCGAGACGGTCGAGGTGGACGACCTCGTCGTCGAGGTGCTCGACGCCGAGCGCCGGAGGGTGCGGAAGGTGCGGGTCAGCCGCCAACCGGCGGCGGAGGCGGTCGGGGGATAGGCGGACCAGCCATGCCCGAGACGCCGCCGCCGACCCCGCCGAAGACCGACCGCCCGGCCATGCGCGCCGGCTTCGTGTCGCTGATCGGGCGCCCCAACGCGGGCAAATCGACGCTCCTCAACCGCATCGTCGGCACGAAGCTGGCCATCGTCTCGGACAAGCCGCAGACCACGCGCAGCCGCATCCTGGCGGTGCGGAACTACACCGGGGAGACCCCCGCGCAGGCGGTCTTCGTGGACACCCCCGGCATTCACCGGCCGCTGCACCGGATGAACGTGCGCATGGTCGACGTGGCCCTCGAGTCGATGGGCGACGTCGACCTGATCGGGCTGGTGCGGGACGCCACCGACGGGGTCGGAGCCGGCGACCGGTTCGTCATCGACGCCCTCGCGAGGGCGCCGGCGCCGGTGCTGCTCATCCTCAACAAGATCGATCTCGTCGCCAAGCCGCGCCTGCTGCCGCTCATCGACTGGTACCGCCGGCAGCGCGACTTCGCCGCCTTCGTGCCGGTGTCGGCGACGACGGGCGACGGGGTCGACATCCTCGAGCGGGAGATCGTCGGGCGGCTTCCCGCCGGCCCGGCGCTCTATCCCGAAGACTTCCTCACCGACCAGCCGGAGCGCGTGCTCGCGGCCGAGACGGTGCGCGAGAAGGTGCTGCACCACACCCACGCCGAGCTGCCGTTCGTGACGGCGGTGGTCGTCGACCGCTTCGACGACGAGAGCGAGCCGGGGCGCCTGGACCTGTTCTGCTCGATCCTGGTCGAGCGGAAGTCCCAGAAGCCCATCGTCATCGGTCCCGGGGGGGCGCGCATTCGGCAGATCGGGACCGAGGCCCGACAGGACCTCGAACGGTTCTTCGGCACCTCGGTGTACCTCGACCTGCACGTCAAGGTGCGGGCCGACTGGCGCGACGACGACCGCATCCTCGACCAGGCCGGCGTGGCCCCGACCGAGCAGGGATGAGGGGCGCCGCGGGCCGCCGCCCGAGGCCGCCTCGCCCGCCCATCGTCGCCCTCGGCTCCGCTTGGCGCCCCGACCGACCCTCCGGGAGTCCGCACCGTTCACGGCGCCGCCGGCTACCGGCCCGCCATCCGCTCGGCCATGTTGCGCAGGAAGTTGACGACGTGCCAGATCTCCTCGTCGGTGATGCGGCCTTCCCAGGCGTCCATGTCGTAGGCCGGAGGCACGCCGTTGCGGATCACCAGGAAGATGTCGCCGTCGGTGTCGCCGTGCGTCCACTCGTCGTCGATGAGGTTCGCGGGCCTCGACCCCGTCGGCGCCGTCATGCCCTGGCCGTCGGCGCGGATGCCGTGGCACGAGCGGCAGAAGCGGCCGTAGACCCGCAGGCCCGACCTCACCGATTCCTCCGTCGCCTCGACGGGGTTCTCGGGCGCCTCGGCGGCGGCTTCCTGCACGGGGGAGGCCGCGATGACGGGAGCCGAATCGGCGGCCGTGAACAGCGCGAAGGCGAGAGCGAAAGCGGCGGGGGCGGCCGCGATTCGGACAAGATTCGATATGGTCACGCATCCTCCTCGATGTGGAAGTCTCGTCATGAGTCTATACCGTGCCGCCGCCTGCGGTGCGCGGCCGGCCACGACTGCGCCGGAGCCCACGGCTGCGCCGTCCGTGGCCGCGCAGCCGCGAGGAACCGGTTCGGACCGGGGACCCTTGGCAGCGCGTGGTGAACCCCCGGCAATCGAGCGGCGATGCATCCGGCCTGACCCGGTTGTCTGGTCGGCAGCAAACGACCGATGCGCGCCCTTCCTCACGTATCCATCCGTCAGGATCAGGCGGGCGCCCGGTGCCCCGCCACGGGACCGCCGAGCGGTTGACCAGTTCGTCGGCGACGGGATACACTGCCCCTCCTGATTCCGGGCCCTTCCTGATTTCGGAGAGATGAGCGAATGCGTAGACTGAGCGTTGTCTTCATGGCGGTCCTGCTGGTCGCGGGCACGGCCCGGGCGCAGGATTCGGAGCCGCAGGTGTTCGGCGATCTGGCCGAGGTGATGCGCGGCATCCTCTTCCCCAACTCGAACATCATCTTCGACGTGCAGACCAACAACCCCGACGATCCCATCGAGGCGGCCGGGGGCGATTCCACCACCGAGCGCTTCGCCGGCATCTACACGGGGTGGGAGGCCCTCGAGAACGCGGCCGTCGCGCTCGTGGAGGCCGCCAACCTGATCGAGCTGCCGCGCCTGTGCGAGAACCTCGAGGACGACCCCGCGCGCAACGGCGTGCCGGCTCCGATCGAGCGCGACGACTGGAAACAGTACGTCGCCGGGCTGCGGGCGGCGGGCCAGACCGCCTACGAGTGGGCGCAGGCCCGCCAGTACGACGACTTCGACGCGATTCTCATGACCGGCGAGGTCGCCGAGGCCTGCTCGGCGTGCCACGGCGTCTACCGCGACAGCTACACCGATCCGCCCACCCCGCGCTGCACGCCTCCCGCGGAGTGAGCCCGTCCGGCCGCCCGGCCCCGGGGTTCCCCGGCCGGGCGGCGGTCGAGAGCGCTTCGCCCCTGGTCATCGCGCTCTCCGTGTGCCGTCGCCGCCACCTTCGGCGTCAATGGCGCAGCCGGTAGCCGTGCCGGTCTTCCGTTCGCCGTACTCACGCTCCCACTGCTCGAGATCCGTCGGCGCGGGTGCCGGCTCCATCGCGTAGAGCGCGTCGATCGCCTCGAGCCGCCGTCGCCGGGCTTCGGGCTCCACACAGTACCGTTCGACCGCCTCTCTGACGACCGCGGCCAGCTTCCGGCCGTCGGTACGCGAGATGCGCGAGACGCTGGCGTACTGCCGTTCGTCGAGCGTCACCTGGATCTTGCGCGTCCTGGACATGAATTTCTGGGTAGTGAGTCGGTTGGATTATGTCGACCAAATGTGTCAGATGAGTTGTGTCCAACATCCTGTGTTCTCGGGGTTCAGCGGCGTAGGCCCAGGGCGTAGACCGGCCCTCGTCAGGAGGTCCGGGTTCCGAATGCGTGCCGCGCCGGGCGCCTGCCACCCCGATGGTCGTGGCCCGCATCGCCAAGAGAATCCGGCAGGGACGCCCGCGTCGCCGTGCTACACTGGAATGATCCTGATGCTGACCGTGGACTACCCTGAGGAACCCGACTTGTCGCGGCATTCGTCCGCGACGGCTCCCCGAACGACGGGACGATGCCTTTCCACCGCCGAATCGACGTGGTGCTCGACTCGGTCAAGCGACTGCAGCGGATAGGTGCGTCCGCCAACCTCCTGAACCTCCTCCAGAAACAGCGGCCCGCCGACCTCGCCGAGGTCCTCGGCGAGCTCACCGACAAGAACCGCCACGACGCGTTCAACCTCCTGCTCGACCGCGACAGCCGCCTCGCGATGGAGGCGCTGATGGAGTACGGGGTCGAGCCCGGCGCCGGTCTGCTGGCCGACCAGCCGCCGGAGCGCATCGCGCTGTGGCTGCTCGACCTGCCGTCGGACGACGCGGCGGCGCTCATCGACGAGCTGCCCGAGGAGCTGTCGGCCGCGGTGCTCGAGCGCATGCGCCCGCACGAGTCGGGCGAGGTCGAGAACCTGCTCGAGTACGCCGAGCAGACCGCCGGCCGCATCATGAACCCGACGGTGTTCGCGCTGTCGGAGGACCTGACGGCGGGCGAGGCCATCCACGCCCTGCAGGGGTCGCGCGAGGTGGAGATGGTCTTCTACCTCTACGTGGTCGACGAGCGCCGGCACCTCGTGGGCGTGGTGTCGCTGCGCCGCCTGCTGCTCGTGGCCCCCGAGACCCCGCTGCAGCGCATCATGACCACCGACCTGATCAGCGCGAGGGTCGACACCGACCAGGAGGAGGTGGCGCAGCACGTCGCCAACTACAACCTGCTGGCGATTCCGGTGGTGGACGAGGAGAACAAGCTCGTCGGCATCATCACCGTCGACGACGTCATCGACATCATCAAGGACGAGGCGACCGAGGACCTCTACCGGCTGGCCGGGGTCAGCGGCGACGAGCACGTGTTCACCCCGGCGGGGGAGTCGGCGCGGAAGCGGCTGCCGTGGCTGGCCATGAACCTCGTCACCGCGACCCTCGCCGCGATCGTGGTGCGGGCGTTCCAGGCGACCATCGATCAGGCAGTGGCGCTGGCCGTCCTCATGACCATCGTCGCGAGCATGGGGGGCAACGCGGCGACCCAGACCCTGACCGTGATCGTGCGGTCCATCGCCCTGGGCGAGCTCACCTGGGGCAGCTCGCGCCGGGCGATCCTGAAGGAGGCGCTGGTCGGCCTGGGCAACGGCCTCGTCCTCGGGACGGTGGGGGCCCTGGTGGCGTGGCTGCTGTACGGCAACATCTACCTGGGCGCGATCCTGGCCCTCGCGATGGTCATCAACCTTCTGGTCGCGGCGGTGGCCGCGACCGTGATTCCCATCGCCCTGCGGGCCCTGAAGGTGGATCCGGCCCTGGCGTCGGCGGTCTTCATCACGACGTTGACGGACGTCTTCGGGTTCTTCGCGTTCCTCGGTCTCGCCACCGTGTTCCTGCCGTATCTGGACGGGCTGGTTTGACCGCGGGGGCCCCGCCCTCGTCCCGACCGGCGGGTTGGACCCCGGCGGTCCCGCCATGGTCCGGCCGGCGGCGGGGGCGTTACAATGTGGGCCGCGCTCGCGATGCCAGTCCTGACGACCGACGCGCTGATCCTGCGCACCTACCACCTTGGTGAAGCGGACCGCATCGTCGTTTTCCTGACGCCCGGGCGGGGCAAGAAGCGGGGCGTGGCCAACGGCGCGCGCCGCCCGCGCTCGCGGCGGTTCGCGGGCGGGCTCGAGCCGTTGACGGCGGTGCGGCTCGCGTACTACGAGCGCGAGCACCGCGAGCTCGTCCGGCTGCGCTACGTCGAGCCGGTGCGCTCGCCGATGCTGGCGCGGGACGGGGAGCGGCTCGGCTACGTCGAGTACTTCGCGGAGATCCTCGACGAGTGCGCGCAGGAGGCGGAGCCGAATGCGGCGCTGTTCCGTCTCGGGTCGGCGATGGGGGCGTTGCTGGCGGGGGAGACGCCGATCGCCCGGCTGGCGCGTTACTTCGAGTACTGGGTGCTGCGCCTGCAGGGGGTCTACCCGTCGCTGACCGCCTGCGAGCGGTGTGGCCGCCGCCCCGATTCGGGGGGCCGCATCGACGCGGCGCGCGGCGGCTTCCGGTGCGGGGCGTGCGCCGGCGGCCGGGGGCTCCCGTTGTCGGCCGAGGCGTTGCGGTTTCTCCGCGCCGCCGCCGCCACGCCGCCCGAGGCCCTGTCCGGGGTCGGGTTGCCGGCGCGCGCGGACCAGGAGCTCGACCGCGCGCACGGGCGGCTGCTGGCGATGCACCTGGAGAAGGAGCTGCGGGCGGGCAGGGTGCTGCGGGCGATGGCCCGGACGGGCCCGGGAGTGACGCCGTCATGACGACCATGTGCCTTTCCGTCGTGTCATCCTCGACCGGCGCTTCGCCGGCCTCGACCCGGCGCGGGGCGGGGCGGCGCGTTCCCGGGCTCGGGGCCGCGGCGGGCCGCCGTGTCGGGACGCTCCCGGCCCCGCCGCCGGCAGCCTTGTACCGGGTGGTGACGCCGTGACCCTCCAGGACCTGATCGCAGCGTTGTCGCGCTTCTGGTCGTCGCGCGGCTGCCTGATTCACCAGCCCCTCGACACCGAGGTGGGGGCCGGCACCATGCACCCCGAGACGTTCCTGCGTGTGCTCGGCCCTCGCCCGTGGCGGGTCGCCTACGTGCAGCCGTCGCGGCGCCCCGCCGACGGCCGCTTCGGCGAGAACCCGAACCGGCTGTTCAAGCACCACCAGTTCCAGGTCATCCTGAAGCCGTCGCCGGACGCGGCGCAGGATCTCTACCTCGACAGCCTGCGGGTGTGCGGCATCGATCCCGTCCGCCACGACGTGCGCTTCGAGGAGGACAACTGGGAGTCGCCCACCCTCGGGGCGTGGGGCATCGGGTGGCAGGTGCTCCTCGACGGGATGGAGATCACCCAGTTCACCTACTTCCAGCAGGCCGGGGGCATCGAGCTGTCGCCGGTGTCGGTCGAGCTGACCTACGGGCTCGAGCGCATCGCGATGCACCTGCAGGGGGTCGACGACGTCTACGACCTCGAGTGGGCGCCGGGAGTGACCTACCGCACGGTGCGGCACCAGGACGAGGTGGAGCAGACGAAGTACGCGTTCGGCATGGTCGACATGCCGGAGGCCGAGTTCGCCGCCGCCCACCGGGACCTGTTCGAGCATCATCACCGCATGGCCCGGACCCTGATCGAGTCGGGCCTCGTGCTGCCGGCCCTCGACGCCTGCCTCAAGTGCTCGCACGCCTTCAACATCCTCGACGCGAGCGGCGGCATCGGGGTGACCGAGCGCGCCGCGTACATCCTCCGGGTGCGGGAGCTGGCGGTGGCGGTGGCCGCGGCCCATGCGGACGCCGAGGCCGGGGACGGCAAGCCGGACGGCGACGGCTCCGCCTCCCCGTGACGGGCGCGCCGCGAGAGATCGGGATACGAGCGTCATGTATCGAGAGCTGTTGATTGAGATTGGGTGCGAGGAGCTGCCCGCGAGCTGGATGCCGCCGCTGGTGCGGCAACTCGGCGCCTGCGTCGGCGCCCAGCTCGAAGCGGCCCGGCTCGGGTGCCCGACCCCGCCGGAGGCGTTTGCGACGCCGCGCCGGCTCGCGGTTCGCGCGGCACGGGTGGCGGAACGGCAGCCCGACCTCGAGGAAACGGTCACCGGACCGCCGGTCCGGGCCGCCTTCACCGACACGGGAGAGCCCACTCGCGCGGCCGCGGGGTTCGCCCGCAAGCAGGGGGTCGACATCGACCGGCTGATCCGGATCGAGACCCCCAAGGGGACCTATCTCGCCCACCGGCGCCGGCAGCGGGGGCAGGCCGCCCGCTCGGTCCTCGGCGGCGTGCTCGCCGCCACCCTGCGCGACATCGCGTTTCCGAAGCAGATGCACTGGGACGCCCGGCTGGACGACGGCCGCGGCGACCTGCCGTTCGGGCGCCCCATCCGCTGGCTGGTGTTCCTGTTCGGGGGGCGGGTCGTGCCCTTCGTCATCGGTCGGACCCCGGAGGCGGCGGCGCGGGGGGTGGCCCCGGTCCGCGCCGGCTCGGCCACCCGCGGTCACCGGTTCTTCTCGCGCGACGGCCGGCCCGGCCGCCCCGTGCGGGTGGGCTCGTTCGCCGAGTACCGCAAGACCCTGAAGCGGCACTACGTGCTGCTGACCCGCGAGGAGCGCCGCGCCCGCATCGCGAAGAAGCTCGAGACCCAGGCGAAGCGGCTGGGAGGCGTGGTCGGCGGCGCCGGCGGCGCCGGGTCGCTGCTCGACGAGGTGCCCGACCTCGTCGAGTACCCGTCGGTGGTCGCCGGCCGCTTCCCCGAGGAGTTCCTCGCCCTGCCCGAGGAAGTGCTGAAGACGACGATGATCCACCACCAGCACTACTTCCCGGTGGCGACGGGCGACGGCCGCCTCACCGAGCACTTCCTCGCGGTGACCAACGTCCCGAAGGACAACGTGGCGGCGATCGCCCGCAACTCCGAGCGGGTGCTCGTCGCGCGGCTGCGCGACGCCCGGTTCTTCTGGGAGGCGGACCGCGGCGCGTCCCTCGACTCGCGCCTCGACCGTCTCGACACCCTGCGGTTCCACGCGAAGCTCGGCAGCTATCTGGACAAGGCCCGCCGCATCGAGAAGCTCGCCGCCGCCGTCGCCGGCGACGCGTTCGGCGCGCCCGCCGCGGTTGGCCACGCGGCCCGCGCCGCCCGACTCGCGAAGGCGGACCTGACCACCGACATGGTCGGCGAGTTCCCCGAGCTGCAAGGGGTCATGGGGGGCATCTACGCCCGCGAGGACGGCGAGCCGGAAGAGGTGTGGCGCGCCGTCTACCACCACTATCTGCCGATCGGCGTCACCGCCGACGCCCCGCCGCAGCCGGACGATCTGGGCCGGGCCGGGGTCAGTTGGGCCGCCGTCGCCCTCGCCGACAAGCTGGACACGCTGGTCGGGCTGTTCCGGGCCGGCGAGCGGCCGCGCGGGGCGCGCGACCCGTTCGGTCTGCGTCGGCAGGCCCACGGCGTCTTCTCGATTCTCGTCGGCCTGCCCGAGCTGACGGGGCTGACCGCGCGGCCGGACCTGGGCGGCCTCGTGGCCGCGGCGGAGGCGGCGCACGGGGGGGCGGACGAGCCGGCGCAGGGGGCGGCGGCGGACGGCGCGGCGCACGGTGCGGGGCACGGAGCGGCCTTGCCGCCAGCCGAGGCGGAGCGGAGGCGGATCAAGCCAGGCAGGGCGGCGGACGGCGCGGCGCACGGCGGGGCGGGCGCCGCCGGGCGCGGGGCGGACGGCGGCGGGGGCGCATCAGCGACGGGGCCCGGGGCGCTCGACCGGCTGCAGCAGTTTCTGCTCGAGCGGCTGCGGTTCGTGCTGGAGCAGCGCGGCCACGACGTGCGCAACGTGCGGGCGGTGACCCAGCCGTGGCCGTCCTGGCGCGCGGTCGTTCCCCTCGACGCGCGCCGCAAGCTGGAGGCGCTGCCCCGGTTCACGGGGTCGGCCGACTTCCAGCAACTGGCGGTGCTGTTCAAGCGGGTGCGCAACATCGCGAAAGAGCTGCCCGACGCCGAGCTCGCCGACGTCGAAGCGGGGCGGGCGGCGGTGTCGGACGAGCCGCCCGAGCCGTCGGAGGCGGCGCTCGCGGCCGAGCTCGACCGGCGCCGGCCCGCCATCGCGGCGGCGGTGGCGGCGGGGACCGACTATCACGGGGCCTTCGCCGAGGCGGCGGCGTTCGGCCCCGCCGTCGACCGATTCTTCACCGACGTGCTCGTCATGGCCGGCGACCCCGGCCTCCGGCGCCGGCGTCTCGCCCTGCTGAAGCGGCTCGAGCACCTGATCCTGCAGCTCGCCGACGTCTCCGCCTTGGTGAAGGATGCCGAGTAGGCGGCCATCGAGGGAAGGACGGCTTCGCGGCTGCCCGGCGGGTCGAGTTGGCGCGCGTACGAGCCGAGCAATCGCCCGGAGTTGGCGGGTGCCCGCGAGGGTGATAATCTGCTCCCGGCTGCCAGAGAGCATGTCGAACGATGAATGACGCCTTGCAGTGGGTCGGTCTGGTCGTCTCGTTCGGAGGCGCTGCCGCCGCGATTGTCGCCGCCGGCGTCGGGATCGGAACCGCAGCAAGATCGATGGTCTGGACAGCAAGGTCGACGTTCTCTCGGGGTGCATCGACGAGCAGGGACAGACCTTGCAGTCCTTGATCGGCGCTCTGTTGAAGACCCCGTGACCACCCACCCCCCGCCGGCGTCCCCGCCCCACCAGGCTCAGGAATCCCGCCCGCCGCGCATCGTGCGGCTGCCGGCCGAGCTCGCGAACCAGATCGCGGCCGGTGAGGTGGTCGAGCGTCCCGCGTCGGTGGTCAAGGAGCTGGTCGAGAACGCCCTCGACGCCGGGGCGTCGCGGGTCGCGGTCACCGTCGAGCTGGGCGGCAAGCGTCTCGTGCGGGTGGAGGACGACGGCGAGGGGATGACCGCCGACGAGGCGCGGCTCGCCCTCGAGCGGCACGCCACCAGCAAGATCCGGCGGGTCGAGGACCTCGCCGCCATCACCTCCCTGGGGTTCCGCGGCGAGGCTCTGCCGAGCATCGCCTCGGTGTCGCGCCTGCTGCTGCGCACCCGGGCGCGCGGCGCCCCGCGCGGGGTCGAGGTGCGGGTGTCCGGCGGCGTCGTCGACTCGACGCGCGAGGCCGGCGCGGCGGAGGGCACCATCGTCGAGGTGACCGACCTCTTCCACAACGTGCCGGCGCGCCGCAAGTTCCTGAAGTCGGACGGGGCGGAGACCGCGCAGGTCTCGCGGCTCGTCACGCAGCTCGCGCTGGGCCGGCACGGGGTCGGCTTCACCCTGACGAGCGGCACCCGCCGGCTCGCGCAGTGGCCGCCGGTCGAGAGCCTCGCGGACCGGCTGTTCCAGGTCTACAAGGACCGCGGCGACCTCGTCGAGGTCCGGAAGCAGGCGGCCGGCGTCACGGTGACGGGGTTCGTGGCGGGACTCACGGGAGGAGCCGGCGGGCGCGCCCGGGGTCCGCAGAACGTCTTCGTCAACGGCCGCGCCGTCAAGGACCGCACCATCGCCCACGCGATCGGCCACGCCTACGACACCGCGACGATCAAGGAGCGGCAGCCGGAGGTGCATCTCTTCATCGAGCTGCCCCCCGACCGGGTCGACGTCAACGTGCATCCGACGAAGGCGGAGGTTCGTTTTCTCGAGCGGTCTCTGGTGCACGAGGTGCTGCGCCGCGCCATCGGCGAGGCGCTGGGGACCACCGCCGCGCCGGCCGTCACGTTGGGCGGCCCGGCGGCCGGGCGCGCGTCGCCGCCGCCGGCCGTCACGTTGGGGGCGCCCGCGTCGGACCCCGCGGGCGGCTGGCAGCCGGTTTCCCACCCGGCCGCGGAGACGGCGGCGGGCGCGCCGGGCGGCGAGGCGGGGCCGGGCGGCGAGGCGGCGCCGGGCGGTGAGGCGGGGCCGGGCGGCGGCGCCGCGGCAACGTACGGGCGTTCCGCGGCGGCGCCTGCGGCGGTCCCGGGCCCGGCGGGAGCGGCCGGCGCCGGCCGACCCACGCTGGCCGACGCGGTGCGCGAGCTGCGCCCGGACGCCGTCCGCATGGACGCCGCATCCGGCGTACCGACGGTGCCGGCGGGCGGGGTCGTCGACCGGCCGATGCAGCCGCTCGGTCAGTTCCGCGACACGTTCATCATCGCCGTCGACGCGGACGGCATCGCCATCGTCGACCAGCACGTGGCCCACGAGCGGGTGCTGTTCGAGCAGGTGATGGAACGGCTGACGGCCGGCCGGCTCGAGAGCCAGCGCCTGCTGCAGCCCATCGTGCTGGACCTGCCGCCGGCCGAGCGGCAGGCCCTCGCCGCCCACGGGGACGTGCTGGATCGGCTGGGGTTCGAGGTGGAGGCGTTCGGCGGCGACAGCGTCCGCATCGGCGCGGTGCCGGCGGTGGTGCCCCTGGCCGCGTCGGAGGCCGCGGTGCGCGCCCTCGCCCAGGACCTCGACGGCCTCGACGGCGGCGCGGCCGTCGACGAGGCGCTCCGGCGCAGCGCCGCCACCACCGCGTGCCACGCCGCCGTCAAGGCCCACGACCGGCTGACGCCCGAGAAGATGATCTGGATTCTCGACGCGCTCCGCCGCACCGCCCACTCGTCCGTGTGCCCCCACGGCCGCCCCGTCGTCCTCCGCCTCTCGGGCCGCGAGATCGAGAGGCGGTTCGAGCGCATCTGAGCCGCAGTCGACCCGCCGAGCGCATGAGCACGCCCACCGAAGGCTGGCACGGCTGGGACGCCTACGCGCGATTCTACGACTGGGAGAACGCCCAGACCGTCGGCCGCCGCGACGTGCGGTTCTGGGCCGACCTCGCCGGCCGCGCGGACGGCACCGTCCTCGAGCTGGGCTGCGGCACCGGGCGCCTGTCGACGCCGGTCGCGCGCAGGGCGCGCCGCTTCGTGGGCGTCGACCGCTCGGCCGCCATGCTGCGGAAGCTGCGCGCGCGGCTGCGGCGCGCGCGCCTGACCGCTCGCGCCTCGATCGTGCGCGGCGACATCCGCGCGCTGCCCTTTCGCGCGGATTGGCGTTGCCAACTGGTCATGGCGCCCTACGGGATGCTGCAGTCGCTCCTCTCCGACGACGACCTCGCCGCCACCCTCGACGGCGTCGCCCGGGTGCTCGCGCCCGGCGGCACGTTCGGCGTCGACCTGGCCCCCGGCCTGCCGCGGTGGGGCGAGTACGCCCGGCGGGTCGGCCTCCGCGGGCCGATGAGCGGCGGCCGCCGCGTGACCCTGATCGAGTCGGTGCGCCAGGTGCCCCGGCAGGGGCTGACCGTCTTCGACCAGGAGTTCGTGGAGATGCGCCGGGGCCGGCGCAAGAGCTATCCCGTGTCCATCGCCTTCCGCACGCTGAGCGTCCCGGAGATGGTCGAACGCCTCGAGGCGGCGGGCTTCGCCGTCGACGCCGTGCTCGGCGGCTACCGGGAGGAGGCCTGGTCGCCCGAGGCCGAGATCTGGGTCGTCATCGCGCGGCGACGGTGACCGCAAGTGGAAGGCGCCGCGCCTATCCGGTGGTGCGCTTGACGATGAAGTGCCCCACGAGGAAGACCGCGACGCCGAAACCGAAGATGCGGGGGCTGGGTCCCATGGGGCCGGCGATGAGAATCGACTCGAGGAGCGCCGCCATCCCCAGGAGCTGGAGTCCGCGGCCGACGTAGTAGAGGGCGCCGGGCATGGTTCAGTCTCTCTCCTCGGCGTCGGACGGCGGGGGAGCGGGGCCGCTTGGGCCGCGGGTGGCGCCGGCGGAGGCCCGGCGCTCGGCCCGAATGCGCCGCCAGGCCGCCAAGCGGCGGCCGATCTCCTTCTCGAAGCCGCGCGCGGTCGGCGCGTAGTAGCGGCGTCCCTCGAGCGACGGCGGCAGGCAGCTCATCGCCGCCACCGCTTCCGGCTCGTCGTGGGCGTAGCGGTAGCCCTTGCCGTAGTCGAGGTCCTTCATCAGGCGGGTCGGCGCGTTGCGCAGGTGCAGCGGCACCGGGTCGGCGGCCTCGCGGTGCGCGTCGGCCGCGGCCTGCCCGTAGGCCCGGTAGACGGCATTGCTCTTGGGCGCCGTGGCCAGGTAGACGGCGGCCTGGGCGAGGGCGGTGTTGCCTTCCGGCATCCCGATGAAGTGTACCGCGTCCTTGGCCGCCACCGCCACGGTGAGGGCCTGCGGGTCGGCGTTGCCGACATCCTCCGATGCGAAGCGGACGAGGCGGCGGGCGACGTAGAGGGGATCCTCGCCGGCCTCGACCATGCGGGCGAGCCAGTACACCGCCGCGTCGGGGTCGCTGTTGCGCATCGACTTGTGCAGGGCCGAGATCAGGTTGAAGTGCTCCTCGCCGCCCTTGTCGTAGAGCAGCGCGCGCCGCTGCATGGCGTCGGACGCGAGCTCGAGAGTGAGCCGGGCTTCGTTGGCCGTCCCGCTCTCGGCCGCGCGGGCGAGGGCCGCGGCCGACCCGAGCTCGAGCAGGTTCAGGGCGACGCGGGCGTCCCCGTTGGCGTGCCGGGCGATCGCGGCGAGGGCGTCGGGGTCGGCGCGCAACCCGTCGCCGCCCAGGCCGCGCTCGGTGTCGGCGAGGGCGCGGGTGAGCAGGGTGGCGACGGCCTCGCGGGGCAGCGGCTTCAGCACGTAGACCTGGGAGCGCGAGAGCAGCGCCGCGTTGACCTCGAACGACGGGTTCTCGGTGGTGGCGCCGACGAGGACGATGTCGCCGGCCTCGACCCGGGGGAGGAACGCGTCCTGCTGGGCCTTGTTGAAGCGGTGGATCTCGTCGACGAACAGGATCGTTCTCCGGCGTCCGCGGGCCCGCGCCGCCTCCGCCCCCGTCAGCACCCCCCGGATCTCCTTGATGCCGGAGAGGACGGCGCTGAACGCGACGAACCTCGAGGTGGTGACGTCGGCGATGAGCCGGGCCAGGGTGGTCTTTCCGCTGCCGGGAGGACCCCAGAGGATGATCGACCGCAGGGTGTCGCGCTCGATCGCCTGCCGCAGCGGGCGGCCCCGTCCGACGAGCTCGTCCTGGCCGACCAGCTCGTCGAAGCGCCGCGGTCGCATGCGCTCGGCCAGCGGGGTATCCGCGGCCGTCCCCGGCTCGTCGGCCGGTTCGTCGAAGAGGGTGCCGGAAGTCATGCCGATCCGGGTCCGTGCCCCGCCGACGGCGCATCGGGCCCGGCCGCGCCGCTCCGCTGTCGGGCGGCCTCGTAGACGATGATCGCCGCTGCCACCGCGATGTTGAGCGACTCGACGGGCCGGCGCATCGGTATCGTCACCGTCCCGTCGGCGGTCGCGGCCGCGTCGCGGTCGAGGCCCGCGCCCTCGGCTCCGAGCCAGACCAGGCAGGGGCCGCTCAGGTCGACCTCGGTCAGCGGGGTCCCCCCCCGGGGCGCCGCCGCCACCACCCGCAGGCCGTGCGCGGACGCCAGCCGCCGGACCGCGGCGGGGTCCTCGGCGCGGGCGACGGGGACCCGGAACGCGCTGCCCATCGCGCCCCGGAGCGCCTTCCACCCGAGAGGATCGGCGCCGCCGACGGTGACCACGCCCGAGGCGCCCCCCGCCTCGACGGCGCGGATCACCGCACCGGTGTTGCCGGGGTCCTGCACGCCGCTCAGCCCGACGACCAGCGGCGGCGAGGCCCGCATGACGTCCTCGACCAGGGCCGGGCGGAGGGCCGCCAGGGCGACGAGCCCGCTCGGCGTCGCGGCCGGGCTCAGGGCTTCCATCACCGCCGACGGCACCCGGACGACCCGGGCGACCGGATCGAGACGGCGGGCGAGCGCCGAGACGCGGGGGGCGGGGCTCGTCGAGACCGCCGCGACCTCCAGGCGCAGGCCCGCCGCCAGGGCGTCCTCGACCAGCCGGGGGCCCTCCAGGAGGACGGTGGCGTCGGCCCCCGCATCGCGCCGCGCGGCGCGCCGGAATCTGGCCGCGAGCGGGTTGCGACGGCTGGTGATCGTCTCCACGGGCTCGGCGCTCGGCGTCCGGGGCGAGCATAGCAGATGTGCTATCGTTACCCTTTGGCGGACACGCCGTCGGCGCCGACAGGGGGCGTCCGGCGGCGCTGTCCCGCGACGGTCGGGCGGCGCGACGGCTCTCGTCACGGGTCGGCCGGGTGGCTGCGGTGCTTCGGCCAATGGAGACGACGCCCGAATGAAGGCGGAACTGCTCAAGCGATTCGAGGGAGAGATTCGCGAGCTCGAGCGGGAGCTGAACAGCGAGCTGCCCCAGGAGATCAAGCGCGCCCGCGAGCTCGGCGATCTGCGCGAGAACGCCGAGTATCAGGCCGCGAAGGAACGGCAGGTCTTCGTGCAGGCCCGCCTCGCCATGCTGCGCAAGCGGGTGGCCGAGCTGTCGCTGCTGAACCTCGACCGGATTCCCGCCGACCGCGCCGGCTTCGGCTCCACCGTGCACCTGCACGAGGTGGACGGCGACGCCATCGTCTATCGGCTCGTCATGCCCGAGGACGCGGATCCCGAGAAGGGCTGGATATCCACCGCGTCGCCCATCGGGCGCGCCCTGATGGGCAAGGAAGAAGGGGACGAGGTGGCGGTGCCGACCCCGAGCGGCATACGCGAGTTCGAACTGATCAAGCTCGTCACGATTCATGGCGAGTAGACGGCCCGCCCCGACCCCGTCGGGCAATGCCGCGGCTCCCACGCCGGTCGGCGCCAGGGCTCCATACTCTCCGCACCGGCGCACCGCCGTCGTGCTGACCGGCACCGGCACCGCCGGCGCCTACCATGCCGGGGTCCTGCGTGCGCTGCACGAGGCCGGCGTCAAGGTCGACCTGATGGCCGGGCGCGGCGTCGGCACCGTGGGCGCGCTGTTCGGCGCGGTGGACGGCGCCGAACAGCTCTGGGAGCGGTCGGGGCTGTGGGCGGCGCCGGGCGCGGCCCGCCTGTACCGCTGGCGTCCGGCCCTGGTCGCGGCCGCGGCCATCCTCGGGACCGCGCTCGCCACGCTGCTCCTTCCCCTCGGCGTGGTCGTTGTCGCCACCCTCGTCTACGGGATCGCCTACTTCGTCCAGATAGCGGGATTGGACGGCGGGTGGCTGACGAGCGGGTTCGGACGGCTCGTCGAGTGGGTCTTCGCCCCGGGAATGCTGCCGGTCTGGCTGCCGCGGGTCACGGTTTTCGCCCTCGTCCTGCTGCTCGGCGTGCTGGGCTGGTCGGCGGTGCTGACGTGGTACCGGACGCGGCCCGGGAGGCGGGGGCGCGGGGCGCTGTGGTGGCTGCTGGCGGGGGCGCCGCTCGACGCCGACTACGGCCAGCGGTGGTTCGGCAAGGGCCTGTGGAAGTCGGTGCGGGGCGCCTCGGCGATGGCGCGCCCGAGCCCCGAGAAGTTCGGGCTCCGGTACACCCGCCTGCTCTCGGACAGCCTCGGCCAGCCCGGGTTCCGCGAGCTCCTGGTCGTCGTGCACGACCTGGACGGGTCCCGCGACCTCGTCCTCGCCATGCTCACGAAGAAGTTCAGGGGGTCGTTCTTTCGGCGTCGCGGCGGGGGCGCCGACCGGCCCCTGGAGGCCCTGGACCTGAGCGGATGGGCGGCCCGGCACTCGTTCGACGCCCTCGCCGCCTCCCTCGGCCTGCCGGTCGCGACGGAGCCGTGGTTCGTGCAGTTCCCCGCCGGCAGCGGCTGGCGGGGCGAGACGCATCGGCTGTGCGACCGGCCGGACGCGGTCGGGCGCCTGCTCGACGAGGTGGCCCTCGCCGGCGTGCAGCAGGTCATCTTCGTGTCCGCCCAGCCGCCGCTGACGGGTCCGCACGCCCTGGGGGGCCAGCGCCGCGACGGCCGCGGGCGCATCGGGGAGTCGCTGCAGTCGCTCGAGGCGGCGGCGGCGCGCGATGCCGTCGCGAGCCGGGCCCGGCTGTTCCAGGCGTTCTTCGAGATACGTCCCGCCCACAATCCGCTGGGGCCCTTCGACTTCGCGGGATCCTACGACGAGCGTTCGGATCGGGCGTGGGCCCTCACCGATCTCATCGACCGCGGCTTCGACGACGGGTACCGGCAGTTCGTCAATCCCGTCGTCGCCCCCAGCGGGGAGGAGATGCAGCCGACGCCGCGGCCCCGCCCCCCGACCCCGGTGTCGCCGGCGACGTGAGCCGGGAGCGGCTGGTCATGGAGCGCTGGCGGGAAGTCATCTAGGGCATCTACGAGGACGCCTGAGTCCACGACGCGGCGGGCCCGATGGCGGCCAGGGACGGAACGGACATCCACGAAGGACGTGCGTGAGGCGCCGTCCCGCGGGCGTCCCTCACCGGTTTGGGGGCTCGGGCGCGAGAGTGTCCGGGCGCCGGCGTCGTCGACCGCTCCCGGCCGGCACGGGGCGGTCCACCCGCGGCCGGGGCGGCGACCCTGTCCGGTCGGGGCCTCCCCGCTCTGTGTTACGCTGACAGCAGCAATGGTACTTCCAAGGAGGATCCATGCACGCAGGGCTCGCACGGCGTAGCCCTGGCTGGCGCGCCTGGATCGTGATACTGGCGGTCGCGCTGGTCGGTGCCGCGTCCGTCGCGACCGTCTCGCATGAGGACCATGCCGGCGACCAGGACTGTGCGGTCTGCCAGCTTCGTCACCAGCCCGTCGCCGAGGTCGTCGGCCATCTCGAGATCGGACCCGCGGATGTCGCCGAGTGGCTGGAGCCGCTCTCCCGCGGCGGATGGTTTGCATCCGATCGCTTCTCCCGCCTCCCCGCCCGCGCTCCGCCCGTCTGACGGGCCGGGGCGAAGTTCTTCCCGCTGCAATCGAGCGAAGCAGCATCCCGCCTGACGGCGTCGTTCGTCGGCTGGGGATGCTCCGTATGCGCCCGCTCCACGCCTGGTCGGGCGGGCCCTCGTTCTCGGTGCAACGGCGGGTTCACCCCCGGCCGCCAGCTTCTTCACTCCGCGCATCGGTCGATCACGTCACGGTCGCCGTCGTCTCGGCGCGTGCGGGTCGCGGTGGTTCTGCATGCCCCGCCTCACGGTCGCCCGTGGCGATCCCCGGTACGGGCATGCCGGCCGCGCACGGCCGGCGGTGCGGCGTGGCGCGGGACCGCTTGTGGAACAGGTTCGGGATACGAGGAGAATCTCATGTCTGGATTGACTGCAACACGTTTGTCGGGGCCGCCCTGGCGGCGGGCGCCTTTCCGGTGATGCCTGTACGGGCGCAGGAGACCGGCGCCGTCGGCGGCCGGGTCATGCTGGAGGACAACGGGGTACCGGTCCACGGCGCGATGATCGTCGTGGTGGGCGCGGGGGCGGTGGGCCTGACCGATGACGACGGCGGGTTCGAGATCGACGGCGTGCCGGCCGGTTCGTACGAGGTGCTCGCCCAGCGCGAGCACCTCACCGCGGACCGCCGGACGGTCACCGTCGCCGCCGGTGAAACGGCCGAGGTGGACTTCGTGCTCGGCCTGTCGGCGGTCCACGAGGAATTGACGGTCACTGCCTCGGTCGCCGGCGCCGAGACGACGCTGGAGGCGTTCAACGCGGTCACCACCCTCGACTCGTTCGACATCGCGGCGGAGGGCGCCAACACGATCGGCGAGGCGCTGCAGAACGACCCGGGCATCGCGAGCCGCAGCTTCGGGCCGGGCACGAGCCGGCCGATCATCCGCGGTTTCGACGGCGACCGGACGCTCATTCTCGAGGACGTCGTCGGCACCGGCGACCTCTGCATTCCGCTGTTTTTCAACTGAACTCGTGCAATATCCGGGTTATGGATCGAGACAAATGACCAGACACACATCCATGCCGGTGGCGCTCGCGTTCGCTGCCGCACTCACGGTACCCTACCTGCTGCCCGTTGCAGCACAAACAACACAGGCAGGCGACTCACAGGCAGGCGACCCACAGCCAGGCGACTCACAGACAGGCGACCCCGGACAAGTCGTGGAGGAGGTTGTCGTGGTAGGCGAGCGACGCGCCTCCTCTACGCGTCCTACGGCGAAGGTTTCCGCCAGCAACCAGGTTCCGACTTTCGGGGCAACCAATTTGCCCCCAACATCACCGAGTCTGCAGAAGTCGGGCTGAAGTTGGATTTGGCGCAATTCTCTGAAGAGGTCTCCGGCCCGGTCGGGTTTTCGCTGTTCCAGCTAGACCAAAGCAACATTCTGGTGAACGACGATCGGGACGCGGCGGTTGCACTCGGGTGGTCTTCTCTGGATGCCGGTGAAGCACGCAGCCGCGGAATTGAAATTGACGCGGACCTTGCCTTCGAGGGTGGCTTCGATCTATGGCTTTCCTACGCGTACATCGACGCCGCATTCACCAACAGCAATCCCGATGCGGACTTTGGCGCGACCATTGAGGCCGGTGACCCGCTCATCAACTCGCCAGCACATCAGGCGAGCCTGCAAGTCAGCCAGGGTTTCGAGGCGGCAGGCATGCCCGCGCAGGTGGGCGGCGGCGTTCAATACACTGACAGCCGGCTTGGGTGGACTGCCTTTGACTTCACCTTGCCCAGCTATACCACCGCACGGTTCTTTGGCCAGATCAGACCTACCGAGCGACTAACCCTTCGCTTTGACCTTGACAACGTATTTGACGAGTTGTACTACACCAATTCACATGCAGACGTTTGGGTCGAGCCGGGCGCACCGCGTCGCTACCGCCTTTCGTTGGCCGTAAACTTCTAGTTCCGCTGTCGAGGAGTGCTTTCATGGTTGTTTCCGACAAAACGGCGCCATCCGATCCACCGGCGAACACAACGCGAGAATCGTCCCTCATCGAGACGCCGGTGCTGGCGGCGGAGTCGCTCAGCGTAATTCGTTCCGGCCAGCGAGTCCTGAAGGACGTTACTTTCCGGATTGCTCAGGGCGAGGTTCACGCCTTGCTCGGCGGAAACGGCGCCGGTAAGTCGACGACTTTGCTGACCTTCCTCGGATTCCTCACGCCAGCCGGCGGAAGTGTGCAGGTACAGGGCAGGGAAGTGGGCGAAAATCTCAGCGGCACCCGGCGGGCTATAGCCTATCTGCCGGAGGCGGCCAGCCTGTATGGCCACCTGAACGCCTATGAGAATCTGGGGTATTTCCTGTCGCTTGCCGAGACAAACACGGACCGGAGCGCGTTCGACGATGTGCTCGACCGAGTGGCGCTGCAATCCGGAGCTCGCGGCATGCGGATGCAAACGTATTCCAAGGGTATGCGCCAGAAGGTGGCAATTGCCCTCGCCATTCTGCGTGATACACCGATCCTGTTGCTGGACGAGCCGACTTCGGGCCTGGACCCGGTTGCAATCGATGATTTCAACCGCCTGGTGCGGGATCTTGCCGACGCCGGAAGAACCATCCTTCTGGTCACCCATGACGTGTATGGCGCCTGCCATGTAGCCGACCGTATCGACCTGCTGCGAAACGGCGAACTCGTAGGTACTTTTGACCGGTCGCCCGGCGTTGACCGCATCGACACCGAGGCAGTCCATGAGAGCTTTGCGGGGAGGGCGGCGGCATGATGAACAGTGTTTTTTCGATCGCACGAGAAGAGTGGAGACTTTGGCTCAGATCGCGGCTGGCCTTGAGCGCATTACTGGTGTTCGCCCTGTTGCTGACTGCAACCAGTGTTCTCACCGCGCTCAGGATGAGCGCCGAGCATCAGCAACGCAGCGAACAGCAGGCGCTGGCGGAAGAGGCCTTTCTGTCCCAACCCGATCGCCACCCCCACCGAATGGTGCATTACGGGCACTATGTCTTTCGAGTTCCTCCGCCCCTGTCCGTGGTAGACCCGGGTGTCGACGCCGTAACCGGACAATCGATATTCCTGGAAGCCCACCGGCAGAACACCGCGATGTTCGCCGACGCCGGAGCCGGCGCCAATATTGGCAGCTTTGAAGCGCTGAACGCCGCCCTGGTTTATCAACTGTTCGTGCCCCTGCTGCTGATCGCAATCGGACATGGCCTGATAGTCCGCGAGCGTGAAGAGAACACCCTCGCGCCGCTGCTGGCCCAGAACGTGACCGGAGTCATGCTTTGCCTGGGCAAGTGGGTCGCCCTGGCTGGTGTCACGCTGGTGGTGCTGCTGCCGCTTTTCGTCGTGACGGCGGTTGCCGTTGCGCGAGGGGAAAGCCTGCTTGCAGGCGCAGGCCTCATCGGAATCTACGCGCTGTATTCACTGGTCTGGTGCAGCCTGATCCTGCTCGTCTCAGCGCTGGTCAGGTCTCGAAGTCTTGGTCTCGGCATTCTCGCGCTGTTCTGGCTCGGCGCCGTACTGATCCTCCCGCGCTCGGCGGTAGAAGCCGCCAGCACGGTCATGCCGGCCGAAGGGAGGCTGGAGGCCGACTTGCGGATGCAGGACGAATTGCGCGAAGTCGGAGACGGCCTCTATGCCGGCGCTCCCGAGTACTTGCAGCTTCAGGCGAATCTGCTGGCGCAATACGATGTCGAACGCGTGGAAGATTTGCCGGTGAACTTTCGCGGAGTCGTCACGGAAGTGAGCGAGGCCGCACTGACCGACGTAATGAACAGATTTGCCGAAGAGCGAATGGCGCTCGAAGCGCGGCAGGCCCGGTTTGCCGAGTCATTTGGCTGGCTTTCGCCGGTTGTGGCGGTCTCCGCGGGTTCGCGAGCGCTTTCGGGCACCGATCTTGCGACCCATCATCGGTTCCTGCGCGAGGCCGAAGAAGTGCGTTTTGATTTCGTGCAAGGTCTCAACCGGGTTCATGTCGAGCAACTCGACTACATCATCGACATCAATCGCGACAACGACATGGCGTCCGAACGGCGCGCCAGGATGTCGGCCGAGAACTGGAATGTACTCGACGAATTCAGCTTCCAGGCCGCACCGGCCACGGAGCGACTGACTCGCGCCGCTCCCGCGTTGGTCATGCTGTTCACCTGGTTCCTGTTGCTGACGGCGGGAGGCATTTTCGTTTCCGGGAGGATCCGGCCATGACCGGCGTGCTTCGGGAAATCCGCTTTCTCTCCCGTGACAGTGCGGCATTGCTCTGGCTGGGAATCGCGATTTTTGTCGCTGTCGTGTCGGTGTTTCTCGGCGTGCGGGAAATTGCGTCGCAACGTACGGAACTGAATGATTTGATAGCAGGCGATCGTCTGGAACGGGAAGTGTTAATGGGCCGGTATCAGGACTGGGGCGAGGTGGCCTATTACACCTTTCATCTGACTTACGCTCCGCCTTCGGAATTTGCATTCGCCGCCCAGGGGCAGCGAGATACTTCTCCCTGGAAACACAATATCCGCGCTCTGGCCCTGGAAGGGCAGATTTACGAAACCGACGCGGAAAATCCCGATTTTGCCTTGATTGGGCGCCTTGACTGTGCTTTCGTCGCAAATCTGCTCGCCCCGCTGTTGCTGATCCTGCTGTTGCACGACTTGCGCTCGGCCGAACGCGCCGCCGGACGCTATGAATTGCTCTGCGCCACCGCCGCAAGCCGAGGAAGTCCCTGGGTGGCGCGGGCGGCCTTGCGCGCCGGCGCCCTGGCGCTTTGCCTGATCGGGCCGCTCTGGGCCGGCGGATTGCTTGCCGGGACCGACGCTGCGTCCCTGGCTCTGGCGAGCCTGGTCGTGGTCTCGCATATCGGGTTCTGGTGGGCAGTGTGCGCCCTGATGGAGCGCTTTGGCTGGAGCAGCCCGGTCAACCTGACCGCGCTGGTCGGCGCCTGGCTGGCGCTCGCCGTGATCGTTCCGGCGGCAATCAAGGTTTCGGTCGAGTCGATTGTGCCATTGCCGGATGGCGGCGAAATACTGTTTACCCAAAGAGAGGCGGTTAACGACGCCTGGGACCTGCCCAAAGCCGCAACGATGGAACCGTTCATCGCGCGTCACCCGGAATGGGCAGACTACACGGAAGTCGGTCAGCGTTTCGAGTGGAAGTGGTATTATGCCTTTCAACAGGTGGGCGACCAGACCGTCGAACCATTGTCGCATGCCTATCGCGAAGGCCGCATCAGAAGGGACAGACTAGCCGGTTCACTTGCCTGGCTATCGCCGCCGGCGCTGGCCGAGCGCGCTCTGCAGGCTCTGGCCGGCACCGATGTAGCGGCAACCTTGGCCTATGAACAGCAGGTGCGCGAGTTCCACACGGCACTGAGAGAATACTATTATCCTCGTCTGTTTCGCGATGAGCCTGTCTCGAACGCCAGTCTCGAACAGCGGCCGCATTTCCGGGGAACCGGGTGAGGCTCAATGGCGGACCCGCATCCAAAGCGGCCAGGCGGGCGATGACAAATCGGCAGGATTGCCGACTTGGACGACCGGAGGTCGCCGCGAGGTGGCGCACATGCATGTGCGCCATCAACTCGATTGGGTCTTAGGACGACATGGGTGGAGCCGTCGCGAAACGGCTGCTTGAACCGTTGCACGAGTTGTCGGGGGGGCTGCGCGGCGACGCGGCGGGGACGCGGCGGAACAGGTCCTTGGCGGGGTGCGACCGGCTCGTCAGCAGGCGCACCCCGCGGGTGTTGGACAGCGCCACGGGGCCCAGCTTGAGCAGCCTCAGGCGGATGGTCTGGGCGACGGCCTGGCGAGGTCGGTCGGCGACAGGGCCATGCGGCGCATCCCCTCGATGAGAGCGTAGGGCAGGCCGCTGGGCAGCAGGCGCAGCTGGTTGGCGTGGAAGTCGCTTGACGAGGCCCGGTGGGCGAACAGGCCCAGCTGCTGGTCGTTGATCCGGTTCTCCATCTCGCCCCGGGCGCAGTACATGCGCTCGTACAGCCCCTGCGGAACGTCGTCGAGGTCCAGGTTCGTGACCAGGAAGCGGGTGTTCGGCCCGAGGTCCGTGCGCTCCGCCTTCACGACGACCCGCCGCCGGCGCGGCCAGGTCCTCGCCGCGTACTCGAAGTCGTCGAACAGGCGCTGGTCCTCCCCGGTGAATCCGTGAAGCGCCTTGGCGCGGCGCTGCCGAGCCTGCTGCGCCTGCCGCGGCTGCAGACGGGATCGCTCAGGCGTCGCCGGGTGCGTCGGCGGCGCGGCGCCGTTCTGACGCCGACGATGCCTGCAGGAACTCCGCGGCCAGCGCGTGGGTGACGGCGACGACGCGGTCCGGCTCGATCAGCCCGAACCTCTCGATGAACCGGTCGACGGGCGCGACCGCCTTGGCCATGACGCGATGGCCGCCGGCGCTGCCGATGTCGCCGAACGAGCGACGCACGAACTTGCCGGCGTCGCCCGCCTCGCCGAGGTTGCGGGCGCAGATCACCACGTTCTGGCGCACTATCCCGGACACCACGGACCAGGAGATCTCGTCCACCTGGAGCAGGAAGTCGGCGACGAACGTGATCAGGTCCTCGCGCTCGACCTCGCCGAGGTGCGACGTGTAGAGCGCCCCGTCGACCCGGCTGCGCTGCATCGCGGTGGACAGGCACGCCAGCCGTTCGAGATTCGTCTCCGACCCCTCCATCTTGCGGACGAGGGCCGCGTTGGCGAGGGGGTAGAGGAAACGGAACGCGTCGAGGTCCGACTCGTCGGTGTGGCGCGACAGGAACAGGGTGTCGGACTTGATGGCGTAGAGCATGGCGGTGGCGGTTCGCTCGGAGATGTTGGCGTCGACGGCGCGCAGGTGCTCGGTGAGGATGGTGCAGGTCGAGCCGTAGTCGGGTCTGATGTCCTTGAACGCGGCGTTGTACCCGGCGCGGGCGGGGTGGTGGTCGATGACCAGGTCGACGCGGTTGAGCAGCCCCCCGAAGTAGTGCGGCTGCACGTCGACGGTGGCGACGCGGGGGAACTCGGTGAGGGAGCGGCGGCTGAGCAGCTCGATCTGGATGTCGAGCAGGTTGGCCATCCGGAGGTTCTCGGGTCGGGTGACGGCCTGGAACGTCCCGATGATGGCGGTCGCCTTGGTGCGGTGGAGCAGCGTGCGGAGGGCGAGGCCGCTGGCCATCGCGTCGGGGTCCGGGTCGTTGTGCAAGAGAATCAGGATGCGGTCGGCGTCGGCGAGGTAACGCTGGTACTGCTCGACGCGCGCGCGGGTGATCGACCGCTCCAGCGCCGCCCCCAGGGCGCCCCGGAGCAGCTCGGAGAGGGCCAGTCGGGTGATGCCCGACGCCGTCAGCATCCGCTGCCGTTCCTGCTGCCGGGGGCTCCGGGGCCGCTCGGTGTCGAGCAGATACACGAGCGTCGCCCCCGCGTCCCATATCGCCTCGATCGTCCGGCGCGGGCTCCGGCGGGGGGAGTCCTCGACGAGGATGCAGGTGGCGGGACCGACGTCGGCCTTGAGCCAGGTGTCGACCCGGCGCGGGTTGCCGACGTGGACGGCGATGCCGGCGTCTTCCAGGCGCCGCCCCAGGAGCCGGTCTTCGACGATGAACTCGACGTCGAGGCGCGACTTGAGCGTCCGGGCCAGGAGTCGAACGAGGAGCTCGTCCTGGCAGACGGCGAGGCACTTCATGCTGCTGACCGTTCGGGCCGCTCCGAAGCGGCCCGAGTCTCCATTATAGTCGGGGCGGCCCTCGACCGGCGCCGGTCCGGCGAGGGGGAATCGGATAAGATTGCCGACATCCGAAGCGGGAGAGCGCCATGCACCGAGTCGTGACGTCGGTCGTCCTGGTTCTCGCGGGGGCGGCCGCGGCCTCCGCGCAGCCGGTGTTCCGGAGCGGCGTCGACCTCGTTCGGTTCGGCGTCACTGTCGTCGACGACGACGGCGAGCCGATCTCCGGGCTGACGGCCGACGACTTCCGCGTGCTGGAGGAAGGGCGGGAGCAGAGCATCGCCTATTTCTCGCGCGGGCTCCGGCTCGACAGCGATCGCATCCCGCTGCATCTCGGCGTGCTCTTCGACGTCAGCGGCAGCATGACCGTCGACGCGTCGTTCGCCAAGACCGCGGCCATCCGGTTCCTGCGGGGGCTGGACTTCGCGGCCGACATGACCCTGGTCGAGTTCGACACCCAGGTGCGGGTGAGCCGCTTCACGCAGGTGGATTTCCCCCGGCTCGTGGAGCGGCTGCGAGGTCAGCGGGCCGAGGGGATGACCGCCCTCTACGACGCTCTCGGCGTCTATCTCGACGGCGCCTTCGCACAGGACGGACGCAAGCTGCTGCTGCTCTACACCGACGGCGCCGACACCCGGAGCCGGCTGCGCTACAGCGAGCTGCGCGACCTGCTGCGGGCCTCCGACGTGACCGTCTACGCCATCGGGTTCCAGGCCCAGCGGCGGACCATGGCGCAGATGCGGGAGCGCCAGCGGCTGCGGCAGATCGCGGAGCTGACGGGGGGGCGCGCCTACTTTCCGATCTCGCGGGACGATCTGGACGAGATCTACGGGGAGATTCGCGAGGAGCTGGAGGCCCGCTACTCGCTCGGCTACGTGGCCACGGACAGGACCACCGACGGCGCGTGGCGCCGGGTGACGGTGAGCCTGCGGGGGGATCGGCCGGAGCTCGACGACGCGCGGATCCGTACCCGGGAAGGCTACTTCGCGCCCTACATCGAGCAACCTGTGCCGCGCTAGCGCGACCGCGCGGCCTGACGGCCGCGTTGGGGGTTTTCGCCGGCGCGAAACTCCGCGACTCACGCTCGGGAGCTGCCTGGTTCGAGCCGACCGGGCGAGGTCTCGTCGCCGGTCGCGCGCGCCGCCGCCGTCACCGAGAGGCTCCCGTGCCCTCCACCTACGATCGGTTCGAGCTCGTCAGCGACTTCGAGCTGCGCGGCGATCAGCCCCGCGCGGTGCAGGAGTTGACCGACGGCCTGCGGCGCGGCGACCCCCACCAGGTCCTGCTCGGGGTGACCGGCTCCGGAAAGACGTTCACGATGGCCCGGACCATCGCCGAGGTGAACCGCCCCACCCTCGTGATGGTGCACAACAAGACCCTCGCCGCTCAGCTGTTCCTCGAGTTCCGGCGGTTCTTCCCCCACAACGCGGTCGAGTACTTCGTCAGCTACTACGACTACTACCAGCCCGAGGCCTACGTGCCCGCCACCGACTCGTACATCGAGAAGGAGGCGACGATCAACGACGAGATCGACCGCATGCGGCTCTCCGCCACGCGGTCCCTGTTCGAGCGGCGGGACGTCGTGATCGTGGCCAGCGTGTCGTGCATCTACGGGCTCGGATCGCCCGAGGCGTACTACGGGCTGATGCTGCCGCTCGAGCGGGGGCAGCGCGTCGAGCGCGACTGGATCCTGCGCAAGCTGGTCGAGATCCAGTACGAGCGGAACGATCACGACTTCGATCGCGGCACGTTCCGCGTGCGCGGCGACGTCGTCGAGGTGCACCCCTCGTACGAGAACGTCGGCGTGCGCATCGAGCTCTTCGGCGACGAGGTCGACGAGCTGGTCAGCTTCGACCCCGTCACCGGCCGGACCCTCCGGCGCCACGACAAGTTGGCGGTGTATCCGAAGTCGCACTTCGTGACCCCGAAGGCGCGCACCCTCGAAGCGGTCGAGGCCATCAAGGCCGAGCTCGGCGAACGCCGCGGCGACCTCGAGTCGATCGGCAAGCTGCTCGAGGCGCAGCGGCTGCACCAGCGGACGATGTTCGACCTCGAGATGATGCGCGAGATCGGCTACTGCCACGGCATCGAGAACTACGCCCGGCACCTGACGGGCCGGGCCGCCGGCGAGCCGCCGCCGACCCTGCTCGACTACGTGCCGCCCGACGCCCTGACCATCGTGGACGAGAGCCACCAGACGGTCCCGCAGGTGCGCGGCATGTATCACGGCGACCGCTCGCGGAAGGAGATGCTGGTGGAGCACGGGTTCCGCCTGCCCTCGGCCCTCGACAACCGCCCCCTCACGTTCGACGAATGGAAGAGCCGCGTGGGCCAGGTGGTCTTCGTGTCGGCCACCCCGGGACCGTACGAGCTGGACCAGAGCCAGGGGGTGGTCGTCGAGCAGATCATCCGTCCCACCGGGTTGATCGACCCCCTCGTCGACGTCCGTCCCGTGAAGGGGCAGGTCGACGATCTGCTGCACGAGATCCGGCAGCGGGCCGAGCGGCGCGAGCGGGTGCTCGTCACCACCCTCACCAAGCGGATGGCCGAGGACCTGACGCAGTTCTACCAGGAGCTCGGGGTCAAGGTGCGCTACCTGCACTCGGAGGTGGAGACCCTGGAGCGGGTCCAGATCCTGCGGGACCTGCGGCGCGGCGTGTTCGACGTGCTCGTGGGCATCAACCTTCTGCGGGAGGGCCTCGACCTGCCCGAGGTGTCGCTGGTGGCGATTCTCGACGCCGACAAGGAGGGCTTCCTGCGGTCGTCCGGCTCGCTCATCCAGACCTCGGGCCGGGCCGCCCGCAACGTCAACGGGCTGGTGATCATGTACGCCGACGTCGTCACCGACTCGATGCGGAGCGCGCTCGACGAGATGCAGCGCCGCCGCACGCTGCAGGAGGCGTTCAACCGCGAGCACGGGCTGACGCCGGAATCGATCGTGAAGGACATCGACGACGTCCTGTCCGGTGTGTACGAACGGGACTACGTGACGGTGCCGGCGGTCCGCGAGACGGCCGAGACGTTCGGGACGCAGGGCGAGCTCGACGCCCACCTGCGGTCGCTGGAGACGGAGATGCGGGCGGCGGCGGCCAACCTGGAGTTCGAGCGCGCGGCGGCGTTGCGCGACAAGATCAAGGCGCTGCGCAGCCCCGGCTACGCGCTGTCGTGACCGGCCCGTTTTTCCGGCCCCGAGGTCCGGGCCGGGTGTAGAATGGCCCGAGGAACCCGTTCATCAGCCTGGTTGCGGCGGGTCGGCGCGGAGCATCGGCGGCGCGGACTGTGTGCGCTCGATCGTCGCCGTGCCGGGCACGCTGCCGCCCCGCCGCGCGGAGCCCTTGCCGGTCGCCGGCGTCCACGGCCCCGGCGCCGCGTGGCTCGGCGGGTTTCCGTGTCGTTGGCGAAGGAGTCGACGGAGGAGGACGAGAAGCTGCTCAGGACATAGGAGGGAACCATGTTGGGATGCGTTCGGTGCGTAGCGAGACCCGCGGTGGTTGCGGCGGTCACGGTGCTCATCGTGGGCGCCGCTTCCGGGGCGCAGGCCCAGGAGTCGGCGTCGCTGGCGGGGCAGCTGGCCGCGGCCCTCGAGAGCGCGCAGCTCGACAGCATCGCGGCCCGGGATCCCGAGGGCCCGCAGGGCGACGACCGGTTCGTGGCCGCCCTCCGCTTTCCCGGACAGTTGATGGTCGTGTCGGCCCGCATGGACCCCTCGATCTACGTCGAGCAGAAGCTGGCCGCCGGCAGCTATCGCGACGTCTACATGGACCTCAACATGGCCTCGGTCGCAGAGACCAAGGTGCTGGTGACCGACGTCGGGGCCGACGGCCTGCAGGCGGGGGCGCCGGGCGACAGCGCCAACGTCGCCGGGACCGTCGTGGCGTTCACCGACGCGGCGACGGACGAGCACGCGGATGCCGACGCCAGCTACGCCCGCATGCTGCGGGCGCTGCTCGACGCGGTGCCGTGATTGGCCGCCGGTTGCCGGCGTGAGGTACAATGGGCCGCCGACCGCGGAGTGGGCGCTTGGCTCAGTGGTAGAGCATCGCCTTCACACGGCGGGGGTCAGTGGTTCGAATCCACTAGCGCCCACCACTTCCTCGACGCTTGCAGCCTGTGGTGAAGACCGCGCGTTGCGCAGGGGCCTGCCGGTCGAATGCGCGGCGGTCGCCTTGGGCAAAGGGGTGCCCGCCGGCGGCCCGTCACTCTCTTCGTGCGTCCCGCGTCTCCCGTGCAACCCGCTTCGCGCATGAGCCACGGACCGGTCCCGTCCGTCCTGTTCGCCCCGGATCGGATCCAGGAGCGCGTCCGTGAGCTCGGAACCGAGGTGTGCGCGGGCTACGCGGAGGGGTGCGAGGTGCACTTGGTGTCGGTCCTCAAGGGCGGGGTCGTCTTCCTCGCGGACCTGATGCGGGCGCTCGCGAGGCCGGCCACCGTCGACTTCGTCAGGCTCGAGAGCTACGGGACGGGAACGCGCCCGTCCGGCCCGCCGCGGCTGTTGAAGGACCTCGAGGACGATGTCGCGGGCCGCGACGTGCTGATCGTCGAGGACATCGTCGACACCGGGCGGACCCTGGCGTCGCTCATCGACGCGGTGCGCCCCCGCCGGCCCCGCTCCCTCCGCACCGTGGCCCTGCTCGACAAGCCTTCGCGCCGCCGGGTCGAGGTCGACATCGAGCACGTGGGGTTCACCATCCCCGACCGGTTCGTGGTCGGCTACGGCCTCGACCATGCCGGGCGCTACCGGCATCTTCCCTACATCGGGGTGCTCGACCCCGCGGCCGGCGACGGGCCGGCGGGCTCCGGGGGCCGCGGGGACAGGGCGTGATAGGATGCCGCGTCCCGGCGGGCCGGCCGCCCGCAGCGGAGGCGGCGTCGAATCGAAGGAGCAGGAGAGAGATGAGAATGCTCGTTGCGCTCTGCGTCGTGGTCCTGGTGGCCGTGGCGGCGGTGGGCGTGAGGGGAGCGGCGGCCCAGCCGTTGAAGGCCGGCGACGCGGCGCCGGCGTTCAGCCTGCCGGGCAGCGACGGCAGGACCCACAGCCTCTCCGACTATGCGGGGACGCCGGTGGTGCTGGCCTGGTTCCCCATGGCGTTCACCGGCGGTTGAACGGCCCAGTGCAGGTCGCTGCGTGAATCCAGCGACGCGTTGAACGCCATCGACATGGCGTACTTCATGATCAGCACCGACGACCCCGACACGAACCGGCGGTTCGCGGAGTCGCTCGGCGCCGGCTTCCCCATCCTGAGCAATCCCACGCGCGAGGTCGCCGAGGCCTACGGGGTGGTGCCCTCGGGCGGGCGCGGGTTCCCTGCCCGCTGGACCTTCATCATCGGCGGCGACGGCCGCATCCTGCGCATCGACAAGCGGGTCAACCCGTCAACGGCGGGGCGGGACCTGGTGACGCACATGCGCGACCTCGGCCTCGACTAGGGGCTCTGCACGCGAAACGGCGCGGAATCCCGAACGGGTTGGTCGGGCGCCAAGCGGAACCGCAGGCGGCGATTGGCAGGCGGAAAGCGACCCCGAAGGTCCGCCGGATTCCGGTGGGATGCGGATTGGGCGCAGGGCCGGCGTGCCTCATGGGGCGCGCCGGCCTTCCTGCGTACGGTGGGACGAACGCCGCGTCAGCGGCCGGGTCAGGCGTCGCGCGGCGGGTCGGCTTCGGCCTTCTCCTTCGCGCCCATCTCGTCCTTGAACCCGCGGATGGCCTGACCCATGCCGCGGCCGAGCCCGGACAGCCGGTTGGCGCCGAAGATGAGCATCAGAATCAGGAAAATGATGATGAGCTCGGGAACGCCGAGCGTGCCGATGAGCGCGAAAACCGTATGGTCCATCACAGGGCACCTTCCTCGTCGAAGCCGGGAATCTCCACCAAGAGGATAGCACGTCAGGGCGCGGCGCGCAGAGCCGCGCGACGCCGCAGCCTTCTGGGAGCGGTCGGGCCGTCGGGGTGCTCCCGTGGAACGTGGCGGGGTCGCTCTGCCACGAGCCGCTGCCGGCGTCGTGCGCGGAAGCGGCCGGCCGAGCGGCTTTGACGCGGCCCGGAAGTGTGATAGATCGACCAGCTAATGACATCTGAGCCCCCGTCGTCGACGGCCGGAACCGAGCCGAGAGACCTGCGTCCCACCAAGACCGCCGCCGAGGCCCAGTTCGACGAGAAGCGGCGGAAGATCGGCCTGGTGGTCGGACCGCTGGCGTTCCTGCTGGTCCTCGCGTGGCCCTTCGAGTCGCTGACGCCCGAGGGGCACCGGCTCGCGGCGGTCATGGCCCTCGTCATCGTGTTCTGGGTTACCGAGGCGGTGCCGCTGGCCGTCACCGCGCTGCTGGGGCCGACGCTGGCGATCTTCCTCCAGGTGGCGCCGGCCGGCGAGACCTTCCGGCCGTTCGCCAGCACGACCATCTTCCTGTTCATCGGCAGCTTCATCCTCGCCCGGGCCCTCTTCGTGCACCGCGTCAACGAGCGGGTGGCGTTCGGGGTCCTGTCGCTGCCGATCATCGGGGCCCGGCCGACGCGCATCCTGTTCGCCTACGGCCTCATCGCCGCCGCCCTGTCGGCGTGGATGAGCAACACCGCGACGGCGGCGATGCTCGTCCCCCTCGGCGTATCGCTGATCCGGTTCATGGAGTCGACGGCGGACATCCCCAAGAAGTACGGCACGGCGCTGATGCTGATGACGACGTACTGCTGCTCGCGCGGCGGCATGGCGACGCCGGTCGGCACCCCGCCGAACCTTATCGCGGTGGGGATGCTCAGCGAGCAGCTCGACTTCCGCATCACGTTCGTGCAGTGGATGCTGTTCTCGGTGCCCATCGTGTGCGTGCTGATGGCGATCGTCTTCGTCTACCTCAACTGGGTCGGACAGACCGGCATGAAGGAGATACCGGGCACCGACCGCATCATCGCCGAGCGCAAGGCCGCCCTCGGGCCGTGGCGCCGCGGCGAGATCAACGCCGTGATCGCGTTCGGCGTCACCGTCTGCCTGTGGGTGGGCCCCGGCCTGCTCGCTCTCGTGCTGGGGGCCGACCATCCGGTGGCGGCCTCGGTGCTCGCCAGCGTGCCCGAGGCGGTGGCCGCGCTCGCCGGGGTGGCGCTCCTGTTCCTGCTGCCCATCAGCCGTACCGAGCCCACCACCATCACCTGGAAGCAGGCGGCCGAGATCGACTGGGGGACCATCCTGCTGTTCGGCGGCGGGCTCGCCCTGGGGGGGCTGGCCGCGTCGACGGGCCTCGCCCGGGTCGTGGGCGAGGGCATCACCGGGCTGGTGCCGACCAGCGAGCTGGTCACGCTGACGTTCGCGGCCGCCCTGTTCACGGTCATCCTGTCCGAGACGATGTCGAACACCGCGGCGACGAACATCGCGGTGCCCATCGTGATCTCGATCGCGGCGGCGGCCGGGGTCAACCCGATCATCCCGTCGGTCGCGGCCGCGCTGTCCGCCTCGGTGGCCGACGCCCTGCCGGTGTCGACCCCGCCCAACGCCATCGTCTACGCCTCGGGCCGGGTCCGCATCACCGACATGATCCGCTACGGGGTGCTCATGGACTTCATCGCGGTCACCGTCGTCCCGGCCCTGGTGCTGCTGATCGCCCCGCGCTTCCTCGGGTGAAGGCGCGACGCCGATGAGCGAACCCCAGGGCCCGGCCTCGAGCTCCCGCCTGCGCTACGCCGTCGACGAGACGCCGTCGGACGGGCTGACCCTCGGGCTCAGCCTGCAGGTCGCCACCGTCATCCTGACCGGCATCATCCTCATACCCATCATCGTCCTCAACGCCGCGGACTATCCCGAGGGCCTGGAGTGGGCGGTGTTCGCGGCCCTCGTGGTCAGCGGTCTCGCCACCATCCTGCAGGCCCGGCCGGCGGGACCGATCGGGGCCGGCTATGCCCTCTACATGGGCACGTCCGGTGCGTTCATCGGCGTGTCGGTGGCGGCGGTGGCGGCGGGCGGCCTGTCGCTGCTCGCGACCCTCGTGGCCGTCTCGTCGCTGGTCCAGTTCTTCTTTTCCGCGCGGTTGTCGGTCTTCCGCCGGCTCATCACCCCCACGGTCGGCGGCACCGTGATCATGCTGATCGCCGTCAACCTGTTTCCCATCACGACGGACATGCTGGCGGAGGTACCCCCCGGCGTCGACCCCGCTTCGCTGAGCCGGCCGCTGGTCGCCCTCACGGCCTTCGCGACCATCGTCCTGGTGTCGCTGTACGCGGGCGGCGCGGCCCGGCTGTGGGCTCCCCTCTTCGGCATCGTGGCGGGGACCCTCGTCGCCGCCCCGTCCGGGATGCTGAGCTGGACGCCGGTGCTCGACGCCGCCTGGGTCGGCCTGCCCCGGAGCGGCTGGCCCGGCCTGGACCTCTCGTTCGACGCGCGGTTCCTGGGCCTGCTCGTCCCGTTCGTCATCGTCACCATCATCGGCGCCATCGAGACCTACGGCCACGCCATCGCGATACAACGGGTCTCGCACCGCGCCGCGGTGCCGGTGGACTTCAAGGTCGTCCAGCGGGCGCTGAACGCCGACGGCGTGGGCAACCTGCTCTCCGGCCTCGCCGGCACGGTGCCCAACTCCACCTACTCTGCCAGCATCTCCATCGCCGACCTCACCGGCGTCGCGGCGCGGCGGGTGGCCCTGTGGGGCGGGATCATCATCGTCCTCACCGCCTTCATGCCCAAGCTCCCGGCGCTGCTGCAGGTCGTGCCCGGCCCCGTCGCCGGCGCGTACGTCTTCATCTTCATGGTGCTGCTGTTCCGTCAGGGCGTGCGGCTGGTCACCGCCGGCGGGTTCGGCTACGAACGCGGTCTCATCGTCTGCATCTCGTTCTGGGTGGGCCTCGGCTTCCAGTTCGGCGTCATCTTTCCGGACCACCTGCCGGAGTGGTCCCGGGGCACGCTCGACAACGGCATGGCCGCCGGGGGCATCGTCGCCATGGTCCTGACCCTGCTGGTGTCCCTCAAGCAACGCGCCCAGCACGACGTGCTGGAGCCGGGCGTGCGGTCGCTCCCGAAGCTGCGCGCCGCCCTCGACCGCGCCGCGGAACGCGCCGGCTGGGACGAGCTGGCCGTCAACCGCCTGCAGCTCGCCGGCGAAGAGGCGTTCCTGTACCTGCTGGAGCGCCAGGAGGAGTCGAAGCCGCAACCCGTCCGCGTCGCGGTGCGGCCGGTCGACGACGTCCTCCAGATCGAGCTCGCCGCCGGTCCCGACGACGTCAACCTGGAAGACCGCCTCGGCCGGCTGGACGAGGACCACGAGATCGTCCGCGACGTCGGTCCGCGCATCCTCCGCCACGTGGCGAAGGAGGTGAAGCACGAGCAGTTCTACGACCTCGACGTGCTCACGGTGACCGTGGACACCCGGCCGCTGGTTTGAGGCGGTGGCTGTTGCGTGCCTGAGGATGAGATGAGCTCGATGCCCCGGTAGCGACTTCCCGGACGAGGAGCAAGCCATCCGTTGGTATCGTCTGGCGGCAGCGGCAGAAAGGCGACGCAGAGTGAATCGCGGCGTGAGACCGGTGGAGGAGTATCCTTCAGCGTGAGTGTTTCTACCACTCGCTGGGGGTGGCGGGGACGACGAGCAGCGTCGTCTACGGGGTGGGCTCCTGGCCTGCCGCAACGAGCGGTCGGATGCTGCTGATGTCTGCCGAGGTACGCGCCAAATCGAGGTCGTACATCCGCTGCAGGTTCAGCCAGAACTCGGGGGTCGTTCCAAGAGCCCGCCCGATTCGCAGCGCCGTGTCTGCCGTGACGGACCGTCGGCCGTGGACGATCTCGTTGATTCGCCGCGGGGGTACGCCAATGGTCCGGGCCAGCCGGTACTGGCTGATTCCGAGCTCGGCCAGTATCTCGGCAAGGTGTTCGCCGGGATGGATGGGAGTGACGTAGGTCATGGTGGCTGCCCCTCAGTGATAGTCGGTGATCTCGATTTCTCTCGCACCCTGATCCGTCCAGACGAAGCAGATACGCCATTGGTCGTTGATGCGGATACTGTGCTGACCAGCTGGACGAGGACCCGGGGCGCAGGCGCCCCAGCAGCCGTCTCGCCGAGGGCCCGAAGCGCATCGCCTTCTGGGCGACCATGCCCCCGCCGAGCGGCCCGCCGCCGGGTCCGCCCGGCCGGACGCGCTCGGTCTGCTTCAGGGTGCGGGGCGGGGGCGTGCCCTCGGCGCTCATGCCCGCTCCTCCGCCCCGAGCTGCGACTCGACGATCTCCCGGTAGGTGCCGCAGCCGGCCAGCAGCTCCTCGTGCCGGCCGAGCCCGACCACCGTCCCGCCGTCGAGCACCAGGATCTGGTCGGCGTCGAGGATCGTCGACACCCGCTGTGCGACGACGACGACGGCGGCGTCCCGGGTGACGGGCCTCAACGCGTGCCGCAACCGCCGGTCGGTGGCAAGGTCGAGGGCGGAGAACGAGTCGTCGAAGAGGTAGATGTCCGGGTCGCCGATCAGCGCCCGGGCCATCGCCAGCCGCTGCCGCTGCCCCCCGGACACGTTCGTCCCGCCCTGGGCGATCGCCGCCTCGAGGCCGTCGGGCATCTCCTCGACGAACCCGCGGGCCTGGGCCGTCTCGAGGGCCGCCCACAACTGCAGGGCGGCCACGCCGAGCAACCACCCGCGGTACGGCCGGAGGAAGGTCCGGAGCAATCGAAGCAGCATGTGCGGGGGTCCCGGGTCGCTACGAGAGGCGGGGGCGCGCCAGGCAGGCGCCAGGCGCGCGGAACGGTTACGGAGGCGCCGCCGGCGATGGCGGGGCCTCGCGCCCGGGTTGGCGGAGGGACGACAGACGATACGCCCGTGGCGGCCGAGGCCTGCGCATCACGATCGTGACTGGAACGGATTCCTCAGCGTCAGTGAGTCGACGACGTAGCCGGACTGCATGTCCTCGGTGTGCAGCGTCGTACAGGCGCCGTTCAGCGCCGCCCGCACGACGAGCGCGTCCCAGATCGACAGGTGATGCAGCCGGTGCAGATCGATCGCCGCGATCACATCGGCGGCGCCGAGCGTCACGACGTCGAGACGGGAGTACTGCACGATACGAAGTCTCGCTTCCTCGCTGCTCATCCCGAGCTTCCGCGTGGCGGCGGCGAAGAATTCCTGCAGGACCTGCAGCGACAGGACGCCCCGGCGCTCGCGGATGAGGCGCCGAATCAGCTCGCGGGCGCGGGCCCGCTTGCGCCGGTCCCGCGCATCGTGCGCGTAGATCAGAACGTTCGTGTCCAGAAACTCACGCCCGCTCATGCAGCTCCTCGCGCGCCCACGGACCCTGCGAGCGATAGCTCTCCTCGGCCCACAGAGCGTCGAGCCGTGCGACCACCGACTCGGCGTCGTCCACCCGCGTCAACTCGTTCAGGAAGTCGCGAACGAGCTGATTCAGGCTGGTTCCCCGGACCGCGGCGATACGCCGGGCTTCGGCGATCACGCGCTCGTCGATCGACATCGTCACGTTCATGCGTCACATAATATGTGTGCACGTAATAGGTGTCAACGCGAGAGTGGACCCCGTCATGCGGATACGGGAGCTGGTCATGTCTCGACCACCTCGCCGGACGCGATCCGGCTTCAGGTCCCGGTACCAGTTCCCGTCGTCGAGGAAGACCCGCCGCCCCCCAGCTCGCGCATGCGGGCGCGCATGGCGTCGATCCCCGGGTGACAGGCAGCCACCACGCAGCGAGCGAGAATCCGGGAGGTGCGAGGATGAAACTGCCTGAGTGGCTCGACGCCTCGCCGATCGGTGCCTCGACCCAGTCGGTTCAGCCCCGGATGGCGTTGCTACCAGCGCTGGAGCCGCCTGCGGGTCCTGCTCAGTTGGGAACCAGGAACAGGTTGGTCATGTCGCCGTCGAGGCTGATGGTGCGCAGGTAGCGGTAGGTGGAGGCCTCGTGGAGGTCGATGGTGGCGCCGGCCTGGTGGACGTAGAGGAGCTGGCCGTTGGTGCTTACGGCCAGCGACATGCGGGGGCGCCCCTCGAAGACTTCGCGCCGTTCGACCTGCCGCCCTTCGAGGTCGAAGGTCCAGATCTCGTAGTGGCCGATGCGCTTGAGGACGGCGTAGGCCTTGCGCCGATCGGGCGCGAGGGAGAACGAGGACAGGGGCTGGTCGGGCCCGAGGGTGTAGAAGTCGACGTCACGCCGGGCGAGGTTGATGCGGGCGATGCCCATCAGGCGCCGGTTCTGGACCGGGTCGCGCACGCGGAAGAGGTTCGTGAAGTAGCCGGGCTCCTCGTTCCGGTCGACGCCGAAGCCGAAGCTGAACCGCTCCAGGTCGGGCGCCTCGATCGACGACAGCTCCCACCGGTCGACCACCTCGAACGACTCGGTGTCGAGGACGATGATCTCCCCGCCGAACAGGTAGAGCAGCCCGCCGTCGGGCGAGAACATCATGCTCGCGCCGGTCCGCTCCTCGCCGTCCGGCCACGGGATCTCCCGCATGACCTCGTGCGAGGCGAGGTCCACCTGGAGGAGCCGGCGGGGGGCGATCTCGAAGCGGTCGGCGTGCTTGATGGCGGTGTCGGCGAGGAGGACGGCGTAGGCGTCGTCGGGCGACACCACCATGCTGCGGATGCGCACCTGCGTCGAGCCCTCGCTGAGGGTGAAGGTGTCGATGGTGCTCCTCGTTTCGAGGTCGATGACCTCGATGTGCTCGAACGTGCGGTCGCGCATGTACATGCGGGAGCCGTCGGCGGACATCCGCATGTCGTTGGGCGGGCCCCCGAGGGTCATCTCGATGGTGTCGACGACCTGCTCGGTCGCCTCGTCGATGACGTAGATGCGGTTGGGGAACGCGCCGACGTAGAAGGTGCCGTCGCCGCCCGTCAGCCCGCCGGCGGGCTGGGCCGCCGCGCCGCCGGAGAGGGCGCTCAGGATCGCGAACGTGCAGGCCAGCTTGCGCATGGGTCGATGTCTCCGGAACGAGGGGCGGGCTGCTGGTCGCTTGGGACGGTGACGCAAATTACCTTGCCGAGAGTGCCATCCCGTAGAACACGGGCTGCACCTGGGTGTAGTTCGCAACCTTATATCGATCACTGTCCTTGCGCCTCAGGGTGGCGCGGCGAAACTCCGAACGCGACCTCGATGTCGCGCCGCCCGGAACCGTTGTCAGACGTTCCTGGCGGCGCCCTGCGGCGCCCCGCCTCACCAGCCCGCCAAAAGTCGTCGCCTCCACTCCGGGGCGGCTTCCCCAAGAGTCAGCGCCTGTACCGGAGGCGGCGCCCCCCGGGAGGCGGGGTTTTTCCACGGCTGCGACCGCCTGCGGGGCGCGAGCGCCTACGGAAAGATCAGGTCGATGTTGCGCCAGTCCTTCTGGGCGGCGGCGCACTTGCCGGTCCAGTCGGGCGTGTGGTTGAGCTGGTCGGGCACGTGCGCCGGCCAGAAGCAGCCGCGGTGGCAGTCGAACAGGTCGCGCTCGACCGGCTGGCACAGGCCGGCGGTGCCGCCGTTGCGGTCCGCCTCCCAGCCCGGCTGGAAGACGAGCGAGCAGCCCAGCGGGATGTGCGGCCCCTCCGGCTGCTGGGGAGGGCCCGAGCCCTGCTGCAGCGCGACGACGTCCCCGTCGGGGGACGCGTCCGGCGCCGGCGCGGCGACGGTCCGCTCGACGCGGGCGGCCTTCTGGTTGATCGCTCTCAGGTGTCTCATGGTCTCACCGCCGTTCACTCGAACCGGCGCAGGAACCCGGGGTTCCGCTCGGCCAGCTCGCCGTAGACGCGCAGGCAGACGTCGGTCCAGCCGCGGATCCACTCGCAGTAGTGCAGGTTCGGCCGCTCGCTCGTGCCGTAGCGGGTGTGCGCCTCGTGGTAGCACCCGCCCGAGCACAGGGGGCGCGCCCAGCAGGTGTGGCAGTCGGTCTTGTTCGCCAGGTGGTGACGCTCCAGGAACGCGTTCTGGGCCTCCCGGTCGAGGCCGTCCTCGACGGTGCCCAGCTTGTGCTCGTCCGAGCCCGCGAACCGGTGGCACAGGGCGACGTCGCCGCCGGTGGCGACCCCCACCAGCCCCAGCCCGGCCCCGCACGGATAGGCCTTGCTGGCGCCCTTGTGAATCTCCTCGAGAGTCTCGCTCACGTTCGAGAACCCGTGGTGCCTTCCCGCCAGCGCCGCCTCGAGGAACTCGTCGGCGAGGGCCGTGAACTGCTCGACCATCTGGTCGAACCCCTGCCCCCCGAGCGCGTACTCGCGCCCCGGCGAGGTCGTCACCGGCGCGAACCCCACCTCCTGGAACCCGATCTCCTCGGTCAGGTGCCGGTAGATGCTCACGACGTCGCTGACCTGCGAGGTCAGGGTCACCCGGGCCCCGATGGGCCGGCTGGTGTGGCGCCGCAGCAGCTCGCGCACCCGCGGGAGCAGCACGTCGTAGCTGCCGCCGCCGTCGTGGAAGACGCGAAAGCGGTCCTGCATCTCGCGGGGGCCGTCGATGGACACGGTCACGGAGATGTCGTTCTCGGCGAGGAACCCGATCATCTCGCCGGTGAGCAGGGTGGCGTTCGTGGTGAGGTTGAACTCGACCCGCTTGCCCCGGGCCTCGGCCTGCTCGCGGGCGTAGGGGACGACGCGGCTGAGGACCGGGTAGTTCATCAGGGTCTCGCCGCCGAAGAAGCTCACGTGCACCACCCGGTTGTCGCCCGACTCGTTCATCAGCAGGTCGACGCTCTTGCGGGCGGTCTCCTCGCTCATGAACTTGGGCTGCGCCCCGGTGGTGGTGTCGACGATCTTGTCCTCGCTGTACTCGTAGCAGTAGGTGCAGCTGAGGTTGCACTGGTTGGTGACGTTCAGCACCGCGGTCGTCAGCGGGAACGGGGTCAGGGGAATGATCGCCGGCGCCGGGGGCGGCGGAGGCGCGGGCGCGGCGACGGCGCGCACCGCGTGCACCTGCTCGAGCTCGTCGAGCGTCTGCCCGAGGTCGCTGTCGGGGAACCGCGCGCCGACGTCGGCGAGCAGGTCCTCGCGCGGCACCCGCCGGCCCGCGAGGCCGTCGATCAGCGCCGCCGCCGGCTCGTCGAGCGCGAACACCGCCGCGCTCGGCACCAGGTAGAGGAACCGGCGGCCGGCCGCGGTGAACGGATGGAACTCTCCCTGGGCCAGCATGCTCATGCCTGCTCCACGGCGGTGGGGTTCCACCGCCAACGACCAGCGCGCGCGACCGGTTCCGGTACACCCGGGCTCATGGCTGCTCCACCGCGATGGGGTCCTGGCGCCAACGACGAGTGCGCGCGACCGGTCCCGATACACCCGGGCTCATGGCTGCTCCACCGCTGCGGGGTGCCGGCGCCAGACGAGTGCGCGCGACCGGTCCCGATACACCCGGGCTCATGGCTGCTCCACCGCTGCGGGGTGCCGGCGCCAATGATGAGCGCGCTACGGATCCTGATGAGCCAAGGCTCATGGCTGCTCCACGGCGGTGGGGTCCCGGCGCCAACGATGAGCGCGCTCGCCCCGTCCCGATGCACGAGGGTTCATGGCTGCTCTACGGCGGTGGGGTCCCACCGCAGGTACAGGGGCACGGTGACGAGGAGGTGGGCGCGGCCGGTCAGCCCGTCGCCGTCGCCGGCGTCCGGCGGCCAGGTCGCCACCACCCAGACGTCGCCGACGTTGTTCCGGCTGCCGCTGCGTTCCACGTTCGGCCCGTCGACGGCGGGGACGAACCGCCCGCCGGGCTCGACGTCGCCCACGTAGCGGATGTCGTCGTCGCCGAACGTCACCGCGTACTCCTCGATGGACCACCGGACGTCGACCATCCCCAGGTCAAGGTCGTCGTCCGTGGCCCGCTCGCCGTCCGGCCCGTCGTGCCAGGCCCGCGCCTCGAACTGCTGGAACTGCTTGGGAAAGCGGACCCCGCCGACCCGGGCCATGCCCGCCCGCGGGGTCACCGCGATGCGGTGGACCTCGTCGTAGACGGTGAGGGCGCCGGCCACCGCGGTCTGATCGAGGACCAGGTCCCGGCCGCCGGTGGCCGCGTCCGCATCGACCTGCACCTGCAGATCGAGCCACTCCCCGGTCGTTCCGGTGACGTCGAGCACCGAGACGCCGGGACCCAGGTCGATCGCGTCGGCCGCCGCCGCGGCGAGGTTCTCGCCATGGACCCGAATGGTCCCGGTGGCTCCCGCCGGCAGCGACGGGGGATGCACGCCGGCCACCGCCGGCTCGTCGCCGAGGCGTTCCAGGGTGACGTCGATGCCGGTCTCGTCGTAGCTGCCGGCGAACCAGCGGCCGCTGATGGTGCGCCAGTCGCGCTCGACGAACATCACCTCGCGCAACTCGTCGGCGTCCGGGTCGCCGGGAATGGACCGGCCCCGCCACTGGAAGCCGGTGTAGACGATGGCGCGGCCGGTGCGTTCCACCTGCCGGCCGGTGTGCGCGAAGGTGTACGTCGCCTCGGTCGTGAATTCGTCCTCGGTGTCGGGCACGGGCGTGATCGTCATCCGGCCGTACACCGCGCCCCGGCCCGGCGCGTGCCCGCGCAGCAGCCACGATCCGCCCACGCGGGGCGGGCGCATCGTCGCCGACCACGCCGCCCACTCCGCCGTCTCGAACGGGAACCGCTCCGACAGGTGGGCCACGGCCCGGTCCACCGCCTGCGGCTCGCCGTCACCGGGGTTGCCGCGGCGGAACGACTGGAAGTCGGTGAAGGGGTAGTAGCCCCGGTGCATCGCCATCAGCAGCGACCACTCCTCCCCGGTCCGCCGCTGGCTGATGACCCGCCCCATCGAGTGGCACTGAATGCAGGTCTCCTCGACGTCGGCGTCGTCGTAGGGCTGGTCGTCGCTGCGGCGCTCCGCCTCCCAGGCCGCGTCGAGCGCCTCGGCGGGGGCGAGGCCGAGGTTGTTCGACAGGTAGCGCACCACGTCGCGGGCCGTCTCCGGCGTCAGGGTCACGTCGTTCAGGGTGACCATGCGGCGGATGGTCTGCTGCCATCCCTCGGGCGTCGTGCGCCGGAACGAGATGCGCGAGAGGCGGCCCGCGTCGTCGGCCTGGTGGCACGCGCCGCAGGCCTGACGCACCGTCTCGTCGTCGACGGGAATGCCGGGACCGTCGGTCTCGGCCGGTTGGGCGGTGGCGCCGGCCGCCGCGAGCAGAGCGACGAAGGGGAGGGCGAACAGGGTCTTCAGACGAGGCAGTGGCATGGGTCGACTCCGCCGAACGGTCCTTTGTAGCACATACGGCCGAGTCTGTCAGCCTTGTCGGCCGTGAGAACCAATCGCTGATGTACCCTGTACCCGGGAGCAGGACCGTGTTGACGACGGACCAGTTGCGGGCGCTGATCGTCGGCGGCGAGTCCGACCGCGTCGAGTTCACGGTGTCGACGACGAACACGGACAAGTTCGGCGAGGCGATCTGCGCCTTTGCCAACGACTTCCCCGATCACGGACAGCCGGGCCGTCTCATCGTCGGCGTCGGCGACGACGGAACGGTGAGCGGTCTCACCGTCACCGACGACCTGCTCAAGCGCCTGGGGGCGTTGCGCTCGAACGTCAACCTCGAGCCGCTACCGGCCATGACCGTCCGGAAGTACACGCTGCCGGACGGCGACGTGGCCGTCGTCGAAGTCCTGCCGTCCGATCTGCCGCCCGTTCGCTACAAGGGCCGGGTCTGGGTTCGCGTCGGTCCGTCCCGTCGTGGCGCGAATCAGCAGGAAGAGCGCATTCTGATCGAGAAACGGACCGCCCGGCAGCGGCCGTTCGACGTCCGCCCGTGCCACGGTTGCACGCTCGACGACCTGGCCCTGGACCTGTTTCTGGTCACCTACCTGCCTGCCGCCGTGGACCGGGCGGTCATCGCCGAGAACAATCGCGGGAACGAGGAGCAGATGGCGTCGCTGCGGCTGTACGACCTGGGCGCCGATTGCCCCACGAACGCGGGAACGCTGTTGTTCGCGCGGGACCCTCTCCGCTGGATGCCCGGCGCCTGGGTTCAGTTCGTCCGTTGGGCGGGGACGACGATGGCGCACGATCCGATCGGCGAGAGGCGGTTCCGCGGCGACCTGATCACGGTTCTGAGGGAGGTCGACGCGTTCATTTCACTCCCGGCACAGGCGCGTCCCGTGACCGAATCGGCCCTCCGCGAGAGGACCGAGACGGACTACCCGCCGGTCGCGATTCGCGAGCTGCTGCTGAACGCGATCATGCACCGCTCGTACGAGTCGAATGCGCCCGTCCGGTTCTACTGGTACGACGACCGCATCGAGATCCAGAACCCGGGGGGGCTGTACGGCATGGCGTCGCGGGAGAATTTCCCGCGGCAGACGGACTACCGCAATCCGGTCCTGTCCGAGGCCCTCGCGACCCTGGGGTACGTCAACGCGTTCGGGCGCGGGGTCATCCGGGCGCAGGAGGCCCTGCGGAGGAACGGCAACCGCGAGGCGAAGTTCACGTTCGAGCCCTCCCACGTGCTGGCCACCATCTGGAGGGCGCCGTGAAGACCATCGCTTTCTTCAACAACAAGGGGGGCGTCGGCAAGACCACGCTGGTCTACCACCTCGCGTGGATGTACGCGGAGCTCGGATACTCGGTGGTAGCCGTGGATCTCGATCCGCAGGCGAACCTGACCACCGTCTTCCTCGAGGAGGACAGGCTCGAGGAGTTGTGGCCGGACGGCGCCCACCCCGACAGCGTTCTCGGGGCGGTATCACCCATCCTGAGAGGGCTCGGCGACATCCGGGAGCCGCACGTCGAACCGATTGCAGACAATCTGGGTCTGGTCGTCGGGGACCTGGGGTTGTCCGGTTTCGAAGCCAAGCTGTCTGCAGCGTGGCCGGACTGCCTGGGACACGACGAGTCGGCCTTTCGCACCGAGTCGGCGTTCCATCGGGCGATTCTCCGCGCGGCCGACGAGCGGAGCGCCGACCTCGCCCTGATCGACGTCGGCCCGAACCTCGGCGCCATCAACCGGGCGGCGATCATCGCCGCGAACTTCGTCGTCTTCCCGCTCGCCCCCGATCTCTTCTCCCTCCAGGCCCTCCGGAACGTTGGGCCGACGCTCCGTGAGTGGCGCCGCGAATGGCAGGATCGACTGGAGCGCCGCCCCGAGGTCGAGGACCTTGAGCTGCCGTCGGCCGACATCGTGCCGGGCGGCTACGTCGTGATTCAGCACGCGGTGCGGGCGGGCCGCCCGGTCAAGGCATACCAGAAGTGGATCAAGCGGATTCCGGACGCGTACCGCAGGCAGGTCGTTCCCGATCGGCATGACGCCGGCGACGCCTCGACGGAAGACGACGCGGAGTGTCTGGCCACGCTGAAGCACTACCGCAGCCTGATGGCCATGGCCCATGAGGCCCGGAAGCCCATGTTCCATCTCAAGGCGGCGGACGGCGCGCTCGGCGGTCACATCTACGCCGTGCAGGACTGCTTCAGCGACTTCGAGAAGCTCGCGAGGGCGATAGCCGCCAGGTGCGACGTGGGCATGGGTGCGGACCAACGGCCGGCAGCCCCCGCCGGAAGACGCCCCTGACCGGCCGCCATGCGGGCCGGCGGGGTTCGACACCTGCCGGTCCGGACCGTTCGGCGCCGCGCCGCGGGGCACGCAGAACGATGGCGGAGCCTGTCGGCTCAGATGTGCGGGACGGTGGGTGTCGCGTGGCTGCAGGCCGGTGGGAAGGTGGCGCTTCTCGAACTGCTCCGGACTCAGGACAGCGATCGAGGTAGCCTCGCCAACTACTTCCGGGAACAATTCCGTTTTCCTGCGGTGTCTGTGCGCGGCACGTGGCAAGGTGATTCCCGCCACCGTCCTTACGCCGGGGACGGGTCGCCGCCCTCCTGCAGCGCGCCCTTGGCGATGAGGACCGACAGGACGCCCAGGAAGTCCGGCAGCGGCACCGGGGGGCAGACGCGGTTGTAGGCCTCGTACAGATCGGGAACCTGCTGGTGGAGCGGGGCCAGCTCCACCACCCGGACGAGGTCGATGTCGCGGAGGAAGCGGAGGCCCCGGTCGGCGCCGGCGTCCGGCCAGCCGGAGACGACGAGGCGGTCCTCCAGGACGATCCGCCGGGCGGTGATGGCGGGGCGGCGGACGACGCCGAGCCGGTCGCCGCGGCGGAGATGCAACGACGGTGCCCGCCGGAGGGCCTCGAAGGCGGTGAGAACGCCGGGGTCCCGGCGCAGGGCGTCGATGGCCGGTTCGGGAGGGGCGAGGGGTGCCGCCTCCGGCACGCCGGGCTCGGCGCGGTCGGTCCAGAACGGGTGGTCGTGCCGGCCCGCCGCCTCCGCGAAGAACTCGGCCGACTGCCGCTCGAGGGCGGCGTGCATCTCCCGCTCCCGCTCGTCGAAGAGGTCGAGCGCGACGCCGGCCAGCGCGGGGTCGGTCAGCGCGGTGTGGACGACGACGGCGGCGAGCCACCCCGACGCGAGGGCCTTCTTGACGCCGTAGGACGACAGCGGATCGATGAACGACCCGGCGTCGCCGACCAGCAGCATGCCCGGGGCCCTGTAGGCATGCGCGTCGTAGACGGAGGCGTCGCATCCCCAGGGCTCGACGTCGAGGGCCGCCCCGGCGGTCAGGGGGCCGAGCGCCGCGGTCTTGGCGAGTTCCGCCTCGTAGCAGGGCGCGAGGGGGCCGCCGCGCTCCAGGCGGGTGACCCGGGGGTCAACCATCAGGGTGAAGTAGCGTCGCTCGGCCGTCACCGGCACCGACCACGCCCAGCCGTCGCCGTAGCTCTCGACCAGGGTGTGCGACTCGTCGGGGAGGCCCCAGCCGCCCGGCCGGGACCAGACCGCGGTGAGAGCCAGGGTGGTGCGCCCCGCCGCGTGCCGGCGGAACCCGCGTCGTGCGACGACGCCGGCGCGGCCCGAGCAGTCCAGCACGAACGCCGCCCTCAGTGACCGGGCGTCCCCCCCGGCCAGGTAGCGTGTCGAGGACTCCGCCGCTCCGGCGGGGTCGGACGGGGGCGCCAGATCCACCTGGCGCACGACGGCGTCGGTCTCCACCGCGGCGCCGGCCTGCGACGCGAGGCGCAGGAGCAGCCGGTCGAGCTCGCTCCGCCGCACCTGCCACCCGATGCCGCCGCCTGCGAACCGCACCGCGCGCGGGTCCCGTTCACCCCACCACACGGTGTTCCCGGTGCTGCTCAGAAAGCCCGCCGCCTCCACGTCGCCGGTTACCCCGATCAGGTCGAACAGCTTGCGGCAGCTCGGCGGCAGCGACTCGCCCAGCGTGCGGGCGTCGTCGGCCGGCTTGGCCAGCACCTGTACGGAGTGGCCCCAGGCCGCGAGCAGGCGGGCCGCCGCCGCGCCGGCGGGGCCGCCCCCGATGACGACGACTTCGACCGGCGCCGCACTCATCCCGCCATTGTGGCCGAATCGGGCTTCTCGTGTCGCCGGTTCGGCATATCCTGTCACCCGTGCTCGACCCGCACTTTCGCCGCGCCCTGTCCTATTTGAAGCCCTACCGGTGGCGGCTGGCCCTGGTGGTGGTGCTCAGCCTCGTCTCCACCGGCTTCTCGCTCGTCGTGCCGCTGCTCTCGCGCACCCTGGTCGACGGCGCGATCCTCGCCGGCGACGCCGGCGCCCTGCGCCTCGTGGTCCTGGTGTTCGTCGCGGTCACCGCGGCCGGGTTCGGTCTCAACGTCTGGAGCGGGCTGCGCTACACCCGGGTGTCGGCGGACATCCTCTTCGACATGCGCCTCGCCCTCTACCGCCACCTGCAGCAGCTGTCGCCGCGGTTCCACGCGCGGACCCGGTTCGGCGACATCATGTCGCGGCTGAACAACGACATCGGCGAGATCCAGCGCATCGCGTCCGAGGTCGTGCTGGCGTGGGTGGGAAACGTGCTGTTCCTGATCGGGGCGGTCGTCATGCTGGCGTACCTCGACTGGCGGCTGCTGCTGCTCGGCACCGCGGCCCTCCCCGTCAGCATCTGGGCCCTGGTGCACTACCGGCGCCGCCTCGAGACGCGGGTCGCGGTGCTGCGCGAGCGCAGCGCCGACATCGGCAGCTTCCTCATCGAGACCCTGCAGGGGGTGAGGCTCGTCGTCGCCGCCAACGCGCAGGAGCGCGAGGTGCAGCGCTTTCGCGGCCGCAACGGGCGGTTCATCGACGCCCTGATGGCGATGCAGTGGACGACCTACCTGTCGGGCGGCCTGCCCGGGCTGGTGCTGTCGGGCAGCACCGCGCTCGTGTTCCTGTACGGGGGGCAGCGGGTCATCGACGGGACGCTGACGCTGGGCACCCTCGTGGCGTTCATGGCCTATCAGCTGCGGCTGTTCGGTCCGGTGCAGGCGTTGATGGGGCTGTACGCGAGCCTCGCGACGGTCCGCGTGTCCCTGGGGCGGGTGCACGAGATCCTCGACGTCGAGCCCGAGGTGGTGGAGCCGCCGGGGGCGGCGCCGCTGCCCGCGGTGCGCGGCGAGCTGGAGCTGGACGACGTCACGTTGTCGTTTGATCGCGGCTCGCCGGTGCTCGAGCGCGTCACGCTGAAGGCGCCGGCGGGCGCCTGTCTCGCCATCGTCGGCCCGAGCGGCGGCGGCAAGAGCACCATCGCCGACCTCGCGCTGCGGTTCCTCGACCCCGACGCGGGGACGGTGCGGCTCGACGGGCGCGACCTCCGCACGCTGGGGCTGCGCGATCTGCGCGCGCACGTCGGGCTCGTGGAGCAGGAGCCGGCGGTGTTCCATGCCTCCATCGCCGACAACATCCGCTACGCGCGGCCCGGCGCGAGCGACGAGGAGGTGCGGGCGGCGGCCGCCCGGGCGGGGCTGGCGCGGTTCGCGGCGACCCTGCCGGACGGCTACGAGACGGTGGTGGGGGAGCGCGGGGCGGCGCTCTCGGCGGGCGAGCGTCAGCGCGTGGCGGTGGCGCGCGCGTTGCTGACGGCCCCCTCGGTGCTGGTCCTCGACGAGCCGACGGCGGCCCTCGATCCGGAGTCGGAGCAACAGGTGGCGGAGGGATTCGAGGCGGTCATGCGGGGGCGCACCACCGTCCTCATCACCCACCGCGCCGCCCTCGCGCGGCGAGCGGATCGGGTAGCCGTCCTCGACGGCGCCCGCGTCGTCGAGCACGGCGCCCCCGACGAGCTGATGGCCCGCGGCGGACGGTTCGCGGAGCTGTTCGCGGCGGATCGCACAACGTGATCGCGGCCGCGAGGCGGAGTATGGACGCAGGTCACACTGATGCGGGGAAGGGGGCCGCGCCCATGCCGCGGCCGGTGCGGGTGGCGGTCGTGGACACCGGCGTCAATCCGTCCCATCCCCACATCGGCCGGGTCGCGGGCGGCCTGACCGTGGTACCCGGCGCGGCGGACGGCGGCGACTACCTCGATCGTATCGGTCACGGCACCGCGGTGACCGCGGCCATCCAGGAACGCGCACCCGGGGCCGACGTGTTCATCGTGAAGGTCTTCGACCGGACGCTGTCGGCGTCCATCGACACCCTGATCGCCGGCATCGACGCGGCGTGGCGGCATGGGGCCGACCTCATCAATCTCAGTCTGGGCACCGCGAACCGCGCGCACGCGGCGGCGCTACGCGGGGCGGCGGACCGCGCGGCGGCGGGGGGGGCGCTGATCGTGAGCGCGGGGCGACACGAGGAAGCGGGTTACCTGCCGGGGGGCCTGGACGGCGTGGTGGCGGTCGAGGTCGATTGGAGCTGCCCAAGGCTGTCGGTGGCGTTGGGAACCGACCCGGACGAGCGGCCGGTGTGCCGGGCGTCCGGCTATCCACGGCCGGCGCCCGGCATTCCTCCGGAACGGAACCTCAAGGGTCTGAGCTTCGCGGTGGCCAACGTCACCGGCGTCCTCGCCCGGGCGTTGACGGCCGGCTGCCGCCCCACCGCGGACACCGCGCTGGCGATCCTGCGAGCCGAGGCCGTCGCCGCGCGCCGTTGATGGCGCTCTCCGCGTCGGGCCTGGCCACGTCGGCGCGGAAGAGCGGGCGCACGTCGGCCGGGCTTCGGGGCCGGACCCCGGCCGCGTCCAGACCCCCGAAGGCGCGGGGCGGGCGCCCTGCGTGTCGGTCGCCAGGACACTGACGAGAATCACCCTTCCGTCTGCCTGGTGCGCGAAACCGTGGAATACGGGCTGCGCCTGGGTGCAGTTGGCAATCTTGTAACGATCACTGTCCTTATTTGACGTTGAAACCTGAAATGTCGTATTCTCGCTAGTGCTTGGGTGTCGTATTTTTGCAGGAGCCACCGAGGTGAGGCCGGGCAGGAAGCCACTGGAGCGTCGCGTCGCCGTGCGGATCGCACGCAGCAGGGCCTGTGTCTTCCTGCGCGGTGATTTCAGGGATCTCGGTGGCTACGATCAAGTGGGCCGGAGCTTGCGGAGCCTGACGGCGAAGGGCAAGCTCGTCAGAATCGGCTACGGCGTCTATGCGCGGGCGGTGCTGTCGCCGATCTCCGGCAGGGTCGTGCCCGCGAAGCCCCTGCCCGCGCTTGCCTCCGAGGTCCTGAAGCGTCTCGACGTCGAGACGGCGCCATCAAGCTTCACCCAGGCCTACAACCGGGGCTCCACGACGCAGGTGCCGACCGGCAGGGCAATTGCCGTCAGGGGGCGCTTCTCTCGGAAGATCGGCTACGGCGGCAAGTACGCCGTCTTCGAACGTGCTTCCCGATCCTGAGCTGATCGAGGCGATCGCCACCGATCTCGCTGTCGATCCGTCGTTCGTGGAGAAGGACTGGCACGCCATCCGGTTGGTCGCTACCGTCGCCGGCGTTCGGGAGGGCGACCTGACTCCCATCTTCTCTGGCGGCACCAGCCTCTCCAAGGGGTACGGTCTCATCCGTCGCTTCTCCGAAGATCTCGACTTCAAGATCCTCTTCCCGAGGCCGGCGTCGGCCGATCCGCTCGCCGGAGCTACCGAAGCGCGGTCATCGAGGCGATTCGCGCCGGCGATGACTGGACGCTTCCCGACGAGGGAGTTGAGCCAGGGAACGAGAGTCGCTTCTTCCGTTGTCACGTGGGTTATCCGACGAGTTCCGCCGTCGCGCCTACTCTTCGGCCCTCGCTCCAGCTCGAAATGACGTTTGCTCGTCCGGTGCTTGAACCAGAGGACCGGTCCCTGCGGTCTTTCGTCGCCGAAGCGCGGCGGGAACATCCCGAGGTTCCGCGAATCGGTTGCGTTGCTCCCGCGGAGACCGCGGCGGACAAGATCAGCGCCCTCACCTGGCGCATTCTCGATCCGAAGGCCCGTCAAGACCCTACGCTGATTCGGCACGTGTACGATGTGGCGGTGCTCGAACCCCATGCCGTGGAGCATGAGGACTTTCCCGAACTGCTCCGGGAACGGCTGAGTGCCGACGTCAGGCGAGGTGCTGCGGCTTCCGACCTGCTCGGGCCGACTCCTGCCGAGCGGCTCGTCGCTGCGCTCGACATCCTCTCCGGGCGCGAACATGCGGCCCGGTACGAGAGGTTCGTCCGCGCCATGTGCTATGGCAACGAGAATGAGACCCCGAAGTACCACGACGCTCTCGAGGCTGTCCGTCGCCTCGGAATGCGGGCAGCATCTGGGGGAGCAGGTACGCGATTCCGGGATCTCATCGAAGCGCGTCGCCGGGAACCGACGATCTCGATGGATGAACTCCAGCGTCGGTTGGATCGGAAACAGGGAGCCGTTTCGGAATGAAGGGGGCACGGCACGGACCATGAATCGTCGCTTGGAGGACATGTTGCCGCGAACCGCCCTCGTCCTGATCGTCGTGCTCGGGGCGGCCGGCGTCGTCCACGCCCAGGACGCTGCGATCGACGGAACCGTCACCGATGCGACGGGCCTCGTGCTCCCCGGGGTGACGGTGGAGGCGCGCAGCGCGGAGACCGGCGACCTCGTCGTGTCCACCGTCACCGACGGCGCCGGCGTGTTCGCGATCGGGGGACTCCGGCCGGGCACCTACGACGTGCGCTTCACCCTGCCCGGCTTCCACGAGGTCGTGCGCGCCGGCGTGGAGGCGGCGGTGGGGGCTGCGGCCACCCTCGAGGTCGAGCTGGCGGTCGAGCTCGAGGAGCAGGTGGTGGTGGTCGGCAGCCGCGCGCGGCCGCGGTCGGTGACGGCGTCGCCGGTGCCCATCGACGCCATTCCGTTCCGCGACGTCGCCAGCCAGGGGGGGAGCTCGCTCGACTACCAGCTGCGGACGCTGGTGCCGTCGTTCAACGTCGCCACCCACCCCATCAGCGGGGCGGCGTCGCTCGTGCGGCCGGCGAGCCTGCGCAACCTCGCCCACGACCACACGCTGGTGCTCGTCAACGGCAAGCGCCGCCACCGCTCGGCCATCCTGGTCTGGTTCGGGGGGGTGACCGATGGCACCCAGGGCCCGGACATCTCGACCATTCCGGCCATCGCGCTGCGTCAGGTCGAGGTGCTGCGCGACGGCGCGTCGGCGCAGTACGGCTCGGACGCCATCGCCGGGGTGATGAACTTCCTGCTCAAGGACGACCGGTCGGGCGGCAGCCTGGAGATCGACACGGGCACGTACCGCGCGGGCGACGGCGACGCCTACAGCGCCGCCGGCAACGTCGGGCTGCCCCTCGGCGACACCGGCTTCGCCAACCTCAGCTTCGAGTACGGCAACAGCGGCCCGACCGACCGCAGCGTGCAGCGCGCCGACGCGGCGGCCCTCGCCGCCGCGGGCAACACCGCGGTGGCCGACCCCGCGCAGCCCTGGGGCGATCCGACGAGCGAGGACGACCTGAAGCTGTTCGGCAACTTCGGCCACCGCCACGCCAACGGCCTCGAGCTCTACGGTCACGCCAACTACGCTGGCAGGACGTCGACGCAGGGCTTCTACTACCGGAACCCCAACACGCGGGCCAACATCTTCAGCCTCGACAGCGGGCGGACGCTGCTCGTCGGCGACGTGCTCGACGCGCGCGACGGGGTGCGCGACGGCTCGGCGGGCTGCCCCACGGTGCCGATTACCGACGACCGGCCCGACCCGGCGGCCCTCGCGCAGGTGTTCGCCGACCCCAACTGCTTCAACTTCCAGGAGATCGCACCGGGTGGGTTCACCCCCTCGTTCAGCGGGGTCATCAGCGACGTGTCGGCCGTCGCCGGCCTGCGCCGGACCGCGGCCAACGGGCTGACCTGGGACGCCAGCGCCGGCTACGGCGCGCACGAGGCCGACTTCTTCCTCTACAACACCGTCAACGCCTCGCTCGGGCCCGACACGCCGCGCGACTTCGATCCCGGCCTCTACCGGCAGGCCGAGGTCAACCTGAACCTCGACGTCTCCTACGCGGCCACCGACATGGTCCATCTCGCGGGCGGGGCCGAGTGGCGGGACGAGCGCTTCACGATCCGCGAAGGCGAGCCGCTCTCGTGGCAGGTGGGCCCCTACGCGGCGCAGGGCTTCGTCTCCGGCTCGAACGGCTTCGCGGGGTTCCCCGACTACACCGCCGGCACGTGGACCCGGGCCAACGTGGCGCTCTATGGCGACGTCGAGCTGCGGGAGCCCGACGACGACCGCTGGACGGTCGGCGGCGCCCTGCGGGTCGAGCGCTTCGACGTGTTCGGCGCCACCGCCAACGGCAAGCTGTCGGCCCGCTACGCGCTGGCCGGCGCCGTCTCCGTGCGCGGCGGCGTCAGCACCGGGTTCCGCGCCCCGACCCCTGGGCAGCAGAACACGTTCAACGTGCAGTCGACCATCGACCCCACGACGCTGGACCTCGTCGACAGCGCCACCGTGCCGTCGACCTTCCGGGCCGCGCAGCTCCGGGGCGGCCGGTCCCTCGACCCCGAGACCTCGGTCAACGCGACGGCGGGGGTGGTGGTCGACACCGGGCCGTTCACCCTGACCGCCGACTACTTCCAGGTCGACGTCGGCAACCGCCTCGCCCTGTCGCAGAACTTCACCCTCGGCGCCGACGAGCGCGCGCAGCTCCTGTCGGAGGGCATCGCGTCGGCGCGCACCCTGGCGTTCTTCCGCTTCTTCATCAACGACTTCTCGACCCGGACGCGGGGGGTCGACGTGGTCTCGACCTGGGCGCCCCCCGCGCTGGGCGGCGCCACCGTCTTCAGCTTCGCGATGAACCACACCGACACCAGGGTGACGAAGCCCTCGGACCTGCTCGGCCCCGGCGACGTGCGCGCCCTGGAGCGCGGCGTGCCGGAGACGCGCTGGAACGTCGCCGTCAACCAGCGCGCGGGGCGGGTAGGCCTCCTCGGCCGCCTCCACTACTACGGGTCGTGGGTCGACCACATCGATGCGCGCTCGGCGCGCGGCGCCCTCGCCCCGGTCCTCGGCGGCCGCTTCATCCTCGACCTCGAGGCCAGCGTTCCCCTCACCGCCGCCGCGACCCTCTCCGTCGGCGGGCAGAACGTCTTTGACACCTACTCGGACCGGATGGACCTCTTCGCGGCGCGTTTCGGGCTTCCCTACAGCCAGTTCACGCCGTGGGGCATGAGCGGCGGCTACTACTACGCGCGCCTCGGCTACCGCTGGGGCGGGTAGGGGACCCACGGCGAGTCCTCGGCGAATGCAACGGTGTCGGCCCCGGCGACGGCGGATGTCCGGTCACGGTCCGCGATCGGCGCGATGGGGGGGAGGGCGCTCCCGGTGGGGGAATCGTCTGCATTCTTGACGTCAGTCCAAAATACCCATGAGTGTTTTTGACCATGGTCAAAAATACTGATACTTTCGAGTTGTGGCCAATCGTACCCGCTACCTGGCCGAGCAGGTCAATCGGGATCTCGCGCGGAAGATGGTGTTCGTGGCGGGTCCGCGTCAAGTCGGCAAGACGACGTTGGCCCGGATGCTGCCCGGCGCCCGACGGGGCTACCTGAACTGGGACGTCGCGGAGGATCGAGAGCGCATCCTGCGGCGCGAGCTGCCGTCGGCGCAGTTGTGGGTCTTCGACGAGATTCACAAGTACCGAGGCTGGCGCAACTACCTCAAGGGACTCTACGATGGTCGGGCGCGCGGTCGCCGCCTGCTCGTCACGGGGAGCGCGCGGCTCGATCTCTACCGGTTCGGCGGGGACTCGTTGCAGGGCCGCTACCATCTGCTGCGGCTGCATCCCCTGTCGGTGGCCGAACTCGGTCTCGAAACACCGGACGAGCTGCGCGATCTGTTGACGCTCGGCGGGTTTCCCGAGCCATTCCTCGGGGGCTCGGAGCGGGAGGCGCGACGATGGTCGCGGGCGCATCGGACCCTGCTCATCCGCGACGAGGTCGCCAGCCTGGAGCGGGTCCAGGACCTGGGCGCGCTCGAGGACCTCATGCTCCGTCTGCCGGCGCTTGTCGGCTCGCCGCTCTCGGTCAACGCCCTGCGTGAAGACCTCCAGGTGAGCCACAAGACGGCCGCGGCGTGGCTGCAGATCTTCGAGCGCCTCGATGCGATCGTCCGCCTGCCGCCGTTCGGCGCTCCCCGCATCCGCGCCGTCAAGAAGGAACGGAAGCACTATCACTTCGACTGGTCGGTCGTGCCCTCGGATGCCGCGCGGTTCGAGAATCTGGTCGCCGGCCACCTTCTCAAGTGGGTCCACTACCAGCAGGATGCCGAGGGACGGGACATCGAGCTTCGCTACTTCCGGGACACCGACGGGCGGGAGGTCGATTTCGTGATCGTGGACGGAAGCCGCCCCGTCCGCTGCGTCGAATGCAAGTGGGCCGACACCCCGGTCGACAAGAGTCTGCGCTACTTCAAGAAGCGATTCCCGGATTGCGATGCGTGGCAGGTTTCGGCCACCGGCACGAAGGACTACGCGAGCCCGGACGATATTCGCGTGGCGCCGGCCCTCGCCCTGCTGAAGACGCTGATCTGACCGCTCGCGCCGGCGGGGGGAGCTCTCGAGGGCCGGCGGTCGGGGGCGCCGGAATGGAAAGGGCGCTCCCGCCGAGGGTGGTCCGAGCGACGGTAGCCGCGCGGTGACGGGAACTCACGCCGTGGCCGTCGCGCCGCCGCACGAGCTGCCGGCCCCGGCCGTGCAGCCGAAGCAGTGCGGGCCGGTCGCGATGCGCCGGCGCTCGAGCGTGGCGAGGGCGTGCGCGGGTGACGCCGGCCCGCCGCCGGGCCCCGGCAGGCCGCGGGCGAGGTCCATCACCGTCTGCGGCGCGGGCGCTTCCACCGCGAGATCGAGCATCTGGTTGAAGTCGCAGTCGTAGAGCCGGCCGTCCCAGCCGACGCTGAGCGTGGTGCGGCACATCAGGCCGTCGACGGCGGCGGGATTGAACGCCTGCACCAGGCGGTCCATGTACCCCTGCAGGTTCCCCGACTGCTCGAGCCAGTCGAGATACCGGCTGATGGGCATGTTGGTGATGGTGAAGAGCCGGTTGAAGCGGATGCCGTGGCGCCGCTCGAGCTCGCGCTTCCAGTCGCGCTCGAGGGCGGTCTGGCCGGCCGGCAGGAACGCCCCGACCGGGTTGGTCACGAGGTGGAGCTCGAGGTCCGAGTCGGGGGCGCCGTAACCCAGGGCGTTGAGCCGACGCAACGCCTCGATGGACTGCTCGAAGACGCCGTCGCCGCGCTGCCGGTCGGTCATCGCGCCGGCATAGGACGGCAGGGAGGCCACGATCTCCACCCGATGCTCGGCCAGGAACGCCGCCAGATCCTCGTAGGCCGGCAGGGTCAGGATCGTCAGATTGCAGCGGTCCATCACGCGCCGCCCGAGCCCCGCCGCCCGCGCCACCATGTCCCGGAACCGGGGGTGCAACTCGGGCGCCCCGCCGGTGATGTCGACGGTGGGGATGTCCGTCGCCGCGAGCAGCGCGAAGCACGCCTCGACCACCTCGTCCGGCATCACCTCGCGCCGGTCCGGGCCGGCGTCGACGTGGCAGTGGCGGCACACCTGGTTGCACCGCTTGCCCACGTTGACCTGCAACGTCGTCGCCGCCGCCGGCCGCAGCGGCTCGTGCCCTGCCGACGCCGCCGCCTCGTGGAAGGTGCGGGCGAGGGGCAACGCGTCGAGCCGCGCGCGCTGGGCCGCCGGCGCGGCCAGTGGCGAGCGCGTGTTCAGCAGGGTGGGCAGCGACATGGCTTACATCGACAGCTTGTCGAGGCGGTTGCGCATCTGCACGCCGTGGACCAGCGACGCCCCCCCGCGGATCGCGGCGGCGACGTGCACCGCCTCGGTCATCTGGTCGGGGCCGGCGCCCTTCTCCAGGGACGCCGTCGTGTACGCGTCGATGCAGTAGGGGCACTGGACCGCGTGGGACACCGCCAGCGCGATCAGCGCCTTCTCGCGCTCGGTCAGCGCGCCCTCGGCGAACACCGCGTCGTACCACGCCGAGAACTTCTCCCAGAGCTCGGGCGCATCCTTGCCGAGGTCGCCGAACTTCCCGAGATCCGGCGGGTGGTAGTAGGTGTCCATGAGCGAGTATCTCGCGGTCTCCCCGCCGGTGCCGGGTGTCCGACAGCGAGGCCCGCCCCGGGGCGAGCGCCGCCGCGCCGAGGCGGCAGGTTGCAGCGGGGACCTGTCGACCATCGTATCACTCCGGGTCGTCAGGTGCCGGCGGCGGCGGGGAGGCGGCGGGGCAGCGGTCCCGGTGTGCGCTCGCGAGTCTCCGCGGCAACCTCGGGCTCCAATATCGACCCCGGTCTCGTCGCCTGCCTCCCGTACCGGGAGCTCGCGTCGGCGGCACCGCCTTCGTGATGCTCGGGCTCGCCGCCAGCGCTTGTCTCGTGCCGCCACCCGCGTCCTCCAGGCGCCGCCGGCCAGGACGCCGCGCGCCGAGTGAGCCGGCGTCACCAGGAATCCGGCGTGAGCCGTGCCGCGCCCCAACCGGTCAATCAAGAGGCTCCTGGCGCCCGCGACGCGGGGCGCTGCCGCGCGCGGGCTGCGGCGGTTGCCGTCGCGCGCAGCGGGCGGCCTCGCGTCGGGATCCGGGAGCCGCCGGATCAGATCGCCGATCCGCGGCGTCTCGGGCGCGGGCTCTCTTCCTCTTCCTCCTCCTCATCGGCCGGCTCGACCGTCAGGGACGTCTCGGCGCGGTCGCGCACGATGGTGACGTCGAAGGCCGCGTCCGGCTCGAGGCGCGCGAGCTGCCGGCGAAGCGCCCCGAGATCGTCCACCGCCTGCCCGTCGACCGCGGTGATGACGTCACCCGCGCGCAGACCCGCGGCCGCCCCCGGGGTGCCGTCGTCGACGTGCTCGACGAGAATGCCCGCCTCGGTCCCGAAGTACTCGGCGAGCTGTCCGCCGACCGAGTCCGCGCGAATGCCCAGTCGGACGCGCCCCGGCCGCCGCGTCGCAAAGCCGCGGACGACCTCCGGCAACCCGCGAAGCACGGCGAGACTCTCCGACTCGGCGAGCTCCCGGGCGCGTTCCTCGATCTCGACGCGGCGATCCTCGAACTCGTCCACCTCCACGCGGATGCGGTCGGCGAACCCCCGCGGCACGCGGGCCGCCCAGCCCGAACTCTCCGCCGGCGTGACGCTGAGCGCCACCGGCGATCCGTCCCGCAGCACGCGCACCGGCGCGGCCCGGCCGGCCGGCGTCTCCTCGACGAGCCGCGCCAACTGGCGGGCGCCGCGCACGCGCTCGCCGTCGAACTCGACGATGACGTCCCCCGCCTCGATGCCGGCGGCCTCGGCGGGGCCGTCGGCGCGCACGCCGGTCACCACGGCGCCCTCGGCCCCTTCGGCGGCTTCCTCGACCTCACGCACCGAGACGCCGATCTCGGGACGCGACCCGCCGATCTCGAACCGCCTCACCACCGTGCGCTCCGTCTCCTCGCGTTCCTCCTGTGTCGTGGCCTCCGCCTCACGCACCGAGACGCCGATCTCGGGACGCGACCCGCCGATCTCGAACCGCCTCACCACCGTGCGCTCCGTCTCCTCGCGTTCCTCCTGTGTCGTGGCCTCCGCTCCCGCCGCCAATGCGGGCGCGGCCAGCGCCGCCAGCACCGCGATGCCCCACAGCGTCCGTCTCATGCAGATCGTCGTCGCCATGTCGATGATCCCTCCCTGGATCCGCGGGTCGTGACGCGAGTTCGCCGATCGGCCACGCCCCCTGTCGAGTTAGGACGCCGCCGGCGATCGGTTGGCCGGAGGCGAAGTGCGGAGCGCGGCGAACCCAGGGACGGTGACGGGAGAATCACCTTGCCACGTGCCGCGCGCAGGAACCCCGGCAAAGCGAGACCGTCCCGGACGCAGTTGGCAAGGTGATATCGGTCCCTGTCCCACGACGAATTCGTCGTGGGACGGATCCTGCCGGCAGAAGCATGTAGCCGAAGTCAGGGCCCGGACAGGACGCCGACGGGGTCGTAGTGGGCAAGGAGAGCCGCGGCAAGGCGGAGCTTCCGAATCGGTAGCCTGGGCTCGAGGGTGCTCGATCGCGGGAAGCCGCGGCGAACCGGGCTGTATCCGGATCCCGGATGAGCGTCGGGCGCGATGCCCCGCGCGGCGGTCCCCGGGCGAGGCGGGAGGCGTGGGTGCCGGAGCCGGCGGGCCGGCCCCGGCAACACGGGAGGCGGCTACTGCGCCTCGGTGATCATGATGCCCTCGAGATCGTCGGTGTCGCTGGGAAGCTCCATGCTTCCGGCCGGCACGTCGTTCTTCTGCAGCATGTAGGCGGAGATGTCCGCGTAGCCGGACGGGCTCAGGCTCGCCGGGGCGCCCTGCGGCATGGTGGTGCGGATGGCGGTGTACATGTCGCCCATCGACAGCTCGCTCCAGCGGAAGAAGAAGGCCGAGCCGATCAGCGACGGCGCGATGCCGTCACCCATGAGGTCGTCGAGGTGGCACGCCGCGCACTCCTGGTCGTAGGTGCGCTGGCCGCGGGACGCCTGCTCCTCGGTGTACACGCCGTCCCAGATCGTCTGGTCCTGGGCGGCGGGCGTCGTCGTGAGGGCTGCGGCAAGGCAGAGCGTCGCAAGCAGGCACACCGCGGGAGCGCGCCGACCGGAGTTGGGGGACGGATTCCGCATTTCTCTCATACCTCGTCTGTCTGGGGGCGATCAGAGGCGGCACGCGCCGCCCGGTTGACGCCGGTTGCCGAAGAGTGCACGCGGCGGGCGCCGTCGTACGCACTTGCACGGGGCCTCGTCGCCCGGCGCGGCGTGCCGCAGAGCACGCGGCCGCCGGGGTGCGAAGAGACCGAATCCGACCGTGAACTATATCATCCCCGTCGCGGTTCCCCCACAGCCGGGCGGCCCGGCCGCCGGCCGCCCGCTCGCGGGGCCCCGCTCGTAGCGAGGGGCGGCGCCGCCCACAACCCCCGAGATGGTCAGCAGGTTGCCCATCAGGATGAACAACGGCACGACCGACAGCGAGTAGGAGAGGCCGGTCGGCGGGGCGGCCCGGCCACGGCGTCGCTCCGCCACCCGCGGTCCGGCCCCGTGCACTTCGGGCGGCGCCAACGGCAGCAGCGGTCGTTGGCGGAGGGCGCCCGGACCGCCCCCCGCTCGCGGCCCCGGCCCGCTACTTGCCGTCGATGAGGTTGCCGATGCCGAGCGCGTGGTCGAGCACCGAGCCCTCGCCCTGCCGGCGCCCGCCGGTCTGCGGCGCCGCCTTGTAGATGCGGTCGGCGAGGCGGCTCAGGGGCAGCGACTGCAGCCACACCTGGCCGGGGCCGGTGAGGTTGGCGAAGAACAGCCCCTCGCCCCCGAACAGCGCGGTCTTGATGCCGCCCACCCACTGGATGTCGTAGCTCACGGTCGGCTGCAGGGCCACGAGGCAGCCGGTGTCGACGCGGAGCGTCTCGCCCGGGTCGAGGTCCAGCTGGTGGACGCTGCCCCCCGCGTGCAGGAACGAGAGGCCGTCGCCCTCGAGGCGCTGCATGATGAAGCCCTCGCCGCCGAACAGCCCGACCCCGATCTTCTTCTGGAAGGCGATGCCGATGGAGACGCCCTTGGCCGCGCAGAGGAAGGCGTCCTTCTGGCAGATCAGCTCGCCGCCGAGCTGGCTGAGGTCCATCGGCAGGATCTTCCCGGCGTAGGGCGCCGCGAAGGCCACCCGCGCCTTCCCGTGGGCGTTGTTGGTGAACACCGTCATGAACAGGCTCTCGCCGGTGAGCAGCCGCTTGCCGGCGCCGAGCAGCTTGTTCATGAACCCGCCCCGCGGCGGCTCGCTGCCGTCTCCGAACACCGTCTCCATGGCGATGCCGCCGTGCATGTACATCATCCCGCCGGCTTCCGCGACCGCGCTCTCGCCGGGGTCGAGCTCGATCTCCACGTACTGCATCTCGACGCCCTGGACGTGGTAGTCGATCTCGTGGGCGATGCGGCCCCCCGGCACCGGCAGCACCGCGAGGGTCTCGGCCGGCAGGTGGGTCCGCAGGCGCGGGACGTCGCCGAGGGGGGTCCAGTTGGCCATGCCGGCGGTGTAGACCAGGGTCGAGGCGTCGGCGTCGCCGTTCCGGATGTCCGTGGCCAGCTTCGCCTCCGACATCGGGCCGACCTGGTTTCCGCCCTCGGCCCGGTACCACTGTTGGTCCGACATCGATTCTCTCCTCGTCCTCACACTGTCATCGGTGCGATGCGGCGCGCCGCTCCGGGCGTCGGTTCGACATCGGCTCTCTTCGTCGTCACGCGGTTCGTCGTCACGCCCGTTCGTCATCACGCGGTTCGTCGTCACGGCCGCTCGTCGTCACGCCGCTCGTCGTCATGCCGTTCGTCGTCATGCCGTTCGTCGTCATGCCGTTCGTCGTCACGGCCGTTCGTCGTCACGGCCGCTCGTCGTCACGCTGTTCGTCGTCACGGCCGTTCGTCGTCATGCCGTTCGTCGGCACGCCCTTCGTCATCGCGCCGCCCGCCCCGCCCGTCTCGCCGGCTCGACGGCGGCACCGCGGGCGCGTGCTATTCTGACAGGCCTTCGCAGGCCCGGCGCCCTTCCCGACCGGCGCCTGCGCGTGTCCGCAGTCGGGCGCTTGCGCACCTCCACGGTCGGGGGCGCTCGTCGACAAGCAGCCGGCGAATCGACACAGTCAGGGGATACGCGACAGGCGGCACCGCGGTTCCCCTCGATCGCGCGATGGAACGGGAGACAGCGACCCGCGTGAGGGGCGTCGGTGCGGTTCCCGCCGGCCCGGGGCCCGGGACGTGCGAGGTCGGCAGCCGGTTCTTCGCCCAACTGGCCTCGCTGGTCCGTGTCCGCGCCGTCAAGCTGTACCGTCTGCAGGTCGACGTCGCCTCCGCGGTGCCGCGCCTGCCCTGCCTGGACCACGAGGCGGTGCTGCACGAGAGCATCCCGCCTCACGCCGCCGCCTACGTCGAGGACCCCGAGAGCGGCGAGCTGCACGAGCTGGTGTTGACGCCGTCCCGGCGCCGCGTCGAGATCGACCCCGCCTCGACCCTGCACGAGCACACCGAGGCGGGGCAGGCGCGGCTCATCGCCGGGTTGCGCACGCGGTTCCCCGACTTCACGGTGGCCGTCGACGGGATGTCCTGGCTCCGGGGCGACCGCCGGGTGGCGCGGGCGTGCCGGGCCCAGGTCACCCTGCGCGACGTCCTCCTGGGAGCCGACTTCGACCGCATCGCCCGCGGGCTCGAGCGGCTGCGGACGGTGGCGACGTTGATGGAGAAGCAGTCGCGGGTGGCGTCGTGGAGCGTCCGAACCGTCACCGGGCCCCTCCTCGCTGCGGTGGGGTTCGTCGTCTACCAGGGCCTGGGCCGACTCGTGCCGGAGCTGGGCGACCCCGCCGTCGACACGCTGCAGGCGCTGGTGCTGGGCGTCGTCGGCGCGGTCTTCCTCTACTACGGCCTGCGCGCGGTCCACCTGACGGAGATGGCCAACCGGGTGTGGAAGCGCTCGGCCGAGTACGGGCTCATCATCGCCGAGCGCCGGCGCCTCGCCGGGGACGGAGAGCCCGCCGAGCGTCGCGACGGGCCGGCCGGCCCCGGCCGAAAGCCGCCGGCGCCGGGGGAGTCCCCGCGGTCCGATTCGTGAATCCGCGGCCCGGAAGCGGGAGCCCGCAACGGCGGCGCTTCCCCGCCGGGAGCCGGCGCCGGGAACGGCGCGGACTCCCGGCGGGTTGGTTGGGCGCCCAGCGGAGCCGTCACGTGACGATTGGCGGGCCGGAACCGGTCGGACCGCCGTGCCGCGTCAGGGCTGATCCGTCAGCGGCAACAGCAACTGCGTCCCCGGCGCCCGCTGCACGTCGAACGCCTTGAGGGTGTAGTTCACCAGCGTGTAGTGGCCGATCAGTCCCACCAGGTCCACGATGCCCTGGTTGCCGAACAGCCTCTGGGCGGCCTCGAAGGTCTCCCGGCTGAGCTTCGGCTCGCGGATCAACTCGCGGGCGGCCTGGACGATGGTGCGCTCCACCTCGCCGAATCCCGGCAGGCCCTCGCCTTCCGCCACCGGGCGGTCGTAGCGGACGAGGTCGATGATCTCCGCCTCGAGCCCGGCCCGGAGCCCCAGCCCCTCGTGGGCCGACCACTCGTACTGGCTGTCGAGCGACCGCGCCGCGGTGAGGATGGCCAGCTCCGCCAGCCGCTGGTCCCGCGCGCCGTCCGCGCCGAAGCGCAGGTAGGTGCTGGCCGGGAACAGGTGCTCGGCCATCGGCGGGCTGTACATCCACATCCCGATGGGGCCGCGCAGCCCGGTCGAGTAGCGGCTGTCCGGGTTCACGATGATGTCGAAGACGCGCTGGCCTTCCGCGTCGAGGCTCTCGCGCTGGATCGTGGGCAGCCGCGCCCACGAGTCCTCGTGGATGTCCGACGGTATGTCGGCCGGGGTGACCTCGCGGGGCGTGAACGCCTCCTGGCCGGCCGCCTCGCCGGTGGCCGCGTGGGTTCCGGCGGCGACGTAGAGTCCGCCCGCCGCGAGCAGGGCGGCGGAGCCGAGGACGACGAGTCTGCGCAACATCACGGGACCTCCATCTGGGGCGCCGCGGGATCGCGGCGCGGTCTGGGGCCGGGCGCGGGACAGTGGCCGTCGCCCGCTTGGGGTTGCGGCCAGCCCGCCGATCGTCGCCTGCCGCCCCCCCGAACCTGCCGGGGCTCGCACTTTCCGCGGCGCAGGCTCCCGGCCCGGCCGTATGCTCTCCCGGTACGGTCCGTCGTGGCAAGCTCGCCGGCCGCGCGGCCGGCCCATCCCTCCCGGACGCGGGACTCGAGCGCGGTCGTGCCGCAGGCGCCGGAGTCACCGGTGGGTGCGCCGGCGTCGGGCGCCCGTCGGGCGCGCGCGCCAGCGGCGGCTTGCTCCGGCTGGCCGCCCGCGCGGTCGCGGGCTGGCCGCCGCGCGGGTCGCGGGCTGGCCGCCCGCGGTTGCGCCGCCCCCCCAGGTGACTCACAACGTCCAGCTCGCGAGCCGGTTCCGGCACGTCCGTCTGCTGTTCAAGGGGTGGGACCGTCTGCGGGCTCACAACGTCCAGCTCGCGAGCCGGTTCCGGCACGTCCGTCTGCTGTTCAAGGGGCGGGACCGTCTGCGGGCTCACAACGTCCAGCTCGCGAGCCGGTTCCGGCACGTCCGTCTGCCGTTCAAGGGGTGGGACCGTCTGCGGGCTCACAACGTCCAGCTCGCGAGCCGGTCGCGGCAGGTGCAGAACCGCCCGAGCCGGCAGAGCGCAATCTCCTCCACCGGGAAGTCGAACGGCGCGGTCGAGAGCGGCCGCGGCCCGATGCCGACGGTCACGTGCGGATCGTAGCGGGCGTAGCTCGACCGCTCGCGGAACCCCTCGACCCAGGCGACGTCCGCGGGTCGGGCCGGCGCGGCGCTCGCCTGGAACGCGGCCGCGTCTCCCGCCACCTCCTCGTGGCGAAGCGCGTCCATCAGCCGCTCGTGAAGCTGCCCCAGCGGCGCGGACGCCTCGACGGCGAGGACCTGCGCCGTGCGGCCGGCCCGCGCGCCGGTCACCCTTAGCTCGAACCGGTCGAGCCGGCCCACCACGCCGCCGACGAGCCGGCGCACCTCGGACAGCCGCTCGCGGTCCACGAAGTGCTGGCTGAGGGTGACGTGGGGATGGCACGACGGACCGAATCGGAACCCGGCCCCCGGCGCGTGGTCGAACTCCGCGTTCAGGCGCTCCAAGACGGTCCGGGCGGCGCCGGACAGCAGAATCGCGACGTCGACGGCGATGGGCATGGCGGCGACCGGACGGCGGGCGGCGACGGGCCCTCAGGACAGCGATCGATATAGATCTGCCAACTGCACTCAGGCACGACCCGCTCTCTACCGTCCTCCGAGCGTGCCGCGTGGCAAGGTCATTCCCGTCACTGTCCTCAAAGGATATGCTGCAACGCGTCGAGGAGCGCGGCGTTCTCCTCGTCGGTCCCGACGGTGATGCGCAGGGTCTCGGCCAGCGCCGGCTCGTCGAAGTAGCGCACGAGCACGCCGTGCTCCTCGAGCCGGCGATGAACGCGGGCGGCGTCGCCGTCCGGCGGCCGGACGAGGAGGAAGTTCGTCTGGCTGGGCCACACCCGGCACCCCAGCTCCCGGAGGCGCCCGGCCACGCGGCGGCGGCTCTCGACGATGCGGCCGGCGACGCGCCGCGCGTAGCCGGTGTCGCGGATGGCCGCCGCCCCCACCCGGTCGGCCACGGCGCCGACGTTGTAGCTGTCCTTCACCTTCCCGAGCCCCTCGATGACCGCCGGCGGGGCGATGGCGTAGCCGAGGCGAAGGCCGGCCAGCCCGTGGCTCTTCGACAGCGTTCGCAGGACGACGACGTTCGAGCGCCGCCGGACGAGGTCGAGGGCGTCGCCCTCGGCGAAGGCGGCGTACGCCTCGTCGATCACCAGCAGGCCGTCGAGCGAGTCGGCCAGATCGGCGAGGGTGGACGTCGGCGCGGCGGTTCCCGACGGGCTGTTCGGGTTGGCCACGAACGTCAGCGCGCCTCCCGCTTCGGCGAGGGCCGCGACCGGCAGGACGAAGTCGTCGTCGAAGGGCACCTCGACCACCGGGGCCTCCTGGATGCCCGCGAGGGTGCGGTACAGCACGTAGGTCGGGGCGGGGTAGACCACGGGGCGGCCGGGGCCGGTGACGGCGCGGACGAGCATCGTGAGCACGTCGTCGCTGCCGTTGCCGGCGAGAATCCACGCCGGGTCGACGTCGAGCGTCTCGGCCGCCGCCTCGCGGAACTCCCGGCTGGAGGGGTCCGGGTAGCGGCGCAGCTCGTCGCCGTCGAGGGCGGCCAGCGCGGCCATCGCGCGCGGGCTAGGCGGATACGGGTTCTCGTTCGTGTTCAGCTTGACGATCCGCGCGCCGGCGGGCGGCTGCCGGCCGGGCACGTAGGGCTGGAGGGTGTCGACGGCGGGGCGGAAGAAGGACACGGCGTGGTCAGGCGGCGCGCTCAGCGCGTCCAGTCGAAGGCGTGCTCGACGGTGACGACCCGGGAGCCGCCGAGAGAGGTCACGTTCTCGCCGGTCAGGTGCTCGCCGAACTCGCCGTAGCGGAGCCGCACGGGGTCCGGCTGCGGGGCCACCGGAAACCGCACCAGCACGTCGACGCGGCCCGGCGCCCAGTAGGTCGTGTTGAGGCGCGTCCAGTACACCCCGTCCTGCACCACCGCCGTACCGTCGGCAATCAGATTCTGCGCGGGCCACTCGCCCCGCGGCATCTGGTTGGCGAGGGCGTGGGTGACCTGCCAGGTCACCACCGCTCCGTCCGGCAGATCCGTCTCGCCCTCGATGCGCAAGTCGCGCCAGCGCGTCTCGTGGCCGACCGCCAGCACCACCGTCTCGGTGCCGGCGTTCCCGCCGGTCGCGTTCTCCACGCCCTTTCCGGCCGGGGCCGGGGCGCAACCTGCGCACAGCGCGCCGGCCGCGAGGAGGCCCATCGCCGTCCCCGCCCGGCCGCGTCGTGCGCCGCGACTGGAAGTCCCGTTGCCGCTGGCCAATCGTCACTCCCGGCTTTGTTGGTACCGCGCGCGGACGATCGGGTCCGGGGCGCCTCGGGTCGGCGTCCATCGGCCCCCGAGCCCCGGGGAATCCGTGCGCACCGACTCGGTGACCGCGTTTCGGACCTTCGCCCGGCTCCAGGACCCGGGCATCCGAGCCGTCCGCGTACTGTATTCTACGTTGGACGGCACGGCGTACCGCATCGGCCGGCCGGAGTCCGGAAGACCCATGACCGACCAGCAGGACGACCGCCTCGCGCCGCTTCGGGAGCTCGCCGAGTCCCTCGACGACCCGCACCAGATCGCCCTCGTCTCGGCCGTCGTGGCGATGGTCGAGCAGGACACCGCGCTCGTGCTCGAGCAGACCCACGCCGCCCAGGACATCGCGGCGCGGAACCGGGCGGGGGCCTGGATCGGCAATACCGAGCTTGCCGAGATTCTCGACGCCGCGGCCCACCATCTCCGGCGCTACAAGCGCCAGCGCGAGGAGGTCGGCGGTATCAAGGCAGCGCTGCAGGCCCGGCTGGACGCCGAGCCGCAGAGCCGGCCGTCCCACGAGTCCACCTCGTAGGAACGGGAGCGCCGGAGCTCGCCCCGCGGAACTCCCGACGCGACCGTCAGGCCGCGCGGTCGCGCCGCCTCAGCCGGAGGTGGAACGGGGAGCCGGACGCGGACGCAACGCCGCGAGGCGCTCGTCGACCGGGGGGTGGGTGGACAGGTACGCGCCCATGCCCTTGCCGCCGGCCGGCTCCAGGGTGCGGAGCCGCTCGAGCAGCCGCAGCGCGCCTTCCGGGTCGAAGCCCGCGGCCCGGGTCAGGAGCACCGCCAGGGCATCGGCCTCGAGCTCCTGCTCGCGCGAGTACGCGCGCTCCAGCCACTCGAGCCCGATGCGGTGCAGCCACGGGGCGATGACCCCCCGGCCCGGCGTCACGAGCGACGCGGCCGAGTAGGCGGTCTGGCGCAGGAGCCGGTTGACGGCGTGCCGCCGGATGACGTGGGCCATCTCGTGGGCCACCACGAAACCCAGCTCGTCCCGGTCGCGCCCGCACAGGTCGGCGAGCGAGGCGGTCAGGAAGATGAAGCCGCCGGGCAGGGCGTAGGCGGTCGGCTGGTCGTCGCCCACCACCCCGACCTCGAAGCGGTGGAGCCGGTTGCGGACCACCCCGGCCAGGGCCTGCGAGATGTCGTCGAGCAACGCCCGCAGGGCGGGATCGGCCTCGACCCCACATTTCTCCCGCACCACCGCCGCCATGTCCGCGCCGACGCCGTGCTCGGCCTCGATGGCCTTGTCGTCGTCGCCGGTCAGCGAGTGCCAGACCCAGGTCGCCTTGCGGGCCTTGCGGCCGGCCAGCCGGCCGATGCGGTAGAAGACGCTGCCGTCGGGCTGGCTCACGGCTCCGCGTCGGGGTTGAGGTCCTGGTACCGCGCCCACGCGTCGGCGAGCGACGTCGGCTCGCACCGGGCGGCGATGGTCCGGCCGCGGCTATCCGCCAGCAGGTCGTGGCGCCGAAGCTCGACCTCGCAGCCGCCCACGCCCCGGAAGCAGTCGAGGCCGGCCTGCGGGTCGTCGGGGTCCTGCCACTCGGTGCAGTACACCGGGTCGTCGATCGGCTCGCAGCGTTCGGGGGTGGTGTAGCCCGAGTAGTTCGGGAGGGCGCGCACGAAGGCGTTGCAGTCGTCGCGCGAGGGGAACTCGCCCCGCGTGAAGTCGACCTCGCCCCACGGCAGGAGGTTGATGAACGTCGGCTGCGGCCCGGGGTCGGGCTCGGGGGCCTCGGCTGCGGCGGCCACGTCGGGGACGCTGTCGGCGGCGGGGCCCGAAGCCGCGCCGGGCGCTCCGCCTCCACCGCTGCAGGAAGCGGCCAGGAGCAGCGCAAGGCCACCGAGGGCCGCGCAAGCGCGTATCGAAACCATGTTCCCGGCAGTATACGCCGACTTCGTTCCGTGTGGCCGCCGGGGAGTGCAGGCAGAATCCCGGCCGCCGGCGGGTCGTCACCCCGCCTTCCGCACGCAGGGGGGTACGTCCGCCTCAGAAATCCACCGCGACACCCTCGCGCCGCACTTACGGGCGCGGGGGGACGACCCACCTCGGACGAGCCCGACGCGCTGAACTCGAGGCGACGCACTTCCGCGCGCGCGGGGGGCGACCCGACCTCGCCGAACGTCAGGCGCCTCGTTGTGCGCACTTCCGCGCGCGGGGGGGGGGCGACCAGGAAAGAGGTGCGGGCGCCTGCTTCGACTTGCCGCACTTCCGCGCTTGGGGGGGGGCGACTTGCCCGGCGAGAGCGACAAGGCCGGCCCGCAGCGCACTTCCGCGCGCGGGGGGGGCGACGCGACATCGTTGGCCGCGCCGTCCACCCGTCCTCGCCCTTCCGCGCGGTGGGGGGGCGACGATGGATACCGAAGGGGCGGCGTGGCGCCTTCCGCGTGCGGGGGGGGACGGAGCCTCTCGGGGGGTACAATGAAGGCTTGCGGGCGAGGGCGCGGGCGGGCCGGTAGTGTGGAACGACACCCGGGAGGCGGCGATTCCCGGGACCGGCGCCCGCGAGACCTCCGGAGATCCAACGCACGACATGCCGCGGGGCAGGGGAGCGTCTGACATGACATCGAGAAAGCTGGTGGTGTTCGCGGGTATGGCCGGGCTGGCGTTCAGCCTCGCCTGTGGCTCGGCGCCGGCCGAGGTGGGCGTCGAGGCGGAGCCGGCAGCGGCTCCGCTCGAGCTCTCGGAGTTGGTCATGGAGATGCGCGACATGGCTTGGGCCGAGGAGGTCGACGCCGCGCAGGCGCTCATCGAGGGGCAGCGGCCGCACCACGACACGTCGTCGCCGCGCTGGCTGCTCGCCGCGTCGTGGCTCGGGCGCGGCGCGAGCTTCGCCGAGCGGTGGGACGTGGCCGAGCGGTACGCGGGCGAGGCCCGCGACGGCAGCGTCGCCCTGCTCGCCGAGCGTGAGCTCGACGCCGACAACGAGCTGCCCCTCGCCCTGGGGGCCGGCATCGAGGTGCTGAGCCACGCCCGGGACGCTGGTGGCGACAACGCCGGCGCCGTCGAGTTCCTCGCCGCCGAGCGCGAGGCGTACCGCGGCACGTCCATCGAGACGCGCATCCAGAAGAACGTGCTGCTGCTGAGCCTCGAGGGGCAGCCGTTCCCGGTGCTCGACGTGGAGCACGATCTGGGCACGCCGCTTCCCGGCGCCGAGAGCCTGGAGGGCAAGGTGGTCGTGGCGTTCTTCTGGGCCCACTGGTGCCCCGACTGCAAGCGGCAGCTCCCGGTGCTCGAGCAGCTCCACGACGCCTACGCCGACCAGGGCCTGGTCGTCCTCGGCCCGACGCAGCTCTACGGGTACGTGCAGCGCGGCGAGGACGCGACGCCCGATCAGGAACTGGCCTATCTGCGCGGGGCCTACCAGGAGCGGTTTCCCGTCCCGTCGTGGATGAGCGTGCCGGTCAGTCAACAGAACTTCCTGGAGTTCGGCGTCAGCACCACCCCGACCCTCGTCGTCATCGACCGCGAGGGCATCGTGCGGCTCTACAACCCGGGCGACCTCCCGTACGAGGAGCTGGCGCCTCACGTGGAGCGGCTGCTGTAGAGTGTGCGCCGTGGAACGGCGCGGACTCCTGGCGGGTTGGTTGGGCGCCCGGCGGAGCCGAGGGCGCCGATTAGCGGGCGAGGAGTGGCCGTGGAACGGCGCGGACTCCTGGCGGGTTGGTTGGGCGCCCGGCGGAGCCGAGGGTGACGATTGGCGGGCCAGGAAGTCCGCGCCGTGCACGGCGCGGAGAGTGTTGGGCGCCGGGCGGAGCCCCGAAGGCGGCGATTGGCGACCCGGGGATCCGTGGCGAGACTTGGTGGTGCACCCAGACGAGGGTAGGCAAATGAAGAAGCGTCTTGTCGGCGTCGTTGCGCTCGTGCTGGCCGGGAGTCCCCTGGCGGCTCAGGAGTTCCCCCCCGGCTTCGTCGACCCGGCGCCTCTGCTCGCCGCCGTCGCGGAGGAGATCGGCGAGGCCGATCTGCGCTGCCTCTCGTACTCCGGCAGCGGCGGCTACGCCGGCGCGGTCGGCCAGACGTTCGAGAACGCGGTCAACATCGACTGGCCGCGCATCGGCTCGCTGGACAACTACACCCGCACCATCAACTGGGAGGCGGGCACGAGCGTGGAGACGTTCGACCGGGAGCCGGGCCTCGCGCCCGCGTCCTGGAAGTACGGCCTCGGCTGGCGCAGCGGCACGCCCACCCAGACCGAGACGCGCCAGACCCACGTCACCAACGGCGAGTTCTCGTGGCACATGGACGGCGGCGGGCCGGCGGTGGCGGTGCACCCCGAGATCGCCGAGGTCTACCAGCTCGACATGTGGCTGAACCCCCACGGGTTTCTCAAGGCCGCCCGCATGCCGGGCGCCAACCCGGTGGCGTTCTGGCGGTGGGAGCAGATCGAGAAGGGCCGCGACGGCAACGTCGTCATGCCCGAGAAGATGCACGTGGTCGCGATAGAGATGTTCGGCAAGTACCGCGTGGACGCCACCATCAACTCCCGCAACCTGATCCAACGCCTCAAGACGACGGTGAACATCCCCGCCCTCGGCGACTTCAACATCGAGCACGAGTCCACTAACTTCGTCTCGTTCGGCAACGTCAAGTGGCCGACCAACTGGCACTCGCACCAGGGCTGGGACGACAACTGGCAGTTCTACCGCGAGAGCACCGGGCACAACGCCTACGGCGGGTCGTTCCCCGACATCCGGCCCAACGACTGCGGCGACCCGGTGCCGGTGCCCGAGTCGGTGGCCGAGGCGGACTGGTCGACCGAGGTGACCGTGGACGAGATCGCCGACGGCGTGTACCGGCTGGGCGGCAATCCGGCCAACAGCTACATGATCGAGTTCAGCGACTTCGTGGCCGTCTTCGAGGCGCCCGGGGACGAGGAGTGGAGCCTGAAGGTCATCGACCGGATCACGCAGCTCGCCCCCGACAAGCCCATCCGCTGGGTCATCGCGTCCCACCCGCACTTCGATCACATCGGGGGGCTGCGCACCTACCTGCACGTCGGGTCGACCATCGTCACCCACATGATCAACCTCGAGTTCCTGAACCACGACGTGCTGACCTACGAGCCGCGGACCATCAAGCCGGACATCGTCTCGAAGTGGCCGCCGACGGAGCTCGCCGAGGGCTACAACTACGAGGCCGTCCAGGAGAACTACGTCATCACCGACAACTCCCGGATACTGCGCGTCTACTACGTGCAGCCGCTCCGGCACGTCGCGGGGATGCTGATGGCGTACCTGCCGGCCGAGCGCATCGCGTTCCAGTCGGCCCTGTTCGACACGCACGAGCCGCCGAAGCCGGCGCAGTTGCCGTCGATGCGCGCCCTGCACACGCAGGTGGAGCGCATGAACCTCGACGTGGAGACCCTGGCCCCGGTGCACGGCGAGCCGGTGCCGTGGAGCGAGTTCCTCGACGCGCTCGAGCAGCTCGATCCGTAGGGGCCGCGGAAACGGCCCGCTGCCTTCGACCGGCGATGAATCCTTCGCGGACCGCGTGGTGCCCCGGACTGCGTTCGGTCCGGGCTCGCCCGGGCCCGGCGGGCCCTCACGCGGCCTGTCCGGAGGGCGCCCCGCCGCCTTCGATGCGACGCGCGCGCTCACGGCGGGTCGCCGGTCGCCCGCGGGGCGCTGCGGCGGTCGCGCTTCGTTGGCCGGGCGTCCCCGGCGCGGGCCTCATCCTCGCCGCCCTGGTGTCGGTTGCCAGCCTCGGGACCGGCGCCCAGACCGCCCCGGACGCCGGGTCGTGGACGGTGGCCGAGGGTGACGTGCGGGTGCGTTGTCGACTCACGGTCGGGGGTGCGTTCGACGCGGTCACGTCTTCGCTTTCCGGCGCCCTCCGCTCCTCGGCGCCCGGCGTGGCCTCCTTCTCGGGCGATCTGCGGGTTGACCTCGCGACCCTCGACACCGGCATCGGTCTGCGCAACGCTCACCTCCGCGACAACTATCTGGAGGTCGATCGCGGTGCGGAGTTCCGTCACGCCGTCCTCTCCGACATCGTGCTGGAGGAGCCGCTCACCGCACGGGCCGGACGCGGGGAGACGCGGTTCTCGGGCGCGCTGTTGCTGCGCGGAGTCCGGCGGAAGATCGAGGGAGAGGCGGAGCTGCGGCGCCGAGATGGGCGGATGCGCGTCGAGGCGGTGTTCCCGCTGAGCCTGGATGCGTTCGGCATTCCGCCTCCGCGCTACCTGGGCATCGGGGTCAGAGACGTCGTCGAGGTCGCCGTCGAGTTCGACGCAACGACGGGCGCGCCGCCTCCGGACGCCGGGCCATGACGGCACTGCGAACGCGTCGCGAGGCCGCGGGCATCCTCCTCGTGCTCTGCGCGTTCCTCGCGGCGGGGGGAGCGCGGCGCGCATGGGCCGAGCCCACGTTCCTCTCCAAGCAGTACCCGCGGTGCACCACCTGCCACTACTCGGCGTCGGGGGGCGGGCTCCTGACGCCCTACGGCCGGTCGCTGTCGCGCGAGGAGATCTCGACGTTCGGCCGGCAGGGGGCGGGCGGGGCCCCGGCCGGCGCCGCCCGCGGCGAGGAGGGCTTCCTCTTCGGCGTGCTATCGAGCGAGAGCCCCCTGCAACTCGGCCTCGACGTCAGGCCGTCTCACCTCGGCGTCGCCGTGGACGGCCGCGCGCTGCCGGACCGCAACTTCCTCATGAACCTCGATCTCCAGGCGGCCTGGCGACAGGGGCGGTGGACGGCATACGGCACCCTCGGCCGCGAGCCCGCGCGCGGCGGCGCCGGGCCGGTCTCCTACGAGCACTGGGTCGCCTATCAGGCCACCGACGGGCTCAGCGTGCGGGGCGGGCGCTTTCTCCCCGCCTACGGCGTCCGGTTCGCCGACCACACCTCGTTCACGCGCGAGGGGCTGGACCTCGCGCAGGACGGTCAGGTCTACGGGGTCGAGGTGGGCCTGTCGACGGACCGGACGCTCCTGCAGGTCTCGGCCGGCCCCGGGCGCGCCGAGTCTCTGGTCGACGACGACGGCCGGCGGGCGTTCACCGCGGCCGGCCGGTTTCAGCTCGACCTCGGCCCGCGGATAGTTCTCGCGGCGTCGGTGCTGCACCGGGGGGCGTCGGAGGCCGCCGTCCGGAGCACGAACACGGGGTTGTCCTTCGGTTACGCGCCGGCCTCGTGGCTGACCACCTGGACCCACGCGGACGTCGGGTTCCAGCAGCGGACCGCGAGCGGCCGCGCCTACATCCTCGCCAACCAGACCTCCGTCGAGGCGTTCCGCGGCCTGTGGCTGCGCATCTCCCCCCAGTGGCGGCGGACCGACACCGACCCCCGGGGAGAGGTCCGCCGCCTCGTGTACGGCGTGGACTTCTACCCACGGACCCACTGGCACGTCAACCTGTCGTACTACCGCGACCGCCTGCCGTTCACCGGCCGGCGCACGCGGACGCTGCTGGCGCAGTTGCACCTCTATCTGTAGCAGCCAGCGGCGAAACCTCGCGTTGCACAGCGCCCGGAGGGCGCCAGCCGACAGCCGAGGCGCCAGCGCGACAAGGCGGGACGAGGGAACACATCGGGCATGTGTGACCGAGGAGCAACGCAGTCAGGCGGAAGGCATCGCCGCTCGACTCCGCCACGGGCTGCCGGGCACGCGACTCTCTGCTACGCTATCGCCATGAGGACGATCTCCGGTTCCGCCCTGCTCCTGCTTCTCGCCGTGGGCCTCGCGGCCTGCGGGAGCGATTCGCCCACGGCGCCCACCGCGCCGACCCCGACCCCGACGCCGGGCGCTCTGACCGCCACCCTGTCGAGCATCCAGAGCGTGGTGTTCAACGCCTCGTGCATCGGCCATCACGGCGACCACGCCACCGACGCCGACCTCGATCTCCGCGAAGGCCAGGCGTTCTCGAACCTCGTGAACCGGCCGAGCATCCAGGTCGCGCTGGACCTCGTCGAGCCGAACGACGCCGAGAACAGCTACCTCGTCCACAAGCTCGACGGCCGCGCGGGCATCGTCGGCGTGCAGATGCCGGTGGGGGGGCCGTTCCTCTCCCAGGCGGACATCGACGTCATCAAGCAGTGGATAAACGCCGGGGCGGCGAACAACTGAGCCCGCGGGTCGGGCAGTCGCGGACCGCACCGGACGATGCGTCCCGGGCGGCGCGCGGCATCCGGCTCGCCGACGAGTGCGGCCAGGACCTGCGATATGCCGTCCGCGGCCTGTCCGGGCAGCCCGGATTCGTGCTCGCCGCGATCCTCACCCTGGCCCTCGGCCTCGGGCTGGCCGTCGGTTTCTTCGCGGTGGTCGACGCCGTCCTCCTGCAGCCCTTGCCGTTCGCAGACCAGGACGAGCTCGTCGTCCTGTGGGAGAAGGACGACAGCAGCGCCAACCCCCACATCGAGGTGTCGCTGCCGAACTTCGAGGACTGGCGCGCGCAGGCCGGGTCGTTCGTCGACATGGCCGCGATGGGCTCGACGACGTGGGGCGAGGTGGAGGTCCAGGAGGACCCGCCGGTCCGGCTGACCATCAGCGCGGTCTCCGGGTCGTTCTTCGACACCCTGGGGGCGCAGCCGCTGCTCGGCCGGGCGTTCCTGCCGGAGGAGGACGGGGCCGAGGCCCAGCGCGTGATGGTGCTGAGCCATGGCGCGTGGCGGCAGTACTTCGACGGCGATCCCGACGTCGTCGGGTCGGCGGTGCCGGTCGGCGCGCGGCGCGAGCCGTTCACCGTCGTCGGGGTCATGCCGCCCGCGTTCGAGTTCCCGCCCGGCGCCGAGGTGTGGACCCCGGTCGGCCGCGAGCTCGCCGGCATCTTCCGCGAGAACGGCATGGACGCGGGCGCGCAGCGCGGCCTCGGCGTCCTCTACGTCGTCGGACGCCTGGCGCCGGGCCGCACCCTGGACGAGGCGCGGGCGGAGATGGACGTCATCGTGCCGGGGCTCTGGGAGGCGCACTTCTCGCGGTTGGGCACGCGGCGCGCGGTCGTCACGCCCCTGACCGACTACGTCTTCGGCAACGCCGAGGCGGCCCTGCTCGTTCTCCTCGGCGGCGTGGCGCTCCTGCTGCTGATCGCCGGCGCCAACGTGACCGGCCTGATGATCGTGCGCGCGCAGTCGCGCCGGCGCGACGCGGCGGTGCAGTGCGCGCTCGGCATCGGCGGCGGGCGCCTGTTCCGCGCCCACCTGCTCGAGACCCTGCTCGTCACGGGCGCCGCGGCGGCGGGCGGCATCGCCCTCGCGGCGGCGGCGCTGCCGCTCTTCGTCGCCCTCGGCCCCGCCGGCATGCCCCGGCTCGAGCAGGCCGCGGTGAACGGAGCCTCGGCCGCCCTCGCCGCGCTGCTCGCCGTCGCGCTCGCGCTCGCGATGACCGCGGCGGCGTCTCCGCGGCCCGGCCGGCTGTCTCTCGTCGCGTGGCTGCGCGACGGCGCGCATGGCGCGACCGCGGGGCGCGCGGGAGCCGGCGCGCGCAACACGCTCGTCGTCTCGCAGGTCGCGATGGCCCTCGTCCTCACCGTCGGCGCCGGCCTCTTCGCCTCCAGCTACGTGAACCTGGCGCGCGTCGATCTCGGCTACCGGCCCGCCGGCGTGCTCGCGCTCACCCTCACCCCCAGGGACGGCGCCTACGAGGAGGTCGCGTCGAGGCGGCCCGCCTACCGGGATCTCCTCGCCCGCCTCCGCGACCTGCGCGGGGTCGAGGCCGCCGGCGGGACGCTGCTGCTGCCCTTCGAGCACGGCGTCGTCGGCGTCGACGGCGGCGTGGTGCTCGAGGGCGAGCCGCTCGACGGACCCGACCGGCCCGAGCGGCCGCCGGTCGCGCTGCAGTCCGTCTCGCCCGGGTACTTCGAGGCGATGGGGCTCGATCTCGTCGCGGGCCGCACCTTCACCGACCGCGACACCGCCGGCGCGCCCGCCGCCGTCCTCGTCAGCGAATCGCTCGCGCGATACCTGTGGCCGACGGGCGAGGCCGTGGGCCGGCGCCTGATCGCGGTCGGGGCCGAGGCCGGTTCCGACGGCGATCCGGCGTGGCAGACCGTCGTCGGCGTCGTCGAGGACGCCCGGTACCGGGAGATCGAGCGCGGGCGGTTCGGCCTCTACGTGCCGTTCACGCAGGTGTCGATGGGCCTGAACCACCTGGTGGTCCGGACCGAGGACGACCCCGCGCGGCTCGCCGCCGCGCTCCGTGCCGAGGTGCGGCGGGCCGCCCCCGACTTCGTCGTCCGGTCCGTCGCGCCGCTGCGCGGCCTCGTCGACGACGCCATGCGCCCGTGGCGCTTCAACATGACGATGGCGACGCTGCTCGCCGGCCTCGCCCTCGTCCTCGCCGCCGTCGGCCTCTTCGGCACCGTCGCCTACGGCGTCGCCCGGCGGACCCGGGAGATCGGCGTGCGCCGCGCCCTCGGCGCTCGGACGGTCGACGTCCTGCGGCTGGTGTGGGGGCAGGCCGTCGTGCTCACCCTGCTCGGCGCCGCCGTCGGCCTCGGCGTGGCCCTCGCCGCCGCGGAGCTGCTTCGCCCGCTGCTCTTCGGCGTGGCCCCGCGAGAGGCGGGGACGCTGGCCGCGCTCACCGGGCTGCTCGTCGCGGTGTGCGCGTCGGCGAGCCTGCTGGCGGCATGGCGCGCGACGAGAATCGAGCCGCCGGCGGCGCTCCGGGAGCCGGAGTGAGGCGCGCGGAGTTCGGGTGCCGGCCTACCGGCGCTCCGGCCTTCCGAGGCGGCTCGCCCAGACCCTTGTCGGCGCGCGCGCTCCCTCGCAGGCCGTCGCGATTCTCTCCCTGATGCCCTCGGCGTCACCGGTCAGGGCTTCGATGTGGTCGTACAGACCGCGGCTGATCAGCTCGTCACCGCCAACGTCGACAGTGGCTTCGTAGCCGTCCAGCGTCGCGGCAGTTCCGGTAGCGTCATGCGGGTCGCGGCCCGTCCCGCTTGGGGAACGGCGTGGCGATGTAGTTCAACTGCTGGATGGGCGCCGGGTAGGTGAGACCGGCCGCCGCGGCCGCCCGCGCGAGCTGACGGAACGTGTAGGCGTGCTGCGCCCACGCCGCCATGATCTCGTGGGTGGTCGCTTCGGTGACCCACATCAGCACGACGGCCTTCTGCCTCTCGCTCGGCCGCTCCGCACGCACCGCGTCGTAGAACTCCTCCGGCGTCGGGGGCCTCGCCCATCCGGCGCAGCTCGATCCGATTCGCCCCGCGACGGCCCGCGCCCTCCGTCCCGTCTGGGCCGGGTCGGTCCCCGGGCACAGCCTATCGAGCGCCTCGGGCGGCGCCGGGTTCGCGCTGAAGGCTTCGGGGGGGCGCAGTGAGCACTGCCGCGGCACCGTCTCTGTTCTCCGGCGCCGCTCCAGCTCCTCCGCCACGCGCTGGACTGGACCGACGGCCGCCTCGGTCTCTCGGTTCACGCTCGCGCCTCGCCAATCGAGTGATCGCCGCCCCCGCCTGTCTCGGTGCCGAGATGAGTCGTTCGGCGTTCTGTTGGGTCACCGTCGGTCGACGAGTACCCCGGTGCCTCGCCGTTGTCGGTCGCCTTCCCCATGCCGAAGGCGCCGGTCGGCCAGATTATGCATCCGTTCGGCGTCGAGACTCCGGCGTCACGGCGTGGCGGCCGCGTGCTGGACGACGGCTCCGGTCAGGACGATGTCTCCGGCTGGGTCCACCCGGAATCCGCCCTCGGGCATGGGGGGACCATCGTGGTCGCGGAAGTAGAGCGGAAGCCCTTCGGCCATGGGCAGCGGGAAGACCTGCGGGTCACGCGGGCTCCGATCGAGGCGGTGTCGCCAGGGAGTACCCGGCCGTCGCGACGGCCAGCCCCGCGATTTCCTCGGCGCTGGCCTTCGAAGACGGCGAGAAGATCGCGCGGCGGACGATGCTGGAGATCGCGGACGAGAGCCGGTACGATTCACGGAAGCCGCCATGTACACCCCCGAACTGCTTCGCGTCCTCCACGCCCACATGGAGTGGGCCGACGCCAGGGTCTGGTCCGAGGTTCTGAGGACGGCGGACGCCGGTGACGACCCGTGGCTCCGCGACAGGCTCTTCCACGTGCACGATACGCAGCAGGCGTTTCTGAGCCTGTGGACCGGGCAGCCTCGATCGGCGGCGAAGGCCCTGGATCCTCTCGCCGCCGTCTACGAGTGGGGCGCGCCCGTACTACCCGACGGCACGCGGTTTCCTGGAATCGGTGGGCGCGCCAGCCTTGGCCGAGCCGGTGTCGGACGCCTTCGGCGAGCGCATGAAGCAGCGTTTCGGCCAGCCGAACGGCGACGTCACCCTCGGGGTCACCGTGCTTCAAGTCGTGGCGCACACGACGCACCATCGAGGGCAGGTCATGACGCGACTACGCGAACTCGGCGGAACTCCGCCCCTGGTGGACTACGTGATCTGGGTGTGGTCGGGAAGCTCCGCCGCCGAATGGGACCCGCCGGCGGGACGGTCCTCGTGAGGGCGGTGATGAGGGAGAAGATCAGCGTAGACGAGAGCTGCAAGCGTCTCGACCAAGCGTGGCGCCCCCGCGTCATCGCCGCCCTCAACGGGCAGGAGGTGAAGCTCATCAGGGCGAAGGGCGTCTTCCCGTGGCACCGTCACGATGACGCCGACGAGTTCTTCCTGGTGTGGAAGGGACGGTTCTCGGTGGAGTTCCGCGACCGGCGGGTAGACATGAAGGAGGGCGATTGCGTGCTGGTGCCCCGCGGCGTCGAACACCGCACGTCTGCCGCAGAGGACGCGTACGTGCTGTGCTTCGAGCCTGCGGGCACCGTGAACACCGGGAATCTACCGTCGAACGAGTTCACGGCTCCTTGCGGTGTTCCGATCGTCGATGGTGACGAGGTTGCCGACTGACTCCCCGTTCGTGTTCGATCTCGCCCTGTCTTCCCATCTGCTCGTCCTGTACCGCGAGCAGTTCGATCCGGCCTTCCCGCCCGTGCCCTGGAGGAGATGCTGCGCTCGGCATCGAGACCTCGTTCGTCGGACTGACCAGCGCTGGAGAGAAGGAAGTGTATCGTGCGACACGGGTGGCGGCGCTCTATGACGTGCACGCGAACCTGCCGGCTCTCGAGGCGGTGCTCAGGGAGGTCCGAGACGCGGATGTCGACCTCGTGCTGGTCGGGGGAGATGTCGTTCCCGGCCCGATGCCGCACGAGACCCTCGAGCTGCTTCTCGGGCTCGACACGCCGATGCACTTCATCTGCGGCAACGGAGAGTTGGCGGTGCTGGCGCAGGTCGAGGCGGGCGACCCCGACGCAGTGACGTACTGGGGCACGGCATCCGGCGAGCCGCTCCCGGAAACTCAACGGGAAGTGTTGCGCTGGACCGCGAGCGAGCTGCCCGCCGAGCACCTTGCGCTAATCGGTGGTTGGCCCGGGACGCATGAGCTCGAAGTCGGCGGGGTGGGGCGGGTTCTGTTCTGCCACGGGACGCCGAGAAGCGAGTGCGAGTGCTTCACGCGCTTGACGCCCGAGGAGGGTCTGCTGGAGGCATTCGAAGGCGTGACGGCTCCGCTCGTCGTCTGCGGTCACACTCACATGCAGTTCGACCGCTCGCTCGGCCGCGTTCGCGTCGTCAACGCCGGGAGCGTGGGAATGCCGTTCGGTCGTACCGGAGCGGACTGGCTCCTGCTCGGGCCGGGGGTCGAGTTCCGCCACACGGAGTTCGACCTCGACCCGGCCGCGGCTCGCGTGCGAGAGACCGGCTATCCGCAGGCCGACGACTTCGCGGCGCAGCATGTCCTGGCGTCACCGTCGGAATCGGCGATGCTCGAGGCGTTCACCCACGCATCGTTTCCGTGAGACTGCGACGAGCCCCACCTACTCGCCGTCGGGGCCGCCGACTGTCTTCTGCCGAAACGCTCCGATCTGAGGGCCCTTCGCTGCCGGGCGCTACTCGCACCGAAGCGCCGCCAGCGGGTCGACCCGCGCCGCTCTTCGGGCAGGGACCATGCCGGCGAGGAGCGCGACGCTGGCGAGGAGCGCGGCCACGAACAGGAGCGTGGCCGCGTCGAACGGCGCGATCCCGACGAGGAACGCCTCCAGCGTGCGGCCGAGGGCGCCGGCCCCGGCCAGACCCGCGAGGAGGCCGAGCCCGAGGGGAGCGGCGGCGCGGCGGCAGATCGACCGGGTGACCTGCGCGGCGGTGGCGCCGAGCGCGATGCGTATCCCGATCTCGTGGGTCCGCTGCGCCACCGAGTACGCCACGACGGCGTACACGCCGACCGCGGCGAGCAGAAGCCCCACGATCGCGAACACCGCGAGGAGGGTCCCGAGCGAACGTTGGGCCCATCGTGATCGCGCCATCGCCTCTTCGAGCGGCTGTACGGCGAATAACGGGAGGTCGGGGTCGATCCGGCGCATCTGCTCCCGAATCGCGGCCGCCACGCCCGCTCCCGGTGCGCTACGGACGATGAGATGGGCGGCGGAGCCGGCGTCACCCCGAAAGGGGTAGTAGACGACCGGGTCCGGGGATCCGGTCCACGCGCTCTGGCGCACCGTCGGCGACACGCCCACGATGGTCAGCCACGGCAGCTCCTGCGCGGTCGGGTTCGTGCTCGTCAGCCTGACGCGCCGGCCGAGTGGATCGACGTCGGGGAAGAATGTCGACGCGAACCGCTCGTTCACGATGACGTTCTCGAGACCCGCGGTCCCGTCGAGCCGCGTGAAAGCGCGCCCGCGCAAGATCGGCAGCCCAAGGGTCTTGAAGTAGTCCGACCCGACGGTGACGTAGGTCACGCGCGGCGGCTCCACGCCCACGTCGGCCGGACGCCCGTCGAGGGCCAGCGACCGGACGTACCCGGAACGGAGCGGATTGACGCTCGCGAGGGTGAAGGCGTCGACCCCGGCAACGCGGGAGAGCAGGGTCTCGGTCTCTTCGTAGAAGACCCTGCGTTCCTCGTGGGTCGGGTACCTCGCCGATGGCAGTCGCACGCCCATGGTGGTCAGCCCGGCGGCATCCACGACGAGACTGTCGTCGTGGAGCGCGAGGAAGCTCCGCACCATGAACCCGGACCCCGCCAGCAGGATCGATGTCAGTGCGACTTCCGCGGTCAGCAGTCCGGTCGTCCACCGGCGGGCGCGGAGACCGCCGGCGCCGCTGCCGGTCCGGCCGCCGTCCTTCAGGGGTTGGCCGACGCTCGTCTTCGACACGTGCAGGGCCGGAGCGAGGCCGCAGCCGAAGCCGGTCGCCAGGCAGGTGGCGGCAACGCTCGCCAGCACGCGCCCGTCCATCACGTAGTCGACCCCGTACGGCGCGACGCCCAGGTGCAGCGTCACCAGCCGGACTGCGAGGCCGGTCAGGGCGACGCCGGCGAGGCCCGCGGTCCCCGCGAGCAGCAGGCTCTCCACCAGCAGTTGCCGGACGAGCCGCCCCCGGGTGGCCCCGAGCGACAAGCGGAGGCTCATCTCCCGAGCCCTGCGGGTCGAGCGCGACAGCAGCAGGTTGGCGACGTTCGCGCACGCGATCAGGAGGACGAAGACCACACCGGCCAGCAGCACGAGCAGGAGCCGCTTCTCGCTGTCCGGCAGGTATTGCCTCGCGATCGGAACGACGGTCGGCCGGATTGTCGCATTGGTCTCGGGGTATCGCCCGGCGAGGCGGGCGGCCACGACGTCGAGGTCGGCCTGCGCCCGCTGGAGGGACACGCCGTCGGCCAGCCGACCGAACGCCCCACGGTATCTCCGAGCGTCCCGACCGCGTCCCGCTGCGCCGAGGGTCGGTCCGAGGGGCACCCAGAGCGCGGTGAAGAGTGGAAACGCGAAATCCTCGGGCATCACGCCGATGACGACGGCCGTCCGTCCGTCCACGCGAATCGTCCGGCCGATCACGTCCGGGTCGCCGCCGTAGCGGCTCGTCCAGAGGCGGTACGAGAGGATCGCCGTGCCCGGGGCGTCGTCGACGTCATCCTCCGGGAGGAAGTCGCGCCCGAGGAGCGGCGCGGAACGCAGGAGCCGGAACGCATCATGGGAGAGGTAGGTCCCGACGACCATCTCCGGGGCAATCTCGTCGTCGCTGACGTTGAGCGAGATCGGCAACGCCAACGCGATTCCAGCGAAGGTCTCGTTCTCGTCGCGCCACTCCTCGAAGTCGGGGAGAGAGACGCCCGCCCTGCGGCCCAGCCCGTCTCGGGTGCCGAGCGACACGATGCGTCCCGTGTCGTCACCCGGCAATCCTCTGAACAGGATGGCGTTCACCACCGTGTACATGGCGCCGGTCAGCGCCATCCCGACGCCCAGCACCACGACGACGGGGAGCGTGAACCCGCGTTCCTTCAGGAGGAGGCGCCCTGCGAAGCGGACGTCCTGCGCCACGCTCCGGAGCCACGGCGCGATCCACACGTCGCGCACGTTCTCGCGGGTGAGCGGCAGGTTGCCGAGCGTCCGTCGGGCGGTCGCCGCCGCCGTCGCGCGATCCACACCGCTCGCCTCCAGCTCCTGCTGCTTCATCTCCAGGTGGAACTGCAACTCGTCGTCGAGCTCGCGGTCGTGGCGGTCGCGTTGGAGCAGGTATCGCAGGCGTCGCAGCAGCCTCGTCATGCGGATCTCCTACGTCGCCTCGAGAACGCGGTGGATGGCGAAGATGATGCGGTCGAACTCGTCGCGCTTCTGCGCCAGCTGCTGCCGGCCGGCCGCGGTCAGGGAGTAGAACCGGGCGCGCCGGTTGTTCTCCGACGTGCCCCAGGCCGCCTCGACCCACCCGTTCAGCAGGAGCCGCTGCAGGGCGGGGTAGAGCGAGCTCTCGCCGACCTGCAGCACGTCGTCGGAGACGGCCTTCAGGTGGCAGGCGATGCCGTAGCCGTGCTGCGATCCCGCGGCCAGCGTCCGCAGGATCAGCAGGTCGAGGGTGCCGGGGAGAAGCTCGGGGCCGCTTTTTCTTCCCATCGTTTGGCGATGGAAGTGTGGCCGAGCCGCGGCAGGACTGTCAAGGGCGAATCGCGCGCCGCGCCCTCGGAGTGGCATAATCGGCCTGCTGAACCATCCGGACTTGGTCACAGGTCCTGGTCGCTCGCAGGACGGGGGAGGAGCAGGATGCCAACCCGCAGGCACTTCATCGGACGGACGGCGAGCGCGCTGGCCGGCATGGCGGTGGCCGGGGGCGGCGCGGCCGGCGTCGCCGGACAACCCGCGAGCGAGGGGCGCCGGCAGGTCGTCGTGGGCGGACGCCGCATCACGACGGTGGACGTCCACGCGCACTGCGAGATTCCCGGCATCCGCGAGATGATGGGGGCGGGTCCGGGGCCGAATGCGCCGCTCACCATCGGGCCGGACCGCCTGCGGGCGATGGACGCGGCGGGCATCGACGTCGAGGTCCTCAGCATCAATCCGTTCTGGTACGGGGTCGACCGCGACCTGGCGCCGCGGTTGATTCGAGCCCAGAACGAGGGCCTCGCCGAGATCTGCGCGGCCAACCCCGATCGTTTCGTGGCGCTCGCCACGTCGGCGCTGCAGCATCCGGAGCTGGCGGCCGAGCAACTCGAGGAGGGGGTTACCGAGCTGGGGCTGCGGGGCGGCTCGGTGGGGGCGAGCGTGGGCAGCGAGGAGCTGGCCTCGCGCCGCTTCGATCCGTTCTGGGCCAAGGCCGAGGAGCTGGACGTGCCCATCTTCCTGCACCCGCAGGGCGTTGCCGAGCTCGCGCCCCGGCTCGAGGGGAACGGCTTCCTGGGCAACGTCATCGGCAATCCGCTGGCGACGACCATCGCGTTGTCGCATCTGATCTTCGAGGGCACCCTCGATCGGTTCCCCGGGCTCAAGCTCTGCGCGGCGCACGGCGGGGGCTACCTGCCGTCGTACGCCGACCGGTCCGACTACGGGTGCGCCACGCGTCCCGCGGAGTGCACCGGCCCGCTGGCGAGGCGGCCGACGGACTACGTGAAGCAGCTCTACGTCGACGCGCTCGTCTTCACGCACACGGCCTTGCGCCACCTCGTGTCGGTGGTCGGCGCGAGCCGCATCGTGATCGGGACCGACTACCCGTTTCCGTGGACGGCGGCCACGGACGATGCCCGGGTGCCGCGCTTCGACGTGGTGGACCACGTGCTCGGCACGCCGGGGCTGAGCAACGAGGAACGCGCCGCCATCCTGGGAGGCAACGCCGCAGCGCTGTTCGGCATATCGGTGTAGTGTTGCTTCAATCCTGGGGAGCGACAGCCGCCTGGGGAGCAACAGCCGCGTTGTTCGGCATATCGGTGTAGTGTTGCCCAGGGCACCGTGTTGGGGGCCCGGGCGGAAGCGCGGCAGGGCGTCCACGTCCGGGACGGCGGCCGACGGAAGAACCGGCGCCCGCGGGCCGGCAGCGCACGAAGGCGATTCGTCAGGCGACCATGTTCGCGGCGGCCGGGGCGGCGGCCGGTACCGGTGGGCACGGCGGCCGGCAGCGCGCGAAGGCGATTTGCAGGGCGGCCACGTCCGCAACGGCGGCGGTGCGGCAGGAGCACGGGCGGCCACGGCGGCCGGTCACGAGCGAATGTGGCGTGAGGGGGCTGGAGATGGCGAAGAAGCGCGACAACGACCACGACGAACCGCGTCTCGAGAACGAGCAGGGCGTCAGCCGGCGGGACTTCGTCAAGACGGGCGCCGCCGCCGGCCTGGGGGCGGGCGCGCTGCTGGGGCCGGACCCCGCGCAGGCGCAGGCCCCCGCTTCGGCCGAGGACGTCGCCTGGGACTACGAGGTGGATGTCGTCATTGCCGGCGGCGGGTGCGCCGGCCTCACCGCGGCCATCCGCGCGCGCGACCTCGGGGCCAGCGTGCTCGTGGTCGACGCGAACTACGACGTCGGCGGCCGGATGCTGCACAGCGGGGCCTTCGTGTCCCTCGGCGGGGGCGACCCCGTGCAGGTGCGCGACATGAAGGGCGAGAGCGACAAGGAGGGGTTCATCACCGCCGAGCCCACCGAGGCGCCGGAGGAGCTCGACGACAGCGTCGACCTGCTGTTCACCGACCTCACCGACTGGTCGGTCGTCGACCGCAAGGCCCAGAGCCCGTACCGCTACAACGAGCGCGAGCTCTCGCGCGCGTGGGCCGAGAACTGCCCGGCCACGCGGCAGTTCCTCATCGACAACTACGTCCGGTTCACGCGCGTCGGCGGCACCCACGGCGGCGGCGGCCTGTCGCGCGCGCGGGGCGCGCGCTGCTTCCTCATGCTCGGCGACAAGACCGACATCAAGGCGGGCACGATCACGGCCGAGGACGCGGGGGTCGCCGACCCCGAGCGCACGAGCGCGTTGGCCCCCGTGCAGATGAACAACGCGAGCCGCTCGGTCGCGCCCGGGGCCGTCAGCAACGGCGTGGCCCTCGCGCGGCCGCTGGAGTTCTCGGCGCGCGAGAAGGGCGTCGAGTTCATGCTGCACCGCCGTTTCGCCGACCTCGTGCGCGAGAAGCCGTTCGCGGGCCGGGTGGTCGGCATCCGCGCCCACTACTCGCCGCGGCGCCACCCCGAGACCGGCGAGCTCATGCAGAGCTACTGGCAGAACGGCAACGTCGACGAGCGGCGCGAGACGGTGACCATCCGCGCCCGCCAGGGCGTCATCCTCGCGAGCGGCGGCCACGCCGGCAACCCCCAGGTGCGCAGCATGTTCTATCCGGCCATGCGCGAGCCCGCGTTCCCCACGAGCGGGGTCGCCCTGCAGGGTCCCCACGGCCAGGACGCCAGCGCGCTCGTCGCCGGCCTGCGGGTGGGCGCCAACCTCGCAGGGATGCAGCAGAACCTGTCGTATCCCACGACGTTCCACATCTCGACCCGCCTCGCCACCCGGGACGCGTACACCACGATGATGCCCGGGCACCCGACGTTCGGCTTCCGCGGCTCGGCCGGGGTCAACGTGGGCAGCGCCGGCTTCGAGGAGTTCATCGCGGTGAACCAGGTCGGGAAGCGGTTCTTCAACGAGGTCCGTCTGCCGGCGAGGCCCGGCGGCAGCCGGTATCCCGGTGACGGCGGCGCCCCCGGCCAGGGCCTCGACCACAAGCCCCTCGACTGGCGCAACTGCCAGAAGGAGTGGGTCCGCGAGATGTACAACTACGACCACGGCCTCGACGCAGCCCTGGCCATGAACGAGGGGTCGAAGGCGCCCGACTATTACTCGGGGCCGCTGTGGGCCATCTTCGACGAGGAGGCGGTCGAGCGCACCGGCTGGGAGCTCTACCACCCCTACGTGGCCGACAACGGCTACTTCTTCAAGGCCGACACCATCGAGGAGCTGGCCGAGAAGATCAAGGCCGGGCACGAGTTCCAGCGGGTGCCGCTGAGCCACCTCGCCGAGACGGTGGCGAAGTGGAACGGCTACGTGGACGCCGGGGCGGACCCCGACTTCGAGCGCGAGGCCGACGCCCCGATGAACCGCATCGACCGGCCGCCGTTCTACGCGCTGTCGATCATGGTGGTCTGGCACGACTCCTACGGCGGCCTGCGGGTCAACGGCCGCCAGCAGGTCGTGGACATGCAGGGCGAGGTCATCCCCGGCCTCTACGCGGGCGGCGAGGCGGTGGGCGGGTTCAACAAGCACGGCCTCGGCAAGGGCCACGTGCACGGCTACATCGCGGGCACGCACGCCGCTGAGGAGCCGTCGGCGTAGAGGACGGTCGCCGCGGGCGTCGCTGGCGGGCGCCGGCGCGCCCGGGCGCGGCTGTCACCGGATGGCCGGCGTCCCGGGGCGCCAGTCGAAGATCACCTGGCTGGACGGGCCGGCGTCGAAGGCCGCCAGCACGTCGGCGAGAACGGCCTCCGCGCCGCCTCGCGCGGCGTGGTCGAGGAACGTCCCGATGCCGGCGGCGTCGAGCGCCTCGGCTGCGTTGTCTCTCGATACCGGGATGGTGTTCCCGATGTGCGCTCGGGTCCGGGTCACGACGGCGACGTCGCCCGCGTCCTTTCGAATCGTGACCTCCCGGTAGACGGCGCCGTCGAGCCGCTCCGCGGCGCGGTCGACGAGACGGCGCCGTTCCGGTTCGTACTCGGGGGCGATGCGCAGCAGCTTGGTGCCCGCTTCCTGTTCGAGACGGTAGGCGTTCGTCTTCCAGTGGTTCCCCACGCCGCGGATCGTCTCGGCATCGAGCATGTTGACGGCGCTCGCCAGCGCATGGGGGGCCGCGTGGTGCGCCACCGCGACGTCGAACAGGTCTCTGGCCGGACTCTCCCGCTTCAGCGCCCGCTCCAGCTTGCCGCGCAGTATCTGGGCGGTGCTCTTCACTGCGACCTCGTGATCGTCAATCAGGACCCGCCGGTGGCCGGACGCGGGGCGGCTGTCCAGCTCGGCGATGTCCACGACGCCTTCGTCGAAGACGATGCGGTGGAACGTCGCGCCCATCAGGACGTCCCGGGCGCCGAGGGCGTACATGTCGGCTTCCAGGGTGCCGCCGAAGCGCTTGTCGAGCTCGAGTATTCGGCTGCCCGCGGGCACCGTCAGATCGATGTCGGTGCTCTCGCGGTGGGCCCAGCGCTGAGCGAGGATGGTGCCGCCCCCGAGGTACCAGCGCGGCTGCGGCCTACCCATCTGCGAGAGGGCCCGTTGGAGGACACCGCGCGCTCTCCGCCACAGCCGCCGCGCCGGCGACGGCAGGCTCAGCAGTTCCACAACGGTATACCGTCGGCCTCGGGCGCCGTCGCCATGTTGTTCAGCCAGCGGAAGCTCGTGAACGTGCGCAGTCCCTCCACCTTGTGGAAGGCGGCGACGAGTTGCCGGATCGTGTAGACGTGTTCGCCCCAGGCGTCGAGCAGGTCGAGGCGGCTCGCCTCTTCGGCCCACGTGCTGATGAGGCATCGTTGCCTCGCATCGACCTCGTCGCTGTGGATGGCGTCGTAGAACTCGCCGGCGGTGGGCCGGCGGGCCCAGCCGGCGCAACTGGTCGCGAGGCGCCGCGCGACCGCGATGCTGCGCGGCCCCATTCGGTCGGGGTCGTGGTCGGTCCAGTGCCTGAAGTACGATGCCGGCGCCGGCTCGTCCGGAAACGCCTCGGGCGGGCCGAGCAGGCACGGGCGCCGGTGCTCCAGCTCGGGGGGAAGCCTGCCGACCAGCCCGTTCCAGTAGTCGAGCAGGCGCCGCCGGTCGGCCGGCGATCCGTGCAGGAGCGCCTCGATCTCGTGGTGTTCGAGCCGCCGGGATGCCATCCCGGCAATCGTAACACCGCGATTCGGCGCGCCGGGACGGCGGGCGCTGGTCGTGCCTCCAGGCCGGAGGAAGCCGTCGGGAAGCTGGGGGGCAGCGGCGTGGGTCGACCGAGTGCCGGAACGTCCGCGGCCTTCGCAGACGACACGGCGCACGACCGGCACGTACCTGAGCGAGGAACGTCGGGAAGTCGTATGATGGGGGCGTCCCCGGCCGATTCGGACCCGCCGGGCCGGTGCCGCCCGTCGTGTACCGAGAGCGCGCGCGAAGGCGACTTGAGGCTGGAGCCGGCGAAGCGGCGGCGCTGGCGTCCACGCGGAGCTGGGTCGTCCGCCTGGGAGACGGTCGCCCGAAGAGATCGATCCCGTCTGACGCGCTGACCGACCATGGACCGTCACGACGATCCGCAGCCCGCGATTGCCGCGCCCGACGCCGGAGCGCCGTCTCGCGCGGCGGATGCCGGCGCCGCCCCGCCGAACGCCGCGCGCGTCGTCGTCTGGGACGTGCCGGCGGCCATCGAGCGCGGGAAGCGATTCACGGTCCGGCTCGGGGTCACCTGTTCCTCCGGGCGCCGACCCGACGGCTGGCGGGTGGAGGTGCGCGACCACGAGGGCAGGAGCCGGGCGAGGGCCGCCCTCGGCGAGGAGCCCTGGCCCGGCACCGACGCGCTCTACCCTGCCGAGGTCGCTCTCGTCGCCCCGGAGGCCGAGGGGTTCTACACCTGGGAGGCCGCGGCGGTGACGGACGCCGCCTCGGCGACCGGCGACAGGTGGGAGACCGGCGGCCCGGCGGCGCCGGGGGTGGCGGAGACCGGCGGCGCGGCGGCGCCGGGCGGGGTGGCGGACGGCCACACCGGTGCCCTCGTCCGCTTCGGCGTGCGGGTCGTGTCCGCGCCCGCGTGCCGGCTGACGGTCGTCGCCGTCGACGCCGAGAGCGGACGACCGGTCGAGGGCGCGCGAGTCGTCGCGCACCCCTATCGGAGCGTCACCGACGAGCGCGGCATGGCGGAGCTGGAGGTGCCGGCCGGCGAGTACAGGCTCTTCGTCTCGGGAAAGGGCAGCATTCCCTTTCGCTTCGACGGAGCGGTGACGACCGACAGGACGATCCGGGCGGAGCTTGCACAGGACGTGGAGCTCTCGGACGCCGATATCTGGTCCTGATCGACGGCGTCTCCATCGAGGGCGGCCGACGCTTCCTGGGGCAGTGGTCGATACAGGGTTGCCCACTGCACCCGAGCGTTGCCCGTATTCCCGGTTTCGCGCGCCAAGCGGACGGGAAGGTGATTCTCGGCAGTGGCCTGGCGGCGGCCGCGGGACCGGGGCGACAGGATGATGTACCGCCGGAGGGGCATCGTCAGCCCACGTTCGACGACCCAAGGCGGCCGCCGCCGGTGGCAAAGGCAACGAGCCGACACGACGGAGGAGCTCGTCCGATGAGGAAGATCCTGGTTGCCGCTCTGGTTCTCGGATGTGTGCCGGTCACCGGCGCCGCCGCCGCCCAGGCCGAGGAGACGGCGCTGGCGCAGGGGCGGCAGCTCTACGAGGCGCATTGCGCGCTGTGCCACGGCGACTCGGGCGCGGGCCGCTCGACGGCCTTCCCCGCCCTGAACGGCAACGAGCGGCTCGGCAATGCGGCCCGCATCGTCCGCGCCGTCCGCGAGGGCATCGGGAACATGCCGGCGTTCCCGGCCCTGAGCGCGGCCGAGACCGCCGCCGTCGCGAGCTACGTCCGCGGCGCCTGGACCAACGACCTCGGGGAGGTGACGGCCGACGAGGCGGGGGCGGTGCTGGCCCGGCTCGCGGATGCGGAACCGGCGGCGTCGGTCTGGGACGGCGTCTTCACCGAGGCCCAGGCGGCGCGGGGCCGGCAGATCTACTTCGGCGCGTGCGGCCTGTGCCACGGGCGGCGGCTGAACGGCGCTCCCGACGATCCCGACATGGTGTCCACGCCCCCGCTGGCGCGGGCGCGCTTCCTGCGCGTGTGGGACGGCCGCTCGCTGGCCACGCTGCTCGCGTACACGCGGCTGACGATGCCCGAGGACAACCCCGGGTCCCTCGCCGAGCAGGAGTACGTCGACGTCGTCGCCTACATGCTCTCGATGAGCAGGATGCCGGCCGGCGAAGGCGAACTCCCCGCCGATTCGGGCGGTCTCGCGAACATCGTGATCCGGCCGCGGCAATAGGCGGTCGTCCGGCGCGATGCAGTGTTCTCGGCAGGCACTCGTCAAGCGGGACACGCACGGGTCAACAGAGCGTCCTTCGCCTGTTTCGGAGCGGCAATGGCCTGCTCTCTCGAAACCGTCGGCAAATCGTCCAGGAACTCGCCGATGGTCTGGCCGGCTTCTCCGATAGTCGAGCAGCGCCTGGAACGGCACACGGGTGCCGGCGAAGACGGGAGTCCCGCTCATGACAGCGGGATCGCTGGAGATCGCAAGGGCTCCTTCGGACATCGGGGCAACTCGTTGACGCTGCCGTTCAGCATGCAGCAGAGCCCGACGCCGACCCCCTGACCGCTCTTCGCCGGGGCCCGCCTGCCCGTATAATCCGAGGACATCGCGTTGAACCCGGCGGCCCCGAACGCCGGCGGCGGTCTCGGCCGCGGCGCCGCGGGGGGTCTGCTCGTGCGCTTCGGGAGGTTGCCATGGTTGGACTGACGACGACTCGCGAGCGCCCCCGCCGGGTGTCGATGGGGGCCCGGCTCGCAGCCGCGGCCCTGTGCCTGTTGATATCGGCAATCGCCGCCGCGCAGCCCGAGACGGGCCAGTCGGACGCGTTCCAGGTCGAGGAGGCGACCATCGAGGGCATTCACGAGGCCATCCAGGACGGCAGGACCAGTTGCCAGGGGCTGGTGCAGGCTTTCGTGGACCGGGCGCGTGCCTACAACGGCGCCTGCACGCGGCTCGTCACCCTCGACGGCGCGCCCGTCGCACCCGCGAGCGGCCCGGTTCGCGCCGGCGCGCCGGTGCAGTTCCCCACGTCCACCGTCCCCGTCTCGAGCATCCTGCCCGACCTCGACCGGTATGCCGGCATCCCCCTCGACCTCGGGAGGATGGAGCCCACCCTGTCGGACCCCACCGTGCAGGCGCAGTACGGCATGGTCGCGGGCGTCCCGGGCGCGGGTCAGGTCAACGCGCTGAGCACGCTCAACCTGCGCGGCGAGCGATCCGCGAGCTGCCCGGGCGCGTGCGACGCGCACCCCGAGACGGGGGAGATTCCCGCGGACTGCCCCGCCGCCTGCGACGCCTTCCGCAAACAGCCCGACGCCCTCGAGCGGGCGGCGGAGCTGGATGCGCGGTACGGCTCGGATCCCGATCTCGCGGCGATGCCGATGTACTGCATCCCCCTGGGGTTCAAGGACGTCTACGACACGAAGGACATGCGGACGACGACGGCGGCGGACATCGACTTCGCGATGGACGCGCCCCCCGCCGACGCGACCATCGTCGAGCGGCTGCGGTCGAAGGGCGCCATCGTCTACGCCAAGGCCAACGCCACCGAGTTCAACGGCGGCATCGGCAACCCCGGCGGCCCGGCCGCCGCGACCGCCCGGTACCTGGGCTACGCGGAGCGGAGCACGTGGGGCGGGCAGGCCTGCAACCCCTACGACACCGAGCGGTCGCCGCGGGGATCGAGCTCGGGGTCCGGCGTCGCGGTCTCGGCGAACCTCGTCACCTGCGCCTTCTGCGAGCAGACGGGAGGGTCGTGCAAGGGGCCGGCGTCGCGCAACGCCACCGTCAGCCTGCTGACGACCAAGGGGCTGATCCCCTACGGCGGCGCGGTCGGGTCGAACCCGCTGGTGGACCGCGCGGGCATCAACTGCCGCACCGTCCGCGACGCCGCCCTCGTGCTGGACGCCCTCGTCGACCCCGCGCTGGGCTACTTCGACTCGAGGGACATCTACACGGCGGTCCCGGGGGCCCTGGTCTCCGACGAGCCCTACGCCGGCTTCGTCGTCGACGAGGCGCAAGCCGACGGGGGAGAGCAGCCGCTGGCGGGAATGCGCATCGGCATCGTCCGCGAGTACATGGTCAAGCACACGCTGAACGACGCGGCGATCAGCGACCGGATCGACGCCGAGATCAAGACGGTGCTACGGGACCGGCTCGGGGCGACCCTCGTCGAGTCGCGGGATGCGCTCCATCCCGACGACCCCGACGTGCCCGACATGGACTACACGTTCCAGGACGCGCTGGCGGAGATCCTGCCAATCCACATGCCGGAGTACTTCTCGAAGACCCGCGACGGCGCCCTCGAGTTCGCGGTCCCGGGCCACGACGTCACGTCGACGCAGTATCTCGTCCAGCTCGCGGAGGGCCGCGCGCCCCTCGCGGCCAACCTGAACCTGCGCCGCGTGACCCTCTCCCCCGCGACGCGGGCTTTCCGCTTCCACATCGACCAGTACCTCGCCCGGCGCGGCGACGAGCGGGTCGCCGACATGGCGAGCCTCGACGCCAACACGAAGTACTTCTCGGCCGCGGCCGAGGCCGGTTCGGCGAACTGGGCCGCGCTCGACGACGTCCGCGCATACGGCAACACCGAGCGCATGCAGATGCGGGTGGTGATGCAGCTCGTGCTGGCCAAGGTGATGCGCGAGAACCGCCTCGACGTGCTCGTGAACCCCGAGAACACCCTGCCCCACCAGAGGGTCGGCGGGCCCAGCGAGCCCACCGTCAACGGCCGCGGCGCGTCGGGGTCGACCCAGACCATCACCGCCCTCATCGGCGCGCCCGAGATCGTCGTGCCGGCCGGGTTCAACGACGTCGTCTACGAGCCCCGCTACGTCCTGAACGCGGCCGGCGACGGCTACGACGCCGCGCCCGGCTACGAGCGGTCGCGGCTCGACACCCCGCTGCCCATCGGCATGATGTTCTGGGCCGGCCCCGGCGACGAGGCCGCGGTGCTGACGGCGGCGTCCGCCTATGAGGCGGCGACCCGGCACCGGACGCCGCCGCCCGACTTCGGCCCGCTGCCGGACCAGCCGTAGGGTCGTGGACGGCCGGGCACTTCTCTCCGTCGCGCTGGCCGCGTCGAGTCTGACCGCCGTTTCCGGCGCCGCGCAGCCCCCGCCCGCCGGGCAGGCGAGCACGCCCACGCCGACGGCGGCGGGGTTTCCGGTCGCGCGCGCCTGGCGGGTCGAGCAGGGACCCCGGATCGACGGCGAGGTGCTCGGCGAGGCGGTCTGGGCAACGGCGACCCCCCAGACCGGATTCCGCCAGAACACCCCCGACGAGGGCGAGCCCGCGTCGGAGCGCACCGAGGTGCGCATCGTCTACACCGACGAGGCGATCTACTTCGGGGTGGTCTGCTTCGTCCGCGACCCCGCCACCGTCATCGTCTCGGACGCGCGGCGCGACTCGTCGCTGGTCGAGACCGACAGCTTCCAGATCGTGCTCGACACCTACCGCGACCAGCAGAACGGGTTCGTGTTCGGGACGAACCCGGCCGGGCTCGAGTACGACGGTCAGCTCACCAACGAGGGCGAGGGCAGCGGGGGCATCGGCGGCGGCCTCGTGCAGCGGTCCGGCAGCCAGCAGCAGCGCGGCTCGGGGGGCGGGTTCAACCTGAACTGGGACGGTGTGTGGCAGGTGGCGGCGCAGGTCACCGACATCGGGTGGACGGCGGAGTTCGCCATCCCGTTCCGGACCCTGCGCTACGCGTCGGGCCCCGCGCAGACGTGGGGCGTCAACTTCCAGCGCAACATCCGCCACCGGAACGAGCAGTCGTACTGGGCCCCGCTGCCGCGCCAGTTCAACCTGAACCGGCTGTCGCTGGCCGGCGAGCTGCAGGGCCTGGAGGTCCCGCCGCCGCGGAACCTCCAGTTGAACCCGTACGTGCTCGGGAAAGCCCTGCGGCGCGACGTCGACACTCGCGCCACGCGGCTCGGCGACGTCGGGGCGGACCTGAAGTACAGCGTGACCCCGAGCCTCACCCTCGACCTGACGTACAACACCGACTTCGCGCAGGTCGAGGTGGACGACCAGCAGATCAACCTCGACCGGTTCAACCTGTTCTTTCCGGAAAAGCGGCCCTTCTTCCTCGAGAACGCGGGGCTCTTCTCGGTGGGGCAGCCGGGCGAGCTCGCGCTGTTCTTCAGCCGGCGCATCGGCATCGGGGACGACGGCGAGCGCATCCCCATCCGGGGCGGCGGCCGGTTGAGCGGCCAGGTCGGGGCCAACACCCACGTCGGCGTTCTGGACATGCAGACCGCGAGGGTCGACCGGACCGGGACCCCCGCCAACAACTTCACGGTGGCGCGGGTGCGGCAGGACCTGCCGAACCGGTCGAACGTGGGCGCGATGGTCGTCGACCGCCGCGCCACCGGCGAGCTCGCCGGCGCCGGCGACTTCAACCGGAGCTACGCGGTGGACGGGCGGTGGGGCATCGGCGAGACGGTGACCCTGTCGGGGTTCGGGGCGGGGACGGAGACCCCCGGCGTGGCCGGGGGCACCCACGCCTGGAACGCCGCGGCCAGCTACGAGTCCGAGCGGTACCGCTACGGCGGCGGCCTCACCGAGGTCGCGCCCGGCTTCAACCCCGAGGCGGGCTTCTACACCCGGCGGGGCTACCGCCGCTTCGACGGTGCCTTCCGCACCGCGTTCCGCCCCGACAACTCGATCGGGTTCCACGAGTGGACGCCGCACGCCGCCGTCTTCCTCATCCGCGACTTCGACACCGGTCGGGTCGAGTCGGACTGGATTCACCTCGACAACACCATGGAGTGGCGCAACGGGTTCTGGGCGAGCACCGCCCTCAACCTGACGACGGAAGGCGTGCTCGAGCCGTTCGCCATCTACCCCGACGTCCTCGTCCCCGCCGACCGCTACGACCACGCCGAGGCCCAGCTTCGGTTCAGGACCGACCAGGGCGCTCCCCTCAGTCTCGAGTTCTTCTCGGTGTTCGGCGGGCTCTTCGGCGGGCAGCGGTCGACGGTGAGCCCGCGGCTGAGCCTGCGCCTCGGCGAGCGCTTCAACACCCAGGTCTCGTGGGAACGCAACGACCTCGAGCTGCCCGGCGGCGCGTTCGTGACGAACCTCGGGCGGCTCCGGCTCAACTACTCGTTCACCACCCGGGTGTTCGTCCAGGCCCTCGTGCAGTACAACGACCGCCGGCGGCTCTGGTCCTCGAACGTGCGCTTCGGCATGCTGTCGGACGCCAACACCGGGCTCTTCATCGTCTACGACGACATCGAGGGCTTCGAGCGGTTCCGTCCCCTGGGCGGCGGGCGCAGCCTGACGGTCAAGTACAGCCATCTGCTCGACCTGCTGAACTGACCTGGTACGGCACTGCCAAGGTTCCATGGTCAGGTCTCAGGACGCCGGTGCTGGTCCCGGGTGTGCACGCCTCGGCCGCCTGGGAAACCAGACACGGCGGGTTACCGTCCGTACCGGTAGGGAGCATCTTCTCCCGCGCCCGGGCCGAGGAGGCGATTGCCACTACGTCTCGGCGGCCTGTACGGAGGCAACCATGGATGCGATTGGAAGGGCGTCGAGCGTTCTCATATACGACTTCCTGATGCCGCTGACCCACGAGGCTCCCCTGAGATCCACGCTCGACGCCCTTTTCTTTCGCGACACGCTCGTCACCCGGTTGAACAGTCTTCGGGGCGACGGGCTGGAGGATGTCTTTCCGCGCGCGCCGGATCAGGGTGACTGGGACCACCTCGAGCAGGTCCTGGACTTCATTCAGGAACGGTTCGTGGGCTATTCCATCACGCGCGTCAGCGGCCGTAGCCGGTTTGGTCCGTTGATCTCCCGGCATCGAGTCGCGGAGTTCGAGAGGCAGGGCGCCAGATACGTGATGGACGAGACCACGGCCATGACGAGGTTCGTCTTCCCCTACGCCGACGACCGGGAACTGGCGAGAATCCGTTATCTTTTCGGCGCCCTGTTCGTTCGCAGCATGATCGAGCTCGTGCCCAGCGAGGAACAGGTATGGATGCTCGAGAGCGGTCCGGAGAACCGGGTTCACGTCTGGTCCGCGTTCGATCGATGCCCGTGACGCCTCGCCGATCCCGCAAGCGGTTCCCGTACTTCCCGAGGCGTCACTCCTACGTCGACGTTCGCGCCGCCGGAGGCCGCGTGCACGGGCAGCCGGCGCCCGACCCGTGGTATAAGGGCGGCACGGGCGGACACGAGAGCGTGCAGGCGCCGGGCGGCGCCGGGGAGCTGCGGATCATGCCGAGGGGAACTCGCGTCGGAGTCGGCGGATCGCGCCGGCCGGCGGCGGCCGTGCTCCGGGCTGCGGCCGCGGGCCTGGTCTTGGCGGGCGGCTCGATCGTCGGACCGGGCGTCGTCGAGGCGGCGCAGGCGCCGGCCGCGGACGGGGGCTTCACGGCCGAGCAGGCCGCGGCGGGGTGGACGGATTACGTGCGGCAGTGCGGGGAGTGCCACGGCGAGGGGCTGGACGGGGCGGAGGCGCCGGCCCTGCGCGGGGTCGACTTCCTGAACGGCTGGGCGGGCCGGACCACGGACGAGCTGTTCGCGTACGTGCGCGACGAGATGCCCCCCGGCCTCGGGGGCTCGCTCGGCAACCGCGTCTATCTGGAGCTGGTCGCGTACATCCTGGACGCGAACGGGGCCCGTCCCGGTGACGCGCCGCTGACGGCCGAGACGGCGGTGCCGATCGGCGATGCCGCGGACATCGCCGAAGCGCGGCGGGCCGCGGAAGCGGGCGAAGTGCCGCGCCGGCGCCCGACGCGGTTCGTCAACCGGGCGGTCGAGCGACCCCTGACCCCGGTCACCGACGCGCTCCTGCAGGACCCCCCGCCGGGCGACTGGCTGAGCTGGCGGCGGACCCGCGACGGCCACGGCTACAGCCCCCTCGACCAGATCACGCGCGACAACGTCGACGAGCTGCGGCTGGCCTGGGTGCTCGCGATCCGCGAGGGGAACCACCAGACGGCGCCGCTGGTGCACGACGGGGTGATGTTCCTGGCCAGTCCCGGCGACGTCGTGCAGGCGTTGGACGCGGTCACCGGCGACGTCATCTGGCAGTACCGCTCGCCGCTGCCCGAGGACGCGCCGCAGCGGGCGCCCACGCGCACCCTCGCCCTCTACGGCGACCGGGTCTTCCTCGCCACCGCCGACACCGCCATCGTCGCCCTCGACGCGCGGACCGGCGAGGTGGCGTGGCGGACGGTCAAGGACGACTACACGCAGGGCTTCCGCCAGAACGCGGGCCCCGTCATCGCCGACGGCGTCGTCGTCACCGGGACCAACGGGTGTCAGCGCTACAAGGCGCAGACCTGCTTCATCACCGGCCACGATCCCGACACCGGCCGCGAGCTGTGGCGCACGTCGACCATCGCGCTCCCCGGCGACCCGAACGACGCCTCGTGGGGCGACACCCCGCCCTACCTGCGCGCCGGCGGCGACCAGTGGATTCCCGGCAGCTACGACCCCGAGCTCGGCCTCTACTACATCGGGACGGCGCAGGCGAAGCCGTGGGTGGCGGCGAGCCGGGGCATGACGACCCGGCAGGACGCGCTCTACACCAACTCGACGCTGGCCCTGCACCCGCGGACGGGGCAGGTGGAGTGGTACTTCCAGCACGCGCCGGGCGAGACCCTCGACCTCGACATCGTCTACGAGCGGGTGCTGGTGGACGCCGACGGTGCGCAGTGGCTCTTCACCATCGGCAAGGACGGCATCCTCTGGAAGCTCGACCGTCGCACCGGGGCGCTGGTCGACCTGCGCGAGACCGTCTACCAGGACGTCTTCGAGTCCATCGACCGGACCACCGGCGAGCTGACCTACCGGCCTGACATCCGCGACGCCGACGTCGGCGACCGCGTGCCCGCCTGCCCGAGCCTCCTCGGCGGCCACAACTGGCAGGCGTCGGCGTATCACCCCGGCGCCGGCGCCCTCGTCATCCCCCTCCACCAGGCGTGCATGTACCTGACGGGCCGCGAGGTGGAGTTCGTCGAGGGCGGCGGCGGCGCGGCGGGCCGGTCCGAGTACCTCGAGATGCCCGGCTCGAACGGCAACGTCGGCAAGCTGGCCGCCTACGACGTGCGGACCATGGAGGAGCTGTGGAGCCGCGAGCAGCGGGCCGCGTTCCTGACGTCGACGCTGACGACGGCGGGCGGGCTCGTCTTCGCGGGCGACGCCGACCGCTACTACCGGGCGTTCGACATCCGGACGGGGGAGGTCCTGTGGGAGACCCGCCTCGGGGCCAAGGCGCACGGCTATCCGATCACCTACGAGGCGGACGGCCGGCAGTTCATCGCGGTCCCCGCGGCGCTGGGCGGCGCGTTCCGCAGCCTCACCGCGACCCTCACGCCGGAGATCTTCCAGCCGGAAGGGGGCAACGCGCTCTACGTCTTCGCCCTGCCGGAGTGACGCGGCGCGCGGCTGCGGTCGGTTTGGCTCGCCCGGCCGGGATGATGCGTCGCGCGGCCGTGCCGGCCGACCGGCGTGGCCGCCTGGTTCACGCGTGGGCTGCCGGCCGCCGCGGGACGATCGTGCCGGCCGACGAGCGTGGCCGCCTGGTTCACGCGTGGGCTGCCGGTCGCCGCGGGACGATCGTGCCGGCCGACGAGCGTGGCCGCCTGGCTCACGCGTGGGCTGCCGGCCGCCGCGGGACGCTCGTGCCGGCCGCCCGGCGTGGCCGCCTGGCTCATGCGTGGGCTGCCGGCCGCCGCGGGCGCTCGTGCCGGCCGCCCGGCGTGGCCGCCTGGTTCACACGTGGGCTGCCGGCCGCCGCGGGACGCTCGTGCCGGCCGCCCGGCGTGGCCGCCTGGTTCACGCGTGGGCTGCCGGCCGCCGCTGGGCGCCGATTGGAGTTGGTGGCACGGGGACGGCGCTGGTGGCGGCGTGGCGTGCAGGCGCCATCGGACGGCGCCGGGGAGTTGCGGAATCATGTCGACAGAAGCTCGCGTCGTAGTCGGGGGATCGCGTTGGCTGGCGACGGCGGTGGTTCGGGCGGCGGCCGCCGGCGTGATCGCGCTGGGCTCGGCCGGCGGACCGGGCGTCGTCGCCGTCGCGGCGCAGCCGCAGGCGGCGGACGGGGGCTTCACGGCCGACCAGTCCGCGGCGGGGTGGGCGGCGTATGGGCGGCAGTGCGGCGAGTGCCACGGGCAGGGGTTGTTCGGGGCCGAGGCCCCGGCCCTGCGCGGGGTCGACTTCCTGAACGGCTGGGCCGGGCAGACTACCGACGAGCTGTTCGCGTACCTGCGCGACGAGATGCCGCCCGGCCTCGGGGGCTCGCTCGCCGACGGGGTCTACCTGGGACTGGTCGCGTACATCCTCGACATGAACGGCGCCCGGCCCGGCGACGCGCCGCTGACGGCCGACGCGGCCGTCACCATCGGCGACGCGGCGGACATCGCCGAGGCGGAGCGGGCGGCGCGCGAGGGCGACCGGCCGCGCCGGCGCTCGACGCGGTTCGTCAACCGGGAGGTGCCGCACGACCTGACCCCGGTGACCGACGCGCTGCTCGCGGACCCGCCGCCCGCCGACTGGCTGAGCTGGCGGCGGACCCGCGACGGCCACGGCTACAGCCCCCTCGACGACGTGACGCGCGACAACGTCGACGAGCTGCAACTCGCCTGGGTGCTGGCGATCCGCGAGGGGAACAACCAGACGACGCCCCTGGTGCACGACGGGGTGATGTTGCTCGCCAATCCCGGGAACGTCGTCCAGGCCATCGACGCGGTCACCGGCGAGGTCATCTGGCAGTACCGGTCGCCGCTGCCCGAGGACGCGGTGCGCTGGGGCGCCACCCGCACCCTCGCCCTCTACGGCGACAAGGTCTACCTCGCCACCTACGACGCCGCCCTCGTCGCCCTCGACGCGCGGACCGGCGAGGAGGTGTGGCGCACCGTCAAGGCGGACTACACGCAGGGGTTCATGCAGCTCGGCGGCCCCGTCATCGCCGACGGCGTCGTCGTGTCCGGCATCAACGGCTGCGAGCGCTACAAGGAGCAGACCTGCTTCATCACCGGGCACGACCCGGACACCGGCGAGGAGCTGTGGCGCACGTCGACCATCGCCCTGCCCGGCGACCCGAACGACGCCTCGTGGGGCGACACGCCGCCGTACCTCCGGGCCGGCGGCGACCTGTGGATTCCCGGCAGCTACGACGCCGAGCTCGGCCTCTTCTACATCGGCACCGCGCAGGCGAAGCCGTGGGTGGCGGCGAGCCGCGGCATGACGACGCGGCAGGACGCGCTCTACACCAATTCGACGCTGGCCCTGAACCCGACGACGGGGCAGGTGGAGTGGTACTTCCAGCACGCGCCGGGCGAGACCCTCGACCTCGACATCGTCTACGAGCGCGTGCTCGTGGACGCCGACGGCGAGCAGTGGCTGTTCACCATCGGCAAGGACGGCATCCTCTGGAAGCTCGACCGTCGCACCGGCGCCTTCGTCGACCTGCGCGAGACGGTGTACCAGGATGTCTTCGAGTCGATCGACCGCACCACGGGACGGCTCGAGTACCGCCAGGACATCCACGACGCCGGCATCGGCGATCGCGTGCCGGCCTGCCCCAGCCTCCTCGGCGGGCACAACTGGCAGGCGTCGGCGTACCACCCCGGGGCCGGCGCCCTCGTCATCCCCCTCCACCAGGCCTGCATGTTCCTGACCGGCCGCGCGGTGGAGTACATCGAGGGCGGCGGGGGAGAGGCCGGCCGGTCGGAGTTCACCGAGATGCCCGGCTCGAACGGCAACGTGGGGAAGCTCGCCGCCTACGACGTGCGGACGATGGACGAGCTGTGGAGCCATGAGCAGCGGGCCGCGTTCCTGACGTCGACGCTCACGACGGCGGGCGGGCTCGTCTTCGCGGGCGACGCCGACCGCTACTACCGGGCGTTCGACATCGAGACGGGCGAGGTGCTCTGGGAGACGCGGCTCGGGGCCAAGGCGCACGGCTATCCCGTCACCTACGAGGCGAGCGGCCGGCAGTTCATCGCGGTGCCCGCGGCGCTCGGGGGTGCGTTCCGCAGCCTGACCGCGACCCTCACGCCGGAGATCTTCCAGCCGGAGGGGGGCAACGCGCTGTATGTCTTCGCGCTGCCGGAGTGATGGGATGCGCCGGTCCGATCGATTCGCCCGTTCCGGCGTCGCGACGGAGCCACGGTGGTTGACCATGCCGCGCCACCGGGCAGGACATCGGCGAGGGTTAGATCACGGCCGCCGACGTTCCGGCGTCGCGCCGGCGCCACGGTAGTTGACCGTGCGGCGCCACGTGTCCGGATGTCGGCGAGGGTTAGATCACGGCTGCCGACGTTCCGGCGTCGCGCCGGGGAGCCACGGTAGTTGACCGTGCGGCGCCACGTGTCCGGTCGGCGAGGGTTAGATCACGGCTGCTGAAGGCTCGACGGCACCTAGTCCTGGAGGGCAATTTGATGCGTGTTTTCAAGTGCGAGGCGGACGGCGGTCGGCGGGCAGGACACGGCGCGCCCCGACTCGGCCTCGGCGTCCCGGCGGTTGCCGGCCTGCTCGGGCTCCTCGTCATCGTCGCCGCGACCGGCCGCGCACAGGGCACGGGCGAGGCCGAGCCTTCCCGCGAGACCATCGTCTACAGCAGCATCCAGCCCGCCAACTGGGACCTGTATCTCTTCGACGGCCCCGGCTCGGAACCCCGGAGGCTGACGACGGACCCCGGCCTCGACTACAACGGCGTCATCTCGCCCGACGGGCGCTGGGTCGTGTTCACCTCCGAGCGGACCGGCAGCCCCGACCTCTACGTGCTCGACCTGCACGGCGACGCCGGGCCGCGGCCGCTGGTCGAGGGCCCCGCCATGGAGGACGCGGCGGCCATCTCGCCGGACGGCGGGCGGCTTCTCTTCGTCAGCACGCGGGACGGCAACGCCGATGTCTTCGAGATGCCGTTCCGGCCCGAGGACCCGTCCGCGGCCGGCGACGCGCGGAACCTGACCGGCAACGCGGCGGGCGACTACAACCCGGCGTACTCGCCCGACGGCACACGCATTCTCTTCTCCAGCAGCCGCGACACGGCGGTGGCGACGAGCTCGGGGGCGAGTCCGGGGCCGACCTACCTCGCCAGCGAGCTGTACGTGATGCGGGCGGACGGGACCGACGTACGGCGGCTCACCCGGCACGAGAGCTGGGACGGCGCCCCGGCGTGGACGCCGGACGGGCAGGGCGTCTTCTTCTACTCGCAGCGGGACGGCGAGCCGCGCATCTACCGAACCGGCGTCGACCGAATCGCTGGCGCTGAGACTGTGGCCTCCGCCGGTGGCGAGACCGCCGCCTCCGCCGGTGGCGAGACCGCCGCCTCCGCCGGTGGCGAGACCGTCGCCTCGGCCGGTGCCGAGACCGTCGCCTCCGCCGGTGGCGAGACCGTCGCCTCCGCCGGTGGCGAGACCGTCGCCTCGGCCGGTGGCGAGACCGTCGCCTCCGCCGGCGGCGAGACCGTCGGCGCCGGCCCCGCGCCGATCTCCGCCCCGAACGAGGCGGCGCTCTCGCCGACGTTCGCTCCCGACGGCCGGCTCGCCTACACCGCACGCCGTGACGGCCGGTGGACCCTCGTCTCCACCCGGCCCGACGGGTCCGACCCGCGCGTCGAGAGCGACGCCGCCCGCGACTACTGGGCGCCGGCCTTCGACCCCGCCTCGGGCCGCCTCCTCGCCCACGGGCCGGGACCGGTCGCGGACGCGTCGGTGTTCGAGAGCGACGCCCCGGGGGCGTTCCTCGTCCACCCGCCGCTCTCCGTCGACATGCCGGACCGCGAAGTGTCCCTGGTCGGCATCCGCGGCTATCTGCCGGCCGTCGATCCCACCTCGGGCGAGATCGCCACCAGCGAGGCGTTCGCCCGCCTCGTCGCGTCGCGGCCCGACGGCAGCGGGAAGCGCGTCATCCACGACCTCGCGGGGGCCGACCGCTACCGCGGCCCCGACTCCGCCTGGGGGCCCTCGTGGTCGAAGGACGGCCGGTGGCTCGCGTTCATCGTCGGGCCGCCGTTCGCCTCGGACGCCGTGGACGTCGACATCTGGAAGATCCGCAGCGACGGCACCGGCCTCGTGAGCCTGACGCCGGACTCGGACGCCAACGACGCCCTGCCCGACTTCTCGCCCGACGGCCGGCGCATCGTCTACCGCAGCCGTCGCGGCGGCAACGCCGACATCTACCTGATGAACGCGGACGGCGGCGACGTGCGGCGCCTGACGCACCACGAGGCCACCGATACGATGCCCGCGTTCTCGTCTGCCGGCGACCGCGTCGCGTTCACGTCGCTCCGGGACGGGAACTTCGAGCTCTACACCGTCGCCCTCGACGAGGACGGGCGGCCTGGAAGCCCCGAGCGCCTCACCACGAGCTCCGGCCACGACATGCACCCCCGGTTCTCGCCCGACGACGAGTGGGTGCTCTTCACGTCCCAGCGCGCCGAGCTCGGCGACGAGCTGCCCCTGCTGCGCGTGGTATTCCAGCCCCAGCCCTACGGCGAACTGCACGCCATTCGCCTCTCGGACCGGACGGTGGTCCGGCTGACCCACAACAAGTGGGAGGACGGACCGACCGCGTGGGTCCGAGACGTGCCGGGGTTCGACTGACGTTCCCTGCTGGTGACCGCTTTCCGCCGTGTCGCCTGGCTATCCGGCCGGATGCGTGCGCGGGCAGGCCGGCCGTTCGCGCGTCGGCGCGTCGATCCGTTCGGGAACGGTCTACACTGAGAGGCATGACGGGCAGAGGGGACGCTGCCGGTCGGCCGCCAGCAAACGCTCGAACATGGCGTGCGCCCGTGATGCTGGCGCCGCCGGAAGCCTTCGACGACCGCGAACCCGACGACGCGTTCCGAGCGCGGTTCCACCCCTGGCACGACCCCGCGCAGCTTGGGTCGCAGAGCCGGGCGGTTCGCAACCGGCTGCGCGCAAGCTGCGCCGGATGGCGGGAGAAGCCCGATCCCGAGGAGTTCTACGCGGCCATTCGGTCGGCCGCCCCATCGCGCCGGCAGCGGCGTCTGCTCGCGTGCTGGCTGCAGGAAGCCACGCGCGAGGACTTCCTCTACGCCTGGGCCGAGGGGGTCTACACGTGGCGACAGCTGGCCGAGGCGATCCACAGGGCCGGGGAGCAGACGCGGCCCCGCTGCGCCGACATCAACACGTTGGCGGCGCAATGAGCGGACGGGACGATCGCGACGTCGAGCACCTGACGCTGCCGGAGCCGGCCGCCAGCCTGTCCGGCGAACGCGCGGGGGCCGGGCGGAAGTGCGCCACCGCCGGGTTGGTGGTATAAACGGCGGCACAGGCGGCCACGCGGTGTGCAGGCGCCGTCCGACGTATCGAGGAGCACGGATCATGTTCAAGGCAGCTTGCGTCGAAGTCGGTGGATCGCGTTGGTGGGGACCGAGTCTCGCGGGGGCGGCAGTCGGACTAATCGTGGCGGTCGGCTTGATGGCCGGTCCGGGCGCCGGCGTCGCGGCGGCGCAGCCCGCGGGCGCGGACGGGGCGTTCACCGCGGACCAGGCGGCGAGTGGCTGGTCGGCCTACGGCGTACAGTGCAGCGAGTGCCACGGCATCGGCCTCGAGGGCATGATCGCGCCGCCGCTGTCCGGCGTCGAGTTCCTGAACACCTGGGCGGGACAGACCACCGACGAGCTGTTCGAGTACCTGCGCGACACGATGCCCCCGGGGGCCGAGGGCGCGCTCAGCGACCAGTCCTACATCGACCTCGTGGCCTACATGCTCGAGGCGAACGGCGCCCTGCCCAGCGACCGCACCCTGGCCGTCGGCGAGGCGGTGACGATAGGCGACGCCGCCGACATCTCCGAGGCGCAGCGCGCCGCCCAGGCCGGCGAGCGGCCGCGGCGGCGGATGTCGCGGTTCGTCAACCAGACGGTGCCGCACGAGCTGACCCCGGTGACCGACGCCCTGCTCGCCGACCCGCCGCCGGGCGACTGGCTGAGCTGGCGGCGCACCCGCAACGGCCACGGCTACAGCCCCCTGGACCAGATCACGCGCGACAACGTCGGCGATCTGCAACTCGCCTGGTCGATATCGGTCCGGCCCGGCAACCACCAGACGACGCCGCTCGTGCACGACGGCGTCATGTTCCTCGCCAGTCCCGGGAACGTCGTCCGGGCCATCGACGCGGTGACCGGCGACGTCATCTGGGTATACCGCGCGCGCCTGCCCGAGGACGCGCGCCCCGGCGCCACCCGCACCCTCGCCCTCTACGGCGACAAGCTCTTCCTCGCCCGGGCCGACGCGGTCCTCGTCGCCCTCGACGCGAGCACCGGCGAAGAGGTGTGGACCTCGGTCAAGACCGACTACACGCAGGGCTTCCGCCAGAACGCGGGCCCGGTCATCGCCAACGGCGTCGTCATCACCGGCACCAACGGCTGCGAGCGCTACACCGAGCAGACCTGCTTCATCACCGGCCACGACCCCGACACGGGGGAGGAGCTGTGGCGCACCTCGACCATCGCGCTGCCCGGCGACCCCAACAACGCGTCGTGGGGCGACACGCCGCCGTACCTGCGCGCGGGCGGCGACTCGTGGATACCCGGGAGCTACGACCCCGAGCTCGGCCTCTTCTTCATCGGCACCGCCCAGGCCAAGCCGTGGGTGGCGTCGAGCCGCGGCATGACCACGCGGCAGGACGCGCTCTACACCAACTCGACCCTCGCCATGAACCCGCGGACCGGGCAGGTCGAGTGGTACTTCCAGCACGCGCCGGCCGAGACCCTCGACCTCGACATCGTCTACGAGCGGGTGCTCGTCGACGCCGACGACGAGAAGTGGCTCTTCACCATCGGCAAGGACGGCATCCTCTGGAAGCTCGACCGGCGGACGGGCGCCTTCGTCGACCTCCGCGAGACCGTCCACCAGGACATCTTCGCGTCGATCGACGGCGACACCGGCGAGCTCACCTACCGCGACGACCTGCAGGACATCGCCATCGGCGAGCGGGTCTTCGCGTGCCCGAGCCTCCTCGGCGGCCACAACTGGCAGGCGTCGGCCTACCACCCCGGCGCCGGCGCCCTCGTCATCCCCCTCCACCAGGCGTGCATGCACCTGACCGGCCGCGAGGTCGAGTTCATCGAGGGCGGCGGCGGCACCGCCGGCCGCTACGAGCTGCTCGAGATGCCCGGCAGCGACGGCAACACCGGAAAGCTCGCCGCCTACGACGTCCGCACCATGGAAGAGCTGTGGAGCCACGAGCAGCGCGCGCCGTTCCTGACCTCGGCCCTCACCACCGCCGGCGGCCTCGTCTTCGCCGGCGACGGCGCGCGCTACTACCGCGCGTTCGACGTCGAGACGGGCGAGGTGCTCTGGGAGACCCGCCTCGCCTCGTCGGCGCACGGCTACCCGGTCACCTACGAGGCCGGCGGCCGCCAGTTCATCGCCGTCCCCGCCGCGCTCGGCGGGGTGTTCCGCAGCCTGACGGCGAAGCTCAGCCCGGAGATCTACCAGCCGGAGGGGGGGAACGCGCTTTTCGTCTTTGCGCTGCCTTGACAACCAACAACAGTCCGTCAGCGTCCGGGGCCATTCGGGATAGTCCGTAATCCACTGATCTGTAATCGTTTATAGCTCTGGAGGCACGGACTGCCGGGTCAGGGACGTGTGGCGGAATCCACCTCAATCCCGTATATAATGAGGGAATGGATGTTGTAGCCAAATCCACTTCCCCGCCCCGCAGAACCAAGCGCCGGGGCCGCCATCCCGACAAGGCCCTCTCGGCCGCCTTCGTCCGTTCCGCACCGCCCGGACGCCACGCGGACGGCAACGGCCTCTACCTGTTCGTCCAGCCGACCGGAACCCGAAGCTGGGTCCAGCGGCTCGTCATCCGCGGCCGGCGCCGCGAACTCGGGCTCGGCGCCGCCACGCTCGTCCCGCTCGCCAAGGCCCGCGAGCAGGCTCTCGCCAACCGGATGCTGGCCCGCTCGGGCGGCGACCCCCTCTCCGAGAAACGCCGCGTCCAAGGCGTTCCGACGTTCGCCGAAGCCGCCCAACGCGTGCTCGAACAGAAGCGCGGCGGCTGGCGCGGCCGGTGGCACGCGAAGAACTGGTGGCGGAGCATGGAGCGGTACGTCTTCCCCCGCGTCGGCGGCCGGCCCGTCTCCGAGGTCAACACGGCCGACGTGCTGGAGATCCTCTCGCCGATCTGGCACGTCAAGGCGGCGACGGCCAGGGAGGTCCGCCAGCGCATCCGTGCGGTGCTGGAGTGGGCCATCGCCCTCGACATGCGGAACGACAATCCGTGCGACCGGGTGGTGCCGGTGCTCGGTCCGCAGAACGACATCGTGACGCACCGTCAGGCGCTGCCCCACCAGGAGGTGGCCGCGGCCATCGAGACGGTGCGGGCGTCGTCGTCGCCGCAGCCGGCCGTCAAGCTGGCGTTCGAGTTCCTCGTGCTGACGGCCGCGCGCTCGGCGGAGGTCAGGCTCGCGACGTGGGACGAGATGGACGTGGCCGGCCGCGTGTGGACCGTGCCGGCCCTGCGGATGAAGGCGAAGCGCGAGCACCGGGTTCCACTCTGCCGGCGAGCGGTCGAGATCCTCGACGCGGCGCGAACGCTCGGCGACGGCACGCCGCTCGTGTTCCCGATGCGGAGCGGGAAGGCGATCTCGGCGTCGACGCTGCCCAAGATGCTCCAGCACCACCGGATCGCCGCGGTGGCCCACGGCTTCCGCTCGTCGTTCAGGGACTGGGCGGCGGAGAAGACGGACCACCCGCGGGAGGTCATCGAGGCGGCGCTCGCCCACGTGGTGCAGAACAAGGTGGAGGCGGCCTACGCCCGGTCGGATCTGTTCGAGCGGCGGCGGCTGCTGATGGACGACTGGGCGGAGTACCTCGCCGGCAAGGGCCGGTGATGCGCCCCTAAAACGGCTGGGGCCGAAGTTTCGGTCGACGTCACGCGGGGGTACCCGCGCCGGCGCAGCACCTTGCGGTCGGCGACGGCCGGCATCGAGCGCTCGTCGTCCTCGACCTCGGGCGCGTGCTTCGCCAGCTCGTGCCAGTCGACGGCCGCGCGCGTCGGACCGCCGTCGACGGGCTCGGGGTCCGGCATCTGGTCGAGGCGGCCGTCACCGCCCCGCCAGGTGACCTCGAACTCCTGCTCGGGGCTCACGGCCGACTCGCGGACGACCGTCGTCAGGGGCTCGACCCGGTGGTGGACGACCGACAGCCCCGTCGTGTGGCCGGCGCCGGGTGCGATACGACACGTCGGCGCCCACCGACGATGGGTTGGTGCTGGCTTGACTCGATCTTGCGTGTCTCGGGGATTCGCGACAGAATGAGGAGCTTGTCCGCTGGCTCCGGACTCAGCCGGTGGGTGTCTCGGAAACCGGTTGCGAATCGAGGAGTGGAGTGTTGCTTTGCGGACTGTGCTTGACAAGGCGGGCTGGGCGTGTTTCGCTCATGAGCGCAGAGCGCAGAGCGCAGAGCGCAGAGCGCAGAGCGCAGAGCGCAGAGCGCAGAGCGCAGAGCGCAGAGCGCAGAGCGCAGAGCGCAGAGCGCAGAGCGCAGAGCGCAGAGCGCAGAGCGCAGAGCGCAGAGCGCTACGTAGGAGCAAGTCCTTCCCGCCGGTTCCCAGTTCCTTCTGGCTTATTTGGATTGCGGTTCCGGTGCGCGGGCACACCGGTCGGGTTCCTGTGCTGGGCGCGGCGCGGCTCGCTGGCGGTCCTATTGTGTCTCCCATTGCACGCTGGGCTCGCGACCGACGCGGCTGCGCAGACTACGCCGACCCCGAACAGTGACGGGTCCTACACGGTCCCCTGGAACTGGAGTCTGATCCCATCGGGCCTCGACAGTGGGGACAGCTTTCGGCTGTTGTTCGTTTCCAGTCAGGAGAACAACGCCACCTCGTCCGATATCGCCGGCTACAACGGCCTGATTCAGGGATCCGCCGCGGACAGTCTTGTTCTCCAGCCGTGGGCCTCGGCGTTCCGCGTGCTCGGGTCCACCCCGGCGGTCGATGCCCGCGACAACACCTCGACCACGGGTACGGGCGTGCCGATCTACTGGGTCGCCGGCCTCAAGGTCGCCGACACCTACACGGATTTCTACGACGGGACGTGGGATAGCGTTGCCAGCCGGACTCAAATCGGGAGGGTGAACCGCAAGAACTGGATCTGGACGGGCAGCCAGGCAAACGGCACCGGGTTTCCTGGCCAGGAATTCGGCGGCGCTTCGGTCCGGCAGGGTGCGCTTGATTCCGCCTCCGTCACGTTGTCGAATCGTGAATCGACGTCTCCGGCCGCCTTGCGCCCCTTCTACGGCCTGTCCCCCGTGTTCAAGGTGGGCGAAGAGCCCGAGGTGACCATCACGAGCGGCTCTGCGGTGACCGAAGGCGGTCAAGCCTCGTTCACGATCAGCGTTGATCCGGCGCCGGGGGAGGCCCTGACGGTGAATCTGTCGGTGGCCGACGCGGCGAGCAGCGACTTCGTGGCCGCCGACGACGAGGGCGCCGACACCGTCATGCTCGCTGCGGGAAGCACCACCGCGACCTTCACGGTGGCCACGGTGAACGACACCGGCGGGACTGGCGACGAGCCCGACGGCGAGGTCACGGTCACCCTGCAGGCCGGCGCGGGCTACACCGTCGGCACGGCGTCGTCGGCGTCGGTGGCGGTGAGCGACAACGACGCGACGACGGTGACCCTGGAGGGCGTGGCGGTGAACCTGCCCGAGGGCTCCAGCCTGGAGTTCTCGGTCCGGCTGAACCGCGAGCTGGTCGCCGGCGAGACGCTGCCCGTGCCGGTGACGTTCGGAGGCGATGCGAATCTGGCGCAGTTCTCGGTCTCCTGTCCTTCAACTTCAATGCTGCCGACGGGCGTCACGTGCGCCAATCTGGGGACCGCCACCGCGACGGTCACCTTCAGCGGCCCGTCGGCGAAGCTCGTGGACCTGACCGTGACGGCAACCGTCGACAGCGACGCGGAATCCGCCGAGTCGGTGGCAATCGGTCTCGGGACGCTGAACGCGAACTCCGGCACGGGGCTGGGCGGCGGCGCGACCGGCGTCGACAACCTGGCCGACTTCAACATCGTGGACGCCATCGGCGTCGCGCTGGCCTTCACGCGCGAGGCCAGTTCGGTGAACGAGGGTACGATGAACGCGGTGGCGCAGTTCACCGCCAACGTTGTGAGCGGGACGGTGCCGGCGGGCGGCGTGGTCATCCCCTTCACGGTCAACACCGGGACGGCGCAGGCGGGCGACGCCTCCACCGCCGACTACGGCACCGTGCCCGCGGGCATCACCATCGCCGCCGGGGCACTCTCCGGCACGGCGGACCTGCCCATCGTGGACGACCTCGAGGACGAGCTGACGGAACGGATTCGCTTCGTGGTCGGGGAGTTGCCGCCGGGCTACCGGTTGGCCGACGGTTTCGACACCCTCCCGAGGGAAGTGTCGATCGTGGACGACGACGAGACCGAGATCAGCCTGACGGGCGGCGGGACGATCACCGAGCAGGACACGACCACGACGGCGACGCTGACGGTCCGCGCGTCGCGGCGGCTTCTGTCGGACCCGCGGAAGATCCCGCCGTTGGAGACGCTCACGGTGCCGCTGGTGCTGGCCACGACGACGGGGGCGGCGCTGCCCGGCTCGGCGAGCCCGCTGTTCGCGGTCACGGCATCGGGCACGGGGGTGGTGCTCAGCGGCGCGAACTCGGCCACGCCCACGCTCACCTTCACCGGGCACAACACCAACACGGTCCAGACGGCGACGGTCACCATCACCGCGACGGCCAACGGCGACGTCGACTCGACGGCGGAGACGGTGACGGCGACGCTGGGCAACATGACGGCGCAGATGGACGGCGGCGTGATCGCGACCATGGCGAACTCGGCGACGCTGACCGTCGCCGACGACGACGCCCCGCCGCAGCTGTCGGTGTCGTTGGTCGGCACCGACCTCCGGCAGGTGAGCGTGAGCGAGGGCGAGACCGCGACCATTCGGGTGAGGCGGGACGGGGGGGACGTGTCGGCGGCGCTGACCTTCAGCGCGACGGCGACCGACGCCGACGGCTTCAGCGGCACGTTCACCGCCGTGACGAGCATCCCGGCCGGCCAGCGGTCGGTGGACATCACCTACTCGGTGGCCGAGGACACCGCCGACGCGCCGCGGGGCGAGGCGACCTACGTGCTGAGCACCGGTTCCGGCTACACGGTCTCGTCGACGGCGGGCTCGGTGTCGCTGGTGGTTGTCGACAACGACCCGACCGAGGTGACCCTGGCGGCGGCGTCAGGCAATATGCAGGAGGGTGGCCAGAGGAACCTGATCATCAGCTCCACCCGCGCGCTGGTGTCGGGCGAGGTGCTGGTGGTGCCGCTGACCTTCGCCGGCAAGGCGACGCGGGGTACGGACTACACCCTGGCCGGGCTGACTACGACCAACGTGACCTACCAGAACCTGAACACGGGTAGCGCCACGGTCACCTTTACCGGCTCCGCCTCGAGGACGGCCGTCATCCAGTTGACCGCGGTGGCGGACGACATGGTCGAGGCGACAGCCGAGACGGTGGACATCGGCCTGGGACCCCTGAACGAGAACTCCGGGACCGGCCTCGACGGCGGCGCATCGGCCAATGACACCCTGGACGTGTTCAGCATCGAGGACCTCGTGGCCAACACCGTGAGCCTGTCGGTCAGCGACGACGGCGAGGCGACCGAGGGCGACGATGCGCTGACCATCACCGCGACGCTGGACCGCGCCAACGATTCCGGCAGCGCGATCAGCATCCCGATCCAGGCGCACCCGGACGAGACGACCGCACAGGCCGCGGATTACGTGGTGGCGTCGAGCATCAGCATTGCAGACGCAGCGCGGAGCGGCACGACCTCGTTCACGGTGACCGACGACCAGATCGCCGAGGGCACCGAGACGGTCGTGATCGAGCTGGGCTCCACCCTGCCGACCGATGTCGTCGCAGGCGCGGATGCCGTCGCCATCGACATCACGGACAACGACACGCCCGGTCTGGTCTTCTCGCCGACCTCGGTGGGCATGGCCGAAGGCGACGACGCGAGCTACAGCGTCAAGTTGGCGACCGAGCCGACGAGCACGGTGACGGTGACGATCACCGGCCATTCGGGCACCGACCTGACGCTGGACGCGACGAGCCTGGAGTTCACGACCTCGACCTGGGAAGACGCGCAGACGGTGACGGTGACCGCGGGCGAGGACGCCGACACGACGGACGACACGGCGACGCTGGCGCACGCGGCCTCGGGGGGCGGCTACGGCGCCGTGGAGGCGGACCTTGCGGTGACGGTGACCGACAACGACTCGGCCGGTCTGGTCCTCTCGCCGACCTCGCTGGATGTGGACGAGGGCGACGACGCGAGCTACACGGTGAGGCTGGCGACCGAGCCTACGGGCACGGTGACGGTGACGATCACGGTCCCCGCGGGCACCGACCTGACGCTGGACGCGACGAGCCTGGAGTTCACGACCTCGACCTGGGAAGACGAGCAGACGGTGACGGTGACCGCGGGCGAAGACGACGACACGGCGGACGACACGGCGACGCTGGCGCACGCGGCCGCGGGGGGCGGCTACTCGTTGTCGGCGAATCTGGCGGTGACGGTGACCGACGACGACATGGCGGGCCTGGTCTTCTCGCCGACCTCGCTGGACGTGGACGAAGGCGACGACGCCAGCTACACGGTGAAGCTGGCGACCGAGCCGACGGGCACGGTGACGGTGACGGTCTCGGGTCATTCGGGCACCGACCTGACGCTGGACGCGACGAGCCTGGAGTTCACGACCTCGACCTGGGAAGACGAGCAGACGGTGACGGTGACCGCGGGCGAAGACGACGACACCGCGGACGACGCGGCGACGCTGGCGCACGCGGCCTCGGGGGGCGGCTACGGCGGCGTGGAGGCGGACCTTGCGGTGACGGTGACCGACGACGACACGCCCGGCCTGGTGTTCTCGCCGACCTCGCTGGCGGTGAACGAAGGCGCCGACGCGAGCTATACGGTAAAGCTGGCGACCGAGCCGACGAGCACGGTGACGGTGACGATCACGGGTCATTCGGGCACCGACCTGACGCTGGACGATGCGAGCCTGGAGTTCACGACCTCGACCTGGGACGACATGCAGACGGTGACGGTGACGGCGGGCGAGGACCCCGACACGGCGAACGACGCGGTGACGCTGACGCACGCGGCCTCGGGGGGCGGCTACGGGGCCGTGGAAGAAGACCTTACGGTGACGGTGACCGACAACGACGCGCCCAATCTGATCCTGTCACCGACCTCGCTGAATGTGGACGAGGGCGCCGACGCGAGCTACACGGTGAGGTTGGCGACCCTGCCGACGAGCACGGTGACGGTGACGATCTCGGGCCATTCGGGCACGGACCTGACGCTGGACGAGATGAGCCTGGAGTTCACGACCTCGACCTGGGACGACGTGCAGACGGTGACGGTGACGGCGGGCGAGGACGCCGACACGACGAACGACGCGGCGACGCTGACGCACGCGGCCTCGGGGGGCGGCTACTCGGTGTCGGCGGATCTGGCGGTGACGGTGACCGACGACGACCAGCTTCCGGTGGTCTCGTTCGCCTCGTCGTCGTCGAGCGCGGGCGAGGACGCCGGCACGCGCGACGTGACGGTGAACCTGTCGCCGTCGCCGACGGCCGCGATCACGGTCAGCTACACGGTGGGCGGCACGGCGGCGGGCAGCGACTTCAGCATCAGCGGCTCGGGGACGCTGTCGGTCGCATTGGGGGCGACGACGGCAACCATCCCGGTGGCGATCACCGACGATGCAGTGGAGGAGAGCAGCGAGACGGTCGTTCTGACGCTGACGGCGGGCAACGGCTACACGCTGGGGAGCACGAACAGCCATACGCTGACGATCACGGACAACGACGGCACGGTGCCGACGACGCCGGTGGTCTCGTTCGCCTCGTCGTCGTCGAGCGCGGGCGAGGCGGCCGGCACGCGCAACGTGACGGTGGACCTGTCGCCGTCGCCGACGGCCGCGATCACGGTCAGCTACACGGTGGGCGGCACGGCGGTGGGCAGCGACTTCAGCATCAGCGGCTCGGGGACGCTGTCGGTCGCATTGGGGGCGACGACGGCGACCATCCCGGTGGCGATCACCGACGATGCAGTGGAGGAGAGCAGCGAGACGGTCGTTCTGACGCTGACGGCGGGCAACGGCTACACGGTGGGGAGCGCGAACAGCCATACCCTGACCATCACGGACGACGACGGCACGGTGCAGCCGCCAACGACCCCGACTGTGAGCCTGTCGGCCTCGCCGAACCCGGTGACCGAAGGCGGCTCGGTGACGGTGACGGCGCGGCTGTCCGAGTCGCTGTCGAGCAGCGTGACGATCCCGCTGACCTTGACGGCGGGTACAGCCGAGTCGGGCGACTTCGGCGCGCTGGGGAGCATCACGGTCACCGGCGGACGGACCACCGGCACGGGCACGGTCAGCACGGCGCAGGACGCCGACGAGGACGACGAGACGTTCACTGTGGCGCTGGGCACGCTGCCGCCGGAGGTGACGGCTGGCAGCCCGTCGTCGGTCCAGGTGGCGATTCGCGAGACTGTGCCGCCGGTGAACGAGCCGCCCCGCGTGTCGGCGTCATGCGACCCGTGCGAGATTCACCTGGGCGGCGAAGTAGCGTTGACGGCGACGGCGTCGGACCCGGACGGCGACCCGCTGAGCTACGGCTGGAGTGCGCCGACCGGCGCCTTCGGCGGACCGACGAACGGCGCGACGGCGCGCTGGACGGCGCCGGACGAGATCGGCCCGGTCACGATCCGGGTGGAGGTTTCCGACGGGCGCGGGGGCTCGGCGTCGGCCGAGGTGACGGTGGAGGTCGCGAACCGCTCGCCCAGCGTGTGGGCGTGGTGCGACCCGTGCGAGGTCCACCAGGGTGGCGAGGTGGCGTTGACGGCGACGGCGTCGGACCCGGACGGCGACGAGCTGACATACGCCTGGAGCGCCGAGGCGGGCCGCTTCAGCGAGGCGACCGATGCGGCGACGACCCGCTGGACGGCGCCGGACGAGATCGGCTCGGTCACGATCTGGGTGGACGTTTTCGACGGGCAGGGCGGCTCGGCGTCGGCCGAGGTGACGGTGGACATCGCGAACCGTACGCCCGGCGTGTGGGCATCGTGCGACCCGTGCGAGATTCACCGGGGCGGCGAGGTGGCGTTGACGGCGACGGCGTCGGACCCGGACGGCGACCCGCTGACGTATGCCTGGAGCGCGCCGACCGGCGCTTTCGACGGACCGACGGACGGCGCGACCGCGCGCTGGACGGCGCCGGACGAGATCGGCCCGGTCACGATCCGGGTGGAGGTTTCCGACGGGCAGGGCGGCACGGCGTCGGCCGAAGTGACCGTCGAGGTCGTGAACCGTACGCCCAGCGTGTCGGCGTCGTGCGACCCGTGTGAGATTCACCGGGGCGGCGAGGTGGCGTTGACGGCGACGGCGTCGGACCCGGACGGCGACCCGCTGACGTATGCCTGGAGCGCCGCGGCGGGCAGCTTCGGCGAGGCGGCCGATGCGGTGACGGCCCGATGGACCGCGCCCGGGACGACCGGCGTGGTCACGATCGAGGTGGAGGTTTCCGACGGTCACGGCGGCATGGCGTCGGCCGAGGTGACGGTCGAGGTCGCCAACCGACCGCCGGTGTTCGAGTCTTCCGAGTATGCCCTGGAGCTGCGGGAGAACGTGGACGGCAGTCGGCGCCCCGTCGACCTCGGTGCGGTGACGGCGTCGGACCCGGACGGTGACGAGCTGATTTACGACTTGGCGTCCGGCGACGGCTCGCGCTTCAAGGCCGGGGGGCGGGACGGCGTGGTGCGGTATGCCGGACCCGGCGAGGACTTCGAGTCGGAGCCGAACCGTTACGAGCTGGCGGTGCGCGCCCGCGACCCCTACGGGGCGGAGGCGGAGGCGCGCGTGGTGGTGACCGTGGTCAACGTGAACGAGGCGCCGGAGGCGGCGGACGACGAAGCGGTCACCGACGAAGACGAGGCGCTGACGGTGGACGTGCTGGCGAACGACACGGACCCGGACGGCGACGACCTGCGGGTCGAGTCGGTGTCGGCGCCGGCGCACGGGACCACCGGCGTCGCGTCGGACGGCGGCGTGACCTACACGCCGGCCGCGAACTACCACGGGGTCGACCGGTTCAGCTACGTCGTCTCGGACCCGGACGGCCTGACGGCGGAGGCGGCGGTGGAGGTGACGGTGCTGTCGGTCAACGATCCGCCGGAGGCGGAGGACGACGAAGCGACCACCGACGAAGACGAGGCGCTGACGGTGGACGTGCTGGCGAACGACACGGACCCGGACGGCGACGACCTGCGGGTCGAGTCGGTGTCGGCGCCGGCGCACGGGACGACGCGCGTCGCCTCGGACGGCGGCGTGACCTACACGCCGGCCGCGAACTACCACGGGGTCGACCGGTTCAGCTACGTCGTCTCGGACCCGGACGGCCTGACGGCGGAGGCGGCGGTGGCGGTGACGGTGCTGTCGGTCAACGATGCGCCGGTCGCGGTCGGGGTCATCCCGGACCAGCCGCTGCACGAAGGCGGCGGTTCAGTGGACTTGGACCTGGCGCCTTTCTTCGACGACATCGACGGGGACCCGCTGACCTACCGCGCGGTGTCGTCCGACACGGACGTAGCGACGACGTCGGTCGCCGGGACGGTGCTGACGCTGTCGCCGGTGGTGTACGGGTCGGCGATGGTGAGGGTGACGGCGGAGGATCCGGACGGCCTGACGGCGACGCAGACGTTCACCGTGGGGGTGGACGACCGGCTGGTGCGGGCCGTGATGAGCGACACGCTGGCGGCGATGGCCCGGTCGCATCTGGCGAGTGCGCGGATGACGCTCGGTCGGCGGGTGGAGGCGGGCGCTGGCGAGGAGTCGCGCCTGACGGTGATGGGTCGGGCGGTGCCGTTGGGGAGGGCGTCGGCCCGGCGGGCGGCCGAGCAACTGGTCGCGGGTTGGCTGTCGAGCATCGCGTGGTCCGGCGCGTCGGCGCAAGGCCCGGGCGGCCTGTTCGGACCGGCGGGGATGTCGCCGGGGTTGGGGTCGTATCCGGGTGGCGGACTCGGCGGGCCGGGCGGCGGATTCGGCGGGCCGGGTGGCGGACTCGGCGGGCCGGGCGGCGGATTCGGCGGGCCGGGTGGCGGACTCGGCGGGCCGGCCATGGGAGGACCCGCGGCGCTCGGGATGCCGGTTTCGCCCGGCGGCCTGCTGTACGGCCTCGGGGGATTCGGAGGGGGCTCGGAGACACTGCTGCGCGGCACCGAGTTCGAGCTGGCGCTGGGCGGCGACGAAGACGGCCCGGCGCGGGCGGGTCGGCGCTGGAGCGTCTGGGGTCAGGGCGACATCCAGACGTTCCGGGGCGCGCCGACGCTGTTGGGGTACGACGCCCGCTACGACGGCGACGTGCGGACCGGCTACGTGGGCGTCGACGCGCAGTTGACCCGGCGTTGGCTGGCGGGCGTGGCGGTGTCGCGCAGCGGCGGACGGGGCGACTGGGAGGTGGGCTCAGCGCGCGGGCGGCTGCGGACGACGTTGACGGCGCTGCACCCGTATGCGCAGTGGTCGAACGGGACCACGTCGGTGTGGACAACGGGCGGCGGCGGTTGGGGCGACGGCGAAACCGAGACCGTGCGGGAGGCGACCGGGCGCGTGGGGGCGAGCAGCCTCGGGCTGCGTCTCGGCCTCGTCGAGTTCCGGCGGCGGCTCGGCGCGGTGGGCGGCGGGGCCGAGCTCGGTCTGCGGGCCGATGCGGCGTGGGCGGAACTTCGGACCGGCGAGGGCCGCGAGTCGGTGGATCGACTCACGGCGGCGGTCAACCAGCAACGGGTCGGCGCGGAGGTGTCGCGACCGGTCCGACTGGGGGCGCTGGCCCTGGCGCCGTTCGGCGAAGCGCACCTGCGGCGGGACGAGGGCGGGGGCCAGAACGGGCTCGGCATGGAGGTGGCGTTCGGGCTCGGACTGACGAGCGGCATCGTACGGCTGGACGTGCAGGGGCGGACGCTGGCCATGCATTCGGCGGCCGGCTACGGCGAGCGGGGCGCGGGGTTGACGCTGACGGTCGGTGGCCGGCAGCGCGAGGGGCTGTCGCTGTCGGTGTCACCGAGCTGGGGGGACGCCGCGGCAGGGACCGGCACGCTGTGGCAGGAGGAGGTCTACCGCCAGTATCTGCCCGAGGAGGAGCAGGACGCCTTCGCGGTGGACGCGCGCGGGGACTACGGCATGCGGCTGCCGAACGGCGCCCTGCTGAACTGGTTCGGCAGCTACAGCCACTCGCCCTACGGCCGCAGCTTCCTCATCGGGGGCAGCATCGGCGGGCTCGCCGATTCGCTCCTGCCCGGCCGGTAGCCCCGGCCGCCCGGCGCGTCGCGGGAAGATTCGCTCAGGAGCCGACCTTTCATCTTGCGCTGCCAGTCGGAACCTCCAGCACGTCGGCGCTGGTATCGGCGGGCGCAGGAAACCGCGCCTCACCGTCACGCGGCCGCGCCGGCGCAGGACCTTCCGGTCGGCGACGGCCGGCATCGAGCGCTCGTCGACGTCGACCTCGGGTGCGTGCTTCGCCAGCTCGTGCCAGTCGACGGCCGCGCGCGTCGGACCGCCGTCGACGGGCTCGGGGTCCGGCATCTGGTCGAGGAGGCCGTCGCCGCCGCGCCACGCGACCTCGAACTCCTGCTCGGGGCTCACGGCCGACTCGCGGACGGCCGTCGTCAGCGGCTCGACCCGGTGGTAGACGACCGACAGCCCCGTCGTGTGGCCGGCGCCGGTGCGATACGACACGTCGGCGAGAGCCGAGCTCACGGCCGGACTCGCCAGCGCCGCGGCCAGCGCGGAGCCCTGCAGGCGCAGCTTCGCCGCCACGCGCAAGGCGCGGATCGTCGAGCCGGCGTCGTCGATCGAGCGGACGACGATCTCGGAGCCGACCCGGAGCGGCCGGCCGTCCCGGAACGGATTCCCGCCGCCGTCGCGGAACCGGTCCCTCCTCGAGCACCGGGACGTTGTGGGCACCAGCGCACCCTGAGTTCGTCGACCTGGCGCCGGCCGTCCACCGTCCAGGCGGTGCGGTGCGGTGGTCACTCAGGGCTGCGCCCAAGGCTGTCTTCGGAGCATTACCACAGTCTCCACTTCCGCGGAGCGGACAAGTCCAGCCTGAGCGACCCCGCGGTGCTGATCCAGAAGTGACACCTTGGTTTCACGTTCTGGATCAGAAACCAGTAGTACGTAGCGGGGTCGCTCAGGTGTTGTTTTCCATTCACTATGCGGAGCTCTGCATAGTGAATGGAAATTGGGTCAGGTCGATGGCTACCACGGATTGGGTCAGTACCCAGCGACGAAAACGGAAGGCGCTTGGCGACCTCGGTGCGCGTCATCTCGATGTCGATGATCAGAAACCCACCGCGCTCGGGTCGGCGCCCGGCGCTGGTCGTGGAGCTCGGCGGGTGGCAGCCCTGACGCCCTCGCCAAGGCCGGCCGTCGCCTGGTGGTGCTCAAGTAGAACATCCCGGTCGCGGTCAAGCACGACATCCCGACGAAGGTCATGACCACCACGCTCGTCGCGCTGTTCGCCGAGATGGAGCGCGACTTGATCTCCGAGCGCACTCCGGGAGGGTCTCGCCGGCGCCAGGGCCTCGTGGCCGGAAGCTCGGCCGCCCGAAGCGCTCGCTTGGCGTCTCGCGCCTCGATGGCAGGGAGGACGAGAGCCGGCGCTTCCTCGAGCTTGGCGTCTCGACCGCCATCGCGAAGCTCACCGCCGTGTCGCGGACGACGCTGTACAGCTTCATGAACACGCATGGACGCCGAGCGGGGAGTCACGCCCCGGCGCCATGGCCGGGGCGTGACTGTACGGGTCAGCGACAACTCGCGGCTCGGCCGGTCCGGCCGCAGGACACGCGGCGCCGCGTCTCGGCAACGGTCACCGACCCTCCTCCTCGAAGCTGCGCAGGTAACGGGACACGGTGATCCGCGCGCAGCCGATCGCCTTCGCGATGCGCCCGAAGCCGAGACCCTGGGCGCGAAGCTCGACCATGCGCGCGACCGCCTCGGCCGACATCGGCGGGCGCAGGAACCCCCGCCTGACCGTCACGCGGCCGCGACGGCGCAGGACCTTCCGGTCGGCGACGGCCGGCATCGAGCGCTCGTCGTCGTCGACGTCGGGCGCGTGCTTCGCCAGCTCGTGCCAGTCGACGGTGGCGCGCGTCGGACCGCCGTCGACGGGCTCGGGGTCCGGCATCTGGTCGAGGAGGCCGTCGCCGCCGCGCCACGCGACCTCGAACTCCTGCTCGGGGCTCACGGCCGACTCGCGGACGACCGTCGTCAGCGGCTCGACCCGGTGGTAGACGACCGACAGCCCCGTCGTGTGGCCGGCGCCGGTGCGGTACGACACGTCGGCGAGAGCCGAGCTCACGGCCGGACTCGCTAGCGCCGCGGCCAGCGCCGAGCCCTGCAGGCGCAGCTTCGTCGCCACGCGCAAGGCGCGGATCGTCGAGCCGGCGCCGTCGATCGAGCGGACGACGATCTCGGAGCCGACCCGGAGCGGCCGGCCCTCCCGGAACGGATTCCCGCCGCCGTCGCGGAACCGGTCCCTCCTCGATTTGCGGACGCGAGTGCTGGCCATCGTTCACTCCTCCTGCGGCGAGTCGCGTCCGGCCTCATGCCGACCCGCGCTCGTGCGCACACGTCGCGCCGCAGGACCCCTGCCCGCGATTCCGGAGTCAGGGATTCCCGAAGGGGACCGCTGCCCGGGGTGTCTAATCGACCGGCCGATGCTTTTCGGCGCCGGCGTTCAGGCCGGCCGGCCCGAGAGAGCGGTCCCTCGTCGGACACGGCGGTGGTGGTGGGAAGGGCGGTGGTGGTGGTGAGGAAGGTGCCGGCCTGCGGCGAAGCCGCGTTCTTTGCCGGCGCCGTCAAGGTAAAGGAGCGGAGATTCGACGGCCCGGGCGTTCAGCGGCGGCGATCGCTCTTCGGGTCGCCGTCCTTGACGCCGGAATCTGCGAGAGGCGCACCCGTCTGGCCGGCCCGCTCTTCAGGCCGGCCGGGTGCGCCGTCGCAAGGGCAGGGGTTCGCCGCCCATCCCGGGGCCGTCGCCCTTCACGGCCTCGGGATGAAGGCCGGACCGCATTTCCAGGTCCGGCCGGGGGCGGCGTCCGCCCCGCCGGCGGAGCCGGCGTTCGGAGCGGGTCGCCTTTCCACCCGCTCCGGGGGCGGATGGGACGACTGTGCGTGCAAGCCAACCTCTCAACCTGGCACGGCGTGAGCAGGGCGAGGACGGGCGCCGGGAGACGACGACGCGGTCGCGGTGGAGAGCGTCGCGATCACCGTCGACGAGGACCGGACTCCAACGGCGCGGGGTCGTCCCGGCGCAGTGGTAGCATGGCTCGTGCTCGATACCCACGCGCCCGCCGGCTGGCGCCCGGAACCGATTCGCCCGAGACCCGCCGGGTCCGGCGTTCCTCGCGCACGGTCCGCGCAGTGTGGCGCGTGGCCGACTCCTGCGCGGCATGGAGAGCACGCGCCGCTCATGCGAGCGGGCAGCTCGACGCGATGGTCAAGCGTCAGGCCGCAGTTGTGGGGCTGCCGTTCTGGCCGCCGATTCGTCGGACCGCTCGACAGGTGTCGCGCACGCGCAAGCGGATCCGGCCAGGAGACGCATCACGCGGTCCTCACGTGGGTGCTATCGGCACTCCACTTGGAAGCAGATTTGACGCCGCGTCGATGCCTGTATGCCACGGTGGTCGTTCGTCCATAGAGTACGTTGTGTTCAGGAGAGAACAAGATATGCGTTCAGCAGCCCGTTGCAGTGTAGTCGCGGCCTTCGCCGTATTCGGTCTCGTTTCGTTCGGCGGCGTCGCCGAAGCCGCGTCGTTCGACCAGGTCGAAGGCTGGTGGAACAGCCTCGATTGTCCCCGGATGAACGCCGCCGTCAACGAGTACGACTCCACCATCATGGCCGAGGGCATGGACAGCGGCTACTGCGCGATGTACGCGGAGCTCGGCGATGAGGAGAAGTCAATCGTCGACATGGCCGCGATGGAGATCGGTGGCGATTACTACAGCATCCACCAGTGGTGGGAGGCCCTGGATTGCCGGAAGATGAGCATCGCGACGGGCTACGCCCAGCCGGCGTACTGCGGGCACTTCGTGAACTCCCCGAAGGACAACGGGATGAACCGGCTGTCGGCGGTGCAGGAGGAGGTCGTGGCCATTGCCGGCTACGCCCTGGCCACGGGCATGACGGCGGAGTTCGACCGGATCATGATGTCCGATCTCTGGCAGCCGTTCGACCTGCCGGCGCTGGAGGGCAACTTCAGCATGGTCGAGGGTTGGTGGAACGACCTCGACTGCCCCCGGATGAACGCGGCGGTCAACGAGTACGACCCCAGCATCATGGCCACGGGCATGGGCAGCGGCTACTGCGCGACCTACGCGGACCTGCGCGACCCGGAAAAGACGGTCGTGCACGAGGCGGTGATGGAGATCGACGGCGAGTACGACAGCATCCACATGTGGTGGGAGGCCCTCGATTGCCGGCAGATGAGCATCGCGACCGGCTACGCCCAGCCGCAGTACTGCGGGCATTTCGTGAACGCCCCGAAGGCCAACGAGATGAACACGCTGTCGGTGGAGCAGGAGGAGGTCGTGGCCATTGCCGGCTATGCCCTGGCGACCGGCCGCACCGCGACGTTCGACGAGATCAAGGCGAGCGATCTCTGGAAGCCGTTCACGGCGGTGCCCGCGCTGCCGCTGGTCGGGCTCGGCATCCTCGGCTTGCTGCTGGCCGGACGCGGCGCGTGGCTGCGGCGGCGGGCTGCATAGCAGCCCGCGTCTGGCCGTTCTGGACCTGCGCTCGTCCCGACGGCGGCCGGGATCGCCGCCTACCTTGAGCGGAATGCGGCGGGACCGCGGGTGGTCACCGACCTCGGACGGCGGGCAGTCCGTGAGATTGCTCGCCTCCCGGTTCGCCCGTGTTCGCGGAGCGGCGGCGGGGTGGGTGCCGTCGACGAGCACCGTTCCTCCTGGTGGCGTCGCCGTCCCGCGGGCCGACTGGATCCGGCCGCCCCCGACGCCCTGCTGCAACCGCGCTAGCGACAGTAGATCTCGGCCGAACGCGCGTGATGACGAGAGCGGTGGGCTGCGGCAGACTGCCCCGGGGGGCGACGGCCGTTCGACGGCGTAACCGGACCCCGGCGTGTCGGGACCACCGGATCGGGGGTACCATGCCGGCAAAGCGGGAGACCGGTTCACTCATCTCCAATGGAGGGCATGTTGGCAAGAGTCAAGAAACTCACCGTGGCCATGACGAAAACGCAGCTGCTTTCGGATATCGCGGAGAACACGGCGTTGACGAGGCGGCAGGTCGCGGATGTCTTCGAGGCGCTGGATTCGGTGATAGAGCGCCATGTCCGGAAAGGGGCCGTCGGCACTTGCACGATACCCGGCCTCATGAAGATCAAGGTCGTGAAGAAGCCCGCGCAGAGGGTCCGGAAGAACGTGCCGAATCCGAGCTGCCGCGCTCGAGGGGGCGGCGACTGTCGAACTCGGCGCGGACGGGCGGCTGTGCGCCGCCTCGAACGGCCGCGGCCAAGGCTCGTGCTTGATACCCACGCGCCCGCCGGCTGGCGCCCGGAACCGATTCGCCCGAGACCCGCCGGGTCCGGCGTTCCTCGCGCACGGTCCACGCGGTGTGGCGCGTGGCTGACTCCTGCGCGGCATGGAGTCGTTCGATCCGCCCGGTGGGCGCCGACACCCTCGGGCGCTCGCCGACAAGGTAGGCTTCCCCAATCGTCCATGAGGCGCCGCCGCCGCTCGACAGGTCCGGCCGCGCGTAAGCCGCCTCGACCTTGTTGCCGACGACGTGGGCGAGCGCCACCTCGATGACCTTGCGCGGCTGGTCCGTCTCCTCGGGCGCCCCGGAACGTCGACCGGAAGCCATGGACCACGGCCGGGATGTTGCAGTCCTTGACGATCCCGGCGCACGACCCGGAGCCGGGTGCGCCGCAGGCGGCGGAAAGACGTGAACGGCCGGGACTGTCGACCCCACCGTTCCGGTCCGGTGCGCCATCCCGGAATCCGGCGGTCCGCCGGCGTCTCGTGAGCGTGGTGGACGGCCGGGACGCCCCGTCCAGGCCGGGCCGCAAGGCCCATAACTGCCATCCGAGCTGCGGGGCGGGCGGCGTGTCATCCTGAAGGACCGGAGCATCGCGGAGGACGCGCGCAGCGCGTTGACACGCCGACCGTCCCGCAGCTTGTCTGTTTACCATTGGCTCGAATGGGCCTTGGGATGGCCCAACCCAGCGGCGCCTCTAGCCAGGCGCCGCTGGGCGGGCGGTGGTCGGACCGTGTCCCGCACAGGCCGTCGAGGGGCCGTAGGGTAGTTTGGTCGCCACCGTCTTCCCGAGTCCTGGATGGATACGTGAGCGTTGAGGCTCGAATGACAAGCACAGGAGCACAGGGAAGATGACCGATGATACTCCCAACAGCGTCGGCGTCGACATCTCGAAGGCGCATCTCGACGCCTACATGGTCCCGGCGGGCAAGGCCGCGCGATTCTCCAACGACGCGGCGGGGCTCAAGGCGCTGATCGCGTGGGTGGAGCGCCCGGTTCGCACCGTCACGTACGAGCCGACCGGCCGGTGGCACCGGGCCTTCGAGGAAGCGCTGTTCGAGGCGGAGTTGCCGCTGGCGCGGGTGAATCCGTTGCAGGCGCGGCGCTTCGCGCAGGCCATCGGCCAACGGGCGAAGACCGACGCGGTGGACGCACGGATGCTGGCGCAGATGGGGGCAGCACTGGACCTTCGGCGAACCGAGGCATCGTCGCCGGCGCGGCGCGCCCTCGAGGAACTGCAGATGGCGCGCGACGCTCTGGTCAAGGACCGCATCGCCGCCTTGAACCGTCAGAAGCAACTTCAGCACCCTCTGCTCCGGCGGCAGAACACGAACCGGCTGTCGCAGATCGACCGCCAGCTGACGGCCATCGACACCGAGATCGAGAAGTACTGTTCGGAAGACGCGGTGCTGACCCGCCGGACGGAGATCCTGACGTCGATCCCGGGCGTGTCTCGGGTCACCGCGGCGGGTCTGCTCACCCAGATGCCGGAACTTGGCAGCCTGGACGCCAAAGCGGTTGCGAGTCTGGCGGGCCTTGCGCCGGTCACTCGGCAGTCGGGCACCTGGGCGGGCCGGAGCTTCATCCAGGGTGGCCGGGCGCGGGCTCGGCGCCTGCTCTACATGCCGGCCCTGTCGGCGATCTGTCACAACCCGGAGCTGCGCGCGAAGTACCGCCAGCTCGTCGCTCAGGGGAAGCCGGGCAAGGTCGCTATGGTCGCGGTGATGCGCAAGCTCCTGGTGCTGGCCAACGCGCTCCTCGGACAGGATCGCTGCTGGCAGCAGGACCGGCCTGGTCGGGCCAGCACGGCAGCGCCCTCCGCGAGCCTGCCGTTCGTCGAAGCGTGACCCGTTTCCGTGGGGTGTAAGCGGTTCCTCCGCGGTCAGGCCGTCGAGCCAACGTGTAGGGGGTCATGCTTGGGCATCGTCAGCTAAAAGCGGGTCTGGAGCGTGCGCGGAGCCGGCGTCAAGGCCGCAGCCCCGCGAAGCGGGGGCGTCGCGAAGCGTCGCGCCTTGACGGGGGCGAGCACACGCCGACACTTGTCGGTCTGACGATGCCCCGGCCGCAACCATCGGGGCGGTCGGAGGTGAGTCCAGAATGCGGCGGCCGAGACGACAGGAGTTGCGACGCCCACGGCCTCCGGATGCCGGCGCCCGGCTCCCCCTTCGTGGCTGCCAAGGGGAAGGCTGTCGCCGGGGTCTACTCCACACCGTTACGTAACGGACCCATGACAGGCGGCTCGGTGCCCGGACGTTCACGACGTCGAGCGACGGCAGGCTCGGGGCAACAGAGCGGACCGGGAGCACGGCCGGTCGGCCGGAGGACCCGAGCGGAGCGGAGGACCCGCGCAGCAGGTTGACGGCCGCGGGCAACGGTGCGCGAGGGGAACCCGCTCCAAGGCCCTGAGACCCGTTATGGGTCCGGCTCACGTCGCCACGCCGTCGCTCTTCGACGGCGTGGGTCGGGGTCGCGGCCGGGGGGGGGCAGCCCATCGGGTCTACGGCTTCCTCGATTCGGAGGCTTGACACATGGATACTACCCGGGAGCCAGCGCACCATGGAGCTCCTCGACCTGGCGCCGGTCGTTCGCCGTCCAGGCGGTGCGGCGTCGATGGTCGCCTCGGGACCGCGCCCGGGGCGTCGTTGGAGCATTACCACATTCTCCTACTTCCGCAGAGCGGACAAGTCCAGCCTGAGCGACCCCGCGGTGCTGACCCGGAAGTGACACCTTGGTGCCACGTTCCGGGTCAGAAACGAGTAGTACGTAGCGGGGTCGCTCAGGTACTGTTTTCCATTCAGGCGTTGACCCAAACTGTGTTGTTGTCGCAGCGTAAGTGTCTATTTTCCAGTAGTTTGAGTTGTGGGGGGCATGGAATCAGGTCCACACCAGGCGTGGAAATTGGGTCAAGTCGATGGATTCCACGGTTTGGGTCACGGGTACGACGGAAAGAGGGGGTGTTTCGTGGCGGTGCTCGCTCTGGTCGTCGCCGCTCAGACCGGCGCACGGCCGTTCGAGGGCACGGCGTTCATGTCGCCGAACGTGATCACAGCCGCCGAGCCCGGGTCGGCGCCCGGCCCTGGTCGTGGAGCTCGGCGGGCGGCAGCCCTGACGCCCTCGCCAAGGCCGGCCGTCGCCCTGGTGGTGCTCAAGTAGAACATCCCGGTCGCGGGCAAGCACGACATCCCGACGAAGGTCATGACCACCACGCTCGTCGCGCTGTTCGCCGAGATGGAGCGCGACTTGATCTCCGAGCGTACCCCGGGAGGGTCTCGCCGGCGCCGGGGCCTCGGGGCCGGAAGCTCGGCCGCCCGAAGCGCTCGCCTGGCGTCTCGCGCCTCGATGGCAGGGAGGACGAGAGCCGGCGCTTCCTCGAGCTTGGCGTCTCGACCGCCATCGCGAAGCTCACCGCCGTGTCGCGGACGACGCTGTACAGCTTCATGAACACGCATGGACGTCGAGCGGGGAGTCACGCCCCGGCGCCATGGCCGGGGCGTGACTGTACGGGTCAGCGACGACTCGCGGCTCAGCCGGTCCGGCCGCAGGACGCGCTACGCCGCGTCTCGGCAACGGTTACCGGCTCTCCTCCTCGAAGCTGCGCAGGTAGCGGGACACGGTGATCCGCGCGCAGCCGATCGCCTTCGCGATGCGCCCGAAGCCGAGGCCCTGGGCGCGAAGCTCGACCATGCGCGCGACCGCCTCGGCCGACATCGGCGGGCGCAGGAACCCGCGCCTGACCGTCACGCGGCCGCGCCGGCGCAGGACCTTCCGGTCGGCGACGGCCGGCATCGAGCGCTCGTCGTCGTCGACCTCGGGCGCGTGCTTCGCCAGCTCGTGCCAGTCGACGGCCGCGCGCGTCGGCCCGCCGTCGACGGGCTCGGGGTCCGGCATCTGGTCGAGGAGGCCGTCGCCGCCGCGCCACGCGACCTCGAACTCCTGCTCGGGGCTCGCGGCCGACTCGCGGACGACCGTCGTCAGCGGCTCGACCCGGTGGTAGACGACCGACAGCCCCGTCGTGTGGCCGGCGCCGGTGCGATACGACACGTCGGCGAGAGCCGAGCTCACGGCCGGGCTCGCCAAGGCCGCGGCCAGCGCGGAGCCCTGCAGGCGCAGCTTCGTCGCCACGCGCAAGGCGCGGATCGTCGAGCCGGCGCCGTCGATCGAGCGGACGACGATCTCGGAGCCGACCCGGAGCGGCCGGCGCTCCCGGAACGGATTCCCGCCGCCGTCGCGGAACCGGTCCCTCCTCGAGTTGCGGACGCGAGTGCTGGCCATCGTTCACTCCTCCTGCGGCGAGTCGCGTCCGGCCTCATGCCGACCCGCGCTCGTGCGCACACGTCGCGCCGCAGGACCCCTGCCCGCGATTCCGGGGTCAAGGAGCCCCTGTACGCTGTATGTGGCCTTGCGCGGTTGGTCGCGTGAAGTCGGGGCAGGCTGCGGGGAGCTACCAAAGGAGCCCCGTGCGTCGAGCACCTCCTCGGACTTGTGCCCCCGCAGCCAGCCATCGATGGACACCCCGTGGGGAGTTTGCGCCGCAGAGCGCCAGTACAGGGACCGGCAGGCATCGATGGCGCGCCCGTTCGATCCGCGAGATGAGGAGGTTCACGTTGCAGACAGCTTGGTTCGTGGGTGTCGACTGGGGTTCACAAGAGCATCACGTGTGCGTAACCGATGCTGGCGGGAAGGTGCTCGGGGAGCGGATGTTCGAGCACGGCGGGGCGGGCTTGTCAGAGATGGCGGACTGGCTGCTGTCGTTCTCGGCGGGGGCGGCGGGCGATGTCGGCGTGGCGATCGAGACGCCGCGCGGGCCGGTGGTCGAGAGCCTGATGGAGCACGGCATCGCCGTCCACTCGATCAACCCGAAGCAGCTCGACCGCTTCCGCGACCGTTTCTCGCCGGCGGGCGCGAAGGACGACCGGCGGGACGCGCGGGTGTTGGCCTCGGCGTTGCGTACCGACCCGCACTGTTTTCGACGGCTGGAACCGACCGACCCGACGATCGTGGAATTGCGCGAGTGGTCGCGGCTGAGCGAGGAGCTGACCCGGGAGCGCGTTCGGTTGGGAAATCGGATGCGGCAGCAGCTCTGGCGCTACTACCCGCAGTTCCTCGACGCAGTTGACGACGATGTTGCGGCGCCGTGGGCGCTGGAGCTGTGGCGGAGGCTGCCGACGCCGCGGGCCGGCCAGCGGGTTCGTGAGGTGACGCTGACCCGGGTGTTGAAGCAGCACCGCATCCGCGGCATCGACGCCGCGACACTGCGCTCCAAACTGCGGGCGCCGGCTGTCAAGGTGGCGCCGGGCGCGGTCGAGGCCGCGGTTACGCATGTGGAGCTGGTCGCCGAACGCCTCGTCCTGGTCAACCGGCAGCTCGACCGCGCGCAACGGGCGCTCGACGGCCTGGTGGAACAACTCGCTGAGACTGCTTCGGCGGACGACCCGGACGCGTCCGCGGCGGGCGAACCGGCGTCGTCGAAACAGCCGTCGGACGTGGCGATCCTGCTCTCGGTACCCGGCATCGGCCACAAGGTGGTCGCGACGCTGCTTGCCGAGGGCGGCGACGCCGTACGGCGACGGGACTACGACGCCCTTCGCTGTCTGTGCGGAGTGGCTCCGGTCACCAAGCGTTCGGGAAAGAGCCTGATCGTGATGCGGCGTCTGGCGGCCGACGGCCGCCTGCGAAACGCCGCCTATCATTGGGCTCGCACTGCGGCGCAACGCGATCCAGCGAGCCACAACAAGTATCAGGCGCTGCGTGCCCGCGGCCACGGACACGCACGCGCCCTGCGCTCGGTGGCCGATCGCCTGCTCGGCGTCACCTGCGCGATGCTGCGCGACGGCGCCTGTTTCGACCCGTACCGCGTCGGCGCCACCACCGGGTGAGCCGACGGGTGAGCCGGGGGGATGTTCAGCGTCAACTACTTTTGCCGGTTCGGGGGCGACTATTCTTGCCAGTAGCGTGAGACATCAATCGGCGGCCGGGACGCCCCCGTCCAGGCCGGGCCGCAAGGCCCATAACTGCCATCCGAGCCGCGGGGCGGACGGGGTGTCACCCAGCGGGCCGGAGCGCAGTATCCATGTGTCAAGCCTCTGGATCGAGGGGAGCTCCGTAGACCCGATCGGCGGTCGCAACTCTCGTCGCCTCTGCCGCCGCATTGAGGCGGCCCTCTCAAGATTCTGGACTTGCGTCGACCGCGAGATCGTTGTGGTGGCCGGGGCATCGTCAGACCAACAGCTTCTGCGTGTGCTCGCCAGCGTCAAGGCGCGTCGCTGCGCGTCGCCCCCGCTCCGCGGGGCTCACGGCCTTGACGCCGGCTCCGTGCGTATTCCGGACGAAGTGGAACGCCGATTCCGGACGAAGTGGGAACATCGATTTCGGAGGAAGTGGAACATCGATTCGTGAACGCTCGTCGGTAGCCTGACTGCGGCACGCTTCGCCTTTCCGAGAGGAGGGCGAAGCGATGCCGGCACGGAGGCTGCTGATGAGGAAGATCCGCGAGGTACTGCGGCTCAGGCACGAGCAAGGACTGTCCCACCAGGCCGTGGCCCGGGTGTGCGCCATCGGCGTGGGCACGGTCAACCGCTATCTGCGGCGGGCGGTTGAGGCCGGGCTTGGCTGGCCATTGCCGGTCGAGCTCGTCGACGCGGCGCTGGAGGCCCGGTTGTTCCCCCGCGCCGCACCGGTGCACGAGCGGGTCCGACCCGAGTGCGCGCACATCCACCGTGAGCTGAAGCGCGACGGCGTCACGTTGCAGCTCCTCTGGGAGGAGTACGCCCAGGTCCATTCGCACGGCTACCGCTACACGCAGTTCCGCGGGAAGCGGACGCCCCGGAGCGGATGGAACGGATGGGTGATGCGAATCTGCGGTGCTTCTGCGGCACCCGATGCAGTTTGGAGCTCTGACGAAGGCTGCGGTCGAGGGAGCTGTACTTCTGGCCCAGCGCTGGATACTCGCCCGACTCCGCGACGAGACGTTCTTCAGCCTCGGCGCGCTGAACCAGGCGATCCGCGTCCTCCTCGACGACCGGCCGTTGAAGAAGCTCGGCGTCCCACAACTTGATCCTGATCGGCCCCACCGGGATCGGGAAGAGCTTCCTCGCGTGCGCGTTCGTCGAACGGGCCTGCCGCCGCGGCTTCAGCGCACGCTACGCCCGCATGCCGCGCCTGCTGCATGAGCTCGCCGTCGGCCGCGGCGACGGGTCCTACGCCCGGCTCCTGACTCGCCTCGCCAAGCTCGACCTGCTCGCCATCGACGACTGGATGCTCGCACCGCTGCGCGACGCCGAGCGCCGCGACCTCACCGAGGTCATCGAGGACCGGGCCGAACGCGCCTCCACCCTCATCGCCAGCCAGTTGCCCGTCACCGACTGGCACGCCGTCATCGGCGACCCCAACCAGGCCGACGCCATCTGCGACCGCCTGCTCCACGACGCACACCGCATCGAGCTGAAGGGCGGCTCGATGCGACGGACGCACCGGGCCCCGAAGACCCGCACGCCGGAGACGACATGAGCATCCCAACGCCGGCCTGCACCCCGGCAGCGAGGCCAGACCCGGTCCCGCGCGCCGCCAGCCCCGCCGGGGCCGGCCGGCCTATGGATCGCGCCGGCGGCATGGAAAACGCGCACGATACGCTGGCGGCTGACTGCACCCGCGTCGAGGCGCGTTTCCCACCCCGCCTTGGACGGCACAGAACGCCGCCCACACGTCCCACAGGCAAGATCGTTGTACTCTTCGAACACGACGTCACGGCTTGGATCTCGTGCGCTGGTTGCGAAACCGATGGGAGGAAACTGGCCGAGGAACGTCGCTGCGCTCCGACGAGCGTTCCACTTCGCCGGAATCCGTGTTCCAGATCCCCGGAATCGGTGTTCCACTTCAGCGAAATACGCACTCCGCGCACGCGTCCAGACTGGCTCTTGTCTGACGATGCCCAAGCATGACCCCCTACACGTTGTGGTCGACGGCCTGCCCAGATTGACGGCCCTTGCGGACGACCGTTGACACCCGCGGGAACGGGTCACGCTTCGACGAACCGCATGTTCATCGCCGGCGCTGCCGCGCTGTCCCGCCCAGGCCGCTCGGGCAGCCAGCAGCGATCCTGTCCGAGTAGCGCGTTGGCCAGCACGAGGAGCTTGCGCATGACGGCGATCACAGCGACCTTGCGCGGCTTCCCCTGGGCGACGAGTTGGCGGTACTTCACGCGCAGATCCGGGTTGCAACAGATCGCCGCCAGGGCCGGCATGTAGAGTAGCCGCCGAGCCCGCGCCCGGCCCCCCTGGATGAAGCTTCGCCCCGCCCAAGTGCCGGACTGCCGAGTGACGGGGGCAAGGCCCGCCAAGCTCGCAACCGCTTTGGCGTCCAGACTGCCCAGTTCCGGCATCTGGGTGAGCAGACCCGCCGCGGTGATCCGAGACACGCCCGGGATCGACGTCAGGATCTCCGCCCGGCGGGTCAGCACCACGTCTTCCGCCAAGCACTTCCCGATCTCGGCGTCGATGGCCGCCAGCTGGCGGTCGATCTGCGACAGCCGGTTCGTGTTCTGCCGCCGGAGCAGACGGTGCTGAAGCTGCTTCTGACGGTTCAAGGCGGCGGTGCGGTCCTTGACCAGAGCGTCGCGCGCGACCTGCAGTTCCTCCAGGGCGCGCTGCGCCGGTGACGAGGTCTCGGTTCGCCGGAGGTCCAGTGCTGCCCCCATCTGCGCCAGCATCCGCGCGTCCACCGCGTCGGTCTTCGCCCGTTGGCCGATGGCCTGCGCAAAGCGCCGCGCCTGCAACGGATTCACCCGCGCCAGCGGCAACTCGGCCTTGAACAGCGCTTCCTCGAAGGCCCGGTGCCACCGGCCGGTCGGTTCGTACGTCACGGCGCGAACCGGGTGCTCCACCCACGCAATCAGCGCCTTGAACCCCGCCGCGTCATTGGAGAATCGCGCGGCCTTGCCCGCCGGAACCATGTGGGCGTCGAGATGCGCCTTCGAGATGTCCACGCCGACGCTGTTGCGAGTATCATCGGTCATCTTCCCTGCGCTCCTGTGCTTGTCATGCGAGCCTCGCCGCTCGTGTATCCATCCAGGACTTGGGAAGACGGTGGCGACCAAACTACGCTACGGCCCTCGATGGCCCGCGGAGGACACGGTCCGACCACCGCCCGCCCAGCGGCGCCTGGCTAGAGGCGCCGCTGGGATGGGCCATCCCAAGGCCCATTCGAGCCAATGGTAAACAGACAAGCGGAGGACGTGCGAAGCACGTTGACACGCCGTCCGTTCCGCGAGCTACGCGGTGCCGACCGCCCGACAAGCGGCTGTGCGTCCCCGAGGCCGATAACCGGTCTTCGGCTCCCGTCGCCACGCCGTCGCTCTCCAGACGGCGTGGGTCGGGGTCGCGCCCGGTCGCCCGGAGGAATGGAGGACCCACGCAGCAGGTTGACGGCCGAGGGCAACGATGCGCGAGGGACCCGCTCCAAGGCCCTTGCTAAATGGTGGGGTGTCCGCAGGGGACCGCTGCCCGGGGTGTCTAATCGACCGGCCGATGCTTTTCGGCGCCGGCGTTCAGGCCGGCCGGCCCGGGAGAGCGGTCCCTCGTCGGGCGCGGCGGTGGTGGTGGGGAGGGCGGTGGTGGTGGGGAGGAGGTGCCGGCCTGCGGCGAAGCCGCGTTTTCTGCCGGCGACGTCAAGGTGAACGAGCGGAGATTCGACGGCCCGGGCGTTCAGCGGCGGCGATCGCTCTTCGCTTCGCCGTCCTTGAGGCCGGAATCTGCGAGAGGCGCACCCGTCTGGCCGGCCCGCTCTTCAGGCCGGCCGGGTGCGCCGTCGCAAGGGCAGGGGTTCGCCGCCCATCCCGTGGCCGTCGCCCTTCACGGCCCCGGGATGGAGGCCGGACCGCATTTCCAGGTCCGGCCGTGGGCGGCGTCCGCCCCGCCGGCGGAGCCGGCGTTCGGAGCGGGTCGCCTTTGACCCGCTATGCGGAGCTCCGCATAGCGGGTTCTATGCGCAGTTCGGGACTATGCGGAGTCGGTTGAGGGTTCGCTCTCAAGTACCTGTCAGAACGAGGGTTGCGTGAGCTGACCGGTTCGGGATACTCCGCATAGTTTGGGATGCTTCTGTCCGGCCTGATTGGCCGGAAAGGAGCATTCCATGACCGTTCACGGCTCGTGGACCGTCGACCGCCTCGTCGACGCGTACACGCACCACCAACGACGCACCCGCGGCTTGCGCCCTCGGACGTTGCGCAGCCGCGCCGAGTTCGCCCGGAGGTTCGTCCGGGCCGCTCTTGGCGCGGACCCGATCGACCCCAGCCGCCTGACGCCGGCCACTGTGGTGGCGTTCATCACGTCGTTGCGGCACCGGCTCTCCCCCGCGTCGATGCGGACCGCGCGGTCATCGTTGCGGTCGTTCTTCCGGTTCCTGCGCGTCGAGGGATTCTGCGGCGACGCACTCGAAGCGGCTCTCCCGACCGTTGCCCATTGGCGGCTTGCGACGCTCCCTCGTTCCCTGACCGAGCAACAGGTCGAGCAGGTGCTCGCGTCGTTCGACGCCTCCACCCCGTGCGGGTATCGCGACCAGGCAATCGTGCAGTGCTTGGCGACCTTGGGGCTGCGGCGCGGCGAGGTGGCCGGCCTGTGTCTGGACGACATCGACTGGCGCGGCGGCACCCTGCAGATACGCATCCGCAAGAACCGTCGAGGCGCCGTGCTGCCGCTGCCCCGCGTGGTGGGGCAGGCGCTGGTCGCCTATCTGAGCGGGGAGCGTCCGGCGACCGACGAACGCCGGGTGTTCGTCGTGCACCAGGAAAATCATCGCGGCAAGCCGCTCTCAAGCACGCCTCGGTGGGCGGGTCAAAACCGGCCATTAATGGTCACCCCAAAACCGGCCATTTCCGGCGCCCGAGACGGGCGTTGATCTTTACCTCACGGCATCCTCTGTTGGCAAGGTGGTCTGGACCTTATGGGATGGCCTCCGGGCCACGCCGTCGGTCTGTGACGGCGTGGAGCGCCGTGGCTGGATGCCTGGTGCGCCAGCTCCGCGGCCCGCACTTCAGCACGTGCGCGTGATGGAGGAGGCGGTCGAGCAGCGCCGTGACGGCGGCGGTGTCGCCGAGCAGCTTGCCCCAGTCCTCGACCGGTCGGTTCGAGGTGAGGATCGTGGAGGCCCGCTCGTAGCGGCGCATGACGAGCTCGAGCAGGTCCTCGGCCGCGGTGTGGGGCAGCTTGCGCATGCCGAGGTCGTCGATGATGAGCAGGGGCACGCGGGTCAGCTCGGCCAGGTAGTCCTTGCGGGTCTCGGCGAGGGTCGCCTCGGCGAGCTCCTCGAGGAAGGTGTGGGCTTCGCGGTAGATGACGCGGTAGCCCTGCTGGATCGCGGCGCGGCCGATGGCCTGAGCCAAGTGGCTCTTCCCCGTACCGGGCGGACCGACGAGGAGAGCGTCCTCGCGCTGGGCGACGAAGCGGGCGGTGGCGAGCTCGAAGACGAGGGCGCGGTTGATCTTCTTGTTGAAGGCGAAGTCGAAGCCGTCGAGCGAGCGTTCGGGGTCGCGGAAGCGCGCCTGCTTGTGCCGTCGGGCGAGCAGGCGGTCCTGGCGTCGTTGGAGCTCGTCGGCGACGAGCGCGGCGACGAGGTCGATCGGGACCATCTGCTCGGCCTGCGCCTGCAGCAGGCGCGTTTCGAGGACGTCGGCCATGCCGGAGAGGCGGAGCTTGCGCAGCGCCTGGTCGAGCTCGACGAGATTCATGACGGGTCTCCTGTTCTGCGGTCGATGAGATCGCGGTAAAGGGTCAGTTCCCGGATGAGCGGGTCGACCTGACGCAACGACAGGGGCGCCTCGGGCCGGCGGTCGAGGTAGCGCCGCAGGAAACGGTAGGTGGGCACGCCGAGTTCGAGGGCGGCGGTGGCGGCCTTTTCGGCGACGGCGGGACCGTGCTTCCTGGCGAGAGCGAGGACGCCGAGAATGCGGCGGACGCCGGCGGCCCCGTCGTGACGGTGGATGTGGTCGCAGATGGTGGAGATGGCGGGGCCGACCCGCTTGGCGGCGGCGAGCAGGGCGAGGGTCTTCTGCGGGGTGCGGGTGGGCCGGTCTCGGTCCTCGATGCGATGCCAGCCCCGCGGCGCGCGCAGGTGCTCGCGGAGGAGCTGGCCGGTGTGGGGGTCGAGCAGGCGCACGTGGGCGTCGTTCCACTGGACGTGGATGCGCCGGCCGATCCATCCCGGCGGCGCCCCGTAGTAGGCGGACGCGACCTCGACGCAGCCGTCCAGGTGCACGGTGCGGTGGCCGTACTGGTAGTAGCGGAACGGCTCGAGCGGCAACGGACCGAGGGCCGGTTTTTCTTCGGCGAACATGGCGGCGACCTGGCGCTTGGTCGTGCCGTGGATGCGGGTGTCGGCCCAGCGCCGCTCCCAGCGGTCGAGGTAGGTCTGGGCGTCGTCGAGGTCCTCGAAGCGGAGGCCGCGCAACGGCGTTTTCTGGGCGTGGCCGACGGCGGCTTCGACCTTGCCCTTCCGATCGGGGTCCCGGACGCGGCACGGCAGGGCGACGACGCCGTAGTGGGCCAGCACGTCGCGGTAGAGCGGATTGAGCGTGGGGTCGTAGATGTCGGGCGTGAGGACGCCCTCCTTGAGGTTGTCGAGCACGACGACGCGGGCGGTGCCGCCGAGCCGCCGAAACGCCCGCTCGTGCAGCTCGGCCCAGACATGTGCACTCGACCGACGGACCAGCAGGCGGACGGCCTTGCGCGAGTAGCCCAGGGTCAGGACGAAGAGCCGTGTCCGCCGGTACTTGCCGGAAGCGGGGTCACGGACCATCGGACCCTCGCCGTAGTCGACTTGAGCTTCTTCGGCCAGGCCCGTCGTGATGACGGCCCGTGCCTCGACGGTGGGCTGCTGCCGGAGCGTCGAGACGAAGCGCCGTACGCTTGTATAGCCAGCCGGGAAGCCATGGTCATCGACCAGGTCCTGCCAGATGGCCATGGCGTTGCGTCGCCGCCCGACGGCCTCGACGATCAGCTCGCGGTAGGGCTCACAGGCGCTCGCCTGCGGCGCGCGGCCGGGGCCGTTCCCGGACACCGGCGCGGCGTCATCCGTGCCCGTGCCGGCCGCCGGCGCCCGCGAAGAGTCGGTGGACGCCTCCGACGAAATGGCCGGTTTTGCCGGTCGAGCGGAAGGCCGGCCACGGCGGCGCACCGTCAGGCCGGCGCCCTTCAGGTAGCTGCTGGCGGTCTCGCGCCGGACCCCGGTGGTCGCTTCGATCCGCCGCAGCGACCAGCCGAGGCGTCCCAGCGCGAGGACCTGCTGTCGTTTTTCTTCAGTCAAGACGTTGCTCATGCCGGGCAGGAACGTCCAGTTCCCGACCGGTGTCAACGTCTCGGGCGGCTATCCGAAATGGCCGGTTTTCAGCCGCCCACTAATGGCCGGTTTTGGGTGCCCACCGAGGCACGGGCGTCTCACGTGTCGTGGCACGTGCGGTTCGCCGGGCGGGAGTTGACGCGCCACACGCCGGCGCCAACGTCTTCCGGCACACCGTAGCCAGCCGCATGGTGCGAGAGGGGGCCAGCCTCAAGGAGGTCGCTGACGTGCTCGGCCATCGCAGCCTCGACACCACGATGGTCTACGCCAAGCTCGACCTGCCGCGGTTGCGTGAGGTCGCGCTTCCCTGGCCGGAGGTGCTCCGATGACGCCTCCAAGCTTCCATCATCTGGTCGACGAGTACGTCAGCGCGCGTCGCGGACTGGGTTTCGGCTTCGAAACGCAGGAGGGGTTCCTGCGGAACTTCGCCCGCCACGCAGAGCGGCTCGGGCACAGCGGGCCCGTGACCATCGAGCTCGCGGTCCAGTGGGCACGATCCTCCTCACGCTCCAGCAATCCGGCGCAGGCTGCACGCCGACTGTCGATCGTGCGGCAGTTCGCCCGGTACCGCGCACTCATCGACCCGGCCACCGAAGTGCCGCCGGTCGGGCTCCTGGGACCCATCCCGAGGCGCCGCCCGACGCCCCACATCTACACCGAGGCAGAGATCGCCGCGCTCCTGGAGCAGGCACGCTGCTTGCGACCTCGACACGGGTTGCGACCCGCCACCTATGTCGCGTTCTTCGCCCTGCTGGCGTCGACCGGCCTGCGGCTGTCCGAGGCCCGCCATCTCACGACCGACGACGCTGACCTCGTCGACGGCATCCTGACCATCCGCGAGACCAAGTTCCGCAAGTCCCGACTCGTCCCGCTCCATCCGACCACGACCCGGGCACTGCGTCGCTACGCCGACCGCCGTGACGCTTGTCTTGCTGCACCCCGGTCCGAGTACTTCTTCCGCACCGAGCGCTCACCCCGGCTCATGCACACCGCAGTGAAGGCGACATTCCGCCGGATCAAGCGGCGTCTCGACTGGACCGCGCAAGGGCGTACGTCCCAACCGCGCATCCACGACCTTCGCCACACCTTCGTCGTGCGCCGGCTGCTGCACTGGCACCAGGAAGGCGCAGATGTGGATCGCAAGATCCTGGCTCTCGCAACCTACCTCGGCCACGTCAAGGTCGCCCACACCTACTGGTACTGCACCGCTGTCCCCGAGTTGCTCGCCACCACCGGGCAGCGTTTCGAACGCTTCGCCCACCGAGCGTCGGAGCGCCCGTCGTGACCTCCGTCGAGCGGGCGTTCCCCGCACTCCTGCAGGAGTTCTTCCACCGGCGCCTCATTGCACAACGGGGCGCCAGCGCGCACACCATCGCCAGCTACCGCGACACCTTCACGTTGTTCCTCGGGTACGCCGCAGAGCGCACCGGACGCACCCCCTCGGCGCTGACCCTCTCGGATCTCGATGCGCCCATGGTCCTCGGCTTCCTCGACCATCTCGAGACCGAACGCGGCAACTCCGCGCGCACCCGCAACCTCCGGCTCACCGCCATCCGGTCCTTCATGCGCTACGCCTCGCTGCGCGAGCCCTCCCTGCTGCCCGTCGCGCAACGCGTCCTCGCGATTCCCGTCAAGCGCTTCGACCGGCCCGTCCTCGGCTACCTGTCCCGCGACGAGATCACGGCGATCATCGACGCGCCCGACCGGTCCACCTGGAGCGGGCAGCGCAACGCCGTCCTCTTCGCCGTGCTCTACAACACCGGCGCCCGCGTCTCCGAGATCACCCGGCTGCACGTCGCCGACGTGCTTCTCGACCGGGCGTCCTCGCTGCTTCTGCACGGCAAGGGACGCAAGGAGCGGGTCGTCCCGCTCTGGAAGAGCACCGCAGCGCAACTGCGGAGGTGGCTCCCCCGAATCGATGGAAGTCCCGACGCCCCCGTGTTTCCCAATCGCACGGGCAAGCCTCTGTCGCGCTCCGGGGTAGAACATCAACTGCGCGTCGCCTGCCGAAAGGCCGCCGAGCGTCACCCGTCGCTCGCGACGCGGCGGATCTCGCCCCACACGCTGCGCCACACGACCGCGATGCATCTGCTCCAGTCCGGAGTCGACATCACCGTCATCGCCCTCTGGCTCGGCCACGAGGACACCGCCACCACCCACCAGTACGTCGAAGCCGACCTCGCCATGAAGGAGGCGGCGCTCCGGTGCGTCGACGATCCCGCACCTCACCCGCTCCGTTTCACGGCCGGCGATCGGCTCCTCGACTTCCTCGAAGCCCTCTGACTATGCGGAGTACCGCTCCACGCGATCGGCCCCGTCCACGTGGTCCCCCGGGCCAACTCTGCATAGTCCGGAACTCCGCATAGGACCCGCTCCGGGGGCGGATGGGACGACTGTGCGTGCAAGCCAACCTCTCAACCTGGCACGGCGTGAGCAGGGAAAGGACGGGCGCCGGGGGACGACGACGCGGTCGCGGTGGAGAGCGTCGCGATCACCGTTGACGAGGACCGCACTCCAACGGCGCGGGGTCGTCCCGGCGCAGTGGTAGCATGGCTCGTGCTCGATACCCACGCGCCCGCCGGCTGGCGCCCGGAACCGATTCGCCCGAGACCGCCGGGTCCGGCGTTCCTCGCGCACGGTCCCACGCGGTGTGACGCGTGGCCGACTCCTGCGCGGCATGGAGTCGTTCGGTCCGCCCGGTGGGCGCCGGCGCCCTCGGGCGCTCGCCGGCAAGGCAGGCTTCCCAATCGTCCATGAGGCGCCGCCGCCGCTCGAACAGGTCCGGCCGTGCGTACGCCGCCTCGACCTTGTTGCCGACGACGTGGGCGAGCGCCGCCTCGATGACCTCGCGCGGCTGGTCCGTCTCCTCGGCCGCCCAGCCCCGGAACGTCGACCGGAAGCCATGGGCCACGGCCGGAATGTTGCAGTCCTTGAGGATCCCGGCGCACGACCCGGAGCCGGGGGCGCCGCGGGCGGCGGAGACGTGAACGGCCGGGACTGCCGACCCCACCGGTTCCGGTCCGGTGCGCCATCCCGGAATCCGGCGGTCGGCCGGCGTCTCGTGAGCGTGGTGGACGGCCGGGACGCCCCGTCCAGGCCGGGCCGCAAGGCCCATAACTGCCATCCGAGCCGCGGGGCGGGCGGCGTGTCATCCACAGGACCGGAGCATCGCGAAGGACGCGCGCAGCGCGTTGACACGCCGACCGTCCCGCGGCTACGCGGGAGCCAGCGCACCATGGAGCTCCTCGACTTGGCGCCGGTCGTTCGCCGTCCGGCGGTGCGGTGTCCATGGTCTCGCCTCGGGCCTGCGCCCGGGGCCAGCGTTGGAGCATTACCACATTCTCCTACTTCCGCGGAGCGGACAAGTCCCACCTGAGCGACCCCGCGGTGCGACCCGGAAGCGACACCTTGGTGTCACGTTCCGGGTCGGAAACGAGTAGTACGTAGCGGGGTCGCTCAGGTGTTCGGTGTCATCGTCATGCCGACCCAATCTGTGTCGTCTACCAGACGGAAGTCTCTGTATGTCATGGGTTTAAGTCGATTGGGCTTGGCACCAGGGTCGGCGCTGCCGTGACATCTGGATCAAGTGGATGAATGTCACCGATCGGGTCACTGTTGATGGCACACGGGCGGCATTCCGAAGGCGAAAGGCGAGGGCCGTCGGATGGTGTATGGGTTGCTGAAACAGAAGACGCGACCCGCTCGTTGTCAGGCGACAGTGAAAACTGACCCCCTGGCGACAGTGAAAACTGACCCCCCTGGTCCAAGGGAGGAGTCAGCAGATGACGGGATGCAAGGATGTCGGCCCGTGGGCGAGGAGGCCACGGGCACAGATGGTGAAGCCAGACGAGGTGGAGGCGATGCTGCACCTGCGGGCGCTCGGCTGGGGGCTGAGGCGCATCGCCAGGGAGTTCGGGTGCAGCAAGAACACGGTGAAACGCTACGTGGCGGCCGACGGCTGGATGACGTACAGCCGACAGCCGGGCGGCGGCAAGCTCGAGGATCAGGAGGCGTGGCTGAAGGAGCGCTTCTTCCAGCACCGCGGCAATGCCGAGGTGGTGCGCCAGGACCTGGTCCGGGAGCAGGGGATCGACGTGAGCCTGCGCACGGTCGAGCGGGCGGTGGCACCGTTCCGGCGGCTGCTGACGGCCGAGGCGAAGGCGACGGTGCGGTTCGAGACGCCCCCGGGCCGTCAGCTGCAGATTGATTTCGGCCAGCTGCGGGTGCCGATTGCCGACGAGCGGGTGCGCGTCTTCCTGTTCGTGGCGACGCTGGGCTACTCGCGGCGCTGCTACGTGGCGACGTTCAGACACGAGCGGCAGTCGGCGTGGTTTCGCGGCCTGGAGGGCGCGTTCCATCACTTCGGCGGCGTGACCCGAGAGGTGCTGATCGACAATCCGCGGCCGCTGGTGGTCGTCCACGACGCGGAGACGCGGGAGGTCGAGTTCAACAAGCGGTTCCTGGCGTTCGCGTCCTACTGGAAGTTCCGGCCGCGGGCCTGTGCGCCGTATCGGGCCCGGACGAAGGGGAAGGACGAGCGCGGCGTCGGCTACGTGAAGGGAAACGCCATCGCCGGACATCGCTTCGAGAGCTGGGCGGGGATGGACGCACATCTCGGGTGGTGGCAGCGGGAGATTGCCGACCGGCGTCGCCACGGCACCACCGGCGAGGTCCCGCTCGAGCGCTTCGCCCGGGAAGCGGAGCGCCTTCGGCCGTGTGCAGGCCGGCCGCCGTTCGGGCAGTTGCGGGACCTGGTCCGGACGGTCCACGCCGACTGCGCGGTGGTGGTCGACACCAACGCCTACTCGGTGCCGTGGCGGCTGATCGGCGAGCGGGTGCGGGTGGTGGTCAGCGGCGGCCGGGTACGCGTTCACCACGGCCCGAGGGTTGTCGCCGAGCACGTCGAGCACGAGGGACGCCACGCGCGGGTCACCGACCGCGCCCACCTGGTCGGCGTCGTGGGCGGCCCGCGCCCGGCCGAGACCGAAGCGGTGCGGCCGAAGCCGGAGCTGCTGCGTCCGCTCGACGAGTACGCGGCCGTGGCCGGGGGGAGCTTCTGATGGCCGTGGACCATGAGACGCTTCTCGGCTGGTTGACGCGGCTGCGGCTGACCGCGATTCGCGACCAGCTCGACAACCTGCTCGACGAGGCGGCGGAGAAGAAGCTGACGTTGCGGGAGGCGCTGGCGATGTTCGTCGAGCGGGAGGTTTCCCGCAAGGACGAGCGGCGCATCGAGATGGCGCTGAAGATCGCGCGCTTCCCGATGGTGCGCGAGCTCGCCGACTTCGACTTCAAGGCCCAGCCGAGCGTCGACCGGCGCCAGGTGCGGGAGCTGGCGACGTCGCGGTGGGTGGCGCACGGCGACGCGCTCCTGGTGCTCGGCCCGCCGGGGGTCGGGAAGACGCATCTCGCGATCGCGCTCGGTCGCGAGGCGATCCGACAGAACTACTCGACCCTGTTCACGACGGCGCAGGCGCTGATGGCGGCGTTGGTCAAGGCGCAGAGCGCGGGCCGGCTGGAGGACCGCCTGACCTTCTACGCCAAGCCCAAGCTCTTGGTCTGCGACGAACTGGGGTACCTCCCTTTCGAGGCGCATGCCGCGCACCTGTTCTTCCAGCTCGTCTCGCGGCGCTACGAGCGCGGCAGCATGCTGATCACGTCGAACCGCTCGGTCGGGGAATGGGGCGAGGTGTTCGGCGACGCCGTGGTTGCGACCGCGATCCTCGACCGGCTGCTGCACCACAGCCACGTGCTGACGATCACCGGGGAGAGCTACAGGCTGCGGGAGAAGCGTCGGGCGGGTGCCCTGAAGACCCCGGCGCTGAGGCCTGTCGCGTCGGAGACCCGCCCGGGAGCATCGTCATGATCACGCGACCGACACCGTGGCGAGCACAGACAGGGACTCGCGCTCACGCGCCGGTCCCGCCCCACGCCGCCCTTCGGCCGGCGTGGCCGTTGTCAGGAGGGTCGGCCCGCTGCAACGCGGCACCGGTCGAGTCCGCCGACGCTCGACGTCGTGAACGTCCGGGGGCCGAGCCGCCTGTCACCGGTCCGTTACGTAACGGTGTGGAGTAGTCGTGGCGTTGACGAACGCGGAGCGGCAGGCGCGTTACCGGGAGCGGCGGCAGGCCGGCGCGGCTCGGATCCGGTACCGCCGGCCGGCGGATCGGAGGTCGCGGCCACAGCAGTGGGACGACGCGGTACGGACGCTCCTGGCGCTGCAGGACCAGTATCGGGAGTGGCGGGAAGCGTTGCCGGAATCCCTCGCCGGGTCCGCGACCGCGGGGTTGCTCGAGCAGGTCTGCGATCTGGACCTGTCGGTACTGGAGGCCGTCGAGCTGCCCAGGGGCTTCGGGCGTGACGGCTAGAGGCAGCTTGCCGGGAGGTCGAGAGCTCGTAGCTGCGGGCCGGCCGGCGTGTCAACGTGCTGCGCACGTCCTCCGCTCCGCTCCGGCCCTGCCGGGTGACACCCCGTCCGCCCCGCGGCTCGGATGGCAGTTATGGGCCTTGCGGCCCGGCCTGGACGGGGCGTCCCGGCCGTCCACGACGCTCGCGGGACGCGGTGAACCGCCGGAAGTCGATCTACATACGCCGTTTCTTCGGGGGTCAGTTTTCGATGTCGCCAAGGGGTCAGTTTTGAGTGTCGCTTGACAGCTCGTGCTACTGTGTCAATGTCATGCGGCGTACAGACGTAATCCAGATCCGCATCGAACCCGAACTCCGCGACCGCCTCGCGCGACTTCGCGATGAATGGCACGTCAACGTCAGCGCCTGGGCTCGCGACGTCATCGCGGCGGCACTCGACCGCGAATTCCCGGCCGACCTCGAGGCGCCGAAGAGACAACCCCTCGCCGGCTGGAGACCCTGCAAGCTCGACGACGGCTGGGGCGCCGTGCTCAACGGACCCGATGTCGCCGCCCTCGCGGCTCCTGGCTGCGGACTCCCAAGAGTCCACGACGATGCCCAACCGTACCCTCTCGCCCAACGAACTGGCGAGGGCCAACGCGCTGCTGGTCGAGGTGCGTGCTCGCCTGAAATCCCTCGCCGGGGGCGACTCCGCCCTGCTCTTTGCCTACCGGCGGAAGGTCTACAAGGAGCTTACCTACGACGAGCGCGGGAAGCCGACTCACCACAAGACGCTGAAGGCGCTCAAACGGCGCCAGCAAGCGGGTCGGTGCGTCGAATGCGGCGGCCCGCTGCCGGCTCAATACGCCGTACTGGATCGCCTGGACGAACACCTCGGATACACGGAAGACAACACGAGACTGCTCTGCCGCGAATGCGACACCAGGATTCAGGCTCAACGCGGGTACAAGTGAGCGGCGGAGACGACTCGCGCCGACGGCGGCACGGAACGTGGCCGTTGTCCGTGGCCGGGCGATTCCGTGACCCGTTGTCGGCCCGGTCCGCCCACGGGACTTGGCCTCGGCACGGTCAACCGGAGCGCGGTGATCTCGCCGCCAGGCAATGGCGCGTGAGCCCGACCCGATTGTCTGCAACTGCGATTCTCCATCTCCCGCAGCACGGAATCGAGACGCCGTGAAGATTGTGTTCAGCCGTAAGGCGTTCGACTCCCAGAACGGCCGTGTGCCGAGTCCCGTGTTCCCCGACGGCATCGGCTTGCCGCTCCCGATCCCGGACCCCCGTGCTCCGACGAGGTTTCGGGACGTTCGGTGGCGGAGCACGTCGCTGGGACCGCTCGTGGAGTGTCTGACCAAGGGCCGAGTGCTTGGCGCATACCCGTGCCATCTGGATCCGGACCTGCGGGCCGGCGCCCTCCCGCGTCCGGCTGGCTGGCGGCCAGTGTTCGGACAGCACGCCGCCGCGCAAGGCCATCTGCAAAACCAGGGTGTCGGTCCCGGCGATCTCTTCTTGTTCTTCGGGAGGTTCCGCCACGTGGAATCGCCGGCCGGCGATTCCACGTGGCATTACGTCAGGAAGACGCCGGTGGTGCACAGGCTGTTTGGCTGGCTCCAGGTGTCCGAGGCGGTACGCGTTGGACCAGACCCGGAGCCCACCCTCGCCGTCCATCCATGGCTGTCGGCACATCCACATCTGAACGGGGAGCGATGGCCGACCAACAACACGATCTACATCGCGACCCGAACGCTCAACATCGACGGGACCGAGACGGCGCGGAGCGGCGGCGGCGTGTTTGGCGGACCGGGCGACAATCTCACGTTGACGGCTCCCGGGGAGGAGCGCTGCTCGCGCTGGAGGCTGCCCGCATGGTTCTGGCCTCCCGGCCGTCCTCCGACGCTGAGCTACCATTCCGACGAGGCACGCTGGCGACGCCGGGAACCGTGGGTGTACGTCGACACCGTTGGCAAGGGGCAGGAGTTCGTGTTCGACGCGCACGGCGTGCCGGAAGCCAGCGTCTGGTTGCGCGAGTTGTTCACGTGAGTTGATGTGATGCACAAAGGTCACCGGCGGGGATGTCGCATCGGCCGAGGGATGTCGTTGCGCTCCGATCAGGCTTTACGTTCGTCGGGATCCTGTGTTCACGTTCACCGGATTCAGGCGCTCAACTTCACCGGAATGCGCAGAACAGCGCTGATCTTGGCGTTGGCGGCGGCGTTGTGTGCGGCATTGCCGGTCGACGCGGTTGCCCAAGACGACGGCGCTCCCTCGGATCGCGCGACACTGGTGGCCCTCTACGACCTCACCGACGGCGCCAATTGGGAGCACAGCACCAACTGGAAGACGTCCGCCCCGCTGGGGACTTGGCACGGCGTGACGACCGACGCCGACGGCTGGGTGACGGGCCTGGAGCTGAATGGCAACTCGTTGACCGGTGAGATTCCGGCCGTTCTGGGGAACCTGTCCAATCTCAGGAGGCTGGAGCTCCGGGGGAACGCGTTGACGGGTCGGATACCCGCCGCGCTTGGCAACCTGTCCAATCTCACGGTGCTGAGCCTCGCGTGGAACGCATTGACGGGTCCGATACCGACCGCACTGGGCAGCTTGTCCGGTCTCAGATGGCTGCGTTTGTCCGGCAACACGTTGAGCGGTCCGATCCCCGACTCACTGGGCAGCTTGTCCGGTCTCAGATGGCTGCATTTGTCCGCCAACGCGTTGAACGGTGCGATTCCCGACTCACTGGGCAACTTGTCCAACCTCAGAGGGCTGGGTCTATCCGCCAACGCGTTGAGCGGTCCGATTCCCGACTCACTGGGCAACTTGTCCAGCCTCACAGGGCTGGGTTTGTCCGACAACGCGTTGAGTGGTCCGATACCGGCCGCGCTGGGGAACCTGTCCAGCCTCCAGGACTTGTATCTCTCCCACAACTGGGGTCTGTCGGGATCGCTTCCCTCGAGCCTGCAGCAGATCTACCGGCTCGATGAGCTGAATACCCTGGTCACGCGGACCTGTGCTCCAGCCGCTTGGCGGGGATGGCTGCGGACCATCGACTTCATGGGCCGCCTGTGCGAGGCCGGGCCGGATGTGACGATCGATGTCGCAGTTTTCTATACGCCCGCCGCCCGCGACGCCGCGGGGGGTACGGCCGAGATCGAAGCAGCAATCGACCTGATGGTGGCCGAGACGAACCAGGCCTACGCGTTGAGCGGTGTTGATCACCGCCTGGCGCTGGTCGAAAGGTCCGAGGTGCCATACACCGAGACGGGCGATTCTCGCCTCGATCTCCAGCGTATCGACCTTCCGCAGGATGGCCATTTGGACGATGTGCACGCGTTGCGCGACCGAGTGGGCGCGGACCTGTTGCACCTGATTGTCAGCCGAGGGAACTATTGCGGTGTAGCCTTCATGCCCGGTACTGGTGTTTCCGGCATCACGAAGCTGGACTGCGGCGCCTCTACCTTCGCCCACGAGTTGGGGCACAACATGGGGCTTTTGCACGATCGGTACGAGCAGCACCACGGCGAGGGTGTGGCCCGGGGAACGGGGTCGCATCCGGCCTACGGCTACGTAAACCAACGGCGGTTCGACGCGGGCGTGCTATCGGGCGGTTGGCGCACGATAATGGCATACCCCACGCAGTGCGGTGACGCGAACGTCTCGTGCATGGAGTTGTTTCGCTTTTCGAACCCACGACAGCGCTACAACGGGGACCCGCTGGGCATTCGCTTTGGCGAGGGGTCTGGTTTGACCGGGCCCGCCGACGCGACTGCGGTCCTCAACACCACGGGCCCCGCGGTCGCGTTGTGGCGAGATCCGCCGGGCGGCGTGAATCGGCCGCCCCGGTCGGTGACGAACCACGGTGACCACGGGCTGATCGTGTCGGACACGCTGACCATCGACATGTCGCCGAAGTTCGTGGACCCCGATGGCGACGCGCTGACCTACGTGGCGTCCTCCTTAGAGCCGCAGGCGGTGACAGCGACCATGGCAGGCGCCGTCTTGACGTTGACGGCAGTGAGCGCGACGGGTCGCGGGACCGGGCCGCATGGCCCGGGCACGTCGTACGTTGTGGTGCACGCATTCGACTCCGGCGGCCTCAGCGCCAGATGGGGGATCACGATGTGGGTATGGGCGCCGTTCACCGACGACCCGATAGTGCCCGGGGGAACGCCCATCCGGGCCGTCCACTTCACCGAGCTACGGAGACGCATCAACGACCTGCGGGGGACGTATGGGTACTATGGGGGCCTGGGGGGCTTTTGGTGGACCGACCCGGTCCTCGCGGCGGGCCTGACTCCGGTCAGACTCGTTCATCTGCTCGAGCTGAGGACGGCCCTGACCGAGGCGTACGATCTGGCGGGTGAGCCGGCTCCGCGCTGGACCGGCGCGGAGCCGGTGGTTGCGACGACGCCGATCAGGGCCGCGCACGTGATGGAGCTTCGGGCCGCCGTGGTTGCGTTGGGAAGGAGAGGGGTCGAGCATCAATCCGAAACGGGTCGCTGACCGGCGTGCCGAGTTCTCAGGATGAAGCCGATGGGCGAGAATGCCGGTCCGGATTCGTCCCTAAGTCCGCGGGTCCGCGGGTGACCGTTCGGTCGTGCCGGTGCGGGACTGATGTACTGTGTGGTCGGCACCCTGAGAGGCTCCTGCCTCGGAATGCGTGATTGTTCTGATCGGCCAGACTGCTTCTGGCCCGCACCGGCGCGGTGCCCGTCAGTACCGGCAACCCAACCGTGGCGCCGCGGCCCGGCGACAGTCGAGACGCTGCCACGCGGTCCGGGCGAGGACGGCGCCCGTGGACGCGGCGGTCGAGGCGTTGCGCGAAGCGGTCGACAAGGCGGACGCGCGATGCAGGAACTTCGCCTGCGCTGCGGCGTGGCACGGCGATGCCGTGGTGCGATTCGCCCGCGCGGCGTTCGGTTGCGAGGTCGGCGGCATGCGCGTAAGCAGGACGGCTCCATCGTCATCACGGCCGCACTCACGGGTGACGGGGCGGTCGAGACGAGGATCGTCGTGGGTCGGACGGAACGTCCGCGTGCAGGATCACCTCCGGCGACACGCATCTTGCCTCCACGGCACTGCGCTCGGTGGCGTTCGAGCGGGTCCTGCAACGCGGCCTGGGCCGAGACGTAGACTGACCACGGTCCGGACCGGTCCGCGGACGGCTCGGATGGTCCTCTGGATTCCCGCGCGGAGTGTGGTAATGGACGGGGGAACCAAGACCGGTGGCACTTCATTAAATCACGTGTTTATAGTCACTTGCGAGGATTAGGCCACTCGCGCTGCCGGAGTGAGCGCGCGCAACGGCCGTCGGTGTGCGGACGAGGGTGCGAAGCCACTCGGCCGTTCGCGCCTCTCGCCCCACCGGGCCGCCCGACGTGGTACTTTGAACCGGATGGAGAAGACCCGAATCGAGGCGGAGTTGCCGGCGGCGCTGGCCGCGCAGGCGCGGGCGTTCGTCGCCGAGGGATGTGCGAGCAATCTGGACGAACTGTTGGCGGAAGCGCTGCGACGCTTCCTTGAGTCTCACACGCCCGAGTTGACCGAGGCCTTCATGAAGGAGGATGTCCAATGGGGCCTTCACGGGGACGACTGACAGCGGGCCGTTCGTCCAGATGGATGACCGGGCCCGCGTGGCGCGACTGGCCGCACGCAGCCTCGGCATTCGGGTACACGGGACCATCGGTATTCTGCTGCGTTCGATACGCCGTCGGAGACGCTCGAGGGGCGCGGTCGCTGCGCTTCCCCGCGAACTGCCTCGTCGCTCAACTCTTCATGTCAGGCCCGAACTGCTGAGGGGATTCATCCGGGCCGTCGAGCAGGCTGACGGTGAGTGACTGATGTCGTCCGCGGACGTCAGTAGTACTGGCGGATGTAGCCATAGGCCCGGTCGACCAGCTCCTGGTCCTGGTGCAGGCGGTACTTGAACAGCGTCTTCCGGACCATCTTCTTCACCTCGCGCTCGCCCGCGTGGGTCGTCTGCCACCCCTCGAAGCGCACGTGCCGGACGTTCAAGTTCGGCGAGGTGGGCGGTGTCCTGAACGACCGCGCCGGCGCGGCACATCCCGCTGCTGACCGAGCTCAACAGGCGCATCCGCAACGTCAAGCAGGGACCCGATGGCCTGCTGTACGTGACGACGGATCACGAGGCGGGGGGCGGTGCTGAGAATCGAGCCGCTGGACGACGCAGCCGCGAGCTGAGGGGAAGAGCCCGGACGGCGGCCGGCGCGCGACTCACCTCGTCGCGGACCTGCTGCTCAACGTGTCACCGCGACCCCGCCGTGTTCGCGGCTGTCGTGGCTGGTGTGCTGCGGACGCGGACCTGGACCGCGCGGCCGGTCGCCGTCGAGCACGCGCGGCGGCGCACATGACAGGATTCTCACGAACGAGCCGACTCCGAGGGCACCCGGAGGACATCCAGCCCCTCGATGTCGCTGAAGTCCCGTGGATTGTGGGTGACCAGCGGCAGGCCGTAGGTTCTGGCCGTTGCCGCGATCCATGCGTCGTCCACCGCAATCGTCCTTGTGCGACGTTCGCAGCGAATGGCTCCCCATTCCTGGCAGACTTCGATGCTGAACGGGATCACGATGTAGGTCCCTATCGTTTCCTTTAGCTTCGACAGTCTTCTTGGTCCCCATCCGGCACGGTACGCGCCCTCGTACAATTCGCCGACGGTCATGAAGGAGATGGTCAGGGTGTGTCCCTCGAGGTGAGGTCGGTAGGTCCTCGCCAGCCGATGCCCCCTCATCAGGTACGAGACGATGTTGGTGTCGAGCACGAGTGTGCTCACCGCTCCCCCTCGTCGCCACCTCCTTGCGCGAGTCGACGGTCGTGGATTCCCTGTACGAAGCGGTCGCAATCTCCGTCGTCCTCCCACAGGTCTGCGGCAGCACCAATCACCTGGTCGAGCGGCTGCGGAACAGCAATACGCTGTTGCGCGGCGATCTCGTCGATGGTGCGCGCCCGCCAGAAGTCCTTGGGAGGCCCGGAGGACTCGCCGTACTCGCGATTCACAGCTTCGATGTCGGCCACCTCGGGGTGTTCGTGTTGGGTCGAGTCCATGCCCGCGTCTCCTTCGCGACGTCGATCGTTCGATTCCCCGCGCCGGAACCCCGGTTGTGTCGGCGCTGATTCGTTCACCCGCGCCTCTCGAGCCGACCCGACAACAGAACGGCGAGCTGGCCCGGAAGCGCACGGGGCCTCGCTGGGTGTAGGGTACCCGATCGGTCTCCATGCCTGCTGCCGAGGCTCCCGCACGCTTCCGTGGAAGGAGGAGTGGAATGGGGCCTTATGGAGACGACGGAAACCGCGCGACGGTCACTGGTCGGGTCAGCGGGTCAGTCGCGGTGACCGGCTCTGAGCTTCCTCGGTGGCGGCACGGGACGTGCGCTCGTCCCGTGCCCGTTCACGCTCGCGCCGATCCAGCTCGGCGAGCATCTTCTCGACCTTCGCCTCGTTCCTCGCCAGGCGCTCCGGCGGCCAGTCTTTCGTCAGCTCCTTGAAAGGCCTGTGGGTTCATCGTTGCCGTCCTCGCGCCGGTTCGAGAGGTCCCTCGCACTGGGAGTTGTTGCAGGTACCGATCATAAATCGCATCGGCACGCCACACGTGTTGTTGGTAGAACCGGTCCTGCTCCCGCTTGTGGCCGCCAAATCAGGAGAATTACCGTACGCCGCGGGTCGAACGCGTAGAAGATCCGGATTGGCCCCGCCGCTCTGGATTCGGCGTGCCTCGACCGGTTGCGGGCGTTCACGGTGCTCGATCCGACCGTGAGCCGGTCTCGGACCCCCGTGCGCATTTCACGATGGGAGGTACGACCATGCGAATCGCTCTCGTGCTGACGGTGCTGGCCCTCGCGGCGCACCCGGCAGCGGCGCAGTCGCGGGGCGCCCAGCTGGCGGCGGGGCTGAGCCTGGCGTCCCTGGGCACCTACGCCGCGTTCGCCGATGGGGACTGCAGCCAGCACCGCTTCACGGTCCTGCAGAACGGGCGGTGCGAGTGGCGCACGCTCGGCGGCAAGTGGGTCGGGATGGCGCCCGACCGGCCCCGGCGGCAGATGGCCGCAGGGCTCGCCGTCGCCGGTGTCGGCGGACTCATCGCGAGCGGTGCGTGGGAATCGCGAGCCGTCGACGCGCTCGCCACGGCCGGTGCGGGGTTCATGCTGCTGGCCGTCGCACGCAACGAGAACTACGTGCCGGGCACCATCCACGTCGAGGGCGACGACGGCTGGTGGTTCACGGACTGCCCACACGGCAGCATGGGGCTTATCGGGGCCGTGTACGACCCGTCTGATACTCATGGGGGTTTCGACCTGCCCGAGTGCAGGCACACGTCGTTCAACCGGTTGAACGCGATGTGGTCCGGCGTCGCCGCGCTCGGGCTGGCGGCCGGCCGCTGGCTGTGGCGGGACGAGCCGGCGGTGAACATCGAGGTCCGGCCAGGCGCGGTCGGGGTCAGCAAGACCATCGAGTTCTGAGAGGGGGACGCATGATTGCGCGGACCGCACTCATCGTCGTGGTGCTCCTGGCGGCAGGGGCCGCTGGCGGCCAGACCCGGTTCGAGCTCGCCGTGGGCGCCCAGTACGGCCTGCAGCAGGAGCCGGCGTTCGTCCCCGGCTGGGTCGTGGCGGGCGGCTTCGAGATCGATGGGCAGGAGTTCGTGGTGGAAGCCGCCTGGGATCGGTTCGTGAGGACGCAAGAGGTGTACGGCAGGTTCGACCCGTTCGACGAGTACCCGGGGATGGAGACCCTCGACCACCGTTACCTGACGATGGCCGCGGGCGTCAGGGGCGGCCTGGACCAGGAGAAGCGCTTCTCCCCCTACTACCAGGTGCTCGTGGGCGGGTTCACGTCGCGGTTCAGGACCGACTACGACTGGACCGGCATCGACGTGGAGGCGGAGAACCGCAACTGCGGCATTTGGGCGGGGGACCGGCTGCTGTCTCCGTGCTACAACCTGCGGTACGAGGAATACGACGAGCGGCGCAGCCATGCGTTCCTCATGCAGCCCGGGGTGGGCCTGGACGTGCGCGTCGCCGGCCGGGTCAAGGCCCGTCTGGCAACCGACCTGCTCGCCCTCGCGCACCGCGACTGGGGCATGGTCACCATACCTCGAATGTCGCTCCGAATCGTCGCCGCGTTCTGAGGGGATCTCCTGAGAGATTCGCCGTGGTCGCTGCTCTCATCGGCGCCTCGGGCTGCGTGAACCGGTGCGGTCCTGGACACCTCGTTGGTCCCGTAGATTCCCGTCTACAATGAGGGAAACAACGAGGGAACACGGCCAAGCTGCTGACTTGTCGGAGGTTCACCATGACGCTCGCAAGCTCGCCGAGACGGTCGCCCGTGCTCTTCGTCATCCTCACGATGTGCCTGTTCATCGCCATCAGCAACGCGCAACAGGGACGCCGGGGGATCGGCCCGGACACCCTGCCCGACGAGCCGCAGATCCTGGGCTTCGGCGATCAGCAGTTCCGTGTCGTTCCCATCAAGGGCTTCTTCCGTCCGTCGGCCGTGGACTTCCTGCCGAACGGCGACGTCCTGGTCGCCGAGCGCTCGGGCGGCCTGCGGATAATCCGCGACGGCGTGCTCGATCCCGAACCCGTCCGCGGCATGCCGGAGGTGTACAACGCCTTCGGCGGCCGGCTGGGCCTGTGGGACGTGGCCGTGCATCCGCAGTTCGCCGAGAACCGGATGGTCTACTTCACGTACCTGAAGCCCGACCCGAGCGACGACGTGGCGGTGGACGCGGCAGGGTTCCAGGGGCTCGCGGGAACGTCGGTGCTGGCGCGCGGCCGCTTCGACGGCGCCAACGCCCTGACCGATGTCGAGGACGTCTTCGTGTCGGACGCCCGGGTCAGCGGCTTCAGCGTGGCGCGGCTGATCTTCGCCCCCGACGGCAAGATCTTCATGTCGATCGGCATGCCGCTGCGCGACCAGGAGCACGGGGGCAGCAACCGCGTCGGCACGGCGGAGCAGGCCCAGGAGCCCGGCAGTCACGCCGGCAAGATCCTGCGTCTCAACGACGACGGGACGGCGCCCGAGGACAATCCCTTCGTCGGCGACCCGGCCTATCGGCCGGAGATCTACGCCCTGGGGTTCCGCGACCCGCTGGGCCTCATCATCCATCCCGAGACCGGCGAGCTCTGGGAGGTGGAGCACGGGCCGCAGGGCGGCGACGAGCTCAACATCGTCCGCCCGGGGCGCAACTACGGCTGGCCGGTCGTTTCCTACGGCCGCGCGTACACCGGCGAGGCCACGATCGGCACGGGCGGGACGGGCCCTGCGCTGCCCGAGCCCTGTGCGCCCGGCATGGAGCAGCCGCTGCTCTACTGGTACCCCGTCATCTCGCCCGGCGGCATGGCCCTCTATACGGGCGACGCGTTCCCCGCCTGGAAGGGGGACCTTTTCGTCGGCGGGATGTCCACCACGCAGCTCCAGCGCATCGTGCTCAACCAGCAGGGCCTGCCGGTGCGGCACATCCCGTTGTTGACCGAGCTGAACCAGCGCATCCGCGACGTCAAGCAGGGACCCGACGGCCTGCTGTACGTGACGACGGATCACGAGGCAGGGGCGGTGCTGAGAATCGAGCCGCTGGACGACGCCGCGGCGAACTGAGCCAAAGGCAGATCGAGGGCCTCCAGGATGCAGCGCGACCGTCGTGCGTCGCGAAGAGCGCGACGAGATGAGACCCCGCGGATCAAGGGCCGGCCGTACGAGATCTGAAGTTTGCGGCCGATCGAATCGGGGCCATGAGCGGGCGCACGCGGCGCCCTGCGCCCGGACGGGCGGTTCGGGCAAGTTTGTCGACCGACCCCAAGAGCCGGGACCGCCTCAGTCGTCCTTCCCCAGGTGACCCACGAGACCCCACACGAAGGATACGACTCCGAGCAGGCCGACGGCGAGGCCGACCGGCAGCATGATCATCGTCACACCCAGGCCGAGGCCGACGACCATCAGGACGAATCCGACCGCCACCGCCGCCACGTGGGCGAGAATCAGCGCGCCCGTCTCGAGCCATCGACGCCCGAGACCCGCTGGTTGTGTCGCCATGGCGGCCGGACGCTGGTGAAGCGCACCCTTGCGCTTCCGGGCAACGGTATTCCCCGCAGATGCGGGTGTCAACGTGCCGACACCGGTGGCGGTCGCCGCCGAGCCCTCTTGCGAGGGGCGAGACGATGGCCATCTGCGGCCGGCTTCGGTGGCAGCGGCCGCCAACGGTTTGCGGCGCCGAGGATACTGATGGAGCTCGAGTTCGTTCCGCTGTTGGGGATTCAGCGGGACCTCTACCGCCTGCCGCGCGGCCGGGAGCGCTTCGAGGCCTATCTCCGCACCATGGTCGATTCGCGCACCGGCGACCTCGCGCTTCCCCTGGTCGACATGAACCCGATGGGGAAGCAGCACCTGCCGCCGCTCCTCGATCGGCTGCTGGAGCTGGACGCCGAAGCGGTAGGCGCCGCCGCGACGGCGGCGGCGCAGCCGGCGACGGCGGACGTCAGCGGCGCGTTCCGGGTTGGACTGGTCGTGTCCGACGATGCCCGCGGCGGCTGGACCGACCGCTATTGCAACGAGCTGGGCCATCGGTTCGACGGCGGAGCGCTCTACAAGCGCGGCTGGATCGTCGGCCTGCTCTGGACCAGCGAGACCCCCTCGAAGACCGGCGTACGCCACGAGGTGCTGACCTGCATCCATCGCCTTGCGCACATTCGCCGCCGTGGGCCCGCGACGACAATCGCCGCGATGCTGGAGCAGGAAGGGGAGGCGATGGCCTCGGCCGGCTGCGACGAGCCGGCGCTCGACCCTGACGACCTCGCCTATACGCGCGAGATCATCGAGCCCTATCTGGCCGCGTCCGACCGGCCGACCGTCGTCGCCTGCCTGTACGGCGACGAGGCCGCTCGGCGCCTGGGGTACCGGCCGCTCGGGTTCAGCCCCCGGGCCGGGCTCGCCCTCGCCCTCGACGCCGCCCGCCGGCGGCAGGCGGCGCGGTCCTGATGCCTCAGCTCGGACTGCTGGAGCCATCGACGTTCGCGATCCGCGGTTCGAGCGTCCATGAGTCCGGGCCGCGCTACTCTCGGCGGGTGCGCGTGTCAGCGCGGTACCGGGGTCGCAGACGCCGGCGAAGATCTCGGGCGATCGACAGCCGACGGTCCTGACGGCGATGGCCGGGAGGCATTGTGGTGAGAGGGCGTCGCGGGGCCGGCGGCGCGCCGCCGCGGTCCGGTTGACCGGCACGCGGTCGGGGTGGTGCGCCGGTGAAACGACCGTTCTCCGGCCGGCGTCTATCGATCCATGATGCACGCCCATCCGGGTCGCGTCGCCGTGGCCGGTTTCCTCGGCTGGCTCGTGGCGGCATCGGTCGCCGCGCAGGGCGTCTCGCCCGAGGCCGTCGTCGTCACGGAGTTCGTCAACATCAGCGGTGCTCCCGCCGACGACTGGTTCGGCCAGGGCATCGCCGAGGTGGTGGCGGCGGAGATGGACGAGCGATGGTCGGTGCATTCGCTCGTCCGCGAGCCGATGCGCGCGCCCGGTGCACGCGGCGCACCTGCCGTGTCCGATGCGACCCTGGTCGAGACGGGCCGGGCGGCCGGGGCGCGGTGGGTGGTCGGCGGGGGCTATCAGCGGGTCGGCGACCGGTTGCGCATCACCGGGAGGGTGGTCGAGGTGGGCACCGGGACCGTCGCCGCCGCGACGGTGGTGGACGGCGCCGCCGCGGACTTGTTCGCGCTCCAGGATCGCGTGGCGGCGGACCTCGTCGCCGCCGCCGGTGCGGGTGCCTCGGGGGGCGGCGTCACGCCGCTGACGGCAGGCCGTCGGCCGGGACCTTCCGTGTTCGGAGAAGGATCGTTCCTGCCGGCGCCGCCGGCCGGGCGCGGGGCACCGCAGCGCCCGCGCGCGGAATCCCCAGCCGGTCTGCCGCCTGCGGGAGCGGCGGGCAGGCCGACGCCGCCGCGGCCGGGAGGGCGGCTCGCCGGGATTACGGCCCCGCCCGCGGCGACCACCGCGTCGTCGCCCGCGGCCTCCGCGCCACCGCGCGCGGTCGCCGCGCCCCCGCCCGCGGGCGGGGCCGGGTTCGAGGCGCCGCGCTTTGCGCCGGGCGTCATCGACGGGCCGCCGCCCCCGCTCGCGCCCGATGTCATCCGCCGCAACGAGCAGGGCGACGCCACCATCCGCGCCGTCGAGCTGGCTGACGGCATCCGGCTCGACGGGCAGCTCGACGAGAACGTCTACTTCACGGTGCCGGCCATCACCGGCTTCATCCAGCAGGCGCCCGACGAGGGCGCACCCGCCACCGAGGAGACCGAGGCCTGGATACTGTTCGACGCCGACAACATCTACGTCGCGGCCCGCGTGTGGGACTCGGCCCCGCCGAGCCAGTGGGTGGCCAACGAGATGCGCCGCGACACGCGGCAGCTCCGGCAGAACGACACCTTCGCGGTCATCCTCGACACCTTCTACGACCGGCGGAACGGGGTGGCGTTCTACACCAACGCCCTCGGCGCGCTCGCCGACTTCCAGATCACCAACGAGGGCAACCCCAACAGCGACTGGAACCCCATCTGGGACGTCCGCACCGGCCGCTTCGAGGGCGGCTGGACGGTGGAGATGGAGATTCCGTTCAAGTCGCTGCGGTACCGCCCCGGCCCGGCCCAGGTCTGGGGGGTGCAGCTGCGGCGCAACGTGCGCCGCAAGAACGAGTGGGCCTACATCACGGCCCTGCCCATCTCGGCCGGGTCGGGGCCGGGCGGCATCTTCCGCGTCTCGGACGCGGCGACCCTCGTCGGGCTCGACGCCCCGAGCGGCAGCGCCAACCTCGAGATCAAGCCGTACGGCATCGGCGGCATCAGCACCAACCTCGCCGCGTCGGAGCCCATCGTCAACGCCGGCAACGGCGACGGCGGCCTCGACGTGAAATACGGCATCACCCAGAACCTGACCGCCGACCTCACCTGGAACACCGACTTCGCCCAGGTCGAGGTGGACGAGCAGCAGGTGAACCTGACCCGCTTCAGCCTGTTCTTCCCCGAGAAGCGCGAGTTCTTCCTCGAGGGCCGCGGCATCTTCGGCTTCGCCCGCGGCGGCGTCGCCGGCGGCTTCGGCGGGGCCCTGCGCCGGGGCGGGCAGGGCGGCGGCTTCTTCGGCGGCGGCAACGCGCCGACCCTCTTCTACAGCCGGCAGATCGGGTTGCAGAACGGAACCATCGTGCCGATTGTCGGCGGCGGCCGGGTCACCGGCAAGATCGGCGCGTTCGACGTCGGGCTGCTGAACATCCAGGCCGACGAAGACGCGGCGGCCGCGGCGGAGATGACCAACTTCACCGTGGTGCGGCTGAAGCGCGACATCCTGCGCCGCAGCAGCATCGGCGGCATCTTCACCAACCGCTCGGTCTCGCTGCTCGGCGACGGCGCGAGCCAGGCCTACGGGGCCGACGCGACGTTCTCCTTCTACGAGAACGTGAGCCTGCTGGCCTACGCGGCCCGCACGCAGACCCCGGGGAACGACGGGGAAGACCTGAGCTACCAGGGCCGCGTGAACTACGCCGGCGACCTCTACGGGTTCCAGGCCGAGCACCTGGTGGTCGAGGACAACTTCATTCCCGAGGTCGGCTTCCTGCGCCGCGACAACTTTCGCCGCAGCTACGGGACGGCGCGGTACAGCCCGCGGCCCCGGTCGCTGGCCGGCATCCGGCAGTTCCGGCTGGAAGGGAGCTACGACTACATCGAGACTGCCGACCTCGGCATCGTGGAGACGCGGCAGTCGCAGCTGGCGTTCGAGACGGAGCTGGAGAACAGCGACCGGTTCGGCGTCTCGGTGGCCGACAACTTCGAGTTCCTGCACCGCGAGTTCACCCCGGGGCCCGACGATGTGGCCTTCCCGGTGGGCGGCTACCAGTTCTTCGACGTCGAGGGCACCTACTCGCCGGGGGCGCAGCGCCGCCTGAACGGGAGGTTCACGGTGCGCGTCGGCGACTACTTCAACGGCACCATCCGCTCCGTCGAGTTCCGCCAGGGGCGCATGGAGGTGACCGAGCGGCTCTCGCTCGAGCCGAGCGTGTCGGTCAACTGGATCGACTCGCCGCAGGGGGCGTTCCGCACCGACCTGCTCGTTTCGCGGGTGAACCTGTCCTTCACGCCCCGCATGTTCTTCAGCGGGCTGATCCAGTACAACTCGAGCACCAACACCGTCAGCAACAACCTGCGCCTCCGCTGGGAGTACCAGCCCGGCAGCGAGCTGTTCGTGGTCTACACCGAGGACCGCGAGACCGACCCCCTGCGCCCCGACCGTTTCTCGGACCTGCGCAACCGCGGGTTCGTGGTCAAGGTGAACCGGTTGTTCCGTTTCTAGTGTGCCACCGGTTGCGAGTCTCGGAAGACACGCCGCGCTCGCCTCGCGGACCGGCACGTGCGAAGTGTCGGCAGCGACGCACACGACGGCCGCTGAGCAGCACCGCGATCATCTCACACCGCACGGGGTCGACGTCTTGACCGCCTGGGGGTCGGCGCGCCAAGCGAACGACGGGTCCGTTGCGGCGGGGCGGCTGGCGGACGCGCTGGCGAGACACTACCGGTGCGAAGCACAATCCATCGCGCGGGTCGCGAAGGGCATGGGCACCACCAACTGGCTGGTGCGCACATCCGGGGCCGACTACTTCCTGAAGCAGTACCCGCCGAGCGCCGACATCCCCGGGGAGGCGGCCGCGCTCGAGCTGTCCCAGGAGGCACGGGCCGCGGGGCTGCCGGTGCCGCTGGTCGTTCCCTCCACCGCCGGTGAACTGCTGTGGTCGGAGGGCGACCTCGCGCTTGCCCTGTTCGAGCACTCTCCCGACACGACCTCCGGTATCACGCTGTCACGCTCGGAGATGGCTCAGGCGGGCCACACGCTCGGTCGGCTGCACACCTTCCTGCGGGGCCGCCCGGCGCGGCGCGATACCGCCGCGGCGTGGCTCGCTCTGGACGCCGCCCGGAAGCGGGCGGCGTTCGAGCGCTACCTGAGAGCCATTGAGGAGCGGGCGCCGCGGGACGAGTTCGACCGGCGGACGGTGTCCCTCCTGCACCGGCGGCTGGAGCTGCTGCCGAGAGCTGCCTCGCTGCTTGCATCCCTTCCACCGCTGGCGCGGCAGGTGGTGCACGGCGACTACAGCATCTGGAACATCCTGTTTCGCAGGGGCGAGCTGATCGCCGTCGTGGACTTTCGGCCGCCGGAGCGGTTCCTGCCGGCGTTCGAGATCGGACGGGCCGCGCTCGCGCCCGAAACGGTGACCGCCGGCTCGGGCTGGCGCGACAAGGCCCTCGCCTTCGTCGAGGCATACTGCCGGGCGAACCCGGACATCGGGCGCGACGACGTCGAGTTCGCCTCCCACGTGTGGGCGATCCAACTCGTGCGGAGCGAGTACGGCGTGAAGCAGCACTATTTCGCGCCCGTCGAGCGGCAGGCCGATCTCGACCGGTTCTGGTTTCAACGGTGCGAGGCCGCCGACCTGATCCTCGACGACCTCGACCGGCTCTCCGCGAGCTTCGTCTCCGCCTGGGAGCGTCGTGATGCTTGAGGCCCGCCCGACCGGACAGGCGACGGATGCGGGGGCGGGGGGAGACGCACTGCCGACGCGTCGCCCGCGCGTAGCTGCCGGGTCGCCGAAGTCGTAGGTACCGCTTCTTCCCGGCGGCAGGACCCTGGACGACCGGGACTTCATTACGGCCGACGACTTCTTCCCGGCGGCAGGACCCTGGACGACCGGGACTTCATTACGGCCGACGACTTCAGCGGCGCCATGCGCTTAGTGGACGTGGCGCTGGAGCGGGCGCACAGTAGCACCCAGGAGGACCTCGGCGAGTACCTGACCTACGCCTCCGAGCGACACCGCACCTCGCACTTCATGGCCAATGTCGGACGAAGACTACCGGGCGGGAGTCCGGCGGCTGGAGCGGGCTGTGGTCACTGCCCCCCCGGACGACACGGCTCCTTCGGAGTTCCGTCTGATCACGATGCGGACGACAAGCCGCTGACGGGATCGGGAAGCTCCCGGTCTGCGACCGCTGCGGCTGCCGTGACCCATGGCCCGTGGTTCGAGTACGATCCGCCCTCGTGTCCATGGACCCCGGTCTCGGGGCCGTCCGGAGCAGCCCGGGAATCGAAGCGCTGCTGCACGAGCCCCTCCTGAGCTGGCCCGAGGTGTCTCCGCTTGCGGTGCGAGAGGCCGCCGAATCGACCCGCGGGTTGGAGGCAGCAATCCTGACGGTCGCCGTCTCGGGGGCGGGTCTGGGCCGGAGCGATCTCACGGAGCAGGTCGTCGACGCGTTGTCGGTGGCGGTCACCGGCACGTACCCCGCTTGGCTGCCGGAAGCGGAACACCTTGCGGGACCCGGTGGCGCCGGTTTGGCGGCGGTGCGCGCGATGTGCGAGCGAGCCGCCGCCGGCAGCGACCTGTTCGGCCCGTTTCTACTCGCGGCCGGGGAGGCGTCGCTGTGCGGGCGGCCGCTCGCAGTGGCGGAGTTCGCGCGAGAGACGGCCGTGCGTCAGGCCCGCAAGCTGATCCTCCGCGCCTACGGGTATGAACGCCTCGTCGTGATGGTCGAGCTGACGGGCACTTGGAGCACCGTGCAGATCGAAGTCGCGGAAGCGAACGCCCTCTGGCTGGCCGGCCCGGGGGAGCTGAGCGTCTGGCTCTTCGGGACCCCGACGGCCGGCATGACGCGAGTGCCCCGCTCTTCGCTCCGCGGCCGGATGCCGACGTCAGCGCCGCCGGCCGCGCCGCGCCCTCCGTACCTGACGCCGCTGCGAGGGCGGCCCAACCCGTTCAGCCGGGCGGAGCAGCGCCTCGAGGCGCATCTCGCGCGGTCCCCGTGGGCAACGGGTCGCGCCTGGAACCAGACCTGGTCGCCGGGGGTCCTGGCCAACCCCATCCGGGTCGACCTCATCTGGACGCGGGAGAAGTGCGTCGTCGAGCTCGACGGACCCGACCACCTGGATACCGACAAGTACGCCGCCGACCGTGCGCGCGATCGCGCGCTTCAGCGCGCAGGCTTCCTGGTTCTTCGCTACACGAACGACGAGGTGCTCGCCGACGTGGCGCGCGTCGTCGACGAGCTGGAACGGTTCCTGGAGGACCGGCGGCGGTCAACGGTACGAGAGGTGTGAGGGGCTGGACGACGTGGGCGCGCGCCCTCGACGAGCTGGAACGGTTCCTGGAGGACCGGCGGCGGTCCACGGCAGGAGAGACGTGAACATGGCGTATGAAATTCGGGAGCGCGCCGTGATGATCGCGCTCATGGCTCTCAACAAGGAGACGCCGAACCCGGAGCTCAAGCGGCGCTACGGAATCGACGTCAGGAAGTCCATACGGGAGAAGCTCAACCGGGACGGGCTTCTCCAGAGCCGCAATAGGGGAGCCAAGGGCTTTGCCCACGAGCTGACGGATGCCGGTTGGGCCTGGGCGGTGGCCGAGCTCGACGCACCGGTGCCGCCCGGGGCCCGGTCGGGCGGGCGCGCGCTGTACGCGCTTCTCAACGGCCTGAAGGTCGCGCTCGACGCGCGGGGGATGGTGCTCCAGGAGCTGTTCGCTTCCCCGGCTCCGAGACCTGCCGGCTCACTCCCGGACCGGATTCGGCAGTCTTACCGCAGCTTGGCGTCCCGGCCGTGGGACTGGGTGGAGCTGCGCGACCTCCGGGCGCAGCTCGGCGATTGGCCTCGCCGCGAGGTCGACCAAGAGCTCGTCCGGATGTTCCGAAAGAAGGGCGTCAATTTCACGCTGCACGAGGACCGCGGCCGGCTCACGCAGGCCGACCGGGACGCGGCGCTTCGGCTCGGCGTGGAGGACATGCACTTGATCAGCATGGAGTGAGGCTGTGGAGCCAGAGCTGAGAGCACTCGGGCAGGTCGCGTTCCGAACGGCGTATGCCGGCAACGACATCTGGCGCGACGACGTCATCCATGTCGACGGCATTCATTCGTGGGCGTTCGACCGGGTTCTGGAGACGCTCGACCGGGTGCGCGACGGCGCCCCGGTCGGCAACCTCGTCATCCAGGGGCGGCCGGGCATCGGCAAGTCGCACTTCCTGGGACGCGTCCGACACGCCGTGGTCCAGCGGGGTCAGGTCTTCGTCCTCTTTCAGCCCAGTACCGCGCGCCAGTTCTGGGACAGTCTGGCGCTCGCCTACGTGGATGCCCTGCATCGGAAGGTAGGCGCAGCGGGTGGGACCCAGTTGCGTGCGGTCCTCCACGGTTTGGGCGCAGCGATTGGGCTGCAGGAAACGGAGATCGAGGACCTGGCAGCGGGAACATTCGACGTCTCGCATCTGAAGGACGTTCGCCGAAGCCTCCAACTGCACCTCGGTCGCCGGCCCGCGGACCAGGTCGCCGTCGACGTGGCGCTCGCGCTCATTCTGACCAACAGCGAAGATCCTGCCCACCAGGACGTCGGAGATGCCTTGACCCAAGGGCTGGAAATCGACGTCGACAGGGCGCGCGCGCATGCCATCCGCGCGAGGCGGATTCCGTGCCGGGAGGTCGTCGGCGCATTCGACCGGCTCGTGGGCGCCTCCGGGCGTGCGACCCTCGTCGCGGTCGATCAGCTCGACGGATTGGTCGCGCTCGGACGGTCGCTTTCCGGCGCCGAGCAGCACTTGCTGCTCGACCAGGTGGCTACCGGCCTCATGGATCTTGCGGAGGACGTGCAGCACTCACTGGTGGTCGTGTCATGCCTGAACGACAGTTGGACGCTGGTCCGCGAGCGGTCCGTGGCGACCGCCCACGATCGGTATCCGGCGGTCGTCTATCTTCGTGAGATACCCTCGGCGGAGGTCGGGGCGGCGCTGATTGCTGCCTACCTCCGAGTGGCCTACGCGCGCGCCGGGTTCACGCCCGAGTATCCGACTTGGCCGGTACGGTCGACCGCGTTCGTCGACGCGCCCATGTTCTCCCCGCGCAGCCTGATCAACCTGGTCCAGGACCACTGCGCTCGCTCCCGGGAGCGAGGTCGCGTCACCGAGTTGGCGCAGTTGCTGGCCGAGCGTTCGCTACCGCCGCCACCGCCGCCTCCGCCGCCCCCGCTAGCTAGGGAGTGATCCCGATCTCGATCGGCGGTTCGGCCGGTTGGTTCAGGAGGCGAACGTCGCCGACGCCCTCGACGAGAAGAAGGTGGACGATAGCCTGCCGCCGCTGCTGCGCGCCGGCCTGACGGCGTGGGCAAGGGAGAACGCCGCGGCGGGTGACTGCTCGTTGGACCCGCCGCTCGGGAGAAACCCGACGCTTCATGCGCGGTTGCGGCGGATAGTCGATGCGGACACGGATGACGAAGTGCACTGGTCGTTCCGGGCCGTCCTGAACACCAACCCGGTGGCGGCGCTGAACCGGCTTCGGGCCGCCGTGACGGCGTCGGGGCTCAGGCTTTCGAGGGACCGGAGGCGGTTGTTCATTCTGCGCAACGCAGCGTGGTCTCGGGGCAGGACGACGCAGCAGGCGCTCGACAGCCTCAGGGCGCACGGCGGCAAAGTCGTGAAGCTGCCGGAGGCCGATCTCAAGGTGTTCCGGGCGCTGCAGCAGCTCCTCGAAGAGCAGCCGAAGGGGCTCGACACCTGGCTCGGAACGCATCGTCACGCGAGCCGGACGGCATTGCTCGCGCCCTTGAGTCCCGCGCTCGCCGTCGCTTCCGTACCGGCTGAGACTGCTGGACCGCCCGAGCCCGCTGAGTCGCTCGACGCTGCTGGACGGCCCAGGCCTGGACCGGCCAGGGCTGCTGCACGGCCGAAGGCCACCGCACTGTCCAGGACCGCCCCGCTGCCCAGGACCGCCGATCTGCCCAGGACCGCCGCACTGTCCAAGACCGCCGCACCATCCAAGACCGCCGCACCGTCCAAGACGGTCGCACTGTCCAAGACCGTCCCATCGTCCAAGACCGTCCCATCGTCCAAGACCGCCGCACCGTCCAAGGCCGCCGCACCGTCCAAGGCCGCCGCACCGTCCAAGACCGCCGCGCGACCCGCCGCGCGACCCGCCGCGCGACCCAAGACCGCCGCGCGACCCAAGGCCGCCGAGCCGCCCAAGACCGCCGAACCGCCCATGGCTGGCGCACCGTCTGAGACCGCAACGTCGAAGGCCGCCAAGGCGCCCGAGGCGATCAACGAGGACTCCATTCCCATCGGAACCGCGGAAGGCACGGGTCGAGAAGTGACCGTGCCGCTCGAGGACCTGCGGCGTCATACGGTAATCTTCGCGGGCTCCGGCTCGGGCAAGACCGTGCTCATCCGCCGGCTCGTCGAGGAGTGCGCGCTGAAGGGCGTTTCGACCGTCGTGCTCGATCCGAACAACGACCTCGCACGACTCGGCCTGCCCTGGCCCGAGCCTCCCCGAGATTGGCTCGACGGCGACGCGGAGAAGGCGGCGACCTACCTTCGCGATACCGAGGTCGTCGTGTGGACGCCGCGCCTGACGACGGGACGCTCGCTCTCGTTCGCACCCCTGGCCGGCCTGGGCGACGTGGCGGACGATCCCGACGAGTTCGGGATCGCGCTCGACAACGCCGTCGCCTCGCTCGTCCCGCGCGCGGGCCTGCCGGCGTCCGGCGCGCGACAGAGCCGGGGCCGAGCCGTACTGAAGGAGGCCCTGGCTGCCTATGTGCAACGCGGCGGCGGGGACCTCAGGGGATACCTCGGCTTCCTGTCGGCGTTGCCCGAGGGCGTCAGTCGGCTCGCCAGCGGCGAGAAGCTCGCGGCAGACATCGCCCAGACCCTGCTCGCGGAGACCGTGAACGATCCCATGCTGGGCGGGAGCGGCGAAGCCGTCGATCCATCGGTCCTGCTCCAGCCGGCGGAAGGCCGTCGTGCGCGCATCTCCGTCATCAGTCTCGTCGGACTGCCGAACGACGAGCAGCGACAGCACTTCGTCAATCAGCTGCAGATGGCGCTCTTCGCCTGGGTGAAGAAGCACCCTGCCGGAGACCGGCCGCTGGGCGGTCTGTTCGTCATGGACGAAGCGCAGACGTTCGCGCCTTCATCGGGCCGTACCGCCACCACGGAAAGTACGCTCGCCCTCGCCTCCCAGGCCCGGAAGTACGGCCTCGGCCTGGTCTTCGCCACGCAGGCGCCGAAGGGACTGCACAACCGGATCCCCGGCAACGCGACGACGCAGTTCTTCGGTCTGCTCAATGCCCCGGCGCAGATCGCGGCTGCCCAGGAAATGGCCGCGCAGAAGGGCGGCGACGCGCGGGGCATCGCTCGCCTGCAGCCCGGGGAGTTCTTCGTGGGAAGCGACATGGTGCCGTTTCAGCGAGTGCGCAGTCCCATGTGCCTGAGCCACCATCCACGGAGCCCGATGACCCAGGAAGAGATTGTCGAGCTGGCGCGCGCCCGCCGGCCCCGCGCCGCGCCCGGCGCCGTGCCGGCCGGCGCCGTGATCTGACGGAGCAGCCTTCGACTCAGAGCCGTTGCAGGAGACGGTCGTAGTCGGCGTGGGAGCCGATCCAGAACCAGATGATCGCGTCCCCTTGGAGCACGCCGACAGCAGGGTAGCCCTGGCCGACCCGAACGGAGTACACCGGCTCGGTCCCGTGCACCCGCTTGAAGCGAAGACCGGGGTGGCGGGGATGATCGCGAAACAGCTCGTAAGCGCGTCTGGCCTGATTCCGAACGTCAAGTGGAAGGCGGTCGAAACACTCACGGAAGCGACGAGTACGGCGCGACTTCACAGCCGGTCGGGGTCGAGCGGTTCAGTGCGATCCGCCAGATCGTCCTCGAGAGCCTCGCGAGCCAACTCCGCCAGTCGACCCTGTGAAGTCTCGAAGGCGCGGGACCAGCGCCGCTCGGACTCCAACTCGTCCAGGAGCCAGCGCGCGAACGCGTCCTGTTCGTGGTCAGGCAGTCGGGCCACCTTTGCGAGCGCCTTCTCCAGCAGCTCTGTCATGTCGCGTTTCTCCAACTCGCATCGTACTCGACGGTTCGAGCACGACGGGCCGACGCCTCAGGTCAGGAGCTTCAGATTCTCAGCAGAGGGTAGTCCGGCATCCGCGGGGTCAGCGTGCGGTTCGAGCAGTCGGCGATCAGGTCGAGGGCCTCGAGGATGATCTGGCCGATCAGGACCTCGCCCGAAGGCGGGCCGACCACGCAGTCGGTGCGCGTCGAGCGGTCGCCGATGCGCACCGTCACGGGACCCGCGACGGGGCGTTCCTCCTTGCGATTGTCGGCGTAGGTGACAACCACGGTTTCCTGGACTCGCAACCCGAGGCGTTCGACGATGCTCTCGGGAAGCACGAGCATCATCGCCCCGGTGTCGACGATGCCCTGCACGCGGGTGCGCCGGACGCGGGATTCGTCACCGAGCCCCCGCTCGAAGTTCTCGCGATCGACGGGGTTCTCCAACTCGAAGTCGACCGAGATCTCTCCCATGTCTGCAGTCACTGCAAGATCCCCTCCGGCAATCGGAACGAAATGAGCCCCGGCACCTCGCCGCCCACCGTCAGCGCGATGTGCTGCGCGCCGTCGAGCAGGTAGGTCATGGGCGCCCCGAGCGCCCCGGCCGGCAGGTCGACCGACGCGATCTCCGCCCCGGTGGCCTTGTCGTAGGCCACGAGCCGCGGTCCGCCGTCGCCGCCGCCCGCGGTCAGGGCGTAGATCAGCAGCGTCTTGGTGAGCAAGGGACCGCTACGGCTGGCGTCGCCGCCGACGGGCGGCAGGTCGAGCTCGCGCAGCATGGGGTGGTTTCGGATGCGGTCGCCGTCGCCGGTGGGGACCATCCAGGCGTGCTCGCCGGTGTTCATGTCGATGGCGGTCATGCGGGTGTAGGGCGGCTTCCACAGCGGCAGGCCGCGCGGCATGACGGGGCCGGCGGACACCGAGCGGCGGATGTAGCGCAGGGTCGACTGCTCGTGCGGCTCCGGCTCGGTGAGCTGAATCGTCGAGTGGCCGTTGGTCGACGGCACGTAGAGGTAGCCGGTCTCGGGGTCGACGGCCGCGCCCGACCAGCTCGCGCCCCCGCCCACCGGCGGCCGCATGATGGTGCCGCGCAGCGTTTGCGGCGTGTAGAGGGGGCCGAGCCGGAAGCCCTGGACGGCGTCGACGGCCATCTGCCGGATCTCGGGCGTGAAGTCGACGAGGTCGTCGATCGACGTGCCCTGGTACTCGAAGGCGGCGGGCCGGGTGGGGAAGGGCTGGGTCGGCGACATGACCTCGCCCTCGAGGTCGGTGTCGGTCGCGACGGGCAGCTCCTCGATGGGCCACACCGGCTCGCCGGTCACGCGGTCGAAGACGTAGACGAAGCCCTGCTTGCTGACCTGGGCCACCGCCTTGATCTCGCGCCCGTCGACGGTGATGTCGAGCAGGTTGGGGGCGGCCGGCAGGTCGTAGTCCCACAGGCCGTGGTGGATGGTCTGGAAGTGCCACTGCCGCTGGCCGGTCTCGACGTCGACGGCGACGATGCTTTCGGCGAACAGGTTGTCGCCGGGCCGGTGCCCGCCGTAGTAGTCGTTGGTCGGCGTCCCGACGGGCAGGTACACCCAGCCGAGCTCCTCGTCGCCGCTCATCATCGACCAGATGTTGGTGTTGCCGCTGTAGCGCCACGACTCGTTCAGCCACGTGTCCGACCCGAACTCGTCGGCGCTCTGGGGCACGGTGTGGAAGTCCCACTTGTGGCGGCCGGTCCGGATGTCGTAGGCGCGGGCCCACCCCGGCGTGGCCTCGCGGGTGATGGTGCGGTCGTTGATGGTCGACCCGATGACGATGGTGTCGCGCAGGATCATCGGCGGCGACTGCGACGAGAGGGCGAGCAGGTTCAGCACGTCGCGCTCGCCGCGGGTCGCGCGGGGCACGCCGTCGGTGAGGTCGATGCGCCCGCCGTCGCCGAAGTCGGGGGCGGGCAGCCCGGTCTCGGCGTCGACGGCGACGAGGAAGCCGTCGCCGGTGCCCCACACGATGCGGGCGTCGCCGTCGTTCTCCCAGTACGCGACGCCGCGGTGGCGCCACTGCGCGATGGCCGGCATGCCCGACTCGTAGGCGCGCGGGTCGTGCACCCACAGGGTCTCGCCGGTCCGGGCGTCGATGGCGGCGGCGCGGTAGAGGGGAGTGCTGACGTAGAGGACGCCGTCGACCATCAGCGGCGTCGCCACCAGCGAGCGGATCGACGGCCGGGTGCGCGTCTGCCGCACCCCGTCCCACGCCGTCCACAGGTCGGGCTCGTCCGCCTGCAGGGTGTCGAAGAGGGTGTCGGCCGCGACCAGCGAGTCGCCGCCGGGGGTGGAGCGGACGAGGTGGGTGTCGACCGAGCTCCAGCGCCACCGCACCTCGAGGTCGCCGAAGTTTTCGGCCGTGATCTGGTCGAGCGGCGAGTACTTGGTGCCGCCGCTGTCACCCGCGTAGCTGCGCCACTCGCCGGTGTCGGGCGCCCCGTACTGCGCCCGGGCCGGGGCCGCGGTCAGGCAACCAGCCGCAGCGACCATCGCCGTCAGTCTGCCGATCCATTGCATGGTCAACACCTCGGTCGTTCGGATGGCCATTCCCGTCCCGGCGGCGGGGGCGGACCGTCGAGTGCGGCGCCGCCGCGACGAGCTGTTCGCAGGGTTCTGTTCGGTCGCCTTGTACCCTATTCTGTACCGACGGTCGGCAGAGGCGAAGTCATGGATACGATCACGTACTCGGATGCTCGGGCAAACCTCGCGAGGACGATGGATCGCGTCTGCGACCATCACGCCCCGGTCATCATCACGCGCAGGAACGGCGGGGCCGTCGTCATGCTGTCGTTGCGCGACTACGAGGGACTCGAGGAAACGGCCCACCTGCTGCGGAGTCCGGCGAACGCGCGACGTCTTCTGGAGTCGGTCGAAGAGCTGGAGGCCGGTTGGGGTGAGGGGGAGAGGCGATGACCCGTAGTCTTCTCGCGGCAGGGCTGCTCGGCGCGGTGCTGGTGCTGCCGGCGGGGCGGGCGGCAGCCCAGACCGGGGACACGCCGCGGACGCCCTGGGGCGCTCCCGATCTGGGGGGCGTCTGGGACTACCGCTCGGCCACCCCGATGGCGCGGCCGGAGGAGTTCGCGGACCGGGCGGTGATGACCGAGGAGGAGGCGGCGGCGCTCGCGCGCCGGACGGCCGATCTGTTCGAGTCGATCGACAGCGGCGACACGGTGCCCGGCCACGAGATACACACCCGGGTCTTCCTCGACTTCGGCACCGAACCGGTGCCGGACCGGCGCACGTCGCTCATCGTCGACCCGCCGAACGGCCGTCATCCGCCCACCGTGGACGGGGCCGACGAGCTCCGTGCCGCCGTCGCCGGCTCGTTCGGCCCCGGCCCCTTCGACTCGTGGGAGGACCTGAACCTGATGGACCGCTGCCTCGGCACCATCGGGTTCCCCATCGTGCCCGGCCCCTACAACAACAACGTGCAGATCTTCCAGACGCCGGACCACGTCGCCATCCTCGCCGAGAGCATGCACTTCGTGCGCATCGTCCCCCTCGACGGGAGCCCCCGCAGCGGCCTCGCGCAGTTCGGCGGCGACGGCCGCGGCCGCTGGGAGGGCGACACGCTGGTCGTCGAGTCGATGCACTTCGACGGCGAGCTGACGATGATCGGCAGCGAGCCGCGCCGGCTCGTCGAGCGTTTCACCCGCGAGGCCGACATCCTCCAGTACGAGTTCACCGTCGAGGACCCGGACATCTGGGAGGCCCCATGGACGGCCCGGGTGCCGTTGCGGAAGACCGAGGGGCCGGTGTTCGAGTACGCCTGCCACGAGGGCAACTACGGCCTGGTGAACATCCTCTCGGCCGCGAGGGCCGAGGAGAAATCGGCGGCTGGAAGAGTGTCCGGGGCGCGATAGGTTCACCTGCCCGCACTTCGGAATTCCCGGTGCTGCCGTGCCAGCGGCATGCCTTCACTCCGTGCAGGAGCAACGAACATGGACACCGAGCTCATCCAGTCGCACCCCGCCGTCCTGATGGGCAAGCCGGTCGTCGCGGGGACGCGCATAACCGTCGAGCTGATTCTGGAGAAGCTCGCGGCCGGCGAGACGTTCGACCAGATACTCGAGGCGCATCCGCGTCTGACCAGTGATGGGATTCAAGCCGCTCTGAGGTTCGCGGCCAGCGCCTTGCGAGCCGATGTGGTGTATCCCACCGCGGGACCGGACGCGTCATCTCGCCTGGGAGAGTACGTATTCGTCGATCCGTGATCTCGACGCAGTCTCAGTCGTCGTAGGAGACCCGGGTCAGGGAGCGCTCGTACCAGCCGTCGCCGACCGGATCGAAGGTGTTCATCTCCATCAGCTCCCCGCCGAAGACGTGAAGCGTCAGGCACGGCCGGTCGGTGAGGTCGTTCGTCAGCGCGTGGTACTCGAAGGGCGGAATCAGGAAGTTGGCGTCGCCGGCGACGACCCGGTGCGACTCGACCGGCGCGAACCGGCAACGGTGGGCCTCTTCCTTGATCGGCGCGTACTGCGTCACCTCCAGCTCGCCCTCCAGCACCCCCTCGACGCTCCACAGGTTGGGGTGGTCGTGGATCGGGGTCCCCTGACCGGGGGCCCAGGCGAGCGCGAGGATCGTGTATCGGCGGGCGGGGTCGCGGTGCAGCAGCCGCCTCGCGTAGCGGTCGGGGCGGGTGCGCCGGAAACGCTCGTCGAGCTGGAGCCGCCCGGGCGTGAGCGCATTCTCGATCTCCTGCTGCACCGCCAGGGTCACGGCCTCGACGTCCCCGACGCTGACGGCGGCGTCGAGCCGCCGCACGAACTCGTCTGCTCCCATGACGCTCATTGCCCACCTCCGTCGAGAGTCGCGGCGCCCCGTCCGCCCGGCCGAATCCGGCGCGAGGCCTGGCACCGCGGATCATCTGGCAGTCTAACCGACGCGGACGCCTTCGGGGGGAGGAGGTGCGCGACAGGCCGTCCACGTGGCGACGGCACTCGCGTAGTGCCGGCGGGCCGGGGTCGCCGGAATCGGCGACCTGGCCCGTCAATCGTCGCTGCACCGATCGATAGCCCGAGCCCGCCGCTCGGCCCGCGGTCACCGCAGCACGTCGCTCTCCTCGGCCAGCCGGACGAGCACCTCGGCGTCCTCGGGCAGCAGGAAGCGGCGGGCCACGGACTCGTCGGCGGCCTGCCGCACCGCGGTGACGAAGCCCGCGTGGTCGCCGTAGCGCTCCTCCAGCGACAGGCGCGGGTCGCCGCTGGCCATCCGCTCCGTACGGGTCCGGGCGAAGGGGAAGAACGCCCCCGTCAGCGAGCACAGGTCGCGGCCGCGGGGGCCGGGGGCCATCAGGTTCCAGCCGGTGTTGGTGCCCACCGGCGCCATGATGTCCACGGTGTGGATGCCGGCGACGTCGTGCCCGTCGCGGTCCGTCGTCGGCACGAGCACCTGATACGAACCGTTCCGCGTCGGCGGCAGCACCGTCTGCCGGCCGCCCCCGGACCCGAACGTGGGCCCGAAGCCGAGCGCGTCGAGCCCGTTCACCCGGGTCGGGAACGCGACGCCGGGAATGCCCGGGAACGTGCGCGCCACCTCGTTCACGGTGGCGAGCGTCCCCCGCCGAACGTCGGGGTAGCTGCTCGCAGGCGGCTCGATGCCGCGGTCGGCCCAGTCGTCGAGGGCCACGAGGAGCGCGCGCATCGCCGGCGCCGCGCTGCGGTAGGTGTTGGTCACGTACGCGCAGGCCCCGCGCGCCGTCGGCATCGCCCCGACCCCCGCCGCCCCGCCGTGGGGGTGGCTCGCGAGCAGGTAGAAACGGACGTTGTCGGGAACCGGCACCGGGTCGCCGTGCCCGTCGTGGACGTTCAGCGACGCCTTCATCTGCCAGAACTCGTTGCTCGTGTCGACGTGGAAGACGAGGGGGTCGGTGGCGGGCCGCTTGAGGATGCCGTCGCGGACGTTGGTCACCGGGTCGGTGGTCACCGCGTAGGTCAGCGGCGGGACCGACTGCGACGTGAAGTCGGGGGTCCGGTCCTGGCGCGAGTAGATGTTGGGGTCGGCGAACTCGACGTTCGCGAACAGCCGGTGCGAGCCGGGGATGTGGATGCGGACCGCGTCGAACACGCGGCGGTGCGCCTCGTCCTCGTTGAAGCCGAGGTAGAGCCAGTCGCGGAGGTACATGCCCGTCGACGAGATGCCGAGCCCGTAGGCGCGGCGGATGCCGGTGGCGTCGGCGCTCGCGGCGAGCGGGTTCGGCGTCCCGTCGTCATCGGCCGTCTCGTAGCGCAGGAACGAGGCGACGTCGCGGGTGACCGCGTAGCCGAGGCCCATGACCCACGGGTTCTTCGCGGGGTAGATGAGCTCGTACACCTTGTCGGGGTCGAACCCGTCGAAGAGGCAGATGTCGGTGGTCGAGGGCGCGAGCGACGCCTCGCCCGACGGGCACGTCCCGAACGCCCAGCCGTCGGCCGCGACCGGCCGGCGCTCGCCGTCGATGGCGTCGCGGACGGTCAGCGTCGAGCGCGCGGTGTCGGTGTCGGCTGTCTCGTAGCTCACGAAGCGGTCGTTCCCCTTGAGGGGGAGCGTGTGGGTGACGCCGCCGGACGCCGTCGGGTCGGACGGATACTCGATGCGGATGCGCGAGACGACGGGGCTGCCGTCGGCCTGCACCGCGACCGGCAGGTTGGCCCCGAGCCGCGTTGCCGTCGTCACCACGTCGCCCGCCCAGCCCGCGTCCACCAGCGTGTAGCCGAGACGGAAGAACAGCCCGTTGTCGGCGTCGGGACCGGTCGAGGGGAAGGTGTGGAAGCCGAGCTCGATGGCGTTACCGCGGTTGTTGATGCCGTACAGCAGCTTCCCGTTGCCCCGCGCCATGTCGACCGGCTTGACGATGAAGAACGGCGCGCTGAGCTCGACCAGCCCCCGCTCGTTGCGCGGCGCGCGGTCGAGGTTGACGATCACCGCGTTCAGCGGATCGCCGGGATCGACCTCCATGTGCACGGTGCCGTCGAGCCGCTCGAACGGACCGGCGTCGCCGAACGCTTCTCCGCCCGCGTACGGCGTCGTCCGCTCGACGACGATCCGCACCACCCGCGCGTCCGCCGCCGGCGCCGCCAGGCCGGCCAGGAGGACTCCGAGAACCACGAATGCGAATGCTCGTCTCATCTGTCCACTCCTCGCCCGTCAGGGCCTCGCCCGGTACCGGGTCTCGGTGCAGCTGCCGAAGTCGATGACCCCTGCCATCTTCTGCTGCTGGGCGCGGAACTCGTCGTCCCCCATCAGGATCTCGTTGAAGATCTGCCGCATGTCTTCGTCGGCGTGACGTTCGCTGAAGAGAACCTGGTCGACTGGCCGCTCGATGTTCTGAAAGCCGGTCATCCAGCGGCCGGTCCGCGCCGACATCTCGACCCCGGGGTACTTGCTTCCCACCAGCTCGACCATCTCCCGCGCGAGGGTCTCGGCGGCGTCCTCCCGACCCGGCTCGATGTTGCAGACACGCTGGAAGACCATCGGGGGTTCGTCCTGCCGCGCGGCCCCCGGGCTCGTCGTGCCGGCGGCGCCGAGCAGCAGGATGGCGACGATTGCGGTCCTCATGGAGCTGCCTCCTTCGCACGAGTGGGTTCACGACACGGCGGCGTGGGCACCGGGGCGCGCGAATCCGGACGACAGACGTTGCGTCACGATGCCGACGCAGCCAGCAACGTGACATCCGGGAGTCGCGCGGCCTTGCCGTCGAATGTGTAAACCGGGCGCGCCCCTGCCCGTTCTGCGGCGGCGGCGATCATCAGGTCGGAGAAATCGGCGACTCCACGGCGATAGCGCATGGCCGACCGGGCCACGTCGGCCGCCGCCTCGACGACGAGACCGTCGGTCGCTACCAGGTCTTCCAGCACGGCCGCAATCCGCTCGGGTGTATGGCCATAGGTCCGCCTCAGCACCCAGACGAGCTCCACCATCACCTCGCGGCAGACGAAACCGGGCCGGGCCGGTGTCAGTGCGCCCAACAGCGCCCGGGCCGCTTCGGCCTGCTTCGCATCGTCGTCCACCAAGTAGCGGACGAGAACGTTGGTGTCCAGCGCGATCACGACTCGGTGGCTCCCTCGGCGATGGCCCGTTCCATGTCGTCGAGCGTGGCCGCGGGTCCATCGGACTTCAGCGCGCCGAACAGCCGGTCGATGGATCGCACCGGCAGGATGCGCACGTCGTCGTCGACGATCAGGTAGCGGACCCGGTCGCCGGGCCGTACGCCAAGCGCGTCCCGCACCGGTTTGGGCAGCGTGGTCTGACCCTTCGTCGTGATGGACGACTCGATCATCCGAAACGTCCTTTCTCTTGCGGGCGGTCCTCTTGCTACTCCGTCTCTTCTTCGTCTCCTTACTTTTCTCGCTTCAGAAAGGATAATACATTTTTTCCGTGCAGACCGGCGGTTGTCCGTGCACCTGCTCGGCTTCCGTGAACGGGCTCGCGGCTACGGCAGCGCCAGCGCGACAAGCTGCTCGCGGGCGTCGCCGCCGCCGACGGCGAGGACGATGTACTGCCGGCCGTCGGCCAGGTAGCTGATGGGCGCCGACGACGACCGCGCGGGCAGCTCCATCTCGAACACCTCGTAGCCGGCGTCCTTGTCGAACGCGCGCAGGCGGTTCGACTCGATGCCCTGGCCGATGAAGAGCAGGGTCTTCGTCAGCAGCGGCCCGCCGCCCTTCTCGTAGCTGCCCAACGGCGGCAGGTCCATGCCGCGCAGCGCCTCGTGGTCGCGGGGGCCGTCGCCGAGGGGCACGCTCCACAGCTTCTCGCCCGCGTTCATGTCGAGGGCCGCGAGCTGCGAGTAGGGCGGCTTGAAGAGGGGGAGGCCCCGCGGCCCCGGCAGGTTGCTCACCCGCGGCCGGATCGTCAGGTCGGACCGCGCGGGGTCGCCGGGCTCGAGGACCACGAACGAGAAGTGGGCCCAGCTCGGCACGTAGAGCCGGCCGGTCTCGGGGTCGAAGGCGGCGCCCCACCAGTTGGCGCCGCCGCTCCAGCCCGGCCGCACGATGTTGCCGCCCAGGGCCGGCGGCGTGTAGAGGGGGCCGGCGGTGTGCCTCTGGTAGATCGCCAGCGCCTCGGCGCGCAGCTCGTCGGTGAAGTCGATCAGGTCTTCCTCGAGCGACCCGTTGGTCAGGTAGAGCGGCGGCTTCGTCGGATACGGCTGCGTCGGCGAGGTGCGCTCGCCGGGCACCGTCGACGGCGGCACTGGCCGCTCCTCGATGGGCCACACCGGCTCGCCGGTCGCCCGGTCGAAGACGAACGTGAACCCCTGCTTGGTGATCTGGGCGACGGCCGCGATCTCGCGCCCGTCGACGGTGATGTCGATGAGGTTGGGGGCCGCCGGCAGGTCGTAGTCCCACACCGCGTGGTGCACGAACTGGAAGTGCCAGATCCGCTCGCCGGTCTCGGCGTCGAGGCAGACGAGCGAGTTCGCGAACAGGTTGTCGCCGGGGCGATGCCCGCCGTAGTAGTCGGTGACCGGCGACCCGATGGGCAGGTAGACGTAGCCCAGCTCGGGGTCGGCGCTCATGTTCGACCACACGTTGGCCCCGCCCGCCCACTTCCACGAGTCGTTGCCCCAGGTCTCGTGGCCGAACTCCCCGGGCTGCGGGATGGTGTGGAAGATCCACTTCATCTCGCCGGTGCGGACGTCGTAGCCGCGCACGTGCCCCGGCGGTGCCTCCTTGCGGCCCGTGCCCTCGGTGATGGCCGAGCCGACCACGACGGTGTCGCCGGCCACGAGCGGAGCCGAGCTGACCGCGTACTGGCTGGTGTCGATGATGCGGCCGAGGCCCCGCGTCAGGTCGACCCGACCGTTCACGCCGAAGTCGGGGTCGGGCTCGCCGGTCTTCGCGTCGACCGAGACGAGCCAGGTCCGCCCCCCGGCGTAGAGCAGCCGGGCGTCCTCGCCGTCCGACCAGTACGCGAGGCCCCGCGACAGGAAGCCGTGCACGGCGGGGCGGCCGTCGAGGTAGAGGCCGGGGTCGTAGCTCCAGATCGTCTTGCCGGTCGCCGGGTCGACCGCCGCGACCTGGCCGAGGTTGGTGGTGGTGTAGAGCACGCCGTCGACCACCAGGGGGGTGACCTCGTAGGCGTAGGTGCGGAACCGGCGGCCTTCGCCGATGACCGGGTTCTCGGCCCGCAGCTTCTCGTCGACCGACGTCCAGGTCCAGGCGATCCGGAGTCGGTCGACGTTGTCGGCGGTGATCTGGTCCAGCGGCGTGTACTTCGTGTGGCCGGGGTCGCCCCCGTAGAAGCGCCACTCCTTCGGATCCGCGCCGGCTTGGGCCAGCGCCTCCGAGGGCGCGAGCACGGCGGCAACCGCCAACAGGGTTCCGGCCAGGCCGCAGGTCGCCGTTTGCGCACCGATCCATCGCATGTTCACCCCCCCGGGAAGCCGCGCGGATACGATCTTAGTCCAGCGAGGACCGCCGCACGTGACCCGCATCGAGATTCGGGGCGCCCGGACCCACAACCTCAAGGGCATCGACGTCGATGTCCCCAAGCACCGCCTCGTCGCCTTCACCGGCGTGAGCGGCAGCGGGAAGTCGTCGCTCGTCTTCGACACCATCTGCACCGAGGCGCAGCGACAGCTCGTCGAAACCTTCAGCACCTATGCCCGTCGGAGGCTGCCCCAGCTCACCCGCCCGCCGGTCGACGCCATCCGCAACATCTCGCCGTGCATCGTCATCGACCAGAAGCGCCTCGGCGCGAGCAGCCGCAGCACCGTCGGCACCGTCACCGAGGTCTACACCTACCTGCGGATGCTGTTCTCTCGTTGCGGGCGGCCGCACGTCGGCTGGTCGCACCGTTTCTCGTTCAACCATCCCGACGGCATGTGCCCCGCCTGCAAGGGCCTGGCGAAGCGCGTCCGCATCGACGTCGACGAGCTGCTCGACCTCGACCGGAGCATCGAGGAGGGCGCCATCCGGCACCCGAGCTACGCCATCGGCAAGTGGTACTGGCGGGAGATAGTCGGCTCTCGGGTAGTCCCGCCGGACAAGCCGCTCCGGCAGTTCGCCGAGGGCGAGATGCAGCGCCTGCTCTGGGCGGACGGCTTGATCGTCAGGAAGGTCCACCAGGGCGAGACCTACGAGCGGCCCTTCGACGGGGTGGCCCGCAAGCTCGAGCGGCTCCACGTCGACAAGAACGAGGACCAGATTCCGAAGGTGGCGCGGGAAGCATACCGGCGGCTGTTCCGCGAGCGGCCCTGCCCCGACTGCGGCGGCGCTCGGCTCAACCGCGCCGCGCTGGCGGTGGAGCTGGCCGGCGGCTGGACCATCGGCGGGCTCGTCGACTGCGAGCTGACCGAGCTGGACCGGGTGCTCGCCGACCTCGCCGACCACGACGACTACGCGCCGATCCGCGAGGTCGTCGCAACGCTGGTCCGGCGGATGCGGGGGACGCTCCGGCACCTGATCGACATCGGCGTCGGCTACCTGTCGCTCAACCGCGGCGTGCCGACGCTCTCGGGCGGCGAGAGCCAGCGGGTCAAGATGGCGCGCCAGCTCGACTGCGACCTCGTGGACCTCGTCTACATTCTCGACGAGCCGACCGTCGGGCTCCATCCGCGCGACATCGATCACCTCATCGCCATGCTGCGGCGCCTGCGCGACCAGGGCAACTCCGTGCTCGTGGTCGAGCACGACCCCGCCGTCATCCGCGCCGCCGACTGGGTGGTCGACGTCGGCCCCGGCGCCGGCGACGGCGGGGGCGCGGTGGTCTTCTCGGGCCGTCTCGACGACCTGCTGCAGGCCGAGGGGGCCACGTCGCGCGCCCTGCAGGACCGGGCGGCCCCCGCGCGGCGGGACCGCCGCGGGTTCCGCGACACGCTGCGCATCGACGACGCCAGCGCCAACAACCTGCGCAACGTCTCGGCCCGGATACCCGTGGGGGTGCTGACGTGCATCACCGGCGTCGCCGGGTCGGGCAAGAGCTCGCTTGTCGCGGAGATCGTCGAGACCCTGCGGCGTGGCGCCGAGGGGAGACACGGCGCCGAAGGGGGACCCGGCGTGGAGGGCAGACACGGCGCGGAGGGCAGACGCGGTGCGGAGGGCAGACGCGGTGCGGAGGGCAGACGCGGTGCGGAGGGCAGACGCGGTGCGGAGGGCAGACGCGGTGCGGAGGGCAGACGCGGCGCGGAGGGCAGACGCGGTGCGGAGGGCAGACGCGGTGCGGAGGGCAGACGCGGCGCCGAGGGCAGACGCGGCGCCGAGGTCGTCGTGGTCGATCAACGCCCCGTCGGCCGTTCGTCCCGCTCGAACCCGGTCACCTACGTCGGGGTGTTCGACCCGATCCGCAAGGTGTTCGCGGCCGCCAACCGGGTTCCGCCGGCGCTGTTCAGCTTCAACGCCGGGGGCTCGTGCCCGGAATGCAAGGGCCGGGGCTACCTCGAGGTCGAGCTGTCGTTCCTCGACGACGTGCGCCTCGACTGCAAGGTGTGCGAGGGCCGCCGGTACCGCGACGACGTCCTGCAGCTGACCTGGCGCGGCCGCTCCATCCACGACGTCCTCGAGTTGACCGTCGCCGACGCCCTGGCCTTCTTCGCCTCGGCCGGCGCCGGGGGGGCGCGGCTCGCCGCCATCGGGCGCGGCCTGCAGCTTCTCGTTGACGTCGGCGTCGGCTACCTGCGCCTCGGCCAGTCGCTGTCCACCCTCTCCGGCGGCGAGGCGCAGCGCCTGAAGCTCGCGGCCGAGCTGACCCGGTCGGGCAACGTCTACGTCATGGACGAGCCGACCACCGGCCTCCACCCCGCCGACATCGACCGGCTTCTCGCCATCGTCGACCGGCTCATCGCGGGCGGCAACACCGTGGTCGTCATCGAGCACAACCTCGACGTCGTCGCCGCCGCCGACTGGATCGTCGACCTCGGTCCGGAGGGGGGCAGGAAGGGGGGGCGGATCGTCGCCGAGGGCACGCCGGAGGCGGTCGCCGCGCAGCACGCGGTCAGCCACACCGGACGCTACCTGAAGGAGCGGCTGGGGTCGTAGGCTGGTCGAGGATCACTCGATGGCGCGGAGGCATTTGGCACCGTCAACGCCGCCCTCGCTCCTCGCGGAGAACGTCGACCGGCGAGCGGTCGAGCACGACCTCCGGCTGCTCGCGGATCGCCTGGAGCAGTTCCTGCCGGCTCGGTCGCGCCAGCGCTCGCTCGATCGCCCGAAGCACGTAGAGCGACATCGAAACGCCTTCCGTGGCGGCCCGGGCCTTCAGTCGTCGGTGAAGGGAGTCCGGCACGTTGCGAATCTGGATCATGGTGGTCATGTGCGTGTACGAAAACACGATCCGGAGGTGTCATTCAACCGACTGCCTTGGCCTTCTTCGCCCCGGGAGCCAAGCGGCCGGGCGCGCCTTGCGGCCATCGGTCGCGGCAAGCGGTTAGCCATGTCCGGAGCTGCGTGAGGGAGCGGCTGGAGTTGTAGACTGGCGAGTGTCGCGCCCGCGTAGCGCGTCCGTCACAACTGCCACGGAGGATGTCCACGATGTTGAGTCCGCGCACCAACCGGCGTCCGATGACGGGTACCGCCCGCCTCTCGAGTCTGGGCGGGCTGGCCCTGGCCTCGATCCTCGTCGCCAGCCTGCAGCTCGTCGCGCAGACCGCCGGGCTCGCCGGCACTGCCGTCGACCAGGCCGGGCAGGTCGTGCAGCGTCCCGTCCTCACGCTCACCGACCGCGCGACCGGAGAGCAGCTGCGCGTGACCGGCGACGACGCCGGGCGCTTCGAGTTCGCGGACCTGGAACCGGGCGAGTACAGCCTCGTCGCCGCCAGGCCGGGCTTCGCGCGGCTGTTCCGGCGGATCTCGCTCGAGGCGGGAGAGCGGATCGAGGAGGAGCTGGTGCTCGAGCTCGGCTCCGTGGAAGAGACGATCACGGTGACGGACACCGGCGGGTCGCCCTCCGCGGCGAGGACGATCAGCGCCGTCACGCGCGAGCGAGTCCTGCAGAACCGGAACCAGGGCGGCACCATAGCGCCGCCCGTCAAGATCCGGGACGTCGCCCCCGTCTACCCGGCGTCCGTGCGCAGCAGCGGCTTCGAGGGCAGGGTCGTCCTGGATGGGCTGATCAAGACCGACGGCACCGTCGACGTGCTGCAGATTCTCGCCCCGGTGGATCCGGACACGTTGACGACGGTGCACCCCGACCTCGCGCGCTCGGCCGTCGAGGCGGTCGGCGGGTGGCGCTATGAGCCGACCCTGCTCCACGGCGTGCCGGTCGACACGCGGATGACCATCAGCGTCACCTTCCGTCCCTGAACCGGTTCGACGGTAACCGAAGGACTGCCTGGAGTTCCTCAGGCGTCCGCGATCAAGGTGACGGCATGCGGATCTTCGACCCGCTTCGAGGCGTTGAGCACTTCCAGCGAGACGAGGGAGCCGTCCTCGGCGTAGTCGAGAATCACACCGGGCTTGTCTTCATCGCTTTCGGCTACCGGCGCGTCGCGCAGGATGAGCGTGAGCGTATCCGTGGCCTCGTCGTAGCGCGCCTTCATCCGATCCTCCCGTACTTCCGGAACTTCGTCGTCCGATACACTGTCACGACTACGTCGGCATCCCGACCGACATCGACGAACACCCGAATCAGATATCGTCTTCCGGTGGTCGAGTCGGTCCAACGCGACTGCCGGACCTCCCGACCAGCGCGCAGTGGGATCACCTGTTCCGGAAACCGTGCGATCTCAAGGATAACCTCATCGGCGATGCTCCTCGGGCGGCCTGGCGACGCGCGTGAATGCTGACCCGAATGGGACGCATGTGGCTACCTGTTGGGAACGGACGTGTTCCATCGCCGCGCCCAGCGCAGCGCGGAGTTGGCGGCCACCGCCATTATCGCCGCCAGGAAGTTGAACAGCATGTCGAGGGGGTCGAAGACGCGGCGCGGTATCAGCAGTTGAATGCACTCGTCGATGACCCCGACCAGCGTGGTCGCCAGTACCGCGAGCAGCGCGGGAGCCGGAACGCGGCGGCCGTGGCTCGCCCGTTCCGTCAGCGCTTCGTGGATGAACAGGGCGACGACGCCGTACTCGATGAGGTGCGAGCGTTCGGTCGGGATGGACATCCGGACGAAGACCAGGACGTAGGCGGCGGCGATGCCCAGGGCGACGCCGACCTCGGCGCCTCCCGGCCGCACGCGCAGCCCCTGCGTCACGACGGCGGCCAGGACGAGCAGGCAGCAGAGGATGAAGAGGCCCTCGCCGAGTCCGCTGTCGGCCAGCGTCGCGGCCAGCGTCCGGGCGAGGCCGAGGGTCGAGTAGATGGCGGCGACGACGGCTGCCGTCCAGACCCAGAGGCGTCGCTCCCGATCCGATGTGAAGAGACGTTCGGACGTGAAGAGGAGAGACAAGGCGACCAGGGCGGTGCGTCAGCGGGCCGGGCCACCGCCGGCCGCCGGGGCTGCGCCGCAGAGACGTGCCGACTCGGCGAGCGACCCGAGGGCGAGGCGGGCGGCGCCGCGGTAGTAGTCGGTGTCGGCGTGCTTCTCGACGAGCCCGAGGCAGGCCGGCGCCCACGCGAGCAGGTGGTCTTGCAGGAAGTCCCTCTGGGCGTCGAAGCATCGCGCGAGTTGCGCCGTGTCTCCCCGGCCCGAGGCCTCGGCGGCCTGATCGGACAGGGTCGCCACGAAGGCCAGCTCCAGCCCGAGGTGGTCGTCCGGCTCGCGGTGGACGGCCGGGGCCTCGACGCCGAACCGCCGGTAGAGCTCGCGCACCTGCAGGGTGGGTTCCTGGAAGGTGAGCTTCGTCTTGCTGCGATGCACCGATTCCCACGGTGGCGCGAGCATTTCTCCGGGGCCGACGAAGAGCCGGTTGAAGTCCCACTCGAGCGCGCCGAGCCCGGCAGGATTCCAGCCCGCGCAGAACGCGTTCAGCAACGCCAGCCCCGCGGTGGTCCGGTCGTCGCGGGACGGGAAGGGCCAGGCCTCGAACAGCCGGTTCCCGGCCAGCGCGGCCAGCCACTCGGCGCGCGGCGCCTCGTAGAAGCACCGGCCGAGGAAGTGGTAGGCGAGGGCCTGCTCCTCCGGCCGCCGCCGCCACTCGGCCGGGACGACCTGCGTGTCGTTCGACGCGGGAGCCGTCAAATCCCGACCCTCACCTGCATCGCGTAAAACAGGAAGCGCCCGCAGACCTCCGACACCGCGACGAGGCCGAAGGCGCCGCTTGCGAGGGTGGAAGCGAGCCGGCGCGCGGACGCCCGCACGGGCTCGCGGACGACCGCAAGAACTCCGCCCAGCGCCGCCGCGGCCGCGCCCAGCAGCCCGAGCCGCAGCAGGAGCACGCCGCCGTAGTCGCCGCTGAGCCGCTGGGCGCTCGCGGCGGCGGCCGGCGTGCCGTCCGCGGTCAGCGCGGCGAGATGGAGCGGCACGACCACGAACTCCAGGGCCAGCGCCGCGATGCCGGCCGCCGCGAGTCCGCGCAGGGTCGCCGGCGACACCAGGCCAGTCCGCATCGGGTCGTCCGGGCTGCCGGTCGCGTTCTGTACGACGAGCCCGGCCGTTACCCCGAGGATGCCCAGCCGGAGCGCCGTGCCTCCGAACGCGGCGGGCGTCGCGAAGCTGTTCCAGGCGGGCTGGGCCGGCATCAGGTAGATTGCGATCTGACAGCCGAGAAACGCCAGGCCGGCCGCCGCCGCGAGCCGGGGCAGCCACGTCGCCAGCGCCGGGTTCGCCGGCGTCGCCTCACCCGCGCGCTGCTGCAGCCACGCGAGCGCGCCCAACAGCGCCGCGAAGAGGCTCCCGAAGACGATCTCGCGGCTCAGCCACGACGTCGAGAAGTTCACGACGGCGCGCGCCGCCTGGAGCGGGGTGGAGAGGTGGAAGATGGCCGCGAACAGGCCGGCCGACAGCACCGCCAGCACGATCAGGAGGGGAACCGCGGCCTCGCGGCCCGCCATCCCCGCATCCGGCGCCGCCGAGCCGTCGCGCCGGGCGCCGTCTTCGGCGCGGCCCGCCCCCGGGCCGCCACCGGCGCGCACGGCCCCGAGCGCGCGGCGCCGATGCGCGAGGTACCGCAGGACCTGCAGGACGAGGAACGCCCCCACCGCCGCCTGGGTCAGGACCGTGAAGAACACGAGCGACCAGTCGCGCGTCTCCATCCGGCGGGCGCGGTCAGGCGCGGACGAGCTTGAGGGGGATGAAGCGTATGGCCGGCTTGGTGATGTCGGCGTCGGGCAGGGGCCCGAACCGGTCGGTGGCGCCCGCCTTCGCGGCCACCTCGTCGAGCGGGCCCCACTGCAGCGCCTTGGTCGGGCAGGCCTCGGCGCACGCGGGCCCCCCGGTGCCGGCGTCGATGCGGTGCGAGCAGAAGTTGCACTTCTCCATCTTGCCGGTCTCTTCGCTGAACTGCGGCGCGTCGTAGGGACACGCCCAGGCGCAGAGACGGGCGCCGATGCACTTGCTCTCGTCGACGATGACGATGCCGTCGGGCCGCTTGGTGATGGCCCCCGAGGGGCACGCCTCGGCGCACACCGGCACCTCGCAGTGGTTGCACGACATCGACACGTGGTACATGTAGGGGCCGCCGTCCTGGTCCCCCTCCACCGTCCGCACCTTGCGCCAGCGCGGTCCCAACTCGACCCCGTTCTCGACCTTGCAGGCGACCTCGCAGGTGCGGCAGCCGGTGCACCGGTTGGCGTCGAAGAAGAACGCGACCTGCTTTGTCATGTCGCTCATGCCGCGTCCCCCCTGGATGCCGCGTTGCCGCCGGCGACCTCGACCATCGACGAGTTCAGCGTGTGGCCGAGCGAGATCGGCTCGTACTTGTCGGGGCTCAGGATGCTCGCCGTCTGCTTCTCGTTCACCCCGCCCCAGCCCGTCGTCACGCTCACCACCCCGCGCATGATGCCCTTCGTGACCTGCGCCATCGCCTCGATCTCGCCGCGGTCGTTGAAGACGCGGATGCGCGCACCGTCCTCGATGCCGCGCGGCGCGGCGTCGTCGGGGTGGATCTGCAGCACCTGGCTGGCCCAGATCTCGGTCAGGTAGTCGTGGTGGTGGAAGCTCGAGTTGACGTGGTTGTGGTTCTTGCGGTTGATGAGCTGCAGCGGATAGCGCGCGGCCCGCGTCTCGTCCACCCAAGGCGCCTCCACCGGGTGCAGGTACTCGAGCAGGGGGTCGAAGCCCCGCTCCTGCAGGTACAGCGAGAAGAGCTCGATGCGGCCCGACGGCGTGTTGAACTTCTTGTCCGCGAACGGGATCCACGGGTCGGGCATGGGGTTGACGGGGCCCTCCTCGAGCTGCTCCAGCGTCACCCCGGTCGGCTCGAGCACGTGCCGCAGCAGCTCGTCGTCGGGCTTGTCGAAGTCGTCGCCGAAGCCGAGCCGCCTCGCCAGCTCGGTCATGATCCAGCGGTCGGAGCGCGACTCGAAGAGCGGCTCGATGGCCTGCTCCATGAGCTGGATGTAGCGGCTGCGGATGCCCGCGAGCAGGTTGCGGGTCTCGAAGAGGGTGGTCACCGGCAGGACGAAGTCGGCGTAGCGCGCCGTCGTCGTCATGAAGATGTCCTGCACCACCATCAGGTCGATGTTGTCGAGCCCCTCGATGATCTTGCGCGTGTTCGGGTACTGCGTGAGCACCCCGCTGCCCGCCACGTGGATGGCACGGATGGGATGGGGCTTGCGCTCGACCAGGTACTCGCCGAGCTTGGTGGCGGGGATGCCGTCGATGCGCGGGTTGCGCTGCGTCGGCACCGGGGTGTTGATGGTGCCGCCCTCGCTCAGGTAGCCGCCGTTGTCGTTGACGCCGCCCCCGAGCATCCCCACGTTGCCGGTCAGCGACGCCAGGTAGAGGTGGCCGATGACGGTCAGGGTGCCGTGGTCGGTGCGCTGCGCGCCCGCCATGTTCTGAATGATCGCGGCCGGCTTCACGGCCGCGTACTCGCGCGCGACCGCGGCGACGGAATCGGCCGGGGCCCCGGTGATGCGGTGCACCACCTCGGGCGTGTAGCGCGCGGCGATGGCGCGCATCCACTCGAAGACGGGCTGATAGCGGACGCCGTCGATGGTGTAGGTGCCGCGCAGGGCCGCGCGCGCGCCCGGCGTGTCGGCGGGCACCGGCCGGCCGCCGCGCTCGTCCCAGACGACGAAGCTGCCCGGGCCGCTGCCGCCGTCGGTCAGCAGCCGCAGGTCGCGCAGATCGACAGACAGGGTCTCGCCGCCCGCCGGCCAGCTCCGCGACGCCCCCTCGAGGTCGTAGCCGCCCTCGCCGAGCCGCACCAGGAACGGCGCGTTGGTGTACCGGCGCACGTACTCGTCGTCGAAGAGCCCTTCCTCGAGCAGCACCTTGACCATCCCCAGGGCGAGCGCGGCGTCGGTGCCCGGCCGTATCTGGATCCAGCGGTCGGAGAGGGCCGCCGTCTCGCTCAGCCGCGGGTCGATGGTCACCAGCCGCGCGCCGTGGTCCTCGCGCGCCTGGAAGAGGTTCTTCATGTAGCCCTGGTTCGAGACAGCGGGGTTGTTGCCCCAGGCCAGGAAGAAGCGGCTGTGCACCCACTCGTCGCGGAACTCCGACCGCCCGCCCCCGAAGATCGCGTTGAACCCCGAGCTGACCGAGGCGCAGCAGAGCTGCGAGATGATCGGCGTCGCACCCCCGAAGCGGTTCCACCAGGCCGAGTAGAGACCCCGCACCCCCGTCGACATGGCCGACCAGTTGCCGGTCCCCCCGAACGAGAGGAACGCCTGGTTCCCGTCCTCCTCGAGAATCCGGCGGTAGCGCTCGGCGATGGTGTCGAGGGCCTCCTCCCAGCTCACGCGCTCCCACCGGTCCTCGCCCCGCCGGCCCGCCCGGCGCATGGGGTACTTCAGGCGGTGGGGGCTGTAGAGCTGGCGGATGCGCGAGATGCCGCGGGCGCAGGCGAGCACGTTGAAGTCGGGGTCGCCGGTCACCTTGACGAGGCGGCCGTCCTCGACATGGGCGAGGAGCGCGCAGTGCAGGCACTCGGGGGTGTTCGCGGTGCGGAAGACGCGGGTCGCGGACGCCGCCGCGGCCCCGGCCCCGGAGACGCCGGCCGGCGCGCCGCCGGTCGGATAGCGGGACAGGAGCAGCCCGCCGCCGCCGAGGGCCGTCGCGCCCCCGACGAGGGCGCTCCACTTCAGGAAGTCGCGCCGCGACGCCGAGAAGGCGTCGTCCGGACCGGCGGCATCCCGTCTGGCTGGCATCGGCATCTCCCGGGGAAGGCCCCGGCCGCGATTCGTCACCCCGCTCGACGTGCGATCCTCGCAGGGAGCATCTTATAGCACCCCCCGCGGAACGCAACCCGTGGCGGGGGTGCACGACAGGAAAGTCGTGCGCCGCCACGCAAGACGGGCACCACTCTCGTGTGCGGGCGCGGCAGCCCATGGATTGGCCTGTTGCGGGAGTCTTGGCCCAGGCCGTTCCCCGTGAATCGAGAGCCCGATGGCGCCGGGGGCCGCCATCCAACAATGATGTCGTGCACCCCCGTGGCGGGCCGGCGAGGGGTCGCGCAGGTCGCCGTCGGCGGGCGGCGGGCCGGCTGGAGACTGGAACAGCACGAAAGACGCTGCCGGCGGCAACCTGACAGACGCAACCGGCTGATGACCGGAGAGTACCGGAAGCCGAAGCAATCGGCATGAGAACGATCCCGCCGCCCGGGCGTCGGGCGACCGGAAGCGGGCAAAAGACGGCCCGGCCGAATCGCCCCGGCATGGGTGCACGCGGCATGATTCTGAAGTATCGTGAATCGTCATGCGCAGCCTGTCGCTCGCCGCCCTCCTGCTGATGGTTGCGGTCCCGGCCCTGGCGCAGGCGCCCGAGGCGCCGCTCACGCCCTGGGGCGCGCCGGACCTGAGCGGCTACTGGGAGTACCGCAGCACGACGCCGCTCGAGCGGCCGGAGGCGCTCGCGGGCCGGGAGGTGCTGACGCCCGAGGAGGAGGCGGAGTACCTGGTCGGGCGCCACGCCGCCATCGGCCGCGAGCGCGACCTGCAGCTGAACGCCGACTGGTGGCAGCCGGCCGGTCTGACCGACGGGCGGACGTCGCTCATCGTCGACCCGCCCGACGGCCGGCTGCCGGCGCGCACCGCGGCGGGCCACGAGCGGGCCCGCACCCTGGGCGTCGGCATCCGGGCGCGGTCGGCCGACGGCCCCGAGGACCGCGAGCGCTACGAGCGCTGCATCATGGGGCGGACGGTGCCGCTGATGGCGGTGTCGCCCAACCGGCTCGCGCAGATCTTTCAGACGCCCGGCCTCGTCGCCATCCTGCACGAGCAGAACTCCGACCTGCGCATCATCCCTCTCGACGGGTGGCCGCCGCTACCCGCCGGGATCCGCCAGTGGCAGGGCAGCTCGCGCGGCCGCTGGGAGGGCGACACCCTCGTCGTCGAGACGTCCGGGTTCAACGGCGCGTGGACGATCCAGGGCGCCGGGCCGAACGCGCGCTACGTCGAGCGCATCCGGCTCGCCGGCCCCGACCGGCTGCACTACGAGTTCACGGCGCACGACCCCGAGTCGTTCGCGGCCCCGTGGACGGTGACGTTCCCCATCATCCGCGCCGCCGGCCCTGTCTTCGAGAACGCCTGCCACGAGGGCAACTACAGCATGCCCCTCATCCTCCGCGGCGCCCGCGCCGAGGAACGCGCGCGGCGGTGAGCCAAGTCCCCGCTACACCGTTGAAACGATTTTCGGCGTAGACTTGCCGCATCTTGAGGTGTCGGGCGACGGCGGGTGGCTGCGCCATGCTCTCGATATCCGGCGCGATGGCACCATCGGCAATACGAGGACATGCGATGACCGATTCCCTCCGCTTCGACTCGTTGCTCCAGCGTCGGTTGGACCGCCGCGATCTGCTGACCGGCGGTCTGGCTCTGCTCGGACTCGGGGCCGCCCGCCGCACCTCGGGCGGGTCTCTCTTTCAGCCCTCGGCGTTCCCGCTCGGCGTCGCGTCGGGCGACCCGACGTCGGACGGCGTCGTCCTCTGGACGCGCCTCGCCCTCGACCCGCTGAACGGCGGCGGCATGCCCCCGGAGGACGTGGAGGTCGTGTGGGAGGTGGCGCGCGACGAGGGGATGGCCGACGTGGTCCGGCGCGGGACGAGCGTCGCCCGCGAGGTGCTCGGCCACAGCGTCCACGTCGAGGTGGACGGGCTCGAGCCGGGGCGTTGGTACTGGTACCGGTTCCGCGCCGGCGCCGACGAGAGCACCGTCGGCCGGACCCGCACCCTACCGGCCGCGGGTGCGGGCACCGACCGGCTGCGGTTCGCGTTCGCCTCGTGCCAGCACTACGAGCAGGGGTACTACACGGCTTACCGCCACATGGCCGAGGACAACCTGGATCTCGTCTTCCATCTCGGCGACTACATCTACGAGTACGAGGGGCGCGACGGCCGGGTGCGCAAGCACACCGGCGACGAGATCGAGCTGGTCGACGACTACCGCAACCGGTACGCCCTCTACCGCAGCGACCCCGACCTGCAGGCGGCGCACGCGGCGTTCCCGTGGGTGGTCACGTGGGACGACCACGAGGTGGACAACAACTACGCCAACCTCGTGTCCGAGGAGGAGGGGCTGCCGGCCGAGCTCTTCCGGCGGCGCCGCGCTGCCGCCTACCAGGCCTACTACGAGCACATGCCGCTGCGCCGGTCGTCCCTGCCGAACGGTCCCGACCTGCAGCTCTACCGCGCCTTCGGCTGGGGCGACCTCGCCTCGTTCCACGTGCTCGACACCCGGCAGTACCGCACCGACCAGCCGTGCGGCGACCGCCGCGGCAACTGCGACGGCATCAACGACCCGGCCGCGACGCTGCTCGGCGAGACGCAGGAGCGCTGGCTCATGGACGGGCTCGACGCCTCGACCGCGCGCTGGAGCGTCATCCCGCAGCAGATCATGATGGCGCGGGTCGACTACACGCCCGGCGACGGCGAGTCCTGGTCGGCGGACGTCTGGTCCGGCTACGAGGCCGCGCGGAGCCGGCTCATGGAGTTCCTCGCGACCCGCCGCCCCGCGAACCCCGTCGTCCTGACCGGCGACATCCACAGCAACTGGGTGACCGATCTCAAGGTGGATTACCGCGACCCCGCCGCGCCCGTGGTCGGCACCGAGCTCGTCGGCACGTCCATCAGCTCGGGCGGCGACGGCGTCGACACCCGCGACTCGACCGCCGCGCTGCTTGCGGAGAACCCGGCCATCCGCTTCTTCAACGGCCAGCGCGGCTATGTGCGCTGCGACCTGACCCGGGAGCGGTGCCGGGCCGACTACCAGGTCGTGGAGTACGTCACGCGGCCGGGCAGCCCCATCTCGACGCGCGCGTCGTTCGTCGTCGAGGACGGCCGGCCCGGCGCGCAGCGGCTCTGAGCGGCTTCGCCGTCCTGGCCGTTTTTGCCCCACGGGCGAGAGTCCTGTGCCGCTCGTTCGGGGGTTTTCCGACCGCCGCGTCGTGCGCGCGGTGGCCGGGCCTGGGCGGGTGCGTGTGCACCTCCGAGTTCGATCGGCCACGAACGACGACCGCCTCGCCGGTGTTGGCCCGGGGCAGGATCGTGGAAATCACGAGATCCTCCTCATGGACGTCACCGGGGGGCGGCGGGATTGGCGCGCCGGAACAGGCGGGACGGAGGCCGTCCGCCGCGAACGTCGTCCGCCGCCGCGAGCAGGCGGTCCCGATCTGCGAGGTTGCGTTCGGCCATGGCTTCGAGGAAGTCGACGACCGCGGCCTGCTCGCCGGCGTCTACGAGGTCGGGCAGGACGCGCCAGGCGGCCACCCCATGACGGTAGGTCAGCCCCTCGGCCGCGGGCGCCACGGAGGCGCTGCGGAGCGCGTCGACGGCCGCGTCGACGTCGCCGTCGAGCATGGCCGTCGAGGCGAGGGTCATGTGCGCCCGGTAGATGAACGAGCCGGCATCGGGCAGGCCCGCGAAGCGCGGCGCGAGGTCGAGCACGTCGCGCGCGAAGCGTCTCGTGTTGTCTGTCTTCGTCTCGATGTAACCCGCCAGGTTGCGGTCGTGGAACCGCGCGGCCCCGCGGACGCCCTGCAGCGCGTGGACCGCGGCCTCGGCCATCGCTTCGAAGCGCTCGGCCGGCGGCAGGGCGGCCAGGGCGTCGTACTGCTCGGCCGGGGCCACGGCGCGGTCGCGTTGCCATGCGGCGCGGCTTCGCTCGCGCGCAACCAGGTTGGCCAGCATCGTCCGGGTCCGCGCCGACTCCGGATCGAGGCGCGCGGCGCGTTCGAGGCAGTCCCTGGCCAGCAGGACGTCCTCCGGAAAGCTGTTCCGGTCGTAGCGCGGCGCGTTGAGCACGTACTCGGCGGCGGCGGTCAGCAGGACCGGATCGCTCGACGCGGCCAGGCGGGCGCGCGCATGCGCGGCGAACGCGCTGTCGGGGTCGAAGTCGGTCACCTCGACGAGCGGGCCGTCGTCGGTGATGCGGACGCGGTAGCCGGTGACGCCGGCCGCGTAGAACCGGCCCAGGCGGGCCGACCAGCGGCCCGTCGGGTCTTCCGACCGGCGCTGCAGCAGGATCGCCTCGGCGCGTGGCCGGTCACCCTGCCTCACCGCGACCTCGGTGTCGGGAAAGTCGTCGAGCAGCCGCTCGACCGGCCAGCTCGCGACGGTGGCGGTGTCGATCTGCCGCCGGATCTCCGTCCCGTCGGCGGCGGGGTGGCAGGCCGCGACCGCGACCGCGATCAGGCAGCAGCCGGCGCCCAGAGCCGCCCTCGAGAACGGTGACGCGGCGCGCCGGCGCGCCGGCCGTCGGATGTGCGCGATTCGCCGGGTCAACGACGGACTTCCATGCATGCCGACACCCTCCCACGAGTAACGGCCGCCGCTTGCGCGGACGGCGGCGGCCATCGACCTCAGTACCTCGATGTAGTCCTGGGGCGCGCCCACCGTGCGCACGGCCGCCTCGTCGCACGCCTGCTCGGCGGTCAGGGCGAGCGTGCGCCGCAGCCACCAGGCGAGCGGATGGAACCAGAACAGGCAGCGGTTCAAAGAGGCGAGCCCCGCCACGAGGGGATCGCGCCTTGCGACATGCGCGCCCTCGTGCGCGAGCACGGCGCGGAGCTTGGCCTCGGACCACAGCTCCCAGCCCGACGGCAGCACCACGTTCGGCCGCAACAGACCCACGGTAACCGGCACCGCGATGCGGTCCGACTCGAGGACCTGGAAGGGAAGGGCGCCGAGCCGGCGGCGGGCCGGCCCGTCGGTCGGCCGGGTGCCGCGCGCGAGGCGCCGCGCGCCCCACAACCCGAGCACGAGGCGCAGCAGCATCGGCGCCAGACCGGCGACGTAGACGGCGAGGGCCGTCGCCGTCCAGGACCACTCGCCGCGGGAAGGCGCGGCCGGCGCCGCGTCGCGGGGAACACCGGGCTCGCGACGAGGCGGCGTCAGCGGCGGGGGGGGCGTCGCCGACGGACTTCGCTCGGTCCGCGGGCCGGGCGTCGTGGCGACCGCGGCGGCGACGTCGCGCGCGGTGGGCGGAACCGGCACGGCGACGGCCGGCACGAGGGTCGTGGCGACCGCGGCGACGACGTCGCGCGCGGCGGGCGGAACCGGCACGCCGACGGCCGGCACGAGGCGCGACAGCGCCGGCATCAGCAGCATCGCGACGAGCACGACGGTCCACGCGGCGTGCCGGTTCGCGCCGGCCCGCACCCGGAGGGCGGCGAGGGCCGCCGCCACCAACGCCGCGACCAGCGCCGCCCGCAGCGACGCGTCGGCCAGCGCTTCCAGCACCATCCCGCTCATCCCGCTCATGACCGCCCCCCTCGCCCCGCCTTCGCCTTGCCTCTGGCCCGGCGCGCGAGGCGTTCGAGCTCGTCCACCGAGAGCACCTGCTCGTCGACCATGCCCACGAGGAACTGCTCGGTCGAGCCCGCGCAGAAGCGGTCGATGATGCGCCGCACCGCGGACGCGGCAACGCCCTGCGGCGGCAGCTCGGCCCGGTAGACGAACGTCTTGCCCGCCACCCGGTGGCTCAAGTAGCCGTGGGCCTCCAGGCGCCTCAGCACCGTCCGTACGCTCGAGTCCTTGAGCGGATGGGCGGGCAGCAGTCCTTCGCGAACCTGCTCCGCGGTCGCTTCGCCGCCGGACCAGATCACCTCCATGACGGCCTGCTGCAGCTCGGTGAGACTGGCGTTACGGATAGTCACGTTACGGAGTGTAGCACAGGCGGGCGAAGAGCTCAGCAGATCACCAACTGCGGAATCTGCCGGAAGTGACGGTCGGACGTGCAGAGCACGAGGTCGTGCTGGACGGCGAGGGCCGCGATCCAGAGGTCGTTCGTCGGTATCGTGCGTCCGTCGTCGCGAAGCTGCCGGTGCAGCTGCCCGTAGTAGTGCGTCGTCTGGTCGTCGGGCAGGAGTACGGACACCCGCGGACTGGCCAGGAACCGTTGCAGGAGTTGATGCCCATGCATGCCGCCCAGGACAGGACTCGCGCACTGCCGAAGCGCGTACAATCTTCCGATGGAACGCGACCGGGAGCAGGGAGCAATGAACACGATATCGAGACCGACCCGCTGGATGGCCGCCGGCTGCCTCGCCGCCGCCGGTCTGCTCGTCGGCCAGGGGCCGGCCGCCGCGCAGCCGCCGCACGAGCAGCATCGGCCGCAGGGCCACGACGCGCACTCGCGCCACCTGGAGCACCGGTTCGACGACCCCGAGCGTTACGCGCGGTCCTTCGACGACCCCGCCCGCGACGTCTGGCAGATGCCCGAGCGCGTGATCGCGGCGCTGGACATCGCCGCGGGGGAGGCGGTGGCCGACATCGGCGCGGGGACCGGCTACTTCACCGTGCGCATCGCCGAGCAGACCGCCGCCCGCGTCGTCTTCGCCGTCGACATCGAGCCCGCGATGGTCGATCACGTCCGCGAGCGCGCGGCCGAGGCGGGGCTGGCGCAGATAGCCGGCGTGCTCGCCGCGCCCGACTCGCCGAACCTGCCGGAGCCGGTCGACGTGGCGCTGATCGTCAACACGTTCCACCACATCGCCGATCGCGTCGCCTACTTCAGGGGGCTGCGCGACTCGCTGGCGCCGGGCGCGCGGCTGGCCATCGTCGACCACCGGAGGGGCGCGCCGGGCGGCGGCCCGCCCGACGAGTTCCGCTTCACCCCGGACGAGATCGACGCCGAGCTCGCCCGCGCCGGCTACCGGCGGCAGTCACGGCACGACTTCCTGCCGCGGCAAAGCTTCCTCGTCTACGGAGTGAGCGAGCCGGAAGGGAACCGGTAGGGAGCGTCCAGCCACACGATGCCAAGAGAACGCTCTCGACCACGAGCGCCCCGTCGAGCCCAAGCCAGGACCATGGGAAAACGGGACCACGGCGACGACTGGCGGTTCCCGCCGTTCCGGTTCTCGAACTACACGAAGCTCATCGAGGCGGGCTGGCCCGATGACGACATCGAACGGTTCATCCTGCGCGATCTGGGCCGAACCTTCCACGCACTGAGCCGCGAGCGCCAGCAACAAGAGCTGGAGCGAGGCGCCGAGCTGACGCACACGAAATGGGACGCGCTGATCGCAGCGGCGGTCGAACAGCTCGCGCTCACCCACGACCTTCCGGTACCGAGCTGGGTCGACGAACCCGAGCGGTTCCTCGACGAAACGTGGGTCCTTGCCGAAGGCCCGACGGCACGGGAGTTCTGCCTGATGTTCGCACCAGGACCATTCCTGAGACACGGCGCCGTGCCAGACCCCGGAGAGTTCAACGAGCGCACGGGAGACACCAGTGAATGGGAACCTCGATCTTGATCGGGACAAGCCGACGAGCCTGTTCGACGACCTCTCCCGGGAGCTCGAGTTCGCGCGAACCCGCGTACAGACCTACGTGATCGGCGGAGCTGCGATGAGCATGGCGTTCGACCGGCCGGACGACCAAGGACGTGGACGCGAGAATCGACGCCGGCCACGGTGCGCTGATGGAGGCGGTCGAGAGAATCGCGCGCAAGCGGGGCCTCACCCGCAACTGGCTCAATGAAGAGGCGACGAGCGCGATACCACGGGAGACGGACAGAAACACCCGGACCCTCTACAACTCGCCGTACCTCACGGTGACCGAAGCCTCGCCGAAACACCTGCTCGCCATGAAGCTCGAGGCCGGACGGGCACGCGACATGAAGGACGTGAAGATTCTGATGAAGCGCCTCGGAATATCGGACGTGGCCGAGGCAACCGGCATCCATGCAAGGCTGTACGCCGGGAAGCCAACGAAAGCGAGAGCCGCGGAGCGTCTCGAACGGGTGAGCCAAGAGCTCAAGACCGAGCAGCAGCCGTCGGGATTCAAGAACTCCACGCGAACCTGAGCAGGGCGATGCGTTCGAGCCGACCCTCGGCCTCGCCGCGTCCTCTCGAAGGCCAGGGCGGCGACATCGTCGGCGAAGGGGACCTCGTCGAGGGTCTTGTCGTCGGAAGCGTCCTCCTCGAAGCCGACGCGGCAAGGGCCCCGTGCAGCGTCGCGTCGTACCTCGACGATGTGGGCGGGAAGTTGACGGCGTCCCTCACGTCACTGTTGAAGGCCGTCGAGTCGCCGCCGAACGCGGCTCCCGTGTACACGCTCACCACCGGCAAGCACGGTCGCTCCACCGACGCCCACTCGGCCGAGAACCAGTTCGTCGCCGACCGGATGGCCGAGATCGAGAGCATCTCGGCGCGGAAGGGGCGGCCGAGGTGGTCGACGCGTACCCCTGGGCTGTGGGTCGGCCACTAGGACGCGCTGGCCGACGAGGCGGCCCGGCCCGAGACGGCGGAGCGCAGCTCAACGATCGCATCCGCGAGATCTTCGCCGGCGAGACGTTCGAGGCCGTCCCGTTCCCCGCGGCCCGTTCGACGTGCCTACGACGGCCTCGCTGTCGGTGAAACCGTCGACGAGGTGCCCAAGCTGGTTTCGCCAACAATAGCGCCGATGGTTCGGCGCTGCGGGCCCTGCGCAACCATTCTCGTCTTCGTGGCGGCCGACGAGCACGCCGGCGACGGCATGTGGCGCCCGACTGCCTCGTTGATCTCGCGGAGCACCAGCAGGAGAAGATCCGCGACCTTGAGGCCCGGCCGAGCAGGAGCTGGCCATCGCCATTGAGCAGTGTAACGGCATGTCTTCTACCCGTCGCGGAACCGGATCGGATGGCGCACACGGCGATCGACATCCCCTCGGCGTCGAGCCGGCTCGACGCGGCCAGCAGTGGATCGTGCGGGCCCCGCGGGATCTGAAGAAGCCGCGCTCGTCCCTAGGACCAGTCCGACGCGCCGGTCTGAGACCGAACGCCGTTGCGGAATCACTAGATGGCGACCCCGGCGCTGCGCGACGAGATCCGCCGGAACCTATCGCCGCCGATGCTGCTAGGCGCCGACATCATTCGGGGCATCCGGCGCGGAAACGAGCAGGGCGACTACGTGTACCAGCCCGGCGAGCTGCTGTCGGGCCGATGGACCCCCGGGCGGACATCCGGATCGAAGCGGCTGCAGTCACGACGATGGTTACGCCAAGAACAAGGGGGCGTAGCCGGCCCAGACGACGAAGCCCCCGGCCGCCCAAGCCGACCCCACCGCCTGGGCCGGATCTGTCGCCCCGGCCAGCCCGCCGGCGGACCCCACCTGGGCCGCTGCCACCGCCGCCTGGACCCGCCACCGACCCGCCGCCACCGCCCGGTCGGTCAGACTCAGTGCCGAGGGCGTGTCACGGACGCGTCCGCACAGTTCTGGGAGCAAGGCTGTTAGGAACCGTCGGCGCGGTGCCGGCGCTCGGAGGGCCCCGCGCATCGATGTTCGGCGCGCTCGCGGCCGCGCGCGGACGCGCAAACACCCGCGCCGTGACCGCCGGCATCGAGGCGATGGAGCACGAAGAGGCCTACTTCGCTCGATATAGCGTTGCACCCTCGGCGTCCAGGGCGCGTGCTCGCGGCCTGCGTGCACTGTTGACCGGGCCTCCGCGGTGCTGACGCCGGATTCCGTCGCCCGAGCAGGCCCCCGCCATAATACGGTGACCTACGCCACCAACAACGGGAAACGCCGTCCCGCCCGCCACCCCGACTGCTGCTCGGGCACGCCGTCTCGACGCCGCCCCCCTCACCCAATCGCCTTGCCATCGCCGGCATCTCCCGACTTTCTCATCTGCACATATTGGCACAAATGTCCAATGTAGTCTCCCAGCTCCCTTAGCTCTATGTGATCATCGATATAGTCGTCCTCATAGACGACGATGGTGAGCCTCTTGCAGAATCTCCTCTCGGAGCATGCCGCAATAAACGATCCCGCAATCTCCCTAATCATCTCCCGCTTCGACACGTGCACCCGCGCACGCCCCGTGCCGATAACCGGAATCACGAGCGACCCCAAATCTCCTCGCGCCCCAATGAAGTGCCACAATTCGCCCAAACTCGTCCGAACCTCGCCCAGCGATGCTTCTGCTACGCCGTGTTCATTCAACTGCGCAACCGCCACGAAATACGCCATTTGTTCATTGGGTCTCAGCGCAACAACGGTCCCAATCTTGTAGCGCTTCATCTTTCCCTTTCTGGTGTCCTTAAGTAGAGTATGTTCATAGCTTGTCAATTCCTGATCTAGATCGTGATTGAGGTGTCCAATATCGCCTCCGTAGTACTTCCGTGTGAACTGTCCCTGCAAACTATTCGGGGCGATTAGCCCATTGGACATATCGGTTTCGAACGTGGTATTCGTGCCAATTATAAGATCACCTTCGACATCAAATACACTGCCGACTCGAAGCTCTATTGAAATATCGGTCTGGCCCAACCGATGGACTACGGACAGCATCTTCGCGCACTTGTACAGAAAGCAAACCAGGCCCGTTACTACTCCACTCAACACAAGTCCCAACAGTATCCACAGATTGCCCCGAGTCCACTTGTCGAAATCGGTCCAAAAGTACGACAGTATCTCTATTGCTACTTCGCTCCCACTGAACACGTAGCATGCCGTGCGCAGCACCACCCATTGCTGTCGACAGCTCCGAAGGTGGTTTTTGCGAAGAAAAAGAGGAAGTCTCATAGACCCAGCCCATCGTAAGTGCTCTTCTTGTAGTAGTATGCTCCAGACTGGCCCTGTTGCCTGAAAAGCCTGTGGCTCTCTCCCCAATTCTCCAGGGCGTGTTGCAGAATAGCGGCATTAAAGCTGACATAAACGGCCAGTTCGTCGCGCATTATCGGTGGGCATCTAATTGGATCTTGTTGCCTAAGGCCGTTGAGGTTAACGCCGATCAGCGGCATGCCCAAACCAATTGCTTCTTCCATTTCCCAGCGCACGAATCTATATAAATATCGCGTTCTCTCTCCGATCAAAACAACGAGAACCTTGCTGTTTGCGAGCCTAATCCGCAACTGCCGCTTGATCGATGCCTCGAGACTGGTGTCTCGTGCAGTGTTTAGGTCGTGCGCGTTAAAAAATTGAAATGGAGACCGTCGTTCTGTTTCCAAGCCTTCATTAGCCAGTAGTAATGGATGTCACTGTCTCCGTCAAAGCAAACGTATGTCTTGTTTCTGTAAGGCATTAGTGTCACCGCTATTCGCCAAACGGTCGTAGTGTGCAATGGGCCGGTTGACATCCGGAGTCAGAAGGCCTGCGCGATTCCGGCAATGCAACAACTCCGCAAATCGAAGGGGAGATCGTCAGACTGTCCACATGCCTATGCCGCAACGATTCTGCCATCACGCTCTGGTAAGATAGTGCCATCGGGGAATCGCCAGCCTCCGCCCATCCTTTTTCCCCCGTGCCTCTCGATAATGCCGAGCGCTCTTCGGTCCAGGGGTATCGTTCCCCCCGTGTCGTACCCGTGATTGAGCTCCATCCATACCCTATGCTGGGCCGATTTCGGCAAGAGTTCATCCGCTGTGGCGTAACCTGTCGGCGTCAACTCGAATACGGTTCCTGCTCCCAGGTCTCGGATATAGTTGAAGTGCTCTAAGTCGCGCAGTGCACCGGTCCACGCAACCTCTGTCCGATGATCGGCGTCGTCGGGAATCATCAATCTTTCGCCGGCTTGGATCGTTGATCCGGGACTGCCGAAATGGGTTGTGTACAGAACGCGGCCGCCACCCAGCGCAGCCGCTTTGAGGAGTTCCTTGGCGCTCTGTGATAACCGGGGCGACGACTCAGGGACGGGGTCGCGGCCGGTTTCGGTTGTACTTCGCGCATGTTCTATATCCCTGAGCCGAGCTATGACACGGGTCGTCACGGCGTTGCGTAGACGTTCGAAGTCTGTCGGTGAAGCAGTTGAGTACTTGACGACATGTCGATGCTGGACGTCGAAAGGTAACTTGCTGAATGCGGCCCCGTTACAGGTCATGACCACCGGACATCCAGTGGCGAATGCAAAACCCAATTCGTACCACACATTGGGGTTGTGCGTCGTGATGTCAGCGAGAACGATAGCTGATTCCTTTATTTTCCTTTCTATGGAATCTATTGGAACGGCTACGCTCGGGTCCCTATCGACTCGATAAGCTTCAACGGTAGCATCTTTCAAGTGCCGGTTTGTATACCTCCTCGTATCGCTTGTCATTCTCTTCGTCGAACGGCTGGATTACAAAACACATCGGCATCTCTCGGCCTCCACCGGGCTTTTCGCTCGGTCGCTCATCGCGACATGGTGTGGCTCACGCCGCTCCCGGACGGCGACCCGGAACCCGCGTGAACTCGACCTTGGTCGCTAGTGGACTGTCTTGGAGTTAGATTTTCCATGGGTGATGCGCCGCGTGGAATTCGCGTACTTCCAGCGGAAGGGCTTCGCGCACTTCGAGTAGGCGTCGATGTACCGCCGCAGCTTCCGCGCCAGGTCCGCCGTCGACGTGAAGATGCCCCGCGACAGCACGTCCCGCTGCACCTTCGAGAACCACAGCTCGACCTGGTTCAGCCACGACGAATACGTCGGCGTGAAGTGCAGCGTCACGTTGGGATGCTCGTCCAGGAACGCCTTCACCAGCTTCGTCTTGTGCGTCGACAGGTTGTCGAGGATCACGTGGATCTCCTCGTCGATTGCACGGGTGGCGACCACTTGCCCGAGGAAGTCCACGAAGTCCGGGCTCGTGTGCCGGGCCGTCGTCTTGCCCTGAACCTCGCCCGTCCGCACGTTCAGCGCCGCGTAGAGCGACAGCGTACCGTGCCGCTTGTACTCGAACCCGTGACGCTCGACCCGGCCCGGCGACAGCGGCAACACGCGGTGGCGCCGGTCGAGGGCTTGGATGGCGGTTTTCTCGTCGATGCAGAACACCGCCGCATGACGGGGCGGGTCCAGGTAGAGACCGATGATGTCGGCCGCCTTCGTCTCGAAGTCAGGGTCGTTCGACGCCATGTAGCGGGCCAGTCGGTGCGGCCGCAGGTCCGCCTCGCGCCAGACGCGCTGTACGATGTCCTTGCTCACGTCGAGATGGGCCGCGAGGCGCCGGCAGGACCAGTGCGTCGTGCCGTCAGGCGGCGGGCGCCGCGTGGCCGCGAGCACCCGGGCGCGCACGCGTGCAGTCAACTTGCGGGGCGGCCGGCCCCGGTGGCGGTTGGTCAGGCCTTCCACGCCGTGCTCCAGGAACCGCCGGCGCCACTTGGCGATGGTCGGTCGCGACACGTCGAGCTTCGTCTCCACCGCTCGTGCGGAGACGCCATCGGCGAGGAGCACCACGATCGTGGCGCGCTGGACGAACCCTGCGGGCAAGGCGTTCGACCGGGCGATCTCCTTGAGGTCATCGCGTTGCGTGTCGGTCAGATGAATCGGCTGTCCTTCAAAAGGCATATACGCAGAAGACGACAGCTGGACGGGAAATGTTTATTTACGACGGCTCGCTAGTGCCGACGGGGGAGTGTCGGCATGAACTCGGAACTGCGGCTTGGCGGAGGGGGACGGGTGCTCGGGAAACGGTTGACGGGGCAGCCGCCGGGTGCGGAGCGCCTTGGGCCGGGGCGGCAAGGCCCCACTCCACGCGCGGGAAGCGCGTCAGTGACCGTCCGTCCTCCACGGAACAAACGGGCGGGGTCGTTACGCCACCGAATACAGGCTCTATCCAACCGGTATCTGGACAGGCGTCACGTACATCTCGTTGCACAGGCGGCCTTTCGTTTCCTCCGCGGAGGCTGTCTCGAAGAACAGCGCGAGGGCTTCCTCCAGGTTGTCTCGCGCCTCGGAGACGGTATCTCCCTGGCTGGCGACATCCACTTCGGGGCAGAGAGCGACGTAACCGTCGCCCTCGCGCTCGATGATCGCGGTCAGCTGTCTGGTCATCGGTGCTCCCGAGAGGGGGGCGTGCGGCATCGCCGCTCAGTCCCCTACCTGCCCCGCGCCGCTCGATCCTGTTCGCTCTCCCGGGTCCGCTCCTCCAGCCGCGCGCCCCCCAGGATGTTCGGCATGGCGTAGTTCCCCTCGTGGCACGCGTATTCGAACAGCGGCAACTCGGTCAGCTGCATCGGGACCTGGGCCGTCCACGGCGCCGACCACGTGGCCGGGTCGCTGATCGTGAACTCGTAGAGCAGCGTGTCCGCGTCGACCCGCGTGAACCGCTCGACGAGGTGGCGGTCCGGGGTCGAGCCGCGGTAGCCGTGCTTGTCGCTGAAGTGGGTGGTCTCGACCACCAGTGTGTCGCCTTCCCAGACGCCGCGCGACTCGCCGGTCCACGACTCGATGTCGGGGCGGGGGCGGCCGTCTAGGGGGATGATGCGCGAGTCGTGGACCATCTCGTTGAGCACCACGACGTGGTCGGGGGTCTGGAAGAGCTGCATGTTCTGGTTGTAGAAGCCGGGGGTCATCGGGGGCCCGGTGTTGAACCCGAGAATGCAGCGGTCGAAGGCGTTGCGGTCGGTGTAGGTGTCGGCGGGGTGGGCCTCCCGGTACGCGCGGCGCTCGTCGGCGCGCTGCTGCCCCTCGTCGCTGAGGGCGGGGATGCGCCCGTTCGGCGGATCGACGATGAGCGACGTGCGGCGGTCCTCGATGACGTTGGTGCCGAAGTCGAGCCAGAAGTTGTTGTAGCCGCCGACGTTGCCCCCGGCCTCGGTGCGGCGGGGCGCCGCCTCCCAGAGGCGGATGTTCCGCTCCACCCGCTCCTGCTCGATGGTGGCCGCCTCTTCCTCGGTCAGGAACGCCTGCTCTCCGCGGTCCTCGGGCCGCTGGAGCGGCGTGGCGGTCTTGAAGTCCCAGACGCCCTGCAGGTCCGGGGCGCCCCACGGGGTCCGCGGCGCGTCCTGACCGGCGGCCGCACCGGCGGCCAGCACGACGAGCACCACCGCCAGCACCGACGCAACACTCCGACCCTTCACCATCGTCATGGCTCTATCTCCCAGTCACGGGCGCCCACCTCAGTACGGCCGCCCCAACGCTCTACGATAGCCGCTGGTGGAGCTTCTGTAAACGCAGCCTGCGAACCGGTAGCGGAAGCCCGCGACGACACCCCGACCGTGGAGGCGCGGCACGCGGTGCGTTTCGTGCGCGAGGCGGGTCCTGGCCGGCGCGGCAGGAGCAGCACGCCGTCCGGGCTCGTGCGCGAGGCGGGTCCTGGCCGGCGCAGCATCGGCCGGGATGAACTCCAGCACCGGGATCGCGGGCTCCGCTGGCGAGCGTGGCGGCGGTGTCCTGCGCCGGCTGGCGATTGTTGAACCGGGTTATTGCGGTCGACAGAATGCCGCCGCCGGCAAGCAGCGCTGGCGGTGTCCCGCGTCGACAGGGCGCGTGCATCGGGGTAGGATGCAGGGGGAAGTCAGGAGAGAGCCCATGCTTAATAGAGTCAGCCGTCGCGAGCTGCTGGCCGGCGCGATTGGCGCGGCGGCCATTCCGTCCGCGGCCGGGCGTGCCGGTGCACAGAGCGGAGACACCACCAGCCGGCCGGGGTCGGGGGCCAGCCCGCGGGGCGAACGCTCGCCCCACGTCACGATCCAGCGCGATGCCCGGGGGCCGGTCGCCTCGCGCACGCCGCTGCAGGACCTGCAGGGGACGATCACGCCGTCGGACCTGCACTTCGAGCGCCATCACGCGGGCATTCCCGCCGTCGACCCCGACGACTACCGGCTCCTCGTCCACGGCATGGTCGAGCGGCCGATGGTGTTCACCCTCGCCGACCTCAAGCGCTTCCCGGCCACGTCGCGCATCTGCTTCCTCGAGTGCTCGGGCAACTACCCGACGGGGGCGGGGCCCGAGACGAAGCCCGAGGGGGTCTGCGGCATGACGTCGACGACCGAGTGGACGGGCGTGTCGCTGGCCACGCTCTTTCGCGAGGTGGGGGCCAGCCCCGACGCCACCTGGTTCCTCGCCGAGGGCCAGGACGCGGCGGTGATGACGCGCAGCGTCCCCATGGAGAAGGCGCGGGACGACGCCTTCGTGGCCTACGCCCAGAACGGCGAGGCGTTGCGGCCGGGGCAGGGCTATCCGGCGCGGCTGCTGCTGCCGGGGTGGGAGGGCAACTCGAACGTGAAGTGGCTGCGGCGCATCGAGCTCGCCGACCGGCCGTTCATGACCCGCGAGGAGACGTCGAAGTACACCGACCCGCTCGCCGACGGCACCGCGCGGCAGTTCAGCTTCGTCTTCGACGCCCGCTCCATCATCACCGCGCCGGCCTGGCCCGACGTCGTCGAGCCGGGGTGGATCGAGTTGCGCGGCATCGCGTGGTCGGGGCGGGGCGCGATTGCGCGGGTGGAGGTGAGCACCGACGGCGGCGGCACCTGGCAGGAGGCCCGCCTGCAGGGGCCGGTGCTGCGGCAGGCGCACACCCGCTTCCGCCATCTGTGGCGCTGGGATGGGGCCGAGACCGAGATCATGAGCCGGGCCGTCGACGACACCGGCTACGTGCAGCCGACGCGGGCCGCCCTGAGGGCCGTGCGCGGGCGGCGGGCCCGGCGGTACCACCTGAACCCGATCACCGCGTGGCGCATCCGGACGGACGGGCAGGTCGAGTACCGGGTGGAGGAGCCATGGGACGCGTAGCCCGTCCGTCGTCGCCCGACGGCTTCGTTCCCCGCGCAGCCCGACCTGTTGGCGTCCGCGCCGCGCTACGGGGCAGACCTCCGGCGACGAGGCTCGTGCGCTCCCGCGCCGCCAGCGCCTGTTTCGCGCTCCTCGCCGGCCTCGCGGCGGGTGGGTTCCTGTTGCCGTCCGCGGCCGGCGTGGCCGTGCATGGGGCGACCGGCCCCGCTGAAGCGCAGGCGGCGACAGGCGCGGTGGAGGCGGCGGGCGAGGCGCAGCCGCAGGCCGAGCGGTTCGGGTTCGGCCGCCCCGCGACGGCCGAGGACATCGCCGCGTGGGACATCGACGTCATGCCGGACGGCGCCGGTCTTCCCGAGGGATCGGGGACGGCCGAGAGCGGCGCCCCGGTCTACGCCGCGCAGTGCGCGGTCTGCCACGGGCCGGCCGGCGAGGGCGGCGTCGCGGACCGGCTGGTCGGCTACGACCCCGACAGCACGCCCCCGTTCGGCCCGCGCTACGAGGCGTGGCGCGCAGGGCGCGACGACGTGGCGTTCTCGGTCGGCAACTACTGGCCCCATGCCACGACGCTCTTCGACTACATCCGCCGCGCGATGCCGTCCGACGCGCCGGGCACCCTCGCCGCCGACGAGGTCTACGGGCTGGTCGCCTGGATTCTCGCGGAGAACGGCATCATCGCCCCCGATGCCGTCATGAACCCCGAGACGCTGCCCGCGGTCGAGATGCCCGCCCGCGACATTTTCGTCCCGCAGGAACGCTAGCCTCGCCAGCCCGCGCGCGCCGCGACTCGCGGCCGCCGTATGGCACGGGGCGACGACCATCGCAATCGGGCGACCATCGCAATCCACGGAGAAAGAGGTCTTCACATGCGCGGTTCCGCTCTCGTCGCCACGTTCTGTCTGCTGCTCGCCGTCGCCTCCGCCCATGGCCAGCCCGCGCCCGAGCTCGAGTACGACGCGGAGGCACCGCTGCGGCTGCCGCCCGATCTCTATCTCGGCGAGGCCGCCGGGGTCGCCGTCGACTCCCGCGGACACGTCTTCGTGTACACCCGGACAGGGGGCGAAGCCACCATCATCGCCCCCCGGGCCGCCTCGCTCTACGAGTTCGCGCCCGACGGCACCTTCGTCCGCGAGATCGGCGGCAACCTCTACTCGAAGGCGTGGGCGCACGCGGTCCGGGTGGACGCCGACGACAACATCTGGCTGGTCGACAACGGCTCGAGCATGGCCGTCAAGCTGAGCCCGGCCGGCAGCGTGCTCCAGGTCTTCGGCCGTCGCGCGGAATCGACCCACGCCCGATACCCCCGTTGCACCGGGCCGAACTGTCCGCCGCACTCCCTGCGCCCGCCGTACTACGAGTCGCCCGACGCCCTGCCGCCGCCGGCGCGGGACGGGCTCTTCGACGAGGTGACCGACGTCGCCTTCGATCCCGACGGCAACGTCTACTTCAGCGACGGCTACAACAACGCCCGGGTCGCCAAGTACGACGCCGACGGCAACTGGGTCGGCTCGTGGGGCGAGCGGGGCAGCGCGCCGGGACAGTTCCGCGTCCCCCACGGCATCGCCGCCGACGACCAGGGCCGCGTCTACGTGGCCGACCGGTCCAACAACCGGGTCCAGGTGTTCGAGTCGGACGGCACGTTCGTGCGCGAGATCACGCTGGCCGACCTGCGGCGGCAGGCGCCGGTGTCGGCCGACTATGCGCCCCAGGTGGCGAGCTTCGGACGTCTGCCCGACGGCAGCTACAACTCGCTGTGGCCCAACTCGATCTGCATCACGCCGGGGCCCGACCCGGTCATGTTCACCCAGGACATGTTCCCCGGCCGCATCTACAAGATGTCGCTCGACGGCACCGTGCTCGGCTACTTCGGCCGGGACGGTCAGGCCGTCGGCCAGTTCGGCTGGATCCACGGCCTGGCGTGCCCCTCGGCCGACGAGGTCTGGGTCGCCGAGCTGCTGACTTGGCGCGTCCAGAAGATCACGCTCCGCGACTGACGCGCCCAGGCACGGGGACGTCGTCGAGCGGGGCTTCGCGAACCGCTTAGGACGGTGACGGGAATAACCTTGCCACGCGGCACGCTCGGAGGACGGTAGAGAGCGGGTCGTGCCTGGGTGCAGTTGGCAGATCTATATCGATCACTGTCCTTAGTGCCTCAGTCCGCGCCAGCCGGCCGTGTCCGACACCGGCGGCCGCCAGGGCGACGTGGGCGGCGTCACGACGGGATGCCGGGCCAGGAACTGCTCGGCCGCTCGCCGCATGGTCTCGGCCAGAGACCACTCCCGGGAGGCGGCCAGCCGCTCGATGCCGCGATACAGCGCGTCGGGCAGCTGAGTCTGTGTCTTGATCACGACGTCACTTCTACATCGCCACCAGAACGATATCCATCGATGGCGGCCCCACCGGCTCTTGACGCCGGCGGTGCGAACCGTCATCGTCGGCACGAGGACGGCCGGAGAGGCCGAGGAACATCGGGAGACCACGATGCGACGCAGACTGGGACGGTTGGCGGTGGGGATGCTGCTGGCGACAGGGGCAGCGGTGCTCGCGCTCGTCGCGCAGGAGAACGATTCCGCGGCCATCACCGGCGCGGTCGGCAGCGGCTCCGGTCCCGAGGCGGGGGTCTGGGTCATCGCCGAGACCGGCGATCTGCCGACGACGTTCCGCAAGATCGTGGTGACCGGCGACGACGGCCGGTTCCTGCTGCCGGAGCTGCCCGAGGCGAGCTACTCGGTCTGGGTGCGCGGCTACGGGCTGGTCGACTCGACGCCGGTGACGGCGGTGCCGGGCCAGGACCTGCGGTTGACGGCGGTCGCCGCGCAGACGCCACAGGAGGCCGCGGCGGTCTATCCGGCCGCGTACTGGCTGTCGCTGATCGAGGTGCCCGCGGCGGGCGAGTTCCCGGGGACCGGCCCCGAGGGCAACGGCATCAGCGAGGAGCTGCGGACGCGCGACGAGTACCTCTACAACGTGAAGGCGTGCCTGCGCTGCCACCAGGTCGGGGGCGAGTTCACGCGCGGGCATCCGGACGGGCTCGACCACGACTCGGCCGCCGACGCCTGGGACGCGCGCGTCCGCATGGGGCAGCGCGGGGCCGAGATGAGCATGTGGATGTCGCGGTTCGGCCGCGGGCGCGGGCTGCGCATGTTCGCCGACTGGAGCGACCGCATCGCCACCGGCGAGGCGCCGCCGGCGCCGCCCCGCCCGCGCGGGGTCGAACGCAACCTGGTCCTCACCCAGTGGGAGTGGACCGACGAGATGGGGAAGATCCACGACGAGGCGTCCACCGACAAGCGCAACCCGACGGTGAACGCCAACGGTCCGATCTACGGCGTGGACATCGCCAACGACAACCTCGCCATGCTCGACCCGAACACCCACACCGCGACGATGGTGCGCATCCCCACGCTGGCCGACCGCTCGACGATGCGCGCGTCCTACGCGCAGTCGGGCTACCCGCCGTCGCGCCTCGCCGGCCTCGCGCGCTTCAACCCCGCGAGCATCCACAACCCGATGCTCGACAGCCGGGGCCGGGTCTGGTACACGGCGACGCTGCGGCCGCCCGAGAACCAGCCGGACTGGTGCCTGGAGGGCGCGGACAACCGGTTTGCGCGCTACTTCCCGGTGGAGCGGTCGGGCCGCAACGTGAGCTACTACGACCCCGAGACGGGGGAGTTCACCATGGTGGACACCTGCTTCGGCAGCCACCACCTGCAGTTCGCGCACGACGAGAACGAGACCCTGTTTCTCAGCCGGCCCAACAGCGACGTCTTCGGCTGGCTCGACACGAAGCTCTTCGACGAGACCGGCGACGGACGGCTCGCGCAGGGGTGGTGTCCGACGGTGGTCGACACCAACGGCGACGGCCGCATCACGAAGCCGTGGAACGAGCCGGCGGTGGCCCGCGCCAGCCGTTTCGAGGAGGACCCGACGGCGAGCACCTGGGACTTCGACCCGGCGCGGGACACGCGGGTCACGGTGGGGGCGTACGGCATCATCGTCAACCCCGTCGACGGCTCCGTCTGGGGCGCGCAGGACTCCTATCCCGGGCGGATCGTCCGCCTGGTGGTGGGCGACGACCCGCCGGAGAGCTGCATCGCCGAGGTGTTCGAGGTGCCGTCCGAGCGCTGGGACGTGGAGGCGGCGGGCGAGCGCGGATTCATGCCGCGCGGCCTGGACGTCGACACGAACGGCGTCCTCTGGACGGCGCTCTCGGGGACCAACCACCTCGCCAGCTTCGATCGGAGCAAGTGCGGGCGCCTGACCGGGCCCGACGCACACACCGGGCGGCACTGCGCGGAGGGATGGACCCTCCATCCCCTGCCGGGTCCCACGTTCAAGGGGACCGACGTCCGCGCCGACTACAATTATTACAACTGGGTCGACCAGTTCGACACCCTGGGCCTCGGCGAGAACGTGCCCATCGCCACCGGCACCGGCTCGGACTCGCTGGTGGCGCTGCTGCCCGAGACCGGCGAGACGGTCGTCATGCGCGTGCCCTACCCGCTGGCTGGCTTCCACCCGCGCGGCCTCGACGGCCGCATCGACGATCCCGACGCCGGCTGGAAGGGGCGCGGCGTCTACTCGTCGACCGGCTCCGACACGGTGTGGCACGCCGAGGACGGGCTCGCGGTCGAGAACGGCGAGTACGGGTCGGTGTCGAAGCCCATCCTCGTGAAGTTCCAGTTCCGGCCGCACCCGCTGGCGAAATAGCGTAACTGGCGTGTTATCAGTAACTTGGGGCGGTCGTTGCTCGTTCCGTATGCAATTCTCTCCGGTCGTCCCAAGCAACCCCAACCGTTCGCCGGAACACGACATCGTAGAGCGTGTCGCCTGACGAGCATTCCGGAGGAATGACATTGCCGGGATCTCCGTTGGACGACTACGCGGCGCTGCTGTGCGAAGCGCTCGGGCTCTACTCGTTTCCACCGGTCGCCTTCGATTTCGAGCGCGGGCGGGAACCGCCCCACGGGGTGGAGGTTCGTCCTCATGAGGCCATGCGACGCGTGGGGAAGTGCGTAGGCCAACTGATGTGCAGCCTCGACCCCGGTGCAGTGAGGGATGGATTGTCGAACGTGCTCTACTGGGGATGGGCGCAAACGCCGGGTCGGCAACGCGACCGGGTAGGCGTCTTCCGGGACGGGGTTCAGCGGAACGATCCTCGGCTCGTCCGGTTCATGAACTTCGTGCACTCCGTGCCAAGTGCGTATTTCGGTGAAGTGGAACACGCATTCCGGGGATGTGGAACACGGATTTCGGCGAAGTGGAACGCTCGTCGGAGCGCAGCGACGTTGAGCGGTCGGTCCCTCCCATTCGGTACCTGAGATTCTACCCGTGCCCCCGCCGTGACAGCCGTGTGTTCGAAGAGTACAACGATCCAGATTGCAGACCTGCTCGAGCAACGCCCGGTCGTCGACCCGGCGAGGGGTTCCGCGAGCTGCGGTTCGCGGAGACGACACGCTCTTCGTCGTCGGAGCAGCCGAACCGACACCGGTTGGCGCGTAGCGCCGGGCTGCTCTTCGTGGGGGCGTCGTTCTGTGGCCGCGAGATCTCCGGTCCGCCGGCCGGGTACCGGACCCGGGACTCGCCAGCCTGCCGCCGCTCCGGTAGCGCGCCTGCCGCTCCGCGTTCGCCAACGCCACCGGTGCTGTCCCGCGCCGTTACGTAACGGCGCGGGGAAGGGCGGCGAAAGGCGGCTCGGGAGCCCGGGACCGGCCGGGCGCTCACGAGGTCGTTGAGCACTTGGCTCACCTCGTTTCCCCCGTGCGAGTCTTCGGAGCGCGGTGCGTCCGTCGCATCGAGCGGCCCTTCAGCTCGATGCGATGTGCGTCGTGGAGCAGGCGGTCGCAGATGGCGTCGGCCTGGTTGGGGTCGCCGATGACGGCGTGCCAGTCGGTGACGGGCAACTGGCTGGCGATGAGGGTGGAGGCCCGCTCGGCCCGGTCCTCGACGACCTCGATGAGGTCGCGGCGTTCGGCGTCGCGGAGCGGTGCGAGCATCCAGTCGTCGATGGCGAGCAGGTCGAATCTGGTCAGCCGGGCGAGCAGCCGGGCGTAGGAGCCGTCGCCGCGACCGACGGCGAGCTCGTGCAGGAGGCTCGGCATGCGGACGTAGCGCGCGGTGAAGCCGCGGCGGCAGGCCCGTTCAACGAACGCACACGCGAGGAAGCTCTTGCCGATGCCGGTCGGGCCGATCACGAGCAGGTTGTGGCGCTCGGCGATCCAGGCGCAGGCACCGAGGGTCAGGACCTGCTGGCGGTTGAGCTGGCGGGGGTGGGTGAAGTCGACGGCCTCGAGGGTGGCGGGATGACGCAGCTTGGCGGTGCGGAGCCTGCGGTCGAGCTTGCGCTGCTCGCGGGCCGTCCACTCGACGTCGACGAGGAGGCCGAAGCGTTCCTCGAAGCCGAGGGCGGCGGCCTCGTCGGTCCGGAGCTGGTGCCGGCAGGCGTCGGCCATGGCGCCGAGCTTCATGGCGTTGAGCTTGTCGAGGGTCTGTTCGATCAGCATGGGTCCTCCTGGGTGGCTGCGGCGTAGTAGTCGGCGCCGCGGATGTTGGTGTGGATGGGCGTCGGGGTCGCCTCACCCGGCGGCTCCAGGGGCAGGCGGTCCTGGCCGGCGGCGAGGATGTTCTTGACGGTGCGGTAGTGGCACGAGCCGATGGCCAGGGCGCGGGCGCTGGCGGCGTCGAGCCGGGCGTCGCCGTACCGCCGCCCCAGCTGCATGATGCCCAGCACGGTCCGGTATCCCTGCTCGGGGTGGGGGCGGCTCTCGAGGATGCGGGTGACGAGTTGGGCGGTCGCGGGTCCGACCTTCTCGGCCCAGCCGATGAGCCTCGAGGGCGTCCACTTGGCGTGGGCGCGATGGGCGCTGGGCATGTGCTCGGCCACGGTGGACGGTCGACGGTCGTGGCGCCGGGGGTGAGACGCCACGCGCCGGCCCTTGAAGAAGACCTCGACGGTTGCGGCGGAGTGGCGGACCTCGACCTGCTCGCGGACCAGTTGGTGGGGCACGCTGTAGAGGTGGCGGTCGACCTCCACGTGGTAGTCGATGTTAAATGTGGTGCACCACATTTAACATCTTCTGTGGCCCTCCTCCTTATGTGGTGCAGTTGCGGCTTCCCGCCGTGGCACCTGGCATTTCTGGCGGCGACACGCCACATAAACAGATCCGGGGCATGATCGAGTCTTCACCCTTCTCAAGGAGATTCGAGCCATGTTCGACCAACTCTTCACCTGTCGGCGGACCGTTCAGCGCTATGTCGCTGCCCCGATGTCCGATCAACGCCTCGGCTATCTCCACCACCGTGCGGATCAAGGTGCGGCGGGAGCCACGCTGAAGAGCGTTGCCGCGTACCAGCTCGCCGTGACTCGGACGATGGACCTGCAACCCTCCGGGGAGATCTGCTTGGAGGAGATCCACGCTGCCGCCGACCGATGGGTGTCTCGCACGCCGTTGCATCACGCCCGGAAAGACGCCGCGCTGGCGCGGGCGATCTTCACGTCGACCGCGGTCGGATGGCTGCGATTCCTGGGGCGGTTACATGAGCCCCGCAAAGCTGACGCCCCGGGCGCGGCTCTGGTCGCGGAGTATGCCCACTACATGCGCGCTGAACAAGGCCTCGCTCCATCGACCGTCTACACGCGATGTAAGTCGATTGGAGAGCTCCTCAGACGCCTCTTCGCTGATGGACATGGTATGCGGGATCTCACCCTGGTGGACCTCGATGATGCCATTGCCCGGAAGGGCATCCGCGATGGCTGCACACGCGCCTCGATCGAGGTATAACCGAATGTTGTGGATCGGGGCGTGAGACAGGTGGCGTATCCTTCCGTGTGAATCAACCCAAAACACCCTGGCTGGCACGCCGGGGGGAAGGAGACACCACCCATGCTGACGGTACCCGACAACAGGAGCGAAGACAACCCCGCGGCCGGCGACGAACACACGACGACGTTGGCTGGTGAAGGGGTCGGCAACGTCGGCCCGGACGAGGAACCGGCCGAACCGCCGACACTGGACACGCTGGCTCGCGAGGGGGCGCGGCGGATGCTGATGACGGCCCTGGAGGCCGAGGTGGCGGAGTACATCGAGCGGTTCGGAGACACGCGCGACGCGGACGGGCGCCGGCTGGTGGTGCGGAACGGCCAGGCGCAGGAACGCACGGTGACGTGCGGGGCGGGCACGTGGCGGGTGCGGGCGCCGCGGGTGAACGACAAGCGGGTCGATGGCGACGGCGGCCGCGAGCGGTTCACCAGCCGCATTCTGCCCCCCTATATGCGCCGCTCTCCGCAGGTTTCCGAGGTGCTGCCGCTGCTGTATCTGCGAGGTCTGTCGACGGGCGACTTCCGGGAGTCGCTGCCGGCGCTGCTGGGGAAGGACGCGGCAGGCCTGAGTCCGACGACCATCTCGCGGCTGACGGCGGCCTGGGACGAGGAGTACGAGGCGTTCCGGCGCGGCGACCTGTCGGATTGCGACTACGTCTACGTCTGGGTCGACGGGATTCACTTCAACATCCGGCTTGAGGAGGACCGTCTGTGCACGCTGGTGGTGATCGGGGTGCGGGCGGACGGCATCAAGGAGCTGGTGGCGCTGGAGGACGGCTATCGGGAGAGCCAGGAAAGCTGGGCGAGCGTGCTGCGGGACCTGCGTGGGCGTGGACTGCGGGCGCCGGCGGTGGCGATTGGGGACGGGGCGCTGGGCTTCTGGTCGGCGTTGCGGGACGTGTGGCCGGAGACGACGGTGCAGCGGGACTGGTGCCACAAGCTGGCCAACGTGCTCGACAAGCTGCCGAAGCGTCTTCGGCCGCGTGCGAAGCGGGCTTTGCGGGACATCATGTATGCGCCGGTGAAAATCGACGCGGAGCGTGGCATCGACGCCTTCGTTGCCGAGTTCGAGGCGAAGTACCCGAAGGCGGCGGCGTGCTTGGCAGAGGACCGGGAGGCGCTGCTGGCGTTCTTCGGCTTCCCGGCGGAGCACTGGCTTCACCTGCGGACGTCGAACGTGATCGAATCGGTGTTTGCGACGGTGCGTCTTCGGCAGCGGGTGACGAAGGGCGCGGGCTCGCGCACCAAGGGGCTGCTGATGGCCTACAAGCTGGTGGCGATGGCGCAACGGCGATGGCGCCGGCTGAACGGGGCGCACCTGCTGCCCCTGGTCCGGGCCGGCGTGGCCTTCGTCGATGGCGTCATCCAGATCAGCTCGCAGACGGAGGATCGGAAGGAGGCCGCCTGATCACGTCAAGGGCCGATCCACAACATTTGACAATTCCTCGCCTCGATCCGAACCTATGTCTACACGCTTCGGTCGTTTGTCCGGTACGCCGAACGCCGACAGTGGTGCGCCCCGGGGCTGGCGGCGGGGATACTGGTGCCCCGCGTCTACGCGAGCGAACAGGTGCCCGCGGGGCCTACCTGGGACCAGGTGCGACGCCTGTGCGCAGACGCGCAGGGTGACACGCCCGCTCAGATCCGGGACCGGGCGCTGCTACTCCTCTTCGCGGTGTATGGCTTGCGGGTCGGCGAAGTGCGCCGGCTGCGCCTCGACGATATCGACTGGCACGCAGAGGTGTTCACCGTCACGCGGTCGAAACAGCGGCCGCGGATGCAACGCTACCCACTGTGCCAACCTTTCCGTGATGCCCTCGTGCGGTACCTGCGAATCAGACCGCACTCGTGTGCCCAGCGCGAGATCTTTCTGTCCCTCAAGGCGCCGATTCGACCGTTGGGAAACAGTGCCCTGTGGCAGGTCGTCAATCGTCGGTTGCGGCCGTTGGACCTGCCCCTCCGCCATCAGGGCCCCCATGCCTTGCGCCATGCGTGTGCCACGCGCCTGCTCCAGCAGGGGCTCTCCCTCTGGCAGATCGGCGAGTATCTCGGACATCGGACACCGGCTGCCACGCGCGTCTACGCAAAGGTGGACCTGGAGAATCTCCGGCGCGTCGCCGATGCCTCGCTGGAGGGACTCGCATGACTCTCCGCGAAGCCATCGATCGGTACGTCGCGCTGCGGCAAGCCACTGGCGCAGACTTCCGCGCCACGGCCAGCGTCTTGGGCACGTTCTGCCGCGCCGTCGGCGAGACCGTTGATTTCGCCGACATCCCGGTCGCCCGCGTCCATGCCTTCGTGAACGGTACCGGCCCGCTCACGCGGTACTGGCATCGGAAGTATTCTGCGCTGCGCGGATTCTATCGCTACGCGGTCGGGCGGCACTGGGTCGCGCAAACCCCGCTGCCCACCACAGTGCCGAAACTGCCGCCGTCGATCGAGCCGTACATCTTCACGCGCGCCGAGATGTGTCGGCTCCTCAACGCGACGACACACTATCGGCGACCGCCCCTCCACATCGAACCGCACACCTTCCGAGCACTCCTCTTGCTGCTGTATGGCGCCGGGGTGCGTGTCGGGGAAGCACGGCGACTCACATGGGGCGATGTCGATCTCTCCGTCGCGCTGCTGACCATCCGCGAGACGAAATTCTACAAGACACGGCTCGTGCCCCTTGGGGCCGACCTCACTCGGGCGCTACAGCATTATGCCGACCGACAGCAGATCGACGGCGCGCCCCAGGACGAGGCGACGGCATTCTTCGTTGATCGCCACGGGGCGCCCCTCCGGGGCCCGACCCTCCGGCACGCGTTTGCGCAGCTGCGGCACTGCGCCGGGGTGGTCCGACGGGACGGTGCGCGATACCAGCCACGGCTGCACGACGTCCGCCACACGTTCGTTGTCCGGCGCCTGACGACGTGGTACCGCGGCGGCGCTGACGTACAAACGCTCCTGCCCCATCTGTCAACGTACCTGGGACATGTCAACGTGGCGGCCACGCAGGCGTACCTCACGATGACCCCGGAGCTCTTGCGCGCCGCCTGTGTCCGGTTCGAACGCTATGCCAGCATGGAGGACGACGATGCGCGATACCATCACCCGACTCGGCCCATGGATCCGTCGCTTCTTGTTGGAGCACCTGGTGCACGAGCGCAACCTCGCGCGCAACACCCAGCGCAGCTACCGCGATACGCTGGCCCGGCTGGTGCCGTTCGCCAGTGACCGCGCTCGCGTGTCCGTCGACCGACTCGCGGTCGACGACCTCAGCGCCGATCGGGTGCGGCAGTTTCTTCACGCAATCACCGTCACCCGAGGCTGCTCCCCAGCGACCTGTAATCAACGCCTCGCCGCGATTCGTGCGTTTGCCGGGTTCGTCGGCCGACACAGTCCGGAGCACATCGAGTGGTCGGGCCACATCCGCGACATCCCGTTTCGGAAATGCGGGCAGACACCCGTAACCTATCTCGAGAAGTCAGAAATCGACGCCCTGTTGGCTGCGCCGGACCGGAACACGCCACAGGGTCGTCGAGACCACGCCGTCCTCCTGTTTCTCTACAACACGGGCGCACGCGCGGATGAGGCCGCCCAGCTCACCGTGGGCCACCTCGAGCTTGGCGACCACGGGTATGCGTCGGTCAGGATCCTCGGCAAGGGGAACAAGGTCCGCCACTGTCCCCTCTGGTCGCGGACCGTCACGGAGCTACGTGCTCTGACCCACGGTCGGGCTCCAACGGAACGCGTGTTTCTCAATCGCTGTAGGCACCCCCTGACGCGATTCGGGATTCACACTCTCGTCACGCGCCATGTGCGCCGGCTCAGCGTGCAGGTCCCGTCGTTGGCTGCCAAACGAGTCAGTCCTCACGTGATTCGACATACCACGGCGACGCACTTGCTGAGGGCCGGCGTTGACATCAACACGATTCGCGCTTGGCTCGGTCATGTGTCGCTCACCACCACGAACATCTACGCAGAGGTCGACCTTGAGATGAAAGCCAAAGCACTCGCGCTCTGCGAAGTGCAAGAGGACAACCCGGCGAAGCGTTGGCGGGAGGACGCAGGGCTCATGGCCTTCCTGCGCGCATTGTAGACACCGCAACCATTATGTGGCCCCGGATCGCCCGCGACATTCGACGGAGCCCCGATCAGTCGCTCGCACACCACATAAGGAGGAAGGCCACAGAAGATGTTGACGCGACAGACCTTCCAGCGCGCGAGGACGTAGCGCGTGACCGGCAGGGGCCGCAGGGCGGGGCGGTCGAGTTGCTCGTAGAGGGCGCGGCGGCTGACGCCGAGCTTCTTCAGCGGCCGGTCGTTGAGCGCGTCGAGGAGGACGCGGATCGCCCGGTTCAGAGCGCCGAGCTCGAAGAAGGTCTGGTCACGGAGCCGGGCGAGTATCCAGCGCTGGACCAGGAGTACGCTGTTCTCCGCGGCGGCCTTGTCCTTGGGTTTCCTCGGCCGCGCGGGCACGACGACGGCGCCGTAGTGGTCGGCGAGGTCCTCGTAGGTGCGGTTGACGTCGGGCTCGTAGCGGCAGGGGCGGGTGATGGCGCTCTTGAGCTGGTCGGGGACCCACAGGGCGGTCGCGCCCCCGAAGTACTCGACCATGCGGACGTGGGCGTCGACCCAGTCAGGCAACTGCTGGGTCGCGGGCGCCTCGGCGTAGGTGACGCCGCTCGCCCCGAGCACGGCGACGAACAGCTCGACCCGCCGCAGCTCCCCCGTCTGCCGGTCGACCAAGGCCGGCCGCTTGCCGGAGAAGTCGATGAACGTCTTCTCGCCGGCCCGGTGCACCTGCCGCATCGACGGCCGCAGCCGCCGCGCCCACTGCCGGTAGATCCCGCAGAACTGAGTGTAGCGGTAGCCGTCGGGATGGACCTGGGCGTACTCCTCCCAGAGAAGCTGCAGCGTGACGCCGTCGCGCTTCAGCTCCTGGTGGATGTGCGCACAGTCGGGCCGGACCCGGTCCCGCACCGGGGCGGCGCGGGGGAACAGCCGGGCTTCGAGCACCGCGTCGTCCAGGTCGGCCGGCAGCGGCCAGCCGAGCCCGTATTCCGCCGCCCGCCGCAGATAGCGGTTGACGGTCCCCACGCCGACGCCGCAGGCCCGGGCCACCGCCTGGTGGGACAGTCCTTGCCCGTGTCTGAGCCGCAGTACCTCGCGAATCTTCCTCATCAGCAGCCTCCGTGCCGGCATCGCCTCACCCTCCTCTCGGAAGGCGAAGCGTGCCGCGATCAGGCTACCGACGAACGTTCACGACTCCGGAACCGGTGTTCCACTTCCCCCGGAATGGATGTTCCACATCCCGAAATCCGTGTTCCACTTCCCGAAATCCGTGTTCCACTTCGGCCGAAATCGATGTTCCACTTCGGCCGAAATCGGTGTTCCACTTCCTCCGAAATACGCACCAAGAGCCTCCTAGTCCGCCGCGGAACAGCTGCGCGCTCTCAGGCAGTTGAAACTACCGCAGTTCAGCCAGATGTCGTTCACGACGAAGATCCTTATGTTCCTGGATCCGAGCCGCTTTGCCGTACTGGACCTCAAGATCGCCCGCGTTGCGAAGCAATGCGGGTTCCCCTTCATGCAAGAGTTGAAGATCTACACGGGTATTCCCATCACGAGAGCCAACGCGGCCTGCTACGGGCGATGGGCAAGCTGGTGTTGGCGAATCGCCGCGAAGGTCAACGGAATGCCGGGTGCCCCGTGCCGAGACCTGAGAGCCGTCGATGTCGAGCGGGCGGTTTTCTCGCTGGCCGACTTGGGGCGAACGGACGACGCTCGCCGATTGTTGGCCGGTCCGCCCGGCCGATGATGACCGCCACGTGCCGCGTCTGGATTAGCCGCAGGCCCGCGTCGTGGTCATACTCAAGGTTCTGGCTTTCACGAACGCTGCAATCAGCGTGTCGACCTTCCCTTCCAACCGGGCAACTCGCTCTCCGAAACCACGTACATGCCCGTCCATGCGGATGAACAGCCGGCGATGCTGACGCTGACCGCGATGATGGCCCAGCACTCGGGGTCATCGCTGGTTGCCCGCCATGACGAATCGCTTGAGATTCTCGAGTTCGCCCTGTGTGCGTTGAAGCCGCTGCTCGGTGGTGTCTGCCGACTCAGCGGTACACAGGAGCGCGTACGCGATCCGGCGAGCCTCTGAGGCTGTCAGTTCCACCCATTTCGTTGCGGGCGTTCCGGGCTCGTCGAAGCGGAGCTCAACGCGCATGGCGCCACTCTGCTCCACGAAAACGGGTCGATTGGGTTCGCTCTCAATGTGGAACTTCACGAGCCTGATCCCCACCTCGCCGCCGCGGCCCGCTTCGCGCTGGCGGATCGCTCCTCCGGCGCCATCTTCGCCGCCCGAGCCCGGCCCTCGGCGCGGCCGCCAGCCCCTGGGTTCGGGGGTCGGCGCTGGTCCGCCGGTGCCTCGTAGGTCTCCTCGATCTCTCCGGTGAGGATGCGCCCCATGTGCACGGCGCAGGCGTTCGGATCGGCCGGCCGCCACTCCCCGTTCGGTCCCTTGGGCATGTTCAGGCGGCCTTCCAATCGGTGAAGGTTCCACTGTCGTTGACGGTGGTCCGGCGCCACAGGTTGAGCCGGCACCAAACGCAGGTTGCTCGTGCCCGTACCGCCCGCAGAAACTCGGCGCCCTCCCCGGCGACATGCTCGCGCACGACGTACTCACCCGCTCGTCGACAAGCGGGGCAGCAATCCGGCAGAGTGTCGCGAACAGCCTGCTGTTCGACCTCCGAGAGTCTACGACTCATGCTGGTCGGTCTCCCCCCTGCGGGTTGGATCCCCGGACCGTCTCCGCCCAATCGTACTCGAATCGGGGTCGGTTCTGGCCACGAACTCGCGGGACTCGCACGAGAGGTGCAGGTCTGAGTCGAGGACACGAGAGCTCCTTGATGAACTGACCGCCGGGTGAGACGCGGCTCTCCTGGCGCGTCACCCTCCAGCAAGTCCTTCAGCGTCACGCTGGCGGCCACGTCGGTGGTTTCCGGCCAGAGCTCCGGCGCCCTTGAAGAACGGGTTGCCCGGTGACCACAGCTCGACGCTCCGAGCTCTTCTCGTAGTACGCCGGATCGGTCGTCACGCGGTAGGGCCCGGCATGCGGGGGCGAGCAAGGCTACTCTCGCGTCCGCATCGGCCGCACCTCGGTGCCCGGCGGCATCAGGTCCTGGGCCGGTAGTCACTCGGTCGAGATCGTTGAGGGAGGAGGGTAACGGCGCGCGTTCCGCCATCGCGAGGCCGGCGTCCAAGGCCGCTGTCGATATCAAGATCGTTGTTGTCTCTGTATTGCCACTTAAATAATAACGTCTATCACCTATTTATCTCTTTTTTGGCACCTGCAATGTGATAGAGTCTCAGGGAGTTGCCCCCCAAGGGGTCTACACAAAAGACGATGGCGGGGGCAGTTCCTCGGGCATCAGGTCGCCGTCGGGCACGGACGCAGTTGGCGCGTTCGTTGGTGCAGTGGTCGGCCCTGTAGTAGAGGAACTGGCCGGTGAGCTTGTGCTGCCGTCAGGCGCCTCTCGATTCGGCCGCAGGTCGATGACATGACGGACTCGGCACTGGCCGAGATCGCCCAGCACGCTGTCATCCGGGCGCGCGGTGAGGACGGCCCGGTGTTCCAGCCGCTCTCGATCGAGTTCGACACCCAACGGCGTCGGAACCTGTTTGGGATGACCGCAGAGACGGCGACGGCACTCGCGACGTTCTCCATCCGAGACGTGGCCGAGATCGTCAACGACCACGACAAGGACCTTGATGTGGTGATCATCACGTCAGCCCGCGAGCAGTCCTGCCACCTGAACAAGGGGAACATCCGGCGCGCGATGCAACTCAGCATGCTGCGGTAGGGTGCTTTTGCGAACGAGGGAGCGATGAGGACACACATCGTAGCGGCAGCGGTAACGGCGGTGATCATCACGGCGGTCAGCGCAACAACGGCCGCCGCCCAGGACGCGGCGCGCGAGCAGGCGAGGGTGCAGGAGAAGCTCGCCCGAGTGGCAGCCATCGGCCAGCAGCCGATGACGCGCCAGCTCCTGCCGCCAGGCGGGTCGACGGCGAGGCAACCCTACTTCCGAGTAGAGATTCACCAGGGCGGGGTCTACGAGCCGTCGATCTACCCGGGCGAGAGCTGGCTGGAGATCGCCTGCATCCATGACGACCTCCAGACCCAGTACAACCGGGCGGAGTACGGGTCGGGACTGTTCAAGGTTCACGCCATCGTCTACGACGCCGACCTCGACGAGATCCACAACACGATCGACACCACGGCCAGCGATGAGGCGATCTGCAGCGTCTCGTTCACCGTCGACAGCAGCTTCATCGAGCTGTCCCGGGCAGACGGCCGCCGGGCCGCGGCCGTGGCCCTGATCGCGGTTCCGTCAGCGCGGCAGTACATCGAGGCGTCCAAGCTCGTCTACCGCGTCCTGCCGGAGTGACCCTCTCCGGTCAGTCGATGCCGAGACCCCTGCGGTGCTCGTCCAGCTCCGCGAACGCCTCGTGGGCCTCGGCACTTCCCGCCAACACGTCGAGGATTGACGCCGCCGATCGCCCCAGTTGATGGAACGGCTGGGCAGCCTATCTCGCGGCAACCCGTCGTCCACACGAACGACCTCCGGAAAACGGCCCTGGCGGGGGCACAGGGGGGGGATGCGGTAGCCCCACCACTCTGCCCAGCCGGGCGGCTGGAAAATCGCGCGCTATGCGCGCCTTGCCGTTGCCGCGCTGTGCGCGGCAACGGAGACGAGACGCCCAGGCGAGCAAGGGGCACAACACAACCCCCGCGAGGAAGGACGCTGGCGGGGCGTGCCCGGCCCGGGTGCTCTCGGGGTGTTCCCCTTGGGGAGCGCCCGAACCGCCGTCGAGCGACGCCGTCCGCACGACGTCGCCATCGCCGACCGTGAGCTCGAACGTCGCCGCGTGAACACGCCGAACTCTGCGTGCTACGAGAAACGCGCTGTGCCAGACGGCCGGTCGAGCTGTCGCGACAAAAACGCTGCCGACTTGGCCGCACCGCATCGGATCGGCGCGCGGCTGGTCGATGGCGCGCCGGAGCGCCGCCGCCGCGCGGTCGTCGGCCGGGCCGTAGGCAGGCGCCGTGGCGAGATCCGCCGCCTGATCCGCGAGCCGTGGCCAAGTCCGCTCGCAGCTCCGCCGCCCGTCTGCTGGCGACACCGAGTTCGCCCGTCAGGTCATTCCCCTGCGTCCCGTCCACGACCCGAGGCCGCGTGGCGCCATTCATCGGTCCACCGCGAGACGCCTCATCGAATCGCCTCCGACCAGTTCCGCAGGTCGACCCCGAGCTGCCAGACTTGGACCGCGGCACGCATCACCACCAGCTCGTAACAACCTTGCGGGACCAGCCCGTACGGACCGACTCGCAACACGTCCCACCCCCAGTCGCGTTCGTCGCCTGGACCGATGATCATGGTGGACCCGGAGGGAGGAGAGGGGGAGTGATGGACCGGCAACCAGCGATTTCGGTCAACGGCAGGCACTACTTCGGCCCCCTCGGGCAGCGGACCATGATGCGGCTGCTCTTTGGAGAAACACGGCGAGGACGAGGAAACAGTGGTGCATGCGTACGTAGCGGCGGAGCGGGCGGGCGACGTTCCTCGGAAGAGCAATCGGTGGGGCATTCGACCGGAGGCATACGCGCGCGGCCTGTTCCGCGGCGGGCTTCGCGAAGGGTGGATTCGGGACTGAACGTGGGCTCACCACGTCGGCGGACCCCCACCCGACACTACGACAACATCGCGTGAGTCGGGCCGAGCGTAGCTTCGTGCCGCCCCGACGCGCACAGGTCTACGCGCCCTTGGACATCACGCCGACGTCGTGGACCGTGCTCGCTGGCGGCGTCCCGCTCGAGCCAGCCCCAAAGCTGGGCCTGGGGCTGCAGACCACGACCCGGCCGACAGCCAGAGTGACAGCCGAACGGCGGAGACGCTATGCTGTTGGGGTGGACGCCTGCGGAATACTGGGTTGCGAAAACCCCAATGAATACGGCGATTTTGGACGCCAGCGGACGGAGAGCGACCCCCCGACAGTCGACATTACAACTGGGTCGACCAGTTCGACACCCTGGGCTTCGGCGAGAACGTGCCCATCGCCACCGGCACCGGCTCGGACTCGCTGGTGGCGCTGCTGCCCGAGACGGGGGAGACGGTCGTCATGCGCGTGCCCTACCCGCTGGCCGGCTTCCACCCGCGCGGCCTCGACGGCCGCATCGACGATCCCGACGCCGGCTGGAAGGGGCGCGGCGTCTACTCGTCGACCGGCTCCGACACGGTGTGGCACGCCGAGGACGGGCTCGCCGTCGAGAACGGCGAGTACCGGTCGGTGTCGAAGCCGATCCTCGTGAAGTTCCAGTTCCGGCCGCACCCGCTGGCGAGGTAGCCAAGCCCCGCGAGGCGCAGGGTGGTGAACGCATGCGTACCACATTGGATCTGCCGTCGGAACTGCTCGCGGAAGCGCAGCGCCTGCTCGGATTCAAGTCGAAGACCGATACCGTCGTGCTCTCGTTGCGCGAGCTGATACGCAGGAAGCGAATCGACGAGCTCAGGGATCTGCTGGGGTCAGTTACGCTGGACGTCGACACCGCCCGGTCCCGCCGGCGTCCGCGCCGATGATCTGCGTCGACAGTTCGGTCTGGGTCGCCGGTTCCGGCCGCACCCGCTTACTGACGCGGCGACCCGCCGACCGCCGGAACGACGCGTGTCGTGCCGAGACGTCGCTCCCCCGCGGCGGGTGGCCCCCTGCACGAGCTGCGACGGCGCTCCGTCGCGCCGCGACCGGAATTTGCCCTTGACGCCGGTCCTTCGAGCAGCCATTCTCCGCACTGAGCGCCCGGCAGGGGCGACGGCGGCGTCGGGGGGCCGGCCAGGGAAGGGAAGAGCCATGAAGAGAAGCATCTGCGCCATCGGGGTTCTCGCGCTGGGTTTGCCGCTGGCGATCGCCGCCAACGACGATCTGGTCTCGCGGCAGGACGACGACAACCAGTGGGCGCTGCCGGGGAAGAACTACTCGGCGACGCGCTACAGCTCGCTCGACCAGATCACCGCGGACAACGTCGGCAATCTCACCCAGGTCTGGTCGTTCTCGACGGGTGCGCTGCGCGGTCACGAGGGGCAGCCCCTGGTCGTGGACTCGACGATGTACGTGCACAGCGCGTACCCCAACCACGTGTACGCCATCGACCTTACCGAGGAGGGCTGGCCCATCAAGTGGCGGTACACGCCGGTGCAGGACGACCGGGCGGTGCCGGTCGCCTGCTGCGATCTGGTCCATCGCGGCGTGAACTACGTCGAGGGCAGGATTCTGATGACCACGCTCGACGGACACGTCCTCGCGCTCGACGCCGAGAGCGGCGAGGAGCTGTGGAATGTCAGGAACGCCGACCCGCTGCGCGGCGAGACGATGACGATGGCCGGCCTCGTGGTCAAGGACAAGTACATCGTGGGGGTCTCCGGCGGCGAGTTCGGCATCCGCGGCTGGGTGGCCGCCTACGCCGTCGACACGGGCGAGCAGCTGTGGAAGGCCTACAGCATGGGCCCGGACGAGGACGTCATGCTGGCGCCCGACTTCAACGAGGCCAATCCCCATCACGGCGGGCCCGGCGCGGGCACCGAGACCTGGCCCGGCGACCGCTGGCGGAACGGCGGCGGCGCCACGTGGGGCTGGTACGCCTACGACCCCGAGCTCGACCTGGTCTACTACTCCACCGGCAACCCCGGGACGTGGAATCCAACGCCGCGCGAGGGCGACAACAAGTGGTCGATGTCGATCTTCGCCCGTGATCCCGACACCGGCCTGGCGAAATGGGCGTACCAGATGACGCCGTGGGACGCCTGGGACTACGACGGGGTCAACGAGCACGTGCTGCTCGACCTCACCATCGGTGGGCGGGACGTGAAGGCGCTCGTGCACTTCGACCGCAACGGCTTCGCCTACGTGCTCGACCGCACGGACGGCACGCTCCTGTCGGCCGACAAGTTCGTGGAGTCGACCAACTGGGCCGAGCGCATCGATCTGGAGACCGGACGCCCCGTGGAGGTCCCGGAGAAGCGCACCCGGCAGGGCGTGAACATCCTGGACATCTGCCCCGCCGCCATGGGTGCCAAGAACCAGCAGCCGGTGTCGTTCTCGCCCCGCACCGGCCTGATCTACGCCGGCACCAACAACCTGTGCATGAACTACGAGGGCTTCGAGGTGCGGTACATCGCCGGGGCGCCGTACGTCGGCGCGAACGTGCGGATCTTCGCCGGGCCGGGCGGCTACCAGGGCGAGTTCATGGCCTGGAGCCCCGAGGCGGGCGAGAAGGTCTGGGGCATCACCGAGCCGTTTCCGGTGTGGACCGGGACGGTGGTCACGGCCGGCGACGTGGCCTTCTACGGGACCATGGACCGGTGGTTCAAGGCGGTCGACGCCAGGAGCGGCGAGCTCTTGTGGCAGTCCAGGCTGCCGTCGGGATCGATCGGGAACCCCATGACGTTCATCGCGCCGGACGGGAAGCAGTACGTCGCGATCTACTCCGGGATCGGCGGGTGGTTCGGCCTCCCCGTCGCGGCGGACCTCTCGCGCGAGGACCCGCTCGGGGCCCTCGGGGCGGTCGGCGCCGCCTTCGACTCGGGGTTGGACAAGGTGACCTCCGTGGGCGGGACGCTGCACGTCTTTGCGCTCGAGGACTAGAGGAGCCCGTGGTGGATGCGCGTTTGAAGTGCGGGTTTGTACGGAGCCGTGCGCGCCTTGCGACGCCGCTCCATCCCGAGCCCCTCGGGTCCCCCTGGCTGGGACCAGGCGAACGGAGACTGCCGTGACCCGTACTTCCAGGCGCGTTGTCGCCGCCGGCGGCGTTGTCGCGGTCGGGGCCTGTGCGCTGATGGCGGCGCATGCGCTGTCGGTCGTCCCGGCACTCGCGCAGGCGCCGGCGCTCCGCGTCTGCGGCGATCCGGACAACCTGCCGTTCTCGAACGAGCGGCTCGAGGGGTTCGAGAACCGGATTGCCGCGGTCGTCGCCGCCGAGCTCGGCGCCACCCCCGTCTACGCCTGGTGGCCGCACCAGCGGGGGCTCGTCCGGAACACCATCGACGCGGGAACCTGCGACGTCATCTTCGGGGTTCCCGAAGGGCTCGACTTCGTCCTCTGGACGAAGCCGTACTACCGCTCCTCCTACGTCATGGCCTACCGGAATGACCGCGGCTACGACTTCCGGTCGCTGGACGCGCCGGCGCTTCACGAGCTTCGCATCGGCGTCCACATCAACACGCCCCCCGAGGAGAGCCTCGCGCGGCGCGGCCTGCTCGACAACGTCTCGACCTACTCGCTGTTCTTCGATCCGCGCGGCGATCGGGACCGGCCCCGGAAGCTCCTCGACGACCTCGTCGCGGGCGCGGTGGACGTCGCGGTCGCGTGGGGTCCGCTGGCCGGGTACGCCGCCACGACGTCGGACGCGCCCATCGAGCTGGTCCCGCTGGAGGACGAGCCGGGGGTGCCGCTCTCCTTCGCCATCTCGATGGGCGTGGCGAAGGGCAACGACGAGTTGAAGGGCCGGCTGGAGGCGGCGATCGACCGGCGTCAGGCGGAGATTCTGGCGATTCTGGGGGAGTACGGCGTGCCGCTCGTTCCCGCCGAGGGAGGATCCGGCGCCGACCCCGCCGGCGGCGGAGGGGCCGCCGCGAAGCCCAACGCGGAGTCCGGACCGGCGCCGGCGGTCGCGGCGCCGCGGAAGCTGAACCCGTTCACCGGCAACGCGGACATGGCCGCCGAGGGCAGGACGCTGTACTTCCAGGTCGGCTGTCAGGGCTGCCACGGCGGCGGGGGCGGCGGCGGGATGGCCACCTCCGTGATCGACGAGGCCTGGACGTTCGGCAGCGACGACGAGGCGCTGTTCAGGCTCATCAAGGGCGAGGTTCCCGAGCAGACGATGCCGACCGTCTACAGCGTGCTCGAGGACGAGGAGATCTGGAAGATCCTGGCGTTCATCCGCTCGGTCTACGCCGGCGATCCCGGCCGCGTCGACTGGTAGCGAGCGCAGTCGAGGGTCGACGGTCAGTGCCAGCCGCGCCGTCCGTCGACAGATGGGATGCAGTGTGCCGGCTCTCCGACCGCATGGCCATGGTCTCCCGGTACCTCACCCGCTGGCGGAATGGGCCTGGCGCTCGGCGGCCCGCCGGCCTCAGGGGCCCTTCGCGGCGTGCCGCTCGATGTAGGTGAGGGCGGCCTGCGTGAGAAAGCCTGATCTGGACGTCTCGGCGAGCTTTGCGGCGCGGTCGATCAGCGCGAGCGCGCGCCGCGGGATCGTCACGCTCAGCCGGACGGTCTTGTTCGAGATCGCCAGCTTGTCGAGATCGACCTGGATGCCCACCAGGAACGCCCCCGGCTCGACGGCGGTCCGGCCGACCGCATCCGGGTCGGGGATGGGCTCGCCGTCGGCGATCATGCCGTCGAGATGACACAGGATCGCCTCTTCGGCGTTGCGGACGGCCTCGGCCAGACTGTCGCCCTCGGTGAAGCAGCCCGGCAGGTCGACGATCTCGACGCTGTACCCGCCGTCGGCCTCGGCGTGCAGTTTCGCAAGGTAGAGGATCATCGGTCTCTCCAGTCCCAGCCGGCCTGCCGGTAGATGTTGGGGAGCGTCCTTACGTACAAGTCCTTCCTCGGATGCGGCACGGTCACGCGGCCCGGCTTCGTGGGGTGCGTGAAGTTCTGATGGCTGCCGCGACCGCCTGCGTTCCGCCATCCATCACGCTCCAACCGCTCGATGACCGCCGCGCTGTTCATACATACGCAGTGTACATACGCATATGATATGCACAACAGGCGCTCGTGCAGCACCAGCTCGTGGCGCGGGCCCTGCGGGACGAGCCGTTCCGGCTGCCGTGGCCGGCGCGCATCGCGCCGGCGCTGCCGTGGATCCGCGACCTGCCGGCGTGGCTCGTCGGCTGGGGCATCCGGCCCGAGCGTGTCCGCGGGGAGCCGCGCGGACCGGCTCGGATCGAGTAGAAGCAATGGCCGGTCGGACACCCGGGAAGTCGACGAGGGTCCAAGGGAAGGCCGCCGCGGGCCGGGCGAAGGCGAAGCCGGTCCTCCTCTCGGGCGGCAACCCGCAGATCGCGAAGGCCGACGGCGATGCCCCCGTGCAGGCCTACATCGCGGCCATGCCGGGCTGGAAGTGCGACGTCGGGCGCCGCCTCGACGAGCTCATCGTGCGCACCGTGCCCGACGTGCGCAAGTGCGTGCGGTGGAACTCGCCGTTCTACGGCGTCGAGGGCCGCGGCTGGTTCCTGAACGTCCACGTCTTCACCCGCTACGTGAAGGTGACCTTCTTCCGCGGCGCATTGCTGGGGCCCGTCCCGCCCGGCTCGGGCAAGGACGAGGACGCGCGCTGGGTCGACATCCACGAGGGCGGGCTCGACGAGGCGCAGATGGCGGCGTGGGTCCGGCAGGCGGCCGCCCTGCCCGGCTGGGACCTGACCTGATGTTCTGCGCCAAGTGGTTCTCGACGCTCTGACCGGCTCTTGCCTGGAAGAACCGGACTCGTGGTGTCCGCCGTGGGCGGCCGGCCTCACCGCGGAGGCGCGGCGCCAAGCGGGCCTTCGAGGTGACATCTGCCGGATTGCGGCGGTCGAGAGCGCAACGCGCCCTCGTCGTGCTGTGGGCGGGGTTGTCGGAGCTCGAGGACGAGCCGCTCTGGGGGCGATCCGTGGGGGAGTACAGTGCCAGCCATTCGCAGACGTGGCTTCGGTACCTGGCGCAGCGCGTCTCGCCTCCGTCGCCTTGCGGGGGCGACCGATGAGCGTTAAGGTAGGCTCGTGATGGTCACGCCGCTTCGACTCGGGCGCCTGGCGGTCGCGGTCCTTCTGCTGACGGTCGTTGCCGGGGCGGGTTCCTCGCTGCGCGTCGCCGTGTCGCCGCGCGCCGCGGCGGCATCGTCTCATGCGGCGGTCGAGACGTTGCGGATTCCCGAGGGTGGCCGCATGCCCCGGGCGGTCGTCGACGGTGACGGGACGCTCCACGTGATGTACGTCCACGGAGGGACGAGCCGCGCCGACCTCTACCACGTGACGCGCGAGTCGGGCGCGACGGGCTGGTCGGAGCCGCGGCGGGTCAACAGCCGGGAGCTCTCCGTGTCCGGCGTCGGCCCGGTCGACGGCGCGCAGTTGGCGCCGGGGCCCGACGGCCGGCTTCACGTCGTCTGGCTCCGGGCCGAGCCCCCGACCTTCTTCTACACGCGGAGCCGCGAGGACGGGCCCGGGTTCGAGCCCCAGCGAGAGCTGCCGGCCGGCGACCATGAGGGCGACCTCGAGGCAGGTCCGGCGGTTGCCGCCGACGGGCGAGGCAACGTCTACGTCTTCTGGCATGCCGGCCCCGTCGAGGACGCCCGGCGGAGCGTCTATCTGGCGGTTTCGCGCGACGGCGGGACGACCTTCGAGACGGCCCGCCGCGTCAGCGCGGCGGCGGAGGGCGCGTGCGCCTGCTGCGGCCTGAGCGCGCTGGTGGCGCCGGGCGGCGCCGTCCACGTGTCGTACCGGGGCGCCGGCGACAACGTGCGCCGGGGGCAGCGGCTGCTGACGTCGACCGACCACGGCCGCACCTTCTCCGACCGGCTGGTCCAGCCCTGGGAGCTGGGGGCGTGCCCGGTGTCGACCACGAACCTGTTCGCCGGCCCCGACGGCCTGACCGCGGCGTGGGAGACGCAGGGGCAGGTCTACGTCGCCGGCGTCGGCCGGCTCGACGACGCGCGCTCGCCGCCGGGGGAGGCTCGCTTCCGCCGCAAGAACCCCGTGGTCGCGGTGGATGCCCGCGGAGACACGCTGCTCGCCTGGGGCGACGGCCCCGGCTTCAGCTTCGGCGGCTCGCTGCACTGGCAGGTCTTCGACGCCGCCGGCCGCCCCGTGGGGGAGCCGGGCGGAGGGGCCGGGACGATCATCGATGGAAGCACCGTCGCCGCCGTCGTCCAGGATGGCCGGTTCCTCGTCGTCTTCTAGGAGCCCGTGGTGAAACCCCGCGTTGCACCGCGCCCGGAGGGCGCCAGCGAACGGCCGAGGGCGCCCGCCTGACAAGGCGCGACGAGGGAGAATACTGGGCATATTCGACCGAGGAGCAACGCAGTCAGGCGGGATGCATCGTCGCTCGAATGCAGCGGGGACTCTCGCCACGGGCGGGTGGGTGGTCCGCATGACGAAGCTCGCGAAGCGCAGCATCGCCCGCGAATCGGAAGGAAGCGTGGCATCCGGGATGCCTGCTACCATCTATGCGGGACGCTCCGACGGGTCGGCGGCGGGTGTCCGGGGCCGTCGGCGACAGGATCGAGAGGGTTCATCATGCGCATGATTCGACCCGGCCGGGGAACCGTCAGCCGGGCGGCGGCCGCGATGCTCTGCGCCGGCGCTCTCGCAGGAGCGTTCGTCCTCACCGCACGCGCCCAGCCGTCGCGCACCGTGGCCGACGGGGTGTACACCGCCGGGCAGGCGGCGCGGGGTGCGCAGGTCTACCAGGCGCAGTGCGTGACCTGCCACGGCGAGGCGCTCGAGGGCAGCGTCGGCCCTCCGCTGGCGGGAGACGGGTTCCTGTCGGTCTGGAGCGCGCTGCCGGTGGTGGAGCTCGTCGACAAGATCCACAACACCATGCCGCTGCAGGCGACGGCGCCGCTCTCGCGGGAGGAGTCGCTCGACCTCACCGCCTACATCCTCGAGGCCGGCGCGTTCCCGGCCGGGCCGGCGGAGCTGTCCGACGCCGCGCTGGCTGACGTTGCGCTCCCCACGGTGGCGACGGCGTCCGCGGCCGCCGGCGGCGGGGACCTCTCGGTGGCGCCGATCGCCAACCTCGCCCAGCTGATGCGGGCCATCGCCTTCCCCGCCTCGAACATCGTCTTCAACGTGCAGATCAAGGACCCCGCGGACGACGTGCCGCCGCCGACGGCGGCCAGGTCCTTCGACTTCGTCGAGTGGGGGTCGACGGTCTATCCGGGGTGGGAGGCCATCGACCTCGCGGCGCTGGCCATCGCCGAATCCGCGCCCCTCTTCCTGGTACCGGGGCGCCGGTGCGAGAACGGCCGGCCGGTCCCCGTCGACCGGGCCGACTGGCGGGAGTACACCGAGGCAGTCGTCGAGGCGGGACGGGTCGCCTACCGGGCGTCGCAGTCGAGGAGCCTCGACGCCGTCATCGAGGCCACCGACCAGCTCAACGAGGCCTGCGCGAACTGCCACGAGGTCTATCGCGACGTGGGGGCCGAGGGGCGCGGGGTAGGGGCCGACCGCTGCCGGCAGGAGCCCTGACGGAGGATCTCCAGGCCGGTGACCGAGTTGGCCTGGCCGCCTGCCAAGCGCGGGAAACCGGGGAAGGTGGGCTGCAGTCGGCAGCCTTCGACTTCGATCACTGTCGCCTATTAGCGGGAGGAACGACAATGCGCCTGATGACAGTCGTCGTGGCGGCGTCGGCCGTGCTCGCGGCCGCGCCGGGGTCGGCGCAGGACTGGACCGAGTTCGCCAGCCAGGAGGACCGGTTCACCTGCAACTTTCCCGGCGAGCCGGAGGTGACGGAGACCACGTGGGTCTCCGAAATGGGGGCCGAGGTGCCCGCGCGCGTCTACGCCGCCGAGAGGGGCCCGAACCGCTACACGGTGACGGTGGCCGACTACAGTCAGGTCGAGCGCATCCTCACCGAGCGGGCGGGCGACTGCCCGCCGGGGGCGGAGCGCTGCAGCGGCGGCGGGTCCACCGGCGAGGGGTACTGGCGCCATGACGTGCGGGGCGCGATGCTCTACGCGACCTGGACGTTCCTGCAGCGGGACGCCGAGCCGACGCACCTAGGCTACAACTCGCTCGATCGCGTCGAAGGCTACCAGCTGCATCTGACCAACGCAGACCAGTCTCGCACGTTCGTGTCGATCTACATGCACGAGGACAAGCTCTACGTCGCGGAGGGCACGGTCCCGCGGGGCTACCCGGAGCCGGCGCTCTTCCAGCAGTCGCTGGGCTGGCTCGACGAGAACGGGAACGGGCTGCGCTACCAGTCCGCCTACTCGAACGGGTTCCCGGCGCCGCCCCGCGTCCCCGCCGTGTTCTAGCAGCCGGTGGTGGAGCCCCGCGTTGCACCGCGCCCGGAGGGCGCCAGCGAACGGCCGAGGCGCCCGCCTGACACGGCGTGAGAAGGGCGCATGTTGGGCATGTGTAACCGACGAAAACGCAGTCAGGCGGGATGCATCGCTGCTCGAATTGCAGCGGGGACTTGCACCACGGGCTGCCAGGGAAGACCCGGCCGGGTTCCGGGAAGGAAGGTTGAGTGGCCCTGTACCGTCGTTTCGGACGGTCGCAGTCAGCAAGGAGGGTTGTCATGCGGTTCAAGCTCGGTCTCGCCGTCGTCTGCGCGGTCGCTTTCGTCCTGCCGGCCGGGGGGCACCATTCCCACGGCAACTACTCGGAGGAGTTCACCGACATCGAGGGGGTGGTCACCGAGCTCCACCTGCTGGTGCCCCATTCCTGGCTCTACCTCGAGGTGGAGGGCCCCGACGGCGAGCCGCAGGTCTGGGCGCTGGAGGCCAGCGACCGCAACCACCTGGCCGAGAGCGGCATCACCCGCGGCTACATCGAGCCCGGCGACGCCGTGACGGCGCGCTGCCACCCCGTGAGGGACGGCTCCCCGGGGTGCCTGCTCGGGTTCCTGAAGGACCCGGACGGAAACGTGAAGGACTGGGACGGCAACAACGCGCCGCCGCCGGCCGACTTCTAGCCGTCTGCGCCGCAGGAGCGGTGGAGACTGTCGGCCGATTGGGTTGAGCTGCAAAGCCGCGGGCGCCGATTTCGAGACAGTCGTATCCGGAATCCGGGACGGGGCGTTGCGCCGTCCCGGTCCCGGCGCCCCGATGAATGCTCGCGGCGGACGACTCGACTGGTTGCCGGGAAGCCGCGGCGTCGGTTTCAGCTCGGGGCGAGGCCGAGGTCCCGGCGGATGGTCGAGAAGTCGAAGGGCTGGCCCTGGACGCGTTGCTCCCGGTGCTCCATGTCCTTCAGGAGCAGCTCGACCATCCGGCGTCCCGCCGCGGTTCGCACGCACTCGCGCGGGGTCCTGCCGTTCAGCGCCGGCAGCGGCCGGTCCGCCCAGTCGGCGTAGTGGCGGGCCTTGAACTCGGCGACTACGCGTTCCTCCTCCGGTGAGACCGGCTCCCGCGGCGCCTTCTCGGCCCCGTTCATGAGAGCGACCGGATCCGTGTGCTCGCGCGCACGGTGGCGGATGCGGGCGCCGCACGCGGCCTCGATGCGTTCCCGCAGCGTGTCCGCGCGGGCCCGCGAGTTGGTTTCCGCGCGCAGCTCGGTGGCGTTCAGCTTGACGCGGCCGACGACGAGCCCGTCGCCATCCCCCCTGTCGGGTCGAGGCGCACGACCGTCCAGGTCGCCCAGTCCCCGTCCGATTGCTCCTGCCAGGCGTCGTCCATTCCGGCGATGCGGGTATCGACGGCCCGAACGGCGCCGGGGGTGACCTCGAAGCGGTCCACCGTCAACAGCAGGGGGTCGCCGTCCTGGTTGCGCAGGTCGCGCGGGGCCGCGCCGCGCGCGTCGCAGTCTTCGACCGCCTCCTCCCAGCGGCGTATCAGGTAGCGTCCCAGGGAAGCGTCCCGGAGCCGTTCGACCGGCACCGCCCGCCGGCGCCGCAGGCGGCCGCGAGCCCGCCGGACGACCTCGGCCGCGTGGAACGGGGCAGTGGCCGCGGGTGCAGGCCGCAGAGCAGCGAAACGCCTTCGTGGTCGACGACGCGGCCCAGAATCGCGTGGCGCCGCAACAGGGTCTCCGACGCCCGCGTCTCCCACACCGTGCGCCGCTCGCCGGACAGCAGGTCGTGCAGCGTCAGGGTCTTGCCGGGATCGACCTCCTCCACCTCCCATACCGAGAGCCACGCGGCCCGCTGCGCGTCCAGCCAGCGGCGTTCCTCCGTCGTGCAGCGGTGCCCGCGAGCGGCGAGGTAGGCGTCGGCGACCGTCCGTCCGTCCACTTCGAAGTCGTACACGGACCAGGGCCAGGCGAGCTGCGCGGTGCCGCCCGAAGTGCCGAAGTCGTCTTCGAAGGCTCGCCACCTGTCCCCGAACCGGTCGAGCGCGAACCCGGTGAGGCGGAGGACCACGCGCTCGTCCAACCCGTGGGTTGCTGTCGCGCTGGAGGCTCGAGAGCGCCCGTCGCGGCGGCCTCGAGGTAGCGGTGGAAGCCGTCGGCCGAGGGGAAGATCAGTACCCCGCGATACTCGTCGAGGCCGCCGATGACGGAGACGCAGGCGCCGTCGAGGTCGAGGGGCCGGGATGTCCATCCGGATCACCTGGAGGTCGCTGGCGACGGTCCACGGCTTCATCGCGAACAGCGGGAGGCAGGCCGTGAACAGCTTCTCGACCGCCGCGGGCGGTACGCGTCCCCCTGCGAAGTAGCTCGGCTCGTCCTCCGGAGACGCCGGCATCGTCGCGATCATGTGATCGACAAGCTCGTCGAGCTGGACCGCACCCCGGGTGGTCGGATGCGGAAACGCGGCCGGTCCGCGGAGCGGAGTGGTCGTTCGGCGGTCGCGTCCGGCTCAGGCAGCTCGACCGTGGTCTCGGAGGGGGGACCGCCCATCCTCTGCCGGGTCAAGTGCCCGGAGGCGCTGCAGAGGCCAAGGCGGCTTCGCTTGGCGTTCAGCGCAGGTGCCAGAACGTCAGGGAGACAGCCCAGACGGCGAAGGCCGCCAGGCCGGGCGTCCGCGGCCGGGGAATCGCGATCGGCGCGATCAGGGCGAGCCCGCACCCCGTGAAGAGCACCGGCGCGAGCCAGGGCGCCGACGGGACCGGCCAGAGAAGATACGTCGACCAGACCAGCGCCGCCGCCGGCGCCGGCAGCCCGACGAAGCGCGAGTCGTCCGCTTCCACGTTGTAGAAGCCGAGCCGGGTGACGACCGCGCCCAGGAAGGCGAATGCGCTCGCCCACCATGCGGCCGCCGGCAGTCCGCCAGCGGGCGGCGACACGGACGCGAGCACCACCACCGGAGCCACGCCGAACGCGCAGGCGTCGACCAGGCTGTCGAGCTGGGCGCCCAATCGGTGTTGACGCGGCGATCGGTGGAAACAGCGGGCGAACCGGCCGTCGAGGGTGTCGAGCAACGCGGCGAGGGCCAGCCACCCGCCCGCGGCGACCGGTGCCCCGGCGGGGGCAGGCGCATCGACGCGTGCCGCCGCGATCGCCGCGAGCGCGGCGGCCAGCGCGCCGTAGGTGAGGAGGTTCCCCACATGCACGTCGTGGATCGGCGCCCTCATGATCGGTTGTCTCCTTCCGCGCCGAACAGATGGTGGAGTCGCTGCCATGTCCGCAAGATCCGCGGCAGGAACGGCAACGGGCGGACGCGGTCGATCATCACGTAGAACATCAACCGGTTGACGAGCAGGTCCGCCAGCGCCGCCCCGAATCCGACCCCCCACGGGCCGGGGTCCATCGGAGCCCCGGCGGCCGTCGCGAGCGCGGCCCGGTGGCGCTCGACGCACCGCGCGGCCTCGTCGCGGGGCGTGTCCGGATCGAGGACGAAGCACAGGAAATGGGCGAGGTCGCACTGTGGAGCCCCGACCGTCGCGAGCTCCCAGTCGTAGGCGCACAGCCGAGGGGTCGCCCCGGCGCCACGAATCGCCACGTTGCGCGGGCTGAAGTCGTTGTGGATGAGGGTGCGCGGCGCGCTCTCGAGCCGGGGCCACCAGGCCCCGATCGACTCGACGAGAACGCGATGCGTCCGGACCAGGGAAGCGTCGACCCATTGCGCGAGGTACGGCGCCGCGTGGTCGGCCAGCGCCCGCCACAGGGACGTCATCTCGGCCATGCTCCCGGCGGTGGCGACGTGGCCGATCCACGGCCGGCGGCGGAGATGGTCTTCCCTTCCGAGCCAGACCGCGTGGAGCTCGGCCAGACCGTCGAGGGCGGCGTCCACGCGGGCGTGCGTCCACACCGCCGGATCCTCGGTCGCATCCATCAACACCGGGCCGCCCAGCCGCTCGAGGACGAGCCCCCACTCTTCGCGGGCCTCGTCCCGCCATGTGCCGTAGCAGAACGGCATGTGACGCCGCAGGCGCTCGTCCGGCTCGGCGTAGAGGGCCAGCTCGCGGAGATGGGCGCCGCGCAGCCCGATGCGGTCCTGGTGCCGGCGCAGCGCGCGGCCCAACCGGGCGTCGCAGATGTCCGCCACCGCCTCGGCCACCTCGATCGCCTCGCGGTCCGGCGGCTTGACCTTGGTGATGACGTCGAGTGACCGCGAGCCGCCCCGTCCCGCGAGCTCGAGGCGGTGGTGGAACAACCCGGTGCGTCCGCGGTGGCGCCAGCCGGTGAGCTCGCCGACGATGCTGTGCTCGGAGCCGCGCGCGCACAGCGTCACCCCGGTCACGACGACCGAGTCGTCCGCGAGTCGCCGCCGCAGCATCGGCTCGAAGCGGGCGCGGGCGGGGCCGTCGGCCCGCGCCGTCGCGCCGGCCGTCGACGTTGTCGCGCCGGCCGTCGGCATTGGTCTGCCGGCCGTCGGCATTGGTCTGCCGGCCGTCGGCATTGGTCCGCCGGCCGTCGGCGTTGGTCCGCCGGCCGTCGACGTTGGTCCGCCGGCCGTCGGCGTTGGCCCGCCGCCCGCCGCCCACCCGGCGCGTCGGGGAGGCGGTAGAAAGCCGGCCGCCACGTACTCGTCGAAGTAGCGCTCCAGCAGGCCGGCGTCGAGCGGCCGGAAGCCGAGGCCAGCTTCCGAGACCAGAGCCTGCGTCCGCGCGCTCCGCGGAGCGCTGCCGCGGTTGTCCTGGTACAGCTCGGGTACGGCCGTTCCACCCGACCAGCGCCGCAGAAAGAAGCCGCGCATTCGGTGCAGGACGTGGTCGGCGGACACGGCTTCCTGCGCGAGCTGCCCGGCCCAGCGGTCGTAGGGCACGAGCGAGACGGGGTAGCCGTACAGATTCATCCAGAGGACGCACTCGCGCCAATGGCGCGCCCGCGGCGCGCTCTCGTGAAAGGTGACGAGGCCCCGCGGGGCGTTGGTCGAGAGATGCACGATGGCCCGCGCCGCCTCGTCGACGGGGACCGCGTCGATCCGCCAGTCGAGGTCGGGGGCGGTTCCCATCTGGATGCAGCCCTTGAAGAGCGAGGACACGAGGTCGTCGCGCGGCGAGACGCCGGTGGTCGAATCGCCGGTCAGCAGGGCCGGCCGATGGATCGACGTGCGCAGGCCGCGCGCCTGCGCCTGGCGCGCCAGGGACTCTGCGACGCACTTGCTCCGGGCGTACCCCAGCGGGAGCCGCTCGATGCTGTCGAGGAGGTCGTCGTCTTCGGTGACGAAGCGCCGCCCGCCGACGGCATGGCAGACCGAGAGGCTCGAGATGAAGTTGAACGCCTTCGGCCGGTCCTGACAGGCCAGTCGGAGCAGCTCTCGGGTCGCGCCGACGTTGGCGGCGCGGAGGGCGCCGTAGGGGGAGACCCAGTTGACGTCGGCCCCGGCGTGGTAGACGGCGTCGATGGTCGCCCCGATCATCGCGCGCGCGTCCGCGGTCAGGCCCAGGTCCGGTTGCGAGAGGTCCCCGGCCACGGTGTGGATTCGGCCGCCGCGGGAGGGGGCCGGGAGGCGGTGCCGTTCGAGGCCGCGACTGACGCGCCGCTCCGGTCCGTCGCCGGATCCGTCGTCCCGCACGAGGCACAGGACCTCGGCATCGGTCTCGGCGAGCAGCGTCCGCAGCAGATGCGCGCCCAGAAACCCGGTGGCGCCGGTCAGCAGGACCCGGCGCGGCGACGAAGCGGGCGCCGTCGCGGCGTCGGGGCGGATGTCGGGCGGCAGCACGCCGTCGGCCCGCATGAGCGCGAGGGCGCGGTCGTCGTCGTGCGCGCGGGCGCGCGTCGCCCCGTCGTCGAGGAGCCGCACCAGCGCGTCGATGCTCGGGTGGTCGGCCAGCAGCTCGTCCGGCAGCGGCCGATGGAAGGCGTCCTCCAGTTCCGCCCCGAGCTCGATCGAGCGCAGCGAGTCGAGGCCGTACAGCGCGAGCGGCTCTCCCGGGTCGATCCCGTTTGCCGGCAGTCCGAGGCAGCCGGCGACGACCTCGCTCACGCGATCGCGTACCCCCTCGGCGGTCGACGCCGCCGCGGTCACGGACATGCCGGCTCCCGTGCGCCCGAACCTGTGAACGCTGTCGCCGGCCCCGGCCCCGGCCCCGGCCCCGGCCCCGGCGCGGGCGCGGTCCCCATGTCGCGCGGGGACGGCCGGCGCCACATCGCCAGGGCCTCCAGCGTCCCTGCCAGAAGGGCGTTGCGACACGCGAACCGCTTCACCTTGCCGCTCGTCGTCTTCTCGACGCCGCCCGGCGGGACCAGCGTGACCATGCTCAGCTGGACCCCGTGCGCCTCGGTGACGCCGCTGCGGATGGCCGCGATCGCCGCGTCGGCGTCGGCGAGCGACTCGAGCCGGTGGGGGTCGACCTCGGCGACGAGGGCGATCCGGTCGCCCGACGAGCCGCGGTCCGCCGCGAACGCGGCGGCGCATCCGGGGCGGACGGCGCGGTGCCGGCCCTCGGCGGTCCGCTCCAGGTCCTGGGGGTAATGCTTGGCCCCCCGGACGATCAGCACGTCCTTCGAGCGGCCGGTGATGCGCACGCCGTGGTCGTCGACGACGCCGAGGTCTCCGGTGCGGAGGTACGGGCCGTCGCCGCCGGCGGTGCGGGCGCCGAACGTACGGGCGGTCAGGGCCGGCCGGTTCCAGTAGCCGGCGGCGACGCCCGGTCCCCTGACCCAGATCTCGCCGACGGCGCCGCCGGCGCAGGGACGGCGGCTCCCGGGATCGACGACCACGACGGAGGTCGCGAAGCCGGGGCGGCCGCAGGAGACGCCGGACTCGCCGCCGGACGACGCATCGGCGTCGGGTTCAGCGACTCCGGACGGCACTACGTGCGAGTGCGGAGGCAGCTCCGGGCTTCCGGTCCGGCTCGTTGAGCGACGAGGAGTAGCCGGACGGGACGGCGACGCGCCTGCCTCGTAGCGGCCGCTCGTCACGAGCAGCGTCGCCTCGGCGAGGCCGTAGCTGGGCCGGAACGCGGTCGGCCGAAACCCGCTGTCCGCGAACGCGGCGGCGAACCGCTCGAGCGTGCTGCGCCGGATGGGCTCCGCCCCGTTGTAGGCGTCGCGCCAGCTCCGCAGATCGAGCGCCGCGCGCTCGTCGACGCCGATGCGGCGGACGCACAGGTCGTAGGCGAAGTTCGGGGCGCCGCTGCGCGTCGCCCGGTACCGGGAGATCGCCCTCAGCCACCGGATCGGCCTCTGCAGGAAGGCGGCCGGCGACATCAGGCAGGCCGGGCAGCCGCTGTACACCGGCTGCAGGACGCCGTCGATCAGCCCCATGTCGTGGACGACGGGAAGCCACGACACCGACACCGAGGCCCTGTCGTTCCCGGCCCGGTGGAACGCGTAGGAGAGGTTGTGCAGCAGGTTGCCGTGGCTGATCATCACGCCCCGCGGCGCGTCGGTCGACCCGGAGGTGTACTGCAGAAGCGCGAGGGTGCGCGGGTCTGGGCCGGGGTTGCGCCATTCTGGCCGGTCCCGCGCGTCGAGGGTGTCGGTCGCCAACCACGCGTCTGCGTCGTCGCCGGCCGGCCGCCTGCCGAAGAAGCGCGTGAGGCCCGGCGCGGCCTCGGCTTCGGCCGCGGCCGCCCGCGCCCACCGTTCGGCCGTCCCCGTCGTGGTCAACACGACCTCGGGCTGCGCGTCCTCCGCGACCGAGACGGCCCGCCCGAGGTTCCGGTCGGGGGCCCGCCACCGCGGCGGGAGCACCGGTACCGCCACGACCCCCGCGTACAGGCAACCGAAGAACGCCGAGACGAAGTCGAGGCCCGGGGGATACATCAGCAGGGCCCGGGCGCCCGGCGCCGCGCGGGTCTGCAGCGCCGCGGCGATCGTCCGGCTCCGGCGGTCGAGTTCGGCGTAGCTGGCCGCGTCGCTCTCGTGCTCGCCGTCGCGGAGGAAGACGAACGCCCGATCGTCCGGCTGCACCCGGGCCCGGAACCGCAGCAGCTCGACCAGCGAGCCGCCGTCGAAGGCGGTCCCCCGCGCCGTTCCCGAAGGAACGGCCATCACATCACCTCCGACGTTCATGAAGCGGTGGCCGCGGCTCCCGCGCCGTTGCCGAGAAGCGGACATCACATCACCCCGAACGCGGTTCATTGAAGCGGCGGCAGCGGCGTCGGCTGCCGTTCCGGAAGAAGTGGACATCACGTCACCCTCCGAGAAGTGGACATCACATCACCCCCGGACGCGGTTCATTGAAGCGGCGGCAGCGGCGTCGGCTGCCGTTCCGGAAGGAGTGGACATCACGTCACCTCCAAGCGCCGTTCATGAAGCGGCGGCAGCGGCGGCCGCCGGCGCCGGATGGCCCGGTCCGGGATCCGCGCCCCGGTGTTCGCGGTGCCATCGGACGAACTCGCGACGGACGGCGTGCGCGTTCGCCGGCAGATCGTCGAGTAGCCAGCCGCTCGTGTCGATCGCCTGCTTGACATGGACGTGCACGGCCCCCGGGCGGGCGTCGTAGCCGAGGCCCGGATCGATCCGGGGCGGTATCTCGAGGTAGAGCGGGACGATCGGGGCCCGGAGGCTGGTGGCGAGGTGGAACGCGCCCTTGTTGAAGTGGCCGATCCCGCCGCTCGTGATCCGCGCCCCCTCGGGGCTGAGGTAGACCGACTCGCCGGTCGCGCGCAGAGTGCGGTCCGCCCGCTGGAATATCCGCGCGCGCGCGGCCGGCCGGCTCTGGGGCGCGGTGAAGAAGGTCCCCATGAGCTGCGCGATGAACCCCAGCGGCACCACCCTGCGGAGGGCCCCGGTCAGGAAGAACCGGGTGTTGGGCAGGCCGAGGGCCACCAGCGCGAACAGGTCGATCGTCGACGAGTGGTTCGAGACGTACACCGTCTGCCTAACCGGGAACGGCCCGTCCTGGTGGACGACCAGCCGCACGCCCCAGAGGCGCAGCAGGGCGCGCGCGGCGAGGGTCGCCGCGCGCGCGTAGAGGCGGCGGGCCCGAAACAGGGTCAGGCAGGCGACGGGAACGAGGATCAGCGCGAGCGCGGCGACGAGGGCGGCGCTGACGGCGGCCAGCGTCACGAGGCGCGCGCGGTCACGGCCGCGCGCCGGCGGCGGCGCGGCGGCATGACGGGTCATGGCCGCCTCCGGCAGACGACGGTCTGCATGGCGAGATTGCAGCGCGGCGGGTCTAGCGGTCATGGCCGCCTCCGGCAGACGACGGTCTGCATGGCGAGATTGCAGCGTTTCACGAGGGACAGCACCGGCTGCAGCAGCAGCTGCCCGGCGAAGTACGGGTAGATCGCGCGGCGCATGTTCAACCCGCGCCCCTTCAACACGCGGAATGCGACGCCGCAGAAGAGGTAGAAGTACGGCGGGAAGGCGCCGTAGGGGAGGTAGTCGACCACGTCGAGGTCGGCTCGTTCCACGATCTTCAGCAGCGCCGCCCGGTCGTAGAGCGCGGTGTGCTGCGGCGCTTGGAGCCCCGGCCAGCGATCTCCGAACAGACGGAACGTCAGGCTGTCGAGGCGCGGCACCTCGATGACGAGCCGTCCGTCGTCCTTGAGCGCGCGCCTCGCGGCGGCGAGCGACCGAAGCGGCGCGTAGTCGTGCTCGAGGAAGTGCCACATCGTGACGAGGTCGAAGCGGCGGGCCCCCACGTCCTGGTCGTAGAACAGCCCGTGGTGGAACTCGACGCCGCGCAGGGCGGGGCGGCCGGCGAGATCGACGAAGTCGACGCCGACGCCGGCCGCGCCATGGCGCTCCCGGGCGCGGGCGAGGAACGTGCCGCCGCCGCACCCGACGTCGAGCACCGCGCTCGACGCGTCGAGGGCCCGGTACCGGCCGCAGATCCGCAGCTTCTCGCGGTCGACCGAGCCCATCGCCCAGTCGAACAGCGGCGACATCCAGCCCCAGTCGGCACGCTGCCGATGGGCCAGGTACTCGTCGTCGTAGTAGTCCTTGACGCGATCGAGGGTCAGACGGGGCGTCTGGTAGACGAGGCCGCAGGCCCGGCAGCGCCGGAACGTGAAGCGGCCGGGACGACCCGTCAGGTCGTCCTCGGCCGCGATGAAGAGGTCCGACGCGGCGTGGCCGCAGCCGCAGCAGGCCACGGCCTCGAAATCGGAACCCGGCTTGACGGACCGGGGTCGGGCGGCATCGACCGGGGAATTGAGCGCGAGGGTGGTGGAGGTCATGGTTGTGCTCCGGTCGTGCGGCGACGGTCGTGACACGCCTCGTAGACACTCGCTGCCGCGTACATTGCGGCCATGGCGAGAGCCAGGCGGAGCGTCCGCGGCGCGCCGGCGGCCGCGGCCACGAGGCCGACGAAGACGGGATACTTGACCAGTAGCACCCCGAACCGCCAGACGTGGTCCGGCGCCCGGGCGCGCAGGCGGTAGGCCGCGAAGAACGCGAAGTCGAGGACGATCAGCCCCGTCAGGGCAGCCGCGGTCTGCGCCGCCGCGAGCGCGACGAGGTTCCCCAGCCCGATGGCGACCAGCGCGCGCCGGAAGGGCGCCGGCGGCGTGCTTGCGAGGACGCGCTCGGGATGAGCCGCCCGGTCTCGGTCGCGGTCTTCGAGATCGTCCCAGAGCCGGAACTGCAGCAGGAGCAGGGTGGCCACGCCGGCGGCCGCCGCGAGCCCTCTCGGGGTTGGCTCCGCTCCGGCGGCCCACAGGGCCAGCAGCACGTGCAGCGCTATCGCGGGGACGAACACGGCGGGGCGGAACCGCTCCGCGCCGTACGCGGCGAAGAGGAACACCGCGGAGCGGAACCGCTCCGCGGCGTACGCGGCGAAGAGGAACACCTCCGGGCCGAGCCGCTCCGCGAGGTACGCCCCGAACCTGCGGGTCATGCGAGGCCTCCTTCCCCCGAGGGCTCCGCCGTGGCCTCCACCGCCGCGCCCTCGACGACGCAGACGCCCCGATCGCCGTCGACGGTGATGCGCTGCCCCGACCGGATGCGGCCCGTGGCGTTCTCGACCCCGACGACGCAAGGCAGACCGAACTCGCGCGCGACGATTGCTCCGTGCGAGAGGAGCCCGCCGCGTTCGATGACGAGCCCCGACACCAGCCCGAACACCGCCGCCCAGCCCGGGTCGGTCTGGCGAGTCACGAGCACGTCTCCGTTGCGCAGGCGGGCGGCGTCGCGCACGTCGTCGAGGACCGCGGCGGGGCCGGATGCGGTCCCCCCGGACGCGCCGATTCCGCGCAGCGTCGACCGAGAGGCGGGCGATTCTCTCCGCCGGTCCGCCGGGCCGCGCCCGCCGGCTCGGGCCCCGGGCGGCAGGTGCTCGCCCGTCGGCACGTCGAACGTGGTTCCCCGCCGGTCCGGTCCGCGCCGGCCGGCTCGGGGCTCGGGCGGCAGGTACCCGCCCGTCGGCGCGGAGAACGTGGCGGGCGGGCGCATCGCGTCAAGCATCGCGTGCTCGCGCCGCCGCAGGGCTACGAGGTCGGGAACGCGATACGGGAACATCGCGTGGCCCGTCCCGAGCTCGTCCAGCTCCTGCCAGGTCAGCATGAAGACGTCGTCCGGCTTTGCCAGGCGCCCCGCGTCGGTCAGGCGCCGGCCCATCGCCAGCGCCACCCTCCGGAGGCGCGTGTAGAGCAGCGCCTGTTTCAGCCGCGCCCGCTCCCGGTACGCGACGCTGGCCTGGGTCGCCCGCAGCAGCAGCCGGAACGTGAGCGCGGCGCCCGGAGACCGCCGGGCCAGCGTCCTGACCACCCTCGAGGTCTCCTCCACCCGTTCGGCGGCTTGGCGCGCCATCACCGACTCGGGCGGCTCGCCGTCGCTCGTGGCGTACCCCTTGAGCAGCTCGATCGCCGGCGCGGGATCTTCCTGCAGGCTCGGCGCCGTCAGCATCAGCTCGGCCGACGAGCGGAACCCCCACTCGTCGAGGAACCGGTCGAGCTCGCGCCGGAACCCGACGAACTGTGCCTCGTCGCGGAGCGCGTCCAGGATCGCCGGGGTCGCCGCGCTCGCGAACAGCCGGTTCAACGCCGCGTCCGACCGGATGAGGCGCGAGAGCGCCCAGAGGCGCCGGGGCGGCATCGTCGACGGCACCCCCGGCAGCGCGCGCAGCAGCCGGTTGTGCAGGCTGCCGCGCGTGTCGACGCGCCGGAGCGCGCGTTCGAGCAGCGCGTAGCAGACCATGGCCGCGACGTCGGCGAGCGAGGCGTCCTTCCAGCGGTGGAGACGGATGTCGAGGAACGACCGCAGGTCCCCGAGCAGCTCGTTCAGGGGCCGGTCGTCGAGCCGGTCGGGCCGTGTGCGGGCCGCGAAACGGTCGACGCGCGCCTCGAAACCCTCGAGCCGCCGCCGCAGGAACAGGTACTGCCAGGTCGTGCGGGCCGCCACCCGCAGCAGCTCCGCCGCCCGGGCGACGCGGCCGCGCCCGTCCCCCCACCGCGGCGCGCCCGCGGGCGTCGGGGCGACGGCGTCCGCCCCGACGAACCGGTTGAACGCCTGCGCGAGGCGGTCTCCGCACGGCGCCATGCGCAGGACCGCGTGGATGCTCGTCAGGTTGTAGTAGAGCCGCCCGCCGTGCACGCCGACGATCGCGGCGAGGACCGGGTCCATGGCGGCGAGCCGGCGGCGGGAGATGCCGAAAGCGAGGCCGAGGTTCCTGAAGTAGTGGTAGTAGCCCGGCGCCGCGAACGAATAGAGCAGCGGGCAGATCGGCCGCGGGAAGTTCTCGTTGACGTTGGCGTTCGACCAGAGCACCGGCCCGCCCGGGGCCCGGGGAGCGTCGCGGGCCGTCGTGATCGGCCGCGACTGCAGGATCCAGAGCCACCCGTCCTCGTCGATGCTCCACTCGACGTCCTGGGGCGCGCCGAGCTCGCGCTCGAGCCGCAGCGCCGCGACGGTCAGGGCGCGGACGTCGGCCGCGGTCAGGAGGCGGCCGGCGGGCGGACCGGGCGCGGTCGCGGCCCGAGCCGCGCGCGGCGCGACGATGCGCTCGGGGTCGACGTGTCCCGACACCAGCCGATCCCCCAGCCCGGGGCAGCACTCGATCAGGAGATCGTCGCCGCCGGCGGCGGGCGCGCCGGCCGGTGCGCGCGTGAAGAGCACGCCCGACACGCGGGCCGCCACCTGCCGCTGGACGACCACGGCCATCCCCCCGAGGCCGGCGCCGCGCGCGGCCCGATAGCAGAGCGACCGCTCGGACCAGTACGAGGCCCAGCAGGCTCGCACCGCGCGCCGCAGCGCCTCCACCGTGTCGACGTGCAGCACGGTGTCGAACTGCCCGGCGAACGAAGCGGCGGCGCCGTCCTCTCCGACGGCGGAGCTGCGCACCGCGAGCGCGGCGCCGGCCGGCAGCGCTCGGGCGGCCGCGTCGAGCGCCTCCTCGACTGCGGCGGGCAGGGGGGCGCTCTCCACCTGCGCGCGGATGGCCTGCGAGGCCTCGCGCCGCCGGGCCGGGTCGGCGGGATCGAGTCGGCGCCGCAGGTCCTCGATTCTCGCGCCGAGCCGGTCGACGGCCAGGAATCGCTCGAACGCCCCGCAGGTCAGGACATGACCCGGCGGCACGGGAAAGCCGAGCCTGGTCAGTCTCGAGAGAATCGACGCCTTTCCGCCCGCCTGGCCAGAGGCGAGCGTCTGTTCGAGGGGGACCATCAGGACCCCGGCCGGCGCCGCAAGCCGGCCGGCCTCGACCACCGCCGCGCCGCCCGTCATGCCACCCTCGCTTTCACCCGAAGCAGGAACGGGGCGACGCTGAAGGCGCCGTGCACCGCCCCCCCGGAGCCGCCCGCCGACGCCGCGAGCCGGCCAGGCTCGATCACCGCCGCGCCGCCCGTCATGCCGCCCTCGCTTTCACCCGAAGCAGGAACAGGGCGACGCTGAAGGCCGCGTGCACGAGCGGCCCGGCGACGAGGACGAAGAGGCAGATCGGCCAGGACACCGGCACGGCCAGGGCCAGGGCCAGCACCATGCCCGCGCTCGAGTCGAGCCGGTCCGCGGCGAGGAAGACCGCCCGCAGGCGCCGTCCCGCCGCCGCTTCGCCCGGCGCGATGCCGAGCCGGCGCTTGATGAACGAGTTGGGCAGCTCGCCGGCCATGAAGCCCAGGGCGGCCCACGCGCCGAGCAGGCCATACTGCCCCGCCGTCAGCGGCCAGAGCCCGGCGGCCGAGAGGCCCGGCCCCACCGCCACGAGCGCCGCGAGCAGGAGGAAGGCGGCGCCGGTGGCGGGCACCATCACCAGGAAGCCGCGCACGGTCTTGTGCGCGCCGAGGATCGGCCGCCCGCCCACGAGGCGCCCGCCGTCGAGGGGGACCGCGAATCGCCGCGACAGGGGCGCGGCCAGCCACGCGGTATGGGCGAGGCCGGACAGCGTGAAGGCGGTCGCCAGGAAGACGCCGCACGTCACGGGATCGAGGGTGGTGGCGGTCACAGGTCGAGCCCCGACTGGTTGCGGTTCTGGAACAGGAACACCTCGCCGGGGACGGCGCGCGCGGCCGGCACCCACTCGCGCCAACCCACCTCGTTGCCGGCCGCGCGCCGGATCTTCGGCAGTCGATAGCCCGGGATCGCGGGATACAGGTGATGGAGCTCGTGGGCGTCGAAGTGCAGGAGCATTGTCGAGAGCCACGCTGGGAACCGGAGCGACCGCGTGAACGATCCCTGGTCGAGCGCCCCGTGCGGCTGGACCTCGCGGCCGCGGCTCAGCCCCATCGGCATGTGCGTGTGCTGGCTGAGAAGGATGACGTCCTCCAGCGCGAGCGACAGGAGGAGGGCCAGACCGGCGGCGCGCACGAAGGGAGCCGGTCCCAGCGCGGCGACGACGGCCGCGTACCCCGCCGCCAGCGCCGCCGCCTCGACGGCCATCGCGCGGGCCGGGCCCGGCTGGGGGCCGGTCAGCCGGAACAGCCGGACGAGGTTCCAGAAGTTGCCGGCCCGATAGAGGACCGAGAAGATGGGGATCCAGTAACGCCAGCAGACGTTGACGGCGAACCGCTCGGCGCGGCCGAGGGGCCGCGGCACGAGGGCGGCGGTGGTGGGGTCGAGATCCTGCCACCCCGTCCACTTGTGGTGGCGCGCGTGGATCGGCTTCCAGCAGCGAAACGGGATCAGCGCGAAGAACCCGGCGACCGATCCCACGACGTCGTTCAACCGCCGGGTGCGGAAGAGCGTCCCGTGGCCGCACTCGTGCAGGAGCGCGAACCACTGAAGGAACGCCCCGGACAGCATCGCCTGGCCTGCCGCCCAGGCGACGATCGGGTCGCGGGTCGCGAGCCACCACCCGACGCAGGTGGAGACCGCCGCCCACCCCGCGAACGCGAAACCCATCGCGTCGGTCGGGCGCAGGTCGGAGACCGGCGGCGGGGCGTTCTTCTCAGCTCCGGGCCTCATGTCGTCAATCTAGCGAGCGAGCGCCCCGAGTGTCCTGAGGAAACCCTGAAGATGGGCTGAGAAAAGCCTGAGTGCTACGATCCCGCGCCATGGTCCGGCAGGAAGCGTCGTACCGGTTCGGCGCCTTCACCGTCGATCCCGCGGCGTACACGTTGCGGCGGGACGGCGAGCCCGTCCCGATATCGCCGCGCCCGTTCGACCTGCTCGTCTATCTGTTGCGGAACCCGCGGCGGCTGGTCACGAAGGACGAGCTGCTCGATGCGCTCTGGCCCGGCGTGGCCGTCACCGAGAACACCCTGACCCAGGCTGTCTCCGATCTCCGTCGGGCCCTGCGCGAGACACCGGGCGCGCCGCGGTGCATAGAGACGGTGCCGAGGCGGGGGTACCGGTGGATCGCCGCGATCGGTCCGGGGGCGTTCCCCCAAGCGGCGGTCCGGACGGGCGCGTCCGGCCGAGTCGTCGCGGTCATGGACTTCGCGAACCTCACCGGTGACGATGCGCTCGCCTGGCTGGCCTCGGGAATCGCCGAGACGGTGACGAACGACCTCCGGACGCTCGACGGACTGCGCGTGATCGACCGGTGGCGGGTCGCCGAGGCGGGGCGCGGCGACGGCCCGACTCCCCTCGAGGTCGCGGCCGCCGTCGAGGCCGATCTGGTCGTCGCGGGAAGCTACCAGGGGGTGGCGGACCGGCTGCGCGTCACCGCGCGCATCCTCGAGTCGAGGACCGGCGACACCGTCGCCGCGGCGAAGGCGGACGGGATGCTCGACGCAATATTCGAGCTCGAGGACCAGATCGTCCGGCAGCTCTCGATCGGCCTCGGTCTGGCCGTCGACGCCGGCCGGACCGCGTCGCCGGAGACGTCGAGCCTGGACGCCTACCGGGCGGCGGTCGAGGGCTACGTGCAGCTGCAGTCGCTCGATGCGCGGCTCCTTCCCGCCGCCGTCGAGTCCTTCGGGCGCGCCGTCGCCCTGGACCAGAGCTACGCGCTGGCCTGGGCGGGGCTCGCCAACGCCGAGCACGCGATCTACGAGCTCACGCGGGCCGCGAACCGGCCCGACCGGGCCCGTCTCGAGTCGGCGCTGCTCCACGCGCACCGGGCCATCGGGCTCGACGAGCGGCTGCCGGGCGTGCACGCCACCCTCGGGTTCCTGCTCGTGAGCGCGGGCCGGCGGTCGGAGGCCCTGGCCGCGGCCCGGCGCGGCGTCGCCCTCGACCCCCACAACTGGATGCATCTGTTCATTCTCGGCCACGCGTCATGGGGCGAGGAACGCCTTCGCGCCCAGGCGCGCGCGCTGGCGCACTATGCCGAGTTCGCGTTCGCCCACTTCAGCATCGCCATGGTGCACGTGGCGCGCAACGAGCTGGCGGTGGCCGAGCGGGTCCTGCGGGAGGGCACGGCGATTCAGGACCGGCAGCTGGGACGGCGTCAGCGGCTGCCTTCGGCCGGGCTGCACTGGCTGCTTGCCTGCACCCGGCTCCGGCGGGGCGACGCCGACGAAGCGCTCCGCGAGTTCGACCTGGAGATCGACCACGCGCGCAACGAGCACGTGTACGCGCAGGAGTACTCGGCGGCGTCCCGGCTGGGCCGGGGCTTCGCGTTTATCGCTCGCGGGCAGGCCGCGGCGGCCCGGGACAGCTTCGGCGCGGTGCTCGAGGCGCACCCGGACCAGGCGCGCGCGCATCTGGGACTCGCCCTGATCGCCGGCCGCGAGGGCCGGAACGACGAGGTGGAGGCCGCCGTGGTCCGGGCCGAGAGCGCGATTGCGGAGCTCGACAAGGGCGGGCGGATCGCCGAGGCGGCGGTGACCCGCGCGAGCGCGCTCGTGCTGCGCGGCCGCGCGGACGAGGCCGTCGCGCAGCTCGACCGGCTGCTCGACGAGCCCCCGATCGCCTTCGCAGGGTGGACGATTCCGGTCGAGCCGCTGCTCGAGCCCCTGGGGCGGACCAGCGGCTTCGAGCGGGTACTGACCCGGCTCGCCGACCGCGCGCGATAGCGAGCGGCAGTCACCGTCCTGCCCGGGCCGCACGCGCGACTACAGCCAGCTCGGCGACGCCGAGTGCATGCCGAGAGGCCGCGGCGTCACGGTTTCGCCCTCGACCCGGTGCTGGCCGCTCTAGTCGGGCAGGGCGAAGACGAACAGGTTGTTGCCCATGCTCGGGCGCAGCTCGGGCGTCAGGGGCGCGAAGTACACCAGGGTGCGCGAGCTGCCGGTGCTGACCGCGACGTACTGCCGGCCGTCGACGGCGAACGTGATCGGAAATCCCGTGATCGGTGAGCCCAGGTTCACCTCCCACAGCACGTCCCCGGTCTCCGCGTCCAGGGCGCGGAACCGGCCGTTGAGGTCGCCGCCGAACACGAGCCCGCCGGCTGTCGCCACGAGCGAGGTGGTGGCGGCCCGCTGCTCGTAGGTCCACATCAGCTCGCCGGTCTCCGGGGAGATCGCCTGCACGGTGCCGAGCTGGTCGGTGCCTGGCGCAAGCTCGCTCCGCACGACGAGCGCGTAGAGCGACGTGGCGACGCTGTCGCCGCCGGCCGTGGCCATCATCCGCGCACAGGCGTTGCGCAACGGGAAGTACATCAGCCCCGTCAGCGGGCTGTAGGCCCCCGCCTCCCAGTCCTTGCCGCCCACCAGCGTCGGGCAGGCCAGCACCGTCTGCCCGTCGCCCGTGAAGACGACCTCGGAGTTCTCGGTGACCGCGCCGGTGGCGCCGTCGATGTCGCTGATCACGTTCTGCGTGACCGTCGGCGTCGCCCACAGGAATTCGCCGGTCTCGCGGTCGAGGGTATAGACGATGCCGGTCTTGCCGGGAATCCCGGTCACGACCTTGCGGACCTCGCCGTGCTGCAGCCGGGGGTTGATCCACTGCACGGCCGCCGGATCCGGCGCGACGGCGGTGTCGAGCAGCAGGCGCTCGAACGGGTGATCGAGATCCCAGTGGTCGTTCAGGTGCTGGTAGTACCAGACAATCTCGCCCGTGTCGGCGTCGAGGGCCAGCGTGGAGTTGTGGTACAGGTGCTTCTTGTCGGTCCCGCCGAGCATGAACTTCGGGGCGGGCGAGGTCACCGACGTGCCGATGTAGATGAGGTTCAGGGCCGGGTCGTAGCTGGGCACCATCCAGGCGCCCACGTGCTTGCGCTCCTCGTAGGGCACGTCGCCCCAGCTCTCGTCCCCCGGCTCGCCGGGCGCGGGAATGGTGCGCGTGCGCCACAGCTCCTCGCCGGTCCGGGCATCGTGGGCGGTGATGACGCACGCCTCGGGACCACCGGCGGGGGCGCAGCTCCGCCCCGAGATGATCTTTCCGCCGGCGATGATGGGGCCGGAGGTCTGATTGGCGGGGTGCGTCCGGTAGTCGAGGATCTGCGTCTCCCAGGCCAGCCGGCCCGTCGCGGCGTCGAGGGCGAAGACGTAGTCGTCGACGCTGGTGTCGATGATGAGGTCGTCGTAGATGGCGAGGTTGCGGTTGACCTCGGCGAGGACGGTGATGAGGAACTCGTCCACGTCGTCGGGGAGCGACCGCCGGTACTCCCACAGGAGATCGCCGCTCGCGCCGTCGAGCGCCTGGATGACGTCCCGCGGGTTGGGCATGTACATGACGCCGTCATGGACCAGCGGCGTGCCCTGCTGGAGACCGGGCGCGAGGGCTCGCGTCCAGACCATCCGCAGCTCGCCCACGTTGTCGCGATCGATCTGCTCGAGCGGACTGTAGCCCCAGCCGTCGAGCGTCCGCCGCCACATGAGCCAGTCGGCCGGATCGGGATCCTGCAGCACCTCGTCGGTCACCGGGACGAAGGGACTGCCCGACTGGGCCAGCGCCTGGCTCGCAGTCATCACGAGACACACTACGATTGCCAAACGGATCGCAGAGAATGCCAAACGGATCGTAGACATACGTCCTCCACGCCACAATCTACACTCGTGCTCTCGGATGGGGAGACCGGCCTCCTGCCTCCGTCAGACCGCCGAACGGGGAGGCGCCGGCCGCCGCGGGCGCACGATGACCTCGACCGTCGACAGGCTGTCCTCCAACTCCGCCCTGCGGTGCCGACGACATGTGGGGTCGTCCTGTTGCGGCCGGAACCTCTGCCTGCACGACCAGGGCGGCGCCACCGGCCGGGTTCGGCACCGCTGGCGCGTCGCGGCTGTTACGGCCTCTGCGCTCGTCGCCGACCCCTGGCCCGCTAGTGTCCTGAACCGTGGTTCGCGGAACAATTCTCGCGGCAGTTCTCCAGTGTTTACGGGCACTTGCAGAGACTCAGAGCTCTCACGCTCTCACGAACTTCACTGCCGGGACACTAGTGAGCCAGCGGGTCCGGCCGCACCTGGAACTTGAACACCGGCGCCACCCGCTCCGTTCCTCCCTCAGCGTGGAACGGGGTCCGGCTGCCCGACGTCGTCCAGATGCCCCGTCCCTTCCAGCCGGCCTCGGGGTCGTCGATGCGCCCGTCGAGGCCCTTGCCGAAGAAGCTCCCCAGTGGGTAGGGCACGCGGAAGTTGTGGAACTCGCCGTCCACCAGCGCGAGCACGCCCTCCGACAGGTTGCCGGTGGCCAGCGGGATGTTCTCGCCGAGCCCGAGTAGGTCGAACCGGTCGGTGAAGTTGTAGTACGCAGACTCGGCGGCTCCGGAATCGACCGCGCCCTTGAAGTTGGGCCCCGGGAACTGGTAGAGCGCCCAGCCCTCCGGGCAGTGCCGGCCGGTGGCCGTCGGTCCGTTGAGGGGGGCCGTGCACTTCGTGCGGTCGAAGCTCGCGAAGTGGCCGCTCGCCAGCACCGTCCACACGACGCCGTCGCTGTCGACGTCCATGCCGCGCGGCGAGAACCCCTGCACCGCCGCGTCCGACTCGTTCCACGGCACCTCGTAGAACTCGGCCAGCGCGGTGTTGACGGGATCGTCGCCCGGCACGAGCCTCACGAGGCCGCCTGGGAACCCGAGGGTCGAGCCCCAGATCGATCCGTCGAGGGGACTGGGGGCGACGCCGTAGAAGCCGCGCTCGATGCGCGCGTCCTTCGCCGGGTCGATGGGCTCGCCCGGCTCGACGTACTCGTCCCGCCGGCCGTTGCCGTTGGTGTCGAGCACCTGCACCGTCCACCCCTGGGCCAGCTCCTCGTCGCCGGTCTCGTCGAACACCTTCGTGTCGAACCACGCGACCACCGGCCCGCTGCCGCAGAACCACAGCTTGTCGTCGTAGGCGAAGTTCAGGTGGTGGGTGCCGAAGCAGGTGTTGACGGTGGTGACCTCGTCCGTCTCGGGGTCGTACATCTGGACCTGCCGGTTGCTCCGCTCGATGGGAAACGCCTGCGCGGAGGGATGGTCGGACCCCGGCTGGCAGAAGGCGGGGGTCTCGGCCGCGCGCACCCGGGCCGCAATCCAAACCCGCGCCCGGCTGTCCATGGCGAAGCTGTGGGCGACGCTGCGGCTGTGCCAGATGACCTCGTCGCCCCAGTACGGCGACGGCATCTTGGGCAGGGTGTCCGCCGAGTTCGGCGTGTCCGCGTCGCGGACCTGCAGCGGGACCACGCCGGCGACGTGGGTGTTCGGGTCGACGACGGGCATGTCGTCGGTGCTGTTCTCGGGGGCGCCGTAGACGGGGCCGTTCGCGTTGACGTTGGGGTCGCGCTTGTCGGCCGAGATCAGGTCGTGCATGTACGCCTCGGGATCGGACCAGTCCCACAGGGTCACGACGACGTTCCGCTCGACGCCCCGGGGACGGGGCGGCGGGGTGGCGGGGTACTCGCCGGCCTGGATGCGGTCGGTCCAGTCGGCGTACATCGCCAGCGCCCGGTCGCGCCCGACCACGGCGAGCCGCGCGTCCATGGTGGCGCCCGCCTGCCCGGACTGCACGCGGCGGTCCCAGGCCGCGAGGTGCGAGTCGAAGTCGCCGAGGGCGTCGGGAATCTCCCGGGTGGCCTTGTTCCCGAGGGCGTGGCACCCGGTGCAGCCGTCGGTGTTGACCACCGAGCGGATCCACTCGCCCTGGCTCTCGATGTCGGGCGAGATGCCGTTGCCGTCGGTCCCCGTGCCCGGGAACTCGTCCGGCGCCGGGACCTCGAGCAGGGCGAACCAGTCCTGCGCCGGGTAGTACTCGGCCGCCGCCGCCGCGTCGGGGGCGGCGACCGCCGTGAGATCGAGGGCCGCGCCCGGCTCGGCCCGCACCTTCTCGGAGTCGACCAGCCCGTAGCCTCGCACCCAGACGTCGTAGGCGGCCTCCGGCAGGTCCGGGAGGAGGTAGCGTCCCGCGTCGTCCGTCACCACGATCCTGACGAAACGGGTGGGCAGATCGCGCGTCTCCGCGATCACCCAGACCCCGGCCTCGGGGCCGTTCGGGCCGGTGACCACCCCGGCGATGTCGTCGCCGTCCATCGCGATCGCCCCGCCGGGCGCCTGGGCCGCGAGGATCGCAGCGAGCGACAAAGTGGCGGCCGCGGCGCCCGCCGCCGCCATGCGGCTCGAAGACAGCAGAATGCGCTTCATCTCCAACCTCCTCGATATCGGGACACCCGCAACCGCCGGCCTGATGATGCGGGGCGGGTCGGTCAGTCCCGGAGCTTGCGCCCCATCATGTCACCCGTCGTGCGGTCACGCAAAGCGCGTGCGGGATTCCGGGGCAGGCGTCTGCGCGGCAGAACGGGGTTGGTGGAGTGGTGCGGGGCCGCGGGGCCGGGGCGGAGCTGTCGGCGCCCTTCTCCGGGCCTCGAGTCTGCGCCGTGGACGGTCGGGACTCCGAGCCTCGAGTCTGCGCCGTGGAACGGTCGGGACTCGGGCCGGGTTGGTTGGAGCGGCTGGGGCGGCGTATCGTCGAAGGCGCAGGCAGTGCTCTCCGGGCAGGTCCGGGCCACGGGGGAGGGTGCGGACTCCGGCCGGCTTGGTTGGGCGCGGCACGGGTCGGAGGCGACGCTCTTCGGGCTACGAAATGCCGGTGATGGTCCCCGGCGTGGCGCGCGGGTCGCGGGATCCCCACGCCCCGGCCGCGACCCGCCCCAGGAAGTCCGCGATGAATGTGTTCACGAGGTCGGGCTCCTCGAGGTTCAGCGTATGGCCGGACTTCGGCAGGACGGCCAGACCGCTCCGGGGGATGACGCGCTTCAGCCACAGGCTGGTCTCGAGGCAGCCGTCGTCTTCGTCTCCGGCGACGATCAGCACCGGCGCTTCGATGCCGTGGAGCTCTGCTTCCAGGGCGTACAACGACGGCCGCTGCCGCTGCACGCCGAGCATCGTGCGAACCGCTCCGCCCGCGTCGTGCTCCCCCAGCTCGCGCACGAGCTGCTCCCACCCCCGAGGGTCCTTGCTCTGAAGCTGCACCCGCGCCGGCCCCGACAGGTACCGGCGGGCGAAGGGCGCCATCCCCGACTGCTGAATCAGCCGGGCGATGGCCTCGCACTCGTCGCGGAAGCGTTGCGCCTCCGCGGGACGCGCGCCGTAGCCGGTGCCCAGGACGACCAGCGAGCGGACGCGCGCCGGGTGCCGCATCGCCAAGTGCAGTCCGGCGAAGCCGCCCATGGAGATGCCGACCACGTCCGCCGCCTCGACGCCGAGCCCGTCCAGGACCGCGACGGCGTCGTTGACGGCGTGCTGCTGCGAGTAGGCGCCGGCGTCCGGCACCTGCGACGGCGGGTAGCCCCGGGCCGCATAGGTGATGCAGCAGTGACTTCGGGAGAACCGCCGGACCTGGGGCTCCCAGCTCCGATGATCGCCCGCGTACTCGTGAACGAAGAGGATGGCGCTGCCGCGGCCCGCGGATTCCGTGTGGAGCTCCACGCCGTCCGATGTGACGACTGCCTGTGCCGGCATGATTCCCCTTGCTCAGTGCTCCGCCTGTATCGCCAGGGACCAGGTAGGCGGGGTGATGGCCCAGCCGCGTGCGCTCGGCTTGGTTCGCCACCAAGTAGTACTTCGGCACCATCGCGCTCAGGGTGTAGCGCGCCTTCAGATCGGAGGCCTGGGCCGAACGCTCGACCCTCCAGAACGAGCGGCGCGGGCTGTCGTTCGCCGGCCACCACCTCGAGGACGGCGGGGTGGTTGACCGGCCGTCGACATCGAAGTCCAGGCGGAAGTTGAAGTAGTGGTCGTGGAGCGGCGCCACGAGGTTGGGCGCCTCCGGGGCGCCGTAGTTCTCCTCGTAGTACGCCGGATCGGTGGTCACGCGGATGGGCCCCCCGGCATGCCCGGGGCGAGCAGGCTGTACTCGCGCGTCCGCATGGCCGCACGTCGGTGCCCGCCGGCATCAGGCCCGGGTCGGTAGTCACCCGGTCGAGATCGTCGGGGGAGAGCGGGGACGGCCCGCGTTCCGGCATTGCACGTCGGCGTCGAGGACGGCGCCGATGTCAAACCGTAGTTGTCTCTTTTTTACCACCTATTGTTTTGATATATCGCTAATTTATCGCTCTATCGATGATAGCATTCCAGACTTCTACATGGTGCTCGGCGAGTTGCCGCCTGCCGGCGCGACGGTGGACGGATCGGTGCCGAGCAGGCGGGCGATGCGCCGGTCGCGGCCCACCCGCGTTTGAGCGATTGGAGCCCGGCGAACAGCCGCCGGTGCCTTACATCATGGCCGTTGGTGGAAGCACCCGTTCCTGCCGTCCCCAAACCGTGCCGGCGACTCTGTTCATGCCCTGCTCTCCAAGTGGGAGGAGGGTTCGGCGGAACAAGGCAAGGCCCGGGCCGGCCCCGGATTCCTCGATCGCGCGGGTCCTGGTGGCCGTCGCGTGCTGGGCGCTCTCGGCGCTCGGCGCGGCCGCACAAGGCGGCGTCGAGTCCGATCGGGCGGCGTTGGAGGCGTTCTACGACGCGACCGGCGGTGCGGGCTGGACCGACAGCACGAACTGGAAGACATCGGCGCCCTTGGGCGAGTGGCATGGGGTGACGACCGACACCGCCGGCCGGGTCACGCGGCTCGAGCTCCAGGACAACGGCCTGGTCGGTTCGATCCCGCCCGCCCTGGGAAGCCTGACGAACCTGTTATGGTTGCAACTCGGTTCCAACGCGTTGACGGGCCCGATTCCGGACGCCCTCGGAAGCCTGGCCAGTCTCCAACTCCTGTTCCTTTACCGGAACGACCTGACCGGCCCGCTCCCGGCGTGGCTGGGGAACCTGACCGAGCTTCGGTGGCTCCACGTCTCCGACAACGCCCTGACCGGGCCGATCCCGGGCGCCCTGGCGAACCTGGGGCATCTGCAGTGGCTGTACGTGGACGAGAACGCGTTGACCGGCCCGGTCCCGGCGTGGTTGGGGAACCTGGCCCACCTCCGGCGGCTGGGGCTCTCCCATACCGGGTTGACCGGTCCGTTGCCGGAAGCCCTGGGACGGCTGCAGGACCTCGAGACGCTGCGCCTGTCCTATGCCTGGGGCGTAACGGGATCGCTTCCGCCCGGCCTGGAAACGACGAGCATCCGTGAGCTGGACATCTTCGCGACTCAGGCGTGCGCGCCGGCCGCCTGGCGGGACCGGCTGGAGACCGAGTTCGCGGGGCGCCTCTGCGGCGCCGAAACACACGTAACGATCGACGTCGCCGTCGTCTATACGCCGGCCGCGCGCGAGGCGGTGGGCGGCCGCGCCGCGATCGAGGCGGCGATCGATCTCATGGTCGCCGAGACCAACGCGGCCTATCTGGCGAGCGGCGTGCATCAGCGCGTAGCTCTCGCGGGCAGGGTCGAAGTGCAGTACGTCGAGGCGGGCGACCTGGGCACCGATCTTCACCGTCTCAGAACGCCCTCGGACGGCCACATGGATGACGTGCACGCCTGGCGCGACCGCGTCGGGGCCGACCTCGTGCACCTGATCTTCGACGCGGCCGGCAGTCAGTCCGGCGGTATCGCCGTTATGCCCGGCGTTTTCAGCACGTCCTCCCACGACCAGGGCGGCCGGACCCTCGCCCACGAGTTGGGGCACAACATGGGGCTCGCGCACGACCGCTACCAGGTGCACCACGGCGAGGGCGGAGTGTCCGCGCATCCGGCCTACGGCTACGTGAACCAGCGGGCCTTCGAGGCGGGGGGCGAGCCGTCCCGCTGGATCACGATAATGGCCTACTCGACGCAGTGCAGCCATGCGGGCTTCCGCTGCTGGGGGCTCGACCGCTTCTCGAATCCGCACCACCGCTACGACGGCGACCCGTTGGGCGTCGCCTTCGGCGCCGGCGCCTCGGGCGTGACCGGCCCCTCCGACACGGTGGCCGTCCTCAACGCCACGGGCGCCGTGGTGGCCGCGTGGCGGGATCCTCCCGGGGCCAACCGGCGACCGGTCGCCGTGGGCACCCTGCCCGACCGCACGCTGGCGCCGGGGCGCTTGCTGGAGGTGGACGTGTTGCAGGCGTTCGACGACCCCGACGGCGATCCTCTGACCTACGCGGTGTCGTCGTCGACGCCGGACGTGGTGACGGTGCTGGCGGCGGGCGCCCGCGTGACCCTCACGGCGATCAGCGCGGGCGCCGCGGCGATTCGGGTGACCGCGACCGACCCCGGCGGCCGGAGCGCCACCCAGACGTTCACGGTAACGGTGAGCCCCCCCGCGAACCGGCCGCCGGAGCCGTTGGGCACGCTGGCGGCGTTGACGATCGGGGTCGACGAGCCGTCCGTGACCGTTGAGGTGGCGGGCGCGTTCCTGGACCCGGACGGGGACGCGCTGACGTATGGAGCGGCCTCCTCGGCGCTGCACGTGGTGACGGTGCAGACGGCGGGCGCCCGGGTGACGCTGACGGCGGTGAGTGCAGGCACGGCGACGGTCGAGGTAACGGCGACTGACCCAGACGGCCTGAGCGCGACGCAGTCGTTCCGGGTGCGGGTGACGGCGCCGTTCAGCGACGACCCCATCGTGCCCGGGGTGACACCGGTCAGGGCCGTCCACTTCACGGAGCTGCGGGCGCGTATCGACGTCCTGCGGCGGGAGGCGGGGCTGGCGTCATTTCGCTGGACGGATCCGGAGTTGCGGCCGGAGGTGACGAGGGTCCGGCGCGTGCATCTGCTCGAGCTGCGGGCGGCGCTGGCCGCGGCGTACGCGGCGGCGGGTCGGGCGGCCCCGCGCTGGACGGATGCGTCGCCGGCAGCGGGGTCGACCCCGATCCGGGCGGCGCACGTGATGGAGCTGCGCGCCGCGGTGCTGGCGCTGGAGTGAGAGGGCCTCGATTTCCGCGCCCGTGGCCGCGATTTGCCCTCCCCGAAATCTCGGTAACCGAGCTATCCCCGGCGACCATTCCGGATCTCGTTTCTTGGGACGACCGTCCACCAAACGTGTCGAAAGGCATGTGCTCTTCGTTCTGCCGCAGGTGATCGTCGATGCCGAGCCCGAGGCGGCGACGTCCGGTCACACGTTTCGCGCGACGGGCATCATCGCGTGTCCGTCCAGCGGCGGGACGCTCGAGCGCGCGCAGCCGACCGCAGGCCAAGCGTCGCCGAAGACGACAAGGCTCTACGACTGGACGGCGGACACGGTGACGGTCGCCGAGATCGAGCGTATCCTGATCTCGACGGGGCCACGGTCTGCGGGCGCCTTCCGACGGCGCCGGGGAGTTGCGATCATGTCGAGGGGAACTCGCGTCGGCGCCGCGGCGGCAGGGATGCGGGTGGCGGTGGCCGGACTGATCGTGGCGGCCGGCTCCTTCGGCGAACCGGGTGTCCGGCTGGGGAGCGTGGTCGAGACGGCGCAGGCTCCGGCGGGCGGCGGCTTCACGGCGGAGCAGGCCGCCGTCGGGTGGACGGAGTACGCGCGGCAGTGCGGCGAGTGCCACGGCGAGGGGCTGGACGGGGCCGAAGCGCCGGCCCTGCGCGGGGTCGACTTCCTGAACGGCTGGGCGGGGCAGACGACCGACGAGCTGTTCGCGTACGTGCGCGACGAGATGCCCCCCGGACTCGGGGGCTCGCTCGGCGAGCGGGTCTACCTGAACCTGGTCGCGTACATCCTCGACGCGAACGGCGCGCGGCCCGGCGACGCGCCGCTGACGGCCGACGCCGCGGTCACTATCGGCGATGCGGCGGACGTGGCCGAGGCGCGCCGCGCGGCCGAGCGGGGCGAGGCGCCGCGGCGGCGGCCGACGCGGTTCGTCAACCGGGAGGTGCCGCGCGAGCTGGCCCCGGTCACCGACGCGCTGCTCGCGGACCCGCCGCCGGGCGACTGGCTGAGCTGGCGGCGGACGCGCGACAGCCACGGCTACAGCCCTCTCGACCGGATCACGCGCGACAACGTCGACGAGCTGCAGCTCGCCTGGGTACTGGCGATCCGCGAGGGCAACAACCAGACCACGCCGCTCGTGCACGACGGCGTGATGTTCCTCGCGAGTCCGGGGAACGTGGTGCAGGCGATAGACGCCGCCGGCGGCGACGTCATCTGGCAGTATCGATGGCCGCTGCCCGACGATGCGCCCCAGCGGGCGGCGACCCGCACGCTCGCCCTCTACGGCGACAAGGTCTACCTCGCCACCCACGACGCGGCCCTCGTCGCCCTCGACGCGCGGACCGGGGCCGAGGCGTGGCGAGCGGTGAAGGCCGACTACACGCAGGGCTTCCGCCAGAACTCCGGGCCCGTCGTCGCCGACGGCGTCGTCATCAGCGGCATGAACGGCTGCAACCGCTACAAGGAGCAGACCTGCTTCATCACCGGACACGACCCCGACACCGGCGACGAGCTGTGGCGCACGTCGACCATCGCCCTGCCCGGCGACCCGAACGACGCCTCGTGGGGCGACACGCCGCCGTATCTGCGCGCGGGCGGCGACTCGTGGATCCCGGGCAGCTACGACCCCGGACTCGGCCTCTTCTACATCGGCACCGCGCAGGCCAAGCCGTGGGTGGCGGCGAGCCGGGGCATGACGACGCGGCAGGACGCGCTCTACACCAACTCGACGCTGGCCCTGAACCCGCGGACCGGGCAGGTGGAGTGGTACTTCCAGCATGCGCCGGGCGAGACCCTCGACCTCGACATCGTGTACGAGCGCGTGCTCGTCGACGCCGACGGCGAGCGGTGGCTCTTCACCATCGGGAAGGACGGCATCCTCTGGAAGCTCGACCGGCGGACCGGCGCCCTCGTCGACCTGCGCGAGACGGTCTACCAGGACGTCTTCGAGTCGATCGACCGCACCACCGGCGAGCTGACCTACCGGCCGGACATCCGCGACGCGGACATCGGCGACCGCGTGCCGGCGTGCCCCAGCCTGCTCGGCGGGCACAACTGGCAGGCATCGGCCTATCACCCCGGCGCCGGCGCGCTGGTGATTCCGCTCCATCAGGCCTGCATGTACCTGACCGGCCGCGAGGTGGAGTTCGTCGAGGGCGGCGGGGGAGTGGCGGGCCGGTCCGAGTTCCGCGAGATGCCCGGCTCGAACGGCAACGTGGGCAAGCTGGCCGCCTACGACGTGCGGACGATGGAGGAGCTGTGGAGCCGCGAGCAGCGGGCCGCGTTCCTGACGTCGACGCTGACGACGGCGGGCGGGCTCGTCTTTGCGGGCGACGCCGACCGCTACTACCGGGCGTTCGACATCGAGACGGGGGAGGTCCTCTGGGAGACCCGCCTCGGCGCCGCCGCGCACGGCTATCCCATCACCTACGAGGCAGGCGGGCGGCAGTTCCTCGCCGTCCCCGCTTCGCTGGCGGGCGCGTTCCGGGGCCTCACGGCGCAGCTCACGCCGGAGGTCTTCCAGCCCGAGGGCGGGAACGCGCTATACGTCTTCACCCTGCCTTGACAACCAGTGGCAGGCCGCTATGGCGAAGGTCGGAATGCAACCCCCAGCCCGGGTGAGCGCGGCTCGAGCGTCATGCTGCGCATTCCGGTGAAGTTGAACGCCAGATCCGGGGAACTGGGTGCGGCGGTAGCTGTTCGGATGGACCCGGGCGTACTCCTCCCAGAGCAGTTGCAGCGTGACGCCGTCGTGTTTGAGCTCCCGGTGGATGTACGCTGCAGTCGGGCCGGACCCGGTCGTGCACCGGGGCCTCGCGCCGGAACAAGCGGGCATCGAGCGCCGCGTCGTCCAGCTCGGCCGGCAGCGGCCAGCCCAACCCTTCCTGGACCGTCCGCTGAAGATACAGCGTCACCGTACCCACGCCGACCGCGCAGGCCCGGGCTATCGCCCGGTGCGACAACCCCTGCTCGTGCTTGAGACGCAGAACATCACGAATCTTCCTCACCAGTAGCCTCCGTGCCGGCATCGCCTCGCCCTCCCTTCGGAGGGGCAGCGTGCCGCGATCAGGCTACCGACGAGCGTTCACGATGACCGGATTCGGTGTTCAGCTTCACCGGATCGGATGTTCAACATCCCCGGATTCGATGTTCAGCTTCGGCCGGATTCGGCGTTCAAGATCCCCCGGATTACGCACCATGAACGAGGGACGAGGATCCGGTGCCAAGAGGGGCCTTGACAACAACTGATAATCGGGTATCATTTATCCATGCAGAGAGCGAAGCAGCAGTTGACCGTGTTGCAAGCCCTTGGTGCGGCGGACGGCCCCCTGTCCGCCAGGGAACTGTGGAGCCGCCTGAGCGGAACGGGTATCGGTCTCGCCACGGTATACCGCGCCCTCCAGCGGGGGGTTGACGAAGGCACGCTGGAGTCGGTCGAGGTGTTGGGCGGCGGCGTTCGGTACGAACCCAAGGGCCGCGAGCATCACCATCACTTTCTTTGCTCGACTTGCGACCACGCGTTCGACCTCTTCGGTTGCGTCGAGGGCCTCGAGTCCCTGGTTCCAGACGGGTTTCACGTGACGGGGCACGAGGTGGTGTTGCTCGGAACCTGTGATGCGTGTGGCAATGCGGCATGACGGTCACCCTGGCAGAAGGCGTGCTGCCGCTCAGCCAAGCCATCGCGTGAAGTGCCCTGGCCGCACCCACCGTCTATTGGAGCCTTCGTAGCGAGCAACGAACGCGACGCAACACAACGTCGTCCTCGGTGATCATGGCGGGGGGCACGAGCCTGCTCTTCGCCGGCACTCTGCTGCCGCTACCGGTCCCCGCCGGGGCGCAAACAGTCACATCGCGCATATCTCGCGGTCTGGACGGAGAACAGAGCGCATGTTGATCAACACATCACCACGCCACCCGAACCTCGAACGGGCTCGACGCATCAAGAAGGCGTTGCGTGAAGCGCTGAGCCTTTCAGATGACATGACGGTCACGGTCACCGAGCTGGCTTGTCTCGAAGAAGGCTGCCCGCCCGTCGAAACCGCGATTGGCGTGCTTCGGCCCGATGCGCCACAGCTTCAGTGCAAGCTGCACAAACCCATGGACGCCATCGAAGCAGGGGACCTGGTCCAAGTCTGCACCGCGTGGGGATTCGACGTGGAGATTCCGACGCTCGCACCGCCGCTTCAGGAGGACTAGATGAACACGCCTCGAAACATACCTGTCACGATCCTCACCGGCTTCCTTGGCTCCGGCAAGACGACCCTGCTGAACCGGATCTTGAGCGAGGAGCACGGCAAGCGCATCGCCGTGATCGAGAACGAATTCGGGGAGGTCGGCATCGATCAGGCGCTCGTCATCAACGCTGACGAGGAGATCTTCGAGATGTCGAACGGCTGCATCTGCTGCACGGTGCGCGGAGACCTGATTCGCGTGCTCAGCAACCTCATGAAGCGCCGGGACAAGTTCGACTACGTGTTGGTGGAGACCACGGGGCTCGCCGATCCCGGTCCGGTCGCTCAGACCTTCTTCATGGACGACGAGATTCGTGCCGAGTTCGCGCTAGACGGAATCGTCACCCTCGTCGACGCAGCGCACATCGAGCAGCAGCTCGGCCGAAGCGACGAGAGCACGGAGCAGGTCGCGTTCGCGGACGTCCTCGTTCTCAACAAGACGGACCTCGTCGACGACGACGCTCTCGACAGGCTCGAGGCCCGGCTCCGGGACATGAACCGAATGGCGCGAGTCATCCGCAGCGAGCGGGCGGACGTGTCCGTCGATTCGGTACTCAACCTCGGTGCCTTCGACATCGAGCAGGTGCTCGGGCGCCGTCCCACCTTTCTCGAGCCGGAGTACCCGTTCGAATGGACCGGCGTCTATTCGCTCGATGTCGGCCGCTACGAGCTCAGCCTGGCCGATGGACCTGATCCGGCGATGTCCCTCGTCATCGTACCCGACCAGGGCAAGGATGACTCCGCACTTCGCGAGAGCGCGGAGTGGTGCGTGCGTCGGTACGCCGAACCTGCGGATCCCGTTCGCCCGGGGGACCAGATCTCCGTCGGAAGGCATCTGAGCCTCCAGCTCGACTCCCCGGGGCGCAAGTCCTTCTTTCTGGAGGTCGATGCGCGGGTGACGGTCGGCCTCTACGCTCAGCACACCGCGGAGGAGTTCGACCTCCAACTGACGAACGCGGATGGAACGCCAATCAGGCCGGCAGACCGTCCGCGCTCCAAGCAGGCGCCCCTCCCAGGGACCGGCGCCCCCTCCATCGAGGGAGCGGTTCCTGTCGAGGTCGAGCGAACCTGGGTGGCACAGCATGAGCACGACGACGAAGTGGGCTCGATCGCGATCGAGAGGGAGGGCGACGTCGATCCCGACAGGCTCGACGCGTGGCTTGGCGAACTGCTCAGTGAACGCGGGGTGGACATCTTCCGCATGAGGGCTTCATCAGCCTCGCGGGTGAGTCCCGTCGCTTCGTCTTCCAGGGGGTCCACATGCTCTTCGACGGACAGCCTGATCGTCCATGGGGGGACGCGCCCCGGCGCAATCAGCTCATATTCATCGGCCGCAACCTCCACGAGCAGTCCATGCGGCAGGGATTCGAGGCATGTCTGATTTGAGTGTCGCCAGCCCGTGGGGTGTTCTTCGCGGAGGCTGGTCCGCAGCGGTCGCTGACTACGCCATGGCCGGGGGCTGGACCCCGCGCGGTGAGGCGCTGGTGGTCGGTGATGCCGCGGGCGGCGTCTACGCCTTCGACGGCAAGTCCGGCACGGCCATCTGGACGCAGCGCGGAGTCCATGAAGGTGGCGTGCTCGCGGTATCGATCCACCCGGACCGGCCCGTGTTCGCTACTGCCGGCCAGGACGGCCGAGTCCTGGTATGGAGTGCCGCAGAGGGTCGGGTCAGCCTGGCTGTCGACGTCGGGAGCGGTTGGGTGGAGAACGTGGCGTGGTCGCCGGACGGAAAGTGGCTGGCGGCCTCCTGCGCCCGTCAGGTTCACGCGTATGGCGCGGATGGGGTGAGAATCTGGCGCTCTGATGACCATCCGAGCACCGTCAGCGCGATCGCGTGGTCCGGCACTGGAGAGCTGGCGACGGCCTGTTACGGTCGGGTGACGTTCTTCGACGCGTCCACCGGGGAGCTTCGCCAGAAGCTGGAATGGATAGGCTCCCTGGTGTCGATGGTGCTGAGTCCGGACGGGGATATCGTGGCCTGCGGCAGCCAGGACAACTCGGTGCATTTCTGGCGCCGTTCCACGGAGCTGGACTCGATGATGTCGGGATATCCCGGGAAGCCGTCGGCCCTGGCCTTCGACGAGACCGGCACCCTCCTGGCCACCGGCGGAGGGGAGGCGGTGACGGTCTGGAGCTTCCAGGAGAGTGGTCCCGAAGGCACGCGGCCCGGCGTTCTGGAACAACATGTTCAAACCGTTACAACGCTCGCCTTCGCTCGCCGCGGGCTGCGCCTGGCCTCGGGAGGTCGAGACGGCGGGGTCGTCGTGTGGTCACTTGGGCGCGATGGGCAAGGCGATGCTATAGGAACTGCGCCTGTCGCGGATGTGGTCGGCGCCTTGTACTGGCGACCGGATGGACGTGCGCTAGCTGCGCTCGACGCTCAGGGTGGCGTGACGGTCTGGCGCGTGGGCGACTAGCACGACCGCAGCACGGTGCACTTGAGAGCCATCGCGTTCGTGTTCTCCGGCAACCGGGTCCGGTCCGGCATCCGGCGGAAAAATTCGGCACACCTATGAATGCTCAAACTGAACGCATCCGGGATACGCTCGGCAGATGCGAACCATTGGCTACGGCCCGAGGGCGCATTCTCGGGCAGATCGTGTTCTGCGAAGGCTGTTGCTGCGGTCGGACGGACAAGGGGTTCGAGCCGTTCCCCCGCGACTGGATCAAGCAGCAGTGGAAAGAGGAGAAGCTCAACAAGTCGGTGCAACTGACGATCTCCGGGTGCCTGGGTCCGTGCGATCTGGCCAATGTCTTCTGTGTCGTCTCGCCCAAAGGGATGCAGTGGTTTGGAGGCCTCCAGGAACAGTGGCAGCACGAGTTGCTCCTGGATTGGGCCAGAAACTCGCGCGATGCGGGTGTCTTGCTCGAATTGCCGGCTGAACTGAATCGCCACCGGTTTGAGCGGTTCGCGGTTGGGTATGGCTCCTTTGCGGAGAGAGCCATTTCACTCATTCATAGAGGTCTATGGCAACGGGCACTCCGTCTTCGGTGCGCTTGGAGCGGGGCCGGCGTCCGGCCGGCGTCCGGCCGGCCTCCCCAGCCGGCTCTTTCGGGCAGACGGCCCGACCGGCGGTGGGAGCGCGGGAAGTGCTTCGTTCGTTCCCTCCGACGCCCCGTCAAGTTCTTTCCGTTGCAGAAATGAGCTGCGGTACGACAACCCTTGCGGTAATGGTTGCCTGACACCTGACCAGACGAAGGTCGTTTCGCTCCCGAGCGCCCGGGGCTGCGTGGGACTACGCCGAACCGGAGCCGACGGCCGCCCGCAACGACATGCTCGTCCGCCAGGGCTACGGACTGATCGAGGCCAGCCCCGTCACCTGCACCAACTCGCGGCGCCGCAAGCATTGCATCGCCACCGTGAAGCACTACCGCGGCGTCGTTCACCTCGCACGGGACGCGCGCAAGCCGATCTTCTCTCCGTCCGCAGGAGACGGCGCCCTCGGCAGTCATGCCGTCGCCGCTCGCGACGCGTTCCGCGACTACAGAACGCTCGTCGAGAACCTGCTTCTGCGGACGCACGCCGCGTCGGCTGCGGCGGAACCGAGTTGATTGAGCCCGCGCCGACGGGTGTCCCGCACGCGGCCTTCGGTGTGCCGCAATCGAGCCGGGTCCCGGACGGGCAGTTGCGCCGTCCGGGACCCGGAGTAACGACTACTGCTCGCGCCGGACGTACTTGACGAGCTGCCGCGGGCCGACCTCGGCGCCGTAGACGTTGCCCTCGGCGTCGACCGCCACGCCCTCGGCCGCGGTGGTTCCCCGCGGCACGGGGTCCGGGTCGGGGATGAAGAACCGCACGTGGCCGGTCGCGGCGTTCCCGATGCGGATGCCGCGCCGCCAGCCCGGGTTGGAGGTCGGGCTCGACTCGCTGTCGGCGCCGTAGATGTTGTCGTCGGCGTCGATGTAAATGCCGCTGAGGCGGCTGAACTGCTTCCACTGGTCGATGTAGTTGCCGTCCTGGTCGAAGATCTGGATGCGCACGTTGCCGCGGTCGGCGACGTGGAGGCGGCCGCGCGAGTCCATGGCGAGGCCGTGCGGGGTCCGGAACTGCCCCGGCGCGGTGCCGATGCCGCCCCACGACTTGATGAAGTTGCCCTGGCGGTCGAACTTGACGACGCGGGCGACGGTGTCCCAGCTCGCTCCCGCCCCCTGGCCGCTGTGGCCCTCGGCGACGAAGATGTCGCCGTTCGGGGCGACGTGCACGTCGTTGGGCTCGTTGAGGAGCGGCCCGGAGCCGTCGCCGGCCACGCCGGGCCGGCCCAGGGTCATCAGCAGATCGCCGTCCGGATTGAACTTGAACACGGCGTGCCCCTTGCCCTCGTAGGCGGGGCCGCGCCCGCGGGGGCCCTGGGCGTCGGTGAGCCAGACGTTGCCCTGCCGATCGACGTGGATGCCGTGGGGGAAGATGAACATCCCGCCCCCGAAGCTCTTCACGAGGTTGCCGTCCTTGTCGAACTTGAGGATCGGGTCGAGGTCCGACTCGGCGCAGCTGTTCGCCCCGCACCGCTCGCCGACCCAGATCGACGTGCCGTCGGGGTCGATGTCGACGGCGCTCGTCGAGCCCCAGGTGCGGCCCTCGGGCAGCTTGAAGTGGTCGTTGATCGTCTCGAACGGGTTGGGGTGGTCGTTCGTCGGCCCGAGGACCGGCTGAGCCGGCGCGGTTCCCGCCGCCGAGACGATTGCCGCCGCGACCACCGCCAACGCCGTACGCATGCCTGCTCGGTACTTCATCTGAAGGTCCCTCCGTGTGTGCTCCGTTTCCCCGATTAGTGATCGTCGCGTTCCGGGCGCGAAGCGCCCCGCCCCGGCTCGCCCCGACCGGCGAACGCACGGCCCGGGCGTACTCCGTTCCCGGATTGCAGCCGTCGTTCGCGACGCCGAATGCCCCGCCCCGGCTCGTCCCGACCGGCGAACGCACGGCCCGGGCGTGCTCCGGTCCCGGACTTGCAGCCGTCGTTCGCGACGCCGAATGCGTCGCCCCGGCTCGTCCCGACCGGCGAACGCACGGCCCGGGGCGTGCTCCGTTCCCGGATTGCAGCCGTCGTTCGCGACGCCGAACGCGTCCCCGGCCGTCCGTCCCGGCGGGCGGATGTACCGCCCGACCGGTGCGCGGGTGCGATCAGCGGCCGTCGTCGGCGGTCAGCGCCAGCACCGCGTAGGCGGTGGCGGCGTCGCGCATGAAGCGGCCCCGGTCGGACGCCGGGTCGTGCTCGCGGTTGAGCGACGACGCGGGCCACGACCCGTCGGGATCCTGGTTCCGGGCGAGCCAGGCGAGCCCGCCCGCGACCGTCTCGTGGTCCCGCGCCAGGCCGGCCCGCTGCAGCGCCAGCGTGACCAGCCCCGTCGCGTAGCCGTCGCTGGCGGCGCCGACGGGCGTCCCGTCCCGCCGTTCCCAGGCCCCCAGCGACGAGAGTCTCCAGCCGCCGTCCTCCCGCTGCAGGCCGGCGATCTCGTCGACGAGCTTCTGTCGCGGCGCGTCCGCCAGCAGATCCGGCAGCGCGCCGGAGGCCCAGAGGGCCATGACGCGGTTGAAGGGCGGCTGGGCGTCGAGCCGGCGCCGGAGATAGTCGCCGAGTCGCGCGAGGTTGTCCCGGACGTCGGGCCGGGCGCGGTAGCCGTCCGGGGCGAGCCCCACCGCGACGGCGGCCAGCGCCGCCCCGTGGTACGGCCCCTCGTCCGATTCCCAGGGCGCCAGGTTGAAGTGCAGCCAGGGCCACGCGCCCTCGTCGGCGCCGTCGGCTCGCTGCAGCGCCCAGAGGTTGTCGAACGCCCGGCGCGTGCGGTCGCTCAGCTCGCCGGTTCGCTCGTCGTGCCGGGCGAGGACCAGGGCGTTGAGTATCGCTTCCGTCCCGCGCGACTGGCTGGTCTTGGGCGCGCCGTAGCGCTCGTCGTCGTAGAAGGGGCCGACCTCGTCCCAGTGGGCGACGCGGGTCGTCACGCTGTCGAGCAGCGCCCGCTCGGGTCGCGTCGCCTCGCTCATGCCCGCCGCGGGCCGCAGCATCGGGCGGGCGAGGCCGTAGGGGCCGGTCGTGTGGCAGGAGACGCAGAACGTGCCGCGCTCGCGCGCCGCCGTCTCCCAGCCCGACCACCAGTCCACCCGCTCGTCGAGGTAGGCGGCGGCCGCTTGCCGGTCCCACGCGCCGGAAGCGCCGCTCTGCGCGTGGACCGTGGAGAGGCCCAGGATCAGGCCCGCCGCGAACACGGAGATTGTCTGTTTCGTCATGTCTGGAATCCAGCGGCCCATCTTCTCACATCGGGGCCGTGCGGGCTGCTGCGACCGGACTTGATTTACCCGGGTAATGCAGATGACAATGGTTCAGCCGTCGGGCGGGGGCAGAACATGGAACCGATCGAATCGAAGATCACGTCTCAGGGGCAGGTTTCGATCCCGGCGCGCATCCGGCGCAAGCTGGGATTGACGCCGGGCTCGAAGGTCGAGTGGTGCGAGCGCGGGGACGAGGTGATCGTTCGGCGGGCGTCGAAGTACTCGTCCCTGGACATTCACAGGGCCGTGTTCGCCAGACCCCCGGCTCGCAGGAGCGTCGAGGACATGGACGACGCCATTCGATCCCACATGCGGCGTAAGCATGCGCGCCGTTGACACCGACGTCGTCGTCCGCCTGATCGTGCGCGACGATGCGGACCAGGTCGCCCGCGCCGAGGCGTACGTGGCGCAGGGAGCGTGGGTCTCGCTGCCGGTGCTCCTGGAGACCACCTGGGTTCTGAAGTCGGGCTTCGGGCTGAGCCGCCAGAGGATCGGAACCGTCCTCGACATGCTCGTCGAGCACGATCACCTGACATTGCAGGATGAGGACATCGTCAGAAGAGCGTGCGCGCTGTTCGCACGCGAACGATCGGCCGGCTTCTCGGATTGCCTCATCATCGAGGTCGCTCGCAAGGCCGGACACGGTCCGGTGGGCACGTTCGACAAGAAGATGACACGCTTGGACGATACTCAGCGGCTGTGACCGGTGCTTCCGGGACTTGCCAGCCTCCTGCTTCGGTGGCCTTGACAACGCGGGCTGGCCGCCCACAATGGAGATTCCGGACGACGCATGAAAGGGACCAACCCATGACGACTCGATACCACCGTGCCGCGGCGGCCTGTGCCGCGCTGGCGCTCGGCATCACCGGCGGCGCCGTGACCGCGAACGCGCAGACCTGGGAGCCGGGGCCGGCCGAATGGCGGGGCGACCTGACCCCGATCACCGAGGCGGACTGGAGCTTCGACCGCGCCGAGCACCTGCTGGGCCGCGCGGGCTTCAGCGGCACGCCGGAGGACATCCGGAAGCTGGCCGGGATGACCCCCGACGAGGCGGTCCGCTCTCTCGTGGACTACGACGGCATCGCGAACGACCACCTGCCGCCGTTCGAGCATTCGGGGTTCTGGGACGAGGGGCTGCTGAACTTCCCGCCGAGCCGGCCCGCCGCCACCCAGCTGGGGATGAGGAACGGCGAGAGCATGGGGGTCCGGGTCAAGCCCGACCACGTCAACCGGCACGGGCAGCCGCTCTCCGACCGGTTCTTCTACTGGCTGCGGGCGACGGGGCTCGAGACCCGCCGGGTCGGCTACTGGTGGGCCGAGCGGATGCTCGACACGAACCGACCGCTGCAGGAGAAGATGGCCCTGTTCTGGCACGGGCACTTCGCCACCGCCCAGAACAAGGTGCGCGACTACCGCAAGATGCTGCTCCAGATCGACACGTTCGAGCGGCACGCGACCGGCAACTTCGGCGAGCTGTTGGTGGCGGTGGCCCAGGACCCGGGCATGCTCTACTACCTCGACGCCGGGGTGAACGTGAAGGGCGCGGCCAACGAGAACTTCGCCCGCGAGGTGATGGAGCTGTTCACCATGGGAGTGGGCAACTACACCGAGCGGGACGTGCGCGAGGCGGCGCGGGCCTTCACCGGCTGGAACTTCGAGAACCTCGACTTCGTGGTCAACGCCGCGCAGCACGACGACGACGACAAGACCTTCCTGGGCCGCACCGGCAACTTCGACGGCGTCGACGTGCTGCGCATCATCCTCGAGCAGCCGGTCACGGCCGAGTACATCGCGTCCAAGATCTACCGCTTCTTCGTCCGCGAGGACCCGTCGCCGGCCCTGCAGGCCGAGCTCGGCGCCGTCTTCCGGGACAACGGCTACGAGCTGAAGCCGCTGATGCGGACGATCTTCCTGTCGCGAGACTTCTACAGCGAGGCCAGCTACGGCGCCCACATCAAGGGGCCGGTCGAGCACATCGTCACGCTGCTGAAGCACCTCGGGGCCGAGGACGTGCCCGGGGTGCCCGACTTCAACAGCACGGCCATCGCGCTCGGCCAGCACCTGCTGAACCCGCCGTCGGTGGCGGGGTGGGCGCAGGGCCGGGCGTGGATCACCCCCGCCCTCCTCCAGGAGCGTGGCAACGTCGCCTTCGACTACCTGTTCCCCGACATCGTCAACTTCCGCGACCCGAACTTCCTGACCCTCGCCGGGGACGGGGTCGTGGGCGACCGCCTCCGGCGGGGCTACGACTTCGGCGCCGCCATCGCCTTCGACGACGACCCCGCCAACATGTCGGCGTTCGACCTCGCCGCCCTCGAGCGGGACGAGCTGTTCAACACCCGCGTCTCGGGCTACATTGCGGCGGCCCGGGCCATGCAGAAGCTGATTCCGACCCCGCGCGGGGCGGCCCGCATCGACATGGCCCGGATGGTCCTGGACAGCGGCGCGGCGACGACCGGCGAGGCCGTCGACTACCTGCTGGCGCGGTTCCTGCGGATGCCGGTGTCGGCGGGCATGCGCGACGCGCTGGTGGCGCTGCTCGACGACGAGCTCGGCACCGCCGACCTCGCCCGCGCCGAGACCTACCTGGAAGACCCGCTGCGCATGGTGACGCACCTCATCATGAGCACGCCGGAGTACCAGATCGACTAGCAGCGGCGGCTCCGCCCGACGTTTTCGCCCGGACCCGGCCAGACCTGTTCGGCAGGCTGGCGGGGTCCGGCGGGGAATGCGCTCCAGGCCGGGGCTCGGGGCAGGGTATCCAGATATTTCGGCCGGGAATCTCCTTCCAGGCACCGGTCCTTCCTGACGTGGCCGCCGCTCTGCTCAGGCGCGAGTTGTCTCCGGTGTGCGCTCATGTCGAGACCAAACGTCACCAGAGTTGCGTTTGGTCGCACCATTTGATATTCATGGCCGCATATGGTTCGGCGCAGCCACTGGATCGAGACGATCGAGCGCCTGTGGCGGGAGAAGTCGGTGGTCTGGCTCTCCGGGGTCCGCCGGGCCGGCAAGACCTTCCTGTGCCGCTCCCTCCCCGACGTCGAGTACTACGACTGCGAGCTGCCGAGCACGCGGCGCACCCTGGAGGATCCCGAGCGGTTTCTCCGGGACGCCGCCGGCCGGCGGATCGTCGTCGACGAGATCCAGCGCCTGCGCAATCCGTCCGAGCTGCTCAAGATCGCCGCGGACTACCACCCCGAGACGCGCGTCGTCGCGACCGGGTCGTCGTTCCTCGGCGCCTCCCGGCGGTTCCGCGACACGCTCACCGACCGCAAGCGCGACCTCCGGCTCACGCCGATGATCCGGCAGGACGAGCAGGAGTTCGGCCCCCGCGGCATCGATCACCGGTTCCTCCACGGCGGGCTGCCGCCGTTCTTCCTCGCCGACGCGACACCCGCGCACGGGTTCCAGGAGTGGCTCGATTCCTACTGGGCCCGGGACATCCAGGAGCTCTTCCGCCTTGAGCGCCGCTGGTCGTTCCTGCGGTTCGTCGAGCTGGTCCTCGCGCAGAGCGGCGGCGTCTTCGAGGCCACGCGGTTCGCCCGTCCGTGCGAGGTGAGCCGGGCCACCATCACCAACTACCTGCGGGTGCTCGAGGACACGCTCGTCGTGCAGGTCGTCAGGCCGTACAGCACGCGCCGCGCCTCGGAGATCGTGGCGGCGCCGAAGGTCTACGGGTTCGATACCGGCTTCGTCTGCCTGTTCAAGGGGTGGGACCGCCTGCGGGATGAAGACCGAGGCCTCCTCTGGGAGCACCGCGTGCTCAACGAGTACTTGGCCTGGGTCCGGCACCCCCGCGTGCGGTACTGGCGGGACAAGCGGGGACACGAGATCGACTTCGTCGTCGGCGGAAGCGACGGCTCGCCCGTGGCCATCGAGTGCAAGTGGCGCGCCGCCGGCTTCGACGCCCGCAACGTCAGGGCCTTCCGCACCCGCTATCCCGACGGCGACAACTTCGTCGTGACCGACGACACCGTGACCTCGTACGTCCGGGACTACCGCGGGGTCGCCGTCCGGTTCGTCAACCTGCCCGATCTGATCCGCCGCGTGGCGGCCGGCGCGTAGCGGCCGGGGGCGTCCGATCCTCTCGGAGCGTGGCCGCCGCGTACTCCCGGTGCTTCTTCATCATCGCGGCCTTGTTCCGAGGCGACCGCAGCTCGTTGCGCTCGAACGCTGCGACGATGTCCCGTTCCTCCCTGGTCAACCTGGCCATCTCACGATCATCCTACCTGCGAACCGATGCCGTACGGCCACGGTGGCCGAGAACCGATGAAATGGGGAAGAGGCGGGTGAAACCGCCCGGAGGCGGAGCGAATGGCCCCGTCGCCGCGAGAATCGGAGGGACGCCCGTTCCCGGGGTTGTGGGGGGCGTCGATGGGACCGGGTTGATCGATGATACATATGTATTATATTCTCCGGTCATGAGCCAGGCACGGGCGGGGGAGACCCGCGACCGGGTGTTCCGGTTCGTTCGCGACCGGCTGCTCGCCGGCGATCCGCCGACGGTGCGCGAGGTGCAGCAGGTGTTCGGCTTCCGCACGCCGCATACGGCGCGGTACCACCTGGAGAAGCTCGTGGCCGAGCGGAAGCTGTCGGCGGCCCGCGGCAAGGCCCGGGGCTATCGCCTGCCGATGGGCGGCGAGCCGGCGGCGCCGGTGGGGTGGGTGCCGCTGCTGGGGCGGGTCGAGGCGGGGCGTCCGAGCGAGGCGGTCGAAGACGTCGAAGGCTACGTTCCGGTGCCGGCCGACCGGGCGGGGGCGGGGCTGTTCGCGCTGCGGGTGCAGGGGCGCAGCATGGTGGGGGCCGGCATCCTGCCCGGCGATCTGGTGATCGTGCGGCGCCAGCCGACCGCCGACCCGGGGGCGCTGGTCGTGGCCCTGGTCGACGGCGAGGCGACGGTCAAGCGCTTGCGCCGGCGGGACGGCCGGGTGGAGCTGCATCCGGAGAACCCCGAGTTCGAGCCCATTCGGTCCGACCGGGAGATCGCCCTGCTCGGCAAGGTCGTCGAGGTGCGCCGCACCGTGGGTTGATGGGGATGCGCGATGGCCCGGGCCGCAACGCTGAAGCTGCCGCCGCGACTGGCGGGGCGCCTGGACGCGTCCCCGCTGCGGAGCGCGTCTGCCGACCCGGCGCCGGCCGGCGGGGCACTCAGGTCGTGGTGTCTCGCGGCCCTCGCCGGGCGCCTCGCCGAGCTGTCGAGCCGGGAGGGGGCGGCCGGGCTGACCCTGGCGTTCTCGCTGGTGCTCGACGCCCAGCGGGCCGGCGAGCCGGTGGCCTGGCTGACGGCCGGCGACAGCGCCTTCTTTCCCCCCGACGCGGCGCGGGGCGGCGTCGACCTCGACGCCCTCGTCGTCGTCCGGCTGCCGGCGGCCGGGCAGCTCCCGCGCGCGGCCGAGCACCTGGCCCGCTCGGGCGCCTTCGGCCTCTTCGTGCTCGACCTCGGCGAGGCCGCCCGGGTGCCGGTCCCCATGCAGATGCGCCTGCTCGGCCTGGCCCGGGAGCACGAGTCGGCGGTGCTGTTCCTGACCCGGAAGAGGGGCGGCGACGCGTCGCTCGGCTCCCTCGTGTCGCTCAGGGCCGAGGCGGGGCAGGAGTCGGCCGCGGGTCCGGCGCCGGCCGGGGAGGACGCCCCCCGCTTCGGGTCCGGCGCCTTCACGTGCACCGCCCGGGTGCTCAAGGACAAGCGGGGCGGGCCGGGGTGGAGGCACGTCGAGGTGTGTCGTGGACCGGATGGCCTGTGTTGACGTGCCGGCGCTGCCGCTCCAGTTGCTGATGCGCCGGCGTCCCGCGTGGGCGGCGCAGCCGGCGGCGGTTGTCGACCGCGACCGGCCGCAGGGGATCGTCGAGTGGGTGAACGAGGCGGCCCGCCGGGCTGGGGTGCTTCCCGGCATGTCGTACGCCGCGGGGCTCTCGCTGGCCGGCGGGCTCCGCGCGGCCGAGGTGCCCCCCGGCGACGTCGAGGCCGGCGTTGCCGCGATTGCCGGGCTGCTGCGACGGTTCACGCCCGGTGTCGAGCCGTCCGTCGCCCAGCCGGGCGTGTTCTGGCTCGACGCCTCCGGGCTGCAGCCGCTGTTCGTCTCCCTCGTGGACTGGGGGCGCGGGGTTCGGGCGCATCTGCGGGCGGCGGGGTTCCGGGGCCGGGTGGTGGTGGGGTTCACCCGGTTCGGCACGTATGCGCTGGCGCGGGCCGGGGGGGAAGCAGCCCGCCGGGGGCCGGACCCCCGCGTCACGGTGATCGACGACGCCGCGTATGCGCTGGCACGGGCCGGGGAAACGGACCGCCGGGGGCCGGACCGCGGGGTGGCGGTGATCGGCGACGCCGCGGCGGAGCGGCGGGCGGCCAGCCGCGTCCCCCTGCGCCGGCTCGACGTCGACCCCGCGCTGCGCGACGCCCTCGACAAGCTCGGGGTCCGCACCGTCGGGGCGTTCCTGCGGCTGCCGGCCGCCGGCGTCCGCCGGCGCTTCGGCCGCGAGGCGCATCGGCTGCATCGCGAGGCGGCGGGGGACCTCGTCGTTCCCTTCCAGCCCGCGGCGGCGGTCGAGCCGCTCGCGCGCCACGTCGACCTCGATGCGCCGGAGACCGACGTCCAGCGCCTGCTGTTCCGGGTCAAGCAGGGGCTCGACCCGCTGCTCGGGGTGATGGCGGCGCGGCAGGAGGCGCTGGCCGGCCTCGAGCTCCGCCTGCGGCTGGACGCGCCGGCGGCGGCGCCGCGGGCCGAGCGGGTCGAGCGCATCCACCCCGCGGCGCCGACCCTCGACGTCAGGCAGGTCCTGAACCTGGTGCATCTGCGCGTCGAGGGCCTGGCCCTGTCCGCCGGGGTCATCGAGATCGACCTGACGGTGACGCCGGCGCGGGCGAGCCGCGAGCAGCTGCGGCTCTTCCAGGAAGGGACCCGGCGGGATCTCCGGGCCGCCGACCGGGCCGTGGCCCGCGTCAGGGCCGAGTTCGGCGACGGTGCGGTGGTGCGGGCGGCGCTCGCCGACGGGCATCTGCCCGAGGCGGCTTTCGCCTGGCGGCCGCTGGACCACGTCGTGCGCCCGGTCCCGGCCCCGGCCGGCGCTCGCTCGCTGGTGCGGCGTTTCTTCGCCGCGCCGCGCCGGATGCCGCCCCCGCGGCAGCGCGAGCTGGACGGCCGGGTGTCGTTGCGTGGCGCCGGTCGCGATTCCGCGCCGGCCGCGGCGTACCGGGACGTCGATGGTCTGCCGGCAACGGCTGCAACCGGCCGGGTCGACGGGATGCGCGGACCCTACGTGGTGTCGGGCGGCTGGTGGAGGACCCCGATCCACCGCGAGTACTACTTCGCCGGCGCCGACGACCGCGCCTGGCGCTGGGTCTACTACGACCGCCGCCGCCGGGCCTGGTTCGAGCAGGGCGCGGTGGAATGAAATCGCGGTGGCAATACTCGCCGGGGCCGGCGGACGCGCCTGGCGCTGGGTCTGCTACGACCGCCCGCCGCCGGGCCTGGTTCGAGCAGGGCGCGGTGGAATGAAACCACGGTGGCAATACTTCGTCGGCGCCGGCGGACGCGTCTGATGCTGGGGGCTGACTACGACCGCCGACCGCCGGGCCTGGTTCGAGCGGCGGTGGAATGAAACCACGGTGGCAATACTCGCCGGCGCCGACGGACGCGCCTGATGCTGGGGGCTGCTAACGACCGCCGCCGCCGGGCCTGGTTCGAGCAGGGCGCGGTGGAATGAAACCGCGGTGGCAATATTCGCCGGCGCCGACGGACGCGCCTGACGCTGGATCTGCAACGACCGCTGTCGCCGGGCCTGGTCGAACAGGGCAGTAGATGAGCCGCGGGTGGTGACGGGCGCGTCGGCCCGTCGCAACCCGTTCATGCGCACGAGAGGCGCAGTGGCGACGAACCGCGATGGAACGAGCTGCGGCGGAATGAACCGCGGTGGCATGAGCCGGGTGGGAACGAACCGAGGTGGAGTACGCGCCGCTCTGGTGCAAGAGCAACTACTCGTTTCTGGAAGGCGCCTCCCATCCCGAGGAGCTGGTCGAGCAGGCCCATGCCCTGGGCCTGCCCGCCCTCGCGCTGACCGACCGGGATGGCGTCTACGGCATCGTGCGCGCCCACGTGCGGGCCCGCGAGCTCGGCGTGCACCTGATCTGCGGGGCCCAGACGTCGCTGGCGGGCGGGGCGCAGGTGGTGCTGCTGGCCACCGATCGCGCCGGCTACGCCAACCTCTGCCGGCTCGTCACCCGCGGCCGCCGCCGGCACGCCAAGGGCGAGTGCAGCGTGGCCGTGGACGAGGTCTGCGGGCACGCCGCCGGGCTGCTGGTCCTCTGGCCCGGCGCCCACTGGGCGGCCGAGGCCGACGCCGACCGCGACCGCCCGGCCCTGGCCGCGCTACGCGACGCCTTCGGCGATCGGGCCTACGGGCTGCTGGCGCGCCACCGCCTCGCCGGCGAAGCGCCGCGGGAAGGGTGGCTGCGGGCGCGGGCCCGGGAGATCGGCCTGCCGCTGGCGGCGGGGACCGAGGTGCTGTACCACGACCCGGCACGCCGGGACCTCCAGGACGTGCTGGCCTGCATCCGGCACGGCGCCAGCCTCGCCCGGGCGGGACGCCGCATCCGCGCCAACGCCGAGCACGGCCTGAAGGCCCCGGCCGACGTCGCCGCCCTGTACCGCGACGACCCCGCCGCGGTGGCGCGCACGGTCGAGATCGCGGCCCGGTGCCGCTTCTCGCTCGACGCCATCCGCTACCGCTACCCGTCCGAGCACCTGCCCGACGGCGCCACCTCGTCGGACTGGCTCCGCCGGCTCACCGAGGAGGGGGCGCGGCGGCGTTTCGGCGGCCGCGTCCCCCCCTCGGTGCGGACGCAGATTGCGAAGGAGCTGGCTCTCATCGACGAGCTCGACTACTGCGGCTACTTCCTCACCATGTGGGAGATCGTCGAGTTCTGCCGCCGGCACGGCATCCTGTGCCAGGGCCGGGGGTCGGCCGCCAACTCGGCCGTCTGCTACTGCCTCGGCATCACCGCCGTCGACCCCACCCGGGTCGATCTGCTGTTCGAGCGCTTCCTGTCGCGCGAGCGGGCCGAGCCGCCCGACATCGACCTCGACATCATGCACGAGCGGCGCGAGGAGGTGATTCAGTTCGTCTACGAGAAGTACGGCCGCGATCGGGCGGCGATGGTCGCCAACGTCGTCCGCTACCGCGCCCGCTCGGCCGTGCGCGAGGTGGGGAAGGCGCTGGGGCTGCCCGAGACCGCGGTCGACCGGCTCGCCAAACGGTTGTCCCACCACGACGCCGTCGACGGGGACACGGTGCGGCAGGTGCTCGACGGCGGCGGCACGGCGGCCGACCACCTCGTGCGGCTCGCCGGCGAGATCGAGGACTTTCCCCGCCACCTGTCCATCCACCCCGGCGGCTTCCTCCTCGGCCACGAGCCGGTCCACGACCTGGTGCCCATCGAGAACGCGGCCATGCCCGGCCGCACCGTGATTCAGTGGGACAAGGAGGACCTGGAGGATCTCGGGCTGTTCAAGGTCGACCTGCTGGGGCTGGGGGCGCTGACCCAGCTCGACCTGTCGTTCGGGCTGCTGGGGAAGCACTACGGCCGCACGCTGTCGATGGCGACGATTCCGGAAGGGGACGCGGCCACCTACGACATGATCTGCCGGAGCGACACCGTCGGCGTCTTCCAGATCGAGAGCCGGGCGCAGATGGCGATGCTGCCGCGGCTCCGGCCGCGCAGCTACTACGACCTCGTCATCGAGGTGTCCATCGTCCGGCCGGGGCCCATCACCGGCGGCATGGTGCACCCGTACCTGCGGCGTCGCAACGGGGAGGAGGCGGTGGTCTATCCCCACCCCTGCCTCGAGCCGGTGCTCGAGAAGACGCTGGGGGTGCCGCTGTTCCAGGAGCAGGTGATGAAGCTCGCGATGGTCGCCGCCGACTACACCCCCGGCGAGGCGGATCAGCTGCGGCGCGACATGGCCGCGTGGCGGCGCAGCGGGCGCATCGAGCGCCACCGCGACCGGCTCGTCGGCCGCATGACGGCCAGGGGCATCGCCCCCGAGTTCGCCGAGCGGGTGTTCGACCAGATTCGCGGCTTCGGCGACTACGGGTTTCCCGAGAGCCACGCGGCCAGCTTCGCGCTCATCGCCTATGCTACGTCATGGCTCCGGTGCCACTATCCCGACGTCTTCACCTGTGCGCTGCTCAACGCGCAGCCGATGGGGTTCTACGCGCCGGCCACCATCGTCGACGACGCCCGGCGGCACGGCGTCGAGGTGCGCCCGGTCGACGTCGCCCGCAGCGACTGGCACTGCACCCTCGAGCCGGCCGAGGCGTCGACTTCTCCGGCCCCGGGGCCGGCCGGCGCGGGCGGGTCGGCGGGGCCGGGGCAGTCGAGCCCGGCCGTCGCCGCCCCGCCGCGCCGCCCGTCATCCGATCGACCCTCCGAAAGCCTGCGCCTCTCCCGGAGGCAGCGCCTCCTTCGGAGGCGGCGCCGTTCTACGGCGCAGACGCCCGGGTTCGCGGTGCGGATGGGGCTCCGGTACGTCAAGGGGCTGTCCGAATCGCGCGACTGGGCCCGCATCGAGGCCGCGCGCGGGCGGGCGCCGTTCGGCTCGGTCGCCGACTTCGTGGCCCGGACCGGCCTCGACGAGCGGATAGCGGGCCGTCTCGCCGAGACGGGGGCGCTGGCCGGTCTCGAGCAGCGGCGCCGCGACGCGCTCTGGCAGGTCCGCGGTCTGGTCCGTGCGCTCGCGCCGGTGCTGCCGCCCGGGGCCGCGCGGGACGAGACCCCCGGGTTCGACGACCTTGACCTGGGCGAGACCATCGCGTGGGACTACCGCACCAGCGCGCACAGCCCGCGCGGCCATCCCCTCGCCGCCCTGCGGGCGCAGCTCGGGGCCCGGGGCCTCCCCGACGCCCGCACCGTCTCGGCGATGCGCGACGGGCGGAAGACGCGCTACGCCGGCCTCGTCATCTGCCGCCAGCGTCCCGGGACGGCGGGCGGGGTCGTGTTCATGACCCTGGAGGACGAGACCGGGTTCGTCAACCTCGTGATCTGGGACCGGGTGTTCGAAGAGCATGCGTTGATCGCCAGGACCGCGTCGTTCCTGGGCGTGACCGGCACGGTTCAGAAGGCGGGCGAGGTCGTGCACCTCGTCGCCGACGCGCTGTGGCGCCCCGAGCTCGACGAGGGCCCCAACGCGGTGGGGAGCCGAGACTTCCATTAGGAACCCGTCCCGGGACGGCGTAAGTCGTTGCAGAACAAATGACTTATGGTGATCTTGTTTGACTTGGCCCGGTTCGTCGCCTATGATAAGCCGTTCCCACTGATTCACCCCGTTCCAGGAGATCAACTTCCATGAAGGACTGTATCCGAAGCGCGTGGGTCGTGACCGGATGCGCCGCGGCGATGCTGTTGGCGGCCGCGCCGGCCGGCGCGCAGGACGACCTCGAAGCCTGGCAGAACGCGGAGCTGCTGACGCTGGCCGACGCCATCAACGACGTGCGCCTGGGAGGGCGGGCCCCCGACGAAGGCTCGCTCACCTATCTGCCCAGCTACCTCAAGGGCGGGGACGACCTCACCTATGTCCCGTTCACGCTGCTCATCGATCCGGCGGCGGTGTCCAACGCGGACGGCGACGTCACGGACAACATCGCTGCCTACGTGGCCATGGCCGAGCCGGGTTCCGATTCGTCGGAACTGGAGTTCGAGAACGGCTTCTATGCCGAGGCCGGGGAGCGGGAAGGCGGTCGCTTGCTCATGCCCGGCAACCTGCAGGCCGAGGGCGGCGAGTACGACCTCTACATCGCCGTCCGCTACAGCTTCGACGGCGAGGCGCCGGTGGATGGGGCCATCGACGCCTTCGGGCGGCAGAGCCGGGCGACGGTCGTGCCACCGATCACCGTGCTTCGCGAGCGGGTCACGATTCCCAACCTGTGGAACGACGATCTGCAGACCAGCAGCATCCTGCTGACCCAGGACGTGCAGCCGCTGCAGCAGGCCCCCACGCCGGAAGAGCTCGCCGAGTTCCCCTACATGGTCGGCCCGACCCGGGTCATCCCCCGGCTGAGCGCCGACTTCGGCAAGCAGGACTTGCTGGGCTTCGTGTTCGTCATCTACAACACCGGACACGACGGCGGGATGCCCGACGTCACCGTCGACTACGACTTCTACACGCGGAACGACGGCGGCGAGGACTTCTTCAACCGCACCGCCCCGCAGGCGCTCGGCCCGCAGACGCTGCCGCCGGGCTTCGACGTCCGGCAGGGGATGCAGCTCGTGACCGGGCAGAACATCCCCCTCGGCGGGTTCCCGGCCGGCTCCTATCGTCTCGAGATCAAGGTCACCGACAACGAGGAGGACGAGGAGCTCACGCAGGACCTCTTCTTCTCGGTCGCCGAAAACTAAGCGCTCTCGCCGGCGGCGCCGCTCTCGCCAGCGGCGCCGCTACGCGGCCCGGACCAACCTCGCGGGCGCCGCCATGCCCCTGCGGCGCAGCTTGCCGGTCCCAGACTCCTCGGGTCCGGGGCTCATTCCAGAATGCAGACCGCCGCTCCTGACCTTCCAGGAGTGGGCGCCGCTCCAGAAGTGGACTTCTGCTCGCCGTCTGCCAGGGAACGTCCCTCCAGCGGGCCACTCGCCGACTCGGGTCGCGGGTCCGGAAGGGAATTGCGCACCGAACATCGGACGGCTCCCGCCCCTGGGGCTCAGGGGGCCCCGCCGACCACGATGGTCATGTCGCCGCTGAAGGTCGACAGCTCGAGACGGCCGCCACCGCCGCCGACGGTGCCGTCTATCTCACGGTTGCCGGCGCCGCCTTCGCGGTTGAAGAGCCAGTCGACGGTCACGGTGCCGGATGCGACGGTGGTCCGCATCTCGTTGCGCGGGATCTCGCTGGCCCGACCCCTGGTAGTGAATGCCGTCATCGTGCGGCCGGTCGTCAGCTCGATGGTCCGGTTGCCCTGGCGAACCGCGACCGTGATCGGTGCGTTCAACTCCAGGTCGCCGTTGAAAGACTGCGCCTCGAGATCGAAGCCGGTACCGGCCGGCACCGTCAGGTGGATGTTGCCCGAGTGCGACTCGAACTCGTAGCGTCCGTCGGCGTCGAGGGCGCCGTCGAAGGTCACCGGTCCCGACACCGTCTCCACGCCGATCCGCCCCGCCTCCACCCGGGTCATCGAGAGAGTCCCGCTGACCGTGGACACCTCGAGCTCGGGCGCCCGGACCCCGTCGATGGTGATCCGCCCGCTGACCGCCTCGGCCGACAGATCGTCGTCGCTGCCGACGTCGGTCATTCGCAGATCGCCCGACACCATCTCGACCTCGGCGAGCCGCGGCAGCGACGCGAGCCTGACGTCGCCGCTGACCGTCTCGATGCTGGTCTCGCCGTCGACGCCCTCCACGGTGACGCTGCCCGATATCGACTCGATCGAGACCGCGACCCCGCGGGGGACGGTCACGTCGTAGTCCACCGCCACTGCCGCCCGCCCGCCCCGGATGAAATCGACGAGGCGGCCGGTGAAGCCGCGGCGCGAATACTCGGTCTCGACCGCGACCCGGCCGCTCCGCTCCCGGATCTCGATCTCGACGCGGCCGAGCGCATCGCGGGCCGTCGCCTCGCCGGCGGCTCCGGGCTCGACGAGCCGTTTCGTGACGCGCAGTGTCAGCGCGCCGTCGTCCGCGCCGGCCACCGTGATGTCTCCCGAGATGTTGGTGAGCGAGAACTGCCCGCCGGGGGCCATCGGAATGGTCCGGACGAGCTCTTCGGTCTGACCGCTGGCGACCCCGGCCACCCCGAGGCACAGGGCGGCGATGCTCGCGCGCCGCAGGAACTGTCTGGTCATCGTCTCTCTCCGTGTCGGTCGTGTTCCGCCATCCGGACTGCCCTGGAAGCAGGTTGCCGCAGGATCCGGGTCACTTGCATGGAGGGCGTCCCCCGGCGGCGGCCATTCTTGTCCGCGACAGTTGACGCCGACCGTCGGTGTCGGCATCGGGCAGCGGCCGGTTGGTCTGCCGCTCGCACATCCGTCGCTCTCCATCCGACGGCCGTGGCAGCAGCCGGCAGGGGGGGCGTGCCCGCGGCGTCAGCCGCCCTCCAGCTCCAGGGAGGCCATCGTCCTGAGCAGCGTGAGCTTCTGGGCCAGCCCCGCCCGCAGCCGCTCGCGTGCGACGGTGGCGCTCGGGTCGGCCTCGACGGCCGACCGGCTCTCGGCGATTGCTTCGTCGACGACGGCCAGGTTGCGAGTCAGCACGTCGCGGGCGCCGGCCGTTATCGGCGCGCCGGTCCCGATGCGCTGCTCGAGTTCCCGGATGGCGACGGCGTGCGGCCTCTCGATCTCCCGCAGCGCCGCCGCGGCGGCCCGGCTCGCCGGATCGGGCGTTCCGCTCGACGGCGGCAGAGCGAAGTCGGCCGGCCCGACGACGAGGATGGCTCCCGCCATCGCCGCGGCGCCGGCGAGGGCCGCGCCGCCGAGCGACCACCGGCCCGGCCATCCGACCACGGGCCGTGGCGCCTGCTCTTCGGCTGCGATCCGCCCCCTGACCCCGTGCCATACGCGGGCCGGCGGCTCGATCGGCTCCAGGGCCGCGGCGAGCGCACGAATCTCGCGCAGGTCGGCCAGCAGGTCACGGCACGCCTCGCAGCCGGCGAGATGCTGGTCGAGCGGCGGCCGGTCGCGCGGGTCGAGGGCGTCCTCGACCAGGGCCGCGAGGGTGTCGGCGTGCCGCTCGCACGCCGGTTCCGGCGCCGACTCGTGGTTGCTCGTCATGGTCGCCTCAACAGGCGGCGAAGCCGCAGCCGCGCCTTGTGCACCTGCGACTTGGAGGTGCCGGTGGCGATGCCGAGCCGTTCGGCCACCTCCCGGTGCTCGTACCCCTCGACGTCGTGCAGCACGAACGCCATGCGGCACCGGTCGGGCAACCGGGCGATCGCGCGCTCGAGGTCGAGATGCGTGATGGGGACGGACGCGCGGCGAGCCGGCGGCGCCGCCGCGTTCAGCGGTTCGGTCACGGCATCCTGTCGCGCCGCCCGGCTCCGCACGTGGTCGAGGCAGCGGTTGACGGCGAGTCGGTGCAGCCAAGTCGACAGCGCCGCCTCGCCGCGAAAGCTGGCCAGCTTGCGGTAGGCCAGCAGAAAGATGTCCTGCAGCAGCTCTTCCGCCTCGGCCGCGTTGCCCGCGAAGCGATAGGCGAGCGAGTAGATCCGCTTCGCGTGGGTGCGATAGAGCGACTCGAAGGTGGTGCGGTCGTCGCTCGCCTCGACCGGCACCGGACCCTCGACCGCTCGCGTCTCGATCATCACCGGCTATAGACGGGGCGGGTCGAGCAGGGGTTGCCCTGATCCGGCTACCGCCTCGGGCGGCGGCCTGGACCTGACACGTGGCGCAGGCACCGGCCGGCGCCTCCCCACCGCACAGCGAGCTTCTTGCCGCTGGTTGCACAGTCTCGCAAATGCAGGTTGATGAGCGTCTGGTATTGGAATGCCGGTGTCGTTCGACAGGTTCTGGAAGTAGTCGATGGTGTCCTGATCGAGCCGGATCGTCACCCGCCGCTTCAGGGGCTCACGTACGGGCACATGTAACCGACGAACAACGCAGTCAGGCGGGATGCATCGCCGCTCGAATGCAGCGGGGACTCTCGGCACGGGCTGCTAGCTAGCGGTCGCTCTCTGGGGCCACCGGCTTGCGCCCGGCTAGGATCTCGTAGAAGTCGGCGCGGGCGTCCGTGTCCGACGTGAACCGCGACACGATGGGAACGACGGCCAGCGGCACGAAGAAGGTGAGGTACGACGGGTCGAGACCCTCGCCGTCGACGGTGAGCGCGTGCGCGAGGGTGCGGACCACGAACCCGGCCGACTCGGGGGCGGTGAGTCCGGCCGCCAGCGCGATCTTGATCGCCGCGAACCAGACGAGCCCGGCCCCGTAGCCGACCGCCATGCCCCACCACGCACCCTGCTCGGTGGTGCGGCGCCAGTAGATGAGGTAGCCGAGGGCGACGGCCGGGGGGACCACCATGGCGAAGCCGAACAGCAGCAGGTCGAGGATGGAGATCGTCGTCCGGGTGGCGACGTACCAGGCCGCGACCGCGGCCAGAAAGGCGTAGACGGTGGTGGTGACGCGGTAGGCCCTGAGCCGCTGCTCCGACGTCCTGCGTCGGGCCGCGGGCAGCCAGTCGTCGACCACCATGGTGGCGCTCGACAGCAGGATGGGGCCGCCGGACGAGATGACCGCGGCGAGCACCGCGGCCAGCGCGACACCGCCGACCACCGGGTCGATCTCCGAGGCCAGGGTCGTGAGGTTGCGGTAGCCGCCGAGGCCGGCGTCGAGGCCGTAGCGGGCGGTGGTGAGGATGCCGATGAGGCCCGCGAGCACCGACATCGCGGCCGCAATCAGCCCCCCGAGCAGGAACGCGGGCGCGATCTGCCGCTCTGCCCGGGCCGCCGTCGAGTAGTTCGTGTACACCGAGGCGGCCGGCGTGTGCACCGCCGCCGCGAAGAACATGCCGATGACCGGGAGCCATCCCGCCCCCGCGAACCCCCACCAGGCCGTCTCGCTCCGAGAGGCCTCGGCGAGGTGGCCGCCGACGGCCGCGGTGACCTCGGGCCAGCCGCCGAGTTGATCGATGCCCGCGAGCCCCACCCAGAGGAGGCCGACGAGCACCACCGAGCAGTGGATGAGGTTGGTGACCGCGGTGCCCCACAGTCCACCGAGGGAGACGTAGGTGGAGAAGATGACGGCGGCCACCATCACCCCGCCGAACATCGACAGGGGGGTGAGGGTGCTCAGGATGACCCCGATGACGTAGGCCTCGATGAGGTTGACGACGATGTACTCGGTCTGGACGCACAGGCTCGTGAGCCACTGGCACCGCCGCGTCCCGAAGCGGAGGGTGAACAGCTCGCCGACCGTGCGCAGCCGGAACCGTCGATAGTAGACGCCGAAGAAGATGCCGACGATGGCGAGGGCGAGGAACGTGTTGATGCCGTACCACCACAGGTTCCAGACGCCGCCCGTGATGACGTCGCCGGCTACCCCGTAGGTGCCGGCGCCCCCGATGCGGGTGCCGGCGACGCCGAAGGCGACCATCGCGGTGGACATGCCGCCGCCGGCCACCGCCCAGCCCGCCGAGCTGCCGGCGCGGCGGGCCATGAGGCTGCCGACGGCGGTGGCCGCCACCAGGTAGACGACGATCGTCACGGGGGCGATGGCGTCCATGCGCGGGCTCCTCTCCGCCTCGGTCGGGCGGCGGGACCGGCGGCTCCGGCCCTCGTCCCGCCTTGCCGGCGCGCGCCCGGGCAGACCGAGGTCGGCAGCTGCCTGGTCGCGGCGGCGGAACCGGCGGCTCCGGCCCTCGTCCCGCCCCGGCGCGGCCCGGCCCGGCGTGCGTAGCAACCGCCGGCGCGCCGGGCGCGGTGTGCAACGGGCCTCTGCCGCGGGCGGCTACGCCGGGTCGAACACCTGCCGCGCCTCGTGCCGGGTCGGCATGCGCAACGCGGGGTTCCGCGGCGGGCCGCTATGCCGGGGCGGTCAGCGCGGCGAGGATGTCGTCCAGTGCGTCCCGCGCCTTCGCCCGCATCTCGTCGTCGGTGGCGTCCTGTATCGGATGCGGCACGAACACCGATCCGCTCGCGACCTCGGGCATGCCGAGGGCCTCCGCCTGCATCCGGGCGGGGCGGACGAACTCGCTCGACGCCACCATGACGGCGGGGATGCCGCGGGCCTCGTAGTCGACCAGGTCGTGCACACTGCACGACGTGCAGGACCCTCAATCGGCGAGGGCCTGGATGACGGCCCGGCACCGCGCGCCCACCTCCTCCCGCAGGTCGTCCGGGGCCGGCTTCGTGTAGGTCGGCTTGCGCAGGCGGATGACGTCCAGCGAGGGAAACCGCTCGCGGACGAGCCGTTCCACCTCGTCGCAGAACACGTCGCCCCGCGCCTTCGCGATGTCGATGATGCCCAGCGCGCCCTCGAGGCGGGCGGGACGGGCCGCGGGCTGCCGCCCCATGGGGGCGCGCTCGTCGGTCGGGTCCAGAATGACCGGTGATTCGCTGTGCATGTCGTTCACCCTTGCTCCATCGGCGGGTCCGAATCCACGGATGCTCCCGTCCAGCCGCAGACTCGATCCTACTCCGCGATCTCGCGCGTGACCGCCGTCGACCCCGCGGCGCCGCTCGCCCAGCCGCCCAGCATCGCCGAGAACTTGCCGGCGGTGCCGCCGGCCACGACGATGAGGATGTCGTCGTCGCGGCGGAACTTCGGCAGGGGAGTGTCCAGCGCCTCGGCCGTCGGCTGTCCGTCCGGGCCGAGATACTCCGGCGGCAGGGCGCCGAGGGCCATGCCCTTCCGGCACTCGTCGTCGGGCAGCAGCTCGCGCAGCGGCCGCGCCGTCACCTCCTGGATGCGGGCCCGCAGGTCCGCCTTGCTGAAGTTGTCCCGCGCGAACGTCCTCGCGTGCTCGGGGCTGACCACCAGCAGCACCTCGCCCATGCGGTGGAGCTTGGGGTGGGCCATGGTCTCCAGGCACCACCCCATGCTGGCCCCCAGCGACCGCGCCGTCCGCGAGAGCTGGTCGCGGATGGCCCGCGGTCCCTCGCCTGCGAAAACGGTGACGGTGCTCGCCCCGGCCGGGAACCCGCGCTCGACGTGCAGCGGCTCCCAGCCGCTCACCTCCTCGTGCTCGCCGATGCAGCAGGTGAACTTGCCCGGCTGCCCGAGGGTCGACATGTCGACCTCGCCGGGCCGGCCGCCCCCGACGTTGCGCACCAGGAGCTGCAGCGCCCGCCCGATGGTGGCGTTGGCCCGGAAGCCCTGGCCGAAGACGTTGCCGCCGCAATTGAGGCCGATGCGTTGGCGGATCGGGCCGTTGACGACGATGACCGGCGTCGCGAAGTAGGTGGTGGCCAGAACGCCGTGCAGGTTGAACGTGTCGGTGCAGGCGGCCTCGGCGGCGGCGATGACCACCGGCAGATACTCGGGCCGGCACCCGGCCATGACCGCGTTGATGGCGACCTTCTCGACCGTGGCGGGGGCGAGGTTGGGGGGCACGCGGGCGACGACGTCCGAGGCCGGGCGGCTCGTCCCCTCGAGCATCTGCAACACCCGGTCCTCGGTCGGGGGGACCACCGGCAACCCGTCGCCGAGCCCCTGAGCCGCCATGAACTCGAACGGGTCGTCGTCGACGGGGATGCGCACCCGCCTTGCCCCGAGCGTCGCCGCGCCGCGCCGCACGGCCAGACGCCGGGCCACCTCGGGGTCGTGGATCTTCGAGCCGCACCCCGGACGGTGGTCCGGCAGGCCGTCCTCGTCCCGGACGATCTCGGGCGCGGCGACCCCGCAGGCTTCCGCCGCCTCGCCGATCAGCGCGAGCAGGTCCTGCTTGGCGAACCCCTCGAAGCTGCGCCGGACCCGGCGGGCCCCGCCGGTCAGCACGAGGGCGGGCACCGCGTCGAACCCGTAGTCGGCCGACACCGTGAGGTCCGCGTCGAGGGCCACGTCGAAGCTCAGGCCGTGCCGGTCCACGAAGCCGGCGGTGTCGGTGTCGGGGTCCTGCGAGACCCCCGCGACCCGCAGGCCGAGGGGCCCGAGGGCCCGGTGGAGCCGCTCGACGAGCGGCGCCGTCAGCTCGCACGTCGCGCAGTCGTGCTTGAAGAAGAAGAGCAGGGTGGCCCCCCGAACGTCGCCGTCGAACGCCATGGGGCCGCCCTGCCGGTCGGTCAGCGAGAACGCCGGCGCCTCGGCGCCGGCCGCGGGCAGGTCGGACATGGCCAGAGAGTTTATCGCGATGCGGGGTTCACCGTGGTGGTGCGACGAACGGGTGCGGGACGTTCGCCGAGGGGCCGCGACCGTTCGCGGGCGTCCAGTCGCTTGCCCGCCTCGCCGGATGTCTGGTAGCGTTGGGGAGTGCGGACAGTCGGTTGGAGACGCCCCCGTGGCCACGCTTGCGGTTGACACTCACAAGGCCGTCAAGGCGCTGTGCGACGCAGGCTTCGACGCTTCCCAGGCCGAAGCGGTCACCGAGCAGATCGGCATCGCGATCGGCGAGAACCTTGCGACGAAGGACGACCTGGTGAGGGTGCGGGACGATCTGCGGGCCGATATGAAGAGCCTGCGGGCCGATATGGAGAAGCTCGAGCTGCGGATGACCAACAAGCTGTACGCGGCCGTTGCCGCCGGCGTAGGCCTCGTCAAGGCGCTTGACTTTGTGATCGGCTGACCCTGACATGAGCCGCAACGTCCTGCTGTCCGTGACGCTGGTCGCCGCGACCGGCTTGATGGCGGGGTGCGATTCCGTCGGCTCCCTCAATCCCTTCTCGCCCGACGAGGAGGACCTGCAGCCGTCGTTCGCGGAGTTCGTCCCGGACCAGACGTGGACGGTCGGCGTCGCCATCCACATGTCGCTGCCGGCCGCGACCGGCGGCAACCCGCCCCTGACCTACGGCCTCTCGCCGGAGCTCCAGGCCGGGCTGACCTTCGACGCCGCCGCGCGCACGATCTCCGGCACCCCGGCCGCCGTCCAGTCGGCGACCACCTACGTCTACTCGGCTACCGACGAGGACGCCGACACCGCGTCGATCCAGTTCCGGGCCAGCGTGGCTGCGGCTACACCGTGACGCGGACGGGTGACGCTGGCGAGGCGGGTGCGCGGGCAACGCGCCGGTCGTTCGCGAGGGCGGAGCCGATCAGGCCGCGTCACGGTCGCGGCGGCCGGCCAGGAAGCCTTCGAGGGCGCCCTCCAGCCTCGCCATGCGCTCGCGCAGGTCGCCGATTTGGCGGCCCGCTTCATCGAAGCGGCTGTTCATCTCGCGGCGCAACTCGCGCACGTCGGTGCGGGGCCAGGCGAACAGGGCGATGACCAGCGCGGGCGTCAGCCAGGGGGCGAGCTCCGGCATCGACAGCAGCGTATCACCTTCGCGTCTGGGTGGTGCCGGCCTGCGGCAGGTGCGTGGCGACCCTGGATCTTCGCGGCGAGGAGCGCTGCTGTCCGAGCGTCTGCGGGCTCAAGGAGCCGTCAGGAGCTGCGCGTACAGGTCGTGGAAGGCGCCGACGTCGAGATCGAGCATCACCTCGACGGGCCGGCCGCGAGGGTCGCCGGGCGCCGTCACGGTGGTGGCGCCGCAGGCCGGGCCGAACGCGGTCTCGACCGCGATGGGCAGGGTCTCCGACACCGTCACCACCGACGGGTCGACGAGCCACGCCGCGGTGATGCAGTCCCACACGTAGTAGGTCGCGGCGGGGTCGCGGGCGTAGCGGGGCCCCATGTGGTGCTGCATGAGCCGCGTGAGCGGGGTGTCCGCCGCGACGATGCGGTCGAAGAGCGTCTTGCGCACCGGGGCGTGGTTGGTGACGTCGAGGCCGAACATCACGACGGAGGGCACGCCGGCCCGCAGGACCTCGTCCGCCGCGTCGGGGTCGAACCAGAGGTTGAACTCCGCCGCGGGCGTCACGTTCCCGGGCACCCGCGCGGCGCCGCCCATGAAGACGAGGCGCTTCACCCGGGGCGCGAGGTCCGGGCGCGCGCGGAACACGCGCGCGAGGTTGGTCATCGGGCCGACCGCCACCAGGGTGATCTCGTCGGGCCGGCTCTCGATGGTGTCGATGATGAACGACGCCGCGTCGGCCGGCCGGGGCCGGACGGCGGCGAAGCGGCCCCCGTGCGGCGGGCGCACGTCGGGGCCCTCGTCGAAGGCGCCCTTGAACGAGATCGGCCCCCACTGCGCCTCCTGGCGGGCGGCCCGCTCCGGGGTGTTGACGAGGGGGGCCCGGGCGCCGAGGTGGAGGGGCACGTCGCCCGCGCCTACCAGCGCCAGCAGGTGCAGCATGTGCTCGGCGCCTTGCGGGACCGTGTGGTTGCCGGCGACCACCGTGACCCCGAGCACCTCGACCCGGTCGGGCCGGCGCAGCAGCATCGCGAGCGCAGCGGCGTCGTCGTTGAAGATCGCCGAGTCGGTATCGAAGACGATGGTCTCGGGCTCAAGAATGGACATCGAATTTCACCTGCGTCGCACCGGGAAGCGCCGCCTGCACCCCAACGAGGGCGAGGCTCGGAACCGGACATTTCACTCCTCGAAGGATGAGCGCGTCCGGGAGTCGCCCGCGCCCGACGAGGCGAGGCTCGGAAACGGACATCGACTCCCACCTGCGCCGCACCGGGCAGCGCCGCCCGCGCCCGACGAGGGCGAGGCTCAGAACCGGACATTGACCCCCACTTGGGCCCGCCGGGTGTCGCCGAGGCCGCTCCGGATGGTGCCGTCGAAGTTGAAGAGCAGCGACCCCTGGGCGGTGTCGAGGATGTTGTCGGCGTTCAGGACGTTGAACACCTCGAAGACCGGCTCGACGGTGGCGCCGCTCGCCAGGCCGAAGCGCCGGGCGAGACGCAGGTCCCAGGTCACGAACTCGTTCTCGCGGCGCAGCGTGTTGCGCCGGAGGATCGACCCGTCGGCGCAGATCCGGTCTGAAGGCTGCGCGGCGCGCGTCCCCGGGGCGGCGCACCGCTCGGACACCGGCGACGCCGACAGGTACTGGAACGCGTTGTCGAAGCGCACCTCGCCGGGCAGGGTGAGCAGCACGTAGCCGTTCGCCCCGTGTCGCCGGTCGCGGTCGGACCAGCCGAACTCGGGCGCGAGGTCGGCGGCGCTCGCGTAGCGGAACGTGAACGGGTCGCGCTCGTTGTCGTCGTCGGAGCGGTCGAACGCGAGCGTGTAGTTGGTCTCGAACGTCAGCCGGCCGCCGAGCGCGTTCCGTCCCCGCAGGCCGAGGGTCAGGCCGTGGTAGCGCGAGCGGGCGCTGCTCTCGGTCACGATCAGGGCGCCGAGCCCGCCGCCGACGGGATGCGTGCCGAGGCCGAACGGCGCGCCGAGGACGGGGTCGTTCCGGTTGACGAAGCGGAACAGGTCGTCGGTGCGCGCGTGGGTGAAGGTGACGCTCGCGGCGAGGCCGCGCCCGAGGTCGCGGTCGACGGCGGCGCTGAACGACCACGTGCGGGGCAGCTCGAGGTTGCGGTCGGCGACCTGGACGTCGGGCAGGAACGGCAGGGTCGCCGAGCCGTCGATCTGCTGGTCGAGGGCCGGCACCGGCCCGAGGGCGGGGGAGGCGGCGCTGCTGCGGAAGATGATCTGCTGGAAGGCGCCGTTGGTGGTGCGGTGGCCCGCGAAGACGAGCATGGGGATGCGCGCGACGTAGGACCCGGCGTTGGCCCGCAGCACCGTGCGGCCGTCCCCGCCGGCGTCCCAAGCCAGCCCCACGCGCGGCTGGAAGTTGTCGAGGTCGTGGGGAATCCGGCCGTCGGAGGGGAAGCGCGGATCGTCGAGATAGGGGGCGAAGAACGTGTCCTCCGGCGCGACGAACATGTCGGGGTGCCAGGAGCCTTCCCAGCGGAGCCCGAGGTCGAGGGTCAGCCGGTCGTGCGGGGTCCACGTGTCCTGCAGGAAGAGCCCCAGCTCCTGAGTCTGGAGTCGTTGCAGCCCGAGCTGGTCGGGGGGGACCCCCGGCACCGTCGCCGACTGCAGGTAGAGCAGCACCGGCCCGGTGATCTCCGTCCCCGCCGGGCAGACGCCGGCGTCGCTGCTCGATCCGTCCGAGCAGGTGACGTAGCGGTTGCCGCGGGTCGCGAAGCTCATGAAGCCCGAGACCGAGTCGAAGAGGTAGCGGCTGTTCGCGAACCCGATGAACTGCTGCCCGGCCCCGGTCCGGTTGTACTCCACCCCCGCCTTGACGAGGTGGCGGCCCAGCAGGACCGACGCGTTGTCGAGCACCTGCAGGCGGGTGTCCCAGGCCGGGTCGATCGGGAGGAAGAAGGGCAGCCCGATGCGGAAGCCGTCGGCGAAGTCCATGCCGACGTCGGGGAAGGGGCGCCCCCCGAGCCGGTCGAACTGCGGCGGGCCGGGCCGCGCCGCCCCCGGCATCAGCGGGCCGTCGTACCAGCGGGGCCGGTCCTCGCGCGCCCACTGCACGCGGAACTCGTTCGACAGCGTGTTGCCGAGCAGCGAGCGCAGCCCGGCGTTGAACGCGTGCGACCGGTCGCCCTCGATGCCGTTGGCCGAGCGGCCCCACGCGTCGACGTCGAAGGTGCCGTTCACCTGCTCGGCCCACGTGTGGTTGTACTTGCCGCTGAGCTGGTGGCGGGCGTTCAGCGTGACGTCGATCTTGGCGAGGAACGACCGGGCGTCGTCGGTGCGGCGTATCGGCCCGAACTCGTCGTCGAAGAGGCCCGGCCACCGCGTCTGCAGGAACGACTCGAGCCGGGCGAGCTCGGCCGGGCTCGCGACGCGGCGCTCCACCTGCCGGGTCTCGGCCGCCGCCTGCTGGTCGTAGGCGAGGAAGTAGAACGCGCGGTCGCGCACGAGGGGGCCGCCGAGGGTGCCGCCGAGCTGGTTGCGCCCGAAGTCGGGCTCGCCGCCGCCGCGCTCGGGCGAGTACGCGGCGGAGATCTCGTCCCACTGCCCGAAGTAGTGGGCCGACCCGGTCGGGTCGTTGGTGCCCGACTTGGTGATGACGTTGACGAAGCCGCCGGCCGAGCGGCCGAACTCGGCCGTCGCCCCCTGGTTCACCACCACGATCTCCTCGATCGCGTCCTGGTTGAAGGTGAACGCGGGCCGCTGCCCGCCTCGCTGCTCGCCGAAGAACGGATTGTTGAAGTCGGCCCCGTCGACGATGACGTTGTTGAAGATGCCGCGCTGGCCGGCGATGTTGAGGACGTCGCCGTCCGGGCCCTGCGAGATCGACGCCCCCGGCGTCAGCAGGGCGAGGTCGAGGTAGTTGCGGCCGTTGCTGGGCAGCCGGTCGACGACCTCCTCGGCCACCCGCTGCGAGCTCGTCACGTCGGCGGTCGAGACGAGCAGCGCGGTGTCCGCGGCCACCGTGACCGTCTCCGCCGCCACCACCCGCAGGTCGACTGCGAGGTCGAGGGTCTCGCCGACGCGCAGGGCCGCCCCCTCGATGCGCTCGACGCCGTACCCGCCGTCGGCCGTCACCGTGAGGTCGTAGGTGCCCGGCGGCAGCAGCGACCGCACGAACGTGCCGGCCGAGGTCGTCTCGACGATGGTCTGCAGGTCGGTCTCGCGGTGCAGGACGACGATCACCGCGCTCGGCACCGGCTGGCCGAGCGGATCGCGGACCATGCCCCGGATGACGCCGGTGGTGGCGCCCGCCTGGGCCGCCGCGTCCGCCGCCGCGACCGCAAGCAGGGCCAGCGCGCCGACGGCGCCGATGAGCCGGCGCCGGACGGCGCGAGGCTGAATCCGACGCGGCGCGCGGCTACCCGGGGCGGCGCCCTTCATCGCACGGGAACCGGTGAGATGGCGGATGATGCGACCTGCTTCACGCCTCGCGCGAGCCCCCGCTACGGGCGGTCGAGCCGTCTTGGCAGCCGTGGTCATGTCCAGTCGAGTATGCCCAACATGCTCCCTTTACGGGGCGGACTCCTGATCCGGCAGGGCCAACGCGATCAGCTCGGGCACCGGCGAGCCGCCGACGGTCAGGGCGATGTACTGCCGGCCGTCGAGCTGATAGGTCATCGGCGTGCCGATGGCCCCGCGCGGGATGTCCACCGACGCCAGCGCTTCTCCCGTGGCCTTGTCGACCGCGAGCAGCCGCGGCCCGCCCGTCGACCCGCCGGTGGTCAGCGCGTAGACGAGCAGGGTCGGGGTCACCAGGGGCCCGCTGCGGCTGCCGTCGCCGCCCACCGGCGGCAGGTCGAGATCGCGCAGCATGGGGTGGTTCCGCACCCGGTCGCCGTCGCCGAGCGGGTTCATCCACACGTGGTCGCCGGTGTTCAGGTCGATGGCGGTCATCCGCGAGTAGGGCGGCTTGAACAGCGGCAGCCCCTGGGGCATCGTCGGCGACCGGGTCCCGGCCCCGCGGGCCTCGATGATGTTCAGGGTCGCGCCCTCGCCGGGCTCGGGGTCGCGGTAGTTGCGCACGCTGAAGGCGTTGACCGAGGGCACGTAGAGCAGGCCCGTCTCGGGGTCGACCCCCGCCCCCGACCAGTTGGCGCCGCCCCCGGCGCTCGGGCGCTGGATGGTCCCGCTGAGGCTCTGCGGCGTGAACAGCGGCCCGAGCCGGAACCCCTCCACCGCGTCGATCGCCATCTGGCGGATCTCCGGCGTGAAGTCGGCCAGATCGTCGATGGTCGCGCCCTGGTACTCGAACGGCGCGGGCCGGGTCGGGAACGGCTGGGTGGGCCACGCCAGCTCGCCGGGGATGTCGGTGTCGGTGGGGACGGGGCGCTCCTCGATGGGCCACACGGGCTCGCCGGTGATCCTGTCGAACACGTACAGGAACCCCTGTTTGCTCACCTGCGCCAGCGCCTTGATGGGCCGTCCGTCGACCTCGATGTCGACGAGGTTCGGGGCGGCGGGGAAGTCGTAGTCCCACAGCCCGTGGTGCACCGCCTGGAAGTGCCACTCGCGCTGGCCGGTCTCGATGTTCAGGGCCACGACGCTCTCGGCGAACAGGTTCTCGCCCGGCCGGTGGCCGCCGTAGTAGTCGGGAGCGGGCGTGTTCGTCGGCAGGTAGACCAGGCCCAGCTCGGGGTCGGCGCTCATCATCGACCACACCCCGACCTTGCCGGTGACCCGCCACGAGTCGCCGCCCCACGTGTCGTTGCCGAACTCGTCGCCCTGGGGAATGGTGTGGAACGTCCACTTGGTGCGGCCCGAGTGCACGTCGAACCCGCGCATCCACCCCGGCGGGGCCTCCCGGGTGATGTTGTAGGAGGAGATGGACGACGGGGTGATGATGGTGTCGCCGACCACGAGGGGCGGCGACTGCACCGAGTAGAGCAGGGCGTTCAGCCAGTCGCGGTCGCCGCGGCCGGCGCGGGGGAGGTCGCGGGTCAGGTCGACGCGGCCGTTCTCGCCGAAGTCGGCGCACGGTCGCCCGGTGGCCGCCTCGACGCAGAGCAGAAAGCCGTTGCTCGTGCCCCAGAAGATGCGCTCGGCCGACCCGTCGGTCCAGTAGGCGACGCCGCGTTGGTTCCAGCGCGCGGTCATCGTGGTGGTGCCGGCCTCGTAGGTCTTCGGGTTGTAGACCCACAGGGTCTCCCCGGTGGCGGCGTCGACGGCCGCCCCCTGCGAGGTCGGCATGTTGATGAAGAGCCGGCCGCCGACCATCAGCGGCGTCGCCTTGAGGTTGTTCGTGTAGGGCGCCTGTCGGTCGCGCCAGCGCTCGGGGTCGGCCGCGTCGAGGGCCCCGAAGATGACGTCCGACCGCGCGCGCCACTCGCCGCCGCCGGGCGTCGTCATGCTGACCCGGGCGTCGGCCGACTGCCAGGTCCAGGCGATCTCGAGGTCGCCGAAGTTGTCGGCGTCGATCTGGTCGAGTGGCGAGTACTTGGTGCTGCCGAGGTCGCCGCCGTAGGTCGGCCACTCGCCGTTGGCCGGCGCCCCCTGTTGCGCCGCCGCCGTCGGCGCGGCGAGCACCGCCGCGGCCAGCATCCAGCAGATCGGGTTGACCCGTCGCATCATCGTCGTCGCTCCTCGCAGGTGTCGAGGTCCGTCACCGGACCGAAGTGCATGAATCATACCGCTACCCGCCGAAACGGGGGCGCGCGGCGCGTCACGGAGCGTCCGGCGGGTGATCCGGACGGGACGTTCCCGATGATCGTCCACTCGGAGATAGAATGGCCGGACCATGCCCGGACGGGTCCGCGGGCGGCGGCGATTGGCGGCGGCGGGTGTCGCCGCCGCGGCGGCGATCGGCGGCGTGCTGGGCGCGGCGGCGCTGGAGGGACGTGCGGGAGTCGCGCAGCAGGACCGGCGGCCGGCCCCCGAGACCTGGCACTGGGTGCTCCCCGCGCAGCACGACGGGGTCGAGGTCGTCGAGCTGCATCCGGGCGACTGTTACGTGATCCGGCAGGTCGACGGCCTGGTGTACTTCGGCGAGCCGCCGCCCGACGTCCTCGAGTTGCAGGAACGGCTCGGCGACCCGATCGCGCACCTCGTCGAGGAGGTCGGCGATCATCCCGAGTGCCGGGAGGAGGAGTGCGTCGCGATGTCCCGCCTGACGCAGGCCATCGTGGACCGGCTCGTCGAGACTGGTGACCGACGCGCCGTCAGGCGGGCGAACCACCGGCCGTCGCCCCTCGACGACATGCGGGGCGGCGCCTATTCCGACGTGGGGTCGCCCGAGCGCCCGCGCTATCGCCAGAGTCGCGAGCAGCGCATGGCGTACCTGCACCTGCGCACCGCGGCCCGGGACAGCTGCTACGCCGCGCAGGTGCCGCGGACGCTGACGATCCACATCCGGGACCGGCAGCACCGTCCCGACCGCACCGGGTTCTACAGCGGATACCTGTATCTGGAACACCACCACGCGCCGGTTCCGGGGCGGGTGGCCAGGAGCCTGCGCCGTGGCACGGCGCGGGCTGCTGGAGGAACGGCTGGGCGGCAAGCAGAGCCGCAAGGCGACGCTTTCCGGACCAGCCACGAGCGCGTTCTATTGGAGGCGAACGACCGATGAAACGAATCCTGATGACCCTCTCCATCGTCGCCCTGGCCGTGTTCGCGGCCCAGTGGCAGACCCGCGGCGCCGCCCTGCAGAGCCCCGACGGCAGCCCCAGCCACCGCTTCGAGGAGCTCGCCGACGGGGTGTGGTTCGCCATCGGCACCGGGTCGATGACGGTCATGAGCAACTCGCTCGTCATCATCAACGACGACCACGTCATGGTGGTCGACACGTCGGTGACCCCCGCCGCCGCGCGCGGGCTCCTCGAGGGCATCGCGACCCTGACCGACAAGCCCGTCCGCTACGTCTTCAACAGCCACTACCACTTCGACCACGCGCACGGGAACCAGATCTTCGGCGACGACGTGGAGGTAATCGGCCACGACTTCGTGCGCACGATGCTCTCTTCGGACGTGCTCAGCCAGCGCACCAACCGCTCGTTCACCCAGGTGATCCCGGACCAGATCGAGCAGCGGAAGGCGCAGATCGCGGCGACCGAGGACGCCTCGGCGAGGGCGCAGCTCGAGACCCAGCTCCGCATCCAGGAGGCGCACTGGGAGGCCCTGCAGGAGACGGTGCCGACCCCGCCGAACCTGACCTACAGCGACACCATGACTCTGGTGAAGGGCGGCCGCGAGGTGCAGCTGCATTTTCCGGGGCGCGGCCACACCGGCGGCGACACCCTCGTGTTCCTCCCCGAGGAGCGCATCGTGTTCACCGGCGACTTCTTCGTCGGCCGCCCCGGCGGCCACGGCCTGCCGTACATGGGCGACGGCTTCGTCGAGGAGTGGCCGGCGTCGCTCGACCGCCTGAAGGCGCTCGAGTTCGACGTCATGGTGCCCGGCCACGGCACGCCGTTCACCGAGCGCGAGCAGATCGACCACCTGCAAGCGTATCTCCGCGACCTGAACCGGCAGGTGAACGACCTGTACGCCGAGGGCGCCTCCGCCCAGAGCGCGGCCCGGCGCGTGGACCTCGGCGCCCACACGCAGCACTACGGCCCGAACGCGGCGCGCCCCGACCCGCGCGCGGTGGTTCGGATGTACGAACTGCTGCAGACGAAGTTCCCCCGGTAGGACGCCAGGGTCCGGCGCCACCGGGTGGTCGGTGTGTGCGAGTTGCTGCAGATCAAGATGCCGCGGCAGGATGGCAGGATGGGGTAGCGTGCGGGGCCGGCAAAAAGCTCGCGGCCCCGCACGTCCCCGCGGCGGCGCGGGCCACCGTCAGAACGCTGCCGCAAGTCGCTCAACGCTGTTCTTAGCTCGCGCGTCCAGTCCCTCCCTTCCGATCAAGGCGCGTGCTGACGCGCGAAACCGGTCGTCACCGGTGATCAGGAAGGCCCGCTTGAGGTAGTCGAGCGCGAGAACGGGGTTTCTCTCGAGTTGCTCTGCGACCAGCTCGTAGTGGTCGGCCCGCTCCTGCAACGAGTTCATGTACTTCCGGAATCCCGTGTCGAAGTCGTCGTCGAACGCAACGTATTCCGTACGGACAAGGTCGCTCGGTACTTCAGCGCCGGGGGACTTGACCAATAGGGTCTCCTTCCCAAGCGCTTGGGCGACGCCGAGTTCATAGTAGATGTTCAGTTGCGTGGAGGATGGAATCTGTTCGTGTCCAACGGCCACGGAGCACGGTGTCGACGCGATGAGTTTCCATATCTTCAGCAGGAAGTCTCCGCCGGTAACTTGAGCGCGTGCGTCGATGACGTCGTAGTCCGCCTCCTGGCATAGCCGAGTGACGGCTGCACGGATGGTCTGGATGCCGTCGGGAATGTCGCCGCCGAGTTGTATCATCAGGAAGCAGTGTCTCGGCCGGCTGCGTACCGCACTCGTCAAAGCCTCGCCGTCCAGCGGGCTGTAGATTATCATCTCTTTTTCTTGGCCCTGGCGATGGGAACGCCCTTGTAAGGACCAGGAGACTTCTTGTGCGAGACGATCATGCCGGCGCTCCTGTCGATCTTCACATAGCGCCCGCTGCGTGGGTTCTTGACCTGGACCACGTCTCGCTGTCTTCTTCGCGTCGGTGCCTTTGCAGTCATCCTTCCAGTGCTCATTCTGAATCGCGCGAGCGGCAGGCGAGTCGCCCGCCGGGTGTCAGTGACTCGCCGCCATCAGTTGCATGAACGCCGCCCGCAGCGAGGCCTCCGCCTCCGCCAGGCGGACGCGCGTGCCGCCGAGCCAAGCGCGGCTCGCGTCCGCCCGCGCGCGGCCCGCCTCGAGCATCCGGGCGACCTCGGCTGCCTGCGGCCCGCCGAGGCCGCGCCGGCTCGCGACCATTTGCTCGGGGTCGAGCGCGGCCTGAATCAGGGCCACGTCGACGGGCAGCGGCTCGCCGTAGGCCTCGTCGTACAGGTGCCGCAGCTCGTCGGCGGTCAGCTCCTTCGGGCGCTTGCCCTGCGCCCGGCCGTACTCGGTGATCTCCGACGCGTAGTGGTGGCCGACGCGGAACGGCACCTCGGCGTGCCGCAGCAGGGTGTCGGCGACCTCGGTCATCGTCGCGTAGTCGGCGTCGACCTCGGCGAGCGACCGCGCGGGGTCGACCACCAGCCCGTTGACGACCCGTGCGTAGAGCCGGTACATCTCTGCGGCCTTGGCGACGGTCTCCAGGAGCTGGTCGGGGGCGCGGTAGTCGGCCATGCCCGTCGACGTGTTGTGGGCGGCGAGGAACACCGTCTGGGCGTCGCCGATGACGGTGCTCGCGAGCCGCCGCAGCGTCGCCAGGATGACCGGGTTCCGCTTCTGCGGCATGATGCTGCTGACCCCCGTGAGAGAGCGGTCGAGGACCAGCCAGGGGGCGGGGTCGTGATATTGGACGTGCACGTCCTCCATGAGCTGGCCGATCGACAGGGCGGAGATCGCGAGGGTCGACGCGACCTCCGTCTTCGAGTCGACCGACGAGACGTGGTTGGCGTCGTAGGCGTTCTCCACCACCCCGTCGAACCCGAGCAGCTCGGCCAGGCGCCCGCGGTCGAGGGGGAACCCGGAGGTGGCGAGGGCGGCGGCCCCGAGGGGGCTGCGGTTCAGCCGCGCGAAGGTCTCCTCCAGGCGTTCGGCGTCGCGGTCGAGGGCGGCGGCGAAGGCCAGCAGGTAGTGGGCCAGCGACGTGGGCTGCGCCTGCACGCCATGGGTGTAGGCGGGGACGATCGTTCCGGTGTGCCGGGCCGCGAGGTCGAGCAGGGCGTCGCGCGGCGCGAGCAGGGCCTCGTAGGCGTCGAGCAGGGCCGCTCGGATGGCGAGGCGCCGGAAGGTCGAGCCGATGTCCTGGCGGCTCCGGCCGGTGTGTAGCCGCGACGCGTCCCGGCCCGCGACCTCGACGAGGAGCGCCTCGAAGTCGAGGTAGTCGGACGAACGCGGGGCGCCGGGCTCCGCCTGCCCGGCTACGACCGCAGCGATGCCGCGGGCGATCTCCGCCGCCATCGGCTCGGGGACCAGGCCGACCTCGCTCAGCATGACGATGGACGCCTTGTTGATCTCGCCCAGGTGGTGGAAGTCGTCCTGCGCGGGCTGCGCGAATGCCGGAACCGCGCCGAGCCAGAAGCCGAGCACCACCACCGCCGCGAGTTGATCGCGTGACATCGCTTCCCTCCTGTAGCCGGGCTCTCGAGTGCCTCTGCCTCGCCGAGATTCATCAGTTTCGCCAGAATTGATGAATCTTGATGATCTCTCACCAATAGCCGGCCGTGGGCCGAAACAGCCAGCCGTGCGCCGCAGTCGAATGTGCCCCAGCCTACTCCAACAGGCGGATGCGGTGGGCCTCGCTGTCGCCGACGTAGAGGCCGCGGCCCGACTCGTAGAAGATGCCGTGGGGCCTCGCCATGCGGCAGCGCAGGGGATCGTCCTCGGGGCCGTCGCCGCGGGTGCCGTCGCCGAGCACGGTGGAGATGAGGCCGGTGGCGGTGTCGACCATGCGGATGACGTGGTTCTCGGTGTCGGCGATGTAGAGCCGGCCCTCGGCGAACGCGAGGCCCTTGGGGCCGGCCAGCGTCGCGGTGGCGGCGGGGCCGCCGTCGCCGGTGTAGCCCTGCTCGCCGGTGCCCGCCACGTGGTGGATGGTTTCGGCCGCGAGGTCGATGCGGTAGATGGCGTTGCCCTCGCGCAGCGCGAGGTAGAGGTTGCCGTCGGGGTCGCTGGCCATGGCGCGCGGGCCGTTGAGGGGGGTGCCGGCGAGCGGCGCGCCGTCGGGCGTCGGCTCGCGGTCGCCGGTGCCGGCCCAAGTCTCGATGAAGCCGGTGGCGGGGTCGACGCGGCGGATGCGGTGGTTCCCGATGTCGCAGATGAGCAGCCGGCCCTCGGGGTCGAAGGCGATGCTGTGGGGGCGGCGGAGCATCGCCTCGACGGCGGGGCCGCCGTCGCCCGAGAAGCCGGCCTCGCCGGTGCCGGCGACAGTGGAGATGATGCCGGTCTCCGCGTCGACCCGGCGCACGACATGGCTGTCGCGTTCGACGATGTAGAGGTGGCCGTCGCCGTCGAACTGGATCTCGTGGGGCATGTTCAGGGCGGCTTCGGTGGCGGGGCCGCCGTCGCCATGGTAGCCCCGGTCGCCGTTGCCGGCGATGGTGGTGGTGGCGCCGGTCTCGCGGTCCAGCCGCCGGATGCGCTGGTTGTCGAGGTCGCAGAAGTACAGGGCGCCGTCGGGGCCGACGACGACGCCGTAGGGGTTGGCGACCTGCGCGTCGGAGAGCCCCGCCGCGCCGTTGCCGATGACGGTGGTGACGGTGGCCGCCTCGAGGCGGGCGAGGCCGGCCGACAGCAGCAGTCCCGCTATTAGAGCGATCGCACGTTTCATGATGTCCTCGTCGTCTCCCGGCCCGCACACCCGCGGGCCGGCCCGAAATCGTCGCCGCAGGAGTCTCGCGCCCGCGAAACTCCCAACCCGGCCCCAAGCTCGCGCCGCGGCCTCCGATTGCCGCCCAAGCTCTCAGGGCCGCGTTTCGCGCTGCCCCCGAGGGCATGAAAGTACAGCGGGCTGCCTCATGCTCACGGGACGGCTCGCCGTCGAGGCCACATGGGGCAGCCGACGCCATTCTGACGGCGCAGGCTCCCGGGTCGGTGTCAGGTCGTTCACGCACGGTCAGAACCGCGCCCGGATGTCGCTCGCCCGCGCCGCCGCCTCCGCCGCCTCGGCCTCCCGGCCGGTGTCGCGTCGTCGCCGCACGGTCAGAACCGCGCCCGGATGTCGCTCGCGCGGGCCGCTGCCTCCGCCGCCTCGTCCGTCCGTCCGGTGGCCCGCAGCAGGCCCGCGTACTCGTCGAGCACGGTGAGCACGCGGTCCAGGTCGCGATCCGGCTCCGGCGTGTCGAGCAGGATCGCCAGCACCTCGACGTACAACGGCTCCGCCTCGCGGTACCGCTCCTGTTGCAGAAGGAACCCCGCCAGTATCGTCCGCAGCTCCAGCACGTCATCGTGATAGAACCCGTGCGTCCATTCGAGTGCCTCGAGCGCCCGCCAGTACAGGGGCTCCGCTTCCTCGACGCGGCCCAGGGTCGTGTAGAACACCGCGATGTCGGCCACGAACCGGGCGACCCGCGGCGAATCCGGTCCATCGATCCGTTCGAGTAGCGCCAGCGACTCCAGGTAGGCCGACTCGGCCTCCTCGTCGCGGGCCTGCGCGCGGTACAGGTCGGCGAGGTTGCCGAGGGTCAGGGCCCGCCGGGGGTCGGTGTCGTCGAGCTCCTCGGTGACCTGCGCGGCGAGGAGAAAGAACGCTTCCGCCTCCTCGGTCCGGCCGTCCTGGTAGGCGAAGGCGGCCGCATCCATGTACTGCTCCCAGGATTCCGACTGGCACCCCGCCAGCGTGGCGAGCGTGGCGAACGCGGCCGCGAAGGCAACCCACGAGCCCACGGCGAGAACGCGCGCGGCGCCGGGACCGGTGAAGGCGCAGCCGGGACCGAGGCGCCGACGGAGCAGGGAGCGCAGAGGACGCGCGTGCGTTGCGGGCAGCCGCGGACCGGGCGCGGTCCATGGCGCAACGCGGTCCACGCGGGAAGCATCGCCGGTCGAGTGCAGCGGGGCTCTTGCCACGGGTTCCTGACTCTCGGCATCATGCCCGGCGCCGCGGGCGCCCGGCCGATCTCAGCCTCGTCCCGCACGGCTCCGTCGTCGGGGCCTTCGAGGGACGGTTGACATTGTGGCATGTCCATGTCCAAATCGTGCCGGACGGGTGCGCCGGGACGGCGGCATTCGAGCCGACGGGAAACGACACCAGCGCCGGCGGTGGTGCGGGCGGCCGGTCCGTCCGATACCCGACACGGACCGCCCGCAAGCGGCGCCGGCGGGACCGGAGCGAGGTTTCGGAGAGAGGCAAACAGGGAGAGATGAAGATGACGAGAAGCAGGATGGCGTTTCTCGGAGCGCTTGCGGGCGGCCTGGCCGTCTGCATGCTGGCGTTGCAGCCGGGAGTGGGCGCCCAGATGGCCGTGGCCATCGACGACGACGACATCGGCGGGGTCGTGACCGGGCCGAACGGGCCCGAGGCGGGGGTCTGGGTGATCGCCGAGACCATGGACCTCCCGACCCGGTTCAACCGCTCCGTGGTCACCGACGACGAGGGCCGCTACGTCGTGCCGGACCTGCCGGAGGCGACCTACGACGTCTGGGTGCGCGGCTACGGGCTCGTCGATTCGCCCAAGCAGCAGGTGTCGCCGGGCACCAACCTCGATCTGACGGCGGTCGTCGCCCCCGACGCGCAGGCGGCGGCCCAGTACTATCCGTCCGGCTACTGGTACGCGCTGCTCGAGGTGCCAGGGCCCGACGAGTTCCCGGGCACCGGTCAGGACGGGAACGGCATCTCGCCGAACGTGCCGAACCAGGCAGCGTGGCTGCGCGGCCTCAAGTCGGGTGGGTGCACCGCCTGTCACGGGCTCGGGAGCAAGGCGACGCGCGAGATTCCGCCCGAGCTCGGCGAGTTCGACTCGCTGGTGGCGGCCTGGGACCGCCGCATCCAGTCCGGGCAGGCCGGGGGCAGCATGAGCGGGGGCCTCGACCGCATGGGCCGCCGCGCCGCGCTCGAGATGTACGCCGACTGGACCGGCCGCATCATGGCCGGCGAGGTGCCGCCCGAGGCGCCGCCGCGGCCCCGGGGGGTCGAGCGCAACGTGGTCGTCACCCAGTGGGACTGGGCCGACCCCACCGCCTACCTGCACGACGAGGCGTCGACCGACAAGCGCAACCCGACGGTGAACGCCAACGGGCCGATCTACGGCGCCCTCGAGGCGAGCGCCGACTACGTGCCGGTGCTCGACCCCGTGAACAACGCCATCTCGGAGGTCGTGGTGCCGGTGCGCGACCCCGACACCCCGGTCGCGGCGGGGCCGCCCCTCGCGTCCTCGCCCTACTGGGGGAACGAGGCGATCTGGGACAGCCAGTCCAACGTGCACAACCCCATGCTCGACCAGGACGGGCGCGTCTGGCTGACGTCGCGGGTGCGGGGCCCCGAGAACCCGCCGATGTGCCTGGAGGGGTCCGACCATCCGTCGGCCCGCGCCTTCCCCAACCCCCGGGCGAACCGGCACCTGGCCGTGTACGACCCGGCGACCGACGAGATGACCCTGGTCGGCACCTGCTACAGCACCCACCACCTGATCTTCGCCGAGGACGAGGACAACACCCTGTGGACGAGCGGCGGCGGGCAGGTCATCGGTTGGCTCAACACCAACCTGTTCCTCGAGACCGGTGACGAGGAGGCGGCCCAGGGCTGGAGCCCGCTGGTGCTCGACACCAACGGCAACGGCGTCCGCGACGAGTGGGTCGAGCCGGGCGAGCCCGCCGACCCGACGAAGGACACCCGCATCCGCTCCGGGTTCTACGGCGTGGCCTACAACCCCGTCGACGGCAGCATCTGGGGATCGTCGCTCGGCATGCCCGGCGCGGTGCTGCGGTTCGACCCCACCGGCGACAACCCGTCGGAGACGGGCCTGACCGAGTTCTACGAGGTGCCGTTCCAGAACCCCGGGGCCGAGGTGCAGGACGGCTACTCGCCGCGCGGCATGGACATCGACCGCAACGGCGTCGTGTGGACGCCGCTGGCCAGCGGCCACATGGCGAGCTTCGACCGGAGCAAGTGCACCGGCTCGCTGAACGGACCCGACGCGACCGGCCAGCACTGCCCCGAGGGGTGGACGCTCTACGAGGAGCCGATGCCCCAGATGAAGGGCATCGACGCCTCGGGCAGCATCGAGGGCAGCTACTACACGTGGGTCGACCAGTTCGACACGCTGGGGCTGGGCCCCGACGTGCCCATCAACACCGGCAACGCGGCCGAGGGCCTGCTCGCGCTGCGCGACGGCGAGTGGGTCACCCTGCGCGTGCCGTATCCGCTGGGCTTCTACACCAAGTGGATGGACGGCCGCATCGACGACCCCGACGCGGGCTGGAAGGGCAAGGGCATCTGGGCGACCTGGAGCACCCGGGCCCCGTTCCACGCCGAGACCGGCGCGGGCACCCCGAGCAAGGTGGTGCAGTTCCGGCTCCGCCCCGACCCGTTGGCGAAGTAGTCGGGCAAGACCGGAGGAGGGGAGGCCGCGGGCTCGCGGCCTCCCCTCGCCGACCCCATCGTCCTGCCGGCCTCTATTCCAGATACCTGGCCGGACTCACGATCGGGATGCCCTGAAACGGCGACATCACCAGGAGGTCCCGGTCGCCGGTCACGAGACAGCCTGCCTGGCCCATGAGCGCCGTCTCGAGCAGCTTGTCGTCACTCTGATCGCGGCATCCCATCCTGGCGCCGACAATCGAAACCCACTCGGCAACCGCTTCCAGTTGGGCGAGCAGCACCAGTCGGCCGGTGCGGCTCACATACCTGTCGAACTTCGAATGGAGCAACCGGGTCCGCAGCTCGGCGAAGGTCTCGTCGGAGAACAGCAGGACGGTGCCTGTCGCACGCATCGCGTCGACGACTGCGCGCGGTGGTCCGTGCGGCCGCAAGGCGGCGCTGATGACGACGTTGGTGTCGAGCACCACCCGTTCAGTCGTCATCGCTGAGAAGCGCGTCGAGCCTCGCGTCCGTCAACCCGCTTGCGGCGGCTTCCGCTGCAAGGCGGTCCATGGTTTCGGTCACGCGCGCCCACGCGGCGCCCCGGAGTCGTTCGTACTGTTGAACCGACATCATGACGCCGACGGGCCTGCCTTTCTTGGTGACCCGAACCGGCGCGCTCTGGGCGGTGTCCAGCAGATGGCCGAACCGGTTCTTGGCGTCCCGAGCCGTGATCTCCCTCATGAGCCCATAATAGCCATTATGGGCTCCTGCGACAACACGGCGACGCGTTTCTCGCACCTGGTGGCGTTGCGCGGAATGCCTGGAACCCCTTTCGGGTCCGCCACCGGAGGAGATGGACCTCACCCTCGGCGGGGGTGTTCTCCTCCAGAGGGACGAATCGGCAATAGCCGCTGCCGGTAGCCGGAAGTGGCGTTGTTCCTTTCCGATTCCGGTGAAGTCGTGCGCCGACAGGGTTGCACCGGGAGTCGCTGGCGCCAACCCCCGACTACCAGTTGACAGGCGGATCACGCCGGATGTACGGCGACCCCGACTACGGGTCGCGGAACGCGGTGTCGGCCGTCACCCTCCGCCGGCCGAAGGGGCGGCGCGTCGGCGCAGCCAGTCGACGGTGAGCAGCAGGAGCACCGCGAAGGCGATGAGGAACGTGGCGACGGCGAGGATGGCGGGGCTGATCTGCTCGCGGATACCGGCCCACATCTGGCGCGGCAGGGTGCGCTGGTCCTCGCCGGCCATGAACAGCACGACGACGACCTCGTCGAACGAGGCCGCGAACGCGAAGAGGGCGCCGGAAACGACGCCGGGCGCTATCAGCGGGAGCTGCACGCGGCGGAAGATCACGAGCGGGTCGGCCCCGAGGCTCGCCGCGGCGCGGGTCAGGTTGGTGTCGAAGCCGGACAGGGCGGCGGTCACCGTGATGACGACGAACGGGGTGCCGAGGGCGGCGTGGGCGAGGATGAGCCCGAGATGGGTCTGGGAGAGGCCGAGGCTGGAATAGAAGAAGAACATGCCGGTGGCCGAAATGATCAGCGGCGTGACCATCGGCGAGATTAGCAACCCCATCGTGAGGCGGCGCGCCGGCATGGCGGGGCTCGACAGGCCCAGGGCCGCGAGGGTGCCGAGCACCGTCGCCAGCGCCGTCGACGCGACGCCGATCAGCAGACTGTTGCCGAGCGCGCGCCGCCAGGCGTCGTCGGTGACGATCTGGCGGTACCAGCGGAGCGACCAGGCGTCGGGATCGAGGCGCAGCATCCCCTCGGTGAACGTGAAGTACGGCTCGGCGTTGAAGCTGAGGGGCACGATCACGAGGATGGGCGCGATCAGGAACGTGAAGACGAGCGCACAGACGGCCAGGTAGACGATCCTGCCGATGCGGGCGCCCGGATCGGCCGCGGTCATCGTCATCCCAGCCTCATGCGATCGAGGCCGACCACGCGGTCGTAGGCCAGGTAGAGCACCGCCACGCAGGCCAGCAGGATCCCGCCGAGGGCGCCCGCGAGCCCCCAGTTAAGCGACGTCTGCATGTGGTAGGCGATGAAGTTCGAGATGAGCTGGCCGCTCTGGCCGCCCACAAGGGCGGGGGTGATGTAGTAGCCGATGGCGAGGATGAAGACGAGCAGCGACCCCGCGCCCACCCCGGAGAGGGTCTGCGGCCAGTAGACGCGGAGGAAGGCCCTCGGAAAGCTCGCCCCCAGCGAGGCGGCGGCGTTCATCTGCTGGGGCGGAATCGCACGCATGATCGAGTAGACCGGCAGCACCATGAACGGCAGCAGCACGTGGGTCATCGCCACCACCGTGCCCGTCATGTTGTAGATGAGGGCGATGCGGCCGTCGTCGGCGACCAGCCCGAGGGCGACGAGCAGGTCGTTGACGACCCCCTGCGTCTGGAGCAGCACGATCCACGAGGTGGTCCTGACGAGCAGCGACGTCCAGAAGGGCAGGAGGACGAGCCCGAGCAGCAGGCCCGCCCGCCGCGGAGGCGCGTGGGCGAGGAGCCAGGCGACGGGATAGCCGAGCAGCAGGCACAGCGCGGTGATGCCGAGGCTGACGACGAGGGTGCGCCACAGCAGGGCCACGTAGATGCGGCGCTCGGGCGGCTGGCGGGCGATCGATCCGTCGGGCAGCCGCTGCAGGTCGACGGCGTTCAGGTAGTGCCGCGCGGTGACGCGGTCGCCGGCGGTGCGGATGGCCTGCCAGGTCGCGGCGTCGCCCCAGCGGTCGTCGATCTCCAGCATGGCCGCGCGCCACGGCCCCCCGGAGAAGTCCTGCAGCCGTCGCGCGCTACGCACGACGACGCTCCGCAGGCCGCCGCGCACCCGGTTGATGCGGCTCGCCACCCGGCCGATGGTCCGTTCCTCGCGCGCGCGCAGCAGCTCGCGCGCGGCCGCCGCGTACGCCGCCTCGCCGGGATCGGACCGTCCGTCCCAGTCGCGCAGAACGGCCAGGGTGTCGGGCAGCGCGTCGGCGACCACCGGGTCGTAGACGCTGCGCACGAGCATCGTGGCCAGCGGCACCACGAACGTGACGCCGATGAAGGCGACGAGGGGCAGCGTCAGCCGGGCCGCGCGCAGGGCAGGGCGGGTCACCGGGCCAGCCACGCGCTGAAGCGCTCGTTCATCTCGTCCATGTGGTCGCTCCACCAGGCCCAGTCGTACTGGAGCGCGCGCCTCGTGTTCGCCGGGTAGGCCGGCATGTGCGGGTTCATGTCGATGCCGGTGTCGGCGTGGGTCGAGACGAGGGGGGCGCCGGAACGCCGCGCGGGGCTGTAGGCGATGTAGCGGCTGACGGCGGCCATCGACTTCGCGGTCGAGGCGAACCTGACGAGGTCGAGCGCCGCCTCGAGGTCGGGCGTTCCCGCGACGATGCCGATCTGGCCCACGTCCAGCACCTGGCCGTCCCACACGATCACCAGCGGCTGGTCCTCCAGGTTCTGCGCGTTGAAGATGCGCCCGTTGTAGGCGGTGCTCATCACCACCTCGCCGTCCGCCAGCATCTGCGGGGGCTGCGCCCCCGCCTCCCACCACACCGCCTGGTCCTTGATCGTGTCGAGCTTGCGGAAGGCGCGGTCGAGCCCCTCGGGCGTGTCGAGGGTGGCGTAGACCTCGTCGAGGGGCACGCCGTCGGCGATGAGGGCGAACTCCAGGTTCGCGAAGGGCACGCGCCGCAGTCCGCGGCGGCCGGGGAAGCGCTCGAGGTCGAAGAAGTCCTCCAGCGTGGTCGGCTTCTCGCCGGTCAGGCGGGCGGCGTTGTAGGCGTAGACGTTGGAGAAGAGCGACACCCCCACGCCGCATTCGAGCAGCGCGTTGGGCAGGAAGTCCTCCTCGGGAGACTCCCCGTCGGGCCCCGGCGCGAGGAGGGTCGTGGCGATGGGCTCGAGAATGCCCTCGTCGCAGCCGCTCACCGCGTCGGCGGTCTCGAGGTCGATGACGTCCCAGTGGATGTTGCCGGTCTCCACCTGCGCGCGTACCTGGGCGAGCCCGCCGTTGTAGTCGTCGAGACGGATCTCGATGCCGGTCTCGGCCGTGAAGGGATCGAGGTAGCCCCGGGTGATGGCCTGCGCGTACGAGCCGCCCCAGGAAATGACGGTGAGCGACTCGCCGGGCGGCGGCCCGCAGTCGGACGCCAGCGCCGTCGCCGCCATCACGGACGCCAGCGCCGCGAGGCGGCCGGCGGCGGCCGATCGTCCGGCGAGGAGGGTCATGCCGCGCCCTCCCCGCCGTCGTCGTCCAGAACCCGGCTGTCGGTCGACGTCCAGCCGATGCGGATGCTGTCTCCCTCGAGCACCGCGCCGTGCCCCACGACGTTGGGGATCTTCACGATGAAGTCCGATTGCCCGCAGACGGTGACGCGGATGCGGAGGTGGTCGCCGAGGAAGGTCACGTCGTCGACGGTCGCCTCGAACTCGTTGGTGTACATGCCCGGCTCGGGCGCGATCGAGACGCGCTCGGGACGGATGGACAGGAGGACGGGATCGCCGGCCCCGCAGGGCACGACCCGCAACGCCTGGACCTGCCGCCCGCCGACGTCGACGTCGCAGATGTCTCCGCGAACGCTCGCCACCCGCCCCCGAAGGCGGTTGTTCTCGCCGATGAACCGGGCCACGAACGAGCAGTCCGGCTCTTCGTAGAGGGCCTCGGGCGAGGCGATCTGCTCGACGACGCCGGCCCGGAACACCGCGACCCGATCCGACATCACCATCGCCTCGTGCTGGTCGTGGGTGACGTACACCATGGTGACCCCGAGGTCGCGGTGGATGCGCCGTATCTCGTACTGCAGCTCCTCGCGCAGGCGGCGGTCGAGGGCGCCGAGGGGCTCGTCCATCAGGACGAGGTCCGGCTCGAACACGAGGGCGCGGGCGATGGCCACGCGCTGCTGCTGGCCGCCCGACAGCTGGCCCGGCCGCCTCTGCTCCAGGCCTTCCAGCCGTACGAGCTCGAGGGCGCGACGGACGCGGGCGCGCCGGTCGTCGCGGGCGAGGCCGCGCACCTCGAGGGGAAAGGCGAGGTTGTCGCCTACCGTCATGTGCGGGAAGAGGGCGTAGTTCTGGAACACCATGCCGATGCCGCGCCGGCGCGGGGGCAGGTGGTGCACCGAGCGGCCGGCGATGCGGATGACGCCCGACGTGGGGGCCTCGAACCCGGCCAGCATCATCAGGCAGGTGGTCTTGCCGGATCCGGAGGGCCCGAGCAGGGTGAGGAACTCGCCCCTGGCGATACGCAGGTCGAGGTCGCGTACGACCAGGGTGCGGCCGTCGTAGCTCTTGCTGACCCGGTCGAAGGCAACGTACTCGGCGTCGGTCTGGGCCGGCCCGCGCGTGATCGGCGTCGTGGGAGTGGGCCCGTGCTCGACGGTGCTGCTCGATTCCTGCACCGCCGAATTATACTGTCGGCGAATCGCGAGGTAGGCACGGCATCGGCGGGCCGCCGGAATCGCCCGGCCGGCGGCGCTCGCGACTTCGGGTGCGCACGAGCCGGATCGCAGCTCCGGGGCGCCCGGTGGGTGTCGATGGCTCTGGCACACGGGCCGGCGAGGTCAGACGTGATCGCAAGCAGAACCGTTTCGAGCTGGCGGCGTTGGGCACTGGCCGCGGTGCTGGCGGGGGTCGTGGCGCCGCCAGCGGCGGCGCAGACCGAGTTCCAGTTCCAGTACGGCAATCTCGTGAATCCGTTCTCGGCCGAGTCCACGCCGAGCCGCATCCTGACGTTCCAGCAGGCGTCGGGCTGGTCGCTCGGCGACAGCTTCTTCTTCATCGACTACATCGACGACGGGCTGGGCGACGGCTTCAACGACAAGGACTTCTACGGCGAGTGGTACCCCACGCTGAGCTTCGGCAAGATGTCGGGCCGGATGGTGGGCGGGGGTGCGCTCCGGGACGTGGCCCTGATCGGCGGCATCAACTTCGGCGGCGACGCCGACTTCTTCAAGTACCTCCCGGGCGTCCGCCTGTCCTGGGCGGTGCCCGGCTTCTTCTTCCTCAACACCGACTTCACCGCGTTCATCGACGGCAACACCGGCAGCGCCGCCCCGCGGACGAGCAACAGCTGGATGTTCGACGTCAACTGGGGCGCCGGGTTCGACGTCGGCACCCAGTCGTTCGGGTTCTTCGGCCACGCCGAGTACATCCATCGCGTCACCGACGAGTTCGGCAACGAGGTCCGGAGCTGGATTCTCGCCCAGCCGCAGTTCGTCTGGGACCTCGGGAAGGCGATCAGCGGTCAGGCGAACCAGCTCTTCCTGGGCGGCGAGTACCAGTACTGGCCGAACAAGCTCGGCACCGACACCGACGAGAACCTGCTGCAGCTCCTGATCATCTGGCGGCTCTGACCGAGACCGTCATGGACTTCGGCGCGTACGAGATCGACCCCGCCGTCTACGACGAGATGTTCGGGCCCGACGGCGCGCCCCGGGAGCACAGCCTCCCGCTCCACGAGGCGCTGGGCCGGCTGTCGAGCGCCGATCTCGGCGAGATTCAGGAGCGGGTCGGCCGCTCGTTCCTCAACGAGGGCATCACCTTCACCGTCCACGGCGACGAGGCGGCGGAAGAGCGCCTCATTCCCATCGACTGCCTCCCCCGCATCGTGGCCGCGGCCGAATGGAAGCGGCTCGAGGCGGGGCTCGTGCAACGGGTGCTCGCCCTGAACCACTTTCTCGCCGACGTCTACAGCGACGCCCGCGCCGTTGCCGACGGGGTCATTCCCGGGGACCTGCTCTACGGCTGTCCGCAGTACCGCCGCGAGATGCAGGGGATGCATGCGCCCCACGGCACCTGGGTCGCCGTCTGCGGCTCCGACGTCGTGCGCACCAACGACGGGTTCATGGTGCTCGAGGACAACCTGAGCGTGCCTTCAGGGGTGTCCTGCATGATCGCCAACCGGCGGGCGGTCAAGGCGGGCCTTCGGCGCCTCTACCGGCAGTGCCGGGTGCGGGAGGTCGAGCACTACGGGCGCCTGCTGCGCGAGACCCTGCGCGAGCTCGCCCCCGCCGGCTCCCGCGATCCGACCCTCGTCCTGCTGACCCCGGGGGTGGCCAACGCGGCGTTCTGCGAGCACATGTTCCTCGCCGGCGAGATCGGCGGAGAGCTGGTGGAGGGACGCGATCTTGTGGTCCGGAACCGGACCGTGTACATGCGCACGACGGAGGGCCTGCGGCGCGTCGACGTCATCTACCGGCGCGTCGACGACGACTTTCTCGACCCGCTCGTCTTCCGCCCCGACTCGCTGCTCGGCGTGCCCGGCCTGATGGAAGCGTACCGGCACGGCAGCGTGGCGATCGCCAACGCCCCGGGGACCGGCGTGGCCGACGACAAGAGCGTGTACCCCTGCGTGCCCGACCTGATCCGCTACTACCTGAGCGAGGAGCCGATCCTGGCCAACGTGCCGACCCGCGTCTGCCGCCGCCCGGAGCACCTCGAGTACACGCTGGACAACCTGGAGAGTCTGGTCGTGAAGCGGGTGGGCGAGTCCGGCGGCTACGGCATGCTCGTCGGTCCCCACGCCACCCCGGCCGAACGGGAGGCGTACGCGCGGGAGCTGCGGGCCAACCCCGCCGACTTCGTCTCGCAACCGGTGCTCGACCTCTCCCGCGCTCCCTGCCTCGTCGACGGCCGGGCCGAGCCCCGCCACGTCGATCTGCGCCCGTTCGTGCTGCGGGGGCGGCGGACCCGCCTCGTGCCGGGCGCGTTCTGCCGCGTCGCCCTCCGCCGGGGCAGCATCGTCGTCAACTCGAGCCAGGGCGGCGGCGGCAAGGACGTCTGGGTCCTGGAAGACTGAACGCCGGGGTCAGGAGACTTCCAGCGCGGCCTGGCGCGAGTCGCGGATCGGAATGATCTGATCGAAGCCGCTGACGCGGAACACTTCCTCGATGTGGTCCTGCATGTTGCAGAGGGCGATGGTGCCCTCGTTGGCGCTGAGCCGTTTCGCCGCGATCAGAAGCACCCGCATCCCCGAGCTGCTGATGAACGACAGACGGCCGAAGTCGAAGATCAGCTTCCGTTCGTCGTTGCCGATGTGATCCATGACGATCGACTCGAACGCCCGCGCGTTCGCGCTGTCGAGCCGTCCCACCGGGAGCAGAATCAGCGCCCCGTCTTCACGTTCTTCCGCGACTTCAATGTTCATCGATGCCCCTCGGCGGAGACCCGTCGACCGCGTGGTCACTCGGATTCCGACTTGAAGTGGTGATGTACCGTCAGGCGGTTCCTGCCGTCCACGAACTCGTAGGACATGTCGTGGGCGAAGGTCCTGACCAGGTGCAGGCCGAGGCCGCCCACCGCCCGCTCCTCCAGTGCCGACGTGGTGTCCACGTCGTCCGCGTCCATCGCCGTCGGATCGAACGGCGACCCGTTGTCCTCCATGGTCAGGGTCACGACGTTCCGTTCGGCCTTCAGATGGATGTCAATCGTCGGATCGGGCACGTTGAACGTGCCGTGGGTGACGGCGTTGGTGATCAGCTCGTCCAGCGCCAGGTTGATGATGAACACCGTCGGCTGCGGCAACTGGTTGGCGTCCCCGAACTCCTCGACGGAAGCGGACAGGTTGCGCACCTCGGTCAGCTTGGCCGGCAGCGAGACATGAAGGTCAGGCATGGTTTCGCACGTGATCGTCGACCTGCAAACGAGCCACTATAACAAAACATGGGGTGCGGCTATCCACTCGTCGTGTCAGCGGGGTGCCGGCGCGGTCATCGGCGGCGCAGCACGAGGCAGGTCATGTCGTCGGCGGCGGCGGCCCCGGTCGAGAAGGTCCCGATCTCGCTCCAGACGTAGTCCACGATCTCCGCGGTGGGCCGTCGCGACGCGCCGTCGAGGGTCGCTTCCAGGCGTTCCTTCCCGAACAGGGTGCCGCTGAGGTCCACGGCGTCGGTCAGGCCGTCCGTGTAGATGAACAGGGTCTCGCCCGGCTGTATCACCTCGCTGCCGCTCGCGTACTCGAAGTCGTCCATCAGGCCCATGGCCAGCCCCTGGGTCATGGGGAGGGGGCGGCGCCGGTCGTCGGGGCCGATCACGTAGGCGGGCTCGTGCCCGGCGCACACGTAGTCGAACCGGCCGCTCTCCAGGTCGAGGACCCCGAGCACGCAGGTCACGAAGAGCCCCATCGGATTCTGCTGGCACAGCCGCCGGTTCGCCTCGTTGGCGATGGTGGAGATGCCGGTGAGCTCGGCGAACGCCCCCATCACCGCGGACTGCGATGCGGCCATGAACAGGGCGGCGGCGACCCCCTTGCCGGACACGTCGCCGAGGACGAAGGACAGCTTGCCGCCCGACGCGTCCGTGAACTCGACGAAGTCGCCGCCGATCTGCTGGGCCGGAGTCATCCGCGCCGACACCGAGAAGGCCCCGAACTCGACGTCGCCCTCGCGCACCAGCGCTTCCTGCACGACCTTGGCCATCGACAGGTCCTGCTTGATGGCCTCGTGGGCGATCTGCAGGCGCTGGTTGCTCGTCTGCAGCTCCCGCGTCCGCGCCGCCACCATCGTCTCCAGCTGCTCCTCGCGGTTGAAGACCTGGACGGTCATGTCGGAGAAGACGCGGGCCAGGCTGCCGAGCTCGTCGGTGCGGCGGATGACCTCCTGCATCGCCTCGCTGTCGGGCGGCTTTCCGGTCTCGACCTGCCGCGCGGCGTCGGCGATGACCTCGATGGGATGGGTCAGCCACCGCGTGCCTCCCGCCGCCGCGAAGCCGGTCAGGGTCAGGAGCACGAGAGCGATGAGGCCGGTCTTCGCGGTCTCGCCGAGCACGGTGTCGGCGATGTCGTCGAGGCTGACCGCGATGGCGAGGCCCCCGATGGGGATTCCGCCGGTGTTGATGAGCGGCGAGGCGACCCAGATGCCCCGCTCCTCGGGCGAGAACAGGCTGAGGTTCACCGCGCTGACGACGTGCCCCTGGTCCATCGCGGTGTCCACGACGGCGGCGGCGCGTTCCTCGAACAGCTCCCAGGCGCTCACGCCCTCGGTGGTCTGCACCTCGGCCCGCCGCGCGGCGGCGGCCAGCTCGCGATCGAGGTTGACGACCCAGAGGGCGTCGAGGTCCTGGTTGCCGGAGCGGACCAGGACGTCCGCCTCGCGCTGGTACACCGAGTAGAGCAGGTTGCCGTCCGACGCGCTCTCGATGGGAATGCCGATCTGCACGCGGCGGTCCGCGTCGCCGGTGGCGACGGTGACGTACTTGTACAGCGCGCCGTCGGACGGCCGCGGCGCCGTCGGATGCTCCACGACGCCGCGAGACTCCTCGGTCAGCTCGTCGAGGTCTCCGGGACGGACGAGGGCCGCCTCGGCACCGCCCGCGGCGGGGGGCAGCAGGCTCGAATAGAGCGGAGCGTTGTTGGCGCCGGCGACGCGGATCTCGCCGATGACGGTCTCGGTGGCGACGCGCCGCAGCCGGAACTCGATGTCGTCGCGCGTCCATCCCGCCGCCTCGGCGGCGGTGATGAAGCGCTCCAGCATGATCGCCTGGGCCGCCATCTGCTGGCCCAGAATGCCCTCGATGATGGCGGAGACGTCGGCCCGCTCGGACGTGTAGCGGCTCGTCAGGATCTCCTGGTCGCTGAAGACGATCCCGTTGCCGACCTGCACGATCCGCTCGTGGTCGACCCCGCCGACCCCGACGTACTTGTAGACCTGGTTGTCGATCTCCCGCACCTGGGCCGGCTGGGTGATCACGTCGTTGTCGTCGATGCCGTCGAGCAGCACGTAGAACTTCGACGCCTGCGGCTGCACCGCCGGGTCCGGATCGAACCGGAACGGCACCAGGTCGCCCCGGTCGTCCCGGACGTTGGTGAGGTAGGAGTACGCCGTCTCGTCGGTGATCCAGAACTCGTCGAGCACGGTCTCGGCGACGATGCCCTCCAGCATGCGGATGATGCGGGGCGGGTCCCACCCCGCCTCCTCCGCCGCCGCCGTGAGATGGGCGGCGATGCGGGCCTGGGCGATCATCTGCGGATCGAGGGTCGCGTCCAGGGTTCGCGCGACGTTGGCGACGGAGATCTCGCCCATCTCCGCGAAGCTCGCGGAGAACAGCTCGGACAGGTTGACCGCGTTCGCCTCGGCCTCGTCGCGAAGGGTGACGGCCGCGTTGTAGAGGAGAGTGGCCGACGTGGCCACGATGGTCACCGCCAGCAGCACCGCGAGGGCGAGAAAGCCCCGTACCGCCAGTCGCATGCGCACGCGTGGCTGCGATTCCGAGCGCGGAACCGAAAGCGAATCCTCGGCGGTCCGAATGGTTGCGACTCCCATGGCGCACCCTCGCCCTTGTGCCTCAGGCGCCAGCCGATGATATCACCGTTCGGCGGCCCCCCTCCTTGCCAGGCAAGGAAGCCGCCCCTCTCTGCCGGCAGAGGCAGGCAGCCGCCTCGTGCTTCGTGTCCGGCAGATCGAACGGCGATGCCCGCGGGCGGCGCCGGCCGCCTCCTGCTCCGTGCCCGGGTGGTCCCGCGAGCGGAGGCAGGCGCCTCGTGCTACGTGCCCGGCAGGGCCCCGCGAGCGGAGGCGGCCGCCTCGTGCTTCGTGCCCGGGTGGTCCCGGCGAGCGGCGGCGCCCGCGGGCTCGGAACGACGACGCCGCGCGTCAGTTCAGGCCGCGGCGGACGAGGAGCGGCCCGATGTCCGGATCCGCGCCCCGAAACGCGCGGAAGAGGTCGAGCGCCTCGACGCTGCCGCCCCTCGACAGCAGGGTGCTCCGGAAGTGGTCGCCGTTCTCGCGCAGCAGGCCCCCGTTCTCCTTGAACCACTCGACGGAGTCGGCGTCGAGCACCTCGCTCCAGATGTAGGAGTAGTAGCCGGCCGAGTAGCCGCTGCTCCAGATGTGCGAGAAGTAGGTGCTGCGGTAGCGCGGGGGCACCGTGTCCAGGGCGACTCCCGCCGCGTCGAGGGCCGCCGCCTCGAACCCCTCGACCCCCGCCGCGTCCGGCACCTCGTCGGCCGTCAGCTGGTGCCAGGCCATGTCGAGGAGCGATGCCGCGAGGTACTCGGTGGTGGCGAACCCCTGGTTGAACTGCTGCGTCGCCAGCACCCGGTCGAGGAGGTCAGCCGGCATCGGCTCGCCGGTCTCGTGGTGGACGGCGTAGTTCCTCAGGACCTCGGGCCAGGTGGCCCACATCTCGTTCACCTGCGAGGGGTACTCCACGAAGTCGCGCGGCACCGACGTGCCTGCGAAGTAGGGGTAGCGGACGTCCGAGAAGAAGCCGTGCAGCGCGTGCCCGAACTCGTGGAACATCGTCGTCACTTCATCGAACGTCAGCAGCGTCGGCTCGCCCTCGGGCGGCTTCGGCACGTTCAGGTGGTTGCCCACCACCGGCGACGTCTCCAGCAGGTGCGACTGCGACACGTACGCGTTCATCCACGCGCCGCCCCGCTTCGACGGCCGGGCGTAGAAGTCGCCGATGAACAGCCCCAGCGCCTCGCCGCCGGCGTCGAACACCTCCCAGACCCGGATGTCCGGGTGGTAGACGGGCAGCTCCGGGCGCTCCTCGAAGGTCAGCCCGTACAGCCGGTTGGCGGCGAAGAACACGCCGTTCTCGAGCACGTTGTCCATCTCGAAGTACGGCCGGAGCTGCGATGCGTCGAAGGCGTAGCGTTCCGCCCGCACCTTCTCCGTGTAGTACGACCAGTCCCAGGCCGCCAGCTCGATGTCGGCGCCCTCCGCCGCGGCCATCGCCTGCAGGTCGGCGGCCTCGCGCTCGGCGTTGGCCACCGCAGGCGGGGCGAGGCTGGCGAGCCGTTCGTTGACGGCGTCCACCGTCCGGGCCGTCTGCCGCTCCAGGATGTAGGCGGCGTGGTTGGGGTAGCCGAGCATGGCCGCCCGCTCGGCCCGCAGCCGGGCCGTCTCGGTGATGACCCCGCGGTTGTCGTACTCGCCGCCCTGGCTGCCGCGGGCGAGCGAGGTCCGCGCGATGCGCTCGCGGAGGCCGCGGTCCTCGAGCGACGCCAGGGCCGGCTGTCCGCTCGTGTTGAGCAGCGGGATGACGTAGCGGCCTTCCAGGTCGCGCGCCTCCGCCGCCGCGACGGCGGCCGCGACCTGACCCTCGGAGAGCCCCGCCAGCTCGTCGCGCGACTCGATCACCACGGCCGACGCGTTCACCTCGTCGAGCACGTTCTGGGTGAACCGGCTGGACAGCGCCGCCAGCCGGGCGTTGATCTCCTGCATCCGCTCCTTCTCGGCGTCGGAGAGCCGCGCCCCGGCCCGCACGAAGTCGACGTAGTACTCCTCGACGAGCCGCCGCGACTCGTCGTCGAGGCCGAGCGCGTCCCGCTGCTCGTACAGCGCCTCGACCCGCGCGAACAGGCCGGCGTCGAGCAGCATGCGGTCGGTGTGGGCGGCGAGCCGCGGGGCCATCTCGTTGCGGATCGCGTTGATGGCGTCGTTGGTGTCGGCGCTGGAGAGCGCGAAGAACGTCGCCGCGACGCGGTTCAGCAACTGGCCCGACCGTTCGAGGGCCACGATGGTGTTCTCGAACGTCGGCGGCTCCGAGGCCCCGGCGATCGCCTCGATCTCGGCGATCTGGTCGGCCATGCCCCGCTCGAACGCCGGCGCGTAGTGCGCGTCGTCGATGCGGTCGAACGGCGGAAGCTGATGAGGCAGCGGGCTCTCGGCGAAGAACGGGTTGTCGGCCATCTCTTCCTGTGCGGCTGCGTTCGGGGCGTTTCCGATGGCGAGTGCCAGCGCCAGCGCCAGGCCGGCCGCCGTCACCCCCGCGAGCTTCGATGTCATGATTGGATCCTCCCGGCGAGTAGCTTCGTGCAAGCCTGAACGATATCAGCTTTCGCCGTCGTGGGGGCGCCGGGCCAAGAGAGGGGAGTGCCGCGCCCGGATTCACCGTCCGTCGTCCTGGAGGCGCCGGACTGCGGCGAGGGGATTGCCGCACCGCATTCAGCGTCCGTCGTCCTGGAGGCGCCGGACTGCGGCGAAGAGATTGCCGCACCGCATTCACCGTCCGTTGTCCCGGAGGCGCCGGACTGCGGCGAGGGGAGTGCCGCACCCGCATTCAGCGTCCGTCGTCCTGGAGGCGCCGGACTGCGGCGAGGGGGGTGCCGCACCGCGTTCAGCGTCCGTCGTCCTGGAGGCGCCGGACTGCGGCGAGGGGAGTGCCGCACCGCGTTCACCGCCCGGCGGCGCGCGTCCGCCGGGTGGCGGCGCGACCGGCGAAGTCGGGGCCGAGCCCTTGTCGGGCAGGTGCGCCAGCGGGCGCGACGGCGTCGAGGTCGGCCGTGCTCGCCCGATCCGGCGAGTTTGGGCGTAGGATCGGGGAATGATCCAGGACTTGCCGGAGGTCGTCGATCTCCGGGCGGGCTCGACGAGGCTCGAGGTGGCTCCCGATGTCGGCGGGTCCATCACCCGCTACGCCACGGAGCGCGGCGGCCGGACCCTCGAGTGGATGCGTCCGGCATCGCCGGTCGCGCTCGCCGCGCGGTCCGCGGGCGGGACGTCGAGCTTTCCGCTGGTGCCGTTCTCCAACCGCATCCGCGATGCCCGGTTCCGCTTCCGCGGTCGCGAGATCCGGCTTCCGCCGAACTTCCCGCCTGAGCCGCACGCCATCCACGGCCACGGCTGGCGGGCGCCCTGGACGGTCGTCGAGCGGGCCGACGCGCGGCTGACGGTCGAGTACCGCCACCCGGCCGGCGCGTGGCCCTGGGCGTACCTGGCGCAGCAGACCTTCGACCTCGGCGACGAGCGCCTGCGCGTCCGGTTCGCGGTCACCAACGAGGCCACGGATCCGATGCCCGTCGGCTTCGGCCTCCACCCCTACTTCGTGCGGACCCCCCGGGCGTTGGTGCGCGCCGACGTCGGCCCCATGTGGGAAGCCGACGACAGCGTCATGCCCGTCCGCATCGTGCCGCCGCCCCCGCAGCTCCTCCTCCGGGGGGCCGGGCTCAACCCGGACGCCACTGCTCTCGACAACAACTTCACCCGCTTCAACGGGCGTGCGGTCGTCGAATGGCCGGAGTGGAATGCGCGGCTGCGGATCGACGCCGACCCCGTGTACGCCTGCCTCGTCGTCTACACCCCGGCCGGCCGCGACTTCTTCTGCGTCGAGCCCGCCACCAACTGCATCGACGGCTTCAACATGGCCGAGGACGGCCGCACCGACGCCGGCCTCGTCGTGCTCGACCCCGGCGACACCGCCGCCGGCGACGTGACGTTCACGCCGGAGCTGGCATAGGACGACGACCGCTCCGGCCGCATTCCAAGCGCAGGGGTTCGCCAGGGCGACGTGACGTCACGGCGATCTGCCCCAGCCCGTTCTCCCGCACGAACCGGGCCAGCCGCTCGCCCAACCGGACTTGAACCGCCTGGTGCTTCAGGTTCGGCGCCGGGACCATCACCAGGTCCCCATCGACCAGCTCGTAGCGCTTGTCCGACGGCGCCGTCCGCTAATCCTCGTAAGTGAACTTGAAGACGGGCTGCGCGGTGGGCACGGTCTTCGTCCCTTGCGGTCGCGCCGCGTGTGGCGACCACGCCGATCATACGTTGAACCGGATGCGTCCGCGCATCGTCGCGTGGCGCCGGAGCCGGCGGTCGTCGAGGCACTCGAAGCCGCATGACGGACAGACGTGAACGGGAGCGTTACCGTCAACTCGGCGGCGTCGGCGCCGAGCCCGTACGTGAAGGTGTGCTCGCCCCGGATTCTGCGGTTGTTCCCGCCGCAGTCGAAGCAGGGGGCGGTCTCTGCCATGTCCTTGGGGCGAGCTGCGGTCACTCCGCCGTCAGTTCGTCGTAGACGCCCTGAATGCGCACCGGGGCGAGGGGCCAGTCGAGGTCCCTGGTGTCGATCCGGGAGGCGATGTCGTCGCGGGTCGCTCCCGCCGCGATCTCGGTCCGCACCCGGTCGAGGACGGTCTCGAGCTTCGCGCGGAACGTCCGGACGTCGTCCTTGCCGAGGATCTCGCCGTGGCCCGGGATCACCGTGTCGAAGTCGAGGGCCAGCAGGCCGGTGAGGGTGGCGGGCCACTCGGCGGCGCTGCCGCCGTTGCCGTAGTCCCAGAACGGGGCGAGGGTGCTGCCGTCGAGGCGCTGGCCGTGGATGAAGAGGTCGCCGGTGTGGACGGTGCGGAGGTCGGGGAAGTAGATGACGGCGTCCCCGTTGGTGTGGCCGCGGCCGAAGTGGAAGGCCTGGGCCTCGGCGTCGCCCAGGAACACCGCGGTCTCGTCGGCGAAGGTCACCCGCGGGGCGCCGGGCTGGTCGTTGCGGACGAAGTTGGCGCGGGCGTTGCTGTGGGCGATGACCTCGGCCGAGCGCATGAAGTCGGCGTTGCTGCCGGCGTGGTCGCCGTGGTGGTGGGTGTTCAGCACGTAGCGGATGGGCCGGTCGGTGACGCTGGCGACCTGGGCGGTGATGAAGTCGTAGCTGTAGGGGAACTTGTTGTCGACGATGATGACGCCCTCGTCGGTCACCCGGACCGCGACGTTGCCGCCCGACTGGCCGCCGTCGAAGCCGGGGATGACGTAGAGGCCGTCCTTCACCTCGCGTATCTGCAGCCGGGCCTCCTGCTCGGGGGTGAACGTCGGGCGCTGCTGCCCGGCTGTGAAGACGAGTCCGGTGCCGAGGGTGAGAATCGCGGCCGACAGGCCGAGTCGTTGCCATGCGCGCATTGGGAGTGCCTCTTTGAACAATAGGGAACCGCGTCGCCGGGGGGCGCCCGGACGGCGGGCCGGAGGTTCGCGGGACGTGATGGACCCGCCGGCCGGTCGTCCAACCGGCCCGCCGGCGGGCCGGCCAGACTTCCGTGGGACCTTGATCGTTACGAACTTGCCGAGTTCAACGAGTCGCGGCCGGTGGACTCACCTGCCGGCGCCCCGGGATTCGGCGAGGCAGCTTCCGTCAGTGCCACCGGCCAGCGGTCGCAGAGGGAGATTGGCGCCGGAGCCGCCGTCTCCACGCATGTGACCTCGTCCTGCGGCAACCTGCCTTCGCGCCCAATCGCCGGTCGACGGCCCCTGCACGTCGGTCGACGCCCTGACGCCGGCCGGGGCTGCGCCGCTGCCGGCGTCGCGCCGGCCGGCTCGCTCACTCCACGATGACGACGCCCCACGGGCGCTCGCCGACGGCCACCCTCGCCACCACCTCCAGGGTCTCGGTGTCGACGACGGAGACATCGTTCCCGGGGCCGTTCGCGGTGTAGAGATAACGCCCGTCCGGGGTCAGGTCGATGCCCCAGGGCCGCTCGCCGACCTCGACCTGCGCGATCGGCTCGTTGGTCGCGGTGTCGATGACCGCCACCGTGCGCCCGCGGCCGGTCGAGACGTAGAGCCGCGACCCGTCGGGCGAGACCTTGGCGTCCATCGGCCGCACCAGCTCGCCGGTCAGCTCGATGGTCTCGATGACGGAGTGGTCCGCCGTGTCGACGACCGACACCGTGCTCCCGTTCTCGGCCGTGACGTAGGCCCGCGTGCTGTCGGGCGAGAAGGCGGACGAGCGGGGCCGGGCCCCGACGTCGAACACCGCCGCGATCTCGAGCGCCTCGGTGTCGATGACCGAGACCTGGTTGTCGTTCTCCGACGTGATGTAGACCCAGCGGCCGTCGGGGCTGCGGGTCACGCCCTCGGGCTCGCCCCCGACCGGGAGCTGGGCGAGGATCTCGCTGCTCTCGATGTCCACGATGCTTGCGAGCGCCGCGTCCTCGTTGGCGACGAAGACCCGGGTGCCGTCGAGGCTCACCGCCACCTGCTCGGGGTCGGTGCCCGCGTTCAGCACGTTCACCACCTCGCCCGCGGCGATGTCCACGATGCCGATGCCGTCAGCCGACCGGTCGGGCGGCGGCAGCGTCGACTCGTCGATCCCCGGCGGAGCCGGCGGCGAGCCGCTGAGGGCGACGAACAGGCGCTCGCCGGCCGGATCGACCTTGATGCCCCGCGGGCGCTTGCCGAGGGGGATGGTCGCCATCACCTCGTGGCTGCCGCCCGCGATGACGGTCAGGTCGCCCGATGTCTCGTTGGTGACGAACGCGCGGTAGGGCGGCGGGGCGGCGGCTTCCTCCGCCGGCGGGTCGGCGGCCGGTTCTGCTCCGCCGCAGGCTTGCAGGAGCAGCAGGGGGACGGCGAGCGCGCGAGTGTCGGGGAATCTCATGACAGGCTCCTCACCAAGGGCGTTGACACAATCTTGACCGAGGGCGGTTGACACGTTCTTGCCGCCGTGCGCCAGGCGCGGGAAACCGCGGAGACGGGGCTGTGCTCGGGCATGGTCGGCAACCTGGTATCGAATTACGTTCCTAAGACGCGGACGGCGAAGACTCGTCGGTCTCCAGGCCCACGCGCGGGGGCGGCGGCGCAGCGGCTGTCACCGCCTCGCTGGCGACCTCCATGACGACGCGGCTGTAGGCGCCGGGGTCCGGCAGGGTGCCGCCCTCGGCGAGTATGGCCTGCCCGTGCAGAAGCTGGGCGTAGGTCTTCAGCTTGAGCGACTGCGCGTTCTCGGCGTGGATGGCCGCGAGCCGCGCGATGAACGGATGGTCGGGGTTGATCTCGAGGATGCGCTTCGTCCGGGGCGGGTCCTGCCCGAGCTGGCGCATCATCTGCTCGAGCTGCGGGCTCAGGTCGTCCTGGTCGCCGACGAGGCACGCGGGGCTGTCGGTGAGCCGCCCCGAGACCCGCACCTCCTTCACGTCGTCCTGCAGGTGCGTGCGCAGGGTCTGCAGCAGGCCGTCGAGCTGCGGTCGTTCCGCCGCGTCCTTCTCCTCGTCCTCGGCGTCGCCGGTGCCGAGGTCGATCTCGCCCTTGCTTACCGAGACGAACTTCTTGTCCTGGAAGGTCAGCTCACGTTCCAGCCAGAACTCGTCGACGGGGTCGGCGAAGAACAGCACCTCGATGCCCTGGCGGGCGAACGACTCGAGGTGCGGCGACTGGCGCACCGCGTCGAGCGAGGTCCCGCCCAGGTAGTAGATGTGCTCCTGCCCGTCCTTCATCCGCCCGACGTAGTCGGCGAGCGAGGTCGGCTCGTCACCGTGGGTGGTGGCGCACAGGATCAGGTCGAGCAGCCGGTCGCGGTGCTCGCCGTCCGTCGCCAGCCCCTCCTTGAGGACGGCGCCGAACTCGCGCCAGAACGTGCGCATCGCCTCCGGCTTGTCCTTGCGCAGCTTCGCGACCGCCTCGAGCGTCTTCTTGATCGCGAAGTTCCGGATCGACTTGACCTGCCGGTCGTGCTGCAGGATCTCGCGCGACACGTTCAGCGAGAGGTCCTCGCAGTCGATGACCCCCTTCAGGAAGCGCAGCCACTCGGGCAGCAGCGCCTTCCAGTCGTCCATGATGTGGACCCGCTTCACGTAGAGCTGCACCCCCTTGGTGATGCGCTCGCGGTGGTACAGGTCGAACGGGGCCTTGGGGGGGATGAACAGCAGGATGCGGGCGTTGAACGCGCCCTCCATCGCGGCGGGGATGGTGGCCAGCGGGTCGTGCCAGTCGTGCGAGAGGTGGCGGTAGAACTCGTTGTACTCGGCGTCGCCGACCTCGCTCCGCGACCGGGTCCAGATGGCCTTCATCGAGTTGAAGGTCTCGTCCTCGACCACCGTCTTCGGCAGCACCCCCTTCACGGGCTGGCCGGTGTTGTCGAGCACCGGCTCCTGGCGCTCGACCTTCATCCGTATCGGGTGGGCCACGAAGTCGGAGTGCTTCTTGACGATCTCGCGCAGCACGAAGGGGTCGGCGTAGTCGCGCCGCCCGTCCTCCTCGTCGGCCGGCTTCAGGTGCAGCTCCACGGTGGTGCCGGCCTGGGGCCGCGCCGCCTCGTCCAGGGTGTAGGTGCCGTCTCCCGTCGACTCCCAGCGGGTGGCGGTGTCGGTGCCGGCGCGGCGGGTGGTGAGGACGACCCGGTCGGCGACCATGAACGTCGAGTAGAAGCCGACGCCGAACTGCCCGATCAGGTCGGCGGTCGCCGCCGCCGTCCCCTCGTCGCCGGCCCCCTGCTTCGCCTTCAGCGCGTCGAGGAACTCGCGGCTGCCGGAGCGCGCGATGGTGCCGATGTCGCGCACCACCTCTTCGCGCGTCATCCCGATGCCGTTGTCGGCGATGGTGAGGGTGCGCGCCTCCCCGTCCGACTCGAGCCTGATCTCGAGGTCGCCCTCCGGCAGGAGCTTCGGGTCCGACAGCCCCTCGATGCGCAGCTTGTCGAGGGCGTCCGAGCTGTTCGAGACGAGCTCGCGAAGGAAGATGTCCTTCTGGGAGTAGAGCGAATGAACCATCAGGTTCAGGATCTCCTGAACCTCGGCCGTGAACGTGTGCTTCTCGGTGCTCATCGTCGGTCGTCTGAGGTCGTGTCCGTCGTCGATTTCGATGGGGTCGTGGCCGCCCGGCGATGCCCCACCCCGTCGTGGGTGTCACCGCAAGGCTGCGGCCCGGTCTCGCGCACGTTCCTCGCAGCAACAGGGGACCGGTCCCGGTGGGCCCGGGAATCGGTATCCTGCGGCTCCGCGGGTCGCCGAATCGACCCCGTGGGAGCCTGTCGCGTCCTGCCGCGCGGGATGCCTCGCCGGCAATCGCCGCCCCCGGCTCCCCTCGCCGCCCAACCAACCTGCCGGGGAGTGGCGCCTCCGAGCAGTGAGGCGGAGCCCCCCGAGGGGTTGGCGCCGCTTGCAGGAGGCGGCGCCGCTCCAGTGGCGTCGACTCCTACGGCCGGGGCGTATCGGCCGCCAGGGCCTGGCGCTCCCAGGGAGCGAGGTCCAACTGCCGGCGCGCGCCCGCGGCCGGATCCGCGCCGAGATCCTCGAGCAGCGTCACGAGGTGCGGGTGCCGGTTGAACGTGTTGGGATAGAACACGCCCTGGGCGACGGACAGCGCGGTCCAGCCGGTCCCGTTCACGGCGTCGAGGTCGGCCCCCTTCTCGTGCAGGAAGCGCACGATGCCGTCCGCCCCCCGGTGGATGGCGCCGTGCAGGGCGGTGTCGCCGTTGCCGTCCACCGCGTTCACATCGTTGCCCAGCGCCCACGCCAGCTCGACCGCGGCCAGCGCCTCGTCGTTGGTGCCGGGGTTCTCGCCGATCTTCCAGATGCCCACTCCCGCCGCCGCCATCATCGGGGTCGCGCCGTTGGCGGTGGTCAGGCCCGGGTCGGCCCCGAGGTCCGCGAGCAGCCGCATCATCGGCACGTCGGCCGCCTTCGCGGCGAGGAGGAACGGGGTCGCCCCCACCCGGTCGAGCATGTTGCGGTTGCCGTCGCGCGGCTCCGCGGTCTGGCCGAGGTTGGGGTCGGCCCCGTGCGCGATCAGGATGCGCGCCATGTCGAGGCTGTCCAGCCGTCCCAGCGGAACCGGGAACGGCGGGTTGCGCCCGAGGTTGGGCCGGCGCGTCCACACGACCTGGTGCAGCGCCGTCCAGCCCTGCCCGCGCGCGTCGGGGTCGGCCCCGGCCGCGAGCAGCCGCGCCGCGATCTCGTACTGGGCGTTGTACACGGCCATGCCGAGGGCGCTGGTGCCGTCGGGCAGGGTGTCGTCGGGGTCGGCCCCCACGGCGAGCAGCACGTCGAGGGCCGCGAGGCTGCCTTCGCGCGCTGCGAACAGCAGCGGCGTGAACCCGCCCCCGGACCGCGCGTGCACGTCGGCCCCGGCCGCGATCAGCGCCCCGGCCGCGCCCGGGTTGTCTTGCGAGGCGGTCCACATCAGCGCGGTCTGGCCCCGCCAGCCTTCGACCGCATCGACCTCGGCGCCGTGCTCGATGAGCACCTCGACGGCGCGCACCACGCCGGTCCGCGCGACCGTCATCAACGGAGTCTCGCCCTCGCCGGATGCGCGGTTGGGGTCGGCGCCGGCCTCGAGCAGCCTCTCCAGCATGTCCGCGCTGCCGTTGGTGGCGGCGAGGGCGATCGGGGCGATGCCGTAGCGGGTGACCGCGTCCGCCTCGGCCCCGGCCTGGAGGAGAGCCGCGACCAGGCGCAGGTCGTCGTTGTGCGCGGCCCAGTGCAGCGCGGTGGTGCCGTCCGGCTCGGTTGCGCGGACATCCGCGCTCACCTCGATCAGCGCTTCCACCGCGCCCGCGTCGCCGGCCTTTACCGCCTCGATCAGGGGGACGCGCGGCGGTTGCGCCCAAGCCGACGCGGCGGCCGCGGTCATGAGCCCCGCGGCCAGCCAGCAAACCGCGCGACATGCCGGTTTCTTGTACGTCATCGTTCCTGCCTGCTCGCGCCGTCTCAACCGGGGGCCGGCCCGACCATCCTCAACCGGGGGCCGGCCCGACCATCCAGTGCCCCGTCCACGGGGCTCGCGGAATGCTCCCGGTTGCGAGCATGCCCGTGAACCGCGAGCCGCCTTCGAGCAGCGCGCGAACCCGCGACTCGGTGACCGGCGCCCATCGTCGCCCGCGGGCCCCGCTCGGCGCCCCGCCAACCTTGGCGGCGAGTCTGCGCCTGCCGTTGCCGGCGGCACCGTTCAACGGTGCAGACGCCTACACCGTCAGCGGCTCCAGCGGCAGCCGCCCCGTGCTGTCTCCGAGCGTCTCGGGGTCGACGACCCCCGCCTTGTCCAGCATCGCCAGCAGCAGGTTGGTCATCGGCGTGTCGCTCGGGTAGCGCACGTGCCGCCCGCCCTTCAGCTGCCCGGCCCCGCCGCCGGCGAGAATCAGCGGCAGGTCGATGTGCGAGTGCTGGTCGCCGTCGCTGATGCCGCCGCCGTACAGGACGAGGGACTGGTCGAGCAGCGACCCGTCGCCGTCCTCGGTCGCCTGAAGCTGCTGCAGGAACCCGGACAGGATGTCCACGTGGTACGTGTTGATCTTGGCGTACTGCTCGAGCCGGCCGGGGTCGAGCTGGTGGTGCGACACCGAGTGGTGGGCGTCGGGCACCCCCACCTCGGGGTAGCTCTGCGCGGTCTGCTCGCGCCCGATCAGGTACGTGAACACGCGGGTGACGTCGGCCTGGAACGCGAGCGCCTGGAGGTCGAACATCAGCCGCGCGTGCTCGGTGAACGAGTCGGGAATGCCCACCGGCCGCGCGAGGTTCTCGGGCAGGTCGCCGTCGCCGGCCTGCGCCTCCACGCGCTGGATGCGGCGCTCGATCTCGCGCACCGCGTCGAGGTACTGGCGGGCCCGCCGCCGGTCGCCGGCCCCGAGGCGCTTCTCGAGCCGGGCCATGTCCTCGCGCACCGCGTCGAGGATGCTGCGGTCCTCGCGCAGTCGCGCCGCGCGCTGGGTGCTGGTGCCGCCCTCGCCGAACAGGCGCTCGAACACCACCCGCGGGTTGTGCTCCATCGGCAGCGGGGTGGTCGGCGTGCGCCACGCGATGGTGTTGGTGTAGACGCAGCTGTAGCCGTTGTCGCAGTTGCCGACCACGTAGCTGTTCTCGAGCGAGATCTCGAGCGACGGCAGCGGCGTGTCCTGCCCCAGCGCGGCGGCCGCGATCTGGTCGGCGGTGGTGCCGGCCCGGACGTCGGCGCCCTCGGTGCGCTTGGGGTGGACGCCGTTGAGCCAGACCCCGCTCGCCCGCGAGTGCTCGCCGTTGCCGTCGCCCCACGCCTCGGCCTGCCGGTGGGCGAGGCCGGTGGGAATGACCACGTGGTCCTTGACGGGGGCGAGGGGACTCAGGATCGGCGACAGCTCCAGGGGGCCGTCGGTGGAAGGCGTCCACTGCGACATGTTGGCCCCGTTCGGGATGTAGATGAAGCCGAGCCGCTTCGTCGGCCGCGCCGCGGTGCGGGCGAGCGCGGTGGCCGCGGGCACCATGGCGTCGAGCAGGGGCAGGGCGAGCGCGGCGCCGGCGCCTCGGAGAAACGTGCGGCGGGGCAGCGACATCTTCGTGATGATCATGACTCCGTGCTCCTCATCCGGAACGGGGGGCTCTCGACGACGCCCAGGATGAGCGTCGTCAGGCGGTAGCCGTCGCCGGCCGCGGCGCGGGTGATGGCGCGCACGGCCGGCGCGTCGTAGTGCTCCACGCCGCGGCCGACGGCGTAGGTCAGCAGCTTTTCCGTGACGGTGGTGACGAAGCGCTCGGGGTGGGCGAGCAGCGCCGCCTTCAGACCGGCCGGCCCGTCGAAGACGGTGCCGTCGGGCAGCACCCCGGTCAGGTCCATCGGCACCCGGGTCTCGTTGGCGGTGCGCCAGCGGCCGATGGCGTCGAACGGCTCGAGGGCGAGGCCCAGCGGGTCCATCACCCGGTGGCAGCTCGCGCACACCGGGCTCGCCCGGTGCTGCTCCATCGCCTCGCGCATGGTCAGGGTGCGGCCGGCGGTGGTGGCCTCCAGGGCCGGGACGTCCGCGGGGGGCGGCGGGGGCGGCGTGCCGAGGATGTTCTCGAGCACCCACTTGCCCCGCACCACCGGCGACGTGCGGTTGGCGTGCGAGGTCACGGTCAGGATGCTGCCGTGGCCGAGCAGCCCGCCCCGCCCCGGATCGTCGAGGACGACCCGCCGGAAGTGGCTGCCGCGCACGTTCGGGATGCCGTAGTGCACGGCGAGCCGCTCGTTGAGGAACGTGTAGTCGGCCGAGAGCAGCTCGACGACGCTGCGGTCCTCGCGCAGGATCGCGTCGAAGAGCATCTCGGTCTCGCGCCGGAAGCCCTGCCGCAGGTCCTCGCCGAAGTCGGGGAACAGGTCCTCGTCGGGCTGTACCGCGGCGGCGTTCCGCAGGCTGAGCCACTGCCCCGCGAAGTTGGTGACGAGCGCCTGCGCCCGCGGGTCGGCGAGCATGCGCCGGGTCTGGGCCTCGAGCACCGCGGGGTCGCCGAGCTCGCCCCGCACGGCGGCGTCGAGGAGCTCGTCGTCGGGGATGCTGCTCCACAGGAAGAAGGACAGGCGCGAGGCCAGCTCCAGGTCGCTGAGCGTGTAGGCGGTTCCGGGCGCCAGGCCCGCCGGGTCCTCGACGATGCGGAACAGGAGCTCGGGGCTGACGAGCAGCCGCCGCAGGGCGAGCTCGATGCCGCCGTCGAAGCCGCCGGTGGCCGCGCCCTGCTCGTAGAAGACGAGCAGCCGGTCGACGTCCTCGCCGGTGACGGGCCGGCGGAACGCGCGCCGGGCGAGGCCGGACAGGATGTCGGCCGCGCAGTCGGCGGCCGAGGCGGCGTCGCTCCCCGGCTCGCAGGTGAAGATGCGCGCCCGGCTCGGGGTGTCGACGAGGGGGCGCGTGCCCCGCGACTCGAAGGGGCCGGCGATGGTGACCCGCTCGAGATACGGCTGGTAGCGCGAGTCGGCGCCCGATCCCTCGCCGGTGAACGGCCGCTTGTAGAGCTTGCGGGTGCGCTCCGGCTCGGCCAGGGTCTTGCGCAGGAAGGCGGCCGCGACGCGGTGGGGGCCGGCGCTGACCCGTACCCGCACCTCGCGCGCGTCCGCCTCGGCGTACTGGCTGCGGCGCTGGCCCGGCTCGAGGGCCCGCCCCACCGTGAACACCTCGAGGCGCTCGCCGTCGAGGGTCAGCTCGAGCTCGTGGGGCTCGATATAGAGAGGGCCGTCGGGGACGACCGAGATGACGTACTCGGCGTCCTCGGGGAAGTTGAAGTCGACGACCATGCCCCCGCGGGTGCCGAACGGGAGCCCCGCGACGTGGTGGTCCTGGCCCTGGTCGGAGGGGACCCGGAACGTCTCGGCGATCGGCGAGGGGACCGGCGACCCCACCGCGAGCCGGCTGATCTTCCGCGCCGCCGCGAGATAGCGCTCCATCAGGGTCGGCGAGACCCCCAGCACCCCGGCGATGTTGTCGAAGCCGTAGCTGGTGTCGTCGGCCGGCAGGAGGTCGCTCACGTCGACGTCGAGGTCCAGGAGGTCGCGCACGACGTTGCGGTACTCGGCGCGGCTCAGCCGGTGCAGGGCCTCGGTCCGCCCCGGCCGCAGCTCCGCGGCGGCGGCGCGGTCGAGCTCGGTCTCGAGCCAGGTGCGGAAGCCGTCGTAGGCGGCCGGCTCGGGCCGGGGCCGCGGCTGCGGCGGCATCGCCCCGGCGCGCAGCTTCGCCACCACCTTCTCCCAGACGGCCGAGTCGGCGGCGATGTTCGTCAGGTCGCTTCGCTGGAGAGACAGTCCGCCGGTCTCGAGCCGGTCGTTGTGGCAGGTGACGCAGTACCGGTCGAGGAGCTGGCGATGGCTGTCGGGAGCGGCGCCGGCCTGACCCGCGGCCGGCCTTCCGGCGCCCGCCGTCGCGCAGATCACCGCGGTCGCGATGGCGGCGCCGATGAACCGGAATCCAGGCATGGACGATGGTTCCTCTCGGTGGAACGAACTGTTGGCACACACTGCGATAGCGTATTTTGGGCCCTGGGCGTGCAGGGTGTCAATCGCACGCGGGCGGCCGGGGCCATCGGCCCGCGCGGCTCGCCGCCGGCGGTCCTGCGGGGCGCTGCGCGGTTGACAAGAGCGCCGCGAGCCGGTAACAACGCACGATGGCGCGGGGCGCACCGTCCCGCGGCCGGGAGTGTGAGGGACGCATGAACCGATATCCGCTCGTCGTCGTCGCCCTGTTGCTGGCGCTGGCCGCGCCCGCTTCCGCCCGGGCGCAATGGGCGCAGTTCCGGGGGCCGAACGCCGGCGACGTCGGCGACGATCCTGCCCTGCCCGAGACCTGGAGCGAGACCGAGAACGTCGTCTGGAAGATCGATCTTCCAGGCCTGAGCTGGAGCTCGCCGGTCGTCTGGGAGGACACGATCTTCGTCACTTCCGCCATCAGCGCCGGCGACGAGGTCGAGCCCATCCCGGGGCTCTACGACCCCGGCGACGACAACGGGGCGACCCGCTCGTCCGAGGTCCACCGCTGGGTGGTCTGGAACATCGACTTCCACACCGGCGCCGTCCGGTGGGAGCGCGAGCTGCACCGCGCCCCGCCCGAGATCGCGCGGCACATCAAGAACAGCTTCGCGTCGGAGACCCCGGTCACCGACGGCCGCCGGGTGTACGTCTACTTCGGGACCGCCGGCGTCGTCGCCGCCCTCAACATGAGCGGCGAGACGGTCTGGTACACCGAGCTGGGGGCCTACGAGACGACCGGCGGGTTCGGCTCGGCCGCCTCGCCGACGCTGCACGGCGACCGGCTCTACGTCGTGAACGACAACGTGACCCGCTCGTTCATGGTCGCCCTCGACAAGGACACCGGGGCCGAGATCTGGCGGGTCGAGCGGGACGAGCGCGGCCAGAACTGGGCGACCCCGTTCGTCTGGGAGAACGAGCTGCGGACCGAGATCGTGACCGCGGGCACGCAGGGCGTCCGCTCCTACGACCTCGACGGCAACCTGCTTTGGGAGATCCACGGCATGTCGGGGCTGACGGTGCCGACCCCGTTCTCCCGCCACGGCCTGCTCTACATCGGCTCGGGCTATCCCGGCGGCGGCCTCCGCCCCGTCTACGCGGTCCGGCCGGGGGCGTCGGGCGACGTCTCCATCTGGTCGCCCGACGACATGCGGACGGGGCTGAACTTCGGCTTTCCCGGCGTCAAGGCGTCGTCCGACGACGTCGCCTGGGCCTATCCGCTGCTGGGCACCTACAACACGTCGGCCCTGGTCCACGGCGATCAGTACTACACGCTGCTCGACCGGGGGTTCCTCGTCGCCCACGACGCGCGTACCGGCGACGAGATCTACGGCCGGCGGCGGCTCGAGATCGGCAACGGGTTCACGGCGTCGCCGTGGGCGTACAATGACCGGATATTCCTGCTGAGCGAGGACGGCGAGACGTTCGTCGTCAGGGCGGGACCCGAGTTCGAGATTCTGCACACCAATCCGCTCAACGAGATGACGCTCGCGACGCCGGCGGTGGCGAACGGCAGCCTCATCCTGCGGACCCGGACGAAGCTCTATCGGATTGCAGAGGGGGGACAGCCGTGAAGAAGACCTTGAACGCCGTCGTCGCCGCCGGCGGGCTGGCGCTGCTGGCGCTGGCCACCGCGCCAGCCGGCGCCCAGACCGTCACCCTGACCAGGGTCGGCGAGATACCCGGCCCCGCCGAGCACATCCGGGTGCAGGGCGACCACGCGTACGTCTCGTACCACTCGTCGTTCACCGTCTGGGACGTGTCTGATCCGGCCGCGCCGGCGCGGATGGGGTCGACCGAGCTGCCCCAGGAAATCTGGGGCTTCCGGGTCCGCGGCGACCGGGCCTACGTCGGCGCCAACTTCTTCGGGGTGGCGATCGTCGACATCTCCGATTCCGCGGCGCCGACGGTGCTGGGCAACCACGAGACCCTGGGCCAGACCAAGATCGGCGCCGTGTACGAGAACCGGGTGGTGCTGATAGACCACATGGAGGGCATGGTGCTCGTCGACGCCACGGACGAAACGGCGCCGACCGGGGCCGGCTCGTTCTTCCTCGACGGCTACGCGCGCGACGTCGTGACCTCGGGGCCCATGGCCTATGCGACCGACTCGCCGACCGGGCTGTACGTCTTCGACCTGTCGGCGCCGGGGCCGCCCGAGCCCGTCGGCATCCTGCACGCCCCCGCCGCTCCCCGCGCCATCGAGGTGCAGCGCGAGGTCGGCGAGCCGTCCGGCCTCCTCGCGGGGGCGGGCGGCGGCCACCTGCAGATCTACGACGCCTCGGACCCGACGCGCCCGGTGCGGGCCGCCACCTTCGAGACGCCGGGGCGCGCGTCGCGGGTGGCCTTCTCGGGCTCCCACGTCTTCGTGGCCGACACCGAGGCCGGCGTCGCCATCGTGGACATCTCGGACCCGGCGGCCCCGGTGCCCGCCGGGACCCACCCGACCGGCGAGCCGGCGCGCGACGTCGCCGTAACCGACACGCACGTCTTCGTGGTCGTCGGGGCGGGCGAGCGCCAGGAGGGCGAGACCGCCGTCCACATCTTCAGCCGTTCGTCGTGAGCGGGGCGCCGCACAGCCGTGCTCCGGACCGTGCCGGCCGACGTGCGTACCGCGCGGCGTCCCCGGGACCTCCCGGGGGCCTGGCCGCCCGGGTCGGCGGGCCGGTCGACTGCCGCCAGGGGTTTCCTCCGTGGAGCGGCGCATGCCCTCGGGTGGGTCGGTCACCGCGAGACCCCGGCCGATTGTCGTGCAGGCGAGACTGCCACCGCGGAAGCGTGACCATGAGGGCACGGCCGGCAGCGTCGCCGCGAGGCTGCGGGGTCCAGGCCGCGCTCGCGCCGCGGACTCGCAGGTGACACCGCCATGGACCCGCTCCTGACCCCCGAGGAACGCGAGCTGGTGCACGAGCAGCGGGCGCTGTTCGACGCCAGCCGCGCCCTGCTCGCCGACCTCGACCTCGTGCCGGGCGACGTCGAGGCGCTGGAGGCGATGCGGCGGCGCCTCGACGAGCTATTCCTGATCATGGTGGTCGGCGAGTTCAACGCCGGCAAGTCGACGTTCCTCAACGCCGTCCTCGGCATCGACGCCCTCGAGACCGGCGAGCTGCCCACGACCCGGTCGGTGCACCTGCTGCGCCACGGCGCCATCGAGTCGGTGCGCGAGGTCGAGCCGCGCCTGCTCGTCCACGAGCTGCCGGTCGAGGTGCTGCAGGAGCTGAACATCGTCGACACCCCCGGCACCAACTCGATGCAGCGCGAGGAGCAGCTGCTGACCGAGGGCTTCGTGCCCCGCGCCGACATCGTCTTCTTCGTCACCTCGCTGCTGCGCCCGTACTCGGCGAGCGAGCACGACTTCCTCAAGCTCATCCTGAGCTGGGGCAAGCACGTCGTGTTCATCGTCAACCAGGTCGACCTGGCGTCCGGCCCCGACCACGCGGCGCGGGTGAAGCGCTACGTGCAGCAACAGGCGCGGGAGGCGCTGGGCGAAGAGCCGCCGCTGTTCGCCATCAGCGCCCGCAGCGTCGTGCGCGAACGAACGTCCGGCGAGCCCCTGTCCGAGCTCGACGAGTGGGCCGCCTTCGCCGCCTACTTCCGGTCGACGCTGCGCGACCGCGACCGCGTCCGGCTGAAGCTGACGGCGCCGCTCAAGAGCCTGACCCCGGTGCTCGCCCGCCAGGCCGACGCCCTCGGCGAGCGGCTGCGGCTCGTGCGCGGCGACCACTCCGCCCTCGCGGCCATCCTCACCGAGGTCGACGCCTACGAGACGCGGATGCGTGACGACGTCTCGCGCTACCAGTCGCAGATCACCAACATCCTCTGGCAGCTCGACCGGCGCGGCCAGCGGTTCTTCGACGAGCTGGTGCGGCTGTCCAACATCATGCGCCTGCGCGACAAGGACGTCGTCGAGAACCGGTTCCGCAACGAGGTCGTCGCCGACGCGCCGCAGCGCATCGAGGAGGAGGTGCAGGCGCTCATCGACTGGCTGGTGCGCCAGAACCTCGCGATGTGGGAGAAGGCGGACGGCCTGCTGCGCCAGCGGCGCGAGGCGCTGCGCGACGCGGCGGGGCGCACGCGCTTCGTCAGCCCGCAGTACGTCTACAACCGCGAGGAAATCTTCACCCGCCTCGCGCAGCCGGTGCGGCGGCGTCTCGCCCTCTTCGACGCCCAGCGCGAGGCGGACGAGGTCGTGGCGGCGGTGAACGCGGCCATCGCCAAGACGTTCGGGGTCCAGGCCGTGGTCATCGGTCTCGGCGCGGCCCTGACCGCCGCGTTCACCACCCTCGGCCTCGACGTGACCGGCACCGTCGGCGCGACCCTGCTCGTCGCCTCCGGCCTGTTCATCCTGCCCCAGCGCCGGGCGCGGCTGAAGCGCGAGCTCGCCGCCAAGGTCGAGACCCTGCGCGTCGAGCTGTCGCAGACCCTCGAGGCGCGGTTCCAGGAGCAGCTGCGCGACTACGTCGAGCAGCTGCGCGAGACCTTCGCGCCCGAGCTCGAGAGCACCAAGGCGCAGGTGCTGCGGCTACGCAACGCCGGCGAGTCGCTCGAGGCGCGGCAGGCGGAGTGCGCGGCGCTGCTGGCGCGCATCGACGGCCGGGGCAACGCGGTGCAGGGTCTGGCTGCGTCGGCCCCGGGCCGCCCGGCCGGGCCGCCGGGCCGGACCGCCGTGTCGCCGGGTCAGGCCGCATCGGGGCCGCCGGTGAGCGGCGACGGCGCCGTCGGGTAGGCGCGGGAGACGTGTGTGAACACGGTCTCGGCCGTTTTCGTGACCTCGTGCTCCGAGCCTGCCAATCGTCGCCTGCGGTTGCGCTCGGTGGCCGGCCACGCGCAGGAGAATCCGCAGTGTGGTGTTGTACCGCGTAGACTGCAGGTGCCGGCCGTCAGCCGGACCGCTCGCGAAGTAACGCTTCGAGTTCCGCCACCCGTGCTTCGGCGGCCAGGCGGCCCTCGGCCTCCTCGTCGTGGCTGCGCAGAGCGTTGCCTGTGGCCAGGTCCCGGAAGCGCAACTCGCGCCCGGGCGCGGCCCGCAGCTCCAGGCCCAGGGTCTCGCTGCGCAGCCTCAACGTGCCGTCGAGCGCCGTCAACGCCGGTTCACGGACGTAGCCCGACGGTGTCAACCGTTCCCCCGCGAGCCGCGCCGGCAGGTGCTCTCCGGCCGGGTCGTACCGGCAGTACTCGCGCACGCCGAGCCGGGCGTACACCGACCGCTTCCGCCCGAGGTCGTCCCGCCACGTGCTCGGCGAGGCAACCTCAAGGACGAAGGCCGGCGCCCGCCGCTCTTCCCACAGCTTGTAGTTGGGCCGTTCGCGCTTCTCGACGCCGAAGACCACGAAGACGTCCGGCGCGATCGACACCCGCGGATTGCCTTCCTCGTAATAGATCAGCAGGTCGCCGGAAACGTACACGTCGCGGCGGTCCCTGAAGTGGCGGGTCAGCGCACCGACGGCGTACATGATGGCGTTGCGCTGGGCGTCGTTCTCCGCCATCGGCCTGCCGTCCGAGCTCGGGTAGTGGATCGGGACGGCGGCAGGTGCGTGTCGGGTCATGGTCGGGACCTCCCGCGGCGCGGCGGCGCCCACGACTTCCCAAGCTACCACACGCTGCGGCGCCGCTGCCGTGTCGGGGCGTCCGTGCGGTGAAGTGAACGCAGGTACCGTGCCAACCGTCGGTGGCGAGCCTACGGGGCTCGCGAACGGTTTCCCGAGGTCGGCACGGACGGCGTCGGGTTTGGGGAGCCGGGCCGAGCGCACGAGCCAGTTTCGTGCTGCCATTCGGTCGCGCGTTGGCCGTCGACGGGCCCGGGAACGTTCACGGAAGGGTGAAGACGCGGGCAGCGGTGAACGTCAGGTTCGGGAGCAGGACCGAGCGGACGACATCTTCCGCTGCGGCGGCCTGCAGACGTGGCAGAGACTGCGATGTCGTCTCGCCCCGTCGGTCGCACGTTTCGCCCGGGGGGCGGTCTTGCTTACGGGGGGGCTCCCGGCTTCGGCTGCGCTACGCGCAGGGTCGGCGGTCAGCGTGCCGGGCCGGCTCCGATGCCGGTCGAACGCCGGATTGGTCAGGGCTGGGGAGCGCTCCGAACGACCTCGAGCGCGATGCCGTCGGGGCAGTCGGCCGATTCCGCGAGGCGGCCCTCGACCACCACGTCGTCCCCGGGCGCGAGGCCTTGCCGGTCGCCGGTCAGCACGTGGCGCTCGCCGCCCTCGCCCCCTTCCTCGAGCACGAGGCAGTTGCCCCCGCCGTCCGCGATGCGCCCCTGGCGCCGGAGGGTGCCGTCGGGCTCGGTGACGTGGAAGGCGGCGGATACCGCGAGGGGCCGGAAGTAGACGTCGACGAGGACGAAGAAGTGGGTCCGGTCGGTGGTGGCCCAGGTCGGCACGTCGATGACCGTCGACATCGTGCCGAACTCGTCGGTGACGAGCTGGGCGAGGACCTCGAAGCTCGAGCGGGTGGCCCCCATGCCGAGGTAGATCGGGGTGACGGCCGGCAGGTTGGTCGTCTCCACCGTCACCGGGGTGCCGGCCGAGCCGCTGCCGGGCGAGAAGACCGGGGCCCGCGTGTGAACCGGGTCCAGCGGCTGGTTCTGACGATTGCTCGGTGGGGGTTGCTCCATGGCCGCCAAGGGTGCTCCCGATGGCATCATCCTACCACCTGCGCCGGAGGTCCGCTGCGGCCGGGCCGGCGATCGAACAAGCGGGGTGGTGGTCGGGCTGGTGCTCCAGAGCAACAACTCGAGCGGGGGAATCCCGCCCGGGCTGCCGCGGTTGCCCAGCCTCCGACAGCGGACGCCAAGCAGCAGAACGTCAGGGGCCGGGTCGGCCCTCACCTGCCCGGGAGTTCAGGGGAGAGTCCTGGCGACCCGGAAGCCAATCCCGTTCTTGGCCTCGTCGGGAACGCTCCGCTTGCCAAGACACCCCGGAGCCGCGTCTTCGTGCGAATCACCCTCCAGGCCCTTGGATGCCCGCGGCGTCAACACGAGCCCCCCGTGGGTGGTTCGGGCGGGGAGGCGAAGTGCGCGCCAATCTGCTAAACTTGCCCGATTCGCGTTCCGGCGGTTCGAGGCGATCCCATGATGAGAGTCCCTGCCGTCCCCGCCGCGGTCTTCGCCGCCGGGCTCGCCGTCCTCGGCGCCGCCGCCCCCGCACCCGCGCAGGAAGCGTCCGCGCCGCCGTCCGCGGTCCTCGACCACGGCGCGCTGAACGGCGTGGTCGGCACCTACTGCCAGCGCTGCCACAACGACCGGATGCTGACCGGCAACTTCTCGCTGGACGGCTTCGACGTGGCGGCCGCGGGCGGCGACGCGGAGCGGGCGGAGAAGATGATCCGCAAGCTGCGGGCCAACATGATGCCCCCGCCGGGCATGCGCCGCCCGCCCGCGGAGACCCTGACGGCCCTCGTCGAGACGCTCGAGTCGGTGGTGGACGAGGCGTCCGCGGCCGACCCGAACCCGGGCTACCGCACCTTCCAGCGCCTGAACCGCCACGAGTACCAGCAGGCCGTCCGCGACCTGCTGGCGCTCGACATCGACGCGGGCGACTACCTGCCGCTCGACACCATGAGCGCCAACTTCGACAACATCGCCGACGTGCAGATGCTGTCGGCGACGCTGCTCGACGGGTACCTGCGGGCCGCGGCCGAGGTGAGCCAGCTCGCGGTCGGGAACCCGAACGCGCAGCCCAAGCAGACCACCTACGCGAAGTCGCGCGCGTACTCGCAGTGGGACCAGGTGGAGGGCGCCCCCTACGGGACCCGCGGCGGGTTCTCGGTGGTGCACAACTTCCCGGCCGACGGCGACTACGTCTTCCGGATGGCGTTCCAGCACACGACGACCGGCGGCCTGTCGGGGTCGACGATCCGGAACGAGCAGATCGAGATCTCGATCGACGGCGAGCCGATGGCGGTGCTGGCCATGGACCAGTGGCTGCGGACCTCCGACCCCAACGGGGTGAACCTGGAGGTCGAGGCGCCGATCTTCGTGCGGGCGGGCCCCCGGCGCGTGTCGGCGGTCTTCGTCCAGCAGTTCGAAGGGCCGGTCGAGGACGTCCTGGCCCCGCACGAGTGGTCGATCGTCGACACCGAGATCGGCGACCTCGGCTACGGCATCACCGCCCTGCCGCACATGCGGGACCTCGTCATCGACGGCCCCTACGACGTCACGGGGGTGTCGGAGACCCCCAGCCGCCGGAGGGTCTTCAGCTGCCGCCCCACGTCGCCCGACACCGAGCGCGCGTGCGCCGAGGAGATCGTGGCGCGGCTCGGCGCCCAGGCGTACCGCCGGCCCCTGACCGACGCCGATCTCGCCGACCTCATGGGGTTCTACGAGGCCGGCCTCGCGGAGGGCGACTGGGAGACGGGCATCCGCACCGCGCTGCAGGCGACCCTGGCCAGCCCCGACTTCCTGTTCCGGATCGAGCGGCCGGCCGGCTCCGTGGCGCCGGGCGAGAACTACCGGGTCTCGGACGTCGCGCTGGCCTCGCGGCTCGCGTTCTTCGTCTGGGGAGGGCCGCCCGACGAGGCGCTGCTGGCGCGGGCGGCGGCCGGCGAGCTGTCCGACCCCGACGTGCTCGAGGCCGAGACGCGGCGCCTGCTGGCCGATCCGCGGGCCGAGTCGCTGGGCACCCGGTTCGCGGCGCTGTGGCTGCGGCTCCAGGACATGGACCAGGTGCAGCCCGACGCGTTCTGGTTCCCCAACTTCGACCGCCAGCTCGCCGACGCGATGCGCCGCGAGACCGAGCTGCTGTTCCACAGCCTCGTGCGCGAGGACCGCAGCTTCTTCGACCTGTTCACCGCCGACTACACCTTCGTCAACGAGCGGCTGGCCCGCCACTACGGCATCCCCAACGTCGCGGGACCGCACTTCCGCCGCGTGGAGTACCGCGGCGATGAGCGGCGCGGCCTGTTCGGACACGGCTCGGTGCTGATGCTGACGTCGATGGCCAACCGGACCTCGCCGGTGCTGCGGGGCAAGTGGGTGCTCGAGGTGGTGCTCGGCGTGCCGCCGCCGCCACCCCCGCCGAACATCCCCGACCTCGACGAGACGGCCGCGGTCATCGACGGCACGGCCCTCACGACGCGCGAGCGGATGGAGATTCACCGGACGAACCCGACCTGCAACGCGTGCCACCGGTTCATGGACCCCCTCGGGCTCGCCCTCGACAACTTCGACGTCATCGGGAAGTGGCGCATCCGCGAGAACGGCGTGCCCCTCGACACCCGCGGCGAGATGTGGGACGGGACCCCGGTGTCGACCCCGCAGGAGCTGCGGGGGGCGTTGCTGAAGCTCGAGGCGCCGCTGGCCCGCACGTTCACCGAGAACCTGATGGCCTATGCGCTGGGGCGGCGGGTCGAGCACTACGACATGCCGACGGTCCGGCGCATCGCCCGGGCCGCCCGGGACAACGACCACCGCATGTCGTCGTTCATCCTGGGGGTCGTTCGGAGCCCCGCGTTCACGATGCAGCGGGCGGAGCCCGCGGGCGCCGGCGAGGCGGGCGCGATCGTGCAGTAGGGACGGCTGACGGAATCTGCCTTGGCGTGGGCCAGGCGCGGGAGCCGAATGAAGCGGGCTGATCGAGCGCAGTTGGCAACTTCATGCCGGTCTCTATCCTCAGCGTCCTGCGCCGCAGGATGGCGCGGACGCCGGGCCGGTGATTGGCGGCGGCGCCGCAGGGGCGGCAGCTGAGCCGCAGGCGGCGATTGGCGGGCGAAGTCGCGGCGATTGACGGACGGAACATTCAGGAGACGAGACAGGCAGGCCGGGAGACAGACTCATGTTCATCACTGGAAAGCACCTTCCTCGCCGGACGTTCCTCCGTGACGTGGGGACCGCGACCCTGGCCCTGCCGTTCCTCGACGCGATGCGTCCCGCGGGACGGGTCTCGGCGGCCACCGCCGCCGCCCTCGACCCGACCCGTCTCATCACCATCGAGATGGTGCACGGGGCGGCGGGCTCCAACGCGTGGGGGGGCACCCAGCACCTGTGGGCCCCGGCCAGGGCCGGGCGCGACTTCGACCTGAGCGCCGGCGCCCTGAGCTCGCTCGAGCCGTACCGCGAGCATCTGACCATCGTCAGCGACACCGACGTGGGCATGGCCGAGGCGTTCTCGCCCCCCGAGATCGGCGGCGACCACTTCCGCACCAGCTCCGTCTTCCTGACCCAGTCGCATCCGAAGCAGACCCAGGGGTCGGACGTGTTCGCGGGGACCTCCCTCGACCAGCTGCACGCCCAGCGGTTCGGCCAGGAGACGCCGATCCCGTCCATGCAGCTCTGCATCGAGAACGTCGACCAGGCCGGCGGCTGCGCCTACGGATACACCTGCGTCTACACCGACTCCATCAGCTGGGCGTCGCCGACCGAGCCGCTGCCCGTGACGCGGTCGCCGCGGGTCGCCTTCGAGCAGCTGTTCGGGGTCGGGGGCTCGGCCGAGGAGCGCGCGGCCCGGCGGAAGACCGACGCGAGCATCCTCGACTGGATGACCTCGCGGGTGTCGCAGTTCACGCGCGAGCTCGGGGCCACGGACCGCCGGCGCATGGAGCGCTACCTCGACAACATCCGCGAGATCGAGCGGCGCATCCAGCGCGTCGAGGAGCGGAACATGAGCGGCGAGCCGCGCGAGTTGCCGGCGGCGCCGGCCGGGGTGCCCGACTCGTTCGACGAGCACGTCAAGCTGATGTTCGACGTCCAGGCCCTCGCCTTCGAGAGCGACGTCACCCGGGTGTTCTCGTTCAAGATGGGCCGCGACGCGTCGGGCCGGGTCTACCCCCTGAGCGGCAGCGACCGGCCGTTCCACTCGGCATCGCACCACGGCGGCCGCGAGGACGCGATCGTCGAGTTCAGCAAGATCAACCGCTATCACGTCAGCCTGCTGCCGTACCTCCTCGACAAGCTGAAGGACACGCAGGAGGGCGACAGCGATCTGCTCGAGAAGAGCGTCATCCTCTACGGCTCGGGCATGGGCGACCCCAACCTGCACAACCACAAGCGCTGTCCGCTCATCCTGCTCGGCCACGCGAACGGCCGGCTCGCGGGCGGGGTGCACGTGAAGGCGGCCGAGGGGACGCCGATGGCCAACGCAATGCTTACCGTGCTGCACGCGCTCGGGCACGACGACCGGCCGAGCTTCGGCGACAGCACCGGCGAGCTCGCGCTCAGCATCTGACCCAAAGGGCGAAGACAGCAGGGGGGAGAGGGTCATGAGACTGTCACTGCGCGCGGGCGTGGCCGCGCTGACGCTGGCGGCGCTGTGCGCGGCGCCGCCCCTGTGGCCGGCGGCCGCGGCGGCGGTCGATGCCCCGGTGGCGGACGCCGCCGTCCGGGGCGACGTCGAGGTCGTGCGAGGCCTGCTCGAGCGGGGCGCCGACGTGCAGACGGCTCGGCCCGACGGCATGACCGCGCTGCACTGGGCGGCGATGCGGAGCGATCTCGAGATGACCGGGATGCTCCTGTACGCCGGGGCCAACCTCGAGGCGACGACCCGCATCGGGCAGCACACGCCGCTGCACGTGGCGGGGCGGAGTGGTCAGGCCGAGGTGGTGCAGGCGCTGCTCGAGGCCGGCGCCGACCCGCACGCCGAGTCGTCGAGCGGGGCGACCCCGCTGCACCTCGCCGCGCAGGCGGGGAACGCCGCGGCCGTCGCCGCCCTGCTCGAACACGGGGCCGACGTGAACGCCCGCGAGCGGACCTGGGGCCAGACCCCGTTGATGTTCGCGGCCGCGTCCAACCGGCTCGGGCCGGTGAACGTGCTGATGGAGCGCGGCGCGGACCTCGAGGTCGCCACGAGGGTCGTCGACCTGCCCGCGCTCGACTCGATGGACCGGGCGGCGGCGGCGCGGCGGAAGCAGGTCCTGGACGGGTTTCGGGCGGCGGCCCCGCCCGACGAACGGCAGGGATGGCGGCCCACCGCCAGCGAGGTCCAGGCCGCGGTGCGGGCCGCGCGGGAGGTGCAGCGGTTCGACGACGTCCCCGACGTCGCCGACGGCGTGCAGCTCGAACGCGGCACTCCCCGCGCCTACACCGAGCGGGTCGGGGTGCAGGGCGGGTTGACGGCCCTGCTGCACGCGGCCCGTCAGGGGCACACCGAGGTGGCGATGGCCCTGCTCTACGCGGGGGCCGACGTCGACCGGGTGAGCGGCGACCACACGAGCCCGCTGCAGATCGCCACCATGAACGGCCACTTCGACCTCGCGATGCGGCTCATCGAGCGCGGGGCCGACCCGAACATCGCCACCAGCGGGGGGGCCACGCCGCTCTTCGCGGCCCTCAACCTGCAGTGGGCGCCGCGGGCGCGGTACCCGCAGCCCCGCGCCCACGACCAGCAGGAGGCCACCTACCTCGACGTGATGGAGTCGCTGCTCGAGGCGGGGGCCGACCCGAACGTGCGGCTCGCGAAGCACCTCTGGTACATGTCCTACAACCACTGCTGCTCGGAGAGCGTCGACGGGGCGACCCCGTTCTGGCGCGCCGCCTACGCGACCGACGTCGAGGCGATGAAGCTCCTCCGGGCCCACGGCGCCGACCCCCACGTGCCGACGCGGGCGCCCGAGCCGCGGCGCCGGAACGGCGTCAGCGCCGCCGAGGCGCCGCCGGATCCGTCGGGGCTGCCGCCGGTGGAAGGGGGCGGCCCGGGCGTGTGGCCTATCCACGCCGCCTCGGGGGTCGGCTACGGCGAGGGCTTCGAGTCCAACGCCCACCGCCACGTGCCCGACGGCTGGATGCCCTCGGTGAAGTACCTGGTGGAGGAAGTCGGCGTCGACGTCAACACCCGCGACCACGAGGGCTACACCGCGGTCCACCATGCCGCAGCCCGCGGCGACACCGACCTCGTGCGCTATCTCGTCGAGCAGGGCGCCGACGTGATGGTGGTCAGCCGCCGCGGCCAGACCACCGCGGACATGGCGAACGGCCCGTACCAGCGGACACTGCCGTTCCCCGAGACGCTGACTCTGCTGGAGGGCCTCGGCGCCGTCAACAACGACAACTGCGTGTCCTGCTGACAACCGCGTGTCCTGCTGAAGTCCTCGTCCGGGACCAACGCCGGCACTTGCCCCGGGCGCCACGAATCGGCGCGGTCGGAGACGCCCACTCTCGGCGGAAGCGGCGACTCGTGGAGGGCCGGTTGGCTTGGCCGCGTCGGCGAGACGGCGGCCGAGGCGCCAGGGCGGCGATTGCCGGTGCGGTCGTCGTCGGGTTCGAATCGGATCGAACGCGACGTCGCGTCGACGGAGCCACCGTATGACCGACGTGTCCAGTCAGGCGCTCCCGCCGGCGGCGCTCCGGCGCCCGCTGGCGGCCTGCCCACCGCCTCCACCCCGGTGGATGGCGGCGCCTTCACGCTCTTCCCGGAGATCGAACATGCGAATCACGGCGGCTTTCCGGCTGCTCCTGCTGTCGGCGATCGTTCTGTGCGCCCCGGCGGCGATGCTCCATGCCCAGCCCGGCACGATGGACATCTACTGGATCGACGTCGAGGGCGGGGGTGCGACCCTGGTCATTTCCCCGTCCGGCGAGTCGATGCTCGTCGACACCGGCTGGCCGCGCCCCGAGGGCCGCGACGCGCATCGCATCGTCGCCGCGATGGAGGACGCCGGGCTCGAGAAGCTCGACTACATGCTGATCACGCACTTCCACACCGACCACGTCGGCAGCCTCGCCGAGCTGGCCGGGATGGTGCCGATCGACCACTTCCTCGATCACGGCGGCGAGACCGAGGAGCGCAACCAGCAGTGGCGCGACATCTACCTGGAGACCGCCGGCGACGCACGGATGGTCGCCGGCGCCGGGGACGTGATGTCGATGGGCGACGTCGAGGTTCGGATGATCTCGTCCAACATGGAGCTCATCGCGGAGCCCATCAACGACGGCGGACCCAATCCCCACTGCGCCGGGGCCGAGAGCCGGCCTGCCGCGTCGCCCGAGAACCAGCGCACCCTGGGCGCGCTGTTCAGCTTCGGCGGGTTCCGCTTCGTGGACCTCGGCGACCTCGACTGGGACATGGAGATGGAGCTGTCGTGCCCCGTCAACCGGCTGGGCACCGTCACCGTCTACCAGACCAGCCGCCACGGGGCGTTCGACGGGGCCGGGGCCCCCGCCCACCTGTGGGCCATCGAGCCGCAGGTGGTGGTGGTGAACAACGGCCCCCGCAAGGGCATCACCGCGCCGCACCACTACGACCGCATCACCGAGGTCCCCGGCGTCGAGGGCATCTGGCAGACGCACCTCGCGCTCGAGGCGGAGGGCCACAACACCGCCGACGACATGATCGCCAACTTCGAGGACACCGACGAGTGCCAGGGCCACTGGCTCAAGGCGTCGGTCCGGGATGACGGCACGTACACGATGACGAACGGCCGCAACGGCTACAGCCGGACGTACACTGCCCGGTGACCGAATCATGGCGTAGAGGGGTCGATTCCGGCGGCTGCCGATGGGCGCCGTCGCTCGAGGGCGCAAACGACGAGAATCCTCCATGAAGGCCATAGTCCGAGGCGGCCGGCTGCGCTTGGATGAACCCAGCTCCCTTGCCGAGGGTACGACTCTGGAGTCGGTGCTCGACGGCGAAGGTGACGACCTGGATGCCACCGGGCGTTGGGCCCTGCACGATGCGATTTCCGGGGCGTGGGCGTGGGCGAAGAGCGGGCGGGTCCGGCCGGCGCCGGTCGTCATCGATGAGTTGCAGTGCTGAGGGGGATAGCATGCGAACTGGCTCCGCGATTCGGGTCATCGCGTGGACGATCGTGCTGCTGGCGGGGGCCGGCATGTCGGCCGAGGCGGCCGATGTCCGGCTGAAGGAGGCGGTGAGGAACGGCGACGGCGACACGGTGCGCGCCCTCGTCGAGCAGGGCGTCGACGTGAATGCGCCCGAGGGCGATGGCGCGACGGTGCTGCACTGGGCGGTCCGGTGGGACGACCCCGCCGTCGTCGACCTGCTGCTCGACGCGGGCGCGCGTCCCGGCGCGGCCAATGCCTACGGCGTCACGCCGCTGTCGCTCGCCTGCATCAACCGGAGCGCACCGGTCGTGGAGCGGCTGCTGGCCGCGGGCGCCGACCCGAACGCCGCCACCTCGATGGGCGAGACGGCCCTCATGACCTGCGCGCGCACCGGGGCCGCGGACGCGGTGGCCGCCCTGCTCGACGCCGGCGGCGCCAACGTCGACGCGCGGGAGTCGTCGCGGGGGCAGACCGCCCTGATGTGGGCGGCGGCCCAGGGGCATCCCGACGTCGTGCGGGCGCTGCTAGAGCACGGCGCAAACGTCCACGCCCGCTCCGAGGCGCGCTCGCTGCTCGTGAGCCTCGGCGGCCGGGGCGCCGACCGTGCCGGGAACCTGCCGCTTGGCGGCTTCACGCCTCTGCTCTTCGCGGCGCGGCAGGGAAGCGTCGAGAGCGCGCGGCTGCTGCTCGACGCCGGCGCGGACGTGAACGAGACGGCGCCCGACGGCGCCTCGGCCCTGGTGGTGGCGAGCTTCAGCGGCCACGGCGAGCTGGCCGGATACCTGCTGAGCCGCGGCGCCGAGCCCGACGCGGCCGGCGGGGGCTACGCCGCCCTCCACACCGCGGTCCTGCGCGCCGATGCGCCCCTCGTCAAGACCCTGCTGGCGTACGGCGCCGATCCGGACGTTCGCCTCACCAAGGGCAGCCGGGTGCCGCGCGCGACCAACTGGTGGATCCTGCCCGGATCGTTGGCCGGGGCCACGCCGTTCCTGCTCGCGGCGAAGTACGCCGACGTCGGGATCATGCGCATCCTCGCCGAAAGCGGTGCCGACCCGTTCCTCCCGATGCGCGACGGGACGACACCGCTGATGATGGCGTCGGGGGCGAACTGGCCCAACGGCGAGATCGACCGCCACGACCGGCGGGTTCCGCCCGAGGTCGCCGAGGCCCTGCACGCCGACGAGGGCCCGAACTTCGAGGCGACGCGCTTCGCGCTGGCCCTGGGGGCCGACGTGAACGCCCGGAACGAGGCGGGCGACACCGCCCTGCACTCCGCCGTCTTCAAGGCGTGGCCGGCGGTGGTGGATCTGCTCGTCGAGCACGGCGGCGACCTGAACGCCGCGAACGAGCGCAACCGGACCCCGCGGCAGATGATGTGCCACGCGGCGGACGGGCTGCTCGTGCGCTGCGCGGGGTAGGCGACCCCCGGTGGCAGGGTCGCGCCGGGGTCGTGCGCCGGCGCGGAGGAATGCAGCAGACCCCGCCGGCGGTCGGGCGGGGAGCATAGCCTCAGGCGGCGGTTCGGCGGGCTCGCCGGTCGGTGCGGTCACCGATTCCGGCGGGAGACGGAAGGGTGATGAGATGGTGCAGGAAAGAGCGCGTACCGTCGTGACGCCGCGGGAACGCTCGGGGGTACGGGCGCCCGCGTGGTTCGGTCCGGTCGCCGCCGGATGCCTGCTGTTGCTCGCCGCGGCCGCAACCGCGGGACAGGCCGGGTCGCCGCCGGCGCCGGGCGGGTCCGTCCCGGTTGCGGCGCCGTCGTCCTCGGGGCCGGTCGAGGCGATGCTGAGCCGCTACTGCATCACCTGTCACAGCGACGGCGGCTACGCGGCGGGGCGCGTGCCCGTGTCGCTGCAGCCGCTCGACCCGGCGAACGTGGGCGCGCACGCCGCCGCCTGGGAGCAGGTGGCGCTGAAGCTGCGGTCGCGCATGATGCCGCCGGTCGGCCGGCCGCGCCCCGACGAGACCGCCTACGACGCGGTGGCGACCTGGCTCGAGGGCGAGCTCGACCGCGCCGCCGCCGCCGACCCGAACCCCGGCCGCACCGTCGCGCACCGGCTCAACCGGGTCGAGTACGGCAACGCCATCCGCGACCTCCTCGGGCTCGAGGTCGACCCCGAGGCGCTGCTGCCGCCCGACGACGACGACGAGGGCTTCGACAACATCGCCGACGTGCTGTCGGTGTCGCCGACCCTCATGGAGCGCTACCTGTACGCGGCGCGGCAGGTGAGCCAGCTCGCGGTCGGCGACGCCGGGCTGCGGCCGCGCTTCGACACCTACCGGGTGCCCGATCGCGAGATTCAGGACGACCACACCAGCGACGACCTGCCGTTCGGCACCCGCGGCGGCATCGCGGTGCGCCACTACTTCCCCCTCGACGGCGAGTACACCATCCGCGTCGGGCTGCGCCGCAACTTCTACAACTACATCCGCGGCATCGGCAACGTCGCCCACCAGCTCGACGTGCGGGTCGACGGCGCCCTCGTCGCCACGTTCGTCGCCGGCGGCGGGCTGAGCCCCGACGCCGAGCGGTGCATCGCCAGCTTCTGCGGCAGCTCGGGCATGGGCGGGGCCGAGTGGGAGTGGTACGCCAACCACGCCGACGACGACTTCGAGGTGCGGGTGCCGGTCGAGGCCGGCCTGCGCACGGTGGCCGTCGCGTTCGTGGACCACCCCGCGCTCGAGGAAGGGGTCCTGCAGCCGCCGGTCGACATGTCGACGTTCGGCTACAGCACCGACGAGGAGATGGGCGGCGAGCCGGCGGTGGGCAACGTCGTCATCGGCGGGCCGTTCGACGGCGCGACCCCCGACGACGTGGCGAGCCGGCAGCGGCTCTTCGTCTGCCGTCCCGCCGAGGGCGCGGCCGAGGAGGCCTGCGCCCGCGAGATCATCTCCACGTTGGCCCGGCGCGCCTACCGGCGGCCGGTGACGGCGGCCGACGTGGACCACCTGTACGGCTTCTTCGACACGGCGCGGCGAGGGGCGGACTTCGACGCGGGCGTCCGGACCGTGCTCGAGCGGGTGCTCGTCGACCCCGAGTTCCTCTTCCGCATCCCCCGCCCGCCTGCCGACGCCGACGCGGCCGTCTACCGCATCGACGACGTCGAGCTGGCGTCGCGGCTCTCGTTCTTCCTTTGGAACAGCATCCCCGACGACGAGCTGCTCGCCCTCGCCGAGCGCGGCGAGCTCGCGCGGCCCGCCGTCCTCGACGGGCAGGTGCGCCGCATGCTCGCCGACCCGCGGTCCGCCTCGCTCGCCGGCAACTTCGTCGACCGCTGGCTCGAGCTGCACAAGATCCGCAACGTGGCGCCGGACCCGACCATCTTCCCCGCGTTCGACCAGAACCTGCGCGACGCCATGCAGCAGGAGACGGCGCTCTTCATGGCGAGCCAGCTGCGCGAGGACCGCGCGGTGGTGGAGCTGCTGCGGGCGAACGACACGTTCCTCAACGAGCGGCTCGCCCGGCACTACGGCGTTCCCGGCGTCTACGGGAACCACTTCCGGCGCGTGGTGCTGCCCGACGATCGGCGGGCGGGGCTGCTCGGCAAGGCGAGCATCCTCACCCTGACGTCGTACTCCACCCGGACCTCGGTGGTGAACCGCGGGAAGTGGCTGCTCGAGCGGGTGCTCGGGGCGCCGCCGCCGGCGCCGCCGGCCAACGTGCCGCCGCTGGAGGAGAGCGCCGCCGGCGACGCGCCCACGTCGCAGCGCGAGCGCATGGAGGCGCACCGGCGCAACCCGACCTGCGCCGTGTGCCACCGGGTGATGGACCCCCTGGGCTTCGCCCTCGACAACTTCGACGCCATCGGGCGCTGGCGGACCACCGACGACCCGCGGATTCCGGGTCAGCGGGGTCCCGTCATCGACGCCTCCGGTGTCATGCCGGACGGCTCGCGGTTCGAGGGGCCGGCCGGATTGCGAGAGTTGCTGCTCGACCGGCAGCAGGAGTTCATCCGGACGGTGACGGGAAGGCTCCTGACGTATGCGCTCGGCCGGCGGCTGGAGCACCCCGACATGCCGGTGGTCCGGCAGATCGTGCGGGACGCGGCGGACGAGGATCACCGCTGGTCGGCGTTGATTCAGGGTATCGTAAAGAGCGCGCCGTTTCAGTTGAGGAGGGTCGAATCATGATCGTCACGAAGAAGACCATCGCGCGCCGCACGGTTCTGCGGGGCATGGGCACGGCGCTGGCGCTGCCGCTGCTGAACGGCATGGTGCCCCCGCTGACCGCGCTCGCGAGGACCGCGGCGAAGCCGTCGAAGCGGCTCGGCGTGGTCTACGTGCCGAACGGCATCATCACCCGCAACGGCAACTGGACCCCGGCGACCGACGCCCCCGGGTTCGACCTGCCGCGCCTGCTGAAGCCGCTCGAGCCGGTGCGCGAGCACCTCACGGTGCTGACCAACCTCGACAACCGCGCCGCCTTCGCCCGCCCCGGCGAGGCCCTCGGGTCGCACTCGCGCCCCGCCGCCGCGTTCCTCACCGGCCTCCACGCCGAGCAGACGCAGGGGTCCGAGCTCGACCTCGGGACGTCGATGGACCAGTTCGCGGCGCAGACCCTGGGCCGCGAGACGCGACTGCCCTCGCTCGAGCTGTCGCTCGAGGGCGCCGACACCTTCAACGGCGTCAGCACCTGCGACACCGGCTACAGCTGCGCCTACCTCAATATCTCGTGGCACGACCGCACCACGCCGATGCCGCGCGAGACCAACCCGCGCGTCGTGTTCGAGCGGCTGTTCGGCGACGCCGGCAGCACCAGCGCCGACGTGCGGCTCGCGCGCGCCAAGCAGCAGCGGAGCATCCTCGACGCGGTCATGGACAAGATCGCCGGGCTGCAGGGCCGGCTCGACGGCGAGGACCGCCGCAAGCTCGGCAACTACCTCGACGCGGTGCGCGAGATCGAGCGCCGCATCGAGATTGCCGAGGGGCAGGCCGACCGCGAGCTGCCGCTGCTCGACCAGCCGGCGGGCATTCCTGTCTCGTTCGAGGACCACGCGCGGCTGATGTACGACCTCCTCGTCCTCGCCTGGCAGACCGACGTCACCCGCGTCTTCACCTACATGATCGGCCGCGAGCAGAGCGGCACCACCTATCCGCAGATCGGCGTCCCCGACCCGCACCACCCGCTGACGCATCACCGCGGGGACCTCGAGAAGATCGAGAAGGTGACGAAGATCAACCAGTATCACGTGCAGCTCTACGGCGAGTTCCTCGCCACCCTGGCGTCGACGCCCGACGGCGACGGCTCGCTGCTCGACCACGCGATGCTGCTCTACGGCGCCGCCTTGCGGGACGGGGACGCCCACCAGTACGACAACGTCCCTCTCCTGCTCGCGGGGCACGACGGCGGCACCATCAAGGGCGGCCGCCACCTCGTGTACCCGAAGGGCAAGAACCCCATGACCAACCTGCAGCTCACCATGCTGCAGAGGCTCGGGGCGCCCGTGGAGCACTTCGGCGACAGCACCGGCACCTTGAAGGAGCTGACCGGCCTGGCGTAGCGCACTTCACCGTAGCGGCCGGGGTGACCGTCCGTCACCCCGGCGATGTCAATTCTGTTGTCAACGGGATTGATGTTCATGGGCGTGGCCACGGCGACCAGGCGGGTCCGGCCGCGAATCCTGTCGCTGCCGGGACGGTCCCCTCGCCTACTGCAGCGGCCTCGCTTCCGTGCCGGTGCGGGCCGCGCAGGAGCAAGGGCGAAGGACCTCAGGATGCGGCCGGCGGTCTCGCGCCTCGTGCCGGGAACCATCGGTTCGGGCGAGTGCGCCTCCGTGCCCCGTCAGGCCGAGTCTCCGCTCAGAATCCGTTCCCAGAAACGGCGGCAGTGCGCCGGCAGATCGTCGATGTCGGCGGAAACCGCGGCGACGAGGGCCGCGCGGTCCGGCCCCGCCAGCAACTGCGCCACGTCCCAGGCGTCCTGGGCACCGCCGGCGAACAGCTTCAGCGCGATGAGGTCGCGGGCCTGCGCGGCGGGCACGCGCGATCCCTGGACGACCGTCGGTCGGGCGCGTTCCAGCACGCGCGCCTGCCACCGATGACGGCCGACGACGAGATCGACGGGGCGCTTGGCGGATTCCCCGAAGCGAACCACGCCGGCCAGCGGATCCGCGGCATCGCCGCGAGTGACGGACACGTCCACGCCGGCGTCCGCCAGCGGCGCCCACAGGGCCCGGTCCAGGCACGAGGTTGCGAGCGCCAGCAGATCGATGTCGTGCGTGGAGCGGGCCACGCCATGCGCGGCCATCGCCGCGGCCCCGATCACCGCGTAAGGGACGCCGTCGCGATCGAGAATCGCGGTGACCCGGTCGAGCAGGCTCACCCGATCAGCCGGTCGAGACATGCGCTGGGCCGGCGGGTCGCCTGCCGGCGCCGTTCGAGGAGGCGAATCGCGGTCCGGCGGTCGACACCACCGGCGGCGCGGAACGACTCGATGGCCTCGTCGCCCAGACGAAGCGCCAGCTCCACCCGCTCGGCCGGGGTGAGCCGCCGGATATCGGCGGCGGTGCGTTCGCGGAGGACGGAGGCCACCGACTTCATGATGCGAGTATACCGCTCGGCCGGACCCCTCCTGCTCGGCGGGCACGACGGCGGGACCATCAAGGGCGACCGCCACCTCGTGTATCCGAAGGGCGAGAACCCCATGACCAACCTGCAGCTCACCATGCTGCAGAGGCTCGGGGTGCCCGTGGAGCACTTCGGCGACAGCACCGGCACCCTGAAGGAACTGACCGGCCTGTCAATCTCCAGGAGTCGGCGCCGTTCCAGGGCGCTGACTCCTGCCGACCGACGCGGTGGCGGCCGGGTGAACCCCTCACCAGGGTCGTCCCGGCTGCCGTCTACCACTTGAAGGATCGGTTCCGCCTCCGGCCTGACGCTCTTGGCCCGCGTCGGGTCGGTCCAGCTGCATCGACGGCGGGATCCGGTGCCCGGCTCGTGATATAGACTGGTCTCGGTACGGTCTGTTTCCTGCCGTTCATGGAGTTGCCGCACGTGTCCGAAGTTGGCGCATTCGAAGCGAAGACGCATCTGCCGCAGTTACTGAAGCGCGTCGAGCAGGGCGAGCGATTCGTGATCACGAGACACAGGCAACCCGTGGCCGAGTTGATTCCCTTTCGGCAACGGGACACCGACAGAATCCGCGCGGCCATCGACGGTCTCAAGGAGTTCCAGCGGACGCACAGCTTTGGGGGGGGGGCTCTCGTTTCGGGAGATGATCGAGGAAGGGCGGCGCTACTGATGGCCTTCGTGCTCGACTGTTTCGTCGCCACGGCCTGGACCTTCGCGGACGAGGCGACCGATGCGACGAATCGCTTGCGCGAGGCGCTGGTCGACGCCCCCGCGTTCGTCGCGGCGTTGTGGCCGGTCGAGACGGCCAACGCACTGCTGGTCGCGACCCGCCGCGGCCGGATTGGCGCACGACGAGTGGCCGGGGATTCGCGCGCACCTCGATGCGCTGCCGATGGAGATCGACCCGGTCTCCGCATCCCGCACGTGGGGTGCGGCACTCGACTTGGCGAGGACATACGCGACTCCGTTTACGATGCGATGTACCTTGAACTCGCCGTGCGGATGCGGATGCCGCTCGCTACGCTGGACTGGACGCTCGGGGCCGCGGGAAAGTCGGCCGGTGTCCACGTACCGGCCATCGTCTGAGCGGGACGGCGCGGGCCGGCGAGCGCGCTGATCACGGCGCAAGGCGTGCCGGCCCGCTCAGAATCGCGGATCGAGCACGCTCAGGCGTTCGCCGGGTCGAGACGGCGGGTCGCTTGGCGGCGCTGATCGATCTGGCGAATTGCGGTCCGCCGGTCGACGCCGTGGGCGGCGCGGATAGAGTCGATGGCCTCGTCACCGAGACGAAACGCAAGCTCGACTCGTTCGGCCTGCGACATTCGCCGGACCTCTGCCTCGTTGCGAGCGCGGAGGACGGTAGCGGCCGACTTCATCAATGTGAGCATACCGCCCGTGGGGTCGACGTGGCCTCGCGCCATCGGCGCCAGTTGTCCTCATGGCTGTGCTTGACGACTCGCGGCGTGTTCTTGGGCTCGACCTCGCCTGCCGGAGTTGGAATGACATCGGATCGGCCCTGGTCACATTCGGCGGCGGCTGCTTCAGAGATGCCGTGCCGGGGGTGATGGCGTGGCCGACTGAGGGGCTCACGCCGTCCGCGGTTGCGCGGTGCATCGATGTCTTCGCCCGCGATCGTGACGTTGCAGCCGTCTCCATTGATGGCCCACAAGCGTGGCGAGATCCCACGACGCCGTCCGATCGCCCGGGCGTTGGCAGGGCGTGCGAGTACGAGACCCGGACACCGGGCAAGACGGGCACCCGCGGCGTGGCTTATCCCTCGACGTTCCTTCGGTGGATTCAGTTCAGCATCGATGTCTTTGCCGAGCTTTTGCGTCGTCCCGATGTCGCGCTGGTCAATGACCGCGCCGCCAACATCGCACCGCGTCCAGCCGGCTACTGGCTGATGATGGAGTGCTTCCCGACGTCGACGTGGCGCACGTCCGGGCTCCAGGCGCTGCCGGGGCATCGTCGGGCGCCGGCCGAGGTCGTCGAGAGATTCGCCCGGCGTCTGGTCGCCGCGTACGGTCTTCCGCCCACTGCAGTGACCGGTGACCACGACGATCTCCAGGCAGTGGTGTCGACGCTTCCGGCCGTCGGTTTGCTTGGTGGTCCAGCGCGCGCTTACGCCAGGGGCGAGCCTGTGCGCTCCGTGGGTGGCGTACTTGCCGAGGGGATGATCTGGGACGCGGCACCGGCCGGTGGAACGCAGGCGCCGGTTCCGATGCGATCTCCTGCGAGCATGCTTCTGGTCGACGAGCGCGACGTGCGACTCGAACTGTGCGTCGATCGTGGCGTCGCGCTCTTTCGGGAGCTCGTACGCAGAACGAATGCAGGTGAGGCGGCAGGTATCAGTTACAAGGGCTTCGTGGAACACGTGCACGGCGCCTCGTTCGACGCGGTCCGAGGTCGGCCCTGGTCCCAGTCCGACGTTTCCGACGTGTTGCGCTTGGCGGATCAGATTACCAGTGCCGTTGGGCGGCAGTCGGTGAGACGGGGGAGTGTCGTGATTCGCGCGGGCATGGACACCTTCATCTGGCCCAAGACGCCACCGCACACGCGATCAGTGCGCGCATGGAAGGGAGGTCTGCCCTATTCGCGTGACGAGTGGTTGTCCGTGTTTCCGGATGGGATGCGCCGACTCATCACTCCGGGGATTTGAGTTGCCGGTCTTGGCAGGTCGCGAACGTCCTGCAACTCGAGCAGGCAGGTCAGGCTTCTCTTGGAAGCTCCTCCCTCGCCGTGTCGGGCCGCGCGGCCTTGTCCAGGTACCTCCGCGCCGTCTCTCGGATGCGAGCCGCGTGTTCGAAGATGTCATTCACTCGCTCGATGGCCACCTTCTCCTCAGTCCACTCCGGCCCGATCAGCCCGATTTTCTTCTTGGGTGAATTGAAGTACATCCGGCAGATGGTCTGCTTCCGATGATCCAGCACTATCGAGCACCGGGACTTCGAGTCGTGGAGGATGACGCGGTCGGCTGCCACATCCGGCGCCAGGATCGCCGTCACCGCGTAGAATCCACGCAACTCTTCCTCGGTCGTCACGATGTCGCTCTCGGCCGCTTCCTCAGTCTGAGCATCATCCCCGCCGGCCGTGGGCTCCTCCTCGTCCGACGACAGGGCCGACTTCAACCGGTCGCTGATCCGCCGCGTCAGGAACTGGTGCATCGCCTTCCGGGTGGCCCGCTCGAACTGCTCGACCACAGCCTTGGTCTTCACGCCGTCGTAGATCTGACTCGCGAAGTGGCGTACGAGCGCCTCTGACGGATTCGCCCACTCGGCCGCCAGCAGGCGCAGGACCTCTCGCGTGTACTTCAGGTCCTTCGAGGTGTCGAGAATCTTGTCCAGGTCGAACGCGGGCTTCGTGAACCGCTTGAGCTCGTCGGCGTCGATGGACTCGGCGTCGAGCATGTTCAGCTCCAGGAACGGCCTCTGGTCCATCTTGTTGGGTTCGTCGATGTCCGAGAAGAACCTGTACGTCACCCCGTCGGTCAGCACGCCGAGGCGCGCGCTCGTCACGCTGAAATACCGGTAGAGCTGCGAGGCGGGCTCCTTCGACAGGTCGGCACCGTAGTGCTTGCACTCGAACAGCATGATTGGCGAGCCGTTCGCGATTATGGCGTAATCGACCTTCTCGCCCTTCTTCGTGCCCACGTCGGCCGTGAATTCCGGCACCACCTCGTCCGGGTCGAACACGTTGAACCCGAGCACGTGCGTGATGAACGGCAGGACCAGGGCGGTCTTCGTCGCCTCCTCCGTCTTGACGCTGTCGAGTCGCTTCGCAATCCGGCCGGACACCTCGCGGACGCGGTCGGCCAAGTCCATCCCTTCGAGTGACTGAATCATGAGTCTCCACGGCGCCTTCCGGCGCGCCCCTCGACGCTGATCGAAATCTGACATGCTACCACGGTGGACCGTTCGGGCTAGGGCGCACTTCACCCTCAGCGCAGACCCGTCACCTGTCAAGTGGTCTCGGGCAACAATGGCCGGATGGTGGCGTCCAGACCGACCGCCTGCCCACCAGCGGGGTGTCGCGGGCCCGAAGCCGGCCGGGGACCAGCATGAACCGGAGCGGCTCATTCCGCGGCGGGTCGCGGTGCGGCTGCCACAGCACCGGCATGGCGTAGTTGAGGTTGAGACGCTCGCCGCCCCACTAGGGTGTCGCGGTGTCGGCATCGATCACGATGCCCGCAGCCAGGGAGGTGCTGCGGACCCTCGTGCCGGGCGGTCCGCTCTGGCCGTCACAAGTCGCCACGCGGCTGCAATTCGGCGGGTGCTGCTCGTCTGCGGCAACCGAGGCCCGGTGGTAGTCTTGGTTGTCTGGATGGATTCAGGGCGACCGGCGACCGGGTCTCCGGTAGAGGACGGCGATGCGGGGTCGAGGGGGCAGGACCGTGGAGATGGTGTCCAGCGTCGGTCTCGGGGTAGGCCTCGCCGCCGCGTGCGGCTTTCGGGTCTTTCTGCCGGTGCTGGTCATGGGGCTGGCCGCCCGGGCCGGCTTTCTCGAGCTGACCGAGGGCTTCGAATGGATGGCGGGGACGCCCGCCCTGCTGACCGTCGCGGTGGCGATGGTGTTCGAGGTCGGCGCCTACTACGTCCCGTGGCTCGACAACCTGCTGGACACGGTCGCGATGCCGGCCGCGGTGACGGCCGGTACGGTGGTCGCGGCGGCGAACGTCGAGACCGCGACGCCGCTCCTGAGCTGGAGCGTGGCCGCCGTGACTGGCGGCGGGGCGGCGGCCGTCGTCCAGGCGGGTACGACCCTGCTGCGCGGCGCTTCGACTCTCGCCACCGCCGGTCTCGGCAACCCCGTGGTCTCGACCGCCGAGAACGGGGGAGCTCTCGGACTGTCTCTTCTTGCGCTCACCGTGCCGGTGCTGGCGCTGTCCACCGTGTTCGTGCTGGTCGTCGTGGTGGTCGTCCGGATCCGGCGGCATGCGTGCGCCGTTGGGCGCGGGCAGCAGGCCGAAGCGGCGGCTGCGACGGTCCAGGCGTTGAGACGGCAGTTGTCCACCGGCGGACGACGATTCAACCGGGACGAGATGAACGAGCGTTGACGGCCAGCCCGCCCATGTTCTTCTGCGGCTCCGCTGGGCGCCCAACCAACCCTCCAGGAGTCCTCGCCGTTCTACCGCGCAGACTCCTGGCTAGTGTCCTGTATCTCAAATCCGTTCGCAGTAGACCGAAAGCGACACCATGGCGATCGGCCCGTATTGACAGGCAAACGGCGCGCGTGCTGCGGTGTCACAAGCACCCGCTGCTGCGAAGCAATTTCGGACGCAGGACACTAGCGCACCTCCCGAAAGAACGCCCGCAGGTCGTCCACGTACAGCGCCGGCTCCTCGCTCGCCGCGAAGTGGCCGCCGCTCGGCATCATGGTGAAGCGGACGAGGTTGTAGCGCGCCTCGAGCCACCGGCGCGGCGTGAACCGGAACTCGCCGGGGAACGCCGCGCAGGCGGTCGGCACCTCGATGCGCGCCGGGTCCGGAGAGTTGGCGCCGTGCCGGCCCTCGTAGTAGTAGCGGGCGGCCGACGTCGCGGTCTCGGTGGCCCAGTAGATGGTGAGGGTCGTCAGCAGCTCGTCCTTGCTGAAGCGCGTCTCGGGGTTGCCGTCGCAGTCGCACCAGCTCCGGTACTTCTCGACGATCCACGCGGCGAGCCCGACCGGCGAGTCGTTGAGGCTGTAGCCGAGGGTCTGCGGCTTGGTGCCGTGCATGTGGCTGTAGCCGCGCTCCTCGTCGGTCCAGAACGCGGCGCGCTCCTCCATCAGCGCGATCTCTTCGGGGGGCACGCGCGCGGTGGGGTTCTCGGGGTCGGGCGGGCCGGCCGTGCACAGGTTGAGGTGCAGGCCGGCGACGTGCTCGGCGTCGTTGGCGGCCAGCCACCGGCTGATGCCGGCGCCCAGATCGCCGCCCTGGGCGCCGTAGCGCTCGTAGCCCAGGCGCGCCATGAGCTCGGCGAACATCGCGCCGGTGCGGTCGCGGCCGTAGCCGAGGCGCCGCGGCCGGTCCGAGAACCCGTAGCCGGGGATGGACGGGACCACGACGTGGAAGGCGTCCTCGGCGCGACCGCCGTGGGCGACGGGGTCGGTCAGGGGCTCGATGACCTTGTCGAACTCCGCGAACGTTCCCGGCCAGCCGTGGGTCAGGATCAGCGGGAACGCGTCGGGCTCCGGCGACCGGCGGTGCACGAAGTGGATGTCGAGGCCGTCGATGGTGGTCTTGAACTGCTCGAGCCGGTTGAGCCGGCGCTCCTGGGCTCGCCAGTCGAACTCGTCGCGCCAGTACTCGACGAGCTGCCGCAGGTAGGCCTGGTTCATCCCGAGCCGCCACCCGACGCCCTCGGGCTCGTCGGGCATGCGGGCGCGCGCGAGCCGCTCCTTCAGATCGGCGAGCACGCTGTCGGGCACGTCGATGGTGAACGGCTCGATTGCAGCGCCGGCGGCGGGCTGGTTCGCGGCCGGGGGGGGCGCTGCCGCGCTCGGCCCCGACCACGGGGCAGGTCCGGAGACGCCGGCGGTCAGGGCCAATGCCAGGGCGACGAATAGGGCGGCGACTGCTCGTCTCATGTCTCTCCTCCGAAGCGTGTATGTTACGCGACCCGTTCGGCGCCGACCTCGGTGGGGAACCCACGTGTCGAGGAGCGCGTGGCGAAGACCCGCGTTGCAGCGAGACCGGCGAGAGCGTTCAGCGGGCTGAAAGAGCGTCCGGGCGCGGCAGGGCGCGACGAGCGCGAGTAATGGACAAGGCAACCGCGGACGGCCGCACTTCCGCGGAGCACCGCAGGCCGAGCGGGCGGGACGACCGCGGCGGGCTGCATCGCCGGTTGAATGCAGCGGGGCCCTCATCATGGGGCCCTGGGGCGCCGCCCGCCCGGCGGGCACGCATCGGCGCCGCGGGTTGCCCGGGGCACTTTGGTTCGCGGCGAGATCCCGGTGCGACTCACTCGGCTCGAAGCGCTTCCGCCGGATTGACGCGGGAAGCGCGCAAGGCCGGCCACAGGCTGGCAAGGGTCGCGACGGCGAGGACGCCGGCCGCGACGGCCGCGAACACGGCCGGGTCGCGCGGGGACACGTTGAAGAGCAGGTCTCGGATGAGGTGAGTCGCGGCGGACGCGACCAGCAGGCCGGCCGCGCAAGCGATCAGCGCCGTCCGGACGGCGTCGTTCAAGACCAGCCGCACCAGTCCGGTTGGGGTCGACCCCACCGCGAGGCGCACCGCGAGCTCGTGGCGCCGTTGCGAGACGGCGTAGGACACCGACGACCAGAGGCCGATCAGACTGAGCAGAGCCGCGAGCGATCCGAACACCGTGAACAGCGACGCGCCCAGGCGCCAGGGCCGGATCTGCGGATTCAGCAACTCGCCGAGCGTGTCGATGCGAATGTAGGGCACGGCGGGGTCCAGCGCGGACAGTTGCCGTCGGAGCGCCTGCTCGGAGCGGGGCTGACCAGGCGCCGTCCGGACGAGCAGCGTGCGCGGCTCGGTGTCGCTGGGCGGCAGGAGCGTGTAGAAGTACGGGTGCGGGTCTTCCACGAGAAAGAAGCGGCGCGCGTCGGCCACCACCCCGACCACGGTCGTGCATGCCTCCTCGTCGAACAGATGGACGCACTCGCCGATCGGCGACCGGTTCGGCCAGCCCAGTCGCGCGAGGGTCTGGTTGACGACCATCGCCCGACCCTGCGCCCGCTCCGACTCCAGGAAGCCTCGTCCCTCCCGCATGCGCCTGCCCGTCGTCTCGAAGAAGCCGGGTGTCACGGAGCTGGCGAAGGGCACGGCGCCGGTCGGGGTGGTGACCGCGTCGTCGGATCCCGGCAGGTGAAAGGCACGAGCGTATTGCGTTCTTCCCAGCGGGCCGCCCTGCGCGAGGCTCGCCCGTGTGACGCCCGGGAGGGCCGAGACGCGTTCGAGCGCCGCTTCGTAGAACCGGGCCACGTCGTCGGGGCTTCGGCCCGCGCCGGCGAAGTCGACCTGTATCGACACCACGTCGCGGTCCAGCCCGATGTCGAGGGTGACGGCGTTGTGCAGGCTCCGCAGGAACAGCCCGGCGCCGACGAGCAGCATCACCGAGAGCGCGGCCTGCACCGCGAGCAACACGCCCTGCAGCCGCGGGCGCGGGCCCGGCGCGTCCAGGAGCCGACCCTGCACGGCGGGAAGGGCGTCGCGCCCGACGTACCAGAGCGGGCCGACGCCGGCCGCGATCGCGGTCACGAGGGTGGCCGCGGCGGCCACCGTCAGCACGCCCGGATTGACGAGCGAGGCCGGTTCCCACGCCATGGCCGGGAGTATCGTGCGGTGCAGCCACGCGCGGCTGAGAAACAGCACCGCGAGAGCGGCGGCCCCGCCGAGCAGCGCCATCACCAGGCTCTCGGTCAGCAGTTGCCGCGCCAGCCGCCCGCGGCCGATGCCGAGGGCGAGGCGGACGGCGATCTCGCGGCGGCGGCGCATGGCCCGCAACAGCAGAAGGCCGGCCACGTTCAGACACGCGATCACGACCAGCGCGAGCGAGACGCCGACCAGCCAGGCCGTTACGCGCGCCGCCGCAGTCGGGCGGAGATCGGGTCCCAGCCCGCCCGTGACGGGTCCGAGGAACACGCGGATCTCGCGAACGTCCTCGAGAATCCGGGCGGGCGTGGCATCATCCAGCCCGTAGGCCTCCTCCAGAGACGCCCGCTCGATGACCGTCAGCTGAGCTTCGCTCTGCGCGCTGGTGACGCCCGGCCTCAGGCGCCCGACCACGGTCAGCCTGAACGACGAGCCGCTCGTATGCCACGTGACCGGGCGACCCGAGCCGTCGTCCTCCGCGAACAGCGGCAGCCACAGGTCGACATCGGACAGCCCGAGGCCGCGAAAGCCGCGCGGGGCGACACCGACGATCTCGTACGGCTGGCCCTTGATCCGCAGGTCTTCGCCGAGCACGTCGGGGCGGCCGTCGAAGCGGCGCTGCCAGAACCCGTGCCCGAGCACTGCGACGCGGGCGCCGGTCGCCGGATGCGCCTCCGGGGCCAGGATGAAGCGCCCGAGCGCGGGTCGGACCCCCAGCGTTCGCCAGAATCCGGCGGACACCATGACCGCCCGGGTCATGCGTGCATCGGATCCGGTGCCTACCGCGAGTTCGGCCCCCAGGTACGCCGCCGCGGACTCGACCGTATCGGCGTCCTCGACCAGTCGTTCGTAGAACGGGTAGGACACCCGGCGCACGCTTGGCCCTCCGGCCGTCGAGCCGATGTGCACGCGAAAGACCCGGTCCGGCATCGTCACGTGCGGCGGAGGCGCCAGCAGCAGGGTCTGCAGGACGCTGAACATGCCCGCGACGGCGCCGACGCCGACGGCGGCGGTGAGGGCGGCGGCCAGCGAGACGGCCGGGTTGCGGATCAAGCTCCGCACCGCGTGCCGCATGTCGCCGATGAACGTCTCGACCCATCCGAAGCCGTAGAAGTCGTGGAGGCGCTCGCGGATCGCAGTGACGTTGCCGAACTGCCGGCGGGCCGACTGGAGCGCCTCGTCCGGCGGCATGCCGGAGCGGCGGTTCAGCTCGGCCTGCATCGCGATGTGGGTCTCGATCTCCTCGCGGACGTCGTCGTCGAGGGACCGCCTGCGGAACAGCCGGGCGAAGATGCCCATCATGCGTACCCCAGGACCCGAGCGGTGCTCCGGGTCAACTCGACCCAGCGCTGCTCCGTTTCCGCCAGCCGCCTGGCTCCCGCGTCCGTCAACCGGTACACACGCGCGCGGCGGCCGTTCTCCGTCGTCTGCCATTCCCCGGCGATGACCTTGTCGCGTTCGAGCCGGCGGAGGGCGGGGTAGAGCGACCCCTCCTCGACGCGCAGCGTCCCTTCCGAGGCGGTCCGGATGTGGAGGGTGATGCCGAATCCGTGATTGGGTCCGCGCTCGAGGGTCTTCAGAACGAGTAGATCCAGCGTGCCCTGCAGCGTGTTGGATGGCCGCGTCATGGCTATTAACCTAGATGTCTCAGTGACGTGTCTCAGGGAAGATAGATCGGAAGCGGGTTTCGAGTCAAGTTGCCCACGCCCGTCTGCGGCGGACGCCTGAAGGATGAAACGGGGTGTCTCTTCGCAGCTGATCAACCAGGGCGTCGACGGCGCCGGGCTGTCTGCCGACCCGGCTCCAGATTCCGCCGCGCCCGCGCGCGGCGGGGCGAGTGGTTGCGCCGGCTGCCGCGGCGCGGTCGGCCCGTCACCAGCTCGACTTCGCATCGGCCGGCATGTCCCGAACGGTGGACGCCGGCACCGGCGTTCCCTTTCGGTCTCACAGGTGTTTCTGTACGGCACCGCAGCTGGTCGAATCCGGGCCACCGGAGACACGGTTGAAATGCTGGCCTGAACGAGCCTGCGCCGGTATAGTTCCGTTACGCCGCTGTTCGGCGCGCGAGGAGGAGAGATGAAACGAAGCAGATACCTGGCCATCCTCACGATAGTCGGCGTGGTCCTGACCGGGGCGACCTACCAGGCGCAGCAGGAGCGGGCGGCGCTCGCGGTGCAGCAGGTCACCGACAACCTCTACGTGCTGGGGAACGCGCCGGAGGTGCAGGGCATGGGCGGCGGCGGGAACACCGCCATCTTCATCGCCACCGACGGCGTCGCCCTCGTCGACACGAAGATCAACGGCTACGGGCAGGACATCATCGCCGCGGTGGGCGAGCTGACCGACAAGCCCATCACCCACGTCATCAACACCCACACCCACTTCGACCACAGCGGCGGCAACACCGAGCTGCCCGACACCGTGAGCTTCGTGGTGCACGAGAACACCCTGGCCCAGATGTCGCGCGACACGTGCCAGCCGGTGACCAACTGCGACGCCTTCAAGGGCGACAACGCGAACTATCTGCCCAAGACCGCCTACTCCGAGCGCATGTCGCTCTTCAACGGCGCGGACCGCATCGACCTCTACCACTTCGGGCGCGGCCACACCGACGGCGACACGTTCGTGGTGTTCCGCGACGCGCGCACCATGCACACCGGCGACATGTTCCAGCGCAAGGGGCTGCCGTTCATCGACGTCGCCAACGGCAACGGCAGCGCGACCGAGTTCGGCGAGACGCTGAAGAAGGCGGTGGCCGGGGTCTCCGGCGTCGACACCGTCATTCCGGGGCACAACCCGACGCCGGTGACGTGGAGCGAGTTCGTCGACTTCAGCGGGTTCTTCAACGACGTGGTGAGCAAGGCGCAGCACGGCAAGGGCGCGGGGATGTCGGTGGACGAGGTGGTGGCCGCGTACAGCGTGCCCGGCCAGTACAGCGACTTCGCGGCGCCGGAGGGGAGCCTCCGGACGACCGTGCAGCACGTCTACGACGGAAACTGAGCGAGGGGGTGGCGGGGCCATGACGTTCGCGAGAGCGTCTCGGCCCCGCAACCGGAGCGGTGCTGCTGGACGACGGAAGACCGGGCGAGGCGGGGCCATGACGTTGGCGCGAGAGCGTCGCTCCCGCGGCCCGGGCAGTGCTGCTGGACGACGGAAACTGAGGGAGGCGGGGCCATGACGTTCGCGAAAAGGCGTCTCGGCCCCGCGGCGGGGGCGGTGCTGCTGGCCGTCTCGGTCGCGGGTGCCCAGACGAGCGACGACCCGTTCGCGGCGCCCATCGCCGCGGCCGACGGCGTCATCACGGTCGGCGTCGTCGAGTTCGCGGCGCTGCCCGACTTCGGCGGCGAGACGGCCCGCATGATGCGCCTCGTCGACGAGCCGGGCACCGGCCGGCTGTTCGTCAACGACATGTGGGGCCTCGTCTACACCGTCAGCTACGACGGGGCCGCCGTCACGCGCTATCTCGACCTCACCGACCCGCGCTGGGCGGTCGACGTTCATGCGTCGGGCCGCGAGCGCGGGTTCCAGAGCTTTGCCCTCCATCCGCAGTTCGGCGAGGCGGGTGCGCCGGGGTACGGCAAGCTCTACGCCTGGACCGATTCGAGCAATACGGGGCCGCCGCCCGACTTCGTGCCGGGCGGCGGCAGCGACGCCCACGACACGATTCTGCTCGAGTGGACGGCCGCCGACGCCGCCGCCCCGGTCTACGACGGCGGCCCGCCGCGCGAGCTGCTGCGCGTCGAGCAGCCGTTCGGCAACCACAACGGGGGGCAGCTCGCCTTCAACCCTCTCTCGCGGCCGGGCGACGCGGACTTCGGCCTGCTCTACGCCGGGTCGGCGGACGGCGGCAGCGGCGGCGACCCGCTCGACCTCTCCCAGGACCTCGGCTCGATCTTCGGCAAGGTCCTGCGCATCGATCCGCTCGGCTCGAACAGCGCCAACGGCCGCTACGGCATCCCCGCCGACAACCCGTTCGCGGACGACGGCGACGACGCCACCCTCGGCGAGATCTACGCCTACGGGGTGCGCAACCCGCAGCGCCTCGCCTGGGACGCGCGGAACGGCAACATGTTCCTCGCAGACATCGGGCAGAACATCGTCGAGGAGATCAGCCCGGTGTGGTCGGGCGCCAACCTGGGGTGGAACGACTGGGAGGGGAGCTTCCGGTTCATCAGCCGCCGCGAGGTGAGCCTGGTCGACCCGCGCGGCGAGCCCGGCCTCGCCTATCCCGTCGTCGAGTACGGCCAGCTCGACCCGCTGCTGGGGCCGCGCTCGCACGCCACCGGGCTCGTGGTCTACCGGGACGACGCGATCCCGCAACTCGAGAACCTGCTGCTCTTCGGCGACGGACCCAACGGCGAGGTCTTCTACCTCGACGCCGACGCGCTGCCCGAGGGCGGCCAGGACCCGATTCGCCGCGTGCTGTTCGAACACGAGGGCGGGACCCGCACGTTCCTGCAGCTCATTCAGGAAAAGAACGTCGCGCAGGGGAGGGCGCCGGCGAGACGCGCGGACGTGCGCATCGATACCGGCCCCGGGGGCCAGGTCTTCCTGCTCAACAAGCACGACGGCGTGATCCGCCGGCTCGTGCCGTAGCCGCGAGAGCGACCGCTCACCGCCCCGACACCCGCCAGGAGTCCCTGACGTGGCTCGGCCCGGGGTCCGCGCAGGCCGGGCGCCGTCGCTATCGTACGAGTGCCGTCGACGAAGACGCCGATTTGCTCGGCGTAGAGGCCGCGCGTGGCGCGTGGTCTCATCGCCAGGGACAGGTCGAGGCCTGGGCAACCCGCGGTTCGAGATGCCAGGCTCGTACCACTGCTCGGTCGCGGGCCGTCGTCGGCGCGAAATCCAGCCTTGAGATCGCGTCTCATTCTCGGCTATGATACGGACCACATGGAGAGGGTGGAGCCGAACCGGGTCGTCTGCGCGTGCCTGCAGGTCACCGAGCGCCAGTTGCGCGCGGCGGTCGAGCAGGAGGGCGTCCAGACCGTCCGGGAGCTCATTCACGCGACGGAGGCCGGCACGGGCTGCACGGCCTGCCACGGCCGGCTCGAGGGCTGCCTGACCCGCTGGTCGAGCCCGCCCCCGCCCGTGGGACTCTCCGAGCCGGCCCGCGAGACCTACGCAAGTCCTTCCGCCTGAGTGGAAGGCTCCCGGTTCCCCTCGTCACGCCTCGTCAAGGCGGGTATCCGCGCCCGCTGGCGCCTTCGCCCGTGTCGCGGCAACGCCGGCGTACCCCCTGTGCCTGGCCCGCCAATCGCCGCGGTAGGAGCTATTGCGTGAGCGAGGCTCCCAACGCGGCTCCGGGGTCACGTAGCGGCCTCCGCTGGGCGCCCGACCGACCCTCCAGGAGTCGCTTCCGCTCCCACGGCGCGGACGCCTACCGGTCGTGGCCTCCCATCTGCTCGCTCAGGTAGTTCTCGATGCCGACCTTCTCGATGCGGAAGAGCTGGGTCTCGGCCCAGTCGACGTGCTCTTCCGACTCGGAGAGAATCGGCTCGAGCATCTCGCGGGTGCCGTTGTCGCCGAGCTGGGTGCACAGGGCGATGGCCTCGTTGTAGTGCTTGACGCCCTTCAGCTCGAGCTGCAGGTCGTTCTCGAGCTGCTCCTTGACTTCGGTGCCGACCCGGATCACGTCGTAGCGGGCGATCTCGGGCGTCCCCTCCAGGAACAGGATGCGGTCGATGAGCTGCTCGGCGTGCTTCATCTCGCCGATCGACTCCTCGTGGTGCTTCTTGGCGAGGTGGTGGAAGCCCCAGTTGGCGCACATCTTGGCCTGGCAGAAGTACTGGTTTATCGCGGTCAATTCGATGGTCAGCGCGCGGTTCAACGCGTCGATCACCTGGGTGTTTCCCTGCATGGTTCACCTCCGTTTCGTGACGCGCGGCCCCCACGTCTCCCTTATGCCGGGAGACTCGCCGACATCGGCCGGCATTGGACCGCACTGCTTCCATCTTAACAGCCCGTCGTGAAGCCCCGCGTTGCAGCGAGAGCGGCGAGGCGCCGGCCTGACAAGGCGCGACGAGGGAGAATGTCGGGCATATTCGACCGAGGAACAACGCAACCGGGCGTCTGCGCCGGTCACGGCGGAGACGCCCGGCAGGCATGGTTGGGCGGCAATCGGAGCCGAAGGCGACGCTGGCCCGGGCGCAGGCGGGATGCATCGCCGCTCGAATGCAGGCACTTTCGTCACGGGCTGCTGACTCCGCGGTGAGGTGCACGGGCCGGCCGCGACGAGCGCAGGCTGGATTCCGCGAGGGCGGGCGGAGCGGGCGGTCACGTTCGGCGGGCCCCTCGAACGGGCCGGGCGCCGCCCGGGCCGTCCGAGGGGGAACACGGTCCTCTACAGGCTGAAACGCACCTCGCCGACCACGGTGCGCCGCAGGATGTCGCCGAAGATGTGCTGCTGGATGCTCTGGTTGAGCAGGTTCGTCACCTTCAGCAGGGTCGTGACGGCGCCGTTGTTCCAGCGAACGCCGAAGCTGCCGTTCACCATGGTGTAGCCGTCGGTGTACCCGTGGAAGGCCGGCGTGAGCACGTCCGACCAGAAGGCGGCGGTGGCCATGCTGATCGATGCGTTCCCGAGGAACCGCGTGCCGTTCAGCGACGCGCCGATGTTCACGCGGTGGGTCGGGGGCAGGGTCAGCTCCTCGGGCAGGAACTGGGGCAGGAGCGGGTCGTCCGAGGCGAGGATCTCGGGCTCGGCCTGCCACGAGTAGTTGAACCAGGCCGAGGTCGAGCGCGAGATGCGCTGGTCGAACCACAGCTCGGCCCCCACCTGCTGCGTCGGGCCCAGGTTCGAGTAGGTGAACCCCGTGCGCGGCAGGTAGATGCCGGCCGCCGCGGCCATGAACGTCAGCACCTGCGGCGGGAGCACCCATCCCGGCGGCGGGTTCTCCGCCGTGTAGGGGTCGACGTTCGGCGCCACCTCGGTGAAGGCCATGGGGGTGTCGCGGCGGTTCAGGTAGACGGCGGCGCCTGCCGTCGTGCCGCCGAAGGTCCCCGTGTAGCTCAGCTCGTAGGCGGTCAGCGACTCCTCCGTGAGGCCGGCGCGCGGCATCGAGCCGAGGGGCAGGTCGCTGCCGATGGACTGGACCACCAGCGGAAAAGGCTGGGCGGTGGTCTGGTCGAGCTGCTGCTCGAGCTGCTGCAACGCCCCCTGGGCCACCGCCGGCGGCAGCCCCGGCGGCAGCAGCGCCGGCAGCAGGGGCCGGAACAGCGCGAGGCCGCTCAGGTCGACGGGGAAGATGACGTTCATGTCGAGGAAGTTGTTGATGATAGACGGCGACCGGAACGCCCGGTTGTAGGAGACGGTCACCGAGTGGTCGACGCCGGGCTTGAACATCAGCGACAGGCGGGGCGAGAAGGCCGGCGTCGACACGCTGCCGAACTTGTCGACCCTGCCGCCGAGGATGAGGCGGAAGCGGTCGAAGAAGATCTCGTCCTGCAGGTAGGCGCCGAACTCGAGGCGGTCGGGCGCCATCGGGGCGATGGTGATGTCGAACGTGTTGCGGCGCACGTTGCCGCCGTAGGTCAGCAGGTTCCGCTCTCCGAGGAACGAGGAGTTGCCGATCTCGACGTCGAACGTCTTGCCCTTGAACCCGAGCTGCACGGGCTGGCCGGTGGCGGGGTCGGCCAGCAGGAGGTTCGGGGCGTCGCCGTCCAGGATGTTCGAGAAGAACTGGAACCGGAAGTCGCCCTGCGTGTAGCCCAGCTTGCCGTAGCCCAGGTACGACCCGCGCTGGATGTCGAACGGCCCGACCCCGGTGTGCGAGAGCCCCTCGGTGCCGGCGACCCCGCCCGAGTACGTGAACTGGCCGCCGTTCGCCAGCTCCTGGTCGACCCGCACGTCGAACTTCGGCTGGCTCGTGCCCCGGTTCGCGAACGCGGCGCCGAACGGACCGGCCCCGTCGAGCGGATACGGCGCGCCGCCCACCATCCGGCCCGGGACCCGCGGGTCCTCGACGACCGGCACCTGGCCCGTGGGGCGCGGGAACGCGTCGGACTGGAAGTAGCCGGCGCTGATGCGGTAGGCGAGGGTGTCGCTCGGGGCGCGCGTGATCGTCGCGTTGCTGCCGAACATCGTCCCCGCGCCCTGCCCGACCGTCGACCCCGCCTCGCGGTCGATCCAGCCGGCGCTCATGCTCACCGTCGTCCCCACCGAGTCGCGCGGCGCCTTGGTGATGATGTTGACGGCGCCGGTCATCGCGTTCGCGCCCCAGGTGGCCGACGCCGGCCCGCGGACGACCTCGATCTGCTCGATGTCGCCCTGGTTGGCGGGCAGCGAGTCCCAGAGCACGAGGCCGAAGAAGTCGAGGTAGATGCTTCGCCCGTCCATCAGCACGAGCTGCGAGTTGGCGATGGGCCCGGTGGATTGCCGGCTCGTCACCTGGACGTCCCGTGCCGAGAGCTGGATGACGTTGACGCCGGGCACCGAGCGCAGGACTTCGCCGACGTTGGTGCTGGCCGTGGTCTCCAGGGTCGCGGAGGGAACGACCGACGTGGTGACGGGTGCGTCGACGACCCGGACCTCGGTGCGCGAGGCGGTGACGACCACGGTGTCGCCGAAGCTCGCGATCGAGAGCTCGAGGGGCGGCGCCTCGACCAGCTCGTCCGCGACGGCGATGCCCTCCAGGGTCTCGTCCGAGAAGCCCGACAGCCCCGCCGTCAGGGTGTAGTCGCCGGGGGACAGGGCCGGGAACTCGTAGTCGCCGTTGCTGTCGGTCTGCGCGACGCGCGCTTCGCCCGGACCGCTGAGAGAGACCGTCGCGCCGGGCAGCACGGCCCCCGTCCCGTCGGTGACGCGGCCGGCGATGCCGCCGTCCTGCGCCTCCGCCGCGACCGCCGACAGGGCCGACACCAACAGGATGAGTACACCCTTGTACCAAGTCATGCTTGCCTCCAGCGGGTTTCCCGGACCATGCCCATTACTCTCCATTCTCACGCGTTCCGGGCCGCGTCCGCGGCGGCGCCGTTCCCCGGCGCCGGCTCCCTGGCCCGCCGACCGCCACGGGCGGCCGAACGCGACCGCCATGTCGCGCTACGGCCTCCGCCGCGGGTGCTACCAAACGCTCAAGGCCACGCTTCGCGCAGCCATCCAACCACATGAAGGTACGTAGCCTTCCGCGCTCACGGCACGCAACGCCGTCGAGGCCACATGGGCAGCCTCGAGAGCGAGCGTCGCCACGTGCGCATGAACCGCCGCTCCTCACTGCCGTGCACTCTCACGGCAACCCTCCAGGACTCCGCGCCGTTCCACGCCTACCCGGCCTGCGTCCGGGGCACGAGAGGGCGTCCCGGCGCGTCGGGGCGGGGGGCGCGCGGCCCGTTCAGCATCGTCCCGATCGCCGTGTAGCGAACGCCCGTCTGGTAGGCGACCAGCAGGACCCCGACGACCACGACGTTGATCAGCGCGAACTTCAGGTGGACGCTGACCGGCCAGTCCACGATCAGCCGCTGGGCGCCGATGACCAGCGGCAGATGCGTCAGGTACAGCCAGTACGACGCATCCGACAGGTACCGCACCCAGAAGCGCTCCTCCGAGGCGATCCAGCGGAAGAGGCCCATCGCCCCGAAGCACATCAGCCACGCGAAGGCGACCTGCACGACCGCGGCCACCCCCCAGACCCAGTCCTCTCCCGCGTACGGGAACGCCGCGTCGTACAGGAGCATGACGCCGGCCGGCAGAAGCAGCAGCAGCGCGGGGGCCAGCAAGACCGTCCACCACCGCCGCACCGCGAGGTTCCGCTGCCGGAAGAACACCCCGAACGCGAAGAAGATGGCGTAGTAGGCGAGGACGCGGCCGGCCGGGATCAGGCTGTCGGCGGTGTCGGGGCCGAACGCCGGCTCGTGCATCGCGTACTGCGGCGCGAGCGCGAGGGGCACGAGCAGCCACCACGCCGGGTGGCGGAAAACGAGGCCCAGGCGGGCGGCGGCGACGAGCCCCCCCACCAGGAGCAGCAGGTACCAGAGGAACCAGAGATGCTCCAGCCCCCCCAGCCACGCCAGCGGCCAGGCCAGCAGCGAGGAGCCGCCCGGCTCGACCCACGCGATGGCCGGCACGACGGTGAACATGCCCGCCGCCAGCGGCAGACCGACCCGCCCGAGGCGGTGCCGGGCGAGGCGGTCGAGCCCCCGCGACTGCCACAGCATCGCCGAGAAGAAGCCGCTGACGAGGAAGAACAGCGGCATCCGGAAGCCGTGGATGACGGACAGGAACCACGCGTAGACGTTGGCTTCCGGCGCCGTGTCGTAGGCATAGGCCTCGTGCACCGGCCAGAACTCGACGGGCACGAGGAAGACGCCGGCGTGCAACAGGATCCCGAGCAGCATGGCGAACCCGCGCAGCGCGTCCAGGTCGTGGAACCTGGCCGCCGCCACCTCGCCGGCTCCGGGTCCGCCGTCGACGAGCCGCGGCGGCGAGCCCGTGGCTGTCGCCCGAGTCGCCATGCTGAGATTATAGCGCCGGCCGCCGGCTCACTCTCCAAGGCCGGTCGAGGGTGGCCGGCCGCTGCCACATCCGCCGCCCACCCCTCCACCCGGGCCAGCCTCGCGTTCGCGACCGTCGTGTGCCCTCGCGAGCCTGAATCATGCCGAACCGGGCGCGGCGCCACGACTGCGTCATTCGGCCGTTCTCGCGCCGGCGGCACGCCGCCTGAGCGAAGCGGCCCGATGCGTCATCGTGCGGGTTGGGGCGCCGGCGCCCGCCGCAGCGGCTGGCGCACCCCGTAGGTGAGCGAGCGCCAGGCCCACTCGGCCGGCCCGAAGCGGAAGCGGCGCAGCCAGAGCGGGGAGGCGACGAGCTGCAGCGCCCAGACCGCGGCCACCACGCCCAACTGACCCACGCGGTCGACCGACCCGAACCAGCCGAGCCCGTGGCCGTAGAAGATCGTGGTGCACAGAACCGTCTGCAGCAGATAGTTGGTGAGGGCGGTCTGCCCGACGGCGGCGAACGGACGGGTGAATCGGTGAAGCGCCGGCGAGCGGCAGGCGAGCATCACGAGTCCGACCCAGCCGAGGCTGACCGCGATGCTGGGCCAGTAGTTGAACTGCTGGCCGAGGAAGAACGACCAGGGCGGCCAGTCGCGCGCGAAGTCGAGGGAGAGGCCGTACGCCTGCATCGGCAGGCCGACCGCGACCGCCGCCGCGATCAGCCCCGCGTAGAAGCGGGGCGAGCGCCGCGCGGCGAACACCTCCCGGTGGAAGAGGCCCATCCCGATCAGCATCAGCCCGCCCGCGCGCCAGAAGCCCCACATGATCAGGAGGACGGTCTCGAACGCGAGCGCGTCCGCCGACCGGCTGGGCAGCTGACCGAGCCAGCCGCCCCGGTAGACGGCGAGCTCGGCCTCGATCACCTCCGGCGTCGGCCGCCACGCGTCGTCGCTGAACGCGGCCAGCGCCTCCTCCGGCCAGTACGGCAGCGACATCCCCACCCCGACCGAGAAGGCCGAGCCGACCGCGAGGAGGGTCGTCCCCAGCGCGATCAGCTGCCCCGGCGAGAGGTGGCGCAACGGGTAGAGCACCATGCCGCACGCCGCGTAGACGAACAGGATGTCGCCGTACCAGAGCAGGTGGGCGTGGAGGAGCCCGATGACCAGCAGCCAGCCCATCCGGCGGTAGTGCACCCGGCCGGCGGCGCCGCCGCGCGCCTCGGCCCGCCCCGCCATCACCACGATGCCCGCCCCGAACAGCATCGAGAAGATCGTCATGAACTTCTGGTCGAAGAACAGCCGGCCGACCAGCCAGACCCAGAGGTTCGCGCCTTCGAGGTCGCCGTAGGCGGTCGGGTTGAAGTAGGCCGCCTGGGGCATGGCGAACGCCTGGACGTTCATGACGAGGATGCCGAGGAGGGCGAAGCCGCGCAGGACGTCGATCGAGTCGATGCGCGCGTTCTCGGCGACGGGCGCGGCGTCCGCGCGGTGGGGGAAGGTGGTCATCTTGCGCTCGATTCTACTTGCCCGGGCGGGCGCGTTGCGCCGCCGTCCGCCAGCCCCCGCCGCGAATTCCGTTTCGGGGGCGGTGGCGTCGCGGAGGGGCGCTGAACGTGCAGGCGGCGACGGTCCGCTCGAGCATGCGGGGAGAGATCCGGACGGGCGGCTGCGACCGCGCCGTCGAGGCGCGGCCGTGGGGCCGCCGTCGCTCGGGTTGCCCGCCCGCCCGAGCCGCCGTAGAATCCCCGAAGGAGGCGCGCTCACCTGCGGTCGCGTCTCGCCCGGTCGGCGAGTTCGCTCCAGGAACGGAGGCCCGGCTTGCGACCCGTCGTGCTGCTCGCCCTCGCGACGCTTGGCTGGCCGGCGTCCGCCGCCGCACAGTCCCCCACGGATTTCTTCGAGGCCCGCGTGCGGCCGGTGCTCGCCGACAACTGCTACGCGTGCCACGCACGCCAGCAGTCGGGCGGCCTGCGCGTGGACTCCCGGGAGGCGCTGCTGGAGGGTGGCGACTCGGGCCCCGCGATAGTCCCCGGCGACCCCGACGGCAGCCTGCTCGTCCGCGCCGTGCGCCACGAGATGGAAGGCCGCGAGATGCCGCGCTACGCCGACCCTCTGGCGGCGCGGGACGTGGAGGGGCTCGTCGAGTGGATCCGCACGGGTGCGCCGTGGCCGGAAGGCGCGCCGGCGGCGGCGACGGCTTCGGCCGACCTCGCAGCGGCGATCCCGCGGCGCGAGGTCACCGCGGCCGAGCGCGCCTTCTGGTCGTTCCGGCCCCTCGCCGCGCCGGCGGTCCCGGAGCCGGCGCGCGCCGACTGGGCGCGCAACGACATCGACCGCTTCGTCCTCGCCAGGCTGGAGGAGAAGGGGCTCGTTCCCCTGGGCCCCGCCGACCGCCGCCAGCTCATTCGCCGGGCGACCTTCGACCTGACGGGGCTGCCCCCGACCCCGGCCGAGATCGACGCCTTCGTGGCCGACGGGTCGTCCGACGCGTTCGAGAAGGTCGTCGACCGGCTGCTCGCCTCGCCTCACTACGGCGAGCGCTGGGGCCGCCGCTGGCTCGACGTCGCCCGCTTCGGCGAGGACGACACCCGCGGGCTGGCCGAGGACGGGTCGGGGCGCGAGCGCTATCCGTCGGCCTGGGTGCAGCGCGACTGGGTGGTCGAGGCCTTCAACCGCGACATGCCCTGGGACCTGTTCGTCAAGGCGCAGCTCGCTGGCGATCTGCTGGAAGAGCCGGAGCGCACGCGGGCGCTCGGCGGGCTGGGCTTTCTCGGGGGCGGTCCCTGGTACTACGACCTCGCCAACCCCCCGGTGGCGCGCGCCGACGAACGGCACGACCGCGTCGACGTGACGACGCGCGGCTTCCTCGGCCTGACCGTTGGATGCGCGCGCTGCCACGACCACAAGTACGACCCCGTCGGCACCCACGACTACTACGCCCTGGCGGGCATTTTCAACAACGCCGACTATCACGAGTACCTGCTCGCGGACGAGGGAGAGGCCGAGGCCTGGGAGAAGGACAAAGAGTTCATCGAGGACATGGAGGAGAGCCTGGCCGAGTACCTGCGGACCGAGAGCGAGCAGCTCGCGCGGGTGCTCACCATGCAGGCGTCGAAGTACATGATGGCGGCGTGGCGGGTCACCGGCAGGGAGAGGCTCCCGCCCGACCGCGCGGCGTCGCGGGCCAAGGTCGACCTGGAGACTCTCGAGCGCTGGATCCGCTTCCTCGGCAAGGAGCCCCGGCACTATCCCCACCTCGAGGACTGGCAGGCGATGATCGCCGGCGGCGACGCCGAGGAGGACGAGGCGCAGGAGCTGGCCGACGCGTTCCAGCGCCTGCTCCTCGAGGTGGTGGCCGAGCAGGGCGAGCTCGAGGAGCGCAACCGCAGGATCATCGCCAAGGGCACGCCGCTCGAGGAGGTGAAGTCGACCCCGATGCCGAACGGCTTCGAGAGCTTCTTCGACCGGCACCAGCTCGAGCTCGACACCATGGAGCGCGAGCGCCTGAACCTGTACACCGACGTCTACCGCCGGGACCTCGACAACACCCTCGACACGTTCTTTCCCGCCCCCGGGCTGCTCCGCTTCCGCGGCTGGGGCCTCGAGCGGCAGCTCGGCCGCGTCGCCGCCGACCACGTCGAAGCCATGCGCGCGCGCATCGAGGAGCTGGAGGAGGCGCTGCCGGACCTGCCGTTCGTGATGGGCGTGCGCGACAAGGCCGCCGAGGACCTCACCGACATCCGGCTGCACGTGCGCGGCAGCCCCACGGACCTCGGCGAGCCGGTGCCGCGCGGGTTCGTCACGGTCCTCGGGGGAGACCGCGCGGGGCCGTTCACCGAGGGGAGCGGCCGGCTCCGGCTCGCCGAGGCCATCGCGACGCATCCGCTGGCCGCGCGGGTCATCGTGAACCGCGTCTGGCGCTGGCACATGGGGTCGGGCATCGTCGACACCCCGAGCAACTTCGGCTTCGCCGGCGAGCGGCCCACCAACCCCGAGCTCCTCGAGCACCTCGCCGCCCGCTTCGTGGACGGCGGCATGTCCATCAAGCCGCTGCACCGCGACATCATGCTCTCGGCGACGTACCGGCTTCGGGCCGGGCGGCACGTCGCCAACGAGGCTGTCGACGCCGGCAACCGCTACTACTGGCGGGCCGACCGCCGCCGCCTCGACGCCGAGAGCATTCGCGACGCCCTGCTGCACGTGTCGGGCGGCCTCGACGCGAAGGTGGGGGGACCGTCCGTCGACCTCGACGACGAGGACAACGACCGGCGGACCCTCTACGGGTCGGTCAGCCGCTTCCAGGTCGACGACTACCTGCAGACCTTCGACTTCCCCAATCCCAACCTGTCCGCCGAGCGCCGGTACTCCACCAACGTGCCCCAGCAGAGCCTGTTCTTCATGAACAGCCCGTTCGTCCGCCGGCAGGCCGAGCGGCTGGTGAGGCGCCTGGCAAAGGAGGCCGGCGGGGACGAGGCCGAGACCGGCGGTGCGGGCGCGGCCGATGCGCGCGCCGGAGGGGAGGGCGACGGCAGCGCGGCGGGCGATGATGGTGGGGGGACCCGCTCCGCCGGCGAAGCGGCCGCCAATGGCGACACCGCCGCCGATGACGGCGAGGACATTCCCTCTCGCTTTGCCGACCGCGCGATGATCCGGGCGGCCTATCCGCTGCTCTACGGCCGGGAGGTCTCCGAGGCCGAGCTCGAGGCGGGGCTGGCGTTCCTCGCCGAGCGGCGGGCGTCCGCGCGCAAGGCGGGTGACGCGCCGGAAGCTGCCGACAGCGAATCGGCAGCCGCCGCCGGTGAATCGGAGGACGAGAGCGCCGCGGTCGACGGCCGAGGCGCATCGCCCGAGGACGGACCCGGCGACCTCGCCGAACACCGGGCGTCGATGCAGGCGTGGACCCAGTACGCGCGGGCGCTGTTGAGTGCCGCGGAGTTCAGGTTCGTCGAGTAGTGGATCCGTGCCCCAGAACGCCTCGGACTGCTGGAGAGTCGGTTGACCGGCAATCGGACCCAGGCGACGATTTCCGGCTGGCGCGGCCGGGGGGGTGATTCCCGGCTGACACGGGATGATTCCCGGCTGACACGGGATGATTCCCGGCTGACACGGGATGATTCCCGGCTGACACGGGATGATTCCCGGCTGACACGGGATGATTCCCGGCTGACACGGGATGATTCCCGGCTGACACGGGATGATTCCCGGCTGGGGCGGTCGGGATTCCCGGCTGGCGCGGGTCGGGGATGATTCCCGGCTGGCGCGGTCGGGATTCCCGGCTGGCGCGGTCGGGATTCCCGGCTGGCGCGGTCGGGGATAGAGTGCGACCGGTGGAGATCCTGATGGCGCGACGATCCGACGACCACCGCCGCCACGGCTGCGGCGCGACCGGCGGACAGCCGCGCACCCGCCGCGAGGCCCTGCGCACCATGGGCGCGGGCTTCGGCATGGTGGCCTTCGCCGGCATGGTGCGCAACTCGATGCTGGAGGCCGCCGGCGGACTCGTCTCGCCGGCCGGCGCCCCGCTGCCCGCCCCCCACTTCGAGCCGCGCGCGAAGAACGTCATCTTCCTCTTCATGAACGGCGGGGTGTCGCAGGTCGACACCTTCGATCCCAAGCCGGCCCTTGAGAAGTACGACGGCCAGCCGATGCCGACGGGGACCATCGAGACCGAGCGGCGGACCGGGGCGCTGATGAAGTCGCCCTTCCGCTTCGAGCACTACGGCGAGTCTGGGCTCGAGGTGAGCGAGCTCTTCCCCCACGTGGGCGGCTGCGCCGACGACATCTGCGTCATCCGCTCGATGCACACCGACATCCCCAACCACGAGCCGTCGCTGCTCATGATGAACACGGGGCACATCCAGCCGGGGCGCCCGTCCCTGGGGGCGTGGCTGACCTACGGGCTCGGCGTGGAGAACCGGGACCTGCCCGGGTTCGTCGTCCTCTGCCCGGACCAGCCCACCGTGGTCGGCCCCCCGCTCTGGAGCAACGCGTTCCTGCCCGCCGTCCACCAGGGGACGTACATCTCCGACAAGGTGCCCCGCATCGAGGGCGACTTCGACCCGCAGGAGCTGATACCGCACATCCGCAACGACGCCACCGGGCTCGAGGACCAGCGCCCCGAGGTCGATCTCGTCGAGAGGCTGAACCGCCTGTACATCGAGCGCCTGGGACAGGATGCGCCCGAGATCGAGGGCGCCATCCAGGCGATGGAGACCGCCTACCGCATGCAGACCGAGGCCCCCGAGGTCTTCGACATCCGCAAGGAGAGCGCGGCGACGCAGAAGCTGTACGGGCCGGGCAGCACCGCGCGCGGCTGCCTGATGGCGGTGCGGCTGGTCGAGCGGGGGGTGCGGATGGTGCAGGTCTACTATGCCAAGGGCGACCCGTGGGACGCCCACAGCGACATCTTCCAGCACCGCAAGAACGCGCGGGACTCGGACCAGCCCTTCGCCGCCGTCATCAAGGACCTGAAGTCGCGCGGCCTCTTCGACGAGACCCTCGTCGTGTGCGCCACCGAGTTCGGCCGCACCCCGGTGCTCGAGACCGGCGGCGGGGGAGCGGGCGGCCGCGTCGTCAACGGCCGCGACCACAACCCCTTCGGCTTCAGCATCTGGCTCGCCGGCGGCGGCGTCAAGGGCGGCATGACCTGGGGCGCCACCGACGACTTCGGCTTCCGGGCGGTCGAGAACCCGGTGCACGTCCACGACCTGCACGCCACGATCCTGCATCTGCTGGGCATCGACCACGAGAAGCTGACCTACCGCTACAGCGGCCGCGACTACCGCCTCACCGACGTGCACGGCCGGGTCATCCACGACATCATCGCCTGAGGGGCGGCCCGCCGCGCCGCTGGGGCTTGACTTGACCCGCCGCGGGGCGCATTCTCTTGTCGAACAAGACTCGGTCGATCGTCCTCTTGTCGAACACGACTCGGTCGATCGTCCAAAGGAGCAGACGATGGTGCTTTCCAGAATGAGTGGCGCGCCCGGTTGCCGCGCCCGGTTGTTCGCCGCGGCGCTCTGCGCGGTGGTCGTGGCCCTGAGCGGGGCCGGCCTGCAGGCGGAGGTCCCGGGCACGGCGACGCTGTCGGGCACCGTGACGGCCTCGCAGGAGTTCACGGCGGCGCAGGTCTACGCCCGCAACCTCGACCGCGACATGGTGTACCAGGTGTACACCAGCGGCGGCCGCTACCGGGCCGTCGCCCTGTTCCCCGGCACCTACGAGGTGAGCGCCAGCACCAAGCACCTCGAGTCGGACGTCCAGACCGTCACCGTCAGCGCCGGCGACGCGGCCGAGGTCGACCTGACCCTGGGGCCGCTCTCGGGCGACGCACCCCCGCTCGTCATCCCCGCCGGCCGGACCGCGATGGAGAGCGGCCGATCGGGGACGTTCGAGTACGCCAGCTACGACGAGATCTACCCGCCGGGGCCCGGCAAGGCGGTCGCCGAGCAGGTGTGCATGGCGTGCCACGGCGAGAACTTCTTCCCCACGCGTCCCGGGACCCAGCGGCAGTGGGAGACCTGGATCGACCACATGGTCGGCAGCACCCTCGGCGAGCAGGACCCCACCCGCTACGCGCAGGGGCTGCTGTCGTTCCGGGCGTCGACGTTCCGCTTCGGCCGGCAGGACCGTGACGACCTGCTCGCCTACGTCGTCGAGAACTTCGGGCCCGACAGCAAGCGCCGGCGCGTGGCCATCGAGCAGCAGACGCCGGTCGACGAGGAGGCCCTCGGCAAGGCGATGTACATCGAGTACTACCTCGCCAAGGACGGCCCCGGCGAGGGCGTCAACGACGAGCCGTGGGCCCGCGACCGGGTCGGCCGCTACGGCCAGGACCCGCGCTTCGACGCCGACGGCAACGTCTGGCTCGTCGACCGCGGCGTGCCGCACCGGCTCGTCAAGCTCGACCCCCGCACCGGCGAGCAGTGGGAGTACCTCTATCCCGATCCGCGGAACGGCAACCACGAGATCCTCATCGACCCGTCGGGCCTGATCTGGCTGCCCGAGCACCGGGGCCGCACCGGCGCCAAGGAGAAGCGGCTGCTGGGGTTCAACCCCGAGACCGAGACGTTCGAGTACCAGATTCCGATGGACCCCGACGACGTGGTGCGCAACCCCACGAAGTTCATGCAGTCGCTGGCCATGGACTCGAAGGGCAACATCTACGTCGGCTGGATCATGGGCGGGGCCCTCAGCAAGTGGGACCGCGCCACCGGCGAGGTGTCGGTGTTCCGCATCCCGACCCCGCATGCCATCCCCTACGGGGTCGTGGCCGACCGCGACGACAACATCTGGATCGCGCTGTGGAGCGGCGGCAAGATCGTGAAGTTCGACACGTCGAACAACTCGTGGACCGAGTTCACCGCCCCCACCTACCCGGGCCACACGCGGCGGCTGAACGTCGACTCGCAGAACAACATCTGGTGGGGCATCTACTCGGCCGGCAAGCGGGCCGGCAAGCTGGTCAAGCTCGACCAGTCGACGGGCAAGATGTCCGAGTTCACGATCCCGCAGCAGAACGCCGAGCCCTACGACGTCGCGGCCGACCCCTGGGACAACATCTGGGCCCCCGACGTCGGCCAGCGGACCGACGGCGAGCACGGCGCGACGCTCTGGAAGTTCGACCCGCGGACGGAGGAGTTCACGTTCTATCCGAAGCCGCAGCGGCACGCCGACTCGCCCAAGATCCAGATCACGCGGGACGGGGCCGTCTGGTACTCGCCGCGGGGCAGCCGCGAGGCGCCGGCGTTCGGGGTGCTCTATCCGGACATGGACGCCATCGACGACCTGGGGGCGTACTACACGTACGGGCCTCCGGGGTACCCGTTCCCGGCGCCGGCTTCCGTGCCGACCGACGGGGGGCAGTGACCTGGAAGGGACGATGAGAGTATTGCGGGCCGGCTCGGTGCCGGCCATGCTCGCAGCCGCCGCGGTTGCCGTGGGGACGGCGGGGAGCTGGGCTCCCGGCCCTCCCTCCGGCCGCCTTCTCGCCGCCGAAGCTGCCCAGCCGCCGGCTTCCTCCCAATCCGTCCGCGGCCTTCTGGATCGTTACTGCGTCAGTTGTCACAACGAGGGCCGGGTCGGTGCGGTCGGCGGGTCCGCGTCGGTGCTCGACGCGCAGCTCCGCGCGACGGGGCTCGCGCTCGACACGGTGGACGCCGAGCGGCCGGTCGCCGACGCCGAGCGGTGGGAGCGGGTGATCGCGAGGCTCGGCGCGGGCTCGATGCCGCCCGCCGGGCTGCCGCGGCCCGGCCGGGAGGAGTCGCGCGCGGCCGCCGCCTGGCTGGCGTCGCGCATCGACGAGGCGGCCGCCGCGGACCCGAACCCCGGGCGGACCGGCTCGATGCACCGCCTCAACCGCACCGAGTACGGCAACGCCGTCCGCGACCTCCTCGCCCTCGACGTCGACGTGGCGGCGCTGCTGCCCGGCGACGAGACGTCGGACACCGGGTTCGACAACAACGCCGAGGTGCTCTCCATCTCGACCGCGCAGCTCGAGCGGTACCTGTCGGCGGCGCGGAAGATCTCGCGGCTGGCCACCGGCGTGATGACCGCGCCCGATTTCGCGCGGTTCGAGAACTCGGTGCTGCTGACGCAGGCGGACCGGCAGAGCGAGGACCTGCCGCTCGGATCCCGCGGCGGCCTCAGCGCCACCTACCATTTCCCCGCCGACGGCAACTACATCTTCCGCATCGGGCTGACGACCAACTGGCAGGACTACGTTCGCGGCATGGGACGCAGGAACCTGCTCGACCTCCGCATCGACGGGCGGCTCGTCCAACGGTTCACGGTGGGGGGCGAGGCGCCGGGCACGCCGGCCCCGCACACGTGGTCGCCGGCGGAGGCGGGCGACCCCGAGTGGGAGCGCTACGTCCGCGAGTCGGCCGCCCACCTGGAGGTCCGCGCCGAGGTCGAGGGCGGGCCGCACGTCGTCGGCGTCTCCTTCGTCCGGAACCGCTGGGAGGCCGAGGGACCGCGGCAGCCGCCGATGAAGGGCGCGGTCCTGTCGAACGACGAGAAGTACCACGGCAACGCCGAGGTCCAGGCCCTGACCATCGAGGGGCCCTACGAGGGCGCGGTGCCCGCCGACACGCCGAGCCGGCGCCGCATCTTCGCGTGCCGGCCCGCCGCCGCGTCGGACGAGGAGGCGTGCGCCCGGCGCATCCTGACGCGGCTGGCCCGCCTCGCCTACCGCCGGCCGCCCACGGACGCCGACGTCGAGACCCTGCTCGACTTCTTCCGCGACGGGCGGGCGAAGCCGGACGGCGGCTTCGACACCGGCATCCAGCTCGCCCTCGAGCGGCTGCTCGTCGATCCCGACTTCCTCCTGCGGGTGCAGGAGGACCCGCCCGGCGCGGCGCCGGGGCAGGCGTACGCCTTGCCCGACCTTGAGCTCGCCTCGCGGCTCTCGTTCTTCCTCTGGAGCAGCATCCCCGACGAGGAGCTGCTCGACGCGGCCGAGCGCGGCGAACTGACCGACCCCGCCGTCATCCGCGGCCAGGTGCGGCGCATGCTCGCCGACCCGCGCAGCGAGGCGCTGGTGAGCGACTTCGCGGCGCAGTGGCTGCACCTGCGGAACCTCGACGAGGTCAAGGCCGAACCCTCGGTCCATCCCGACTTCGACCAGGACCTGGTGGAGGCGTTCCGGCAGGAGACGGCGCGGTTCATCGGCAGCACCATCGACGAGGACCGGAGCGTCCTCGACCTCCTCGGCGCCGACTACACGTACGTGAACGAGCGGCTCGCGCGCCACTACGGCATCCCCGGGGTCTACGGAAGCCGGTTCCGGCGCGTGACCCTGCCCGACCTCGATCAGCGGGGCGGGTTGCTGGGCCACGGCTCGCTGCTGTCGCTGACCTCCTACCCGCACCGGACCTCGCCGGTGCTGCGGGGGCGGTGGCTGCTCGAGGCCATCTTCGGGGCGCCGCCGCCGGGCCCGCCGCCCGACGTGCCGGCGCTGCCCGAGCGCGGGGAGGGCGGCGCGCCGGCGTCGATGCGCGAGCGTCTGGAGCTGCACCGGCGCAACCCGGCGTGCGCGAGCTGTCACCGGAGCATCGACCCGCCGGGCTTCATGCTGGAGCACTACGACGCCATCGGGCGGTGGCGGACGGTCACCGAGACGGGGCATCCCGTCGACGCCTCCGGCACCCTGGCCAACGGCGTGGCGGCTGAGGGCCTCGCCGGGCTGCGCGGCGTGCTGCTCGAAGAGCCGGAGCAGTTCGTGGGCACGCTCACCGAGCGGCTCCTGGCCTATGCCCTCGGGCGCGAGCTGCGCCACTACGACCAGCCGACGGTGCGCGCCATCGTCCGCGACGCGGCCGCCGAGGGGTACCGCTGGTCTTCCGTCGTCTTCGGGGTCGTCGAGAGTCCGGCGTTCCTGATGCGGCGGGCGGCGGAGTGACGGGGGAGCGGGTGCGACCCCGGCAGGCGAGGCGGCAGAACGATACGGGAGCGGTCGCGGCTCGCGTGGCCGAACGCGAGCCGACGAGAGGACTGACATGAGAGGCACCAACATCTTCACCGCGAAACCCTTGTCCCGCCGCACGGTCCTGCGCGGCGTGGGCGCCACCGTGGCCCTGCCGTTCCTGGACGCCATGGCGCCCGGCGTGTCGGCGCTGGCAACGAAGGCGGCCAGACCTCGCCGCTTCCAGGCGATCTTCGTGCCGAACGGGATGGCGATGGAGTACTGGTCGCCGACGGCGGCGGGGCGCGACTTCGAGCTGACCCCGATTCTCCAGCCCCTGGCGGCGTTCCGCGATCAGATGCTCGTCTTCTCGGGGCTCAACGCGTCGTGGACCTACGTGCATGCGGGCGCGTCGGGCTCGTTCCTCACCGGCACGCGGCGCGGGGGCACGTCGGAGACCGACGTGTTGGCCGACACGTCCATCGACCAGATGCTCGCGAGCGAGTTCGGGGCCTCGACGCCGCTCGCGTCGCTCGAGCTGTCGATAGACAAGGAGGCCAACGCCGGGCAGTGCACCTCGGGCCTCAGTTGCGCGTACACCCAGACCATCTCGTGGCGCACGCCCACCACGCCGCTGCCGATGGAGAACAACCCGCGGGCGGTGTTCGAGCGGCTGTTCGGCGACAGCGGCTCGACCGACCCCGCGGTGCGGCGGGCGCGCATGCGCGAGAAGCGCAGCATCCTCGACTCGGTGACGGACAAGCTGGCCGACGTCGAGCGCCGGGTCGGGGCCGACGACCGCCGCAAGGTCGAGGACTACGCGGCGGCCATCCGCGACGTCGAGCGGCGCATCGAGGTGGCGGAGTCGAAGAGCGACGTGAGTCCCGACGTCTTCGCGCAGGAGCCGCGGGGCGTGCCGCCCACGTTCGAGGAGCACGTCGAGCTGATGTTCGACCTGCAGTTCCTCGCCCTGCAGAGCGACATCACCCGCGTGGCCACGTTCATGCTCGGCCGTGAGCAGAGCACGAGGACCTATCCCGAGGTGGGCGTCTCCGACCCCCACCATCCCCTGTCGCACCACGGCAACGACCCGGCCCTCATCGCCCGGATGTCGAAGGTCAACGCGTACCACGCGACCCTGACCGCGAGGTATCTCGAGCGGCTGCGGGCGACGCCCGACGTCGACGGGTCGATGCTGGACAACATGACCCTCATGTACGGCACGTGCATGTCCAACAGCACCCGCCACGCCGGCAACAACGTCCCCATCCTGGTGCTCGGCGGCGCGGGGGGGCGGATCAAGGGCGGGCGGCACCTCGTCTACGACGGGAGGACCTCGCACGCCAATCTCCTGCTGTCGCTGATGGACAAGTTCGACTTCCCCCTGGAGCGGGTCGGCAACAGCACCGGGGCGTTGCCCATCCACGAGATCGACACGCTGTCGGAAGTGTAGGCGTCAGCGCGGCAGGACGGCCGCTTGGCCTGGTGCTGCGTCATGACCGAGGGTTCGGATACGCGGGCTGCGATTCGTTGACGAACGCGGGCTCTGTACTTATGTCCGTGTCCTGAGATTGGGACGTGACGGACTACCAGGAGGCGCCGACGTTGGTCCGGGCGGCGATCGGAACCGCAGGCGGCGATTCCGGGCTGGGGGCTTGCGCCGCAAGGGTTTCGCGCCGGCGAACTTCACCCACGCGAGCGCGGGGTCGCGTAGCGGCCTGCCGAGGCGGGAGGAGAATACCGATGACGGGAACCCGTGGCGGGAGCTCCGCCGGGATGCGGATGGCGCACGTCTGCCGATCCGGGTTGCTGCTGGCCCTGGTGGGCGCTCATGCCGCCGCCGCGGCGCCGCCCGAGGCGGCGCTCGCCGACGCCGCGCGGCGCGCCGACTGGGCCGCGGTGCGCACGCTGCTCGAGGAGGGCGCGGACGTCGACGCCCGCGAGGGCGACGATTCCACCGCGCTCCATTGGGCGAGCTACCACGACAATCGCGAGATCGCCGAGCTGCTGATCGGCGCGGGGGTCGAGGTCGACGCGGCGAACGACCTCGGGGTGACGCCGCTCTGGGCCGCGTGCGAGAACGGCAGCCCGGCCATGGCCGGGGCCCTGCTGGCGGCGGGGGCCGACCCGAACCGGGCGTTGCCGTTCGGCGAGACGCCCCTGATGACCGCGTCCCGGGCCGGCAACGTCGACGTCGTGGCCCGGCTGCTCGCGGCCGGGGCCGAGGTCGACGCGGCCACCGCGGAAGGCGCCTACGGAGAGCAGACCGCCCTCATGTGGGCGGTCGCGCAGGGGCACGCCGCGGTGGTGGAGGTGCTGCTGGTCCACGGCGCCGACGTCGGCGCGCGGTCGACCACGTTCACCGAGACCGTCAAGACCATCTCGACGTACGCGAACTACGGCCTGGAGTGCGTGCCGCGGGAGGAGTGCTACATCACCGAGGTCGCGAGCGGCGGGTTCACGCCGCTGCTGTTCGCGGCCCGCGTGGGCGATCTCGCCTCGGCCCGGCTGCTAGTGGCCGCGGGCGCCGACGTGAACGAGGCGACGCCCGACGGGGCCGGCGCACTGGCCATCGCGGCCCTCAGCGGCAACCGCGCCGTCGGCGCGTTCCTGCTCGACAGCGGCGCCGACCCGAACGCGGCCGGGGGCGGCTATGCGCCGCTGCACGCGGCGATCCTGCACCGGGACGCGGTCCTGGCGGAGGCCTTGCTGTCGGCTGGGGCGGACCCGAACGCCCGGGTGTCGGCCTCGACCCGGTACACGCGCGACAGCGCGGACTTCTTCTTCCCGCCGTGGTACGTCGGGGCGCCGGCGTACTGGCTGGCCGCGCGCCATCGCGAGGCCGGCCTCATGCGCCTCCTCGCCCGCCACGGCGCCGACCCCCTGGCCACCCACGGCCCGCGGTACTGGACCCGTGACCGGCGGACGTCGGCGGGCCGGATGTGGCTCGAGGAAGGCGAGACGACCGCCCTCATGGCGGCGGTCGGCCTGGGAGGCCCCGACCCCCTCTGGGCGGTGGATCACCGCGCGCGGGTCGCGGAAGCGACGGAGCTCGGGCGGGGACCGGATCCGGCCGAGATGGAGGCGGCGACGCTGGCCGCGGTCAGGGCGGCGGTGGAGCTGGGCGCCGACGTCGACGCGGCCGACGCCCTCGGGCGGACCGCGGTCGACGCGGCCCTGGACGACAGCTTCGACGACGTGGCCGCGTTCCTGATCGAGCATGGTGCGGCGGACCCGTTCGCCCCGAGAGACGTCCCGGGAACGCGTTGACGCCGTGCCCAACGTAGGCGGACACCCTTCGTTCCAGACGGGCCGCTACGTGTTTCCGACTCGGACGGCCGAGGTTTGCGCGAGTTGTGCGCCTTCGTCGCGAGTCAGTAGATCGATCGGCAGAAGGGCCTCAGCGCAGGCTGCCAGTGTCCCGGCCGCGAAGTTCGTGAACGGTTTTCGTCTCCGTACGTGCCTGCAAGAACAGAAGTAATGCCGCACACAATTGTTCCACGAACCACAGTTGCAGGACACTAGCCGTCTGCTCGCGCCATCGCCAGCTCTGCCGGTCCCGCCAGCCCCATGGCCTTGCGGATCGCGCCGAGCGCGCCCATGTGGTACGCCTCGTGGAACGTGAAGAACGCAACGGCGTCGAGGACCGACTGGCCGGCGAAGGGGCCACCCTCGATGGCGGCGCGGACCGTCGCCTCGCTCGCGCCCTCGATGGCCGCCTCGAGATCGGCTTCCATCTCCTTCCAATGCCGCCGAAGCTCGGCCACGGTGGGGTAGTCTGCTCCATCGGTCGCGCCGGATGTGGCGAACGCGACGTCGAAGGGACTCGCCCTCGGCGTACCGAGCAGTCCGATCAACTGGCAACGGTAATCCAGCATGTGGCCCACCGCCCAGGCGATCGACGGCCCGTCGCCGTCGCGTGTCCGCCGCCGCGCCAACTCGTCCGTGAGGTCGCCGAGGACGAGCGGCATCAGCATGTTGGTGGTGGAAAGGCAGCCTGCAACCGATTCGAGCGTCGGGGTCATTCGCCGAATCCTACATCGGGGCGGGCCATGTCGGTGTCATCCGTCGGTCTCGTTGGGGCCCGGCATGCGGTAGCCGACCCCGTGCTGGTTGCGGATGTAGGCCGGGTTCGCCGCGTCGTCGCCCAGCTTGCGGCGGAGCCGCCTCACGACGGCGCGGACGAGCTTGGGGTCGGTGGCCTCCGGCCTCCGCCTGCCCCACGCCTGGCGCAGCAGCGAGCCGTACGTCAGCACCCGTCCCGCGTTGATCGAGAGCACGCGGAGCAGGTCGTACTCGGTCGCCGTCAGCTCCACCGGCCGCCCGGCCACGGCGACCCGGCGCTGGTCGTAGTGGATGGTCAGCTCCCCGAGCTCGAACGGCTCGGGCTGCGACCGTTGGCGCAGGGCTGCCCGCACGCGCGCCGTCAGCTCCGACGGTGAGAACGGCTTGACGATGTAGTCGGCGGCGCCCGCGTCCAGCGCCCTGACGACGGTCTCGTCCCGGCCGTAGGCGGAGATGAAGATGACCGGCAGGTCGCTCAGCTCGGGGACGCGCTCCATCAGCACGATCCCGTCGGTGCTGGGGAGCAACAGGTCCAGCAGGACCAACGCGGGGGCGCGGGTCCTCACGAGGTCGGCCAGCTCCTCGCAGTCGCCGGTGACGATGGCCTCGTAGCCCGCCCGGGTGAGCGCATCGCGGACGTAGCGCAGCATCTGCGGGTCGTCGTCGACGACCAGAATGCGCGTCTTCTCCCGCGCCTTCCGCGGCGCGACCGGCGGCGGGCCGGCGACGCCGGCGGGGGCCTCCTCGGCCACCGGTACGGTGAAGGTGAACGTCGTGCCGCGCCCCGGACCGCCGCTCTCGGCCCAGATGCGGCCACCGTGCGCCTCCACCAGCCCCTTGCAGATGGCCAGGCCCAGACCGGCCCCCCGCGCCCCCTCGCCACCGTCCGCCGACGAGTGCTTGCGGAACAGGTGCGGCAACTGCTCGGCGCGCACGCCACGGCCCCGGTCGGCCACCGAGACCGCCACGTGTACGCCGTCGCGTACGGCTGCGACGCGGATGGGAGCCGACTCGGGAGAGTGCCTCGCCGCGTTGGACAGGAGGTTGCCGAGGACCTGAACGATTCGCGCCCCGTCGGCCATCACCCGAGGCAGGTCCTCCGGCAGGTCGACGCTGAGGGTGCGGCTGCCGGCGCCGCTCAGGAAGGTGTTCCGCGCCTGGTCCAGCAACGCGGCGACCTCCATCGGCTCGGGCGACACCGACAGCGTGCCCGTCACGATCCGCCCGTGGTCGAGCAGGTCGCCGATCAGGCCGCGCATGTGGTCGGCCTGTTCGTCGATGACCCGGAAGAACTGCAGCATCTCGGCCGGGTCGGGCACCGTCGAGGCGCTCAGCACGGTGGCCGTCGAGCCCTTGATGGAGATCAGCGGCGTCCGCAGCTCGTGGCTCACGATGCCCAGGAACTCGGCGCGCATGTGCTCCAGCTCCTCCAACGGCGCGAGGTCCTGCAGGGTGACCACCATCGACTCGACCGTGCTGTCCCGTGAACGGATCGGCGTGGCGTTGACCAGGGTGGTGATGCAGCGGCCGTCGGGCACCGAGAGCGTGATCTCCTCGGCGCGCACGGTCTCGACTGTGCTCATGTGCTGCGCAATCGGGAACTCCGCCAGAGAGATCTCGCGCCCGTCGGCCCGCCGGCACGTCATCGTGTCGAGCAGCTCCTCGACGGGGTGTCCCGGCTTGCTGAGACCCTCGACGATCCGCCGCGCCTCCCGGTTGAACGACACCGGCGCGCCGGTCGCACCGTCGAAGACCACGATCCCCACCGGCGAGGTCTCGATCAGCGTCTCGAGGTCCGCCCTTGCCCGTCGCTCGTCGCGGTGCGCGCGGGCGTTGGCGATGGCGGTGGCGGCCTGTGAGGCCAACAGCACCAGCACCTCCTCGTCGGCCTCGGTGAACTCCCGTCCCCCCTCCTTTTCGGCGAGAAAGAAGTTGCCGACGTGCTCGTCGTGGTGACGCATCGGCGTGCCCATCAGCGTGTCCGACCGCATCAGGTTCGAGGAGAAGCCGAGCGCACTGACATAGTCGCGCAGGCCCGACAGCCGCAGGGGGGCCTCGAGGTCGCGAAAGTGCTTGAGCAGCCGCGGCCCGTCCGTCCAGTCGGCCATCTGTTGCTTTTCGGCCTGCGTGAAGCCGGAGGTGACGAACTCCTGCACGTTCCCGGCGCCGTCGTCGGTCGTGATGACGCCGTAGCGGGCGTCGGCCAGCGCGCGGGCGCTGTCGACGACCTCCTGCAGCACCGTGTCGAGGTCGAGGCTCGAGCTGATGCGCAGGACAGCGTTGCTCAACCTGGAGACGCGCTCCTCGAGCGCCTGGACCTGTCGCCGCAGCGTGGCGGGACTCTCCTTCACGGATTCACCTCAAAAAGCCCGGCTCGCGGCAGGCGAAAGCAGAAGGCGCCCGGCGCGGTTGACCGTCAAGAAATCGCCTTTCTATCGCCCACCAGTCTCTGTACACGGCAAAAATATCACACTGGATCGACTCCGGACAGATCGGACGCGGATCGCCCGGCAGTCCTTGCCGTGCTTGGGGGGGGCGCCGCTGTCCGGGTGGCGAAAGCCGGCGTGCGGGACTTCGTCGGTTTCGGCGCGATCCTCGGGGAACGGAGGCCGCTTCAGCGCTTCAACGAGAGTACTTGCCCGCGCGTCTCGGCCAGGTACTCCGTCCAGTCGTCCATCAGGTGGCGGCGGCGCTCGAACAGGTCGGACCGCGCATACGCGGCCTCGGTCTGGTCCCGCACCGCGTGGGCCAGTGCCGCCTCGACCACCTCGCGCGGGTGGCTCGTCCGCTCCGACGCCCAGTCGCGGAACGACGACCGGAAGCCGTGCGGCACCGCCGCGATGCCGAGGTCGCTCACGAGCTTCGAGATCGCCGAGCCGTCGATCAGCTTGCCGCGGACGCTCGTGAACACCAACTCGTGCGGCGCCGGCGAAGGCCGCAGCCTCTCCGCCTCGCCCAGGATCTCGGCCGCCCGGCCGCTCAGCGGGACCCGGTGCTCGCGCTTCGCCTTCATCCGCGAGGCCGGGATCGTCCACAACCGCGCCACCAGGTCGACCTCGCTCCACCTCGCCAGCCGGACCTCGGCCGACCGCGTCGCCGTCAGCACCAACAGCTCGAACGCCAGCTTCGTCCCGGTCCAGGCGTCCGCTGCCCGGACCGCGTGCATCGCGGCGGCGACCTCGCCGTGCGGCAGCGCCCGGCGATGCTGGACCGGAACCGGCCGCCGCGGCAGCGCCGCCGTTATCGCGTCGCCGGCCGGATTGTCGGCCCTGTAGCCCTGCGCGATCGCCCAGCGCATGACCGTGCTGACGCGGTGGTGCACCTTCCGGGCGGTGACGTGCTTCCCCGTCCAGATGGGCTGCAGCGCCGCCATGACGTCGGCCGACGTCACCCGATCGACGCTCATGTCGCCGAGGTGCGGAAAGATGTAGTCGCGGAGGGTGGCACGCCACTGGCCCGCCGTCTTGCTGCCCTGCCGCCACGCCCCGCTGTAGATGTCGACGACCCTGACCGCCGCCTCCTCGAAGGTCGGCACGCCCGGGGAGCGTCGCCGGCCGAGGGATGTCGGGTCGCCGCCCTCGCCGGCCAGCTTCCGGTTGGCGAGCGCCGTCGCGCGGGCCTCGGCCAGCGAGACGAGGCGGTAGCTGCCGAGGCCGAGGGCCCGCGAACGGCCCTGCACCACCAGGCGCTGCACCCACCGCCGGGCGCCCGAGGGGTCCACGTGCAGGTAGAGCCCGTTCCCGTCACTGTACCGACCGGCCTGGGCGACGTTGCGGCAGAAGGCGTCCGTGAGGGCCTTCTCGGGGTGTCTGCCCCTGCGCTTCGTGGCCCTCGGCTTTCTTGGCAGCATTCGCCATCTCGTCCGGCATCACGACGTGTTTCGGCCTTGGCGGCGGTTGGTGGCGGGCGGGACCCCGGCCAGCGACCATGTGGGGAGGGCCGCCGTGTCCTGCCTGAAAAGGACCCCGCACCGCCACGGTGGATAGTACACAACTGACACGATCCATATGTGATCCAGAGATGCTGAAAAGTACCTGTTTTGTGATCCAGTAGTGTTTTTTTGCTCGATCATCAACAAAAAGAAGATCTCCGACCGACGCGCACCTGCCCAGCGCGTGATCGCGCACGTGCTTTCACTATGTCGGCCCCGGCATTCCAAGAGCCCCGGCGTCGCCGGCATCAGGTGCCCCCGAAGTCCATCCGGAACTCGCGCAAGCGCAGGCGCCCGCCGCCGTTGCGCGCGGCGAGTCGGCTCGTCTCGGGTCGGCAAGCACGGTGAACCCGCCGTGGAGCACGCAGTCATGCGAGCTTCTGACGGCCGCTCGCAACCCATTGACGGTCAGGGACTTGCGGTGATCCCGAAATCGGGCGTCACCAAGTCCGTGCACAATTCGCCGCCCGCGGCAGGAGGCAGGAGGCCCGAGGCAGATGCGGAGCGGTAGTCGACACCGGGGGGAGGCAGGGGGCGGATGGTCTGGTTTCCCCCCGCTGCTGGCGACAGACGGACTGATTCACAAGGGAGATTGCGACATGCGGACAGGAGCGATTTTCGCGAGAGGCAGTTGCAGGGCGCTGAAGTGGGTGGCGCTGTTGGGGGTTGTGTTCGCGCCGGGGGTGGATTCGGCCGCCGCGCAGACGATCACGGTATCCGTGCCTGACACGGTAGAAGACGCCGGGGTGGTGTCGGTGACGGTGATGGTCGACCCGGACGGCGCAGCCGCCAACGCCAACTTTGTAGTCTCTTTGGCCTTGGCCAGTGACGGTACGAAGGCCGCCGACATGCAGGGCGAAACCGGTGCGGCTACTGTTGATCTCTATGGCGTTGGCAGCAGCGGTCCTGCCGACGTGAGTTGGGAAGGTACTGCCCGAGGTACCGCCAGCCCTCCAGATGTGACCTTCGCCTGGGGAGACAGTGGTACGACTCAGTCAGAGACGGTCCGTTTGAGAACCCACCGAGATCCGGATGCGGAAGACGAACACTTCACCGTCACGGCGTCGACGACGGCGACGGATGGTGACGGCAACGCCATTCCCAGCGACTCGGACGGCTTCAAGGTCGAGGACGTTGAAACGCAGACCTTCGTGCTGAGGCGTCTCCTTAGCCCCTCTGGTGACGTCGAAGTGGATGAAGGAGACGACGAGACCCTTGAGCTGGAGGCGGTGCCGCTAAAGACTGCCGCGGTAGACCTCAGAGTGACCCTGGACTCGATGAACGACGATTCAGACTACTCCCTGACCAGGTACCACGTCCAGCATCAGCGAGACGTTCACAATCCCCGCGGCATCGCCGACGGGACAGACGGGCGGCACGGAAGAGGTGCCGTTCTCGACGCAAGACAATGATGGGGACAGAATAGACGACACCGTTACACTGACGGCATATTGGCAGACGCCCGCTTCTCGTCCGGGGGGGCGAGGCGACGAGCCTCACGGTGATGGTGATCGACCAGCACAAGCTGCCGATGATCTCACTGGACGGCATCACGATCACGGTCGACAAGAAAGACACGGCCGTGGAGACCTTGGTGGAAGGCCAAGTGGGTACGCTGACGCTGGAAGCGGATCGGAGCAAGGAGTCGGACGGGACCTCGTCGGACGACGTTACCAGCGAGGCGATCAAGATCACGTTGTCGCACGCGGACAGCAGCAGCGCCAGCCGTCAGGACTACAGGCTCGGTGGCTCGCCGGTGTCGATCCCCGCGGGCACGACCACCGGGGAGGGCATGTTCACCCTGGACGTGTTGAATGATGAGGACGTCGGCGAGGAGATGCTGACGTTGATGGGCGTGGTGGAGGGCGCTACCAAGGAAAACGGCACCGAGACCTACGAGGTCGCGATTGGTCCCATCACCTTCGTCGACACCACGGCCAAGAAGATCTACCCGAGGTCGGAGGACGAAGTCTACGACGCGGTCATGGACGGGAGGGAGAAGGGCGCCGGTGACAACGGGCTGTGGAATCCGGGCGAGATGCTGACCCTCATGGCGGACGATCTGTTCGACTGGCCGGAGACGACCACAAGCGTCGTTCTAGGCCGGGCGTGCTCGAGGCGGGCAGCAGCGGAATGATGCTGACGCTCACGCCCATGTCCGCGGGGTCCGCCATGATCATGGTGACGGGGGTGGACAGCGGCAGCCGGAGCATCGCGGAGGTTACGTACTCGGCGTCGGTGGACCGGGCAGAGACCACGTACATGGTGGAGGCCTCCGAGATGTCCGTCATGGAAGGCGGCGACGCCGTCACGATCACCGCGACGGCCAGCCAGGCGGTGATGGCCGGCACCATGATCGAGCTGCATTACGCCGGCACCACCGCCGGCGAGGCCGACTACAGCCTCGACCCGATGACGATTACGATCGCCGAGGGCGGGACCGCGGGCACCGCCATGCTGATGGCCACCGACGACGACGAGGTGGAAGGCATGGAGAGCCTGACGCTGAACGCGGTGATGGGGTCGGTGATCGTGGGCTCGCTGACCCTGGAGGTGGGCGACAACGACATGGAGATCACCTACACGCTGTCCGGGCCCGAGGACATGAACCTCGTCGAGGGCGGGTCGGCCGAGCTGACGGCGACGGCCAGCTCTGCCGTTCGGATGGATACCGAGGTGATGATCATGCGCGACGGGGCCAGCACGGCCAGCGGGGATGACTATAGCGCCGAGTCCATCATGATCATGACCGGTGAGACGACCGGCATGACGATGGTGATGGCGGTCGAGGACGGCGAGCCGGATTCCGGCTCGGGTTCGCCGGAGATGCTGACGCTCTACGGGATGGTCGGCGGCATGCAGACCAACTCGGTGAGCTTCTACCTCTGGGATGCCGCGGTCCCGGCCCTGCCGGTCATCGCCCAGCTCCTGCTGGCGGTCTTCCTGGCCATCGGCGGCTACCGGCGCTACCTGAGGCGGTAGCGCCGTTCGGCGGCGGCGGTTCCGACGATGATCACGATCGAGACCGGCGAGATGATGGGCTCGGTGGACCCGTAGCTATCCGCCCTGCGACGCCGCCCGGCTGGCCGCCGCGGTCACGTACCCCGTCCAGTCGTCCATCAGGTGGCGCCGGCGCTCGAACAGGTCGGACCGCGCATACGCGGCCTCGGTCTGGTTCCGGACCGTGTGGGCCAGGGCCGCCTCGACCACCTCCCGCGGGTAGTCGGTGCGCTCCGAGGCCCAGTCGCGGAACGACGACCGGAAGCCGTGCGGCACCGCCGCGATGCCCAGCTCGGCCACGAGCTTCGAGATTGTCGAGGCGTCGATGAGCCCGCCGCGGACGCTGGTGAACACCAGCTCGTGCGGCGCCGGCGAGGGCCGCAGCTCCGCCGCCTCGCCCAGGACCTCGGCCGCCCGGCCGCTCAGCGGCACCCGGTGCTCGCGCTTCGCCTTCATCCGCGAGGCCGGGATCGCCCACACGCGCGCCGCCAGGTCGACCTCGCGCCACCTCGCCAGCCGGACCTCGGCCGAGCGCGTCGCCGTCAGCACCAGGAACTCGAACGCGAGCCTCGTCCCCACCCAGGCGTCGGAGCCGCGGACCGTCACGACGGCCGCGGCCACCTCGCCGTGCGGCAGCGCCCGCCGGTGCTCGACCGGCGCCGGCCGCCGCGGCAGCGCCGCCGTGATCGGTTCTCCGGCCGGGTTGTCGGTCCGGAAGCCCTGGGCGATCGCCCAGCGCATGACGGCGCCGATGCGCTGGTGCACCTTCCGGGCGGTGACGTGCTTCCGCGTCCAGATGGGCTGCAGCGCGGTCATGATGTCGGCCGACGTCACCCGATCGACGCTCGTGTCGCCGAGGTACGGGAAGACGTGGTCGCGGAAGCTCGCCCGCCACTGCCTCGCCGTCTTGCTGCCCTGCCGCCACGCCCCGCTGTAGATGTCGACGACCCTGGCCGCCGCCTCCTCGAAGGTCGGCACGCCCGCCGATCGAGGCCTGACGACCGGCGTCTTGGGGTCGCCGCCCGCGCGGGCCAGCTTCCGGTTGGCCAGCGCCCTGGCGCGGGCCTCGGCCAGCGTGACCAGGCCGTAGCCGCCGAGGCCCAGGGCCCGGGAACGGCCGTGCACCACCAGGCGTTGCACCCACCGCCGGGCCCCCGAGGGGTCCACGTGCAGGTAGAGCCCGTTGCCGTCGGCGTACCGGCCGGCCTCGGCGACGTTGCGGCAGAAGGCGTCGCTGAGGGCCTTCTGGGGGTGTCTGCCCCTGCGCTTCGTGACCCTCAGCTTCTTCGGGAGCATACGCCATCTCTTCCGGCATCAGGGCGTGTGCAATGTCATCCCCAATTTTCACGGCCCCGGCGGCCCATTCGCCCATCGGGCCCACCACGGGGGCGAAAGTCCAACCCTCTGGCTGTCAGCTACTTGGCCCGGTTCCAGGCGAAAGTCAGGTGGGCCGGGCCTGACGGGTCAGCTTCATGCCGTTCCTTGGCGACCCCGCCTCTGACCAACGCCAGCACCCCCGTCGCCCGATCGCACGCTTCTCCCCTCCATACGGAATCCACCGTTGTTTGTTGTGATCGAACAGGAATCCCGAGTACAAGGTGTAGTCCGTTGACCTCTCTCGGCCCGGCCGGCTACCTCTCTGCCCCGAGGGTGCCGTCGAGCTTGTCGAGGATACGCAGCCCTTCGTCCACGGAGCCGCGCGCGGCCAGCGCACGGAAACGCGTCTCGGCGTCATGCTGCGTGACGGCGATGGTGCACAGCTCTTCCATCAGCTTGTTCACGCTGATGGCGCGATGACGGGCGAGTACCTTCATCCGCGCGTGCGTATCGTCGGGCAGGCGGATGGTCAGGGTCGACATGGTTCAGCTCTCCGCGATCAACGCTCCCGGCGTGACGATGGTCAACCCGGGAAAGCGCAACTCGTTTCGTCGGAACTCCCGCGTGTTGTGGGTGACGATGGCTTCCGCGTTTCCCGCCACGGCCAACTCCACCAGTTGATTGTCCGCCCCGTCGGGCAGATTCGGTCGCCACAGATAGTAGACTCGCACCCAGACGCAACGGCTGACGACGGCCGCCCACAACGCATGGCGCTCCTCGCCGGAGACAGGCGAGCGATGGAACGACCCGGACCGCGCCAGCACCGATTCGTACTCGGCGAAGAGAGCCTCGCTCATCAGCGGCTCGTAGCCGCCCCGCAGGCAGCGCCGCAGGGTCTCCCGGCTTGCGCCGCGGGTGCTCGTCGTCGCCGCAACGAAGACGTTGGCGTCCACCACGATACGCAAGGCTCGATGATAGCATATGCGCTATCATGGGTCGGTCCATGCCGAGATACGGGGAGGGAATCATGCAGAGCAAACGACTGCGTCGGGCGGTTCTCGTGGCACTGGTCGCGGCGGCGGGCGGCGCCTCGGCGCCGGCCTGGCTGAGCGGTTCGGCGCCCGCCGCGGAGACGGCGACGGCGCAGGGTCCCGGCCTGCCGATCTTCGAGGTCGACGCGGCGTGGCCCACGGTGCCGGCCGGAATGAGGCTGGGAGCGCCTTCGAGCATCGCCATCGACGCGCAGGACAACGTATGGGTGCTGCACCGCCCGCTGACCCTCCCGGCCGAGAACGACGCGATGGCGGCGCCGCCGGTCGTCGTCTTCGACACGGACGGCAACTTCGTCAAGGCCTGGGGCGGTCCGGCCGACGGCTACCAGTGGCCCCAGCGGGAGCACGGCCTCCACATCGACCACGAGGGCTTCGTCTGGCTCGGCGGCAACAACTGCCCGACCAACGGCGTGCCCAGGGTCGAGCCCGTCAACGACGACCAGTTGTTGAAGTTCACCCAGGACGGCGCGTTCGTCATGCAGATCGGCCGCACCGACGCGAGCCGGGGCAATGCCGACATGATGAACCTGCACCGGCCGGCGGACCAGCAGGTCCATCCGCCGACCAACGAGCTGTTCGTGGCCGACGGCTACGGCAACCGCCGCGTCGCCGTGTTCGACGCCGAGACCGGTCGCTTCAAGCGGAGGTGGGGAGCGTTCGGCGACACGCCGGTGGACGACGACCAGTGTCAGGTGCAGAACCCGACCAGCTTCTCAGACCCGGGTCCTTCGTATTTCAACGTCCTGCACGCCATCCGGGTGTCGCACGACGGCCTGGTGTACGCCGCCGACCGAGAGCACCGCCGCGTGCAGGTGTTCACGCTCGCGGGGGCGTTCGTGGGCCAGGTAATCACGCCCGACGCACCCTTCGCGCGCAATCTGGCCCTGTCCCCGGACCCGGAGCAGCGGTTCCTCTACGTGGGCGGCGACGACGGCATCGCCGTCGTCGACCGCGTCACGCTCGCGATTCTCGGAACCGTCCGTCCCGAGGGCATCCTCGGCGCCGGCCACCACATCGCGACCGATTCGCGGGGCAATCTCTACCTCGCGGCGACGGGCGCGGGCATGCAGAAGCTGACCTTCAGGGGGATGTCCGGCGCCCGGTGATCAGCCGCCGGACCTCGATGAACACGAAGGGCGGCCGGTCGCCTCGTCATCGAACGTCCATCCGGACCTCGATGAAACGAACGGCGGCCAGCCGCCCCGTCATCGAACGTCCATCAGTCGGTGGCGAAGCAGTAGAACAGGCCGGCTCCTCCCGTGGCCACCAGATCGTCCTGCGAGCAACCGCGTGACGGGTGGGCGGTGTTCCACGGCGAACCCGGCGTCGTGAACGAGTAGCGGTCGGCGTGGCCGAGCATGGCGCTGCCTTCGCCGTTGCTGGTCCAGTTGCCGCAGGTGCGGTCGTCGCCCTCCGGAAACGCCGTGCCGTCGATCTGCGAGCCGGTCAGGACGTCGTGCTCCGTGAAGTCGGGGTCTCCGTCGATGCGCGACGGGAACTGGTTGCCGCTCTCGTCCAGCGAGTGGGTCCAGTTCAAGTTGGAGTTGTCGAAGTGCAGGCCGTCGACGCTGGTGGCCATGACGAGGCCCTGCGAGTTCGCCCACGGTCCTTCCCCGATCCGATCGCGCGCGTTGACGGCGCCGGCGCCCTGCGTGCTCAGGTAGGCCCGCCAGGTGCGGTCGCCGGCGCCCACCGCGGCGGCCAGCGACTGGCAGTGGGCGTCTGCGCCGTCCAGCCCACCCAGGTTGGCGCCGTCACCGAGGCCGGTACTGGTGACGAAGAAGCCCAACGGCGGCGGCTCCTCTGCCTGCTGCTGGGCCACGACCGACAGCCCGGACAGCAACAACGCACCGAAGACCGCCGTGGCTGCAAGCTGGATTCGTCTGTTCCTCATCTGACCGCTCTCCTTTCAGGATGGCGACGGATCGCTGTCGAGCTCGGGCCGGGTGGTGCGCTCGACCTCCGAGAGTGAAGGTCACACCCAAGCCAGGACTCTAGCGTTCGCAGACCGCATCCGGCTCGAGCGCCTCGACTTCGAACTCGTCGCCTTTCGAGGGCTCATTCTACCCCACCCTCATCCGGCCGCCGCCGCGCCAGAGAGCGTGGGGGCACCACCTGTTGACGGCGGATGATGTTGGACTTCGGATTCCGCGACTTCAAGGGCCGCGAGCCGTGGTCGGACTTCAGAGGAGAGTTCCTGCTCCCCAGCCGGTCCGCGTAGGCGAATATGGCCGGCAGTCCCCCGGTGTGCAGGAAGAGCACCCGGCTGCCGGGGGCGATGCGCCCCGAACGCACGTGGGTGATCAGGCCCGCCATCGCCTTGCCGGTGTAGACCGGGTCGAGGAGCAGCGCCTCTTGCCGCGCCGCCATCTCGATCGCTTCGTGCACGGCGTCGTTGAGCCTGCCGTAGCCCGGCGCGAGCACCGCGTCGCACACGTCGACCGCGCCCGCGTCGAATGCCGCCGGGCGCTCGATCATCGTAGCCAGGGCCGACGCCACCCGCGCCACCCGGGCCGCCTGCCGGCGCGCATCCCGTCGCACGCAGATGCCGTGCACCGGCATCGCTTCGTCGAGGACGTGCAGGCCGACCAGGAGGCCGGCGTGGGTAAGCGCGCTGCCCGAGGCACAGACCACCGCGTCGAACCCGATGCCGAGCGCCGCGGCCTGCGTCACGACCTCCCCGGCGGCGAGGACGTAGCCGAGCCCGCCGACCGGCGGGTGCCCCGGAGCGGAGTGAACGACGTATGGCTGGCGGCCCTCGTCGGCGAGCGCCCCGGCGAGGCGCTCGAGCGCCGCGTCGGCCGCCGCCTCGTCCTCGCCGACGGGCAGCGAGTGCAGGGTCGCCCCGAGCAGCCGGTCCACCAGCACGTTGCCCGAGGCGCGGTAGAGGTGGCCGGCCTCGTCCACGCGCTCTTCGAGCTGGATGTGCGCGTCCATCCCGAGCTGGCGAGCCGCGGCCGCGGCGACGCGGACGAGGTTCGACTGCACCGCCCCGGTGACCAGCACGGTGTCGGCGCCGCGGGCCCGCGCCTCGCCGAGATGGAACTCGAGCTGGCGCACCTTGTTGCCCCCGAACGCGAGCCCCGTGCAGTCGTCGCGCTTTACCCACAGCTCGATGCCGAGGGCGGCGCCGAGGCGCGGAGCCGGGTCGAGCGGGGTCGGCGCGTGGCCGAGCCTGACTCTCGGGAACCGGTCGACGGCGGCGATTGGGTTGGACATGACGGAGGCGGCTCGGTCGCCCGACGCAACCGAGCGTTCTACGGGGTACGGGCGAAGCGCGTCGAGCCGGTGGGCCTAGCGTTCCTGTAGCCGGAGACGAACTGAAGGGGGGCTATTCCTCGGCGCCGAGCGCGGCGTCGAGCCTGTCGAGGGTACGCAGCCCTTCCTCTGGGGAGCCGCGCGCGGCCAGCGCACGGAATCGCGTCTCGGCGTCATGCCGGGTGACGGCGATGGTGCACAGCTCCTCCATCAGCTTTGTTCATGCCCATGGCGCGATGGCGGGCGAGGACCTTCATCCGTGCGTGCGTGTCGTCGGGAAGACGGATGGTGAGCGTCGACATGGTTCAGCTCTCGGCAATCACGCTCCCGGCGTGACGCGTCAGCTCGACCTGCGTCAGGCCACCGCCTGTTGCCGGCGGATGCGTTCTTGCGCCAGATCGTATTGCGCCTGCCGCCGCACCCAGAATGCGGCGTTGCTCCAGCCGATGCCTTCCAGAGCCAGCGCCATCGCCGGCGAGATTCCGGTACGACCGTTCAGCACCCGAGACAGGGTCTGCCGCGTGCAGCCGAGCTTCTCGGCCGCCTCGGTCACCGTCCAACCCTCGGCCTCCAACGCGTCCCGGAGACTCTCGCCCGGGTGCGCGGGGTCGTGCATCGTCGGCATGGTGGCCCCCCTTGTTCTCTAGTGGTAGTCGACCAAGGTCACTTCAACCGCCACGCCGTCCTCGAAGCGGAAGACGATTCGCCAGTTCCCCGAAACCCGTACGCTCCACTGTCCCGCCGGTCTCCGCTCAGAGGGTGCAGCCGGTAGCCGGGCAGGCTCATGTCGCCCGGCTGCACCGCAGCGTCCAGGTCGGACAGGATACGACGAATCCGCGGCGCCAACGATGCCGGGATGCGCCGAGCATCCCCCCGCTCGAAGAAGGCCAGCAGTCCCTTGTGCGCAATCTCGATATCCCGACTGTAACACGATGCATGACGCGCGACGGCGTATGCCTTGCGCTCAGCGCCCCGTTGAGGAGGATCATCCGCTTCCGGTCCTGAGCCTTCGCCCGATCGCCATCCCGCCAGAGAGCGAAAGCGGCGAGCCCCGGCGTGCAACCTGGCTCAGTGTAAGGTACTCGATCGACCTTGATGCCTGCGACCCAGCTCCCCGTCGATTCCCGTGCGGTCCGCGAGCGCCTCGACGAGGCGCTGCGGCTCGACCTGGTCGGTCCCTGGGCCGGCCACGAGCTCGATGCCGAGCAGTTGCCGGGCCGCGAACGTCCGTCGAACTGGTACGTTGCCGGCTTCCTCATCCCGACCGGCACCCCGCCGGAGCGTAGCGGGGATGCCGACGAGGACGACGACCTCGACGCGGTTCCCGAGTCGGCGGGCCTGGCCGAGGAGTCGAACGACGAGCGCAAGGCGGCGCGCAAGGCGTTCTTCCCGTCGTCGATCGGGCTGAGCTTCCTCGTGCCCGCGGGTTGCCGTGAGCTGGCGGTCACCGTGCGCTGGGGCGACTACGCGCCGGCCGAGATCGAGGAAGCGGGCGGCGGCAAGACGCCGGTGTGGCGGCGGACGGCGTACGAGGAAGCGTTGTCGGTCCCGCTCGGCGGCGACGCGGGGCCGGTGGTGCGAGATGTCCCCGGCTCCGGCGGGCTGCAGCTTCACGTCGTCGAGCGGCCGATCGGTGCGATGGGGACGGACGGCTCGGAGCTGCCCGCGGGGACGCGCTCGGCGTCGTGCTTCCTGGTGAACCGGCGCACGCCCGACGAGGCACAGCCCGACTGCGCCTATGCCTTCCAGGCCGAGATCGAGGTGCGGGCGGACGAGGGCTTCGTGCCGCGGCCGGACCTGCGGGGGGGGCATGCGACGGAATGGGACGACCAGGTCGCCGACCTCCACTACGCCGACACGCCGGAGTATGCGACCGGGCACGGGGTCTCGGCCGAATGGGACCTCGAGGACGGCGGGTGCCGGGCCATCCGCACCGCCTGGATCGGCGCGGCTGGGGTGGAGAAGACGGCGGCGTCGGACGTTCCCGGGGTCGAGCTGTCGATGGAGGTTCTGGGACGGCTGGCCGGCGGCGAGGCGGCTTCGCAGGCGCTCGACCCCCTCGTCGAGCAGTATCGGAGCTGGATCGAGGCGCGGCGGCGCGAGGTGGAGAGCGGTCCCCTGCAGGGTGCGCGCCGTGAGACGGCCGAGCAGTTGCTCGACTACGCGACGGTGGCGGCCGACCGCATGGCCAGCGGCGTGACCCGGCTGGGCGAGGACGCCGATCTGCTGGGCGCCTTCCGGGTCGCGAACCGGGCGGTGGCGCGAGCCCTGCGCCGGCGGCTCGTCGACCAGATCGGGCCCGACGGGCCGCGCTGGCGGCCGTTCCAGCTCGCGTTCCTGCTGCTGAACCTGCCCGGTCTCGCTGATCCGCGCGACCCCCACCGCGAGACGGTCGACCTGCTTTTCTTCCCGACCGGCGGCGGCAAGACCGAGGCGTACCTGGGACTGGCCGCGGTGGCGATGGTGTTGCGGCGCCTGCGCCATCCCGGCGACGAGGGGCTGGCCGGCGCCGGCGTCAGCGTCATCATGCGCTACACGCTGCGGCTGCTGACGCTCGACCAGCTCGCGCGAGCGGCGGGGCTGGTCTGTGCGCTGGAGATGGAGCGGAGCGAGGCGGGCGGCCGGTATGGCTCGTGGCCGTTCGAGATCGGCCTCTGGGTGGGGAAGGCGGCCACGCCGAACATCCTGGGCCGGAAGGGCGACGGCCGGCCGGACTCGGCGCGCGCGAAGGTGACCCGGTTCAAGCAGAACCCCAACAGCAACCCGTCGCCGATCCCCGCTCGAGAACTGCCTCTGGTGCGGGCGCGAGTTCGAGCCCGAGTCGTTCAACCTGCTGCCGAACGCCGATCCCGAGCTGGCCGAGGCCGAGGAAGAAGCGCAGATCGAGGCCATCACCGAGGCCGCAGAGTCTGGAGCGGCGCCCGATGCCGACGTGGAACACGCGGAGCTGTGGCGGCGAGAACAGGCCCTGCTCGACCGCATGCAAGCCATCGCCGAGCAGACCCGCCACGTTCCGGACGCGAAGACGCTCCGGTTCATCGACTGGATGCGCGAGAAGATGTGCCCCGAGTTGCCGCCGTTCGGCCGGCGGCCACAGGGCCGGCCGCCGCGCTGGAACGAGCGCCGCGTCCTCGTCTTCACCGAGAACCGCGAGGGGACGAAGCGCTACCTGAGGAACATCCTCGAGCAGGCCATCGCGGGCAGCGACCGCGCCGACGAGCGCATCGAGGTCATCGACGGGCTGACCCAGGGCGCCCGGCGCAAGGAGGTCCAGCGCCGGTTCAACGCCGACCCCGCCGTCGACCCGCTGCGCATCCTGCTCGCCACCGACGCGGCCCGCGAGGGGCTGAACTTCCAGGCCCACTGCGCCGACCTCTTCCACTTCGACCTGCCGTGGAACCCCGGCCGCATCGAGCAGCGCAACGGCCGCATCGACCGCAAGCTGCAGCCGGCGGCCGAGGTGCGCTGCCACTACTTCGTGCTGCCGCAGCGCGAAGAGGACAAGGTGCTGGAGGTGCTCGTCCGCAAGACCGAGACCATCAAGCGCGAGCTGGGCAGCCTGTCGAAGGTCATCGACGACCATGTCGAGCGCCGGCTGCGGGGCGGCATCCGACACCGGGACGCCGACCGGCTGAAGCACGCCATCGAGAAGGCTGACCTCGACGAGGTTCGCCGGCAGATCACCGAAGAGGAGCTGGAGGCGGCACGCGACCGGCGGGACGACCTGACGGAGCAGGTCGAGCGGTGCCGCGGCCTGCTCGAGCGCTCGCGGACCTGGGTGGGGTTCGAGGCCGAGCCGTTCCGCGACGCGCTGTCCTGCGCCCTCGAGCTGCTCGGCGCCGAGCCGCTGGCGCGAGACGGCGCGAGTGACGGCGGTGTCGCGGGGCAGGAGACGTGGACCTTCCCGGCCCTCGAATGGCGCACCGGCGCCGACCCGACTTGGGCGGCGACCCTCGACACCCTGCGGCCGCCCCGCCGGCGCGACCAGAAGCTGGCGGACTGGCGGCGCGAGGCGCCCATCCGCCCGGTGGTCTTCGAGGACGCCGGCGTGCTCGGCGACGACACCGTCCACCTGCACCTGGAGCAGCGGGTGGCCCAGCGCCTGCTCGCCCGGTTCCGCGCCCAGGGCTTCGTCCACCACGACCTGTCGCGGGCCTGCCTCGCCCAGGCCCGGGACTCGATTCCCAGGGTCGTGCTTCTCGGGCGGCTCTGCCTCTACGGCCGCCGGGCCGAGCGGCTGCACGAAGAGATCGTCCCGCTGGCGGCGCGCTGGGTGGAGCCGGCGCGGCGGAGCGATCCGCTCAAGGCCTATGCCCGCGAAGCCGAGACGCGCACCCTCCAGTTGCTGGAGCAGTCGCTGGCCGGCCGCCCGGAGTGGATGCCGCACGAGGTCATCCAGGCCAAGCTGTTGGCGGTCGCGCCGCGCGACATCGAGGAGCTGCTGCCGCAGCTCGAGCCGCGGGCCGACGAGATCGCCGAGCTGGCGACGCGCCGGCTGCGCGAGCGTGGCGAGCGGGAGGCGCGCGATCTGGACGTGACCCTCCGCCGCCAGCGCGAGCGGATTGTGGATGAGCTGGACCGCCACGAGGGTCGGTACGCCCAGATCACTCTCGACTTCGACGACGACGAGCGGCGGCAGCTCCAGACGAACATGCGCTACTGGCGCACGCGCCTCGACCAGTTCGACCGCGACCTGAAGCAGGAGCCGGGGCGCATTCGGGCGTTCTACGGGGTGCAGGCGAAGCGCGTCGAGCCGGTGGGCCTGGTGTACCTCTGGCCGGAGACGAACTGGAGCTCGTCACGAACGAGCCGACTGTCTGGGGGCCTCGCTCTCGTGGTCGAGGACAGCCAGCAGTTGCTCTCTCTCGACCCCGGGGAACCAATCGAGGAATTGTTCGATGGTGGCGCCGTCGCGGAGATCCGCCACGGCGACTCGCTGGTGGGCTTGACCCGGCGGCAGATCGAGGCGTTTCATTGGGGACGACGGCGCCGAACCCCTGCAGCAGGGCATCGAGACCATCGAGCTGCGCCAATGCGTGGCGCGGGCGGCCGAACTGCGCCGACGCATCCAGGAGGCCGACGAGACGGTCTCTGATTGGGATCTGCGCGACCTGTGGGACGAGGTGCGGTTCGAACTCAACAAGGTGCGCCTGTTCGGGGACTTGGCGACCACCGCCTTCTTCGAGGCAAGCAAGCCGAGGGAGAGAACGGTCAAGCGCGACGAATACGCGGGCGCGGTGTTCGCTGGCGACTTCAAGAACTACCGCGAGGAGATCGAGCAGCGCCGCCGGGAGAGCCCGCCGCTGGCACCGTTCCATTGGGAAATCGAGTTCCCCGAAGTGTTCGACAGGACACCGCCGGCGACCGCGGCGGACGCGGCGGGTCGCCCCGGCTTCGACGCCATCGTGGGCAACCCGCCGTTCGCGGGCAAGAACACGGTGGCCGCGGCCAACGTTGCCGGCTATTCCGACTGGCTCAAGCAGGTCCACGCCAAGAGCCACGGCAACGCCGACCTAGTCGCACACTTCTTCCGCCGCGCCTTCGCTCTGCTCCGTCGGGACGGCACCTTTGGCCGAGCACCAGGAGCGCGTCGCCGTGCGCCACCCACCGCGACGTCGCTAGCTCCCGCACCTGGCGCGCCCTACGGCCGGTCGAAGCTGGCGGCGGAGCCATCGTCATCTCGCGCAACGCAAAGCAGTTCGCGCCCCCGTTGGGGCGACGCAGACGCGTACCGTGGCGTCTCGCCGGTGCGTTTCGTGTTGTGGCAGGTGTAGAGCAACCTTGACGACTTGGCCGTGTTCGTCGAATCGGTAGCGCGACCCTCCGCGCGTGCGTCAGCGGCTGACGGGGGCCGTCGGCGTTGACCCGTGGTTGAGGCTATGTTGACGCGCGCCAATCCTGCGCGATCGTCAATCCCCGTAAGTTGTTGATTTCACTGGAGCCGGCGAGCGGACTCGAACCGCTGACCTGCTGATTACGAATCAGCTGCTCTACCAACTGAGCTACGCCGGCACGGGCGGGAAGCGCGGACTCGCGGGGACGTCGGGAGGTGGCCACCCAAGCGTCTCCGAGAGTCGAACGGGCGGCGAGCTGAGCCCGGGTGCCCCCGGCGGGACGATGCGGGCACGGCCGTCGGCTCACCCTCGCTGCCCCCCTATTGTAGCTGGTTGCGGTGCGGCGTGCACGACCGGCGTGGGTTGCCCTCGTTGGCGGGCAGCGCGGGCGGGTGGGACGGGCCACGCGGGCTCGGGCGGTGCCGCCGGGTCACGGCGACGGCTGCGGCAGGGCCTCGCGGTGGCACTGGACGCAGCTCTCGACGATGGTCATGTAGGCGGAGGAGACCTCGCCGAGGTCTCCCGACGAGGCAGCCGCCACGAGGTCGCGGGCGGCCTCCTGGAATCCGTCGGCGCTGTTGAGATAGGCGGGCGTGGGCGCCGTCATCCACGAGGCGGTCTCGCTGATGCGCACCAGCTCGGCCGCGTCGCGCTCGACGGCGGGCAGGCGGCCGAGCACGACGGCCCCGAAGAGCTGTTGCGCGAGCTCGAGCTTCTGCCTCATGAGGATGCGAAGGTCCGTCTGGGCCGAGGCGGGGCCGGCGGCGGGCGCGAGCAGGGCCAGAAGAACCGCCGTGCAGGCGATTCGGGAGTGTCGTCGCGTTCTTCGGTGAGTCATCCATTTCTCCTCTTCGGGCTCCGCGCTCAAGGGCGGAGCCCCGCAGTGTCAAGCCGAGCGCCTCGCGGGCTGGCGCTGCCGGACGCGGCCCCGGCGGGCGCGGCTGGTGCCGGCCCGATCGAGGATCTCGACGGTGCGATCGTACAGCCGTCGGGCCCGCTTGCGGTCCGCGCCGATGCACACCATGCCGAGCTTGCCGTGTCCCTCGAGCGCGCCGATCAGGTGGAAGACGACGCCCTCCTGGCTCGATCCGTGGAAGTGCAGCTCCTGCTCGACCGCGATCGCGACGAGGTCGTCGGGGCTCAGGCCCTCGTAGCGGCTCTCGTGCAGGTTGTCGGTGGCCATGTAGTAGCGCGGGTTGCCGGACCGCGTGCGGTACAGCGCCGTCTCGCGGTCGTAGACGCCGTCGATGAGGAAGTCGAGCATGAGGAACGGGTGCGTGGTGCCGCCCTTGCGGAGGTTGATCTCGATGGCGTAGGGCTGCCAGCGCCCCTTCTCGCGCACGACGACGAAGTCGACGCCGAAGCGGCCGAGCGCTCCGCGGTCGCGGAGCACGTCGGCCACCCGCTCGCCGGCCCGCTGCAGCTTGGTGCGGTAGCGGCGGTCGGCCGGGAACTCGCACCCGACGAACACCTGGCCGGAGCGCCCGCCGAGCACCTGCTCGTGGGTCGAGACCACCTCGACCACCCGCCGGGGGTCGACGCGGCACTGCACCGACGGCGACCGCACCTCGTCGCCGGTGACGAACGCCTCGACGATGCCGCCCATCTGCCCGAGCTTGGCGGCGTAGCCCTCCCAGGTCTGGTTGGCCGCCTCGAACTCGAGGCGCGTCGGGAGGCGGCGGGCGATGCGCGCCTCGGCGCCGGTCACGGCGTCGCTCGGGCGGAAGCGGAATCGCGCGTTGCCCTCGCCCGAGAACCCGTCGTTCAGCTTGACGACGGCGGCGTCGAGCGACGGGCGGCGCCGCTTGAGGGCGGCCAGCGCCGCGGCCACGTCGCGGCCGTCCCTGAGCGCCTCGAAGCCGTCGGGCACGGCGACCCCGGCGTCCTTGAAGAGGCGGCGCCCGCCGGTCTTCGAGCCGAGGTCGTTGAGGGCCGGGTCGCACCCGTAGAGGGGGATGCCGAGCCTGATCGACAGCGTCCGCTCGAGCGCGGTGACGTTGAAGCAGACGAGGTGGGCGAGGGCGGGGTCGCCGAGGGCGGCCCGCAGCTGCCGGAGCACGGACCGGCCGGCGAGGATCTTGGCCGTCAGCGGCGTGGGCGAGGCGTCGCCGCACGCGACGAGGGTCAGGCGCTGCCGCGCGTGGCTGTGCGGCACCCCCGCCAGCAGGTGCAGGTAGTAGTCGACGATGGTCGGGTGTATGGGGACGCTGGTGGCGTACAGGACGCGCGTGTACGGCATGCGCAGCAGCATGAGCAGGCAGAGCAGGCGCTCCTCGTAGTGCGCGACCCCGCGGACCTTGGCGAGGGTGTCGACGTCGAGGCTGAGGCTGGGCACGACGACGACGGTCCTCGGGGCGAGGCGGTCGGAGAAGACCCGCCGGTACAGCGGCTCCAGGCGCTGCTGCAGCTCGGTGAAACGCCGGCGCTCGGTCTCGGATCCGGGCTGGGGGTGGCGCATCGGAGGCACGTCATCATACGACGTGAAGCCGGCAGCATGAAGACCGTCGCGCTCACGGCGCGGTCCTCGAGCGGGATGGTCGGAGCTCTGCCGCGGGTGCACGACATCATTGTTGGATGGCGGCCCCGGCGCCGTCGGGCTCTGGATTCACGGGGAACGGCTTGGGCCAAGATCCCCGCAACAGGCCAATCCATGGGCTGCCGCGTCCGCACACGAGGTGGTGCTGGTGCCCGTCTTGCGTGGCGGCGCACAACTCTCCTGTCGCGCACCCCTCTGCCGCCGGCGGTTGGACGGCGGGGCCGGCAGGCGCTACACTGGTCCGTTACGGCATCGCGCGGGACGGCGCGTGGGGGACCGGCGGCTCGCCCGGTCCCGGCGCGACCGACGGCGGGCGGCGGACTGGCATGTCAGAAGCGGCAGCCGCGAACGGGCACCTCGTCATCCGGGGCGCCCGTACGCACAACCTCAAGAACATCGACCTGACGCTGCCCGCGGGCCGGCTGATCATCGTCACCGGGGTCAGCGGGTCGGGCAAGTCGTCGCTCGCCTTCGACACCATCTACGCCGAGGGGCAGCGGCGGTACGTCGAGTCGCTGTCGGCCTATGCCCGGCAGTTTCTCGAGCGGATGGAGAAGCCGGACGTCGACCACATCGACGGCATCTGCCCCGCCATCGCGATCCGCCAGAAGAACAGCGTGCGCAACCCGCGGTCGACGGTGGGCACCACCACCGAGATCCACGACTACCTGCGGCTGTTCTTCGCCCGCATCGGGCGCACGATCTGCCGGCAGTGCGGGCGCGAGGTGGAGCGCGAGTCGGCCGAGGCGGCGGCGCGCGAGCTCGCGGCCCTGCCCGCGGGGACGCGGCTGCTGCTGGGGTTCGACTACGCGGTGGACGGCGCGGACGCCGCGGTACCCTCGGCCGGCGCCGACGGGGAGGAGTCGCCGCCGGAGCGGTCGTCGCCGGGAGAGCGGGCGGCGCCGCGAGAAGGGGCGGCGCTGGGGGAGCGGTCGGCGCGAGGAGAACGGTCGGCGCCGCGAGAAGGGGCGGCGTCGGGGGAGCGGTCGTCGCCGGGAGAACGGTCGTCGCCGGGGCAACGGCCGGCGCCGGGGGAGCGGGCGGAGTCGCGCGAACCCGTCGAGCCCGGAGAATCCCCGGCGGACGCCCCCGTCGAGGTTCCCGACGATCCGGTTTCGGCCGCCGTCGCCAGCCTGCGCAAGCGGGGGTTCGCCCGCATCATCGTCGACGACGGGGACGGCGCGGACGCCGCCGGCGGCCGGGTGGTGCGCCTCGACGAGGTCGACCCGGCCCGGCTCGCGGGGCGGCGGTCGTTGCGCATCGTGCTCGATCGGGTGCGCGTGGGCCCCGACCTGCTGGGGCGGATGACCGACTCCATCGAGACCGCGTACCTCGAGGGCGGCGGCTCCGCGTTTGCCCTCGAGGTCGACGGCGACGGGCGGCCCGCGGCCGAGCACCGGTTCAGCGAGCGGTTCGAGTGCCGCGCCTGCGGCATCGGCTACGAGGCGCCGCAGCCGCGCCTCTTCTCGTTCAACAGCCCGTTCGGGGCGTGTCCCACCTGCCACGGCTTCGGCAACGTCATCGAGCTCGACCTGAACCTGGTGGTGCCGGACCGCACGAAGTCGATCCGGCGGCAGGCCGTCGAGCCGTGGAGCAAGCCCGAGTACCGGCCCCAGCTCACCCGGCTGATGCGCGCGGCGCAGGGGGGCGCGGTGCGGCTCGACACGCCGTGGAGCGAGCTGACCGACGCCGAGCGCGATTTCGTGGTCGACGGCGACGGCGACGGCTACGCGGGCGTCCGGGGCTTCTTCGCGTCGCTCGAGCGCAAGAAGTACAAGATGCACGTCCGGGTGTTCCTGAGCCGCTACCGCGGCTACGTCACCTGCCCCGGCTGCGACGGGACCCGGCTGCGCCCCGAGGCCCGCGGGGTACAGGTGGCGGGGCGGACCATCGACGAGATCTGCGCCCTCACGGTGGGCGAGGCGGCGGACTTCTTCGACGGCCTCGCCCTGAGCGGCAGCGAGCGGACGGTCGCCGACCGCCTGGTGCGCGAGATACGGCGGCGGCTCTCGTTCCTGCGCGACGTGGGACTCGACTACCTGACCCTCGACCGCCTCTCGTCGACGCTCTCGGGCGGCGAGGCGCAGCGCATCAACCTCGCGACGGCGCTGGGCTCGGCCCTCGTCGGCACCCTCTACGTGCTCGACGAGCCGTCGATCGGCCTGCATCCGCGCGACAACGAGCGGCTCATCGCCATCCTGCGGCAGCTGCGCGACCAGGGCAACACGGTGCTGGTGGTCGAGCACGACGCCGACACCATCCGCACCGCCGACGTCGTCGTCGACCTGGGGCTGGGGGCGGGCGAGCAGGGGGGGCGGGTCATCCACGCGGGGTCTTTCGACGCCCTGCTCGAGGAGCCGCAGTCGCTGACCGCCAAGTACATGCGGGGCGACCTGACGATCCCGCTGCCGTCGAGCCGGCGGAAGCACCCGCAGCCCATGGCGATACGGGTCGCCGGCGCCCGCGAGCACAACCTGCGGGGCATCGACGTCGAGATTCCCCTGAACACCCTGACCTGCGTCACCGGGGTCAGCGGGTCGGGGAAGTCGACGCTGGTGCACGACGTGGTGTACGCGGCCATCAAGCGGCAGAAGGGGGGGTGGGACAAGCGGGTCGGGCGCCACGACCGCCTCGAGGGGGCGGAGCTGGTGAACGACGTCACCCTCGTCGACCAGACCCCCATCGGGCGCACGCCGCGGTCGAACCCGGTGACCTACCTGAAGGCGTTCGACCCCATCCGCGAGCTGTTCTCGCACACTCGGGACGCCCGCGCGGCCGGCCTCGCCCCCGGCCACTTCTCGTTCAACGTGCCCGGCGGCCGGTGCGACGCGTGCGAGGGCGAGGGGGTGGTGCGGGTCGAGATGCAGTTCCTCGCCGACGTGTTCGTGCCCTGCGACGAGTGCGACGGGCGCCGGTTCAAGCCGCAGGTGCTCGACGTGCGCTACCGCGGCCGCAACGTCGACGACGTGCTCGACATGACGGTGCGCGAGGCCCTCGCGTTCTTCGCGGGGTCGGCCAAGATCTGCCGGCGGCTGCGTCTGCTCGACGAGATCGGGCTGGGCTACCTGCGGCTCGGCCAGCCCGCGACGACCCTGTCGGGGGGCGAGGCCCAGCGCATCAAGATCGCCTCGCACCTCGCCGCGCGCAAGGCCGACCGCGCCCTCTACATCCTCGACGAGCCGACGACGGGGCTGCACTTCGACGACGTCGCCAAGCTGCTCGCCGCGTTCCGCAAGCTGCTGCAGGCGGGGAACAGCATCCTCGTCATCGAGCACAACCTCGACGTCGTCAAGTCGGCCGACTGGGTGATCGACCTGGGGCCGGAGGGCGGCGAGGGCGGCGGCCGTATCGTCGCCGCCGGCACCCCGGAGCAGATCGCCGTTACCGAGGGGTCGCACACGGGCCGCCATCTGCGCCCGGTCCTCTGTCGCGAGCAGGCCGAGGGGTAGGGCGGCGGTCGCGTCGTCGCCGCCGGCACCCCGGAGCAGATCGCCGTTACCGAGGGGTCGCACACGGGCCGCCACCTGCGCCCGGTCCTCTGTCGCGAGCAGGCCGAGGGGGTAGGGCGGCGGTCGCGTCGTCGCCGCCGGCGCCCCGGAGCAGACACCATGACCGGGGAGTCGCGCACGGGCCGCCGCCGGCGCCCCGTCCTCTGTCGCGAGCAGGCGGCCGAGGGGTGAGGGCAGGCGCCGTTCCACCCGGGCCCGGCGGACTCGTCGGGCCGTCGTCGGGCAGGCCGCCGACGGTCGCGGCCGCCGGCGTTGTGGTACGATCCGGCGTTTGTGCCGTGGGTCCTCTGAGCATCCGCGCGGACCGGTTGGCGGTTCGCGCGTCGCATTGTCGTCATGGAATCGATTCAAGCAACACGCCTGCGCAAGGGCATGCTGGTCAAGCACAACGATGACCTCTACCGCGTGATGGACGTCACGCACCTGACCCCGGGCAAGGGGAAGGCGTTCGTGCAGTCGCGGATGCGGAGCGTCAGGGCGGGCACCCTGCTCGACCACAAGTTCCGGTCGGCCGACGTCGTCGAGCGGGCGGCTCTCGACGACCGCGAGATGCAGTTCACGTACCGCGACGGCGACGTGTTCCACTTCATGGACCTCGAGACCTACGAGCAGGTGGAGATGACCGCCGACACCCTCGGCGACTCGGTCAACTACCTGCTGCCCGAGGCCACCATCCGGGTGTCGCTGTACGAGAGCGCGCCGGTCGGGCTGGACCTGCCGATGACGGTCGAGCTGACGGTGCAGGAGACGGCGCCGGCCATCAAGGGGGCCACCGCCAACGCGCAGCTCAAGCCGGCGACCCTCGAGACCGGCCTCGTCGTGCAGGTGCCGCCGTTCATCAGCAACGGCGACCGCGTTCGCGTGAACACCGAGACCGGCGAGTATCAGTCGCGGGCGTGACCGCCCGCGGGCGGGAGGCGGACGAGTGGCTGAGGGGCAACTGTTCTCCAGTTTCGTCGATTCGGTCCTGCCCGCCGCCCTCTGGCTCCTGGGGGCGGGGTTCCTCGTCGCCAACGTCCGGCTGCTGGGCCGGTTCCTGCGTTTCCTGCGCCTGCGGTCGAGCGCGATCCTGACGTGGGAGGGCCGGCGCACGTCCTTCTACGAGGTGTCGCTCGCGTTCGGCATCCTCCTCGGCCTCCTCGCGTTCATGAAGCTCGTCGTCTGGGACCGCCCCCTGATCGACGCGTTCGCCGAGGCGATGGCGTTCATCTACTACGGCTACGCCTTCCCCCTGAGCCTGCGCATCGGGTACGGCTTCTACGCCACCGGGGTGTGGTCGGACAAGGGGCTCCTGCCCTACGACCACATCGGCGGTCTGTCGTGGCAGGGGGCGCACGAGCCGAGGCTGGTGCTGATCGACCGCGTGCGCAATCTGGTGCGGCATCTCGACGTGCCGCGGGAGCATTACGGCGAGGTGCGGCGCCTCCTGCGCGACAAGATCGCGGCCCAGGACATCCGCTTCGAGGGGAAGGGGCTCGACCTCGGTTTCGACGAGCGGGAAGTGGTGTGATGCCGCGGGGGCCGTCCCGCCGCCGACCGGCCGCCTCGTGGTTCGGGCTGCGCCGCCCCTGGCCTCTACCGGAGCCGCTCGAGTGCGCCGCCCCCGGCTACCAACGCAGCCGCTCGGGTGCGCCGCCCCCGGCTACCAACGCAGCCGCTCGGGTGCGCCGCCCCCGGCTACTACCGGAGCCGCTCGAGGATGATGCCGATCAGCCCGGGGCCGCTCGCGGTGGGGTCGCCGATCCAGTCCGGCGGCGTGAGCCAGACGAACGCGAGGATGGCGATGACCATGAGGTCGTACTGCCACGTGGCCCGCTCGAAGGTCCAGAACAGGGCGTGCCACACCGCCCGCGCCGGCAACGTCAGCAGTCGCTGCATGTTCACTGCGCCCCGGCCTCCTCGCCGGGAGGGCGCCGCCTGAGGGCCGGTCTCGCCGCCCGCCCGACCCGCCGGGAGTCCGCGCCGTTCACGTTGCGGCCTCCTCGCCCGGAGAGCGTCGCCTGACGGCTCCGCTCACCGCCGTCCGACTCGCCGGGAGTCCGCGCCGTTCACGTTGCGGCCTCCTCGCCCGGAGAGCATCGCCTGACGGCTCCGCTCACCGCCCGTCCGACCCGCCGGGAGTCGGCGCCGTTTCACGTCGCGGCCTCCTCGCCCGGAGAGCGTCGCCTGACGGCTCCGCTCACCGCCCAACCGACCCGCCAGGCGTCCGCGCCGTTTCACGTCGCGGACTCCTGCGTCTTCAGGGCCCGCCACGTGAAGTAGATGCGGTCGAGCACGGTGACGATCGACAGCACCAGAATAACCCAGAGCACCGCGCCCATCCGGTTCGTGAACGCCCCGATCATCACCAGCACGATGCGCTCGGGACGCTCCATGAACCCGACCTTGCACTTGTCGATCATCGACTCGGCGCGAGCCCGCGTATAGCTCGTCATCACCGAGAACATCATCGCGAAGGCCGCGATCATGACGTAGTCGGTGCGCCCGAGCTGCGCGTAGAGATAGATGACGCCGATGAACAGCGACAGGTCCGAGAAGCGGTCCATCACCGAGTCCCAGAAGCCGCCGAACCGTGAGGCGAGGTTCGTCGCCTCGGCCACCTTCCCGTCGATGAAGTCGAAGATGTTGGCCACCAGCATGACGAAGCCGGCGGTGACGAACTCGCCCTGCGCGAAGAACCAGGCCGCGATGAAGTTGATGAAGACGCCGACCAGGGTGAGCACGTTGGGGTGGATGCGCAACGCCACGCACGCCCGGATGATGGCGCGGAGCGGGAACATGCAGGCGGCGCCGATGGCGCCCGTGAACGTCATGGTGGGGAGATGCGGCGCTGGTCGGGGAGCGTCGCCTTTCGGCCCCGCCCGCCGGCCAACCGACCCTGCTGCCGGTCTGCCCCGCGCCCGCGGCGCAGACTGATAGGATACCGTCGGTGCGCCCGCCCCCGGCGCGGCGCTCCCCCGACAGCACGAACCCCTCAGTGTAGTCCATGGCCATTCGTGATCTCAAGGAACGGATCGCGGCGCTGCCCGAGCAGCCCGGCGTCTACTTGTACCTCGACCCGGCCGGCGAGACCCTCTACGTGGGCCGGGCGCGCTCGCTGCGGGCGCGGGTGCGCAGCTACCTGGGCGCCTACGGGTCGAGCCCCAAGACCGACGCGCTGCTCGACGAGGTGACGCGGCTCGAGGTCATCGTCACCGACTCGCTGGTCGAGGCGCTGGCCCTCGAGGCCCACCTCATCAAGCAGCGCTCGCCGCGGTTCAACATTCTGCTGCGCGACGACAAGAACTACCCCTACCTGCAGCTGACGACCGGCGAGGCGTTTCCCCGGGTGCTCGTGGCGCGCCGGGTCGACCCCCGCGACGGGCACACCTACGCGGGGCCGTTCCTGCCCGCGACCCTCGCGCGGAAGACGATGTCGCTGACCCACAAGCTGTTCGGCATCCGTTCGTGCAACGAGGTCATCAACGGCCGCCGGGGGCGCGCCTGCCTGGAGTACGACATCAAGCGGTGCGTGGCGCCGTGCGTGGAGAGCCTGTGCACGGCCGAGCAGTACGCCGAGGCGGTCGAGCACACGAGGCTGTTCCTCGAGGGCCGGAACGACGAGCTCATCGCGGACCTGAAGCGGCGGATGGCGGAGGCGTCCGACGACCTGCGGTACGAGGAGGCGGCCCAGACCCGCGACGCGATCCGGACCGTCGAGACCCTGCGCGACCGCCAGCAGAAGATGTCGTCGGTGCGGCTCGGCGACCGCGACGCGTTCGGGGTGAAGGTGGGGCCCTCGGGCGCGATCATCCAGGTGTTCCAGATGCGGGGGGGGCGGGTCATCGAGCGGGTCGAGCTCGCTGCCGACGTGCCGGCGGGGGCGGGGTCGCCGGAGCGGGAGACGGTGCAGGCGGCGGTGCAGCAGTTCTACGAGGAGCGGACCGCGCCGCCCGAGATCCACCTGCCGGTCGAGATCGACGAGCCCGAGGCGCTGGCGAGCTGGCTCGGCGAGCGCGCGGGGCGGAAGGTCCGCATCGGCGTCCCGAAGCGGGGCGACAAGCGGGGGCTGCTCGACCTCGCCACCCGCAACGCGGCCCTCGCCTACCGGTCGCGCTACAGCGACGAGGCCCGCGCCGGGGCCGCCGCCCTCGACGAGCTGCGGGTGGTGCTGGGCCTGCCGGCCGCGCCCCGGCGCATCGAGTGCTTCGACATCTCGACCCTGCAGGGGGCCGAGACGGTCGGCTCGATGGTGGTCTGCGAGGACGGCCGGGCGGTGCGCAAGCAGTACCGGAAGTACCGCGTGCGGGGCGGGAGCTGGGGGGAGGAGCGCACCGCCCCGCCGGGCGCGCCGCCGCCCCGCCGGCGGCGCGGCGGGAAGAGGTCGGCCGCGGGGGCGAAGGGCCGAGCCCCGGGCGCGGCGGGTCAGGCCCCCGGCGCGGCGGGCGGGGCCCCCGAGGCCGACCCCCGCCTGCTGGACGACTTCGCGTCGATGCGCGAGGTGGTCGGCCGGCGGTACCGCCGGCTCCTCGACGACGGGGGGCCGCTGCCCGACCTGGTGGTCATCGACGGGGGGCGCGGGCAGCTCTCGTCGGCCTACGAGGCGTTCGCGTCGCTGGGCCTGTCGAATCTCGTGGCGGTGGGGCTGGCCAAGCAGGAGGAGCTCGTCTTCACCCGCGACGCGGCCGAGCCCATCGTCCTCGACCGCGCGAGCCCGGCCCTGCTCCTGCTGCAGCGCATGCGCGACGAGGCCCACCGCTTCGCGGTCACCTTCCACCGGAAGGCGCGGTCGCGCCGCGACCTGCAGTCGGCCCTGGACGGCATCCCCGGCGTGGGGCCGCGCCGGCGGCGGGTGCTGCTGACCCGGTTCGGGAGCGTGGCCAACGTGCGGCGGGCGACCCGCGAGGAGCTCGTGCCGGTGGTCGGGGCCAGGTTGGCCGACGCCGTGCTCGCCCATTTCGCAGGCGAGCGGTTCGCGTCGTAGGACGGCGTGGACTGCGGGGGGTCGGTTGGGGCGGCGCGGAGCCCCAGGCGACGGCTGGCGGGCCAGTACGTTATCCTGACGAATCTTGCCCGAAGTCGGTCAGCTCCTCGTCATCCTGCCGGTCCTGCTCCTGTCCCTGACCATCCACGAGACCGCCCACGCGGCGACGGCCGACTGGTACGGCGACCCGACGGCGCGGCGCCTCGGCCGGATCTCGCTGAACCCGGTCGTGCACGTCGACCCGGTGGGCACGGTGATCCTGCCGCTGATCGGCATCCTCGCGGGCGGGTTCGTGTTCGGCTGGGCCAAGCCCGTGCCCGTCAACCCCGCCAACCTGCGGCGGCCCCGCCAGGACTTCCTGGTCATCGCGGCGGCGGGGCCGGCCAGCAACATCCTGCTCGCGATCGGCGCGTCGTGGCTGCTCGCCGCCGTCGGCCTCGAGGCGGCCGGGGGGTGGGCGGGGGCGGTGGCGACGTTCGCGTTCGCGATGCTGCAGCTGAACCTGCTGCTGGCGGTGTTCAACATGATTCCGGTGCCGCCCCTCGACGGCGGGAACGTGCTGGCGGGGCTGTTGCCGGCGGGGCTGGCCGACGCCTACGACCGCCTCGTGCGGCCGTACGGGTTCCTGATTCTCCTCGTGTTGATGGCGACCGGCTGGCTGTACCGGATCATCGGCCCGCCGATGTCGTTGCTGATGGGATGGTTGCTGCCGTGAAGCCCCGCGTCGTCTCCGGCATGCGTCCGACCGGCAAGCTGCACCTCGGCCATCTGGTCGGGGCGCTGCAGCAGTGGGCCCGGCTGCAGGACGACTACGACTGCCTGTACTTCGTCGCCGACTGGCACGCGCTGACGAGCGAGTACGCCGACACCGGCGGGCTCGTCGAGAACGCCTGCGACAACGCCGCCGACTGGATTGCCGCCGGCGTCGACCCCGAGCGGAGCACGCTGTTCATCCAGTCGCAGGTGCCCGAGCACGCCGAGCTCTACCTGCTGCTGCAGATGGTGGTGCCGATTCCCTGGCTCGAGCGGGTGCCGACCTACAAGGAGCAGATCGCGCAGCTCGCCGAGAAGGACCTGTCGACCCTCGGCTTTCTCGGCTATCCGCTGCTGCAGGGCGCCGACGTCATCATCTACAAGGCGAACTACGTGCCGGTGGGGGACGACCAGGTCCCGCACCTCGAGCTCGACCGCGAGGTGGTGCGGCGCTTCCACGGGTTCTTCGGCGAGCTGTTCCCCGAGCCGCAGCCCCTGCTGACCAGCTTTCCGCGGTTGCCGGGGCTCGACAACCGGAAGATGAGCAAGAGCTACGACAACGCCATCAGCCTGTCGGACGACGCGGAGACGGTGCGGAAGAAGGTGATGCGGATGTACACGGATCCGAAGCGGATTCGCGCCGACATCCCGGGCACCGTCGAGGGCAACCCGGTGTTCGTCTACCATGACGCGTTCAACCCCGACACGGCGGAGGTCGACGACCTGAAGGCCCGCTACCGGGCCGGCAAGGTGGGCGACGTCGAGGTCAAGAAGAAGCTCGCCCTCGCCCTCGAGGCCGCCCTCGGCCCGCTGCGCGAGCGCCGGGCCGAGGCCCTGGCGCGGCCGGGGCGGGTTCGTGAGATCCTGATGGACGGGTCGCTTCGGGCGCGCCGCATCGCGCAGGAGACCATGAAGCAGGTCCGCGAGGCGGTGGGGCTCGCTTATGGTGCCTAGATGACGAACCGGGCCGCGTCGGAGCAGACCGGGGCCGAGACGGCGAGGACCGGCGAGTTCGAGTCGATCCTCGAGGACTACCCGGTCCGCCTCGACAACTTCGAGGGACCGCTGGATCTGCTGCTCCACCTCATCCGCAAGAACGAGATCGACATCTACGACATCCCCATCGTCCTCGTCACGCAGCAGTACATCGAGTACATCGAGCTGATGAAGGAGCTCGACCTCGACACCGCGGGCGAGTTCCTGGTGATGGCGGCCACCCTCATTCACATCAAGGCGCGGACCCTGGTGCCCCGGCCGGATACGGAGGCCGAGGCGGCGGAGGAGGACGAGGACCCCCGGGAGGCGCTCGTCCGGCGCCTCATCGAGCACCAGAGGTTCAAGGCGGCGGCGGAGCTGCTGCACGAGCGGCAGACGGTGCGCAACGCGCAGTGGGGACTCGCCGACGAGCGCCTCGCCGATCTCGCCGGCGAGCCGTTCGAGCGCGAGCTCGAGGCCGACCTGTTCGGGCTGCTGCAGGCGTTCCAGGCGGTCCTCAAGCGCGCCCGGGAGCGGCCGGGGGTGCCCCTGCCGGCGGCCGAGGTGTCCATCGAGACCCGCACCCGGCAGCTGATGGAGCGGCTCGGCCACGTCAGGGCCTGCGGGTTCGAGGAGCTCTTCGCCGAGGACGGCAGCCGCGGAGAGCTCATCACCACGTTCCTCGCGGTGCTGGAGATGATTCGGCTCAAGCTGATACGGGTGTTTCAATCGGGGTCGTGCGGCCCGATCCGCGTGTATCGCCGGGAGACCCCGGAGGACGCGCCCAGGCCGATCGAGTCGACCGACGACCCTGGGGACGAGGCCGGTCGGGACAGGTGATCGATTGGCCGCGGCGGCGGCTCGTGCCGCGGGCGCGGTTGCTCTGGGGTTTCCTTCGTACGTTGGGGGCGGTCGCGCGAAGCGCGGCCATGACCGTCTGGGCGGGTTATCGGGTCGGACCACCGAGCATGTCGGACGAACTCAAGCCGATTCTGGAAGCGCTGATCTTCGCCTCGCCGGACCCCCTCACGCCGGCGGCCCTGGTCGAGCTGCTCGACGGGACGCCGAGGGAGGACATCGAGCGGGCGATCGAGGCGTTGCAGGCGGAGTACGGCGAGCGGGGCGGCCTGCAGATGGTGCAGGTGGCCGGCGGCTACCAGATCTGCACGCGGCCCGAGCTGCACGACTGGGTGCGCCGGCTGTTCCACCAGCACTCGAAGCAGCGCCTGTCGGTGCAGGCGCTCGAGACGCTGGCCGTCATCGCCTACAAGCAGCCGATCACGAGCGCGGAGATCGCGGAGATTCGGGGCGTGAACGTGTCGGGGGTGGTCGGCACGCTGCTCGAGCGCCACCTCGTGAAGGTGGTCGGCCGCAAGCAGGTGGTGGGCCGGCCGTTCCTCTATGCGACGACCCGGGAGTTCCTGAACCAGTTCGGCCTGAGCGACCTCGACGACCTGCCCAAGGTGGAGGAGATGGCCGAGGCGCTCGGCATGGAGGTGCCGTCGGCGCTGGTCGCGGGCGGGGCGGAGGCCCCGGGGCTGCCGTTCGACGATCCGGTGGAGACCGCCGGCGACCCCGACGCCCCGCCGTCCGGGCAAGTCCACTAGTGTTCCGTCCCCATGGTTCGTGACAGAGGTCCAGGGGCCGTTTCGCCCAGAAGACCGGAGCATCCGAGCCCACAACTCATGTCGGTTTCTTCGTTGACAGGACACTAGCCAGGAGCCCGTGGTGAGACCCCGCGTCGCACGGAGAGCAGCGAGGCGCCCGCCTGACAGGAGGGCGCATATTGGGCATATGCAACCGACGAACAACGTAGTCAGGCAGAGTGCATCGCTGCTCGAATGCAGCCGGGATTCTCGCCGCGGGCTCCTGGGGCTGCCGTGACCTCCGTTGCTGCCACCACCACCGGCGTGCGGCTGCAGAAGCTGATTGCCGCGGCCGGCGTCTCCTCGCGCCGGGCGGCGGAGTCGCTGATGCGCGACGGCCGGGTGACCGTCAACGGCGCGGTGGTGTCGACCCCCGGCGCGAAGGCGGATCCCGCCGCCGACGACATCCGGGTCGACGGGCGCCGCATCGGCGGCGGGGGACGGCGGCGGTACCTGCTGCTGAACAAGCCGCGCGGAGTGGTGACGACCCGGGACGATCCGGAGCGGCGCCGCACGGTCATGCACCTGCTGTCGGGGGTCCGCGAGTCGGTCTATCCGGTGGGACGGCTCGACTACGACAGCGAGGGGCTGCTGCTGCTGACCAACGACGGCGAGCTCGCGGCCCGGCTGACCCATCCACGTCACCGGGTCGAAAGGGTGTACGAGGCGCGGGTGCGCGGGGTGCCGGACGCCCCGGCGCTGAGGCGTCTCGCCGGCGGCGTCGTCGTCAGCGGTCGGCGGACGCTGCCGGCCACCGCCAGCCTCGTGTCCGCGGGTCGCGGCCGCGCCGGCGACCAGTCGTTGATCCGGATCGGCGTCACCGAGGGGCGGAAGCGCCAGATACGGTACATGTGCGAGTCGATCGGGCACCCGGTGGTGCGGCTCCGCCGGGTGGCCATCGGTCCGATCCGGGATCGGACGCTGCGGCCGGGCCAGTTCCGCGACCTGACCCGGGGCGAGGTGGCGGCGCTGCGCCGCGTCGTCGACGGGGAGCCGCCCGCCGCCCCGGGCGACCGGGTTCGCCGATGAAGCCGACCGGGGCCCCGGCCCGCATCACTCCGGTGATCGCCATCGACGGGCCTTCGGGGGCCGGCAAGGGGAGCGTCTCCCGCGCCGTCGCCGAGGCGCTGGGATGCCGCTACGTCGACACCGGCGCGATGTACCGGGCGGTCGCGTGGCTGGCCTCCGACCGGGGGCTCGCCCTCGACGACGAGCCCGCGGTCCGGCGCCTGGCCGAGGAGGTCGAGCTGATCCAGGACGGGGGGAGGGTGACCGTCGCCGGCCACGACGTGACCCACCGGATACGCAACGGCGCCATCGACGCCGCCGCCGCCCGCGTCGCGCGCATGCCGTCGGTGCGGAGGGTCCTCGTGGGGCGGCAGCGGGCCTTCGTGGCCTTCGGCGGCCTGGTGATGGAGGGCCGGGACATCGGCACGACGGTGTTTCCGGACGCCGACGTGAAGATATACCTGGACGCGGCGCCGGAGGAGCGGGCCGCGCGCCGCGCCGCGGATCCGGCGCACGGGCTGGGCCGCAGCGCGTCGACCCTGTCGGACGTCGCGAGCGCGCTCGAGGCGCGGGACCGTTCCGACCGCACCCGCGACAGCTCCCCCCTGGTGATGGCCGACGACGCGGTTCGCGTCGACACGACGGGCTTGGTGCTGGAGACGGTCATCGAGCGCGTGCTGGCCATCGTGCGGCGCCGGCTGGCGGCGCGCGGGTGGGCGGGGCGGTCCGGGTGATCGGGGCTTCGAATCGCATTTGACGCGTCTTGGTAACTGTCGTATAGTCTGCGGCTTATCGCCAATCGACGCATTGCGCTCGGCGGAGGGCCCCGGGCCCCGGCGGCGCTTGTGTCGACGGCCGCGCCGCGTGGCGCCGAGGGGCACTCACAAGGAGGATTCGCAATTCCATGATGAAGGTAGAAGACGTCGAGGTGGACCGCTCGGAGAAGGCGCGACCCGCTCCCATGGTGATCATGGCCGATCAGTACGACGACGACGGTGAGGCGTCGAGTCGGGAGGAGTACGAGCGGTTGCTCGCGTTGTACGAGGGCAGTTTCCGCAACATCGCCGAAGGCGAGGTGATTACCGGCACCGTGCTCAAGGTGTCGTCGTCGGAGGTGGTGGTCGATGTCGGCTACAAGTCGGAAGGGATGATCGCCATCCAGGAGTTCCTCGACGAGAACGGCGAGTGCATCGTCCAGCCGGGCGACGCCGTCGACGTTCTGCTCGAGCGGACCGAGGATCGGGACGGCCACATCGTGCTCTCGCGCGAGAAGGCCGAAAAGATGAAGATCTGGGACGAGGTCGAGAAGGCGTACGACGATCAGAAGGTCGTCATCGGCCGCGTCATCGAGCGCATCAAGGGCGGGTTGGCGGTCGACATCGGGGTGCGCGCGTTCCTGCCGGGTTCGCAGGTGGACGTGCGCCCGGTGCGCAACCTCGACGCCCTGCGCGGCCAGGAGCTGCGCATGCGGGTCATCAAGGTCAACAAGAAGCGCGGCAACATCGTGCTCTCCCGCAAGGCCCTGCTCGAAGAGGAGAACGCCGAGAAGAAGAAGCACACCCTGGCCACCCTCGAGGAGGGCAAGGTGTTCCGCGGGGTCGTCAAGAACATCACGGACTACGGCGCGTTCATCGATCTGGGCGGGCTCGACGGGCTGCTCCACGTGACCGACATGTCGTGGGGCCGGGCCGCGCACCCGTCGGAGCTCTTCAAGGTGAACGACGAGGTCGACGTGATCGTGCTGAAGTTCGACCGCGCCACCGAGCGCGTGTCCCTGGGCTACAAGCAGCTCCACGCCGACCCGTGGACGGCGGTCGAGGAACGCTACCAGGTCGGCATGCGGCTCAGCGGCAAGGTCGTCAGCCTGACCGACTACGGGGCGTTCATCGAGCTCGAGCCGGGCGTCGAGGGGCTGATCCACGTGTCGGAGATGTCCTGGAGCAAGCGGGTCAAGCACCCCTCGAAGCTGCTCACGGTCGGGGACACCGTGGAGTCGATGGTGCTCGGCGTCGATCCCCAGGCGCGCCGCATCTCGCTCGGGCTGAAGCAGATCGAGGCCAACCCGTGGCATCAGCTCGCCGACAAGTACCCGATCGGCGCCCGGCTGAAGGGGCGCGTCCGCAACCTGACCGAGTTCGGCGCGTTCGTCGAGGTCGAGGAGGGCATCGACGGGCTCATCCACATCTCGGACATGTCCTGGAGCAAGCGTCTCAAGCATCCGTCCGAGGTCGTGAAGAAGGGCGACGAGGTCGAGGCGATGGTCCTCAACGTCGACCCCGACAACCAGCGACTGTCGCTGGGCCTGAAGCAGCTTGCGACCGATATATGGGACGAGTTCTTCGAGGCCCACAAGGTCGGGTCGGTGGTCGAGGGCAAGGTGGTCCGCATCACGAACTTCGGGGCGTTCGTGGAGCTCGCCGAGGGCATCGAAGGCCTCATCCACGTGTCGGAGTTCGATGACGACACCGGCCGCGACAAGGTCGAGCTGAAGGTCGACCAGGTCACCAGCATGAAGATCATCAAGCTGAGCCCGTCGGAGCGGAAGATCGGCCTCAGCATCCGGGCCTTGAAGTCGGACGACTACGAGGCGGACTGGGAGTCCTACGGTACGGCGTCGGGCTCGCCGGAGGTGACCCTGGGCGACCACTTCAAGCATCAGACCTAGGGGGCTGGCGGGCCGGGGAGGTCTGGGTGGCAGGCGGGAGCGTGACCAAGGCGGCACTCGTCGAGGAGGTGTCTCGAGCCGCCGATCTGACCAAGAAGCACGCCGAGGTCATCGTCGATACGGTGTTCCGCAGCATCATCACCGCGCTGCACCGGGGCGAGAAGATCGAGTTGCGGGGGTTCGGCAGCTTTCGCCTCCGGCAGCGCGAGCCGCGAAGGGGTCGGAATCCGAAGACCGGGGATCGGGTGGACGTGCCTCCCAAGCGCATCCCGTACTTCAAGCCGGGCAAGGAGCTCAGGGAGTTGATAAACCGCGAGCCGGGGGCCGGCCCGAGCGCCGGGCCGGCCCCCGCGCTGCCCGAGCCGGTGCAGGCGGCGCTGCCCGAGTCTGGCGAGCCCCGCTTTCTGAATCGGCATCGGCCCGGCCCTGGCCCGCCAATCGTCGCCTGACGGCTCCGCTTGGCGTCCAACCCATCCTGCAGAGTCTGCGCCGTTGCACGGCGCAGGCTCCTGCGCGGGGCCTGCCCATGGAGCGACTCTGGTCCCCCTGGAGGCTCGACTACGTGACGGGCAGCGCCGGCGCCCCGCGCGGCGACTGCGTCTTCTGCGCGGCCCTGGCCGGGGCCGGGGAGACGGGGGCGCCGGGCGACTCCCCGATCGTGGCGCGCGCCGGTACGTGCTTCGTCATCGTCAACCTGTACCCGTACAACAACGGCCACCTGATGGTGGTGCCGAACCGGCACATCGCGTCGCTGGCCGAGGCGACGGCGTCGGAGCTCGGCGACCTGATGACGATGGCGCAGCGGGCGGAGATTGCCCTCGGCGAGGCGTACCGGCCTCATGGCCTGAACGTGGGGATCAACCTGGGGCGGCCGGCGGGGGCGGGCATCCCCGGTCACCTCCACCTGCACGTGGTGCCCCGCTGGGACGGCGACACCAACTTCATGACCGTCGTCGGCTCGACCCGGGTCGTCCCCGAGACCCCGCCTCGGACGCGGGAGCGCCTCGTCCCGATCTTCGAGCGGCTCGCGGCCGCCCGCCGGGAGTCTGCGCCCTAGCTGTCTGCGCCGGGCCGGCTATCGCTCGGCGAGGACGTGGGCGGCGATGACCATGCGCTGCACCTCGGACGTGCCCTGGTAGATCTCCGTCGCCCGGACGTCCCGGAACAGCCGCTCGACCGTCGAGCCCCGGCGGTAGCCGGCCGAGGCGAGGATCTGCATCGCCCGGTCGGCGGCGCGGTGGGCCGCTTCGGACGCGTAGAGCTTGGCCATGGCCGCCTCCGCCGCGCTGCGCGCCTGCGTGTCCTTGGCGGCGGCGCTCCGGTACACCAGCATGCGCGCCGCCTCGATCTCGGTCGCCATGTCGGCGAGCATCCACTGCACGGCCTGGTAGCGCGCGATGGGGCGTCCGAACGTCCGCCGGCCGCGGGCGTGGGCCAACGCCTCGTCGAAGGCGGCCTGCCCGATGCCCACGGCCTGGGCGCCGATGGCCACCCGGCCCCCGTCGAGCGCCCACATCGCGATGCGGAAGCCGGCGCCGGCGTCGCCGATCATCGCCTCGGCCGGGACGCGCACCCCGTCGAGGTCGAGGTCGCGGCAGCCGAGGCCGCGGACCCCGAGGGTGTCGGGGGTGGCCGACGCGCCCAGCCCCGGCGCGCCGGCCGGCACGAGGAACGCCGAGACCCCGCGGCCCCCGATGTCCGGCTCGGTGGCCGCGAACACGATGAACACGTCGGCCGCGGCCCCGTTCGCCACCCACACCTTGCGCCCGGTCAGGCGGTAGCCCCCGCCGTCGGGGACGGCCCGGGTCTGCTGATTGGCGGCGTCGGTGCCCGCGTCGGGCTCGGAGAGGGCGAAGCCGCCGACGGCGTCGCCGCCCGCCAGCGGCCGGAGCCAGGCCCCGCGCTGGGCCTCCGACCCGAAACGGGCCACGACCTCGGCGACGAGCGAGTTGTTGACCGACAGGATGGCGGCCAGGGTGGCGCTGGCCCCGGCGATCGCCTCGATGGCCGCGGCATAGCTGACGTAGTCGCGGCCCGCCCCGCCCGCCGCGGCGGGGATGGTGACGCCCAGGAGCCCGCGGCGGCCGGCCCGCGCCACCAGATCGGCGGGAAAGCGGTCGGTCGCGTCGATCTCGGCCGCCCGCGGCCGCACCTCTTCTTCCGCGAACCGTTGCGCCGATGCGCGAAAGGCTTCCTGTTCGGCCGTCAGCTCGAGGCGCATGGCGGGTGCCCTGTCCCGTGGGGTCCGGAATGCCCGTGGCGGGAGGCGGCGTCGCGCCGCGCGCATCCGGGCCGCGGGGGCCCGTCGTCCCCGTCCCCGAGGGCCGGACCCCTCACCAGAGATCATACGCGAGCGCCACGGGCGCCGGCGGGGGCCGGGGGGGGGGCGGTGACCGGGCCGGGCGGCCGGGATCCGAGTGGTATGATTGGCGTCAGGTCTCCTTGCAGGGGGAAGCGAGCATGGCGAGCAGTCTATGGCGCGTGCGCGGGGGTGGCGGCATCGGTTCCCTGGCGCGACGGTCCGGGTGGGCGGCCACGGTACTGGCGGCCGCGTGGGTGCTCCTTTCGGGCGCCGGCGTGCCCGCCCAGGAGCAGCAGGCGTCTCCCGATCGGGCCGGCGGGGCCGACGCGGCACCGCAGACCCCGGTGTTCCGCACCGGCATCAACTTCGTTCGGGTCGACGCCATCGTCACCGACGAGGACGGCAACCCGGTCCTCGATCTGACCGCGGACGACTTCCGCGTCTTCGAGGACGACGTCGAGCAGACCGTCGAGTCGTTCCGGCTCGTGGAGATGACCGGCCTGCCCGACCCCGCGCTGCCGCCGCCCTCCAGCATCCGCAACGACTACGACCAGGAGCGGGAGGCGGCGCGGACGGACTCTCGCATCTTCGTGTTCTTCCTCGACGACTACCACGTGCGCGACACCAACGCGATTCGGATGCGGCGGGACCTCGTCGAGTTCGTCGAGACGCAGCTGCGCCCGACCGACCTCGTGGGCATCATGTACCCCCTGACGCCGATCATGGACATGCGGCTCACCCGCAACCACGATCAGATCGTGCGGGCCCTCGAGGCCTTCGAGGGCGTCAAGTACGACTACCAGCCGCGCAACATGTACGAGCACATGTACGCGAACTTCCCGACCACCACGGTCGAGTTGATTCGCAACGACGTCAGCCTGTCGGCCCTGAAGGCGCTGGCCATCCACCTCGGCGGGCTGCGCGAGGGGCGCAAGTCGGTGATCGTGCTGAGCGAGGGCTACTCCAACTACGTCCCGCCCCAGCTGCGCGACATCGACGCCATGGCCGGCGGCCTCTTCAATCCGGCGAGGTTCGACCCGCTGGCGGGCGAGTCGAACATGGAGCAGACCCAGCAGTTCTTCGAGATGTCGTACATGCGCTCGGAGCTGGTCTACACCGCCGACATCGCCAACCGGAACAACACCAGCTTCTACATGGTGGACCCGCGCGGCCTGGCCACCGGGGAGTTCGACTCCAGTCAGGTGCCCATCGACATGCGCACCGACTACCGCATGCTGCGCGAGCTGCAGGACACCCTGCACGTGCTGGCCGAGGAGACCGACGGCCGGGCCATCGTCAACCGCAACGATCTGCTGCCGGGCCTCTCCCAGATCGTGAGCGACCAGAGCGGCTACTACCTGCTCGGCTACACCTCGTCGGCCGCCCCGACCGACGGCGAGTTCCACGAGATCGAGGTGGAGGTGCTGCGCGACGACGTCCGCGTGCGGGCCCGCAAGGGCTACTACGCGCTGACCGCGGAGAACGCGGCGCGCATGCTGGCCCCGCCCAAGCCGGAGCCTCCCCGGGCCGTCGACACCGCGCTCGCGACCCTCGCCGAGCCGAGGCGGGGCCGCTACGTCCGGACCTGGGTCGGCGCCCGCCGCGGCGACGGGGGCAGGACGGAGTTGACGTTCGTGTGGGAGCCCATCGGCGGCGACCGCGCCCGGCGTCAGGAATCGGCGTCGCAGGTGATGCTGATGGCGATGAGCGACAGCAGCGCCTACTTCCGTGGAGAGGTGCCGGGGCCGGGACGGGGCCGGATGCCGCGCGTCCGCTTCGACGTCGACCCCGGCGAGCTGGAGCTGAACATCGGCATCGAGGACGAGTACGGCGACGTGCTCGACCGGGACCTCGACGAGTTGGTGGCGCCCGACTTCACCGCCCCCGACGTCGCCCTGAGCACGCCCCAGGTGCTGAGGGCGCGGAACGCGGTGGAGATGCGCGGGCTGCTCGCCGACGCCGACGCGCTGCCGACGGCGTCCCGCTTCTTCCGGCGCACCGAGCAGTTGCTGTTCCGGGTCGAGGCCTACGCGCCCGGCGACGTGCCGCCGCGGGTGCGCGCCCGCCTGCTGAGCCGCGAGGGCACCGCGATGATGGAGCTGCCGGTGGCCGCGCCCGAGGGCGAACGTCCGCACGAGGTGCTGCTGCAGCTCTCGCCGTTCCCGCGGGGAGACTACCTGGTGGAGCTGTCGGCGGAGGCGGACGGCGAGACCGCGTCGACCCTCGTGGCGTTCCGCGTGCAGCCGTAGGCGACATGGACCCGATTCGCGTCGTCATCGCCAAGCCGGGCCTCGACGGTCACGACCGGGGCGCGAAGGTGATTGCGCGCGCGCTCCGCGACGAGGGGATGGAGGTGATCTACACGGGGTTGCGCCAGACCCCCGAGCAGATCGTCGAGGCGGCCCTGCAGGAGGACGCCGGCGTCATCGGGCTGTCCATCCTGTCGGGAGCGCACAACCACGTCTGTCCCCGGGTGATGGAGCTGCTGCGCGAGAAGGGCCTCGACGACGTGCTCGTGGTCGTGGGGGGTATCATTCCCGACGCGGATCTCCCGGGTCTGCGGGCCATCGGCATCGAAGGCGTGTTTCAGCCCGGGACCCCCATGCGGGACATCGTCGCTTTCATTCGCGAGCGCCACCGGGCCGCGCCGGGGGTCGCCGGCGGCCCGTCGGCGGCGGCCGACGCGGCCGCGGACCGGTGACGCGGACCGTCAGTCTGCTACGCTTCCCGTCGAGGGCCGGACCTGCCGATGCCAGCCACGCTACTGCTTGCCGACGACAGCGTCACGATTCAGCGCGTCATCGAGATGACCTTCGCCGGGGAGGACGTCCGGGTGGTGACGGTCGGCGACGGGCGCGAGGCGATCGAGCGCATCGCCGCCGACCCGCCCGACATCGTCCTCGCCGACACCAACATGCCGGAGAAGGACGGCTACGAGGTCTCGGCCTTCGTCAAGGCCGAGAGCGCCCGGTCCGGCATCCCGGTGGTGCTGCTGACGGGGGCCTTCGAGCCCGTCGACGACGCGCGGGCCCGCGAGGTCGGCTGCGACGCGGTGCTCGTGAAGCCGTTCGAGCCGACGGCGGTGCTCAATCGGGTTCGCGAGCTCCTCGGCCTGCCGGCGGATGCCGAGACGGAGGCGTCGGCCCCGACCGCGGATGCGGCCGCGGCGGACGGGGGGAGCGGGGACGAGGAGCCCGTCGCGGCGGACGGGGGGAGCGGCGATGCGGCGGAGGAGCCCGTCGCGGCGCCGGCCGCGGCGGACGGGGGGAGCGGGAACCCGACGGCGGAGCCTGTCGCGGCGCCGGCCGCGGCGGCCCCCGACGCCTCGCCGGCGGACCCGGATTCGGCGGCTCCGGCGGCGGCCGATGCTTCGCCCGCGGACCCGGACGCGACGGCTCCGGCGGCCGATGCTTCGCCCGCCGATGCGGATTCGGCGGCTCCGGCGGCCGATGCTTCGCCCGCGGTCCCGGCCCCGGAACCCCCGGCCGCGCACGATGAGGAGCCGGGAGATGCCCCGGCCGAGGGGGCCGGGGACGCGGCCCCGCCCGTGCCCGCCGTGCCCGCGGTCGAGGCGCCGGCGCCGCCTTCGCTCGCCGCCGCCTTCGCCGCGCTCCTCGCGGCCGAGCAGGGAGACCTCGACCGGGCCCGCGCCGCCTATCCCTGGCCTCGTCAGGCCACGCCGCCCGACGAGGACGACCTCGTCGAACGGGTGGCCGAGCGGGTGGTCGAGCGCCTGTCGAACGACGTCACCGGCGAGCTGGTTTCCGAGGTGGTGGCCCGGGTGGCGGAGCGGCTGGTGCGCGACCAGATCGGCCGCATCGAGCCGGCCTGACCGCGCCTCGCGTCCGCCGCCCATCCATTCCTCGGCGCATCACGCCATCCCCCCGACGACGTGCTCCGATTCCGTTCCCGCCCGCCCGCCGCGCCAGGTGTCTGCGCCGTAGAACGGCGTGGATTCCCGGACGGATGTTCGGGCGCCCGGCGGAGCCGTCAGGCGACGATGGTGCGGGCGAGGTGTCGGCGCCGTAGCACGGCGCGGGCTCCTGGAGGGCTGTTCGGGCGGCCGGCGGAGCCGTCAGGGCGACGATGGGCGGGGCGAGGTTCGTAGCACGGCGCGGGCTCCCGGAGGGCTGTTCGGGCGCCCGGCGGAGCCGTCAGGCGACGATGGTGCGGGCGAGGTGTCGGCGCCGTAGCACGGCGCGGGCTCCTGGAGGGCTGGTCGGGCGCCCGGGAGAGCCGTCAGGGCGACGATGGGCGGGGCGAGGTGTCGTAGAACGGCGCGGGCTCCCGGAGGGCTGTTCGGGCGGCCGGCGGAGCCGTCAGGGCGACGATGGGCGGGCCGTTCCGGCGCCGCCCGGCGGCTTGATACCATGAATGAGATGCGTGAGCTGAGCAAGGGGTTCGACCATGCCACGGTCGATCCGAAGTGGTACTCGTTCTGGGAGTCGAGCGGCGCCTTCCGGGCCGATCCGGGGTCGTCGCGCCCGCGGTTCAGCATGGTGCTGCCGCCTCCCAACGTCACCGGCGTGCTGCACATCGGCCACGCCCTCAACCAGACCCTGCCGGACATCGTGTGCCGCTGGAAGCGGATGACCGGGCACGACGTGCTGTGGCTGCCGGGCACCGACCACGCGGGCATCGCCACCCAGAACGTCGTCGAGAAGCACCTCGCCGACGAGGGGACGGATCGCCACACCCTCGGCCGCGAGGCGTTCGTGGAGCGCGTGTGGGCGTGGAGCCGGAAGAGCCACGGCACCATCACGAGCCAGATGCGCACCCTCGGGTCGTCGGTCGACTGGAGCCGCGAGCGGTTCACGCTGGACGACGACCTGTCGCGGGCGGTCCGGCGCGTCTTCGTCACCCTCTACCGCGAGGGGCTGATCTACCGCGGCAAGTACATCGTGAACTGGTGCACCCGGTGCCGCACCGCCCTCTCCGATCTCGAGGTGGTGCACGAGGAGCAGACGGGCCGGCTCTACCACGTGCGCTACCCGGCCGCGAGCGGCGCCGACGCGGCCGAGGGCGGCGCCGGCGCCTCGGAAGGGGGCGCGAACGCGGCCGCGGGCCGCACCGTGACGGTGGCCACCACCCGGCCCGAGACGATGCTGGGCGACACCGCGGTGGCCGTGCATCCCGACGACGAGCGCTACCGCGGCCTCGTCGGCCGGACGCTACGCCTGCCCATCATCGGCCGCGAGCTGCCGATCGTCGCCGACGGGTTCGTCGACGCCGGGTTCGGGACCGGCGCCGTCAAGGTGACGCCGGCCCACGACCCCAACGACTTCGAGATGGGCCGGCGGCACGACCTGCCCCAGGTGGTGGTGATCGGCGAGGACGGCCGGATGACGGCCGAGGCGGGGCCGTTCGCGGGCCAGGACCGCCTGGCGGCCCGCGCGGCCGTCGTCGAGCGGCTCGAGGCCGAGGGCCTGCTCGAGCGGGTCGAGGACCACCGGCACGCGGTGGGGCAGTGCAGCCGGTGCCACACCGTGGTCGAGCCCCTGGTGTCGACCCAGTGGTTCGTGCGCATCAAGCCCCTCGCCGAGCCCGCCATCGCCGCCGTGAAGGACGGCCGCACCCGCTTCGTGCCCGAGAACTGGGCCCGCACCTACTTCGAGTGGATGGAGAACATCCACGACTGGTGCATCTCGCGCCAGCTCTGGTGGGGCCACCGGGTGCCGGCCTGGTACTGCGACCGGTGCGGGTCGGTCGTCGTCGAGGAGGAGACGCCCGAGGCCTGCGAATGCGGCGGCCCCCTGCGCCAGGACACCGACGTGCTCGACACCTGGTTCAGCTCGGGGCTCTGGCCGTTCAGCACCATGGGCTGGCCCGACGCGACCGCCGACCTCGCCCGGTACTACCCCACCAGCGTCATGATCACCGGGCTCGACATCATCTTCTTCTGGATCGCGCGGATGATGATGCTGGGCATGAAGTTCGCGGGCGACGTCCCCTTCAAGGTCGTCTACATCACCTCGCTCGTGCGGGACGCGCACGGGCAGAAGATGAGCAAGTCGAAGGGCAACGTCGTCAACCCCCTGCAGGTGATGGAGGAGATCGGCGCCGACGCGTTCCGGTTCACCCTCGCCGCCCTCGCCTCTCCCGGCATGGACATCTCGCTCTCCGAGGGGCGCCTGCGCGGCTACCGGCAGTTCGTCAACAAGATCTGGAACGTCTCGCGGTTCGTGCTGATGAACCTGCCGCCGTCGATGACCGAGCGCCCGCCGGCGCCGCCGCCGGCCGCGCTCGGGACCATCCACCGCTGGGTGCTGCACCGGGTGAGCGAGCTCACGGCCGACGTGACCCGGGCCCTCGAGGGGTACCGGTTCGACGTCGCCGCCGACCGCCTCTACCACTTCATCTGGCACGAGTACGCCGACTGGTACATCGAGCTGGTGAAGCCGCACCTGCAGGACGACGCGGAGGACCGCGAGGGGGCGCGGGCGGTCCTGCTCGCCGTGCACGACCGGGTGCTGCGCCTCGCCCACCCGTTCATGCCGTTCGTCACCGAGGAGCTGTGGCAGACCCTGCCCGCGCCGGCGGACGCGGCCGAGGACGGGCGCACGCCGGACGGGGCCGCGCGGACCGTCACCCGCGCCCCGTGGCCCCGGCCCGTGCCGGAATGGGCCGACGACGAGGCGGTGTCGGTGCTGACGCTCCTCCAGGAGGTCATCACCGCGGTGCGCACGGTTCGGGCCGAGCTGGGGGTGCCGCCGTCGCGCCGGCTGCAACTGCGCATCGAGGGCGCGGAGCCCGGCGAGCGCGCGGTTCTCGACGGCCACGGCGACTATCTGCGGCGGCTCGCGGGCCTCGAGGCGTTCGAGTTCGTGGCGTCGGCGCCGGCCGACCCCGACACCGTCCGCCGCGTCGTGCGCCGCATGCGGCTCTACCTGCCGCTGGCCGGGGTCATCGACCGGGCGGCGGAGACGGCGAGGCTTCGCCGCGAGATCGACAAGCTCTCGAAGCAGCTCGGCTCGCTGGAGGGCAAGCTCGGCAACCCGAAGTTCCGGGAGCGCGCCGACCCGGACGTCGTGGCAGAGACCGAGGCCCGGCACGCGGCGGCGCGGCAGCGCCGGCAGCAGCTCGACGAGGTGCTGGCGGAGCTGTCGCCGTGACGCCGGCGCCGTCGTCCCGCGCGGCGCCCGGGGGCGGAGGCATCCTCGCTTTTTCCGTACGACCCGGCTGCCGGGACGGTTGGTGGTCCCGGGCGGCGCTCGGGGGCGGAGCCGTCCTTGCGGGCGGCCGGGACGGCCGGCCGTGACCGCATCGTCTTCCGTCTCCTTCCAGGCGCGGCTGCGCGAGGCGGCGCCCCGGCTCGGGCCGTTCGCCGGCCGGGTGCGCCACCACCCGCGGGTCGGCTCCACGAACGACGTCGCCGCGATGCTCGCGGAGCAGGGCGCGCCGCACGGCACGGTGGTGGTGGCGGACGAGCAGACCGCGGGGCGGGGGCGTCACGGGAACCGGTGGTCGTCTCCTCCCGGCGCCGGCCTCTACGCGTCGGCGCTGCTGCGGACCGACTCGCCCCCGGTGCTGACGCTGGCCGCGGGGGTGGCGGTGGCCGAGGGCCTGGCGCGGGCGGCCGGGCTCGACGCGGTGCTCGAGTGGCCGAACGACGTGGTGGCCGAGGCGGCGGGGGGGCGCCGCAAGGTGGCGGGGATCCTGGCCGAGGCGTCGACGGTCGGCCACCGCGTCGACCGCGTCGTCCTGGGCATCGGCATCAACCTGCGCGACGGCGCGTGGCCGCCCGAGGTGGCGTCGCGGGCCGGTTCGGTGGAAGGCCTGACGGGCCGCCGGGTCGACCCCGCCGCGCTGCTGGTGGAGGTGCTGGCGGCCCTCGCCGCGCGGTGCGGCGAGCTCGAGGCGGGCCGCGTCGCGGCCCTGCTCCGGCGGTGGGAGGCGCTGGCGCCGTCGAGCCGCGGGGCCCCCGTGGAGTGGTCGGAGGGCCCGGTCCGCCGCCGCGGGGTCACCGAGGGGGTGGACGAGCAGGGGGCGTTGATCGTGCGGGTGGACGGGCGCCGCGAGCGGTTGTCCGGCGGCGAGGTACGTCACGTCGGATGACGGACGGGAGACCGATGCTGCTTGCCATCGACGTCGGCAACACGAACATCGTCTTCGGCATCTTCGACGGGCCGCGGCTCGGCGAGAGCTGGCGGCTGGCGACCCTGCCGGGCCGGACCGCGGACGAGCTGAGGGTAATGGTGAGCCGGCTCTTCGCGGAGGCCGGCCTCGAGACGGCCCGGGTGTCGGGCGTCGTCCTCTCGTCGGTGGTGCCGCCGCTGACCGGCACCGTCACCCGGATGGCTCGCGACGCGTTCGGGGTGGACGCCCTCGTCGTCGACGCCGCCAACGCCGGCCTGCGCGTCCGCTACCGGCCGCCGGAGGACGTCGGCGCCGACCGGCTCGTGAACAGCCTCGCCGCGCTCGACCGGTACGGGAAGGCGGGCCGGGCGATCGTGGTGGTCGACTTCGGCACCGCCACCACGTTCGACGTCATCTCCACCGCCGGCGACTACGTCGGCGGCGTCATCTGTCCGGGGGTCGATGTCTCCGCCGACGCCCTGTTCCAGCGGGCCGCGCGCCTGCCGCGGGTCGACGTGCGGCGGCCCGAACAGGCCATCGGCGCGAGCACCGTGGCGTCCATGCAGTCCGGGCTCTACTTCGGCTACGTCGCGATGGTGGAGGGGCTCCTGACGCGCCTGCGCGCCGAGCTGGCCGGCGACGGGCCCGCGGTGGGCGTGGCCACCGGGGGGCTCGCCGCGTCCATCGCGGCCGAGACCGGGTCCATCGACCACGTCGACCCCGACCTGACCCTGCACGGTCTCCGGCTCGCCTGGATTCGCAACCGGGGAACGGGCCGATGACCGATTCGGGCGCGTACTGCCGCGAGATCGAGTCCTATCTCTGCCGCTGCAACGAAGGTCACCTGATTCGCATCGTGGGGCCGGCCTTCGAGCAGGTGTGCGGATGGGCCGAGGCGGGGGTGCCGCTGCAGGTCGTGACCGCCGGCATCGACCGCCGGCTCGCCCGCTACCGGGCGACGGGTCCTCATCGACGGCCGCTGCGCATCGAGTTCTGCGAGGCCGACGTGCTCGACGCCTTCGACGAGTGGCGGCGGGCGGTCGGCGTGGGCGCGGCTGCGCGCGAAGCCCCCGATGGCGGCGAGGGCGGCGAGGCCCCCGATCGCCGCGCGCGGTCGGGCCGCCGCCTCACCCTGCCCCGGCACGTCGACCGTATCCTGGAGGCCGCCTCCAACCGCCTCGCGCGCGAGGAGATGCCGGAGGGTCTGCGCGCGGCCCTGACGCGGCTCGTCGCCGACCTCGACGCCCTCCGGCCGGCGGTGCGCGGCGCCCGCGGCGCGGCGAGGAAGACGGCGGTCGAACGGCTCGACGCGATCGACCGCGCGCTGCTCGCCGCGGCGCGCGAGGCGGCGGGGCCGGACCTCGCCGGCCTCGAGGCCGACGCCCGGGACGAGCTGTCGTCGTTCAGGACGCGCCTGGACGCCGACGCCTTCGCCCGCGCCGTGGACGCGAGCGTGGACCGGCTGCTGCGGGGCCGCCTCGGCCTGCCGGCGGTTCGGTTCGACGAGTAGGCGCGGCGGCGCCGGCCCGGCGTCGCGCCGTCGCAGGTTGACGGGCGCATCGCGCTGGTGTCGCCCGAGCAGGCGCGGCGGCCCTGGCCCGGCGTCGCGCCTGCCCCCTCCGCGGCCGGCCGGCGACCGGAGCCCCGGAAGTCTCGCGCCAACGGCGCTCCTCGCAAGTCTCGCGTCAACGGAGCTTCACGGCGTGATCGCGGGGTCGCGCGCCGGCGATTCCCGGCAGCAATCCGCGCCGGGGCCCGGGACAGGACGGCAATGAACCCATCGGGCGAAACCGTTTCGGATCGCGCCGACGCCATCGAGCTGACCATCGAGAGGCCGGCGGTCGGCGGCCGGATGATCGCGCGCTGGGAGGGGCGCGTGGTCCTCGTCGCGGGGGCCATTCCCGGCGAGCAGGTACGCGCGGCGGTTGAAGGGACGCGCGGCGGCGCGATTCTCGCCCGCACTCTCGACGTGATGCGTCCGTCGCCCGATCGGCGCCCCGTCGCCGTCCCCGCCTCCTGCGGGGGCCGTTCGCTGGCCCATGTCGCGTACCCGAGGCAGCTCGCCCTGAAGTCGGAGATCGTGCGGGACGCCTTCCGCCGCATCGGGCGCATCGATCTGCCCGAGCCGCCGGCGGTCGCGGCGTCGCCCGAGACCGGCTACCGGATGCGCGCGCGTCTGCACGCCGGCGACGGCGGGGTGGGGTTCCTCGACGAGGGCTCGCACCGCGTCTGCGGTGCCGCCGGGACCGGCGTGCTGTCGGCGGGGGCCGAGCGCGTGGTCGCGGCGTTGAACGAACGGGCGGGCGAGCTGCTGGCGGGCGGCGTCCGGACCGTCGAGCTGGCCGAGGATCTCGCCGGCCGTCGCTGCGTTCTGCATCTCCTCGTGCAGGGCCCCGTCGCCGCCGCGGGCGTACGGTGGGAGGCGCTGGCCGAGGAGGCGGGCGTATCGGGCCTGTCGGTGGCGTCTGTGGCGCTTGCGGCGCCGCCGCTGGCGGTGGGATCGCCCTTCGTCACCGATCCGTTGGCAGCCTTCCTGCCGTCGCCCCGGGCCGAGGCCCTCGCGCTGCGCCGGCACGCCAACGCGTTCTTCCAGGCGAACCGTCACCTCGTCGCCGGACTGACGGCCGCGGCGGCCGAGCTCGCCGGCGGCGGCGACGTGGTGGACCTGTACGCCGGGGTCGGGCTCTTCGCGGCGGGCATCGCGTCCCGCGGCGGGGCCCGGGTCACCGCGGTGGAGCGCGACCGGGTGAGCGCCGCCGACCTCGCCGCCAACGCCGCGCCCCTCGAGGGCCAGCTGCACGTCGTCCGGGCGCCGGTCGAGACCTACTTGAAGCGCTGTGGACGGCTCTCGGGCGCCACCGTCATCGTGGACCCCCCGAGGACCGGCCTCTCGCGCGAGGTCGTCACCCGGCTCGCGCGCCGCCGCCCCCGGCGCATCGTCTACGTCTCGTGCGATGTCGCCACCCAGGCGCGGGACCTGCGCGCGCTGCGGTCGTCCGGCTATCGCCTCGGCGAGGTCCGGGCGTTCGACATGCTCCCGAACACCCCGCATGTCGAGACGGTGGTCGCCCTCGACCGGGCGTAAGACCACCGGACTCCGGGTCGTTTCGAGACGCGGCTTTGCTTCCACCTTGGGACTGTGTTACATGTAACGGTGCGGAACCCGCAATCGAAGAGCGTCGCCATGCCGAGCCGAACCGTGAGCGAACGCGTGCAGAAGCACCGGGACGCCCTCAGGGCGCAGGGCCTGCGCCCCGTACAGGTCTGGGTGCTGGACACTCGCGCCGAGGGCTTCGCCGAGGAGTGCGCCCGTCAGGTGGCCCTCGCGGCTGCCGCGGACCGCGCCGATCCCGAGCTGACGAGCTTCCTCGACGCGGCCCTCGACGATCTCGGGGACTGGCATTGAGGCGCGGTGACCTCGTCACCGTCGCCCTGCCGGGCGACTTCGGCAAGCCACGTCCGGCGGTGGTCGTTCAATCCGACCTCTTCGCGGGCCACGCCACCGTGACCGTCCTCCCGGTGACCTCCACCCTGACACCGCCCACGCCCCTGTTCCGACTGCCGCTCGAGCCATCCCCCGAGAACGGCCTGCGGGCGCCGTCGTGCGTGATGGTCGACAAGGCGATGTCCGTTCGTGCGGGCAGGCTCGGCCGCACGATCGGTCGACTCGACGAGGTTGACATGATGCGCATCAACCGCGCGATGGCGCTTTTCCTCGGCATCGCCCCGTGATGCGCCGCCGAGAGATGTTGCCGGGCCCTACATCCGGTCCGGCACCTCGCAGCCCATGAGGGCGAGGGCGCGGGTCATCTGCGCCTCGAACCAGGCGACGCCGGCTGCGCGCCAGAGCCGGGTCGCCTCGTCGGTCTCCGCGACGACGGGGCTGCTGTGGTAGAAGCCGTTGAAGCGCTGGGCGAGCGCGAAGGCGTACTTGGCGACGACCGACAGCTCGAGCGTCCGGACCGCCTGGTCGGCGACCTCGTCGAGGCGTGACGCCTCGAGGACGAGTCCCCAGAGCTCGTCGCCGTCGGGGCCAGAGAGAGGGGCGTCGGGCATCGACCCGAGGTTCTCGACGATGTCGGCGGGATCGAGGCCGTGGCGTTCCTGAAGCTTCTGCAGGATCTTGCGCGCGCGGACGGCGGCGTACTGCAGGTACGGCCCGGTCTCGCCCTCGAAGCTGAGGGCCTCGTCGATGTCGAAGGCGATGACCTTGCCGCGCGAGAACTTGATCATGAAGTAGCGGACCGCCGCCGTCGAGATGATCCCGGCGATGCGCCGGCGCTCGCTTTCGGCGAGGTCGGGGTGGCGGGCCGCGACCTCCTGCCCGGCCCGCGCCGTCACCTGATCGAGCAGGTCGTCTGCCTTGACCCCGAGGCCCTTGCGGCCCGAGACCTCGACGAACGGCTTCCCGTCCTCGTCGCCGGCGGCGTGGCCGAGAGCCCGGGCGGTGCTGCGCGACAGCGCCACCATCTCGTAGGAGAAGTGGATGGAGCGCTCGGCCTCCTTCGGGTGGTCGAGCGCCGCGAGGGCCTGGGCGAGCAGCCGCTGCAGGTAGCTCTGGCGGGTGTCGATGACGTTGTAGACGGCGGCGGCCCGGCCGAACCGCGGGGGCCGGTCGGCGCCGGCGTCCGGCGCGGCGCTCGACGTGGTCCAGAGGGACCGATTCGAGGGCTGCCCGTCGAACCGCCGGTAGTGGAAGTCGCGGCCCAGGAGCCCGAACTTCCAGAGCTGGTACGCGATGTCCTTGCCGACGTAGGTGACGGTGCCGTTCGAGCGGACGATGACCTTGAGGCGGGCGTCGGGGTCGCCGCCGGGGTCGTCGGTCGCCGCCTCGGCCCCGCCGGCGTTGTCCGTCGCCGCCTCGGCCCCGCCGGCGTCGTCGGTCGCCGCCTCGGCCCCGCCGGCGTCGCCGGTCGCCGCCTCGGCCCCGCCGGCGTCGCCGGTCGCCGCCTCGGCCCCGCCGGCGTCGTCGATCGGCATCACCCAGCACCCCGCGAGCCGCCCGTCGGCCTGGAGGCGGACGGCGCCCGAGGCCTTGAGGATCTCGAAGGCGCGGTCCCAGAACGCCAGCCGCAGGATGTCGCCCTCCCAGCTCAGCAGGTCGTACTCGACCCCGAGACGCACCATCGTCCGGAGGTGGCAGCGCACGATGCTGCCGGTCACGGCGCGGGCCATCGCCGCCGTGGGGTCGGCGTCGTGCTCGAGGTCGTGCAGGGCGTCCCGGCGGTACGACAGCCGTGCGTCGTCCTCCTCGTACCACTGCGTCACCCGCGCGTAGAGGTCCCAGCAGTAGTAGTCGAACCGGGGCTCCGCGACGAGCCGGCGCACGTCGCCGACGTCCTTGCCCTCGAGCTCCCGCAGCCCGACCACCACGTCGGCCACCTGCACGCCGGTGTCGTCGATGTAGTTCTGGACCTCGACGTCGGCCCCGCGGAACCGCAGCAGCCGGCACAGGGTGTCGCCGAGGGCGGCGTTGCGGAGGTGGCCGACGTGGGCCGCCTTGTTCGGGTTGATGGCGGTGTGCTCGACGATGGTCTTCTCGCGCTCCCCGGGGGCGGCCGCCGTCGGGGCCCCGCCGATACGGGCGCGCGCGAAACGGGGTCGATCGAGGAACAGGTTGAGGTAGCCGGCGCCGGTCGCCTCGAGACGGCCGAGGTCCTGCCGGCCGGCCGCCGCCTCGGCGATCTCCGCCGCGATGAGGCGGGGCGCCTTCCGGAGGACGCGGGCGAGGTCGAACGCGACGGTGACGGCGAGGTCGCCCATCTGCCGGTTGGGCGGATACTCGATCACGATCGGGGGCGTCGCGTCGGGCGCGAGGCCGTACAGCTCGTCGAGGGCCGACGTGACGGCGCGGCGCAGGTCCGTGTGCAGTGGCAGTATCATGCTCGGTTCAGTCGGGATGCGACGGTAGGTTCAGGCGGCCGGCTCCGCGGACCGCCTCGAAGCGGGGCGGCTGGTCCGGCGACGCGGGTCGGGGGCGCGCCGCCCCGGGCGTCCGGGGCCGGTCAGAGGACGGGGTTCCATCGGTTCACTCGGGACCGGCCATGGGCGCCCGCGCTCCCGGGGCCGGTCAGAGGACGGCGCTCCATCGGTTCACTCGGGATCGGCCATGGGCGCCCGCGCTCCCGGGGGCGGTTCGAGGTCGGTGCTCCATCGGTTCACTCGGGACCGGCCAGGGGACCCGCGCTCCCGGGGCCGGTCAGAGGACGGGGTTCCATCGGTTCACTTCGAGGTCGGTGCTCCATCGGTTCACTCGGGACCGGCCAGGGGACCCGCGCTCCCGGGGCCGGTCAGAGGACGGGGTTCCATCGGTTCACTCGGGACCGGCCAGGGGGCCCGCGCTCCCGGGACCGGTTGGAGGACGGCGTTCCATCGGTTCACTCGGGACCGGCCAGGTGCGCCCGCGCTCCCGGCCCGGCGCGCCGGGCGGCGCACGAGACGGCGCGGGCGTGGTCGGCCGGCGTGTTCACGTTGAAGAGCAGCATGCCGTCGGGGTCGAAGGCGGCCACCTCGTCGGGTCCCACCTCCGTCACGCGCAACCAGCCGGCCAGATCCACCAGACGGCGCCCTCCCGTTTCGATCCGGGCGCGGATCGTCTCGGCGCAGCCGCGATCGTAGACCGCGCACAGCGGCTGCAGGCCCGCCGCGTTCCGCGGGACCACGGCGTCGGCGTGCGGTGCCCGGCCCGCGAGGTGGCGGAGGAACGCGCCCGTGAGGAACGGCAGATCGCCGGCGACGACGAGGATCCGCCGCCCCGGCGACCGGGTCAACGCGGCGTGCAGGCCTCCGAGCGGACCCGCCCCCGGCAGCACGTCGCCGCATACCTGAAGCCCCGACGCGCGGAAGCGGTGATGGTCGTCGGTGACCACCAGGACGCGCGGGGCGACCTGGCCGAGCACCGCGAGCTGTCTGTCGATGACAGGCCGGCCCCCGATGACGAGCCGGCTCTTCTCGAGCCCGCCCAGGCGGCGTCCCCGGCCTCCCGCGATTATCGCCGCCGCGTACACGGTGGTGGTCACGGCCGGTGGTGTGAAGGGGCCCCGGTCCCCGGCGCATTCGACGGCGTTCCTCTCACGGCGCCCCAAACTCTACCAGATCTCCCCGGAGACCTTTTGCCGGGGGCGGCTAAGCGTTAACATGGAAGACGGGGTGCGGGTCGATCGGCGGTTCCCGATCGCCCGGCCCCCGAGGAATCGACATGATCGCGCCGCGGCTTCGTTTGCCGATTCGCCTCATCGCGATCGGAGCGCTCCTGGCCGCGTTCGACGGCCCGGTGCCCGCGGGTCAGCCCGCCAACCCCCCCGAGACGCCCGCGGCCGGGGAGAACGAGCGCCGCGAGGCGCCGGCGGCCGACGCCGGCGAGGACCGCGGCACGCCGGTGGTCCACGTGGCCGAGGTCGACGCCCTCATCCACCCCGCCTCGGCCGAGTTCATCGTCCAGACCCTCGACGACGCCGTCGCCCGGGACGCGGACGTCGTCGTCCTCGTGCTGCGCACGCCGGGCGGCCTCGTGGACTCCACCCGCGACATCAACACCGCGATCATCGAGTCCGAGGTTCCGGTGGTGGTGTTCGTGGGCCCGAGCGGGGCGCGGGCGGCGTCGGCGGGGTTCCTCATCACCATCGCCGCCGACGTCGCGGCCATGGCCCCGGGGACCCACGTGGGGGCGGCGCACCCGGTGGCCGGCAGCGGGCAGCCGATGGACGAGACGGTGGCCGAGAAGGCCGCCTCCGACGTCGCCGCCTATGCGCGGTCGCTGGCCGCGCAGCGCGGCCGGAACGTCGAGCTGGCCGAGGAGGCGGTGGTCGACAGCCGGTCGTTCACGGAGGAGGAGGCCCTCGAGGCGGAGCCGCCCCTGATCGACCTCGTCGTCGACGACCTCGATGCCCTCATCGAGGCCCTCGACGGGCGGACGGTCACCCGGTGGGACGGGACGGAGGAGGTCCTGCGCACCGCCGGGGCGCGGGTGGAGCCGATCGAGATGACGTGGCGGCAGCGCCTGCTGAGCGCCATCGCCCATCCGCAGATTGCGGTGCTGCTGCTGAGCCTCGGCACCCTCGGGCTGACCATCGAGCTTTGGAGCCCCGGCGCCATCCTGCCCGGGGTCGCCGGCGGGCTGTGCCTGCTGCTGGCGTTCTTCGCCCTGCAGATTCTGCCCGTCAACTACGTCGGGCTGCTCCTGCTGCTGTTCGGGCTCGTCCTGCTGATTCTCGAGATGCTCACCCCGACCTTCGGCGCCCTCGCCGCCGGCGGGCTCCTGAGCATGGTGTTCGGGGCGGTGATGCTGATCGACTCGCCCCTGCCCGAGCTGCAGCCGGGGTGGCCGTTCGTCATCTCGATGATGGGGGCCCTGGCGGTGCTCGTGACCCTGCTGGGCCGCCTCGCCGTCCGCGCCCACCTCAGCCCGTCGGTGACCGGCGTCGACGGCATGGTCGGCAAGCGGGGCGAGGTGGTCGAACCGATAATAGAGGCGGGCGAGCTCGGCCGCGTGGCGACCCACGGCGAGACGTGGTCGGCGACGGCGGGCGAGCCCATCCCGCGCGGCGCGCGCGTGCGCGTCGTCGCCATCGACGGCATGACCCTGACGGTGTCGCCCGAGCGGCCCGCGGAACGGGTCGGGGAGAGACTGCAGTGACGACATTGCTCAACAACCCCATGCTCATCGTGGGCCTGATGGTGGCCTTCTACCTGGCGAGCTCCATCAAGATCCTCAACGAGTACGAGCGGGGGGTGATATTCCGGCTCGGCAAGCTGCTCCCGAAGCCCAAGGGGCCGGGGGTCATCCTCGTCTTCGCCCCCATCGATCGGATCGTCCGGGTGGGGCTGCGGACCATCGTCATGGACGTCCCGCCGCAGGACATCATCACCCGCGACAACGTGTCGGTGAAGGTGAACGCGGTCATCTATTTCCGGGTGATGGACCCGCTGAAGGCGATCGTCGAGGTCGAGAGCTTCAACTACGCGACCTCCCAGCTCGCCCAGACCACGCTGCGGAGCGTCCTCGGGCAGGTCGACCTCGACGATCTCCTGTCGGAGCGGGAGCGGCTCAACCGCGACCTGCAGCACCTGCTCGACCAGCAGACCGACCCGTGGGGCATCAAGGTGTCGGCGGTCGAGGTGAAGCACGTCGACCTGCCTGACAACATGCAGCGGGCGATGGCCAAGCAGGCCGAGGCGGAGCGCGAGAAGCGGGCCAAGATCATTCACGCCGCTGGTGAGTACGAAGCGTCCGAGCGCCTGTCGCAGGCGGCCGGGGTCATCGCCACCCAGCCCCTCGCGGTGACGCTGCGCTACCTGCAGACGCTGACCGAGATCGCCACCGAGAAGAACTCGACGATCCTGTTCCCGGTCCCCGTCGAGTTCATGAACCTGCTGCCGAGGGCCTCCGCGGCCGAAAAGACCAACAGCGACGATGGGAAGGATGCATCGGCCTGAGTTGACGGTCGGCCCCAAGCAGCTCGTGTTCCTGACCATGATCGCGGTCTTCGCCGCGGTCGTCGCGTTCCTGTGCGGGGTGCAGGTCGGGCGGGGGCTGTCGGCCCCGGCCCTGGGCGGCGCCGGATGGCCGGCGGCGTTCCCGGCCGCCGCCGTCGACGGCCTCGATATCGCCGGCGCGCGGACCGTGCCGCAAGACCCGTCGGCGCCGCGGCTCGGCGGCCTGAGCTACTTCGAGCGGCTGCGCGGGGCGGGGCCGGTGTCGGAGACCCTGGAGTTCGCGGCGCCGGCCGGGCCGGCCGCCGGCGGGGCCCCGGATCCCCCGGGTCCGTTCGCCGGTGCGCCGCCGGGGGCGTTCGTGGTGCAGGTGATGAGCGTCCGCGGCGCGGCGGCGGCGCGGGACGTGGAGGCGGACCTGGAGGCGAAGGGGTACCCGGTCGTGGTCGAGCCGATGCCGGGGGTCCCCGGGGCGCTGCATGGCGTCGGGGTCGGACCCTTCGCCGACCGCGTCGAGGCCGAGCGGGTCAGCCTTCGACTCCGGACCGAGGAGCGGTTCGAGCCCTGGGTCAGCCGGCCGTCTGCGCCGTAGAACGGCGCGGACGGCCGAGCGCCGGGTGGAGCCGGAGGCGAGACCGGGCGGGCTGGCCCTGATTCGGGCTTCACTGCCGATCTCCCGCGGCTGACGGGCGGAACGGCGCGGACGGCCGAGCGCCGGGTGGAGCCGGAGGCGAGACCGGGCGGGCTGGCCCTGATTCGGGCTTCACTGCCGATCTCCCGCGGCTGACGGGCGGCGAGGCCGGCGGCCGGCCGTCTCCGGAGGCGCGTATCCTGGTCTCCACGCTGTTTCTCGCGGTGCTCGCCGGTTACCTGCTGGGATCGTGCCCGACCGCGGTGCCGATCAGCCGGCGGCTGTACGGGAGCGACGTCCGCGGGCACGGCAGCGGCAACCCCGGCGCCACGAACATGCTCCGGGCGTTCGGTTGGAGGCCGGCCCTGGCGGTGCTGGCGCTCGACGCCGCGAAGGGTTGCGTTCCCGCCCTGCTGGCGCCCTGGCTGGCGGGGGAGGGGCCGGTTCCGGCGTCGACGCTGGGGCTGGCCGCCGGCGCGGCCGCGACCGTCGGGCACTGCTGTCCGGTCTTCGCGGGCTTCCGCGGGGGCAAGGGGGTCGCCACCGCGGCCGGGGCGCTCCTCGCGACGCATCCGGGCGCGTTGGCGGGCGGGCTCGCGGTCTTCGCGGCGGTCCTGACGCTGTCGCGCTACGTGTCGGCGGCCTCGGTCGGCGCCGCGGCGGCGATGCCGGCGATCCTGCTGGCGTTCCGGGCCCGGCCCGACCCGGCGGTGCCGCTCGAAGACGTGTACCTGGCGGCGGCGCTGGCCGGCATCATCGCGTTCACCCACCGCTCGAACCTCACGCGGCTGCGGCAGGGCCGGGAGCCCAGGTGTCTGCGCCGTGGAACGGCGCGGACTCCTGGAGGGTTGGTTGGGCGCCCGGCGGAGCCGTCAGGCGACGATGGGCGGGCCAGGGTCGGCGCCGGCCGGGGAGGGGGCGCCGGTCCGGAGGGGCGGGCGGACGAGACCATCACAGGAGGACGGACGTGACCATCGAGATCGACGAACAGCTCAAGCGCTACCAGGACCTCGTGGAGCGGTCGCTCGCCCTGCGCGGCTATCTTTGACGCCCCCGGCAGCGACCGGGAGCTTCGCGAACTCGAGACGCGCGCCGCCGCCGCCGACTTCTGGAGCGATCCGGACCGGGCGCAGGAGGTCCTGCGCCGCCGCCGGCGCCTGCAGGACGACCGCGACCTCGCGGAGTCGTTGCGGAGCAAGGCGGAGGACCTCGGCGTTCTCGTCGACTGGATCGGCCAGGGCGAGCCGGTGGGGGAGGACCTCGTGGCCGCCCTCGACGCCCTTGCGGCCGAGATCGAGGCCGGCGAGATAAAGAAGATGCTCGGCGGCGAGCACGACGACAAGAACGCCATCGTCACCATTCATCCCGGCGCCGGGGGCACCGAGTCGCAGGACTGGGCGGAGATGCTGGCCCGCGCCTACCTGCGGTGGGCCGAGCGGCGCGACTTCAAGGTCGACGTGATCGAGTGGCAGGCGGGTGACGAGGCGGGCATCAAGGCGGGCACCCTCACCATCGCCGGCGACTACGCCTACGGGTTGATGCTGGCCGAGGCCGGGGTGCACCGCCTGGTCCGCATCTCGCCCTTCGATCAGGCGTCCCGCCGCCATACGTCGTTCGCCTCGGTGTTCGTGTGGCCCGAGCTGCCCGATGACGTGGAGGTCGAGATCGACGAGAAGGACCTGCGCATCGACACCTACCGGTCGAGCGGGGCCGGGGGGCAGCACGTCAACGTGACCGACTCGGCCGTCCGCATCACCCATCTGCCCAGCGGCATCGTCGTCTCCTGCCAGAACGAGCGCTCGCAGCACCGCAACCGCGACGCGGCCATGAAGGTGCTCAGGGCGCGGCTGTACGACCTCAAGCAGAAGGAGCAGCAGGACAGGCTCGAGGAGATCGGCGGCGAGAAGAAGGCCATCGGGTTCGGCAGCCAGATCCGCAGCTACGTGCTCCATCCCTACCAGATGGTGAAGGACCTGCGCACGAAGGTGGAGACCGGCGCCGTGGACCGGGTCCTCGACGGAGACTTCGACCCGTTCATCAAGGCGTACCTGATGCAGAAGGCAGGCGGCGGACGGTCGACCGGGACCGCGCCGACCGCCGGCGGGGAGGGTTGACGGGGCGCCCGCGTCGCCCCGGTCGGCGTGCGTACTGGCTTTACACTAACCAGCTAAGATTATATAATTTGTCCACTGTTAGTATCGTTCCCGCGGCTCGCGGGTGCTGGTGCGTAAACTCTTTCAGGACATGGTGTTATGGGCAAGGTGATCGGAATCGACCTCGGTACGACGAACTCGGTGGTGGCCGTGATGGAGGCCGGCGAGCCGGCGGTGGTGACGAACCCGGAGGGCGGCCGGACCACGCCGTCCGTCGTCGCGTTCGCCACGTCGGGCGAGCGGCTGGTCGGACAGGTGGCGAAGCGCCAGGCGGTGACGAACCCGGAGAACACCGTTTTCTCCATCAAGCGCTTCATGGGCCGCAAGTTCGACGAGGTCAGCGAAGAGATGAAGATGGTGCCCTACCAGGTGATCAAGGGGTCGAACGGCGACGCCCGGGTCCGTGCCGGAGACAAGGACCTGTCGCCGCCCGAGATCTCCGCCATGGTGCTCCAGAAGCTCAAGCAGGCGGCGGAGGAGTACCTGGGGCAGTCGATCGCCGACGCGGTCATCACCGCGCCCGCGTACTTCAACGACGCCCAGCGCCAGGCCACCAAGGACGCCGGCCAGATCGCCGGCCTCAACGTTCAGCGCATCGTGAACGAGCCCACCGCTGCCGCCCTCGCCTACGGGCTCGACAAGAAGAAGGACGAGACCATCGCCGTCTACGACTTCGGGGGCGGGACGTTCGACATCTCCATCCTCGAGGTCGGCGAAGGCGTGGTCGAGGTCAAGTCCACCAACGGCGACACCCACCTCGGCGGCGACAACCTCGACCAGCGCATCATCGAGTGGATCGCCGGCGAGTTCCACAAGAGCGACGGCATCGACCTCCGCAAGGACCGCATGGCCCTCCAGCGTCTGAAGGAGGCGGCGGAGAAGGCCAAGATGGAGCTGTCGACGGTGGTCGAGACCGAGATCAACCTGCCGTTCGTCACCGCCGACCAGTCCGGCCCCAAGCACCTCGCCATGAAGCTGAGCCGGGCGCGCTTCGAGCAGCTCGTCGAGGACCTGCTGCAGAAGACGGTGGCGCCGGTCAAGCGCGCCCTCGCCGACGCGGCGCTCGACGCGTCGCAGATCGACGAGGTGGTCATGGTCGGCGGGTCCACCCGGGTGCCGCGCGTGCAGGCGATCGTCCGGGACCTGTTCGGCAAGGACCCCCACAAGGGGGTCAACCCCGACGAGGTGGTCGCGGTGGGGGCGGCCCTGCAGGCGGGGGTGCTGGCCGGCGAGGTCAAGGACCTGCTGCTGCTCGACGTCACCCCGCTGTCGCTCGGCATCGAGACCCTCGGGGGCGTCCGCACCACCCTGATCGAGCGCAACACCACCATTCCCACCAAGAAGAGCGAGATCTTCTCGACCGCGGCCGACAGCCAGACGAGCGTCGAGGTGCACGTGCTGCAGGGCGAGCGGTCGATGGCACGGGACAACCGGACCCTCGGCAAGTTCCAGCTCGTGGGGCTGCCCCCGGCCCCGCGCGGCGTGCCGCAGATCGAGGTCGCGTTCGACATCGACGCGAACGGCATCGTCAACGTGTCGGCGAAGGACAAGGGGACCGGCAAGGAGCAGAAGATCACCATCACCGCGTCGAGCGGCTTGTCCAAGGAGGAAGTCGACCGCATGATGCGCGAGGCGGAGTCGCACGCCGACGAGGACAAGGCCCGCCAGGAGGCGATCGAGGCCCGGAACCAGGCCGACCAGGCGGTCTACGCGGCCGAGCGGATGATGCAGGAAGCCGGCGACAAGCTGCCGGCCGAGGACCGCGCCCCCATCGAGAACGCGGTGGCGGACGTGAGGAAGGCCCTCGAGGCGGAGGACGACGCCGCCCTCAAGGCCGCGATGGAGGCGCTGACCGCGGTGCAGCACAAGGCGGCCGAGGCGATGTACAAGCAGGCGAGCGAGACGCCGCCTCCTCCTCCGGACCCGTCGGGGGCGTCCGGAAGCGGCCCCGGCTCGGCGCCCGGCGGTGGCGACGCCGCGGGCGGCGGACAGGGCGAGGTCATCGACGCGGAGGTAGTCGAGGACAAGAAGTGAGCCCGGCGTCGCGCGTGGGATCCCCGCGCCGCCCGAATGCAGCGTGGGGGGCCCGCCATCGGCCGCGGGACGCGGCGTGAGACGGACGGATGGACCTGTACGTCATTCTCGGGGTCGAACGCAGCGCGTCGGCGGGCGATCTGAAGCGCGCCTACCGCCGCCTCGCGCGGAAGTACCACCCCGACATCAACCCCGGGGACCGCGAGACCGCGGCCGTCTTCCGGCGGATGACCGAGGCCTACGAGACGCTCGTCGATCCGGAACGGCGCCGGGACTACGATGCGCACGGCCTCGCCGCGTCGCCGCCCCCGGCGGGCGACATCGCCTTCGAGGGCTTCGACTTCTCCGGGGCCTCGGCCGGCGGCGATGCCGCGTCCAGCTTCGGGGACCTGTTCGCCGAGGTCATCGCCGGGTCGGGCCGCCGGCCGCCGGGCGAGGCGCCGGCCGTCGATCTGCACGCGACGCTGCAGATCACGTTCGAGCAGGCGATGCGGGGAGGGGCGCACGAGGTCACCGTGACCCGGGTCGCCGCCTGCGACGCCTGCGGGGGAGCCGGGGCCCGGCGCGTCGCCGAGGGCCGCTGCTCGAGCTGCGCCGGCGCCGGGCACTCCCGCTGGATGCGGGGGCACATGGTGTTCTCGCGCCGTTGCGCCGACTGCGGCGGGACCGGGCGCCGCCGGCACCGCCCTTGCGGCGTGTGCGGGGCCGAGGGGGTCCTGTCGCGCATCGAGGCGCTCGCGGTGCCGGTGCCGGCGGGGGTCACGGCCGGGACGAGGCTGCGGGTCTCCGGCGGCGGGAACGCCGGGCGGCGCGGCGGCCCCACCGGGGACCTGTATGTCACGGTGGCCGTCGATCCGCATCCGCTGTTCCGGCGCGAGGGCGACGACCTGCACCTCGTCCTGCCCATCGCCGTCCACGAGGCGGCCCTGGGGGCGCGGGTCGAGGTGCCGACCGTCGGGGGCCGGGCCCGGATGCGCATTCCGCCGGGGGCCCAGTCGGGCCAGCGGTTCCGCCTGCGCGAGCGGGGGGCCCCCTCGCCGCGCACGGGCGCGCCGGGAGACCTGATCGTCGAGGTCAGGTTGGTCCTTCCCCGCGTGCTCGACGAGCGATCGAAGGAGCTGATGCGTCAGCTCGCGGAGAACAGCACCGAGGACGTGCGCGACGGGCTGTGGTGACGGCGCGCGCGAGCAGCGTCAGGAAAGCGGGTGGGACATGCCAGGCAGGGGATCCGGGCAGGGCTACTACATGATCAGCGCGGTGGCGCGCCGTTACGACATTCATCCGCAGACGCTGCGACTCTACGAGCGCGAGGGGCTGTTGAAGCCGTCCCGGACCGAGGGCAACACCCGACAGTACTCCGACGCGGACCTCGAGCAACTGGAGACGATACTGACGCTGACGCGGGAGCTGGGCGTCAACCTCGCGGGGGTGGAGATCATCCTCAACATGCGGAGCAAGATGGACCGCATGCAGGCGGAGGTCAACGAGTTCATGGCCTACGTCAAGCAGGAGCTCGCCCGCGGGCTCGGAGATTGGGAGCGCCGGCTGGGCACCGCGCTGGTAAGATCGTCACCTACCGATCTGGTCCGCGTGGAGGATCCGGCGGCCGGGAGCGGCCGCGAGCGCGGAAGCGGGAGCGCGGACTGATCGGACGGTTTTCCACCCTGCCGGCGGCCGTCCGGGAGCCGGCCGGGGGGGCGCGACTCCTCTGATGTCCTGTCCACACTGCGACGGCACGCGCTGGCGGCAGGTGCCCGATGACGGCGTCCTCCGGGTCGAGCGCTGCCCGTGCTGGCGGGAGGACGCGGCGCGGACCCTGCTGGCGGCGGCGCGCATTCCGTCCCGCTATCGCGCCTGCGACCTCGCCACGTTCGTCACCTACGAGAACCCGCAGCTCGTGCGGGCGGTCGATCGGGCGCGGCGTTTCGTCGAGGCCTTCCCGGTCGTGGACAAGGGGCTGCTGCTCATCGGGCCTCCCGGCATCGGCAAGACCCACATCGCGGTGGCGGTCCTCCGGCAGGTGGTGTCGGAGAAGAGGGCGCGGGGCCTGTACTACGACACGCGGAGCCTGCTCAACACGATTCGAGGCACCTACGACCCGGTGACCCGCACCTCCGCGGTGGACGTGCTCCGCCCCGTGGTCGAGGCGGAGCTGCTGGTGCTCGACGACCTGGGCGCGGAACGCGGGACGGATTGGGTGGAAGAGACGATGAACTTCATCGTCAACACCCGCTACAACGACCGCCGCCCCACCATCTTCACCTCGAACTACGAGGACGTCCCCGACCCCGAGGCGTTCGACTCGCTCCTCGTGCGCGTCGGCGTCCGCATGCACTCGCGGCTCCGCGAGATGTGCGAGTTCCTCGAGTACGACGGTCCCGACTATCGCGACTTCGAGTTTCCGCCCAGCAGCGACGACCTCACCCGGATGTGGAAGGCGAAGCCCCGGCGGAAGCTGCCGGCCAAGACGTCGTCCCGGGCCCGCGCCCGCCTGAAGGCCGGCAAGAGCGATCTGGGGTGGTCGGGAGGGCGCGTGGGCGGTTGACGGGCCGCCACCCTCCTCAATCCCGACCGTCCTCCCGCCGCGCGCGACGCGCACGGCCATCGGGCGCCCATGCCAGAGAACGCCATTCCCTCCGCCGGCCCCCTGGGCCTCTACCTCCACGTGCCGTTCTGCGAGGCCATCTGCAACTACTGCAACTTCAACCGGGAGCTCGTCCGGGCCGACCTGGAGCGGCGGTACCTCGCGGCGATGGCGCGGGAGATCGAGTCGGCGGGGGACGGCGGGCGTGCGGACTCCGTGTTCTTCGGCGGCGGCACCCCGTCGGTGCTCGACCCCGCCGACGTCCGGACCCTCATCGCCCGGTGCGCATCGAGCTTCGCCCTCGATCCGGCGGCCGAGATCACCCTCGAGGCGAACCCGGAGACGGCATCGAGGCCGCGGCTGGAGGGCTACCGGGCGGCCGGGGTGACCCGACTCAGCCTCGGCGTGCAGTCGTTCCGCGACGCCGAGCTGCACCGCCTCGGCCGCGTGCACACGGCGGCGCGGGCAATCGAGGCGTTCGAGTCGGCCCGGGCCGCCGGGTTCGACGACGTCAGCGTCGACCTGATGGTGTGGCTGCCGGAGCAGACCCCCGAAGACTGGGGCGAGACCCTCGACGTCCTGCTGCAGCTCGACCCCGGCCACGTCTCGTTCTACCTGCTCGAGCTCTATCCCAACGCCCCGCTGCGGGAGGACATGGCGCGGGGGGGCTGGACGCAGGCGCCGGACGACGTCGCGGCCGAGATGTACGACGCGGCCCTCGACCGCCTGGAGGCGGCTGGGTACCGCCAGTACGAGATCTCGAACGCGGCCCGGCCCGGCCACCGGTGCCGTCACAATCTCAAGTACTGGTCGGACGGCGCGTGGGTCGGGTTCGGGTGCGGCGCGCACTCCACGCGGGACGGCCGGCGCTGGCGCAACGTGAGCGAAACGGTGTCTTATGTGGAGAGGGTCGCGAACGGGACGAGTCCGGTGGCCCACCAGCGTGTGCTCTCCCAAGAGGAGCAGGCGACCGATGCCCTGTTTCTGGGACTGCGGCTCACCGAGGGGGTCGATGTCCCCGCGGTCGAGCGGCGGTATGGGATCAGGGTGTGGGAGCGCTGGGACGCGGAGCTGGCTCGATGCGTCGAGGCCGGTCTGCTGGAGGACGACAGGAAGCGCCTGCGTCTCACCCGGAAGGGCCGACTGCTGGCCAGCGAAGTGATGCAGGTGTTCGTCTAGTGCCCCGTTACGCAGGGGAGCGGCGGTTCATGCGGCTACGTGGCAACGCTCGTTCTCGAGGCTGCCCATGCGGCCTCGACGGCGTAGCGTGCCTTGCGCGCGGACGGGCTACCGTACTCTCATGCGGTTGGTGGTGGCCGCGCGAAGCGTGGCCATGAGCGTTTGGTTGGGCGCCGGGCGGAGCCCGCAGGCGATGATGGCGGGCCGGGGTCTGTGCCGTGCAACGGCGCGGAGTCCTGACGGGTTGGTTGGGCGCCAGGCGGAGCCGAAAGCGACGATTGGCGGGCCGGGAGCCCGCGGCGGTCGTGGGCGGCTTCCGAACCGGAGGGCAGGCGGGATGGGGATGGCGGACCTGCGGGGGCGGAGGGGTGGCGTTGCCGCCGTCGTGGCGGCGTTCTGGCTCGGGTTCGTGTGCGGGGGCGGGAGTCTGCCCGGGGCGGCGGTGATCGGGGGGGCGTCCGGGCAGCCCCCGCAGGAACCCGCCTCGGCCTCGCAGTCCCCGCAGGGGCCGGCGCCGGCCTCGCAGCCCCCGCAGGAGCCGGCGCCGGCCTCGCAGTCCCCGCAGGAGCCGCCTCCCGCCCCGGAGGAGTCGGGTCCGGCTCCACAGACGCCCGAGGGGCCTGCGCCGGCCCCGGTCGAGCCGGCGCCGGCGGATTCGGTGCCGGAGGAGGAGTCGACCCAGGCCGACGCGGTGCCGGCGGAGTCGACCCAGGCCGACGCGGTGCCGGCAGAGTCGACCCAGGCCGATACGGTTCCCGAGGAGTCGACCCAGGCCGATGCCGTGGCTGAGGAGTCGACGGAACCGGATGCGGAGACCGACGCGGCGCCCGTGCCGGAGCCGCCGCTGGTCCAGGAGCGGCCCCGCGAGTTCACCGCCCGCACCGGCATGGTGCTCTACTTCGTCAACGCCGGCGGGGAGACCGCCTACGAGGAGACGATGGCGCGGGTGGCCGAGGCGCTCGCGGCCAGCGAGAGCGAGGAACGGCGGCAGCAGGCGGACGGCTGGAGCACGTACAAGGCGGAGGAGCCGCTGGCCGACGGCGGGCGCCTGTATGTCTCCTGGCTCGATCCTGTCGTTCCGGGGGTCGACTACTGGGTGCCCGGCATTCTGAACGAGGCCTTCCCGACCGAGGCGCAGACACTGTACGAGACCTACGCGGGGGCCTTCGCGGACGGGCAGATCCTGCTCAACCTGGTCCCGATCCCGGGGCCTTGACCCGGCCGGGGAGGCGGTGGCGGGGCGGGCCGGTCGATTCGCTTGGCCGAACGGGACACCTGGGATACAGTAGCGCCTTTGGCCGTGGTTGGTCCCGTCCCCGGGGAGTCGGCAGCCCCCCGTGACGGGGCGCCGCGGGTCAGGGGCGAACGTGTTTGGCACGGCGGCGCAGTTGCGGTAGAGTAGCGCTTTTTTTGTTCGGTGATTCAGTCCCAGTCGGGTAGAGCCCGGGGATAGAGGAGGAGCAGATGCGGACGATGTGGAGAGAGCGGCGGACTCCCGTTTGGGTGGGCGCGGCGGTGGTGTCGGCGCTGGTCGTGGGCGTGGTGCTCGGCAGCTGGACGGCGCCGCGGCCCGCGCTGGCGCAGGTCCCGAGCATCAACTTCAACGGCAACGTCGGGGTATGGCAGTGGGTCGTGCAGCAAGGCCAGACCGGCGAGTTCGAGCGGGCGGTGCGGGGGTACGGACAGGCGCTCGCGGCGCGAGGTGGCGGCGGCGCCGGATTCACGCTGTATCGTACGTCGACCCCGGGGCCCGGAGGAGCCGTCATCTACTTCGGACACATCAGCTCGATCGCGTCCGGCGACGACTACCAGCTGATTACGGTCCTGGCGCAGCACTTTCCTCCGGGGCCTCCAGGCAACGGTGACGAGGTCCGCGATCTGTACGGCGCCTACACCGGGTCGATAGCCGGGGCCGTGACCTACGACCTGAGCGTCGTGGCGTCATTCTAGCGGTTGGGCGGAGAGCGGCGCCGCGGGCGGCGCTCTCCCGCCAGACGCCGATTGTTCACAAGGGTTCCGGTCGGGTCGGCCGGCCGGAAGCTCTGTCGCGCCGCCTTGCGGTGGTCTTCCCCAACGACGCGTTGTCGGGCGGCTGGTAGATCCCACCAGATTCAGAGAACGCCAGCCGAGACGCCGAAGAAGGCCCCGCCGCAAGGGGGGAGTCGTGGCTGGCCGTCGCGCCCCTTGCCGCAAGTGTCGCCATCGCCGCTGCCGGCTGCCTCGGCACGCCGGGAAGGAAGACAGGGTCTTCCGAGACGGCTCCATCATTCAGACTTGGACGCGGGCGTGTCCGCCGGGCGCCCGGGGAGTCTCAGAAAGCGAGATTCACGCCGGTGTAGAACCGGTGGTGCGTCTTGTTCGGCGACGACTCGCCGCGCAGCTGGAAGACGCGGTAGTCGAACCGCATCCGGAGCGGCCCGACGAGGCCGACCTTGACCCCGCCCCCCGTGTTGGTCGCGGCGCCGGTTTCCAGCAGCTCCGCCCCCTCCTCCCGGTACAGCCCGGCGCCGATCGTGGCATAGAACTGCAGTCCGTACAGGGTCGGCGTCTGCGCCAGCACGTTGAACATGCCGGCGTGGCGCCGGGCGTTGCCCCTCTCGTCGGCCTTCGTGTCGGAGTACTCGAACTCCAGGCCGACGACGAGGAGCGACATGCCCACCGCGAGGCCGCGGACGGGGCGGTTGGTCGGCGTGGTGTTCGAACCGAGGAAGGCGGTGAGGTCGGCCTCGGCCCGCGGGGCGCCGGCGAGCAGCACGCCCACGAGCAGCAGAAGAACGGAGACGGGTCGTGGCGACATGGTCGGACCGGAGCCGGCGGCAGTTGAAGAGGGACGAGGAAACCGGAATGGAGGAATGATAGCAGAGCCGGCGGGCGGTCGGCGGGCGGCCCGCCCGGGGGGCGTCGGGCGCGCGGTCGGACCCCCGAAACGGTGTGATACAGTGGCTGGAGCACCTCGATGGACTTTCGGCCGACCGACGAGCAGCGCCTCCTGCGACAGTCCGTTCGCGAGTTCGCGGAAACCGAGTTGGCCCCCGACCGCATGGTCTGGGACGAGGCCCAGGGCTTTCCCCCGGCCCTCCTGCCTAGGCTCGGCGGGCTGGGCCTCATGGGCATCCAGTTTCCGGAGCGCTACGGCGGCGCCGGCCTCGACGCCGTCGACTACTGCATCTGCATCGAGGAGCTGGCCCGGGTCGACCCGTCCATCGCCCTCTCGGTGGCCGCCCACAACGGGCTCTCGTCGGCCCACGTCCACATGTTCGGGACCGAGGCCCAGCGCGCCCGCTGGCTCCCTCCCCTCGCGGCCGGCCGGTGCCTCGGCGCCTGGGCCCTGACGGAGTCGGGCGCCGGGAGCGACGCGGGGAGCCTGCGCACGAGCGCGCGCCGGGTCGACGGGGGATGGCGCCTGAACGGCTCCAAGACCTTCACCACCCACGCGACCCTGGCCGGGACGTTCGTGGTCATGGCCGTCACCGACGCGGGGAAGGGGGCCCACGGCATCTCCGCCTTCATCATCGAGCGCGGCGCGCCCGGCCTGACGCCGGGCCGCAAGGAGAACAAGCTCGGCATGCGCGCCAGCGACACCGCGGGGCTGTCGCTCGACGACTGCTTCGTGCCGGCGGACCAGTTGCTCGGCGAGGCGGGACGCGGGTTCATCGACGCCATGCGCGTCCTCGACGCCGGGCGCATCGGCATCGCCGCCCTCGCCGTGGGCCTGGCCCAGGGCGCCTACGAGGCGGCGCGGCGTCACGCCGTCGAGCGCGAGCAGTTCGGGCACCCCATCGCGTCGTTTCAGGCGATACAGTTCAAGCTGGCGGACATGGCCACGCGCATCGAGGCGGCGCGCTGGCTCACCTACCGCGCCGCGTGGCTGAAGGACGGCGGCGCGGCCACGACGCGCGAGTCGGCGATGGCCAAGCTGTTCGCGAGCGAGGCGGCGGTCCGGGTGGCCGAGGAGGGCGTGCAGATTCACGGCGGCTACGGCTTCGTGAAGGACTATCCGGCCGAGAAGTTCTTCCGCGACGTGAAGCTGACGACCATCGGCGAGGGCACCAGCGAGATCCAGCGCCTCATCATCGCCAGGCAGTACCTGGACGCCGGGCCATGACGGCCGACACGCGTGAGCTCGCGGCCGGGGTGTTCGGGGGCGACCGGAGGGCCGTCGCGCGCGCGATCTCCCGGGTCGAGGCCGAAGGGCCGGCGGCGGCGTCGTTGGTGCGCGCGGTCCACGAGCGGACCGCCCGGGGGTACCTGGTCGGGGTGACGGGCGCGCCCGGGGTGGGAAAGAGCACCCTGGTCGACCGCCTGACGGCGGTCCTGCGCTCGCGGGGGCGGACGGTGGGGATTCTCGCCGTCGATCCGAGCAGCCCGTTCAGCGGCGGCGCGGTGCTGGGGGATCGGGTGCGGATGCAGGCCCACGCCGGCGACGACGGGGTCTTCGTGCGGAGCATGGCCAGCCGGGGCCGGCTCGGCGGCCTGTCGCGGGCCACCGCCGACGCGGCCCTGGTCCTGGACGCGGCGGGGTTCGACGTCATCGTCATCGAGACGGTGGGGGTGGGGCAGGCCGAGGTCGAGATCTCGCGCGCCGCCGACGTCACTCTGGTGGTGACGATGCCCGGCGGCGGCGACGGCGTGCAGGCCCTGAAGGCGGGGGTGATGGAGATCGCGGACGTGTTCGTGGTCAACAAGGCCGACCAGGCGGGGGCGGACCGGGCGGCGGCGGAGATCGAGGCGGTGCTGGGCCTGAACGAGTACGGCCCCGGCGACTGGCGGCCGCCGGTGCTGCGGACCCGGGCGACCGAGGGACGCGGGGTCGAGGAGGTCGTCGAGGCGGTGGGGCGGTTTCGGGCGCGGGGCGGGGACGGCGCGGAAGAGCGGCGTCGGGCGCGGGTGAGGGCCCGGGTCCGGGAGCTGGTCTCGCGGCGCTTCCTGGAGCACGCCGAGCACCGGGCCCTCGAGCCGGGGGGCTTCGACGGCTTCGTCGATCGGGTGGCGGACAGGGTGATTGACCCATACACGGCGGCCGAGCGCATACTGGAGCTGGCCGTCCGCGGGACGGCTTCCGCCGACCCGCGGGGGTCCGGTTCGAGACTGGAGGCCGGATGAAGGCGACCCTGGATCACATCGGCATCGCGGTCCGCGACCTGGACGCGGCGCTGGCCTTCTACCGGGACGCGCTGGGGCTGGACGTGGGCGAGGCCGAGGACGTGCCGTCGGAGCGCGTGCGAGCGCAGTTCCTGCCCCTCGGCGACACCGCGCTGGAGCTGCTGGAGGCCACCGACGAGGGCTCGGCCATCGCGCGGTCCATCGAGCGGCGGGGCCCCGGCATCCACCACATCACCCTGCGGGTGGCGGATCTCGCGGCGGCCCTGGCCCGTCTCCGGGAGCGGGGGGTCAGGCTGGTCGACGAACATCCGCGGCCGGGCGCGGGCGGCAGCCGCGTGGCCTTCATCCATCCGTCCGCGGCGCAGGGCGTGCTCATCGAGCTCAAGGAAGAGCCCGGCCGGTGAGGCGGCCGCAACCCGTGGCAGGACCCCGTGTTGCGCGATCGAGTGCGGCGGGGCCCTCCGTGAGGGGCGGCCGGGCGGCGGAGCGGGACGTTCCGCCGGCGTCGAGGGTCGGTTACGCGCCGCGGCGCCGGCCCTGAGGGGAGAACGGCGAAGATGGCAGAGTCGGACGTTCGAATCGGGGTCATCGGGGGAAGCGGCCTCTACGACATGGAGGCGTTGACGAACCGGGAGACCGTCGATGTGTCGACGCCCTTCGGCGAGCCTTCCGCGCCGTACGTCGTGGGCGACCTCGACGGCCGGCGGGTCGCCTTCCTCGCCCGGCACGGCGAAGGGCACCGCCTGATGCCGTCGGAGCTGAACTTCCGGGCCAACATCTTCGGGCTCAAGACCCTCGGGGTCGAGTGGATACTGTCGGCGAGCGCGGTGGGCAGCCTGCAGGAACGGTACCGGCCGCTCGACATCGTCGTCCCCGACCAGCTCCTCGACCGGACCCGCGGGCGCGTCGGCACCTTCTTCGGCGGCGGCATCGCCGCCCACGTCGGCTTCGCGCATCCGTTCTGTCAGGTCCTCGGGGACATCGCGGTCGAGGCGGGGACGCGGTCCGGAGCGACGGTCCATCGCGGCGGCACCTACGTGTGCATGGAGGGGCCGCAGTTCTCGACCCTCGCCGAGTCCCGGCTGTACCGGGCCTGGGGGATGGACGTCATCGGGATGACCAACCTGCAGGAGGCGAAGCTGGCCCGCGAGGCGGAGATCTGCTACTCGACCCTCGCCCTGGTCACCGACTACGACTGCTGGCACGAGGGCCACGACGACGTGACGGTGGAGATGGTCATCGCCACGCTGCAGCAGAACGCGGTTACCGCGCAGCGGGTGGTGCGCGAGGCGGTCGCTCGCCTGCCGGTGCCGCGCGACTGCGAGTGCGCGACGGCGCTCGCCTCGGCTATCATTACGCGGCCGGAGCTGATTCCGCCGGCCGTGAAGCGGGATCTGGCGCCGATCCTCGGCAAGCATGTCTCGTAGCAGCAGCTCGGCGGTGGCGGCGCCGCGGCGGGAAGGCCGCCGGCCGACGCCGCGCGGCGGGGCGGGGACCCGGCGTGCGCAGCGCCGCGGCGCCCCGGGCGGCGGCGCGGGGGGGCGGGAAAGGGCGATGCGGTCGTGCATCCGATAGTGACCGTCGGTTCCGTGGCATTCGATTCCGTGAAGACGCCGTTCGGCGAGGCGTCCCGGGTGGTCGGCGGTGCGGCCACCTACTTCAGCGTCGCCGCGTCCTTCTTCACCGACGTGAGGCTCGTGGGGGTGGTGGGCGAGGACTTCGGCGAGGAGCAGACGCGGGTCTTCGCGGGCCGGCGCATCGACACGGCCGGCCTGCAGCGCGTGCCGGGCGAGACGTTCCGCTGGAAGGGCGAGTACGGCTTCGACCTCAACACCCGCGAGACGATCTACACGCGGCTGAACGTGTTCGAGCGGTTTCGCCCGGTCCTGCCCGACGAGTACCGATCGACGCCCTTCGTCTTCCTCGCCAACATCCATCCGGCGCTGCAGACCGAGGTGTTGACCCAGGTGGAGCGACCGCGGTTCGTGGCCGCCGACACCATGAACTACTGGATCGAGGGGACGCCGGAGGAGCTGCGGGCGGTGCTGCGCCGGATCGACGCCCTGGTGATCAACGACGAGGAGGCGCGCCAGCTCGCGGGCGAGTCGAACCTCGTCAAGGCGGCGCGCGCCATCCAGCGGATGGGCCCCCGGCTCCTCGTGATCAAGCGCGGCGAGCACGGGGTGCTGATGACGCGCGACGACGGCTTCTTCGCCGCGCCCGGCATGCCCCTGGACACGGTGAGGGACCCGACCGGGGCCGGCGACACCTTCGCGGGCGGGTTCATGGGGTATCTGGCGTCGGCCCGCGAGATCAGCGACGAGGTGCTGACGCGGGCCGCCATCGCCGGAAACGCCCTCGGCTCGCTGGCCGTCGAGGACTTCGGGCTCGACGGGCTGCTCAGGGCGTCGTCGAAGACCATCAACCAGCGGTTCCAGGCGTTCAAGCGGCTGACCCATTTCGAGGGGCTGTGACGGAGCGGGCGCGGCGGTGGATCGGCGGTGCGTTCACGGCGGTCACGCTGGGCTGGCTGCTCCTGGTCCTGCTGACGCCGGCGGCGCTGGCCCGCGACGTCGGGGGGCGGGCGGTGACCCTGGTGTCGGCGGGCACGTACCTGGTCGCCGGGCTCGTCTGTCACCAGCGTCCGGAGCGGTCGTTCCATCCCGAAGGCGTGCAGATGCCGGTGTGCGCCCGGTGCGCGGGGCTGTATCTGGGCGCGGGGCTGGGCGTGCTCGCGGCGGTCGGGTTCCGGCGGCGGGGCGGCGGGGCGGCGGAGCGGCCCGGGCGCCGGCGGGGCGGCAAGGGGGCCGGCGGCGGGGCGTTGCCTCCGGCCGCGGGCGTCGGCGAGGGGTGCGGCACCCGGGCCAACCGGGCGCCCGCGTGGCTGCGGTGGGCGGTGCTGGCGGCGGCGGCGCCGACCGGCATCACGTTCGCGGCCGAGATGGCCGGCTGGATGCCGTCGATCGGCGAGCTGAGGGCGGCGGCGGGCGTGCCTTTGGGAGTGGCGGTGACATGGGTCGCAAGTCTCGTGATTCGCGGCGAACTCGCGTAGCCCCGGCGGCGCCGGCGGCCGATCCGGGCCCGGACCGGAACCAGGCGCTGACCGCGGCGGCGCTCGGCTGGGTCGTCCCGGGGGGCGGTCATCTGTGGCTGGCGCGCCGCCAGAAGGGCCTGGTGTTCCTGGTGGCCATTACCCTGATGTTCGCCATCGGGCTGGGGCTCGGAGGCCGGCTGTTTCCGTTCGACTCCGGCCAGCCCCTGGTGCTGCTCGCCGCGTTCGCCGATCTCGGCAACGGCCTGCCCTATCTCGTCGCCCGCGTGGCCGGGCTCGGCGAGGGCCGCGTCGTCGCCGAGTCGTTCGAGTACGGCAACACGTTCATCATCGTCTCCGGCCTCCTGAACATGCTGGTCGCCCTCGACGCCTACGACGTGGCGCTGGGCCGCCGCCAGGGATCCGCGCCGCAGGCGTCCGCGCCGTAGCAGGGCGCGGACTCTGGCGAGATTGGGCGCCGGGCGGGGCCGCCGGCGGCGATTGGCGGGCCGGTGCGGTGCCGGCTCCTGTCAGGAGCCCGTGGTGAAACCCCGCGCACCGCGCCCGGAAGGCGCCGGCAGATCGCCGAGGCGCCCGCCTGACAAGGCGCGACGAGGGAGAATATTGGGCATACTTGACCGGGGAGCAACGCCGTCAGGCGGGATGCATCGCCGCTCGAATGCAGCGGGGACTTTCGCCACGGGCTCCCGGGCCTGGGTCGGTGCGGGTCGCCGGGAGGCGGCGGACGCGGCCGCCGGCGGTTGCCGGCCGGGAGGAAGATGTCGAGCCATCTGCTGGTGATGATGCTGTTCGCGGGGTTCGTGTCGCTGATCTTCGCGGTGTTGATGCAGGACCGCCCGGCCGAGCAGTTGAAGCTGGGCGGCCGGTTGTTCGCCGGCTTCGTGGGCGCCGCCCTCGTGCTGGGCTGGATCCTGTACCCCTTCCCCCTGTGATCCGCCGTCCGTATCCGATGGCTCGCGGACCGCGGGGCGGCGTGCGCTCGCATCTTCGGGTCTGGGGCCCGGTGTGGGCGGCCATGGCCTTGATCTTCGCCGCATCGGCCCTCTCGCGCGTGCCGTCGGCGGCCCGCGCGATCGACGACGGGATCTGGCACGGGCTGGGCTACGGCCTGCTGGCGGCCCTGTTGCTCCGCGCCTTCGCGGCGGCGAGCTGGGAGGCGGTCACGGGCCGGACCGCCCTGCTGGCGACCGCCGTGGCGACGCTGTACGGCGTGACCGACGAGCTGCATCAGTGGTTCGTGCCGGGGCGCACCGCCGAGTGGTCGGATCTGGTCGCCGACGCGACCGGCGCCGCCGTCGTCTGCGGCGCCCTGTGGGCGTGGGGCTCGCGCGTGCGCACACGCGCTCCTCGACCGGAAGGGACTTCATGAACGACGATCTGATCCTGATCGAACGGACCGGAGCGGTGGCCACCGTCACCGTCAACCGGCCGAAGGTGCTCAACGCCCTGAACGCGGAGACGGTCGCCGCCTTGACCGCGGTCTTCGTCGATCTCCGGACCGACGACGAGATCCGGGCCGTGGTGCTGACCGGCGCCGGGGACCGCGCGTTCATCGCCGGGGCCGACATCGGCGAGCTCGCGCGCCTGACGCCGCAGACCGCGCGCGCCCTCACCGATGCCGGGCACCGGATGTGCGACCTCATCGAGGGCCTCGGCAAGCCGGTGATCGCCGCCGTCAACGGCTACGCGCTCGGCGGCGGGTGCGAGGTCGCGATGGCCTGCACCTGCCGGGTCGCCGCGAAGACCGCAAAGCTGGGGTTGCCCGAGATCACCCTGGGAATCATCCCCGGCTACGGCGGCACCCAGCGGCTCCCGCGCCTGGTGGGGCGGGGACGCGCCCTCGAGATGATGCTCACCGGCGCGCCCGTCACGGCGGAGGAGGCCTGGCGCATCGGCCTCGTGAACCGGGTGGTCGAGCCGGATGCGCTGGCGGCGGAGGCCCTCGGGCTGGCCGGCGCCATCGCCGCGCAGGCCCCGGAGGCGGTGCGCCGCATCATCGACGTCGTCAACCACGGCCTCGACGTGTCGATGAACGACGCCACCGCGCTCGAGGCGACCGCCTTCGGGCTCGTCTGGGCGACCGAGGATGCGCGGGAGGGCACGACGGCGTTCCTCGAGAAGCGCAAGGCGAGGTTTACGGGCCGGTGAACGTGCAGACCCCGACCGGAAACCGCGGGACCGGCGGCGTTCGCGTCGGCCTCGCGGTGTCGCGCTACAACGACTTCGTCACCAACCGGCTTCAGGACGGGGCGATGGGGGCGCTGAGGGAGGCCGGCGTGGCGGAGGACGCGATCGTGGTGGCGCCGGTGCCGGGGGCGTTCGAGGTGCCGCAGGCGGCGCGGCGCCTCGCGGCCGCGGGCGGCGTCGATGCCGTGATCGGCCTCGGGTGCCTGATACGCGGCGAGACCGCGCACTTCGAGGTCATCGCCTCGGCCGTCGCTCACGGGCTGACCCAGGCGGCGCTCGACAGCGGCGTGCCGATGACGTTCGGCGTGTTGACCACGAACTCCGCGGAAGAGGCGCTGGCGCGGGCCGGGGCGGGCCCCGCGAACAAGGGGTGGGAGGCGGCCGACGCCGCGCTGGCGATGGTCCGGCTCTTTCGGCGGCTGGGGCCGCCCGGCGCGGGGGGGCACCCCGCGTGAGGGTGCCCGCATCCGACCCGGCGGGCCGACATCAGGGGCGGGTGGCGGCCCTCCAGTTGCTGTACCAGCGCGAGGTGGGCGGGGTCGAGGGAAGCCGGTTCGACCGTGCGGTGGGCTTCTACTGGCGCGAGCACCCGGCTCCGGACGGCCCCCGGGAGTTCGCGGACCGTCTCCTGCGGGGCACCCTCGACGCGCTGGAGCGGATCGATCCGCTCATCGAGGCCGCCGCCGACAACTGGCGGCTTTCGCGCATGGCGGTGATCGACCGGCTCGTCCTGCGGCTGGCCGTGTACGAGTTGCTCGCCGCCGAGACCCCCCCCGCGGTGGTGATCGACGAGGCGATCGAGCTGGCCCGGACCTTCAGCGGCGAGCCGTCCCCGCGCTTCGTGAACGGGATCCTCGACGCGGTCCGGCACCGGCTCGACGAGGACCGCGAAGACCCCGAGCCCCCGAGCGACTGAACAAGGCCATGGCCGAATCTCGAGAGAACGATCAGCGCGCGCAGCGGCGCGCCAACCTCGCCTCGCTCGCCGAGCTCGGCGTTCCCGTCTATCCCAACGCCTTCCGGGGCGCCGGCGGGGCGAAGGACACCGTGTCGGCCCTCGCGGAGGCCCACGGGGGCAGGAGCGGCGAGGACCTCGAGACCGCGCAGGTGCGCACCGCGACGGCGGGGCGGATTCTCATCGTGCGGAGCTTCGGCAAGGCCCGCTTCCTCGTGATCTCGGACGGCCGCAGGCGGATTCAGGTCTACGTGCGGAAGGACTCGCTGTCCGAACGTGACTTCCGGGTCGCGGCGCTGCTCGACATCGGCGACCAGGTGGGGGTCGAGGGACGCCTCTTCCGGACCCGGACCGACGAGCTGACGGTGTGGGCGGACCGCGTCGAGTTCCTCGCCAAGTGCCATCGGCCCCTGCCCGAGAAGTGGCACGGCCTGACCGACGTGGAGACGCGATACCGCCAGCGATACCTCGACCTCATCGTCAACCCCGCGTCCCGGGCGGTGTTCGAGGCGCGCGCCGGGGTGCTCGCCTCGATCCGCCGGTTCATGGAGCACCCGGACCGCGGCTTCCTCGAGGTCGAGACGCCGATGATGCAGCCGATCGCGGGCGGCGCCCTCGCCCGCCCGTTCGTGACCCACCACAACGCGCAGGACATGGAGCTGTACCTGCGCATCGCGCCCGAGCTCTACCTCAAGCGGCTCGTCGTCGGCGGCATGGAGCGGGTCTACGAGATCAACCGGAACTTCCGCAACGAGGGCATCTCCACGCAGCACAACCCCGAGTTCACGATGCTCGAGTTCTATCAGGCCTACAGCGACTACCGCGACCTGATGACGATGACCGAGGAGCTCCTGGAGACGGTCGCCCGGGACGTGGCGCCGCTCGTCCGGGACGCCGCCGGCGCGCCGGCGGGCGACGCCCCGACACCCGGCGGCGGGGCCGGCGAGCCCGAGGCTCCGGCCGTGGGGCGGAGGGGGTTGCGAATCGATGGGGGGGGTGCGCCCGGCGTCGCCGCTCCCGCACCCGGCGTCGACGCCGCGGGCGATGGCGCCGACGACGCCGCGGTGACCTTCGGGGGCCGGACCCTGTCGTTTCGCGGGCCCTACCCGCGCCTGAGGCTGCGGCAGGCGGCGTGCGACGCGGCCGCGGAACGGCTCGGGAGCCCCGTCCCCGAGTCGGACCTGCGATGCCGCGAGACGGCGGCGCGGATCGCGGCGCGCCTCGGCGTCGAGACCGCGCCCGACCAGGGGCCCGGCAAGATCGCCCTGGAGATCTTCGAGCGGCTGTGCGAGCCGCGGCTCGTGCAGCCGACCTTCGTGCACGACTTTCCGACCGAGGTGTCGCCGCTGTCGAAGCAGCGCGACGACGACCCGGACACCGTCGAGCGCTTCGAGCTGTACGCGGCCGGCATGGAGCTCGCAAACGGCTTCAGCGAGCTCAACGATCCGATGGAGCAGCGGCGGCGCTTCGAGGCCCAGATCCGCGATCGGCAGGGCGGCGATCAGGAAGCGCACCGCATGGACGAGGACTACGTTCGGGCGCTGGAGTACGGCCTGCCGCCGACCGCCGGCGAGGGGATCGGCATCGACCGTCTGGTGATGATCCTGACCGACAGCCCGTCCATCCGCGACGTGATCCTGTTTCCCCTCATGCGCGCCCGGTGACGGGAGGGACGGCATCAGGCGAAGGCGGCCCAGAGACGGTCATGACGCTTCCTTTCGAGCTCTACGTCGCCACGCGCTACCTGCTGGCCAGACGCCGCCAGGCGTTCATCTCGGTGATCTCCGCCGTCTCCGCGCTGGGGGTCACGGTCGGGGTCATGGCCCTGGTCATCGCCCTCGCCCTGATGACGGGCATGCAGCGGGAGATACGGGACCGGATTGTCGGGGCGGCCGCCCACGTCTACGTGCAGAAGCTGCTCGGGGGGGGCTTCGTCGATCCCGAGGCGGAGGCCGCGAGGCTCCTGACCGTGCCCGGCGTCGTCGCCGCGGCCCCGGCGACGCTCGGGTACGGCATGGCGACGGCCCACGGCGTCGACGCGTTCATCACCCTGAAGGGGGTGGACCCGGCGCTCGAGGCGCAGGTCAGCGAGGTCGCCGAGTCGATCGTCGGGGGCAGCTTCACGGCGCTGACCGAGCCGCGCGACCGCGCCCTGGGCGGCGTGGTCATCGGCGACGAGCTCTCGCGCTCGCTGCGGGCGTCGGTCGGCGACACCATCTCCGTGCTGACCGCGCAGGGGGCGACGTTGTCGCCCATGGGGCTGTTTCCGCGGCTGCGGCGCCTCGAAGTGGTCGGCGTCTTCGACCTCGGTCTGCGGGAGTACGACGGTTCCTACGGCTTCGTCACCCTCGACGTGGCCGGTCGCCTGCTCAACAAGGACCGGGTCGACATGATGGAGCTGCGGGTCGAGGATCTGGACGAGGCTCCCGCGGTGGCGGCCGCGGTCACCGAGACCCTCGGGCCCGAGTACTTCGCCCAGGACTGGGGGCAGTTGAACCAGGCGCTGTTCTCGGCCCTCTGGATCGAGAAGATGGCGATCGGGATCACCATCGGGCTCATCATGGTGGTGGCGGCCCTCAACATCGTGGCCTCGCTGGTGCTGCTCGTCATGGAGAAGAGCCGGGACATCGCCATCCTCAAGACGATGGGGGCCTCGTCGCGGAGCATCAGGAGGATCTTCGTGCTGCAGGGCGGCATCATCGGGGCCGTCGGGACCGCGGTCGGCGCCGCGGCCGGGGTCGCGTTGTCGTGGTCCGCTGACCGGTATCAGTGGATCCGGGTGCCGGCCTCGGTGTACGACATGGGGTGGGTGCCGTTCCGGGTCGAGCCGGGCAACTTCCTGCTGGTGGTGCTGGGCTCGCTCGCCGTCTGCCTGCTCGCCACCCTGTATCCGTCGCGTCAGGCGTCACGGCTCGACCCCGCCGAGGCGCTCCGGTACGAGTAGCCATAGACACCCTCACCGTTCATGGCCTTCCTCGACGTTCGCGCCCTCTCGAAGTCCTACGCCGTGGGCGACCGGCGGCTGTCGGTCCTGCGCGACCTGGAGCTGGCCGTCGGCGAGGGCGAGATGATCGCCGTCGTCGGCGCCTCCGGGGTCGGGAAGAGCACGCTGCTGCACTGCGTGGGCGGACTCGACGCCATCGACGGGGGCAGCATCGCCATCGCGGGGACCGAGCTGTCCTCGGTCGGCGACGACGAGCGGGTGGCGTTCAGGAACCGGCACGTCGGGTTCGTCTTCCAGTTCCACCACCTGCTGCCGGAGTTCAGCGCCGTCGAGAACGTGGCGATGCCGCTGCGCATCGCGAGAGCGGCGCGCGGCGAGGCGAACCGCCGGGCCGAGGCGCTGCTGCGCGAGGTGGGGCTCGGCGAGCGGCTGTCCCACCGGCCGGGGATGCTCTCGGGCGGCGAGCAGCAGCGCGCGGCGGTGGCCCGCGCCCTCGTCATGCAGCCGGCCCTGCTGCTGGCGGACGAGCCCACCGGCGACCTCGACGAGCAGACCGGCCGCGATCTCCACGCGCTGCTGCGCCGCCTCCACGAGGCGCGGCGGCTCACCTCGCTCATCGCCACCCACAACCTGCAGCTGGCGGCCGCCTGCGACCGCGTGCTCCGCCTCGAGGACGGCCGCCTGCGGCCGGCCTGAGCGGCCGGCGGCCCCATCCCGGGCCGCATCGCCGGAGGACGGCGGCCGCGCGCCCCCCGGACACCCTGCACGCCTTCGCCGCCGCGGCGGCGGCTGCCCGCTGACGCGGCAGCAACTCAAGCACCCTGCACGCCTTCGTCGACGCCGCGCTGCGCGCTTGAGGAGTCGACCCGAGGGCTTGCCCTATGCAAGCACCCTGCACGCCTTCGTCGACGCCGCGCTGCGCGCTTGAGGAGTCGACCCGAGGGCTTGCCCTATACAAGCACCCTGCACGCCTTCGTCGACGCTGTGCTGCGCGCTTGAGGGGTCGACCCGAGGGCTTGCCTTATAATGACGAAATCGCCTTCGTGCGGTCTCGCCGGCGTCCCGCAGTGTGTCGATGCCGCCGGTTGTCACGGTGACGGCAGGAGTCTGCGCCGCAGCACTCCGCGGACTCCTGCAGGTTTGGTCGGGCGCCAGGCGGAGGCCGCAACGCGACCCCGCGGTCGCGTTCGGCGGCGATTTGGCGGGCCAGGGGTCAACCGATGTTCGAGCGCTACACCGAGCGGGCACGCCGGGTCCTGTTCTTCGCTCGCTACGAGGCGAGTCAGCTCGGGAGCATCTCGATCGAGACGGAGCACCTGCTGCTCGGCCTGATCCGGGAGGGCAAGGGGCTGACGAGCCGCATCTTCGCGCGCTCGCACCTGTCGCTGGAGGGCATTCGCAAGGACATCGAGGGCCGGACGGTGTTCCGCGAGAAGGTGTCGACCTCGGTGGAGATCCCGTTCAGCACCGAGACCAAGCGCGTCCTGCAGTTCGCGGCCGAGGAGGCCGACCGGCTGCTGCACAACTACGTGGGGACCGAGCACCTGCTGCTCGGCCTCCTGCGCGAGGAGCGCTGCGTCGCCGCGTCGATTCTCGTCGAGAAGGGCATGCGGCTGAACACCGTGCGCGAGGACGTCGTCCAGCTCCTGAACGAGAAGACCACCATCACGCGCGTCAAGGAGACGCCGCTGCTGGCCGAGTTCAGCCGCGACCTCACCGAGAGCGCGATGAAGAACCAGCTCGACCCGCTCATCGGGCGCCCGCTCGAGCTCGAGCGGGTGCAGCAGGTGCTGTGCCGGCGCAACAAGAACAACGCGGTGCTCATCGGCGAGCCGGGGGTCGGGAAGACCGCGATCGTCGAGGGCCTTGCCCAGCGGATCGTCGGCGGGGAGGTGCCGCACTTCCTCGCCGACAAGCGCATCCTCGCCCTCGACATCTCGCTGATCGTCGCCGGCACCAAGTACCGGGGGCAGTTCGAGGAACGCCTCAAGGCGATCATGAAGGAGCTCGTCGAGAACCCGAACATCATCCTGTTCATCGACGAGCTGCACACGCTGGTGGGGGCCGGCTCCGCCGAGGGGTCGCTCGACGCCGCGAACATCCTCAAGCCGGCCCTGTCGCGCGGCGAGATCCGGTGCATCGGGGCCACCACCCCGGCCGAGTACCGGCGGCACATCGAGAAGGACCGGTCGCTCGAGCGGCGGTTCCAGGCCGTCAAGGTCGAGCCGACGAGCGAGACCGACGCCCTCGAGGTGCTGCTCGGGGTGAAGGACCGCTACGAGTCGTTCCACCACGTCACCTACACGCCCGAGGCCCTCGAGGCCGCGGTCTATCAGTCGAGCCGCTACATCACCGAGCGGTTCCTGCCCGACAAGGCCATCGACCTGCTCGACGAGGCGGGGTCCCGCGCCAAGCTCCGGGAGGCCCGGTTCAGCGAGGAGCTCGGCGACATCAACCGCGACATCCGCGCCGCGGTCGCGCAGATGGAGAGCGCGGCGGCCCAGAAGGACTTCGAGAAGGCCCAGTACTTCAAGGAGCAGGAGGTCGTCGCCCGCGAGAACCTCCAGTACGTGCGCGAGCGCTTCGACGAGCGGGTCGGCACGGCCCCGATCGAGGTCGGCAAGCCGGACATCGACGGCGTCGTGGCGACGTGGACCGGCGTGCCCCTGACGTCGATCAACAAGGACGAGGGCGACCGGCTGCTGCAGATGGAGGCCGAGCTCCACCGGCGGGTCATCAGCCAGGAGCACGCCACGTCGGCCCTGGCCCGGGCCATACGGCGGTCGCGCGCGGGCCTGAAGTCGCCTGACCGGCCCGTGGGCAGCTTCGTGTTCCTCGGGCCCACCGGCGTCGGGAAGACCGAGCTCGCGCGGGCCCTCGCGAGCTTCCTGTTCGGGAGCGACTCGGCCCTCATCCGTTTCGACATGTCCGAGTACATGGAGAAGCACTCGGTCTCGAAGCTCATCGGGTCGCCGCCCGGCTACGTCGGGCACGAGGAGGGCGGCCAGCTCACCGAGAAGGTCAAGCGGCATCCCTACTCGGTGGTGCTGCTCGACGAGATCGAGAAGGCCCATCCCGACCTGTTCAACATCCTGCTGCAGGTGTTCGAGGACGGGCATCTCACCGACGGCCTCGGGAACCGCATCAGCTTCAAGAACGCCATCATCATCATGACCTCGAACATCGGGGCCCGCTTCATCCAGAAGAAGGCCTCGCTGGGGTTCCAGCCCGCCGACGCCGGCCAGGTCCAGCGCAGCGTCAGCGACATGGTGCTGGGCGAGGTGAGGCGCACCTTCAACCCCGAGTTCCTCAACCGGATCGACGAGGTCATCGTCTTCGACGCCCTCGTCGACGACGACCTGCGGCGCATCACGCAGCTGCTGGTCGACCAGCTCAACGAGCACCTCGTCGACCGCAAGCTGCAGATAGGCCTCGCGCCGGAGGTGGTCGACTGGGTGATCGAGCTGACGTGCAAGGACCGGTCGTACGGCGCACGCCCGCTCCGGCGGGCGATTCAGCGGTACGTCGAGGACCCGCTCTCCGAGGAGCTGATACGCGGACGCCTGCGGGGCGGCGAGATCGAGGTGTATCTCGACGGCGGCGAGCTGAGCTATCGCGACGCGGCGCGGACCTACGACGGCCGCCGGCTGACCGCGAGCGTCTAAAGGATCCGGGGGGGGCGGTTTCGCCTGCCCCGGGCGGCGGAGAACCCGGCAGGAAACGGACGGGAAGACCATGAGACGTTCACCACTTCCGGCGGTTGCGATCGCCCTGGCGGTCGGGCTCGGCCCCGTCGGCGCCGCCGCGGCGGCGGGGGAACCTGGTGCGGCGGGCGAGCCGCGCGCGGAGGGCGGACAGTTCCAGCCGACGCCCCTGCCCCCGCCCGACTCGCCGACGCTGTTCACGACGATCCAGTTGGCGGCCCCCACCCAGGGCAACGTCCTCAGCGTGGAGGGCCAGACGTACCTCTACTACATGGAGATCGACGACTACGTCAGCCTGCCGTCTCAGGGCCGTTGGACGCCCTACGACGAGACCATCGAGGAGGTGCTGCTCGGCGACTTCGAGCGGCTGTGGAACACCGGCTTCCTGACCGACCTCACGATCGAGATCGTGGACGATCCCTATCCCAACGGGGTCCAGGGCCGCCGCGCGGTCTTCGTGCTGGAGGAGCGCGAGCGGGTCCGGATCGTCAACTTCGAGGGCTCCGAGGAGTACGACCGGGCCGAGATCGACGAGGCCATGGAATCGGTCGGCATCGAGCTGCGCCTCGACAGCCGCATCGGGCCCGGCGTGATCCGGCGGACGGAGGGGCTGCTGCGGGAGATGTGGGCCGAGAAGGGGTTCCAGTTCGCCGAGGTGACCCACGAGATCGCCCCCCTCGCCGGCGGACCCCGGGTCGTGGAGCTCACGTTCCACATCGACGCGGGGCCCAAGGTCCAGGTCTCGGACATCTCCTTCGTCGGCAACGACAACATCAGCGAGCGGTCGCTCAAGGGCCAGATGCGGTTCACGAAGGAGCGCTGGCTGTTCTCGTTCGTCGGCGGCCGGGGGACGTACCGGCCCTTCGGGTTCGAGCAGGACGCCGACCTGCTGGTGGCGCACTACCGGAACAGCGGCTACATCGAGGCCCAGGTCGGCCAGCCGGAGCTCGAGTACCTCGACATGTCCGAGTCGGGCGAGAGCCGGCCGGTGCGGCTCCGGATTCCCGTGAGCGAGGGAGAGCGGTACCGCGTCGGGACCCTGGACTTCGACGGGCACGACGTGTTGCGGACCGAGGCCCTGAGCGGGATCTTCTCGGGGCTCGAGCCGGGCGACTACTACTCGGAGCAGGTCGTCCGCGACGCGTTCGACGTGGCCCGCGAGGCCTACGGGGCCATCGGCTACTACGAGATGACGGTGTTTCCCGATCTGCTGCCGCGCCTCGAGGACGACGGGTCTCCGACCCGGATCGACGGGGACCCCGTCGTCGACGTGACGATCCGGGTGCAGGAGGGGGAGCAGTACTTCGTCAACCGCATCACCTTCGTGGGCAACAACACCACCCACGACGAGGTCATCCGACGCGAGATCAACCTGTTCGAGCGGGGCGTCTTCAACACCGAGGCCCTCCGGTTCAGCGTCCGGCGGCTCAACCAGCTCGGGTACTTCGAGCCGCTCGACGAGGACAACGCCATCCAGATCGAGAAGCGGCCGGGGGTGGACAACGAGGTCGATCTGACCCTCGAGGTCGAGGAGACCAACCTCAACCAGCTGACGTTCGGCGCCGGCGCCTCGCAGTTCGACGGCTTCTTCCTGCAGTTGGCGTTCCAGACCACCAATTTCCTCGGCCGCGGCGAATCGCTGTCGCTGTCGCTCCAGAACGGCGAGCGCATCAAGAACTACGTCGTGGGCTTCACCGAGCCGTATCTCTTCGGGAAGCCCATCACGGCGGGGTTCAACGTCTTCCGCCGCGACATCCGCTTCATCAACCAGTTCACGCAGAGCTCGGTCGGCGCCACGACGTCGTTCGGGATGCGGGCGGGGCGGTGGTCGCAGTTCTTCCTCGGGTACTCGTTCGAGGCGACCGACGTCGGCGAGATCAACCCCGCGTTCCTGAACCCCCGGCTCCTGCAGTTCAACCCGTTCCTGCAGGACGCCCTGCTGCTCGGCGAGGGCGGCGCGCGGACCATCAGCTCCGTCACGCCGTCGTTCGTCTACAACACCGTGGACCACCCGATCTTCCCGATGACCGGCCAGCGGTACACGGCGGCGTTCGAGGTGGCTCCCGGCAGCGTGCTGGGCGGCAACACGCACTTCTACAAGCCTTCTCTCGAGGGGGTCTGGTTCCTGCGACATCACCCGAAGCTGACGTTCGGGCTGCGGGCGCGCGCCGAGTACATCGCGCCGATTGCGGGGACCGAGACGCTGCCCATCTTCGAGCTGCTGGCGATGGGGGGCGAGTTCAGCCTGCGCGGGTTCGACATCCGCACCGTGGGGCCCAACGACCCGCTCGTCTTCGACGCCGCCGGCAACGTCGTCTCGGGCAGCGGGCTGGTGATCGGCGGCAACAAGAGCCTGCTCTTCAACGCCGAGTACATCATCGCCATCGCCAATCCCGTGCGGCTGCTCTTCTTCTACGACACCGGCCAGGTCGCCGACTTCGGGCAGCGGTTCTCGGGAGATCTGTTCAGGACGTCGACGGGCGTGGAGCTGCGCTTCTTCATGCCCGTCCTCAACGTGCCGTTCCGCCTGATCTACGCCTGGAACCCGCACCGGGAGGGCATCCTCAACGATCGCTTCCAGCCCCAGGAGGCGACCGTCTTCAAGTTCGCGGTCGGCGCCACGTTCTGAGCCGGCGTTCGCGGGGGACCGGCGGAAGCTGGTATCGTATTGGGTGCTTCGGGCGCGGGCGACGCGCGCCGTGCCCGTCACCTTTCGGGTCAGGGTGACAGGGATCGCCACGATCGAGGGACAAGTCTGATGAGATTGCTGACTGGAGTTGCGGCGGCGCTGGTCGCCGGTGTTTGCATGATGCCGGTATCCGTCGGGGCGGAGCAGGCGCCCCAGGCCCGGTTGCCGTTTCCGGCGGATGCCAGGTGGGCCTACGTCGATCTGGCTCGCATCGCCGCCGAGTCGACCGACGGCCGCGCCGCGAACCAGCAGCTTCAGCAACTGATGCAGCAGAAGCAGCAGGAGCTCGCGGGGCGCCAGCAGGAGCTGCAGACCAGACAGCAGCAGCTCCAGCAGAACGCCAGCGTGATGAGCCCCGCCGCCCAGCTCGCGGAGCAGCAGGAGATCCAGCGTCTGGACCTTGACTTGCAGCGGTTGACCCAGGACGCGGATGCGGAGCTCCAGCAGTTGGATCAGCAGCTGCAGCTCGCGTTTCAGAACAGGTTGATACCAGCCATCAACCAGGTCGCGACGAGCCGCCGGCTGAGCTTCGTCTTCAATGCCGCCACGGGCGTATTCGCATGGGCGGATCCCGCTCTCGACATCTCCGTGGACGTCATTCAGGAGCTCGACCGCACGTCCGGAGGAGAGTAGCGCTTCTCGCCGGTGACACCGCCGACGCGACCGTCAGGTCGCATTGCGGCGCGCCGAGGACGACCCGCCGTCTCACGCCCGGACAATGGCCAGCCTCCCGTCGAGCCCGGCATCCTCGGTACCGGCCGCCACCGGCCTCTCCGACGGGTTCGACGGGGCTCTCGGCCGTCTCTGCTTCCGCCATCCCTCGGTGCTGCTCGACGACGTCATCGAGCACGAGCCCGGGGCCCGCCTCGTCGCGGTCAAGAACGTCACGGTCAGCGAGGAGTTCTTCCAGGGCCACTTTCCGGGCAATCCGGTGATGCCCGGGGTCTTGATGATCGAGACCTTCGTCCAGGCCGCGGCGGTGCTGCTGCTCGAGCCGGACGGCGAGACCGCGACCCTGCGCGCGGTGCTCCGCGGCGTCAACAGCGCCCGCTTCCGGCGTCAGGTCGTGCCGGGCGACCGGCTGCGGGTCTCGGTGTCGATTCGCCGGCGGCGGCGGCGGATGGCGGTGGTCGCGGCGGTCGCCCACGTGGGCGACCACGTCGTGGTCGAGGCGGAGCTGCTGCTGGGGCTGCTGTTCGACGAGGCGCGCATCGATCGCACCGCGCGGGTGGCCCCGGGAGCGCGCGTCGGGGCCGGCACGGTGGTGGGGCCGAACGCGGTGATCGGGCCGCACGTTCGCATCGGACGCGGCTGCCTCGTCGGGGCGTCGGCGGTCATCGACGGGTGGACCGAGATCGGCGACGAGACGCAGGTGTTCCCGTTCGCGTCCGTCGGCCTGATTCCCCAGGACACGAAGTTCGGGGGAGAGCGCACGAACCTCGTCATCGGCCGGCGCAACGTGTTCCGGGAGTTCGTCACGGTTCACCGCGGGACGGTGCAGGGCGGGGGCGTCACTCGCATCGGTGACGACAACCTCTTCATGGCCTACGTCCACGTCGCCCACGACTGCCGGATAGGCAACCGCACCATCCTCGCCAACGCGGTGATGCTGGGCGGCCACGTCGCGGTGGAGGACCATGCGTTCATCGGGGCCGTCTCCGGGGTGCACCAGTACTGCCGCATCGGCCGGCACGCCTTCGTCGGCGGCGCCTCGGTGGTGACCCTCGACGCGCTACCCTATGCGCGGAGCGTCGGGAACCGGGCCCGCATCTACGACCTGAACACGTTGGGCCTCGAGCGCCGGGGCGTCCCCCCGGGGACGATCACGCAGCTCAGGCGGGCGTTCCGCCACCTGCTGCAGTCGAAGCTCAACACCACCCAGGCCCTCGAGCGGATCGAGCGGGACCGGAGCCTCGACGACCCGGAGGTGGCCTATCTCGTCGACTTCATCCGCTCGTCCCGCCGCGGGGTCCATCTGCGCCGCCGCACCCGCCGCGTCGAGGTAGTGCCGGGCGATGAGTGACGGGAGCCGGCCGTCGGGGAGCGGAGCCTCGGGGGGGCGGGACGGGGAGACGCCATGCGGCTCGGCCTGATCGCGGGAAACGGCCGGTTTCCGTTCCTGGCCCTGGAGGGGGCGCGCCGGCTCGGCCACGACGTGACCATCGTCGCCATCAGGGAGGAGACGAGCCCGGCCCTCGCCGAGGCGGCCGCCGGCGATCCCCCGGCCGCCGTCCACTGGATCTCGCTGGGACAGGTCGGCAAGTGCATCTCGATATTGAAGAACGCCGGGGTGACCCGCGCGGTCATGGCCGGTCAGGTCAAGCACACGCGGCTGTTCGCGGACATCGTTCCCGACCTGGCGGGGCTGAAGGTGCTCGGCCGTCTGCGGACGAGGAACACCGACGCGGTGATCTCGGCGGTGGCGGACGTCCTCGCCGACCACGGGATCGAGCTCGAGAACTCGACCGCCTTCCTGCGCCCGCTGCTCGCCGAGAGCGGCGTGCTGACGACCCGCCCGCCGTCGGCGGACGAGCAGGCGGACCTGGCCTTCGGCTATCGCATGGCGGACGCCGTGGCCGCCCTGGACATCGGCCAGACCATCGCCGTCAAGGACCGCGCGGTGGTGGCGGTCGAGGCGATGGAGGGCACCGACGCGGTCATCGCCCGCGCCGGCGAGCTCGCGGGCCCGGGCGTCTGCATCGTCAAGGTCGGCAAGCCCGCCCAGGACATGCGGTTCGACGTGCCGGTGGTGGGCCTGCCGACGCTGGCCGCCATGGAGAAGGCGGGCGCAAAGGCGTTGTCGGTCGACGCGGGGCGGACCCTGGTGCTCGACGGACGCCGCTTCTTCGCGCAGGCCGACGCCCAGGGGGCGGCGGTGGTGGGACGGGAGCCGGGGGCGGAATGAGCGCGCCCGCGGCCTTCTGCGGCGACGCGCCCTCCCGCGGGGCCCCGCGCCGGCGGGCCCGCCGGCGATGACCGCTGCGGGCGCGGGCGGCGGCCCCCGCATGGCGGTGGTCGGGGCCGGGCACTTCGGCCGGCACCACGCGCGCATCCTGTCCGCCTTCCCCGGCGTCCGGCTGGAAGCGGTCGTCGACGTGGATCCGGAGGCCGCCGCCCGCGTGGCGTCCGAGGCCGGCGTGCGTCCCGAGACCGATGCGGCGGCGCTGCACGGCCGCGTGGACGCGGTCACCGTCGCGGTCCCGACGGATCGGCACCGCGCGGTCGCGGTCCCGTTGCTGGAACGGGGCATCTCGGTGCTCGTCGAGAAGCCGATGGCGCGGACGCTCGACGAGGCCGACGAGATGATCGCGGCGGCGACGGCGGGCGGGGCGGTGCTGGCGGTCGGGCACACCGAGCGCTACAACCCGGCGGTGACGGTCGCCCTGCCGCTGGTCGAGGCCCCCCGCTTCATCGAGGTGCATCGCATCGGCGCCTTCTCGCCCCGAAGCCTGGACGTCGACGTCGTCTTCGACCTGATGATTCACGACCTCGACATCGTCCGGACCGCGGTCGGCGAGGAGGTGGCCGCGATCGAGGCGGTCGGGGTCCCGGTGCTGACCGGGCACGTCGACATCGCCAACGTCCGGCTGCGGTTCGCGTCCGGCTGCATCGCCAACCTGACCGCGAGCCGGATCAGCCGGGACCGCGTGCGCAAGCTGCGGTTCTTCCAGCGGGACGCGTACATCTCGGTCGACTGCGCGCGGCGGGAGGTCGAGACGTGGCGGGTCAGCCGCACCGGGGACCGGACGCCGGCCATCGACGGCGGGCGCGTGGAGGTGCCGCCGGGCGAGCCTCTCGCGCTCGAGCTGGACGACTTCGCGAGGGCGGTCTCCGGGAGGACGGTCCCGCGGGTCGACGGGGCCGAGGGCCGGCGGGCGCTCGCCCTCGCGGTGCGGGTGGCGGCGGCGCTGCGCGACGTCCCGGGCGGGGAGTCTGCGCCGTAGCACCGCGCGGACTTTCGGCGGGTCGGCTGGACGCCGGGCGGAGCCGCCGGCGCCGATTGGCGGGCGAGATGGCGGGGCGATTGCTTCCGTCCGTCGATGAACGGGCCTCCGCGCCGATTGGCGGGCGAGATGGCGGGGCGATTGCTTCCGTCCGTCGATGAACGGGCCTCCGCGCCGATTGGCGCGCGAGATGGCGGGGCGATTGCTTCCGTCCGTCGATGAACGGGCCTCCGCGCCGATTGGCGGGCGAGATGGCGGGGCGATTGCTTCCGTCCGTCGATGAACGGGCCTCCGCGCCGATTGGCGGGCGAGATGGCAGAGCGATTGCTTGGGTCCGCCGATGCTGATAAAGGGGCCGCCGGCGCCGATTGGCGGGCGAGGTGGCAGAGCGATTGCTGCGGTCCGCTGATGAAGGGGCCGCCGGCGACGATCGAGATGGCAGGGTGATTGCTTCGGTCTGTAGATAAAGGGCCGCGGGAGCTCGGCGAGGCGAAGCGGGAGCGGTGGACAGGGTGACGTTCATGCATGACGATCTGGCCGCGGTGCTCGACAAGGTCGAGGCCGGCGAGGCGCTCGACGACGGGGACTGGCGGGCGCTGACGGGGGGGCACGACCTGATCGCGCTGGGCATGGCCGCCGACGGTGCGCGGCGGCGCCGGCACGGAGACCGGACCACCTTCGTGCAGGTCGTGCCGGTGCCGGTCGATGCCCCGGCGCTCGCCGACCCGGTCGCCGCCGACGCCGGGGAACTGCGGTTGACGGGCCGGCCGGAGACGTCCTCGGCGGCGGTGGCCGCGGTTCGGGCCCTGGCCGCCCGGGCCGCGGGGGCGCCCGTCACCGGGTTCGCCTACGGCGACCTCGATGTGCTGTGCGGCCACGATGCGGTCCGCCTCGGCGACCTCCTCGTCGAGCTTCGGGAAGCGGGGCTGGTCCGGTTGACCTCGCTCGCGGCGGATGCGCCGAACCCGGAAACCGTGGTTGCCGTCCTCGGCGAGAGCGGCCTCGGCGTCTCGAGCCTCACCCTCGGGGGGGCGGTGGGCGACGACGCCCGGCGGCTGCTGCAACGGGTCGGTTCCTGGGACGGCGTCGGCGGCGTCTGCCGCGCCCTCGCTCCGTTGCCCCCGGTCGAGCCGTCGCCGCCGGCCACCGGCTACGGCGACCTTCGGCAGGTTGCGCTGGCGCGGCTCCTGGTTGACAATATCGACTCGATTCAGGTCGACTGGTCGCGCCACGGGCCGAAGCTGGCCCAGGTGGCGTTGACGTTCGGCGCTGACGATGTCGACGCGGTGCCGGCCGCCGCCTCGCACGACCAGGGGTGGCGCCGGTCGCCGCGGGAGGAGATTCGCCGGAACATCACGGCGGCCGGCTTCGTTCCGGTCCCGCGGAACGGCCGTTACGAGGCACTCCAGTCATGAGTCCAGTTCGCGTCGCCGCCGTCGAGTACCTGAACGCGAGGCCGCTCGTCGAGGGCCTGGGAGGCAGGACCGATCTGTTCGACCTTCGGTTCGACGTGCCGGCCCGGTGCGCCCAGCATCTCCACGATCGGGCGGCCGACCTCGCGCTGATTCCCTCCATCGAGTACCTCCAGGACCCCGACTACCGCCTCGTCCCCGATCTCGCGGTGGCGTCCGAGGGCGAGGTGGCCTCGGTCGCGCTGTTCACCACCCGGCCGGTGACGTCGGTCCGGTCCATCGCCGTCGACAGCAGCTCCCGGACCGCGGCCATGCTGCTTCGGATCCTGTGCGCGGAGTCGTGGGAGATCGAGCCGAAGCTCGTCAAGCTGCGGCCCGATCTGCCGGTCATGCTGAAGCGGTGCGACGCCGCCATGATCATCGGCGACGCCGCGTTGTTCCTCGAGCACGAGGAGAAGGGCCTCGAGAAGGTCGACCTCGGCGCGGAATGGACGGTCCTGACCTCGCTGCCCTTCGTGTGGGCGGCGTGGGTGGGGCGGCGCGACGCGCTGACGGCCGAGCACGGCCGCGCCCTCGCGGCGGCCCGCGCCGAGGGGGAGCAGGCCGTCGACGACATCGTGGCCCGCCACTGCCCGGACGACGACGAGCAACGGGAGGTCGCCCGGCGCTATCTCCGGGAGAACGTGTCGTTCGGCCTCGACGAGCGGGCGCAGAGCGGCCTGCGGAAGTTCTACGAGTACGCGTACGAGCAGCGGCTCATCCAGCTGCAGCGCGACCTCCGCTTCTACGAGTGGCCGGCGGAATGAGCATCGCGTCGATCGCCGAACGGGTGAGCGACGGCGGCCGGATCGACGGCCGCGAGGCGCTGCAGCTCTACACCGGGGCGTCGACGGCGCTGCTCGGGCGCCTCGCCGACGGCATTCGGGCCCGCAGGCATCCCTCCGGGGTGGTGACCTACATCATCGACCGGAACGTGAACTACACGAACGTGTGCGTGGCGCGGTGCAACTTCTGCGCGTTCTATCGTCCGGTGGGGTCCCCCGAGGGCTACGTGCTGGGCTTCGACGAGCTGTTCCGCAAGATCGACGAGACGCGCGCGGTCGGGGGCAATCAGCTCCTGCTGCAGGGCGGGCACAACCCCGATCTCCCCCTCGAGTGGTACGAGGACCTGTTCTCGGCGGTCAAGGCCCGGTACCCCGACTTCAGGCTCCACGCCCTCTCGCCCCCCGAGATCCTGCACCTGTCGAGGCTGTCGCAGGAGCCGGTGGCGGCGGTGGTGCGCCGGCTGGTGGCGGCCGGGCTCGACAGCGTCCCCGGCGGGGGCGCCGAGATTCTCGTCGACCGCGTCCGCCGCGAGCTGAACTGCTACTCCAAGGCCACCGCCGACGAGTGGCTCTCGGTGATGCGCCACGTGCACGAGGCCGGCCTGCGGTCGACCGCGACGATGATGTACGGCAGCGTCGACACCCCCGCCGAGCGGGTCGAGCACCTCTGCCGCCTGCGCGAGCTGCAGGACGAGACCGGCGGGTTCACCGCCTTCATCACCTGGAGCTATCAGCCCGACAACACCGAGCTGGCCGGCGTCGAGGCGACCGGCATCGAGTACCTGCGGACCCTCGCCCTCTCGCGCATCGTCCTCGACAACTTCGACAACCTGCAGGCGTCCTGGGTCACGCAGGGCGGCAAGGTCGGCCAGCTCAGCCTCGCCTTCGGCGCCAACGACATGGGCAGCGTGATGATCGAGGAGAACGTGGTCCGCGCCGCCGGGGCCGAGTACTGCATGGACGAGGCCGAGATCGTGCGGAACATCGAGGACGCCGGCTTCGTGCCGAAGCGGCGCAACATGGTCTACGACGTGGTGGGCGACCCGCTCTTCCGCCGCCGTGCGATACCCCGGCGCACGACCCTCGCGGTGGCCCGCGCGGCCGGCGACGCCACCGTGCCCGACGAGCTGTCCCGGTACCCGGCGCGCAGCCGTCCCGGCAAGGAGCGGCGGGCGGCGTCGGGCCCGCGGCCGGCCTGACAGCCCGTGGCGAGAGTCCCCGCTGCATTCGAGCGGCGATGCATCCCGCCTGCGCCCGGCAAGCGTCGCCTTCGGCTCCGATTGCCGCCCGACCGTGCCTGCCGGGCATCTGCGCCGTGACGGGCGCAGATGCCCGGTTGCGTTGCTCCTCGGCCGAATATGCCCAATATTCTCCCTCGTCGCGCCCTGTCAGGCGGGCGCCACGCCGCTCTCTGTGCTACGCGCGGCTTTCACCATGGGCTGCTGACCCGCGCCGCGCCGGCCCCTTGTTCCCGAACCGGAACCACGGCCCGCGCCCGTGAGGCGGGCGGCTGCGTGCGGCGCCGCCCGGCGGCCCCCGGGAGTTGCACCGCGGGCGGTTCGCCGGCGAAGCTCCCGACGTGACCCACGGGGTCGCGCTCCCGCATGAAGCGTTACATCGCCGACTGGGTGCTGCCGATCGTGGCCCCGCCGGTCCACCGGGGGCGGGTCGACGTGCGCGACGGCCGCATCGAGGCGGTCGGGGCGGCGGCCGACGACGCGGCGCCGGGCCGGGTCGTCGACCTGGGGCGCGCCGCGATCCTGCCGGCCCTGGTCAACGCCCACACGCACCTGGAGCTGTCGGGGTTGCGGGGCGCGGTGGCGCCGGCCGCGTCGATGCCCGGGTGGGTCGACCGCCTGCTCGAGCGCCGGGCGGAGGCGGGGGAGCCGGATCCGGCGGCAATCCGGGGGGCCGTCGCCGAGGCGCGGGCGTCGGGCACGGGGCTGCTCGGGGACATCGGCAACACGACCGCGGCGGCGGCGATTCTGGCCGAGGCCGGCATGCCGGCGCGTCTCTTCAGGGAGGTCATCGCGTTTCCCGCCGCCGCCGCGTCCGCCGCCGTGGACGCGGCGGCGGACGACCTCCTCTCCCTCGAGCCGGCCGGCGGGCTGCGGATGGGTCTGGCCGCGCACGCCCCCTACTCGGTCGGTCCCGCCGCGTTCGCGGCCCTCGACGCGGCGGCCCGGCGGCGCTTCGACGGGCCCCGGTCCGTCCACCTCGCGGAGTCCCCCGAAGAGCTCGAGTTCCTGCGCACCGGGCAGGGTCCGTGGCGTCGGCTGCTCGAACGGATCGGGCGCTGGGACTCCGCCTGGAACCCGCCGGGGTGCGGGCCGGTGGAGTACCTCGACCGGCTGGGCTGGCTGCGCGAGGGGCTCGTGGTGGTCCACGGCGTGCAACTGACCGACCCGGAGCTGCGCCGATTGGCCGAACGGGGCGCGTCTCTGGTGACCTGCCCGCGCAGCAACGCCTGGACGGGAGTGGGCCATCCGCCGATCGAGCGGTTCCTGCGGGCGGGGGTGCGGCTCGCGGTCGGCACCGACAGCCTCGCCAGCGTCTCCGACCTCAACCTGTTCGGCGAGCTCGCCCTGATGCGCCGCCTCGCCCCGTCGGCGCCGGCCCGCCGCCTGCTGGCGTGCGCGACGCTTCACGGGGCGGAGGCGCTCGGGTTCGACGACGAGCTCGGGGCCGTCGCGCCCGGCCTCCGCGCCGACCTCATCGGGGTGAGCATTCCCCCGGGCGTGGGCGATGTGGAAGAATATCTCCTGGGTGGGATCGCGCCGGACCGGGTCGTGCGGCTCGACGGCGTCGCCCGCTGACGGCGCCGCGCCCTCGTGCGCGTCGGGCGGGCGTCCTCCGGCATCCAGGCGGCTCGACATGACGGCCTCGGCTATCCGCTACGTTCGATCGTGCTTCTCGCTGGTGCGGTTCGGCCACGCGGTCTTCGCGATCCCGTTTGCCCTCGTCGGTGCTCTTCTCGCGGCCGAGCAGCATCCGTTGACTCTCGCCCGCGTCGGCTGGATCGTCGCGGCGATGGTGACCGCCCGCACCGCCGCGATGGGGTTCAACCGGCTGGTCGACGCGCGTTACGACGCCCTGAACCCGAGGACCGCCAACCGGGAGCTCCCGCGCGGGGTGCTCTCGCGGGGGGACGCGATCGGGCTGGTGGCGGTGTCCTCGGTCGCCTTCGTCCTCGTGACGACTCAGCTCGGGTGGATCTGCCTGGTGCTGTCCCCGCTCGCCCTCGCCATCGTGTTCTGGTACTCGCTGGCGAAGCGGTTCACGACTTGGACGCAGATGTACCTGGGGCTGGCCCTCGCCGTCGCCCCGGTCGGCGGCTGGCTGGCCGCGGGAGGACGCGGCGGGTGGGAGCCCTGGCTGCTGGCGTTGGCCATCGGCACCTGGGTCGCGGGGTTCGACATCCTGTACTCCTGCCAGGACCTGGAGTTCGATCGCGCGAACGGCCTGCGCTCCATTCCCGTCCGCTTCGGCGTGGGCCGGTCGCTGGTGATGGCGCGCTGGCTGCACGTCGGGACGGTGGCGGCGATGGCCGCGGTGGCCCTCGTCGCCCCCCTCGGCGCGTGGTATCTCGCGGGGGTCGGCGGGGTCGCGGCGCTGCTCGCGTGGGAGCAGTCGCTGGTGCGGGCGGACGACCTCTCGCGGGTGAAGCAGGCGTTCGACCTGAACGGGTACGTGGGTCTCTTCTACCTGGCCGCGACGGCCGTGGCCCTCCATGCCGGATGAACGCGGGCGTTGCGTCTCGGTGGGCATCACCGGGGCGAGCGGGGCCATGTACGCGGTGCGCACCGTCGCGGCCCTCCTCGCCGGCGGCTTCCGGGTCGAGCTGGTGGTCTCGGACTTCGGCCGCCGCCTGCTGCACGACGAGCTCGGCAAGGCCGCCTCGTGCGACCGGCTGCTGGAGTACCTGACCGACCGCTACGGCGACGAGGTGCAGGCCGGCGCCCTCGTCGTCCACAGCAACCGCAACCTCGGGGCGTCGATCGCCAGCGGCAGCTACGCCTGCGCGGGGATGGCCATCGTGCCCTGCTCCATGAAGACCCTGGCCGGGGTGGCGCACGGACTGTCGCGGAGCCTCATCGAACGCGCCGCCGACGTCATGCTCAAGGAGCGCCGCCCCCTCGTGATCGTGCCCCGCGAGACCCCCATGAGCCTGCCGCAGCTGCGCAACCTCGTGGCCTCGGCCGAGGCGGGGGCCACGGTGCTGCCCGCCATGCCGGCGTTCTACCAGGGTCCCCGGACCCTCGACGACCTCGCCGACTTCATGGCCGGGAAGATCCTCGACGCGCTTGGCGTTCCCCACGCCCTGTATCCCCCATGGACGGGATGACGGGGGACCCGGCCCGACCGGGCGGGGACGGGGCGGCTCCGCTCGACAAGACCCCGGCACGCATCGCGGGGATGTTCGACGCGATCGCGCACCGCTACGACCGCCTGAACCACGTGCTCAGCGCGGGGCTCGACCGGCGGTGGCGGCGGCAGGCGGTGGCGGCGGTCGGGGCGCCGGCCGGCGCCCGGGTCATCGACGTGTGCACGGGCACCGCGGACCTCGCGATCGCCGCGTGCCGCGGGGACGCGCCCGCGGGGGCGGTCCTCGGGGTCGACTTCGCGGGGGCCATGCTCGACATCGGGCTCCGCAAGGTGCGGGCGTCCGGGCTCGGCGGGCGGGTCCGGCTGGTCCGGGGCGACGCCTGCCGGCTGCCGTGCGGGCCGGCGACGATGGACGCCGCGACCATCGGGTTCGGCATCCGGAACGTGGTCGATCCGGCGCAGGCGGTCCGGGAGATCGCCCGCGTCCTCAAGCCGGGCGGCCGACTGGCGATTCTGGAGTTCGGGGAGCCGCGCCTGCCCCTGATCCGGGAGGCCTACCTGTGGTACTTCCGGCACGTGCTGCCCCGCGTCGGCCGGTGGCTGTCGCGGCACGCCGAGGCGTACGCCTACCTGCCCGCCTCGGTCCATGCCTTTCTCGGGCCGGACGCGCTGGCCGCGGTGCTGCGCGAGGGCGGGTTCGACGAGGTCCGCGTCGACCGGCTCGCCCTCGGCATCGTCTGTCTCTACGTGGCCCGCAAGCCGGCGGGGCCCTGACGAGCCGGGTTGCACAACGCCGGGCTGCCCCGGGACCGCCGGTGGAGCGCGGCGGGGCCTTCTGCCGTGACGTGTCGAGGGCGGGGTATACTGGGGACCACGCTCCCGGCCCATGTACTTCGACTTCGAGAGCCGCCGCTTCGAGACGCCGACCGTCGAGTCGGCGATGTCCTACCGCGAGTGCGCCCTCCTTTCCTTCTTCACCCACCTGCTGATCGCGCTGGCCGTGCTCATGGGGCCCCGGCTGCCGTTCGTGCAGGAGGCGATGGAGCGCCGCGCCCAGCGGCTCGCGGAGCTCGCGGAGCTCGCGGAGGCCGAGCAGCTGGCCCTGCGGCAGGTCCCCGACGACGCGCCGCAGTTCATCTTCGTCGACACCCTCGTCGATCCGGCGGCGGCCGCATCGCCGCTCCAGGCCGACCTGTCGGACCAGGACCGCGTCGCCCAGTCGCCGACCCAGGCCGAGGACCCGCTCAACGACCTGCCCAATGCCGAGGGGAACACGTTCGAGTTCGTGCAGACGCCGGACCCCGCCGACGGGCTCGACCCGCTGACGTCGCTCGGCGACGATCCGGAGGCGCTCGAGGCGGTCCTGGAAGAGGCGCCCGACGGGCTCGAGGACGGCACGCCGGACGAGTCCGGCGACGGCGCCGAGGCGGAGCCCGGGGAGGGAGAGGGCGAGTCCCCGGCGCTGCTGGCGGAGCGCAACTTGCGGCCGCGTCCCCTCGGCGACCCGTCGGGGGCGATTCTGAACCGGGCGTTGCGGGGCCTCGACGGCGTTGCCCGCAACCGGCAGTACTACAACCTGCGCGGCCGTACCGACGAGTACGGCCCCGACATCCAGTTCGATTCGAAGGGGGTCGACTTCGGCTCGTGGCTCGCGCGGTTCCGGTCTCAGATCTACCGCAACTGGTTCATCCCCTACGCGGCGATGTCGATGTCGGGGAGCGTCGTCCTGACCTTCAACGTCCACATGGACGGGACGCTGACGGACCTCGCGGTCGAGCGGCCGTCGACGGTCGACGCGTTCACCAACTCCGCCTTCAACGCGATCCGCGGATCGAACCCGACCTACCCGTTGCCGCCGGAGTATCCGGACGACAGCGTCTTCTTCACGGTGACGTTCTACTTCAACGAGCGGCCGCCGCAAGAGTACCGTTGATTCGGGCATGACCGAGCCGTCGCGACCGACCGATCGCCAGCAGCTCGGTCTCCTGATCCTGTTGACGGTGGTGCTGCTCCTGGCGCTTCTGGGGTGACGTGCGACCGCTCCCCGGCTGGCGGGACCCGGACGGGCGGCCGGTGCTGCTGGCCGTCGTCGGACCGACGGCGACGGGCAAGAGCACGCTCGCGCTGTCGCTCGCGGCGCGGGCCGGCGGCGAGGTCCTGGGATGCGACTCGACGGCCGTCTATCGGGGCTTCGACATCGGGACCGACAAGGTCCCGGCCGGCCGGCAGCGGGGGATACCGCACCATCTGATCGACATCGTCGAGCCCGTCGAGGTGTACTCGGCGGCTCGGTATGGCCGCGACGCGGCCCGGGCGGTGCGGGAGGTGACGGGACGGGGCCGGCTGCCGATCGTGGCGGGCGGCACCGGTCTCTACTACCGGGCCCTGACGCGGGGGCTGTTCGAGGGCCCGGGACGCGACGCCGGGCTCCGGGCGCGGCTCGAGCGCGTGGCCCGCGGCCGGGCCCCCGGTGCCCTCCACCGGCTGCTTGCGCGTCACGATCCGGGGTCGGCCGAGCGGGTCCATCCCGCCGACGAGAAGCGCCTGGTCCGCGCGCTGGAGGTGCTCCTGCTGACCGGCCGGACCCTCACCGACCACTTTGCCGGGACGCGTTCGCCGATCGCGGGCCATGTCGTGGTCGCGGTGGGCCTGCGGTTGCCGATGGAGCAGCTCGAGGCGCGCATCGCGGACCGGGTCGACCGGCAGTTGGCCCGAGGTTTGCTAGACGAGATTCGGGGGCTGCTCGCGCGGGGCGTGCCCGAGGACGCGGGGCCGTTCGGCGGGCTCGTGTACCGGCAGGCCCTGGAGCATCTTCGCGGCGAGCGCGATCTGCGCAGCACGCGGGAGCTCATCGTCCGCGAGAACCGCCGATACGCCCGCCGGCAGCTGACGTGGTTCAGGAAGGAGGCGTCGGTGCACTGGATCGGGACGCCGGGCGAGCATCCCGCCGCGTGCGACGCGGCCGCCGAGCTGCTCGAAGCCGCCGTCCACAAAGGAACGGGATGCGTGCTCTCTTGATTCGACACGAGCTGGAGGCTCGCGAGGCCGAGTACCTCGCGCCCTGGGCGTCGCGGAGCCGGGAGTCGAAAGGGCGGCTCCGGGCCGAGCCCGAGGACCCGATCCGGCCCGCCTTCCAGCGCGATCGCGATCGCATACTGCACAGCAAGGCGTTCCGCCGGCTCAAGCACAAGACCCAGGTGTTCTTCTCGCCGGCCGGCGACCACTACCGGACGCGCCTCACCCACACGCTCGAGGTGGCGCAGATTGCGCGCACGGTGTCCAAGGTGCTCGGGCTGAACGAGGACCTGACCGAGGCCGTCGCCCTCGGCCACGATCTCGGCCACACGCCCTTCGGCCACGCCGGCGAAGCGGTCCTGGGCCGCCTGATGCCGGGGGGGTTCAACCACTACGGGCACAGCCTGCGGATCGTCGACGTGCTCGAGAGGGACCACCGCGGCCTCAACCTGACGTGGGAGGTCCGCAACGGGATCGCGAAGCACTCGAAGGGCAAGGACGGCGCGCCTCTCGGCATGGAGCCGTCTCGCCGCGCGGCGACCCTCGAAGGGCAGGTGACGCGGGTCGCCGACATGATCGCCTACGTGAACCACGACATCGACGACGCGGTCCGCGCGGGCGTGATCGACACGTCCGATCTGCCCGCGGCCCCGCTGGAACGGCTCGGCCGGACCTCGTCCGAGCGCATCGGGGCGCTGGTGTCCGACGTGGTGACCGCGACCCGGGCGACGCGGCCCGACGTCGAGCTCCGCATGAGCGCGCCGGTCCTCGAGGCGCTGACGACGTTGCGGGCGTTCCTGTTCGAGGCGGTGTACGAGAACCGGGTCGCCACCGCCGAGATCGCCAAGGCCTCCGGCATCATCGGCGGCCTCTGGGAGAGGGTGCGCCGGACGCCGGAGGCGTTTCTCGATCCCCGCACGGTGGAATCGGACGGGATCGACGCGGCGGCGCGGGACTTCATCGCGGGAATGACGGATCGGTTCGCCGTGCACCTGTACAAGCGCCTGTTCATTCCCCGGCCCTGGGTGCCGGGGGGCGCCGGCCGGGAGGACGCGCCGGGCGGTTCGGGGCGAGGAGATTTCCCCCTTTGGATGTAACGGGAAGGAAACCTTGGTTATAATGCGGGTTTCGTCCGGCGCCCGGTCCTTGAGCCGGTCACCACCGTGGTCGGAGTCGATGGAGATGGAGCCGAGGGCGGTCGGGACGGGCGGGGCGGCGGCTTCGGCGTACCTCGATCTGCGGGCCATCGAGGGGCCGCGGACCGACGTCTGTCGGCGGTTCCCGGCCGGGTCGCTGACCTCGGACGGGGGCCGGCAGTATCGGGTGCCGGAGGTCGTCACCCTCGATCTGCTGGTTTCGAAGGGAGGAAGCGACTATCGGCTGTCGGGTCGGATCGAGGGCGGGCTGGAGCTCGATTGCAGCCGTTGCCTCGAGCCCTTCCGCCTCGACGCCGGGATCGACGTGGATCTCCTGTATCTGCCGGCCTCCGACAACCGCGGAGACGGCGAGGTCCGCATCGAGGAAGAGGACCTGAGCACCGCGTTCTACCGGGATGAGCAGATCGATCTGAGGCATCTCGTTCAGGAGCAGTTCCAGCTCGCGTTGCCCATGAAGCCGCTGTGCCGCGCGGAATGCCGGGGGCTCTGCGGGGTGTGCGGGGGCAATCGGAACACGGCGCCGTGCCGATGCGCCGACGAGTGGGAGGACCCCAGGCTGGCGGGGCTGAAGCGGCTCCTGAAGCAAGAGGAGTCGGCACCGTAGGACGGCGCCGACTCGAGAATCACATGGCCAATCCAAAGCGACGTCATTCCAAGTCACGCACGGCGAAGCGCCGCACGCATCAGAAGCTCGACCCGGTCCTGCTGGGCGAGTGCCCGCAGTGTCACGAGCGGAGGCCGCCGCATCAGGTGTGCCCCCACTGCGGCTACTATCGCGGCCGCCAGGTGCGTCCGGTCAAGGAGGCCTGAGCCGCCCCGTCCAACGGTCGCGGTCGTTCGCCCGTCGTCGAAGCCAGTCGATGATCGCATTCGTATTTCCGGGCCAGGGTTCGCAGCACGTGGGCATGGGGCAGGCGCTCGCCGAGGGGTTCCCCGAGTGCCGGGAGACGTTCGAGCAGGCCGACGCCGCGCTCGGGGTCGGCATCAGCGGGCTCTGTTTCGAGGGTCCGGCCGAGCGGCTCGTGCTGACCGAGCATACCCAGCCGGCGCTGCTCACCGTCTCGACGGCGGCGGCCCGGGCGCTGGTGAACCGGGGGGTGCGGCCCGGCTGGCTGGCCGGCCACAGCCTCGGCGAGTACTCCGCGCACGTGGCGGCGGGGACGCTGTCGTTCGGTGACGCGGTGCGCACGGTCTGCAACCGGGGCCGCTACATGCAGGAGGCGGTGCCGGTGGGCGACGGGGCCATGGCCGCGGTGATGGGGCTGGAGGCGCCGCTGGTGGAGCAGGCGTGCCGGGAGGCGGCGGGGGAGCAGGTGGTGAGCGCCGCCAACCTCAATGCCCCCGGCCAGGTCGTCATCGCCGGCGCGGTCGACGCGGTGCGGCGGGCCGGCGACCGCGCGAGGGCGCTCGGCGCCAGGCGGGTTCGTGCCCTGCCCGTCAGCGCCCCCTTTCACTGCGCGCTGATGCAGCCGGCCCGGGATCGGCTCGAACGGGACCTGCGTGCGCTCGTGGTTTCCGATCCGGCCATTCCCGTGGTGGCCAATCTGGACGCGGAGCCGAAGCGCGACGCCGCGGCCGCGGTTTCCGCCCTCGTGGATCAGGTGACGGCGCCGGTCCGGTGGGAGCAGGTCGTCCGGCGCCTTGCGTCGGAAGGGGTCGAGACGTATGTTGAGGTGGGTCCGGGCAACGTGTTGAGCGGCCTCATCAAGCGGATCGACGGGGGCGCGCGTCTGCTGTCGGTTGCGGATCCGGACGGCGTCGACCGGGCGGTGGCGGCCCTCGGGGCGTGATCGGGAGCACCATGTCCGGTCCCCTGGCGGATCGGGTCGCCATCGTGACCGGCGCCTCGCGAGGCATCGGGCGAGCGGCGGCGAGGCGGCTCGCGGCGGCCGGGGCGGCGGTGGTGGCGGCGGCGCGCGGCGACCATGCCGATGCGGTCGCCGAGGAGATCCGCGGCGACGGGGGCAGGTCGGTCGCGGTGAGCGCCGACGTCACCGACCCGCGGCGCATCGACGCGATGGTCCGGGCCGCGCTCGACGAGTACGGCCGCGTCGACGTGCTGGTCAACAACGCGGGCATCGCGCGCGATCAGCTCGCGCTCAGGATGTCGGCGGCCGACTGGGACGCGGTGGTCGCCACGAACCTGACGGCGGCGTTCAACTGCGCGCGCGCGGTGTTGCGGCCCATGATCAGGCAACGCGGCGGGCGCATCATCAACGTGGGCTCGGTGGTGGGTCGGATGGGCAATCCCGGACAGGTCAACTACGCGGCGTCCAAGGCGGGTCTGGAGGGGTTCTCGAGGGCGCTCGCACGGGAGGTCGCCTCGCGCGGGATTACCGTGAACGTGGTGGCCCCCGGCATGATCGACACCGACATGACGGCGAAGCTCAGCGAGCCGGCGCAGGCGGCGATGCTCGCGCAGATTCCGATGGGCCGGCTGGGAACGGCCGAGGACGTCGCGGGCGCCATCGGTTTTCTGGCGTCCGACGAGGCCGCGTACGTGACGGGGCACGTGCTCGCGGTGAACGGTGGAATGTACATGTAGGAGGCGAGTGAATGGCGGTTGCTGAAAAAGTGAAGGGCATCATCGTGGAGCAGCTCGGTGTCGACGAGGAAGAGGTGACGTCGGATGCGTCGTTCGTGGACGATCTCGGGGCCGACTCGCTCGACACGGTGGAGCTCGTGATGGCGTTCGAAGAAGAGTTCGGCCTCGAGATTCCCGACGAGGACGCGGAGAAGATCACCCGTGTCAAGGAGGCCGTCGAGTACATCGAGGCGCACTCGAAGAAGAAGTAGGGGCGGTTCGGACGGGAGTGACTGTGAGCAGGCGGGTTGTGGTGACGGGCGTCGGCCTCGTGTCGCCGCTCGGTATCGGTACGTCGGCGACCTGGGATGCGCTGTGCGCGGGCCGGAGCGGGATCGGCCCGATCACGAAGTTCGACACCTCCGGCTATGCCGCGCGCATCGCCGGCGAGGTGCAGGGGTTCGATCCGCTCGCCTTCATCACCCGGAAGGACGTCAAGAAGATGGACGTCTTCATCCAGTACGCCATCGCCGCCGCGGACTTCGCGCGGGCCGATGCGCAACTGGAGGTGACGCCGGACATCGCGCCCCGCGTGGGCGTGTACATCGCGTCCGGCATCGGCGGGTTCAGCACCATCGAGCGCGAGCACCAGGCGCTGCTCAAGGGCGGGCCGCGCAAGATCTCGCCCTTCTTCATTCCCGCCGCGATCATCAACCTGGCCGCCGGCCAGGTGTCGATCCGCCTGGGCGCCAAGGGACCGAACTCGGCCACCTGCACCGCCTGCTCGGCGTCGGCGCACGCCGTCGGCGACGCCTTCGAGACGATTCTGCGGGGCGATGCGGACGTCATGGTCGCGGGCGGCTCCGAGGCGGCGATCACCCCGATGGGCGTCGGCGGGTTCGCGGCGATGCGCGCGCTGTCGACCCGCAACGACGAGCCGACCCGCGCGTGCCGCCCCTTCGACCGCGAGCGCGACGGGTTCATCATCGGCGAGGGCGCCGGCGTCATCATCCTCGAGGAGCGCGAGCGGGCCCTGGCGCGCGGGGCGCCGGTGTACGCGGAGCTCGTCGGCTACGGCATGTCCGCGGACGCCCATCACGTCACCGCCCCGGCCGAAGACGGAGACGGCGCCTTCCGCGTGATGAAGGCGGCGGTAGAGCAGGCGGGCATCGCGCCGGACGAGGTCGACTACATCAATGCGCACGGGACCTCCACGCCGTTCAACGACCGCATCGAGACGCTGGCCATCAAGCGGTGCTTCGGTGACCATGCCCGCCACCTCGCGGTTTCGTCGACGAAGTCGATGACCGGCCACCTGCTCGGGGCGGCGGGCGGGGTCGAGGCCGGGATCGTGGCGTTGACGATGCGGGAGCAGATCATTCCCCCGACCATCAACCTCGAGAATCCGGACCCGGACTGCGACCTCGACTACGTCCCCAATGAGAAGCGGCCCGCGTCGCTCGAGTACAGCCTGTCGAACTCGTTCGGGTTCGGCGGGACCAACGCCTCGCTGCTGTTCAGACGCCACCAGGAGTCTGCGCCGTAGACCGGGGCGGACTACACGGCCGCCGGGCTCGACGGCGGTCGAGCGGCGCCAAGCGAGATAGAGGAACGCATGAAGATCGCCGTCTGCGTGAAGCAGGTCGTCACTCGCGAGTGGCCGTTGCGGGTCGACGAGGCCCGCACCTGGGTCCAGGACCGGGACGCCAGCTTCGAGATGAACGAGCCCGACGCCTACGCCCTCGAGGAGGCGTTGCGGCTCAAGGAGCAGCACGGCGGCGAGGTGGTCGTGTGCTCCGCCGGCCCCGCGCGGACCGCCCAGGTGGTCCGGGAAGCCCTGGCGCGCGGGGCGGACCGGGCGATCCGGGTCGAGGGCGACGGCCTCGCCGCCGCGGACGCGTCCATGGTCGCCGAGGCCCTCGCCGGGGCCGTCCGCGACGAGCGGTTCGACCTGGTGCTGACCGGGCTGCAGTCCGACGACCAGGGGTTCGCCCAGACCGGCGTCGTCCTCGCCGAGCTGCTCGGCATCGCCCACGCCACCATCATCATGGAGGTGCAGGTGGGGGACGGGCGGCTGCGGGTGAAGCGCGAGCTCGAGGGCGGCTGGTTCCAGTGGGTGTCGATGCCCACGCCGGCCCTGCTGACGATTCAGAGCGGCATCAACCAGCTTCGCTACGCCACCCTGAAGGGCATCATGGCCGCGAAGCGGAAGGAGGTCCGCGTCGTCGAGGCGGCCGCCGATCTCGCGCCGAGACAGGAGATTCTCGAGATTCGAGTGCCGGAGAAGACCAAGCAGACGCGGATGATCGACGGATCCCCGGCCGACGCGGCGGCCGAGCTGGTCAAGGCGCTGCGCGAAGAGGCGCGGGTGATCTGACTCCGGCCTGCGAGCCCGGGCCGGGAACGGCGCGGACTCCAGGCGGGTCGGTTGGGCGGGGAGCGGAGCCGCGGGCGATGCTCTCCGGGCGAGGTGAGCGTACGACATGGTGCTGGTGATCGCGGAGCAACGAGACGGCGTCCTCAACAACGCGAGCTGGGAAGCCCTGGTGGCGGCCCAGCAGATCGGCCGGCCGGTGCGGGTCGCGGTCGCCGGCGCGGACCTCGGCGCGGTCGGCGGCGAGCTGGCCGCGGCCGACGTCGAGTCGGTCCTCACCGTCGACCACCCCGAGCTCGCGTCCTACACGCCCGACGGCTTCGTGGCCGCGTTCGCGGCGGTGGTCGCGGACGCGGCGCCGGATCTCGTGTTCCTCGCCCACACCTATCAGACCCGCGACTTCGCTCCCCGGCTCGCGGCTCGGCTCGGCCGTTCGTTCATCGCCGACTGCGTGGGGGTCAGGCCGCGGGACGGCCGGCTGGCGTTCGTGCGTCCGATGTTCCAGGGGAAGTTCGTGGCCGACGTCGCCCCCACCGGTCCCGCGCCGCACTTCGTCAGCTTCCAGATCGGCGCGTTCCGGCCCGACGCGCTGAAGCGGGGCGCGGCGCCGGCGCCGGTGCGGGCGTTCGCGGCGACCGTGGAGCCCGGCACGATCCGGCAATCGGTGGAAGCGCCCTTCCAGGAGGCGAAGCAGGCCGTCGACCTCACCCAGGCCGAGCGCATCGTGGCGGTGGGCCGCGGCATCAAGGCCCAGGAGCACCTGGACCTGGTCGAGTCCCTCGCGGCCGCCCTCGGGGCCGAGGTCGCGGCGTCGCGGCCAATCTGCGACTCCGGCTGGCTCCCGATGGACCGCCAGATCGGCAGCTCGGGGCAGACCGTCGCCCCCAGGCTCTATCTCGCCCTGGGCATCTCCGGCGCCATCCAGCATCTCGTGGGCATGAAAGGCTCCCGAACCATCGTGGCCGTGAACAAGGATGCCGAAGCGCCCATCTTCGAGGTCGCCGACTACGGCATCGTCGGCGATCTCTTCGACGTGGTACCGGCGATAATCGCCGCCCTCGACGCCTGATGGAGCGCGAAACCCTCGACGTCGACGTGCTGATCGTCGGCGGTGGTCCGGCCGGCCTGTCCGCCGCCATCCGCCTCGCCGCCCTCCAGCGGCAGTACGGGGGCGAGCCCCTCGCCGTCGCGGTGCTCGAGAAGTCCCGCCAGAGCGGCTCCCACATGCTGTCGGGGGCGGTGCTCGACCCGTCGGGCCTCGACGCCCTGCTGCCGGACTGGAAGGAGCGCGGGGCGCCCCTCGACACGCCGGTGCGGGAGGACCGCATCTACTACCTGACCGAGAAGTCGCGGCTCCGGGCGCCGATCACCCCGCCGCCCCTGCGCAACCACGGGAACTACGTCATCTCCCTCAACCGCTTCGTCCGGTGGCTCGCCGAGCAGGCGGAGGCGGAGGGCGTCGACATCTTCACGGGGTTCGCGGGCACGGAGGTGCTGCACGAGGGCGACCGGGTGGTCGGGGTGAGAACGGGCGACCGCGGAGTCGACAAGCAGGGCCGGCCGAAGGGCGCCTTCGAGCCGGGGGTCGACATCAGGGCCGCCGTCACCATCTTCGCCGACGGCGTCCGGGGCAACCTCACCAAGGGCCTCGTGCGCCGGCACGGGCTCGACGCCGGGGCGCCGCAGACCTACGCCATCGGCATCAAGGAGCTCTGGCAGATTCCGCCGGAGCGGGAGGCGCCGGGCACCGTCGTCCACACGCTCGGATACCCGTTGCGCCACGAGGAGTTCGGCGGCGGCTTCATCTACGTGCTGCCGGAGGGACGGGTGGCGATCGGGCTGGTGGTGGGGCTCGACTACCGGGATCCGCGGTTCGATCCCCACATGGCGTTCCAGCGGTTCAAGCAGCATCCCCTCGTGGCCGGCCTCCTCGCCGGCGGCGAGATGACCCGCTACGGGGCGAAGGCGCTGCCGGAGGGGGGCTGGTACGCCATTCCCCGGTGCCACCTCGACGGGGCGCTGATCGTCGGCGACGCCGCCGGGTTCCTCAACTCGATGCGGCTGAAGGGCATCCACCTCGCGATGCACAGCGGCATCCACGCCGCCGATGCCGCCTTCGCGGCGGTGCGGGCCGGAGACGTGTCGGCCGCGCAGCTCGTCAGGTACCGCGAGCTCATCAACCACGGCGGCATCCGCCGCGAGCTGTATCCGGTCCGCAACGTCCATCAGGCGTTCGGGGCGGGGTTGGTCGCGGGCACCGCCGTCGCGGGGCTGGCGTGGCTGACCAACGGCCGGTGGCCGGCGCGGCCCCTGTCGAGCGAGCCCGGCCACGAGCGTCTGGCGTCGCTGTCGGGCTACTATCCCGGCGGTCCCGCCGATCCCGATACGCCGAGCAACGCGGTCAAGGCGGACCGCGCGCTGACCTTCGACAAGCTCACCAACGTGCACTACTCGGGGACCCGCCACGACGAGGACCAGCCGGGCCATCTGCTCGTGCAGGACACCGACGTCTGCCGCACCCGCTGCCGCGAGGAGTACGGCAACCCGTGCGTGCGGTTCTGTCCCGCCAACGTCTACGAGATGGTCGACGACGGGACGGGGAACGGCCGCCGGCTGCAGATCAACGCGTCGAACTGCGTTCACTGCAAGACGTGCGACATCATGGACCCCTACCAGATCATCGACTGGGTGCCGCCCGAGGGCGGGGGCGGCCCCGAGTACGAAGGGATGTAGCGTGGGCGCCGGCCCGGGCGCGGCCTCCTCTTCTCTCACCCCCTGGCAGCTCGCTCAGGCCCGTGCGATCGCGGCGGTCGGGGCGCCGCTCATCGGCGCGCTCTGCTGGACTCTCCGCTGGCGCGTCGAGGGCATGGAGCACTACGACGCCATCGTGGCGCGCGGGCGCCAGCCCGTCTTCGCCTTCTGGCACGGGCGCATTCTCCCCGCGACGTACTTCTGGCGCGGCCGCGGCATCGTCGTCATGACGAGCCGGAACTTCGACGGCGAGTGGATCGCCCGCATCATCCGGCGCTTCGGCTACGGCACCGCCCGCGGCTCGACCTCCCGCGGCGCCCGTCGCGCCCTGATCCAGCTCAAGCGGGACGTCGCGGCGGGGCGCCCCGCCGCGTTCACCGTCGACGGCCCGCGCGGACCGGCGCGCCGCGTCCAGCCCGGCGCGGTGTGGCTCGCCGGGGCGACGGGGTGTCCCATCCTGCCGTTCCACATCGAGGCCGAGCGCCACTGGTCGGCCTCGAGCTGGGACCGGACCCAGATCCCCCGGCCGTTCAGCTCGATGGCGGTCGCCATCGGCGCCCCCTTCGACGTGCCCGAGCCCTCGGAGGACGGCGTGGTCGAGGCGCATCGGGCCGCCCTCGAGGAGGTGCTCTCCTCGCTGGTCGATCGCACGGCGGTGATGCTGCGCGGGTAGGAGCCCCGGCGGCGGGCAGGGACCCCGGGAAAGACGGTCGGGCGGGAAGCAGAGCCGTTGGGCTTCGGCTGCCAAGGGTGGCTTCCATTGCGACTTGCCGCCTCCGGACGGTCCATGCCAAGGATACAACGTGCCCGCCCGTCGATACGGGACGTCGACTGTGCTCTCGACGGTCCGGGCCGAGGTAGGAATTGCGGTTCGACCCGGAGCGGCTTGTTTGTGGACGCGGCAGTGGCGCGAGATGCGTCCGGCGTCAGGACGACGGCGCCCGGCAGACGAAGCTGTCTGCGTCGGCGACGTCGCCGGAGCCCGTGTAGCGGGCGACCTCGGGGTAGGGGCAGACCGGCCGCGTCATCAGCACCTGGCCGTCGCGGTCGACGCGCCGGCCGACGAGGCGGTCGGGCGCCTCGCCGTTCTCGACCCACGCCACGAGGTCGGGCAGGGCGTCGATGGTGTTGATGCCGCGCCCGCCCGCGCAGTGGAACATGCCGGGGACCATGTAGAGCCGGTAGAAGTCGGCGGCGTCGGGGGTCTCGGCCAGGACGTCCTCGTAGTAGTTCACCGCCATCAGGGGGTTGAGCGCGGTGTCGGACCAGCCGTGGTACGTGATCATCCGGCCGCCGGCGTCGCGGAACCGGGTGAGGTCGGGGTCGGTCGCGTCGAGGATGCCGCGGATGGCGTCCATGCGGTAGGGGTCCTCGTCGAAGTCGAACTCGTCGATCGACCAGGCGGGGTCGTCCCGGGTGAATGCCATGTAGCGCATGAAGGTGACCCCGAAGAGCTCCAGCAACGGGGTGCCGCCCGCGGGGTCCACGAACCAGCGGCCCCAGCCGCTCGTCCGCGACGCGGGCGAGCCGAGGGGGTCGCCGAGCTCCGCTCCCAGCGGCTGGCCGGGGAAGTAGGGCTCGCCGCGGCTGACGACGCCGCCGTAGATCTTCGCCAGGGTGGCGCTCTGCCCTTCGGTGAGGCAGTCGACACGGTCGGCGCCCTCGCACCGCGGATAGTCCGTGCGGGGGTCGAAGCGGCACTGGCGCGGATCGTCGATGAGGCCGTCCTCGAGCCCGTCGAGGCCGTCGCACGCCGCGTAGATCGCCTCGCCCACCCGGGCGATCTTCTCGAGCCCGAGGGGGTTTTCGCGCATCGCCCGCGCGAACCACACGCCGCCGATCTGGGTGTTGGTGAAGTCGAGCACCGGGGCCCCCGCGACGATGCCGTCGAAGTCGTCGGGGAAGCGCTGGGCCGACATCAGCCCCTGCCGTCCGCCGGTGGAGCAGCCGAGCCAGTAGTCGTGGTCGGCGGAGCGGCCGTAGTGCTCGGCGACGAGGGCCTTGACCTCGACCGCGGTCAGGTGGACGGCGCGGTAGGCGTAGTCGATCTCGCCGTCCCGGTTGTCGTACGCGAAGCTCGCGAGAGGATAGCGCGCCGCGTCGTGACCGGTGTCGGTCGAGGCAGTGACCCAGCCCTCGTCGCGCAGCGCGTCGCCGCGCCCCTTCACCGGCTGCTGGCCGGCGTAGCCGCCCCCGCCCCGCATGACGAACCGTCCGTTCCAGTTGGTCGGCAGGCTCGCCGCGAAGCGGATGTTGGGGCGGATCATCGCGTCGACCCAGCAGTACTCCGTGTCGGCGCCGGGGTTCATCAGCTCGGCGTCCATGACGCTGACGTCGAAGTCGGTGCGCGACAGGAAGTCGGCGCAGGTCCGCGGGCCGGGGGGCGTCGTCTCGGGCAGAGCCGTCCCGCAGCCGAGGCCGGCCGCGGCAAGACCGAGCATCACGCAGCCGGGTGTCACGCGGAGAAGCGAGCGGGTCGTGGGTCGCATCATCTGAGCCCGATCTGCGCGGACCGTCCGGCGCGTTCGTCGGTTCGCGCTTGCGATGTGCCGCCGTTCACTACGGTCGGGACAGTGAGCGACATGAAGTCGCCAACTGCACCGGGTTCAGCGTCTTCTACCGTGTCGGGCGCTTGGCACACGACGAGGCGGTCACCAGATCCGCTCCCTCGACCACCGCCAGCCCGCCCGCCGTGATTGCTTCCCTCGGCATTGTCGCCATCGCCGTCATGGGCCGGAGGCGTACGGCGGCGTTCACACGCCATCTCGACCCCGACGGGCGCCAGGCGACGCCGTCACGGACCCGACGGCCCGCGGCGGCGCTCGCAGGCGTCCCGCACGAAGGCCTCGACCCGGGCGAACTCGGGCTCGACGGGAATCGCGTCCGGCAGGCCCGGCAGGTCCGCGCGCGCATCGAGGTAGGCGATCGACGGCCTTCCGTAGTGTAGCGCCAGCTTCGCCTCGCTCGCGGTGCCGGCCGAGCCCGGCAGGAAGATCAGGACATCGGACGAGATGACGTTCACGTGGTTGCGCGAGCGTTCGTCGCCGCCCCGCTGCCCGAGGCGGTCGAGATGCGTGCCGATCGCGATCTCGACCCAGGGGTTCGGGTAGCCCGGCGGCGGCCGGCCCGCGGCCCCATCGATGTCGCCGCCGCCGCCCGACGGCAGGATGCCGATGGCGAGGCCGCGGCGGTCCGGCACGCCGACGAACGCCTCGGTGACGGCCGCCATGACCCCCGGGCCGCCGCCGGTCAACAGGTGATAGCCGGCGCGGGCAATCCACGCGCCGACGCGCCGCGACCGTTCCGCGTGCGGGTCGCCGCTCGCGCCCATGACGCCGACAACGGGTCGCCGCGAGACGGGCATCGTGCGGTCCATGGGCCGGTCCGCCCGGTCAGCGCGCGGGTTGCTCGCCCTGCGCCTCCTCGGTCTGCCGCTCGACGTTCCTCGCCACCTCGAGGATGTGCCGGATGTCGTGGTTCCCCTCGTGGCAGGCGTACTCGTAGAGGGGCCCCTCGCGCTTCATCAGCGGGAACTCCACGCTCCACGGCCGCGCCCAGGTCCGGTCGTCCTGCACCGTGAACTCGTAGCGGATCGTCTCGGCGTCGACGCGAGTGAAGCGCTCGACGACGCGCAGCGCCTCGGTCGACCCCTCGTAGTGGGTCTTCTCGTTGAAGTTGACGGTGTCCACGACCAGGGTGTCGCCCTCCCAGCGCCCGCGCGAGTCGCCCGGCCACTGGCGGATGCGCGACGGCAGGTGGGGTTGGTCGAGGGGGATGATGCGGGGCGGGTTGTTGCTCATCTCCTGCATGACGACGACGTGGTCGGGGGTCTGGAAGATCTGCAGCATGTCGTTGTAGGACGGCGGCACCATCGGCGGCCCCTCGTGCCGCCACACCAGGCAGCGCTCCTGCAGCGTGCGGGTGTGGTAGCCCTCGTACGACGGCTGGTCGATGTTGTAGACGAGATGCCGGCTGGCCTGCCGCCGCTTCGCCTCGCGCTCCACCGCCTCGGGGACGCGCGGTGGGATGCGGCCGTCGGGCGGGTCGACGATCAGGGACGTGCGCCGCGTCGAGAACGTCTTCCGCTGCTCCTCCGTCAGCCAGACGGCGTTGTCGTAGTGGATGTTCTCCTGCGTCTGGCGGGTCACCGCCTGCCGCTCCTCGTCCGTCTCGGCCGCGAGGACGCCGCGCGCCCGCAGGGGATCCACCCCGTCCTCGGCCACGAGGGCGGCCAGCTGCGCCGCCTCCTCCTCGGTCAGGAAGGCCCGGGCGCCCAGCGTCTCCGGGCGTTCGAGCGGCGTGTAGGTCGCGCTGGTCCAGACGCCCTGCAGGTCGGGGTCGCCCCAGGGCGTCCGCGGGCCCGAGCCCTCGGCCGGCTGGCCCGCCGCCGCGAGGGGAAGCAGGCCCGCGATGACCGTCGCCAGCAACGAAACACCGTATCGTCGGGTCATGGCACGTCCTCCACGCACGTCGTCCGCGTACGCGCATCATGCCTTGCGCGGCCGGTGCGCGCAACACTCCGCCGAGCGGCTCGTGTGGTGAACCCCACCTTGCACCGCGCCCGGCGGGCGCGGGCGGATGCCGAGGGCGTCAGCCGGCCGAGAAGGCCCGCGGGCAAGGACGCCCGTGCCTGACAGTGCTTGAGGCCGGCGCATGGGCAGCGGGACTTTCGGCGCGGGCGGCCGCCGTGGCGTGCTCTCCATGGCTTCCCCCGCATCGTGGTCCCCTCCGCACGGCTCAGACGGCCAGACCCCTGACATGGCGGCCAGCCTTGCAGGGAACCGGTTTCGTGGGCGATCATGCGGCCGACGTCGAACCCGGGACCTCGCGACGAGAGTCCCGCTCGACTCGACCCGCGAGGCGCCACGCCTCGACGCCTCGCGCCCGGGTCGCCCATGCCGGAAGAGGCGCCCTCGCCGACACGCGCCCCACCGGCGCGGTCGAGTGCGGTCGGCGCCCGGGGACGCAAGCCAGGAGGACGACATGGTGAAGAGAGGACTCGCCGCGGTGATCCTGACCGTCGTCGCGCTGGCGCCCCCGCCGGCCGGCGCCCAGCCCCCGTCCGCGGCGCCGGCCGCGCCCCGGACCCCCTGGGGCGACCCCGACCTGCAGGGGCAGTGGAACAGCCAGACCTCGACCCCCCTCGAACGGCCGGCCGAGGGGCCGCTCGCGGGACGGGAGACGTTGCCGCTCGAGGAGGCGGCGACCATCGAGGCGACCAACCGGGCCAACTTCGACCTGGCGCCGCCGGAGGGCAGCGTGGGCAACTACAACGCGTTCTGGCGCGATGTGGGCCGCGCCCTGCCCCGGACGTCGCTGATCGTCGATCCGCCGGACGGGCGCATCCCCGCCCTGTCGGCGGCAGGCCGGGCGAGAATCGAGGCCGAACGGGCCGAGCGGAGCACACGGGGGCCGTCGAACTCGCCCGACACCTACACCGACCTCAGCCCCTGGACCCGGTGCATCTCGCGCGGCTGGAACGGTATCGGGAGCTGGTACAGCAGCAACTACCAGATCTTCCAGACGCCCGGCTACGTCGTCGTCTTCCAGGAGCTCATCCACGAGCCGCGCATCATCCCCCTGGACGGGCGCCCGCACCTGCCCGCGTCCGTCACCCAGTGGATGGGCGACTCGCGCGGCCGGTGGGAAGGGGACACCCTGGTCGTCGAGACCACCAACTTCGACCCCAAGACCAGCTACCAGGGCTCGCGCGACACCCTGCACCTGACCGAGCGCTACACCCGCGTCGACGCCGACACCATCGACTACCGGTTCACCGTCGACGACCCCCGGACGTTCACCCGGCCGTGGACCGTGTCGCGGCCCATGACCCGCATTGCGGATCGCGTGTCGATCTTCGAGTACGCGTGCCACGAGGGGAACTACTCGATGGCCGGCATCCTCGCCGGCGCCCGCGCCGAGGAGCGGGCGGCGGGGGCGGGGGAGCCGTCGAGGTGATGCTGGTCGACGACACCGGGGCGAGGCTCGCGGCCGTCGACGCGCGGCACATGGCCGGCTGGCGCACCACGACGGCCCAGAGCGCCTGATTCGATGCGCGGTCGGTCGGATACGATGGCGGAGCGCATGGAGACGTCAACCGGAGGCCTGGAGGCGCGGATCGCACAAGCCGTCGCGGTCGTCGACGGGGAGCGCCCGTCGACGCGGCGTTCGCGCGGCGAGTTCGTGCGAGAGTCCGGTCTGCACCCCCGAGCGGCTCCTGCACTCTTGGCGTGCGAATGTTCCTCCACTCTTGGCGTGCGAATGTAGTGCACCCGTCGGCCGGTCGGCCGCGGCGGTGATGAACCGATGTCGGAAATGGGGTAGAATACGCGCGGGCTGGACTACCCGCAGTCTGGAGGTCCGGATGACGGCAGGCTTGGAACGGATGTCGCGAGGTCGGCTCGTGCGGTGCGCCGTCGTCTGTTTCGCAGGCTTCGTCCTGCCCGCCGGGGCAGCCGGCGCGCAGCCGGCGTCGACCGTGTCTGCCATCGTCGAGTCGGCCGCTTCCGAGCGGGCCGTCATCGACCGGTACTGCGTCACCTGTCACAGCGACCGCCTGCAGACGGGCGGGCTGTCACTGGAAGGCGTCGACATCGCCGATGTCGCCGCGCACGCCGAGGTGTGGGAGAGGGTCGTCCGGAAGCTGCGGGCGGGCGCGATGCCTCCCCGGCCCCGGCCGCGTCCCGACGCCGAGGCCCACGAGCGCCTGCTCGCCTACATCGAGACCGCGCTCGACGACGCGGCGAGGGCCAACCCCGACCCCGGCCGCACCGAGACCTTCCGGCGGCTGAACCGCACCGAGTACCAGAACGCCGTCCGCGACCTGCTCGCGCTGGAGATAGACGTCACCGCGCTGCTGCCGCGCGACGACGTCGCCTTCGGGTTCGACAACGTGAACACCGGCGGGTTGTCGCCGACCTTGATGGAGCGCTATCTCGCCGCCGCGCGGACCGTCAGCGAGCTGGCGGTGGGCAGCCGGGCGCCGGCCCCGGGCAGCCGGGTGGTCGTCGTCCCGGCCGACCGCACCCAGGAGGACCACGTCGCCGGCCTGCCGTTCGGGACCCGCGGGGGCACCGTCGTCGAGCACGTCTTCCCGTTCGACGGCGAGTACGAGATTCAGGTCCGCCTGCAGCGCAACCGCAACGAGAACGTCGAGGGGCTGACCGAGCCGCACGACGTCGAGCTGACCCTCGACGGCGAGCGCCTGGGGCTGTTCACCATGGAGCCGAGCACGAACATGGTGATTCAGGCCAACGCGACGTACTACGCGGACGAGGGCATCGACAACCACCTGAACGTGCGCCTGCCCGTCACGGCGGGGCCGCACCGGGTGGGCGCCGCGTTCATCAAGAAGAATTCGGCCCTCCTCGAGACGACCCGGCAGCCCTACGACGCCCACTACAACATGGACCGGCACCCCCGGCAGCAGCCGGCGGTGCGCACCATCTCGATCGCGGGGCCGTTCGACCCCACCGGCATCGGCGGGACCCCCAGCCGCGACCGTATCTTCTCGTGCCGGCCGGCGGACGACACGGCCGGGGAGGCCGAGGCCTGCGCCACGGGGATCATCGCCTCGCTGGCCCGGCGTGCCTACCGGCGTCCCGTCACCTTCGGGGACATCGAGCAGTTGGCGGGGTTCTACCGCGAGGGGGACGCCGAGGGCGGGTTCGAGGCCGGTGTCGAGACCGCGCTGCGGGCCCTGCTGACGAGCCCCGAGTTCCTGTTCCGCATCGAGCGCGACCCCGCTGGGGTGGAGCCGGGCACGGCGTACCGCGTCGGCGACCTTGAGCTGGCTTCGCGCCTGTCGTTCTTCCTGTGGAGCAGCCTGCCCGACGACGAGTTGATCGACGTCGCGGCGGCGGGCCGCCTGCGCGAGCCCGAGGTGCTGCGGGCCCAGGTGCAGCGCATGCTGACCGACCCCCGCGCCGGGACGCTGACGACGAACTTCGCGTCGCAGTGGCTGCACCTGCGGAACCTCGACGCGGTCACCCCCGACGCGCGCAACTTCCCCGACTTCGACGACAACCTGCGGCAGGGTTTCCGCACCGAGACCCAGCTGGTGTTCAGGAGCGTGGTCGAGGAAGACCGCAGCCTGACCGACCTGCTCACGGCGGACTACACGTTCCTCAACGAGCGGCTCGCGACCCACTACGGGGTGCCGGGCATCTACGGCGACCACTTCCGGCGCGTCGCCCTGCCTGCCGGCAGCCCGCGCGCGGGCGTGCTCGGCCACGGGAGCATCCTGACCGTGACGTCCTATGCCACGCGGACCTCGCCGGTGCTGCGCGGCAAGTGGATTCTCGAGAACCTGCTGGGGACGCCCCCGCCGCCCCCGCCGCCCAACGTTCCGCCCCTCGAGGAGAGCGCGTCGTCGACCGACGTCATGTCGATGCGCGAGCGGATGGTGGCGCATCGGCAGAACCCCGCCTGCGCGGTCTGCCACCGCATCATGGATCCGGCGGGGCTGTCGATGGAGAACTTCGACGCCATCGGCCGGTGGCGCGACACGGAGAGCGGGGCGGCCATCGACGCGTCCGGCAACCTCCCCGGGGGCGAGCCCTTCGACGGCGTGGCCGGTCTGCGCCGGGCCGTGCTCGACCGCCCGGAGGTGTTCGTCGGCACCGTGACCGAGAAGCTGCTGATCTATGCGTTGGGGCGCGGCATCGAGCCTGCCGACGGCCCCGCGGTTCGCGCGATCGTCGACGCCGCGTCGGGCGACGACTATCGCTTCTCGTCGCTCATCCTCGGTATCGTTCAGAGCCCGCCCTTTCAGATGAGGAGATCGCAGTCATGATGATCACCAAGACGGCCCTGCCGCGGCGGACGTTCCTGCGCGGCGCGGGAGCGACGCTGGCCCTGCCGCTGCTCGACGCCATGGTGCCGGCGGCGTCCGCGCTGGCCAACACCGCGGCGGCCGCCCCGCGGCGGCTCGGCTACGTGTACATCCCGATGGGGATGAACCCGGTGCCGTGGACGCCGTCCGAGGTGGGCCGGATGACCACGCTGTCGCCGACCCTGTCGCCGCTGCTGCCGAACCTCGAGAACGTGACGGTGGTGACCAACCTCGAGATCAACGACGCGCACATCTCCGGCAACCACGCGTCGGCGAACTCGGCGTTCCTGACCTGCGTGCGGCCGAAGCGGACCGAGGGCAGCGACTACGTCAACGGCACCTCGGTCGACCAGATCGCGGCCCGCAAGGTGGGCGGCGACACGCCGTTGCCGTCGCTCGAGATCGGCACCGACCTCATCGCCCAGGTCGGCAACTGCGACAACGGCTTTGCCTGCGCGTACATGAACAGCCTGTCGTGGGCGTCGCCGACCGCGCCGAACCCGACCGAGGCTGACCCCCGCATCGTCTTCGAGCGGCTGTTCGGCAAGGGCGGCACCCCCGAGCAGCGCAAGGCCCAGCTCCACCGCGACCGCAGCATCCTCGACTGGGTGCTCGACGACATGTCGCGCCTGCAGTCGCAGCTCGGGGCCGGCGACCGGAACAAGGTGAGCGAGTATCTCGACACCGTCCGCGAGGTCGAGCGGCGCATCGAGCGGGCCGAGGCGTCGGCGGCCGCTTCGCCGTTGAGCGACCTGACCCGGCCGACCAGCGTCCCCGACGTCTGGGAGGACCACGTCAAGCTGATGTACGACCTGCAGGTGCTCGCGCTGCGGGCCGACCTGACCCGGGTCATCACCTTCCAGATGGCGCGCGAGGCGAGCACCCGCACCTATCCGCAGATCGGCGTGCCCGAGCCGCACCACCCGACGTCGCACCACCTCGACAACCCCGAGAAGCTGGCCCAGCTCGCGAAGATCAACCAGTACCACGTCTCGCTCTTCGCGTACATGGTCGACCAGCTCAAGGCGACCGAGGACGGCGACGGCAGCCTGCTCGACCACACCACCTACATGCTCGGCAGCGGCCTCGGCAACCCGAACGTGCACGACCACCGCAACCTGCCCATCGTCGTGGCGAGCGGGGCGGGGTCGCGCATCGCCGGCGGTCGCCACGTCAAGTACGACGAGCTGACGCCGATGGCGAACCTCCACCTGACGCTGCTCGACGACGTGGGGGTGCACCTCGACGACTTCGCCGACAGCACCGGCCGGACCGGCGAAATCGTCGAGCCGTTGTCGCTCTAGGCGTCTGCGCCGTAGAACGGTGCAGACGCCTGGCAGGGTTGGTTGGGCGGGGAGCGGAGCCGTAGGCGACGCTCTCCGGGCCAGCTCACCGGGAGGCTGCAGCAAGGATAAGGCGGGCTGTCGGCCTCCCGGGGCCGGCAGCCCGCGAGTCGTTTTCGGTCGTGGAGACCGACGGCGGCAGTGGCTGCGGCCGAGTCGAGCCCGGAGTCTGTTCCGCGCCGATGGCTTGGCGCGGCGTGGAGCGAGGGCCGGAGCGTCGTGCCACCGTCCACGCGCTGTCACGTGTGCTGGTGGCGATCGACTGCCGATTCCACGCGGGGCCGACACGTCCGTGGCCACGTTGATCGGCCCCCCGGCCCGGTTTCCTTGGCTGACGAGACCGCGTCTTCGTTCCGAGTGATTGGCGCCGTTCACGGGAGGCATTCCATGCGTTGTTCCATTCTCCGGCCTGTGACTCGTTCGATTGCCACGTGGTTGCTCGTCGCCGGCGTCGCGGGTTTCGGTTTCTCCCGCGCCGTCGCAGCCGAAGCGGTCGATCCCGGTCTGCTCGACGCCATCATGGCGGTCGACGCAGCCGGCGTCCGAGCGGCGCTCGACCGCGGCGCCGACGTGACCGCGACGGAGCCGGACGGCACGACGCCGCTCCACTGGGCGGTGCATGCCGACGACGCGGACATCGTCGAGCTGGTGCTGGAAGCGGGGGCGGACGCCGCCGCGACGAACCGCTACGGGGTGGCGCCCATCGCGCTGGCCTGCGTGAACGGCAACGCCGACATCGTGCGGCTGCTTCTCGACGCCGGCGTCGATCCCGACACGACGCTGGCCGAGGGGGAGACGGCGCTGATGACGGCGGCGCGAACGGGAGCGCTGGACGTGGTGGAGCTTCTGCTCGACCGCGGCGCCGACGTGAACGCGGCCGAGGCGTGGCGCGGGCAGACGGCGCTGATGTGGGCGGCGGCCGAGGGGCATGCGCACGTCATTCCGACCATGCTGTCCCACGGGGGTGAAGTCAGCGCGCGGTCCGAGCGCGGCTGGACCCCGATGCTGTTCGCGGTGCGCGAGGGCGAGATCGGCGTCGTGCAGACCCTGCTCGAGGCCGGGGTCGACGTCGAGGAGTCGCTGCCCGTCATCGAGGAGCGGCGCCGCGGCGGCACCAGCGCCGAGCGCGGGGCGACGGGGCTGAACGCCTTCCTGCTCGCCGCCGCCAACGCCCACTACGAGCTCGCGGCGCTGCTCGTCGACCGCGGCGCCGACGTCAACGTCGCGTCGCGCGGGTGGACGGTCCTGCACCAGGTGTCGTGGGTGCGAAAGGCGGGCATCGCCGGCAGCAACAATCCCGCGCCCAAGGGCTCGGGCGCGATGACGAGCCTGGAGTTCGTGAAGAAGATCGTTGCGGCCGGCGCCGACCTGAACGCCCGGGTCACGACCCGGCCGCCGGCCGGCATCACCCGCCTGAACTTCATCGGGGGGACGCCGTTCCTCCTCGCCGCCCGCACCGGCGACGCACCCCTCATGCGCCTGCTCGCCGAGCTCGGGGCCGACCCGCTGCTGCCGAACGAGGACGGCACCACCCCCCTCATGGTGGCGGCCGGCGTCGGCACCTCGTCGCCGGGCGAGGACCCGGGCACCGAGCCCGAGGTGCTCGAGGCGGTCGAGGTGGCCCTGGCGCTGGGCGGTGAGCTGAACGGGGTCGACGAGAACGGCGAGACCGTCATGCACGGGGCCGCCTACAAGCACGTGCCCGAGGTCGTGGCCTTCCTCGCCGCGGCCGGCGCCGACCCCGCGGTCTGGCACCGGCAGAACTCGCGCGAGTGGACCCCGCTCGACATCGTCGAGAACGTGCCCCTCGGCCGCGGCATCCAGGACAACCCGTCCACCGCCGCCGCCATCCGCGGGGTGATGGAACGGGCCGGCCTGGCGCCGGTCGCAGCTGTGCCGTAGCGTCGGATGCGGCGACTCAACCGGCGATGCGCCTGATGTCGGGAATGTCGTCGAAGGCGCGGTCGAACGACAGGATCTCCGCCACGCCGTGTTGCCGCATCACCGCGACGTGTATCGCGTCGCGGGCGGACAGCGTCGGCGAAGCCAGCAGGATCTCGCGCGCGCTCGTCACGTTCTCGACCGTCACGGGGAAAACCTCGTCGACGGCGCCGAGCAAAGCATCGAAGGCCGGGTGGATCGCGTCGGCCCGCCCGATGGCGGCGTACCGATGCAGGATCTCCTGCAGCACCTCCGCGTCGCTGACGAGTCGCCGATGGTCCAGCGTGAGACGTTCGAGTTGCCGTTGCGCATCGGTCTTGTGGGGATGGTCGCCGCCGACGAGGTACATCGGCACGTTCGAGTCGATCAGGATCACGACCGATAGCCTGATTCGATCTCGCGCAGCATCTGATCGATGTCCGCGGTGGGAAAGTGGTGGCGAGCGGCGGCGCGAATCGCGGCCAGCTTGCGATCGACGCTGCCCGAAGGCTCGTCACGTGCGGCCCGGCGCAACTTCTGGCGGACCCACTCCGAGAGCGTCAGCCCGTCGCGCGTTGCCAGCCGGCGGTACTCGCCGACGTCTGCTTCGTCCATTACGACCTGCAAGCGCATACTCATGCGGGTAGTATAACAGGCTGTCATCGTTGAGTGGAGCGGTCCAATGCTGAGCCCGCCGCGCGGTTCGTCCGGAGAATCGGGCGTGGCGCCCGGTCGAATGGCTGGTAGAGTCTCAGTTCGAGTCGAGCCCTTGTCCAACAGGCCGGAGTCTGGACATGAACTGTCCGTACTGAGAGAATCGCCGACTATGCGCAACCCATCGGCTGCGCCCGGTCGCCGGTGGCGCCGGATTGGCGTTGCGGCGGCGGTTACCGCCGGCCTGCTCGGTGCCTGCGCGGCCGCGCAGGCGCAGGTCACCCGGGCGGGCGGCCTGATCCGGCACGATCGCGGTCAGAGCGTGTCGCCGGTCTACGAGGGCTGGTACCAGCGGCCGGACGGGACCATCGTCGCGTCGTTCGGCTACTTCAACCGCAACCACGTGGAAGAGGTCACCATTCCGGTGGGGCCGGACAACCGCGTGGCGCCCGGCCCCGAGGACCAGGGCCAGCCGACGCACTTCTTCCCGCGCCGCCGGATCGGCGTGTTCACGGTCACGGTGCCGGATGCGGACACCGAGGTCACGTGGACGCTGACATCGCGGGGCGAGACCCTGGAGATCCCCGTCAACCTCGACTCCGAGTACCTCATCGAGCCGTTCCGGGCGGCGGCCGGCCCGAGTCCGGGGAACGGCCCGCCCGCGGTCAGGTTCGATCCGGCGGACGCGGAGTTCTCGGGACCTTCGGGTGGCGTCGTCGAGCGTACGGTGATGGCGGGTGGGGCGCTGCCCCTCGACGTCTGGATCGGCGACGACGGGCTGGGGTCGGGGCGGGACGAGCCGGTGCTGACGGTGACGTGGGGCAAGTTCCGGGGACCGGGCCCGGTCAACTTCGAGGACCAGAGTCCGGAGGTCGCGGTGGCGGACGGACCGGAGGGCGTGACAGGACGCGCGAGCACCACCGCGACGCTGTCCGAGCCGGGCGACTACGTACTCTACGCGGTCGTCTCCGACGGATCGCGGCAGAGCAACCAGTGCTGCTGGACGAACGGCTACGTGCGGGTGCGGGTCGACCCCGCGGAAGGCGGGGACTGAGGCGAGCGCGGACCCGGTGCGGCCGGGACGCCGCATGGTCCTGGAGGGCCGTTTCGGCGGCCGGTTGAACGGCCGGGCGGCTATCCGGGGCAGGCGGGGGGCGCGGGATGGACGCCGTCGGCCGGACACGGTATAGGCGGTCGGACGGACACGCTGGAGGCCGCCCGCCAAGACACGGTGAAGACGGTCGGCGGGAACGGTGAAGCGGTCGGCGGGGGCGCGGTCGACCGGATACGGTGAAGGAGAGGGCGATGAGGCATCGACAGCTTGCGGCGGCATGGCGGTTGGCGGCGGTCGGTCTGCTGCTCGGGGCGGCGGTGCTGGTCCCCGCCGGGGCGGCGGGGCAGACGGCCGGCGACGAGGTCACCTTCACCCGGGACGTCGCGCCGATCCTGCAGCAGAAGTGCCAGACCTGCCACCGGGTCGGCAGCATGGCCCCGATGTCGCTGGTGACCTACCAGGAGACGCGGCCGTGGGCGCGGTCGATCAAGGCCCGCGTGCAGTCGCGCGAGATGCCGCCGTGGCACCTCGACAAGACCGTGGGCATCCAGCACTTCATCAACGACCGGTCGCTGAGCGACGAGCAGATCGACACCCTCGCGCGCTGGGTCGACGCCGGGGCGCCGCTGGGCGACCCCGCCGACATGCCGCCGCCGGTGGTGTGGCCGGCCGGCGACCGCTACGAGCTCGAGGACCGGCTGGGTCCGCCCGACGTCGTGGTCGAGTCGCAGCCGTGGACGATGCCCGCCGACGGGCAGGACGCGTGGTTCCGGCCGCGGGTCGAGCTTGACCTGACGGGGCCGGTGTGGGTGCGGGCGTCCGAGACCAAGCCGTCGTTCGAGGGCCGGCGCATCGTGCACCATGCGTCCACCTACCTGATTCAGCCGAAGGGGACCGAGCTCATCGAGGCCGAGCGGGCGTTGCGGGCGGGGCAGGTCGGCGTGGACGCGGTGCTCGCGGCCGCGCAGAAGCGGGCCACCGACCCCGAGGAGGTCCGTGAGCTGTTCACGGAGTGGGCCCAGGGCAAGCAGGGCGAGATCTATCCCGAGAACGTCGGCAAGCTGGTGCGCGAGGGCTCGCACGTCGAGTTCGACATCCACTACCACGCGGTCGGCGAGGAAGTGACCGACGTGCTGTCGGTGGGCTGGTGGCTCTATCCCGACGACGTGCCGCCTACGTACAGCGCGGAGTTCGTGGGCATGGGGGCGAGCGCGGCCCAGACCCTCGAGATTCCCCCGCACTCGGTGGTCCAGCACCAGGGGACCTACGTGCTGCCGGCCCCGGCGATCCTGCACAACTTCCAGCCGCACATGCATTACCGGGGCAAGGCGTTCCTCCTCGAGGCGCTCTATCCCGACGGCAACCGCGAGGTCATCAACTACTCCGATCGCTTCGACAACACCTGGCACCTGAACTACATCTACGACCCCGACCACGCCCCGGTGCTGCCCAAGGGCACGGTCATGCAGATCACCACCTGGCACGACAACACCCGGGCGAACCGGAACAACCCGGACCCGCGGCAGTGGGTGAGCTACGGGCCGCGCACCGTCGACGAGATGGCCCACGCGAATCAGCAGGTCATCTTCATCACCGACGACGACTACGAGCGGATCACCGAGGAGCGCAAGGCCCGCGCCGAGCTGACCGACGACGAGTAGGCGGCAGCGTCCGACTGCGTGGACGCCTGCAGGCAGTGCCCCACTGCGTGGACGCGTGCAAAGGCAGCGCCCCGACTGCGTGGATGTCTGCAGGATGATTGGTCGGCCGGGTGCACGGCGCCGCCCGGTCGCGGTGTCCCGGGCCGGGAGTCTGGATCTTGGAAGACCGCGGACTCCTGGAGGGTGGGTCGGGCGTCCGGCGGAGTCGACGGCGACAATTGGCGGACCAGGCCCGGACCGCCCGACTGCGTTCCGTTTGCACCCCGGCCAAACCCTCGAGGAGTCGGCGCTGGTCCGCGGCGCCGGCTCCTGTCTTTGATGCCCGATGTCGGACAACGGGCTCCCCCGCGCGGTGCCTCCCTCGACGGGAGGAAGTCATCCCCCTGACAGGGGGACGGAGGTCGCACCATGCAGCCCCGCATTCTTGACCGTCCGTCGGCGGTACCGTCCTTCGCCCTCTGCCTGCTCCTCGTCACCGGCATCGCGGCCGGGCTTGGCTCCCTTGCGTCGGCCCAGGTCGGCCAGCGCGCGACCGCGCTGAGCGGCGTGCCCGCGGTGCCCCTGCCCGACGGTCCGGTGGTGCTGTACAGCGCCGAGCAGCCGCGCATCCGGGTCGTGCCGGTCGCGACCGGGCTCTCGCATCCCTGGGGGCTGGCGTTCCGCCGCAACGGCGACATCCTCGTCACCGAGCGGGACGCCGGCGCCTTGCGGCTGATCCGGGACGGCGAGCTCGACCCGCGGCCGATTCCCGGCACCCCCGAGGTCTACCTGGGCACGAGGCTCGCCGGCCTGATGGACATCGCCCTCCATCCCGACGACGACAGTCTCGTCTATCTCACGTACTCGAAGCCGATGGAGCAGGACGGCCGCCGGGGCGCGACCATCGCGCTGGCGCGCGGCCGGCTCGACGCCGGGGCGCTCACCGAGGTGCGCGACGTCTTCGTCTCCGAGGGGTTCGGCCGCGGCGTCGCCGCCTCGCGGGTGACGTTCGGCCCCGACGGCAAGGTCTACGTGACGGTCGGCGGCGCCATCCGCTCGCAGACGACCGGGCAGCGCGCCCAGGATCCGGCCACTCACGTGGGCAAGGTCATCCGGCTCAACGAGGACGGCAGCGTGCCCGACGACAACCCGTTCGTCGGCCGGCCCGGCTATCTGCCCGAGATCTACTCGTTCGGCCACCGCAACCAGCTCGGTCTCGCGTTCCATCCCGAGACCGGCCTCCTCTGGGCCACCGAGAACGCGCCGCAGGGGGGCGACGAGGCCAACGTCATCCTCCCCGGCCGCAACTACGGCTGGCCCGTCGCCTCCGACAGCCGCGAGTACACCGGGGTGCGGGTGTCCGACACGCCCTGGGTCGACGGGTTCGAGCGGCCCGAGGTCCTGTGGTGGCCGTCCATCGCGCCCTCCGGGCTGACCTTCTACGACGGCGACCGGTTCCCGGCCTGGCGGGGCAATCTCTTCGTCGGCTCGATGACGGTCGGGCGGATGCAGCGGACCGGCCACCTCGAGCGCATCGTCTTCAACCAGCGCGGCGAGGAGATGCGCCGCGAATGGCTGCTCGCCGAGCTGAAGCAGCGCATCCGCGACGTGCGGCAGGGGCCCGACGGGTTCCTCTACGTGCTGACCGAGGAGGACGACGCGGCCCTGCTGCGCATCGAGCCGGCGCGGGCGATCACCGGCCTGCCGGGCAGCGTGCTGCCCCAGCGCCGCCTGCGCGCGCCGCGCATCGGGCCGCTCGCCGAGGCCGAGTGGACCGACGCGCAGCGCGAGGTCGTCGAGCGCCATGCCGGCGGGGCCGGGCTCGGGAACGCCCTGCGCACCCTGGTCCGGGTGCCCGCCCTCGCCGACCGGATCTTCGCGTTCAGGGACTACGTCGCCAACGGCTCGACCCTGCCCCCGCGCCAACGCGCGCTGCTCGTCCTGCGGACCGCGTGGCTGACGCAGAACGCCGCCCTCTGGGCCGCCCACGCCGCCGCCGCGGCCGACGCCGGGTTGACCGACGACGACCTGATGAACCTCGCCCAGGGACCCTCGCTGGAACGCTGGGACCCGTTCGAGGACGCCCTGGTGGGCTTCGCCGACCAGCTCTTCCGCAACTCGTCGGTCACCGACGTCACCTGGGCCGCGCTGGCCGAGCGCTACGACGAGCACAACCTGATCGACGCGGTGGCGACGGTGGCCGACACCACCGCCGCCGCGATCGTGTTCAACGCCTTGGGCGTCCAGCCCGACGACGGGGCGCCGCGCATCCCCACCCGCGACGTCGCCTATCGGGTGGTGGTCCCGGTGCGCGAGCCGCCCCTCGCGAGCCCGCGGATCGACCCGGTCGATGGCCCCGGGCTCCGCGTCTCCCGCACGTTCCGCCGGCACCCGGCGATGGCCGACGCGTTCAGCGCGACCTCCGGCTTCGTGCTGAATCCCGAGCTGTCGGGGCTCACGCCGCACGACCGCGAGCTGCTCATCCTGCGCACGGGCTGGAACGCCCAGGCCGTGTACGAGTGGGCCAAGCACGTCGGCAGCGTCGGCCGCGCCCGCGACCACGGCCTCGACCCGACCTGGATCGCCCAGGGCCACGACGCCGCGGGCTGGAACGAGACCGAGCGCCTGCTGATCGACGCCGCGAACGAGATGTACCGCGACACCACCGTGTCGGACGAGACGTGGAACGCGCTCGCCGAGCGTTACGACACCCGCCAGATGATCAGCATCGCGGCCACCGCCGCCCGCTACCGCCTGGTGTCGATGCTGCTCAACGCGTTCGGGGTGCAGCCGCTGCCCGACGACGAGCGGTTCCCGGTGCTCGAGGGGTACTGACCGTCGCTGCTCGACGCGTTCGGGGTGCAGCCGCTGCCCGACGACGAGCGGTTGACAGGGCACTCCTCGTTGCCGGCGTGATCGCCGTGGCGCATCGCGCGGCGCCGCATACTCACGGACTGGATCGACCCGGTCGTCGCGGCCGGGGTCGCGAACGCTCCCTGACGACCGGAGGGCCGGCACGGCTCTTGCTGTTGAACCGTGCTACGATGGCGCGGTCAGGTGGCCGGTCCACGGCCTCCCGCTGCCGTCGAGAGGGGAGCGGGGCCGTGCAGATCGAGTTGCTGGAACAGCGTATGGAAGAACTTGAGCTTCGGGTCGACGGAATCGAGCAGATTCTGCCGACTCTCGCCACCCGGGACGAGCTGCACGCGGCCATCGCCGCGTCGGAGCACCGCATCCGAACCCACTTCGACGTCGTCGCCGAGAGCCTGCGGCACGACATCGGGCTGGTTGCCGAAGCCGTCGCCGCCCTCTCGGAACGGGTGCCGTAGCCGCCCGACGTTCCTTCACCTCGCCGGTGCCGCGGCGGGCGCCAGCGGCGCTTTCACTCAACGAACGCGTCGGCCGTACGCCGTCGGTGTGAGGCCGCCCGGGAGCGCGCGGGCTCTTCGAGCGATGCGGGCGGCTCGCGTGGTCCGCAAGCCGCCCGCACCCTTCGTGCGGATTCCTCAGAACCCGTACCGGATGCCCGCCTGGAACTGCCGCGGGTAGCCCCCCGCCAGGAGCTGGGTCGTCACGAGGTAGCTGCCCGACCGCCGGTCGCCCGACGGGTTGACCCAGTTCACGCGGTTGGTCGCGTTGAAGAGCTCGCCGAAGATGTCGACGGTCTGCTCGCCGGATCCCCGGAAGCGATAGCCGATGCGCATGTCGAGCTGGAAGTAGTCGGGACCGTAGGCGCCCCGGAGCCCCCCCGCGTTGTCCACCGTGATGGCGTTCTGGCCGGTGCCGCTGTAGCTGCCCGACGGCAGCGGGTCGACCAACTGGCCGTTCATGTCCAGATCGAAATTGCTGTCGTGGATGGTGAACGGGGTGCCGGTCATGTACCGGGCGACGGCGCTGAGGGTCACGCCCCCCGTTCCCGGTATCTCCATCTGCCCGCTGATGGTCAGGAGGTGGCGCCGGTCGTACTGGCTGGGCCCCCACAGCAGGTCGAGGTTGCGGTTCTCCATGACCTGGGCCACGTTCACCTCGTCGTTGGGGTCGCCGTCGTTGTTGCCCCGGGCGTAGCCGAGGGTGTAGGCCACGCGCGCGCTCCAGTTGTCGGCGTAGCGCTTCTCGATCTGGAAGTTGAGGCCGTCGTAGGCCGAGCTGGCGTTGTTCTCGATGATCCACACGTCGCTCGAGAACGGCGCGATGCCCAGCTGGTCGGCGAGTCCCATGAAGTCGACCCGCGTGATCGGGTCGGTCCTGTTCGTCCCGGCCCGGACCCGCGGCGTGAGGTTGTAGCGCAGCGGCAGGTCGCGGCCCCAGAGCTTGACGTAGTCGATGCCGAACGACACCTGGGGGCCGAGCTCGCGCTCGTAGCCGAACGACACCGAGTCCTGGTGGGCGACGGGGCGATTGGGGGTGTCCAGCCACACCGCCCCGAAGTTCCGGAAGGACGAGCCGATGGGCACGAGTTGGGAGATGAGGCCACGGTCGAGCATGGGCCCGTTGACGAGCAGGGGGTGGGTGGGGAACATCCCCTGGCTCGGACCCGGATCGATGTCGTCGAGCGGGAAGTCGACCTGCTGCGAGGTGGCGTAGACCCCGCGGCGGACGAAGTTCTCGAATCGGTTGACCCAGAGCCGCTCGTAGAAGCGGCCGAAGCCCCCGCGGATGACCGAGTTGCTGCCCGCGTCGTAGGCGAAGCCCAGGCGCGGCGCGATGTTGTTCTTGTCGACGGGGTAGGCGTCGGGGTCGTCGAACAAGGGGTTGAAGAACGCCTTGATGGGGGCGATGTGGACGTCGTAGCGCACCCCCAGGTTGAGGGTCAGGTTGTTGATGCGCCACTTGTCCTGCAGGAAGAGCCCGCCCGAGTGCACGGACGTGAACGGCCGGTCCGGCACCGGCATGCGCACCGTCAGCCGCTCCGGGTAGGTCAGGGGGTCGTTCGCATCGAACGCCATGTCGCTCGCCATCTGGAAGACGCCGTTCATCGCGATCTGGTCGACGCGGCGGTGCTGGGCGTTGTTGTACTGGATGCCGAACTTGAAGTCGTGGTCTCCGCCGTCGGTCGGCACGAACCAGCTGAGGGCGTTCTGGAACGCGTAGGACTGCATCTTCCGGTCGAGCGCGAACGAGTCGGCCTGGGTGATGATGCCGCTCTTCAGCAGGATGGTGGGCGGCTCCAGGGTCTGGTCGTTGGTCGCGTGATACCCCAGCGAGCCCCAGTTCGGTCGCTCGTAGGTCCACGACGCCCGCAGGGTGTTGACCGCGTTCGTGCCGACGATCCAGTTGTAGGTCCCGACCAGGGTCCAGTCGTCGTCCCGCTCGTTCGTCACCGTCTCCTGCGTGCGGTTGCCGGCCGGGTTGCCGTTGGTGGGCTGGTGGTCCCAGAGATAGCGGATCGAGTAGTTGTGATCGGAGTTGATCTGGTCGTCGAAGCGGAGCAGGTAGTTGTCGAAGTTGGACTCCTGCACCCCCGTGAAGCTCAGGTCCTCCCGCTGTGGGTAGAAGCGGCTCTCCCCGAGGTCGAGATCGAGGCGCTCGTAGCTGAAGAAGAAGTGGGCCTTGTCCTGCACGACGGGGCCCCCGATGGTGCCGCCGAGCTGTCGCAGCGCCGTGTCCGGCTTCTCGCCGCCCCGCTGCTTGACCAGGAAGTCCGGCGCGGTCAGGGCCGCGCTCGTGTAGAAGCCGAACGCGCTGCCGTGGAACTCGTTCGTCCCCGTCTTGCTGATGGCGTTGACGACTCCCGAGGTGGCCGACTCGTACTCCGCGTCCATCTGGTTGGTGACGACCTGGAACTCGGCCACCGACTCGAGGGCGGGCTTGGCCTGCGACTGGCCGCCGCGCAGGTCGTCGTTGTTGGCCCCCCCGTCCAGCATGAACATGATGCCGGTCTGGTTCTGGCCGTTGATGCGCACGCCGGACGAGCTCGGGCTGCTCGACGGCGTCAGCTGCACCCCGGGCAGCAGGGCGACGAAGCTGGTGAAGTTGCGGCTCGACGACGGCAGGTCCCGCAGCTCCTCGGTCGAGACGTTGCCGCCGACCTGAGCCGAGGTGAGGTCGACGAGCGGTGACTCGCCGGTGACCGTCAGCGATTCCTCCAGCGCGCCGATCTGCAGCGAGAGGTCGATCTGGGCCGTCGGCCCGACCTGCAGGACGATGTTCTCGGTGATGAGCTCGCGGAAGCCCGCGAGGCGGGCGGCGAGGGTGTAGGGGCCGGGCTGCAGGCTGGCGAGGGAGTACTCGCCCCCCGGGCCGGTGATGGTCTCCCGGAAGGTCCCTGTCTCGTCGTGGGTGGCGATGACGGTCGCGCCCGGAAGCACGCCGCCCTGCTCGTCCGTGACGATGCCGCGAATCGCGGACGTTCCCTGCGCGAAGGCCGGTGTGGCGAGGGCGCAGGCCAAGCCGATTGCGAGCGCTGCGACGGCAACTGTACGCATGAGATCCACCTCCAGTGGAAGCACGGACCAACGCCGCCGACCGAACGGTCGCCGAGCGAAATCCTTCAGCGCGCCTGTTCCTGCGCGCGCGCATCTGCGTCGCCGTCGTTGTTCTCTAGGTGTCCTCTTCTGGCCGGATCCTCCCCCCGATCACCGGGTCGTCATAAGCATAAGGGTGTATTCTGGCACCGATGCTCGCTCTGCACCACACAAATTCACCCCGGCGCGTGCACCTGCCGGCGTCGGCGGACACCGTCGGCGGCCGTTTTCACGCCGCCCTCGCGACGGGTCCGCTACGTCAACCAGCTGAACTCGTTCAATCCGTTCACGCGCCTGCGGATAGCGGAGCTCGGCCGCAGCGTCTACGTCGGCACCGAGATGGGGTTCTGAGGCATGCCCGGGATCCCGTGATGATGCCGGTTCGGAGGACACGGAAGAGGGAGCGGAGAATCAACGATGCGCAAGATGAAGACCGTCGGTTGGTGCCTCGCGCTGGTCGTCGCGTTCGTCGCGACCGCCGCCGCGCACATGGCGGTGCAGAAGACGATGCCGGAGGCCGACGCGGTGCTGTCGGAGTCTCCGCAGCACATCCAGATGTGGTTCACGCAGTCGCCCGACCCCGCCATCAGCCGGCTGACCCTCGAGGGAGCGGGCGGCGCGGTCGCGCTGCGGGAGACCGAGGTGCGGGACGACCGGTCCCTCGTGGCGATGCTCCCGTCGAAGCTCGGGGCCGGGGCCTACACCGTGAGGTGGCGCACGGCCGGCGACGACGGACATACGCAGCGCGGGGAGTTCGCGTTCACCGTCCGCGCCGCCGAGTGACCCGGGACGACTGCCCGTCCAGGGGATCCCGGCCGAGATGATCCGCCGTCGGGCGGCAGGCCGGATCGGCCGGAGACCGTCGCCCTCGCGCGTTGCCCGCCGTCGAGCCGAACGGGAGCCCGGAACGCTCGGTTCGCGTAGGTGCGTCGCGGCGGGGCCTGCATGGGCGGCCCGGGAACCTGCGCCGTAGAGAGGGCGCGGGCTTCCCCGGGGCTGGTTCGGGCGCCAAGGGGGCCGAGGCCACGATGGGCGGGCTGGGTGACATGGACGGCGAATCGCTCGCGTTGCTCCTGCTCGCCGGCGCGAAGTGGGTCACCTACCTCGGGCTGATGGGGCTGACCGGCGCCGTCGCGGTCGCCCGTCTGCTCGCGCCGGCGACCGGCGTCGTCGAGCCCCGGGGCGGCGCCGTCGACCGGCGGCTCCGCCTCGTTGCCGCGGTCTCCGCGGTGGTGTTGGTTCTCGCCGCCGCCGCTCGGCTCTACGCGCAGACGTGGTCCGTGTTCGGGCTCGACGAGCCGGTCACCCTGGAGCTGGTGCGCGTCATCGCCATCGAGAGCCGGTGGGCGGGCGGTTGGCAGCCGCAGGCGGCCTTCGCCGTCCTGGCCGTGGTCGGCGCCGCCTGGTGGACCCGGCAGCCGAAGGGCGGCTGGCGGCTGACCGCGCTCGCCGCGGCGGGCGCCTGGATCACGCTGCCGCTGACCGGTCACGCCGCGAGCTTCGGTACTTCCCTGCCGCATCTCGCCCAGGTCGCCCATGGGATCGCGGCGGGCCTGTGGGTCGGCGCCCTGGCCGCGGTCGTCGCCGCCGCGTCCCCCCTTCACCGCGAGCCGCAGGGACAGGGGCGCGTCGCCGATCTCGTACGCCGCTTCTCGCCCATGGCCATCGCCGCGGTGGCTGCGATTACCCTCTCCGGCGTCGTCACCGGCGTGTTCTACCTCGGCTCGGTGGGCGACCTGTGGGCCACCCCCTACGGGCGCGCCCTGCTGCTCAAGGTGGCCCTCTTCCTGGCGACCGGCGCCGTCGGGGCCTGCAACTGGCGGTGGCTGACGCCACGGCTCGGCGAGGCCTCGGGCACGGGCAGGCTGCTGCGCTCGGCGCGTCTGGAGCTGTTTCTGGCCGCGGCGGTGCTGCTGGTCACCGCCGTCCTCGTGCACCTCGCGATGCCGCGCGAGACGATGTAGGGCGGGGCTCCGGCCCCGCGTGGTGGTGCGCCGCGCAGGATGCGATTCTCCGGTCGCCCAGTGGCGATGACCGCCGATGTGCGGAGGGGTCAGGAGCCGTCGGTCAGCGCGGACACGTTCAGTCCCGCCGCCTTCTTCAGGCGCTCGATCAGCTTCCGGTGGATCCTGGCGGGGTCGCCGCCGTTGGTCAGCACCGCGAACTCCGAGATGCACGTGACGTGCATGCCGCAGAGGACGAAGTCGTTCATGCCCCGGGCGCCGAGGAAGTGCGCCCCGGCGAGCAGCGCGGCGGCGTCGATGACGACCCCGTAGGCGCTCCTGCCCATCCGGTCCTTCACCTCGTCGGCGAGCATCGCCCAGTTGTTTTCGGTGAACCGCTTCATCGCCTCGTCGTTGGCGGTGCGGTGGCACCGGAACTCCTCGTCTGAGGTGATGCCCCACTCGTTCTCGATCCAGTTCCCGTCGTCGTCCTTGAGCCCGATGTCCCGCAGGGCGGCCAGCGTCATCTGGTAGTAGCCGATGGCCGAGCTGTTCGACGGGCTGAGGGCGCAGCCCGTCGATTCGCGCTCCCTCGCCAGGTCCAGATAGTCCCGCACCCCGGCGTTGTTCCCGGCCGCGAAGGCGGGGGTGCAAAGAAGGCCGGCCAGGACGGCGGCCGCGGCGAGCAGGCGACGAGACTCGGGCGTGCGAAGCATGGTGGTCGCAACTTGTCGGATGGAATCGGTCGGGCCGGCGAGGTCCCCGAAATGGGGCCCGTCCCTGAGTATCGGCAGCGATGCGGAGAAAGTTGAGGGGGGGCGGCGAGTGAAGGAGGTCCGAGGCTCAGGTCAGGACAAGGGAAGGAGCAGGGGCGTTCGTGCCCCTGCTCCCGCCGGGATGTGGGCGCCGCCTACTGCTGTTGCTGTGCCGGTCGCGAATACTGGTCGATGTGCACCGGCCGCGGCCCGTCGGTCGGCACGCCCTCCCTCGCCATGATGAGCTCGAGGGCGTCGATCGTGGGCCGGGACAGCCTGGGCAGCCCGTTCCTGAACCCCTCGGCGATGAACAGGGGAGTGCGCCCCGCCGAGTTCTTCTGCTTCCAGACGGCCGAATCGGCGCCGCTGGCCGCCAGCAACCCCACCACCGTGGGGAAGTTGCCGTACGCCGCGCCGTGCATCGCGGTGTCGCCGTTGGCGTCCACCGCGTCGATGTCCGCCCCGAGATCGAGCAGCATCTCGGTGGCGATCAACGCCTCCGCCTCGCTGCCTGCTTCCTCGTCGGGGGCGTTGGTGCCGAGGCCGGCCGCCGCCATCAGGGGCGTGCTCAGCTCGGCGTTGGGCAGGAACGGGTCGGCGCCCAGCTCGAGGAGCTGCTGCATGAGGCCCGCGTCGGCCCGGTCGGCGGCCATGAGGAAGGCCGTCGCCCCCTCCATCTCGAGACCCGATGCGGTGTGCGGCGGGCGCCTGCCCTGCTCGAGGCGCAGGTTCACGTCGGCCCCCAGCGCGACGAGGGCCCGCACGAACTGCAGGCTCGTCAGGCGGCCCGCACCCTCCGGCGCGGGGTCGCCGCGGTCGCTGGCGTCGGGCTTCCGGACCCAGCTCACGGTGTGCAGCGGCGCGAACCCGGTCCGCTGGTCGTTGGGGTCGGCGCCGGCCTTGATCAGCTCGACGGCCAGCTCGAAGTGGCCGTTGCGCACCGCCAGCAGCAGCGGGCTCATGCCGTCGTCCACCGGCCGGTAGGTCGCGTTGTTGACGGCCCGGTCCGGTCCGTCCTTGATGCGCGTGAGCTCGGCGTTCACGTCCACGCCCGCATCGAGCAAGGTCCGGGTGGCCTCGACGTGGCCACCACGCACCGCGAAGAAGAGCGGGGTGAAGCCGGACCGCAGGGAGGCCTGGACATCGGCGCCGGCCGCGATCAGCGCCTCGACGATGGGCGTGTGCCCCTCGGCCGCCGCCCACATCAGGGCGTTCTGGTCCCGGGTCTCGCGCGCATCGGGATCGGCGCCCTCGGCCAGCAGCGCCGTCACCGCGGCGAGGCTTCCCGTCCGGGCCGCGGTCATGAGCACTGTCTCGCCTCCCCGCAGCGAGGCGTCGGGGTCGGCCCCGGCGTCGAGCAGCAGGCTGACGAGACCGGCGTTGCCGTTGGTGGCGGCCAGCGACAGCGGCGACACCCCGTAGCGGTTCGCGGCGTCCACGTCGGCGCCGGCGCGCACCAGCAGTCCGGCGGTCCCGGCGTCGTCGTGGTACGCCGCCCAGTGGAGGGCGGTCATGCCGTCGATCTGCGCCGCGTTGACGTCGGCCCCGCCTGCGTGCAGCAGGGTGCGGACCAGCGCGGCGTTCCCCTCCTCGGCCGCGTCGGCGAGGGGGGCTTCCCCGGCCGCCCACGCGGTCCCGGCCAGCCCCAGCAGCACCGCCGCCGACAGCCGGGCGATTCGTCCTGGATTCATCGGTCTCTCCTAGTCCGCCCATCGTCGCCTGACGGCTCCGCTGGGCGCCGAACCAACCCTCCAGGAGTCCGGGCCGTTCTACGGCGCAGACTCCCGGCCCGGCAATCGCCGCCGCGCGACCTCGCGTTGGAAGCCTCGCCGGCGCGAAGCTCCCGCGGCGCGACGATTGCCGCCCAATCAACCCTCCAGGCGCCGGCGCCGATTCTGCGGCGCAGGCTCCTGACTGTCATCGGCCGTTCCCTACACCGCGACAGGATCGAAGAGGGTGTCGACGGTGCCGGTGCTGTCGCCGAACTGGTCGAGCCTCACCCCCACCCGGTCGAGCAGGGTGAGGTGGAGGTTGGCCAGCGGCTTGCCGGTCTCGTAGCGGATGTGGCGGCCGCCGTTGATGCCCGCGGCCGCGCCGCCCGCGACGAGAATCGGCAGGTTGACGTGGTCGTGCAGGCTCGGGTTGCCCATCCCGCTGCCGTACATGTAGACGGTCTGATCGAGCAGCGACCCGTCACCGTCGGGCGTCTCCTTCAGCTTCTTGAGGAACTCGCCGAACAGCGAGACGTGGAACGTGTTGATCTTGGCGATCTTCGCGAGCTTCTCGGGGTCGTTGCCGTGATGGCTCGTCGGGTGGTGCGGATCGGGCACGCCGATCTCCGGATAGGTGCGGTTGCTCAGCTCGCGCGTGAGCTGGAACGTCACGATGCGGGTGATGTCGCCCTGGAACGCCAGCACCTGCAGGTCGAACATCAGCCGCGCGTGGTCGGCGAACGAGTCGGGCACGCCCACCGGGCGGTCGAGGTCGGGGAACAGGTTGTCGCTGGCCGCCGCCTCCGCCCGCTGAATCTGGCGCTCCACCTCGCGGATGCTGTCGAGATACTGCTCGACGCGGGCCCGGTCGGCCGCCCCCACCGCGCCCTTGAGCCGCGCGATGTCCTCGCCGAACGAGTCGAGGAGGCTGGCCCGGCTCTCGAGCGCGGCCTGGCGCTCCTCGGTGGTGCCGCCCTCGCCGAAGAGCCGCTCGAACACGATGCGGGGATGGGCCTCGGACGGCAGCGGGGTCGTCGGCGACGACCACGACAGGCAGTTCTGGTAGACGCAGGCGTAGCCGTTGTTGCAGACGCCCGCGAGCGGGTTCAGGTCCATCGACAACTCGAGCGACGGCAGCTGCGTGTCCTGGCCGATCTGCAGGGCCGCGAGCTGGTCGGCGGTGGTGCCGAGGAAGTAGTCGGAGCTCTCGGTGTGCTTGGCGTAGGCGGCGCTCAGGAACCCGGAGTTCGACGTGTCGTGCGTGCCCGGGTAGGAAAGCTGCAGCTCGGTGTTCGTCACCACCGTGAGCTGCTCCTTGACGGGCTCGAGGGGGCTGAGGATCGGCGTCAGCTGGCCCAGCTCGTCCCGGTCGGCGGGCGTCCACCGCTGGTGGTCGCAGCCCATCGGAATGAACACGTACCCGAGCCGGCGGATCGGCCTGGCCGGCGTGCGGGCGAGGGCGGTCGCCGCGGGAATCATCGCATCGAGCAGCGGCAGGGCCAGGGTGGCCTGCACGCCCTTCAGAAACGTACGCCGCGGTAACGCCTTCTTCGTGATGATCATGTGGAGTTCCTCATCTGAAACGGGACGCTCTTGACGATGCCGAGGATCAGCGATGAGAACCGGTAGTCGTCCGCTTCCGCCTCGCGGACGATGGCGCGGACGGCCGGCGCGTCGTAGTACTCGACGCCACGGCCCAGCGCGAACGTGAGCAGCTTCTCCGTCAGCCGGCCGACGAACAGATCGGGCCGGCTCAGCAGGCCGTCCTCGAGCCCGTCCACGCCGGCGAGGGGGCCGACGCCGGGCAGCCCGCCCGAGACGTCGATGGGGCCGTTGTCGCCTTCCTGGTCGCGCCAGCGGCCGAGGGCGTCGAAGTTCTCGAGGGCGAAGCCGACGGGGTCGATGGTCCGGTGGCAGCTCGCGCACGCCGGGCTGTTGCGGTGCTGGGCGAGCCGCTCGCGCATCGGCAGGTTGGCCGCCACCTCGTTCTCCTCGAGGGCCGGCACGTCGGGGAGCGGCGGCGGGGGCGGGGCCCCGAAGATGTTGTCGAGAACCCAGACCCCGCGGATGATCGGCGAGGTCCGGGTCGCGTACGACGTCACTGCGAGGACGCTGCCATGTCGAAGGAGCCCGCCGCGCCGGCTCTCCTCGTCGAGGGCCACCCGCCGGAACCGGGTGCCGTAGACGTTGGGAATGCCGTAGTGCTTGGCGAGGCGCTCGTTCAGGAACGTGTAGTCGGCCCGCAGCAGGTCGAGCACGCTGCGGTCCTCGTCGATCACGCTGTCGATGAACCGCTCGGTCTCCTCGCGGAACGCCTGCCGCAGGTTGTCGTCGAAGTCGGGGAACAGGCGCCCGTTCGGGCTCAGCGCCGCGAGGTTGCGCAGCCGCAGCCACTGCCCGGCGAAGTTGCTGGCGAGGTTGAACGAGCGGGGGTCGGCGAGCATCCGGCGGGTCTGCCGCTCGAGCTCGTCGGGGTCGCTCAGCTCGCCGCGTATCGCCGCGTCGAGCAGCTCGTCGTCGGGCAGGCTGCTCCAGAGGAAGAACGACAGCCGCGAGGCCAGCTCGAGGTCGCTGACGTGATACGCGGGGATGGCCCCGCCGCGGTCGGGGTCGAGCTCGACCCGGAACAGGAACTCGGGGTTGATGAGGACCGCGCTCAGGGCCCGGCCGATGCCGGCGTCGAAGTCGCCGCCCGCCCGGCCCTCCCGGAAGAACGCCATCGGGCCGTCGAGGTCCGCGTCCGCCACCGGCCGCCGGTAGGCCCGCCGCATCAGCGTGGAGAGGATGTCCCGTGCGCAGCCTTCCTCTTCGCTCGGCTGGGCCGGACGGCACACGAACAGCCGCTCGCGGCTCGGGGTGTCGCTGACGCCCTGCGGGGCGTAGGGGCCGGTGATCGACACCTGGTAGACGGCCGGGGTCAACCGCGGATGACGGGTCTCGTTGAAGTGCGACTGTCCGGGCCTGCGCTCGGTCTCCATCAGCGACGAGGCGCTCTTCAGGAACGTGACGCCGAGGTCGTGGGGGCCGGCGGTCACCGAGGCGCGTACGTTCAGCTCCCGGTCGACCAGCGCGTCGTCCCCGCGCTCCGGCCGCTGGACCGTGAAGCTCGCGATGGGGACGCGGTCGAGCAGGATCTCCATCTCGTGCGGTCGCCGATCCCGCAGCCCGCCGATGTTGCCGGTGCGGTTGCGGGCGAGCCGGACCTGGATGTCGTAGTCGCCGTCCTGCGCGAACGTGTAGGGAATCACGACGCCGCCGCGGGTGCCGAGGGGCAGCCCCGGCACGTGCTCTTCCTGCGTCGTGTCCGCGGGCACGCGGATCACGTCGGCCTGCAGCGAGGTCTGGGTGCTGCCGATGACGAGGCGGCTGATCTTCTGGGCGGCCGAGATGTAGCGGTCGAGCAGGGCCGGCGGGAGGTCGCCGACGGTCACGTTGTCGAAGCCGTGGCCGCTCTCGTCGGGCGGCAGCAGGCCGGTGGCGTCGACGTCGAGGGCCAGGAGGTCGCGGATTGCGTTCTGGTACTCGGTACGGTTGAGGCGGCGCAGGGTCTCGGTACGGCCCGGGTTCGGGCTCGCCGCCGACGCTTCGTCGAGCGTCGACGCCAGCCACGAGGCCATCGCGGCGCGGGTCCCGGCCGGCGGCTGCGGCCGGTTCGGCGGGGGCATGGTGCTCGTGCGCAGCTTGCGCACCACGCTCTCCCATATCTCGGCCTCGGCCGGAACGTGCGCGAGGTCGATGTCCTCCAGGCTCAGCCCGGCCGTCTCGAGCCGGTCGCTGTGACAGGCGACGCAATAGCGGTCGAGCAGCTGGCGGGCGTCGGCCGCCGCCGGGGAGGGGGCCGGGGGTGGTCCCCCTGCCGATTCCTGCGCGTGCGTCTCTGCCGGGAGCGCAAGAGCGACGCCGAGGCCCAGTGCTCCGGCGGGCAACGCCACGGTGCGAAAAGCGGCCCGGAAAGACCCAAATCTCATCTGCGCATTGTAGGGCCCGCGGGGTCGAATTTCAAGGGCTTCGGGGGTGCACGACATCATTGTTGGATGGCGGCCCCCGGCGCCGTCGGGCTCTGGATTCACGGGGAACGGCTTGGGCCAAGATCCCGGCAACAGGCCAATCCATGGGCTGCCGCGCCCGCACACGAGGTGGTGCCCGTCTTGCGTGGCGGCGCACAACTTTCCTGTCGTGCACCCGGACTTCGGGGCCCCGCGGCGCGCGCCGCGGAACGGCGCCGACTCCTGGAGAACCGGTGGGGGGCAGGAGCCTCACGGCGGCGACGGCCGGTCCAGGCTCAGCGGCTCCGTCAGCGGTCCCAGCGGTTCCCGAGCCCACCAGGTCCCGCCCGAGGCTTCCTCCCGGTTCGTGAACCGGTAGCGGTACATCACCAGCCGGGCGAGGCGGGGCGGCCCGTCGGGGAACGGCGTGCCGCCGATGAGGTCGAGCGCGGCCGGATCGTCCTCCAGCAGGCGGTCCGCGAGCGGCAGCAGCCAGTGGGCGTTCCCACGGGGATCGAGGGCCGCGAACCACATCTGCCAGTCGAGGCGGGGCATGTGCGGCGGCATGAACGCGGGCGCCCGCGTGGGGTCTCCCGGCTTCCACCTGAACGGGTACTCCACCCAGGTCGAGCCGTCCCGGCTCCCTTCGAAGACGATCTCCCGGCGCTCGGTGGTCATCACCCGGAAGAGCCCGTAGCCATTGACGGAGCGGAACGGTCCGATCCAGCCGTCGAGCACCACGTCGACCCAGCCGGGCGCCGGCGCGGGGCGGCGGACCTCGCGGACGAAGGCGAGAACGGTCAACCCCGCCAGCAGCGCCGTCGCCCCCACCCGCGCCCACCGCCGCCACGACGGGGCAGGATGCCGCGGGCTCTTCGGCGTGCCGGCGGCGGAGCGGGCATCGTCGCCGTCGGCTTCGATTGCCGCCCGACCAGCCCGGCCGAGCGTCTGCACCACAAAGCGCCGCAGACGCCTGGAGACGCCGAAACGGAGCATGCGCGCCACGGCGTCGTCGTCGAGGAGCGACAGGTAGAGGACGACCGCGAGCAGGTTGAAGAAGCCGTAGTTGCCGGTCGCGGCGATGAGAACCTGCAGCAGGCAGAGCAGCGCGCAGCCGGCCATGCGCACCCGGCGGAAGCGGGCGGGCAGGAGGATGGCGAAGGGGACCGCGAGCTCGATGAGGAACATGACGCCGACCGACAGCACGCCGAACCAGTCGGGAGCGTTGTGCGCGTACCAGCCTACCCAGGTCGGCAGCGGCTGCGTCTGGTAGTGATGCTCGAGCGCGGTCATGCCCCGCCACGTGGCATCGCCGCTCAGCAGCTTGGTGGCGCCGGAGAGGAAGGTCAGCTTGAACGCGAGGCCCCAGACCAGCCAGCGCGCCCCCGCGCTCGGCTCGGCCCCGCCGCCGAAGGGCACGCGCCGGCCGGCCGGGGCGTACAGCACCGCCAGCAGCCCGGCTTCCAGCAGGAGCCCGTCCCACTGGAACTGCAGGAACTCCTGTCCGGCGACGGTGAGCCCCAGATAGCAGGCCCACAGCGCCGCCAGCAGTGCCCTCGGCGCGATGCCGGCCATGACGGCGGCGGCGAACGCAATGCCGAGCCAGCACGAACCCGCGAGGAACCAGTCACCGGGCCAGAGCCAGAGCAGCGTCGGCAGTCGATGGTAGGCGGCGGCGCCCCAGAGCCCGTGCGCGCGGTCGAGGTAGGCGGCGGCCGGCAGCAGGCCGTCTTCGCCGACGAGGCCCACGATCTGCGGGGCGAGCGAGGCGAAGGCGAGCAGGTAGACGAGACCGAGCAGACGCAGGAACAGGTCGCGGGAGAGGGAGAAGTACGGGGGGCCGTCGCCGGCGGCCGGGAAGAGGCCGGGCACGGGGCATTCTAACTGTCCCGCGGGGCGGTTGCGATTTCTCTCGGCGGGCTGCGACCGACCTGGATGCTGTCGTCAGGCCTCGCGGTCGAGCTGGTCCGCAGCGAGGCCGAGGGCGTCCAGCAGAGCGCCGAAGCGGCGCTCGAAGTTGCCGATCTTCGCGCTCGCGAGGGTCAGGCGGTCCTCGCCGTGCCGGAGCACGAGGTCGTCGGTCAGGCGTCCCCGGCGGCGGACGAGCCGAACCGGGGCCAGGGGGTGGAACCCGGGGCGCAGGGGATGGACCTCGGGCTCCTCGTCGTCGACGACGAGCTCCTTGTCGGGGACCGCGCCCACGACGACCCGGTCGCGATGGAACGCCAGCCATCGCGGCCGTCCCGCGCGCGTGGTCGCGCCGAGCACCGCCAGCGCGGGGTCGCCGTCGCCGAGCCCGCGCAGAATCGCCGGCGCCGCGTGGGGCGGCCAGGTCGACAGGTCGGACAGGTGCAGACGCTCGCGCAGGCGACGGGACGCGGTTTCGGCATAGTGTTTCCACGCGGCCGCGACCTGCTTGCGCCCGGGGAGCAGCACCGACGCGTACAGCAGCACGAGGTGGTCGTGCTCGACCGGCCAGGGCGCCGGCGCGGAGCACAGCAGGTCGGCCACCGACGTCAGCAGCGGCTCGGCGAGGCCGTCGCCGACGAGGGCGGGCGGCGGGGCGGCGGGGCCCGGTTCTTGCCGTTCTCCGCCGTCCTCGTACGCCGCGTCGAGTGCGCGCGCGAGGATGCGCTCCGTTTCCTCTTGGTCCAGCGTCCCGTTCGCCCGCGCCTTGAACACGCTGGCGCGAACCAGCCGGCCGGCCTGCGCGCGGTCCGCGTCGAGGCAGTCGCGCGCGATCCCCGCGAGCAGCGCGAACCCGTCGGCCGTCCGTCGCGCCTCGGGGCGCTCGGCGTGGCCGAGGTCGACGGGGAGCGGCAGGTGGCGCTGGAGGCTCTCGATCGCGGCGCGCGCGGCCGGCGCCTGCAGGCCCTGCATGTCGGACAGCAGCTCGGCGAGGCGCGTGCCGACCGCCTGCCGGTCCTGCGGCCGCAGCGCGTCGAGGTCGACGGGCGGCACCGACGGCGGCGCCGGGGCGCGGTCCTCGGCCAGCGCGCGCAGGAGGGTCATCTTCGCGAACTCGTCGGGGATCGGCGCGCGCACGATGCGATCGAGCAGCCGCCGCCGGTTGTGGTCGACGCCGGGGATGCACGCGTGGACGCGGAGGGCTTCGACCAGCGCGATCCAGTCGGGGCCGCGGTACGAGCGCAGCGGGTCGTAGATGCGCGCCACGCGCAGGTAGACCAGCGCCACCGAGCTCTCGAGCAGCGTCTTCAGCCACACCTCCGCGCGCGACCTGATGAACCGCTTCCCCAGGCGCTTGGCGACCTGCGTGCCCAGGGTCCACGCGACGACCCCGACGGGGCTCGCACCGGCGGCGAGGCGGGTGGCGAGGAGCGCGCCGTTGAGATAGTGCTCCCAGGGCTCGAGCTTCCGGTAGAGGGCGAGGCCCTGCTGGGCCTGCTCGAGCTGCGTGACGACGGTCTTGACCGACCAGGAGGCGGGATCGACGAACGGCACCTGCCGCACCGCCTGCAGCAGCTCGCCGACGGCCGAGCGCACCGCGAGAGCGATGTCCCCGGTGCGCGCCTCGAGGACCGCGTTGTCCGACTCGGCGTGGTACAGCCCCGCGACCTCCTGCACGACGTCGCGCAGCTCGGCGAAGATGGCGCCTCCGTCGAGGTCCACGATGCGCCCGTCCTCGCGACGGACGTAGCGCCGGTTGCCGATGCCTTCCCACACCCGGTCGCAGCGGTCGCGGATCATCTCGCCGAGCCGGCGTTCCTGCTCGTCGAGGGTCGCGGGAGAGGCCGGCGTGTCGGGGCGGCGGCGCAGGAGCTCGTCGTAGGTCCGCTCGACCGGCGACACCCCGGCCGCGGTCAGCCGGGCGTCGAGCCCCCGCAACTCGTCCAGGCGGCGGTCGAGCGCCGCCATCGACTCGGGATCGGGAGCGCTCCCGCGGGCCCGCGCCATGGCCCCGGCCCCGACCCCGCCCGCGCCCAGCAGGGCGAGGGCGGCGCCCGCCTCGAACGACAGCGAGAGGGCCAGCGCGGCGCCCGAGGCGAGGCACGCGAGCCCGCCCGTCAGCCAGACGATACCTGGATGCCGCATGCGGTGCCGCAGTGTACCAGTCGGGCGGCGCGTGCGGAGTACCAGCCGGGCGGCGCGTGCGGAGAGAGGCGCCGGGCGCCGCGGCCGGGAAGTAGACGGCGTCGCGGCGGCCATGGTGGACCGTGCCTCGGCAGGGTCCGGCAAGCGTGAGGCGCGGAGGTGGTGGCGGAGCGGTCCGGGGCGGCCCGGCGCGGCCCGGCCGCAGACCGGTGTAGTTCAGCGTCGTGTGCTGCACGGGCAGCACCGCCGACGCCGTCCGACAACGCTCCAACAGCTGCTTGCCGGTGGGTTGCGGAGTGTCTTCGCTGCAGCGGCCCGGTCATTTCTCGGCGCGGCTCGGTCATCTCGCTGCAGCGGTCCGGTCATCTCGCCGCGGCATCCCGGTTATCTCGCTGCGGCGTCCCGGTCATTTCGCTGCGGCGGCCGGGGCGGCCGGAGGCGGCCGGTCATCTCGTGGAGCGGCCCGGTTATGATGAGGGGTTGTGTCGATCGCTGAAACGATCCGATCCGGTGTCGCCGCCGGCCTGGTCCTGGCCGCCGCCGCGGCGTCCGCGCCGCCCGCCCATGGCCAGGTCGCGCCGCCGGTCACCTCCGCCGCCGGCTCCCTGGAGCTGGCGGCCTTCACCAACCTGTCGGGCGACCCCGCCGACGCCTGGATCGGCGACGGCATCGCCGAGACCCTCGCGGCCGATCTCGGCCGGGCGGCGGGGACGGTGCCGGCGGGTCTGACGGTGGCGGGGGCCTACCAGCGGGTGGGCGCCCGCCTCCGGATCACCGCACGGCTGCTCGACCCCGTCAGCGGGCGCGTCGTGGCCGGCACGCGCGTCGACGGGGCGCTCGCGGATCTGTTCGGCCTGCAGGACGAGCTGGCCGCTCGTCTCGCGGAAGCGGCGCGCGGGGCGAAGCCGCGGGCGGGGGCCGGCGCCCGATCGCGGGGGCGGGGGGCGGCCCCGGCGGGATCGCCCGGTGCGGGTCCGGGAACCGGGTTGGCTGGTGCGAGCCCGGGAACCGGGTCGGCTGGTGCGGGTCCGGGATCGGTGACACCCGGTGCCGGTCGGCCGGCGGGGTCGGCCGCCCTCGCCGGCCAGCGAGGCGGAAGGACGACGGCCGCGGGGTTCGCGGCGGCGCCGAGCCTGATACACGGTCCGCCGCCCCCCCTCCCGCCCGAGGTGGCCGCGCGCGACGATATCGGACGCCTGACCATGCGCGCGATCCGGCTCGACGCGCCGTTGCAGCTCGACGGCCGGCTCGACGAGCGGGTCTACCGGGACGTGCCGCCGGTGACCGGCTTCATCCAGCAGGAGCCGGTCGAGGGCGCGCCCGCCGCCGACCAGACCGAGGTGTGGGTGACGTTCGACGCCGACAACCTGTACGTGTCGGCCCGTTGCTGGAGCGCCGCGCCGGACCGCATCGTCGCCAACGAGATGAAGCGCGACAGTTGGGGCATGTACGGCAACGAGACCCTCGGGGTCGTGCTCGACACCTTCTACGACCGGCGAAACGCGTTCGCGTTCACCACCAACGCCATCGGGGGCCTCTTCGATGCCCTCGTCACCGACGAGCGCAGCCAGAACATCGACTGGAACACGGTGTGGGACGTCGCCGCGGGACGGTTCGAGGACGGGTGGACGGTCGAGATCGCCATCCCCTTCAAGTCTCTCCGCTATCGGGCCGGGCCGGCCCAGATGTGGGGCGTCAACGTGCAGCGCCGGGTGGCGTCGACCAACGAGACCTCGTTCCTGACCCCCATCCCCGCCTCGCTGAGCTGGGCCGGGGCCTACAAGATGTCGTCGGCCGCGACCCTCGTGGGGCTCGAGGTGCCCGTCTCGGGCACCCGGCTCGAGGTCAAGCCCTACGGCATCTCCGACGTCAGCACCGACCTCGCCCTCGCCCCCGACGAGCGCACGACGGCGGGGGGCGACGTGGGGTTCGACGTCAAGTACGGCGTCACCCAGGGGCTCACCGCCGACTTCACCTACAACACCGACTTCGCGCAGGTCGAGATCGACGAGCAGCAGGTCAACCTGACGCGGTTCAGCCTCTTCTTTCCCGAGAAGCGCGAGTTCTTTCTGGAAGGGCAGGGCATCTTCGACTTCGGCGGCGGCTTCACGAGCGACTCGACGGCGTTCTATTTCGGGGGCGGCCAGTTCTCGGGGACCGCGCCGATCATGTTCTTCAGCCGGCGCATCGGGCTCCAGGACGGCCGCACGGTCCCCATCCGGGCGGGCGGCCGGCTGACCGGCAAGGCCGGGCCCTACAGCATCGGCGTGCTGAACGTGCAGACCGAGCAGGCCGGCCGGGCCGCGGCGACGAACTTCTCGGTCGCGCGGGTCAAGCGCGACATCCTGCGCCGCAGCGCGGTCGGGGCGCTGTTCACGGGCCGTTCGGTGTCGCTCGACGGCAGCGGGTCGAACCAGTTGTTCGGGGTCGACGGGCTGTTCTCGTTCCACGACAACCTGAACATCACGTCCTACCTGGCCCAGAGCCGGCTGCCCGGCGTCAGCTCCGACGACGCCATGAGCTATCAGGCCAGGCTCGACTACCGCGGCGACCGCTGGGGGTTCCTTGCGGAGCGGCTGGGCGTCGGAGCCGACTTCCGGCCCGAGGTGGGCTTCGTGCGCCGTCACGACTTCCGTCGCAGCTTCGTGGAGGGCCGGTTCAGCCCTCGCCCCCTGTCGATCGCGTCCATCCGCAAGTTCTTGTTCCAGGGCAGCCTCGACTACACCACCGACGGCGCCGGGCTGCTCGAGACCCGGGCCCGACAGGGGCTCTTCGGCATCGAGTTCGAGAACGGCGACCTGTTCTTCGCCGGCACCACCGACAGCTACGAATGGCTGAAGCGGCCGTTCGAGATGACCCCGGACATCACGATTCCCGCCGGCGCCTACGGCTTCACCAATACCCGCATCGTCTACGCGCCGGGCCAGCAGCGCGTGGTGTCGGGCGGGCTGAGCTTCGACCGCGGCGGGTTCTTCGGCGGCGAACGCACCGGCGTGGGCTATACCTTCGGCCGCATGTACCTCTCGTCGCAGCTGAACGTCGAGCCGTCGCTGTCGTTCAACTGGCTCGAGCTGCCCGAGGGCGACTTCCGGACCGACCTCGTCGCGGTGCGCACCACCTATACGCTGACCCCGCGCATGTTCGTGGCGGCGCTCGTGCAGTACAACTCGACCCTCGACTCGCTCGGCACCAACCTGCGCTTCCGCTGGGAGTACCAGCCCGGCAGCGAGCTGTTCGTGGTCTACACCGACGAGCGCGACACCCTCGACCCGCGGGGCCCGTTCCTCGAGAACCGCGCCTTCGTCGTCAAGGCCACGCGCCTGCTGCGCTTCTGACGGGGCGGTCCGGCGGCCACCCCACGCGCTCGGTCGCCTCGTTCGCGGGATGGCCGCACGGGGCGTCCTTTAGGATCCACGCAGAAACAACTCCAGTCGGATGCCGCAATCAGGCCAGAATGGCAGTCGCTGCCCCAATTCGACAACGACGCGGCACGGATACCGGCAAGCAGCAAGAATCGGGGACTTGTTTGTGCGCCGACCCTTACCGCTCGTGTAGACTGCACGCCCACCTGCAGCAGTCTGCGCCGCAGAACGGCGCCGACTCCTGCAGGTTGTTGGGCGCCAAGAGGAGCCGCCGGCGACGATTGGCGGGCCAGGAGTCTGCGCCGTAGAACGGCGTCGACTCCTGGCAGGGTTGGTTGGGGCGGCAATCGGAGCCGAGGGCGACGATTTCCGGGCTAGTGCAGCGCCACAGCTAAATGTTCTGGTATGCGGTGCTGGCAAGTCGTTGACGATGCGGCCATAAGGTCAGATCTGCACCCGAAGATTATGGCGTGACGGACCACTAGTCGATGGCGAAGCAGTAGAACAACCCCGCCCCGCCGGTGCCGACCAGGGCCTCCTGGCTGCAGCCGCGGCTGGGGTGGGTCGAGTTCCACGAGCTGTTGCCGCCGCCCTGCGTGTCCGAGTGGCCGACCTGGGCCGAGCCGTCGCCGTTGCTCGTCCAGCTGCCGCAGGTGTGGTCGGCGTCGTCGGTGTAGGCGCGGCCGTCGGGCTGCGTACCGGTGAGGATGTCGTGCTGGTTGGGCGAGTCGCCGACGCCGTTGACGGGGTTGCCCTGCTCGGTCAACGCGATCATCTTGCCGATGGCGTTGCCGATCCGCGCCTGGTCGAGGGTGTCGCCGTGGAGCCAGCCGAGGTCGGCCGCGATCTGCCGACGGCCGCCGTGGGCGAACCACGGTCCGGTGCCGATGCGATCGCGCGCGTCGACGGCGTTCGGCCCCTGCGTGCTGAGATAGGCGCGCCAGGTCGAGTCGCCCCGTCCGACCGCGGCGGCGAGCGACTGGCAGTGCGCGTCGGCCGCGGCGAGGCCGCCGAGGTTGGCGCCGTCGCCGAGCCCGACGCTGGTGACGAAGAACGACATCGGCTGCGGCTCCGGCTGCGCGGCCGCCATGGTGTGCGACAGGACGGCCGCGAGCGCCGCGGCCACGGCCAGACACAGGTACTTCTTGTGCATTTCGTGATCTCCTTCCGGAAAGCTGCCGGCCCCCCGCCGGCCGTTGCGACGATATGCGCGTCGCGCCGGCAGGTCAAGGCGCGGCCGCCGCGCACCTGGCGGCGGTCCGGCGAGAGCTCGCCGCGGAACGCGGCGACTCGCCGACGTCGGCGAATCGCCGGCGAGTGGACGCCTTGCCGGTCCGAGGGCTACGGGTGACTGACGCGCGCGGACCCGTCGGGCTCGGTTCCGGCCGCCACTTGCTGCTCTACGACGGCGTGTGCGGGCTCTGCGACCGGTTCGTCCGGTTCGTGCTCGCGCGCGATCACCGGCGCCGTTTCCACTTCGCGACGCTGCAGGGCCCCGTCGGTCGCGACCTCGTCGCGTCGTTCGGCCGGGACCCGGACCGGCTCGAGACGGTTCACGTGGTCGTCGACTACCGTTCGGAGACGGGCCGCGTGCTGAACCGGTCGGCCGCCGCGCTGTTCGTTCTCGGTCAGCTCGGCTGGCCGTGGCGGCTCGCCACGGTCCTGGGCCGGGTCCCCGCCGCGCTGCGGGACCGGCTCTACGACCGCGTCGCCGCCCACCGCTACGGGCTCTTCGGCCGCCACGCGTCGTGCCCCGTTCCCGACCCGCAGTATCGGGACCGCTTCCTCGACGTCTGACCCGGATCTCGAGGCCGTCGACGACGGCCTCGCGGGCGATCGTCCCGGTCGTAGTGGTCGAGCGGCGTCGGCCGACCCTCCCCGGCCCTCCCATGCGCTCATCTCGAGGCCGGGGCCGCCCCCGTCGGCCGGAGTCCCGGCTGTCGCGCCTCTCGACGCAGGCGGGCGTCGAGCCCGCCAATCGTCGCCTGCTCCGCTTGGCGCCCAACCGACCCTTCAGCAGTCGACGCCGTTCCATCGCGCAGACTCCTGGCTGATTGCCGTGGCCGCCGCTGGCCGGAGAGGCGCCCCGCCCGCGGCGCCGGCGCGCGGTCGATGTACGCGATAATCCCCACATCCGCCGGCGCGTCCGTGGCACTTCCTGCTACGTCGACTTCCTGCCGGCCCGAGGTGGCGGATGTTGCGACGTCTCCGCGAGATCGAGGTTTCGGCGACCGCCATGCCGTTCCTGCTGGCCGCGCTCCTGCTCGTGCTGGCGCCGGCGGCGGCCGAGGCCCAGAGGGTCGAGCGCGTCGTCGACGGGGACACCATCGTCGTCGAGGGCGTGGGCCGCGTGCGGCTGATCGGCGTCGACACCCCAGAGACGGTGGCGCCGGGCCGGCCCGTCGAGTTCTTCGGGCGCGAAGCGAGCGCGTTCACGAAGCGGCTACTCGAAGGCCGGCGCGTGCGTCTCGAGTACGACCGCGAGCGGACGGACAGGTACGGGCGGACCCTCGCCTACGTCCATCTTGCGGACGGGACGTTCGCCAACGCCGAGATCATCCGGCGGGGCTACGGCCACGCCTACACGCGGTTCCCGTTCCGGTACCTCGACCGGTTCCGGCAGCTCGAGCGCGAGGCGAGGTCGGCGGGCCGGGGGCTCTGGAACCCGGCGGCCTCGCCGCCGAGGGCCGCCGCGAGCGCGGGGAACGCAGCGGGCGCGGCGGCCGGCCGGATACCCTGGGACGACAACGGGAACGGCCGGGTGACCTGCGCCGAAGCGCGGCGTCACGGCATCGCGCCGGTGCCGCGCAGCCATCCCGCCTACGCGTACATGCGCGACGGCGACGGCGACGGCGTCGTGTGCGAGTGAGCGCCCGGGAACTCGGCGCACGGCCGTCGTGCGGAGGGCTCCGGCGCCATAGCGGCCGCGTCGGCCGCACCGCCGTCGGCGGCCCCGGGGCCTGACCGAGGAGCCCGAAATCGACGGCCCCGTGCGATTTCGTCAGCGGCTCAAGAGAGGGTCAGGGCCCATGAACAGCCTGCTCGAGGAAGCGATAGAGGGGTGGGACGGCGCGCGGCAGGGCGTCATCGCCGAGGCGTCCGCCATCCCCGCCCGCGACTGGGACTTCCGTCCTGCGCCCGGCGCCCGGTCGGTGGCCGAGCTGGTTGCCCATGTCGTGGCCACGGGCATGATGTGGACCAACGAGCTCACCCGGCCCACCGCCGACTTCACCCGCAAGAGCTTCCCGGCGTTCATCCGCCACTATGCCAAGGGGGTCGAGAAGCCCCGCCCCCGCGCGGAATGGCTGCGCCTGCTGCGCAGCAGCCACCGCGACGGCGCTCGGCAGCTCCGCGCCGCCGGCGAGGTGCAGATGCTGCAGTACGTGCGCCGCTTCGACGGCGAGCGCGGAACCCGCCTCACCTGGCTGCACCACGGCGTCGCCCACGAGGAGTACCACCGCGCCCAGCTCGCGCTCTACGCGAGGCTGCTCGGCCGTACTCCGGCCCTCACGCGGGCGATTGAGGGCGCGGACGCGGGGTAGTGGGCGCGGGCACAGGACGACGTGCGGTGAGCGGCGCGTGTGTCGGCACGGAAGGTCAGGGGAGCAGATCGTCGACGGCGATTGCCGCCGAGGGGGCGGGCCAGCGGGGCGACGGCGTCGCCGGATCTCCGTGTGAATGCTCGCGTCGGCCATGGGCGCTTGCGCCGGTGATGATCGGCGGGTGGAGGCAACGGCCTTCCACCCGCCGGTATTCCCGCGACGTCGCCGGGAGTCCGCGTCCTGGAACGGCGGCGCCTCCGTCGAGAGGCGGCTTACTCCCGGCGGTTCGGTCGCGCGGCGGAACCCACGCGACGATTGCGGCTACTGCTGCTCGGCCGCCGCCCGGTCGTCGGCGCGGGCGCCGGAGAGGATGCCCTCCATCGAGTAGTTGCCCTCGTGGCACGCGTACTCGTAGAGCGGCTCCTCGCCCCGCCGCATCGGGACCTCGGCCGTCCACGGCTGCACCCAGGTTTCGGGGTCGGTCACCGTGAACGTGTAGACCAGCGTGTCGTCGTCCTGCCGGGTCAGCCGCTCGACGAGGGTCATGTTCTCGCTCGAGCCGCGCCAGCGGGTCTTGTCGGTGAAGTTGTTCGTCTCGATGACGAGGGTGTCGCCATCCCAGTGCCCGCGCGACTCCCCGGTCCACGACCCGATGCCGGTGCGCGGCGTGCCGTCGATGGGAATGATGCGCGAGTCGTGCACCATCTCGTTCAGGATGACGACGGTGTCCTCGGTCTGGAACACCTGCATGTTCTGGTTGTAGCCGCCCGGGGTCATCGGCGGCCCGGTGTTGAAGCCGAGGATGCAGCGGTCGAAGGTGCTGCGGTCGAGCCACGAGTCGGCGGGGTGCTCGGCCCGGTACTCGCGCCGCGCGTCGGCCCGCGCCTGCCCCGCCTCGCTCAGCGCCGGCATGCGTCCGTTCGGGGGATCGATGATGAGCGAGGTCCGGCGGGTCTCGATGGTGCGGGTGCCCCGGTCCATCCAGAAGTTGTTGTAGGCGCCGACGCTGCCGCCGGCCTCGGTGCGCCTGGGCGCCGCGAGGAGGAGCCGCTCGTCGCGGTCGACCGCGCCCTGCTCGAGGGTGGCCGCCTCTTCCCGGGTCAGGAACTCGCGGTCTCCGTACCGTTCGGGGCGCTGCAGCGGCGTGATGGTGCGGAAGTCCCACACGCCCTGCAGGTCCGGGGCGTCCCACGCCGTGCGCGGCCCGTCCTGGGCCGTCGCCGGCGGGGCCAGCCCTGCCGTCGCGACCATGGCCGCGAGGGCGCCGAGTGCTACGACCTGTCTCTGCCTCATCTTCGACCTCCTTGAACTTGAACTCCGGTCGAACTCACGACGCCCGACGCCGGTCAGGACCGTGATTGGACGTGAGTTGCCGACCACACGCGAACGCGGCCCCTGTTTCTGCGGCTTCCTGCGTCCTGCATTCGGCAAGGCAGCAGCCGTCACCGCCCTGAGAGCACGACGTGAAGTTGCCACCACGTCTCCGCACGGTCCGCTCTGCGGTTTCGCGCCTGGCAGACGGCCGGGCGATTCCGTTCGGAGCCCTGACGGCGATCGATCGCGGCGTCCTCCACCGATGGACGGACGAAACCCCCCGATCTCGACAAGCGTAGCCCCGCGGGTCGGGCGGGTCAACGCCTCAACGCTCCCCCGTGTCGGGCAGGGCGAGGGCCACGTACTCGCTGCTCATGTCGTCCCAACCCACGGTGGCGACAATGTACTGCCGGCCGTCGACCATGTAGCTGATGGGAGCGGCAGTCGTGCCGCCTGGCAGCTCCGTTTCCCAGACGATCTCGCCGGTCCGCTTGTCGAAGGCGCGAAACATCTTTCCCCCGCTGCCGGGCGGCAGGAAGGCGGCGCCCACGTTGGCGCCCTCGCCGAGGAACACCAGGCTGCGGGTGACGAGCGGCGCGGCGCGGCCGCCCTGGCCGAGCGGCGGCAGGTCGAGGTGGGCGATGGCGGGATGGTCGCGCGGCCCGTCGCCGTTGGCCGCCGTCCACAGCAACTCGCCCCGGTTGAGGTCGATGGCGACGAGGCGGCCGTAGGGCGGCTTGAACAGCGGCAGCCCCCGCGGCCCGGGGATGTGCCGGGCGCCCCGCATCACCCAGTCGACGTCCGACCGGGGGTGCTCGGACCGGCTGAGCCCCACGACGGTGCCGCTGTGGACCGAGGGGACGTAGAGGATGCCGGTCTCCGGATCGGCGCCGGCCCCGTTCCAGTCGGTGCCCCCGACGAGGCCGGGCACCACCAGCGTGCCCCGCGTGCCGCCGGGCCGCTCGTCGATGAGCGACGGCGGCGTGAAGAACGGCCCCCAAACGTAGTCGTCGAGGATGGCGAGGGCCTCGGCCCGCAGCTCGGGCGTGAAGTCGACGAGGTCGTCGAGGCTCACCCCCTGCTGGTCGTAGGCGGGCGGCTTCGTGGGAAACGGCTGGGTCGGCGCGTACCACTCGCCCGGCACGTCGCCGGCGGGCACCGGACGCTCCTCGATGGGCCACACCGGCTCGCCGGTGACCCGGTCGAAGACGTAGGTGTGCGCCTGCTTGCTCGTGATCGCCACCGCCTTGATCTCGCGGCCGTCGACGGTGACGTCCAACAGCGTGGGGGCGGCGGGGAAGTCGTAGTCCCACAACCCGTGGTGCACCGCCTGGAAGTACCAGACGAGCTCGCCCGTCGCCGCGTCGAGGCACACGAGGCTCTCGGCGAACAGGTTGTCGCCGGGCCGGTGCCCGCCGTAGTAGTCGCTCGTGGGCGTCGACAGCGGCAGGTAGACGTAGCCCAGCTCCTCGTCGGCGCTCGGCGACGCCCACATGTTGGTGTTGCCGGTGTACTCCCACGACGCCCGGTCCTCGTTCAGGGCGGTCAGCCACGTCTCGTTGCCCGGCTCGCCCTCGCGCGGGACGGTGCGGAAGATCCAGCGCTGCTCGCCGGTGCGCACGTCGAAGCCGCGCACGTCGCCCGGCGGCATCTCCTTGAGGGCGGGCATGGTGTGGCTGACGATGTCGCCGATGAGCGAGCCGACGACGATGACGTCGTCGACGACGAGCGGCGCCGATTGCCACCGGAAGCTGTCGACCCTCGGGTCGTCGTAGCCCTCGGTCAGGTCGACCTCGCCGCCGTCTCCGAAGTCGGGATAGCGCCGGCCGGTCTCTGCGTTCAGCGCGACGAGCCGGTCGCCCAGGATGGCCAGCACCCGGGCGTCGTCTCCGTCCGTCCAGTAGCCGAGGCCGCGGGTCGGCCGGCCGCGCCGGCGTTCTTCGCCTTCCCGCGCCGGCGGGTCGTCGAACCAGACCACCTCGCCGCTGGCGGCGTCGAGGGCCGCGACCATGCCGAGGCCGGTGCTGATGTAGAGGCGCCCTCCCGCCATCAGGGGGGTGTTCTGCGACGCGGCGGGCGCGCGCAGGTCGTTGCCCGCACGGGTGGCGTCGGGGATGGTCGACTGGCGCCAGACGATCTCCAGGTCGTGGACCGACTCGGCGTCGATCTGGTCGAGGGGAACGTACTTGGAGCTGGCCGCGTCGGCCGCGTAGGCGCGCCACTCGACGTCCTGGCCGGCCGCGGCCGCCGCCGTGGCGAAGAGCGTTGCGGCGCAGACGATCGCCGCCGACGGGCGCGTGCTCGAGACGTCTTGCTTGGGCATGACAGACCTTCTCCGGCGTTGGCCGCCGGCCGGCTTCCTCGTCGCGGCGTGTCAGGCGGACATCTTCGTCCGCGGGCGCTCCTTCGTCCGCCGGCGCTCCTGCGGTTCGCAGACGCCCCCCGGCCAATCGCCGCCTCGGTGCGAGGCGGCGTGCCACCGTGGGCCGCCAGGTCGCGCTCGGGCGATTCTATGTCAGCCAGAGGGGCCCTGCGCGAACGGCGGAAAACCGAGGGCGCCCCCCGGGCAGCCCGGCCTTGGCTGGAGTGCAGAGTGGCCGTGGCATCGGTGCGCCGTCGCTTTGCGTGGGGCGTGGCCTCCGATTCAGGGTTCGGGGGGCTGGCGGCGGCCATTCCAAGGCCGGCGGCCGCGGGCGAGTCCCGGTCCCGGCGGGGAGCCGGCCGTGCTCTTGGGGTCCGATAACGGGGGAATCTGGTGCGCCGTGACAAGGCGCCATTCCACAGCGGGTGCGAATCCCGCCCGGCAACTGTCGCTCCAGCCGGTAGCAGTCGGGGCGGACGATGGAGGTAACGACATCGGCTGAAGCACTCCGACGACAAAGGGCCGCCCAGGGCGGTTCAGCGACCACACGGGCTGCAACGCGAGTGAACGCCGCGCAGGCCTCGAAACGAGTGATGCGGAAGCCGACCCGACCTGAATACGGGGAAGGCTGCCAGCGGTCGGGAAGCGAGCGACGCGAGCACCGACCGGTTCCGCCGGGGTAATGGCGGCGGCACGTGTGGAGGAGGGGGATGGACGCAACACGGGAAGCCCTGCCGGTGGCGTAGCACACGCCAACCGACAACCCGCGAGGGTCAGGTCGGGCCGCGCAGGGTGGCGGAGAGGCCCGTAGTACCGGTGAAGCCGGGTAACGCCGGCGGAGGGAAGGGGCCTCAGTTCGAGAGCAGCGCATGACGGAGGAAGGGACGTGGGGACTGGCGAGAGCCTAACCGCTTCAGAACGAGTTCAGCGACTCCAGACGGCGCTACATGCGAAAGCGAAGGGAGCTCCGGGTTTCCGGTTCTACTCGCTGAGCGACAAGGTGTGGCGCGAAGACGTGCTCGTGGTCGCCTGGCAGACCGTCCGCCGCAACGGCGGCACGGCTGGGGTGGATGGCGAGACGGTTGCGGACATCGAGTCGCAGGGGGTGGACCGGTGGCTGGGGGCGCTGGCGCGGGACCTGAAGGCGGGGACCTACCGGCCGCGTGCGGTTCGGCAGGTCCTCATCCCGAAGAAGCAGCGTGGGAAGTTCCGGCCGTTGGGCATTCCGTGTCTCCGGGACCGGGTGGCACAGACGGCGGCGATGCTGGTGTTGTCGCCGATCTTCGAGGCCGACCTGCAACCGGAGCAATACGCCTATCGGCCGGGCCGGGGCGCGCATGACGCGGTCAGGCGCGTGCACCGGCTGCTGACGACGGGCCATCGGGAGGTGGTGGACGCCGACCTGTCGGACTACTACGGCCAGATTCCGCACGCCGCCTTGCTCCGGTCCATCGCCCGCCGCGTGAGCGACGGGCGCCTGTTGGGCTGGGTCAAGGTGTGGCTGGAGATGGCGGTGGAGGAGAACGACGGGCGTGGCGGTCGCCGCCGGACGAACCGGGCGCGTCGGGAGCGGAAGGGAACCCCGCAGGGGGCTCCGATGACTCCCCGTACGCAAAGGGCAACTTTCGGTTCGATCGGGTAGTCACTGGCTGGCGAGACCGGCCGGTACTTGATCTTCGTCTCAAAAAGTAATATGTTTATGTCTTATGGTGCGGGCCACCAAGGCCGACAAGGCGCGCTTGCTCAACGCCGCGTACCGCCTGCTCGAGCAGCAGATGGAGCGCGCCGAGGCGGCTCGGCGGCTCGGTCGCGAGTTCGCGTTGTCGCGCCGACAGGCCTACCGCTACCTCCAGGAAGCAGCCGGGCTGAGCGCTCCGCTGCCGGCGGTCGAGCCGACCGTCGCGGTCACCTTCAAGCTGCCGGTCAGCACCGTACGCGCAATCCGCGCCTACGCCCGCCACAGCGGACTGTCTCTCGGCCAGGTCGTTGCCCAGGCGATGACGGCGTTCCTGGACTCCTTCCCCCAGCGACGTGGGTGAACGCCAACCACGGAGAGGCCCGCGGCAAGTGCAGCTCGACTGCACGTTCGATCGACTTCGCGACCGCAAGATCGCCCAGGCGTACACGTTGTTGGTGCCAGCCCGTACCCGTCCGGTTGCAGCCCACAGAATGGAGCGTGCACATGCAGATGGCAGCGATTTACACGCGCGTGTCCTCGAGCCAGCAGCGCGAAGCGCACACGATCGCGAGCCAGACGGCGGCGTTGGTCGACTGGGCCGCGACGATCGGGCTGGAGGTGCCCCGGCAGTGGATCTTCGAAGACGAAGGCTATAGCGGGGCGACTCTCGAACGCCCGGGATTGGAACAGGTGCGCGACCTGGCGACCGCCGGCGACATCCAGGTGGTGCTCGTGCACAGTCCGGATCGGCTGAGCCGGAAGTACGCCTACCAGATCCTCTTGATCGAGGAGTTCGGACGTCACGGGGTCGAGACCCGCTTCCTCAACGGCCCGTCGAACGCCACGCCCGAGGATCAACTGCTGGTGCAGTTTCAGGGCATGATCGCCGAGTACGAGCGCGCTCAGATCCTGGAACGGTCGCGTCGTGGCAAGCGGCACCGCGCGCGAGCCGGTGAGATCAGTGTCCTGGGCGGCGCTCCGTATGGTTATCGTTACATTCGCAAGCGTGATGACCACCCCGCGGCGTATGTCGTCCTCGACGCCGAAGCGCGCGTTGTCCGCGATGTCTACGAGCACTACACCGTCACGGGGTGGAGCATCGCGGCAATCACCCGCTGGCTCAACGAGCAAGGCGTGCCCACGCGGAAGGCCGGCACTCGTTGGGAACGCTCCACCGTATGGGCAATGCTGCGCAACCCGGCCTATCGCGGTACGGCGTGTTTCGGCAAGACGCGCCGAGCCCAACGGCAGCGCGTGACGCGACCGTTGCGATTGCGCGGCGGCGTGGCGAGTCGTGACAGTGCGAACCACGAACGGCCGCGCGAGGAGTGGATCGAGATCCCGGTGCCGGCACTCGTCGACGAGTCGACCTTCGCGCACGCACAGGAGCTGCTGCAAGAGAACAAGGTGCACGCCCGCCGGCGCACCATCGAACCGAGCCTCGTGCAGGGGCTGGTGAGCTGCCAGAAGTGCGGCTACGCGCTGTCGCGCGCGTCGGCCCGGTCGAGCGCCCGGAAGATTCACTACTACCGCTGCATCGGCTCCGACGGGTGGCGTCACCTCGGCGGTCCCCGGTGCGACGCACGCCCCGTGCGGCAGGATCTGTTGGACGAGGTTGTCTGGACCGAAGTGATACGGTTGCTTGAGGAGCCGGCCTTGATCCAACAGGAACTGGATCGCCGTCTGGCCGCCGCCCAGGCTGCCGACCCAACGAAGAAGCGCACGCAGGCGGTGGAGCGGGACCTCAAGCGAGTCGGCAAGAGCATGGAACGGCTGCTCACCGCCTATCAGGAGGATCTGCTGTCGCTCGGGCAGCTGCGCGAGCGGATGCCGCTGCTGCGTCAACGCGAGCAGACGCTACGCCATGAGTTGAACGCATTGGTCGAGCAGACTCGCGAGCGCGCCGCCCATCTGGGCCTCGCCGAGACCCTGTCGGTGTTTCTCACGCGCCTGCGCGGGGCGGCCGAGACGCTCGACATCGTGGAACGGCAGCGAATCGTGCGCCTCGTCGTCAAGGAGGTCCTCGTCAATGACGACACGATCGTGATCCGCCACTGCATTCCCGTGCCCTCGGGTCCGCCACCAACGAACGGTGGCGGACCGAACGACGTCGACAACGATGCGGACCGTCGAAGTTACCATTTGCGTACGGGGAGTCATATCGCCGCTGTTCAGCAACATCTACATGCGTCGCTTCATCCTGGGCTGGAGGGTGCTGGGCTATGCCCGGCGCTTCAAGGCGGAAATCGTCAACTACGCGGACGACTTCGCGGTCCTCGGTCGAGCGCCGGCAGCAGAGATGCTGACCGCGGTCGAGGGCCTGATGCGGCGTCTGAAGCTGCCGATGAACGCCGAGAAGACCCGCTGCTGCCGGGTGCCGGAGGAGCCGATGACGTTCCTCGGCTACCGGATTGGCCGCAACTACCGGCCGGCTACGGGTGCCGCCTACATCGGCACGCGTCCGAGCCGGGAGAACGTCCGGAGCATCTGCCGTCGAGTGAGCGAGCTGACAACGCCGCGTGACCTGCTGCTGCCGCCGGCGGTTGTAGTGGCGCGCCTGAACCGTGTGATGACGGGCTGGGCGAACTACTTCACCCTGGGGCAGGTCAGCCCGGCCTACGCGGCGATTGACGAGCACGCCACGCGGCGGCTGCGCCAGTGGCTCTGCCGGAAGCACAAGGTGCGGACCGGGAAAATCGTGCGGTTCTCGAACGAGCGGCTCCGGAAGGGGTACGGGCTCACGCACCTAGTCAAGCGGACGGCGAGCTTTCCGTGGGCGAAGGCATGATCTCGTCCGAGAGCCGGATGCGGGAAATCCGCACGTCCGGTTCGACGAGCGGCGACTGGAAACGGAGCCACGGCGAGGAGTGAGGCACCGGCACTCGGCGAAAGCCGCCGGGAACAGCTACCCCCTCCGCCTACCGCCACCGCGCCAGTCGTCGACTCCACTTGACTTTGGCCCCGGCGACAGTCGAGCCAGGGCCAGAGCGGGCCGACTTCTGTTAATTCAATGGCTGATATGCTATAAAACTAACGAATAGTGGCCGGCCGAACGGCCCCGGAAATTGGCCGAAACCCCTCATGGGCAGCATCGAAGGACCGTGGCACAGCCGGCTGTCGCGCCGCGAGCGACAGATCATGGACATCCTCTTTCGGCTCGGCCGCGCGCCAGCCAGCGTCGTTCAGGCAGAGCTTCCCGGTGACCCGAACTCGTCGACCGTCCGCACGCAGCTGCGCATCCTCGAGCAGAAGGGGCATGTACGCCATGAGGAAGTGGGGCTGCGGTACGTGTACCGCCCGGTGACGCCTCGTCGGACCGCGCGCCGGTCGGTGTTGCGGCATCTCGTCGAGACGTTCTTCGACGGGTCCGCCGAGCAGGCCGTAGCCGCGTTGCTCGGCGGCGAGGCGAGGCGTCTGACCGAGCCGGAGCTCGACCGCATCGCACGGATCGTTTCGGACGCGAGAGCGGCTCAACAGAGTCACGGTCAATCAGCGTCACGCGGCAGCGGACGGGACGGAAGCGACACGACCGGGGAGCGGGAGGAGCCGTGATGAGCCTGCTGGCCGTGTTGACCGTCAAGGTGTCGGCGATCCTGCTCCTGGCGCTGGTCGGCACCCTCTGTCTGCGTGGGAGCTCGGCCTCCGCGAAGCGCTGGGTGCTGGCGGTCGGGGTCGTCGCAGCGGTTGCTGCGCCGGCACTCGACGTGCTGCCGATTCCACCGGTGGAGCGAATGGCTCCGGCCGGACCGTTCATGTTCGACGCGCTCCGGCTGGGTTCCTACGTCCTGTTCACAGAACCGGCAGCAGGTGCAGGCGTGGCGGAACTGGCGGTTGCATCGCAGCGGCCCGCGGCGGCGGTCGTCGCCAGCGGCGACGTCGTCGGCCGGATGGCCGTAACGATCTGGTTGCTGGGGGCGGTCGCCAGTGTTGGCGTGCTCCTGGTCGGGTTGGCGAGACTCCGATGGCTCCGTGCGATGTCGAGCCGCGTGACGGATGGGCGGTGGCATCGGCTGTGTGTCGATCTCTCGCGGTCATGCGGCCTGAGACGCGGCGCCGACCTGGTGTTCGGACCGCTCCCCGGCTTGATGGCGACATGGGGCTGGCGGCGGCCGGTCGTCATGTTGCCGGCGTCGGCGGCCGAGTGGTCGGCGGAGCGGATGCGCATCGTGCTGCTGCACGAGCTCGCGCACGCGCGCCGCGGCGATTGGCTGCTGCAGATGGCGGCCGAAACGTTGCGCTGTGTCTGGTGGTTCAACCCGTTCGCCTGGATGGTCCGCGCACGGCTCCGTCGCGAGAGCGAGCACGCGGCCGACGACCTCGTGTTGGCTCAGGGCGTTTCGGCTGCCAGCTGCGCGACGCATCTTGTCGAGCTTGCGAAAGAGGCTCGGAGACACCGGCGGACGTGGTTGCCGGCGCCGGCGATGGCGCGTCCGTCACACCTGGAACGGAGGCTCTCCGCCATGTTGAATCCCCGCACGAATCGGCGTCCGATGACGCGCCGCGCTCGTTGCTGGAGCCTGGGCGCGCTCGTGCTGGTGTCGATCCTGGTCGCCGGCCTGCAGTCCGGGCCGGTGGTGGCCCAGGACACCATGTTCCGCGTCGATTACGTCAAGACCCGGACCGTCGGCGCGGCGGTGGTGGAGCGGGAGGAAGGCACCCACACCTTCGCCCCGACCGGCCACCGCCGGATGGACCGCGTGGTCGACGGCGAGCGGACCACCACGGAGATCGTCGTCCCCGCGACCGCGGGCGCGGGCAGCCAGATCGTGATCGACTACAGCCAGGGGGTCGTGCGCACCGGCCCCCTCAACGTCGCGACGAGCGCCCAATCCTCGATACCGCCGGAGCTGCTCGACGTCGTGACGGGAGCCCGGGGCGCGATGCCGGCGCTGCCTGCCGGTGCGCGGGTGGTGTCCATGACGCGGACGCTGACTCGGGACGGGGCGAGCGCGCCGTTGCGGTACGTCGGCACGGAGGCCCGCGGCCCGTTGACCCTGCACCACTACCGGGCGGAGCTGCCGACCGGCGACATCGTCGACCTCTGGGACTACCGCTTCCAGAACTTCGACCCTGTTTTCGACCTCGGCCCCAGCCTGACGCTGGCGGAGTCGTCGCTGAGCACGGCCCCCGACGGAACGCCCGAGTTGCGGGAGACGCAGATCGTGAACGTGACGGAGATGGAGTTCGACCCCGACGCCTTCAGCCTGGATCCTTCGCTGGGCTTCCGGGGCGAGGATCTGTGGGATGTTCTCGCACGGTGAATGGCAAGCGGTGGGCGAGGCGGGGTCAGAACCCCTCGCGCCGCCGGGCCGGTCCTCGCGCCTCGGCGCTCGGCAAGCGTGACGCCCTCGGCGCATGGCTATTCACATGGATTTACTTCAGGATATCGGCTCAGCCGTGCGGCGACTCGCTGGTCAGCGCGGGTTCACCCTCGCCGCGCTCTTGACCCTAGCCCTCGGCATTGGCGCCAACATCGCGATGTTCAGCATCGTCTACGGTCTGCTCCTGCGGCCGCTGCCGTATCCGGACGCGGAGAGCCTCGTGCGCGTCTGGGAGTCCATGGGCGGGAGCGGAGGCCAGATGCTCTCCAACCGATCGATGCCCGTGCTCGAGGACTCCGGCTCGTTCGAGCAGCTTGCCGCCTACCGGGAGAGCGCGGTCGAATGGGCAAGCCCGGAGGGAACCGTCACCCTGCGCGGCGCGGCCGTCTCTCCGGCGCTGTTCCCCCTGCTGCGGGCGGTCCCGCAGCTCGGCCGGCTGTTCACCGACGGAGAGGCGCGCGAGGGTGCGGACCGGGTCGTGCTGCTGAGCCACCGGGGGTGGACCAACCACTTCGGGTCGGACCCCGACATCGTCGGGACGCCGCTCGACCTCAACGGCGATCCTTACACCATCGTCGGTGTGCTCGGTGAGGGGTTCTACTTCCCCGACCCGGCCGGCGAGTTCTGGACGCCTCTTGTGGTTCCGCCGTTCACGCCGCCGACGTTCGGAGGAGAACCTGGACAACAAAGGCGCATGGTGGTCATGGCCGCCTTCAACGCGCTCGGGCGACTCGCGCCCGGGGTTTCGGCGGAGCAGGCGGGGGTAGAGGTGCGGACCCTGCTGCAGAGTAGTGCTGGCGCGATGTTCGGGCTGCCGGCTGGCGGAACCCGGCGGTCGGTGCGCGGCCTCGACGTCGACGCCCGGGTGGTGCCGTTGCTCGAAGAGATGGTCGGTGAGTATCGGCCGGCCCTTCTGGCCTTGACGGTGGCGACGGGGTTGGTGTTGCTGATCGCCTGCATCAATGTGGCGGGGTTGCTGCTCGCGCAGGGGGTGACGCGCCAGCGGGCGCTGGCGGTGTACGCCGCGCTCGGCGCAAGCCGCTGGCGGCTCGTCCGCCAGCTCCTGACCGAGAGCGTGATGCTGGGCGTGGGCGGCGGCGTACTCGGACTGGCCTCGGCGGCGATGGTGCTGCGCACGGTGCCGGCGCTCGTTCCCGGCGACATCGCGCGGCTCGACGAGGTGGGTCTCGACGGTGTGACGTTCGCGTTCACCCTGGGACTGTCGATCGCGGCGGGGCTGCTGTTCGGCGCCGTTCCGGCCTTCCAGTGGTCGCGGGTCGACCTAGCTCGCGCGTTGAACGAGGGCAACGCGCAATCCACCGGCGGTTTCGGGCGGCTTCGTTCCAACCGGGCTCGCGCGGTGCTGGCCGTGGCCCAGGTGGCCCTGGCCCTCGTGCTGCTGGTGGGAGCGGGGTTGCTCCTGCGCAGCTTCGTGCGGCTCATCACCGTCGATCGCGGCTACGACCCGGCCAACGTGATCACCGCCCGCATCCGGAATCCGGACGCGACGTTCCGGCCGGACATGACCCCGGAGTCGATGGTCGAGCTGCGGGCCGTCGCCCGCCGCTTCCAGGAATCACTGGTGGAGGAGACCGTCCGGCTGGAGGTGCTTCCGGATGTCGAAGCGATCGGGGTTTCTTCGCGTCTGCCGCTCGCGTCCGCTGGCGGGAGCACGACACTGTTCCGCGTAGCCGGCGCCCCGCCGCCGACCGAGCCAGGAGACCTCCAGCAGGCTCCCGTTAACATCGTCAGTCCCGGCTACTTCGATGCGATGCGCCTGCGTATCCAGAGCGGGCGCGCGTTCACCCGGCTCGACGGGTCGGAGAGTCCCGCGGTGTTGGTGGTCAACGAGACGCTCGCACGGGAACTGTTCGGCGGCCAAGCGGCCGTCGGCCAGCGCCTGCTGCTGGCCGGGGCCGCTCCCGAACCGTGGGAGGTGGTCGGGGTGGTGGGCGATGTCCGCTACGGCGGGCTGACCATCAGCGATTCGCAGGCCGAGGCATACATGCCGCTGCACCAGATGGAACGGGCGGCGATGTTCGCCGGAATGCTCTCCGCCCCGGTGGTCGCCGTCCGGACGGCCGGCGATCCGGTGGCCGCCGTCCCGTTTCTTCGCGAGGCGGTGGCGGCAGTGAATCCGAGCGCGACCGTCGACGACGTCATGACGATGGATGCGAGACTGTCGGCCGCGGTCACTCAGCCGCGTTTCTATGCGGTCTTCGTCGGGTTCTTTGCCGTGCTCGCTCTGTTGCTCGCGGCGTTCGGGATCTACGCCCTGCTCAGCTACACCGTCTCGCAGCGACGCCGTGAGATCGGGGTCCGCATGGCCCTCGGGGCGCAAACGGGGCGACGTCGTGGCTCTGGTCGTCCGTCAGGGGGCAGGACTGGTCGCGGCGGGGATCGTCGTCGGCCTGTTCGCGGCCGCCGGCTCGGTCCGCCTCCTCGAGAGCTTCCTGTTCGGCGTCACCGGCGATGACCGGCTGACGCTCGTCGGGGCGCCGCTGGTGCTGGTCGGCGTCGCCCTCGTCGCCTGCTGGCTGCCGGGCCACCGGGCCGCGCGCATCGACCCGATGGACGCTCTACGGGTGGAGTAGGTTGCGCGTACAGCGAGCGTCTCCGCCGCCTCAAACGCTAGACTCGCGGCCGGGTTGGCGCGGGAGTTTCACGAGGGATCTTCAGGCCGTCGTTTCCGCGGTCTGCGCGACGAGATCCGAGGAACCTCGTGATGGTCGACATCGCACGCGTCCTGACGTCGCTCGGGCCAGGACCAGCTCGTCTCGGAGCTCCAGCTCCGGCAGACAGCGTCACCCCCGGCACGAACCTCGCGCGGGGTCGGTGACCCGACGTAGCTCATGGCCGAGCTGCGGATCGCCGAGACGCAGGCCAGGGACGTCCAGATCGGCCAGCCCGCCTCCATCGACACCCGCAACGGCATCATCGGGTCGTTTGCGGGAGGGGGCGAGATCCTACGCTAACCCAAGTTACCAATCGAAAAGCTAAGCTATTACAGATAAGCGACTTACGCCGACAAAAAAACTCGAGTGGCACTACAAACGTGCACAAATCGGCGAAATCTGTCGATCTTGGGCCGTCGGTGCGCCGATTCGGGTGCGCGGAGTGAACACAATGCCCACGATAGCGGGCGCACCCATCGAAATCAAGCCCGGCCCAAGAATTATGGCACTACATCGCGTTTGCCTCAAGGCCGATCCTTTAGAATCAACAACTTACAGGCGTGGATATCCCGAAATTCAGCCAAAATCGGCAAAATAGCGGGCCAACTTGGTAAACTTGGGCTAAGCGTTTCGCGGTACCCGACGGTCGGCTCCCGGCCAGCGCGGTATTCCCCAACGGGGCGCGGCGGGTGAAGGGTGAGCCGGTTCCGGACGCTCGTGCGCATTTCCTTGGTGGAGGTGCACCATGAGACTTGTCGCGAGCGTCGCGGGCCGCCTCAACGACGGAAGGCGGTCCGTTCCGGGCGATGTCTCGTGCCGTTCGTGGGGTCGGGCCGCTTATTCCGGGATCCTGCGGGACATCGCGTTCGCCGCGGCCATGCTGTCGACAGCGGGCTGTGCGACCCTCTTCAACGGCTTCTCGCAACGCATCGAGGTGACATCGGAGCCGCCGGGCGCCGGGGTCTTCGTCGGCGGCGAGCTGGCCGGAACCACGCCGACAGAGGTCGTCGTGAGCCGCCGTGCCAGGGAACGCGAGTTCCGTGTCGTCGATGAGTCGGGGAACTCGGAGTACAGGTGGGTGCGCTCCCGCATGAGCGAGCGGGCGTGGCTGAACATCTTCTCCGGGCTCTTCGTCGGCTACGGCGCTTGGTTCAGATCCGCCGAAGACAGGCTGGAGGGGAACATCGGTGTCGGCATCTTGGGGTTCATGATCCCGTGGGCCGTCGACGTGGCTCTCGGCGGCACGCACGAGTTCCCGCACCGGCTCGATTTCAGCCCTTGGTCGGCGGTGAGGCGTGAGCCGGGCGCGCAGAAGCAGGTGGGTCCGGTGAGTCATATCGCCGCGTTCTGCGGGGAGATGTGCAGCCGCCGCGCCGTCGTCGAGGGCGAGCCGCGGGCCGCGCTCCGCCGGCGGCCAGGGCGATCCCGCTGGCACCGGCGGCGGGGCGGCGGCGCTTCCGCCGTCGAGTCCGAGCCGGAGCGGCGACGTCATCGGCGGCAGTTGAACGGCGACCCCGCCGTCCGAGCGCCTGCTCCAGCTCCGGCCAGCGTTCTGGCCCCCGGCTCATCGCGGCCCACCGCGCCTATCCCACAAATCGGAGCTGGGGCGCGGCCACGGGGCGGTGGCTCGCGGACCCTGGCCGCCGCCTCGTCGGGCACTCAACACCCGCCCGGGCGCTCCGCCGCAGGCTGCGACTTTGCCCGGCTACTCGCCGAGCTCCACGAGCAGCGCTTCCGGGCCCAACCTCCGGCGAGCCCAATCCCGCCGGGGAACGAACGGCCCGGTTCTCGCCGGCCAACCGGCGGACCGCTGGCGATCTTCGCCGGCTACCGGCGGACCGCCGGGGCTCGCCCGCGTTCCCTCGGCTCGCCGCTTACGTTGGGTCTGATAAGGCGGAGTACGTTAACTGCGAATCGCGACGATCATCGGGCGCGGTCGACGGCGGTCTTCGGGGGAGTCGACGGGGGAGTGGAGGCCCACACTCGACCGACCCTGGGCGTGTGGTTGTTAATTTAATGGCCGATGTGTTATAAAACTAATGGCATGGAGGCGGACGGCCGGGAATCGAACTCTCATGGGCATGGCAGGACCGTGGCATAGCCGGCTGTCGCGTCGCGAGCGGCAGATCATGGACATCCTCTTTCGGCGCGGCCGCGCCCCGGCGAGCGTCGTCCGGGAAGAGCTTCCCGGCGACCCGAGCTCGTCGACGGTCCGCACGCAGCTGCGCATCCTCGAGCAGAAAGGGCATGTGCGTCATGAGGTGGGGCTGCGGTACGTGTATCGCCCGGTAACGCCTCGTCGGGCCGCGCGTCGGTCGGCGTTGCGGCATCTCGTCGAGACGTTCTTCGACGGGTCGGCCGAGCAGGCGGTGGCTGCGTTGCTCGGCGGCGAGGCGAGGCGTCTGACCGAAGCGGAACTCGAGCGGATCGCAGGGATCGTTTCGGAGGCGAGAGCGGTGCAACGGCGGACCGGTCAATCCGCGGGGGCGTCACGCGGCAGCGCGCCGATCGGTAAGGGCGCGAGGGGGAGGCGGGGGGAACCGTGATGAGCCTGCTGGCCGTGTTGACCATCAAGGTGTCGGCGATCCTGCTCCTGGCGCTGATCGGCACCCTCTGTCTGCGCAAGAGCTCGGCTGCCGCGAGGCGGTGGGTGCTGGCGGTCGGCGTCGTGTCGGCGGTCGCGGCGCCCGCGCTCCACGTCCTGCCGATTCCGCCGGTGCGGGTGGCTCCAGTCGAACCGCTCGTGTTCGACGCGCTGCCGCTGCGCCCCGACGTCCCGTTCACGGAGCCGGCGGTGGCGGCCGTCGCGAGCGACGACGTCGTCGGCCGGCTGGCCGTGACCATCTGGCTCGTGGGCGCGGTCGCCAGTGCCGGTGTGCTCCTGGTCGGGTTGGCGAGGCTCCGATGGCTCCGCGCGTCGTCGAGCCGGGTGGAGGATGGGCCGTGGCATCGACTGTGTGTCGACCTCGCGGGGTCGTGCGGCCTGGGACGCGGCGTCGACCTGCTCCTGGGTCCGCGTCCGGGTCTGGTGGCGACGTGGGGCTGGCGCCGGCCGGTCGTCATGTTGCCGGTGTCGGCGTCCGAGTGGTCGGCGGAGCGGATGCACGTCGTGCTGCTGCACGAGCTCGCGCACGTGCGCCGCGGCGACTGGGTGCTGCAGATGTCGGCCGAAGCGTTGCGTTGTGTCTGGTGGTTCAACCCGCTGGCGTGGGCGGTCCGTGCCCGGCTCCGCCGCGAGAGCGAGCACGCGGCCGACGACCTCGTGCTGGCTCGGGGCGTTCCTGCCGCCACCTGCGCGGGGCATCTCGTCGAGCTCGTGAAAGAGGTTCGGAAACACCGGCGGACGTGGTTGCCGGCGCCGGCGATGGCGCGTCCGTCACATCTTGAACGGAGGTTGTCCGCCATGTTGAATCCCCGCACGAATCGGCGTTCGATGACGCGCCTCGCTCGAGTCGGGAGCCTGGGCGTGCTCGTGTCGGCCTCGCTCGTCGTCGCCGCCCTGCATGTCGGGCCGGTGTCGGCGTCGCATTTCGTCGAATCGATCGGCAACGCGGTCGAGCAGGAGCAGCCGGCGGAGCCGTCGAGCGAGCGACGGGCGGCGATCGCCGCTGCGGTGGCTGCCGCCGTCGAGGCCGCGGCAAGCGAGCAACGCGCTGCCGCCGTCGAGGCCGCGGCGGCATCTCGTTCCGCCGAATCGACCGGCAACGCGGTCGAGCAGGAGCAGCCGGCGTTTCAGATAGAGCTGTCAAGCGAGCGACGGGCGGCGATCGCCGCTGCGGTGGCTGCCGCCGTCGAGGCCGCGGCAAGCGAGCAACGCGCGGCGATCGTCGCCGAGGTGGCTGCCGCCGTCGAGGCCGCGGCGGCATCTCGTTCCGCCGAATCGACCGGCAACGCGGTCGAGCAGGAGCAGCCGGCGTTTCAGATAGAGCTGTCAAGCGAGCAACGCGCGGCGATCGTCGCCGCGGCGGCTGCCGCCGTCGAGGCCGCGGCGGGCATCTCTCGTTCCGCCGAATCGACCGGCAACGCGGTCGAGCAGGAGCAGCCGGCGGAGCCGTCGAGCGAGCAAATCGCGGAGCTCGTCGCGAGAGCCGCCGCCCTCCAGGAACAACTTCAGGCCGTGCTCGACGAGATGCAGGTCCTGCTGGGCGACTCCGACCGGTCGGCCGGGGGCTCGAACTCGAACGAGCCCTTCCGAATCGGTGACGGGATCCGCTCGCCCGCGAAGATCGTCAACGTCAACCCGGTCTATCCGCCCGAGGCCCGGGAGGCCCGCGTTCAGGGCGTCGTCATCCTGGAGGCCACCATCAGCCGGACGGGCGAGGTGAGCGACGTCGAGGTAATGCGTTCCGTGCCGCTTCTCGACGAGGCGGCGGTCGCCGCGGTCAGGCAGTGGCGGTACGAGCCCACGCTGGTTGACGGCGAGCCCGTTTCCATCCTGATGACGGTGACCATGAACTTCCAGCTGCGGGACGACGAAGCGCGCCCTTGACCACCGGCCGACGAGGCGCGCCCTTGACCACCGGCGGGCAGGGATTCTGCCCGACTCGATCATCCTTCAGGCCGGTGACGTCTGAGGATTCGTCACGGGGCTGTGTGTCGGCGGAGTGGGGCGTGTCGCCCAGCCGCCAAGCCTCGCCCGATGCCTCAGCCTGACGCTCGACCACCCTGTGGGAGCTGTTGTTCCTACGGCGCGGCGGGGGCGGTAGGTCCTCGTGGGGTTCTTCAAGACCCGGCGCGCCGAGGGTCGACTGGAGGCGCTCGACGAGACGTCGCAAGCGAGTCACCAGCTCGGCGTGGTGCCAGGGCCGGCAGGGGCGTCCAACCGCTGCAGCGCGGCCGTGATGTCCTCGAAGGCGTCGGCGAACCCGCAGGAAGCCCTCGGCGACCTCACCGAAGTCGCGCCCGGGCCCCAGCGCCAAGACGAGGACGCCGCCATTCTGCCTCCTGCAGCTTCGCCCGCAGTTGCACCGTCCGCCGCGAGATTCTGACCGAGTTCGTCGACCCGGCCCAGCGAGACGCCCGGTGACGGCCCGCTCGGTTGAGTCTCCGTCTCTGCTATCCCATAACCTGCGGTTCGGGGGGCCGGGCCTCCGGCCACCGGCCCCGCCGGGTCGTCGCCGGCGGCTGCGGCGATTGGCAACGGCGGGGGCGAAGGTGAGGCAGAGCGGTCGAGCGTCGAGCAACTCGAGCACCAGCCCGAGCGTTCAACGGCGTCCGATGAAGGTGACGCGACCTGGAACACGCCCGCCCTGTGCGGGCCGGCGGGGGAGGAGGCGGCGCGGGTTCCTTGGGTCGGATAAGGACTCCCCACCATCTTGGCAAGGCCCCGGCGCCGCGGAAGGGGACGGTCGGTCGGTCATCGACGGATGTGCATTCTCTTGACAACTCGACGGATGCCGGCGTACGGTTCTGTGTGATGACCATAGGAGAAGGCCGGACCGACGTGCTCCAGGGCACATTGGACCTGATGGTGCTCAAGACGCTCGACGTCATGGGGCCGCAGCACGGCTACGGCATCGCCCGGCGCATCGAGCAGGTCAGCGACGAGCTGCTGCACCTCAACGAGGGCACGGTGTACGCCTCGCTCCTGCGGCTCCGCCAGCAGGGCTGGATCGAGGCGAGCTGGGGCCGGTCGGAGAACAACCGGCGCGCCCGGTTCTACGCCATCACCGTGGCGGGCCGCCGACGGCTCGCGGCTCAGACGGAAGACTGGGAGCGCATCGCCGGGGTGATGGCGCGCCTCCTGCAGCTGTCTCCGGACCCATGAGCCTGTGGCGCCCTTTCGTTGCGTTCGTGGCGCGCCTGCGGGAGCTGCCTGCGCGCCGCCGCCTCGCGAGGGAGGTCGAGCAGGAGATCGAGATGCACCTCGACCTGCTCGCCGCGCGGTACGTCCGCGCGGGCAAGCCTCCCGCGGAGGCGCGCCGGCTGGCCCGCGCGAAGTTCGGCGGGGTCGCCCAGGTGCGCGAATCGCTGATGGACCAGGCGGGGTTCCCGATGCTCGTATCGATCCTCCACGACGTGCGGTACGCCGCCCGGTCGCTCGTCCGGCAGCCGGGGACGGCCGCGCTGGCGGTCGGCATCCTGGCCTTGGGTCTGGGTGTCAACACCGCCGTGCTCGCCGTCGCCTGGGGCGTGCTCTGGCAGCCGTTGCCGTACCCGGACGCGGACCGGCTGGTCACGGTCGCCCGGGTGTCCCAGGAGTACGGCTCGGAATCGGCCGTAGGGCTCGACCGGATCGACGAGTGGAACCGCCGTCTCGGAGCGATGCGGGTGGCCGGCCACGCAGCGCGGGAGCGCGTGGTGCGCGGCGCGGGTCGGCCCCGCGTGATGGACGTGGCCAGCGTCACTGGCGACTTCTTCGAGGTAGTCGGCATGCCGGCCTCGCTGGGCGTCGCGCCCCGTTTCGCGGCGGGGGACAGCCGGGCCGTGATCAGCGCGTCGCTGGCCCGAACGCTCGAGGACGAGAGCGGCGGGTCCGCCCTCGGCGGGGCGCTGACGGTCGGCGAGGGCCGTTACGAGGTCGCTGCCGTCATGCCCGCCGGGTTCGGGTTTCCGTCGGCCGACGTCGACGTGTGGCTCGGCGCGCCGGCCGTCGTACCGGCGGGATGGGGGAGATACGGGCTCGTGGGCCGGCTGCGGGACGGTTCCACGCTCGCGCAGGCCCGCGAAGACGCGACCCGGGTCGCCCGTGAGACGATCGAGTACCGGCCCGACCGGTACAGCGCGACGGTCCGACCGGTGGACGAGACGTTGCGCGGCGAGCTCCGGTCCGTCCTTCGGCTGTCGGTCGCCGCGGCGCTGCTCGTGCTGGTGGTCGCGTGCGCGAACGCGGCGACGCTCCTCATCGGACGTTCGGTGGTCCGGAGCCGCGAGTTCGCCATCCGCATCGCCCTCGGCTCGGGCCTGGCCCGCCTGGTCAGGGCCGCCCTCGTCGAGGGTCTGGCGATGGCCGCCGGCGGGCTGGTTCTGGGCCTCGCGGCGGCCTGGGCCGGTCTTCGGCTGTTCGCGGCCATGGCCGCCGGCGTGATGCCGCGGGTCGAGGCCGTCGCCCTCGATCTGCCGGTCGTGATCGCCGGTCTCGTCCTCACCCTGCTGGCCGGCGCGGCCTGCGGCGGCGCCTCGGCCGCCGGTGCGGTGCGGTGCGACGGCGGCGTCCTGCGCGGCGGCGCGGCGGCGACCGGCTCGCGGACCACCCGACGCCTTCGGGCGGGGCTGGTGGCCGCCCAGATCGCCCTGTCCATCGTCCTGCTGACCGGTGCCGGGCTGCTGGTCCGGACCGTTGACCGCCTGCTCGACGAAGACGCCGGTTTCGAGCCGCGGCAGGCGCTGACTGCACGGCTGATGCTCGCCGACAGGCCTCTCATCGGGAGCGACGACCACAACGCCTTCGTGGAGACGTTGCTCGCGCGGGTGCGCGGCCTGCCGGGCGTGCAGGCGGCCGGGGTGGGCAGCCTGCTGCCTCCCGACGATGAGCCCACATCAATTCAATACGTCTATGAGGACGACAGGGGCGAGTCGTCGAGGCGCGAGATCGTCCTGTCGTTCGGCGCGGTCACCCGCGGCTACTTCGCGGCGCTGGGGGCGCGGTTGCGGGACGGGCGCCGGTTCGAGGCCGCCGACGACTTGGCCGACCCGGGTTCCGTGACGCTGAGCGAGACCGCTGCGCGTTTCGTCTACCCGGACGAGGAGGCGGTCGGCCGTCCGATGTACTACGGCGCCGTCCCCGCTCTCGGCATCGCGCGTCGCGCGCCCATCGTCGCCGTCGTCGACGACATGAAGTACGAGGGGCTCGCCGCCCCTCGCGCGGGGTCGATATACGTCCCGTGGTTGCGGGCGCCCACCGGCGTGTCGTACCTCGTGATGCGGACCACCGGCGATCCGATGGCCCTGGCCCCGGCGATTCGCCACCTCATCCGGACTCTGAACCCGTCGCTGCCGGTCCCCGAGGTACGCACGCTGGAAGACCACGTCGCCGGCTCCATCGCCGATCGGCGGCTGCGCGTCCTGCCGGCGGCGGGCTTCGCGGCCCTAGCGCTGGCCGTCGCGATGGTCGGCCTCTTCGCCGCCCTCGCCCGGGCCGTGGCCGAGCGGCGGCACGAGCTGGCCATACGAGCCGCCGTCGGGGCGTCGCCCGGCCGGCTCGTCCGGCTCGTCCTGCGGAGCGCCCTCGCCGTCACCGGGGCCGGGCTCGCGGCGGGGCTGCTGGCGGCGGCCGCGACCGGCCGCGGCCTCGCTTCCCTGTTGTACGGCGTTGGCCCCTACGACCCCGCCGCGTTCGCGGCAGCAGCCGTCTCCGTCGTTCTCGCCGCGCTGGCCGCCACCGCGATTCCCGCCCGACGGGCCGCCCGGCTCGATCCGATGGCTGTCTTGCGGGCGGACTAGTGGACTGTCGTGGAGAAGCTGTCGCCGCTTCGGACGTCTTCCGGCAGCCCGTGGCGCAACGTCACGGTGCGCGTTAAGCTCGTACACAGAACGCACAGCGGCAAGAGGAGAGGGTCGAGGGGCCTGATCAGCGCGATCGCAGTGCGGGCAAGGCGACTCGGGGGGCGTGCGGAAGCGGTGGGGGGAAGCGGCAAGGTAGGAGGTTCGATGATCATCTGGCGACTGGCGACGCTGGCGCTCGCTGTGACGACGGTCGCAGCCGGCACCGCGGCGGTGCAGGAACGCGAGGAGGACAACGAGCTGGATCGCTTCATGGAACAGGTGCTCGCCCGGCGCGACGAGAACCGCATCGCGCGGCGGCAGTACGTATTCGACGAGATGGAGCGGTTCACGGTGACGGGATACGACGGCGAGGTGTACAACGGCTTCACGCGGGAGTTCGTCTGGTACAGGCGCGACGGCATGTTCGTGCGAAGCCCGGTGCGGTTCGACGGGGTCGACGCCGGCGAAGACGACTGGCAGCGGTACGAGGCGGAGTGGCTCGAGGCGGAGGCGGAGCGCGCCCGGGATGCCGCGTCCGAGACGGCCTGCGCACCGGACGACACTTCCGGATCGCCGGCGGCTGACGAGGCCGCTGCCCCGTCGCCTCCCCGGGGCGGCGCGGGCGCCGCCGATCTCCGCCCGCGCTTCCTCTCCGAGTCGTATTGGCTCGACTTCGCGTTCGAACCGGGCAATTACTACTTCGCGGGCCGCGAGCGGCTGGCCGGGCGGGACGTGCTCCGCATCGAGTACTTCCCGGAGCGGTTGTTCCAGGAACGCGGCCCCGACGACGGGGACTGCAATCGGCCACCGATCAGCGTGCCGGGCGCCCAGGAGGCGTTCAACGAGAGGACCCTCGTCGCCCTCTGGATCGACCCCGACGAGCATCAGATCGTGCGGTTCACGTTCGACGGCATCGGCTTCGACTTCCTGCCCCTGCGCTGGCTCATTCGCCTGGACGAGCTCAGCGCGTCGATGACCATGGGCCGGCCGCTGGACGGGGCGGTGTGGCTCCCGGAGCGGATCGAGGCAGTCGGGGTGATGACGATGGCGAGCGGATCGACCACGGTGGCGTACTCCCGCACGTTCTCCGGCTACCGGGAGGCCGAGACCGGCGCGCGCCTCCGACCGCCCGCCGCCGAGCGGTGACGATGTCCCCTCGCTTCCCCGCCTGCCGGCCGTGCGCCATCGTCCGGATGACGCTGGCGAGTGCGGCCGCGGTCCTTGCGACGATTCCGCCCGCGGTGTCCGCCGCGCAGGAACGGACAGCGCGCGAGGCCGTGGCCGAGATACGGGTCCACGGCAACCTGTCGCTGTCCGACGCCGAGGTCATCGCCCTGGCCGGCGTCGAGCTGGGCGATGGCGCCCGCCCGGATCTGACCGAGGCGGTACGGGAGCGGCTGGAGGCGAGCGGCCGGTTCGAGACGATCGACGTGCGCCGTCTCTACCGATCGCTGACGGCTGCGGACGAGGTCGCCCTCGTCATCGTTGTCCGCGAGCGCCCCGGCGCCCGCTGGCGCAACCCGGTGGCGCGGGCGCTCGCGGGAGTTGGCCGCCGGCTGATGGTCGCCCCGATAGTGGACCACCGGGAAGGCTACGGGGTGGCCTATGGGGCGCTGACGAGCTTCCTTGACCCATTCGGGCCTGGCAGCCGGCTCTCGGCGCCGGCGACCTGGGGTGGCCACAAGCGCATCGGATTGGAGATGGAGGCGCCGGTTCCGGGCCGGCTGGTCGACCGGCTGCGGGCCGGCGGATGGCGCGGGCGGCGGCGGCATCCGTATTTCGATGCAGACGACGACCGGACGGGGCTCGAGGTCGCGGTCGAGCGCGGGCTTCCGGGCGGGTTCCGGGTGAACGGGGCAGCCTCGTGGGAGGACGTGCGGTTCGCGGCGAGGGCGGAACGGCTGTTCCGGTCGGCGGTGCACCTCGACTACGGCGATTACCGTGAGACGCCGGCCACCGCCCGCCGCAACACGGTGGCGGTTCGCGCCGGAATCGAGCGGTTCGCGACCGTCGGGGGTCCGGCGACCGTCCTTCGGCCCCGTCTGGACGCTCGAGCGTACGCGTCGGCCGGCGGTCAGGCGGTCCTTGCGGCGCGTCTCTTCTTCGAGGGGGCGTCGGCCCCGTTGCCGCCGTACGAGAGGGCGCTGCTCGGCGGTAGCCCGGCCGCGCGCGGCAACCTCCGCGGGTGGCCGGTCGGCGCGGCGGTCGGCGACCGGATCGCCGCGGCGTCAATCGAGCTGCGTCTTCCCGTTACCTCCCTGTTGTCGGAGGTACAGGTTGGCCTCCGGTTGTTTGCCGACACCGCCGCCGTCTACGACGCGGCAACGTCGGTCCGGCAGGCGAGGTTCCTGGAAGGCGCGGGGGTCGGCGTCTTCGTTATGCCTCCCGGATTCGGCTTCCCGGTTGCCATCGATGTGGCGCACGACTTCGTCGGCGGAGTGCGTATGCACGCCAGCGCCGGCTTCGGGTTCTGACGGGCCGACGGGCCGACGGGCCGGACGCCAAGACCTGCAACTCAAGGCTCGGCTCACGTAGTTGCGCTTCCGACACGGTGTGGGTCGAAGCAGACGCGGTCACGGAGCATCGCGCAGGCGACGTTCAGCAGGCGGTCGGCCACTGAGCGCAGGGCGCGCGCGTGGCCGTGGCCGCGGGCGCGCAGCGCCTGGTACTTGCCATGGCTGACCGGGTCACGCTGGACGGCGACGCGAGACCAATGGAAGACGGCGTCGCGCAGTCGGACCTGGGCCGCCCGTCGTTGCGTCACGAGCAGGCTCTTGCCTGAACGCCGGGTGACCGGAGCCACCCCGCGCAGGCAACGAAGTGCGTCGTAGTCCCGCCGCCGTACCGCGTCGCCGCCTTCGGCGAGAAGCGTGGCCAGCACCCGGGTACCGACGCCGGGCAGCGACAGCAGGATGGCTGCGTCGGGCGGCTCTCTCGACGGCACTGGCTCGTCCTCCGTCGATGCGTCCGGGTCGGGCGCCGGGGCGGCCTCCGCGAGTTGCCGCACCAAGCGGTCAAGCTGCCGGTCCGCGTGAGCGAGCTGGCGATTAAGCAAGGCGAGGCGTTCAACGAGAAGCTGCACATGCGTAGTGGCGGCTTCGACCGTGCCCGGTGCCAGCTTGAGGGCCTGCGCCCGCAGCCGATCGCGCAGCGTGGCGGCATCGATCCGACGTATGCGGTGCTGTTTCAACACCCGCGTCAAGGACACCCCGCGAGCCCGTTGACCCGCACGCGGGGTCGGCAGGCTTCGCCATAGATCGAGCGCCCACGGCGCCGCGACGTCCTGGTCAACCGCGTCAAGGAACTGCGGATAGTAGCGCCAGAGCTGCTGCCGCATCCGATTCGCCAAGCGCACGCGTTCCCGCGTCAGTTCCTCGCTCAGGCGCGACCGTTCGCGTAGCGAGCGCAGGGTCGGTCGGCGCAAGCCGTCGAAGACAGTGCGCGTCCGTCCGTAGCGCCGAGGCTAGCACCCGCGCATCCCGGCGGTCGTCTTTCGCACCCGCCGGCGAGAGGCGATCGCGGAAGCGATCAAGCTGCTTGGGATTGATCGAGTGGACGGCGAAGCCGTGCTCGATCAAGCTCTCGACGACCGGCCCGCTGGGCGTCTCGATGGCCACACCAACCTCGCCTGCGTCGCCAGCGGCGAACGACAGCAGCCAGTGCGCCATCTGCGAGAGGCCCGCACCACCATGCTCGAACTCCCGTTCCCCGAGGACCTCCCCGGCGGCGTCGAGCACGCACGCTTGGTGTTTTTCAGATCCCCAGTCGACACCCGCGAACCAGACCAGCTTCAAGTCCAACCTCCCGTCTCTCGAATCGAACGGGCGCGCCCCGATGCCTGCCGACCCCTGTACTGGCGCTCCACGGCGCAAACTCCCCACGGGGCATCCACCGGCGGCTGGACCGACGGGGCACAAGTCCTTATCAGGTGCTTGTGCACCGGGGGGACACTGGTGCTCCCGTCGGCCTGCCCGACTCCACGAGATTCGCCCCGTGCAGTCGTTCTCAAGGGTACAGGGGGGATTGTGTTAACTCGCCGGTGCGCGGCGGGGAGCTCGGGGAGGCCCTACAGACATTCGTCGCAGGGCGCAATCTCCGCCGCGCCTTGCGAACGCTGGCTCGCCGCCGCATGATGGCACGTGCCTATGCCGCGCAATCTCCGCCGCGCCTTGCGAACGCTGGCTCGCCGCCGCACGTTCGCGGTGACCGCGGTGCTCACGCTGGCCCTCGCGTTCAGCATTCCGGCGGTGGTGCTGTCGACGCTGGATCGACACTTCTGGCGGCCCCTCGACCTGCCCGCATCGGACCGGCTCTTCACGCTCGCCATCTGGGTCGAGGACGGCTACTTCTCGGCCATCAGTCATTCCGAGTACCTCCGGCTGCGCGAGGTGGGGGCCGAGGCCGAGGCGTTCTCCCTTGCGGCATTCGGGAGCATGGACGTCACCGTGGTGGACAGCGGTCCCCCCGCGCGGTTGGGTGTCACCCTGGTCTCCGGTAACTTCTTCACCTTGCTGGGCGCGGCACCGGCGCTCGGCCGCCTGCTGACCCCGTCGGACGACGACCCGGCGGGTTCACCGTCGGTGGCCGTCGTTTCCCACCGCGCCTGGACGACGCGCTTCGGCCGGGACCCGGACCTCGTCGGGCGCACCGTACGCCTGGGGCCGCAGGCGTTCACCGTCGTCGGCGTCGCCGACAACCCGCTTCCCGGCCCCGCCCACGACCCGGACTTCTGGGTGCCGCTGGCGGCGGTCCCCCGGCTCTTTCCCGACCGTCCCTACATGCTCGGCCCGTGGCCTTGGCTGGACACGGTTGGGCGGCTCAGCACCGCGGCATCGCGCGGCGATGCCGCGGTGCTGGCGGCGCTGGCCCGGGACCGGCTGCCCGCCGAGTCGGCGGAGATGCGGACCGGGGACTGGCGGTTCGTCGCCCGACCCGTCAATCACGTCCGGCTCGGTCCCGAGTATCACCGGGAGGCCACCCGGTTCCTGACCGTGCTGGCCGTGATCACGGGCATCTTCCTCCTGGCCGCGTGCAGCAACATGGTCCTGCTGCTCCTCACCCGCGGGGCCGAGCAGGCCCACGAGCTCGCGGTACGGCGCGCGCTGGGGGCGTCGCGCCGCGACCTCGTCCGTCCCCTCGCGGCGGAGCTGGCGGTGCTGGTCGCGGCCGGGGGGCTGGCCGCGCTCGTGGTCCTGCGCTGGGTGGGTGCCGTCCTGTCGGCGCTGCCGCAACTGGTGCCGCTCGGCGAGGTGGCGGGTCCGGGCGCCGGCGCCGCGCTCTGGACGCTGGCCGTCGCCGGGGCAACGTGGGCGGCCGTCTGCCTCGGGTTGCTGCTGGTGACGTCGATCCGGCCGCCGGCTCTCGCGGGGGCGTCCGGGCTCAGGGTGACGGGCCGTGGCGGTCGGCAGCGGGCGCTGGTGACGGCACAGGTCGCGGTGTCTGCGGTCCTGGTGGTCGCGGCCGGGCTCCTGCTGCGCAGCGCCCACGGCGTCGCGTCGATTCCGCGCGGCTTCGTCCCTGAAGGAATCGTCGTCGCCAAGCTCCATACGGCCGGCTATTCCGATGCCGAGGGGCATGTCTTCTACCGGCGGCTCCTCGACGCGCTCCGCGCCGACGGGCCGGTCACCGCCGCGGCGCTCGCCTGGCACACCCCGTTCAGCGAGTTCACGCTATCAATCTCGGTCGAAATCCCGGGGGATCCCCTACAGGTGGTCCTGGGGAACGCGGTGTCCGCCGACTACTTCCGCACCCTCGGCGTCGCGGTGCTGGAGGGCCGCGAGTTCACCGCCGCCGATCATGCCGATTCGCCGCTCGTGGCGATGGTCAACCGTACGCTGGCAGAGCGTCTCTGGCCCGGCCGCTCCGCCGTCGGGCAGATCCTGACGTTCCCCCGTAGCGGCGGGGACCGGGTCGTGATCGGTGTGGTCGACGACGTGCGCTACTACGCTTTGGCCGAGGCGACGCGGCCCCTCGCCTACCTGCCCCTGGCCCAGCGCTTCTCCCCGGAGGCATTCCTCCACGCGCGGTCGCCCGCCGATGCCGGCACCACCCTGCAGCACGTCCGGCGGGTGCTCGCCGACCTCGATCCGGGGGTGCCGCTGAGCGGCGCGGGAACCCTGCGCGCCCGGGTCGACGAGGCGCTCGCCCGCTGGCTGGCGCCGGCCTTCCTCGCCGGGCTCCTCGCGCTGGTCACGTTGGTGCTGACGATGGGCGGGCTGTACGCCGTGCTGACGATGGCGGTGGGCCAGCGGACGCGCGAGCTGGCGATCCGGGTGGCCCTCGGGGCCAGCGAGGTCTCGTTGCGCTGGATGGTGCTCGCCCAGGGGTTGCGGCTCGTGGCGGTCGGGGCGCTGGTCGGTCTCGTCGTCGCGGTGCCGCTGACGCGGCTGCTCGAGAGCCAGCTCTACGGCATCGCTCCCCACGACGCCGCGACGCTGGCCGCCGGCCTGATAGGGCTGCTGGCGGCCGGTGGACTCGCCAGCGACCTGCCGGCCCGGCGGGCCACGCGTCTCGACACCGCGGCCGCGCTGCGGAGCGAGTGAGCCGCCGTCAGGATGGCCAGCCCCTTCGGACTCGCCGCCGCCCGCGCGGCGCGGTCTGGAGCCCGCCCACCGTGTGCGAGCCGCGGGTGAGGAAGGGCGACGCGGTCCCCGGGCTCCGGCCGCCGTTTCCGAGATTCTCTGCGTCTCCGTCCTCCGGGCGTCCGTCCTCCGCGTTCGTCGCCGAGCGCGCCATAGCCTATCCCATAACCCCCTTTGGACTAAACCGCTTCGCGGTAGACGCTGAATCCACCGGCCGTCTCTGAGGCGGCCGGCGAGCTGGTCGCACCGCCGCCGTTCGTCCGTCGTCTCGCCGTACGCTCTCTGCCAGCCTGGAATCCCCCAGGCCCCTTCGCAGAGGAGCGCTCCATGACATCTCTTCGTCAGCGCATGCTCGATGACATGCAGGTGCGGCAGCTGTCGCCGCGCACCCAACAGACGTACGTCGAGACCGTCGCGCGGTTCGCTCGCCACTTCAACCGTTCCCCGGCTCGTCTCGGCCCGGACGCGATCCGCGCCTACCAAGTCTACCTGACCAACGAACGCCGTCTTGCGCCGAGCTCGGTCGTCGTCGCCGTGTCGGCCCTTCGTTTCCTCTACCGGGTCACGCTCCGGAAACAGTGGGTCTTCGACGACGTGATCCCCGTGCCGAAGAAGCCCCGGTCCTTGCCGGTCGTGCTCAGCCGCGACGAGGTGATGCAGTTCCTCGACGCCGTCAAGGCCGCCAAGCATCACGCCATCCTGACCGCGTGCTACGCCGCCGGCCTGCGCATCTCCGAGGCCACCCATCTCACCGTGTCCGCCATCGACAGCCAGCGGATGGTGCTTCGCATCGCGCAGGGCAAGGGCAAGAAGGACCGCTACGTGATGCTCTCGCCGAAGCTGCTCGAGGTGCTGCGCGCCTGGTGGCAGGTCGACCGGCCCCGGGACTGGCTCTTTCCCGGCGAGCGCCCGGAGAAGCCCATCAGTCGCAAGGCGGTCCAGCTTGCCTGCCGCCGCGCCGTCCGCCGCGCGAAGCTCACCAAGCCGGTTTCTCCCCACGCGCTGCGCCACGCGTTCGCGGTCCATCTCCTCGAGGGGGGCACCGACCTGCGTACGATTCAGCTGCTGCTCGGGCATCGGAGCCTGCAGACCACGGCCAACTACCTGCGGGTCGCGACCTCCACGGTCTGCTCGACCGCGAGTCCGCTGGACCTGCTGCCAAGGCCCGTACCGGAACGCACCCCGGACGCCGCCTGAGCGACGGTCGTGCCGCGCGCCACGACCACCGTGGCGGAGGTCTTCCGCCGCTACGGCGACATCTTCCGGGCCCAGGCCGGGGCCGCCCTCTCCACGGCGCAGCGCCGGGTGATGACGGCCATCGAGCAGTGCCGCACCGCCGCGCTCGGCGGCCACGTCGAGCAGTGCGACCACTGCGGCCATCGCCGCGTTTGGTACAACTCGTGTCGCAATCGCCACTGTCCGACCTGTCAGTCGCTGGCCCGCGCCGCGTGGCTCGAACGGCGTCGGGCGGACCTGCTGCCCACCGAGTACTTCCACGTCGTCTTCACCGTGCCCCCGGCGGTCGCCGAAGTCGCCACCCAGAACAAGGCCGTCGTCTACGGTCTCCTCTTCCGCGCCGTCGCCGAGACGCTCCGCACCATCGCCGCCGACCCCCGGCACCTCGGCGCCGAGATCGGCTTCTTCGCCGTCCTCCACACCTGGGGTCAGACGCTCGTCCATCACCCGCATCTGCACTGCGTTGTTCCGGGCGGCGGGCTCGCGAGCGACGGTCGCGGCTGGGTGGCCTGCCGACCCGGGTTCTTCCTGCCGGTCCGGGTCCTGTCACGCTACTTCCGTCGGGTCCTCCTCGCGGCGCTGCAGGACGCCTTCGAGACCGGCAAGCTGCGCTTCGCCGGTCGGCTGCACGCCCTCAACGCTCCCCGACGCTTCGCCGAGCACCTCCGACCGGCCCGCGAGGCCGAATGGGTGGTCTACGCAAAGCGACCCTTCGCCGGTCCCGAGCAGGTCCTCGACTACCTCGGCCGTTACACCCACCGCATCGCCATCAGCGACCACCGCCTCTGCAGCCTCGACGACAGCTGCGTGCGCTTCCGCTACAAGGACTATCGTCGGGCCGGCGCGTCCCGCCAGAAGACCATGACGCTGACGGCGACCGAGTTCATCCGGCGCATGCTTCTCCACGTGCTCCCGCCCGGCTTCCACCGCATTCGCTACTACGGCTTCCTCGCCAATTGCACCCGCCGGCAGAAGCTCGCCGAGTGCCGGCGCTTGCTGCACGCGCCACCGCTGCCACCGGCGGAGCACGCCGGCCCGGCCACCATCGACTACCGGGACCGCTACGAGGCGCTGACCGGTCGCTCGTTGTGGCGGTGTCCCCGGTGCGACGAGGGAAACATGCTCGTCGTCGACCACCTCGCCGGCAAGTGGGTGTCGCCGGCCATCCTGGATTCGTCGTGACGAGCCCCCCGGCGCCCGCCAGGCACTCCTCCGCAGCTCCCGGCCACCGGGGCCAGTCGACGTGCGCCTTCGACGCCCGACCACGGCCGCGGGACGGCGTTCGTGGCTATCGCCACCGACCAGCTTCAGCCGAGACTCTCAGCGTATGGCCCCGTCGCGGGCATCCCAGCAGCATCTCCCGGCCATGCAACGCCCATAGCCGAGCGGCGGAGCAGCGGTTCAGTCCAATCGATTCTTGAGTCACCGGCGCGGTGAACGCCCTGCTACTCGCCGGGGATCATTGCCGCCGCGCCGCCGACCCAAGAATGCTCTGCATTATGGGCGCTCGGGGTTGCGGCGGCCAAGCTCGCGGGCCCGGGCCGTGCCCGCCGGCGCCCTGCAGCTCGGCGAGAGCGACACGACGCGGGTCCGCAGCCGTCCGGCTCGCCGCGGCACGGGGGCGGGACTCCAGGCTGCCCCGTGGGGCGTCCGCGTGCAACGGCGGGTCACGTGCGCGCCCCCGGCGGGCGACCGTGGCACCGGGGCGAGCACGGCGCGAGGTCGTCCTCGAGGGCGGCCGCCGCCTTGTTGAGCGAGAGCACGCGCAGCAGCTCGTACTCGATGGGCGTCAGCTCGACGGGCCGGCCGGCCACGGTGACCCGGCGCTGCTCGTAGCGGACGACCAGCTCGCCCAGCACGAAGGGCTCGGGCTCGGCCCGCCGGCGCAGGGCCGCCCGCACCCGCGCCGTCAGCTCCGTCGGCGAGAACGGCTTGACGATGTAGTCGGCGGCCCCCGCATCCAGCGCCCTGGCGACGATCTCGTCCCGGCCGTAGGCGGAGATGAAGATGACCGGCAGGTCGGCCAGCTCCTCGACCTGCTCCATCAACTCGATGCCGTCGGCCCCGGGGAGCACGAGATCGAGCAGGACGAGTTGCGGTCTGTGCTTCCTCACCAGACCGGGGACGTCGTCGGGGGCGCCCGTCACCAGCGGGGCGTAGCCCGCGGCCGTGAGCGCGTCCTGGACGTAGCGCAGCATCTGCTGGTCGTCGTCGACCACGAGAACCGGCGTCCGCCCGGCCCGCCCGGGCGTGTCGCGCGGCGCATCGGGCTGGCTCCGGGCGGCGCCGGCCGCTTCGGCGCGGCCCGGAGCCTCGGCCACCGGCGCCGTGAAGGTGACGCGGGTGCCCCGGCCCACGCCCGCGCTCTCGGCCCAGATGCGGCCGCCGTGGGCCTCCACGAGCCCCTTGCAGATGACGAGACCGAGGCCGACCCCGCCGCCGCGGAGGGAATGGCCGTCGGCGCCGCCGGCGTGCTTCCGGAACAGGTGCGGCAGCCGGTCGGGCGGCACGCCTCGGCCGTCGTCGGCCACCGAGACCGCCACGTGCACGCCGTCCCGCGCCGCCGTCACCCGAATCGGGGACGACTCGGGCGCGTGCCTCGCCGCGTTGGAGAACAAGTTCGAGAGGACCTGCACGATGCGCTGCCGGTCCGCCATCACCGGCGGCAGGTCCTCGGGCAGGTCGATGCGCACGGCGTGGCGGCCGCCGGCGCTCAGGAACGTGTTGCGGGCCTGCTCCACCAGGTCGGCCACTGCCGTCGGCTCCGGCGAGACCGACAGCGTGCCGGCCTCGATGCGCCCCTGGTCCAGGAGGTCGCCGATGAGGCCGTGCATGTGGTCGGACTGCTCGCTGATGAGCCGGAAGAACTGCAGCATGGCGGCAGCGTCCAGGGCCGGCACCGCGTCGAGTACGGTCGCGGCCGAACCCTTGATGGAGGTCAGCGGAGCCCGGAGCTCGTGGCTCACCATGGCCAGGAACTCGGCCCGCATCCGCTCCAGCTCCTCGAGCGGGGCCAGGTCCTGCATGGTGACCACGAGCGACTCGACGTCGCCGGCCTCGGCCGGGATCGGCGTCGCGTTGATCAGCATCTTCACGCTGCGGCCGTCAGGGGCCGAGAGCTTGATCTCCTCGGCCCGCACGGTCTCGGCGCTGCTCAGCTGCTGCGCCAGCGGCAGCTCCGTCAGGGCCACCTCACGCCCGTCGGCGCGCCGGACGGTCATGGTCTGAAGCAGCTCGTCGATGGGGCGGCCCAGGCCCGAGACCATGCGCTTCGCCTCGCGGTTGAGCGACACCAGCCGGCCGGTCCGGGCGTCGAAGACGACGACCCCGACCGGCGAAGTGTCGACCAGGGCTTCCAGGTCGGCCCGGGCCCGCTGCTCGTCCCGGTAGGCGCGGGCGTTGGCGATGGCCGCCGCCGCCTGCGCGGCGAAGAGCACGAGCACCTCCTCGTCCTCGTCGGTGAACTCCTGCCCGCCTTCCTTCTCGGTGAGATAGAAGCTGCCCACGTGGACGCCCCGATGGCGCATCGGGGTCGCCTGCATGGTCTTGTACGGCAGCAGGTCGGTGGTGAGCCCGATGGACTCGAGGTAGGCGGGCACGTCGGCGACCCTCATCGGGCTCGGCAGGTCCCGGAGGTGCTCGAAGAGCTGCGGCCCCCCGGACCAGCCGGCCAGGCGCCCGTGTTCTTCCGGCGTGATGCCCGAGCTGAGGAACTGCTGGGGGCGTCCGGCCTCGTCGACGGTCGCGATCGCGCCGTAGCTGGCCCCGGTCAGGTCGCGGGCGCTGTCGACGGCCTCCTGGAGGACGGTGGCGAGGTCGAGGCTCGCGCTGACGCGGAGGACGGCCGCCGACAGTCTGGCGACGCGCTCCTGCAAGGTCTCCAATTGCCGCTGCATCGCATCAGGGTTCTTCGTGTTCTTCGTCACGGGTTATCCTGCTGGTCCTTCCCGTCCTGGGCAGCGACGCCTGCGCGGTCGCCACGCGGGTCCAGTTCGTCGTCGTCGCCGACGGCGTGCTGCTCGCTGCGGAGGACGTTAACTTGCTGACGTGGACGACCACGGGTCTATTGCGCCGTGTATCGGCGTCGGTGAGCCGGGACGTGGGCGCGATTGCCGGCGAGATGAGAAGAGCGGCAGATGGTGGACCCTGACCGCGGCGGGTCGAGGACCTTGCGGAACATCGACCGGAGTGGGACGGTATCATCAAGACACGCAAGCAGTTTTCCAGGCGCGGGTGGTCCGTCGCCGTAGCCCCGCAGGGTGGCGGGCCGCGCTCGGGCTTTGAGCGGGCCTGACGCACGCTGCGGCGGTGAATCGCGGGGAACCGTCGCCAGAAACTCGTCCCTTGACCCAGAGCCGCCCGACGATGCCCACGCTGGCCGAGTAGCCTCACTTTCTTCGCGGGACGGACGGGCGCAGCTCGACCCGGCTGGGAAGGCTGCGAGCCGGGTGGCGCAGCAGGTCGACCACGGCCCGTGCGACGTCCGACACGTCGAGCTTCGAGTCCGCGTCCGCGGAGGGCCGGCCGCCCCCGAACTCGGTGTTCACCGAGCCCGGCAGCACGCAGCTCACCCGGATGCGGTCCCCGCGGACGTCCTGCATCAGCGACTCGGTGAGCGCGTTCAGGCCCGCCTTGGACGCGCAGTACGCGACCCCACCGGCGAACGGGTGCTTGCCGGCGAGGCTGCTGACGTTGACGATCCAGCCCCCGCCGCGGCGCTTCATGACCGGGATCGCGGCGCGGCAACAGTAGAACACGCCGGACAGGTTGGTCTCGATGGTCTCGATCCACGCGTCGACGGTCAGCTCGGACACCGGCGCGAAACGGCCGATTCCGGCGTTGTTGATGAGGATGTCCACTGCGCCCAGCTCGTCGACCGCCGCCGTCACCAGATGCTCCGCCTCGTCATGGCGCCGGACATCGGCGACCGCCGTCGCCACCCGCCCCGCGCCCGGGGTGTGGACGAGGTGCGCGCCGGCCCGGTCGAGGGCCGCCTCGGAACGGCTGCACACCAGCACGTCGGCGCCCTCCTCCCGCAACGCCGTCGCCGTGCCAGTCCGATTCCTCGCGATCCGCCCGTCACGATCGCGACGCGGCCGGCCAGCGATTCCGAGTACATGTCTGTCATTGGCCTAAAGACTCTAGCCTGCATTATTCATGAGGGTCGAGAATCAGTCACCGACGGGGCTTGCTTGACCGCGAGCGGAGCCTCTCGGACGTGGCGGCGGGCGCGGCAGGAGGCGTAGAGTGGCCCTTCACGGCGCCGGGCGGTCGCGGAGGCCAGGTTGGGGGAAGGCTCTGCCGGTAACGGGCGGTGCCGGCCCGGGCCGAGACGTGCGCCGAGCCCCGCGCGGGCTCTGACTACTGACCCGCGCAGGCGCCGAGCGCGAGCGCGATGCGCCGCCACGCGTGGAGATGGGGCGTCGCCCGTGGTAGATGCAGGACGATGCGGCGCGCCGAGCCGACGACATGCACCCCCAGCTTCAGCAGCCGGTCGCGCAGCCACGTCACCTGGGTGCGGGCACAGCCGGTCCGCGCCGCCCGCAGCCGCAGCTCCTGCATGAGTGCGTAGGCGGCCGCGGTCAGCAACACGCGCAACTGGTTCGCCAGGAACTTGCAGCAGCTCGTGCGGTCGATCTGCAGGCCGTCCAGCAACTCCTTGATCCGGTTCTCGATGTCCCCGCGGGCGCAGTAGACCCACTCGTAGACGAAGCGCGAGCTCTCCAAGAGATTCGTCACGACGAAGCGCGGATTGTCCCGCGGCTCGCGACCCTTGAGCCGGACCACCTCCGCCTTGATCACGACCCGGCGTTCGTGGCCCCACGTGCCGGCTGCGTAGCGGGTGTCGGTATAGACGTGCTCGGTTCGGCCACTGGCCTCGCTCTGCGCGCGGGCCACCGCCATCGCGGATTCGGCATGCCGCTGCAACACCGCGTTCTTGCCCATCGCGACCACGTAGTCGAGCCCCGGTTCGGCATCCAGGAAATCGAGGATCTCCGGGGTCGCAAAGCCCCCGTCGAGCCGGACGAGAAACGGCGTCGCCGGAAACGCCGCCCGCAGCATCGGCAGCAGCCGACACAGCAGGCCCAGGGTCCCGTCGGCCGCCACCGCGTTCCCCGGCCGCAGCAGCGCCGCGCACAGATACTGCTCCTTCTCGTCGTTGAAAGTCAGGAACGCGAGCAGCGGCAGATAGCACCAACTGTCGTAGTGCCCGTTGAAGAACGTGAGCTGTTGCGCGCCGTGCGTCCGGTCGTCGGTCGGATCCAGATCGATGGTGATCCGCCACACCCGCCGGTGCAGGCGGCGCCGATGCCGCTCGATCACGCTCGCCGCCAACTCCCGCGCCATTCGGTAGAGCGCGCCGCGGCCCGCGCCGTTCTCGAACCGCGAGATCGTCGGCTGCGACGCCAGGGGCGCGCCGGCCACCGGGTCTCGCCCGAGCAGCAGCTTGTGGATGGGGTCCTCCGCCAAGTGGTCCGCGTCGTTGCCGTCGGGATGACCGCACGCGATGCCGAAGATCCGCTGTCCGACCAGCTCCGAGAGCGTGTGCCGAATCTTCTCCGGCGCGCGCTTGTCGGCGAGACACCCGGCAAACGCCTTGACGAGGCCGTACACGCGCTCGGCCGCCTTGAGCAGGACGCCGCCGCCGTCGGAACTCGCCTGCTCGCGGTTGAACGTCGCGACGAGGGGCTTGTCGAAGAGGTCCGGGAACAGGACAGTCTGTGATATCTTGTCAGGTGTCATGCAGGGGCCTCCGTTGTGGCTAAACGCTTGTGGACACAACGTTTGTACCACGCGGAGGCTCCTGTGTCTCCCCCAGAATCACCATCTTCACGAATAATCCAGGCTAGCGAGGCTCCGCCTCAGACCGACGAGACATGTAGGCCGAGCCCTATCGGTGGCGAAGAAACTACGATCAAAACTTCACTCATCTGTAAAGATGCCGGCCGGCCAAGGAGTCTAGTAGTCCGAAGCGGCACCGATTGTCTTTCAGTTGGGGCCGCTGTCCAGCCCGGCGACAGGGCGGCGGCCTTCGTGACGCCGGCGCACTTGCCTCTCCCACCGAATCAGCCGCTCGCTTAGCTGAACACGGACGCGGGCGGTTCTCCGCACTCGTCGTTGCCCTGGCCGGTCCCGTCCGCGGGACTCCGACCTTCGTCATTGCCTGTTGGGCCGCCAAAAGGGGTGGTCGGCGGCATCCAATTGTCCGAAACACGACATCGTCCGGCGCTCTCCTCGGCGGGTGGTTCACACTATAGCCGAACGGAGGCGAAATTATGGACACAAAACAACAGATTCTGGCGACGAATTGGCATTTACGGAAACAGTGTCTCCCTGAGGGACACACGTCCAGTCGTCCGCATCGGCAGACCCGGCCCACGCGAGCTGTGCAGGGTCCAGCCGCTCTATGCCGTCCGGGTAGTTGACAACGGCCAGCCACCCGCGCACCGCCGTTGCCGTGCCGGTGCGGCCGGCCAGGTCCCGGGCCCCGCCAGCGGTTCGAACGCCTCGTCGGCCCGGTTCTCGCAACGTGCCCACATCGCGAGCGACCGCGCCGCCTCGGCCAGCCCGTAGGTAGCGCACGTCGTCGACCACGCCGATCACGGTCCGTTCCCGCCGCTGCGCGGGAACGTGAGGACCCGTCCGACGGCCGGGCGACCGGGCCAGAGACGCTCGGCCAGCGTGCGGTTGACGACCGCCACGAGCGGCGAGTCGGCGTGGTCGGCGACGGTGAACTCGCGGCCTTCCAGCACCGCGATGCCGAGGGTGCGGAAATAGTGGCGGACGTCCGCGGGGCTGCCGCCATCGACGTGCCTGCCACACCTTCCGGGCGACGGGGATCACGGCGTACCTGTCGAACGGAGGGACGCTTCGAGTTCTAAAAGCAGCCATATTATATCCAAATATCATCTATTGAATTCCCCAATATCATCAATCGTCAGTTATGATGGGCACTGGTCCAATGCAGCAACGGGCATTAACTTGGCACGGGGCCTTGGCTGGCTGGCGAAGACCGGGCGAGGGCGCAGGGGCGTTGAAATCGCGACACCACGATATCTGGCTGACAACGTCCGATGGAGGAGAAATGGCCGCTTACGTAATCATCGATGCAAGAGTGACGGATGACGCCGCGTTCCGTGCTCACCTCGATCAGGTGCCGGCAATCGTCAAGGCCCACGGTGGCCGGTACCTCGTGCGGGGCGGGGCTCATGAAGTCATCCGGGGCAACTGGACGCCGGACCGCCTCGTCGTACTCGAGTTCGACACCGTCCAGCAGGCAAAGGAGTGGCAGGAAGCAGCGGACTACGCCGACATCAGACAGGAGCTCAACCGGTTCTCCGCGACCAATGTTGTCGTCGTCGAAGGCGCATAGAAGCGGTGGAGCGCAATGGGCGCTGCGCGACGGCGGGGTTCCGTGTCATCAGTGGACAGCCGGCTCAGCGTGCGCGCCTGCCGATGCGTCGACACGTCCGCAACGGTCACGACATCGTCCCGGTTGACCTTTACGGCATCGCTTGGGTACTTGCATTCGTTTGCCATGGGTTCCTCCTTGTGCATGCACTCGCTGAGAAGCGCCCCTCGCACGTACGCCACCCTTCGTCGTCATCCCCTTACAGCCGCCATTTCCATCGTGCAGGCGCTATGCCGTAGTTTTCGTCGTGCCACCGGGATGGGAGGTTCAGGATGAGTTGCAGACGTCTCTGTGCGGTGCGCTTCGTGGTTGCGGGCGTCGTCTTGTTGCTGGGCGTACACGGCGCAGCGGGTCAAGTGACGGATGCCGTGGGGGCGGCGGTGAAGGATGAGACATGGGAACAGCCACGGACGCCGTGGGGAGACCCTGACCTCCAGGGCATATGGAACAACACCCCGTGGAATGCGACGCCCCTCGAACTCCAGACCGAGGAGGACATCGCGGAAACGGAAAGAAGGAGGCGCAATCGCCCCAGGCTCCCCGGCGCCGCAAGCCTTACTTATGACTGGGATGTCTGGGGTGAGGGCGTCCGGGCAGGGGCGACGCCGCCGATCGACGTCACGCACTTCATCGTAGAGCCCGTCAACGGCAAGCTGCCGCCCCTGACGCCAGAAGCGCAGCAGCGCTGGGACGCCCGGCAGGAAGACCGCCGGGGCCTGTCCCTGGACGAGCCGCGGCCGGGTGCCTGGGTCGAGGATGTCACCGTGTGGATGCGCTGCATCTCGCGCGGCCTGCCGGATGCGATGTTCCCCCGGATAGCCAACAACGTCTATCACTTCCTCCAGGTTCCGGGGTACGTGGTCATCGTCTACGAGATGATCCATGATGCCCGCATCATTCCCGTGGACGGCAGGTCACACCTTCCTCCGCACATGCGCCAGTGGCTCGGAGACTCGGTGGGACGCTGGGAGGGCGACACGCTCGTGGTCGAGACGACCAATTTCGTCGGCAACGAGTTCAGCCTCATACCCCACGGCGGGGGCGGCAGCGGTACCTACCGCGGCGCGAGCAGTGCCCTGCACCTCAACGAACGGTTCACGCGAGTATCCGACGAGTTCATCGAATACCGGTTCACGGTCGACGATCCGGACCTGTACACGGAACCGTGGACCGGCGCGATTCCGCTGACGACCATTGGGAGTCCGGAAGGGATACTGGAGTACGCGTGCCACGAGGGGAACTACGCTATGGTAAACGCCCTCGGCGTGGCGCTGGCGCGGGATGCCGACCTCGAATCCAGGTAGGACCTCTGGCCTTTGGGTCCACTGGCCTCGCGGCTCGCTCGGTCGGATTGCCGGAGCACCCGAAGCTGAAGAGGACGATGGCCGCGACGCAGAAGACATAGGATGGAATCTTGGTGATCTCTCCAGTCTGGCTGCGCTACATCGGCCTTGGAACGTCCTGCGTCCCGGGCAGTGCAGGCGGTGTTGGTCTGCCGAATCGCCTCTCGACGGCGACGGGCCACGGTGAGGATCGAGTGTTGCGGACGAAGTGCCTGGTGATCGCGTCGGTTCTTCTGCTGTCGGGCTTCGTGCGCTAGGCGCCGGCCGGCCAGGTGGACTTCGCGGGCATGGTCGATCCAGCTCTCATCGATGGCCCGGCGGCTCCCGTTCCGCCGGCGGTGATGACGCGCGACGAGGAGGGTCGGGCGACGGTTCGTGCGATCAGGCTGGACGGGAGCATCGACCTCGACGGCGTGCTGGACGAAGCCGTCTACGGGACCGTTCCCGCCATCAGCGGCTTCATTCAATTGACGCCCGACGTGGGGGCGGCGGCGACGGAGCGGACCGAGGCGTGGATCCTGTTCGACGAGACGAACATCTACGTGTCGGCGCGGGTCTGGGACTCGGCCCCGGAGAGCCAGTGGGTGGCGAACGAGATGCGCCGGGACACCAACCAGTTGCGGCAGAACGATACCTTCGCCGTTCTGTTCGATACGTTCTACGACCGCCGCAACGGATTGCTGTTCTACACGAATCCGCTCGGCGCCCGCGCCGACGCGCAGTTCATGAACGAGGGCAATCCGAACACGGACTGGAACCCGGTGTGGGATGTGCGAAGCGGGCGTTTCGACGGCGGCTGGACGTTGGAGATGGAGATTCCGTTCAGGACCCTGCGCTACCGCTCGGAGCCGCCTTACATCTGGGGCGTCCAGCTCCGCCGGGCCATTCGGCGCAAGAACGAGTGGGCGTACCTGACGCGGTTGCCGGTCGCGTCCGGAGCCGGCAGCGGCGCCCGGGGGATGTTCCGCATTTCGCAGGCCGGCTCGCTGGTTGGCATCGAGCCTCCGCCTGCGGGCCGCAACATCGAGATCAAGCCGTATGCCATCGGCGGCTTGACCACGGACATGGCGGCGACCCCGGCGAGGATCGACGAGGGCAGCGGCGACGGCGGCATCGACGTCAAGTACGGCATCACCCAGAACCTGACCGCCGACTTCACCTGGAACACGGACTTCGCCCAGGTAGAGGTGGACGAGCGGCAGGTGAATCTGACCCGCTTTCCGTTGTTCTTTCCCGAGAAGCGGGAGTTCTTCCTCGAAGGACGGGGCATCTTCGGCTTCGCTCGCGGCGGCATCACGCGCGTCGCCGGCCCGGCCGGCGAGCCGGTCGGCGGGTTCTTCGGCGACGTCAACGTTCCGCAACTCTTCTACAGCCGGAAGATCGGTCTGGAGCGGGGTCCCGACGGCGCGTCCCGGGTGGTGCCGATCGTCGGGGGCGCGCGGGTGACCGGGAAGATCGGACAGTTCGACGTCGGGGCGCTGAACATCCACGCCGGCGACGAGGTGCTGTCGGCCACCGAGCCGACCAACTTCACCGTGGTGCGGCTGCGGCGCGACATCCTGCGCCGCAGCTCGATCGGCGGGATGTTCACCAACCGGTCGGTCTCGCGGGTGGCGCCGGGCGCCAGCCAGGCCTACGGCATCGACGGAACCTTTGCCTTCTTCGAGAACGTCAGTCTGATTACGTATCTTGCCCGGACGCGGCTGCCCGATCCCGAGTACCGAAGCAAGGACCTGAGCTACCAGGGCAAGTTCGAGTACGCGGCGGACCGCTACGGCTTCCAGGTGGATCACCTCGCGGTGGAGGACAACTTCCTGCCGGAGGTGGGCTTTTTGCGGCGCGACAACTTCCGGCGCACCTTCACGTCGGCACGCTTCAGCCCGCGGCCGCAGTCGATCGAGAGCGTTCGGCAGTTCAGCCTGGAAGGGAGCATCGACTACATCGTCACCGCCGACGAGAACCACCTGGAGACGCGCCAGAACATCGTGGCGTTCCAGACCGAGTTCGAGTCCAGCGACCGGCTGACCTTTACGGCGACCGACAGCTACGAGCTGTTGGTCCGGCCGTTCGTTGCCCCCGGTTCCGGTTTCTCGATCCCGGCGGGAGGTTACGGCTTCTCCGATGTTCAGGTGGCGTACTCCATCGGCCAGCAGCGGCGCATCAACGGGACGGCGGTGTTGAGGCGGGGCGCCTACTTCGGCGGGGACCTGACGACGCTGGAGTTGACGCAGGGCCGAATCGGCGTGCTGCCGCAGATGTCGGTGGAGCCGACGGTGTCGTTCAACTGGATAGACACCCCGTTCGGCGCCTTCCAGACGAACCTGGCGGTGGCGCGGATCAACTACGCGTTCAACCCGCGCATGTTCTTCAGCGGGCTCGTTCAGTACAACTCGGCCGGCAAGTCCTTCGGCAGCAACCTGCGCCTGCGCTGGGAGTACAGCCCGGGCAGCGAGCTGTTCGTGGTCTACACCGACGACCACGACGTCACCGGCGCGTTGCGGCCCGACCGGGGCTGGAGTCTGCGGAACCGCGGTCTCGTCGTCAAGTTCAACAAGCTGTTCCGTTTCTGACGGCCGCCGCTGCCGGGCCTGGACACGGGGCCGACACGCCCGGTGAGATTCACATGAGTCGCAAGGACCGGGATCGCGACCTTCGCTACCAGCCCGACGAGCGCCCTCCGGGCGGCTTCGTTCTCGGATGCGGCGCGCAGCTCGTCGTGCTCGGCATCACCGGACTGGTCGCGTTCCCCACGATCGTGGTCAGGGCCGCGGGCGAGACCGAGGCCTACCTGTCGTGGGCCGTGTTCTGCACGGTGGCTGTCAGCGGCGTCGCCACGGTCCTGCAGGCGTTGCGTATCGGCCGGATCGGCGCCGGTTACATCCTGACGACGGGCCCGGCCGCGGCCTTCATCGGCATCTGCGTGACCGCCCTCGCCGAGGGCGGCCCGGGCGTGCTCGCCGTCCTCGTCATCGTCTCGTCCCTGCTTCCGCTCGCGATATCCGCGCGCCTGTCGCTGTTCCGCCGGTTCCTCACCCCGACCATCGTCGGCACCGTGAACATGCTGATACCGGCCACCGTGCTGCCCGTCGTCTTCGGCCGCCTGACCGACGTGCCGGAAGGCGTGCCGGGGCCGGCGGCGCCGCTGACCGCGGCGGCGACGGTGCTCGTCATCAGCGTGATCCACCTCAAGGCGGCGCCGCGGCTGCGTCTGTGGGCGCCGCTGCTGGGGGTCGTCACCGGCTCGGTCGTCGCGGCGGCCTTCGGGCTGTACGACGTCGAACGCGTGCTCCGGGCGTCCTGGGTCGGGCTGCCGCAGGGGGCGTGGCCGGGCCTCGATCTCGACTTCGGGCCGGCGTTCGCAGGGCTTCTGCCCGCCTTCGCGTTCGTGGCCGTCATCGGGACCATCCAGACCATCACCGCCGCCGTCGCGGTCCAGCGCGTGTCGTGGCGGCGGGCGCGGGCGGTGGACTACCGGGTCGTGGAAGGCGCGGTGGCCGCCGACGGGGTCAGCAAGCTGCTGTGCGGGGTCGGCGGCATCATGCCGACCCAGACGACCACCGTCGCGGTCCCGACGATCGAGATCACCGGGGTCGCCGCCCGCAGCGTCGGCGTCGCGGCGGGAGCGCTGATGATCGTGCTCGCGTTCCTCCCCAAGGCGCTGGCCGCGGTCCTGGCCGTCCCGGGACCGGTGTATGCCGCCTACCTGATCGTCCTCCTGGCCCTGATCTTCGTACGGGGCATGGCCGAGGTCATCCAGGGCGGGATCGACCACCGCAAGGGACTCATCGCGGGGTTGGGCTTCTGGGTCGGCGTCGGCTGTCAGAACGGCGTGCTGTTTCCGGAGTACCTCGCGGAGGTGGCGGGCGGCCTGCTCGCGAACGGCATCACCGTCGGCGGTCTGGTGGCCATCGGGATGACCCTGTTTCTGGAGGTGACGGCGCCGCGGGTGAGCCGGCTCGAGGTCGAGGCCGAGGTGTCGGTCCTGCCGAGGATCCGGAAGTTCATCGGCGAGTTCGCGGTGCGCAGCGGCTGGGACTCGAAGATGGTGGACCGCCTGGACGCGGCCAGCGAGGAGACGCTGCTGACGCTGGTGGGCGAGGACGAGGCCGGCGAGGAACGCGCGCGACGGCGCCTGTTCCTGACGGCGCGCAAGGAAACGGAGGGTGCGGTCCTCGAGTTCGTCGCCGCGGTCGGCGAGGAGAACATCCAGGACCGCATCGGGCTACTCGCGGAGCGGCCCGACGACCTGCTGGTGGAGAGGGAGGTGTCGCTGCGCCTGTTGCGCCACATCGCCTCGTCGGTTCGTCACCAGCAGTTCCACGACACGGACATCGTGACGGTTCGCGTGGACGCGCCGACGCCGCCCCGTGACGGCTGGTAGGGCCGGGAGTCTCTGTTCTCACCGGCGGTACGAGAGTCCAGGCGACGAGGAAGAGCGGGTGACGCAGGCATCGCCGTGAGTGAATCCGCTCTCGACATCAGCCTCGGCGTCGAGGAGGAGTTCTTCCTCGTCGACCCCGATACCCGCGACCTGGTGTCCGATCCGGACCCGGCCATCTTCGAGGCGTGCGAGCGGAACCGCGGGCCCCACACGGTGGCGCACGAGGTGTTGCGGACGCAGATCGAGACCAGCACCCGGGTGTGCGGGTCGGTGGCCGAGGCGGGCGAGGCGGTGCGGGAAACCCGTCGCCTCGTGATCGAGGCTGCCGAGAAGCACGGGTTGGCGGTGCTGGGGGCGTCGACCCACCCGTTCGCCGAATGGAAGTCCCAACTGATCACGCCGCGGGAACGCTACCAGCGATTCGTCGTCACCTTTCAGGAGAGCGTGCGGCAGCAGCTCATCGGCGGTATGCACATCCACGCCGGCTTCGGCGACCCCGACTCGCGCATTCGGGTCATGACCGCGATGCGGCCGTACCTGCCGTTGTTCAATGCGCTGTCCACGTCGTCGCCGTTCCACGGCGGGCGCGAGACGGGCTTCAAGTCCTACCGCCTGAACATCATGGGCGTGCTGCCCCGCACGAGCCTGCCGAGCCCGTTGTCGTCGTGGGCCGAGTACGAGCGCCTCCTGGCGACCTACCGGCGCATGAACTTCATCCGGAGCGGCAGCGAGCTGTGGTGGGACATCCGCCCGTCCGATCGCTTTCCGACGGTGGAGCTGCGGATCTGCGACGTCTGCCCGCGTCTCGCCGAGGTGGCGGGCATCGTGGCTCTCTATGCGTCGCTGGTCCGGCGCCTGCTGCGCCTCGACGCGTCGGGGCGGCTGCCCCCCGATTTGCCGACCGAGATCATCGCGGAGAACCGCTGGCTCGCCCAGCGCTACGGCGTGCTGGCGTTCTTCGGCGACACGTCCGGCGGCGAGGGCCGCGTGGACATCGAGGACTACGCCGCGCGGCTGGTGGAGGACCTGGCGGAGGATGCCCACGCGCTCGGCTGCGAGCGGGAGCTCGGCCACGTGCTCACCGTCATTCGGGAAGGTAGCGGCGCCGACCGCCAGCTCGACCATTTTCGGCTCCGCCGGCTGGAGGGCGACACTCAGGAAGAAGCGTTGCGGGCCGTGGTCGACCTGGTGGTCGCCGAGACCCGCCAGGGTGTCGGCGCGGACACATAGCGGGAGCAGCGCGCCGGATCTCGTCCTCCTTGCCGTCGAGCCGTGAGACGCCCAGCGAGCCCTTCGGGCGACCGAGCTTCCGGCCCGAGCGCCATGTCCAGAAAGGGGCCGTCGGCACTTGCACGATACCCGGCCTCATGCACGGGTCGTTTGCGGGGAGGGGGCGAGATCAGCCCCGGCTGTAAACACTGCTACGCTGAGCGTATGGCGAAGCGTCTGCAGTGGATGGGGCAGGCGAACTACGTCAACGGCTATCAGCACACGCTGCGCGCAGGCAGCTGTCGAGTCCCGGCCGGTCGTCGCGGACGCCGGACGCGAGGTCGTGGTAGACGTTGACCGCGTCGACGCCGGCCGTCCACGAGGACCTGGTCCGAAGGCTCGTCGAGGCCTGCCGTGGCACGCGAACCATCCTGCCGGCCACGACGACGCACCGTGTGGAGGGCCTCACCGGTGTCCCGCGCGCCGATCAGCGCCGTCCCCAGCTCGGCGAATTGCCCGGAGCGCCTCGCGGACCGCGGCCGTCTCGTCCCCGAGCTGTGGCTTCGCAGGCCCGGGCGGTTTCGCGATACGTTCTGCCGTCGTGCCGGTCGTGGGTCTCCACCACCGCGTCGGCGAGGAACATCCCCCACTCGACGGCGCAGACCGCGAGAATCGCGAGGCGGCGGTCGTCGGGGAGCTCGCGGAGCCCGTCGGCGAAGTAGCGCTCCCCCTGGCGGCGCAGCCGCGTGCCGTTGTTGCTCGAACGGCCCGCCGGCCGCCGAAGCGGCGTGGGCGGTTCACGGTTCCCGACAGGGGGCGGACCGTTATCTGCCACCCAACCGACTCTGATCGTCGAGCCGCCGGAGGGCGGCGGCCTAGCCGAGGAAGCGCAGGAGCGCGAAGGTCAGCCCGCCGGTCGTGAGCACGGTGGCGACCATCCAGCGGATGAGTCTGGTCTCAAGGCCCGCAATCTCGGTGCGCACGCCGGCGATCTGCGTCGAGAGGCGCGTGTCGAGAGCGGCGATTTCCGTCCGCAACTCGGCGATCTCCGTTCGGACCTCGCCGAGACCGACCTTGAGTGATCGGACGTGACGTGGTCGCCGTGCTCGGCGGCCAAACGGACCGCGTCGGTGATAGCGTCGGCCTCGGGCCGGCGTGAACTCGGCGTCGGTGAGCGAACGGGCGACGGCGTGGGTGTCGAGCATGCGCCCCCCTGTTATCGCCGAAAGATGCCCGACACCGAAGACACGGGCGCCGGCCGGGACCTCGCCGGGGGTGGCCCGCGGCGCTCAGGTGGCGAGAGGCCCGGCGGCACCCGGCCAGCACCGTACCCGGGGTCCAGAGTCCGGGCGGCACAACGGTGACGGGGCGGGCGGCGCGTCCGCCAACAGTCGATCACGCCGTCCAGGCCGGACCTCGGCTCGAGGCGGTCGCCGGCGGGTCCGGGGGGGCCGCCGGTCGCCGTCGACGAGCTCGTCCGTGCGGCTCGCGCACCCCGGTCTCGCCGCCGGCGTCGACGTCGCACCCGCGGCCGCGGCCGAGCTCGTCGCAGGTCCTCGGACGGAGGCCTCCAGGCGGTCCGGAACCGGCGCGGTCGCCACCGGCGGCTGCGTCGAGCCGGACGTCCTCCCGACCGCGGGGGTCCGGTTCGCGGACCGGACGAGGACGTTCACGCCGGCGGCACCGGGCGACCTGAGCACGCCCAGGGCACGCGTCGGCCGAAGACGATGAAGCTCTACGACCGGCCGGCGGACACGGTGACCGTCGACGAGATCGAACGCATCGTGATCTGAACGAGGATGAAGATGCTCGCCGGTCCGCGCCTGTGTCGCAAACCTTCGTTTGCGACACAGGCTGATCGGCTACGCCGGCGTCTCGAAGACCGACGGCCTCCCAGTCGCACGAGCAGGCAGCTGGAGGAGTCCCGGCCGGTCGTCGCGGCCATCGCGGTCGACGCGCTCGCCAGCGGCCGGACCCTGGTCGTGGAGCTCGGCGAGGTAGGAGGTCAAGGTCGCGTCCCCGAGCGGCCGGTCGTTGAGCTAGGCGTCGAGGCGGCAGAGCGCCCCGGCACACGAGCGGTCTTCGAACCGCGGACGTGCGGCAATGCCCGCCTCGGCCCGCGGCTCTCGGCCGCCCGGGCCGGGTCGAGACGGCCCCCACCCGCCGCTCCTGCAGTCGGCGAGAACGACGCGGGATGGGCCTCGATACGGCGGACCGCGCGGGGCCGGATGCTGAAGCGTTTTGGCGGGGTCCCTGGAGCGCGATCAGCTGTCGAGACCCGGCCGGTCGTCGCGGAGGCCGGAGGCGAAGTCGTGGTAGAGGTTGACCGCGTGAGCTCGGGGACCGGCTCCGCGAAGAAGCGCCACGGGCGCAGTCGAACGAGGACTTGGTCCGCAGGTTCGTCGAGGACCTGCCCGCGCACGCGAACCATCCCTGCCGGGCCACGACGACGAATCGAGCGGCTCTGCGCCGACGCGCTGGTCGACGCGGAACGCTCCGCATCGCCTGAGCGGGGTCCTCGCCCTCTGAGGCCGCGACGCGGGTGGACACCCGCTTTAGCGTAGGCGCTGGGCTCGAGGGGACGACCTGCGGCGAGCGGCCCTGGGCTGGGGCGCTCAGGGGGCCCATCGCGCGCGTCGATCCAGGGCCAGGGACAACGCAGCCGGCCGCGCTAGCGGGCGACCATCTCCGGGTCGGCCTGGGCTGAGGTCGGTACCCTACCAGGAGCGGGTCGACGACCACCCGCAACGGATTAGATATCATATCTCCAGTGATCCGATTGGTGCTGGACACCAACGTCCTTGTCGCCGGCCTGCGGAGTCCGGCCGGCGCGTCGGCGGCGTTGATCGACCGGGCCTTGAGCGGGTCGTTCGCGTTGGCACTGTCCGTGCCGCTGGCGCTGGAATACGAGGCGGTCTGTCAGGATCCGGCGCAGCGGGTCGTGTCGGGCCTGAGCGAGGCCGAGGTCGAGGCCATCGTCACGGCGCTGTGCGCGGTCGCCGAGCCCGTCGCGACCCGGTTCCTGTGGCGTCCGCAGCTGAACGACCCGGCGGACGAGATGGTGCTCGACACCGCTATCAACGGCGCGGCCGACGCCTTGGTGACCTTCAACCGGAAGGACTTCGAGCGGGCGGCCGCCCGCTTCGGCATCGCGCTGCTGTCGCCCCAGGAGGCGTTGAGGAGGCTTTCGCCATGAAGAAACAGCTTAGCACCTATCCGCTGCGGCTGCCCGCGTCGCTGAAGACGGCCGTCGCGGAGATCAGCAAGGCCGACGGCACGAGCATCAACCAGTTCGTAGTGACGGCGGTGGCCGAGAAGATCTCGGCGCTGCGGACCGCCGAGTTCTTCGCCGGCCGGACGGCGCGGGCGGATCTCGAGGTGGCGCGGCTGCTGCTGCGCCGGCCGGCCGGCCAGGTTCCAGCACCCGAAGACCGGCTCGAACCGGCGGGAGCGGCGCGGGGAAAGGCCGGCCGGCGGGAGCGGCGTCGTTGAGGGGCGGGAGCGTCGCCGTTGACCGCGGCCTCGCTGTTCGGACAGAACGTCGTGCTGGAGCTGGGCATGCTGTTGGCCAGCCCTGATTTGGAGAGGAGCCGAGTGGTGATTCTCCTGAAGGACCAGTAGGCGATGGAGCGGCCTTCTGATATCCAAGGGCTCATCTACATACCGTTCCACGACCGCGTGACCGAGGCCGGGACACTGCTGGCGAGAGAGCTAACCGAACAGGGAATCCCGATTGCCGTGAAGGACTTGTAGGCTGGCGTACGTCGTGCGAAGCAAGGGAGCAGATCCATGACCGTCGAGGCCTGTGCAGAAAGCCGCGGCCGCGGGTGCGTGGGTCAAGCATGCCGGCCTCATGGGTCGAATAAGCGGGGTTCGGTTAACTGCGGGTCACACCGCCGCCCGGCCACTTCGCCGAGCTTCAGGAGCAAGGAAGAGTGCCGACGGGTGCGTCGAAACGGCGGTGGCTGCGGCGCGCTTCTGGGCCCGCCGACGAGCCCCGCGCGGGGCCTCGGCTACATTGGCGGACCCGCCGGAGCCCGCCGGCGTTCCGTCGGCTTGACGCCCACTTCGTGGGTTGGACAATGGGGCTTCCACAGCTCCCCCGACGTCGGGACCGTTCGCTTTCGTCCTCACGAACGTCCTAGTACACGGGGATGGTGTTTCACGCCCGCACGAGCACCGAGGTCAACCCCGAAGCCGGGGGAGCAGATGTTCGTCAACTTCGGCCTTCATGCCGGCGAACGTCGTCACCCCATCGGCGGCGCCGCACCGCCGGCCCCGCGGTGGTGGGCGGTCCGGGTGAAGGGATTGAGCATGCCTGGACGTCATTGCTGCCGGCGGATGTCGCTGGCGTTGGGGGTCTTTGCCGTCTGGGCGGGTCTCGCCGCCGACGCGGCGGGGCAGGGGAGCGCCGCGACGGATCGGGCGGCGCTTGAGGCAGTCTACCGCGCGACGGGCGGCGACGACTGGACGAACAACACCAGCTGGCTGAGCAACGCGCCGCTTGAGGATTGGTACGGCGTCGAGGTGACCGACGGCCGCGTTACCGGGCTGCGGCTCGGCGGCTGGGACGAGACCGCACGGAGATACGTCGACAACGGGTTGACCGGGTCGCTTCCCGCCGAACTCGGGACCCTCTCCCAGTTGCGGTGGGTGGAGATCGGGGGCAACAGCGGGTTGACCGGGCGCATTCCGGCGGAGCTGGGCAATCTGGCCCGCCTCGAATCGCTGAATCTCCAGTCGAACTGGCTGACGGGTTCTATCCCAGCCGCGTTGGGGCACCTGACCGAGCTTGAGTTCCTCGGCCTCGACGGCAACGCGCTGACCGGCTCGATTCCTGCCGAGCTGGGCAACCTCAGCAGGCCTCGCTTGCTGGGGTTCTCCGGCAACCTGCTGACCGGGCCGCTTCCACCCGAGTTCGGCAACTTGACCAGTCTGGCGGACCTGGGTCTCAGCTACACGATGCTGACCGGGCCGCTTCCCGAGAGCCTGACCGGCTTGTCGGCGCTTGAGCGGTTGGATGTCGACGGGAGCGGTCTGTGCGTGCCAGACACGGCGGCGATGCAGGCGTGGGTGGCTGCTATCGCCGATTTCACGGGAGTCGTCTGCGAAGGGGTGGTGAGCTTCACGCGCGTGGTCACGCAGCCCGGACTCGGCCGGCTCGACAACGTGCTCGCCGTCGCAGACTTCGATGGCGACGGACGTGACGACGTCCTTGCGGGAGGCCTCGACGAGTACGACGCCTACTACTCGACGGAGACGGCGACGCCGGAGGATCGACTCGGCCCGAAGGCGACGCTGCGCGTGTTCGCAGCCGTGGGGGATGGCAGCTTCAGGCACGCGCCGGAGCTGGTTGAAGGCGCCATTGACGTGCGCAGCCCGATCGTGGTCGCGGACGACTTCAACGGCGACGGGCGGGCCGACCTCGCGGTCTTCGACGAGGGCGTTTATGTGTTCGCGGGCCGGGAAGGCTACGGCAATCCACCGCAGTTGTTCTTGAGCAGTCCAGACGGTCGGCTACGGCCGTCGGATGCGCTCGCGGACGCGGTCAGACGCGAGCATGAGCGAGATCCGCCAGTCCCCCTCTCGGGACCCGCCGACCTCCATCTCAAATCCGCGACATCAGGCGACATCGACCTCGACGGCGATACGGACATCTGGGTCACAAGCTCAGGTGGCCTCAATGTCTTTGATCACTTCATGGTGAACAACGGAGACGGCACGTTCACGATTGAGCGAGAGCGCGCGTCCGACATGGTGCTGTTCAACGTCCCGGTGGATTGGTGGAACTTCATCGGGAACCACCTCGCGGACCTGAACAACGACGGTGCCCCCGAGCTCGTGCTCGGACCGCTCGGTCCCGGCCGCCTCGGCCTTGGTTCGCCCAGCACCGTGCTGGCGAACGACGGCACCGGACATTATCCGACCCGCACCGTGCTGCCTCGACCGACCACCTTCAACGGCGGCTACACGCGCGTCAATTGGTTGACGCATTTCGACGTCAACAACGATGGGTTTCAGGACCTGTTGCTGGTGCATACGCGCCTGTACGAGGGTCCGACGGACGAGCTTCCCAACACGGGCCGCTACATCCAGGTGCTCATCAACCGGGGCGGCTCGTCCTTCCGCGACGAGACGCCCACCTGGATAGCCGGTCAGAGCGCCACGACGCCGGAACACGACGCGGAAGGCAACGAACTGTACAACGCTGCGGATCCGAGGATGCACGACGTCGACCGCGACGGCTGCGTGGATCTGGTCATGTCGCTCAACGACCGGGTGCGGATCGAATCGCCGCTCGTTTACCGCAACGACGGAAGCGGTCGGTTCCAGGCGATGTCTCCCGTACCGTTCGCCGGTTCGAGCCGGTTCTTCGGGCAGCGTGCCGTACCCGCGCACGTGAACGGCGACGGAGCGATCGACTTCGTGATCCCGGAACGCGACCTCGGGCCTGATCGCGAATACGGCACGGCGGACGACTCCACGGTACTCGTGACACTGCTGAACACCACGCCCGTCGGCCCCATCCGCTGCGCCGACCCGGCGAACCGGCCGCCGGCGCCGGCGGGAACTCTGCCGAACCGGACTCTGGCACCGGACGGCACGCTGACCGTGGACGTGTCGCGGGTGTTCGTGGACCCCGACGGCGACGCCTTGACCTACACGGTGTCGTCGTCGGCCCCGGGGGTGGTGGCGGCCCGCGCCTCGGGCGCCCGGGTGACGCTGGCGGCGGTGGGGGAGGGCACGGCGACGATCCGGGTGACGGCGACCGACCCGGGGGGGCTGAGCGCCATCCAGTCGTTCACGGTGACGGTGTCGACGATGGTGTTGGGGTTCTTCACCGATGACCCGCTCCAGCCTGGGGTTACGCCGGTGAAGGCGGTTCACTTCACGGAGCTCCGGACGGGGATCGACGCTCTGCGGGCAGGAACGGGTCTCGGGCGGTTCGCCTGGACGGACCCGGTCCTGCGGGCGGGGATGACGCCGGTCCGGCGCGTGCATGTGCTCGAGCTGCGGCAGGCGCTGGCCGAGGCGTACTCCGCTTCGGGCCGGGCGGCCCCGCGCTGGACGGACGCGTCGCCGGCGGCGGGGTCGACCCCGATCCGGGCGCTGCACGTGACGGAGCTCCGCGCCGCGGTCCTGGCGCTGGAGTGAGAAGGTCCTCGGGCTTTTCGGGCCCGCGGACGCGGCGATGGCACCGGCGAGGGCGAGGGTGAGGCAGAGCGGTCGAGCGTCGAGCAACTCGAGCACCAGCCCGAGCGTTCAACGGCGTCCGATGAAGGTGACGCGACCTGGAACACGCCCGCCCTGTGCGGGCTGGCGGGGGAGGAGGCGGCGCGGGTTCCTTGGGTCGGATAAGGGCGGATTCCGTTAACTTGCCGCCCGGCGTCGCCGTCGGCGTGCTGGCGGCGTTGGGCGACTGGGCGACGCTGGTCCATGTCCCCGTAATCTGCTCCACAGCCGCACGAAAACTGGTACATGATCGCTCCCGACATGACTGGACCCCGCTGCAGATTGTCGACGCCGCTGCTGGCCGGCTGCGCCCTCTGGGCGGGGTTGGCCGCCGAAGCCGCCGCCCAGGGGAGCGCGGCCTCGGACCGGGCAGTGCTCGAGGCGCTCTACGACGCCACCGGCGGGCCTGACTGGCTCGACAACACGAACTGGAAGGGGGCGGCGCCGCTCGGCGAGTGGTTCGGGGTGACGACCGACACCGCCGGCCGGGTCACGAGACTGACGCTCGGGAGTAACGCGTTGACGGGGCCGGTCCCGGCCGAGCTGGGGAACCTGGCGAACCTCGAGTCGCTGGTGCTCGGGAGTAACGCGTTGACGGGGCCGGTCCCGGCCGAGCTGGGGAACCTGGCGAACCTCGAGTGGCTGGACCTCGGGAGTAACGCGTTGACGGGGCCGGTCCCGTCGTGGTTGGGGCGCTTGACGAGCCTCCGGTCGCTAGGCCTCGACTGGAACGAGCTGACGGGGCTGATTCCAGCCGAGCTGGGGAACCTCGCGAACCTCGGGTACCTGTACCTCAGGCATAACGCGTTGACGGGGCCGATCCCGGCCGAGTTGGGGAATCTCGCGAACCTCGAGTGGCTGGTGCTCGGGAGTAACGCGTTGACGGGGCCGATCCCGGCCGAGCTGGGGAACCTGGCGAACCTCGAGTCGCTGGTGCTCGGCGGGAACGCGTTGACGGGGCCGGTCCCGTCGTGGTTGGGGCGCCTGACGAGCCTCCGGTCGCTGAACCTCGAGGTGAACGCGTTGACGGGGCCGATCCCGGCCGAGTTGGGGAATCTCGCAAACCTCGAGTCGCTGGTGCTCGGCGGGAACGTGTTGACGGGGCCGGTCCCGTCGTGGTTGGGGCGCCTGACGAGCCTCCGGTCGCTGGACCTCGGGAGTAACGCGTTGACGGGGCCGGTCCCGGCCGAGTTGGGGAACCTCACGAGCCTCGAGCAGCTGAGGTTCAGGCTCAATCCCCTGACGGGAAGACTTCCCCAGGACCTGACCCGGTTGTCGCAGCTCAGAACGTTGGACATCTCGAACACGGGGGCGTGTGCGCCCGCCAATGTCGAGTTCCAGGCGTGGCTGGAGACGATCGCCGTCTTCCGCGGAGACACGTGCAACCGCTCGCCCGAGTCCGTCGGTACCATCCCGCCCCAGGCGCTGACCGAGTCGGGTCCGGCGGTCGGTGTGGCCATGGACGCCTACTTCACTGATCCCGACGACGATCCGCTGATCTACACGGCCGCGTCCGGTCAAGCCGGCACGGTCACGGCTGTCGCGTCTGTCGATACCGTCTGGCTCGTGCCGGGGGCGGCGGGGACGGCGACCGTCACCGTGACGGCGACCGACCCCGGCGGCCTGAGCGCCACTCAGACCATCGCGGTGACCGTCGCCGTGTCCGCCGGACCGCGGAGCGACCGGGAAGTCCTAGAGGTGTTCTACGACTCCACCGGCGGTGATGGCTGGACGAACCGTACTAACTGGAAGACGTCGGCTCCGCCGGACGAATGGTTCGGCGTGACGGTCGACGCCGAGGGTCGGGTCACGGAGCTGGAGCTGTACGCCAACGAATTGATGGGGCCAATTCCAACCACGGTGGGGCAGCTGGTCAACCTGAGGACCTTGAACCTCGGCTTGAATGGACTCACGGGCCGGATCCCGAACGCGGTCGCGGACTTAACGAACCTCCGATCGCTAAACCTCAGCGGGAATGCCCTCACGGGCTCAATCCCGGCCGCGGCGGCCAATTTGACGAACCTTCGTTCACTGGACCTCGGCATGAACGACTTGAGTGGTCCCGCGCCGTCATGGTTGGGGAACCTCGATAGTCTGGAGAGACTGAACCTCTCGGGGAACGGTCTGACCGGCCCGATTCCGCAGACACTGGGCCCCTTAGCGAATCTCGAATCGCTGGACCTCTCGTGGAACGGCCTGACCGGCCCGATCCCGAGCGCGCTGGAGAATCTGGAGAACCTGAGGTATCTTCGCCTGCACTTCAACGACCTGACCGGCCCGTTGCCAGCTTGGCTCGGAAACCGGGTCAAGCTCAGGTGGCTACATCTCCACTACAACTGGGGCCTGTCGGGACCACTCCCAGCTGGTCTGGTGAATCTACCGGAACTTGATTCGATAGACATCTTCATCACGCAGTCGTGCGCGTCGGCCGCTTGGAGGGAATGGCTGGAGACGATTGAGTTCACGGGGCGGCTCTGCGAAACGCGGGCGGATGTCACGATCGATGTGGCGGTCTTCTATACGCCGGCTGCGCGCGAGGAGGCCGGCGGCACCGCCGCCATCGCGGCGGTCATCGACCTCATGGTCGCTGAGACCAACCAAGCCTACGCGGAAAGCGGGGTCAACCACCGCCTGAGGTTGGTGGAGCGGTCCGAGGTCCAATACGCGGAGACGGGCGACTCCTACGTGGACTCCGACCGTCTGGCGAATCCGGCCGACGGCCACATGGACGAGGTGCACGCCGTGCGAGATCAGGTTGGGGCCGACCTCGTGCACCTGATCGCCAACAATACCGACGTGGGTGGACTCGCCGACACGCCAGGCCCTTTCGGCCTCACCCGGCATTCTGCGGGCGGGGGAACCTTCGCGCACGAGCTCGGGCACAACCTGGGGCTCGGGCACGATCGGAACCCGGCGTACGACCAACCGGCGCACCCCGCGTACGGATACGTGAACCAGCCGGGATTGGCGCCGGGTGCCGCGCAGTCCCGCCGTTGGAGCACGATCATGGCCTACCAGACCCAGTGCTCCCGTGCCTACACTCGATGCCCGAGGCTGCTCCGGTTCTCGAATCCCCGCCAGCACTACAACGGCGACCCACTGGGCGTCCCCCACGGCGCGGGATCCGGTGTGATTGGTGCCGCCGATGCCGCCGCCGTACTCAACGTGACTGCTCCCATGGTGGCGCTATGGCGGGATCGGCCGCCGGCCGTCAACCGCCCGCCGAACGCATCGGGCGTACTACCAGACCGGGCGCTGAGCTTACCCGCTACGCTCGTCGTGGACGTGTCAGCGGCGTTCGTCGACCCCGACGGCGACGCACTGACGTACACCGTGTCGTCGTCTCCCGACGTCGTGGCGGTGATGGCGGCAGGCGCCCGCTTGACGCTGACGGCGGTGAGCGAGGGCACGGCGACGATCCGGGTGACGGCGACCGACCCCGGCGGCCTGAGCGCCACGCAGGCGTTCAGGGTGACGGTGGAAGCGAGGGTGAGGGCGCCGTTCACCGACGACCCGATCGTGCCCGGGGTGACGCCGGTCAAGGCCGTCCACTTCACCGAGCTGCGGACGCGGGTCGACGCCCTGCGGAGCGCGGCGGGTCTGGCGCGGTTCTCCTGGAGCGACCCGGCGCTGCGGGCGGGGGTAACGCCGGTCCGGCGCGTACATCTGCTCGAGCTGCGGTCGGCGCTGGCCCAAGCGTACAGAGCGTCGGGGCGGGCGGCGCCGCGCTGGACCGACACGTCGCCGACGACGGGGACGACCCCGATCCGGGCGCTGCACCTGACGGAACTTCGCGCCGCGGTGCTGGCGCTGGAGTGAGCAGGTCCTCGATTTCCGCATCCGCTGGCCGCGATTTCAGTGCTCCGGAATCTCGGCGCCCTTAGGCTATCCCATAACCCCCTTTGGACTAAACCGCTTCGCGGTAGACGCTGAATCCGCCGGCCGTCTCTGAGGCGGCCGGCGAGCTGTTCGCACCGCAGCGGTTCGTCCGTCGTCTCGCCGTACGCTCTCTGCCAGCCTGGAATCCCCCGGGCCCCTTTGCAGAGGAGCGTCTCAATGACATCTCTTCGTCAACGTATGCTCGAGGACATGCAGGTGCGGCAGCTGTCGCCGTGTACCCAACAGACCTACGTCGAGACCGTCGCGCGGTTCGCCCGCCACTTCGACCGGTCCCCGGCTCGTCTCGGCCCGGACGCGATCCGCGCCTACCAGGTCTACCTGACCAACGAACGCCGTCTTGCGCCGAGCTCGGTCGTCGTCGCCGTGTCGGCCCTTCGTTTCCTCTACCGGGTCACGCTCCGGAAACAGTGGGTCTTCGACGACGTGATCCCCGTGCCGAAGAAGCCCCGGTCCTTGCCGGTCGTGCTCAGCCGCGACGAGGTGATGCAGTTCCTCGACGCCGTCAAGGCCGCCAAGCATCACGCCATCCTGACCACGTGCTACGCCGCCGGCCTTCGCGTCTCCGAGGCCACCCATCTCACCGTGTCCGCCATCGATAGCCAGCGGATGGTGCTCCGCATCGCGCAGGGCAAGGGCAAGAAGGACCGCTACGTGATGCTCTCGCCGAAGCTGCTCGAGGTACTGCGCGCTTGGTGGCAGGTCGACCGGCCCCGGGACTGGCTCTTTCCCGGCGAGCGCCCCGAGAAGCCCATCAGTCGCAAGGCGGTCCAGCTTGCCTGCCAGCGCGCCGTCCGACGCGCGAAGCTCACCAAGCCGGTTTCTCCCCACGCCCTGCGGAACGCTTCGACATAGTGCTACACCTTCTCAAGAAGACCGGTTTCCAAGGGGATTCGTGCTTGATTGGGATCCGCCCGGCGCAGTTGGCGGCCACTGCGGACGGCTTCGATCTCCAATTGCACGGCGGGCAAGTCGAGATCTTGGCGGCTGATGATCCACGGCGTCGACGCGACGACCTGCGTCGCGGGCAATGTCTGCTGTCGGATCAGGCGCTTGACGACGGTGTGGCTGACACCCAGCCTCGCCGTCGCCTGTTCAATGGTGAGCCAGGCATCGTCGTTGCGATGGTTGGGGAGATGGTAGTAGTGCCGAGTGTCCTGCACGCTATGCACACGCCAAGTCTGGCCACCTCCGGTCCGGTAGCCGAGTCGGTTCAAGGTGGCGGCGATCGCGGCGTCGCTACACACCTTGGATAGCTCTCGAATCAGATCGATCGCGGTCCGCTCCGTTCTCACGCGTCGCTGACCAGTCCGGTTACACGGCACGCGCAGCTGCGTATGCACGCCGCCCTGCCAGTGCAGATGCAGGACGTGTTCGCGGTGGGCCTCATCGGTATCGATCACGACCTCGTGAAGCACCGTGCGCAGGATTCGCTTCTTCAGCTCGTGCGAGGCGTGAGGATGATGCCACACCGCCGGCAGGTCGTTGCCGAGCTGAAGCACGTGCTGCCGTTGCTCGGCGGTCAAGACCGTCCGCGTGTCGGCCAGCGTGGCGAGGTCAGCTTCGAGCTGGCCGACGCGGCCGAGGGCGTCGTTCCACCGGACTTCGAGCTCGCCGGCGACCAGGCGGTTGTCCGGGTCGACAGTGTGGTACTGGCGCTCGGCACGTTGCGTCTGATAGCGCGCCTTCTCGAGGGCCAGCTCCAGGGCTCGGCGTTGCTCGGTGTGGGTGTGGGCCAGCTGATCGACCGCGGCCAGCGCGGCCTCGATGCCCACCGGCTGGACCGCCTCGAGCACTTGGTCCGTCACGGCCTGTTCGATGGTCACGCCCCCGAGCGACAGACAGCTCGTCGGGCCCCGCCCGGTGCGGCTCCCGGCACAGTCACCGTCAGCGGGCGGTTACGTCGAGCAGCGCTTGCCGCCGCTCGCGCCGCACTACGTCGAGGGCCCGCGCCAGCGCGGCCGGCAGTTGCGCGGGGTCCTCGACCCGCTCGCCGTACCCGCCGTTCGCCTCGCAGATCGCGTCGTAGGCCGGGGGAGGCGTCAGATCGCACAGCGGCATCGACGGGTTCCGGGCCGCCCAGCCCTCCGGGGCGTGTTCGAGGGTGGCCCGGCGCGTGCGTTCCCAACCGGCGCTGTTATAGACCACGAACAGCACCGGCAAGTCGCAGGCCCGGGCGGTGAGGTGGGTCGACGTCGGCACCCCGAACACGTGGGCGCCGTCGCCCACCGCGCAGACCACGGTGCAGTCGGGGTGCGCGATCTTCGCCCCGAGCGCGGCCCCCGGGCCCCAGCCGAGCACCCCCGAGTGGGCGTGGTTGAAGAACGTGCCGGGACGGGTGAGGCAAACCTGCGTGAGGTCGAGCACGATCTCGGTGACGACGATGTCCCGAGGGTCGAGCGCGTCGCCCAGGCACTTCGAGATCCAGGCGTAGTCCAGCGGCGTCGCGCCCCGTGCCGCGGCCCCGGCCGTCCGCCATGCCTCGCGCCGCCGGCCGTGCACGGCCGCCCATCGGCGGCGCCGCCCCGCGACGGTGGGGCCGGCGAGGGGGAGTCGCTCCAGTTCCGCGGCAAGGGCCCGCAGGGTGGTGCCGGCGTGCCCGGCCAGACCGATGTCGGTCGCAAAGCCCCGGATCGGGTAGGTCGCGTAGAGAGGGTCGTCGTCGACCTGAATGACGACTGCGTCGCGGGGCGGCTCGGCGCGGGTCGGAAACCACGGGGTGTCCGATTCGATCGCGAGGACGACATCGACGTCGTCGACGAGGGCCCCGGCGTCGAAGCCCTGGTGCATCGGATGGTCGCGGGGGAAGTTGAAATGGGTCGGCCACGTCTCGGCCACCGGTAGTCCCAGGCGGTCGGCGAGCTCGACCAGCGCCTCGGGCGCGGCCGGGTCCCGTCCCAGCGACGAGGTGATCGCCAGGGGGTTGGCCGCCCCCGCGAGGGTCTCGGCGGCCCGGCGCAGCGCTGCCGGCGCGGGCTGGGACGGGCAGGACGGCCGGAGGCGTGGAGATGCGCTGACAGTCAGCGGGGGCAACGGCGCGCCGATGACGTCGACCGGCAGTGTCAGGTAGACGGGGCCGGCCGGTGGACTGCACGCGATGGCGAGGGCGCGGTCGACGACCGTCTCGAGCTGGTCGCCCCGACGCAGCTCGTAGTCCCACTTCACGAACTCGCGCAGCAGTCCCGCCTGGTCGAACGACTCCTGGGCCCAGTGGATGCCCTGGCTGCGCGATGTCGGCAGTCCGCGTTCGGTGATGGCGGTCCGTCCCGCCAGCAGCAGCATCGGGATCCGGGCGCGAGCGGCGTTGATCACGCCGCCGAGCGCGTTGGCGGTGCCGGGCAACGTGTGCACCATCACCGCCTGGGGCTCACCGGTGGCCATGGCGTAGCCGTGGGCCATCGCCACCGCGGTGATCTCGTGGGCGACGGTGATCGGCCGCAGACCACCGGACCGGCCCAGAGCCTGCCGCTTGGCGAACGCTTCGATGACCGGGGGAAAGTCGGTGCCGGCTCCGCCCCCGAAGAAGCACCGGATGCCGCGGGACTCGAGGAGGTCGAGCAGCCCCTCGGCTACACTCTCAACATCCAGACGTTGCGTCGACATGGTCGCGTCGGCCTCGTGCGGTCGTCGAGGGGGGGCGGCGCCCGTCCGATCCGCGTGGTCCGGGCCGACGGGAGAAGCCGCGCATCCCGTCCGACACCTTCTCTCCATCCAGAATCTCCCGAGTGTACGGGGAAGCCTGGTGGTGGTCCAGCTCCCCCGCCTTGTCCCGCATCGCCAAGAGCGCAGCCAGGCTGATGAGGGCGCTCGCCGACATGAACGCCGCGATCGCAGTCGAGGTCCGCCTCGACCGCAGCAGCCAGGACGCCGGGATCGACGCGGAAGTCGGTGCCGGTCGGCAGCACGCGAACGTGGTCGGGGCGGATGCCGATAATGCGCGCGGCCCGGGCTTGGGCGCTGTGACACTGGTCGCCCATGTAGACGGTGGCCCGCGTCGGATGCCCTGCCGCCTCGCGCGCCGACGCGGCCGACGGCGACGGGGTGCTCGTCACCGTCCGCCGCGGGAAGACGAATCAGGAGAGCGAGAGACGAAGGACGTGCGGTTCGTGAAGGGCGGCGTCGATCGGCTGCCGGGCTGACCGTCGAGGGTGGGAAGTCGGGGCCGCACGTCCAGCCTCCGAGAGCTGTCCGGCGCGAGGGTGATGCTGATGGTGGATGGGAGGCTCATCGCGCGACCTGTCACAAGATCCACAATGAGCGGTGCCATGGACGTGAACACACCAGCGACATAGTTCAGGTCGCATTCGTCACAGCGAAACGCAACCGCACCCAAGAGTCCTGTCAGCGCTCCGGCCGGAAGGTCCGCCCACACCCAGGGGCTCATCCTGCGAGAGAGCCGCACCTGGCGCGACTGGCCATCCGACTCAAGGCGGATCTCGGCGGCGGAATCCCGCACGACGACCGATGTTGGTGTGGTCCCGACTGGATCTCCATCGATGAAAACCTCGGCCCCCGGCGGAGTTGATGTCACCAGTACGCGCCGCTGCGCGGTCCTGTTGAACATGGTCGCGCAGCCCTGCGAGACGATGACGATGATGGCGATTGTGATGATTCTCATGACCTTGAACCCTCCAGCGGGCGCTCGCGTGCCCGTCCCCACCCCGATGGGGCTTTCCGTCGGCGTCGGTGTCGGGGTCGCCGAGGGCTGGGGGACGTAACCTGAACGACCCCTTTCTGTCAGGGAGTGCGCAAAACACACTGAAGAGCGGCTCATTTCGGGGGGCGGACTCCAGGGGCTGCCCCGCTGGCGTCAAGCGACGGTGCGGCCGTCGTGCTCGAACGGGCTCGCCGAGCGTGGTAGCCGGGGGCAGGTACAGCGCGGGGGCCGTCCTCAAGGGCGACCGCCCTCGTGGCGACGCACGGTACCGACGACGAAGTGCCGGGCGTCAGTGCATCGTCTCGCCGCCACTGAGGGTGCCGTCAGCGTCGTCAACGAGAGCGTCGACCACGCCGACGTAGAACTCGACGGTCGAGAGCGCCACCGTGCGGACAGCCGCACGGAACGCCGCCGATGGGACCCAGGCCCGCACCGCCGCCGCGTCGCTCTCGTCAGGGAGCTCATGCAGCGCGACCACAGCTAGCCGCTCCCGGGGCGTGATGCCCCACGGGGCGTCGGTGGGCCGTCCGTAGCAGCAGCCCGCGAGGAGGCAGCCCATCCGGCCCACGCCCTGGGCCAGGGCGATGCCCGGTGCGAACAGGTCGCAGGTGGTCCAGAGAGGTAAGCCTTTCCGGCGGATGTACCACCAGCACATCGGCACCGCCAGCAGCAGCCCGCCGTAGAAGACGCCGCCCACCCACATCAGCCCCATTACCGCGCCGGGGTCGCGGGCGTAGCGGTCGAAGTCCACTACCAGCAGCATCAGCTTGGCGCCGACGACGGCGCTGAAGATGCCGACGAGGCCCAAGTCCACGATGCGCTGCTCGTTCAGGCCGGCGCGGCGGGCCCGCTGCAGGGCGTACCACAGGGCCAGGAAGTACGACCCGCCCAGGATAACGCCGTAGCTGTAGATGTTGAGGGGGCCGAGCTCAAACAGCAGCGGATACATCGTCGGGGCTCCGGCGCAGATCCAGAATCAGGAGGTCCGTCGGCCTAGGCCGGCATGATCTCGGCGGCGGGCGTCGACCGGACGACGAACGTCATTATGGGCACTCGCGGCTGCGGCGGCAAGAGGTCGCCGATTTGGCCGAGAGCGACACGACGCGGGTTCGTCCGGCGCCGGGGCTCGCCGCGGTTCGCAAGGCGGTCGGGGTCGAGGACCTCCAGCCGGTCCGGAACCGCCAGCACCGGCCACTCCGGGGTTGAGTCGGAAGCACAACCGTGATGGCCTTGGGGGGGGCGACGATCTGCCCATCGCGGTCACGGTCGCCGCCGTCGGCGGCCTGCGGCCACCCGGGTTGTCGACGGGGATCGCGTTGATGCGCTGAGCGGCGTGACGGCGGTCACGGGCCCGACTGGGGGGGCAGTCCGTGAGTCCGCCACCGTTTCGAAGGTCGGGGCTAGGCGAGGGCTAGGCGCGGCCGTTTCGGGGCCGCGGACCTCGCCGCCGCGGTCGCGGCAGCGAGTCTGAGCCTGTCGCCCTCGAGCTCAGCCGCTTCGACGCCGTGGTCGCCGGGCTCCTCTTCATGGTCGGGGATGCGCCGGAGCGAGTGAGCGCGCTGGGCCGACGTTCGATGACGCGGTCGACAGCGACGGGGTGCTCGTCACCGTCCGCCGCGGGAAGACGGCGGCGTCGCCCGCGCCCTCCGGACCCTACAGGGGGTCGTCGCGGACGGTCTCGATCGAGATCGACGACGACCGGGTCGGCGACCTTGGCCATCGCGGCTCGAGCCAGGGCGTCGAACACGCGGCCGCCCGTCAGTGTGTCGGACGGCCAAGCCCGCGCGCCGCGCGACCGACCGCGTTCTCGACGGTTGCTCCCGCCCCGCGCGAGCCGCGATGACCTGCAGGACCGAGGCCTTGGGACGGACAGCGTGTCGCGCCCGTCGTCGATCTCGCTTGTCGGATGTGGCCACATATGGCTATACTCTGGCGGTGACTTCCACAGGCATCCGCGAACTCAAAGACAACCTGAGCCGCTACATTCGGCGGATTGAGGCCGGCGAGCGTATTGCGGTCACGGCTCATGGCCGCGTGGTCGCGGAGCTTGTCCCGCCAGGTCCAACGGCGAAGGGCACGCCCAGCCGCTTCGACGAACTCGTCGCATCCAGCGTGATTCGCCCACCACTCGAAGCCGGTGACCCGACAGAAGGGTGGCCGGACATCCGGCTTCCGGCGGGAACTGGCGCCGAGTTGATTGATGCCGATCGTGGCGACGCGTAGAGCCAAAGCGCCGGATTCGAATCGTGGAAACCGCTGGTGTTCGATACATCGAGTCCAGCGCGCTGGTCGCCGCGCTGCTGGAGCATGACTCAGAGGCATTGAAATCGGTCCGTACGCAAGGACGGAAGGTCATGTCCGCATTGACGATCGCCGAAACCACACGGGCGATTCTTCGGGCGCGTGTAGTTGCGCGGCTGACGGCCGACGAAGAGCGAGCGGCAGTGCGCGCGCTCCGTCGTTTTGAGCGTCGCTGCTACCTAGTAGGTGTCACAGACGCGGTTCTCGCTCGCGTCCGCAGACCGTTTCCGGTCGAGCCGATTCGTACGCTCGACGCGGTGCACTTGGCGACAACGGAGTTGCTTGGTGAGCCACCGCCGTTGATCGTGGTCGTGACACGGGACAATCGGGTTCGCGCAAACGCAGAAGCATTGGGATATGCGGTTGAGTGAGCCAGACAGAAGAGGCGGGTCGCTCACAGCCGCGATCGCTGGAGCGGCCGCTCATGGCGAGTTCAAGGGGACGGGCGGCCGGCGTTGGGACGTGTTCGGCGGGATGGTGAGCGTCGCCGCGCGGAGCGGCGTTGGGGTCGGATAAGGGGACCCGGCTCTCGCGGGGGCGGACGGCGCGGTACCCCCTCGGGTAAACGAGTCACGTCCCCACCCCACCGCCGCAGCCGTGTCAGGGCGGCGTTTCGGGTCGGCGCGCCGGGCAGTGAACCCCGACCGGTCGCGGCCGTGGGTCAGCCGCCAAAGGCTGCCTCGACATCCGCCGCCGACGCCGTGTGGGGCAGCGCCAGCAGCGGGCCGGCGTCCATCGTCGTCGCAGGCCCGGTTGGCTCCGGCGCGACGACGGCCGGGTCGATACGCAGCACCGCGTATCCGGCGACCGCCCCCGCTCCGAAGCCGGGCGTGAACACGCGGGTCGGGGCCGAGAGCACGCCTTCGCGGACCGCGTCGTGGATCGCCAGGGGAATGCTCGCGGCCGAGGTGTTCCCGACCCGCGCGATGTTGAAGTACATCCGGTCGCGGCCGATGCCCGCCTGCTCGGCGAGGTCGATGACCATCCGCTTGTTCGCCTGGTGCGGAATGATCAGGTCGATGGCGTCGACGAGGGTTCCGGCCTCGCCGTCGGGATGCGGCAGGGTCTGCAGTTCCTCGATCATCTGCTCGAGGTAGCGCTTCACGAGCGCCTTCACCTCCGGCCCATAGACGGTGATGTCGCAGCCGAACTCGACGTTCGGCCAGATGATCGAGTTCACCTGGCTCTCGGGGCCGCTGGCGTAGGTCTGCAGCACATCCACGTCGCCGGCGCCGCCGGCCGGGGCCGGGGCCACGACGAGGGCGGCGGCCCCGTCGCCGAAGATCATGCGCGACGTGCGCACGCTGCCCACCTTGTCGGAGAACTTCTCGGCGCAGACCAGGAGGACGGGGCGCCGGACTTCCTGCAGGATGCGGACGGCGTCCACCAGGCCGTACGGGAAACCGGCGCAGGCCGCGACGAGGTCGACCGACGTGTGGGTCTGGAACATCCCGAGCTGACCCGAGAGCCACGTCGCGGCCGAGGGCAGGAGGCGCGTGTTGGTGCAGGTGCAGAAGAGGACCGCGCCCATCTCCTCCGGCGACCGGCCGGCCCGGTCGAGCGCGCTCGTCGCGGCGTCGAGCGCGAGGTGCTCGAGCCCGCCCTCGGTGTAGCAGCGGCTCTCGATGCCGGTCTTGGCCGCGATCTCCGCCGCGCTCATGGGCGACCAGTTCGAGGCCGAGTTGCGGATGATGTCGTCGTTGGTGCAGAGAATCTCGCCCCGGCGGACGGCGATGGACTCGATGCGGGGTTGCGCCGCGAACTGGGTCCGTACCTGTACCGGCGCGAGGGGGGTGACAGGCTGCCGCGTCGGCAGGGCGGCGGGGATGCGCGGGCGGCGCGGCGCGCCGTTCTTTACGCGCCGGATGAAGTCCATCACGTCGGGGGTGCGGGGCTGGTAGATGACCACGACGTCGTCGCCCTTCAGAGCGCCCACCGGCGTCAGCCGGGTGCCCGAGCGGTCCCAGGGGTACTGGTTGTGCAGGGTCATCGTCCAGCGGCGCAGGGCCTCGAGCTCGGGCACGCTCTCGTGGCAGTCGAGAATGTCCCCGAGGCTGAAGCGGGGATAGTCGGGCTCGTACGACCCCAGCCGGTACACCAGTTGGGAGCCGGTGGCGACCGCCTCGGCGACGGTCGGCTTGATCGCCGGCAGGTCGGTGGCGTGGTGCCGCTTGTGGCGGAACACGTCGAACAGCATGTCGAACAGCTCGTGCTCGACCTCGGGCGACCACGCCGCGGGCAGCTGGCGGTAGCAGGCCTCGACGGCGGCCACCTTGCGGTCGCCGTCCTCCCAGGGCGTCAGCGCCGGGATGAAGATGTCGTCGCGGCGCCGGGGCACGTCGCGCCACCGGGTCGGCCGCTTCTCGTACATCGTGATCACGTAGCGGTTCATCCAGAACAGGTGCAGCCCCAGGTCGCGTAGCAGCTCGTAGCGGTTGGCGTACCCGCCCGACTCGGCCCGCGCCGCGATCTCCGAACCCGTCGGCGCCTTGACCTCGAAGTCGCGCCGCACGATGGCCGCGAGATCGTCGACGGTGTCGATGGACGAGAAGTCCGGTTCCGGAAAGAAGTTGGACGGGAAAACGAGGCGGCGGTGCGAGTTCATGACGAACGGTTTCATCTCTGTTGCATCTCCGAATCGACGTCGGCCAGTATTTCCTCGATCCAGGTGGCGGTCTGGAACCGCTGCGTGGTGGTGGACAGGTCCCGCTCGGGCCACGGGAAGTCGCGCCAGGCGTCGTCGTCGGAAGCCGGGGCGTCGAGCTGCGGCCCGGTCGGCCGCGCCGGCAGGAGACCGTGGTCTTCCGCAAGGAAGTCGTTGCGTGCTGTCATTGGGCGAGTGTCTCCCCGGCCTATGACGCCATGAGCCAGAGGCGACGCACGAACTGCAGAGACGCGGACCGAAGGTCCTGCGAACGTCGGGGGGCGGCCGGCCGCCGGCTCGAGGCGTGGGGGTGCTGGCGAAGCGGCGCGGCGGAAAGCCGCAGCCGCGGGTGGACATTACGGGCGACGGCCTTCCCGGTCCGCAGTCGTCGTGTGTGCATGGTTTCCTCCTTCAGAGTTGGCAGGCAGGGCTGATCGGAACCTGCCCAAACCGACTATTGTAGCTTGGCGCGGCGGGCCGGGGGCCGCGAGAATCCGTCGCTGTCGTCGACCCGGCGGCAGGTACATGCGGGCCGCTGGTCGGCGGCACCATCGGTGTCGCCTCCGGCGCGAACGAAGGCGGCGTTGCTGCGGCCACCCCGACGCCCTCATCGTCTGGGTCATCGCGGCTATCGTGCTCGAACGGCCCGCCGGGCGCGGCGGCGCGGGGTGGGTTTGTGAGCCCCCACCACCCCGGTCGCGGGGGTCGTCCTCGAGGGTGGGCGCCCTCGGTGGCCACGGACGGGCGGGACGACGAAGTATCCTGCGACCGCGGCGGGCATCGGCCCCTTGAGATGCCGTCAGCCATCGGCCGCGACGCCGCGGTCGCGACGGCCGCCCGGGGCAGCTCGCGACGTCGAGGTCGACGTCGCAGACGACGAAGACTCCTCGCGGCTCGTGGACCCCATCGGCTTGCCGGCCCACGCGAGCCATGCCGGATCCAACCGCTCTACGCCATCGGGGTAGGTGACAACGGCCAAGCCCCCGCGCATCGCCGTCGCCGTCCCGGTGCGGCCGGACAGGTCCCGCACCCTCACGCCGCCGCCAGCCGCCCCGATCAACCGCCGCAGAACTTCACCGTCCACCGGTATCCCCCCTTGAACTGGTTCGGACGTGACGTGATCGCCCTGCTCGACGATGACCCCGGCGAGCAGCCGTGGCGTTCAGTCGCGTCCGAAGCACCGCGGCAGCTCGATGTCGAGGGCGTCGAGGTCGACATCGCCGACGCCATCGAACAGCCTCAGCGGCTGGCCGACGGCGTCGGCCCACTGCCCAGGACCCCGCCTCCCAGCGCTGGACCTGCAGACCCCGTCGGTTGGATAGACGGATGAGGGGCGGAAACCGAACGGTGGGGGACAGAACCTACACGCCCGCCGCAACCGCGCTGCGAAGTGCTTCGGCGAACGCTTGGGGGCCCGGCCACGACCGGCATCGTTCGCCTCGCGGGCGGGCGAGGCCGAAGTCCAGGAGCGTCGGCGACCCGCCGACCGTGACCAGACAATTGCTCGGCTTGACGGTCCCCGCGGGCCGCGGCAGCTCGAGGAAGCGGCAGAAGGGGATTGGCCCAGGCGCATCTGCTCCGAGGTGCGGCAGTCCGGCGTGAGGAGAGCTGAGCTGGCGGGATCGCGGCCACGCAGCGGGGCGGGCGGCCACCCGTGCGAAGCGGCCCCCGCCGTCCAGCTTCGCGCCAGGCCCATGCTCACGTCACCGGCGGGGCGGTGCGGGTCAGCCGCGCCTCGGTGCGTAGGGTGCCGTCGACGATGATCGTAAGGTTGTCCAGGTCGGCGGCGATGTCTCGTCGCCGGTCGGCCGCCTTCGCCGGCCACGTTCGGGACGCGACTGAACGGCGGTCAGGATAGAGTGGCTGTGATGCGAGTGTGGCACGAGGCGGAGCGGCGTCGCCGGCACGCGGCGTCGCGGCGGCGGCACGAGCGCTACCTGGACCCGCCTGCGGCGCGAGGCCGAGGAGGAGGAGCGCCCCGGCTCGCGGAGTGGGGCCGGCGCATCGATGCGGGGAAGCGGGTGATGGGCTGGCCCGAGCGAGCGGGAGCTGATCCGCGAACGCAACCGTGGCCGGGCTCAAAGCCGCACGGGCACGCTGGCGCAGGGGTGAAGTTCGCGCTGACGAAAGCTCAGGTGCGGCTGGCCCAGGCCGCGATGGCGCACCGCGACACGTCGGTGTCCGCGCTGTGCCGGGAGCTCGGCATCAGGCCGGTGACGCTCTACCGGTACGTCGGCCCGCAGGGCGAGCTCCGCGAGCAGGGCCAGAGGTCCTTGCGTCCTGAAACCGGAGGACCGTGACGCGCGAGCTAAACGTAGGATTTCGCCCCCTCCTGCAAACAACCCGAACTCGGGCCCCGGGCGCCGGCTGTCCCGCGAGTCCCGCACCCAGCGCGTCGCCGCCTCCGTCGACGGCGACTTCCTGCTCGGCGGGCGCGACGCCAACTGGGACGTCGGCGTCAGCTACTCGCGGGCGCGGGGCAACCTGAACCTGCCCGCCGTCTACACCACCGCATGTTCCGCGCGTTCCGCGGCTTCGGCGGCGCCGACTGCGGCGTCGGCGTCGTCGCGGACCCGACCTCGCCCGCGGGCATGCGGCTCGGATCACCGGGATCAAGCAGCCGGGCCGCAGCCTCCGGGCTCCCGCCCTCGACGTGCTGCCACACGTTCCCGGCGACGGGGATCACGGCATACTTGTCGAACGGGGAACGCTCGAGCGCGCGCAGCAGATCGCGGCTCGGATGTGCAGACCCGATTTCCGAGGGCGCACAGGGCTCCGGGGAGCTGTCCGGGTGAGCCGTGGCTTCACCGAGCGCTGGGCCGTGATCCCGCGAGCGGTTCGGGTGAGCCGCGTTTCACCACCGGAATTTTTTCGTGCCGGACCGTTCGGTTTCCGGTGCTCATCCGTCCTCAGTCATCGTGCGAGTGGACGCTCGGCCGGTCAGCGCGTTGCCGGGACCGACACAGGCGGGCGCTCCGGTTCGGCGTGAAGCGCGAGTTGCTTCTGTCGCCGCTCGGCATACCCTGCACCTCTGCCCTCGGGCGTGCTGGCTCGCGCGCGGGGATATCGTCTGACCCATGACGTCGCGACGCTAAAAGACAAGGGGCTTTTGGAATCAATGAAGAGAGATTCGACCATGAGAGCGAACGATGACAGCCATTCGTCAGGGGCTGTACATCGGACCCGTATATTGCTTATCCCGCAGAGTCTTTCTTGTTTTCGGGCAGTTGAAACCGTTGTCAGACAAGCCGGATTCTTCTTACGCGCCAATCTGCGCCCTCCGCAGGTTTGGCCGCCCGCCGCTTCTTGCGGCGATAACGGTCGAGGCGCGCTCGGCTGGGACTCGCAGTCTGGTCCATCTCCCTCCGCGCGGCCCCCGCGCGGGCGTTGTCCTTCCTTCTTTCGTTGGTCCGGCACGACCCGGGCTGCCGCCTGGACGCGCCCGCGCGCGGCTTCATTCCGCGTCGCCCGCGCCAGCACCGCCATGGCGCTCGTCGCACTCGCCGTTCTGGCATTCCCTCCGCCGGCGGCGGCGCAGTCAACCACGACTTTCGTCAGCAATACCAATCAAAGCTTTCTTCGAAACCACCAAACTGAGCGGGATCGCGCGCAACGATTCACCACGGGCTCGCACGCGAACGGGTACGACCTGAGCGGTGTCAGGCTCATGTTCGGGCCGGGTTATCTCTTTCTGTCAGTCTCAGTGTGCATGACGGACACAAGCGGTTTTCCGACCTCGTCCTGTACGCCACTCACGTTCAAGCCGGAATCGACCGAGACTCGTGGTGGCATCGACATACCCGTGAACCCGGGGCTCTACACGGCGCCGGCGAGTACCGTCCTCCACCCGAACACGACCTACACCGTGCTGGCTAGGGGACGCAATGAAGTGCGACTCCCCCTGACCCGCTCGAACGCCAACGATGCAGGAGCCTCGTCCGGGTGGAGCATCGGGGATGCCTTCGACTGTTTCAATTGCGAGGGAGGTGGGTCGCCACACACCTGGGTTCCGGATGATGAGGCATCGCTGCAAATCCAGATCCTTGGCACCGAGAGAACCGAGCCCATCGTCGCGGAGGTGAGATCGGTGGCGGTGACCTCCACGCCGGCGCTGACCTCCTCCGGGGCGAGCTCGCCGGACACCTACGCGGTGGGCGAGCCGATCTACTTCACGGCCACCTTCAACAACGGGGTGGCGGTGACGGGGGACCCGGAGTTCGAGTTCTCGCTCGCCAATCCCGGCGTATCGGGCAATGACGCCCGGCGGGCGGCCTATGACGCGGGCCGGAGCACGCCGAGGAAGCTGGTGTTCGCCTATACGGTGCAGGCGACCGACGAGGACACCAACGGCATCTGGGTAGGCGACCAGACGCAGACGTTTCAGCTCGACGGCGACGACAGCATCCTGACGAGCGCGAGCGGCGTGGCCGCCAGTCTCGCCCACCGCAGCCTCGGGACGCAGTCCGCTCACAAGGTGGACGGCACGCGCAGCCCGCCCGCCGACGTGGTTCTGGATCCGCCGTTGACCGCGTCGTTGTCCGGCCCGCCCGAGCACGATGGACGGACGGCGTTCAAGCTCACGCTGACCTTCAGCGAAGAAGTGTCCATGAGCTACCGGACGGTGCGCGAAAGACTGTTCACGGTCAGCGGGGCGACGATCCTGGACGTCCGGCGCCTCAACCCGCCGTCGAACCTGCGCTACGAGCTGACGGTTCGGCCAAGCGGCAACGGTGCGGTGACGCTGGCGCGGGCGGCGCTCCCGGCGTGCGGGGAGAGCGACACGATCTGCACCGCGGACGGTCGCGCGCTCGAAGGGCCGCCGGCATTTGCAGTGCCGGGGCCGGCGGTGTTGTCGGTCGAGGACGCGACGGTCGAGGAAGGACCGGGGGCGGCGCTCGACTTTGCGGTGACGCTGGACCGCGAGCGCCACGCCGCGGTGACGGTGGACTATGCCACGAGCGATGGCTCCGCCACGGCGGGTCAGGACTACACGGCGGCGAGCGGCACGCTGACCTTCGCGGCCGGGGAGACGGCCAAGAGCGTATCGGTGGCGGTGCTGGACGATACCCACGTCGAGGGCCTGGAGACGCTCACGCTGTCGCTCTCGAGCCCCACGGGCGCGCGCATCGCCGACGGCGAGGCCGTGGGCACGATAGAGAATCCGCAGTCGGAGACGGAGGCGCGATTCATCGCGTCGTTGTCCGACGTCCCGGCCGAGCACGACGGACGGACGGCGTTCAAGCTCACGCTGACCTTCAGCGAAGAGATGTCCATGAGCTACGAGACGGTGCGCGACAACCTGTTCACGGTGAGCGGGGGGACCATCCCGAAGGTCCGGCGACTGAATCCGCCGTCGAACCTGCGCTACGAGGTGACGGTACAGCCAGGCGGCAACGACCCGGTGAGGCTGGCGCGGGCGGCGCTTCCGGCGTGCGGGCAGAGCGGCTCGATCTGCACGTCGGGCGGGCGCGCGCTTGAAGGCGTGCTCTCAGCGACGGTGCCGGGGCCGCCGGTGCCCTTGACCGCGTCGTTGTCCGGCGTCCCGGCCGAGCACGACGGAGACACGCCGTTCACGCTCACGCTGACCTTCAGCGAGGAGGCGCCCATGAGCTACGAGACGGTACGCGACAACCTGTTCACGGTGAGCGGGGGGACCATCCCGAAGGTCCGGCGCCTCAATCCGCCGTCGAACCGGCGCTACGAGATGACGGTAGAGCCCAGCGGCAACGCCGCGGTGACGCTGGAGCGGGCCGAGCTCCCGGCGTGCGGGCAGAGCGGCTCGATCTGCACGCCGGGCGGGCGCGCGCTCGAAGGTGCGATCTCGGCGACGGTGCCGGGGCCGCCAGGGCTCTCGGTGGCGGATGCGCGGGTGGACGAGGCGGAGAACGCGAAGGTGGACTTCGCGGTGACCTTGAGCCGCGCGTCCACCGGGACGGTGACCGTGGCGTATGCGACCTCGGACGACACGGCGACCCAGGGGAACGACTACGTGGCGGCGTCGGGGACGCTGACGTTTGCGCCGGGCGAGACGGAAAAGACGGTGTCGGTGACGGTGCGCGACGATGACGTTGACGAGGGCGAGGAGACCTTCACGCTGACGCTGTCGAACGCCTCGGGCGGCAACGTCTTCCTTGCCGACGCGACCGCGACGGGGACGATCGTCAACAGCGACCCGCTGCCGCGGGCGCTGATGGCCCGGTTCGGGCGGACGGCGGCGATGCACGTGGTCGAGCAGGTGGAGGAACGGCTGCAGGCGCCGCGCGAGCCGGGCTTGCGGGGCCGGTTCGCGGGCCGGGAGCTGCGGCGGGACATGGGGCGCGAGATGGCGCTCAGCTTGCTGAGCCAGCTTGGCGGCGCGACCGGCGGGCATCCTGCCGCGGGCGTTCACAACTCGATGGTCGGCTCGGCGGCGGGCGGCATGACTCGGCTCGGGACGCCGGGACTCGTCGGCGGTGCGCCGATGTCGGCCGCCGGAACGCTGGGCACGGCGGGACTCGGCGCAGTGGCGGCGGGCGGGCCGGCCGATCCGATGATAGTGGCCGCGGGGCCGACCGGCGGCCTGAACGAGGGCGGACTCCTGCGGATGGGCCTCGGCGGGGGCGACGTGTTGAGCGGCTCGGCCTTCGCGCTGAACCGCGAGACGGGCCACGGTGGCGTTCTGTCGTTCTGGAGCCGCGGTGCGCGGTCGCACTTCGCCGGCCGCGAGGGATCGCTGTCGCTCGGCGGCGACGTACGCACGACGATGTTCGGCGCCGACTACGCCAAGGGGCCGCTGGTGACCGGTCTGTCGCTGTCGCACAGCCGGGGACTGGGCGAGTACGCCGGCATCGCGGGCGGGCAGGCGGCCTCGGCCGTGACCGGCCTCTACCCGTGGCTGGGCTACAAGGCGACCGACCGCGTGACCGTGTGGGGCGTCGCCGGGTACGGTTACGGGGGGCTGCGGCTGACGCCCGAGGGTGGTCCGGCGCTCGAGTCGGGCCTGTCGATGGCGATGGCGGCAGCGGGCACCCGCGGCGAGCTGGTGGCCGGCGTCGAGGGCGGCTTCGCGCTGGCGTTCAAGGCCGATGCGCTGTGGTCGGGCACGTCGATCGACGGGGTGGACGGCGCAGCCGGGCGGCTGAAGGCGACCGAGGCGTCGGTGACGCGCTTCCGGACAGGGCTCGAAGGCTCGCGGGACTACGCGCTCGCCAGGCGGCTGTCGCTGACGCCAAGCGTCGAGGTCGGGCTGCGGCACGACGGAGGGGATGCCGAGAAGGGCGCCGGCATGGACGTGGGTGCGGGCCTCATCGTGTCGGACCCGTCGACGGGGCTGGCGGTGGACGTGCGCGTGCGGACGCTGTTGGTGCACCAGACCGAAGGGTTCCGGGAATGGGGGGGCGCGCTGTCACTGAGATACAACCCAACCCCGTCGACGCCGCTGGGCTTCGTGGCGCGGGTGGCGCCGTCGTGGGGCGGTGAGGCGAGGAGCGGCGCCGAGGCGCTGTGGGGCCGGGAGACGATGGCGGGTATGGCGCACGGCAGCTTCGCCTCGGGCAACCGCCTCGATGGAGAAGTCGGCTACGGGCTGCCGGTGGCGAGCCGCTTCGTGGGCACGCCGCGGGTCGGCTTCGGCACCTCGGAGTACGGACGGGACTACCGGGTCGGCTACAGCCTCGGTGTGCTCGACCGCGAGAGCCTGAACCTCCAGCTGAGCATCGATGCGCAGCGGCGGGAGACTCCGATGCTGAGCGGCACGGATCACCGGGTCCTCGGGCACACCTCCGTGAGCTGGTAGTAAAGGCGGGCTGCGTCGTCGGTGTCCCCGCACCCGCTGTCGCGCCGAGCTCGCGGCGGCCATGCGGCTCGCGGTGCTTCGGGAGGTCCCGTTGCCCGTGAACACCACCAGGGTCTGGTCGCGGACGCCGAGGTCCTCGAGGGCGCGGACGATGCGGCCGACAACCTTGTCCATGGGGTCGCCGGCCGTAGCGGTTTCCGACCCCTAGCCGGCGCTGTCCCGGGTCGGCACGAAGGGGTCGTGGGGAAGCGCCATCGGGGTAGCAGGCGAAAAACGGCTGGCCGGGGCGTTCACTCACTTGGGGCTCGATGAACTCGAGCAGGGAGTCGGTGAAGACGTCCGGCCCGTAGCCACGCTGAATCGTGGTGTCGGAGCAGGACGGCGCGAGGCCCGAACGCTTCGGAGGGATGCCAGGGCCGTCCCGCGGTCATCGAGCTGACCTCTCGCCGCCGGCGTTCCCCCGGCGGTCACGGCCCGCGCGACGACCGAAGCTGGGCGAACGCGCCCGGTTCACTCGGCAAGTCGACGAGACCATTCAGGCCACGGGTCGTCCTCGGCGCCCGCGAACAGGTACCAGCACGTGCTGGCGGCCGGTTTCTCGGCCTGACCGTTCGGTTTCCGCTGCTCATCCGTCTTAGATCGCTGTGCGCCAGCTCCGGGAGGGCCCCGTGCCGCGGCCGCCGGCGCACGTCTCTTCGATGCGCCGGCTCAGGCTTGGTGGGCATGCAGAGCGATTGTCGGCAGGTCCGCGGCGGGGCGTGAACCTGAGGAGTGACGTGGCGGAACGGCGCGAGCCGCGCGGGCGAGCGGGTAGAGGGAGCCCTCCTTCCCGTTCGCGATGGAGGATGTGGTACGGAGTGGCGCGGCTACTGCGCCGGGCGGGCCTGTCTGGCTTGGCGCGGTCAGCAGCGCACCGAGGGCACCGGTTGGTCGAGGCGATGTCTCAACACGGGCATTCGCCGGCCTCTCGGGGGAAGACCCATGCCCGTTATGCCCAATGGTCAGCCCTCTCAGGGGAGGCCCACGAGCACAGAAGCCACTTCTTCGGTTACAGGGGAAGAGGCGTCTTCGGCAACATCGGGGGATTCTACATGCTCGCGCGCTTGCGCTCCTTTGTGACGACCTTGGTTTTCCGCGATAGCTTCGAGGACGCGCTCGAGGAGGAGATGCGCTTTCACCTCCTGATGCTCACCGAGGATCTAATCCGTTCAGGGGTTCCGCCGGCGGAAGCAGCGTGCCGCGCGCGGATCCAGTTCGGTGACATCGAAGCCATGAAGAGCGATTGTCGGCAGGCGCGCCGTTTACTGCTGTACCGATGAAGAGAGCGAGGAGCGCGAGTTGCCCTGCGCCGGCCAGAATCTTCAGAATAGTAATTATGGGCGCTCGCGCCAGGCGGCCAACAAGGTCGCCGGCCTTGGTCTCGGCGAGATGAACACGACGCTGAAGCACTACGTTGGACATCTTCGAGACGATGGCCGGTACAAACCGACCGAGAAGCGGGACGACAGTCAGAGGCGAGAGGACCGGCGGCGGCCTCCGTTCGGACCTCGGAGGAGGCGACAGATTGACAGCACCAACATCGGAGTGGGACGGTATCATCAAGGCACGCAAGCTGTTTTTCGAGGCCGAGCGGGCACTCGCTAAGGCGAGCATGGAGTACGAGAAAGCGCGGATCAACTACGAACGAGCGTGCTCCCAGGTTGGAGTAACCCGCACTACGCACCGTGAACACGACGAGTGCCGGGTGGTTGTCTCGGAGGAATGCCAGGGAACCTGGGCCTCGGGACGCTCATGAACCTCCCAGCGTGCCCGTTCGGAAGCTCGGTCGCCCGAAGGGGTCGCTGGGCGTCTCACGGCTCTGTGTCGGCGAGGCTCGGATCTTGCGCCGTCTCGAGCAGGCGCTGGTCGATCACCGCGACCGAGGGCGGGGGTTCAACCGGCGCTCGCCACCGCAAGACACGCCGCCCCGACGGTCGCTCGCCGCTTCGGATTCATGTCAGGGAGCCTTCCGTCGCCGCTGCCCTCGCCGGATCAACGAGCGTGCCACGGTTGACCAAACACACACCGTTCATCAGCCCCGGCGCGGCGTGGGACGCGTCGTTCCGGCACCCATGGTACCTCGACGGCCGGGGACTCGTGGCTCTGTGGCGCAAGGCTCTGCTGGTTCAAGCTGTTCTGCGGGGTGCGACACACGGCTACCGCCACCAACCACAGCTTGCGCGTTTTCGCCGCCAGCCGTCGCCCGCCGATGTGCCATCGCGGAGTACCTACGAGCCGTGCGCGAAGATGCGCTGGACCGCGGCTACGCGTGCAACCGCGACCTCATCGGCCCGGCGGGCACCGCCGGCAGGATGACCGTTACCCGTGGGCAGCTTGAGCACGAGTGGGCTTCCTCCGACCGTTCGGTTTCCGCTACCGTGGGGGCAGCCGCCACCAGCAGCGAGCCCAAGGGAGGTTCTGGCAGTTGATCGACGAACAGCACGAACGCGCTGCTGAGTTCAAGGCGTATCTGCGCCGCCTCCCGGAGTTCCGTGAGCTGGCTCAGCCAAGCATCGAGCGGTCCAGGGGAGTTCGCATGGGAGACACAGTGATTCAGAGTATCCTCCGCCACGCCAACTTTTGCACCACCGGCCCCGTAACGATTGCGTTCACCACAGGACTCCTCGTGGCCGCCGCCACGCCGGTCGCCGCACAGACCCTCACGTCCCGTGTCGAGGGGACCGTGCGTGATGAAGCCGGCGGCGTCATCCCCGGCGCGGCGGTGACGATGACCGAAGTCGACACGAACGTGGCGCGGGAAGCCTTCACCAACGATCGCGGCCTCTATCTGTTCCCCCAGGTTCCCGCGGGAATCTACCGCGTCGCGGCGGCGGTGCCGGACTTCAGCGCCACGGTGATCGAGGGCGTCCGGGTCGTCCTGAACGCGCCCACGTCCATCGACATCGTCGTCGCGGTCGGGGGGGTGACCGAGACGGTGCTCGTCTCGGCAGCAGAGGCGCAGTCGCTGTTGAACACCGTCAACGCCGAGATCAACACCAACCTCACCCGGGAGCAGGTCAGCGAGCTTCCGCTGAACGGCGGCTACGTCACGCAGCTCGCCCTCACCCAGGCTGGGGTCACCGGCCCGGGAGGGGCGCGCAGCGCCTCCATCAACGGCACCAGAGGGACCTTCAACAACTTCACCCTGGACGGCGTCAACAACCAGGACGGCTTCATCCGGACGGACTCCCTGTTCGGGATCATTCCCCTCAGGGAGACCTTCATCGACGAGATCAACATCACGACCGCGAACGCGGACGTCGACGCCGGCCTCGGGGCGTCGCAGACCCAGTTCGTGACCCGCTCCGGCAGCAACACCTTCAGCTCGGAGGTGTTCTTCAACCACCGGAACGAGGCCCTCAACGCCAACGACTACTTCAACAAGGCGGCGGGGCTGGAGAAGGAGCGGACCCGGGTCCACCAGTTCGGCGTCAACCTCGGCGGGCCCCTCGTCAGGGACAAGTTCTTCTTCTTCGTCAACTACGAGGAGGAACGGCAGCCGAGCACCGCCTCGGTCGTGCGGCGCGTCCTGACGGACTCCGCGCGCGGCGGCGACTTCAGCTACGTCAGGCAGGACAACGGCCTGCCGGCCACCGTCAACCTGCACCGGCTGACGGGGATCGGCCCCGACCCCGTCGTCCGGTCGCTCGTCGACATGACCCCGGCCCCCAACGACGCCAGCGTGGGCGACGGGCGGAACACGGCCGGGTTCCGTTTCAACGCCTCCGCCCCGTCCAACGCCGACTGGTTGATCTTTCGGGGAGACTACGTCATCAACCCGAGGCACTCGGCGACGGGGACCTTCCACCAGTACCGCCTCGACGTGCCGAACTCCGTGTTCAACGACATCGATTCCGTGTACCCCGGCCTGCCCGGAGCCGGTCAGTACTCGAACCGCAGGCTCGGGTCCTTCACCTTGAGCAGCACGCTCGGCCCGAGCGTCGTGAACGAGGCGCGGCTCGGCGTCCAGACCTACGGCGCGCGGTTCTTCAACAACGAGACCTTCTCGGGCGGCTATCAACTGAGCTTCGGGGCGTTCGACAATCCCGTGCGGAACTTCCTGGCCCAGGGTCGCGACGTGCTGAACCTGGAGGCGAGCGACAGCCTGACGTGGGTCAAGGGAGCGCACACGGTCAGGCTGGGCAGCGGCTTTCGGCGGACCCGGGTGGACGCCTTCAACGACGGGGGGCTGTTGCCGAGCTATGGACTCGGCTTCGGCGCCGGGAACGCCGATCCGCTGGTTCCCTCGCTGTTCCCCGGCGGGATCTCGTCCGACGAGCTGGACTCGGCCGCGGCGCTGCTGGCGACGCTCGGCGGCGTCGTCGACTCGGCCTATCAGGTCTTCAACGTCACCTCGACGACCTCGGGGTTCGTGGACGGGGCCACGGAGAGGCGGGTGCTGAACCAGGACTTCCTCCACCTCTATGCCGGCGACACGTGGCGGGTCGCCCCGGCGACGAGCCTCACCATGGGGGTCAGGTGGGAGCTGCACTCCGTGCCGGACGAGACGCAGGGCCTGGCGCTGCTGCCGGTGGGCGGGGTCGACGCGGTGCTCGACCCCAACGCGGTCGTCGACTTCGCCGGGTCGTCCCACGGAAGGCCCTTCTTCAACAGCGACTGGAACAACTTCGCGCCGAACGTCGGCCTGGCCCACCGGTTGACGGACAGGATGGTGGTGCGCGGCGGCTACGCCCTGAACTACGTGCTCGACAACAACATGACCACCGTGTCGAACGCGCTCGGCGCCAATGCCGGCCTGACCCAGGAGGTGTTCCTGCCGGGGCTCGGCGGCACCGTGAGCGGCGGCGGGCTCGTTCCCGTGGCGGAGCCCGAGTTCCAGATACCGCGGACCGCGCGGGACGGCATCCTGGCCGATCCCACCGCCGCCCTCTTCACTTTCGATCCCGATCTGCAGACCCCGTACGTGCAGCAGTGGAACGTCGGTTGGCAGTACGAGGTCCTGCGCGACACCGCGATCGAGGTGCGCTACGTCGGCAACCGCGGCAAGGATCTCGTCCGGGCCATCGACCTGAACCAGCTCCTGCTGCCGGACGCTTTCGTGGAGGACTTCCGTCGCGCGCAGCGGAACCTCGCCGCCAACGGGCACCCGGGAATCGGCGAGCGGCTGCAGGTCTTCCCCCGGCTCGGGCTGGGCGGCTTCCTGCACCACGGAGGCGTTCAGAACTGGATTCGAAACGGCGAGATCGGGCAGTACATCGGCGGCTTCCTGGCCCCCAACCGCAGGTTCTTCTTCGCCGGAGAGGGCGGGGAGGGGTTCGGGGCGACGCTGCCGATCGGCTACTTCTACACCAATCCGAACACCTTCGTCGGCGACGTCGTCGGCAATCACTCCTTCTCCGAGTACAACGCGCTGCAGCTCGAGCTCCGCCGGGCGTGGCGCTCGGGGTTCACGGGTCAGCTCAACTACACGTGGGGCCGGGCGATCACGGACTTCAGCGGCTCGCAGGAGAACTTCCGTGCCTATTACGACAACGCCCAGCCCGAGCTCGAGATCATGCGCTCCGAGTCGGACATCACCCACACCATCAACGCCAACTGGGTGTGGGAGCTGCCCGTGGGCGAAGGGCGTCGCTGGCTGGACAGTCGCAGCCTGCTGAGCTCCATCATCGGGGGATGGGGGCTGAGCGGATTCCTCAGGATCCACTCCGGCGAGGTGATCAACATCGTCTCCCAACGGGGCACCATCAACCGCGGGTCGCGGGCGCTGGTCAATACCGTCCATCTCGACGGCATCGGGGTCGGCGATCTCCAGAACGGCACGGGCGTCTACCGCCATTCCGACGGGCGCGTGACCCTGTTCGACGACAGCCTGCTCGCCAACGGCGGCGGCAATCTCGACATCTTCCGTAACCCGGGAATGCTCGAGGCGGGGACGCTACCCTTGTCGCCCATCAGCGGGCCGTGGTTCGCGACGGTGGACCTCGGGCTGCGCAAGAACATCGCCCTTCCGTTCTCGGACGGGGCGCGGATGCAGATTCGTGTGGACGCCTTCAACGTCTTCAATCGCGCCAACTTCGACATCGGCCGCTATCACAATCCCAACAGCAGAGAGTTCGGCCTGATCAGCTCGACCTTCGCGGCGCGGCAGATCCAGATCGGCATGAGGCTCACGTTCTGATCGCGCGCGGGAGGCGTGACGGCCTTTCCGGTTCAGGAGGCGAGGACCTTCTGGGCCCTGCTCGCGCAGCTCGCATTGGACCGAAGATCGGGGCGACGCCTTGAGAGGCGAACGGCGCGGGGTGTAGCACGCCTCGGACGCCCCGCGCCAACCCTCCTCGGCCCACGGCCCACCGTCGATCCCGCCTCGGCGGCGACTCAAGGCGTGTGGTCAACAGGTGCGCGTGTTACCCAGAGCGCTTGGGACCTGTGTTGGTTACGACTCCTCGGTCGCCCCCCGGCCGTCCGCTACGGTCGTGGCCGGGCCCCAACCGTTCGTGGCTGCAGACCTCGCTGCCGTCCTCGCCGCCTACCGTCGGGCCGCGGAGTCGCTTGACACAAGCTACGGCGCTCCTGATTCTTGCCCCGGCGGGGCTGTCTCCCGCTGAACAGGCCAGCCTTGGCTGGACACACAACCCGGCGTGCCGATTTCTGGCACCGGGCTCTCCAGTGGAATCATGCGGCTCGCACACGGCTTCCCGGTCGAGACCGGCGGTCGGGTCTTGCGAGCCGTGGCACCCGGCTCGCACCCTTGCGCCAGTCGGCCGGTGCGTCGTCAGGTCCTGTTGACGCCACGGGCTGCTTGGCTAGAACCGCAGCATGCCGCGTAGCATGACCGCGTAGATGGCCCTCTCGGGAGCGAGGCTCAGCGAGCCGAAAGAGGTGAGGAGCCCGCCGCCGTCGAGTGCGGAGAAGCCGTAGGCGAACCGGGCGTTCATGCGCGCGCCCATGGTGAGGTCCGCGGAACGGCGGCGACGGCGGCCGAGGAGGCATCGCGGGCGGAGGACCGGCGCGGGTCGGGGGAGCGCGGTGCGATTCGCTGGACCGTTGCAGCGACGGCGGGGGCGGACGGCGCGTTCGCCACACACGCGGCGTCGAACTCGCTCCGGTTCGAGGGTGACGTGCGGTAGGGCTGGCGGGCGTGTTCGGCGGACGACGGACTCAAGGCGTCAACGGCCGCGGAGGAGGCGGCGCATGGCGTCCACGCGTCCACCGAAGACGTACTCGCCAAGCTTCCGAACTGGCAGGCGTAGCGAGGGGTCTGGTGGCGTGGTCGGCATCGTCCGGTGCGCGGGCTGCGACGCATGGCCGGGGTCTCTGCGCTCATCGATGCGCACGTCCCGAGAGGCCTGCTCCGGCTGGGGCGCGGTCGAACTGTCGTTCTTGGGAGCCACACTTCACGTATCGACACACGCGCCCTCGCGCCGCCGGAATCGTCGGGCAGCTACCGCGCGGTCGGGGGCGGACTCCAGGGCTGCTCCCGCAGGGGCGTCCGCCGACGCGGGCGGCGGTACGGCTGTCGTAGTGCGGACGGCCCGCTGATTTCGACGTCGCTGACGGCCCGCGGCGAGACGATGGTCGACAGTCAGCGATCATGCCATCCGTCCTTCGCGGTTGCGTTCGAGCACCGCCTCACGCATCGCGCGCAGAGCGAGGCGTGCGTCCCCTTGCAGCCGGTGCAGATGCCGTTCGAGGCCCGCGAGCTCGCCCAGGGCCCCGGGTCGCCCACGCGCAGGTAGCAGGCGTAGAGGGGCGTCCTCCATCGCGAAGAGGCCCGACCGCTCCCCGGCCGTCAGCTCCGGGGCCCTGACCCAAGTGCTCGCGGGCGAGCATGCGGCGGTGGTGCGTCTTCACGTAGCCGATGACGGGCAGACCGCGGCGGTGCCGGATGCCGTGCAGGGGGCGGTCGAGCACCGTCAGCCACCACTCGTTGGAGAGGGCCTCGGCGATGTCCGCCTCGGCGTCACGCATCAGGCGCTGGAGTTGCTGACGCGCCGGTTCGACGTCGGTGCCGTCGACCGCGTACGGCTTCTCAGCGCCAGCCGTCGCGGTGGTCGGGCAACCGGACGGGCCGCCCACCCGTGAAGATGGCGGCGCGCCCCGTCGTCACTTGGTCGAGCGGGCCGGTTCGTCCCCAGGGCGGTCCGCGTTGGTGGGCCTTTGCGCCAGGAACGCCCCGCCGGCCTCGACCAGTTCGCACTCGAGGGCGTGCGGCGAGTCGTCCGACGCCTGGAAGCCGACCCCGTAGGTGGTGTCGAAGGCCTCGACGCCGATGGTCCGGTCAATGGCGTCGCCGAGGTGGTGGGGTTTGCGCTGGTGGGTGGGTCGGGCGGCGTCGAACAGCCGTCGGCGGAGGGATCCCGGGATGTTGCGCAGCCGTGCGCGGTGTCGGAGCGGGCCTCTACGCAACGCGTTTCCCGGTCAGGGCTTCACGTAATCCCTCAAGCAAGCCTTCGAGCTTCGCCATCTGGATCTCAAGCGTGTGCATGCGCACGCCGAGCGCCTTCTGTTCGGTGACGATCGCGCCCAGATCGGCTCTCAGCTCGGTTTTGGCGGTGCCCAGATCGGTTTTCAGCTCGGTTTTGGCGGTGCCCAGGTCGGCTTTCAGCTCGTTGAACCGGGCCTCCATGCGCTGCTCGGCACGGGTGATGTAGCGCCACAGCAGGGTGAACCCGGTGCTGCCGAGCGCAGCGAGCGTGAATCCGGTGCCGAGGATGGTCCATATCTCGGGCGTCATGGTGATTGTGTCTTCCATTCAGTCTACTCCGTCCACTCCCGGTCGCGTACGCGAGCAGGGCCGGCCCGGGCTATCTGGATCTCCGCGTCGAGGTCGCTGGATTGCAGCTGTAGGACCTCGACGGCGACAAGTACCGGATGGTTGTCTCGGGGCAAGTGGGGTCAGGGAAGCAGCTCGTCGGCGACGATCCGTGCGGGCGTGACGACGTCGCCGGCGCCGGGGCTGGTCACACGGCGGCCTCGGGGAGGGCGAGGATCCAGTAATCGGGTATACCGCGCCGCGCGTACCGCGCCGACGGCACGGTCGTCGTACTCGAGCCGGCTCAGCCGGTAGTGGCGGATGGGCGCGTCGGTCGGCGACTGTTTTCATGGCGGTACTCGTAGTGCGGTGCCCAGGCGCCTGGCGAGGTCGGCGTACCGGGGGGTGTCGTCGGCTCGCCAGGACGTGCGCTGGAGCCGTTTACGACGCCCGTGTTTTCTGGTACTCCTCCCACGCCTTGCTGATGGCCTGGAATCGTTCCAGGTTGCCGGTCTCCCGGTCGGGGTGGTGCAGCTTGGCGAGCTCCTTTGTAGGCTTTCTTCACGGCGACCGCCGGCGCTTGGCGGTCGATTCCCAGGACTTCCCACCAGGGCGCAGGGACATCGCCCCGCGCTGAGCCGTTTGTATCCCGCGAACGCTTGGCGGACAGAGCCCACGCCCCAGCGGTCGATGCCCCGGAGGGCGCCGATATGGGCAGCGACGGCGGCGCCTTGAAGTACACACGGTCGCCCCGAGATCCTCGGATGCCCCGCCCGTCGCCGCGGCCCCGGAGCCCGAGCTGTCACTGGACGCCGCCCTTTGGCGGCACCGCGGCGGTCATGACGCGGGCGGCGATCTCATCGTCTTGAGGCCAGATCACCCGCGCCTTCCGGGCCCGCTGGATCGCCGCGAAGATCGCGAGCGTCAGGGTGTGAACGTAGATGTCCTCGATCACCTCATCGGAGGTGCCGGGCTTGAAGAGCCAGTTCACGTACAGCGTGCCGGCCGTGTCGACGTTGGGGTCACTTGAGACGGCCGCCTGCACGGCGATGTGCCGGCGCAGGCGGTCTGGCGTACCGGCTGCGAGCACCCGGCGCACGCGTTCGATGGTCTCGGGCAGGCCGTCGCCGTGACCGAAGACGGCGATGAAGCACCGCAGGTTCTCGGAGGCGTTGCCCGGGCGGTCGCCCGCGACGAGCCGCTGGACCCGTCCCCAGGAACGGCGTGCCAACTCTGGGTCGATACGGGCGATGGAGACCACCGCGGTGCCGGTCATCGGCCGCTCGATCCGGCGTGCCCCCGACGGCGCACGAACTCGCGGTGGTCGGCACGCGCGCCGCGATCACCCGTGCGCGCGCGGCGGACTGGGATCGCCATCCAACGCAGAGTACCACGCTGCCACGCCGGCGGCGGCCACGAGGTCCGGAGCAGACGAGGGGTCAGTTCGTCGCAGGGGCGCTCGGTGGTCGATTCGGGTCAGTCCAGGAGGGAGGGTCCAAGCCGACAACGAGCCGGTTTCAGGCGAAAGGGGGCCCGGATTCATTGGTTGAGTCGGGACCTCTGGAAGTTGACCGAACGCCCCCTTATCCAACCCAAGCCCGCCCGCGGACGCAGGCGGGTCAAGTCGCGGCCGCACCCTCGCGGCAGCTCGACTGTCGTGGGCCGTCGAGGTCGACGTCGCACACTTCGTCGAGCCGCTTCTCGGTCCGCGAGACGGCCAGGGACTCGGCCAGCTCGTCGCGCCAAGCCTCGTAACTCCGCCTGCAGGCGCGCAGCTCTCGAAGTGCGTCGGCCCACCGCCGCGGCCGAGACCGGCGGTACCTGCGGCCGCTGGAAGGTCCGGACGGGCTCGCCGGCGGGCGCGGCGGTCCCGGCTCGGGCTGGTTGAAACGGAACGCCGGGTACTATTAGACTCTGGCGGGGGGGGGGCAGTGAGGCCGCGGGCGGCGGGCGATCTTGCCGCGAAAGGGCGTTTAGCGCCGGGAGGGCATTGATGCGAATCGTCTCAGTGCTGGTTGCCATCGTGGCGGTGGTCGGTCCGGCGTCCGCGCAGCCCGTGGACACGATAGCCGTCGAGGGCGGCGTGTCGCACCAGATCGGCACGAGATTGGAAGGATGCGAGGAGTGCACCCCGCTGGCGCGGCACTTCGGCGGCGAGGTTGCGTTTTTTTGGACCGATTCGCTGGCCGTGCTCGCCGGTCTCGGCGTGCGTTTCCTCGGCGTCGACAGGTCCGCCGGCGACTTTCGGCTGGAGCTCGATACCAGGGAGGTGTACGGCACTATCGGGCTGCGGTACTACGGACCGCCGGGTCGGGCACGGTTCTTCGGGGAGGCCGCGGTCGGCTACAGCGGGTTCGGCGAGGACCTCGTCACCGAGGGCTCGAGCAGGTTCGTGTATCGTGCACGGCACGTTGCGGCCCTCGGGCTTATTATCGCGCCGGGCGCCGGCGTGGACATCGCCCTGAACGACAGGACCGCGGTGCGGCTGTCCGGCCGTTGGGACATCGGGAAGTTCCTCGGCGGGGCCGTCCATCAGAACGTCGGCATCGGCGCCGGGCTCGTCTTCAACGTCGGACGGCGGTAGGGGGAGGTACGGCATGGCCCACCTGCTGACCGCAGTTACCGGCTGGGCTGGCCCCCACCCCTCGCCGTCGCCTTCGCCCGAAGCCGCACCTCGATGTTGAGGGCGTCGAGGTCGACGGCGTCGGCCCACCGCCGCGGCCGAGACCGGCGGTTCCGGTGGGCGCTGGAACGCCCGTCCGGGCTCGCCAGCGGCGCGGGGCGCTCCCGGCTCGGGCTGGTTGACGTTAACGGAACGTCCCGTTATCGGACCCAAGCGGCGGCGCAGCCGTCGAGCCAAGCGTCGAGGCAGCGGAGCGCCCCGGAGTACGCCCGCCGGGTGTTCGGGCTGATGGAGGTCCTCGGGCGAGGCGGCGGGCGGCGTGGCGCAGATCCTGGCGGGGGTGGCCGTGCGGGCCTCGACTGCCGTCCTCACCAGCCCCGCGTGATCCCGGCGGCCTGGAGCTCCGCCGCGATGGGTGACGAGCTTCGACGTCGAGGGCGTCGAGGTCGACATCGCACACGCCCTCAAGCAGCTCGGCCGTCCTGGAGTCGGCCACGGAACTCGGGCAGACTGGTCGCGCTAAGCCTCGTATTCGGCCTGTAGGATGCGGAGCTGGTCGACGTGGTGCGGACCCGGCTCGGCGGCGGCGCGGCGCTCGCCGCCCGAGCCGCTCGCCCATGGTCGCCGGCGGTCGCCGGGGGCGCGGTCTGGCCCTCGGCCCGCGCTGGCCGGCCGGCGAGCTCGTCCTGGGCCTCGAGCTGCCCCGGTGTCCACGGCCATCGCGTCGCCGGTGGCCCCGCTGGGGGGGGCGAATAGCGCGGGCGGTGCTGCCGGGCACGGGATGGCGGTGGATGACGTGCGGTCGGCGCTGGCTGCCGCCCGGCGCTGGACCGGGCGGGGGACTGACCAGGCTCAGTCGTCGGCGGGAGCGGGGAGGATCACGCGCTCGAGCGTCTCGAGCCACTCGACGACACGGGGCCACGTCGTCTCGAACGGATCCTTCCGAGTACGCCAGTGTCGTGGCGGTCTCTTGCGAGGCCGGTGCGTCGGCCGCACCTCACTCGTCCAGCAACCACGGCGTCTCCGGCGCGTCGTAGCGCTTGTGGACACGGGCGCCGACCCGTGTCTTCTCGGCGAGCTTGAACGACGGCTGGAACACGTTCACGAACAGGCGCGCCCGCCGAGTAACAGGCGGGCCAGCGCTTCGGCCCTGGGCATGCCTTCCAGACGGCCGTACCCGACCAGTCAGCGGACGACCGCGCCGTTCTTCTGCTCGACCCAGGCTTGGTCGTTCTTCCGATACGGCCTGGACCGCGTCAGCTCGATGCCGTGCTCCTTGCAGAAGCCGATCAACACCTCGTTCAGAAAACTCGCTGCCGTTGTCGGTGTCGCCCTCCCGCAACGGAAACGGGAGGGCGCTGCGGAGCCGATCCACCGCGTCGACCACCGCACCTGCTTCCCGCACGAGCAGCGGTACGCATTCCGTCCAGCCGCTGGCGATATCGGTCAGCACCAGCGTCCAGACGAAGCTGCCGGCCATCGACGATCCACAGTGCGCGACCAGGTCGGCCTCGACGAAGCCCGCCGCCGGATCCTGCCCCGCACGCGGTCGCCCCCGGCACGACGGCGCCGCCGCTGACCGGCCGTCACCGCCCTCGCTGGCGCCAGGCGGCGGTTGATCGTGGCGGCGCTCACCGCCATGAGCTGCTCCCGCACCCGCGCGTCCAGGACCAGGTGTCCGTGCCGCTCGAGTGCCGGCACCAGGATCGGCAGCAACGCCTTCAGGCGCTTCCCGCACACGCGGTCCGATGCCTCCCACGGCACGACGAGGCTCTCGGTCACGGCCTCGTCGTACACGAACCGGCGTCCCCGCCGTGCTGCCGGCATTGCCGAGTTCCACCCCGTCTCGGCCGGCGTGCTCCGCCGATACCGCTCGGCTACCGCCGTCACCAACTCCTGCCGCGCTTGCGGACTGATCGTCGACATCGTGCCTCCCTTTGCCACTTTTCTTTTGACAATCTGAAGATCGCGTGGCAGGCTACCTTTGGAGCAACAAAAGGAGTTGCCATGACCGCCGACCGATCCGACGTCCTGCAGGGCACGCTCGAGCTCCTGGTGCTGCGCACCCTCGCCCTGGAGCCGATGCACGGCTGGGGGCTCGCCCAGCGCATCGAGACCATGTCGGGCGACGTCTTCGCGATCCAGCAGGGCACGCTGTACCCGGCGCTGCAGCGCATGAAGCATAAAGGCTGGGTGCAGTCGGAGTGGCGGGTCACCGAGAACAACCGCCGGGCCCGCTACTACTCCCTCACCGACGTCGGACGGCGGCGGCTCGCGGCCGAGCGGGCGGAGTGGGAGCGGACGGTGAACGCGGTGAACGGCGTGCTGAACTGGGCGGGAGGGACGAAATGAGCCGGCTCACGGCCCTCGTCCGGCGGTTGCGGAGCCTCTTCCGCCGCCGGCGCGAGGACGCCGAGACGCAGGACGAGCTGCGGTTCCACCTGGAGATGGAAACCGAGAAGAACCTGCGCGCGGGCATGGACCCGCGCGAGGCGCGGCGGCGGGCGCACGTTCGTCTGGGCGGCGCCGGGGCCATCCGCGAGGCGGTGCGGGACGCGCGCGGCGGGCGGCCGCTGGAGGACCTGGTCCGCGACGTCGGCTATGGGCTCCGCGGATTGCGCCGGAATCCGGGCTTCACCCTCGCCGCCGTCGTGTCGCTGGCCATCCCAATCTGCTTCAATACCGCCATCTTCACCATCGTCGACTCGATCCTGTTCGGCCCGCTGCCGGTCGTTCGTCCCGCGCAGCTCGTCGACGTCTACACGAGTCACCCCCAATTCGGTCAGCATGCGCCGAACTCGTATCCGGACTACCTCGATCTCCGCTCGGAGCACGACGTATTCACGGACATGGCGGCGCACGCCCCGATGCGCGCGGTGGTGCGGGTGGACGAAGACGTCGACCTCGTGATGGGCGAGGCGGTGACCGGCAACTACTTCCAGTTTCTCGGCGTGCAGCCCGTGCTCGGCCGGTTGCTCGCGCCGGACGACGATCGGCCGGCCGCCGCCCGCGTGGCCGTAATTTCCACCGGGTTGTGGGAACGAGCGTTCGGGCGGGATCCGGCGGTCGCCGGACGCGACCTTTTCATCCGGTCGCAGCCGTACGTGGTCATCGGCGTTGCGTCGCCGGACTTCTACGGCATGCCGCCCATTCCCGGCGGGGACCTGTGGATTCCCATCACCCGGGTGGACGACGTGACGCCGGCGGGTCCTTCGATGCACATGCCCTCCCCGGGCGAGACGCGGCTCGAGCGCCGCGGGCAGCGCTGGATCTTCATCAAGGGAAGGCTTCGGGACGATGTCGGCCTGGCGCAGGCGGACGCCAACCTCGACACGATCATGGCCGGTCTGGCCACTGCCTTTCCCGATTCCAACGAGAACCTGCAAGTGTCGTTGATCCTGACCGACGACGTGCGCCTGGAGCCGTCGGCGGCAGGCCCGGCGTACGGCGGAGCGGCGGCCGTCATGTTCATGGTCGGCGTCGTCCTGCTGGTGGCGTGCGCGAACGTGATGGGCATGCTGCTGGCCCGCGCCGCCGCGCGACGGCGCGAGATCGGGGTACGGCTGGCCATCGGCGCGAGCCGGCGGCGTCTCGTGCAACAGCTGTTGACGGAGACGCTCGTGCTGTCGTCCCTAGGCGCCGCCGCGGGGCTGGCCCTGGCTTGGGGCATGCTGCGCGTACTGGGCGCGGTCGAGTCGCCGATCCGTTCGCTCCCGTACACCTTCGAGTTCGTGGTGCACGGACGCGCGGTCCTGTTCACGGCGGTGTTGGCGGCCGGCGCGGGGGTGCTGGCGGGTCTCGTGCCGGCGCTCGACGCCACGCGGCCGAATCTGGTGCGCGACCTGAACGGCGCCGTCGCTGTCGCGCGGGCAGGCGGCCGTCGCTGGTTCGTGCGCGATGTCCTGGTGGCGGCGCAGCTGGCGGCCACGGTCCCTTTCCTGGTGCTCGCCGGACTCCTGGGACGCAGCGCGCTGGCCGCGACGGCCGGCGCCTCGCTCGGGTTCGCCCCGGGCCGAGTGCTGGCGGTCAGCACCGACCTGCAGATGAATGGCTACGACCCGGAGCGAGAGGAGCGCTTCATGCGCGACGCGCTCGACCGGGTGCGGTCGATGCCGGGAGTGACGACGGCGGCGCTCACGTCTCGCGCTCCTCTCGACGTCATCTCGTACAGCACGGCGCCCCTGCTGGTGTCGGGTCTTCACGGCCCGGCCGACCGTGGTGTCTTGATGCCCAGGGTCGCCGTGTCGCCGGACTACTTCGAGACGTTGGGTGTCCCGCTGCTGCAGGGACGGGCCTTCACCGCGGCCGACACGTCGGAGACACCGCTCGTCGCCGTCGTCAGCCAGACGCTGGCCAAGCGCTACTGGTCCGTCGAGACGGCGGTCGGACAACGTCTTCGTTTCGGAGACTGGGATGGACCCGAGTACGAGATCGTCGGTGTGTCGGCCGACTACAAGGTGCGGTTCCCGACGGAGGAAGCTTCACCCTACGTACATGCCGCCCGTTCGCAAGCCGCGGTGACGGGCGGCGTGCTGCTCGCCCGGATCGAGGGCGACGCGGCGACCGTGGCCGGCGACATTCGTCGCGAGCTCCGCCGGATGGAGCCGGATCTCTTCTTCTTCTTCCAGGGCGACACGCTCCGGGAGATTGCCGGCGTCGCGATGTTGCCGTTTCGGATCGCGGCGTCGGTATCAGGTGCGGCCGGCATCGTGGCCATGCTGCTGGGCGCCGTCGGACTCTACGGCGTGATCGCTTACGTCGTCGCGCGGCGAACGCGCGAGCTTGCGATCCGTTCGGTGCTGGGCGCACACGCCGGTTCCCTGCTCCGCCTCGTCCTGGCAAGCGGGGCCTGGGTGATCGCCGTTGGTGCCGGCGTCGGCGCGGCCCTCGCCGTCCTCGTGACGCGCCTCGCTGCACAGGTGGTGCCCGGCATCGCGCCGGGCGACCCCGTGGTGTGGGCGGGTGTTCTCCTGCTGATTGTCGGCGTGACCGCGACCGCCCATGTCGAACCCGCACGCCGGATCCTGCGGCTCGACCTGACGCGTGCGCTTCACGCGGAGTGAACCGGCGCTCGGCGACCCGAGGGAGATCACCTCGAAGCTCTGTACTGGGGCGGCGTGATCACCTGGGCGGGCCTGGTCTTCTGGACCGACAGCGTGGGCCATCTGCCGCAGGTGGACGAGACCGGCGCGTGGGGCTGGGTCTTTCTGGGGGCGGGGCTGTGCGCGCTGTGCCCGGCGTACTTTCGACTGGGTTCCCAGAACTATCCGAACCCCGAGGCCGCGGACTACGTCTGGGCCGGCTTCTGGACGCTTCTGGGTCTCGAGGCCTTCCCCGGCTTCGACGTCGCCTGGCCCTTGATCCTGGTGGCGGTCGGCGTGGCGTTCCTGGGCAAGGCGTTGCGGCAGGGTCCGCCGCCCATGGGGTGCGCACGGGCGGAGACGACGCGGGGACAGGCACAATGAGTCGTCGCGGTCGCGCGCGCGGGCGGTCGCCGCCGGATCCTCGTGTACCCACCGTCGAGAGGGATCAAGAGCAAACACCGTGCCGACTTCGGCCCCGTGAACCAAGCCTTTCTTTTGACAATCTGAAGATGGTGTGTCAAGCTACCTTTGGAACGACAAAAGGAGCTGCCATGAACGGTCGATGGATCCCGCGTCCCGCGGTGAACGGCGTGCCGAACTGGACGGGAGGGACGACATGAGCCTCCTCGGTGCCGTGGTCCGGCTCGTTCGAGGCTCGTTGCGCGGTCGGCGCGAGGACGTCGAGACGCAGGACGAGCTGCGGTTCCACCTGGAGATGGAGACGGAGAAGAACCTGCGCGCGGGCATGGACCCGCGCGAGGCGCGGCGGCAGGCCCGCGTGCGCCTGGGCGGGGTGGACGCCATCCGCGAGGCGGTCCGGGAGGCACGCGGCGGCCGGCCCCTGGAAGACCTGGTCCGCGACCTCGGCTACGCGCTGCGCGGGGCGCGGCGGAACCCCGGGTTCACCCTCGTAGCGGTGCTGACCCTCACCCTCGGGATCGGTGCGACCACCGCCGTCTTCACGGTCGCCGACAACTTCCTCTTCCGTCCGCCGCCGTTCGAGCACGTCGATCGCCTCGTGGGCATCCGCGACGTGAACCCGGCGCAGGGCTGGACGGTGGACGACAATGTCGCGGCGTCGCCCGGCAACTTCCTCGACTGGCGCGCGCAGGGCCGGTCGTTCGACCACATGATCGCGTGGCGCAACTGGTTCTATTCGGTGGCGGGCCCGGTGGGCAGCGACACCGTCCCCGAGCAAATTCGCGGCGTGCGCGTCTCGCCGTCGTTCTTCGCGATGCTCGGCGTTCAGGCGGCAATCGGCCGCACCTTCCTGCCCGAGGAGGAGACCCCCGGCCGGGACCGGGTCGTCGTCCTGACCGACGGACTGTGGCAGCGCCGCTACGGCGGCGACCCGGGCATCGTCGGCGAGACCCTCCTCGTCGACGGGCAGCCGTTCACGGTCGTCGGGGTGCTGCCGCGCGGCTTCCACTTCCTGCAGACGGACTTCGAGATGTGGATGCCGTTTGCGGTCGACGAGCAGTTCCAGGTGCGGGACGACCACTCGGTGTCGGTGTGGGCGCGCCTCGCCCCGGGCGTGTCGCTCGAGGCCGCGCAGGCCGAGCTCGACGCTATCACCGGCCGTCTCGAGGCCGCCTATCCCGGGACCAACGCGGGCTGGGGCGCGGCCCTGGTGCCGATCCATCCGCAACGCTACGGCGGCGTGCTCGAGCGAGCCCTGCTCGTCCTGCTGGGCGCGGTCGGCTGCGTACTCCTCATCGCCTGCGCCAACGTCGCCAACCTGCTGCTCGTGCGTGCCGGCGCGCGCCGGCGCGAGCTCGCGGTGCGGGCCGCCGTCGGCGCCTCCCGCGGCCGGCTCGTCCGGCAGTTGCTGGCCGAGAGCGGGCTGCTCGCGGTGCTGGGCGGCGCGGGCGGCCTCGTCCTCGCCGGCGTCGGGGTGCGGCTGATGGCGCCGCTGCTGCCGGTCGTCGGCAGCTATACGCACCCGTCGCCGCAGATCGATTACCGGGTGCTGGCGTTCACGGTCGTTGCGGTACTGCTGACCACCGTGCTCTTCGGATTGCTGCCGGCGGTTCGCACCAGCCGCACCGAGACGCTCCGCGTCGCCGCGAGCACGGGGGGATGGTCGGCGGGGCGCGCCCTCCTCGTCGTCGAGCTGGCTCTCTCGGTCGTCCTGCTGGCCGGGGCCGCGCTCCTCGTCCAGTCGCTCTGGAACCTGCAGCGGGTCGAGCCCGGCTTCCGGACGGACCGCCTGCTGACCATGCAGGTGTGGCTGGCGGAACGCAAGTACCCGAGCCCCGCGAGCGTCCGGACGTTCACCGACGACGTGCTGCAGCGGGTCGAGGGCCTGCCCGGCGTGCGCAGCGCGACGACCGTCAACACGCGGCCGTTCCTCGGCTGGTCTCTGGGGCTGCAGGTCGAGGTGCCGGGCTACATCCCGCCGGAGACGATGGAGGAAGGCGGCATGCTGACCTACCGCGTCGTCTCGGACCGCTACTTCGAGACGCTCGGCGCCGAGTTGGCGGAGGGCCGGGCGTTCTCGACCGCGGATCGCGTCGACGGCGCCGCCGTCACCGTCGTCAACGAAGCGGCGGCGGCGCGGTACTGGCCCGGGGCCGAGCCGGTCGGCCGGCAGCTCCGGCCGCGGTTTCAGCCCGGCGCGGCCCCGTGGATCCCCGAGGGAAGAGCCGACTGGTTCACGGTGGTGGGGGTGGTGCGCGACTTCCGCGAGCATCAGATCGAGGAGCCGGCCGTGCCCGTCATCTATCTCTCGCAGCGCCAGAACCCGTCCCGCCTGATGAACCTGATCGTCAGCACGCAGGGGCCGGCGACCAGCGTCGCGAACGCCGTCCAGGGCGAGATTCGGGCCGTGGACGGCGACCTCGGCGTCTACGACCTCCGGACGATGGACGCCATCCTCTCGGACGTCGTGGCCCTGCCGCGGCTCAACGCGCTGCTCGTCTGGTTGTTCGCGGGGCTGGCCCTGGCGTTGTCGGCCATCGGCGTCCACGGCGTCACGTCGTATCTCGTCGCGCGGCGGACGCGCGAGTTCGCGATCCGGATCGCGATCGGGGCGAAGCCCGCGGCGGTCTTCCGCTCGGTGGCGATCGAGACGGCGCGGGTCGGGGCCGCCGGCGTCCTGGTGGGCCTAGCCGGCGCCCTGCTGCTCGCGCGCACGATGGCGAGCGTCCTCCACGACGTGGCGGCGACCGACGCGATGGTCCTGGCCGGCGCGTCCGGCGCGGTGCTCGCGGTGGCCCTCGCCGCCTGCTGGCGCCCGGCGCGAAAGGCGATGCGAGTCGATCCGATGCGGGTGCTGCGGGCCGAGTGAGGCTCCGGAGGGGTGCGCTCGCGCGCCGAGCGCACCTGCGCGACGTCCGCGGCCGTCCGCTCCTGCACGAGGAGGATCCGAATGAACCTGCTTGCTAGCTTGGCCGCGCGGCTGCGCAGCCTCTTCCGGCGGGGACGAGAGGATGCCGAGACGCGGGAGGAGCTGCAGTTCCATCTGGAGATGGAGACGGAGAAGAACCTGCGCGCGGGCATGGACCCGCGCGAGGCGCGGCGGCGGGCGCACGCGCGCCTGGGCGGCGTCGAGGCTGTCCGCGAGGCGGTCCGGGACGCACGCGGGATGCGGCCGGCGGAGGACCTGCTGCGCGATCTCGGCTACGCGGTGCGCGGGGCGCGCCGGAACCCCGGCTTCACCCTCGCGGCCGTTGTGTCGCTGGCCATCCCGATCGGCTTCAACACCACGGTCTTCACGATCGTCGACTCGCTCCTGTTCCGCCCGCTGCCGGTCGTTCGTCCGGCCGAGCTCGTGGACGTCTACACGAGCTACCCCGCCGGCGAGCGGTACTCGACGAACTCGTATCAGGACTACCTCGATCTGCGCGCCGAGAACGACGTGTTCACGGACATGGCCGCGCATGTCCCGATGTCCGCGGCGGTGCGGGGGGACGACACCGCGAGCCTGGTGATGGGCGAGGCGGTGACGGGCAACTACTTCGAGTTTCTCGGCGTCCAGCCGGTGCTGGGGCGGATGCTGGGGCCGGAGGACGATCGACCGGGCGCCGCCCGCGTGGCGGTGATCTCCAGCGGGCTGTGGGACCGGGCCTTCGGACGGGATCCAGACGTCGTGGGCCGGAGCTTCCGCATCCGGTCCCAGCCGTATCTCGTGGTGGGTGTCGCGCCGCCCGGGTTCGCCGGCATGGTGCCCCTGCTGGGCCCGGATCTGTGGGTTCCGATGGCCTGGATCGAGGACGTGTCGACGATGACGTTCTTCGCCGCCGGGAGCGAGACGAGGCCCGAACGCGGACAACGACGACGCCAGGTATACGTCAAGGGAAGGCTCCGCGATGGCGTCACGCTGGCCCGGGCGGACGCGAGCCTCGACGTGACCATGGCGGGTCTGGCCGCCGCCGATCCCGATTCCGGCGAGGACAGGCGGGTGTCGTTGACCCTGACGAAGAACGCGCGCTTGCCGGCGGACGTGGCAGGTCCGGCGTACGTCGTCGGCGCGGTGGGCCTGATGCTGGTCGGGGTCGTTCTGCTGTGGCGTGCGCGAACGTCATGGGCATGCTGCTGGCCCGCGCCGTCGCGCGCCGCCGGGAGATCGGGGTGCGGCTCGCGGTCGGCGCGAGCCGCGGGCGTCTCGTGCGGCAGTTGTTGACGGAGAGTCTCGTCCTGTCGTGTCTCGGCGCGGGGGCCGGGCTGACCCTGGCCTGGAGCCTGCTGCGCACTGTCGCGGCGGCGGCGCTGCCCATCGGACGGCTTCCGATCACCTTCGAGTTCCTCCTCGATGCGCGCGCTTTCCTGTTCACGGCGGCGTTGGCGGCCGGGGCGGGCGTGGCGGCGGGCCTCGTGCCGGCGCTCGGTGCCACGCGGCCGAACGTGGTGCGCGACCTGAACGGCGCCGTCGCGGTCGGTCGGGCCGGCGGTCGCCGCTGGGTCCTGCGCGATGCGCTGGTGGCGGTGCAGTTGGCGGTCACGGTGCCGCTGCTGGTGCTCGCGGGTCTCCTGGCCCGCAGCGCGACATCCGACGGCGTCTCGCTCGGGTTCGATCCAGACCGCATCGCGGTCGTGGGCGTCGACCTGAGCTCCATCAGCTACGAGGGGCAACCCGCAGATCGCTTCCTGCGTACCGCGCTCGAGAGGGTGGAGTTGTTGCCGGGGGTGCGGGCGGCGTCGCAGACGTCGAACGTCCCCCTCGACGCTTCGGTACAGCCCGAGAATGTCCTCGTTTTAGGTCTGCACGGGCCGGCCGATCGCGGCGCGAGGGTGGACACGGCCGTCGTGTCGGCAGGCTACTTCGACACGCTGGGCGTCGCGCTGCTGCAGGGGCGGACCCTCACCACCGCCGACACGCGCGAGTCGCCGCGCGTCGCGGTCGTCAGCCAGGCCATGGCCCTGCGCTTCTGGCCGGCGGGGACGGCGGTCGGGCGGCGTTTCCGGCTGGGGGAGTGGGACGGACCGGAGTACGAGATCGTCGGCGTGTCGGCCGACTACGAGCTGCAACCCGGGACCGAGGAGTCCGCCGCCCATCTGCACCTCGCCGCATCGCAGCACATGCGTCCGTTCGTGGCGCTGCTCGCCCGGACCGACGGCGACGCGGCGGCGCTGTCCGCCGTCATCCGCCGCGAGCTGCGCGGGATGGAGCCGGACATCCTCTTCAATCTTCACCAGAACACGCTCCGGGCGACGGCCGCGGCTGCGATGCTGCCGAACCGGATCGCGGCAACCGTGGCGAGCGCCGCGGGCCTCGTGGCGCTGGTGCTGGGCGCCATCGGTCTCTACGGCGTCGTCGCCTACCTGGTTTTGCGGCGGACGCGGGAGTTCGCGATCCGTTCGGCGCTGGGCGCGCGAACCGGGACCCTGCTCCGCCTCGTGCTGGGTACCGGCGCCGGGGTGGCGGCTGTCGGCACCGGTATCGGCGCCGTCTTGGCCTTCGTCCTGACGCGCCTCGCATCGCAGGCGGCCCCGGGCATCCCGCTCGCGGACCCGGTGGTGTGGGCGGGCGTCGTGCTGCTGATAGTCGGCGTCACGGCGGCCGCCCACCTCGGACCGGCCCGCCGAATCCTGAGACTCGACCTCGCGCGGGCGCTCCACGTGGAATGAAACGCACCCGGACGACGCGAGGCGTGACCTGGACATGTCGGCGTCGCTCCGCCGGATCGCCGCCGGCGCCTGCGGTGGTCGCCAACCAGCGGCCGGTCGTCCGTCGCGAGCCACCGCCCGGCGTTCGTTCCCGGCCACCGCCCGGCACGCGTTACCGGGCTCCCTTGTGAAGCTAGGAAAGTGGTGCTAGTCTCCCTTTGTGCACCTGGGAGACGGCACGGTGGCGATGGTGGCCTCCCGGCTCGCCGGGCCGGCGTTCGGCGGGCGGGCCGGGCGCCGACCCGGAGGAGGGGTCCCTTGATGTTGTCGCGGCTGCGTTCGTATGTGACGGCCTGGACCCGGCGGGACGGCTTCGAGGAGTCGCTCGACGAAGAAGTGCGCTTCCACCTCGACGCCTATGCCCGGGACCTGATCCGATCGGGCGTGCCCGCGGCGGAAGCACGGCGCCGGGCCCGGGTCCAGTTCGGCAGCGTGGAGGGCGTCAAGGACGGCTGCCGGCAGGTGCGCGGCCTGCGGCTCGCGGACGAGGCGGGGCATGTCATGACCAACATCCGACTCGCGCTGCGCATGCTGCTCAAGACCCCGGTCGTCACCGGCGTCGCGGTGCTGTCGCTGGCCCTCGGCATCGGATCGAACACCGCGATCTTCTCCCTCTACAGCCAGCTCCTGCTGCGCCCGTTGCCGGTGGCGGATCCCGACGAGCTGGTCAACCTCGCGTCCCCCGGGCCCAAGCCGGGACCCTGCAACCGCGACAACGCGGGCGAGTGCGCCGAGACGTTCAGCTACCCGATGTTCCGCGACCTGGAGCGCGAGCAGGAGGTCTTCACGAGCCTCGCTGCGCACAAGGGGCTCCGCGCCAACGTGGCCCATCAGGGCCGTAGCGCGGTGGTGCAGGGCACGCAGGTCTCCGGCTCGTACTTCGCGACCCTGAGCCTGCAGCCGTCGGCCGGCCGCCTGTTCGGCCCCGAGATCGACGAGGCCATCGGCGGCCATCCCGTCGTCGTCCTGAGCCACGACTTCTGGCAGTCCGAGTTCGGCGGATCGCCCAACGCGTTGGGCGACGGGCTCGTCGTGAATGGCACGTCCCTGACCATCGTCGGGGTGGGGCCGCCGGGGTTCCGCGGCACGACCATCAACATGCCGTGCGACTTCTTCGTGCCGATCACCATGAACGGTCTCCTCTCGCCGGGCCGCGGCGGCCGCTTCGAGGACCGGCGCACCTACTGGACCTACCTCTTCGCCCGCCTCGCGCCCGGCGTGTCCGTCGACCAGGCGCGCGCGGCCCTCCAGCCCCTGTACCGGGGCCTCCTCGCCGACGTCGAGGCGCCGCTGCAGACCGCCATGAGCGCGGCGACGCTGGCGCAGTTCCTCGAGCGGCCCCTCCAGATCTCGCCCGGACGCCTCGGGCAGAGCCGGATGAGCCGCGACCTCCAACGCGTGGCCCTGCTGTTCGTCCTCGGCATCACCGGCGCCGTCCTCCTCATCGCGTGTGCCAACATCGCGAACCTGCAGCTCGCCCGGTCGGCCGCCCGGGCGGGGGAGATGGCGGTGCGGCTCTCGCTGGGCGCCTCGCGGCGCCATCTCCTGACGCAGCTCCTGACCGAGTCGTGCCTGCTTGCGCTCTTGGCGGGGGCGTTGGCGCTGGTCCTGGCCCACTGGACCCTCGGCTTCGTGTGGACGCTGCTGCCGGGTGCGTCCGCGTCCGACCTCCTCCGGGAGGGGTTCCAGCTCGACCCGAACGCCATCCCGTTCACCGCCGCCGTGTCCTTGGCGACGGCGGTCGTCTTCGGGCTCCTGCCCGCGCTCTACAGCACGCGGGTGGACCCGATCGCGGTGCTCAAGGACGAGGCCGGCCACCCCTGCGGCAACCGCTCGGCGGCACGCTTCCGCCGGGGTCTGGTGGTGGCTCAGCTCGCCCTGGCCCTGACGTTGCTGGTGGTCTCCGGGCTCTTCATCGAGAGCCTGCGCAACATGAACCGCATCGACTTGGGGTTCCGGCTGGACGGCGTCGTGACCTTCGCCCTGCGGCCCGAGCTGAACGGCTACGGCGCGGCGCGCAACCTGGACTTGTTCGAACGCGTCGAGACCGCGCTGTCGGCGCAGCCCGGGGTGGCCGGCGTCACCGCGTCCGCTGGCGGCGTCCTGGCGTTCACCGGGGGCGGCGGCGCGCCCCGTGACTTCAACGTCCAGGGGTTCGAGGCGGGGCCGGACACGAACCGCACCGCGCTGCTGAACCACATCGGGACCGGCTACTTCCGTACCCTGGGGATCCCGCTGCTCGCCGGCCGGACCTTCTCGGCGTCGGACGCCACGGGCGCGCCCCGGGTCGCCATCGTGAACGAGGCGTTCGCGCGCAAGTTCAATCTCGGCCGGAACGCGGTGGGGGCGCTGATCGGGCGCGGGCGCCTCGACGCGGAGCTAGACACGGAGATAGTCGGGATGGTCGCCGACACGAAGCCGAGCTTCGGCAGCACGGTTCCACCAGCGCTCGCCTTCGTTCCCTATCGACAGGAGGCCGTCGGCGGTCTGTGGTTCTTCGTCCGCGGCTTGGGGCGGCTGGACGGCGTGACACGCTCGATTCCCGGGCTCGTCGCCGGCATCGACCGGAACCTGCCGGTGTCCTGGCTGATGCCGCTGTCGCAGATGGCCGAGCTGAACGACCCGTCCCGCGTCGCGACGGTGCTGCTGACCGCCTTCGCGGCGCTCGCGATGCTGCTCGCGGCGGTGGGGCTCTACGGCGTGCTCGCCTACGCGGTGGCCCTGCGCACGCGCGAGCTGGGCCTGCGCATGGCCCTCGGCGCCGACGCGGGGCGGCTCCGTGCGATGGTGCTCGAGCAGGTCGGCCGGATGGCGCTCGCCGGCGGCGCGATCGGGCTCATCCTCGCGCTCGCCCTGGAGCGTGTGCTGCGGTCGGTGCTCTACGAAATCGACAGCCTGCCGCTCGGCGTCTTCGCGGCCGCGCTGGCAGGTCTGGCCGCCGTGGCCCTGGCCTCCGGGTTCGTCCCCGCCCATCGCGCCTCCCGCGTGCACCCGATGGAGGCGCTGCGGCACAAGTGACGGGGCACGGACCTGCCACGCGAGCCGGTCCCGGCGGGACCCGCGAGGCCTGGAGGACGCGGGACAGGTGATCGCGGAGCCGACTGGAAGCGAGCCCGCCTCGAGGAGAGGACCGAGCGCGGCTGCCGGCAGGCCTCGTGTACTTGCGCGGCCGGGCAACGCGAGGGCAGCTCCCGGTAAGCCGCGTTCCACGAGCTCGATCAGTTCCCCCCTCTTGTTCCGCGTGTTCGTGCAGCGGTTGTTCGAGAGCGGCCTCTTTCCGACACCGTCGATCCGCGTCTGCGCGGTCTGGCTCGCGGCGGCGTCGGCGACGGTGCGGGTGTGGGACGCGCTGTTTCCCGACCGGCGCGACGCCGTCGTCCTCGGCGGCCTGCCCGTGCGCGCGTGAGGCATGCCCCCGATGTTCTCCCGCCTGTGAGGCGATTTGGCGTACGGCGGGCGCAAGCTCTGCCGTGTCGAACGCCTCAACCCTGCGAGCCGTCCCGATGTCGTCAGACCGCGGGGTGCCGGCGGGTCCGGACCCCGACCTGCCACAACGACATGAGCGTGCAGCCGAGGAAGAGGCCGTCGGCGACGAGGTTGACGGTCCCGGAGAGCCCTGACAGGGCCAGGAGATAGATCATCACGTAGATGATTCCGCCGCCGGCCGCGAACGCCAGGATGCTTCCGAGCCAGTGTCGCCGCCAGAGGAGCACGGCCGTCGCCACGTAGAGGGGGACGAAGAACACCTCGGGCCAGATCAGCGCGTCGTAGACGGCACCAGCCGGGAACGCTTCAGGCTGCACCCAGGTTCCGTTGAGCACGGAGACGACCGCGAACGTCTGGAAGAGACTCCAGAGGAGAAACCAGCCGATCGCGAACCAAGGTCTGGTCATGTCGTTGCGCTCGCGAGTCTCCTGGTGGCGCGATCCACTTTCCTCGCTCTCCGGGAGGACGAGTCTGCCGCCCGCAATGTTCCGGGCGGCCTCCAACGCGTGGGCGTCAGCGAGGTGAGTGTTCGTCGAGTGACACGGGACCAGGAGTCCGCCCCCGGGCCGTCTTGAGGCAGACATCCCGATCTTGCGGCCTTGCCGCATTCTCGCCAGGAAAACCTGACTTTTCTTTTGACAATCTGAAGGTCTGGTGGCAAGCTATCTTTTGAGCACCAAAAGGAGCTCGGGCTGGACCTGCGGAACCTCGTCCGACGTTCTGCGGTGAACGGCGTGCCGAACCGGGCCGGAGGGGCGAGATCGGCGCCTGCGGCTTGTCCGCTCCCGCACGAAGGAGGGTCCGACATGAACCTGATTGCCAACGCGGTCGCGCGGCTGCGCGCCGTCTTCCGGCGGGCACGAGAGGATGCCGAGACGCGGGAGGAGCTGGAGTTCCATCTGGAGATGGAGACAGAGAAGAACCTGCAAGCGGGCATGACCCCGATCGAGGCGCGCCGGCAGGCGCGTGTCCGCCTGGGCGGAGTGGAGGTTGTCCGCGAAGCGGTCCGGGACGCGCGCGGGACGCGGCTGGTGGAGGATCTGCTGCGCGATCTCGGCTACGCGTTCCGGGTAGCACGCCGCAGCCCGGGCTTCACCGCTGCCGTCGTCGTCTCGCTGGCCATTCCCATCGGCTTCAACGGCACCATCTTCACGATCGTCGACTCGCTCCTGTTGCGCCCGCTGGGGGTCGTTCGCCCCGCACAGCTCGTGGACGTCTACACGAGCGACCCCAACGTCGGCCGCTATTCCACGAGCTCGTACCCGGACTACCTCGACCTGCGCGCGGAGAACGGGGTGTTCACGGACATGGCCGCGCACGCCCCGATGGTCGCGCTGACGCGGGTCGACGAGGCCGCGCGCCTCGTGATGGGCGAGGCGGTGACCGGCAACTACTTCCCGTTCCTGGGGGTGCGGCCCGCGCGGGGCCGGCTGCTGGCGCCGGAGGACGATAGGCGGGCGCCCCCCGCGTTGCCGTAATCTCCAGCGGGCTGTGGGCGCGCGCCTTCGGCGGCGACCCGGGCGTCGTGGGGCGTAGCCTCGGCATCGGGACGCAGTCGTATCTCGTCGTCGGGGTGGCGCCGCCGGAGTTCCTCGGTATGCCGCCGATACCGGGGCCCGATCTGTGGATCCCCATGACTCGGGCCGAGGACGTGACCCCGACCGGGATCACGACGTCGGTGAACTCTCCCGGCGAGACCCTCCTCGAGCGCCGCGGCGAGCGCTGGATGTTCGCCAAGGGGCGGATTCGCGACGACGTCTCGGTGGCGCAGGCGACGGCGAACCTCGGCGCAATCATGGCCGACCTAGCTGCTGCCTATCCCCAGTCCAACGAGGACCGGCAGCTCTCGCTCACCCTGACGGACGACGCGCGCCTGCCGCCGCAGGTGGCCGGCGCGGCACGGCTGGGGGCGGCCGGCCTGATGCTGGTGGTCGGGGTCGTCCTGCTGGTGGCGTGCGCGAACGTCACGGGCATGTTGCTGGCCCGGGGCGCGGCGCGCCGGCGCGAGATCGCGGTGCGGCTCGCGGTCGGCGCGAGCCGGAGACGCCTGGTGCGGCAGCTGCTGACCGAGAGCCTCGTGCTCTCGTCCCTCGGCGCCGTGGCGGGGCTCGGCCTCGCCTGGAGCGCTCTGCGTCTGCTCGCCGGAGTGGAGCCGCCCATCCCGCTCCCCATTTCGTTCGAGTTCACGCTCGACACTCGCGCGTTCGTGTTCACGGCGGCGGTGGCCGCCGGCGCGGGCGTGCTGGCCGGCCTCGCGCCGGCCCTCGACGCCACGCGGCGGAACCTAGTGCGCGACGTGAACGGTGGCGTGTCGGTCGCGCGGGCCGGTGGAAGGCGGTGGGTCCTGCGTGACGCGCTGGTGGTCGCGCAGCTGGCCGTCACGGTGCCGCTGCTGGTGCTCGCGGGGCTGCTCGACCGCGGCGCGGCGGGGGTGGCGGCGGACGTCTCGCTCGGGTTCGACGCGGACCGCGTCGCCGCCGTCGACACCGACCTGAACGTGATCGGCTACGACGATCGGCGTGGCGACCGTTTCCTGCGCGACACGCTCGAACGGGTGCGGGCGATGCCGGGGGTCGAGGCGGCGGCGCTGGCCTCGCGCGCCCCCCTCGACCTGTCGTCGACCCGGCGGGTGGTCCTCGTCCCCGGCGTCCACGGCTCGGCCGACCAGGGCGACTCGATGGACGCGGCGGCGGTGTCGGCCGACTACTTCGACGTAGTGGGCGTGCCGCTACGGGAAGGACGGACGTTCACCACCGCCGACACGCCGGAGTCGCCGCGCGTCGCCGTCGTCAGCGAGACGATGGCCCACCGCTACTGGCCGGACGGGACGGCGGTCGGGCGGCGCTTCCGGCTGGAGGACTGGGACGGGGTCGAGGTCGAGGTCGTCGGCGTGTCGGCCGACTACCGGGTGCGGTTCCCGACCGAGGAGCCCGCGCCCTACCTGCACTTTGCCGCGTCGCAGCGTGCGCGGGCGGACGCGGTGCTGCTGGCCCGTACGGAGGGCGACGCGGCGGTCCTCGCCGCGGACATCCGCCGCGAGCTGCGCCGACGGGAGCCCGACGTCTTCTTCTATACTCAGGGCGACACGTTGCGCGAGAAGGCCGACGTCACGATGCTCCCCTATCGGGTCGGGGCGTCGGTGGCGAGCGCGTCGGGCGTCGTGGCCATGGCGCTGGGCGCCGTCGGCCTATACGGCGTCGTCGCCTTCCTGGTCGCGGGGCGGACGCGGGAGCTCGCGATCCGGTCGGCGCTGGGCGCCCGGCCCGCCGCCCTGCTCGGCCTCGTGCTGGCCGCCGGCGGACGGGTGGTCGTCCTCGGCGTGGGCGGCGGCGCCGTGCTGGCCCACGCGGCGGCGCGTGTCGTCGCGGGGGTGACCGGCGGCGTCGCGGCCACCGATCCGGTAGTGTGGGCGGGCGCTATCCTGCTGGTCGCCGCCGTCGCCGCCGCCGCCCACGTCGGACCCGCACGCCGGGTCGTGAGACTCGACCTGAAGCGGGCCCTTCAGGTCGATTGAAACAGCGGCCGGCCGGTGCCGCGAAGATGCCGAACACGAGTCGGCCGGCCGTGGTCGCGCACGTCCCGAGTCATGTGCTCTGGGAGGGGTGCTGCGATGCGGTGGCCGTGGGCGAGGCGGCGTGGACCTACCAGGGGAGCGTGCTGCCTCACATTCAGACGCCGGTCCCGGCCCACCAGATGGTGTTCCCGGACGACCTGAATCTTCCTTTGGACGATGCGGCCGCGGTGAAGCGCGCGGCGATCCCGGTTGAGCGTATCAACGGGGCGGTGTTGCTCATTTCAGGGCAGGACGACACCGTCCGGGTCTCGAGCCGCTCGACCGCGTACGCCTTGGCGAAGTACGCGTTGGAGAACGGCAGCGTCGCCACCAGGTACTTCACCTTGCGCGGCACGCCGGCGATGTCGACCCACGACTCGCCGAAGTCGACCTCCATGGTCGTCGCGGCCCGCACGCTACGGTGCACGAAGGCCTCCTTCGGCGCCACGGCCGCCCGCAGCCCCGCGACGTAGCGCCGCACCGTGCGCGCGGAGACCGGCCCGGTCAACGGCAGCAGCAGCCGGCGAATCCGCTTCGCGGTCACCTTGGGGTCCTCGCGCAGCCACTGCGTGATCCGCTCCCGCCACGGGTCCAGGTTGCTCGGCCGCGGCGGCGACACACGCGCCGGCGGGGTCGACCGGCCGATGGCCCGCCGCACCGTCTTCACGTCCAGCTTCAATCGCCGGGCGATCTCCTTCTTCGGCACCTCCTCCACCAGATGCAGGTGTCGAACCTCGGCCCACTGCGTCATCCTGATCACCTCCACGTCCTCCTGGCTCAGTCGACGAGACGACCTCTCTCGCCGGGTCGATCATCGCCAGAGAATCGCTGATTCCTGGGTGCTCAGGGGGTCCCTTTTCAAGTGGTCACGGGGTCCTTCTTCATGTTGCCGCTACCACTCATTGCCCCACGACCCACCTGCGCATCAGCCTGTAGATAAGGGCGCTGAGGAGGTAGATGGACCCAGCTCGACGCAGGCGCGTGGGCCAGGGTCCGCGGGCCCCCGGGCCAGTCCTCGCGCCGGCCTGCGATGACGATCGCCAACTCGCCGCCTCATTTTTTAGTAGACACGCCACTCAATGATTAAGTAGCATGCCTACATAATGACGACGCACGCGAACAACCGGATCGAGCTGCTCTACGGCACCCTCGACCTGCTCATCTTGCGCACCCTCCTCTACGGCCCCTCGCACGGCCACGCCATCGCCAAGCACATCCAGCGCGTCTCGGAGAACGCCCTGCAGATCGAGACGGGATCGCTCTACCCCGCCCTGCACAAGCTCGAGGGGCACGGCTGGATCACGGCCGAGTGGAAGAAGTCGGACAAGGGCAAGCGCGCCCGCTACTACCGCCTCACCCCGACCGGCCGCGAGCACCTGACGGCGCAGCAGTCGCGCTGGGAGGCGCTGTCGGTGGCCATGGCCCGGGTGCTGCGGCCCGCCGAATAGAGGGAGGTACTCATGTGGCAGCAGGCCTATCTCCGGCTACGCTCGCTCTTCCGCCGGCACCGGCAGGAAAGCGAGCTCGACGAGGAGATCCGATTCCATCTCGCCAACGAGACCGAGGAGCTGATGGCGGCCGGGATGTCCCCCGAGGAGGCACGCGCCGCCGCCCGGCGCGACTTCGGCAACGTGACGCTCATCCGCGAGTTGACCCGCGAAGCCTGGGGCTGGGCTCCTGCCGAGCGCTTCCTCCACGACATTCGCTCCGCGATACGGGGCATGCGGAAGGCCAAGGGCTGGACGCTCGTGGTGCTGGTCTCGCTCGCCCTGGGCATCGGCGCCAACACGGCGCTCTTCAGCGCCGTCGACGGCATGCTCTTCCGGACGCTCCCGGTGGCCGACCCCGACGGCCTCGTGCGCCTGCGCTGGACCGGCGACAACGGCGCGGTCAACCGCATGAGGTCCTTCGGCCCTCGGGGAGTCGGCGTTTTTGAGTCCTTCTCCTACCCCGTCTTCGAAGCCCTCCGCGACGCCGGCGAGACCCTCGCCGGGATGTTCGCGGCGACGCCGACGTCGCTGCTTCTCGTCGTCGACGGACGGGCCGAGATCGCGACCGGCCTCGCGGTCACCGGCGACTACTTCCGCGTGCTCGGCGTGCAGGCGGCGGCCGGTCGCGCCATCGTTCCGGACGACGACCGGCCGGGGGCCGAGCCGGTGGCCATGATCAGCCACTCGTTCCGGGAACGCCGGTTCGGCCCGGAGGCTGACCCCACGGGCACGGTCATCCGCGTGAACGACGTCCCCACGACCATCGTGGGCGTGCTGCCGCCCGGCTACGCGGGCATTCACCGGCCGGACGCGACGGCGGCCGACGTGCACCTGCCCCTCGCCACCCTGCCGTTGCCGGAAGGCTACGGCAGTCTCACGGACGCGACGTTCTGGTGGCTCCCGATCATGGGGCGGCTGGCCCCGGGGGCGACGCCGGCCCAAGTGCAGGGCAACCTGGACGGGGTGCTCCGGGCCGCCGCGCAGGCGGCGTTGGCGTCGTTGCTGGACGGCCTGCCGGAGGAGGAGCGGGGGCTCGCGCGGAACCGGAACCGGAGCGCCGAGCCGCGGCTGCTCGTCTCTTCCGGCCGGCAGGGCCTCTACGACGCGAGCCCCCAGTCGTCGGGTCAGGCCCGCGTGCTCGGCGTCGTCGTCACCCTCGTGCTGCTCATCGTGTGCGCCAACGTCGCCACCCTGCTGCTGTCGCGGGCGGGGTCGCGCGGGCGGGAGGTGGCGCTCCGCATGTCGGTCGGCGCCACGCGCGGGCGGCTGATTCGCCAACTGGTGACCGAGAGCCTGCTCCTCTCCGCCGCCGGCGGGCTGCTCGCCCTGCCGGTGGCCTGGGCGGCGCGCAGCCTGCTGCCGTTCGGCCAGGCGAGCCCGTTCGACTGGCGCGTCTTCGCCTTCGCCGGGGTGCTGAGCCTCGCGGCCGGCGTCGCGTTCAGTCTCGTGCCCGCCCTGCGCGCCACCCGCGCCGACCCGGCGGGCGCGCTCAAGGAGCAGAGCCGGAGCGTGGCGCTGTCCCGCTCTCGGCTGAGCCGGGCCCTGATCGTGGCCCAGGTCGCGGTGTCGCTGGCCCTGCTCGTCGGCGCCGGGCTCTTCCTGAAGACCCTGGCCAACCTGCGCGGCGTCGACGTCGGGTTCAACCCCGAGCAGGTGCTGCTGTTCCAACTGGACTCGACCCGGAGCGGCTACGCCCCCGAGAGGTCGGTCGCGCTGTACGCCCGCATCGCGGATTGCGTGCGGGCCCTGCCAGGCGTGAGATCGGTCACCATGTCGCAGACCGCGCTGCTTGGCGGCGGGCGGTCGACGGGCATCGTCTACGTCGAGGGCCGGACCGGCGCGGGTCAGGGCACGCTCATGATGACGGTGGCCCCCGGCTTCTTCGACACGATGGAGATCCCGCTGCTCGCGGGCCGCGGCTTCGAACCGCGCGACGACGGGGACGCGCCTCGCGTCGTGGTGATCAACGCCGCCGCCGCGACGGAGCTGTTCGGGACCGACGATGCAGTGGGCCGGCGGTTCGGGTTCAGCCAGGAGGAGCGGGGCGAGGTCGAGGTCGTTGGGGTCGTCCGGGACACCCACTACGACGACCTGCGAGGCGCGGCGCCGCCGACGGTGTTCCGCTCCGCCGTGCAGTCTCCCCTGCGCGCCGCCACGTTCGCGGTACGGACGGCCGGTCTGCCCAACGCCCTCACGCCGGCGGTGCGCGAGAGCATCCGGCAGATCGATCCGCGGCTCCCGATCATGAACGTCACCACCCAGACTGCGGCGATAGCGGAGCGGATGTCGAACGAGCGGCTCTACGCCGTCGCCTATGCCTCCTTCGGCGGGCTGGCGACGCTGCTGGCCGCTATCGGGCTGTTCGGGCTTGCGTCGTACACGGTGACCCGGCGCACCGGCGAGATCGGCATCCGGATGGCCTTGGGAGCGCCGTCGACGGGCATCGCCTGGATGGTGCTCCGCGAGTCGCTGGTGCTCGTCGCGGCGGGCGTCGCGGCGGGGGTGGGCGCGGTGCTGCTGGCCGGACCTCTGGTGGGGAACATGATTCACGGCCTCGCCGCGACCGACCCGGTCACGATCGCTCAGGCGGCCGCCCTCCTCGCGGGCATCGCGGCGGCGGCGACTTGGCTCCCTGCACGCCGCGCCGCGCGCGTCCATCCCCTAACCGCGCTCCAAGAGGAGTGATCGCCGGCGGCCTGCCGGTCCAGGATCGATCCTGCGGAGGTCTTGCGCGTCGAGGAGTAGGTGCGGGCAATGGGCCGTTCGAAGCAGAGGAAAGACACCATGACCATGAAGAACGCGCAGATCGCGCTCGTTGCCGCCGCGCTGATGGGCGTGGCCGGCGCGGCCGCGGGCCAGACCGAGGAGCTCGTGCGCAGCATCCCGATGGAACCCGGCGGACGATTCACGCTCCGCAACGTCGAGGGCGAGATCACCGTGACCGGGGTGGACGGTGACGACCTGACGATTCGGGCGACGAAGCGGACGAGCCGACGCGGGGGCGACGACGACGCGTTGGACCGGGTCGAGATCGAGATCGAGGAGCGAGGCAACCGGGTGATCGTCGAAACCGACTACCCCGGGCACCGCCGTTCCTTTCTGGAGTCGCTGGGCGACCTGCTCGGCGGCGGCCGGCGGGAAAGACGGGAACCGTTCGTGGCGGTGGACTACCGGGTCGCGATGCCCCGGGGCGCCGGCGTCACCATCGAGTCGTTCGCCGGCGACGTGACCGTCGAGGCCGTGGACGGCGAGACGCGGGTCGAGACGGTCAGCGGCGACGTGCGGCTCACTTCGCTGGCGAGGCTGGTCGCAGTCGAGTCGTTCTCCGGCGATCTGAAGCTGACCGACGTGGGCGGCGGCGACGCCCTGACCGTCCGGACGGTCAGCGGCGACATCGATATCGAGAAGGTACGGGCGCCGCGGCTGGAGGTGAAGTCCTTCAGCGGCGCAGTGGCGTTGCGAGGGTGGAGTCTCGGCGAATCGAAGGTGGAGACGATCTCGGGATCGGTGACGCTTGATGGCGTCCTCGCAGCCGGCGGCCGGTATGGAATCCGTTCGCACTCGGGCAGCATCCTCCTGGGGGTGCCGGACGGATCCGGATTCGAGCTGGAGGCGGAGTCGTTCAGCGGGAGCATCCGCTCGGACATTCCCGTCCTCGCCGGCGCGGGCGACCCGACCCGGCGAACGACCGTCCTCGGGGCAGGAAGCCGCGCGATTCGAGGGACCGCCGGCGCCGGCGGCGACGACCTCGAGCTGTTCACCGTCAGCGGCGACATCACGATTTCCACCGGCGAAGACGGAGCAGCGACTGGCGAGGTGGTCCCGCGCTAGCGGGGCCGTCCCGAGCCACGTTCGAGTAGTTGAGGAGCTCGGGCGCGGACTCCGCCTCGCCCTGGTCGGACTGCTCGCGGGTCTGGCGGGGGCGGCGGCCACCACTCATCTTCTCGAGACGATGCTCTTCGAGGTGGTTCCCCTCGACGCGACGGTGTATCTGAGTGTGGCGGTGCTGCTGGGCGCCGTCGCGACCGGCACCGGCTACCTGCCGGCGCGCCGCGCGGCGAGTATCGACCCGATGCGGGTGCTGAACACCGACTGAGCCGCACCCTGGGAAACGTGGCGCCATCCGTCGTCATGCCGCGGGCGAGCGATACCCCATGACCATGGCCGTCACGTCGTCGTGCTGTGGAGCAGAAGCGGTGAACTGCTTCACGCTGGCAAAGATGTGGCGCAAGCGAGAATCGGCCTCGGCCTCCGCGACTCCGGCGAGGCAGTCGATGAGTCGACCGTCGCCGAACTCCTCTTCCGCGTCGTTCATCGCTTCTGAGATCCCGTCGCTGAACAGCACAAGGTAGTCGTCCGGCTGGAGCGTCACGCACTCCTCCGCGTACGGCACGTCCTCGAAGAAACCGAGCACCATGCCGCCGGTCTCCAGCCGGCGCACGCCTGAGTTGCTCACGAAGATGGGGGGATTGTGGCCAGCGTTGCAGTACGTGACCCTGCCATCGGGGCAGAGCACGCCATAGAAGAGCGTGACGAACCGGCCCTGTATCCCGCGGCGGACAACGGCGCTGTTGACCGCGGCAACCGTGGCCGCCGGCCCGTCGCTCACGGGCGCCTGGGCGGCCAGCGACCCCTGCATTAGCGCCGCCAGCAGGGCGGCGGGCGGTCCCTTGCCGGCGACATCGCCCAGCGCGAAGCCGAGTGCGCCGCCGGGAAGGTCCATGTAGTCGAAAAAGTCACCGCCGATGGACCGGCACGGCATCATCGCCGCCGCCGCGTCGAAGAAGGGGCCGACCCGATGGGTGGTCGGCACCAGCGCCCTTTGGATCGCCGCCGCCGTCTCCATCTCGTGCTGCAGCTTCGCAATCCGGCCGATGGCGTCCGACAGCAGCTTCCAGCCGGTGTCGTCGCCCAGCCGCGCGCGGCCGGTCGCGGTCAACCGGTAGAACTTCACGAATTGACCGTCCAACGTCTTCCGGGTCGCCGCCAACAGCCCCCTGTTCTCCAGCCGGTGAAGTGTCGGATAGACGGTTCTCGGGGGAACCTGGAAGACCTCGCCCGAGAGTTGATCGATCCGCTGCATGATGCCGAAGCCATGCGACGGGCTTGCCGCCACCGCCTGCAAGACCAGCATGTCCAAAGAGACTTCCGATAGATCAGACATCGTGGGACACATGGGATATAGCCGCTACATGGTCGGCGGCATTCTACTCTGGATGGTAGTGTCCCCCCGAACCCCAGTAGATCCGGGGGAACGCTGCGCCCGATGCACAACCGGCCAAGCGTGGCCGTCGGCGCGTGGGCCGACGTCGCCCGCGCGAAACGCGTTCACGCCGCCTCCACCCGGCCCGGTGGCCACCCGGCGCTTGAGGAACTGCACGGTGCCCGCGAAGCCCCGGTGGCTGCTCTCCATCCCCGACGACATCAGCCAGCTCGAGCAGCTCGACCGGACCCCGCTCACCCGGCGCGACATCGAGCGGCTCTTCGGCGTGTCGAAGGCCATGGCGGCGACGCTGATGGAGATGTTCGGCGCCGAGATGACCGGCAACTAACGGACTCTGCCCCGGACCAGGCTCCTGCGGCAGCTCAAGAAGCACCGGGGTCGGGCCGCGTTCCGCGGCGAGGAGGAACGGCGGGCTCGCCTGGTGGCCGAGCTCCGGAAAGCTCGGATCACCGGGATCCGCGTGCCGCTGCCCGTCGAGACCCTCAACTCGAGAATTGGCGAGCCTGCCCGAGGGGTGACGGTCGTCCGCCTCGGCGTCACGCATCAGTCGCTGGAGCTGCTGACGCGCCGCTTCCACGTCGGACCCGTCGACCGCGTACGGCTCCCACCGCCGGCCGTCGAGGTGGCCAGGCAAGCCGGACGAGCCGGCCGCCCGTGAAGATGGCGGCGCGCCCCGTCGTCACCTGGTCGAAGCGGGCCGGTTCGTCCCCATCGACGAGCACCGCCCCCGCCGCCCAGCTTCCCGCCAGGCCCATGCTCACGTCGCCGTCGGCGCCGGTGCTGGTCAACCGGGCCTCGGGGCGTAGGGTGCCGTCTACGAAGGCGACGCGGCGGGGGCGGGCCGCGTCGGTCGGCCGGTGCGCGACGAACGCCCCCCGTCCTCGACCAACTCGCACCCGACGGCGTGCGGCGAGTCTTCCGCCGCCAGCGCGTCGGTCAGACCTGATGAACCCTCCTTACCCTCCATGTCGCAAACGTTCGTTTGCGACACAGGTTGATACCACGACGCTGGGAGACCCAGACCATGACCAGGAACGCCCGACCGTGAGGTTGGCTGCCCCCGCCGGCGCGGCCGGCGTCCGGCCCGGATCGGCTCCGAAGGGGAACGAGACAAGACCTCCGGGGGTCTCGAGGGCGGGGGTTCGGAGGTTCTTCGCCCCCGGAACGGCCGCGGCGGCCGCGGCCGCCCGGGGCGGGTCCGGAGGTCCTGCCGGCCGACGGCGCCGAGCTCGCCGCGCCCCTCGGCCGCCCGAGCCGTGCCGCCGGCGTCGGGGCGGTCGAGCTCGGCGCGCCCGCCGCCGGCGTCGAGACGGAGGCCTTCAACCAGGCAGGACCCGTCGCCAGCACCGCCGTCGAGCCAGTCAGCGGGGCCACAGGTGCGTCAGCGGCGTGGCCACTTGGCGCTGAGGACCTGCACGGTGCCCGCGAAGCCCCCGGTGGCTGCTCGCCATCCCCGACGCCTCCTCACGCGGCGCGACATCGAGCGGCTCTTCGGCGTGGGCAAGGTGCGCGCCGCCGTGCTCATGAAGACCTCGGGACCGAGCTCGTCGGCAACCAGAGGACCCTGCCGCGGACGAAGCTCCTGCAGAAGCTGAAGAAGCATCGGGGGCGGGCCGCGTTCCGCGTCGAGGAGGAGAGACGCGCGCGCCTGGTTACCGAACTCCGGCAGGCCCGGCTGACCGGGGTCCCGGATCGAGATGCGGTTCGACGGGGGCGGAAGGACGCCCTGGCGCGGCTCTACACGCTGGCCCAGGCGCTCGGGCACGATCTCGGGCGGTTCGAGAGGCTCGTCGACGGCAGGGGAGAGGTCGACGGCGGGGGAGAGGTGGTGAAGAGATGACGGACGCCCTGGTGCCGGTGGTCGAGACGCCAGCCGTCGACGCGGTCGCGGCTGCGGAGGCGGGTGTGGTACTGGCGGGCTCGGCGGCGATCGCGTCGCTGCGGGTGATCGTGGACGCGGGGCCGGTGGCGGAAGTTCGTGGAGTTCTTCGCGGGGCGGATCGCGAACGAGCGGACGCGGGCGGCATACGCGCGGGCGGCGGGGCAGTTTCTCGGGTGGTGCGAGGCCCGAGGGCTTCGCCTCAAGGTGCCCGCGAGCTCTGCCGCACTAACGTCCTGCCGAACCCGATCCGGGCCGGTCCCCCGCCGGTCCCCCCGCGGCCCCCCCGAGCGTTCGGGGTCAACCCGCTGGCGCTGTTGAAGTTGGGACGATTTCGATGGGGGTTATGGGATAGGCTCTGGACGAGGGGCTCGTCCCGCCGGCCGGAACGCCCAGTTTGCCCCGATAGCGCTGCAGCCAAGCAGCCGACCGCAGCTCAAGCACGCCCCCGCAGATCACGGCTCTTACGACCGGGCGGTGGACACGTTGACGGTCGTTTTGTCGGCTCACATAGTCTCTGCTACTCTAATAGACGTTCTACCGTAGTACGACGAGGTTGACGCGATGAAGTACCCACCGTGGCTGTGCCGGTTGATACCGTACCTCGGCCGCCGTCAAGCGGAGGAGGATCTGCCGGAGGAACTCCAGTTTCACCTGGATCTCGAGCGTCAGCGTCACCACGCCCCGGCCTGTTAAAGCGCGATGCCACGCGAGCCGCGCAGCTGACCTTGGGCAACGTCCCGCTGATCCACGAACACACTCGAGACGTCTGGGGCTGGCGCTGGCTCGACGACGTGGGGCGCGACGTGCGCCACGCCACTCGCGCGTTGTGGCGGAGTCCCGGGTTCGCGGCCACCGTGGTGCTTGTGCTCGCGCTGGGCATCGGCGCGAACTTGGCGATGTTCAGCGTCGTCTACGGCATGCTGATCCGGCCGTTGCCGTATCCGGACGCGGGCGCCATCGTGCGCATCACGGAAGCGATGGGGCCCACAACGTCTACGTTCGTCACGAGCCCCTCGATGGCGGCGCTCCTGGACGAGGCCGCGTCGTTCGAGCAGCTCGCCGGCTACGGGCCCGCCAGCTTCTCGTGGCGGGGTCCGGAGGGCGCGGTCACGCTGCGCGCCGCGCGGGTGTCGCCGGCCATGTTCCCGCTGCTGCGCGCGACGCCCCACCTCGGCCGGCTGTTCACCGAGGGGGAGGCCCGTGCGGGGGCGGACCGCGTCGTGCTGCTGAGCCACGGTGCCTGGACCCGCCGTTTCGGGTCCGATCCGGACATCGTCGGCTCCGTCATCGAGCTGGGCAACGCGCCGCACACGGTGGTCGGCGTGCTCGCCGAGGGGTTCTTCTTTCCGAGCCCCGAAGAGGAGATCTGGACGCCCTACGTGATGCCGGGCTACTCCATCACTCCGCCGCGAGACGGACAGGGCACCACCTTCAGCATCTCCTTCGTCAACGCGCTCGGCCGGCTCCACCCGGGGGTTTCAACGGAGCAGGCGGCTACCGAGGTGCGCACCATTCTGCAGCGCAGCGGTCTGCTCGCCCAGTCTGCCGCAATGGGTGGCCGCGCCAACCCCGACCTGTCCCAGATCGACGCCCAGGTGGTTTCGCTGCAGGAAGAGATGGTCCGCGGATACCGGCCCGCGCTTCTGGCGCTGACCGTCGCGACCGCCCTCGTGCTTCTGATCGCCTGCATCAACGTGGCGAGCCTGCTGCTCGCGCGCGGGGTCACGCGCCGGCAGTCGCTCGCGGTCTGCGCGGCTCTGGGCGCGGGCCGGGGGCGGCTGGTGCGCCAGCTCCTTACGGAGAGCGTGGTGCTGAGCGCGGGGGGCGGCGTTCTCGGCATGGCGGCGGCGGTCGTGGTGCTCGGCGGGCTGCCCGCGGCGGTCCCCGGCGATGTCGCACGGCTCGACGACGTCGGCATCAACGTCGCGGGGCTCGCGTTCACGCTCGCCCTCTCCGTGGTGGTCGGGCTGGGGTTCGGCGCGGCGCCCGCCTTCCAGTGGTCGCGGTTCAGCTTGGTCGGCGCGCTGAACGAGGGGAGTGCGCAGGCCGCGGGCGGCTTCCGCCTCCTCCGCTCGAACCGGACGCGGGCGGCGCTAACGGCTGCCCAGGTGGCCCTCGCCATCGTGCTACTCGTCGGGGCCGGTCTTCTCCTGCGCAGCTTCGTTGGGCTCGTCACCGTCGATCGCGGTTACGACCCCACCGGCGTGATCACCGCGCGCACCCGGAATCCCGACGCGCCTCGAAGCGCGCGCCTACCGGGATCGCGAAGCGAGGACGACGCGGCCGACGACCGCTTCCAGGCGGCGATCCTCGAGGCCATGACGCGCCTGGAGCGTCTGCCGGACGTGGCCGCAGTCGGGGTCTCGTCCGGCCTCCCGCTCGCGTCCGGCGGCACGACGACCACGACGCGCGTGCGGGTCGCCGGCCGGCCCGAGCCGGGCGAGCCCGGCGACCGGCTGAGCTCCCGGGTGGCGTGGGCCAGCCCCGGCTACTTCGACGCGATGCGCCTCCGTCTACTCGATGGGCGCCTCTCCACACGCTCCGACCGCGCCGGCGGAGCCGGCGTGATCGTGGTGAACGAGACGTTCGCCCGCGATCTGTCCCGCGACGGGCAGGCCGTCGGACGGCGCGTGCAGTTCGGATTCGGCGGCCGCGCGGGTGACGACGCCCCCTGGTGGGAAGTGATAGGCGTCGTCGCGAACGTCCGGTACGCGGGGCTCACGGTCACCGGGCAACAGGCGGAGGCGTTCGTCCCCGCGGATCAGGCCCGGGCGGCCCGCCCGGTCGGCGCGGACGCCTTCGTCACCCTGCGAACCACCGGGGATCCCGGCGCCCTGATTCCCTTCCTCCGGGAAACGGTGGCCGAGGCGCACCCCCGCGCGGAGATCGACGACGTGATGACGATGGAAGCGCGGCTGTCGCTCGCGGTCGCCCAGCCCCGCTTCTACGCCTACCTCGTCGGGTTCTTCGCGGCCGTGGCGCTGCTCCTCGCGGCGTCCGGCATCTACGGCCTGCTCAGCTACACGGTGGCGCAGCGGCGGGGCGAGATCGGCATCCGCATGGCCCTCGGGGCGCGGCGCGACGACATCCTCGCGCTGGTCATCCGTCAGGGGGCGGTGCTCGTCGCCGCCGGCGCCGTCGTCGGCCTCGCCGCCGCGGCCGCGTTGAGCCGGATCCTGGAGAGCTTCCTCTACGGCGTCGCCACCGACGACCGGCTAACCTTCATTGCGGTGCCGCTCGCGCTGGTCGCGGTGGCCCTCGTCGCCTGTTGGCTCCCGGCGCGGCGCGCGACCCGGGTCGATCCGATGGAGGTGCTGCGCTTCGAGTAAAAGCAAAAGCCCACGACCGTGCCGTGAACACCTGCGTTGGTCGCGCCCTCGACGATCTGGGCCGGCTCGATAGTTCCTGCCCGACTGCGGAGGCCGTGCACGGATAGTACTCCCGCGCTCCTGGTCACCGTCGGCCGCGACACGTCTCGGCGCGCGGAAGCACGCCGCGGCCAGCGCGGTCGCGGCGCTCGCCGGCGCGCGGCCCCGGTTGTGGAGCTCGGCGAGGTTGAGCCCGTCGTCGAGGCGGCGTAGCGCCCCGGAGTAATGCAGGCTAATCCTCGCCCAAGTGCGCGATCAGCAGCTTCCCGCCCAGGAACGGCGGGTTGCCGATGACGACCTCGGCCCACGACCACTCCGGCTCGACCGGCCAACCCTCCCGACCGCGGTCGCCTTCTCCGAAGTGGTGACCTTCCGGAACTCGCGGACCTGAGTCGTCGGAGCAGTCTGGCTCAGTCACCGTGATTCACGGCGTGACGGGGACGTCTCTACAGGAACCGTGTGCGTAAACTCCGGCAATAACCTGAACGGAGCCGCTGCCGACAATAGTCTGCCGATGTCCTCGTGATCTACGAACAGCACCACGCCCGTGCCAGCAGAAGCGCGCGAGCTCGGGTATAGAATGCCCAGGATTTGCACATCCGCCCTTTCGCCGAGTCGGTAGCGTATGTATTCGGTAACGATTTGAGACGGAACGTACTCAACGTGCTCGCGACCGTCCTTTTCGACAACCCGGATGAAATCATCAACAAAGGCATGAATGAAGTGGATGGTCGGTCGGTCGAGATTCGATTCGTCGGTTCCAAACACCCGGCAAGCCCAACGTCTGCGAGCACCTCATAGGTGTCCATCGTAGAAAGTAAATAGCCTCCCTCCGCGCTATCGTAGCCAACACTGTTGGCTGGGTCTTCGTAGATGCAGGCGATGCGGTTGCGAATGTGGTCCATAATCTCAGCGAGCTCTATCGCGATGTGGCTCATCGGAGTTGTGTTCACAGAAATCGCACTCGTTCTGATCGGCGTTCTGTCTGATGTAGGCTGCAAGCCAAGGTGCTCTCACCCCTGCAGGTCCAGGTCGAGGGCCGGGGGACTTCTCCGTCTCCCCCTGAGTCATCCGGATGGCGCAGCCGATGATGGCTCCAATAGTCCTGCCAGAATTCACCACGTGGGCTCGGAGCCATTGACTCTTCCTCGTACGGGCCGGCTTGGCCCGGTCAACTCCCGTCGACCTGGATTCCGAAGGCGGCTCGCCGGGGTGGCAGCCTACCACGTGTAACCGTCGTGTAACCCCTGCCGGTCGCGAGCCCGCGTGCGGTGGTTGCGACCTGCGCCGCGCGCGGGGCGCGCGGCGAACTCGCCGGACAGTCGGTCGCCAAGCCCGCACCTCTCCGTGGCAGCCCTATCCGGTCCGTGAGATCCACTGCCGCCCGAGAGAAGCTGTCGAACCGCCGGGGCCGAAGACGGTGGCGGACTCACGGACTGCCCCCACCAGGGGGGCGCGTGCGCCCTACATCCTCGACGGGCTCCTGATGAACGATACCGGGCGGCGCGTCCGCGAACAGTACGCCGAGACCGGCGGCTTCACCGACCACGTCTTCGCGGCGTGCGCGATCCTCGACTACGCGTTCGTCCCGCGCATCCGGGAGCTGCCCTCGAAGCGCCTCTACGTGTTCGAGCGCGCGGGCGTCCCGAAGCGGCTGCGCCCGCTGGTCGGCGGCAAGGTGAACGTGGACCTGATCGACCGGAACTGGGCGGACATCCTGCGGGTGGCAGCCACGATGACAGCCGGGACCATGCGGCCGAACCAGCTCCTGCGCAAGCTGGCCGCGTATCCGCGCCAGAACGAGCTGGCGGCGGCGCTGCGGGAAGTCCGCGCTTGAGGACCGACTCGAGGAGGCCGACCATCCCGAAGGCCGCGAAGTTGATCTCGGTGTAGCCGTGGGTGTCCGTGTAGTGCTCTTCGAGGTCGAGGTCGCTCGTGGTAGAGCAGTCAGCGCCCTTCGATTTCGTTACGGGCGGCGCTCGTGAGAAACGCCGAGCGGGTCATTCCGCGCCGCTTCGCCTCATCATCGATCGCGTGCAGAAGGCCCGAATCCAGAGAGACATTGATGCGGCGCGGAGAACCCCTGTCGAGAATGAGCGGGACGAAGGCAATCGTCGCCGCATCCCGCCACCCAGCCAAGCTGTCATCCGCCTTGATGTCGTGAAGTGAGCGCGGCTGGGGAATGGACTCTCCATCGTGCATCATGCCGTCGACGTGAAACGCGAGCGCCTCGGCCCCGCGGCGGAGCGCGTCATCGACGGTGTCGCCATCGGAAATACAGCCGGGGAAATCAGGAAAGCTGACGCCGAATCCGGGCTCGTCGTCGTCGTGCACGAATGCCACGTAGCGCATCTCAAGCCCTCCCCGGACCCCACCCCGCCCGTCGGTAGATCGAGGCGAGCGTGCCGCGCTTGATGTTCCGATTCGGGTGCGGGACCGTGATGCGGCCTGCACGATCCGGATGCCTGAACTGCCAGTGGCTGCCCCGGACGGCCACGCGGACCCAGCCGTCCCGTTCCAGCAGTCGAATCAGTTTGCGGCTGTCGCGTTCCACTCCGATCCAGTGTGTAGCATACTACACAATAGGCCGGTACCCCACCGCGTTTTCCTGGCGCAGAGCGGCGGCGACCACACCCCCCGGCCCGCTTCGACCAGGTGACGACCGGGCGCGCCGCCATCGCCACGGCCGGCCGGCCCTTCCGGCTACCCGACCACCGTCGCGGCCGGCGCTGGCAGCCGTACGCAGTCGACGGAACCTCGACGTCGAAGCGGCGCGTCAGCAGCTCCGCGTGTCGAGGTTGGCGATCTCGCCCGCGGCTCCGCTCACCGCCCGACCAACCCTCCAACGAGGTCAGCGCCTCCCCGCGGGAGGCGGTCGCCGTTCTACGGCGCAGATTCCTGCCGGAACACCGAGACCAGAATGTCGTCCACCTCGGCGTCGTGCCGTTCGGCCAGTTGCCGGACCGACATCCCGGGGTCGTCGACGACGAGGCCCTCGGTGCCGAGACGATCGACGAGCTCGCTCACCTCGAGACCGGCGACCGGCGCGAGCACGGCGAGGGGAACGCCGTCCATTCTCTCGACGATCAGCTCCTCGGCGTCTCCCGTGCTCAGGAGCATCGACGCTGCGACTAGGCCGACTCCCATCGACCATGCGAGCGCGAGGACGCGGACGGCGCCGCGTTCGGAGAAGTAGTTGCTGAACGACCGCCAGTGGCTGAGCACGTGGAGGGCGACGGCAGCGGAGAACCCGATGCCGACCAGCTCGTGCGCGAACTTGAAGGGCCGCTCCGCCACGAAGAACATGAGCAGGCCGGTAATCACGTCAAAGAGGCCCGCGCCCATCGTGAGCGGGGTCGACCAGCGCCGCGCGTTGAGGTTTCTCATCGCCGCTCCTCCGCTCGGTTGTCGAAGGTCCTCCGGCCACGCTCCGGTGAGATCGGGTTGTTTGCGGGACGGGGCGAAATCCTACGTTTGGCCCGCCGCGCGTCACGGTCCTCCGGTTTCAGGACGCGAGGACCTTCTGGCCCTGCTCCCGCAGCTCGCCCTGCCGGCCGACGTACCGGTAGAGCGTCACCGGCCTGATGCCGAGCTCCCGGCACAGCGCGGACACCGACGTGTCGCGGTGCGCCATCGCGGCCTGGGCCAGCCGCACCTGAGCTTTCGTCAGCGCGAACTTCCTCCCACCCCTGCGCCCGCGGGCCCGTGCGGCCTTGAGCCCGGCCACGGTGCGTTCCCGGATCAGCTCCCGCTCGAACTCGGCAAGCGCCGCGAAGATGCCGAACACGAGGCGGCCGCCCGCGGTTGTGGTGTCGATCTGCGCCCCCTGGCCGGCGAGCACTCGCAGGCCCACGCCGCGGGTCGACAGATCCTGCACGGTGTTGACCAGGTGCGCGAGGTTCCGGCCGAGCCGGTCGAGCTTCCAGACGACGAGCACGTCGCCCCCGCAGGGCTCGCAGGCAGTTGTCGAGGCCCGGCCGGTCGTCGCGGACGCCGGAGGCGAGAATGGCCCGGAGAACCGTCCTGACCGGCCGGCAGAGGTCGGTCGGCCCTGTTCGCCCTGCCCCAACGCGAGGCGGACCTGCTGCGGCACTACACCCTGAGCGACGAGGACGTGCAGAACATCGGGGCCCGGCGGCGCCCCGGCAACAAGCTGGGGTTCGCGTTGCAGCTGTGCGTGCTCCGCCAACCGGGCCGGCTGCTGACTCCGGGGCGAGTTCGTGCCGCCGGCCGTCGTGGATTTCATCGGACGCCAGCTCAACCTGGACGGGACTACGCGGTCCGGTCCGAGACCCGGCACGAGCATCTTGCCGAGCTGCGCCGCCTGTACGGCTTCCGGTCCTTCTCGGGCGGCGCGGCGCGTGAGCTCGGAGACCGGCTCCGCGAAGAAGCGGAGCAGGCGCGGTCGAACGAGGATCCGGTCCGCAGGTTCGTGGACGCCTGCCGACGCACGCGAACCATCCTGCCGGCCACGACGACGATCGAACGGCTCTGCGCCGACGCGCTGGTCGAGGCGGAGCGCCGGATCGAAGCGCGCATCGCCGAGCGGGTCCCGGCCGGGCTTCGCGCGACCTCGAGCATCTGCTCGAAGAGACGGCCGCCGCCGGCGTGACGCGGTTCGTCTGGCTCAGACAGTTCGAGCCGGGCGGCAATTCCGCCGACGCCAACCGGTTGCTGGACCGCCTCGAGTACCTCCGGCGCCTCGATGTTCCGGAAAGCCTCGTCCACGCGATCCCTCCGCATCGGATCACGCGGCTGCGCCGGCAGGAGGGAGCGCTACTTCGCCGACGGGCTCCGCGAGCTCCCCTACAACCGCCGCCTCGCGATTCTCGCGGTCTTGCGCCGTCGAGTGGGAGCTGTTCCTCGTCGACGCGGTGATGGAGACTCACGACCGGCTCGTCGGCAGAACGTATCGCGAAGCCGCCCGGGCCTGCGAAGCGCAGCTCGGGGCGAGACGGCCGCGGTCCGCGAGGCGCTCCGGGCATTCGCCGATCTGGGGACGGCGCTGATCGGCGCGCGGGACACCGGCGAGGCCCTCGACACGGTGATTGCGGACGGTCCGGGATGGGAGGGCCTCGGCGACCTGGTCGCCAAGGCGGCCGCGCTTGCGAGTACGGCCGTGTCGGATCCATTGAATCACGTCTTGGGGGGCTACAGCCGTTTCCGCCGCTACACGCCGCGAATGCTCCGCACGCGGGACATCGAGGCGTCGCCGGCGGCCGAGCCCCTGCTGGAAGCGGTCGGCGTTCTGCGCAGCAACGGCACGGCGCGGCCGACCGGCTTCCTGCGGCCGAACTCGAGGTGGAGCCGGCTGCTGGGCACCCAACCCGATCACCGTCTCTCGTACGCATTCCTTCACTTCCCGCTAAAGGGAATCCATCCGGAGGCGGCAGCGGCTGGCGCGGCGGCGGAATGCGCCGGCCGACAGGGCCGATTCTGGGAGATGCACGACAAGCTGTTCGCGAGTCAAGAACGGGTTTCGCGCGGCGAGTTCTCCAGCTACTCGCGTGAGCTCGGCCTGGACGAGACGCTGTTCAGGGAGTGTATGCTGGTGGAGGAGGCCGCCGGTGTCGTGGAGGCTGATGTGGAGCAGGGGGTGGCGGTGGGAGTCAGGGGGACGCCGACGTTCTTTCTCGGCATGGTCGGGGCCGACGGCGTGGTTGAGTTGACGACGCGAATCACTGGCCAGGTTACGCTGGAGGTGGTCGAGGACCTACTCGATCGGGAGGGCGGCCAAGGACGGGCTTGGTGGTTGCCGTGGCGGTAAGTCGGGGGATGTTGGCCTTTGCTGCGGCGGCCCGCGCGGCTTGGGTCGGCCCGTGGCGGCTGCCAGCGAAACGGGAGGGAAGATCGCAGGATGTGCGTGTGAGGGGGGTGAGAGGTGTTCAACATCGGACTTGCGCGGGCTTGGCTGCGCGGGGTCGTGACTGGATGCCGGCTGTTGCGGTCTCCGGGAGAGTTGCCGGCGATGGTCGTGGCGCTGGCCGCGGGCGTCGGTGTGACTGTCGCCGCGTACGCTCTGTTCCACGCCGTTCTGATCACGCCGCTTCCCTACGCGGACCCCGGTCGCCTCGTCCAGGTCTGGGAGGTGGACTCGGAATCACAGGGCGGCCGGGTGCTCAGGGACCGAGACATTGAGGTCTTGGCCACGCAGCCGTCGCCGGTCGAGGGCATCGCTGGCCATGTCGTCCTTGAGCGTGCCTTGGTGACGGGGCCCGGGATGTCGCCCAGTCAACTCGTCGGCGCGCACGTATCGGTCGCGCTTTTCAAGGTTTTGGGGGTCCAGGCAGCGCGGGGACGGACGTTTCGACCCGAGGACGGCCAGCTGACCGACGTTGCGCCGATCGTAGTGAGCGAGCGGCTCGTGCGATCGGGGCTGGTGAGCGGTCGGCTCGGGGACACCATAGAGTTCGAGAGCGCGACCTACCGGCTGATCGGAACGATGCCGGAGACGTTCTGGTTCCCGGATCGGGAGACGAGCTTCTGGGTGCCCGTGCTTGTCGTGCCGAGTGAGCAGGTCGCTCCGTCGGGGCTGTCAGCAACGGGAGTCTATTCGCCCGTCAGTCGGACGATCGCGCGGCTGCAGGCTGGGGTCACGCCGGCCGCCGCGCAGGCCGAGGTGGACGTACTGCTCGCCCTTCCGGGCGACCGCGCGGGCCGGGGGCGCCACCGGGTCGAGTCGCATGCGTCCCTGATGACCGCCCCGGTCCGGCCAGCGTTAATGGTGCTCCAGGCGGGTTCCGGGCTGGTACTGCTGCTGGTGAGCCTCAACGTCGGCTGGCTCTTCGCGGCGCGGGGCCGTCGTCTGCGCCAGACCTTCGCCACCCTGCGGGCGCTGGGGGGCACGACCAGCCAGGTCCTGGTGACGCACCTTGCATCGGCGGCGTGCATGGTTGTGGTGGCGGCGCCGTGCGCGGTGCTGATTGCGTGGGGGCTGCTGCAGTTCAGTCTGACGCTCGAGAGCGGGGTCTTCTCGCGCACGGCGGCTCCGGCCATCACCGGCGAGGTGTTGACGGTGGCGTTGGTGGCGACGGTGCTCACCGGGGTGGCGTCGTGCCTGCCGGGGGCGATCTCAGTCGCGCGCTGGCGCGGTCCCCTTGACGATCGGACGCGGGCGGCGACGCGAGGGCGCTGGGACCATGGCCTGATGGTCGTGCAGGCGGGTCTCGTGTTCGCCCTGGGCGCCGAGTCCGTTCTCGTGGCGCTGGTTCTGCAGAGCCTCGTTCGCACGAACGTTGGATTGACGAAGACCGACTATCTCGTCGTCAGGATCGAGTCGCGGGGTTCGGCGACCGTCGATGCCAACGTGCAGATCGCTCGCTACAAGACCTTGGTCGATCAGTTGCAGCGCGAGGGCATCCGCACCGCGGCCGTCAGTAATTTCCCATTGTCGGGGTCTGAACACAGTCGTACATTCGAGCCGCGCCGATCACCGCCGCAGGGAAGGGCAATGGTCCGGCTCAGAGCCGTGACCCCATCGTACTTTCGGCTGACGGGCTTGGCAGCGATGCGCGGACGGCTGCTCACGGAGGGCGACGCCGGGTCGCATTCGATGGTGGTGAACGGTGCATTTCTCGCATCGGTGCTTCCCAGCGAGACCGAACTCGGCAGACGGGTTGGTCGGGAGTACGAGTGGACGGTGGTCGGGGTCACCCGGCCCGTTCGGCACCACAGTCTCCATGAGGAGATTCGACCCGAGGCATACGTTCTCTTCGACGATCTCGGGTCCAGCGCATCGCTGGCAATGCGTGAAGGAGTATCCGTCCTTGCCGAGACTTCGCGCGGCGTCCCGGCCACCCTCCAGACCATCCGCACGGTGCTGGCCGACCAGATGCCGGAGTTCACGATTCGCTCGGCGACCCCGTTCATGGACCTGATCAGAGACCGCTTGGGCCAGGAGCGGCTCGTAAGCGCCGGCGCTGTGGTCTTCGCGGGAATCTCGCTGCTCCTGGCCGCCCTCGGTCTCTACGCGCGGGTCAGTCAGGGCCTCGCCTTGCGGGGCCGCGAGATCGGCATCCGGATGGCCTTGGGGGCGACTGTTCGGCGCATCGCGCTGGAATCCGCCCGTCCTGTCGGCCTCGTCTATGCGGCCGGGGTGGGCGTCGGTATGGCGCTGCTGCTGCTCACGCTGTCGGCGACACGGGCGGTGATGGTTCCCCCTCCGGGTGGGGCGTACCCGCCGTTGTGGGCGCTCGCCGCGACCTCCGCAATGGTCCTGCTGGCGGCGTTCGCCGCGGCGTGCTGGCGGCCCATCCGCTCGGCGACGCGCGTCGAACGCGCCGACTCGCTTCGGGCGGAGTGACGCAGGTCGAATCGAGGCGCCCGCAACCGCCCGGGAGTCTGGGCGTCGATCCGACCGAGGGCGACCGAGCCCCGGGGGCGGGGGGCTACATCACCATCTGGGCGCCCCGGCAGCGCGGCAAGTCGTGGGCTGGGCGGGGCATCGGCTACGTGAAGACCCATCACCGCCGTGCTCGCCCGCCAGGCTGCGCGCGAGGCCCTCGGCCGCGATCTCCTCGGTCAGATACCGGTCGACGTACGACGCGAGGCCCTCGTCCGGGTCGTCGGACAGGTAGTGCGGCGGGAGCAGACCGTGATTGAGGGCCCGGTCGAGCGAGAACCGGTCGCGGATCTCCGACCACGAGAACGGGTGCATGACGCGGTTGCTCCCGCGCCCGCCGAGCATGTTGACGCCGCCGCGCTTCAGCGCCCGCGCGCTCGACCCGGTGAGGAGGAAGCGGATGCCGCGTTCCTCGATCATCAGGTGCACCTCGTCCATCATGGGGCGGGCACTTCTGGATCTCGTCGATGCAGACCACCGTCTCGCGCAGGCCGCGCGCCTCGATCTCCCGTCGGATGCGCGTCGGATCGGCGAGGACCGCGGTCAGCAGCCCTGATAGAGGAGGGAGAAGGTCTGCGCCACCGTGCGGTCGAGCTGGCGGCGCACGTACGTGGTCTTTCCGGTCTGCCGGGGCCCGAACAGGAACACCGAGCGCCGGGCCAGGAGATGTTCGATGTCCAGGTGCCGCGGGATCCACGGCATGACGCTGTCAGACATGGCAATAAATCATGATAATCGCCATGTCTGATGGCAGCAAGCGAGCGGGCCCTTTCCCGAACACCGCTGGGTCGAACTGTCCCGTCGGCCGCTGGGCGAACAGCTACGAGCCGTTGACGTCGAGCGCGGAGATCGCCGCAGAAAGCCGCACCGTACGTGAACCGTGCGACCCGCACAGCCTGATCCGACGTTGCGCAGCAGGTCGCCCGCCCCGTCGGGGTGGCCGCGCCGGCCGGTCAGCGTCGCGCCGCCGCCGGCCGGCTCTTCCGGGCCAGCAGGTAGAGCGTCGCGGGCCGGGTGCCGAGCTCGACGACGTCGAAGCCCGCGGCGGCGACGCTCGAGCGCCAGAAGTCGTGATTCGTCGCCCCGCCGAAGTAGCCATGATGGAGGAACAACGGATACGCGAGGCGCGTCCACCCGTCGGGGTTGATGACCACGAGCAGGAACTCGCCGTCGGGTCGAAGCACGCGCGCCACCTCGGCGAGCGCGCGCTGGACGCCGTCGCGCCGCAGGTGGTCGATGGCGGCGACGCTGACGGCGGCGTCGAAGGTCCGATCGGCGAGCGGCATCTCCGGCATGTCGCCGACGATCGCGTCGATCCGATCCCGGACCCCCGCGATCGCGGCGTTGGCGAACAGCCGGTCCGGGGTGTTGTCGACGATGCCGAAGTAGCCGTCGTACAGATCGAGCGCGGTGACGCGGCTCTCGGGCCGCGCCCGCAGGAGCGCGATCGACGCGCGCCCCGAGCCGGCGCCGACGTCGAGGATCTCGACCGGGCCGGCGGCGTCGCGGAGAAACGCCGTGGTCGGCATCTCTACCGGCAGGTTCATGCGGATGACCAGGTGCGTGACGGCGAAGCCCGCGATCGCCCAGGTGGCGAGCGCGACCGCCAGCGCCAGCAGCGACCGCGGCCAGCCCTCCCGCCAAGTCACGACGGCGAGGGCGACGAAGAGGCCGCACGCGACCAGGTGACCGTAGTTCCAGGGCCAGCCGTATCCGAAGTCGAACCGGAGGATGTGGTCCATGGGTAGCCCGCCAATCGTCGCCTGCGGCTCCGCTCGGCGCCCAACCAACCTTCATGAGTCTGCGCCGTTCTACGGCGCAGACTCATGGCTCGCCTCCTCGTCGTAGGCGAACACCTCGGCCAGCGGAACGCCGAAGACCGCGGCGATTCGGAACGCCGCCTCGAGCGACGGCGAGTACTTGCCGAGCTCGATGGCGTTGACGGTCTGCCGCGTGAGGCCGACCCGCTCGGCCAGCGCCTGCTGCGTCATCTCGCCGTGCTCGAAACGGAGCCGCCGGATGGAGTTGGTGACCCGCGTCTTGGCCATGTCCGCTCAGAGGCCGCGCCGGTAGTAGAGGATGCGCGAGCCGTAGTTGACGAGCTCGGCGACCACGAGGGCCAGCAGCACACCGCATCCGACGGCGCCTCCGTTCGCGCCGACGTGAAGCAGCGACACCGCTCCCATGCTCAGGACCGCGTAGACGTACGCCGCCACGCGAATCGCCCGCAGCTCGATCAGGCGCTCGCGCTCGTCCTTGGGGGCCTGGGCGTCGAGCGGCGCGCGGATCGCGACCACCGCGTGGGCGACGGCCTCGATGACGATGAGGGCCGCCACGCAGATCAGCAACGCGTGGAACATCTCGGGCCCCGACGTCGGCGTCAGCGTGCGCGGTACGTGCAGGAAGAAGACGAAGCCGACGAAGGCGATCGAGACCAGCGAGATCCAGGCGCTCTTTTCACGAAAGGACATGGATGTAGTGTCTGGTGTTCTAGACACTGTGTAGCGCCGCGGTCTCGACCACCGGTTCCTGCTCCCGGTCGCGTTCCTTGTCCCGGAGCGGGGCCGCGGTACGGGCTGTCCGGTGAGAGCCTGCTGGCGCCGGCGATCTTCCAGCCACGCGGCGAGGCGCAGCGTCGAGAGGCAGTCGTCCCGGTTGTAGCCCTCGATCTCGATCCGAAGCGGTTCCGGGATGCCGATCGCGCCGCCGGACTCGAGCCGGACCTCGACCTCAATCAGCGTCCGCGTCGCCGTGGCCAGATCCACCTCGCGGGCGAAGCCGTTAGAACGGCTCCAGCTGCTTGATCGAGTAGCTCTCGACCGAAGCCCTCAACCCCTGCCGGACCACGCGGTGCAGGTCGACGAACACGCGGCCGCGCAACAGCCGGTCGGACCCTGCTCACCCGGCGCGACATCGAGCGGCTCTTCGGCGTGTCGAAGGCCAGGGCGGCGACGCTGATGCAGACCTTCAAGGCCGAGCTCGTCGGCAACCAGAGAACGCTGCCCCGGACGAAGCTCCTGCAGCAGTTCAACAAGCACCGGGGCCGGGCGGCGTTCCGCGGCGAGGAGGAACGCCGGGGCCGCTTGGTGGCCGAGCTCCGGAAAGCCCGGATCGCCGGGATCCGCGCGCCGCTGCCCGTCGAGCCTCTCAGCCGGCTCGACGAGAGGGCTGACCCGTCGAGCCAGGAGTTCGTTCCAACGCCTCGAGCGTGGCTCCGCGGGCGGGGACGCGAGCATCTAGCCGGCCCACCTCGTCGAGAGCGACGGGATCGGACTCGCCGCCGGGCCCGAAGCCACACGGGCACCCCCATTGGCGGCGCGGTCAGGAGCACGCCCGCCTTGTGCGGGGGCGGCGGGGGGAGGCGGCGCGGCGCCCCTTTGGGGTCTGATAAGGGCGGATTCGGTTAACCTGTGCGTGGACAGTAGCCGGGCCGCTACGAGGAGCTCCAGGATGACGACGACAGTGGTGTGCTGGAACATGCAGTGGAAAGGAGACCCATGGCGGAGGTTGGTCGAGATGGGAGCGGACGTCGCGCTGTTGCAAGAGGTTTGCGGGGTGCCGGCCGACGTCGCCGATCAGGTGGACGTCGGGCCGTTGGACGACCGAGACGCCTGGGATCCGCGGTTGTGGGAATCCGATCCTGAGTTTCCGCGGCGCAGGTGGCCCAAGATCGCGAAGCTGTCCGATCGTGTAGAGGTGGACTGGTTCAAGCCGGTCCTCCCGATTGTCTCGTACGATCTGCCCACCTCGAAGGACACGATCAGAGTCAGCGACATCCAGACCATCGCCGCCGCCCGAGTCACCCCAACGGTCGGCGAACCGTTCATCGTCGTGTCGATGTACGCGGCCTGGAGACGGCCGCATCCGAGCACCGGGAGAGGGTGGGACGATGCCAACGTGGACGCTTCAGCGCACCGAATCCTCTCCGATCTATCCACTTTTGTTGCCAACGCGGACCGTGAGCCCCACCGCATCCTGGCGGCGGGCGATCTCAACATCGACTACGGCGCGGACTACGGTTGGAGGGAACGTAGCGACCTCCGGCTCTGGTACGCACGCTGCCGCACGGTTTGGGACCGCATGGAGGCGCTCGGATTCGAGTACATGGGTCCCTGGTATCCGAACGGCCGCCGAGCGGATCCTGTTCCCGTGCACGCGCCTTCGGACACGAGGAACGTCCCGACGTTCTATCCCAATAACACCAAAGAGAGTTCTCCTGCCGACGCCCGCAACCAGCTCGATCACGTGTTCGCCTCCCGCGGGTTCCATGAAGCCATCCGGACGCGTGCCCTGAACGGGGTCGACGAATGGGGCCCGAGTGATCATTGCCGGCTGCTGATCGAGGTAGGGAAATGATGCCGGCGGTACTCGCGTCTCTTGGGCGCTCCGGAACGTTGTAGACCGCCGAGAAGGCCAAGGGAGGCGCGACCCGCAGCGGCCGGAGGGGCCTTCCGGGCGCGGCCACGGGGCGGTGGCTCGCGGACCCTGGCCGCGGCCTCGTTCGGGCACTCAACACCCACCCGGGCGCTCCGTCGCAGGCCGCGACTTTGCCCGGCTACCCGGCTACCTCGCCGAGCTGCACGAGCAGCGCTTCAGGGTGCACCTCGCCGGCGAGCCCAGTCTCGCCGGGGAACGAACGGCCCGGTTCTCGCCGGCCAACCGGCGGACCGCTGGCGATCCGAGGCCGGGGAGGCGCGGTCGCCTTGGCCGCCGTCCTCGTCCTCTGGCCAGCGGCAGTGGCGTCGAGTCCGACCCGCGTCGCCCTCAAGCGCGGCCGCAGCCTCGGACGTCGTGATCGCGGGTGGTTCTCTTCATGGTCGAGATGCGGCGGCGCGACGTCAGCGCCCTGCGCTGGGTCGACATCGACGACGGGGCCGTCGGCGACGGATCCTCGCCGGCTACGGGCGGCCCGCCGGTTCCCTCGGCTCGACGCTCACGTTGGGGTCTGATAAGGGGGAACTGTGTTAACCGCGGCTCGCCGCCGCCCGGCGCTGGGCCGCAACCCTTGGCCGGGTTTCTCGGCGGCTACCTGGCGGACCGTCGGCGAATCGAGGGCCGGGGCAGGGCTAGTCGGTACGCAGCGTTTGCGATGGCGGCATGTGCGCGGCGCGCCTGGCCGGCAGGTACGAGGCGACGGTCGACGTCAGGACGAGAACCGCGACTGCTGCGCCGAACGCGACCGGATCGAAGGGGCTGACCCGGTACAGCAGCGAGCTCGAGAGCGCCCCGACGGCGACGCCGAGGGCGAGGCCGCCGGCCACGCCGGCCCCCGTCAGTTTGAGCCCTTCGAAGACGTAACGCCTCTCGATGCGGCCCGGGGTGGCGCCGAGGGCGAGGCGTATGCCGATCTCGCGGGTCTGCCGGGCGATCAGGTTCGAGCGCAGACCGTAGGTGCCGACGGCGGCGAGCAGCAGCGTGAGTATCCCGAAGCTCGCCGAGAGGACGGCGGCGGTTCGCGTCAGCCACAGGCCGATGTTGCCGGACAGGTGCTCGCGCATCGTCTCGACCGACAGGATCGACAACCCGCCGTTCACTTCCTCGACTACCCGGCGCAGGCGCTGCACCATCGCGGCCTCCGCCCGGAGGGACGATGCGGCGGTGGTCACCTGCAACGTCATGTTGCCCCGGTACCGCTGCCCGAACGGGACGTAGACGTGCGGCCCCGGCTCGTCGCGGAGCAGGTCATGCCGCAGGCCGGGCACGATGCCGACGACGTGCACGACGTCGCATGTCCCTTCCTGCCCGGTCCTCAGGCACAGCGTCCGGCTCGTCGCCGCCTCGCCCGGAAAGAGGCGTCGGGCGAGCGGCTCGTTGACGATCGCCACTGGCAGCCCCGCCGACGAGGCCTCCTCGCCGGGTGAGAACTCCCGTCCGGAGACGGACAGGCCGAGCCCGCGGAAGTACTCCGCCCCGATGACCGTGTACACCGCCCGGGTGGGTTCGCCGCGGCCGTCGCGGCCGTCGGCGTCTCGCCGCTCCACGTAACGATCTTCGGTGATGTCGCCGAAGGGAACGATCGACGCGAGCGTCGCCGCCTCCACCCCGGGCAGGGCCCGGATGCGGTCGAGCAGCGTGCGGTACAGCGCGCGGCCGCGAGCGTCGTCGTATCCGGACGCGCTGGCGTCGACGGTGGCCAGGACGCGGCGCTCGGGGCTGAATCCGGGATCCGACGCACCGGCGTAGGCGGCCGCTCGCGCGAAGAGCGCGCCCGTTGTCAGCAGCGCGAGCGAGATCGCGAGCTGGCCGATCATCAGCATCTGCGTCGCTGCCGGAAGCCATCGCCGGCCCGCCCGCGTCCCCGAGTCGCCGCGACGGGCCTTCAGGGCGGTGACCAGGTCCGGCCGCGACAGCTTCCACGCCGGACCCAGGCCGAACGCCAGCGTGCTGACGGTGCAGATCACCAGGGTGAACGCCATTGCCCGCGAGTCCGGTCTCGGATCGAACTCGATCCCCACCGGCACGTAGGGCAGGATGGAGGACACCATCAGGACGGTGCCCCCGAGGGCCAGCACGAGACCGACGGCGCCGCCGGCGAGCGAGAGGATGAAGCCCTCGATGAGCAACCGGCGCACGATCCGAGGGCGCGTTGCGCCGAGCGCCAGCCGGACGGCGATCTCGGGCGCTCGGGAGATCCCCCGCGCGAGCAGCAGGTTCGCCAGGTTCAGGCACGCCACGACGAGGGCCAAGCCGGACATCCCCAGCAGCAGCACGCCGACGATGGCGAGCTGCGCATCGTTCCGGGGCCGCGGGCTGACGGACAGGCGAGGCAGCGGCGCGGCGAGCAGCGTCTGGTCTGCATTCGCGGCCGGATACGCCTCTTCCATCTGTCTCGCGACGGCGGCGAGCGGTTCCTGCGCGGCGGGTATCGTGAGGCCGGGCGCCAGCACCCCGGCCAGCACGAACAGGTGGGCCGCTCTGTCCGCTGGGTCCGCCCGTTGGTTCCCGCCCGAGGACGCGAGGTCGTGGTAGACCCCGACCGGCAGCCACACCTCCGGCGACATCACCGCGGTGGTGCCCGTGAACCCGCGCGGTGCGACGCCGACGACGGTGAACGGCTTACCGTCGATGAGAATGGCGTCACCGATCGCTTCACGCGGTTCCAGTCCGCGCCGGCGGAGGTAGGCGTGGCTGACGACGGCCACGGCGGCGGCCGCGCGGGGCCGTTCCTCGGCCGCGGAGAACCCGCGCCCGAGGATGACGGGGGCGCCGAGGGCTGAGAAGAAGTTCGACGAGACGATCGCCGCCGCCGTGCGTCGAGTCGCGTTGCCTTCGGTGTCAGGCGACAGTGAAAACTGACCCCCTGGCGACAGTGAAAACTGACCCCCCTGGTCCAAGGGAGGAGTCAGCAGATGACGGGATGCAAGGATGTCGGCCCGTGGGCGAGGAGGCCACGGGCACAGATGGTGAAGCCAGACGAGGTGGAGGCGATGCTGCACCTGCGGGCGCTCGGCTGGGGGCTGAGGCGCATCGCCAGGGAGTTCGGGTGCAGCAAGAACACGGTGAAACGCTACGTGGCGGCCGACGGCTGGATGACGTACAGCCGACAGCCGGGCGGCGGCAAGCTCGAGGATCAGGAGGCGTGGCTGAAGGAGCGCTTCTTCCAGCACCGCGGCAATGCCGAGGTGGTGCGCCAGGACCTGGTCCGGGAGCAGGGGATCGACGTGAGCCTGCGCACGGTCGAGCGGGCGGTGGCACCGTTCCGGCGGCTGCTGACGGCCGAGGCGAAGGCGACGGTGCGGTTCGAGACGCCCCCGGGCCGTCAGCTGCAGATTGATTTCGGCCAGCTGCGGGTGCCGATTGCCGACGAGCGGGTGCGCGTCTTCCTGTTCGTGGCGACGCTGGGCTACTCGCGGCGCTGCTACGTGGCGACGTTCAGACACGAGCGGCAGTCGGCGTGGTTTCGCGGCCTGGAGGGCGCGTTCCATCACTTCGGCGGCGTGACCCGAGAGGTGCTGATCGACAATCCGCGGCCGCTGGTGGTCGTCCACGACGCGGAGACGCGGGAGGTCGAGTTCAACAAGCGGTTCCTGGCGTTCGCGTCCTACTGGAAGTTCCGGCCGCGGGCCTGTGCGCCGTATCGGGCCCGGACGAAGGGGAAGGACGAGCGCGGCGTCGGCTACGTGAAGGGAAACGCCATCGCCGGACATCGCTTCGAGAGCTGGGCGGGGATGGACGCACATCTCGGGTGGTGGCAGCGGGAGATTGCCGACCGGCGTCGCCACGGCACCACCGGCGAGGTCCCGCTCGAGCGCTTCGCCCGGGAAGCGGAGCGCCTTCGGCCGTGTGCAGGCCGGCCGCCGTTCGGGCAGTTGCGGGACCTGGTCCGGACGGTCCACGCCGACTGCGCGGTGGTGGTCGACACCAACGCCTACTCGGTGCCGTGGCGGCTGATCGGCGAGCGGGTGCGGGTGGTGGTCAGCGGCGGCCGGGTACGCGTTCACCACGGCCCGAGGGTTGTCGCCGAGCACGTCGAGCACGAGGGACGCCACGCGCGGGTCACCGACCGCGCCCACCTGGTCGGCGTCGTGGGCGGCCCGCGCCCGGCCGAGACCGAAGCGGTGCGGCCGAAGCCGGAGCTGCTGCGTCCGCTCGACGAGTACGCGGCCGTGGCCGGGGGGAGCTTCTGATGGCCGTGGACCATGAGACGCTTCTCGGCTGGTTGACGCGGCTGCGGCTGACCGCGATTCGCGACCAGCTCGACAACCTGCTCGACGAGGCGGCGGAGAAGAAGCTGACGTTGCGGGAGGCGCTGGCGATGTTCGTCGAGCGGGAGGTTTCCCGCAAGGACGAGCGGCGCATCGAGATGGCGCTGAAGATCGCGCGCTTCCCGATGGTGCGCGAGCTCGCCGACTTCGACTTCAAGGCCCAGCCGAGCGTCGACCGGCGCCAGGTGCGGGAGCTGGCGACGTCGCGGTGGGTGGCGCACGGCGACGCGCTCCTGGTGCTCGGCCCGCCGGGGGTCGGGAAGACGCATCTCGCGATCGCGCTCGGTCGCGAGGCGATCCGACAGAACTACTCGACCCTGTTCACGACGGCGCAGGCGCTGATGGCGGCGTTGGTCAAGGCGCAGAGCGCGGGCCGGCTGGAGGACCGCCTGACCTTCTACGCCAAGCCCAAGCTCTTGGTCTGCGACGAACTGGGGTACCTCCCTTTCGAGGCGCATGCCGCGCACCTGTTCTTCCAGCTCGTCTCGCGGCGCTACGAGCGCGGCAGCATGCTGATCACGTCGAACCGCTCGGTCGGGGAATGGGGCGAGGTGTTCGGCGACGCCGTGGTTGCGACCGCGATCCTCGACCGGCTGCTGCACCACAGCCACGTGCTGACGATCACCGGGGAGAGCTACAGGCTGCGGGAGAAGCGTCGGGCGGGTGCCCTGAAGACCCCGGCGCTGAGGCCTGTCGCGTCGGAGACCCGCCCGGGAGCATCGTCATGATCACGCGACCGACACCGTGGCGAGCACAGACAGGGACTCGCGCTCACGCGCCGGTCCCGCCCCACGCCGCCCTTCGGCCGGCGTGGCCGTTGTCAGGAGGGTCGGCCCGCTGCAACGCGGCACCGGTCGAGTCCGCCGACGCTCGACGTCGTGAACGTCCGGGGGCCGAGCCGCCTGTCACCGGTCCGTTACGTAACGGTGTGGAGTAGTCGTGGCGTTGACGAACGCGGAGCGGCAGGCGCGTTACCGGGAGCGGCGGCAGGCCGGCGCGGCTCGGATCCGGTACCGCCGGCCGGCGGATCGGAGGTCGCGGCCACAGCAGTGGGACGACGCGGTACGGACGCTCCTGGCGCTGCAGGACCAGTATCGGGAGTGGCGGGAAGCGTTGCCGGAATCCCTCGCCGGGTCCGCGACCGCGGGGTTGCTCGAGCAGGTCTGCGATCTGGACCTGTCGGTACTGGAGGCCGTCGAGCTGCCCAGGGGCTTCGGGCGTGACGGCTAGAGGCAGCTTGCCGGGAGGTCGAGAGCTCGTAGCTGCGGGCCGGCCGGCGTGTCAACGTGCTGCGCACGTCCTCCGCTCCGCTCCGGCCCTGCCGGGTGACACCCCGTCCGCCCCGCGGCTCGGATGGCAGTTATGGGCCTTGCGGCCCGGCCTGGACGGGGCGTCCCGGCCGTCCACGACGCTCGCGGGACGCGGTGAACCGCCGGAAGTCGATCTACATACGCCGTTTCTTCGGGGGTCAGTTTTCGATGTCGCCAAGGGGTCAGTTTTGAGTGTCGCTTGACACCTTCGGTCAACGTCACCTGCGCGAACCGCTGGGCGACGAGCTCGCTGAACAGCTGCCGGCCGGTGCGGAGGTCCGTATAGTTCGGATACGAGAAGCTGCGGAACGCATCCGGCCTGCTGCCGTCCCGTGAGTACACCCCGACGAGGACGCCCGTCGCGGAGCCTCGGGGCAGGGGCTCAAGCAGAAGCGCGTCGACGATGCCGAACATGGCGGCATTGCCGCCGACGGCCATCGCCAGGACGAACACTGCCGCAGCCGTGAGGCCAGGGTCGCGAATCAGCGTCCGCACGGCCTGTATCGTCTCGCCGATGAACGTGCCCATCCCGTGATCTCCTTCCTGTCGACGATCCGCCGCATGCTGTCTCGCGCCGTCCAATGCATCGTGGTCCGTGCAAGGGCGCGCCGCGGCAGCGGGGCCGGAGCGGCCGGTCCCCACCAGGAGTCGTGGTCGAGGTGTGGCGCTCTTGCCACGGGGGTGCTAGAGCACGACCCCGAGGACGATGCCCGCCGCTACCGCGGTGACGATTCCGACCAACGCGAGCCGCAGGCCGTGGCGTCGGTCGAACCAGTCGGCGAACGGCCAGAACACCCATCGCACGGCCCGCCTGAACCCCGCCAAGGCCAGCCCCAGCCCGAGCCACCACGTGCCTGCGACCGCCGCGATCAGGAGGGTCGCGTTCAGCCAGAACGGGTCGGGAAGCCCCCCGAAGAAGAAATCGCGGGCAGCGAGCAGCTCCGGCGGCAGGTTCGGATCGGCGGCAAGTGCCAGGAGGAGGACGGGAGGGAGGATGACCACAACGACGGCCAAGTCCACGTAGATGAACACGAGCGGCGGATACAGGAACCACCGGCGGGCGCCGGCCGGTTCGCCCCGTTCGTCGAGCAGCGCCAGCCCGGCCCGCGCGACGAGGATGCTCGTGAAGAACGCGAGGGGGGCGACTGGGCCGAGCAGCGGACAGCCCACGAAGAGGCCCAGCGCCAGGTACGAGAGCCGCCAGTCTTCGCGTCCGGAGCTCAGCTGGAGCAGCAGCTTCCGCCACGCCGGCAGCTCGTCGGTCGGCACCCAGTCGCCGGGGCTGCCGAGGCGGTCGAGCACGCTGCGCAGGCGCTCGGCCGTGACCGGCGCCGACGCGCCTTCCAGCTCCGCCTCGATGTGGCCCCGGATCTCGCGCTCGACGTCGTCGGCGTCGACCGACGGGTGCGGCCTGAGCGCGCTCTTGACGCGGCCGAGGTAGCGTTCGAGGTCGCCCTGCGCGTCCTGGGTCAAGCTCGGTAGCGCCGTCATCATGATGAGACCTCCTTCTTGAGTGCGTCCATGCCTCGCTTCAGGACCTCCCAGTAGGCGTTCATCTCCCCGCGCACGAGCTCGCCGCGGGGGGTGAGCTCGTAGTACTTGCGGGCCGGGCCTTCGGGCGATTCCTGGAGCGATGTGATCACTAGGCCGTCTCGCTTGAGACGGCTGAGGATGGGGTAGACCGTGCCCTCGCGGATGACGAGGGCGTCGATGCCGCGGAGCCGCTTGACGATGTCGTAGCCGTAGACCGGCGCCTGGCCCACGACGTTCAGCACGCACAGCTCCAGCACCCCTTTCCTCAACTGCGTCGTCCAGTTGTCTGTGACGTCCATGAGCTCACTATACCGTTATAACTAGTAGCTGTCAATTAAATATATATTGGTATGTAGGGGGCGGGCGACTGGGTCCGTCCTGCCGCGCCCGCGGCGACCGAGTCCCGACCCCGTCGCCCATCGAGCGCGGTCGCCTCGAACGCCGTGATCGCGGAGGTTCCGCGCTGGGTCGACATCGACGACACGGTCAACGGCGCCGGGATACGGGTCGTTTGCGGGAGGGGGCGAGATCGTCGAGGGGCACCGGCGCCTGTTCGCAGGTATGAGGACGCTCTACTAGAGTCCGCGTCTCCTTCGGTGGGCGGCCTACGCGGCGAGCAGGTGTTCGTGCCAGAGGTGGTCGACCTCCCGATCGTAGGTCGCGACGGCCTTGGCGAGAGCGTTTAAGGATGGTCACGATCTGACCCAGCGACCGGCCGAGCCGCGAGAGCTCGCTGACGACCAGGCGGTCGCCGCGGTCCGAGGACGCTCGGTCAGCACGTCGAGCCGCTGGCGACAGGACTGTTGTCCCGGCGCGCCGGCGACGAGCTCGGTGGCCGAGGCTCCGGGCAATCGGCCACTTCAGACGGAGCAGGACCATCGGTAGGTGTGGCCGCAAGAGCGCCCGGAAGCAGTCGGCCACTTCGATGTCGACCACGGTCCCTACTCGTGGCGCAGCGCAACCAGCGGATCGAGCCGGGCCGCGCGCCGAGCGGGCCAGACGCACGCCGCCACCGACACCCCGCCCAGGAGGGCGGCGACGGCGAGCTGGGTGACCGGATCGGTCGGCGGCGTCTCCACCAGCCAACTCTCGAACAGCCGGCCGACGGTCAGTGCGCCCCAGATGCCGACCGCGAAACCGACGCCCACGGGGGCGAGGCCACGGCGCAGGACCAGCCAGCCCACCTGACCGGCCTGCGCGCCGAGAGCCATCCGCACCCCGATCTCCCGCGTGCGCTGTGTCACGGCACAGGCGGTCACGCCGTACAGGCCGACGGCCGACAGCACCAGCGCGATCCACGCGAACGCGGCCAGGAGCGAGGCGATGAGGCGCGGCAGGAACATCGTGTTGCCGAGGACGACGTCCATGGCGTGGAGGCGGAGCGGAATGTCTGCGTCGAGCTCGCGCAGCGCGCCGACCGCCGCCGTGGTCTGCCGCTCGCCGCGCGCGAGTATCTGCGTGAACGGGAGCGGTTCCGCGCGGTACGGGAGATAGGCGACCGGGATGGTCGGTGCGGCGCCGAAGCTCTGCCTCACCGTCGGCGAGACGCCGATGATGGTCAGCCACGGCGCGGCGTCGTCCGGCCCGTCGCGCGGCGTCAGGCGAATCCGCCGGCCGAGGGGATCCTCGTCCGCGAAGAACGTCTCGGCGAAGAGGCGGTTGACGATGGCCGTCTCGTTGCCGGCGGTTCCGTCGCGGTCGGTGAACGCGCGGCCGCTCCGGAGGCCGAGGTCCAGCCGCTCGAAGTAGTGGGGCGAGACGGCGACGACGCCCGCCGTCGGCGACGGGCCATCGCCGGCGAGGGGGCGGCCGTCGACCGCGAGTTCGCGTCGCGGCGCGGGGACGAACGGCGGTCTGCTCGCCCGGGCGGCGGCCAGACTGGGTGCGGCCGCGGCGATCCGATCGTCGAGCGCCCGAAAGAAGGCAAGGCGCCGTTCCGCCGACGGGTAGCGCGATTCGGGCAGGGTGAGCTGGATCGCGGTCATGCCGGCGGGGTCGAGAATGCGGTCGGCGTGCGCGAGGGTCAGCAGACTGCGCGCCATCAACCCGGCCCCGGCCAGCAGCACCAGGGTCAGCGCCACCTGGGCCGTCACCAGCCACGCCGTCCAGCGGCGCTCCGGACCGCCGCAGGCCGGGCTGCGTACCCCGCCGGTCGAGACATCCCGGACATTGGCGCTCGACGCGTGGAGGGCGGGCGCGAGGCTCAACAACGGCACGATCGACAGGCAGGCCAGGGTGAGGAAAGCCGCCACGCGGCCGTCGACGGGGAAGTCCAGCCAGAAGGGGGCGTTCAGCGGCGCGACGCCCAGCGAGAGCAGGCGGGCCGCGAGCGCTGCGAGTCCGAGCCCGAGCGCGCCCGCGAGTCCCGCGATGACCGCGCTCTCGGCGAGCAACTGCCGCACGATGCGTCCCCGCGTCGCGCCCAGCGAAACCCGCATGCCGACCTCGCGAGAGCGGCGGGCGGCGCGCGCGAGCAGCAGGTTGGCCGCATTGGCGCACGCAATGAGGAGAACGAGCACCGCCGCCGCCATCACCGCGTTCAACGCCGGCTGAAACTGCGGGTGGAAGTACTCGTGGAACGGGGCGAGTCGCGGTCGCAGCCCCGCGTTCGTGTCGGGATGCGTCTCCGCCAGGCCGGCCGCCACCGCGTCGAGGTCCGCCTGCGCCCGGGCGAGGCTCACGCCGTCCGCGAGGCGACCGAAGGCTCGAAGGGCCCGCCGGTCACGCTCGTGCTCCGCGAGGCCGGGGGTGAGCGACAGCGGCTGCCACAGGTCGGCCCAGAACGGGAACTCGAAGCCCTCGGGCATCACCCCGACGACGGTCGACGGTACGTCGTTCACCCGGATGACGCGGCCGAGCACCTTCGGGTCCGCGCCGTAGCGGGTCGTCCAGATGCCGTGTCCCAGCAGCACCACGGGCGGCGCGGCCGGCCGATCGTCGTCCGGGCGAAAGTCGCGGCCGATCACGGGCCGGACGCCGAGCAGGCCGAATGCGTTCGCGGTGACGCGCGCGCCGAAGAACTGCTCCGTGCCCATCCCCGGGTCGGAGACGTTCATCGGAGGCTCGCTGTACGCCGCGATGCCCCTGAAGCTCCCGGCCGCGTCGCGCCAGTCCAGAAAGTCGAGGTACGAGACCCCCTGTTCGCCCCCGGTCTCGTCGCGCATCGCCAGCGCCGCGACGCGGTGCTGGTCGTCGACGGGGAGGCCCCGGAGCAACAGGCCGTTGTAGGCGGTGAACGCGGCGCTCGAGAGGCCAAGGCCCAACCCGAGGGCGAGCACCGCCCCCGCCGCCACCCAGGGCTCCTTCACCAGCAGGCGCGCCGCGAACCGCAGGTCCTGCCATGTCTCTTCGAGCCACCGCGTCCCGCGCGCGTCGCGGCACGTCTCCTTGATCTGGTCGAGGCCCCCGAACGCGAGGCGCGTCCGTCGACGCGCCTCGTTCTCGGACAAGCCGGCCCGGACGTGATCGGCCACCTGCCGCTCGACGTGATCGCGCAGCTCGCGGTCGAGATCCCCTTCGAACCGGTCTCTCTTGCAGCAACGGGTCCACCAGCTCATCGCATGCCTCCGTCGGCCTCGGCCGGTCGGGCCGGGCTCTCGGTCTGCTCGTGCAGCGCCGGCAGGTCGAAGGTGCCCGGCGGCGGAGGGGTCCCGGGTTCGTTCATCGCTTGATGCCTTCTACTTCTACATATAAGGGATCACGTGTAGAAGGTCAAGGCGTTCAGGCCGCCGGGAGCCGCGGAGGGGGTCGATCTCGAGGCGGCGTGACCTACAGGCACCCCCCGCTGGGCGGGCGGATCGCGAACGCGAGGACGCGGGCGGCGTACGGGCGGCGGTGGGGCAATTCCTGGGGTGGTGCGAGGCCCGAGGCCTCGGGCTGCGCGCCCTCTCCCCGCTCCACGCGGCCGCCTACATCCGGACGCACCCTGGGTCGGTCCCCACGGTGAAGCAGCACTTGGCCGCGATCCGCATGCTCGGCGACTGGCTCGTCGCCAGCCAAGTCCTCCCGGTGAACCCCGCCGCGGCCGTGCGGGGGCCGAAGCACGTCGTGACGAAGGGCGCGACGCCGGTCCTCTCGCCAGCGGAGGCGAAGAAGCTCCTCGAGTCGATCGACACCGGCGCCCTGGCCGGGCTCCGGGACCGGGCGCTGCTCTCGGTGGTGCTCTACAGCTTCGCGCGGGTCAGCGTGGGGCTGCCTGAGGCTCGGGTGCTCGCGCGGCGGGTGGTCCTGGCGATGACCAAGCGGCGTGCGGCGGCCGCCGGATTGCCGCCCTCGACGTGCTGCCACACGTTCCGGGCGACAGGAATCACGGCGTACTTGTCGAACGGGGGCACCCTCGAGCACGCACAGCAGATCGCGGGACACGCATCGCCGAAGACGACGAAGCTCTACGACCGGACGGCGGACACGGTGACGGTCGACGAGATCGAGCGCATCCAAGCCCGGGCGACCCGCTTGATGTATGCGGGCGGGCTCGACGGTCCAGGACGTGTCGCCCGCCTTCGCTTCCGTATACCTTGACAATCTACAGTTATAGAGTACTGTAGATTGTCTTCATATCCGAGGAAGGGCCAACGATGCCGCTACGCGTACCCATCACCCTCCTGTTGCCGTGGCTCCGCCGCCGCCGCGCGAAGCGGGCGGAGAAGGACATCCGGCGCGAGCTCTCCCTGCACCTGGAGCTCGAGACGCAGCAAAACCTCGAGCGGGGCATGCCGCCCGACGACGCCGCGCAGGCGGCGCGGGCGACGCTCGGCAACGCCGGGCTCATCCGCGAGGACGTCCGGGCCCTCTGGCGCTGGCGCTGGCTCGATCAACTGCGGCAGGACGTGCGGTGCGGCGCGCGCTCCCTGGCCCGCAGCCCCGGGTTCACGGCGATGTCGGTCGCCACCCTGGCCCTCACCATCGGCGCCACGACGGCCATCTTCAGCGCCCTCCACGGCATTCTCCTGCGCCCTCTGCCGGTCGAGGAGCCGGACCGGCTGGTCCGCATCCTCGACATCGGCTACGTCGGCGAGCTCGTCGAGCTGCGCGAGCGGGCGCGCACCCTCGACATCTCCGCCTACGTCCCGCCGGACGACCGGACGCTCACCGGACTCGACGAGCCCTTGCGCGTCAGCGTCGTGCCGATCGCGGGCGACCTGCCGGCCCGTCTCGGCCGGACGCCCGCGCTGGGTCCGGGCTTCCGCCTCGACGACGAGCGCCCCGGCGCCGCGCCGGCCGCCCTCCTGAGCGACGCGCTGTGGCGGCAGCGCTTCGGCGCCGATCCGGCCATCGTGGGCCGGACGCTGCCGCTCGACGGGGTCGCCCACGAAGTACGCGGGGTCATGCCGCCGGACTTCGACTTCCCGTCGGCCGGCGTGGACCTCTGGGTGCCGATGACCGTCGACACGGCGAGCCCGGTCGGCCTGTGGGCACGCACCGCGTTCCTGGTCGGCCGGCTCCGCCCCGGCGTCTCCCTGGAGGCGGCGACGGACGAGATGCGGGCGCTCGGCCCGCAGTTCGCCGGGCTGTTCCCGTGGCGGATGCCCGACGGGTACGGGACAGGCGTCAACCTCCGGACGTGGCGCGAGGACCGGCTGGGCGAGGTGCGCCCGATGCTGCTCCTTCTCCTCGCCGCGGTCGCCGCAGTCTGGCTGATCGGGGCCGTGAACCTGACCAACTTGCAGCAGGTTCGCGCCGCCGCCCGCCGGCACGAGCTGGCCCTGCGCGCCGCCCTCGGCGCCGGCCGCGCGCGCGTCGTCCGACAGCTCCTGACGGAGAGCGCGCTCGTCAGCCTGCTCGGGGGCGCGGCGGGCCTCGCCGTCGCCTGGGCGGGCGTGCCGGCCCTGGTCGCGCTCCTTCCCGCCGACGTTCCGCGGGCAGACGGGATTCGCGTCGACGGCGTGGTCCTCGGCTTCACCGCGGTGCTCTCGGTCATCACCGCGCTGGCCGCCGGCACGCTGCCGGCCCTGCGCGCGGCGCGCGCGGGCGAGGAGGCGGCACGATCGGGCTCGCGCGGGAGCGTCGGCGCGACGACGGGCCGTGGTCTCGACGTCTTCGTCACGGTCGAGACGGCGGCGGCCGTCACCCTCGCCATCGCGGCCGCCCTGCTGGCCAGGAGCCTGGCCTCGCAGCTCGCCGTCGACGTCGGGCTCAGCTCGGATCGCCGCGTCGTGGCGGAGGTCGCGCCGTCGGCTGCGCGCCATCCCGACGATACCGCCAGGCTCGGCTTCTACACGGCGCTGGAGCAACGCCTTCGTGCGCTTCCTTTCGTCCGGACGGTGGGGTTGTCGACAGTCTTCGAGCCCTTCGGGGCCGGTTTCGGCTTCAGCGTGTTCACGATCGAGGGGCGGCCGAACCCGGCCACCGAGGGCGGAGAGTGGCCTTCGGCCGACCTGCGAACGGCGGTCAGCCCCGACTACCTGACCGCCCTCGGGGTGCCCATCATCGAAGGCCGCGCGTTCACCGAGGCCGACTCGCGCGGCGCGCGGCGCGTCGTGCTCGTCAGCCGGCGCCTGGCCGAAACCTGGTGGCCTGGCGAGAGCGCGGTCGGCCAGCGCATCCAGTTCCCGGGCAGTCAACGAGACGCCGACCCCTGGCGCACGGTGGTCGGCGTGGTCGCGGACGTCCGCTGGCAGGGACCCGCGAGCGAAGAGGGGACCACGCTGTATCTGCCTCTGGCCCAGCATGTCGGCGCCATCGACGCGATGTCGGTGATCGTCCACGCCGGCGCCGACCCGGCGCTGGTCACCGGCAACCTGCGGGCAGTGGTCGCCTCGCTCGATGCGGAGACGCCGGTCAGCCGCATCCGTGCGATGGACGACGTCCTGTCCCAGGCCGTCAGCCGCCCGCGGTTCACGACGACCCTGGTGCTGGGGTTCGCCGTCCTGGGCGTCGTCCTGGGGATGATCGGGGTCTACGGGGTCGTCGCCTACGCGGCCGCGCGCCGGCGGCGGGACATCGGCATCCGGCTCGCCCTCGGCGCGACCCGCACCGGCGTCCGCACGCGCTTCGTCCGCCAGGCGCTGGCGTTCGCGGGCGCCGGCGTCGTCATCGGAGAGCTGGCCGCGGCCGTCCTGATGTCGTCGCTCTCCGCTCAGCTGCACGGCGTGAGCCCGTGGGACCCCGCCACGTACCTGGCTGTCCCCGTGCTGTTCGCGCTGCTCGCGGGCCTCGCGGCCTATGTTCCCGCGCGCCGCGCGACCGCGCTCGATCCCGCCGCCGTGTTGCGGAGCGAGTAGCGCGGTTGCGGCTTCGACAGCGTCGACCCGGCAGTCGCTTGGCGGGTGCCGTTATTCCGGCCCGACGAGGAGTGCCGCGCCGGCCGGTCCCATTAGCCGAGGGACCGCCGGGAGGATCGCAGCTCGCGTCGCGCCGTTTCGAGGACCGGGCCCGCCCGGCCTTGGAGCGCGTTGACGGCGTTTCCGGTATCGTTCATGGAGCTGCCCCCTGCCGCCCGAACGTCCCCACAGTCAGCTACTGTCGCAGCCGCAGCATTCGATTTCCTCCCCGCTGGAACTCGTACGCCACCGGCTCGACCGTCACGTCTGCACCCCGCGCGTCGAAGAAGTCGACGACGCCCTCGACGTGCGGCGACGGCGTCCCACCGATTTGCAGCAGCGGAAAGACCCGCACCTCGGCGGCTACCCGCAGCATCTCCTCCAGGGCACGGATGTGAAAGGCCAGGTCGAACTGCTCGCTGTACAGGAAGAGCAGATGGGAGGACAGGGCGAGATCGAACGTGCCGTCGTCGAAGGGCAAGTCCGGCAACGACGCGTCCAGATAGCGACCCTCGGCCCTGCCCCCGGGGTAGTCCCCGATGAAGCGTCGCATCGCGGCCATCCGTCGCCGGCCCAGCTCCTCGATCGACGGGACGTGGGTCCAGACGAACTCGTCCGGATGTCGGTGCATCTCGTCCATCACCTCGTCGAACGTCTCCTTGACGCGCCGTTCGATGGCCGCCGACGACGCGGCATAGAGCGGATCGACCGAGACGACCGCGCATCCTTGCGCGGAAGCTCAGCGTTGAAGCTCGCGGGGCCGTCTCCGCAGCCCAGGATGCGGCCACCGAGCTCAGACTCGCCCAAGCCGAACATGGCCCGATACTCGGCCGAGTTCCGCCCCCAGGGCACCACTCGATCGATCGAGAACGGCATCAGCCGCGCTCTCCCCATCCTCCGCCGAAGCACCCGTGAACATGACCCTGTCGGCGGCGGCTGCGCCAGACTCCGGCAGTCGAGCATCAGCCATCGCGGCGCACGTCGCGAGACCGCACGCGAAGAGCCGGCCGCGGACCGGCGCGGCGCCCAGCATCGCGAGCAGACCCGCTGTGACGCCGGCGCCCGCCACCCGGATGGTCTCGTCCGGGAGGGTCACCGTGTGTTCCCGGCGCTCGTACCCGGCGAGCTCGGTGAGGGTCTGGACGCCCGCGTCGCGCCAAGCGTGGAACATCAGGTTGCTGAGCAGCGCGTCGCGGGTCGGCGCCGCCGCCACCGGCCGCTCCTCCGAGACGCTGACCACGCGGGCCGGCTCGGGATAGGGCAGCGGGCGGATCAGCGCCTCGTAGAAGACGCCGTATCCACGGGACGAACCGCGACAGGGACGCCATCATGCTTGCCGCAGGACGAGGTCGATGGCGGCGGAGAGCTGCGCCCACGACGCGGCCTCGCGCTTCAGATGCGTCCGGCCGGCCCGGGTCAGCGCGTAGAACTTGGCCTCGCGGCCGGTGTCCGTCGCCCCCCAGCGTCCGGCGATCAGCCCTTCCTTCTCGAGGCGGTAGAGCGCTGGATAGAGCGAGCCCTGCTGCACCTTCAGGACCTCGTTCGACACCTGCTGGATGCGCTTGGCGATGGCCCAGCCGTGCTTCGGCTCCTGCTCGATGGTGCGAAGGACGAGCAGGTCGAGGGTCCCTTGAACGAGCCCGGTCGGTTTGCCCATGAGTCCTGCCTTAATACCTCGACCATCGATAATAAGAGTGCAATTGTAGATTGTCAAGGTATCTTCGGCGCTATTTCGCTGGCGCGTTCCGTGCTGCCCGTACGCGGGGCGGTTCCGAAGGGATCTCGGCGGTCAGTAGAGCGTCGGCCGGCGGCCTCGTTGCGGCGCGCCCCGCGGTCCGCGTGTGGATGGCGGCGGCGCGCCGGAGCTGCTCCTCGAGGGCGCGTCGTCGCCGGCCGTGCTCCGCCAGGCGTCTGCGCCGTAGGACGGCGCGGACTCCTGCAGTCGCGGCGCGGCAACCGCGTTCCCGCCACAGCTCACGCCCGCCGCAGCCTCCGACGCACACGTCGTGCGCCCCACGGATCGGCCAGCCGGGCGGCCTCGGAACACCCGCAACGGAGTCTACGTATTGACATCCGATAGAACTTGACGATACCCTATCGAAAGTCGATAGGGACAACTCGGATAACACCGCGGCCGCGTGAGGACAACGAGCCGAATCGCCATCGCCAACGTCTCGAGGTAGCCATGGACATCTCCCGACCCGACGCCGCACGCAGGAAGAAGCTCCGCCAGGCGCTGTATGCCGCGACGGCGGTCATGGTGATCGTCGTCGTCCCGGTCGGCGTCTCGCGCCTGGAGCCGGCGGCGCCTCGGGTCGACCGCGACAGCGTCTACATCGACACGGTGCAGCGCGGACCGATGATTCGGCAGGTGCGCGGCGCCGGCACCCTGGTGCCCGAGCAGATCCGCTGGATTCCGGCCACCACCGACGGCACCGTCGAGCGGATCGTCATCCGGCCCGGCGCCCCCGTCGCGCCCGACACCGTGATCCTCGAGCTGAGCAATCCCGAGCTGGAACAGTCGACGCTCGAGGCGCGGCTCAACTTCGAGGCGGCCGAGGCGCGCTACAGCAACCGGCAGGTGGAGGTGCAGCGCGACCTTCTCGACCAGCGGGCGACGCTCGCCACCACCGAGGCGCAGCTCAAGTCGGCCCGGCTGCAGGCCGCCGCCGACGCGCGGCTCCACACCCGGGGCCTCGTCTCGTCCATCCAGCTCCAGCAGTCGCAGTCGGACGAGCAGGAGTATGGGACGCGCTACGCGCTCGAGCAGGAACGGCTACAGATGGCCACCGACACCGTCGATGCGCAGCTCGCGGTCGAGCGGGCCGAGGTGGACCGCCTGCGAACGCTGTACGAGCTGCGGCGGCAGCAGGTCGCGGCCCTGCGCGTGCGGGCCGGCCTGTCCGGCGTCCTGCAGCAGGTGCCGCTCGAGGAAGGGCAGCGCATCACCGCCGGCACGAACCTGGCGCGGGTGGGCGATCCGACGGTGCTGAAGGCCGAGCTGCGCGTTGCGGAGACCGAGGCCAGGGACGTCCAGATCGGCCAGACGGCGGCCATCGACACCCGCAACGGCGTCGTCGCGGGGCGCGTCACCCGCATCGACCCGGCGGTGGAGAACGGGACGGTGACGGTCGACGTCGCCCTCGACGGCGAGCTGCCGCGCGGCGCGCGGCCCGACCTGACGGTCGACGGCACGATCGAGCTGGAACGCATGGACGACATCCTCTTCGTCGGCCGGCCGGTGTTCGGGCAGGAGCAGAGCGAGGTCAGCCTGTTCAAGATGCAGGAGGACGGCGCTCATGCGTCCCGAACACGCGTGAGCCTCGGCCGCGCCTCGGTCAACACCGTCGAGGTGCTGGAGGGCCTGCAGCCGGGCGACCGCGTGGTCCTGTCCGACACGTCGAGCTGGGATCGGTTCGACCGGGTCCGCATCGAATAGGCCGTCTCCCGTGCCGCGGGGGAGGAAGACCCGCCCTGAGAAAGAGCGTCACTGTGAACGGAGGCATCCCAATGAGCCAGAACCAGCTTTCGTGCCAGGTTGGACTCCCGGACCGGGGGGTGATCTCGTCGACTCGGGTTCGTGCTCTCGCATTCGCGCCCCTGATGGCCGGTCTGATGATGGCGGCCGCGGCGCGCCCGACCTGCGGCCAGGGCCTCGACACCGTTGCCGGCGCGCGGGTTGCCGGAGCCGCACGCCGCGCCGGTCAGTCGGCGCAGCCGGCCCGCCGCTTCCAACTCACGCTCGACGATGCCGTCCAGCGTGCTCTCGAGCAGAACCTCGACATCGCCGTCCAGCGCATTCGGCCGCTCGTGCAGGACATGCAGGTCGCCGCCGCCGGCGCGGCGTTCCTGCCCTTCGCCTCTTCCGGCTTCGACTTCAACCAGGCCACCGCTCCCAACCGCTCCGTGTTCGACGGCGGCGGGCTCGGCGGCCGGTCCATCGTCACCGACCGGGGCGCCTACGACCTCGGGGTCGGGCAGGAGATCAGGTGGGGCGGCGGCCGCTACGACCTCACCTGGAACAGTACGCGCGAGGAGTCGACCAACATCTTCTCGACCTTCAACCCGAGCTTCGGCGCGAACATGACGCTGCAGTACACGCAGCCGCTGCTGCGCGGGTTCCGCACCGACAGCCGGCGCACGCAGCTCGCCGTCGCGCGCATCAGCCGCGACATCTCCGACATCGACCTCGAGGAGACCGTCGTCAACACCCTGGCCGACGTCAGCCTCGCCTACTGGGATCTCGTCTATGCACGCGCCGCGCTGGACGTGCAGCGGCAGGCGCTGGCGCTGGCCGAGCAGTTCGTCGAGGACAACCTGTTTCGGGTCGAGGTCGGCACGATGGCGCCGATCGACGTCGTGCAGGCGGAGTCCGAAGCCGCGGCGCGACGCCAGCAGCTGACGCAAGCGGTCGAGGCGCAGCGCACCAACGAGCTCGCCCTGAAGGAGCTCATCGTCGCGGGAACGTCCGATCCCCTGTGGAACGCGGAGATCCACCCGACCGACCAGCCGCGCATCGAGGCCCTGCCGATCGACCTGCAGCAGGCCATCCAGGCGGCGCTCGACAGCCGCACCGACGTCTCCCGCGCGCGACGGCAGCTCGACATCAACGAAGCGACGGTCCGCAATCTCCGCAACAGCGCCCTGCCGGCGCTCGACTTGATCGGCAGCTATCAACTCACCGGCCAAGGCGGTCCCCGGCTGATCCCCGCCGGGAACAGCTTCGAGGACCTCTTCGGAGGCACTGGCGGCGTGCTCCCCGGCGGCTACCGCGACGCGCTGGGCAGCATCGCGGGCGCCGACTACCCGGTATGGAGCGTACAGCTCCGGATGAGCCACCCGCTCGGCCGGAGCGCGGATCGCGCCGCACACGAGCGGGCCCGCCGGGAGCTGCAGCAGAACGAAGCCCAGATTCGCCGCATCGAGCTTCGGATTGCCAGCGAGGTCACCGCCGCGGCGCTCAGCATCGAGTCGATACAGCAGCGCATCGAGGCCGCGACGGCATCGCGGGAGCTGGCGGAACAGCAACTCCAGGCCGAGGAGAGCAAGTTCGAGACCGGCCTGTCGGCGAACTTCTTCGTCCTGCAGTCGCAACGCGATCTCGCGGCCGCGCAGGACGCCGAGCTGCGCGCGATTCTCGACTACCAGCGCGCGCTGATCGAGTTCGACCGGACGCAGCGCGCCTCCCTCGGCGGCGCCGGCATCGTTGTGGTCGGCGGCGCGGCGCCGTCAGGCACGCAAACGCCCGAATCCCCCTTGACGCCGGGAACCCCCGTGTCCTCAGCACGTTGAACCCAACAGGAGCATCATCCCATGTCCCGCACCGACCTCATGCGCGGCACCCTCGACCTGCTGATCCTCCGCGCGCTCATGACCGGGCCGTACCACGGGCTCGGGGTCGCGCGCCGGGTCGAGCAGCTCACGGAAGGGGCGTTCCGCGTCAACCCCGGCTCGCTCTTTCCCGCGCTGCACCGGCTCGAACAGAAGGGCTGGCTGACCTCGGAATGGGGACGTTCCGAAACCAACCGCAAGGCGAAGTTCTACGAGCTGACCGCCGCCGGGCGCCGGCACACTGAGGAAGAAGCCCGCAACTGGAAGCGCGTCTCGGTCGCGATCGAGCTGGCGTTGCGCGACGTGGGGGAAGCCTGATGTCTGTTTCTCGCCACCTGGCCCTTGCAGCATCGTGGGAGGAGTCGTCATGAGCCGCTTGCGTATCCTCGCCCTTCGCCTGTTGAACCTGTTCCGGCGCGGGTCCCTCGAACGCGATCTCGATGCCGAGCTCCAGGCGTACGTAGAGCTGGACGCGGCCGAGAACATCCGGCGCGGCATGGCGCCGAAGGAAGCGCGCCGCATGGCGCTGGCCCGTCTGGGAGGCCTCGACATGGTCAAGGAACAATGTCGCGACGTACACCGTTTCCGTGCCCTCGACGACCTGTGGCGGGACTTCCTGTTCGGGTTCCGCCGCCTGCGCGCGCGCCCGATTCTCGCTGGCGTGGCGATCGCGGTCCTGGCGATCGGCATCGGTGCGAACACGGTCATCCTCGCGCTGCTCGACGCTCTGCTCCTGCGTCCGCTGCCCGGCCCGGACCCCCATCGCCTGGCCGTCGTGTTCACGAGCGATTCCTCGAGCGGGCAGCCGAGCGCGAACTCGTATCCGGACTTTCTCGACATTCGCGAGTCCACCGGCGACGTGTTCGAGCAAGTCACCCTGGCGTCTCTCAACCCGGTCGGCGTCCGCATCGGCGGAGGAGACCCCCGGGTCATGTCCGCCCAGATAGTGGAGCCCAACTACTTCGATACGATGGGGTTGAGGCCGGTCCATGGGCGTGCGTTCGAGGCGGCCGAGACCAGCCCGGTCGCCGTGATCAGCAACGGCGTGTGGCTCTCGGAGTTCAGCGGCGATCCGTCGGTGCTGGGCCGCGCAATCACCGTCAACGGGTTGCCGTTCACCGTCGTGGGCGTGGCGCCCGTCGAGCTGGCGGGCCTGTACGGCGGCACGCAAGGCCTCCTCCGCGTCGACGTCTGGTTGCCCGCGGCCTTCGAGCAGTCGGTACGGCTGGGTGACGCCAGGCAGGAGCGGCGCGGCTCGCGCGGTTACGACATCGTCGGCCGGCTGCGCGAGGGCGTCGGGATCGACGAGGCCCAGGCGCGTCTGGCCGTCGTCGGTCGACGTCTTCATCAGTCGTACCCCGAGTCTTGGACGGGTCTCTCCGGGCAGCCGCGAGCCCTGACGATCCGGGCAGCGAACGAAGCACGCCTGCCCTCTTTCGCCTTCGGGCCTCTGGCCGTCCTGTCGGGACTGGTCGGCACTTTCCTGCTCATCGTCTGCGCCAACATCTCGGGCCTTCTGCTCGCCGACGCGGCGGTCCGCCGTCGCGAGATGTCGATTCGGCAGGCCCTGGGCGCGAGCCGGTTCAGACTGGTCCGGCAGGTCGCCGTGGAGAGCCTCGGTCTCGGTCTGGTCGCGGGGGGGCTGGGCGTCGCCGCGGCGGCGGTCGCCATCAGCTTCGTGACGTTGCCGGTATCGGACCTGCCGTTGCCCCTGCCCCTGCAACTGAACCTCGAGCCCAGTTGGCGCCTGCTCGCGGCCGCGCTGGTCGCGTCGTCGGGCGTCGGCCTCCTGGTGGGGTTTCTTCCCGCACTGTACGCAACCCGGGCCAGGCTCCGTCTTGGCAGATTCTCACAGACGGGGCTGCGCAACGCGCTGACTGCGATGCAGGCGACCGCCGCCGTCTTTCTCCTGATCATCGCGGGGGCGTTCGCGCGCAGCATCGTGGCCGCGTACGCAATCCCGCTCGGCTACGACTCGGACGAGCTGGCGCTCGTCACCGTCGATCTGGAGGCGGCCGGGTACTCCGAAGATCGCGGTCGCGCGTATCTCCGACAGGTGTTCGAGCAGGTGCCGACGGCCGAGGCATCGGAAGCGCCGTTCCTGTCTCTCCAGGCGCAGCGACGTCGTGGCATGGATGTCGACGGGTATCGGCCCCGGGCTGGAGAGGACCTGGGCGTGTACGCGAACGTCGTCAGTCCCGGTTACGTCCGCTTGATGGGGGTGCCCCTCCTTCGCGGTCGGGACCTCGAACCCGGAGAGCGAAACGCGGTGCTCGTCAACCAGGCGTTCGTCGAGCGGTTCTGGTCCGATCGGAATGCCGTCGGCAGTCGACTGCGCCGACTGACCCGGGATCAGTTGCTTCGTCAAGTACGGGGCGATCCCGACGCACGTTCCACCGGTTCCCCGTGGTCGACCGTGGTCGGCGTGGTCGACGACGGCCATTTCGTGTCGTTTCGAGAGGATGCGGTTCCCGTCGTGTTCGAGTCCATGGAGGACGTCTACACCCCTCAGGTCACGTTCCACATCCGGGGCGCATCGGCCGAAGCGGCACGAGAGGGCATTGGCCGAATCGATCCCGGCGTGCCCGTCGTGAACGTGGCGACGATGACGGAAATGGTCGACACGGCGCTGTTGCCCGCGCGGATTGCGGCCGTCGTGGGCGGCTTCGTCGGGGCCGGCGGCCTGCTGCTCGCGTGCATCGGGCTCTTCGGCACGCTGAGCTACGTCGTGGCGCTGCGCGGCCCGGAGATCGGCCTCCGCATCGCGCTCGGGGCCCGGCCGCTGCAGATCATCCGGCTCGTCGCCGGGAGCGCGAGCGTGAAGCTGGTGACGGTCGGCGTCGTCGTCGGAGCGGGACTGGGAAGCGGTGTCTCGCCGCTGCTTCAGTCGCAGTTCTCCCGCGCCGGCGGCGTGGACCCGGTCGCGCTCGCAGGGGCGGCGGCGTGCCTCGCGCTCGTGGCATCCGTCGCCGTCGGCCTGCCGGTCTCGCGCGCCCTCCGGATCGATCCTGCGGAGGTCTTGCGCGTCGAGGAGTAGGTGCGGGCAATGGGCCGTTCGAAGCAGAGAAAGGACACCATGGCCATGAAGAACGCGCAGATCGTGCTCGTTGCGGCCGCGCTGATGGGCGTGGCCGGCGCGGCCGCGGGCCAGACCGAGGAATTCGTGCGCACCATCCCTATGGAACCCGGAGGACGATTGACGCTCAGCAACGTCGAGGGCGGGATCACGGTGACCGGAGTGGACGGTGACGACCTGACGATTCGGGCGACGAAGCGGGCAAGCCGACGCGGGGGCGACGACGACGCGTTGGTCCGGGTCGAGATCGAGGACGCGTTGGTCCGGGTCGAGATCGAGATCGAGCAGCGAGGCGACCGGGTAATCGTCGAGACCGACTACCCCGGGCACCGTCGTTCCTTTCTGGAGTCGCTGGGCGACCTGCTCGGCGGCGGCCGGCGGGAAAGACGGGAACCGTTCGTGGCGGTGGACTACCGGGTCGCGATGCTCCGGGGCGCCGGCGTCACCATCGAGTCGTTCGCCGGCGATGTGACCGTCGAAGCCGTGGACGGCGAGACGCGGGTCGAGACGGTCAGCGGCGACGTGCGGCTCACTTCGCTGGCGAGGCTGGTCGCAGTCGAGTCGTTCTCCGGCGACCTGGAGCTCACCGACGTGCGCAGCGATGGCGCCCTGGCGGCCAAGACGGTCAGCAGCCGCATCGATATCGAGCGGGTCCGAGCGCCCCGGCTGGAAGTGAAGTCCTTCAGCGGCGCGGCGCTCGAAGGGGTGGAGTCCCGGCGCGTCGAGGTGGAGACGGTCTCGGGACCGGTGACCTTCGACGGATCCCTCGCGTCCGACGGCCGGTACGGCGTCCGCTCGCACTCGGGCCGCATCCTGCTGACGGTGCCGGACGGCTCGGCGTTCGAGCTCGAGGCGGAGTCGTTCAGCGGAGGGCTCCGCTCGGACGTCCCCATCCTCGCCGGGCCGGGCGGCGCGGTCCGCCAAGCCACCATCCTCGGGAGAGGGTACCGCGCGATTCGAGGGACCGCCGGCGGGGGCGCCGGCACCCGCCTCGAGCTGTCCACCGTCAGCGGCGACATCGTGATCTCCGACGGCGAAAGGGGAACAGCGGCCGGCGAGGAGATTCCAAGAGCTCCGCAGGGGCTGCCGTCGCTGCCAGGGCTGTCGCCGCCCGAGCCGCCGATGCCGCCACCCCCACCGCCGCCCCCACCGCCGCCGCCGGTACAAGAAACTGGCGGCTAGACCGGGCGCCGGCCTCCCAGGCCCCCAATCCCGTCCGACGTCCGTAGCTGCTCTATCTGGCGCGCGTTGAACCAGCAGAGACGTTGCTCATGGCGAAGGAGTCGTCATGAACCGCCGCCGGCTCTCGGGAGTCTTCAGGAGGATCCAGCCAATGAACGACGCAGCCCAGCCCCTCATTCGCCTCGACAAGGTGACGAAGATCTTCTTCACCGACGAAGTCGAGACCCATGCCCTCGCGGAGATCGACCTCGACATCTACCCCGGGGAGTACATCGCCATCTCGGGACCGTCCGGCTGCGGAAAGTCGACGCTGCTGTCGATTCTCGGGCTGCTCGACTCGCCGTCCGACGGTCAGTACCGGCTCAACGGCCGGCGGGTGGCGAGCCTCAAGATGTCGGCCCGCGCGCGCACCCGGAACCGCGAGATCGGTTTCATCTTCCAGAGCTTCAACCTGATCGGCGACCTCACCGTCCACGAGAACGTGGAGCTGCCCCTGACCTACCGCGGCATGCGGCCGGCCGAGCGGCGGCAGCGGGTGGACGAGGCCCTCGAGAAGGTCGAGATGGCCCACCGCGCCAGGCACCTGCCCAGCCAGCTCTCCGGGGGCCAGCAGCAGCGGGTGGCGGTGGCCCGCGCCGTTGCCGGCCAGCCCTCGATCCTCCTCGCCGACGAGCCGACCGGCAACCTCGACTCGAAGAACGGCGAGGCGGTGATGCAGCTTCTCGCCGGCCTGCACGCCGAAGGGTCGACCATCTGCATGGTCACCCATGACCCGCGCTACGCCCAGCACGCCAGCCGCGAGATACACCTGTTCGACGGGCAGGTGGTGAACGGCCTCCCGCGGGGCGAAAGCTGAGGTCGGTTGGGCGACGATTGCCCTCGTCGAACTTCACCGCGACGGAGGGTTCCGGCGGACCAGAACCAGGGGGCAGTCCGTGAGTCTGCCATCGCCCGTCCGTGGTTCGTGGGTCTCTCACCCCAGGTTGAGCTTGAGGCTCTCCGGCCCATCCCTCCGATGCCTGACGGCATCTTGAGGCGGGTAATGCCTGCCCCAGGGACCCGCCCACGCCCATGCTCACGTCGCCGTCGGCGTCGGTGCGGGTCAGCCGCGCCTCGGTGCGTAGGGTGCCGTCGACGAAGGCGACGCGGCGCGGGCGGTCCGCGGCGGCCGGCCGGTGCGCCACGACGCCGCGCCGTCCTCGACCAGCTTGCACTCGACGGCGTGAGGCGGGTTCGTCCGACGCCTGGAAGCCGGCCCCGTAGGTGGCGTCGAAGGTCTCGACGCCGATGGTGCCGGTCCGGTCTGCCGGGGCGCGCTCGAGCGCCACGGCCGCAGCGGTCGAGGTCGGCCGCGTCGACGGCTTCGCGCTGTTCGGCGGCCATCCGTGAGAGCGAGCCGCGCCGGCACCCCCGGCACCCCTCTCACTGCTCGGCCTTTTGCACCGGCGCCGGATTGTTCAGCGCGTCCGCGATCAACTCGTCGAACTCCTCCAGGCGGTCCGGCGCGAACCGCGACACCTCCGACCGCCAGCGCGCATAACCTGCTCCACCGCGATGGCCTCCGCTTTCGCTTCGAGGGTGCCTTCCCGGTCGCCACCGCGTATGCCTGGCAGGCCATGAAGGTGTACCAGCCCTGCCGCGCCGCGAGGCGGTCGAGCTTCTTGACCACGTCCCTCGCCCGCTTCTCGGCCGAGGGCAGCAGCCGGGACTCGTCGAGCTTCCCGGACCGCACCTGGCGTAGCACGCGCTCGGCAAGCGGTTCCTCGATCGCGTTCACGTGGACCTTCCGGCAGCGCTGTCGAACACGGTCTCGGCCGCGGTAACCGGCCCGCCAGGGCTGTCGGTGGCGGACACACGAGTGAAAGAAGCTGCGAACGCGGTGCTGAGCTTCGCGGTGCAGCTGGACCGGGCGGCGTCCGGGACGGTGACAGTGGACTACCGCACGATCGACGCCACGGCGAAGGCCGGCGAGGACTACCAACGGACCACCGGCACGCTGACGCTGCAGGCGGGCGAGACGTCGGGGACGATCGCGGTGGCGGTGCTCGACGACGCGCACGACGAGGGGAGGAGACGCTGACGGTGCGACTGTCGAACCCCTCCGGGGCGCATTTGGCCGATGCCGAGGCGACGGGGACGATCGAGAACGCGGACCTGATGCCGGCGGCGCTTCTGGCGCGCTTCGGCCGCGCGACGGCGGAGCAGGTAGTCACCCCACATCGAGGAACGGATGGCGGCGCCGCGGCAGCCCGGCTTCAGGGCCCGCTTTGCGGGCCGGGAGCTGCAGCCCGGCAGCGAGCGGGACTTCGCGCTCGGCTTCCTGTCGTCATTCGCGCCGATGGGCACGGGCTTGCCGGGCGCGGCCCCGATGGGCGGCGCCGGGATGGGAGGCGGGGGCCCGATGGGGATGGGGTCGCAGGCGGTCGGCGGCGCCCTCGGCGCCCCCGGCGTGGGCATGGCCGGCATGGGCAGCCGCATGGGCGGCTCGACTGGCATGGCCGGCTCGATGGGCATGGGCGGCATGCCCGGTATGGGCGGGGGCTCGATGGGCATGACCGGCATGTCTGCCGTGGGCGGCGCGGCCGGCGCCGGCCTGGGCGGCATGCCGGGCGCAGTGGGCACGGCGAGCCAGTACGCGCCCATGGGCGGTGCGTCAGTGATGGCCGGCCACGGGTCGCCGGGAACCGGGCACGAGAACAGCCTGTTCAGCACGATGGTGGGCCATGACCCGCTGGCCAACTCCGGGTTCGAGCTGAACCGCGAGACCCGCGGGGGCGTCCTCTCGGTGTGGAGCCGCAACTCGCGGTCGCACTTCACGGGCCTCGAGGACGCCCTGTCGCTCAACGGCGAGGTGCGAACGACGATGATCGGGGCCGACTACGCCCGCGGGCCGCTGACCGTCGGCCTGTCGGTCGGCCGCACCCTCGGGCTGGGCGGCTACAGCGGCCCGAGCACCGGGCAGATGACCACGTCGATGACCGGGTTCTACCCGTGGGTGGGCTACCAGGTCAACGACAAGGTCTCGGTGTGGGGGGTGACCGGCTACGGCACCGGCGCGCTGAGCCTGACGCCGGGCGGCGCATCGGCGCTGGAGACCGGCGTGTCGATGGCGATGACGGCGGTGGGGACCCGGGGCGAGCTGATCGGCTCGCGGGCCACCGGCGGGTTCGCGCTGGCGTTCAAGGCCGACGCGCTCTGGGTGGGCGCGGGCAGCGAGCTGCTCGACGGCCCGACCGGCCGGCTGAACGCCTCCGAGGCCGGTGTGACGCGGGTGCGGACGGCGCTGGAGGGCTCGCGGGGCTTCACGCTCGGCGGCCGTCTGTCGCTGACGCCGAGCGTCGAGGTGGGGCTGCGGCAGGACGGCGGCGACGCCGAGACCGGCGCGGGGATGGACGTCGGCGGCGGGCTCGCCTTCAGCGACACGGTGACGGGGCTGTCGCTGGACGTGCGGGTGCGGACGCTGGTGGTGCACCAGTCCGAGGGGTTCACCGAGCGGGGCATGTCGCTGTCGTTCGGCTGGGACCCGACACCGTCGAGCCTGCTGGGGCTCACGGCGCGTATCGCCCCGTCGTGGGGCGGTCAGGCGACGGGCGAGGCCGAGGCGCTGTGGAACAGCCAGATGGCCTACGGCATGGGCTCGCACCAGATGTACGGGGCCGGCGGCCAGCTCAACGCCGAGGTCGGCTACGGGCTGCCTGTAGGCGCGCGCCTGGTGGGGACGCCGAAGGTCGGGATCTCGAACTCGACGTACGGCCGGGACTACCGGTTCGGCTACGGCCTCGGGGTGCTGGAGCAGGGGAAGGTGAGCTTCGAGCTGACCGCCGAGGCGCAACGGCGAGAGAGCGCGACGGCAGGCGAGGTCAGCAACGGGGTCATGGGCCGGGCCACGCTCGGCTGGTAGACCGCGCGCCAGGGCGAACCGGGGCGCTGTACGCAGGCCTGCATGGGTGGCTTCGAGTACCTGGCGGACGGGCACCACGTCGATGACGCGGGGAACCTGATCGCCTGTACGTACGTCGACTTCCGGGACCCGGCGGAGCGGTTCCCAATCGCCGTCCTACAGAAAGCCTCGTCGAAGCGGCACGCGATTCCGGGCTGCGAGACGATCCGGGTCGCGTTGCGTCGAACACACGCCGGGTCGTCGGCCGAGGAGGACACGATGCATCAACAGTTGACCCGCCGAGCGTTTCGAGCGAGGTCGTCAAGGCGGATCTGACCGCTCACCGAACGGCACCATGACCATCCTGAACGCGGGCCGCCCTGCCTCGATCTCGGCCCGCATGCGAGCGTGCGCGAGCTCGCGCATGCCCGAGGCGACGACGCGGCGGACCTAGAACCCTTGAACAGGCCGCTGCTCCAGCCGCGGCGCGAAACGGAAACGGAACCAAGGAGACCGCGATCTGGAGGTCCGCGGGGCCGACGAACCGCCTCGGACGCAGGCATCTCGGGAGGACGACGCGAATCCGAGTTCCGTCGTTCCGAGCATGCCCCCGCGACAAGGCTGAACCAAGGGCACTGGCGAGGGAACCAAATGAGAATCGTGTTGATCGCGGCATGCGTGCTGGCGGCGGCCCCGTCGGCTGCCGCCGCGCAGGACGGCGGCATTGCGGGCACGGTGACCGACGACACCGGCGGCGTCCTGCCGGGCGTGACCGTCGAGGCTTCCGGCGGTGGGCTGCCCGCCCCCCTAGTGGGGGTGACCGACGGCGACGGGAGCTATGCGGTCCCGGGCTCCCCCCCGGCGGCTACGTCCTGACGTTCACGCTAGCCGGGTTCGAGCGCCTGGAGCGCGAGGTCGAGCTGGCGGCCGGGGTCACCGCCACGGTCAACGCTGACCTGCAGTTGGGCGGCCTCTCGAGGAGGTGACGGTGGCGGTGACGGGCACCGCCATCGACGCGCCGGCCATCAACATGCCCCACGCCGTCACCGTGGTCAGCCGCGAGACGCTCGAGCAGCAGGGGGCCACCCAGCTCGTCGACCTCTTCCGCAACCTGAACGTCAGCCACGGCGTCGTCGGCGAGCGCAACAGTTGGTACAACTCGAACCAGCCGTCGACCCTCACCGAGAACGTCGCCAACGTCAACCTGCGCGGCCTCGGCGCGTCGCGGACCCTGGTGCTGATCAACGGCCGCCGCCACGTGCCGGTGCCCGCCCGCCTCATCGGCGGGCGCTTCGTCGACGTCAACACCATCCCCGCCATCGCCGTCGGCCGGCTCGAGGTGCTGAAGGAAGGCGCGTCGGCCACCTACGGCTCGGACGCCGTCGGCGGTGTGGCCAACTTCGTCACCCGCAACGACTTCCGCGGCTTCGAGATGAACGTCTCCCACGACTACTTCGACGGCGGGGGCGACACCACCGTGGCAGGCATCTGGGGCGGCCGCATCGGGGCCTCGAGCGCCGTCCTCTCCATGGAGCGGGTCGGCCGCCAGGAGTTGCAGATGGCGGAGCGCCCGTGGACCCTCGACCGCTTGAGCACGCACGTCTCGGGGAACCGCGCCGGCTGGTCGAGCCTCGGCAATCCCGGGACCTTCGCGGTGGGGGCGCCGGTGCCGTGGACGGCCGACGTCTTCGACCCCCGCTGCACCGACTTCGGCGGCCAGGACGAGGGCTGGACGTGCCGGTTCCGCTACGCGCCGTACGACAACCTGTTCGACGAGCAGCAGCAGACCCGCGCCTTCCTCGAGCTCAACGGCCCCCTGAACGACCGGACCAACTACCACGTCGAGGGGCTGTGGTCCGAGGCGGTGATCCCGAACTGGTACACGACGCCGTCCTATCCGCCGTTCCCCCTGACGAGCACGACCATCATGGAGGTGGCGGCGACCCACCCCGGCCGCCAGCAGTTCTGCGGCGGCTACGCCGGGGACCCCAAGGCCGATCCCATGAGCGCCTGCGCCGGCGACGACCCGTGGTACTTCAACGGCCGCCCGTTCGGCAACTCCGGTCCCGGCCGCACGCTGCGCCGCGAGTCGCGAACGCAGCGGGTCGCCGCCTCCGTCGACGGCGACTTCCTGCTCGGCGGGCGGGACGCCCACTGGGACGTCGGCGTCAGCTACTCGCGGTCGCGGGGCAACCTGAACCTGCCGGCGGTCTACACCGACCGCATGTTCCGCGCGTTCCGCGGCTTCGGCGGCGCCGACTGCGGCGTCGGCGTCGTCGCCGATCCCACCTCGCGCGCGGGCATGCGGCTCGGGCCCCTCGGCGGCGCGGTGCCGGGCCAGGGGCCGTGCATGTATTACAACCCGTTCAGCAACGCCATCCAGCGCTCCGACCAGCCCAACTCGCCGCTCGCGAGCGGCGACAATCCGGACTTCGTCGCCGGCCTCGCCAACTCCGAGGACCTGCGGCTCTGGCTCAACGAAGAGGTGGACCTCTTCAGCACCACCGACATGGTCGTGGCCGACGCCACCCTGAGCGGCAACCTCGTCCCGGGCGTGGCCGACTTCGCGGTCGGCTACCAGTTCCGCGGGGTGAACGCCGACGGCAATCCCAACGATGCCGGCGACGTCACCGTGAACCCGTGCCCGGTGGCCGGCGACATGGGCTGCTCGTTCCGGACGCCGTCGCTCGATGACCTGAACACCAGCCCCCTGACGACGCTGGAGTGGATCAACGAGACCGGCGCCTACCAGGCCGTCGACCGGTTCGGGCGCCCCGGTCTGCGGCCCGAGCGCGCCTTCACCTACAACGGCGGGGTCGTGCTGTTCCTCGAGGGGGGGGTCGAGGCGACCATCGACTACTGGCACTACGACTTCGAGAACGTCATCGGGTCGATGCCCTACGACGCCATCACCAGCCTTTACGCCAGCGGCGACCCGGTGACCCGGGACGCGGTGTCGCCGTTCATCATCTGTCCCGGCGGCCGGGCCTCGGACCTCGCGCCCGCCGACCGCTGCGTGGCCCAGAACCTGCAGCGCATCCAGATCGACCTCGTGAACTGGCCGGGGCTCACCACCCAGGGCATCGACACCCACCTCGCGGCCCGGGCCGACGCCGGGCCGGGCCAGTTCTCGCTGAGCTGGGACTCGACCTACACGGTCGGCTACGACACCAAGGAGCTGCTGCTGGAGGGCACCGACCGGACCCTCTACGCCGAGCGCGAGGCGGCCGGCTACCTGAACTTCGCCCACCCCATCGCGGTGCCGCTGCCCCGGTGGAAGAGCCGCTGGTCGGCCGCCTACGACTGGAGCCGCTACAGCTGGGCCAACTACGTCAGCTACATCTCGGCCTACGAGGACCGGGGCGGCAGCACCACCGCGCCCCGCATCGACCCCTTCCTCGGCTGGGACATGAGCTTCCTGATGCGCTTCCCGGGCACCGGGATGAACTTGACGATCTACGGCATGAATCTGACCGGGCAGATCCCGCCCTGGGCCAACGTCGAGCAGGCCTACGACGGCTTCACGCACGACCCGAAGGGGCGGCGCTTCAAGGCGGCGGTGAGTTGGCGCTTCGGCGGGTGAGCGGCCGCCTTCGCCGGTCAGGTTGATGTGCTCCCATCCGAGCGGCGAGACGTGGGCCAGGAGTTCGGCCGGGGATCTCCGTCACGCTATCCAGCTGGTGGCCGAAGCGGTTGCCACGCCCTCGGAAGGGGAGCAGTAGCTTCCTGCGGCGACAATGAGTGAACTGAAGCCGGTCGTCGTCGATCAGGCGGCGCTTGAGTGGGAAGGCTGGGAGGGATCCGGCCGTCGCTGCCCGGAGTCCGGTGCGGTGGAAGCTGTTGGTCAGCGCCGACCGTGGCCCGCACGCGGGGCTCGTGACCGGAGTGGCGGAGGTCGCGCCGGGCGGGGTGCTGCTGTCTCACCACCACGAGCCCGAGGAGACGTACTACGTGGTCAGCGGCCGGGGCCACATCGAGATCGACGGCGTCCGGACGGACGTCGGTCCGGGAACGGCGGTCTTCATCCCCCCGAACGCCAGGCACGCCCTGCATTGCACCGGTGCCGAGCCGCTGGTCTTCGTCTTCACGTTCGCGCGCGACCGCTTCGCGGACGTGGAGTACCACTTCGACGAGTAACGGCGGGTCGTGGGTTGTGTGGGCGCCGGGGTGGCCGCCGCCCCCGACATCGAGCCCGATGCACAACCGGCCAAGCGTGGCCGTCGGCGCGTCGGGCGGCAGGTCGACATCCGGGTCGCCCGCGCGAACCCGTTCACGTCGCCTCCACCTGGTTCGGTGGCCACCCAGCGCTGAGGAAGCTGCACCGTGCCCGCGAAGCCCAGGTGGCTGCTCTCCATCCCCGACGCCATCAGCCAGCTCGAGAACCTCGACCGGACCCTGCTCACCCGGCGCGACATCGAGCGGCTCTTCGGCGTGTCGAAGGCCAGGGCGGCGACGCTGATGCAGACCTTCGGGACCGAGCTCGTCGGCAACCAGAGAACGCTGCCGCGGACGAAGCTCCTGCAGCAGCTCAAGAAGCACCGGGGCCGGGCCGCGTTCCGCGGCGAGGAGGAACGCCGGGGCCCGCCTGGTGACCGAGCTCCGGAAAGCCCGGATCACCGGGATCCGCGTGCCGCTGCCGGCCGAGACCCTCAACTCGAAATTGGCGAGCCTGCCCGAGGGGGTGACGGTCGAGCGGGACCGGATCGAGGTGCGGTTCAGCGGGGCGAAGAACGCGACGGAGCGGCTCTACGCGCTGGCTTTCGCGCTCGTGAACGACTACGAACGGTTCGAGGCGCTCGTCGATCGCGGCGTCGGTGGTGGGGGAGAGGTGGTGAAGAGATGACGACGGAGGCTCTGGTGCCGGCGGGCGGGGAGCCGGCGGTCGCGACGGGCGGGGCAGGGGAGATCGTCCTGCCGCAGGTGATCGTCGACGCGGGGCCGTCGGCGGTGGCGCGGTTCCTGGAGTTCTTCGCCGGAAGGATCGCGAACGCGAGGACGCGGGCGGCGTACGGGCGGGCCGTCGGGCAATTCCTCGGGTGGTGCGAGGCGCGAGGGTGCGGGCTCCGCGACGTCTCGCTGCTCCACGTGGCCGCCTACATCCGGACGCACCCCGGGTCGGCCCCCACGGTGAAGCAGCACCTGGCCGCGATCCGCATGCTCGGCGACTGGCTCGTCGTCAACCAGATCCTCCCGGTGAACCCCGCTGCGGCTGTCCGGGGGCCGAAGCACGTCGTCACCAAGGGCGCGACGCCGGTCCTCTCGCCGGCGGAGGCGAGGAAGCTCCTCGCGTCGATCGACACGGGCGCCCTGGCCGGGCTCCGGGACCGGGCGCTGCTCTGGGTCATGCTGTACAGCTTCGCGCGGGTGAGCGCGGTCTTGGGAATGTGGCGGCAGGACTACTTCGGGCAGGGGAGCCGGGGCTGGTTGAGGCTCCACGAGAAGGGCGGGAAGCGGCACGATGTGCCGGCCCACCACCGGGCGGGGGCGGCCCTCGACGCCTACGTCGAGGCGGCCGGGCTCGAGGAGCCGAAGGCGGCGCTCTTCCAGAGCATGGACCCGTCGGGGCGGCGGCTGACGGGCCGGGTCCTCGAGCGGCGGCTCGTCCTGGCGATGATCAAGCGGCGTGCCGCGGCCGCGGGGCCTCCGCCTTCGACGTGTGCCACACGTTCCGGGTGACGGGGATCACGGCGTACCTGTCGAACGGGGGGACGCTCGAGCACGCACAGCAGATCGCGGGGCACGCGTCTCATCCTCAAGCCCCCGTCCCCTCTTCGTTGTGTCGCCGACCCTCTAGCGGGGCCAGGTTCGCCTCGCCAGACCGGGGTCAGCGCCGCCAACGCCGTCCGGCACCTCGCCGGGCGCGCACCTTGAAGCAGGCAGGGCGAGGCCGTCGTACGACTGGGCAAAATCTACGGCACGGGAGTCGACCTTCAGCGAGAAAGTCTACTCGTAGATCTCAATGGGAATTTGGACGCCCAAGCCAAACTCATCGACCGCCCTCGCGAGGACATGCGAGGGAATGCCGGCGTAGTGCGGAGAAAAGACCTCCTCACCCTCGGAGGTATGCACCCTGGAATCCGACAGCTCTGTCGTCATTCCCACGACATAGCCGTCGTCTGAGACGATCGCGCCGCCACTGTCGCCCGGCCTGGAAATCGCGGAATAGAGGAACAGCTCCCCGCCGCCCAAGGCGCGGACCGATTCGTTGGTCACTTCTCCGCTTTGCATGACCAAGGGAGAAGTCCCCGTGTTCGACGGAACCGAGCACGGAACCCTCGAGTATCCGAATCTGTAGACTTTCTGCGACACCACCGGATCGACAAACCCGAGACCGGGAACGGTCGTCAGCGACTCCTTGATCCGGATGACCGCCACGTCCGCACTTTCATACTGGAAAACTTCTTCGACCGTCGCCGTCCTTCCCTGGAACGCCTGTACGGGGGCGAGTTTCATGCGAGAAACGACATGGCCGCAGGTGAGGACATGATGTTCATCGAAGACGATGCCGCTTCCCTCGCCCTCGTTGTTCTCACCGACGACATGCACGACGGCAGGCGAAACGTAACGATGAACGAACCGCCCGCCAAGTGTCTTCGCCAACCAGAGGACTCCCCGCGCTCTCAGAGTCGACAGCTCGCTGAGCGCGTAGTAGCTCTTCGGGAGCATGACGAAATCGGCGCCCCTGCCTACGCCCGTTTCGACAAGGAGGTCATTCTGGACCATGCGGTCCAGCAACCCGCGGATGTGATGAAGGTACCTGTCGGGTTCCTCCGCTAGGGATTGGCGCTCGCTCAGGTAATCCACGAAGTCCTTGCCCGACGCCGGTGTCAGTGATTGCCCTGGCGGGAGCTTGCGCCTCTCCAACTGGAACATGGGCGAGAAAAACTGTCGTGCCTGATGCGCCAGAAGCGTCTCGGTCTCGACGTCCAGCGGTGCGAGCCGGGAGTAGCGCTTTCTGCTCGGCGCGGACTCTTGAATCTTGTTGTTCCCGGCCAAAGTCCCGGTCTCCTTCGTTGTCTCAGCCGCCGCCCGGCGGCTCCGGCCATCCGACCAGCGCCACGCCGAAGAGGTCGTGCAGCAGCGCTGGTCGTCGAACTCGACGACTTGTCGGACTCTCGCTCGACTGCCGTGGGTGCGGGCGATGAAGTCGTCGATGTGGAAGTCGTGCTTCCGCGCGTACTCCAGGATGGCGAGGCGTTGGCTGCTCGCGTCCTGCTGCGGGGTCGAGACGCGCAGATAGGCGACGGTCTTCACGGCCTGTCCATAGAATGCAACTTCGCGTATTGTATCTGACAGATACGAGACATGGAACGCGTCATGTTCCCTGCTGCTGAACTGTTCGGTCAGAACGCTCGTTTCTCTCGGACAGAGCCGTGCCGGTCTCCGACCCCGACGTCTCCCGCCCCCGCTTGGTCCGCGATGCCACCTTCCTCGAGGCCAACCGCCGCGAGATCGCCCTGCGGCGGGGCCCCCACAACCGGTTGGGTTTCGCGTACCAGGTCGCCTTCGTGCGTGTGCTCGGCAGATTCCCCCAACAGACGCCCCTGGAGATCGACGGGGAGATCCTGAGGTTCGCGGCCCTGCAGCTGGGCGCCGACGCCGAGACGATCTACGCCTACGCCCACCGGCGGCAGACAGTCTCGGAGCATCAGCAGCGCATCGGCGAGCACCTGCGTCTGAGCGCTTCGATGCCGCCGCCGGAGAACGGCTGGCGCGGTTCCTTTGAGGACGAGGCGTTGCGGCTCGAGCGAACCGCCTCGCTGCTGGCGCGGGCGCACGCTTGGCTCCGCGACGAGCACGTTCTCGCACCGAGCGATTCGGTGTTACGCCGCGCGATAGGGGCGGCCCGACACAAGGCCCGGACGTTGGCTGACGCAACGCATGGCGGAGCGCCTGTCGGCGCCGATGCGCGAAGGTCTTGATGCGCTGGTCGCCGTGGACGACGACCAGCCGCACTCGCCCCTGAACCGATCAAGGCGAGCTCGTCGAACCCGTCGGTCGGGGGCATGAAGCGGCTGCTGGCGCGGCTGGAACTGATCGAGGCGACCGTGCTGGGAGTCGACGTGGACTGGGTCAACGGCAACTACCAGCGGATCCTGTTCCAACAGAGTGCGAACCGCGTCGGCCGACCGAGTGCGCAGGATGGCGGCCCCAGGCCGCCACCTCGCGCTGGTGTGCTTCCTGCACCAGGCGTGGCGCGACACGCTCGACCAAGCCGTCGACATGTACGGCAAGCTCCTCGACCGCAACCGCAAGCTGGTGGAGGCCCGCCTCGACGACATGCTCAAGGCGCAACGCCAAGCCGTCGACCGGATCGTTCACCGCTACCGCCAGCTCGGCGCGGTGCTGCTCGATCCCGACATCGGCGACGACGAGCTGCGGGCCCGGCTGCTGTCAACCGTGCCCGAAACGCAGCTGCGCGAGGACCAGTCCAACCTGGCGAACTGGACGCGGGGCGACCGGAAGGCCGCTTCGAGCAGACGGCCGAGCGGCACGCCGGGCTGAGCCAGTTCGCCGGGCCGTTTCTGAGCAGGATGAAGTTCGTCGACGAGCAGGGCGAGGGGGCGTCGCCGACGCTGTCGGCGCTGCGAGCCTACCGCGAACACCGCGCGGCGGGGCGCCGCGGCGTTCCGCCCCATGCGCCGCTCGACTTCGCCCCGGCGGCGCTGCAGCCGCTCATCCGCCATGACGGCGTGACGGACCCACGCCGCTGGGAGAGCGCGCTGTTCCTCAAGGTCCGCGACGAGATCCAGACCGGCAACCTCGCCATCGACGGCGCGAAGAACTTCGGCCGGTTCGAGGCGTTCTTCCTGCCCGCCCCGCGGTGGGAGCGGGTCCGCGACGCGTTCTGGGCGCGGACCGGGTTCCCCGTCGATCCCGCCGCGGCGGTCGAGCAGCTGAAGGCGCGTCTGTCGGATGCGTTCGACCGGTTCCTGGAGGGTGTCGCTGACAACCGGCAGGTCGCGTTCGACGACGACGGGTGGCGGCTGAAGACGGACGCGGCCGAGCAGCCCGACCCGGCGCAATCGGACCGCCTCGCCGAGCTCCACCGCTGGCTGGACGCCCGCAGCCGCTCGATCCGGCTCGCCGACCTGCTCATCGAGGTCGAGAACGACCTCGGGTTCAGCGTCCACTTCCAGCAGCCTGGCGAGAAGCGGGTCGACCCCGGGGATGTCTGCGGCCCTGCTCGCCGCGGTCATCGCCGACGGCTGCAACCTCGGCCTCTACACCATGGAGAAGGTCGCCCCCGACATCGCCTACAGGCGGCTCAAGTACGTCAGCGATTGGCGTCTCGTCGAGGAGAACCAGCGGGCCGCGCTCGCCGCCATCGTCCACGGCATCTCCCGCCTCGACGCCGCCGGCCATTGGGCGACGGCACGACGTCGGCCAGCGACGGGCAGCGCTTCGCCATGCCGCAGAAGGTGCTGCAGCGGACCTACAGCACCCGCTTCAACGACTTCGCGCTCGAGTTCTACTCCTTGGTCGCCGACAACTACGCGCCGTTCTACAGCCGCCCGATCGAGTGCACCGACCGCGACGCGCCCTTCGTGCTCGACGGCGTGCTCTACCACGAGAGCGACCTCGACCTCGAAGAGCACTACACCGACACCCACGGCTACACCGAGATCAACTTCGCGGTCTTCGGGATGGTCGGCATGCGGTTCTGCCCGCGCATCCACAGCCTGCACCGCCAGCGGATCTACTGCGCCGACCCGGACCGCGACCACGGCGTCCTCGAGCCGGTCCTCAAGCGCGGCCGGCGGGCGGTGAACATCCGCGTCATCGCCGAGCAGTGGGACCGCATCGGCCAGTTCTACGCGGCGTTCCCCGCGGGGCACGCCACGGCGTCGGCCGCCCTGCAGAGGCTCAACCGCTTCCAGGCGTCGAACCGCTTCTACGCCGCCAACCGCGAGCTCGGCCGGGCGCTGAAGACCGAGTTCGTGCTGCAGTACATGTCCGAGCCGCAGCTGCGGGCGAAGGTGCGGCGGGGTCTGCTCAAGGTCGAGCAGCTCCACGCCCTGGCGCGGGCCGTCTACTACGGGCAACGGGGGCGCATCAGCGCCCGCGAGGTCTACGACCAAGGTGAACGCTCGTGCCTGACCTTGATTCTCGCCTGCATCGTCTACTGGCAAGCCCGGGAGATCTCACGGCTGGCTGCGGCGCCGGACTTCCCGTTCGACCCCGATCTGCTGCGCCACGTCAGCCCGATCGAGTGGAAGAACGTCGTCCTCTACGGCGAGATCAAGATCGACCCCGCCAAGCTCAAGATGCGACGCCCTTAATTAACGTGCATCACAGCACGAATGGTGTCGGTACCCTCTGCAGCGTGACGCCCTGCAGGCGGCCAGCGTTGATGACGCGGTCAACCTCTACCACGACCTCGCCTCCCGCGTTCGCGACGACCGGCCGGGACTCGATAGCCGTCTGCGAGCCCTGCAGAAGGGCGACGTGCTCGTGGTGAGGCCCCGGCCCCGACCAGGATCACGTTCTCGCCGCGGGCGAGGAAAGTCGAGGGTGAGGATGCCGTTCGAGGGTCGGTCGGTGCGACGAGCGTGGGTGAGGCGGCGTTCGACGCTGCGGCGTTGCCGGTCTTCGAGCTCGGCGGCGAGGACGCGTTCGAGGTGGGTGGCAGGCCCTCCAGGTTCTCGGGGTCCTCGACGGTGGTGCGGCTGGCCCAAGCCGCGATGGCACCCCGCGACACGTCGGTGTCCGCGCTGTGCCGCGAGCTCGGGATCAGGCCGGTGACGCTCAACCGTCGACTCCCGGTTCCGTGTACTCGTACAGCAGGTCTTGAAAGCGGACGTCGGGGTCGTGAAGCAGGGTGTCGCCGATCTCGTAGCCGAGCTCGCGATAGGCCTCAAACTGCTCCTCGTCGAAAAACTGATCGGCCGTAGTCTCATCGGGAAAGGCCCGGTTGGCGCCCTTGTAGCCCTTGAGCAATAAACCAAGCCCGCGGATCATCGTCGTCTTCAACAGAATGAACGTACTCCGGGTGTCGTCCGGATAGACGATCGCTCCTCGTATGTAGCCGCGCCTTGCAAAGCGCGCGCCGACCGGGTAGGCATCGGTCTTCGGATCCCGCGCGCCGACCTTCTCCGGGTTAGGCTCACGTGGAATAAGAAGCTCGAGGCGGTTGTTGTCGTCGAACTCGATGCGCGCGCCGAAATCAGTACGGATGCGGTGCTCCAGGACCTGTAGATCCCTGAAGTCAAACCCGGGATCGGCAGCGGCGTCACAGCAAACGATGACCTTTACCTGCCGGCGCACCAACTCGTAGACCCCCAGGTTCTCGAAGTGACCGCCGTCACTGAGCTGCAGCAGACTCCGGTCCTCCGCGTAGCCACGCCGGTACAGCTCATGCCAAGCGGTTCGAAAGTGGTTCGCCACCGGCTGCTTCGATACGCGAGGCGACGGCACCCAGTAGCCGAGGCGGATGTTGAGCAGTCCCATCAATAACGACAGCAGCGGCTTGCGTGTCGGTCCCGTTCCACCGGCACCGGTATTTGGGTTGGCTGCGGCGCCGGAGATGGCGATTGCGGTCGGCAGCGTCAAGGAATCCCGCATCATGTAGGCTTTCGTGCAGACCCAGCCGGCCGCCGTCCCACCACAGTAGAGCGGAGAAAGAAGAAAGGCGTCCCCGCCCCGCTTCCGGATGCGTGGGTCGTCGCTGTCAACGAGGACTACATTAGTATTCACCAAGTGGTATGGGGAGCACCCGCCGCACATGGCGCTTAGCTCTGCGTCGTCCGCATCCCGAGCAGGGCCCGTCTTCAAGTCAGCACTCGGGGGGCGCATGAACGCCTCCATGAGCCGATCGCGGTAGTAGCGATGGAGGGAGACGTAGTTGATGTTCACGCACCAGCCGGTCAAGACCGACAAGGCGAGCGCGCCTCCGAACAACCAGTCCGCCCCCGGCCAGACAGATCGGCGGTACTGGTCGGCTAAGTCGTACGAAAAAAGGGCCAACCCGTAGAGGAGCAGGATGGACGCCACCGGGGCAAGCAGGCCGACGGGGATCCGCCCGCGGGCTGCCGCGCCCGAGCCGGCGAACGACACGAGCCCGCCGGCTAGGCCGGTAAGGACCGACGCGGCGCCTAGCTCCCGGGCCCAGCCGGCAGCGATCGGAAACGAACAGAGCACCGCGAGTCCGAGGCCGGACCACAGCAGCCACGGCCCGCCAGAGTCGAAAAGCCGTCGCCACCGGTAGGCCTGCCGCGGCGGGCGCCGAGTGGCGAGCGAATAGAGCACGCTCAGCAGCAGGAAGAGCACGCCGACTGAGGCGAGGGCGGCCGGGTATCCGTATCCGCCTGTGCGCCTAGCAAAATGGAACTCCGCGAGAGCCTTCACGGGTTCATACGTGCTCGTCCACGTAACGACCCAAGCCTCCAGGACCTGCAGCACCCAGAAGACAAGCACCGCAAGCGGCAGCCAGACCAGCAGGTTCAGGACGATGCCCCGGAGAACTACGGCAGCCAAGGACCACGCGGTGATGCCGCGCCCGGGGGTCAGGTAGTTGCCGTGGAGGCGTAGATGGGTCAGGACCGTCGGTTCATTCCTCTCGAGCCGGCGCCTGCGGGTGCCGTAGGGGAATGCGCTCGGTCCGGTGGTGGCGGTCGACTGCGCCTTCCGACTGAGGAGCCACGTTAACGCCCCGCCGATATATCCACCGCCGGAGACGGTAGAGAGATAGTCGAAGCGCTTAAGGAGGTCAGCCGCCGCGAGTCGCTGTAGCACGCCGAGTGCGAAGGTAGCGGAGCGGATGCCGCCACCGGAGAGCGCGAGACCGACGAGCCGACCAGCATGGTGGGAAGACTCGAGGTCGACAGCGCGTCGTCGCCTGCCGATCACGGCGAGTTCCGCTTGCTGGACCTTATCAGGGAGTCTGTTTGGTTCGATGTCGCCACTACTCATGCTTCCTCCTCGCGACCATCAGGGGGACTCAGCGCCAGCCCAAACCAAGACTATCGGCGGCCTGGTCTCCGGCCATCTGGTCGAAGCCGGAAGATGTTGGCGGCCTGCGGTTCTTGCCACGGGGTGCTAGCCGGTGGGTCGGATAAGCGGTCTTAAGTTAACCAAGGCCATGGGAAGCCTCCGGGGTCTGTGGGCGCAACTTCCAGGGGCTCTACTCCAGTGGCCGCAAAACGCGCAAGCCAGCGCTGTGCGGGCCACACCACGCACGCGAAGGGCTCGATGAGCCAGAGGTCGGCCGCAACCCCCTGGCGCCCCGTCGATGGAAGCCATCAGTCGACGCGCCGCCCGTACAACATGCGCCAGGTTTCAGTTGTTCCGCCCGGCCAACGCATTATCCAGTCGCCGTGCCGCTGGCCGTCGACATAGGGGCCTTGAAGGACGCGACCGTTCGCGTAGCGGATGACCCAGTGGCCGTGCTGCTGGCCGTCGACATAAGGGCCTTCATAGACATCCCCGTCCGCTGAGCGGCTGACCCAGTGGCCGTGCCGCTGGCCGTCGACATAGGGGCCTTCGTCGACCAGCCCCCCGCCTGGGTACTGAACGACCCAGTGCCCGGTCTGCTTGCCGTCCTGGAGCAGCCCCGTGAACACGCTCTCGTAGTCGTCCCAGGCCAGTGTGAGCGACCCCGGCCCTTGGGCCAGACCACCCGAGCACGTCCCCGTCCAGATCACGGTCTCGACCGCCCCAGGAAGCCAAGCGTAGCACCCAGGCTGCCCGGAAATCTCCATCCAGCACTCAGTGCCGGCCGGCTGGACGTCGCACGTGCGATCGGGTCGGAATACCGTGCCCGGCCGCGGCCGCAGGTCGACGCCGCCCGCATTGCCGACGGCCGAGTTCCCACCAGATCCGGATGGCTGCGAACCGGACGGCGGCGGATCGTTCGACGCCGCTCGCAGCGTATCCACCCGGATCTGGGCCAGCTCAGTGAACATCCCGTTGGGGAATCGTCGCAGGTACGCCTCGAACTCCGCCGGGTTCGTGCTGTCCGCAATCGACTGCCAGAACACAACCTCCACCTCCGAACTAGACGGCGACGATGGCTGTTGCTGCGCCGCGGGGACAGCCGTAGCCGAGGGGAGCGACGACGCCGGGCCGGCGCCGGCCGGCTCCCGCTCGGAGAACGTCGGCCGTAGCGCGGCTACCGACGCAGCATCCAGATAGCCGGTCGCCCGCGCCCCCCGGGACGTCTGCCAGCCCCGGATTGCCGACCGCGTCCGCGGGCCGAACAGGCCGTCAGCGCCCCCCGGGTTGAAGCCAGCGGCTTGGAGGCCCTCCTGAACTTCGCGGCGCGCCGCACGGTCCAGGCCTTCCTCGGTCACGTGGCTATTGCAGCCCCACACTCGAACGACGCAGCCCGAACCACCTCGGGAGCTGCACTCCGCCATGGCCGCTTGGCGCGCCGCGGTCGCCGACGCGTCGGACTTCGCCCAGCCCACGGCCGTGCTGTCGGCCTCCTGGTCGGCTGCATATGCCCCGCAACGTGCAAACGTCAGCACCCCCGAGCACCCCGCGCCGCACTCCTGCAGCGCCGCCGCTTGGGCAGCCGCCGCGGTCTCGTAGTCCACCGCCCAGCCGTGCTGGGCCTGCTGACGCCCGTCGATTGCCAGCGCGCCCACCAGACTTTGCGCTACGGCTGCCGCCGCCGTACACGCGGTCGCGCCGACAACTAATAACGCCGAGACGGCAATCCTCTTCATGGCGTTCTTCTCCCGCAAGTTCGCAGGCAAATGGCGATCGCCGGATCCGGCCCGGATTGGGTGTATGACGTGGTTTCATCAACCCAAAAACTACCCCTGCGGCGGCTGGTCCGCTGGTCTCCTGCGCCTCTCGCCGAACCGGGGGAGTGCCGTCTCGTTGAGAGTGCGGCCGGCACGCCCTGATTTTCTTGCGCCGTTCTCGTCCTGGAGGACGGACGCCGATTCCAAATCGGCCCGCCCGTCCGGGATCTTCGCTGCCTGATCCCATCTAATAAGGCGACTGAGCGGCGGAATCCGAACAGGCGACGCGAAAATTCTTGAGATCCTCTACCAAGTTCCGGCGCTGCCGGCGGCCGGCGGTCCGGCCCGGGGGCACCGACCGCGGCGTGATTCGTCACAGGACCCAAGCGCTCTGGTCGCACGTGCACCTGTTGACCACACGCCTCGAGTCGTGGCCACCGCGGCGGCGGGAGCGCTTGAGTCGGGATGAGAGGGCAGTCCGTGAGTCCGCCACCATCCGTCTTCGAGGCAGAACAAAGGCTCGGGCGCTCCACCCGCCGTTGCCGCGGCCAAGGCAGGCCGGACTCCGTTCACCGGCGTGAACACGGTGACGGGTCGACGAGATCCATCTCCATCGTGAAAAAGCTGCGCTCCGCCAACTCGCAGCCAATCTGGCGGAGCGAACCAGTCTCCACCGCGTGTCACCCTGTCCGGATTGTTGTCGCCCATGTGGAGCGTTGACCGGGAAGGACCAACGGGGTCGACCACCGTCCGACCCGGGTTACCCTGCCTGGTCTTCAGCGAGCTCTCGTGACCTCGGCCGGTCGCTGGGTCAGATCGTGACCATGCGACGCCGGGGTGCTCGCGGTTGGCGGTGCCGCAGACCGCCTCGGCCTCGGCCTCGCGATCGGGTTGCCAGATGTCCTCGACGTGGAGGACGGCCAGCATCACGCCCTCGGGGTCGCGCAGGGCGAGGCAGTCGCCGGGCGACAGCTCGTCGGCCAGCGGCTCGCCGACGTCGAGGGTGATCGGGATCGGCCACAGCGTGCCGTCCGCGAGCCGCATGTCGGAACAGACGGCGGCGTGGTCGCGCGAGGTCATGAACCCCGTCAGCGGGGAGAACCCGCCGTTGAGCAGCAACTGGAGGTCGCAGAGCTGCCGGGGGGCGAGGTCGTGGGACGGCCAGTCCCGAGACGCGGCGTCGATCTCCGCGACGCGGGCAGGAGCGACGAACAGGTCGAGGAGGGCGCCCCCGCCGTGGCGGGCGCTGAAATAGGCTGACAACGACCCTGCTCCTCCTGGGGCGGATCGGAACCCGCCGTCCGGCCCGGCGTGGCCCGCGTAGAACACCAGGGCGACGTCCGCCCCCAGACTCCGGCGCGTGTCGGATAGCGCCACGCGATCGGCGTCGAGTTCCGTGGTCACCTCGAACCCGAGCCGCCGCAACGCGGCCGACATGTCTCTCGCGTCGTTCTCGGCGTTCGGGAGCCGGCCGATGTGGGCATAGGTGCTGTTGCCGACGACGAGGGCCACACGGCCGTCCGCCAGCACGACCGCCGGGGCCGCGAGCACAACGAAGGCCACGACCGCGATGGCGAACGATCTCAGAGCTTTCATGCCGTTCATCTTCGTCCCGTTCCGGTTTCGCATCTAACCTCCTGAAGACGGATGAGCTGCGGAAACCGAACGGTGGGGGGGCGAAGAGATTCAGATCCCTCCGCCACTGCGCCGCGAAGCGCCTCGCCGAAGTGAGCGGAACGACGCAGGCGGGGAGCGAGGGCGAGCGAGGCCTCGTCGGCGGAAGCGTCCTGGGGGGCAGCCGCCCGCCAGGGATTCCGCGACAGCAACGCCGGGCGTTGCGGCCACGCTGGCGACCGCGAGCACGCACGCGACTGCCGCTAGCGGCAGAGTGACGGTGCGGCTGAGTGATGCCATCGCTGGTCTCCTGCACCTCTCGCCGACGCGATCTCAACGAGCCCGCACGCACCGGATTTTTTCGCCCCGCCTGTTCGGTTTCCGCCGCTCAGTCGCCTCATAGACAGGCAGGTACGAAGATCCAGTCGGGCGGGCCGATTCGGGATCGGCACCCGTCCTCGAGAACGAGAACGGCGCAGGGGAACCTGCGCCACGTCTTCGAAGACCGACGGACCTGCAGCACGACGCCTGCGGGGCCGGCCGGGGCTCGACTGCTTGCCTGCGCGCCCTGACGGAACGACAAACCACGACCGCGGCCGGGCGCCTCGTGTTCGACACATCTTCGCGGCGCTGGCCCGACTTCGAGCGGGGAGCAAGGCGGCCGCCGCTACGCGCGGCCTGGACCTCCACCTGGACGTCTTCTCGTCTGGAGGGCGCACCGCTCCCAAGGCACGAGAGGAACCCGAACGCTTCCGGCTGCATGGCGGTCGACCGTCAAGGACCAGGACACGATCAATCTGCCTGGGCGACGTCGCCCACCCCGACTTCTGGAACGAGCCCCGCCAGTCGGGCTAACTGAAGGCCTGCCCCGGTACGACGAGCCGGGCTCAGTCGCCCCAGTCGTAGCCAACGCGCGCGTAGTAGTAGGCGCCGCTGTAGCCCCACGGCATGTACTCGCTGTACTGCTCGCCGACCGCGTTGGCGATGACCGACACCTGCGAATAGGTGTCGAAGACGTTCTGTCCCCCGAGGGCCAGCGTCGTGCTCCGCCCGAGGGGCACGCTCAGCTCCAGGTCGACGATCGGCCGGCCGTCGAAGAAGCCCTGCTCCAGACCGCCCGACGGATCGAAGACCGTCCCGTATCCGCTGTCGTAGTCGTACCAGCCGCTGTAGTAGCTGAGGCGGCCGAGCAGGCTCGCCCCGCCGACGCGCTGCGTGACGCCGACGTTCCAGCGCGTGCGCGGCAGCGCGTAGGCGTACTCGGCGAGCCGCCGGCCGTCGAGCAGCCCCCTGGCGTTGTCGGTCACCTCGGTGTCGGTGTGGTTGAAGACGGCGCTGATGACGGTGTTCCCGCGCAGCGCGAGCGGCGTCCAGGTCGAGACGACGTCGACGCCCTGCGAGGTCGTGCCGAAGGCGTTGGTGAAGAACCGGTAGTTCCTCACGCTCTCGGCGGCCTCGAATCCCCCGGCCACGACCGCGGCGGTCTCGGCCGGAGTCAGCGTGAAGTTGCTCGTGATGCCGATCCGGTCGGACACGTCGATGCGGAAGTAGTCGGCGGTGAGGGTGAAGGGACCGCCGCCGAACACGACGCCCGCGGTGTAGTTGACCGACGTCTCGGGCTCGAGCGGCGCCCCGCCGCGCAGCCGCGCAACCGGCGAGATCGAGGGGATGACCGCGTTGTTGACGAGGTCGCCGACCGTCGGGTCGAACCAGCTCTGGATTTGCAGGCCGTTCTGCTGGCCGGGGGTCGGGGCCCGGAACCCCGTGCTCACGCTGCCCCGCACGAAGCGGAAGCGGCCCGACAGCTTGCCGTTCGTCGTCGCGCCGAAGTCCTCGAAGTTCTCGACGCGGACCGCCGCGCCCAAGGTCCAGGCGTCGTCCGTGCCGGTCACCTCGAGGTCGCCGTAGGCCGCGACGTTGTGGCGGCTCCAGGCGCCCGCCTGCTGCGGGGTGTAGGCGAAGACGCCGTTCGAGCCGGCCGTGAAGCGCTGCGCCGCGTACGGTCCGATCTCCCAGCCCGCGGGGTCGCCCGCGCGGACGCCGTACTGCTCGTCGCGCCATTCCGCGCCAGCGGCGACGTGGACCCGGTCGGTGGCGGCATGCGAGACGTCGAAGTTGACGTTGACGTCCCGCTGCCGGTTCCGGCCGACGTCGAACGCGTTCGGCGACGCGAGGCCGAGCGATGCATTGACGGTGTCGCGGACGAAGAAGTCGGCGCGGTGCGCGCCCACCGAGCCGCTCAGGTCCCAGTTGAAGCCCCCGGAAGTGCCGCCGCGCACGCCGCCGACGAGCGACGCCTCGGTCGCCGTGCCCCCCGTCTGCGGCGTGAAGCCGCCGGGGAACAGCTCCTGGAACGTGAAGCAGCTCGGGTCGTCGGCCACCTGCTGCAGCGCGACGGGGTCCGGCACGAGGTCGGTGACGGCGACCGTCGGGCAGTTGGCCGAGCCCATGCCGCTCGCCGCGAGCACGTCGCCCACCAGCAGCGTGCGGCCGCGGTCGTTGCTGAACACCCCGAGCCGCGTGTTCGGGTTCCGGAAGAAGACGCCGTAGCTCACCTTCCGGGTGGAGTAGCTCGTGTGGGAGTACAGCTCCACCCCGCCCGGCAGGGCGTAGCCGAAGTTGCCGAACAGCTTCAGATCGTCGTCGACGTCCGGGTCGCCCCACACCTGCGGACGGTCGGAGCGGACGTGCGTGTTGCCGGCCGCGCGGAGCGCCGTCGCGTCCCTGCGCGGGGCGGCCCGGTCGGTCGGGTTCGCGTTGCCGTACTCCAGGCTGAGGTTGGCGAACCCGGTGGCGCCGAGCGGCAGGCCGACGTTGCCGGCGAATTGGGCCGATTCCCCGTCGCCGGCGCGGTACATCCCCGTGTTGAGCTCGACGCTGCCGCCCGAGCGGGCGTCCTTGAGCTGGAAGTTCATCACGCCGGCGATGGCGTCCGAGCCGTACTGGGCCGCGGCGCCGTCGCGCAGCACCTCGATCTGCCGCAGGGCAATCGCGGGAATGGCGGAGATGTCGGGCGCCTGCGAGCCGAACGCCACGCCGTTGCCGCCGTGCCAGTCGACTATCGACGAGCGGTGGCGGCGCTTGCCGTTGACGAGGATCAGCGTGTGGTCCGGCGCCAGGTTGCGGAGCATGGCGGGCCGGACCACCGTCGAGCCGCCGCTGATGGGCTGGGTGTTGGTGTTGAACGACGGGACGATGGTGCGGAGCTGGTCCTTCAGGTCGCCGGCCCCCCGGCTGACGAGGTCGGTGGCGGCCAGCACGTCCACGGGGACCGCCGACTCGGTGGCGCTGCGGGGCTGGGCGCGGGAGCCGACGACCACCGCCTCCTCCGTGAATCCCGCGAGCAGCCGCTGCATCTCGTCCGGCGACAGTCCCAGGGCCTCGACCTCGTCCGGCGTCATCCCGAGCGCGCGGCCCAGCTCCCCGGCCGGCGCGTCGGTCGGCTCCTCGCCCTGTTCCTGCGGATCGTTCCGGGGCGTCACGGACGCCGACGACGCGCACGGGAGCGCGAGCACGACGAACGCCAGGGCCGTCACCACGAGCGGGCTCTCGATTCGGTTCACGCTGACTCCTCTCTTCCGATTTCGACCTCAACTGGTACGGCAGAGCCGGCACACGCGTCAGATCCGCGACGATCGAAAAGTGCAGCGCCGCCGCGCTCGGGTTGTTCGTCACCAGGGGTCAGGAGGTCGTGGTCTCCTACACCGATCCCACCCCCGGCGACGACGTCGTCGCGCTCCAGAACCTGGCCGGTAACCATATGGCCTCCTTCACCGCGACCGCGACGCTGACTCCCGGTCGGCTGTCACGCGACCCTTGGTCGGTGAGTCATACGAGCGGATCGCGTCTGACGCGGCGGGGGCGGTCGGCGCCGTGGACGATGCCGTCCGGGCGCCCTGTGCGAGGAGCCGGCTCAGGCCTGAGCGGACTCCACGCGCACCACGACGACGTCTGTGTCGTGGTACTGGTAGTGGCGCACCGACGACGCGTAGTGCTGCAGCAGCCGGAGCGACACCTCCTGCTCCGTGAGCCCGCCCGCCGCGGGCTGGCCCAGCACCGCCATCCTGTCCTCGAGATTGGTCGCGTCGGTCGCGGCGATGAACTCGAGCACCGCGGCATCCCCCTCGGCACGGGCGATCAGCAGCAGGCGCCGCTCGACGCCCTCCGCCTGGTTCTCGGTCAGCAGCAACAGCGCTTCCTCGCCGACCGCGCGAATCCGCTCGACGAGCTCAGCGTGCCACCGCTTGCGGGCGCCCAGCTCGGCGAGGTACGCGTCGATCTTCGGATAGGCGTCGACAGTCAACGCGACCCGCAGGCGCTGCCGCCGCGGCCCCGTCAGCTCCCTGAAAAGCGTCAGCGCAATGACGGTCAGTCCGCCGACGGTCATGCCGTTTCCGATCAGCTCGCTCAAAGCCCCCTGGAAGTACTCGGGAAAGACCCAGTCGAGCTCGAACGCGATGCCGAGCCAGAACGCGAGACCCACCACCAGGCTGTTGCGGTAGTCCAGAGTCTCGTTCTGAAGGATCTTCAGGCCGAACATGAAGAGCAGGGCCAGGATGATGATGAAGTAGGCGGCGACCACCGGACCGGGTATGGCGACGAGCACGGCCGCGAGCTTCGGGACGAAAGCCATCGCCGTGTCAAGCGACACTCAAAACTGACCCCTTGGCGACATCGAAAACTGACCCCCGAAGAAACGGCGTATGTAGATCGACTTCCGGCGGTTCACCGCGTCCCGCGAGCGTCGTGGACGGCCGGGACGCCCCGTCCAGGCCGGGCCGCAAGGCCCATAACTGCCATCCGAGCCGCGGGGCGGACGGGGTGTCACCCGGCAGGGCCGGAGCGGAGCGGAGGACGTGCGCAGCACGTTGACACGCCGGCCGGCCCGCAGCTACGAGCTCTCGACCTCCCGGCAAGCTGCCTCTAGCCGTCACGCCCGAAGCCCCTGGGCAGCTCGACGGCCTCCAGTACCGACAGGTCCAGATCGCAGACCTGCTCGAGCAACCCCGCGGTCGCGGACCCGGCGAGGGATTCCGGCAACGCTTCCCGCCACTCCCGATACTGGTCCTGCAGCGCCAGGAGCGTCCGTACCGCGTCGTCCCACTGCTGTGGCCGCGACCTCCGATCCGCCGGCCGGCGGTACCGGATCCGAGCCGCGCCGGCCTGCCGCCGCTCCCGGTAACGCGCCTGCCGCTCCGCGTTCGTCAACGCCACGACTACTCCACACCGTTACGTAACGGACCGGTGACAGGCGGCTCGGCCCCCGGACGTTCACGACGTCGAGCGTCGGCGGACTCGACCGGTGCCGCGTTGCAGCGGGCCGACCCTCCTGACAACGGCCACGCCGGCCGAAGGGCGGCGTGGGGCGGGACCGGCGCGTGAGCGCGAGTCCCTGTCTGTGCTCGCCACGGTGTCGGTCGCGTGATCATGACGATGCTCCCGGGCGGGTCTCCGACGCGACAGGCCTCAGCGCCGGGGTCTTCAGGGCACCCGCCCGACGCTTCTCCCGCAGCCTGTAGCTCTCCCCGGTGATCGTCAGCACGTGGCTGTGGTGCAGCAGCCGGTCGAGGATCGCGGTCGCAACCACGGCGTCGCCGAACACCTCGCCCCATTCCCCGACCGAGCGGTTCGACGTGATCAGCATGCTGCCGCGCTCGTAGCGCCGCGAGACGAGCTGGAAGAACAGGTGCGCGGCATGCGCCTCGAAAGGGAGGTACCCCAGTTCGTCGCAGACCAAGAGCTTGGGCTTGGCGTAGAAGGTCAGGCGGTCCTCCAGCCGGCCCGCGCTCTGCGCCTTGACCAACGCCGCCATCAGCGCCTGCGCCGTCGTGAACAGGGTCGAGTAGTTCTGTCGGATCGCCTCGCGACCGAGCGCGATCGCGAGATGCGTCTTCCCGACCCCCGGCGGGCCGAGCACCAGGAGCGCGTCGCCGTGCGCCACCCACCGCGACGTCGCCAGCTCCCGCACCTGGCGCCGGTCGACGCTCGGCTGGGCCTTGAAGTCGAAGTCGGCGAGCTCGCGCACCATCGGGAAGCGCGCGATCTTCAGCGCCATCTCGATGCGCCGCTCGTCCTTGCGGGAAACCTCCCGCTCGACGAACATCGCCAGCGCCTCCCGCAACGTCAGCTTCTTCTCCGCCGCCTCGTCGAGCAGGTTGTCGAGCTGGTCGCGAATCGCGGTCAGCCGCAGCCGCGTCAACCAGCCGAGAAGCGTCTCATGGTCCACGGCCATCAGAAGCTCCCCCCGGCCACGGCCGCGTACTCGTCGAGCGGACGCAGCAGCTCCGGCTTCGGCCGCACCGCTTCGGTCTCGGCCGGGCGCGGGCCGCCCACGACGCCGACCAGGTGGGCGCGGTCGGTGACCCGCGCGTGGCGTCCCTCGTGCTCGACGTGCTCGGCGACAACCCTCGGGCCGTGGTGAACGCGTACCCGGCCGCCGCTGACCACCACCCGCACCCGCTCGCCGATCAGCCGCCACGGCACCGAGTAGGCGTTGGTGTCGACCACCACCGCGCAGTCGGCGTGGACCGTCCGGACCAGGTCCCGCAACTGCCCGAACGGCGGCCGGCCTGCACACGGCCGAAGGCGCTCCGCTTCCCGGGCGAAGCGCTCGAGCGGGACCTCGCCGGTGGTGCCGTGGCGACGCCGGTCGGCAATCTCCCGCTGCCACCACCCGAGATGTGCGTCCATCCCCGCCCAGCTCTCGAAGCGATGTCCGGCGATGGCGTTTCCCTTCACGTAGCCGACGCCGCGCTCGTCCTTCCCCTTCGTCCGGGCCCGATACGGCGCACAGGCCCGCGGCCGGAACTTCCAGTAGGACGCGAACGCCAGGAACCGCTTGTTGAACTCGACCTCCCGCGTCTCCGCGTCGTGGACGACCACCAGCGGCCGCGGATTGTCGATCAGCACCTCTCGGGTCACGCCGCCGAAGTGATGGAACGCGCCCTCCAGGCCGCGAAACCACGCCGACTGCCGCTCGTGTCTGAACGTCGCCACGTAGCAGCGCCGCGAGTAGCCCAGCGTCGCCACGAACAGGAAGACGCGCACCCGCTCGTCGGCAATCGGCACCCGCAGCTGGCCGAAATCAATCTGCAGCTGACGGCCCGGGGGCGTCTCGAACCGCACCGTCGCCTTCGCCTCGGCCGTCAGCAGCCGCCGGAACGGTGCCACCGCCCGCTCGACCGTGCGCAGGCTCACGTCGATCCCCTGCTCCCGGACCAGGTCCTGGCGCACCACCTCGGCATTGCCGCGGTGCTGGAAGAAGCGCTCCTTCAGCCACGCCTCCTGATCCTCGAGCTTGCCGCCGCCCGGCTGTCGGCTGTACGTCATCCAGCCGTCGGCCGCCACGTAGCGTTTCACCGTGTTCTTGCTGCACCCGAACTCCCTGGCGATGCGCCTCAGCCCCCAGCCGAGCGCCCGCAGGTGCAGCATCGCCTCCACCTCGTCTGGCTTCACCATCTGTGCCCGTGGCCTCCTCGCCCACGGGCCGACATCCTTGCATCCCGTCATCTGCTGACTCCTCCCTTGGACCAGGGGGGTCAGTTTTCACTGTCGCCAGGGGGTCAGTTTTCACTGTCGCCTGACAGCCGCGAAGAGCAGCCCGACGCAGACGCCCACGGCGCGAGCGGCCACCCCGGTGAGCTCGACGATCGAGATGCCCGAGGCGTACGTCGTGTTGGGAACCGTGCCCGCGAGGCCGGACAGCAGGTTGCCCACGCCGTCGGCGAACATCGCGCCCTGTATGGACCGGAAGTCGATGGCGCGCGGCTTGCGCCACGACACCCGCTGGACGGCGATGCCGTCGCCGAGCGTGTCCATCGCTCCAACCAGCGTCACCAGCACGAACGCGGGCAGGAGAGCCCAGAACGCCGGCCCGAAACCGAGATCGAGCCCGGGATAGGCGAGCGGCGGCAAGCCGATCCAGTCCGCCTCCAGGATGCCCGCGGTGTCGTAGATCCCGAACACTCCGCCGGTCACGCCACCCGCGACCATCCCGATGACCGGTCCCCAGAGCCGCCACAGGCCCCCGCCGCAAAGCGCGATCACGACGATCGCGAGCAGCGTCACACCCGCGGTGACCGGCGCCGCCGCGGCCGATGCCCCGGCCGGCACGGCCGAGAGGTTGTCGAGGACGAGAGAGGACACGGACACCGGTATCAGCATCAGCACGGTCCCCGCCACCATCGGGGTGAAGACCCGCCGCAGCACCGACAGCCTCGCGGCCACGGCGAACTGGAACACGGACGAGATGATGATCAAGGTCGCGAGCAGCCCCGGGCCTCCCTGTTCCAGCGCCGACACGCAAATCGCGAGAAAGGCGCTGCTGCTGCCCATCAGCAGCACGTAACCGGCGCCGACGCGCCCGACCCCCACGGCCTGAACGGCCGTGGTGACGCCGGAGATCACCAACGCCGCCCAGACGGCCCAGGACAGATAGGCGTCGCTGCCGCCCGCGGCCCGAATCAGCATGGTCGGGGTCAGCACGATGCCCGGGGCTGCGAGCGTCGCGTACTGGAGGCCCAGCCCCAGCGACAGAAGGTTGGGGGGACGTTCGTCCGGCTCGTAGCGAACATCCCGGCTCGCGTCGACGGTTCTCGATGTCATGGTTACAGGTTGTCAACGCCCTTGGCGATACGGGGGAACGTGACTTGCTCCGGCGCAGCTACCACCCGGTTCGGTGCCATGGGAGCGTGAACCGCCGAGGGGAGCGCGGCCTGTTCCGTGAACGGCGTCGCTTGCTGGGCCGCGGGGACAGCGATCGTGGTGGCATCGGCCTTGACGCCCTTTGTTCGGTTCGCCCGCCGAGAGCGGCGCCTACCATGACTTGATCGCGCGCGGCGGCATGTTCGCCGCGCTTGCCTGCCGCCAACTGGTGCAGACGTAGGGGTCTCAGGGCGTCGACTGCTTCATGGCGTTCACTCCAACATCAGGACGGCTCTGCGAAGCTCCGTCACGTGTACGGCCTTGACGCGGGTGACCCCGGCTGTCAGCACGGGGTCCGTGTACGTAGGCCGCAGCTTTCCGGTCGCGTCGTACACCGCGTCGAGTGCGGCACGCAGCTCGGTCACGTGCAGCTGTCTCACGGGAGTGCCCCCGGTCCGCAGGATCGAGTCGGTCCACCGCATGGGTGGCAGGCCCTCTCGCGCCCGCAGCTCCGAGATTCTCGCCCGCAACTCCCGGAAGTGGATCGCCTTGAGCGGAGTTGCCCCGGGCTTGATGGGGTGGTCGGTGAAGGTCCGTCCACGGTCTGTCGGGTCGAGGATAGTGATCGTGGAGGTGGCCGGCGCGCCGGCGGTGACGTCGGTGGGGAGAGTCGCGCCGAAACCGAGGGTGACGGTCTCGCCGTCGTCTGCTTCGGCGTCCGGGAGAGACACGACTTCCACCAACGCGCGGGTCTCGCCGCGCTCGAAGGTGACGCTGGTCGGCACGCTGTAGTCCGCCTCCGTCGCGCCAAGGCCCGGGGTGGCCGTCAGGCCTATCGACCCCTGCCGGACGGGGGTGGGCGTCCCGCTCAACCGGACCGGGACGGACACCGTCCCGCCCTCGGTCACGGTGTAGGCGGCCGATTCGAAGGCGACCGTCATCAAGGGAGCGTCGTCGGCCTTCGACACCTCCATCATGAACTCGAGCCCGAGCTTGGCGAAGAGCGCCGACTTCCGCCCGGTCGAGTCCATCCGGTCCAAGGTATCGTGGGCGGTGTGCATCGCGGGGTTGCGGTCCGCCACAAGGGTCTCGAAGGGATGTACGGCGGGAACGCCCACTTCGGTCCAGGCGGCGTGGTCCGAGCACGCGTATCCGCAGGCCGTGTCGCCGAAGGTGATTTCATGAGGCCCCGGTCCGTTGTACTCGCCGATGAGGTTCTTCACGAAGTTCGTCAAGTCGGTGCTCACGTAGTCGGTGACGAAGTACATGTCGTGGGGCGAGCCTGGGAAGCCCGTCAGGTCCAGCTGCATTGCCGCGACGACGTTCTTCCCGGCCAGCTGGTATTCCCGTGCAATGGCACGGGAGCCGCGTAACCCAACCTCTTCCGCGGCGTAGGCGATGAACTGCAGTGTTCGCTGCGGCCGGAAGCCGGAAGCGAGCGTCACCCGCAGGACTTCCGACACCACGGCGATGCCTGACGCGTTGTCGTCCGCGCCGGGGGCCAATCGACCAGACACGTTGATCGAGTCGAGATGGCCGCCGATCAGCACGATGTCGTCCGGGTGTACCGAACCCTCGATCGAGGCTATGACCGAATCCTGCGGCCACGGGTGCTCGAAACGAGTGACCGAGAAGTCGCTTCGGCCGGAGCCGTAGCCTTCCCACTGCGCCCGTAGCGCGAGGGCCGCGTTCTGGCCCTCCGGCGTGAGGTAGTATCGGGTGTCCCATGTGTCCTGGAGCCATTCGATTGTGTCGACGATGCGCTCGACGTCGACGAGCTCAAGGGCCGGGGCAACGTGGGCCTGCTGGTCGATGGCAGCCGGGGCGACCCCGGAGCGATCCAGGTACGTGCCGGAATAGAGGGGATTGACGGCCTCGGCCAGCGCGGCTGTGAGCGACCCGTGCAGCGTATAGCCACCGCACCGGCCCGCTTCGTCGTGGAGTACCTGGTGCAGCGTCTCCTCCAGCTCAGGGAAGTACCGCGCGACCGCTCGGTCGTCAGAGGGACGAAGGAGACGGAGGTCGCGAATCTGCTCCGGCGTCAGCGCGGAGTCGGCGAGCGTCTCCACGAGGCGGGACGCTGAATCGCGGTCGAAGACCATCCATTGGTCCTCGTTCTGTCCGGCCCTTGCTTCAACTACATGGAGGGACAGAAGCGCGGCGGCGGCAACGACGTGCTTGAGGCACGCCTCCCTTGGGCTCATCGCGTCCGTCTCGACGAGCTTCGGAACGCCTCGACCAGCCGATGTCCTGTCTGCGCGGCCGCCCCGGCCAGGTCTCGGCAGCCGGCGCACGAAAGCGGCCGCGCCACGCAGCACCACGCCTTCCACCGTATTCGGCTCAACTGTTTCCTCCACGGTTACGCCAGCGGTCCGCAGTGCGATGAGAGTTCGCGCGCGTCCTTGCCGGGACATTGCGGATTGGGGAATCGGCTGGCTCCCTGCGACTTGCCGTCACGTTCAACCGTAGAGACGGATGGGCGGCGGAAAGCGAACGGTGGGGAAGAGAAGGCTACACGTCCGCCGCAACTGCGGCGCGAAGCGCGGCGGCGAAGTCGTGTGCGGTAGGCGGCCGAACGGGCCGCGGGGCGGACAGTACCGCCGCCGCGAAGGCGGCGACGGTGGATTGGCGGGGTGGACCCGACCGCAGGCCATCGGTGCGGACGCGGCGGCGCCGAATGCGGTGCGCCACTTCCGCGGCGTCGGCACCGGGGCGGGCGAAGGGATGGTCTCGGGCGACCATCTCGTAGAGGACCACGGCCAGCGACCAGACGTCGTCGGGCTCCGCGGCCGGGCGGCCGGAGATGACCTCGGGCGACGCATAGCGCAGGGTGCCGCCCACGATGCCCGTATCGTTCGGCTCGCGGGCCAGACCGAAGTCCAGCAGCTTCGGCGACCCGGCGACCGTGAAGCCGATGTTGCTCGGCTTGACGTCCCCGTGCAGGTAGCCGGCGTCGTGCAGGGCCGCGAGGGCGCCGGCCAGCGCAACGACGATCGAGACCGCCTCGCGTTCGGGAACCGGTCCACGCCTGAGCCGGTCTGCAAGCGTCCCGCCGGCCAGATACTCGGCGACGAGGAACGGGCGGCCCCGCCAGGATTCGACGGCATGGATCTGGGCCACGGCGGGATGCGCGAGCTCCGCCATCGCCCACGCTTCGGACTTGAGCGGCCCCAGGGCCGACGGGCGGGTCAAGATCTTGACGGCGACGTTGCGCTGGAGACGGACGTCTCGCGCCAGGTACGCCGCCCCCATCCCTCCGGCTCCGAGGCGCCGCGTCAACCGGAACTTGCCGGCGAGGAGCTTCGGGACCAGCGACTCGTCATACGCGGGCCCGCAACCGCATTCGGGCGCCTCGCCGGCCTGGACGACGCATCCGCACACAGGACACTCCTCGGCGGGGGAGGGCTCGGCCGCCGAGCTTCCTGCAGAGAGCATGCTCCGCCGCCCCAAGGCCAGGCCCGCGGCCGCGCCCAGCCCCTCGAGGAAGTGAAGGTCGGCGGGGCGCACGAGCCGGTCGTCGAACCGGCGGCCGACCGCCAGCACCCCGAGCAGTTCGCCGCCCGGACCGGGCACCGGCACGATGGCGTCGGCCGCGGTCTCGACCACCCACGCCGCCTCGTCCGGCGGCAGCAACCCGTAGAGCGAGGAGGCATCCGTCGGATGGACCCGCAGCGCCCCGCCGGCCGACTCCAGCATGTGGATGATGGCCGAGGAGCGCGGCAGGGGCGCGGCATCCGGCGCGTGGAAGGTCTTGGCGTGCGTGTCGGGGTCTATCGCGGCCGCGAGAACGGCGGGCGAGCCGCAGCCGCGCTTGACCGCGCGGGTCACCACCCGGCTGACCCGCTTGATGCTCCCTGCCTGCGCCAGAGCCGCCGTCGCCGTGGCCAGGACCTGCTTCTGGTCCCTCGCCTCCGGGTGGGTCCACGCGTCGACACGGCGCAGGATCGGCTCGCGGCCGAGCGCCGCGAGGAGCAGGATGCCTGCCGCGGCGAACAGCGACTGCACCGCCGGGTCCGCCAGAAGCGTGCCGACCGTGCGCTCCGGACGACTCGCCACAACCCACGCCAAGGCGAGGACCGGCGCGGTCGCGGCCGCCTGCAGCCGGCCCGGTCGCGTCAGCAGCCGTCTGCAGCCGGCCCCCACCACCTCCCGGATGTGAGGCACGCGGGCGGCGAGCACCGAGTACCACAGCAGGACCATGCCCGGGAAGCGCATCACCTCCATCGCGAGCACGGCCGGCGACCGCCGGTAGTTGGCCGCCCAGTTCCCCGGCGCGAATGCCTCGGCCAGGTCGTAGACCGCCACCAGTCCCATGTACATCAGGAACCCGACGCTGAACACCACGACGCGCCGCATCTCTTCGGCCTCGGCCGTATGCGCGCGCAACGCGACGACGACAGCCGCCGCCAGGGCCAGCAGATCCAGGGCGGCGACCGACCCGTCCAGGACCACGGGAACCAAGGCCTCCGCGTAGCCCGCTTGCGCGAGTTGCAGCGTCACCCCGCACCCGACCCAGATCGCGAAGCCGATCGCCACGCTGGCCGGGACCATGCGGCGGGCGAGGTCGTCGAGCCGGGCGCGGAAGTGGACCCGCGGGCATTCGCGGGCGAACAGCCACAGGAACACCGGCGCGAACAGGAACGAGGGCACGTACAGATAAAGGAAGAGCCTGCTCGACGCGGGCAGGTCCAGGAGATGGGCCGACAGCTGCTCGGGCGGTGGCAAATCCATGAGGAACGCCGGGAGCATGTGCAACTGGGGCTGCGTGGCCTTGAGCAGGCAGTAGACCCCCAGCAGCCAGGTTCGCGGGTCGTGCCGGCCGGCCAACAGCAGCAGGCACGCGCCCGCCGAATGCCCCACCAGCTTCATCGCCAGGTATACGGCGAGCTCGCCGTGCTCGCGCTGGTAGTCTCCCCAGCCCCATGGCAGCAGGATCAGCGCCGCGGCCACCTCGACCGCAGCGATGGCGATGAGGGTCTGTGAGGCGAGGCGCACCAAGGTGCGGTCGCGCGTGTCGGCGCCGGCGGCCGCCGATGTCTCCGGAGCCGGCTCGCGGGCGGTGACGAGCGGGGCGAGCGTGCGGAGGTTGCGGAGCGCACGGCGATTGGCCGGCGTGGCCAGCTTCTCGCACCGCTCCCACTGAACCTCCTGGTTCAGCGTCAGGGCATCCGCCACATCGTCGACGACATCGCCGTGCTCTTCGGCGCCCGCCGGCATGCCGCCGCGCGGCTGCCTCGTCGAGGTCGGTTTCGACAACATGCTATGGCCTGACCCGGTTCGCCGGCCGCCCGGCAACTGGACACGCTCCATCCGACCGAAACGCCGAAACGCCCCATTTGCCCAATGAAGACGTTTGGACCGCGCAAACCGAACGGTTGGGTCAAAGTAGAGGACGAGTAGGGTAACGCGTCCGGCATGTCACGCGTCCGGCAGGACGCCGCTCAGCCGCGCCAGCGCCCGCCGGAATGCCATGCGCGCCGCGTCCGGTGACGACAGCCGCTCGAGCAGAGCCAGCTGCCGGAAGCTGTAGCCGCACTCGAGCCGACCGACCACCAGCCGCCGGTGGCGCGGGGTCAGGTGCTTCAGGCCTTCCAGGTAGCGCTCCCAGCTCTCGTCGTCGAGAACCTGCTGATGCTGCGGCGCCGCCTCCTCGGATAGCAGGAGCCGCTCGCTCGGCGCGACCACGCTCCGGCGGAGTATCGCCCGCCGCAGGTGGTCGCCTATCCGGTTCTGGACGGCCCGCCGCAGGTAGACGCGCAGGGCCCTGGCGTGCGCCGACCGGAGGCCTGCCATCTGCGCGAGCGTGCGGTGCAGGGCGTCCTGGACCAGGTCGCTGGTGTCCAGCCCGTCGCGAGCCCAGGCCGGCAGGCGGCCCCGCGCCCAGCCCCGGAGCCAGGACGTGTGGCGCGTGAGCAGCGCGCCCAGGGCGGATCGGCTGCCTCTTCGAACGCGATCCAGCAAGCGCTGTTCGGAATCTGCACTGTCAGGGCCGGATCTGTCCGGATCCTGCACCGGCGAAGCAACGCCAGGACGCACCACCCTTCCTGAACTCCTTGACCGTTCTCCGGGTCGTTCGAGTTGTCCGGCGGCGTTCGGGGGGCGGGATTCGGCACCGCCGCCGCCGCTCGGCTCACTTCTCCGTTCGACCGTTCGGTTTCCATTACTCATCCGTCTAACCGATTGTATCCCGGCCCGAAGGGCGCGTCTCGGATGGGTGCAGTCTCGGCCCCTGCCGCCGGAGGCGGCGACAGCCGGCGTCGCAGGATCCGCCGTCAGGTGTGCAGACGGGCGACGGACCCGCCTTGCCGCCATGAACACTGGCGCCGCCGTGCTCGCGGGTCACGCTATCCCCTGCGGTGCTGCGAGACACCCACTGGTCGCGAGACGTGACATGTTCCCGCGCCTGCGCTCCTTCGTGACGACTTTGGTCTTCCGCGAGCGCTTCGAGGATGCGCTTGACGAGGAGGTGCGTTTTCACCTCGATGCTCAGACTGAAGACCTGGTCCGCTCCGGGGTCCCGCCGGCGGAAGCGGCGGATCGCGCGCGGAGGTGGTTCGGCAGCGTCGTAGCCGTGAAGAACGATTGTCGACAAGCGCGCGGCCTGCGGGGGCACCGATGATGGGTGTTCCTCCCGTATCCGGCGAACTTCGGCGCTGAGGCTTGATCCGGCGGCAGCTCGCGCGCGGTCCACTCGAAGGCCGCCGCGCATTGGGGGAACCCGAAGGTGCACAAGAGTGTGAGAGGTGGGTGTTCGTCGTCTGTCGCCGCGACCGCGTTGGTCACTACGCTTGGCTTGGCCGTTTCGGCCCAGGAGGCGCCGAGAACTCCCTGGGGCGATCCTGACCTGCAGGGAGTCTGGGTCGGCTCGACCCTCACACCGCTCGAACGGCCGTCCGAGTACGAGGGACGGCAGTTCCTGACCGAAGATGAAGTCACGGCTCTCGAGACCGCCGCGCTCGCCCAGGAGGAGCGGCAACTGAGGCGGCCGGCGGAGCGGGCGCCGGCGGGGGGCGACGTCGACTACCGGGCCGACGGCAGCCTCGGCCAGGACGCCTTCTGGCTCGACGAGGGCACGGCCTGGGTGCCGAGCGGGCGCACGTCGTTGATCGTCGATCCGCCGGACGGCCGTATCCCCTATACCCCGACCGCGCGCGACGGTGAACGGCCGTACGGGACCGGCCCCTGGGACTCGCACCTCGACCTCGACACGGGCGAGCGGTGCTTCGGCGACGGGCTGCCGCAGATCTGGTTCGGCGACAACCCGAACCACCAGATCTTCCAGACGCCGACAGTCGTGGTGATCGTCCACGAGATGTACCGGCAGCGCCGGATCATCCCGGTCGACGGCGCTCCGCGGTCGGGCATCGCGCAGTGGAATGGCGATCCGCACGGGCGGTGGGAAGGGAGCACGCTGGTGGTCGAGAGCCGCCACTTCCCGGATCGTTCGCCGGACCGGTTCCGCCACGTCTGGCGCGCGCCGACCGCGAGTCTGCACCTGGTCGAGCGGTTCACGCGGGTCGACGCCGAGAGGATCGACTACGAGGCGACGGTCGCCGACCCGAGCCGCTTCGCCCGGCCGTGGACCGTCCGCTTCCCGTTGTCCGCGGATGCGGCGGCGCAGGGGGTGACGTCGGGCCCCGTCTTCGAGTTCGCCTGCCACGAGGGCAACTACGCGCTCCCGAACGTGCTGCGAGGCGCGCGGGCACTGGACACCACGGTGTCAGCCGGTCGTTCCGCCGGGCCGTGACTGCGGCGCCGCCGGAATCTCCGATACCCACCCACCGGACCGCGCGGGGGTTGTTCGAGCTGTCTGGCGGCGTTCGACCGACGGAGGGCGCGACCGCTGCCAACCTCGCCGGGCAGCTCACGTTTCTGTGCCTGACCGTTCGGTTTCCGCTGCTCATCCGTCTTTCAGCATTTGTATGCCGGTTCGGAGACCCCCGCTAGGCGCACGTCTCCTCTGACGTGCCGGATCAGCGGGTGGGCTTCGGCCGCATGACGCGGCGGCGGCGACGAGCGGTGCCGGCGGCCGTCGTGCCGCCATGCCGGAACGGAGCTAGCCGCGCGGGTACCGGGTGCAGGGAGCACAGAGTTGAACCAGGCAGGCCGCCGCTGACTGACTTGCGCAACCGACTGCCGGAGCTGTTTATGCCGATGCGACAGAACGCCATTCGAGTCATCGTCGCGGTCGCGGCCGTGGCGGTTCCCGCTACCGGCTTGGCGGGACAAGAATCCGCCGTCCGCCGTGATTTTGCGGCGACCGAGGCCCAGATGTCGGACTTGCGCCGGATCGATGAGCTGGTCGACGGGCTGACCCGGACCGACGAGCTGGTGTTGGCGTCCCGAACGCCCGACCGATACCTGCCAGACCGCCTGCACGAAGGACTCATGCAATACCACGAAGGTGTCCCGGTGCATCGCGGCGGGATATCCCGACAGCTTGCGGGCGGGGTGACGGTTTCGATCTTCGGCACGCTCCACGAGGGGATCGACGTCGACACGACGCCGCTCGTGCCTGCCGACGATGCGCGGACTCTGATCGCGCAGCAGACGGGCGCCGGGCCAGCCACCGCCGGGCTGCCCTCCCTCGTGGTCCTTCACACCCTCCGCGACGACTATGTCCTCGCCTGGCGGATGCCGATGGCCGACCGGCAGACCTACTTTCTCGACGCCCACCGCGGGAGGATCGTGCACGAAGAAGGCAACGTGTTCGAACAAGGCGCGTCGGTGGGTGTCGGGACCGGTATTCAGGGCCAGCGCAAAAAGCTGAGCACGTCATCGGCCGGGGAGCAGTATCACGCTCGAGACCGGTTGCGTCCCGCCGAGACCGTCACCCTCGACATGCGCCACGACAAGGAGCGCGTGGATTTGCTCATCGAGGAGCCGGAGGCCGCCTGGCTCCCCAGCGACGTCGCGAGCGACGCCGACAACGACTGGGGCGACACGGCGGTAGTCGACGCGCACGCCTATGCGGGGTTCACCTACGACTACCTCGCGCAGCGGCATGGCTGGACCGGCATGGACGGCGCGAACGGACGGCTCCTGAGCATGGTGAACATAGGCCTCGACAGCCACACCGCGTTCTTCGTTTCTCCGCCGCACGGGCCCGAGGGCACGGGCATGGTCGCCTTCGGTCACTGGTACGGCGGCACGCCGGTCGTGTCCGCCGACATCGTTGCCCACGAGATCATGCACGGCGTCACGCACTTCTCCGTGAGCGGGCGAACCGGTGAGGGCCTTGGCGGCGTCCATCACTTTCCGGGACCGCCGGAGTTCACCCTCCCCGGTGGCTTCACGCCCCGCTGCGGGGAGAGCTACGTATACCCCGAAGGGTGGGCCCCGCCAGACTTGACCGGAACCGCGTTCAGCTTCGAGTGCGACGAAGAGGGTCGACTCCTGCTGTACGCGGCCCACGGAGGCGCCATTCACGAAGCGTACTCGGACATCATCGGCACGAGCGTCGAGTTCATGCTGCACGAGCCGGCGCAGGGTCCGCTCAGCGCCGACTACCTGATCGCCGAGGACACGGGAGTGACGCTGAGGAGGATCGACGATCCGGGGGACACTCGCTACCCGGCCGCCTACGGCGGGATGATCTGGTTCCTGGCCGAGACCTTCGAGTACCGCGACCGCCTCTTCACGGTCTACTCGAGAATCGGCACCGAGGACGGGGGCCGGACGCTCACCTGGCTCTCCTCCTGGGGTTACGGCGGGGTCCATTGGAACTCCACGATACTGAGCCATGCGTTCTACCTGGCGGTGGAAGGCGGGCGGAACAAGGCGACCGGACTGACGGTTCAGGGCGTCGGCGGCGCCAGGCGTCATGATGTCGAACGCGCCTTCCTTCGAGCGATGACCGAACTGATGCCGAACGCCGCGAGCATGCCCATGGCGGCGAGCGCCATCGCGCAGTCGGCGGCCGACCTGTTTGGAGTCGGCAGCACGACCCACCAGGCGATTGGTCGGGCTCTGGTAGCCGTCGGCCTGCTGCCGCGGGCCGCGGATTGACGCTTCCGGGCGACACGGCGCCGGCCGGAACAAAGGGCGCGTCTCTCTCCAAACCCACAGCCAAGGGGCGTCGGTTCGGCGGGAACGCGTGGGGCCACTACGCTCCTACGCCTGGATCGAAGGAGGAGTGCATGGGAAGTGGGGCGAAGCAGCCGCTGCCCCGGATGCGTGGGGCAACGCGACCTCCTCGGTGGAGAAGCGCATCGGACCGCCGAGGACAATCCCGTCCTCAGCCGCGGCCGGAACCCCGGAGGCGAGCACGAGCAAGCCGCACGCTTGCCGCCGCCTTCTGGGTCGCGCTGGCGTGCACGCCCGAAGTGGCCGCTGCCCAAGACGAGCATGGCGGCCTCTACGCTGGTCTGCAACTCGGCGCCGTATTCCCCACCGTGGTGGAGTCGGTGCGTCGCTACGTCAGCCATCCGACCCGCTGCGACAGTCTGCTGTATCCGCCATCGGGGAGTCCGCCCGTCGACGACCCGGCCTGCCGCGACAGCCGGCTCGGGGTCTCGTCCAACGTGTTCCGCCCGGGTTCGGGGTCGACCAGCGGCTTCATGGTGGGTTACGCGAGGGGCCGGCTGCGGTTCGAGATGGAGTACCTCAACGCGTCTCTCGGCAGCGCGGAGTCGCCGCTCGGCGGCACAACGAGCACGGCGCTGCCGACCAAGGCCTTGGAGTGGAGCACCGAGCAACCCCCCTTCGAGTGGATTGGGGACTACACCGTGCATCAAGGGTTCGCCAACGTGTACTTCGAGCTTCTCAACGGTTCGCGCTGGACGCCGTTCGCCGGGGTCGGCGTCGGCTGGGCCGCGGCGGAGCTGAACTACTACCTGCGGTTCATCCGCAAGCCCGAAGCAGAGTACCTGCAGATCGAATTCGATCCGGACTGGCCGGACATTGCCAAGCGTGCCGCCGCAGGTACCGTCAGCATCCTGGACACCTACGCGAGTGAGACCGTCTTCGGTTACCAGGTGCTGGTCGGCGTCGACTACGCCCTGAGCGGGCACACGTCCCTCGGGGGCGCGCTGCGCTGGACGCGACTCGACGATATCGACCATGAGGCGGTCTACAACGTCCTCCGCAGCCACGCGGGGGTGCTCGCCGACGGCGTCACGCCGTTCAACAACGAGCTGGGATTCTCCGGCATCGGCTATCAGGCGCTGACCGTCAACCTGAAGTACCATTTCTGAACTCCGGCCTTCGTCGCCGTCGTGACGGCGAGCGAGTGCGTGTCGTCGACCCTGCGACGAGGACGCCGCGATCCGTCAACGCCGCCGCGGCTTCAGGCACCCTTCCGCCCGACCGTTCGGTTTCCGCCGCTCATCCGTCTCAGGTGAATGGATGCCGGTTCGGCGCCCCGCCGCCGGGGCCAGCGCCGGGGCGCACCTCAATGTGCTGGCCCACTTGCCGGCAGCTCGGCGGCATGACGCCCGAGGCGGCGCGTGACGCAGAAGGCTCGGCCCTCTCGCCGAGGATCCGGTCCGCTCCGGGACCCCGGCGCCGGACGCGGCGGCCCGACCGCAGGTGTGGTTCGGCACCGCCGAAGCCAACGAAAAGTGGAGCAACAGGACAATGGGAACCGGTTCACCGCGGGGTCATCTTCTCGGCCCTGACCAGGGCCCCACGAGCATCTTGGCACCGCACCACGCACGCGGGCATTCCGGTGCTCGACGGGGCGGCGTCTCGGCCGCAGGACGTCTGCCCCCTCCAACTTGCCCGGATACTCCCGAAAGCGCGCCTCGCCTGCGCCCCTCACACATGCCCGGGCGGGCGATCAACCCAATGAACCCGCTCCCGATTCAACCGACAACCAGTAGCGCGACCCGACTTCAGCGGAGAACACGCCTAAAATGAGAACATTTCTACGATTCGTGATCGCTTCGGCCGTCATCGGGATCGCACTCCTGACCACGGCACCGGAGACTGCCGCCCAGGAGTTCGGCGCTGTCTCCATCGCCGCCGGCCCCGCGGACCTCGACGCGCTGCGGCAATGGGATGCGACGGTCGACGACATGGCGCGCACCGGGCGCCTCGTCGCCGTGTCGCGCGTGAACGACCCCTCATTGGAGGGCCGTACCCACGACTATCTCGCGCAGTACCACGCGGGCGTACCCGTGCACGGCGCTGGCGTCTCTCGCCAGCTGGACCGTAGCGGCGTCACGGTGTCGCTGTTCGGTACCCTGCACCGATCGATCGACGTGGATACCGCGCCGGCCCTTTCCGCGGCCGAGGTGGTCGCACTTCTCGAACGGCCGCACGGTGGAGCAATCCTTGCCGGTGGTCAGCCGCGGATGACCATCCTGCCGCTGCTGGACGGCTCCCATACCCTGACCTACGTGGTCCCGATGACCGATCTGCGCCTTTACTTCGCCGACGCCGACGACGGGCGGGTCGTGCACACCGTGCCGGCGGCCATGTCGCAGTCCGCGGTAGGGGCCGGCACCGGCTATCAGGGCGACCGCAAGAAACTGAGCACGACCCACACAGGTAGCCGGTTCGAGGCACGGGACATCTTGCGCCCTGGCGAAATCGTAACCCTCGACGCGGGGTCCGACAAGGCCCGCCACGACCGCCTGCTTCAGGAACATATGCGCGAGGGACTGCCCGCTGGCGAGCCGTTCTGGACCGCGGATGACGTCGCCGCTGATGCAGACAATGAATGGGACGACCCGGCAGTGGTCGATGTCCATGCACACACGGGCTGGACGTTTGACTACCTGCTTCAGCGGCACGGCTGGGAAGGCCTCGATGGCGACAACGGCCGCATCCTCAGCATCGTCAACCCCGGCTTTCCCGCCGCGGCCTTCTATCTCCCGCCGTACGGCCCGGAAGGTACTGGTGCAATGCTCTACGGAACGCCGTGGACAGACCTGGACACCGTTGGCCACGAGATGATGCACGGTGTTACGCACCATGCCGTGAGTAGACGAACGGGAAACGATAGCGGACTTACCAACGACCTGGCTGCCGGCATCCGCCTCGGCCCGCGAGATTTCATTGACCACCAGGGCGAGCTTCGCACGTGCGACGCCACCCGCGTCCCTCTGCGCATACCCACGCCGGACGGTCCCGAGACCGTGTTACGCCCGACCTGGTGCGTCGACGGCCGGTTCGTCATAGGGTCTGCTCAGGGCTACGCTCTTCATGAAGCCTATTCCGACATCATTGCTCAGGCCGTGGAATTCTTTCACGAGGATACCGGCGTCACGGCCGACTATATGGTGTCCGGCGACGAGCACCGGCCCATTCTCCGCTCCCTTCCGGATCCGCGCTCCCAGCCGTTGGTCCCGGGACATCCGTACTTGTTTCCGGACACGTACCGTGATCGCTATGAGTTCGCCTTTGTACTCCTGGATGAGGACTACGTCGTCTTTTCTCCATTGGTGTTCGTGAACGGAGAAGTGGTCTTTGAGCTAAGTGAGCCCGGTTACGGAGGTTCCCACTGGAACTCGACGATCCTGAGTCATGCCTTCTACCTGGCCATCGAAGGCGGGACGCACCGTACCAGCGGCATGACGGTAGATGGCGTGGGCGGAGAGCGCCGGGCGGAGATAGAACGGGTCTTTTTCCGGGCGATGACGCACTTGATGCCGGCGGCAGGCTCGTTTGGGATTGCCGCCGCCGTCATCCGCCAGTCGGCGGCCGACCTCGCTCCGGGCAGCGACGTGGAACGGGCAGTCGACCAGGCGCTGCGAGCGGTCGGACTGGGGCCGGAAGTGTTCTGAGGCAAAGTGCGTGTGCGGCGGCGGGCGCCAACCCCGAGGAGGTATGAGTGCCATGTTCCCGCGCCTTCAATCTTTCCTCGACGGGATGCGCGGCCTGCCGGCGCCGCGCCTCACTGCCGCCGGTGTCTGCGCTGTCGGCGGCGGGATGGACAAGACGACGCATTTCGAGGAGTTGCGTGCGCGGGTCGCGGCACTTCGGGGCCGAGAGGGACTGCCGCCCGTGCGGTGGACGGAACCGGTTCTGACACCTGGGGCAACCACGGTCAGGCTGGCCCACCTCGCGGAGCTGCGCTCGGTGGCGTGTACGAGGCGCGGGAACAGCTGCAGCCAGCTTACATGAAGCGTACCCTGACAGCGGGCCGGCGGACCGCACGGGTCGGAGACCCCCACCCGCAAACGACCAAGCTGACACAAGCCGCCGTCAGCGGGCGATTACGTCGAGCAGTGCTTGCCGGCGCTCGCGCCGCACCACGTCGAGGGCCCGCGCCAGCGCGGCCGGTAGTTGCGCGGGGTCCTCGACCCGCTCGCCGTACCCGCCGTTCGCCTCGCAGATCGCGTCGTAGGCCGGGGGAGGCGTCAGATCGCACAGCGGCATCGACGGGTTCCGGGCCGCCCAGCCCTCCGGGGCGTGTTCGGGGGTGGCCCGGCGCGTGCGTTCCCAACCGGCGTTATTGTAGACCGCGAACAGCACCGGCAGGTCGCAGGCCCGGGCGGTGAGGTGGGTCGACGTCGGCACCCGGAACACGTGGGCGCCGTCGCCCACCGCGCAGACCACAGCGCGGTCGGGGTGCACGATCTTCGCTCCGAGCGCGGCCCCCCGGGCCCCAACCAAGCACCCCGGGAGTGGGGCGTGGGCCGGGAACCACGGGGTGTCCGATTCGATGGCGAGAACGACATCGGCCTCGCCGACGAGGGCCCCCCGGCGTCGAAGCCGCATCAGGCCCTCGACCGCAGTCAGCATCTCTGCTGCCGGCGCTCGACCGAGGACCGCGAAGTCGGCCCACCGCTTCGGCCGCGGCGGCGTCCGAGGCCGCCGCGGCTGCTGGACGGGGACGCCGGCGGCGCGGCGCTCGCGGTACCGGCGCTGTCGTTCGGCGGGGGTGAGAGCCATTCGAGCCCAATTGTAGCCGTTTACCGTGACGGGTTGGTCGGCCCGCGGTTTGTAGACTTGCCCCCGTGCGCGTGAAGCGAACCGGTGACCGCCGGGCCTCGCGCTCTTCACGGACGCGGGCGTCGAAGCGGACGTGGCCGCGATGGAGAGAACCTCGGCGCGGATGTACGCATCGAGCGGCGCCGACCAGATCCGTGCGGAAATACACTCCAGGGCTCAACTCAAGCCCTTGGGTGCTCGCGACCGGCCTCCGGGGCAAGGAGCGACTAGCCGCCCCGCACCCGGGTGAGTCGAGCTGCCTGACGTTGGCGTTGTCCACGGCTCGGCGGGGGTGCGGACGGTCACCGAGAACAGCAGAACGCAGTGTGCTTCCGGAGAACTCCTACTCACGCCTGAGCGCGGCTGCGGGGTTCATGCGCGCCGCCCGGCGGGCCGGCAGGTAGCAGGCGCCGAGCATCAGACCGATCAGGGCTGACGGAACGACGACGAACGTCATCGGACTGGGCCTCTCGACTCCCGCCATCAGGCTGCCGAGCAGGCCCGCGCTCATCGCGCCGAGGAATCCACCGGCCACGATGCCGGCAAGGGAGAGGGTCACGCCCTGGCGCATGACCAGCCACACCACCCGTCCCGTGCCGGCGCCCATCGCCCGGCGGATGCCGATTTCCCGCGTCCGGCGTCCGGCCGAGTAGGCGACGAGGCCGTAGAGGCCGACGAGCGTGAGGACCAGCCCCAGTGCGCCCATCGCCCCGACCATTCTCAAGACTCGCCGCTGAGGCGCAATCACCCGCCACTCGAAGAAGCTCGAGACGGTCTGCAGGCCGAAGATCGGCTGAGCGACGTCCAGGCTTCTCACGACTTCGCGCAGGGGGCCCGCCAGCGACACGGCGTTCGCGTCGGTCGATGCCTCGACGAGCGCGGACATGCGCGTGCGCGGGTTCTGGGAGAACGGCAGGAAGACGAAAGCCGTCGGCGCCTCGATGATGAGCCGATACTTGCCCGTCTCCGCGACCCCCACCACCTCGAGCCAGGGACGCTCCGAATCATCGTTCAACCGCAGTCGTCTGCCCACGGGGTTCTGCCCGGGCCAGTACATGTCCGCGAACCGCTGGTTGACGATGGCCACGCGCGGCGATTGTTCCCTGTCGTTCTCGTCGAAGGCCCGCCCGCGGCGAATGCGTGTGCCCATCGTGTCGAAATAGCTGTCGTCAACGACGGCGGCCAACACCGACTCGTCCTCTCTGCCCGCCGGTAGCGGGTATCCCTCGGGGATGACGCGCTCGACGCTGGCGCCGCGGTCCAGCGGGAGCCGGCTGGCGAGGGCCACCGACGTCACGCCGGGAAGTGTGCGCACCTCGTCCACGAGCTGCCTGTAGAAGGCTCGTGTGCGGGCGGGTCCGTACCGCGTGTGAGACGTGTCCAGGGTCATCCTCAGACGGCGGTCCGTGCGGTATCCCGGATCGAGCGCGACCGACTTCCCGATGCTGTCCATCATCAAGCCTGTCGTTACGAACAGCGCCATCGACAACGCGACCTGAACGACGACCAGCGTGCTGCGGCCAAGCGTCCGGGGCCCGCCGGCGTCGCCCTGACGCGCACGGTTGAGCACCGATACCAGACGGGTCTTCAGGCCGTAGCGCGCCGGCGCGAGGCCGGCCAGTACCGCCGTCACCCCCGTGAGGGTCAGGCTGAAGAGCAACGCCCGGTGGTCCATTCGTGGCTCGATGACCAGCGGCACCCCGTCGCCCTGGCCCGCGATGTTCCCCACGAGGCGAATCGTGAAGAACGAGAGCGCGATGCCGACGCCCGTCCCGAGGAGCGCCAGCAGCAGGCTCTCGGTCAGGAACTGGCGGAGCAGGCGAGACGCCCCGCCCCCGAGGGCCATCCGGGTCGCCACCTCCACCGAACGGGCCGTGGCCCATCTCGACAGGAGGCTCGCGACGTTCGCGCAGGCGATGAGCAGGACGGTGAACGCCAGCCCCATCATCATGGGGATGAGGATGGCCACCGATGGATCGTCCTGGATGCGCTCCTGCCGGACCGTCCGGACCGCCAGCGTGCTGCCGACGTCCGCGTCCGGATGCTCGCGCTGCAACCCCGCCCACTGCGCCTCCACCTCGGCAAGGGCGGCCTGCTGCGAGACGCCCGGGCGAAGTCGGCCGTAGACCCCGAACCGGCCGCCGGTCCGACTCTCCAGCACGTCCTCTTCGCCACCCAGACTCTCCGCCATCACCGCCGGCACGTAGAACGCCGGCCGGAGAATGGCGTCCATCCCGGTGAACGACTCCTCCGTGACGCCGATCACGGTGAACGCGACCCCGTTGAGCCAGACGACGTCGTCCACAACGGTGTCGTCGGCGTCCAGCACCGTCGCCCAGAAGTCGTGGCCGAGCACTACGACGGGATCGCGCCCGGGCGCGACGCCCTCGTCGGGCCCGAAGGTCCGGCCCCGCTCGGGTCGCACGCCGAGCACGTCGAAGAAGTTGTCGCTCACCAGCATCCCGACGCTCATCTTGCGGCTGTCCTGCCGCGCCTGGGCGAAGCTGGACGACACACGCCGGCGGGCAACCAGCCCTTCGAACGAGCTCAGGCGCTCGCGGAGATCCCTGTAGTTCGCGTACGCGATCCCCTGCCAGCGGCCTTCCAGGGTTGACGCCCGGACGGTCACCACGGCGTCCGCGTGGGCGACCGGGAGGGGGCGCAGCATATAGGCGTCGGCGTACATGAACAGCACGCTGTTGACGCCGATGCCGAGAGCGATCGATACCGTCGCCGTCAGCGTCAGGAGCGGATTCCGCCGGAGCATGCGCAGTCCGATCCGCACGTCGGCCCGCAGGTCGTCGAGCCACGGCCAGCCGCGCTGGTCGCGCAGCGCCTCCATCGACTGGGGGAGACCGCCCAGGCGTACGCGCGCCAGCCGCGCTGCCTCGGCCGGAGAGTGGCCCTGGCCGCGAAGCTCCTCCTCCGCTTGTTCGAGATGGAAGCGCAACTCGCGCTCGAGATCAGGGTCGGTCGGGCTGCGCCGGAGCGCGCCCCACAGACGACGCAGGTACTCGCGCAGGACAGTCATCGTGATCTCCTGGTCAGCGCCGTTGCGCAAACGGGTCGGCCTGCGGCGCGCCTCGCGACGGACGGCACAGCCATTCGCGTCGCATCGTCAGTTGCGTCCGCCGGGCGTCCACGCCGGTTCCTGAAAGAGCACGTCGATTATCGACACCATTCGGTCGAGGTCGCGCTTTGCGGCGGCCAAGTGCCCGCGGCCGGCGGTCGTGATCTCGTAGAACCGGGCCCGTCGGTTCTTGTTCGTCAACCCCCACTCCGCCCGGATGAGGCCTCGCTGAGCCAGCCGCATCAGGCCGGGATAGAGCGTGCCCATGTTGAGGATGAGGGCGCGGTCGGAGACCGCTCGATCCTGGCGGCGATCGCGTAGCCGTGGGACGGGCCGAGCGAGACCAGCGTCTGCAACACCATCAGGTCGAGGGTGCCGCGAAGGACCTCCGCCCTGGACTGGTCTCCATTAGCCATTCCAATGAACGTACCCCAGCGCCCGTTAGAATGTCAAATGGAATTGCGGGTCGGCGGCCCCCAGCACCTTCCAGCCCAGGATGAAGCGACGCATGTAGATGTTGCTGAGGGCAGCTACCGCGCGGCCGGGGGGCAGACTCCAGGGCTGCCCCGCGGGGCGACGGCCGGCGACAGTGGCGGTGCCGGCTGTACCGTGCTGGAACGGGCTCGGCGGTCGCGACGCGGGGGCAAGACGGCGGGAGGTCGTCCTTGAAGGCGGTATCGGCGGTCGTGGATCTCTATTGCGGGGGGTTGTCCCCCTCGTCGTCGATCAATGCCTGCCGTCCGTGCGCGGTTGCGTTCGAGGCACCGCTTCGCGCACCGCGCGCAGGGCGAGGCGTGGCGTGCGTCCCGCCGGTGCCGTTCGAGGCCCGCGATCTGTGTCAGGTTCACCGGGCCCCGCGCGTCCCGGTGCAGCGCCGACGCGAAGCCCGGCACCCACCCCGCCGCCTCGACCGCGGCGTCGCGGCCGATGCCTGACGGTATCTCCAGGCGGGCGATGCCCGCCCAGAGTCGCCCACCGCGCAGGTAGCAGCCGTAGGCGTAGAGCGCGTCCTCCGTCGTCACCCGGTCGGGGAGCGGGCCGGTTCGTCTCCATCGACGAGCACCGCCCCCGCCCAGCTTCCCGCCAGGCCGATGCTCACGTCGCCGTCGGTGCCGGTGCGGGTCAGCCGCGCCTCGGTGCGTAGGGTGCCGTCGACGAAGGCGACGCAGCGGGGGCGGTCCGTGTCGGTCGGGCGGTGCGTGGCACGAACGGGCGACGGACCTTGGTCGGCCGTCGACGGCTTGCGGTCGATTCGAGCAGCCGGCACAAGATCAAGGTAGCGGCGCTGCACCGCCGCCTTCCACGTCGCGCCCGGCGCTTCGACGCTTGCCGCTCGTACCGACGCGGTAACCAATTACGCCTGCTGATGCCGGCGGCCGGATCCGGCGGCTCCCACCACAAACGGGATGACGAACACGCCCCCCGCGGCGAGGCCCCGATTTCCGGTTGACGGCGGTAGCCTGCCAGAGCTTCGGGAGCCCGTGCGGAGCGGAGGGCGAGGCTGAAGAGCGCGATCGCACTACCAGCGCACGGCGAGCTGTGCGCCGACCCGGTCCCGCGACACCAGCGGCACCACGGCCGCGTGCGTCCGTCGGTCGTAGACCGCCTCGTGTTGCCGGGAGTCCACCAACGCCCCGATCCCTGCCCCGATCGCTATTGCGGGCAGGCTGTAGATCAACGTGTAGGTGCACTCGCCCGGCCGGCTGCCGGCGGCCGCGCAGCCGACCGCCACAAGCCCGGCGACCGTTGCCATCCCGTAGGCGGCGCCGTTCCGCAGCGGGTCCTGCAGCTCGATCTTCTGGATGTCGGTGCTGGCCAGCGTCCACGACTCCCTTCCGTTCGTGAACGACACGCCGGCGCCCGACGCTTCCTGGACCGTGCCCTTGCGGCGCTCGCCGGCCAGGTCGGTGATGTACACGCCGGCGCCGGCGGCGAGGCTCGCGATTCCGGCGGGGCCGGTGGTCCGCCCGGTAGTCTGCGCCGCGGTCGGGGCGCCTAGACCGGCCACGATCACTGCCGCGGCCAGCGTGGCTGCTGTCAGACCCGATCGCCATTCGGTTCTCATCGACTACCTTTCGTCTGATTCTGTCGTGTTGGGGGCTCGGCGCTGTGGCCGGTGCCGCTTTCGTGTCCTCGGCCCCGACGGCCGCGTTCGTGTCCGCCGCTTGTCGGCGTCTGCGCTTCTGTGCGCCCATTGTCGCCCGTGGTTAGGGTACCGACAACACTCGTGTAGAGTCGACGACTGGCGCGGTGGCAGTAGGCGGAGGGGGTTGCTGTTCCCGGCGGCTTTCGCCGAGTGCCGGTGCCTCACTCCTCGCCGTGGCTCCGTTTCCAGTCACCGCTCGTCGGAACCGGACGTGCGGATTTCCCGCATCCGGCTCTCGGACGAGATCATGCCTTCGCCCACGGAAAGCTCGTCGTGCGCACCGCAAGGCGGGTGAGCCCGTAACCCTCGCCGACCGGAGGCTTCTAGTTCCGATCGCGTTCGTCATCTTGACGGTTCTCTACGCATGGGCGCGGATTTCCAAAGAGAGCCGCCGAGAGGCTGAAAAGCAAGCCGCCGACGAGAGGCTGGGGCGCGTCGAGGCCAAGATCGACAAGCTCCTCGTCCACTTCGATGTCGAGCGCGGTGGCCCAAAGGGGCTGGGTCTGGCGGGGGAGCTGCTTGAGCCCCGGGGTGCGAGGTCGAGTTCCGACCAGGGCGCCCGCGATCCCCTCAACCGAGAGGGCGAAGCGCCGCGATGACGAGCCCGGCGATGTGCGCCAGCGTTTCAGTCTCGGCCCGAAGCCCCAACGTCAGCTCGAGGTCGAGCTCGGCATCAGGCCGGTGACGCTCTACCGGTACGTCGGCCCGCAGGGCGAGCTCCGCGAGCAGGGCCAGAAGGTCCTTGCGTCCTGAAACCGGAGGACCGTGACGCGCGAGCTAAACGTAGGATTTCACCCCCTCCCGCAAACAACCCGAGAAGGGGGGGAAGCGCCACGACGTTCCGGCTCACCACCGGGCCGCGACGGCCCTCGACGCCTACGTCGAGGCGGGCAGGCTCGACGAGCCGAAGGTGGCGCTCTTCCAGACCGTCGACCCGGCGGGGCAGCGGCTGACGGGCCGGGTGCTCGATCGGCGGCTCGCGCTGGCGATGATCAAGCGGCGCGCCGCAGCCGCGGGGCTGCCGCCCTCGACGTGCTGCCACACGTTCCGGGCGACGGGGATCACGGCGTACCTCTCGAACGGGGGGACGCTCGAGCACGCGCAACAGATCGCGGACCACGCGTCTCCGAAGACAACGAAGCTCTACGACAGGACAGCGGACACGGTGACCGTCGACGAGATCGAGCGCATCGTGATCTGAGACGTGGACGTCCCCCGGCCGAAGGCAAGGGGGGCCTCGGGAGCCGCGCCAGCACCCGCGAACCATCCTGCCGGCCACGACGACGGTCGAACGGCTCTGTGCCGACGCGCTGGTCGACGGGGGCGGAAATCCGACCGCCGTCCAGACGCCGCCGCTTCCGCGCCCGACCGTTCGGTTTCCGCTACTCATCCGTCTCTGCTAAACGTGGCGGGCGCACAGGCGCCGTCACGCGAACAAGTCCCATCCTGCAGGTGGTCCAAGTGATTGAGGTCGGGGTACTGTTCTACGCGGCGTCACTGGCGGCCGCGGCGGCTATCGGGTGGTTTACGCGAGCGCTGTTCAGGTGCAAACATTGCGGGCGCGTCTTCCCGGTCGTCGCCCCGGAACAGCAACACCTGCTGGATGGCTCGTCTGCGTCCCGACAATGGGGCGTCTCGGGCGCCTCGGCCGCGGCGCACGCGCGGCGCGCCTCGGGCCGACGAGCTCGTTGGCCAAGCCGCCCCAGTCGGTCGCCTCGTCGATAGCATTGAGGGCCGCGGCCAGCTCCGGGTGCAGGCGGGCGTGGACTACACGGCGGCGAGCGGAACGGTGTCGTTCCAGGCGGGCGAGTAGGAGAAGACGGTCGAGGTGGCGGTGCTCGACGCCTCGCACGACGAGGGCGAGGAGACGCTGACGCTGAAGCTGACGCTGTCGAACGCGTCGCCGGGGGTGTTGACCGACGGCGCGGCGACGGGGACGACCGTCAACTCGGACCCGTTGCCCGGCGCCGGGAGGTTGGACCGCGGCAGCTCTCGATGGGGCTCGGGGGCGGAAACCTGCTCGACGGCTCGGGCTTCGCGCTCAACCGCGAGACGCGCCGCGGGGGCATCCTCTCGTTCTGGACCCGGGGGCCGGGCCTGGGAACGAGGCTGAGCGGCCGATACACCCTCTGGTATGCGAGCACCGACCTGGGCCAAGCTGGAGTCGCGGCTGGCGGCCGGTCTGAGACCGTTTGGCTGGCGGCGGGAGGGCATGGAGTGGTGCCGGCCATGCCCGGTGACCCTCGCCGGCCCGGATTCCGCCGCCTGGGTTCGGCAGGGAGAGCTGGGCCAGGTCCGGCTCGGTTGCTGGCACTGCGCCGCCCGCGGGCTGCTCGACGAAGGTGAACTCCGTCTGCATCTCGCCGCGCTCACCGGTCAGGAGACCAAGCCAGTCAGGCACCGGACCTGGCGCAACTACGGCTCGACTCGATACTTGGTGGAGCAGTTTCGGCGACGGTCGAACCCGAACACGGCCCCCTGATGGCGGGAGCCGTAGCGGCCGTACCTCTGGGTCGATGTCGCTGGAGGAGATCGACGAAAGTTCAGCTATCGGAAACGCCATCACTACCTGACAGTGGTCGTCGACCATAATCGCCGATGGCCTCCGTTCGGAGGAGACGATTTTGACAGCACCAACATCGGAGTGGGACGGTATCATCAAGACACGCAAGCTGTTTTTCGAGGCCGAGCGGGCACTCGCTAAAGCAAGCAAGGAGTACGAGAAAGCGCGGATCGAGTACGAACGAGCGTGCTCCCAGGTTGGCGTAGCCCCGCACTACACACCGTGAACACCGGGGAGGTGGCTGGGGGTGGACGGGCGTCCGCCCCGATACTGTTGCCGCGGTTGGGGGGAGACATGGAGTCGACGGGGTCGCGGGACAAGGAGCTTGGGAACGACGCGGTGACGGTGGTGGCGCTGGCGACACCCCGCGGTGACTGAGTTCCTCGCCCCCATCCGCCGCCGGCCGAGCGCGAGCGCCCGGCGCCGACCGAGCGCCGACTCGCGGAGGCCTCCGTCAGCCCGAACACCGGCGGGGCATACTCCGGGGGCGCTCCAGCGCCTCGACGCTTGGCCGACCGCTCGCGGGCGACTTCGCCGGACTTGAGGATGCGCCGCGCCGCTCCCAGTGGCCCCCTGAACTCCAGATCGTTCAGCTCGTCAAGCCGGATTGCCATGGCTGTCACCTGCGGGAGGGTCGAATAAGCGGGGTTACGTTGACCTACGAGATCACAGCGATCATGAGCTCGCCTACGACTGCGTCGGTGCGATGGTCTACATCTCCGGCATCCGGGCCGGGACGTTGCCGTCCAGAGTCGGGATCATGTGCAGTCCCTGTCGCTCGGTGACGACGTCGATGGCCGGCTGCGGGGACGGGTTGCGGGGCTGCCGATAGGTGACGCGGTACTGGCTGCTCACGACTCGGTGCTTGCGGGCGATGTCCCTGCCCAGCGTCGCCAGCTTCTCGACGAAGGTGCGGCGATCGGTGATCTCCTCGAAGCTGCCGCGCGTTATCGGCACAAGCACTTCGCCGATGACCGGGTCGCCGATGACCGCGCGTCGATGCGTGAACGTGCTGGGGGTGACGAACTGCAGGGTGTGGACCTCCACCGCGTTGTCGACCAGTCGCTCCACCATCCGGTCCACCCGGCCCTGCTGGCTCGTGCTGCTGTCGACCAGGTGGGCGCCGACCATGACGACGACCGGGTAGTACTCGCGGTCGTCGTCCTCGTTGATGCGGGCCGCCTCTCCGGCGAGGGGGTCGATGAACCGCGCGGGGGCGTTGGTGTCCGGGGTGATGACGGAGATGCCTCGCTCCAGCTCCGCCTGGTTGGACGTGTGCGGGGTGATCCAGCGCGCCTGCCAGGCCGTGGTCAGGAGCGCGACCTCCATCTCGTCCGGGAGCTCCCGAAGCAGCGCGCGCAGGCCGTCGCGCATGTGCTCCACCGAGCGGGCCCCATGGCGGCTGTTGTCGACGAAGACCGTGAGGCGCACGGGCCAGCCGAACGCCTCGAACCCGGTTGTCTGCACGTTCTCGCCGTCCCACCTCACGGTGACGTCACCCGGGGTGAGGCCGGTGACGGGATTGCCGTCGCCGTCGGTGACGCTCACATACAGGGTGTGCTCCTGGGCCTCGGCGGGCAGCGAGGCGCCGAGGAGGCAGAGTGCGCCGGCGAGCGCCGAGCCCGCGAATCGAAGACGCCAGATCGGGAACGACATGGGGAGCTCCAGATTCTCGTCGGTGCAGGGACACGCCGCGGAACCCGGCCCGCGTCCGCCGCCCGCTAGCGCTGGACTCACGGCGGCCCGGGGTGCGGACTCGGCAAGCGTGACGGCGTCGCCGAGCTTGCAACGCGTTGGCGGTGTTCCGCGCGCGACCCGCCTCCGGTGGACAAGTTGGGCGGCAAGCATCCGCCGCCGGCACCTCTGACATTGGGGAATCCTCTCCAGCATAGCCCGGGGAGCGGACCAAGTCACGGGTCGTGCTCGGCGACGCCAGCCGCCGCCGGTCCGACACGACGAGGCGGGCAGTGGTTGGCGTCGAGCGCCGCTCCGAGGTAGGGCACGACCCTTCCCAAGCGCGACCTGGAGCCCGCCCGCCGTGTACGGGCCGGCGGGGAGGAGGCGGGCGCGGTCCCAGCTCGAGAAGCAGGTGGAGAGCTGGGAGCGGACGGCGGCCATCGTCGCGTTCCTGCGTGACGAACGGCGACACCCCTGACGCCGGCGCCGCCCTGGTGCTGGATGCCTGGGTGCCTATGCCTTCATCCGGGTATTCCCGGGATCGAATACAGGGCTGGCGGCCACCGTCACGGGGTAGGCTTCGTTCATGTACAACACCTGCAGCCGGGTGCCGGGCGCCGCGTGCTCGACCGGCAGGTAGGCGAGCAGCAGGTACTTGCCGACCGACGGCCCCATGCCGGCCGAGGTGACTCGCGACTCGCGGCCGCGGGCGTCCACGATGCGGGTGCCGTCGGGGGTCAGGATCGGCTCGTTACCCCCGGTGGGAAAGCGGGGTGCTCCCGCCGCGCCGATGTGGCTGTCCATGGTCAGGGTGCACAGCTTCGCGGCCGGCCCTCGGCACGCGCCTGCAGGTAGGCGGGCTTGCCGATGAAGTCGGCGTCCTTCACCCCGGCCCGCGCCAGGCCCGCCTCGACCGGCGAGTGCTCCGAGCCGAGGTCGGCACCCATCAGCGCGTAGCCCTTCTCAAGCCGGCCCGTGGTGCCGTAGACGCCGATGCCCACCGGCCGGGTGTCGAGGTCGCGGCCGGCCTCCATAATCGCGTCCCAGAGACGCACGCCGTGCGGCGTCGGCGCGTAGATCTCCCAGCCGCTCTCACCCACGTAGGAGATGCGCAGCATCGTCGCCGGCACCCCGTCGACCATCGCTTCCTGCACCGTGCCGTACGGGAACGCCTCCTGCGAGAGGGGGACGTCGGCTATCGTCGAGAGCAGCGCGCGGGCATCGGGGCCCCACACGCCGATCGTGCACAGCGCCGACGACCGGTTCTCGAGCTGCACGGTGCTGTCGGCGGGCAGGTGGCGGCGGAACCAGACCTCGTCGCGCGCCCCGTCGAAGGCGCCGGTCACGATGCGGAACCGATCGGCGGCGAGCCGCTGGATGGTGAGGTCGGCGCGGATGCCGCCGTCCGGGGTGAGCAGCGGCGTGTACACGGCGCGGCCGACGCTCACGTCGCAGGGGTTGACGGCCAGCCGCTCGAGGTAGGGCACGACGCCGGGTCCGGACACGTCGAAGATCTGGAACGCGCTCAGATCGACCATGCCCACCTTTTCCCGCAGGTGGAGATGCTCCCCGTCGATGATCGGCGACCACCAGCGGCGGTCCCACTCGTGCGGGCGGCCCTCGACCCCGTAGCGCTCGACGAGGTCCGCGTTCGACGCGTACCACTGGGGCCGCTCCCAGCCGCGCGCCTCGTGGAACTCGGCGCCGAGGGCGGCGGTCCGGTCGTGGAACGGCGCCCGGCTCATGCCCCGGCCCGACGCCCACTGCTCGCGCGGATGCACGATGCCGTAGGTCTTGTTGAAGTGCTCGCGGCACCGCTCGCGGATGTGCCGCCCGGTCCGCTCGTGCGGTTGGAAGCGCGTGACGTCGGACCCGTGGGGATCGCACAGGCGCGGGTAGCCGTGCGTCATCCACTCCGCGATGAGCCGCGCGGTGCCCGGGCTCTCCTTGACCCAGACCGCCGCCGCCGACCAGAGCTTCTCCACCTCGGCCGTCTCGCCCAGCACCTGGTGCGTGTCGGGGGTCAGGGACAGCAGGCCGTTCACCGAGTACTGCATCTCGGAGCCGGCGAGCAGCTCGCCCATGATCTCGCGGGCGCGCTCGAGCTGGGGCGCGAAGTCGCCGGCCGTGAACGGCAGCTCGGTGGGCGAACGCTCCGCCACCGCCGGCGAAGGAATGTCGTCGGGGCGCACCAGGATGGGGCGATGGGCGTAGGAGCCGACCTCCATCGCTTCGTGGCTCTGCCGCTCGTACATGAACGTGTCCATGTCGCGCACGATGGGATAGGCGATCTCGTTGCCGGTCCGCTGCAGGAGGTCGATGGGCCCCAGGTCGGCCATCTGGTGCATGGCCGGGGTGAGGGGAATCGTGGCCCCGGCCATGGCCGCGAGGCGCGGGCTCCAGACGCCGCAGGCGATGACCACCTGCTCGACCGCGATCGCGCCGCGCGCGGTCACCACGGCGCAGATGCGCGGGCGTCCGAACCGCGGGCGCGACACCTCGAGCCCGACGACCTCGGTGTCGGCCATCACCGTCAGCACACCCTTCGCCTGCGCCCGCTCGCGCATGATCGTGCCCGCCCGCACCGAGTCGACCACCGACACGCTCGGCGTGTAGAAGCCGCCCCGGATGACGTCGCGGTTCACGAAGGGCGCCTTCGCGACGACCTCGTCCGGCGACAGCAGCTCGGCCTCGATGCCCCAGACCCGCGCCGAGGTCATGCGGCGGCGCAGCTCCTCCATGCGTGCCTCGGTGCGCGCCACCTCGATGCCGCCGCAGGTGGTGTTGACACCGAGCGCCGCGTACTGCCGCTGGCTGTCCAGGGTCAGCATCGCGATCTCGCGGTTGTGATCGGTCGGGAAGATGAAGTTCGACGCGTGGCCGGTGGAGCCGCCCGGGTTGGGAAGCGGTCCCTGGTCGATGAGCACGAGGTGTTCCCACCCCAGATCCGCCAGATGCCCGACGAGGCAGTTGCCGACGATGCCCGCGCCGATCACGGCGATCGTCGCCCGCGCCGGCGCCGCCGCCGGCGCGGGCGCGGGGCTGCTCGTGGTGGATCGCTGCATCTTCGATCTCCCGGTTGCTCGTGACGACAGGCCCGGCAGGCGCAAGTCCGGCTGCGCTCCCGGCCCGGACCGCCGGCGGATCCTCGCATCGGCCGACGCGGTCACCGGGGGGCCCCCGCGGTCGGTCCTCGGCGGTCGAAAACGGCGGTTGACCCGGGCCGCCCTCGAACGCATGCGGGCCGAGATCGAGGCGGGGCGGCCCCCGTTCAGGATGGTCATGGTGGGCATGACGCTGGGCGGCAAACCCATCGACGATTGCGCGCCGGACTTCTGGCTGGTCTCCGACGCCGCCGGCGGCGACCCGATCGGGTACCTCACCTCACCCTGGTACTCCCCCGAGCTGGGTTGCAACATCGCCCTCCGCCACGTGCCGGTCGCCCGGTCGGCGGTCGGTACCGAGCTCCGCGTCTGGCTGCCCGACGAGTACGCGAGCACACCCGGGCAGCCCGTTCCGGCCCGGGTGTGCGAGGTCCCGTTCCGGCCCTCGGTCAATCCGAGCGTGCGCGAGCTCGCCCACGCCCGCGGCGTCGACGCGGCGGACTAGCAGCCCGCGGCGTCGAGGATCCTGCCCGGTTGAAGGCCTCCGTCTCGACGCACTTTCTTGCTTGACCGACCGAATCGGTCGCCGATAGAATGCGCCATGTTGAAATTGAGACTCAGACTCAATATCAGTTCAGCAAGGACTGCATCCATGCGCCATACCGAAACGCTGCCGGGTCGCGCCGGCCTCGTCCTCACCCTCGTCCTCGCGTTGCTGCTCGCCACTTCCCGCCCCGCGAGCGCGCAGGACGACACCCTCGGCGGGTGGCGTCCGCCCGATCTGCTCGAGGCCGTCGCCAGCTTCGGCGCCGTCGGCCTCGACGGAGCACTCTACGTCTACGGGGGCCACGTAGGCCGGGTCCATGCCCACTCCCTCGAGAACATCAGCCCCGGGTTCAGGCGGCTGGTTCTCGACGCCGGCGCGACGTGGGAAGAGCTGGCCCGCGGCCCCCGCCTCCAAGGTGCGGTCCTCGTTTCCGACGGCACTGCCGTCTACAGAGTCGGCGGCTTCAGCGCCGCCAACGCCACCGCGGCCGAGCCCTCGGTGCTGCATTCGAGCCGGTCGGTCGCGCGGTACTCCGCGGCCGCGGATCGGTGGGAGGCGCTGCCCGACATGCCGGCGGGGCGCTCGTCCCACGACGCGGTGGTGGCCGGCGGGGTCCTCTACGTGGTCGGGGGCTGGGACATGCGCGGTCCCGGTCATGACTCAGCCTGGGCCGACACGGTTCTGGCCCTCGACCTGAAGGGCGCCACCGCGTGGCGGGAGATTCCCGCCCCCTTCCAGAGGCGGGCGCTCGCGGCCGGCGCTCGCGGGGGCCGCGTCTACGCGTTGGGAGGCCTGTCCCCAGGGGCCGGTCCGGTGTCCACGGTCGATGTGCTCGATCCCGAAACCGGCGCGTGGTCGAAGGGCCCGGACCTGCCCGTGGGCAGCATGCTGGGCTTCGGGGCGGCCGCGGCGAGCGACGGGGACCGCCTCTTCGTCGGTCAGGCCGACGGTCAGACGTACCGCCTGGCCGAGGACGGAGCCGCGTGGGAGCCGGTCGCGACCCTCGCCCAGCCGCGCTACATGCACCGGCTGATTCCCGTGGGCACGCACCTGCTGGCGGTCGGGGGCGCGGGCCGCGAGGGACATCTCGCGACGATCGAGGTCGTGGACGTCGGCGCGTCGGACCGCGAGCCGGCGGACCGAGCCGGCGCCACGCGCTGGGCCGGCTTCCGGGGAGGACGCGACACCAACGTCAGCCGCGCGGCGCGGCTTCCCCTCACCTGGTCCGACGACACCGTGACCTGGCGGACGACGACGCCGGGTTTCGGGCAGTCGAGCCCGGTGATCTGGGACGACACGGTCTTCCTCACGTCGCTCGAAGGCGTGATGAAGGAGACCATCTACGTCACCGCCCTGCATCTCGAGGACGGTTCCGAACGCTGGCGCCGGCGGTTCGACGCGGCCGAGGCGTTCGAATGGAACGAGTACGTGTCGAAGGGGGCGCCGCCGCCGGCCGTCGACGGCGAGCGGCTCTACGCCTTCTTCGACAGCGGCGACCTGATGGCGCTGACCCACGACGGGGACACGGTGTGGCATCGGGACCTGAGCGCCGACTACGGCACCGTCGGCGGCAACCACGGCGTCGGCAACTCGGTCCTCCTGACCGACGACGCGGTCGTGATCCTGCTGACCCGGCGCACCTACTCGTACCTGCTGGCCGTCGACCCGCGCACCGGCGAGACCGTGTGGAAGACCGACCGGGAGCCGGGCGTGGCCTGGACCACGCCGGTGCTCGCCCCCGACGGGGACGAGATCGTGGTCAGCGCCTCCGGCCGCATCGAGGGGTTCGACGCCGGGACCGGCGACCTCCGCTGGTCGTTCGCCGGCTTCCGGGGCAACCACGTGCCGTCGCCCACCGTCACCGGCGACCTCGTGATCATCGGGGGCATGGCGGTCGAGGCCAACCTCGCGCTGCGCCGCGGCCGCACCGGCGCCCTCGACCGGTCGGACGTGGCGTGGACGGCCGGCTCGGCCTCGAACTTCGCCTCGCCCTTCGCGTACCGCGACTGCGTCTACTGGGTGAACCCGGCCGGCGCCGCGCGCTGCCTCGCGCCGGACTCGGGGACCGTCCGCTGGACCCACCGCCTGCCCGCGTCGACCTGGGCGACGCCGCTCGGCCACGGCGACCGCGTCTACTTCTTCACCGAGCAGGGTGTCACCCAGGTGCTGAGCGCCTCGACCGACGCGCCGGAGGTGCTGTCGACGAACCCCCTGTCGGTCGACGCGCCGGTGACCGGCTTCGCGGCGGTGGACGACGCCATCGTCATCCGGGCGGGGACCGAGGTGATCCGGGTGGGGCGGTCGGTCGACTGAGACCCACGTCCCGGGAAGGCCCCGCACGGCCCCGCGACGAAGGAAACGAACACCCACGGACGCAACACCAGCTCGGGACGGCCCCCGCGGATGCCGCGGGCGAGTCCGGCCGCGCACCGGCGCCTCGTTCGCCGCCGGAAACCAACAGGAGCTCATGCAATGCACCCCCTGCACCGACCCCGCTTCGACGGCGGCGCGCCCACGACGCCGGCTGCGGCCGCCCTGGCGGTCCTCGTCCTGATTCTGTCGGGTCCCGCCGCCGCGCCGGCGCAGCCGGACTCGGGCCAGCCGGCGGCCGCCGCGCAACCGGACGCGGCGGAGACCGACGCGGAACCGGCGTCCGACGACCCGCTCACCTTTCTCGATTCCGTGTCCGTCTCCGCCACCATGCGGCCGGCCCCGGTGCGGGACACGCCGGGCATGGTGTCGGTCATCGACGGCGAGACGATCCAGGAACGGATGATCGAGGACTTCGCCGACCTCGTGAAGTACGAGCCGGGGGTCTACGTCGAGAACAACGTGACCCGCCTCGGGCTCAACGGCTTCAACATCCGCGGCATCGGCGGAAACCGCGTGATGACGATGGTGGACGGCGTTCAGACCTCGGAGCAGTTCGACTTCGGCCCGTTCAACGTCCACCAGGCCGGGCTCGACGTGGACGTCCTGAAGACGGTCGAGATCGTGCGCAGCGCCAACTCCGCCCTCTACGGCAGCGACGCGCTGGGGGGCGTCGTGTCGCTGTTCACCAAGGACCCCGCCGACTACCTGCGGGACCAGCGGTTCTACGTCGGGGGCAAGACGACCTGGGACGGCCGCGCGAACGACGTCGGCGTCAACTTCACCCTGGCCGGGGGCAGCGAGCGGGTCCAGGCGTCGGTGTTCGGGAGCCTCAACCGGGGCAACGAGATCCGCAACCGGGGCACCGTCGACACGCGGGACGAGACCCGCACCGTGCCGAATCCGCAGGACGTGGAAGGGCAGCAGGTCCTCGCCAAGCTGGTCTTCAACGCGTCGCCGGGCAGCCGGTTCCGCACCACCGCCGAGCTCTACGACACCCGTGTCGACACGCAGTGGCTCTCGAACAACGGGCTGATCGACTTCGGGCGGTTCTCCTACCTGATCAACGAAACGGCGGCCCTCGACACGCAGAGGCGGCAGCGGTTCTCGCTCGACCACACCCTCGTCGACCGCGGTCTCGACCTGCTGTCGTGGCAGGTCTACGGTCAGTTCAACGACACCGCGCAGATCGTCGACGAGGAACGGATGACGTTCGGCTTCGGACCGCCGTTCGGGTCGATGCGCCACGGCAACGTCGACCACGAGCAGGCCGGCCGCGGCGGATCGGCGCAGGGTCAGCAATGGCTGGGCGGGGCGGACGACGGCGTGCTCGTCACGTTCGGGGCCAGCTACAAGACCGACTACTTCGACATGCAGCGCGACCGGGCCGAGACCTACGCGGCCACCGGCCAGCCGGTGGCGACCAGCCTCATCTTTCCCACCAAGTACTTTCCGGAGAGCGACGTCGTCGAGGCGGGGGGCCTATCTCCAGGGCGAGGTCCGGTTCGGCCGGGTCACGCTGGTGCCCGGCGTGCGATACGACCACTTCTCGCTCGACGCCAACCAGGCCGACCCCGTCTTCGTCGCCAGCCTCAACCCCGAGGCGGCCGACTTCTCGGACGGCGCCCTGTCGCCGAAGATCGGTGTGGCGGCGCGGCTGACCGACGTCGTGACCCTGCACGCGCAGTATGCCGGCGGGTTCCGGGCGCCGCCCTACAGCGCCATCAACACCGGCTTCACCAATCCCCGCGGCGGCTACACGACGCTGCCGAATGCGAATCTCCGGGCGGAGACCAGCGACAACCTGGAGGTCGGCATCCGGACCGCGTTCGACCGCGCGAGCCTCGGCCTCACCGGGTTCTCGAACCGTTACGACGACTTCATAGAGATGACCGACATCGGCTTCAACCCGCGGACGCGGCTGCTCGAGTTCCAGAGCAAGAACCTCGACCAGGCGGAGATCAGGGGGGTCGAGCTGCGCGGCGAGGCGTACCTCAGCGACAGCGTGATGATTCGGGGCAGCTACGCGCGCGTCGACGGCGTGGAGATTCTGCAGGGCGCCGCCGACGATCCGCCGCTCGCGGAGGAAACCCCGCTCGGATCCATCGCCCCGGACGAAGGGGTGATCGGGCTCCGCTACGTGCAACCGTCCGGCCGCTGGGGCACCGAGCTGTCGTTGAAGCTGGTCGAGCAATACCAGCAGGGCGGCGACGATCAGTTCGCGCCGGACGCCCACCGGATTGTGGATCTGGTCAGCTTCTTCTCGGTCACCGAGGCCCTCAAGTTCCGCCTCGGACTGCTCAACCTGACCGACGCCAAGTACTTCGAGTGGTGGAACGTACGCGGCCGGCCGGCCGACGATCCGGTCATCGATCGGTACTCGAGCCCCGGGGTCAGCGTGATTACCTCCCTGGCCTACGACTGGTAGAAACGTCTCGACCGTCCATTCGCGGCCGGGGTGCGCCCTCCGGGCGCATCCCGCGTCCGCCAAAGTAGAGGAGTTCCCGAAATGGAGTCGACCATGCACGGCGACCACGACTCGGAAGCGTTGGTCAAGAGGGCGGAGCTGGCCGTGTACCAGTGCGGCCACGGCCTGCTCCATCTGCGCGTCAACCGCGTGACGTTGACGCTCAAGCCGGAGGAGTTCAGCCGCCTCGCAACCCTCATCGGCGAGGTTCACATCCGGCTCGGCACGAGGGATGCCGTTTCCGCGTGCGCGACGCATTGAGAGGACGTCCCACGAGTAAGCAGTCGAGAGATAGAGACATGTCGAAGAGAGCCCGTACGCGATTGCTGTCGCGACCGTCAACGCGACCACAATCACGAAGCCGACCGCCACCTCTTGCGCATGAGTCGAACTCCCGTCCGTACTGCCTCCGCAGAGCTTCTCCCCGTGCGTCACTCTGCCACAACGGCCAGCCCCGCCCGTCCGGCGCCAGACCCTGTCTGAATAGCGCTTCACGGAATCTTCAGCGAAGTTTCAGGGTTGTCGCGACAGGTTTCATCGTAGTCTCGACTGGATTCAAACTTGCCAGGGTCTTGACTCCAGGAGCTGATGTCGATGACGAGGAACGGGAGACGACGGTGGTATCGGCGGCGCGGCGCGACGTTCACGTTCGCGCTCTGGATCCTCGGGGCGGTGGCCCAGGCGCAGACGGGTGGCCTGCGCGGCACCGTCACCGATCCTCAGCGCGGGGTGGTGGCCGATGCCGCTGTCTCTCTCGTATCGGCCGGCGGCGACGTGCGTTCCACCCGCACCGCCGCCGACGGCGCCTTCTCGTTCGATGGCGTGGCGGCCGGAGTCTACACGCTGCAGGTCGAATCACCCGGCTTCACGCCGTGGCGGCAGCCGGTCACCGTGGTGGACGGTCCCGTCGCCGTCGACGTGGTGATGGACGTGGCGGGCCTCGCCGAGGTGGTCAGCGTGACCGCGCCGGCGCTGGTGGCGCTGACCCAGCCGACCATCACCGCCAGCCGCCTCGGCATGTCGATGCTGGAGACGCCGGCGAGCGTCCACGTGGTGAGCGGCGCCACCGTGCGCGAGCGGGGCGACGCGTCGGTGGCGCAGGCCAAGAGCCGGATGGTCGGGGTGGCGACGCAAGCCAATCCGGGCAACGGCGGCGGCTCGGTGAGCTCGCGCGGGTTCGGCGGCAACGGATCGGTCATGCAGCTCTTCGACGGCGAGCAGCTCTTCGTCGGCGCGGGCACCGTGACCTTCCCGTTCGACCCGTGGACGGTCGAGCGCATCGAGGTGATGGGCGGGCCGTCGTCGGTGCTGTACGGGACCGGCGCCATCGGCGGGGTCATCAACATCGTCCCCCGCCGGCCGAGCACCGAGGTGCGCGAGAACGCCGTCCGCATCGTTACGGGCTCGTTCGACACGTGGCGCGCCGCCCTCGGCAGCGGCGGCCCCATCAACGAACGGGCCGCGTATCGGGTCGACCTCAGCCACAACCGGTCGGACGGCTGGCTCGACCGCTACGGCGAGATGTCGAGCACCGCGCTCTCGGCGTCGTTCCGCTTCGACCTGACGCCGAACCTCACCCTCACGCTTGCGGAGGACTACGGGGACCAGCAGCCGGAGCGCTACTGGGGCACGCCGTCGGTCGCCGGCCAGGTGGACGATACCCTGCGCACGACCAACTACAACGTGAGCGACGGCCGGATCCGGTACGAGGACAGCTGGACCCAGGCGAGGATCGAGTGGCAGCCGGCGGAGGGCGTCCGCGTTCGCACCGGCGCCCAGTACCTGAAGGCGGACCGCCACTGGCGCAACCTGGAGAACTACCTGATCGACCCCGCGGCGCGGACGGTGTTCCGCGAGTTCTATCTCGAGATCCTCCATGATCAGAAGCAGTACGGAAGCCGGACCGACGCGGTCATCGACCGTCCCCTGTTCGGCCGGCCGAACACGTTCAGCGCCGGCTTCGACTACACCCGCGTCCGCTTCCAGCACACCAACAACAGCCCCTACGGCGGCACCAGCGTGGTCGACCTGGTGGCCCCCGAGCCCGGGCAGTTCCTGAACGTGGCCGGCACGTTCCCGAAGTACAGGACCAGCACCCACCGGGTGGCGATGTTCGCCGAGGACCGGCTGGAGATTACGCCCGAGTTCTCGCTGGTCGGCGGGTTTCGCGTAGACCGCTATGACGTCGATCGCGAAGAGCTGCTGCGCGAAGCCACCGCCGGGGGTCTGTACAGCCCCGTGAGCTGGCGCGGCGGCGTCGTCTACTCGGTCCGGCCCGACCTGTCCCTGTACGGGCAATACTCGACGGCCACCGACGTCATCGGCAACGTCATCAGCAACACGGCCACACGGCTGGCCCTCGAACCGACCGTCGGCCGGCAGATCGAGGCCGGCGTGAAGCTGAGCTTCCTGGACGATCGGGGCCAGTGGACCCTGGCCGGCTACCAGATCGTGAAGGACAATCTGCTGGCTCCCGACCCCCTCAACCCGGGGACGAGCCTGCAGATCGGACAGCAGTCCTCTCGGGGAATCGAGGCGACGCTGGGCCTGTCGCTGCCCGCGGGCGTCGGCCTCGATGCGAGCGTTGCGGTGCTCGATGCGCGCTACGACGACTTCGCGCAAACGGTCGGCGGTGTGCTCGTGTCGCGCGATGGCAACACGCCGCGGAACATCCCCGAGCAGCTCTTCAATCTGTGGCTCACCTGGAACGCGCCCGGCAGCTGGCAGTTCCGGGGCGGCGTCCAGCACGTGGGCGACCGGTTCTGGAACCACGCGAACAGCGGGACGGTGCCGGGCTATACCGTGGTCGACGCCGGCGTGCGGCGGCGGCTGAGCGAGAACGTCGACCTCGACGTGCGCGTGAACAACCTGTTCGATGAGCTGTACGCGACCACCTACTACTCGAACGTCGAGCCGCAGTGGTTCCTGGGAATGCCGCGCTCGGCGGAGGTCGCGCTCCTCGTCGGGTTCTGACTTGGCTCCGCCGCCGGACCCTCGTCCCGGCCGCGTCCCGTTTCCCAGCAAGAGGCGGGTCCTTCGGCTCAGCCGACGCCATGCGGGGATGAGGGTCGCGGCGCCGAGGGCGTTGCCTCCGATGCCGAGGACAATCCCACGGCGCGGTTCGCGCCCGCGGCAGCAGCCGCAAGTCTGACGCGTTCCTTAAGACGATTTCAGCAACTCTTAAGTTGGTGCGCTCTGCTGCCCGCCCTATAGTGGTGCGTTCCCATAGTTTCCCTCGAGGACCATACGACCGATGAAGCGTTGGCTCGACTGGCGTAGGGGGACGGTCTACGTCCACCGGTGGCTGGGAATAGCCGGGGGCGTCCTCTTCGTTGCCTGGTTCGTGTCGGGCGTGGTGATGATGTACGCCCGCATGCCGGGACTGGCGAACGAAGAGCGCCTCGCTCGGGCGCCCGCGCTCGATCTCGCCGCCGTGACGCTGACGCCGCTCGAGGCTGCGCGCGCGGCCGGCCTCCTCGCCCACGATGGCAGCGCTCCCGCCGAGCTGACGCGAACCGCGGACGGGAACACGGCGTCCCGCTCGGCGGGAATCCGCGTCGATCGCGTCAGAATCGGGATGCGCGGCAACCGGACCGTGTACCGCCTCGGCGCCTCTCGCAGCGAGAAGATCGTCTTCGCCGACACGGGCGAGGTGCTCACCCACGTGGGTCGGGCCGAGGCCGAAGCACTCGTCCGCCGCTACGCCCCGGGATACGACGGCCCGTTTCACTACGACGGCTACCTCACCGAGCCCGATCAGTGGACGCTGCAGGCCCGCGGGCAGATGCCGATGCATCGCTTCGCCCTCGACGATGCGGACGACACGCGGCTGTACGTGTCGTCGCTTACCGGCGACGTGGCGCTCCGCACGACCCGGAGCGAGCGCTTCTGGGGATACCTGGGACCGGTCACCCACTGGATCTACTTCACGCCGCTCCGCAGGCATGGATCGGTCTGGCTGGAAGTCATCATCTGGTCGTCGCTCCTCGGCTGCGTGATGTGCCTTACCGGCCTGATCTGGGGGGTCTGGCGCTACTCCCCGATTCGACGGTTCCGCCTGCGGTCGCGCAGCGCCCCGGTGCCGTCGCCCTACGTCGGCCTGATGAAGTGGCATCACTATGCTGGCCTGTTCTTCGGCGTCATCACCTTCACCTGGACCTACAGCGGCCTGCTCTCGGTGGGGCCCTTCGACTGGTTCCAGTCTCCAGGCGTCTCGCGTGAGCAGCGTGAGGTGTTCACGGGCGGGCCGCTCCGGGTCGACCGGCTGACGCTCGACGACCTGCGGGCGGCCGCGGCGGAGATCGAGAGGGCGTTCAAGGCGGCCGGCTTGCTCAAGGAACTCGAAGTCGTTCAGGTCCGGGGCGAGCCGTACTGGCTCGGCTACCGCGCGCCTACGAACGAGGAGGCGGCGCAGTGGATGCAGGTCGGGCTGATGCCGCGGGCGCCGCGACCCGTGCTGGAGCGGCGCTATGTATCGGCCAGGCGACCGAAGACCGGCACATTCGCCGCATTCGAAGAGAGGCACCTCGGGGACGAGTCGCTGGTCGAGCTAGCGAGGGCGGCGATGCCCGGCGTGCCGGTGCAGGACGCGGTGTGGCTGCATGAGTTCGACGACCATTACTACGACGCGCGGGGGACACGGTCGCTGCCGGTGCTGCGGGTGCGCTACCTGGACCCGGATGCGACCTGGCTCTACCTGGATCCGGCTGGCGGTGGCATCGCCCTGAGGACCGATGAGACCCGGCGGCTGCTGCGCTGGCTGTACCAGGGGCTGCACAGCTTCGACTTCCCGTTCCTCTACTACGAGCGCCCGCTCTGGGATGCCGTCGTCATCGTTCTGAGCATCGGCGGCGCCGTGGTCAGTGCCACCACGCTCGTGCCGGCGTGGCGCCGACTACGGCGCCACGCGGCAAACCTCGGGCGGAAACGCCGCCGCGCTGGCGTTTTCCGCCAACGTCCCTGCTCGCCGGGGGGCGAGCCGCGCGGGGTGGACGGATCGGCGTAGCTGTCGCGGTAGATCTCGTGGCAGGCCGAGCAGGCCTCGCTGACCTCGCCGGTCATGAGGATCACGTCGAAGTCGTCGTAGACGCGGGCTTGCGGCCGCCATCGTGGACGCCACCCGCAGGATGTCCGCCCAGTTGCGGTCGATCAGGGCCACGTTCACCTTGCCGCCGACCAGCGGGCGCAGGCGCTTCGGGACGCCCGCGCGCTCGAACACGTAGAGGCGCTTCGAGGGCAGGTCCCGGATGCGCGGGACGAACGCGTAGCCGAGGATCGAGCACGCGGCGAAGACGTGGTCGGTGAAGCCGCCGGTGTCGGCGTACTGCTCGCGGACGCGCCGGCCGGTCTGAGGGGCGGCCGCCGCCTTGGCGACGGACGGGATGCAACCGCGGGTTCCGTCGCCGCCGTTCCGAGGTTCTCGACGGTGTCGATCACGCGTTGGGAACAAGAAGACCAGAAAGCCGGGCCAGAGCAGGGCCATCGTGGAGTCGCAGGTGCCGAGGCTCCACCACCCCGCGAGGCCGGCGAGGCACCACGCGGGGAAGAAGACCGCGGCCCATCGCCTGATGAACACCAAGTCATCTCGGACCGGAGGACGCAGGCCTGAGAAATCTCACTGCTGCGGGGGGGCGCGTCTATCGGTGCAGAGCCGGGGCGTTGACGTGCGCGTTGTGGGCCGTTTCCAGCGTGTCGACTCTCGCGGAGAGCTTCCCGAACTGGTAGGCGTTCCACAGACCGACACCGAACGCCCCGAGGGCCGCGGCAGCGGTCAACATGTCAACGAGGGTCTGCATGGATTCGGTCATCCGTCAGCTTCTCCCTCCTGATGCAGGGATGCCTCCCAATCGTAGCTCATGTCCCGCCCCCCTTCAATCTCGTCCGAACCCCACGGCAGCTCGACGTCGAGGGCGTCGAGGTCGACGTCACAGACACCCTCGAGCAGCTCGGCCGTCCTGGAGTCGGCCAGGGACTCGGGCAGCTGCTCGCGCCAGACCTCGTACTCGGCCTGCAGGGTGCGGAGCTGGTCGATGGCGTCGGCCCACCGTTTCGGCCACGGCCGACATCACGAACCGGCGACAGGGGAGACCTGCGGTTCAGCGACTCCAGACGGCGCTACATGCGAAAGCGAGGGAGCTCCCGGCTTCCGGTTCTACTCTCTGAGCGACAAGGTGTGGCGCGACGACGTGCTCGCGGTCGCCTGGCAGACCGTCCGCCGCAACGGCGGCGCGGCCGGGGTGGACGACGAGACGGTTGCGGACATCGAGTCACCGGGGGTGGACCGGTGGCTGGGGGTGCTGGCGCGGGACCTGAAGGCGGGGACCTACCGGCCGCGTGCGGTTCGGCAGGTCCTCATCCCGAAGAAGCGGCGTGGGAAGTTCCGGCCGTTGGGCATTCCGTGTCTCCGGGACCGGGTGGCGCAGACGGCGGCGATGCTGGTGTTGTCGCCGATCTTCGAGGCCGACCTGCAACCGGAGCAATACGCCTATCGGCCGGGCCGGGACGCGCATGACGCGGTCAAGCGTGTGCACCAGCTGCTGACGACGGGCCATCGGGAGGTGGTGGACGCCGACCTTTCGGACTACTACGGCCAGATTCCGCACGCCGACCTGCTCCGGTCCATCGCCCGCCGCGTGAGCGACGGGCGGCTGTTGGGCTGGGTCAAGGCGTGGCTGGAGATGGCGGTGGAGGAGGACGACGGGCGCGGCGGTCGCCGCCGGACGAACCGAGCGCGTCGGGAGCGGAAGGGACCCCGCAGGGGGCGCCGATGACTCCCCGTACGCAAAGGGCAACTTTCGGTTCGATCGGGTAGTCACTGGCTGGCGAGACCGGCCGGTACTTGATCTTCGTCTCAAAAAGTAATATGTTTATGTCTTATGGTGCGGGCCACCAAGGCCGACAAGGCGCGCTTGCTCAACGCCGCGTACCGCCTGCTCGAGCAGCAGATGGAGCGCGCCGAGGCGGCTCGGCGGCTCGGTCGCGAGTTCGCGTTGTCGCGCCGACAGGCCTACCGCTACCTCCAGGAAGCAGCCGGGCTGAGCGCTCCGCTGCCGGCGGTCGAGCCGACCGTCGCGGTCACCTTCAAGCTGCCGGTCAGCACCGTACGCGCAATCCGCGCCTACGCCCGCCACAGCGGACTGTCTCTCGGCCAGGTCGTTGCCCAGGCGATGACGGCGTTCCTGGACTCCTTCCCCCAGCGACGTGGGTGAACGCCAACCACGGAGAGGCCCGCGGCAAGTGCAGCTCGACTGCACGTTCGATCGACTTCGCGACCGCAAGATCGCCCAGGCGTACACGTTGTTGGTGCCAGCCCGTACCCGTCCGGTTGCAGCCCACAGAATGGAGCGTGCACATGCAGATGGCAGCGATTTACACGCGCGTGTCCTCGAGCCAGCAGCGCGAAGCGCACACGATCGCGAGCCAGACGGCGGCGTTGGTCGACTGGGCCGCGACGATCGGGCTGGAGGTGCCCCGGCAGTGGATCTTCGAAGACGAAGGCTATAGCGGGGCGACTCTCGAACGCCCGGGATTGGAACAGGTGCGCGACCTGGCGACCGCCGGCGACATCCAGGTGGTGCTCGTGCACAGTCCGGATCGGCTGAGCCGGAAGTACGCCTACCAGATCCTCTTGATCGAGGAGTTCGGACGTCACGGGGTCGAGACCCGCTTCCTCAACGGCCCGTCGAACGCCACGCCCGAGGATCAACTGCTGGTGCAGTTTCAGGGCATGATCGCCGAGTACGAGCGCGCTCAGATCCTGGAACGGTCGCGTCGTGGCAAGCGGCACCGCGCGCGAGCCGGTGAGATCAGTGTCCTGGGCGGCGCTCCGTATGGTTATCGTTACATTCGCAAGCGTGATGACCACCCCGCGGCGTATGTCGTCCTCGACGCCGAAGCGCGCGTTGTCCGCGATGTCTACGAGCACTACACCGTCACGGGGTGGAGCATCGCGGCAATCACCCGCTGGCTCAACGAGCAAGGCGTGCCCACGCGGAAGGCCGGCACTCGTTGGGAACGCTCCACCGTATGGGCAATGCTGCGCAACCCGGCCTATCGCGGTACGGCGTGTTTCGGCAAGACGCGCCGAGCCCAACGGCAGCGCGTGACGCGACCGTTGCGATTGCGCGGCGGCGTGGCGAGTCGTGACAGTGCGAACCACGAACGGCCGCGCGAGGAGTGGATCGAGATCCCGGTGCCGGCACTCGTCGACGAGTCGACCTTCGCGCACGCACAGGAGCTGCTGCAAGAGAACAAGGTGCACGCCCGCCGGCGCACCATCGAACCGAGCCTCGTGCAGGGGCTGGTGAGCTGCCAGAAGTGCGGCTACGCGCTGTCGCGCGCGTCGGCCCGGTCGAGCGCCCGGAAGATTCACTACTACCGCTGCATCGGCTCCGACGGGTGGCGTCACCTCGGCGGTCCCCGGTGCGACGCACGCCCCGTGCGGCAGGATCTGTTGGACGAGGTTGTCTGGACCGAAGTGATACGGTTGCTTGAGGAGCCGGCCTTGATCCAACAGGAACTGGATCGCCGTCTGGCCGCCGCCCAGGCTGCCGACCCAACGAAGAAGCGCACGCAGGCGGTGGAGCGGGACCTCAAGCGAGTCGGCAAGAGCATGGAACGGCTGCTCACCGCCTATCAGGAGGATCTGCTGTCGCTCGGGCAGCTGCGCGAGCGGATGCCGCTGCTGCGTCAACGCGAGCAGACGCTACGCCATGAGTTGAACGCATTGGTCGAGCAGACTCGCGAGCGCGCCGCCCATCTGGGCCTCGCCGAGACCCTGTCGGTGTTTCTCACGCGCCTGCGCGGGGCGGCCGAGACGCTCGACATCGTGGAACGGCAGCGAATCGTGCGCCTCGTCGTCAAGGAGGTCCTCGTCAATGACGACACGATCGTGATCCGCCACTGCATTCCCGTGCCCTCGGGTCCGCCACCAACGAACGGTGGCGGACCGAACGACGTCGACAACGATGCGGACCGTCGAAGTTACCATTTGCGTACGGGGAGTCATTTCGCCGCTGTTCAGCAACATCTACATGCGTCGCTTCATCCTGGGCTGGAAGGTGCTGGGCTATGCCCGGCGCTTCAAGGCGGAAATCGTCCCGGTGAACCCCGCGGCGGCCGTGCGCGGGCCGAAGCACGTCGTCACCAAGGGCGCGACGCCGGTGCTCTCGCCGTCGGAGGCGAGGAAGCTCCTCGAGTCGATCGACACGGGCGGGCTCGAGGAGTCGAAGGCGGCGCTCTTTCAGACGGTGGATCCGGCGGGGCGCCGGCTGACGGGTCGGGCGCTCGAGCGGCGGGTGCTCCTAGCAGCCTGTGGTGAAACTCCGCGATTGAGGGATCGACAAGATCGATCCCGGGCCCTACACTGGGGCGTATGTCCATGGGCAAACGACGCCCCCGGGGGCGGCAGCGGTCGATGTGGGTCGCCAGCAGCCAACTGCCGCGCAGCGCGGGCAACCCGTTCTACGAACGCCTGAATCGGGTGCTCGACGAGGCCGGCTTCGACGCCTTCGCCGAGGAGCAGTGCGCGAAGTTCTACGCCGACGGCGTGGGTCGGCCGAGCTTGGCGCCGGGCCGATACTTCCGGATGCTGCTCCTGGGCTACTTCGAGGGGCTCGATTCCGAGCGGGCGATTGCCTGGCGGGCCGCCGATTCGTTGAGCCTGCGGGCGTTCCTCGACATCGCGCTTCACGAAGCCTCGCCGGACCACTCGACGGTGTCGCGCACGCGGCGGCGGATCGACCTCGAGACGCACGAAGCGGTTTTCACGTGGGTGCTGCAGCGGCTGACCGACGCCGGACTCGTCAAGGGCAAGACGATCGGGATCGATGCAACGACGCTGGAAGCGAACGCAGCGATGCGGAGTATCGTCCGGCGGGACACCGGTGAAGGCTACGAGACCTTCCTGCACGGACTGGCTGTCGCGTCGGGCATTGCGACGCCGACACGGGCGGAGTTGGCCCGGCTGGACCGGAAACGGCCGAAGAAGGGTTCCAACGACGACTGGACCCACCCGCAGGACCCGGACGCGAAGATCACGAAGATGAAGGACGGCCGCACCCACTTGGCCCACAAGGCGGAGCACGCGGTGGACCTGGAGACGGGCGCGGTCGTCGGCGTGACCGTCCAGGACGCCCACACGGGCGACACGACGACGATGGTCGAGACGCTGGTGATGGCGGCCGAGAAGGTCGAAGCGGTGCTGCCGGCGGGTGGTGGTATGGCCGAGGTCGTTGGCGACAAGGGCTACCACAGCAACGAGACGATGGTCGCGCTGGCCGATCTCGGGCTTCGGAGCTACGTGTCGGAGCCGGATCGCGGGCGACGCTGCTGGAAGGGCAAGCCGTTGGCGCGCGCCGCTGTGTATGGCAACCGGCGTCGAATTCGGGGTGCCCGAGGGCGACGCTTGTTGCGTCAGCGCGGCGAACGGCTGGAGCGCCCGAACGCCCATCTCTACGAGACCGGGGGCATGCGCCGGGTGTATCTGCGAGGGCATACCAACATCCTGAAGCGCCTTCTGGTGCAGGCCTGCGGCTTCAATCTGGGCTTCCTCATGCGCAAGGTGACCGGCGTCGGGAGGCCGCGCAGCCTCCAGAGCCGCGGCGAGGCGCTCGTCGCGGCCTTGATCGTCGTGCTGAACGGCCTCTGGCGGCCTGTAGCGCGTTTCAGGGCCGCCATTTCGACCGGGTCGCCGGATCCGGCCCGGATTGGGCGTTCGACGTGGCTTCATCTACTTGGACCGGCCGCGCTACGCAGAGGCCATTCCGCCACGGGCTGCTAGACCGCCCCGCACCCGGGCGAGTCGAGCTGCCTGACGTTGGCGTTGTCCACAGCTCGGCGGGGATGCGGACGGTCACCGAGAACAGCAGAACGCAGTGTGCGGCTTCCGGAGACTCCTACTCACGCCTGAGCGCGGCTGCGGGGTTCATGCGCGCCGCCCGGCGTGCCGGCAGGTAGCAGGCGCCGAGCGTCAGAGCGATCAGGGCGAACGGAACGACGACGAACGTCATCGGACTGGGACTACTCATAAGGCCCGCCATCAAGCTGCCGAGCAGGCCCGCGATCGTCGCGCTGAGGAGTCCACCGACCACGATTCCGGCCAAGGAGAGGATCACGCCCTGACGCATGACCAGCCACAGCACCCGTCCCGTGCCGGCGCCCATCGCCCGGCGGATGCCGATCTCCCGCGTCCGGCGGGCGGCCGAGTAGGCGACGAGGCCGTAGAGGCCGACGAGCGTGAGGACCAGCCCCAGTGCACCCATCGCCCCGCCCATTCTCAAGACTCGCAGCTGAGGCGCAATCACCCGCCACTGGAAGAAGCTCGAGACGGTCTGCAGGCCGAAGATCGGCTGAGCGACGTCCAGGCTCCTCACGACGTCGCGCAGGGGGGCCGCCAGCGACACGGCGTTCGCGTCGGTCGATGCCTCGACGAGCGCGAACATGCGCGTGCGCGGGTTCTGGGAGAACGGCAGGAAGACGAAAGCCGTCGGCGCCTCGGTGATGGACCGATACTTGCCCGTCTCCGCGACCCCCACCACCTCGAGCCAGGGACGCTCCGAATCACCGTTCAACCGCAGTCGTCTGCCGACGGGGTTCTGCCCGGGCCAGTACATATCCGCGAACCGCTCGTTGACGATGGCCACGCGCGGCGTTTGTGCCGTGTCGTGCTCGTCGAAGGCCCGCCCGCGTCGAATATGCGTCCCCATCGTGTCGAAGTAGCCGCCGTCGACGACGGCGGCCTGCACCGCCTCGTCCTCTCTGTCCGGCGGCAGCCGGTATCCCTCGGGGATGATGCGCTCGACGCTGCCGCCGCGGTCCAGGGGCAGCCGGCTGGCGAGGGCCACCGACGTCACGCCGGGAAGTGCGCGCACCTCTTCCACGAGCTGCCTGTAGAACGCTCGCGTGCGCGCGGGTCGGTACTGCACGTGGGACGTGTCCAGGGTCATCATCAGGCGGCGGTCCGTGCGGTATCCCGGATCGAGCGCGACCGACTTCCCGATGCTGTCCATCATCAAGCCTGTCGTTACGAGCAGCACCATCGACAACGCGACCTGAACGACGACCAGCACGCTGCGGCCGAGCATCCGGGTCCGACCGGCTTCGCCCTGACGCGCGTGGTTGAGCAGCGACACCAGACGGGTCTTCAGGCCGTAGCGCGCCGGCGCGAGGCCGGCCAGCACCGCCGTCACCCCCGTGAGGACCAGGCTGACAAGCAACGCCCGGTGGTTCATTCGTGGCTCGATGACCAGCGGCAGCCCGTCGCCCTGGCCCGCGATGTTCCCCACGAGGCGAATCGTGAAGAACGAGAGCGCGATGCCGACGCCCGTCCCGAGGAGCGCCAGCAGCAGGCTCTCGGTCAGGAACTGGCGGAGCAGGCGAGACGCCCCGCCCCCGAGGGCCATCCGGGTCGCCACCTCCACCGAACGGGCCGTGGCCCATCTCAACAGGAGACTCGCGACGTTCGCGCAGGCGATGAGCAGGACGGTGAACGCCAGCCCCATCATCATGGGGAAGAGGATGACCACCGATGGATCCCCCTCGATGCGCTGCTGCCGGACCGTCCGGACCGCCAGCGTGCTACCGACGTCCGCGTCCGGATGCTCGCGCTGCAACCCCGCCCACTGCGCCTCCACCTCGGCATGGGCGGCCTGCTGCGGGACGCCCGGACGAAGTCGGCCGTGGACCAGGAACGGGCGACCGGTCCGGCTTTCCAGCAAGCCTTCGTCGCCACCCAGACTCTCCGCCATCACCGCCGGCACGTAGAACGCCGGCCGGAAAATGGCGCCCATCCCGGTGAACGACTCCTCCGTGACGCCGATCACGGTGAACGCGACCCCGTTGAGCCAGACGACGTCGTCCACAACGGTGTCGTCGGCGTCCAGCACCGTCGCCCAGAAGTCGTGGCTGAGCACCACGACAGGATCGCGCCCGGGCACGACGCCCTCGTCGGGCCCGAAGGTCCGGCCCCGCTTGGGTCGCACGCCGAGCACGTCGAAGAAGTTGTCGCTCACCAGCATCCCGACGCGCATCTCACGGCTGTCCTGCCGCGCCCGGGCGAAGCTGTACGACACACGCCGGCGGGCAAACAGCCCTTCGAACGAGCTCAGGCGCTCGCGGAGATCCCTGTAGTTCGCGTACGCGATCCCCTGCCGGCGGGGGCCTTCCACGGTCAATGCCGTGACGGCCACCACGGCGTCCGCGTCGGCGACCGGGAGGGGGCGCAGCATATAGGCGTCGGCGTACATGAACAGCACGCTGTTGACGCCGATGCCGAGAGCGATCGATACCGTCGCCGTCAGCGTCAGGAGCGGATTCCTTCGGAGCATGCGCAGTCCGATCCGCACGTCGGCCCGCAGGTCGTCGAGCCACGGCAAGCCGCGCTGGTCGCGCAGCGCCTCCATCGACTGGGGGAGACCGCCCAGGCGTACGCGCGCCAGCCGCGCTGCCTCGGCCGGAGAGTGGCCCTGGCCGCGAAGCTCCTCCTCCGCTTGTTCGAGATGGAAGCGCAGCTCGCGCTCGAGATCAGGGTCGGTCGGGCTGCGCCGGAGCGCGCCCCACAGACGACGCAGGTACTCGCGCAGGACAGTCATCGTGATCTCCTGGTCAGCGCCGTTGCGCAAACGGGTCGGCCTGCGGCGCGCCTCGCGACGGGCGGCGCAGCCATTCGCGTCGCATCGTCAGTTGCGTCCGCCGGGCGTCCACGCCGGTTCCTGAAAGAGCACGTCGATTATCGACACCATCCGGTCGAGGTCGCGCTTTGCGGCGGCCAAGTGCCTGCGGCCGGCGGTCGTGATCTCGTAGAACCGGGCCCGTCGGTTCTTGTTCGTCAACCCCCACTCCGCCCGGATGAGGCCTCGCTGAGCCAGCCGCATCAGGCCGGGATAGAGCGTGCCCATGTTGAGGATGAGGGCGCCGTCGGAGACCTGCTCGATCCTGGCGGCGATCGCGTAGCCGTGGGACGGGCCGAGCGAGACCAGCGTCTGCAACACCATCAGGTCGAGGGTGCCGCGAAGGACCTCCGCCCTGGACTGGTCTCCATTAGCCATTCCAATGAACGTACCCCAGCGCCCGTTAGAATGTCAAATGGAATTGCGGGTCGGCGGCCCCCAGCACCTTCCGGCCCAGGATGAAGCGACGCATGTAGATGTTGCTGAGGGCAGCTACCGCGCGGCCGGGGGGCAGACTCCAGGGCGGCCCTGCAGGGGCGGCCGCCGGCGAGGGCGGTGATCTGAGCGTGGACGTCCCCTGCAGCTCCCGGCAGGGGCGCAGGACACCATGATGTTGCTCGGCGCCCACGTCTCGAAGACCGCCGGCTCGCTGGACCTGCAGCGCGACGCCCTGCGGGTGGCCGGCGTCGACGACGCGGTCAACCTCTACCACGACTTCGCCTCCCGGCCTCCGCGACGACCGGCCGGGTCTCGACAGCTGTGCCTGTGCGCCCTGACGGAGGGCGGCGTGCTCGTGGTCTGGAAGCTCGACCGCCTCGGCCGCAACCGCGCTCATCTAGTCCAACACCGTACAGACCTGTCGGCCCGCGGGGTGGCCTGCGGGTGCTCGCTGGCGACGGGACGCAGGTCGACACCATGACCGCGGCCGGGCGCCTCGGCGGATGGGCGCGAGCGCGGCGGCTGGGTTCCCGACAGGGGCGTCGGTCTGGCCGCGCTTCGCGCGCGAAGCGGATGGACTCGGCCTGGGCCGGTTTGGCGTCGCTGGTCGCAAGGTGGCGAGGACCGCGGCGAGGTTCCCGGTCCTGCACGGTCGCGCGCTTGCCCGCGGCCGCGGTTGCCGGCCGTCCGGCGGTCGCCGGCCAGGACCCAGGCGGTCCGCTCGCCGGCGGGTGCCCCGGGCCGAAAGGCCTTGCCATCGGAGGGTGGACGGCGCGTCCACCACCCACCCGTCTCGACCGTCCGGCCGCCGACCAACCCGCCGTCTCGTCGAGGGCGTCCGCGCTCCGACGACTCGACGCCGAACGCTCCAAGGCGAGCGTTGCCCACATGTCGGTCCTTCAGACGAACGGATTGACGATTGTCAAGTCCTCAACACGCCGTCCGGACTGAAGGTCCTCGGTCAGGAGCGTGTCGCAACCGGCAGCGAGCGCCGACGCCACGATGAGCGCGTCGTAGAAACTGAAGCCGTGCGAACGGGCGAGAGCCACGGCGTGCAGGTGAATCTCGACGTCGACAGGACGAACCGGCCCGAGCGCCGCGCGGACATCGGCGAGGGCGTCGGCGATCACCGCCCACTCCAGACGAAACTTGCGTCGGAGGACGGCGGCGAACTCGTTGAGCACCTGGACGCTGATCACGCCGCCGGTGAGGATCACTTGGCGCGCCGTCTCGCTCTTCGCGCCGGACTCGTGCGCATAGATCAGTACGTTGGTGTCGATGAAGGCGGTCATCGGGCGTTGGCTTCATCGCGGTCGAATTCGTAGCCCTCAGGCACGGGCCATGCGCGGGCGCGCATGCGGTCGACGGCCTGCACCCGGCGGTCGTCCCTCGCTATGACGATCCGGGTCGGTGTGGCCGCCACGACTTCCAGATCGTCGCCGGGCTTCAGGCCGAGGTCGTTCACCAATGCTTGGGGCAGCCGCACGCCCAAGCTGTTGCCCCATCTCGAAACCAGCATGCCGCCTCCTGGATATCCTTACTGAGCAGGATATCATGCCTCGTGGGCGAGGTTGCCGGTCTGGATCTCGTCGCACCTTGAGGAACAACGCGCTCTCCCAGCGGCGGCGGTCCGTCACGCCGTCCTGGCGGATGAGCGGCTGCAGCGCCGCCGGGGCGAAGTCGAGCGGCGCATGGGGCGGAACGCCACGGCGTCCCGCCGCGCGGTGTTCGCGGTAGGCTCGCAGCGCCGACAGCGTCGCCGACGTTCCTTCGCCCTGCTCGTCGACGAACTTCATCCTGCTCAGAAACGGTCCGGCGAACTGGCTCAGCCCGGCGTGCCGCTCGGCCGTCTGCTCGAAGCGGGCCTTCCGGTCGCCCCGCGTCCAGTTCGCCAGGTCGGACTGGTCCTCGCGCAGCTGCGCCTCCCGGGAACGGTTGACAGCAGCCGGGCCCGCAACTCGTCGTCGCCGACGTCGGGATCGAGCAGCACCGCGCCGAGCTGGCGGTAGCGGTGAACGATCCGGTCGACGGCCTGGCGTTGCGCCTTGAGCATGTCGTCGAGGCGGGCCTCGACCAGCTTGCGGTTGCAGTCGAGGAGCTTGCCGTACAGGTCGACGGCCTGGTCGAGCGTGTCGCGCCACGCCTGGTGCAGGAAGCACGCCAGCGCGAGGTGACGGCGTGGGGCCGCCATCCTGCGCACCCGGTCGGCTGACGCGGTTCGCACGCTGTGGAACAGGATCCGCTGGTAGTTGCCGTTGACCCAGTCCACGTCGACTCCCATCACGCCGGTCGCCTCGATCAGTTCCAGCCGCGCCAGTAGCCGCTTCATGCCCCCGACCGACGGGTTCGACGAGCTCGCCTTGATCCGGTTCAGGGGCGAGTGCGGCTGGTCGTCGTCCACGGCGACCAGCGCATCAAGACCTTCGCGCATCGGTGCCGACAGGCGCTCGGCCATGCGTTGGGTCAGCAACGTCCGGGCCTTGTGTCGGGCCGCTCCTATCGCGCGGCGCAACACCGAATCGGCCGGTGCGAGAACGTGCTCGTCGCGGAGCCAGGCGCGCGCCCGCGCCAGCAGCGAGGCGGTCCGCTCGAGCCGCAACGCCTCGTCCTTGAGGAACCGCGCCAGCCGTTCTCCGGCGGCGGCATCGAAAGCGCGCAGACGCAGGTACTCGCCGATGCGCTGCTGATGCTCCGAGACCGTCTGCCGCCGGCGGGCGTAGGCGTGGATCGTCTCGGCGTCGGCGCCCAGGTGCAGGGCCGCGAACCTCAGGATCTCCCCGTCGATCTCCAGGGGCGTCTATTGGGGGAATCGGCCGAGCACACGCACGAAGGCGACCTGGTACGCGAAACCCAACCGGTTGTGGGGACCCCGCCGCAGGGCGATCTCGCGGCGGTCGGCCTCAGGGCGAGGGGACGTCGCCGACACTGGCGGCGCTGCGGGCCTACCGCGAACACCGCACGGCGGGGCGCCGCGGCGTTCCGCCCCATGCGCTGCTCGACTTCGCCCCGGCGACGCTGCAGCCGCTCATCGCCATGACGGCGTGACGCGCCGCTGGGAGAGCGCGTTGTCCTCGGGATGGTCGGCATGCGGTTCTGCCCGCGCATCCGCAGCCTGCACCGCCAGCGGATCTACTGCGCCGACCCGGACCGCGACCACGGCGTCCTCGAGCCGGTCCTCAAGCGCAGCCGGCGGGCGGTGAACTTCCGCCTCATCGCCGAGCAGTGGGACCGCATCGGCCAGTTCTACGCGGCGCTGCCGACATTCCCCAGGCGTCGGTGCAGGTGGTCAGCCCCGGGTATCTCGAGGCGATGCGCCTGCGCCTCCGCGCCGGGCGCCTCCTGACGCGCCTCGAGCGGGTGCTGTTCGGCCGGTCCGACGCGCCGGCGGAGGTCGTGGGCGTCGTCGCGGACATCCAGTACCCGGGGGGCTCGCGATCGAGGAGTCGCGGGCCGATGCGTTCGTTCCGCTCGATCGGCGTCCGCATGGCCCTAGGCGCGCGGCGCGCGGACATCCTCGCCCTGGTCGTCCGGCAGGGCGGCGGGCTCGTCGCCGCCGGGCGCCGCCGTCGGCCTGCTCGCGGCCGCCGCGTCGGCGCGCGTCCTCGAGGGCGAGACCGACGACTGACGGGGCCCCAGGGATGGAACGCGAACCGTCGCGCCCGGTTGCCGGCCCATCCAACCGGCGAGGCGATGACGGGGGGCGCCGGTCGTCCCGCGTGGCTCACCGGCGTCGGCTCGTCGTCGCCTACTCGGCGCGCAGCGTCGCGACCGGGTCCACCCGCGCGGCGCGCATGGCGGGGAAGAGCGCGGCGAGGCAGCCGACGGCGACCAGCGCCAAGGCCACCGCCGCGAACGTGGCCGTGTCGGTCGGCGCGGTCTCGAACAGGAAGCTCTCGATGACGCGGGTGGCGAGCGCCGCGCCGCCGAGGCCGAGCAGGGTGCCGGCGGCGATGGGGATCGCCGAGTCGCGCACCATAGTGGTCACGACCTGACCCGGGCGCGCTCCGAAGGCCATCCGCACCCCGATCTCGGCGGTGCGACGCTCCACCGCGTACGCCGTCATCCCGAAGACGCCCACGAGCGCGAGCGCCAGGCCCAGGCCGCCGAGCAGGGAGAGCAGCACCGTGCGGCGACGGGGGGTGATCACGCGGTCGCCGAACCAGTCGTTCGCGCTGCGAATGCGTTCGACGAGCACGCGGGGACTGACGGCGTGCGCCGCCTCGCGCAGCCGATTGCCCAGATCGGGCACGTTGCCCGAAGGCCGCAGCACGATCATGTTGGCCTGGTTCAGGTCGAACTCGGTCGGCTCGAGCGGCAGGAAGACCTGCGGGAAGTTCTCGCTCCGATCGTCGAGCGGGCCCCCATGCCGCAGGTCGGCGATGACGCCCAGGACGGCCCAGGACTCCTCGCTGTCGGCGGCGGCCGGCGAGACCCGCCGTCCGACCGCGGGCCCGTCCGGGAACAGCGCGCGCGCCGCCGCCTCGTTGATCACCGCTCCTCGAAGTCCGGACGCGTGGTCCGCGTCCGTCGGCAGGCGCCCTGCTCTCAACGCGACCTCGATTGTCTCGAAATAGCCCGGCAGCGCGCCGAACACGCTGGCGACGACTCGCTCGCCGCTGCCGCGAAAGCCCGTGAAAGCGGTTCCGTCACCGAGCGGGAAGTAGTCCACGAGCCCCACCGAGGCCACCCCCGGCGTGGTCCGCAGGCGCTCGACGAGGGCCGTGTAGTAGGCCTCGTGCGCGGCGGGGTTCCGATCGAGGGGCAGCACCTCCATCGTGATCAACCCGTCCGGATTGAACCCGAGGTCGACGGCGGAGAGACGGGCGAAGCTGCGGAGCATCAGACCGGCGGCGGCGACCAGCACCACGGCGAGGGCCACCTCGGCGGCGATGAGGGCCTGGCCGCCGCGCCGCGTCAACGACGAGCCCGGCTGGCGCCCCCCGCGCGCGAGGGCGGGCCCGATCCGCACCGGTGCCGCGCCGCGTGACCTCGCCGGGGGGAATCCGTAGCGGGCGCGACAACGGCACGTCCGCGTGGAACGAGGCCGGCAGCACGCCGACGATCGTTGGCGCCTCGTCGTCCAGCCGGATCGTCTCCCCGATCACGTCCCGCCGGCCGGCGAAGCGGCTCTGCCAGAATCCGTAGCCGAGGAGCGCGACGGGCGGCGCGCCGAACTCGGTGTCGTCGCGGGTGAAGTCCCGGCCGAGGAGCGGCGTGACGCCGTGCATCGACAGGTAGGCCTCGGTGAACTGCATGACCTCGATGCGCGCGGGCTCGGGGCCCTCCACGATCCGGCCGCGGAAGGCACGGCCCCAGCCTGCGACGGCCGAGAACACCGCGTCGGCCTGCTGCCACAGGCGCATGTCCGCCATCGACGGCGACGGCAGGGAAGAACGCCCGTCCGGCCGGGTCACCTCGGCGTAGACGGCGACCAGCTGCTCCGGGTCCGGGTACGGGAGCGGCCGCAGCATGGCGGCGTCGACGACCGAGAAAATGGCCGTCGACGCGCCGATGCCCAGCGCGAGCGTCAGAGCCTCCACGACCGAGGTGCCGCGCTGGCGCACCAGCCGCCGGGCGGCGTGGCGGATGTCCTGAAGGAGGACCTGCATGGTCGTGACCTCGCCGCGTCGAATCGTCGACGACCGCCTCGCGACCCGCCCGCCCCATCCGTCGGACGCTCGTCCGGCGCGTGTTGCGGATCGCGGGATCGGCACGAGGGTAGGCCAACGCTATCGCTGCCGATCCTAGTCCTTTTCTTCTTGTCCGATGTGGCGGGGGGGTTCGGCATGCACCTGCTCGGAGCCGAGGCGCTGGTTTCGAGCAGGCTCACCGTTCGAAGCGTCGGAGGCTGCCCATCGGCAACCTGACGAGCCAGCTCTTGCCCCAACGTGTACCTCGACCGCTTCGACCACTATGCGAGTACGCCTTGACGCCGGGTTCGGCCCCGTACCGGGCGTTGACCAAGTTGAGCGCTTCGCCCCGGCCGGCGGCCGGGAAGAATTGGCCGTCGCTGGAGGCGGTCCGCCCCGTGGCCCAGAAGGACGATTAACGTCGCCCCCCAGCGCGGTCAGCGGCGGAGGCGGCTGGGGACCGTCAAGCCCCTTGGGAATGCGGCCGCCGCGCTGCGATACGAAGCGGGCGAACGTCTCGATCGCCCGCATGTCGGGCGAGTCGACGACCAGCGCCGCCTCGCGCAGCCCGGACGTCGAGCCCGAGGTCGGCCAGCGTCCTGACGTTCACCGACCCCGAGTTGCGAGCTCAGGCGGGCGAGGGGCCGCACCGTGACGTTGAACCGGGCGGTGTCGCCGTACCCGAGCCACGGATTGTCCCAGTCGTAGAAGACCTCGTCGCGGCGGCGATAGCTGGACGTTGACGGAGAAGGCGCGCGAGCTGCTGACGTCGCCGTTCACCGACACCTGGGTCTTCCGGAAGTCGATGCCGCCGAAGCGCTCCATGTCCTGCTGCAGGTCGGCGCTGAAACGAATGCTCCTCGCGAAGTCGAAGTTGAGCCCGACTCCCGTGTTCTCGTCCTCGAGCACCCGGTCGAAGTTCCAGTTGCGCCCGTAGCTGAGCTGCGGGCCCCAGTTGATGAGCCAGCTCTCGGGCCACCACCGGTGGCCCATAAGGCGGCCATCGGTAGCGCGGCCTGGGCCTCGACGACGACGGCCAACGCTCGGTCGAACGCGTCGCCTTCCACGTGCCAGCGGGCGATGCGCATCACCTCCCAGAACCCGTGGCGTGGTCGTGGCCTCGGCCATCTTGCGCAGGCCGAGGTTGATGCCCTCGGCGAGCAGCACGTTGCGCAGGCCGATGCGGTCGCGGCAGGGCTCACCGGTTCGCAGGTGCGTGAAGGCCTCGGTGAACCGGGTGGCGTCGTCCACCTCGAGGAGGATGTCGGTGATCCGCGCCTCGGGCAGCCGCCGGTAGAGGTCGGCGACCAAGTCAGCGGCCCCGTCCGGCCCGGCGGTTTCCGTCCTCTCGACGCGGAGCACGCTGTCTTCGATGCTCCCGCCGGTGGTCGCGCCGGCCCGCGCCGCGGCGGCCAGCCGCCGCAGGCCCTCGTCGAGGGCGAACCGGCGCTCGGCGAGCCAGTCGTGCGGGCTGGCCGGGACCGGCAGGCTGCGGTCGGCATCAGCGAGGGCGGGAGCCGACAGCAGCGCCTTTCGGATGTCGCCGTAGCAGCGGGACCGCGCCAGCCAGACGTCGCCGGCGCGGAACGCGTCCCGCAGGTGGAACAACACCGCCGTCTCCCAGAGACGGTGATCCGGTGTCGATCGCTCGGCAAGCGGGCGAGGCTTCGTGAGGCCAGCCCTTCGGGGCGGCGCAGACCGCGCAGCCGTCGCCGGCGGGGGTACTGCTCAGCGTCCGCCGCAGCTCGCCGCAGACGGGTGTGGCGGCAGGCTTGCGGTTCCGACCCGGAGCCGGCCGCGCCCGAGTAGCCGCGCTGGTCGCGACCGAGCCCGGTCCGTGTAGCGGCGGGCGGGTGTTCTGGTCTACGCTTCTCTGCGGCACGCGGAGGGATGCCGAGCCGCGATATTCTGGCGCCGGGGGCAGGGAGACGGCGGGGCTGCTGGGCGAGATCGTCGGCGTCGGCGAACAACCGGGAGACGACTGCATGACCGAGATCATCTTCGAAGTCACCGAAGACGAAGTGGACGGCGGGTACTCGGCAAACGCGCTCGGGCACGGCATTCATACCCAGGGTGACTCTGTCGAGGAGATCCGCAGCAACGTCAAGGAGGCCGTCGACTGCTACTTCGACGACACCATGCCGCGACCAAAGTTGATCCGGTTGCACTTCGTGCGAGACGAGGTTCTCGTCGCATGAAGTTGCCCCGCAATGTGAGCGGCGCGACGCTGCAAGCGTCGCTTCGACGTCTGGGGTACGACACCGTGCGACAGCGAGGCTCCCACGTGCGGATCACGACGCAGATCCAGGGTGAACACCATGAGGTGATCCCGCTGCACAATCCGGTCAGGGCGAAGACACTGTCGAGCATCCTGAAGAGCGTTGCCCGGCACCACAAAATTACCGTCGAGGAGCTTCTCCGTGAACTCAACCTGTGAGCCCGGCGCCACGCGGCACGGTAGCCGGCAAGGGCCTTGCCGCTGAGGCGAGCCCGGCCGAGGAACGGGCGGGCCGGAGCCCTGGGTTGGTCCTCCGGCGGAACCGCTGGCGGACCTGGCTGGCAGCCGTCGTCGCCGCATGCCACCACGCGCGGTGCCGCGGCACGGGCGCGAGTCCTCCAGCCGGTCCCCGAAGCGCCGGCGCCGGCAGCCCGGCATCGAGTCGGCGATGCACAACCGTCACGGGCTTTGGGGGCGGACGGCGCGTCCGCCAACACACGCGGCGTCGAACTCGCTCCGGTTCGAGGGTGAACTCAGGCCTCGCCCACATACGCCCAGGTCCTCATCCGCTACCGGCCGGCGTACGGGATGAACACCCACTCCGCAGCCGCGACGGTGCCGGGGTTGTTGTCGACGTATCCCGGCCCTGCGGCGAGGTGGAGGGAGCGGCCGCGCCGCAGCTGGCGCTGGTACCGGATCGCCGGGTTGAATATCACCTCGGTGGTCCCCTCTTGGCCCGCCACGGTGGGGAACGAGCTCCAGGCGCCCAGCCCCCACCGCTCCGTCAGCCACGCCGTGGCTCCCAGGTCCAAGCTGAACAGCGTCTCGTCGACGACGAACCCTCCCGCACCGACGAACACCTCCGTCCTGAAGCCGTCGCCCTGCGCGCTGCCCGAGGCGGCCCAGCCCAGCAGAACGGCGATGACGGCCGTCGGCACGAGAGCGATTCGCATGGTCGTACCTCCCGTCAGTGAATGCGCACGGACGGTCGAGACCGGCTCACGAGACGGCCCTCGACACCGTGCTGTCCCAGGCGAACGTCCGATCGTGACCCACCAGCGACCTTGACGGACGACCACGGAGGCGCCGAGACGCGCTATGATGATCGTCGTGATCGTCGGGGCAAGGGAAGAGAGCACCCACGTGGCCACCGCGCAACCCGCCGTCAAGCTCACCTACGAGGACTACTGCGCCGCGCCGGCGGACAAGCGCTACGAGCTGCTGGACGGTGAACTGATCATGGTTCCTGCCCCGAACCTCAAGCACCAGACGGTGAACGCCGAGATCTACGCGCAACTGCGCCAGTTCATCAAGAACCAAGCGTTGGGCACGCTGCTGTACGCGCCCTGCGACGTGCTTCTGTCCGAGACCGATGTCGTGCAGCCAGACCTGCTGTTCGTCTCCCGGGAACGGGAGCACCTGTTGAGCGGCGGCCAGAACGTGCAGGGCGCGCCCGACCTCGTGGTCGAGATCCTGTCTCCCTCGATCGCAGAGCGCGACCGCAGCGACAAGCGGGCGCTCTACGGCAGGCACGGGGTGACGGAGTACTGGCTGGTCGATCCGATAGCCGAGACCATCCAGATCCACCGCCTGGAGGGCGAAGTGCTGCTGCCCACCCGCACCTTCGGTCGGGAGGAAACGCTGCGCTCGCCGCTGCTCACGCGGTTCGAACTTCACCTAAACGAGATTTTCGGGTCCTGACGGCGAGCGCAGCACGAGCGGGGACACGGAAGCCGACCACCGCCGAGGGCGCCGGAACGCGCCTCGGGTCGGCGCTGACCGTCAAGCAGCACCTCGGTGAACGGCTACGAGCGGTTCGAGGCGCTCGTCGGTCGCGCCTTCGTTGGTCACCGTGGTCGCGCGCGGGCCCGAAACCGCGTCGTGCTCGGGGGAAAGGCGGACTGAACCTATCGGACCGGCTGGGGAGCCTCGGGGGCGGTCGTGAGACTGGTCGGCCGCCGCGACCGCGGTGGCGCGGCCGATGCTTGACGGCATCTCAAGGCGGGCGATGCCCGCTCCGGGGGCCCGCCCAAAGGCCCGGGCGCGAAGGCGCCGGAAGCGCCACCGAAGCCTCTACAGGAATCTGGTCAAGGCGCCTCCGCGGGCGGTTCGGGGCGGAGCATGGCTCGCAGCAGGCGTTCGACTCGCTCCCTTCGCGCCGACGCGGGAAACAGGTGCGCGTGGATTCTCGCGGCTTCCGCGGGCTCGTCGATGCAGAGCCGGTCGAGCAACATACGGATGTCGTCGACGTCAGTCCGCCGCCCAGCCTCAAGCTTCATGGCCAGCAAGTGTTCAGCCGATGCGCCGGTGATGACGAGATTCGGGGTGTTGTAGAGCGTCGGCGCCCGGCGATCCGCTGCCCCGGGGATACAGGCGGCAGCGTGCTGGTTCAGCCAGTCGTACTCAAGACCGTATTCGGCTGCGACGTCGGCCACGGCAGCGGTCACTGCCTCGGTCGCGGCATCGATGCGCACGTCGACGTCTGAGGTGGCGCGCGTGCGCCCGTAGGCCAGCAGCATCGCGGCGCCCCCAACCAAGTAAAGGCTGGCGCGTACGTTCGCGCGCCGAAGTCGGTCGTTGAGCGCATCGAGGAGACGGCCGAGCCGGTCGCGGTCAAGCGACCCAGTCATGCCTCTCCCCGCCGCGCCGGTCAAGGTCTCTCGGATCGGGCAGCACGCCGTGGCGAATGAAGGCGGCCGGCGCATACCAGATGGCGTCTTGCCGCATATCGTCGAGCTCGGGTTCGGGCAGCACCCAGGGCAGATCGACGAAGCGTTGGGGTTCGTCGGTCCAGGCCGGCGGAGACAGGCCGTGCAGACCCGCTACGTGCTCCGCCGTCGCGGCGATAAGGGCGTCCCATCGCGTGGCGGTCAAGGGCGGTCGTTCGGTCAGCACTCGCGTTCGTTCCACGGGTGTGAGCCGGTCAAGCCGGCGGGGCAGCTCGTGCAGGATCGCCCGCATCAGCTCGTCCTTCGTCCAGCCGGCTTCGACGGCCCGGGCATAGTCGGCGAGCGACATGCGGCCGGGCGCTCGGTCCTTCGCTGTTGCCTCGATCATGAATCCACCGTCTGCGGCCGGATCGTACCAAAAAAGGGGCGACTCCGCGGGGCGTCCGCCCGCGCCGCTGGCGGCGCGGCTGTCGTTGCTTTCGGAACTCGGGCCGCCCCCGGTTGATCGGGCCACCCAGCGAAATGGGCGGGCCGATTCCCGAGGCCGGCGGGTGCGACGGCAGGGGAGACCTCGACCACGGGGTTCCCGGGCCCGAGCCGGGACACGCAGCGGCCGGGCATCGGCGCGCTCAGCCGAGTCGGCTCCGGTTGTGGTAAACCTATCCGCCGAGGCGCAGCCCGCCGGGGGCTGCCCGTGAGGAGAGCGAACGCAGGGGAGTGGACAGAGATGAGACGCAGCATCACGCTCGGCGCGGTGGTGGCGGTCGGCGCGTTGTCGGTCGGCGTGAACGGGTTCCAGCAGCTGAATCCGGACGCGGTGGACGCGGCCGCGATCGAGCAGGTCAAGGACAACCTCTACGTCATCACCGGGTCGTCGACGGTGGACCGGTCGCTGTTCAGCGGCGGCAACGTGGGCGTCTTCGTGATGGACGACGGGGTGGCCATCGTCGACACCAAGCTGCCGGGCTGGGGACCGGTGATTCTCGAGCGCATCCGGTCGGTGACCGACAAGCCCGTCGTCACCATCATCAACACCCACACCCACGGCGACCACGTCGGCAGCAACGAGTTCTTCCCGGACACGGCGCGCATCGTGGCCCACGAGAACACCAAGGCCAACATGCAGCGCATGGACAACTTCCAGGGCGACAACGCGAAGTACCTGCCCGCCGCCACCTACTCCGACCGGATGAGCCTCGGCTCGGGTGCGGACCAGATCGATCTGTACCACTTCGGGGCGGGGCACACCGACGGCGACACCTTCATCGTCTATCCCGCCCTCGGGGTGCTGCAGACCGGCGACATGTTCCCGTGGCGGGACGCACCGTTCCTCGACACGAGCAACGGCGGCAGCGGGCTCGCCATGCCCCAGACGCTGGCCGCGGCGATCGCCGGCATCGAAGGCGTGGACGTCGTGGTGCCGGGGCACATCCCGGTGACGACGTGGGAGAGCTTCCAGGAGTTCCAGCGCTTTATCGCCGACCTCGTGGACGCGGTGCGTACGGCCAAGGGCGCGGGCCTGAGCGAGGACGACGCGGCGACCGGCGTCAGCCTCGCGAGCGGGTACCCCCACTATGACTCGACCCGCGTCGAGGCGGCGGTGCGGGTGATCTACAACGAGCTGCCGTAGCGGCTGCACCCTCCGGCGTTCGGGGCCGGAGACCCGCGCCGCGGAACGGCGTGGCTCCGGCCCCTCATGTCTCTAGGAGCCCGTGGTGAAACCCCGCGTTGCACCGCGCCCGAGGGCGCCAGCGAACAGCCGAGGCGCCCGCCTGACAAGGGGCGACGACGGAGAATATTGGGCATATTCGACCGAGGAGCAACGCAGTCGGGCGGGATGCATCGCCGCTCGAATGCAGCGGGGACTTTCGCCACGGGCTCCCAGGAGTCTGCGCCGTGGGACGATTTTCGGCACGATCGGCTACTAGATGTAGTGGTCATGACGTCCCTGCCCACTTCATATTGGGGCCTGTTTTCTGCGGCGCAGACTCCTAGAGCGCCTTCGGGCCGCCGAGCACCCGTGCCGGCAGGAAGATGATGGCCGCGAGCAGCGCGAAGACCCCGGTCACCGCGATGCCGAGGAGCCGGAACGGCAGCAGCAGCACCCACACGATGGGGTACAGGAGCAACGCCAGCAGCGCCAGCGGCCAGCACAGCACGAGGAGGATGCACCAGAGCAGGAACTTGGTCATGGCTCTACGTGCATTGTGACGCATGGGCGGATGTTTCGGTTCCGGCACCGCCGGCCCGAGACCCGGTATACTCCGCGTATCCCGTTGCATGGAGTGAAGATGCCGCGATACGTCCTCATCGGTCTGCTGCTGCTCGCGGCGGCCGGCCTCGCGCCGGACGCTCATGCCGACGACTGGCCCGAGTGGCGCGGGGCGGGCCGCCGGGGCGTCCTCGCCGAGACCGGCCTCGTCGAGACCTTCCCCGAGGGCGGCCTGCCGGTGGCGTGGCGCACTCCCATCCACGGCGGCTACGCCGGCCCCGCGGTGGCCGACGGCCGGGTCTTCGTCACCGACGCCCGCCGCCCCGACCCGCGGTCGACGGCGGTCGTCGAGCGGGCCGTCGCCCTCGACGAGGAGACCGGCGAGGTGCTGTGGACGCACGAGTGGGAGACCGACTACGCGGGGCTGCAGCTCGTCTACGCCATCGGCCCGCGGGCCACGCCGACCGTCGACGGCGACCGTGTCTACGTGCTCGGGGCGATGGGCCGGCTGCTCGCCCTCGACGTCGCCGACGGGACGGTGCGGTGGGAGAAGGACTTTCCCGCCGACTTCGACACCGCGGTGCCGTCGTGGGGCATGTCGGGGGCGCCGCTCGTCGACGGCGACCGCCTCATCTGCCTCGTGGGGGGCGAGCCCGACGCCAAGATGATGGCGTTCGACAAGCACACCGGCGAGGAAATCTGGCGGGCCCTGTCGTCGGACTGGGAGCCCGGCTACAGCCAGCCCATCATCATCGAGGCGGGGGGAGCCAGGCAGCTCATCGCGTGGCACCCGCGCGACATCAGCTCGCTCGACCCCGAGACCGGCGAGGTGTACTGGGAGATACGCCACATCGTCGACATGGGCATCAACCCCGCGACCGCCGTCCACAGCGGCCGCTACCTGTTCTTCACGTCGCAGTACGGCGGGGCCCGCATGCTGCTGCTCGACGAGGACCGCCCCGGGGCGGAGGTCCTCTGGGAGGGGGTCGGCGAGAGCGATCCCGAGTACGGCTTCGACTTCAACACCCTGAACTCGGTCATCAGCACCCCCCTCATCCACGGGGACCACGTCTACGGCGTCGACGGCCACGGCGTCCTCCGCTGCCTCGAGGCGGCGACCGGCCGCCGCGTGTGGGAGACAGAGGCCCTGATCGGCGAGAGCACCAACTGGGCCACCGCGTTCTTCGTGCGCAACGGCGACCGCTGGTTCGTCAACACCGACACCGGCGACCTCGTCATCGCGCGGTTCTCGCCGGACGGCTACGACGAGGTCAGCCGCACGCCGCTCATCGAGCCCACCCATCCCTACGTGCGGCGGCGCCTTTCCGGGCGCGCCGTCAACTGGTCGCACCCGGCCTATGCGAACCGCCACGTCGTCGTCCGCAACGACGAGGAGATCGTGCGGCTGTCGCTGGCCAAGGAGGAGTAGCGTGTCTGCGATGCGCGGGTTCGCGGCGGCAGCCTCTTCCCGGGACCGGTGCGGTCTCGTTGGCGGCGCGCGGTACGAACGCACCGCGCCGCAGCCTTCCGGTGAACGAAGTTCGCCACGCCGTCGAAGCCGCCCGGCGAGCCGGGGCCGCCTTGCGCGAGGAAGCTCCCCGCGTGGGACACGGGTGGAGCCCCGGACGGGCGGCGAGGGGAGCCGTCCGGCGGCGGCTCGCGGGCTGGTTTGCCTGCTTCCAGCGCTCGCCATCGCGATGTCGGCGGTCCCGCTTCACGGCCAGAACAACGACGCCGCCCCGCGCCGGGTCGTGGTGATGGGCGACCTGCGCCTGGGCGAGGGGCGCGCGGCGGACGGCGCGTGGTCGGCGTACGAGGACTTCCGGTGGGCGGAAGACCTCCACGGCTTCCTGGCCGCCCTGGCGGAGGAGGGCGGCCCGACCGATCTCGTTCTGAACGGCGACACGTTCGAGCTGTTGCAGGCGAGCGATGGTGCCTGCGCCCACGACGACCCCGCGCTGGGTTGTACCGAGGCCGAGGCGCTGGCGCGCCTGGACCGGGTGCTTGCGGCGCACGGCGACGAGACAGCCGCCCTCGCGGCGTTCGCCGCCGCCGGCGACAACCGTCTGGTGCTCGTGCCCGGCGACCACGACGCGGGCTTGCTGTTCCCGGCCGTCGGGCAGCGCGCGGTCGAGGCGTTCGCGGCCGCGCCGGGGCGGGTGAGCGTGGCCGGCGAAGGGTTCTGGCGCTCCGCCGACGGGCTGATCCACGCCGAGCACGGGCACCAGATCGAGGGCCGGGCCGATCGCTTCGAGAGTTGGCCGGTCCCGTTCGTGACCCGTTCCGGCCGGCGGCATCTCCCCCGGCCGTGGGGGCACTCGGTGGTGCAGGCGCTGTACGACCGCTACGAGCCGCGGTTCCCCATCGTGGACAACCTCGCCGACAACGGCGCCGGCGTGCGCGAGGCCCTCGCCGCGGCCGGGGTCGACGACGCGGGTCCGGCGGCGGCGGACCTGCTGCGGTTCCTGCTCTTCCGGATGTCCTGGCAGCAGTTCCGGATGGACCTCGACCGCGGCGACGTGGAGCCCCCGGCGTGGGACCTCGCCCGCGTGCGCGAGGCGGGACCGCGGTTCCTCGTCGATTCGCTGGCCGACGACGACCGGTTCAAGCCGCTCGCCGAGCGGGCCCTCGACGCGGGCGGCCTGACCGCCCTCATGGAAGGCCTGACGGACGACGAGCTGACCGCCCTCTGCGACCACCGCGCCGCCCTCCGGCGGGCGCGGCGGCGCTTCGAGCGCATCCTGACCCAGCTCGACCCCACCGGCCCGCCGCTGGCGGAGTGCCCGCGCACGCCCGAGACCGACGCGCCCCGGTTCGAGTACTTCTGGGGGTCGCGCGACCGCGTGTTCGGCCGTCACCTCGAGCGGTTGACCGACCCCCGGCCCGTCGCGGTTATGGTGCACGGGCACACCCATCTCGCCGACTACCGCCAGGGCAACTTCACCCGCGTCGAGGCCGGCCTGACCTACGTCGTCGACGGCTTCTCGCCGGTGCGGGGGGCCGCGACACCGGTCGTCATCAACGGGGGCGCGTGGCAGCGCACCCTGACCCCGCGGCAGCTCGACGAGCACCGGCGGCGCCTTGGGTTGTCGGAGGCCCAGTTGCTGGAGTCGACGCAGCCGGAGCAACTGCCTCCGTGTTACAGCTTCGTGCAGATCGACCCCTACGACGAACGGCCCGAGCCGCCGGTGGTGCGCTACTGGCGTCAGGACCGCGACGGCACCTGGATGATGGCGTCCCGGTGCGGGCGGGGCCTCACCGACCGAGAGTCAGCGCCGCAGGGGTCGGCGCCGTAGAAACGGCGCGGACTCCTGGAGGGTTGATTGGGCGCCCAGCGGAGCCGAAGGCGACGGTGGGCGAGCCGCGGGCGGACTCGGGGGGCGCAACCCGCGGTCCACAATGCCGCATTTCGACCGGCGGACGGATCGACCGGCCGCCCAGGGAGACAGTCATGACGAGATCGACGACGAAGTGGTGGGTGCTGGCCGCGGTGCTGGCGATGGCGGTGGCCGCGGGTCGGGCCAACGCGCCGGGCGACGTGCCCGAGATGGACGGCGTGCCGGCGGCCGAGCCCGAGGCGGTGGGGATGTCCTCGGCCCGGCTCGAGCGCCTCGACCAGGTCATGCAGGGCTACATCGACCGCAACGAGGTGGCCGGGGTCGTCACCCTGGTGGCCCGCCGCGGCAAGGTCGTGCACTTCTCGGCCCTCGGCAAGCGAGACGTCGAGGCCGGCGCCCCGATGACCCACGACGCCATCTTCCGCATCGCGTCGATGACCAAGCCCATCGCGTCGGCGGCGCTGATGATGCTGTACGAGGAGGGCCGCTTCCAGCTCCGCGACCCCATCTCGAACTGGCTGCCGGAGTTCGCGGACATGCAGGTGGCGATTCCCGCCCCGCCGCGGGAGCGGCTGACCGGCCGCTACAAGACGGTGCCGGCGGCCCGGCCCATCACCGTGCAGCAGGTCCTGACCCACACCGCGGGGCTCGCCAACACCTACCGCGGCCTCACCCAGCCCGAGTTCCAGGAGGTGGTGGCGCCGCGCGAGCCGGGCGACACGGTGGGCGACATGCTGAAGCGGCTCGCCACCCTGCCCCTCAACTTCCACCCCGGCGACCACTGGGAGTACGGGCGCGCCACCGACGTCGTGGGCCGGCTCGTCGAGGTCATGTCGGGCCAGACGCTCGACGCGTTCCTGAAGGAGCGCATCTTCGATCCCCTCGACATGAGGGACACCCACTTCTATCTGCCGAAGTCGAAGCTCGGCCGTTTCGCCGCCCTCTACCGCCCGGACGCCGACGGCAGGATCGAGCTGGCCGAGGCGCCCACGGCGGAGAGCCGCTACGTGGCCGAGCCCCACACCTACTTCAGCGGCGCCGGCGGCCTCGTGTCGACCGCCCGCGACTACTTCCGCTTCCACCAGATGATGCTGAACGGCGGCGAGCTCGACGGCGCCCGCATCCTGAGCCGCAAGACGGTCGAGCTGATGACCGCCAACCACACCGGCGACAAGGGCATCTGGCTCGCCGGCCCCGGCTACGGGTTCGGCCTCGGCTACGCGGTGGTCACCGACCTCGGCCCGTCCGGCACCCCGCGTTCGGAGGGCTCCTACTACTGGGGCGGCGCCTTCGGCACCATCTTCTGGGTCGACCCGTCCGAGGAGTTGATCGGCATCCTGATGGAGCAGGTCCGGCCCTACACCCACCTCAACGTCCGGCCGGACCTCGCGACGATGACCTACCAGGCGATAGTCGACTGAGCCGAGAGGCGGAAGGAACCAGACGATCGCCGACCGAGCCGAGAGGCTGAAGGGAACTCAGGCGATCGTCGACTGAGCCGCGATGCTGAAGTGGATCGTCGTCGCGACGGTGCTGGGGTGGGTCGGCCGGCTGATGCTCGACCGCGTGCGGGTGGCCGTCAACCGGCCTCCGCCCCCGCGCCGCTTCGACGTCTTCACGGTGCTCGCCATCGTCGTCGTGCTGCTGTGGCTGCTGCCGTTCGTGCTGCCGTTCTTCAGGGACGCGGCGGAGTGAAGGCGGGGTCCTTGCGACGGTTCTACCCCTTGGGAGCGCGTACGTGGATGAGCCCGATTCTCCTTACCGAGCGTTTGATCCGATGACACTGCGAGGCCATCGTCGTATTCGCCTTCTTGGTGGCGGCGAGACTGTCCTCGACGCTCGCGCTCTGCATGGTCAGCTTCGTGGACTGACCGATGAACGGGGCGCAATCGATGGCAAGATAGCGTTCGACAGCGCGTTCGAACGGGACAAGCGCCCCGCCGAGGCGGCCTTCGGTCTACCTACCGGAACTTGAAGAGTCGGGAGTCGTAGCGAAAGGGGTCGATGCGCGAGACGGCGATGCGATGCGCGTCCTCGTGGCGGTGGTTGATCAGGACGTTTCGGTCGCGCGTGTCGGAAATCGGCACGATGACCGACGGGACGCGAAGAAGGCAGGCCGAAACGCCGTCCAACCAGTCGTTTCCGAGACGCCTGGTCAGATCGCCCAGCATCCTCCAACGCTCGGGCAGGCGGTCCAGATGCACTTCTTCGACCTGGAGGTCGTCGGGTGCTTCGTAGCGCACGAACACGAGGTCGTCGGGCAACGAGGACGCGTCGACGACGTGCACGAGCTTCTCGAGGATACACAGCGCGGGGCCGGTCGAACAGTACGTGACGGGGCGGCCGCGCCCGTGCCATCGACCGTCCCGCCGGAGGCCGTACCCGCCGTCGAAGCGTTGCGCGTAGGCGTTCGCCGACAGCCGCCAGAGCAGCATCAGAGGGCGGCGCCCCAGGCGATGCTCGCCAGGAGGTCCTCGACCATCCGGGCGCCGACCTGCGTACGAATCAGATCGATCGGGCGCCGTCCGTCCAGCAGCGGCAATTCCCGGTGGAGCCAGCGGTCGGCCTTGTGACTGTCGGCGAAGGTCTCCTCGGCGAGCGCCCTCACCCGGGCGAGTCTCGCGGCGCGGTCGGACTCCTCTACCGTCAGCCGGCTGTGTTGCGCGCGCCGGTGCGACAGCGTGCGGGGCTTGATGATGACGGCCGCGATGTCGCGATCCGTGACGCCCCGCTTCCGCAGAGCGTCGATCGTGGCGGTCGGGAAGCCGTGTTCCACGGCTCGGGCAAGGTCGGCATCCGACCTGACCGGATGGCCGATGGTCTTGGAGCCGCCGAGCTGCTCGGCGGTGAGGAAGGCCTCGGGCGGCGACGTGGGGGTCCCCGCGATCGAATCAGGCATTTGCCTAGGTTACGGCGGCAAGTTGCCTCGGTCAACCCGGATGGGGTCGGCCGACCGATGCCCGTTCGGCTCCGGCATGTGCATCCATCACCAATGCGGACTCAGCCGCATGGCGGCTGCGCCCGATGTGTCGGCCGAAGTGGCCATTCCGTGCGTCTACCGCTCGCCGGCGCGGACGAGTCGGGCATGGGCCGCACGGACCCTGACCTCAGGCGGCGCGTCCTGTGCACCTCACGCCGCCGTGAGTTCCTCACTTTCGAGCCACGGCGTCGTCCGCATTGGCGTGGGAAGACGCTTTTCCTCGACGGCCTCGACGAAGTTCGGGCGGGCTGGCTTGGCGTGGGTCCCGAATCCGCATCGGGTCCTCGGCCCGACGGTCCCGGTGCGTTGAAGGCCCGGCCGGAAGAAGACCTGATCCCGGACGAGGCGCGCCGGATCTCGGTCTGCGTCATCGACGTGAGCGCGCCGACGTCGGCTGCCGTGGCGATCACCGGCCGAACAGGCCCTTCGGAATCCGCCCCGTGACCACCTGGGTCAGGTCCACCGCCTCGGCGACCTGGAAGTCGACGGCGATGCTCGCCAGCGACAGCGCCCGGTCGGGGCTGAGGCCGTGCTCTTCGGCGAGGAACGCCACCACCTCTTCGACCGCCTTCTGCAGTGCGCGGTCGAGGTCGAGGTCGATGCCCATCAGGACGTAGTGCGTGTGGGTCTCGGCCCGTGGCGCGGTCAGGGCGCGGTCCTTGTGCAGCACGAAGCGGAAGCGTCCGGTCAGCGACTGCTCGATGGCGGTGCCGCTGACCTCGCCGTCCCCCTGCGCCGAGTGCGGGTCTCCGACGTAGAACAGGGCGTCGGGCTGCAGCACCGGGAGATACAGGGTGCTGCCGGCGCCGAGGTCCTTGACGTCGAGGTTGCCGCCGAAGCGGCCGGGCGGCCGCGACGCCTGGACGCCGGGCACGGTGACCCCGGGCTCGCCGACGACGGGGTCGGGGGCGACGGCCATGATGCCCATGAACGGGGCCAGGGGCACGCGGATGCCGTCGCCGAAGAGCGCGACCTCGCGGCTGTTCACGATCCCGGTGCGGATGAGGTGCCGGCCCGCCGCGATGTCACGCGGGGCGTCGTCGGGCCGCGAGCCGGGGTAGGCGGGCGAGAAGACGCCGCCGGTGGGGCTCGTGTTGTTGACGCCGTAGGGGGCCCGGGTGGCGAGCTCGATCACCTGGATCTCGAGCACGTCGCCCGGCTCGGCGTTCCGGATCGCGATGGGGCCGGTGATGACGTGGCCGCTCCGTCCCTCCCGCGGCCGCCCCGCCCGGGACGCCCAGAAGTCGAGCACGTCGGGGAGGATCTCGTCCGGCGTCACCCCGAGCAGGCCCAGCGACAGGTCGGGATGGTCGTTCTGCGTGGCCCCGGCGTGCGACAGGGTGTCGATGACCACCGTGTCCCCGGAGTCGATGGTCAGCACCGGCGGCTTGTCGAGCGGGAACCAGCCCCAGCTCACCGTCTCGGGCCGGGACGGCACGAAGTGGTCGGCGTCCTGGGCCGCGGCGGAGCCGGGGGCGGCCGCCCAGGCCGCCGTCAGCAGGAGCGTCGAAGCGGCGACGAGGGCGCCGCGGACGCGGCCTCGGACTGCCTGGCGTCGCCCTCGGTCGGACGGGTTCGAGATTACGGGGTTGTTGCCTTGTTCGACTGGGGGCATCTGTCGTTCCTCCGGCGGCTCTCGGTTGCGCGCGTCAGTCTACCAGGAGTCTGCGACAGGGTTCGGAGCTCCCCTCGGCGGTCCGCGGCGGGGGTGCGGAGTCCCGCAGGTCGCGCGGTCCGCCGGCGGCGCGGCACGGCGCCGCGGTCCGGGCTAGGAGTCTGCGCCGTGGAACGGTCTGGGCCCGATCTGCTACTACATGTTGTGGTTGGCACTGGCATGAACCAACTTCATGTTGGGGCGAAAATTTCCTGCGGCGCAGACGCCTAGCGGCCCGTGGCGAGAGTCCCAGCTGCATTTCGAGCGGCGATGCATCCCGCCTGCGCCCGGCAAGCGTCGCCTTCGGCTCCGACTGGCGCCCAGCCACGCCTACCGGCCGTCTGCACCGTGACCGGCGCACACTGCCGGCTGCGTTGTTCGTCGGTTGCAATGCCCGATATGCGCCCTCCTCACGCCTTGTCAGGCGGGCGCCTTCGCCGCTCTCCGTGCAACGCGGGGTTTCACCACGGGCTGCTAGAATACCGGCAACATTCTGCGGCACGGGTTCGGAGAGCTTCGAGGAGTCGATGATGAACATGCGATTGAGCGCGCTCGGCGTCTGCGTCTTCCTGCTGAGCGCTTCCTGGGCGGCGGCCCAGACCAACTGGCCGCGGTTCCGCGGCGAGACGGCGGGGGTGGTGGCCGACGATCCGGGGCTGCCCGAGAGCTGGGGGCGGGACGAGAACGTGGCCTGGCGGGTCGACGTGCCGGGCCGGGGCTGGGCGTCGCCGATAGTCTGGGGAGACCACGTGTTCGTCCTGACGTCGACGGCATTGGAGGGCGACGAGGTGCCCATCCAGCCCATCGAGAACTACCGGGCCCGGTCGCTCGGCGGCACGATGACCGCCGCCTTCATCACCGAGATGGACCAGCCCCTGCGCTGGGTCCTCCTCGACATCGACTTCGAGACGGGGGAGACGCGCTGGGAGCGCACCCTGCACAGCGGCGTGCCGGCGCTGCCGACCCACCAGAAGAGCACCTTCGCCTCGGAGACCCCGGTCACCGACGGCGAGCGGGTCTACGTGTATCTCGCCGACATCGGGCTCTTCGCGGTCGACTTCTCGGGCGAGCCGGCGTGGTCGGTGCCCCTCGACTGGCTGCCGCGCCGGCAGTGGGGGGCCGCGAGCTCGCCGGTGCTGCACGACGGCCGGCTCTACGTGGTCAACGACAACGAGGAGGCGTCGTGGGTGGCCGCCTTCGACGCCGCGACCGGCGACGAGTTGTGGCGGACCGCCCGCGACGAGCGGTCCAACTGGTCCACGCCGTTCGTGTGGGAGAACGACGTGCGGACCGAGCTGGTCACCACCGGCCAGAACGGGGTCAAGTCGTACGGGCTCGACGGCGAGCTCCTCTGGCAGCTCAGCGGGATGTCGTCGCTCGTCATCCCGACGCCGTTCTCCGAGAACGGTCTGCTGTACATCAACTCGGGCTACGTGGCCGACCGGAACCGGCCGGTATACGCCGTCCGGGCCGGCGCGAGCGGCGACATCACGCTGCCCGAGGGCGCCACGAGCAACGACTACATCGTCTGGTCGCACCCGCAGCTCGGGTCCTACAACCCGTCGTCGCTCGTCTACGGCGGCACCCACTACACGCTGCTCGACCGGGGCATCCTGATGGCCTACGACGCCGGCACCGGCAACGAGGTCTACCGGCGCCGGCGCATCACCGCGGGGACGCTCTTCACCGCGTCGCCGTGGGCCTACAACGGGAAGATCTTCGCCCTCAGCGAGGACGGCGACACCTTCGTCATGCAGGCGGGCGAGGAGTTCGAGGTGCTGGGGCGGAACTCGCTCGACGAGATGACCCTGGCGACCCCGGCGGTGGCCCGCGGCAGCCTGCTCATCCGCACCGCGTCGGGCCTGTACCGCATCGCGGAGAGCGGCGACCGGGGACAGTGATCGATATGACCTTGCCAACTGCATCCAGGACGCAGGCGGCTTCCCGTGGTTCCTGTGCGCGGCACGTGGCAAGGTGATTCCCGTCGCCATCTCGAGCCCGATCGCGTCGCGCGGCTGGCCGTAGGGGACGCTGACGGGGACCGATCCGCCGGCTCGGCAGGCGCGCCAAGCCGCGACGGCGGGCAACGACCGGAGTCGGCGGCTTCGTGCCGATCTCGGTCCTGATGGGGCCGACGGAGCGAGAGCCGGAGCCGCCCGAGGCGTGGGAGAGAAGGCGATGCACAGAAGAATCCTGTTGGCGGTCGGGCTGGGGATCGTGCTCGGGATCGGCGCGGAGCGCGCGGCCGCTCAGCCGCCCGCCGGCGAAGCCGTCGACCCCGTCGCGGAGCTCGTCGGCCGTCTCGACCTGGAGCAATACAAGGCCACCATCAAGGGCCTCACCCAGTTCGGGGACCGGCGCCAGGGGACCCGGCGCAACCGCGACGCCGTCGACTGGATCGAGGCGTGGCTCGAGGAGGCGGGCTGCACCACCACCGAGCGCGTCCTCTACAGCTACAACGCGCCCCGGCCGGGGCGTCTGGTGCGGAACCCGAGCACGCGCGGGACGCCGCCGTCCCTGAACCGCACCGGGCCCACGCCCACCGGGGGCCGCATCGGCCGCAACGGCAGCGGCCCCGGGGGCAGCTCCATCTTCGGCTACCGTCGCCGCACCGGCGTCGTCCGCGACCCGATGGCGCAGCCCGACGAGGCCCTGCGGGCCCTGAACATGGAGGAGCCGGAGGACGGCGCGCGCTCACAGGTCTACTGCACGAAGATCGGCTCGACCCGCCCCGACGAGATGTACATCCTCGGCGCCCACATGGACGGGCACGGCTTCGGCGAGGCCGCCAACGACGACGGCTCGGGCACGGCGCTCGTCATGGAGCTGGCGCGCATACTCAGCGCCCCCGACGTGAGGACCGAGCGGTCGATCCGATTCGCCCTCTGGAACAACGAGGAGACGGGCCTGAACGGCAGCCGGGCCTACGTCGATCAGCGCCGCGAGCGGCAGGGCATCGAGGACCCGCCGGGGTCGGGCCGCTATCCCGAGCCGCGGTGGCTGGGGATGATCCAGCACGACATGATGCTGTTCGACCACGGGGCGCCCGGCCCCGACGGGGAGGTGAGCCCCGACCAGCGGCGGGAGGCCGACGTGAACATCGAGTTCCAGTCGAACTCGGAGCTGGCGGACGAGTCGCGCGACCTCGCGTTCGTCTTCAAGGCCGCCAACGACGCTTACGCGACCGACTATCCCGCGATGGTCGGGCCGCACATGACCAATACCGACTCGACCCCGTTCATGAACGTCACGCCGTCCATCAGCCTGCGGGAGAACGAGCGGGGCATGCACATCGGGGCGGGCTGGGACCCGCACTGGCACCAGCCCACCGACCGTTACGACACGTTCAGCGACGACGACTTCCGCCTCGGCCTGAACGCGGCCCAGACCACCCTGGCCGCGATCGCCCAGCTCGCGGGCGCGGCGATCGTCGAGCCCTGACCGGCGGGTTCCCGGGCCTGACGGACCGCTGAGAGCCGCGGAAGGGAAGCCGTTCAGAAGAAGAGGGAGCTGCCGGCGAGCCGCAGGATGATCTCGATCACGAGCAGCGGCACCAGCACGACCTGCAGCCCGATGAACACCGTGTTCGAGATGAGGGCCAGGAACCGGAGCCCCCCGCCGGTGTCGGCATCCGTCGACAGCGGTTCGGTCCGCAGGGGGCCGAAGATGGTGCCGACCACGAGCACGAGGAGAATGACGCCCAAGCAGCTCAGGACCGTGACGTGCACGACGTAGTCGGTGGCGAACCGCATGAACAGGGCGTACGGCAGGAGCGCGATGACCAGGAAGATCGCGGTGCCCAGTACCCACATGAGCATCCGTCCGGCCAGTCCCAGCTGTTGCGTCTCAGTCATGTGATCTCCGTCAGGAATACGCTCGGCCCTCGCGGGCCGCACCCCAGTCCGCCAGAGACCCCGGCCGGTCGGCCGGACCTCGGGGCGCAATGGAACCGCCGCCAATTATACGCATGCGGCCGGGCGCGCGCTTGTGCCGTCGAGCCCGGCTGCTCCTGCCCGCCGGGGGATGCGCCTTTGCCGAGACGGGATCGGTCGCAGGGGTGCCCGCTCCGTCGGGGGACGGCACGGGGCGCCTTCACCGGGATGGGACGGTCGCGGGGGCGCCCGCTGATTTAGAATGACTCCGTTGCATGTCCCCGGCGCCGGCGACGACGCCGGCAGGCAACGCGGCGGCCGCCCCGGCCGGGGAGGCCGGAGGCCGGAGATTTGACGGGGAGGGTGGAGTCTTCGCCGCCGAAGCCGGCGGGGCGGCGGCGCGGCAGGGTCGAACAGGGTGTCGACGGTACCGGTGCTGTCGCCGAACTGGTCGAGCCTCATCCCCACGCGGTCGAGCAGGGTGAGGTGGAGGTGGCCAGCGGCTTGCCGGTAGCCGGCCGAGGAGGTCGCGCCGCGAGGCGGCGCTCTCAGGCTGCGGAAGGAGTGAGATTCATGCGCGAGAAGTGGGTGACGGTATGGGGTCTGGCCGCGGTTCTCGCGGTCGCCGGGGTGTTCGCGTCGGCGCCGGCCGCCGCGCAGACGGCCGAGGGCGGCTGGGTCGTCCCTCGTACGCCGGACGGCCGCGCGGACCTTCAGGGGGTCTGGGCCAACAACAACATCACGCCGCTCCAGCGGCCCGAGGCGTGGGCCGGTAGGGAGACCATCAGCGACGAGGAGCTGGCCGCCCTGCGCGTGTCCGCCGCCAACGCGGTCTCAGACGGTGATGCCCTGTTCGGCGACCAGCTCGTGCTGGCCGCCATCGAGGGGGTGGAGGCGACCTCCTACGACCCCGCGACCGGCAACTACAACCAGTTCTGGATCGTCGAGCGCAACTTCAGCAACCGCACGTCGCTGGTCGTCGATCCGCCGGACGGCCGGATACCCGCCGTGATCCCCGAGGCGCGGGAGCGGTTCCGTGCCGCCGCCGAGTACCGGCGCGCCCACCCGGCCGACAGCTATACCGACCGGCCGCTCCAGGAGCGGTGCGTGACCTACGGGGTCCCGAGCCTCGGGGCGGGGTACAACAACTACTACCAGGTCTTCCAGAGCAGGGACCACGTCGTGATCGTCAACGAGATGATCCACGACGCGCGCGTGGTCCCGCTCGCCGGCCAGCCCCACCTGCCCGAGTCCGTCCGTCAGCTCCACGGCGACTCGCGGGGCTACTGGGAGGGGGACACCCTGGTCATCGAGACGACCAACTTCTCGTCCACCGCGAACTTCCGCGGGTCGTCCGACGGCCTCCACCTGGTGGAGCGGCTGACCCGGGTCGGCCCCCGGACCCTCGAGTACGAGGTCACGGTCACCGACCCGACGGTGTGGACCCGGCCGTGGACGGTCAGCATCCCCCTGATGCAGAGCGACGAGCCGATGTTCGAGTACGCCTGCCACGAGGGCAACATCGGGATGGACGGGATTCTCGCCGGCCATCGCGCCGAGGAGCGGGCCGGGCAGTCGCAGTAGGGGCACCCTCCCGCGGGGGGCGCCGATTCGCTTCGAGGGTCGGCCGGGCGGGAGGGCGACGCTTTCCGCCCGACCGAACGGCGGGGGGCACCCGGGGGGGTGCACGCCATGAAGAGTTCCGCCATCGCGGTGGGGATTGCCTTGGCCGTCTGCAGTCCCCGCCCTGCGCCCGCCCAGTCGCCGGACCCGGTGTACGACGCCGCGATTCGAGCCCTCGCGGCGACGCCCGAAGTGCGTCGCGCCCTCGCCCTCGCCCGCATGCTCGAACGGACGGCGGAGGCGCCGCTCATCGAGCTGACGGAGATTCCCGCGCCGCCCTTCGGGGAGACCGAGCGCGGGCGGCGGTTCGCGGAGCTCCTGCGGGCGAGGGGGCTCGCAGACGTGACCATCGACGGGCCCGGCAACGTTATCGCGCGGCGGGCGGGGACGGCCGGCCCCGAGGCGGTGGCCGTCGTCGCCCATCTCGACACCGTCTTTCCCCCCGGCACGGACGTGACCGTCTACCGTCGCGGGGACCGTCTCTATGCCCCCGGCATCGGCGACGACACCCGGGGGCTGGTGGTCCTGCTGATCATCGCCGAGGCGCTGGAGCGGGCCGCCGTGCGCACGCGGGCGGACGTCCTCCTCGTGGGCAGCGTGGGCGAGGAGGGCCTCGGCGACCTGCGCGGGGTCCGTCACCTGCTCCGGCCGGGCGGGCCGCGCATCGACCAGTTCATCGCCATCGACGGCGGTTCCGACGAAGAGGTGGTCAACCAGGCCCTGGGCTCCCGCCGGTACCGGGTCACGGTGACGGGACCGGGCGGCCACTCGTGGGGCGACTTCGGGCTCGCCAACCCCGCCCACGCCCTCGCCCGGGCGATCGACTACTTCGACCGCGCCGCGTCCGCCGTCGACGGGGTCGGCACGTCGGCCAGCTACAGCGTGGGGCGCATCGGCGGGGGCACGTCGGTCAACGCGGTTCCCCGCGAGGCCTGGGCCGAGGTCGACATGCGGTCGACCGACCCCGAGCGGCTGGACCGGCTCGACGCGGTGCTGCAATCGTCGGTCGCGCGGGCCGTCGACGAGCAGAACGGGACCCGCGATCGAGGGGCGCCGCTCGACATCGAGCTCGAGCTGATCGGCGACCGGCCGTCCGGTCTCGTCGATCCGCGGGCCCCCCTCGTCCGCCGCGCCCTCGCGGCGACCCGGTTCTTCGGCCTCCAGCCGCGTCTGGGCGCCGCCTCGACCGACGCCAACCTGCCCATCGCCTTCGGCATCCCCGCCGTGACCCTGGGCCGCGGCGGTGTCGGCGGCGGCGCGCACTCCGTCGACGAGTGGTGGAGCCCGCGCGACGCCCACGTCGGCACTCAGCGCGCGCTGCTGCTCCTTCTGGCCGCGGCCGGCGTCGCCAGGTAGCAGTCTGCGCCGTGGAACGGCGCGGACTGCTGGAGGGTTGGTTGGGCGCCAAGCGGAGCCGCAGGCGACGATTGGCGGGCGAGCGGTCTGCACCGTGGAACGGCGCGGACTGCTGGAGGGTTGCGGTGAAAGTACAGAGCCGCAGGCGACGATTGGCGGGCGGGGAGGCCGGCCTCGTGCCCGTTTCCGCCTGGAGGGCCGAGCGGTCCCGCCCGGTCGAAACCGGCGTGATAGTCTGGGCCCATCGTGTCCCGGAGGTCCTCCGCCACCCCCCGACGGCGTCTTCTCGGAGCCCCGTTGCCGGGCCTCCTCCTGTCCGTCGCCTGCGCGGCGCCCCTGCCCGCCGGCGCCCCCGTCCGGGAAGTCGCCGCCGACCCCGCCCTCACGAGTCCCGGCCCACCGGCCGATAGTCCTGATGGGCCGTCGCTCGACGTGGGGCTCGACGCCCTGTCGGGTGGCGCGGCCTTGCCCGGGGGCCGCATGCGCAATCCGTTTCGTTTTGAACGGGAGACGCTGCCGCCGCTGATGCCCGCGGTGGACCCCGCGGGAGGCAACCCGGCCGTGGCGCCCGGGGCCGTGGACGGGTGCGGCCGGCCGGCCGGGGAGGCCGAGGCCGTCCGGTTCATCGGCATCCTCGAGGCGCCCGAGAGCGCCGGCCGCGTGGCCATGCTCGCGGACGGCGCCGGCGTCCACCACGGACGGGTCGGCGACGTCGTCGTCGGACGCTACCGGATCGTCGCGCTCGACCGTTCCGCCCTCCTGCTCGAACTGCTCGAGGACGGGGAGCGGTTGACCTTGCGGCCGACCGGCGAGTGAGGCCGGCGCCGTAGGAAGTGCGGGCAGGGGGCACATCTGCATGCGGGAGCCTGTGGCGGCGGTCCTGATCGCGGCGGCCGTCGTCGTCTCGGGATGCGCGTCGACCCAATCGTTCCGCGAGGGCGCGGTGGCCGCCCGCGAGGGCAACTGGGACGCCGCCGTCGAGTACTACCGTCGGGCGCTGCAGGAAGATCCCGATCGCCCCGAGTACCGAATCGCCCTGGAGCGGGCCATGCTGAGCGCCGCGCGCCACCACGCGGCGGCGGCGGCGGAGCTCGAGGCCCTGGGGGACCTGGCGGGCGCGCTCGGCGCGTACCGGCGCGCCTACGAGCTCGACCCGTCGAACGGCCAGACCGGCGTCAGGATCGCCAACCTGCAGCAGACGCTGCGCGAGCGGATGGAGGCCGCGCGGGCGCCCGCCCCCATCGAGGCGATGCGGACTCAGGCGCGCGCCGACACCGAACCGCCGCTGCTCGACCCGGTGTCGGACGAGCCGCTGGTCATCGAGTTCGCCGACACGAGCCTCCGCGACGTGCTCGACTTCCTCGGCCAGGCGGGCGGCATCAACGTCCTCTACGACCGCGACTTCGAGGACGTGACGCTCTCGGTCTCGCTGGCCGGGGTCACCTTCGAGGAGGCGCTGTCCCGGATACTCGCGGCGAACGGCGCGTTCCACAAGGTGGTGGACCCGACGACCATCGTCGTCGTCCCCGAGACGTCGGAGAAGCGCGGCGAGTACGAGGAACTCGTCATCCGCACCTTCTACGTCTCGCACGGCAACGTCGAGACCCTGACGGAGCTGCTCTCCGCCCTCGTGAGCTCGCCCAACACGCCCAACGCGCCGCAGATCGTGGCGAACGTCGAGGCCAACGCCATCACCGTCCGGGCGACGGCGCCGGTCGTCGGCATCGTCGAGCGGGTCCTCGCGGCGAACGACAAGCCGCGGGCCGAGGTCGTCATCGACGTGGAGATCCTCGAGGTCAACCGCGAGCGCGCCAAGCGGTACGGCCTCGATTTGTCGCGCTACGCGATCTCGGCGACGTACTCGCCCGACGGGGTTCCCGCCGGGAACGGCGACGACGGCTCCCCGGCCGCGTCCGGGCTGTTCAGCCCGGGCCGGGTCTCGGGGGTCAGCAGCGCCGACTTCTACCTCGCGGTGCCGTCCGCGGTGATCGACTTTCTCGAGCAGGACACCCATACCCGGCTCGTGGCGCAGCCGCAGATCCGGGGTCAGGAGGGGGCCCAGCTCGAGTTGAACCTCGGGCAGGAGATCCCGGTGCCGACCACCGCGTTCACGCCGCTCGCGGTCGGCGGCGCGTCGTTCAACCCGCTGACCTCGTTCCAGTACCGTCCCGTCGGCGTCATCCTCACGATGACCCCGCGGGTCACCTACGAGAACGAGATCATTCTCGACCTCGAGGTCGAGAACAGCACCCTGGGCGCGCCCATTCTCGTCGCCGGCCAGTCGCTGCCGACGTTCGGCTCGCGCAGGGTCGTGACCCGCCTGCGCCTCCGCGACGGCGAGTCGAACCTGCTCGCCGGCCTCCTCAGCCAGGAGGAGCGCCAGATTCTCAAGGGGTTCCCCGGGCTGCTGCGCCTGCCCATCCTCAGGCAGCTCTTCTCGGCCAACGACGAGTCGGCCCAGTCGACCGACATCGTGATGCTGCTGACCCCGCGCATCGTCCGCACGCACCGGCTGACGCAGGAGGACGTGGGGCCCATCCACATCGGCACCCGCAACAACCCGGGGGTGACGGGACCGCCGCCGCGCATCGCGCCGCGTCCGGAGGCCGGGCCGTAGCCGGCCCGCGCCCTTCCGCCCTGACCGGCGGGCTCGCCGTGGCGCGCCGATGAGCCTGCCGTGGCAGCCAGCCATCGTGGGGCCCGGTTGCGGCCCGGCGACCCGTTCCGGGGTTACGGCCCGGCGGCCCGTCCCGGGGTTACGGCCCGGCGGCCCGTCCCGGGGTTACGGCCCGGCGGCCCGTCCCGGGGTTACGGCCCGGCGGCCCGTCCCGGGGTTACGGCCCGGCGGCCCGTCCCGGGTTACGGCCCGGCGGCCCGTCCCGGGTTACGGCCCGGCGGCCCGTCCCGGGCCGCGGCCTCGACGCGCCGCCTTGCGGCTGCCGGTCTTCCCGCGTGATTCAGGACAGTGATCGATACAGGTTGTCAACTGCGTCCAAGGGCACGCCGTCTTGTGCGGGCGGCCCGCTCGGCAAGTGGCAAGGTAATCCTCGTCAGCGTCCTTGGGCCGCGAGACGCCGCCGTTCCGTGGGCCCCGCCGTTCCGTGGGCGCGGCGGCCCGGCCGTTCGACAAGGTGCTATCGTTAATGCGTGAATGGCGGCAGGCAGAGAAAGGTCGCCGGCGTTGCCGGCGCCGTGATCGCGACGTCGTTGGGCGGAGCCTTGGCCGCCGGGGCCGAAGAGCTGGCGTTGACCATCGCGGAGGGCCGTGTCACCTTGACCGCGGCCGAGGCGCCGCTCGGCGACGTCCTCGCCGAATGGTCCCGGGCCGGGAACACGCGGTTCGAAGGCGTGGGCGAGTTGGGTTCGGCGCGCGTGACGCTTCATCTCGAGGGCGTCCCCGAGCGGGAGGCGTTGCGGCTTCTCCTCCGGCCGGCGGCCGGCTTCCTCGCGGCCCCGCGGCGGTCGCAGCGCGCCGGGGCGTCGATCTACGACCGGGTCTGGATCCGCGCCGATCGCCGTGCACCGCAAGCGGCGCCGGATGGTGCGTTGCAGGAGCGCCGGCCGCCGCCGCCCCGCCCGGTACGCGAGGCTCCGCCGGTTCTCTCCGCGGCGGAACAACGCGAGCGGCTGCAGCGGTTGGTGCGGCCGGGCGCGCCCGTCGAGGCAGCGGCGGACCCGCCCGCGGAGGCGCCGCGCGAGGGACCGGTGTACGCGCCGACCACGCCGCGTCCCGGGATGGTGGTCGAGGCGGGGTCTCCGGATCGGCGGTAGGGACAGGAAGGCGGCGGGCCGGACGTCGAGTTGGCCGGTCCGGCGTTGGCTTCCGGGGTACGGCCGTCGGCACGGTGGCGGCCCTCGGGACGTGGACGGCGGTGACGAGAGGAGTCTTGCGATGACGAGAATGCGTGGTTCGTGGTTCGCGGCGGCCCTGGTGCCGGCGGTCTTTGCCGGCGTCGTCTACCTGCAGGCGGGTGCGCAGACCGCCCCGGAGCGCCAGCCGCTCATCACCGAGGCGCTCGTCGACGCCGAGAACGGGACGCTGACCATCAACGGCTTCGACTTCACCGGCGAGGCGCCGACGGTGACGCTCGGCATGTCGGTGCTGCCGGTGCTGTCGCTGACCGAGACGGGGGTGGTGACGGGGCTACCCGAGGTGCTGCCCGGCACCTACCTGCTGGCCCTGTCGTGGGCCGACGGGGCGGGGGCGGTGTTCTATCCGACCCTCGGGGCGGTGGGTCCGGCGGGCCCGGCGGGCCCGCAGGGCGAGCCCGGCCCGTTCCTGTCGACGGGGTCGACGTCGCCGGCCTCGTCGATGGCATACGGCGGAGACGCGGTGGTCGGCGGTGACCCGACCAGTTCGCGAGACCACGCGGGACTCTCGAACACGCACTACGGCGACGGGGCGTTGGCGAACCGCACGACGGGCAACGACAACTCGGCGTTCGGCCAGCATGCCCTGCACAACCTGACCACCGGCAAGGACAACGCCGCGTTCGGCCGCTTGAGCATGCGCGACATGGTCAGCGGCGAGGACAACCTCGCCATCGGCACCCAGGCCATGATGCGTTCGACGACGGCGTCCTTCAACATGGCCTTCGGCAGCGGGGCGCTGGAGAACAACGACGCCGGGGTCAACAACGTGGCCATCGGCTCCGCCGCGCTGCTGACCAGCCAGGGCGACAACAACATCGCGATCGGCCGCGACGCATTGCGGTTCAACACGGATGGCTCGGGCAACACCGCGATCGGCTACCAGGCCGGCAACCGGAACCGCACGGGGAGCGACAACGTGTACATCGGCAGCGCCGGCGAGCCCGGCGAATCGGGGGTCATCCGCATCGGGAACCCGAACGCCCACACCAAGACCATTCTGGTGGGCGAGGTGGAAGGCGACATCAAGGTCGTTCCGGTGTACCAGTAGCCGGCCCGACAGCGAGGATGGATGGCCATGGCTCCAATTGGACACGTTTCCGGACGGCCGGCGGCCCGTGTCGGCCGCCGCGCGTCGCAGGTTGGCGGCGGGCACCCCTGGGCGGTGCTCGCCGGCATGCTGCTGGCGGCGCTAGCCGCGGGCGAGGCGGCGGGGCAGCCGGCCGGCCTCTTCCAGGCCGTGGCGCCGGCCGGGCTGGCCGCGGTTCCGAGCGCCGAGACCGATTCCGACTCGATCACGTTGCGGCGGCGCCTGGTGGCCATCGACTTCGGACAGCTCACGCCGCCTGTGGACACAGCCGGGGTCGCCGCGGCCGCGCCGTCCGGCGTGCTGACGTTGAACCTGTTCGACGACGCGTCGTTCACCGGCCTCGTCGAGAGCGTGGCGCCGACCTTCTCGGGAGGCTACTCGCTGGCGGGCCCGCTGGCCGGGGTCGAGATGGGGACGATGACGCTGGTCGTCAACGGCGACGTGGTCGCGGGCACGGTGCGGACGCCGGAGGCGACCTACCGCATCCGGCCCGCGGGCGGCGGCCTGCACGCCGTGAGCGAGGTCGATCTCTCGCGGCTTCCCCCCCTGGGCGAGCCGATTCCCCGGTACCGGGAGGAAGACGACCTCCTGCCGATCGAGCCCGGCCGCGGCCTCCCGGTCCCTCGCTGAGTCTCGGGCGCCCGCGGGCCACGGCGTTGGCCGTCGTGGCATGCTCGGCCGCCCTCGCCACCTGCAACCGGTTGACCGGCCCCGTTGCCGCCGGCGTTGGGGCGGTCTCGGCCGCCTCCGCCGGCTCGACCTTGAGGCAACGAACTCACCGGCCCGTTCCCCCCCCGCCTTCGCCGGCGCGTTGGGAGCGTCTCGGGCGCCTTCGCCGGCTCGACCTCGAAGGCAACGAACTCACCGGCCCGATTCCCCCCCGCCTTCGCCGACGTTGGGGCCGTCTCGCCCGTCTCCGCTCTCCGCTGGCTCGACCTCGAAGGCAACGACGACCTCACCGGCCCGATTCCCCGCCTCGGCTGGGCAGCATCGCGAAACTGCGCTGGCGTGAAGGAGATGCCCCGGCGCCGGCCGGCGAGAGTCGCCGGCCGGGGGAAGCCGAGACGGGGCCGCAGGGGGGACGGCGACGAGGCGGGAGCGGGAGCCCGGTGAATGGACGCCCGCTCCCCAAGCCGGCTAGCGGTAGCTGTCGACCGCCGGAAGCTGCGCGCCGGTCAGATCGTCCGGCGGCATGTCGCCGGCCACCGCGGGCATGCGGAGGGTGCCGATGCCGTCGATGGTGGCCTCGATGACCTCGCCGGGCTGCAGGAAGCGGTCGCCGGTGCGGGTCTCGGCCGAACCGGCGGCGGTGCCCCCCGAGGTGCCGTTGTTGATCACGTCACCGGGGTACAGCGTGATGATCGACGACGCGTACTCCACGATCTCCCACAGCGAGTGGATCATGTCGCCGGCCTGCGCGTCCTGCAGCACCGTGCCCCCGACGCTGAGGGTCTGGCGCAGGTTCTCCATCGGGTCGCCGTAGAACTCCTTCGGCACGATCCAGGGGCCCTGGGGCGCGAAGCTGTCGTGGCCCTTGCCGACGAACCAGTCCGAGCGGGTGGCGTTGCCGCCGGGGGGGCGCCCGCCGCGGTCGGAGACGTCGATCGAGACCGTGTAGCCGAAGATGTAGTCCTGCGCCTGGAGGGCCGACACGTACTTGGCGGGCCGGCCCACCACCGCGGCGAGCTCCACCTCCCAGTCGGTGCGGTTGCGGCCGTAGGGGATGACGACGGGGTCGCCGTTGCCGACGACGGCGCCGCGGCTGGGCTTGAGGAACAGGTAGGGCACGCCGCGCTGCTCCTGCCGCCGCCGGATCTCGGCCGCCCGCTCCTCGGCGGTGCCGCTCTCGTTCACGTGGCTGTAGAAGTTGACGGCGGCGTTGAGGATCTTGCCCGGGTACATGATCGGGGGCCGCGTCCTCAGCTCGTCCACGTCGTGGACGAAGTCGGCGCGGTCGTCGCCCAGCCCGTTGGCGACCACGTCGTTGACGATCTCGTACAGCCGGTACTTCAGGCCGTACTCGTAGCGCCCGATCAGCTCGATCATGTCCTCGGGCATCGGCACCCTTGCGTACTCGGGGTTCGCCTCGAGGGCCAGGTTCGCGACCTCGATGTCGATCACCAGGCTGTCGCGGAGCACGACGCCGACATGCGGCACGCCGTGGATGTCGAAGGTGCCGACCTTGAACGGCTCGACGGGGGTCACGTCGGTTTGGGCGGAGGCCGCTCCGGCGCTGGCGAACGCCGCGAGCAGGCCGACGATCAGGATTCGTCGCATACAGGTCCTCGTTTCCTCGAATCGGGGCCGCCTTGGCCCAAGTTGTGCAAAGCCTCCCCTTGTACTCGGCCAACCGGAAGACTGTCAAGGCACAGTTGTCCGGGCGTGCACGACAGTTCGTGTGTCGACCGCCCCTGGCCCTGTGAGGCTGGCGATTCTCGGTGTCGTTCTCGGCGGCGTTTCACCTCCTTGGCATCCACCCGGTTGCCGCCGTTCGGTTGATCGCGCACCGGCGCCATGCTACAACGTGGCGGCCCACGGCGGTCGTCGGCCATACCGGTCGCGGCCGGCTCCTGGCGCTGTCGTCACGGGCGGGGGGCGGGCCCCGATCGAGCTTGTGCGTCTGGTGGTGCTCCGTCGCGTCCACACCCGCACCTACCTCGACTTGCGTCATCAAGGCGGTCGTCGAGTTCCACGCCCGCGGCGACGCCATCTGCGGCCTCTGCGTCGTCGAGGCGCCGACCAGCTGCCGCACTTCTCGGCCCGCAACGTCGAGGTGGACTCACCGGATACACGTGAAGGGAAACGCTGAATGCTTCGAAAGCTCCGGCGTCACTGGGAACAGTTCGGTCGGGAAGACCCCTTCTGGGCCGCGCTGACGTGGAAGGACAAGAGCGACGGACGCTGGTCGGCCGATGACTTCTTTCAGAACGGCGAGGTCGTGGTCGGCAACCTGCTCGACCGCGCGGCGAAGCTCGGCATCGAGATCCCTCGTGAGAGGGCGCTCGACTTCGGGTGCGGCCCGGGCCGGTTGACGCAGGCGCTCGCTACGCGTTTCGAGACCGTCGACGGCGTGGACATCGCCCGCTCGATGATCGCGAACGCCCGCCGGTTCAACCGGCACGGCGACCGATGCCGGTACCACGTCAATCGCCGGGCGGACCTCCGCCGCTTCGGCGACGCGGCCTTCACGTTCGTGTGCTCTCTCCTCGTGCTGCAGCACATGAAGCCCGGAATCGCGCGCGGCTACGTCCGGGAGTTCATGCGAGTCCTCGCCCCGTCGGGGGTCCTCGTGTTCCAGGTGCCGAGCTACGACGTCGATTCGAGCGAACCGGCGGGGCCGGCGCGGCAGAGCGTTCCCCGCTGGCCCCTGGAGCCGTCCGCCTGCCAAGCCCGCATCCGGCCCGCGAACGATTCCCTGACTGGTCGGGCCGGCGAACTCGTGCCGCTGCGCGTCGAGGTGGAGAACGCGGGCGACGGCACCTGGCCCTGCCTCGGCCAGTCGGACGGGGGCCTGCGCGTCTGGCTCGGTGGCCACCTGGCGCTGCCGGGAGACGAGTTCTACTGGCGGCTCGACGCCATGCGTACTGCCCTCGGCCGGGACCTGGCCCCCGGGCAGCGGGTGACTCTCGAGGCCTGGATCACCCTGCCCGAGGAGAACGGCGACTACCTGCTCGAGCTCGACATGGTCCAGGAGCACGTTTGCTGGTTCCGGCAGCGGGGATCGGAGGGGGCGGCCGTGCGTTGCCGCGTCGAAGGGGGACGGGAACGGGCTCCCGGTGAGGTTCAGGGCCGCAGGGTCCCTCGCTCCGCGCACGCGCCGGCGCCCGTGCCGGCGACTGCGCAGAGCGCTTCGTGGCTTGCCCGCGGGTGGCAGCGATCGCAGTTCCTGATCGACCGCATCCGCAGCCGACTGGATTCCCGCGAGGCGGTGATGGAGATGCACGGCCTCGCGCGTCCCGACGTGCAGCGTCTCGTGGCCGAGGCCGGCTGCCGTCTGATCGAGGTCGATCGGCAGGCCCAGGAGCACGGCTACCAGGACTGCCACTTCTGGATCACCAGGCAGTGAACGGCGGCGGTCGGTTCTTCAGAAGCTGAACCCGATACGGTTAACGGCGATGCCCAGCGTGCGCGCATCTTGCGTTCCACCTACGTCACGGCGCACTTCTCGCGGCGAGCGCGCCCCGTCGATCTCCAGCTCGACGGTGCAGTCGTCACGGAAGGTCGTGCAGACGAGAGGCACTTCCTGCACCACGGTTCGGCCGTGGTCGAATCGGATCACGTGTTCCACGCCGCCCGACCGGGCGGTCACGGTCACGAGGTGATCCGGCGACGCCGCGAACGCCCTCATCTCCAGGCGCATCGCTGCCGGCCAGCGGCCCGACGGGAACCACCTTCGCGATAGCGTCAACGTCGCCAGCGGCCCGGACCAGGCGTGGCGCTCCTCCGCACCGTACCAACCCGTGCCGAGCATCCTCCGATGGTAGATGTAGCCGTGACCCAGGGAGTAGAGGGCTCCGTTGCGAAGCCGCAGCTCGCAGTCCGGCGCCGCGCAGACCTCGCGCTGCCGGTACAGGAACAGCGTCTGGTCCCAGTAGCGCTCGTTGATGGTGGTGGGAATGGTGCCGGCGCGATCCATGCGGTGGTCCCGGTAGGGGAACGTCTCGCTGAGGCGCAGCCCCGGATGGCCGTTGAGGGTATTGGTGAGCAGCCACAGGTTGGCGCCCAGGGCGCCCTCGAACGACTGCACGACGGCGTCCAGGTCTTCCTCGGCGTAGGGGAACACGCGCGTGCCGAAGTACAGGCTCAGCGGCGTCTGGAGGCGGGTGTGCAGGCGTCGGCCGCCGAACCCGTCGACATCCAGCAGCAGGACCCCCTCTCCCACGCGATCGGCAATCCGGCTCAGAACCGCGTAGGGCTGCAGCCCGTGCCTGACGGGCATCTGCTTGGCGGTGAAGTAGAGGTGAAACGGCATCGCCGCGAGGATGGCGGCCACGCCCAGCCGGCGGAAGGCGCCCGGCCCCGCGAGCGCGGTCAGGGTGACGGCGAGGACGATGCTGTAGGGCACGGCCTCGCTGAGGAGGTATCTGGCGTAGTAGTAGTGGCGGTAGATGACGGGAACGTGGAACACTACGTTGGCGGCGAGGCAGACGGCGAGGAACACGTAGAGCAGCACCTCGGCGGCAGAGCGATCGGGCCGGTGCATCCCCCAGACGAGGACCACGACCAGCAGGGGCGTCGCGTACAGCAGCCACGCCGCCGCCCCCGACTGAACGAAGATGTCGGCGCCAGCGCCGACGATGCCGAACTGCGTGAGGAACGCGTCCCCGACATGGCGGTCTGTGAACCCGATCTGGTACGCCTGGTAGAGGCTCCCGAGGACCGCCGCCGCGACCGCCGCGGTCCCCAGCCAGACCCACGGCCGCGTCTCCGCCGCCAGCGTCAGCAGCCGGCGCACGGCCGCGCGTTGGGGATTCCGCGCCGCCGCGGCCAGCGCCACGAGCACCGCGACCGCGGCGCCCACCGACAATAGGGGCCAGTAGGCGCCCAGGAGCCGTCCGAACGTGCGGTCGTAGACGCTCAGGGCGTAGACGGGCGAGTAGGCCAGGCCGTAGAGGACCGACAGCCCGTACAGCGCGGCCACAGCGGCGCAGAACCCGACGATGCGGCGGCCCTCGCTCCGCCGGCCCTCGAGCGTCCACCAGAGGCCCACGCCGAAGAGCGGCACGAGGGCCGGCATGTAGAGGAACCCGGTGATTCGGACGAAGAACACCAGCGACACCGAGGCGGCCGCAAGAGTGAGCAGGGAGGTGACGGCGGCGCCCGGCGCGGCGTCGCGCATGCCGCGGAACGCCCGCGCCAAGTAGTAGAACCCCACCGACGAGAAGCCCAGCGCGACGACCTCCGTGACCGGGAACCGGCTGAAGTACGCATGCAGCGGGTTGACCGCCAACAGCAGGCCCGCCGCCAGCACGGCCAGCCGCGATCCGGTCAGCTCGAACGTCAACAGGCAGAGTCCGAGCACGCTCAGCAGACCGAAGAACGTCAGCGCGTGGAACCGCGCCCCGTCCCCGAAGATCTCCGCGAAGGTGGCCATCCACAGGGACTGGAGGTGGTAGAACTGGAAGACGTAGTCGCCGCGCGTGTGAGAGTAGTAGACGCCCGGCTGCATGGCGGCCCCGAAGGGCGGGTCGGTGAGCAGCCCCGCCTCGTAGATCTCCCGGGACCGCCGGTCGGGCAGGGCGTCCGGCAGCGGGTCGTCGATGAACACCGACCCCTCCCGCTGCAGATGGGCCGACATGCCGACGTAGAGCCCCTGGTCCTGACCGCCGTGCATGGTGCGGAACGGCCCGACCCGGAACAGCAGGGCCGCTAGCAGCACCAGCAGCAGGATGGGGAAGATCGGACGGCGGGGCGCGGCGCCGCCGGCGTCGAAGCGCGTCGGCATGCAGCGGGCCGGCGTGAAGAACCACGCGACGGTGCTGACCAAGGTGCCCGCGATGATGGCGATGGGAGCGTCGTACGCGCTCAGCGCCAGCAGCGCGACGGAGGCGTACGAAACCGACGCGACCCATACCGCCAGCAGGTCGAAGGTCCGGACGAACACCGCGTCCATGCGCGCCCGGCGCGTCGCGTCACCGTCCCCGTCGTCCGCCTGCTCGAACCACCGGCAGAAGCGCTGGACCCCCTGACGGATCGAGGCCGCGTCGCCTAGGTAGAAGCGCAGCCGCCGACGACCAGCGCCAGCAGCAGGGGGCGCCAGGGATTCCGGATCGACAGGCCGGGCATCTCGAAGCCGCCGAATACCGCGGCCTGGAGCGCTGCCAGCACAAGCAGGATGGTCAGGGCGTCGGCGGTGCGCACCCACCGCGGCGTCGGGGACGGGGATGCGTGGTCGTTGCTCAAGCGCGTGCGCTCCACACTCGGTGTTGACGCCGGGGCAGCCGCTGGCAGGAGAGCTTTGACGTGTGCGGGTGCGACTCGGGCCGGTGCGCCGCGGGCTTCGATTCGAGCCTCGCCCGAGTGTTCCGCACCGGTCGTCGCTCTTCCCTACGCTGTCGTCGCTCTTCCCTTACGCTAGTGTAGCGTATGTCCCCGCGCACTCTCGCGAAACCGCCCAGCACGAAGTGCACGCCAAGCGGTAGTGAGGCGCCGCCGAGAACGACACTTCAACCGCCAGCCGGGGCAGTGCCGGTAGAAGCTGTCTCACGGCATCCCAACGAGTCGTATACTGACTCGAACCAGCGTGGCGGAAGCGGGCCGCGCGGCGGAACGGTGCGGGCCCCGGGATGTTCGGGCCGCCCGACGATGCAGGCGTCGGTTTCCGGCGTCGCACGCGCAAGGGAGGAACGGTTGGGCTGGGGTCGGCGAGCAGGCGTCTCGGCCGCACGGCCGCACGGAAGCCCGAGCTTGTCGGGCCGTGAACGGTGGCGCCGGGCGACGCTCGTCCGGGTCGGCTGCGCACTTTGGATGTCCTGCCTCGGCGCGGGCGCCGGCGCTCAGGACCCCGGCGGGGAAGCGGCGGCCCTCCGCGTGTTCCTCGACTGCAACCGCTGCGACTTCGACTACCTCAGGCGCGAGATCACCTTCGTCAACTACGTCCGCGACCGCTACGACGCCCAGGTGCACGTGCTCGTCACGACCGAGAACAGCGGAGGCGGCCGCCGGTACACCCTGGACTTCATCGGCCTCGAGGAGTTCGCGGAGCGGAGCATCCGCTACAACTACTCGGAGAGCCGCACCGACACCGACGACGAGACGCGCGAGGGGCTCGCCCAGGTCCTGCGGGTGGGGTTCCTTCACTACATCATCGACACGCCGCTGGCCAGCGGCATCGAGATCGGGGCCGGAGGCCGGGACGGGGTCGGGACGGGCTTCGCGGGCGGCGGGCTCCGGGTGATGATGGCCCAGCCCGACGACGATCCGTGGGACTTCTGGGTGTTCCGCCTCAGCACCAACGCCCGGGTGTCGGGCGAGGCGTCCCGGCACCAGCGCAACTTCAACGGATCGGCGTCGGCGAACCGCACCACCGAGGAGTGGATCGTCCGGGCCGAGATCGACGGCCGGTACCGGGAGAACGTCCACCTGCTCAGCACGGGCGACTTCACCGACGTGCGCACCAGCTATCAGCTGGACGGGCAGCTCGTGAAGAGCCTCGGCGAGCACTGGGGCGCCTCGCTGCGAGGGGGATCCAGCGCGTCGACGTTCCTGAACCAGGACCGGCGGATTCGCGTGCTCCCGGGCATCGAGTTCAACGTGTTCCCGTACTCCGAATCGTCCCGCCGCAGCCTGACGTTCGCCTACGAGATGGGGCTGGAGTCCTACGACTACCTGGAGGAGACGATCTTCGGGAAGATGGAGGAGACCCTGGCCGCGCAGGAGGTGGAGGTCACCTTCGACGTGGAGCAGCCGTGGGGCGACAGCCGCGTCCGCCTGCGCTACAACAGCTATGTGAACGACCTGAGCAAGTACAGTACCTCGGTGTTCGGGAACCTGTCGTTCCGGGTGGTGCGTGGGTTGTCGGTGTTCGCCAGCGCGAGCACCGAGCTGGTGCGCGACCAGGTGTATCTCTCGGGACGGGAGCTGACCGACGAGGAGATCCTGGTCGAGCTGCGGCAGCTCGCCACCGATTCGCGGTATCGTGTCTCGTTCGGGTTCAGCTATACGTTCGGGTCCATCTTCAACAACGTCGTGAACCCGCGGTTCTAGCAGCCCGTGGTGGCACCCCGCGTTGCACAGCGCCCGGAGGGCGCCAGCAGATCGCCGAGGCGCCCGCCTGACAAGGCGTGAGGAGGGCGCATATTGGGCATACGTAACCGACGAACAACGCAGTCAGGCGGGATGCATCGCCGCTCGAATGCAGCGGGGACTTTCGCCACGGGCTGCTAGCGTTTCGGCGCGGCAGCGTCAGGGAGCTGCCCGCGCGGATGGTTGGCGGTGACCGCGCCGCCGGCGCGGTGGGGCACCACGCGGACTCGCAGGCGGCCATTCCCGGGACCAGAGGCATGAGTCGAATCCACGTCCTCCACGAGAACGACGAATGGGTCGAGCCGTTGCGCGCGGCCCTCGACGCGCGACGGCTGCCGTTCGACGAGTGGTTCCTCGACACCGGGGTCGTCGACTTCGGGACGCGGCCGCCCGACGGCGTGTTCTACAACCGGATGAGCGCCTCGTCCCACACCCGGGACCACCGGTTCGGGCCGGAGTACACGGCCGCCGTGCTCGCATGGCTCGAGCGCCACGGCAGGCGGGTGCTCAACGGCAGCCGGGCCCTTCAGCTCGAGATCAGCAAGGTCGCGCAGTATGCGGCCCTCGACGCTCACGGCATCCGCACCCCCCGTACCGTGGCGGTGGTGGGGCGCGAGGAGATCGTCGCGGCGGCGGCGTCCCTGCCGCCCCCGTTCATCACCAAGCACAACCGCGCCGGCAAGGGTCTCGGGGTGCGGCTCTTCCACGACGCCGAGGCCCTCGCCGAGTACGTCCGCGGTCCCGCGTTCGAGCCGTCGGTGGACGGGGTGACCCTGCTGCAGGAGTACATCGAGTCGCCCGATGCGACCATCACACGGGTGGAGTTCGTCGGCGGCCGCTTCATGTACGCCGTCGAGGTCGACACGAGCCAGGGCTTCGAGCTGTGTCCGGCCGATGCGTGCCGGGTCGACGACGCCTTCTGTCCGGCCGGCGAGGCGGGGGCGTCGCTGTTCCGCATCGTCGAGGGATTCGAGCATCCGCTCGTCGGGCCCTTCGAGCGCGTGCTGGCCGCCAACGACATCCACATCGCGGGCGTCGAGTTCATCGTCGACCGGGACGGGACGGCGTATGCCTACGACATCAACACGAACACGAACTACAACAGCGAGGCGGAGCTGGCCGCCGGCACGTCCGGCATGGGCGCCATCGCCGACTGCCTCGGACGCGAGCTCCAGGCGCTGCAGCGGGCCGCCTCGTAGCCGGCTTCGGGTGCGGCGACAGTCATGACCGGCTCCTGGATGCGACAGCCGCAGCAGGTCCGGCTGCGGCGGGCCCTGTTTCAGGTTCACCTGTGGACCGGGCTCGCGATCGGCCTCTACGTGGTGATGATCAGCCTGAGCGGCACCGTGCTGATCTACCGGAGCGAGCTCCGGCAACGCTTCGATCCGCAGCCCCGCCCCGTCGCGGTGGCGGGACCGCGGCTGAGCGAGGACGAGCTGGTCGAGATCACCCGACGCCGGTTCCCCGAGCACACGGTCGAGGTGTGGACGAATCCGGAGGAGCCGTCCCTCGCCGTCACCATGTCGACCCTGCGCGAGGGCGAGGCCCGGCAGCAGTACTTCTTCGACCCGTACACCGGCGACTACCTCGGGAACGCCCTGCCGGCGGGCTGGCGGTTCACCACGTGGCTGCTCGACCTTCACGACAACCTGCTGGCAGGGGGCGGCGGGCGCGCCGTCAACGGGGTCGGGGCGATTCTGCTGACCCTGCTCGGCCTCACCGGCGCCCTCGTCTGGTGGCCGGGCGTCTCGGGCTGGCGCCGCGCCCTCCTCGTCGACTGGCGCGCCCCCTGGCGCCGGTTCAACTGGACCCTGCACGGCGCCCTCGGCATCTGGACGGTGCTCTTCCTGGTGATGTGGGGCGCCACCGGCATCTACCTCGCGTTCCCCGCCCCGTTCGGCGCCGTCGTCGACTACCTGGAGCCGTTCGACGAGGACTTCAACCCGCGGCTCGGCGACACCATCCTGTACTGGTTCACGGCGCTGCACTTCGGCCGGTTCGGCGGCTGGACGACGAAGCTCGCGTGGACGGGGGTGGGGCTCGTGCCGCCGGTGATCTTCGCGACGGGGGTGGCAATGTGGTGGACCCGCGTCATCCGGCCCCGCCTGGCCGCGAATCGGTGATGCGGGCCCTGACGGTGTAGAATCGACACGTTTCGAACGCATCGGAGCGCGTCCCGCGCGCCGATGCGAGGCGGTGCGACGAGGAGACGGGGGAGGAAAGACATGATCGTGACCAATACCCGCGGCCGGGGAACGGCTGGCCGGTCCCTGCGGTCGGCGGTGGGTGCGGCGCTGGCGATCGTTTGCAGCGCTTCGCTGGCGTTGGCCCAGCCCGGCGTCGATCCGGCCGAGGTGCCCCACCTCGACGGCGTGTGGAACGGGGGCGGCGGGGTCAGGCCCGTCAACGGCCCGGCCATGCCGTGGGTGCCGGGCGAGAACTTCCCGGTGCTGAACGAGCGCGGGCTCGCCTTCCAGTCGATATTCGACGAGGCGATCGCCCCGAAGTACGACTGCGTCCCCTCGGCATCGCCGGCCCTGCAGTACGACCCCTACATGATGGAGGTCACGCAGTGGCCCGACCGGGTGCTGTTCCGCTACGAGAAGGACGACCAGATCCGGACCATCTGGCTCGACGGCCGCGAGCCGCCGGCCAACGAGTTCACGGTGCAGGGCTTCTCGACGGGCCGCTACGAGGACGGCTCGCTGCACGTCGAGACGACGCACTTCGTCTTCGACATCACCGGCTTCGACGACTACAACGGCATTCCGTCGTCGCAGCAGAAACGGGTGACCGAGCGCTACTGGCGCGAGGGCGACGAGCTGAAGATGACCCTGACCGTCGAGGACCCCATGTTCCTCCGCGAGCCGGTCGCCTACACCACACGGTGGCTGCCCGCGCCGGAGGGCTACAAGCTGCAGCTCTACGGCTGCGACGCCGAGCAGGCGGGCCATCCCCGCCGGTTCCTGATACCGAAGTACCAGTAGTCTGAGCCGAAGACAGGTGCAGACGCCTGCAGGAGCGTCGGGGCGGCAAGCCGAGCCGCGGGCGACAGTCGCCGGCCCGGGCCCCCGTCGTCGAATGACGTTCGAGTTTCCGAGGAGGACATCGTGAGAGCTATCTTGTGGATTGCAGCGGCAGCGTTGCTGGTCGCCATGGCCGCGCCGACCATCGCCCACCACGCGAGCGCGCCCTTCTACGACCCCGAGAAGCGGGTCGAGGCGGTCGGCGAGGTGACCCGGTTCGTATTCCGGAACCCGCACTCGTTCCTCTACGTCGACGCGCCGGGCGACGACGGCGAGGTCATCCACTGGGAGATCGAGATGGGGGCGGCGGTCTCCATGAGCAGACGTGGGTGGACGCCCGAGTCGATCCAGGCCGGCGACCAGATCAAGGCGGTGGGGCAGCCCTCGCGCGCGCCCGGCACGTTCGGCATGTGCTGCGCGGAGCTGACCAATCCGGACGGCTCGCCGATCACCCCGTAACTCGGGCGGAACCATCCCGCGCCGCGCCGGCCGCCCGGCGTGGCGCGGGAACCGTTCGTTGCCCCCGCTCCCTGACCTGGACGAACTCCGCCGCCCGGGTGTCGTCCGTTCCCGCGATCCGCGGGCGGGCTCAGGATTTGTTCCGAAAGCCGTCGCGCCCTCGGCTACCGATTGCCGCCTCCCGGCTGCGGGGGATCGAGACTGCGGGCCGGAAGCCCGACCCGTTTGCGGCCGGCTTCGTTTGCCGCCAGACCCTGGCCCTGTCGGGTAGCTCGAACCGCTACGGCGCAGGCGCCCCGCTTGCCGCCAGACCCTGACCCGGTCGGGTAGCTCGAACCGCTACGGCGCAGGCGCCCCGCTTGCCGCCAGACCCTGACCCGGTCGGGGTAGCTCGAACCGCTACGGCGCAGGCGCCTCGTTCGATCCTGCCGCCTCCTCCGCGGCATCCGGCGGGTACCAGAAGCGGGAATGGCAGCTCTCGCACGCCGCGTCGAGACGGTCTCCCGACTCCAATAGCGCGTCGATGCTGCGCGCCCTCACCGCATCGAGCACCACCACCCCGGCGTCGTGCAGCTCGCGGCCCGACCGCAACCAGGCGTCGTACTGTCCGGCCACCCGCACCGCGATGTCCGCCGGCTCGAGGTCGATGCCCGGCAGCTCCGACACCGAGTCGGGCCCCGCGATCGACCGACCCTCGATCTGCAGCAGGTTCCCCGCTTCGAGCAGCCGCACCGCGTGGTGCTCGAGGGCCAGCCAGTCGTCGTCGCTGTCCGGCACCTCCCGGTCGATCCCCTCCCGGGTCGAGGTGATGACCACCGCGTCCCAGACCGCGTCGGCGGCCGGGTCGATCACGGCCCGCATCAACTCTTCGACTGTGGTCGTCGGCTGGAAGTCCGGCCGCGGGCCGTGGTCGGGCTCGGGGGCGACGCAGCCCGAAAGGGCGGCCAGGACCAGGGCCAGCGCAGTGCGCCGCATCGGTCCGCGCAAGGGCGGTGTCGAACGGGACCACGTGGTCGGTCGCGACGTCGGGACCTCGCGGGGGTTGGGAGCGGACAACCGGCGCTTCCACATTCGCCCAGTGTAGCCCACGTTCCGCGTCCGTGCGCCGGTCGTTTGCGTGGGAGCGACTCAGGACGGTCGCAGGCACTGAACACTGCAACCGGTATCATCGCTCATGGGGAGAGCCGGGAACCGTTGGCGTTGCCGGAGGGAACATCACCATGACAGAGGCGTATCGAATGCACCACAGCCGGGCGTTTCCGGAAACGTCGTTCTGGCTTCTGCACGCGTTGGAAGAGTCACGGAGGAGGCTCCCGGGAACCACCTGCTTGGTGTGCGGGAGACTCCTCGAGTGCGTGAGTGACGAGGAGGGGAATTCTCGGACCGGCCGTTTCGGGGACACCTATACCGTGTCGAAGCTCATCTTTCGAACGCACCAGCAGCACGCGGACGACGAATGGACGAAGCCGGCACTGGACCTGATCGATCTCCTCTGTCTGGAGGGCGTGGCAGGGGCCGGAGCGGAACTCGAGCGGTTCGAGCGGTGAGCGCAGGCGACACGCCTATCATGACTCGGACCGCCGGCAAGCGGATCTTCGTGGTAGCGGGACCGAATGGCGCGGGCAAGACCACGTTCGCCACGGAGTTCCTGCCCAACGAAGCCGATTGTCGGGTTTTCGTCAATGCCGATCTAATCGCAGCCGCACTGAGTCCCTTTGGGCCGGCGCGGGTGGCTGTGGAGGCCGGCAGGCTGGTCTTGGGACAGATCGACGCGCACGCGCGGCAGGGACGTAGCTTCGCTTTCGAGACGACGTTGAGCGGGTGCGGCCATGCGCGCCGGATCGCCCGTGGCGGAAACAGGGGTACCGGGTGAAGCTTTTCTTCTTGCGCCTCCCGACCGCCGGAGGCGGCGATCGCGCGAGTCGCTCAACGGGTGTCGGAAGGCGGTCACGACGTGCCGGAGGCCGTGATTCGCAGGCGGTTCCACGCGGGTTGGCGCAACTTCGAGCTGATCTACCGAGAGCTCGTCGATACCTGGGCGGTGTACGACAGTTCCGGCTACGTTCCGTTCCTCCTCGAGGAAGGGAGTCGAGAGTGACCACAACGCAACGGAATCTGGCTGCGCGGCGAAGGGACCCGGATCTGATCGGGGCGGAAGCGGCCATGCACCGGGCAGCTCGGCGCGCTCGCGAGCGGGCGAAGCAAACGGCTCGCAGCGCCGCCAGGGCCCGGTGGACCGGAAGGCTCGACTACCTCGGCAGGTGGATTCGCTCGTTCGGGTCGTTGTGGCGTAGAGTGTGACTCGTATCCCGCCCGAGAGTCTGCCGCACTTCACCGTCTGCCGGAACCTGGATGCGGGGCATGCCGGTACTCGCGGCGCGGCTCTCGACCGTCGCCGGTCCAGGGTTGCGGCTCACGCCAGCGGCCGGAACAGGCGTTTGTCGATCTCGAACCGCTCGGGTGCGTGAACCTGCAGCCGCCGGAAGTCGGTGTGACGCGGATTCAGGAGGCAGTTGAACTCGAGCGGCACGATGGCCGACGGCACCCTGAGAATCGCGGTTCGGGCTGTGTGGATCCATGCGCGCCCAATGTTCCGCAGCGTCGCAGGCGCCGGAGTGTGCCGCCAGTCGTGCGGCAATTCCGCGGTATCGACGGTGTCCACGGGTATCGCGGCGGGGATGTCCACCGCGATGATGCGTTGTGAGGGCATCGAGCGCACTGCGGTGTGAACCAGGGTCTCGAGCACAGCGAGCGAGACCGTGTCCGAGGCGTGAACGACCGGCAGGCCGGCGGGTGTCCATCGGCCTCCGACGCGTCGGGCCCCCTCGCCGGACATGGCGGTGTCCACGTACCGGGACAGGGTCAGGCGGTAGACGCGCACCGCTCAGGCGTACACCCCGAACTCGAGACGAGTGAGGACGTCGTCGACGAGACGCACGCCGGCATCGGTGTCCAGTAGCGCAAGGGGCGGCTCGCCGGACAGGGCGGGGTTGGGCGTCGACAGCCACGCGCGGGCATCGGCGGCGTCGTCGAAGACTATCCGGGTGTGTTCGAACAGTCTTCGCGTACGACACAGCCGGTCCGATTCCGTCGGCGAGAGCTGCATGTCCAGCGCGCCGGCCCTCGCCCTGCTCCACTTGCGCTCGGAACACCCGAGGATCGCCGCGAAGCGGGCCACGGGAATCGACCACGCCACCATCGTCTCGATGGCTTCGCTGACGGCAACGCCCTGACGGGCCGCGGCGATGCTGGCGCGCAGATCCGCCTGGGAGCGAGCCGGGCCGGCGGCACCGGTGGTTGGTGACCCGGAATCAGCCATCTGGCGGTATGTTACCAGACAAACGGCGGGATTGGTGGAGGCGCGTTGAGCACTACGGGCAGCGGAACCGGTCCTCCAGCGCCCGTAGCACGAGCTCGACGTCCTGCTCGCCGCTCTCCTCGGGGTGCTGGTCGAGGTACTGGAGGGCCCGGTGGACGACCTGGGCGATGGTGGTGCCCGGGGGCACGCAGACGCGGTCGGGCATGAACGACTGCGCCGCGATGACCACGCCGCGCACGAGGCCGGCGCAGTAGCCCATGCCGAACGGGTCCTCTTCGAAGGTGTCCTCGCGCCCCGCCCCGGTCCGCCCGAGGAACTCGAAGTAGAGCTGGCACCGCTGCTGGAGCAGGGCGCCGGTCCCGGTGCGGGGCGGCTCCTGCTCCTGTGCCGCCGGGACCGAGTGCCCGGCGACCAGCATCAGTGCGACGAGAAGGCAGCCTGCGCGCGCCATGACTCACCTACTTCGCCTCCGCCGCCTCCATCTCCTGCACGCGGGCGCCCCGCAGCAGGTTCTCCATGCCGTAGTTGCGCTCGTGGCAGGCGTACTCGTACATGAGGCCCTGGGTCTTCGGCATGTCGAGGGCGGCCGTCCACTCGCGCTCCCACGTCGTCGGATCGCGGAACGTCACCTCGTAGCGCAGGGTGTTGGCGTCGAGCCGCGAGAACCGCTCGACGAGCTGCAGGTCCTCGCCGGAGCCGCGCCACGGGGCCTGTCCCGAGAAGCCGTCGGTCTCGACGACGAGGGTGTCGCCCTCCCACCGGGCGTGCGAGCGGCCCAGCCACTGGGGCGGCGCGTGGGCCGGCCCCGCGCCGGTGTCGAGGGGGATGATGCGGGTCTCGTGGACCATCTCGAGGAGGATGGCGACCACGTCCTCGGTCTGGAAGATCTGGAGGTTGTTGTTGTAGGCGCCGCCGAGCCTGACGGTGCCGCGGCTCAGGCAGCGCTCCCACAGGCCGCGGTCCTCGGGGTTCTCGGACAGCGCGCGGGGCCGCGCGGCGGCCCGGCGCGCCTCGGCGCGGGCCTCGGCCTCGGGGGTCCGCGGGGGGATGCGCCCGTCGGGGGGATCGACGATGAGGGAGGTCCGTCCGTCCGAGAGCCCGCGGTCCCACCAGAACTGGTTGTAGGCGAGGCCCACGTCGCGCTCGGGGCTCAGCTCGGCGCGGCGCTCGGAGCTGGCGAACGTGGTGGCCTGGATGTTCGCCTCCGCGACCTCCTCCGCGGTGAGGAACTCGCGCCCCTCGTGGCGCTCGGGCCTCTCGAGGGGGGTGACGGTGGCGTGGCTCCAGACGCCCTGCAGGTCCGGCGCGCCCCACGGGGTCCGGGGGGCGGGGGAGCCTTCCGGCGCCCGTCCCGCCGAAGCGGGCTGGCCGGCCAGCGCCGGGGCCGCCAGGCAGGCGACGGCGAGAACGGTCGAGAAGGCGACGAGCGTCCGATTCGTCATGGTCGTCCTTTCTTCGGTTTCGGCGTGACGACAGTATACGTCCGCCCCGCCGCCCGCGGGCGACAAGGCGCCGCGGAGATCACGAACGCCGGCCGGTCCGCCGCGGGCCGGTTTCCTCGGCGAATGGGTCCGGGGCGGCCGGGAGCGGAAGCTCGATCCGACTCGGCCCCGCGGCGGGGCTCGCCGGGTGCCGGGTGGCCGGTGTCGAAGGGTGCTCGGTGTCGCGGCGAGCGCTTTGGGGCTACCATGTGCAGGGTCGGCTGCGGGATGGCCGCCGCCGGCGGCCGCCTGCGGCGGCGCGGGGGCGTCTGCCTCGGCGTCGCTGAAGCGGACTCCCGCGGGCGGGCGCGGCTTCCCGTTGAGCGGCGGAAAGAGCCGAATGAGTCCACCTCGGCGTTGTCGCTGCCGGGACTCCCGCGAGCGGGCGCGGCTTCCCGTTGGGCGGCAGAAAGAGCCGAACGAGTCTGCCTCGGCGTTGTCGCTGCCGCGGACTCCCGCGAGCGGGCGCGGCTTCCCGTTGGGTCGCTGCCGCGGACTCCCGCGGGCGGGCGCGGCTTCCCGTTGGGCGGCGGTAAAGAGCCAAAATGAGTCTACCTCGGCGTTGTCGCTGCCGCGGACTCCCGCGAGCGGGCGCGGCTTCCCGTTGGGCGGCGGAAAGAGCCGATTGAGGAGGGGTCGATGCGATCGGTCGTCACGCTGGCAGCGTTCGCTGCCGTCTGTCTGGCGGGCACCGCCTTCGCGCAGGCGCCGGACACCGTGTTTCTCGAGGAGCTGACCTGGACCGAGGCGCGCGACGCGGTGGCCGCGGGGACGACGACGATCATCATCCCGACCGGCGGCACCGAGCAGAACGGGCCGCACATGGTCCTGGGCAAGCACAACTACCTGGTTCGGCACAAGGCGGGGGAGACGGCGCGCCGCCTCGGGGACGCGCTCGTCGCGCCGGTGATGGCCTACGTGCCGGAAGGGAACGTGGACCCGCCGAGCGGGCACATGCGCTTTCCCGGCACCATCACCACGCCGCCGGCGGTGTTCGAGCAGGTGCTTGAGTACGCCGCGCGCAGCCTCGCGCAGCACGGATTCGTCGACATCGCCCTGATGGGCGACAGCGGCGGCAACCAGCGGTCGCAGGCGGCGGTGGCGGAGCGGCTGAACGCGGAGTGGGCGGACGGGCCGGCGCGGGTGCATCACCTCACCGACTACTACCCGGGGCGGGGCGACGAGTGGCTGGTCGAGCAGGGCGAGCGGGCCGAGGACGTGGGCACGCACGCCGGCATGCACGACACGTCGACGCTGCTGTTCCTCGACCCCTCGAAGATCCGGCTCGACCGGATGGAGCCGGGCACCGGGGGCACCGGCAACGGGGTCAGCGGAACGCCGTCGCGCTCGCGGGCCGAGTACGGCGAGCAGATTCTCGAGATGCAGATCTCGGCGGCGGTGAGCCAGATCCGGCGCCTGCGCGCGTCGAGCCGCGGGCGGTGACCTGTGACACTCGTCGATGGGTTCGCAAGCGGCGTAGAGCACGGAGGAGGGCGATGAGAGGTCATGCACGGCTCGTTTCGCTGGCGGCCGCCGCCGGCGCGGTCCTGGTCACGTCGGTGCTCGCGGGGCAGCCGCCGGCGGGCGACGACCTGAGAGGTACGGTGCGCAGCGCGGCCGGCCCCGAGGCGGGGGTGTGGGTGATCGCCGAGACCGACGACCTCGACACCGGGTTCCGCAAGATCGTGGTCACCGGCGACGACGGCCGCTTCCTCGTCCCCGATCTCCCGGACGCGTCGTACCGGGTCTGGGTGCGCGGCTACGGTCTCGTCGACTCCGACCCGGTGACGGCGGAGCCGGGAGAGACCCTGATCCTCGACGCGGTCCCCGCGGCCTCGCCGCAGGAGGCGGCGAGGGTCTATCCCGCCAACTACTGGTACTCGCTGCTCGAGCCGCCGGCCGCCGGCGAGTTTCCCGGCACCGGCCCCGCCGGCAACGGCATCGCGCGCGGCCTGCAGAGCCAGGCGAGGTGGGTCGACGTCACCAAGCAGGGCTGCCAGCTCTGCCACCAGATGGGCAACCGGTTCACGTTCGACATGGGCCACCTCGACGGCTTCGACTCGTCGGCCGAGGCCTGGGCCCACCGGCTGACGTTCGGCCAGCGCGGCCGGCAGATGAGCGGGGTGCTCAACCGGTTCGGCCGCGAGCGGGGGCTTGCGATGTTCGCCGACTGGAGCGACCGCATCGCCGCCGGCGAGGTGCCCGATGCGCCGCCGCGGCCCCGCGGGGTCGAGCGCAACCTCGTGCTGACGATGTGGGACTGGGCCGGCGAGACCTCCTACGTGCACGACGAGGTGACGACCGACAAGCGCGACCCCACCGTCAACGGCGGCGGGCTCGTCTATGGCGTCTCCATCACCACGGACAAGCTCGTCATCACCGACACCGACCGGCACGAGTCCATCGAGCTCGACGTGCCGCTGCGCGAGCCGCGCGAGATGGTGCCGTCGATGTTCCCGACCGCGCCCGGCTTCGAGCCGTCGCCGTACTGGGGCGACGAGATCATCTTCGACGCCCCCGCCAACCCCCACAACCCGATGATGGACGCGCGGGGGCGGGTGTGGCTGACCTCCACCGTGCGCCGCCGGGAGAACCCGGACTGGTGCCGCGAGGGGTCGGACCACCCCTCGGCCCGCTACTTTCCGATCGACCGCAGCGGGCGGCAGATCTCGGTCTACGACCCCGCCACCGAGGACTGGGGGCTCATCGACAGCTGCTACGGCACCCACCACCTGCAGTTCGGCGAGGACGCGCAGGACACCCTGTGGCTCAGCGGCGACCCCAACGTCGTGGGCTGGCTCGACACGAAGCTGTACGACGAGACCGGCGACGAGGAGCTCTCGCAGGGCTGGTGCCCGACCGTCGTCGACACCAACGGCGACGGCGTGATCACGCGGCCCTGGAACGAGCCGGGCGACGAGGTCGACCCGGCGCGCGACACCCGCATCGCCGGCTTCGCCTACGGCATCATCGCCAATCCCGTCGACGACACCGCGTGGGTTGCCCGCACCGGGCCGTTCCCGGGCCGCCTCGTCCGGTTGGATCGTGGCGACAACCCCCCGGAGACGTGCATCGCCGAGGTCTACGAGCCGCCGTCCATCGAGAACCCCGCCGTCGACCCCGCGCAGACCGGGCACGCCCCGCGCGGCGTTGACGTCGACCGCAACGGGGTCATCTGGACCGCGCTGTCCGGCAGCGGCCACATGGCAAGCTTCGACCGCAGCCGGTGCCGCGTCGTGAACGGGCCGGACGCCACCGGCCAGCACTGTCCCGAGGGCTGGATCCTGTATCCGACCCCCGGACCGCAGATGAAGGGGGTCACCGATCCCGGCAGCGCCGACTACCACTACTACAACTGGGTCGACCAGTTCGGCACGCTGGGGCTCGGCCCCAACGTCCCCATCGCCCCCGGATCGGGGTCCGACTCGCTGCTGGCCCTGCTGCCCGACACCGGCGAGTGGCTGGTCCTGCGGGTGCCCTATCCGCTCGGGTTCTTCGCCCGCGGCCTCGACGGCCGCATCGACGACCCCGACGCCGGCTGGAAGGGCCGGGGGTTGTGGGCCAACTACGGCTCGAACCTGAACTGGCACATCGAGGGCGGGCAGGGCAGACGCAGCGCCATCATCCACTTCCAGCTCCGGCCGGACCCGCTGGCGGAGTGAAGGGAGACGGGCGACGGGGCAGACGCGCCGGTCCGGTAAGGACGGTGCGGAAATCACCTTGCCACTTGCCAAGCACGGAACCCCGTAGAAGACGGCCCGGGCCCGGGTGCAGTTGGCAGAATTGTTTCGATCGCTGTCCTAACCTCCTGCGCGTGGCGCGATTCGGGTGCGTCGGCACGGCCGGCGCCGTCGACAACTCCCGAGCAACGGCAGCGGTGTGGGGGCGACCCGACCCGGACGGAGGGCGGGCACCCCGTCGATCGGCTTGCTGTAGTCATTGAGTAGTTTTACTCAACGTGGTAATCTCCATGGATGGCTCCGTTCCATCGCGAGCAGGTCGCCACGCTCGTCCATCGCCTCGTTGAGCCGCCACGCCGCATCATCGCCCTGTTCGGCCCGCGCCAGTCCGGCAAGACGACCATCGTCCGCCAAGCCCTCGGCCGGCTTGATCGACCCAGCATCTACCTGCCGGTCGACGAACCCGACTCGCCGGTCGTCCGCATTCCGCCGTCTGCGGCGGGGACGGCCCCGGGGCGCCAACCGCGCGACGCGGAGTGGCTCGTGGTCAGATGGGAGGCCGCCCGCCGCGAGGCGGAAGCGTCGCCGCGCGGAGCGGTGCTCGTCCTCGACGAGATCCAGAAGATCCCCCAGTGGTCGGAGACCGTCAAGGGGCTGTGGGATGCGGACCGTGCGGTCAATCGGCCTCTGCACGTCGTGGTCCTCGGTTCGGCGCCCCTGCGCGTGCAGTCCGGACTGACGGAGAGTCTGGCCGGCCGCTTCGAGCCGATGCGGGTGACGCACTGGTCGTTCCCGGAGATGGCCGATGCGTTCGGTTTCGACCTGCCGACCTGTCTCTACTTCGGCGGCTTTCCGGGGGCCGCGTCCCTGGTTCGGAATCAGCAGTTGTGGCGCGAGTACATCCTGCAGGCGCTCGTCGAGCCGAACATCGATCGGGACCTGCTGGCGATGACGCGGGTGGACAAGCCGGCGCTGTTGAAGCGGCTGTTCGAGCTGGGAGCGGGGTGCTCGGGGCAGATTCTGTCGTACACGAAGATGCTGGGGCAGCTTCAGGACGCCGGCAACACGACCACGTTGGCGCGCTACCTCGACCTGCTGGAGAGCGCCGGGCTGCTCGCCGGGCTGCCGAAGTACGCGAGCCGCCCGCATCGACGGGGATCGAGCCCCAAGCTCACCGTGCTCAACACGGCGCTCATGACGGCGGGTGCCGGGTACTCGTTCGAGGAGGCGCAAGCCGATCGCACGTTCTGGGGACGCGTCGTCGAGAGCGCGGTCGGCGCTCACCTGCTCAACACGGCGACCTCGGACATCCGGCTCCACCATTGGCGGGACGGCCCCCACGAGGTCGACTTCGTTCTGCAACGCGGCCCGCGGGTCGTGGCCATCGAGGTGAAGAGCGGACCGAGGCGGGGCGCGCTGACGGGCCTGCAGACGTTCGAGGAGCGCTTCCGGCCCCGGCGGTTGTTGCTCGTCGGTGAAGGCGGCGTGCCGCTCAACGAATTCCTGGCCGCGCCTGCCGGTCAGTGGTTCGAAGAGCCATGAGCGGCATCGTTCCGCGTACCTGCACCGAGGTTGAGTCGCGGGGCGGCGAGTCCCGTCGTGCCGCCTCGCGGCGGGGATCGGACACGACGCGCCATCGTAGGGTTGGACAGGGTGACGGCGAACCCCGACGTGCCGACTACCCGGTCGACCGGAGCCGCGCGCTCTCCAGACCCCTCGCGGACTTCCGGACAGTGCCCGCCTACGTGCTGCTCGGCGACCCCGGATCCGGCAAGAGCACGTCGTTCGCGGCCGAGTGCGACGCGCTCGGATCGGCGGCCTGCCTCATCACCGCGCGCGACTTCCTGACGTTCGATCCCGCCGCCCATCCGGAGTGGCGCGGGAAGACCCTGTTCATCGACGGACTCGACGAGGTGCGGGCCGGTCGCGGCGACGCGAGAGGATCCCTCGACGCGATCAGGGGGCGGCTGGACGCCCTGGACCGGCCGGCCTTCCGGCTGTCGTGCCGCGAGGCGGACTGGCTCGGCGCGAACGATCGGACCAGTCTCGCCAGGGTGTCTCCGCACGACAGTCTGACCGTACTGCGGCTGGACCCGCTCGCCGACCGGGACATCGAACGGATTCTGAGCGGCCGCGCCGGCATCGAGGACGCCGTTGCGTTCATGGCCGAGGCCAATGAGAAAGGGGTCGGCGGTTTCCTGGAGAACCCCCAGTGCCTGCGCATGCTGGCCGACGTCGTGACGGACGGCGGCGGCTGGCCGGGGAGCCGTCTGGAACTCTTCGAGCAGGCGTGCCTGCGGATGGCGCGGGAGCACAACGGCGAGCACGAGGCGGCCGGATCGGGAGGGAGTGGCGCCGCTACGCGCGGAGAGGAGCTGCTCGATGCCGCCGGACGCTTGTGCGCAGTGTTCCTCCTCTCTGGCGCTGCGGGCTGCGCAATCGCCGAGAGTCGTGAAGACGCCGACTATCCGCACGTGAGTCGGTGCGGCGACGAGTACGCGGAGCGGTGCAGGCAGGTTAGTGGCACGAAGCTGTTCCGGGCCGTGGATGAGGGGCGATTCCGGCCGGTGCATCGCCACGTGGCCGAGTTCCTGGCCGGCCGGCATCTGGCCCGGCTCGTCGAGGGCGGCGGAAGGCACGGTCGAGACGGCCGGCGGGGCATTCCGGCACGGCGGGTTCTTGCCTTGATGACGGGTCACGACGCGCGTGTGGTGACGGCTCTCCGGGGGTTGTCCGCCTGGGTCGCGGCGCAGTCCGGAGCGGCGCGGCGGGAGCTCGTCGAACGGGACCCGATCGCCGTCGCCATCCACGGTGACGCGAGCCGGTTCTCGACCCCCGAGAAAGTTGCGCTGCTGGAATCGCTCGCAGACCAGAGCCGGCAATTGGAGGTTCTACTGAGGGCGTCGGCGCTCGACCCCGGCCAGCCGATCTCCGCCGCCGGATCTCTCGTGGCGCCGGATACCGAGCAGGCGCTACGGGAGATCCTGACCGATCCGCGCCGCGATGACGAACAACAGACGCTCGTCGTGTTCATCCTCCGCGCGCTCCCGCACGGCGCCCGCCTTCCCGGGTTGGCGCACGTACTGCTGCACCTGATCCGCGACGAGACTCGCATTCCGGGCGTTCAACGCCGCGCGCTGGACGCGCTGGTCCATGCTGGTTGTCACGACGGGGACGGCAACGCCTGTCTCAGTGGGTTGCTGGCGGATGTACATGCCGGAGAGATCTCCGATCCGGACGACCATCTTCTCGGCACCCTGTTGATGCGGCTCTATCCCGGGAGCTTGTCTCCAGCCGAAGTGTGGACGTATCTTTCCGAGTCGGCCGCACCGTTCTTCGGCCAGTACTTCACCTTCTGGCTATCGCACCTGGTGGCGGAGGCTCCGGATGCGGAGCTCGCCGAGCACCTCGACCTGTTGGTCGCCCGGCGCGACGATCTCCAGGCGGCGCTGCGGAGCCGCGGGCTCGATGAGCTGCCCGCCTGCCTGCTGGCCCGCGGTCTGGACGCGTGTGGCGAGCGTCTGGAGGCGAAGCGTCTGTACGATTGGCTCGGTGTTGGTTTGACGTGGGATTGCAGCGGCGGAGCGGGCGCGCGGGTCCGCGGTTGGCTGACGCGGCGCCCGACGACTCAGAAGGCGATTCTGGTGGAGGGAGTGCGGCGGTGCTCCCAGTCCCGGGACGGTGACCTTGGACGGTGTGCGCTCGATGTCGAACGACGGCTCTACGGCGCCGATTGGCCGCCCGACTTCGGTCTGTGGTGTTTGGAACGCGCGGAGGAGGCGACCGATCGCCGAGTCGCCGGCTACTTCCTGGACAAGGTCCGCCGCGCGCTGGACACCCGAGTCGGCGATGAAGGGTTGACCCACGATCACGTCATCGAGCGGACGCGGGATCAGCCCCTCCTCGCCCGCCTGTTCGCGGAGAAGAGCGCCCGCGTACCGGATATCGAGTGCCTGGAGATCCATCACGGTCTGGCGCAGGCCGAGAGAGAACGGGAGCGGAAACACGGGGAATGGCTTGGCCACCTTCGCGCCCACGAGACCGCGCTCCGGGAGAATCGGTGTCCGCCGGCCCTGCTGCACCAGTTGGCGGCGGCCTACTTCGATGTGCTCGTCGGCGTCGTCGGTGCCACGCCCGCGGCCCGGCTGGAGCACCTTTTTCGCGACGACGGACGCCTGTTGGAGGCGGGTTGGGAAGGGCTCTACCGGGCGATCGACAGGGACGACCTTCCGGACGTCGAGGAGATCGTTCGCCTACGGGACGACAACCAACAGCACTTTCTCGCGCTGCCGGTCCTGGCGGGCGCGGTCGAGATGCACGCTGCGGGGGGGGGCGCGTTGGATCGCCTGGACGGGAACCAGGTACGGAGCGCCCTGGCCTTCCACTACTGCACGCGCGGGGTCCATGAAGCGCCGTGGTATGCACACGTCGTCCGTTCCCGTCCGAAAGTCGTGGCCGACGTGCTGGTTCGATGTGCTTCATCACCGCTGAAGCGGAATCGGCAGGACGTCGCCGGTCTCGATGAGGTCGCAAGCATGGAGGATCACGCCGAGGTGGCTCGGCACGCGGTCCTTCCGTTGCTCCGCGCCTATCCGCTACGTGCGGCGGTCAAGACCGGACGGCTTGACGCGCTGCTCTGGTCCGCGCTTCGTTACGCCGACGGGGAATCGCTAGGGGCGCTGATCGGCGAGAAGTCGTCCCTGGAGAGCGTGAGTGCCGCCCAACGCGTCCGCTGGCTCGCGGCGGGTGTCTTGGCGTCGCCGGAGGACTACATCGGACGGCTGGAGCGCTTCGTGGGTGGGCATGCCGAACGCGCGCGGCACGTCGCATCGTTCTTCGATGCCGGCGCGGTTGCGCCGACTCGACGGGTGGAGTCCGATTCGGGGACTGTCCTCGTCGGGACGTTCGACGAGACGCATCGCTGTTCGGTGGCATCGTCTCTGGGCGAACGGCTCGGCCCGCGTGTGCTCGGCCGTCTGATTCGACTGATGGCCGGGACGCGTTCTCCCCAACGGGGCGTCACGGAGCTGATTCGCGGCCTCGCGGTGCTGCCCGACGCCGCGGCCGGCTCGGTATTGGAGACCCTGGTGTCCGAACCGTCCCTGTCCGTTTGGGAAGAGGAGCTGGTGCGGGCTCGGGACGATCAACTCGCCGTCCGGCGGGACGCGGCCTACCGTCATCCGGATGCGGAGACGGTCTGCCGGGCGCTGGACGACGGCCCGCCGGCGAACGCGGGGGACCTCGCGGCCCTCGTCACTGACCGTCTTCACGAAATGGACGGTCGGATCGGAAACGACAATGCCAACGGCTGGCGTCCGTTCTGGAATGAAGATCCACGTAATCGCGTCGGCATCGCCCCCAAACACGAGGAATCCTGTCGGGACGCGCTGTTGGGGGAGCTGCGGCGTTGGCTGCCGGGCGAGGTCGACGTGCAACCGGAAGGTCGCTACGAAGGTCGCTACGCGAACGACAAGCGTGCGGACATCCGTGTCTCGTGCCGGGACTTCCAGGTACCGGTCGAGATCAAGAAGAACCTGCATCCGAATCTCTGGAGCGCACTGCGCGAGCAGTTGATTGCCCGATACGCCCGCGATCCGGCGACGGACGGGTACGGGATCTACGTGGTGCTCTGGTTCGGCGGGATCGACGGGCGCACGCCATCCCCTCCGTCCGGTGGCCCTCCCCGCGACCCCGGTGCGCTGAGACAGCGTCTGCAGGACACGTTGACGCCGGAAGAGGCGCGAAAGATCTCGGTGTGCGTGATCGACGTCAGCGCGCCCGCGGCGGCGACGCGGTAGGTGGACGACCTCGTGGGGGCGCCGGATCCGCTGGCGGAGTGAGCGAGCCGGCGGCCGGTCACCGGGCGGAGGCTCCCGCCCGGTGACCGCGTCGGTGAGGACTGCCCGCGCCGCGGTGGGCCGCGTCAGGCGGTGGCCAGCGCCTTCGCCATGTTGCCGAGCGCCCGCTCGACGAGCTGCCGCGACGTGCCGATGTTCATCCGCATGCGGCCGTCGCTGCCCAGGCCGTAGCTGGAGCCCGCGTTCAGGTGGATGTGGGCGTGGTCCACCAGGAAGCGCTGGAACGCCTGTTCCGGCGTGGTCGGCCGCTCCGCCGCCGCGGCCGCCTGCTTCATGCGGGTCCTGTCCATCGCCTCGGCGACGTCGAGCCACGCCAGGAAGGTGCCCTCCGGCTTGACCGCCTTCACCCCCGGCACGTTCGCGTTGACGGTCGACTCGACGAGGTCCTGCGTCCCGTCGATGTACTCGAGGAGCTGGTCGAGCCAGTCCTCGCCCTCGTTGTAGGCGGCCTCGGCCGCGATGATGCCGAGCGTGTTCATCGACTGCCGATGCTGGCCCGCCCCCGCGATCCGGTCGAGGTAGTCGGGGTTGGTCGAGAACTGGTAGGCGCACTTCATCATCGACAGGTTGAACGACTTGCTGACCGACTTGTAGGTGACGCTGTTGCGGACGATGGCCTCGTCGTCGAGGGTGGCGTACGGCGTGTAGGTGTGGCCCTTGGTGACGAAGTCGCAGTGGATCTCGTCGGCCAGCACGACGACGCGCCGCCGGGTGCAGATCTCGCCGAGGGTCATCAGGTCGGCCCGCGACCACACATTGCCGGTCGGGTTGTGCGGGTTGCACAGGATGAACGCGTGGGTGTCGTGGTCGATGCGGCGCTCCAGGTCCTCGAAGTCCATCTCGTAGCGGCCGTTGACGAGCCGCAAGGGGCTCTCCTCGGCCACGCACCCGACCACGCGGATGTCGGTGTAGAACCCGTTGTAGCCCGGCGTCTGCATGAGCACCTTGCTGCCGGGCGGGCAGAACGCGCGCAGGGTGCTGATGACGCCGGCGTGGACGCCGGCGGCGTGCTGGATGGTGTCGGGGTCGATCTCGAGACCGTAGCGCCGGCGGTTCCAGTCGACGATCGACTCCTTGTAGGAGGCGGGGATCGACAGGTAGCCGTAGTTCTCGTGCCCGATGCGCTCGCGGAGGGCGCGGGTGATGGGCGGGGCAATGCGGAAGTCCTGGTCGGCGGTGCCCATGCCGACCTCGATTCTGTCGCGGCCGTAACGGGCGATCTGGGCGTCCCACTTCGACGAGTCGGTCCCGATGCGGCTGTAGATGGTGTCGAAGTCGTAGCGGCCGCCCTGGAGCCGGGCCCCGCCGCCGGTCTCCGCCGCCAGGGGAACCGTGGCGCCGACGGCGCCCGCGACCGCGGTCATGCCGGTGCTGCGCAGGAAGGCGCGCCGGTCGAGCCGACTGAGCTTGGACATCTGTGACTCCTCTCGTATTGCCTCAACCGTTCGTCTTCGACCGCCGCGCGGGCGTCGCCGCTGTCCTCCCGTGACCTGCACGGCGCCCCAGAGCACAGCATAGACCACCCGGCCGCAGAGTCAACACCGGCTCGAGGGTGCACGACGGATTCGTGAGATGAGCGGCCGTGGCACCGTCAGGTTGACGGTTGCGGTGTCGTTCTCGGCGATGTGACCATGGCGGCCCCGCGTATGATGAGCGCCGCGACGCCGCCACTCGAGATGACTGTCCGTCTTCGCTTCGCCGCCGGCACGCTGGACATCAGCGGGTTCGACGGGGCCTCCGAGCCGCGGCTGCCCGACGCCTGCCGGTGGGACCCGCGGACCCGGCGGTTCCGCGCGCCGGCCGCCGCCTATGCGCCGGTGGTGCGGGCGCTGGTGCGCCGCCGGATCGCGTACGAGGACGAGGCCCGGGGCTACGGGGTTCTCGACGGGGGCCTGCGGGTGCGCCGCGAGCCCCGACCCTTCCAGACCGAGGCGGTCGAGGCGTGGCGGGCCGCGCAGGGGCGCGGGGTCGTCGTCCTGCCGACGGGGGCCGGCAAGACCGAGGTGGCGCTGCTGGCCATGGACGCGGTGCGCCGCGACACCATCGTCGTGGCGCCGACCCTCGACCTGGTCGGGCAGTGGCACCGGCTGCTGCGCGAGCGGTTCCGGACGGAGATCGGCGTCCTCGGCGGCGGCGATCATCGCGTCGAGGCCATCACCGTGTCGACCTACGACTCCGCGTTCCTCCACATGGAGCACCTCGGGGCCCGCTTCGGTTTCGCCGTGTTCGACGAGTGCCATCACCTGCCCGGCCCCGCCTATGCGCTGGCGGCCGAGCGCTGCCTCTCGCCCTATCGGCTCGGCCTGACCGCGACCCCGGAGCGCGTCGACGGCCGCCACGCCGACCTCGAATCGCTGGTCGGACCCGTCGTCTACCGCAAGCGGGTGCGCGACCTCACCGGCGACTATCTCGCCGACCACGACGTCGAGCGCATTCTCGTGGAGCTGACCGACGACGAGCGCCGCGCCTACGACGAGGCGCGCGGGGTCTATCGGTCGTTCGTCGTGGGCCAGGGCATCCGGATGTCGAGCTCCGACGGGTGGTCGCAGTTCGTCATGCGCTCGTCGCAGAGCGCGGAGGGGCGGCGCGCCATGGTCGCCTACCAGCGCCACAAGGAGATCGCGTTCGCGGCGCCGTCCAAGCTCGCCTACGTCGAGGAGCTGCTGCACCGGCACCGGCGCGACCGCGCGCTGCTCTTCACCGAGCGCAACCGCACTGCGTACGCCCTGTCGCGCCGGTTCCTGCTGCCGATCATCACCCACCAGACGAAGGTCTCCGAGCGCACCCGCATCCTCGAGGACCTCGGCACCGGCGTCTACAACGCGCTCGTCACCTCGAAGGTCCTGAACGAGGGCGTGGACTTGCCGGCCGCGAGCGTCGGCATCGTCATCTCCGGCAGCGGGTCGGCGCGCGAGCACGTGCAGCGGCTCGGCCGCCTCCTCCGCAAGCAGGGAGACAAGACCGCGGTCCTCTACGAGCTCGTCGCGAACGACACGACGGAGGTGTTCACGAGCGAGCGGCGCCGGGAGTCGCATGCTGACGACTGACCTGATGCGGGTGCGGCGCTCCTTTCCCGAGTCCGGACGGCGTCTCCGCCGCGTATGACATGCTGACGACCGACCTGGTGCGGGTGCGGCGCTCCTTTCCCGAGTCCGGACGGCGCCGCCGTGAATGACATGCTGACGACTGAACCTGGTGCGGGTGCGGCGCTCCTGTCCCTGGTCTGGACGGCGTCTCCGCCGCGAATGACATGCTGACGACCGACCTGGTGCGGGTGCGGCGCCGCGGCGGCCGCATCGAGGCCCGCCAGCCGGGGCGCGCCGAGCGCGGGCGCCTGCTGGCGGCGGCGGAGGAGTACGTCGAGGCCGCGCAGGCCGGGGTCGGCCGGCCCCGCGCGGCGTTCGAGGCGGCGTGCGACGACGTGCCGTGCGAGCCCACCGACTACAAGCTGCTCCAGGGCCTGCGGAAGCTCGTGCGCGACCGCTGCGTCTTCGAGACGCCGGGGGACGTGGACGCGCCGGCGCTGCGGCGCGCCGTCTTCGCCCGCGCCGCCGCGGTCCGGCGCGCCCTGGACGACGACGCCGCGTTCGAGCGTGACGCGGTCATCGCGGCGGCGGCCGCCGAGGGCGGCCTGCCCGCGCGCGACGTTCCCGACGCGCTCTTCGCGGATCTGAAGGAGCACCAGGTCCTCGCGCGGTTCGACGCCATCGGGGGACCGGCCCTCGTCGCCGCCTACGAGACCGCGCAGCACCAGGCGATTCTCCTGCGCGCGGTGCGCGTCGTCGTCACGTTCGAGCGGCCCGACCCCGGCGGCTTCCGGTTCTTCTTCCGCCGGCTGAAGTTCCATCGGCTGCTGTACGTCGCGACCCGGCCGTCCAAGGGGGTTTGCCGCGTGGAGATCGACGGGCCGTTCAGCCTGTTCCGGTCCGTCACGACCTACGGCCTGCAGCTCGCCCTCCTGCTGCCGGCCCTCGACGCCTGCGGCTGCCGCTGGGAGCTCGACGCCGACGTCCTGTGGGGCCCCGAGCGGCAGGCGCTCGAGTTTCATCTGGAGGGCGACCCGGCGACGGGCGCCGCCGGCGAAGACACGCGCCTGCCCGACGAAGTCGCCCGGTTGCACGAGCGGTTCCGCACGATGAAGACCCCGTGGACCGCCGAGGTGGCGCACGAGCTGCTCGACGTGCCGGGCTTCGGCCTGTGCGTGCCCGACCTCGTCTTCACCCACGCCGACACCGGCCGACGCGTCTATTTCGAGGCCCTCGGCTACTGGAGCCGCGAGGCCGTCTGGCGCCGCGTCGAGCTGGTCGAGGCGGGCCTGCCGCAGCCGATCGTCTTCGCGGTCAGCCGCCGGCTGCGGGTGAGCGAGGAGGTCCTCGACGACGAGCTCCCCGGCCGGCTCTACGTCTACGCCGGCGCCATCAGCGCCCGCGCCATCGAGGAGCGGCTCGAGGCGAGCCTGGCCGCCGTGCGCGAGCGAGTCTGAAGCCGGGCCCGGGAGGAGTGCGACCACCTGTAGTGTCATGGAGTGAGATGACCGACTTGCATGGGCCTTGCATGGGGTGCAAAACGGCTGGTTCACTACGGGAGATCGAGGACGCGATTTCGTCATTGAGCCGTGAGGAGCTGCGAGAGTTTCGGTCCTGGTATGAACGGTTCGATGCCAGGACGCGGAACGACAGATCGAACGGGACGCAAGGGACGGAGGCCTGAACGCAGCACGCGCCGGCCATGCGGCAGGCAAGTCGAGGCGCCTGTGACCGCCATCGGGCCCGAGTGTCAATCGAGCATTCTCAAGACACGAAAGCCGATGAAGGGGTACCGAGTGTCGGCGGGGATCAATCCACGCGCAGCGTCAGCATGGGGTCCACCCGCGCCGCGCGGCGGGCCGGGACGACGGTGGCGGCGGCGGTGACTGCGCCGAGGACGAGCACGACGCCGGCGACGGTCCAGGGCTCGAGCGGCTGCGCCTCGGTCAACCGTCGCAGCAGCTCGGTGACGAGCACTGCGCCGCCGGCTCCCACCACGGCCCCGACGGCGGCGAGGGCGATGCCCTGCCGCGCGAAGCGCGCCGTCACCTGCCTCGCCGAGGCGCCCAGGGCGAGGCGAATGCCGATCTCCTTCGTGCGCTGGGCGACCGCGTAGGCGACGAGCCCGTAGAGGCCGGCGGCGGCCAAGATCAGGGCTACGGCCGCGAACAGGCCGAGCGCGAACGTGCGGAAGCGCGTGGCCGCGATGGCCCCGCCGACCACCTCGTCCATCGATCGGAACCCGATTATCGACAACTGCGGGTCGGCCTCGCGGATCACCTGTTCGACGGACGGGCGGATGCCGGTCGCGGCATCACGCGTCCGCAGCGCCCAGTTCACCGGGAAGAACCCGTGGAGCAGCGCGAGCAGGTCGTCCGGCACCTGCTCGGCCGGCACGAATACCGTCGGCCGGGTCGTGGTGACGCCGCGCGTCCGCACGTCGCCGATCACGCCGACGACCTCGCGCGCGCGGTCGTCGAAGTCGATGGCCGTCGTCTGGATGCGCGTGCCGAGCACCGTCCGTCCACCGCCGAGCTGCCTCACGTACTCCTCGTTGACCAGCGCCACCGGCGGCGCCCCGGCGCGATGGTCGGCTTCGCCGAACGGCCGGCCGGCCAGGAGGGGAATGCCGAGGACCCGCAGGTAATCTCCCGCGACGTAGCGCCAGTCGACGTTCCCCGCGATCGGCCCTCCGGGAGCCTCGCGCAGCGGGAGATTCAGACCGCGCTGGACCGGCAGGTTGCTGGCGACCGCGGCGGCCTCGACGCCGGGCACTCGCGCCAAGTCGGTCAGGGTCCGCCGATAGAGCGCCGACACGGCCGCGCCGGATCCATAGTCTGGACCCTGGAGCGCGGTGCGGGCGGTGAGCACGTTGGTGGGCTCGAAGCCGAGCTCCGACGCGCTCAACCCGACGAACGTCCGCAGGAACCCGCCCGCCGCGGTGAGCAGCACGGCGCACAGGGCGACCTGGGCGACGACGAGCGACTGGCGCACCCAGGCCCCGCGCACCGCCGTCGCGCCGCGCGACGGCCCGCCGTGCAGCGCGTCCGCGGGTCTGCCGCGGGCGGCGAGGAGGCCGGGGAGAAGACCGAAGGTCAAGCCGATGGCGAACGCTACCCCCAGCGATCCGAGCAGCGTCGGCGCATCGACGGCGACCCCCCAGACCGCGAGCTGCGGCTGGGCGGCGACGAGCCCGCTCACGCCCCAGACGCCGGCGGCGAGGCCAACCGCGCCGCCCGCCGCCGCCAACAGGACGCTCTCGGTCAGCAACTGCCTGAGCAGGCGGCCCCGGCCGGCGCCGAGCGCGGATCGGACGGCCAGCTCGCGGCGGCGCCGCACCGCGCGCGCCAGCAACAGCCCCGCCGTGTTGGCGCAGACGATCAGGAGCATGGCGCCCACCGCCGCGGTCAGCAGCCAGACCAGGCCCCCGGTGCGGCCGGCCAGCAGGTCCCGATAAGGCTGCACGCCCGGTCGCGGCCCGTCGGGCGTCGCGGCCGGTAATTCGGCGGGCGACGGGAGCTGGTCGCGCAGGCTCACGGCCAACGCCCGGAGCTCGGCCTCGGCCTGCGGGCCGGTCCACCCCGGGGCGAGCCGGCCAATCAACTGGTAGTTCCGGTCCAGGCCGTTCGGATCGGGGCGGAACGGCGTCCACGCGTCGGCATTCTCGTACGACCAGTAGCCGGCCGGCATGACCCCGATGACGGTGTGCGGCCGGCCGCCCAGCCGCACCGCCCGCCCGACGATGTCCGGGTCGCCGTCGAAGTGGCCGGCCCAGACGGCGTGACTCAGCACGACCGTCGACGGCGCGCTCTCGTCGTCGCGTACGAAGGTGCGTCCGATCCGCGGGTCGACGCCGAAGACCCGGAAGAAGCCCGCCGTCACCATGATGCTCTGGACGAACGTCGACCCGCGGTCGCTGGCGAGATTGACCCCCGGGGTCTCGCGGATGCCCGCCAACGCCGAGAAGGCCCGGCAGTGGTCGCGGGCGAGGGCGACGACCGCAGGTGTCTGAAAGGGGTTCGGGCCGGGTCCCACGCCGTACGAGACCACGTTGAAGATGCGGTCCGGCTCGGGGAAGGGGAGCGGACGGACGAACACCGCGTTGATCACCCCGACCATCACCGTGGCGGCGCCGAGGCCGAGGCCGAGGACCACCACCGCCGCGATCGTGAAGCCGCGGTCCCTGGCGAGCGCGCGCGCCCCGACCCGCAGGTCCTGCCACAGATCGGCGAGAAGGCGCCGCCAGCGGCGCTGCCGTTCCCAACCCCGGTCGATACCCACGCACGCCGCTCTGACCCGCCCGTAGTCGCCGAAGCGGCGCTCGGCCTCGGCCCTCGCCTCGGCCGGCGCGCGGCCCTCCCGCACGAGCCGCTCGGTCAGCTCACGCACGTGGAAGTCGAGCTCCGCGTCGACGTCCGCACGCACGTCGGATCCCCAGAACCGGACGTACCGCCGCCACATCGGTGTTCGCGCCATCGTCTCACTCCCTCAGGCGGCCTGAGCGGCCTGGAGCACCCGGCCGACGGCCGCCGCGAACGCCGTCCAGCCCTCGGTCTCGCTGTCTAGCCGGGCGTGGCCGCGAGGCGTCAGCCGGTACAGCTTCACCTGCCGCTTGTTCTCCGAGATGCCCCACTCGGCCTCCAGCCAGCCGCGCCGCTCCATGCGGTGCAGGGCGGGGTAGAGCGAGCCCTCCTCGAGCTGCAGCTCGTCGTCCGACGTCGCCTCGAGCCAGCGGGCGATGCCGAAGCCGTGGCGGGGGCCGCGGCTCAGGGCGGTCAGGATGAGCAGCTCGACCGTGCCGCGCAGCATGTCCGGATTGCGATTGGGCTTCACGCGCCGCTCCTTGTCATAGAGTGTCTATGTGATGGAGCGTAGTGCGGGTTCACATAGACTGTCAAGGGGTAAGGAGGCCGCGTTCGTCGAGGGAGCCCAATCGTGCCGGAGGACGGGGACCGGGCGAAGCACGAGCCAACACCTCGGGCGCAAGATGCCATCTTGCCGCTATGAAGTGCACGGTCTCCCCGAAAGGCCGGATCGTGTTGCCCGCCGAGCTTCGGCGACAGGACGCATCGAACCGGGCCGGACTTTCGAAATCGAACGGATTGACCGCGGCGAGTATCGGCTCGTTCGCATTGAGCGGCCGAGGGAGCAGGGTCTGGTGGACGCCCTGCTTGCGTGTCCGGAGAGGGGCTGGTTCCAGCCGATCCCGTCGGAGTCGACACCATCCATCGATCCGCGCTCGTGACGGACGTCCGGTCGGCTGCCGGCGCCGGTCACCGCGCCGGCGTCACCCAGACCGGGCTCGACCACGCCATCACCACCCGGCCACGGACGTGGCCCCTCTGGCGCAGCCGCACGTAGTAGACGGCGTCGTCGCGGAACCCGCCGTCGATGCCGGACCAGGTGAAGTCGAGTGCGTCCGGCTCGAGGTCGAAGAGGACCGAGAAGCCGCCTTCCGCCGTCGAGAAGCGGAGGATCTGCACCGACTCGATGACGTCGGTCCCGTGGGCCTCGACGTGGAGGCGGGGCGGGCCGTCGGCGGTGATCTCGCTCCCCATCGGCGCGCCGTCGACGGTGAAGTCGAGGAGGATGCGCGCCCCGGTGGTCCCGTAGGTGCGGCGACCGTACAGGGCGTCGAAGACGGCCTCGCGGGTGAGTTCCGGCGCGCGGACGGCGGCGACGCCCCAGTGGGGCTGGCCGGGGTGCGAGCGGTGGTCGTCGGAGGCGGCGATGGTGCTGAGCACGAGGCCCTGCGCCCACATGTCCTGCGCGGTGAGGCCGTCCGGGGCCGAGGTGGAGTAGTTGGTGAAGTCGCTCTGCTCGAACGCCAGGGGATGCGTGGGGTCGTAGGACTCGCTCAGGCCGTGGGCGGAGTAGATCTCGAAGTTGCGGCGCCGCTCGGGGTCGTGGGCGCCGGTGGTCAGCGGCGCGGGGAACTTGCCGGTGTGGTGGGGGATGGTGAGCGCCTCTCCTGCCGTCAACTGTGCCCACAGCTCGGGCAGGGTCACCGTCTGCGGCGCGAGGAGCGGCCCCGGCGCGTCGCGGAAGAACACGTTGTGGTGTCCGAACGGGGCGCGGAACGACGCCTCGTAGGCGTGCAGCGTCACGAACTCGCCGGGCGCGTTGTTCCCCTCGGTGGCGTCCTGGTACTCCTGCCAGACCTGCGGCCCGAGCCCGCGCGTGAACCCGTCGAGGCTGGTCTGGCTGTGGTCGGTCACCGCGTGGAAGTCGAGCCCGGAGACGTAGCGGGCGTAGTCGAAGGCGCCGTCGCCGACGCCGTCGAAGCTGTGCCGGGTGTGCGAGTGGAGGTCGCCCCAGTAGATGCGCTCGGCCGGGGCCTCCGCGAAGACCCGCATGGGGTTGCTGCGGGTGCGGAGGATGCCGGCGCGGGTCACCGCCTCGAGGCGGACGATGCCCGGGCCGCGGGGGGTGAACGAGACGGTGCGATGGCCGAGGCCGGGGTCGAGGCGCACCGCGGCGGGCAGCTCGACGTCTCCCTGGAGGACCCGCAGGGCCACCTCTTCCCGGAACCCGGTGACGGGGTTCTCGTAGAGGTCCACCGCGGCGAGGTGCAGGTCGGCGGGCTCGCCGACGACGAGGGTCGCGGGGCCGCTCAGCCGCAGCGCGGCGGCGAGCCCGCTGCGCGCGGTGAGGGCGGCGTCGTGGGAGACGGGCTCGAAGGTCCCGCCGCCGTCGCGGTCGACGGCGGCGAGAATCGGCTCTGGCCGCGTCGAGACGATGGCCGCGCGCATGCCCCGGCTGCCGCCCCGGGTGTCGCCGTAGACCACCCGGATCTCGTCGCCGGCCTCCAGCTCGCCCGCCGCCACGGTGACCCGCACCACGTGGACGTAGCGCTCCATCCGCCCGTCGAGCCCGGCGCGCGACGCCTTCACGAGGAAGTTGGGAGACTCGGACTCGACCTCGGTGGTCAACTCCACCCCGGCCCGCGACGCCGCGGCCGAGACGTAGTGGTCGTCCGCGGCGTCGGTGGCCTGCAGCCGGTTGGCGGAGTTGCGCAGACCGGCGTGCCACGTGTCGGGCAACTGCACGCGCAGGGCGCCGCCCGCGCGCAGGCCGCCCGGGCCGACCTCCCAGGTCACCGTCCACGTGCCGTAGTGGCCGGCGATGCCCCAGGCCGGCTCGACCCGCAGCGAATCCGTCTGCACAACGGCGGGAAGGGCGAGAAAGAGCGCGAGCAGGAAGTTCACTCCGGTCTCCTTGCGATCCGGACCCTCGGCTCGGAGAGGGCGAGAAGGAACGCCGGCACGATGCCGGCCACGGTTCACTGGAATCCCGTGTTCAGGCCGGGAGCCTGCGCGGCAGAGCGGGGCAGGCTCCCGGCGGCGGGTCGAACGGCAGGCCGAGCCCCGGCCGGCGATCGCCGGGCCCGGAAGGCTGCCGCACAGCGGTGCCGTCCCCCGGGCCGGTCTGGGGGCCTACGCCTGCCCGCGCAGGAACTCGATCAGCAGGCGCGCGGTCTCCTCCGGCTGCTCCTGCTGCACCCAGTGGCCGGCGCCGTCGACCATGTGCACGCCGCGCATGTCGGTGCACGCCTGCTCCTGCATCCGCTCCAGGTTGCCGGGGCTCTGGTAGCTGCCCCAGTCGCTCGAGCCGGCGATGAAGATCGAGGGCTGGTCGATGGTCAGGCCCGCGAAGAGCTGCTGCTCGGCCGCGCCGATGCCGCCCGAGCGGTAGTGGTTCAGTCCTCCCTGGAAGCCGGTGCGGCCGTATTCCTCGGTGTAGACCCGCAGCTCGTCGTCGGGCAGCCACGTGTTGGCGGCGATGTGGTCGGCCGACGGCATGTGCTTGGCGACGGTCTCGGCCATGCCGTCGGCGAGGTCCATGATGTAGTAGGTCGGCATCTTCGCCATCTCGGCCGCCGTCCGCGCCGCGAGCCGGTAGGGCCGGTTTCCCAGCCAGTCGGCGCTCTTGTAGTGGTAGTAGCCCCGCAGGAAGGCGTGCAGCCCCTGGGTCGCCCGCCACATGTTGGCGTTGGCCTCGCGCGTCCGGTAGTACCGCTGGTAGTGCTTGCGGGGCCGCGGCAGGGCCGCGAGGTCGTCGAACAGGGTGGGGCCGGGCTCGACGGGCTCGGCCGGCGGGTCGTCCGCGGTGTCGAACGGCAGGGTCGGGCCGCCGCCGTTGGGGGCGCTCATCATCGCCACCGAGCGGAACACGTCGGGCCGGATGCGCGCGCACCACGCCGCGACGGGCGAGCCGAAGTCGTGGCCGATGACCGCGGCCACGTCGCGGTAGCCGAAGGCGTGCACCAGCCCGAGGGCGTCGCGCACGACGTTGAGCCGCCGGAACGACGCGAGGTCGCCGTCGTAGTCGGCGTCCCAGCCCGTCGTGCGGCCGTAGCCCCGCATGTCGGGGGCGAAGACGTGGTAGCCCTCGTCGGCCAGCGGCACGAGCACGTTGCGCCAGCTGTAGGCGAGCTCGGGGAAGCCGTGGAGCAGCAGCAGGGCGGGGCGGTCGCCCTCGTAGCCGGCCTCGAGGACGTGGACGCGAAGGCCGTTGATGTCGTGCACGAAGCGCGATCGCACGCCGGCCGGCAGCACGTCGGGATCGTAGGGGCCGATGGGGGCCTCCTGCGCGGCGGAACGGGCCCGGCCGGCCGCGGCGGGCGGGGCCGGCGGCCGGGGACCGCCGACGGCGGGCACGGCGAGAGCGGCCGGGCCCAGGGCGGCGAGTCCCTGCATGGCTTGGCGGCGGGTCATCGATCGAGGCATGGCGATTCTCCTTCGGGTCGCGGCGGCGCCCTGTCTGGCAGCCCGTGGCGGAGTTCCCGCCGCCTTCGAGCGGCGACGCATCCCGCCTGACTGCGTCGTTCGGACGGACTGCTTGCAGTCCGCGGTTGCGATAGGCCCGATATGCGCCCGCCTCACGCCTTTGTCCGGCACGGGCGCTCTCCAGCCCGCTGTCGCCCTTCCAGCCCACTGACGCCTTTCCAGCCCGCAGACGCACTCGGCAGTCCGCTGGCGCCCCTCGGGCGCGGTGCAACGCGGGTTCCGGCGTGGGGTGCGGGACCGCCGGGTAAACGGCGGCGGTGCTCTGCAAGTATAGGGCGTCGGTGAGTGCGACGGGCGGTTCGGACGCGCGCGCGTCTGCGTTACCATTGGGGAGCATGACCCGGTTGGTCCATCGCTTCGTCATCTGCGCCGGCTTGGCCGCCACGTTCTGGACTCCCGCGCCGGCCGCCGCGCACCCGGCCCCGTTCAGCTTCGTCGACCTCCGTCTGCAGTCGACGACGCTCGACCTCGAGGTCGTCGTCCACGCCTTCGACGTCGCCTACGAGCTCGCCATCCAGCCGCCGAACCGCGTGCTGGAGCCCGGCGGGCTGGGCGGCGGCGCGCAACGCCTCGCCAACCTCGTCCGGGAACGCCTGGCCATCACCGTCGACGGCTCCCGGCTCGACGTCGTGGCCTGGTCCGACCCCGAGCCGCTGCCGGAAAGGCAGTCGGTCAGCCTGCGCGCCCGCGTGGCGCTCGACGGGGCGCCGGGGCGGATCGACGTCGAGGCGGTGATGTTCCCCTACGACCCGCAGCATCAGACCTTCGTCAACGTCTACGACGACGGGGCCCTGACCTCCCAGGCGATCCTGAGCGGTGGCGACCCCCTTTACGAGTACTTCGTCGGCAGCACGCAGGGGACCCTGGCCGTCATCCAGCGGTTCGTGCCCCAGGGCATCCACCACATCCTGATCGGCCCCGACCACCTGCTGTTCCTGGTCGGGTTGCTGCTGCTCGGGGGCTCGCTGCGCCGGCTGCTGCTCGTCATCACCGCGTTCACCATCGCCCACAGCATCACCCTCGCCCTCGCGGTGCTCGACCTGGTGAGGCCGCCCGGCAACATCGTCGAGCCGATCATCGCCCTCAGCATCATCTACGTCGGAGCCGACAACCTCCTCGTGCGGGGCGGGCGCGACATGCGGGTGTGGATCGCTCTGGTGTTCGGGCTCATCCACGGGTTCGGCTTCGCGAGCGTGCTGCGCGAGATGGGGCTGCCGACGGGGGCGCTGGGCTGGTCGCTCTTCTCGTTCAACTTCGGGGTCGAGATCGGCCAGGTGGCGGTGGCGGTGGTCGTCGCCTCGGCCCTCGCCTGGCTGCGGGCGCGCAACGAGAAGGCGGGCCGGCAGCTCGCCGTCGCGGGGTCCGTCGGGGTCATCGCGGCCGGGACGTTCTGGTTCGTTCAACGGGTGTTCTTTTCGGGAGGAATGGCATGAGAAGAGTGGCGACGCTCGGCGCGGTGGTCCTGGCCGGAGTGGTGTCGGTGGCCGGCCTCGCCGGCCAGCAGGAGCGGGCCATCGAGGTCGAGCAGCTCGAGGACAACCTGTTCGTCCTCCGCGGCGGGGGCGGCAACTCGGCCGCGTTCGTGACCGACGGCGGGGTGGTGCTCGTCGACACCAAGCTCGTGGGGTGGGGACAGCCCCTCATCGACAAGATCGGCGAGCTGACCCCGAACCCCGTCACCACCATCATCAACACCCACGCCCACTTCGACCACGTGGACGGCAACGTCGAGTTCCCGGCCTCGGTCGACTTCGTGGCCCACGAGAACACCCAGCGCCTCATCGGCGAGAACAACCCGGTGCGCGGCCTGGGCCGCCCCGCGCGGCCGAGCCCGTTCGGGGCCGACGGGCACGGGGTGCCGGAGATCACGTTCAGCGACCGCCTGTCGCTGGGCGACGGCGACGACGCGGTCGAGCTGCACTACTTCGGCCGCGCCCACACCGGCGGCGACGCGTGGGTGGTGTTCCCGGCCCTGGGCGTCATGCATGCGGGCGACGCGTTTCCCGGCAAGAACCTGCCGATCATGGACTCGAGCAACGGCGGCAGCGGCGTCGACTATCCCGAGACCCTGCGCAAGGCTTCGGAGGGCGTCGACGGGGTCGAGCGCATCATCACCGGGCACAGCAGCGTGATGGCCCCGGCCGACCTGGCCGAGTATGCCGAGTTCGTCGGCGCGTTCGTCGCCGACGCCCAGGCGGCGAAGGCGGCGGGTACGTCGGCCGCCGACTTCGCGGCGGGCTGGGAGGTGCCGGCGCGGTTCGCGGGCTACGGCAGCGCGCCGCCGGAGCGGCTGACGCCCTACGTGGAGGACATCTACGCCGCGACGCCGTAGCTGCTCGACGGTCTGGCGCGGGGGTTGGGGATGCTGATAGCATGGCCGTGGTCGGGCCGGACCCGACCACGGGTTCATCGGGAAGCGGCAGCGGAGCCGCAGGTTCGAAGGGGAAGAGACTCAATGGCGAAACAGACCACGCGTCGCGAAGTTCTGAAGGGCGGGGCCGCGCTGGGCGGGCTCGCGGCCTTCGGCGTGCCCGAGTGGGCGTTCCCTGCGCTGGCGCAGGACGAGGAGCTGGTCGAGTTCACCGACCTGCCGGAAGAGATCGTGCTCGAGCGGACGCCGGACCGCCGCATCATCGACGTGCGGCACATCGACGGGCCGATCACCCCGGCCGACCAGTGGTTCACCACCCAGCACTACGGGCACCCGGACATCGACCCGTCCACCTACCGGCTGCAGGTGTCGGGCATGGTCGACAGCCCGCTCAACCTGTCGCTGACCGACCTCAGGAACTTCCCCAGCCGCGAGCTCGTGTTCGGGTTCGAGTGCTCGGGCAACCGCGGGCCCCTGAACGGGCTCTCGAGCAACGGCCGGTGGACCGGCGTCCCCCTGCGGACCGTGCTCGAGGGCGCCGGCCTCCAGGACCGGGCGCGCGAGATCGTCTTCCTCGGGGCCGACCGCGGTGAGGAAGAGGTGGTCTTCCGGGGCCGCACCTACAACGTCGATCAGCAGTACGGCCGCAGTCTGCCGCGCGACATCGCCCTGTCGGACGAGCCGCTGCTCGCCTACGCCCTGAACGGCGAGCCCCTGACCGCGCACCAGGGCCGCCCCCTGCGGCTGCTCGTGCCGGGCTGGTACGGCGCGCCCAACGTCAAGTTCCTGTCCGAGATCAACGTGCAGGAAGACCCCTACCTCGGCAAGTACCAGGCGCGCTGGTACCGCACCCTGAAGGGTGAGGTCATCAACGGCGAGCTGAAGTGGGTGGAGACCGCGATCACGAAGATGCGGCTGAAGTCGTACGTCGCCCGCGTGACCAAGGTGGGCGACCACCACCGCGTCTTCGGGGTGATCATGCACGACGGCACCCCCATCGAGTCGGTGGAGGTGCGGGTGGACGACGGTCCGTGGGAGGCGGCCACCCTCGACCCGGCCATGACCGAGAAGTACTCCTGGAAGTTCTTCACGTACGACTGGCACGGGGCGACACCGGGCGAGCACACCGTCACCTCGCGCGCGGCCGACGCCAACGGCTACCGGCAGCCGACGGCGGAGGAGCTCGAGGTCAAGCAGACCTTCCTCGAGCAGAACAACCAGCATCCGCGGACGCTGATCATCACCTGACGGCGGCGCCCCGGCGCCCCGTGTCCTTCACGACGGCCCTGCGGACACGTTCTGCAGGGCCGTCGTCGCTTGCGCGCCGCGGCGCGCAAGGAGGAGCGTCCACGCGGAACGTGGTCCTGCAGGATGCATCGCCGGTCGCAGGCAGCAGGTTCTTCGTCACGGTTCCAGAACGTCCGTGCGGGAACGAACGGCAGGGGGGGCACGACAGACGTATGAGATGACCGCCCCGGCGCCGGTCGGGCCGGCGGTTCGGGCGCCGTGCCCGGTGGCGTCTCACTGTCTTGTCGTGCACCCGACGGCAGGTGCGGCATGGCCGAGGACGAGCACTATCTGAAGACCGAGCTCTACGAGCTGGTCCGCAAGGACCGGGCGATCTTCGAGTTCCTGCAGGCGGGCTCGCTCGACGGCATCTGGTACTGGGATGTCGAGCGGCAGGACCAGGAGTGGATGAGCCCCCGCTTCAAGGAGCTCTTCGGCTACCGCGACGAGGAGATCCCCAACACCTCCGCGTGGTGGATGGCCAACATCTTCCCGGAGGACCGCGACCTCGCCCTCGACAACTTCGCCAAGCATCTCGCCGACGCCAGCCACCCCTACGATCAGATCGTCCGCTACCGCCACCGCGACGGGACCACGGTGTGGGTCCGCTGCCGCGGCCTCGCCGTCCGCAACGAGAAGGGCGAGCCCATCCGCCTGTTGGGCTGCCACACCGACGTGAGCGCGCTCAAGCGCGCCGAGGAGGACCTGCGGCGTCAGGCGGAGGAGCTGCGGGAAGCGAAGGACGGGGCCGAACGCGCCAACCGGGCCAAGAGCATCTTCCTCGCCAACGTGAGCCACGAGATCCGCACGCCCCTCAACGGGGTGATCGGGATGACCGAGCTGCTCGGCGAGACCGAGCTGACGGCCGGGCAGCGCGACCATCTCGACGCCCTCCGGGAATCGGCCGACGCGCTGCTCGACATCATCAACGACATCCTCGACTTCTCGAAGATGGAGGCGGGCAAGCTGGTGGTCGAGCCCCACGCGTTCCGCCTCCGCGAGCGGCTGGACACCCTCTTGAAGTCGTTCGCGCCCCGGCTGCACGGCCGGGACGTGGCCTTGTCGCACCACGTCGACGCCGACGTGCCCGACGGCCTGGTCGGCGACGGGCGCCTGCTGCGGCAGGTCCTCGCCAACCTCCTGTCGAACGCGGTCAAGTTCACCCGGCGGGGGGCCATCGCGCTGCACGTCCGGCAGGACGGACCGGTCGACGACGGCGTCAGGCTCCGATTCGACGTCTCCGACACCGGCATCGGCATTCCGCCCGACAAGCAGCAGGTCATCTTCGAGGAGTTCGTTCAGGCCGACGCGTCGACGACGCGGCGCTACGGCGGCACGGGCCTGGGGCTGGCCATCGCCTCCCGCCTCGTGGAGGCGCTCGGCGGCGCCATGGGCCTCGAGAGCGAGCCGGGCCGGGGCAGCACGTTTCACTTCACCGTGCGGTGCGGGCTCTCCGAGACCGGGGCCGACGAGGCCCCGCCGGTCCGCGAGCCGGTCGCCGACGGCCTGCCGTTGCGCGTGCTCCTGGTCGAGGACTCCGTCGCCAACCAGCGCGTGGCGGTCGGGTTCCTCGAGCAGGCCGGCCATCGCGTGCGCACCGTGGACGACGGCTCGGCGGCGGTCGCCGTGTGCGCGGCGGAACGGTTCGACGTGGTCCTCATGGACCTCCAGATGCCGAAGATGGACGGCTACGCGGCGACCGCCGCCATCCGCCGGCGCGAGACGGAGGAGGGCGCGGGCCGGACGCCGATCCTGGCCCTGACCGCGCGCGCGTCGCGCAGCAACGAGGCCTGGTGCCTGGCCGCGGGGTTCGACGGCTTCCTGCTCAAGCCGTACCGCACGCGGGAGCTCTTCGACGCGATCGCGGCCGTGGTGGAGCACGGGGTGCCGCACGCGCCGGCCGGCGGGGTCGCGGCAACTGCGGGCGGCGGCGAGGGTGAGGCGCCGGCCGATGAGGACGCGGTGGCGGTCGGCGACGGCGAGGCCCGGCGGCCACCGGCGGAGGGCGGTGATGCGGCCACCGGCGGGAAGACGGGGCCCGGCACGGACGCGGGCGCAACGGGCGCACACTCCGGCCACCATGACGAGAGCGGAAGCGGTGGCGCGGATGCGGGCACGGACGCGTCGGGCGTCCGCCTGGACTGGGGCCCGGCCCTGGAGACGGTGGGCGGCGACCGGGAGCTGCTGGCGACGGTGATCGACGGGTTCCTCGGCCAGCATCCCTCGCTGATCGCCGAGCTCCGGACCGCACTCGGGGCCGGAGACCTGCCGGTGGTGCGGCGGGTGGCTCATACGATCGCCGGTTCGCTCCGATCGTTCGAGGGCGCGCGGGTCGTGGCCCTCGCCGAGGTCCTCGAGGATCGTTGTCGGGAGGGCGCGGCGGGACCCGCCGCCGACGCGTGGCGCGAGCTCGAGCCGGTGCTCGAGACGACGGTGGGCGAGCTGCGTGAAGGGGTGCCAGGCGCCGGTCGGGAGCCTGCGCCGTAGAACGGCGCCCGAGTCCGGAGCAGGCGCAGACTCCCTGCAGGGTTGGTGGGCGCCAAGCGGAGCCGCAGGCGGCGCTTGGCGGGCCAGCCGGAGAGAACATCGTGGCATGCATCCTCGTCGTGGACGACTCGGCGGCCGACCGCCAGCTGGCCGGGGCCCTGCTCGAACGGGCCTCCTGGGAGGTGCTGTACGCCGAGCACGGCCGGCAGGCCCTGGCCCGGATGCGCGAGCACACCGTCGACCTCGTGCTGACCGACGTGGTGATGCCCGAGCTCGACGGCCTCGCGTTCGTCGAGCACGCGAAGGAGGACCATCCCCTCGTCCCCGTGGTCCTGATGACCGCGCGGGGGAGCGAGGAGCTCGCGGCGCGGGCCCTCGAGTCCGGCGCCGCGAGCTACGTGCCGAAGAAGCTGCTGGTGCGCGACCTCGTCGAGGTGATCAAGCGCATCCTCGACGTGTCCCGGGAGCGGAAGAGCGGCACGCGCCTGCACGGACGCCTGCGGGCGGCCTCGTTCGTCCTCGAGAACGACCTCGACATGCTCTCGTCGCTCGTCGGCTACCTGACCGGCGTCCTCCGGCACTCGGGCAGGTTCGACGAGTCCGACTGCCACCGCGTCTCCACCGCCCTCGACGAGGCCCTGACCAACGCCTGCTACCACGGCAACCTCGAGGTGCGCTCGGAGATACGCGACCACGACCCGCGCGCGTACCGGGCCCTCGCCAGGGAGCGTTGCTTCGCTGCCCCCTACCGGGACCGGCGCATCCACGTCAGCGTGAGCCTGGAGTCGGACGGGGCGTGCTTCGTCATCCGGGACGAGGGGCGGGGGTTCGACGCGGCCGGGGTCAAGGACCCGACGGCGCCCGAGCAATTGGAGCGGCCCACCGGCCGGGGCATCTTCCTGATGAAGACGTTCCTCGACGACGTGCGCTACAACGCCACCGGCAATCAGGTGACCCTGCTGAAGCGCTGCAGCGCCTGACTGCGCGACCTTCGGTCGCGTTGGGAGTTTCGCTGGCGCGAAACTCCTGCGCCGAGACGCTGCCTGACCCTGCGAGTTTCGCCGGCGTGAGACTCCTGCGGGGAGTCTTCAGGCGTCGAGCGAGCGGATCACCACGACGGTCTTGTCGTCGCCGGGGTCGGAGTTCCCACGCTCGAACCGCTCGGCCGCGTGGCAGATGTGGCGGGCCAGCTCGGGCGCCGACGCGTCCCGGTGCTCGGCCATCACCGTCCGGATCCCGTCCAGGTCGAAGAACCGGTCGGCCTCGTTCTGCGCCTCGGTCACCCCGTCGCTGTAGATGACGAGCCGGCCGCCGTCGGCGATGGTAACCGTCTGCGCCTCCCACGTGGCGTCGGCGAACAGCCGGAGCGGCGGCCCCGCCGAGACGAGGGCCGACTCGGCGTCGCCGTCGAACAGCAGCGCCCGCGGGTGCCCGGCGTTGACGAAGGTGAACTCTCCGGTCGAGAGGGTCAGCACGCCGTAGAAGAGGGTGACGAAACGGTCCTGGTTCTTGTCGTGGAGCAGCGCCCGGTTGAGGGTCTGCACGAGCTCGATCGGCGTCGCGCACGTCGAGGCCTCCGCGCGCAGGATGCCCTGGGTCTCGGCCATGAGGATCGCGCCGGGGATGCCCTTGCCCGAGGCGTCGCCCACCGCCAGGGCCACCCGGTCGTCGGGCAGCTCGAGGCAGTCGTAGAAGTCGCCGCCGACCTGGCCGCTGGCGTGCAGGTAGGCGCCGATGTCGTGGCGGGGCGCCGCCGGCATGACCCCCGGCAGGAAGGACTGCTGGACGAACGCGGCGATCTTCAGCTCGTAGTCCAGGCGCCGGTTCTGCTCGGCGAGCAGCCGGTGGCGCTCTCGCGCGTAGCGGATGCTGCGCACGAGCAGCTCGGGGATGAGGTGGTCCTTGACGAGGTAGTCCTGCGCACCGCGCTTGACCGCCTTGACCGCGACATCGTCGTCGTCGAGGTCGCCGAGGACGACCACCGGCGCGGTCTTGTCCAGGTGCCGGATGATCGCGAAGCCCTCGCCGCTCCGGGCCGCCTCGGGCGACAGCCCCAGCACCACCGCATCGTAGGGGCGCGCATCGATCTCGGCCACCGCGTCCCGGGCGGCGGGCACCACCTCGACGGCGAACGAAGGGCGCCGGGACTCCCGCAGGAGGGCGCGCACGCGATCGGCGCCGCCGGCGTCGTCCTCGACGAGCAGCACCCGAACGACGCCGGAAGGGGCCTGAGTGGACACCGCGTTCCAGGCTACGAGAAGCTCTGCACCGCGTCCGACTCGGACTGGAACGTGTCGAACACCATCTCGAGCTTGGTCGTCACCATCAGGTCCATGACGCGCTCGTTCAGGTTGAGCAGCTTGAGCTTGCCGCCGGCGCCGATGACGGCGGAGCGCTTCGACAGGAGTCCGCCGAGCGCCGCGCTGTCGATGAACGACACGCCGCCGAGGTTGAGGACCAGGTTCGCGTGCCCCGCGTCGAGCAGATCGTCGATCCGGTCCCACAGCGTGTCGGCGGCATCGCCCGCCACCTTGCCGCTGAGATCGAGCACCTTGACGGCGTCGACGTCCCGCTGGTCGATACGAAGTGCCATCGCAACCTCCCTGGCAGCCCGTCGTCGCCGTGCCTCGTCGGGCTCAGGCGCCCTGCGCCCGCGGGCGTCCTCGCCGTTCCCGGTGCAACACGGGAGCTGCTGGGTCAATGCTGACCCAAACCTGGCGGGAACGCAAACCCGGGAGCCTCGGTCGGCGTCGGGTGCGACGGCCGCAGGTCCCCGGGCCGGGCGTCGGCGCCTTGGAACGGCGGGGACTGCAGGCGGGTCGTTCGGGCGCCCGGCGGAGCCGCGGGCGACGATGGTGGGGCAGGGGCCCGGCGCCACCGTCCGGCGCGGGGGGGAGCGGCGGCAGCCGGTCCTCGTCGGGCAGGGTTGCGGACTCGGCGTTCGAGTTGCATCATTAGGGTCGGTACAGGTGCGTCCACCAGACGGATCGACCGGCGTGGAGGAGCGATGATGGGTGCGGACAGGCGGTCTCGACGATGGTGCCGGCTGGCGGCGTGCCTGCTCGCCGTGTCGGCGGTGCCGGCCGCGGGGACGGCCAACGACGACGGCCGCGCCCTGATCGCGGCGGTACGCGCGCAGGACGCCGAAGCGTCGCGGGCGTTGATCGACGGGGGCGCCGACGTCGACGCGGTCCAGCCCGACGGTGCGACGGCGCTGCACTGGGCGGCGTACCACGACGCGGTCGAGCTCGTCGACCTGCTCGTCGGGGCCGGCGCCGCCGTCGACGCGGCCAACGACTACGGGGTGACGCCGCTCGGTCTGGCGTGCGACAACGCCGCCGCGGCGACGGTGGCCCGGCTGCTGGCGGCGGGGGCCGACCCGAACCGGGCCCGCGGCACCGGCGAGACGCCGGTCATGACCTGCGCCCGGACGGGCTCGCTCAAGGCGGTGCGCGCGCTCCTCGCCCACGGCGCCGACCCCTCCGCGGCCGAGCCGTGGCACGGCCAGACCGCCCTCATGTGGGCGGCCGGCGGGGGACATGCGGCCGCGGCGCGGGCCCTGATCGTGCACGGCGCCGACGTCGAGGCCCGTTCGAAGGGCGGCTTCACGGCGCTGCTGATTGCCGCCCGCGAGGACGATCCGGCCCTCGTCGGCGACCTCGTCGCGGCGGGGGCCGACGTGAACGCGGCGGCGCCGGACGGCACCACGCCGCTGCACGTCGCGGTCGTTCGCGGCCATGCCGCGCTCGCGATGGTCCTGCTCGAGCACGGAGCCGACCCCAACGTCGACGGCCCCGGCTACACCGCGCTGCACTGGGTGGCCGGGTCCTGGCACACCGAGCTGACCGGCCGCCTGCGGGGCATCGACACCGGCGCCGACCGCGAGTGGCGCTCGCTCAACGGCCTGCGCGCCGGCAAGCTCGCCCTCGTCGACGCGTTGCTGGCCCACGGTGCGGACCCCGACGTCCGGCTCGGCCGCCACCCGCCCCAGTTCGGCTTCGCGAGCCAGCGCTTCCGGGTGAGCCTGCTGGGCGCCACTCCGTTCCTGCTCGCCGCGATGGACGCCAACGTCGAGGTCATGCGACGCCTCGCGGCGGCCGGCGCGGACACCCGGGCCGCGACCGACGAGAAGAACACGCCGCTGATGGTCGCGGCGGGGCTGGGCCAGGTGCCGGCCGAGACGCGGGTGACCGGGGACGAGGCGATCGAGGCGGTCCGTCTGGTCCTGGAGCTGGGCGCGGACGTCAACGACCTGAACGTTCGGGGCCGCAGCGCCCTGCACGGGGCCGCCCACATCCGGTCGGACGCGATCGTGCAGCTGCTCGTCGACCGGGGAGCGCTGGTGAACGTCGAGGACGATCGCGACATCACCCCGCTGATGATCGCCGAGGGCGGCGGCCACATCCTGCTGCCGGGTCTCGGGGGCGGGAGCACCGCCGAGCTGCTGCGAGCCCTCGGCAGCGACGAGACGGTGCGGTCGAGCTTCATCGAGAACTTCAGCCAGGGGGCCATCCGCTAGGAATCGGTGGCGAACCCGGTTGCCCGCGCCCGCGAGGGCACCCGCGGGATGCCGGGGCGCCCGCCTGACGAGATGTGAGCAGGGCGCCCGGCGGGTCCATGTGACCGAGGAGCGACGCAGCCGCGCGGGATGCATCGCCGGTCGAGGTCCTTCAGCCGCGGAGCTTGGGACTGCGGGCGGATGGCGGCGGGGAGACGGAAAGCGATCGTCCGGAAGCGATCGCAGAGGAGACACCGATGATGCGCGATGGTCGGTCAGCGGCGAACGCGCTGGGCGCGGCGGCGCTGGCGTGCGGGTGCCTCTTCGCCAGCGCGGCGGCGGCGGCCGGGCAGCCGGCGGCCGCGGGCGCACAGCCTCCGCGCGCGGCCGGGGAGCCGGGCGGCGCGCCCGCGCCAGCCGCGGTTGCGACGGCGTCTCCGGCGGGAGGCGAGGCCGCAACCTACCGGGCGGTCCTCGACCGCTACTGCGTCGCCTGCCACAACCGGCGCACCCTGGCCGGGAGCCTCGCCCTCGACGACCTCGACCTGGAGCAGGTCGGCCCGCGGGCGGAGCTGTGGGAGAAGGTCCTCGAGAAGCTCCACACGCGGGCGATGCCGCCCCCGGGCCGCCCGCGGCCCGAGCCGGCGGTCTACGACGCGTTCGGCGCCTGGCTGGAGCGGTCTCTCGACCAGTGGGCGGCCGACCATCCGAATCCCGGCCGGCCGGCCATCCATCGCCTCAACCGGCTCGAGTACGCCAACGCGGTGCGCGACCTGCTGCACCTCGAGGTCGACGCGCAGGCCCTGCTGCCGGCCGACGACATGGCGTTCGGCTTCGACAACAACGCCGCCATCCTCACCGTCGCGCCCGGATTGTTCTCGCGGTACATGTCCGCGGCGCGCACCGTGAGCCGGCTCGCCGTCGGGGACTCCTCGATCGAGGCCGACGTCGTGCGCTATCCGGTGTCGCCGCTGCTGGCGCAGGACGGTCGCATGGGCGAGGACCTGCCGTTCGGCTCGCGCGGCGGGGCCGCGGTGCGGCACCACTTTCCCCGCGACGGCGACTACGTGCTGCGCATCGCGCTGCGTCAGAACGGGGGGCGCAACGAGCCCCAGGAGATAGACGTCCGGGTGGACGGCGAGCGCATTGCCCTGCTGCGGGCCGGGCGCTGGCCCGACGACGCGCCGCCGGGGTCGCCGGGCGCCCGCGCCGCGGACGAGGGCCTCGCGGTGCGCTTCCCGGTGCGCGCGGGGACGCGGCCGGTGTCGGTCTCGTTCGCGAGCCGGCCGATGGCCCCCGAGGGGGTCGCGCCGGCCCGGCTGCCGCTGTGGACGTTCTCGACGGGCCGGGGCTACGTCGAGCCGATGGCCCTCGACAGCTTCGAGATCGAAGGGCCGTACGATGGCGCGGAGACCGCTCGCGCGCTGGCCACGGACACCCCGAGCGGCCGGCGCATCTTCGTCTGCGAGCCGGCGTCGGCGGCCGACGAGGAGGCGTGCGCGGCGCAGATCGTCGGGACGCTGGCGCGGCGGGCGTTCCACCGGGCGGTGACCGACGAGGACCTGGAGGACCTGCTCGCGTTCTATCGGGAGGGGCGGGCGGAGGGAGGCTTTCGCGACGGCGTGCGGCGCGCGCTCGAGAGCATCCTCGTCGACCCCGAGTTCCTCTTCCGCATGGAGCGCGACCCGCCGGGCGCCGCTCCCGCGACGGCATACCGCCTGAGCGACGTCGAGCTCGCGGCGCGCATCTCGTTCTTCCTCTGGGCCAGCATTCCCGACGACGAGCTGCTCGAGGCGGCGGAGGCGGGCCGGCTGCGCGACCCCGACGTCCTCGAGGCGCAGGTGCGGCGCATGCTCGCCGACGAGCGCGCCGAGACCCTCGTCACCAGCTTCGCCGCGCAGTGGCTGCACCTGCGCCGCATGCGCACCGTCAGCCCGGACGTCAACGCCTTTCCCGCCTTCGACGAGAACCTGCGCGACGCCCTCATCCGCGAGACGGAGCTCTTCGTCGGCAGCCAGTTGCGGGACGACCGCAGCGTGGTCGAGCTGCTGACCGCCGACTACACGTTCGTCAACGAGCGGCTGGCCCGGCACTACGGCATCCCCGGCGTGTACGGCCCCCGTTTCCGGCGCGTCGCGTGGGACGACCAACGGCGGCGCGGGCTGCTCGGGCAGGGCAGCATCCTCACCGTGACGTCGCTCGCCACCCGCACCTCGCCGGTGGTGCGGGGCAAGTGGATCCTCGAGAACGTGCTCGGCACGCCTCCGCCGCCCCCGCCTCCCGACGTGCCGGAGCTGCCGGAGCGCGAGGACACCGGCGAGCCCGCCTCGTTGCGGGCGAGGCTCGAGGCGCACCGCGCCAACCCCGCCTGCTCGGGCTGCCACTCGCGCATGGACCCGCTGGGCTTCGCCCTCGAGAACTTCGACGCGGTGGGGCAGTGGCGCGTTGCCGACGCCGGCGGGGCGCCCATCGACACCGCCGGGGTGCTGCCCGACGGCGCCGCCTTCGACGGGCTGCCCGCGCTGCGCGACATCCTGCACGGCCGCCGCGACGAGTTCGTCGCCACCGTCACCGAGAAGCTGCTGACCTATGCCCTCGGGCGCGGAGTCGAGCCCTACGACCGCCCGGCCATCCGCGCCATCGTGCGCGAGGCCGCCGCCGACGACTACCGCTGGTCGTCTATAATCCTCGGCATCGCCCGCAGTCTCCCGTTCCAGATGAGGAGATCGGAGTCATGATCATCACCCGACAGGCGCTTCCCCGACGCACCGTGCTCCGCGGCCTCGGGACCGCGGTGGCCCTGCCGCTGCTCGACGGCATGGTCCCGGCCCTGACCGCGCTCGAGCGGACGGCGGCCAGGGCGAAGCCGCGGCTGGGGGTGGTCTACGTCCCGCACGGGGCGGTCATGAACAACTGGACCCCCGCCGCCGAGGGCCGGGGGTTCGAGTTCTCGCCGATCCTGCAGCCGCTGGAACCGTTCCGCGACCGGCTGCAGGTCCTGACCGGGCTCGACCACGCCCCCGCCGCCCAGCTGCCGGGCGACCCCGCCGGCGGCCACGGGCGTATCACCGGCGCGTTCCTCACCGGGGTGCATGCCAAGCCCACCGAGGGGGCGGACTTCCGGGCCGGCACGTCCGTCGACCAGATCGCGGCGAGGGTGCTCGGCCAGGAGACCCAGCTCGCCTCGCTCGAGGTGGGCATCGGCCTGCCCGAGTTCGGCGGCGCCTGCGACGCCGGCTTCAGCTGCGCCTACATCAGCACGCTGTCGTGGAGCACGCCGACGACACCGCTGCCGATGGAGAGCAACCCGCGGGCGCTGTTCGAGCGGCTGTTCGGCGACGGCGCCACCACCGACCCCGAGGCGCGGCGCGAGCGGCGGCGGCAGGACCGGAGCATCCTCGACGCGGTGACCCGCAAGGTGGCGCGGCTGCGGACGGGGCTCGGGGCGGCCGACCAGGCCAAGCTCGGCGACTACCTCGCGGCGGTGCGCGACGTCGAGCGGCGCATCCAGCGGGCCGAGGCCCAGTCGGACCAGGAGCTGCCGGTGGTCGAGCGCCCGTCGGCGAGCGTGCCGGCCTCGTTCAGCGAGTACGTCAAGGTGATGTTCGACCTGCAGGTGCTCGCCTACCAGACCGACATGACCCGGGTCGTCAGCTTCCTGATGACGCCCGAGCTGACCGCCCAGACCTATCCCGAGATCGGGGTGCCCGACCCGCACCATGCGCTGTCGCACCACGAGAACAAGCCCGAGAGCCTCGCCAAGCTGATCAAGGTGGGCACCTATCACACCGGGCTCTTCGCCTACTACCTCGACCGGCTGCGGGCCACCCCGGACGGCGACGGGTCGCTGCTCGACCAGGTGATGGTGCTCTACGGCAGCGGCATGAGCAACAGCAACCTGCACAACATCCAGAACCTGCCGATCCTGCTCGCGGGCGGCGGCGCTGGACGGCTGCAGGGGAACCGCCACATCCGCTTCGCCGAGGGGACCCCGCTGACCAACCTCTACCTGTCGCTGCTCGGCAAGCTCGACGTGCCGGCGGAGCGGGTGGGGGACAGCACCGGCCGGCTGACCGAGCTGAGCGAGGTCTGAGCGGCCCCCCGCGGGCGGCGCCGCATCCGCCGCCCGCGGGGGCGCACCCTGCGGCGCGCCCCCGCGGTGGCAGGGACCTCCGGCTTGCCCGCATCCACCGCCCGCGGGGGCGCACCCTGCGGCGCACCCCCGCGGTGGCAAGGACCTCCGGCTTGCCCGCATCCATGGCGGGATCGGCTCACCGCTTCTGTCTGCCCGTAGCAGCCCGCCGAGATGCGGACGCGTCTTCATGCATCGCAGGGATGCTCCAACCAGCAGAACCAGCCGCCCAACCACGGCACGTACGCGCACCGCACGATCGGCTCACATCCCGGCGGCGGCCAATCGCAATGCGGCGGCCCGCACTCCCCCTGTGCCTCCACGACCGCCGAACCCGGCACGGACACCGCCAACGCAGCTACCATCAGGATCGCAATCACCACCCGCTTGAACATCCCGCTTCCTTCCTTTCACTGGACTCCGCGCCGGAATCGGCACGAGAGCCGTCGTCACGTTTGAAAGCCCGGAACCTCGCCGATCCCGCCTAGCGCCAGCCCGTAGACGGCCGCCGTGCGGACGCGCGAACGGCGCCCAACGCCGCCTCCAGACCCGAGCCGGCCGTGAACGTCGGCGGGCCAGCGGACGCGCTGGATCTGCCGCCGCGACTTGCAGATGTCCGCAAGGGAGGCGGCGTACTACCGGGCGATGCCGAGTGCGGCAGGACAGGCCCAGCAGCCCGCGAGCCTCTGGCCGAGGAGGAGCGCGAAATCCCAATCGACCCCCAGCGCGTGCAGCCACCGGGGGTGGTCCGGGCCTTCGATGGCATGCTGCGTCGACGTCACGTCCAGGGCGCCGGCGACGAGCGGGAGGGCGGCCAACACCGCCGCCGCCAGGAATCTTCGTGTCCTCATGAATGACCTCCTCGTGATGCGCGACCCCATGTCGCGCGGTCGGATGTCCGGGCTGACCGGACAGCTCCTGTCCGGTATGGATCGCAACGGTCATGCCATCGGGTCGCGATGCGGGGAAGACCCGCCGAACCGGCGGTGTGAACGACTCGCGACAGGGTGGGTGGCGACGGTGCCCGGCACTGACGGAAACTGCAGGCGGCGCTGCCGCCGAGCAGCCGCGCCTTCCGCTGGCGAATGGCGCCCCGCACACGCGGATCGGACGCCGGTCGCGCGGGTCGTCAACCCGGGTTGACACGCATCCGGCCGGGTTCCCCTCGGCCGGGCTTCGCCGCGCATGGAAGCGTCTCGCCTGCGCCGCTCCCTCCGTCTCCGGCGTGCGTCCCTGTTATCATTCCGCGCACGGCACCGCCTTCCGCGATGCCGCCTGTCGGCGACCCGGACTTCGACCAGGACGATGATGAGAGTGTCTGGAACACGACGGCTTGCGGCGTGCGGCGCCGCCCTCACCCTCGGTCTCGTCGCCTGCGGGGGCATGCCCACGGGCGTCTCGTCGCAGATCTCGCCCGAGTACCGCGAGACGGTGCGGGCGTTCTACCGGGGTCTGGCCTCTCTCGAGGTCGGGCTGCTCGACGACGCGCAGGCGGCGTTCGAGCGGGCGGCGGCGCTGGCCCCGGACGAGCCCGCGATCCGGGCCAACCTCGCGGTGGTGCACGTCGGTTTCGGCAACGAGACGGAGGCGGCGGGGCACATCGAGGCGGCCCGCGGCCTCGCCCCCGACAGCGCCGAGGTCCGCTTCCTGGAGGCCCAGCTCGCCGGCTTCCAGGGTCGTTTCGAGGAAGCCGTGGCGGGGTACCGGCAGGTGGTGGAGCTCGATCCCGACCACCTGCGGGCCCGCTACGCCCTCGCCCAGGAGCTCGACCGGGCCGGCGGAGACGCCGAGGCGGCCGAGGCCCAGGCTCAGCTCGAGGCGATTCGCGACCGCCAGCCCGGCAACCTCGCGGTCCTCGTGCAGCACGCGCGGGTGGCTGCCCGCCGGCAGGACGCGCCGGCGCTCACCGACACCGTCGAGCGCCTGCAGGGGATGACCGGCGGCTGGCCTGATCTCGCCGTCACCCAGCTCGAAGGGCTGTCGGCGGCGGTCGTCGAGGCGGACCTGGCCCGGGCCCAGAGGCCGGCCCAGCTCCTGCGCAACGTCCTCGTGCGCCTGCCCGCCTTCCGGGAGGACCAGGCCCGGGTCAGCGTGAGCGCCGAGGCGATTGCCGAGCCCCTGATGCGCTTCCTCGTGCTGCCCTCGCCCCCGGCCACCGCCTCGCCCCGGGACGAGAGCCTCGCCTACGTCGCCGGGCCGATCGACCCCGCCGCATCCGGCGATCAGGCCGTGGTGGCGGTGGTGCCGGGTGGCGAGGAGGCCCCGATGGTCTTCGCCGCGAACGGGCAGGAGGCGCGCCGTCTCGGTGCCCCGGGCGGCGCCGCCGGTTTCCCGTTTCCGATCGGGACGGGGCCGGCGGGGCTCGCGCCGCCTTCCGCCAACGGCCTGCTCGCCCTCGACTGGAACGGGGACTACCGGATGGACCTGGTGCTGGCGGGACCGGGCGGGGTCCGGCTGTGGCGGCGGGATGAGGCGGGCGACGGTTTCGCAGAGGTGGTGACGGCGACGCTGGCCGGGGAGGATCCCGCGGTTCGCGGCGCCTACGGGGTGTGGGCTGCCGACACCGAGATGGACGGGGACCTCGACATGGTCTTCGGTGCGACCGCCGGGGCGCCGTCGGTGCTGCGCAACAACGCTGACGGCACGTGGCGGCGGGAGAGCCCGTTTCCCGGCGTGACCGCCCTCCGGGACTTCGGCTGGGGCGACTTCGACCGCGACGGCGACCCCGACGCCGCGCTTCTCGACGGCGACGGCGTCGTGCACCTGTTCGAGAACCGCCAGGCGGGACGGTTCGATACGGCGTCTCCCCTGGAGCTGGCGGCCGCGGCGATCGGCCTCGCCGTCGGCGACCTCGACGCCGACGGCCGGCTCGACCTCGCGCTGCTCGACGCTTCAGGTCGGTTGTGGCGGGGAAGCTGGACCGGGGGAGCGTGGGATACCGAGGAGGTCGCCGCCTGGGCCGCGTTCCCCGCCGGGGCCGTCCCCGGCTCCCACCGCCTGCTCCTGGCCGACCTCGACAACAACGGGGCCCTCGACGTGCTGGCGTCGGGCGCCTCCGGCACCCGGCTGTGGCTGGCCGACGAGGGGTCCCGCCTCGAGCCGTTCGACGCGGGAGTCGATGCCGAGATATTCGCCGCCTACGACCTGACCGGCGACGGCCTGCTCGATCTCGTCGGCGTGGAGGACGGCACGCCGGTGCGGCTCGCCGCGCAGGCCGACGCCGGCTATGGCTGGCAGCAGATTCGCCCCCGCGCCAACACCGCGGCCGGCGACCAGCGCATCAACGCGTTCGGGGTGGGCGGAGAGATCGAGGTGCGGGCCGGCCTGCTCGTCCAGAAGCAGGTGCTGACCGGGGCGCCCGCCCACTTCGGGCTGGGGGTGCAGACGCAGGCCGACGTCACCCGCATCAGCTGGCCCAACGGCGTGACCCAGGCCGACTTCGAGTTCGCGGCCAATCAGGTCATCGCGGCCGAGCAGCGGCTCAAGGGCTCGTGCCCCTGGCTCTTCGCCCACGACGGCACCCGCCTGAGCTTCGTCACCGACTTCATCTGGCGCTCGCCCCTCGGCCTGCGCATCAACGCCCAGGACACCGCCGACATCGCCTTCACCGAGGACCGGGTGCTCGTCCGGGGCGACCAGCTCGCCGCGGTCGACGGCGAGTACGACCTGCGCATCACCGCCGACCTGTGGGAGACGCACTTCTTCGACCACGTGTCGCTGCTGGTGGTCGACCATCCGCCCGACACCGAGGTGTGGGTGGACGAGCGCTTCGCCCGCGACCCGGTGCCGCTCGACACCGTCGTCACCGGCCCCGCTCGCACCGTCGCCCGGGTCTGGGACGACGCCGGCGCCGACGTGAGCGAACTGGTCTCGAAGCGGGACAACCGCTACGTGGCGTCGTTCGCCGAGGGCACCCACCAGGGGATCGCCGAGCCGCACTACCTCGAGCTGGAGCTCGACGAGGCGACGGAGGCGTGGGACGCGGTGACCCTGCTCGCCCACGGCTGGGTTTATCCCACCGACAGCAGCATCAACGTCGCCCTCGGGCAGGGCAATCACCCCATCCCCCGCGGCGTGGCCATGGAGGGGCGGGACGCGAAGGGGCGCTGGGTGGTGCTGCACCCCGACCTCGGCTTCCCCGCCGGCAAGCTCAAGACCATGGTCGTCGACGTGCCGCGCCTCCCCGACGGCACGCGGCCGCGGCGGCTGCGCCTGCGGACCAACCTCGAGATCTACTGGGACTGGATCGCCCAGGCCCCGCGGCTCGACCCCGGTCTGGCGCGGGAGACGCGCCTCGACCCGGCGGTGGCCGACCTCGGCTACCGCGGCTACTCGCGGACGGAGCTGCTGGGGCCGCGCGGGCTCGAGCTGCCGGACTACGAGATCGGCAACCACCGGCCGCGGTGGCGCGACCTCGTCGGCTTCCACACCCGCTTCGGCGATGTCCGCGAGCTGCTGGCCGGGGTGGACGACCGCTACGTCATCATGAACGCTGGCGACGAGATGCGGCTCCGCTTCGAGGCCCCGCCCCCGCCCGAGGCAGGATGGCGGCGCGACTACGTGCTCATCGGCGACGGCTGGGTCAAGGACGGCGACTTCAACACCACCCACGCGAAGACGGTGGGGCCGCTGCCCTCGCACGACCAGCCGGTCTACGACCCCGACGTATCGGCGGTGCTCGAGGACGATCCGGTGTACCAGCGGCACCCCGACGACTGGCTGAACTGGCACACCCGCTACGTCGCGCCCGACTACTTCCTGCGCGGCCTGCGGCGGGTTGCGCCGGAACCGAAGTCGCCGGCCGGGGACAGGCCTTGACGGATCGGCCCGCGGTGCCGCTGGATCCGGGCGGGGCATGCGGACGGCGCACGCGGCCAGCGTGACGCAGCAGCGGTGATTGCGCCGCGGGCAACTCCGCGGCAGAGGAAGCCAATGAGAGTGCAGACGCGCGGTTCGTGCAGACTCCTGAGGACGAAGGCCGCCTTGACTTTCGGGTGTGCTCTCACGCTGGGGGCGAACGCCGCCGCGCAGCTTCCCGGCCTGCCGCCGGTGCCCCTGCCGGACGAGCCCCTCGTCTTCGCCACCGCCGAGGAGCCGCAGGTCCGGGTGACGGTGGTGACGCGCGGCCTGGAGCACCCCTGGGGGTTGGCGTTCCTGCCCGACGGGGGCCTGCTCGTGACGGAGCGGCCGGGGCGTCTGCGCATCGTCCGCGACGGCGTCCTCGATCCCGAGCCGCTGACCGGCGTGCCGGAGGTCTACTCGCAGGGGCTGGCCGGCCTCATGGACGTGGCCCTGCATCCCGAGTTCGCCGAGAACCGGCTCGTCTACTGGACGTACTCGAAGCCGGCCGGCGAGGGCGCGTGGGTGACGCTGGCGCGGGGTCGGCTGACGGACCACGGGCTGGCCGACGTCGAGGACCTCTTCGTGTCGGACCCGGTCGGCGGTACCGCCGCCTCGCGCGTCGTCTTCGCCCCCGACGGCAGCCTCTACATGACCGTGGGCGGCGCCTTCGGGGCGGCCACCGGCGGCCCGCGGGCGCAGGACCCCGGCGACACCGTCGGCAAGGTCGTCCGCCTGCTCGACGACGGCGGCGTCCCCGACGACAACCCGTTCGTGGGCCGCGACGGCTACCGGCCGGAGATCTACTCCCTCGGCCACCGGAACCAGCTCGGGGCGGCGCTGCATCCGGAGACGGGAGAGCTCTGGGCCAACGAGAACGGCCCCCTCGGCGGCGACGAGGTCAACCGCATCCGCGCCGGCGGCAACTACGGCTGGCCGGTCGTCTCCTACAGCCGCGAGTACTCCGGCGGCCGGGTCGCGGACCGGACCTACCAGGAGGGCATGGAGCCGGCCGAGATCGTCTGGCTGCCGTCGATCGCCCCGTCCGGCATGGTCTTCTACGACGGCGACCGCTTCCCCAGCTGGCGCGGCCACCTGTTCGTCGGCGCGCTGCGCACCGGCATGATCCGCAACACCGGCCACCTCGAGCGCATCGTCTTCAACGAGCAGGGCCAGGAGGCCCGTCGCGAGTGGCTGCTCACCGAGCTGCGCCAGCGCATCCGCGACGTCCGCCAGGGTCCGACGGGCTCATCTACGTGCTGACCGACGCCGACGACGGGGCCATCCTCCGCCTCGAGCCGGTTGAACCATGACGGGAAGCAGCGCAGCGAGACCGAGCTCGGACTCGGCAGTGGCGGGTAACGCGCCGACGCTCGACGTCTTCGCGTTGCGGGACAGCGTCGTCGACGAGTACAAGCGCTTCGCGACGTCGTTCACGACGATCCACGCTCAGGACATCCGGGAGCAGGTCGAGGCCATCTACGCCAAGCAGCGCTACTGGCCCGAGCCGCTCATCCAGATCAACCCGAGCTACAAGCGTTCGACGGACGTCGGCGTCCTGGCCGAGAGCGGCGTCGTCGACCCCGGCTGCGCCGACATCTTCCGCGCGGATTCTCGGCCGCTGTCTCTCTACAAGCACCAGGAGCAGGCCATCGCGCTCGCCGCGGACGGCGAGAGCTTCGTGGTGACCACCGGCACGGGGTCGGGGAAGTCTCTCTGCTTCTTCGTTCCCATCGTCAGCCACGTGCTGGCGGCACGGCGGCAGAGCGCGGAGCCGCGCACGCACGCCATCGTCGTGTACCCGATGAACGTGCTCGCCAACTCCCAGATGGAGGAGCTCGACAAGTTCATCGGCCAGGTGCCCGGAGACCGGCCGGTCACGTTCGCCCGCTACACGGGGCAGGAGGACCGAGACGAGCGGAAGCGGGTTGCAGACGAGCCCCCGGACATCCTGCTCACCAACTTCATGATGCTCGAGCTCCTCATGACGCGGCAGGAGGAGACCGACCGACGCGTCATCGGCAACTGCGAGGGCCTCGGGTTCCTCGTGCTCGACGAGCTCCACACCTACCGCGGCCGCCAGGGTGCGGACGTGGCGCTGCTCGTGCGCCGTGTTCGCGAGCGCCTCCGGCCCGAGAGCCTCCTGTGCATCGGCACGTCGGCCACGATGGCGAGCGAAGGGTCCATCGGCGACAGGAACCGCGTGGTGGCGGGCGTGGCTTCGAAGCTCTTCGGGAGCGAGATCGCCGAGAGCAACGTCATCGTCGAGACCCTCGAGCGAATCACCGACTCGACAGCCACCGCGGATTCGGTGAGGCCGCATCTTGGCGCGGCCATCGATACCGGCGTACCGCCGCACATTTCCGACGCAGAGCTCAGGGAGCACCCGCTCGCGGTGTGGGTGGAGACGCGTCTGGGCATCTCGTTCTCGGACGACGACCAGCGCTGGGTCCGGGCGAAGCCCATGACGGTGACCGAGGCGGAGGCCAGGCTCTCGGAGGAATCGGGCCGGCCCTCCGACGCCTGCGGCAAGGCGCTGCGCGACCTTCTCCTGGTGTCGAGCGTTCCAGAGCGGGCGCGGACCTCGGACCCGCACGGCAGCGAGAAGAGCTTCTTCGCGTTCAAGCTCCACCAGTTCATCTCCGGCGCCGGGCACGCCTACGCGACGGTCGAGCCGCCAGGCACCCGCACGGTGACCGTCGATGGTCAGCAGTTCCTGCCCGGCCATGCGGACAAGCGTCTCTACCCCGTGCACTTCTGTCGCGACTGCGGGCACGAGTATCACCCGGTGCGGTTGGCGCGGCGGGACGACGGGGCATTCGTCTTCCTCGCGCGGGACATCGACGACGCGCCGCCGACGAGGCAGGAAGAGGCGGAGCGAGATGGAGAGGAGGCGGGGCCCGAGAAGGAGGTCTTCGGCTTCCTGACACCGCATGCGGTCGACGATTCCGAATTCACCTTCGACGATTGCGACGAGGACTACCCGGAGACGTGGATCGAGTTCGACGCCGGCGGCAACCTGCGGCTGAAGGCGTACTACCGAAAGGAGCGTGCTCGCCGTTTCGTCGTCGCGGCCGACGGGCGAGTCGGTTCCGGGACGACGGTGTGGTTCCTGCCCGGCAAGTTCCGACTCTGTCTCCGCTGCGGGGAAACTCGGGGCGGCGCGGCCCGCGATCGCACGCGTCTCGCCTCTCTCTCGGCCGAAGGTCGCAGCTCGGCGACCACGGTACTGGTTGCCAGCGCGCTGCGCTGGATGCACGGCGCCGAGTCGGGCTTGGGCGCCTACACGCGGAAGCTCCTCGGCTTCACCGACAACCGTCAGGACGCCGCGTTGCAGGCAGGCCATTTCAACGACTTTCTCTTCGTGGGCCTGGTTCGCGCGGGCTTTCTCGGTGCGCTGCAGGATGCAGGTTCGAGCGGGCTCCGCAGCGACGAGCTGGGCGCTGGGGCACAGCGGACGCTTGGCTTCGACCGGCCGGACCCGCAGCTCCGAACCGAGTGGCTGCTCGAACCCACGCTGCGCGGGTTCAACCTGCAGGAGGCCGAGCGCACGTTTCGGCAAGTGCTCGCCTATCGCGTCTGGTTCGATCAGCGACGCGGCTGGCGGTACACGAACCCGAACCTCGAGCAGCTCGGCATGGTGCGGGTGGAGTATCTCGGCCTCGAGGAGCTCGCGGCGGACGACGAGTCGTTCGCCGAGTCACACTCGTTGCTGCGGCGGGCCGGCCACGCCGTCCGCACCCGGGTCTATCGCGCGCTGCTCGACCACATGCGGAAGTGGATGGCGATCCGCAGCCAGGTTCTCGATGCCGCGGTCCTCGAGCAGTTGGTCGCGAAGTCGCACAGCCGCCTCCGGCCGCCCTGGGGCTTCGGCAGTGACGAAAAGCCGAGAGGTGCGCGCTGGCTGATGGTCGTCGCCCCCACGCGACGAGCGAGCACGCTCCGCGACCAGGACCTGATCGTGCGCGGCGGCTCACGAAGCGGTCTCGGGCGAGAGTTGCGCTCGTCGCGCGTCTGGGGCGGCGACACGACCATCCGAGAACTGCGCTCGAAGGACTTCGACCGGCTCGTCAACGATCTCCTTCGAGCGGGGGCGACGCACGGCCTCCTGTCGGAGGAGAACACCCCGTTCGACCAAGCGGGTTGGCGGCTCAACGATGCATGCGTCGTCTTCAAACCGGGCGATGACCTGGCCGACGACACCGGCTCCACGCGGAACGCGTTCTTCCGCGACCTGTACGAGAACCTCGCCAGGATGCTCCGCGCCCCGACGCACCCGCTCTTCGGGTTCGAGGCGCGCGAGCACACCGCCCAGGTCGATCCTGACAACCGGGAGATCCGCGAGAAGCGCTTCCGCTTCGGAGAGCGCGAGCGCGGCGAGCTCACCAAGGAAGAGAAGCGACTCCGCGAGGTCGGGGAGACCAATCGGTTCCTGCCGGTCCTCTTCTGCTCGCCGACGATGGAGCTCGGCGTCGACATCTCGGCACTGAACGCCGTCCACATGCGCAACGTGCCGCCCACGCCCGCGAACTACGCGCAGCGCGGCGGACGCGCGGGCCGAAACGGACAGGCCGCCCTAGTCGTCGCGTACGCGTCTTCGCAGAGCCCGCACGACCAGTACTTCTTCCGCGACCCCAAGGCGATGGTCCATGGCGAGGTGCGCGCGCCGGTGCTCGAGCTCACGAACCGGGACCTCATCGACAGCCACCTCCAGGCCGTCTGGCTCTCGTGCGTCGACCAGCCGCTCGACAAGTGCATCGCGGAGCTGCTGCTCCTCAACCATGCCGGCCGTCCGCTCATTCCCGACATCAAGGCCGCACTCGAGCACAAGCGCGTCGCTGAAGACGCGGGCAAGCGGATTCGGCGGGTCCTCGACCTGGTCGCCGACGACCTCACGCCCGAGTTCGCACCCTGGTACACCGGCCGGGACGCCTACTCGGACGCCGTCGTGGCGTCGGCGGCGGGGCGCCTCGACAAGGCCTTCGACCGTTGGCGAGACCTCTTCGCCGCCGCCGAGGAGCAGCGGGACGCGGCGCGGCGCACGATGGACGACTACTCGACCCCCTACCGGGAGAAGCGGGCGGCGCAGAGCCGGCACGCGCAGGCGGTGGACCAGCTCAACCTGCTGCAGCGCGGCACGAGCGCGCTCTCGAGCGACTTCTACACGTACCGTTACCTCGCCACCGAAGGCTTCCTGCCCGGCTACAACTTCCCCAGGTTGCCCCTCTTCGCGTACATCCCGGCGAGTCGGGACGGCCGCGGGCGGCAGACCTACCTTCAGCGACCGCGCTTCCTCGCGCTGGCCGAGTTCGGCCCGCGCAGCCTCGTTTATCACGAAGGGCGCGCCTACCGGGTCGTGCGGGCGCTCCTCTCGCTCGGGCACCGCGAGTCGGCCACGCCTGACTCGCAACTGCCGACGAAGGCCGTGCGAATCTGCACGCACTGCGGCGGAGGGCACTTCGGCGACGACCTGTCGATGTGCCACGCCTGCGGAACGTCGCTCGGCGACGCCGAGGTGGTGGGCAACACGTATCGCATCGAGAACGTGGCCACCCAGCCCGCCGAGCAGATCACCGCCAACGACGAAGAACGCCAGCGCCAGGGCTTCGACCTGCAGACGACGTTCGAATGGGCGATCCGCGACCAGGAGATCGACGTCCGGCACGCGTCGGCCTCCGACGAAGAGGGCGAGATAGCGCGCCTGGCGTACGGCACCGGCGCGACGATCACGCGCCTCAACAAGGGCCTGCGCCGGAGAGCCGACAAGAAGGTCCTCGGCTTTCGCATCGATCCGGTATCGGGGTACTGGGCCAAGAGCGAGGACGAAGACGCCACCGAGGGGCCAGTCGATCCCACGGCCTCGCCCCGCCAGTGGATCGTCCCCAGCGTCCAGGACCGCAAGAACGCACTCCTCTTCCAGCCCGCCGGCGACGAGCTTTCGGCGGTCGCGCTGACCACGGTGCAGCATGCGATGCTGCGTGGCATCGAGGCGGTGTTCCAGCTCGAGCAGGGCGAGATGCTCGCCGAGCCGATGCCCACGCGTGACGTCCGCAGGGGCTTTCTGCTCTACGAGGCCACCGAGGGCGGCGCCGGCGTTCTCACGCGGCTCGTGAGCCAGGAGACGAGCCTCGCCACCGTCGCGAGAACGGCGCTGGAGATCATGCACCTGGGCGTCGACGGTGCTCTGCCCGATTCGGTACTGGACCTTTCGGACCAGCCGGGGACGGCCTGCGTTGCGGCCTGCTATCGCTGCCTGATGTCGTATTACAACCAGCCCGACCACGAGAATCTGGATCGTCGTGACGAGGACGCTCGCACGATGCTGCTCCGGCTGGCCCGTTCACGCACGGCGGAGAGGGCGCGGACGCAGCCGATCGCGGCCACTCTCACGGGCGCCTCGGGGGAGCTCGATGCCGCCCTCACCGTGTCGCGAGAGGATCGGTGGCTCGCGGAAGCAGCGCGCCGCGGCATTCCCACGCCGGATTCGGAGCCACTCGCAGCAGGCGCCGGGTCAGTGCGCTGGGTCTGGCGCAAGCACTACGTGGCCGCAGTCATCGACGAGGTCGACCGTCGAGCTATCCAGGCGATGGAGGACCTCGGCTTCGAGGTGATTCGGTTCGAGGACCCCGCAGACTGGCGTGCCGCCTTCGCGCGGCTGGCCTCCGCCCTGGGGCACGCGTCATGATCGACCTTGCCTACGCGCCCGGAAGCCTCGTCAGCGCCCGCGGGCGGGAGTGGGTCGTCCTCACCGGAAGCTCGGCAGAGACGCTCTGCGTCCGTCCTGTCACGGGATCGGATGAGGATCGGACGCTCATCCACCTGCCGCTCGAGATCGAGCCGGTTCGCGAGGCGCGGTTCCCGTTGCCCGACGCGCATCAGCTCGGCGGGCACGATTCTGCTCTCCTGCTTCGCGACGCCCTGCTGCTCTCGCTGCGGCGGGGAGCCGGCCCCTTTCGGAGCTTCGGGCAGATCTCGGTCGAGCCGCGAGCCTACCAGCTCGTGCCGCTGCTCATGGCGCTCAAGCTCGACCCGGTGCGCCTGCTCATCGCCGACGACGTCGGCGTCGGCAAGACGATCGAGGCCCTGCTCATCGCACGCGAGCTGCTCGACCGGGGCGACGTCGATCGCACCGTCGTCCTCTGCCCGCCGCATCTCGTGGACCAGTGGGTCGCCGAGCTCGACGTCCGCTTCAACATCCGCGCCGCGGCCGTCACCGCCCGGAGCGCGCGACGCCTGGAACGGGGCATTCCACCGGGCGTCAGCATCTTCTCGGTGCATCCGCACACCGTCGTCAGTCTCGACTACATCAAGACCCCGGAGAGGCGCGACCACTTCCTCCAGGCGTGCCCCGACTTCGTGATCGTCGACGAGGCGCACACCTGCGCCTCGGCCGGCCGGGGCCGGCATCAGCGGTACGAGCTGCTCCAGGCTCTGGCCGACAGCGCGTCGCGGCACCTCGTCATGCTCACCGCGACGCCGCACAGCGGCGATGACGCGGCCTTCTACCGGCTGCTCGGCCTGCTCGCCCCGGACTTCGAGCGCCTGGCCGAGGTCACGGAGACCGAACGCACGCGGCTTCGCGAGCGCCTCGCGAACCACTTCGTCCAGAGACGGCGTCCCGACATCGCCGAGTGGCGAGAGGGCAACATCTTCCCGCGCCGCGAGACGAAGGAGTTGACGTACAAGCTCAGCGGCGCCTGGGAGGCGTTCCTCGACGACGTACTCGACTACTGCGCCGAGGTCGTCGAGACGGGCACCGGTGACGAGCAGCGGCAGCGCCTCAACTTCTGGGGAACGCTGGCGCTGCTTCGATGCAGCGGGTCGAGTCCGGTTGCGGCCGTGCTCGCCCTGCGCACCCGCTCCGGCGACGATGTCGACGACGAGTCCCGGGAGGATCTTCTCGATCGCATCTTCGACGGCGACGTCGACGCGCTGGTAGCGGATGACGTCGAGCCCCCGGCCGGCGGCGACAGCGCGGCGTTGGCACGGCTCATCGACCAGGCGAAGAGGCTGGCGGGCCAGAGCGGTGACCCGAAGCTCAGGACCGCCTCGAAACACGTCAAGGAGCTGGTCGATGCCGGGTTCAACGTGGTGGTCTTCTGTCGCTTCATCGCGACGGCGCGCTACGTGGCCCGCCACATCGGCGAGAGCTTGACAGGCGCCGCCGTCGACGCCGTGACCGGCGAGATGGCCCCGGAAGAGCGCGAGGCACGCGTGGCGGGGATCGGCGCGGCCGAGAACGGCAGGGTTCTGGTCGCCACCGACTGCCTGTCGGAAGGCATCAACTTGCAGGAGCACTTCGATGCCGTCGTCCACTACGACCTCTCGTGGAACCCGACGCGCCACGAGCAGCGAGAGGGTCGCGTCGACCGCTTCGGTCAGCCGAGCAGGACCGTGCGCGCCACGCTCCTCTACGGGAGCAACAACCCGGTGGACGGCGCCGTGCTCCAGGTCATCTTGCGCAAGGCGGCGCGCATCCGGGAGGAGCTCGGGGTACCCGTGCCGGTGCCCGACGAGGGCCACTCGCTCACGCAGGCGCTGCTGAAGGCCGTGCTCCTGCGGCGGCGGGGCGGCAGCGCCATCCACGAGGGCCGCCAGCTCGAGCTGTTCGAGAGTCATTGGGAGGACGTGAAGGCGAAGGCCAGGAAGAACCGGACCGTCTTCGCCCAGCGGCGCATCAAGCCCGACGAGGTGCTGCCCGAGTGGCGCAAGAGCCTCGCCGCGGTCGGCGGCCGCGACGACGTGCGGCGCTTCGCGGGCCGCGCTCTCGCCCGGCTCGGTTCCGGGCTCGAACCGCTCGGGCAGGGCTTCAAGGTCCCGACGGCACCGCTGCCGGACGAGGTCCGCGAGCGTCTGGCCGCCGAGGACATCGCGGGCACGGTCGCCATCGACTTCGCGTACCCGCCGGCGCCCGGATGCCGTCCCGTGCAGCGCAGCCATCCTCTCGTCGCGGTGCTCGCCGAGACGCTGCTCGGGCGCACCCTCTCGGTCGACGACGGCGACGCCGCGGCCGGCGATCCGTCGGTTCTCGGGCGCGCCGGCTGCTGGATCTCCGAGGGCGTGCGCGCCCGCGCCACCGTCGTGCTGCTGCGGCTGCGCCACCAGCTTCTGTCGAGCCGGCGGGGCCGGGAGCCCTTGATGGTCGAGGAAGCGACCGCCCTGGCCTGGGCCGGCCCGCGGGCGGCAGCGCCGATCGCCGGGCCCGACGCGCTGGCTCTGCTCGCGCTCCCGCCCGCCGACGATCCCCCTCGGCACGTCCGGGAGCGGGAGGTTGCGCGAGCCCTCGCCGGGCTCCCCGAGCGCGCGGCGGACATCGAAGCCTTCTCGACTGCCCGCGCAGACGCTCTGCTCGCCGACCACGTGCGCGTCCGCGAAGCCAGCCGGGCGACCGGGAGCACCGCCGTTCAAGCCGTTCCGCGCCCCGACGTGATCGGCGTCTACGTGCTGCTGCCGAGGGTGGCGTGACCATGGCGCCTCGCGGAAGCCGCACGGCCGAGGTTCAGCTGGCCTTCGACGCCCTCTCGATCGAAGGCGGTCTTCTCGGGGCGGAGTGGCTCGGTCGGGTGGCGCAGCGCCGGGCCGATTCGCAGGAGCCGGCCGACTATCGCATTCCGAAGGGGCTCGAGGTTCGCGACGAGATCGCCCGGAGCTGGCGCATCGCCCAGGCGTGCTTTCGCGAGCTCGAGGCAGGCCGCGCCGCGGGAGGCGACGCCCGCGCGCTCGCCGAGCGCTTCGTCGAGCCGTTGCTGCGCGACGCGTTCGGTTTTGCGTCCATGGCGGGCACGGAGCCGAGGACGATGGACGATCGCGTGTATCCGGTCCCGTTCTTCGCTCTCGGCGACCGGGTCCCCGTCGTCGTCGCGCGCGCGGGAGCGGGCCTCGACACCCTCCTGCCCGAGCTCGGCGACGACCAGCGCCGCCGGAGCGCGTTCGGGCTCCTGCAGGAGACCCTGAACGCGTCCGGCGCGGTGCTCTGGGGCCTCGCGACGGACGGGCTCTCGCTGCGCATCGCGCGCGACAACGCGAGTCTCACGCGGCCGGCGTGGATCGAAGCCGACCTCGGCCGGATCTTCACGGAGGACCTGTATCCCGACTTCGCCGCGCTCTGGTTGCTCGCGCACGAGTCGCGCTTCGGCCGCGGCGACGATCCGGCCGCGGCGTGCCCGCTGGAGGCGTGGCGGGAGGCGGGCCGTGAGGAGGGCACGCGGGCGCGCGAGAAGCTGAGCGCCGGCTTCCGGAAGGCGCTCCAGGTTCTGGGCGAGGGGTTCCTTTCGCATCCCGCGAACAGGAGGCTCCGGGCTGCATTGCACGCGGGGGATCTCACGAAGGACAGCTACTTCGGGCAGCTCCTCCGGCTGGTCTACCGGCTCGTCTTTCTGCTGACCGTCGAGGAACGGGATCTGCTGCACCCGAAGGACGCGTCCGAGGCGGCGCGCCGCCTCTATGCCGACGGCTACGGTCTGCGCCGCCTCCGCGACCGGGCGGTGCGCCGGAGCGCGCACGACCGGCAGGGCGATCTCTGGGAGGCTGTCAGGATCGTCTTCCGCAGCCTCGCCGGCGGGGAGCCGCGTCTCGGGCTGCCCGCCCTCGCCGGCCTGTTCGCGCCCGACGAGTGTTCCGACCTCGACACGGCGAAGCTCGAGAACCGCGCGCTGCTCGGGGCGCTCTTCGGTCTCGCGTGGCTTCGCGAACCTTCCGGGCTCGTCCGCGTGAACTGGCGCGACATGGGCGCCGACGAGCTGGGCTACGTCTACGAGGGGCTTCTGGAGCTGGTCCCGCAGATCACCGGCGCCGGCCGGTCCTTTTCGTTCGCCGGCGCCGACGAGAGCCGGGGCCACGCGCGGAAGACGACCGGCAGCTTCTACACGCCGGACGAGCTCGTGCAGGTCTTACTCGCCAGCGCCCTCGACCCCGTGGTCGAACGCACCGTCGGCGCGCATCCCGAGCGTCCCGTCGAGGCCCTTCTCGATCTCGCGATCGTCGACCCCGCCTGCGGGTCGGGGCACTTCCTGCTCGCGGCGGCGCGCCGCCTCGCTGACCGCGTCGCGCGCATCCGGGCGGCGGGCACGCCCGCGCCCGACGACTATCAGCGTGCGCTCCGCGACGTCGTGCGGCGGTGCCTCTACGGCGTCGACAGGAACCCGCTGGCCGTCGAGCTCTGCAAGGTGAGCCTCTGGATGGAGTCGATCGACCCGGGCCTGCCCCTCACGTTCCTGGAGAGCCACATCCGTTGCGGCAACTCCCTCATCGGTGCGACCCGTGCGCTCATGGGCGATCAGGTGCCCGAGGCCGCGTGGACGGTCCTGGAGGGAGACGTCAGGAAGATCGCCACGTCGCTCAAGAAGCGCAACCGGGACGAGATCGCCGGTCAGCGGCTGCTGCTGCTCGAACCTCGACGCGAGACGGGCACCACCCTGAGCGACGCCATGCGCGCCGTCGAGCAGGCCCCGGACGCGGACGTCGCCGCCCTCGCCGAGAAGCAGCGGGAGTGGGACGCGGTCCTGGCTTCGGCGGCCTACGAGCACGAGAAGCTCGTGGCCGACGCGTGGTGCGCCGCCTTCCTCTGGCCCAAGGACGCCCCCGGCCCGGTCGTCGAGGCGGCGCCGACGACGGCGGCGTGGCTCGCCCTCCGCGACGGGGAGGGGGCGCCGTCAACGGTGCTCGTCGACACCACGCGGCGCATCGCCGAGGACTACGGCCTGTTCCACTGGGAGCTGGCGTTTCCGGACGTCTTCGCCCGGGGCGGCTTCGACGTTGTGCTCGGCAACCCGCCGTGGGAGCGTGTGAAGCTCCAGGAGCAGGAGTTCTTCGCCACGCGCGAGCCCGCGATCGCGGTGGCGCGGAACGCCGCCGAGCGCAAGAAGCTGATCGCAGCGCTTCCCGCCACCAATCCGGATCTCTGGAAGGCGTGGACCGGCGCAACGCGCGTCGCGCAGGGACAGAGCCACTTCGCGCGGCAGTCCGGGCGCTACCCGCTGTGCGGGAAGGGTGACGTGAACACGTACGCGTTGTTCGCCGAGCACAATTGGAGCGTGCTGGCGCCCCGCGGGTGCGCGGGTTTCATTGCACCTAGCGGGATCGTCACCGACGATACCACGAAGGCGTACTTCCAGGCTCTTCTCGACAGTAGCGCGTTGGCGAGTGTCTATCACTTCGAAAACGAGAGTCTCGTCTTCAAGGGTCTCCACCACGCGTATCGGTTCGTGCTCTTCACGATCGGGCAGTCCCGTCAGGCCGACCTCGTCTTCTATGCGAGGCGCGCGGTCGATCTCGACGACCGGTGGCGGCACTTCGCTCTGACCCCCGCCGACTTCGCCACGCTGAACCCGAATACGCGGACCTGTCCCACATTCATGTCTCAGCGCGACGCCGACATCAACCTGGCGATGTACCGCCGTGCGGGCGTCCTGTGGCGGGAGAACGATCCGGACGGGAATCCGTGGGGCCTGAGATTCCTGAGCATGTTCCACATGGCCAACGACTCGGGGCGGTTCCGCACCCGGGCGGAGCTGGCGGCGGCCGGGTGGACGCCGGACGGAGACCGGTTCGAGCGGGAGGGAGACCGGTTCGAGGAGGGCGGAGGGGTCATGCTGCCTCTGTACGAGGCGAAGATGATTCACCAATTCGACCACCGATTCGGAACCTACGAGGGACAGAGCGAGGCCCAGGCGAACCAGGGCAAGCTTCCCGAGCTGGACGATGCTGCCCATGCCGATCCGGAGCGGGCAACGCTACCGAGGTACTGGGTTCCCGAGAAGGAGGTGGCGTCGAGGCTGGATGATGTCTGGGACAGACGTTGGATGCTCGGATGGCGGGACATCGCTCGTGCAAGTGATACCCGAACGGTCATCGCGTGTGTTCTTCCGACGGCGGCGGTCAATCACACGTTCCCACTGGTACTGCCGTCTGCCGATCCACAGGTCGTGGCCAGTCTCTACGCGAACGTGTCCAGCATTGCGTTCGACTATTGCGCGAGGCAGAAGGTCGGGGGCACGCACTTGACTTACTTCACCGTGCGGCAGCTTCCTGCGTTCGGCCCGGGGCTTGGCGCCGCACCCGCGCCGTGGGCACCGTCGATACGTACTCGCGACTGGCTCCTCCCACGTGTCCTCGAGCTCACTTACACCGCGTGGAACCTGAGGCCGTTCGCCGAGGATTGCGGCGACGACGGTCCACCCTTCATCTGGGACCCCGAGCGCCGCTTCCGGCTCCGGTGCGAAATCGACGCCGCCTTCTTCCACTTGTACGGCATCTCGCGGGACGATGCCGGCTACATCCTCGACACGTTCCCGGTGATCGCGCGGTCGGAGGCGCGCGAGCACGGCGAGTACCGGACGAAGCGCACCGTGCTGGAGACCTACGACGCCCTGGCGGCGGCCGCCGCGAGGGGCATACCCTACGACTCGCCGCTCGGACCGCCGAGGAGGGCGACATGAGCCGATTCCGCCTCCGCGAGATCCGCGTCCGCAACTACCGCTGTTTCGACGAGTTGACGCTGCCGATCGAGGAAGACACAACCGTCCTTTTCGCCGAGAACGGCGGCGGGAAGACCGCGCTGCTCACCGCACTGGCGATGGGCCTTGCCGTGTTCCAGCGGGAGGCGCCGAAGACCGCGCGGTTCAGCCCGGCGCGCGACATCAGGTTGCGCACGGTCGACAAGAGGGGGCGAAGGGAGCCGGTCGGTCGGTGCGAGCTTGCGTGGACGGCGGACGTGGGAGAAGGCGAATCGGTTATGTGGTCGACGGTGTCTTCGGCGGGATCGGAATGGACCAGGAAGCGGCATCGACCGATTCTCGAGGCGCTGGAGCGGGTTCGAGCGCCGGGCGGTCGATGGCCGTTGTTCGCTTGGTACGGCGTCGATCGGTTGGGACGGCAACGGGGCCAAAGTCGGAAAATAGAACGCATGGGGGACCGTTGGGAAGCCTACGACTCTTCGCTCGACCCTAACCTCGATGAGGCGCCGCTGCTGCAGTGGCTCCAGGACGAGATGCTCGGCGACGTGGGCCGTCGGAACCGGGCGGAGCCGGAACGCTTTTTCCACAAGGCCGTGCTGGAGGCGGCGGTCCGGGCGACCCCGGGCGTCGAGGACGCCTGGTACGACGCAACAACGCAGAGCCCCGTGGTGCGCTTCGAGGATGGGCACGCGGCCCCGTGGTCGCAGCTCTCGGACGGCTATCACGTCTTCATCGCCTTGGTCGCCGACATCGCCCGGCGCGCGGCCATGCTCAACCAGTTCGACGGCGTCGACGCGCCCGCGCGGGTGGAGGGCGTGGTGCTCATCGACGAGCTCGACCTGCACCTGCACCCGCGGTGGCAGCGGGGGGCGCTTCCGCGGCTTCGCGAGGCCTTCCCGAGGCTGCAGCTCGTCGTTACCACGCACTCCCCGCAGGTGTTGAGCAGCGCCGAGAACCGGCAGGTGCGGCGGCTCGTCGACCGGCGAGTGCAGGAGCGGGACGTGTTCGTGTCGGGGCGGGATACGAACGCGATCCTGCGAGACCTCATGCGCACCGACGACCGCGACGACGAGGGCGTGGTCGAGCTGCGTCGCCTTCACGACGCGATCGATCGGGGCGACCGCGAGCAGGCGGATCGGGTCTATCGGGAGCTCGTGGGTCGATGGGGAGATGCCGATCCGGCGCTCATCCGAGCCAAGGGACTCATGGAGGAGTAGATGCGGGGACTGGAGAAGCCCGCGCCGCCCTCGAACGTGAGCCCCGACGGGCAGGCGCCACGAGGACTTGTGGATGCGGAGGCAGCGTACCTTGCTGCTCTGCCGAGCAGGACCAACAAGGCCAAGTTCGCCAAGGCGACGTTCGATGGGCTCGACAAGGCCAAGCTGCGTGAGGTCCTGTACGGCGAGCAGAAATCGCTGTGTGTCTACTGCGAGCGGACGATCTCGGAGAGCGACCCGTCGCCTCATGTCGAGCACTGGCGACCTCGGAGCAGAGCTCCGGAGTACGCGCCGCATTGGCGCAACCTGTACCTCTCGTGCTCGACGGGAGACACGTGCGGTGTCCGGAAGGACGATCGACCCCTCAAGGCCGACGACGGAGATCCGGACCTTCCCTGGCCCACCGAGCTCGACTACGAAGAGTTGGTCGGCTTCACCAGCCGGGGCGAGATGTACGTCCGCGACGACGTGCACATGGACGGGGCAACCCGCAGCGCCCTCGAGCTGGCCATCGACGACGACCGGCAAGAGGGCGGAAGACCGCGGCGCGCCATCCTCAATCTCAATCACCCGACTCTCGTGGCGGCTCGCCGTGCGGCGATGGACAGCGAACAGACGCGGTGGCGGCGGGACCTCGAGCAGGGGACGGCATCGAGTGCGGAGCGGGCCGCGCGCGCCAACGGTCTGCTCGGGCGCAGTCAGCTTCCTGCGTTCGTGAGCATCCGCGTATCGTGGCTGCGACGGGCGCTGGGCCGAGGTCGGTGATGCTGACCGCCGTCACCGTCACCCGCCTGGAGAAGGCCGCGACCGACAACGGCTTCGACCTCGAGCGCGAGCGCACGGTCGACTGGCTCTCGTTCGGCAGCAGCCAGACCCCGATGCGCATCTGGCTCGCGGCCGTCGGAGAAGCCCGGTTCCTCGCGGCCGCTTCGCGGGCGGACGTCATCGACGGGTTGGCGGGCCTCGGCACGGCGTGCACCGACCGGCTCCCGAGCCCCGCCGCCAGCGCCTTGGCCGTCAGCGACATCGCCGCACTGCACCGCCTGCTGCGCCGCGCGTTCCAGCTCTCGCGGACGTTGCCCGACGCGCTGCTCCACGCCTTCGAGGACGCCACGTCGAGCCTGCCGCGGATGACCGAAGCGGAGCGCCTGGTCGTGCGGCGAATCGGTCAGGACGTCTTCCGCCGCGGCCTCTTCGAGTACTGGGACGGCCGTTGCCCGATGACCGGCCTCGACGTGCCCGAGCTGTTACGGGCGAGCCACATCAAGCCTTGGGCCGACTGCGAAACGGACGCCGAGCGCCTCGACGTCTTCAACGGCCTCCTGCTCGCGCCCCACCTCGACGCCGTGTTCGACGCTGGCTTCATCACGGTCTCGGAGGACGGAACCGTGCTCGTCTCGGACGCCCTCCCGGCGGGCGCCCGGGCCTCGCTCGGACTCGACAGGCGGCTGAGGGTGCTCGGACTCCACCGCGGTCACGAGCGCCACCTGCCATGGCACCGCTCCAGGGTCTTCCAACGGGGCAGGGAAGATGCAAGCTGAAGCACCTCGTTGGCGGATACGCGTGGGCGGCGCCTGTGGCGAGCAGCGAAGGGCCTCGGCACCCTCAGCACTTCAGCCATCAAGAAGGTGTGGTAGGTTGTCGACATGCCGGCTCGACCCGTCCAGATCTCGATGGATGCGGAGCTCCTGCGGCGTATCGATGCCGATCCCGAGGTGCGCGAGCGAGGAAGGTCGGTCTTCATCCGCTCGGCGATCGAGATGTACCTGCGCGCCAGACAGAGACGTGAGATCGACGAGCAGTTCCGGAAGGCCCATGCCGGACACGCCGACGAGATGCTGGCGGAAGTCAGCGACCTGATGGAGGCCCAGGCATGGCCGCCAGAGTGAACCGCGGTGAGATCTGGCGTCTGCACCGGCCGCATCCGGACAAGCGCCGCCCGGTCGTGGTCATCAGCCGGATGCATAGCCGCCGTGGCTGATGAATCGCTCGCGGTAGAGCGGCGGGCCTGCATTGTCCGAGGCGCCCGACTGGCGTAGACTCGATGAAGTGAAGCTGCTTGAGCGGATTTCGATCGATCCTGCGGTCCGTTTCGGAAAGCCGTGTGTCCGGGGCACGCGCATCACCGTCGGTGACGTGCTCGGCTACCTGGCTGGCGGCACCACCGAGGAGCAGCTTCTGGCGGAGTTCCCTCAACTCTCACGCGAAGACGTCCGAGCCTGCCTGGCCTACGCGGCTGAACGAGAGCGTCGCCCCGTCGGCGTGCCGGCGGCCTGACTTCGTGCGCCTTCTCTTCGACGAGCCCCCTCTCCGAGAAGCTCATCCTCGGCTGACGGATTCGGCGGTGATGGTGGTCGGGTGTCGACGCGCTTGGCGCGTCAGATCCAGCGTCTGACCCGCGCCGCGTAGTCGTCGTAGGCATCCTCCAGCTTGCGGCGGAGGTAGGCCTCCTCGTGGGGGATGGTGTACCAGTTGAGGGCCGCGAAGGCGGGGACGACGGCGAGCATGACGGCGGCGGCGTTGTCGGCGCAGCCGAGGCCGGCGATGAAGACGACGAACGCGAGGTAGACGGGGTTGCGCGATATCCGGTAGGGGCCCGCGGAGACGAGGCGCCGGGTCGGCTTGCGGAGGTCCAGGCTCTCGTCGTGCCGGCGGAAGACGAGGAACGCGGAGACCGCCAACCCGAGCGCGGTCAGCATGAGGATGCTGCCAACGGCGAGGGGCCACGGCGCGGGCAGGGGCTCGACGCGCCAGGCGTCGCGATGCACGACCGTGCCGGCGAACGTGAAGAGGGCCGGCAACACCGGGGGGAGGAGGATTCGTCTCATCGCGATGTTGTCTCTTCTTGCCACCCGGCGCCGGCGGCCTTCCGGACGTCGCCGACGACCAGGGCGAACAGGATGACCAGCGGAATCGACACGGCGTTCAGGGCGACGTACTCGACCGGATGCAGGGCCCAGGCCCCGGTGGCGATCACCGTGTAGTTGAAGGAGAGCGCGGCGTACAGGTTGGTGGTCAGCGCGACGAGCCCCGCCCACGGCGCCCGGCGCCGTCCGCGAAAGAACGCCGCCACGAAGTAGAGGGCCAGCAGGGCGGCCGCCGTGTCGATCAGGGCCATGGAGGTCCAGAACGCGGTCGCCTGCGGATGCCAGCCCTCGGCCGGCGGCCACGGAAAGTCCCGGATCGGCCGGATTCCGCCGAGGTGCACGAGGTTCAGGACGAGGTGGCCGGCCTGGAAGACGCCGTAGTAGCCGACGAGCCATGGCAGTGCGCCGCGGTTCATCGTCATCTTGCGGTCTCCGGCCGCGCCGCCGACGTGGCGACCAGCGTCTCCATGCTCAGCCCGTCGCGCGTGCTGACCGCGATGACTTGAAAAGGGCCCTGTCGTAGGCAATCATGGGCGCGTTCGGTCCCTCGCCGACCTCGGGAGGAACAGATGCATCATGCCATGATTGCCGCGCCGGTCGCGGTCCTCGCGATCGCGTTTCTGGCGCCGGTCTCCGCGTCCGCTCAGGATCCGGCACGCGGCGAAGCGGCCGGGGCCGCGGAGTGGACGCTGCCTCGCACCCCCGACGGCCGGCCCGACCTCCAGGGCTACTGGACGACCCAGACCTTCACGCCGCTCGAGCGGCCCGCGCATCTGGGAGACCGGGAGTTCTTCACGGAAGAGGAGACCGCTTGGCTGACGGGAACGCTCACGGCCGAGGGCGTCGACCCGTCGGCGCGCGAGATTCTCACCCTCATCGACATCGACGACCGCGACGAGCTCGAGCGCTACAAGTTCCAGGGCAACCGCACGCCCGACGAGCGTCATCACATCCACTACGACAACGAGATCTGGCTGCGCACGCCGGTCCCCAAGGGGCTGTCGAGCCGGCGGACCTCGTTGATCACGTTTCCGCGGAACGGCCGGCTCCCGCCGCTGACGCCGACCGCAGCGGCGCGGAGGGCCGCCGCGGCGGCTGCGCAGGCGCGGCCGAGCGCGTTCGACAGCCACGAGTCCCGGCCCCTGTCGGAGCGCTGCCTCGCCTGGTCGCACGAGGGTCCGCCCATGATGCCGCCGTCCTACAACGACATTCATCAGATCTTCCAGACCCGGGACCACGTCGTGGTGTTCAGCGAGCTGTCCACGTACCCGCCGCGCATGATCCCGCTCGACGGGCGCCCGCACGTCCCGGACGCGATCCGGCAGTTTCCCGGCGACTCGCGCGGGAGCTGGGATGGGGACACGCTGGTCGTCGAGACCCGAAACTACGCCGAGCGGAGGCGCTTCCGGGGAGCCGGCGCCGGCCTCCACGTCGTGGAACGCTTCACCCGCACCGGCCCCGATCGGATTCACTACGAGTTCACGGTCGCCGATCCGGCGACGTGGACGAGCGAGTGGAGCGCGGAGATTCCGCTGGTCAGGACGGACGGTCCGCTGTTCGAGTACGGGTGCCACGAGGGCAACCACGACATTCGCCACATCCTCGAGATCCACCGCAACCTCGAACGGCAGGCGGCCGTCGAAGCCGCGGGGGCGGACTCCCGGTAGGAGTCTGCGCCGTAGAACGGCGCGTTCTACGCATCCGACCGTCCGCCCGCGTTCCTGAGCGTCCGCCCGTGTTCGTTCGCGTCAACCATCCGCCCCGGTTTCAGCCCGGATTCATTGGTCGAACAGCCCGCCCCGCCCGCCAACTGAACGCCCGCGAACGCCCGCGAACGCTGCCGAAAAAAGTGCTTGACGTTCTCCAAAACGTGGTAAGATTCGGTGTAACGGAATTGGAGAGACGCCATGAAGCTGACTCAGAAAGCAATCGCGAAGCTGCCGGCCGGGCGCTACACGGACCATCAAGTCAAGAGTCTGCAACTGCTGGTCACGCGGACCGGGGGGCGTTCGTGGGTGCAACGGCTGACCGTCAACGGCCGGCGCCTTGATCGCGGTCTCGGCGGCGCCGAGTTCACGCCGCTGGCTGAGGCTCGCGAGATCGCCGCCCGCAACCGCATGATCGCACGGCGCGGCGGCGATCCCTTCGGCGCCCGCGATGCCGAGCGGACCGCCGCAACCGCCCCGACGTTCGGCGCCGCCGCGGCGAACTTCATGGACAGCCTGACCGGCAAGTCGGCGAACACGCTCAAGACGTACCGCTCGGTCCTGAACAACCTGTCTCGGCTGACCGACCGGCCGGTTGCGGCGATCACGCGGGCCGAAGTGATCGACGTGCTCAAGGGCATCAACAGCCAGTCCGCCCGCGGCAAGGCGATCAAGATCGTGCGGCGCGTGCTTGACCGCGCCGTGGTGCTGGAATGGGCGCCGTCGAACGTGGCGGACAACGGCGGGCTCGCCGCGGCCGTGGGCGTGGAAGCCGCCGCGCCGTCCCATCATGACGCGGCCCCGGCCGCCGACTGTCCGGCAATCTTCAAGGGGCTGACCGCGGCTGGGACCGCCGCGGCGGATGCCCTGGCGTTCATCGTCTTGACCGCGGCGCGGTTGACCGAAGCGACCGAAGCCGCGTGGTCGGAGTTCGACCTTGACGCGGGCGTTTGGACCGTGCCGGCGGACCGCATGAAAGCGAACCGTGAGCATCGCGTTCCCCTGAGCCCCGCGGCCGTGGCGATTCTCGAGCGGCGCCGGGGCCAGCATGACGGGCTCGTGTTCGCGGACCGCGCCGGCAAGGTGCCGTCTCAGAACGCCGTCGGCAAGCTGGCGAAGCCGCACACAACGCACGGGTTCCGTTCCAGCTTCACGGACTGGGCCGCGGACGTGGCGGGCGCCCCCGCCGAAGTGGCGCAAGCGGCCCTGGCGCATGTGACCGCGAACGGCAACAGCACGGCACGGTGCTACGCCCGGACCGACCATCTTGACCGGCGCCGAGAGCTGATGACCGCTTGGGCGGACCACCTGACGCGGTAGGAGCCCCGGCGCCGCCCCAAAACGCCCCGGCCCCCCGCGGGCCGGGGCGTTTTGCGTTCGTGGCGTTCGCGGTGCTACGATGGCGTTCTAAAGGGTTGCATCCGCTGAGGGACGGCGCCGGGCCGCGCCGCCCCGAGACGCCAGCGGGATCAATCAACCGGGGCCGGCCCCGTTCCCCCCGCCCCGGTTCCGGATCAGCCGCAGAGGGCCGAAAGGCCGGACCCCTGATCGCGTCGAACGCGCGAAAGGTGCGGCCCCATGTCCGAAACGCCCGCCCCCGTCCGCCTGCTCTCGCCGGCGGACCTTGCCGACAAGCTGCGAGTGTCACGCACTACCGCATGGGCCATGCGGCGGCGCCCCGGTTTCCCCCGGCCCGTCGATCTCGGCGAGCGGGTGACGCGGTACGTCGAGAGCGAAGTGGACGCGTGGATTGCCGCTCAGAGGCGCCACGATGCCCCGAGAGCGGCGAACGCCCCCCCGGACGATGTTGGGGCCGCGGCGCCCCCTGCGGCTGTGTGAGGGCGTTTGACGGGGCGGTTGGTGTCGCCAGACCGACGAAAGCCCGCAGGCGCGGGCGCCGCCCCGACTACCCCCGTACAGAGCGACGGCCGCCCCCGGCTCAGATCAAAACCGGGGCGGCCGTCATGTCCCGCAAAGGACAACGTGACGCGATGGACAGCCACAATCCTACCACGCCCCCGCCCCCCGGCAAGATGCGGATGAGTCCCGAACATCAAGCGTGGTTTCAAGGTGCCGCCCTGGCGCCGCAGGAAGCCGCCCGACGTGCGTGCGAGTCAGCATGGCAGAAGATCGACGGCAAGCTGACCGGGCTGTTAGAGCCCCCCGCCGGACTGGACGAAGCCCGCATGAAGTTCCCTCACCTGTTCGGGGCGGCGCCGGCCGCGGGACCGCCAGCGGCGCCGCACGGGACCACGATACCGCCCCCCGAACCCAGCCCGCCGGTGGACGATGAACGGGAACGCGACGATCACGTTGCGTACTGGTCCGCGCTCATCAACGGTTCCCGCTGGCCCGCCGACGTGGCGGCGCATGCTGTCGCCGCAATCGAAGCCCGCGGCCCCCGGACCGCCGCGGACGCCATGCTGAGGCTCGCCGCGTGCGACGGCTGGCAAACGCTGCCGGCGCACTACCGCGCCGTGCTGCGGACGGTGCTGGTGGACGGCGCCAGCAAGGTGACCGGGCGGGACGGGAAACGTCACTGTTGGGTCTATCCGGGAACCGCGAACGCGACAATCGGATCGACGCGCCTTGATGGCACGGGCTGGCGCCAGCCCGACCCGGCCGCGCTCGAGAATGACCCCGATGCGGCCCCGTGGGCGCCCGTGAGCGACGTTGACGCATCCGCGGAAGTCTGGCCCGCCGTGGCGTCCGGGCTCGCCTACACGGGGCGCCTGACGCTGCTGAGCGGGATTGCGAAGGCTGGCAAGTCAACGCTTGCGGGCGGCGCCGCGGCCGGAGTGGCGAGCGGCGCCGATTGGCTGACCGCGGCGCCGGCGCCGGCCGGGGCCGGGGCCGGTTCGGTGATATGGATCGGCGCCCCCGGCGAGTCCCAGGCGGACGAAGTGAGGCGCCTTGCCGTACAGGCGGGCGCCGCCCCGGCGGCGCTCGGGCGGATCTTGTTCATGCCCATGCGCCCGTCCGCCGGCATCGTGGCGGCGCTCGCGAAGCACGCCCCGGCCGATCTGCGGCTGGTAGTGATCGATTCGGCCCGCGGGTTGCTGACCGCCGACGGCGGCGAGGAAGACCGCTCAGACGACGTGAGGCGGACCCTCGGCGCCCTGGCGAAGTGGCAAGCGGATCACGCCCCCGGCGCCGCCGTGGTCGCGATCCATCACATGCGCCGGGACCGGGAAGCCCGGACCGGCGACCGTACGCGAGGATCGGGTGATTGGCTCGCCGCCGTCGATCTGATTGTCGAGTTCGACCGGACCGACACGGGCGCCGAGCTGACGTACTCGGGGCGGACCGGGGCGCCGGCGGCGCCGTTGTTCCTGGCCTGGCGCGGCGGACGCTACACGCCCGGCCGGCCCCCGGATGCGCCAGTCGAGACCGGAGGGGCCGACATGGACGGAGACGTACTCGTGACGGACCGCGCCACGTACGATCGGGTGCTCGGGCACCTCATGCGCCAGCCGAACACGTGGCAGTCTACCGGCGCCATCACACGCGGGACCGGCGCCCGCAAGGCGAAGGTGATCACGGCACTGGAACAACTGGCAACGGCCGGCCGAATCGACCGGCGGGCCGGGAAGCGAAACAGCACGGAATACCGACCCGTTCCCGTTGGCGCCGATCCGGGGGGGGCGGAACGGCGGGAACGGGTCGGGGCGGATCGACCCGTTCCCGCCAACGGGGAACGGGTCGGGAACGGGTCGGGAACGGGTCACGGGAACGGTTCCGCGACCCGTTCCCAACCCTATAGCGGAACGGGTCACGGGAACGGGTCACGGGAACGGGTCGCACCCGTTCCCGAAGGGACCGAGACGGGAACGGGTCGAGGCGTCGATCAAGGGCCGGAGGGGGGCAGCGAAGGGGCCGATAACCCTGAACCGCCCCTCCCTGCGGCCGGGCCAGTCGAGACCGTGACGGCGCCTGTCGAGAGCGGCGCCGCCCCCCCGGCCGACGGGGCCGACGATCCGGAAATCGCCGCCCTGGAAGCCGAGCACGCCGACAAGCGCGCGAGGGTTGCCGAGCTGGAAGCCGAGATCGCAGACCTGGCCGAGCTGACCGCCGAAGACCTGACCGCCGCACGCCAGCGGATACGGACGATGGCCGTCGGCAACCGCTGCCGATTCTGCGGCGCCCCGCCCCCCCTTGAACCGACCGGCCCCGGCGGCGCCTTGATGCTGTGCGGCCGATGCGCGGCGACCTACCACGCCATGATGGCGGACGGTCGATCAATCGGCGAGCTGCGGACCGATCTGCGGTCTGCGGCGCTCAAGCGGTTGCGCCAGCTTGAAGCCGACGATGGCGAAGTGGGCGCGGAAGCACGGCGCCTGCTCGACACGATTCATTGACGGGACGGGACGATGCCGTACGACCCCGAGAACGAAGAGACATACGAAGATCACGATGAGCTGTGGGACGACCTTGAGCGGAGCGACCCGGAAACCGGTCGTGTCTACACGCCAGCGGACAAGGACGACGAGGACGACGAGGACGACGAGGACGACGAGGACGACGAGGAGTGATCCGTTGCGCCCGGTGCGACGGCTGGCGCGGCAACCCGTGCGGCGAGTTCTGCCGGGCTGTGGGCGGCGAGCGGACGGAAGCCTACCCGTCCGGGCTGGCGCCGCCCCGTCCGCCCGCGAAGCCGACCGGCGACGGCATGACGCGGGCGGAACACGTCGCCTGCTATCGGCTCGTGCACGTGCTCAACTGGGGCCACGTGCGGACCGAAGCCGTGATCGCCAGCGGACCGGCCGCGCTCGCCTACCCGTGGCGTCCGTCCGCCGGTCTGCGGCTGTGCTGGTGTCCGCCGCACGTGGCGCGGCGGCGCATGTCGGACGAGGCGCGGTACCGCGGCCGGCGCAACCGCCTGCGGAAGCGGCTGCAACGCAAGCGTCCGATGTTCGCGGATGCCGAGTACGAAGCCGAGATCCGCGCCCGTCCCGAGTACTACGGGCTGACAAGATCCGTGCCATCGTAATTTGTTGTGCAACAACGGCGGCGAGCGGCGCCCGCCCGGCCCCCGGCGCCGTGGGGACCCCTGCTCTCGCGATCCGCTACCTCACGCGGACAGCAAGCCCCGTGCTCTACCTACCCGTTACGATGTGCGGCCGGACCTGGCCCGCTCGGCCCGGCCTCCGCGGCCCCCGTTGTTGCACAACAAAATCCGCGCCCGGCCGTGCGGGGCGGCGCCGGGCCGGTTCGCGTTACGATTTCAGGATGCCCGGCCGCGCCCGCGTCTACGGATCGAACGCCGAGCGGCAACGCGCCTACCGCGCTCGCAAGCGGGCCGCGGCGGCGCCAGTCGTCAAGCGGCCCCCGCTCGGCACGTCGGCGCGTTCGCTGGCCCGCTGGGTACGCTCGGCGCTCAAGGTGCCGGCGGGCCATCCGCGGGCCGGTCAGCGGTTCAGGATCGCGGGCTGGCAGCTTGCCGTCCTGTCGGACTGCCTGACGCACCATGAGACGCTGCTGTGCATCGCGCGGAAAAACGGCAAGAGTGCATTGATTGCGGTGTACGTGCTGGCGCATCTTGCCGGCCCCCTGCGGCGCCCCGGCTGGCGTGCTGGCGTCCTGTCGGTGTCGAGGGCCAAGGCGGCCGAGCTGTTGGATCAGGTTGAAGCAATCGCGGTTGCGTCCGACCTGGCCGGGCTCGCGTTTCGGCGCCAGCCGCGACACATACTCTCGGAGACCGGCCGCGTGGATATTGAATCCGCCGACCGGGGCGCCGGTCACGCGGCCGGATTCGACGCGGCGATCATTGACGAGATCGGGTTGCTCGCCGAGCGGGACCGGCCCCTGGTGAACGGCATGCGTTCGTCCGTCTCGGCGCGTGACGGCCGGTTTCTAAGTCTGAGCGTTCGCGGTACGGCGCCGTTCATTGATGAGATTCTCGAGCGGCGCGGGGAACGGGGGCTCGCGATCCACCATTACGCGGCGGACCGCGACCTGCCGATTGACGATCCGCGGGCGTGGCGACAGGCGAATCCGGGGCTCGGGGCCATCAAGGGAACCGCCTACATGCGCCGTGAGGCTCGCCGCGTGCTTGTCAGCACGGCCGATCAACCGAGTTTCCGCGCCCTTGATCTGAATCTGCCGGGCGCCCCGATTGCCGAGCTGGTCTGTACGCCCGAGCAATGGCGCCGTTGCGAGGTTCCAGTGGAGGCCCTGCCGCCGCGGGCCGGCCCCGCGTACGTCGGTGTCGATCTCGGCATGCATGCGAGTTTCTGCGCGGCGGCGATGTACTGGCCCCTGTCGGGGCGGTTCGAAGTACGGTCAGCCTGTCCCGATCAACCCGCGCTCGGGAGGCGGGCCACGAAGGACGGCGCCGGCGACGTGTATGAGACCGCCGCGGCCTGCGGCGACCTCTGGCCCCTGTCCGGCATCGTCACGCCTGTACGGCCGTTCCTAGAGCGTTTGGCGGGCGATCTGGCGGGCTGTCGAATCGCCGCCGTCGGCTGTGACCGTTTCCGATACCATGAGCTGGTCCGCAACCTTGGCGATCTCGGGTTGCCGTGGCGCCCGACGTGGCGCGGCGCCGGTGTCCGGGCCGGAGAGCATATGGACGCGGACGTACGGGAGTTCCAGAGGGCGGTTGCAACCGCCAGACTCAAGACGGCGCCGCACTTGATGATGGCGTACTCGGTCAGTGAGGCGAAGGTCGTACGCGACGGTCAAGGGCACGTCGTACACCTGGCCGGGTTGCGCCAGCGAAGCCGAATCGACCCGGTACAGGCGGGCGTGATCGCGCTCGGTCTCGGCGCCGCCGCTGGCGCCAAGCGGCCCCCCGGCAAGACGTGGATCGCCTGACGTTCTCATATGAGAACCGGCATTCCCGGAGAGCGACCCTGGCGCCCGCAGCATGGTATCCGGGCGTATCGGCGGCTACGGCGCCGTGTGCTTGATGCGGCGGGCTGGCGTTGCGCGAAGTGCGGCCGGGCCGGTCCGCTGGAACTGCACCACGTCACGGCTGTCGAGGATGGCGGCACCGACCATCCTGACAACCTGATACCGCTGTGCGCCGCCGGCTGCCACCTGGCGGCGCACAACCGGAAGCCCGGCGACGGGCTCGCCGCGGCGCGGCGGGCGTGGCGTGCCGAGATTGCGCGGCGCCTTGCCGACCAATAACGAACGTCAGTGGACGCCAGCGGACAGACTATGCCCCGTGCCGTTGCCATCGTGGCGCCGCGGGCGGTAGGATTGACCCTATGACAGAAAGCCAACGGTTGCAGGTTCGCGCATCGGAGATCCGTACTCGGCTGACGGAGATCGCCGGGTTGGAAGGTGACGACCTGACCGACGAGATCCGTACCGAGAGCGACAAGCTGACGACGGAGTACCGCGACGTGGAGACCCGACACCGGGCCGCACTGGTCGCGGAGTCCGAAGAGCTGCGGGCGGCCGAGACCGCCACGGCGGGCGGCGACATGGACGCGGAGACCCGCGCGTTTCTCGAGCTGCGCTCGCGTACGTCGCTGTCCCGGTTCCTACAGTGCTTCGCGGACGGTCAGCAATTGCACGGCGCCGAGAGAGAGCTTGCGGAGCATCGCGGGCTGACCACTTCGGGGAACGTGATCCCGTGGGATGCCCTGCTACCGCCCCCGGCGCCGCCGACCGAGCTGCGGGCGGATGCCGTGACGCCGGCCCCCGGCAGCGGAAACCCGGTGAACCAATCGGAGATCATTCAACGGGTTTTCGCACGGTCCGCCGTGCGCCGTCTCGGCGTCGCCATGCCGAGCGTGGGCGTGGGCGTGGCGTCCTACCCGGTGATCACGGGCGGACAAACGGCCGCGTTCGTGGCGAAGGACGGCGCGAAGGAAGCCGCGGCCGGGACCATCGGCCCGCACACGCTTTCGGGCGTGCGGCTGCAAGCCCGTACCCAGTTCCGCATCGAAGACACGATGATGACGATGGGACTGGAGAGCGGGCTACGCGAGGATCTGGTACGGAGCATGGCCGACACGCTGGACGGTCAGCTTGTCGGCGCCGGTAACCCCCGCGTTCGCGGTTTCCTGGCGACGGAGGCGAACGGCGGACTCGCCGACTACGCCGACCCGGGCGCCGTGGTCACGTTCGCCGCCGCGGCGGAACAAGCGGCGCGGGGCGTTGACGGCAAGTATGCCGGCGGCGAAGACGAGTGCACATGGGTGATCGGTGTCGAGTCGTACGCGAAACTCGCCGCGCTGATTCAGGCGAACGATTCCACGTCGGCAACCGAGCGACTGCGGCGCATTCTCGGCGATTTCATGGCGTCGGCGAACATCCCGGCCGCGGCGGCGACCATCCAGCAAGGCATCATCGCCAAGATGGGCGAGATGGACGCCATGAACGCCGTGTGTCCCGTGTGGGAGGGATTGAAGCTGATCCGCGACGAGGTGACGAACGCCGCTCAGGGGCTGATCCAAGTCACGGCCGTGGCGCTTCACAACTTCGCCATCCTGCGGCCGGATGCGTTCGTGAGAACCAAGCTCAAGATCGCCGCGTAAGGGGGCGCCGCGTTAGATGGGTGCTTCCCGTCGCGTGACCGCGTCCGTCGGCGCCGCCGACACTTGGAGCGGTCCGCTGGTCGCAAGGATCGGATCGGTGTACGTGCGGGCGGGCGGCGCCTTTCTCGATTACGTGACCGTGCAACGGTCGCATGACGACGGCGCCACGTGGGAGGCCGTGACGCATCTACCGCCCGGAGCGGCCCCGCGCAACATACACAACGCGGTACAGGGCGCATGGTTCCGGGCCGGGTTCGGTACCTACTACGCGAGCGGCGACGCGGATATCGGGCTGGCGCAATGACAACCACTTTCCGCGCCGCCGTAGAGCTGAGGGACGGCGGCGACGGTTCCCCCGGCCGGCTGGTGGGCGTTCTCATGCGCTACGGCTCGGCTGGCGAGCGGGGCCGGGAATCCTTTGCGCCGGGCTCGCTTCGCTGGCCCGACAACGGCATCCGGATCGACCTTGAGCACGCATCCGCCCCGGTCAAGGGAAGCGTGCAACCGCCGATCATGCGAGCGGTCCCGTTCGTTTCCGACGACGGCGCCGAAGTGAGGATCGACGCGCCGCTGCCGGATACCCAAGCGGCGCGTGACCTGGCCGTTCTCATGCGGTCCGATCCGCCGGTCTATACGGGGCTGAGCGTCGAGTTCCACGCGGCCCGCCAGTCCTACCCCGGTGGGCGCCGCCTGATCTCGGATGCCCTGCTCAAGGGCGCCGCCCTGACCGACAATCCGAGTTACACGGGTACGTCCGTCGAGGTACGAACCGAGAGCGGCCGGCCCGGCATCCTGCGGTTGCCGGGGGGGCGGCGCCTGTGGCTGTAACGGCCGCTTCACTCGCCGCCGCGCTCGGCATCACCGGCAACGGCGCCGAGACCGAAGGGGAACGCCTGCTCTCGATTGCCGGCGCACTGGTAGACGCGTACCTGCGCGGCGCCACGGACTGCCCCGAAGCCATCCGGGACGAAGCGACGATCCGCACGGCCGGACACGTGCGGAAAGGGCGCGCCGGGTTCGGGCGTGTCGAGGGCCGCTTTGAAGTGGGCGAAGCGATCACGCTCAACCTAACGCCCGCGGCGCGGTCCGCCGTCCGCCAGTCGGGCGCCGCCGCGTTGCTGGCCCCTTGGGTGAAACGGACCGCATGATTGAGCTGGGCATCGCGGGCGGGCCGGCGCCGGAAGTCCGGGCGGACGCTACGGACCTGTACATCGACGTGCTGACCGCGGCCGTCGGCGCCACGTCGGTGCAGACGTGGGCCGCCGGCGCCGTCGAGACCGCCGCGGGGCTGTGGGCGCGGTGTCTGGCGACGGCAACCGTCGAGGGCGCCCCCGTGGGGCCGTCCTGGCTGGCCGAAGCGGCCCGCGACATGGCCCGGCATGGTGAGGCCGTGTACCTACTCGATATCGCGTCAGGGGGGCGCCCGCGGCTTCTGAGGGCGAGTAGCCGGGACACGTGGGGCGACGGTCCCGATCCGGCCGATTGGTGGTACCGGCTGACCGTGACCGGCCCCCGGACCACGCGGACCGTGACGGCGCCGGCGGCGAGCGTGGTACACCTGCGGTATGCGACCGAAGCACACAGCCCGGCCCGCGGTCTCTCGCCGCTGCAGTACGCCAGCCTGACCGGGACGTTGACGGCGCGTCTCGAGCAATCCTTGGGGTATGAGGCGGGCGGCGCCGTGGGGCGCCTGATCGCCATGCCGGAGGGCCACAGTGCGCCGTCGGACCTGGCCGAAGCGATCCGGGACGCGAAGGGCCGCACGCTGCTACCCGAGACCGTGGCGGGCGGATGGGGTGACAAAGAGGGCGCCCCCCGCAAGGATTTCCAACCCGCCCGTCTCGGCGCCGATCCGCCGATGGGGCTCGTGACGTTGCGGCGCCATGTCGAGGATTCCGTACTGGCGTGCTTCGGTGTCCCGGCGCCGCTCGGTCCGTCGGGCGTGACGGACGGGACCGCGGCGCGTGAGGGCATACGGCGGTTGTGGACGACGACGATCGTACCGCTGGCGAACATGATCGCTGAGGAGCTGTCGCGCGTGCTGGAACGCCCCGTCAAGCTGGAACACGGGCAGGCCGGCGGGCTGACCGACGTGGCGGCGAGGGCGAGAGCGGTCAAGGCGCTCAAGGATGCCGGTGTCGAGACCGCCGAAGCCATGCGCCGGGTAGGATGGGCGGATGATACTGGACCACGACCACGAAACGGATCGGCTGGCTGAGGACACACGGCGCCTGATCGCGGCGGGCTGTGACGAGCTACCGAAAACCGGCCCGTTCAGGACCGCCTATCAGGCGCGGTGTCTCGCCGCCCTTGATGCCCTGATCGCGGAGCTGGGCAGCTTTCACGAACCGCGGCGCGTGATCCGTGGGTTACGTCCTGAGAACGGCGACAAATGACGTGTTCCCCCGTCGCGAGATCGAACGCTGCCGGCTGACGACCATTGCGGCGACATGGCGCCTGATCGGCGCCGTCCGCGCCCCCCTGAACGCCCCTTCCGAGTGGGACGGCTGGCGAGTCTTCAAGCCCGCGGCTGACCGCCAGCGGTACGCGGGCCGCGCCGCGGCGGGCTCGTGTACCCGGTGCGGCGCGGCGCCGGCCCGGCCCGGCCGCAAGACGTGCGAGGGTTGCGCCGCCCGTCAGGCAAACCGCGCCGCCGCGATGCGGGCTCGCCGCCGCGGCGCCGGGCTGTGCATCCAGTGCGGCGAGCCCGCAGACGGCGCCGCACGGTGCGAGGGTTGCCGGCGGGACTACCGGCCGGGCGGACGGTGGCCCGGCAGCGACAGCCGGCGGGCGGCGCCGTGACGTGCTCCTGCGGCCGGCGGTTCCCAGTGGACTGGGCCGGCGAAGTCTGCCCCGCCTGTTTGCTCGACCGCTACACGCTGCCGGGCGGACGAATCACGAACGCCGAGCGCGCGCCGATTCCAGGGTACCCGCCAGCCCGCGAGCGGTACCGCGTCGCGGGGCTGTGCGGCCGTTGCGGCGGCGAACGGGACCGGCCGGACCGCCGGCTGTGCGCCCGATGCCGGGAACTTGAAGTGGAGGCAACCGCCCGGCATCGGGCGGCGCATCCGCCTGACCGGGAGGCCCTACAGGCGGACGTTCGGCGCCGGCGCCGAGAGCGGATCGCCGCGGGGCTGTGCGCCGAGTGCGGCGGCGAGCGGGACCGGCCGGATCGCAAGCTGTGCGCTCGCTGCCGGCGCCGGGCGGCCGACAAGCAGCAGGCGCTGCGGGACCGCGCGGTGAAGCGGCGTAGGCTCGTTGTGGGAACCCCAGGCAGACTGGCTTAGCTAGGCTAAGCTAGAAGACCGACGCGCCGGACGCGCCGGAACCTGTGGACACATCGAGACTCTTCTCGCAATGCCAGCAGCTCAGCAGTTCGTCGTCGTAGCCTGTCTTCTGAAGGTGCGACTTCCGCCCTTCCTGAAAGCACTTGGCGCACAGCGAATGCTCGGGCTCTTCTTCTTCGACGCGTTCCGGCTTTAGTTCATACACGTATACCTGTTTGACGATTTCCCGTAGCCTGTAGCGAGCCTTCTCCGCTTCCCAGGCCTCCACGCGCTTCAGTTGGTCTTCGAGTTCACGGCATCGGTCGGTGAGCTTGATGTCTCGATCCTGCGCGGTAAGCACCTCCGTCTGGATGTCCATCACCTTGTCGAACAAGGCCAGGATCTCGTCACGCACCTCGGGCGGGACGCTCTGGCCCAGAGAGGATGTGAGGTCCTTCAGGTTCTTCGCGATCCCGACGGCGGCAGCGACGGCCGCGATTTCGATTCCTGTCATTCTGTCCATTCCAGTCGGCAAGACTCCGGTCGCCCACGTCATGACTCGCCCCCCCGGCGCCAGGGGGGGCACTGTTCGGCCGCGTTTCTGGTCCGCATCCGCGTGGCACACGTCGCCGGTCGTCAGCAGATCGCCAGGGCGGCGCCTGTCCACGCATCAAATCCCAAGGGACTTCAACAACATAAGTAGTTGATGGAAAAGAAGTTAAGCCCCGTTTGGGCACATTTTCAACAGTACTTGCGCTATACTCAAGGGGAGGGAGAGTACCACAGGACCAGCACGCCGAAGCGGTGACGGGTGCCGCCGGGGCGGGGGCGCGTCATGACGGCGCCCCGGTACCCCCCCACGTGTCCGGTCAGCTGATCTGCGCGACGGTGGCGCCTTTGCGAGTATCGGCGCCGACAAAGCGGGGCGTTTGCGGAACGCTGGCGAGCCCGCGGAGCCGGGATTTGGTCCGCTGGCGTCCGGGGCCGTTCACTGCCGTTCAGGTCCGCCTCGCGTGGTTACGAACGTGGTAACTGACCGGCCGAGGATTCCCAGAAACGCCCGGTTTTATTGACGGAATCGGCAGTCGCTGGCAGAACGGCGCGGACTCCTACCGGGTTGGTTGAGCGCCCAGCGGAGCCGCAGGCGACGATTTGGCGGGCCAGGGTCCAGGGCTGCCAGCCCACGGTGACAGTAGTCGGGCCTCGGTTCGCACGTCGCGGCCCCGTCGTCCAGAACGCTCTTGGGGAAAGACTGCCGCCCGCAAGGGGCGGGGTGGCTGCGACCGGTATACTGCGAGGGATGACTCTCGCCGACTACAACATCGTTCTGTACCGGCAGCTCGACGGTGCCTGGGTTGCCGAAGTGCCGGTCATCGGCGGCTGCTACGCACTGATGGACACCCGCGAGGCGGCGCTGTCAGAGTTGCATCACGTGTTTCGGCTCATAGCCGACGAACACGAAGAGCGCGGCCAGGCGCTCCCGGCGGACACGACCCAGATCGTGCATGCCTAGCGCGACGGCCCGTGACTTCCGCCGCGTCTCTGCCACGCTGGGATTCGTCAGACGCCGACAGACCGGGAGCCATGAACGGTGGATTCATCCCGACGGCAGGGCCGTGACGATTCCGTTGCACGGGGGCAGAGAAATCGGGCCGCCCCTCTTCTTCAAGATCGTCAGGGACCTCGGACTTGCACCCGGCGAGTTCGATCGAATGCGGTGACCCGTTGCCTACCTGCCCAGACGGATAGTTTCCGGATGAGGCTGCCGGCGGCTGGATGACCGGGCATGCCCCCGCATCGGCTCAGTCGGCCCCCGCCTCTATCAGCTCCAGCGCCAGCCCGTCGAGGTCCTCGATGAGCACCGCGCGGGTCTCGCCGAACGGATAGGGACCCTCGACGACGGGGACCCCGGTCGCCTCGAGGTGTGCGAGCACGGGGTCGAGGTCGGGGTAGGTGACCGCGACGTGGTCCACCACCTGCCCGCGTGACGGAGAGAGCGGCCGGTCGAGGTCGGGGCCGCAGCGGCCGTCGCGGCACTGGCGCGAGTACCACATCCACCCCGCGTTGGCGAGGCGCACGCTGGCGATCGGGGTCCGGAGCTGGCCCACGGGCAGGAACGAGGGATAGCTGACGTCGCCGATCTCGACCTCGCACGGGTCGTAGGGCGGGCGCGGCGCCGTCTCGCCGGTGTCGGGGTCGCGGAGCGGCGGCAGGGTCACGCCGAGGTGGTCGACGTACCAGTTGGCCGCGCACAGAGGCTGCTCGTGCCAGAAGTGGATGTGGCCGTAGAACAGGTCGTCGGTCGCGGCGTTCCCGTTGAACTCCACCAGAATGCCGTCGGGGTCGACGAGATAGCCGAAGTCCTGGCCGCTCGCGCGGTCGCGGGCCGGGTTGGCCCCCTCGCGGGCGGCGCGCTCGGCCATCTCGGCCACCGTCAGGAGCTGGTCGCCGAACGGCGCCAGCCCGGAGCGGGGCACTCCCTCCGTATCGTCGGGCCCGGTGTAGACGGGCAGGAACCCGAACCGCTCGCCGTCGGGGTCGAGCGCGGTCAGCCGCTCGTAGAGCGCGAGCCCGTCCGTGCTCGGCCCCGTCGTCCAGAACGCGCTCTGGGGGACCGACTGACCCCGCTCGGGGTCGAACCCGCCCGGGGCGGGCTCGTCGACGGCGGTGTACAGCAGGTACACCCCGTCGGCCTCGAACGCCGGCAACCCGGCCAGGGTCGTCCGCTGCCCGGCCGGCCAGAACGTCTCCCACCAGTCGATCGCCCGTTCGGGGTCGACCGAGTTGACGTGGATGTGGTGGAAGGCGGGCGCGGGCAACGCCGGGGCGCCGTCGATGCCCATCTCCGCCGCCGGGTCCGCGTCGGGCACCCCGCCCGCGCATGCCCCGGCCAGGGTTGCCGCAAGCATCCATGCCGGCCAGCGGGTCCGCGATTGATTCGTACCGTGTGTCGTCATCTCGTCTGCCATTCGGCGTCGCGGCGGCGCATCCCGCCGCGTTTCCGCACGGCAGTGAACCACAGCTGGTTGCGAGGGGCAAGTCCCGCCGGGTTCCGGTGTGGTGCGGCTCCGGCGACGTACGTCCGGACATGCGCGAAGCCAAGCGGCGCCGGAGTTCGTGGGTGGAGTCTCGTCCCCGCCGTCCGTGAAGGCCATGGGCGAATGGCGGATGTCGTGCGGGCGTTCCTACGCCGGCTCTCCGGCCACCGGCAGCGACAGCAGGCCGCGCAGGACGACGCTGCTGCGAAACGGCGGGCGGTCTTCGAGCAGCCGCATCGACCGGAAACGCTCGAGCAGCGACTCCAGGACCACGCGGCCCTCCAGGCGGGCCAGCGGCGCCCCGAGGCAGTGGTGGATGCCGCGGCCGAACGCCAGGTGGTTCTGATCGCCCCGGCGGACATCGAGCCGGTCCGGCGCCTCGAACCGGTCGGGGTCGCGGTTCGCGGCGCCGAGCAGCATGACGACGCTGTCGCCGCGCCGCACGTGGAAGCCGTTCACGTCGCAGTCGGCCAGCGCGCTGCGCATGTCGACCTGCACCGGCGAGTCGAAGCGCAGGAGCTCCTCGACCGCGGAGGGGATGAGGCCGGGGTCGTCGCGCAGCGCCGCCATCTGGTCGGGGTGGCGCAGGAGCGCGAGCATGCCGTTGCCGATGAGGTTGGTGGTGGTCTCGTTGCCGGCCACGAGCAGCAGCCGCAGCATGACCAGCACCTCGCGCTCGGTCAGGCGGTCGCCTTCCTCCTCGGCCTGCGCGAGGGCGCTGATGATGTCGTCCCGGGGGTCGGCCTTGCGCTGGCTGATGATCGGCTCGAGGTAGGCGTCGAGGGCTCGCATCGCCGACTCGGCGGTCTCCCGCTCCGCCGGGGTCAGCGTCGGCTCGAGGATGCGGGCGCGCTGGTTCGACCAGATGCCGAACTGCTCGCGGTCCTTCGGCGGTATGCCCAGCATCTCGGCGATGACGATGACCGGCAGCGGCTTGGCCACCGCTTGCATGAGGTCGAAGGCGGACGGATCGTCGACCGCGTCGAGCAGCGTGGTCATGAGCTCGCGGATGTGGGGCTCGAGGGCGGCGACCGTCCGCGGGGTGAACGCCTTGTTGACGAGGGCGCGCAGCCGTGTGTGGTCCGGGGGGTCGAGGAAGAGCATGCTCGGCTCCTCGACCCTGGGCAGGCTGGCCTGGCGGCGAGAGGCGACGCGCTTGCGCGGGTCGTTCGAGAAGTGGCGGTGGTCGCGCAGGATGGCGTCGGCGTCGGCGAAGCGCGAGAACACCCAGGCGTCCATGAGCCGGCTGCGGTGCACGGGGTCGCGCCTGCGCAGCGTGTCGTAGGTGGGGTAGGGGTCCTGCGCCATCTCCGCCGACAGGGGGTTGTAGCTCACCCCGCTCTGCCAGCGCTCGCGCAGCAGCAGGGTGTTGACCACCACCGACCGCAACGCCTGCCGAATCGCCATTCTCGACTCCCTCCCCGTCTTGCGCGCGCCGTGTTCGACCGGCGAAATGCAACGGCTGCCGCCCGTTCGTGCGTCGTATCGCCGGGCGCCAGCCGGCCCGCCGGTGCGCCGTGGCCGTCGGGCGCCCCGGGTCTGTCGGCGGGAGGTGCGATCGGCCCCCCGCGGACGTTGTCGAACCTGCCTGTGGCGCAGCGGGACCCGGTGCGACCGCGGTCAGGCTACTAGAATACCGGGGCGACTTGCGGATTCATACCTGGAGCCTGCGCCGTGGAACGACGCGGACTCCAGGAGGGGCGGTTTGGCGCCAAGCGGGGCCGAAGGCGACGATTGGCGGGCTGGGAGCTGACATGGACACTCGACGTTTTCTCATCACCGGCGGCAGCCAGGGCATCGGCGCCGCTCTCGTCTCGCTGGCCCGCGCCCAGGGCCACGAGGTGGTCTTCACCGGGCGCGACCAGGGCCGCATCGACCAGGTGGCGGCGGCGAGCGGGGCCGTCGGCCTGCAGGCGGACGTCGCCGTGGCCGACGACAACCGGCGCACCGTCGAGGCCGCGGTGGGGCGCATGGGCGGCATCGACGTGCTCGTCAACAACGCCGGGGTCGGCTACCTCGCGGAGATCGGCGACATCGACATGGGCCGGATGCGGGCGCTGTTCGACATCAACGTGTTCGGGCTCGTCGACCTGACGAACCGGGTCGCGCCGCTGCTCAAGGCGCAGCAGTCGGGCTACGTCTTCAACATCGCCTCGACCTCGGGCATGAAGGGGGCGAAGACGGGGACGGTGTACGCCGCGAGCAAGTGGGCGGTGCGCGGCCTCAGCCAGTGCTGGCAGGCCGAGCTGCGCCCCCACGGCGTGCACGTCACCTGCGTCTGCCCGTCCGAGGTGCAGACGGACTGGATGGGGCGGACCGGGCGCAACAACCCGAACAAGCTGTACGCCGTCGACATCGCGGAGACGATCATGGCCGCGCTCGCCATGCAGTCCCGCGCCCTCTGGCCCGAGCTGGCGATCTTCGCGAACAATCCGTGGAAGGAGGACTGAGCCCGGCCGTCTTCACGTCCTGGCCCGCGCGTGCGGTCGCCGGCGGGAACGTTCTGCCGTGAAGGAAGGTTGAGCCGGGCCGCCCTCACATCCACACCTGGTCGTCGTCGAAATCGGCGTCGGAGACGCGGGCGGCGGCGACGCGCAGGGGGGTGTCCCCGGTCACGGTGACGGGCTCGGCATACGGCTGGTAGCCGGGGCTGCGCACGTACAGCTCGTACTCGCCCACGGGCACGTCGACGCGTGCCCTCCCGTCGGCGTCGGTCGAGGCCCGGTGGACTCCAAGGTGGACGTCGGCGTTGGCGAGGGGAGCCTCGGTGTCCCGGTCGACGACGGCGACGGTCACCACATTCCCGGGCCGTTCGACTGTGCGGAAGCTGAACGTGCACGCCGCAGCCTCGTGCCGCGGCGCCGACGCGGCCTCGTGCTGCGGGGCCGACGCAGCTTCAGGTGGCGGGGCTTCGTGCCGTGGCGCGGCCTCGGCATCATGTCGCGGCGGCGCCGAAGCCTGGTCCGGCGGGGCCGATCCCGCTCCTTGTCGTTCGTGCGACGCCGACGGGCCTTCGTGGCCTGGCCCGGATGCAGCCCCTTGGTGCCGCGCCGTGGTCGCGGTTGCCCGTTCGGGTTGTGCGGTCGTCACGGGCGGGGGAGACTCGGCCGTGGCCGGAAAGGCGGCCGTCCAGCCGTGTACCCCTGGCTCGCGCGGCGCGGTCAGGGTGACGGCCGCCACGTGCAGCGCGCTGGTGCCGGCCGCGGGTTCCGCACCGAGGATTCCCCGGCCGAGGTCGCGCCCGGTGCCGTCGCGGATCACGACGGGGTGCCCGGCCAGCCGGCATGCGGCAGAGCACTTCACCCCAACCGTGACCGTGAACCGGGAAGCTGCGACGACGGGGGACGGCGCTCCCCAGACGGCGACGCTCGTCGGATGAGCCGGCCGCGGCTCGCCGGTCACCGCGGTGCTCCTCGTCGGGCGTTGTCGCCACTCGGGGAGGGGGCAGGAAACGGCGCCCCCCGGACGGCGACGCTCGCCGGCTGCGGCATCTGTGCCTCGTCCGTCGCGGTCGCGCTTCCCGTCAGGCGTTCCCGCCGTTCACCGCCGCGTCGCGGCCCGCGATGCGGCCGAAGACGAGGCAGCGGCCCAGGCCGTGCTGCGCGAACCCGCCCTGCGACTCGCCGGCGCAGTAGAGGCCGGGGATGACGTCGCCGCGGATGTCGATGACCTGTGCCCGCGGGTTGGTGCGCAGCCCGGTGAGCGAGTCGTGCAGGATCGGCGTCGACCACGCGGCGTAGAACGGCGGGGTCTGGACCTTGTAGCGCGGGTTGGGCTTGCCGAAGTCGGCGTCCTCGCCGGCGTCGACGAACCGGTTGTAGCGGGCCACCGTCTCCTCGAGAACGGCCGCCGGCATGGGCTTCGCCTGGAACGGGTTGGCGATGGCCGCGGCGAGCTCGGCGATGGTGTCGGCGGTGTAGAAGAAGCCGTCCGTGTCGACGTTGGGAGGCCGCGGGTCCCAGTCCTCGCGCTCGACCGCGTCGTGGTCGAAGACGGCCCAGATCGGCCCCCCGCCGTTCCGCTTCGACTCGTCCCCGGTGTCGGCCATGGCCGCCGCGAAGAAGTCGTAGCGGGCGTCGGTCTCGCTCCAGAAGCGACGGCCGAGCTGGTTGACGAGGATGACGTCCTGCCAGTCGGTGACGGTCAGGCCCGACGCGCGGGCGAGGTCGAAGATGCGGGCGTCGGGCTGCCAGATGAGGCTCGAGTAGCCCCACTGGCACCCGATGTGGCGCGTCTTCGAGATCGCGATGCCCTCCTCGACGGTCTGGTTGGCGGTGCCCCACAGCGAGGCCCCCACCGCCATCGCCGCGAGCTCGCCGTCCCCGCTCTGCCGCGACCACGGCTCGCCGGCCACCTGGTACTCCTCCGTGAGCCGGGGGTCGAAGGTGCGCCGGAGATTGACGTTGCTGGTGCTGCCGCCGGTGGCGACGAGCAGCCCCTTGAGGGCCCGGATGTTCACGGTGCGGCCGTCGTGGACGGCGGTGACGCCGAGCACCCGGCCCGCCGACGGGCCCTCCCGGACGATGCTCGTCATCTTGTGCCGTAGCAGCACCTGCGCCCCCTTGGCCCGCGCGCTGCGCTCGAGGGCGCGGACGAGGCCCGAGCCGACGCGGGTCTCGTGGTGCGTCACCCGCTCGCTGGCGACGGGCCACTGCACCGTGCGCTGCTGCCGGCGCACCTGTGAGGCCCCGGTCGGACCCACGAGGTGGTCCTGGAACTGGACGCCGTTCTCGATGAGGAACTCGAAGGTCGCGGCGTTCTCGTCGGCGAAGGCCCGCACGAGGTCGCGGTCGCTGTAGCGGCTCTGCATGTGGTCGTGGCGCACCCAGTCGCGGTACACCTGCTCGGCCGAGTCCTCCACCCCGTGCTTCCGCTGGTTGCTGGTGCCCCCGCCGAGGTGCACGTTGCCGCCCGAGCACATGCCGTGCCCGCCGATGTCGACGTTCTCCTCGAGCATGATCACGGAGGCGCCGTGGTCGAGGGCCGACACCGCCGCCGCGAGCCCCGCGGTGCCCGCGCCGATGGTGACGAAATCGGCCGAGACGTCCCAGAAGTTCTGGGCTTCGGCCCCCCGGGCCCCGACCCCGGCCAGGGTGGCGGCCCCGACCCCGGCGGTGGCGCCGCGCCTGATGAAGGCCCGCCGACTGACGCCTGCTTCCTTGCGTGTCGATCTGCCCATCGGTATCCTCCCTCGGTCCCGTCCGGCCACTCTACCGGGACGGGGCAGTCGGCGCAAGCGGCGGTTGGCCCTCGGTTTGCAACGCCTTCATGTGAAGCCGCACCGCCGGGAGCTGGGGTCGCGCGGCTGTCTGGAGGGACGAACCATGGAGGGGGTGGCCATCGTCACCGGGGCGTCGAGCGGCATCGGACGGGCCCTCGCCGTCGAGCTCGCCCGCGAGGGGTACCGGGTCGGGCTTATCGCCCGCCGCGCGGATCGGCTGGAGGCACTGGCTGCGCAGATCCGCGACGAGGGAGGTCGCGCGGAGTGCGTACCCGCGGGGGTCACCGGGCGCGACGAGATCCAGGGCGCCATAGCCGGCCTGACGGAGCGGCTCGGCCCCGTCGACCTCCTCGTCGCCAACGCCGGTATCGCGCTGGGGACCGACGCCCTGGTTCCCGCCGCCGACGCGCTGGAGGCCGAGTTCCGAGTGAACGTCTTCGGCGTTTTCTACGCCATCGAGGCGGTGGTGCCGTCCATGCGCGAGCGCGGCGGCGGCCACGTCGTCGTGATCTCCAGCCTCGCCGCCCACCGCGGCCTGCCCGGCGCGGCCGGCTACTGCGCCTCGAAGGCCGCCCTCACCCGGCTCGTCGAGGGCCTGCGGCCCGACTGGGCCCGGGCCGGCATCCACGCCACCACCGTGCACCCCGGCTACGTGCGCTCGGAGATGACCGACCGCAACCGCTTCCGCATGCCCTTCCTCATGGACACTGACCGCGCGGCCCGCCTCATCGCCCGAGCCATCCGCCGGAAGCGGAAGGTCTACGAGTTCCCGTGGCGCATGTCCCTCCTCGTCCGCCACGTCGTGCGACACATGCCGGACCGCGTGCTCGCGAGCCTCGTCCGACGCGACAAGGAGCAGCCGGAGCAGCTCTGACAACTAACACGGGTCGATGCGGTTCCGCGCTACAATCGTCCATCGGCCAGGAGGCGCCCATGGAGCGATCGGCCGCGTTCATCCCCGACGCAAGGAGTTCATCGGTCCAGGCCTCCCGCCCGCCGGCCTCCGGCCGGAGGCCGGACCTGCCCGGCTGCGAGTCCTTCCATCTGCCGGAGAGCGCCCTCGACGACTACGACGGCCGGTTCGAGTTCTGGGACGGCAGGACCGAGACGGCCTGGAAGGTCCGCGAGCCCACCTCCATCTGGCACGAGCAGCCGACCCGGCGCCTGACCCGGCTGGCCGAGCGGGTCGCTTCGCTGCGCGGCTCCCCCATCGAGTGCTTCGGCTCGGCGGATCTGCTCCGTCTGGACGCCGCGGGCGGCAAGCGGTGGATCATGCAGGCGGACGAGATCCTGTACCTGCACCCAGGCCGGGCGCGCATCTCGGGGCCGGCCGTGGTGGTGGGCGAGGACACGCTGCCGGACGTGGTCCTCGAGGTGGACCACTCCACCGACGTGCGGCGGTGGAAGCTCGGCGTCTACCAGGAATGCGGCTTCCCGGAGATCTGGGTGGCGGTGCCGTGGGACCACTCGACCCGCCGGCCGGGGCTGACGATCCACGTGCACAGTGACGAGGGGTATGCCGAGGCGGCGGAGAGCCGGGCGTTTCCAGGTTGGACGGCGGCCGCGATCCATCGGGCGCTGACGGAGGAGCCGATCTCCGCGGAGGCGTGGGGGGCGCTCGAGCGGGTGGCGCGGGCGATGGGCCGGCGCGAGGGGACCACCCTAGCCGATGATCCGATCATGCGCTCGGTGAGCCGGCGGGCGGAGGCGAAGGGGCGCGCGGACGCGGTCGCGGCGACGCTCCGCCTGCGAGGCATCGACGGGCCCGACGACCTCGCCGAGGCATTGCAGCGCATTCCGGACATCCCGCTCGACGTGGTCCTGGCCGCGGCCCTGGCGTGCACCGACGCCGGCGATTTCCGGCGACGCCTGCGAAGCGGCCGGGACCCCACGGCGATGAGGAGCCGATGACACCATTCCTGGAACGTCACTTCGGGTTGTCGCAGGCGGGCACGGACGTCCGCACGGAAGTCACCGCGGGGGCGACGACGTTCCTGACGATGGCCTACATCGCCTTCGTCAACCCGCAGATTCTCTCCGACGCGGGCATGCCGTTCGAGGCGGTGTTCGTGGCCACGTGCCTCGCGGCGGCGTTCAGCACCCTCATCATGGGGCTGTACGCCAACTACCCGATCGCGCTCGCCCCCGGGATGGGGCTCAACGCGTTCTTCGCCTACGGCGTCGTGCTCGGCATGGGGCATGCCTGGGAGGTCGCGCTCGGCGCGGTGTTCGTGTCCGGCGTCCTCTTCGTGGTGCTGAGCGTGGTACGCGTGCGCCGGTGGATCGTCGAGTCGGTGCCGCGGGCGCTGAAGCTGGCCATCTCGGCCGGCATCGGGGTGTTCCTCGGGGTCATCGCCCTCGCCAACGCCGGCATCATCCAGGACAGCCCGGCCACCCTCGTCACCACCGGCGACCTGCTCGCGCCGGCCCCGATCCTGGCCCTGCTCGGCTTCTGCGCCATCGTCGCCCTCACCGCGCGCGGCGTGCCCGGCGGGGTGCTCATCGGCATTCTCGGGGTCACCGCGATCGGCCTCGTGTTCGGCGTCTCCGAGTGGATGGGGCTCGCGGCGATCCCCCCGAGCCCGGCCCCGACCCTGCTCGCCCTCGACATCGGGGGCGCCCTGCAGGGCGGGATGATCGCGGTCATCCTGACGTTCCTCATCGTCGACCTCTTCGACACCACCGGCACCCTCATCGGGGTCGGGCAGCAGGCCAACCTGCTCGACGCGGAGGGACGGCTGCCGCGCATCGACCGCGCCCTGATCGCCGACTCGACGGGCACCGTGGGCGGGGCCCTGCTCGGCACCTCGCCGGTGACCAGCTACATCGAGAGCGCGGCCGGCACCGCGGCCGGGGGCCGCACCGGGCTGACCGCGGTGGTCGTGTCGGGCCTTTTCCTCGCCTGCCTGTTCTTCGCGCCGCTGGCCCAGTCGGTCCCGCCGTACGCGACGGCGGCGGCCATCCTCTACGTGGCGTGCCTGATGGCGAAGCCGCTGGTGAGCCTGGACTGGGACGACATCACCGAGTACGGCGCCGCGGTGGTGACGGTGATCGCCATCCCCCTGACGTACTCGATCGCCGACGGCATCGGCCTCGGTTTCCTGACCTACGTGGTGAGCAAGGTGCTGGCGGGGCGGGGGAGCGAGTGCCCGGCCGGGGTCTACGTGATCGCCGGCGTGTTCGCGGTGAAGTTCGCCTGGCTCTAGACCTCCGCAACGGCGGGGCCCGCGGAGGCGCATGTGAACGACGGCGTATCCCTGCGTCCGGCCGCGATGCTGCCCGTGGACGGGCCGGCGGGCCGGCGGGGCTCGTCACTGCAACCGGAGGTCAGAGCTTCGGTGTCACGACGGGGCCTCCGCTTGCCGAACGTCGCGATCAGCGTGTCGACCTTCCCTTCCAGCCGGGCGAGCCGCTCACCCTGACCCCGAACGTGGTCGTTGAGGCGGTCGATCCTCACGTCGAGACGCTGAACAGGCGCAACATCCCCAACCCCAGCGCCACTCCGACTCCGATGATGGCCCAGAATTCCGGTGTCATGGCGCGACGTCTCTTTCGCAACTTCTACGATACCAGAGACCATCTGTGCCCGTGACACCGTGACACGTTGACATTGGCCGCGGGCTGCCTTACTGTGCGCAACGAGTAGTCTTCCATGAATCCGACACAATCCCTCAGGTGGCGCTACGCCAACCCCGACCGCCGGCCGTGCGCATCCGCGGTCGTGTGCGCGATGGCCTTCACGCTTTCCGGACTCTGCGCGGCCGGTGCTGGCGCGGCCGCCGGTCTTGCGGATGCGGCCAAGGCGCGCGACTGGGCGCTCGTGGCGTCCCTGATCGACACGGGCGCCGACCCCGACGCCCGGCAGGCCGACGGGGCGACGGCGTTGCACTGGGCGGCGTACTGGGACGAGGCGGACGCGCTGGAGGGCCTGATTCGGGCCGGCGCGGACCTCGACGCGCGGAACGACTACGGGGCGACGCCGCTGTGGGCGGCCTGCGCCAACCGGCACCCCGACGCCGTCGAGCAGTTGCTTGCGGCCGGGGCCGATCCCAACCTCGGGCTCGGGTCGGGCGAGACGCTGCTCATGCGGTGCGCCCACACCGGCGACCCGCGGGCGGTGCGGGCGCTGCTCGCGCACGGCGTCGACGTCGACGCCACCGAGCCGTCGCGAGAACAGACGGCGCTGATGTGGGCGGTGGCCAACCGTCAGCCGGCCGCGACCCGCGTGCTCCTCGAGCACGGCGCCGCCGTCGACGCGCGGACCCGGGCGGTGCGGCAGTTCCGGGGGACCGGCGAGCGCAGCACGACGAGCCCGCAGGGCGCGTCGTGGTTCGACGCCGGCGGGTTCACGCCGCTGCTGTTCGCGGCCCGGCACGGAGACATCGAGTCGGCGCGGGCCCTGCTGGCGGCAGGGGCGGACGTGGGCGACCGGTCGGCCGACGGCAACAGCGCCCTGGTGGTGGCCGCGATGAGCGGCCACGAGAACATGGCGGCATTCCTGCTGGGGCAGGGGGCCGACCCCGACGCGGCGGGGGCTGGGTACACCGCGCTGCACGCGGCGGTGCTGCGGTCGCAGCCCGACCTCCTGCGGGCCCTCCTTGCGGCGGGGGCCGACCCCGACGTACCGCTCGTCCGCGGCACCCCGGTGCCCCGCTGGACCTACCAGTTCGTGTTCACGCTGCGCGAGAAGGGGGCGACGCCGTTCACCCTCGCCGCGAAGTACCTCGAGCCGGACCTCGTGCGCGCGCTCGCCGAGGCCGGCGCCGACCCTCTGATGCCGATGGAGGACGGGTCCACCGCGCTGATGGCCGCGGTCGGCCTCGGGCTGAGCCGGTCGACGAACCGGCGGAGCCGGCTGATCGCGCCGGAGCTGGTGGCGGCCGAATGGGGCAACGAGGGACTGGTGCTCGAGACGGTGCGGGCCGTCGTTGCGGCGGGCGGGGCGGCGGGCATCGACGAGCCGGGGCGCGGCGGCAACACGGCGCTGCACGGCGCGGCGCGGAACCGGTTCGGGGCGGTCGCCGCCCTGCTGATCGCGGAAGGGGCCGACCCCGACGTCGAGAACGAGGACGGCACCCCGGCGAGAGAGCTGGTGGATCGGCTGGCGGAAGCGGCGGGGGGGTAGTGTTGCGTCACGTCCCAGTCTTCGGACGTGGGCCTGGGTTCACGGGGTGCAATCGTTGACGAATCACGGCGCCGCCGCACACCGCAACGTCCAGTCAGGGCGCAGCACCAGGAGTCTGCGCCTTGGAACGGCGGACTCCTGAGGGTTGGTTGGCGCCACGCGGAGCCGAAGGCGACGATGCCGGGCGAGGGCTTGAGCGGGATGCACCGCTGGTCGAATGCAGCGGGGCCTGGCCACGGCCTCCCGCCGCGGCGGCGCTTGCGGTCGGCGAGGGAATCCAGGGTCCGACGATGCCGCGGGCGGTTCGCGGTTTGCTGAGGGGAGCGAACATGGTGCGTAGGACACTCGTCATCCTCGCGGTGTCGGCCCTGGTCGCGGCCGGTCAGCTTCAGTTGCAGGCCGAGCCGGCGCCGGGCGCGAACCTCGCCCGGGGGCACGTCGTGTCGCTGCCGCAGTTCGCGGCGGCGGCGAACGCCGCGGACGGCAGAGCCCTGCTCGACCGCTACTGCGTGGCCTGCCACAACGAGCGGACCCGCACCGCGGACCTCACCCTCGACTCCCTGGACCTCTCGGAGGTGGGCGCCGCCGCCGCCGCGTGGGAGCACGTGGTGCGGCGCCTGCGCGCGGGCGAGATGCCCCCGGCGGGCCGCCCCCGGCCCGACGCCGAGGCCGCGCACGGGTTCGTCGCGTGGCTCGAGACCGAGCTCGACCGCGCCGCCCTCGCCGCCCCCGACCCGGGGCGCTCGGCCGTGCACCGGCTCAACCGCGTCGAGTACGCCAACGCCGTCCGCGACCTGTTCGGCCTGGAGATCGACGCCCAGGCCCTGCTGCCGCCCGACGACGAGCACCACGGGTTCGACAACATCGCCGAGGTGCTCTCGGTCTCGCCGACCCTCATCGATCGCTATCTGGCCGCGGCCCGGCGCATCAGCCAGCTCGTGGTCGGCGACACCGCCCTCCGGCCCGTCGCCCACACCTACCCGGTGCACGGGGGCGTGAACCAGGACGGCGCGGTGAGCCTCGATCTGCCGCTGGGGTCCCGTGGGGGCCTCGCCGTCGAGCACCACTTCCCGGTCGCCGGCGAGTACATCATCCGCGTCAGCCTGCGCAAGCAGGAGTACGGCTACGTGCGGGGCATGGGCCAGCCCCATCTCATGGACGTGCGGCTCGACGGCGCCCGTATCGGCACGTTCACGGTGGGCCGCGAATGGGAGGACGGCCAGCTGCCCCCGATGGGCTATGCCGGCAAGTTCGACCAGGTGTACGACTCCCGGTCGTTCCCCGAGTGGGAGCTGTACGCCCTCAACGCCGACAAGGGGCTCGACGTGCGCACCACCGTGACCGGCGGCCGGCACCGGGTGGGGGTGGCGTTCGAACGCCAGTCGGCCCTGCCCGAAGGGCTGCTGCCGCTGCCCGCCGACCGGTCGACCTACTCGCACGGCCAGGACGAGATGCAGGACGGCAACCCTGCGGTGTCGGTGGTGCAGATCATCGGCCCCTACGATCCCGACGGGACCGCCGACCTCGCCATCCGCGACGCGCTGCTGGCGTGCGAGCCGGCCGGCGCCGGCGCCGACGCCGAGCGGGAGTGCGCGCGGACCATCCTGTCCGGGCTGGCGCGGCGGGCGTTCCGACGGCCGGCCGGCGCCGCCGACGTCGACACGCTGCTCGACTTCTATGAGATGGGGCGGGCCGAGGGCAGCTTCGAGAAGGGCATCCAGGCCGCGGTCGAACGCCTTCTCGTCGATCCCGAGTTCCTGTTCCGCATCGAGTCCGACCCGGACGGGGCCGCGCCGGGGACCGCCTACCGCATCGACGACCTCGAGCTGGCGTCCCGCCTGTCGTTCTTCCTGTGGAGCAGCATCCCCGACGACGAGCTGCTCGGCCTCGCCGAGCGCGGCGAGCTGAGCGACCCCGGCGTCCTCGACGGCCAGGTCCGGCGCATGCTCGCCGACCCGCGGTCGCGGGCTCTCGTCGACAACTTCGCGGGCCAGTGGCTGCAGCTCCGCAAGCTGCGGAACGTGGTGCCGGACACCGCCACCTACACCGCGTTCGACGAGAACCTGCGCGAGGCGATGTGGCAGGAGACGGAGCTGTTCATCGAGCACCAGCTGCGCGGGGACCGGCCCCTGCTCGACATGCTGCGGGCCGACCACACCTTCGTCAACGAGCGGCTTGCCCGGCACTACGGCATTCCCGACGTCTACGGCGTCCACTTCCGCCGGGTGGACTATCCCGACGAGAGCCGCGGGGGCCTGCTCGGCCACGCCAGCATCCTGACCATCACGTCGTACGCGAACCGCACGTCGCCGGTCGTGCGCGGGGTCTGGCTGCTCGAGAACTTCCTCGGCACCCCGCCCTCGCCGCCGCCGCCCGACGTGCCGAGCCTGCCCTCGGCGGGCGAGGACGGGGCGCCGCGGTCGGTGCGCGAGCGGCTCGAGCAGCACCGGGCGAACGCGGTCTGCGCGACCTGCCACAACGTCATCGATCCCCTCGGGTTCGCCCTCGAGTCGTTCGACGCGATCGGGCGCTGGCGGACCACCAACGAGGGGGGGACGCCGTTCGACACCGGCATCCCCATCGACGCCTCGGGCACCCTCGTCGACGGCACCGAGGTGCACGGGCTGGCCGGCCTCCGCGCCGTCATCCTCGACCGCGAGGAGCAGTTCGTGGAGACCGTCGCCGAGAAGATGCTGACCTATGCGCTCGGGCGCACCCTGGAGCACTACGACATGCCGGTGGTCCGGCAGATCAGCCGGCAGGCGGCGGCGGACGAGATCACCTGGTCGTCACTCGTTGCGGGCATCGTCAAGAGCACCCCCTTCCTGATGCGGAGAGCGGAGTCATGATCATCACCAAGAAGGCCATTCCTCGCCGGACGGTTCTGCGGGGCGTCGGCGCCACCCTGGCGCTGCCTCTGCTCGACGGCATGGTGCCGGCGGCCACCGCGCTGGCGAAGACCGCGGCGAAGCCCGCCCTCCGGTTCTGCACCGTCTACGTGCCGAACGGCATCGTCATGGACCGGTGGACGCCGCTCGCCGAGGGGCGGGAGTTCGAGCTCCCGCCGAGTCTGATGGCGCTCGAGCCGTACCGCGACCATCTGCTGGTGGTGAGCGGGCTCGACAACACCGGAGCGCGATCGCGCTCGGGGGCGTCCGGGGCGCACGCCAAGCCCGCCGGTGCGTTCCTGACCGGCATCGAGCCGCTGCCGACCACCGGCAGCTCGAGCCTGCAGCTCGGCATATCGATGGACCAGATCCTCGCCAACGAGGTCGGCCAGGAGACGCCGCTGCCGTCGCTCGAGCTCGGCCTCGAGGGGGCCGACACCGTCAACGGCGTCGGCACCTGCGACGTCGGGTTCAGCTGCGCCTACCAGAACCGGCTCGCGTGGAGCGGCCCGTCGACCCCGTTGCCGGTCGAGACGAACCCGCGCGTGGTGTTCGACCGCCTCTTCGGCAACGTCGACAGCACCGACCCCGCGGTGCGGGCGGCGCGGCTGCGGCGGCAGGGCAGCATCCTCGACTCGGTGCTCGAGAAGGTCGACCGCCTGCAGGGCGGCCTCGGCACCCGCGACCGCGCGAAGCTCGGCGAGTACCTGCAGTCGGTGCGCGAGATCGAGCGCCGCATCCAGAACGCCGAGTCGCAGGGGCGCGAGCTGCCGGTGGTCGAGTCGCCGGCCGGCATCCCCGTCAGCTACGACGAGCACGCGCGGCTGATGTTCGACATGCAGGCCCTCGCGTTCCAGACCGACACCACCCGGGTCATCACGTTCCAGATCGGCCGCGAGCAGAGCGGGGCGACCTATCCCCAGATCGGCGTTTCCGACTCGCACCACCCGATCTCGCACCACGGCGGAGACCGGAACAAGATCGAGAGCCTCGCCAAGATCAACGCCTATCACGTCTCGCTCTTCGCGTACTTCCTCGAGCGGCTGGCGTCGATGCCGGACGGCGACGACGGCACCGTGCTCGACAACGTCGTCACCCTCTACGGCAGCGCCATCAGCGAGGGCAACTCGCACGACGTCCGCAACCTGCCGCTCCTGCTCGCGGGCGGCGGCGGCGGGCGCATCGCGAGCGGCCGCCACGTCAAGTACCCGGACGAGACCCAGCGCCTGACGAACCTGCAGCTCACGCTGCTGAACACGCTGGGCGTGCCCGTCGACGAGTTCGGCGACAGCACCGGCGAGCGGCTCACCGAGCTGTCGGAGCTGTCGCGGACGACCGACGGGTAGGGGAGGGGCCTCGGGCCGCGATCTCAGCCACCTGCCGGCGGCCGGGGACAGCCCCCGGTCGCCGGCAGGTTTCGGCTCGTCGGGTTGGCCGGCCGCCGATCCGGGTCCGGGCGGGTGTCACTGAAGCGCCAGCCCCGGAGGCGCGTTCGCGCACGTTATCATTCGATAGCCGGACGTTCAACGCTCACGCGAACGCCGGTCACTGACCATCCGGCCGCGATGTCACCTCGCCTCGCCCTTTCTGCGTCCGCCCTCGTCGGGGTCCGAATGGGCGGGCTTGGTGTGTGACTTGTGATTGACCTGCCCGCATGGAAGCCGCGGGCCGCGGTGGCGTGCGCCGGCGCCGCCCTGGTCTGGGTGGTGTCCCTCTACGGCCTGCTCGTGGACGAGGGTGTGGTCTACGCCCTCGCCGTCGTCCCGCGCCGGTTCGACGGCCTCTCCGGCATTCTCGGCGCTCCCCTGGTGCACGGGTCGTTCGCGCACCTGGCCGCCAACACGCTCCCCCTGCTGATTCTGGGCGGCATGGTGGCCATGCGCGGCGTCGCCTACTACGTGACGGCGACGCTGGCCATCGTCGTGCTCGGCGGCCTCGGCCTGTGGGTGTTCGGACGCAGCGCGGCGCACGTCGGCGCGAGCGGTCTGATCTTCGGCTACTTCGGCCTGCTCGTCGGCCGCGGATACTACGAGCGGAGCCTGCAGTCGGTAGCCGTCGCGATCCTGGTGGCGATGGTCTACGGCGGCATGCTCGCCGGCATCCTGCCGCGCGATCCCGGGGTCTCGTGGGAGGCCCACCTGTTCGGCCTGCTCGCCGGCGGACTGTGCGCCCGCGCCGCGCCCGGGCGGCAGCGGTGATGCCGCCTCGTCGCGGGGACCGTCGGCGACAGGATGAGGGGCCCGTCATCGCTTTCGTCGCGGCCGCCCGGCCTCAATCCTGGAGATGTCGCCGTTGCGGTCGGCTCGCACGCGGGGCTGCCGCGCTCGTTCGAGGGGTGACGATTCCCCGCAGGCCGACGTCGGCCCGCCTCCATTCACGCGGTAAACCCGCACGGCAACGATGCGGCCGGGAACATCCGCCGTGGCATGGCTCCGAGCTCGATGCGTGGATCCGGCTCGACCGGATGGAATCGAGGCGGTCGAGGAGCGGCGGCGCGGGGTCCGGCGCCGGTATCGACATCCCCGTTGCCGGTCGGGCAGCTCTTCGGTTTCAGGCGGACCTGTGGTACTTCCAGTCCTGTCGATTCTCGGCCGGTCTGTCGTTCAATCTCGGCAGCTCGTAGCGCGGGGAGTCTGCGCCGCAGAACGGTGCAGACTCCTGGCGGGGGTTGGTTGGCGGGTAATCGGAGCCTCAGGCGACGGTTTCCGGGCTGGGCGACCCTGCTCGGCCCCACCTGCCCTCAAGCGCCCGGCTCGGTTCAACGCAGCGTGCGGAAGAACCGGCGCAGGTCGCCGACCAGCAGCTCCGGCTCCTCGATGGCGGGGAAGTGCCCGCCGGTGTCGAAGACCGACCAGTGGGTGACGTTGTCGGGCATGTCCTCGACGAAGGACCGTGGCGGTCCGGTCCGCGACGGGATGCCCACGAACTGCGCGAAGCCCTGCGGCACCTGCACCGGCCCCCGCGCAAGCGCCCGCCGGGGGCGCGAGCTGCCGAGGCCGTTGGCGTAGTAGTAGCGCACGCTCGTGCCGATGGTTCGGGTGTGCCAGTAGATGGAGACGAGGGTGAGGATCTGGTCCTTGCTGAAGCGGGTCTCCACGTCGCCGTCGCAGTCGCTCCAGGACCGCAGCTTCTCGGTGATCCACGCCGCGACCCCCGCCGGCGAGTCGGTCAGCCCGAAGGCCAGGGTCTGCGGCTTGGTGCCCTGGATGCGCTGGTAGCCGGTCTCGTCGACCGACCACGCCTCGGCCCGCGCGAGGTAGTCGCGCTCCTCGTCGGTCGCGGGCGGGCGCTGCGCGCGCGGCGGCGCGCCGGGGGTGTGGATGCCGACGACCCGATCCGGATACGCGGCGCCGAGCGCGCGGGTGACCCCGGCGCCCCAGTCGCTGCCGTAGGCGCCGAAGCGCTGGTAGCCGAGGCGGTCCATCAGGGCCACCCACAGCTCGGCGGTGCGGGCGATGTCGGTGCCCTCCAGGGGCTCGCCCGAGAACCCGAAGCCGGGAATGGACGGCGCGACGACGTGGAACCCGTCGGCGGCGTCGCCCCCGTGGGCGGCGGGGTCGGCGAGGGCGCGGACCGAGGGCAGCATCTCCCAGACGGTGCCGGGCCAGCCGTGGGTCATCAGCAGGGGCAGGGCCCCCTCGCGGGAGCTCCGCTGGTGGACGAAGTGCAGGCGCTGCCCCTCGATCTCCGTCGTGTAGTGGTCGAACGCGTTGAGGGCGGCCTCGTGCGCGCGCCAGTCGTACTCGTCCCGCCAGTAGGCGACCAGCTCTTCGAGGTACGCGCGGTCCGTGCCGTAGCCCCACGGCTCGCCCGGCGAGTCGGGCGGCCACCGGGTGGCCGCGAGGCGGCGCTGGAGGTCTTCCAGCGCATCGTCGCCGACCTCGATGGTGAAGGGCGCGATGTCGGCCTGCGCCGCCGCGGTCGCGCTCGTCGAGGCGGCCCGGGCCGGGGCCGCCCCGGCCGCGAACGGCGCGGCGATGCCGGCCGCGGCTATCGTCTTCAGAAGCGTCCGTCGGTCCATCTGCTGTTGTGACATCGGGTTCTTCTGTTGTTGTGACATCGGGGTTCTTCCTCTCGTGCGGTTCGCTCGCGTCGCTGGGACGAGTCCCCGGCCACGATGCCGATGGGCGCCTTCACTCGGGGTCGTCGGGGTCCGGGTCGTCCGGATTGTCGACGCCGTCGGGGCCTTCGCGGCCGTCCGGCGTCGCGGAACGCCCGGGTTCTCCGGGGGCGTCGGGCCTTCCGGGGTCTTCCGTCGCGTCGGCGACGCCCGTCACGCCGGTGGTCTCCACCGCGCTCGGCTCCTCGTCCGAAAGGAGATCCGCCAGCAGATTCCGGACATCCGACAGATCCAGCGCGCCCAGACGGTCGCCGACCGGACCGAGATAAGGTCTGGCCGCGTCGACGATCTCGGCTCGATGCTGCCAGGCCCAGACGCCGGCCAGGACCAGGCCCGCGAAGACGATGAGCTTGAAGGCGAAGGTGATGATGTGCCGGAGCAGATAGATGCCCACGAGGACGGCCGCGACGACGGCGACGAGGACGAGCTCGTTGGACAGGGGCCCCATGGTGCGTCTCAGGATCTTATCGGCTGCTGCGGGCAGACTGCGCGACCGAGAAATTGCGGCGGGAGTTCGCGTTGCGCGAGCTCCTCCTGTGCAGTTGCGGCGGCGCGGGCGACGCGGCTGCCCCCGGCGCTCCGGCCGCGGAAGCCCCGCCCGCGGTCAGCGTAGCACGTCGACCCCGGTTGGTGCCGCGAACCGGCGCTCGCCCGGTGGCGGATCCGCCGGGAGGGCTATAATCCGGCCCCTGCGCAAGAGAAGGAGAACCCGTGACACGAATGACCCCGGCGGCGCCGGCACGGCGCCGCAACCCCACGTTCCCGCGCGCGGCGCGGCCGGCGGCGATCGTCTTCTCGCTCTCGCTGTCGATGGCGGGCGCATCCGGCGCCCAGGACTTCCGCCTGATGGAGACCACCATCGACGACGTGCACGCCGCCTTCGCGGCGGGGCAGTTGACGTGCCGCGAGCTGGTCGAGGGCTATCTCGCCCGCATCGAGGCCTACGACCAGGCCGGGCCCGCGTTGAACGCCATCGAGTACGTCAATCCGCGTGCGGCGGAGGAGGCGGAGGCCCTCGACGCCGCGTTCGCGGAGTCGGGGCTGACCGGCCCCCTCCACTGCGTGCCGGTGCTCCTCAAGGACCAGGTCGAGACCCGCGACATGCCCACGACCTACGGCTCGGCGCTGTTCGAGGGGTTCATGTCGGGGCGCGACGGTACCATCGTCACCCGGATGCGCGAGGCGGGGGCGATCATCCTCGCCAAGACGACCATGGGGGAGTTCGCCTCGCGCTACGTCGGGTCCGGCTTCGGCATCATCCGGAACCCCTACGACCCGACCCGCAACCCGAGCGGATCGTCGGGGGGCAGCGGGGCCGGCGCCGCCGCGAACTTCGGCCTCGTCGCCATCGGCGAGGACACCGGCGGCTCGATTCGGGGCCCGGCCGCGGTGCACAGCCTCGTCGGCCTGCGGCCCACGCTGCCCCTGGTCAGCCGCCACGGGATGATGCCCGCCAACCCATCGAGCGACACCCTGGGACCGATGACCCGAACCGTCCGGGACGCCGCGATCCTGCTCGACGCGATCGCCGGCTACGACCCGAACGATCCGGTGACCGCCTACGCCGCCGGCCGCACCCCCGACTCGTACGTGGACGGCCTCGACGCGGACGGCCTGCGCGGGGCCCGCATCGGGGTCGTCCGCGAGCCCATGGACGCCGAGACCGACCCCGAGTCGGACGACTACCGGCAGGTGCGCCGGCTCGTGGACCGGGCCGTCGCGGACCTCCGGCGGCTCGGGGCCGAGGTGGTGGACCCGGTCGAGGTGCCGGGCCTCGACGAGGCGCAGGCGACCTACGTCCGGAACAGCTTCGAGACGGAGGAGGCGACCGACGCGTACCTCGCCGAGCTGCCCGAGGCGCCGATGCGCTCGCTGCGGGAGATCCTGCTGGCGGGGCGGGTCAACCCGTGGCGGGCCAGGGGGCTGATGAACGTGGTGGGCCGGTCGACCTCGGAGCAGGAGTACCTGGCGGTCCTCGAGGGCCGGGAACGCCTGCGGCGCGCCGTGCTCGCGGTGATGGCCGACCACGACCTCGATGCGCTGGTCTACGCGACCTTCGACCACCAGACGACGGTCATCGCCCCCGACGTCCTGACCAATCCGGACCCCGAGGACGGCTACGCCCGCGGGAACAACCGGTATCTCAGCCCCGTGATCGGCTTCCCGGCCCTGACCGTGCCGGCCGGCTTGACCGGCGACGGGCTGCCGGTCGGCCTCGAGCTGCTGGGCGGGCCGTTCGCGGAGGCGGTGCTGCTGCGCCTCGGCTACGCCTACGAGCAGGGCACCCACAGGCGGGATCCCCCGCCCACGACTCCGGCGCTGGACGGTCAGGCGTCTGCGCCGTAGGCCTCTGCGCGGTCGCGGTAGAACGGCGCGGAGGGGGCGGCGAGGAAGACCGCCAGGCGTCGCTCCGCGTGGCGCGGGAGAGTATAGTGCGGAGTTGATACGGCGGCGTGCGGGTTCCTGATACGACGGCGTGCGGGTTCCTGATCGGGTGGTGGAAGGGGGCGGTCGCGTAGCGGCGGCCTCGGGTAGCGCATGCAGGGGGGACGACATGAGCGCTAAGGGATGCACGGCGTGTCTTTCCGGACTGGGCCTGTTGGCGGCGGCGGCGCTGTTGCCGGCGGGCGGCCCGGCTCCGCGGCTCCTGGCCGCCGGGGACGACATCGCGGGGACGGTGACCGGCGCGGCCGGCCCGGAGGCCGGCGTCTGGGTGATCGCCGAGACCGGCGACTTCGACACGTCGTTCCGCAAGACGGTGGTGACCGACGACGGCGGTCGCTTCCTCGTGCCCGACCTGCCGGACGCCACCTACGACGTCTGGGTGCGCGGCTACGGGCTCGTCGACTCCGAGAGGACCTCCGCGCGGCCCGGCGACCGGCTCGAGCTGACGGTGCGAGCCGCCGCGTCCCCGCGCGAGGCGGCCGAGATCTACCCCGCCAACTACTGGTACTCGTTGCTCGAGGTGCCCCCGGCAAGCGACTTCCCGGGGACCGGCCCGCGCGGCAACGGCATCGGCACCGCCATGCGCACCCAGGCCGACTGGATAGACCGTATGAAGGACGGCTGCCAGCTCTGCCACCAGCTCGGCAACCACGCGACGCGCGAGATGCCCATGCTGGACCTCGACGACTTCGACTCGACCGCCGACGCCTGGAACTACCGGATCCAGGCGGGTGGGGCGGGGCCGGCGATGGCGGCCGAGATCAACCGCATCGGCCGGCCGCGGGCGATTCAGCTCTACGCCGAGTGGACGGACCGGATCCGCGCCGGCGAGCTGCCCCCGGCGCCGCCGCGCCCGCAGGGGGTCGAGCGCAACGTGGTCCTCACGTCGTGGGGCTGGGGCCACCCCCGGGGGATGGTGCACGACAACGTCTCGACCGACAAGCGCAACCCCACCCTGTATCCCGACGGGCCGGTCTACGGCGTCGGGGGGGCGGGGCTCGTCATCACCGACGTCGCCAACCATCACTCGGTGCGCATGGACTTGCCGACCCGCGTGGAGCGGCCCCGTCGCGCCACCTCGTACGAGGGATCGTCGACGCGGGTGCCGTCGCTGTACTGGGGCGACGAGCCGGCGGGGCTGGTGAGCCGCAGCGCCCACAACCCCATGATGGACGACCAGGGACGGCTCTGGATCACCCAGGCGGTGCGGCCCAACGACGTGCCCGGCTGGTGCCTGGAGGGGTCTGACCACCCGTTCGCGCGGTACTATCCGATTCAGCACCGCGACGAGTCGCGGCAGGTGTCGTACTACGACCCCGAGACCGGCGAGTTCGAGCTCGTCGACACCTGCTTCTTCACCCACCACCTGCAGTTCGCCGACGACGCGGACGACACCCTCTGGCTGAGCGGCTCGACCGAGGCGGTGGGCTGGCTGAACACCCGCCTCTACGACGAGACCGGCGACGAGCGGGCCGCGCAGGGGTGGTGCCCGACCGTCATCGACACCAACGGCGACGGCGTCATCACCCGGCCGTGGAACGAGCCGGACCGCGACGGCGCGGTCGAGATCGACCCGTCGCGGGACACCCGCATCGGCAGCCTCGACAAGTTCCAACGCGCCTACGGCATCATTCCCCATCCCGACGGCTCGGTCTGGATCACCCGGCGCTTCCCGGTGCCGGGTCAGCTCATCCGGATCGAGCGCGGCGACAACCCGCCGGAGACCTGCAAGGCCGAGGTCTACGAGCCGCCCTACGATCCGGACGGCGACCCCGATCGGTGGGGGTACGGCCCTCGCGGCATCGACGTCGACCGCAACGGGCTCGTGTGGACGGCGCTCGGCGGCAGCGGCCACGTCGCCAGCTTCGACCGCGACAAGTGCCGCGTGCTCGCCGGTCCCGAGGCGACCGGCCAGCACTGCGTGGAGGGGTGGACGCTGCATCAGACGCCCGGCCCGCGGATGAAGGGGGTCGAGGGGACGGCCAACGCCGACTACCACTACTACCACTGGGTCGACCAGTTCGACACCCTCGGCCTCGGCGAGAACGTGCCCATCACCACCGGCACGACGTCCGACGCGCTGCTGGTCCTGCTGCCCGAGACGGGGGAGTGGGTCACCATGCGGGTGCCCTATCCGCTCGGGTTCTACAGCCGCGGCCTCGACGGCCGCATCGACGACCCCGACGCGGGCTGGAAGGGCCGCGGGGTATGGGCCAGCTTCAACACCGGCTCGACCTTCCACCTGGAGGGCGGCAAGGGGATGACCAGCGAGATCGTCCGGTTCCAGATTCGGCCGGATCCCCTGGCCGAGTAGTGTCCGGCGCCGTGGGTCCAGCCGTCGTGAGTGTTTCAGGGTTGACCTGAAAAGACCATGAGTAAATTCAGGTATACCTGAATTTACTCATGCGCGAGAGGCGCCGGTACATCCACGATGCCGTGACCGCGGACCTCGCCGAGACGAGTTCGCCGTGGAATGCAAGAGCGGCGAAGGGGACGCTTCGCCTGCCTGCCGCTACTTTCGGGAGCGTACCGCGATTCCCCGGTTTCTACCCGGTCCACCTCGGCACCGGGGACTTCGGTGACGCGGGCTCGGACACGCGAGTCCTTCCGTTCGCCGGTTTCTGTGCCGAGCTGGCGCTGCCGTAGCCGGCGCCTCCGGGCTACTGGCGGGTCAGCGTCAGGGTGCCGTTGTCGGTGACCGGCGGCACGCACGACGTGTTGGTCATCCAGGTTGCTTCCAGCGTCGTCGCCGTGAACGATGTCACCGTCACGGACAGGGCACAGCCCGGCGCGAAGTACTGACGGAACACCTCGACGTCGTCGCGGAACCCGAAGGACAGATCGGCCGTCGTGCCCGTCGCCGTCCCTGTCACCGGTCCGGACAGGTTGACCTCGGCCGGCGCCCCAAGTCCGACCAGGATGGCGGGCATCGGCATCGACCAGTCTCCGGACACCGCGGTGTCGGTCTGAGTGAGCGTCGAGGTGACGGCGTCGGACACGATGAGGAGGCCGGTGGCCGACCCGCTCCAGGTGCCGGTGAGCGTTACCGGCTCCGGCTCGGGTTCGGGTTCGGTCGGGGCGGTGGGGCTCGCGCTCTGGCAGGCCGCCGCCAGCAGGGCGCCGCACAGAACGAGCGCCAGGCGGAAGTCGTTGCTCTTGATCATGATTCGTTCCGATCTCTTCCAGGCGTCGACCCCCGGCCGGAGGGGCCTTCCGGGTTCGCGACGATCCATCGTCTCGATGGCCGCTGTGCGACGTTTCGGTTGCGGGAGGCTTCGGCTGTAGCGGAGCCCGACTACGGGCTGTAGCGGAGCCCGACTACGACCGAGTCCGGATTGCAGCGGAGGGTGGTGGTGCCGAGGGCCAGAATCGAACTGGCGACACCATGATTTTCAGTCATGTGCTCTACCGACTGAGCTACCTCGGCACATCGGGAGAAGGGCTTGCGAGCCCGGTCGTTGGGGCGCGCCACGGGGGAACGGGTTGAGTCCGTTCGTACGGCCGCAGATCAAGATACTCCACAGCGCGGACGCGGCGCAACCGGCTCGCGCGAACTGCGCCGCGACGGACGCTTCGAGGTCACCCCGTTGCGCCGTTCGCGGGCCCTGCCGCCGGCCGTCGCGCTCCGTTCGCGGAGAACGGCTCGCGTCGGGTCTCTCGCTGGCGTCACGGCCGCCGCGCGACGGTGGGGTGGCGGGTTCAGCCATCCGCCGGTTCACGCCGGCCCATCCACACGGCGGCTCCGAAGAAGAGGGTATCGCCGAGCGCGGTGACCACCCGGCTCAGCACGACCGCCGGCAGCAGGTCCTGCTCGGCCGCGTGACCGCCCAGGAGAAGCACGAGGACTGCCTCGCGCACTCCCAACCCGGCCGGGGCCCCGGGGGTGAGGAAGCCGGCCAGCCACGCGGCCGCGTAGGCCCCGCACGCGGCGGCCCACGGGAGGGTGCGGGCCGCGTCGAGGGAGAGCAGGGCCAGCGGCGTAGCGAAGGTCAGGGACGCGGTGAGCAGGAACAGCAGGTGGTAGACGAGCACGCGCGCGGTCAGGGGGCCGGACGCCATTCGAACCAGGGCGAGCGCGAGCAGGACGATCGTGGCGCCTGCGGCCGGCGTGACCCACCGGAACCGGCTGCCGTCGATCAGGGGCAGCGCCAAAAGGCTGAGGAGGAGGCCGGCGGATGCCAGCCCCGCGAGTTCGTACAGCGACGACCGGGCGAGCGTCGCGTGAGGGACGCCAGCGGACGCGCCGAGGAGCTGGCGGCTGGCGAGGTGCATCACGTTGCCGGGCAGGTACTTGGAGAGCTGCGACACTCCGTAGGTCTGCAGGCTCCAGGCCCGGCCCGCCGGCGTCCCCTGCGTGTGCAGCAGGGCTCGCCACGCGAGGGCCAGCAGGGCGTCGGCCCCCGCGTACACGATGGCCAGCCCGGCCGCGCAGGCCCAGACGACGCCGGGCACGGCGGCCGGCCCCAGCGCGTCGCCGTAACGCCGGAAACGCATCGCCACCCAGGCGATGCCGAGGACGGCCAGCGCCGTGCCGGCGCGCCGGGACCAGGTGCGGGCCGTAGCCGTCATGGGTGTGCTTCGCCGCGCGGGCACGCCGAGGAGACCGGCGCGGAGGATGATCATCGCCCGGGCACCGCGCTCAGCTCCGAGGGGCGCGCCGCCTGCACAGCACGAGGGTCCATGGCAGGGGGGCGCGATGATCGACGATCTCGAACGCCGGCGCGGCGGTGGACACGAAGCGCACGAACCCTCGCCGCGACCAGTGCTGAACGTGCCCCGGCGTGTTGCCCCACTCGGACAGATAGGCCCCCCGCGCCACGTTCAGCACGCGCCAGAGCGGCTCGCGCGGCACGCTGAGTATGAGGTGCCGTCCCGACACCGCCTCCAGACCGGCCAGCGCCCTCCGAGGGTCGTCGAGGTGCTCGAGCACCTCGCAGCAGACGACGAGGTCCGCCCCGTCGGCCTCCGGGGACAGGTCGTAGACGCTGCGGACCGAGAACACGTCGGGATCGACACCGGCGCCGCGGGCGTTCGCGCGGGCGTAGTCGATGGCCCCGGCCGAGAAGTCCGTGCCGCGGTAGGGGACGCCCCGGCGGGCCCACCGCAGCCCCCAGTACCCCTCGCCGCAGCCCACCTCGTGGATGGACGCGGGGGCGGCGCGGTCCACGAGGGCCTCCAGGCCGCGCGTGAAGCCGCGCATCAACGCGCGCACGACGGGGTTGCGCGATCCGTACTTGTCGTAGGTGTTGCCGAAGACGACGCCCTGCTCGCTCCGGCCGCCGGAGATTCTCACGGGCCGACCGCCGGCTCCTTTCCCCGGGCGCCGCCGTCGGCGATGCGCGCCCGGTACAGCAGCTCCTCCAGCAGCTTCCGGTTGGCGGCGAGGAGGTCCGCGACGAAGGCCACCACGAAGAGCTGGAACCCCGCCCCCATCAGCAGGGTGGCGAGGAGCAGACTCTGGACGTGTCCCGAGCCGTCGCCGCTCAGGTAGAACACCATGAACCGGACCCCGATGGCGAAGCCGGCGAGGAAGCACACCGCCGCGAGGGTGGTGAAAAAGCGGAACGGGCGGTAGATGATGAAGACCCGGACGATGGTCACGATGCTGCGGGTCACGTAGGCCCGGACGCTGGTGACGAGGCGGGACGGGCGCAGCTCCTCGTTGACCTCGACGGGGACCGAGGTGATGGCGATGTTCTTGTGTCCCGCCTGGATGATCGTCTCCAGGGTGTAGGTGTAGTCGCTGAACACCACGAGCCGCTGGGCAGCGGCGCGGCTGATGGCGCGGAAGCCGCTGGGGGCGTCGGGGATGGCGGTCTTGCTGGCCATGCGGACGGCCCAGCTTCCGAGCTTCTGCAGCGCCTTCTTGACCGGCGAGAAGTGCCGGATGATGCGGATGGGCCGCTCGCCGACCACGATGTCCGCGGAGCCGTCGAGGACCGGGGCCACGAGGGCGGGAATGCCCGCGGCGTTGTACTGGTTGTCGGCGTCGGTGTTGACGATGACGTCGGCGCCCCGCTGGAGGCAGGCGTCGAGCCCGGTCATGAACGCGCGGGCGAGGCCCTGGTTCGAGGTGTGCCCGACCACGTGATGGACCCCGTGGTCGCGGGCCACCTGCCTCGTCTCGTCGGCGCTCCCGTCGTCGATGACGAGCCACTCGACCTCGTCGAAGCCGGGCACGCTCCGTGGGAGGTCGGCCAGGGTGGCGGGCAGGGTGGCGGCCTCGTTGAAGCAGGGAATCTGGATGATGAGCTTCACGGCCCCGTCCTCAGTATCCGAACCCGATGCGTGAAAGGGCGATGCCGAGTTCGCGGGCGTCCGACCCGCCCTGGACGTCGCGCGGCGAGCGCGCCCCGTCGACGGCCAGTTGCACGGTGCAGGCGTCGCCGCGGATCGGACAGGCGAGAGGGACCTCCTGCAGCCGCGTGTCGAGGTCGTCGAACGCGATGGCGCTTTCGAGGCCGCCGGACGGGACGGTCAGGGTCACGCGGTGATCCGCCGACGCCGCGAACGCCCGCATCTCCAGGAGCAGCGATCTCGGCCACCGGCCGGCGGGGAACCAGCCTCGCGACAGCGTCAGCGCCGCCTCGGCCCCGGACCAGACGTGCCGCTCTTCCGCCGTGTGCCACCCCGCGCCGAGCAGCCGCCGATGGTAGACGTGACCGTGTCCCATCGAGTAGAGCGCGCCGTCGCGGAGGCTGAGTTCGCAGTCCGGGGTCGAGCAGACCCAGCGCTGCCGGTACAGGAACAGTGTCCGCGGCCCGTAGGGGTCGTTGACGGTCACCGGGATCGTGGTCGAGCTGTTCACCCGGCGGTCACGGTAGTCGAGGACCTCTCGCAGCTCCAGGCCGGGATGGGGCGTGGGCGCGGGGCTGAGCAGCCAGAGGCGGCTGCCGACCACCCCCTCGAACGACTGCACGACGTCGCCGAGGGGCGTCCCCGCGTAGTAGGGAAAGACCCGCATGCCGAAATAGTACGTGAGCGGGGTCTGGAGCCGCGTTTGCGTCCAGAACGACGTGCTGCCGCGGAACCCGTCGACATCGAACAGCACGACGTCGTCGCCGACAGTGTCGGCTAGCCGCTGCATGACCTCGTAGGGCTGCACGCCCTCCCGCACCGGCATCTGCTTCGCCGTGAAGAACAGCTGAAACGGAATCGCGGCCAGCATCGCGGTCACGCCTAGCGTGCGGAAGGCGCCCGGCGCGGCGAGGAAGGTCGTGGCGACGGCGATGACCAGGGTGTAGGGCACGATTTCGCTGAGCAGGTACCGGGCGTAGTAGTAGTGCTGGTAGACGACGGGGATGTTCAGCAGCAGGGTGGCGGCCATGCAGATGGCGAGGAAGGCGTACAGGAGGGCGATCGGCCAGCGCCGGCGCGGCCGGTGCATGCCCCAGACCGCGATGACGGCCAGCCACGGCGTCACGTACAGCAGCCAGCCCATGGCGCCGGACTGCAGGAAGATGCCGGCCCCGGACCCGATGATGCCGAAGCCCTGGTAGAAGACGTTGCCCGCGTAGTACCCGGTGAAGCCGATCGCGTAGGCCTGCAGGAGGCTACCCGCGAGGGCGACCGCCACCAGCAGTGAGGCCAGCCTGATCCAGGGCCGCGGATCGGCCGCCCACACCAGGAAGCGGCGGACCGCGGGGCGCCGCGGGTTCCTCGCCACCTCGGCCAGCCCCGCCGCCGCGAGAGCCACCGTGCCCGCGACGACGAGCGGCCAACCGTCCCCCAGCACGTAGCCGAGAGTCCGATCGTGGGCGCTCGGGGCGTCGCCCGTCGAGTACCCCAGGCCGTAGAGCACGGACGCCCCGTACAGCCCGGCGACGGCGACGCAGAAGCCGAGGACGAGGCGGGCCCGGGCCTCCCGGTTCCTCAGCTTCAGCCCTGCCCCGAGCCCGAAGAGCGGCGCCAGCGCGAGGAGGTACGGGAAGGCGGCGGCGCGGGTGAAGAAGACGAGCGACACGCAGGCGGCGGCCAGGGTGACGAGAGACCCCGTGGTCCCGGCGGGTGCGGCGCGCCGCATGCCGCGGTACGCCCGCGCGAGGTAGTAGAACCCCAGCGACGAGAACGCCAGCGCCACCGCTTCGGAGGCCGGAGACCGGCTGAAGAAGACGTGGAGGGGATTGGTCGCCACGAGGATCCCGGCCGCGAACGCGGCGGGGCGCGAGCCGGTCAGCTCGAACGCCAGCAGCGACAGGCCCAGCACTCCGAGCAGGCCGAAGAACCCCGGGGCGTGGAAGCGGGCGGCGTCCCCGAATACCTCGCCGAGGATGGCCATCCACAACGGGTGCAGGGGTGGAAGCCGGAACACGTCGCCGTCGCCGGTGGGCGAGAGATGCAGGACGGGCGCCACCCGGTTCTCCGGCTCGGCATCGGCGGGCGGGCCGGTGCGGTAGATCTCCCGCGAACGCTCGTCCGGCAACGCGTCGGGCAGGCGGTCGTCCACGAACGCCGTTCCTGCCCGCTGCAGATGGGCCGACATGCTGGCGTAGACGCCCGCGTCCCGGCCGCCGTCGACCGTCCGGAACGGCTCGGTGCGGAACAGCAGGGCCGCGAGGATCACCAGCAGGAGGACCGGACCGACCGGCTTGCCGGCCGAGGCGCGGTCGGCATCGAACCGGACCGGCGTGAACCAACGGACGGCGGTGGCGAGGACGAGCCCCGCGATGACTGCGATGCGCGCGTCGAACCGGCTCACGACGAGCAGGGCGACCGCCGTGAACGAGATCGACACCAGCGAGAGGACGAGGAAGTCGAGGGTCCGGAAGAGCCTCAGGTCGACGACGGGCCAGTCCTCCCTTCGGGTCGCCTGCGCGGCGTCGGCCAGCCAGATCCGCCGGGTCCATCGCCACAGATGGGCGTGAGCGGGCGGCGTGGGCAGCAGATGGTGACGCAGGCCGGCGACCACCAGACCGACCACCAGCGGCCGCCACGGGTTGGTGATCGAGAGGCCGGGTATCTGGAAGCCGCCGAACACCGCCGCCTGGAGCGCGGCGGCCCCGAGCAGCAGGGTCAGGACGTCCGCAAACCGCACCCAGCCCGGCAGGACCGGCTCCGGCGACGCGGGGAGGGCGTGGTCGTTGCGCAAGGGATGCTCGACCGTCGAACGCCGTGGCGCCTGGTGCTTCCGGTTCGGCCGGGGTCCGGGCCGCGCGGGCGGCACCGGCACCCGACAGCGTCGGTTGCGCGGTCGCGCCGCAGGGCGGCGGCAGGGTCCCCGGCACGCTCTCGGGCTAGTGTACCGTAAGGACAGCGATCGATATAGATCTGCCAACTGCGCTCAGGCACGACCCGCTCTCTACCGTCCTCCGAGCGCGCCGCGTGGCAAGGTTATTCCCGTCACTGTCCTAAGTCCGGGGCCGGGCGGCGGCCGCTTGGTCCAGTCGGCAGGTTGTGCCACACTCGGAGCGCGGAAAACGCCGGGGGAACCCGGTCGGCGCGGCTTGGGAGGAATCATGAGAGAACGCATCGGAGCGCTGGCGCTCGCGGCAGCGTGCGTCGGCGTCACGGCCGGGGCGCAGCAGGTGCCGGTCGAGGAGGTCGTGCTCGACAACGGGATGACGCTGCTGCTGCTTCCCCGGCCCGGGGACCCGAACGTGGCGGCGGGGTGGGTGGCCAAGGTCGGATCGGTCTACGAGCGGCCCGGCATCACCGGGGTCGCGCACCTCTTCGAGCACATGATGTTCAAGGGCACCGCGGCCATCGGCACCCGGAACATCGAGCAGGACCTGCAGATCATCGCCGAGCTCGACGAGGTGAAGGCGGCCCTGCGGGTCGAGGAGACGGCCCTCCTCGAGGCCGAGCGGCTGGGGCGCATCGACGACGCCGGCGACCCCGCCCACCGCTCCGAGGGCCACCGGGCCCTGATGGACCGCTTCGAGGCGCTCCTCGCGCAGCAGGAGGAGCTGCTCATCCCGGAGGACTTCAGCCGGATCTACTCGGGGCAGGGCGCGTCGGGGATGAACGCGGGCACCAGCTACGACTTCACCCTCTACTTCGTCAACGTCCCCGCCAACAAGCTCGAGCTGTGGTTCTGGATGGAGGCGGACCGGCTGCTCAACCCCGTGTTCCGCGAGTTCTACGCCGAGCGCGACGTCGTCCACGAGGAGCGGCGGCTGCGCACCGACAGCACCCCGACCGGGAAGTTCGAGGAGCAGTTCAACTCGCTGTTCTGGCAGTCGTCCCCCTACAGCTGGCCGGTGATAGGCTGGCCGAGCGACCTCGAGGGCATCACGCGCGCCGAGGCGCTCGAGTTCTTCGACCTCTACTACGCCCCCAACAACCTCACCGCGGCCCTCGTCGGCGACTTCGATCCAGACGAGGCGAAGGCGCTGGCCGAGCGCTACTTCGGCCGGCTGTCGCGGGGCGACCGCTCGGCGCCGCAGCCGCGCACGCGCGAGATGCCGCAGATGAGCGAGAAGCGGATGCACGCCTACGCGGAGACGAACCCGCAGGTCGTGATCCGCTATCACTCGGTGCCGGACGGGCACGTCGACGAGCCGGCCCTCGTGGTGCTGGGCCAGCTGCTGAACGACCGGACGGGGCGCCTCTACCGGGCCCTGGTGGAGGACCAGGGGGTGGCCACCCGGGCGTCCGGCGGGCAGTCGGGCTTCAAGTTCGAGGGTATGTTCGAGCTGCGGGGCGTCGCGGCCGAGGGGCATACGCCCGAGGACGTCGAGGAGGCGCTGTACGCCGAGATGGAGCGGCTGAAGACCGAGCCGGTGGACGAGCGCGAGCTGCAGAAGGTGAAGAACCAGAACGCGGCGTCGAACTTCCGGCAGCTTCAGAGCAACTTCTTCCTGATGTACTCGATGCTGATGCGCGAGGCGTACCGCGGCTGGGAGACCCTCAACACCGACCCGCCGCTCTACGACGCGGTGACCGCCGACGACATCATGCGGGTCGCCGGCACCTACTTCGAGCCCGAGAACCGGACCGTGGCCATCTACTACCGGGAGGAATCGGACGAGGCGCCGGATCCCCGCCTCGCGGGGCTCGACCCCGAGGAGCAGCAGCAGGTCCGGCAGATGGAGGCGATGATCGGCCAGTTGAACGCGCAGCAGCTCGGCCAGTTCATGTCGCAGTTCGAGCAGATGTCGGCGCAGGCGCCGCCCGAGAGCCAGGACATGGTCGCGGTGGTGCTCGAGCTGCTGCGCGAGCGGCAGGCGGCGACCCAGGAGGGCGGACGATGACGCGCGTCGACCAGAGACCGGTAGACCATGCGGCCTGCTCCCGGGTCGCGAGGCCCGGGTTCGCGGCGTACTCGACAACGACTCGTCTTCCGGGTTCGCGGGACGGATCGCGGCCGGCCGGGCCCCGCGAGCTTCACGCGCGGCGCACGGCGTCGGCCCTGGCGCTGGTCATTCTGCTGCTGGGGGCGACGGCGGCCGCACAGCCGATTCCCGCCCACCCTTCCGAGCTGACCTACGAGCTGCTCCACTTCACGCCGCCGGTGTCGGCGGACCACCGGCACGAGCTGTCGAACGGCGTGGTCGTCTTCGTCGTCGAGGACCACGAGCTGCCGCTGGCGACGGTGGGGGTGACCGTCCGCACCGGGTCGTATCTGGACCCGCCGGACAAGATCGGGGTCGCCGGCCTCACCGGCAGCCAGATGCGGGCGGGCGGCACCACGACGATGAGTGCGGCCGACTTCGACGAGGAGGCCGCGTTCCTCGCCGCCCAGATCGGCAGCAGCATCGGCGCCACCTCGGGCGGGGCCAGCATGAACTGCCTGACCCGCGACCTCGACGCGTGCCTGGACCTTTTCTTCGACATGCTCCGGGACCCGGGGTTCGACGAGGACCGGCTGGCCCTCGCCAAGAGCCAGGCCCTGCAGCAGATGGAGCGCCGCAACGACGCGACGGCGAGCATCGAGCGGCGCGAGTGGGCGCGCCTGATGCGCGGCGACGCGCACTTCACGACGCATCCGCGGACGCGGGCCACCGTCGAGGCGATCACGCGCGACGACCTGGCGGCGTTCCACCGCGAGTACTACCACCCCGGCAACTTCATCTTCACGGTGTCGGGGGACGTGGACGCGGCCGGCATCCTCGCCGAGCTCGAGCGGAGGCTCGACGGGTGGGAGGCGGGGACGACGCCGGTTTCGCCGGTGCCCGCGCCCGAGTTCAAGCCGTCGCCCGGTCTCTATCTCGTCGACAAGGAGGACGTGAACCAGGGGCGGGTCGCCATCGGCCACCTGGGTACGACCCGCGACAACCCCGACCGCTACAAGCTGCTGGTGATGAACGACATCCTCGGCGGCGGCGGGTTCAGCGCCCGGCTCCTGACCCGCGTCCGCTCCGACGAGGGGCTGGCCTACAGCGCCAGCTCGAACTACGGGCTGGGCACCTACTACGACGGGGTGTTCCGGGCCGGGTTCCAGTCGCGCAGCGAAACCGTGGCCCGGGCGACGGCGATCGTGCTCGAGGAGATCGCGCGCATCCGCACCGAGCCGGTCACCGACGACGAGCTGCGGAACTCGATCGCCTACTTCGTCGAGACGTTCTCCCGCAACTTCTCGAGCGCCGCCTCGACGGCCGGGCTCTTCGCCGGGGACGAGTACACCGGGCGGGACCCGTCCTATCTCGCCACCTACCGCGAGAACATCGCGGCGGTGACGGCCGACGACGTGCTCGATGTGGCCCGGCGCTATCTCGACCCCGAGGCCCTGGCCGTCCTCGTCGTCGGCAACCTCGAGGCGATTCTCGCCGGCGACCCCGATCGGCCGGAGTTCTCCCTCGAGGCGCTGCGCGCGGGCGAGGCGGTGCGCATTCCGCTGCCCGATCCGTTCACCATGGAGTATCCGGCTCCGTAGTGCGGAAGTCGTCTCGCCAGGCGGCGCCGCTATTGCCCCGCGCCTGACCGGGAGCCCTCGCCGCTCGTGCGACCAGGGCTCCCGCGTCGGCTACTTCGCGGCGCGGAGATTGGGAGCCCTCGCCGCGGGCGCGGCCTCCGGCTCGGTGGAGCCCTCGCCGCTCGTGCGACCAGGGCTCCCGCGTCGGCTACTTCGCGGCCCGGAGATTGGGGGCCTTCGCCGCGGGCGCGGCCTCCGGCTCGGCGCCGCCGGCGAGATTCAGCGTCTTCCGCAGCCGGGCGTCGATCGAGTCGAACACCGCGGTGTTCTCCTTCAGGAACTGCTTGACCCGCTCGCGGCCCTGCCCGAGGCGCTCGCCGTCGTAGGAGAACCACGTGCCGCTCTTCTCGACGAGCCGGTTGGCGACGGCGAGGTCGAGCAGATCGCCCTCGCGCGAGACGCCCTCGCCGTACATCAGGTCGAACTCGGCGATGCGGAAGGGCGGGGCCACCTTGTTCTTGACGATCTTGACCCGGGTGCGGCTGCCGGTGACCTGATCGCCGTCCTTGATGGCGCCGATGCGGCGGATGTCGACCCGGACCGACGAGTAGAACTTCAGCGCCCGCCCGCCCGTGGTGGTCTCGGGGTTGCCGAACATGACCCCGATCTTCTCCCGAAGCTGGTTGATGAAGATGAGGCACGTCGAAGACTTCGCCACCACCGCGGTGAGCTTGCGCAGGGCCTGGGACATCAGGCGCGCCTGCAGCCCGACCTGGGCTTCGCCCATCTCGCCGTCGATCTCCGCCCGCGGCACGAGGGCGGCGACCGAGTCGACGACCACGACGTCGGCCCCGCCCGACCGCACCAGCACCTCGACGATCTCGAGGGCCTGCTCGCCGTTGTCGGGCTGGGCGACGAGGAGGTTGTCGAGGTCGACGCTCAGCTTCTTGGCGTAGGTGGGGTCGAGGGCGTGCTCGGCGTCGACGAACGCGGCGGTGCCGCCCCGCCGCTGGGCCTGGGCGATGATCTGCAGGGTCAGCGTGGTCTTGCCCGACGCTTCGGGCCCGAAGATCTCGACGACGCGGCCGCGGGGGACCCCGCCGATGCCCAGGGCGTGGTCGATGCTGATCGATCCGGTCGAGATGTTGGGCACCGCGGTGACCGCGTCCTGCCCGAGCCGCATGATGGCGCCCTTGCCGAACTGCTTCTCGATCTGGCCCACCGCCATGTCGATGGCCTTGTCGCGCTGGCGCAGATTCCGTTCTTCGGGCATGGATACCTCCGAGACCTGTCGGCGTCACCGTTGTGAAGGGGGCCGGAATGTGTCGGGTGGACGCCGCGTCCCGATTGGTCCGGCATCTCGACCGTCGCAGCATCGCGAGGGGCGGGACCCGGGTGTCACGGTTCGGCATTCTAGGACCGTGCCATGCTTCATGTCAAGCGAAAGTGTATCGTCAAATGGCAAGTATCCATATATAAATCAATATCTTATAGGATATACAGACTTTCGCCTCAGGGGAGGGTGCGCGCAGGATTCCGCATCTCGGGAGGACTCTGGAGGCGCAGGATCTGCCGGCATCACCGCGCTTGCGGGTCTGCAGTCGCCGGGCGCGGCGGTTGTGCAGGCGCACGGACGGCGAGGCGCGCCATGGGTCGCAGTCGCCGGGCGCGGCCGCCGCCGTGGGCTCGTGCTCGCGAGGCGCGGCGAGAGGTCCGGTCCGACCTGGCCGTCCGCGAGCCGGGTCGGGCCGCGGGAGACGAGTCGCAGCCCGGGTGCGGCCGGCGCGCCGGAAGCTGTCGGCAGCGGGTTTACGTGGCGGGTTTACAATGGCTCAACTCCTGTCGGGTGCGATGCGGCGACCAAACGGATCGCCCTGGTCGGAGGACCGCGATCCGGGGTCGTTCGGAAACCGCGCCGAACGGTGGGGGAGGGGCTCGTGACAGACATCAGAAGCGCGATGGCGGTGCTCGTCGGTATCGCGGCGCTTGCCGCAGCGCCGTGGCCGGCGGCGGCGCAGGGGCAGGCGGAAGCGGGAGAGCTCACCCTCGAGGTGACGCCGGGCCGCTTGACGCTCGCGGTCGGCGACACGGCGACGCTGGTCGCCACCGTCCGGGACGCGGACGGCGCGGTCGTCGACGACGCGACGGTCGTCTACTTCTCCCGTGCGCGGCGCAGCGTCGGGGTGACGCGCGGGGGCGAGGTCGAGGCGTTCCGAACCGGCGAGTTCACCATCGTCGCTCTCGTGCCCGCCGATGCGCGGAGCCGCGACCGGCGTCCCGAGGCGCGGGTGCGGATCGAGGTGCCGGTGACGGTGCCGCCCCCGGCCGCGGCGCGGGTCACGTTCACCGACACGCCGCCCAAGTACTACGTCGGCACGCGGCCGCGCCTCGCCGTCGAGGTGGTCGATGCCGTCGGTGCGGTGCGGACGGACGTCCCGGTGTCGTTTGCGTCGGCCGATGACGCCGTGGCCGAGGTCGACGGCTTCGGGTTCCTGACCCTGCACGGGCCCGGCGAGGTGGAGATCGCCGCGACGGCCGAGGACGTCAGCGCCCGCCTCGCCGTCGAGGTCGAGACCAGTCCGGTGACGTCGCTCGAGCTGCGGGCGAGCGTCCCCCACGCGTCGACGGGCGACGTGGTGCGGTTCACGGCCACCGCCAAGGACGCGCGGGGGCTGTCGGTCCGGAGCGTGCCGGTGCGGTTCGCGGTGGGGGGCGAGACCGCGCCCACGATCATCGCGGCCGGCGCGACCGCCCACATCAGCGACGACGGACGCTTCGTGGCGGAGCGGTCCGGGACGTACACCGTGCTGGCCACCACCGGCCTCCATTCCGCGTCCGCCACCATATCCGTCGGCTCGCGGGACGTGCGCCGCGATCTCGAGGTGGTCGGGCGCGGGAGGGTCCTCGACCGGCACACCTCCGACCTGTGGATCTGGGAGGGGACCGACGGCCGGGACTACGCCATCACCGGGACCTGGGGCTCGGACGGGCGCTCGTACATCTGGGACGTGACCGACCCCGCGAACATCGAGCGGCTGCACGAGGTCAACGTGGACGCCCGCACCGTCAACGACGTCAAGGTGTCGGAGGACGGCGACATCGCGGTCATCAGCCGCGAGGGGGCCTCGAACCGCCGGAACGGCATCGTCGTCCTCGGCGTGGGCAACCCCCGCGAGGGGTGCCGATCCTGTCCGAGTTCACCGACCAGCTCACCGGCGGGGTGCACAACGTGTTCATCTCCGAGGACCACGTCTTCGCCCTGAGCGCCGGCCGCCGCTACGACGTCATCAGCCTCGAGGACCCCCGCAACCCGCAGCGCGTGGGCCGGTTCGAGCTGGACACCCCCGGCCACAGCATCCACGACGTGTGGATCAGCGACGGGGTGGCGTTCTCGTCGAACTGGACGGACGGGGTGGTGGCCGTCGACGTCGGGGGCGGGGGGCGCGGCGGGACGCCCGAGCAGCCGGTCGAGCTGGGCCGCTACGCGTACCCCAGCGGCTGGAACCACTCCGCCTTCCCCTACCGCAGCCAGTCCACCGGCAAGTTCTACCTGTTCGCGGGCGACGAGTCGTTCCCCTACGGCGGCTACAGTCCCGCCCGCGGCGGCGCGCCCTCGCGGGCGGCGGGGTGGGTGCACGTCATCGACTGGAGCGACTGGGACAATCCGCAGGAAGTGGCGCGCTATCAGGTCCCCGAGGCGGGCTCGCACAACTTCTGGATCGAGGACGACGTCCTCTATGCCGCCTTCTACAACGGCGGTCTCCGGGTCGTCGACGTCTCCGGCGAGCTGATGGGCGACCTGTACCGGCAGGGCCGCGAGATCGCGATGTTCGAGCCGGCCGATCCGGACGGCTTCATCGCCAACGCCCCGATGGTGTGGGGGCCGCAGCCCTACAAGGGGCACATTTTCTTCACCGACTGGAACACCGGGCTCTGGGCGGTGAAGCTGCAGGAGCGGACCGGGCCGGGCCGGGTGATCGGCGAGCCGCGGTAGCAGGGCGTCGCGGGGATGGAGCGCCGCTCGTACCACTCGTGCGACGCCCGGAGCCCATCTGTTGCGGACGAAGCGGGCGGAGGCCGCGGGGACCGCGCGGCGTTGCGGGGCGCAGCGTCGGTCGAGCGGTCGAGCGGAGCCGACACGGGACTTGTCCGGCCCCCGCGGTCCGCCGCTGGCCGGCAGCCCGTTCATGGAAGGAACACCGGGAATGATGCAGAGATGCCGCGTCGCGACGGCATGGGCATGGGTGGTGCTGGCGGTCGGTCTCCCGGGGGCCGCGTGGGCCGGGGAGTCCCAGGCCTCCGGGCGCAGCTACTACGTGTACGTCGCGGCGGAGTCGGACGACGAGGTCTCCATCGTCCGCTACGGGCCGGCGGGCGCCGAGGTGGTGAAGACGGTGACGGTCGGCAGCTACCCGGCCGAGATCGAGGGTCCGCACGGGCTCAACGTCGACCCCGACGGGCGCCACTGGTACGTCTCGATCGCCCACGGGTTCCCGTACGGCAGCGTGCACAAGTACGAGACGGGCACCGACGCGTGGGTCGGCGACGTCACCCTCGGCCTGTTCCCCGCGACCCTCGACGTGTCGGCGGCGACCGGGCTCCTCTTCGCCGTCAACTTCAACCTCCACGGCCCGATGGAGCCCAGCAGCATCTCGGTGGTCGAGGTGGACACGATGGCCGAGGTCGCCCGCGTCGGCACCGGCGTCCGGCCCCACGGGGGGCGCCTCGGCCGGGACGGCTCGGCCTTCTACTCGGTGAACATGATGGACTTCGAGCTCGTCGAGCTCGACGCGTTCACGTTCGAGATCACCCGCCGGCTCCCGCTCGGCGACGGCGTCATGCCGACCTGGGTCACGCGCCCCACCCCGGACGGGAAGGTCTACGTGACCGGCAACAACGTCGCCCGCATCTTCGAGATCGACGTGGAGGACTGGCGCGTCGAACGGACCTTCGAGACCGGTGCCGGTCCCTACAACATCGACGTCAGCCCCGACGGCACGCGCATGGTCGCCACCTACAAGAACGGCGACGCCGTCGGGTTCTGGGATCTCCGCAGCGGGCAGGAGATCGCCCGCAGGCCGACGAGCCGCACCATTCCCCACGGCGTCGTGGTGACGCCGGACGCCGAGCTGGCGTTCGTCACCCTGGAGGGCGTCGGCGCCGATCCCGGGACCGTGGAGATCTACCGGCTGGCCACCGGCGAGCGGATCGGCGCCGTCGACGTCGGCAAGCAGGCCGGGGGCATCGCCTTCTGGAAGCTGGAGGACCCGGCGTCCGAGCGGTAGGAGGCGGCCCCTCCAGGAGCTGCGCCGCCGGTCTGTCAGCGTTCGACGGCCAGGGCCACGCCGTTGCCGCCCCCGAGGCACAGGGTGGCCACCCCGCGCTTGGCGTTCCGGTTGCGCATGGCGTAGAGCAGCGTCGTCAGGATGCGGGCGCCGCTGGCTCCGATGGGGTGGCCGAGGGCGACCGCCCCGCCGTTGACGTTGACCCTCTCGGGGTCGATGCCCAGCTCGCGGATGACCGCGAGGGCCTGGGCCGAGAACGCCTCGTTGAGCTCCATCAGGTCGACGTCGTCCATCGACCAGCCCACCTTGGAGAGCAGCTTGCGGACCGCCTCGACCGGGGTCATCAGCAGCCACTTCGGCGCGAGCCCGCTCACCGCCTGCCCGACGACCCGGGCCATCGGGGTCAGGCCGAGCGCCTCGGCCCGGTCGGCGGCCATGATGACGACGGCGGCGGCGCCGTCGTTCACCCCCGGGGCGTTCCCCGCGGTCACCGTGCCGCCCTCCTTCTTGAAGGCCGGCCGTAGCCTGCCCAGGGCCTCGGCGCTGGTGTCGGGCCGCACCGGCTCGTCGTACTCGAGCCGGACGGGGTCGCCGCGGCGCTGCGGGATCTCGACGGGCAGGAGCTCGTCCTTGAACCAGCACTCGCGGATGGCCCGTGCCGCCTTGTGGTGGCTCGCGGCGGCGAAGGCGTCCTGGTCGTCGCGAGAGACGCCGTAGCGCTCGACCACCGCCTCGCAGGCGATGCCCATGCCCTGGTTCTCGAGCGAGCACCAGAGCCCGTCGTGGAGCATCGAGTCGAGGACCTCGGCGTTGCCCATGCGCATGCCCTCTCGCGCCCGCGTGAGCATGTAGGGGCAGTTGCTCATCGACTCCATGCCCCCGGCCACGGCGACGTCGATGTCTCCCGTCGCGATGCCCTGCGAGGCGAGCATGACCGCCTTGAGGCCCGACCCGCACACCTTGTTGATGGTCAGGGCCCCGACGTGGTCGGGGAGCCCGCCCCTGATGGCCGCCTGCCGCGCCGGGGCCTGGCCGGCCCCGGCGGAGACCACGTTGCCCATGATGCACTCGTCGACCAATCCGGGCTCGATGCCGGCGCGGGCGACCGCCTCGCGGACCACCCGGGCCCCCAGATCGGTGACCGGCAGGCTCTTCAGGGCGCCGAGGAACTTCCCGGTGGGCAGGCGGGCGGCGCTGACGATGACCGACTCTCGCATGGGACTGTCTCTCCTCCGCGGTGACGCGATGTTGCGATCTCGATGCGGGTCACGACCCCGTCGCCGAGGAGCTGCTTCAGCCGCGCGGCGACGAGGGGGCGCGACCGGTGGAGCTCGCGGGCCCAGTGCCGGTCGGCGGCGCTGACCCGCAACGTGCCCTCGGGCTCGAGCGCGACCGTCGTGACCCGGTGGAAGCCCGGCCCGACGGCGGCCCTCCAGGCCAGCGAGACCTTGCCGGGCGAGAGCGGCTGGTCGCGCAACAGGGCCCCGACGGCGGCGGTGGTGCACCGTCCCGCCGCCGTCATCGATCCGCCCTTCCCGCCGCGATGGCCGCCCCGCATCCGATTTACTGTAATGTAACATCCAGGCTCAATGCGACTCGTGCTCGCCTCCCGCTCGCCGCGCCGGTCGGAGCTGCTGACCTGCGCCGGCTACCGGTTCGAGGTGGCGCCGGCCGACATCGACGAGCGCCGGCGGGAGGGGGAGGCCCCGCGCGAGCTGGTGCGCCGACTGGCGCGCGAGAAGGCCGCGGCGGTGGCGCCGCGCCATCGGGGAGCGGTGGTGCTCGGGGCCGACACGCTCGTGGTGGTCGACGGCGCGGTGCTGGGCAAGCCGGACGGCGCCGCGGGGGCGGCCGCCATGCTGCGCCGGCTGTCCGGCCGGGCCCACGAGGTGCTGACCGGCGTCGCCCTGCACGCTGCCGACCGCTGCCGCGACGGCGTGCAGTCGACCCGCGTGGTCTTCCGGGCGCTGAGCCCCGGCGACGTCGCGTGGTACGTGGCGACGGGCGAATCGGCCGACAAGGCCGGCGCGTACTCGATCCAGGGCCGGGCATCGCGGTTCGTCACCCGCATCGAGGGGTCGTACACCAACGTGGTGGGGTTGCCCGTCGAGCTGGTCGACGGTCTGCTCCGCGAGCTCGCCGACGGGGGGAGTCCCGCCGCCGCGGAGCCCGCATTTCGCGGCCCGCACCGTTGACCGGCCGGGCTTCGTCACGGTATCCTTCAGCATATCCGGCGATTTTCGGTTTGGCGTCCGAAGACGGACTGCGGTCTTCGCGCCATGAGGGTGCAACAGCATGCCAGCCAAGACCGTGAAGATGATCGTGACCACCCTGGTCCTGTCCGCCGCGTTCGGCGGGCTGCTCTGGGGGACGCTCGCCGAGGGCACCGAGTACTACATGCACGTCGACGAGGTCCTGGCCGAGCCCGAGGCGTGGTACGGCAAGAATCTCCAGGTCCACGGATACGTGGTGCCGGGGTCCCGGCTCGTCAAGCCGAACACCCTGGAGTACCGGTTCAAGGTCGAGAACAACGGTTCCGTGATCGACGCCGAGTACACCGGCATCGTTCCCGACACCTTCCAGGACGGCTCGGAGGTGGTCATCTCGGGGCAGCTGTCGCCCCACGGCTTCTCCGTGAAGCCGAACGGGGTGATGGCCAAGTGCCCGTCCAAGTACGAGCCCAAGCCCACCCTGGGCGCGGCGGCGTCGAGCTACTAGCGGCGTCGAGCTACTGGGAGTCGGCGCCGTGGAAGGGCGCGGACTCCTGCCGGATTGGTAGGGCGCCGAGCGGAGCCGCGGGCGACGATCGGCGGGCTGGAGTTCCTCGGCGTTCCGACGGGAGTCGAGCTTCGGCGGGGGCGGTCCGCGGATCGCCCCTCCTCCGTCAGGGGAGGCCCCGCCCGCTCGGGGCGGGCCTTCGAACACTCCTCCGCGAGGTCTAATCACGATGGCATCCCTGGGCTCGTTCACCCTCCTGGCCGCCTTCGTCGTCTGCACCTACGCCGCCGTCATCTCGGTGGCGGGGGCGCGCCGCCGCTCGACCCGGCTGATCGAGAGCGGCATCGGCGCCTCGTACCTCGTCACCGCGCTGATGCTCCTGGCGTCGGCCGTCATCATCCACGCCTTCATCACCGAGGACTACTCGATCCGCTACGTCGACCAGTACTCCGATTCGGCCCAGCCGCTGTTCTACCAGTTCACGTCGTACTGGGGCGGGCTCGACGGGTCGATCATGTTCTGGGTGACGCTGCTCGCCGCCTTCGGGTCGGCCGCCGTCTACTCGAACCGGGAGCGGCAGCGCGAGCTGATTCCCTACGTCGTCGCGGTCATCGCGGTCGTGCAGATGTTCTTCCTGTTCGTGATGATCGTGCACAAGAACCCCTTCGCGACCTACCTGACTCAGGCGCCACTCGACGGGCGGGGGCTCAACCCGCTGCTCCAGAACCCCTACATGGCGATTCACCCGCCGTCGCTCTACACGGGCTTCGTCGGGATGACGATTCCGTTCGCCTTCGGGATGGCGGCGCTGATCACCGGGCACCTCGACGACTCGTGGCTGCGGGCGGTGCGCCGGTGGACGATGATGTCCTGGCTGTTCCTGTCGCTGGGGCTGACGCTGGGGATGATCTGGGCCTACGAGGAGCTCGGCTGGGGCGGCTACTGGGGCTGGGACCCGGTCGAGAACGCCGGCCTGCTGCCGTGGTTCACGGCGACCGCGTTTCTCCACTCGGTGATGGTGCAGGAGCGGCGCAGCATGCTCCGCGTGTGGAACATGACGCTCGTCATCCTGACGTTCTTCCTCACCATTTTCGGAACGTTCATGACCCGGTCGGGGATCGTGCAGTCGGTGCATGCGTTCGGCCAGGACATCGCGCTGGCGTGGATGTTCACGATCTTCATGGTCGTCCTGTTGATCTTCAGCTTCGGGTTGGTGATCTACCGGCTGCCGCTGCTGCGGGCGCGGAACGAGCTCGAATCATGGGTGTCGCGCGAGGCCGCGTTCCTCGTGAACAACTGGATTCTGCTGTTCTCGGCCGTCTTCGTGCTGTTCGCGACGATGTTCCCCACCCTGAGCGAGGCGGTCACGGGCATGCGGCTGACGGTGGGGCCGCCGTTCTTCACGAAGTGGATGCTGCCGATCGGCCTCATCCTGCTGACCCTGACCGGCATCGGGCCGCTGCTGGCGTGGCGGCGGTCGTCGCCCTCGAACCTGCGCTACCAGTTCATGTGGCCGGTGGTGCTCGCGGTGGTCACGGGCGTCGGCCTGTATGCGCTCGGCTTCCGGGTCTGGGTGTCGGGGCTGTGCTTCGCCCTGTGTGCGTTCGTGGTCGGGACCATCAGCCAGGAGTTCATCCGCGGCGCGGCGGTGCGGCGGGAGGCGACGGGGACGGACCTGATGACGGCGATGATCGGGCTCGTGGCCCGGTCGCGGCGCCGCTACGGCGGCTACGTCGTGCACGTCGGCATCGTGCTGATGTTCCTCGGCTTCGCGGGGGCCGGCTACAAGCTCGACTCGCAGGTGCTGCTGAAGCCGGGAGACGCGCACGAGCTGGGGCCCTACACCGTGCGCTACGACCGGTTGAGCCAGAACACCGACTCGCAGAAGCAGATGATCACCGCCCACATGACGGTGCTCGAGGACGACGAGGTCGTCGGCGAGCTCTACCCGGCGCGCTGGTTCTTCTTCAAGCACGAGACCGAGCCGACGACCGAGGTCGCGATGCGGAGGACGATCGCCGACGACCTCTACATCGTGCTCGCCGGCTACGAGCTCAGCGATCAGGCCGCGAGCTTCCAGATCACCGTGAACCCCCTGGTGAACTGGATCTGGTTCGGTTTCACGGTGCTGGCGCTGGGCACGGGCATCGCGCTGCTGCCCGAGAGCGCCTTCGCCTACGCGGGGGCGACCGTGCCGGAGGGGGCCGCGACCGCGTCGACGGCGACGATGGCGCTGCTCGCGTTCGGGCTGACGGCCATGCTGCCCGCGGTCGCCGCGGCCCAACCGGTCGCGATCGAGGGCGCCCTGCAGGACGCCAACGTCCCCGCGAGCGCGCTCGAGCTCGACCTGCAGCGCTCGCTCGTCTGCATGTGCGGCAGCCCGGGGTGCGGCAAGAAGATCCTCGCCGAGTGCACGTGCGCCGAGGCTTCCGCCACCCGCGAGGAGCTCAGGAACCTGGTCGCCGAGGGGCTGACCCGCGACGAGGTGCTCCGCTTCTACATCGACAAGCACCAGAGCCAGGAGGCGCTCGCCGCGCCCCTCGACGAGGGCTTTAACCGTCTCGCGTGGCTCTTTCCGTACTTCCTGGCCGCGACGGGCGCGGTAGCGCTGGGCGCCGCCCTGGTGCGCTGGACGCGTCCCGGCGACCAGGCGCCGCCGTCGGACGACGGCCGCCCCGACGAGGAGCGCGACCTTCTCGAAGCCCGTCTGGACGACGAGCTGCGGGACCTCGACTGACTCCATGAAGCGGGCCATCGACACCTCCTCCTTCCGCCCCTGGCACCTGTTCGTCCTCGCCGCCCTGGTGGCGGCCACGGTCGCGATCCTCGTCGGGAGGCCGTCGGACCCGGTCGCCGCGATCCTGCTGACCCTGGCCGTCGGCGCGGCCGGCTTCGTGGGGCTGATGATCTACCGGGCGATCATGCCGCTCACCCAGGGCACCTTCCAGGAGACGACGGTGATGGCCGGCTCGCGGAGCCGGGCCGCGGTGGAGCGCGAGAAGACCCTGGTGCTGCGGTCCATCAAGGAGCTCGAGTTCGACCGCGCCATGGGCAAGGTGTCGGACGCCGACTTCCAGGAGATGGGCGGGCGACTCCGGGCGCGGGCGATCCGCCTCATGAAGCAGCTCGACGTCGAGGCGGTCGACTTCCTCGCGGTCATCGAGCGCGAGCTGGAGGAGCGGATGGGCCGCCAGCCGGAGCCGGCGGCGGCCGCGTCCGGCGTCGCGAGTCGGACCTGCGGCGGCTGCGGGACTTCCAACGACAGGGACGCCCGTTTCTGCAAGGAGTGCGGCGCGGAGCTGACGGGGGCGGTGGCATGAACGGGACCGCTCGCCGCGTCCGGACCGTTCCGGGCGCCGGGAGGCTTCCGCGGCGCGCGACGGGAGCGACGGGTCCGGTCGCCGCCGTCGTGCTGCTGTGCTTCGCCGCCGCGTCCGTGCTCGCCCAGCCGGACCCGCGGCAGATGTCGGGGATTCCCCGCCCCGACCCCAACCTCTCGGACGGGTCGATCACGGTGCGGGTCATCCGCGGCAGCTTCGCGAACAACGTGGCCGGTCAGACGGTCGAGCTCAGGGCCGGCGACCGGGTGTCGACGGCGGACACGGACGGGGAAGGCCGGGCGACCTTCCTGACCCTGAACCCGGGCGAGCAGGTGACGGTGGCGACCGAGCTCGACGGGGTGGCGCTGGAGTCGCTGCGGTTCGCGGCGCCGGGCCGGGGCGGGGTGGCGGTCCTGCTGGTGGGGGCGTCGGGCGACCCCGGCGACGCCGACGCCCGTCCCGAGGCGCGCACGGGCCGGGTGACCCTGAGCCAGGAATCGCGCATCCTCGTCGAGCTCGGCGAAGAGCAGATCGAGGTGTACTACCTGCTCGACGTGTTCAACCAGTCGCCGTGGCCGGTCGAGCCCGAGCTGCCGTTCGAGTTCCGGTTGCCGCCGGGGGCGCAGGCAGGGACGGTGTTGCAGGGCTCCACGCCGCGGACCCTCGTCGACGGCCCGCGGGTGTGGGTGCAGGGTGCCTTCGAGCCGGGGGTGACCCCGGTGCACGTGGCCTGCATCCTGCCCTACTCGGGAGGCGACCTCGTGCTGTCGCAGATCTTTCCCGCGGACTTCGAGCAGTTGCTGGTCTTCGTCGAGCAGTGGGGCGCGCTAGACGTGGCGTCGGCCCAGATCGAGCGGCGCGGCGAGATGGGCGCCGACGAGACGGGACTGTCGGCCCTGATCTGGGGCGCCGGCCGGCGGGTGCCGGCGGGGGAGCCGGTGGTCCTGGAGCTGAGCGGCCTGCCCCACCACAGTGGATGGCCCCGCATCGTCACCCTGGCGTTGTCGGCGCTCATCGTCGCCATCGGGTTCGTGGGGTCTTCGGGGGCCGGAGGCCCGGCGGAGCCGAACCGGCGCGAGACCCTGGAGCGCCGCCGCGAGAAGCTGTTCACCGAGCTCGTCAAGGTGGAGCGGCAGCATCGGCAGGGCCGGATCAAGTCCACGCGGTACGGGACGCGGCGGGCCGAGTTGATCGACCAGCTCCAGGACGTCCTGCGGGAGTTGGACGAGGGTCTCGCGGTCGGCGTCGCGGCGGCCGTTTCGGGTCAGGCGCCCGCTTGATCGCGGCGCTCGGGGCTCGATTGGTGACTTGCAACCGGCTGCGAGCTCGTGAGGCACCGGGTTGCACCGCTCCCGGAGGGCGCCGGCGGATCGACGGGGCGCCCGGCGCCCGGCCGGTCGAATCCCGGTTCCTTCACCATGGGCTCCCGGGGTCTCGCGGAGGGTCGGGGCCGCGGGCCGGGGCTCTCGCGTCTGGACCGGCCGGGTGTTGAGAGCCGAGTGCCGATTCCCAACCCCGTCGACTTCGAGCGGATCGCGGTGGCCGGAGTGTCCCGTCATTTTGGGCGCCGTCGCGCCCTGTCCCGCGTGACGTTCGACTGCGCGGCCGGCGAGATCGTCGGGCTGCTCGGCCCGAACGGGGCCGGCAAGTCGACCCTGCTGTCGGTGCTCGCGACCCTCGCCGCGCCCTCCGCGGGGAGCGTGCGCTACGGCTCGGCGACGGCCGGCGAGGCGGGCGCGGCGCTCCGCGGCCACATCGGTTTCCTCTCCCACGATCTGCAGCTGTATCCGGAGCTGTCGGCCCGCGAGAACCTGGAGTTCTTCGCGGGGCTCCACGGCGTCGACGACCCCCGGCGCGCGGCCGCGCAGGCCCTGGCCCGGGCCGGTCTCGAAGACCGCGCCGACGACGTGGTCGAGGGGTTCTCGCGCGGCATGCGGCAGCGGCTGGCCCTGGAGCGCGCGCTGCTGCACGACCCGCGCCTGGCCCTGTTCGACGAGCCGTTCACGGGGCTCGACGAGGCGTCCTGCGGCCGGCTCGTGGCGCGGCTCGGGGACCTGCGGGCCAAGGGGCGCATCGTCGTGCTCGCCACCCACGACCTCGACATCGTCGACGGCCTCCTCGACCGGGCGCTCCTGCTGCGGGCGGGCCGGTTGCGGCCCCTCGGGGGCGAGGGGACGCTGCGCGAGCGGTACCGGGCCGCCGTCGCGGCCGGGGGCGCGCGATGAGGGAGTTCCTGCGGGTGGCCTGGCTCGTCGTCCGCAAGGACCTGCGCGTCGAGTCGCGCAGCCGCGAGCTGCTGTTCACGACCGTCTTCTTCGCCATCTCCTGCGTGCTGGTGTTCTCGTTCGGCTTCGTCCGGGCCGGGCGCGCGGTGGAGGGGGCGGCGGCGGGCATCCTCTGGATCGCCATCGCCTTTTCCGGCACCCTGGCTCTCGGCCGCGCCTTCGAGCGGGAGCGGTATCACGACGCCCTGCGGGGCCTGCTGCTGGCGCCGGTGGCCCGCCCCGCCATCTACGTCGGCAAGCTGGTGGGCCTGCTGCTGCTCCTGGCGGTGGTCGAGGCGATCGTGACGGTCATGGTGGCGTTCCTGTTCGAGGCCCCGCTGTTCCGGCATCCGGTTCGGCTCTTCGCGCTGCTGTCGCTCGGCACCCTGGGGTTCGCGAGCGTGGGGACCCTGTTCTCGGCGATGCTCGTGCGCGCCCGCAGCCGCGCCGTCCTGCTGCCGGTGCTGCTGTATCCGGTTACCATCCCGGTGCTGATCATGGGGGTCAGCGGCACCGCGGTGCTCATCGACCCCGAGCCGAACCTCGCGATGGCGCGGCTCTGGATCGGCCTGCTGTTCTTCTTCGACGCGGTGTTCCTGACCCTCGCGCTATGGACATTCGAGCCGGTCATGACAGAATGACAGCGATGAACCGACGCTTCTTTCCCGTGCTCGCGGGCCTGTCGGCCTTCTTCTTCGTGACCGCTCCCATCGTCATCATCCGGGCGCCCTACGAATCGACGATGGGGCTGGTGCAGAAGATCTTCTACTTCCATTTCCCGGCGTGGATGGCGATGTTCCTCGCCGTCTTCGTGCTCGGCATCGCGAGCGTGCAGTACCTGTTCCGGGGGAAGCCGGCGGCCGACCGCCTCGCCGTCGCCGCGGCCGAGCTGGCGGTGGTGTTCGGGCTGATGGGACTCATCACCGGGCCCCTGTGGGGGATCAAGGCCTGGGGAGTGTGGTGGCAGTGGGACGCCCGGTTGACGATGGCGGTGATCCTGGAGCTGATCCTGGTCGCCTATCTGCTCCTGCGCCAGTACGGCGGGGCCGGTTCCGATCGGCTTGCGGCGGGAGTCGGCATCTTCGCCATGGCCAACGTGCCGTTCCTCTACGTCTCGACCGAGATCTGGCGCACCGTTCATCCCCGCACGTCGGTGGTGCCCACGCTCCCGGTCGATTTCGGGCTTCCGCTCTGGTGGTCGTTCGCCGGGTTCATCGTGTTGTGCATGGCGCTGCTCGCGGCCCGGACCCGGCTGGAAGAGCAGCGGGCGGCGCTCGATCGCCTCTACCTGGCGTTGGAGGAGGACTAGTGGGGATTCTGCGTCTGCGTGGCGCGTCGCGGCGGGCGGCGTCTCGATGGGGTGTGTCCCGCGTGCTGGTGCTGGGGCTGGTCGTCGGCGCGGCGGCCGGCATGGCCGTGCTTGATGCGGCCCAGCCCGCCACGACCGCGGCCCAGGACGGCTTCGTGCCGATGGCCGACATTCCGCCGGAGGACCAGATGCCGGCGGCGCCCCTCGTGGCCGGCGCCTACGCCGTCGTCTGGGCGATCGCCGTCGGCTACCTCTGGACGATCTGGCAGCGGCTGGGCACCGTCGAGGCCGAGCTCGCCGACGCGAACCGCCGCATCGGAGACCGCGACGACGGCTGAGGCTTCCCCCGACGATGCCCGCCGGACACTTCGTCTACATTCCCGCCATCCTGCTGCTGGGGCTGGTGGTCGGCTGGATCCTCGGGTCCCGCGCCGCCGCGGACGCCTACGCGGCGGAGCTGCGGCGCCGCGAGGAGCGAGCCGCCCGGAGGAAGGCCCGGGACGCCTGACCCCGTTGCCTCCCGCGGGCGTCGAGGGCCGCGGGAGGCCCTTGGCACTTGTCAGGCGGGCGCCTCGGCCTGTTCGCTGGCGCCCTTCGGGCGCGGTGCAGCGGTTCCACGGTCCGTCGGCTGCATGGGAACAACTACAAAGTCATTCCTCGGACACACCACTAGCGACCCAGGCCGAGCCTGAAGGCGAGGCTCTCGGGAAGCCCCACCTCGGTGATGCGTTGTTGCGCGAGGTCGATGCGATAGGGCACGCGCCGGAGCTCGATGCTCGGCCTCTTCGAGTCGTAGACCGCGTAGGACGCCCGCGAGTCGGTGTCGCGGGGTTGTCCCACCGAGCCCGGGTTGACGAGATAGCGCCACTTCTTGTCCACGTTGATGACGGTGGTGTCGGGGCCGCCCGGTATGGGGTGGGTCACCGCCACGTCGGACCCCCGCTGCACGTAGGCCACCGGCACGTGGGTGTGGCCGAAGAAGCAGATGGGGCGTCGCGAGGCCTCGAAGGCCCGGATCGCGTCCTCTTCGTCGGCGATGTAGGTGTCCTCGTCCGACAGCGTGCCGTGACACACCTCTATCTCGCGGTTCACCCGCTTCGGTCCCGCCGGCAGCGCCGCCACCCGCTCCCGGTTCTCAGAAGTGAGGGCCCTGTGGGTCCAGCGCGCCGCCTCCGCCGAGACCCGGCGGAAGTCGTCGGGCTCCGCCACCCCGGTCGAGAACTTGTCGTGGTTGCCCCGGATGACGACGTCCGGCTCGAGCTGGAAGATGCGCTCGACGACCTCGTTCGGGTTCGCGCAGTAGCCGACCAGATCGCCCAGCACCAGCAAGCGGTCGTAGGACTCGGGCGGCGAGCGGGCGAGCACCGCGTCGAGAGCGTCGATGTTGCCGTGTATGTCGCTGAGAATCAGGAAGCGCATCGGGAACGGCCTCGCCACGCCGGCCCGCGGACGCGCCTCATCCAGGCGCGACGCGCGGCCTCACCGCGGGTGCCGGGTATCGAGCCGGTCGGCTGCCCGCCAGGTCGGCCGGCTACAACTCCAGCCGGTCGATGATCCGTTCGACGATATCTCCGACCGGCGCGCCGGCGTCCAGCCGGACGTGGGCGCGCCGGTAGGCGGCCAGCCGGTCGCGAAAGAGCCGCGTCATGCCCGCTCGATCGGCGGCCAGCGGTCGTCTTCCGTCGCTCGGCAATCGCTCGATGACCTGCGTCAAGGATACATCAAGCCAGATCGAGACGCCGTCGCGATCGATCAGGGAGCGGTTGGCGGGGTCCGCGTAGGTGCCCCCGCCGGTCGCGACCACCGCGTGACGCACCGGAACCTGGGCGGCCAGCACCGACCGTTCCACGCGGCGGAAGTAGGCCTCGCCGCGCCGCGAGAAGATGTCGGCGACGGTCATGCCCTCGCGCGTCTCGATGAGGTCGTCGATGTCCTCGACGCGCCAACCCAGCTTCCCGCCGAGGGCGCCGGCGACGCTGCTCTTGCCGGCGCCCATGAACCCGACCAGGTAGATCTTGTCAGTGCGCATCGGCAGACGCCGCGTCCGGGCCGGAACCGGGGGCGGCTCGCCCTCCAATCGTCGCCTGACGGCTCCGCTTGGCGCCCGGCCAATCCTGCCGGAGTCGGCGCCGTTCCACGGCGCGGACTCCTCGCCCTCCAATCGTCGCCCGGCGGCTCCGCCTGGCGCCCAACCAGTCCGCGGCAGTCCGCGCCGATTCACGGCGCGGACTGCTGCCTGGGGATGCAGAGGGCCGCCAGCACATCGAAGAAGCCCGGGTAGGACACGTCGACGGCCTCGGCGTTGCGGATTCGGCTCGGCTGCCGGGCGCCGAGGGCGGCGATGGCGAACGCCATCGCGAGCCGGTGGTCGCCGGCCGCGTCGGCCTCGCCGCCCCGAAGCGGCCGGGCGCCGGCGACGTGGAAGCCGTCCGCCACCTCCTCGACGTGTCCTCCGAGCGCGCGCAGGCCGTCGGCCAGCGCGCTGATGCGGTCGCTCTCCTTGTGCCGCAGCTCTCCGGCGCCGGTCACGCGCAGCTCGCCGCCATGCGTGGCCAGCGCCGCCAGCACCGGCAGCTCGTCGATGAGCCCCGGCACGTCCGCCGGCCCCACCGTGAGCGCGCGATTGCCGCCGTGGCGGACCCGGATGGAGCCCTGCCGCTCGCCGGTGTCCTCGATGACCTGCAGCAGGTCCACGACCGCCCCCGCCCGCCGGAGCCAGGCGAGGATGCCCGTGCGGGTGGGGTTGAGCCCCACGTCCTCGAGGGTGACGTCCGAGCCGGGCAGGGCGGCGGCGGCGGTCGCCCAGAACGCGGCGGACGACAGGTCGCCGGGCACCGTCAGCCCGGCCGCCCGCAGGCGCTGTCCGCCGCGCAGCGTGACGCCGCCGTCGACCCGACGCAGCTCGGCGCCGAACATCGGCAAGGCCAGCTCCGTATGGTTCCGGGTGGCGGCGGTCTCTCTCACCGTGGTGTCGCCCGACGCGTGGAGCCCGGCCAGGAGCACCGCGCTCTTGACCTGGGCGCTCGGGACCGGCGGCGTGTAGTCGATGCCCTCGAGCCGCGAGCCGGCGATGGTGAGGGGCGGGCAACCCCCGTCGCCCGTCACCCGCGCCCCCATCCGCGAGAGGGGCTCGATGATCCGGCGCATCGGCCGGCGGCGGAGCGAGCCGTCCCCGGTGATGACGCTGGTGAACCGATGGCCGGCGAGAGCGCCGGACAGCAGCCTGAGGGTCGTGCCGGAGTTGCCGGCATCCAGGGGCCCCGTCGGCGCTCCGAGGCCGCCGACGCCGCGGCCGTCGACGATCACGACCGGCCGGCCGGTCGCCCCGCCGGCTGATCGGGGCCCCTCCACGCGGACCCCGAGTGCGCGGAGGCACGCCAAGGTGGAGGCGCAGTCGGCCCCCGGCGCGTAGCCGGCGATGGTCGACCGGCCCTCGGCCAGCGCGGCGAGCAGCGCGTAGCGATGCGAGATCGACTTGTCGCCGGGTACCGGGACGCGGCCGCGGACACGGGCGGCGGGTTGCACGACGACGGACGACATCGCCAGCACTATATCAGGGGAGCGCGATCGGGGGGCGCGACGGGGAGGTTCGCGGCGCGGCCGGTCTTGCGCCGAGCGGGGAGCGACAGTATGTTACGCACTTGCGTCGCCGCGCCCGATGCCGGGAGGGTGGCCGGGGCGGCGCGTCTACTGCCGCGGGCCCCGGAGGGGCCGGCGGCCCGGGCGCGCGCCGCGAGAGCCGGGGGGAACCGTTCATCCCGACCGAGACACAGCCGCATGACCAGCGACCCTGTCGTTCGTCTGACGTTCCGCAGTCACTTCGACATGGTGGACTTCGTCCAGGTCGTCAGCGACGAGCTGGGGAAGATCGTCGGATTCGACGGCGACTCGATTCACTGGATCGGGGTGGCGGTCCGCGAATCCGTGATCAACGCCATCAAGCACGGGAACCGGGACATCGAGGACAAGCTCGTCACCGTCGAGTTCGGGCTGGCCCCCCCGTCCGATCCGAAGCGATTGACGGTGCGGGTCGTCGACCAGGGCGACGGCTTCGACCCGGTCGAGATTGCCGATCCCCTGGCCCCCGAGAACCTGCTGAAGTCGAGCGGCCGGGGCATCTTCTTCATGCGCAGCCTCATGGACGAGGTGCGCATCGGGCGGGCGCCGGAGGGGGGCATGGAGGTGGTGATGGTGAAGTCCCTCCAGGCGGTCTCCCGCGAATCGGCCCCCCAGGGGTCCGCGCCGCGGAACGGTGCGGACTCTCCTGCCTGACGACATGACGCACCCTTCCACGTGGCTGGCCACCGCCGTCGAGATCGTGCGGCGCGCCGGCGAGATCCAGCTCGACCGCCTCGGCGGCGATCTCCAGGTCCGCAAGAAGGGCGCGATCGATCTCGTCACCGCCATCGACGTCGAGGTCGAACGGATGGGCCGCGCCGTCATCGCGGAGCGCTTTCCCGCACACGAGGTGCTGGCCGAGGAGCTCGGGAACGACCCCGGGCGGGCGGCGGCCCGCCACCAGTGGGTCTTCGACCCTCTCGACGGCACCGTCAACTTCGCACACGGCCTGCCCATCTTCTGCTCCTGCCTGGCGCTGGAAGTGGACCGGCGGCCGGTCGTGGCGGCCGTCTACGACCCCACGCGCCGGGAGCTGTTCACCGCCGAACGGGGCGCCGGGGCCTGGCTGAACGACGCCCCCCTGCGGGTGTCCGATACCGGTTCGGTGCTCGACGCGATGCTCTGCACGGGGTTCCCCTACGATGTGCACGCCAACGTGGACGACCTGGTCGGGCTCTTCGGCGCCTTCGTCGCCCGGGCGCGCGCGGTGCGGCGGCTCGGCTCCGCCGCCCTCGACCTGTGCTACCTGGCGGCGGGACGGTTCGACGGCTTCTGGGAGCAGCGCCTGCACCCCTGGGACATGTCGGCGGCCAGCCTCGTGGTCGAGGAGGCGGGGGGGCGGCTGTCGCGGTTCGACGGCGGTGCGTTCGACACCCACGGCGACGAGATCGTCGCCTCGAACGGGCGTGTTCACGACGAGATGCTCCGGATTATCGCGAGCCGATCGCTCCGGTCCCCCGACGTGGGGCAGGAGCCGGCGGGATGACGGCGCGGCGCGTGCGCGAGATCGACTGGACGTCGTGGCGGGCCGTCGATCCTGCGACCCTCGTCTTCGTCGTCAAGGACCGGCGCATCCTCCTCATCCGCAAGAAGCGCGGGCTCGGGGCCGGCAAGATCAACGGCCCCGGCGGCCGGCGCGAGGCGGGGGAGACGTTCGACGACTGCGCGGTCCGGGAGATGCGCGAGGAGCTGGGGGTGACCCCGCTCGGCCTCGTCCGGCTCGGCCAGCACTGCTTCCAGTTCGTCGACGGCTACTCGACGTTCGTCCGCGTGTACCGCGCGGCGGACGTCGACGGCGAGCCGGTGGAGACCGACGAGGCCGCGCCCTTCTGGTTCGACGTCGGCGCGATCCCCTTCGACGAGATGTGGGAGGACGACCGCCACTGGCTGCCGCTCGTCGTCGGAGGGCGCCGGTTCGCGGGCCGCTGGATCTTCGACGGCGACCGGATGCTCGACTACACCCTCGACATCGTCCCGGAGTCCTGACCGTGAGGTCCCATCCGACGATACCACGCCGGGCTGAGACGGTTGCCAGCGGTTGCCGGTGCTCCGCGCAGCCTCTCATCCTCGACGCCGGAATCGCCCCACCGCCGCGCGCCTTCGTCCATCTCTGCCCGAGCGGAAACGGCAAGCCGGCAGGTAGGATGGGGTAGCTTGCGCGGTGTCATCTGGAATGGACACCGAATTTTCTGGCGAGAACCCTTCAAGTTGCTGCAAGAAAGCAGGTTGTCGGAAATCCTGGCCCTGGCACGACTGTTGCGTATCCCCGTAGCGGGTCACCGAAGCCGGCCGCGACACGACGGCTTGGGCGCGGCCGGCGGCCCGTGAGGAGGACGAGATGTCGATGAGGTCGATGCGAGGGATCGCGCTGGCGGCGCTGCTGGCGCTCGCGTGGCCGGCGCCGCTGCTGGCGCAGGACAGTTGGCTGAGCCTGAACCTGGGGCGGTTCACGGTCCGGGGGGCGGATACGCGCATCGCCGATGACGTGTTGCTCGCGAACCTGCAGGACTTCTACTTCTTCCCGGACGACCTGAACGGCGCCAGCGTCGGCGCCGAGTGGCTCCTCGGGGTCGGAGACTACCTGGAGGTCGGGGTCGGGGCCGGCTGGTACCGGCGGACGGCCTTCAGCGTCTACGACCAGTTCGTCGACTTCGACGGCACCGAGATCGAGCAGGACTTCACGCTGCGGGTGGCGCCGGTCACCGCAACCGCCCGCTTCTTCCCCTTCGGGCGGCGGGCGGTGGTGCAGCCCTACGCGGGCGCGGGGGTGGGCCTCTTCAACTGGCGCTACAGCGAGGTCGGCGAGTTCATCGACTTCGGCTACGAGGACGCGCCCGTTTTCTGGGGCCAGTACACGGCGAACGGCAGCGACGTCGGTCGCGTCTACCTCGCGGGGTTGCGGTTCGGGGGACGTCGCTACGCGGCGGGGATCGAGTTCCGCTACCAGGACGCCCAGGGCGTGGTCGGCCTCGACCAGGGCTTCCTCGCCGAGCGAATCGATCTGGGAGGAATGACCACCGCCTTCACGTTCAACGTCGGGTTCTGAGGCCGCACGGGACGGCGGCGGTCGGGGTGCCCCGCGCTCGTTCGCCCCGGCCCGGCGCCGTCGCGTCCGGCATATAATCCCGCCGAACCGCGTCTCCACTCCGCGATTGATGAGCCCAGAGCTGTCCGTCGTCATTCCTCTCCTGGACGAGGCCCCGAACGTCGATGAGCTCTACCGGGAGCTGACGGGGACCCTGGACGCCTGGGGGCGCACCTACGAGATGGTCTTCGTCGACGACGGCAGCACCGACGGCACGTTCGAGCGGCTCGCCCGGCTGCAGGCGTCCGACCCCCGGATGCGGGTGGTCCGCCTGCGCCGCAACTTCGGACAGACGGCGGCGTTCTCGGCCGGGTTCGCGGCCGCCCGGGGACGCCTCATCGCAACCGCCGACGGCGACCTGCAGAACGACCTGGGCGAGATTCCGCGGATGATCGACAAGCTCGGCGAGGGGTTCGACATCGTCTGCGGGTGGCGCAAGGCGCGCCGCGACCCCTGGCTCTCGCGCCGGCTCGTCTCGGCCGTCGCCAACCGGCTCATCTCCCGCGTCACCGGCGTGCGGCTGCACGACTACGGCTGCTCGCTCAAGGTGTTCCAGGCCGGGGTGGTCAAGTCGCTGCGCCTCTACGGCGAGATGCACCGCTTCATCCCCGCCATCGCGAGCGAGCAGGGGGTCCGCATCGCCGAGGTGGTCGTCAACCACCGGCCCCGCCGGCACGGTCGGTCGAAGTACGGGCTGTCCCGGACCCCTCACGTGATCCTGGACCTCGTCACCGTCAAGTTCCTGCTGAGCTACTCGACCCGTCCGCTGCAGATCTTCGGCCTCGTCGGTCTCGCGATGGGCGCGGCGGGCGCCGCGATCACCGGGTGGCTGGCCTGGATCCGGCTGTTCGAGGGCCAGGACATCGGCGGGCGGCCGCTGCTGCTGTTCGGCATCCTGCTGCTGTTCACGGGGGTGCAGCTCGTAACCCTCGGGCTCCTGGCCGAGCTGCAGGTCCGGACGTACCACGAGTCGCAGGACAAGCCGACCTACTACGTCCGCGAGGTGCTCGAGACGCCCGCCGACCCGGCGTCGGCGCCTCGATCCCGCGAGTGAACGGGGTCCGGGCAGTGGGGTCGGCGCCGGCCTCGCCGGCGAGCCCGGTCGGGACGGCGCGGCGGCCGCAGGACGGTTCTCGGGGCCGGAGCCTGGGCCGCAGGACGCCGCGGACTCCCGGGAGGGCTGGTGGGCGCCAAGCGGAACGGCAGGCGACGAATTGCGGGCTGAGATGACGGCCTCGGACGCGGGACGGCGGGACGGGCCGGTGCGCCTGGCGTTCCTGGGGTGCGGGTTCATCACCGGGGTGCACAGCCGCCACCTGCGGCGCTTGCGGGAGGTCGTCACCTGGAGCTACGCGAGCCGGGACGGGGAGAGGGCCGAGGCCTGTCGGCGGCGGTACCGCGGCGCGTGCAGCTACGACGGCTACGCGGCGGCGATCGACGACCCCCGGGTGGACGCGGTGGTCGTCGCGGTGCCGCCTCGGTTCCATCTCGATCTGGCCCTGCAGGCGCTGGCGGCCGGCAAGCACGTGATCGTGGAGAAGCCCGCCTTCCTCTGCATGGAGGACTACCGTCGGGTGCAGGCGGCGCGGGACCGCGCCGGCCGGGTGGTCCTGGTCGGCGAGAACGATCACTACAAGCCGCTGGCCGTCTGTCTGCGGCGCCTCCTCGCCCGCGGCGTCATCGGCGATCTGCTGCTCGCCCAGTTCACGACGGTGGTCGAGCGGCTGAAGGCGGCCGACGACTGGCGCAACGACGAGAGCATGGCGGGCGGCGACGCCTTCTTCGAGGAGGGCATCCACTGGCTGCACCTCGCCAACAGCCTGGGGCCGGCCATCACCGCCGCCGTCGGGTTCGCGCCGCCGCCTTCGCAGCGGGGTCCGGACCGACGCGCGAAGAGCATGCTGGCCGCGTTCCGGTACGCGAACGGCGCCTCCGGCGCCCTGTTCTACTCGCGCGAGGTGCCCTCGCTGCTGCGCGGGGTCCGGCTGTCGAAGCTGTACGGGCGGGACGGCGTCATCACGTTCGAGTCCAACGGGGGCTTCGTCCTCGTGCGGAGCCGCGGGTTTCCGCGGCTGCTCCTGCCGGGGTGGCGGGACATACGCGGCTACCAGGCGATGTACCGTGACTTCGCGGACGCCATTCGATCAGGACGCCAGCCCGAGATGAGCCTGGAGACGGCCATGGACGACCAGCGGATCATGGACCAGATCTACGCGGCAGACACGGCGAGGGCACCCTCGGCGGCGGCCCGCGGGCCGGCAACCTGAACCGCGATGCCGAGCGAGCGCTACGACGTCGTCATCATCGGGACCGGCGCCGGGGGCGGCACCGTGGCCCGCGCCCTGGCCGACTCCCCGGCCCGCATCCTGCTGCTCGAGCGGGGCCGCTTCGTGCCCCTGGAGCCCGAGAACCGCGACCCCGCGGCGGTCTGGAAGCATCGGCGCTACCAGACGTCGGAGCGCTGGCTGGACGGCGATGGCAAGCCCTTCCGCCCGTACATGCACTACTGCGTCGGGGGCAACACCAAGTTCTGGGGCAGCGTCCTCTTCCGGATGCGCCGCGAGGACTTCGGCGAGACGGAGCACGTCGACGGGGTCTCGCCGGCCTGGCCGGTCGACTACGATGCCTTCGAGCCGTACTACGAGCGGGCGGAGCGGCTGTACGAGGTGCACGGGACCGCCGGTGCGGATCCGACCGAGGCCCCGCGGAAGCCCTTCCCGCACGCCGCGGTTCCTCACGCGGAGCAGGTGGAGGCCTGGGTGGCCCGCATCCGCGAGCAGGGTCTCCATCCCTCGCCTCTGCCCCTGGGGCTCCGGGGGCCGGGAGAGCCAGGGCGTTGCATCCTGTGCAACACGTGCAACTCGTTTCCCTGCCACCGCGACGCGAAGAGCGACGCCGACGTCTGCTGCGTGCGTCCCGCGGCCGGGCGCGACAACGTCACCCTGTGGACCGGGGCGCGGGCCCGGCGCCTGCTGACGGACCCCGGCGGCCGCCGGGTCGAGGCGGTGGAGGTCGACCACGCCGGCGAGCGGCGCCGGGTCGAGGCGTCCCTCGTGGTCCTGTCGTGCGGGGCGGTCAACTCGGCGGGGCTGCTGCTGCAGTCGGCCGACGGGAAGCACCCGCGCGGCCTCGCGAACTCCTCGGGTCTCGTGGGGCGGCGCTACATGGCGCACCTCGCGACGATGATGGCGGGGTTCCATCCGTTCCGCCGCAACCACACCGAGTTCCAGAAGACGGTGGCGATCAACGACTTCTATCTCGAGGGGCCGGACGGGGGGTACCCGCTCGGGCAGATCCAGTCCCAGGGGCGGACCCACGGGGTCATGGCCCAGACCGCCGTCCCGTGGATGCCGCTGGGCTTCTTCGACTACTGGGTGGCGCGGGGGCTCGACTGGCTCGCGATGACCGAGGACCTGCCCCGGCCCGACAACCGGGTGACGGTCGACGCCGGCGGGCGCATCCGGCTGGACTACCGCCCGAACAACGTGCGCGCGCACGACCGGCTCGTCCGCGAGGTCCGGCGGATGCTGCGCCGGCTCGGGCTCGGGATCGTCTACGTCCATCCGCGGTCGATCCACAACACGACCCACCAGTGCGGCACCCTGTGCTTCGGGACCGATCCGCGGCGCTCCGTGCTCGATCCCTGGTGCCGGTCGCACGACGTCGAGAACCTCTTCGTCGTCGATGCGTCGTTCTTTCCGTCGTCGGCGGCCGTCAACCCGGGCCTGACCATCGTCGCCCAGGCCCTTCGGGCGGCCGATCACATCCGGGGGACGGAGCTCCGCTGCGGTCCCGGCGAGATGGCGGCGCGGGGGACGCAGGGGGCTGCGCGCCAGGAGTCTGCGCCGTAGCACGGCGCGGACCCTGGAGGTCGGTCGGGCGTCCAGCGACGCCGTAGTCTGCGCCGTAGCACGGCGCGGACCCTGGAGGTCGGTCGGGCGTCCAGCGACGCCGTAGTCTGCGCCGTAGCACGGCGCGGACCCTGGAGGTCGGTCGGGCGTCCAGCGACGCCGTAGTCTGCGCCGTAGCGCGGCGCGGACCCTGGAGGTCGGTCGGGCGTCCAGCGACGCCGTAGTCTGCGCCGTAGCACGGCGCGGACCCTGGAGGTCGGTCGGGCGTCCAGCGACGCCGTAGTCTGCGCCGTAGCACGGCGCGGACCCTGGAGGTCGGTCGGGCGTCCAGCGACGCCGTCAGGCCTCGACGGGCGGGCTGGCCTCGGCGCAGGACGGGCCGAGGCGGCCGCGCCGCAGCGCGGCGGCCGAGTCGAATTGCCCGCTTCCGAGGCCGGCGCGTGGCCGGGGAGAGCAGGGAGGACACCATCGTGCGCGTACGTTCATTCAGCCACACCGGCATCACGGTGGCCGACTTCAACCGGGCGGTCCGGTTCTACTGGGACGTCTTCGGGTGCCCCCTGGTGGGCGTGTCAGACGCCCCGACGGAGCGGATACAGGGCTTCTTCGGGGTCGACGCCCCCGAGCCGACCTGCAAGATCGGCTGGATCCGGGTGCCGGGGGGGGCGGTGATCGAGATCTTCGAGTTCCGGCCGGACCGGCCGGCGGCCGAGGTGGCCTGGAACCGCGTCGGGTTGACGCACCTCTGCTTCAACGTGCGGGACACCGCGCGCTGGCACGACTACCTGGCGGACAAGGGGGTGGAGATCGTCAGCCGGCCCGAGCGGTCGCCCCACGGCCACACCCTGTTCTTCGCCCGGGACCCCGACGGGAACCTCATCGAGCTGACCGACCTGCGCCACATGCACCACGTGCTGCGGTGGCTGGGTCCGCTCGGCGGTTGGCTCTTCCGGCGGGGCATCGGCCAGGACTACCGGCGCTACTACGAACCGTCCGAGCCGCGGCCGTGAGGGCCCGCGCCCCGTCGGTCGCGGGCATCCGGACCGCGATTCCGATAGCCGCGCGTCGGTTCCTCGGCTGACGGGGCAGGCATTCGACCCCATCGCAAGGGTCACTCCCGGCAGACCCGCCCCGCGATCTCGGCCACCCGCGGCGGCACGTCCTGCGGCAGCTCGGGGTAGATGGGCAGGCTCAGCGTGCGGCCGGCGGCCGCCTCGGCGTGGGGATGGTCGCCGGCCCGGCCGCCGAGATCGGCGCAGCAGGCCTGCAGGTGTATCGGCGCCGGGTAGTGCAGCCCGGTCCCGATTCCTTCCGCTTCGAGCGCCCGGCGCAGGACGTCCCGACGCGGCGTCTCCACCGCGTAGCAGTGGTAGACGGGCCGGACGTCCGGCCCGGCCGCGGGCACGGTGACCCCGGTCGGGGCCAGCGCGCGGTCGTAGGCGGCGGCGATGCGGCGGCGGGCCGCCGTCCAGGTCGGGAGATGACGGAGCTTGACCCGGAGAATGGCGCCCTGCAGGGCCTCCATCCGGTAGTTGAAGCCGGCTTGCGGCGGCGAGCGCCGGTCGTCGCCGCCCCAGCTCCGCAGCGCGCGAACGGCGCGGGCGTGCGCCTCGTCGCTGGTGACGACCATGCCGCCCTCGCCGTACGCCCCGAGGTTCTTGGTGGGGTAGAAGCTGAAGCAGCCCAGGTCTCCGAGGCCGCCGACCCGGCGGCCGCGGTACTCGGCCCCGTGCGCCTGCGCCGCATCCTCGATGACCGTCACGCCGCGCCGGCGGGCGAGGGCGAGCAGCGGGTCGAGGTCGGCGGGATGGCCGAAGAGATGCACGGGGACCACCGCCTTCGTCCGCGCGCTCATCGCCTCCTCGACCCGGTCCACGTCCATGGTGCGGGTCCGCGGGTCGATGTCGACGAACACCGGGGTCGCGCCGGTGTACCGGATGGCCGCGACGGTGGCGATGAACGTGAACGGGACCGTGATCACCTCGTCGCCGGGTCCGGCGCCGGCCGCGAGGAGGGCGAGGTGGAGGGCGCTGGTGCCGGAGTTGACGGCGACGCCGTGGCCGGCGCCGCAGAACGCGGCGAACTCGCGCTCGAAGGCGGACACCTCGGGCCCCTGCGCGAACCGGCCGCTCGCGAGCACGCGCGCCACCACCTCGTCGATCTCGTGTCTGATCGACGCGTACTGCGCGCGGAGGTCGACGAGGGGGACTTCGGTCACGGCGCGATGGATACCGGACGCCAGTCGTCGCGCGCGCCGAACCCGCGCGCCGCGAAGCACCAGATGACCAGCCGCTTCCGGCTCCAGTAGCCCGGGTCGGCGCGAACCCGCTCGACGAGCGCCTCGAGGGCGGCCACGGGGGAGGGGTCCGGCGTCGCCGCGAGATCGACGGGGAGGCCGAGCTCGAAGGCGAGCTGATCGGGCAGCCCCGCCCCGGTGGCGTGCAGGTCGCCGCCGGCATGGAACACCAGCGCGTGACTGTCGCCGATGAGCAGGACGGGGCTCTCGGGATCGGTCGCGACCGCGGTGCGGTCGCGACCCGTCGCGCGAATCACCCCCCGCAGGCGCAACTCTTCCCGGGGCGCGGGGACGCCGCCGGCCCCGGTGAGGTCGCCGCTGATGCCGGTGCTGTACCAGCTCGCCCCGAACGACTCCGTAGCGAGCTCCGCATGCCACGGCCGGGCCCGGACGTCGGCGGCGATGGCGGCGGCGGCCGTCGTGCATCCGCTGCCCGACCAGTGGGTGTCGGTGCGGCAGTACAGCGGACCCTCCGCGTGGAAGCGCTCGCGGATGAAGTGATCCGTCAGGTCCAGGACGTCGACGCCGCCCGCGCGGAGCCGATCGTAGAGCCGTTCGAGGGCGGGGTCGAGACGCGGCACCGGAATGGGAACCGCCACCGCTGCGGACACCTTCTCGGGGAAGATGACCGACTTCGGCGGCACCGGGGCCAGGAGCAGCTCGACGCCCAGCGCCTCGAGCTGGCGGTGCAGGTCGAGAATGGTCGCGACGGGGCCCGTTTCCGCCGCCGGCGCCGCCACGTCGGCGGGGTCCGATTCCCGCAGGCCGTCCAGGCTCACCAGCCGCAGCTCGGGAGCGAGAAAGAGCCAGTCGTCCACGCCGCCGACGGCGATGCGCCGCGCGGTCTCCGCCTCGCGCACGAGCCGGTCCAGCTCGGCTCGGAACGGAGCCAGCACCGGGCCGGCGTCCGGCGCACCGCACGCGGCGAGGAGCGTCGCGGCGGCCGCCCCGGCGACGAGGCGGGCGACGGCGTGGGACATGAGTCGGTCCTGATTCGGGCCGGGCGCCGACGATGGAGGACCTGCCTCTCGATTCGCGGGGACGCCACCGCCGCGACGGGCAATGCCGCGCGGGAAGAAACGAACCGCGGAAGGAGCGATCCGCCCGATTCGCCAAAGAAACTGATGATTACGGACCGCGCCCATTGTACCATCGTCGCGTCTGCACACGGCCGGCAGTGGTCCGGCCGCCGGTGGCGGATTCGCCCTTTCTCCAGCCTGCCCATGTCCGGTATCGCCGGCATCGTCGAACGTGACCCGGCCCGCCCGGTGGATCCGACCCAGGTCAATCGCATGGTCGAGACCCTGCGCCATCGGGGGCCCGATCAGCACGGCCAGCTCGTCCGGCCGGGGGTGGGCCTCGGCATGCGGCGGCTGCCGATCATCGACGTCCGCAACGGGCAGCAGCCGTTCTCGAGCGAGGACGGGTCGACGCATCTCGTGGCGAACGGCGAGATCTACAACCACGCCGAGCTGCGCCGGGAGCTCATCGGGAGGGGCCACCGGTTTCGGAGCCGGTCCGACGTCGAGGTCATACTGCACGGCTACGAGGCGTTCGGGGTCGACGTGGTGACCCGCCTGCGCGGCATGTTCGCCTTCGCATTATGGGATGCGAACAACCGCCGCTTTTTCGCCGGTCGCGACCGGGCCGGCGAGAAGCCCCTCTTCTATGCGCAGACGCCGCAACGCCTCCTGTTCGGCTCCGAGATGAAGGCCCTGCTCCTGCGGCCTGAAGCGTCGCGGGAGATGGACTTCGAAGCGCTGGATCAGTTCCTGACCTACGGGTTCGTGCTGAACCCCCGGACCATCTTCGCCGACGTCCGGAGCCTGCCCCCGGCCCACTACCTGATCTACGAGCGGGGCTCGGTGAAGATCGAGCGGTACTGGGACCCGGCCTCGGTGCCGATCCGGAGCTGGAGCGACGACGAGGCGGCGTCGGCGCTCCGCGAGGCGCTGTCGCGGGCGGTCACCGCCCAGATGATGTCGGACGTGCCCCTCGGCGCGTTCATGGGGGGGGACGTCGATTCGAGCGCCGTCGTCGGCCTGATGGCGACGGCGGCCGAGCAGCCGGTCTCCACGTTCAGCGTCGGCTTCGACGCGGCCGGCTACGACGAGCTGCCCCAGGCCCGTGCGGTGGCGTCCCACTTCGGGACGGACCACCGGGAGGCGGTGGTCGACCCCGACCTCGCCACGTTGTTCGAGCGCGTGGCGGCCCATTTCGATCAGCCGTTCGCCGACGCCTCGTCGTTCCCGATCTTCCTGGTGTCGCAGATCGCCCGCCAGCACGTGACCACGGCCCTGTCCGGCAGCGGGGGGGCCGCGCTCTTCGGCGGCTACCGGACCTACCGGATCGAGGCGCTGGCGCGGCGCGTGTCGAAGCTGGCTCCCGACGCCGCGTTGCGGCTGCTCTCGGCGGCGACGGCCCTGTTGCCGCACAGCGAGAAGAAGCAGGGGGTCATCAACCGGCTGCGCCGCTTCGCCCGGGGGCTGGCGACGGGCCCCGAGAACATCGCGCACTACCGGTGGATGACGGTCCTCGACGTTCCCGAGAAGCGGCGCATCTACACGCCGGCCCTTCGCCGGGCCCTCGTCGACAGCGACGTGTACGCGCCGATTCGCCGTCATCTGCAGGGCGCCCACACCGACGACCTCCTCAACCGCCAGCTGTACGCGGATCTGCAGGTGTTCCTGAGCGACGATCTGCTCGTGGCCGTCGACCGGCTGAGCATGGCGACCTCCCTGGAGACGCGGGCGCCCTTTCTCGACGTCGACGTCATGGAGCTGGCGTTCTCGATGCCCGGCTCCCTGAAGATCCGGAACGGCGACCGCCAGTACATCCTCAAGCTCGCGCTCCGCCCGCTCCTGCCGGAGTCGACGCTGCAACGGCCGACGGCGGGGTTCTTCATGCCCACCCGGACCTGGCTGCGGCACCAGTGGGCCCTGCCGATGCAGGACCTCCTGGGGCCCGACCAGGTGCGTCGGCGGGGCTGGTTCGAGCCCGGCGAGGTCACCCGCAGGGTCGACGAGCATCTGGCCGGCCGCCGCGACCATGCCCGTCTCCTGTTCGGCCTGATGGTGCTCGAGCGCTGGTCCCAGACGTTCCTCGACTGATTCTGCGTCCGGGCGCAGGACGGTGCGGGCTGCTTCCGCCCGCCGCTCCTGCTCGGCCTGATGGTGCTCGAGCGCTGGTCCCCGGACGTTCCCCGACTGATGCGGCGTTCGGGCGCAGAACGGCGCGGACTGCCCGCCGCTCCTGCTCGGCCTGATGGTGCTCGAGTGCTGGTCCCAGACGTTCCTCGACCGATGCGGCGTCCGGGCGCAGAAACGGCGCGGACTGCTTCCGCCCGCCGCTTCTGTTCGGCCCGATGGTGATCGAGCGCTGGTCCCCGGACGTTCCTCGACTGATTCGGCGTCCGGGCGCAGGACGGCGCGGACTGCTCCACCCGCCGCTTTTCGTCGTATCATGGACTTGGATCGCAGCGGCCCGGGGAGCGCGTTCGCCGGGCGCCGGGACTGCGGCGCACCGCCCGCCGGACCGGTCTGCGGCACGACACCCCGACGGCACAGTCATGGCGTACGAGAGCGCACTCGAGAAGAAGCTGGCCCGCAGGGTGACCAAGGCCATCGTCGACTTCGAGCTCATCGAGGACGGCGATCGGGTCATGGTCGGCCTGTCCGGCGGCAAGGACAGTTGGGCCCTGATGCAGTTGCTGGACGCGCTGCGGCGGCGGGCGCCGATCGACTTCACCCTGGTGGCGGTGAACGTGCATTCGGGTTATCGCGACTACCGGCACGACGAGCTCGAGCGGGCCTGCGAGGAGCGGGGTTGGGAGCTGCGGGTCGAGCACACGACGATCGGCGCGATCATCGACGACAAGCTCGACGAGCGGGCGACCCCCTGCTCGCTCTGCGCCCGCCTCCGGCGCGGCGTCCTGTACCGAATCGCCGGCGAGGTGGGGGCAACCAAGATCGCCCTCGGGCATCACGCCGACGATTTCATCGAGACGCTGCTGCTGAACCTGTTCTTCGCCGGGGCCCTGAAGGCGATGCCGGCCCGCCTGGTTTCCGACGATCGACGCCACGTGGTCGTTCGCCCACTGGCCTACGTCAGCGAGGAGGAGGCGCGGGACTATACCCGGCAGGCGGGCCTGCCCGTGATCGGCTGCTGCTGTCCGGCCTGCGGCGACCTGGGGCTGCAGAGGCAGCGCGTCAAGCGGCTGCTGCTCGACCTCGAACGGGAGCATCCGGGGGTGAAGCAGTCGATGCTGAAGGCGCTCGGCAACGTCGCCGGGCGTCACCTGCTCGACCGGCGCCTGAACCCGGTGTCGGAGCTTCGGGCGGGCTTGGCCGCATCCCTCCCGGCGGCGCCGTCCTCCGGCGAGGCGGCGGCCGTCTGAACGCGCCGCGATGCCTGCGCGCCGCGTTTCCCTATCGGGCGTCCCGGGGGAGGCCGATCCGGGGTCGTCGCGCGCGCGGGCTTCAGGAAATCGATGCGAGCCGTCGTTCAGCGGGTGAGCTCGGCCCGGGTCACCGTCGACGAGAAGACGGTGGGCAGCATTCGGCGCGGGCTGCTGGTGCTGGTGGGGATCGCACGCGGCGACGGGCGCGACGCCGTGTCCTGTCTGGTCGACAAGGTCGTCGGGTTGCGCGTCTTTCCGGACGACGACGGGCGCATGAACCGTTCCGTGCGCGATGTCGGCGGGGGCATCCTGCTCGTTTCCCAGTTCACCCTCTACGGAGACTGTCGTCGGGGGCGGCGACCCTCGTTCGACGCGGCCGCGCGTCCGGAAGAAGCGCGCCCCGTGTACGACGAGCTCGTCCGGCGGTTCCGCGATGACGGGGTCCGGGTCGAGACCGGGGTGTTTCAGGCGCACATGGAGGTCGACTCCGTCAACGACGGGCCGGTGACGATCCTCCTCGACACCGGGAAGGCATTCTGAACGGGGAGAAGGATGAGGTTGACGCGTCTGGCGGGGTGGGTGATTGGATTCTGCCTGGTCGCGGGGGCGGGGGCGGCCCAGCAGCGGCCGCTGCTGACCGAGGACCCCGAGCCCGTCGGGGACGGCCTCGTGCTCCTCGAGGCCGGCATCGACAACACGTGGAACCACATCTTTCCCGTGTCGGGGCTCCAGGGGCAGCTCCTGCGGTTGCCACGGCTCGGCCTCAGCTTCGGCATGGGGTCGCGGGCCGAGATACAGCTCGAGGCGGTGTCCATCAGCCGCCTCGTCATCTCCGAGCGCTTCGACGCACCGCTGGCGCACATGGTCGAGGTCCCCGGCGACACGACGCGGGGCTGGGAGGACGCCGTGATCGGCGCCAAGGTCAAGCTGGCCGACGAAGGCGCGGTGATGCCGGCCGTCGGCCTGCGGTTCGCCACGCGGCTGCCGAACGCCAGCAACGAGACCGGGCTCGGGCTCGACACCATGGACTTCTTCCAGTCGTTGCTCGTCGGCAAGACGGTGCAGTCGATCCGCCTCGTCGGCAACATCGGCGTGGGCATTCTGTCGGACCCGACGCGCGGCGACCGCCAGAACGACGTGCTGGCCTACGGGGTCTCGGTGGCTCGGGCGATAACCGCCGCGTCGGAGATCGTCGGCGAGCTCAACGGGCGCATCAGCACGCGGCGGGGGACGCCGCCGCCCGGCACGGAGAGCCGCGGTCGCATGACCTTCGGGCTGCGCCATACCCGCGGGGCGGTCCGGTTGGACGGCGGATTGTTCACCGGGCTCACTGCCCTCGATCCCAAGGTCGGCGTGACCGTCGGCCTCACCTGGGTGTTCAGGAGCCCGCTGGGGCCCTGATCGGAGACGGACCCCGGCAACCATGCCACTCGACCTCGTCAAGGCCCACGCCTACGGCAACGACTTTCTCTTCGTTCCCATCGAGCAGACCGCCGAGGCCGGGCGCGCCGCGCTGGCCCGCCGCCTCTGCGACCGGCACACCGGTGTGGGGGGAGACGGGCTCGTGCTCCACGCGGCCACCGAGGCCGGCGCCCGGATGGTCCTCTACAACGCGGACGGGGGGCGGGCGGAGGTGTCCGGCAACGCGGTGCGCTGCCTGGCCGCGATCGTCGTCCGCGGACGGCCCTCTCTCGGTCGCCCGGTCATCGAGACCGATGCCGGCCCGGTACCACTGGCGCGGGTCGGGTCGGCGGGCGGGCGGACCACGTTCGACGCCCTCATGGGCTCGCCGGTGGGGCTCCGTCGACGGCAGGTGGAGGCGGGCGGCGAGCAGGTCGAGGTCGTCGAGCTGTCGGTCGGGAATCCCCAGTGCATCGTGCTCGGGGGCGAGGTGAGCGAGCGCCGCCTCCACCGTCTCGGCGCCGCCCTCGCCACCCATCCGGCGTTCCCCGAAGGCACCAACGTCGAGCTGGTCGAGGTGGAGTCGGCCTCCCGGCTTCGGATACTCATCTGGGAACGCGGCGTTGGTCCGACGGCCGCGTCCGGCACCGGAGCGTGCGCGAGCGCGGTGGCGGCGGCAGCCTTCGGCGGCGCCTCGCGCGAGGTCGAGGTGGTTTCGCCGGGCGGCGTGCAGCGCGTGCGCTGGACGGACGAGGGCATCCATCTGACGGGGTGGGCGGACATCGTCATGGCCGGGCGCTGGCTCGGGCAGGAGCCCGCGCCGTGAAGACGGCGCTGACTCCCCGAGGGTCGGTCGGGCGCCGAGCGGAGCCGCCGGCGACGATGGGCGGGCTGGGAGTCGTGAAACGGCGCTGACTCCCGGCGGGTCGGGTGGGGCGCCGAGCGGAGCCGCCGGCGACGATGGGCGGGCTGGGAGTCGTGAAACGGCGCTGACTCCCGGCGGGTCGGGTGGGGCGCCGAGCGGAGCCGCCGGCGACGATGGGCGGGCCCGGCGGACCGGACGAGTGCCGCGCGCCTGGCCGCGGGCGGGATTGAGCGCAAGACCCGCAATCCCGATCGAGACGCCTGCGCGCATCGTACGCGTACGTCCTCGCGGCCGGGCCGGGACGCCGCCGGCGATCATCCTCGGATGGAGACGCTATTCCTGGGGCAACCGCCACGGACCCTCGCTTTCCGCCACATGTGCCCGGTTCTTGCAGGCGAGTCGAGGTGGCGGCCGGCCGTGACGGGGCCGGCCCCCCGACCGGGCCGGCGTGCGGCCCCCGCCGTGTGGTACGATGAAGTCACTCGCTCTCCACGACCGACCCCGCGAAAAGCTCGAGCGTCTCGGGCCGTCAGGTCTGGGCGACAACGAGTTGCTTGCCATCGTCCTCGGTCACGGGTTCCGCGACGCGAACGCGATCGACGTCTCGAACCGGGTCCTGGCCGCGGTGCGGGGGGTGCATGGGTTGACACGGCAGTCCCTCGGCGATCTGTGTCGCCTGAAGGGGCTCGGGGCGGCGAAGGCGGCGCAGGTGCTCGCCGCCGTCGAGCTGGGCCGGCGCACGCTGGTGCGGCCCCCGAATCACCGGGAGCGGGTGGCTTCTCCGCGGGAGGTCGCGTCCTTCCTGCTGCCGAGCTACGGCGCCCGTCCCGTCGAGCAGTTCGGCATCGTGCTGCTGGACACGAAGCACCGCGTCCTCAAGACCACGCTGCTGTCGACGGGGACCCTCGACGCCAGCCTCGTTCATCCGCGAGAGGTGTTCAGGGCCGCGGCGAGCGGGGGAGCGGCGGCGATAGTGCTGTTCCACAATCACCCGTCGGGCGACCCGACGCCCAGCGGCGACGACGTGGCGTTGACGGCGAGGCTGGTCGAGGCGGGGCTGGTGATGGGGATCGAAGTGGTCGACCACGTGATTCTGGCCGACGCCAAGTACTGCAGCTTCAAGGAGATGGGGCGGCTCTAGCGCGACCGCGCGACCTGACGGTCGCGTTGGAAGTCTCGCTGGCGCGAGACTTTGCGACTTGGTCGGGCACCGCCTTGTGGGCGCGTCGAGAGTGTCGCTGGCGCGGAACTCTTGCGACTCGGTTGGGCACGGCCTCGCGGGCGCGGCGGGAGTAGTCGCTGGCGCGCACTTCTGCGACTCGGACCCCCGGCGACCTTGCGGGGGCGTTGGGCGTGTCGCCGGCAGGGCTTCTGGGAACGCATGGGGCGGATTCTCTATCTGGACTGTTTCTCCGGCGCGTCGGGCGACATGCTCATCGGCGCCCTGCTCGATGCGGGACTGCCCTTCGAGCGCCTCCGGGAGGCCTTGGGGAGCCTGGCCCTCGGCGACGAGTGCGCCGTCTCGGCCGAGCCGGTGACCCGCTCCGGCGTCGGGGCCACGAAGTTCACGGTGACGGAGGCCGCCGGGGACGGCGCCGGCCATCCGCACCGCCATCTCTCCGGTATCCTGAAGCTCGTCGAGCGGTCGGCGCTTTCCGAGGCGTCCCGGGGGCGGGCGGCCCGCCTGTTCCGGCGATTGGCCGAGACCGAGGCCGCCATACACCGGATGCCGGTCGAGAAGGTGCATCTGCACGAGGTGGGGGCGCTCGACTCGATCGTGGACGTCGTCGGCGGGGTCTTCGCCCTCGAGTGGTTCGGGGCCGAGCGCATCGCGGCCTCGGCCGTCAACGTCGGCAGCGGCACGGTGCCCTGCGCGCACGGGACGATGCCGGTGCCGGCGCCGGCGACGGCGGAGCTGATCAAGGGGGCGCCGGTGTACGCGGGGCCGCCGGCGGGCGAGCTGCTGACCCCGACCGGCGCCTTGCTGGTGTCCGAGTTCGCGGGCGAGTACGGCGCGTTGCCGGCGATGCGGATCGAGCGCATCGGTTACGGCGCGGGCTCGCGCGACCCCCGAGGCCATCCCAACGTGCTGCGGGTCCTGGTCGGCGAGGCGGCGGACGCGGGTCCTTCCGAACGCGTGGTCTCCGTCGAGTGCGAGATCGACGACATGAACCCCGAGATCTTCGGGGTGCTCATGGAGCGTCTGCAGGACGCCGGGGCGCTCGACGTGTTCTACACGCCGGTGCAGATGAAGAAGAACCGCCCGGGGACGCACGTCACGGTCCTCGCGCCGCCGGGGTGCCGGGAAGCCGTCTGCGCGGCCCTGTTCCGGGAGACGAGCACCATCGGCCTCCGCTACGGCGAGGTGACCCGGGAGGTGCTCGATCGCGAGGTCGTCCCGGTTGCGACCGGCTACGGCGAGATACGATGCAAGGTGGCGCGGCGCGGCGCCGCGGTGGTCAACGTGGCCCCGGAGTTCGAGGACTGCGCGCGCGCGGCCCGCGAGCATCGTGTGTCGGCGAAGGAGGTCCACGGCGCCGCTGTTCAGGCGTCGCGGGACGCGGGGCTGGCGGCGGGGGCGCGCGGTCGTTGAGGCGCGTGGCCGGTCGAGAGGCGGGTTGGGCGGGACACGCCGCCGGCCCGAGGCCGGGCGGCCGTCCGAGCGAGGTCGGGGTGCGGCAGAGATGAGGCGCTTCTATCTGACGACGGCGATCGACTACGTCAACAGCCGGCCCCACCTGGGCACGGCCTACGAGAAGGTGACGGCCGACGTCATCGCCCGCTACCGCCGCCTGTGCGGCCTGTCCACGCGCTTCGTCATGGGCAACGACGAGCACTCGCAGAACGTCTTCCAGCGCGCGGCCGAGCTCGGGCTCGACCCGCTCGCCTTCTGCGACCGGATGGAGGGGGTGTTCCGCGACGTCTGGGCCAAGCTCGACGTGTCGTTCGACGACTTCATCCGCACCACCGAGGAACGCCACCGGGTGGCGGTGACGACCCTCGTCGAGCGCATCGCCGCCGCCGGCGACCTTTACGAGGGCGAGTACGAGGGGTGGTACTGCGTCTCGTGCGAAGCCTTCAAGCAGGACAAGGACCTCGTCGACGGCGAGTGTCCGGTGCACCGTACCAGGCCGGACTGGCTCAAGGAGAAGAACCACTTCTTCCGCCTGTCCCGGTACCGGGACCGGTTGCTGGAGCACTACGCGGCCCACCCGGGCTTCGTGCAGCCCGAGGTCCGGCGCAACGAGATGCTGCGGCTGCTCGAGCGCGGCCTCGACGACATCTCCATCAGCCGCACCGGGCAGCGCTGGGGGATTCCCCTGCCGTTCGACCCGTCGAACGTGGTCTACGTCTGGTTCGACGCCCTGACCAACTACATGGCGGCCGTCGGGTACGGCACCGACGAGGAGCAGTTCGCGAGGTGGTGGCCGGCCGACCTGCACGTGGTGGGGAAGGACATCACCCGCTTCCACGCGGTGGTGTGGCCGGCGATGCTCATGAGCGCGGGCATCGAGCTGCCCCGGCGGGTGTTCGGCCACGGGTGGGTGAACTGGCAGGGCCAGCGCATGAGCAAGTCGCTCGGGACCAGCGTCGATCCCCTCGAGGCCGCCGACCGGCTGGGTCCCGACCCCCTGCGCCTGTATCTCGCCAAGGAGATCGTCTACGGACAGGACGGCGACTTCACGTGGGAGCGCTTCGACGAGCGGTACAACGCCGATCTGGCGAACAACTTCGGCAACCTGGTGAACCGGGTCACCGCGATGGCCCACAAGTACCGCGGGGGCCGGGTGGCGCCGGTGGCGGGCGCGGCGCCGCGCCTGGCGGACCGCGCCGCCGACGTGGTGCGCCGGTACCGCGCGGCCCTCGACGACTACGAGCTCCACGCGGGGATGGCGGCGGCCTTCGATCTCATCGACGCCGCCAACGAGTTCATCACCCGGTCGGAGCCATGGGTGCTGGCGAAGGCGCCCGATCGCGCGGGCGATCTCGACCAGGCGCTGTTCGAGATGGCGGAGGCGGTGCGGATTGCGGCCCTGCTGCTGTGGCCGGCGATGCCGTCGTCGTGCGCCGAGATATGGCGGCGGATGGGCCGGACCGATCCGGTGGCGGAGGCCCGGCTCGATCGCGACGCGGCCTGGTCGGGCGGCGAGCGGCAGGTCGTTCAGGGGCCGCCGCTCTGGCCGCGGCTCGAGGCCGGCGGGACCCTCGGCGGGACCGCCGCCGACCGGGCCGGCGTCGCCGCCGCACAGGCAGGGTCGCCGACCGCCGGCAGGCGGCAGGTCGGCAACGCGGGCGACGGGAAGGGTGTCGCCGCGGAGAAGGGAACAGGGAAGACCATGACGGACGACAGCCCCGCCGGGGCCCCGCTCGAGGACTCGTCACCGGCTGCTTCAGGCGCGGCGGCCGAGGCGGGGGCGCCCGCGGCCGACGCGCCGGCGCCTCTCCCGGACGAGCCGCGCATTTCGTTCGACGACTTCATGAAGGTCCAGCTTCGGGTGGCCAGGGTGCTCGCGGCCGAGGCGATTCCCAAGTCGAAGAAGCTGCTCCGGGTGACCGTGGACGACGGGGCCGGCGAGCGTACGCTGGTCGCGGGCATTGCCCGCGCCTATGCCCCCGAGACTCTGGTGGGGCGCTCGGTGGTGATCGTCGCCAACCTCGCGAAGGCGAAGCTGATGGGGGTCGAGTCGAACGGGATGATCCTGGCCGCGACCGATCCGGACGGTCAGCCGGTGCTCCTGGGGGTGGACGACCCGGCCGCCGCCCCCCCGGGGGCCCGGGTCCGATAGGCCGGAGAGCGAGGAGTCCGTGGCGAACCCCGCGCAGCATTCGACCGGCGGTGCATCTCGCGCGGCCGGGTCGATCGGTGGTGGCCAGGGCCCGGTGCGCGCCCTCGTCGCGCCCGGCCGCGCGGGCGTCTCGGCGGTCGCCGGCGCCCCCCGGGTGCGGTCCGGCGCGAGTGGTCGCGCCGTGCTCCCGGCCCGGCGGTCTCGGTTCAACCGCCAACCGACCCGGTCGGCGGTCCGAACCGGGGGTGGGACTCTCTGAGCGGATCAGGGGCGCCGATGTTCGATTCGCACTGTCATCTCGCCGACGAGGCGTTCGCCGACGACCTCGACGCGGTGGTCGAGCGGGCCCGGGCGGCCGGGCTCCAGGGCGCGCTGTGCATCCTCGACGCCACCAACCCGGCCGAGGCGGCCCGGGCGGAGCGGGTGGCCGGGGCGTGGCCGGACGTCAGGTTCGCGGTGGGCGTGCATCCCCATCAGGCCGGGGAGTTCGCCGCATGCCTCGACGAGGTGGAGCCGCGGCTGCGAGCGGCCGTCGCGGCGCGGCCCGGCGCCCGCGCGGTGGGCGAGATCGGGCTCGACTATCACTACGACTTCGCGCCGCGCGAGGTCCAGCGCGAGGTGTTCCGGACCCAGGTGCGGGTGGCGCGCGAGCTGGGGCGCCCCATCGTGATCCACACCCGCGAGGCGGACGAGGACACCTTCGCGGTTCTGGAGGGGGAGGGCGCGCCGCCCCCGGGCGGCGTGTTCCACTGCTTCACCGGGGACGCGGCGACGGCGCGGCGGGCCGTCGACCTCGGCTTCCACGTGTCGTTCTCGGGCATCGCGACGTTCCGGCGGGCGGAGACGGTGCGCGAGGCGGCCGCCGTCGTGCCGTGGGAACGGCTGCTCGTCGAGACCGACGCCCCGTACCTGGCGCCGGTCCCGCATCGGGGGCGCCGCAACGAGCCGGCGTGGGTGGCCCGTGTCGTCGACGTGGTGGCGGAGGTGCGGGGGGCGCTCCCCGGCGAGGTGTCAGAGCGGACCGCGGCCGCCTTCGAGGCGCTCTTCCTCTGCGCCACTCCGTCTCGGACACGGCGCGTACCGCCCCCTAAAGGGTTGTCTCGTTGACACTTGGAGCGCAACTGTGCTGAAATCCGGGGCGCGAGACGCCGCCGTGTCGAGAACCTCTGTCCCCCCGGACCTTGCCGAGATCTTCGAGCCCATACGCGCGGATCTGGAATCGGTCGAGCAGAAGTTCGTCCACCACATCGAGTCGCGGGTCGAGCTGATTCCCGAGATCGGCCGCTATCTGCAGGCGAGCGGCGGCAAGCGGGTGAGGCCGGCGCTCCTGCTCATGTGCGCGCGGCTCGGCGGCTACCGGGGCGAGAGCGCCACCCTCTACGCGGCGGTGGTGGAGTTCATCCACACCGCCACCCTCGTTCACGACGACATGATCGACGACGCGATCACGCGCCGCGGGCGAGCGACCGTGCACGCCCGGTGGGGCAACGACATCACCGTCCTTCTCGGCGACTACCTCTACATCAAGTCGATGGGCATGGCCCTGACCGTCGATTCTCTCGATCTCGTGCGGCTGCTCTGCGACGTCACGCGGGGCATGATCGAGGGCGAGCTGTACCAGCTCACCAAGGTCGGCGACGTGGACATCACCGAGGAAGAGCACCTGGAGATCATCAGGCGCAAGACCGCCCACCTCTTCGGCGGCTGCGCCCAGATCGGCGGGATGCTCGGCGGGCTGTCCGAGGCCCGACAGGCCGCCCTGCGCGACTACGGCACCAATCTCGGCATCGCGTTCCAGCTCGTCGACGATCTCCTCGACTACACCGCCGATGAGAGCGTGCTCGGGAAGCCGGTCGGCGGCGACGTGCGCGAGGGCAAGATGACGCTGCCCGCGATCTACCTCCTCCGAAAGGCGGGGGCGCCGGCCCGCGCCCTGCTGGACGCGCTGGTGCGGGACCGCCGCTTCTCGCCCGACGCCTGGAACGAGCTGCGCGGCCTGCTGACCGAGCATCGCGTGCTCGACCTCGCCTTCGAGCGGGCGGCGGAGTTCGCCGAGGCCGCGAAGCGGTTTCTCGAGGGTTTTCCCCCTTCACCGGAGCTCGACGCCCTCATGGCGCTGCCCGACTACGTGCTGGCCCGGGACCGCTGACGCCGGCCCCGGCTCCGTGTCGAAGCGCTGCTCCTGGTTCCCTGCGCCGCCGGCCGATCGCGCGCGAGGGACGTTCCTCGACCTGGCTCGACCCCCGAAGATCGGGCGCTCCGCATGCGCCATTCCCGCGGTGCCCGGCCGCGGTCCCGCATCCGCCGGCCCTTTCGGGAACTTATAATGACCGGCGCAGGGTGATGACCGAGCGTATTCTGGTGGTCGACGACGACGAGGGGGTGCGCGACGCCCTCAAGATGACTCTCGAGTACGAGGGCTACGAGTGCCTGTTCGCGCGCAGCGGCCGCGAAGGCCTCGACCTGCTCGGCGCCGAGAGCGTCGACCTCGTGCTGCTCGACGTGAAGATGCCGGGGATGGACGGCCTGGAGGTCCTGCGGCGCCTGCGGGAGCGCGGCGACCCCGTCCCCGTGATCGTCATCTCCGGCCACGGCACCATCAGCACCGCGGTCGAGGCGACGAAGCAGGGCGCGTTCACGTTTCTCGAGAAGGGGTTCGAGGGGGACGTCCTCAAGGTCAACATCCGGAACGCCCTGGAGCAGCACCGGCTCAAGACCGAGGTCAGCCGTTACCGCGCGCTCGCCGAGATCCGTCACGAGATGGTGGGGGAGAGCCCGGCCCTGCGAGGGGTGACGGACGCGATCGGGCGGGCCGCGCCAACGACGAGCACGGTGCTCATCCAGGGGGAGAGCGGCGTCGGGAAGGAGCTGGTGGCGCGGGCCATTCACCGCAACAGCCGGCGGGGCCGCGAGCGGTTCGTGCAGGTGAACTGCGCCGCGCTGCCCGAAGAGTTGATCGAGTCGGAGCTGTTCGGGCACGAGCGGGGCGCGTTCACGGGAGCGACCCAGAAGCAGATCGGCAAGTTCGAGCAGGCCGATCGCGGCACCATCTTCCTCGACGAGGTCGGCGACATGAGTCTCCGCACCCAGGCCAAGGTGCTGCGCGTGCTGCAGGAGGGAGAGGTCGAGCGGCTCGGCTCGGCCCGGACCATCGAGGTCGACGTGCGCGTGCTCGCGGCCACCAACCGGAACCTCGAGGCGGACATCGACAACGAGCGCTTTCGCGAGGACCTCTACTTCCGGCTCAGCGTCATCCCGATCCGGGTGCCGCCGCTGCGCGACCGGCGGGAGGACATTCCGCGGCTCGTCCGCCACTTCACGGCGCTGTTCTGCCGGGACAACAACTTCCGGCCCCGCGACTTCACCCCGGCCGCGACAGCGGCGCTGGCCGGGGAGCGGTGGCGGGGGAACATCCGCGAGCTGAGGAACACCGTGGAGCGCCTGCTGGTGATGACCCCGGGCGAGACCATCGAGGTGGGCGACGTCCGCGCGGTGGTGCGGACGGGGGTCCGGGACGGCGCGGCGGGCCTCGCCGCGAGTCAGGCCGGCACCCTGCGCGAGTTCAAGGAGCGGGCGGAGCGCGCGTTCCTCATCGACAAGCTGCGCGAGCACGGCTGGAACATCTCGAGGACGGCGGAGGTCATCGACACCCCGCGCAGCAATCTCTACAAGAAGCTGGAGCAGTACGGGATCTCGCAGGATGCGGACGCCTAGGAGTCTGCGCCGTAGAACGGTGCAGACTCCTGGCAGGGTTGGTTGGGCGCCCAGCGGAGCCGAAGGCGACGATGGGCGGGCTAGTGTCCTGCCAGCGAAGTTCGCGAAATATCTCGCATGGGTGAGAACGCCCGTGACCCGGGAAGAAGAGTCGCCCTGAATTATTTCGCGAACCACTGATACGGGACACTAGCAGCGCGCGCCGTGGGCGGTGCAGGCTGCCGGCAGGGTTGGCTGGGCGCCAATCGGAGCCGCAGGCGGCGATTGGCGGGCTGAGGAGGAGGGCCGAGCGAAGACACCGAGAGTCTACGCGCCGCAGAGGGACAGGCGACCGCTGCACGCGGTGCCCTTCGGGGCATCGGGTGGGGAGGAAAGTCCGAACTCCGGAGGGCAGTGCGCCGGGTAATCCCCGGTCAGGGCGACCTGAAGGAAAGTGGCACAGAAAACATACCGCCTCCCGGCGTGCCGGTTAACGGTTCGCCGGGCGGTAAGGGTGAAAAGGTGCGGTAAGAGCGCACCGCGTCCGCCGCAAGGCGGATGGCAGGCTAAACCCCGCACGGAGCAAGACCGAATAGGGAGGCGTTCGAGGGCGGCCCGTCCGAAGCCTCCGGGTAGGTTGCTCGACCCCGCCAGCGATGGCGGGGCTAGAGGAATGGTCGTCGCCTGGCGCCTGTCCGTTCGCGGGCGGGGGCGGGTACAGAATTCGGCTTATCGTCCCTCTGCGGCGCTCTTTTCGAGGTTCCGGGCCCCCGCGAGCGGCGGCGCGGGGCAGACCAGCAGCGTCGTGCCCCGTACCGCCTGGACGGTCACGGGATGGCCAGGGCGGATCTCGCGTCCGGCCGCCGGCGCCTCCGAGCGCCAGAGCTCGCCGCGGACCCGCACGTAGCCTTGCGGCGCGAGCGGCTCGACGGCCACCCCGCGCAGCCCGACGAGACGTTCGATCGCGGTCGAGGTGTCGTTCTCGTAGGCGGTCCGCAGCAGCGGATACAGCGCCGCGTCCTTGGCCATCACGCCCGCCACGAGCAGGGCCGCGGCCCAGCCCGGCAGGACGCCCCACCGGTAGAGCAGGATGGCGGCGACCACCGCCAGCACCCATTCCGGGATCTGGTAGAGCGTGTAGCGGACCAGAGTGGCACGTGGTGACGCGGCGCCCACGGGTCCACTATCTCATCCCCGCGACCGGGAAGGGAAGTCGCCTCGTGGAGACTCGGCGCGATTCGAGCGGGTATACTGGCCCGTCCGCCGGACGCCCCGGGGCGGGCGCGCCGCCGCGCGGTTCGCCGGTCTCGGGCAGCGCGCAATCTCACCATCGAGCAGGGAAGCGACGATGCGCATCTCGTTCAACGGCTCGCCCGCGCCAACCCTCGGGGTCGAGGTGGAGCTGCAGATCATCGATCCGGAGACGGGGAACCTCGTGTCGGGGGCCTCCGACATCCTCGAGCGCGCGGCCGTTCCCCACCTCAAGCCGGAGCTGATCCAGTCGACCATCGAGATCAATACCGACCCGTGCGCCGACGTCGCGGCGGTCCGCCGCGAGCTGGCGGAGCGCCTGCGCGGGCTCTACGGGCTGTGCGACGACCTCGGCTACCAGCTCGCGAGCACCGGCACGCATCCGTTCTCGCGGTGGGCCGAGCAGAAGATCACCGACAAGGAGCGCTATCACCTGCTCGCCAACCGGTGCCAGTGGCCGGCCCGGCGGCTGATGATCTTCGGCCTGCACGTGCACGTGGGCATCGAGAGCGGCGAGAAGGCCATCGCCATCTTCAACGCCCTGACCACCTACATTCCCCATCTGCTCGCGCTGTCGGCGAGCTCGCCGTTCTTCCAGGGCGAGGAGACGGGGCTCGCCTCGTGCCGGGTGAAGATCTTCGAGAGCCTCCCGACGGCGGGGCTGCCCTACCGGCTCCTGAACTGGGCCGAGTTCCAGCGGCTGATGATCACCCTGGTGGGAGCGGGGGCCATCGAGTCGGTGCGCGAGATCTGGTGGGACATCCGGCCCCACCCGCAGTTCGGGACGGTCGAGGTGCGCATCTGCGACGGGTTGCCGACCCTGGACGACATCGTCGCGATGACCGCGCTGATCCAGGCGCTCGTGGTGTGGCTCGGGGACCAGTACGACAACGGCGTGTATCTGCCCGTGCAGCGCTACTGGATCGTCCGCGAGAACAAGTGGCGCGCCGCGCGGTGGGCGCTGGACGCGGAGGTCATCGTGGACGAGGAGGGCCGGCTCGAGCCCCTGGCGGATTCGATACACCGTCTGCTGGAAACGATCGAGCCGGTGTCGAAGCGGCTCGGCAGCCACCGCGAGCTGGCCGGCGTCCGCGACCTCATGCAGACCGGGCCGAGCTGCGCCGCGCAACGGCAGGTGTACGCGGAGACCGGCGACTTCACGAAGGTCGTGGGGGCCCTCGTCGACGAATTGCGGGCCAGCGTGTTCGCGGCGTCCTGAGGGATCGGGGACCGGCGGCTGCCTCGGCCGCGGGGACGCCGTTGCGACCGGCCGTTACCGCCGCCGTCCATGGGTTCCCCTGGGCGGAGACGCCGTTGCTCCGGGAGCCCGCGGTGGAACGCCCGTGACCGGGTGCGTCGAGCCGCCTGCCCGAGGGGCGTCTTGTCGAGGCTCCGGGGTTGTCGGCTTCGCGCCCGACGTCTCCTCGCGACAGGCTCCCGGAAACGGGCCACTACCTGGCCCGCGCCTGCCACCGGCCGTGGCGGTGGTCGACCTCCAGGGCCAGCCCGAAGCATGCCGACAGGGCCGGCGGAGTCAGCACGTCCTCGATGGGACCGGCGGCGGCCATGCGGCCCGACGCGAGCAGGAGGGCGTGGGTGAACCCGGGCGGGATCTCGTCCAGGTGATGCGTGACGAGGACGATCGGCAGCTCGGGATCGGAGCGGCCGAGGTTGGCCAGGGTCTGCACGAGCTGCTCGCGGCCCGGCAGATCGAGGCCGGCGTTCGGCTCGTCCAGCACCATGAGGCCCGGCGTGCACATCAGGGCCCGGGCCAGCAGCACCCGCTGGCGCTCGCCCGACGACAGCGTCGTGAAACGCTGTCCGGCGTGGCCCAGGCAGTCGACGCGGGCAAGGCAGCGCCGCGCGTGGTCCCGGTCGGCCTCGTCGTAGCGGTGCCACCAGGGGGCCAGTGCCGCCTCCTTGCCGGCAACCACGATCTGCTCGGCGGTCAGGGCGGACGGGATCATCGCGGCGAGGGCGGCGCTCGTGACCCCGATGCGCAGGCGCAGGGCCCGCACGTCGACCCGGCCGAGCTCGCCGCCGAGCACGGTGACCGAGCCCGAGGACGGGTGCTGGTAGAGGGTGAGGATCTGGCACAGGGTGGTCTTGCCGCTGCCGTTGGGGCCGAGCACCACCCAGCGCTCGCCGGCGCGGACCCGCCAGTCGATGCCCTCGAGGATGGTCGTCCGGTCGCGGACCAGCCGCACCCCGGTCAGTCTCAGCGCCTCGGGCGGGTCCGTCGACGGCATCATCCCGTCTTCGCCTTCCCGACGAGCACGGTGCGGATCCGACACTGGCGCCGGCGGCGCATCCGTCGACGGCATCATCCCGCCTTCGCTTTCCTGACGAGCGGGGAGCGGATCCGAGACCGGCGCTGGCGGATCTCCCGTGGACTGCGTCATCTCGTCTTGGCCCGCCGATGGCTGCGGTGGGAGCGGTCCCGGCCGGGGACGTTACGGTCCGCGGTGTGCGCCCCGTTCGCGGTCACGACTCCTTGACGGCGGCGATCAGCTCGAGCACCGCCTGCTTGCCGTCGCCGAAGAACATCAGCGTGTTGTCGGCGGCGAAGAGCGGGTTCGGGACGCCGGCGAACCCGGGGGAGAGGCTGCGCTTGATGACGACGACGGTGCGGGACTGGTCGACGTTCAGGATCGGCATGCCCGCGATGGGGCTCGACGGGTCGGTGCGGGCGTCGGGATTGACGATGTCGTTGGCGCCGATGACGAGGCTGACGTCGGTCTGCTCGAACGACGGGTTGACGGCGTCCATCTCCTTCAGCTTGTCGTAGTCGACGTCGGCCTCGGCGAGCAGCACGTTCATGTGCCCGGGCATGCGGCCCGCGACGGGGTGGATGGCGTACTCCACCTCGACGCCCCGCGACTCGAGCAGGTTCGCGAGGTCTCGCACCTGGTGCTGCGCCTGCGAGACGGCGAGGCCGTAGCCGGGGACGATCACGGTGCGGCGCGCCCCGTCGAAGAGCATCGCCACCTCCTCGGCCGAGGTGCTCTTGACGCGCCCGGCGTACACTTCGTCCGCGTCCGATTTCGACCCGCCGCCCTCGGCGATCGCCCCCACCAGCACGTTGACGAGCGACCGGTTCATCGCCTTGCACATGATGCGGGTCAGGATGATGCCGGAGGCGCCGACGAGCGAGCCGGTGATGATGAGGATGTCGTTGCTGAGGACGAAGCCGGTCGAGGCGGCGGCGAGGCCCGAGTAGGAGTTGAGGAGCGCGATGGCGACGGGCATGTCGGCCCCGCCGATGGAGATCGTCAGCAGGACGCCGAGCACCGACGCGACGGCCACGAGGCCCGCGTAGAAGGCGATGGTGCCGGGATCGGCGATGACCATCGCGCCGAGCCCGAGCGCCGCCAGCGCGATGGCGCCGTTGAGGACCTGCTGCCCCGGGAAGACGACCGGCGCGTCGGGCAGCAGCAGCCCGCGCAGCTTGTCGAACGCGACGAGGCTGCCCCAGAAGGTGACGGAGCCGATGAGGCCGGAGGCGACGGTGGCCACCGTGGTCTGGGCCGACGGCTCGGTCGCGCTCACCAGCACCGCGCCCGCCACCAGGGCCGAGGCGCCGCCCCCGAAGGCGTTCAGCAGCGCCACCATCTCGGGCATCGCGGTCATCGCGATGCGCAGGGCCAGCGTGGCGCCGATGGCCCCGCCGAGGGCCACGCCGGCGAGGATCATGGCCAGCCCCTGGGGGCCGGCGCCGAAGACCTGCCGGTCGAGGAGCGTCGCCACCACCGCCAGCAGCATCCCGGCCGCGCCCATCAGGTTGCCGCGCACCGCCGTCCGCGGATGCGTGAGGCCGCGGATGCCGAGGATGAAGAGGGCCGAGGCGGCCAGGTAGACGAGATTGATCGCACTGTCCACGGTCGGCCTCAGTCCTTCTTCCGGAACATGCCGAGCATGCGGTGCGTGACCAGGAAGCCGCCCACGACGTTGATGGTCGCGATGACCAGGGCGAGGAACCCGAGGACCATCGTCGCCCGGTTCGGCGAGGCGACCGACAGGAGCGCCCCGATGATGGTGATGCCGGAGATGGCGTTGCTGCCCGACATCAGCGGCGTGTGGAGCAACGGCGGCACCTTGGTGATGATCTCGAAGCCGACGAAGACCGCGAGCATGAAGATCGTCAGCAGGGGCAGGAACGCATCCATCGGGGACCTCGGCGCGATGTCAGGCCTTTTCGAGGAGCTCGCGGACCCGGGGGTGGACGACCTCGCCGTCGCGCGACACCAGCGTGCCCGACGTGATCTCGTCGTCGGGGTCGAGCGCCACGGCGCCGTCCCGGACCAGGTGCAGCAGCAACGCCGAGACGTTCCGGGCGTACATCTGGCTGGCGTGGTACGGCACCGTGGACGGCAGGTTGGTGGGGCCGAGCACGGTGACGCCGTGGGCCGTCACCACCTCGTCGGGCCGCGACGGCTCGACGTTGCCGCCCCGCTCGGCCGCCAGGTCCACCACCACCGAACCCGGGGTCATCCCCGCCACCATCGCGTCGGTCACGAGCACCGGGGCGGGCCGCCCGGGGATGAGGGCGGTGGTGACGACGACGTCGCTCGCCGCCACCACCCGGCCCATCATTTCGCGCTGCCGGGCGTAGAACGTCTCGTCCTGGGCCTTGGCGTAGCCGCCCGCGTCCTCCGAGCCGGCGGTGTCGAGGGGCAGGTCCACGAACGAGGCGCCCAGGCTCTCGACCTGCTCCTTGACGGCCGGCCTGACGTCGTAGGCCTCGACCTTGGCCCCCAGCCGCCGCGCGCTAGCTATGGCCTGCAGCCCCGCCACTCCCGCCCCGACGACGAAGACGCGGGCCGGGGTGACGGTGCCCGCCGCCGTCATCATCATCGGGAACATGCGGGGCAGGGCCTCGGCCGCCACCAGCACCGCCTTGTAGCCGGCGATGGTGGCCATCGACGACAGCGCGTCCATGCTCTGGGCGCGGGTGATGCGGGGAATGAGCTCCATCGAGAACGCGGTGGCGCCGCGCGCGGCGAGCTCGCGGGCCGCCGCCGGCGCGCCGAGCGGCTCGGACAGCCCGATGACGACCTGCCCTGGTCGGAGCAGATCGAGATCGGCGCGCCCCGCGTCGGGGTTGGCGCCGAGGGCGCGAACCTGGAGGACGACGTCGCCAGTCGCGAAGAGGTGCGCCCGATCCGTCGCGAGGGCCGCGCCCTTATCGACGTAGTCCGCGTCCGGGAATCCCGCCGCCGCGCCCGCGCCGGGCTCCAGCAGCACGTCGAGGCCGGCCTTCATGAGGGCCGGAACCACCGCGGGGACGGTGGCGACACGCCGCTCGCCGGGGAAGGTCTCTGCAGGGATGCCGACGACCATACGATGCGACTCGTCGAGAGCTGAAGGTCCGAACCGCGGCGGCCCGCGCGGGGCGGCGGGCCGGACAGAGAATCGTACTACATCCGGAGTCGCCGCGCGATGCGCGGCGGTCTCCAGTATGATAGCCCGCCGGGCGTCGGGCAGGTGCGGAAGGCGTGCCACGGCCGGCGTTCGCGGGCGGGAGAGGGGCGGGAGGGGTACGGGAGAGGAACAGGAGGGGTAGTCGTGCTCCGCCCGGCTCCGAACGTGTACACTCGTGCCGAGAGGAGGCACGGGCCGGGCCCCGGCGACGGTCCGGCGAACCCACGCGGATGCGGAAATGAAGCTGATAAAGGCCATCGTGCGGCCGAGCAAGGTCGACGTCATCAAGGACGGGCTCGCGAAGCGCGGCATCCCCGGCATCACCGTTACCGAGGTGCGCGGGCACGGCCGCCAGCGCGGCCACACCACCATCTACCGCGGGCGCGAGTACGACATCAGTCTGCTGCCGAAGACCAAGGTCGAGATCGTGGTGGCCGACGAGGCGGTCGACGAGGCCGTCGAGGTCATCATGGACGCGGCCCGCACCGGCGAGATCGGCGACGGCCGGGTGTTCGTGCTGCCGGTCGAGCAGAGCTGGGTGATCCGGACCGGGGAGACCGACGTGGCCTAGCCCCGTCGCCTTCGGCTTCGCCCGGCGCCAACCAATCTCCGGGAGTACGCGCGGTTCCGCGGCGCAGACTCCCGGCCGGCCATCGCCGCCTGCGGCCCCGCCGCCCGACGCGCGGTCGTGCCGGTCAACCCCGGACGGGACCCGCGTCGTTCCGCCGGCCGCAAGGACGTCCCATGCCGTCCGAACCGAACGCCGTCGCACCGAAGGACATCTTCCTGGGCGCCGACCTCAGCCCCGAGGCGGCCGCGCGGTTTCTCGAGGGCTGCGGCATGCGCGACGGCGCCGCCGCCGACCAGCAGCTGCAGCAGCTCGCCGACGACCTGACCAGCCGCGTGGCCCTGGGCAATCTCGCGCCCCTGCTGTTCGACGAGCTCGCGACGACGCCGGACCCCGACGCCGCCGTCGTCGGGTTCTGCCGCTACGTCGCCACCCGAACGCCGAAGGCGTCGTTCATCGGCACCCTGCAGGAGGACCCGCACGTCCTCGACATCCTGGCGCAGATTCTCGGGACCTCCCCGTTCCTCAGCGAGATTCTCATCCGCAACCCCGGCTACCTGCACTGGCTGCGGAACGAGCTCGACAGCGCGCCGCCGGACCGCCACGACTACGACCGCGAGCTCGCCCGGCTGATCGACGGCGACAGCTCCGTGGAGCTCCAGGTGGACGGGCTCAAGCGCTACCAGCGGCGCGAGATGCTGCGGGTCGCGGCCATGGATCTCTTCGGCATGCTGAACCGGGAGACGCTGACGTCGACGACCGCCCAGCTCTCGAACCTCGCCGACACCCTGGTCGACAAGGTGCTGGACATCGCGACGGCCGAGCAGGCGGCGGCCGACGGCCCGCTGCCGGGGCGGTTCGCGGTCATCGGCATGGGCAAGCTCGGCGGCGCCGATCTCAACTACAGCTCCGACATCGACCTCATCTACGTCTACGACGCCCCGGACGACACCACGGGGACCGCCCAGCGGCGCTACCAGAAGCTGGGGCGCCGGCTCACGAGCCTGCTCAGCGCGCATACCGGCGAGGGCTACCTCTACCGGGTCGACATGCGCCTCCGGCCCATGGGGCAGGGCGGGAACCTCGTCTACTCGCTGAAGCAGTCGGCGCAGTACTACGAGAGCATGGGCGAGACGTTCGAGCGGTTCGCGCTCATCAAGGGGCGGCCGATCGCGGGCGACCTCGACCTCGGGCGCCGGTTCGTGGAGCTGACCGTTCCCTTCGTGTACCGAAAATACCTGGACCACGCGGCCATCGAGGAGCTCGCGCGCTACAAGGCGCGGGCCGACCGCGAGCACGGCAAGCGCGGCGATCTGGACCAGAACGTGAAAGAGGGCCGCGGCGGCATCCGCGAGATCGAGCTGTTCGCGCAGGTGTTCCAGATCATCTACGGCGGCGAGACGCCGGACCTGCGCACCGGCCACACGCTGACCGCCCTCGACCATCTCGGCGCCCACGGGTTCATCGAGCCGGAGGTGCAGCGGGACCTGGCGGCCGCGTACGTCTTCCTGCGGAACGTCGAGCACGGCCTGCAGGTCGCGCAGGGCCAGCAGACCCACACCCTCTCCGGCACGGAACGGGGGCTCCGGGCGCTGGCGCGCCGGCTCGGGTTCGACGACCTCGAGACCCTGACGGAGGTGCTGAACCGCCACCGGGACCGCGTGCACGCGGTCTACGCCGACCTGTTCGAAGGGGAGCAGGAGGACGGGGGCCTCGCCGGCCGCACGATGTTCCGGCTGCTCTCGGGGGACATGCCCGACGACGAGGCGCGGGCCCGCCTCGCCGAGGCCGGCGTCGACGAGCCGGCCAGCGCCCTCGACGCCATGCGGGCCCTCGACGCGGCGCCGTCGCACGGCTGGTCGTCGGCGAGGAACCTGCTGGCGAACCTGCTGGCCGAGATGCTGGCGGGCGGGACGCCGGCCGGGCTCAGCCGCATGCTCGTGCGCTTCGAGCGGGTGGCGGCGCGCTCGGGCGCGGCCGGGGCCCTCTTCCGCACCCTTCTCGACGACGAGGAGCTGCGCCGGCGGTTCGTGTCGGGGCTCGACGCCGGCGACCTCTACGCGGGACGGCTGGCCGCGTATCCGGAGCTCCTCGACTCGCTCGGGCGCGCCGTCGTCGATCCCGACACGTTTCGGGACGAGGTGGTCCGCGGGTTCGACGAGGTCGCGGCGGGGGACGACCTCGCCTCGAGCCTGGATCCGTTCCGGCGGGTCAAGGCGATACAGGAGTTCAAGGGGCTCGTCGAGTGGCTGACCGAGCGCCGCCTCGACAAGCTCAACGACAAGCTCTCTCTCGTCGCCGACTGCGCGTTGCAGGCGGCGGCGCGGGTGGTCGCCCGCCACCGCCCGCCGGGGCCGGCGCCGGCCGATCCGGAGACGGGCTGGGCGGTCTTCGCCCTCGGCAAGCTCGGGAGCCGCGAGCTGACCGTTCACTCTGACCTCGACATCGTGTTCCTGTACGATGGCGACGGGTCGTGGTTCGAACCGCAGCAGAAGTTCGTGCGGGCCATCCACGACCTGCTCTCGAAGCGCACGGGGGCGGGGGCGGCGTACGAGATCGACACCCGGCTGCGTCCCGAGGGCCGGATGGGCGCCCTCGCCCTGTCCGTCGTCGCCTTCGAGCGCTATCTGCACGAGCGCGCCGAGATCTGGGAGCGGATGGCGTGGACGCGGTGCCGCTTCGCGGGCGGCGACCCCGCGGTCGCCGAGCGGGTGCAGGACATCGTCACCCGTTTCGTGTACGCGCCGTGGTCGCCCGACGTGACCGCCTACGCCCGGCGCATCCGCGCCCGCATCGAGCGCGAGCTCGCCAAGGAGGCGGCGGGCGACCAGCTCGATCTCAAGCGCGGCCACGGCGGCCTCGCCGACATCGACTTCCTGCTGCAGGTGCTGCAGCTCAGGGAGGGACCCGACCGCCCCGAGTTCCGGATCGCGGGGGCGCGGCGCCTGCTGGCCGCGTTTCCCGACACGGGATTCCTGCGCCCCGACGAGGTCGACGCGCTGCGCGACGCCTACGGCTTTCTTCGCGATCTCGAGACCGTGCTGCGCATCGCGACCGACGGCGGCGGGGGCGTCATCCCGACCGATCCGGACGCGGTGGAGCCCTTCGCGCACCGGCTGCGGGAGCCGACGTCGGGAAGCGGGCTGCTCGCGCGCTACCGCGAGGTCACGGAGCAGGTCCGGCAGATCTACGAGACGGGCATGGATCGGTTGGCGGGCAGCTCCGCCGCGTGAGCACGTGGCGAACTATCTGCTGGCGGGGGCGGCGGGGTTCGTCGGGGCCGCGGTCGCGGAGAAGCTGCTGGACGGCGGTCACGCGGTCCTCGGCGTCGACGATCTGAACGACGCCTACGACGTCCGGCTCAAGCACTGGCGCCTCGAGCGGCTGCGAACCCGCGAGCGCTTCACGTTCCGGCGGGCGGACGTCTCGGATCGCGCCGCGCTCGAGGCCGCGTGCGACCGCGAGCCGCCCATCGACGGCGTGATAAACCTCGCCGCCCGGGCCGGGGTCCGGGCCAGCGTCGACGACCCCTGGGCCTGCGTCGACGCCAACGTCACCGGCACCCTCAACCTGCTGAACCTCTGCCGCGAGCGCGGGGTGCCGAAGTTCGTGCTGGCGTCGACCTCGAGCCTCTACGATGCGCGCGGCCCGATGCCCCACCGCGAGGACGCGGACACGAGCCGGCCGCCCAGCCCGTACGCCGCCACCAAGCAGGCGGCCGAGGGGCTCTGCCACGCCTATCACCATCTCTTCGGGCTCGACGTCACCGTCCTCCGCTACTTCACCGTGTACGGCCCCGCCGGCCGGCCCGACATGAGCCTCTTCCGGTTCGTGCAGTGGGTTCACGAGGACCGTCCCGTGCGGCTGTACGGCGACGGGACGCAGTCGCGGGACTTCACGTACATCGACGACATCGCGCGCGGCACCGTCGCGGGCCTCGCGCCCCTCGGCCACGAGGTCGTCAACCTCGGCGCGGGCGCGCCGGTGCCCCTGCTCGACGTTCTCGGCTTCGTCGAGGCGTGCGTCGGGCGGCGCGCCCGTGTCGAGCACCGGCCGGCCCATTCCGCGGACGCGCCGGCGACCTGGGCGGACGTCTCCAAGGCGAAGCGGCTGCTCGACTGGGAGCCGCGTACGGCGTGGAGGGACGGCGTGAAGCGGCTCGTCGACTGGTACGTCGCGAACCGCTCGTGGGCCCGGCAGGTGCGGACGCGGGACGGCGGTCCGTGATGCGCCTCCCTGGCGGAGCGCGGTACGAATGGCGCCGTCGGGCCGGTCCCCGCGGGTTCCTCTTGATGACGGTCGGCTTGAAGGCGAAGCGGCTGCTCGACTGGGAGCCGCGTACGGCGTGGCGGGACGGCGTGAAGCGGCTCGTCGACTGGTACGTCGCGAACCGCTCGTGGGCCCGGCAGGTGCGGACGCGGGACGGCGGTCCGTAATGGCGCCTCCCTGGCGGAGCGCGGTACGAATGGCGTCGTCGGGCCGGTCCCCGCAGGTTCCTCTTGATGACGGTCGGCTTGTCGTTGGACGCCGGCCTCAGCTCGTCACCAGCTGTACTGCCAGCGCATGCCGTAGATTCGGAAAGCGTCTGTGACGGGCGCCGCGGTCGACCCCGGCGTGCCGTCCGCGGCGCCGGACCCGCGGCGGCCGAAGGCGCCGTCGAGGTCGACGTGGATCACGTTGAACATCAGCCGGCTGTGGCCGGTGAGGTGCCAGTTGACTCCCGCGGTCACGTTCGACTGACGCCCGGCGTGCCCGGTGCCGCCCACCGGCCGGGTCTCGGTGGGGGTCACCGGCTCGCCGAAGTCGACGCGGCTGTAGCGCAGCGCGAGCTCCACGGTACCGATGCCTCCGGCAGTCGCCGCCTCGGTGACGGCGACCGGCGACCAGGCTCCCTCCTGCATGTCGTAGCCGCGGGCGCCGCCCGCCACGTACCCGACCTGGGCGTACCATCCGCCGGCCGCGTAGTCGGTCCTGTCGGCTCGACGGAACCGCCCTCCCATCACCTCGGCCTGCGCCCAGAACGGGCCGTCGAGCCACGCGGCTTCGAGGCCCCCGTGGACCAGCGACGCCAGCGTCCCGTCGGGCCGTCGGCCGGTCAGGGTCGGGCCGTCCGCAGCCTCCAGCTCGGGCCCGAAGCCCCATCGCGCCGCGTCCACGGGGCCGGCGGAGCGGTCCGCCCAGCCGCCCAGGTGCAACGCCTTCGTCGCGGTCCGAACGGGGGCGAACGCCGCCCGCCCGGTGACCCCGAGCTTCTTTGCACGAGCGTCGGGCTCCGGCCCCGCCGCGGCATCGCGTGCGAGGTGAACCGCCGCCTCGACGAGGTGGTGGCGGCCGTAGATCCAGACCTGGGCGTTGGTCACCTTCGGGCCGAGCGGCTCGTCGGTGAACGCGTCGACGGGCAGCGCGCGCTCGATGAAGGCGATGTCGTTCGACGAGACGCTCTCCGCGAACGTCACCGGGATCTTCATCCTCCCGACGCCGAGCCTGATCCCATCCGACGGCGAGTAGTGGACGGCGGCGTCCTCGATCTCCACCGCCCGGGCGGGGCCGTCGCGGTCGCCGTCGGCGTCGACGACGAAGACCCAGGAGAAGCGGCCGGCCCCGCCGCCCGCGCCGAGACGGGCGCGGCGGGGCAGGGGCCGGGCCTCCCGGGGGCCGACGCCGGCGCCGGCGTGGTCGACGCGCCGGTAGATGGCCGCGTCCCAGTGGAGGCGGCCGGTGACGGCGAAGCGCGGCTGTCCGGGATCGGTCGACTGGGCGTGGGCGGGCCCGGCGAGGGACCAGCCGAGGGCCAGCGCGAGCGCGCCGCCCACGGATGATCGCGGCGCCGGCCGCCGGCCCTTGTCTGTCTGCCGGCGGGGGGCCGTACCGGCTGCGCCGCGGAGCATGTGCTCCGTCTAACTTAACACGCGTCCGGCGGGGCGTGGTCGCGCGCGGCGGCGAGAGAGCGCGAAACTCGCGGCATCACGGTCTTGCCTTTCCGTGGCTTCCCGCGGGAGCGACTCCCTCGGAAGGGTCGGTGGGGGCGTCGCAAGGCGGCGGACGCCGCAGCGCGACCCCGCGGCCGCGCTTTGCCTTTCTGCTTCCCGCCGGAGCGACTCCCTCGGAAGGGTGGTGGTGGGGCGTCGCAACGCGGTGGACGCCGCAGCGCGACCCCGCGGCCGCCCCGGGAGTCTCGTTGCCGCGAGACTCCCGGGGCGGCGCTGTCCGGGCTACGATATCGTCATGCCCTCCCGCGCTCCGGTGTCCGTGATCGGAGTCCCCCTCGACCTCGGGGCCGGCCGCCGGGGCGTGGACATGGGGCCGTCGGCGATGCGGAACGCCGGCCTCGTCGACAGGATTCGCAGCCTCGGGCGCGAGGTCTCCGACGAGGGCAACCTCGCCGCCCCGGTGGTCGAGTCTCTCGGCGGTCCCGGGGACGAGAACGCCCGCTACCTCGCGGAGATCGCCGCGGTCCTCGAGGCGCTCGCCGAACAGGTGCGGAGGGTCCGGCTCACGGGGCGGCTACCGGTCGTTCTCGGCGGCGACCACTCGATCGCGCTTGGAACGGTCTCGGGCATGGCCTCGGCGACGGGCGGCGGCACCGCCCGCGAGCGCATCGGACTGCTCTGGATCGATGCGCACACCGACGCCAACACCCCGGAGACCTCGCCGAGCGGGAACCTGCACGGCATGCCGCTGGCCGCGATTCTCGGGAAGGGGCCCGACGCCCTGACGCGCGTCGGCGGGTTCGCGCCCGGCGCAGCGCGCCTCTCGCCGGCGAACGCGGCGGTCATCGGGGCGCGGAGCGTGGACCCCGAGGAGGCCGCGGTGGTGGCGTCGCTCGGGGTGCGGGTCTACACCATGGAGGAGGTGGACCGGCGCGGCATGTCTCCGGTCGTCGACGAGGCGCTGGACCTCGTCCTCGAGGGGACCGGCGGCTTCCATCTGAGCCTCGACGTGGACGCCCTCGATCCGTCCGCCGCGCCCGGCGTCGGCACGCCCGTCCCCGGGGGGCTGACGGTGCGCGAGGTCCATTCCGTCATGGAGCGGGCCGCCGCCTCCGGCGGCCTGCGGTCGCTCGAGGTCGCCGAGGTCAACCCGGTCCTCGACCTGCGCAACCAGACGGCCGAGCTCGCGGTCCACCTTATCGTGTCGGCGCTGGGAAAGCGGGTGCTGGGCGGCTTCTCCGCGGCCGGAGCCTGAGCCGCAGGACAGTGATCGGTACTGAGGTTGCCAACCGTACCGGGCGCAACCCGTTCCTGCCGTTCGGGCGCCCGGCGCGTGGCAGGGTAGTATCCGTCAGCGTCCGTCGGCGCGCCGCCGCCCCCCGGTGGGAAGCGGCCAACTCCGTGACGGGCAGTTCGGCGGCGACCGCAACGAAGGCACAGGCTCCCCCGCCGGGCGCCCGGGCCGGATCCCGGGGTTCTCGCCACGAGCCCCCGGGTACTCAGGCGGCGGCCCTCGGCTCGACGCGGACGGTCACCACGTCGGTGTCGTGGTACTGCTGGTGGCGCACCGACGAGGCGAAGTGGCGCAGCAGCCGCAGCGAGACCTCGCGGTCGCCCGGCGCGTCGCCGCTCCGGTCTCCGAGCAGCGCCAGTTGGTCCTCGATGTTCGAGTCGTCGGTCGCGGCCACGAACTCCAGCTCCGCGGCGAGCCCGTCGCGGCGGGCGGTCAGCAGCAGGTGCCGTCCGTCGGGCGTCGCGCCCTCCTCGGCGGGTTTGGTGAGGGTCAGCAGCGTCTCCTCGCCGACCGCGCGCACCCGGTCGGCCATGGCCTCGCTCCAGCCGTGCCGGGCCGAGAACTCGGCGAGGAACTCGTCGATCTTCGGGTAGGCGTCGACGTTCAGGTCGGTCCGGATGCGTCGAGGCCGTGGTTGCGCGAGCTCGAGGAACGCGGTCATGAGGATCGCGGCGAGGCCGCCCGCGGTCATGCCGTTCCCGAGCAGCCCTCCCCACCACGGGCCGAGGGCCTCGGGGAAGATCCACTGCTGCTGGAACCCCGTGCCGACCCAGAACGCGACGCCGGCCACCACTCCCTTGCGGTAGTCGATGCCGTCCTGCACCACCACCTTCATGCCGAGCACGAACAGCACGGACAGCAGAACGACGGTGTAGCCCCAGACCACGGGGCCCGGGATCGCGAGGATGAGCCCCATGAACTTGGGCAGGAACGCCAGGCCCACGAAGACGGCGCCGATGTACACGCCGACGAGGCGCGAGGTCACCCCCGTGATCTCGGCCACCGCGATGCTCGACGAGTAGGTCGTGTTCGGCACCGTGGCCGCGAGCCCGGAGAGCAGGTTGCCCAGCCCGTCCGCCGCCACCGCGCCCTGCACCGCGCGGAAGTCGACGGCCCGCGGCTTCCGCCAGGACACCCGCTGGATGGCGACGCTGTCGCCGATGGTCTCGATGGCCCCGATCAGGGTCACGAAGACGAACGCGGGCAGGAGGGACCAGAAGGTCACCCCGAAGCTCAGGTCGAGCCCGGGCCAGTCGCCCGCGGGCAGGCCGATCCAGCCCGCCTCGGCGATGAGCCGGGTGTCGTAGATGCCATAGGCGGCGCCGACCACGCAGCCCGAGACGATGCCGATGACCGGCGCCCAGAGGCGCCAGACGCCGGCCGCGCGCAGGGTCACCGCGACGGTGACGACGATCGTGACGGCGGCGCTGACGGGGGCCGCGGCCGGTGAGGCCCCCTCCGGCACCTGGGTCAGCATGTCGAAGACGATGGGCATGACGGTCACCGCGATCAGCATGATCACGGTGCCGCACACGGTCGGCGTGAAGAGTCGCCGCAGCAGCGCGAGCCGAACCGAGAGGGCGAACTGCACCAGGGCCGAGGCCGCGACCAGCGACGCGAGCATCCCCGGCCCCCCTTCCGCGAGGGCGGTGACGCAGACCGCGATGAAGGCGCCCGAGGTGCCCATCATCAGGATGTAGCCCGAGCCGATCTGGCCGACGCGGAGGGCCTGGAACACCGTGGTGACGCCGCTGATCGCGAGCGCGGCGAAGGCCGCCCACGTCAGGTAGTCCTCGCCGGCGCCGGCCGCCCGCACCACGATGGCGGGGGTCACGACGATTCCCGCGACGGCGAGCATCGCGTACTGGAATCCCAGCCCCAGGGCGAGGGCGTGCGGCGGCTGCTCGTCGGGCTCGTAGCGGATGCCTCGGGTGGTGTCGGCGGCGTTCGATTCCATCATGGGCGTCCCGTCTCGGTCGGTCGGCAGCGCGCGGTGGGGGTCTCCGCTGCATTCGAGCGGCGGTGCATCCCGCTTGGGGCCCGGCAATCGTCACCGCAGGAGCTCAGGGCCGGCGAAACTCCCCACGCGACCGCAGGGTCGCGCAACGGCCTCCGATTGCCGCCCGACGACGCCCGCCGGAGGTTGGCGTGATCGGCGCAGACCTCCGGTTGGGTTGGCCGGACGGGCTGCTTGCCGGGGGCGGCTACCTCTTCAAGGCTGCGGTTGCCGTGCCGCACATGCAGTTCGCGGCTGCAATATACCCAACTTGCGCCCTCTTTACCCCTTGCCAGGCATAGGCGCGCCTCGGCCCGCGGGCGCTCCTGACGCTCGCCGGGGCGCTGATCGCTCCTTGACGGTGGCGCCGACCCTATGCGGCCTCGGCCTGCGGGCGCGCTTGCCACGCGCCGGCGTACCGGTCGAGGCCTCGGTGCAATGCGGGGCGCCGCCAGGGGCTGACGTCGGGGGCGTCACGTCCGGAGCGCCGCCAGGGGCTGACGTCGCGGGCGTCACGCCCGGAGCGCCGCCAGGGGCTGACGTCGCGGGCGTCACGCCCGGAGCGCCGCCAGGGGCTGACGTCGGGGGCGTCACGCCCGGAGCGCCGCCAGGGGCTGACGTCGGAGTCGTCACGCCCGGAGCGCCGCCGCACCGTGAACCGCGCGACGAACGTGCTCGAGGGTGTTGTAGACGTGCGGGCAGAGGCGCAGCCCGCCGGTGGCGGCCCCGGCGATGCCGTACCGCTCGTACAACGCGGTCACCAGGGAACCCCGCCGATCCGGGGCACGGGCGGCGATCACGACACCTCCGCTCAGCTCGGGCGCCATCGGCGTGACGAGCTCGAAGCCGGCCTCGGCGAGTCCGGTCTTCAGCACCGTCGCGAGCTCGACGATGCGCGCCTCGACGTGCGCCATGCCCAGGCGGTCGTGGAACGCCACCGTCGTGGCGACGGCGGCGAGGGCCGCGTCGTCGCGCTGGCCCAGCGACTCGAACTTCCGGGCGCCGCGGGGGCGGGGCTCGACCTCGCCGCCCCAGCTCGGGGCGACGATGCTCGGCCAGATGTCCGCCACGCGGTCGGCGCGGACGTAGAGCAGCCCGACCTCCTTCGGCCCGAGGAACCACTTGTGGGCGCTGCCCGTCCAGGAGTCGCAGCCGAGGTGGCGCAGGTCGACGTCGAGGGCGCCCCAGCTCTGCGCGCCGTCGACGTGGACGTGGATGCCGCGGCGGTGGGCGATGTCGCACAGCTCGCGCACCGGAAGCCGTACGCCGCTCACGTTCGAGACGTGAGTCAGCGCCAGCACCTGCGTGCGCGGGGTCAGGGCGCGCTCGAAGACGTCGATCAGCTCGTCCACGCCCGACGGGGCGGCTGGCGTCGCCACCCGCTTCACCGCCAGCCCGTAGCGCGCCGCCCGCACCTCCCACGCGACGTTGTTGGTCGGGTGGTTCTGGTCCCACACCACGACCTCGTCGCCCGCGTCGAGGGGGAGCCCCGCGTTGACGACGTTGTTGGCCTCGCTCGTGTTCCGGACGAGGGCGATCTCGTCCGCGGTGACCCCGAGCTGCGCCGCCACCGCCTCGCGCGACGCCTCGAGCAGGGGGCCGAACTTGGCGCGGTTCGGGAACGAGCAGTCGACGTCGATGTCGCGGGTCAGCGCGCTCACCCGCTCGCCCACCGCCCGGGGCGACGGGCACAGGTTCGCCGCGTTCATCGGCACCCGTTCCTCGCGGAACGCGAACTGCCGGCGGACCTCCTCCCAGAACGACTCGCCCGACTGCGCCGCCGCGGGGCGGCCGGCGAGCACCGGCCGGATGACGCTGCCGACGGCCAGGGTGTGGAGGAAGCGGCGCCGCGTCGGATCGACGTTCATGGCGGTCTCCTTGCGCGGGGCGTGCCCGTCGCGGCCTGGAGCTAGCGGAAGCGGGTCAGGGTGATGTCGACGACGCGTGCGCAGGGCGCGTTACGCCGCCACTGCATCAGGATCGGACTCTGGTAGCGCCCCTGGGCCAGACGACCTTCGCCGGGGGTCTCGCGGTCGGAGACCGGCAGGCTCACCGAGCGCTTCACCTGAAGGAAGCGGCGGGCGGGTGCGACGAAGAACCGGGACAGGATGCGTTCGACCACCGAGTCGCTCAGGTGCAGGACGTCGAACACTTCGTTGAACACCCGCACCAGGTCGTACTTGGCGTAGTTGATGGTCTTGTTCGGAATGGATCGCGGATCGGACAGCAGATCGCGGCTGTTCTCGGCCATGAACCGCAACGGGTTGCGCAGCACCTCGGCGAGGTCGTGGCGCATGAGCAGGGTCTCGTACTCGTTGACGGTCAGGCCGGCCTGCTCCTCGCCGGGGCCGAGGGTGAGCCGGATGCGGCCCTTGTCGACGCCGTGCCGTCCGATGAGCTCCTGGCAGCGCTCGAACACCCCGAAGCGGGGGTCCTTGAGACTCACCGACTCGACGGCATGCGTGGACATCGGCACCGTGACGCGGTCGCGCGCCACCTCTTCCTCGGCGTTGTAGCCGAGCACGGTGGTCACGCGCTGGCGCGCCCGGCCCCGATTGACGCCGTCGAGATCGATGAAGTACACCGGCTCGCGGCTCCGGCCGCGGTAGGTCACGCAGCTGCGCAGGCCGGCGCTGATGAACGCGAGATGCGAGTCGGCGTTGCGGGGCTCGGTCCGCCGTTGCGCCTCGGACAGCTCCTCGCGGAGGTCGAGCTGGTCGTGCTTGTATCCTGCGCCTTCGGGGAACACCTCACAGAAGAAGGAGAGGTACGACCCGAGGCCGCCGAGCTTCCGGTTCAGTCGCGTCGCCAGGCTCTGCTCGAGGTAGCCGGCGGTGGTGTGAAACGAGCTGTACAAGGCCCGTGGGAAGGGTTCGAGCACGTCCCCGTGGGTCTCCGACACGCGGCGGCGGACATCGAGCAGATCGATACGGGCGCGCGGCCGTAGCGTGAGCGCGACCTCAACGGGCGCAGGGGCCATCAAGGGGCCATGATAACCCAAAAACGCGGGTCGCGATGCCATCTCGCCCGTCGTTCGCGCGGTCCCGCGCGCGCCCGCCGGGGTCGCCATGGGGCCTGCCCCGAAAGCCCCGCTGCCCGGGGACCGCTAGCAGCTCAGGCAGCGGTGGTTGTTCTTCGCGCCCAGGCTCTCGAGCAGCGCGATGGTGTCCGGGAAGGGCTGAATGCGCTGCACGGGGCCGTTGGCCATGTCCACGGTCGTCTGCCCGCGGCGGCTGACCGCGGTGACGTCGACCCCCCGGTCGACGAGATAGCGGATCAGGGCGTCGTCCCCGCGGGCGGCGGCGTGATGGACAGGGTTGTAGCCGTCGTGGTCGCGGAAATGAACGTCGAGGCCGACCTCCTCGACGAGGAACCGGACCGCGGGAAGCCAGCCGTCGGGCACGTGGCGGTGCGAGTTGCCCGCGTATCCCTGGCCGTGGCCGACGCCGGCGGCCGCGAGCAGGGGAGACACGGCGGGGCCGCCGAGGGGGACCGGGGGCAGGCCGGACGGGTCGGGGTAAGGGACTCGCCGGCGGTTCGGCACGGTGACGGTCGGGAGGTGCGGGTCCGCCCCGTGCTCGAGCAGGAGCCGCATGGCCTCGACGTCGAGGGCGTAGGCGGCGCGCCAGAAGGCGGTCGCCCCGGCCCGGTCGACCCCGAGCAGGTCGCGGTTGTAGGTCGTGTACCACAGCGACCGCTCGAGCCGCGCGTTGACGTCGGCCCCCGCCCCGAGCACCGCCCGCATGACGTCGAGGTACGAGGTGGTCTGCTGCAGGTGATCGGTCGGCTGGGGATGCCGCGCCTTCGGGGCCCAGTGCATGTTGAGCGTGCCGTAGAGCGGGGTGGCCCCGGCGTCGCTCGCCAGCGTGGGGTCGGCCCCCGACTCGAGGAGCTGCAGGGCCAGATCGAAGTGCCCGTTGATGCTCGCGATGAGAAGCGGGCTCGTGCCGTCGGCGGCGCTCGTCTGGTTGACGTCGGCGCCGCCCGCGATCAAGGCCAGCGCCGTCTCCGCATGGCCGTCGCGGGCGGCCAGCAGCAGCGCCGTCAGGCCGCCGTGGGTCCCGACCAGATCGGCGTAGCCGAGGGGTTCCGGCTCTTCCTGGCCGTCGGCTTCGGCTGCCGGCGCCGCGGGTCGCGGCCGAACCGGCACCCGGTACGATGGCGGCGCGGCCGGTCGTGGCCGGGGCTGGCGGGAGCGGGGGGGCTGGAAGCGCCGGGGCCCACGCTCCGCCGCTCGCCCGGCCCGAGCCGCGGCGCGACCGCCCCGCTGGCGGCCGTCCGCCTGGTCGCCGCGGGGGAGGTTCGCGAAGGCCCGGATCATGCGGCCGCGCCGGCGCCGGCTGTCCGCCTGGTCGAACGCGTTGCGGGCCGAGATGTCCACGACCGTCGCGGTGGCGCCGGGGTCGGCGCCCCACCCCAGCAGGGGCGCGACGACGGCCGTCCGTCCCGCTCCCGCCGCGAACATGAGGGGGGTCTGGCCCCACCGCGGCTCGCGCACGTCGGGGTCTGCGCCGTGCGCCAGCAGCGCCTCGACGGCGTCGGCGCTTCCCGACTGCGCCGCGAAGTGCAGGGGGGCGGCCCCGGCCGACGTCAGCGCCTCGGCGTCGGCGCGATGGTCGAGCAGGGCGGCGATCACCGGGGCGTGGCCGGCGCGGCTCGCGACGTGCAGGGGGGTGTGGCGCCCGAGACGGGTCACCGCGGCCGGGTCGGCGCCGGCGCCGAGGAGCCGGCGCGCGGTCGCGGCGTCGCCGAGTTGCGCCGCCCAGTGCAGGGCGGTCATGCCGTCGCCGCGCGGCGCGTCGACGTCGGCGCCGGCCGCGAGGAGCGACCGCACCGCCTCGTGGTCCTGCCGCATGACCGCGTCGGCGAGGGGCGCGTCGACGGCCGCGGCGGGGCCGGCCGCGGCGCACAGCAAGGTCACGAGGAGGCCGGTCCGAGCTCGATGCATGGTCTTCTCCAGGCGATGCCGGCTCTGCGGATCGGGTTTCCTCAGGCCATCAACGAGAACGCGCCGGTGCTGTCGCCGAACCGATCGACGTCGTCGAGGCCGAGCCGCTGGACGAGGTCGAGCATCACGTTCGCCATCGGCGTTCCCGGCGCCGCGCGGAGGTGCAGGTTGCCGGGCAGGCGGCCGTTGGCCCCGCCGGCCACGAAGAGCGGGCACCGCTTGTGGTTGTGCACGTTGGGGTCGCCCATGGGCGAGCCGTAGACGATCATCGAGCGGTCGAGGAGGGTCGCGTCGCCCTCCTCGAGGGCCCGCAACTTGCCCAGGAAGTAGGGCAGCAGGCTCACGTGGTAGCGGTTCAGCCGGGCGAACTGCTCGATGTTGCGCTCGCGCCCGCCGTGGTGCGAGGCGGGGTGGAAGCCCCGGGTGACGCCGCTCTCGGGGTAGACGCGCCCGGTGGCGTCGCGCGAGAGCTTGAACGAGAAGACCCGGGTGACGTCGGTCTCGAATGCCAGCGCCTGCAGGTCGAACATCAGCCGGACGTGCTCGTCGAACGAGTCGGGAACGCCCGGCGGCGAGTTGGGGAGCTCTCGGGGCTCGCCCCCGAGGTTGCGGGCCTCGACCCGTTCTATCCGCCGCTCGATCTCGCGGATGTCCGTCAGGTAGCGGTCCATGCGCCGGCGGTCCGCCGTATCGAGGGTGGGGGTGAGCCGGGCGACCTCCCGGGTGATGAAGTCGAGCACGCTGCGCTGCTGCCGGCGCCGGACGGCGCGCTCCCCCGGGGTGGCGCCGGCCCCGAACAGCTGATCGAACGCGAGCCGCGGATCCCGGATCATCGGCAGCGGCTCGGTCGGCGACGCCCAGCTGATGGTGTCGGTGTAGACGCACGAGTAGCCGTAGGCGCAGCCCCCGGCCTGATCGACGTTCTCGATGCAGAGCTGCATCGACGGAATCGGCGTCCGCTGTCCGAACCGCTGGGCGTAGAGCTGATCGAGGGAGACGCCGGCCCGGACGTCCGAGCTCTCGGTCTGCTTCGGATGCGACTGGGTGAGAAAGGTGGCGCTCGAGCGGAAGTGATCGCCGCCGATCTCCGGGGGGGTGACCGCCTCGGCGGGCCGGACGTCGGTGTCGCTGACGATGGTCAGCACGTCGCGGAACGGCTCGAGGGGGATCAGGGCGCTCGGGGTCAGGTCGAAGTCGCGCCCCGTCGCGGCCGGCGACCAGAGGTGCCGGGAGGCGCCGTAGGCGGTGCTGCCGGCGGCGCCGTGCACGTTCTCGATGCACACGAGCCGCGTCGGGTCGTCGAGCGACTGGGCCGCCGCCGCCCGCCGCCACGGCCGGCCGGCGGGCACGAACGCGTCGAGGAAGGGCAGCGCGACGGTGGTCCCGAGGCCTCGCAGGAACGTGCGGCGCGGGAGATGCTTGCCGGTGACGAAGGCCATGCTGTTCAGTCCTCCACGGAATCCGGCGCCCGGCCCTGCGTGCGGAACGCGCGGCTGCGGACGATCTCGAGGATGAAGCGGGAGAGGCGCAGGCCGTCCGCCTCGGCGGCGCGGGCGACCTCGCGGACCGCGGGCATGTCGAAGGGCTCGATGCGGCGCCCGAGGGCGTAGGCCATCAGGTTCTCGGTGAACGTCCGCGCGATGGCGGTCGGGCGCTTCAGCAGGGCGGCGCGCAGGTCGGCCGCGCTCGTGACCGGCGTGCCGTCGTAGAGCCGGCCCGACGAGTCGATCGGGTTGCCGCTGTCCTTGACGCGCATCGCCCCGGTCACGTCGTAGTGCTCGAGGGCGAGCCCGATGGGGTCCATCATCCGGTGGCACGAGCTGCAGGCGGGGCTTCGCCGGTGCTGCTCCAGGCGTTCCCGCACGGACAGCAGCCGGCCGCCGTCGGCGGCCGCGGTGTCGTCGAGGTCCGGCACGTCGGGCGGCGGCGGCGGGGGCGGACTGCCGAGAAGCACCTCCATCACCCACTTGCCGCGGAGCACCGGCGAGGTGCGGTCGGCGTACGAGGTCAGGGCCAGCACGCTGCCGTGCTCGAGCAGTCCGCGCCGCGGCTGGCGGGCGGGCCACCGCACGCGCCGATGGCGCTCGCCGACGACCTCGGGGAGCCGGTAGTGCCGGGCGAGGCGCTCGTTGATGAAGGTGTAGTCGGCGGTCAGCAGCTCGAGCAGGCTCCGGTCCTCGCGGACGAGATGGTGGAAGAAGAGCTCCGTCTCGCGCCGCATGGCGTGCTTGAGCTGCTCGTCGAAGTCGGGATATGTCCGGACGTCCGGATGCAGCGCCTCGAGATCGGGCAGCCGGAGCCACTGCGCGGCGAACCGCGTGGCGAGGGCCTCCGCCCGCGGGTCGGCGAGCATGCGGCGCACCTGGGCGTCGAGCACCGCGGGGTCGGACAGGCGGCCGGCGGTCGCGAGGTCGACGAGCTCCGCGTCGGGGCCCGACGCCCAGAGAAAGAACGACAGGCGGGACGCCAGGGCATGGTCCGAGACGGCGAAGCCGTCCGTCGGGTCGGCGCCGGCCGGCGGGGCCTCGAACCGGAACACGAAGTGGGGGCTGGCGAGAATGCCCTCGAGCGCCATCCGGACGCCCGCCTCGAACCCGCCCTCGGCCGCGCCGCTCTCGTACAGCGCCACCAGGGCGCCGCGGTCGTCGTCGGTCAGCGGCCGGCGGTAGGCGGCGGTGCCGAGCCGGTCGAGGATCTCGCCGGCGCACGCGGGCGCGTCGCGAGGCGCGGCGGGCCGGCACGTGAAGATGCGCCGCCGGCTCGGCGTGTCGGATACGCCGACGGGATCGAGCGGCCCCCGAATCGCGAGGTCCCGCAGGTGGGGCAGGCTGGTGAACCCGTAGGCGTTGGCGACGCTCGTGCTCGCCAGCGACCATTCGTGAGGCGAGATGAGGTCCTGCGCGGGGCCCTCGAGGTGGCGGACGAAGACGGCCGACACCCGGTGCGGTCCGGCGGTGACGCGGATCGGATCGGTCCGGAGGTTGACGCCGTCGGGATCGGAGACGTGCATCCACCGGTCGATGTCGAGGAGGGCCACGCGCTCGCCGTCTATCGATACCTCGATCTGCTCGGGATGCTCGGTCGTGTGCAGCGCTCCGCGGCCGCTGCCGAACAGCTCACCGGTGGTCTCGTGGTGGAACGACACGCGGAAACGGTAGTCGGCGTCGGCCGGAAACGTGTGGACGACGGAGATCCCGCCCCGCGACCCGTAGGGCGCGCCCTCGACCTGCTCCCGCTGCGAGACCCAACGGGTGACCTTGTAGGTCGACTCGCGGGGACCGGCCGTCGGGTCGCCCACCGCCAGCCGGCTGATCTCGGCCGCGGCCCCGAGATAGCCGTTCATCAGGGTGGGGGACAGCAACTGCACGTCGGCGATGTTGTCGAACCCGGCGCTCTTCGTATCGAGCGGGAGGTAGTCGCTCGCACGGACGTCGAGGGCGAGGAGATCGCGGATGGAGCGCTCGTACTCGGCGCGGTTGAGGCGCTGGAACGTGCGGCGCGTAGGAAGCAGCCGATCGGCGGCGGCGCCGTCCACGAGCGTCTCGAGGGTTCCCGCAAGGACCTGGAGGTCGACCTCCGCGGGGCGGGCGGCTCCCGCTGGCGGCATCAGGCCCGTCCGCACCTTCCGGATGATCTTCTCCGCCAGGGGGCGGTCGTCGCCGGCTCGGGCGACCTCGAACAGGTCCAGCGACAGGTTCCCGTAGCGGGCCCGGTCGTTGTGGCAGCGGCGGCAGGTCTCGTCGACCACCGCCTGCGCCGCGTCCGGGGCGGCGGGCGGGGCCGCGGGTCTCGCGAGGCACGGAGACGCGATCGACCCGAGCGCGAGCCAGAACGCGATTTTCGCAACGGCGGCCGGGGCGGTGCTCACCATGGTCCCGATCACTCTCTTCTTGCGATGTGACGACCGCCGTCCACGCGTTCCGCAGGTGTGGGTGACCGGCCCGGGAATCTCGAGCGGGCGGCTCCGCTCCCCCGGCCGGACAATCTGCGTAGTGTAGCCGTTGTCCGCGAGGTTTTCCACGCCGGGTCCGCCGACGGACCCGATCCGGGCGGCTCGACCGAGCGGTTTGCGCGTTGCCGGCGGGGTCGAAAACGTCACCGGAACCCGCGTGAAGGCGCGGCGTGGCCGGCGGATTCGATGCGATGAGACTTGGGCCTCGTCGTCGAAGATGGTGACGGACGCGTTCGCTTGCGGCGTGGCCGGCGGATTCGATGCGATGAGACGGTGTGTCCTTCGCCCCGTTTGGACCGTCGTTCCGGCGGCATGCGATCGTTTGGCCGCGTCCGGAGGACACGGAGGAGGCCCCATGGCGCTGTTCGTCGTCGGAGCCTGCGTTGATCAGCGAACGTGCAGGAGGGTCCCCTTGCAGCGCTACCGCGGGCGGCAAGCGGGAGAGCGGTCACCCTGACGAGCACCGTCCGCACCATGCAACCCCGCAGCAACCGGGGGTGTGCAGGCCGGTTGCTGTCAGGGATCGAGGCAGCTGTTAATCTAATGGCCTATGTGTTATAAAAATAATCGGCTGAGGTCGGCGGACGACCGAGAACCGAACTCTCATGAGCATGGCAGGATCCTGGCACAGTCGACTGTCGCGTCGCGAACGGCAGATCATGGACATCCTCTTTCGGCGCGGCCGCGCCCCGGCGAGCGTCGTCCGGGAAGAGCTGCCCGGCGACCCGAGTTCGTCGACGGTTCGCACCCAGCTGCGCATTCTCGAGCAGAAGGGGCATGTGCGTCATGAAGAGGTGGGGCTGCGGTACGTGTATCGCCCGGTGACCCCTCGTCGAACCGCGCGCCGGTCGGCGTTGCGGCATCTCGTCGAGACGTTCTTCGACGGGTCGGCGGAACAGGCCGTGGCCGCGTTGCTCGGCGGGGAGGCCAGGCGTCTGACCGAGCCGGAGCTCGAGCGGATCGCCCGGGTCGTTTCGGACGCGAGAGCGGCGCAACAGACGGCCGGTCGATCCGCGGGCGCGTCACGCGGCGACGGGCCGAACGGGAACGACATGCGCGGGAATCGGGAGGAACGTTGATGAGCCTTCTGGCCGTGTTGACCCTCAAGGTGTCGGCGATCCTGCTCCTGGCGCTGATCGGTGCCCTCGTTCTGCGGGGGGGCTCGGCCGCCGCGAGGCACTGGGTGCTGGCGGTCGGCGTCGTGTCGGCGGCCACGGTGCCCGCACTCCACGTGCTGCCGACCCCGCCGGTGGCGCCGATGGATCCGGTCGGACCGCTCCTGTTCGACGCACTCCAGCCCTCTGCTCTACCCACCGCCGCGTCATCCGGTCCTCCCGCTCCTGCCCGGCCGCCGGGCCCCGACGTCCAGTCCACGGCACCGGTAGATGCCGGCGTGGTCGGATCGGTCGTTGCGTTGCAGCCGGCCGGTCCCCGACCCGGCCGGTCTCGACCCGGGGCGGCGGCCGTCGCGAGCGCCGAAGTCGTCGGCCGGTTGGTCGTGACTATCTGGTTGGTGGGCGCGTCCGCGGGTCTCGGTGTGCTTCTGGTCGGGTTGGCGAGGCTCCGATGGTTCCGCGCGTCGTCGAGCCGTGTGACGCACGGGCGGTGGCATCGGCTGTGCGCCGACCTCTCGCGGTCGTGCGGCCTGAACCGCGGTGTCGACCTCCGGCTGGGTCCGCGTCCGGGGCTGGTGGCGACCTGGGGCTGGCGGCGGCCGGTCGTCATGCTGCCGGCGTCGGCGTCCGAGTGGTCGGCGGAGCGGATGCGGGTGGTGCTGCTGCACGAGCTGGCGCACGCGCGCCGCGGCGACTGGCTGCTGCAGATGGCGGCCGAAGCGTTGCGCTGCGTCTGGTGGTTCAACCCGCTGGCCTGGATGGTAAGCGCCCGGCTCCGTCGCGAGAGCGAGCACGCGGCGGACGACCTCGTGCTGGCCCGGGGCGTGCCCGCCGCCACCTGCGCGACGCATCTCGTCGAGCTTGCGAGAGACGTTCGGAGACACCGGCGGACGTGGTTGCCGGCGCCGGCAATGGCCCGTTCGTCCAACCTGGAACGGAGGCTGTCCGCCATGTTGAATCCCCGCACGAATCGGCGTCCGATGACGCGCTTCGCCCGTTTCGGGAGCCTGGGCGCGCTCGTGACGGTTTCGATGGTCGTCGCCGGCCTGCAGGAAGGGCCGGTGTCCGCGTCTCGTTCCGCCGAATCGACCGGCAGCGCGGTCGAGCGGGAGCAGTCGGCGGAGCCGTCGGGCGGGCGCCTCACGGAGCTCGACCCGGTGGCTGCGGCCCCCGCGGTCCCTGCCGCCCTCGGGGAACGGGTGCAGGTCGCGTCGGTGTCCGCGTCTCGTTCCGCCGAATCGACCGGCGGCGCGGTCGAGCTGGGGCAGCCAGCGGAGTCGTCGAGCGGGCGCCTCACGGAGTTCGTTCTGGTGGCCGCCGCGCCTGCCGCCCTCCAGGAACGGGCGCAGGTCGGGCCGGTATCCGCGTCTCGTTCCGCCGAATCGACCGGCAGCGCGGTCGAGCAGGAACGGCCGGCAGAGCCGTCGAGCGGGCGCCTCACGGAGCTCGTCCCGGTGAGTGCGGCCCCTGCCGCCCTCCAGGAACGGTTGCAGATCGGGCCGGTGTCCGCGTCTCCTTCCGCCGAATCGATCGGCAACACGGTCGAGCCGGAGCAGCCGGCGGCGCCGTCGAGCGAGCAAATCCCGGAACTCGTCGCGAAGGGAAACCGCCTCCAGGAACAACGGCAGACCGTGCTCGACGAGCAGCAGGCCCCGCTCGGCGACGCCGACCGGCCCACCGGTCGCCCCGAGGCCCGGACCGGCATTCAAGGTGCAGCAATCGAGGAAGCGACCATCGACCCGACGGGCGAGGTGGAGGACATCGAGGTGGTTCGTTCCATCCCGCGGCTCGACGAGGCGGATGAGGGCCGCGGCGCTCCGGGCGTGCACACGCCGGAGGCGGACGCTGACGACGGGTCGTACAGGGTGCCGCTCGCCCCGATGGCAGAGGCCCAGGTTGCCACGCCGGACTACCTGTTTCTTGATACGGTGCAGACCAGCACATTGCAGCGGGAGCTGCAGGAAGCCGCTGACACCGGATACCGCCTCGTTTCCGGCTATGGCAGTTGGGGACGACCAACGGTGATCCTGGAAAGAGTTCTCGAGCCGGAACCCATCGAATACCTCCTGCTCGCGACAGCGAAGACCGGGACGTTGCAGGACGAGATCACTGAAGCCGCCACCCATGGCTATCGATTCACCAGTGTCTTCGAGATAGGCGGCGAAGCGGTGGCGGTCATGCAGCGCACACCGGGTCAGGCTGATCCGACACACGAGTACGTTGTGCTGGGCACCAAACGGCTTGGCACCATGGAAGAAGAATTCCTGGAGGCAGCCGCGAACGGCTTCAAGCTCGTCGGACAGACACACTACAACAGTCCCTCTTCCATCGCCTTGAGTGCCATCACTTCGGCCGTCACCCTGGGCGCGGCGTCCGGGGCCGACCTGATTCGCGAGATGCTCGCGGTTCTTGAGCGATCTGTCCAAGACCCGCCTTCGCAGCACGTTACGACATCCACCGCACGCCGATGACGTCCGTGGACTACATGTGAGCCTTGAGCACGCCGACACGTGGCGTTTGCACCGTGCGATCTTCCGGGACGGGTGGTTCGTGCCGCGCGGGCAGCCGGTCCCGGGTGACGGGCGTCGACAGCGTCGAGCCGATCCCGCTCGTCGACGGCGACCTGTTCGGGGCTCAGCGCCGCGGCGGCTGGCCCCGAGCACGTGGACTTGACCACTGGAATAGACCGTGAGGGCATGCGGAAGCGGTGGGGGAAGCGGCAAGGCAGGAGGTTCAAGCGATGATCATCTGGCGACTGGCGACGCTGGCGCTCGCTGTGACGACGGTCGCCGCAGGCACCGCGGCGGTGCAGGAACGCGGGGAGGAAAACGAGCTGGATCGCTTCATGGAACAGGTGCTCGCCCGGCGCGACGAGAACCGCATCGCGCGGCGGCAGTACGTGTTCGACGAGATGGAGCGGTTCACGGTGACGGGATACGACGGCGAGGTGTACAGCAGCTTCACGCTGGAGTTCGTCTGGTACAGGCGCGACGGCGTGTTCGTGCGGAGCCCGGTGCGGTTCAACGGGGTCGACGCCGGCGAGGACGACTGGCAGCAGTACGAGGCGGAGTGGCTCGAGGCGGAGGCGGAGCGCGCCCGGGATGCCGCGTCCGAGACGCCCTGCGCACCGGAGGACACTTCCGGGTCGCCGGCGGCGGTCGACGAGGCCGCTGTCCCATCGCCTTCCCCGGGTGGCGCCGGCGCGACGGCCGACCCGGGCGCCGCCGATCTCCGCCCGCGCTTCCTGGCCGAGTCGTACTGGCTCGACTTCGAGTTCGAACCGGGCAACTACTACTTCGCGGGCCGCGAGCGGCTGGCCGGGCGGGACGTGCTCCGCATCGAGTACTTCCCGGAGCGGTTGTTCCAGGAGCGCGACCCCGACGACGGGGACTGCAATCGGCCGCCGATCAGCGTGCCGGGCGTCCAGGAGGCGTTCAACGAGAGCACCCTCGTCACCCTCTGGGTCGACCCCGACGAGCATCAGATCGTGCGGTTCACGTTCGACGGCATCGGCTTCGACTTCCTGCCCCTGCGCTGGCTCATTCGCCTGGACGAGCTCAGCGCGTCGATGACCATGGGCCGACCGCTGGACGGGGCGGTGTGGCTGCCGGAGCGGATCGAGGCCGTCGGGGTGATGACGATGGCGAGCGGATCGACCACGGTGGCGTACTCTCGCACGTTCTCCGGCTACCGGGAGGCCGAGACCGGCGCGCGCCTCCGACCGCCCGCCGCCGAGCGGTGACGATGTCCCCCCGCGTCGCCGCCTGCCGGCCGTGCGCCATCGTCCGGTTGGCACCGACCGCCCGCCGCCGAGCGGTGACGATGTCCCCCCGCGTCGCCGCCTGCCGGCCGTGCGCCATCGTCCGGTTGGCACCGACCGGCCGCCGCCGAGCGGTGACGATGTCCCCCCGCGTCGCCGCCTGCCGGCCGTGCGCCATCGTCCGGTTGGCACTGGGGAGTGCGGCCGCGGTCCTTGCGACGATGCCGCCCCCGGTGTCCGCCGCGCAGGAACGGATGGCGCGCGAGACCGTCGCCGAGATACGGGTCCATGGCAACCTGTCGCTGTCCGACGCCGAGGTCATCGCCCTGGCCGGCGTCGAGCTCGGCGACGGGGCCGGCCCGGATCTGACCGAGGCGGTACGGGAGCGGCTGGCGGCGAGCGGCCGGTTCGAGACGATCGACGTGCGCCGTCTCTACCGATCGCTGACGGCCACGGGCGAGGTCGCCCTCGTCATCGTGGTCCGCGAGCGACCCGGCGCCCGCTGGCGCAACCCGGTGGCGCGGGCGCTCGCGGCAGTGGGCCGCCGGCTGATGGTCGCCCCGGTACTCGACCACCGGGAAGGTTACGGGGTGGCCTATGGGGCGCTGACCAGCTTCCTCGACGTGTTCGGGCCCGGCAGCCGCCTCCTGGTGCCCGCGACCTGGGGCGGCCACAAGCGCATCGGAGTGGGATTGGAGGCGCCGGTCCCGGGCCGGCTGGTCGACCGGCTGCGGGCCGGCGGATGGCGCGGGCGGCGGCGGCATCCGTACTTCGATGCAGACGACGACCGGACGGGGCTCGAGGTCGCGGTCGAGCGCGGGCTTCCGGGCGGGTTCCGGGTGAACGGGGCAGCCTCGTGGGAGGACGTGCGGTTCGCGGCGAGGGCGGAACGGCTGTTCCGGTCGGCGGTGCACCTCGACTACGGCGATTACCGCGAGACCCCGGCCACCGCCCGCCGCAACACGGTGGCGGTTCGCGCCGGAATCGAGCGGTTCGCGACCGTCGGGGGCCCGGCGACCGTCCTTCGGCCCCGTCTGGACGCTCGAGCGTACGCGTCGGCCGGCGGTCAGGCGGTCCTTGCGGCGCGTCTCTTCTTCGAGGGGGCGTCGGCCCCGTTGCCGCCGTACGAGAGGGCGCTGCTCGGCGGCAGCCCGGCCGCGCGCGGCAACCTCCGCGGGTGGCCGGTCGGCGCGGCGGTCGGCGACCGGATCGCCGCGGCGTCAATCGAGTTGCGTCTGCCGATTACCTCCCTGTTGTCGGAGGCACAGGTCGGCCTCCGGTTCTTTGCCGACACCGCCGCCGTATACGACGCGGAAAGCTCCGTCCGGCAGGCGAGCTTCCTGGAGGGCGTCGGGGTGGGCGTCTTCGTCATGCCTCCCGGATTCGGCTTCCCGGTTGCCATCGACGTGGCGCACGACTTCGCCGGCGGGGTGCGCATGCACGCCAGCGCCGGTTTCGGGTTCTGACGGCCGACGGGCCGGTATCCCGCGACGGCCCTGACCGCCGCCGCCAGGCGCGGGATTCGCTGAGCGTCAACAAGCTGTTCGGGCTGCCATCGCAGGCGCGGCGACCGGAGGGACGGCGAGCGCGCCGGCGGAGCGGTACGGCGACCGGGTCATCCAGTACCCCCCACAGCGAGGCGTCTTCACGGGTCGCCCAAGGCTGTCCCATGGCCCGCTTTTGTGGGTAGTATGGGAGCCGTGAAGACGACGCTGGATCCATGACGATCTCCTGATTCGGGCGAAACGGCATGCCCGGCGGCTCGGTCGGCCGTTGCGCGCCGTGGTCGAGGAAGGGCTCCGCCAAGTACTGGCTACGCCGGCGGCGCGTTCCCCATATCGGTTGCCGGACTTGAGCGCCGGGGACGCGAACGCGCCCGACCCCCTGGAGTCGTACCCGTGGCAGAACCTGCGCGAGACCATCTACGATGATCGGGGAGCCCCGTGGTCGCGGCCGACACGAACATCCTGGTCTACGCCCGCCGCCGCGAGTCCCGCGCGCACGACCGACCGTGCTGCTCCCCGGACTTGCGGTTCAACGCCGGCGGCGTTCTCGACCTTGCGCATCGCGCGCGGGGCCGGCGACCGACCAAGATGGAGGTGACGTGTACGACACGAGCATCCTCGACCGGGCGTTGCGGGAGCGGCGCGGACGGCTGGCCGCCGAGCAGGCCGATTTGCGCGGGCGTGTTGAACGCGCCCTGATGGCGTTGCGGGACCGATTCGACGTGCGGAGCGCCTACATCGTGGGCTCGTTGCAGTCGCCCGACCGCTGGCGGGAGGACGCCGACGTCGACGTGGCGGTGGGGGGCTGCTCTGACGCGGTGCTCGACGTCATGAAGGCAATCGAGGACGCGACCGATCGAGTCGTCGACGTCATCGACCTCGACCGACACCCGTTCCCGGAGCCCGTCACCCGGTCCGGAATCAAGGTGTACTGACGAGATGAACACGGGAGCGTTCGCCGTCCTGGAGGCCGACCTGCGGGCGCGGCTGCTGGATGTCGACCGCATCGCGGACCGCGTCGAGGCCCGCCGGGAAATGTTCGACGAGCGCCCCGAGGTGGTCGACAGCCTGGGGTACCAGTTGCACAACCTCTACGGCGCCTTCGAACAGGTGTTCGAGGTGGTGGCGCGGTTCTTCGAAAACCGCGTCACCGCCGCCGGCTACCACGCCGGCCTGATCAAGCGCATGCAACTGGACATCCCCGGCGTCCGCCCGGCGCTGCTGTCCGAATCGACCGCCGCCGAGCTGGACGAGTTGCGGCGGTTCCGCCATCTGTTCCGCCATGCGTACTCGGCCGATCTGGATCCGGACAAGGTGGCTCGTCTGGCGGGCGGCACGGCCTCCCTGCGCCGCGCTCTCGCGCGGGACATCGAGCAGTTTCTGACACGCCTGCGGCCGGAATGACGGCGACCTCCGGCCGGGAAGGAGCGGCGGCCCAGGCGCTACGTGGCGACGCTCGCTCTTGAGGCTGCCCATGTGGCCTCGACGGCGTAGCATGCCGTGAGCGCGGACCGGCTACGGTACTTTCACGCGGTTGGGGTGGCTGCGCGAGCTGCGCGAAGCGTGGCCATGAGCGTTTGGTACAATCGATGGGGTTCCGGCCGCATCGTCACCGGCGGCGCGGTCCTGGAGGGTTGGTTGAGCGCCCAGCGGAGCCGAAGGCGACGATGGGCGGGCCAGGAGTTCGCACCGTGGAACGGCACGGACTCCTGGAGGGTTGGTTGGGCGCCCAGCGGAGCCGTAGGCGACGCTCTCCGGGCTAGGAGCGACACGATGAAACGCACCCTGATCGGCATTCTCGGCATCGGCATGTTGCTGGCCGCCGCCCTGGAGGCGGCGGCGCAGCACTGGCCGCAGTTCCGGGGGCTGAACGCCGGCAACGTGGCCGACGACTCCGCCCTGCCCGACCGGTGGAGCGAGACCGAGAACATCGCCTGGAAGATCGACGTCCCGGGGCTGAGCTGGAGCTCGCCCATCGTCTGGGGCGACCACATCTTCGTCACCACCGCCGTCAGCGCGGCCGATGACGAGGTGCAGCCGATTCCGGGCCTGTACGATCCGGGCGAGCACAACGGGTCGGTGCCGGCCAGCGGCGAGCACCGGTGGCTGGTGTACGACATCGACTTCGAGACCGGCGCGGTGCGGTGGGTTCGCGAGCTCCATCGCGCGGTGCCGGAAATCACCCGGCACCTCAAGAACAGCTACGCCTCGGAGACGCCGGTCACCGACGGCGAACGGGTCTACGTGTACTTCGGCCCCATCGGGCTGGTCGCGGCCCTCGACTTCGAGGGCAACGAGATCTGGCGCCGCGACGTCGGGACGTTCAACACGATGCAGGCGATGGCCACCGCGTCGTCCCCGGCGCTGCACGACGGCCGGCTGTACGTCCTCAACGACAACACCACGCAGTCGTTCCTCGCGGCGCTGGACGCCGCGACCGGCGAGGACGTGTGGCGGGTCGAGCGCGACGAGCCGGGACACACCTGGTCGACGCCCCTCGTGTGGGAGAACCCCCTCCGCACCGAGATCGTGACCTCCGCCACCGGGAGGGTCCGCTCCTACGACCTCGACGGCGAGGTCCTGTGGGAGCTCGGAGGGATGTCGCTGCTGACCACCCCGAGCCCGTTCACGAGCCACGGGCTCGTCTACATCAGCTCGGGCTACCCCGGCGGCGCCCTGCGGCCGGTCTACGCCATCCAGCCCGGCGCGGCCGGCGACATCTCCATCTACCAGGAGGTCGCGAGCGGCCTGCAGGAGGGGTTCCCCGGCAGCCGGACCTATTCGCAGGACTCCCACGTGGTGTGGGCCTATCCGCTGCTGGGCACCTACAACACCACCGCCCTCGTCTACGGCGACATCTACTACACGCTGCTCGACCGCGGCTTCCTCCTCGCGCACGACGCGGCCACCGGCGAGGAGATCTACGGCCGGCGGCGGCTCGAGATCGGGAACGGCTTCACCGCGTCGCCGTGGGGCTACAACGGCAAGATCTTCCTGCTGAGCGAGGACGGCGACACCTTCGTGGTCAAGGCGGGGCCCGAGTTCGAGATCCTCCACAAGAACTCGCTGAACGAGATGGCCCTGGCGACGCCCGCGGTGTCGCGGGGCAGCATCGTTCTGCGCACCCAGTCGAAGCTGTATCGCATAGCCAGGACGGAGTGAGCGACCGTCGACGTGCGGCTGCGGACGGCGGACTGGCGGATGGGCGCTACCGGATCGCCGGGACGGAGTGAGCGACCCTCGACAGACAGGCCCCTCCCGACGGAGCTCCGGGACCGGGAAGCGGTTCTCGACCAACGGGCGCCCCTGAACGGAGTTCCGGGACCGAGGGCGCGGCACGCGGTTCAGGCGACGGGCGCGGCGGGGAGAAGACCGGCGGCAGGGCCGGACCCGCCGTGGGACGGCGCCGGGCCGGCCAACGACGCTGACGAGATTACCTTGCCGTCTGCCTGCCGCGCGAACCCGTGGAATACCGGTTGCGCCTCGGCAGTTGGCAACCCTATATCGATCACTGCCCCAAGGAGACAGGAATGGGACCGACGGCGGTTGAGACCACGCACGCGTTCGACGAGGCGGTTCGCGCGGACCGCGAGCCCTTCAAGGTCGCCGACCTGTCGCTGGCCGCGTTCGGCCGGAACGAGATCCGGCTGGCCGAGCAGGAGATGCCCGGGCTCATGGCGCTGCGGCAGGAGTACGCGGAGAAGTCGCCGCTCCAGGGCGCCCGCATCATGGGCAGCCTGCACATGACGGTGCAGACCGCGGTGCTCATCGAGACCCTGCACGACCTCGGCGCCGACGTGCGGTGGGTGTCGTGCAACATCTTCTCGACCCAGGACCACGCCGCCGCCGCGGTGGCGGTGGGGCGGCCGGAGACGGGGGGGACGGCGGAGAACCCGCGCGGCATCCCGGTGTTCGCGTGGAAGGGGGAGAGCCTCGCCGACTACTGGTGGTGCACCAACGAGGCCCTCGTGTGGCCGGACGGCGGCGGCCCGTCCCTCATCGTCGACGACGGCGGCGACGCGACCCTGCTCGTGCACAAGGGCTACGAGTTCGAGCAGCTCGGCGAGGTGCCGGGGTTCGACCCGGAGACGGAGCCGGAAGAGTGGGGGGTCATCCTCGACCTGCTGCGGAACATCCAGGCCCGCGACCAGGGGCACTGGCAGCGCGTCAGCCCGGCGATTCGCGGGGTCAGCGAGGAGACCACCACCGGGGTCCACCGGCTCTACGAGATGACGGAGGCGGGTACGCTGCTGTTTCCCGCCATCAACGTGAACGACTCGGTCACCAAGAGCAAGTTCGACAACGTGTACGGCTGCCGCCACTCGCTGCCGGACGGCCTCGCGCGGGCCACCGACGTCATGCTCGGCGGCAAGGTGGCGGTCGTGTGCGGCTTCGGTGAGGTGGGGAAGGGCTGCGCCCAGGCCCTGCGGGGGCAAGGGTGCCGGGTCGTCGTCACCGAGATCGACCCCATCTGCGCCCTCCAGGCGGCGATGGAGGGCTACGAGGTCAACACCCTCGAGGCGATGATCGAGCGCGCCGACATCTTCATCACCGCCACCGGCAACCGCGACATCATCTCGGCCCGGCACATGGCGCGCATGAAGGACAAGGCCATCGTGGGCAACATCGGGCACTTCGACAACGAGATCGACATGGCCGGCCTGAAGAAGACGCCGGGCATCCAGCACATCCACATCAAGCCCCAGTACGACGAGTGGCGCTTCCCCGACGGCCACAGCGTGATGGTGCTCGCCGAGGGGCGCCTGCTGAACCTCGGGTGCGCGACCGGCCATCCGAGCTTCGTCATGTCCGCGTCGTTCACCAACCAGGTCCTCGCCCAGATCGCCCTGCACCAGAACAAGGGCGAGTACGGCAAGCGCGTCTACATGCTGCCCAAGCGCCTTGACGAGAAGGTGGCCCGGCTGCACCTCGACCACCTCGGGGTCCGGCTGACCAGCCTCACCCCCGAGCAGGCGAGCTACATCGGCGTGGACGTCGAGGGGCCCTACAAGCCGGAGCACTACCGGTATTGATCGGGAACCAGCCCGCGATACCGGTTCCTTCGTCGACTGCTGCGTTCAGAGCACCATCCGCATCGATTCGCGGCCCGCGCCGTAGCGAATCATCACCGCTCCCCGCACGAGGTCCCCGACCGAGCGTCCCTGGCGGCGGGCCTCGTCCTCCAGCCCGCCGTAGAGCGGCGGGGGAAAGAGACATCGTCGCCTTCATCGTCATCTGCTGCTGAGGTATGAGGGCATCCATATCCATATCCGCATCCTGATACCCACGGTACGGTCCGACATGGGCTGTCAAGCTGCGCGACGGTCAGCCGCCGGCTCCGGACGTACCACTCCGGCGGACGACGACGGAACGCGAGTCGAGCTCGTCACGGTGCGGTGGTGGGGTCGGGATGCGTCTCGCCGCCCGCGAGGCGCCGGCCCAGTGCGCGGAGGGTGTCGAGATCGTGGACGTCGTCGGGCAGGAGGGGGATGCGCATCTGCGGTATCCCCGCGAAGGCCCGCTCGATCTCCTCGAGGTGTCGCGCCTCCTGCCGGCGCCGGGCGGCAAGGAAGGCGCCGTCCGCGTCGTCGGGCAGCACCCGGTTCACCACCACCGCGCTGACCGGGATCGAGAACCTTCCCAGGACCTCGTGCGACCTGATCGTCTCGAGCACGGAGAGGCGATCGGGGTTCAACACCGAGACGAAGGCGGTCCGAGCGCGGTCGAGGAGCTGCTCGCGGGCGCCGATGAACTTCCTCCGCCGCGACTGCAGCAACTCGTCGAGCTGTGCGTCACGGCTGCCCGGCTCGTGGTCGGCGGCCGTTTCCAGCCTCGACAGCTCGTCGCCGCGGACGCGGCCCCCGCCGAGGTGCCGGAGGGCGTCGCCGAGCCGCGCCGAGCGCTCGCGGTGGCCGAGCAGTCCGTCGGTCCACGCCGCCATGATGTCGGGCAGCGACAGGAGGCGGACGGTGTGGCCGGTCGGGGCGGTGTCGAAGACGACGCGGTCGTAATCGCGCCCCGCCAGGGTCATGATCTCGGCGACGCGCTCGAGCAGGGCCGCCTCCATGGTGCCGGGGGCGAGCCGCGCGAGGTCGAGCTGCCGGTCGATCTCGTCGAACTGGCGCGGGTGCACCAGCCGCTTCATGCGGGCCTTGACGGTCCGCACATGCGTCTCGGCCTGCCGGTCGGGGTCGATCTCGAGCGCCCACAGCGCATCGGCGATGGCGGTCTCGCGGTCGCCGACGGGGCGGCCGAAGAGGTCGGCGAGCGAGTGGGCCGGATCGGTCGAGACGAGCAGGCAGCGGCGGCCGCGGGCGGCGGCGGCGAGGCCCAGGGCGGCCGCCGTGGTGGTCTTGCCGACGCCGCCCTTGCCGCCGACGAAGAGGAGGGGGCGGTTCAGGATCTCGTCGAGCAGGGCGGCGCTCCCGCGTGATGGCCCCGGGACGGTCTGCCTGAGGGACCCGTGGCGAAGGTAGCGCGGCACTCGGCCGGCCGCGTCGCTCTACGAAGTGTTTCGTGGCCCGCGCCTGATCCGCGGTTGCCGGCGCCCGGCCGGCGCTCCCGTTGCACCAACGGCTCCTAGCAGCAGCGGAAGCCGTCGAGGGGCGAGTGGTCCAGCCCCTGCCGGCGGTGCCACTCGTGGAAGCGCTCGAGCAGCACCGGCTGCAGCTCGAGGGTGTAGTAGGCGGCGGGGTTCGGCACCCCCATGAGCTCGGCGAAGACGAAGAGCATGAACAGATCGTCCTCGTCCCGCCGGGCCCGCGCCAGGGCCCCTCGATAGGGTGCGGCGTAGAACTCGTCGAGAAGCTCCTGCAGCCGACCGAACCACCCCTCGTTCCGGGTCATGGCGTGCTCGGTGTCCTGGATGTCCCGCCTGGCCTCGGTCCTGCCGCACGCCGGCGATCAGGCGCTCGCCCCGGCTTCCGCCGCCCGCTTTTCGCGCAGGAACGCCGATCCGGCTTCCAGCATCGTGAAGATGGCCAGCAGCACGATCGCCACGTCGATCCACAGCAGCGGATAGAGGAAGCCCCCTGCCCGGTACAGGTTGCCGAGCTGGTAGAGGGCGGCGGCGAGGGCCATGGTGGTGATGAAGACCATCGGGATGAGCGTGTAACGGGCGGGCCGCCCCAGCTTCACGAGGATCACGCTGATGACCAGCAGCGTGAGTCCGGCCAGCAGCTGGTTGGTGGTGCCGAAGAGCGGCCAGATGAGCATTCCGCCCTCGCCGCTGGGGCCGCCGGCGCCGAACGCCAGCAGCAGGCATGCGGCCACCGCCGCGACCGTCGCCACGTAGCCGTTCTGGAGAACGGGGATGTTGTAGATGGCGCCCCATTCCTGCACGATGTAGCGTTGCAGCCGGACCCCGGCGTCCATGGTGGTGCCGGCGAACAGGACCGCCATGACCGTCAGGAGGGTCGCCGCGAACTCCGTCGAGATGCCGACGCCGGCCGACACGATGGCGGCGCCGCCCTGCACGAACGCGGTGATGCCGCCGTTGCCGAACTCGGCGTACATCGTCTCCCACTCGCCGAGGGTGGCGAACCCGGCGGTGGCCGCGATGATCGCCACCAGGGCCAGGGAACCCTCGCCGGACGAGCCGAGGTACCCCACGAACCGCGCGTCGGTCTCCTTGTTGAGCTGCTTCGACGTGGTGCCGGAGCCCACGAGTCCATGGAAGCCGGAGATCGCGCCGCACGCGATGGTGACGAAGAGCAGGGGGAAGATGGGCGGCGCCGACGCCGGCACGTTGGGATTGATGGCCGGCGCGACGATGGTCGGGTTCGCGATGAGCACCGCGCCGTAGAGCAGTCCGAGCCCGACGAAGAGCTGAATGCCGTTGATGTAGTCACGCGGCTGCAGCAGAAGCCACACCGGCAGGAGCGACGCGATGCCGGCGTACAGGAAGAGGATGAGAATCCACTGGGCGCCGACCGGCAGCATCCCCGCCGTGAGCTCGATCGGGAACTGTTCTCCGAGATAGATGACCGCGTACAGAATGACCGTCCCGACCACCGTCGGCCACAGGATGGGCACGTGCATCCGATAGATCAGGATGCCGATGCCGACGGCGACGAAGACCGCGGTCCAGGCCGGGATCACGCTGCTCGGCGTGGCCTGGAACTCGTTCGAGATGGCGACCGCAAACACCGCGTTGACCATCATCAGCAGGAAGAAGACGACGACCATGAACAGGGTCCGGGCGCGGGGGCTGACGACGTCGCCGGTCAGCGCCCCGACCGACTTCGCCTTGTTCCGGACGCTGGCCCACACTGCGCCGAAGTCGTGGACGCCGGCGAAGAACATGGTGCCGAAGATGACCCAGAGGAAGGCGGGCAGCCAGCCCCAGATGACCGCGATGCCCGGTCCGATGATGGGCGCGGCGCCGGCCACCGCCGTGAAGTGGTGGCCCCACAGGACGACCCGGTTGGTCGGGATGTAGTCCACGTCGTCCCGCATGGCGTGGGCCGGGGTCTCGTAGTCGGGATCGAGCCGGTATATCTGCTCGGCGATGAACTTCGAGTAGAACCGGTAGCCGGTGAAGATCATCGCGAGGCCGATGACGGCGAGAATGGTGGCGTTCATCAGATGAGACCTCGTCGCGGGACGGACTGCCGCCGCGGAATGGGCCTATTCTACACGCGTTCCACGCGCGCCCTCGCCCGGCGCCACGCCGTGTCGGCGGCCGGGCCGCGGCGTGACGCACCCGGGGGGTGACCCGATGTACGGGGCTCTCGCGGACCTCGTTCTCCTCGCGCACGCGGCCTTCATCCTGTTCGCGGCCGCTGGCGCCCTGCTGCTGCGGCGCTTCCCCCGCGTCGCCTGGCTGCACCTGCCCGCCGTCGCGTGGGGCGTCGCCATCGAGTGGTCCGGCGGGGTCTGTCCGCTCACCCCGCTAGAGGTATGGCTGCGGCGCCGGGCGGGGACGTCGGGCTACGGGGGCGACTTCATCGAGCACTACGTCACCGCGGTCATCTACCCGGCCGGGCTGACCCGCGGCATGCAGGTCGCCCTGGGCGGGGGGTTGCTGCTCCTCAACGTCCTTCTGTACTGGCGCGCGTGGTCGGTTCGTCCCGGCCGGGCGCGCAGGACTCGGGAGTGACCGCGGCCCCCGCCTGGCGGCCGGCTCAGGGTGGGTTCGAGAGCGCCCGAGGATCGTGCGCCGCCAGCGGGCGAGGGGTGCGCCTGCTTCCCGGCGGGGACGTCGGGACCCGTGACCCGCTGGCGGCCGGCGGTCGCCCGCTGCCGCCGGGAGCGGTTCCGGGAGAGCCCCCCACAACGGAGCGCGCGGCGGCGCCGCGCGAGGGCCGGCGGCCCTCGTCGGCGGCCGAAACCGGGACGACCGCGGCGGCGTAATAACATTAGAACGATGACACGCCACGTCGTGCGGCATCTGGGGCTCGTGCTGGTCGTCCTCCTGGGGATGGGCATCGCGGGCTGCGGCGGGCTCCCGGAAGAGGCGACCGAACCGGCGGCGCCGGCGAGTCTGCCGGGCGGCGGCTCGGCGGTCCCGGCCGACGTCGCCGCCGACCCGCGTCCCGGCCCTCTGCTGGTGGTGCTGGGAGACAGCCTGACGGCGGGGCTCGGGCTCGACGTCGACGAGGCGTATCCGGCCCGCCTGGAGCGGGCGTTGCGGAACGACGGCTACGCGCTGACGGTGGTCAACGCGGGGGTGTCCGGCGACACGACCGCGGCCGGGCTCGCCCGCGCCGAGTGGGCGCTCGCGGGCGACGTGCGTATCCTCGTTCTGGCCCTCGGCGGGAACGACGGGCTCCGGGGACTTCCCGCCGTTCAGATGAAGCGCAATCTCTCGCAGATTCTCGCCCTGGCCGCGGAACGCGGCATCCGGGTGCTGCTGGCGGGCATGGAGGCGCCCCCGAACTTCGGCGCCGCCTATACCGCGGAGTTCCGGACGGTGTTCGAGGATCTCGCCCGCGAGCACGAGGTGGCGTTCCTGCCGTTCCTGCTCGACGGGGTGGCGGCGGACCCCGCCCTCAACCAGGCCGACGGGATTCACCCGAACGCGGCCGGCGCGTCGATCGTGGCCGACCTCGTGCGCGACGCGCTCGAGCCCCTGCTGCCGGCCCTCGTTCCATGAACCGGCCGACCACGGCACTCGCCGATCGCGTTGCAGGGGTCGCCGGGAACGCGGCCGGGGCGGCTGCATGCCCGGGGCACCGCTGCGCCGCCCTGCCAGGCTCGACGAGTCGCCGCCGACGGACTCCGTTGCCGACGGTGGGGCGCCGGCATGCCGGCCCGGGGATCGGTACGGTGTCGTTGCCGCATTCCGCCTCGACGCGATTTCCGGCTCCGCGAGGGCGCCGGGGCCCGCTTCGAGCCCTTCCATCACCTGGATCTCGTCGGTGCCGGTAGTCGGCCGGATCCTGCCCGTCGTCCCCGAGTGAACGCATGATCGAGCTCCGCAACGTCTCCAAGACCGTCCTCAGCGGGAACGCGCCGCTGACCATCGTCCAACCCCTCGACCTGACGGTGGCCTCCGGGCAGTACGTCTCGATCGTCGGGCCGTCGGGCAGCGGCAAGTCGACGCTGCTGGGCCTCATCGCGGGGCTCGATGCGCCGACCACCGGCGAGATAGTCATCGACGGCGTGGAGATCGCCGGCCTCGAGGAAGATGCGCTGGCCCGGCTCCGGGGCCGGAAGATCGGCATCGTGTTCCAGTTCTTCCATCTCGTGCCGTCGCTGACCGCGTTCGAGAACGTGCTCGTGCCGCTGGAGATCGCCGGTGCCTCGCGCGCGTCCGACCGGGCGGCGGCGCTGCTGTCCGAGATGGGGCTCGACGACCGGGCCCGGCACTATCCCGCGCAGCTCTCGGGCGGCGAGCAGCAGCGGATCGCGATTGCCCGCGCCCTCGCCAACGAGCCTCCCATCCTGCTCGCGGACGAGCCCACCGGGAACCTGGACAGCGCCAACGGCCGGCACATCGTCGAGCTGCTCCACCGGGTCAACCGGTCGCGGGGCACGACCATCGTGCTGGTGACCCACGACAGCGATCTGGCGTCGGGGACCGACGTCACCCTGCGGATGCGCGACGGCCGCACTGAACGGCTGGCGCCGGCCCCGGTCCAGGAGGTGCTCGCATGACGTTCGTCCTCCGAATGGTGGGGCGCGAGCTGCGCGCGTCGTGGCGGCGGCTCGCCTTCTTCTTCGTCTGCGTGGCCGTCGGGGTCAGCGCCATCGTGGCGTTGCGTTCGATCATCCAGCAGGTGGGGGTGGCGATGGCGGGCGAGACGCGGGCCCTGCTCGCCGCCGACGTGCAGATCGAGTCGGAGCAGCCGTGGTCGGAGGCGGCGCTGGCCGTCGTCGACGGCATCCTGGGCGCGGAACCCGAGCTGGCGCGGACCCTGTCCATCGAGACGCCGACGATGGCCCGTCCCGCCGACGAGTCCAAGGTGGTGGCCCGGGTGGTCGAGCTGCGGGGCGTCCAGGCCGCGTTCCCGTTCTACGGGAGCTTCGTGCTCGAGGACGGCCGTTCCTACGACCACGGCCTGCTCGCCGGCGGGGGCGCACTGGTGCGGCCGGAGCTGTTGACCCAGCTCGACGTCGCGGTCGGAGACGACATCCTCATCGGCGACCGCGGCTTCGAGATTCGCGGCGTCGTCCTGCGCGAGCCGGGGGGAGGCATCGGCGCGTTCAGCTTCGGCCCGCGGGTGCTGATCGACTACGACGATCTGCTGGAGACGGGGTTGCTGACCCTCGGCACCCGGGCCGAGCGGCAGATCCTGGTCAGGGTCCCCGAGCCCCGAGTCGACCCGCTGGTGGCCTCGTTGCGCGAGCCGTTGCGCGACGAGTTCGTGCGCGTGCGGTCCTACCGCAACACCGAGGACCGGATTGCCCGCAACCTGTCGCGGGCCGAGGACTACCTGAGCCTGATCGGGTTCGTGGTGGTCGTGCTCGGGGGCATCGGGGTGTGGAGCGTCACCCGCGTGTTCGTGCAGCAGCGGGTGCGCAGCGTCGCCGTCCTCAAGTGCCTGGGGGCGACGAGCCGCCAGGTGCTGGCCGTCTACGTCGTTCAGGTCGCGGTCCTGGGGCTGGGGGGCGCGCTCCTCGGGGTGGCGTTGGCGGCCGGCGTGCTGGCGTCGTTGCCGGCCTCGCTCACCGCTCGGGCGGCGGCCGTCGCGGGGCTCGAGGATCTCTCCTACGGCGTGACCGGCTCGGCCGTGGTCCAGGGGCTGGGAGTGGGCGTCCTCGTCTCGCTGCTGTTCGCGCTGGGGCCGCTGCTGGAGATGCGGACCATCAAGCCGCTGGCCCTGATCCGGTGGAATCTGATCACCACCTCGGCGCGCGACTGGGTGCAGTGGGCGGTGGTCGGCGCGCTGGCGGTGGGGCTGGTGGCGCTGGCGAGCTGGCAGGCGGCCTCGTGGGAGGCCGGCCTGTGGGTGTGCGGCGGGTTCGCGGCGGTCGCGGTGACGCTCCACGGCGTCGGGCGGGTTCTGGTGCGGCTGATTCAGCCCCTCGGCGCGGGCGCCCGGTTCGCGGTGCGTCACGCCGTCCTCAACCTGGCGCGGCCCGGCAACCAGACCCGCGTCATCCTGCTCGCGGTCGGGTTGGGGAGCTTCTTCGTCATCGGCATCCAAGCGGTGCAGGCGAACCTGCTGGGCGCGTTCGCCCTCGAGATTCGCGAGGACAGCCCCGACATGTTCCTGATCGACGTCCAGCAGCACCAGCGGGCCGGGGTCCGCGGGCTTCTCGAGGAACGGACCGGCGACGCCCCGACCCTGATCCCGGTGCTGCGAGCCCGCGTCACCGGTGTCGACGGGCAGCGGACCCGGCTGGATACCCCCCGCGGGGTGCGGCGGCGGGGGGTCGGGCGCGAGTTCACGGTGACCTACCGCGATCGTCTCGAGGCGAACGAGCGGGTCGTCGACGGCGCGTTCTGGCCGCCCGGCGGGCCGGGCGAGGCCGAGGTCTCGGTGGAAGAGAGCATCCGCGACCGGCTGGACCTGGTGATGGGCGACGTGCTGCAGTTCCGGGTGCTGGGACGCGACATCCGGGCGACCGTCTCGAGCGTGCGCGCGGTCGACTGGGACGACTCGCGCAGCGGCGGCTTCATGTTCCTGTTCAGTCCGGGGGTGTTCGATCAGGCTCCTCACAGCTTCATCTCGTTCCTGCGGGGTCCCCCGGGAACGACGGAGCGGGCCCGCCTGCAGCGGGACCTGGTCGCCAGCTTCCCGAACGTGTCGGTGATCGACGGGCTCGAGGTGATCGCCACCGTCCGTCGGATTCTCGACTATGTCACGCTCGCGATAACCATGGTCGGGGGCATCGCCATCCTCAGCGGGGTCCTGATCCTCGTGGGGTCGGTCGCGATGACGAAGTACCAGAGGCGTTACGAGACCGCCATCTTCCAGACCCTCGGCGCCACCCGCCGCAGCCTCGTCACGATGCTCGTCGTCGAGTACGGCACGCTGGGAGTCCTCGCGGGCGCCGTGGGATCGGTGGGCGCCCTCGGGCTGACCTGGGGCCTGAGCCGCCATCTCCTGGAGATCGCCTGGAACCCCGCGCCGCTCTCGAACCTCGGGGGAATGCTGTTGACGGCGCTGGTGGTGGGAACCGTGGGGGTCGTGGCCAGCCTCGACGTGCTGCGCCGCAAGCCGCTCGGCACGCTGCGCGCGGAGTAGCGGTCGGAGGGTCTCGTGTCGCCGTGCGGCGGATGCGGTGCGGCGGCCGGCCCCGTGCTCCACCGGGGCGCGGCCGGACCGGCGCCTTCTGCTATTATTATCAGTTGCACGTGCGCGCGGGACGCGTGGGAAGCGGCATGCGTTCCGTCACTCGGGCGCGGCAGGGCGCCGAGCACCGCCGGGCAGAACGCCTCGCGACGCCCTGGCGGCACGTGGCACCGGAGAGTCCCGATGGACATGGCACGCTACAGGGACGCGTTGTTGCGCAAGCGCTCCGAGATTCTGACAGTCGGGGCGGGCGCCAAGCCGATACAGGCGGCCGAGGGGACGAGCAGCCGCCAGGGCGACCTCGCCGATCAGGCGACCGGCAACAACGAGGTCCACATTCAACTCAAGCTGAAGCAGACCGACGCCAAGATACTGCAGGCCATCGAGGAGGCGCTCTGGCGCCTCGAGCAGGGCACCTACGGCGTCTGCCGCGACTGCGGCGAGCCCGTGGCCGAGGCGCGGCTGAACGCCATTCCCTGGACGCGCGTGTGCATCACCTGCAAGGAGAAGCAGAGCGCGCGGTGAGCGTCCTGCCGTGGGCCTGGTGACGGCGGCGAGCCGTATCCGGTTCCGCCCGCGGTTCCCGAGGGCGTGGCGAGGCCGCCGATGGCACTACCGGAGCGACGCGCGGCCGTGGCGCTCGGGAGCAACGTCGGCGACCGCGCCGCCCATCTGGCCTTCGCGGTGAGCCGGCTGCGGCTCACGCTCTCCGGCGTCGTCGTCTCCCGCTTCATCGAGACCCGCCCCGAGCACGCGGTCGACGAGCCCCTCTTTCTCAACGCCGCCCTCGTGGGGGGGACCCGCGACACGCCGGCCCGGCTGCTGGCCCGCCTGCTGTCGATAGAAGGGGAGCGGGGGCGGGTGCGGTCGTATCCGGGGGCGCCGCGCACCCTCGACCTCGATCTGGTGCTCGTGGGCGACCTGGCCGTCGAGTCGCGTTCTCTCACGCTGCCCCATCCGCGCTTCCGCTCGCGGGCGTTCGTCCTCGAGCCGCTGGCCGAGATCGCGCCGGAGCTCGTCGATCCGGTGACCGGCAAGAGCGTGTCTCAGCTGCTGGGGCTTCTGCGCGCGGGCGGCGCGTGACCGCTGCGCGGCGGGTTCGGGCCGGACCCTTCCGGCGTCAGGGTAACGCCTCCCGGCTCCCGCAAGGTTCCCGGCCAGGGCTGGCGGACCCGCGGAGCTCGCACAGGGTGGCGCCTCCCGGCTCCCGCAAGGATTCCGGCCAGGGCTGGCGGACCCGCGGAGCTCGCACAGGGTGACGCCTCCCGGCTCCCGCAAGGTTCCCGGCCAGGGCCTGGCGGACCCGCGGAGCTCGCACGTCGCATGCCCCGGCCCACGTGCGGCCCGGCGTCCCGGGGGATGCGGGCCGCACGCCGACCTCGCCACGGCTACTCGAACCGCAGCGACTCGATGGGGTCGAGCCGGGGCCGCGGCCGAACGGACGGCGAACGGACGGCTGGTGCCGCGGCCGAATGGACGGCGAACGGGCGGCTGGTGCTACTCGAACCGCAGCGACTCGATGGGGTCGAGCTGGGCGCCCTTCCACGCCGGGTAGAAGCCGAACAGGACGCCGATGACGGCGGCGAAGCCGACCGAGATCACCACCGCGTCGGGCGGCACCCGGGCCGGCCACTGGAGGAACTCGGTCAACCCCCCCGCCACCGCGAAGCCGAAGCCGACCCCGATCAGGCCGCCCACGAGGCTGAGGGCGATGGCCTCGACGAGGAACTGCCACAGGACGTCCTTGCCCTTTGCCCCGACGGCCATGCGGAGCCCGATCTCGCGGGTGCGCTCGGTGACCGACACGAGCATGATGTTCATGATGCCGATGCCGCCGACGATCAGCGAGACGACGGCGATGGCCAGGGTGAACATGGTCATCGTCTGGGTCATGCCGGTGCGCATGCTGGTGATGTCGTCCTGCGTGCGCACCATGAAGTCGTTGTCCTCGCCCGGGATCAGCTCGTGCTCGACGCGCAGCACCGCCTCGATCTCCTCCGACACCTCCTGAATCTCGTCGGCGGAGCGGGCCGAGATGCTGATGCCAGAGATGTTCGTGCCGTCCCGCCCCCGCAGCTTGCGCTGGACGGTGGTGTAGGGCGCGAAGATCGAGTCGTCCTGGTCCTCGCCGAACGATCCGGAGCCCTTCGCCTCCATGACGCCGATCACCCTGAACGACTGGTTGCGAACGCGGATGGTCCGGCCGACGGGGTCGATGCCCTCTCCGAACAGGTTGTCGCGCACCACCGATCCGAGCACCGCGACCTTGGCCGCGCTCGAGACCTCGGTCGGCGTGAAGAAGGTGCCGTCCTCGACTTCCCAGAACCGGATGAGGGGGAACTCGACGTCGACGCCCTCGATGCGGGTGTACCAGTTCTGGCCGCCGGCGATCACCTGGTCGCGGGTGTTGACGGTGGCGCTCAGGTACTGGGCGCCGGTGACCTGCTCGCGGATCGCCGCGACGTCGTTGACCTTCAGCCGAGGGGACGACCCCATGCCCCCGCTGACCCCGCCGCGGCTCCAGTTGCCGGCGCGCACCATGATGAGGTTGGTGCCGGCGGACCGGATCTGGGTCTCGATCTCCTCCTGGGCCCCGGTGCCGAGCGCGACCATGGTGATGACCGCGGCCACCCCGATGATCATGCCGAGCATGGTCAGCGCGGTGCGCATCTTGTTGCGCCCCAGGGCCTTGAGCGCGGTACGGAAGATCAGCAGCAGTGACATGCCGGGTTACTCCTCGTTCGGCGGGTTGTCGGTCGTCGAGCGCGGGGCGCTCTCATTCGGGTCCGCGGCGGGCGGCGGGGGCTCGGGGCGATCCGCTTCGGCCGCCGCCACCGCGTCGTCGCCGCCGTCGAGCTCGGCGAGCTCGACCTGCGCCCGGCGCAGGATGTTCAAGGCGGGCTCGATGGCGTCGTCGTCGTCGGGCAGGGCCGCGAGCTCGTCGGCGGCCAGGCGCCGGACCGGGTTCGGCTTGTCGCTCACGATTCGGCCGTCGCGGAAGGCGATGATGCGGGTGCCGTACTCCGCGATGTCCTGCTCGTGCGTGATCAGGAGGACGGTGATGCCGCGCTCGGTGTTCAGGCGCTGGAAGATGTCCATCACCTCGATGCTGGTGCGGCTGTCGAGGTTGCCGGTCGGCTCGTCCGCCAACAGGATGGCGGGCTTGTTGATGAGGGCGCGGGCGATGGCCACGCGCTGCTGCTGCCCGCCCGAGAGCTGGCTGGGGTGGTGGTGGGCGCGGTCGCTGAGACCGACCTCGGCCAGGGCCTCGCGGGCGCGCCGGTGCCGGTCGCGGGCGCGCAGGCCGTTGCCGTTGTACAGCAGCGGCAGCTCCACGTTGTCGATGGCGTTGGTGCGCGGCAGCAGGTTGAAGCCCTGGAAGACGAACCCGACCTTCTTGCTGCGGGCGGTGGCCAGGGTGTTCTTCGACAGGGTGGAGACGTCCTGCCCGTCCAGGATGTACCGTCCCGACGTCGGCCGGTCCAGGCACCCCAGGATGTGCATGAACGTCGACTTCCCCGAGCCGGACGGACCGATCACGGCCACGAACTCGCCGGCTCCGATCTCCAGCGACACGCCGCGGAGGGCGCGGACCTTGACCTCGCCGAGGTCGTAGACCTTGGTGAGATCGTGAACGGCGATGGTCGTCGTCATGACCGTCTCCGCGACCCTAGCGGCGACCGCGCCGCCCGAACTGCGGGATGAGCGGCGACGAGGACCGGGCCGCGGGACCCGAGCCCGCCTCGGGCGTGCTCACGTCCGTGACGAGCTGTGCCCCCTCGTTCAGCACCGCGGCGACCATCGGCGCCTCGGCGGGGGTGACCGGGGCGGCTTCGAGCCGCTGGATCATCTGCTCGAGACCGCGGCGTGCCTCGGGGTCGTCGATCAGCTCGATCTGCTGGCGCAGCTCGACGATCTGGGGGTCGGCGGCAGGTCTGGCCGGGGCGCGCGGGCGCGGGCCCGCCACGCCGACGAGCTCCGTCGCGGTGCCGTCGGTCACCCCCAGCCGCACCTCCACCGGACTCAGCTGGTCGCCGTTCATCACCCAGAGCCGGCCGGCGGTCTCCTCCACTTCGAGCGGCGAGAACAAGGCGTCGATGGTCCGGGCGCCGCGTTCCACGGTGGGGATGGCGGGCCCGGCGGCGCGGCCGGCCCGGCGCCTCGCGCCGCCCGGCGGGCGTCCCCCGGCGGCGGCGCCGCCCTCGCCCCGGCGCGCGGCAAAGAACTCGGCCCGCTGCTCCGGCGTCATGCCCTGAATCCGTTCCCGCATCGCTTGGCGCTCGGCATCGGACATGTTGGCGAATCCGCCGCCCCCGCCGGGCCCCCCGGGGCCGCCGCCGGGGCCGCCGCGTCCCCCGAACCCCCCGGGGCCGCCGCGTCCCCCGAATCCACCGGGACCGCCGGCCGGGCCCGCCTGTCGGGAGCCGCCGCCCCCGCCGGGCCCGGCGCCGCGCTGGAGCACCTCGGGCACCGGCTGGTTCAGCACCGCGAACATGTCCGGCGTGGGGCGGAACCGCAGGGCGGAGTTGGGCACGCGGAGCACGTTCTCGCGCCTCGCGATCTCGAGGGTCACGGTGGCGGTCATGCCGGGCTTCAACCTCAAATCGTTGTTGGGGACGTCGATGACCGTCGCATAGGTCACGACGTTCTGCAGCACCACCGGCTCGAGGCGAATCTGCGAGACGGTGCCGTCGAACTCCTCGGCCGCGTAGGCGTCGACGGTGAACGTCACCGGCTGCCCCGGCCGGATCCGGCCGACGTCCGACTCGTCGATGTTGGCGATTACCTGCATGTCGGTCAAGTCGGCGGCGATGATGAACAGCTCGGGGGCCGACATGCTCGCGGCGACGGTCTGGCCGACGTCGACCTGCCGCGCGATGACGATGCCGTCGATCGGCGCGGTGATGACCGTGTGGCCCAGGTTGACCTCGCTCTGGTTCAGCGACGCCCGCGACTGGATGACGCTGGCCTCCGCCGACTGCAGCTGGGCCTCGGCGGACCGGACCATGACCTGGGCCGCCTCGAGCTCGGACTCCGCGATCAGGTCCCGGGCCGCAAGCTCCTCAGAGCGGCGCAGCTGGGTCTGCGCGTCCTCCAGGGCGACGGCGAGCCGCGCCACGTCCGCCTCGGAGCGCGCGAGGTTGGCGCGCGACTGCTCGACCTGCGACTCGAACAGCGAGGGCTCCAGGCGCGCGATGACGTCTCCGGCGCGGACGATGGAGTTGAAGTCGGCGTACAGCGCCTCGATGATGCCCGAGACCTGGCTGCCCACCTGCACCGTGGTGACCGCCTCGAGCGCCCCCGTCGCGCCGACGGTGTCGACGACGTCGCCCCGTGCGAGGGGCACGGTGCTGACCTCGGGCACGAACTCCGTCGTCCGGAACCCCAGGTAGCCGTACGCGGTGATTCCGAGCGTGGCCAGGATGACGACGATCAAGACCTTCTTCATGGGACGCGGTCCTCGCTGCGATGTGCGCATCGTGCGGGGCCTGCGACCCCGCCCGCGGCGGCTACTGGATGATCTGGATTCCGGCCTGCGACAGCGACGTCCGTTGCACGCGATCGAGCTCGATCAGCGCCTTCTGCTGATCGAGGATGGCCCGCAGCTCGGTGTCCTGGGCGGTCGAGAGGTCCCGCTGCGCCTGGACGACGAAGAAGTTGGTCGACAGCCCCGCTTCGAAGCGGCTCTGCTCGGCCGCCAGCTGCTCCTCGGCGAGCTCGCGGGCGGCGGTGGCGGCCTCGATGCGCCGGGCGATGGCCCGGATCTGGAGCACCGCGTTGGTGACCTCGGTGGCCACCTGGAGCTCGAGCTGCCGCAGCTGCGCCTGGACCTGCTGGGTCTGGAGCTGCGCCCGCGCATAGGCGGCGTCGGCCGCGCTCGGGCCGATCGGATAGCTCACGTTGAGCTGGACCGTCCACACCGGATAGTCGAGGTCGACGAGCTGGTCGAACGCGTCGTTGATGCCCCCCGGGACCTCCGTCAGCACCGCGCCGCCGAGGCCCGAGCGCACGAAGCGCGTGCCGCCCTGCCCCTGCAGCTGATAGCTGCCGGTGAGGTCGACCGACGGCAGCCTCTGGTTGCGCATCGACGACAGGTTGACCTCGTTGATGTCGAGCTGGCGGCGCGACCGCTCGAGGTCGGTGCGTTCGTCGAGGGCCCGGCGGATGGTCCCCTCGAGGTCGATCGGGGCCGGCGAGAGAGTGGGGAGGTCGATGGGGTTCAGGGTCGCCCGCCAGTACTCGTCGCCGGTGCCGTCGACGATCAGCTGCTTCAGCACGAGCTCGGCCGTCGCCAGGGCCTGCTCGGCCTGGGCGAGGGTCTGGCGGCGGGCCGCCGCCTCGGAGCGCGCCTGAACGACATCGATGGGGGCCAGGGTGCCGATCTCGACCCGGGCCTCGTTGTCGCGGACGAGGGCCTCCGCGAGATCGAGGGCCTGCTGCTGCACCTCCACCGACCGCGTCGCGTAGACCAGCTCCCAGTAGGCGTCCCGGACCGCCGACACCGTGTTCGTGATCGTCTGGCGCAGGTCGATGTCGGCGATGTCGCGGTTGATGCGGGTGACCTGTATCCCCTGCCGTATCGGATCGATCCGGAACCCGCGGAGCAACGGCTGGGTGTACGAGGCCTGGACGCTCGAGCGGTAGCTGGGGTTGAAGCTGGAGAAGAAGTTGGTCGACGCCGAGCGGTTGTTGTTGAAGTTGACCTGGTAGCGGCCGCCGCCCCACCCGACCTCCTGACTGACCCCGCTGTTCACGGTCACTTGGTCGCTGATGACCGACTCGCCGCCGTCGAGCTGCGTCGAGGACGGATTGGTGCGCGAGTTGTTCTGGAAGTTGGTGTCGAACGTGGGGCGGTACGCCGCGAGCTGCTGGGCGAGGTTCAGATCGAACACCTGCGGGTTCAGCCGCTGGACGGCGAGGTCCAGGTTGCGCTCGAGGGCCCGCGCCACCGCCTCGTCCAGGGTCAGGTCGACCCGGGGGCCGGCCCCGGGCGACTGCACCGCGGCCAGGCGCGCGCGGGCCTGGGCCAGCAGGTCGTCGATACGATCGGCGGGGGAGGGCTGGGCGCCGGCTACGGCCGGCAGCTTCAGGAGCACCATCAGGGCGACGGCGGCGACTCCTCGGGGCGGGACGCTCCACATGACGATGGTGCTCCTTCACGGTTCGCCGGACGGTGACGCCGGCCGCAGGGAAGCGGCATTCCGGCGCTTGCGCGGCGGTTTCGTATACGTAGACTCGCCGGGCGGCACGAATCTTCCGCGCCGCGCGCTGTCTCATTCCCGGTGGACAGGCTCGGACGCTTGCGCGATTACGAGGGTTGACAACCCGGTGCGCCCCGCACCGCTTCGCGGCGGCGCGGTCCCGCGGCGCGCACGCCTAGCCGCACGGGCGGCTCTCGGCATGGCCGGAGCGGTTGCCGTCCCGTCTCAGGTCCATCCATTCCTTGAGCGCCGCGCGCTGAGCCGGGTTCAGGACGCGATACATGCGGAAGACCATCAGGGTCCGGGTCTTGCTGAGCTCGCTCCGCGCCGCCTCGACGCGGTCGATCTGACGGGTGATGTCGATTTCCTCGACCTGCATGTTGGCGATCATCCGCGACAGCGTCCGTTCTTCTCCGTTGAGGCGGCGGTAGGACTCGTGCATCTTGGGCAGCGAGCGCTGATAGATGCGGTCGAGGTCGGCGGCCTGCTCCTCGCTCAGATCGAGCAGCGCCGTCACTTCCGCCGATTGCCACCAACGATGCGGCCGCCGGTTCTGCGCGTCGGCGTCGAGCGGCGCCACGGCGCCCGCCACCACGAGAGCGACGAGAAGACTGACCCACCAGCGCATCGATCTTCCTCCAGCGGAATGACGGTGTCCTGCCACTCCAAGACTCTCGGAAAACGGCGAGCGTTTACTGTTGCGGTCCCTCGGTGGCGAGGGCGCCGAGCCGGTCGATGACCTGGCCCACGGCCGAGTCCGGTGTCGACGCGCCCGCGGTCAGGCCGACGTTGACGACCGGCAGGTCGGGAAGCCAGTCGAAGCTCCGCGCTTCCGCCGCCGGCGCCGCGCTCCGGCCGTCGTCCACCGGACGGTGCCGGATCTCGCGCCTCGACAGCAGGTCGCCCGCGTCGGCGATGTGATAGGTCGGTACCCGCCCACCGGCGAGGCGGGCGAGGTTTCTGGTGTTGCTGCTGTTGTAACCGCCGATGACGACCATCAGATCCAGGTCGCGGTCGGAGAGCAGCGCTTCGATGGCGTCCTGCCGGTCCTGGGTGGCGCTGCAGATGGTGTCGAACGCCCGGTAGTGCCGGTCGAGCTCGGCGCCGTCCCCGTAGCGGTCGATCATGGCATCGCGAATCATCTCGCCGATGGCGAGGGACTCCGACATCAGCATGGTGGTCTGGTTGGCGAGGCCGATGCGCCGGAGGTCCCGGCGGGGGTCGAAGCCGGGCGACGCGGCGCCGGCGAACCTCGACAGGAAGGCGGAGGCGTCGCCGCCGCGCCGGATGAAGTCGCACACGATCCCGGTTTCGGCGCGATCGATCACGACCAGGGATCGTCCGTCCGGGTACTGCAGGGCCTGGGAGGCGGTGGCGACGGTCTCTTCGTGCCTCACCTTGCCGTGGATGATTGCGGTGAACCCGTCGCGGGCGTACTGGCGCACGTTCTTCCAGACGTTGAGGACGGACCCGCACGTCGTGTCGACCAGGGTGCAGCCTTGCCGCTGGAAACGCAGCAGCATCGAGACGGTGACGCCGAATGCGGGGAGGATGACGACGTCGTCCGGCCCGAGCGCGTGCTCGTCCTCGCCGGCATCGCTCAGGAACCGGATGCCGGCATCGCGCAATCGGTCGTTGACCCGCGGGTTGTGGATGATCTCGCCGGTGAGGTAGATGGACCGATCGGGGAAACCGCGGCGTGCCTGGTACGCGTAGTCGACGGCCCGGTCGACACCGTAGCAGAACCCGAACTCGCTGGCCAGGTACAGACGCAGCCGCCCCATTCTCCGCTGGTAGCCGGCTGCCCGCACCTCGTCCACGAGGGTGCTGTGATAGTGCGCGGTCAGCTCGCCCGCGACCTCGTGCTTCAACGAGAGTCCCTTGCGGAACATCCGGACAGGGTGCGCTGCTTCGGTCATGGCCGTCGGTGCGCCCTCCGGCCCGACGGCTTCGCCCGGCGACAGCCCCCGCGCATCATCGGACGGCGGCGGCGAGGTCGGGTACCCGCGGCGTGAGGGCATCGATGGAGGCGAGCTCCGTCACGGGAAGGCTGACGGTGGCGACGTCGAGGGCGTCGAGCAACGCCGCCTCGGCCATGACCTGCTCGAACTCGCTCAGGGAGAGCGGCGTGCGGGGGGTGTCACCGGTCGACGCGGGGCGAAGCTCGATGGTGCCGGTCATGGCGAGCGTGGCATTCAACCCCGTTCCCACGCCGGTTCCGGCCGATGCTTCGGGGGCGACCCCGGAGCTCGGACCGAGGTCCGGCATCGTCGTGGGCCCCCGATCGAAGTCCACGAGCTGCCCGGCGACGATCCCCAGGGCCAGTCCGGCGGCGGTCGCGGCCACGGCCCATCGGCTGGGACGAAGGTCCCGCCGGCGCTCGGGAGTGCGGCGGAACGGGAACGAGAGGACCCGGGCTCGTTCGACGGTGCCGACGACCCGGGCCAGGCGATGGGCGATGCGCGCTCGCTGGGCCTGGAGCCGGGCGGGCGGGAAGGCCTCGTCGAACGAGGCGCCCGCGCCGTCCGCGACCGCGTCGAGGAATCTCCGCAGCTCGCCGGCCCGGTGGGTGCATTGCCGGCACCTGCGCAGGTGCCGGGCGGTCGATATCGCGACGGCGGTGTCGGTGGCGCCCGACAACACGTCGAGCAGGCGGTCCTCGGAGGGATGTCCGCCGCCGGTGCGGGTGCGCCAACGTTGCAGGAGCGCAGTCATTCTTCTCGAGCCGAGCCCGCCGCGGTCGCGACCGACCGCCGCGGCTCCGTTCACCGTCTGCGGTTCGCCCGCCGGCCGGGCGGAGCGGCCTCCCGACCCGTCCAGCTCTCCCGGTCGAGCATGTTTCGCAGCTTCCGTACCGCCCGAAACAGGTGCACGCGCACCGTCGATTCGTTCAGCCCCATGATGGCGCCGACCTCCCGCGCCGGCCGACCCTCGAAATGGCTCAGGATCATGGCCGTGCGTTGGCGCAACGGAAGCCCGTCGATGGCCTGCTCCAGGCGCGCCCGCTGTTCCTTGGCCAGCAGGGCCGCCTCCGGAGACGGCTCGCGCGTCGGCGGACCGTCCGGGAGCAGGCCCTCCCGGGCCTCCGCCGACACCATCCAGCGCGCCCGACGGCCCCGCGCCTTCAGTCGGTCGAGGCAGGCGTTGACGAGAATGCGCGTGAACCACAGCTCGAAGAACAGGTCCTCGCGAAACGACGGCAGGTGCGTGAACGCCTTCAGGAAGGCATCCTGAACGACCTCGTCCACCTCGGCGGGGTCGCGGAGATAGTGATAGGCGATGCGGGAGGCCCGGCGCTGTTGCCGGTCGACGATGGTCCCGAACCGTTCGGCCGCCTCCTCGCGCCGCCCGGCGGCAAGGAGGTGCTTGACCTGGCCCGCCAGCCTGGTCTCGATGGCGGCAGGCGGATCGCCGGCGGTCGCCGCGGCCATCGACGTGCCGCGCCGATGGCGTGGCGAAGCAGGGGCGCTGCCGGTTGCCGGCGAGGTGACTAGCCGCACCCGGGCATTATATTACAGGATCCCGTTTTGCCAACGTCCCGTGGCTCCCTCGCCGCGCCTCCGGGCGCGACCGGCGCCCCGGGGCGGCGCGACCGGCGCCCCGGCCCGCAGGCGTTTCTCCCCGGCTCCCGGCGCCTCTCGTTGACGCCCGTCGAGACCGATAATAAAATTCTGCGCGGCGTCGGGCCGAACCCGCGGCCGCGCCGTCGCTCGGCGCGGTTGTCCGGATGGCTGGTTTCACACCCCAGGCGGGCCTTTCCTGCGGTGGAGTCCTTTCCCGCCCCATCGAAGAGACATGCCTCGCGATTGCGGGACCGTTCCGTCCGCTCGCGGGCGGCGCGACGGTCGGCGTCGCGCGCCGCCGACGGCGGTGGCCGGGGGTGATGAAGGAGGCTGATGAGCACCGCGAACGGGGCGCCGGGCCGCATGCAGCCCCGAAGCTCCCCGGCGGGCACGCAGTTGGGGGTGGCCGCGGCGCGAGGCGCCGGCGCCCGCGGGCTCTTGCCGGGCCGGCAGCGTTGGAGAAGCAGGGCGGATGTTGAACGTGAGCGCTGACCAGCGGTTGGAGTCTGTCGGAATCGTCGACCCGGCATCGGTCTTCTGGAACCTGTCCACGGCTGCGCTCTACGAGGAGGCGGTGGCGCGCCGCGAGGGGACGGTGGCCAAGTCGGGACCGCTGGTCTGTCGCACCGGCCCCCATACCGGGCGTTCTCCGCGCGATCGGTTCCTCGTGGACGAGCCGTCGAGCTCGGGCCGCATCGCCTGGGGCGACGTGAACCGCCCGATAGCGCCCGACCGGTTCGACGCCGTTCACCAGGCGGTCGTCGAGCACCTGCGCGGCCGGGACCTGTTCGTGCAGGACTGTTACGCGGGAGCGGACCCCGCCTACCGGCTCCCGGTGCGGGTGGTGACCGAGAAGGCCTGGCACGCGCTGTTCGCGCGCCACCTGCTCATCACCGAGTCGGACCGTGCGAAGCTCGCCGACCACGTTCCCGAGCTCACCGTCATCAACGCGGCTTCCTGCCGGGCGGATCCGCGGATCCACGGGACCAACTCCGACGTCTTCATCCTGTTGAACCTCGCCAGGCGTCTCGTGCTGATAGGCGGCACGAGCTACGCCGGCGAGATCAAGAAGTCGGTGTTCGCGGTGATGAACTACCTGCTGCCGTTGCGGCGCGTGCTGCCGATGCACTGCGCGGCCAACGTCGGGGCCTCGGGCGACCTGGCGGTCTTCTTCGGCCTGTCGGGGACCGGCAAGACGACGCTGTCGAGCGACCCCGCCCGGCACCTCATCGGGGACGACGAGCACGGATGGAGCGACCGCGGGGTGTTCAACTTCGAGGGCGGGTGCTACGCGAAGATGATCCGGCTGTCGGCCGAGGCCGAACCGCAGATCTACGCCACGACGCGGCGGTTCGCGACGTTGCTCGAGAACGTGACGATCGACCCGGTGACCCGGCAGCTCGATCTGGACGACGACTCGGTCACCGAGAACACCCGCGGGGCGTACCCCCTCGCGGCCATCGACTCGTACGTGCCGTCCCTGCGGGGGGGGCATCCGAGCCACGTGATCATGCTCACCGCCGACGCCTTCGGCGTGCTGCCGCCGATTGCACGCCTGTCGCCGGCGGCCGCGATGTACCACTTCCTCTCGGGCTACACCGCCAAGGTGGCGGGGACCGAACGCGGGGTCACGGAGCCGACGGCCACGTTCAGCACGTGCTTCGGGGCCCCGTTCATGGTGTCGCCGGCGACCACTTACGCCGAGCTCCTCGGCGAGCGGCTGGCCCGGCATCCCACCCGGGCCTGGCTCGTCAACACCGGATGGACGGGGGGAGCCTTCGGGGTGGCAAGGCGCATGCCGATCGCGCATACCCGGGCCCTGATCGCCGCGGTGCTGTCCGGACGCCTGAACGACGTGCCGACGGCGCCCGACCCGGTCTTCAAGTTCGACGTGCCGCTCGCCTGCCCGGGCGTCCCGTCCGAGGTGCTGGAACCGCGGCGTACCTGGGCGAACCCCGCCGACTACGACGCGCAGGCGGGCCGGCTGGCCGGCATGTTCGCCGACAACTTCCACCGGTTCGCCGGCGACGTCTCGGCCGAGGTGGCCGCGGCCGGTCCCGCGAGCGGGGTGCCGGTCGGCCGCCAGGAGCTTGCGCGGTAGTGAGCGACACCCCCTTCGAGGCGGTGATCGGGCTCGAGATTCACGCGCAGCTCCTCACCGACACGAAGATCTTCTGCGGGTGCGCCACCCGTTTCGGGGCGGCGCCGAACGCCAACGTGTGTCCGGTCTGCCTCGGACTGCCGGGGGCGTTGCCGGTGCTGAACCGCCGCGCCGTCGAGCTCGGCATGCGCGCGGCCCTGGCCCTGAACTGCACCGTGCAGCCGCGTTCGATTTTCGCCCGCAAGAACTACTTCTATCCGGACCTGCCCAAGGGCTATCAGATCTCGCAGTACGAGCATCCCCTGGCCACCGACGGCGAGGTGCGATACGCGGAGGACGAGGGCGAACGCGTCGTGCGCATCATCCGCGTGCATCTCGAGGAGGACGCGGGCAAGTCGCTGCACGCGGCCGGCGGCGACGCCGACCGGCACACCCACCTGGACTTCAACCGCAGCGGCGTGCCGCTGATCGAGATCGTGACGCATCCGGATCTGCGGTCTCCGGCCGCGGCCGCGGATTTCTTCACCCGGTTGCGCGGCATCCTCACCACGATCGGGGTCAACGACGGCAACATGGAGGAAGGCAGCCTGCGCTGCGACGCGAACGTCTCCATCCGACCCGTCGGTGAGCCGGCCCTCGGCGTGAAGGTCGAGGTGAAGAACCTCAACTCGTTCCGGTTCCTGCAGCGCGCGATCGAGTACGAGATCCACCGGCAGACGGAGGCCGTCCGCGCCGGGAGGCGGGTCGAGCAGGAGACCCGCCTGTGGGACACGGCGGCCCACCGCACGGTGTCCATGCGCAGCAAGGAGGACGCCCACGACTACCGCTACTTCCCCGAGCCGGACCTGCCTCCCGTCGAGGTGTCGGAGGCGTGGATCGCCGAGGTCGCGGCGGCGATGCCGGAGCTGCCCGAGGCGCGGAAGCAGCGGCTCGTCCGCCAGTACGGCCTCTCGGCCGGGGAGGCCGGGCAGCTCGCGGACACCGGCGCGCTGACCGCCTACTTCGAAGCGGTGTCGGCGGCGGCGGGGAACGCGAAGGCGGCGGCCAACTGGGTGATGGGAGAGGTCGCCCGGCGGTTGAACGCGGACGGCGAGGAGATCGGCGCCGTCGGCGTGTCCCCGGACGCTTTGGGCCGGTTGATCCGGATGGTCGACGGCGGGGTCGTCAGCGGGAGCGCGGCCAAGACGGTCTTCGAGCGCATGTACGGCACCGGACGCGACGCCGCGGAGATCGTCGAGGCCGAGGGGCTTGGGCAGATCGGCGACGAGGAACGGCTGCGCGAGGTCGTGACCCGGGTCGTCGTGGCCAACGACGACGCGGTCTCCCGGTTCCGCCGCGGCAACGAGGGCTCGCTGGGGTTTCTGGTGGGGCAGGTGATGCGGGAGACCCGGGGGCGGGCGAATCCGCGGCTCGTGAACGAGCTCCTGCGGCGGGCGCTCTCCGAGGAAGCTTGAGGCGTCGCCCCCGGGAGCCCGTGGCGAGAGTCCCCGCTGCATTCGAGCGGCGATGCATCCCGCCTGATTGCGTTGCTCCTCGGTCAAGTACGCCCAATACTCTCCCTCGTCGCGCCTTGTCAGGCGGGCGCCTCGGCGATCTGCCGGCGCCCTCCGGACGGCGGTGCAACGCGGGATTCACCACGGGCTCCTGGCGGTGGCTCGGCGCCGCCGCCGTGCACCGCGCCCGCCGGGGCGCATGGCGCGTTGACAGTGCCCGAGGTTCGGGCATAGACTGGATTCACGTCATTCATGTTGCGGCCAGATCCTGCTCTCGCCGGCCTCCTCGTGGACCTGCGTCCACGGGAATCTCTCGCGCTCGACAACATCCGCACCGAGTTCTACCGCGAGGAGTTCCTGAAGCACCGCGATTGCCTCCGGCGGCTGCGGGACGCCTACTCGGATTGCACCATCACCGAGATGGAGGCCGCGCTGTGCCACGTCATGGCGCGCGTCGATGAGCTCTGCGCCAAGGGCGGCGGCGACCTCGACCGGGTCGTCAGCGGTCTGCTGCGCTCGTTCGACGGCGTGACGAAGCTGTCGGCGTGGTCGGACCCCCCCGTCACTCACTGATTTCCTCCTGACATCTCCATCCCGCTCGCTGTCGCTGGTTCGCCAACACGCCCTCGATGTCGTCCGTGCGGCGATCGCCGCGGTGGACCCGGCGCGCCTCGTCGGCGCCGCCCTCGCCGATCCGGCGGTCCGTTCGTTCGTCGGGCGCGGCCCCCTGAGCCTCGTGGCCGCCGGCAAGGCGGCGGCGGGGATGCTCGAGGGCTTCACGGCCGCCGTGGATCGCCCCATTCGCCGCGGGGTCGCAGTGGGGCCCGGGGCCGCCGCGTCGTCGCCGGAGACGGTCGCCTGGCACCGTGGCGGTCACCCGACGCCCGATGCCGGCAGCGTGCAGGCGGGGCGCGAGGCGCTGAAGTGTGCGGCGGGCGCGCCGGCCTCCGGCTGTCTGGTGGTGCTGCTCTCGGGCGGCGCGTCCGCGCTGCTGTCGATCCCGGCGGCAGGCCTCAGCCTCGCCGAGAAGGTCGCGACGACCCGCGCGCTTCTCGAGGCGGGGGTGCCGATTCACGAGCTCAACTGCGTCCGCAAGCACCTCTCGGGGGTGAAGGGGGGGCGCCTGGCCCAGGCGACGGCGGGACGCGTGCTGACGCTGGCGATCTCCGACGTGGTGCTTCCCGTCGAGGACGATCCCGGCGTCATCGGCTCGGGGCCCACGGTGAGCGACGCCACCCGGTTCGCCGAGGCGCTGGCCATCGTCGAGCGCCCGGCGATTCGGCCGCGCGTGCCGGTCCGGGTGCTCCGGCTTCTCGAGCAGGGGCGGGACGGTCTCGTTCCGGAGACGTTGAAGGCGCCGCCGGCCGCGGATCGCGCGATGTACCGGGTGGTCGGGAGCCGGCGGGACGCGATGTCCGGGGCCGCCGAGGCGGCGCGCCGCCTCGGCTACGCCGTGACCCGGATCGACGAGCCCGTCGTCGGCGAGGCTCGGGTCGCCGGCGCGGGGCATCCGGCCCGCGCCGTCGAGGCGGCCGGGGCGTCGGCCGCACCCTGGTGCGTCCTCTCGTCCGGCGAGACCACGGTCACGGTGACCGGGGCCGGGCGCGGCGGCCGGAACCAGGAGCTCGCGTTGGCGGCGGTGGAGAAGATGGGCAGGCTGGGGGCCGCGGCGGTGCTGACCAGCGTCGGCACCGACGGCGTCGACGGACCCACCGACGCGGCGGGGGCCATCGTCGACCCGGAGACCCCGCTCCGGGCCCGGACCCTGCGCCTGGACCCGCCCGCGGCCTACCTGGCCGGGAACGACGCCTACGCGTACTTCGATCGGCTCGGCGATCTCGTTCGCACCGGGCCGACCGGGACCAACGTCGGAGACCTCCAGGTGGTGCTCGCGCGGCCGCGGGACATGACGGTCCCGCCGGAAGCTCCGCGGGCGCGGCACGCCAACGGCCGCGCGCCTGGTGCGGCCCCGCGGTCGCGTTGAACGGATTCCCGCGCAGGACTGCCATGCCGATGAGGGACACGGTGGACGGGACGGAAGGCCACGCCGCTACACTCCTCCGGGGGATCCGCGACCGGGTGCATCACCCGGCCACGATCCGCGAGCTGATGCGCGTGCTCAAGATCGCGCGAAGCGAGCGCTACGGGTTCCGCCGGCAGATTGCCCGGCTCGTCGACGCCGGCGACCTCGTCCGGATCCGCGGGAACCGCTACGGCCTCGCGGACCGCATGCACCTGGTGGCGGGCCGCCTTGCCGTCAACCCGCGCGGCTTCGGGTTCGTCAGCCCCGACCACGGCGGCGACGACGTCTACGTGGCCGGGGTCAATCTCGGCGAGGCGATGCACGGCGACCGTGTGACGGTGCGGGTGGAGCGGGCCGGCGACCGCGCGGAGGGCCGCATCGTCGAGGTGCTGGAACGCGCGAACGCGGACGTCGTGGGCCGCTACGAGGTAGACGACGCGGGCGGGGGATTCGTGATTCCGTTCGACGAACGGGTGCACATGGACCTGCGGATCCCGGCCGGCGGGAGCACCGAGGCGGAGGCGGGGCAGATGGTCGTGGCCGCCGTCGAGCGGTGGCCGGCGCGGGGGCGTCGTCCGGTCGGACGCCTCGTGGAGGTGCTCGGCCGGCTGGACGATCCGGGGGTCGACACCGCCATCGTCATCCGGAAGCACCGGTTGCCCGACGGGGAGGATCCCGCCGCGGCGGCGGAAGCCGCCCGTCTCGGGGACGCGGTCGCACCGGCGGATCTCGAGGGGCGCACCGACTTTCGCGGGTTGCCGACGGTCACCATCGACGGGGAGACGGCGCGCGACTTCGACGACGCCGTCACCCTCGAGGCGCTGCCCGGCGGCCGCCGGCGGCTCGGCGTGCACATCGCCGACGTCGCCCACTACGTGGCGGAGGGGAGCGCGCTCGACGAGTCGGCGCGGGGGCGGGGCACGTCCGCGTACTTTCCGGAACGGGCCATCCACATGTTTCCGGCGGGGCTGGCCACCGGGCTGTGCAGCCTGAACCCGGGGGTGGACCGGCTCGTTCAGTCCTGTCTGATGGATGTCGACGACCGCGGCCGCGTGGTGCGGTACGAGCTGCACGACGGCGTGATCCGTTCCGATGCGAGAATGACCTATGCCGAGGTGGACGCGATACTGACGGCGCGTGACCCCGGCGTCCGGGAACGCCACGCGGCCCTCGTCCCGATGTTCGAATCGATGGACGCGGTGGCGCAGGGGCTCGCAGCCCGTCGGAAGGAGCGGGGCTCGCTCTACTTCGACCTGCGGGAGACCCGCCTCGTGCTCGACGAGGCGGGCGCCGTCGAGGACATCGTGGCGGCCGAGCGGAACGTGGCGCACCGCATCATCGAGGAGTTCATGCTGATCGCCAACGAGACGGTGGCCGGGCACCTCGAGGCGCGCGGCCTGCCGGCGCTCTTTCGGGTCCACGAGCCGCCGGATCCGGTCAAGGTCGCGGACTTCGACGACTTCACGGCGACGCTCGGATACCGATTGGACGCGCCTCCGGACCGGGCGCAGCCGCGGCACTTCCAGCGCCTGCTGGCGCGGGTGCACGGGGCGCCGGTGGAGCGGCCGGTGGCCCTGCTCATGCTGCGAACGATGCAGAAGGCGCACTACGACGCCGTCAACATCGGGCACTTCGGCCTGGCGTCGGAGGTCTACACCCACTTCACGTCTCCGATTCGCCGCTACCCGGACCTCGTGGTCCACCGCCTGCTGCGGGAGTCGCGGCGGGGCCCGGTTCCGGGGGATCGGGCCGCCGAGCTCGCCGACGAGTTGCCGGAGACCGCGCGGCACGCCTCCGCCAGGGAACGGCGGGCCGAGGACGCCGAGCGGGAGGTCGTCCAGTGGAAGAAGGTCCGCTTCATGGCGGACAAGGTCGGGGACGAGTTCACCGGCTACGTCGTCGGGGTGACCCGCTTCGGGCTCTTCGTCGAGCTGATCGAGCACTTCGTCGAAGGGCTGGCGCACGTCTCCGCGATGGCCGACGACCACTACCGGTTCGTGGAGTCCGATCACGCGCTCTGCGGCGAGACGACCGGCAGGGTCTACCGGTTGGGCGATCGCGTCGCCGTGCAGGTGATGCGCGCGGACCCCGCGCGGCGGCAGATCGATCTCGGCCTGGTGGAGATTCTCGACGTGGTCCGCGCCTCCGAACGGAGCCGCGCGCCGCGCCGCGGCCGCGCGACCCGCGACCGGCGGTCGTCGGGGCCTCGGGGGGGACGCTCGCCGCGGCATGCCCGGGGGCGGGGCTGACGCCATGACCCGCCACGTCGTCATCGGCACCGCCGGACACATCGACCACGGCAAGAGCGCTCTCGTCAGGGCCCTGACCGGCACCGATCCGGATCGGCTGAAGGAGGAGAAGGCGCGCGGGATCACCATCGATCTCGGATTCGCGCACTGGAGCGACGGCGACACCAGGCTGGCGTTCGTGGACGTGCCCGGCCACGAGCGCTTCGTCAAGAACATGCTGGCCGGCGCCAGCGGCATCGACGGCGTGCTCCTCGTCATCGCCGCCGACGAGTCGGTCATGCCGCAGACCCGCGAGCATTTCGACATCTGCTGCCTGCTCGGGGTCACGAGCGGCATCGTGGCCCTCACCAAGGTGGATCTGGTGGACCGCGAGACGGTCGAGCTGGTCGAGCTCGAGACGGCCGAACTGCTCGCGGGATCGCCGCTCGAGGGCATGCCCGTGGTCCCCGTCTCCGCGCGGACCGGCGAGGGCGTGGAGGAGGTGCGCGCGGCGTTGCTGGCGATGGCCGCCGGGAACGTCGGGCGGGTGCCCGCCGGCGCGGCCCGTCTGCCCATCGATCGGGCGTTCACGGTCCGGGGCTTCGGCACGGTCGTCACCGGCACCCTGGTCTCGGGCCGGATGGCCGTCGACGACACCCTCACCGTGCTTCCGGCCGGCGTCGACGTGAAGGTCCGGGGGCTGCAGGTCCACGGCGTCATCCAGTCCAGCGCGGCGGCCGGGCAGCGCGTGGCCGCCAACTTCACCGGCGCCGGCGCGGCCGTGGCGGCGCGGGGAGAGACCGCGGTCACCCCCGGCAGCTTCGAGGCGACGCGGTGCGTCGACGCGGTGCTCGATCTCCTGCCGTCGGCACGGCGGCTGCGGCACGGCGCGCGCGTGCGGTTCCACCACGGCACGTGCGAGGTGCTCGGGCGGGTGGCCCTCGGGCCGGGCCTCTCCGGCGCGGTCGCGCAGAGCGACGCCCCGGATGCCCTGCCGCCGGGAGGGCGGGCGTTCGTGCGACTGCGCCTCGAGGGGGCGGCGGTGCTGACCCGGGGAGACCGCTTCATCCTGCGCGCGTACTCGCCGCCGCTGACCATCGCCGGGGGCAGGGTCCTCGACCCGACGCCCCCGCGCGGGGGCATCCGGGCCGGGGCGACGCGCGCGCGGATGGACCGGCTGCTGAAGGGGTTGTCGGACGCCGCCGCCGCCGACGGCGACCGCGCGCTCGCGGTCCTCATCGGGGAGCGGGGCCTGACGGGGCTGCCGTCGGCGGCGCTCGTGGCGCGGGCCGGTCTCGCCCCCGAGTCGGTCGGCGCGGTCGTGGAGCGGTTGTGCGAGGCCGGGGCGGTGCGGCGCATCGGCGACCGGCTCGTCGAGGCCGAGGCGTTGCGCGCCGGGGGCGACCGGCTGCTGGCGATGGTGTCGGACTTCCATCGCGCGAACCCGTTGCGCGACGGGATGCCTCGGGAGGAGGCGCGCGAGCGCGTCTTCCGTCACGCCGGCCCGGGCGTCTTCGAGGCGGTGCTCGACGAGCTGACGGGCGACGGCCGCCTCGTGGCGCGCGATCACCTGGCCCTGCCCGGCCACAAGGTGACCCTCTCGCCGGAGGAGCTCCGAGCCAGCGAGGAGATCGTCTCCCGTCTGCGGAACGCGGGGCTGCGACCCCCGGCCCCGGCCGCGCTGCGGGAAGAGGTCGGCATCGACGAGGAGGTGCTCGACCGGTTGCTGAGGCGCCTGGCGCGTGAGCAGGCGGTGGTCAGGGTGGGGCCGCTCGTGTTCGACTTCGGCGCCGTCGAGTCGCTGAAGGCGGACCTCGTCTCCCTCAAGGCGGGCAGCGAGGGCGCGACCATCGACGTCGCCACGTTCAAGGAACGCTACGGGGTCAGCCGGAAGTTCGCGATCCCCCTGCTGGAGTACCTGGATCGGGAGCGTCTCACCCGGCGGGTGGGCGGGAAGCGGGTCGTCCTGTAGGGGTCGTTCCGCGGCGGGGACGCCGGCGCATCGGCCGGGCGGGGAGTGGAGCCGGAAGCGACGCTCCCCGGGCGAGCACGCCGAGCGGGCATGGCCTTTGCCATCGCCGGCATCTCTCGCTAAACTGGAAGGCGGGCGTGGGCTCGGCACCAGGAGTCTGCGCCGTAGAACGGGCGGACTCCTGCACGGTTGGTTGGGCGCCCAGCGGAGCCGCAGGCGACGATGGGCGGGCTACGCCGGCAGGACGCGATTCAGGTGGACGGCGGGGCAGGATACCCGACAAGGGCGCGGAATGGACGAGACAGCGCGGCAGTCTTTCACGATCGGGGTGTTTCAGGACATCGGGTGGGCGCAACGCGGGCTCGAAGCCCTCGGGAAGGAGGGGTTCCCGGCGGAGTCGATCTCGCTCATCAGCCGGCAGACCCCCGAGGCGGCGGAGCTGGTGAAACGGACATTCGGGGTGGACGGTGATACGATGGATGTCGCCCGCATCGGGTCCGTGGTGGCGCACGGGCCGCTGGTCGGTGCATTGCAGGGCGGCGCCGGAGACCTCGGGAGCGCGGGTATCGCCGCGACCATCCGGCGCGCGGGCTTCCAGGCCCATGACGGGTACATCTTCGAGACCCTGACCGCGCGCGGCGGGGTCCTCGTGGGTGTGCACAGCGAGCCGCGGGCGGCCGACGCACTCGCCGTCATGTTCGCGTACGGCGGGGGCAACGCGTCCATCGGCGCGTGGGCCGGTCGCGTCTGACCGGCCGGGAGCCTGCGCCGTAGGGCGGCGCGGACGTCTGAGGGGTTGGTCGGGCGCCGAGCGGAGGCGCAGGCGGCGATTGGCGGGCCAGGAGTCTTCGCCGTAGAGCGGTGCGGACTTCTGGAGGGTTGGTTGGTCGCCGAGCGGAGCCGTCGGGCGACGATTGGCGGGCCAGGACGAGTCAGCCGGGAAGTCGGCGCCGCAGGAACGGTGCCGCCTCCTGCGGGAGGCGCCGACTCGCGGCAGGGTTGGTAGGGGCGGCTCCCCCCGGCGGCTTCAATGCCGCCCGGCGGTGATTTTCCGGGCCAGGAGTGCTTCCCGTGAGCGATGGCTTGAACCTCGGGCCACTCCCGTTCTCTCCCGGGCGGCAACTCTATACGCCGCCGGAGCGCCGCCGGCGCAAAGCGAGGCCGGCGACTTCGGGCCCTGCGCGCAGAAAGCCCCGCACCGCAGCGGCCACGGGCTGGGAGTCAGCCGGGCACGTTCCCTTCCTCGGTGTCCAGCGGGGGCGGATACGCGGCGCCCTCGGCGCTTCGTTCACGAGTCACCTGCTGGCTGTGGCCCTCGTCCTGCTCGTCGTGCGCACCGCGCCCGTCGAGGAGATCTTCGAGGAGCGCACCAACTACGACATCGTCTGGATACCGCAGGCGGGCCCCGGCGGCGGTGGGGGCGGCGGCGGGAACGAGTCGCTGGAGATGCCGCGGCAGGTCGAGGCCGCGGGCGAGGACACCATCGACGTGCCGGTCGAGGTGCCGGAGGAAGTGGAGGCGCCGCCCGAGGTGGAGCCCGAGCCGGAGCCCGAGCCGCTGGAGTCGCAGAACATACAGCTCTCCGCCGTGTCCATGGGCACCTCGCTCCAGACCCGGACGGGACTGCTCGAGGGGCTTCTGTCCGGCGCCCTCGATTCGGCCGGCAGCGGCACCGGCGGCGGCGCCGGCGAGGGATCGGGCGGCGGCATCGGGCCGGGCGAGGGAGACGGACTCGGACCCGGCGAGGGCGGCGGCACCGGGGGCGGCGTCTTTCGGCCCGGCAACGGCGTCGAGACCCCCCGTCTGCTGCGCGAGGTCACCCCGAAGTACACGGCCGAGGCGATGCGGGCCAAGGTGCAGGGGGTCGTCCTGGTCGAGGCGGTGGTCCTGCCGGACGGCACCGTCGGCGACGTCGACGTGATCCGCTCGCTCGACAAGGTCTTCGGACTCGACGAGGAGGCCATCAAGGCCGCCCGGCAGTGGCGCTTCCTTCCCGGAAACCGGTTCGGAGAGCCGGTCGCGGTGCTGGTGACGATCGAGTTGACGTTCACCTTGCGCTAGCAGCCCGTGTACGAAGTCCCTGCTGCATTCGAGCAGCGATGCATCCCGCCTGACTGTGTTCGTCGGTTACATGTGCCCAACATGCGCCCTCCTCACGCCTTGTCAGGCGGGCGCCTCGGCGATCTGCCGGCGCCGTCCGGGCGCGGTGCAACGCGGGGTTCCACCACGGGCTGCCAGCTAAGCCAGCGCTTCTGCGCGGTAGAACGGCGCGGACTTCCCGAGGGGGTCGAGCGCCAAGCGGAGCCGCAGGCGACGATTGGCGGACCAGGAGGATTCCCGGGGGTTGGCCGGGCGCCAAACGGAGCCGCAAGGCGACGATTGGCGGGCCGGGCGCGAAAGAGAAAGGGGACGGCCATCAGTGCGGTGGCCGTCCCCTTCTTGTGTTCCCCGTTCCGGTCGGCGCAGCCGGGTCCTCCGGCTGCGTCGGGACAGGCGGTCACGGGGATGGGGTGGACCCATCCCCGCCGGGGTGCCTAGTACATGCCGCCCATGCCGCCCATGCCGCCGTGGGCGCCGGCGCCCGGCGCGGCGTCCTTCTTGTCTTCCGGGATCTCGCTGACGAGCGCTTCCGTGGTGAGCAGCAGCGACGCGATCGAGCTCGCGTTCTGCAGCGCCGCCCGCACGACCTTGGTCGGGTCGATGACGCCCGCCTCGATCAGGTTCTCGTAGACCTCGGTCTGGGCGTTGAAGCCGTCCTCGTCGGCGCTTTGCTCGCGCACCTTCTGCACGACGATGGACCCTTCCTGGCCGGCGTTGGTGGCGATCCAGCGCATGGGCTCCTCGAGGGCGCGCCGGATGATGTTCACGCCGATCTGCTTGTCGCCGTCCAGCTTGACGTCCCCGAGGGCGGTCTGGCTGCGCAGCAGGGCCACGCCGCCGCCGGGCACGATGCCCTCCTCGACGGCCGCCTTGGTCGCGTGCATGGCGTCCTCGACCCGGGCCTTCTTCTCTTTCATCTCGGTCTCGGTGGCGGCGCCGACCTTGATGACCGCCACGCCCCCGACGAGCTTGGCCAGCCGCTCCTGCAGCTTCTCGCGGTCGTAGTCCGAGGTGGTCTCGTCGATCTGGGTGCGGATCTGCTTGACGCGGCCCTCGATGGCGGCGTGGGTGCCCTCGCCCTCGACGATGGTGGTGTTGTCCTTGTCGATGGTGACCTTCTTGGCCTTGCCGAGGTCCTCGATGCCGATGTTCTCGAGCTTCAGGCCGAGGTCCTCGGTGATCGCCTTGCCGCCGGTCAGCGTCGCGATGTCCTCGAGCATTGCCTTCCGCCGGTCGCCGAAGCCCGGCGCCTTGACGGCGGCGCCCTGCAGGGTGCCCCGCAGCTTGTTGACCACGAGGGTGGCGAGGGCCTCGCCCTCGACGTCCTCGGCCACGATGAGGAGCGGCCGGTTCAGGCGGGCCACCTGCTCGAGGAGCGGCAGCAGGTCCTTCATCGAGCTGATCTTCTTCTCGTGGATCAGGATGATGGGGTTCTCGAGCACCACCTCCATCCGCTCGGAGTCGGTGACGAAGTACGGCGACAGGTAGCCGCGGTCGAACTGCATGCCCTCGACCACCTCGAGGGACGTCTCGAGGGTCCGCGCCTCCTCGACGGTGATGACGCCGTCCTTGCCGACCTTGTCCATCGCCTGGGCGATGATGCGGCCGATGGTCTCGTCGTTGTTGGCCGAGATCTGCCCGACCTGGGCGATCATGTCGCCGCTCACGGCGCGCGACAGCTTCTCGAGGTTGTCCACGACCGAGGTGACGGCCGTCTCGATGCCCCGCTTCACCTCCATCGGGTTCGCGCCGGCGACCACGTTCTTGGCCCCCTCGCGGTAGATGGACTGGGCGAGGACGGTCGCGGTGGTGGTGCCGTCGCCGGCGATGTCGGAGGTCTTGCTCGCGACCTCGCGCACCATCTGGGCCCCCATGTTCTCGAGGGCGTCCTTCAGCTCGATCTCCTTGGCGACGGTCACGCCGTCCTTGGTGATGGTGGGAGACCCGAACTTCTTGTCGAGGACGACGTTGCGGCCCTTGGGGCCCAGCGTCACCTTGACGCAGTTGGCCAACTGGTCGACGCCGGCGAGGATGTTCTGCCTCGCTCCTTCGCTGTAGACGATCTGCTTTGCCATGTCGATGTGCTCCAATCAGGTCGAATTCGTGTGACCGGCGCGGCCGCGGGCCGGCGCCGGACTGTCATCGCCGTCGCCGGCTACTGCACGACGCCCAGGACCTCGTCCTCCCGCATGATGAGGTACTCCTCGCCGTCGAGCTTGATCTCCTGCCCCGAGTACTTGCCGAACAGGATGGTGTCGCCCTCGGCGACGTCCATCGGCTGCAGGCCGCCGTCCTCCTTGACCTTGCCCTTGCCGACGGCCACGACCCTGCCCTGCTGCGGCTTCTCCTTGGCGGTGTCCGGGATGATGATGCCGCCGACCTGCTGCTCTTCCTCCTCGAGACGCTGCACGATGAGGCGGTCGTGAAGTGGTCGTACCTTGATTGCCATGGTGTGTCCGACTCCCTTGAGTTGTGGAAGGAGTCCCTCCCCGGAAATCTGGGTGTAGGAGCGGGGAGGGGTTAGCACTCGCTGTTACAGACTGACAAGATTAGCAGTCGGCGGGCGGGAGTGTCAACCGTGGCCCCTCCGACCCGGCCGAGGTTTGGCCGGCTGCCGGCGTTCGGCAGGTGATATCGTTATGGCCGACTAGGAGAGCCGGCACGTCGGCGCCGTCCCGGAGGCCGCCCGCCCCGGCGATTCGTGAGTGAGGCTGCCTTGGGAAAGATCCTCATCGTGGAGGACGACCAGTCACTGGCCGCGGGGCTGTCCGACGGACTGCACTACGAAGGCTATTCCACGCTGCTTGCGCGCGACGGCAAGGACGGCCTCCGTCTCGCCGGCCGGCCCGGGATAGACCTCGTCATCCTCGACGTCATGCTGCCGCGGCTGACCGGGGTCGACGTCTGCCGGAGGCTTCGCGAGCAGGGCAGCACGGTGCCGATCCTCATGCTGAGCGCCAAGGGGGAGGAGCTCGACAGGGTGGTCGGGCTGAAGGCGGGGGCGGACGACTACGTCACCAAGCCGTTCAGCTTCACGGAGCTGGTGGCGCGCGTGGAGGCGGTGCTGCGGCGGTCGCGGAGATTCGCCGCGCAGGAACGCACCTACGGCTTCGGCGTCGTGAAGGTGGACTTCCGGACCCGCGAGGTCGCCAAGGGAGGGCGGCCCCTGACGCTGCAGCCGCGGGAGTTTCGTCTGCTCGAGTGCTTCATCCGGCACCGCGGCGAGGCCGTGAGCCGGGACCGGCTCCTGGAAGAGGCCTGGGACCTGGACGCCATGCATCCCCTCACCCGCACCGTGGACATGCACGTCGCCAAGCTGCGCCAGAAGATCGAGGACGACGTGTCGGATCCCCGCTGGATCGTCACCGTGCACCGCGTCGGCTACAAGTTCACGGGATGAGGCGAGGCCCCGGCCGGGCTCAGCGCTTCCGGCGGCTCACGGCCCGGTCCTCCAGGTCGTGCTCGAGGTCGTCGAGATCGTACTGGACCGACACCTTGCTGGCCCGGGCGTAGTCCATCATCTCCCAGAGGGAGACGCCGGCATCGAGGGCGGCGCGGGACAGCGAGATCCGGCGCTCGCCGTACTGCCGGGCGGCGTGCTCCAGCTTCCAGTCGCGGATTGCCCTCGCCAGCAGCCGCCGCACGGTGGTCGAGCGGTCGGACTGCTCGACGTTCTGAATGAGCTCGAGCTCGCGCACCAGATCCGCGGGCAGCCGGGCCCCGACCATCTGTTCCTTCTTCATCGCCTGGCCTTGCGGGCGCGTCTCAGGATCTCGGCCACCACCGAGGGAGAGAGCCAGAGCGTCTCGCCGAGATCCCGAAGGGCCTTCTCCAGCGAGTCCAGACCGAAGCTGCGGCGCAGGTACGCCTGAAGGAGCACGCTGGCGGTGCCGATCAGGGGCACGCCCAGGATCTTCGCCACGCTCCGCGCCTCCTTGTCGTCGGCGACCAGCGGCAGCTCCCGCACGCTGGCGAGGGCGACCGACTCGGCCTCGCTCCGGTGCAGGCGCGAGCGTCGGGACAGTCGTTGCACGAGGTCGTTCTCGGTGTCGGTCGCGGTGGCGACCCCGAGCCAGCCGGCGTCGACCGCGGCCTCGAGCTGCTCCACGCCGAGCGGCCGCGCGGCGCCGCCCGCGTCGATGGTCTCCGCCTTGACCACGGCGCCAATCAACACCTGCCTGTAGAGATCCCGCAGGAGCTCGAGCCGGTGGATCCGGGCGAGCGCGATCAGGGGGGTGGCGTCGGCTACGGTCACTCGCTCTCCTCGACTGCGGCGCGTCAGCGACCTGTGCTCTCGACGGGTTCGGCCGTCCCGAACGCCAGCATCAATGTTTTATCATTATCCGCGGCCATTTTCGCCGGAAATTTACATCTCGAAGACAACATTGACGTTGCGATGATGACATTTGCAACGCGTCGCCCCACGATCGGCGCATGGACCACCAAGTGCACGATGGAGTCGGCGGCGTTGGAATGGAGGGCACGGATGCCTGGCTGCCGTTGTTGCCCTCGGCGCTGTCGTACCCGGTCGGGACGGTGCTGATGGAGCAGGGGTGCGACCCGGGTGACGTGTTCTACGTCGAGGAGGGGCTCGCCAAGCTCGTCCGGACGGGATCCGACGGGCGGGAGCAGATTCTCGGCCTGCGGGGGCCCGGCTGGTTCCTCGGCGCGGCCCTCGTGCTGACGTTCCGGGCCCATCCGGCAAGCGCGATAGCGGTGACGTCGTGCCGGCTGCGCCGGTTGACGAGGCAGGCGTTCCTCGACCTGATGGCGCAGCACGAGGCGCTGTCGTGGCACGTTCACCAGATGCACAGCCGCGAGGTGCTGAGCCAGTTCCAGCAGATGGCGGACCTCGGCACGGCGACGTCGCGGCAGCGTCTCGAACGGTTCCTGCGGCGTTTCACGGGGGCCGCGCCCGCGAACGGCAACGGCGGCGGGGTCCGCCTGTCGCTGCCGCTCAAGCGGTGGGAGCTGGCCAGCCTGCTCGCGGTGACGCCGGAACACCTGAGCCGGCTCCTGCGCCGGCTCCGCGACGACGGGGTCATCCGTGTGACCGACGGGGCCATCGTCGTTCCCGACGTCCGCCGGCTTGCCGCCGACGACGTCGACGAGGGCGGAGTACTCACGAACCCGGTGGACGCGTTGGGGCGGGCCTAGCCGCCATGACCGCGGTCGGACGGTACGGCGGCATGGCAGGCGCGGCGACCGGGGAGATCGACGGGTGGCGGGCTCACCTGGCGCCGCCGGAGACGCATCCCGCCGGAACCGAGCTCCTGCCGCAGGACCGCACGCCGGACCACGTGCAGCTGTTGGCCGACGGCATCGCGAGGCTCGAGAGGCGCGATCCGGGCAAGGCCTCCGCCACCGTCGGCCTGCGGTTCCCCGGCTGGCTGCTCGGGGCCGAATCGGTCATCGCGGGGCGGGAGACGCCCATCGCCGTCGTCGCGGCGACCGACTGCACGGTGCGCGGACTGGCGCGCGAACGGTTTCTCGGGTTCGTGCGGGTCGACCCGGACCTGTCGTGGCGGGTCGCCCAGATGTACAGCCGCGAGATGGTCGACCGCCTCGAGCGTCCCGGCGGTCGGGAATGCGTGCCGCCCGAGGCGCGCCTCAAGCACCTGCTGCGCCGGCTCCTCGACGCCAACGACACGGGCGGCCTGCAGAAGGAGGTGCACCTGCGCCTCCCGTTCACCCACCGCGAGCTGGCGAGGCTGCTCTCCCTCTCGAGCAGCCAGCTCACCGCGTCGCTGGCCCGCCTGCAGCGGGACGACGTGATTCGCCTGCGCCGCGACCGCCTCATCATCACCGACCTGTCCGGCCTCCGCGAGGCCGACCCCGCCGGCCGCGACGTGGGGTGGCCGGTGAACGCCTGACGGGTGTCCGTTCCGGCGGGCGCCCGCGTCTTGCTCATGTGACGGGAAGAGATATAGTCTTCGCACGTGGGGAGGGCGGCGATGAACAGACTGGGATCGTTCCATCGGCGGTGGCTCGAAGTGGCGTTCGTCCTGGCGTCCTTCGCGGCACTCATCGTTCTGCAGTACGTGTCGAACAGCCGGTTAGCCCGCGTGGGGGTGATTGCGCACCAGACGACCCTCATGCAGTACCTGGATGCCGTGGCGGCCGACGTCCGGCGGGTGTACGAGGATGCGGCGCAGGAGATGCTGGCCGTACCGGGAGACGCTCTCGCCGCCCGGCGGTTCGATGCCGTCGCGCGGCACTTCGACGAGGCGGATACGTCGGCGGCGAGGCTGCTGTTCGCCGGTTCGCTTGAGGAATGCTTGTGTGAGACGCGGTACTACGACCCGGAGACTGGCCATGTCGCTATCGGCGCCGATCCTGCCACCGAGGCGATCATCATGCGCGTCACCGCGCGTCTACGCTTGGAATGGATACAGCATCTGAATCGAACGGACATCTATGTGGACGAATTGAACGGAGAGAACCGCGTCGTCTACCGGTTCGTCACGGATTCCAGCTCGACCACTGTCGGCTTTGCGGGCTTCGTCGTAGACGAGCGCCGATTCGCACGTGAGTATCTGCCGCAGGCCATAGCTGCTGCGTCCGGCCTGCTCGATGAGGATGTACAGAACAACCTCATCGTGCGAGTGACTGACCGCAGAGGCCGCGTCGTAGCCGCTACGCACGACGGGCCGGGCCAGGCCGACGCGTTGACCGGCCGCTTCGACTTCGTGTTCGAGGACCTCGATCTGTCGGCGCGGAGCCGCCATACCGCGGCGGCACAGGTGCTGCAGGCCAACGCGTTGACGAGCTGGATCCTCTCCGCGTTGATGTCGATACTGGCCGTCGTCGGGGTGCTGCTAACGTGGCGGGCGGCCCAGCGGGAGCGGCAGCTCTCGCGTATCCGGAGCGGGTTCGTCGCCAACGTGTCCCATGAGCTGCGCACGCCGCTCACGGCCATCACCATGTTCGCCGAGCTCCTTCGCCTCGGCCGGATCACGGTTCCCGGGAAGGTGGTCGAATACGGGCGCCGCATCGAACAGGAGAGCGCCCGTCTGAAGCACCTCATCGACAACGTGCTGAGCTTCCGACGCATCGAGGCAGCCGAGTTTCACTATCGGCCGCGGACCGCGGCGTTGGAGGACATCGTCCGCGGTGCCATGGCGGCAGTCGAAACGCGGCGTGCGCAGGAGGGGTTCACTATAGCGGTGACCGCGCCCGAGGTCGGACTGCCCGCGGTCAGCGTCGATGCGGCGGCGATGACCCAGGTCTTCGTGAACCTGCTGGACAACGCGATGAAGTACTCAGGGAGCTGCCGTCGGGTCCGCGTGGAGTTGCGCCGGTGCGGGGACGACGTGGCCGTCGACGTGGCCGATGAGGGCATCGGCATTGCGCCGGAAGATCACACGCGCATCTTCGACGAGTTCTATCGGGCTGTCTCTCGGAGCAGCGGCGTGTCAGGGACGGGGCTCGGGCTCGCCATCGTCAGGCACGCGGTTCGCGCGCACGGCGGCCTGATCAAGGTTGACAGTGGTCTCGGCCGCGGTGCCACCTTCACGGTCCTGCTGTCGCCGGCGGCAGAGGTGCGACAAACTGTTGACCTGAAGTCCGCCATCGACCGAATCCGGATCGAGCCGAGGCCTACTAGTTCCCTCCTCTAACCCCATTCCGGACATCGCGGGTCGCGGCCCGATTGTGTGCCGCTTCCAAACTCATGCACCGGAACCCTCGCGAGGCTTGCGGCGGGTCCTGCTTGTGTAGATCGTCGGCGTGTCGCAGCTTTTCTTCTCGTTAACCGTGTTGACTGGGGTCAAGGGTTTGCCTGACGGAGAGCAATGCGGCTCGCTGCGAAAGCTGAGACGATGCGGTCGTTCACGCATCAACAACGTCTCTGTTAGAGGGGAGGAAGCAAGTGGCGACACGACAGAGGAAGAAGGCTTACGTCGCACCCTGTGTCGTCGACTTCGGTGCTATCGAAGTGATGACGGGTGACTGCCTAGGGTTGTGCACCGACGGATTCCACGGTGCGTTTTGGGGCATATGGCCCCCGCCCTAGAGGTATCTCGGCACCAAGAGCACGGAGTCGTTGATCGGACCGGCCGGGGCGGAAAGAGCGGAGGCGGTAAGGAATGCGGCTGATGGTGGCGGATCGCGGGCCTGGGCGATGGCGGCATGCCGCCACCGTGTCGCTTGGGCGGCCTGACCGACGTTCGGTGCAGACTCATGACGGGACAAGATGATAATCGAGGCGTTTCTGGTTTTCGTCGTGCTTGACATCGGGTTCCGGGTGTTCGGTTTCGCGACGGTATTCTCGCGGGTAGAGTGGCTGGGGCGGCGACCCGTGTCGGCTGCCGACGCTGCACAGTTTGAAGTACAGCGGCAGACGGTGGACCGGGTTCTGGCGGCAGTGGGAACGGCCAGTCGCTACTACCATCGCCGACGTCTCGATTGCCTGCCCAGAGCCTTGGCCACCTACCTGCTTCTGCGGCGCCGGGGCGTCTCCGCCACGCTGCACATCGGCGTGAAGCGCTATCCATTCGGTGCCCATGCCTGGGTTGAGTGTCTCGGAGAAGTGCTGGACGACTCCACGGACGACTGGCGCCACGAGCCTTACGTGCCGATCGTTTCCACGCGCGAGCCCGTGTAGCGGTTCGCCGGGTTGGAGAGAATAGCGGTGGCCGGCGGCCCGCGCGAGCGTTGCCCCGGTCGCCACGGTTGCTGTCGGGGGGATCTCCATGGCCGGCGCGACGCTTCGAACGATCTGCGGCATTCAAAGGCTCGACCGCGGGCGGATCGAGCCCGGGGCCGTTGTGCGCCTGAACGCCGCTGCGAAGAGCCTGGTCGCCAGCCGCCGAAGCCATTGGAGGAAGGACTCCATCGGGCTCGCGTGCAGCGAGGCGCCCGTCGATGCGGCTGGTCCTGTGGCCATCCAATCGTCGGAACGTGGCAGCGGGCGACGCGTCCTGGTGTTCGACGGCCGCATCGACAACCGCCGGGAATTGCTGGCTGATCTGCACAGCCGGGGCGTCAATGCGTCGGCTGACGACGGCGAGTTGATCCTGGCCGCGTACGATGCCTGGGGTGACGCCTGCGTTGCGAGGCTCGTCGGAGACTTCGCGTTCGGGCTCTGGGACGGTGGCGGCGGGCGACTGCTCTGTGCACGAGATCCGCTCGGGGTGCGGCCGCTGTACGTCCTGGTGGGGGACGACCGGGTCTGCTTCGCCACGCAGCTTCGGCAACTGCTGGCCATCTGCCCCGGGACTCCGCCTATCGATCTGGAGTACGTCGCCGATCGACTCGCCCTGGGCGTAGATCGCCCGAACAGCGGCCTTACGCCTTTTCGCGGCCTGTCGCGCCTGGAGCCTGGCCATCGACTCATCGTAGAGAACGAGCGCTGGCGGATCGAGCGGTATTGGGAATGGCCCGGTCGAGGTGGACGCTCGCCGTTCGATGCTCGCTACGGTGAGGAGGAGTACGTCGAGAGGTTCCTCCACACGTTCTCCGATGGCGTGGCGAGCCGGATGTCCGGGGTGGACCGGCTATGGGCGGAGCTCTCGGGCGGGCTCGACTCGTCTTCCATCGTGAGCGTGGCGGCCCGGCAACGCAGCCGGCCCCGGTTATCGGCTGTGACCGTCGTCTTCGATCAGTCGACCTTCAGCGACGAACGGGAATGGGCGGCGGCGGTTTCGCGGGAGGCGGGAATAGAAGGGCAGGATCTCGACGGCGACGCTCAGCACCCGTTCAGCCGGTTTCGGGAGGCCGCGGAGTACTGGGAGGAACCGCATTCGGCGGCCGCCTTCTTCGGGGTGCACGCGCAGTGCCGACGCCTCATCGCGGGAGGCGACGTGCCGGTGCTTCTGAGCGGCATCGGTGCGGAGGCCGTCGTTCTGAGCAAGCACCAGGAGCCGATCCATCTCGCGGACGTGTTGCGTGGCGGGCGGCTGGGCCAGCTTCGCCGCGAGCTTGTCCGCTGGCAAGGCGCGTTAAAGATGCCGTTCAGCAACCTTGTGTTGCGGTATTGCCTGCAGCCGCTGTTGGGTCGGCCGCTGATCAGCTATGGCCTGCCGCCCCGTGTGCACGACTGGATTGAGCCCGCCTTCGCAGGCAGGTGGAACCTCCGGGACCGCGCGCGAAGCGGGAACATGCCGCGGACCGGCCGGGGAGCCGCGGATCAGTGGCACGTCGAGCGCATCGGCTGGATCACCGGCTTCCTGTTGCGGGGCTACCTGGAGAAGGCCTGCGACATTCGCTACCCCTTCCTGCACCGGCCGCTGGTCGAGCTGGCCCTCGCGATGCCGTGGAGCCTGAAGGCGGTGCCGGGAGAGCCCAAGGCGATCCTTCGCCGCGCCATGAAGGGCATCCTGCCCGAGCGGGTCAGGTGTCGCACGCAGAACGCGTCGACGGGGCACGCGGCCTACAACGGCCTGCGGAAGGAATGGCCGGTGCTCGAGCAGGTCGTCGATTCGTCGGTTCTGGTCGAGCTCGGGGCCGTAGACCGGGAACGCCTCCGCACGGCCCTGCACATGGCCCGGCAGGGGCACGCCCCCGACCTCGGGGGCCTGCTCTCGACCCTGACGCTCGATGCCTGGCTGCAGCACGCCTTTCTTGGGCGGCAGCGGCCGCGCGTGAACTCCGAGGCCGCCTGAAACGGGGAGCCGCCATGCAATCAGACACGCTGTTGAAGGTATCCGGGAAGGCCCATTGCGCCCGCCTGGGAGATCAGATCATCGTGGCCGACATGCGCTCGGGGCGTTACTTCGGCCTCGACGACGTCGGCGCCATGGTGTGGAGCCTGATCGAGGAGCGATCCACCCCGGCCGTCATCGTCGACCGCGTGCACGCCGAGTACGACGTCTCCCGAGACGTGCTCGAGCGGGACGTGGACCGGCTTCTCGACGACCTCCTGCAGCGACGGCTGGTCGAGGTCGCGACCGACCCCCCGGCCGGTCGGAGCTGAGGCCCGGCCGGACGGCCGCGGCGCCGCCCTCCCGCCCCGACCACCCGGCGTTCCCATTCTGCTGATACACTGCTGACGCCGCCACGGCGGCCCGGTCGCGGCGCGCCGCGGAGGGCGCCCGAGTCCGGGAGCCGTCGGGTTTCTCTCGAGGCCCCTGGTGAACTCCGCGTTGCACGGAGAGCGGCGAGGCGCCCGCCTGACAAGGGGTGAGGAGGGCGCATATTGGGCATATGTAGCCGACGAACAACGCAGTCAGGCGGGATGCCTCGCCGCTCGAATGCAGCGGGGACTTCGCCACGGGCTGCTGGCGCAGGAGGCATCGTGGGGAAGATCGAGCAGCGGTGGCGTCGGGGGATGTCCCGGAGGAAGGCGCTGTCGGGGCTGGCGTCGTTCATGGCGGCGTCGCCGCTGCTGCACGCGCAGCGCGACCCGTGGCCGCTCGGCCCGCACGGGCGCTTTCTCGGGTTCGACGAGATGCGCGACGTGTTCGACTTCGAGCCCGTCTTCCGGGCCAACGTCCCGCTGGCCGTCTACGACTACACGGCGCACGGGACGGAGTCGGAGTTCACCCTCTACCGCAACCGCGACGCGTTCGACTGGGTCGAGCTGATCGGCCGCGGCGGGGTCGATCCAGCCGCCGTCGACACGTCCACCGAGCTGTTCGGGTACCCGATGCCGAGTCCGGTCATGCTGGCGCCGACGGCGCGGCAGCGCGACCTGCATCCCGACGGCGAGCTGGGCATGCACCGGGCGGCGACGACCACCGGCACCACGATGATCGTGAGCAACGCGTCGAGCCTCCCGTTCACGCGCATCGCCCGCGGTGCGGAGGGGCCGCTCTGGTTCCAGCGCTACGCGACGCGCGAGATGGAGCCGAACCGGGTGGCCCTCGGCGACGCCCAGGAGGTGGGCGCGCAGACGATCGTGGTGACCATCGACCAGCAGGCGTCCTACTACGAGCGCGACTTGCACGTCAGGCACACCGGCGGGGCGCCGCGCCGGGTGACGCGGCGCGAGCCTCGGCCCGACGCCCCGAACCCCTACCGCGTCTCCGCGGGGCGGCTGTGGTACGAGTGGAGGCTCTTCGACGACCTCCGGCCGATGTGCGAGGTGCCCATGCTCGCCAAGGGCATCCTCACCGGCGACGGGGCGAAGGAGTGCCTGGAGCGCGGGGTGGACGGCATCATCGTGTCCAATCACGGCGGCCGGGCCCTCGACTACGGCCCGTCGAGCCTGGAGGTGCTCGAAGAGGTGGTCGAGGCGGTGGCCGGGCGGGTGCCGGTCCTGATAGACAGCGGGTTCCGCCGCGGCAGCGACGTGCTGAAGGCGCTGGCCCTCGGGGCCGACGGCGTGTGCCTGGGCCGTGCGTCGCGCTGGGGCCTGGGGGCGTTCGGCGAGGAGGGGGCGCAGAAGGTGCTCGAGATCGTCAACGCCGAGCTGAGGCAGGCGATGGCGTTCGCGGGAGTGGCCTCGCTCGCCGACATCGACCGCAGCATCGTGAAGACCAACTTCCCATAGGGGTCGGCGCCATGGAACGGCGCGGCTTCTGGAGGGTTGGTTTGGGGGGGCAAGCGGAGCCGGAGGCGACAATGGCGGGCCGGGAGCCGGCGCCGCAGAACGACACGGACTCTCGTGGAGTGTGTCCGCAGGCGACGACTGGCGACCAGGACGAGTTCGCGGGAGTGATTGCGCGCCTGCCGGTGTCCTGAACCGTGGTTCGCGGAACAATTCCGACCGGCAGTTCTCCAGTGTTCACGGGCACTTGCAGCGATTCAGAGCTTTCGCGAACTTCAGGGCCGGGACACTGGATCGCGACGCGACCGAAGGGTCGCGCAAGACCGGCAATTCGAGCGAGGCATCCGATGCAGACGAAGCTCCACGGGTACGCCGCGGCCCTCCTGGTCGCCGCCGCCGGCGCCGCGGCGGCCGCGCAGGCGCCGTCCGGCGCCATGGTCGAGTGGCCCTACGTCGGGGCCGACCAGGGGGCGTCGAAGTACTCGCCGCTCGCCGACATCGACGCCTCGAACGTCGAGGGGCTCGGGATCGCCTGGACCTGGGAGCCGAACGAGCTGCCCAACCAGGAGTTCCGCACCCGGCCGGGCAGCTTCGAGGTCATGCCCCTGATGATCGACGACGTCGTCTACGTGTCGACCATGTACACGCGGGTGGTCGCCCTCGACGCCGAGACCGGCGACGAGCTGTGGGCGTTCGATCCCGAGGCGTGGCGCACCGGCCCGGAGGGCGGCCCTCCCGGCGGCTTCAAGCACCGCGGCGTCGCGGTGTGGCCGGCGACCGCCAACCGCGCGGCGGGCACGGGCGGGGACATGCGCGTCTTCATCAACAGCCGCGACAGCCTCTACGCGCTGAACGCGTCCGACGGCTCGCTGATGCCCGGCTTCGGAGACGGCGGCCGGGTGCTGCTGACCGAGGGCTTCCCGAACCCCGTGACCCACGAGATGTTCGACCAGACGTCTCCGCCCGTCGTCTTCGAGGATCTGGTCATCGTGGGGAGCCGGGTCCCCGATCGCATCCAGAAGCGCTTCGACACCCCCGGCTCGGTCCAGGCGTTCGACGTCCACACCGGCGAGCGGCGCTGGGTCTTCTACACGGTGCCCCAGTCGAACGACGCGTTCGGGGCCGACACCTGGGAGGGCGGCTCCTGGCGCTTCACCGGGCACGCCAACGTGTGGGGGCTGATGTCGCTCGACGCCGAGCGCGGGTTGCTGTACGTGCCGACGAGCACGCCGAGCAGCGACTACTGGGGCGGGCGGCGGCTCGGCGCCAACCTGTTCGCCGAGTCGCTCGTCTGCCTCGACGCGCGGACCGGCGAGCGCGAGTGGCACTTCCAGGCGGTGCACCACGGGCTCTGGGACTACGACTTCACGTCGGCGCCGAACCTCATGACCCTCGACGTCGACGGCCGCACCATCGACGCCGTCGCCGAGGTGTCGAAGCAGGGGTTCACCTACGTGTTCGACCGGGTGACCGGCGAGCCGGTGTGGCCCATCGAGGAGCGGCCCGTCGACACCGAGACCGACGTGCCGGGCGAGGTGCCGTATCCGACCCAGCCGTTCCCGACGAAGCCGCCGCCGTTCGCGGCGCAGGGGGTCTCGCTCGACGACGCCAACGACCTGACCCCCGAGATCCACCGCATCGCGACGGAAGAGCTGCAGACCTACCGGCTCGGGCCGTTGTTCACGCCGCCCAGCCTGCAGGGGACGCTGCAGCGGCCGCGGGTGGACGGCGGCGCCAACTGGGGCGGGGCGGCGCTGGACCCGACCACCAACCGGCTCTACGTGCGGACGTCGGAGGGCGTGTCGGCCAACCAGGTCTGCGAGACCGATCCCGGGCTGCCGGAGGTCGACGTCGCCTACACCAACAACTGCCCGCGCGGCGGATCGGCCGGCATCTTCCGGGGGCTGGGCGGGTACGTCCCGGCCGAGCGGAGCCGCCTCGGTCCGATACCCCTGGTCAAGCCGCCGTACGCGCGGCTCGTCTCGATCGATCTGAACGCCGGCGACATCGCCTGGAGCGTGCCGTTCGGCGAGGGCAGCCGCATCATGCGCGCGCACCCGCTGCTGCGCGGCGTCGACCTGCCCGACCGCCTCGGCACCCCCGGCGCGCCCGGTCCCATGATCACCGGCGGCGGCCTCGTCCTCCTCGGCGGGGGCGATCCGTACCTGTACGCGTTCGACGCCGAGACCGGCCGCGAGGTGACCCGGGTCGCCACCGAGTTCCGCACGAGCGGCAACCCGATGACCTACCGCTCGCGGGCCGGCCGGCAGTTCATCTTGATTGCGACCGGCGCCGGCCCGGACGCGAGCCTCGTTGCCTTCGCGCTGCCGGAGGGGCAGTGACAGTGACTGCGTGCGTCCAGGGGCATGGCAGTCCGTGCGGGTTGCGCGCCTGGTCAGTGGCAAGGCAACCCCTGGCGCCCTCCGCCGCCGGGTCATCGAGGGTCTTGTGAAGTGATCGACATGGCGTTGCCGACGGCACACAGGCAGCCCGTTTCCGCGGGATGGTGCGCTCGGCTCGTGGCCGGGTGATTGCGTTAGGACAGTGACGGGAATAACCTTGCCACGCGGCACGCTCGGAAGACGGTGAAGACGGTAGAGAGAGGGTCGTGCCTGGGTGCAGTTGGCAGATTCATATCGATCATCACTGTCCTTGCTGTCGTCAGGACAGTGATCGACGCGACGTTCCAACCGCACCAGCCGCAGCCCTTTTGGCGGGATGGCGCGCTCGGCGCGTGGCAAGGTGATTGCCGCCACCGTCGTTGGTCCCGGTGGAGTCGGCATCGTGGTTCCGTCATTTCCGGGAGCTTGACATGAGTGGACAACCCTTCCGGCGGCCGTGCGGCCTGGCCTTGCTGCTCGCACTCGCCTGCGTTCCCGCCGCGGACGGGCAGACCGTCGACGTCACCGCCGCGACCATCGAGGACCTCAACCGGGCGTTCGACGCCGGCACCCTGACGTCGGAGCAGCTCGTCGAGCGCTACCTGGCCCGCATCGCCGCCTACGACGACGCCGGCCCGGCCCTCAACGCCGTCATCGCCCTCAATCCGAACGCGGTCGCACGGGCCCGCGAGCTCGACGCCGAGCGGCGGTCCGACGGCGCGCGCTCTCCGCTGCACGGCATCCCCGTCGTCCTCAAGGACAACTTCGACACCGCCGATCTGCCGACCACGGCGGGGTCGGTGCTGCTGGAGGGCTCGCTGCCCCCCGACGACGGCTTCCTCGTCGGGAAGCTCCGCGAGGCCGGCGCCATCGTGCTCGCCAAGGTCAACATGAGCGAGTTCGCCTCGGGCGGGGCGATGAGCTCGCTGGGGGGGCGCACGCGCAACCCCCACGACCTCGTCCGGTCGCCGGGCGGATCGTCGGGGGGGACCGGTGCGGCGATCGCGGCGGCCTTCGCCCAGGTGGGGCTGGGGACCGACACCGGGGGATCGGTGCGCTCGCCGTCCACCGCCAACGGCATCGCGGGGCTCAAGCCCACCCTGGGCCTGCTGAGCCGCGACGGCATCGTGCCCCTGGCGCTGTCGTTCGACACGGCGGGCCCGATGGCGCGGCACGTGTACGACGTCGCCGCCGCCCTCGGGGTCATGACCGGGGTCGATTCCGCCGACGGCGCCACCGCCGAGAGCCGCGGCCGCTTCGAGACCGACTATACGCAGTACCTCGATGCGGGCGCCCTCGCCGGCGCCCGCATCGGGGTCGCCCGCGACTTTCTCGGCCAGGACGGCGACGTGGACTGGGTCGTCGAGGCTTCGCTCGACGTGATGCGCGAGGCCGGGGCGACCATCGTCGACGTGCGGTTGCCGCGGTGGCTGCTCGAGGCGAGCGGCGACTTCTACACGGTGGTCCGCTACCGCGAGTTCCGGGCGCAGATCGCGGAGTACCTGGCGACCCTCGACCCCCGGTTCCACGCGAGCCTCGCCGATCTGGTGAAGCGGTCGGTGCGCCTCACGGCACCGGCGGAAGGGGCGGGGCACAACCCGGGCCGGTGGCGGCTGATGCGGCAGGAGGACGCGAGCGGCGAGCTGTCCGATGCGGAGTACCGCGCGGTTCTGGATCACGGCCTGCCGATGGTGCGCGCCGTGATCCGCGGGCTGATGGACGCCGACGACCTCGCGGCCATCGTGTACCCGACCTCGCCCCGGCGGCCCGGGCGCATCGACGTCGCCCCCGCGCCCACCGGCGGGGGAGGCCCCTCGGCGACGCGGTACGCGAACCTCAGCGGCTTCCCGGATCTCATCGTGCCCGCCGGGTTCACCGGCGACGGGCTCCCCGTGGGCCTCTCCTTCCTGGGTCGCGCGTTCGACGAACCCCGCCTCCTGGCCCTCGGCTACGCCTTCGAGCAGGAGACCCGGGCGCGCCGTCTCCCGGTACACACGCCGCCGCTTGGCCCGTGAGCCGGCGCGCCGTCCACCAAGCCCGCCTCGGGAGCGCCGGCAGGACCTTGTAGTACCCTCGGAATGAGGCGGGGTGCGCGGCGCGAGCGGGACCGCGGCCGGCGATTGCCGGGCTCGTTGCAGGGCAGCGCCGGCGGGCCGGCCCTGGGCATGCGGGGACCGCGCGCCCGTCTGGCCGTCCACGGACAGGGGGTGAATGATCGCGAGTCGCCGGCGCCCTCCCGACCTCGTCGTTGACCACAGGAGCGGTGACGCATGCCGCTGACCGTCGGGGACCGGTTCGCCGGGCACTTCGAGGTCACCGGCGTGCTCGGCGCGGGGGGGATGGGTGAGGTCTATCGGGCCAGCGACACCCGGCTCAACCGCGACGTCGCCCTCAAGCTGCTTCCCGACGCCTTCGCCGCCGACGCCGACCGGCTGACCCGGTTCCAGCGGGAAGCCGAGGTGCTGGCTTCGCTCAACCATCCGAACGTCGCGCAGATCTACGGCATCGAGGAAGACGGCGGCGTGCGGGCGCTGGTCCTGGAGTTGGTCGACGGGCCGACGCTGGAAGCACGGATCGCCCGGGGACCGGTGCCGCCCGACGAGGTGCTGGCGATCGCGACCCAGCTCGCGGACGGTCTGGAAGCGGCGCACGAGGCCGGCGTCGTCCATCGCGATCTGAAGCCGGCCAACATCAAGGTCCAGCCGGACGGAACCGTCAAGGTGCTGGACTTCGGGCTGGCCAAGGCGCTGGAAGCCGCGACGCCCGGCGATCGGCACGGTCCGTCGACCTGGTCATCCGCCGGTACCGGGGTTGGAGTCGTCGTGGGGACCGCCGCGTACATGTCGCCCGAGCAGGCGCGGGGAAGAGCCGTCGACCGGCGCACCGACGTCTGGGCGTTCGGGGCCGTCCTGTTCGAGATGCTCACGGGGCGGAGGGCGTTCGAAGGGGAGGACGCCGCCGGCATCTTCGCCGAGGTGCTCAAGGCGGAGCCGGCGTGGGAGACGCTGCCGGGCGACGTCGCGCCCGCGGTCTCCGCCGTGCTGCGCCGGTGCCTGGAGAAGGAGCCCCTACAGCGCATGCGCGACATCGGAGACGTGCGGTTGGGGCTGCACGGCGCGTTCGACGATGCTGAGGGTCCGGCCGCCGGCGCGTCGGCGGGCCGCTCATCCGGGTGGACGCGCAGGGTGCTCGAGCTCGTCGGCGTGGCCGCGGTGGCCGGCCTCGGGGTCTGGTTCCTGCAGCCGGCCGCCCCGCGCCAGCCGGTGCAGTTCGCGATTCAGGGGGCCTCGGGGCTCGGGCCCTTCGCCGAGATGTCGCCCGACGGCGGGCAGCTCGCCTATCTCGAAGCCGGCGAGGCCGGTGAGTCCCGCATCCTGATCCACTCCCTCGCCTCCGGCGAGGCCCGTCAGGTCTCCGACTCGGCCCGCGCGGGGACCCCGCTGTTCTGGTCTCCCGACAGCCGGTTCGTCGGCTTCGCCGATGGCCGCACCCTGCGACGGGTCGACGTCGCGACCGGGGAAGCCGAGCCGGTCTCCGACACGCCGGTGTTCAACGGCGGCGCCTGGAACGGCGACGACGTCATCCTGTTCGGTGGCCGCGACGGGATCATGCAGGTGGCGGCCGGCGGGGGGACGCCGGCCGCCGTCACGGCGGTGGACGCCGCGCGCGGCGAGATCACCCATGCCGCCCCGTGGTTCCTCCCCGACGACCGCCACTTCCTCTACCTGCGCGCGTCATTGGACTCGAGCACCGGCGGCATCTATGTCGGCAGGTTGGGGGTCGATCCCGCCGAACAGGATCCGACGCGGCTCCTGGCGACCGAGCGGCCCGCCGTGTACGCGCCCTCGCGCGGCGCGACGACCGGCCGGCTGTTCTTCATGCGGGGCAGCCGGCTGTTGGCGCAGCCGTTCGACGATGCGCGCCTCGAGCTCGCCGGCGACCCCACCGTCGTGGCCGAGGACGTGGCCAGCTACGACGTGCGCTGGCGGTCGTTCTCGGTGTCCCGCACCGGGGTCATCGCCTGGCGCGACGCCCCGTCGGCCTACTCGGTGCCATGGCTCGATTCCGACGGCCGGGTGGCGTCCGAGCCCATCGGGGGCCTGGAGGATCCGCGGCATCCGCGCCTGTCGCCGGACGGAAGCAGGCTCGCCCTGGTGGTGGCCGGCGACATCTGGGCGTTCGATCTCCACGGAGACCGGCCGCCCAACCGGCTCACGTTCGACGAGTCGAGCGACGCCATCGGCTCGCCGCTGTGGACGCCGGACGGCGAGGGCATCGTCTACGAGGGCGACGGTTCGCTCTACCGCGTGTCGGCCGACGGCGGCAGCCCGCCGGAGCCGATTGGGGCGCCGGGCCACTTTCATGCCCTCGCCTGGTCTCCCGACGGCAAGCTGATCGGCGTCGCCATCTCGGGCGAGAGCGGAGACCTCGTCGAGCTCTCCCTGTCGCCGGCCGCCGAGCCGCGCGCGCTGGTGCGGACCACGGCGAACGAAGGGACCGCGGCGGCGCTGTCTCCCGACGGGCGGTGGCTCGCCTATACCTCGGACGCCACTGGCCGGCGCGAGATCTGGGTGCGCGGCTATCCCGGGCCGGGCGCACCCGTGCGGGTCTCTCACGACGGCGGCGTCGAGCCCGTGTGGGCGAGGGACGGCCGCACGCTGTACTACCTCGACGGGCGGACCATGATGGCGGCCGCGGTCTCGACGTCGGCAGGACTCGATCTCGAGGCGCCGGTCCGTCTCTTCGACGGCGACTTCCGGATCCACGAACGGCCGCCGTCGTACGACGTCGACGCGGACGGCCGCTTCGTGACGACGAGGTCCGACGCCGCGCCGTCGATCTCCGTGCTCCTGAACTGGCCCGAGGCGTTGCGGTCCCGCGGCGACGGCCAGTAGCCGGCCGCGCACGCCCCCACCCCCGGCGGTAGCCCAGGGCCCTTCGTCCGGCGGGTTTCCCGACGCGTCGGGAAACCCGAGGCGGCCACAGGACGAAGAGCAGATCGAGGTCGCCACGAACGAGGCAGGCGGCTCAGAGCGCCTCTCGACCGAAACGCTCGATGGTCTCCAGCGTCTCGCGGACATCGTCCCAGGTCGTCGTGTGGTTGATCACGCACATCCGGAGCGCGAAGGTACGGCGGAGCAGCGTCGACGACATGAACGCGCGTTCTTCCCAGAACACGCGGGCGAGGACGTTCCGGTTGACCTGGTGCAGCGCCCGGTCGCCGAGTTCCCCGCCGTCGGGGTTGACCCGGAAGCAGACGATGCCCAGCGAGGCGGGGGTCATTAGCTCGAGCATCGGGCTGTCCGAGACGTACCGCGCCGCGCGCTCGGCCAGCTCGATGCCCTTGGCCACCGCCGCCCGGAAGGCGGTCATGCCGAAGATCTGCACCGACATCCAGATCTTGAGGGCGCGGTCGCGGCGGCTCAGCTGCAGGCCGTGATCGGTCTGGTTCGGGTGGTTCGCCCCCCACACCGAGTCCTGCAGGACGTCGTGGTGGATGGCGAAGGCCCGCTCCAGCGTTCGGACGTCCCTGACGAGCAGGCAGCCCGCCTCGTACGGCTGGAAGAGCCACTTGTGGGGGTCCATGCCGATCGAGTCGGCGCGCTCGATGCCGCGCAAGAGCGACGCCCCCGGCTCGGTGAGCACGGCGAAGCCGCCGTGCGCCGCGTCGACGTGCAACCAGATGCCCTCGGCCGCGCAGTAGTCGGCGATCGCGTCCAGCGGATCCACGGCGCCGGTGCTGGTCGAGCCCGCGTCCGCGCATATCGCGATGGGGGTGCATCCCGCCGCGCGGTCGGCCTCGACGGCGGAGGCGAGTACGCCGGGATCGAGGCGGAAGTCGGCGCCGGTCTGCAGCACGCGAAGATGATCGGGGCGGACGCCGATGATGCGGGCGGCGCGGGCCTGCGCGCTGTGGCACTGGTCGCCCATGTAGACGGTGGCCCGTGCCGGGTGCCCCGCCGCCTCGCGCGCCGCCACGAAGGCGTCGAGGGCGGCCGCCGAGCCGCCGCTGGTCATCAGGCCGCCCGCCGTGTCGGGATATCCCACCCAGCGCCGGAACCAGTCGACGACGACGGCCTCGAGCTGGCTGGGACCGCTCGCGGTCAGCCACGTGGCCGCGTTGACGTTGAAGCCGGTCGCCAGATAGTCGGCCAGCACCCCCGGCCACGTCGGCTCCGACGGGATGAACCCGAAGGCCCGGGGATGGTCGAGCCGCATCGCCGGCTGCAGGACCTCCCGCACCGCGCGGTCGATGACCTCGCGCGGCGGCCGGCCCGCCTCCGGAGGATCCTCCAACAGGCGTTCCGCGAGCTCCTGCTTGAACTCGCCGTCCCAGGCCCGGTCGTCCGGCAGCCGCACGTTCCGCCGGACGAGAATCTCGGTGACGTGTGCCGCCAGCTCGCGCATCACGTCGGGGGGCATCTGCAGACCGTGCGTCATGCTGTCGGCTCCGCACGGATGCGGGGGGCGGACCGCGCCGGTCGAACGGACGCGTCGCCCGCGGAACCGTGCGCGCGGGCAGCCGGTGCGTTCGTCATCGTGCAGTCCTCCTGTCGCGTCTGGGAGAGCCTCGCCGCAGCCTGTGGGTTGGGTATTATTCTGGCATGCCAGACGTGACACTCGCCATGGTGCCGGACGGGGAGGGCCTCCCCGCCGGTAGGGGAGGCTGCGGTAGGAGACCGGGTCGACGCCTGCCGGACGGCGGCGGGTGTCGCCCCCGGCTCGCCGCCCTGTCGCTGGCGACGCTCCTGGCCGCATCGGCGGCCGGGGCGCAGGAGACGGGCACGGTGCGGGGCACCGTGACGCTGGTGGAGAACGGCGGCCTCGTCGACGGCGCGGTGATCCTGATCCTGGGGACGGGCGCGTTCGCCCTCACCGAGGACGGCCGCTACGAGATCACGAACGTGCCGGCCGGCGCCTACGAGGTGACCGCGCAGCGCAATCGGCTCACCGCGGCCAGCCGGACCGTCACCGTCACCGTCGGCGGCGTCGCGACCGCCGACTTCGCGCTCAACCTCTCGCCGGTGCGCGAGGAGGTGACGGTCACCGCGGCGGCGGTCGGGGCCGCCGCGACGCTGCAGTCCTTCAATGCGGTGACGACCGTCGACTCGCTGCAGATCGCCCGCGAGGCCCCCGCCACCATCGGCGAGGCCCTCGAGCACGAGCCGGGCGTCGCCAACCGCAGCTTCGGCCCCGGCGCGAGCCGGCCCGTCATTCGCGGCTTCGGCGGCGACCGGGTGCTCATCATCGAGGACGGCATCCGCACCGGCGACCTGTCGTCGACCTCGGATCACCACGGGATGACCATCGATCCGAGCAGCGCCGAGCGCATCGAGGTCGTGCGCGGGCCGGCCACCCTGCTGTACGGCTCGAGCGTCGTCGGGGGGCTCGTCAACATCATCACTCCCCACGCCGCCTACCGGAACCTGCTCACCCCGCCCGAGAGCTACGGCCAGTCGCTGACCGACGGCACCCGCGCGCAGATGGGCACCGACTTCGGCAGCGCCAACCGGCAGGCCGCCACCTACGCCAACCTGCAGCACTCGCAGGGCAACCTGCTCTTCTGGGGGAGCGGGTCCCGGCGGCAGACCGGCGACTACGACACGCCGGAGGGGCCCGTCTTCAACTCGGCCAGCGAGCTCACCAGCGCCCGCACCGGGCTCGGCTACTTCGGCGACCGGTCGTTCGCCAGCGGCAGCTTCACGTTCGAGGACAGCCGTTTCGGCCTTCCGTTCGAGGACCGGTTCCACGCGGGGCATGGCCACGGGGCGGAGGACGACCACGGCCACGAGGAGGAGGGGATCGAGGACGAGGCGATCGCCATCGACCTCGCCTCGCGGCGCCGCGTGGGGCGATTCGACGTCGGGCTGCGCAACCTCGACAACCGGTTCATCCAGGGCGTGCGGGCCGCCTTCACCGCCATCGACGTCGGCGACGACCACGTGGACACGATAGGCGGCGTCGACAACGTCGACACCCGGTTCAACAACCGTACCTACGTCACCCGGGCCCTCTTCTACCAGCGGCAGCTCGAGCACGTCACGGGGCGGTTCGGGGCCGAGCTGCAGTTCCGCGACTTCCTGGCGACGGGGGCCGAGGCGCTGGCCCCGCGGACGGACCAGACCACGTTCGCGGCCTTCGGCTACGAGGAGCTGATCTTCGGACGCTATCGCGTACAGCTCGGCGGCCGCATCGAGCGCAACGACTACCTGGCGGCAGCGCGCGCCGCCGCCGACCATGACGACGACGGGCACGACGACGACCACGACGATGGTCACGATGACGACGACGACCACGACCACGACGACGACGACCACGACCACGACGACGGGGAGGACCACCACCTGGAGCCGCCCGACCCCCGCGATCGGCAGTTCCTCGGCGCGTCGGCCTCCGTCGGGCTGCACGCGGACATCGGCGACGACAGCGCGTTCGTCGCCAGCCTCATGCAGGCGCACCGCGTCCCCGCCCTGCAGGAGCTCTACAACTTCGGCCCCCACCTGGGGAACTTCGAGGTCGGCAGCCCCGACCTCGAGCCGGAGACCACCCTGGGGCTCGACTTCAGCCTCCGGCACCAGTCCGACCGCGTCGGGGGCGCCCTGAACTTCTACGTCTACGACATCGAGAACTTCATCTTCGGGGACCACACCACCGAGATCGTGAACAACCTGCGCGTCCTCGACATCATCCAGGGCGACAGCCGGTTCGTCGGGTTCGACGCCACCGGGAGCGTCCGGCTGGGCGGCGACAACTGGGCCACCCTGGGCATCGGCTACGTCAACGCGGCGCTGACGTCGACCGATGAGGCGGTGCCGCGCATCCCGCCGCTGCGCGCCACCCTCGGCGTCGACATCCACGCCGGGGCGCTCACCCTGAGGCCCGAGCTGACCGTCGCGGCCCGGCAGGACCGCGTCTTCCGCGAGGAGACCGCGACCGACGGCTACGCCCTCGTGAACCTGGACGCCTCGTACATCTGGCCGGGGCAGCACCGGGCGCACGTCCTGTCGTTCACCGGGTACAACCTCGCGAACGCGCTCTATGCGAACCACATGTCCTTCATCAAGGACCTCGCCCCCGAGATGGGGCGGGGGCTCAAGGTGAGCTACTCCCTGCGGTTCTTCTGACGGAACGGCCGCTACGTCGCCGACGGAACGGCCGCTACGTCGCCGACGGAACGGCCGTTGCGCCGCTGACGGAACGGCCGCTGCGCCGCTGACGGAACGGCCGCTACGCCGCTGACGGAACGGCCGCTGCGCCGCTGACGGAACGGCCGCTGCGCCGTCGATCGGGCAGCGGAGCGGCTCGCCCCTTGCACTCGACGGACCGGCCGGAACGCTGGAAGCGCCGGCCGGGCGGCGGCGCCTCGACTCGCCTTGCGGCGCGGGCCGTTCGGGATCCCGGTTCGGGGCCGGTCCGCCCATCGTCGCCTTCGGCTCCGCTGGACGCCCGACCAACCCGCCAGGAGTCCGCCCCGTTCTACGGCGCAGACTCCCAATGGCAGATCGAGGGCCTCCAGGATGCAGCGCGGCCGTCGTGCGTCGCTCTCTACTCCTGGTTCTCCAGGATCGCGGCGGCCGGGCCCGTCAGCGCCACGATGTGGAGACCGGTGTCGGCGCGGTCGGCGAGATAGAGGAGTCCCCGGTCGTCGACCTCGACGTTGTTCGTCTGAATGGCCACCCGGCAGCTCTCGACGCCGTCGATCACGGCGCAACGCTCGTCGGTACGCTCGGTGGTGGCGGGGATGTAGTAGGCGACCTCCTCCAGGTCGAAGGGGTCGCGGACGTCGATCACCCGGGCGCCGGCGTTGAACCACGACACGACCATCAGCTTGCGGTAGAACGGCGGCTCCATCGACCATTGCGGCGCGTGGGGGCCGAAGCGGCCGCCCCGCCCGCAGAACCCGCCGCTCGATTCGGGCACCTGGAAGGTGGCGACCGGCAGGGGATGGGCCTCGTCGGTGATGTCGAGCATGAGGGTGACGTGGCGCGTCTCCTGGCAGGCGTTGGCGACCGACTCGGAGACGACGAAGAGGAAGTCGCGCGTCGCGTGGTCGCGGTTGCCGGCGTAGTCGGCGATGGGCACGTCGAGCAGCGGCATCGCGGTGTGCCCGCCCCAGAACGACGGGAGGTCGATGCGGCCGACCTGCGGGAACGCGAGGGCGGCGGGGCTCGCCGCGAGGGGCGCGGCGGCGTCGGGGTCGCCCTGCAGCAGCCGGTCGCGGTCGAGAATCTGCACCGCGCCGTCGGCTGAGGTGCCGTAGGCCAGGTACACGCGGTTCCCCAGCCGCACCGCCTCGTGCACGCCCGACCCGCCCGGCACCGGGCCGCTCGCGTCGGGCTGGACCCCGGGCAGGCTGAAGTCGCGGATGCGCCGCGGCGCCGCCGGGTCCGCCAGATCGAAGATCTGCAGGATGCGCGGGGCGCGCCATCCGTCGACGGTCCCGACGAGATGGGCGATCCCCGTGTCGCATTCCCACCAGTTCTTGTGGGTGTGCTGCTCGCCGGCCGGGGTGCGGCCCATCTCGGCCACCGTGCGCATGAAGGCGGGTCGGGCCGGGTCGGTGACGTCCCACGTCTCGTGGCTCCGGTTGCCGTTCGAGCGGAGCAGATAGAAGCGGCCGGCCTCGCTCCCGGGGAGGGCGTCGCCCGCGCACACCTGGACCATCTGGGCGCCGCTGGCCCCGCCGGTGGCGGCGATGTGGGCCAGGTAGACCGGCGCCTCGGGGGCGGTGACGTCGACGACGGAGGTGCCGTTGGGCTCGACCTCGCCGGTCAGGGGATTGAGCCGCTCGCCGGCGTGGTGGCCGACGTAGACGATGCGGCGCTCGTCCTGCCGGACCGGCAGCGGCTGGTAGGCGGAGCGGGCCTGCAGGTCGTGCATCCCGACGAGCCGCGTGTTGAAGGTCTCTTCACCGTGACCGGCTTCTCCGGTCTGGCCGATGGCCGCCGCCGCGCCGACCGCGACCATACCCGCCGCGATCGACACCGAGAACCAGTGATTCATGGTCGGCCTCCCGAACCGGGGGTGTGGTCTGGGTCCCGGTCCGCTGTCAGATTACCCGAACGGCCGGCACACCGCTCGTCCGGGCCCGGGCGGAAGCCGCAGGGCGGTTCCGTCGGCACGTCCGGCGCGGGTCGGTTCGTGGTTGTCGGCGACTGCGGGGCGGCGTAGCATGGAGCGGTTCGACGCCCTGCCCTGGAAGCCGCCCCTCCCGGAAGTGACGAAGGCGCGGCGGCAATGGGGTCCGCGGGGCTCACGGAGGTCCAGATGACTGTTCGATCCGTCGTTGCCGCGATCGTCGTCGTGGCGGTCGCATTCCCGGTTCTCGCGGGGGCCGGCCAGCCGGCTGCGCCGCGCACCCCCTGGGGCGACCCCGATCTGCAGGGCACCTACACGAACAAGACGGTCACGCCGCTCCAGCGCCCGCCGGAGCTGGCGGGGCGGGACCGGCTGACGGCCGAAGAGGTGGCGAACCTCGAGCGGGAGATCCTGGACCGCAACGCGGCGCTCCTCGCGCGGCCGGCCTTGAGGACCGCGGTCACCGAGAGCGTGGACGTCGGCGAGGACGGGGCGCCGGGGTTCTACAACAACTTCTGGCTCGACCGCGGCACCACGTCCACGGGGCAGACGTCGCTCATCGTCGACCCGCCCGACGGCCGGCTGCCGCCGCTGACACCCGAGGCGCGGGCCGACGAGGACGCCCGCCTCGCGGCGCGGGCCGAGCGCGGACCCGCGGACACCTGGACCGACATGGACCTCAACGACCGCTGCATGCTGTGGTCGGTGGGGCCGCCGATGCTGCCGACGGGCTACAACAACAACTACCTGATCCTGCAGACGCCGGACCACGTCGTCATCCACGTCGAGATGATCCACGACACCCGCATCATTCCCCTCGACGGCCGGCCGCGCCCCGAACGGGGCATCCCGCAGTGGCTGGGCGAGATGCGCGGCCGCTGGGAGGGCGACACCCTCGTCGTCGAGACGCGGCGCATCGCCCGTAGCGAGGAAGGCTCGTCGTTCGGGAACGACGTGGTGCGCATCCGCGCCGCCAACGGGGGCCGCACCGAGAGCCTCCGGATCGTCGAGCGGTTCACACGGGTCGACGCCGACACGATTCGCTACGAGTTCACGGTCGAGGATCCGACCCGATGGACGAGCCCCTGGTCGGGCGAGCTGCCGCTGCGGCAGATCGACGATCGGCTCTTCGAGTATGCGTGCCACGAGGGCAACTACAGCATCGTCAACATGCTGAGCGGCGCGCGGGCCGGGGAGCTCGCCGCGGGCGCGGAGGCGGCGGGCCGGTAGCTGCCATCGCCCCCCCGGCCCGGGAGCCGGCCGCGGGCCTGTCGAGAAGAGCACGCCGACCGCGTCGAGGGTAGTGACGCCGGCCTCCGGCCCGGGGGGGCGGCGGCCGCGGGCCTGTCGAGAAGAGCACGCCGGCCGCGTCGAGGGTGTCGAAGGTAGTGACGCCGGCCCCCGGCCCGGGGAGCCGGCCGCGGGCCTGTCGAGAAGAGCACGCCGGCCGCGTCGAGGGGTAGTGACGTCGGCCTCCGGCCGGTCCGCGGGTCTGTCGAGGAGCACGCCGGCCGCGTCGAGGGTGTGACGCCGGCTTCCGGCCCGGAAGCCGCCCGCGGTCCTGTCGAGACGGGCGGCGTCGAGCGCACGATTCGCGCGAAGGGAGTCGAAGATGGGGCTCGCGTCTCGCCGGTTCGGGATCCCTTGCGTGCTCGGCTTCACGGCCGCCGCGCTGGCCGTCGCGGCGGCGCCCGGCGTGCGGGCCCACGGCAGCGAGGCCCGCTACGTCGTGGAGGTCGACTGGACCCCGCCCCGCATCGCGCGCACCTACGGATTGAGCTACTCGGAGCTGGGGCTGGGCGCGTACCGCAACGAGGTCGAGACGCGCACCGTCGCCGGCCGGCGCTGCGTGGTGGGGGGGCTGATCGGCCTCGACGTCGACGACGCCTACGCGTTCGACGTCGACGAGCCGGTGACCCTGACGCTGACCTACGCGCCGGCCCTCACCGCGCCGTTCACCGTCGTCTGGGACCGGAACGGCGGCGACGGCCTCGGGCGCGCGGAGGTCCGGCCGGAGGCGGGGGCCCCGCTTCGAACCGTCACCCTGACTCTCGACCGCGCGCGCCTCGCCGGCCACGGCACCCGGGGAATCGACATCGCCGCCGGCAGCCGCGACGGCCTCGCGCTCTGCGGCGTCGAGGTGCGCCGGAGCGGCGCCACCGAGCCCCCGGCCCCGCTCGGCGGGGTACGCCTGGAGGTCGCCGACGCCGCCACCGGCCGGCCCGTGCCCGCCCGCGCCGGCCTCTACGACGCGACCGGCCGCATGCCTCTGCCCTCGGACGACGCGGTCCTGGTGCATCGCTACACCGACGAGGTGCGCCGCCTCCGGCTCACCCCCCGCACCTTCTGGCCGTCCCCGCACCGGCAGGCGTTCTACGTGGACGGCAGCTACGAGGCCCGGGTGCCGGCCGGGACGTACGAGCTCGTGGTGGCCCGTGGCATCGAGTACCGCGTCCATCACGCGGAGGTCGAGATCCGCTCCGGCGAGACCCGCACCGTCCGCGTCGCCCTCGAGCGGTACGCCGACCAGCCCGCGCGCGGCTGGTACTCGGGCGATGCCCACGTCCACATCGAGCGGCACGCGGTGCGCGACGAGAACACCTGGGCGCAGGTGGCGGCCGAGGACGTGCACGTCGCCAACCTGCTGCAGATGGGCAACATGGCGGGAACCCACTTCGGCCAGCCGGCGTGGGGCGCGGCCGGCCGCTTCGCGCGGGACGGCCACGTCCTCGTGTCGGGCCAGGAGGACCCGCGGACCGTCCACCGCGGCCACACCATCCACCACAACCTGCAGCGGCCGCTCCACGTCGGCCCCGAGGGCTACTTCCTCTACCACCGCGTCTTCGAGGAGTCGCGCCGGCAGGGCGGCGTGTCAGGCTACGCCCACCAGGCCGAGCTGTTCAACGGGCGCCGCGGCATCGCCCTCGACGTGCCCTTCGGCCTCGTCGACTTCATCGAGATCCTCCAGCAGGGCCGGCTGCCCACCGACCTCTGGTACGGCTTTCTGAACCTCGGCTACAAGCTGCTGCCGGCGGCCGGGTCGGACTTCCCCTACATGGACCTGCCGGGGGTGGTGCGCAGCTACGTCCGGCTCGACGGCCCGTTCGGCGTCGACGCCTGGTTCGACGCCTTCCGCGCCGGCCGCCTCTTCGTCACCAACGGCCCCCTGCTCGAGGTGACCGCCAACGGCGCCGGGCTGGGCGACGAGCTGCAGGTCGAGCCGGGCGCCGCGATCGAGGTGGTGGCGGAGGCGTCGCTCAACCCGGATCTCGACCGGCTCGACCGCCTCGAGCTGGTCGTGCACGGCGAGGTGGTGGCGGCCGCGCCGGCCGGGGGCGGCGACCGCGTCCGGCTCCGGGCGACGGTGACGGCCGACCGCAGCCTGTGGCTGGCCGTCCGCGCGTTCGGCGAGCGGCAGGAGCCGGGCAACGCCACCGTCGCCCACACCGCGCCCATCTACGTGATCGTCGAGGGCCGGCCGTTCTACCGCGACGACCGCGTTCCCGAGCTGGTGGCGCTGCAGCGGGCCCGGCTGCGGGAGCTGCTGACCGAGGCCGTCGACCCCAACCGCGACCTCGAGCCGTGGGAGACGCGCAGCCTGCTGTCGGAGATGTGGCCCGGGCAGCGCCGCCTGCTCGAGCCCCGGGTCGAGGAGGCGGATGCGCGCTACCGCGCGCTGCTGGCGGCGGTCGACGATCCGGGGCGCTGACGGCGCGGCGCGGGGGTCGCGGCGCGGGGGGCAGTGACCGGCGGCGGCCGGCGGCCGGGAAAGAGGGTATGAGGCGGATGCGCGCTACCGCGCGCTGCTGGCGGCGGTCGACGATCCGGGGCGCTGACGGCGCGGCGCGGGGGTCGCGGCGCGCGGGGGCAGTGACCGGCGGCGGCCGGCGGCCGGGAAAGAGGGTATATTGGGCGTGCGCGACGCGCCAACCAGGAGGAACCGACATGCGTCATCGAGCTCTCGCATTCGTGGCCGCGGCGGCGGTGGTCGCCCTCGGGGCGCTGTCGGCGGCGCCGGTTGAGGCCCAGGACGCCCCGCGGACCGCGTGGGGCGCGCCCGACCTGCAGGGCGTCTGGGACTTCCGCACCATCACGCCGCTGGAGCGGCCCGAGGCGCTGGGCGACCGGGCGTTCCTGACCGAGGAGGAGGCGGCCAACCTGGAGCAGGAGGTGGTCGAGCGGAACGTCGAGCTCGCCAACCGGGAGGCCCGGCGCACGACGGTCACCGAGAGCGTGGACCGGGGCGAGGAGGGGGCCCCCGGCTTCTACAACAACTTCTGGCTCGACCGGGGCACGAGGACCGTCGGCACCCGGCGCACGTCGCTCGTCGTCGATCCGCCGAACGGGCGGCTGCCCGAGATGTCGCCGGCGGGGCGCGAGCGGACGACGGCGCGGCGCGAGTACCTGCGGGAGCATCCCGCCGACTCGTGGCTCGACCGCAGCGCCTTCGACCGGTGCATCCTCGGCTTCAACGCCGGCCCCCCCATCACCCCCGGCGGCTACAACCAGAACCTGCAGGTGTTCCAGACCCCCGACCACGTGGTGCTGATCACGGAGATGGTCCACACCGTGCGGGTGGTTCCCCTCGACGGGCGCCCGGCGCTGCCCGGCCACGTCCGCCAGTGGTCGGGCGACTCGCGCGGCCGCTGGGAGGGCGACACCTTGGTGATCGAGACGTCGCACTTCAACGACCAGCGCCGGTGGCGGGGGACGACCCCCGGCATGACGCTGGTCGAACGGCTGACCCGGGTCGACGCCGACACCCTCGCCTACGAGTACACCGTCGACGATCCGGAGACATGGACGCGTCCGTGGACGGCGTCGATTCCGATGCGGCGCAGCGAGGAGCCGCTGTACGAGTACGCGTGCCACGAGGGCAACTACAGCATGCCCGGCATTCTCGGCGGGCACCGCATGGACGAGCTGGCCGCCGCGGCCGCCGGCCGGTGAGGACGAGGACCGTCGCGGGCCGGCGCCGTTCGCCGCAGGCGACGCTGACGGCAGACACCTCGTCACGTGCGAAGGGTAGAAGCCCGCAGAGGGCGGGCGGCGTTGGCGTGCAGTCGGCAGACACCTCGTCACGTGCGAAGGGTAGAAGCCCGCAGAGGGCGGGCGGCGTTGGCGTGCAGTCGGCAGACCTTGTCGATCGCACGGCTTCGTCGGGACGCCCCGGGAGAGGGTCCCGAAGCCGAGGATGGCTGCGCCGCGCGGCGCGCGCAACACCGTGTCGGCATGCGTTCATGCCCACCCCGCCGACGTGTGCGCCGTTCCGCGACGCGACGCTCCGCGGGCATCCGTTCGAGAGGGAGAAGCTATCGTCATGAGAACCGACTTGCGCCGTCTCCTCGTCGCCACCGTGCTGGCCCTCGTCGTCGCCGCGCCGCTCGCCGCGCAACCGGACGGGTGGACCCGGTCGTTCCCCGGCCACCGGGTCATCGGCAACCTCTACGCGGTCGGCACCTACGACCTCGCGGTCTTTCTCGTGACGTCGGACGAGGGCCACTTCCTCATCAACACCGGCCTGGAGGACTCGACCGCGATGATCCGCGGGAACATGGAGTCGCTCGGCTTCCGGCTCGAGGACGTCAGGGTGCTGCTGCAGATGCAGGCGCACTGGGACCACACCGCGGCCCTCGCAGAGATCAAGGCGTTGACCGGGGCCGAGATGTGGGCGACGGCCGACGATGCCCCCGTGCTGGAGGACGGCGGGTTCAGCGACCCGCACTTCGGCGGGCGCGTTTCGTTCCCTCCGGTCGAGGTCGACCGCATCATCACCGAGGGCGAGGTGCTCGAGCTGGGCGATGCGCGGCTCACGGTGATGGAGAGCCCCGGGCATACCGCCGGCAGCTCCAGCTACCTGATGACCGTGGAGGAGAACGGGCGCGAGTACAGCGTCGCCATCGCGAACATGGGCACCATCAACCCCGGCAAGCGGCTGGTCGTCGACCCGACGTATCCCGGCGTGGCCGACGACTTCGCCGAGACCTTCCGCAAGCAGAGGGCGCTCGATGTCGACGTCTGGGTCGCGGCGCACGGGGGGCAGTACGGCCTGCACGACAAGTACGAAAGGGGGCAGGCCTACCACCCCGACACGTTCGTCGACCCCGACGGTTTCCTCGCCGCGGTCGAACGGCTGGAGAGCCTCTACCTGGCGCAGCTCGCAGAGGAGCGCCGTTGATTCTCCGCGGATCACGATCGGACTCACTGGGGGTCGAGATGCTGAATCACGCACGGCGCCGCTTGAGCGTTGCGCCCGTCGTTCTCGTCGGGTTGGCCGTCGTTTTCGCGGCTTCACCGCTCGAGGCCCAGCGCCCGCCGGTGTCGGGGCCCTCCGCCGGCCTGTCCACCGGGCACCCACTGACCACTGCCGCTGCCTTCGAGACTCTCCTCCAGGGCGGCAACGCGTTCGACGCGGGGGTGACGGCGCTGCTCGTGGGCGGCGTCGTCGAGCAGGACCTGTACGGGCTGGGGGGTGAGGCGCTCATTCTCGTCTACCCGGCCGCCGAGGGCGAGGTCACCTCCGTCGTCGCCCAGGGCTGGGCCCCGAAGGGCGCGAGCATCGACTGGTACGAGTCGCGCGACCGCGATCTCTTCGGCGAGGGCCTCGACCCCGCCGTCGTGCCCGGCGCCCTGCACGGCGCCCTCACGGTGCTGGAGCGCTGGGGCACGATGAGCTTCGAGCAGGTCTCGGCCCGCGCCATCGAGTACGCCGGGCAGGGCTTCCCCCTGCGGCCCCTCACCGCCCGCGCCATCGAGGCGAACCTCGGGTTCATGGGGGCGTGGCCGGACAATCAGCGGTTCTGGCTGAAACCGGACGGGTCGCTGTACACGGCGGGCGAGACCATCGCGTTCCCCACCCTCGCCGCCACCCTCACGAGGATGGTGGAGGCCGAGCGGGACCACGCCCATCTGGGCCGCGAGCAGGGCATCGCCGCCGCCCGCGACCGCTTCTACAAGGGCGACATCGCCGAGGAGATGGTCGCCTTCCTGAGGGAGCACGGCGCCCCGTTCGAGCTCGACGACTTCGCCGAGTTCTACTCCCGCGTCGAGGAGCCGACGGCCACCGAGTACCGCGGCTACACCATCTACAAGCACGGCTTCAACAGCCAGGGCCCGGTGCTGCTGCAGGCGCTGAACATCCTCGAGGAGTTCGACCTGCAGGCGATGGGCCACAACAGCCCCGACTACATCCACACCGTGGTCGAGGCGATGAAGCTGGCCTACGCGGACCGCGACACCTACTACGCCGACACCGACTTCGTCGACGTGCCGGCCGAGGGCCTGCTGTCCACCGGCTATGCCCGGGAGCGTGCGGCGGAGATCGACCCCGGCCGGGCCTCGGTCGCGTTCCGAGCCGGCGACCCGCTGCCCCACGACCCCGGGGTGGACGAGTGGCCGTTCTGGGTCGCGGACATCGAGGACGGCGTGGCGGCGAGCGACGCCGACGGGTCGTTCGTGCCGTCGGCCGGCGGGCTGAAGGACACCACCCACATCGCCATCGTCGACGCCGACGGCAACGTCTTCGACGCCACCCCGAGCGGGGGCTGGACCGGCGGCGGGGTCATTCTCGGCGGGACCGGCATCGGCCTCAGCACCCGCGGCGAGCAGTTCTGGCTCGACGCGGCCCGCGCCAACCAGATCCGCCCGCGCGCCCGACCGCGCTACACGCTGACCCCGAGCCTCGTGTTCAAGGACGGCGAGCCGCTGATGGCCATCGGCACCCCCGGGGGCGACAATCAGGACCAGACCATCCTGCAGGCGTTCCTCAACATCGTGGAGTTCTGGGACGACTGGTATCCCAACCTGCACGACGCCCTGGCGTGGCCGCGGGTGCGGACCCAGCACCTCCACGGGTCGTTCTGGCCGCACGCGGCCGGCTTCAACCGGATGGACGTCGAGTCGCGCATCTCGCCCGAGGTGGCGAACGAGCTGCGCCGCCGGGGACACCAGGTCATCGACGCGCCGCCGTTCGGGATGTCCGGCTGTGCGACCGCGGTCCTCATCGATCCGGCCACCGGGACCCGCCTCGCCGCCGGCGACCCGCGGCGTGACTGCTACGCGCTGGCGTACTAGTCGGCGCGCCGCGTTGGCCCGCCTCGTCGCATACGGCTCATGAGCGAGCCGTATCGGCCGGCGAACTCGGGGACGCACTGCTCGGGAACGACGATCACACGACGACGGAGTGGAGGGAGGACGTCGATGCATCGACGACGACACGGACGGCGCCCCACCGGGTTGGCGTTGGGAACGGTGGTTGCCGCGGCCCTGCTGGCCCCGCCCGCCGCCTCGGCGCAGCTCTTCTCGGCCGGCTACACGGCCGCCGAGGCCGAGGCGGGCGCTGCGATCTACGAGCAGATGTGCGCGACGTGCCACATGTCGAACCTCACGGGCTCGTTCGAGGCGCCGGGGTTGGCGGGGCCGACGTTCCGGGGCGCCTGGGAGGACCGGGGCGTCGACGAGCTGATCGAGCTGGTGCAGGTCACGATGCCGCCGGGGGCCGGCGGCTCGCTCGCGCCGGAGGAGTACGCGAGCGCCGTCGCCTACATCCTGCGCGAGAACGGCGTCGCCGCCGGGACCGTCGCCCTGGGCGGCGTCACCGCGCCCGCGGGGGCCGAGGGCGCGGCGGGCGCGCCGCCGGCAGCCGCTGCGGCCCCGGCCGCCCTCGACGGCGGCACGCGCGGGTTCCAGCCGGTCCCCGAGCGCGTTCCCGTCACCGACGCGATGCTGCGAGACCCCGACCCGAACGACTGGCTGATCTACCGCCGGACCTACGACGGGTGGGGGCACAGTCCCCTCGACCAGATCGACCGCGGCAACGTGGGCGACCTGCAGCTCGCCTGGGTCTGGTCGATGGGCGACGGCCGCAACCAGCCGACGCCGCTCGTCTACGACGGCGTGATGTATCTGGCCAACCCGGGCAACGTCGTGCAGGCCCTCGACGCCGCCACCGGCACCCTGCTGTGGGAGTACCGCCGCCCCCTGCCCGACGCGCTGCGCGGCGCGAACAGCCGCAACCTCGCCATCTACGACGACAAGCTGTTCATCGGGGCGCGGGACGCCCACGTCGTGGCCCTCGACAGCCGCACCGGGGAGCTCGTCTGGGAAACCCGGATGGCCGACTACAACGACGGCTACTCCAACTCCAGCGGGCCCATCGTGGCGAACGGCCGCGTCGTCAACGGCATCAACGGCTGCTCGCGGTTCATGCCCGACAGCTGCTTCATCACCGCCCACGACGCCGACACCGGCGAGGAGCTGTGGCGGCGCCTCACCATCGCCGCCCCCGGCGACCCCGGCGGCGACACGTGGGGCGACCTGCCGCTGGCCCTGAGGGGCGGCGGCGACTCGTGGATTCCCGGCAGCTACGACCCCGAGCTCGACCTCCTCTACTGGCCCGTCGCCCAGGCCAAGCCGTGGGTGCCCGCGAGCCGGGGGCTGACGGTTCACGACCCCGCGCTCTACACCAACTCGACCCTCGCCCTGAACCCCGCCGACGGCTCGATCCGCTGGTACCGCCAGCACGTGCCGGGCGAGGCCCTCGACCTCGACGAGGGGTTCGAGCAGGTGCTCGTCGAGAGCGACGGGCGCAAGGCGCTGCTCACCATCGGCAAGCACGGCATCCTGTGGAAGCTCGACCGCGAGTCGGGGGCGTTCCTGGGGCACGCGGAGACCGTGTTCCAGAACGTGTTCGAGTCGATCGATCCCGACACCGGCGTCGTGACCTACCGGCAGGACATCGCCGACGCGGGCATCGGCGACTGGGTGTCGGTGTGCCCGAGCACCGCCGGCGGCCACAACTGGCACGCGACCGCTTTCAGCCCCGAGACGCGGCTGCTCATCATTCCGCTGAGCCAGAGCTGTCTCGAGATCGCGGGCCGCGAGGTCGCCCTGGAGATCGGGTCGGGCGGCTCGCAGGCCGACCGGCTGTGGTTCGAGATGCCCGGGACCGACGGCAACCTCGGCAAGCTCGCGGCCTACGATGTCGACACCCTGGAGGAGCGCTGGAGCGTCGAGCAGCGGGCCGCGTTCATGACCGCGGTGCTGACCACCGGCGGCGGCCTCGCGTTCGCGGGCGACGTCGACCGCTACTTCCGGGCCTTCGACGCCGCCACCGGCGACGTGCTGTGGGAGACCCGGCTCGGCACCTCGGTGCAGGGGTTCCCGGTGAGCTACGGGGTCGACGGCACCCAGTACATCGCCGTCTCGACCGGCCTCGGCGGGGGCAGCCCGCGGCGGGTGCCGTCGCTGCTGAGCCCCGACATCGTGCACCCGGAAACGGGTAACGCGCTGTACGTGTTCGCGCTGCGGCGCTGACGGCGGCGCGACGGCGGATTCAAGGCTCGGGGACCGAGAGTCGCCGACAGATCTTCCGGGCCAGCGCGTCAGGGATTTCGGTATGGCGGGGGACCGCTTCGACGACGCCGGTCGTCGGATTCGACCACAGCGAATGCGAGGCGCCCTCCCGCTTCAGGGTGACAGCCGTGTCTGCGCAACTGTCGCAGTAGACGGGTGCGCTTCACGCCACGACAACCGTTTCGCGTTCCGCATCGGCGGGCACGCCGCGCAGACCATCGTCCCGGCGATCGGCCAGAATCAGTGCGATGGCGTCCAGCAGGCTGCGACGCGCTTCCTCCTTCGTCCGGCCCTGTCCATTGGCGCCCGGGATTTCCGGACACCAGGCGACGAACCACGCCCCGTCGCGTTCGAACACGGCCGTGAACTCGTTGCGCACCGGTTGCCTCCCTGTGCTCACTCTACCACCGGGGCGCAGATGTCGTGTCGGCGTCACCGCGCCAGTCAGGAATGCTTGGCGTCGTGGCCCATCCTGGTCCACAATAGGCCGTTGTCCCGCAGTGCGCTGCGGAGCGTCCGGCCTGTTCACCAGATCCGTTCGGAGGCTTGGAGATGTCATTCAGACCGTATCGCCGCGCCGGATTCGCCGTCGCCCTGGTCGCCGCGCTCGGTTTCCTCGCGGCGCCGGCCGCGGCCCAGGCGCAGGACGAGGCGCACGAGCTCACGTTCACCCGGGACGTCGCGCCGATTCTGCAGCGCTCGTGCCAGGAGTGCCACCGCACCGGCTCGATCGCGCCGATGTCGCTGCTGACCTACGAGGAGACGCGGCCGTGGGCCCGCTCGATCCGAGAGAAGGTGGTCACCCGGAGCATGCCGCCCTGGTACGTCGACAAGAACATCGGCGTTCAGGGCTTCAAGTACGACTACTCGCTGAGCGACGACGAGATCGCCACCATCGCGGGCTGGGTCGACGCCGGGGCGCCGCGCGGCAACCCCGCGGACCTGCCGGCGCCGCGCGAGTTCCGGGACATCGCCGAGTGGAAGATCGGCGAGCCGGACTGGATCGTCGAGATCCCGGAGCCGTTCGTGGTCGCCCCCGAGGCCCCCAACTGGTGGGGAGACCTGTACTCGGACTCGGGCCTTACCGAGGACCGCTGGGTGAAGGCGGTCGAGACCAAGCCGTCGATCGATGGGTTCCCGGTCGTCCACCACGCGGTGACCAGCAACTCCGACCCCGAGTCGGACGATGACGACTACGCCTTCCTCAACGAGTACGCGCTCGGCAAGAACGGCGACATCTTCCCCGACGGCACGGGGCGGCTCATCAAGGCCGGGGCGCAGATCAAGTTCAACATGCACTACGCCGCGATCGGGGTCGAGACCACCGACCGCACCCGCGTCGGGCTGCAGTTCTATCCCAAGGGGGTCGAGCCCGAGCGCAAGCTGATCTCGGCGCACGTCGGCGACGACGAGGACCTCGACATCCCCGCCGGGGCCTCGAACGTGCGGCACGACGGGTACTACCGGCTCAAGGAGAACGCCCACATCACCGCGTTCCAGGCCCATCTGCACAACCTCGGCAAGCGGCAGTGCCTCGAAGCCATCTATCCCGACAACAGCAAGGACATCCTGAGCTGCGCCGACTGGGATTTCGGGTGGCACATCGTCTACAACTACGAGGACGACGTGGCCCCGCTGCTGCCGAAGGGCACCATCCTCCACGTGACGAGCTGGCACGACAACTCGGAGGCCAACCGCTGGAACGACGACCCCACCAACTGGGCCGGCTTCGGCCAGCGGTCGAGCGACGAGATGAGCTTCGCGTGGGTGAGCTGGTACGAGCTCGACGACGAGGAGTTCGAGAAGGAGGTCGAGGCGCGCGAGGCGCTGGCCGACGACAACGACGAGTAGCCGGCGCCGCGGGCGCCGGGGCGGCGGATGGGTTCGACCGGGGCCTTCGCGATCTCGCGATCGCGGAGGCTTCGATCGTTCGGGGTTCGGAACGTCTCGGGACGCAAGGGCGGTGAGCGACATGACGTTGCCGACTGCCCGCGGCCGCGGCCGGTTTCAGCGGTCCGTGGTGACGGCAGGCGGCAGCGTGATTTCCATCATTGCCCCGAGCGGCCACGAGATGAGCAACGACACGGGAAGAGCAGCCATGAGGAGCAAGAGTCGAAGCTTTCGTGCCATCGCCGCGGCGGCGTTGCTCGTCGCCGTCTTCGCGTCCGCCGCGTCGGCGCAGGAGCGCTGGAACCGCGGGCAGAACGTGCAGCCGGTGTTCGAGGGGTGGGAGCGGAACGACGACGGGTCGTTCACCATGGTGTTCGGCTACCTGAACCGCAACTACGAGGAGCAGCCGGTCATTCCCGTCGGCCCGAACAACCGCTTCGAGCCCGGTCCCCCCGACCGGGGGCAGCCGACCCACTTCTACAACCGGCGCCAGCAGTTCGTGTTCACGGTGCGGGTGCCCGCCGACTGGGGGCGCGAACAGGACCTCGTGTGGACCGTCACCCACAACGGACGCACCGACCGCGCCATCGGCCACCTCTGGCCGGTGTGGGAGATCGACGACGGCGTGCTTCGACTGAACCGGGGGTCGGGCACCGCGCAGGGCTACGCCGACAACCAGCGCCCGTTCGTCCGCCTCGAGGGCGGCGACCACCTCGAGGTCACCCTACCGGACACCCTCGAGCTCGCCGTCCTCGCCGGCGACGACGGCATTCCGCCGCCCAACCCGCGGCTCGCCGAGCGGCGGGCGCGGCGGGGCCCGAAGTCGCAGGCCATGGTCGACCCGCGCAGGGCGGCGGCCACCGGCCTCGCGGTGACCTGGCTGCACTGGCGCGGGCCGGGCGAGGTGACATTCGGGCCGCGGGTGCCGGAGATCGGCGAGGGAGGCCGGGCGGTCACCGAGGTGTCCTTCAGCGAGCCGGGCACTTACGTGTTGCAGGCGGTGGCGGACGATACGGTCTACGTGACGCCGGTCAACGTCACCGTGACCGTCAATCCGACGGCAAGTGAGCCGTAGGCGTCTCTGCGCCACAGGATGGCGCGGCCGCATGGCGGATGGTTCGGGCGCGGCGCTCGGGACGGTGTTCGACGCAGTTTCGCCGGTTCCACCCAGGAGCCGCCCGTCCTCTGTCGCTTGGGACGCTCGGGACACGGCACGGCGATTCCCGTCGCTGGCCCGGCCTTGAGGCACGGGTCGCCGGGACGGGGAGCGGCGCCGGAGACGGCGGGCAGTCTGACGCCGCCAACTTGCACGCCCGAGTCGAGGAGCAGAGTCCATGCATACAAGGACCAGCCGGCGGTGGACAGGGCGCGTCGCGACCCTCGCGGGGGTGGTTGCGCTTGCCGCGCTCGTGGCGGCGGGGCAGGGGGCATCCGCCCAGTCCGGCGACGGCGGGATGACCATCGCCGACACGCCGACCCGCGCGCAGGCCGCCGACGGTTCCTACATCTCCTGGCGCGAGCACATCATCGACGACCTAGAGGTGGGCGGCGTCGCCCTCGCCGGCAGTGACGGGCTCGCCATGGCCGACCTCGACCTCGACGGCCACCTCGACATCGTCTCTGTGCACGAGTCCGACACCACCTACGACGGCGTTCCCGACGGTCACGTCCGCATCGCCTACGGCTCGGCCGACCCCGACACCTGGGACCTCTACACCCTGGCCGAGGGCCAGGAAGCCGGAGCGGCCGAGGACGTGGCCATCGGCGACATGAACGGCGACGGCTATCCCGACGTCGTCGTCGCCTGCGAGCTCTCGCACCTCATCTACCTCGAGAACCCCGGCGCCGCGGGGCGGGCCCAGCGGTGGAAACGCGTCATCCCCGCCTCGACCCTCGACCGCGGCTCGTACATCCGCGTCTTCCTCGCCGACTTCGACGCCGACGGCCGCCCCGAGGTCGTCGCCGCCAACAAGGGCGAGCAGAATCCCGGGCGCGGCACCACCGAGAAGCACCCCGTGTCGTGGTTCGCCCTGCCCGACGATCCGCTGGACGGCGACGCCTGGGTCGAGCACGAGCTGGCCCGCGTCATCGTCCCCATCAACTCGCAGCCCTTCGACCTCGACGGCGACGGCGACCTCGACGTCATCGGCGGCTCCCGCATGGAGCGGCGCATCTTCTGGTTCGAGAACGTCACCGCCGGCGGCGACATCGCGTTTCGCGAGCACCGCATCGACATCGCCCCCGAGGCCGTCGTCACCGGCTTCAACATGGAGTTCGTCGAGCTCAGCGGCGACGGCCGAATCGACATCGCCATCCGCGACGAGCGCAACGGCCTCTCGTGGCTCGAGCAGCCGGCCGACTTCGCCGACGCCTGGCGCCTGCACGTCATCGGCGGCCTCACCCCCGACCGCCTGGTCGGCTTCGTGCTGACCGACATCGACGACGACGGCCGCCTCGATGCCTTCTCCGGCGCCTACAGCCAGAACCCGCGCGACGTCGACGCCACCGACCTCGCCCCGTCACACCGGGCGGGCCGCCTGTCATGGTTCGAGCAGCCCGAGGACCCGACCGCGGCCTGGACCCGCCACGACGTGTCGCGCCGCGTCCGCGGCATGTTCGACAAGTTCCTCGTCCGCGACATGGACGGCGACGGCGACGTCGACCTCATCGGCACCCGCGGCAACTCCATCCCCTATGACGGCGTCTTCTGGCTGGAGCAGGTGCGGACGGCGGAGCCGGCGCCCGCGTTCGACCAGGCGCGCCAGAAGGAGAGCCGGCAGCTTCCGCTGCCGGAGTAGTCTGCCGCCGTCCGACCAGCCCACTACCGCCCAGTAACCCGCTGCCGCCCGCGGGCCTTTCCGCTGGCGCTGGCGCCGTGACGGGCTGACCTCCCCGCCCAGTTTCCGCCGCGTGCTCTATACCAGCCCGGCGCGGGGGGGGGCGGGCACCGCGGCTCGGGGTCCCGACCCTGACAGTCTCGGTGCTGGGTGGCCCACAAGTGGACTTCCTTGAAGAGATTGCTCCATGATCCGACTCTCCTGGGAGCGGGAGTCAGTCCCTCCCTGTCGCTGGTGTGCCTTCCATGTTGCCTGACAGATCGCGCGTGACGTCTGACCGTACATTGTCAAAAATATCGATCAGCCACTTATCCGAGGTGCGGAACGCAACTTCTGGCGGTTCCTTGCTGAGAGTGGGAAAAGAAAACACTGCCTCCCGTCCATCTACCATCCAAAAGTACAGGGGTATGTCATTGCCGGTTTCTATTATGACGTCGGAAAACAATTCCCGCTCTCTGTCACTTTCTGACTCCAAGAACTCAAAGAACTCACGCGACGTTTTCGGCTGGTCTTCCAGTGGGGTCCCGTCGAAGCATCGCTTGTACGCTGGGAGCTTCTTTATTTTGGCCAAGTTGTCTCCAAATTGAGCTTTGCTGGCCGCAATGCTGCGCGTGCGATCGTATACGACCATCGTCACCTCAATGCCATCGGCCAGGAGTGTCTGTAGCTTGTGTCTGTAATCCAAATACGCCCTTTCGTTGGAGAAAAAGCCGTACGCCGGCGAATCGCACATGATAACCGCCCTCCCGCGCGCCTCGCCGAGAAGGCTTGTAATATGCAACATGTTATCCGGGAAATTGCCGACAACGCGTGTGGACAACGATCGTTGAATTCCATCCAGTCGCCGACTCTCAAGTATGGAGAGCAGAAGTGCGAGACATGTCATTACTCCACCAACTCCGGTCAACCATGAATAGGAAGGATCAGCAACACTTGGTCGAACGAGAAGGCCCAAATAGAATGCCCCCGCGGTCAACACCAACAGGAGCCAGAGGGGGACATCTACCCCGATTCTACCGAATCTGTTGCGCCGGTTACGACTCAAGCTAGGCGACATCGATTTTCTCCTGCGTCTGCCGAGGCCTGTACTCACACAGAAAAAACGCGACCATGACAAGCGCGGCACCGAGAATGGGCCACGGTGGCCACTCAAAATCTGCAGGGTGGAGGTGTGCAGTTCCGATGTACACTAGGAGAGGGAGCATGATTTCCCATGTGGCGAGGTGCGATAGATTTGCACGACCCAGTACATGGTAGAGCACGTACAGCGGCAGGAAGCCCAGTAGGGCGGCATAGGCTGCCAACTCCACGGATAGGCGTGGGTCCATGTGCCAGTCAAAAACAATGATGTAGAAAAGGGCTGCCGCGCATGGCAGCGCGAATCGAATCAGGATTACTTCTGGCTTTTCGAAGCCACGACGGCCAAGCATGTGCTTGCATAACGAGTCGGATACCGCCATCGCCATGGTGCCGATTAGAGCCACTGGAATCCATAGGACTCCGTGGGGTTCACGTTGCGAGAACATCAGCGTCGTGCCGACTGCGAAAATCAGGAAGGCCCATTTGACATACGCGCGAGGGTGTTCCTTGAAATACCAGACAGCTATGACGGAGAGAAAGATTGGATTGAGGCCAAAATCGATCATGTTAAAAAGGCCGGCTCCCATAATATCGGTGTGGATTAGGTAGAATGTGACTGAGTAAATGACTAACGTCAATAAACTGACGACGAGACTTAGACGAAAATCACGAGGGTTCTTGAGTTTAGAATATGTGGTTCGCCAGTTGAGCCTGGCGAACAAGACTAGCAAGGACAAGCTGAAGATGACGACGAAGAGATGCGAAAGGATGACTGGACGTGGTATGTGCGTATAGCGGGATTCGGCGATAATATCCCTTGCTGCAAGGAGGATGATATAGGCGGCGAATGCGAAGGAAATCTGACGATAAGACATCATTACCTCTGGTGGCATGGCGTGGCGACCCGGTCGGTGCTTCGGGGCAGGCCGAGGTTGGAGACGGCGGCGGCTGTGTGTCCGGATGAGAGGTAGTTGTACTGTGTGTCGTGTAGAGTGGACGGGGTTCCTGAGAAAGGCGTTGGAATGCGCCTCGGGAGCGTGAGGGCGGCGCGCGCAGAGGGACAGCGGTGCGGGGCGTTGATGCGGTTGAGGCGGGGGGCGCGTCGGTGGTGGCACAGGGCGCGGGGAGGCGTACGCTTCAGCGTGGCCGGGTACTGGGGTGCCACGTTGCGGCGCTGGTGATTGGACATGCGTCGGTGGCGAGGCGTCTCGCAGGCGGTGCGACTCATGGGACGTGTGTTCTTAGCATGATTTTGGCTGAGTCGCCCTTGACCTGGATCAAGGGCAGGCGGCGCCCGCAGGAGGGAACGCGGCAGGGTTAGGGGGAATTGGGGTGCGCGATTCTGGGAGGGCATCGGCTGGACGGCAGGGTGTAGGCCGGATGGACGACGAGGAGCTGGCCGGCATCGGGGAATGCGGAGATCGGGTTCGGCTTTTCAGACGTTGAATTTGCCGCCGCATGCGTCGGGGCTTCCGGAACGTGAAGGCAGGCGTGCCTGCGGCTCGCCGGAAGGAGAGCGCGGTGGCGGCGCTCGGGCTGGTGAAGATCGAGGACGGGATGGGCGGCAAGGAGCGGCTCGATGGACTGGGGCGCGGCCAGATGTGGGGTCGTTTGAGAGCGCCTCTCCGGGTCGATCGGACTCCCGGCCGGACCACGCTCGCGGAAGGGGTGCTGATCGCAGGCATCGTGCATCAGTTTGCGACCGCCCGACGGAGGCTGGAGGCGGTTGTCTACGACCCACCCCGCGAGGAAACCACTGGATTGCCGGCGGCGCGACCGCAACCGAGACGACCCGCATCGTCGCTGGTCAATTCGCGCGTGCGGTGGTCGGCGGAAGAGCGCTGCCTGGGGTCACGGTTGGCGGGCGGGAACCGAGGGCGGAGGTTCTGCGTCATTGGGGAGTAGCGGAACGGTGCGGCGGACGGGCCGGATATCATGCGCGGGGGGGACGCAGACTAATGCCGTTGATCCACACCGAGGATCTGTGGAAGACCTACCGAATGGGTACCGAGTCCGTCCACGCCCTGAGCGGCGTGTCGGTCGACATCGAGCGCGGCGAGTTCTGCGCGATCATGGGGCCGTCGGGCTCGGGGAAGTCGACGCTGATGAACCTCATCGGCTGTCTCGACACGCCCAGCAGCGGGACGTACAGCCTGAACGGGAAGGACGTGGGCGGGATGAACGACGACGAGCTGGCCCGCATCCGGAACGAGGAGATCGGGTTCGTCTTCCAGACGTTCAACCTGCTGCCGCGGGCGTCGGCCCTGCACAACGTGGAGCTGCCGCTGATCTACGGGGGGGTGCCGGCGGCGCGGCGGAACGAGCGGGCGGTGGCGGCGCTCGAGCTGGTGGAGCTCGAGGACCGGATGGGCCACCGGCCGAACGAGCTGTCGGGCGGACAGCGCCAGCGGGTGGCGATCGCCCGGGCCCTGGTGAACCAGCCGTCGCTGCTGCTCGCGGACGAGCCGACGGGGAACCTCGACTCGAAGACGGGGCGGGAGATCATGGCGATCTTCGAGGGGTTGCACCGCGCCGGCAACACCATCGTGCTGATCACCCACGAGGCGGACATCGCGCAGCACGCCCACCGGGTGATCCACCTGATGGACGGGGCGGTCGAGCGGGAGGACGTCAATCCCGAGCCGACGGAAGCCGGCGACGTGCGGGTGTCGACGCGAACGGCGTGACGCTGCGGGACGATGCCGCTCGCCGCGCTGGCCCCGCGGGGTGGACGTGCGGGTCTCGAGGCGAACGGCGTGACGCTACGGGACGATGGCGCTCGGCGCGCTGGGCCCGCGGGGCGTTGGCGGTCAGCTCGGGAGCGCTCTCGCGAACGCTCGAGCGAGTGCGGAGAGCCCGAGCGAACGTCAGTCGAGCTCGGTCCCGGTCAGCAGCCGGTAGGCCTCGCGGTACTTCTCGCGGGTCCTCGCCACCACGTCGTCCGGCAGCGACGGCGCCGGGGGCTTCCGGTTCCACTGCACCGCGTCCAGGTGATCGCGGACGAACTGCTTGTCGAAGCTCGGCTGGGCGACGCCCGGCCGATACGTCTCCCGCGGCCAGAACCGCGACGAGTCGGGCGTCAGGGCCTCGTCGATCAGGATGATCTCGTCCCCCTCCCGGATGTCCCCGCCCGCGTCCTGCCTCCCGTCGGCCCGCAGCAGCCCGAACTCGAACTTGGTGTCGGCGACGATGATGCCGCACGACTCGGCGTGCTCGGCGCCGTGCGCGTAGAGGGCGAGGGTCAGGTCGCGGAGCCGGGCGAGCAGCCGGGGGCCGATGATCTCGGCCGCCTGCTCGGCGGTGATGTTCTCGTCGTGGCCGCTGGTCGCCTTGGTCGCGGGCGTGAAGATGGGCTCGGGCAGCCGGTCGGACTGTTGCAGGCCGGCCGGCAGGTCGACCCCGCAGACGGCGCCGCTGCGGCGGTAGTCGGCCCAGCCCGAGCCGGCGAGGTAGCCGCGGGCGACGCACTCGACGGGGATGGGATCGGTGCGCTGTACCAGCATCGACCGTCCCCGCAGCGTCTCCGCGTGGGGGCGGCAGGCGGCGGGGTACTCGTCGGGGTCGGTCGACACGAGGTGGTTCTTCACGATCCGCCCGGTGCGGGCGAACCAGAACGCCGAGAGCCGGGTCAACACCTTGCCCTTGTCGGGAATCGTCGAGCCGAGGACGAGGTCGTAGGCGGAGATGCGGTCGGTCGCGACCATCAGGAGCCGGTCGTCGACGGCGTACATGTCGCGGACCTTGCCGCGGCGTTGCGGCTCCAGCCCCTCCAGGGAAGTCTCGAACAGTGCGGGTGCGGACGTCACGATGGCCTCATTCCGGCTGCGCCCTTCCCGACGCGTGGATCAGGTGAGCGCCTGCCGTTCCGGTGGCGCCCCTCCGGGCGCCGTGCAGTGCAGGGTTTCGCCACGGCTGCCGGTGCTCGTGGTCGGACACGACCAATGCCCGGAAGCATGTAGAATCGTAGCTTACCGAAGAGACGCGCGGGCGGCAAGGAGGGCGTCGTGCCCTTGGCCGCGTGCGTCGAGCCCCGTCGTCCCTGTCGCACCCGCGCGCGACTCTTCCGGAACCCGATGAAGCCCCTCGGCGCCCACCGGAGACGCGCTGCAACGGCCTGACTCCCACGAGACGGATCGCGGACGGATTCCCCCAACGCATGCGAACCCACCTTCGAACCGTCGGCGTCGTCGGACTGGCCGTGGCCCTCATGTTCTGGGTGTTCCGCAGCACCGATCCGGGGTCGGTGTGGGCGGAGATCGAACGAGCCCGGGCCGACCTGATCGCCGCGTCGGTGGCCGGCATCGCCCTCGCCTACGTGGTCCGCGTCAAGCGCTGGCTGCTGCTGCTGGCCCCGCTCGGCCCGGTCGGCGTCGGGTCGGCGACCCGGGCCACCATCATCGGGTTCGCGACCTCGACCATCGTGCCGCGGCTGGGCGAGGTGGTGCGGCCCTACCTGCTCGCGCGCCGCGAGTCGCTCAGCATGAGCGCGGCGCTGGCGACGATCGTGGTCGAGCGCATTCTCGACATGATTGCGGTGATCCTGCTCTTCGGGCTGTTCCTGGCCGCGTTCAGCAGCCAGTTGCCGGCCACCGACGAGGCGGTCCTGGGCGCCCTCAAGGCGGGAGGGCTGATGGTCGCGGTGGGTGCCGGCGTGTTCCTGGCTCTGGTCTGCGCCGCCGCGCGCCGCCCCGAGTGGGTGGTCTGGTTCGCGGGGCGGGTGGAACGGTTGGCGCCGCACGGCCCGGGCGCGGCCGCGAGCCGCTTCATCACCCGCTTCAGCGCCGGCCTGGGGGTGGCCCGCGACCCGGGCCGGCTGCTGCGGGCCGTCGCGTGGTCGCTGGTGATGTGGGCGCTGGTGGGCGCCACCGCCTGGTGGGGCTGCCTGGCGTTCGACATGGCGCTGCCGCCGAGCAGCGGCCTGCTCCTGATGGCGCTGATGGCCCTCGGCGTGTCGGTGCCGACGCCGGCCGGCGTCGGGGGGTTCCACGCGGCGGTCCAGGTGGGGTTGACCGCGTTCTACGAGGTGCCGGTGGACGCGGCCGTGGGCGCGGCCCTGGTGCTGCACGCGGCGACGTTCGCGCCGGTGACCGTCGTCGGGCTGGCGTGGATGGCCCGCGACGGCATCACGTTCCGGGGGATGGCCGACGTGACGTCTTCGTCGACGCCTCGCGGCACCGCCGACGGATTGCCGACGCCGGCCGAGGCGCCCGCCTCCGGCGGTGCGGCCCCGGCTGGAGGCGGCTCGACGTGAGCCGGCGGCGGGGTGTCCGCGCGGCAGACCGGAGAAGGACATGAAGTGCCCGTTCTGCGGCCATCTCGGCGACAAGGTCGTCGACTCGCGCGAGAGCCGGGAGGGCGAGGTCATCCGACGCCGGCGCGAGTGCCTGGCGTGCGGCCGCCGCTTCACGAGCTACGAACGGATCGATGAGATTCCGTACATGGTCGTGAAGAAGGACGGGACCAGGGAGCGGTTCGAGCGCCAGAAGATCACGTCGGGCATGTTGAAGGCATGCGAGAAGCGCCCCGTGTCGGTGGCGGCGGTCGAGGCCCTCGCGGACCGGGTCGAGGCCATGCTCCAGGAGCGCCCGGAGAAGGAGATCCCCACGAAGGAGGTCGGGAAGCTGGTGATGCAGGAGCTGCGGCGGCTCGACAAGGTCGCCTACGTCCGGTTCGCCTCCGTGTACCGCGACTTCCGCGACGTGGGAGAGTTCATGACCGAGCTGCAGGACCTGCTCGACGCCAAGGACTGACCCGCCAATCGCTGCCTGCGGCATGCCCCGACCCTCGCGAGGGCCCGCGCGGGTCCGCGGCGCGGATCCGCGGCGCGGGTTGCCCGGAACGTTCACGTCTCGGGGGCGATCGGAGGCGCCGGGGACGCCTCGCGTCGGGAGGCGTTGGTCGAGCACGCGGGCGCATGGTGAACCCGCCGATGCGCAGGGCGCGTTGCGGCGGCCGGCAGGAGGGCGGCGGCGGGAACCAGGCCCACCACCTCAGCGTTCACGTCTCGGAGGCGCCGGGGACGCCTCGCGCGTCGGGAGGCGTTGGTCGAGCACGCGGCGCATGGTGAACCCGCCGAGGCGCAGGGCGCGGGCGGCGGCCGGCAGGAGGGCGGCGGCGGGAACCAAGCCCACGACCTCGCTGTTGCGCACCTCGACGCCGAGGCGCTCCGCCTCGCGGCGGACGGCCTCGAACGCCTCGTGAAGCGGCGTGCGCTCGAAGTCCACGAGGTTCATGGAGACCTGGACGACCTCCGGGCTCTCCGTTCTCACGCCGATCGCCTTGACGGCGTCGAGCCCCCCGTCCGACGCACGCACGGCCCGGGCGATGCGGTGGGCGAGGTCGAGGTCGCCGGTGTCGAGGTTGACGTTGAAGGCGACGAGCAGGCGCCGGGCCCCGATGGCGGTGGCGCCCCCCGTGGGGTGCGGCGCCGCGGGACCGAAGTCGGGCCGCCATTCCGGCCGCATCATCTTCGCGGCCAGGTTCTCGAAGCCGCCGCGGCGAATCGACTCGAGCCGCTGCCGGTCCGGGGTGCGGGCGGCCCGTTCGTACAGGTAGACCGGCAGGTCGAAGCGCCGCGCGACGGCTTCGCCGAGCTCGGTCGCGAGGGCGACACAGGCGGGCATGCCGGCCGCCTCCAGGGGGACGAACGGGGTCACGTCCACGGCCCCGATGCGGGGATGGACGCCGGAGTGGGCGCGGAGGTCGATGCGCGCGAGGGCGGCGGCATACAGCTCGAGCAGGGCGTTCTTCAGGGCGGCGGCATCGCCCACCAGCGTGAAGACGGAACGGTTGTGGGCGGGGTCGGAGGACGTATCGAGCAGGGTCGCGCCGGGCACGCCGCCGACCGCGGCCGCGAGGGCGCCGACGACATCGCCGCGCCGGCCTTCGCTGACGTTGGGGACCGCCTCGATCAAGCCCATGCCGCACATATAGCACACACCGCGTCGGCCCGGCCGGCGCGAGGCCGGCTGTTAGAATGACCCCGATGCGGATGCTGCCACGATGGCCGTCGCCCCCGAAGGGCGGGAGGCGGCCCTGACCCCGTCCCGTTCCGGCCGATCCGCGCCCCGGCGGGACTCCCGACCGGCGTCGGGGGAGAACTCGCCCGCCGACCCGAGCCCCGATCTGCTGCTCTTCCCGCCCGAGGTGGAGACCCGGGCCCCGCACCCGAGGGTCCGCGCCCCGCTCCGCGTGCGGCGGTCGGCAAACGATGCGGGAGGCGCGAAAGCGGGTGAGCGGCGGCGCCGGGCCGCGGAGGCGCCCGAGGCTTCGGCCCCGGCGGTCGAAGCGCGGCCGCGTCCGGCCGGGCTCGGCGCGCGTATCGGCGCCGGATTCTGCGACCTCGCGCTGCTGGCGGGCCTCGATGCACTGGTGGTCTGGCTGACCCTCCGGCTTGCCGGGCTCGACCTGGGGTCGCTCGGCGCCCTGCCGCTGCCGCCCCTGTTGGCTTTCCTCTTTCTCCTCGACGTCGGGTACCTCGCGGGGCTGACGGCGGCCGGGGGGCAGACGATCGGCAAGATGGCCTGGGGTCTGCGCGTGGCCGATGCCGACGGGGGGCCGGTCTCGCTGCCGAGAGCGATGGCTCGCACCTTGTGGACGCCGGTGTCGCTGACCCTCGGCGTCGTATGGATTCTCTTCGGCCGCAAGGGCCGGGCGCTGCACGACGTGATCTCGGGCACCCGGGTGATGACCGTATCTCCGCCTCCGCAAGCGCCGCCGGAGGGCGGCACGGCGTGACGGTACCGGCGGCGGGGTGGCGCCGGCGGATGGTCCTCGGGATCGCCACCATCGGTCCCTGCGGCCACGCGCCCGTCGCCCCCGGGACCTTCGGGTCGGTGGCGGGGCTGCTGCTGTTCTGGGCGGTCCGGGCATCCGGGTCCGTGGCCGTGGAGTTGGCGGTGGTGCTGGTGGTGACCGCCGTCGGCGTGGTGGCCGCGACGTGGGCCGAGTCGGCGACCGGGCGCCACGACCCGGGGTTCATCGTCATCGACGAGACCGCCGGCATGCTGGTGACCCTGGCCGCCGTCCCCGTCGGGCTCGGCGGCGCGGTGGTCGGGTTTCTCGCGTTCCGCCTCTTCGACATCGTGAAGCCGTTTCCCGCCCGGCGCGCGGAGCGGCTGCCCGGGGGCTGGGGCGTGATGGCCGACGATCTCGTCGCGGGGCTGTACGCCCAGGCGCTGCTTCGCCTTCTCCTGTGGCTGGCCGACGCCTGACGGAGCCGGCGGGAAGTCCTGCCTCGCGCATCCCGGAGGCTCCGTCGCCGGTATCCTGAACGGTATCGATGACACCCGCGACCGCCCCGCGGCCCGACCGCCCGCTGTCGACGGCCGAGAGCATCGCGGTGGGCACGGAGCTGCTGACCCGGAGGCTCCGTCGCCGGTATCCTGAACGGTATCGATGACACCCCCGAGTGCCCCGCGGCCCGACCGCCCGCTGTCGACGGCCGAGATCATCGCGGCGGGAACGGAGCTGCTGACCCGGAGGCTCCGTCGCCGGTATCCTGAACGGTATCGATGACACCCGCGACCGCCCCGCGGCCCGACCGCCCGCTGTCGACGGCCGAGATCATCGCGGTGGGCACGGAGTTGCTGACCCCGTTCCGCTCCGACACCAATTCCCTGTTCCTGACCTCGGGCCTGAACGAGCTCGGCATCGTCGTCCGGCGCAAGTCGATCGTCGGCGACCACGGCGAGGACCTGGCCGACGCCGTGAGGTCGGCGCTGGCCCGGGTCGACCTGGTGGTGATCTGCGGTGGGCTCGGTCCCACCGAGGACGACCTGACTCGCGAGACCGTGGCCGGCGTGCTCGAGCGCCCCCTGCGCGAGGATCCCGCCATCGTCGAGCGGCTGCGGGCCCGCTTCGCGCGCCGCGGCTGGGAGATGCCGGAGAACAATCGCCGCCAGGCGCGGGTGCCGGCGGGCGCGGTGGTGCTCGACAACCCGCGGGGCACGGCGCCGGGGCTCTGGCTGGAGCACGCCGGCCGGGTGGTCGTCCTGCTGCCGGGGCCCCCGCGCGAGCTCGAGCCGATGTTCACCGGGCTGGTCGAGGGCCGCCTCGCCGCGCGGGCGACGGGGGAGCGGCTGTACCGGCGGGTGCTGCGGGTGGCGGGGCGCGGGGAGTCCCACGTCGAGGAACGGGCCCAGCCCGTCTACGAGCGGTGGCGGCGGGCCGACCCCGCGGTGGAGACGACGGTGCTGGCGTCGCCGGGGCTCGTCGAGCTCCACCTGTCGACCCGGGCCGGGTCCGCGCCGGCCGCCGCCGCCGTCCTCGACGGGGCGGCCGGAGAGCTGGCGGAGGCGCTGGGAGACCATCTGTTCAGCGCCGACGGCCGTTCCCTTCCCGAGGTCGTGGGAGCGCTGCTGGCCCGCGGCGGCCTCCGCGTGGCGGTGGGAGAATCGTGCACCGGCGGGTTGGTGACGGCCCGGCTCGTGGACGTGCCGGGCAGCTCGGAATACGTCGAGGCCGGCGTCGTCGCCTATTCCAACGCCGTCAAGCAGGCGGTGCTGGGGGTGCCGGGAGAGATTCTCGACGCCCACGGGGCGGTCAGCGAGCCGGTGGCGCTGGCGATGGCGGCGGGCGCGCGACGCGCGGGCAACGCCGATCTCGGGCTCGGGGTCACCGGCGTGGCGGGGCCCGGCGGCGGGACCGACGCCAAGCCCGTCGGCACCGTCTGCATCGCGGTCGTGGGTCCGGGAGGCGCGGAGTCCGCGACCACCGTGCGCCTGCCCGGCGACCGCGCCGCGATCCGCGGTCAGGCCGCCCGCGTCGCGCTGGATCTGCTGCGCCGGGCGCTGCTGCGGAACCGGGGGGAGCTTGCGGGTCTTCGTCGCGATTGATCCCGACCCGGCGGTCCGGGCCGCGGCCGAGCGCGCGGGGCGGGCGGTGGCGGGCCGCCTGGAGAGCGGGCACGAGCGGGTGCGGTGGGTCGCGCCGGAGCAGTTGCACGTCACCCTCCGCTTCCTCGGCGAGGTGACGGAGCCCGACGCCGATGCGCTCCGCGCCGCGCTTCGGACGCCCTTCGAGACGGGGGCGTTCCTCGCCCGGGCGTCGCGCCTCGGGTGCTTTCCGCCTTCCGGCCCGCCGCGGGTGCTATGGCTGGGCATCGGCGAGGGCAGCGACGGGATGGCCGAGCTCAGGTCCGAGCTCGACCGGCGCCTCGCGTCGGGGGGGCGCCCGGCGGAGGCCCGGCCCCTGCGCGCCCACGTCACGCTGGGGCGGATGAAGCGGTGGCCGGCGCGAAGCCGGCGCGACCTGGAGCGGGTCCTGTCGGAGGTCCGGCCGGAGACCCCGGGGTGGCTGGTCGACCACGTCACCCTGTACGAGAGCCGGCAGACGCCGCGCGGCGCCCGATACCACGTGCTGGAGTCGACGGCCCTCGGACGGCCCGCGGGGCCGGTGAGCGTGTAGCGTGTACAGTGGATCGGGGTCATCGCGATGGCGGCACGGGTGCATCGATGAACGACGTGGCGGTTCTGGGAGCCGGCGCCTGGGGCACGGCGCTGGCGATTCACTTGGCGCGGGTGGGGAAGCGGACGCACCTGTGGGGAAGGGACGCGGCCCTCGTCGATCGGTTGCGGCGGGACCGCGTCAACGCGACGTACCTGCCGGGGGCCCCGATTCCCGCGGCGGTCTCGCCGACGGCGTCCCTCGAAGACGCGGTCGACGGGGCGGAGGCGGTCGTGCTCGCGGTGCCGTCCCACGGCGCGAGGGCGCTGTTGCGGCGCGCCGCTGCCGCCGTCGGTCCGGGCACGACCGTCGTCAGCGCGACCAAGGGCTTCGAGACGGGTACGCTGAACCGGATGTCCGAGGTCATCGAGCAGGAGCTGGGCTCGGTGCGCCCGGTGGTGGTGCTGTCCGGTCCGTCGTTCGCGGCGGAGGTCGCGCGCGCGGCGCCCACCGCGGTGTCGGTGGCGGGCCGTCGCGGCGACGTCGTGCGGACGGTGCAGCAGGAGTTCCGCGCCGGCGCCTGTTTCCGGCTCTATGCCAGCGACGACGTGGTCGGCGTCGAGGTCGGCGGCGCCGCGAAGAACGTGATCGCCATCGCCGCCGGGGTGGTGGACGGGCTGGACCTGGGGCCCAACGCGCTGGCCGCCGTCATCACCCGCGGCCTCGCCGAGATGTCCCGGCTCGCGTGCGCTCTCGGCGCGCGGCGGGAGACCCTGGCGGGGCTGAGCGGGCTCGGCGACCTCGTGCTGACCTGCACCGGGGGCCTGAGCCGGAACTGGCGCGTGGGCCGCGAGCTCGGACGCGGCCGGTCCCTCGATGAGATACTGGCGGGCATGCAGTCGGTGGCCGAGGGCGTCAGGACGACCGCCGCCGCCCTCGAGCTGGGGGGGCGGCACGGCGTGGACCTGCCGATCACCGCGCAGATGGGCGCGGTGCTGGAGGGCCGGATCGAGGCCCGGGCAGCCGTCGAAGAGCTGATGCTGCGCCGGCAGCGGTCCGAGTCGGACGGCGCCGGGGGAGGGCGGTCGTGAGCTTTCTCGGCCGGCTCCGGACCGGCCTGCGGCGGACCGCCGTCGAGTTGCGGCTGAACGAGCTGCCGGAGGTCCCGCGGGCCGAAGGCGGCGCGCCGGAGGCCGCGGCCGTCTCCGTCGAGACCCTCGACGCCCTCGAGGAGATCCTGATCGAGGCCGATCTCGGCGTCGTCGCGACCACCCGGCTCGTCGAGGCGGCGCGCGACCGGGCCGGCAACGAGGATCTGCGCTCGATCGTCAAGGCCGAGCTCCTGCGGGCGCTCGACGTCGCCGACCCCGCCGCCGCGCCCGCGGCCCGGCCCCGCGTCGTGCTCGTCGTGGGGGTCAACGGGACAGGGAAGACCACCACCGTGGGCCGGCTCGCGCGGCTGCTCGCCCGGGCCGGCGAGCGCCCGGTCATCTGCGCCGCGGACACGTTCCGCGCGGCGGCGGTCGAGCAGCTCGAGGTGTGGGCACGCCGCGTCGAGGCCGACTTCGTCCGCGCCCGCCCCGGGACCGACCCGGCCGCGGTGGTCTTCGACGCCATCTCCTCGGGCAAGGCGCGGGGGCGCGACGCGGTCCTCGTCGACACCGCGGGACGCCTCCACACCCGCTCGAACCTCATGGCCGAGCTCGACAAGATCCGGCGGGTGGCGGGACGCGCGGTCGAGGGCGCCCCCCACGAGACGCTGCTCGTCCTCGACGCCACCGTGGGCCAGAACGGGCTGTCGCAGGCCCGCGCGTTCCTCGACTCGGCCGGGGTCACGGGAATCGTGCTGACGAAGCTCGACGGCACCGCGAAGGGCGGCATCGCGGCGGCGATCACCGCGGAGCTGGGGGTCCCCATCCGCTACGTGGGGGTGGGAGAGCAGATCGACGACCTGGTGCCGTTCTCGCCGGAGGAGTACGTGGACGCCCTGTTCGAGTCGGGATGGTGACGGGGAAGGGGGGCGGCGGCGGCCGCGTCCCGTCGGCCTCGCCCGGCGCCTCGGACGAGGCTCTGATGGCCCTGGCCCTGGAGCTCGCGGCGCGCGGGCGCGGCTCGACGAGTCCCAACCCGATGGTGGGCGCGGTCCTCTGGAACGCGGGCCGCATCGTCGGGCGCGGCTACCACGTGCGGGCCGGCGCGCCGCACGCCGAAGTGGTAGCCATCGAGGAGGCCGGCCCCGCCGCCCGGGGGGCGACGCTCTACTGCACCCTCGAGCCCTGCTGCCACACGGGCCGAACGCCTCCGTGCGCCGACCGCATCGTCGAGGCCGGGGTGCGGCGGGTGGTGGTGGGCGTGAGGGATCCCGACCCGCGGGTGGACGGCGGGGGCGTCCGGCGGCTGCGCGCCCACGGGATCGAGGTGGTTGTGGGGTTGGCCGCCGAGCGCGCCGCTCGGCTGAACGAGGCCTTCTTCACGGTGAAGCGGCGGGGGCGGCCGTTCGTGACGCTGAAGGCGGCGGCCAGCCTGGACGGGCGCATCGCCGCCGCGCCCGGCCGGCGGACCGGCCTCAGCGGCCCCCGGTCGCAGGACCACGCGCACGAGGTTCGTGCGGTGGTCGACGCCGTCGGGGTCGGGTCGGGAACGGTGCTCGTGGACGATCCCCTGCTCACCGCCCGCGGGCCGGCCCGGCGGCGCCCGTTCGTCCGGGTGATCTTCGACACCCGGATGCGCACCCCGCCCGACGCGCGCGTGCTGACGACGCTGAGCCACGGTCCGGTCGTGGTCGTGACCACCGACGCCGCGGCGGCGGCCTGGCCGGCCCGGGCGGCGGCCCTCGAGGCGGCGGGCGCCACCCTCGAGCGCCTGCCGGCCCGCGACCCCGCCGCCGCGGCGGCGCGCCTCGTCGCCCACGACGTGAGCGACCTGCTGATCGAGGGCGGCGCCGAGCTCCATCGGGCCGCGTGGAAGGCGGGCATCGTCGATCGCGTCCGCCTGTACTTGTGTCCGGTCACCCTGGGGCGGGCGGGAGTCCCGTGGATGCCGGACGCGCATTTCTCTCTCGCTGCGCTCGGTCCGGTCCGGACCCGGTGCCTGGGCGCGGACGTCCTGTTGGAAGCCGATGTTCAACGGTTTGATTGAAGCGACGGGCGAGGTGGCCGAGCTGGCGCCGATCCCCGAGGGGCTGCGACTCGGGGTGCGGACGCCGGTGGCGCGCGAGCTGGTCCTCGGCGAGAGCATCGCCGTCAACGGGGTCTGCCTCACCGTGGTCCGGGCCGACGCCGCGTCGTTCTCGGCCGAGGTGTCGCCGGAGACGATGCGGGTGACGAACCTGGGCGGGCTCCGGCTGCGGGATGCGGTGAACCTGGAACGGTCCATGCGCGCGGATGCGCGGGTCGGGGGGCACTTCGTGCAGGGGCACGTCGACGGCACCGGCCGCATCGAGGGCATTCGGCACGAGGCGGACTTCCACTGGGTCTCGGTGTCGTTCCCGGCCGGCATGGCGCCTTTCCTGGTTCGGAAGGGGTCGATTGCCGTCGACGGGATCAGTCTGACGGTGGCGGAGCTGCGGGCCGCCGGATTCGACGTGCAGATCGTGCCCTACACCTGGGAGCACACCAACCTCGGGCGGGCCCGGGTCGGCGCCGTCGTCAACCTGGAGTGCGATATCATCGGAAAGTACGTGGTCCGCGCCCTGGAGGTCGGCGAGTTCGGGAGGTCCGGCCCCGGTGATGGCGTCCGGGAGCCGGCCCCGAGTGACGGCGCGGGGGGGTGAAGGGACCGGGCGAGGCGCCGGCGCCGCGAGGCGGCGGGGAAGAACGCAAGCCGGGTTCCCCGAACGGAGAGCGTCATGGCTGAAAAGAGCGACGGCGGGCAGGCGCGCCGCGGGCGGCTGGCGCTGGCCGACAAGTCGCGCCGGAGCGGGCCGTTCGCCCCCGTCGACGAGGCGGTGGCCGCCATCCGTGAAGGCGAGATGGTCATCGTCGTCGACGACGAGGACCGCGAGAACGAAGGCGATCTGACGGTCGCGGCCGAGAAGACCACCCCCGAGATCATCAACTTCATGGCGAAGCACGGCCGGGGCCTCATCTGTCTCCCGATGCCCGGAGACTGGCTCGACCGGCTGGACCTTCCCCTCATGGTGCGGGAGAACACCTCCCAGTTCGCCACCGCGTTCTGCGTCTCGATCGAGGCGAAGGAGCGGACCAGCACCGGCATCTCGGCCCATGATCGGGCCATGACCGCGCGGGTTGCCGCCGACCCGTCCACCAAGCCTCGGGACCTGGCCCGCCCCGGCCACATGTTCCCCTTGCGGTCGCGGGACGGCGGGGTGCTGGTGCGGGCCGGGCAGACCGAGGCCGCCGTCGATCTGGCCCGCATCGCCGGGCTCCACCCGGTCGGCGTGATCTGCGAGATCATGAACGACGACGGCACGATGGCCCGGGTGCCGCAGCTGCGGCGGTTCGCGCGCCGCCACAAGCTGCTCATGATCACGATCGCCGATCTGATCAAGTACCGCATGAGCAACGAGCGCCTCGTGCGGCGGGTGGCGGCGTCGAAGCTGCCGACCGACTACGGCGAGTTCGAGCTGGTGGGGTTCGAGAGCATCGTCAACGGCGAGACCCACGTGGCCTTGGTGCGGGGCGACCTCGGGAACGGCGACGACGTCCTCGTGCGAGTGCACTCGCGATGCCTCACCGGCGAGGTGTTCCACTCCGCCCGGTGCGACTGCGGCGCCCAGCTCGACGCGGCCATGGAGCGGATCGCGGCCGAGGACCGCGGCGTTCTCCTCTACCTGAACCAGGAGGGTCGGGGCATCGGCCTGAACAACAAGATCCGCGCCTACCACCTGCAGGACCAGGGGTACGACACGGTGGAGGCCAACGAGCGGCTCGGCTTCAAGCCCGACCAGCGGGACTACGGCATCGGCGCCCAGATTCTCGGCGAGCTCGGGGTCAAGAGCATGCGGCTGCTCACCAACAACCCCCGCAAGTTCATCGGCCTCGAGGGCTACGGGCTTTCGGTGGTGTCCTCGCTCGCCCTCGAGGTGCCCACCACCGGACTGGCCCGCTCGTACCTCCAGACCAAGAAGGCCAAGCTGGGACACACCCTGAAGTCCGTCTGAAGCGGAGCCGCCCGGCCACGCGCCGCCGAGCAACGCGTCGCTGAGCACGGCGGCCATCTCGGGCACGAAGGCCCGTAGCGTGCCGTGGCACGAGAGGCATGCGCCCGCGAGAGGAGAAACGAGATGGCGTGGGCAGTGTCGACGCAGTTGCTGCGGCCCGGTGACATGGTGACGCGCGGCGACGTGTGCCACTTGCACGCGGACCGGGCCGATGCCGAGCAGTGCGGCGCCCTGCTCGGGGGCACTCCCGATCTGCTCCGGCTCGAGAACCACTCCGAACGGGTGTACCGCGTGCTTTGGTCGCTGTCCGATGCGTCGGGCGGTGAGCTGCGACGGCGGCCGGCCCCGGCCCCGGCCCCGACACCCTTCAACGCGCCTCGGCTGAACGGGAGGCGGGTCTTGGCCCGGAGCGGACGCCCGCTGGAGGAACCATGAGATGAACCGTCCTGGCCGCAGTTCTGCTGGCTCTGACGGCGCCGGCGTCGGCTCAGGTGAAGCGCTGTTCGAGGCGTCCGGGGACCGCGAGGTGTTCGGGTTCATGCCGCTCGGAAGTACGCTGGCCACCGTAGGCCGGTGAATCACAACGCGGGAGCTTCTCGTGAGGTCTCCGAAAGCGCCTTGTTGTTGACAAGAGAGCCCCAAACGGCGCTATCATAAGCGGTTGCGTCTGGTCCGCTTTCCCCTGGTTACAGATGTTCGGCTCGCTGAGTGAACGACTGCAATCGGTGTTCGCCGCGGTGCGCCGCGAAGCCCGTCTGACCCCCGAGTCGGTCGAGACGGCGCTGCGCGAGATACGCCTGGCCCTCCTCGAGGCGGACGTCAACTTCAAGGTCGTCCGCGCCTTCATCGATCGGGTGCGCGACCGCGCCGTGGACGGCGCGGTCCTGGAGAGCCTGACGCCGACCCAGCAGGTCGTGGCCATCGTGCGCGACGAGCTTCGGGCGCTGCTGGGCGACGGCGAGGGCGGGCTGGCGCCGACCCGCCAGCGGCCGCAGGTGGTGCTGTTGCTCGGGCTGCAGGGGGCGGGAAAGACCACCACCACCGTCAAGCTCGCCAAGTGGCTGGAGGCGCAGGGCCGGCACGCGCTGGTGGTGTCGACGGACGTGCGGCGGCCGGCCGCCATCGAGCAGCTGGGGGTGCTGGCCCGCGAGGCCGGCGTCCGGGTGCACGAGCCGGATCCGGGCACCGGCGTGGCCGCCCGGGCGGAGGGGGCGGTCGACTCCGCGCGCGACCTCGGGTTCGACGCGGTGCTCGTCGATACCGCGGGACGGCTGCACGTCGCCGACGATCTGATGCGCGAGCTCGAGACGCTCAAGGTCGCGGTGGAGCCGTCCGACCTGCTCTACGTGGCCGACGCGATGACGGGCCAGGACGCCATCAAGAGCGCCGGCGAGTTCAACCGGCGGGTCGGCATCGACGGCGTGGTGCTGACCAAGATGGACGGGGACGCCCGGGGCGGCGCCGCCCTGTCCGTGGTTTCCGTGGTCGGCGTGCCGGTGACCTTCGTCGGCGACGGCGAGCGCATCGACGACTTCCACCCCTTCCAGCCCGACCGCCTGGTGTCGCGCATGCTCGGCATGGGCGACGTCCTCTCGCTCGTCGAGAAGGCGGAGCAGGTGGTGAGCCGCGACGAGGCGTCGCGGCTCGAGAGCAAGATCCGGCGGAACGATTTTACCCTGCAGGACATGCGGGACCAGTTGTCGACGGTGAAGCGGATGGGCCCGCTCGATCGCCTCATGGACCTCATTCCCGGCATGGGGCAGATGGCCCAGCGTCCGCCCGGTGAGGTGGACTCGGCGGCGCTCGGGCGGACGATGGCCATCATCGACTCGATGACCCGGCAGGAGCGCTCCCGGCATCAGATCATCAACGGCAGCCGCCGCCGCCGGATCGCCCGGGGCAGCGGGACGACGGTGCAGGAGGTCAACCGCCTCCTGCGGCAGTTCGTGGAGATGCGCCGGATGCTGCGCTCGGTCGGGGCCGCGTCCCGGTCCCGAAAGGGAAAGCGCGGCCGGCGGACCGTGGCCCTGCCGCCGGGCATGGCGTTCCCCGGACGCTAGAAGTCGGTGCCGTAGAACGGTGCAGGCTTTGAGCAGGGTTGGTTGGGCGGCAATCGGAGCCGCAGGCGACGGTTTCCGGGCCAGGGGTCTGCGCCGTAGAACGGCCCGTGGACTCCTGGAGGGTTGGTTTGGCGCCCAGCGGAGCCGCAGGCGACGATGGGCGGGCTAGGAGAAGACAGCCGATATGCTGACTATTCGATTGAGTCGGGTGGGAACGACCAAGCGGCCGTTCTACCGCGTGGTGATCATGGAATCGCATGCGCCGAGGGACGGCCGCTTCGTGGAGTCGCTCGGGCACTACAATCCGCGCACGGAGCCCGAGACCGTGCACGTCGACCACGAACGGGTGGCGTACTGGATCGACAAGGGGGCCCGCCCCTCCGACACCGTCCGTACGCTGCTCGCGAGGCATCCCGCTCCGCCGCCGGCCGAGGCGGAGGCGCCTGCCGCCAGCGACGAGGCACCTGCCGCCGGCGACGGGCCGTCCGCCGCCGGCGACGCGGTGACGGCATGAGTCGTTCGCGGGACGTCGTCGAGGTCATCGCCCGCGAGCTGGCGGATCGCGCCGAGGACATCTCCGTGACGGAGCGGGAGGAGCGCGACACGACCTACGTCGAGCTGTCGACGGCGGGTGAGGACCTCGGGCGCATGATCGGGCGGCAGGGCCGCACCGCGGCGTCCATCCGGGTGCTGGCGGGGCTTGCGGCCGAGTCCGAGGACCGGCGCGTCGTGGTCGACTTCGTCGACGAGCAGTAGGGGTCTGCGCCGTGGAACGGCGCGGACTCCTGGCGGGTTGGTTGGGCGCCAAGCGGAGCCGAAGGCGACGATTGGCGGGCGAGGGGTCTGCGCCGTGGAACGGCGGACTCCTAGCGGGTTGGGTTGGGCGCCAAGCGGAGCCGAAGGCGACGGTTGGCGGGCGAGGAGGGCGCTTGCCGGAGGCGGCAGTGGACGCATCGGCGCGGGAGAGCCCCGGTGGCGAGCGCCCCGGCGCCCGGAGCGGGGCGGGGCCTTCGGTGGCGCCCCTCCCGGCCGGGCCGGCCTGGGACGCGATGATCTCGGTGGGCCGGGTCGCCCGGCCGCACGGGAACGCCGGGCGCGTCGTCATCGACCCGGACACCGACTTCGCGGAGGAGCGGTTCACCCCCGGGAACGCCGTCTACGTTCGCCGCGGCGGCGATGTCGAGCGGCTCGTGCTCCGGGACGTGCGCTTCCATCGGGGCCGGCCCATCGTCGGTTTCGACGGCGTGTCGACCATCTCCGGCGCCGAGGCCCTGGCCAGGGCCGACGTTCGGGTGCCGGCGGAGTCCCTGGGACGCCTGCCGGCCGGTACGTTCTACCATCACGAGTTGATCGGGTGCCGCGTGGAGACGGTGGCGGGACGCACGGTGGGCACGGTGGCTTCGATCGAGGGGGGCGGGGAGGCGCACCGGCTGGTCGTGGAGGACGGGTCCACCGAGGTGCAGGTACCCCTGACCGCCCCGATCTGCGTACGGGTGGATCCGCGCGAGGGGGTCATCGTGCTCGACCCGCCGGACGGGCTGCTCGAGCTCAACCGTTCAGGTCGCACCCGCGGCGCCACGTAAGGCGCCCGGCGACTGGGGGACGACACTGAGGTTCGACATCGTCACCGTCTTCCCGCAGATGATGCGGACGATGGTGGGGGAGGGCGTCCTCGGCCGGGCCCTGGAGCGCGAAGTCGTTCGGCTCGGCGTGCACGATCTGCGCGACTACACGAGCGACCGGCACCGCACCGTCGACGACGTGCCCTACGGCGGGGGGCCGGGGATGGTGCTGAAGGCGGAACCGTTCATCGCGGCGGTCGGCGCGATCCGGAGCCGGCACGGCACTCCCGACGCGGTGGTGCTGATGTCGCCGCAGGGGCGGTCGTTCTCGCACCGGGAGGCGCTGCGGCTGAGCCGGCTGCGGCACGTCGTGCTGCTGTGCGGCCGCTACGAGGGGGTCGACGATCGCGTGCGGGACATGCTTGCCACCGAAGAGATCTCCATCGGCGACTACGTGCTGACGGGGGGAGAGTTGCCGGCGGCGGTGGTGGTCGACGCGGTGGCCCGGTTCGTCCCCGGCGTGGTCGGCGATGCCCGCTCGGTCGACGACGATTCGTTCGTGCGCGGGCCCTTCGACCATCCGCACTTCACGCGGCCGGCGGAGATAGACGCCCACGCGGTGCCCGACGTTCTGCTCTCGGGGCATCACGGGGAGATACGCCGCTGGCGGAAGCGGGAGGCGTTGAGGCGGACGCTGGCGCGCAGGCCGGACCTGTTGGAGGGGGCGGTGCTCGACAGCGAGGATCGGGAGATCCTGGAGGAACTGCACAGCGTCGGCGAGGAGTAGTCGGCCACGCGGAACGCCGATGCAAGCGGCGGTGCGGCCGGGTCCGTCCCGGCCGATGCAGATCTGGAGCGTCAGATGAGTGTGATGGAGACGATAGAGCAGGAGCAGTTGCGCGAGCGCCCCGACCTCCGGCCGGGCCTGACGGTTCGCGTGCACGTCAGGATCCGCGAGGGGGGCAAGGAGCGCATCCAGGTTTTCGAGGGCGTCGTCATCTCCATTCGCCGCGGCGGTCCCCGGGCGACGTTCACGGTTCGGAAGGTGTCGTTCGGCCAGGGCGTGGAACGCATCTTCCCCCTGCACTCGCCCTCGATCGACAAGATCGAGATCGGCCGCGCCGCCCGGGTGCGGCGCGCGAAGCTCTACTTCCTTCGCGGCCTGCGGGGGCGCGCGGCGCGGCTGCGCGAGCGGCGCCGGCCCAGCGAAGGCTCGAAGTAGGCCCTCCCGGGTGGCAGCGCCCCGGCATCGGCCGCCGTCGGCCCGGCGCACGGCGGAGAATGCGCTGCGCCGCCTGGGCTTCACCCGCGTCGCGGGGGTCGACGAGGTGGGCCGGGGATGTCTGGCGGGGCCCGTCGTCGCCGCCGCGGTGGTGCTTTCCCAGCGGCGTCTGGTCGGGCTCCGGGACTCGAAGCTGCTGACCGGCGCGGCCCGCGAGCGCCTGTACGACAGGATTCTGGATTCCTGCCTGGCCTGGGGGGTCGGCGTGCGGGGGGCGGACGAGGTCGACCGGCTCAACGTGCATCGGGCGTCCCTGGCCGCGATGCGGGACGCCCTGCGCGGTCTCGCGCCCTCGCCGGACTTCGTGCTCGTGGATGCGTTCCGCATCCCGTCCGTCTTCATTCCCCAGCGCGGCGTGGTCGGCGGCGACCGGCAGTGCGCGTGCATCGCCGCCGCCTCGATCGTGGCCAAGGTGACCCGAGACCGCGAGATGCTCCGCCTGCATCGGGCGGACGGGCGCTACGGATTCCACCGCCACAAGGGATACGCGACGCCGGAGCACCTCGCCGCGGTGGCCCGCCACGGCCGTTCTTCCGTGCATCGGCGGACGTTCCGGCCGTCCTCGCTCCCGGATGTCTGATACCATCGTGCAGGGGGCCCCTGGCCCGACCGGGAGGGCGAGATTCACCGACTGTCGCGGATTCTGTTGATCGTCTACTTCCTCGAGACGGGTCTGGTGCTGCTGGTGGCGCCATGGTCGACGGTGTGGGAGCGGAATCTGTTTGTCGAGATCCTGCCCGCCTGGGGAAGCGTGGCCCGGCTGCACGGCGTCCGGGGCATGGTGTCGGGCGTCGGCCTCGTGAGCCTCGCCATCGGCTTCCGGGAGCTGACGGCGGCGGTGGGTGCGTCGCTGCGGAGGCGGCGCGGCGCCGGGAGCGAGCCGCTGGGGCCGCCCGGCGGCGGGGTGGATCGCGCGCTCGCGGAGGAGGCCGGCTCCTGGTCGCGGAAGCCCTGACGAGGCGGCCGGTGGTCTCGCTCGTCACGAGCCGGCGCCGGCTGGCGCCGCACGGCGATGCCACCGACCTCCTGAAGAGGCAGATCGAGTCGGCGGTCCGGGCGCGCGTCGACCTGATTCAGATCCGAGAGCCCGACCTCTCCGACCGCGCGTCGGTGAGTCTGGTGCGCTGGGCGGTCGACGTCGCACGGGGGACCCGAAGCCTGATTCTGGTCAACGAGCGATTCGACGTGGCGTTGTCGGCAGGGGCGGCGGGGGTGCATCTCCGGAGCTCGTCGGTACCGGCGCCGGTGATGCGGGACCATTTGCCCCCCGGGTTCCTGGTCGGGCGTTCCGTGCACGCGGCGGGAGAGGCGGCACGGGTGGCCGCGGCGGGCGGTGTCGACTATCTGACCCTGGGCACCGTCTACCCATCGGCGTCGAAGCCGGGACGGCCCCCTTGCGGCGTGGATGTGCTGGCCGCGGCAGCCCGGGCGGTACGCCTTCCGATACTGGCGATCGGGGGCGTGACCGTTGACAAGGCGATAGAGGTGCTGGCCGCCGGGGCGGCGGGGACGGCGGCGATCGGACTCTTCGCGGAGCCCGGTCCCGCAGGCACCTTCGACTCAATCAGTGCAATCGCAGCGGAGATCCGCAGATGCTCGGAGAGACACTGAACGTCATGCCCACCGATTCCGGGCCCTCGCGCGACCCGGCCGCGAACGTGGGGGCGCGTCTTCGCGAGGCGCGCGAGGCCAGGAACATGGAGCTCCGGGACATCGCCTCCACCACCAAGATCTCCATCGGGGCGCTGGAGGCCCTCGAGCAGAACGACTTCGATCCGTTGCCGGGCGGGATCTTCACGCGCGCCTTCGTCCGGGCCTACGCGAGCGAGGTCGGCCTGGATCCCGAACAGACGACCCGCGACTTCATGGCGCAGGCGCCCGCCGAGACCGGCAACGACCCCATCCGGCTCGACGAAGAGCAGATGCCCAGCCGTCGGCAGGTGGTCGAGACCGTGTTCAAGCTCCTCATCATCGGCGTGCCCCTGGCGGGACTGCTGTTCCTGGGGCTGCGCGGCACCTCGACCGTCTCCCCGGCGCAGGGAGAAGCCGGCGGCCCGGTCGCGGCGATGGCCGAGCCTGTCTCCCCGCCGCCCCCCGCGCCGGCCGAGGTCGACGCGGCGGCGGTTCGAGAGCCCCTGACCATCATGCTGCGGCCCCGCGGCGAGAGCTGGGTGTCGCTGACGGTGGACGGCGAGCGGGTGCTGTCCCGCATCATGCAGGCCGGCGAAGAGGAGTCCTACGAAGCCGGGGAGGAGATTACCCTCAACATCGGCAACGCGGGGCAGTTCGGCTTCGTGATCAACGGGCAGGAGGCCCGCTCGCTCGGCGGCCGGGGCGAGGTCGCGACGGCCACGATCACGCACGCGAACTACCTCAGCTACGTGGAGCCGTGACGGCCGTCGAAGAGGCCCTGCGAGAGGCCGCCCGCGCATCCTCGTCTCCTTGACGGGCCCGGGCGTGAGCTGGCTTGGGGGGGCGAAGATCGCAGTACCCTCATCCGGGTTGAAGCCCCGCTGCAAGAGTCCCCGGGATGTCGTCAGTCGAGCCTCTCGATGCGGAGGTCGTCGAGGTCGATCGGGCCCCTGAAGGGTCGTCAGTCGAGCCTCTCGACGCGGAGGCCGTCGAGGTCGATCGGGTTGTCGAGGAGGCGGGCCCCGGCGCTCGTCAGCGCGTCGCGCACGGCGTCGCGGCGGTCCGGGTCGACGAGGAAGAAGACGCACCCGCCGCCCCCCGCGCCGCAGACCTTGCCGGCCGTCGCGCCGGCCGCGGTCGCGGCGGCGAACAGCCGGTCGATGGCCGGGGTGGTCACCCCGGGCGCGAGGGCCTGGCGTTCGCGCCATTCCAGCGTCACCTGCCGCGCGAGCGACCTCCAGTCGTGGCGGGTCAGGGCGTCCCGGGTCGCCGCCGCGATCTCCGCGATGCGCCCGAGGTGCGCGACGACCGTCGAGTCGCCCTCGATGTGCCGCCGGGTGATCTCCCAGTTGTTGATCCCCGACGACCGGGAGTCGCCGCTGTAGGCGAGCACGATGCGGCGTTCGAGCTCCGCGGGGTCGACGTCGAGGGGGACCCGGCGGATTCCCGCCGGCCCGAGCTCGACGGCCGCGATACCGCCGTAGCGGGCGGGCCGGTAGTCCTGCACGCCGGTTGGAATGCCCAGCGTCCGGGCCTCCAGGTTCATCGCCACGGTCAGGAGCTCCTCGGGCGGGAAGTCGACCCGGCACCATTCGGCGAGCGCCGCGCACACCGCGACGTTGAGGGCGGAGGACCCTGCGATGCCCGCCCCCAGCGGCGATGCCGCACGCGTCGCCACGCGCACGCCGTCGACCTCGAAGAACCGGACGATGTGGGCGAGCAGACGGTTGTCGCCGTCGGTGGCGAGCTGGCGCCACGTGTCGGCGCAGAGGGCGGCGGCGGTGTCCTCCGACACGATCTGCACGCGGCGGTCCGGGCTCGTCGACACCGTGCAGGCGGCACGCTGCCCGATGGCCGCGTTCACCGTCTGCGCGCCCGGGTGGAAGAGGTACAGGGGCCAGATGTCGAGGGTGCCCCCGGCGAGGTCTATGCGGGTGGGGGCCGACGCGCGCACTTGCACCGGGGCATTATAATCGCAGGGTGTCGTCCTCCCGTCGGCCGGTCGGCGCCGGCCATCGCCTCCGGCCGCTCCAGGTCGAAGATCGCGTTGTTGCAACCACGAGTCTGCGCCCTGGCAGCCGGTGGCGAGAGTCCCCGGTGCATTCGAGCGGCGATGCATCCCGCCTGCGCCCGGCAAGCGTCGCCTTCGGCTCCGATTGCCGCCCAGCCATGCCTACCGGCATTCTGCGCCGTGACCGGCGCAGAATGCCGGCTGCGTTGTTCGTCGGTTGCATATGCCCAATATGCGCCCTCCTCACGCCTTGTCAGGTGGGCGCCGCCGCGATCTGCTGGCGCCCTCCGGGCGCGGTGCAACGCAGGGTTCCACCACGGGCTGCTGGAACCGGGCGGACTCCTGCAGGGTTGATTGAGCGCCAAGCGGAGCCGCCAGGCGCCGATTGGCGGGCTGGCGCCCCCGCGCGCAGGGTAGACCCGTCGTGACGAGACAACGTTCCCGCCGCGCGAGGCCGGATGCCGGAGCGCTCGGCCCGGTCGCCGCCCCGAGCCGCCGCCGCGCGCGCCGTGCGCATCCTTCCCGATTCGAGAGGAACGGCCGGTCATGAGTCCGCTGCATCGTCAGGTGGGGCAGGTGATGATGGCCGGGTTCGGCGGATGCACGGTGCCGGTCGAGCTCCGCGCGCTCGCGCGGGAGTGGGACCTCGGCGGCGTGGTGCTGTTCGCCCGCAACGTCGAGGCGCCGGAGCAGGTCGCGGAGCTGACCTTCGCCGCCCGGGGGCTCGCGCGGGAGACCCCCCTGTGGGTGGGGATCGACCAGGAGGGAGGGCGGGTCGCCCGCCTGCGGGCGCCGTTCACCGAGTGGCCGGCCATGGTGCATCTCGGGAGGCGGGGGGGCGAAGACCTGGCGCGCCGCTTCGCGCAGTCCCTGGCGGCGGAGCTGTCGGCGGTCGGGGTGACCCTCGACTTCGCGCCGGTCCTCGACCTCTTCAACGAGGCCGCGAACCCCGTCATCGGGGACCGGGCGCTCTCGTCGAATCCGGACACCGTGGGGCGGCTCGGCTCGAGCATCGTGGCCGGCCTGCAGGAAGGCGGCGTGGCCGCCTGCGCCAAGCACTTTCCGGGACACGGCGACGTTCGGGTCGACTCCCACGAGGAGCTGCCGGTGGTCGAGCACGACCCGGAGCGGCTGCGCGCGCACGAGATGGCGCCGTTCCGGGCCGCGGTCGCGGCGGACGTGGCGGCGGTGATGACCGCCCACGTGGTCTATCCCGCGCTCGACGAGGAGCGTCCGGCGACCCTGTCGCGCACCATCGTCGACGGCATCCTGCGGCGCGAGTGCGGCCACCGCGGACTCGTCGTGACCGATGATCTCGACATGGGGGCGATCACCGCCGACCGGACGGTGGAGCAGGCGGCGGTGGAGGCCATCGCGTCCGGTTGCGACACCGTCCTCGTCTGCGGGACGTCGGTCGAGCGGCACGCGTCGGTGCTGGAGGCGATCATCCATGCCGTCGAGGACGGCGGCCTCGACCCGCGCCTCGTCGAAGAGGCGTGCGCGCGCCAGCAGCGCGTCAAGGCGCGCTTCCTCGCCGGGGAGCGTCCGCGGCGCCCGCTCTCGCGCCGGCAGCTGCTGGAGCGCATCGGCTCCGACGAGCACCGGGCGCTGGCGGAGGCGATGCGGCGGGCCTGACGTGGCGCCGCGGCCCACGGCCGACATCCCGCCCCGGGCGGCGGATACGAGTCCTGACGTCATGCGACGCGCCATCGTGGAGTTCGACGCCTGATGCGGAAGCCGCGCCGTCTCGTGCCCGGCGACCGGATGGCGGTGGTGGCGCCGGCCAGCGGGTTCGACCGGGACCGTTTCGATCGGGGCGTGGCCGAGATCGCGCGGCTCGGGCTCGAGCCGGTGCTCACCGACGGGGTCTTCGAGCGGCGGGGATACGTGGCGGGAGAGGCCCGGGGCCGGGCCGCGGCCCTGACCGCGGCGTGGCGCAATCCCGGCATCGCCGCCGTGATCGGCGCCCGGGGCGGCTACGGGAGCGCGCAGTTGCTCCCGCTGCTCGACCGCGCCGACCTCGTCGGGACGCCGAAGGCGTTCATCGGCCACAGCGACCTCACCGCGCTCCTCGTCTATCTCACCATCCATTGCGGGGTCGTGTGCTTCCACGGACCGACGGTCGTCAATCTCGCCGGCGGCGACGCGGCCTATGACCCCGACTCGTTGCTGGGCAGCCTGATGACCCCGGCGCCGATGGGGGAGCTGGCCTGCGACGGGGTCCGGACGCTCCGGCCGGGCGACGCGCGCGGGCCCCTGCTCGGGGGCACCCTCACCCAGTTGGCGGCGTCGCTCGGCACGCCCCAGGCGTTCTCCCCGCCCGACGGCTACGTGCTGCTGCTCGACGACGTCGGCGAGCGCCCGTTCCGGATAGACCGGATGCTGACCCAGTTGATCGGAAGCGGGGTGCTCGGCCGGGCCGCCGCGGTCGTGTGCGGAGAGCTTCCCGGCTGCGACGAGCCCGGCGGCGAGCTGACCGCGTGCGGCGTCGTCGCCGATCTGCTCGATGCCTTCCCGGGACCGGTGCTGTTCGGGTTTCCCACCGGCCATACGTCGGGACCGGCCCTGACGGTGCCGCTGGGGGTCGAGGTGCGGGTGGTCGGCGGCGCGAGATCGCGTCTGGCCGTGACCGAGGCGGCGGTCTGTTGACCTCGGCCCGGCAAGGACAGTGACGGGAACTGCCGTGTCATGACCGGACGTTCGCGTGTGCGGCGCTGTGATGCGTCAAGCGATTGCCCGCTGCAACCCGTGTCCGTGTCTGAAGTCCGGGACGTGACGCGCCACTACCTGGTCACGCAACCAACGCAGGAACCGCCAAAGCGGGGCTGCGTCCGGCGCGTAGTCGGCAACCTCATGTCGATCACCGCCCCGAACCGCACGCAGGACGCGCCGATGCCCGGCAGGTCGGTTGGGCGCCGGGCGTCGATCGGCCGGCGAGCGGCGACGAACCCGAGACCATGAAGGTCCACCTGATCGGCATCTGCGGTACGGCGATGGCCACCCTGGCCGCCATGCTCAAGGAAGAGGGGCACGAGGTCGGCGGCTCCGACCAGCACGTCTATCCGCCGATGAGCGACTTTCTCGCGGAACGGGGAATCCCGTGCCGGGACGGCTTCGACGCGGCGAACGTCACTGCGGACATCGACCTGGTGGTGGTCGGGAACGCGGTGTCGCGCGGGAATCCGGAGGTCGAGGAGGTGCTCGACCGCGGGCTCCGGTACCGCTCGCTGCCGGAGACGGTCCGCGAGACGTGGCTCTGGGACCGCCGGTCCATCGTCGTCGCCGGCACCCACGGCAAGACGACGACGGCGTCGCTCGCGGCGTGGCTGCTCACCGAGGGCGGGCGCGACCCGAGCTTCCTCATCGGCGGCGTGACCGGGAACTTCGGGTCGAGCTGCCGGTTGGGTCAGGGCAGCGAGTTCGTGATCGAGGGCGACGAGTACGACAGCGCCTTCTTCGACAAGACCGCGAAGTTCCTGAAGTACCTGCCGGACATCGCGGTGGTCGGCAATCTGGAGTTCGATCACGCCGACATCTACGCCGACTTCGAGGCCATTCGGGTGGCGGTCCGCCGTTTCGTCGCCCTGCTGCCGCGGCGCGGGCTGCTGCTCGTCGGCGCCGACAGCCCCGCCGCGTTGGAGATGGGGAAGGGGGCGCCCTGCCGCGTGGAGACGTTCGGGCTGGCCGGCGACGCCGATTGGCGGGCCGCGGAGGTCGAGCCGGGCCCGGACGGCACCCGGCTGACGGTCGTCCACCGAGGCTCGCCGGTCGGGCGGGTGCGGATGCCGCTCGTCGGGGCCTTCAACGTGCGGAACGTGTTGGCCGCGTTCGCGGTCGCCCGTGCGGTCGGACTGGAAGCCCCCGTCATCATCGACGCGATCGGCCGCTTCGCGGGCGTGCGCCGGCGTCTCGAGGTCAGGGGGCGTGAGCGCGGGGTGACCGTGTACGACGACTTCGCCCACCACCCGACCGCGGTGCGCGAGACGCTGGCGGGGCTGCGGGCGGCTTTCCCGTCGCGCCGCATCTGGGCCCTGTTCGAGCCCCGGTCGGCCACGGCGTGCCGGCGGGTCTTCCAGGCGGCGTTCGCGGAGGCCTTCGGCGACGCGGACGAGACGCTGATCTGGCGCGTGTACCGCTCGGCCCTGCCGCCCGCCGAGCGCCTCTCGGAGCCGGAGCTGGCCGCGGCGATCCGGGCCGGGGGCGGACGCGCCCGGTTCCTGCCCGAGCTGCCGGACATCGTGCAGGCGGTGACGGACGAGGCCCGGGACGGCGACCTCGTCGTGGTGATGTCGAACGGGGCGTTCGGGGGCGTCCATGGCCGGCTTCTCGACGCGCTCGCCGCGTCGTCGGCCGGCATCGTGTCAGAATGAGCAACCCATGACAGGGTGGAGACCGTGACCGATGGAGCGGGACCGGCCCGGGACTGGCGCATTCGTCCCGCCGGCGACGCCGCCATCGCCCTCGAGTTCGAGGCGCGCATCGATCCCGACGTCAACGCCCGGGTGACGGCAGCGGCGGCGCGGGTCGAGGCGGAGCGGCTCCGGGGCGTGCGCGACATCGTCCCGAGCTACCACTCGGTCACCGTGTACGTCGATCCCCTGCGGACGGACGCCGGGCGGGTGCGGGCGGCGCTCGAGGAGGCCGCGTCAGCGCCGCCGCCCGCCGCGGACCCGGCGCGGGAGGTCGTCATCCCGGTGCGCTACGGCGGCGCCGGGGGGCCGGATCTGGGAGAGGTGGCCGCCTTCGCGGGATGCCCGGCCGACGAGGTGGTCCGGCGTCACGCCGCGACCCTCTATCGCGTCTACATGGTCGGTTATCTCCACGGCTTCGCCTATCTCGGCACCGTGGACCCGCGCATCGCGATGCCCCGGCGCCCGACCCCCCGGCTGGCCGTGCCGGCCGGGTCGGTGGGCATCGCGGGCGCGCAGACCGGCGTGTATCCGACCGCGGCGCCGGGGGGCTGGCGCCTCATCGGCCGCACCACGGTGCGCATGTTCGACGCCGGGCGCAATCCCCCGGGCCTCGTCGGACCCGGCGACCGGGTCCGCTTCGAGCCGTTGCCGCCCGGGGCGTCGGCGATGGGAGACGGCGCGTGATCAGGATGGGGGAGCCGGGCCTCCTGACCACCGTGCAGGACGGCGGACGGTGGGGCTGCCAGCACCTGGGCGTGCCCGTCGCCGGCCCCATGGACCCGGTGTCCCATCGGACCGCCAACCTGCTCGTCGGCAACCCGGCGGACCGCGCCGCCCTCGAGGTGACCCTGGTCGGTCCGGAGCTCGAGTTCCTCGACGACACGATCTTCGCCGTCGCCGGCGCGCGGTTCGACCTGCTCCTCGACGAACGGCCGATGGAGACCGGCGTGGCCGCCCGCGCCGGCCGGGGGAGTCGTCTCCGGTTCGGCCGACGCACGGCGGGCGCGCGTGCCTACCTCGCGGTGCGCGGGGGCATCGACGTGCCCTCGCGGCTCGGCAGCCGGAGCACCGATCTCGCGAGCCGCCTCGGGGGCCTCGGCGGCCGGCCCCTCCGGCCCGGCGACCGGCTGGACGTGGGAGCGCGCGGGGGCGCCCCGGTCCGGGGCCGGCGGCGCGCTCCCGTGTTACCCTTGCCGGCCGGCGGCGCCAGGGTGCGATTCCTGCCGGGCGCGGATCCCGAGCGGTTCGAGGCCGGCGCCCTCGAGCGCCTTCCCGACGACCGCTTCACCGTCGGGCCCGACTCGAACCGGATGGGCTACCGGCTGCAGGGGCCCGCGATCGGCCTCGACGATCCCGCCCCGTTCCTCTCGACCGCCACGCCCGCGGGAACGATTCAGGTCCCTCCCTCCGGCCAACCGATTCTGCTCATGGCGGATCGGCAGACGACCGGCGGCTACGCGGTGCTGGGGACGGTGATCACGGCAGACCTCGGCGTGGCCGGACAGCTCGCGCCCGGAGACTGGATCGCCTTCGACGCCTGCGACCATCGTGAAGCCCTCGCGGCCCTGGTCGAGCTGGAGCAGCGGTTGATGCGGCTGGCGCCGCGCCACGGGCCGGCCGGCGCGACGGGCGACGGGCGAGGCGAGACCGGATGACTGCCGCCTTCACGACCGGGCCGGCCGGCCCCCGCCCACCTGTCCCGCCGTCGGCCGCGGAGGTCGACGCGGTGGACGTCCACCTCGCGGCCGTCTTCGGAGGCCGACTTCGTCGCCGGGCGCCGCTCGCCGACCTGACCACCTTTCGCACCGGGGGAGCCGCCGACTGGCTGGTGGAGACGGCGCGGGCGTCCGAGCTCGCGGCGGCGGTCCGCATCGCGAACGGGCTGGGGCTGCCGCTGACGGTGATCGGCGGCGGCTCGAACGTGCTCGTGGCCGACGCCGGCGTGCGCGGCCTCGTCGTGCGCCTGCGCCACGGGACGATCTCGCGCACCGCCGCGGGCACGGTGCGGGCGGACGGCGGCGTGACCGTCAACCACCTCGTGCGCTGGGCGGTTCAGCGCGGCCTGTCCGGGCTCGAGCGGTGGGCCGGGACCCCGGGCACGGTGGGCGGCGCCGTTCGCGGCAACGCGCACTTCGACGGCCGCCTGATCGGAGACCTGGTGACGGCGGTCGGGGTGGTGGACCGCGGCGGCTCGGAGCTCGTCGTGCCGCAGGCGTCCATGGGCTTCGGCTACGATGAGAGCCGCGTGCAGCACACCGGCGAGCTGGTCCGCTGGGCGGAGTTCAGGGTGGGCCGGGGCGAGGCGGCGGGGCTGCGGGCGGCGGCCCGCCGCTCGCTGGCCTTTCGCAAGCGGACGCAGCCTCTGGGGCAGGCGTCGGCGGGCTGCGTGTTCCAGAACCCGAGTCCCGGGGACGGCCTGCTGCCGGACGGCGTGCCGCGGTCGGCCGGTGCCCTCATCGAGCGCGCGGGGCTCAAGGGGCGCCGCATCGGCGGGGCGGTGGTGTCGCCGCGGCACGCGAACTTCATCGTGAACGAGGGGGGCGCCGTGGCCGCGGACGTGCGCCGGCTGATCGAGTCGTGCCGGACCGGGGTGGCCGAGCGGTTCGGCGTGGTCCTGCGCGACGAGGTGGTGTACCTGGGCGAGTTCGAGGCAAGGGACGTTCGGCCGTAGAACGGACCCCCTCCGGAGGAGGCGCAGACTCCCCGGCGGCTGGTTGGGCGCCAGGCGGAGCTGCCGACGACGATTGGCGGGCTGGCGCGAGGCGGATCCCCGGAGAGCTGTCGGGCGGGAGCTGTCGGACGGACGGTTCCCGGGTTTGGAAACGACGACATGGCGAGACCGGTGGGAAGCGGCCTCACGAGTCTGGTGGTCGAGGGCGGCCATCGCCTGGAAGGCCGAATCGACGTCGAGGGCAACAAGAACGCGGCGTTGCCGTTGCTGGCGGCCTGCCTCCTCACGGACCGGACCTGCGTCCTCACCAACGTCCCGCGCATCAAGGACGTACAGGTGATGTCGGATCTGCTGCGGGGGCTCGGGGCGGTGATCGAGGGGGAGGGGACCGCGACCCTGCGGGTCGACTGCTCCGAGGTCGCCGGCGACGTCCCGGACAGCGACCTCGTCGGCCGGCTGCGGGGTTCGGTGCTCCTGTGCGGCCCCCTGCTCGCGCGGCGGGGCCGGGTGCGCCTCGCCCCGCCCGGCGGTGACTTTCCGGCGCGGCGCACGTTGTCGGCCCATCTGCAGGCGCTCGAGGCGATGGGGGGGCGTCGCCTGACGGATCGCGGGGACGACTTCGTGCTCGAAGCGCCGGACGGCCTGCGCCCGGCCTCGCTGTACCTCGTGGAGGCGTCGGTGACGGGGACCGAGACCGCGCTGCTGGCCGCGGCCGCCGCTCCCGGCGTGAGCGAGATCCGGCACGCGGCCTGCGAGCCGCACGTGGCGGAGCTGTGCCGCTTCCTCACCCGGATGGGGGCCGAGGTCGAGGGGGCCGGCACATCCAACCTGCGCGTCGCCGGCGGCGGGCGGCTCGCGGGGGTCGAGCACCGCCTCGGCGGCGACTACATCGAGGCGGGAAGCTGGGCCGTCGCGGCGGCGGTGACGGGCGGCGAGATCGACGTGCACGGCGCCGCCGCCGGCGATCTCGAGCCCATCACCTCGGTGCTGAGAAGAATGGCCATCGACTGCGAGGTGGACGACGATCGGCTGCGGCTGCGCCCCTCGAAGCCCGAGGCGGTGCGGCAGATCACCACCGCGCCGTGGCCGGGATTCCCGAGCGACATGGTCAGCCTCATCTGCGTGCTCGCGACCCAGGCGCGGGGGGCGACGCTGATTCACGACTGGATGTACGAGCTGCGGCTGTTCGCCCTCGAGCAGTTGAGCGGCATGAGCGCCAACCTCTTCCTGTGCGATCCCCACCGCATGATCGTCAACGGCCCCGCCGCCCTGACCGGCCGCACCCTCGACAGCCGGGACCTGCGCTCGGGGATGGCCCTCATCGCGGCGGCGCTGGCCGCCGACGGCACCAGCCGCATCCATCCCCTGGAGACGGTCGAGCGCGGCTACGCGCAGCTCGTCGAGCGGCTCCTCGCCCTGGGCGCGCGCATACACGTCGAGAGTCCCTGAGCCCGCGCCGGCCGCGTCGCCGCGGGTCAACGTGGGTCGAGGGTCGGGGGAAGTATGGGCAGGACCTGGCCGGGGTCGAAGGCCCGGGGCGGCCCGGGCTGCGCGTCGCGCGGCGGCCGCAGCGCGCCGGGGATCGGCACCGGCTCCGTCGAGTTCCGATTGATCACGTCCAGGGGAGCGCCGGCGTCGCCGTCGAAGCGGAACGCCCGCAGGTCGGCCTCCTCGAGATCGAGCCCCCGGACGATGCGCGGGGTCAGCGTGACGATGATGTCGGTCTCCTGCGTCTCCAGCCGGTTGCGCGCGAACAGCCGGCCGATGACCGGCAGGTCGCTCAGGCCGGGGATGCCCTCCATCACCTCGCGCTCGTCGTCCCGGATCAGCCCCGCGAGGATGCTGGTCTCGCCGTTCCGCAGGCGAATCGTCGTTTCGATGGAGCGCTGCCCGATCGTCGGGATGTCCCCGTAGCCGACGCCCGACAGCGTGCTGACCTCGATTTCCAGCGTGAGGGAGACCTCGTCCTCGTGGTGGATCTGGGGCGTGACCCCGATTCCGACGCCGATGTCGCGGTACTGGAAGGACGTCACCGGCTGCTGCTGCAGGCCGCCGGCCGCGAACGGCGTGAACGTGGTGACGGGGATGGGTATCTGGTCGCCGAACTGCGCCGCGGCGGTCTCGCCCGCCAACATGCGGAGATGGGGGTTCGCCAGGGTGTGAGTGTGCCGGTCCCGCTTCAGGAGGCGGTAGAACAGCCCCGGGAGATCGGCGATGAAGACATCCGTGGCGCTCAGGCTGCCCAGCTCGTCGATGAACAGGCCGTCCGGGGCGTCGACGCCCAGCGCGCCCTCGATGCCCGGGGAGCCCGGCGTCGCGAACTGCAGCCCGTAGGCCCGCAGCCGCTGCCGGTCGACCTCCAGCAACTCGACGTCGACCACGACCTCGGGCGGGGCCTTGTCGACGGCGGCGATGAGCCGGGCCGCCGCCGCCACCCGATCCGGCGTGTCGCGGATCGACAGCGACCCGGTGGCGGTGACCACGGACAGCCGGCGCAGGTCGAGGACGAGGCGGAGCATGTTGACGGTCTCCTCCAGGTCCGCGTTGCTCACGTAGAAGGTCCGGACGACCTCCTCCTCGTAATCGGTCCGTTTGCCGGGGGTGTCCGGAATCACCGTGACGGTCTGCGGCGCGGTGACGCGGTAGAAGTTCCCGGTGGTCCGGGTGACGGCGGCGAGGGCGGCGGAGAGCCGGGCGCGGCGCAGATCGACGGACGTCCGCCGGTCGACGAAGTCGGGATCGAAGACGACGCTGACGTCCGAGAACAGCCCCAGCGCGGTGAGGATGTCGCGCGTGCTCGCGTCGCGGAAGACGAGCGAGTCGGGCAGCAACTCGTCGGGCAGCTCCAGCCCTTCGGCGGGGAGGAACCGGGTGCGTTCGATCAACGCCTCGATCTCGGTCTGACCGGCGCGAAGAGCGGCCTCGCGCATCCGGACCCGCTCGGCCGTCTCGCGCAGGGCGTCCTGGATGTCGGCATTCGTCGGGTCCAGCTCGGCCGCGATCTGGTATTCGAGGAGCGCGTCCTCGTGGTTCCCGAGGCCGGCGAGGCGGAGCCCTTCCGCCTGGTGGTACTGCGCCGCGCGCAGCCGGGCGCGATCCAGATCCCGCCGGAGGGTCCGGTCGTTCGGACGGTCCTCGAGGGCCCGCGTATACTCGATCACCGCCTCGTCGAAGTTCTCGGCCAGCTCCGCCGTACGGGCCCGGTCCCGGGCGGTCGTCGCGCAGCCGGCGGCCAGGATCAGGCACAGCCCGGCCGCGGTGAGCCCCGCGGCGGCGAATGGCGCCCGGCGTCGCGACCGCGGATCGCGGCGGGGCGAGCAGCCTTCCCGTTCGCCCGGACCCGCGGAAGGCCCGTGCAGCCCGGTGGAAGCCGCCGCCCCCCGAGGCCGCGCGTGCCCGGCGGGCGCCGTTCCCCGGTGCGGGCGGCTAGCGGAACGTGCCGGCGGCAGTGGTGTCGATGACATCGGTATCTCGTGGAATCTCGAAGGTGAACGGGCGGTCGGACAGCCCCGTGTTCTCCCGGAGGTTCGAGAAGAAGAAGGTGGAGACGCCGCCTTGCAGGTCGTAGGCCACCAGCCGGACGATGGCCAGCGACGGCGCGTCGACGACCACGACCAGGAACTCGAAGTCGCGCTCGGCGCGGGTCGGCGTCAGCCGCAGGGCCCGGCTGTTCGGGGGCGGATCGTCGACGGCGTCGAACGCCGCCGTGAAGTCGGTCTCGAAGCTCCCCCGGCCGGCGAGGAAGAGGGCCGGCGTGGTGGCCTCGCCGTCGCGCGGCAGCTCGCCCACGATCACCTGGCGGTCTTCCGGCAGATACGAGTAGAGGTGCTCGCCGTCCGAGAGATACAGCTTGCGCTCGGGTTCCCGGTAGTCCCAGCGCATCAGGCCCGGCTTCTTGACGCTGACCCTGCCGCTCTCGACGAGGGTGGTGCGCAGCACGCCCCCCTCGTAGGTGTGCGTGAAGTCGGCGGTGAAGTCGCGCACGAGGCTGTAGCGGCGCTGAAGCGCGCGCTGCAGGTCCTCGGGGGTCTCCGAAACCGTTTGGGCGCTGACGCCCGACATCGGGCCGGGGAGGATCAGGCAGGCCGCGACGAGGAAGAGCGCCGTCGGGCGGGTCGGGTCAAGCATGGGAGTCGGTCCGTGTCGTGATCAGGGGTCTGGAAGGGGGGCGGACAGGGGAGCGAGGAGCTGCGCGGCTACCGTGATTCCGGAGACGGTGGCGCGGGGCAGCTGCGGTAGCGGCGCGTCCGGGAAGTAGAGGTAAATCTGGAGCGCATGCCGGCCGGCATCGCCGGGCGTGAACGTGTAGGTTATCGAGAAGCGGTCGCCCTCGATGGGAGCGCACTCGAAGATGCTGTCGTCGCTCCCGTGGCGAAGCCAGGCCGCGCAGGCGATGTTGAAGTCGTCCCGCTCGGTCGCGGTCACGGCGCCGGAGATCGTCACGCTCTCGCCGACGGTGGCGCGCGCGGGCACAGGCGCGTCGAGCTCCACGTCCCTGAACTCCCTCGGGGCGATCGGCGTGTCGCCGGTCTCGACCGCCTGATCGAGCTTGGCCGAGTGCAGAGGCGTCACGTCGGTTCGCAGCGTCACCGCGCCGCCGGTGGCTTCGAAGAACGACGGAACGCCCTCCCACGTGGTCGTCCCGTCGGTCGCCGCATGGCGGGCCGCGAAGAAGTTCCAGTAGCTCATTTCCTCAGCCGACAACAACTCGTCCCGCGAGACCACCACCGTCACCCTCGACCAGGCGTCGTCCACGGGTCCGCTGCGCGCGCCGTGCTGCGCCAGGATGTCGTTGATGTGCACGCGGTGCACGCCGCCGCCGACCGCGGTCCCGACATCGGGCGTGGACGAGTCGGTCTCGTCGAACTGGCCCTGGTTCTCGAAGACGAAAAGCTCCGGCACCGCCTCCGGCCCGATCAGCCCCATACGATAGAGGGTGGTCGGGTGCAGCATGGCCGGGGCCGGCGTCCGTTCCACCGTGTACGAGGTCCCTCCGCCGACGGCCGCCACCCGTCGCGTCACGTCGAGCACGCCGCCGGCGTAGACCTCGCCGGGATGGAGCAGGGGCGTGTGGCTGGCGGGGTCGCGCCCGGCGCGATCGATGCCGCCGCCCAGCGCCGACCAGTCCCAGTAGTCGACCCATTGGTGGCTGATGGCGTGGGTCGACGAGGCGTTGGACGTGAACGAGGCGTTCGGATAGAGCTCCACGGAGCGGAGCACGCCGGCGCTGCCGTACGTCTGCGAATCGTCGAAGACGGGCAAGGCCCCGAGGCCCGCGATGGGGTTGCGGACGTTCTGATGGAAGGCGTCGTAGGGCACGACGTGCTGCTGCCGCGGTACGAACGCGATCGACGCGTACTCGTCCCGGAAGTGCGCATAGAACCGCTTCGACGCCTCGTCGAGCTCATGGCCGTAGTCGCCGTCCGACAGCCGGCGGTCGCCGAACCCCGGCATCACGAGGTTGACGACGTGGCTCGCGTACTGGGTGTCGGCGTCGATCCGGGTGATCTCCGCCGCCGGCAGGTTCAGCGGCGCCACCCGCACCCAGATGTGGAACCTCTCGGCGGCTTCGGCGGCTTCGGCCGTAGCGGATGCTCGCGGGACAAGGAGCTCCCCGATCCGCGCGTAGGGGCGGTCGAAGCCGCGGCGTTGCCAGCCGATGCTGTCCCAGAGCGTTGCGCTGTTCCAGCTCGGGTTGAAGATGCTGACCAGGTGTCCTTCGATGTCGGTGGTGCCGGTGCGCTGCCACGACTCGCGCGCGACGTAGTTGTCGTCGACCGCGTTGAGAGAAAGCCGCTCGAACGTCAGCGCCGCCACGTCGCCGGCGACGAGGAAGTCGTCGAGCGAGAGCCCGCCCGTGTGGTCCGCGCGGATGAGCCGCGGGTTCTGGTCGTACCAGAGCGGCGCGGGCAGCGCGGGCTCCGCCGTCTGAGGCATGACCGATGGGGAAGCGAAACCCGACACCATCCGCTCGATCGGCGCCGGGGTGCCGCGGAGGGCGGGAGAGCCGCCGATGGCCGGCCGCATGACCGGCGCGGCATATCGTGCCGACGGCGATTCCGCCACTTGCGCGGCCGGCGGCACCAAGGTGGCCAACGTCGCGACGGCACCGAGCACGCCGATGACCCGAGGGAATCGCATCGATACGCTGCGCCCCCGCGACGCCCGGCGTCAGCCCTTCAGGCTGCCGGCCCTGGGAGGCGCCTGCTTCGGCGCGTCCTTGGTGTCGGTGGGGTACTTGGCGGTGATCCAGTCCGGCAGTCCTCCCTCGAGCGCGCTCGCCCTGAATCCCCGGCGGATCAGCGTGGCCGCGACGCGCGCGCTCACCAGCTCCTCGGGATCGGAGTCGTAGGCGACGACGTCGCGGTCGGGGGAGAGGCCCGACGTGTCTACCGCGTCCGGGTCCACGCGCACCGCGCCGGGCAGGGTCATGGTGCTGTGCTCGTACGGATACTTGAGCCGGACGTCCAGGATGACGGGCGCGTTGGCGGCGTCCTCCTCGAGGCGGGTCTTCAGCGCTTCCTTGGTGATCCGCGGCACGGACATGCTGCTGTTCGCTCCTCGATACTATCGGTCGACGGCCAACGCGACATGACCCCGGTGGCTTCGTCCACCTGACCCGCCCATCATCGCCTTCGGCTCCGCTGGGCGCCCAACCAACCCTCCAGGCGTCCGCCCGTTCTACGGTGCAAAACTCCTGGCCCGCCCATCGCCGCCTCTTCGGCTCCGCTGGGCGCCCCACCAACCCTCCAGGCGTCCGCCCGTCCTACGGCGCAGACTCCTGACCGGCATCGTCGCCGGAGTCAGTTCATCGAACAGGCGCCGGCGCCCCGCGGGTCGCCGCAAGTGCCGCAGGCGCCGGGCGTGAAGCTCGCGGCAGCCGGCGCCGCGCGACCCACGGCGAACGCCGACAGGCGCTTCTCCAGCGTCGGGGTGTCGCAGGCCGGGCACGGCGGGGCCGCCCCCGCGCGGACCAGCAACTCGAAATCCCGCCGGCACCGCGAGCACCGGTACTCGTAGATGGGCATTCGCTCCAGTCCTGCGTCGATCTTAGCACGAACGCCGGCCGCTCCGGGGCCTCGGCCGGCCGGGGGCAGCGTCTCGATCAGACTGCGAGGCCAGCCCGCCCACTCGTCTCCTGGCGGCTTTCCGCCGGGCGCCCAACCAACCCTCCAGGAGTCCTCCTCGTTCTACGGCGCAGACCCCTTGCCGGCCGAGTGCTCGTCGATGGCGCGCCGGACCGCGTCGTAGTCGTTGGGCAGCTCGACGGGGGCGTTCGCCCAGGTGGGGGACACGTCGGGCAGCCGGCGCTCGTGATAGCCGAGCTTGAAGTCGGTGAACTTCAGGCCGCTGGCCGTCGAGACCACGACCACCCGGGAGCCGGCGTCGATCTGCCCGCGCTCGCGCAGCTTGATGAGGGCGGCCAGCGCCACCCCGGTGTGGGGGCAGTTGTACATGCCGGTGCGATCGGCCCGGGCCGACGCCTCGGCCAGCTCCGCCTCCGACGCCTGCTCGACGATGCCGCGGTGCCGTCGCAGCGTGCGTATCGCCTTGCGCACCGATACCGGGTTGCCGATCTGGATCGCCGACGCCTGCGTCGGCTTCGCACCGACCGGCTCGAACTCCCAGTCGCGCCGGTACGCAAGATAGAGGGGGTTGGCGGCCTCGGCCTGGGCCACGACGATCTGCGGCTGCCGGTTGATGAGGCCCAGGGTCCCCATCATGTCGAACCCCGCGCCCAGCGCGCTGACGTTGCCGAGGTTGCCGCCGGGGATGACCACGACATCGGGAATGGTCCAGTCGAGCTGCTGCACGATCTCGATGGCCACCGTTTTCTGCCCCTCGAGGCGCAGGCTGTTCATCGAGTTGGCGAGGTAGATGCCCTCGTCCTGCGAGAGGCGCTGCACGATGGCCATGCACCCGTCGAAGTCGGTGTCGAGGGCGAGCACCAGCGCCCCGTTGGCGATGGGCTGCAGGAGCTGGGCGGTCGAGACCTTGCCGCGGGGCAGGAGGACGATGGCGGGGATGCCGCCGGCCGCGGCGTAGGCGGCCAGCGACGCCGACGTGTCGCCGGTCGAGGCACAGGCCACGGCCCGGATGTCGCCGCCCTGGTCCATGATCTGCCGCACCACCGACACGAGCACGGTCATGCCGAGATCCTTGAACGAGCCGGTGTGCGAGTTGCCGCACAGCTTCACCCACAGGTCGTCCATGCCGAGCTCGCGGCCGAAGCGCTCCGCCCAGAACAGGTTGGTGCCGCCCTCGTCCATGGACACCACCGAGTCGTTCCGGACGTCGGGGCACACCCATTCCTTCTTGCCCCAGACCGACGATCCGTAGGGCCACGTCGTGCGCTTGTAGCGCTCGTCGAAGAGGCGCATCCACGCCCCCGCCGAGCGGTCCTTCAGCCCGTCGACGTCATGGGCGACCTCGAGCAGATCGCCGCACGACGGACACCGGTAGATCGGATCCCAGACCGGATGCTCCCCGGAACACCCCGCGATGCAGCGAAAAACCGCCCGATACGCCATTGCTCAGTCATCCCGCAGACACGATGGAGGCACTAAGGGCTTGCAGTTCCCGAGCGAACACTGTTAAGTTATTGATTCTAGCAGCCCGTGACGAAAGTCCCCGCTGCATTCGAGCGGCGATGCATCCCGCCTGACTGCGTTGTTCGTCGGTTGCATATGCCCAATATGCGCCCTCCTCACGCCTTGTCAGGCGGGCGCCTCGCCGCTCTCGATGCAACGCGGGGCTTTCATCACGGGCTGAAAATGATGGGCCGCTAGCTCAGTCGGGAGAGCGCCGCGTTCGCAACGCGGAGGTCGTGGGTTCGAATCCCATGCGGTCCACCACTAAAATACCACAAACCATTGACAGGTAAGGACTTAACGGCATGTGTTGGCCGGCCATTGCCTGTCCTGTTACCCATTTCCGTTGCTGATGCCCCCCTGATCAACGCCTCGTGTGTTCGGGCACCCACCCGATGTAGGCCGGCCACATGTCCGTCGCCACCATTTGGATCCCCCGCAGTCGGCGATGCCCGGCGCGTTGAGGGTAGCCGTCCAGGGCCGCGCAGGAGCGCCCGTCCGCCACATCACATGTAGCACGCGAGGCTCCGACATCGTTAGGTCATCGACGGTCGTCACGGACTCGTGCCGCCGTTGGAACGGTGTCTCGTCCACCCCGACCACCGGCGCGCCGCGACCGCCGCGCGCCGAGACAGCCCCCGCCGAACCGCCTGTTCCTGGATCCTCGCCACCTCGTCCCAGGTCAACCGGCACTTTCGGGCCGCCGCCGCGAAGCTCGCCACCCTTCAGCCAGTCGATCACCATCGCCTCGAACAGCCGTGAAGTGCCATTGCGCTTCGGCCCACAGCCGCACCGGCTGGACCCCGTTCTCGGCACAGCGCACCGCGGCACTTCCCACCCGCATCAGCGTGGGGTACTGCATCGTGTCCAGATGCCGCCCACTCCTGCGGACTGTCGGTCGTACTGCGGGGAGGCGGCGCACACGCCGGGCAGACCAGGGTCTTTCCGCGAACTCCACGCCCACGTCGGACCAACGCGGGGATGAACGGGACATCGAACCGGACGGATTCGGCGCTGTCCCGCGTAGGACCGTGTGCTGTCCATCCGCGCTGCCGCAAGAACTGGTCCAGCTCGTTGCTGGAGAGCAGGTCGTTCAGCATCGCGTCCAGGGTCAGCGCAATGTCCTCCATCAACTCCGCCCACGTCTCGGACTCGACCGTGAGGTCGAGCGGATCGCAGATCCCGATCCAGCGCTCACGGTCGGCTCGGTCGATGCGCCATGGGATCTCGGCTTCGATGTGCATCACGGCCATAGCGCGTCCTCCTCGCAACTCGATTCTATCGCGTTCGATCGGTTCGCGGTCACCGGCATGATTCGCTGAAGCCGTCCGGCATCGGGCACGGGGACCCGGGTTGCGGCGAGCGTCACGATCATGCTGCCGCCCAAGGATCGACGACCTCGATGTCGGCGTCCTCGAAGTCCCCAACGTTGCCCGTCGCCGTCGCCATGCGGCGGGAGCGAGCGATTGCCGCTATCTGGCAGTCGGCGGTCGTGACGGGGCGGCCGGCGGAACAGCGCATGGCGGCGATGTCGGCGTACGCGCTCGCCGTGCCGCTGTCGAACGGCAGCATGCGATTCCCGAAAGCCTCGCTCAAGATCCTCTCGATGTCTGAGACCAGCGTTTCCCGTCCCCGACCGGCCGGCAGGACGGCGGCGCCGTAGCGCAACTCGGCCTCGCCGACCGCGGAGAAGAACGGGTCTTCGAGGGGCCGGCCGGCGGCCCACACGGCGACAGCCGAGTCGGGCACCTTGCGCATCAACTCGGAGACGACGTGCGTGTCCAGCAGCACAGCCATCGCCGCAGGCTCACTCGAAGGAAGGCGGCTCGCGCCCGGCCTCGCGCGGCCGCAACTCCAGATCCACGCCGTGGGCCGGTCCGAAGTGCGAGCCGATGATGCTCGTCAGATTCCAGGCACTCGGCTTGCGCCCGACGACATCGCGCAGGATCCGGCGCACCTCCTCTTCCATGGAGCGGCCGTTGTCGGCCGCCCGCACGTGCAGCCGCGTCTTGACGTCGTCGTCAGGTTGCGAATCGTGATGCTCGCCATCCGTCACGCTCTCCGCTCGTCCGGCATCTGGCATGTGAGGATGTCGTTGCAATCAGAACGCTACTAATGCGTGCGTCACGCCACGCGGCAGGAACCAGAGCCGACGGCGCCGGTCGCCTTCCGATGCGGCTTGTCGTCACGTGAACGTTCTGGCCGTCCACCTGACCTCCCCGACGATATCGGCGTCGGGTGGCCAAGGACGGTTCGGCCAGGTCAGCTTGTCCGGGTTGTCGCTGACGAGCTGCCAGACGCCCGCCGGGTCCCTGCCCGCGCGCGTGATGACCAAGCTCTCCCGGGTACGCACGACGTAGATGTGACCGAGTCGCCTGCGGCGGCTGGCGTAATTGACGAGGATTGAGGAGCCGTCCGCCACGGTCGGCTCCATGGACTCTCCGACGACGGCGATGACCCGGCAACTGCGAGCGACGAGCCCGTGGCGGTCGAGCCACCTTCTTCGGAACTTGAGGCGGCCGGTCACGCGCTGGTCGTCCGCGCCATCGCCGCCGCCCGCCGACATCGCCAGTACGTGGACACCGACATAGTCGCCGTCGGCGGGGGCTGCGCCGCGTTCGTGCCGGTCATCGTGCGGCTCGCCGCCCGTGGCGGCGGCAAGGGCGCGCGAGAGCTGTTCGGCAGGGGCCGGGTCCTCGGTGAGCCCTTCGAGGTAGTCGGTCGACACGCCGAGCATCCTCGCGACGGTGCCCAACCTGTCGACCCGGATCCGGGAGCGGCCGGCCTCGATCATGGAGATCGCCTCTCGGGTAAGCCCTATCTTGACGGCGAGCTGGGCCTGGTTGAAGCCCCGGAGCGCGCGGGCCGCGCGCAGGCGCTGTCCGATGATGTTCATGCCCTCATGATAATCACTGATTACAGTTGACGTGTTCTGCGGTGTCTCTAAGGATTTGGAGGCTCGCATGATCACTACCGCACGGGCGATCGCCGGCCGCCTGATGTCGCTGGGGCTTTCGCAGCGCCGGTTCGCGGCGATGCTCCAGGTCAGTCAGCCCGCCTTGAACGGGTGGCTCAACGGCTACACCAGGCCGCCGATGAGAGTCGTCGATCAGGCCACCAAGATCCTGGACCTGTTGGAGGAGGGGGAACGCGCCGCGACTGCGGCGTGGGAGGAGGTGCTGTCACGGGCGCCTGAACTACAGGCGTTCTTGATGGGATCACGCCCCCATGGCCTCGTGGAGGGCGGCGGCCTCGTGGAGGGCGGCGGCCATGGGCATGCGGGCGACCCGGACGCGGCGTCGAACGAGCTGCCCGACATCTTGTTCCTGAAGGACCTGGCGAAGCTGCTGCGCTGTCACCCGAAGACGCTCAAGCGCCGGCTGGAGGCGGGCGACCTCCCGGTGGCGCCGATTCGGGGGATCGACAGCCGCCCGCGATGGAGCAAGGCGGCCGTGTTCAAGTGGCTCGCCGCCAGCGGGGCGGCCGGCGAGCCCGCACGGAGGCGTCGATGAGGGCGCCGCGATGTGGACGAGAGACGGGTGGAGGTTCCCGCCGCCCGCCGTTCGAGGGTGAGCAGCCGCGCCTGCGGTTCGACGATGTGGTCGGCGGTGAAGTCAGCGGACGCCCGCAGGCGGGCGCTCGCCGGGATCATCTTCGGCCTGGGCATGGCGCTCGGGGCGGCGAACTTCACCACGTGGCTGTTCTGGCCCGTCAGCACCATCGGGACAGTGTCTTCCCCCTTGACATCGGGTTCGCCGCGCGAGTGCTGGCACTATGCGCGTTGCCGCGCCGAGATCCTGGCGACCTTCGGAGATACAAGCGCGTAAACGGACCGTATCGACTCGTCGTGGTGGCGCTGGGCGACCAGGGGCTGCCCTGGGGTTCGATCCCGCGCTTGGCGCTGGCTTGGCTCTGCACGAACGTGGTGCGGAAACGGTCCAGGGTTGTCGACCTGGGATCGTCGTTCGAGCAGTTCTTCACCGAGCTCGGCTATCCGCTGCGGATGGGCGGGCGCAATCATCGCAACATCAAGACCCATATCGAGCGGCTGTTCTCGGCCGCGTTCTACATGGATGTCGACAAGTGGGCGGGCGAGGACAAGTGGGAGCGCAACGTCGAGATCTGGCCGGTCTCGAGGCGGGTGCGTCTGTGGACGAGTCGCCGGGGGCGTACAGCAGGCGGCTGGACCGTGGCGTCGGTCGAGCTGAGCGAACCGCTGTACGAGGCGATCGTCGAGCGGCCGTTCCCGATCAACCTGAACGCGATCAAGGCGTTGCGGAAGTCGCCGCTGGCCATTGACCTGTATCTCTGGCTGACGTTCCGGATGAAGGGCGTGCGGCGTCCTCTGCGCCTGAGCTGGGCGCAGCTGTGCAGGCAGTTCTCGGAGACGGAAGGGCTCAGCGGTGCGGCGGCGCGGGATTTTGCCAGGCGGATGCGGGCGCAGTTGACTCGCGTCGTGGACGTGTGGCCGGAAGTCAGGATTTCGTTCGTGCGGGGCGGTTTGGTGCTGATGCCGTCGGAGCGTCAGGTGGCCCCGCGCTGGGTTGCCGAGCTGGAGCAGGAGTCCTGAGTTTTCCACAGAATGGCTGTGGAAAACGGGAGTCTTGGATGGGCGAAGTGCTCACATTGCTCGTGGGCGAACTACTCACGTTGAGAGGGATGCTCGTGGGCGAACTACTCACTTCCATGTGGGCGAACTACTCACAATGAGATGTCGGTCAAGTGTGCTTAACTTATTGAATTGTATAGGTTTGGGGCGCTGGTTCGGCGGGTGCCAAGTAGTACGTCAGGTAGTTCACGAACAGGTAGTCCACGTACAGGTAGTTGTTTCGCTTCGCGAATGTGGATTTCGTCGACCTGACCAGCACGAGGGCCTGATGGTCGTCGAGACGCCGATGGCGAGCGAGCACCCCGCGGCGGCCTGGTTGAACGATCTCCTACACCCCGGAGGAGTCCGTAGCGGTGCTGGCCGTGAATCGCATCGGGGCCGAGTCGGCGGATATGAACTGGCAACGGACCGCGCGGGTGGCTCCGGGCGCTTTCTCGCCGAGCTGACGCGATGCAACGAGCGGGGCTCGGACATGTACGTGTCCGGTCAACCCCGTCGACCGGAGTTCGCGGGATAGGAGCGTGTCGGAGGTGAGGCGCCTCCAGTCTGGACCTGGGCGCCAGTGGGGACGAGTCGGTGAGGGCGCTGATGGGCGACTGCCGCGCCGGGAAGCTGTCGCATCCGGTGGTGGTGCGCATGTCGCTGAGGGAGTGAAGCAATGGAGAAGCAGGAGATCACGCGCGGCGGGAAGACGATTGTGACCCTGTGGCCGGGTTCGCTCGAAGACTACCGGGCGGCGATGACGGCGGGGGCGATCCACGTGAATCTGACCGAGGAGGAGGTCCGGGCGTGGGGGCTCGACGTCGAGCTGGTGCCGTTGACGGGGGAGGCCGCGGCGGATGCGGTCTTCGCCGGGGGCGACGCGTTTCACGCGCTGCTGGACAACCTGGAGCCGGTGGTGTCGGACACGGACCTGCTGAACATGACGGACGAGGAGCTGGGGCGGATGCTCCGGGAGACGGGAGTCCTCGAGGGTGAGCCGAAGCCCGGCGGTGAGGACGTGGAGCCGTGGAGCATCGGCCGCGGGGACGAGGGCGCCGGCGTCGAGGCCCGGTGATGGTTCGGCGTCGGGAGCCGGCCCTGGGCCGCGGGGACGAGCTTGTGGCGGGGATGTCGAGAGAGCTGACGGACACGCTTCGGGCGATGGGCGCCCGCGGGTACGACCAGGGCTACCTGGCCGGGGCCGTGCCGCATCGGCGGGAGCCGTGGAGCTCGGCGCGGGAGTCGGTGGGCCAGTTCGCCGGCGAGAGGACCCCGGCGGGCGTCGAGGTGCGGTTCGTCCTCGAGCGCGCGCACGCGGCGGGCTACGAGCTGGGGTTCGACGACCGGATGGCGGGAAGGTCGGCGCGGGTGGCGCCGCGGTCGACGGCGGCGCCGGAGGTCGGGGATCGGGCGCAGGCCCTGTGGGAGCAGCTGCGCGAGGTGCAGCGCGCGCACGGCGGCGCCGCGTATGTGCAGGGTTACGACGAGGGAGCGGCGGGCAGGACGGCGCGCCCGCAGGCGCGGGACCTGCCGGGCGCGCGGGGCCTCGATGCGGCGTGGGACTTGATGTGCGACGTGCGCGCCCGCGGCTATGAGCGGGGACACGCCGAGGGCGTCAGCGGGGTGATGAAGCGCGACGTGGCGGTCGGGCGGGCCGAGATCGCGGTGTCGTACTCGGCGGTGGCGAGGTTCGGCAAGCACAACGAGGCGCGGGCGGCGGAGCTGGCGCGGCGCGACGAGGACCGGGCGCCGTCCGGACGGGCACGGGCGGGAGAGGCGCGCCGGGACATTGGCGGCCTGTCGCGATGACGGGGATCGACGGTGAGGAAGCGGAGAAGGGAGGTGCGGGTCCCGGAGAGAGAGAGACGGCGGCGGCGGGAGAACGGCGGCGCCGGTTCGGCTCCGTGTGTATTCGCGTGGGCGCTGGAGCCGCAGGCCCGGTGTCCGGCCCCGAAGGGGTCATTCGGTGGCGTGAAGGAGAGACGACATGGCATTCCAGGGCGGAAGCAGGGTCGATCCGAACGAGCAGATCAGGGACGTGGACCAGCAGATAGTGATGGGCATCCGGGAGGGGACTGCGTTCCACCAGTCGCCGACGCTCGAGAACGGTCCGTACCGGTCCCGCGTGCTCGGTCCGGTGAACCCGCAGCACGAGGGGAATCTGTTCTCGGCCTACAACGCCTCGGTCCTGCACACGCAGGTCGCGGAGCGGGGCTTGAAGTCGCCGGAGTTCGTGAAGTCGGCGGTGCTCCGGGAGCTGGGGCACGAGCGGAAGGAGGACACGCGGTTCGAGAAGCAGTACTGGGTGGCGCCGAACGGCTCGCGGATGGCGGCGGTGGGCGGCGGGACGGTGAAGACGACGGGCACGCCGCACGCGTACCTGCACGTCGAGACGCAGACGACGCTGCCGACGAAGGCGTTCCCGCTGAAGGGCAAGCTGGATGAGAAGGGCGTGGCCACGGCGGTCGAGACGGTGGCGAAGCTCTCGGGGGTGAAGCTCCAGTACGCGAAGGACGACCGGCTGGTCCACAAGGACGGGAAGGCGGGTCCGACGGTGGTGGTGCCGACGCCGGACAAGTTCCGGAGCCGCGACGCGTGGGCGTCGGCGGCGCTGACGGGGGTGGCGTCGGCGGTGCAGCGGAGCCCGCGGCTCCGGAGCGAGGTCGAGGTCGACGCGGTGGAGATGGCGGCGGTCCGGTTGGAGAACAACCGCCGCGGGAGGTCGAACTACCAGCGGCGTGAGGCGGCGCGGGACCAGGGCGGCGAGCCGGGCCGGGGCCAAGCGCGGGTCGGTCCTCAGACGGACCTGAACGGCTATCTGCGGGTACGGAGCGACGCGTCGGCGGCGGTGTTCACGGAGGCGCTGACGAAGCTCGCGAAGGAGCGGGGCGTGACCCTGGACCTGGAGGGCCGCAACGGGGAGGCGTCGTACGACCCGAAGACGAAGACGTTCACGGCGGCGGGCCGGGGCGAGTTCCGGGGGCCGGCGAGGAACGCGGAGTGGAAGCAGCAGGCGCTGTCGGACTTGGCGAAGGCGGTCGGTGGCAAGGGGATGGCGAAGGCGGTCGACGAGGTGCGCCGCGGGGACCGTTACGCGGTGGTGAAGGCGGTGGGCGCGGGGAACTTCCGGCCGGAGCCGACGCTGGGGACGGCGGAGGAGAAGGCGCGCGCGGACCTGGTCGGGAGCATCGCGGCGAAGCGTCTGGCGGAGCAGGTCGGGATCCGCTATGAGCCCGGCGTGCCGGCGCAGGCGGACCGCGACCGTCAGGCGGCGGTGGCGGAGAAGTTGGGCTACCGGTCGTTGTGCGCGCAGGCGGAGCAGACGAAGAACTACCTGCTGGACGTGAAGGACCGGCCGCGGACGCCGGAGCGTCAGGCGTCGATCGCGCACTCGGCGTCGAGCCAGACGCTGGAGATGGCGCAGGCGCGGCCGGCGGCGCAGCCGCCGGCGCAGGAGCGCGCGCAGCAGAAGGAGCAGCCGCGGAGTCGCTGACGTGGACGTTGCGGGGATGCGGCCGGGGGAGGCGGTCCCCCGGCCGCGGCGTTCGATCTCCATCGAGGGTTCGAGCACGGGGCTGCGGGTGAGAACTTCTGACTTCCTTGCGCCGCGCCTGGAGCCGCACGGGGAGGGAATCCGCTGATGACGTTCGTGCGGTGCGCGGCGGCGATGGTGGTGCTGGTCCCGGTGCTGGCTCTGGCGTGGGTGTTGGGCTGCGTGCTCCAGCTCATGGGCGCGCTGAGCCGCGTGGTGGCGCGCTGGGGCGCGGGCTCGACTCGCCTGGACGGTGCGGGGTGACGATGGCGCGCACGTGTTCGGGCTCGGAGCACGCGACGAGCGGCCTCGTCCTCGAGGCGGCGGGCGCGCGTCTGTTGTCGGACGCGGCAGCGGGCCGGGCCTGGCACCAGGTGTCGAGCGACGTGGAGGGTCCGTGCCGGTTCCGGTTTCGGGACGGGGAGCGGAAGCGGAACGTGGTCTCGCTGGTTCACGAGGTGGTGCTCCGGCAGGCGATGGCGGACCGGAGCTGGCGGGTTCCCCAGTTCGTGCTGCGGGAGGAGGCCGGGTGGAGTGATGCGGAGGCGGTGTGGCTTCCGGTGCCGCGCTGGCGGTTCGACGTCGAGGAGCGGGAGGCCATCCCGGTGTTCCACTGCACGGCGGCGGGCGTCGCGGCGGTGGCGGCGGGTCGTCTGTCGGACGGTGGGGAGGCGTCGGCGATGACGGGGAAGGTGGTTCGGGCGGCGGGTCTTCAGATCGGCGGCCGGTCTGGGTGGACGCCGGAAGTTGCCGGCGATGTCCGCGCGGTGAAACGGATGTGGTCTTCGCGGGTAGCCGCGTTGTGGACGCCGTCCGAGATCGGGTTCTCGACTTGGCTGCGGAAGTTCATGGCCGAGCTGGCCGGCTCCTATCCGGTGACGGTCGAGGCGGCGTCGTGGGCGCTCGTGCGGAAGGCGGCGAGTCTCGGCGGCGTGCGTTCGGCGGGCGGGGTCCGCGCGGGGCTCGCGGGCTGCTACTGGGCGGCGGTCGGCCGGCTGTCGGAGGCCTGCGGGCTGACGGTGGTGCGGGAGCCGGGGGGCCGCGTGCTGTGGGAGCCGGTGACGCGGACGCTGATCCCGGTAGAGGTTGCCGGTTCGGGGGAGCGGACGGCGGCGGGGGCGCTCTTCGAGGCGGCGCTGGTCTCGGGCCGGCCGGCGTGGGCGGAGATGGCGCGGCGTCGCGACGTCGTGGGCCTCTTGCGGGAGTTGGGTCTGGGCGGCGTCCTGGCGCGACCGGTGGACTTCTCGGGCCCGGCGTGGGCGGCGCGCGCCCGGGTGGTTGGGGCGCTCGCGGCGAAGCGGCTGTCCGAGCTGTGCGGCGTCCGGTACGAGGCGGCCCGCGACGTGGAGGTCGACGTGGGGCTCAGGGCGCTGGCGGAGCGCGAAGGTTGGGCGTCGGTGGTGACGGAGGCGGGGAACCTCGCGACATGGCTCGTGGACGGAGTCTCGGGCCGTCGGGGCGTCAGCGTTGCGGCGGCGGGCGATGCTGGCGCTTGAGGTGCTGGTGCGCGCGGCGGAAGGCGACGGCGCGTCGGTGCGCTCGGTCGCCGAAGGGGTGAAGCAGGTGGGCTGGCGGGACTGGGCGCGTGAGGCGATACGGACGCGGGTCGACCCGCTGCTGGTGGTGGCGGCGCTGCCGGCGCCGGCGCGGGTGGAGGTTGCGCGTGCGCTGGTGGTGTTCTACGGCAACTGGGGCGGTTGCTTCCCACGGGAGTACCGACGCGTGAGGCGGGAGTGGCGGGTGCTTCGGGACCGCTGGCAGGACGGGGGCCGGGCGCGGGCGTACGGGGAGCTGCTGGCGGCGGTGGGCGCTCCCGCGCCGGCGCTTGCCGGCTCGGCGACCGACGCCTGCACCCGGGCGGGGTCGGCCTTCGTGACCGCGGCCGCGGTCGAGGACGGGGAGGCCGGCCGGCGGCGGGCGGCGAACGCCGAGAAGCCGGTGCCGGCCGCGGCGGGCGGCGGGCCGAGAGGTCCGGCGACCAGTGCGGCCGGCGAGACCGGAGGCGCGGCGCCGGGTGCGGGCGGCACGGCGGGCGGGCTCGGGCTCGACGAGCCGCTGGCTCTGGATGATGCGGCCAGGGACGCGGCTGCTGAGCGTGGCGGCGACGCCGTCGGCGACGGTGCCCCGGCGCGGGAAGAGACGGGAGAGGAAGGCCTCGGGGACGTGATCGCCGGCGCGGCCGATGTTGTTCTCCCGGACGGTTCGCAGGTCGTTTCGGCGGTTGGTCCGGAGGCGGCCGGGGATGCGCCCTGGATGGAGCGGTTGCGTGAGGCGGCGGGCCGCGAGCCCTCGGTGGCGGCCGAGCTGCGCGAGCTGTGGCTCGATGCGGAGTCGGACGGGGAGGGCTGGTTCGGCGAGTGGCTCGGGCCGGCGGTCTCCAGGTCCCGGGAGCGGGCAGGCCGGTGATGGACGTGCGGAGCGTGGGTGAAGTGCGGCGGGTGTCCCGGACGACGGGCGTGGAGCGGTCCGTGCGCGCGGTGCCCATCGTGCGCGACCGGGAGGCGCCGGAGCGCCGGCGGGAGCGGACCGCCTGGATCGGGCGGGTCGTCGACCCGTCTCTGCTGCGCAGGGAGCCCGGCGCGCGCCGGGACGCGGGGCGGCGCGACCGCGAGCGCGAGCGGGTGCGGCGGCGCACCCAGGCGGAGCGCATGCGCGAGGTGCTGGAGCTCCTCGCGAAGCTCCGGGTGGTCTCGTACCGGAGCGTCGTCGACGCGGCGTTCGACGGGCATCCGCACACGGCGCGGCGCGGCATCGGCGCGCTCGAGCAGCAGGGGTTGATCGAACGCCGGTCGGTTAAGCCGATCGGGTCGAAGCGGAACGGCGATGCGGAGTCGTTCCAGGTCCTGGCGCTGACCGCGAAGGGCGCGGGGGTGTGCGAGCGGAATCGCCGCGAGGCCGGTGAGCCGGGCGGCCGGGTCTGGTCGGGCTTCGTGCGGCCGCGCGAGCTCGCGCACGACGCGGCGGTCTCGGACCTCGTCCTCTCGGTGCGGGAGCGGGTGGAGGCTTGCGGCGGCGCGGTGCGCGGCGTGCGCATGGAGGCGGAGCTGAAGGGCGCCCTGGCCCGGGCGGAGGAAGCGGCCGGTGAGGACCGGGGTGCCCGTCGGAAGGCGCGGGTCGGCGCGGCGGCGGCGCTGGGGGTGCCGGAGGTGGATGGCGAGATCCACCTGCCGGACGCGGTGGTGGAGGTGACCGACGACGCCGGCCGCGAGATGGGCATCCAGCTGGAGGTGGCCACCGGCCAGTACTCCGCGGCGCAGGTGCAGGCGAAGCTTCAGGCCGGGATGGTGGTGGCGTTCGCGGGCGCGACGCGGAGCTTCGCGCGGCGGATGGAGCGGGCCGTCCTGCGCATGGCGATGTCGTCGAAGCGGATCCCGGGGCGCCGCCCGGGCGAGTTCGCGGAGCGGTTGTTCGAGGTGGGGCGGGTGCGATGACGCCGGGGCGGTTCTCGTTGGGGATGACGCTGGTGATTCTCGTCCTCGGGGGCACGGCGGCCGCGGTGGAGTTCGGGTACCTGTCGGTGTTCCGGCCCTACGTGGTCGGGGCGCACGGCCTGCGGCTCGGCGTGATGGCGTCGGCGGCGTTCCTCGCGGTGGCGAGCGGGACGTACCAGTTGGCGAGGGTCCTGGCGCTGGGCGAGGTGGGCGAACGCGTGGAGCTCCTGGAACGCACGATGCGGCGCGGCAAGGGCGGCGACCCGGAGCTTCGGGAGGCGTTGGCCCGCGAGGAGTCGGGGGACTACGTCGAGTGACCGGGGCGGGGGAACGTCTGTCCGGTGGCTGGAGGTGAGCGATGGCGTTGAGGGGAAGCTCCTGCAGGGATTGGGCAGCCGGGGCGGCGCGGCGGGCCGGCGAGTTCGTCGACCGGCACGGTTCTCTGTTGCTGTGCGTGGTGTTCCTGCTGCTCGTCGGCTCGACGGCGGCGGAGGCCACCACCGCGGCGGACATGACGCCGTGGGGTCTCGCCGCCAAGCAGATCTGCGTCCTGCTGACGGGCATCGTCGGGAAGTCGCTGGCGATCGTCGCGGTGGTGGTGGCGGGGATCGCGTATGCGATGGGTGAGGGAGCGAGCAAGGCCATGCTCGGGGCGGTCGCGTTCGGGGCGGGCATGGTGCTTCTCGGGCCCGAGGCGATCTCGTTCTTCTTCGGGGTCGACGTGATGTGCGGGGTGGCGTGAGGCTGCGGGTGGCGGATGCCTTTCGTTGCGCGGCCGTGGATTCGTGCCGGCGAGAGTGGTTTCGATGGGCATCGCGCGTCGAGCCGTGTATCTGGCGCTGATCTTGTCGGCGGTCGCGGTCGCGGCGCGGGTGTCGTGGATGTTCGGAGCGGCCGTCGCCGGGGTCGCGGTCTGGGCCGAGGCGAACCACTGTTCGTTCTGGCGGTGAGCCGCGGTTGACGACTTGGCGCGGGTGATCGTCACGCGGCCCGGAGGGAGGTGAGCGAGTGCCGAGAGGTGCGAAGGTCCGGGACGCCTACGGCGGGTTGAACCAGGTCCTCACGGTCCTGGGCATCGAGAGGAAGGCTTGCGGGCTGGCGGCGATGTTCTCCGTGGTGCTGTTCGCGTCGCTGGACTCGCTGCTGTTCGGGGCGGTCGTCTTCGCCGGGCTCTGGTGCCTCGTGTGGGGGGCGATGAAGTACGACCCGCGGTTCATGGAGATGTTCCGGGACGCCGTGAAGCATCCCGGGGGCTGGTACGACCCCGGCCGGCTGCCGGACAACCCCTGGGCGATGGAGGTGCGTTCGGCGGCGGAGCGGGAGGAGGAGAAGCCGTGAAGCAGGTCCTGGCCGCGGACGCGTTCCGGGGGCGGCCGCTGTCGGAGGAGCTTCCCTGGTGGGGGTTCTGCGACGACCGGGTGTGCCTGCTGCGGTCGGGGCGCCTGCTGGCGGTGTCGCGTGTGGAGCCCTTCGTGGCGGACGGGAGCGATGCGGAGACGCTCGACCGGGTGGTGACCAGCTGGTCGCGGACGCTGGCCTCCCTCCCGTCGTCCGGGCGCCTGTGGTGGGTGGTGGAGCGCTCGCGGCTGGAGACGCCGGCGGCTTCGGGGGCGCTGGACATCGCGGGGCTGGCGCGGAGCAAGCGCGCGGCGTACGTGGCGGAGCGGGCCCGCCGCCATGCGGTGTACGTGGTCTGGGAGTTCGACCGGGGTGTCCTGCGGAAGATGAACGAGGACCCCGACGCGGCGGTCGGAGCGCGTCTCCTCGGCCTGGCGCGGGAGCTGCTGCGACGCCGCCGTCAGCCGCACCTGTCGGTGGTGGTCCGCCGGGTGTTGGAGGAGGCGGTCGGCGAGGTCCGCGACGAGCTGGCGAGCCTGGAGGCGCGGCTGTCGGACCTGACGCGGGTGTCTCCGGTGCCGGCCGCGGAGGCGGCGGGCGTCCTCTACCGGATCGTGAACGGGGTGTCCGAGCCCTGGTCTCCACCGGCCGTCCTCGGGCACGGCCTGAACTGGCGTCTGGGGATGCGGGAGGTCGAGATCACGGTGCGGAAGGGTCTGCGGGTCGGGGAGCGGCGTGCGCAGCTCTACTCGCTGGTCTCGGTGCCGACGCTGGCGGTGGCGAACTGCCTCGACGAGCTGTACTCGCTCGACGCGGACCTGTCGGTGGTCCTGGAGTGGCGTCCGATGGAGAAGGCGATGGCGCGGGCGGTCATCCAGAACACGCGGCGGCACTACTTCCAGGGTCGCTACTCGATGCAGGCCCACATGCAGGACGCGGCGGGGACGACCGAGGCGCTCGAGGACGTGGGGGCGTCAGCCGAGGTGGAGTGGATCGGCGAGGCCCTGGTCGACCTGCAGCAGGGCGGGCTGTCGTTCGGCGAGGTGGTGATGTCGGTCGCGGTGTGGGGGGACACGCAGCGGGAGTTCGAGCTCGCCGGCGCCGAGATCGAGCGGATCATGGGCTCGGTCGACGGGAAGATGATCCGGGAGACGTACGGGACCGCGCCGGTGTGGTTCGGGCGGATGCCGGGTCAGCCGCGGGGGCTGTCGGGGCGGACGCTGATGGTGTCGTCGGCCCTGGCCGCGGCGGTCGCGCCGCTGGCGGGCCCGGCGGTGGGGCACGCGCGGTGCGAGCACCTCGACGCGCCGTGCCTGGCCGAGTTCGAGACGTCGTGGCGGACGCGCTACGGCTTCGACCTGTTCGGCGGGGGCGACGTCGGCCACACCCTCATCCTCGGGGCGACGGGGTCGGGGAAGTCGTTCGTCCTCAACTTCCTGCTCATGCAGGCGCTCGGCTACGACCCGCGCATCCTCATCCTGGACCTCGGGGGCTCCTACCGGCACCTCACCGAGTTCGTGGGGGGCGAGTACATGGGGCTCGACCGGGGCGCGAGCCTGGAGGCGGGGTCGTCCGAGGGGACGGCGGGGTTCGGCCTCCAGCCGTTCGGGCTGCCGCACTCGGTGCGGACGACGCAGTTCCTCGTCCGGTGGATGGTGTCGCTGCTGGCGATCGGGGGCTACAAGGCTGAGGGCGAGGACTCGACGGACGTGGGCGAGCGGATCGAGGAGATCTACCGGCTGCCGCGTGAGCGCCGGACGCTGGGGGCGTTGCGGCAGAGCCTCCCGCGGACGATGTGGCCGGCGCTGTCGCGGTGGGTCGAGGGCGGGCCGTGGGCGCGGTGGTTCGACGGTCCGCCGGCGGCGGGCGACGCGGGGTTCGGGTGGTGGCAGGTGATCGATCTGGAGGGCGCGGACCGGTACGAGGACTGGTGCGAGGCGGCGCTGTGGTTCTTCCTGGAACGACTGCGTCTGGTGATGGACGACGAGGGGGAGCGGAGCCGGCTGAAGGTGATGGTGGTGGACGAGGCGTGGCGCTACCTGTCGGACCCGATGGTGGCGGGCCAGCTCCTCGAGGCGGCGAAGACGTGGCGGAAGCGGAACGGGGCGCTGGTGCTGGCGACGCAGTCGGTCGGGGACGTCCTGAAGGGCGGGCGCCAGCTGCTGGAGTCGCTGCCGACGAAGGTGTTCCTCGCGAACCCGGAGTTCCCGGACGAGGCGGCGCGGGTGCTGGAGCTGTCGGCGGCCGACGTCCGCACGATCCGCGAGCTGGAGCCGAAGCGGGAGCTGTTCATCCGGCGCGCCGACGAGACGTCGGTGGTGACGCTGACGGTCGACCCGGAGAGCTACTGGCTCTACACGTCGGACCCGGTGGAGGCGGTGCGTCGCGAGAAGGCGATCGCGCGTTGGGGTCTCGAAGGGGCGCTCATGCGCCTGGCGGCCGGTGTCGACGAGGGCGAGGCGGGGGCGAAGGAGGTCGTGGCGTGATGAGGGCCGAGACGGTGATGACGGCGGTGCTGGTGCTGGGCCTGGGAGCCGGGTTGGCGCTTCCTGTGGCGGCGCAGCCCGGCCGGTCCGATGACGGAGCGCCGGGGTTGGGCGGTGCGGGCGTCGACGACGGCCGAACGCCCATCCGCACGGTGCAGGCGAGCGAGACGCAGCCGGTGCGGATCTGGACGCGGGTGCGGACGGTGACCGCGATCGTGCTCCCCGAGGGCGAGTCGGTGGTGGAGACGGCCTCGGGGGACGCGGAGAACTGGGATGTCACGCCGGCCGGGGCGGTGCTGTACGTGAAGCCGCTCCTGGTCGGGATGGTGAGCAACCTCACGGTGCGCTCTGCCACGGGGCGGGTGTTCACGTTCACGATGGTCGAGGACAGCAACGCCGTGACGGACTACGTCGTGACGGTCGAGGCGCGGGAGGACGAGTTCGCGCCGGAGCTGGACGACGCCGCCTTGGCGCTCGTTCCCACCGCGTACCGCGCAGCCGGCTTGGTCGAGGGCCACGAGGAGCGGATGGCGGCGTTCGAGGCCGACCGGCGGGCGGTCATCGCGTCCTCGGCGCTGGACGTGGCGGCGGTGTGGGAGCGCGCCGAGGCGCGGCGGGAGGAGTACCGGCGCGACTTCGCACTGCGGGTTCGGCTGCCGTACCGGCTGACGGTCGAGGCGTTCGACGTGCCGTTCCAGGTGCGGGACATGTGGACGGACGGGCGGTTCACGTATCTGCGGTCGGAGGGCCAGGAGCTGCCGGCGCTGTTCAGCTACCGGGGCGGCGAACGGGAGCTGGTGGAGGTGGACGTCGAGCCGGAGGGCCTGCTGGTGGCGGACCAGGTGCTGCGGCACGGGATCCTGTCGCTGGGCGGTCGGGAGGCGTACTTCGGTCTGGCATCGGAGGGCGGTTGGATGCCGCAGGAGCGTCCCGGCTGGTGGCGCCGGCAGTTCGGGGAGCCACCGCGGATGTTCTGGAGCTGGGGCGCGGTGCTGGGCGGCTTCGTCCTGCTCATGCGGTGAGCGGGGGCGCGCCGAGCCGAGGGGAGAGAGCGGCTATGCGGAGAGGGTTGCGGCGGGCGTCGACGGCGGCCGTCCTGGCATCGGCCCTGGCGGCGGGCGCGCCGGCCGGTGCTCAGGTGCCGCAGGGCGCGGCGATGGCGGGCGTGCGGTCGGGGGTCGCGCTCCTCGAGGTCATCACCCGGGTGGGGTTCGAGACGACGGTGGTTCTGCCGCGCGCATGGCGGGTGGTGGAGCGCCGGGTCGGTGACCCGCGGCGTTGGGTGGTGACCGGCGAGGGGCACCTGACGATGGTGCGGCCGCTGGTCGCCGATGCGAAGACGAACCTGAACCTCGTGCTCGCGTCGGGCCGGGTGGTGTCGGTGGGCCTGCGGGAGAACCAGGTGCTGCCCGTGCACACGGTGGTTCACCTCGACGTCGCCGGCGGCGTGTTCGCCGAGGACGGCGCGGGGGCGGGTGCGGAGGCGTTCCGGGAGGATGTCGTGGCCGGCACGTCGGGCGAGGAGGACGCGGCGGTGTTCGTCTCGGCCGTCGACGTGGAGGGCATCCGGGAGCGGGAGGCGCGGGCTCGGGATTCGGTGGAGCGCATCCGGAGCGAGGCGGTCGACCGCCTGGCGGACGCGGTGCGGGCCGCGAACGCGGAGGCGGAGGCGTTCGAGGCGGCCTATCCGACGCAGCTGCACTTCGTCTTCGAGTTCAACCCGGAGGTCGACGTGGGCGGGGCTCCGTACTTCGTGGAGGGGATGTGGCACGACACGGAGTTCACCTACATCCGCTTCCGGCAGGTGCTGGCCGAGGACGTGGTGGTGGCGGGGCTCCTCGAGGACCGTTCGGCGCGGGTCCTCGCGCACGAGGTGCTGGGCGTGGGCCAGGTGATCCGCGTGGCGGGGGTGGTCGAGGCGGGGATCCTCGGGGTGGGTAGCCTGGGCGCCGGCGTGCCGTGGCGCATGCGGGGCCGGGAGGAGCCATGGCGAAGTGGACGGTGACGGACCGCATCCCGAAGGGGATCCCGAAGAACCTGCCGGTGTACGTGGGGCTCGGGCTGTCGGCGTTCGTGATCATCGCGATGCTGCTGACGACGGACACGGGGACCGGAGTCCCGTCGGAGGACGCTCCTCTGGTGGACTTGCCGCCGGTCACCGGGTCCGACGCCGAGGGGGTGATGGCGGCGCTCTCGGTGGAGGCGGAGCGGGCGCGTCAGGCGCTGGCGGAGCTGGAGCGCGAGCGTGAGGAGGTGGAGCTCCTGCGGCGGGAGGAGGAGGACCGCCGCTTGGCACAGGAGCGTGAGCAGGACCGGGTGGAGCTTCAGGCGGCGCGTGAGGCGCTGGAGCGTGCGACGCAGCTCCGCGCGGAGTCGCAGCAGCAGGACCTGTCCCCGAACCAGCGGCTGGAGCTCCTGGGGACGGTCGGGTCGGTCGAGGAGGAGCAGCTGCGGGAGGCGATGCGGCTGGCGGAGATGGAGCGGTTCGCCAACTCGATGCGGGCGCCGGCGATGGTCGGTGCGGTGATGGCGCAGGCGGCTCCCGTTCCGTCGCCGGTCCCGGCACCTCGGGAGAGCGACCTGGAACGCCTCGTCCGGCTGGCCCAGGAAGCCGAATCCGCGGAAGCGGCTGCCGCGCCGTCGTCCGGCGGGGCGCCGGCCGGTGCGCCGCCTCTGCGCGGCGACTCGCCTCCTCCCGGGGGAGCGGCGATGACGGTCCAGGCCGCGTCGGGCGGGCCGGTCGCGGCCCCGGTCGACGTCTATCCGCCTCTGGGGCCGGCCGGGGTGGCCGAGCAGTCGGGCGCGGGTTCGGCCGCGGTGGCGCGGTGGGGCGAGGTCCCGGAGGGGGCCGACCTGGTCTACCAGGGCCGGATGCTCCAGGCGACGCTGCAGACGCAGCTCTCGGGCGAGTTCACGGGTCCGGTGCGGGCGCTGGTGTCGATCCCGGTGTGGTCGCGCGACCGGCGGCACGTCGTGATCCCGCGCGGCACGCTCGCGCTGGGCGAGGCGCAGCAGGTGACGGGGGCGTTCCAGGGCCGCTTGGCGGTGGGCTTCGACCGGCTCGTCTTCCCCGACGGGCGCACGGTGCGGATGTCCTTCGCGGGTCTCAACGCCATCGGGGAGGCGGGGCTCGCGGACGAGGTCAACCGGCACTACGTCTCGACGTTCGGGGCGGTGGGCGCGGTGGGGCTCTTGGCGGGCCTGGTGCGCGGCGGCGGGAGCGATTCGTTCTACGACCCGGTGAGCCAGCAGTTCGCGTTGACGGCGACGCAGCTGTTCGACCGCTACATGAACCGGCTGCCGGAGATCACGATCCGGGCCGGGCATCCGATGCGGATCTGGCTGACGCAGGACCTGATCGTGCCTCGCGGCGACGCGGGCCGGGAGAGGGGGCTCCGATGACGAGAATGCGGTTGGACGACGTGCTGATGCTGGCGCTGGCGGAGCGGCTCATGGAGACGGGTCATGTGCTCGGCGCGGCGTTGTGGCTGGGGCCGTGGCGTTTGTTCGGTTCTTCCCGAGGAGGGCGAGATGACGAGGAAAGCGCGGCTGGCATGGGCGGTGGCGGTGATGCTGGCGGTGGTGCTGGCCGGTACTCGCCGGCCGGCGCAGGCGTTCCTGGGCCTCGACCCTGCCTCCTGGATCGTGGTGGGCCAGATGGCGTCGGTGGTGTCGCAGATGGTCGCGGTGCGGGACAGCATGATGCGGCTCCGCGACGAGGCGCTCAGCCACGCGCGGGGGTTGATCGAGCCGGTGGACGACTTCGCGGGGGAGCTGAGGTCCGCGCTCAAGGGCGGCGACTGGTCGGCGTTCAACGCTGGCGACATCCCGCATCCCGAGGACACCGAGATCGGAGCCTGCCCCGGCGGCGCGCTGCCCGAGACGGGGTCGGCGGCGGAACGGGTGTGCGTCCCGGACGACCTGCCCGAGCTGACGGCGGACATGGCCGGTGACGGCGTGCCCGCGGAGGCCGCGGAGGCGTTCCGGCTGAGGCAGGCGTTGGTCGAGGCGGATCATGACCGGCTGCGGTCGGAGAGCGAGTACGCGCGGCAGCTGGTCGATGCGGCGGCCGTGAAGATCGCCAACTGGCACGGGTGCGAGACGGACCCGGGACCGGGCTCGAGCGCCATGCGGTGCCCCTACGGGGTGGCGGAGACCGAGGGCGGCCGGGCGCAGCTACTCGACGCCCTGGATGCGCTCTCGTCGGCGGACTGCGAGGCGGACGGCGGGGACGGGTCGGGCGGCGCCTGCCCGTCGATGGCGCAGTTGCGGTCGCTGATGGTGACGGGGTTGCAGTCGATGGCGTCGTTCGCGGCGGCGGAAGCGGAGATCGAGGCGGCGGAGCTCGACATCGCGCGGCGGGACGAGGAGGCGCGGCTGCTTCAGGAGGCGCTCCGCCGGCAGGAGGCGATCGAGAGTCTCGAAGGCATCGAGGAGCTCTTCGACGCCGACGTGTCGAGTCCGGCATTCGCCGGCGGCCCCCTGGCCGGCTGGTGACGCGTGTTCCCCGGTTTCGGAGGTGAGTCATGACTGACAGCGGCCAAGACATCGAGGTGCGTCGGCGGCGTCCGAGGAGCTCCCGGCTGATGCGCGGGGCGGTCGCGGTGGGGCTCGTGTGCGTGCTCTTCCTCACTGCGCCGTCGCGCAGCGATGCGGGCTGGGCGGGGATGCTCGTCCAGATGGTCTCGGTTCTCGAGAACCTGCGGCGGATCGTCCAGACCGCGGAGGAGATGACGGCGAACGCGACGGCCGAGTTCCGGGGCCTGCTGGACCCCGGCGGGGTCGTGAGTGGAATCCGGAGCCTGTCTGACTGGCGCGGGCTCTACCGGCAGTTCCTGGAGGTGCCGGAGGTGTGGGAGTTGGCGCCGGAGAGCACGGCGCTCGTCTCCGAGGGCCTCGGCGACTACCGGACGGCGGCGCAGCTCGCGGGAGGCGATGGCTGGGGGGCGTACGACTTCAAGTCGCTGGCGGGCTGGAACGGCTTCCTCGAGAGCGGCCCGTTGTCGTGGACGGGCGGCATCGGGAGCACGATGGGCGCGCTGGAGAGCCTCGACGCGGTCGACGCCGACACGCTGGCGGCCTTCCGGAGCGCGGTGGAGGCGGAGTCGGTGATCCACGGGATGCGGTATGCGCGTTCGCTGGAGAGCCGGCTGGCGTCCGCGGCGCTGTTGGGCGCGGCCGCGGCCGACGGCGCGCAGGCCCTGGGTCCGGACGAAGGGATGCTCGAGGCGCTCGAGGAGGTCGTGGAGGAGGCGGTGGAGGTGAGCTCGGCCGAGACGGCCAGCGACGCAGAGCAGAGCAGCGGGCAGACGATGGTCGTGGCGGGCTTGGCGTCGACGGCGGCGGGCACGCTGGGGGTGGCGGCGGCCCGGTTCAAGGGCGCGATCGAGGAACGCGATCGCAAGCTGTGGGAGGCCGCGCGGCGGCGGTCGGAGATGACGCGCGGCCTCCAGCGCATTGGCGAGCTCGACTTCACCGTGACCGACACCCCCGCCCCGTTCGGGTCGGCGTACGACGAGGACTGACGTGGCGAATGCTGCCCGCCGCCGGCGCCTCGTCGCGGTCGTTGCGCTGAGCCTGGTCGTCCTGGGAGTCGCGCCGGCATTGGCGCAGCCGACGGATCCGGGGTCGACGCAGATCGACGATGCCCTGGAGGCGGTGGGCGACCGGATTGTCGGGGGCGGTGTCACGTTGCGCGACTGGTTCTACAACCTCGGTCTCTCGCTGTGGGGGGCGCTGGCGTTGAGCATGGTGGCCTGGCAGGGGATTCAGGTCGCGCTCGGGGGGCGGTTCGACATAGGCGACCTGGTGAAGTTCCTCTTCTGGCTCGCCGTCCCGAGGATGATCCTCGAGGGGTTCTACACCGACTACGAGCTGTTCGGGAACCAGACGTTCGTGGCCATGGTGACGAACCAGGGGCCGGCGATGGCGGCGGCGCTCAATCCCGGAGGGGGGCCCTGGACGGAAGCACTGAATGCGGTTCTGACCGCGGTGGGCCAGATGCTCGGAAAGGTGCTGCAGATCTCGGTGTTCGGGGATGCCGGTCTGTTCAGCGGGCTCGCCGTGCTGGCGCAGCTGGCGTTGATGTACGTCGTCTTGATGATTGTCACCGTCCTCGGGTTGGTGTTCGTTCTTCTGGCGCTGGTCCTCGTGTATGTGCAGACGCTCTGGGCCGAGGTCGCGGTGGGGATGATGTCGCTGGCCGGCCCGGTGTTCGTGCCCTTTCTCCTGGTCGAGCAGCTCAGCTTCATGTTCTGGTCGTGGTTCAAGGCGATCCTCCAGTACTCGCTGCAGGCGTTCGTGGGGGGCATGATGATGGCGCTGATCGGCGAGTTGGCGTTGGGACCGATCACGAACATGGCGGCGCTGGTCGCGGATATCAGCCCGGTGCCCGGAGACGGCGGCGTGAACCTCCAGGTCGGCCGGCTCTGGGACGATCTCATTCTGCCGACGCTCCAGTGGCTCCCCATCATGGTGTGCTGCCTCTTCATGTCGCTGAAGGTGGGTGAGTTCACGGCGGCGCTGGTCTCGGGCATGGGGGCGCCCACCTCGGGCATGGCGGGCGTGGCGCTGGCGGCGATGACGGCAGGCAAGAGCGTGGCGCTGCGGGCCGGGGCGATGGCGGCGAAGCGCTTCACGAGGGCGGGGGTCTGACGGATGGCCGGTGCGCGGGAGTTCGCGGAGATCTGGGGCGAGGAGATGCATCGTGCGCGTCAGTACCGCGCGGTGGTGTTGCTGCTGGCGTTGGGGGTGACGGCGTCGGGGGCGGGGCACTGCGCGGCCGCGCTCCAGCCCGAGCCGCCGCCGCTCGTGGTGCGCGTCGACGAGGTGGGGCGGGCCGAGGTGGTGGACTACCTGCCGGAGGCGGTGGCGCCGACGTCGCCGGAGACGCTCTTCTTCATCCGGCGCTTCGTGATCGACCAGTACGAGCGGCGCGCGGCGGTGGTGGAGGAGCGCTGGGGCCGGTCGTTCCACTTCGTGTCGCAGTCGGTGGCGGACGCTCTCGTGGTGGAGCATTCCGGCGAGGTGACCGGTTACCTGTCGGGCCGGTTGACCGCCGAGGTGCGGGTGGAGGACGTGGCGATCCGGGTGGTCCCGGGCCTCGAGCCTCCCTACGGCGCGGAGGTCCGGTTCGACCGGGTGACCTACGTGGCGGGGCGGGAAACCGCGCGAACCGGCGTCACGCTGGGGTTGCAGTTCTCGTTCACGGCGGTGGACCGGGCGCTCATCTTCGACAACCCGATCGGGCTCGTGATCAGTTTCCTGGAGGCCAGCGAGGTGGTGCGGTGATGGAGAGTGGGGAGGCGCGGGCGCGGTCGGAAGAGATGGCCGGTCGGCTCCGGGAGAAGTTCGGGCTGGACCAGATGGAGGCAGAGTTCGTCGTGCTCGTCGGCCGGAGCGGGGGGGTGTGTTTGGTGCGCCAGGCGGAATCGTGGTGTCGCGGTCGCGGTTTACCGGCGGCTCGGAGAACAGCCTTCAGGTGGATCGCCGACCTCCACGACAAGCTGGGCACGGCGTTCGAGACCTTCCCTCTCCAGCGCGAGGGCACGCGCAGCGTGCAGGTGCATCAGCTCGTGGGCAAGAAGGTCTACCGGGAGCTCGGCATGGAGAACAGCCGCTGGCGCTACCCGGCGGAGAAGAAAGCGACGCTGGTGGAGGTCAAGCGGCGGCTGGTGCGCGTCGGCGCGGTCCTGTCCCGCTGGTGGTATCCGTGGCTCGGCACGGTGGAGGCTTCCGTGGGATGGTGCGACGCCCTGGGAATCGACCGCGCCGTGCTTCCGCAAAAGGGCTATCGGGCCCGTCGAGAAGTTGTGCCGCTGGAGGAGACGGCGGCCAGGGAGCGCCCGAGCTACTTCCCTGACCGCTCCCCGCACGCCGCCGACGGGAACGTTTCCCTGTTCGTGTACCCGCTGGTGGTCGAGGAGCGTGACGAGAGCGAGGGGCTGCGGAAGTGGTGCCGGAGCTATGCCCCGCTGTGGCAGGCCTTGGGCCGTGTGGGCGTGCAGACGACGGTCGTCGTGGCGCGTAGCGCGCAGACCCTGTCGGTGCCGGTCGCGGACGTGATGAGCGGCTGGGAGGCGTCCGGCGAGAGCCACCGGGCGGTGCGGGGCATCTGGTTCGACACGCAGCTGGACTACGTGCTCGCGGGGAACGCCCCGGCCGTGCTCGAGGCGCACGGCGGGCCGGAAGGTGTCGCGCGCCGCCGTCGGGAGCTGGCGGCCGCGATCGAGGAGGCGCGGTCGGAAGTGAGTCCCGGGGTGGCGAAGACCGAGGAGCTCGTGCTGGAGGAGGTGCCGGCATGATGGCCTATCTGGGGCGGCTGCTGACCTGGAAGTTCAACGCCGCGGTCGCGGTGACGGTGGCATGGTGCTGGTACTTCCCCTGGCCGTCGGAGGACCCGGCGGTGAGGCTCGTGCGGCTTCAGTCGCCGATGTGGCACGAGGCGCTCCGCGCGTGGTCGCTGGTGAGCCCGGGCGTCATCGTGCTGATTCTCGCGCTCATCGCGGAGTCGGTGAAGCGGGTGTGGTTCGAGTCGTACGTCTCGGAGGTATTCGGGCGCGGGGAGCTGCCGGCCTGGCCGCAGTCGCCGGACGACCCCGACCCGTCGCTCGTGATCGGCGAGCAGCACCATCGGACGCGGTTCGAGGAGGTCCGGAACCCCCGCTGGCTGGTGATACCGAAGAAGGGCCTGTTCACCGGGCTTCTTATCCTGGGGGCGGTCGGCACGGGGAAGACGGCCGGCTGCATGCGCCCCTTCGTGCGCCAGCTCCTGACGTGGCGTGCTCAGGACAGGGCGAAGCGCGCGGCGGCGCTCTGCCTGGAGGTCAAGGGCGACTTCTGCTTCGACGTGAAGAAGATGCTGGACGACTGCGGCCGGTCGGAGGACTACATCGAGCTGAACATGGAGTCGTCCGGCTACGCGTGGAACCCGCTGGCGGCGCCGTGGCTGGACCCCTCGTCGCTGGCCGGCACGATCGCCTCGCTCATCAACCAGCTCTACGGCAAGGGGAAGGAGCCGTTCTGGCAGCAGGCGTACACGGCGTTCGCGCAGTGGGTGATCGTCTTGAAACGGCTGGAGTATCCGTCGTGGGTGACGATGGCGGACCTGTACCACTACGTGCTCGAGGAGGAGAGGATCACCGAGGGCATCGCGGCGATGAAGAAGCGCCTCGACGAGCGGTGGGCGAAGCCGGACGTGGTCGACGTGTGCGTCGACGCCGAGCTGTATGAGGCGAAACGGAAGAAGCTGGCGAACTGGGTGTGGGAGCCGGCCAGCAACGGCCGGATGGCGGCGCGGATCGCGGCGGCCCGCGAGGACCAGGTCGAGCGCGCGGTCGAGGACTGCCGGCACCACCTCGGGGACGAGCCGGAGGTGTACCGGGTCGGCTACAGCGACGCCGAGCCCGGGCACACGAAGGAAGAGTACGAGCACATGGAGTTGACCCAGCGCGGCGAGCTCGCGTCGGTCGAGCTGTGGCTGGAGAAGGACTGGAAGCAGCTGGCGGAGCAGACGCGCACGAACGTGGCGACGGGTCTGTCGGTGTTCCTGGGGATGTTCGACCTCCCGGAAGTGAAGGCGAAGTTCTGCCCGCCGTGTCCGGACCCGGCCGGGAAGAAGGGAGTCCCGGTCGGCGGCGGGGCCAAGGCGAGGGCGGCCGAGCGCCTGAAGCCGCTGCCTTCTCTGGATCGGTTGATCGAGCAGGGCCGGGTCGTCGCGCTGAACCTGCCGGCGGGGAAGAACCCGAACCTCGGGCGGGTGATCGGGGTGATGCTCAAGCAGGGGTGGCTCGGTACTCTGCTGCTGCGTCCGGAGCGGATGGCGAAGCGGCCCGGCTGGGAGCCGCGTCCGGCGGTGTTCATCTGCGACGAGTACCAGGCGTTCGTCACGGCGGGCGAGGGCGGCGACGGCGGCGACGACAAGGCGTTCTCGTTGACGCGGCAGTCGCGGTGCATCCCGATCGTGGCGACGCAGTCGTTGTCGAGCCTGCGCTCCGTGCTGGGGAGCTCGGAGGCGTGGCGGACGCTGCTTCAGACGCTTCGGAGCCGCATCTACCTGTCTCAGGCGGACGACCAGTCGGCCAAGATCGCGAGCGACCTGTGCGGGCAGGTGTCGCGGATGCGCGAGAGCTGGTCGGTGCAGGAGCAGACGGGCCGGGCCGGAGCGAGCCTGCTGTCGGGGAGGATCGGCGGGGCGGGGACGTCGGCGGGCATCACGAAGTCGTTCCAGGACCGGAAGGAGGCGCTCTTCGGCGCGCGGGAGTTCACGGTGCTGGAGAACTACTCGGGCATCGCGCAGATCTTCGACGGGAACGAGGTCCACGACGCGACCAGGGTCTATCTGAAGCCCGACTACGTGGCCAAGGACCTGACGTACTGGCGGGCTCGGGAAGCGGGGAAGCTCTGATGGAGGGGAGGCTCTGATGGAACGGCAGCTCTCGCTCGGGGACCTGGTGGACTTCCTGCCGGAGCTCGGTCCGCTCGTGGCGGACGACTCGGTGACGGAGATCATGATCAACGGGCCGGGCTCGCTCTACGTGGAGCGCGCCGGCAAGCTGACGCGCGTCGAGGGGGTCTCGGAGACGTTGACGGCGGCGTCGCTCCGCTCGGCGGCGATGCAGGTCACGCGGCCGTTGGGGTTCGACCTGCTGCGCGAGTCGCCGATCGTGGACGCGCGGCTTGAGGACGGCTCCCGGGTGGCGGTGGCGTATCCGCCGGCGACGCCGGAGGTGGCGATCACGATCCGGCGCTTCGGGAGGAAGTTCCTGACGGCGGACGACCTGGTGGGGATGGGCTCGCTGCCGCGGTCGGTGCTCGAGGCGATGGCGCGGGTGGCGTCGTCGGACGGGAACATCCTGATCGCCGGGGGGACGGGCAGCGGGAAGACGACGCTGCTGAACGCGGTCGTCGGCCTGCTCCCGCGGGAGGACCGCATCGTGGTCATCGAGGACACGATGGAGATCCGGTGCAACCACCCGAACTGCGTCCGCCTGGAGGCGCGCGGCGCGTCGGGAGGCGGGGTGGCGGTCCGCGACCTGGTCAGGCACACCCTTCGGCACCGTCCCGACCACATCGTGATCGGCGAGGTGCGCGGGGCGGAGGCGGGGGATGTCCTCCAGGCGCTGAACACCGGCCACGGCGGTTCGATGACGACGATCCATGCGTCGACGTGCGAGAGCGCGCTGTCGCGGATGGCGAACTGCGCGATGCAGGCGGGGGACGGGCTGCCGTGGGACGTGACGTGCGGGAACGTGGCCCAGGCGTTCTCGATGGTGGTTCGGCAGGCCCGGGTGGGCGGCGTCCGGGGCGTTCGGGAAGTGCTGTACGTGGACGGCTACGACGCCGTCGAGCGGCGGTGGGTGCTGCGGGAGGCTTGGCGTTCGCCGCGGGCGGCGGAGCTGGGCACGGACGGTTCGGGGTGGCGTCCCGTCGAAGGCCTGCGAGGCGTGAAGGCGGGTCCCCGGGAGGAGGTGACGGTGGCTTCCCTGCTGTTGGCGCTGGGCGGCTCGTCGGCCGGGAAGCTGTGGCGTGCCCGCCGGCGCCGGGCACCGGGCAAGGGCAGCCACCGGCTCGCCGCAGTTCCGGTGGTACGTCCGCAGCGGGCGGCTGTCGCAGGGAACGGGGACGTGACGGCCCGGGGCGGGGAGGACACGGGGGAGGTCGTCGATGAGCGGGAATAGCCCCACGGCGGAGGTCCGGCTCGGCCGCATCAAGGCGACGATCTGGGCCAACCGGGGCCAGGACGGCGGGCGGTGGCACACGGTGCAGCTGACCCGGCTCTACCAGGAAGGCGGCCAGTGGCGGTGGACGCACAGCTTCGGGCGGAACGACCTGCTTGCGGTGGCGAAGGTGGCCGACCTGGCGCACTCGAAGGTGTGCGAGCTGGATGCCTCCGAGCGAGACCGTGAACGGGCTCCGGCCGAAGAGGCGGAGGCCTGAATGGCGACCGCCACCATTCTCCAGGGCGCTCGTCGGTTTCGCTGATGGTTCTCTGGTGGTCGGTGCATGTGGGGAGCCGGTGAACCGTGGACCTGCTCGGCTGCGTCCTCGGGCTGATCCCGTGCGGCCGGTTGTGGCCGCAGACGGTGTCCGAGCTGGTGATGTTCGCGACCGTCGTGGTGTTGTGGTTGCTGGTGCTGGCGACCCCTGGTGGAAGCGGTGTGGTTGCAGGTCGCGGCCGTGATGTGGTGGAGGGCGCGGCGCCGCCGCGCCGGCGACAGCGATGCGGGACGGGGCGACGACCCTGGGTGCGAACGGTGAGGACCGCGGGGCGGCTGCTCCAGGTGACCGTGGGGGCCGGGCTGGCGTGAAGGAGAGGTGGTGATGGCTACGGAGGCGGTAGATGCGGAGCAGGCCTCGACGAGTGTGCCCGGGCTGAAGGTGGGCGCCCGGGTTCCCGCCAAGGATGAGGACTGGATCTCGGGCACGAAGGGGGACGGAGAGGGGGAAGCCACGCCTGCCGCTGAGAACGCGCAGGGGCAAGGTGCGCCCAAGAACGCGCCGGTGGAGCAGAGCGTGGACGACACGGCACAGTCGGGGAAGGACGGCGGGCAGGAGCGAAGCCTGGCGTCGACGGCGACGTCGGCGTCGGACGATTCGGGTGAGCTGATAAGGCTGCTGCGTGACTTGGAGTCGGGTGACCGTGGCCTCGGCCCGGACCGCGCGCTGCTGGCGGCAGAGGCAGTCGGCGCGCTCTTCTCGGCGCCGGGCGGGATGTCGGTGCGGGAGAACGCGGCGCTGGTCATCCGGGAGCTCGCGCACGCGGGGGTCGACGTCGGGAAGATGCTCGCGGCGATCGCGGAGGTCTCGGCCCGGGACCGCACGGCGGTGGTGGCGGGTGAGCTCCAGGAAGGCCTGAAGGACGTTATCGCCCTCGTGCACCGGATGGCGGCGGCGACGTCGTCGCGCGTGGGCGCGCATCTGAGCGGCTTCGACGAGCGCGCCCAGGGCGTGGTCACGTCGGCGCTGATGGCGCAGGCGGTGCTCGATCAGGTGGAGGCGAACAGCCGGAAGCTGATCGCGCGTTTCGACGAGGTCAAGCGGACGACGGAGAGCCTGGGGTCCAGGGTCGGCGCCGCGAAGGTGGAGGTCCAGGCGGCGGCGACGGCGGCCGAGGGCTGGGTGGAGAACGCGGGGACGCTGGGCCGCGGCGTGTGGTGGTGGGCGCTCGTGGGCGGGGTCATGGGCGGGGTCATGAGCGGCGCGTTCGCCGGTCTCATCCAGAGGGCGTTGGCGGGGCTGTGATGGCTCAGAGGGACGGTACTGCGCGGTCCGCGACGGCGTTCGACGGCGAGGACCTCGTCCGCCGGTTGACGGGAGCCGATGGCGACGAGGGCGCCGAGCGGAAGGCGGTCGGCGACTACCTCGCGGAGCTCTCCGCGGCCGCCCGCGGGGCCAAGCTGGACGCCCTCCGGTCGGGCGTGGCGGAGGCGCGGGCGCGGCGCGAGAAGGAGAACCCGCCGCCGGACTGGTGGACGCTCGCCAACGGGATCGAGCAGAAGGAGGCGGATGTCGGTCGCGAGTGGCGGCTTCAGGCGAAGTCGGTGGCGGGGGCGCTCGAGGAGTTCGCTCAGGCGGACCCGGGCAAGGACCGCGCCTGGCTGCGGCGGGACATCGCGGCGCTGAAGTCGCCGGAGTACGACCCGTTCGCGGAGAGGCGCGGCGCCGCGGCGGAACGGGAACCGGCCGCAACCGTTCCCACCGCGGGCACGGGCCGCGCGGCCGCGACGGTGCAGGTGGCCGGAACGCCGGCGGCGGGCGGCGAGAAGGGGAAGGGCGATCGATCTCCGGAGCCGGGTCCGTACAGGAGGTCGCTCGCCGAGCGGCTCGTGGCGAACCCCGAGCACCCCGAAACGGTCATCAAGCAGGCCGTCCACGAGTACCTCGAGGAGGCCGGCTCAAAGTACCTGGAGAGGCTCGAGAAGGCCCTCGACGCGAGTCTGCGCACGCCCGCGGCCAAGGCGCTGGCGGAGTGCGACGCGGCGAAGCGGGAGTTCCGGGAGACGGAGCGGGCGGTGGTCGTTCAGGCGGCCGGGGTGAAGGAGGACATCGAGGAACGGCCGGAGCGCCGGTCGGCGGCGCGCGAGCCGTCGCCGGCCGGGCCCGTGGAGGCGGCGCGAGAGCCCGCTGGCACAGGGGAGAGGGCCCCCGGTCCTCGGTCCCTCGACGCGGAACGCACCCGCGAGGCGCAGGCGGACATGGAGGGCGGACCCCGCGCGTTCGCCGCCGGCGTCGCCTACCGCCTCGGCCTGCAGGTCGCCGCGGCGCGCGGCGAGGACGCGCTGGCGCGGATGGGGGAGCGGATCGAGGCCTCGACACGCGCGCAGGCCGGGCTGCGCACGGTGGGGGCGGACCCGCTCCTGGTGGCGGCCGCGGCCGACGCGATGGCGCGCAAGCGCGGCGACGGCTCTCCTCAGGTCGCCGACGTACTCGATAGGCGGACGGCGGAGCCGGTCCGGACGAAGACGGCGGTCCTGGCCGTGGACATGCTCCACGCGCACCGCCGGGAGTGCTCGGAGTTCCCGGACCGGGCGGCGGCGAAGGAGGAGGTCTGGGAGCGCGGGCGGCGGACGTTGGCGGCGGGCCCGGCGGCGGAATCGGCGGCGCGGGGCTCGCGTACATGGGGAGCGGCGTGCGCGGTGGAGATCGCCGCGGCCCGGGGCGGCCGGGTGGAGAAGGCTCCGCCGGAGGGCTGGAAGCCGGGCCCCGGCATGGAAGGCCTGGCGTTGTCGGACCGGGGCCGGGCGGCGGTGGCCGCCGCGCGGAAGACGGACCCGGTGGCGCTCCGGCAGCACGACGCCGGGGCGGGGCCGGTCGTCGAGGGTACGGGCCGGGGTTCGGTCCGCAGCCTCGCGGGCCGGCGGGCGGAGGGCTTCAACCGGGTGCGGCAGCTGGCCGACGGGTTGCCCGGGCGCGTGATGGCGCCGGTGTCGCGCAGGCTGGTGACCTGGGCGGCGCGGGGGGACGTCACGCGGCTGAAGCGCGTTGGGGCGGTCATCGGCCGCTCGAAGTGGCTCTCGGCCGGTGTGGTCGCGGCGCGGGTGGACCCGGCACTCGTCGCGGTGGCGGTGTCGAGGCAGTGCGCGACGTCGCTCGCGGAAGGGAAGGGCTGGACGCCTCGGGCGGGCGACAACCGGCGCCTGAGCCAGCTGGCGGTGGAGGCGTTCGAGCGGCACGACCGGCGGGAGTCGGGCGGCGCGCCCGGGGAGAGGGAGGCCCGCGAGGAGCGCTTCGGCGCCTGGCGGGACGGCGTGTCGTCTGGGGTTGCGAAGGAGCTCCGGGAGGTCCATGCCGGTTGGGACCGGCGCAAGAACCACGAGTGGTGCGAGCTCGGGGACCGGCAGGCGGAGGCGGCCCGCGCCCGGGCGGGCCGGGACGCGGAGGCCCATGACGACGTCGGCCGGGTCAGGAACGGCGAGCAGCTGTGGGCGCAGCCGAGCGTGCCGGGGCGGGAGAGGAAGTCGTTCTCGGAGCTCTTCACGCGGGCGGACGTGCCGGACGCCGACGGCGGGCGCGTCATCTTCACGGCGAAGGCGGGCGTCGAGCCGAAGACGCGCGAGGTGTTCGCGCAGCTGCTGCAGCAGTCCGGCTGCGAACTGGCGGTCTCGGACCAGGGGGACGGCCGGATCGTGGTGGAGCCGGGCAAAGGTCGGGTGGTGGTGGACCGCGAGGCGCTGAAGGGACCGGACGCCGGCTCGGTCCTGCTGATCGCGGCGGCCTCGACGTTCGTGTCGGCGCGGACCGACGGGGCGCGGGTGGACCGGGGGGACGGGCTGGCGGCGGCGGGCATGGTTGCGTCGAGGGTCGCGCGCGAGCAGGGCCTCGACTACCAGCCGCCACGGGCGTTGAGCGAGCTGCCGGTGGACCGGGTGTCGGAGAGGGCCGTGGCCGAAGGAAGCCGGCACGCCAGGGCGGCCGCCGAACTGGTGGCGAGGGGGCTGGACGGCCGGGACCGGCCGTCTCCGGAGGCGCAATCGCGGATCGACGAGGCTCACGCCTCGGTTCGGCGGGCGGCCATCGACGGCGCGCACGATCGGGTTGCCGGCCGCGAGCTCGACCGGGGTCACGTCCAGGCGCAGGCGCGCGACCTGCCGACGACGCAGACCTTGAACCTGCCGGCGCCGGCGGTGGCGCCAGCGAGGTGAGGGGTGAACGACCAGGGAGGGAGCCATGAGTTTCTCGAGGGCGTTTCGGCGTGCGGGCGCGGCGGCGGTCCTCGCCGCGGGCGGGGCGCTGGTGTGGGGAGAGTCGGACGAGGCGGCCGTGGCGCGGGCGCAGCAGCCGGCCGTCGTCTGCGACCGGGACTGGAGGGGCGCGGTCACGGGCCGCGTGAACTGCTTCGTCGATCCGCGGACGGCGACGGGCCATCCGGTCCCGCCGCCGGGCGGGAGCGTCACGAACGTCGGCAACTTCCGGGCCGGAGCCGAGTACTGGGACTACCGCCTCCGCACCGAGGGCGGCTCGCCGCTCCTCTACTGCTCGGCGTCGACGCCGGTGCCGGGTCCGGAGCCGGCCTGGCGGGCGGAAGCCGTGGGGGGCGCGATCCGGATCGGCGAGCTGGACTACGGCCGTGCTCAGGCTCCCGCGGATTCCGATCGCCTGGTGGAGACGTTCTGGGGCGGGCGGACCGACACGCGGCGGTGGACCCGGCGCAGCCGGTACGACCGCGAGGGGGCGCGGTGGCGGGCGGAGACCTGGGCGGTGGAGGGTGCGGGTCCGGACCCCGGCGGGGATGGGGAGCCGGACGCGGCCGCCGGCGGCGATCGGGACGGCCTGGCGGCGGGCTCTCCGGGCGCGAGCTGTCCCGAGGACGGTCTTCTCGTGAATCGGCTGGTGACGGCGGGACGGCTCCTGGGCGGTTGCATGGCGGGGGGCCCCGCCGGCGAGCACTGGATCCATGACGCCGGCCGGCTGCGGGAGGAGGCGCGGTACCGCCCGCGCGGACAGGACGGCGAGGAGGATGACGACGGCGAGGGGGACGGAGAGGACGACGACGAGGAAGGGAATGACGACGACCCCGACGAGGGCGATGACGAGGACGACAACGAGAACTGCATGGAGGGCGGTGAGAACAACGCCGTCAACGAAGGCTGCCTCGATGACGATGAGGAGGATTCGGAAGGCGGGGACGGGAACCTCGGCAATGGGCCGGAGACCGGGAACGGCGGGGTCGACGGTTCCCCGTCGGGCGGTGACTGGTCGCCGCCGGGCGGCGGAGTCGGCGACGCCGGGGACGGCATCGACTACCAGGACGGGGCCGGCGTCGTGGCCGTGCGCCACAACCTGGCGTGTCTCGAGCTGAACGCGTGGGAGGTGAGGGAGCGGGTCGTCGTGGAGACGGTGGACGTCCACGATCCGAGCTGCGACCTCGACGGGAACGGACTCAGGGACCCGTCGTGCGACCTCCGGGGCTTCGACGCGAACGGCAATCTCCAGCAGGAGCAGACGCGGCGCGAGCTCTACTGGGCGCGGATCCGCGGCCCGGAGAACGTCCCCTGGGCGCGGGTGTTCTGGGAGGGCCTGCCGTCTGAGATGGGCGGGCCGTTCGGGTCGGACGGCGCCGGCGCCGTCGTGATGGGCCAGGACGGCAGCGGCTATTGCCTCCTCCGGCAGGGGCTCGTCCGGAACCCCGCGCTTCCCGGCGTCGTGCCGTCGGTGTCGCGGTTCCTCGCCGGCGTCTGGGCGGAGCCCTTCCGGGGCAGCGTCGCGGCGGTGTGCCCGTCGCAGGAGAACTCCTTCGTCGCGTCGGTGTCGGTCGCCGGCGCCGGCACGTTCGGCGCGGCCGATGCGCTGTTCGGGGTCCGGGTCTCGGTCGATCACGCGCCGGTGGTCGGGCAGCCCGGGCTCGACGAGGACCGGCCGCAGGCCGACTACCGGTCGATGCGCCCCTGCGCGGACCATCCCGAGGGCGCGACGGGCTGCGGCGAGGCCTTCGCGTCGAGCGATGCCCGCAGGCGGCGCCTGGCCGAGGCCGAGCGGCTGATCGGGGTGGAGGAGTCGCGGGGCAACACCCGTTCCTGGTCGGTGGGGAAGGACGCGGAGGTCGTGGCGTTCGACTGGCGGCTCGCGGACACGTTCAATCGGCCGCACGTGGACGGCGTGGACCGCGTCCTCGCCCTCGAGACGGCTCACGGCGACGCCGTCGGCGACTTCGGGTCGGCGACGAGCAGCGAGTCCCGCGTGCTGGCGGGTCCGTGGTTCGGGTGCGGGAGCCTCGAGGGCACGGTGTTCGGGGACGCGGACTCGCTGATGAGCTGGTGGAAGGGGCGCGGCACGGGCCTGCAGGACGAGCAGCTGGCGTTCGTGGCCGCGGTGCAGCCGCTGGCCGACGCGCTGGCCGCGGCGGAGACGGAGGCGGAGCGCGAGGGTGCGCGGGCGACGTTCGAGGCGGCCGTCGCCGAGCGCTATCTGGAAGCCCGGGGCGACACCCGAGGCATCTGCGGGTGACCGGGGAGTTCCGGGGCCGGTATCCCTGCGCGATGTCGGTGCGGCTGACGCGGGAGCAGCAGGAGGAGCTGGACCGGTTGAGCCAGGAGTTCCGGGTGTCTCGGGCGCAGCTGCTGCGGGACGCGATCGACCTGGGGTTCAAGCCGATGGTGAAGCGCCTTCGCCGGGACCGCGGCGGTGCGGGACGCGGCGGCGGTCCGGTGAACGAGGCCGATTGAGAACGAAAGGGGTGGGGAATGGATCTCGTTGGAGCATGCGGCAGTCCGGTGTGCGCTCTCCTGGTGACGGGCTGGTTGCTGGCGTGGTGGACGGCTGTCGTCCGGGTCCGCGCGGCTCGGCGCGCTCCGGCCGGGCGCCGGCCGGCCGGGGCGGGCTGGCGCGAGATGGCTCACGCGCGCGAAGCGGCGGGTCGGTCCGCACGCCTCGCCCCGGCCGCGGCCGGGGCGTGCCTGCTGCTGTTGGCGGCGGCCGGCGAGACCGCGGCCGCGGTGACCCTCGAGGACGTGCGCGGCGCGGCGCGGTTTCAGGAACTCGGCCCCGCAGTGCCGATGGTCGAGGACGAGGCCCTGGTCGACTGGGCGACGGACTGGCAGCGGCGCTTCGAGCCGCTGTCGCCGCAGTCGATCGACCGGCTGTCGGTGGGGCGACGCTCGGTGTGGCGGACGATGGCCGGGGTGGTCCTCGTCGCGGCCGCGGGCTACGTGGCCTACGAGAGCGTTCGGTGGCACCGGCAGGACGCCGGCCGCGTGGTCGGGGTCGGCGGCCGGTCTCGCTCGGCCTGGAACCACGTCGGTCTCGCTGGCGGTCTGACACTGGCGGGAATCACGGGCGGGACGGGCCGCATGATGCTGGGCCCGTGGAGCCGGGTGCGGGTCATCGAGCAGGGGTATCTGTGAACGGACGGCGGAAGCCGCCGCGCTCGGAGGTGATCATCCGCGCGGACGGGCGGGTGTACCTCCGGCGCTGGCACCTGTGGCGCGGGAGGTTCTTCTCGGTCTACCTCCACCGCTTCATGGCGTCCGACCAAGCCGAATGCGCGCACGAGCATCCGTGGCCGTTCGTGTCGCTGGTGCTGTGGGGCGGCTACGTCGAGGAGGTCTGGCCGGACGGCGGTTCCGCCGCGGCGGAGCACGTCCGGCGGGGGCTGCTGTCGCTCGCGTCGCGCGACGCGCTGCACTGCCACCGGGTGGTGGCGTGCCGGCCGGGCCGGACGTGGTCGCCGGTCCTGACGGGGCCGAGGTGCCGTAGTTGGGGGTTCCGGACCCGGGCGGGCGGCTGGGTGCCCGAGGAGAAGTTCGATCCCGCGGTGGACTGCTGACGGGCTGGGCGGGGATCAGGACGCGGGCGGGGCGGCGTCCGTCGGCGCCGACAGCGAAGAGGTCAACTGCATGGGTACGGCTATCGAGACGTGCGAGACGGCCCTGGCGGTCACGCTGGTGGTCGGCTTCCTGCTGGTCGCGCATCTCGCCGTGGTGCTGGACATGGCTCGGGCTCGCCGACGTCGTGCTCGGCGACGTTGAGTGGGCGCTCGTCGAGCTCGCGAGCGCTACGGCATGGGCGTGATGAATCTCAAGATCGCAAAGGTCAGGGCCGCCGTCGTGAGGACGGTGCCGACCATCCACTTGATGAGGCGGGTCTCGAGGTTCGCGATCTCGGTGCGGACGCCGGCGATGTCCGTCCGCTGCTCGGTACGCAGGTCGGCGATCTGCGCCGAGAGGCGTGTGTCGAGGTTCGCGATCTCCGTGCGGACCACGGCGACTTCGGCGCGTTGCTCGGAGATTTGCCCGGCGAGCTCGGCGATCTGGCCCGTCAGTTCAGCCCGCTGCCCGGCCATCTCGGTCCGCAGTTCCGCGAGGCCGGTCTTGAACTGGTCGGCCGTGACGTGGTCGCCGCGTTCGGCGGCGAGCCGGACCGCGTCGGTGATGGCGTCGGCCTGCGCCGGCGTGAACTCGGCGTTGGTCAGCGACCGGGCGACGGCGTGCGTGTCGAGCATCGGTTCCTCTCCCGAGGAGCTGCCTTCAGACGGGCTGTGCGGGGCTCGAGGCGGTCAAGGTCAATCGGGCTTCGAGGTTGTCGCGAAGACGCTACAGGCCGTTCTCGCCGGCCTGAGGAATCCGTTCGGCCGCGGGTTGCGGACGGCCCGCGCCCGGGACGGGGACGCAGGCCGGAATGCGGATCGGCGGCGGCGTGGAGACGGACCATCGGACGCTGCGCGCCGTGTGGTCCTCGCATCCCGGCCGCTGGACGAGGAGGTCGAAGTCCTCGTCCATCGGGGCCATGAGGGTGAAGTGCCCGTCGGGGTCCGTCCAGGCCTCGCTCGGAGCCTCGGGGTGGGAGCCCTCGACGTAGACGCGGACGAGCGAGACGGCCTCGTCGGGGGCGACGATGCGGGACGTGCCGATGACCTGGACGGGGAGGGTGCTCATGGCAACGAGGATCATGGCGGCGCTGAAGGGCAGCATCGACAGGCGCACGAGGATCGATACCGCCTTCTGGCTTCTCGGGCTGGTCGTGGTCATCGTCTTTCTCCGGTGGACGGTCACGCCCGGCGGGTCGAGCCGCCTGGCGGACTTTCTCGCGTGGGTCCAGGGCCAGGGCGCCGTCGGCGCGAACCTCTCGGATTATATGCCGTCGCGGATCGAGACCGCGGAACGCATGCTCGAGGTCGCCGGCGTAGGTCCGGACCAGGTGTTCCTGGACATCGGCTCGGGCGACGGCCGCCTCGTGGTGCTCGCGGCCCGGGCGGGGGCAGAGGCCATCGGCATCGACCGGCAGGAGCTCCTCGTCGAGCGCGCCCGCGACAACGCGGCGATGGCGGGGGTGGCGGACCGCGCGCGGTTCGTGCACGCCGACGCGCTCGATGTCCCCTCGATCGTCGAGCGCGCCGATGTCGTCGCGGTGTTCCTGACCATCGCGGGGCTGTCGGTGGTCGGGCCGTACCTGGCCGAGGTGTTGCGCCCGGGCACGGTCGTCGTCTCGAACACGTTCGCGGTCCCGGGGTGGCGGCCCGAGTCGGTGACGATGGTGGAGGTGGACCGGCGTTGGGGCCGGACCCCGGTGTACCGCTACCGGGTGCCGGAGGCCTTCGCCGGCGACGCGGGGGACTGAGGATGGCGTCAGAGGGCCGTGTCCTCGTCGTGGTGGAATCGCCAGCGAAGTGCCGGACGATCCAGAAGTACCTCGGGCCGTCGTACGTCGTGCAGGCGAGTCTGGGGCACGTGCGGGACCTGCCCGCGAAGGGGAAGCGCGGCGGTCGGTGGGAGGAGCTCCCCGGTCTCGATCCGGAGAACGGCTGGGCGGCGCGGTGGGAGGTCCTCGACGGGAAGCGCGACACGGTCGCGCGGCTGAAGAAGCTGGCCGGGCGCACGCGCGTCGTGGTGCTGGCGACGGACCAGGACCGCGAGGGCGAGGCCATCGCCTGGCATCTCTGCGAGCTTCTGGGCGGCAGGCGGGAACGGTTCCGGCGGGTGACCTTCAACGAGATCACGCGTTCGGCGATCGAGCGGGCGTTCGCGCGGCCGCGTCGCATCGACGGGCGTCTGGTCGACGCGCAGAACGCGCGGCGCTTCCTGGACCGGGTGGTGGGCTACCGGGTGAGCCCGCTCCTGGGCCGCCGACTGGGCGCGGGGCTGTCGGCGGGGCGGGTGCAGTCTCCGGCGCTCCGGCTCGTGGTCGAGCGGGAGCGGGAGATCCAGGCGTTCAGGCCGCAGCCGTACTGGGAGGTGGTCGTGGCCGCGCGGTCGTCGGACGGGGACCTGATCGAGTTCGAGGTGGTCGACGGGGACACCGAAGCCGCGACCGCGCGCGCGAGCGGCGACCGGGCGCTGCGGTTCCGGGAGGAGGCGGCCGCGTCGCGGGTGGTGGAGCGGGTCCGCGAGGCCGGCCGCGTGGCGGTCGGTTCCGTGCGGTCGGCCGAGGAGGTCCGGAAGCCGCCGGCGCCGTTCACGACGTCGACGCTGCAGCAGGCCGCCTCCGCCCGGTTGAAGCTCGGCGTCGCGGAGACGATGGAGGTGGCGCAGAAGCTGTACGAGGCGGGCCGGATCACCTACATGCGCACGGACTCGACGGCGTTGTCGGCCGAGGCGGTCGAGGCGCTGCGAGGGGAGATCGCCGCGAAGTGGGGCGAGGAGGCGTTGCCGCCAGGCCCGGTCGCGCATGCGTCGGCCGCGCAGGCGCAGGAGGCCCATGAGGCCATCCGGCCGGCGGACGTGACGCGGTCGGTCGCCGGCGAGAGCGACGTCGCGAAGCGGGTCTACGACCTGGTCCGCCGTCGGGCGCTTGCCTCCCAGATGAGCGACGTCGTGCTGCGCCGCACGCGCGTCGGCGCGGAGTCGGCCGGTGTCGGCCTCCGCGCGCGGGGCACCGTGGTGGTCCGGTCGGGCTGGTACGCGGCGTGGCCGCCGGACCAGGAGGAGGAACGGCTGCTGCCGCCGATCGGGGAGGGCGACGAGATGGCGGTCGAGGCGGTGAGGTCGGAGCGGAAGCGCACGAAGGCGCCGAAGCACTTCACGGAGGCGTCGCTGGTGCGCGAGCTCGAGAAGCGGGGCATCGGCCGGCCGTCGACGTACGCGGCGACGCTGAAGACGCTGGCCCTCCGCGAGTATGTGGTCGCCCGCCGGCGCGACCTGCTGGCGACGGAGAAGGGGTGCTCGGTCGTGGACTGGCTCGGGCGGGCTTTCCCGGAGCTGCTCGACTACGGGTTCACGGCCCGCCTCGAGGAGCAGCTCGACCGGATAGCGGCGGGCGGCGCGGACTGGAAGCGGCTGCTGGACATCTTCGACAGCGGGCTGCGGAAGCGGCTGTCGGCCGCGCCGACCGTGGCGGGCGAGGGGGTGCGGGCATGACTGGCGGGGAGAAGGTCGTCGGTCGCATCGCCGTGTTCGTGGTGATGGGCGTCATCCTGGTCATGGGGGTGCGGTACGTGAGGTCGGAGGGAGCCTCGGCGCCCGAGCTGTTTGCCCGGGCAGCCGGTGCTCCCGCGGACCCGTGCGCGCTCGACGGCGTCGAGTGTCCGGACCTGCCGGACGGGGGACAGGCGTACGTCGGGGTCTTCGACGCGGCCGACGTCCAGGGCCGGTTCTCGGGGCTGTGGATCGGCATGTCGTGCCTGCGGGGCGCCTGGGCCGTGGAGTTCGGGGCGGACGGGCTCGAGCGTGCGGTTCCGGGCCCGGTCGAGGTCTCCTGGGGCTGGTCGGGGATGGCGCCGGAGGACGCGCTGCTCGTCCAGTGGCGCCTCGAGGCGGGACGGGTGCTGACCGACCAGGGGCACCACGTCGTGAACGAGCTCGCGGAGCGGTCGCTCTACGCGCGGGTGCTCGACGCGCTGGACGTGAACGTCTTCCTGGCGGAGATCGCATCACGGGAGGGTGAGGTGCTGGTGCAGGGCGTGTTCGACCTGCGCCGCCTGCGGCGCTACGTGGCCACCGTGGGCGAGGTCTGCGTGTAGCCGGACCGTTCGGAGGGATCTCCGGCGCGCCGTCGCGGCTCGGTGGTGGAGCGGGTATTGTGACGAAGGGAGCTGGACGAATCGTGAAACCATATGATCGCCGCAGTCGTAGCCGAAATCGCGATGGCGCGTGCGCCCGCGGCTGAGGCCCCGATCCCGACCGTCGGCAATTCCGAAGCGGTGCGGGGCGGAGACAGCGAGACCCAGGCAGCAGAGTCACGGTGGGAGGCAGCGTTGTTGGCTTCGCCCTGTCCTGCGCGGACGTACTCCCGCTGGCAACCGTGAACCCGGAGCCGTTCCCGGCGCGGCACAACAGCGAATGCGGCGAAGATGAACACCGAATCCGGGTTGTTGAACGCCCGATCGGCTGAAGTGAAGTTGAACACCGAACGCTCGTCGGCAGCTTGGTTGCTTGACCGTCACCATCAGGCGGGTGTGCAGCAGGCACGGTTGGGCGTGGAGTTGTCGCGGGCCGCGGTCGGTGTTTCGCCCTACGTGCAGGTGGGAAGCCGCTACGACGGCGGCGACGGGCAGACCGGGCCGGCCTCGAGCTGGTGGCGGGACTACGGGCCTCGACCACGCGGGTCGACCTGGAGGCGCGGGGCCGCTGGCTGTCGGTGCATTCCGCCGCCGGGTACGAAGAGTACGGCGCGATGGTCCGTCTGGCGGTGAAGTCGCGGCCCGACGGGACGGGGCTGCGCGCGTCGCTGCAACGGTACGGGGCGCGGGTCATCGTCGAGCGGTGGACCCTGCCGGGCGGCGAGGGGCTGTGTTGCTGCAGATCGGCGGCTACGTTTCGTTCTGAGCCGCTGCTCGCGCCGTGCCCGGGTCGCAGTGCTCGCACAGCACGATCGGGCGGCCGGTCGACTGCGCGAATGACTGCGCGTCGTCGAAGGTCTCGAATCGGCGCCAGCTGTTCGTCGGGTGTCGCATCGACCTGCAGCGGGAGGTATGGATGACGACGCGGTCTTCAGTGCCGTGCAGTCCGTCGTTCGGATTCACCCAGAAGGCCAACGCCTCACTCCCCCGACTGATTCGGCCATCCGCTCTGCTCGGCCTTCCCCCGGATGAACGCAACCTCGGCCCGGAGGCCCGCGGTGTCGGGTCGGAGGCCTGCGACATCGGCAGACAGGTTGCCGACCACGCCCTCCATCCGCTGATGGTCGGTGCGCAGTCTGCTTGATGGACATGATCGCCCAGACGCCTACACCGACCATGATCACGGACAGCAGGGATCCGTCCTGGGACAGTCCGAGCAGCCCAGCCTCAGCACCTCGGTCATCAGTCAGGCCCCCACGGCGATGATACACTGATCGCCGCCTGCGCACGAATCGTGCTATTCTCCCGCCCCGGTGGGTTTCTTCCTGGATTCCCGCCTTGAGGCGTGCGGCGGGGCGGTTCGCCCGGGCGCCTCACCTGCGATCGGCCAGCGCACGTCATGGACCGGTGGTCCGCGGACTGATCCAAGCTCAGCTAAGCCCCGCCCATGACCGACACGGAAGCCCGCGCGCTCGCAGTGCTGAAGCTGTTCGCGACCCACACCGACCGCTCGGTTTCGACGGCCTCTCGGGTGGTGTTTGGCAGCGGCGACGTCCCGGCCCGCCTGCGCAACGGCAGCACGATCACCGTCCGCCGGCTGGACCAAGGCCTTCGGTACATGTCGGAGAACTGGCCCGAGGGCGTCCCGTGGCCGAGACATACGCCCCGGCCACATTCACGCCGTCGGGGTGCCGATTCATGACCAGCCACGACCTCACAACGTGGGCGGTGTCAACGCAACGCCGTCGACCGGGCGACCTGCTGACGCGGGCAGACGTGTGCCACCTGCATGAGGATCGCGTCGACGCCGAGCGTTGCGGCGCCTTGCTCGAGGGCATCCCCGATCTCGTCCGGCTTGAGAACCAGTCCGAGCGGGTGTACCGTGTGCTGTGGTCGCTGTCGGAGGCGTCAGGCGGCGAGTTGCGGCGGGTTGCCCCGGCACCGGCCCAGACGCCGTTCAACACGCCGCGGCTGGCTCAGGAGGAAGGCTGATTGCGCAACGGGCTCGGCTGTCGCCGTTCCTCTGGGCCCGGTCGCGCCGAGGGCTTGGTTCGGGTTCCGGGACGGGCGCGGGCAGGACGAGGCAGATCCGCGGCGGGTCGGTGACGGGGTCGCCACCCTGCGGGGGCCCCGGGATACCTCCGAGGCAGACCCGCAGGGCTCGCAGAAACGCGAGTTCGTTGCTCTGGTAGTCTTTCCCCCACCACGGGCAGCCGCAATCCGGGCATCCCTGCTCCGACCGAAGCGGACGGTTCGGGTTCAGCGAAAGCAGCCCCACTGCACCCGTTCCGGGTGCAGTGCAACTCCACATGGTGGATTTCGTTCAGGCAGGCGAACTGGCGAGTTCTCGTGACCAACCGCGGCGAATTGAACTACGGCGCCCTCAGTCACCGCCCCACCCGATGACGACGCGAGCGGACATCCGGGAGTAACCGGCCACGTACGTGCGGTTCACCATGAAGAGCAGGTCGGCCGTCACGCGGACCGCGAGATCCCGGCGAATGCGCACGTCGAGCCCGAGACCGGGCTGCATCATGAAGCCCTGCTCGCGCTGTTCACGGTACTCGGGGTACGGGACGTTGAGGCACGGCGACACCTTCACGCCGTCGGCGTAGCCTCCGCATCTGGCGTTCTCGGCATCGACATCGATGGAGTCGGGGTACTCGTAGCCCGTCCTCCACACCGCCTGAATTCCGCCCAACAGCACGTGGTAAAAGGGCGCGATGACGCCCTCCTGATCCCTGCTGCGGACGCCGGCGGCCAGCGTCAGGATCCTGCCGCTGTGTTGCTCCAGCCCGATCTCCTCCCAGAAGCGGTCACCGCCGAAGTACCGCTCGTCGGTGGATCTGGCCCGGTGCCATGAGCCCTCGACGACGTAGTCCTGCCCGTCGATCTCGAAGCCGGTCGACACGATCCAGCCCCGAGAGATTGGCGTCTCCCTGTCCTGCACGCCGAACTGGGGCCCCATCGCGACCTCGAACCGGGTCTGGCCCTCGGACGGCGCCGCGGCGAGGGCGAGGGCCGTCACGACGAGCGCTGTGCGCCTGATCATGGTCTCGTCCCCCTCAGAACTCGATCGTCTTGCCGACCCGGACGCGGCTCGCCCCCACCTCGACGTCCAGCGGCGGCCCGTCGCGCCACAGCGCCCGGCCCACGGCCAGCCCGAGCGCCGCGAAGCCGGACCACATCATGTGGAGCCGGCTGAACGAGTCTCGCGTGCAGCCGTAGTCGACCCCGTCCCACGAAAAGCTGCTGTAGGACCAGTGGCCGGGGTCGGGGCACGTCGTGAGCCGCCGCCCATCGTTCGTGTCGACGTGCACGGTCTCACGCACGTAGTTGTCGTCCCAGGCGGTCGCCAGCAGGAGGAAGCCGGCGCCGGCGGTGAAGATGCTGTCGACGGTCTTCGAGGGCTCCCACGCCCCGCCGGCCATCAGGCCGCCGATCCCCGCAACGGCCAGGCCGGCGGCCAGCTGTTCCCTGGGCAGCTCGGGCGGATTGGCGGTCAGGAATCCGCCCGCGGTCCGCCACTCGCACCGGCCGGCCACGAGGGTGGTCTGCGGATGGGCGTCGCAGTCCCGGTCCATGGCGGCGGCGTAGACACCGAGCGACGCCAGGCTGACCCCCGTGACGACCTGCGTCTTCCGACCCTGCGCCGAGGCTGCGCTCGCGGCGACTCCGAGCACCGCGACGCCGACGGCGATCGTGCTGTGCATCATGGTTCCTCCTCTGTCTGGGAGTGCGTGAACGCACCGGCGATGGTCTCACGGGAACCCGTGGTGTAGATGCGCGGCCTTGAGATGCGAGACGGCGACGGGTGGAGTCGTCTGCGCGCGGTATGGCTCTGGTGAGCCTCGCCGGTGCCGGATGGAATGGAGGTGGAGGTGCGACGAGAAGGCGTCAGAAGCCGACGACGGCCCGCACTGCTCCGCCGCTGGGGCGCGGCTCGAAGGTGACGGCCGGCGAGGCGGGGATGTCGGAGAGCACGGTCATGAGGAGCAGGCCGGAGGCGAGTGCGGCCGCGCCGCCCCAGCCGATGACGTCGCAGCGAGGGCCCCCCGGCCCGCGGCAGTCCTTGTCCTCAAGGCGGTACCAGACCAGCCGGCCGCCCACCATGGCGAGACCCAGCCCGGTCATCATCCGGTTGAAGGAGCGCTGGCGAGGCACCGGAGATTGCTGTGCCGTGAACTCGGCGGCGGCGGCCTTCGCCTGCTCAAGCACGTCCGCACCGGCGCCCGCGGCGAACAGGACCATCCAGAGCGCCGCCGCGAACGTGCGTCTCAGCATGACCTACGGTAGCATGGCCTGGGTCCACACGCGGCGGCAATCGGGTGCGGTGGCCATTCCGGTCACCGGCGAGACCACCGCGTCCTGCCGGCGACGGACGGCTTCTCGGAGCTGCTATCCTGGTTCCACCTCAGTATCCTGGTTCCACCTCAGTGCGCCTGATGGCGGATCCGGGCCAGGTACTCGCGGTCGTCGGCCAGCGCCATTCCCGCGTCCCGGCGCGCCTCGATGGCGGCGATCTCGGCCATCCGCTCCATCGCGTCGGCGATCCGGGTGAGCTGATTGGTGATTCTCGCGGCTGCCTCGTCGGTCATCGGTTGTCCTCGCTCGCGCCACCGTGAGCAGGAGCCCGACTGGCTGCCGGGGGCCTGCTCAACTTCGCGAGCAGCCCGCAATTCGGCCACGCGCCGGCAGGTCCAACGGGTCTGCAGCCGGATCAGGATGGACAGCCCAACTCCCCGTCAACCAGCACGCGAATGCGGCTGCGACAGCTACAGGCGGCACCAGACCGAGGGCGTTCTGACGGAACGTCTTTCGGGGAGAGGGAGCTTCATCATCGGAGTCTCCCGCGCCGTGTCGGGCGGCCGACGCCGAAGGCCGCCCGGCTCCAGGTACCAGTGCCGGGAGCCGGGCCGGGTCTGGAGGGCGATGATACACCAAGAGTGTCTAACACCGCCCCAGACGTCAGTCCGAGACGGAGCGTACGCGCTTCCAGATCACCTTCATGCCGACGCCCGCGACCCCGGACAGGGGCACGGTCACGTGCATCCTTCCACACAGCATCCCTGGCATCCACCGCCTTCATCTGCGGGCCGCCGGGAGGGACTCCACAGCGCCGACTTCGACTATTGCAGAGTGGTGGACCCGTTCCCCGACTTCCGGAAGCCCCCGTATTCAGTGCTCTGGAACGCCAGTCCACCGGCCCGGCGGCGTCCCGCGGCTCGTCACCGCGAACGCGAGGCGTCCGACCGCTGTGGTAGGAGAGCCTTCAGCCTGAAGAGCACGACGCCATGTATTGCCACGTCAACGTGAAGACGGGCAGCCGCGGCACCGGCCAGTCGGCGGCGGCGAAGTACGACTACATCAGCCGCGCCGGCAAGTACGAGGCGGCCTGCCAGGACGAGGTGGTGCAGCTCGAGTCGGGTTGCGGCCGGCGTTCGCGTCGTCGGATCCGCGGTCGTACTGGGCGGCGGCCGACCTTTCCCCGACTCGCCGACACGCCGACACCGGTTCCCGGATCCCGGATGCCCCAGGATGCGGATGCCCGGATGGATGCCCGGATGCCCGGATGGGGTTCATGTCGCGGTTGCGGCGGTCTTCCGGGGCGGTCTCTTCTGGATCTCGTCGAGGAGTTTTTCGAGCCGGTCGCGCTCACCGTTCCGGAGTCTGCGGTTCTGCTTCGGAGGTCTCTCCGCGACCAGGGTCTTCAGCTTGAGCAGCCATTCGAGGTCGGCCCGGATCTCTCCTTCCGCGAGTTCGACGGCCCGCTCCCACGCGCCGGCGTTCCGGAGCACCCGCAGCACGTCCTTGGGCCTGTTGGCGTGTTCGTAGGCCTCGGCCGCCTCCCGCGGGCGTTCCTGGACCTCTCGGAGGCGGCCGAGCCGTACGGGGTCGGGCCGGATCTTGTCCAGCAGGGATTCGGCGTCTCTCAGTCGCGATCGCCGCTCGGCGGCGGGTTCGTCGCGGCCACCGCTAGAGAGGACGGTGTCGAACGCCCTGGCGGTCAGGGCTTTGGCCCGCGCCTGAACGTCTCCGGCGTAGCCGGTGATCTGGAGCCATGTCTCGACGAGGCCGGGATCGGGTCTGGCGAACAGCAGCGCCGCGTCGGGGTCGGCGGTTCCGGCCGTCAGCCCGTCCCTGAGGGTCTGAGCGGCTGAGAGCAGCGCCGGCTGCAGCCAGCTGTCGCCGTCGGTCTGGAGCGTCCTCAGTCGCCGGACGGCTTCGAGCAGGGCGAACGGCGGGACTTCGTCCCGGTTCTCGGTCCAGTAATCGAGTTCCTCGAGTGCCTGGATGTGCTGCCTCCGGAACATGCGAGTGAGCGACTGCGGCTGTTCCCCTTCCCGCGGTTCGGGCCCTTCTCCGGGCTCCAGTCCGCTCAGCGTCGGTTGGTGTGGGCGTTCGTCCTGCTTCTCGCCGGTTCGGCTTGGGGTGAGCGGGCCCGGTTCGAGCCCCGCGATGGCCTGGTAGCCCATGTGCGTGATCTCGTGCCGTTGGACGCTTTCCGGAACTCCGTCCACCATGAGGCGTGCTGCCGTCTCGAGCAGCGCACGGCGGGCGTCGTCTCGAACCGCCTGATCGGCCACGCCGTTCGGCAGGTCCTTGTCGCCGAGCAGGCGTACCGCCTGGCAGGCTCTCTGCCATGCCCGGTGCGGCGCGGCGTCAATCAGTTCCCGCGCGTCGCTCGTCCGGGCGAGCACGCGCTCTTCGGGGGACGCGTCGGCGTGCGACAGGTGGTCGAGCAGGTCGTCGGGGCTGTACGGCGCCGGGTCTCCGAGCAGTGACCGGCTGAGGTGCAGGTCGGCCTCGCTTCCCATGACGTCGATGAACACCAGCGTCTCCGTCGCGCGGCTCAGCGTCACCCGCAGGTGGTCGATGGCCGTACGGGTGGCGGGCTGATCGAGCTCGGCGCCCACCCCGTACGCCCGGTTCCCGGGCGAGAGACTCGAGAGCACGGGGCCCGGGTCGAGCACGCACACCGACTGGTACTCCAGGCCCTTGGCCTCCGCCGGCGTGAGCACCATCGGTCGGAGTTCCGTGGGCACCCACGGGGGAGCGTCGTCCCTTGGGGAGAGGACTGCGACGTCGTCGGTCTCGTCGAGCTCCTCGAGGAGCCGTACCGCCTCGGCGGCTTCGGGCACGTGGACGTGGATCAGCTGCGCGTCGACATGCTCGGCGCTCTTCTGTCGGTGCTGCCTGGTGGGGCGGGCCTCCTTCTCGACGACGGTGTAGTGGTCGGACGCCCGGTCCACCACCTCGGCGATGCGGCTCGGGCAACGGAGGTGTTCTTCGAGGTGGAACTCCGCCGGTCGCCGCATGTGCCTGCTCAGCAGGTCGTTCAACGGCGCCCATTCGAAGCTCGTGGGTCTCACGGTCTGTCCGGCGTCGCCCGCCATCAACAGCCAGGGGAAGCAGCCGCGGGCTCGTCCGATGGCCCGGCACAATTCCACGACGACCGCGGTCTCGAGGAGCGTGAGGTCCTGGACCTCGTCGACCACGATGCGGTCGAATCTCTCGAATCCCTCCGGGATGCGGTCCTGGCGCAGCCGGTCGACGGCCTCGGTGGCGGCGGCGAGCTCGGGGAAGATGTCCGTCAGCCGGTCGTGGTCGCGCAGCAGTGGTTGAGCCACTCTCAGGAGAGCCTTGGCGGCCTTCTCGCCGACGCCCTCGTAATCGCCCCGCAGCTCGGCGTACGCGTCGTCGTGGAGGTGGGCGATGACGCCGTTGCCTGCGATTCGTCCGTTGCCGGGCGCGGCCCGGCCGAAGAAGAAGCCGCGCAGCTCGGCGTGGAGCGCGTGCGGGCGCCTCGCCCACGGGCCGGCGTCCCGCGCGAGTCTCGTCAGCGCGTCCCGGAACTTCTTCCGGCTCTCGCCGAGCGTCTGCCTCGGCACGTCGGCCCGCCGGAGCTCGCCCAGAAAGGTAGTGAAGTCCCGGGCGACGATGTCGACCCCGACGGGAGCGAAGGACCTGAACCGTTCCTCGGCGTGACGCGTGAGAGCGCTCGACCACGTGAGGTACAGCACCCGCTCGTCGGTCCGGGCCTCGACCGCCTTCCAGAGGACCGTGGTCTTCCCGGACCCCGGGCGTCCGATGATCACGCGGACCGGAGTCTGGTCGTCGACGAAGTCGATTTGCTCCCTCGTCCAGGGGGAACCGGCGATGTCCTCGATCAGTTCGTCCGATGTCGCCAAGTGCAGATAGTCGCCGAGGGGGCCGGTCGCCAGCGGGGAGTGGTCGTCGTGATGTCTCACGTCCCGAACGACGATGGCGTTCTCCGGCAGGTCGAGGCCCTGGGCGCGCGTGCTCGCGGCCGGCGTCCACCACAGGTAGTACTGCATGCCGTTGTTCCCGCCCAGCGGGGACCGGCGCCAGCCCTTGTTCTCGTTCGCGCAGCCCTTGACGACGGTCGACCGGCCGTGGGCGGCGAGGTGCTGGAGCACGATGCCCAGGCGCCTGTAGAGGTGGGTCCAGCCCCTCAGTCGTTCCGAGATGTCCGGGTGCACCCTGAGCGGGTGGCGCATCTCGGGATACGTCAGGTCGACTCGGTTGGCGGGGGAATCCTTGCGGAACACCATCCGCCCGTCGTGGTGGAGCGGTCGGGCTCGGGGTGTCCGGCCGGACGCCGGCGCCGCCGGTCCGTCGAGCGTCGTGCCGATGGCCTCTGTCGCCGCCCGCAGTATCGTGCCGGTCAATTGCTCGCACTGCTCGATGGAGAGCATGAGCTTGCGGTCCCGCGCCCTCTTGCGGTCGATCTTCAGTACGCCTTCGGCCAGCTTGGAGACTTCGCCGAAGTCGAGGTTCAGGATGCGCGCCAGCTGCTGGAGCGTCTTCGGCGTGCGGATGTCGATCCGTGGAATCCTGTCGTTCCTCATGTCGGGCCGGTTCTTTCCGTGATGCCGGCTTCGGCATCCCCCGAGATGTGGACGTGGCCCACGCCCGTCGGGTGCCTGTTCAGGCTGGGGCGACGACCCGCCAGAGTACCACGCCTACCGGCCGGGGGCGCTTGCGTGGAGCCTGCGTGTCGACTCGCCGGGCTTCACCCTGGTGGCTCTGGAGATCTTGTGGCAGCCCCGCTCTTCGAGCTGCCCGTTCGGTCCGGCAGGCCCATCGCGCGGACGCGGGCGAACGACGCGGTTCGCCTGGCGCCGGGGTGGTTGGTCCGGCTGCACGGGGGGTCAGTGCACGGCGGTTGCGGTGGGCCAGTACTCGACGTTGAGTCGGTGCACCTCCGCCTCGGCGTCGAGGTCGTGGTGAGGCGCGTTCGGGTCGTAGGGCGGCGGCGTGATCACGATGAGCCCGAAGGCGGTCCCGGCGGGCGGCGGGATCGGCCGGCTGTCGATGTGGTGCGACAGTGCGAGCCGGGCGGCGATGTCGACGTTCGGGGCGTCGACCTGGATGGCGGGCAGGTGGTCGAGAGGGACGGCGGCTTCGCGCGGCCGGGTCTCGGTCTCGAGGACGACTCGGTAGGTGGTCGGCATGTTGGCTGTCCCGTGGAGCCCGGCGGTGGTCAGCTAGCGAATCACCCCGCCGAGAGGAATCTCCTGGACCGCATCGAAGTCCACCAGCGAGCGGACGTAGTCGAGAATGACGCTTTGCTCCTGGTTGCGCGCCGTCGCCAGATCGCGTTGCGCCTGGAACACCAGGAAGTTCGTCGCCAAGCCCACCTCGAACTTGCGCTGCTCGGCTTCGAGGCGGCGCTCCGCAAGTTCGCGCGCAACCCGCGTGGCCTCCACGCGCTGGAGGTTGGTGCGCACGCTCCGGGCCGCGTCCCTGACCTCTGCGGCGATCTGCAGCTCAAGGCTCCGGCGCCTCGCCTGGCTCCGTGACCGCTCGAGCCGGGAGCGCTCGAGGGCGGCGTCGACCGCGCTCGTGCCGAGGGGGTAGGAGACGGTCACCCCCACCGTCCAGCTGGGGAACTCGTTCGCGAAGATCTCTCCGAGGACGCCGCCGAAAGACTTCTGCTGCCGGCCTACTACCGTACCCGGGAACCCGCCGGTCCGGAGCAACTGGTCACCGCCCGCCCCCTCCAGGCCGTAGTTGACCTGCAGGCTCACGTCAGGCAACTGCTGGTTGCGATGGTAGCGGATATTGGTGTCGGTCACCTCCAGGTCGTTATCCAGGGTGTCGAGGTCGGTCCGGTTGAGAAGCGCGTTTCGGACGGCGGCGTCGACATCGATGTCGCGAGCCTGCAGCATCGGGCTGTCGCTGGGCTGGAGGCTGATGGACCAGTAGTCGGGGGTGTCCGCCGGGTCGAGTACCAGCGTGCGCAGCCGGTCCTCGGCGCGCTCGACGTCCGCCTCGGCCCGGATCACCGCCTCAATGTTCCTCGCGACCTCGTTCTCCGCCTCGACGATGTCGATCGCGGCCATGGTGCCGACCTCGACCCGGGTGCGGTTGTTGCGCAGCGACTCCTCCGCGAGGGCGAGCGACTGGCGCTGCACCTCGAGGAACGACCGGGCGAACACGAGCTGCCAGTAGGCGTTGCGGACGTTGCGTTCCGTCGAGACGATGGCGTGCCGGAGGTCGATTTCGGAGAGGTCCCGGTTCGCGCGGGTCACCGCAATATGCTGGCGGAAGCCGTCGACCCCGAAGTCCCGGACCAGCGGCTGGGTGTAGTTCAGGCTCAGGTTCGACTGCAGGTAGGGGTTGTACTGGTTGAAGATGTTGGTGCTGGTTGAGCGCCCGCCGATCCACTGCGCCGAGTACTGGCCGCCCTTCCACGGCAACGGCTGCACGATGTCCACGCTGTCCCGCAGGAAGCGGTCGGTCACCACGTTGCCGATGAGCGTCGTCGACAGGGTGGGGGCGTACACGGACCGCGCCTCGGCGACGGCCGTGTCCTGAATCAGCGGATTGATGCGCTCGACCCGCAGGTCGAGGTTCTGCTAGTGGGCGAGGGTCACCGCCTCGTCGACCGTCAGGCGGCGCACCGGGCGGGACGGCGGGGCCACCTGAGGCCGAGGCAGTATGACGCCTTCGACCGATGCGGCGGCCCGGGCTGGAGCGGCGGGAAGCCCCTCCCCCGGTTGGGCACGGCCCGAAGCCGGGTGCGCGCCTGTCAGCGCGAGAGCTATGAGCATTCTAGCGACCAGTCGTCTGCTGTACATCTGCATCTCCTGAGTTTTCACTTGGCAGAGCCGGACCCGCGCATGGACGAACCTGGGTGAGTTTCCCAGTAGACACTGAACCGTCGGCGGCACCGTCGGTACGCCACGTCCGGCCAAGGTCCGCCCTAGCGGCCACGCGCGCGATCGTGACACGACAGCCGCACGGCGTCGGCCTGGGTCCGGTGATGGATGTCGTCCCAGGAGCCCGGGTGGCCGCCACGGTCCTCGGCCGGGGACATTTCGGCGGTGGACCGGCGAAAGCTCGGCCGGGGCCTTGATGTGCAGGCGGTGGCAGGGGTCGTTCACGCAGTCGGGGATGCTGTCGTCGGCGTACCGGCGGCGCCGGCGCACCAGGCGACGGCGGCGGGGGCGCTTGCACCGCACATCGTCCCGCTGGCGAGCCCGTGCCGCCGGTTACGCGTCTGGACGCCCCCGTGGTGGTTCGGCTCGTCGCCGCCCCAACACGCCTCGTCCCCCCCCAGCCGGACCACAATCACGCAAACGACGATCCGCTATTGGAGATAATGTAGGCCATGACCGGCAGTGAGTTGGCGATCGTCATCAGAGGTAAGCATGAGGACTTGCCGGGCGGCGCGAAAGCCCTGACGCCCCGCAACGCCACCCGAGAACCGAATGGCACCTTCTGGTTCGGTGCCGAGCTCGTCCCCGACGGCAGGCAAGTCTGGTTCCGGATCACCGAGGAGTCCATCGCCCGGATACCGGCGGAGACGCCAACGGCGCGAGGCCGGCACTTGGTCGACGCCCTCATCCTCCGGATGACGGCGGAGAAGCGCCCGCTCAGGTGTGGCATCAACCGCTTCGAGGTCCGGGTCTCCGAGACCGGTGAGGCGTGGGTCGAGCGCCTGCGGTGGTGAGGATGGACGCCCACGTCCCGGCCCGTACGCTTCGGGGGTCGTCTTCGTGCGGCGTTGGGCGTGGCGGCCGCGGCGGACTTCAGCTCGTCGTCCGCGCCGCAGTGTCGAGAGCGAATGACGGGTGCTCCAGGAGACAGGATGGACATCGCGAAGTCCGGCGGTCTGCTCCCCGGCATGCTCAACCCCTTGGTCCTGAAGGCGATCTCGCTGGACCGCCTGTACGGCTACGGGGTACTGCTCCGCATCCAGCAGATCTTTGGGGGCCCCAAAGTGAAGCAGGGCTCGCTGTATCCGGCTCTCTACCGGCTCGAGCGTCGGGGGCTCATCGAGTCGGAATGGGGCGAGCGGGAGGACGGGCGCCGCGCCAGGTTCTACCGCCTGACGCCGGCCGGGCGGCGTCACCTCGAGGAAGCCACTGCGGCCTGGGAGCGGTTCGCCGCGGCAATGGCTGCGGCTCTCCGCGCCACCCCCGAGCGAGGTTCTCAACGGAGTTAGCGCCCCTGCCAAGGGAAAACGCGAGACCCTGGCCCTTGCTCAAGGCGATCACGCCCCGGCACCATGCCGGGGCGTGTCACTGTACGGCGTCAGGGAAGTCCCGCAGCCCGGCCGGTCCGGCCGCAGGACGCGCCGCGCCGCGTGTCGGCAACGGTCACCGGCCCTCCTCCTCGAAGCTGCGCAGGTAACGGGACACGGTGATCCGCGCGCAACCGATCGCCTTCGCGATGCGCCCGAAGCCGAGGCCCTGGGCGCGAAGCTCGACCATGCGCGCGACCGCCTCGGCCGACATCGGCGGGCGCAGGAACCCGCGCCTGACCGTCACGCGGCCGCGGCGGCGCAGCACCTTCCGGTCGGCGAGGGCCGGCATCGAGCGCTCGTCGTCGTCGACGTCGGGCGCGTGCTTCGCCAGCTCGTGCCAGTCGACGGCCGCGCGCGTCGGACCGCCGTCGACGGGCTCGGGGTCCGGCATCTGGTCGAGAAGGCCGTCGCCGCCGCGCCACGCGACCTCGAACTCCTGCTCGGGGCTCGCGGCCGACTCGCGGACGACCGTCGTCAGCGGCTCGACCCGGTGGTAGACGACCGACAGCCCCGTCGTGTGGCCGGCGCCGGTGCGATACGACACGTCGGCGAGAGCCGAGCTCACGGCCGGACTCGCCAGCGCCGCGGCCAGCGCGGAGCCCTGCAGGCGCAGCTTCGTCGCCACCCGCAGGGCGCGGATCGTCGAGCCGGCGCCGTCGATCGAGCGGACGACGATCTCGGAGCCGACCCGGAGCGGCCGGGCCTCCCGGAACGGATTCCCGCCGCCGTCGCGGAACCGGTCCCTCCTCGAGTTGCGGACGCGAGTGCTGGCCATCGTTGACTCCTCCTGCGGCGAGTCGCGTCCGGCCTCATGCCGACCCGCGCTCGTGCGCACACGTCGCGCCGCAGGACCCCTGCCCGCGATTCCGGGGTCAACGAGCCCGCAGGGGACCGCTGCCCGGGGTGTCTAATCGACCGGCCGATGCTTTTCGGCGCCGGCGTTCAGGCCGGCCGGCCCGGGAGAGCGGCCCCTCGTCGGACACGGCGGTGGTGGTGGGGAGGGCGGTGTGGTGGTGGGGAGGAGCCGGCCTGCGGCGAAGCCGCGTTTCTTGCCGGCGACGTCAAGGTGAACGAGCGGAGATTCGACGGCCCGGGCGGTCAGCGGCGGCGATCGATCTTCGTTTTCGCCGTCGTTGACGCCGGAATCTGCGAGAGGCGCACCCGCCTGGCCGGCCCGCTCTTCAGGCCGGCCGGGTGCGCCGTCGCAAGGGCAGGGGTTCGCCGCCCATCCCGGGGCCGTCGCCCTTCACGGCCCCGGGATGGAGGCCGGACCGCCGTTCCAGGTCCGGCCGTGGGCGGCGTCCGCCCCGCCGGCGGAGCCGGCGTTCGGAGCGGGTTGCTCTTGACCCGCTGCGGGGGCGGATGGGACGACTGTGCGTGCAAGCCAACCTCTCAACCTGGCACGGCGTGAGCAGGGGGAGGACGGGGACGGCACGGCACGCGAAGCGGTGGGCCGGCAGACCCGCACGCGGGCCGCGGCGGACGGATCGGCTAACAGCGCGGCCCGCGTCGCTCGCGTCGTCTGGAAGCTCGACCGCCTCGGCCGGAACCCCGTCCATCCAGTCAACACCGTGCAAGACCTGTCGGCCCGCGGGGTGGCCTGCGCGCAGCGGTTCGAGGAACGCGGTAGGCGAGACGGTCGCGACCTCGGTCGAGGCGATGCCGTGAGCGGTGTTGTTGGCGTGGCAGATGACGCGGCTCCAGGCCCGGGCCAGCGGCCAGGCGTAGGAACGGGGCAGCGATGTGAGGTGCGCCACGGCGGCCTGGTCAAGAAGGAGGCTGGTCGATGGTCGCCTCGGGATCGCGGCCAAGGGCCGTCCTTGAGGCATTGGCCGCAGTCTCCCTCCTTCCGCGGAGCGGACAAGTCCAGCCTGAGCGACCCCGCGGTGCTGACCCGGAAGTGGCACCCTGGTGCCACGTTCCGGGTCGGAAACGAGTAGTACGTAGCGGGGTCGCTCAGGTGTTGAGTGTCATCATCATGCTGACCCAATCGGTATCGCTTAGCAGGCAAAAGCCTATGTATGTCAGAGGTTAGGCTCGGTTGCGCTTGGCACCAGGGCCGGCGCTGCCGTGACATTTGGGACAGGTGGATGAATGTCACCGCTCGGGTCATTGTTGGTGGCACTATCTAAGCGTGGCGGGACGGCAGCACGTGGTGGGCTAGCATGCGCGACCACGTGTTCCCTCACATCGGCGGCGAGACCGTCGACGAGGTCACAACAACCGACATCATGGCGGTGCTGCTGCCGATCTGGACCAGCAAGCACGTTACGGCGCGGAAGGTGAGACAGCGCATCGGCGTCGCCATGCGGTGGGCCATCGCGCGGGGCTGCCGGCAGGGACAACCTGGCCGGCGACGCGATCACGGCGGCTCTGCCGAAACGCCCGACGCCGGTGGAGCACCGGGCGGCGCTTCCCCACCGGGAGGTCGCCGCCGCCGTCGCCGCGGTCGTTCACTGGCCCTTCAGAGCGGCCTGCGGGCCAGCGTCCGTCTCTGGGCTCGGCTCACGGTTGATCAGCGCCTTCGCTCCTTGCCGGGCCTGAAGTAGGCGACGCGCTTCGACGGCACGTCCACCCAGTCGCCGGTCCTCGGGTTGCGTCCTTGGTGCGACTCGCGGCACCGGAGTGGGAAACTGCCGAAGCCCCGGAATCGACCTTCTCCTCCCTGTGCAGCGCCGCCAGGATGCTGCCCAAGACAGCCTCGACGGTCAGTACCGCGTGCGTCTTCGGGAGATCGGCGACATCGGCCACTTCCTCGGCGAGCGCTGCCTTCGTCAGGCTCCTTCCGTCATCCGGTCCACCTGTAGATTCTGACACGTCTCGAAGCGAGCGGCTGGCCCGAGAGCCCCATGCTACGATGATGCTGGCTGGCCGTTCTACAGTCGCCACTCGCCGGATGGCTGGTCGGTCCTGGCCTGTCGGCCGGCGGTGCGACGCTCGCGCTTCCCGGCCGCGTGCGCTCGATGCGACGGTCACATCGCGGCGGTCACACGGCTTCCGCTCCAGCTTCCGAACTCACAGGGTGGCTAACTGGCTCTCTCGGGTCGTCGCTCCGGCGCCGGAAGGAGGTATCGCGACCGCAATGGATACGCTGCTCCAGGACGTCCGCTCCGCCGTGCGCCGGCTCGCCGGCCAGCGCGGCTTCACGGTGACCGCGCTGGTCACCCTCGCCCTCGGCATCGGCGCCAACACGGCGATGTTCGGCATCGTCTACGGTCTGGTGCTGCGCCCGCTGCCCTATCCCGACGCGGACCGCCTCGTGCGCGTCGGAGAGTCGCTCGGGGGGCGTGCGGGGATCTTCCTTTCGAACCGGTCGATGCCGCTGCTCGAAGACGCCGAGTCGTTCGAGGGCCTCGCCGTGTATCGGGAGAGCTCGGTGGAGTGGGCGGGCCCGGAGGGCGTGGTCACCCTGAGCGGCGCCGCCGTCTCGCCCGGGATGTTCCCCCTGCTGCGGGCGACGCCCCGCCTCGGCCGGCTGTTCACCGAGGACGAGGCGCGGGAGGGCGCGGACCGGGTCGTGCTGCTCAGCCACCGCGCCTGGGCGAACCGCTTCTCGTCGGATCCGGACATCGTGGGCGCGCCCCTCGAGTTCGACGGAGACCCCTATACCGTCGTCGGTGTGCTCCCCGAGGGGTTCTACTTCCCGAACCCCGACGGCGAGTTCTGGACGCCGCTCGTCGTCCCGCCGTTCGCGCCGCCGGCGGCGGCCGTCGCGGGGCGGCCGCGCATGGTGGTCCTGATCGCCTTCAACGGCCTCGGCCGTCTCGCGCCGGGGGTCTCGCCGGAGCAGGCGGCGACGGAGGTCCGCACCCGCCTGGAGGCCGGTTCGACGTCGTCCGGGCTGCCCGCCGGTGCGGCCCGGGATGCCGCCGCCGCGCTCGGCCGGAGCGAGGCGCGGGTCGTGCCGCTGCTGGAGGAGATGGTGGGCGCGTACCGGCCGGCGCTGACGGCCCTGACCGCGGCGACCGCGCTCGTGCTGCTGATTGCCTGCATCAACGTGGCGGGGCTGCTGCTCGCACGCGGGGTGACGCGCCAGCGGGGGCTGGCGGTGTGCGCGGCCCTCGGTGCGAGCCGCGGGCGGCTCGTCCGCCAGCTCCTGACCGAGAGCGTCATGCTGGGCGCGGGCGGCGGGGTGCTCGGCCTCGCCGCGGCCGCCCTCGTGCTGCGCGCGGTGCCCGCCCTCGTCCCCGGCGACATCGCGCGGCTCGACCAAGTCGGCATCGACGGCCTGTCGGTGGCGTTCACGCTGGGGCTGTCGATCACGGCGGGGCTGCTGTTCGGCGCCGCGCCCGCCTTCCAGTGGTCGCGGATCGACCTGGTGCGCACCCTGAACGAGGGAAGCGCGCAGGCCACCGGCGGCTTCCGGCTGCTGCGCTCCAACCGGGCGCGCGCGGCCCTGGCCGTGGCCCAGGTCGCTCTGGCCCTCATGCTGCTCGTCGGGGCGGGGCTGCTCCTGCGCAGCTTCGTCGGGCTCGTGACCGTCGACCGCGGCTACGACCCGGCCAACGTCATCGCCGCCCGCATCCGGAACCCCGACGTGACGTTCCGCCCGGACATGGCTCCCGACGCGATCGCCGGCCTGCGGACGGCTGGGCGACTCTTCGGACGCGCCCTCGTGGACGAGTTGGCCCGGCTGGAGGCCCTTGCCGAGGTCGAAGCGGCGGGGGTGTCGTCGCGCTTTCCGCTCGCGTCCCGCGGGAACGTCAGCCGGACCACGTTCCGCGAGGCAGGCGCTCCGGTGCCGGCCGACTCCCTGGACCTTCCCCAGGCGCCCGTCAACTTCGTCAGCCCCGGCTACTTCGACGCGATGCGGTTGCGTCTCCTGAGCGGACGGGTGATCACCTCCCTCGACGGGGCCGAGGGCCCGCCGGTGCTGGTGTTGAGCGAGACGCTCGCCCGGGAGATCTTCGGCGGCGAGCCGGCCGTCGGCCGGCGGGTGGTGCCGGCCGGCGCCGGCGACGAGCCGTGGGAGGTGGTCGGGGTCGTGGCCGACGTCCGCTACGGCGCGCTGACGATCACCGAGTCGCAGGCCGAGGCGTACCTGCCGCTGCCGCAGATCGAGCAGGCGTCGATGCTGGGCGGCATGTTCTCCTCCTCGTCGGTCGCGGTGCGGACCGCCGGCGACCCGCTGGCCGCCGTCCCGTTCCTGCGCGAGGCGGTGGCCGCGGCGGGTCCGGCGGCGAGCATCGACCAGGTGACGACGATGGACGCCCGGCTGTCGGCGGCGGTCGAGCAGCCCCGCTTCTACGCCGTCTTCGTCGGGTTCTTCGCCGCCCTCGCGCTGTTCCTGGCCGCCTTCGGCATCTACGCCCTGCTCAGCTACACCGTCTCGCAGCGCCGCCGGGAGATCGGGGTCCGCATGGCCCTCGGCGCCCGGCCCGGCGACGTCGTCGCCCTCGTCGTCCGGCAGGGCGCCGGGCTCATCGCGGCGGGCGCCGTTCTCGGCCTCTTCGCGGCGGCCGGCTCGGCCCGGCTTCTGGAGAGCTTCCTGTTCGGCGTCGGCGCCGAGGACCCGCTGACGTTCGTGGCCGCGCCCGTCGCCCTCGTCGGCGTCGCGGTCGTCGCCTGCTGGCTCCCTGGCCGCCGCGCCGCCCGCATCGACCCGATGGACGCGCTACGGGTGGAGTAGGGCCGCGGCCGAACCGGGGTGTCGAAGGAGTCGCCGAGCAACACCCGGTGCAGTTGCCGGTCCGTGTGTCCGTGCCGGCATCGCGCGAGCACGGGCTGGACGCGCCCGGGCTTGATCCAGAAGCGGTCGTCGCCGGTCTGGCAGATCGGGCAGGGGCCACAGTGTTCCTGCCCGCGGCGGCGGAGCGTGATGGCCTGCCGCCGGCACGCATCGATCCAGTCGTGGACCGTGGCCATGACTTGGTTCCGTTTCGGTCGGGCCTGCAGGGCGCTCGAGCCCGGAGTGACGACCGTGGGGCTGTCCGAACCCGGCCAGTATGATATCCCGTCCTGTGCGCGCAGGAGCGAATCACTCGCCCAATCGGAGGAGGGCCTTGACGATGAGATGCAGTTCGCTCGACACGGCCGCGCTGGTTGTCGCGGTCGGGGCGACGCTGGCCGGTTGCGCATCGAGGGGGCCTCGCGCGGCCGAGATGGAGCACATGAGAGAGCGGCGGGCCTGCCATGTCCGCCCGGAGGCGTGCGGTCCGGAAGCCGGACTGGAGGCGTGGGCAGCGGGGCTGCGCCGCCTGCGCGCCGAGCAGTGCGGGACCGATCACGGTCTCGGACCCGGCGCGGCCGAGTTCGTTTGCGAGGAGCCGGCCCGGTTCGTGCGCTACGACTTCGACTTGATGCCGTGGATGAACACGGACTGGGGGTCCCGGCCCGGCCCCGCGCGCCGCGGTGCGCTCCTATGCCGGGAAGGCGGCGGCTTCGCGGCCGTGGACAGCAGTTTCGGGGAGTTCTGGGTGCCGGCGCAGTACTACCGGCAGGATCGCCACCGGCTGATGCGGCTGATCCCGCAGCAGCGGATGGCCGGGTTTATTGCTTGGGCGCGGCGATCTTGCGAGGGGTGACTGCCGCGCATTCACGGTTGGGATTCTGCGGCGAGATGGTCCGACGATGCCCGTCGACCACCGCAGCATCTTGCGGTCGATGGAGTTCGAAATCGTCACCTCCTCGGCGCTCGCGAAGCGGATGGGGAGAATGTTCCCCGAACCCGGGAGATCTGCGCAGCCGAGCGGAAGTCGCCCTGGGCGGACACGCGGCCGTGGAGGGGTCGAGCATCAATGAGGAGCCCCGTTGGCCCCGTGGTGTGGCTGACCGGGGAGGGCGGCCTGGACGGGATGGTCGAGCGGGTCGTGGACTGCGTCAAGAAGGTCTCGGAGTCGGGGCGGGGTGGTCGTGGCCGGCCCTGCGGATGTCGGGTCAGCCTCGGCGCAACGCCTCATGGCTCTCCCGGAGCTGACCGCGGTGTCGTTCGAGCGTGCGTCGGCAGGCGTGCTTCCTCGGATGCTGTGGGTTTTCCGGGTGGGGCTGGGCGAGTTCAGAAGGGCGTGCGACGGCTTCGGGGTCGTTCTGGAGACCGCGTCTCGGTAGGCGCGTGGCCGAACCGGCGGGCGGCGACGCGAGCGGTCCGGCCGCGACGCCGTACCGTCGAGCTCAGCCGGACCGTTCGCGTGAACGGGGCGGTCACGGACGCATGGGCGAAGGAGAAGCGCCGGCCGGGGGCGGTGCGGGGAGCTCGAAAGGCAGGGCGTTGGCGGGGCGGTAGACGGGCGTGCGGTCCGGGCCGGCCGCCTCGGCAGTGTCGGCGCCGGCCTCGTCGGTGTCTCGCGTGACGCAGAGGCGTTGGCCGGCGGCGCGCAGCGGTTCGAGAAATGCGATAGGCGAGACGGTGGCGACCTCGGTGGAGGCGATGCCGTGAGCGGCGTTGATCTGGCGCACGTAGCGTGCGGCGTCACCCCAGTGGTAGAGCCGGCCGTCAGGGCTCTGCAGCATGTGGATGTGCGGCGCGTCCGCGTTGGTGTGGCAGATGACCCGGCTCTGGGCCCAGGGCAGCGGCCAAGCGTAGGGACGGGGCAGCGATGTGAGGCGCGCCACGGCGGCCTGGTCGAGGAGCAAGCTGTCGTCGAGCGCCTCCCATGGCGGGGGCGTGGCCGACGCTTGCCGGGGGTCCGCTTCCGGCGGCTGAGGGGAATCAGGGGCGGCCTCGTCGAGCCGGCGTTCGGGCTCGGGCGTCTCGCTTGCCGGCTCGGGCACGTCTACGTCGACGCGGCTGGCGACGATGGTGGGGGAGTCCGGTTCGACGATCTCGGGGACGGGCGGTTGCGGGTCGGTGGGCACCGGCGGTGTCGCGACGGGCGTCTCGCCGGGCTCGGCGACTTCGAGGGCGAGTTCCGGCTCGTCGTCGGGCGCTCGCGGCGTGAAGATCACGAGCAGGACCAAGGTCAGCAGAGCGACGGCCGCGTAGACCACGGACGAGTGCGTTGGCGGCAGGCGGAGCCGCAGTCTGGGCGGCGCGGTGAGCTTGGGCAACCGCAGCTTGAAGCGACGGAAGGGGGTAGCAGGCTCGTCAGCAGCCGGTGCGTCAGGTCGGTCGTGCTCGGTCATTGGTGGTCACCCTCGTGGTTGTCCAGGTACTCGACGATCGCGTCGATCACGATGTCTCGGGCCGCGCGGTCGGCGTCGATCGCGTAGTGGCGCAGCCGCCGGCGGAGCCTTCGCGGCATCAGGATGTTCATTGTAACGGGGGCGGCCGGCTGCGGGTCGGGTCGGGCTGCGCGTCGGGGCGCCGCAGCTGCGGGAGGCGTCGATGACGGTCCGGAATGCATCGGTGTCGGCTTCGCGGGCGGGGTCGCCGGTTCGGCCTCGGGATCTTCGTTGAGCTTCTCGATGGCGTCGGTGAGGTCATTGCGGTCGGTCATGCAGTCTCCTTGGTGTCTGCCTGCGGTAGCGCCCGGGCGGAGACGAGCCACTCGTAGAGCTGGACGAGTTCGACGGCGGCCTTGTGCCCCGTTCGGTCTCGGCGGCGCAGCGACCGGAGTTGAACGCGTGGCTGTGCGCGATGCGTTGATGCAGCGTGACGGGGCAGATCGCGACATCGGCGGCGGCCAGGATCCGGTGGCTCTGCGCGATCGTCGGGTGGTTGACGATGGCGCGGTTGATGACGACCGTGGCGGGCGTGCCGGCGCTCTCGGCGATCCGGATGGTCTGGTGAAGTGGCCCGGAGGTCGGGAGCGGAGGGCTGGACGGGGATGAGGATGTGGTCGGCGAGGGCGGCCACGGTGAAGGCGTCTCCTCCGGAGTGCGGGGCGGTGTCGATCACGCAGAGCGTGGCGCCGAGCGGCGCCATTCGGTCGAGCAGCCGTTCGAGGCGGTTGGCGTGGGCAGGGATGACGTCGGGGTGTTCGAGGCCGGCGTCCTGGCGGAGGTCGTGCCAGTTGCAGGCGCTGCCCTGGGGGTCGACGTCGAGGAGGACGGCTCCGTGCCCGGCGTGTTCGGCGATCGCGCAGGAGAGGATATATAGGCTCTATGGATTTCTATGCTGGGGAGAACGGTCCTGGCGGCGGCGGAGACGGTCGACCGGGACTCCATGTGGACTCAAGGGGGCGGGGGGGCGTGTCCTTGGGCGGAGCCCGAGGACTGTCCTCGTGGTCGTCCGGCCGCGGCTTGCCGTGCAGGCCCAATCGGTACACCTGCATGTAGACCGAACCGACCGAGTGGGGCCTCAACGTCGATGCGGCGGCTCTCGCGATCTTCCGGTCGCTCCAGCCGGCCGCGACGCCGAGCTGCCACTGCGCCCGGATCCGGCGCAGCTGAGGCTCCGTCCACGGGTGCCGTCGCCAGCGCGGCGGCCGGTTGCGCCAGACCCAGGCGCGCAGGGCGGCCGCGGTCCGGCCCATGCGTCTCGCGAGACGCTCCCACTCGAGCGCCGGCACGTTGTGGCGCCAGCGCACCATGAGCTCCCCGACCTGGCGCCGGTCGTTCGCCGTCCAGGCGGTGCGGTGGGAGCCCGGGGCGAGAGCGTCCATCCTCACCACCACAGGCGCTCGACCCGCGCCTCGCCGGCCTCGGAGACATGGACATCGAAGCGGTTGATGCCGAACCAGAGAGGGCGGTCGCCCACTGTGATCTGCACGATTAGGGCATCGACCAAGCGCCGGCCTCGGGCCTTCGGAGTCTCCTCCGGCATCCGGGCGACGGCCTCCTCGTTGATGCGGAACCAGACTTGGCGGACATCCGGGTCAAGCTCGGCTCCGAACCAGAAGGCCCCGTTCGGATCCCGGCTGGGCTCAAGCGGTGTCAGGGTCCTCGCGCCACCCGGCCAGTCCTCGCGCCTGCCTGCGATGACGATTGCCCGACTCGGAGGGCTCGCACCGGCTTCGGGCGGGTTCTGGCCGTCGTCCGTATCCGTCAGGTCATCGACCACTGGTCGACCTCGATTTCGCTGAACTTTCGGCCGGGTCGACGACGTCTATGGGGTGAACTCCAAACCGACGAGGTCCTCCGACACCTGCCAGAGCTTCGCCGCGATCGCTTCGTCCGTCGACTCCGACGAGGACCCGACCCGCGTCGGATACCCGCGAAGCTCGCCGAAGCCGTCAGGGCCATAGTAGCCGCCCGGCTCCACGTCCCCGGCCGTAGCCGCGTACAGGGTCGGCAGCGCCCCGCGCCACGGAGGCATGGCCATCAGCGGACTCAGCAGCCGCAGGAAGCCGCTGTAGCGCTGCAGATCCGTGCCCGTATAGCCGGGATGCGCCGCGACCGATATCGTCTCGGCGCGGGTCCGGTCGAGGCGTCGCTGCAACTCGTAGGCGAACAGCAGGTTGGCCAGCTTGCTCTGCCCGTACGCCCGGTTGGGGTGGTATCGGCGCGACTCCCACTGCAGATCGTCGAAGTCGATCGTGCCGAACCGGTGGGACACGCTGGACACCGTGACCACGCGCGACGCGTTCGTTCTGCGCAACAGATCCAAAAGCCGGACCGTCAGGGCGAAGTGCCCCAGGTGGTTCGTGCCGAACTGCAGCTCGAACCCGTCGGCGGTCTTCGCTGCCGGCGGCCACATGATCCCCGCGTTGTTGATCAGCAGGTCCAGACGGTCGAACCGGTCGTGGAACGCGTCGGCGAACGAACGCACCGACGCGAGGTCCGCGAGGTCGAGCACCATCACGTCGAGCGCTCCCGCAACACCCCCGGCGGTGATGCGAGCCGCGGCGGCGCGCCCTTTCTCCTGATCGCGGCAGGCCATCACGACGTGCGCGCCGTGTCGGGCGAATGCCGCAGAGGTCTCCAGCCCTATCCCGCTGTTCGAACCGGTCACGACCGCCAGCCGCCCGGACTGGTCGGGCATGTCGCGCGCCGTCCACTTCCTCCTGCGCATTCCTCTTCCACCCTTCTACTGTCAACCGTTCAACCACGCGTTTCGCCGTCACCATTACTGCCCCGGGGCCGGCGGCCTGACGACCCTCCGCCGAAGATGCGTGACAGGAGGGCTCGCACGCCCCACCGCAAGAGAACGCTGGCGGACGCTGTGAGCGCTGCCGCCAGCGCGATGAACGCCACGAGATCGGTCACGCGAGTCTCGTGCACGACAACCGGCCTCAACTCCTCACGCGCCCGACTGCCCGCGGGCGTCCGCCATCCATGTGCGCCTGCCCGGCCGGTAACTCCTCGATTGTCGACCGCCAGAGCGTGGACTCATGAGCCTGACCTTGCGAATCAGGCACCAGACGACAACGGCAAACAGGAGCGCCGCCGGGCCGAGCCGCTCTGAGCATTCTACGTCCGTCATGAGGACCCCCCAGCCGCCCAAGGCGAATCCGGCCCAACCGCGAAACGGGGGTAGGCCGCCGCGTCTCGACGCTGACGGTGGTGCTCATCGGCGCGGCCCGCCCGCTACGCATACTCGCTCGCGGCCACGAGCAGCCCCGAGTCGGGGGCCGGCGTACACGCACCGCGTGTATATTGGGGGAACGACCAGCAACAGGGCGGCGAGTTCAGTCCAACTGAAGCAATGTCTTCAGCTCCTCGAACCAGTTGACCGCGACGTAGATCCGGCTGGACGGCGCATCTCCCGCAGCCGCGGCGGGGAACGTCCCGATGTAGGCCAGAGTGCCGCTCTCCGAGACGGCGGTGCCTCCGACGGTCGCTCCTCTGGTGGGCAGGAACAGCGGCATCGGAGCACCAGTCGTCGTCGCCGTCTCGGGGTCTACGCCAATCAGCAATAGCGACCCGTCGTCGGCATAGAGCAGGTGATCGGTGTCGAGGTAGCCGAGGCCGAACGCCGGCTCGAGAATCACCCGGACCTCGCCGCTCGTGGGCGAGTAGACGGCCGTCCTCCCGTCCCGCAGGCTCTCCTGGCTCGGTCCCCGGTGCACGATCGTGAAGACCAAGTCATCACGGCCGGGCATAACGATCGGGAGAACGTGGGCGTAGTCGCCGCGCTGCTCATCCAGCCGCGTAAGGGCGCGCGGCGTCCCGCCGGTGGCCGGCACCTGCAGCAGGCCGTCTCCACCTGCGTCGGACAGGACCGAGTAGACGATGGTGTCGTCGGGCAGCCACCGTGCCTGGGGGTAGAGCGTGCCCTCGCCTTCGAGAATCCTCAAACGGCTGCCGCCGCCGACCGCGACCTGGTGCAGGGACCACTGCTCGTCGTCGCGCAGCTGAAAGGCAAGGCGCTGGCCGTCGGGCGAGAATGCCACCGGTGCGGTTGCGCCTTCGGTGCCGGGAATCGGCCTCGCCTCGTAGGAGTCCAGCGCCCGTGCATGGAGTCGTCGTGTCCCACCGGCGTCGGCTACACCGTAGACCAGGCGGCGGCCGTCCGGCGAAACCGCCAGCGAACCGGTGAAAGACTGTTCCGGAGCAAGGTCGATGGTGAAACGATGCACCGGAAGCGGCGGCCCCGCATCGACCGGCTTCAGCGTCCAGGCAGCGCCCACGGCCACCGCCGCAGTTGCCAGGAGGCTCACGGCGAAACGCCATCCCGTGATGGGGCCGCGACCGGCCGCGGCCAGCCGGGCGGCCAGTGCCTGCTCGGACTCGTCCGACTCGCCGGTACACATCCATCGCAGTTCGCGCTTCAGATCCCGCATCGTCTGCCAGCGATCTTCGGGGTCCTTGGCCAGACAGATTCGCAGCGCCCGGTCGAGGCGCGACGGGATGCCGCTTTGCTCGTCCTGGAGCGAGGATGGCGCATCCTTCAGGATCGCTCCGATGACGTCCGCCGGGTTGTCGCCGTCGAACGGCCGCCGCCCCGTCACCATTTCGTAGACGGTCGCCCCGAGGGAGAAGATGTCCGACCGAGCGTCGACGGGCTTGCCGGCAAGCTGCTCCGGCGACATGTAGTTCAGCGTGCCCAGAATGCTCCCGTCCATCGTCAGAGCGGTGCGGGTCTTCGCCGACGATTGCGTGTCTGAGAGACCAATCCCCTGCGGCTTGGCGAGCCCGAAATCGAGCAGCTTGACGCCCGTCTCGGTGAGCATCACGTTGCTCGGTTTCAGGTCGCGGTGCACGATGCCCTGGCGGTGTGCGGTGTCGAGAGCTTCGGCGATCTCCACCGCAATGCGCAGCGCATCCGCGACGGGCAGGGGGCCGCTCTGGAGCCTCTGCGCGACCGTCTCGCCGTCCAGGTACTCCACTACCAGGAAGTCCATGGGCGAGCCGGCCGACGACGAGCGTTCACGCCCCACGTCGTACAGCGCACAGATGTTGGGATGGTTGACGGCGGCGAGGGCGCGTGCCTCGCGCTCGAAGCGCTCGCGCTGCTCGGGGCTGTGGGCGACGTGGGCGGTCAACACCTTGACGGCGACGGTGCGGTCGAGGCGGGTGTCCGTCGCCCGATAGACTTCTCCCATGCCGCCGGCGCCGAGTGCTGCGCCCACTTCGTACGGCCCGAGTCGATCCCCCGCTGCGAGCATCGCCATGTGGTCGACACCGAGCCCGGCAAACAGGTCAGTCAGAAGGCGAAAACCGCCCGGACCACCCCGCCGCCTCGCCGCGATGTGACGGTGACGGACGGCGACGCCGGAACATCGACGAGTACGGTCTTCAAGAGCAGGCCGCTAACGAGTCCAGCCGCTCCCGCTCCGGCTACCACGTCGCACGGCAGGCCCTCGGGTTCGCGGCAGTCCTTGTCTTCGAAGCGATACCGGAGCAACCGGGCACCCGTAGCAGCGAGCGCCAGTCCCGTCATCATCCGCCCGAACGACGGCTGTCGCGGTACCGGCGCCGTCTGCGCCCCGAACTCAAGCGCTGCCGCCTTGGCCTTCTCCAGCAGCTCCATGCGAGCGTCGATCGGCAGCAGACTCACCGCGAGCGCATTGAGGAGCGAGCATTCTCAGCACAGTCGCTGCATGGTAGCATGCCCCATGCGGGACTCTACCGTAGCGAGTCCAGGATCGTGGCAGTCTGCACGCCTTCAGGCGAGTTCGGATCTGCTTCGACAGCCTGCTCGAACCACTGCTTCGCGCCCTGGATGTCGCCCAAGTTGAGCGAAACCAGCCCCAGCTTGAACAGCGGCTTGATCCAACTCCGATCCCGGTTGTGGGCCTTCCGGAACCACTCGACCGCCTTCGCGCTGTCTCCGGCCGCGAAGGCCGCCTCGCCCTGGTTGTACAGCTCCTCGCGGCTGTTCCCCGCGTCGGCGGGCCCGGCGCCCGGTGCGACGCTTGGCGTGGCGGGGAGCGGCCGGCCGCTCGCGGAGATGCTCAAGCCCACCCACCCCCGGCGTACGGCGCAGCGGATCGCAGCTTCCGGGTCAGCGCCGCGCGGCGGCTCGTAGGCGACGGCGTACTGGTACCGGGTCTGCTCGTACTGCCGCGTGACCTCGGCCGCCATCTCCTGGAGTTTGTGGCCGATGGACTGGCTGGGGCCGGCGACCGTGTCGTACCAGCCGCCGGTTATCCGGGTCACGTCCCTCGCGATCCCGGTCTGGAATCCACGACCGGCTCCGACCCGCTGGGTGTAGAGGCCCAGCGCGTGGATGACCGCCCCCCGCTCGACCGCCCGCTCGATGAAGGCAGCATACCGGCCATCGGTGAGCCTGCGTTGGGCCGGCCCGTCGGTAGTGATCACGGCGAGTACCGGCCAGCGCCGATCGTCGTCCCAGCGATCCAGCGTCTCTTCCAGACCCGCGAAGAACCCCGCGGCGCGATCCTCTTCCACGAAGAACCGCGCCAGCTCATCGAGCACCTCGCCGTGGTCGTCGGTGAAGTTCACCACCATGCGCGGCCGGCCCGACAGCAGCACCAGCCCGATCTCGCTGCCTTCGGGCAGGGCTCGCACGAACCTCGGCAGGTAGACGCGGAAGTACCGGGAGAACGGCAGAGCGCCGTCCGCGTCGTCGACGATCAGCGCCACCCGCAAGGGCTGGTCGACGAGCTCGACGCGTTCGATGTCGACACGTTCACCGTCGTGCTCGATGATGAAGTCGCCGGCCCCGAGGTCGGTCACCGGCTCGCCGTCGCGGTCGGTGACCTTGATGAACCGCTCGACGTCCTTCGCCTGGGCAATCCCGCCGGCCAGGAAGGCGGTCAGCAAGAGGCTCAGGGTCATGCTGAACAGCAGAACGAATCGTTCGTGGCTCATGGGCACGACCAGGAGGAGGCCGGAGAGCAACCGTATCGCCCATCCCCCGCCGCGGTGACTGGTGCTGCGTGTCCTCATCTCGCTCCCCTTTCCGGCAAGTCCCGGCTTCCCCCGCTCTGACCGGGTCGTCGGGCGGTTCACTCTCTTAGAGAGTTTGGAGAGGGGAACGATTACAGATTCTTCTTGCGGGGCGAGACGGCCTCGGCGGAGGCCGCGATCCGACGCAGGAGCCGCGGGCGCAGCAACTTGTGGGCTCGATGCAGCCGAACCGCTACGTTCCCGGTGGAGATGTGCAGCCGGCGGGCGACCTCCCGGGGCGGGCGGTCCTCGAGGTCGCGCAGCCGAACCACCTCGCGGAAGGTCGGCGGCAGATCGTCGATCACTTCCAGCAACAGGCGGGTCAGCTCGCGCGTATACGCCGAGGCCTCGGGAGACTCCCAAAGCGCTCCGTCGGGCTGCGCCTGCCCCGCGAGCGGGCTCGACTCGCCGCTGGCCGCGTCCAGCGACAACTCGCGCCGCTGCGCGGTCACGCCGTGCACCGCTTCATGGCGCACAATCGCCCCGACCCACCCGCAGGCGGAAGACCCGCCGCGGTGCTGATGGAGCTTCTCCAGCACGATGATCCAGCTCTGTTGCAGGGCGTCATGGGCGATGTCGTCGTCGCCCGCCACGCGCCGCGCGAGGGGCAGGAACCGGCAGGTGCAGCAGCGGACCCATTGTTCGAGATCCCCCTGCAGCAGGGGACACCGGACTGCTTCCCCGAGCGTGGGACTCGAGGGGCGGGTGGCGCGGCGCGTCATGACCAGACCGATTCTGCGGATCCAGCGGACCGAGGTCAAGGGTACGAGCGCCTTCACCTCCGCCGGCGCTCAGCGCAACACTCGGTGCTCGATCTCCGCTTGCGACCACCCGCTCATGTCGGGGCGGTGGCGCCGGAGGCCAACTCCAGAAGCCCTTGCGGTCCTGACGCTACCGGTGAACGCGCCCTGGGTGGCCGAACAGCTCCGACGTGAACAGTTCGTCGCCGAGCACCGCGCAGTTGACCGGACGAAGGCGACCCGGTCCGCGAGACCCACGTCTGTGGATCGCGCGGGTGATCAGCTCCTTGCCGGTGCCGGTCTCGCCCTCGATGACCCGCGACGGGCGGCGCGATGGCGACGTGGGCGATCTTCGCCTCCAGAGCGCGCGTCGGCTCGCTCCGCCCGACGAGCCGTGCCACCTCTGGGGGCTCCCAGTCCACCCCCGCCGGCCGAGAGCCGGTGGGCATCACGCCACGTCATCCGGACGACGACGTGAGCTCGGACTCGGCGCCGCCGGCCCGTCTCGCTCGGCGAAGCCCGCGAGCAGGCCCTTCGCAATGGGTCTGCCTGGTCGTCAAGGAGGCCGGGCGCGTCGTCCAGACCCCGTTCTGGAGCGCAGTCGCATCGGCGGGGCACCCTTTGCGCGTTGTCGCCGGCAATCGGGGCGTACCGGTCAGGGGCTGACCGGCTGCGCTGAACGCGCTTCTGCCGGAGACCGAGGCAGCTGCGCACGGCTTCCGCTCGTCGTTCCGGGACTGGGCGGCCGAGGCGACGGACCACCCGCGGGAGGTGATCGAGGCGGCGCTGGCTCACGTGGTCCAGAACAGGGTCGAGGCGGTCGAGGCGGATCGAGGCGGCCCGCACCATGGTACGATGGCACCCGTGTTCGACACCTCGCGACGCGGTCGCCGGCTGGCTGGCCGGTCCTGGCCTGTCGGCCGGAGGTTGGCCGTAAGCCGGCCGACGGCGTGCGTTCCCGCATGACGGACTCTGCATTCCCGGGACGCCAGGAGGGAGTCGGCACGAGGAGCCCGATGACGGACTCCGAGCACTGGACGCGGTCGACGTTCTCGCTGCTCGAGACGATGCCGGACGCGGTCGTGGTGGTCGACGCCGCGGGCAGAGTCGTCTACGCCAACCGTCTGATCGAGCAGGTATTCGGGTACAGCCCTGACGCTCTCGTCGGCCGTTCGGTCGAGATTCTCGTGCCCGCGGAGGCGCGGCAGCGGCATCGCCGTCAGCGAACGGACTACGGCCGGGCGCCAGCGGCGCGACCGATGGGCGCGGTTTCTCACGTACTCGGTCTGCACAAGAGCGGGCGCGAGTTCCCGGCGGATATCTCTCTGAGTCCAATCGAGTCCGACGAAGGCTGGCTGGTCATCGCGGCGGTGCGCGACATGACCGACCGCCATCGCATCGAGACCGCGTTGCGGGAGACCAACGAGAAGCTTGGGCAGGCCAACGAGAAGCTTGGCCGGGATCTCACTGCGGCGGCGAAGATCCAGAAGTCGCTCCTGCCGGGCCGGCCGGCCGGGATCCCCGGTGTCGAAGTCGACTGGATCTACGAACCGTGCGAGAAGCTCGGTGGCGACAGCTTCAACGCGTTCGAGATCGCGGCCGGCCTGGTCGGCTTCTACCTGCTGGACGTGGCAGGTCACGGGACGGTCGCGGCGCTCCATTCGATGGCGCTGACGCGCGTCCTCGCTTCGACGTGGACCGCAGAGGAGCGCTCATCGCCGGCACAGCTCATCAAGCGGCTCAACGCGGAGTTCCCCTATGACCCGGAGATTGGGCAGTACTTCACGTTCGTCTGCGGCATGCTCGACCAGGCGACGGGCACGCTGCGCTATGCCTGCGCCGGGCATCCTGGCCCGATCCACGTGCCGCGCGACGGCCCGCCGGCCGCACTGGAAGCCGCTGGATTACCGATCGGATTCTTCCCCGATGCCGATTACGACGAGTACAGGGTGTCTCTCCGACCCGGCGACCGGCTCTACCTCTACTCCGACGGCGTGACGGAGGCGATGAACGGCGAGCATGAGGACTTTGGCATCACCGGGCTGGTAGAGGCGCTGACGAGAACGCAAAGGGCGCCCCTCGACGACACCGTGCAGGAAGTTCGCCGCGCAGTGGGTCGGTGGCGCGGCCGGGAGGAGCTTGACGACGACCTGACGCTGTTGGCGATGGAGGTCGTCGCACCATGACGGCTTCAACCGGACGGAGTGGAACCGTGCCACGAGGGTCGTTCCGGGACTGGCGCTTGGGGAGACGGACCATCAGGGGGAGGTGATCGAGGTGGCGCTGGTTCACGTGAGTGCCGTTTCGCCGCCCGGCCGGGACCGCGAGCTCGCCGATTCCGTCTTGCCCGCGGGCGCTCAGCCGCCCGTGTACAATCGCCAGCGCCGGAGCGGCCGAGGAGTTGAGGTCCATCCACATCGCGACCGAGGGCGAGCATGCCAGAATCCATCTCGATGGGTGCGCCGAACACGTTGCGCGGGGCGCTCATCGTGGCGGCAGCGGCCGCCGCCGTCTGCGGAACCTTTCCGGCCAGCGCGATCGCTCAGGGAAGTCCGGCGACGGACCGGGCGGCGCTGGAGGCGCTGTACGACGCGACGGACGGGCCGAACTGGACGATCAACACGAACTGGAAGACCGACGCCCCACTGGACGAGTGGCACGGGGTGACGATGCACCAAGGTCGCGTCTGGGGAGTCGACCTCCACGACAATGCCTTGACGGGTTCGATTCCGAGCGACCTGGAGAGCTTGACGAACATCCGGTGGCTGTTTCTGTCCTCGAATGCGTTGACCGGCGTGATTCCCGGGGAACTGGGCAGCCTGGAGAACCTCGAGTCGCTGACCCTCGGGGGGAACGAGTTGACGGGCGCGATCCCGGCTGCCCTGGGGAATCTGACCAACCTGGAGTGGCTGGGCCTGTCGTCGAACGAGTTGACGGGTCGGATTCCGGCCGAGCTGGGGCGTCTCGTGAACTTGGAGTACTTGTCGCTCGGCTGGAACGAGTTGACGGGCGCGATCCCGGCTGCCCTGGGGAACCTGACCGACCTGGAGGTGCTGCGTCTCTCGTCGAACGAGTTGACCGGCTCGACGACTTGGTTGGAGAACCTGACGAATCTCGAGTGGTTGAACCTGTTCGGAAACTGGGGCGTGACCGGAGCCCTTCCGGCCAGCTTGGAGGTTTCGAGTCTCGAGACGTTGGACATCTTCTTCACCCAGACTTGCGCGCCGGCCGGGTGGCGGGGCTGGCTGAAGACCATCGAGTTCGATGGGCGGCTCTGCGGAGTCGAAAGAGTCACCATTGATGTCGCGGTCGTCTACACACCGGCGGCCAGCGAGGAGGCTGGCGGCACCGCAGCCATCGAAGCGCTCATCGACCTGTGGATCGCCGAGACCAACGGGGCCTACGACGCGAGCGGGGTGCACCAGCGCTTGGCACTGGCCGCGCGCGAGGAGGTGGATTACGTCGAGTCGGGCGACTCGCTGGTCGACATCGAACGTCTCAGCGAGCCCTCGGACGGGCACCTGGACAGCGTGCATGACCTGAGGGATCAGGCCGGAGCGGATCTCGTGCACCTCGTGTTGGCAGAGACTGAGCCCGATATCGGCGGCAGGGGCCAACGCCCCGGCGCCTTCAGCTTTTGCATCGTCACCTACCCAACCAGTGGCTGCTTCGCGCACGAGCTAGGGCACAACATGGCGCTTCGGCACGAGCGGTACGAACAGAGCTTCAAGAGAGACTGGGGAGGCGGCGTGTTGACTCCGGATCCAGCCTACGGCTACGTCAACCAGCGGGGCACTCGGGCCGGCGCACCGACGTCCAGCCGTTGGCGCACGATCATGGCTTACGGCACGCAGTGCGAGGACGCAGACCTTCGGTGCAATGAGTTGCTGCGTTTCTCGAATCCGCGGCAGCGGTACGATGGCGACCCGTTGGGCGTTCCGCAGGAGCCCGCGAATCGAGGCGTGGACGGTCCCGCCGATGCCGTCGCGGTCCTCAACGCCACCGGACCGGCGGTGGCGTTGTGGCGCGATCGGCCGGCCGCCGCGAACCGGCCGCCGGAGCCGGTGGGCGCGCTGCCGTCGTTGCGGATCGGGCTGAACGAGGGAACCGCGACGGTGAACTTGTCGGGGGCATTCCGGGATCCGGACGGCGACCCGCTGACCTACGGGGCGTCGTCGTCGGCCGTGCAGGTGGCGGCGGTATCGGTGTCGGGCAGCCGGGTGGCGGTGACCCCGGTGTCGGACGGCGCCGCGACGATCCGGGTGACGGCGACCGACCCCGGCGGCCTGAGCGCCGCGCATACCTTCACGGTCATGGTCGGCAGCCGGGCGACGAGGTCCTTCACCGATCACCCGCTCGTACGTGGCGTGACGCCGATCAGGGCCGTCCACTTCAGGGAGCTGCGAGAGCGTATCGACGGCTTGCGGGCAGCGGCCGGACTGGCGCGGTTTGGTTGGACGGATCCGGTCATCACCGCGGGCGTGACGCCCGTCAAGCTCGTGCACCTGCTGGAGATGCGGGTGGCGCTGCGCGAGGCGTATGCGGAGACGGGCCGGGCCGCGCCCCGCTGGACGGATACGGCCCCCACTGGCGGGGCGACGCCGATCCGGGCGGCGCACCTGATGGAGTTGCGCGCGGCGGTGGTCGCGCTGGAGTGAACCAGTTCGGCTGTTGCGTTGGCGCCCGCGAACAGAGAAGGGATGTGGCCACCGTCGCGATGGGCGGTGATGATGGCACTGCTGTGCACGTGGGCCGGCGACGGCGTCGAGGCTGTGCATGTTGTTGTCCAGAACGGCGATGGGCGTGAACGGGGACGGCGTAGCCTCACGGGCCGGCGTGCCCGGCTATGAGTCCATCTGGAACGGCCGGGACGAACTGGTCCACCGGCCGTCGCCACCACCACCAGTGCAGGCGTCGGCCAAGCTCTGCCGCTGCTGTCAGCGTTGGCGGCCACTTGGTGACTTCGACAAGCGGCGCATCTGCCGGCACTGTGTCCGGCTGCGGAACAGTGGGCGCGTTCGGGAATTGCGCGAAGCTGCAAGGGCGCGCGGGCTCTGTCAGGCGTGTCGGAAACGCTCGGCTGCGGCCGGACTGACGATCTGCGAGAGATGTCGGCTCCGCCATCGGGAGCACAACGTCGAACGTCGGCGGCGACTCAACCGTGAAGGCCGGTGCATAGATTGCACGGCGGACCTTCCATCGGGGTGGAAGGGCGCAAGGTGCAAGGCGTGTGTAGACTCCTCGCGAAGGAGGATGGCCGAATTGCGACGCTCCCGGCTTGCCGCCGGTTTGTGTCGCGCCTGCGGCGAGAGGCCCCTCGCTGTGCTTGCCCGCGGATCACTGGCCACGCGATGCCGGCGCTGTCTGGACCGGGCGGCCGAACGGAAGCGAGAGCGCGCCGCAAGGCTGGCGCGGCTTGGAGAAGCCGGCGCGTGAACGACCCACGGCCGGACATCGGTAGGCGGGCGTCGCTCGTACGATGACGTGTCCGGTCCGAGGCAGCTTCGATGGCCCCGTGGATTCCCGTTTGAGATGTGGGAATCGACGAGGGAATCGCGGCTGGATCAATGACAATAAGTCAAATTCAATGAATCATTTACTGGAATCTCAAGACTCACCCGTTGCTGGACAGCTGAGGCTCAGCGCGCTTCCCGTCCGAAGCGCTCGATAGTTTCCAGCGTCTCGCGGACGTCGTCCCAGGTCGTCGAGTGGTTGATCACGCACATCCGGAGCGCGAACGTCCGCCGAAGCAGCGTCGACGACATGAACGCGCGTTCTTCCCAGAACACGCGGGCGAGGACCTTCCGGTTGATCTGGTGCAGCGCCCGGTCGCCGAGCTCCCCGCCGTCGGGGTTGACCCGGAAGCAGACGATGCCCAGCGAGGCGGGGGTCATGAGCTCGAGCATCGGGCTGTCCGAGACGTAACGCGCCGCGCGCTCGGCCAGCTCGATCCCCTTGGCCACCGCCGCCCGGAAGGCGGCCATGCCGAAGATCTGCACCGACATCCAGATCTTGAGGGCGCGGTCGCGGCGGCTCAGCTGCAGGCCGTGATCGGTCTGGTTCGGGTGGTTCGCCCCCCACACCGAGTCCTGCAGGACGTCGTGGTGGATGGCGAAGGCCCGTTCGAGCGTCCGGACGTCCCTGACGAGCAGGCAGCCCGCCTCGTACGGCTGGAAGAGCCACTTGTGGGGGTCCATGCCGATCGAGTCGGCGCGCTCGATGCCGCGCAGAAGCCGTGCACCCGGCTCGGTGAGGACGGCGAAGCCGCCATGCGCCGCGTCGACGTGCATCCAGATGTCCTCCGCGGCGCAGTAGTCGGCGATGGCTTCAAGCGGATCGACGGCGCCGGTGCTGGTCGAGCCGGCGTCGGCGCAGATCGCGACGGGCGTGCATCCCGCCGCCCGGTCGGCCTCGACGGCGGCGGCCAGGACATCGGGATCGACGCGGAAGTCGACGCCCGTTTGCAGCACGCGAATGTGGTCGGGGCGGATACCGATGATGCGGGCGGCGCGGGCCTGCGCGCTGTGGCTCTGGTCGCCCATGTAGACGGTGGCCCGCGGCGGGTGCCCTGCCGCCTCGCGCGCCGCCACGAAGGCGTCGAGGGCGGCCGCCGAGCCGCCGCTGGTCATCACGCCGCCCGCCGTGTCGGGGTATCCCACCCAGCGCCGGAACCAGTCGACGACGACGGCCTCGAGCTGGCTGGGACCGCTCGCGGTCAGCCACGTGGCCGCGTTGACGTTGAAGCCGGTCGCCAGATAGTCGGCCAGCACCGCCGGCCACGTCGGCTCCGACGGGATGAACCCGAAGGCCCGGGGATGGTCGAGCCGCATCGCCGGCGACAGGACCTCCCGCACCGCGCGGTCGATGACCTCGCGCGGCGGCCGGCCCGCCTCCGGAGGATCCTCCAACAGGCGTTCCGCGAGCTCCTGCTTGAACTCGCCGTCCCAGGCCCGGTCGTCCGGCAGCCGCACGTTCCGTCGGACGAGAATCTCGGTGACGTGTGCCGCCAGCTCGCGCATCACGTCGGGGGGCATCTGGAGACCGTGCGTCATGCCGTCGGCTCCGAACGGATGCGGCGGGCGGACCGCGGTCGTACGGACGCGTCGTCCGCGGGACAGTGCGCGCGGGTCGCCGGTTCGTTCGTCATCGCGCAGTCCTCCTGTCGCGTCTGGGAGAGCCTCGCCGCAGCCCGTGGGTTGGGTATTATTCTGGCATGCCGGACATGACACTCGCTGTGGCGGCGGACGGGGAGGGCCTCCTCGCCGGGGGGGGAGGCTGCGGTCGGAGACATGACCGACGCCTGCCGGACGGCGGCGGGTGTCGCCCCCGGCTCGCCGCCCTGTCGCTGGCGACGCTCCTGGCCGCATCGGCGGCCGGGGCGCAGGAAACGGGCACGGTGCGGGGCACCGTGACGCTGGTGGAGAACGGCGGCCTCGTCGACGGCGCGGTGATCCTGATCCTGGGGACGGGCGCGTTCGCCCTCACCGAGGACGGCCGCTACGAGATCACGAACGTGCCGGCCGGCGCCTACGAGGTGACCGCGCAGCGCAATCGGCTCACCGCGGCCAGCCGGACCGTCACCGTCATCGTCGGCGGCGTCGCGACCACCGACTTCGCGCTCAACCTCTCGCCGGTGCGCGAGGAGGTGACGGTCACCGCGGCGGCGGTCGGGGCCGCCGCGACGCTGCAGTCCTTCAATGCGGTGACGACCGTCGACTCGCTGCAGATCGCCCGCGAGGCCCCCGCCACCATCGGCGAGGCCGTCGAGCACGAGCCGGGCGTCGCCAACCGCAGCTTCGGCCCCGGCGCGAGCCGGCCCGTCATTCGCGGCTTCGGCGGCGACCGGGTGCTCATCATCGAGGACGGCATCCGCACCGGCGACCTGTCGTCGACCTCGGACCACCACGGGATGACCATCGACCCGAGCAGCGCCGAGCGCATCGAGGTCGTGCGCGGGCCGGCCACCCTGCTGTACGGCTCGAGCGTCGTCGGGGGGCTCGTCAACATCATCACCCCTCACGCCGCCTACCGGAACCTGCTCACCCCGCCCGAGAGCTACGGAGAGTCGCTGACCGACGGCACGCGGGGGCAGACGGGCGCCGATTTCGGCAGCGCCAACGCGCAGGTCGCCACCTACGCCAACCTGCAGCACTCGCAGGGCAACCTGCTCTTCTGGGGGAGCGGGTCCCGGCGGCAGACCGGCGACTACGACACGCCGGAGGGGCCCGTCTTCAACTCGGCCAGCGAGCTCACCGGCGCCCGCACCGGGATCGGCTACTTCGGCGACCGGTCGTTCGCCAGCGGCAGCCTCACGTTCGAGGACAGCCGTTTCGGCCTCCCGTTCGAGGACCGGTTCCACGCGGGGCATGGCCACGGGGAAGAGGACGACCACGGCCACGAGGAGGAGGGGCACGAGGACGAGGCGATCGCCATCGACCTCGCCTCGCGGCGCCGCGTGGGGCGATTCGACGTCGGGCTGCGCAACCTCGACAACCGGTTCATCCAGGGCGTGCGGGCCGCCTTCACCGCCATCGACGTCGCCGACGACCACGTGGACACGATAGGCGGCGTCGACAACGTCGACACCCGGTTCAACAACCGTACCTACGTCACCCGGGCCCTCTTCTACCAGCGGCAGCTCGAGCACGTCACGGGGCGGTTCGGGGCCGAGCTGCAGTTCCGCGACTTCCTGGCGACGGGGGCCGAGGCGCTGGCCCCGCGGACGGACCAGACCACGTTCGCGGCCTTCGGCTACGAGGAGCTGATCTTCGGGCGCTACCGCGTGCAGGTCGGCGGCCGCATCGAGCGCAACGACTACATGGCGGCGGCGCGCGCCGCCGCCGATCATGACGACGACCACGGCGACGACGACCACGACGACGACCACGACAATGGTCACGACGACGATGACGACCACGACGACGAGGAGGACCGCCATCTGGAGCCGCCCGACCCCCGCGATCGGCAGTTCCTCGGCGCGTCGGCCTCCGTCGGGCTGCACGCGGACATCGGCGACGACAGCGCGTTCGTCGCCAGCCTCATGCAGGCGCACCGCGTCCCCGCCCTGCAGGAGCTCTACAACTTCGGCCCCCACCTCGGGAACTTCGAGGTCGGCAGCCCCGACCTCGAGCCGGAGACCACCTTGGGGCTCGACTTCAGCCTCCGCCACCAGTCCGACCGCGTCGGGGGCGACCTGAACTTCTACGTCTACGACATCGAGAACTTCATCTTCGGGGACCACACCACCGAGATCGTGAACAACCTGCGCATCCTCGACATCATCCAGGGCGACAGCCGGTTCGTCGGGTTCGACGCCTCCGGGAGCGTCCGGCTGGGCGGCGACAACTGGGCCACGCTGGGCATCGGCTACGTCAACGCGGCGCTGACGTCGACCGACGAGGCGGTGCCGCGCATCCCGCCGCTGCGCGCCACCCTCGGCGTCGACATCCACGCCGGCGCGCTCACCCTGAGGCCGGAGCTGACCGTCGCGGCCCGGCAGGACCGCGTCTTCCGCGAGGAGACCGCGACCGACGGCTACGCCCTCGTGAACCTGGACGCCTCGTACATCTGGCCGGGGCAGCACCGGGCGCACGTCCTGTCGTTCACCGGGTACAACCTCGCGAACGCGCTCTATGCGAACCACATGTCCTTCATCAAGGACCTCGCGCCGGAGATGGGGCGGGGGCTCAAGGTGAGCTACTCCCTGCGGTTCTTCTGACGGAACCATCGCTCCGCCGGTCGATTTGTGCTGCGCGCCCCGGCTCGCCTTCCCCAATTCAGAAGCGGGTGGCGGGACTTCTGCGACTGTCCTCCGTCGCACATCCAGCCGCCGGTTCCAGGGGCAGAGCATTACCCCCAAGGAACATCCGCCACTGACTGGAGGTGGGTGTTCAGGGTCGGCACACCAGCGCTCAACCTCGCCGGCCGGTGAACCTCGTGGATCCCCGAGCGCGGCCGGCCTGTCGGCACCGCAGTCAAGCTTCCGGCCACAGCCACGCGGCGCCTCGTACTCCGCTCGAGTCGCCGTGTCGGGCCACCGCCAGTCGGGTCGTCACTGCATCTGAGAAGACGAACCGGGCCCATCGGACCGGAACGTTCGCGCAGAGGCGCGCAAGATTCGAGATCCCGCCTCCCAGCACGATGACGTCGGGGTCCAGCGCGTTGATGACGCTGGCGAGCGCCCGGGCCATGCGCCCTTCGTAGCGTGCGAGCGTCGCCTCTGCGTCGGCGTCGCCGGCGGCAGCATGTGCTGCAATCTCCTGGGGCGCAAGCTCCCAACCGGTATGCCGAGCGTGATCGGCCGCCAGGCCGGGGCCGGAGAGAAACGTCTCGATACAACCGCGGCGACCGCAGTAACACCGCGGACCCGGGTGCTCTGCATCCTCCGGCCACGGCAGAGGATTATGACCCCACTCGCCCGCCACCGCGTTCGGTCCGGTCAGCACTTGACCTCGCACCACGATGCCGGACCCGGTTCCGGTGCCGACGATGACGCCGAAGACGACATCGGCGCCGGCGCCGGCGCCGTCCGCCGCCTCCGATACGGCAAAGCAGTTGGCGTCGTTGGCGATCCTGACCTCGCGGTCCAGGCGGTGCTCCGTGTCGCGCAGGAGCGGCTTGCCGTTCAGCCAGACCGCGTTCGCGTTCTTCACCAAGCCCGTGGCGGGCGACAGCGCGCCCGGGATCCCGATGCCGACCGACCCGCCCCGACCGGCGACGGCTTCCAGCCGAGCCACGAGCCTGCCGATGGCGTCGACCGTCGCCGGGTAGTCGTCGCGTGGCGTCTCCAGTCGCATCCGAGCGACTTCGCGGCTGCCGTCAAGCGCAATCGCTTCGATCTTCGTTCCGCCGACATCGACGCCGATCCGCATGGCGGTACTGACCTCCTCGCGCCGACGCGATCAGCTGCCGAGCGCGTACCGAACCGTGAACAGCAGCGTCCAGTAGCGCGTGCCGGTGAAGACGGTGTGGTTGGAGAAGTTCGGGTCGACGGCGTGCAGCGGGTGTTCCTGGTACGTGCCGGTGTACTCGAGGTCGCCCAGGACGGTGTACGTCACCCTCGCGCCCAACGCTGTCCGGTCGGCCACGCTGAAATCCGCCCCGCCGTGCAGGTGGCCGCTCAGCACGGTGTCCGCCATGTCGGCGTCCTGCCGCGACTTGTAGTGTGACAGCGGGGGGTCGTAGGCTCCGTCATTGCTCGCCGGATCCCAGTAATGTTGCTCGTAGTGCAATCCGCGGAGCTCGGCGAATGCCGGCCCAAGCCCGACGCCGACGTAGGGCGCGAACCGGCCGAAGCCCCTTCGGAAGTCGTAGTACGCGCTGACCGCCAGCGTGCGGACGGTGAGGTTGTCGATCCAGAACTCGGAATCCGACGTGACCGTGCCGCCGCGCCGACGGTCGAGGAGATTCCCCGCGTAGTCGCTGACGCTGCGGAACACCTGTTCGATGCCGTTCACCCGCTGTGCGAACGCCAGCTCCAGGCGCAGGCGCTCGAAGTCGAATCCGGTGGACAGCTCGAACGGCGCGCCGACGGCCGTCCGGAGGTCGTAGGCCCAACGGTAACCGGACTGTTCCGGCAGCGGCTTCTCGTCGAAGCAGGCGTATCTCGGGTAGCAGAGGTGGTCGCGGTTCGACCCGCGCTGGTTGATGTCCGAGGTCCAGTTCACCCCCGCGCCGCCGCCGACGTACCACCCGGAGCGCCGCTCGTCCGGCGGGGGTTGGGCGGTCGCAACGGGCACGGAACACAGCACCAGCACGCCCGCGAGGGCAGGTGTGACGAAGCGAGAAACGCGCATGCATGTCCTCCGTAGCGCGGGACAACGCCGGCAGTCCCGTCCGAGGTCGCTAGTCCGACCCGCGCGATGCCCGCCGGGCGCCCATGTTCTTGAGACGCACCATCATGCTAGCACCCGCGGGGCGCAGCTGTTCCCGCCGTTCCCCGCGCCCGCTTGCCCGCCCGGTCCCCGTGGCGAGCTTCGGTAGTTGGCGAGGGGTCTCGCGCGCGGCGTCCATCAGCCGTGGCCCGATGAGGCAGGTTTGGTGGAGCGGGCGGACCGGATACGACACACGGATGCCGGGTCCCGCCGACTTCACGAAATGGTGATAGCTTACATACATCGATTACAATCCGGACGTGGCGTCGGCGGAGTGACGCCCATTCCTGTTCGGGGTAGCTCGGAATGGCCTGTTCGATGGTTTGGATGCGAGGTTACAGAGGCACGCTGCTTGCGGCTTGCGTTCTGCTGGTCGCGGCCCCACGGGACGCGGGTGCCCAGGAAGGGCCGTACGCCGGAGTGGCGGCCGGGTGGAACCGGGCAAGCGCCGACTATACCAAGGGGATCGGCCTCGACGTGCCGCCCGCGAGCTACGAGACGGCGACGAACGAGGCGCAGGGCGGTTTCGGCACGGTGCGGGGGGCGCTAGGCTACCGGACCTTCGTCGCCGACCGGGTGTACGTCTCGGGGGAGTTCGAGGCGGCATTCCACGGGGGCGCAGCCCCGGCGGGCTACCTGCGGGAAGGCACGGGCGTCGGAGACCGAGACGTGTGGCCGGGTCCGTGGGGCGTGGAGAAAAACCGCGGCTTCGGCGCGAATGCCCGGCTGGGGTACGCGCCAAGCGGGCTGCTTGGCGAAGGTGGATCGGTCTATTTCGTCACCGGCGTGCATTGGGAGCGGGCGATTGTGCGGCGCGGTTCCGACATCGGCGGGGAATCGATCCGGGTCGTGGCGAATCACACGTTGCGGCCGTGGGTGGCCGGCGTGGGCGTGGAGTGGGGGAGCCTGGCGAACCGGATCGGGCTGGAAGTCCGGTACTCGGCGGCCGATCTGGTGTTCCGCACCGGAGGGAACGGGGCGGCGCTCGGAATGCCGCGCATCGACCACAGGTTCGGCGTGCGCGCGGTCGGCGTTCAGGTTGGCTACATCCGCTCGTTCTGATATAGCCGGCAGGGTCAGGCGACAGCGCGTGGCAGGACATTCGGGACGCTGAAACACTACGCGCAGTGAACGAATGGCGGTGCGGTTCGGCCCGGCCCCTCGGCCCCTGGACGAAGATACCGCGGTGCCGGGCCGGTTTAGACCCTGCCGTCCGACGCGGCCATCGCGCGGCTTCGCCGAGCCGGACACGATGCCGAGCCCGGCGGCGCGGGCCTCCCGCTGGCCGGCGCGCTCACCATGCTGCGGCTGCTATCGTTTTGCCCGCGGGTTGCTGCGGGCGGCAACTACTGCCGTGCCTGGGTGGCCGCTACGCCGCCTCTGGCGACAGACGAGCCCATGACCGATGGCAGCCTGACGAAGGCGGCACTCATCAAGGAGGTGGCCCAAGCCGCCGACCTGACGGGTGAGCGCGCGAAGATTATCGTTGACACCGTGTTCGGCAGCATCGTGGAGACGCTGCACGGGGGAGAGAAGGTCGAACTCCGTGGCTTCGGCAGCTTCCGTCTCCGGCGCCGCGAGCAGCACCGGGGACGCAACCCGAGAACCGGCGACCAGTTGGACGTGCCGTCGAAGCGCATCGCCTACTTCACGCCAGGCAAGGAGCTGAAGGCGCTGATCAACCGCGGCCCGTCGCAGCCCGTCCAGCGGCCGTCGTTCGAGTAGCCGGCGTCGACCTGTTGCTGGGCCCGGACCTCGAGCATTTCCTCGTCCTTCGACATCGCCGGCTCCCTGTGCTGCGGGTCGAGCAGATCGCGGATCATCCCAGATGCGCAACCGGCCGGTCAGAGCTGGCGCGGGGGCGGCTGGCGATAAGTCGACCATTCGCTGCGACCCAGCGGACCGCCCGTGTGCCGATGCGGATTGGCTTTGGGAACTGGAACTCGGCTATCAGCGCGAAGAGCCGACCGCCCAGTGCCGCGCCGTCGTCGCCCACGGGCGTCGACGCTTGCTGGCGAGCTACTTCGTGTCGGCCGGCCGGCTCAGTACGTGACACGCCCCGCCAGATGCGTCCAGGCGTCGAAGACATCGAGCGCCCCGTCGCACGGCACGTTCACCATCGGCAGTGCGCGCGCCTCGAACGGCTTCGCCAGCTCCTCGTAGATGAACTCGTCGCGGAATTCGATCCCGGACGCGTCGCGCCGGTTGACCGCAAAGTAGACCCGGCCCATGCGCGCCCAGTAGATCGCGCCCAGGCACATCGGGCACGGCTCGCAGCTGGCGTAGATCTCGCACCCCGACAGGTCGTACGTCGCCAGCTCGCGGGAGGCGTTGCGGATCGCCACCACCTCGGCATGAGCCGTCGGGTCCTTCGTGCGCAGCACCTCGTTCCAGCCTTCGCCGACGACCACGCCGTCACGGACGACCACGGCCCCGAACGGACCGCCGTGGCCCAGCTCAATGCCTCGGCCGGCTAGCGCCACTGCCCGCCTCATGTGTGTTCGGTTCATCGTCCTACCGGCCGCCGCCTCAACGCGTCAGTACAACTCCGTCCGAGCACTCTCTTGCTCGCCCGCGTCGATCTCGGCAGCATCAGCCCCGGCGATCTGGTCCGCCAGAACCCGACCGTAAGTCGGGAAGCAGGAGCGCTCAACCTGCGCGTCCGGCTCCCAGAGTCGGGCTCGAATCAACGCTTTGGCGCAGTGCAAGAACGCTTCCTCGACCGTCACCCTGAGGACGCAGATAGGCAGCTTGCCCTTGATGGCCAGCGGTCGCAGCAGCCCCGCTTCCGTGGACAACTCAGCCCGCCCGTTGACCCGTAACGTCTCCGTCAGGCCCGGCACGAAGAACACCAGACCCACGTACGGGCGTTCGATCAGGTTCATCAACGTGTCTACCTGACGATTCCCCGGCCGGTCCGGCAGCAACAGCGTCCTGTCGTCCAGCACGTGCGCCAGCGACCCGGGCGGGTCGCCCCGCGGCGAGGCGTCCGCCCGACCGTCGGCGCGGGCCGAACTGATGACGTAGAACGGCGACAGCGCGATGAACTTCCGGCAGTGAACGTCCAGATGGTCCAGAACCTTGAGGCCGGCCCGCGCGGCGGGCGGCCGATAGACCTGACGAAGCTCCGCCAAGGTGTCGATAGCCATCACGACCTCCGTTTCGCCACGGCAAGCACCATACCATCACGCCACTTGCACGGGAACCCCTGGCGCTGCACGGACCGGCCGGACTCGCCGCGGACAGACTTCGCCCAGTCGTCCATCAAAGCCGCCGCCGCTCGAACAGATCCGACCGCGCATACGCCGCGCCTTCTTCGGCACCACGTGCGCCAGCGCCGCCTCGATGACCTCCCGTGGATGATCCGTCCGCCCGGTCGCCCAGTCCCGGAAGCTCGACCGGAATCCATGGCCACGACCGCGATCCCGTGCAGCCGGAGCATCTTCGGCAGCGTCGATGCCGCGACCGGCTTGCTGCTCCGCATCGGGGAACACGAGGTCGCCGTCGCCGAGCGTCCGTGCGGGGTCGAGGGCCTCCACTGCCTCCGCACTCCTGGCCGTCACCCCGGCCGGCGCGCAGGAGACCGGGATGGTGCGCGGCACCGTGACGCCGTTAGAGACCGGCGGCCTCGTCGACGGCGCGGTGATGTTGATCGTGGGAACCGGCGCCTTCGCGCTGGCCGAGGACGGAGGGTTCGAGATCACGAGCGTCCCGGCCGGCTCGTACGAGGTGACCGCCCAGCGCGATCGACTCACCGCGGCCGGCCAGACCGTCACCGTCACTCCCGGCGGCACCGCCACCGCCGACTTCGCGCTCAACCTGTCGCCGGTGCGCGAGGAGGTGACGGTCACCGCGGCCGCGGTCGGCGCGGCGGCGACCCTGCAGTCGTTCAACGCGGTCACCACCGTCAACTCGCTGCGGATTGCCCGCGAGGCCCCCGCCACCATCGGCGAGGCCCTCGAGTACGAGCCGGGCGTCGCCAACTGCGTAATCCGGAGGATCTTGACCGCCGAATCCGGCGGAAGCTGAACACGGGATCCGGGATGTTGAACACCGAATCCGGTGATGTTGAACACCGAATCCGGTCATCGTGAACGCTCGTCGGTAGCCCTGATCAGCGCGCTGGCCTTCGGAGAGGAGGGCGAGGCGATGCCGGCACGGACGCTACTGATGAGGAAGATTCGTGAGATTCTTCGGCTCATGTTCGCGACCGCGAGGAAACGACGCGTATGTCCAACTGGAGATACGCGTCAGTTTTGCGTGTCGCTTGACAGGCTCTTCGCCCATGTCCGCCCGTAGCTTGCCCTCGATGAGGTCATCCGAGAGTCCGTAGCGGACGCGTCTCGACTGGAAGAACCTCGGCAAGTACGCCCCGGACGTTGACGACCCGCGCACGTGCCGATGCCGGCGGATCGGGGCAACGCTGAGACGCCTGGGCCGGGTGTCCAGCCGGCGCGGCTATCTGCGCCCGCCGCTCGCGGTCGACACCACCGCTCGCATCTTTGAGCTCCGGGACGAGGGCTTCAGCGCCGACCGCACGATGTGGAGCGGGACAACCTCGACGTCCTTCGCGGGCTGAACCCTCCGCCTGTACCCAATCTGCGGCATCGGACGCGATCTTCGGCCCGACACCACACGCTCGAGCATTGCCAGCCGGCGCGACCGCGGCTTGATGGCGGCCGGGCGTGGCGCACTGTCCCGATGCCGTCTCGGAGTCCGTCGGGAAAAAAATTTGCGTTCTTTTCTTGTCGATATGCAAGGGAGGAACCGGACGGAAGTGGACTTGGGACACCCTGAAGCGGACCCAGCCGGACAGAAGTGGACAGAAAGTGACTCAGCCGGACAACTTGTTCATACAGTGAGGTTTACGGTTTTTCGTGGTACGCTCGAGATCCGAACCGGTCGCAGCGCATCCGCCGTGATTCTGACAGACTAGGGAGTGTATTGCGATGACAGGGAATCGAGGCTTCGCCCGCCCGACTCAGGTCGCGACAAGCGGCCTGCCCAGACTCCTCACCCTGCGTGAGGTAACCGAAATGACCGCCGTGTCGCGCTCGGTCATCTACGCGCTGATGGCTGCCTCCAAATTCCCGAAGCCCATCCGCGTCGGAGACCGCGCGGTTCGGTGGGTGGAGCAAGAGGTGTTCGACTACATCGCCAGCCGTCCCCGCGCCGGCTCCGAGCGGCCCGCGTAGGCCACCATGCTCGACGACCTGCTCGACCGCCTGGACGGCGTCAGGCAGTCCGGCGCGCACTGGCGGGCGCGATGCCCGGTCCATGACGACCGCCGGGTCTCGCCGTCGGTCGGCCGGCGGCGACGATGGCCGCCGGCTCCTGAAGTATAGTGCCGGCTGTGCCTGACCGGTTCCCCCGAACGGACACCCCCGCCAGCCGGCGTGGCGGGAGGTCGCCGACGTGTTCGAGGTCGTGCGCTGCGAGCCGAAGGACTTCCGGCAGGCGGGGCCGGCCGGTGGCGGATCGAGCACACCGAGCAGACTGAGGGCGGCTGGCGTGCGGCGCGTGCTCATCGTTCCCGAAGCCGACGAGGACGGTCGAGCGCACGGACAGGCGGTCGCTAGGGCGTGCGCCGATGCGGGGGCTGCCGGCCGGCGTGGTGCGGTTGAGCGACGCCGACAGGGAGGGCGCTCGCTGCGGGGTCCGCCGGTTGTCGCCCGGCTGATCGTCCAGGTCGGGCGGGTCGCGCTGCTGCACGCGCGGGAGAAGGCCGGCAAGAGCACGCTGATCGGCGCGGCGGTTGCCGCGGTCACGCGAGGGCGCCTTTCCTTGGGACCAGCTGGTCATAATGATCAGTTCTCGATGGTCGTTGACACCTCCCGCCCGCCGCAACCGGAGGAATCCGAGCGAGACGGCCGAATCGGGCGATGCGGAGGGCGAGTACGGGAGTCGACAGCGATCGGCGCCGCCGTCGACATGATCGTGTCCGTCAGCCGGGGGACGACGCCGCGAGCCCGCCGCCTCACGACGTCCGCGCGCGGGAACGAGGGATCCGTCGTCCTTGAGCCCGGCGTCGGCTTCAGCCAGCCCCGGATGTGGACGTCGATGAGCAAGCCCGCGCACACGGCGAGGCCGCGGCCCGCTCGCTCGCCGCCCGCGTCCTGCGAGCGGTAACGGCAACGATGCCGCGGACCCAGCGTTGCGGTTGAATGGAGAGGGTCGGAACTGACGGACTGACGACGCCGTGGCGTGCTCGTGGGCGGCAGACCGTCATCGCCTGAGCCGGATGGCCCCTCCCCGCGCCTCGCCGAGATAGGCGGCCCAGTCGTCCATGAGGTGACGGCGGCGTGCGAACAGATCCGATCTCGCGTAGGCGGCCTCGGTCGGATTGGCGACCGCGTGCGCCAGCGCCGCCTCGATGACCTCGCGAGGGTGGTCCGTCCGCTCGGCCGCCCAGTCCCGGAAGGACGACCGGAAGCCATGCGGAACGGCCCTGATGCCCTGTTCCTTGACGAGCTTCGACAGCGTCATGTTCGAGAGCGGATTGCCCCGAACGCCCGGGAAGACCAGCCCGGCACCGTCGCCGAGGAGCCACGCCTCGCGCAGGATCTCGACGGCCCGTCCGCTCAGCGGCACGCGGTGGTCGCGCTTCGCCTTCATGCGGCTGCCGGGAACCACCCAGACGCCCGGGCGGACGTCGATCTCGTCCCACGTCGCGAGCCGCACCTCGCCGGACCGCGCCGCCGTCAGCACCAGAAACTCGAAGGCGAGCTTCGTCCCGGTCCAGGCCCGCGACGCGCGGACGACGGCGATCGCGTCGGCAACCTCCTCGTACGGCAGCGCCGTCATGTGCCGGACGACATCCTGCTGGCGGCCGAGCGCCTGCCCGAGGGCCTCGCCGGCCGGGTTGTCGGGCCGGTGCTGCATTGCCACGGCCCACTTCATGACGGCGCCTATGCGCTGACGCACGCGGCGCGCCGTCTCGGGCTTGGCGTGCCAGATCGGCGTGAGCACCTGCAACAGGTCGGCGGAGGTGACCTCGGACACGGGCTTGTCGCCGATGTGGGGGAACGCGTAACGCTGAAGGCTCGAGGGCCAGTCCTTGGCGTGCTTCGGGTTGCGCCACGCCGCCCGCTGCTGCTTCAGGACCTCGGCGGCGGCCTCCTCGAAGGTGGGCATGCCCCGGCGACGGCTCTTGGCCGCGAGCGGGTCGCCGCCCGACCGGGCGAGCTTGCGGTTGGCGAGCGCCTGCTCGCGGGCTTCGGCCAGGGGCACCAGGGCGTAGCCGCCGAGCCCGAGCACGCGCACCTTGCCGCGGATCGTGATCTTCTGGACCCAGCGCCGCGCGCCCGACGGATCGACCTGCAGGTACAGCCCGTTGCCGTCGGCGAAGCGCCCGGCCTCGCCGACCGTGCGGCAGAAGGCGGCCGAGAGCGCCTTGTCGGGGTGCCGTCCCCGGCGCTTGGGGGCGCGCGGCTTCTTCGGGAGTGGAGGCATCCTGTTTCGCCTTTTGTTCCGGTATCACTCGATTGCACATCCTGTTACCCATTTATTTTCGGACTATAGCGAAAGTGCCCGGACGGGTCAAGACCGGCCCGGACCGACAACCCTTTTTTACTAAGGAATTTGCGAAGGACGAATCCGGACGGTACGGGACGGCGCCGAAAAGCGAAGGTGGGTTGTCATGCGGTCCACCACCCGCCGTCAGGGGCCCGCCCGGGCCGCTTTCAATCCGCTTCGACGACGTCCAGGTACTTCAGCGCGCCGCCGGTGTTGAGCAGGACCACCTCCTGGTCCCTGGCGACGACGCCGTCGCGGACGAGTTGGCGCAGAGCGGCGAGGGTGGCCCCGCCCTCGGGGGCGGCGCCGATGCCCTCCCGGCGGCCGAGGTCGAGCATGCCCTCGACCATGTCGCGGTCCGACACGGCGACGGCGGTCCCGCCGCTCTCGCGGAGCGCGCGAAGGACGAGGACGTCGCCGACCGCGGCCGGGACCCGCAGGCCGTCGGCCACCGTCGCCGCTCCCTCCCACGGCTCGGCGGTGTCGGCCCCGGCGTGGAAGGCGCGGACCATCGGCGCGCAACCCTCGGCCTGCACCGTCACGAACCGCGGGCGCGGACCCTTCACCCAGCCGAGCCGCTCGAGCTCCTCGCACGCCTTCCAGATGCCGACGATGCCGGTGCCTCCCCCGGTCGGGTAGACGATCCAGTCCGGCCAGCGCCAGCCGAGCTGCTCGGCGATCTCGTAGCCCATGGTCTTCTTGCCCTCGGCCCGGTACGGCTCCTTCAGCGTGGAGACGTCGTACCAGCCGAGGCGGCGCCCCTCGTCGGCGGCGATGCGGCCGGCGTCGGTGATCAGGCCGTCGACCAGCGTGACCTCCGCCCCGTGCACGCGGCACTCGCGGATGAACGGCGTCTTCACGTCGCGGGGCATGAAGACGCGGGCCTCGATGCCCGCGTTGGCGGCGTAGGCGGCGAGCGCGCAGGCCGCGTTCCCGGCCGACGGCACCGAGAGGGTGGCCGCCCCGAGGGCGTGGGCCCGGGTGACGGCGGCGGACATGCCGCGCGCCTTGAACGAGTTGGTGGGGTTCAGCGCCTCGTCCTTGACGAGCAGCCGGTCGAGGCCCAGCTCTGCGCCGAGGGCAGGCGCGGGGAAGAGGGGAGTCCAGCCCTCGCCCAGCGTCACGGGGCGGTCGCCGTCGGCGAGGGGGAGCGCCGGCGCGTACCGCCACATCGACGGGACGGCGTCGCGCAGGGACTCGCGGCGCCACGTGGACGCAATGCGTTCCCAGTCGTACCGCGCCAGCAGCGGGCGGCCGCACCGGCACAGGTGTTGGCGGCGGTCCGCGTCGAACGGTCCCGCGCCGCAGGAGACGGAGCACTCGAGGTGGAAGCGGGTCGCCATCGTCGCGCCCGCCGTCAGCGGTCGAGGAGCTCCGCGTCCTTGGCCTTCAGCAGCTCGTCGATCTCCGTGATGTGCTCGTCGGTGACCCTCTGCACGTCGTCGAGGGCTCGCCGCTCGTCGTCCTCCGAGATCTCGTGGTTCTTGAAGAGCCTCTTCAAGGCGTCGTTGACGTGCCGGCGCACGCCGCGCACCCCGTTGCGGCCCTCCTCGGCGAGGGCGTGCACGATGCGCGATAGCTCCTTCCGCCGGTCGTCGTTCAGGGGAGGGATGGGGAGCCTGACGATCTTGCCGTCGTTGGCCGGGTTCAGCCCGAGGTTGGCGCGCTGGATGGCGCGCTCGATGGCGCCTATCTGGCCGGGGTCGAAGGGGTGCACGACGATAAGGGTAGGTTCCGGCACCGAGAGGGTGGCGACCTGGTTCAGCGGCATCTGCGCGCCGTAGGTCTCGACCCGGACCGAGTCGAGGATGCCGATCGACGCGCGACCCGTGCGCACGCCGGCCAACTCGTGCTGCAGGTGGGCGACCTGTCCCTGCATGCCGGCCCGCGCCTCGGCCACGGCGCTCTTTCCGTCGGTGACGTTCATCGCGACCCTCGTCCTTTCTGCGCTTCGACCCGCGCCAGGGGCGGATGCGGTTCAGGTGCTGACCACGGACCCGATCGGTTCACCCAGCACCGCCCGCCGCACGTTGCCGGGGGTCTTCAGGTTGAACACCACGATGGGCAGCTTGTTGTCCATGCACAGCGAGATGGCCGTGGCGTCCATGACGTTCAGCCGCCGCTCCAGGACCTCGTGGTGCGAGAGCGAGTCGAGCCGCGTCGCGGCGGGGTCGACGGCCGGATCGGCGGTGAAGACGCCGTCCACCTTCGTGGCCTTCATGATCACGTCGGCCCGCACCTCCATGGCCCGAAGCGCCGCCGCGGTGTCCGTGGTGAAGTACGGGTTGCCCGTGCCGGCGGCGAACAGCACGACCCGCCCCTTCTCGAGGTGCCGTATGGCGCGGCGCCGGATGAACGGCTCGGCGACGGTGCGCATCTCGATCGCGGTCAGCACGCGGGTGGTCGCGCCGTGGCGTTCGAGGGCGTCCGAGAGCGCGAGGGCATTCATCACCGTCGCCAGCATGCCCATGTTGTCGGCGGTGGTGCGGTCCATGCCCCTGGCGCTCGCGGCGAGACCCCGGAAGATGTTGCCGCCGCCGATGACGACGGCGACCTCGACCCCGAGCCGCTGAACGTCGACCACCTCGAGGGCGATCTGATCGGCGACGGGCGGGTCGATGCCGTACGAACGATCGCCAAGGAGCGCCTCGCCGGACAGCTTGAGGAGGACGCGCCGATAGGCGGGAGCAGCCATCGAGTGACGGGGATTATAGCCGAGCCGCAGTCGCGTGGGGCCGCGCGCTCAGTCCGCGGCCTCTCCGATCTTGAACCGTGCGAACCGCACGATGTTGATATTCTCGCCCATCTTGGCGATGGCCGCCGTCACCAGATCGCCGATCGACGTCTTGGGGTCGCGGATGGAGGGCTGATCGAGCAGCACGACCTGCTGGTAGTAGCTGTTCATCTTGCCGTCGACGATCTTGTCGATGATCTGCGGCGGCTTGTTCGAGCCTTCGAACTGCGCGCGGAAGATCCCCTTCTCGCGCTCGACGTCCTCGGCCGGCACCTGATCGCGGGTGACGTAGAGCGGGCTCGCGGCCGCGATGTGCATGGCGACCTCGCGCGTGAGCTGCTGGAACTCGTCGGTCCGGGCCACGAAGTCCGACTCGCAGCCGACCTCGACCAGCACGCCGACCTGCCCGCCCATGTGGATGTAGCTGCCGACGAGACCCTGGCTCGTGCTCCGGCCCGACCGCTTGGCCGCGCGCGCCTGCCCGCGCGTCCGCAGGATCGTGATCGCCTTGTCGACATCGCCCTCGGCTTCGGTGAGGGCGGCCTTGCAGTCCATGAATCCGGCTCCGGTCTTGTCCCGGAGCTCCTTGACCTGTGCGGCGGAAATAGCCATTCTCAATCTACCTCTCGCGATGGGTGAACCGGGCGCTCCGGTCCGGCGCGGCGGGCGGGCGTCGCGGCGTCGCGCGGCCGGCGCCGGACCGGTGCCGGCGCGGTTCCCGCCCGCGGTCCCCGCCGTTGCGGGATGCCTGTTCTCTCGGGGCCTCCTGCGCGTTCCCTGTATCTGCCTGGCGTGAAGGGGGTCGTTCGGTACCGGGTGTCGCCGCCTGTCCTCGCGCGGCCGGCGCCGGACCGTCGCGGACGCGGCGGCGGGATGCCGGGCCCGCCAATCACCGCCCGCGGCTCCGCTCGGCGCCCAGCCGACCCGCCAGGAGTCCGCACCGTTCCGCGGCGCAGCATCCTGGGGCGGCGAGGAGTGCCGGGCCTACCGCCGCGGACGCTCAGGCGGAGGCCGGAGACGCCGCCGGTGGCGGACCGGCCGGCGCCGGCGGCGGGGCGGTGCCGGTAGCGGGCGATGGGCCGGCGGGCGCATTCTGCGACGACTCTCGCCGGTCGCGGCCGGCGAGGGCGGCGTCGGCAATCCGGGTCAGGAAGAGCCGGATCGACCGCAGCGCATCGTCGTTACCGGGAATGACGTAATCGACGTCGTCCGGGTTGCAGTTGGTGTCGACGATGCCGATGACCGGGATCTTCAGCTTGCGCGCCTCGTCGACGGCGATCTTCTCTTTCCGGGTGTCCACGACGAACACGGCGTCGGGCAGCCTGGACATGTGGCGGATGCCGTCGAGGTTCTTGTGCAGCTTCCGCTTTTCCTTCTCGATACGGGCGATTTCCTTCTTCGAGAAGGTGTCGTAGCGTCCGTCCTCGGCCATCGCCTCCATGTCGCGAAGGCGCGCGATGCTGCGCTGGATGGTCACGAAGTTGGTCAACAGGCCGCCCAGCCACCGCTGGTTCACGAAGAACATCCCGCAGCGTCTGGCCTCCTCGACGACGAGGTCCTGGGCCTGGCGCTTCGTGCCGACGAACAGCACCGTCTTGCCCTCGGCCGCGAGGTCGCGAACGAACGTCTCCGCCCTCGCGAACAGCTCGGCCGTGCGGCCCAGGTCGATGATGTAGATGCCGTTGCGCGCCCCGAAGATGTACTGCTTCATCTTCGGGTTCCAGCGCTTGGTCTGATGACCGAAGTGCACGCCTGCCTCGAGCAGGTCCTTGATGGCGATCGACGTCAAGCTTCCTCCATCTTCTCTGCGGAACGCGGTCGGCCGGCCCTGACGGCCCGCGCCGCATCCCGCCTGCTCACCGGATTCACCCGGACTGCCCGGCCGCCGCGACGGCCTCAGCGCTTGCTGAACTGGAACCGCTTGCGAGCCCCCGCCAGACCGTACTTCTTGCGTTCCTTGATCCGGGCGTCGCGGGTCAGCATGCCGGCCTTCTTCAACACCGGCCGCAGCTCGGCGTCGAAGGCGACGAGGGCCCGCGCGATGCCGAGCCGGAGCGCATCCGCCTGACCGGTGACGCCGCCGCCCTTCGCGGTCGCGAGAATGTCCACCTTGTCGGCGGTCTCCGCCACCTGCAGGGGGGCGGTGATGCGCATCCGCACCGCCTCCGACGGGAAACGCTTCTCCAGCGAGGTGCCGCGGATGGCCAGCTCGCCCGAGCCCGGCTTCAGAAACACGCGCGCCGTAGAAGACTTGCGCCGTCCGGTTCCGTAGAAAGTCGTCGCCGCCACGTCAGGACACCTCGAATCGAACGGGTTGCTGGGCCGCGTGCGGATGGTCGGGGCCCGCGTAAACCTTCAGCTTGCGGTACATGTGCTTGCCCAGCTTGGTCTTGGGCAGCATGCCGCGCACCGCCGCCTCGACCATCCGGGCCGGCATGCGTTGCCGCATCGTCTTGGCCCTCGTCTCCCTCAGGCCGCCCTCGAAACCGCTGTGGTGGCGGTAGAGCTTCTGGTCTTCCTTCGCTCCGCTCAGCCTGACCTGCCGTGCGTTCGTGATGATCACGAAGTCGCCGGTGTCGAGGAACGGCGCGTATTTCGGCTTGTGCTTGCCCTGAAGCAGCTTCGCGGCGACCGTCGCCACGCGGCCGAGCACCTGCTCGCCCGCGTCGATGACGTGCCATCGCCGTTCAATGCCCCGGGCCGACGGTACATACGTGGACATCTACTCTCCAGCGGCCTCCCCGGCCGCATACGCAAACCAAGAGGCTACGCGCAAATCGACCGTTGTGTCAAGAATTGCCGCCCTTCGGGCGGGAGCGGTGGCGGATTTCGCGGCGCCCGGGCGTGTCCGATGCAGCGCGGCGCCCTGCCGGCGGGGGGGGAGCGGGCCGGCGTGGGTGGACCGCGAATTGCATTCCGATCGGGCACGGCGGCCGTCGAGCTGAGGGGACGCCGCCCGAGGAGCACGCCCATGATCTTTCGCCGCAGGGAATCGGTGGTCGGACTCGACGTCGGCCCGGACGCGATCAGGGCCGTCGAGCTGCACAGGACGTCGCGGGGTCGCGAGGTGGCCGCGATCGGACGCGAGCCGATGCCCCGCGGCAGCATCGCCGGGGGGGAGATCGTCGACCGGGAGGCCGTGACCGAGGCCATCCGAAGGACCCTGGACGGGCGCGGAAGCCGGACGAGGCGGGTGGCGGCCGCCGTCGCCGGCAAGGCGGTCATCGTCAAGCGGGTCACCCTGCCCCTGATGGACGAGGACGACCTCGCCGGGTCGATCCGCACCGAGGCCGAGCACTACATCCCGTTCGACACGAGCGACGTCAATCTCGACTACCAGGTCCTGCAGGCCGGCAACGACGGGGCGAACCGCGCCTCGATGGACGTGCTGCTGGTGGCTGCCAAGAAGGACAGGGTCGCCGACTGGGCCGGCGTCATCTCGCGCGCCGACGGGGTGCCGGTGGTGATCGACGTCGCGGCGTTCGCCCTGCAGAACGCCTTCGAGCTCAATTACGGCGTTGACCCGGGGCGGGTCTCGATGCTCGTCAACGCGGAAGCGGGCGGCCTGAACATCAACATCGTCGAAGGCGGGCAGACGCTGCTGACCCGCGACGTCTCTCCGGGGGGCGTCGCCGAGGCCCTGCCGTCGGAGCCGGACGCCTCGTTCGCCGACACCAGGCCACTCGAAGAAGGCCCCCCCCGGGCCGGGGCCGGCCCCGGCGCCGGCGATTCCGTCGCCGGCGCCGTCGGCGAGCATCTCCTGCTGGAGATCGACAAGACGTTGGGCTTCTTCAGGTCCGCGACGCCCGCGGGGCGCGTCGACGAGCTCGTGGTGAGCGGCGGGTCGGCGGGGGCACCCGGCTTCCTGCCGGCGCTCGAGGTGCGCCTGGACGTACCCGTCTCGCTCTTCGATCCGTTCCGCCGGGTGCGCTGCGATCCGGACCGGTGGGGCGAGGACCGCCGGCCGGAGTCCGACGCCGCCTTCGCGGTCGCGGTCGGCCTCGCCCTGCGCAAGGGGGACGACCGATGATCCGCATCAACCTGCTGGCCGCGGAGCCGCCTCCGGAGGGCCCTTCGCGGTCCGGCGCCGCCCGCGGGGCGGCGCTGGCGGGAGGCGCCGTCGTCCTGGGGATCGTGCTGGGACTCATGGCGCGGGACGGGCTGGCGATTCGACGCGAATCGAACCGGCTGGACGAGCGGATGCGGGCCCTCGACCGTCATCTCGCCGGCCTCGTCGGCGTGGGGGCGCAGCGGGAAGAGGCCGAACGGCGCCGCGACGACCTGGCGCGGCGCGTCGCCCTGGCCGAGACGCTGCGGGCGGCCCAGGGCGCGCCGGCGCGCCTGCTTGAGCAGGTGGGCCGCGTCGTGCCGGAAGACGCCTGGCTGACGGAGATGCGGCTCGGCGGCGGCCTGGCCACCCTGTCCGGGCGGGCGGCGGAGATGTCCGGTCTGACCAAGCTGGTGGCCGGGCTCGAGGCGTCGGGACACTTTCTCCCGCCGATCGAGATCGTCGACAGCCGGCGCGACGGGGGGGCGGTGCACTTCGAGATTCGAGCGCGCTTCTCGCTCCCGTCCTCCTGAACGGTCCCCGGGCCGATGCCGGGGGGCACGACGAGGGCGCGCGTCACGCAACACGGACTTGCGGGGGTAATCATGGAAACGGGCTTCACGAGGCTTCCGCGGTACGCGCGCATCGGGCTGGCGGCGACCCTCGTCGCGTCGCTCCCGCTGGGCCTTCGACTGTCCTGGCTGGAACCGCGGATGCGCGAGCTGGACGCGAAGCGGGCGGCGCTGGCGGGAAGGGAAGCGGAGCTGATGGAGGTCCGCCGGGAGCGCGCGCGGCTTGCGCGGGCCCGCGACGGGGTCGACGAGCTGGACTCGCGGCTCGATCGGCTCGGTGCGGTCGGCCCGGGGCAGGACGACGTCTCCGCGCTGCTGCGGCGCCTGGAGTTCTTCGCGCTCGAGTCCGATCTGACGATTCGGGCGCTCCGTCCGCGTCCCCCGTCGCCGGAGGGGCCGCCCACGGCATGGTCGTACCGGCTGCACCTCGACGGCACCTACGAGGGCCTGACCCGGTTCTTCCGCCGGGTCGGTGGACTCTCCCGCATCGTCACCATCGACGACGTGGCGATCCGGGCGGTCGACCCGCCCGGGTCCGGCGGCACCATCGCGGCCGAGTGCACGGCCACCGCGTTCGTGCTTCGCGGCGCGTCCCCGCCCGACCTGCCGGGCGGGGAGGAGGCAGGGTAGATGATCGGCGTGGACGCGGTGCGATCGGCGATGCTGACGGGCCTGGGCGTGACCGCCCTCGCGCTGGCCGGGGCCGCGCCGGCGCGGCTCCCCGCGCGACCGGGGAACCAGGCGTCGGGAACGGTCGGGGAAGCGAGTCGGGTGTCGGGAACGGTCGGGGAAGCGAGTCAGGCGCCGGGAACGGTCCGGGCAGCGAGTCGGGTGTCGGGAACGGTCGGGGAAGCGAGTCAGGCGCCGGGCACGGTCCGGGCAGCGGGTCAGACGCCGGGAACGACCCAGGAAGTGGGTCAGACGCCGGGAACGGTCCGGGCAGCGGGTCAGGCGCCGGGAACGGTCCGGGCAGCGGGTCAGGCGCCGGGAACGGTCCGGGCAGCGGGTCAGGCGCCAGAGAACGCGATGGGTGAGGAGGCGGACGGCGGCCGCGACCCGTTCGCGAGACCGGCGGCGTCGGGTTCCCGCCGACCCGTCGAGGTCCGTCCCTCCGGCCTTTCGGGCGTGGCGGTGGACGAGGTGGTCCTGCGCGGTGTCGTCACGACCCCGGACGGCCGCCTGGCGGTGCTCGAAGGGCCCGACGGGAGGGCCTGGGTCGCGAGGCGGGGGGAACGCCTGCACGACGGCGCCGTGCAGGGAATCACCGCGGACGAGGTGCGGTTTCTGCGGGACGCGGCCGAATCGGTTGCGGCACGGGTGGTGGGCAAGCGGCTTCGCGACGGGGAGAGCGCGCGATGAGGGGAAGAGTGGGTTGGGCGATCGGGTGGATGCTGTTGGGCGCTGCCCCGGCGGCGGTGGCGGGCGAGCGTGCGGCGCCGGTGCCCGCGGCGACGGCGATCGTGGCGGTCGAGTCCTCGGTCGGGCCCGACGCGGTTACCGTCGCGATCCGGGGAAACGGCGGGCTGTCGCCGGGCGCGGTCCGCCGGGTCGAGCACTTTCGGCCCCGGCTGGTGCTGGACTTTCCTGGCCTCGCGGCCGAGACCGCCGCCGCCACCCGCGTCGGCATCGAACCCGTCGACCGCGTGCGGGTCGACCGTCAGTCCGTCGGGTTGACGCGGGTCGTTCTCGAGCTGTCGCGCTCCGCGGCGTATCGCATCGAGGCCGGGGAACCCGGAGCGCCGACGGTGCGGGTGGTGTTTCCGCGGCGGACGGCACCGCCCGAGGCCCGGATCGACGACCCTGCCGCGATGCTCGGGAAGATCGCCCGCGACGCGGCCGGCGACGGCCATCGCGGCGCCCGCCCGGACCTGCGCCGGCGGGTCGCCGTCGGCGGCGGGGGCGGCGCTCCCGCCGGGACCGCCCGGCCCGGTCAACCGCCCGCCGTCCGCCGGACCTACGCCGGCGACCCGGTGTCGATGGACTTCCAGAACGCGGACCTGCGGGCCGTGCTCCGGGTGTTCGCCGAGATCAGCGCCCTGAACATCGTCATCGATCCCAGCGTGCGGGGCGAGGTGAACGTCGCCCTCACCCAGGTGCCGTGGGACCAGGCGCTCGACGTCATCCTCCGGGCCAACGGCCTCGGCTACGAGGTGGACGGGACCGTGGTGCGAATCGCGTCGATCGAACGGTTGCAGGAGGAAGCCGAGGCGCGGGCGGTCCTGGCCCGACGCGACGCGGAGGCGGGCGCGCTCGCGGTATTCACGCGGACCCTGAGCTACGCCCGCGCGGACGATCTCGTGCCGCTGATCACCGGCACGTCGCTGTCGTCGCGCGGCGAGGTGTTCACCGACCCGCGTACCAACACCCTCATCGTCCGGGACCTCGAAGATCGGCTGCCGGCCCTGGACGTTCTGCTCGACACCCTGGACCGGTCCGAGCCGCAGGTCGAGATCGAGGCGCGGGTGGTGCGCGTCGGCCACGACTCGGCCCGGGCGCTGGGCGTGCAATGGGGGCTCGCCGGGCGCGACGTTCCGGGTCGCGGCGGCACGGCGGTGGGGGCATCGGGCAGCGAGGTCCGCGGCGGTCCGGACGGGCGCCTCGCGACCGGGATCGACCTCGGCGTCGGGGCGCCGACCTCGACCCTCGGCGTCGCGGTGGGACCGGACGGCGGCCCCCTCGACCTCGACCTGACCCTGTCGGCGCTCGAGAGCCGGGGCGACCTGCACATCATCTCGAGTCCGCGGGTCACGACCCAGAACAACGTCCAGGCCGAGATTCTCCAGGGCGACCAGATCCCGTACCAGACCGTCGCCAACAACACCGTCACGGTGGAGTTCAAGGAGGCGGCGCTGACCCTGCGCGTCACGCCGCAGATCACGGCCGCCGACACCGTCATCATGCAGGTCGAGGTCGAGAACTCCTTCGCGGACTTCGCGCGGGCCCTCGGAAACCCCCCGATTCCGTCCATCGTGACCCAGCGCGCGGCGACGACGGTCCAGGTCGGCGACGGCGAGACGGCGGTCATCGGCGGCATCCACGAGAACTCCCGCAGCGAGCAGAGCAGCCGCACCCCGGGCCTGCACCGCGTTCCCGTGCTCGGTTGGCTGTTCAGGAGCTCGGCCCGCAACGAGAGCACCGACGAGCTGATGATCTTCCTCACGCCCCGCATCGTGCGCTGACCGGCGGCCGGTCGCGGGACCCCGCGTTGCACCGGCGGAACGTCTCCGGGCCGTTCGCCACCGGTTCCCCTGGTCCAGCCCCCCTTCGCCTTCGGCTCCGCTGGGCGCCCGACCAACCCTGCCAGGAGTCTGCGCCGTGCTGCGGCGCAGACGCCTGGCCCGCCCCTCGTCGCTTTCGGCTCCGCTGGGCGCCCGACCACCCTGCCAGGAGTCTGCGCCGTTCTACGGCGCAGACTTCTGGGGGACGGCCGCGGGTTGGGGTATCGTTCCCCCCACGACAGGCGGCGGCGCCGGAGCGGCCGCCCGCCACGCGGAGGGGCAACGTGGGGAAGGACGGGTACTGGGCGCGCCGGCGAGGCCGCCTGTTCACGGCGCCGGCCGGGGCCGGGGAGGCCGCGGCGGGAGCGGGGTCCGGCGATCCGCCCGACCTCCTGCTCGTCACCCACGCCGCCAACGTCTTCTACCTGACCGGCTTCCGGGGCAGCGCGGGCATGCTGCTCGCCGGCGCCGGCGAGGCGACCCTGATCGTCGACTCGCGCTACGTCACGGCGGCCCGCCGCGTGATCGACGACGCCCCGACGCCCGCCGCGCCGGTCGTCCTCGCCGAGGTCGAGACGTCGTACGAGGAGACCCTCTGCGAGCTCCTGCGGGCGCGCGGGCGGTGCCGGGTGGGGGTGGAGGCCGATCACATGACCCTCGCCCGGCACGCGTGGCTCGAGCAGGCCCTCGCCGGCTCCGGGGTCGAGCTGTGTCAGACCTCGGGGCTGGTCGAGGCGGGCCGGCTGGTGAAGGATGCCGAAGAAGTGGAGATCCTGCGCGAGGGCGGGGCCCGCATCTCCGGGGTGATGGCCGAGATGCTCTCCGACCTGCGGCCGGGCCGCCGCGAGCGCGACGTGGCGGCGGACATCGACTGGGCTATCCGGCGCGCCGGGTTCGAGGGCCCGGCCTTCGAGACCATCGTCGCGAGCGGACCCAACAGCGCCCTGCCCCACGCGCGGCCCGGCGACCGCGAGCTGGCCCGGGGCGACCTGGTGCTGCTCGACTTCGGCGGCGTGCACGACGGCTATTGCGTGGACCTGACGCGGGTGGCGAGCCTCGGCCCCGCGACGCCGGCCGCCGCGTCCTGGCACGACGCGGTGCGGGCGGCGCACGCGGCGGCGCTGGCCGCGCTGAGGCCGGGCGTGCGGGCGGTCGAGGTGGACGGCGCGGCGCGGACCGTGCTGACCGACCGGGGCCTGGGAGAGGCGTTCGGGCACGGGACCGGCCACGGCCTGGGCATCGAGGTTCACGAGGCGCCGCGCATCGGCAAGCCGCGCGCGGCCGACGGTTCCGAAGAGACGCGGTTGGCGGCGGGGATGGTGGTCACCGTCGAGCCCGGGGTCTACGTGCCGGGGGAGGGGGGCGTGCGGCTGGAGGACGACGTCGTGGTGACGGAGGCCGGCTGCGAGCTGCTGACCGACGTGCCGCTCGAGCTCGTTGTGGTCTAATGGACTTCCGCGGGGGGCGGCGGGAACGGTGATGCCGGACGCGGAGCCGAAGCCGTACCAGTCGTGCGTTGTGTCGTTCGATGTTCGTAGCGGACGCTTCGCGCCGTCACCGACGTCGACGCCCGCTTCCATTGGTGGATTTCCTGACATGGATTTCGATCGGATCGGTCCCGTGCTGGATCGCGTGCTCGGCCTGATGCGCGAGCACGGGCTGGCCGAGCTGGAGCTCGAGTCGGAGGGCCTGCACGTCCGCGCGCGGAAGGGGGGGGCGGCGGCCCCGCCGGTCGAGGCGGCACCCGCCGCGGCGGACCCCGCGCCGGCCGGCCGCGGGCCGGTCGCGACGGTCGTCGAGGCCCCCGTCGTGGGCACCTTCTATCGGGCCGGCGCCCCCGACGCGGCCCCTTTCGTGGAGGTCGGCGACCGGGTGGAGCCGGGAGACGTTCTCTGCGTCATCGAGGCGATGAAGCTGATGAACGACATCAAGGCGGAGTTCGCGGGCGAGGTCGTGGAGGTCCTCGCCGAGAACGGCCAGGCGGTGGAGTACGGCCAGCCGCTGCTCACGCTCCAGCCGTCTGCCGGCGGGCGGCCGTCCTGACATGTTCCGCAAGGTGCTCGTCGCCAACCGGGGCGAGATCGCCCTGCGGGTGGTCGCCGCCTGCCGGGAGCTCGGCGTCCGCACGGTGGTCGCGCATTCGCAGGCCGACCGGGACGGCCTCCCCGCCCGCTTCGCCGACGAGACGGTGTGCATCGGGCCGGCCCCGAGCCGGCACAGCTATCTGAACCGCCTGGCCGTCCTGGCCGCGGCGGAGACGACCGGCGCCGACGCCATTCACCCCGGCTACGGCTTCCTGTCGGAGCGCGCGGACCTCGCCGAGGGGTGCGCCGCCGCCGGCATCTCGTTCATCGGGCCGCCCCCCGAGGTCCTGCGGCTGCTCGGCGACAAGGCCCGGGCTCGGCAGGCCATGGGGGCGGCGGGCCTGTCCCTCGTGCCCGGCACCGAGCCCGTCGAGGACGCCGCGGCGGCGGCGCGGGCGGCCCCGGAGGTCGGCTATCCCCTCCTCGTCAAGGCGGTCGGCGGCGGCGGCGGCCGCGGGATGCGGCTCGTCGAGGCCCCGGACCGGCTGCCCGACGCGTTCCGCGCCGCCGTGAGCGAGGCCGACGCGGCCTTCGGCGACCCCCGCGTGTATCTCGAGCGCTACCTCGGGGGCGCCCGGCACGTCGAGTTCCAGGTCCTCGCCGACGGGCAGGGTCGCACCGTGCATCTCGGCGAACGGGAGTGCTCACTGCAGCGGCGGCAACAGAAGGTCGTCGAGGAGGCTCCGGCGCCGGGCCTCGAGGCGGGCGTGCGCGAGCGCGTCGGCGGGCTCGTCGTGGCGGCCGCGCGGTCCGTCGGCTACGTGAACGCGGGCACGTTCGAGTTCCTGGTGGACGGCGACGGCCGGTTCTACTTCATGGAGGTCAATCCCCGCGTTCAGGTCGAGCACGGGATCACCGAGGCGGTGACCGGGGTCGACGTCGTCAAGACCCAGATCCGGATCGCCGCCGGACAGCCCCTCGCGTTGGAGCAGGACGACGTCCGTCTCGCCGGGCATGCCGTCGAGTGCCGGGTGAACGCCGAGCATCCGGAGACGTTCACTCCCAGCCCCGGCGCGATCCGGACCCTCGTGCTGCCCGGGGGGCCGGGCATCCGCGTGGAGACCGCGGCCCACGCCGACCACATGGTCTCGCCGTTCTACGACTCGCTGCTCGCGAAGGTGATCGCGCACGGGCGCGACCGTGCCGAGGCCGTTGCCCGCATGCGGCGGGCGCTCGGGATGATGGTGGTGGAAGGGATTGACACCAACCTCTCGCTGCACCTGCGCATCCTCGGCGATCCCGATTTCCTCGCGGGCCGCCTGAGCACCGCGTTCCTCGACCGGCTCCTCGCCGGCGGAGCGCCCGCGGCGTGAGCGGCTGGCCGCGGCTTTACGCCTTTCCTCGCCGGCCGCCTGAGCACCGCATTCCTCGACCGGCTCCTCGCCACGGAGCGCCGGCGGCGTGAGCGGCTGGCCGCGGCTTTACGCCATCGTCGACGCGGGGTCCGCGACCCGCGCCGGCGCGACGCCCGTCGATCTCGCGCGGGCGTATCTCGACGGGGGAGCGCGGCTCCTGCAGTTGCGGGCCCCCGGCGTCGACACGCGGACGCTGTTCGGATGGTCCCGCGAGATGGTGGCCCTCGCGGCGCCGCGGGGCGCCCGCGTCGTCGTCAACGACCGCTGCGACGTGGCCCTGATGTCGGGGGCCGATGGCGTTCACGTCGGTCAGGACGATCTGCCCGCGACGGCCGCCCGCGAGCTGCTGGGGCCGGCCGCCGTCGTCGGCCTCTCCACCCACGACGCGTCGCAGCTCGAGGACGCCCTCGCGCAGCCGGTCAGCTATCTCGCGGTCGGCCCGGTCCGCCGCACCCGGACGAAGGACACGGGATACGCGGCGGTCGGCCTGGAGGCGGTGCGGCGGGCGGCGCGGGCGGCCGGGAGTCGCCCGGTGGTGGCCATCGGCGGGATCACCCTCGATACCGCGCCGGCCGTGGTCGAGGCGGGGGCGGCCTCGGTCGCGGTCATCTCCGACCTGCTCGCGGGCGGCGACCCGGCGGCGCGGGTGCGGGCCTACCTGGACGTGCTCGGCGAGGCGGATTGAGCGGCTAGCCGCGCAGCCACGGCTTGCGCTCGAAGTAGCTGTCCATCAGGGCCCGGGTCTGGCCCGAGAGCACCACGAGGGCGGCCAGGTTCGGCAGGATGACGATGCCCAGGGCGATGTCCCCCAGGTCCCAGGCCGCGGCGGGGGCGATCATCGCGCCGAGGAAGACCATGCCGACGTAGACGAGCCGGTAGGGGAGGATGGCCCGCGACCCGAAGAGGTACGCCGCGCAGCGGTCGCCGTAGTAGCTCCACGAGATGGCGGTGGAAAGGGCGAACAGCACGACGGAGAGCACCACGATGATCCCGCCCCAGTCGCCGAGGGGGCTGAGCCCGCGCTGGAAGCCGAGCTGCGTCAGCGGGGCGCCGCCCTCGGGCGCGTCGCCGTAGAGCACGGCGTGCGAGGCGCCGTCGTCGGCGGTCGCGGCACCCGCGTCCGTGTCGATGACGCCGGTGAAGGGCAGGGTCTGCGCCTCGTCGAGGTAGAACCGTTCCACCGCCACGTCGTGCCATGCGAAGGCCGCCTGTCCCGCCCCGATGACCTGGCGGCCGTCCTCGACGCGGATCTCGCCCGGCGGGTCGGCCTCCCGCACGGCCCCGTCCGCTTCGGTCACCACGTAGGTCAGGTCGCCCCCGGCCAGCGTGAACTGCGACGGCACGCGATCGTCGTGCACCCCGGTGATGACGATCACCAGGCACGTCATGGTGACGATGACGATGGTGTCGATGAACGGCTCGACGAGCCCCACCACCCCCTCCGACACCGGCTCCTCGGTCTTGGCGGCGGCGTGGGCGATGGGCGCCGACCCCTGTCCCGCCTCGTTCGAGAACAGCCCGCGGTTGACCCCCCAGTTCAGGGTCACGAGGAGGACGCCGATGCCGGTGCCGGCGACCCCCGCGGTGGGGTTGAACGCCTCCCGGAAGATCAGGGCGAAGGTGGGGACGACCGCGCCCGCGTTCATCAGGATGATGAGGAGGGCGCCGAAGACGTAGATGCTCGCCATGAGGGGGGCGAGAATCGAGGTCACCCGGCCGATGCGCGTGATGCCGCCCAGGATGACCACGGCCACCGCCGACGCCGCGAGCAGGCCCGTCACTACGTTGGGGGTGCCGAAGTTCGACTCCAGGGTGTCGGCCAGGGTGTTCGCCTGCACCGCGTTGCCGGTGATGAACGCGGTGAAGCCGAGGGCGATGGCGAAGAACACCGCCATCCACCGCCAGCGCTCGCCCATGCCCCGCTCGATGTAGTACATCGGGCCGCCCGCCACCGTGCCCTCGTGCTTGTGGGCCTCGGGGTGCACGGCGCGGTAGCGCTGGGCCAGCGTCACCTCCGAGAACTTCGTGGCCGCGCCGAGCAGCGCCGTCATCCACATCCAGAACAGCGAGCCGGGGCCGCCGTAGTGGATCGCCCACGCCGCCCCGGCGATGTTGCCGATGCCCACCGTGGCGGACAGGGCGGTGGTCAGGGCCTGGAAGTGCGACACGTCGCCCGGGTCGTCGGGGTCGTCGTAGCGCCCCGTCGTCACCGCGAAGCCGTGGCCGAGGCGCCGAAGCTGGACGAACCCGAGCCGGACGGTCAGGAACAGGCCCACCCCGAGGAGCGCGATGACCTTGAGCGGCACGATCTGCTCGCCGACCGGGATGCCGAAGCTGTCGACATAGAACTTGACGGTCTGGATGAGCTGCTCGAGGGTTTCCATGCCTTTGGCTCCGATCCCGTCCCCCGGCGCCGCGGGCCGGCCTGTCCGGGGTGTCGGGGCGACAGTTGTTCGGGGCGACAGTATATAGAAGCGAGGCTGGCGACCTCGTCGCGCCGCACCGACGGGGTGGACGGGCGGCGCCTGCTAACATGCACCTGCGCCACGGTGGGAGCGCAGAAGCGGTGTGGAGGGCGAGGTACGGATGGAGAACGTGCGGACGGCGGCGGCGCGGCGGCTCGACGGCAAGGCGGTGGCGGAGGCGATTCGCGAGTCCCTGAAGCCGCGCATCGAGCGTTTCTCGACGGAGGCGGGTCGCCCGCCGGGGCTGGGCATCCTGCTCGCGGGCGACGACGGCGGGTCGGAGATCTACGTGCGAAACAAGGTCCGCGCCTGCGAGGCGCTCGGCATCCGGGCCGATCTGGAGCGCCTGCCGGTCGACGCGAGCCGCGACGAGGTCATGGCGATCGTGGCGCGGTTCAACGCGGCCGACGCGGTCGACGCGGTCCTGGTGCAGTCGCCGCTGCCCGACGGGATGGGGGCCGACGCCGAGCAGCAGGTCTTCGACGCCATCGAGCCCGCCAAGGACGTCGACGGCTTCCATCCCGTCAACGTCGGCCGGCTGGTGCAGAACCGGCCGGCCCTCGTCCCGGGCACGCCTTCCGGCATCATCGAGTTGCTCGAACGGAACGGCATCCCCATCGAGGGGCGCCGCGCCGTCGTCATCGGCCGTAGCGACATCGTCGGCAAGCCGCTGGCGGCCCTGTTGCTGCACCGGCACGCGACGGTGACCGTGTGCCACTCCCGGACCCGCGACCTGCCGTCGGTGGCGTCGGCGGCGGACATCCTGGTGGCGGCCATCGGGCGGCCGGGCTTCGTGACCGCGGACTTCGTGAAGCCGGGGGCCACCGTGATCGACGTGGGGACCTCGCGAATGACCGACCCCGACCGGGTCGCGGCGCTGTTCGGGCCGGACTCGCCGCGCCTCGAGGTGCTCGAACGCCGGGGCGCGACCGTCGTCGGCGACGTGCACCCCGAGGTGGCGGCGGTCGCGGGCGCCCTGACACCGGTCCCGGGCGGGGTGGGGCCGCTCACCATCGCGATGCTGCTGTCGAACACCGTCCGCGCGGCGGAAGCGCGCCGCCGGCCCTGACATCGGCCCCCGCCGGCCCCGCCCGGAGCCCCCCCCGGCCCTCCGGGAGTCCACGCCGCTCTGCGGCGCAGCTTCCCGGGCCAGGGCGTCCCGCCCCCTGGGGCGCGGCTTCCCGGGCCAGGTGAACGGGCTGGCGTCCCGGCGGCCCTCGGGGCGCGGCTTCCCGGGCCAGGTGAACGAGCTGGCGTCCCGGCCCTCGGGAGTCCACGCCGCTCTGCGGCGCAGCTTCCCGGGCCACATGAGCGGGCTGGGCGTCCGCGGCGTTCATACTGGCCGAGGCGCACGGCCTCGACGCGCTGCCGGGACGTGTGCGCGAGACTTTCGCGGCCGGCCCGAGGGCAGCCCCCGCTCGCCGCCGCAGAACGCCGCCTTCAACCGGGCGGGTGTCCTTCTCCTGCCGTGTCGGCGCGCGACGCCCCGTCCCGGCGCAGCGCCTGAAGCAACCGCGGCAACGCCTCCACGGCGTACAACGGCAACGAGAGAATGCGCGCGGTCACGTCCTGCGTGCCCGCGACGGTGCGGATGGCGTGGCGGACCGTCTGCAGGCTGGGCGGGTTGGCGTCGAACCGCACCGCGATCGGCGGCCGTTTCTCGTGGGCGAACTGGAGGAGCGACTTCAGGGAGCCGCTGCGCCCGGCCTTGACCTCGATCGGTACGATCCGGTTCCGGTCCGAGACGACGTAGTCGATCTCCGCGTTGCCGCGCCGGGCGTGCCGCAGCCAATAGTGGAGCTCAGGCGGCCGGTCGCCGCCGCTCAGCGAAGCCAGTTGCTGTCCGACGTACTGCTCGGCCAGCCCTCCTTCGTTCACGAGCCGCGTATCGTCCAGCGCTTCGATGTCCGTCAGGTCCAGGCCGCACACGTGGTTCATCAGCCCCACGTCCATGAACAGCAGCTTGCTCGCGTGGTTGCCGGCGTCGGCGCCGAGCGGCAGTCCCGAACAGTGGCTGTGCGAGACACGGTGGCATACGCGTGCCTTGACCAGCAGGTCGATCGCGTGGCTCACTTCCGACGCGCGCGCATCCGGGTCGAGGCGGCGGTAGCTCACGGGATGCCCCACGGATCGGGGCACGAGGCGGAACAGCCGCTGGAGACGGCCGAGCGGCGTCCGCCGCGCGTACTTGGCGAAGTCGTCCTCGTAGGTCGAGGCGATGGAACGGTGGACGGCCGACACCTCCATCGGCGAACCGGACTCGCGGTACGCCAGCACCGCCTCGGGCAATCCGCCGACCATGAGGTACTCGCGGAGCCGCCGGCCGAGTCGACGGTGGGCAGCCTCGGCCGGCGGCGTGTCCACGGTGAAGTCGTCGATCGGTCCCGCGACCTCGGGGTCGATCGCGGCCAGGAACTCGTGAAACGTCAGCGGCCCCAGATGCAGGTACTGAATGCGCCCCACCGGCATCGAGAATCCGTGCTCGGCGAGGACGAACTCGAGCAGCGATCCCGCCGCCACCACCGCCAGGTCCGGCCGGTCCTCGTACAGGTAGCGCAGGGCGGGCAGAGCGTGGGGCGTCGACTGCACCTCGTCCAGGAACAGAACTGCCCGGTCCAGCCGGGTCCCCCCGAGCGTCTCGAGCTCGCGCAGGATGCGGCCGGTGTCCAGGCTCTCGAACACGCGGTCGAGGTAGAGATGGCGCTCCAGGTTCACCTCGCAGAGCGCCATGCCGGCCGCCGCCGCGAACCGGCGAACCAGGGTCGTCTTCCCGACCTGCCGCGCCCCGCGCAGCACCAGCGGCTTCCGGCGGCGTGCCGTCAGCCAGCGATGCAGGGTGTCTTCCGCGAGCCTCTTCATCGTAAATACACCTAAAAAATATCATCGGCGGTGCTCAAATACACGTCTATATTGGGTAGGGCAGCAACCGCCATACGGATCCACGGGTCCCGGCCGCCCCGTCGATTCCGCGAGTGACTTCGAGCGCGGCGCCCGCCGGCAATACTGCAACGGCGACACCGGGCACGGGCGCAAGTTGCTGCCTTCCGAGGTCAGGGAAGCAGATCGTCGACGACGATCCGTGCGTCGGGGCGAGCGAGGGGCGCGACGCTGTCCCCGGCTGCATGCCTGGTCATGCTGCGGTAGCCGTCTTCAGCCGGATCGCGGTAGACCTCGAGGCGGGCATCGGGAAGGGCAAGGATCCAGTACTCGGGAATCCCGCACCGCGCGTAGAGGCGCTGCTTGACGGTCCGGTCGTACCGCAGTGATTCGTTCGAGACCTCGACGACCAACACCGCCGACGTTGGATGGGCGTCCCGGTACTCGCGGATGGTGCCGGTCACAACGGCTACGTCCGGCTCGGGCTCCGAGTAGTCGTCGGCCGCCACGGGGTGCTGTATCCGTACGTGGAACCCAGCGCCGAACACTCGCCGCAGGCACTCGACCATGAGGTCCATACCGGTCGCATGACGGCTTCCCTCCGGTGTCATCGCGTGCAGATCTCCGTCGATGAGCTCCAGCCTGGCGTCCGGCTCGAACGCGCCGGCTTCTACGGCACGGTCGTACTCGACCCGGCTCAGGCGGTAGTGGCGGATGGATGTGTCGGACACATGGACCTCGTGGCTGCGCCTTCATGGTAGCCGGGTAACCGCCACCATGCGACAGCGTCCTGGATTCGGCCGCACGCCTCCGTCTGGTCGAGCGACCGGGCCGAGGCGGGCGTGCGCTCACCGTGCCGCCCTGCGAATCCGGTACTTCGGACGAGTTGGTGAGCAGGAAGTACTGGTTCACGACGCCCAGCGCTCGCGTGAACGCCGTCTGCGGGGTGGTGTCCCCCTTGTGGAGCTCCACCCAGAAGCGGCACGGGCCGTCGTAGGTGTCGTCGGCGTTCCCGTACGTGCATGCCACCGGCGTAGCGTCTCGTCGGCTTGGATGGAACGTCGACGCGGCGAAGAGCGTTCGAGTGCGCCCCGGGGTGTACCATTGGTGTATGGCACGCACCAACGTGGACGTCGACGACGAAGCCTGTGCAGAGGTCATGAGGCGCTATCGCCTGACGACCAAGCGTGAAGCCGTCAATTTCGCCCTGCGCTCGCTCGCGGCAGAGCCGTTCAGCCTCGAGGAAGCCCGCCGGATGCGTGGAGCCGGTTGGGATGGCGACCTCGACGAAATGCGCGGACGCTCCAATGAGCCTCGTTGACACGTCGGCCTGGATCGAGTACCTCCGCGACACCGGTTCTCCGGCGTGTGTCCGAGTCGGAGAGCTGCTGGGGGCCGATCTCGCCACGTGCGACGTCGTCCGCATGGAGCTCCTGGCCGGAGCCCGGGACGAGCAGCACCGGCGGGACCTCCGAAGGCTCATCGCACGCGCCGCGTTCGTTCCGCTGCAACCCGGCGACTTCGATCGGGCCGCCGCGCTCTATCGGCAGTGCCGCAGCCGGGGCGAGACCGTGCGCGTGCTCGTCGATTGTCTCATCGCCGCGTTGGCCATCCGGGTCGACATGCCGGTGCTCCACTGCGACACCGACTTCGATGCGCTTGCGCGCCACACGCCGCTACGCGTCGAGTCGACATGATCCGGCGAGAGGGATGCGCCCCGGCAGAGGCCGGCGATCGTCAGGTCGGGCCGGGAGTCCGGGGCGTACCGACGCGAATCACCACGACGGCTGGAGGACGCGACATGAAGGGTGTACGACTGCGGGGCGTGGCGGCTGGTGCGTTGGCGCTCGCGGGGATCATCGGGACATGGGCGATGTCCGCGGCGGCGCAGACGCCGGCCCCGGTGGGCGAGTGGCGGGCGTTCGGGGCGGACGCCGCCAACACCAAGTACTCGCCGCTCGACCAGATCACGCCCGAGAACTTCGCCGAGCTGGAGATCGCCTGGCGGTGGCGCTCGATCTCGGGCGAGGTCGCGGCCGAGCACGAGGACATCCGCCCCGGCCCCTTCAAGACCGCCCCGCTGATGATCGGCGGGCTGGTCTACGTCAGCACCGCCCTCGGGCAGGTCGCGGCCCTCGACGCCGGGACCGGCGAGCTGGTCTGGTCGTACGACCCCCGCACCTACGACCGGCTGGAACGGCCGGCCAACATGGGCTGGCAGCACCGCGGGGTGTCGTACTGGGAGGACGACGAGAGCGGCGACGCCCGCATCTTCATCGCCACCCACGACCTGCTGCTGGTGGCGATGAACGCCCGCACCGGCCGTCTCTACCCGGACTTCGGGGCCGACGGTGCGGTGGACCTCAGCGGCAGCCTCGGTCGGCCCGTCGACCGGTCGCGCCTGACCCACTCGCAGCCGCTGGCCGTGGTCGGCGACACCGTCATCGTGGGCAGCATCGTCCAGGACGGCTCCCTGACCCGCCGCGAGGCGGACCCCGGCCACGTCCGCGCCTTCGACGTCCGCACCGGCGAGATGAAGTGGATCTTCCACACCATCCCTCAGGGCGAAGAGTTCGGCGCGGACACCTGGCACGACGAGTCGTGGCGCTACAGCGGTCACACCAACGTGTGGGGCACGATGGCCGTCGACGAGGAACTGGGCTACGTCTACCTGCCGACGGGGACTCCGACCAACGACTGGTACGGCGGCATGCGCCACGGCGACAACCTGTTCGCGGAGAGCATCGTCGCCGTCGACGTCGAGACCGGCCAGCGCGTCTGGCACTTCCAGGCCGTGCACCACGGGCTCTGGGACTACGACTTTCCGACCGCCGGCAACCTAGTCGACATCCGCGTCGACGGCCGCGACGTCAAGGCCATCGCCCAGCCGAGCAAGCAGGCCTTCGTCTACGTCTTCGACCGGGTGACCGGCGAGCCGGTGTGGCCCATCGAGGAGCGGCCGGTCCCCGTCGGCGCCGTGCCGGGGGAGTGGTACTCGCCGACACAGCCGTTCCCCACCCGGCCCGCCGCGTTCGACCTGCAGGGCATCACCGTCGACGACCTCATCGACTTCACCCCCGATCTCCGGGCCGAGGCCCTCCGCATCGCCGAGCGGGCCCAACTCGCGCCCATCTTCACCCCGCCGCCGGTGCGGGGCGAGGGGCGGCCCATCATCCAGTCGCCGGGCCCCGGCGGGGGCATCAACTGGCCGGGCGCCGCCGTCGACCCCGAGACGGGGCGCATGTTCGTGCCGTCGCAGACCCGCCTGCGCGCGGTCGAGCTGGTGGAGTATCCGCCGCCCGCCACCGTCGGCTACTTCACCGACCCCTGGGCGCAGCCGGTGCCGGGGCCGCAGGGGCTGCCCCTCGTCAAGCCGCCCTACAAGCGGGTCACCGCCATCGACCTGAACACCGGCGACCACGTCTGGATGGCCCCGCACGGCGACGGCCCGCGCAACCATCCCGCCCTGCGCCACCTCGGGCTGCCGGCGCTCGGCGGCCACAACGGGATGCACGGCGGCGGTCCCCTCGTCACGAAGACCCTGCTCGTCGTCAACTCCGGCGGGCGCCGGGTCGAGGACATGCTCGAGGCGGCGCGGGCCGTCACCGCCTACGACAAGGACACCGGCGCCTACCTGGGGTCGGTGGAGCTGCCCGCCGTGCCCTACGGCAACCCCGTCACCTGGCTGCACGAGGGGAAGCAGTACATCGCGGTGGCCGTCGGCACGTCGAGCGCGGCCGGCGGCGCCGAGCTGCTCGCGCTGGCCCTGCCCTGAACGGTGGCCTCGGCCGGGCGGTCTCCTCACTCTCTATCGGGGCGCGCGGGGCCAAGGCCGGCCGCTCGTGGAAACGTCGCGGGCCCTGGCCGCAGCCCGCCGAGCGCCGCGGGAGTCGACCGGTGCGGGTGGTTCGGGGGAGTACGCGTTACTGCCGGCCCGTATCGCCATGGGGTGCACGACATCATTGTTGGATGGCGGCCCCGGTGCCGTCGGGCTCTCGATTCACGGGGAACGGCTTGGGCCCAAGACTCCCGCAACAGGCCAATCCACAGGCTGCCGCGCCCGCACACGAGGTGGTGCCCGTCTTGGTTGGCGGCGCACAACTTCCTGTCGTGCACCCATCGCCATGTTGCGCATACTCCGCATAGTCCGTAACATGGGTGAATGGCCAAACGACCGCGAGGCCGCGGGGCCGAGCCCCGGTCACCGGCGGCATCCGGCGCACGCGTCGTCAGCGCGACGGAGACCGCGAAGAACTTCGGCGCGATCATCGATCGGGTACGGGAGGAGCGCGCCGTCTACGTCGTGGAACGCGGCGGCACGCCGGTAGCGGAGATCAGCCCCGTGAAGGCGAAGACCGTCACGATTCGCGACTTCGTCGAGATCGTCCGTTCCGGGTCCGTGCCGTCACCCGGCGAGGATTACCTCGAGGCGGTCGAGGAGGGCATCGCCTTGTACAATCGCCCCGAGGTTCCCGAGAACCGATGGGGACCCTGATCGACTCGAGCGTCCTGATCGCGGCCGAACGCGGCCGACTCGACCTCGAGACCGCGCTCGCGGCCGGCCAGGACGAACCCGTGGGCATCGCCGCGATTACCGCGTCCGAGCTGCTCCACGGCACGCACCGGCTCAGCGGCCTGCGCCTCGTGCAGGCGCGGGCGTTCGCCGAGCGGTGGCTCGCGATCCTCCCGGTCAGCGCTTTCGACCTGCAGGCTGCGCAGGTGCACGCGGCGCTGGCCGCGGATCTCGCACGGAAGGGCACGCCCATGGGCGCCCACGACCTGATGATTGCGGCGACGGCGGTACGTCTCGGCTACTCGGTCGCCACGCGCGACCGCCGGAGCTTCGGCCGAGTGGATGGCCTACCCGTCAGGTACTGGTAGATGCGCCGTGGGCTACGCGCACGAGTTCGTCCCCCGGCGCTGGCGGTGCATCGGGCGCTTCGTCGAGGTAGCGCGTCGCGAACGCTGCCGCCTCGCCGCGGTTCGAACGGACACCCGCACCGTAGCCCGGGATAGATAATCGGCGCCGTCACCCAACCGATAGACGGGGCTCTTCCATGCGGCCGGAGAGCCGGCGGTGCTCCGCATGACAATGGCGGACTGGCGATCGCAGGCGGCGGGCCTCGTCAAGCAGGCGGCGTTGGCGCTCGCGGTGCTGCTGTCGCTGCTCGCCGTGGTCGACGACGTGCGGGTGCTCGTCTACGGCCTGAGCTCTCTCTACCATGCGGTCAATCTCGCCGCGTTCGTCTTCCGGCGCACCGAGGCCGCGCGCTTCGCGCTGCAGTCCGCCGTGTGGCGGACCGTCGCGTTCGGCCTGCTCGTGGCGGTCGCCGTCCGGTCGGGCGAGCTGGCGCCGTCCGTCGCGGGATGGCTGCTGCTCGTCGCCGGCATCGTCCTCAACGTGCTGGCGGTACGGGCCCTCGGCGTGACCCGGACGTACTACGGGGCCGAGCTCGGCGCGGTGCCGCATGCCCGCGTCAGGTCGTTTCCCTACTCGCTCTTCCCCCATCCGATGCACTCGGGGAATGTGTTGCAGCTCGCGGCCATCGGCCTGCTCTGTCCCGCCCTCTCGCGTGAGTTCCCGCTGCTCTTGCCCGGGCACGTCGCCCTGACCGTGCTGACGGCCCTCGTCGAGCAGTTCGATCTGCACGTCGCGCCGCGGCGGCGATGAGCTACAGGCGGTCCCCCCCGGACCCCGGTCCGGAAGAGCGTCGGCCTCGCGTGCAATCCATTTCGCCGGCTGAACAGGGTCGGCCCCGCGGCGCCGGTGGCCCTGCAGCTGGCTGACCGGCTATCTCCAGACTGTCCCCTGTTCGCGGGCTCGACCCCCTTCACCGAAGCCAGCGCCGGCGGTACTCGCCCTCGCCGCGGCGATTGCCGCGCCGATCGCCCGCCGGTTCTGAATCCGTTTACCCGCGGCTGCCCGAATCGTCATGAGTCCTGGCTGCGGAAAGCCGCGACGGCCGCTATCATGGATGGCGGTCTTCCCAGGAGTTCAGAGATGTCGACCCTCCTTTCTTCGACCGGGACACGGTCGCGACTCGCGTCACGGGGCCTGCTCGCATGCCCTGTTGCGCTACTGGCTGTTGCCTGCGCCCCGGTGGACGAATCGCCGGATGCGGCGGGGAACGCAACCTGGTTCGAGGGCGCGAGGCTCATCGACGGCGGGGGCGGTCCGCCCGTCGAGCGCTCCGCGTTTCTCGTCGAGGACGGGGCCTTCGCCTGGGTGGGTCGGGCGGAGGAGCGCGACGCGCCCCAGGGCGCGGCCCGGGTGGACCTGGCGGGGAAGACGGTAATCCCGGCCCTCGTCGACGCGCACCAGCACATCGGGCTGACGAACGTGAAGGACGGCTCGCACAGTCCCGACAACTACACGCGCGCCAACCTCGTCGAGCATCTCGAGCGGTCGGCCTACGACGGGGTCGCGGCCACCATGAGCCTCGGGCTCGAGTACGACGAGGCGCTCGCGTTCGAGCTGCGCGAGGCGCTGCTTCCCGGCGCGGCGCGCTTCCTGACGTCGGGCCGCGGCATCGCCGCCACGCCGACGGCGGGGCCCCAGCAGCCGTACCGTCTGGGGATTCCCCGCGGGGCGGCCACCGAGGCCGAGGGCCGCGCGGCCGTCGAGGAGTTGCACGGGTACGGGGTGGACCTCGTCAAGATCTGGGTCGACGACCGGGGCGGCACCGTCCCGAAGCTCGAGCCGGCCGTGTACGAGGCGATCATCGACGAGGCGCACGCCCGCGGCATGCGGGTGACCGCGCATCTCGGCACCACGAGCGGGCTCGCCGACGCCAAGGCGCTGCTGCGGGCGGGGGTCGACGGCTTCGCGCACACCGTGCGCGACCGCGACGTCGACGACGAGTACATGGCGCTGGTACGCGAGCGCCCCGAGGTGTGGACGGTTCCCAACCTGCCCGGCTCGCCGGTCACCCACGACGACCTGCCGTGGCTGAGCGAGACGCTGCCGCCGTTCGAGATCGACAACCTGCGCCGCGAGGCCGACCGCCTCGCGGCCGAGGGTCCCGGCGGGTCCTTCGAGCTGCAGTGCCGGAACCTCGCGAGGAACCGCGAGGCGGGGATGATGATCGGCATGGGCACCGACTCGGGCGTCAGCGTCGCCTGGACCACCCACACCGAGCTGCGCGACATGGCGCGCTGCGGCCTCACCGCGATGGAGGTCCTCGTCGCCGCGACGCGCGTCAACGCCGACATCCTGGGGCTCGACGACCTCGGCGCGGTGACCCCCGGCAAGCAGGCCTCGTTCGTGGTGCTCGATGCGAACCCGCTGGACGACATCACGAACACGCGCCGGATCGACGGCGTCTACCTGCGGGGCGAGCAGGTGGACCGCGAGGCCCTGCGGGAGAGGTTCATGGACGGCGTCCGGTAGGCGCGCCTGACCCGACGTGAGGCGTCCCGACGCTCTGCCGGGTGCACCCTGCGCGCGAGTACGCGTGGCCGCGGTCCGCCGGCCCGTTCCTCAATCTCTACGACCGTCTGGTGCGAACCGTGCGCGGGCATGCCGCGGCCCTGAACCCGGCGCTCGTCCTGCGTTCGTCGCCGCCGCTCGCCGGGGCCGCCGAAGAAGCCTGAGCCCGGCCCGTCCGGCGCCCCTCAGAGCGGGGGGCCGTTCCACCGGTCGCGGCGCACGAGCTCGCCACTGCCCGCCGCGCCCAGCACCTCGCCGTTGCGGAACACGATCTCCCCGCGCCGCATCGTCAGGGTCGGCCAGCCCGTAATCACCCGGCCCGCGTGCACGGAGTAGCCGCTGTTCGACAGCATGTCCTCGTTGCGGATGGTCCGTGTCTCCTCCGGGTCCCACAGCACGAGGTCCGCGTCCGACCCGACCGCGATCGCCCCCTTGCGGGGGTACAGCCCGAACAGCCTGGCGGGGTTGCTGGAAGTGACCTCGACGAAGCGCTCGAGGCTGATGCGGCCGTCCCGGACCCCCTCGGAGTAGAGCATCGGCAGCATCACCTGGAGGTTGCTCATTCCCGCGCGGTGCTGGACGACGTTCTGCGCGGGGTCGAGCTTCTGCTCGCGCGTGTAGGCGACGTGGTCGGTGGCCACGACGTGCACGGTCCCGCGGGCGATGCCGTCCCACAGGGCGTCGACGTCGCTCTGCTCCCGCAACGGGGGCTGGCCGATGTAGAGGCCCGGGGTGGGGCCGTCAAACCGCTCGCGGTTCAGGTGCAGGTAGATGGGGCGGGTCTCGACGTACACCGGCAGGCCGCGCGCCTGCGCCCGCTCTGCGACCCGCAGGGCCCCCTCCGAGGACAGGTGGACGATGTAGAGGGCCGCGCCAGTCTGCTCGGCCATCGACACCGCGCGCTGCGTCGCCGCCACCTCCGCCGCCACCGGCCGGGCGTCGGGGAAGTTCTCGAGGCCGCCGCGGCCCTCGGCCAGCAGCCGCTCCGACGTGATCTGCACGAGCGCCGCGTCCTCGCAGTGCATCATCATGAGCACGCCGTTCTCGCGGGCGGCGTGCATCGTCGACACGAAGCCGGGGGCGGCGGCGTCGAAAGTGGGCCTCACCATGAACACCTTGATGGTGGTCTGCCCGGTGTCGGCGAGGGCCGCGAGGGTCTCGGGGGTGGCGGTCGCGGGGTCGGAGACGATGGGGTGGAAGATGAAGTCGGCGATGGCCTGCTCGTCGACGTCCGCGGCGGCCTGCGCCACCGCCGCGGACGGCGTGCTGCCCGCCCCCACGCCGCCGAAGTTCGAGATCGTCGTCAGGCCGCCCGCGAGGGCCGCGGCCGAGCCCGACGTGTAGTCGTCCAGCCGGTCGCGGCCGAGGTGCACGTGGGGGTCGACGCCCCCCGGCAGCACCAGCCGGCCGCGCGCGTCGATCTCGCGGGTGCCGGCGCCCCGGGCGGCGAGCCCGGTGCCGATCTCGGCGATGGTGGAGCCGACCACCCGGATGTCGGCCTGGCGCAGGCCGCCCGCGGTGAAGACCTCGCCGCCGCGGATGATCGTCTCGGGTTCCTGCTGCGCGGTGGCCGGGGGAGCAGCGAGGGACGTCAACCCGAGCGCGACGAGGGGAACGAGGCTTCTCAGTGCTTTCATCGTCAAACCTCCCGTATTGGCTTCCCGGTGACCCGGCGGAAGCGGCCCATTATCGCATCCGCGGCCTGTCGGGGCGGCGGCGGCCCCCAGCCCCGGGCTCCCGCCGGCGCCGGGGGGCCTGGATGCGCGTGCCGGCGGCTCCCCGCGGTGATGTTTCGTCGCGCGCCGGGGCCGCGCGAGCGCCGGGGGGGCCGGAGGCGCGGGTCCGGGAATCCGGCGCCGGAGGATAATGTCGGGTAACGCGCGAGCGGTAAGGACAGTGATGGGAATGACCTTGCCACGCGGCACGCTCGGAAGACGGCAGAGAGCGGGTCGTGCCTGGGTGCAGTTGGCAGATCTGTATCGATCACTGTCCTGAGTCGGGGCGGGCACGGGGATCGTCGATCCTCGACGGTGCGGGGCCCGCTCGGCGGCTCGCGAGTCGGATCGATCGGTGACCGATGGGAGGAGACCATGAGGATGCGCTGGCACGCCGTCGTCGCCGCATCGTGCTTCTCGCTGCCGGCGCTGCCGGCCGGCGCGCAGTGGGCGCAGTGCGCGTCCGATCTCGAGGAGCTTCGCGCGGTCGCGCGGGCGGTGCACGACGCGGCCGACAGGGTCGCGTCCATGGAAACCGCGATCCGTAGCGGGGAGGAGGCCTACACCCGCTGCGTCGAAGACCGCCAGAACTTCAGCGCCGATCCCGGGACGAACCCGTTTCCCGGCGCCGTCCGGCGCAGCAACTGCAGCCAGGAGATGATGGCGGTCCGGTCTGCCGAGCAGAGGTATCCGGCGGAGATGAGCGGGGCCCGGCAGGCCTTCGCGAACCTGGCCTTCGCGGTCCAGACGGTGGAACGGAGCTGCGAGTATCCGCTCGCGGCGATGGCCCCGGCCCCGGGCGAGCCCCCTCGGAGCCCGGCCTGCGATCGCTTTCTGCGAGCCCGCCTCGGCGCACCGATCGAGTCGCTCCACCGTCGGTGCGCGGCCGAGATGTCCGCCGAGGAGTGCCGCGCCTGCCTGGGCGAGCCGCCCCGGGAATGAGTCCTGCCGGCCGTCACGCCGGGCGACGGCCGGCAGGAGACTGCGACCGGTGCATCCTCCAGGTCATCCAGTGGATGGCGGAGCAGGGCCTCACCTTGTCAACTCCCCGCGGGCGGTTCAATGGGCCCGCGCCGGCGGCGGCCGGCCGCCCGTGACGGCCGTGTGAGAATAGGTCCTTCCGACCCGGCCCGCGGCTGCGGGGCATTACCTCGAGGCGCGCCGGGCCCGGGCACCGGGCCGGCGGCCGACCCGAGGCCGGGTCATTGGAGGTGAGAGCGGTGACGACGAATTCAGGCAGCGAGCTGGTGGCGGTGTTCGAGACATCGAAGGGGCAGATCCGCATCGCCCTCTTCGCCGACGACGCCCCCTTGACGGTGGCCAACTTCGTGAACCTCGCGCAGCGCGGCTACTACGACGGGCTCAAGTTCCACCGGGTCATCGCCAACTTCATGATCCAGGGCGGCGACCCCACCGGCACCGGCCGGGGAGGACCGGGCTACAACTTCGCCGACGAGTTCAGCCCGAACCGCCGGCACGACGCGGCCGGGACTCTCTCGATGGCGAACGCCGGCCCCGGCACCAACGGCAGCCAGTTCTTCATCACGCATGGGCCCACGCCGCACCTCGACGGCCGGCACTCGGTCTTCGGCCGCGTCGCCTCGGGCCAGGACGTCGTCGACGCCATCGCGCAGAACGACGTCATGACGACGGTGACGATCGAGGGCGACGCCTCGGGCCTGCTCGCGGCGCAGCAGGCGGAGGTGGAAGCCTGGAACCGGACTCTCGATCGGCGGTGAGGGGATTGTCGGGAAGCGTGCGGACGGTTCCAGCCTGGCCCCATCGCTCCGGAATGGCCCGCACGCACGCAGATCTCGGCGGGGGCGTTCTCGGCGCGGGTTCAGCACGCCGTAGTCGCTCCTCCTGGCAGGCGTAACGCCGGTCGTGGCGGGCGGGCATGCCGTGTCCGGGGCGCCCGGCCGAGCCCCGGCGCCAATCTCTGGTAGATTGGTGCCCATGGATGCGCGCGAAGCCGCTGGGCGTGGCCCCGACCGCCAGTTGTGCTACGGCCTCGCGCGAGGCCTGCGCGCCTTGCCGACGGTCCGCCTCGCGTGGCTGTTCGGAAGCCGGGCGCGCGGCGCCGCCCGCCGGGACAGCGACGTGGACATCGCCGTCCTCGTCGGCGACGCCAGCACGGCCGGGCCGGGAGCGGTCAAGGACACGATGTTCCGGGTGATTGGCGCGCTCGGCACGGTCGTCCGCAGCGACCTGATCGACCTCGTGCTCCTCGACCGCGCGCCCCCTCTGCTGAGGCACCGCGTCATCCGCGACGGCGTCCTGCTGTACGCGCGCTCCGACGCCGAGCGTGCGCGCTTCGTCCGCCGTACGCTCAGAGAGTATCTGGACCTCGAGCCCCGGCTGCGCGAGCAGAACCGCCTGCGGATACGCCGGCTCAGGGAAGGACGACCGCGCCATGATGGTCGACACCGCGATCTTCTTGCGGCGGCTGAACGCGCTGGACGACTACTTGCAGCGGCTCCGCAGCCTGGGTCGGGCGCGTGAGTCCGACTACCTCGCCGACCCGGGCATCCACGATCTCGCCGCGCGGTACCTGCACCTGGCGATGGAAGCGACCATCGACCTCGCCAACCACTGGATCTCCGATGCGGGCCTGCGGATGCCGGAGACCAACCGTGACGCCTTCACCTGCCTGGAGGAGGCCGGCGAGATCGATCCGGAGCTGGCTCGACGCCTGCGCGAGTGGGCCGGTTTCCGCAACGTCCTGGTGCACGACTACCTGACCATCGATCACGGCATCGCGTACAGGGCGATCCGCGACGACCTCGGCGACCTCGACGCGTTTCGCGGCTGGGCCCTCGGGAAGCTCGACGCCGACGAGCCCTGAGCGGGCGTCCACCGAGCCCCTTCGCGAAGACCACGCCGCAGCCCGGGGTGCCGGGGGCGGCATCGGATCGACGATACGCGGGGCGTGACGTAGCGTGAGCCGGCGCCCCGGCGGTGTCGCCATCGGCCTTGATATCGCGGACTGCACATCTCCGACCGTCAGGCCGATCCGCGGCGAGCCGTTCGAGCTGCTGCCGTGGCAGCGGTTCGTGATCGGCTCGCTGTTCGGCTGGCTCGACGAGGACGGCGCGATCCGCACGCCGCGGTGCTCAGCGGGCGGCGGCGTCCTCGGCGCGGGCGCCGCTCAGGATGTTCAGCAGGCCGTAGTTGCCCTCGTGGCAGGCGTACTCGAACATCGGCTCGTCGGACCGGCGCATCGGCACCGCGACCGTGAACGGCCGGGTGAAGATGACGGGGTCGTCCACGGTGTACTCGTAGAGCAGGGTGTCGTCGTCGAGGCGGGTGAACCGCTCGGTCAGGGTGACGGTGAGTCCGGTGCCGATGGCTGTGGTGGCCGACGGGTCGAAGCTGCCGGTCTTGTCGGTCATGTTGGTGGTCTCGACCACCAGGGTGTCGCCCTCCCAGTGTCCGCGCGAGCTGCCCGCCCACTGGCGGATGCTCTCCGGAAGCTGCGGGCGGCCGTCGAGGGGAACGAACCGCAGGTCGTGCACCATCTCGTTCAGGATGACGACGTGGTCCGCGGTCTGGAAGAGCTGCATGTTGTTGTTGTAACCGCTCGGCATCATCGGCGGGCCGCTGTTGAACCCGACGAGGCAGCGTTCGGCGAGGCCGCGGTCCTCGGGCCGGTCGGCGCCGGTGCCGGCGCTGCGGACCCGCACCGGCAGCGGAATCGGCAGGTCCTCGATGAGCGAGCCCACCTGGCGGAGCGCCTCGCCCTCGGGGGTCAGGGCCGGCAGCCGGCCGTCCGGCGGATCGACGACGAGCGAGGTGCGCCGGTCGTCGACGACGGTCGTGCCGTAGTCGAGCCAGAAGTCGTTGTAGCCGCCCACGGCGCGGCCCCCGCCGCCGGCCGGCAGCGGCTCGGTCCGCACCTCGCTCGGCTCCAGCTGGCTGGCCCGGAACGACGCGATCTGGTTCTCCTGGGTCGCGGCCTCCTCCTCCGTGAGGAACTCCCGGTCGGCGAGCATCTCGGGCCGCTCGAGCGGCGTCATGGTGCGGAAGTCCCACACGCCCTGCAAATCCGGCCGGCCGTCGGGCAGCCGCGGGGCCTGAGCGTGCACCGGGCCGGCGATGAGCGATGCGACGACGATTGCCCTGAGCGCGCCGATGGTGCGTGCCCGCATTCCAACCCTCCGTTGTCGACAAGTGTCCGACCGAATCTCCACGGAATCAGGCAGCGAGGCAAGTCAGGAGCTGCTTCGCTCGTCCGCCACCGCCTCGACGGCGGCGAGGGTGTCTTCGGCCAAGAGGACGTCGCCGATGTGAACGAGCAAATGCGACGCCGCATGTCGCTCGGCCTGGAGCATGCGCTTGATCAGGCTGCTGAACGACTCCCGAACCGCTTGCTCGCGGTCAGCAACTCGTACGATTCGAGGTCGATCTCAATCGTCCTTCCGGCCACGCACCCAAGCATACACGTTGCCGGTCCAACCCCCGTCACTGTCGATGTCCTTCGCTCCCCGCTCCGCCGGGTTGACGCCGGCCGGCATCGGAGCGATGATGCGCCGGTCGACAGCTCCGACGGATTACCGGAGCCAGGCACAAGGAGGAAGGTCCGTGGCCATGCAGCGATACGCGACGGCGTGTGCGGTGTTCGTTCTCGCGGCGGGCGTGCTTGTTCCAGGCGCCGCGACCGCCCAGCCGGCGGCCGAAGAGACGGCGCCCCGGACGGCATGGGGCGCCCCGGATCTGAACGGCGTGTGGGACTTCCGCACGCTGACGCCGTTCGAGCGGCCGGAGGCCCTGGCCGACCAGGCGTTGTTCACGCCCGAGGAGGCGGCGCAGTTCGAGGCCGATCGCCTCGCCGCGTTCGAGGTGCGCGACGACCAGGAGCCGGCCGACGTCGTGGGCAATTACAACCAGTTCTGGTTCGACCCCGGCAACAGGGTCAGCGAGACCCGCCAGACGTCGCTGGTGACCGACCCGCCCGACGGCCGCGTGCCGCCCCTGTCGGCGGACGCGGCGGCGCGGCGGGAGGCGCAGCAGCAGGTGCGGGCCGGCGTCAACCGGCACTCGCCGACTCCCGGCGGCTGGGTCGAGGACCTCGGGCCCGGCATGTTCGCGGTGCGCTGCCTCCTTGGCTTCAACTCCGGCCCGCCCATGACCCCGGGGGGCTACAACCAGAACCTCCAGGTGTTCCAGACCGAGGACCACGTGGTCCTGCTCAACGAGATGGTGCACAGCTCGCGCGTGATCCCCCTCGACGGGCGCCCCCGCCTCGAAGACGGCGTGCGCCAGTGGATGGGCGATTCGCGTGGCCGCTGGGAGGGCGACACCCTGGTGGTGGAGACGACCAACTTCCTGCGGGAAACGAGCTTCCGGGGCGGCGTGACCACCGCCGATCTCCATCTCGTCGAGCGGTTCACCCGGGTGTCCGCGGGCACGCTGATGTACCAGGTCACGGTGAACGATCCGAACGCCTGGGACCAGCCCTGGAGCTACCAGATCCCCATGGTGAAGAACGACCAGCCGCTGTTCGAGTACGCCTGCCACGAGGGCAACTACGGGCTGTACAACATCCTCGCCGGCGCGGTCGTGCAGGAAGCGGAGACGGACGCGGCGGCGCGCGACTGATGTTCGAGTACGCCTGCCACGAGGGCAATTACGGGCTGTACAACGTCCTCGCCGGCGCGGTCGTGCAGGAAGCGGAGACGGACGCGGCGGCGTGCGACTGATGTTCGAGTACGCCTGCCACGAGGGCAACTACGGGCTGTACAACATCCTCGCCGGCGCGGTCGTGCAGGAAGCGGAGACGGACGCGGCGGCGCGCGACTGACCGCCGGGGCGGCGTGCCGGTGAGGCGACGAGGCGGGCGACGCTGCGCACCGGCGGCGTGGCGGCATGCGCCAGGTCGACGGCGAAGGGCGACCGGTTCGTACCCGGACCCGCGAGCGGGGGCGAGCCCCTGTCGGTCGGGGGCGTGACGGGGCGACAGCCGACTGACCGGCGGCGAGTCGGGGACGGGCGGGCAGGCTCGCGGTGAGCGGATGCCGGCGACGGACAGATTCGGATCGAATCGGAGATTCACGACGATGACGGGTGGGGAATCCATGCTGACGAGACGCAACCTTCTGCTGGCGCCCTTGGCCATACCTCTCGCGCGGCTGGCCGGCGCGCAGTCGGCGGAGCCCGGCAAGATGCTCCTCGCCATGCACCAGAACACCTCGCGCGCCGCCGGTTACCGCGGCTCGCTCGAGGGCTGGGCGCGGGCGGGCATCCGCTACGTCGAGCTCAACGACCGGCTGCTGGTCGACTTCCTCGCGAACGACACCCTGCCGGCGGCACGCCGCGTGATGACCGACAACGGGCTCACCCCGGTCTCGGCCGCGGTCGCGCTGCCCGACCTGTGGATTCCGGGGCCGGCCCGGGCCGCCTCGCTCGACACGTGGCGGCAGCGTTGCGAGCAGTTCGCGAGCCTCGGCCTCGAGCGCATCTACTCGCCGTCGGTGACGAACCGGCCGGTCACCGCCGCCGACTTCGATGCGACGCCGGCGGCCATCCACGAGGTGGGGGAGATCACCGCCGGGTTCGACCTCACCACGATGATCGAGTTCACGCGCACCTCGACCCATCTGTCCACGCTCACGTCTTCGCTGGCGATGATCCGGGCCGCCGGCCATCCCGCCGTCCGCCCGATGATCGACTTCTTCCACTTCTGGTCGGGCATGAGCAAGTTCGAGGACCTCGACCTCCTCGAGCCGGGCGAGCTGGCCCACACCCACTTTCAGGACCTCCTCGACGGACCCCGCGAGCTCATCGACAACGACTCGCGGATCATTCCCGGCGACGGCATCGCCCCGGTGGTGCGCATCCTCGAGAAGCTGGCCGAGAAGGAATTCGCGGGGGCGCTCTCCGTCGAGCTGTTCCGGGCCGAGCTGGTGCAGGGGGACCCGTTCGAGGTGGCGACCGAGATTCGCGGCAAGTGCGAGGCGGTGATGGAGCAGGCCGGGGTGCTGTAACGATTCGAGTGCAAGTTCACCCCGGGCGCACTCCGTTCCGAGCTCGCGCCCGCGGGGTGGCAGGGTGGAGCCGGTCAGCGTCCCGGGGTGCGCGCGGTGCCTCGGGCCGACGCCGAACGGGCCGGTCGGTCGGGAGGCCCGGGCGACGGTTCCGGGGCGAGGAGATTCTGGATGCGCCGGAGGGATTGCATGAGATGGATGGGGGCGGCCGCGGCCGTCGTCCTGGCGTTCGCGGCCGCGGGACCGGCCGCCGCGCAGACCGAGCGGATCGTCCAGATCGACACCCTGAACGTCCGCGACGTGCTGTACCACCTCGGGGGCGGCGGCGGGAACGGCCTCGCCCTCATCGACGAGATCAACGGCGGGGTGGTCCTCATCGACACCAAGCCGGCGGGTTGGGGTGACGCGGTGCGCGAGGTCATCGAGCAGGTGACCGACCTGCCGGTGACCACCATCGTCAACACCCACGCCCACGAGGAGCACGCGGGGAGCAACGCCGAGTATCCCGACGCGGTGACCATCATCGCCCACGCCAACGCGCGGGCCGCGATGCTGCGCGACGGCCGGTACGCGGAGGGCGGCCCGGGGCTGCCCACGACCACCTTCACCGACCGCTTCTCGCTGCTCGACGACCTCGACCGCATCGATCTGTACCACTTCGGCCCCGCCCATACCGACGGCGACGTCGTGGTGGTCTTTCCCGCGAAGGGCGTCGCCTACCTGGGCGGCCTGTTTCCCGACAGGGCGGTGCCGGTCATCGACCTCGAGCGGGGCGGCAGCGCGCTCGCGTTCCCCGATACGCTCGATCGCGTCGTCGCGTCCATCGACGGCGTCGCCCGGGTCATCACCGGGCATGGGCCGTTCCCGTCGACCTACGCGGGCCGGGGGCGCCGCGAGCGGGGCCGGGCCCGCGCGTGGAGCGGGTTCCTGACCTGGGACGACCTCGCCGAGTACGCCGCGTTCACCCGGGACCTCGTGTCCGCGGTGGAGCGGGAGTTCGCGGCCGGGAGCAGCGCCGCGGAGGCGGCGGGGGCGCTGGAGCTGCCCGACCGGTACGCCGGCTACGACCTGACGGATCTGCAGGCCACGGTGACTGCCCTCTACACCGAGCTCGCGGCGCGGTGATTGGCGGACGGGGGTTGCGCCGGTTTCGACCGCCCCCGGCTCTTCCACCGGGCCGGCGGCGCGGCGACCGGCCGGCCCGAGGCGCGGCGCGATGGGCCGGCGGAGCGGCGCCGCCGGAACCCGGCTCGCCCGTGGCGTCGGACGAGCCGCTGCTCCACGCGGGGACGCCGACGGAAGCCGTCTCCAACCGTGCGCGGACGCGTCGGGCCGGAGAGCGGGCCGCGCCCGGGTGGGGGTAGGCAACCTTGCATCGATCGCTGTCCTGAGCCGTCGCTTGGCGACAAGCACGCATGAGATTGGGGATACGCACGCATGACCAGCGCGAGACTGACTGCGGTTATCGCCTGCGCGGCCGGCCTGGCCGGCGGCGCGGCGGAGGTGGCGGCCGACGACTGGCCCGAGTTCCGGGGGGCGGGGCGCCTCGGGGTGTGGACCGAGACCGGCATCGTCCGCTCGTTCCCCGACGACGGGCTGAAGGCGCGCTGGCGCACGCCGATCAGGGCCGGCTACTCGGGGCCGTCGGTGGTCGACGGGCGCGTGTTCATCACCGACTGGGAGCCGCAGCAGGGCATGCGCGGCGTCGAGCGGGCGCTCGCCCTCGACGAGGCGACGGGCGAGATTCTGTGGACGCAGTCGTGGGAGGCGGACTACGCGGGCATCCAGTGGGAGATCGGGCCGGGGGCGACGCCCACCGTCGACGGCGATCGGGTCTACGTGCTCGGCCGCACCGGCATGCTGTCGGCCCTGGCCGTCGACACCGGCGAGATCCTGTGGCGCAAGCACTACGGCGAGGACTACGGCGTCGACCGCATGCAGTGGGGCTTCGACTGGGGATTCGCCAGCGCCCCCCTCGTCGACGGCGAGCGGCTCATCTGCCTCGTCGGCGGCTCGCCCGACGCCCGCGTCGTCGCCTTCGACAAGATGACCGGGGAGGAGCTGTGGCGGGCCCTGCCGAGCGAGGCCGACCTCGGGGTCGCGCAGCCCATCATCATCGAGGCCGGCGGGGCGCGGCAGCTCATCATCTGGAACCCCGAGGAGGTCGCCTCGCTCGACCCGGTGACCGGTGACGTCTACTGGCGGCAGCCGTACGTCGTGGGCGGTGCCATGACCGTCGCGGTGCCGGTGCAGGTGGGGGCTCGGCTCTTCTTCACCACGTTCTACGACGGCCCGATGATGCTCGCCCTCAACCAGGACCGCCCCGGGGCGACCATCGCCTGGAAGGGGAGCAGCAACAGCGAGATACGCACCGAGGGCCTGCACGCGGTGCTCGCCACCCCCATCATCGACGGCGGCTACATCTACGGCATCTGCAGCTACGGCCAGCTCCGGTGCCTCGACGCCGAGACCGGCGAGCGCATCTGGGAGACCCAGGAGGCGACGGTCGAGCGCCGCCGCTGGGTCTCGGGGTTCATGGTCAAGAACCGGGACCGCGTGTTCATCAACAACGACCGCGGCGAGCTGATCATCTCGCGGCTCAGCCCCGCCGGCTACGAGGAGATCAGCCGCACCCAGCTGCTCGCGCCGACCTCCGCCCCCGGCAACCGGCGGGAGCTGCGCAACGTCAGCTGGGTCCATCCCGCCTACGCCAACCGTCACGTCATCACCCGGAACGACGAGGAGATCGTGAGCTTCTCGCTCGACGCGGCCGATTACTGACGCGCCATGGAGCTCTCCGGGGCGACCGGCAGGGTGCTCCTCGGGGGGGCGGTCCTGGCGGTCCAGGTAGGGTTGCCGACCGCACGCGGGTCCGCATTCTGCGGTTTCGCGCGCCTGGCGCACGGCAAGGTGATTCTCGTCACCTTCCTTGCGAGGGCCGGGCGGCCTCGGCGCACGCCTGCCCGCCCCGGCCGCCGGCCCCCGTGGACCTCCATCGACGGGCGGACGGACGGGGCGCGGCGGTGGGCTCCCGGCATGCACGGCAGTGACGGCGCGACCGGCGTCTGCGCAAGGCGACCCGCGACGGTGCCGACGTGTTTCCGGCATCTTGCGTCCGGCCGCCGATGTGGGCGATCATGCGTAGATCCACGCGGGTGGACGAGGAGGGTGAGATGAACCATCGATATCGTGCTGTGGCAGGTCGGGCGATAGTGTTCGCGGTCGCACTCGGAATGCTGGCCCCCGCCGTCGCGGCCGGGCAGGCGGCCGACGAGGCGGTGCCGCGGACGGGTTGGGGCGCCCCCGATCTGCAGGGCGTGTGGGACTTCCGCTCAATCACCCCGATGGAGCGTCCGGACGATCTGGGCGACCGGGCCTTCCTCACCGAGGAGGAGGCCGCGAACATCGAGCAGGAGACGCTGGCCCGCAACGAGGAGCTCCTGAACCGCCCCGCCCGCCGGACGGAGGTCACCGCGAGCGTGGACCAGGGGGAGGAGGGCGCTCCCGGCTTCTACAACAACCTGTGGCTCGACCGCGGGACCGCCCCCGTCGGCACCCGGCGCACGTCGCTGGTCGTCGACCCGCCGAGCGGGAAGATCCCGCCGCTGGTTCCCGAGGCGGCCGAGCGGCAGGCGCAGCTGCGGGCGGCGCGGGAAGGCGTCGACAACCACTCGCCGACGCCGGGCGGCTGGGTCGAGGACCTCGGAGCCAACGGCCTGCAGCTGCGCTGCATCACCGGCTTCAACGCCGGCCCCCCGATGACCCCGGGCGGCTACAACAACAACGTGCAGATCTTCCAGACCCCCGACCACGTGGTGCTCCTCAGCGAGATGAACCACAACGCGCGCATCGTCCCCCTGGACGGGCGGCCGGAAATCGACCTTCCGCAGTGGACCGGCGACTCGCGCGGGCACTGGGAGGGTGACACCCTGGTCGTCGAGACGGCCAACTTCCTGCGCGAGACGAGCTTCCGGTCCGGGGCGACGGACGGGAATCTGCGCCTCACCGAGCGCTTCACGCGCGTTTCGGGGGGCGTGCTGATGTACGAGGCGACCATCGACGATCCCACCGTCTGGACGCGGCCGTGGACCTACCAGGTGCCGATGGTGTGGAACGACCAGCCCGTGTACGAGTACGCCTGCCACGAGGGCAACTACGGCCTGTACAACATCCTCGCGGGGGCGCGGGTGGAGGAAGCCGCGGCTGCGGCCCAGGCGGCGAAGTAGGGAAGCAGTCGACGGGGGCCGGCGTCGGCCGGGCGGTCGAGCCGAAGCCCGTTCAGGAAGCAGGACGAGCAGCCCGCGTTTGCGGGCAGACGCTTTCATCAGAGGTGACGAAGACCATGAAGATCCGAACCATCGCCGTGCTCGCAGGCAGCACCGTGCTCGCGCTGTCGCTCTCGAACCCGGCCGCGGCCCAGTCCGGGAGCCAGCACCTGCGTACCCCTGACGGGCAGCCCGACATCAGCGGCGTCTGGGACTTCCGCACCGTGACCCCCCTCGAGCGTCCGGAGGAGTTCGCGGACCAGGCGTTCCTCTCCGAGGAGGAGGTGGCCGCCTATGCCGCCGAACGCGTGGCCGCGAGCAACGCCGACCGCGATCGGGAAGCCCGGAAGCTCGAGACCACCGACCGGGGACTGGTCAACGGCACGCGCGAGAGCCGCGACCTCGCCCTCGCCTACAACGACTTCTGGTGGGACCGCGGCGACTCCGTCGTCGAGACCCGCCGGACCTCGCTGGTCGTCGATCCGCCCAACGGCCGGATTCCGGCGTTGACGGAGGCGGCCGAGACCCGGGCGGCCGAGCGCCTGCGCATCAACCAGCGGCCGTCGTGGGGCCCCGAGGACCGTCCTCTCGGCGAGCGCTGCATCACCGGCTTCAACTCGGGGCCGCCGATGCTGCCCGCCGCCTACAACATGAACGTGCAGATCTTCCAGACCGCCGACCACGTCGTGATCCTCAACGAGATGGTGCACAACGCCCGCATCGTCCCCCTCGACGGCAGCGACCACGGCACCGTGCCGATGTGGACCGGCGTCTCCCGCGGTCACTGGGACGGCGACACCCTGGTCGTCGAGACCAGGAACTTCCTGCGCGAGACCAGCTTCCGCAACTCGAGCGACAACCTCCACCTCGTCGAGCGGTTCCGGCGCACGAGCGAGGACGTGCTGCTCTACTCGTTCACGGTGACCGACCCCACGACGTGGACGCAGCCGTGGTCGGTGGAGCTGCCGATGCGCCAGAGCGACCTCCCGATCTTCGAGTACGCCTGCCACGAGGGCAACTACGGCATGGACGGCACCCTGACCGGGGCCCGTGCGGTCGAGAAGGCGGCGGCGAGCGATGGGCAGTAGGGTCGACTGGTACTACCATCGGTCCGGTTGAACGAGCTGCAGCCGAGCCTCCAGGTTTCTGGAGGCCAACGGGGTGGACGTCGCCGAACGGGTGCCCGCGAGCCGCAAGCTCGGTCGGACGGACGCCCGCGAGCTGGCCGAGGCGGCGTCGCGCGTCATCGTCGCCAGGGGCCGGAAGGTGGTGGAGTTCGAGCCCTGCGGGGCGCCCGACGACGCGGTGCTCGACGCCATGGTCGGCGCCACTGGCAACCTGCGGGCGCCGCTCCTCCGTGTCGGCAAGACCCTGCTCGTCGGCTTCGACGCCGACAGCTACGCCGGCGTGCTTGGCTGATCGGCGGCCGGCGCGGTGCGCGGAGGCACGACGTCGCTCCGCCGTGTCGGCAAGACCCTGCTCGTCGGCTTCGACGCCGACAGCTACGCCGGCGTGCTCGGCTGATCGGCGGACGGCGCGGTGCGCGGAGGCACGACGTCGCTCCTCCGTGTCGGCAAGACCCTGCTCGTCGGCTTCGACGCCGACAGCTACGCCGGCGTGCTCGGCTGATCGGCGGCCGACGCAGTGGCCGGGCGCGCTACGGCGCCGGGCCTCTATCGAGGAGCCCGTGGCGAACTACCGCGCGGCGATGTCGCTCTGCCGCGGGCTCCTGCCGGCCGTCGTTCTATGTCTCGCGGCCGCCGGCTGCCGGAGTGAAGCGGCACGGGAGGCCGGCGGCCCGAACCCCACGGACCCCACAGGCACACCCGCCACCGCCGGAGCCAATCAGGCCGGGTCCGTCGTGCCTGCCCGCGTCGCCAATCCGGCTGCGGCCGCTGTTCCTGCCGACCCCGCCGACCCGGCCATGGTCGCCGTTGCCGGCGCCGCTCCGGGCGCGGGCGCCGCGCGCGAGCCTGCGGCGGGTGGGACGCCACGGCGAGAGGGTGCGGAGACCGGCGTTGCCTTCGACGGAGTGGCCGGGGTGGCCGATGCGCCCGGGCCGCCCCGTGAGATCGTCTACCACGTCGTGAAGGGCGCCCGCTTCTTCGACATCCTCGTCGCCCGCATCGGCAACCGCGAGCACGTCGTGATCGGCGAGGTCGACGACATGTGTCTCGATCTCCCCGACCAGCGCGACTTCGACGGCGACGGCAACCGCGACGCCCTGGTGTTCCGAAGCCCCCGCTGCCGGGGCGACGCGGCCCCCGGCCTGCTCTTCTTCGTGTCCGCCGACACCACCTTCCGCTTGTCCAACCCGTTCCCCGGCCATCGCCCGCGCGTCGAGCGGTGGAACGGAGAGTGGAGCGTTCTCGCCGGCGAGACCCGGCACGTGCTGCGGGACGGGCGCGCGGTACCGGTGAGCGGCATCGGTTCCGCGCCTCCACGGGAGCGGGAGTCCGGTCGGTCCTTCCGCTGACAGCGCCAGCCCATGACCCCGTCTCCCTCCGCAGCGCCGATCCCGAGTCCGCGGCCACCGGCCGAGGCGGCGCCCGCGCCGGGGTGGCACTTCCTCGCGCGGTGGACGGCGGCGTGGCTCGCGATCGGCGTCGTGCTCGCGGCCGGCATCTCGTTCGGGGCCGGCGTCGACCTCGGCCCCATCCTGCGGCTGAGCGTGCTGTTCGCCGAGGTCGTGGGGTTCAGCGCATACATCTCGGCCCGGCTGGTGTCCCCGCTGCTGGCGCGGCTGCCGGCGGCCCTGCGCTTGGCGCTCGACGCGCTGATCGTCGTGTCGGGCACAATCTTCGGCTCGATCCTCGTCATCCTCACCGACCCGTTCTACGTCGCGGCGGAGCCCCGCGCCGCCCTGCTGCTCGTCGCGTTCAACGCGGTGCTCGCGGCGGGGGTCGCGGTGGCCCTGGGCACCTACGACCGGATGCGCCGCCAGATCGAGGCGTCGTACCGCGTCCTGCGGGAACGGGACGCGCTCGAACGCGAGCTCACGGTGGCCCGCGACGTCCAGCGCGAGCTGCTGCCGCGCGAGGTCCCCGCCGTCGCGGGACTGGAGCTGGCCGGCGTCTGCCGGCCCGCCATCGCGGTGGGCGGCGACCTCTACGACTACCTGCAGGACGGCGACGGCCGGCTGTGCCTGGCCATTGCCGACGTGTCCGGCAAGGGGGTCCCCGCCGCCCTCCTCATGGCCAACCTGCAGGCCTCGATGCGCAGCCGGTTCCCCACCGCGAGGACCCCGGGATCGCTCGCGGCGGGCCTGAACGAGGCGTTGTGCGGCTCGTCGTCCGCCGCGCGCTACGCCACCGCGTTCCTCGCCACCTTCGACCCCGAGACCCGCCGCCTGTCCTACAGCAACGCCGGGCACCTGCCGGCCATCCTCGTCCGCGAGAAGGACACCGCGCGTTGCGAGGACGGCGGCATGCCCATCGGGCTGTTCGAGGGGGCGGCCTGGGAGACGGGCGCCCTGACGCTGGTCCCCGGCGACCTCCTGGCCCTGTTCACCGACGGCGTCAGCGAGGCGCCGGCGCCCGACGGCGAGGAGTTCGGGGCGGAGCGGCTCGCAGAGCTGCTGCGCACGGAACGGGCGCGCCCGCTCGAGGCGGTCATCGACGTCGTGCTCGACGCCCTCCTCGAGTGGAGCGGCCCCGTCGACGCCCACGACGACGTCACCCTCGTCCTCGCGAGGGTGCGGTGACCCGGTCCGGCACGGCCCGCCGCCTCGGCCGACACGCCGGGCTGTGGATCGCGGCGAGCAGCCTCGCCGGCCTCGCTGTCGGTCTCGGCGTCAGCGTGTTCCAGGGCGACGGCGTCGAGCGCCCGATCCTCGTCATTTCCGTGCTCTTCGCCAACGTCGTCGGCCTCACCGCGATGGTGTGCGCGGTCTGGCTGTTCCCGCGGCTGCGGGGGCGATCGGGCCCGCTGCGGTTCCCGCTGCTCGTCCTCGCCCTGCTGTCCGGGTCGGTCCTCGGCAGCCTCGCGGTGCTCGGCGCCTACCCGCTGTTCGTCTTCCGCGAGCCGCGGCTCGCGATCGGCGTCGTCGTCCTCAACAGCGTTCTCGCCCTGGTGGTGGGCGGCGTCGTGCTCGGCTACGAGGAGATGCGGCTACGGCTGCAGGACGCCCTGCGAGAGATGCGCGAGGTGCGGCTGGTCGAGGCGCGGCTGCGCGAGGAGGCGGCGCGCGCCGAGCTGGCGGCGCTGCAGGCGCGGATCAACCCGCACTTCTTCTTCAACACCCTCAACACCATCGGCTCGCTGGTCGAGGACGATGCGCGGACGGCCGAGGAGCTGCTGGAGACCTTCGCCGACCTCTTCCGCTACGCGTTCGCAGCGGCCGATGCCGCGCCCGTCGCCCTGCGCGACGAGATCGCTTTCACCAAGGGCTACCTGCGCATCGAGCAGGTCCGCTTCGGCGACCGGCTGCGGGTGGCCTGGGACGTCGAGCCGGGCTCGCTGCGGGTGCGGGTGCCCGGTCTGATCCTGCAGCCCCTGGTCGAGAACGCGGTGGGGCACGGGCTCGCGCCGCGGGCGCGCGGTGGGCGCATCGACGTCTCGACGGTGCTCGATGGCGGCGTGCTGCGCATCGACGTGCTCGACGACGGGGTCGGGCTCTCCGGCGAAGGAGACCCCCTGATCCGCGACGGCCACGGCCTGGGCAACGTCGCCGGCCGGCTCCAGGCTTCCTACGGCGCGCGCGCGGCCCTCGCGTTGTCCGCTGGGCCGGGCGGCGCGGGCGCCCGCGCGCGGCTCACCCTGCCCGCCGCGCCGGCCCGACCGGAATCCGGGGAGAGGGCGTCGTGACCTGCCGCTGCGTCGTCATCGACGACGAGAAGCCGGCCCGCGACCGGGTGAGGCGGCTGCTCGCCGGGCATCCCGATTTCCGGATCGTGGGGGAGGCCGCCGACGCCGAGACGGCGGTCCGGCTGATCGACGAGACCACGCCCGACCTGTGCTTCCTCGACGTGCAGATGCCCGAGGGCACCGGCTTCGACGTCCTCGAGCGGGTGAGGCACGTGCCCCACGTGGTCTTCGTCACCGCTTACGACCGCTACGCAGTGTCCGCGTTCGAGGTCCGATCGGTCGACTACCTCCTGAAGCCGGTCGGTCGGGAGCGGTTCGCGGAGGCCGTCGCCCGCGCCCGCGAGCGCATCGACGCCGCCGACCCGGCCCGGCGCATCCTCGACGAGCTGGACGACCTGCGGCGATCCGTCGACCGGGGAGCCCCCCCGGCGCCGCGGCCCGACCGCATCAGCGCCCGGCGCGGCCCCCGGATTCTCCTGCTCGACCCGGACGAGATCGTCTGGTTCGAGGCCGAGGACACGCTCGTCTTCGCCCGGACCGCGGCCGGGCGGTTCCTCGTCGAACGCACCCTCTCCGATCTCGAGACGCATTTGGAGGGAAAGTTCTTCCGCGCTCATCGGGGCTGCCTCGTCAACCTCGGGCGCATCGCCGAGGTCCGGCCCGCCGACGCGGGCGCCTGCACCATCGTGTGCCCCGGCGCGGGGACGGTGGCGCTGTCCCGGCGGCAGGCCCGCCGGCTGCGCGAGATATTCCGGTGGTGAGTTCGGCCCTCTGTGGCCGAGCCGCAACGGACCGGCCAACCGCGAAGGCAGCGGGCCGTGGAGGCCCCTGGCCGAGGACGCCCGCAGCCCGATGCCGAAGGCTGTGGGTGGCAGGGCGCATGTGCGACAGGCGCACAAGCGGGCGCACGGGCATGACGTGGCCACGGAACCACGCGGCCGTTTCTGGATGCACTCGCGGGCCGAGCCCCGCGAGCCCCTGGCCCCGGGCGGCCGAACCGGCTGGCGGCGCTCTCGGACCGCTGGCGCGCGCGGACGACCGTCGGTCGCAATCTGTTTGCGTCGCGAGGCCGGGGACGACAACATCCACGCCAGGAGGACGACTGATGGTTCACCGAGCGATGGGGTTGATGTTGACGGCGGCGCTGGGGGCCGCGTCCACGCCGGCCGCGGCGCAGGAGACCGAGGCGGGCGCGGTGGTGACCCTCGCCAGCGGCGAGGTCCGCGAAGGCGATCTCTACGCGGCGGGCGAGGCGGTCCGCGTCCACGGGCGGTTGGCCGGGGACCTGGTGGCGGGGGCGCAGCGGATCCTCGTGGACGGTCAGGTCGAGGGAGACGTGTTCGCGGCGGCCAGGACCGTCGACCTTCGGGGCGCCATCGGCGACTCCACCCGGGTCGTCGGCGAGCGGGTGATCGTGGACGCCACGATCGACGGCGACCTGATCGCAGGGGCGAACCGGGTGCAGATCCTCGAGAGCACCGTCATTCGGGGAGGCGTCGCGGCCGCCGCGAGCAGCCTCGAGATCGACGGGACGGTTGAGGAAGACCTGCGGGCGGCGGCCGGCGAGCTCGTGCTGCGCGGTACGGTGCGCGGCGATGCGAACGTCATCGCCGACCGCCTCGACCTCGCCCCCGACGCGCGCATCGAGGGCGACCTCGACTACCGGACGCGGATACCCCTGAGCCCGGAGGCGGCGGCCCGGGTGGCGGGAACCGTGCGTTACCAGGAACCGATAGACGAGGACGAGGAGGATGACGGCAGCGCGGCGTGGAGCTTCGTCTTCTGGACGTGGCAGGCGGGAGCGGCCCTGCTCGCCGGCCTGCTGGCCGTCGCGCTGTTCCGGCCCCTGATGCAGCAGTTGGCCTCGACCATCGCGGGCGAGACCACCCTCGGAGCGCTGCTCGGGTTCGGCGCGTTCCTGATCGTGCCGGTCGGGGCGGCCGTCGTGATGATGACCCTGGTCGGGCTGCCCATCGGCATCATCGCCGTGCTCCTGTTCTCCGTGGCCCTCTACGTGGCGAAGCTCCCCATCGCGGTGTGGGCGGGCGACCAGCTGCTCGCCCGCGCCGGCCGCCCCGACGCGTCGCCGTACGCGGCGATGGCCGTCGGCATCCTCGCGCTCTACCTGCTGTTCGAGGTCCCGTGGCTCGGCGGGCTCTTCTGGCTCGCCGCGACGTGGCTGGGCCTCGGCGCCATGGTCCTGTCGGGCCGGCGGTACCTCACCGCGAACGGTAGCTGACGACCAGAGCTGGAGCCAGCCCGCCGATCGCCGCCTTTGGCTCCGCTGGGCGCCCAACCTTCGAGTTGGTCCTCGATCAGTCGGAGGACCACCACGGGCGTTCTCGCCGCCGCGAACCGCTTCGCCGCTGCTTCGGCGCGTTTTCGAGTTGGTCCTCGATCAGTCGGAGGACCACCACGGGCGTTCTCGCCGCCGCGAACCGCTTCGCCGCTGCTTCGGCGCGTTGCTGCAGTGCTGTCATCGCGAACGCTCGATCGCTCGAGGGAGACTCGCCCGAGGCTCCGGTGCTAGCTAGCGGTCGCCGGCCTCCCGTTCCTGCATGCGCGACCCGGCGAGCATGTTCGTCAGCCCGTAGTTGCCCTCGTGGCAGGCGTACTCGAACATCGGGCCGTCGCTGCGCGACATCGGCAGCGAGCCGCCCCACGGGCGCGTCCACGTGTTCGGGTCGGAGACCGTGAACTCGTAGCCGAGGGTATCGTCGTCGAGGCGGGTGAACCGCTCGACGACGTGCAGGGCCTGGCTGAGGTTGGCGTTGAAGTTTCGGATGAAGGCGTGCCGGTTGAAGTGCGTGGTCTCGACCACCAGCGTGTCTCCCTCCCAGCGGCCGCGCGAGTCGCCCGCGTACTGGCGTATCGAGTCGGGGATGTTGGGGCGCCCGTCGAGGGGGATGAAGCGGGTGTCGTGGATGTGCTCCTGCACGATCGCCACCATGTCGGGCGTCTGGAAGATCTGGTAGTTGTTGTTGTACGCGGTGGGGAACGATGGCACGCCACGGTACCAGATGCACCGATCGCCGAGGTCGAGCTGATCGTAGTGGTCGGTCGGGAGCCGCCCGCCCCGCACCGCCGCGAGCCGCCGCGCCTCGTCCGAGTCGAGCCGCGACGCCACCTCGGGCACGAGGGCCGGCAGCCGGCCGTCCGGCGGGTCGACGATGATCGACGTCCGCCGGGTGGGGAGCACCGTGTTTCCGCGCTCCATCCAGAAATTGTTGTAGGACCCCGGGGCGCCGTCGACGCCGCGGTCGACGCTGCCGTTCGGGTCGGCCACCGTCCGCAACGCCCCGCGGCCCGCGAGGTCGCGGTTGCGATCCGCGTTACGCTGCTCGATGCCGGCCGCCTCCTCCTCCGTCAGAAACTCGCGGTCGCCGAGATCGGCGGGCCGCTGGAACGGCGTCAGGGTCGAGTTGTTCCAGACGCCCCGCAGGTCCGGCGCCCCCCACTCGGTGCGGAGCTCCGCCGGCGTGGACTGCGCCCCCGCCAGGGCCGGCGCGAGCAGCGCCGCCGCAACCGCCGCCGCCGACCGCACGAGAACTCGATGATTCATCGCAACTCTCCTTCGTCCTTGCTTCCAACTGCAGCGAGGCCGGTCGCTAGTGTCCCGTTACAGTGGTTCGCGAAATATACAGATGCAGCTCTTGGATCCCGGTTCAACAGATGCGCGCGACGGCAGCGATATTCCGCTCGCTTCGGTAACGGGACACTAGGAGTCTGCGCCGTGGAACGATTTCGACCCGATCGGCTACCGTATGTTGTGGTTGTGGCTTGACGTAACCACTTCATGTTGGGGCCTGAATTTCCTGCGGCGCAGACTCCTAGGCGACGAGCCCAGGCAGCGGGCCGCTGACGTCGATGAAGTCGCCGCGCTGTCCGCGGGCGTGCTTCAGGCCCACGTGACCGACGTCGAGCCCCATGGCGCGGGCCACGCTCACCAGCATGCGCTGGTGGGGGATGCCCGAGAACCGGGTGGCGCCGCCGGTCAGCACCTGGGAGGGCACCCGCATCTCCGCCGGCGTCTCGTGTGGCCAGTACAGGTAGCGCCCCGTCCGGAACGCCCACTCGCCCCCGATGAGCACCGGGCAGTAGTGGCAGTAGCCGTGCCACCCGTCGCCGAGCTCGGAGCCCCAGACGACGAGGGTGTTGTCCATGATGGACCCGCCGCCCGCGTCGGGGACCGCCTCGAGGGTGCTCACGAGCCGCGCGACCTGGGCCGCGTGATGGCGGACGTAGTCGGTCATCGCGGCGTACTTGGCGGGGTCCTCGTGGATGTAGTGGGCGATGCCCTTGTGCACCTTGTCGCTGATGTGGTCGGCCCCGAACTCGGCCGTCGGCATCTCGCCGAGCGACAGCGTGACCACCCGGGTGATGTCGCAGCTGAAGGCGGCCGCGACGACGTCGGTGAACGCGTCGAAACCGAGGTCGTAGCGCTCGAAATCGGCCGCGGGCTGCGCCGGGGCGTCGCACGCGAGAGAGGCGAGGCTCTCGAGCCGGTGGCCCAGCCGCTCGACGAGCCCGAAGTGGGTCTCCAGCCGGGCTCGTTCGCCGGCCGTGAAGCGGGGCGCCAGCTCGCGGTACTCGCGGTACGCGAAGTCGAGGGTCGTGCGGCGGCGCCGGCCCACCGCGTCGCCCGACGACGCCGGCCCGAAGACCCGGTTCCAGGCCCCCAGCGGCGAACGCTCGGCCGGCAGCCGCATGCCCCCGAGGCTGTAGCTGATGGGGCGGCCCGCCTCGAGGGCGGCGTCGAGCGAGAGCTCGAGCGAGGGCAGCCGGTCGGACCTCGCGACGTGCGCGGCGACGACTTGATCCAGCGACGGCGAGACCGACCGCGTGTCCCGCGCTGCGAAGTCGGCGTTGTCGCCGGTCCAGGCGTGAATCCACCCCCGGTCGTGGCGGTTGCCCCCGGCGTCGAGCTCGGCGGTGGCCAGCGACAGCCCGTCGAGCGCGAGCACGCGCCGCCGGTGGGGGTGGAGCGGGGTCAGGGCGCGGCTGAGGTCGCCCTCCGCGAGCGGCGCGAGGTCGAGCGTCCACGGCTCGTCGGTGGACCGGCCGGGATGGAGCATCCGCCATCCCTCGTAGGGCCAGCCGTGGCAGTGGCTGATGACCACCAGGCGCCGGATCGGCCCCGCCTCGGGACTGAAGGCCCTCAGCGCGGCGTCGGGAACCGCCGCCCCGAGCGCGGTCAGCCCCCCCATCCGCAGCACGCGTCGTCGCGAGATCATTCGTGGCCTCCCGTCGCGCCGGCGCCCGGCCGCCGGCGGAAGAGGTCGCTGCCGGCAATCGACACCAGCAGCTCGTCGATGGAGTCGTCGGCGCGGAAGCCCGCCTGCAGCGCATCGAGTCCCGGCGCGGCGGCGGCGAGCCGCTCGCCGAGGGCGTAGCGCGTCCAGTGCAGCACGTAGCAGTCGCGCGCGCGGGCGCTCGCCGCGAGCTGGCGGGCGAAGTCGACGCCGTCGGCGAACGCGAGCCGCTCCCCGCCGGCCAGGGTCAGCGACCCGCTCGCGTCGACCGGCTGCCCGTTGTCGTGCGAGCGCCACCGGCCGATGGCGTCGTAGTGCTCGAACGCGAACCCCGGCGGGTTGATGGTCCGGTGGCAGGTGTTGCACGTCCCCGGGCGCGTGGCGGCGGCGGTACGCTCGCGGTTGGTGCTCTCGGCGGTGAGCGTGTCGGGGGGCAGGGCCGTCTCCGCCCCCTGGACCGGCGTGCCGAGGTGCATGCAGGCGAGCCGCTCCAGCACCCGCACGCCGCGCGGGATGGGCCCCGGCTGCACCGCGTAGGCGCCGAGGGCGAGCACCGACGGCAGGGTCAGCACTCCCGCCCGCTCCTCGGATGGAAAGCTCGCCGGATAGAGGGTCAGCGGCTGGCGCCGGCCGATGGAGGCGACGACGAGATCGATCGTCCGCATCACCTCGGGGCCCTCGACGCGCTTCGCGCCCTTCCCGTAGATGGGGGCGGTGGCGTCCGACATGTAGCCGTGGTGGTCGGTCATCAGCGCCGTGAACGTGCCGGCGCCGTCGAACACCGTCCGTTCGACGAACAGCTCGGTCTCGAGCTTCATCGAGTGGCGCACCGGGCCCATGACGGCCGGCCACTTCACGTCGTCGTCGCGCGCGGTCTCGAGCCTGGGCTCGAGACCGAACAGGGGCCCGAAGGCGCGCCGGGCGGGGGCGACCAGCAGCACCTCGTCGGTCCCGAGCCACTGGTGGTGGAAGTGGACGAGGGCGGGCCGCGCCTTCGGGTCCTCGAGCATCCGGCGGGCCTGGGCCTCGATGCCGGCCCGCGTGTCGAGCCCGCCCGCCTCGGCTGCGGCGAACAGCGCCTCGTCGGGCATCGAGTCCCACAGGAAGTAGGAGAGGCGCGACGCCAGCTCCCACCGGCTCAGGGGCGAGGACGCGGCGCCGGCCCGGTCGCGGTGCGGCTCGATCCGGAAGTGGAACGTCGGCGTCTGCAGGATGCCCGCCACCGTCAGGGCGACGGCCTCGTCGAGGGGGCCGGCCGCCGCGTTGGCCTTCCAGAACGCTTCGAGACGCCGCCTCTCCCCGGCGTCGAGGGGGCGGCGGTAGGCGCGCCGGGCGAAGCGCGCGAGGCTCGTCCAGGCGCAGGCCTCCTGCTCGGCCGCGGGCAGCGACATCCAACCGTCGCAGGTGAAGAACGTCGGCGACACGAGGGCGAACGACGCGAAGTGCATGGCGGCCAGATGCAGCTCCTCCACCTGGTAGGAGGACGGGGCCTGCCCCTGGGCGATGCCCTCGAAACCCTCCAGGCCGGCCTCTTGCGGGAACCGCCACGGCCACGCCGGCGGGGGCGGGGGCGCCACGAAGACTCCCTTGCTCGGCTCGCGCCGGGGGCTGATGCGGTCGGCGAGGGCGGGGCGCGCCGGCCAGCGGTCGCCGTCGCGGGGAAAGCCGAAGAGGTCGGCGACGGTGTGGTTGTACTCGGCCGGGGTCAGCGCGAGGGGGGCGGCGTCCGGCGGGGGAGCATGCGACGCACGGGCCGTCTGGCCGGACGACGCGGCCGGCGCCAGGATCCCGGAGAGCGCCGCCGTCAGCACCACCGGCGCGAGTCCATGTCTCATGGTTCGGAAGCCGCCTCCGCCCCGTGAGGGGGGTCAGTCGCCTTGCGCGGGCGTGGTTCGGGCGAGGGCGTGCTCGCAGCTGGCCGGCAGGGGAGACCGAGGGTCGACCGCCCCCGCCATGTTGTTCTCCCAGCCCCCGGTGAACCTCTGCAGGTCGATCATGCAGGACACCATGTGCGGCAGCGTCTCCTGCATGGAGCGCACATCCGTCTGCAGGGCCTCCACGTTCGTAGTCAGCTCGGTCAAGTCTCGGGTGACCACCTCGAATTGCGCGTTCCGCGTTGCAGCGGTCCAGACGAAACCCGCGACGAGGACCAGGAGTGTCACCGCTGGCGAGAACTCGTTGAGTCCCCCGAGAATCCCCACGGAACACATGGTACCACGGGCAACGGGAAGGGGCGGCCGGCGCTGGCCGGCGCCACGGACCGGGGGAGAGCCGGGGGCCGGCCTACCGCCCGCGGGTCGGCTGGCCCCGCGAGGGTTCCTTGCTGTCGGCGGCCTCGAGCAGGTCGATCGAGTCGTGCAGGACCTCGTGGGCGTGCCGCCTCGATCCTGGAAAATGGCGTCCCCAACGGGATTCGAACCCGTGTCTCAGCCTTGAAAGGGCTGAATCCTAGGCCTCTGGACGATGGGGACGCGGAGACTGCGGGCCGCGCAGCCGTCGGCAGGAGCCGACGGAACACTTCAGTATACGCAAGTCCGGGCCCTGTGCAAAGGAGCGCGCGGATCCGCAACGCGTCCACGCGTCCGGCTGCGAAGGGCTCGGCCCTCTCCTCTGCGCGCTACGGCTCTGCCCACCGCGCGAAGGGTGCCGCGGGGTCTGCCGGCGATCGCGACATCCCGGGCGGCAGGAGTCAACCACCAGTGTCCGGCCGGATCCGCGGTTGACGGCAACGGTGCCGCATGTTGGCGCAGCGTGGTGGACCAACGGTTCCCTCCGGATGGTCGGACCGCCGACGCCGACAGCTTCGGTCCCTCGCCCCTCGATCGCAAGCTCTTGAAAACACGGAACTTGTCTCCTTTCGGCGGCAACGCGCGGACGAGTGGCCGGCTTCTTGCTCCGGTTTCAGGGTCTCCGCCGCCACGCGGCGGCCCGCGTGCCCGACCTGGTCCTTGGGTCGCCGCACCGGCGGCGGGGTGAACGGTCGCCGAGCCCCGACGGGCCGGTGGCTACCGAGTCTCTTGCAGCAGGAGGAGAAGACGATGCGACGAGTACTGGGGAGCATGGCAGTGGTTCTGGCCCTGTGCGGCGGCCAGCCGGGCGCAGCCCAGGTCCAGGAGGCGGCGCCTTCCGAGGCGCCGCGCATGCAGTCGGAGCTGATCGATCTCAACACCGCGACGGCGATGGAGCTCGACACGCTCCCGGGGGTCGGGCCGCGCACGGCCGAGCGAATCCTCGAGTATCGCCGCGAACATGGCGGCTTCGAGAGAATCGAGGACCTGATGGACGTGCGCGGCATCGGCGAGCGCACCTTCCTGCGGCTGAAGCCGCTGGTGACCGTCGTGGTTGCCGAGCCCGATGCCGGCCAACGTCCGTAACCGCTCATCGCGGCGCGTCCCGGGGCGGTGCCTCCGGGACGCGCCGCGACCGCGGGCGAGATGCCGGAGACCGGCTCGCTCAGATGCGCCGGTTCACGCCACCGGGTTCACCCTGGTCGAGGCCGGCGTCGTGCTCGTCCTGCTCGGCGTCTCGGCCGCGCTCGCGCTCCCGTCGATGCGGACGGGACTCGACGGCCTGCGCGCCGCCGCCGCCGCCCGGCATCTCGCGGCGCTGATCCATTCGACGCGAGTGCGGGCGGTGACCCAGTCGGTCCACGTCGGACTGTGGTTCGAACGCGACGGCGAACGGTACCGCTACGCGATGTTCGCGGACGGAGACGGCGACGGCCTGCGGGCGCGGGACATCCGAAGCGGGGTGGACGCGCGGCTGGCCGACTTCGAGCGCATCGGCGACCGGTTTCCCGGGGTCGCCATCGGCATTGCGGCCCGCTTGCCGGGGATAGCCGGTCGCGAGACCCTGCCGGCCGGTTCCGACCCGATTCGGTTCGGCGCGTCCGACGGCCTGACGTTCAGCCCGCTGGGCACCGCGACGAGCGGTACCCTGTACCTCCACCACCGGTCGGGGCGGCAGCTCGCGGTCCGCGTGCTCGGCGCGACCGGGCGGGTCCGCATCCTGGAGTTCAACGAGGACACGGCGTCATGGATGACCCGATGACGAGCGGGCGGACCGAGCGACGACGGCACGTTCGCCGTCCCGCGGCCGATCTGGGGTGGCTGCGGGCGGCGCGGCTCCGGCCCGGCTTCGAAGCGGTGCTGACCGACGTCTCGCAGGGAGGGGCCCTCTTGGAGACGCCGACCCGACTCCGCCCCGGGTTGAAGGCGGTGCTGCTGTTGACGACCACCGACGGCGAGTTGCGGGCCTCCGGCGAAGTCGTGCGGGCCTGGGTGTCCGCCATCCCGCCCGACCGCGGCGTGCTCTACCGGGGGGCGTTGCGTTTCGACCGGCCGATGACCCTTCCGGAGGGATCGACGCTCGACAGCGAGGGGCAAGTGCAATCACGTTGATATTTCCGTGTGATTTGCATATCATTCGTGTGATTACACACACGGCGCTTTCGTACGCCGTGCGTTCGACCATCCCGTAGCCCTCGTGCTCACTGAATGGGGGAGTGCGCTTTCGCCATGGCCGAGCTGTCGATGTCCTGTCCCAACCCCGTCGTCCACCGCGGCGACTTCGTCGAGCGCGGTCAGCGCTTCTCGGAGTTCCTCGCCGTCCTCGAGTCACGGATCGTCGGCGGCGTGAAGATCGGCGTGCTGGAGGCCGCGGTCCCCGCGGCCCTGGAACGTCTGGTTCCGATTCGCGGCGCGCGTCTGACCGCGGCTCCCGCCCCTCCGCTGGCCGCACGCGAGGGGCCGGCGACGTCGTCTCTGAGGTTCCCGGTATCGGTCCCCTCACGCACGACGGATCTCGCGCTGGAGGTGAGCATCGATCCCGGTCTGGCGCTCGGTGCGTGGGAGCGGCAGTCGCTGCGGCAGGCGGCCCGGGTGGTCGGTCTGCTCCTCGCCTGCCGGAACCAGGCGCCGCCGCCGGGTCAGCCGCCGGAGCCGGCGGCGCCGCTGGTCGGATCGAGCGCACCGATGCGCCGCTTGCGGGAGCAGATCGAGCGGGTGGCGGCGACCGACTTCACGGTCCTGATCGAGGGCGAGTGCGGTTCCGGCAAGGAGCTGGTGGCCCGACAGGTGCACGAGCTGAGTCGACGGCGCCAGGGACCCTTCGTCGCCGTGAACTGCGCCGCCCTCGTCGAGACGCTGCTGGAAGCGGAGTTGTTCGGCATCGAGGACCGGGTCGCGACCGGCGTGCGCGCCCGCCGCGGCAAGTTCGAGCTTGCCGACCAGGGGACGCTGTTCCTCGACGAGGTCGCCGACCTGTCGCCGGCCGCGCAGGCCAAGCTGCTGCGCGCCATTCAGGAGCTCTCCGTCGAGCGGGTCGGCGGACATGGGGCCCGCGCGGTGGACATCCGCATCGTCGTGGCGACGAACCAGAGGTTGCGGAGACTCGCAGACGAGGGGCGCTTCCGCACCGACCTCTACTACCGCCTCGCCGGAGTCGAGCTGCATGCTCCGCCGCTTCGGCAGCGCCGCGAGGACATCGTCTCGCTCGCCGAGCACTTTCTGGCCCGGCATGACGGACTGCGCCGACTGGCCTTGTCGGAGAGCGCCGCCGACGCCCTGCGCACTCACGACTGGCCCGGGAACGTCCGGGAGCTGCAGCGGGTCGTCGAGCGGGCCCTGGCCCTCGCCACCGAGGACACCATCGGCCTGCAGGATCTGCCGGCCGAGCTGACCCGCGACTACACGGAGCTGCTGCAGCCGTCCATCACCCGGGCCGAGTCGATGCGCGCGTGGGGCAGCCGCTATGCGCGGCTGATGCTCGAGCGCTGCGGCCGCAACAAGCGACGTACGTGCGAGGTGCTCGGCATCAGCTACCACACGCTGCAGTCGTACCTGCGTCATCCGTCCTGAGGACCGTCGAGCCGGCGCTGCCCCGGCAGCCGGCAGCTCACGCTCGCGAAGCCCCCGGGGACCGGGGTGGCGGCGAGGCAGCGGCCGCGCCTTGACCCTCCGCGGGTCCCATAGTACGTTTCTAGCAGGTTCTTCCGGCGTCCTGGCGGCTGGCCGCGGCCGGTCCTCTTTCCGCAGCCGGCGCTCCCGGCACGGACCGCCCGCCACGTCCGACTCCACCGTGTCATGACCGACGCCTCGGCTTCCGCCCCCCTTCAGACGCCCCTGCACGGCCGTCACGTCGCCCTCGGCGCGAAGATGGTGCCGTTCGCGGGGTGGGACATGCCCTTGCAGTACGCCGGCATCACCGAGGAGCACCTCGCGGTGCGGCGGGCGGCGGGGCTGTTCGACGTCAGCCACATGGGCGAGATCGAGGTCGCCGGGGCGGACGCCCTCGCCGCCGTGCAGCGGATTTCGACCAACGACGCCAGCCGCCTCGAGGTCGGCCAGGCCCAGTACTCGGCCCTCGCGACGCCCGAGGGTACCTTCGTCGACGACCTGCTGGTGTACCGGCTGGCCGGCGATCACTTCATGCTGGTGCTCAACGCCGCCAACATCGCCGCCGGCTTCGAGTGGATTCGCGGCCACATCGCGGGGGTCGGCGACGCGGTGGCTGTGAACACCAGCTCGCGCTACGCCCTGATCGCGGTGCAGGGGCCGCGGGCCCTCGACGTCGTGCAGCCGCTGACCGACATCGAGCTCGCGGCCATCCGTTACTACCGTTTCGCGACCGGCGAGGTGTCGGGCATCCGCGCGACGATCTCGCGCACCGGCTACACCGGCGAGGACGGGCTGGAGCTGTTCGTGGCCCCACAGGCGGCCGACCGGCTGTGGACGGCGCTGATGTCGGCCGGCCGACATCACGGGTTGCAGCCGGCGGGGCTGGGCGCCCGCGACACGTTGCGCCTCGAGGCGGCAATGCGGCTCAGCGGTCAGGACATCGACGGGACGACGACGGTGCTCGAAGCCGGCCTCGGCTGGATCGTGGGCTGGGACAAGCCCGACTTCATCGGGCGCGACGCGCTGGTGCAGCAGCGCGAGGCCGGGGTCGACCGCAAGCTCGTGGGCCTCGAGATGACGGGACCGGGCATCGCGCGGCACGGCTACGGCGTCCACGCGGGCGGCGGGCAGGTGGGCCGGGTGACCAGCGGCACCCGCACGCCGTTCCTCGAGAAGGCCGTCGCCCTCGCCTACGTTCCCGCCGCGGGCGCCGCGCCCGGCACCGAGTACGAGGTGGATGTCCGTGGGCGCCGGGTGCCGGCCCGCGTCGTGCCGCTGCCGTTCTACAAGCGCCCGAGATGAGCAGCCATGTATCCGACTGACCGGCTCTACACCAACGATCACGAGTGGATCATGATCTCGGGGACGACGGCCCGGGTCGGCATCACCGACTACGCGCAGGCCCAGCTCGGCGACGTGGTGTACGTCGAGCTGCCCGAGGTGGGGCGGCACTTCGATCAGGGAGCCCAGTTCGGGTCTATCGAGTCGGTGAAGGCGGTGTCGGATCTCTACTGCCCGCTGGCCGGCCGGGTCATTGAGGTCAACGCGGCGCTCGCGACGGCCCCCGAGACGGTGAACGCCGACCCCCACGGCACCTGGATGATGGCGATCGAGCTGACCGACCCCGCCGCCGCGTCCGGGCTCCTCGACTCGGCCGCCTATGCCGAGCTCGTGAAATAGGCGGACGCGGCGTGACCCACCCACGAGCCGACCGGTTCTCCGAGCGACACATCGGCCCCCGTCCCGACGACGTCGAGGCGATGCTGGCCGCAGTGGGCGCCGCTTCTCTCGAGGCCGTCGTCGACGAGGCGGTGCCTCCCGACATCCGGCTGAACGCCCCCCTGCGGACGCCGGGGCCGGAGACCGAGGCCGAGTACCTCGCCCGCCTGCGCGACATCGCCGCGCGGAACCGCCCCGGTCGGGCCTGCATCGGCCTCGGGTACTACGGCTGCATCACCCCGAGCGTCATCCTGCGCAACGTGTTCGAGAACCCCGGCTGGTACACCCCCTACACGCCGTACCAGGCGGAGGTGGCGCAGGGGCGCCTCGAAGCCCTGTTGAACTACCAGACGATGGTGGGCGACCTGACGGGGATGCCGGTGGCGAACGCCTCGCTGCTCGACGAGGCGACGGCGGCGGCGGAAGCGATGGCGATGATGCACCGCGTCCGCGCCCGCACCGGCCCCGGCGCGGACCGGGTGCTGGTGTCGCGGCATTGCTTTCCCCAGACCATCGACGTCGTGCGGGGCCGGGCCGAGCCGCTGGACATCGCGGTCGAGGTGGGCGACCCCGCGGCGATGCGGTTCGACGGGAGCGTATTCGGCGTCCTGCTCCAGACCCCGGCCGAGGACGGCGCGGTCCTGCCCGTGGCCGAGGTGGTGGCGCGCGCCCACGAGGCGGGGGCCCTGGCCGCCGTCTGCACCGACCTGCTGGCGCTGACCCTGATGGCGCCGCCCGGCGAGAGCGGGGCGGACGTCGTGGTGGGCAACTCGCAGCGGTTCGGCGTGCCGATGGGCTACGGCGGACCGCACGCGGCGTTCTTCGCCACCCGCGACGAGCTCGTCAGGCAGGTGCCGGGGCGCATCATCGGGCTGTCGGTCGACCGGCACGGTCGCCCCGCCCATCGGATGGCGCTGCAGACCCGCGAGCAGCACATCCGGCGCGACCGCGCCACGTCGAACATCTGCACCGCCCAGGCCCTGCTCGCCAACCTCGCCGGCTTCTACGCGGTCTACCACGGCCCGGACGGCCTGCGCGCCATCGCCGGCCGCGTGCACATGCTGGCCCGGCGGCTGGCGGGAGGCCTGCGCGAGCTGGGCCTCGCGCCCGCGCACCCGCACTTCTTCGACACCGTCACGGCGCCGCTGCCCACCGACGCGACAGGGCGCCTGCGGGCCCGGGCCGCCGCCGACGGCATGCACTTTCGGTATCGCGGCGACGGCGCGGTGGGCTTCGCCCTCGACGAGACCACGACCCTGCGCGAAGTGGCTCACATCCTGTCGCTCGTCGCCGACGCCCTGGGCCGGCCGGCCCCGCCGCCCGACCTCGGGGCCGCGGCCGCGGCGACGGCGGAGGAGGCGACCCCCGACTGGCCGGATCCCCTCGTGCGCACGTCGGCGTATCTGACCCATCCGGTCTTCCACCGGCACCGGTCGGAGACCCAGATGATGCGTTATCTGAAGCAGCTCGAGCGGCGCGATCTGGGTCTCGACACCTCGATGATCCCCCTCGGGTCCTGCACGATGAAGCTGACCGCGGCGTCCGAGATGCGGGCCGTGAGCTGGCCGGCGTTCGCCGCCGTTCATCCGTTCGCGCCGGTGGAGACGGCCGAGGGCTACCGGACCGTCTTCAGCGAGCTCGAGGCGTCGCTCGCCGCCATCACCGGGCTGCCCGCGGTGTCGCTGCAGCCGAACTCGGGGGCGCAGGGGGAGTTCGCGGGGCTCATGGTGATTCGCGCCTGGCACCGCGACCACGGCGACGAGGGCCGCGACGTGGTGCTGATTCCGGCGTCCGCCCACGGCACGAACCCGGCCACCGCGACCATGGCGGGGATGCGGGTCGTGGTGGTGGCCTGCGACGACGGCGGCAACGTCGACCTCGTCGACCTTCGGGCCAAGGCGGCGGCGCACCGCGACGTCCTGTGCGGCCTGATGATCACGTACCCGTCCACGCACGGGGTGTTCGAGGACGCCATCCGGGACATCTGCGACGTCGTCCACGACGCCGGCGGTCAGGTGTACATGGACGGGGCGAACCTGAATGCCCAGGTCGGGGTGACCAGCCCCGCCGCGATCGGCGCCGACGTCTGCCACATCAACCTGCACAAGACGTTCGCGATTCCCCATGGCGGCGGGGGACCCGGCATGGGGCCGATCGCGTGCGCGAAGCACCTCGCGCCGTATCTGCCGGGGCATCCGCTGGTGACGGTCGGCGGCGAGCGGGCGATTCCCGCGATCGCGGCGGCGCCGTGGGGGAGCGCGAGCATTCTCCTCATCTCGCACGGGTACATGCGGATGCTCGGACCGGACGGCATGCGGCGGGCCACCGCGGCCGCGATACTCGGCGCCAACTATGTCAAGGCGCGCCTCGCCTCGCACTACGACGTGCTGTATACACGGGCCAACGGCCGGGTCGCGCACGAGCTGATCCTCGATCTGCGGGCCCTCCGGCCGCACGGCGTCACCGAGCTCGACGTGGCGAAGCGCCTCATCGACTACGGGTTTCACGCCCCGACGGTGTCGTTTCCGGTGCCGGGCACGATGATGGTGGAGCCGACCGAGAGCGAGCCGCGCGAGGAGCTCGACCGGTTCTGCGACGCCCTGATCGCCATCCGTGGCGAGATCCAGGCCATCGTGGGCGGCGCCGCCGACCCCGCCGACAACGTGCTGAAGAACGCCCCCCACACCGCGGCCGAGGCTACGGCCGACGCCTGGTCCCACCCCTATACGCGGGAGCAGGCCGTCTACCCGCTGCCGTTCGTGCGTGAGAACAAGTTCTGGCCGGCGGTGGGGCGGATCGACGATGCGCACGGCGACCGCAACCTCGTCTGCGCCTGCCCGCCGGTCGAGGCGTACGTGGACTGAACCGGCGTGGCAGGACGGCGGCGGCGCCGCGAGCCCGCGGTCGCCGCCCCGGCCGGGCGCGCCGGTCGCAGAACGGGCGCATCGGGCTCGGGAGCCGCCGGCGCGTCGGTCGGGTGCGGGCGTGAGGACGTCGGCCGACGTTCCCGCCTGGGCCTTCGGGCTGCTCTCCGGGTCGGTCGGGCGCGCGCGTGAGCGCGTCGGCCGACGTCTGCCCGCCTGGCCTTCGGGCTGCTCTCCGCGTCAGTCGGGTGCGCGCGTGAGAACGCCGACGTCTCCGCTTGGGGCCATCGGGCTTCTCCGGGTCAGACGGGCGCGCGTGAGCGCGTCGGCCGATGTCACCGCCTGGGCCATCGGGCTGCTCTCGGGGTCAGTCGGGCGCGCGCGTGAGAACGTCGGCCCGCTCGCGAAGCCGCGCCAGCAGTCGTCGGGTCACGGGGCCCGGCGAACCGGACCCGATCACGTGGTCGCCGACCCGCACCACCGGCACCACCTCGCGCGTGGTGCTGGTGATGAACAGCTCGTCCACCGAGGCCAGGTCCGTTTCGCGGAGCACGGCTTCCCGCACCGGCACCCCCGCGCCCGCGCCCACCTCGAAGAGCAGGTTGCGCGTCACCCCTTCGAGCAGCCCGGCGTCGAGCGGCGGGGTGAGGACCACGCCGGCCCTCACCACGAACAGGTTCGACTGCGAGCACTCGGCGAGCTCACCCCGGTGGTTGAGCAGTATCGCCTCGTAGGCGCCGTCGCGCACCGCCTCATGCATCGCCAGCACGTTGTTCAACAGGTTGTTCGACTTGATGACGGGGTCGACGCTGCGGGGATGGTTGCGCACGACACTCGCCACCACCAGCCGCACCCCGTCGCGGTGCACCCCGTCCGGCGACTCCCGGTGGGGGCGGGCGATGATGACGACGGTGGGGGTCCGGCAGACGGCGGGGTCGTAGCCAAGGTCGCCGACTCCCCGGGTGACGAGCATTCGGAGGACCACCTCGCCGCCCGGGTGCACGCCGCGCATGGTGTCGGCCATACGCGACGCCAGCTCCCCGTCCGTCGCCGGGACCTCCAGGGACAGCCGTGCGGCCGACGCGCGGAGCCGGGCGAGGTGCCGATCGGGCAGGAAGGGGCGCCGGTTGTAGGTGCGCAGGGTCTCGTAGACGCCGTCGCCGTAGAGAAAGCCGTGATCGAAGACCGAGACCACCGCCCGGTCACCGGACGTCACGACGCCGTTCACGTTCACCGTGGCCTCGGCGATGCCGGCAGGCGCGGCGGGCGCGGCGACAGGGTTCGCTTCCACGCCGTCCACGGTACCATATCGCGTGGGGATCCTCGGTGAGCGGTCCCCGGAGATACCGGATGCGGGTGTTGACCACGAGCCAGATGCGCGACGCCGACCGGCGTACGATCGACGATCTCGGCGTGCCCTCGCTCGTGCTGATGGAGCATGCCGGCCGGCAGGTGGTCTCCGCTCTCGAGTCGCGCTGGCCGTCGTTGCCCGGCGCCGGCCGCGTCGCCGTCGTGTGCGGAAGGGGGAACAACGGCGGCGACGGGTTCGTGGCGGCGCGCTTGCTGGCCGCCCGCGGGGCCACCGTGCACGCCTGCCTGGCCGCGCCGGCGGCGGAGATCGGGGGAGATGCCGGGCTCAATCTGTCGGCGCTTCGGCCGGCGGGGGTTCCCGTGGTCGACGTCGCGAGCCCCTCCGCGTGGGAAGCGGCGCAGGCGGAGTTGGGCGGATGCGATCTCATCGTCGACGCCCTGTTCGGCACGGGCCTGACGCGGCCGCTCGCGGGTCACTGGTCGTCCATTGTCTGCGACCTCAACGCCTCCGGCGTTCCGGTGGCGGCGATCGACCTGCCGTCCGGGCTGTCGGCGGATACGCCGGAGGTGATCGGCGAGGCGGTCGCGGCCGACCTCACGGTTACCCTCGGCGCGCCGAAGCTACCGTTGCTGCTGGATCCCGCTGCCGCCCGGGGGGGCACGGTGGTGGTCGCCGACATCGGGATACCCGCCGCCGTGGTGGACGCTCTGGCCGGGCCCCGGGTGACCGTCATCACCCGGGCATGGGCTCGGGAGCAGGTTCCGCGCCGGCGCCGGGATACCCACAAGGGCGATTACGGGCGGGTGCTCGTCGCCGCCGGATCGACGGGCAAGACCGGCGCGGCCGGCCTCGCCGCCCTCGGCGCCCTGCGGTCGGGGGCGGGCCTCGTGACGGTGGCGACCCCGCGCGCCTGCCAGCCCACGGTGGCGGCCCTCGCGCCGGAATACATGACCCTGGGACTCGACGACGACGACGAGGGCCGCGTCGGGGCCGAGGCGGCCGGCGTGCTGCTCGCCGAACGCTGCGATGTGCTCGCGGTGGGACCCGGCCTCGGCCGGAGCCCCGGCGTCGACCGCTTCGTGCGCGAGCTGGTGGACTGCGCAACCGTCCCGCTGGTGCTCGACGCCGACGCCCTGAACGCGTTCGCGGGCGACCCGGCGGGGCTGCGGAGGCATCCGGACCGCCCCCTCGTCATCACCCCCCACGCCGGCGAGATGGGGCGCCTCGTCGGCATGCCGGCCGGGCAGGTGGCGGCCCACCGGCTCGAAGCGGCCCGCGAGCTTGCGGCGGCGCAGGGCATCTTCGTGGTCCTGAAGGGAGCCCGCACCCTCGTGGCGACCCCGGCGGGGGCGGTGTGGATCAACGTGACCGGCAACCCCGGCATGGCCACCGGCGGCGTCGGGGACGTACTTACCGGGGTGCTGGCCGCGTGGATGGCGCAACTGCCCGGCGTCGGGGCCGCGTGTGGGCTCGGGGTCTGCGTGCACGGGCTCGCCGGCGACCTCGCGGCGGCGGGGCAGGGCGGGGCGGGGCTCATCGCCGGCGATCTGGCCCGGCAGCTCGGGCCGGCCCTGCTCGCCCTCGAACGCCCCGAGCCGGACCGCCACGACCAGGAGCCTGAGCACATCCCGCTCTAGGCCTTGTTCCGAGGAGACCGCGCCGTGGACACGACCCGTTACCAGAGTCACTCCGAACGGCAGACGGCGGACATCGCCGCCGATCTGGTCCGGCGCCTGCCGGACGGCACCGTGGTCCTGCTGTTCGGCGACCTCGGGGCCGGCAAGACCGCGTTCGTGCGGGGGTTCGTCGAGGGGACCGGAATCGACCCCGACGAGGTCAGCAGCCCGACGTTCACGATCGTCCAGGCGTACGGCGGCGGGCGGGTTCAGCACGTCGATTTGTACCGGCTCGGCCCGGCCGAGACCGACGATCTGGGGCTCGAAGAGCTGCCGGACGGAGGCGCCCTCGTCTGCATCGAATGGGCGGACCGCCTGTCGCGTCCGATCCCGGGGGCGGTCTCGGTCCGGATTCACGACCGCGGAGGCGACTCGCGGGAGCTCGTCATCGACCTGCCGGGCGAGCTCGAGCTGATTGCGCTTCCTGGCAATCCGTCCGTTTCGGGCGAGGCAGCAAGGCCGTGAGCGACCGCGTGTTCCGATCCGGAGCCACGAACACCCGCCGTCATGATTGCCGTGCGCTGTCATCGATGTCAAAATGCTGTCGTGCCGGTACAAATCACGATTCGTGAGGTCCCCGAAGCAGTTCGCGACGCGCTCGCCGTGCGCGCCGCACGGCAGCGCCAGTCCATGCAGGGGTTTCTCCGCGGTGAATTGGAGCGCATCGCATCCCGCCCGTCCGCCCGTGAGTGGCTTCAACGCGTGCGCGACCGCAAGGCAGTGACAGGCACCCGTATCGGCACGTCGAGCATCCTGCAAGCCCGCGACGCGGACCGAAAGTGACCGTCGTCGTCGATGCATCCGTGCTCGTCGCGGCTCTTGTCGACTCGGCTGGCCACGGCGCGTGGGCAGAGGCGGCGATCACGAACGACTCCCTTGCCGGTCCCGAGTTGGCGTTGGTCGAAGCCAGCAACATTCTCCGCCGGCTCGAACGCGCGGGGGTGGTTTCCCGACTCGAAGCCCTGAGCGCGCACCAGGATCTTCTTCAGCTCGACCTGGAGTTGTTCCCCTTCACGCCGTTTGCCGAACGCGTCTGGGCCTTGCGGAACAACCTGACCAGCTACGATGCCTGGTACGTGGCGCTGGCCGAGGCCATCGACTGTCCCCTCCTGACGCTGGACGGGAAGCTCGGCCGCGCCACGGGCCCCACGTGCAGGATCGTCGTCCCGCCCCGTCTGGAGGCGGGAGAAGATGCGTGATTCCGAACGCGGGGGCCGGCAGCCTACTCCGAGCGGTAGTTCGGCGCTTCCTTGGTGATGACCACGTCGTGGACGTGGCTCTCGCGCATGCCGGCGGGGGTGATGCGGACCAGCCTGGCGTTCTCCTGCAGCTCGGAGATGGTGGGGCAGCCGCAGTAGCCCATGCCGGCGCGAAGGCCGCCGACGAGCTGGTGGATCATCGCGCCGATCGACCCCTTGTGGGGCACCCGGCCCTCGATGCCCTCGGGGACGAGCTTCTCGCCGTCCTCGCGGGGGCTCGCGAGGTCGAAGTCCTCCTGAAAGTAGCGGTCCCGGCTGCCGGCGCGCATCGCGCCGATCGAACCCATGCCCCGGTACTCCTTGAAGCTGCGCCCCTGGTAGAGGATCAGCTCGCCGGGACTCTCGTCGGTCCCGGCGAAGAGACTCCCGATCATGACCGCGCCGGCCCCGACCGCCAGCGCCTTCGTGATGTCGCCCGAGTAGCGCACCCCGCCGTCGGCGATGATGGGGACGCCGTGGGGCCGGGCGGCCTGCCCGCACTCGGCGAGGGCCGAGATCATCGGCATGCCGATGCCGGCGATGACCCGGGTGGTGCAGATCGACCCGGAGCCGATGCCGACCTTCACGCCGTCGACGCCGAGGGCGATCAGCGACTCGGTGCCCTCCGCGGTGGCGACGTTGCCGGCGACGAGCTCCACGCTGGGGAAGCGCTCGCGGAGCTGACCGACCATCGCCATCACCCCGCGGGAGTGCCCGTGCGCGGTGTCGACGACGAGCACGTCGGCGCCGGCCCCGACGAGGGCCTCGGACCGCTCCACCGTGTCCTTCGCGATGCCCACCGCCGCCCCCACCCGCAACCGGCCCAGCTCGTCCTTGGACGCGGTGGGGTAGGTGATCATCTTCTGGATGTCCTTGACGGTGATGAGCCCCTTGAGCCGGAACTCCCGATCGACCACCAGCAGCTTCTCGACGCGGTGCTGGTGCAGGATGGTCTGGGCGTCCTGCAGGGTGGTCCCGACCGGCACCGTGATGAGGTCCCGGCGGGTCATCACCTCGCCGATCGGCCGGTCGATGCGGCGTTCGAAGCGCAGGTCCCGGTTGGTGAGGATGCCGACGAGCCGCCCCTCGGTGCTGCCGTCCTCGGTGATCGGCACCCCCGAGATGCGGTACTTCTTCATCAGCTCGAGGGCCTCGACGATGCGGTTGGAGGGCGCCAGCGTGATCGGGTTGACGATCATGCCGCTCTCCGACCGCTTGACCCGGTCGACCTCGGCCGCCTGGTCCTCGATGGGAAGGTTCTTGTGAATCACCCCCATGCCGCCGAGCTGGGCCATCGCGATGGCGAGACGCGACTCCGTCACGGTGTCCATCGCGGCGCTGATGATGGGCACCTTCAGGGTGACGTTCCGGGTGAGCCGGGTCGAGACGTCGACCTCGGCCGGCAGCACCTCGGACCGTTGCGGCACCAGCAGCACGTCGTCGAACGTCAGGGCCACCGCGATGTCGGTGGCCGTGAAACGGGTCGCCGTGGTCTCGATGCCCGCCGCCATGTCAGGCCCCATGACACTTCTTGTACTTCTTGCCGCTGCCGCACGGGCAGGGCTCGTTCCGCCCGACCTTTCTCGCCTCCCGCCGCACGGTGCGCACCTTGGCGTCGTCCCCGCCGGTGCGGGCCGGCTGAGGGCCGCGGGCCGCGGCCGCGGCGCCCGCGAAGACGGGGGCCGCGGCCCCCGGGTCGTTGAGGGTTATCGGCGCTCGCTGGCGGGCCGCGGGCCGGGCCACCTCGTCGCCCTCCCCCCGCACGATCGGCCGCAGGCGCCACAGGTAGCGGATCATCTCGGTATCGATCCGCTCCTTCATCGACTGGAACAGTGCGAAGCTCTCCCGCTTGTACTCGACGAGGGGGTCCCGCTGCGCGTGGGCGCGCAGGCCGATGCCCTCCTTCAGGTGGTCGAGGCTGTAGAGGTGGTCCTTCCACTGCGTGTCGACGATCTGCAGCATCACGTCGCGCTCGACCCGCCGCAACAGCTCCGCCTCGATCCCCTCTTCCTTCTCCTCGTAGCGGGACTTGACCGCCGCCCACAACGTGTCCAGCATCTCGTCGGGGCTCTTGTCGTCGAGCTCGAACTCGTCGATCTGCTCCGGCGGCAGCCCCGCCAGCTCGCCGACCGCGCGCGACAGGCCGTCGGTGTCCCAGTCCTCCGGGTCGGTGTCGCGGCCGCAGTGGGCCTCGACCTCCTGGTCGACGAGGTCCTCGGCCAGGGTCATCAGGTAGCGGCGGCTGTCGACGATCTCGTCGTCGGACACGTGCACCTGCCCGTCGAGCAACTCCCGGCGCAGCGTGTAGACGTTCTCCCGCTGCTTGTTCATGACGTCGTCGTACTCGAGCAGGTGCTTCCGCACCGAGAAGTGCTGCGCCTCGACCTGCTTCTGGGCCCGCTCGATGGCCCGGGTCACCATGCGATGCTCGATGGGGACCCCCTCCTCCATGCCGAGCCGCTCCATCAGCCCCGAGATGCGGTCGGACCCGAAGATGCGCATCAGGTCGTCCTCGAGGGACAGGTAGAAGCGCGACGAGCCGGGGTCGCCCTGGCGGCCCGCCCGCCCCCGGAGCTGGTTGTCGATGCGGCGCGACTCGTGCCGCTCGGTCCCGATGATGTGCAGCCCTCCGGCGCCGACGACCTCCTCGTGCTCGGCCGCGGTCTGCTCGGTGAACTGGGCGAAGATGCGTTCCCAGGCCGGCCGGGGCACGCGGTAGAAGTGCTCGATGTGGTAGAAGTAGACGAACTCGTCGTCGTCGACGAACTTCGCCTCCTCCTTCGGCAGGCGTTCCGCCGCCTGCTCGGCGAGGGTCCGCTGGCGGGACATGTACTCGGCGTTGCCGCCGAGGACGATGTCGGTGCCGCGGCCGGCCATGTTGGTGGCGATGGTCACCGCCCCCCGGCGGCCGGCCTGGGCGACGATCTCGGCCTCCTGGGCGTGGTACTTTGCGTTGAGCACGACGTGCTTGACGCCCCGCCGCTTGAGCAGCCCCGCGAGACGCTCCGACTTCTCGATCGACACGGTGCCGACCAGCACCGGCCGGCCCGTCTCCTGCTTGTCGATGATGTCCTCGGCGATGGCGTCGTACTTCTCGCGCTCGGTCCGGTAGACGGAGTCGGCCTCCTCGATCCGCACCAGGGGACGGTTGGTGGGGATGACCATGACGTCGAGCTTGTAGATCTTGGCGAACTCCGGCGCCTCGGTGTCGGCGGTGCCGGTCATGCCCGACAGCTTGTCGTACTTGCGGAAGTAGTTCTGGAACGTCACCGTCGCGAGGGTCTGGTTCTCCCGCTCGATCTTGACCTTCTCCTTGGCCTCGACCGCCTGGTGCAGGCCGTCGCTCCAGCGGCGGCCGGGCATGAGCCGCCCCGTGAACTCGTCGACGATGACGACCTGGCCGTCCTTGACCATGTACTCCACGTCGCGCCTGAAGAGCGCGTGGGCGCGGAGGGACTGGTTCACGTGGTGCAGCAACGGCATGTTGGCGGGGTCGTAGAGCCCGCCGGGGTTGAGACGCTTGGCGAGCATCTTCTCGGCCTTCGCCATGCCGGTCTCGGTCAGGCTGACCGTCTTGTGCTTCTCGTCGGTCAGGTAGTCTCCGGTGTCCTCCAGGGCCTCGCGGTCCTCCGCCTTGACGTTGCCCTGGGTGACGGCCCCCGGCTCCAGGCGGGGGATGATGCGGTCGACCTCGTAGTACAGCTCGGTCGACTGCTCGGCCGGCCCCGAGATGATGAGGGGAGTCCGGGCCTCGTCGATGAGGATGCTGTCGACCTCGTCGACGATGGCGAAGCGGTGCCCGCGCTGCACGTAGTGCGCGAGCTCGAACTTCATGTTGTCGCGCAGGTAGTCGAAGCCGAACTCGTTGTTGGTGCCGTAGGTGATGTCGCAGGCGTAGGCGGCCTGGCGCTCGGGATCGCGCAGATCGTGCTGGATGACCCCGACCGACATGCCGAGGAAGCGGTAGATCCGGCCCATCCACTCGGCGTCGCGCCGAGCCAGGTAGTCGTTGACGGTGACGACGTGGACCCCGCCGCCGCCGAGGGCGTTCAGATAGGCGGCGAGGGTGGCGACGAGGGTCTTGCCCTCGCCGGTCTTCATCTCGGCGATCTTGCCCTGGTGCAGGACCATGCCGCCGATGAGCTGGACGTCGAAGTGCCGCATGTCGAGCACCCGCCGGCCCGCCTCGCGGACCACCGCGAAGGCGTCGGGCAGCAGCTCGTCGAGCGGCTCGCCCCGGTCGGCGCGCTCGCGCAGGTCCGCGGTGCGTCCCCGGAGCCCGGCGTCGTCGAGGGCCCGGGCCGCCGCCTCGCGGTCGTTGATCTCCACCAGCGCCGGCCGCGTCCGCTTGAGATCGCGCTCGTTCTGGGTGCCGAAGACTTTCCTGAGGACGTTCTGCAGCATCGGTCGAGTCCAGGGACCGTGTCATGGGCAATCCAGCCCGCCAAATCGTCGCCTGCGGCTCCGGTCGGCGCCCAACCAACCCTCCGGGAGCCGCGCCGTTTTCTACGGCGCGGACTCCTGGTCCGCCAATCGTCGCCTGCGGCCCCGCCGGGCGCCCGACCGACCCTCCGGCCGTCCGGCGGCCGAGGCCGCCGGGCGTTCTCCGGGGAGGGCCGGTCCTTCCGTGACGCTGCGCTGTCGATGATGAGCCAAGGCGGGTGTCGATCCGGTAGACACGGATGTGATCGATTGTAGGGAAGGGGTCTATACGCGTCAAGACGACGGGGTCGCCCGCCCGCGAAACCGGACCCTGCCTGAGACGAGGCCGGGGCCAGCGCGGGCGGCCGCCTTGGGGCCGCCCGTAGACGCGCAAGGCGTCGTCGAGAGAAACGAAGCGGGATTCCGAACGGGGCGGAATCGGTCGGCCGACACGCCGCCGGAGGCGAACACCGGCCGGGGAGAATCAGTCGGCCGACACGCCGCCGGAGGCGAACACCAGCCGGAGCGGGTTCATCGGGCGGTTGCCGACCAGGACCTCGTAGTGGAGGTGGGACCCGGTGACGCGGCCGGTGGCGCCGGTGTACCCGATGACCTGCCCGCGCTCGACGTCGTCGCCGTTGCGGATGCCGAACTCCGACAGATGGGCGTAGCGCGTGCGCCGGCCGAAGCCGTGGTCGATCTCGATCACCTTGCCGAGGTTGCCGTTGCGGCCGGCTTTCACGACGCGGCCGCCGGCCGTGGCCCGGACCGGTTGTCCGTACCCGGTGGAGATGTCGAGCCCCTCGTGCAACGTCCGCTCGCCCGTGAAGGGATCCCTCCGGTACCCGAACCGGGACCTGATGCGGCCCGGGGCGGGGAGGTTGAACGGCGTTGCGGCGGCGAGGTCCCGGCGGAGGACGATGTTGTCGCGGGCGACCCCGAGCTCGAGCTCGAGGACATCCAGCAGATCGTGAAGCAGGTCGAGGGTCTCGGTGGGCGCCGCCTCTGCCAACGTCCGCAGGGTCGACGCCCTACGCGAACGATCGACCTCCGCCACCCGCACCATGGCCCGCCTGACGCCGGGGTCGACGACCGACTGATCGCGCAGGGCCTCGACGACGATCTGCAGGGCCGCCAACTGGCGGGACACGTCGGCGGCGGTGGTGCTGTAGCGGTCGATTTCGGACTGGAGCAGGGCGTTGAACGAACGCAGCCGGTCGTTCATCGTCCAGCGGGGCGACTTCAGCCACTGCGCCGGATCGAACCGCGACCCATCGAGCCAGGCGGCGTGGCCGGCCCACCCGAGGGGGAAAGCGATCAACAGGGCGACCACCAGCTTCGGGCGGAAACTCAGGGCGAAGCGATGGACGACTCCAGTTGAACGATTGGCGATGATGAATGAATAGCGTTTGACCAGCACCCACCTCTCGACTACGGATACTACCACGGCGATCGTGATTGTGAAAGGGTGTGCAAGCGGCCTCCGGCCCGGCGACGGTGTACTATCGGGCAGATCGATGTGCCACCGGTATCTTCTCGACGCGCCACGGACTGCGGCCGGCGTCCTGTCCCGCCTCGGGGAGCGATTCCCGACCCGGCGTGAGAACCGCCGGACCGCCGCCCGCACCTATCTCGACACGTTCGACTGGCGCCTCTATCGCGACGCCGGCACCGTCCTGTCCGACGCGGGGGACGGGTCGTGCAGCGTGCGCTGGGACCGCTTCGACGGCGGCCTGCGCCACCGCGCGACCATGCCGGCGCCGCCGGACTTCGCCCGCGACCTGCCCCCGGGCGGCTTCCGGGACGAGCTGCAGGTGGTGACGGGCATCCGGCGGCTGCTGCCGGTGGTCCGGATCGAGCGCCGCAGCGAGCGGATCTCCGTGGTCGACGGCCGGGACAAGGCGGTGGTGCGCCTGTCGCTCGATCACGGCACCGCGGCCGGTTCCACGCGGCGCCGCCGGCGGCTGCCCACGATCCTGCGGCTTGGCCGGATGACGGGGTACGAACGGGCCTACCGCGGCGTGCGCCGCTTCGTGGAGGAGAACCTCGGACTGGCGCCGGGACCGGAGACGGAGCTCGATCTCGCACTCTCCGTGGTCGGCCGCCGGCCCGGCGACTACACCGGCAAGCTCGAGCTGCGCCTCGATCCGGACGCGCGCACCGACCGCGCCGTGAAGCGCATCCTCGCCGCGCTGTGGGAGATGATGCAGGCCAACGAGGCAGGGCTCCGGGCGGACCTCGATCCCGAGTTCCTGCACGACTTCCGGGTCGCGGTACGGCGGACCCGTTCCTGCCTGGGGCAGGTCAGGAGCGTCTTCGACGAAGCCGTGACGCGCCGCTTCGCCGGCGAGTTCGCCTGGCTCGGCCGGTTGACGGGGCCGCCCCGGGACCTCGACGTGCACCTCCTCAGCCTGCGGGGCCACCGGGCCGAGCTGCCGGCGTCCGCCCGCGGCGATCTGTCCCCGCTGGCCGACCATCTGGAACACCGGAGACAGGCCGCGCACGCGCAGCAGGTGGCGGGGCTCGACTCGCCCCGCTACCGGCGGCTGAAGCGGCAATGGCCACGCCTTCTCGAGACCGACGCCGACGGCGGCGGCGCAAACGCCGCCCGCCCGATCCGCGCGGTGGCGGGCGAGCGCATCGAGCGGGCGTTCGCGAGGGTGCGCAAGCGCGGGCGCGGTCTCTCGGCGGAGACCCCGGCCGCGGCCATTCACGAGCTGCGAATCGCCTGCAAGAAGCTGCGGTACCTGCTCGAGTTCTTCCGCAGCCTGTTCGCCGCCCGCCGCGTGAACGCCTTCATCCGCTCCCTCAAACGCCTGCAGGACGACCTCGGGGACTACAACGATCTGGAGGTCCAGCAGGACGAGCTGCAGGACACTGCCCGCGAGCTCCTCGCGACGGGCGCAGCGGACGCGCCGGCGCTCCTGGCGGCGGGTCGCCTCGTCGAGCGCCTGGAGACGCGCCAGGCCGCTGCGCGGCGCCGGCTCGCCGACGAGGTCGGGAGGTTCGCGACGGCGGGGACCGCGGCCGAGCTCGACCGGCTCCTCGCCTCCCGTCCGGAAGCCCCGGACACAGCCCGCGGTTCAAGATGAAGGTGCTGGCGGCCTACAACATCAAGGGCGGCGTGGGGAAGACGTCGGCCGCCGTCAACCTGGCGTGGCTCGCCGCCGCGGGGGGGGCGCGGACCCTCATCTGCGACCTCGACCCGCAGGGTGCGGCCACCTGGTGCTTCCGGGTCAGGATGAAGGTCCGGGGAGGCGGCAGGAAGCTCGTCCGCGGCAAGGGCGGCCTCGCCCGTCACGTCCGCGAGACCGACTACGAAGGGCTCGACCTGCTTCCCGCCGACTTCTCGTACCGCCATCTGGATCTGCTGCTCGACAGCCCGAAGTACGTCCGGCGCCTCACCCGCAGAATCCGCGAGCTCGGCGCCGGTTACGATTACGTCTTTCTCGACTGCGCCCCCAGCATCTCGCTCGCTTCGGAGGCGGTCTTCCGGGTCGCCGACGCCCTGATCGTGCCGACCATCCCCACGACGCTCTCGCGGCGGACCCTCCGGCAGCTCGCCCGGCACCTGCGGCGGGAACCGGCGGCGGTCCGGGTCCTGCCGTTCTACTCGATGGTCGATCGCCGCCGGACCCTGCATCGCCGGATCTGCGAGGCCCCGGAAGAGATGCCCTGCCCCATGCTCGCGACCGAGATTCCGTATTCGAGCGTGGTCGAGCAGATGAGCTCGCGGCGCGAGCCGCTGTGCGCGTTCCGAAGGACGAGCGAGGCCGCGCGCGCCTACGCCGCCCTCTGGGACGAGCTGGTGCGGCGGCTCGAAGAAGCCCGACCGGAGCCGTCGTGAAGACGATTCTCCTGCTCCGTCACGGCAAGTCGAGCTGGGACGCCCCGACGCGGCCGGATAGCGAGCGCCCGCTCGCCCCGCGCGGCGTGAGGGCGGCGCGGTGCATGGGCCGGTTCCTCGAACGGGCGGGGCCGGCCCCCGATCGCGTCCTCTGCTCGCCGGCCGTCCGCACGGTCGAGACCCTGCGGCACGCCGCCGAGGCCGGCGGGTGGCGGGCTCCGGCCACCGTCGTCCCCGAGCTGTACGGCGCGTCGCCCGAAGACGTGCTGGCGTGCGTTCGCGCCGCCGACCCCGGCACGGACACCCTCCTCGTCGTGGGACACGAGCCGGCCTGCTCCGAGACCGCCTCGATCCTGATCGGCGGAGCGGCGCTGCGGTTTCCGACCGCCGCCCTCGCGTGCATTCGGCTCGACGCGACGGGCTGGCACGAGGTCCGACCCGGCCTCGGCGAGCTGCTGTGGCTCGTCGTCCCCCGAATCCTGGCCCGGCTCGATCCGTAGCCCGCCCATCGTCGCCCGACGGCTCCGCCGGGCGCCCGACCAACCCCCCGGGAGCCCGCGCCGTGCTACGGCGCGAAGTCCTGGTCGGCCGGCCGACATGCACCGCATGCCGGACGACGAGTGCTTCACCGGGCCGGGCTCGAGCCGTAGCCCGCCCATCGTCGCCCGACGGCTCCGCCGGGCGCCCGACCAACCCTCCAGGAGCCCGCGCCGTGCTACGGCGCGAGCTCCTGGTCGGCCGGCCGACATGCACCGCATGCCGGACGACGAGTGCTTCACGCGGGCCGGGCTCGAGCCGTAGCCCGCCCATCGTCGCCCGACGGCTCCGCCGGGCGCCCGACCAACCCTCCAGGAGCCCGCGCGGTGGCTACGGCGCGAAGTCCTGGTCGGCCGGCCGACATGCACCGCCGAGGGGCCCGGGCCGGCCGCTATCCGAACGACAACCGGTAGCCGGCTTCCCGGAGGTAGGCGGCCTCGGTTTCCAGATCGGCGCGGGTCAGGGGATGCTCGTCGAGCCATCCCGGGGGGAACCGCAGGTCGAGGGCATTCCTGGCGGTGCCGAGCTCGATCGGGGGGAGGGGCAGGGGGCTTCGGCTCCGGTGCAGGACCACCGAGAGGCGCAGCGGCATCGCCAGCCGCTCGGTCCACGCCGACCAGTTCCGGGGCAGGGCGGTGATGACCTCGGTCGGGAACTTGCGCCGGTGGGACCGCACCAGGGTCGCGAGCACCTGCTGCTCGGGCAGCGAGAAACCCTGCAGGTCGGCATGGGCGACGATGTACTCCCCGTGCCGGTGGTAGTGGCTGTGGGCGACGTCGAGACCTATCTCGTGCAGGTTCGCGGCCCAGGACAGGAACTGCCGCGCGTTGCGGTTTCCCAGGTCCCAGCCGTCCGCCACCTGGGCGAGCAGCGACAGGCCCGTCTGCTTCACGCGCGCCGCCTGCTGCCGGTCGACGTGGGCGCGGTCCGCCAGGGCCTCGACGCCCCGCTCGCGCACGTCCTGGTCGCGGATCCGGCCGAGAAAGTCGTAGAGCAGGCCCTCCCGCAAGGCCCCGTCCGAGCGTCGCATGACATCGATGCCGAGCGCCTCGAACAGGGCCGACAGGATGGCGGCTCCCCCGGCGATGGTCGTCCTGCGCCTCGGGTTCAGCCCTTCGAGCTTCAGCCGGCCGACGCGTCCCGCCTTCAGCAGGGTCTCGCGCAGCCGGCCGAGGGCCTCGGCCGTGATCCCCTTCCGGCTCCATCCGTAGGTGCGGACGAGGCCGTCGATGGCCCGGATGGTCCCCGATGCGCCGGCCACTTCCTCCCAGTCGATCGCGCGGAAACGCTCGGTGACCGGCTCGAGCTCCTGCAGGGCGGCGAGCTCGGCCCGCCGCCAATTCTCGGGGGTGAGCCGCCCGTCGCCGAAGTGGGCGCGGCTGAAGGTGATGCAGCCCATGTAGAGGCTCTCCATCTCGAGGGGCGCCCCCTCGCCCACGATCAGCTCGGTGCTCCCGCCGCCGATGTCGACGACCAGCCTCCGGCGTCGGGGGCCGGACAGGGTCCGCGTCACCCCGAGAAAGATCAGGCGGGCTTCCTCGATGCCGGAGATCGTCTCAATCGAGTGCCCCAGGGCCCGCTCCGCGTCGACCAGGAACTCGTCGGCGTCGACCGCCGCGCGCAGGGTGTTCGTGCCCACCGCGCGCACCTCGCTCGGGTCCATGTGGCGCAGTCTCTGCCCGAACCGCCGAAGGCACTCGATGGCGCGGTCGCGCGATTCCGGGCTGAGGCGGCCGTCGGCGTCGAGGCCGGAAGCGAGCTGCACCATCTCGCGCAGGCGATCGACGAGGACCGGCTCGCCGCCCTTGGTGCGGGCGACGAGCATGTGGAAGCTGTTGGAGCCGAGGTCGACGGCGGCGATGTTCTCTGGAAAGGTCTCGATCGGGTTCGGCACGACGGTGTCCTATAATCGAAGGCTCCCGTGAGCGGAAGCCCCGCGAGATATTAACAGCGAGCCGCCGAATCGAAAGGGAAGGGGTGTCAACCAGAGCCCGACTCGCCGCCCTCGGACCGGCCCGGGCGTTTCTCAGCCGCGAGCTGAGCTGGCTGGGTTTCGCCCGCCGGGTGCTGCACCTCGTCGGCCGCGCCGACCTGCCCCTGCTCGAGCGCGTCAAGTTCGCGGGCATCATCGGGATGCTCCACGACGAGTTCTTCATGAAGCGCATGAGCGGCCTCAAGCGCGAGATCGACAACCGGGCCAAGAAGCTCTCCATCGACGGCCGGACGACGGCCGACGAGCTCGCCGCCTGCCGCGTCCAGCTCCTCGCCCAGGTGGCGGAGCTCGGCCGGCTGTGGCACGAGGAGCTGGTGCCGAACCTGGCCCGGGAGGGGCTGCCGATCCTGCGGCACGACGACCTGAGACGGGACGAGCGCGCGGCCCTGCGCGCCTACTTCGCGCGCAACATCCAGCCGATACTGACCCCGCTCGCCGTCGATTCGGAGCATCCGTTCCCGTTCATCAGCAACCTCGGGCTCAATCTCGCGGCGTTCATTCCGCACGACGGCGACACCCGCTTCGTGCGCATCAAGGTGCCCGGCAACCGCCCCCGGTGGATTCCCCTGGACGACCGCCCCGGCGTCGTGCCCATCGAGCAGGTCATCGCCGCCAACCTCGACCTGCTCTATCCCGGCTCGCCGCCCGCCGCGGTCCACGTGTTCCGGGTCACGCGCGCCGCGGAGGGAGACGTCGACCAGGCGGACGTCGGCAGTGACGCGCCGCTGGCCGAACCCGGCAGCATCGTCCAGCAGGTGAGCTCGGAGCTGAAGGCCCGGCGGTTCGCGGGGGTGGTCCGGCTGCAGGTGGACAGCACCATGCCGGAGCATCAGGTGTCGTGGCTGAGCCGCCAGCTCGGGATCGGCCCCGACGACGTCTATCCGACGCGGGCGCCCCTCGGCGTGAGCGACCTCCAGAGCTTCGACGGGCCGGGCCGCGACGACCTGCGCCATGCTCCGCACGAGCCGGTCGACCACCCCCGGCTCCACCGGCTGCCCGACAGCCCCTCGGCGATCTTCGACGAGATCGCGCGCGGCGACATCCTGCTGCACCACCCCTACCAGAGCTTCGACGCCTCCGTGCTGCGGTTCCTCAACTCCGCCGCGACGGATCCCGCGGTGCTCGCGATAAAGCTGACGATCTACCGCACCAGCCGCGACTCGCCGTTGCTGCGGGCGCTCGTGGAAGCCGCGCGGCAGGGCAAGCAGGTGGCGGTGCTCGTCGAGATCACGGCGCGGTTCGACGAAGCCCCGAACATCGCTTGGGGCAACTTGCTGGAGAAGGAAGGCGTGCACGTGTCCTACGGGGTGGAGCGGCTCAAGACCCACGTCAAGCTCGCCCTCGTCGTGCGCGACGAACGGGAGGGGGTGCGGCGCTACGCGCACCTCGGCACCGGAAACTATCACTCGGGGACGGCGAGGATCTACGAGGACGTCGGGCTGCTGACCTGCGACGAGTCGATCTGCAACGACGTCGCCACCGTCTTCAACTCGCTGACCGGCGTGATTCCCTACCCCGAGGACAGCAAGCTGCTGGTGGCCCCGGTGTCGATGCGGCGCCGCTTCATCGAGCTCATCCGCCGCGAGGCGGAGCATGCCCGGGCGGGGCGTCCGTCCGGCATCGACGCGAAGATGAACCAGCTCCAGGACGCCGAGATCATCCACGAGCTCTACGACGCGAGCGGGGCGGGCGTGCCCATCCGGCTCAACGTCCGCGGGCTGTGCTGCCTGCGCCCCGGGGTGGAGGGACTGTCGGAGACGGTGCGGGTGTTCGGCGTCGTGGGACGCTTCCTCGAGCACAGCCGGATCTTCCGGTTCGTCAACGCGGGCCAACCGGAGCACTTCATCGGGTCCGCGGACTGGATGAAGCGGAACCTGAACGGGAGGGTCGAGACGGTGATTCCGGTCGAGGACCCCGCGCTCAAGCGCGAGCTCGACGAGATCCTGGCCGCCTACGAGCAGGACAACTGCTCGGTGTGGGACTGCGGGTCGGACGGCGATTACGTCCTCAGGACCCCCGCCGCCGGCGAGCCGCGGCGCGAGGTGCAGGAGGAGTTCATTCGCCGGGGCAGGAGCGTCGTGGAGCCGGTGGGAGTGGGGTCTTAGGCACCTGGGCGTCGCGCGGCCGGGCCCGCGGCGGTCGCGGGGCGGGCGGTCGCGGCGCCGGGAGCGCGATCGGCCCACGGCCGTACCGCGGCGGCCGGTGAGCGGCTACCGATAGTAGACGTGCCGTCCGATCTGGGCGGTGCGTTCCCGCGGTACGCGCCACGGCGCCTCGCCGAGCGCCGTCGCGTGGAAGAACAGCGCGCCGCCGGTGGGGTCCTCGGTGAGCCCTTCGAGCGTCTCCGCCGCGACCTCGCGGGCCAGGGCCCAGAGCTCCGCGTCGTCCGGCCTGTCGCTCTTCCCGTTGCACCAGAACCTGAACTGACAGCCCGGCTCTTCGCCGCCCTGATGGACCACGTCGCAGACCGTCGAGGGAAAGTCGGCGTGCGCGAGGCGGTTGAGGACGACCCAGGCCACCGCCGTCATGCCCTCGCGGCCCTCGCCGCCCGCCTCCCAATAGGCCGCGAGGGCCAGGCACTCCACGGGGTCGTCATCGGACTGGGCCGCCTCGACGCCGGGCCGCGGGGCCTGGACGGCCAGGACGATCGCCAGCGTCAGGACCGCCGCGGAGCCGAACGTTCGGAAGCTCGCCGAAAGCGCCGTTCCCATCCTGTGGGTCTCCATGTCGCCTTGGAATATCGGCACGCCGACGCAATCCGGACAGCGCCGGGCGATCGTGCGGACGCCGCCGACGTCCGGTCAGGCTCGAACGGCCGGAGCCCCGGACCCCTGACGCGGGCGGCCGGGCGTCTCGTCGCCTGACGTGCCCGAGCGGGTCCGTGTGTGCCCGTGGGACCGCCGACGCGGACGGCCGAACGTCCCGGCGTCTGCCCGCGGCGGTCACTCGTCGAGCCTGAACTGTACCGCCTCGGCGAGATGCCCGGCCGCGATCGCGTCGTCTCCCGCGAGGTCGGCGATGGTGCGCGCCACCTTCATCAACCGGTGGCAGCTCCGGGCGCTGAGGCGGAACCGCCGGCTCGCCGCGGCGAGAATCCGCAGCCCCGCGGGGTCGAGGGCGCAGTGGCGGGAGAGGGCGCGGCCCTGCAGGCGGGCGTTCACGGGCGCGCCGGCCCGGCATCGGTTCCGCACCCGTTGGACCTCGCGCGCCGCCGCGACCCGCCGGCGCACCGCCGCCGACGCCTCGCCGGGCGCAGTCCCCGTCAACGCCTCGAACGGCACGGCGGGGACCCGGACGCCCAGGTCGATACGGTCGAGCAGGGGTCCCGACAGGCGGCTCCGGTAGCGCGCGATCTGATGCGGCGAGCAGCGGCAGGGGCGGGTCGGCTCGCCGAGGTAGCCGCAGATGCACGGGTTCGTCGTGGCCGCGAGCAGGAAGCGGGCCGGGAAGACCGCGGTGCGGGCGGCCCGGGCCACCTGCACGGCGCCGTCCTCGAGAGGCTGTCGAAGGGCGTCGAGCACGTGGCGAGCGAACTCGGCCGCCTCGTCGAGGAGCAGGACGCCGTTGTGGGCGAGGCTGATCTCGCCGGGCCGGGGCATCGCGCCTCCGCCGGCCAGCGCGACATCCGATGCGGTGTGGTGAGGAGCCCGGAACGGCGGCGTGGTGACGAGCCCGGCCCCCGGGGGCAGCAGCCCGGCCACGGAGTGGATGGTCGTCACCTCGAGGGCCTCGTCCGCGGTGAGGGCGGGGAGGATGCCCGGCAGCCGCCGCGCCAGCATGCTCTTGCCCGCCCCCGGCGGCCCGATGAAGAGCAGGTTGTGGCCGCCGGCGGCGGCGATCTCCAGCGCACGGCGGGCCAGCGCCTGCCCCCGCACGTCGGCGAGGTCCGGCGCCGCCGGCGCGGCCGGGGCCGGACGCGGCGCCGGCGCGGCCGTTCCCTCCGAGCGTCCCGCCACCACCGACACGGCCTCCTCCAGCGAGGTCACCGGCAGCACCGTGAGCCCGCCGACGATCCCGGCCTCGCCGGCGTTCGCGTGCGGCAGCAGCAAGCGTTCGACGCCGTCCCGCCGGGCCTGCGCCGCGATGGGCAGGATGCCCCGCACCGGCCTCACCGCGCCGTCGAGGGCCAGCTCGCCGACGACGACCATCCGGTCGAGCCGGTCGCGGGGCATGAGCTCGGCCGCGGCCAGCTTGCCGAGGGCGATGGGCAGGTCGAACGCCGAACCCACCTTGCGCATGTCCGCGGGCGAGAGGTTGACGGTCACCTTCCGCTTGGGAAACTCGATGCCCGAGTTGCGGATGGCGCTGTCGATGCGGTCGCGGCTCTCGCGGACGCTGGCGTCGGGCAGCCCGACGAGGATGGTCGCCGGCAGCCCGCCGTCCGACACGTCGACCTCGACCCGGACGGGCTGCGCCTCGATGCCGAACAGGGCCGCGCTTTGAACGATGGCGAGCACGGCGAAATACCTTGCAAGACGGCTGCCGACTACAGGAACGCCGCTCGACGGCGGCCGGGTCCGATGGGATGGCAGCCGTCGACACCTGGATCGGCGGTCTGCCGCGCAGAAACTGCGCCTTCGGGGTTTGCGGGAAGGAGGAGACCTGCGCCGCGATGGCCGGGAGGAGCGTGCTGCCAGCCCGGCGTGCGAAGGGCAACCACCATCGATTTCCCATCGCAGCACGGCGGTCCCCGGACGAGGGCGAGCTTGCGACGACATCTTGGCAGACCGCCGTGGCCTGTTGGATGAGCGTGGTCTTGCCGGTCGACGTGCTCCTATGCCTGCCGGAAGACGCCGTGTCGCTCTCCGAGATCGCGGGCGGCGGGGGTGATGATGGTGCGGTCGTCGACGGCGACGCGGCGGCCGTTCTCGACGGCCCTGCTCCTGCGCCTGCCGGAAGACGCCGTGTCGCTCTCCCGGATCGCGGGCGGCGGGGGTGATGACGGTGCGGTCGTCGACGGCGATGCGGCGGCCGTTCTCGACGGCCCTGCTCCTGCGCCTGCCGGAAGACGCCGTGTCGCTCTCCGAGATCGCGGGCGGCGGGGGTGATGACGGTGCGGTCGTCGACGGCGATGCGGCGGCCGTTCTCGACGGCCCTGCTCCTACGCCTGCCGGAAGACGCCGTGTGGCTCTCCGAGATCGCGGGCGGCGGGGGTGATGATGGTGCGGTCGTCGACGGCGATGCGGCGGCCGCTCTCGACGGCCTGACGGACATCGCTCTCGCAGACGAAGTCGACGGGGTGGTCTGTCTCGGCGGCGTTCCCTTCGACCGTCGCGGCCGCCGCGGCGGGCGGGCGCGGCGGCTCTGCCGGCAGAGCGTCGGCGGTGGCGGACCGGTTCGATGAAGCCGCGCCGGGTCGGTTCGGCGACATCGGGTCGGCCCCGGCGGAGGACGGAGATGAGGCCGCGCCGGGTCGGTTCGGCGACATCGGGTCGGCCCCGGCGGGGGAGGACGCCGCCCTCACCCCGCGCCCGGCCAGAAAGGCGTCGATGCGTCGGGTGAGGAGCGCGGGATCGAGCCGGCCGCCGCCGGGACGCGCGGCAGTCGGCGGCGCCGACGCCGGTGGCGCTGCGGTGTCGTCGGCCGGGTCGCGCGGGGACCGGTCGGCGGGGCGCACCTCCCAGGCCAGGCGCTTGACGTTCAGCAGGTGCCGGGGCGTGATGTTGTCCGAGGTGATGTTGCCACCGTGTCCGCCGCAGCCGAGTGTCATCGAGGGGTCGAGCCCCGTCGTCATACCGATCGAGCCGAGGGTCGTCGGGGTGTTGACGACGATGCGGAAGGCTGGCTTGCGGAGGCCGAACTCGAGGATCACCTGCTCGTCCTGCGAGTGGATGGCCATGGTGTGGCCCATGCCGCCGTAGCGCAGGATCTCCATGCACCGCTCGCAGCCCGCCCGCCAGTCGGCGACGACGTAGAACGACAGCACCGGGCAGAGCTTCTCGATCGACAGGGGATGGTCGCGCCCCACCCCCTCGAGGGGGGCGACGAGCGCGCGGGTCCCCGCCGGCGCGTCGATGCCGGTCCGGGCCGCGATCTCCGCCGCCGTCCGGCCGACCAGCTCCGGGCTGGGCAGGCGGTCGGCGGTGACGAGGGCGGCGGCGAGGCGGTGGGCCTCGCTCGCGTTCAGGAAATAGCCGCCCTGCCGCTCGAACTCGCGGCGCACCTCGCCGGCCACCGCCTCGTCGACCACGACGGAGTTCTCGGACGAGCAGAGCAGGCCATTGTCGAAGGTCTTCCCGGCGATGACGTCGGCCACCGCCTTGGGCAGGTCCGCCGTCCGCTCGATGTACGCGGGGGCGTTGCCGGGCCCGACCCCGTAGGCCGGCTTGCCCGCGCTGTAGGCGGCGCGGACCAGGCCGAGCCCGCCGGTGGCGAGAATGAGGGCGACCTCGCGGCGCCGCATCAGCTCCTGCGTGCCCTCGAGGGTCACCGTCGTCATGCAGGTGACGGCGTCGTCCGGCATCCCCGCCCCGCCGGCGGCCGCGGTCATCACCTCGGCGACCCGGCGCACGCACCGGGCGGCGGCGGGGTGGGGGCTCAGGACCACCGCGCACCGGGCCTTGAGGCAGACGAGGATCTTGTAGATGGCGGTGGAGGTGGGGTTGGTCGACGGCACCACGGCGGCGACGACCCCGAACGGCTCGGCGATCTCGACGACGCGCGCGGCCTCGAGCCGCCGGATGACGCCGACGGTGCGCATGGGCTCGATGAACCGGTGAATCGTCTCGGCCGCGAACAGGTTCTTGCGGACCTTGTCGGCCTCGTTGCCGTAGCCGGTCTCCTCGACCGCCATCCGGGCGAACGGCGCGGCCTGCGCGGCGGCGGCCTGCGCCGCGGCGGCGACGATGCGGTCCACCTGCTCCTGGGTCAGCTCGGCGAGGCGCGTCTGGGCGGCGCGGGCGCGCCGCGCGAGCTGCCGGGCCTCGCGTATCGAGTCGAGGTCCGAGTCGATGCGGGGGGCCCTGTCAGCCATGGCGGGACATGCCGCGGGGCCGGGCGCCGGACGGGCGCGCGTTCGGTGTCCAACGGAGGTCCGCGTCGTTCAGGAAGACCCGATCAGCCATGGCCGGATGCGCGGCGGGTCGATCAACTGGCGTCGCGGGCCTGCGGCAGGATCTTCTCCACCTCGCCGTGGGGGCGCGGGATGACGTGGACGGCCACGAGCTCGCCGACCCGGCGCGCGGCGGCGGCTCCGGCGTCGGTGGCGGCCTTGACGGCACCGACGTCGCCCCGGACGAACACGGTCACGTAGCCGGCGCCGATGTACTCCTTGCCGACGAGGAGCACGTTGGCGGCCTTGACCATGGCGTCGGCAGCCTCTATCGAGCCGACGAGGCCCTTGGTTTCCACCATGCCGAGCGCTTCGAGAGACATCGCCGTCGTTCTCCGCGGTGTGCGTGGCATCCGAGCCTGACCCGCCCATCGTCGCCCGACGGCTCCGCCGGGCGCCCAACCAACCCGCCAGGGGTCGCGCGGTTCCCGGCGCAGACTCCTGGCCGGTTCCCGTGCGTGCGAAAACGGCGCAACTCTAACATGCCGTGAAACATGCGGCAACCGCGCGGGGGCCGGGGATGCCGTGACGCGGCCGGCCGCGGACTGCTAGAATCGCGTCCGGCAGGTCCGGAGGCGCGGTGCGCGCTCCGGCGGCGCGGGCCCCGACGCATGGAGTTCCACTGCAGACTCGGCACCGAGACCGGCGAGGTCATCGAGGGCGTGCACGTCGCCGAGAACGAGGCGGCGCTCCGGCAGGAGCTCGAGGCCAAGGGCCTCTACGTGCTCGCCCTCAGCCGCCGCGGCTCGTTCGCCTGGTCCGGCTTCTCGCCGGCGCCCCGCCGGCGCATCAGGACGCGGGAGTTCCTGGTGTTCAACCAGGAGCTCGCGACGCTGCTGCGGGCGGGGCTGCCCCTGGTGCAGTCGCTCGATATCCTGCGCCAGCGCATGGACGACCCCGGCTTCAGGACCGTCCTGAACGACGTCCACGACCGCGTCCGCGCCGGGGCGGCGCTGTCGGAGGCGTTCGACGCGCAGGGCGAGGTGGTTCCCGGGATGTACACCGCCTCGCTGCTGGCGGGGGAGAAGAGCGGCGGACTCGAAGAGGTCATCCGCCGCTACGTCGACTACGTCAAGGTGGTGACCGCCCTGCAGCGCAAGACCCTCTCCGCGTTGATCTATCCGGCGGTCCTGCTGGGCCTCTCGATGATCGTGGTGTCCATCATCGTCCTGCGGGTGGTGCCCGAGTTCGAGGCGTTCTACGCGGGGTTCGGGGCCGAGCTGCCCCTGATGACCCGCATGGTGGTGGCGGTGTCGAACGCGGCCAGGGGAAACCTGCTGCTCATCGTCCCGGGCGCCGCCCTCGCGGGGTGGGCGGCCTGGCGCTGGGTGCGGCGGCCGGGACGGGCGGCGCTGCTCGACCGTCTGCTCCTGCGGCTGCCCGGCATCGGCTCGATCGCGGGCCGGTTCGCGACGTCGCAGATGTCGCGCACGCTGGCCACCCTGCTCGGCGGCGGGATACCGCTGGTCGACGCCATCGACGTCGCGGCGCGCGCCCTCGGCAACCGGTTCTACGCGGAACAGCTCGCGGTGGCGGGACAACGGGTCCGCGAGGGCGAGGCGCTGGCCGCGGCAATGGCGGCGCGGGGAATCTTCCCGTCGGTCGTCATCCGGATGGTCGAGGTCGGCGAGGCGACGGGGGCGTTGCGGGAGATGCTGACGAGCGTCGCCGACTTTTTCGACGAGGAGATAGACACCCGGCTCGGGCGCTTCGTGGCCGTCATCGAGCCGGTGCTGCTGATCGTGATGGGGATCGTCATCGCCGCCCTCCTCGTCGCCCTGTACCTGCCCCTCCTGCAACTGGGGACCGTCCTGTCATGAGGGCCCCCGATCCCACCGCGGCGGCCGGCGGCGTCCGCGCGGCAGACGACGGCGGCGTCCGCGCGGCAGACGACGGCGGCGTCCGCGCGGCAGACGACGGCGGCGTCCGCGCGGCAGACGACAGCCGCGTTCGCGCGGCAGACGACGGCGGCGTCCGCGCGGCAGACGACGGCGGCGTCCGCGCGGCAGACGACGGCGGCGTCCGCGCGGCAGACGACGGCCCCGCCGGCGCCGCGGAGACCGGCGCGGTCCCGCCGGGGGACCCGCGGGCCGGCGCCGGACCGGCCGCCGTCGACCACGAGGAGGAGGTCGCGCGGGCTCGCCGGCTTGCCGAACGCTACCGCGTGGAGTTCGCGGACATGGATCGGTTCAGCATGGACGCGGACCTGTTCCGGTCCATTCCCGCCGACCTCATGCTCCGGTACGGCTTCGTGCCCTACCGCAAGGTGGGCGACACCCTCGTCATCGTCGTCTCGGACCTCATCGACCTCCCGAAAATCGACGAGCTGGCCCTGCTGCTCGACACCCCCATCCGGGTCACGGTGGGGACGCGGTCGGCCATCGAGTCCATCCTCAAGAAGAGCGAGGGGTCGCAGCGGGTCCTCGACGAGGCGACCGAGAGCTTCGAGCTGCAGATCCTGCACGAGGACGAGGGCGGCGAGGACAGCCTGACCGTCGAGCGGCTCACGAGCGACATCAGCCCCATCATCCGCCTCGTCGACTCGACGATCTACACCGCCCTGCAGCGCCGCGCCAGCGACATCCACGTCGAGACCCTCGACGACGCCGTCCACGTGAAGTACCGCATCGACGGCACCCTGCAGCCCGCCATGCGCCCGGTGGACAAGCAGTTCCACGGCGCCATCCTCTCGCGCATCAAGGTCATGGCGGAGCTCGACATCGCCGAGAAGCGGATTCCCCAGGACGGCCGCTTCAAGGTGCGGGTGCCGGGGAAGACCATCGACTTCCGGGTGTCGGTGATGCCCACCGTGCACGGCGAGGACGCGGTGATCCGCATCCTCGACAAGGAGACGATCAGCGAGCAGTTCCGCGAGCTGCGCCTCGACGTCCTCGGGTTCGCCGGGGCAGAGCTCGGCCGTTTCCGCCGGGCCATCAAGGAGCCCTACGGCATGGTGCTGGTGACCGGTCCCACCGGCAGCGGCAAGACGACGACGCTCTACGCGGCGCTCTCGGAGATTCACTCGCCCGAGGACAAGATCGTCACCATCGAGGACCCCGTCGAGTACCAGCTGCGCGGCGTCACCCAGATCCCCATCAACGAGCGCAAGGGGCTGACCTTCGCCCGCGGGCTGCGCTCGATCCTCCGGCACGATCCCGACAAGATCATGGTCGGCGAGATCCGCGACTCGGAGACCGCGCAGATCGCCATCCAGTCGGCGCTGACGGGTCACCTCGTCTTCACCACCGTGCACGCCAACAACGTGCTCGACGTGCTCGGAAGGTTCCTGAACATGGGCGTCGAGGCCTACCAGTTCATCTCGTCGCTGAACTGCGTGCTCGCCCAGCGCCTCGTCCGGATGATCTGCACCGAGTGCCGCCGGCCGGCGCGGCTGAGCGACGAGGCCCTGGAGGAGGCCGGCCTCGACCCCGGCCTCGCGCGGGGCCGCGAGCTCTTCGAGGGTACCGGGTGCATCGAGTGCAACGGGACCGGCTACCGCGGCCGCACCGCGCTGTGCGAGCTGCTCGACCTGAGCGACCGGCTTCGCGAGCTGATCCTGGCGCGGGCCCCGACCTCGGAGATCAAGCAGGCGATGCGGGCCGAGGGCATGCGCTTCCTGCGGGAGTCGGCGGTCGAGAAGGTGCTCGCCGGCCTGACCACCCTGCAGGAGATCAACAAGGTCACGTTCGTCAAATGAGCGCGCTCGCCCGCCTGTCCCGCCTCTTCGCCGCCCCCGCGCCGTCGGCGGGCATCGAGATCGCGGCCGACCGCGTCACCGGGGTCGTCCTCGACCGCGAGCGGCGGGTGGCCGCCGCCGTCTCCCGGCCCCTTCCCCCCGGGGCGGTGACCCCGGCCGTCAACGCCGCCAACGTCGTCGAGCCCGATACGGTCCGCGACGTCGTCCGGGAGGTGCGCGAGTCGCTGCCGGGCGCGCCCCGGCGCCTGGTCCTCGCGGTGCCGGACAGCGCCGCCAAGGTGTCGCTGCTGCGGTTCGACAAGGTGCCGGCGCGCGCCGCCGACCTCGATCAGCTCGTGCGCTGGCAGGCGCGGAAGACGGCGCCGTTCCGGATCGAGAACGCCCAGGTGGCCTGCGCGCCGGGCGCCCCCGTCGACGGCGGCGGACGGGAGTTCGTCGTGAGCCTGATGCGGCGGGACATCGTCGAGGAGTACGAGGGCGCGTGCGCCGGGGCCGGGGGGCACGCGGGGGTGGTGGACCTGGCCAGCTTCGGCGTGATCAACGCGGTGCTCGCCGGCGGCCGGCCCGCCGAGCCCGACTGGCTGCTCGTGCATGCGGCCGGGGGATACCTGTCCATCGCCGTCGTCCGGCAGGGACACCTGATCCTGTTCCGGCACCAGCCGGGCCGGGACGGCGACGACGACGCCCTCGTCGACCTGGTGCACCAGACCACGATGTACTACGAAGATCGGCTGGGTGGCGGCGGGTACGGGGGGGTCGTGCTGGCCGTGAGCTCGGAGGGGGCCGACGCCCGGGACGCCGAGCACCTCCGCCGTCTCGTCGAGACGCATCTCGACACCGCCGTGACTCCCCTCGCGGCGGGCCGACCGGCCGAGCCGCCGCGGGCCGGCGGGGCGCTCTCCGATGTCATCGCGGCGCCGGCCGGTCTGCTGCTGCGCGAGCACGCGGCGAGCGACGCGTCGGCGTGACCCGTCGCGCGAACGAGAGCGGGAGCGACCGTCGCGCGAACAGGCGGCAGGCGCCCTGCGGCAAGCGCCGTGGCGGCGCGATCGTCGCGCGGGTGCACGGAGACGGCGCCCGCGGCGGCCACGACGGCGGGGGCCCGCGGCCGCCTGCGTACCCGTGGTATGTTGCAGGCAGGCGATGCTGCGGACCAATCTCGCGACCCGGCCGTTCTACAACGAGCGCTTCGTCCAGGCCGCCCTGGGCGTCGTGGCGGCGCTCGCCCTGGCGGTCCTCGCGGCCGGGGTCGTGCGCCTCGTCGACCTCGCCCGCCTGAACGGCGACCTCGAGGCGCGCATCGACCGCGCGGCCCGGGACACGGCGGTCGTGGCGGCCCGCGCGTCCGAGGCGCAGCGCGCCGCGACCCCGCGGGACCTCACGGCGCTGGCCGAGGCGACCCGCGAGGCCAACACCCTGATCACCCAGCGGGTGTTCTCGTGGACCGACTTCTTCAACCGCATCGAGGCCACCCTGCCGCCGGACGTGATGGTGACCGAGGTGCGGCCGGAGATCGAGCCGGGCACGGTCGACGTGGCGATGGGGGTGCTGGGCCGGAGCCTCGACGCCATCAGCCGGTTCGTCGCGTCCCTGGAGACTTCCGGCGCGTTCGTCGGGGTGCTGAACCGGCAGGTGGAGCTGACCGAGGACGGGATGTACCGCGCGGTCCTGCGCGGGCGCTACCTCGAGTCGGAGGCGCCCCTCGACCCCGGCGGCGGACCGGGGGAAGGCGGCCCGCCGGGGAACACGGCGGAGGCGCCGCCGGGCACGGGTGCCTCCGATGCCCGGCCCGGCGACCAGGAGTCTGCGCCATAGAACGGTACCGACCCCTGGAGGGTTGGAGGGGCGCCCAGCGGAGCCGAAGGCGACGATAAGCGGATAGGGTGCGCCCCGCGGGGGCCCGATGATCGAGACCGGCATGTCGACGACGCTGCTGCGGCGTATCGCCTCGGATCACCGGCGGCTGGTGACGGCCGTGGCCCTGTTGCTGGCGGTCGACGCTCTTCTCTACGCGGTGGCGTTGTACCCGTGGTCGCGGAGGGTCATGCAGGCAGAGGCCGACGCGGCGGCGGCGGAGAGCCGCCTGGTCCAGGTGCGCACCGCCTGGGAGACGGCGACCCGGACCGGCGCCAGCAGCACCCGCGCCGAGGAGCGCCTCGAGGAGTTCTACACGGAGGTGCTCCCGCCCGACTTCGCGGGCGCCCGCGCCATTGTCTCGCCGTACCTCGATCGACTGGCCCGCGATTCCGCCCTCGTGCTCGAGCGGCAGAGCAGCGTGTCGGACCGGGAACGCGGCAGCCGGCTGTCGCGGCTGCGGACCACGATGGTCCTCGCGGGCCGCTACGAGGACGTCCGCCGCTTCATCCACGTCCTCGAGACGGCCCCCGAGTTCATCCTCGTCGAAGACGTCGTGCTGGGGCAGGGCAACGAATCGGACGACCGGCTGGTGCTGACCCTCGGGGTCTCGACGTACTATCGCGACGCCGTCCCGGCGGCGGAGGGAGGGTCCGGGCCATGAGGGGGCGCGCCGGGCTCCTGCGCACCCTGCGCGCGCGGGCCGGGGGCGAGCACGGGTACAGCTTCGTCGAGCTGCTCGTGGTCAGCGCCATCGTCCTCATCCTGGCGTCGGCGGTGATGCCGCTGACCCGGGTGACGATGCAGCGCCAGCGCGAGGCCGAGCTGCGGCGGGCGCTGCGGGACATGCGCACCGCGATCGACCGCTACAAGGACGCCGTCGACCTCGGCATGATCGGCGGCCTCGAGGTGGAGGCGGACAACCAGGGTTACCCGGCCAGCCTCGAGGTCCTCGTCGAGGGCGTCGAGATGGCCAGCGACGCGACCGGCCGCAAGATGCGCTTCCTGCGGCGCATTCCGTTCGATCCGATGACGCAAGGCCGCGAGTGGGGGCTGCGCTCGTACGACGACGAGCCCGATTCCCGGCGTTGGAGCGGCGACAACGTGTACGACGTCTACACGCGATCGACGGCGACGGCCCTCGACGGGACCCGTTACGACGAGTGGTGACGATGGAAGGCTGGCGACAACGTGTACGACATCTTCGCGCGATTGACGGCCACGGCTCTCGATGGGACCCGTTACGACGAGTGGTGACGATGGAAGGCTGCCGTACCCGACGTGGGGAGCCCCGGCCGGCGGCCCGGCCGCCGGCCCCGGTCCGACGGCGGACGGCGACCGGCGCCGGTTCGGCGGCGGGCTGGACGCTCATCGAGCTGGTGGTGGTGGTCTCGCTGATGTCGACCCTGGTCGCCATCGCCATGGTCGGCTACGGCACGGCGGTCACGCGGACCCGGGAAGCGGTGCTGAAGGAAGACCTCTTTCGCATGCGGGACGCCATCGACCAGTACTACGCCGACCGGACCGAGTATCCGCCGGCGCTCGAGAACCTGGTCTCCGAGGGGTATCTGCGCGCGATCCCGGAAGACCCGTTCACGCGCTCGACGGCGACCTGGCAGGTCGTCCTCGCCGAGTACGACCCCGCCGATCCCCTCGCCCAGGGCGTCTTCGACGTGCACAGCGGCGCGAGCGGCGCCGGCCTCGACGGCACCCCCTACGCCGAGTGGTAGGCGGACGGGCCGCGCCCGGGGCAGATCCCGGGATCGGCGCGGCGCCTTCCCTCCGGAGCATGCCGGAAGAGGCTCGAGCGTCTTGTCGGCGGGCCGACATCACCTCCAAGTTGTTGTTTCCGCAAGTATTTGGACGGGGCGACGCCCGAACCGATGGGCACATACGGCGCGCGCCGAAGGCTGGGCGCGGGCTACCGCCCGGGCGGCCGGTCGCGGCCGGCGCGGTCGCCGAAACCACCGCCGGCAGGGCGCCGGAAGGGGCCGCCATCGAGGCTCCCCGCCGCACGGTCGATGCCGCCCGGTCCGCCCCCGATGCCTCCGGGGAACGGAGCCGCCGCACCCGCGGCGCCGGGCGTTACCCCCTGCCCCTGATGGACGAAGAGCCACTGATCGTAGCGGGTGGCGCCGTTGTAGTCGCGGAGCGACTCGTCCGTGGACCGGCTGACGATCCCGACGATGCCTCCCAGTTCCTCGTCGTCCCCGCCCAGGGCCCCCGAGAACGAACCGGGGGAGACCCTGCCGGCCCTGCCTCCCAGGCCCGAGCCCGGGACGCCGAACCCGTCTCGTCCGTCGCGGTCGGAGAGCCGGCTCCGCGAACGGCCGGCCTCCGCGTCGGCCTCGGCCGCCGCTTCTCCTGCGGCCGCCGCGGCCGAGCCCTGGGTCAGGATCCGGAACGGCTCTCCCGTCATCGGGTCCGGATACAGACGCCGGAGAAAGCGCTCCTCCACGAGCATCTCGATGTCGGTCGGGTAGGCGCCGGGGAAGCGCCGCTGATAGAGGTCGATGGCCCGCACGTACTGCTGACCGCGAAACAGCAGCTCGGCTTCCTTCTCGCGCTTAACGAGGGTGCGCCACGCGGGCATCGCCACCGACATCAGGACGCTCATGATCCCGATGGCGACGAGCAGCCCCGCCATCGCGTAGCCGGGTTCGGAGCCTCGCCTGTGGCCGCGCGGGCGCATGGCGGTATGTTAGCAGGCCGCCGGCCCGACACGAGCCGCGCCGGGACCCGGAAGCCGGGCGTTGCCCCGGCGCCGGCCGGCAGCCACGAGACGCGTGGGACTGGACGCGGAGAGGCGCGGGCCGATCAGCCCGCCGCGTCCGCCCATCCGCGCGCGCCGATGCGGCGGTAGAGGACGGCCCCGCTCGCGATTGCGGTCGCTACGTACGGCCAGGCCGGTCCCCCGGCCGGCAGCACCAGCGCGCCGGCTCCCAGGAGCGCGCCGTAGACGAGTCCCAGCCCCGCGAGCCAGTCGGCCACCTGGCCCCGGATCGGCGGCGGCGCCGGCTCGCCGATGCGGTCGGCCAGCCTCGCCCACCCCGGGCCGCCGGGGCGCACCCGCCGGTAGAACGCGGCCAGCGTCGCCTCCGGCTCGGGCGGGGTGAGCCACGTGACCACGAGCCAGCAGGCCGTCGTCCACGCCACGAGATACAGCAGGGACTCGGGGAACGCGACGTCGGTGAACCGGGCCAGCGCGAGATAACCCACGAAAGGGGCGACCATCGCCGCAATCTCCGACCAGGCATTGATGCGCCACCAGTACCACCTGAGAATCAACACCAGCCCGATGCCCGCCCCCGCCTGGAGAATCAGCTCCCACGCCTGGCGGACGCTGTCCAGGTAAAGCGTGACCCCGGCGCTCAGGACCATGATGCCGAGGGTGGCGACGCGCGCGGCGCGAACGTAGTGGGCGCCGTCCTCATCTGGCCGGACGAAGCGGGCGTAGACGTCGTGGACGAGGTAGGAGGCGCCCCAGTTGAGCTGGGTCGACATCGTCGACATGAACGCGGCCGCGAGGCTGCCGAGCACCAGCCCTCGCCAGCCCGCGGGAAGGTGGTCGCGGACGATGAGGGCGTAACCCGCCTCGCGGTCGGCGATGTCCGGATACAGGATCAGCGCGGCGAGGGCGGCGAGGACCCACGGCCACGGCCGCACGCAGTAGTGGGCGACGGTGAACCACAACGTCGCCAGCGTCGCCTGGCGCTCGTCCCGTGCCGCCATCATCCGCTGCGCGAGATACCCGCCGCCGCCCGGCTCCTGGCCGGGGTACCAGCTCGCCCACCACTGCACGCCGAGATAGGCCACGAACGCGGCCGCCGACAGGCTGAGCGTCGACGCGGCGCCGGAAGCGGACGCGCCGGCGGCCGGCAGCATGAGGAACGTGGATTCCGGGAGCTGCTCGCCGAGCCCCGGGAGGCCCCCGACCTCAGGCGCGCGGAGGGCGAAGTACGCCACGGCGAGGGCCCCGGTCATGGCGAGGGCGAACTGGATGAGGTCCGTCACCACCACGCCGCGCAGGCCCGACACCGTCACGTAGACGCCGGTCAGCGCGAGGCCGGCGAAGACCGCGGTGAGCCGCGTCCACCCGAGGGTGACCTCGAGGATCTTGGCCATCGCGAGGTTGACCCAGCCGATGATCATGCAGTTGACGGGCAGCCCCAGGTAGAGCGCGCGGAACCCGCGCAGGAGGCGCGCCGCCCGCCCGTGGTAGCGGATCTCGACGAAGGCGACGTCGGTGAGGATGCCCGCCCGCCGCCACAGCCGGGCGAAGAACAGCACGCTGAGCATGCTGCCGAGGGCGCCGTTCCACCAGATCCAGTTGCCGGCGACGCCGTCCCGGGCGACGATGCCCGTCACCGCGAGCGGGGTGTCGGCCGCGAACGTGGTCGCCACCATCGACGTCCCCGCGAGCCACCACGGCAGGTCGCCGCCGGCGAGGAAGTACTGGCGCAGGTTCCTGCCGGCGCGGCCCGCGACGGACAGGGCGACGGCGGCGGGGAGGAGCAGGAAGCCGGCGAGGATCACCCAGTCGAGCGGAGTCAGGGTCATGGCCGGCGTGTCAGCTCCCGCGGGTGAGGGCACGGACCACCGCATCGTGCACGGCGGGGCGGACCCCGAGAATCGCCTCGTTGGTCCGGGTCGGATGGACCCGGTTGGTCAGCAGCACCACGTACAGATCCTGCACCGGATCCACCCACAGGGAAGTCCCCGTGAAGCCCGTGTGCCCGAAGGCGGCGGGGGACAGCGACCGCCCGCACGACGAGGTGACGAGCATCGTATCCCACCCCAGCGCACGCGAGCTGCCGGCGACGCGGCCGCGCCGCACGAAACGCGCGAGGGTCTCCGGGCGGGCCAGCCGCGGCCGCCCCCGCAGCGTCTCGAGGACGGCCCGGGCAAAGAGGCCCACCGCCGGGGCGGTGCCGAAGAGACCGGCGTGCCCGGCGACGCCGCCCAGGGCCCAGGCGTTCTCGTCGTGCACCTCGCCGCGCAGCAGGCGTCCCCGCCACGGGTCGACCTCGGTCGGTGCCGTCCGCGAACGCCACGCGGCGGGGGGGCGGAAGCGCAGGTCGGTGATGCCGAGGCGGCCCGCGACCTCGTCGAACTGCTCGTCGAGGCCGGCCCCGGCCGCGTCGGCGGCGATGAACGCGAGCAGGACGAACCCCAGGTCGCTGTAGACGGACCGCGTCCGCGGGGGGTACTCCAGGGGCAGGGTGCAGATGGCGTGCTCGTAGTCGCGGCGCCCGCGGTGGTCCCGGAAGAACGGCAGATGGGCGGTCAGGCCGCCCGCGTGCTCGAGGAGATCGGCGACGGTCACCGCGTTGCGGTCGCCGCTCCGCCACTCGGCGAGCCGGCTTCCGACGCGGTCGGCGAGCGTGACGGCCCCGGCGTCGGCGAGCCGCATGAGGACCGTGGCGGTCGCCAGCACCTTCGTCAGGGACGCGAGATCGAAGACGGTGTCGGGCGTTGCCGGCTCGGCTTCGTCGTCGCAGGACAGGGCGCCGGCGGCATGACTCCAGATCGGGCCGGCGCTGCCGCCGACCTCCAGAGCAGCGCACGGAAAGGCGCGCCGGCGCACCGCGTCGTCGACGAGCCGCGCGACCGGGGCGAAGGCGGCGCGCCTATCCATCGCCGGTGGCCTTCCTCGCGGCGTTGCGGTCCGCCGTCCATCCCGCCGCCATCGTCACCGCGGCGCCGATGAGGACGTACCACTGCCAGGACACGCTCGTGAGCAGCCGGACACCCAGCATCACGGCGGCGCCGACCGTGATTCCCGCGTACGCGGTCGCGTTGCGGCGGTAGCCGGCGAGGCCCAGGAGGAAGACGCCGAGGATGAGGCCGTTCGTGAACGACGAGATGCCCAGCACCTCGTCGACGATGCTCTGCGAGACGGGAATCGCGGCGAGGGCCACGACCACCTGGACCGCCCCCCAGATGACGGTGGCGCGGCGGGCCACCGCGAGGTAGTGCCCGGCCGGCCGGGTGCCGCCGGTCGCGGGCAGGTAGAAGTCGGCCAGGGTGGTCGACGCCGACGCGGTCAGCGAGGACGAGAGCGTGGACATCGCCGCCGCGACGACCGCCGCCACCATGAGCCCCCGCACCCCGGCCGGCAGCTCGGTGACGATGAAGGTCGGGAAGAGGCGGTCGGTCTGGACCGCCCCGGCGGGCGACAGCGCCGCCAGCACGTCCGGGGCGTGGCCCGTGTAGTAGACGTAGAGCATGACCCCGATGACGAGAAAGAGCGCGAACTGCGCGAGGACCACGACCCCGCTCCAGAGCAGGGCCCTGGCGGCCGCGCCCTGGGAGCGGCTGCACAGGTACCGCTGCACGATCAGCTGATCGGTGCCGTGGGTCGAGACGGTGAGGCAGGCCCCGCCGACGAGGCCCGACCAGAACGTGTAGCTCCGGGACGGGTCCGGGGAGAAGTCGAAGAGGCGGAACCGGCCCGCCTCGGAGCCGGCCGCGGCCACCTCCGCCCATCCGCCCGGAATGAGGTCGAGAAGGACGACCGCCGCGACGATCGAGCCGCCCAGGTACACCGCGAGCTGCACCATGTCCGTCCACAGCACCGCGGTCAGCCCGCCGCGCCACGTGTAGACGGTGGTGAGCGCGCCCATCGCCACGATCGACAGGATGAGCAGGGTGGTGGACGGCGCGAGACCCGGAGCGAGCGCGGCGGCGGCGGCGCCGGCGGCCGGCCACGTCAGGAGGGCGGCCCCGAGCACGAGCCCCGCGGCCATGAGCCTGAGCCCGTCGGCGAGGTTCCGGGTCGCGAGGAAGATGGTGGCGGCGAGGCGGCCCACGCCGGCGTCGAAGCGCTCGGCGAGGATCTGGTAGACGGTGAGGTGCTCGCCCCGGAAGTAACCCGGCAGCAGGAGCACGGTGATGATTGCCCTGCCCGCGAGATAGCCGAAGACGAGCTGCAGGAAGGTCAGGTCGGTCCCGAAGGCGAACCCCGGAACGCTGACGAGGGTCGCGGTGCTCGTCTCCGTCGCGACGATCGAGGCCATCACCACGCCCCACGGCGCCCGCCGGCCGGCCGCGAAGTAGTCGCGGACGGTCGTCTGCCCGCGCGCGAGGACCAGACCCAGCGAGAGGGTCGCGGCCAGGTAGACGACGATGACCAGGAGGTCGAGCAGGCTCATGGACGCAGGTGCGGAGGCGTCCGGTCAGGCGCCGGGCGCCGCCCGGATCCGGTGCGCCCGACGGCGCGTCGCCGCCGCGGGCCGCGGGGCGGGGCGGCTCACCCCCGGGCGGAACGGGGGAATGCGTCCTCGCCGATGGCCCGGCGCACGAGGTTGCCGGCGCGCCGGATGCGGGCGAGGGCCTTCGCGTAGGTGTCGCCGGTCTTCTCCATCACGATGGCGGCCTTGACGTTCCACTTCGCGCGCCCGAGCAGCAGTCCGGCCGCGTCGTAGTCGAGGCCGGTCACCGTGGTGATGATGTTGCGGGCCCGGCTCCGGCGCTGCTCCGACCCCGTCTGCACGTCCACCATCAGGTTGCCGTAGGTCTTGCCGATGTGGACCATGGAGATGGTGGTCAGCATGTTGAGCACCATCTTCGTCGCCGTGCCCGCCTTCAACCGGGTCGATCCGGCGATGACCTCGGGCCCCACCTCGGGGGCGATGATGACGTCGACGAACGTCTGCAGCTCGCTCCCCGGCCAGCACGTGACGAAGACGATCTTCACCCCCGCCCGGCGCGCCCGGGTCAGCGCCCCCCGCACGAACTGGGTCATGCCGCTGGCGGATATCCCGACGAGGACGTCCTTGCTCGTCAGGCGCAGCCGCCGCACGGCCCGGCCGCCCTCCTCGAAGTTGTCCTCGACGCCTTCCCGCGACTTGAAGAACGCCTCGCGCCCGCCCGCCATGATCGCCTGCACGAGCTGGGCCGGGGTGCTGAACGTGGGCGGCATCTCCGCCGCCTCGAGGACGCCGAGCCGCCCGCTCGTGCCCGCCCCCACGAAGACGAGGCGGCCGCCCTTGCCGAACGCCTCGGTGATCAGATCGGCGGCGATGACGATGCGCTCCTTCTCGCGCTGCACCGCCTTGATGATGCGGCGGTCCTCCTTGAGCATCAGCTCCGCGATCTCCTCGGTGGAGGCCTGGTCTATCGCGATGGAGCGGGGATTGACGGCTTCGGTGGGAAGGGACTGCCACTTGGAACGCTTCGGCATGAGACGCCACCCGGACGGAGTGCGGCGGATACTACTCCTCGGTCCGGCGGGTGTCAACCGGCGCACCGGCGGTTCCGCAGCCGGTGCTCGGCGCCGCGACGGGAAGCGTCAGCGGGAAGAACGGCGGGCCGGAAGCCCGCGCGCCCTCCGGCCGGGAGCCGGCCGGCTTCGTGGCCTGGGCGGGTGCACGTCAGGATTGTGAGATGACGGCCCTTGGCGCTGTCGGGCTCCCGATTCACGGGAGCGCCTGGGCCAGGACCCCGCGAACACGCCGCTCAATGGGGCTTCGGCGCCCGCACACGAGGCTGCGCCCCCTCTTTGCGTAGCGCCGCCACTCTCTTGACGTGCACCCCTGCCGGGGCGGGCGGGTTGACGGCGGGGCCGCGAACGGCTAGAATGCCCCGTTGATCAGAAGGGCGTGCAGCAAGCTTGGGCGCAGGCCATGACAGAGAACATGACGGCTCCGGTTGTGATGACCACCATGGCGCCCGCTCCGCGCGGGCACAGTGGGTGATGTAGCCGGAGAGCAGCAGGGTCCGACCAGCCATCATCCGCACCGGATGATGGTTTTTTTTTGCACAGTCGCATGGACGTGGTGACGGCCAGTCGACCGACCCGGTGCGGGTGCACCGTGGGCATCGCAGGTTTCGGAACGGTGGGGCGGGCGGTGGCCCGCATCCTCGCCGACGGCTCGCACCCGGGCCTGCGGCTGACGCACGTCTGCAACCGCGACGTCGCCCGCAAGCGTGTCGACTGGGCGGGACCCGACGTGGTCTGGACCGACTCGTTCCAGGCCCTCGTCGACAGCCCGGTGGACGTCATCGTCGAGCTGGTCGGCGGGCAGGATCCGGCCCGGGGCTGGATCGAGCAGGCGCTGGCCGCCGGCAAGTCCGTCGTCACCGCCAACAAGCAGGTCATCGCCCACGGCGGCCCCGCGTTGCTGCGGGAGGCCGGACGCCGGGGCCGGCACCTGTTGTTCGAGGCCGCCGTGGCGGGCGGGATCCCGATTCTCCGGGGCCTCCGGGAAGGCGTGGCAGGGGACCGCCTGCGGCGGATTCAGGGCATCCTGAACGGCACCTGCAACTACGTCCTGACCCGGATGGAGAGCGCAGGCCTGTCGTTCCGGGACGCGTTGGCGGAAGCCCAGCGTCTCGGATACGCCGAGGCGGACCCGACCGACGACGTCGACGGCCACGACGCGGGGGCGAAGCTGGCGATTCTCGCCGGCGTCGGCCTCGGCCACGTCGTGCGCGTCGACGACATCCCGGTGGAGCCGATCACCGCGGTCGCCGCCGTCGACTTCGCCTACGCCCGTCGGCTGGGATGCGTCATCCGGCAGGTGGCGCGGGCCGAGCTGCTTCCCGACGGGGGCGGCCTCCACGCGGCGGTGCGGCCGGCTTTGGTCTCGGAGGCGTCGACGCTGGGGCGGGTCGAGGGCAGCCGTAACGTCGTGGTCGTCGACGGGGAGTTCGGCGGAGAGACCGCGTTCTCCGGGTTCGGGGCCGGCGGCGAGCCGACCGCGGTCGCCGTCGTCTCGGATCTGATGGCGATCGCGCGGGGCAAGGCGGCGCCGCCGGACGGGTGGCTGCCGGCCTCGGGAGACCCGTCGCCGGTGGCCCGCGAGTTCGAGGCCCCCCACTACGTGCGGTTCATGATCGACGACCGTCCGGGCATCGTCGCGAGCCTCGCCCAGGTCTTCTCGCACCACGGCATCAACCTCGATGCGGTGCTGCAGGAGCCGGGCTGGCCGAAGGCCGAGCTGCCGTTCGTCATGACCCTCGAGCCGTGCAGCTCGACGTCGGTCGCGGCGGCCCTCGCCGACGCCGCCCGCTTCGATTTCCACGTGCGGCCGCCGCTGTGGCTGCCGATGTTCGTCGACCGGCCCGACGGGGTCGATGGTCCAGCATGAGCCCCGGCGGCGCCGGCGCAGGGGTCCCGGCCGACCAGAGCGACAGGGGAGGAGCGTCCATGAGTGCGTTTTCCGGTCTGCGGTGTGCGATGTGCAAGACCGGTTTTCCGTCCGAAGCGTTGTACGTCTGCGACCAGTGCCTCGGCCCCCTCGAGGCCATCTACGACTATGACGCGGCGCGGCGTACGCTCACCCGCGAGGCCGTCGCGGAACGGCCGCGCAACCTCTGGCGGTACCGCGAGCTGCTCCCCATCACCGGCGAGCCCCGGACCGGGCTCGACTCGGGCTGCACCCCGCTGGTGCGGGCCCGTCGGCTGGGCCGCGAGCTGGGCGTGGAGGAGCTCTACCTGAAGGACGACTCGGTGAACCACCCGACCCTGTCCTACAAGGACCGGGTCGTGCCGGTGGCCGCCACCCGGGCCGTCGAGCTCGGGTTCGACGTCCTGGGCTGCGCGTCGACCGGCAACCTCGGCAACAGCGTGGCCGCCCACGCCGCCCGGCTCGGCCTGACCTGCTACGTGTTCATTCCGCACGATCTGGAGCCGGGCAAGATACTGGGCTCGGCCGTCGCCGGCCCCCACATCGTCAAGATCGACGGCACCTACGACGACGTCAACCGCCTGTGCACCCAGGCCGGCGAACGGTACGGTTGGGCCTTCGCCAACATCAACCTGCGCAGCTACTACGCCGAGGGCGCCAAGACGCACGGCTTCGAGATCGTCGAGCAGCTCGGGTGGCGCTATCCGCGGCACGTGGTCTCGCCGGTGGCCGGCGGCACCCTGCTGCCGCGCATCGGGCGGGCGTTCCGCGAGCTCCGCGAGGTGGGGCTGGCCGACGGCGAGCTGCCGAAGATCCACGCCGCGCAGGCGGCGGGATGCGCGCCGGTCATCAACGCCCTCGAGAGCGGGGCCGAGCACCCCGAGCCGGTGCGACCGGACACCATCGCGAAGTCGATTGCCATCGGCAACCCCGCCGACGGGCACCAGGTGCTCGAGACCGTGCGCGGGAGCGGGGGGACGGGGGCGCGGGCGACCGACGCGGAGATACTCGACGCCATCGCCCTGCTGGCCCGCACCGAGGGCATCTTCACCGAGCCGGCCGGCGGCACCACCCTCGCCGCCACCATCAACCTCCTGAAGAGCGGAGCGCTGCCGAAGGACGAGTCGATCGTCGTCTGCATCACCGGCAACGGGTACAAGACGGCGCACGTCATGGCCGACCATCCCACCGAGTCGACCCGCATCGGACGGTCGCTGCGCGAGTTCGAGGCGTTCATGGCCTCGCGGACCGGCCAGCCCGTGCATTCCTGAGATCGCGCCGTGGCTGCCGGAAACCGCTCCCCGGAATCGTTCAGCGAGGTCGTCGAGGCCGAGGGCCACCTCATCGACTCGCGGCTGCTGGCCGCGGTCTTCGACAAGGTCATCGAGCGCGGCGCCCGCTACCACGTGCTCCGCTTCACCATCGGCCGCACCAACGAGGAGTTCTCGCAGCTCGAGATGCAGGTCACCGCGGCCAGCCGCGAGGGGCTCCGCGAGCTGGTCGAGGAGCTGATTCCCCTCGGGTGCCATCCGCGTCCGCAGCACGAGGCCCGCCTCGCCGAGGCCGGCGACGGCTTCGTCCCCGACGACTTCTACTCGACGACGAACCATCGGACGCAGGTTCGCCACGGCGGCCGCTGGGTGGACGTGGAGGGCCAGCGGATGGACGCGGTGGTGGTGGTGTGCGACGGCCGGGCGGCGTGCCGCAAGCTCCGCGACGTGCGGCAGGGCGAGCAGGTCGTCTGCGGGGTGGACGGCGTGCGGGTGCTGCCCGAGTTCCAGGAGCGCGACCGGCTCGGGTTCGCGTTCATGACCGGCGACGTCTCGACCGAGCGGCGGGTGGAGGTGAGCGTGTCGCGGGTCGTGGCCATGATGCGCGAGGTCAAGGCCGAGGGCGGCCGCATCGTGGTGGTGGCGGGGCCGGTGGTGGTGCACAGCGGCGGCGGCGGCTACCTGAGCGGCCTCATCCGCCGCGGCTGGGTCGACGGGCTGCTCGCGGGCAACGCCCTCGCCGTGCACGACGTCGAGCACGCCTTCTTCGGAACCTCGCTCGGGGTCGACCTCGACCACGGGGTCGCCGTCGACGAGGGACACAAGAACCACATGCGGGCCATCAACGTGATCCGCCGGGTCGGCGGCCTGCGCAACGCGGTCGAGCGGGGAGAGCTGACCACCGGGGTCATGCACGACCTGATCGCGAACGACGTGCCCTACGTGCTCGCCGGCAGCATCCGCGACGACGGCCCCCTGCCCGACACCCTGATGGACCTCGTAGAGGCCCAGGAACGCTACGCCGAGATGCTCGACGGGGCCCGGCTCGTGATCATGCTGTCGTCCATGCTCCACAGCATCGGGGTCGGCAACATGCTGCCGGCCTGGGTGCGCGTGGTCTGCGTGGACATCAACCCGGCGGTGGTGACGAAGCTGTCGGACCGGGGCTCGTCGCAGACCGCGGGCATCGTGACCGACGTCGGCCTGTTCCTGCACCAGCTGTCGGCGCAGCTCGGCGACGAGCCGGCGCCCGGACCGGTCGCCGCCGCCGCCGCGGACGGGGAGAGCCGATGACGGCAACGGGGCGCCGCGGGGTCGAATGGTCGCGCAGAAGGACGGAGGAACATCGGTGGCGACGGCGGAGATGAGCGCAACGGCGGGCCGCGAGGGCCCGGTGGTCGTGCAGAAGTACGGGGGGACGTCGGTGGCGACGGCGGAGCGCATTCTCGCCATCGCCGACCGCATCGAGCGGAACCTGGGCCGGACCCCGCGGCTGGTGGTGGTGCTCTCGGCCATGGGCAGCACCACCGACGAGCTCGTCGGCCTTGCCCACCAGGTCTCCGACCGGCCGGCGGGCCGGGAGATGGACCTCCTGCTCTCGACCGGCGAGCAGGTCACGGTGTCGCTGCTCGGCCTGGCCCTCCAGAACCGGGGCATTCCCGCCATCTCCCTCACCGCGCTGCAGTGCGGCATCCGCACCGACGGGGTGTTCAACGTCGCCCGAATCCGCAGCATCGACACCGCCCGCATCCGGGCCGAGCTCCACGCGGGCCGGGTGGTCATCGTGACCGGCTTCCAGGGCATCAACGACGCCGACGACGTCACCACCCTCGGGCGCGGGGGGAGCGACATCACCGGGGCCGCCCTCGCCGCCGCCCTCGGGGCCGGCGCCTGCGAGATCTGCACCGACGTGGACGGGGTCTTCTCCGCCGACCCGTCGCGCGTGCCGGGCGCGAGGCTGTGGGCGGAGATCAGCTACGAGGAGGCCATCGAGATGGCCTCGAGCGGCGCCAAGGTCCTGCACCCGCGCGCCGCCGAAGTGTGCATGGAGTACGACGTGCCGATTCACGTGCGCAGCAGCTTCCACCTGCGCGAGGGCACCTGGATTCGAGGAGCGGCGAGCATCATGGAACGAGCCGAGGTGGTCGCGGTCACCGGGGACGCGAAGATCGCCAAGTTCACGTTGCTGGACGTGCCGGACGAGCCGGGCATGGCGGCGCGGGTCTTCCAGGACCTCGCGGCCGGGGGCATCAACGTCCGGCTCATCATTCAGAGCGCGAGCTCGGCCCACCAGGGCCGCATCACCTTCATCCTCGACAAGGAGTTCGTCGCGGGGGCGCAGGAGCTCGCGCGGAGCTGGGAGGCCGGGGGGGTGACCAGCGGCTGCGTGGTCGAGGACGACGTCGCCAAGATATCCATCGTGGGCTCGCGGCTCGCCGCGACGCCGGGGCTCGCGGCGCGCATGTTCGCGGTGCTCGCCCGCCGCGGCATCAACATCGACTGCATCAGCTCGTCGGAGATGAAGGTGGCCTGCGTCATCTCGGCCGATCGGCTCGACGAGGCGACCGCGGCGGTGCACCAGGAGTTCTTTCCACAGGACGAAGCCGCGGCGGCGACGGCGTGACGGCGGCGGCGACGTCCCCGGCTCACGAACGACGGATGAGCGGGCATCGAGCTCGCACGCGAAGGTCGGCCGGCAACCCGAGCGTCGTGAAACGCGAGGGGCTCCGGCATGACCCGGCCGAGGCGACCGAGCCGCCAGGGGGCGGACAGGCCGAAGGAACGGATAGCCGGGTCAGGCCGATGGCCGACGACAAAGAGCGGCTTCGAGGCGACAAGGACGGGAACGGATGAGCACGAAGATCGAGGCGGGGGTGCTGGGCGCGACGGGAACGGTGGGGCAGGAGTTCATCGCGGGACTGGCCGACCATCCGTGGTTCGAGGTCGGCTGGATCGGCGCCAGCGAGCGCTCGGCCGGCAAGGCCTACCGCGACGCCACCCCCTGGCGCCTGCCGGCGGCGCGCCCCGACCGCATCGCGGACATGACCGTCGACCGGGTGACCCCGGGCCGGGCCCCGAAGCTGCTGTTCTCGGGCCTCGACGCCTCGGTGGCGGGCGAGGTGGAGGCGGAGTTCGCGCGGGCGGGGCACGTCGTCGTCAGCAACGCCCGCAACCATCGCATGGACCCGCTGGTGCCCCTCGTGATTCCCGAGGTCAACGCCGACCATCTCGACCTGCTGGACGAGCAGGGCGCGGCGCGGGGATGGTCGGGCCCCATCGTCACCAACCCCAACTGCTCGACCATCGTCCTCGCCCTCGCCCTGGCGCCGTTGCGTCCCTTCGGCCTCCGGCAGGTCATCGTCTCGACCCTGCAGGCGGCGTCCGGCGCCGGGTATCCGGGCGTGCCCTCGCTCGACCTCGTCGGGAACGTCATTCCGGTCGTGCGCGGCGAAGAGTCGAAGATGGAGACCGAGACGCAGAAGATCCTCGGCCGGCTCACCGGCGGCGGGGTGGAGCCGCATCCGGTGACGGTCAGCGCGGGCACGACGCGCGTGCCGGTCATCAACGGCCACACCGAGCTGGTGACGGTCTCCCTCGAAGCCGCGCCCCCCGTCGACGAGGTGGTCGCGGCCATCCGCGAGTTCCGCGGCCGACCCCAGGAGCTCGACCTGCCCGGCGCCCCGCCGCGGCCGGTGCTGTACATGGACGAGGAGGACCGCCCGCAGCCGCGGCTCGACGCCGACCGGGGCGGCGGCATGGCGGTGTGCGTGGGCCGACTCCGCCCCTGTCCGGTCCTCGGCTACAAGCTCGTCGCGATGGGGCACAACACCGTCCGCGGAGCCGCGGGGGCCGCGGTGCTGAACGCGGAGCTCCTCAAGGCGACCGGCCGCCTCTAGTCAGCGACCGGCGTCCGGTTGGTGTGGTCCACCAGCAGGCGCAGGGGGGCGTCGCTGGCGAAGAGGGACGGCACGTCCCCGCGCCCAGCGCCGGGATCGAGGGCCGCGGTGACCTCGAGCGCGCTTCCCGCGGGCAGGTCCAGCGGCTCTTCGAGCCAGTACCGCGTCGGCCACGCCGGGTCCGGCTCGCGAATCAGCAGCAGCGGCTGTCGCGAGCCGTCCGGCCGCACCCCTTCGACCTGGAGCTCACGGGAACCCACCGCGACCTCCGGCAGCAGGGCGAGCAGGGTGGTCTCGTCGTCGAACACGTGACGGAAGGTCAACTCGCGCCCGGCCGGCTCCGCCGCGGCGTCGACCACCGTCTGCTCGATGGCACCGACGCCGGCGTCCGCGAGATGCAGGCCGAGCTGCGTTCGATCCGTGAACTCCTGTCCCTCGGTGATCCAGGTCTTCTTGTAGAGGATTCTCGCCACGAGGTCGGCCCCGGCCGGCAGGGGATAGCCGATGCCGTCGAGGACCTCGATCTGCTGGCCCGGCCACCACACCGCGACCGGCTCCGAGCTCTCGAACCCCGAGGCGAACCCCGGGCCGTCGTCCGCGGCGTCGGCGGCCCGGGCCTCGCCGCTGGTGTCGACGTACACCGAGACGTGACGCACGACGGCCCGGCTCTCGGGCAGCACGTCGACCGCGCTGATCCACCGGTCACCGCCCAGATCGGTGGGCAACACGAAGTATCGGACCGTCTCGGAGACGGCGGCATCGAGGACGAACGCCTCCGGCAGCGGAAGCGCGACGGACGGTTCGCCGAGGGTCCACCCGGTGACGGGCTCGGGCGCGGGCGGCGTCAAGTTGCGCGGCCCTTGCGGGTACCCGCCGGCCGACCACTCCAGCAGCATGTCCATCTCGTGGGCGGGCAGCACGTGGCCGTTGCTGAAGCTGCCGAAGCCGTCCTCCGCCTTCCACGGGGGCATGCGGAGGCCGAGAATCTCCTCGCGGATCGACTGCGTCCACGGATACGCCTCGCGATAGGTCAGCAGCGACATCGGGCCGATGCCGCCCTCGACGTGGCAGCTCCCGCACTGGCGCTCGAAGATGGGGAAGACGTGCTCGTTGTAGGTGAAGCGCGACGCGATCGGGGTATGCCCGCGCGTCACGCTGCCGAGCAGCACGACGGCCCCGACGGCCGCCAGAACGAGGGCGCCGAACGTATGACGTCGCATCGCATCATCCTCCCGAACTTCCGGCCTTCTCGACAACGGCGCGAAGCCCCACCGTGCAACGACGGCGCACCGACGTGACACGCCGCGGCGGGGCCGCGGCTTCACTGGATGTCGTAGACCCCGTTGATCTCGCCGACCGCGCCGCCGCCGAATGCCGCGGCTTCTGGATGTCGTAGACCCCGTTGATCTCGCCGAACCGCGGTGCCGCCGAATGCCGCGGCTTCACTGAATGTCGTAGACCCCGTTGATCTCTCCGACCGCGCCGCCGAAGATGGCGTACGCGTTGTCGACGTTGTTCTTGTTGCCGAGATCGCCGTACCAGTCGAGCAGGTAGGCCGAGCGCACCAGGTGACGGACCGCGATCCGAATCTGGTTGCCGCTCGCCGCCGGCAGGCCGGCCGCCGAGCGCTGCAGCGCCAACGCCAGCTCCTTGGCCTGCAGGGCCGGGATGAAGATCTCGGTGAACGCCCCGCGGGCGATCAGGTCCTGAATCTGCCGGTCGCGGGAGGCGATCTCGCGCGCGATGCCGGCCGCGTCGCCGGGAATGTCCGGCAGGATGCGCTGGGCCAGGGGCACGGCCTCGGGCGCGTCGCCGCCGAAGGTGATGGACGCCGGCGCGTCTGCGGCCTCCTCGGTGGTCAGGGCCCCGAAGATGAAGTCGAAGCGCTCGGCCGGGAAGTCCTCCTCGAAGATGACCTTCGCGGCGAACTCGGCCGGCGCCTCGTAGTTCGGGTCCGAGGTCGGGATGAGGGCCTCGAGGAACGCGCCGTCGGGGCTGGGGAAGAGGTCGAAGGCCCTGACCTCGACGAACTCGTCGGTGGCCTCGTCGTACTCCTCGAGGGTCACGGCCCGGCCCGTCCAGTCGCCGACGTCCACCGGCTCGCGGTAGTTGTCGGTCGCGTAGAGCCGGAACAGCCCCGGCTCGGGGAACGTGCCCTCGATGTGGTGGAAGCTGTCGGGGGCCATGAACACGGTGCCGCCGTGCCGCGGGCTGTGGTCCATGTGGGCGCCCGCCGCCGCGTCGACGACGCCGCAGGTGAGCATGAACGCGCCGTAGTAGGGGTTGCGTACGGGGCCGTCGCGCTGCACCCACGCCGATCCGTTGTCGTACATCGGGCAGTAGGCGCGCGCGAACCCTTGGGGCAGGGCCTGCTCGGTCAGCGATTCGGACAGCGGCTTGAAGCGGGCGCGCATCTCCTCGATGTCGCCGGCCTCGAGCGCGTGCAGGGCCAGGGCCCGGGTCGCTTCGTCGGTGATGCCGGCGAACTCCTCGAGCTGGGCCATCGCGGTCTCGAAGTCGTCGGCCGCGAGGGCTTCCTGAACCTCCACGTACTCGTTCAGCTGGGTCGCGAAGTCGGCCGGCTCGGCCTGGGTCGAGCCCGCGGCGGCCGGCGTCGCGGCGACGAGGATCGCAAGAAACCCGGAGAGAAGATGAGAGCGTCTCTGCATTGCTGGCACCCTGGTCTGGATTCGGTCGCGCGCACCGCTCGGGCTCGACCCGCCGACCGTTCCTGCCGATAGAATCTGAGGTGGAAAGTATACAACGCGCGAATCGGCACGGACAATCGATGCCCCACCTCGAGGACGCGCCGCCGGAGGTGCTCGGCTTTCTCGACGAGATGCGCGTGTCGCGCCGCCTCGCCGCCAACACCGTGCTCGCCTACCGCCGCGACCTCGCGCACCTGTGCGCCTTCGCCGCGGGGCTCGAGCTGGCGCCGGCGGCGCTCGATCGAGGCCATCTCGAGGCCTTCGTCCGCGAGCTCATGGTGTCGGGGCTGTCGCCGCGATCGGTGGCGCGCCACGTCGCGAGCGTGCGGGGCTTCTACCGGTTCCTGGTCCTCGATGGCCGTCTCTTGGCGAGCCCCGCCGACGACGTCCACGCACCCCGGGCGTGGCCGGCCCTGCCCCGGTTCCTCTCCCTCGACGAGGTCGACCGCCTCCTCGATCAGCCCGACGCAGGCCGCCCGGCCGGCCTGCGCGACCGCGCGCTGCTCGAGCTGCTCTACGCGACGGGCCTGCGGGTCAGCGAGCTGGTGGGCCTGCGGGTCCGCGACGTCGACCTCGACCGGGGTCTGCTCACGTGCCTGGGGAAGGGCGCGAAGGAGCGGATGGTGCCGGTCGGAGAGGCGGCCGCCGGGTGGACCCGCAGCTATCTCGCCTCGGGACGGCCCGTCCTGCTCAAGCGCCGCGAATCGGCCCACCTCTTCCTGAACGCGCGGGACGGGGGAGTCCTGACCCGGGTCGGGTTCTGGAAGATCATCAAGAAGTACGGCCGGCAGGCCGGGCTCTCGCGGGAGCTCAGCCCCCACACGCTGCGGCATTCCTTCGCCACCCACCTCCTGGAACGGGGCGCGGACCTGCGCGTCATCCAGACCCTGCTGGGCCATGCCGACCTGTCGACGACGCAGATCTACACCCACATTCTCGACGCGCGGCTCAGGGCGATCCACGACGAGTTCCATCCTCGGGCATGACCGATCGCCGACGCGTGACCTCGAGGTCACGCTGCCAGGCTCGCCGACGCGTTGATCCAGGCTGCGCGCGGATGGTATCGTTAGCGGTTGCCGAGGCATCCGCGGGGTCGGCCGCACGAGCGCTTCGACCCGCGGGCGCCTCGCGACCAACACTTCAGGTTCGCGGGATCGGGACGAGACCGCGTCACCCATCCGGCGCCGCCGGATGCCTGCAGTCGTCACGAGCGTCACGAGGAGCACCGCACATGCGCCGGACCGGGCACTATCTCTTCACGTCGGAATCCGTCACCGAGGGCCATCCGGACAAGATCGCCGACCAGGTGTCGGACGGCATCGTGGACGCCGTCCTCACCCAGGACCCGACCGGCCGCGTCGCCTGCGAGACGCTGCTGACCACCGGGCTCGTGGTGATCGCCGGCGAGATCACCTGCACCGGCTCGACCGATTTCACGGACGTGGTGCGGAACGCCATCCGCGACGTGGGGTACACGAGGGCCAAGTTCGGGTTCGACGCAGACACCTGCGCGGTACTGTCGTCCATCCACGGGCAGTCGCCGGACATCGCGATGGGGGTGGACCCGGGCGGTGCCGGCGACCAGGGGTTGATGTTCGGCTACGCCTGCCGCGAGACCGAGTCGCTGATGCCGCTGCCGATAGCGCTGGCCCACGATCTGTGCCGGGCCCTGTCGCGGGCCCGGCGCGAGGGCGTCATCGACTACCTGCGGCCGGACGGCAAGTCGCAGGTGACGGTCGAGTACGATGGCGACACGCCGGTGCGCGTCGACACCGTCGTGGTGTCCAGCCAGCACGGCGACCACGTGGAGAACGACCGCATCCGCGAGGACGTGCTGGCCCACGTGGTGAAGCCGGTCGTTCCCGCGTCGCTCCTCGACGACAAGACCCGCATCCTCGTCAACCCGACCGGCCGGTTCGTGATGGGGGGGCCGCACGGCGACGCCGGCGTGACGGGCCGCAAGATCATCGTCGACACCTACGGCGGGGCCGCGCCCCACGGCGGCGGCGCCTTCTCGGGCAAGGACCCCACCAAGGTCGACCGTTCAGCGAGCTACATGGCGCGCTACGTGGCGAAGAACTGCGTCGCCGCCGGCCTCGCCGACCGCGTCCAGGTCCAGCTGGCCTACGCCATCGGCGTCGCCGACCCGGTGTCGGTGCTCGTCGACACCTTCGGGACCGCCAGGATCGACGAGAAACGCATGAGGGAGCTCGTGCGCGAGCACTTCTCCCTGACACCCCGCGGCATCATCGAGACCCTCGATCTCCGCCGGCCCATCTACCGGCAGACCGCCGCCTTCGGCCACTTCGGCCGGTCGGAGCCCGACTTCACCTGGGAGCGGACCGACAAGGCGGACGCCCTTCGCAGCGCCGCCGGGCTGTGAGGATGCTGACGCCTCAGGTCCGCGCCGCGAGCAGCAGGTACGCGGCAGAGCCGCCGAAGAGGACGTTGGGAGCCCACGCGGCGAGCAGGGGAGTCAGCATGCCAGCGCTCCCGATGGCCGCGAATACGCTGACGAGGACCCAGTAGGAGAGCGCCAGCAGGATGCCGACGCCCACGCCCGACAGCGCGCCGTGCCGGCCGATGGTGACCGCGAACGGAACCGCGATGAGGGTCAGGATCAGCGTGACGAGCGGGAACGACAGCTTGCGCTGCAGCTCGACCCGGAGCGGGACCACGTCGTGGCCGCTGGCGGAGAGCTCGCCGATGTAGCGTTCCAGCTCCCGATAGTTCATCCGTTCGGCGTCGGGTGGTTCCGTCGCGAACGCGTTTGGTGGGGCGATCGGCAGCTTGAGTTGCGCCATCGCCTCGAAAGCCCCCGGAATCCTCTCCTCGTCGAACTGCCGGACCCACACGTCGCGGCCCTGCCAATCATCTTCGTAGACCGCGAGCCCCGCGAACAGCCTCTCGGCGAGACGCCATTCGTCCTCGGCGAATCGATAGGCCGTGAGCTCGTGCAGCATCACTTCGACGGGGTTGAACCCCGCGTAGTTGTAGATGGCGCCGTCCTCGCCCATGAGCCACTGCCGCTGCAGGATGTCGACGTACTGCGGGGAGCCTCCGCGAATGACCCGGCGGAGCTCGGTGGCCCGGCGGTTGGCTTCGGCGAGGAAGCTCTCGCTCATGCCGAACAGGGTGCCGCTCCACAGCAGCGAGAAAAGGAAGAGGGGCAGGGCGATCCGGTACAGGCTGATGCCGCACGCCTTCATCACCGTCAGCTCGCTCGTCCTCGTGAGCAATCCCACCGTGACCAGGGTGGCGACGAGGGCCGAGATGGGCAGCACGTAGTAAACGAACTGCGGCGTGGCGTACCAGAAGTACTCCAGGACGATGTCGAGCGTCGTATCGCCCCGGAACAGCCGGTCGGAGATCTCGAGAAAGGTGGTGATGTAGAAGATGCCGAGGAGACCGACGAAGGCGAGGGCCACGAGCCTGAGGTACTGCTTGGCGACGTAGCGATCCAGCAGGCTCGGGCCCCAGCCGATGCCGCCTCCCAGGCTCACCCCGGGTCCCGCTCCCGCGTCGGACGCCGGAACCGGAGGAACCGGCTCGGCAGGCGGCGCGGAAGCCCGTCCGCGGAGGCGGGACAGGACAGGCAGAATGCGATCCTCCCCGAAACGGGCGCGCCATGCGAGCAGCAGCACGCCGGTTCCGCCCAGCACGATGTTGCAGATCCACAGGGCCCAGTGCGGCGAGACGAGGGCGCTCCTCGCCAGCCCCATGGCGCCGAACATGAGGATGTAGTACGCGAAGATGACGCCGATGCCGAGGGCAAAGCTCGCGAGCTTGCCGTCCCTGCGGGTGCTGACCCCCAGCGGGAGGCTGATGAAGGCGAACACGAGGCACGCGACCGGGAGGGAGAATCTCTGGTGGATCGCCATGATCGGGTTGTGCGCCGGGAGTTCCCGGGACTCCAGCTCCGCCGTGTGCGCCCGCAACTCGGCAATCGTCATCTCGTTCTCGCCGGGCGGCAGGACGCTGTCGGGGAAGACCTCGTCGAACTCGAGGCCCAGCACGATCTCGTCGAACAGGTTGACATGGTAGGTGGAGGGCTCGGCCCGGTCGACGTCGTGCGCGGCCCCCGAGGTCAGCACGATGTCGACCTGCCGGCGCGCGGGGTCGAGCACGATGCGTCCCTCGTCGGCGATGTAGGCCTGCGGAGCCTCGGCATCTCGGGTGTCGGCGAGGAAGACACCGGACCAGCCGGTACCCAGGAGATCGACCTCGTCGACGTAGAGGGCCATTCTCGGCAGGCCCTCGTAGAAGACGCGCGCCTTCACGTCGTTCTCCGTCCCCGCCGCGACGGTCTCGAAGACGATGTCGCGGAACCGCTGATTGGCGTCGGGCAACACCATGACGAGGGTGTAGCAGGTGGCCGCGGCGGCGACGACGGCCAGGGCGACGACGGGGCGCAGCAGCCGGGTGATGCTCACGCCGCACGCCTGCATGACGACGATCTCCCGATCCCCCGACATCCGGCCCAGGCCCATCAGCAGGCCGATCAGCACCGCCATCGGAATCGTGATGCCGAGCCCCTGCGGCACCAGCAGCAGCAGGAGCTCCGCGATCGTCCAGCCGTCCACGCCCTTGGCGAACAACTCCTGAGCCACATCCATGATCGGCGGGATCAGCAACAGGAAGGTGAAGACCAGCAGACTCAGGAAGACCAGCGGCAGCGTCTCCCGCAGGATGTAGCGGTCGATGATGCGGAACATCACGTCCGATTGTACCAAGTCGCCCGCCCGCCGCGAGACGATGTCGGCCGGCCGACTTGACCATCCGGCAGACCTTGGCGACCCTGCGTCCGGGACGACACGCCGGACCAAGCCTTCTCCCGGAACGCAACGCGCGACCCCCGGCTCCGCTTGTCGAGCGCCCGACCCCACCGGGCCCACCGCGTGCCGCGCCGCGGGATGCCCCGGCCCGCCAATCGTCGCCGGCGGCTTTGCCCGGTTCCCAACCCACGCACCAGACTACGCGCCGTCCGGCGACCCGGACGCCTCAGGTCCGCGCCGCGAGCAGCAGGTACGCGGCAGAGCCGCCGAAGAGGACGTTGGGGGCCCACGCGGCGAGCAGGGGAGTCACGATCCCGGCGCTTCCGATGGCCGCGAAGATGCTGATGACGACCCAGTAGGAGAGCGCGAGCACGATGCCGATCCCGACGCCGGACAACGCTCCGTGCCGGCCCATGGTGACCGCGAACGGCACCGCGATGAGGGTCAGGATGAGGGTGATGAAGGGGAAGGACAGCTTGCGCTGCAGCTCTACCCGGAGAGGGACGACATCTTCTCCGCTGGCCGACAGGTCCGCGATGTAGCGATCGAGCTCCCGGTAGCTCATCCGCTCGGCGTCCGGTCGTTCCGTCGCGAAGGACTCCGGCGAGGCGAGAGGCAACGGAAGCCGTGCGCTCGTCTCGAACGGGCCCGGACTCCTGTCCTCGTCGAACTGACGCGCCCAGACGTCCCGGCCCAGCCACTCCGCCTCGTGGAGGGCGTTACCGGCGAACACCCGCTCGGCGAGCCGCCATTCGTCCTCCGCGAACCGGTAGGCGGTGACCCGGTCCAGCGTGACGGCGGTGGGGTCGAAGTGGCCGTAGTTGTAGATGGTGCCGTCCTCGCCCATCAGCCAGCGTCGCTGCAGGATGTCGACGTACTCCGGGGAGCCCCCGCGAATGACGCGGTTGAGCTCGCTGGCCCGGCGGTTGGCGTCGGCCAGGAAGCTCTCGCTCATGAAGAAGAGCGTGCCGCTCCACAGCGTGGCGAAAAGGAAGAGCGGCAGGGACACGCGGTAGAGGCTGATGCCGCACGCCTTCATGACCGTGAGCTCGCTTGTCTTCGTGAACAGGCCCCCCGTGACCAGCGTGGCCACGAGGGCCGAGATGGGCAGCACGTAGTAGACGAACTGCGGCGTGGCGTACCAGAAGTACTCCAGCACCATATCCAGCGTGGTGTCGCCCCTGAGCAGCCGGTCGTAGATCTCGAGGAACGTCACGATGTAGAAGATGCCGAGCAGCCCGACGAACGACAGCACGACGAGCCGGAGGTACTGCTTGGCCACGTAGCGGTCGAGCAGGCTCACGCCCCAGCCGATGCCGCTTCCCAGGCTCACCCCGCGCCCCGGCTCCGCGTCGCCCGATACGGCCGCGGCGTCGTTGGACCCGGCTGGCGGCGGCGGCCGGCGCCGCCAGCCGGGCAGGCCAGGCAGGAACCGGTGCTCCCCGAAGCGGGCGCGCCACACCAGCAGCGCCAGGCCGAACGCGCCCAGCACGATGTTGCAGATCCACACCGCCCAGTGCGGCGAGACGAGGGCGCTCTTCGCGAGCCCCTGTCCGCCGAACCACAGGATGTAGTAGGCGAAGATGACGCCGACGCCCAGCGCGAAGCTGGCGAGCTTGCCGTCCCTGCGCGTCGTCACGCCGAGGGCGAGGCCGATGAACGCGAACACGAGGCAGGCCACCGGAAACGAGAATTTCTGGTGGAGCGCCATGATCGGGTTGTGCGCCGGCAGCCCCAGGCCCTCGAGCTCCGCCGTGCGCGCCCGCAGCTGGCCGATGGTCATTTCGCTCAGCCCGCGCGGCACCCCGCCGTCCGGGAAGATCTCGTCGAAGTCGAGCCCCAGCACGATCTCTTCGAAGCGGTTGACGTTGTAGGTGGAGGGATCAGCCTGGTCGACGTCGTGCGCGGCCCCCGACGTCAGGACGATGTCGACCTGCCGGTTCGCCAGGTCGAGCACGATGCGGCCCTCGTCCGCAACGTAGATACGGTGCGCGTCGTCGTCCCGGGTGTCGGCCAGGAAGACGCCGGACCAGCCCGTGCCCTGCAGATCCACCGCGTCGACGTAGAGGACCATGCCGGGCAGGCCCTGGTAGAAGACGCGCGCCTTGACGTCGTTCTCGGTCGCCGCCGCCACGTTGCGGTCGGCGATCTCCCGAAATGCCTAGTTGGCGTCCGGCAGCAGCACGACCATGGTATAGCAGGTGGCCGCGGCGGCTGCGAACGCCAGCACGAGGACCGGACGCAGCAGGCGGTAGATGCTCACGCCGCACGCCTGCATCACCACGATCTCGCGATCTCCCGACAACCGGCCCAAGCCCATCAACAGCCCGACGAGTACCGCCACCGGAACGGTGATACCGAGCCCCTGCGGCACGAGCCACAGCATGAGCTCCATGATCGTCCAGCCGTCCACACCCTTCTCGATCAGCTCCCGGGCATAGCGCATGATCGGGTCGATCATCAACAGGAAGGTGAAGACCAGGAGACTCAGGACGATCGGCGACAGCGCCTCCCGCAGGATGTAGCGGTCGATGATACGGAACACCACATCGATTGTACCAAGTCGCCCGCCGCGGCGGGACGCTGAGCCGGCGAGCAGCCACGACCCAGCAGATCACGGTCGAGGTCCGACCCGTGGGGCCCGACGAGACCTTCTGGAGACAGTTCGCGTTCAACGACGACCTTTCCCAAGCGCGACCTGGAGCCCGCCCGCCGTGTACGGGCCGGCGGGAGGAGGCGGGCGCGGTCCCAGCTCGTGAAGCAGGTCGAGAGCTGGGAGCGGACGGCGGCGATCGTCGCGCTGTTCCTGGAGGCGGCGCCATGATCCTCCGGCGATGGCTGGCGAGCGTGAGGACGCGCCTGCGCGGCGCGGCGGCCGAGCAGGAGCTCGACGATGAGCTCCGCACCCACCTGGAGCTGGCCGTCGAAGAGAACTATCCCACAACCCCGAGGTTCGGGGGCTGGGGCGCCTCGCCGCCGGGGGGTTGACTGTCGAGCGTGGCCGCGCGGTGGGGCAGGAGCATCGAGTCGGGTCTCAGGTACCGCGACCTGGCCGGAACTCGCCGCCGCGGGCAGGCTCGGGGACGGGCATCCTCCCGATCCGTTCCGGACGGGCCTCCCTACTCTGGAGCGGCGAGCGGGGGAGAGGTGACGATTCCCAGAGAACGGGGACGCCTCAATCACAGCCTATTGCCCCTGCTGGAATCCGTGCACTGACAGGGAATGCGCGAGCCGGTTCGGGCGGCTCATCGGCGCGAGGCTCGCTGGAGGCGAAACCATGGCTGGGATCTTCGGCAAGCTATGCATCGCTACCGACCACCTCCGCGGGGATATCCGGCAGTCCGTGAGAGCGCTCGCGCGGCGACCCGCCTTCACGCTGTCCGCCGTCGTGACCCTCGCGCTCGGCATCGGCGGGACCACCGCGATGTTCAGTATCGTCGACGCCCTGCTGCTGCGGCCGCCTCCCTATCCTGACCCGGCGGCCATCGTGACCGTGGCCACGGGTGCGTCCGATGCGCGCGTCCCGTGGGTCGCCACCAGCGATCTGCAGATACTCCGCGACGAGGGCGCATCGTTCGAAAGCGTTGCCGAGTACGGCCTGCTGTCCCAGTCCCTGGTCTTCGGCGCCGACGGCTCGAGCACGCTGACGGGCCGGGTGGTCTCGCCCTCGGTGTTCACGGTGCTGCGGGCGACGCCGCATCTGGGCCGGCTCTTCGTCGACGCCGACGCCCACCCGGGCGCCGACCGCGTGGTCCTCCTGAGCTTCGATGCCTGGACCAGCCGCTTCGCGGCCGACCCGGACGTCGTGGGCACTTCCATCGTCCTCGACGGCGCCGCGCACACGGTCGTCGGCGTGCTCCCTGAGGGCTTCTACTTCCCGACGCTCGCGGAGGAGTTCTGGAAGCCGCTGGTGATTCGACCGTTTCGCATGCCATCTGCCGAGAACGGCCAGACCGGATTCGTCTCGTTCCACGCGGCGATAGCACGGCTGCGCCCGGGTGTGTCACCGACCCGGGCCGCCGCCGAGGCGAGCGTGCTCCTGCTGGGGGCCCGGACCCTGACGGTCGTCCCGCTGCAGGACGAGCTGGCGCGTGAGTATCGTCCCGCGCTCCTCGCGCTGACGGCAGCCACAGCGCTCGTGCTGCTGATTGCGTGCATCAACGTCAGCGGTCTGCTCCTGGCGCGTGGCGCGATGCGCCGCCAGTTGCTGGCCGTGCGCGCCGCGCTCGGCGCGGGCCGCGGCCGGCTCGTCCGTGAGCTCCTGACCGAGAGCGTGGTGCTGGGCGTCGGGGGCGGCGCGATCGGCGTCGCGGTGGCGGGCTGGCTGCTTCGCGCCGCTCCGGCGCTGGCGCCGGGCAGCGCCGCCTGGGGGGATGCGGTGGGCTTCGACGGGCGTGCGCTGTTCGTCGCCGGCGGGTTGTCGGTCCTCACCGGGATGATGGCCGGCGTCGTGCCCGCGCTTCAGGGGTCTCGCCTGAACCTGACGATTGTGGCGCCGGGACGAACGGGTCTCTGGACGCTGGTCGAACGCCTGAACGGCCTTACGCAGCTCGCGGAGGTTGAAGCTGTCGGCGTGACGTCGGTTCTGCCGCTCGTGAGTGGTCCCACGCTGAACGTCTCGCTGCGCACTCCCGCCCGCGACGATTTCGTCACGATGCGGGTGCGCCTCGCCAGCGCCGGCTACTTCCGCGCGCTGGGGCTGCGGCTGCTGGGCGGCCGGGTCTTCACCGAGAGGGACACCGAGGCCGGTCCCCCGGTTGCCGTCATCAACGAGACCCTGTCGCGCGAAGTGTTCGGCGGCGGTCCGGCCGCGGGACGGCAACTCCGGCTGCCGCCGTTCGACACGCCGCTCGAAGTCATCGGCGTCGTAGCAGATGTGCGGGAAGTGGGCCTCGACTCGGTGGACCGGTACGGGGAGGTCTACCTCCCGGTCCGGCAGCCGGGCGCTGCGGTGGCGCTCGCCCTCGACCGCCTTCCCGAGGCGCCGTTCGTCGCGGTGCGGACCGCCGGCGATCCGGAGGCGGCCGTCTCCTTCCTCCGCGAGGCGGTAGCCGAGGTCGCCCCGTACGCACGGCTGGACGACGTGCGGACCCTGGACGCGCGCCTGTCGGAATCGGTCGCCTCCCCGCGCTTCCACGCTCTCCTGGCCGCGGCGTTCTCGGCGCTGGCGCTCGTGCTTACGGCGACCGGCATCTACGGCCTGCTGAGCTTCGTCACCTCCGAGCGGCGCCGCGAGATGGGCCTGCGGCTGGCGCTGGGCGCGCGGCGCGGTGACATCCTCGCGCTCGTTGTCGGACGGGGAGCGGCCCTGGTGGTTGTGGGGCTCGCCGCTGGCATCCCGGCCGCCGCGGCCGCGACGCGCCTTCTCGAGAGCCTCCTCTTCGGCATCGGCCAGCTCGACGGCCGGACGTTCCTCGCGGCGCCGCTCGTGGTGGCGGCGGCCGCCTTGCTCGCGTGCTGGCTGCCGGCCCGGCGTGTCAGCCGCATCGACCCCGCGGCCATTCTCCGGGCGGACTAGAAGACGTGGAAGGGATGACCGCGAACGCGGGCGACCCGACATTCACGCCTCGGCCCAGGCTATCCCAATAACCTGCGGTTCGGAGCTTGGGGCGCGGCCACGGCGGTGGTGGCTCGCGGACCCTGGTCGCCGCCTCGACACCCGCCCCGGGCGCTCCGCCGCAGGCCGCGATTCTGCCCGGCTACCTCGCCGAGCTGCACGAGCGGCGCTTCCGCGCCCACCTCACCGGCGAGCCCAGTCCCGCCGGGGGAACGACCGGCCCGGTTCTCGCCGGCCAACCGGCGGCGGACCGGCGATCCGAGGTCGGGGAGGCGCGGTCGCCCGGGCCGCCGGACTTGGCCGCCGTCCTCGTCCTCTGGCCAACGGCAGTGGCGTCGAGCTGGAGGGCAGCTCCGATCCGCGTCGCCCTCGAGCGCGGCCGCAGCCTCGGACGTCGTGATCGCGGGTGGTTCTCTTCATGGTCGAGATGCGGCAGCGCGAGGTCAGCGCCCTGCGCTGGGCCGACATCGACGAGGGGGCCGCCGGCGACGGATCCTCGCCGGCTACCGGCGGACCGCCGAGTCCCGGCCGCGTTCCCTCGGATCGACGCTCACGTTGGGTCGGATAAGGGATGTTATGTTAACTTCTGGGTCCAAACGCCCCCGGCGCGCACGCAACCAGTTGCCTGCGAGGGGCCGCCGCCGGAGGCTCTCAAAACGGAACGCCAAGCCCGCGAGCGTCGTGGGTGGGAGTCGTGGGTGGGACCTGTGTCGGCGAGCCTCGGGTGGAACTCGCCCACTGCGAGGGGCCGCCGCCGGAGGCTCTCAAAACGGAACGCCCAAGCCCGCGAGCGTCGTGGGTGGGAGTCGTGGGTGGATCTGTGTCGGCGAGCCTCGGTGGAACTCGCCCAGCGGTCCGCCGCTCGGACGATTCAGCGCGGGGGCCGCCGCTCGGTCACTCGGCCTGCTTCAGCTCTTCGATGATCTCGGTGAGGGCCGAGATGATCTCTTCACGGTCGACGTCGGACTTCCGGAACCTGAGGTTCAGGTTGAAGCTCTTGGCGGGCGGGACGTACTTGAACACGAAGGCCTTGGGGCGCCCCGATTTCTGCTTGTCGCTCTGCCTGGCCGCCACCGCTCGCGCCTGCTCGCGGGTCGCCTGGCCGCCCCCTCGCGTGAGCTGCTCGAGGAAGGCCACCATCTTCTTGGCGTCGCCCTGTCTAACCACCTGCAACAGCAGCGACTTGGAGGTGATGTCGGCCAGCCGACACAGCTCCCGGACCTCGTCCGGCATGGCCTGGAGGGCGAGAGACTCGGTGACCGAGGTGCGCGACTTCCCGATCTTCCTGGCGATCTCCTCGTGCTTGTAGCCGTGCCCCAGGACGAGCGACTGCAGCGCTTCCGCCTCTTCGAACGGGCTGATGTCCTTGCGCTGGAGGTTCTCGATGAGGGCAATCTCGATCATCTCGTCGTCGGCGACGTCGCGGATGACGACCGGCACCTCCGCGAGCTGCAGCCGAACCGCGGCCTGGTAGCGCCGCTCGCCGGCCACGATCTGGAACCGGCCCCGCCGCTGCCGCACGATCAGGGGCTCGAGGATGCCCTTTTCCGAGATGGACGCCATGAGCTCGGACAGGTCGCCCATGACCTGCCGCGGCTGGTCGGGATTGGGGTCGACCTGGTCGATGGGGACCATGCGGCCGAGGGGAGCACCGGCGGATGCGGCCAGGGCCTCCACGTAGTGCTGATCGTGGCGCATCTTGACTGCGCTCGGGAGTCCTCTTCTAGGCACGATCAATGACCTCCTCGCACAGGCGGTAGTAGTCCGACGCGCCCTTGGAGTCCGGGGCGAAGGAGAAGATCGATTCGCGGTACGCGGGGCTCTCCTCCAGGCGCACGTTCTTCGAGATGACCGTGTTGAACACCTTGGTGCCGAAGACCCTGTTGATCTGGGTGCGGATGTCCCGGCCGAGAGAGGTCCGCCGGTCGTGCATGGTGATGAGCACGCCGATCATCTCGAGGCTCGGGTTGGCTCTCGTCCGGACCTTCTCGATCGTCTCCAGGAGGTCGTCCGTGCCCTCGAGCGCAAAGTAGGACGACTGAATCGGAATCAGCAGATGCGTCGCGGCCACCAGGGCGTTGACGGTGAGGAGGCCGAGGGTCGGCGGGCAGTCGATGACGACGTAGCGGTAGGTGTCGGCGAGGGGAGCCAGCAGATCCTTCAGCTTGAAGTGGGCGTCGAGCTCCCCCACCATGCGCGCCTCGAGCTTGGCCAGCGAGATCTGGGCCGGCGCGACCGACAGGTTCTCCTGCTGCTCGGCCGGCAGCACGATGTCCGCGAGCGAGCAGTCCCGGTCGGCGAAGGCGTCGTAGACGGATCGCGTGATCGTGGTGCGGTCGATGAACGACAGGGTGCTGTTGCTCTGCGGGTCGAGGTCGATCAGCAGGGTCCGCCCCTCGCGGAGCGACAGCGCGGCAGCGAGGTTGATCGCGGTGGTGGTCTTGCCTACGCCGCCCTTCTGATTGGCGATCGCGACGATCATGTCGAGCGGCTGCTGGCAGGAAACGCGCCGAGGACCTGGTCGGACGCCCGATCCGACTGCGGCCCCATTTTAGGAACGCTCGCGACAACGTGTCAATGGGCCCCTTCACATCTTGTACTTCCCCAACTCTTCCGGATCGAGGGCCTCCAGCCACTTCTGCAGGCGCTCCGAGTCGGCCTTGTCGGGCGTGATGTTCAGCGATTTGGCGCGGTCGATAACGGTGTCCTCGGCGAAGATCGGGGCCCGCACGCGAAGGGCCAGCGCGATGGCGTCGCTGGGGCGGGCGTCGATGGCCACCGGCTCGCCCTGCGCCATCAGGTGGATCACGGCATAGAAGGTGTTGTCCTTCAGATCGGTGACGACGACCTTGCGGACGTCCGCGTTGAGATCGTGAATGACGTTGCGCAGCAGGTCGTGCGTCATCGGCCGCGGGGTCGACACGTTCTCGATCTGCAGCGCGATGGCGTTGGCCTCGAACACGCCCATCCAGATGGGCAGGACCCGCTGCCCCTCGGCGTCGTGCAGGATCACGATAGGCATGTTGGTGATGGGATCCACCATCAACCCCTTGATGGACATCTCGACCTGCATCGATACCTCCGCTCCTCACGGGAGTCCGACGGCGGGGCTCCCGCCGGGTGGTCGGGCGGCGCTCGCAGGCCGCCGCGCGACCCTCGGTCGCGTCGGGAGTCTCGCTGGCGCGAAACGCCTCCGCCGACGCATTGCCGGCTACCCCGCCGCCTCGGCGCCCCCCCCGGCCACCACGCGACGGGCCGGCGGCGCCGGGCGCGGTGCAGGAGAATCGGCGAGCTCACCCCGCAGGCTGAACGGTCCGCTGTCGGTGATGCGCACCCTGACGAGACGGCCCAGCAGGTCGCCCGACTCGGCGTCACCGGAACCCGCGCGGAAGTTGACCACGGTGTTCCCGCTTGTGCGGCCGGCCAGCTCCGTGGCGCGCCGGCGGCTCGTCGAGTCGACCAGGACTTCGACCACGGCACCGACGCGCGTCCGGTGAATCTCGGACTGTATCCCCTTCTGCAGCTCCTGCAGTCCGACGATTCGCCGCGTCTTCTCGGCCGCCGGCACGTCGTCGGCGAGCCGCTTGGAGGCCAGCGTGTTCGGCCGCTCCGAGTACTTGAAGGAGAACATGCTGTGGTACCGCACGCGGCGGGTCAGGCTGAGCGTTTCCTCGAAGTCGCGGTCGGTCTCGCCCGGAAACCCGACGATGACGTCGGTCGACAGGGCGATGTCCGGCACCGCGGCCCTCAACCGATCGACGAGCTGCAGGTAGTCCTCCCGCGTGTGGCGGCGGCGCATCCGCGCCAGCACCGCGGTCGAGCCCGATTGTACGGGCAGGTGCAGATGCCGGCACACCTTCGGGAGCGACCGCATGGCCCCGATCATCCGGTCGCTGACGTGACGCGGGTGCGGGCTCGCGAACCGGATGCGCTCGATGCCCGGGACGTCGTCGACCAGCGCGAGCAACTCGGCGAAGTCGCAGCCGGGGCGGTCGGGCGCCGAGTAGTGATTCACGATCTGCCCGAGGAGATGGACCTCGCGATGGCCGCCGTCGGCGGCGAGCCGCACCTCGTCGAGAATCTCTGCGGCCGGCCGCATCCGCTCGTGGCCCCGCGTGTACGGCACGACGCAGAACGCGCAGAAGTCGTTGCATCCCTCGATGATCGTGACCGCCGCCGTCACCGGGTTCGAGCGCCGGGCCACTCCCAACGGGAACGAGACGTTGTCGTAGGGATTGACGTCGACGCGCTCCGGCCGGTGGCCGGTGAGGCCGTCCACCATGGCCGGCAGCCGGCTCAACGCCTGCGTGCCCACGACGAGGTCGACGCGTTGGCCGCGTTCGAGCAGGGCGCGCCCCTCCTGTTGCGCGACGCAGCCGGTGACCGCGACGACGGGGCGCTTGCCGCCGCGCCCGCCGGGCACCATGCCGAGCTCCGTATAGAGCCGTTCCTCGGCCCGCTCGCGGACGCTGCACGTGTTGATGACCACGAGATCCGCATCGCCGACGGCCTCGGCCGCTTCGTACCCCGCCTGGTCGAGCAGGCCTGCGAGCCGCTCGGAGTCGTGGACGTTCATCTGGCAGCCGAACGTCTCGATGAAGTACTTCCTCGCCACGGTTGCCTTCCTGGCCCGCCCATCGTCGCCTGCGGCTCCGCCGGGCGCCCAACCAACCCTCCAGGAGTCCGCGCCGTTCTACGGGCGCAGACTCTTGCCTGCCACTCGTCGCCGCAGGACTCTTCGCCCCGGCGAAACGCCCGGCGCGACCGCAGGGTCGCGCGGCGGCCTCGGCCCGGCGCCCGACCCCAACGCTCCAGGAGTCCACGCCGTTCTGCGCCGCAGGCTCCGGCCCGGCGCGCTCATGGAGCCCGTCGGTTCGGCTTCGCCGGCGACAGCAGCTCCCGCGCGCTCTCCAACACGGTACCCGAGACCCGGGTCCCGGTCATCATCCTCGCGATCTCCGAGGCCCGCGACTCCCCCTCGAGCCGGTCCACCGAGGCCAGCGTCCGTCCGTCGCGGACCGACTTCGTGACCCGGTGGTGGCTGGCGCCCCAGGCCGCGATCTGCGGCAGGTGCGTGATGCAGAGCACCTGGTAGCGCTCCGCCAGCCCGTGCAGCCTGGCCCCTATCCGTTCGGCCGCCTCCCCGCCGACGCCCGCGTCCACCTCGTCGAAGACCAGCGTGCGGCCGGGCGGGTCGGTGGAGATCACCGTCCGCAGCGCCAGCATGACGCGCGAGAGCTCGCCGCCGGAAGCGATGCGCGCGAGCGGCCGGACGTCCTCTCCGGGATTGGCCGAGAAGAAGAACTCCACCCGGTCGACTCCCCGGTCCGTCCAGGCCGCCTCCCCCTCCGCCGCCTCGAGGAACACGACCTCGAACCGCGTGCGCTCCATCGCCAGCTCGCCCAACCCGCCCTCGACGGCGCGGGCCAGCTCGCCCGCCGCCGCGCGGCGGCGCCCGGACAGCGTGCGGGCGAGGCCGGCGTAGCGTTCTCCCGCCGCCGAGGCGGCGGCCTCCAGCGATTCGAGGTCGGTCTCCCCTTCCATCTGCTCGCGTTCCCGCCGCAGCCCGTCGCGATGGGCGACGACGTCCGCCAGGGTCGGGCCGTAGCGGCGCTTGAGGCGCTCCAGCTTCGCCAGGCGCTCCTCGATCGCCGGGAGCTGCTCGGGCGACGCGTCGACCCCGCCGGCGCGCGACCGCAAGGCGTACGCGAGCTCCTCCAGGTGGGGCCGCACCGTGTCCCTCGCCGCGAGGTGCGGCGCGAACTCGCCATCGAAGCCCGCGAGCTCCTCTACCCGCCGCCACACCCGGTCGAGGACGTCCAGCGCGGCGCCGTCCCCGTCGTACAGCTCCGCGTAGCTCTCGGCCGCCAGGCGGTGAACTCGCTCGGCGTTGGCGAGCAGCCGCCGTTGCGCGGCCAGCGTCTCGTCCTCGCCCTCCACCGGGTCGACCTCGTCGATGTCGCGAAGCCGCAGCGCCACGATCTCGGCGCGCTCGACCGCGGTGGCGGCGCGGGCGCGCGCCTGCTCGAGACTCCGGCGGGCGTCCTGCCAGCCCCCGAAGGCGTCCCGCACCGAGCCGCGCAGCGGCGCGAGGTCGGCGTGGCGATCGAGCAGATCGAGATGGGTCGACGGATCGAGCAACGCCTGATGCTCGTGCTGGCCATGGATGTCGAGCAACCGCGCGCCGACGGATCGGAGGGCCGCGGTCGAGACGAGCCGGTCGTCGACGAAGGCCCGGCTCCGGCCCCGTGCCGACACCTCGCGGCGCAGCACGCGCTCGCCCCCGTCGGCGTCCTCCGCCATCGCCTCCACCACCGCCCGCTCTGCGCCGGTCCGCACCAGGCCCGACGATGCCCGCGCCCCCCGCAGCAGGCCCAGGGCACCCACCAGGATCGACTTGCCGGCACCGGTCTCGCCGGTCAGGATCGTGAAGCCGGCGTCCAGCTCGATTTCCAGGCGATCGATGACCGCCAAGTCTCGAATGCTGAGAAAGCGGATCATGGTCCGGCAGGGTCCCGGGGGCCGGGAAGCGCCATCGTATCATAGGTTTGACAGCGCCTCCCCGCCGTGTTACCTTGGCCTGTCAGCGCCTTCCCAGCGGCGCGCTTCGGTAGTTGACGGAGGGCTCGTGCGTGCTCTTGGTAGCTACGCCTTGGCCATGCAATTGCAGGCCGATGGCGCGTCGTCCGCTGGGTTGAGTGGTGACTTGCTCGACTGGATTGCCCAGTCGACGCCCCTCAACAAGTTCGTCCTTCTTCTCCTGCTCCTGTTCTCGGTCTATTCGTGGGGTATCGCCCTCCACAAGCTGTGGCTGTTCCCCCGGATAGAGCGGCAGACCTGGAGCTTTCTCGACGTGTTTCGGCAAAGCACGAAGTTCTCCGAGGTGAGCTCGGCGTGCCGCACGCTGAAGCACAGTCCGCTGGCCGGGCTCTTCCAGGCCGGCTACGCCGAGCTCAACGCGCAACTGCGCCAGGGCGACGGCGGGACCGGCGAGCGTCCCGTCCTGCGGAGCCTCGAGGCGGTCGACCGGGCGCTGCAGCGGGCCACGGTGGTCGAGACCAACAAGCTGGAGCACCGCGTCCACCTGCTGGCGACGACCGCCAGCATCACCCCGTTCATCGGGCTGTTCGGCACCGTGGTGGGCATCGTCAACAGCTTCCAGGGCATCGCGGGGACGGGCTCCACCAGCCTGACGGTGGTGGCTCCCGGCATTGCCGAGGCGCTGGTGGCGACCGCCGCCGGCCTCGGGGCGGCGATTCCCGCCGTCTACTTCTACAACCACCTGACGAACAAGGTGCGCCTTTACTTGTCGATGATGGACGACTTCTCCCTGGAGTTCCTCAACATCTCGGAGAGGAACTTCATGTAGCGTCCGCGAACGCACTTCAGGCGTCATAGGGGACATGCCCACGATTCACGGCCACGGGACGAGCGGCTCGACCGGCGGGCGGCGGCGCGGACGCCCGCGGGCCGCGACGTCGCTGTCGGAGATCAACGTGGTGCCGCTCGTGGACGTCATGCTCGTGCTGCTGATCATCTTCATGGTGGCGGCGCCGATGATGCAGCGCGGCATGGACGTGAGCCTCCCGGTGTCGCGGCGCGCCGATCAGCTCGTCGCCGAGCGGCTGTTCGTGACGATCGGGTTGACGTTCCGCGAGGATCGAATCGTGCAGGTCGGGGACGACCTGGTCCGGCTCGAGGTTCTCGCGGAGCGCATGCGGCAGGAGCTGAACGCGAGCGACGCTCGGGAGGTCTTCGTCCGCGGCGACGGAGACATCACCTATCGGGAGCTGGTGTCGGTCATCGACGAGCTCAAGGCGGGCGGGGTCTCCGACGTCGGGCTCGTGACCGCGTTGCCGACCGAGCCGTGACCGAGGCGGACAGGCACAGCATGCAGTCCATCACCGATGTGGTTCGCCAGCGCAGGGCCGGCGGGGACGGCGTCGGCCGCACCTGCGCGATCTCGCTGGCCGGCCATGGCGTCCTCCTGGCCGTGCTCGTCGTGTTCCCGTCGGCCTTCGTCGCCGACCTCGAGACGGAGCTGTCGGCCGACGTCATGAACATCAGCCTCGGGGGTCCGGCCGGGCCCAGCACGGGGGGACAGGCGGCGCTCGCCGCGCGCCCCGTGCAGGAGGTGCTGCCGCTCGAGGAGGCGAACCGCCCCCAGTGGATTCAGCCCCCCACCCCCGCCCCGCCGGAGGTGGTCCTGCCCGACGAGGACGCCGCCCGCCGGGTCGAGGAGGACGTGCCGTCGGAGGCGGCGCCGGAAGAGTCGCGGGGCCGGACGCCGACCCGGGGGCCGGCGCTGCGCGAAGGCAGCGCCCTCGCGGACACCGGCGCCGAAGGGGATGGCGTGGGGCTCTCCGCCGGCGGGCTCGGCGACGGCGGAGAGCTCGAGCTCCTGAACTTCTGCTGTCCGGAGTACATCGCGGTCATGACGGAGCGGATCCGCAACAACTGGAACCGCCGTCAACCCGTGACCGGGGTGGTGACAATCAGGTTCACGATTCAGCGTGACGGCCGCATCAGCGACGTGGAGCGGGAGACCAGCAGCGGTCACTTCGCGCTCGACACCAGCGCCGAGCGCGCCGTGCTGCTGACGAGGCAGCTGCCGTACCTGCCGCCGGCGTTCCCCGCCGACCGTCTGACCGTTCATCTGGACTTTCACTACAGACGCTGAGGAGCATTCATCGATGGCCCGCATTTCCCGCCGCTCCGCCCTGTTCACGCTGGCCGCCCCCCTGCTGCCGGCGCCGACCGGCGCGGGCGGGAGGCCGGTGCAGCAGGACGAGGTCAGGGTCACCATCGGCGACAGCATCGGGTCCCAGCCGAGCATCGCGGTGCCCGACTGCCTGCCGCTGACATCCGATCGGACGACGCAGGAGGCGAGCCGCACCATCGCCCAGGTGCTTTGGGACGATCTGGACTTCGAGCGCGAGTTCAGGCTGATTCCCCGCGACGTCTACCGCACGATCCCGCCGGCGAGGTCGCTGGTCGATCTCCCCTTCGACCGATGGCGGGAGATCGGCGCCGACGGCGTGGTGAGCTGCACCGTCGAGGCCCGCGGCGACCGCCAATTCGAGATAGCGGCCCGGCTGTTCTCGGTCCGCGACGGCGGGTCGGCGTTCGGCGTCATCTACACCGGCTCCACCCGCAACGTCCGTCTCTACGCGCACCAGCTTGCGGACGAGATCCACCGCCACCAGCGCGGCCTCGAGGGCGTGGCCCGCACGCGGCTCGCGTTCGTCTCCGACCGCGACAGCGAATCGGCGTTCGGGCTGGTCGAGAACCGGCCGGTGAAGGAGATCTACATCGCCGACTACGACGGGGCCAACCCGCGGCGGGTCACCGTGTCACGCACCCTCAACACGACCCCCGCGTGGGCCCCCGACGGCCGGTCCATCGCGTACACGTCGTGGCTGAGCGGGTTTGCCGACGTGCTGGTGTCGTACCTGTTCGAGGGGCGCATGGCGAAGCCGATCGACGGCGACAGCCGGCGCCAGAACTTCCTGCCCGCCTTCTCTCCGGACGGCCGGCGCGTCGCCTTCAACTCCAACCGCGACGACAGCAGCGACATCTACGTCGCCAACGTCGACGGCACCGGGATCCAGCGGCTGACGAACCACCCCGCCATCGACACGAGCCCGACGTGGTCGCCCAACAGCCAGCAGATCGCGTTCACGTCCGATCGCACCGGAGCCCCGCAGATCTACGTGATCGGCGCCGACGGCACCGGCCTGCGGCGGCTGACCTACGAGACCTACTGCGATCGGCCGACCTGGTCGCCGCCGCCGTTCAACGAGATAGCCTACTCGTCGCGGACCGGCCTGGGACACGACATCAAGGTGCTGGATCTGGCCACGAACGAGGAGCGTCAACTGACGTTCGGGCTCGGCTCGAACGAGAGCCCGAGCTACGCACCCAACGGCCGCCACATCGCGTTCATGTCGACGCGCAACGAGACGAAGCAGATCTACACGATAGGCCGGGACGGCCGGGGGTTGCGCCGGGTCACGTCGGTCGGCAACAACGAGATGCCGAGCTGGTCGCGGTAACCCGCGGGACCGCCGGGCAACCCGGGTTGCCCGGCGCAAGCAAGGGGTCGGAGACACAGGAGGAACTGGCGAAGATGCACGATCGAGGACACGGTTCATGGCTCGTCGGAGTCGCGGCGCTCGCAGCGGTGGCGGGCTTGCAGGCCGCATGCGCCGACAACCCGCCGCCTGCGTTTCCCGAGCCGGCGATGGAACGGACGGTGATCGAGGATCCCCCCGAGATCGTCGCCTTCGACCCGGCCCCGGAGACCGTCGCCCCCCCGCCGCCGGTGGCGACCCCGTCCCTGACGCCGGACGAGCAGATCGCCTCCCAGTCGCTCGAGGAGCTCAATCGCTCGCTGCTTCTCGAGCCGGTGTTCTTCGTGCTGGACAGCTCCGAGCTGGACGAGCGGGGCCGGCACGCGGTGGAAGCCAACGCGGACATGCTCGCGCGCTTCCCCACCTGGGCCGTGACCATCGAAGGGCACTGCGACGAACGAGGCACGCCCGAGTACAACCTCGCGCTCGGCGAGCGGCGGGCCCTGGCCGCCCAGCGCTACCTGCTGGAGCTCGGACTGGATGCGGAGCGCGTCCGGACGGTCAGCTACGGCAAGGAGTTTCCGTTCGATCCCGGGAACGACGAGACGGCGTGGGCCGCCAACCGGCGGGCGCATTTCGTGATCACGGAGAAGTAGGAGCGGAGGCCGCTCGGGCTGGCGGATCGGCCGCGGCCAGGCTACCATTAGGGGCGGACCGCTCGTGCCGGCGCCCGGCCACGGGCTCCCCCGGTTTCCATTCCCCGTTCGGCGCAGAGGTAATGTCATGAGAGGGCTTCCCTTCAGGTTCGCGCTCGGATTCCTCGTGGCCGCCCTGACCGTCGTTCCCGCCCGGGGCCAGAACCGCGAGCACCAGCAGATTGCGGCCGATATCCGCATGCTGCAGGAGCAGGACGCGCGGCTGCAGTTGATGCTCGCGGCGCTGGAGCAGACCTTGCAGGCTATCCTGACGCGGCTCGACGCGCAGGGCGACGATGTCCGCCGCGGGTTCGCGAATCAGCAGCTCCAGGTCGACAGCGTGGCAACCGGGGTGCGGGTGGTGCGGGAGAAGATCGACGAGAACAACGTGCGGGTGTCCTCCCTCGCCCAGGAGGTCGAGGCGCTGCGCATGGCCATGCCGATGCTCGGAGCGCCACTGACCGACCTCGAGGTCGATCCGGAGACGGGCCTGCCGTTGAACCCGGCGTTCGCGCCTTCGCTGCCCGCCAACGCGGGGATCTCGCCGAAGCGGCTCTACGACACCGCGTACACGGACTACACGACGGGCCAATGGGCGCTGTCACGTCAGGGATTCGAGCAGTTCATCATCACGTTCCCCCGATCCGAGCTGGCCGATGACGCCCTGTTCTTCATCGGGCAGAACTACTACGCGGACGGGATGTTCCTGGAAGCGGCCGACGCCTACGAGCAGGTCGCCGTGCGCTATCCCGCCGGCGACGTGGTGGCCGAGGCGCTCTACAAGCGCGGCCTCGCCCTGGAGCGCCTCGACCAGATCGATCTGGCCCGGGAGACCTTCCAGACCGTGGTACGGGAGCATCCCGACGACAACATGGCGAATCTGGCGCAGCAGGCGCTCGATCGCCTGGACTGAGAGCTAATGGGAAGCGTCAACAAGGTCTTTCTCGTCGGCAACCTCGGCCGGGACGCCGAGCAGCGGCATACCGCCGCCGGCCGGGCCGTCAGCAATTTCACCCTCGCCACCACGGACACGTGGACCGACAAGGCGTCGGGACAGCGGCAGGAGCGCACCGAATGGCACCGCGTGGTGGTCTGGGGGCGGCAGGCCGAATCGCTGCAGCCCTATCTGACCAAGGGCAAGCAGATCTGCGTCGAGGGACGGCTTCAGACCCGGGAGTGGAACGATCGGGACGGCAACAAGCGCTACACCACCGAGGTCCAGACCGACCGCATCACCCTGCTCGGTAGTCGCGGCGGCGAGGGCGGCGGCGGGCGGGATACGGCGGCAGGCGGCGGCGATTACGGTGGCGGCGGGCGTCAGGACATGCCCAGCGGCAGTGGCGAGTCCGGCCCTGCCGAGCTGAGCGAGGACGACATCCCGTTCTGAGAACCGGAGACGCACGCCCCTTTCGCACCGCGGCTCCCCCGCCGGCCCGGAGGCACCCGCCGCACGCTTCGCTGCCCACCGGCATGCTGCGGATACCAGAGTGCCCTGCTACGGCCCGGACTCCTTGCCCCCGGCCACGCTGCGCCCATATCGGTCCTCGAGGCGAACGACGTCGTCGAGCTCGGGCGTCGACACCTCGAAAATGTCGGTCGGCTCCAGGGCCGTCATGCGGTGCACGGTTCCCGGCGCGATGTGAACGCTCTCTCCCGGCCCCATCTCGCGGGTCACGCGGGAGTCGCCCTGCCCCGTCTCGAACCGGATGCGTCCGCTCCAGACCAGGATGGTCTCGTCCTTGACCACGTGGTACTGCAGGCTGAGGGCGTGTCCGGCATCGACGTGGATGATCTTCCCGACGTAGCGCTCGGTCTTCGCCCAGTGCAGCTCGTAGCCCCACGGCTTGTCCACTCTCATCCGACGCCCTCCCCGTCATCGCCGCGTCCCGCCCCCACGTCTCGGTGACGCACGCGCCATCGAACCCCGTCGACCGTCGACAGCCTTGCCTTGAGCTGCTCGACGATCACGACGGAACGGTGACGTCCGCCCGTACACCCGACGCCGATGGTCAGGTAGCTCTTGCCCTCGTGGATGTACCTGGGAAGCAGGAACTCGAGCAGATCGGCGGTCTTCTCCAGGAACGGCCCGGCCGTGTCGGCCGTGCACACGTAGTCGCGGACCCCCGGGTCGAGGCCGCTCAGCCTCTTCAGGTCCGGAACGAAGTACGGATTCGGCAGAAAGCGGACATCGAAGAGCAGGTCCGATTCAGGCGGCACCCCGTGCTTGTAGCCGAAGCTGAGCAGCGTCGCCGTCAACCGCGCCCGGCCGTCCCTTCCCTCCGCAAGCTCGCCGAAGGCCCGGCGCAGCTCGTGCACCGTCAGGTCGGAGGTGTCGAGCACCAGATCCGACATCTCCCTTATCGGGCGAAGCCGCGCCCGCTCGGTCAGGATGCCCTCGATCACCGACCCCGCGGGCGCCAGCGGGTGCGGCCGGCGGGTTTCGCTGAAGCGCCGCAGCAGGGCGGCGTCGGAAGCCTCGAGAAAGATGAGCCAGGTCTGCAGGCGGCTCCGCGCGCGAAGCTCCGTGTAGACGCCGGCGAAGCGATCGGGAAACGACCGATCCCGCGCGTCCACGACGACGGCGATGGCGTCACGGCGCGCGCCTTCCCCGGGATCGAGGTCGGCCAGCGTCGGGATCAGCACCGTCGGCAGGTTGTCGACGCACAGGTAGCCGAGGTCTTCCAGGGCCCGGATCGCCGCGGACTTCCCGGCTCCCGACAGACCCGTGACCACGACGAAGCGGGTCACCGGGCCGGCGGCGGCCGGGCCCCCTCCGCCCGCCGCCCCGCGATGACTGCCGGCCATTCCGCTCCCCCGCCACGTCGGCGCGCGGCCGGCCGGCGGCCCGCCCGCCATCCCGCCGGCGTGCGGCCCGTCCACCCCGGCTCAACCGATGCTCGTCGTATCGTCCATCTCCGCATCCCGGGTGGCGGACTCGGACGCCGGTACGGCGTGACGCCGGCGGTCCTGCCACTTGCCCTTCAGGGTGTGGGCCTGGTGGTTGACCTTGTCCACGGCGGTGCCGACCGCCACCTGCCAGTTCGGCGCTTCCGCGATGCCGTGCAGCCGGTGATCGCCCCGCGCATGGACGATCAGCTCCGACACGCACAGGTGGCGGGCCGACGACAACACCACCTCGGCGGAGACCAGGGCGTCGCCGAGCACCCGCTCGAGAGGCAGCAGCCGCTTGTCGATGAGATCGCGCAGCTCGTCGTTCACCGCGACGTTCCGGGCCGTCAACGTGAATTGCATTTGCGTCAGTGTCCTGTAGGCATTCGATTCGGCCAACGATCCCCTGCCGCCAGCGACGAACCGGTGCTCCGGCCACGGCCGGCATCCGGGCGGCGGCAGGGCGTGGGTCAGAACAAGACCCGCCGTTGGCTCGAGGTGGGAATCTTCATTTCCTCACGGTACTTGGCAATCGTGCGCCGGGCCAGGATCAGGCCGTCGTCCTGAAGAAGGCGCACGATGCGCGAGTCGCTCAAGGGTTTCCGGGAATCCTCCTCTTCGATGATCTTGCGAATGCGTTGCTTGATGGCGACCGAAGACACGCTCTCGCCGTACGCGCTGCTGATGCCGCTGTGGAAGAAGTACTTCATCTCGAGCACCCCCTGCGGCGTGTGCATGTACTTGTTGTTGACGACGCGGCTGACGGTGGACTCGTGCATGCCGATGTCGTCGGCCACGTTCCGCAGCACGAGGGGCCGGAGGAACTCGATCCCGCGATCGAGAAACTCCTGCTGGAACGAGATGATGCTGGTGGCCACCTTGTGGATCGTCTTCTGGCGCTGATCGACCGACTTGATGAGCCACAACGCGGATCGGAACTTCTCCTTCACGTAGGCGCGGGTCTCGCGGTTGTCGTTGTTCTTGTCGAGCAGCCGCCGGTAGACCGGGCTGATCCGGAGCTGCGGCATGCCGTCGTCGTTCAGCATGGCGACATACCGGTCTTCGACCTTGACGACGTAGACATCGGGGATGACGTGCTGGGAAGCCGTGCGGTTGTAGCGGCTGCCCGGCTTCGGATCGAGCTGCCTGATGACGCCGACGTGGTGCTTCAGCTCGTCGAGGGTGAGTCCGAGGCGCCGGGCGATCTCCTGGCCCTGCTGATTCTGAAGCAGCTTCAGATGGTCGCGGACGATCATCCCGGTCGCGCTGCCGTCGAGGCCGAGATGCGCAATCTGCAGCATCAGGCATTCCCGAAGCCCCCGGGCGGCGACCCCGACCGGATCGAAGCCCTGCACCACCCGGAGGACACGCTCGACGTCTCCCGTGTCCCAGTCGCCCATTGCCGCAATCTCTCCGACCGACGCCACGAGGTAGCCGTCGTCGTCGAGATTGCCGATGATCGCCGAGCCGATGTCCCGCAGAAGCGGCTCGTCGTCTCCGGGCTGGAGGGAGAGCTGCCACATCAGGTGATCGGCAAGCGCGCCCGCGGTCGAGAGGGTGTTCTCTATCGGGGGAAGCTCGCGGATCTCACGCGGCGTATGCGGGCGGTAGCCGTCGTCCAGGTAGTCGCCGAAGAAGTACTCGTAGTCGGCGTCGTCCCACGACTCCTGCTGGTCCTTGTCGGCCGCCGCGTCCGGCTTGGCCGCCTCCGCCGGGTTTGCCGCGTCGGGCGGCTCGAGGTCCTCGGCCGTCACCTCCTCCAGCAGCGGGTTCTCGACCACCTCCTGCGTCAGCAGGTCCACGAGCTCGAGCGTCGACATCGGCAACAGCTTGATGGCCTGCTGCAGCGATGGGGTCAGGACGAGCTTCTGCGAGAGGCGGGTCTGGAGTCGTTGCTGCAGTGCCATGGGGCCGGTGTTCTCGATCCGCGGGAACGAGGCGCATCGAGGGCCAGGGTCCGATCCGCGGGAGTCTGGCTTCGGCGAACTTCCGCCGCGCCGCCGGGGCCGCGCTGCGGCATGCAACGCCCCCCTGTCTCGATTCTAGTGCTCCCCTGCCGCGGTTCGCAACAGGCCCCGGAGCCTGCCCGCCCATCGTCGCCTGACGGCTCCGCCGGGCGCCCAACCAACCCTCCAGGAGTCCGCGCCGTTCCACGGCGCAGACTCCTGCCCCGCCCATCGTCGCCTGACGGCTCCGCCGGGCGCCCCAACCAACCCTCCAGGAGTCCGCGCCGTTTCACGGCGCAGACTCCTGCCCCGGTCAATCCAGCCGGAAGTCGGTGCCGAGGTAGATTCGCTTGACGTCGTCGTCGTGGGCGAGCTCGGCGGGGGTGCCGCTGCGGAACACGGCGCCGTCGTGGACGATGTAGGCGCGATCGGTGATGCGAAGCGTCTCGCGGACGTTGTGGTCGGTGATGAGCACGCCGATGCCGCGCGCCTTCAGGTGGAAGATGATCTCCTGAATGTCGGTGACCGCGATCGGGTCGATGCCCGCGAACGGCTCGTCGAGCAGGATGAACGAAGGCGAGATGACGAGGGCGCGGGTGATCTCGGCGCGGCGCCGCTCGCCGCCGGACAGGGTGTGGGCCGGCGACTTGGCCAGCGGCGTGAGATCGAGCTCGTTCAACAGCTCGCGCATGCGCGCGTAGCGGGCCCGGCGGGGCATCCCCACCGTCTCCAGAATCGCGAGGATGTTCTGCTCGACGGTCAGTCCACGGAAGATCGACGGCTCCTGCGGCAGGTATCCGATGCCCTTCCGGGCCCGCTGGTACATGGGGTCGTGGGTGACCTCCTCGTCGTTCAGGACGACCCGGCCCCGATCCGGCGCGGTGAGGCCCACCACCAGGTAGAACGTCGTGGTCTTGCCGGCGCCGTTGGGGCCGAGCAGCCCCACCACCTCGCCGGACGCCACCGTCAGGCTGACGTCGCGGACGACGGTGCGCCCGCCGTAGGACTTCGTCAGGTTCTCCGTACGCAGTGTAGCCATGCGAGGCGGGGTGCGGCCGTGCGTTCGGCGCCGGACGACGGCCGCCGGGCGGACGACCGCCGGATCAGAACTGGGGCGGCTGGCAGGGACCGCTGGCGGTCTCGGTCCTCGATCGCTCGCGCCCGTCGACCGCCACGACGTCGGACCCGCGATAGAACGTCAGCGCGAGCCCCCTGGTGCTGCGGCACACCGGCTCGGCGGGCTCGACGGGTTCGGCAGGTTCAGACTCGGTCGAATCGTCGGGTTCGACCTCCTCGACGATCTCCACCGGCGCTCCCTCCATCTCGTAGCGCCCCTCGGCCTCATGGTACACGAGAGTCTCGCCCGTCGCCCATCGGTCGTCCAGACGCAGCTGCACCGCGCCGGTCGCGGCCAGCCGGTCCAGGGTCCGGCCGTCGGCCTGCAGGAAGACCTCGATCGTCTCGGCCGCCAGATCGCCCTGGTCGGAGCGGAGGACGGCCGCGCCCTCGTAGAGGGCATGCCGGAGCTCGTCGTCGTAGGCGAAGCTGCCTGCGGTGGCGTCGGTGCGTGCGACGACGCTCTCTCCCGTCGCCTCGTCGATCCGGACGATCTGGATGGTCGTTCGCGCCGACCCGCTGATCGAGAGGCCCCCGGTGGCGTGGTCGATGGTGATGGTCTCACCCTCGAAGCTCGTATTGCCCTGCCACATCCGGACCTGACCACCGTAGGTGACTTGGCGCGAGTCGTTGTCGTAGTCCATCGTATCGGCCCGGATGTTGATTCTCTGCGTCCGCTCCATGAGGCCGGGCAGCTTGTCCTCATCGCCCCCGTCGAGGTCGTCCCCGGGCGGCGCGAGGACGGTCTGCACGCCGCCCGACCCCGACACCCTCGACCCGTCCAGAGCGACCTCGAGACGCCCTCCCGCCTCGATGGTGCGGTTGCCGTCGACGAGGATCGCCGGCGGGCCGGCGGCGGCCTCCGGCAAGGACCCACCGTCCGGTAGAGGCTCACCGTCCGATGAAGATCCACCGTCCGGTCGCGGCTCATCGTCCGGCGACGGCTCACCGTCCGGCAAGGGCTCACCGTCCGGTTGCGGCTCATCATCCGGCGACGGATCACCGCCCGGCGACGGATCACCGTTCGGCGACGGATCACCGTCCGACGCGGACTCGCCTTCCGACGAAGATCCACCGCTCGGCAGAGAATCGGCGTTCGGCGAGAGCGTTATCGTTCCCCCCAGCAGGTCGTAGGCCGCGCTGACCGCCTCGGCCCGGCGGGTCTCGTCCTCGAACCGGACCCCACCGTGGAACCGCACGTCGAGCAGACCGATCAGCCCCCGGCCCACACCGGCCTCGAACCGCTCGGCGCGAACCGTCCGGGTGACCGCCGCCTCGTCCGCCGATGCCTCGTGCCGCTCGCGATACGCGACGCCGCCGTCCAGGCCGATCGCGGTCAGTCCGGTATCGGGGGTCCCGGTGGCGGTGAGCGTCCGGGCGCGAATCTCCTGGCGGGGTTCGCCGGGGTTCACGGGAAGCCGCAGAAACACGCCGCCTCCAGCGTCCAGTCCGACGACCTCGGCCCGGTCCGGCGCCATGAGCACGTTCATCGTTTCGCTCTCGATCCGCGAGCCTTCCCCGCCGTCCGCTCCCACCAGCTCGACGACCGACTGCCCGGTCAGGACGACCCGCTGGAGCGTCCGCGTGGCCGGGTCGAACTCCAGGGTGGTCTCGTTCGCCGCCGACTCGCGCAGCCCCCCGTCGCCCGCGGCGTCGGAACGAATGCGGACGTCTCCGAACAGCTCCATCGATTCGAGCGCGTTCTCTCCTTCCCCGAAGTACGCGGTCGCGACCTCGGCGACGATGGTCATTTCCCCGGTCCGGATGCGCGTCCCACCGTCGAAGCGCATGTAGCGGTCGGCGTCGGCGAGGGTGACGTGCGGGGCGTCGATGTCGACCGCTGCCCTGTCCGCGTCCCCGGTCAACCGCACGCCGGCGTCGCCGTCGAGGATGATGATCTGCCGCTCGCGATCCTGAACGACCTCGTTCCCGACCGCCTCCAGGCCGGCGCGCACCAGCCTCGTCGGGCCCGCGGGGTCGTGCATGACGATGACGTTCCGGGCCTCGCTGTAGCTGGCTTCGCCGGTCTGCGCCGTCGACCCGTCGGCGTCGGCCATGCGCACGTCGCCGCTCACCGTGAAGTCGCCCTGACCCTCCTCGACCGACAGCTCCGTGGCGCTCATCGTGAAGCCGTCCCGGCCCCCGCGCGGCGGCACCGTCACGGCGACGCCGCCGAAGAACCGCATCGACCCGTCCGCGTAGGTCGACTGCCACGGGGCCGCGAGCCGGAAGATCACCACCTCGCCGTCGCTCCGGACGAACTCGATGCCGGCGCTCTGACTCACCGCCTCGGGGTCCGTCCGGTCGACGGCGCGGGCCTCCGTCGAGTCCCTTCGCTCGCGCATGCCGGTGACGAGGAAGGCCGCGAAGAGGGCCAGTCCAGCCGCGATGCCGAGCCGAGCCGCGCGCTGCCATCGGACCGGCCGACGGCGGCGCGCTCCGCCGGAGCCCCCCGCGGGGGCCGTCGCCGGGGCCTGCCCCGCTTCGCCGGCGGACCCCGCGACCGCGGGTGCGTCGGGTCCGGCCGCCTCCGACCGGTCGGGTTGGTGATCCACGATCATCACTGTATCGGGCTTGCGCGGCGGCGGCAATCCATGGGCGCGCGGAGGGCGCGGAGGGGCGGTTCGCGTGTGCGTCTCACACCCGACCGGAGGCGCGGCAATCCGCGGGCGCGCGGGGGTGGTAGCGATGCGAGTCGTGCTGCAGATGGAGACCACCATGCCCCGCGGGCGCCGCGAGCCCCGCGGGCGCCCCCCCCGGGCGCGGCCGCCGCGAGCCTCCCCCCCCCGCGGACGCGGGCGCCGCGAGCCCCCCCGCGGACGCGGCCGCCGCGAGCCCCCCCGGGCGCGGGCGCCGCGAGCCCCCCCCCCGCGGACGCGGGCGCCGCGAGCCCCCCCCGCGGGCGCGGGTGCCGCGAGCCCCCCCGGGCGCGGCCGCCGCGTGTAGTACCATGAGCCCGTGCAGGAACCACTCACGCCGGTCATCATCGAGCTGGCGGAGCCCGCCACCGAGGAGATCACCGTCGCCGACGTCCTGATCGGTGCGTTCAGCTTCGCCGGCGTCCTGTTGCTGGTGGCGGTGGTCCTTGCGGTCCTTTTCGCCGGCGGTCTCATCGGGCTCCGGCGGCTGCGACCGGCGAACGCCATCAACGGCGAGACCGCCAATCAGACCAGCCTGGGCCTGCACCTGCCCCCGAATCCGTAGCCCCGGCCTCTTCGCCGGCGGCCTCATCGGGCTCCGGCGGCTGCGACCGGCGAACGCCATCAACGGCGAGACCGCCAATCAGACCAGCCTGGGCCTGCACCTGCCCCCGAATCCGTAGCCCCGGCCTCTTCGCCGGCGGCCTCATCGGGCTCCGGCGGCTGCGACCGGCGAACGCCATCAACGGCGAGACCGCCAATCAGACCAGCCTGGGCCTGCACCTGCCCCCGAATCCGTAGCCCCGGCCTCTTCGCCGGCGGCCTCATCGGGCTCCGGCGGCTGCGACCGGCGAACGCCATCAACGGCGAGACCGCCAATCAGACCAGCCTGGGCCTGCACCTGCCCCCGAATCCGTAGCCCCGGCCTCTTCGCCGGCGGCCTCATCGGGCTCCGGCGGCTGCGACCGGCGAACGCCATCAACGGCGAGACCGCCAATCAGACCAGCTTGGGCCTGCACCTGCCCCCGGGGCCGTAACCGCGGCAGGCCCGGCCGCACCCCACCCGAGGTGCATCCTGCTCGACCCGGTGTCCTGAACCGTCGTTCGCGGGACAATTCTACGCGACAGTTCTCCAGTGTTTATGGGCAGCTACAGCGATCCGCAGCTCTCGCGGACTTCACGGCCGGGACACTAGTGGGACACGCGGCCCTCGGCGCGGCGCTGTGGCCGCCTCCGGCCCCGCCCGGCGTCCACCGCCCCGCCAGGAGTCCGCCGCGCCGTTCTACGGAGGCTCCTGCCCGGCCGGCGCTTCCGATCCGTCTCCGGACGCCGCCGGCCGGATATCCGCCACCGACAACTCGACGGTACGCTCGCCCCGCCAGGTGTTCTCGGTCAGGTGGAACGCCAGGTCGAGAGCGTCCCCGTGGCGCTTGACGAAGTCCGCCCGGTCGGCCATGCGCCAGGCGACCGCGCGGAACACCCGCCCCTCCTGCCGGACCCGCATCGCGAGGTGACGCGACTTCAGCACGCGGGGACCGTCCGCGAGCGCCAGCTCCCCGGAATGGAACACGGGCCGGGGATTGCCCGCGCCGAAGGGCTCCATCGCCCGCAACCCCGCCATCATGCGGGGAGTGATGGCGGCCAGCGGCAGGCGGCCGTCGATGCGGAGCCGCGGCATGAGCTGCTCGGGACCGAGCCGGTCGTCGGCGAACGCGGTGAGCCGCCGCCGCAGCTCCGCGAGGCGGCCGGACTCGATGGTGACGCCGGCCGCGTGCCGGTGTCCGCCGAACTTGGTGAACAGCTCGCCGCAGTGCTCCAGGGCCGCGAGGAGATCGAACCCGGGGATGCTGCGGCCGGAGCCGTAGGCCATGTCTCCCTCCACCGCAAGAACGATGGCCGGACGATGAAAGAGGTCGACGAGCTTCGAGGCGACGATGCCGATGACCCCGCGGTGCCATCCCGCGCCCCACACGACGAGGATCGCGTGGGCCCCGACATCCGGATCGGCGTCCACCTTGCGCCGGGCCGCGGCCAGGATCTCCGCCTCCTCCTCCCGCCGGCGGACGTTCACCTCTTCGAGCTGCCCGGCCAGGCTCCTCGCCTCGTCGGCCCGGCTCTCGTCGGTCAGGAGCAGCAGACGGGTCGCCAGGTCCGGCGTGCTCATCCGTCCCGCCGCGTTGATGCGGGGGGCGAGCCGGAACGCGACGTGAAAGCCGGTCAGGGACTCTCCGAGCAGTCCGGCGGAATCCAGGAGGGCCTGCAGCCCGGTCGCGTGGCGCTTCCGGGAGAGCCGTTCCAGGCCCAGCTTGGCGATGACGCGGTTCTCCCCCCGGAGGGGCACGACGTCGGCGACGGTGCCCACCGCGGCCAGCTTGACGAAGGCCGGCAGCCACCCCGAGCGGTCCCTGCGCAGGCACAGCGCCTGCACGAGCTTGAGGGCGACGCCGACCCCGGCGAGGTTCTTGTCGGGATAGTCGCAGTCCCGCCGCTTGGGGTTGATGACCGCGAGGGCCGGAGGCAGCACCGCCTCCGGCTCGTGGTGGTCGGTGACGATCAGGTCGACCCCGAGCTCTCGCGCCCGGACCGCCGCGGCCCGGCTGCGGATGCCGCAGTCCACCGAGACCACCACCGCGACCCCATCCGTGGCGAGGCGCTCCACCGCCGCCGGCTCGAGCCCGTAGCCGTCCCGCAGGCGCTCCGGTATGAAGTGGGTCACGTCGGCGCCGAGCAGCTCGAGGACCCGGCGCAGGATGACCGTCGACGTCACCCCGTCGACGTCGTAGTCGCCGTGAACCGCTATGCGGTCCCCCTGATCGATGGCGCGCTCGAGCCGGTCGACGGCGAGCCGGAGATCGGCGAGCCGGAACGGATCGTGAAGATGCTCGAGCCGGGGGTGGAGGAAGCGCTCCGCCTCGTCGGCCGTGGTCACGCCGCGCAGCACCAGCAGCCGCGCGACGACCGGGTCGAGGTCCATCGCCGCGGCCAGCGCCTCCGCCCGTCCTTCGCCGACGTCCGGATGGTCCCAGACCAGCCGGGGCGGGGCCGTCGCAGGTCCGTTCATGCCGGCGGGCTCACGTCCACGAGACCGTTCCCTCGCCGCAGATCCGCTCGGCGGCCCGGGCGAGCTGCTCGGAGGGGCGGACGCGGGCCCCGGTCAGCCGGGCCTGGACACGCAACGGCGGGCGGTGCTCGGGCAGCTCGAGATGGAGGCGGATCCAGCTCGGGCCGCGGTGCATGTCGAACAGGTCGGCCAGCGCCTGCAACGTCTCGCGGCCGTGCCGGCCCGTGGAGAGGCGTATCGACAGGGTGCGGCCCACCACGCCCCTCAGGCTCTCGATGGGCCGCACGTCCTCGGCCACCACCCGCGGGACCTCCTCGTCCCGGTCGAGGCGGCCGGCCACCACGACGAGCCGGTCCGCGTCGAGCACGTCCCCGCAACGCTCCCAGGTCTTCGGAAAGACGACCACCTCCAGGCTGCCCGTCCGATCCTCCAGGGTGAAGACGGCCATCGGCGACCCCTGCCGGGTCTTCCGGGGGCGGTAGCCGCTGACGATACCCCCGATGAACACCGTCGAGTCCTCCGCCGGGGGCGCGTCCACGGTGCGGGCGCCGGCCGCCTCGAGCTGGTCGCGATAGCCGTCGATGGGATGGCCACTGAGATAGAGCCCGAGCGATTCCTTCTCGAAGGCGAGCTGCTCCGACGAGGTCCAGGGCTCGACGTCGGGAAGGCGGATGCCGCCGTCCGGCACTCCCCCGGCGTCCATGGCGTCGAACAGTTGCGCCTGTCCGCGCTCCCGGTCCCGCTGCACGCGGTTGCCGTGCTCGAACGCCCGGTCCAGCACTGCGAGGAGCTGCGCCCGGCCGTCGGAGGCGCGGCGGTCCCCGGACGCGAGGGCGGAGTCGAACGCCCCCGCCTTGATGAGGCTCTCGAAGACCCGCTTGTTGACCAGGCGCAGATCCAGGTCCTCGCACAGGCGGAAGAGCGATTCGATGCGGCCATGCTCCTCGCGGCAGGCGAGGACGGCGTCGATGGCGTTCCCGCCGACGTTCTTGACCGCGGTGAGGCCGAAGCGGACGCCCTCGGGATCGACGCGGAAGCCCACGGCGCTCGCGTTGACGTCGGGGGCGAGCACAGGGATGCCCATGTCGCGGCACTCGCCCAGGTACAGCGCGAGCTTGTCGGTGTTCTGGGCCTCGATCGTCATCAGCGCGGCCATGAAGTGCCGGGGATAATTGGCCTTCAGCCAGGCGGTCTGATAGGCGAGCAGGGCGTAGGTGGTCGAGTGGGACTTGTTGAAGCCGTAGCCCGCGAAGAACTCGATGAAGTTGAAGATGGTGACGGCCTGCTCGCGCGGCACCTCCCGAGCCACCGCGCCCTCGACGAACTTCTCGCGCTGCGCCTCCATGACCGAGGCGTCCTTCTTCCCCATCGCCTTGCGCAGCACGTCGGCATCGCCCAGCGTGAACCCCGCGAGGTCGCTCGCGATGCGCATGACCTGCTCCTGGTACGCGATGACGCCGTAGGTCTCCTGCAGGATCGGCTCGAGCGCGGGCGCGTCGTACTCGATGGCTTCCTGGCCGTGTCTGCGCTTGATGAAGCGATCGACGACGCCGCCCTGGAGGGGGCCGGGCCGGTAGAGGGCGTTGAGGGCGATCAGGTCCTCGAACCGCTGCGGCTTGGCCTTCCGCAGCGTGTCGCGCATGCCCGAGCTCTCGAACTGGAAGATGCCCAGGGTCTGGCCGTCGCAGAAGAGCTGGTAGGTCTTCGCGTCGTCCATCGGCAGGCGATCGAGCGCGATGGACTCGCCGGTCGTCTCGCGGATGTGATCGACCGCGTCGTGCAGCAGGGTCAGGGTGCTCAGCCCGAGGAAGTCCATCTTGAGCAGGCCCATCCGCTCGACCTGCTTCATCGCCCACTGGGTGGTGATCTCGTTCTTCTGGCTCTTGTAGACGGGCGCGAACTCGGTGACCGGCCGGGGGGTGATGACCACCCCGGCAGCGTGCACCGAGGCGTGGCGGGTGATGCCCTCGAGCCGCTGCGCCACCGACATCAGCTCCTTCACCTGCGGATCCCGCTGCTCGAGGTTCTTGAGATCGGGGTTCTCCTCGAGGGCCTTCTCGAGCGTCATCTTGAGGGTGGGTGGAATCTGCTTGGCGACCCGGTCGACGTCGGCGTACGACATGCCCATGGTCCGGCCGACGTCGCGCACGACAGCGCGGGCCTTCATCGTCCCGAAGGTGATGATCTGGGCGACGTTGTCCCGCCCGTACTTCCGGGTGACGTAGTCGATGACCTCGCCCCGGCGGCGCTCGCAGAAATCGATGTCGATGTCGGGAAGGGAGATGCGCTCCGGGTTGAGGAAGCGCTCGAAGAGCAGGTCGAACTGCATAGGATCGACGTCGGTGATCTGCAGGCACCAGGCGACGAGGCTGCCCGCCGCCGAACCCCGTCCCGGACCCACCGGAATGCCCTGCTCGCGGGCGTAGCGGATGAAGTCCCAGACGATGAGAAAGTAGCCGGGATAGCGCATCCTGACGATGACGTCGATCTCGTAGGCGAGCCGGGTCTCGTAGTCGGCGACGGGATGCTTCAGCTCCCCGGCTTCCGCCCGCCGCCGCAGCGTCTCGAGGCGCCGCCGGAACCCTTCGCGCGTCACGTGCTCGAAGTAGCCGTCGAGCGTGAACGGCTCCGGCACGTCGAAGTTCGGCAGGTGGTTCTCGTCGGACGCGAGCTCGACGTTGCAGCGTTCGGCGATGGCCACCGTGTTCGAGAGCGCGGTCGGATAGTCGCCGAACACCGCGCGCATCTCGTCCCCGGTCTTCAGGTAGAACTGATCGCCGTGATAGCGCAGGCGCTGCTCGTCGCTGACGTTCTTGCCGGTGCCGATGCACAGCAGGACGTCGTGGGGGCGGCGGTCCTCCCGCCTCAGGTAGTGGACGTCGTTGGTGCAGACGAGCGGCAGATCGAGGTCTCGGGCCATCGGCAGCAGTCCGGTGTTCACGACCCGCTGCTCGTCGATGCCCTGGTACTGCATCTCGAGAAAGAAGTTGCCGGGACCCAGGATGTCCCGATAGGTCGCGGCCGCCTCGCGCGCCCGCTTCGGCTGCTCGGTGCGGAGTCCCGTCGCCACCTCTCCCTTCAGGCAGCTGCTCAGGCCGACGAGCCCCTCCGCGTGCCGGGCCAGCAGCTCCTTGTCGATCCGCGGCTTGTAGTAGAAGCCCTCGGTGTAACCGGCGGAGACCAGCTTGATGAGGTTGTGGTAGCCGGTGAGGTTCTCGGCGAGGAGCACGAGGTGGTTGTTGGTCTCCCCGGGCGTGCCGCTCCGCTCGCGACGGCTGCCGGGCGCGACGTAGACCTCGCAGCCGAGGATCGGCTTGACGCCGCGTTTCCGCGCCTCGTCGTGGAACACCACGCTCGAGAACATGTTGCCGTGCTCGGTGACGGCGAGGGCCGGGGCGCCGGCCTGCTTGGCATGGTCGAGCAGCTCGCCGATGCGGCACGCGCCGTCGAGCAGCGAGTACTCCGTGTGGAGGTGGAGGTGGACGAACTCGGTCATGGGCTGCCGCTCGATTCGCGTCTCGCTGCCTCTAACCCGCCTGGCCCGCCCATCGTCGCCTGCGGCTCCGCCGGGCGCCCAACCGACCCTGCATGAGTCCGCGCGGTTCTGCGGCGCAGGCTCCCGGCCGCCCGCCGGCGGCGCTCTCTGTCGCGGCGGGCCGCCGGTCACTCCCACTCGATCGTCGACGGCGGCTTGCTGCAGACGTCGTAGACCACCCGGTTGACCCCCCGTACCTCGTTCACGACACGCGAGGAGATCGTGGCAAGCAGGTCGTGCGGCAACCGGGCCCAGTCCGCGGTCATGCCGTCGCGGCTCTCGACGGCCCGGATCGCGAGGACGTGCTCGTAGGTGCGCTCGTCGCCCATGACCCCGACGCTCCTGACCGGCAGCAGCACCGCGAACGACTGCCAGAGCCGCCGGTACCAGCCGGCGCGGCGCACCTCCTCGACCACGATCGCGTCCGCGGCGCGGAGAATCGCGAGGCCCGGCGCGGTCACGGCGCCGAGAATCCTGACCGCGAGGCCCGGACCCGGGAACGGCTGGCGCCAGACGAACGACTCGTCGAGGCCCATCGTCTCGCCCAGCCGCCTGACCTCGTCCTTGAACAGCAGCCGGAGCGGCTCGACGAGGGCGAACCGCAGGCGCTCGGGCAGGCCGCCGACGTTGTGATGACTCTTGATCGGCGCGGCGGGACCGACCACCGACACGCTCTCGATGACGTCCGGGTACAGCGTCCCCTGCGCGAGGAAATCGAAGTGTCCGAGGCGGCGGGCCACGTCGTCGAAGACGTCGATGAACGTCGCGCCGATGGTCTTCCGCTTCTCCTCCGGGTCGGTGACGCCGTCGAGGGCGGCGAGAAACCGTCGGCCTGCGTCCTCGAAGACGATGTCGAGCCCGAGCTGCCCCTCGAACCGGCTCCGCACCTGCTCGGCCTCGTTCAGGCGCAGCAGGCCGTTGTCGACGAAGATGCACGTCAGGCGGTCGCCGACGGCCCGGTGGAGGAGGAGCGCGGCCACGGTGGAGTCCACCCCCCCGCTCAGCCCGCAGACCACCCTGCCGTCGCCCACCTGCTCGCGGATGCGGGCGGTGGCCTCCTCGAGGAACGAGGTCATGGTCCAGTCGCCGCGGCAGCCGCAAACGGTGGCGGCGAAGTTGCGCAGGATGTCCACGCCGCGCTCCGTGTGGGCCACCTCGGGATGGAAGAGCAACGCGTAGAGGCGCCGGGCCGGGTCTTCCATGGCCGCGACCGGCGCGTTCGCGCTCGTCGCCGCGACCCTGAAGCCGTCCGGGATGCGCCCGATGCGATCGCCGTGGCTGGCCCACACCTCGATCTGGTTCGGAAGCCCGTCGAAGAGGGGGCTGCCCGGCTCGGCCCGCACGGTGGCGTGACCGAACTCGCGCTCGGGCGCCGGCTCCACCTCTCCTCCCAGGATGTCGGCCATCAACTGCATGCCGTAGCAGATGCCGAGCACCGGCACCCCGAGGGCCAGCACCCCCGCGGGGCACCGGGGCGCCCCGGGCTCGCGGACGCTCGCCGGTCCCCCGGAGAGAATCAGCCCGGCGGGCCGCCGGGCCGCCAGCTCGTCGACCGGAGTGTGAAACGGGAGGATCTCCGTGTAGAGATCGAGCTCGCGCAGTCGACGCGCGATCAGCTGGGTGTACTGCGATCCGAAGTCGAGAACGAGCAGGGTCTGATGCGGCACGCGGACGACCGGATAATGCGGGACGAGTTGCAGATGCGCCGGCTGACCGGCGCCGGATCCGGGAAGCCGGGATGGCCTGACCCCCGCCGGCGACGCCCTATTATAATGGCATGGGCCCGCGCGAAACCACCATATCTTGTAGTCTGCCGATGATGAGGCTCTCCGTCGGATGCGTCTCCGCCGTCCTTCTCGCCGTCTCCATGCTGCCGGGCGCGGCGGCCGGCCAGTTCCGGACGGGAACGCCCGAAGCCCCTCCCGGCCCGGCCTCGACGTGGCTGCCCGTCGCCCCCCGGTGGACGGCCAACTTGCCGGCGCCCGCCGCGGCGCCCCCGGTGGCGTCCGGCGAGCGGCTCTTCGCTGCGCTCTTCGACGGCCGCGTCGCCGCCGTGAGCCTCGTCGACGGCTCGGAGCTGTGGCAGGTCGAACGGGCCGTCGTCGGCGAACCCGCGGCGGGGGCGGGCCTGTTCCACGCGCCCACGCCAGAGGGGCTGCTGGCGTTGGACGCGGAGACGGGCGAGGTCCGGTGGGAAGCCTGGCTCGAGGCGCCGGTGTCCGCGCCGCTGCTGTGGAACGCGGGGTGGCTGATCGCCGCCCTCGAGAACCACGAGCTGCTCGCGTTGAACGCGGCGAGCGGGGGCACGGTGTGGCGGCGAACCGTCGGGGGCGGCGTCAGCGCCCGACCGACCATCGCCGGCGACCGGCTCTACGTACCGCTGGACAACGGCCGCGTCACGGTCCTCGAGCTGCTGACCGGCGCCGCGATCTGGGAGCGGCGGCTGGGCGGCGCACCGCAGGAGATCCTCGTGGCCGACGACCTCTTCGTCGGGGCCAGCGACAACAACTTCTACCGGCTGTCCCGCCGCGACGGCGCCCTCCGGTGGCGCTGGCGCACCGGCGGCGACGTCGTCGGCCTCCCCGCCGTCGACGAGGATCACGTGTACTTCTCCTCGCTGGACAACACGCTCTGGGCTCTCGCCCGCTCGCACGGCGGGCAGCGCTGGCGCGAGTTGCTTCCCGCCCGGCCCACCGCCGGCCCCCGGCTGGCGGAGGACCTCGTCATGCAGGGGGGGCTGAGCGAGGAGCTCCTCCTCCGCGGCCCCGCGGACGGCGTAGTCTACCACCGGCTGCAGGTCTCCGCGGAGCTCGCCTACTCCCCCCTGGCCGTCGCCGATCCCCTCGGCGACGGACTGCTCGTGATCCTCGTCACCGAGGCCGGCGAGCTTCAGGCCGTGGGTCGCGGCAGCGGACCCCTGCGCCTCGATCCGGCCGCCACCACCGCGTGGGAGAAGCTCTTCCCCGCGGCGGAGGACGCGGACGCCGTCGGCGCCGAGGATGTCGAGGCGGTCGGCGCCGAGGATACCGAGGCGGTCGGCGCCGAGGATACCGAGGCGGTCGGCGCCGAGGATACCGAGGCGGTCGGCGCCGAGGATACCGAGGCGGTCGGCGCCGAGGATGTCGAGGCGGTCGGCGGCGAGGATACGGGCGCCTCCGTCGAGGAGGAAGATGTGGCCGGGCCGGCGCCACCGGAGGCCCCGGACCCGAACGACGAGCCGGCGCGATAGGAGTCTGCGTGGTGGAACGGCGCGGCTCCTGGAGGGTTGGTCGGGGCGCCCGGCGGGGCGAGGGCGACGATGGGCGGGCCAGGACGGCGGGGCCCCGGACTCCCCGAGGCGACGCGGTGAGCGCAGGCCGGGGAGACGGCCCGCCGCACCCGGCGCGGGCGCGACGGCGCCGACCGGGCTCCTGAGGTATGCTGGCCTGACCGTGGCATCGGCGCGAGGACGGCAGACCCGGCGCCCCCCAGCTCCTGGCTGGTTCCGCCTGATCGGTGGAGGCGCCATCGCGATCCTCGCGGTCCTGGTGCTGGGCGGCGTCCTCGACCGGGTGCTGATCGGCTCGGACGCGACCGCCACCGCCCGCGCCGTTCGCGAGATCACGGTGCAGATCGCGGGGGTCGATTCGGCCCTGAGGCGCGTCGCCGTCGGGCTGGCCGCCCGCGCCGAGGTGAGGCGGGGCCTGACCGGCGATCCCCCGGCGGTCCGGAGGGTCTTCGACATCCTGCGGGCGTCGGACGGCGATCGGGCCGTCGCCGATCCGGCGATCACCGTCTACGACGCGCGTTCGATACCGCGCGCGTGGCACGGCCGCCCCGGCGAGCTCGACCCCGAACGGCTTCAGTCCGCCCCCGTCGGCTTCGCCGCCGTCGGACCTGCGGGACTCCGTCTCGTCCACGTCGAGCCGATAGTCGAGGGGACCGGCGAGTCCGGTGCGCGGGAGCGCCGGCTCGGCACCGTGGTCGTCGAGCGCGTCATCTCGTCGACCACCGCGACCGGGGGTGCCGATCCCGGATTCGTGGTCAGGACCTCTGTCGGCCCCGCCATCCTCCGGCCCGGCGGGTCGGGCGCCGGCGACGATCCTCGCGTGCACGGCTTCCACGTCGCGGGGGCGGACGGAGCGGTCCGTCTGAGCGCCTCCATCGGTCTCGACGAGATCGACGGGGTGCGCGCCCGTTGGCGCCGACGCGTCGCCGCCCTCCTCCTCGTGGTGCTGGCGGGAACCGTCCTGGCGGCCGGCGGCCGGGTCCTGGCCGGGCGGACCCGACGCGGCCACCTGCGGCCGTCCGCGATCGCGGGGGGCGCGGCGCTGGCGGGCGGGGCCTGCGTGTGGCTCGCCGCCACGCCCGATCTCTTCGCGTGGTCGGTGCTGTCGCCGTCCGCGTACCGCTCGATGCTCGCGCCGCAGGTCCTGCGCACCGCCGCGGATCTCCTGGTCGCGACCACTCTCGGCGCGGTGCTGGTGGCGCTGGCCGGCGAGACCGCCCTGCGCCGGCAGTGGTTTCGCGCGACCCGGCGATCGGCCGGCGGGGCCGGACTCCGGCTGACCGTGCCGGGAACGCTCGTGGCCATGGCGGCGCTGCTCGGCCTCCACCACGGGCTGCTGCAGGACACGGTGGCCGGCGCGTCGATGGATCTGTTGCACACGTCGCTGCAACCGCTCGATTCGGCCCGGACCATCCTCCAGCTCGCCCTGGTGCTGGCCAGCGCGGGGACGGTCTGGGCCATGGCGATTCTGATGGGCATCGCCCTCGCCCGGTGGCCGGCGCGGCCGCTCCCGCTCCGGGTCCGGCGCCTGGCGCCGTCGATCCTGATACCCGGCGCCCTCGCCGCCCTCGCCGGGTGGGCCCCCCTCACGCCGTCGCTGCTCCTGTGCCTGCTCGGGAGCGCCCTTGCCTTCCGCGGGCAGCGGCTGATGCACTGGTTCCGGCGCACCGACCCGGTGACCCGGCTGCTCGCGACCCTGTGCGCACTCCTGGCGCCGGCCCTGCCGCTGTATCTCTCGCTGGTGTCCTCGACCGACGAGGCGAGGCGGAGCCTCATCGCGGACCGCTACGCGGTCCAGGCGGCCGAGCATCCGCAGGACCTCCACCGCCAGCTCGAACGCGCCCTCGAGGAGATCGACGCCGAGCTCCTCGCGCGGCCGCCCCTGCGGGCTCTCGCCTCGCCGCCGAACCGCACCGGCATCGACGCGGCGTTCCGCATCTGGAGCCGGACCGCCCTCGCGGCGTCGCGGCTGACCTCGGCGGTCGAGCTGTTCGGCGCGGACGGCGAGCTCCGGAGCCGGTTCGCCCTGAACATCCCCGACTCGGTCACCGCTTCCCGCTGGTCCGGCCCCGGGTGCGAATGGGAGGTGTTCGGCGAGGTGGTCCCGTTCGGCGCCGAGGAGCGCAGGATGCTCCACGCGGAACGGGGGTTCTGCGAGCCCGACGGCGGGACGCAGATTCCCGCGGGAGCGGTCGTCGTCCACGTCACGCAGGTCGACTACGAGTCGCTGCCCTTCATCGCCTCGCGCAGCCCCTACGTGGAGCCGCGGGCGACGGCCCGGGGGTCTCCGGTTCCGGGGGCGCCGGGCCACGAGGTCGAGCTCGTGCTCTACGGCTGGGGCCGGCAGCCCGCGTTCCTCTCGAACCGGAGCGCGTGGCCGATCGACGATGCGCTGTTCCGGCAGATCTACGCGTCCCGCGACCCGTTCTGGACCCGGCTCGTCAAGGACTCGCGCCGTTACGAGGTGTTCATGGCGAACACCCGCGCCGGCATCTACGCGATCGGCTATCCGGCCCGCACCGCGTTCGATCATCTGCTCCACCTGTCGGAGATTGCCCTCCTCGTTATCGCCGCCTGCGGCTTCGTGCTGGCCGCGGCGGTCCTCGCGGCCCTGGTGTTCCCCGGGCTCCGGCGGCGGCTGCCGTACCGCGAGGTGCGGGCGCGGTTCGCCCTCAAGCTGCAGCTCTGGTTCGTGGGGGCGGCGACCGCGCCGGTGGTGGTGGTCGCGGTGTTGATCCAGGGATACCTGGCCGACCAGCTTCGGGCGGACGTCGAGGCCGTCGCGCAGCGGGCAGCGGCGGTGGCGAGAAGCGTCATCGAGGAGTCCGTGCCGATCCAGTCGCCCGACGGGCAGATCATCGCCCGGTTCACCGATGACATCCTCGTCCGCATCGGCCAGGTCATCGGACAGGACGTCAACATCTTCGACGGCCCGAACCTCGTGGCGACGAGCACGCGCGATCTTTACGCATCGGGGGTGCTGCCGACGCGCACGCCGGACATGGCGTATCGCGCCATCGCCCTCGACCGGCTGCCCAGCTTCGTCGGCGAGGATGCGGCCGGCTCCCTCCGGTACCAACTGGCCGCGGCCCCCGTGCGGGTGGGCGGGCGCGACGTGATCCTGACGGTGCCGCTGGCGTCGAGGCAACAGGAGATAGAGGGTCAGATCGACGAGCTCAACCGGCGCGTCCTCGGGTCCGCCCTGTTCTTCGCCGCCGTCGTCGGGTTCATCGGCTGGGCCATCGCCCGAGGCATCGCCAATCCCGTCAAGCGGCTCACCCGCGCCACCAGCCGCGTCGCCCGGGGCGAGTTCGGCCCACTCGTGTCGGGCCTCCAGGCCGACCGCATCGAGAGACGGCTCGCGACGCGGTCGGCCGACGAGCTCGTGGTCCTCGAGGCGGACTTCAACCGGATGGCGGTCGAGCTCGATGCGCAGCGCCGCCAGCTCGAGCGCACCCACCGTCTCGAGGCATGGACGGAGATGGCCCGCCAGGTCGCCCACGAAATCAAGAATCCCCTGACCCCGGTCCAGCTCAGCGCCGAGCACCTGCTCCGCGTCCACACCGACCGCGGATCGCCGCTGACGCCGGTGCTGCAGGGATGCGTCGAGTCGATCCTGAAGCAGGTGCGGATCCTGCGCCAGATCGCCTCGGAGTTCTCGAGCTACGCCTCGTCGCCCGAGGCCAGGCGCGCCCCGACGGATCTGGCGGCCCTCGTGAACGAGGTCGTCGCGCCCTACCGGCCCGGCCTCGAGGGCAGGATCGCCCTGTCGACCGACCTGCCTCCGGATCTGCCCCACCTGCTCCTCGACCCGGTGCTGATCCAGCGGGCGATCACCAACATCATCGAGAACGCCCTTCACGCGATGCCCGACGAGGGCACGCTCTCGATCGGCGTCGTGCGCGGCCCCGGGCGGCTGCGGCTGATCATCCGGGACAGCGGCGTGGGGCTCGAGCCCGACGTGCTGGACCGGATCTTCGAGCCGTACTTCTCGACCCGGATAACCGGCACGGGACTCGGCATGGCGATCGCGAAGCGCAACGTGGAGTTGAACGGCGGGAGCATCGCGGTCGCCAGCGAGCGGGGCCGCGGCACCGCCGTGACCATCACCCTGCCGGCCCCGGGGGCCCGGATCCGGACCCGGCCGCCTGCCGCGGAGCAAGGACAGCGATCGATATAGATCTGCCAACTGCACGCAGGTACGACCCGCTCTCTACCGTCTTCCGAGCGTGCCGCGTGGCAAAGTCATTCCCGTCACTGTCCCAAGGGCGGCGACGGAGACTACCCTGCCACGTGCCGAGCGTGCCAAATCCGGCAGAAACGGGCTGCCCCTGCGTGCAGTTGGCAACCTTGTATCGATCATTGTCCCCGGGGAGGCCGGGAACGCCGCGGAGGCCTCGAGGCGCCGCAATCAGCCGGTGCTGGCGGTTTCGAGGTCGGGGGTGTCCCGCGTCTGATCGTCGTGGCGCCCCGACGCGCGGTGCGCGCGGCCCACCAGGTAGCCGACGGGGCCGGAAACCAGGTAGGCGTACGCCATCAGGAACAGGACGAGCTGGGGCTGGACGGCGATGGCCGCGACGAGTAACGCGAACTGAAGCAGGCCGACCGACGAGCGGCGCGGCTGGACGATGAGGGCCCCGAAGCTGCGGAAACGGATGCGGCTGACCATCAGGAGCGCGGGCACCAGCACCACCAGCAGGGCGAACACCGGCGCCTGGGCGATGCCCAGGCCGGCCGGCCACGCGAATACCGTGGCGGCCAGCACCCCGCCCGCGGCGGGGCTCGGCATCCCCGCGAAGTAGCGTTTGTCGGGGCTGTTCGGCTGGACGTTGAAGCGCGCCAGTCGGAGCGCGGTCGCGGTGACGTAGAGGAACCCCACCGCCCAGCCCAGACGGCCGAGCGGCTCGAGGCCCCACGCGAACACGAGCACGGCGGGAGCCACCCCGAACGAGATCACGTCGGCCAGCGAGTCGAACTCGCCGCCGAAATCGCTCTCTGCCCCGGCCAGCCGCGCGATGCGGCCGTCGAGCACGTCGAGCACCGTGGCCACGCCGACGAAGACCGCCGCGGTCTCGTAGTCTCCGCGCATGGCGTGGACGATGCAAGCGTAGCCGCAGAACAGGTTGCCGACCGTGAACATGCTCGGCAACAGATACACGCTTCGGCGGAAACGTTGAGTCCGGCGCTTGTTCCGAAGCACCGCGAGCACTCTCGGCATGATGACGCTCCGCCGCTCGGCCGGAACCCGCGACAGGGCGCCGGGCCTCATGAAGCGCGAGTCCCGTCCCCGCCGGGGGTCCCGAGCCGGGCCACTACCGTCTCGCCTCCCCTCACCCGATCGCCACGGGCGGCCACGAGGACGGCGTCGGTGGGCACGAACAGGTCCATCCGCGAACCGAACTTCATGATACCGAAACGCTGGCCGGTGCGTACGTCTGTTCCCGGCGTCACCCGGCACACGACGCGGCGCGCGAGCGCCCCCACCACCTGTCGAAACACGATGGTGCGCCCCTCGTGGTCCAGCCAGATCTCGGACCGCTCGTTGCTCGCGCCGGCGCCGGGGCGATAGGCGGGCAGAAACGTGCCGCGAACATGGTCGACCCGGGTGATCCGTCCGCCGATGGGCACGCGGTTCACGTGCACGTCGAGGGGGGACAGAAAGATGCTGACCTGCTGCCATGCCCCCGGCGGCGCGCCCGGCGCCTCCGCCGCGCCCGCGAACAGGACCCGCCCGTCGGCCGGGGCCACGACGGCCCCCGGCTCCCGCGGCGGCTCGCGGGGCGGATCACGGAAGAAGAGTGCGACGAGGAGCGCGGGAACGCACAGGAGCAGGGCCGGAAGCACCAGTCCGGCCGCCAGGCATGCCACGGACGGGACGAATGCAAGACCGATGAACGGCACGCCCGCCCGGTCGATGGACATGAGAATGAAGCGGCAGGGGCCGCAGCGTCACGCCGTCTGGGGATCCGCGTGGCGGCGCAGGATGTCGTGCATCCGGTCCTTCAGCTGGAGCTTCCGCTTCTTCAGGTTCGCCGCTTCGATCCGTTCCGGTTGCGACAGGTAGTCGATGCGGGACAACTCGTGGAGGCGGGCGTCGAGTTCCTGGTGTTGTTCCGCGAGCTGGCGGAACCCGCTGTCGGTCTGGAGGAGGTGCTCTCTCAACTGTTGCGAGTCCTGTGCCATGCCACCTCCTGGAAGACGCGATGCGAAGGGCGGGGCCGCATGTCCAGTTGCATTCTTACGGGATGAAAAAATGTAACACAAGTCCGGCCGCCCTGTATAGGTGACAGCGGTCCGCGCGGCGGGGACCCGACCGCCGGCAGGACGCCTCTCGACCGCCGACGAACCGCGGCGGGCTGTGGCTCCGCCTGGCGCCCAACCCAAACGCTCGTGGCCGCGCTTCGCGCAGCCACCCCGACCGCATGAACCTACAGAAGCCTGTCCGCGCTCACGGCACGCTACGCCGTCGAGGCCACATGGCAGCCTCGAGAGCGAGGGCCGCAACGTAGCGCATGAACCGCCGCTCCCTTGCGACCCTCCCGTCGCGTTCAGGGGTCGTGTATCTTCACCGCCGGGTACCGTCAATCCTCCGGATGTCCGCGCCGTCCCTACGGCGCGGACGCCTTTCGGCGCCGTTCACGCGCCAGCTCGGCGTCGGGCCGCCGCACGTAGACGGGCCGAAGGGCATGCGGCGCTCCCGCCCGGTCGTGCCAGGGCGCCAGCACGGCCATGGCGGCCATCGTCCGCGCGAGCGGCGGCACCTCGTCGAACCGCCGCGACCCGGCGCCCAGGCGCGCGTCGAGGATCGGGCGGCTGGCCGCGACGCCGTCCCCGATGACCCAGGCCGAGCGGTGGCGCAGCCGATGGGCCCAGCCGTCCAGCACCGCGGCCGGGACGGCCGAGATCGGGGACTCCGTCACGCGCCAGCCCGCGCCGGCGGCCGCTTCGGCGTCCACCGGCCCGTTCCGCGACGGAGACTCCGGGGCCGGCTCGTAGAGGGCGCTGAACACCTCTCCGCGCCTGGCGTCCACCCACGGCACGATCAGGTCGGGGGCCGCTCCCGTGCCGGCCGCCTGCGCCGCGACGTCGACCAGAACGTCGAGGACGGGCATCCCGACCACGGGCCGGCCGTGCGCGAGGGCGAGCCCCTGGACCGTCGCGATGCCCACGCGAAGTCCGGTGAACGATCCCGGCCCGAGGGCCACGGCGTACCGATCCACGTCGGCCGTCGTCATCCCCCGCCGGTCGAGCAGGGCGTGAATGGCCCCCGGCAGGCGCTCGCCGTGGGTCGACACCCCATCGCCCCGCGTCTCCTCGAGCAGGCGCCCGTTCCGCGCCAGCGCGAAGCTTCCCCGGTTCGTCGTGGTGTCGACGGCGAGCGTGAGCACGATCCGGTTCCCTCGGCGCCTTGACGGGCTCCCGGCGCGCTTTCTATACTCGCACGATCCGCCGGCCGCCGCACCCCGCCCTCCGGCGGCGGCCGGGTCGCCCCGTCCCCCGATTGGCCCCGTGACCCCCTCCACGACGGACAGCGCCGCCGCCGTGCGGGCCCCGACGCCCGCCATGCGCCAGTACCTCGACGCGAAGCGCCGGCATCGCGACGCCATCGTCTTCTTCCGCATGGGCGACTTCTACGAGATGTTCTACGAAGACGCCGTCACCGCGGCGCGGGCGCTCGATCTCACCCTGACGTCCCGATCCAAGGACGCGGCGGGCGGCGCGATTCCGATGTGCGGCGTGCCCCACCACGCGGCCGACACCTACCTGACCCGGCTCGTGCAGAAGGGGTTCCGCGTCGCCATCTGCGAGCAGGTCGAGGACCCCCGAAAAGCCCGGGGGGTGGTGCAGCGCGAAGTGGTGCGGGTCGTGTCGCCGGGAACGTTCACCGACACCGCCTATCTCGACGATCGGGAGCCGGCGTTCCTGATGGGGATCGCCGTCCCGGCCCCGGAGGCCGCCGGCGCGCAGGACCGCTACGGCATGGCGTTGCTCGACGTCTCGACCGGCGCCTTCGTGGCCGCGGAGTACTCCGGCGACACCGGGCGCCAGACGCTCGCGGACGACATTGCGGTGCTGCAGCCGCGGGAAGTGGTGGCGCCGCAGGACCGCGACATCGCTCCCCTGCTGCCGGACACCCCTCCCCCGGCGGTCACGCCCCTCGATCCGTGGGCCTTCGAGGTGAACCGCGCGCGGGAGGCGCTGACCGGGCAGTTCGGGACGACCGGGCTCGACGGCTTCGGGCTGCGGGATCGTCCCGCCGCCGTCGCCGCCGCCGGGGCCCTGGTGCAGTATCTGAGCGAGACGCAGCGCGGCCGCCTCGCCCACGTCCGCGGCATCGCCTTCCGCGAGACCGCGGAGGCGCTGGTCGTCGACCCCGCCACCCTCGGACACCTCGAGGTCGTCCGGTCGGCCGAGGGCGGCCGCCCGGGCTCGCTGCTCGGCGAGCTCGACCACACCGTGACGGTCATGGGAAGCCGGCTCCTGCGGGGCTGGCTGCTGCGTCCGCTCGTGAATCTCGAACGGGTGCGAAACCGCCTCGACGCGGTCGAGGAATTCGCTTTCAGGTCGACCGAGCGGGCCAAGCTCCGGGAGGCTTTCAAGCCCGTGCAGGACGTCGAGCGTCTGGTCGCCCGGGCCGCGATGGGAACCGCCGGCCCGCGGGACCTCCTCGCGCTGCAGCGCTCCCTGGCGGCGGTCCCCCGCCTCAAGGCGATTCTGCAGGCGTTCGACGCGCCCCTGACGAGCAGCCTCGCGGCCGAGCTCGACGAGGTGCCGGCGGTGCGCGACACCATCGAGGCGACCGTGAGCGAGTCCCCCCCCGCCGCGGCCCGCGACGGCGGGGTCATCCGGGACGGCGTCGACGCCCGGCTCGACGAGCTTCGCGCCGTCAGCCGGGGCGGCAAGGGCCAGATCGCGGCGATGGAGACGGCCGAGCGCGCCCGCACCGGCATCGCGTCGCTGAAGATCCGGTTCAATCGCGTGTTCGGCTACTACATCGAGGTCTCCAAGCCCAACCTGCACGCGGTCCCCGACGACTATCACCGGAAGCAGACCATCGCGGGGGGCGAGCGCTTCATCACCCCCGCCCTGAAGGACTACGAGCACAAGGTGGTGGGGGCGGACGAGCAGATCCTCGAGCGGGAGATCGCGCTCTTCGAGGCGCTCAGGAGCGAGGTCGCGGCGTCGGCGCCGCCCATCCAGGACTCGGCCCGCGCGGTGGCGAGCCTCGACGTGCTGGCCGGGCTCGCCGAGGCCGCCGCCGTCAACGACTACATCAAGCCGCACGTCCACGACGGCGACGAGCTCGTCATCGTCGAAGGACGCCATCCCGTCGTGGAGCGGCACGCCGGGCACGCCTTCGTGCCCAACGACGTGACCCTCAACGGGTCCACGCACCAGGTGATCATCCTGACCGGCCCGAACATGGGCGGCAAGTCCACCTATCTGCGGCAGACCGCCCTCATCGTGCTCCTCGCGCACGTCGGGTCGTTCGTGCCCGCGAACCGCGCCAAGGTGCCGATGACCGACCGCATCTTCGCCCGCGTCGGGGCCTCGGACAACATCGCCCGCGGGCAGTCGACGTTCATGGTGGAGATGCAGGAGACCGCCAACATCCTGCACTCGGCGACGTCGCGCAGCCTCGTGCTGCTGGACGAGATCGGCCGCGGCACCGCCACCTACGACGGACTGAGCATCGCCTGGGCCGTCGCCGAGCACCTCGCCACCGACAAGTCGGCGCGGCCGCGGACCCTGTTCGCGACCCACTACCACGAGCTCACCGAGATCGCCGACGTGCTGCCGGCGGTCGCCAACTATCACGTGGTCGCGCGCGAGTGGGAGGACGAGATCCACTTCCTGCGGAAGGTCGAGCCGGGGCGCTCCGACCACAGCTACGGCATCCAGGTCGCGCGCCTCGCGGGCCTGCCGGCGCGCACGGTCGCGCGGGCGAAGGAGCTCCTGCACGGCCTCGAGCGCGACGAGCTGGCGCGGGGGGGCGGACGCCCGGCGCCGGCAGGAAGCGCGGACGGGCAGGCGCAGCTCGCCCTGTTCGCGGACCCGCCGGAGGAGCCCGAGGTGGTGCGCCGCCTCCGCGGCCTCGAGGTCGACGGCATGACGCCGCTGGAGGCCCTCAACCTGTTGGCGGAGCTGAAACGCGAGGCGGGCGAGGAGCCCGGACCGTAGGATTCTGGGCCGTAGAACGGCGCCGACTCCCGGAGGGTTGGTTGGACGCCCAGCGGAGCCGAAGGCGACGATGGGCGGGCTGGCTCGGCGCCGGCTGTTCGGGCCGGCGGGGGGCCGGCGGGGCCGTCGAGCGACGGTTGGCGGGCTCCTGGGGGGCGGTCCGGCGCCGCGCGGCGCCGTCGGGCGACGTTGGCGGGCTGGCTCGGCGCCGGCCGCCCCGCGGGGCCCCCGCGGACGGCGGTGCGCGGTGATGGAACGGAACGTGTCATGGCGGAGCGAATCGGGATCGTCGGGGCCGGCTTCAGCGGGCTGCTGAGCGCGTACCTGCTCGAACGGCGCTTCGGGAACGAAGTCGAGATAGACGTGTGGGAGGCGGCCGACCGACCCGGCGGGCGGGTGCGGACGACGCCGGTGCCCGAGGCCGGTGCGAGCTACGAGGCGGGGGTCGCGGAGCTCTACGACATCGCCGGCAATCCCCAGCTCCGCAACCTGATCCGTCACCTGGGCCTGGAGACCCGCCCCCTGACCGGGACGCCGTACTTCGTGGTCGACGACCGGGTGCTGCGGGACGACCGCGCCCTCGAGGGCATGCTCGGCCGCCGCGGCATGGACCGCCTGCGCCGGTTCTGGGAGGCGGGCACGGCCCTGCGCCCGCCCGCGGACTACGCCCTCGCGGGGCGGGAGCAGGACAACGGGCACCCCTGGCAACGGCGCACGTTCGAGGACGTGCTCGGCGACATCGACGACCCGCGTTGCGAGTGGTTCACGGCGATGCAGTGCCACAGCGACCTGGCCACCGAGCCGCCCCGCACGAGCGGGCTGTTCGGCATGGACAACCTGCTGATCGACCATCCCGGCTACTGCACCATGTACACCCTGACGGCCGGCAACGAGGGGCTCACCTCGGCCCTCGCCGACCGGGTCCGCTCGCCGGTGTCGCTGGGGACCGGCGTCACCGAGGTGACCGCCGACGAGGACACCGGGCTGCGGGTCACCCTCCGGGGCCCCGCCGGCGAGGACCGCGGCATCGAGGTCGACTCGCTGCTCGTCACTCTGCCGCCGGCCGGCGTGCGGACGATCCGCTGGCGCGACGAGCACCTGCGGGACGCCGTCGACGGCCACGTCCGCCATCACGATCACGGCACCGCGTACCTGCGGGTCACCCTGCTGTTCCGCCGGCGGTTCTGGCGTCGCGAGTTCCCGGAGGACTACTTCGTGAGCGACGCATTCGACGGCGTCACCGTGTACGACCAGTCGCCGGACGACGGCTCGTCGGGAGCCGGCATCCAGAGCTGGCTGATCGGCGGGGCGGCGGCCCTGGAGTACGCGGCGAAGCCCGATGCGGAGATAGTCGCCGCTGTCCTCGATGCCATGCCCGGCGCCGACCCGGTGCCCGACGGCCTCCTCGTCCGCGCCTGCGTGGACCGATGGACGGGCGTCTCCGGCGTCTCCGCCCTCCCCGGCGGCGTGCCCCTGCGGCCCGTGAGCCGGCGGCACTGCCCCGATCCCCGCTGGCCCCGCCTTCAGTTCATCGGCGACTACCTCTACGACGCAACCCTCTGCGGAGCCGTCGACGCGGTCCTGTACGGCGTGTCGCGCCTCGAGGAGCTGATCGGCGCGGACCCCGCTCGCGCCACCCGCGGCGCCTCCGACGTCTTCGGTACGGCGCCGGCCGGGGCCGGCGCGTCGCCGTCCTCTCCCCGATCCGCCTTCTTCCTCGACGAACGCCTCGGCGGCGGGCACGAGTCTCCGCCGCGGGAGTCTGCGCCGTAGAACCGCGCGGACTCCTGGATTGCCGTGAAAGTACACGGCGGTGAAGACACACGAGCCCTGACGCGACGGGAGGGTCGCAAGGGAGCGGCTGCTCTTACGCTACGTGGCGACGCCTCTCTTGGGCTGCCCCATGTGGCCTCGACGGCGTAGCGTGCAATGAGCTGGGACAGGCTACCGTGACTCTCGTGCGGTCGGGGTGGCGCGAAGCGTGGCAATGAGCGGTTGGCTGGGCGCCGAGCGGGGCCGTCAGGCGACGATTGGCGGGCGAGGGCCCGCCGCGCACCGGGGTAGCAGCCGGTCGTCATCGGTCAGGCGACCGGCTCGTGCAGGGTGAGGCAGTGCACCGTCCCCAGGCCCAGGACCAGGTCGACGGCGTGGATGCCCACCACCTCGCGGTCGGGGAACAGCTCGGCCAGGCGGCCGAGGGCCACGCGGTCGGCCGGATCGTTGAAGGTCGGCACGAGGACCAGGCGGTTGGCGACGTAGAAGTTCAGATAGCTTGCAGGCAGCCGTTGCCCGGCGAACCGGAGGGCGCGGGGCATCGGCAGCGGGACCACCGTGAGGCGTCGTCCTCCCACCCGGGCCGCCCGCAGGCGGCGCAGGTTGTCCGCGAGCGGTGCGTGGTTCTCGTCCGCGGGGTCCGGCTCGACCGCGGCGACCACGGTGGTCGGGCCCACGAACCGCGCAACGTCGTCGACGTGGCCGTGGGTGTCGTCGCCGGCGACTCCGCGCCCCAGCCAGACGACGGCGCCGACGCCGAGAGAGGCCTCGAGGGCCCGCTCGACGTCCTCCCGGCCCATGCCCGGGTTCCTCGGCTGCACCACCGCGTCGAGCAGGCACTCCTCGGTCGCCAGTGCGGCCCCGGCCCCGTTGACGTCTATGCTCCCGCCCTCGAGGACCATCGGGCGCCGCCGGCCACCCGGCCGCGGCACGATGCGCCGCACGCGTCTCGCGGCAGCGATGCGGCCCGGCAGGCGGTCGTCGCGAGCCCAGTCGTCGTACTTGGCCCAGCCGTTGAAGCGCCAGTCCACGAGGGCCACCTCGGCGGGCGCTTCGGGGGTGGCGGGGCGCCGGACGAACGTGCCGCCCGAGTCGCGGACCCAGCTTCGGTCGGTCGGAAACCGGTGCACGCTCACGCGCTCCGCATCGACCTCCGCCCGGGACAGGCGCCGCATGGCCCGCCGTTCGGAGCCGGCGTCGCCGAACACGATCTCGACCGGCTCGACGGCCGTGAGCCGGCGCACGATCTCGACGTAGCACCACCGGACCGCCTCGAGCTTGCCCGGCCAGTCGGACCGGTTGTGCGGCCATGCCAGCCAGGTGGCGCGGTGGGGCTCCCACTCCGCCGGCATCGTGTACCGGCCCTCCACGGGCGGGGTGGGCGGCAGAGGCGCGGCAGGGCGTCTTCCGGAGCGTCGGGGCGTCACGGTCCAGTGTCCCGGCGGTAAGGTTCGCGAAAGCTCTGAATCGCTCCAAGTGCACGTAAACACTGGAGAACTGCCGCGCAAAACTGTGCCGCGAACCACAGTTCAGGACACTGGGAGTCTGCGGTGGAAGTCCCCGCTGCATTCGAGCAGCGATGCATCCCGCCTGCGCCCGGCAAACGTCGCCTTCGGCTCCGATTGCCGCCCGGCCACGCCTGCCGGTAGAGTGCGCCGTGACCGGCGCCGTCTCCCGGTTCCATGTTCCTCGGTGACACGGCCCGACATGCGCCCTCCTCACGCCTTGTCAGGCGGGCGCCTCGGCGATCTGCTGGCGCCCCTCCGGGCCCGGTGCAACGCGGGGTTCCACCAGGTGACTCTACAGTTGCCCCCATGCAGCCGAAGGACCGTGGAACCATCCATTCCGGGACCGAAGCCCCGGACTGTTCTTGTGGACCAACCGCAACCTGTTCCCGTGACACATCACTAGCGGTCGGGCGCCGGGCCGCGGCCCGGCGATTCGTCGAGCAGCCGGGCGGTCAGGCCCGCATAGCTGTCCACGCGCCGGTCCCGGAGGAACGGCCACCCCTGCCGCTGGCGCTCGACGGCCCCGCCGTCGCACTCGGCCAGCACCACCTCGTCCTCGTCGCTCGAACCCTCGGCCAGGATCCGCCCCGCCGGGTCGCAGACGAACGACCCGCCCCAGAACTGCAGCCCCCGGCCGGGCGCCCCTTCGTGCCCCACCCGGTTGACGGCGGCGACGAAGACGCCGTTGGCGATGGCGTGGGCCCGCTGCACGGTGCGCCAGGCGTCGTGCTGGGCCGCCCCTTCCGTTTCGCGCTCGGCCGGGTGCCAGCCGATCGCGCTCGGATAGACGATGAGGTCCGCGCCGCCCAGCGCGCTCAGCCGGGCGGCCTCGGGAAACCACTGGTCCCAGCAGATCAGGGGGCCGATCCGGGCGAACCGCGTCTCGAAGACGGGATAGCCGAGGTCGCCGGGCGTGAAGTAGAACTTCTCGTGGTAGAGCGGATCGTCGGGAACGTGGGTCTTGCGGTAACGGCCCAGCAGGGCGCCGCCGGCGTCGATGACCGCGACCGAGTTGTGGTACACGCCGGCCGCCCGCCGCTCGAAGACGGGAACCAGCAGCACGACGTCGAGGTCGGCGGCGAGGGCGGCGCACCGGGCGGTGGTGGGCCCGGGCACCGGCTCCGCGAGCTCGAAGTTGGCCGCGTCCTCGCGCTGGCAGAAGTAACGGGAACTGAAGAGCTCCTGCAGGCAGACGATCTGGGCGCCCTGCGCCGCCGCCTGACGGATCAGGTCGACCGCGGTCTCGACGTTGGCGGCCGCGGAGTCGCCGCAGGCCATCTGCACCAGGCCGACCGTGAACCGCGGAGTCTCTCCTGTGGACATCGGGCGCCCGAGAGGCGGGTCGTCGGCTGCAGCCGTACCGGGCGCGCAGACGATCAGCCCTCGATCTGCAGCACCTGCAGCTCGCGCTCCGCGTTCGGGAAGTAGAGCGAGGTCGGGAACTCGTCCATGATGCGCTGAAACGCGGCCCGGGCATCGTCCGCCCGCCCGGCGAGCCGGTAGGCCTGCCCCAGCTGCATCAGGACGCCGTCGACGGGCAGGGACGCCTCCGAGGCGGAAACCGACGACGGCTCGAGCAACGCGATCGCCTCGTCGTAGGCGCCGCGGGACATCTCCACGCTCGCCAGCCCCAGGGTCGCCATGCGGCCGTAGACGCCGCCCTCGTCGCTGTCGACCACCTGCCGGTAGTGCTCCGCCGCCTCGTCGTGCCGGCCGAGGGCGGCGAGGGCGGCGGCCGCCCGGTACCGGGCGGTGATGCCGGACGGCGTGCTCGGGTAGGCATCCGCGGTTTCGAGCAGCTTCGGCAGCGAGGCCGACATCTTGGCCTCGATCGTGGGATAGGAACCGGGGGGCTGGGTGAATGGAGGCTCGGCCGCGTCCGCTTCCCCGGCCGCCGCATCCACCGGCGGCGGCACGACCGGCGCGTCCGCGACCACGAGCGCCTCGGCGAGCAGGACTCCCGCCGTCGCCTCCGCCCGCTCGGACCACCAGGTGTAGCCGCCGAACAGCACGACGGCGGCCAGCGCGACGCCGCCGGCGATGGCGAGCCCTGTTCCCCAGCTCTCCGCCCGGTCCTGGAACCGGGCCAGGGCTACGGCGAAGGCGTTCTCCTTCAGGTGATGCCGCTCACTCCGCTTCATTCGTGTCTTCCTGCCTGTTGCCCGGTGTTTCGCGGTGATCTCGCATCGATCTTCGCCGAAAGTGTACCAGAGCCGCAACTCCGGCGAGGTCCGGATTGGCGCGCGTGCCTGGATTCGAACCAGGGGCCTACCGCTTAGGAGGCGGTCGCTCTATCCGACTGAGCTACACGCGCGTATCGGGTAACGCACCAGTGTAGCAGAGGCCGGCCCGTGCCGGGCACCTCGATGTCGAGGACGGCGGGCCGGCGGCGAGGCCGCGTGTCGCCGGGGTCGCCGCTGCGTCGACCGTGGTCACAGGTTCCACGGCAGCATCGGCTTCAGCGGATAGCCCGACTCGTCGAGCAGCCAGGCCGGGCGACGGTGGGACACCGCGGCGGAGCGGGTGAGGTCGATGGCGCCGGCCAGCGATTCGCGCTCCCCCAGGGTGGTCTCGCCCACCCGGACCACCCAGCTTCCGCGGCCGTCCCCCTGCGGCCGATGAGAACAGATCACGTCGTGGGATTCGTCCGGAGACTGGAACATGTACGGCTTTTCGGCCGAACCACGCGGAAACAACAGACCTCCGCCCCACGCCCGCCCGGCGGACCGCCGGCGATTGGCGTGGTCGGCAACGGCGGCAGGGCTCCGCCCCACGCCCGCCCGGCGGACCGCCCGCCCGGCCGGAGCTCCTGCCCCGCGCGCGCCCGCCGGCGGGGGTGCCACCGGCCGGAGGTGTCGTTGCCGCATCGGCGAGGCGACCACCACAGGGCGATGCGTGGGTCGAAGCTCCGATGTCCGTTGCGCCGCGACCTTCCACCGGCGTCGGCGATCGGACTACGATCCGCTCGAGGACCATCACTCTCGTCACCGGAGGTGACACATGCGTTACTCCATCTCGCTCACCGCCTTCGTATGCCTGGCGCTGGCCGCCACCGCGGCCGCCCAGGATCCCTTCGCCGACGTCCCGAACGAGCCGCGCCCCGACGAGTTCCTCCACTGGGACGCCGAGGCGGTCGCCGGCTTGCAGGGCGAGCTCGTCGAAGCCCTCCGCAACGGCGACGGCATCTGGGGCACCCCCTTCGTCGTGGCCACCGCCCTCGCCCGCGCCGACCACCGGCCGCACAGCGTGCAGATCATCCACCGTGCCGGCTACACGCAGCCCGAGATCCACACCACCAAGTGGGACCTCTACGTGGTCCTGAAGGGCGCCGGCACGGTGCGGGTCGGCGGCGAGCGCGTGAACTGGGTCGAGGGACAGCCTCCCGAGGGCCAGCGGCCGCAGCTCGAGGGGGCCGAGGACTTCCAGGTCATGGAGGGCGACATCCTGCACGTGCCCGCCCGCTCCTGGCACCAGGTGGTGGTGGCGGAGGGCGGATCGATCACCTATGCCCTGATCAACGTGTTCGAGTAACGGTTGGCGGGCTGGAATCGAGCCGTCGCCCGCGGCAGGGCGGCGCCGCCCTGCCGTCCGCACCCGGGCGGCCCGTCCGTCATCAATCCGCGTCGGTCCAGCGGGCGCCCCGACCGCACGCGCCCGGGCGGCCCCGGGGCAGGCGGTGGCCCATGGAGGCGGTGCGACGGCCGATCGCGCGGCCTCCGGCCCGGCACCGGCGACCACGTCCGGTGGATCCGCCGACCGCGCGCGCCCGGGCAGCCCCCGGGCAAGCGGTGCACGATGGAGGGCGGTGCGAAACCCCGCGCGCGCCCGGGCGGCGATCGTCGGGCGCCGGGCTCGGCAGGGAGGTGCGGTCCGCTACACCGCCCCGTAGGCGAGCATGGCGTCGGCGACCTTGACGAACCCGGCGACGTTGGCGCCGCGCACGTAGTCCACGCCGCCCCTGCCGTCGTCGCCGTGGGCGCAGCACTTCTCGTGGATGTCGGCCATGATGGTCCGCAGCCGTTCGTGGACCTCCTCCCGGGACCAGCTCATGCGCAGCGCGTTCTGGCTCTGCTCGAGGCCGGACACCGCCACCCCGCCCGCGTTGGCGGCCTTGGCGGGGCCGAAGAGGACGCCGGCGACGAGGAAACGCCCGGTGGCCTCGAGGCTGCACGGCATGTTGGCGCCCTCGCCGACGGCCCGGACGCCGTTGGCGATCAGGGTCTCCGCGTCGCCGGCGTCGAGCTCGTTCTGGGTCGCGCACGGCAGCGCGACGTCGCAGGGCACCCGCCACGGCCTCGCGCCGGGGTGATGGACGCAGCCGAACCGGTCGGCGTACTCCGAGATGCGTCCCCGGCGGACCTCCTTGAGGTCCTTGAGGAAGGCGAGCTTCTCCGCGTCGATGCCGTCGGGGTCGTGCACGAACCCGCCGGAATCGGACAGGGTCACGACCCTGGCACCGAGATCGAGGGCCTTCTCGGCCGCGTAGATCGCCACGTTGCCCGAGCCGCTGACGGCGCAGGTCCGGCCCGCGAGCCCCTCGCCGCGCCGCTTCAGCATGTTCTCGACGAAGTAGACGCAGCCGTAGCCGGTCGCCTCGGTGCGGATGAGGCTGCCGCCGAAGGCGACGCCCTTGCCGGTGAGCGTGCCGGCGAAACGGTTGTTGATGCGCTTGTACTGGCCGAAGAGGTACGAGATCTCCCGCGCCCCGACCCCGATGTCGCCGGCCGGCACGTCGACGTCCTCGCCGATGTGGCGGGCGAGCTCGGTCATCATCGAGTGGCAGAAGCGCATGACCTCGGCGTCGCTCTTTCCCTTGGGGTTGAAGTCGGCGCCGCCCTTGGCCCCGCCCATCGGCAGGCCGGTGAGGCTGTTCTTGAAGGTCTGCTCGAAGCCGAGGAACTTCAGCACCGAGAGGGTCACGTTGCGGTGGAAGCGCAGCCCCCCCTTGTAGGGGCCGATGGCGTTGTTGAACTGCACGCGGCAGGCGCGGTTGGTGCGCACGCGGTTGCGGTCGTCGAGCCAGCAGACCCGAAAGACGATGATGCGGTCGGGCTCGGTCATGCGCTCGAGGATGCCGCCCTCGGCATACCGCGGGTGGTCCTGCATGAAGGGAATGAGCGAGCCCATGACCTCCTTCACCGCCTGGTGGAACTCGGGCTCGCCGGGGTTGCGGCGAGTCAGGCCGCGCATGAAACGGTCGAGGTCCAGGTCAGCCATGACGCTCCGGTCTCTCCATCCGATCCAGGTCGGCCGTGATGCCCTGCTCTCGCGATCCGCCGCAGTGGCACCGGGGACCGCGGCGGACATCCACGCCCCAGGTCGGCCGTGACGCCTGCTCTCTCGCTCGCTCCGACGCAGTTGGCACCGGGGACCGCGGCGGACATCCACGCCCCAGGAGTCTGCGCCGTAGCACGGCACAGACTCCTGGCAGGGTTGGTTGGGCGGCGAGCGGAGCCGCAGGCGATGCTCTCCGGGCCAGGCCGGCCGTGAGCCCCGCTCCCCCTCCACCCGCCGCGGTTGCGCGGCCGAAGCGCCTCAAGCACCTCGGCGAGTCGAACGCGGGTCGGCCGCGGGCTCCGTCTCCGACAGCTCCTTCAGCACTCGCGACACGCGGACGTACTCTTCGTACCGGCGCTGGTACTGCTCCAGCTTCTCCCGCTCCAGGGCCTCGAGGCGCGCCCGCAGCGGCGGCGCCGTCTCGTCGGTGGCGCGTTCCAGCTCCGCCTCGACGGCCTCGCGCCGGGCGCGATGCTCCGCATCCTGGCGGCGTTCCCAGTCGAGCCAGTCGGTGCTCCACCGGGCGTGCGCCGCCTCGAGCTCCGCCTGACCGAACGGAAACCGGCGTTGCCCGTCCCCGTCCAGCACCGCGAACGCCTGCGGAAAGGCCCGCCGGCCCGCGAGGGCGACGGGGTACCAGGCCAGCAGGACCCGCGGGTCGGCGCGGGCCCGTTCGCAGGCGGGGCCGAACGTCGCGAGGAGCCCGAGGAGCTGCGCGTCCCGCCGCCGGGCCGCCAGGGCGTTCCCGACGAGGAATGCGCCGATTCCGGTGGTTGCGGCGAACGCCAGCAGCGCCAGCTCGATCATCGTCTCCCGGTGGTTGCGGCGAACGTCGGCACGACCATCGTCCGCGCGAGTGTCAATAGCGCAGGCCAACGACGAGCGGCGTCTCTCCCAGCCGCTTGCGCCCGTCGAGGAAGGTCAGCTCGACGAGAAACGCGACGCCCACCACTGCCCCCCCGGTCCTCTGCACCAGGTCGCGGGCGGCGGCGGCGGTGCCGCCGGTGGCCAGGAGATCGTCGACGATGAGCACCCGCTGGCCAGTCTCGATGGCGTCCTCGTGGATCTCGAGAGCGTCCGACCCGTACTCCAGCTCGTAGGACTGCCGGAGGGTGGCGGCCGGCAGCTTCCCCGGCTTCCGGACGGGCACGAAGCCGGCGCGCAGCCGGTCGGCGATCGCCGCGCCGAGGATGAACCCGCGGCTCTCGATGCCCGCCACCAGGTCGATGCGTTCGGCGCGGAACGGTTCGGTCAACCCATCCACCACGTCCGACAGACCTGCGGGGTCGCGCAGCAGGGTCGTGATGTCGCAGAAGTTGATGCCCGGCTTCGGAAAGTCCGGAACGTGCCGAATCTTCGCTTTCAGGTGCTCCATGTGCGTTTCGCCGTCCTCTGCGCCCCGCCGTCGTCGGCGCGGTCGGCGGGGCGGTACGCCCAGCGCCGCGCCAGCCCACCCATCGTCGCCTTCGGCTCCGCCGGCGCCCAACCAGCCCTGAAGGAGTACGCGCCGTTCCACCGGCGGACTCCTGGCCCGCCCATCGTCGCCTTCGGCTCCGCCGGCGCCCAACCAGCCCTGAAGGAGTACGCGCCGTTCCACCGGCGGACTCCTGGCCCGCCCATCGTCGCCTTCGGCTCCGCCGGCGCCCAACCAACCCTGCAGCAGTACGCGCCGTTCCACCGGCGCAGACTCCTATTCGAGTTCGATGCGGAATGCCGGCGCTGCGGCGCCGGGCGTCGTCTCCGTCACCGCGACGGCATCGACACGCCCGGCCGGCGGCCCCTGCCGAAGCGTCCGTTCGAACCGCTCCATCGCTTCCGCGTCGCCCTCGGCCTCGATCTCGACCCGCCCGTCGGCGAGGTTCCGCACGAAGCCGCGGAGCCCTTCCCGGGCGGCGGCGGCGCGCGCATGGAACCGGTACCCGACACCCTGCACCCGCCCGGAAACCACGAACCGCCTCGCAACGATCACTCGGCCCCCGATATGCCGGCGTCCCCGAACACGCCCGCGCGCCCAGGTCTGCGGCGAGGCGGCAGGCATCGGCGTCACGCGTCCGGCGGCCGACCCCTGCGTCGGCCCCACTCGGCAGCGCGCGATTATACCCGACCCCGGACGCCCGGAGCTTCGCGATGGATTCGCAGGGAGGAGAGAACCGGCGACGATGGAAGGATGGTCGGGGCGAGAGGATTTGAACCTCCGACCCCTCGGTCCCGAACCGAGTGCTCTACCAGGCTGAGCCACGCCCCGACACGGTCAACTATCTTACCTCAACCTCATCCGATTCGGCGAGGAATTCGACGGCGCCGAGGGCGGCGTGGTTGGTCCAGTCGGGATGCAGCGGGGTGACCGAGACCCAGCCGCCCCGAATGGCCTCGTAGTCGGACCGCTCGTTCGGCTCCCAGTCGAGCTGCGCGGAGTCTATGCGGACCGACGCTCGTCCCGTCCCGGGGGAGCCGGTCGTGCCGAACGTCTGGCGCCGGCTCGCCTGCACCGTGATGCGGATGCCGCGCGGAATCGTGCGCGGGAGGTTGACGTTCAGCAGCGTGCGGCGCGGCAGCCCCTCGAACAACACGGCCTCCGCGAGCTGCCGGGCGATGTAGCCGCCTCCGGCGTAGTCCATCCGCTGGCTGCGCCGCAGCGAGACGGCGATGGCCGGGGCCCCGAGCAGCACCCCTTCCAGGGCCCCCGCCACGGTGCCGGAATAGGTCACGTCGTCGCCGATGTTCAGCCCGTCGTTGATGCCCGACACCACCAGGTCCGGGACGGCGCCGAGCACCTCGGACACCGCGATGTTGACGCAGTCGGCCGGCGTGCCGTCGACCGAGTGCCACCCCGGCGTCACCTCCTCGAGCTGAAGAGGCCGGCGCAGGGTCAGCCCGTGCCCGACGGCGCTGCTCTCGGCCGCCGGCGCGACGACCGTCACGCGGCCGAGAGGAGCGAGCGCGTCGGCCAGCGCCCGCAGCCCCTCCGCCTCGATGCCGTCGTCGTTGGTGACGAGAACCTGTCGCATGTGTCTCTCGAAGGGAGCGGCGGCCGTCCGCCCTCCGGCGCCGCTTGCGCCGGCCCGCTCGGAGTCCCAGGGCGCGCGGGGGGCGGCGGCTCACCGGGCGCGGGCCGGTTCGATGCCCCAGGGCCGGGCCCAGTGGAGCCCGGCGAGGGTCTCGCCGGCAGGACGGTACTCGCAGGCCACCCAGCCCTCGTATCCCTGCTCGTCGAGCACCTCGAACAGGTACGGATAGTGTACCTCTTGCGAGCCGTCCGGCTCGTGCCGGCCCGGGACCCCCGCGATCTGGATGTGGCTGATCACGTCGAGGTTGGCCTTGATGGTCTCGGCGAGGAACCCCTCCATGATCTGCATGTGGTAGACGTCGTACTGGAGGAACACGTTGTCCTCCCCCACCCGGTCGATGATGCGGCGGGCATCGGCGGTATGGGTGAGGAAGTAGCCGGGCATGTCGTGCGTGTTGAGCGGCTCGAGCAGCAGCCGCACCCCCAGCGGCCGGGCCGACGCCGACGCCCGGCGCAGGTTCGCCACGAAGGTGGCCTCCGCCCGCGCGTCGTCGGTGACTCCCGCCGGACAGTGCACCTGCCGGCAGCCGGCGGCCCGGCAGTACTCGAGGGCGCGGGCGACACCCTCGTCGAACTCCGCCTCGCGTCCCGGGACGGCGCCCACCATGGACGGCAGGTTGAAGAGCACCGCCTCGAGGCCGCTCTCCCGGTACGCCGCCGCGATCTGCTGGGCGGTGTGCTGGTAGGGGCTCTGGATTTCCGCGCCGGTGAAGCCGGCCCGTGCGGCCAGCCCGAACCGGTCGAGCATGTCGACCTCGCGGAACATCATCGAGAAGTTGGCGGCGAGCTTCGGCATGGTGTCTCGTGGTCCGGCCCCGGCATGGTCGCGGCCACCGGACGGGAGCTCATTATAGGGGTAACGTCCGCGGGGCACAGGGGGTACGTCCGCGGGGCGAGGGGACGGCGCCCTCGTCGTCGAAGACCGGACAGTGCGATACGTCCGCGGGGCGAGGGGGCGGCGTCGCAGGCCGGGAAGCTATCATGAACAGGTGACGTCCCGACCGGCAACCTCCGCGCCGTTCGACGCGGTGCTGCTCGTCAGCTTCGGCGGCCCGCAGGGGCTCGACGACATCCGGCCCTTTCTCGCGAACGTGCTTCGCGGGCGCCGCGTGCCTCCCGACCGCGTCGATGAAGTCGCGCGGCACTACGAGCGCTTCGGCGGCGTTTCTCCCATCACGCAGCTGACCCGGCGGCAGGCGGCGGGGCTGCAGGAGCGGCTCGATCGCGACGGCCCGCCGCTGCGCGTCTACGTCGGCATGCGCAACTGGCACCCGTTCCTCGCCGACACCCTGCGGGAGATGGCGGAGGCGGGCGTCCGCCGGGCGGTGGGGCTCATCCTCGCCGGGTTCCGCTCCTGGTCGAGCTGCGGGCAGTACCGCGACAACGTACTGGCCGCGCGCCGGGAGCTCCGCGCCTCCGGTCATCCCGATGTCGAGGTGTGCTACGTCGGAGACTGGCATGTCCACGACCGGTTCATCGAGGCCTGGGCGGCACGCGCCGCCGCCGCGCTCGATGCGCTGCCCGCGTCAGAGCGGGGCCGGGCGCGGCTCGTGTTCACGGCGCACAGCATTCCCCTCGGCATGGCCGGCGCCGAGACGTATCGCGAGCAGTTGGATGCTTCGGCCCGGCTCGTCGCCGAGCGCCTGGGACGCCCCGACTGGGCGCTGGTCTTCCAGAGCCGCAGCGGGCGCCCCCAGGACCCCTGGCTCGAGCCCGACGTCTGCGACTACCTGCGGGCCGCCGCGGCGGGCGGCCTCGATGCGGCGGTCCTCTGTCCGCTGGGGTTCGTGGCCGACCACGTGGAGGTGCTCTACGACCTCGACGTCGAGGCGGCCGAGGTCTGCGCCGAGCTCGGCATCACCGTGCGGCGGGCGGCCGCGGTCAACGACGACCCGCGTTTCCTCGACATGATGGCCGACGTCGTCCGCTCGACCGTCGATCGCTACCGGGACGGCCGGCCGCTGCCCCTCTGCCCCGCGGACGAGCCGCCCGCCGCCTGATGCGGCGTCATCATTCGTCCGCGCCGGATCTCCCGAGGGCCGCATCCGATGACGCACCGACCCTGGTCCGATCTGACAAGGCACTGGAGCCCCGAGCGGCGGGCGGAGAACGAGCGCGCCAAAGCAAGGCTCCGCTCCCACATCCGCAGCCTCTCAGTCCGAGGGCCCGCAGGCGATGCTCTCCCGCCCGCGACAGCGTCCCGGCGCGCGTCAGCGACGCCTCACCCGGTCTCCCCCGATCTCGATCACGTCAGAGACTGACGCGTGATGTCGCGATCGCGATCAGGACAGTGAGGCCGCCCCGACGACGGTCGAGGCCATAGCGTCCATCTCACCGCGACGACGAGGGAGCGCGGAGGCGACCCACCCCGCTGTCGCGGCTTCGATGATGACTGACCCGTCGAGGACGGCTATCCCGCGACCGGTTCCGTGGCGCAGTGCTTGTCGAACGCCGCCGTCAGCTGGGCCGCGATGGCGTACGCGTCCTGGTTCTCGATCTGGTGGCGCTCCATCATGTAGATCAGCTTGCCGTCACGGAGCAGGCCGATCGACGGCGACGAGGGCGGGTAGCCGGTGAAGTAGCCGCGGGCCCGCTCGGTGGCCTCGATGTCGGCGCCGGCGAAGACCGTCGCGACGTGGTCGGGCTTGACGGCGTGCTGCAGCGAGAGGGCCACTCCCGGCCGGGCCTTCCCGGCCGCGCAGCCGCACACCGAGTTGACGACGACCATCGTCGTTCCCGGCGTCCTGGTCAGCGCGTCGTCCACCTCCGCTGCGGTCCGCAACTCGCGGACGCCGAACCGGGTCAGCTCCTCGCGCATCGGCGCGATCATGAATTCTGGATACAAGGTGATGCTCCTTTCCGTGCTTTTCCGCCCTTCAGATTAACACGACCCGCGCGCTCCATCCGACCGGCGGCCGGGTCGGGAACGCCCCCGCGCCGTCTCTGCCGGCGCACACGGCCCCGTGGAAGACCCGTCGAGCCCACGCGCGCCGGGAACGGCTCGGTGCAGGCGATGCGGCGCACCTGTCGCGGGTCGAACCCACGCGAGCCGGGAACGGGCCAGGCGCGCTGGCCAGCAGGCTCAATCGGCGCAGTCGAACTCACGCGGCCGGGAACGGGCTCGCGGGCGGCCGGGGCCGGACCGTGGAAGGCCGGGCCCGCCCCGGCGTGTCGGCCGGCCGACATGCGGTCAGGCGCGGCCCCGCAGGCTGGCCGCGGCGATGCGGCGATTGAACGCGAGCAGCAGGGCCAGCGCGATCCCCCATTGCAGCAGGCACGTGCCGAGTGAGCTGACCCTCGCGGGGTTCCACCATCCGGCCGGATCGAACACCGCCACCGCCTGGTACGTCCACCACGTGAACATGGCCAGGAACTCGAGCGGCAGCAGCCACGTCACCACCCACTCCCAGGCCCGCCCCGCCTGCAGATGGCCGGCCGACCGGTCGACCAGCTCGCGCCGGAACCGCCCGACTCCGAAGCGCCGGACCCCCATCGCAATGCACAGGCCGCTGATCATGAGGGCGAGGCCCCACACCCAGTCCTGGTTGTCGAAGACGGCAAGGCTGGCCGCCGACGGCGCCCCCCCGACGATCACCGCCGCGGTGACCCAGCGGATGGCCCGCGGCCGCGGCATGCCGGTGTCCATCAGGATGCGGGTGGCGAGCTCGAACATGGCGATCAGCGACGAGAGGGCCGCGCAGAACAGGGCGAGGAAGAACAGCGGCAGGAAGAGCCCGCCGGCGGGGATGCGGTCGAAGAGCTGGGGGATCCAGATGAAGGTCAGGCCCTGGTTCCCGCTCGCCATCACCGCGAGCGCCTCGTTCTCGGAGAGGATGGCGAACGCGGTGGGCACGATGGCCATGCCCGCGAGGAGCGAGGCGGTGTTGTTGCCGAATCCGATGACGGTGGAGTTGAGCACGACGTCCTCTTCGCGCTTCACGTACACCGCGTAGGTGAGGATGAGCCCCCAGCCCGCCCCCGTCGACCACGCCGACTGGGTCAGCGCCTCGAGCCACGTGCGGTAGCTGCCGAGCAGCGACAGGTCGGGGTTGAAGAGGAACCCGAGCCCCCGCCCCGCCCCCGGCAGGGTCACCGAGCGCACCACCGCCACCAACAGCATGACGAACAGGGTCGGGATGAGCACCCGGTTGGCGCGCTCGATGCCGGCCACGACGCCGCGGCTGATGATGGCGGCGGCGATGAGCACGGCCGCGATCTGGAACGCGAGGGGCTGCCAGACCGACGCGGTGAAGCTCGTCCAGTACTCTTCGGCGGCGGCGCCCTGCAGGCTGCCGAGCAGCGTCACCGTGAAGTACTTCAGCGTCCAGCCCGTCACCACAGAGTAATAGAACAGGATCATCACGCTGGTGACGGCGACGAAGCCCCCCATCCACGCCCAGCGCCGCCCCACCAGGTCGGCGAAGGCCCCGATGACCCCCCGCCGGCTGCCGCGGCCGAGGCCGAACTCGGCGATCAGCAGCGGCAGCGACCACAGGAACAGGAACAGCAGCCAGGGAATCAGGAACGCGGCCCCGCCGTTCTCGGCCGCGACGCGGGGGAACCGCCACAGGTTGCCGGTGCCGACGGCCATCCCCAGCCCCGCGAGGATGAGCCCCCCCCGCGACGAGAAACGGTCTTGTGCTGCCATCTCGAGGGAACTATCGGGCATTGCGGAACGTCGATCAAGATGCTATTGAAAATATAAACATATATGCTTTTACTATACTTAGATTACGATTCGAACACTTGCAGATCTTCCGCGCGCCTCGCGCGCGTCGACCCTGCCCACCGGTTGGCCCGTCGAAAGGGCCAAAGAGTCGCCGCCGTAGAAGCATTGGCGAGGGTCGCGGAGTAGGCACGGGCGGCAAGGGCGTGGAGAACGTTGCCGTTCCTGGCGGGCGTCGGCTCGCTCACGGTCGGGCTGACGAACATCATCCCGACGGCTCGCGCACCCGGAGGGCCAGTCCGGCGCCCACCGGAGCCGGCGACGGGTTGGCGGGACCGGTCCGGCCGGAAGACTCGACGACGACGGAAGGAGAAGACCATGAACCTCAAGCGCTACACGGAGAAGTCGCAGGAAGCGGTGCTGGCCGCGCAGCAGCTCGCGGAGCGGCATCATCATCCGCAGATCGAGCCCGAGCACCTGCTCGTCACGCTGATCGACCAGCCGGACGGGGTCGTCCCGGCGGTGCTGCGGCGGCTCGGCGTCGAGCCGTCGCAGATTCTCGACGAGGCACGGAAAGGGCTCGCCAGCCAGCCCCAGGCCCACGGCGGTTCCGAGGCCGCCCCGTCCCCGCGGCTGCGCGCGGCGGCGCAGGCGGCGGAACGCGAAGCCGAGCGGCTGAAGGACGACTACGTCAGCACCGAGCACCTGCTGATGGCGCTGACCCGGGAGGGCGACCGTGCCGAAGGGGCCCGGCTGCTCGCGGCGCACGGGGTCACCTCGGCGCGGGTCCTCGAGGCGCTGTCCGCGGTGCGCGGGAGCCAGCGGGTCACCGACCAGCACCCCGAGGGCAAGTACGAGGCGCTCGAGCGCTACGGCCGCGACCTCACCGAGGCCGCGAGGCAGGACCGGCTAGACCCCGTCATCGGGCGCGACGACGAGATCCGGCGCACGCTGCAGGTGCTGTCGCGCCGCACCAAGAACAACCCCGTGCTCATCGGCGAGCCGGGGGTCGGCAAGACCGCCATCGTCGAGGGCCTCGCCCACCGCATCGCGCGGGGCGACGTGCCGGAGGGTCTGAAGGACAAGCGCATCATCAGCCTCGACCTCGGGGCGCTCGTGGCGGGCGCGAAGTACCGGGGCGAGTTCGAGGAGCGCCTCAAGGCGGTGCTGAAGGAGATCGCCGACTCCGAGGGCCGCATCGTCCTGTTCATCGACGAGCTGCACACGGTGGTCGGGGCGGGCGCGGCCGAGGGCGCCATCGACGCCTCGAACCTCCTCAAGCCGATGCTCGCGCGCGGCGAGCTGCACACCATCGGCGCCACCACCCTCGACGAGTACCGGAGGCACATCGAGAAGGACGCCGCCCTCGAGCGGCGCTTCCAGCCCGTGCTCGTCTCCGAGCCGACGGTCGAGGACACCATCAGCATCCTGCGCGGGCTGCGCGAGCGCTACGAGATCCACCACGGCGTGCAGTTCAAGGACGCCGCGCTGGTGGCCGCCGCCACCCTGTCGCACCGCTACATCGCCGACCGCTTCCTGCCCGACAAGGCCATCGACCTCGTCGACGAGGCGGCGGCGAAGCTGCGGACCGAGATCGACTCGCTGCCGGCCGAGCTCGACGAGGTCGAGCGGCGCGTCATGCAGCTCGAGATCGAGCGCGAGGCGCTGCGCAAGGAGAAGGACGCGGCGTCGGCCGAGCGCCTCGACCGGATCGAGCGCGAGCTCGCCGACCTCAAGGAGACGCGCACCCGCCTGCACGCGCAGTGGCAGCAGGAGAAGGCGGCCATCCAGGCGACACGCGGGCTCACCGAGGAGCTCGAGCAGGTGCGGCTCGCCATCGAGCGGGCCCAGCGCGAGGGCAACTACGCCCGCGCGTCGGAGCTGCAGTACGGGCGGCTGCCCGAGCTCGAGCGGGAGATCGCGGCGCAGTCGGCGGCCGACGGCGCGGACGGCGGGAACGAGGGCCGCATGCTCAAGGAGCAGGTCGACGCCGCGGACATCGCCGAGGTGGTCAGCCGGTGGACCCACATCCCGGTGAGCCGGCTCGTCGAGGGCGAGGTCGAGAAGCTGCTGAAGATGGAGGGCCGGCTGCACGAGCGGGTGGTCGGGCAGGACGAGGCGGTCACCGCGGTGTCGAACGCCATCCGCCGGGCCCGGGCCGGTCTGCAGGACCCCTCCCGCCCGCTCGGGAGCTTCATCTTCCTGGGGCCCACCGGGGTCGGCAAGACCGAGCTGGCCCGCGCCCTCGCCCGGTTCCTGTTCGACGACGAGCGGGCGATGGTCCGCATCGACATGACCGAGTACCAGGAGAAGCACACCGTGGCCCGCATGATCGGGGCGCCCCCCGGCTACGTGGGCTACGACGACGCGGGGCAGCTGACCGAGGCGATCCGGCGCCGCCCCTACGCGGTGGTGCTCTTCGACGAGGTGGAGAAGGCGCACCCGGACGTGCTCAACGTGCTGCTGCAGCTCCTCGACGACGGGCAGCTCACCGACGGCAAGGGCCGCGCCGTCGACTTCAAGAACGCGGTGGTGATCATGACGTCGAACCTCGGCAGCCACCTCATCGCCGAGCAGGCGGGCCGCGCTGGCGGCGACGTCGGCGAGGCGGTCCGGACGCAGGTCTTCGAGGCCCTGCAGGCGCACTTCCGGCCCGAGTTCATCAACCGCATCGACGACGTCATCCTGTTCCACGCGCTGGGCCGCGAGCACGTGCGCGAGATCGTGCGGATCCAGCTGCAGCGACTGACCGAGCGGCTGGCGGACCGCCGGATGAGCATCGAACTGTCCGACGCGGCCCTGGACCTGCTGGCCGAGCGCGGCTTCGATCCGGTCTATGGGGCGCGTCCGCTGAAGCGCACCGTGCAGCGGATGGTGCTCGACCCGTTGGCGCGGCGCATGCTGGAGCAGGAGCTTCGCGAAGGGAGCCGCGTCCGGGTGGATGCGGCCGGCGCCGAGCTGGCCTTCGAGACCGAGGCGCCGGCGCCGGTCGCCGCGTGAGCGCGGTTCAGGCGGACGGATCGGTGGGGGCGGCCTCGGCCGCCTCGAACCCGGCGGTCTTGTGCGAGCCGTCGCAGAACGGCTTGTTCTCCGACGCGCCGCAGCGGCACAGGGCGAACGGCCGCCGGGCTATCGGATAGGACGCACCGTTCCAGTCGACGAGGGTCACGTCGTCGCCGGTGACCAGGTAGGGGCCGTTCTCTCGAACCTTGATTTCCGCCATCGCCGTCATCCCATCTTCTGCATCGAGGCCAGGAAGTCCTGGTTCGAGCGGGTCTTGGACATCTTGTCGAGCAGTAGCTCCATCGCCTCGACCGCCGACAACGGGTTCAACACCTTCCGCAGCACCCACACCCGGTTGAGGTCCTCGGGCCCGAGCAGCAGCTCCTCCTTCCGAGTGCCGCTCTTCTGGATGTCGATGGCCGGGAAGACCCGCTTGTCGACCAGCTTGCGGTCGAGGTGGATCTCCATGTTGCCGGTCCCCTTGAACTCCTCGAAGATCACGTCATCCATGCGGGAGCCGGTGTCGACGAGGGCGGTGGCCATGATCGTGAGCGACCCTCCCTCCTCGATGTTCCGCGCGGCGCCGAAGAACCGCTTCGGCTTCTGCAGCGCGTTCGAGTCGAGCCCGCCCGAGAGGACCTTGCCGGACGGGGGGATGACCGTGTTGTAGGCCCGGGCGAGCCGCGTGACCGAGTCGAGCAGGATGAACACGTCCTTCTTGTGCTCGACGAGGCGCTTGGCCTTCTCGATGACCATCTCGGCCACCTGCACGTGGCGCTGGGCGGGCTCGTCGAAGGTCGACGAGATGACCTCGCCGTCCACCGAGCGCTGCATGTCGGTGACCTCCTCGGGCCGCTCGTCGATGAGCAGCACGATGAGGTAGACCTCGGAGTGGTTCGCGGCGATCGACTGCGCGATCGACTGCAGCAGCATCGTCTTGCCGGTGCGGGGGGCGGCCACGATGAGGCCGCGCTGCCCCTTGCCGATCGGCGTCATGAGGTCCATGACCCGGGCCGAGAGGTTGTCCGCCGTCGTCTCCAGGGTGACGCGCTCCTCGGGGTACAGCGGGGTCAGGTTCTCGAAGAACAGCTTGTCGCGGGCGAAGTCGGGCGACTCGAAGTTGACCGCCTCGACCTTGATCAGCGCGAAGTAGCGCTCCCCTTCCTTGGGGGGACGGATCTGGCCGGAGACGGTGTCCCCGGTCTGCAGGTCGAACTTGCGGATCTGCGACGGCGAGACGTAGATGTCGTCGGGGCCGGGCAGGTAGTTGTAGTCCGGGGCCCGGAGAAAGCCGAACCCGTCCGGCAGCACCTCGAGCACGCCCTCCGAGAAGATGAACCCGCTCTGCTCGGTCTGCGCCTTCAGGATCTGGAAGATCAGCTCCTGCTTGCGCATGCCGGTCGCGCCCGCGACGCTGAGGTCCTTGGCGACCTGCGTCAGCTTGGCGATGCTCATGTCCTTGAGCTCGCCGATGTTCAGACCGTTGGCGGCACGGCGGTTGGGCTTGGGCGGCGGCTCGGCGGTCGCCGTCTCGGCCGGCGCCGGGGTCGGGGGATGGGTGGACGGGCGCGCTGATGTGCGCTTCTGGTTCGTCGGCATAGGGAGATCAGCTGGAGGTAGAAGTTCGTGAGCCGTGCGTGAGGCGGACGCGAGGCATCCCGCACGAGGCCCGTGACGAGGAATGACTGTCGGCAGCGAGTATAGGCACGCCCCAACTGGCGTGTCAACCGCCCGCGCGGGCCGATCGCCCGCGTTTCCCGGCGTCGGACTCAGTAGGAGGCGGGGCTCTCGCCGATGCCGACGATGCTGCAGTCGAGGATCGGCTCGAGGCCGAGGGCCCGGGCCCGCGCCACCACGGCGGCGCCGTCGGCGCCGGGGTTCAGCCAGACCTCCTCGATCCCCTTCCGGGCGATCTCGTCGATGACCGCCTCGCCGGCCGCCGGCTCGAGATAGACGGTCGCGAGGTCGATGCGGCCCGCGACGTCGAGCACCGACGGATACGCCGGCAGCCCCTCGATGACGTCGGCCGCCGGGGTTATCGGCACGACCTCGTAGCCGGCGTGCCGGAACGCCCGGACCGCCTTGTTCCCGAACTTCCTCCGGTCTCGCGACGCACCGACGACGGCGGCGACTCGGGCCATGCGGCAGTATACCCCCGGCGGCCGGGACAAATCCCCTCCCAAGGCCGCAGCAGCCGGGACAATCCCCTCCCAAGGCCGCAGCAGTGTCGAGGGCCCGCGTGAACGCGCCCGCCGCCTGCCCAGCGGCACCCGGTCCTGGGACGCTTGGGCCCCCGTGAGTGGCGATGCCGACTCCGGCAGGCCGCTGCGGCGACTCGTGGATACCGTCCGAGCCCGACCGCGGCGACCGGCGGCCCGCACCGTCGGCCGAGGGCTCCCCCCTCGCCCGAACCACGGGCGGCGCCGGGAGAGCGACGACGCGCCCGTATACAATCCCGCCGTGTCCGCGCGCGCAACCCTCCTCGCCGGCCTCGCATTCCTGACGTTCTTCGTGGGGCTCGGCCGGCCCGCCATCACCGATTCCGACGAGGCGTTCTACGCGCAGGCGGGCCGGGAGATGGTCGAGACCGGCGACTGGGTCACTCCCCGCTACAACGGCGAGTACCGCTTCGAGAAGCCGGTGATGTTCTACTGGCTGGTCGCCCTGGCCTACCTCCCGGCCGGCGCCGGCGAGTTCGCCGCGCGCTTGCCGTCGGCGCTGGCCGGGCTCGGCCTCGTGCTCGCCGCGTTCGCGTGCGCGCGCCGTTGGTACGACGACGACACCGCGCTCCTTGCGGGCGCCGTCGCCGCCACCAGCTTCGGCTACGTGGGGTGGGCCAGACAGGCGCTGCCGGACCTCGCCCTCGCCTGCTTCATCACCGCGGCGACCTGGGCCGCGTTCGAGGCTCTCGTGGTCCCGCGGGCCGCCGGCGATCGCCGGCGGGGCTGGCTGACCGCGGCCGGGGTGGCCCTCGCGGCCGCGTTCCTGACCAAGGGCCCGGTCGGCGTCGTCCTGCCCGCGCTCGTGGTGGGGCCGCCGGCGGTCTGGCGCTGCATCACCGAGGGACGCTCCCGGGGAGGCGGCCCGGGTCGGCCGCTGGCCCGGCTGGCCGGCGACGTGGGCCTGCTCGCGGTGATCTGCCTGGCCCTGACGTTGCCCTGGTTCGCGGCGATGACCGCCACCCACGGGGTCGCCTATCTCGATCGGTTCTTCATCGACGAGAACGTGGAACGCTTCGCGACCGACCGCTACCAGATCGACCCGCGGCCGATCTGGTTCTACCTGCCGATCGTCATCGGGGGGCTCCTGCCCTGGTCGCCGCTGATGCTGATCTTCTGGCGACCGTTGCGCGGCGTGGTCGCCGGGGTCCGGCGCTTGGGGTCGACCGAGGTCCGGCTCGCCCTCTGGGCGCTGACGCCGCTGGTCTTCTACTCGATATCGATCGGCAAGCAGCCGCGCTACGTGCTGCCGGTCCTGGCACCGCTGGCGATCCTGCTGGCGCGGGGGTTGTCGCGAGCCATGGCGCGACAGGCCGAGCCCGGCACCGGGCGGGACCGTCTCCTGGCGGCCGGGGGAACGGCGTCGGGACTGGTGCTGCTGCTCTTCGGCGTGGCGGTGGGCAGGTTCGGGGTGCTCCTCGGCGACGGTCCCCTCGCCGCGATCCGGACAGCCTCCGTCCTCATCGTCCTGTCGGGCGCGGGGGTGGCGCTGGCGGCGCTGGCGTCACGCCCGCGGCTGCTCCCCGCCGCGCTCGCCGCCTCCACCGTGGTCACGGCCCTCAGCCTGCAGTACTCGGTCCTCTCCCCCCCGGGGCCGGAGCCGGTCGAACGCATGGCGGCCCTCGTCCGCGCCGCCGGCGCCGACGACGTGCCGTACGGCCGCTACCGGGTCTTCGTGCGCAATCTGCTCTACTACGTCGGCCGGCCGCACGTGGATCTGTTCACGCCGGAACAGCTCCACGCGTTCCTCGCCTCGCCCGAGCCGGTCCTCTGCGTGCTCACCGCCGCCGACCTCGAGCAGGCCCGCGCGGCTGATGCGACGGCGTACGAGCTCGGGCGCGTCGCCTACCTCGACACGGGCCGGCTGCAGTTCCGGACCCTCCTGAGGCCGGACCCGGCCACCGACCTGCAGACCGTGGTGCTCGTGACCAACCGCGCGCCCCCCTGAAGTCCCGCCCGACCCACGCGCCGGGTCGCACGGCGACCGACGCCGCCGGGGCGCAGCCGCGCGGCCGTGACGCGCGCCGGTTCCCGGCGCACCCTCCGGACCGGGGCTCGCCGAACGTGCGCCCACGCCCGGATCGACAGCCTGCCGGAAGCGTTGCACTGCCCGCAGGGGACAGGGGACGCCCGCCGGAAGAGGGGTCGAGGCGCGGTCAGACGACGAGGGAATCGGTGATGCGCGCCTTCTCGGCCAGGCGAGCCTCGACGAGCTCGGGGACGAGGCCGCGGATCGACCCCCCGAGGGCGAACACCTGCTTGACGAGCCGCGAGCTGAGATAGGTGTAGGACTCGGCCGGCATCATCAGGACGGTCTCGATGGTCGGGCTGAGCCTGCGGTTCATGAGGGCCATCTGCATCTCGAACTCGAAGTCCGAGATCGCCCGCAGCCCGCGCACGATGACGTCGGCCCGGCGCTTGCTGGCGTAGTCGACCAGCAACCCCTCGAACGTGTCGACCTCGACGCCGGGCCGGGACGCGAACACCGCGCCGGTCATCTCGACGCGTTCGGCGACGCTGAACAGCGGCGACTTCTCGGGATTGACGAGAATGGCGACCACGATGCGGTCGAAGAGCGCCGCCCCCCGCTCGATGATGTCGACGTGGCCGTTCGTCAGCGGGTCGAAGGTGCCGGGATAGACGGCGATACGTTCGGGGCGGTCGGTTGCCATGGCGTGTCACGCTCCCCCGTCCGGGACGGTGGCCTGCATGGTGTCACGCCCGGCGCACCGTCTGTCAACCGCCAGCCGGTAGAACCGGAGGGCGCTGTCGCCGGCGCGCACCGAGCGCACGGCCTCGAGGACGGGCGGGACCGGGGGCTCCAGGCGGCGCGCGTGCTCCATCACGAGCCGGCCGTCGGGGCCGAGGCGGGCCGCCGCGGCGGCGAGCATCGGGCCGATGTCCGCCGCGCCGTACGGGGGGTCGAGGAGCATCAGATCGAATGCGCCGGGAGCCAGGCGGCGGAAGTCGGCCGGCAACGCGGCCCGGCGGACGGTGCAGCGGTCGGCGAGGCCGCAGGCCTCGGCGTTGCGGCGGATCAGGGCGACGGCCCGGGGGTCGCGGTCCACGAACACGGCATGAGCGGCGCCCCGGCTCAGCGCCTCCAGGCCGACGGCGCCGGTGCCGGCGCAGCCGTCGAGCACCCGTGCGCCCTCGACGCACGGACCCAGGATGTCGAAGAGGGTCTCGCGCAGCCGATCCGAGGTCGGACGCAGGCCCTCCCAGCGCGGCGTCGACAGCCGGCGTCCCTTGTGCGTGCCCCCGATGATGCGCATGCTCGGCCCGATCCCGCGGAACCGCCGCCGGCCCGCGGCGATGCCGCACCGCCCTTCACCGGCGGCCTGCCCCGTTCCGCGGCCGCAGGTTCCCCTACCCTACACCGGCCAGCCCGAAGCGCTCCGTCCAGCCCGCGTCGAGCCGGGCCAGCAGGTCGCCGGCGACGCCCTCGCGCATGGCGCGCTCCGCCTCGTCGCGGGCCGTCTCCATGATGTCCCGATCACGGACGAGGTTGGCGACGCGCAGTGCCGGCAGGCCCGACTGCCGGGTGCCCAGCACCTCCCCGGGCCCGCGAAGCTCCAGGTCGCGCTCGGCGAGCTCGAAGCCGTCGCCGGTGCCCGCGACCGCCTCGAGACGCGCACGGCCGACGTCCGACAGCGGCTCCCGGTACAGCAGCCGGCACCAGGCCCGGCCGCGGCCGCGGCCGACGCGGCCCCGCAGTTGGTGCAGCTGCGCCAGCCCGAACCGCTCCGCGTGCTCGACGACCATGACCGCGGCCCCGGGCACGTCGACCCCGACCTCGATGACGGTGGTGGCCACGAGCACGTGCACGTCGCCGCGGGCGAACCGGGCCATGACCGCCTCCCGCTCGTCGGGCTTCATGCGCCCGTGGAGCACGTCGACGGCGTGGCCCGGAAACCGGCGCGCGAGGGCGTCGACCATGACCGCGGCCGCCTTCAGGTCGACCTTGTCGGACTCGTCGACGAGGGGACAGACGACGTAGGCCTGCCGCCCCCGGCGTAGCTCGCGCTCGACCAGCTCATGCACCGCGTCGCGGCGGGACTCCGGCTCGATCCGCGTGTCGACCGGCGTCCGGCCGGGCGGCCGGTCCCGAATCACCGACACGTCGAGATCGCCGTAGGCGGTGAGGGCGAGGCTGCGGGGAATGGGGGTCGCGGTCATGACGAGCACGTCCGGACTCCGCCCCTTCTCCCGCAGGGTCGCCCGCTGCCTGACCCCGAAACGGTGCTGCTCGTCGATAATCGCCAGCCCGAGCGCGCGGAACCCCACCGACGGCTGCACGAGCGCGTGGGTCCCGACCGCCAGGTGGGCGTCGCCCGCCGCGAGGGCCGCGAGCGTTTCCCGCCGTGCCTTCGCCCCCTGACTGCCGGTCAGCGAGACGACCCGGAAACGCGACCGGGCCAGGAGCGGCCGCAGGGTCAGATAGTGCTGCTCGGCGAGGAGCTCGGTCGGGGCCATGAACGCGACCTGCAGACCGTTCTCGAGGGCCACGAGGGCGGCCAGCAGGGCGACGATGGTCTTGCCGCACCCCACGTCGCCCTGCAGGAGGCGATTCATGGGATGGGGGCGGCACAGGTCGCCGACGATGGTGCGCAGCGCCCCCTTCTGCCCCGGCGTCAGCCTGAACGGCAACACCGCGAGGGCCGAGCGGCGGATGCGATCGTCCACCCGGACGAGGTGCGGCTTGCGCTCCCGGGCCCGGGCCTGCCCGCGCACCTCGAGGGCCAGGCGGAAGAAAAACAGCTCTTCCAGAATCAGTCGCACCTGCGCCGGGGTACGGAACCGGTCGAGCAGGGAGACGGAGGCGCCGGGCGGCGGAAAATGGGCCTCCCGGAGGGCTCGGAGGCGATCGGGCAGTCGCCGGCGCGCACGGAGGCCGACGGGCAGCGGATCGTCGAGGTCGGCCGGCAACTGCGCGAGCGCGCGCTGAACCAGCACCCGAAGCTGCCTGGTCGTCAGGGTGCCGACGCGTTCGTACACCGGCACGACCCGGGCGCCGTGCAGCGGGCCGCCGGTCTCCCCCTGGTCCGTCCCGTCCCCCCCGGCCGGCTCCTCCTCGTCGCCGTCACCGTCGCCGAGCAGCTCGTACTGGGGGTTGGACAGCCGCAGGCCGCCGGGGTCCCGCCACTCCGCCGTGCCGTAGAGCAGGACCCGCTGCCCCGCCGAGAACGCCGTCTTCAGGTACGGCTGGTTCATCCACACCGCGCGAAACGTGCCCGCGTCGTCCCGCAGCAGCATCTCGAACAGCGAGAAGCCTCGCCGGCGGGTCTGCCGCAGCCCGGTGCTGACCACCGTGCCGCGGATCGCGGCGGCCTCGCCCGGCCGCAGGTCGCTGGAACGGACCAGCCGGCTGCGATCCTCGTAGCGGAGGGGAAACCGGTGGAGGAGATCGTCCGAGGTGCGCAGCCCCGCCCGCTCGAGCTCCGCCGCCCGGCGGGGACCGACCCCCTTGAGGAAACGCAGCTCCGCGCGGAGACCCGGACCGGCGGACGGGGGCGGCTGTGCACTCACCACGGACCGTCGCGACCGGCGCTCACTGCACGATGACGGCCAGCCCCGGTGTCAGGCGCAGCTCGGTGATGCCGTAGGGCAGCGGAATCGGGGCGTCCAGGCTCGTGCCCTCCGGCTGATCGGGCGTCCGCGTGAAGTACCGCACCAGCTCCTGGAGCACCTCGACGGGAACCCGAATCCCGCCCACGGTCACCGTCTCCACCTCGAGCCGCGCCACCCCGCCCCCCGACCGGATCCGGCCGCTCGCGGTCACCGCGAGCCGGCCCCCGAGAAACTGGACGGGGTCGAAACCGGCGCGCTCGCGCGAATCGCGAATCGCGTCGAGGTCGATGACGGCCTCCGCCGACAGGCTGTCCTCACCGATGCGCACGACCGGGGCCTGGATGCCCACGGGCAGATGCGGCACCGCCTGATGAGCGAGGTAGGCATTCACATCCGGCTCGGGCAGCGGGGTCAGCCTGACCTCCGAGGAAGGCTCGCCGGCGTTCTGCAGGATCTCGAGGAGCCTCCGCTCCAGCCGGGCGCCGGCCTCCTCGGAAGCCGCGTCGGCGGCCTGGACCACGCGGCCCGCCGCCTCCGCCCGCTCCGGCCCGCCCGGCACCGTCCCGCCCGTGGCGGCCGGTCCGCTGACGGCCAACGCCAGAGCGGCCGTCCACCCCACCTGTCGATTGCCCATGTTCCGCAGTATATACCGATTTTTTTCGCTTTTTCTTTGTGCATTCATGTAAAGTTACGGTGTCGTTCCTGTTTCGTGCCCTTTCCGGATCGGCGACCGCCAGGGAGGCCGCGTTGCAACCACTGACCCGACGGCAGCGGGAGATTCTCGACTATCTCAAGGAGTTCATCGACGAACGCGGATACGCCCCGAGCCTCGAGGAGATCGGGACCCGGTTCGGCCTGTCGTCCCTTGCGACCGTCCACAAGCACCTGATGAACCTGCAGGAGAAGGGCTTCATTCGCCGGGCCTGGAACCGCAGCCGCTCGGTCGAGCTGGTGCAGACCCGGGCCGGCGGCCGCGCCGTCGATCTGCCGCTGCTGGGGTACGTCGCCGCCGGCGAGCCCATCGAGGCGGTGGTCGGCACCGAGACGGTGACGGTGCCCGAGGACCTGGTGGGCGCGCGGGAGACCTACGCCCTGCGGGTCCGCGGCAGCTCCATGATCGACGAGCAGATCCGCGACGGCGACCTCGTCGTCGTGGAAGATCGCCAGGTCGCGCGGAACGGCGAGATGGTGGTGGCGCTGATCGACGGGTCGGACGTCACCCTCAAGACGTTCTACCGCGAGAAGAACCACATCCGGCTGCAACCCGCGAACAGGGCCCTCGCCCCGATCATCGCGAGGCCGGAAGCGGTGCGGGTGCAGGGTGTCGTCATCGGCGTGATGCGGCGATACTAGGAGTCTGCGCCGTAGAACGGCGCGGACTCATGGAAGGTTGGCTGGGCGCCGGGCGGAGCCGAAGGCGACGTTTGGCGGGCTGGGATGTTCGGGCGGCCTGGAGTCGCCGGGGCTCCGATTGGGACCCGGGGCGGTCCGCCGGGGCCGGCACGCTCCGGACCGGACGGCGGGTCGACCATCGGCCGCGAGGATTCGCAACTCATGGAAGAACGCAAGCAAATCAACTTCACGATCGTTCCCGACGACGCGCCCGACGAGCCGCGCGTCTACTCGAACTTCTGCGCGATCTCCCACACCCCGTTCGACTTCACCCTGACGTTCTGCGAGGTCCTGCCGCCGACGGAGAAGGCGGTGCGGGAGGCGGCCGCGAACCACGTGCTCAAGGCGCCGGTCCGAGCACGCATCGCGGTGCCGACGGCGGTCGTCCCGAACCTCATCAAGGCGTTGCAGGAGCATCTCAAGGCCGGTGCCGAAGCGGGCGCCAAACCCGATTGGAACAAGCCGGCGGTGCACTGACGCCGCCCGCGCGACGACGCCGGGATGCCGACCGCGCCCCCACCGTCCCCCCGCCCGCCGGCCCGGAAGCGCTTCGGCCAGCACTTTCTCGAAGCGGCGTGGGTAGCGAAGGTCGTGGCGTGCATCGGGCCCGCCCCGGGAGAGCTCTTTCTCGAGATCGGCGCGGGCGCCGGCCAGCTGACCCTGCCCCTCGCGGCAGCCGGGGCCGAGGTCGTCGCGGTCGAGAAGGACCGCAGGCTCGCGGCCCATCTGCGGGCGATCGTCCCGGCGTCGGTCCGCGTCGTGACCGGTGACGTCCTCGACCAGGACCTGGCCCGCCTCGTCGACGAGGCGGCGTCCGGCCGGCCGACGGGAACGGCCCGCGTGGCCGGCAACCTGCCCTACAACTTGTCCACACCCATCCTGCGCCGCCTGACGAATACTCAGCACCGGCACGGCTGCTTCGCGGACGCTACCCTGATGCTGCAGCGCGAGGTCGCGGACCGGGTCGTGGGCCAACCGGGGTCGCGAGACTACGGACCCCTCGCCATCCTCACCGGGACCGCCGCCCACGCCGAGCGGGTGCTGACCCTGCCCCCGGGCGCGTTCCGGCCGCCGCCCCGCGTGCGCTCGGCCGTCGTCGCCCTGCGCTTTCGTCCGTCGCCCGCGCCCGTCGCCAACCGGGAGCTGTTCGAACGGCTGGTCCGGACCCTGTTCTCGCATCGCCGGAAGACGGTCCTCAACGCCCTCGGCCCGCTCGCCCGCGACGTGTCCCGCGTTTCGCCGCGGGAGCTGCTCGAACGGGCGGGCGTCGCATCGGACCGGCGCCCCGCCACGCTCGATCCGGCGGAGCTGGCCAGGCTCGCCGACGCCCTGGCGGCCACGTCCCCATGAGGCGCGGACCTCGCGATCACGACGCGTCCCGACGGCTGGGCCGGGTCCCGGCTCCAAGTAACGTCTGCGAGGCAGGCCGCCCGCGACCGGCCGGCCGCGGTGGCAGCCCCGACGGCGCGAGAGTCCTCTCTTCGATTTCCGACCGATACGGCACCAAGAAGTCATGACTTCGACACCAGAATCCCCCAAGACGACCGGACCCGCGCTCGAGGTCGTGCCCTGCGGCGGCCTCGGCGAGTTCGGCATGAACATGATGCTCGTCACCTGGCGGGACACCGCCGTCCTCGTCGACGCCGGCGCGATGTTCCCGGGGCCCGAGCTGCCCGGCGTCGACCTCGTCATCCCCGACCTCGGGCACCTCGAAGAGCGCGTCGGCAGGCTCTCGGCGGTGGTGCTGACTCACGGGCACGAAGACCATATCGGGGCCCTGCCCTACGTCTGGCCCCTCCTGGACGGACCGGTGTACGGCACGCCCCTGACCCTCGCCCTCGCGGGCCAGAAGCTGGCCGAGCACGGCTTCGACCCCGACGAGCGCTGCCGCCCGCTGGAGGCCGGCGGCACGGCCGAGATCGGCGAGATCACCCTCGAGCTGATCCGGGTCGCCCACAGCATGCCGGACTGCGTGGCGGTGGCCCTGCACACCCCGGCCGGCGTCATCGTGCACAGCGGCGACTTCAAGTTCGACCAGACCCCCATCGACGGTCAGCCCCTCGACGTGCACCGCTTCGCGGAGCTCGGACGGGAGGGTGTGCTCGCCTTCTTCGGCGACAGCACCAACATCGAGCGGCCGGGTTTCGCGGGGTCGGAGGTCGACGTCGTGCCGGGGCTCGAGGAGGTGTTTGCGGGGGCCAGGGGGCGGGTCGTGGTGACCGCGTTCGCCTCGAGCCTGCACCGGATCCGGATTCTCGCGGACCTCGCCGCGCAGTTCGACCGCAAGCTGGCCTTCGTGGGGCGGGGCATCGTCCAGAACACCGATCTCGCGACACGGCTCGGCCACCTGCGGCTCCCGGCCGGGCTGCAGATTCGCGACTCCCAGATCGGCGACTACCCCGCCCGCCGGGTCGCCTGCGTGACCACCGGGTCGCAGGGCGAGCCGCTGGCCGCGCTGTCGCGCATCGCCATCGACGACCACCGCCACGTCCGGCTCGAGCCGGACGACGTCGTGGTCTTCTCGGCCCGCGCCATTCCGGGCAACCAGCGGGCCATCGGGCGGGTGATGGACCACATCGCCCGGCGCGGGGCGGAAGTGGTGCACAACGAGCGGAAGGCGGTGCACGTCTCCGGGCACGGCGGCGCCGAAGAGCTGAAATTGTTGCTCTCGCTGGTCAGGCCGCGCTACTTCGTGCCGATACATGGGGAGTACAGGTATCTCGCGGAGCACGCGCGGGTCGCGGCGCGGGTCACGGGAGGAGAGACGACGGTGCTGCTGGCCGAAGACGGGGACGTCATTCGCCTCGCCCCGGGCGAGGGGCGCATCGCGGGCCGGGTCGCGGCCGGCCGCCTCCTCATCGACGGCACCCGCTCCGGCGAGGTCGGCAGCGAGGTCCTGCGGCATCGCCGGCATCTCGCCGCGGACGGCGTGGTCGTGCCGGTGATCGCCGTCGACCGGCAGGCGGGGCGGATAGAGGGCACGCCGGACGTCGTGACGCGCGGGGTCGTGCTCGACGACCGGACGAGCGTCGTGCTCGACACCGTGCCGGCGTGGCTGACCGAGGTCATCGGCGAGGCCAGCCCCGAGGAGAGATCCGACCGCGACCTGCTCGCCGAGCGCGTCCGCATCGAGCTGCAACGCCTGTTCCGCAGGCAGGCGGGCCGGCGCCCCCTCGTGCTGCCGGTCATCATGGAGGTCTGACGGGTGTCCCGATCCACGCTGTCACGCTGGTTGAGCGAGTTCTTCGGGGTGGGGCTCTTCGCCGCCGCGCTGTTCTCGCTCGTCGCCCTCACCACCTACGATCCTGCCGATCCGGTCTGGTTCTTCAGCACCGACGGGAACGAGGCGCCCGTGAACTTCGCGGGGCGCGTGGGCGCGTTCGTGGCCGAGCTGTCCTTTCAGCTCGTCGGTTTCAGCGCCTACCTGCTTCCGCTCGTGCTCCTCGTGCTCGGCTGGCACTACTTCTGGTGCCGGCCCGTCGAGGGGCCGTACGCCCGCGCGTTGGGCCTGGGGCTGACCCTCGCCTGCACCTCCTCCTTCCTCACGCTGGCGTTCACCGCCTTCGACACCGTCGAACGCCCGTTCCGGGCCGGCGGCTACCTGGGGGGATGGCTCGCGGACCTGCTCGCCGAGTATCTGAACCGCACCGGCTCGATCATCCTCATCCTCACCCTGCTCTTCCTGGCCGTGCTCCTCCTGACCCAGGTGTCGTTCGGACACCTGCTCAGCCGGTCGCTCGCGGGCATCGGCCGGAGCGGGGCGGCCCTGCGGGAAGCCGTGTCGGGCCGCTGGCAAGAAGCTCGCCGCGGGAGCGGCGCCGCCCGGCCCGACGGGGCGCGGCTCGCGGCCGCCCCGGCCACCGCGAAGAGGGTCGCCGGTCCGGCTCCCGGCCGGCCGGGACGCCCCCGCGGGCGCCGGGGCCCGACGGCTCCCAAGGGGGCCGGTCGCGCCGCGCCCGCGCCCGCCATCCGGACCGCGCGTCCCGACCCGACCCCCGCGTCCGCGCCCGAAGCGACCCCGGCGACGCCCACGACGCTGGGCCTCGACCCCGTCCCGGCGCGCCGGGAGGCGCCCGACCGCCGCCGGAGGGCCTTCGCGCTGCCGCCGCTGTCGCTGCTCGACCCGGTGCGGGCGAAGCAGCAGTTCGACGAGCGCGAGCTGCTCGACAACGCCCGGCTGCTGGAGAACAAGTGTCAGGAGTTCTCGGTCCGCGGCGCCGTCATCCAGATTCACCCCGGACCGGTGGTGACGACCTACGAGTTCCAGCCGGACCCCGGCGTGAAGTACAGCCGCATCACCGGCCTGGCCGACGATCTCTGCCTCGCGATGCAGGCGGAGTCCATCCTGATAGAGCGGCTCGCCGGCCGTTCCACGGTCGGCATCCAGATACCGAACCGCGTGCGCGAGCAGATCTCGCTACGCCAGATGATCGAGTCGCCCCCCTACCGCGAGAGCGGGTCGAAGCTCGCGCTGGCCCTGGGGCGGCGGATTCACGGCGAGCCCCTTGCGGGAGACCTCGCGAAGATGCCCCATCTCCTCATCGCCGGCTCCACCGGCACGGGCAAGAGCGTGGCGATGAACGCGATGCTCACGAGCATCCTCTACAAGGCCACGCCCGACGACGTGCGTTTCATCCTGATCGATCCCAAGCGGCTCGAGCTCGGCATGTACAAGGACATCCCCCACCTGCTGACGCCGGTGGTGGTCGAGCCGAAGCTGGCCGCCAACGCGCTGCGCTGGGCCGTCCACGAGATGGAGGAACGCTACAAGCAGCTGGCGGCGGAAGGGGTGCGCAACCTGGAGCAGTACAACCGGAACGTGCTCGCACAGCTGCAGGAGGCGGACGGCCGGGCCGGCGAAGCGCCCCCGGATCCCGAGGAGCTGCCGAAGCCGCTGCCCTACATCGTGCTCGCCATCGACGAGCTGGCCGACCTGATGATGCTCGCGGGCCGCGAGGTGGAGGAGTCTATCGCCCGCCTCGCGCAGATGGCGCGGGCCGTCGGCATCCACCTGATCCTGGCCACCCAGCGCCCGTCGGTCGACGTGATCACCGGCCTGATCAAGGCCAACCTGCCGGCGCGCATCTCGTTCCGCGTGTCGTCGAAGGTCGACTCGCGCACGATTCTCGACAGCAACGGGGCCGAGCAGCTCCTCGGCCGCGGCGACATGCTGTATCTGCCGCCCGCCTCGTCGCGTCTCGTGCGGGTGCACGGACCCTACATCTCCGAGCAGGAGACGGCGCGCGTCTGCGGCTTCCTGCGCAAGCAGGGCGCCCCCGCCTACGACACGTCGATCACGGCCGAGGAGAAGGCGGCCGACGCCGACGTCCTCGAGAAGGACGACCTGTACGACGAGGCGGCGCGCCTCGTCGTGGCGGCTGGCCAGGCGTCCATCTCCCACCTCCAGCGCCGCCTCAAGATCGGATTCAGCCGCGCCGGACGCCTCGTGGACATGATGGAAGCGGACGGGCTGGTGTCGGCGGGGACCGGAGGCAAGGCCCGCGACGTGCTCGTCGGGTCGGACTACTTCGACCAGGTCGACATGCAGCTCCGCTGACCCGGGCGCGCCGTGGACCGAGGCCGGGGCGGTCGGCTCGCGCGACCACGGGTCCGGCCGCCGTCGACTGGCTGTTCCGGGCCCAGGGTCGAGGGCGTCAGGGCCTCGCGGGCGTCGCCCCCCCGGGGCGGGAGCATCTCCGCGGAGCCCCGGGAGCGGCGCGCCCGGGAAGCCTGACGGGCGGCCCTCCGTCAGGCGCGGGACGGGCCGCCGCGCGGCTCGACCCAGTCGGCCTCGAACGGCAGCGCGGCCAGGGTGCGCACGCCGACCCCGGTGGCGCCCTTGACGGCATGGGGCTTGCTGTCCTCGCGCCACGCGGTCCCGGCGATGTCGAGATGGGCCCAGGGCAGGTCGCCGGTGAATGCCTTCAGGAACATCCCCGCGGTGATTGCCCCGGCGTCGCGCCCCCCGATGTTGGCGAGGTCGGCGGTCTCGCTCTTCAGTTGCTCGGCGTACTCGTCCCAGGCGGGCAGGGGCCACAGCCGCTCCCCCGCCCCCGCCGCCGTCGCCCGCACCGATTCGACCCACGCCGCCGGCGTCCCCACGAGGCCCGAGGCGTGGTGCCCCAGGGCGACCACGCAGGCCCCGGTGAGGGTGGCGACGTCCACCAGGTGGGTCGCGCCGAGCCGGCGGGCGAGGACGAGCGCATCGGCGAGGATGAGCCGCCCCTCGGCGTCGGTGTTCAGCACCTCCACCCGTTTCCCGTCCGCCGCGGTCAGCACGTCGCCGGGGCGGATGGCGCGCCCCCCCGGCATGTTCTCCACCGCCGGCACGATGCCGATCACGCGCACCGGCGGGGCGAGCTCCCCGATCGCCCGCATGGCGCCGACGACGGCGGCCCCGCCCGACATGTCGTGCTTCATGAGGCCCATGCCCTCCGACGGCTTGATCGAGATGCCCCCGGTGTCGAACGTCACGCCCTTGCCGACCAGCCCCAGCACCGGCCCGGCCCCGCCGCCGGCCCCCTCCGGCTCGTAGCGCATGACGATGACCCGCGGGGGTTCCACGCTGCCCTGCCCCACGCCGCGGACGAGACCCATCCCCTGTGACGCGATGGCCTCCTCCGTGAGCACCTCGACCGATGTCCGCGGACCGCTCGCGAGATCGAGGGCGCGGTCGGCGAACACCCGAGGCGTGAACAGGTTGGCGGGCTCGTTGGACAGCTCCCGTGCGACGTTCGTGCACGCCGCCAGCAGGGCGCCCCGCCGGACGGCCGCCACCACGTCCGCATCGGGCTCGCGGCCGAGAACGAGCTCCGCCCCGGCCAGCGGCAGGCTCTCCGGCTCGTCGGTCTTGAAGCGGACATCACGGAACGCACCCAGCGCCAGCCCCTCGACGACCGCCTGGGCCATCGCCGGGGTCTCTCCGGCGCGGCCGCACGCGAAGACGACCCGGCGGGCCCTGCGGCCGCGCGCGGCCAGCCCCGCGGTGCCGGCCACCTCCCGCGCCCGGCCCGTCGCCCAGGCGTCCCGCGCGCCCGCGCCGACCAGGAGCACGCGGCGGGTCCCCCAGGCGGCGTCGACCACGTCCGTCAGGTACAGCTCGTGGGGCTTCCCCGTCAGCTCGCCGGAGGCCCGGGCCCGGCCGATGGCGCCGGCCGTCGCGGCATCGAGCTCGCGCAGGTCATCGTTTTCGTCGTCCTCGAAGAACGGGGCGCAGAGCAGATCGGCCTGGGAACCGCTCAACCCACCGGAGCGGCAGTCGACGGGAAGGACCTCGTTTGCCGTGTGCATCGGCCGATTATAGCGTGCGTCCGATGCCGGGACGGCGCTCCCGGGAGGCCCTCGTGCCCCGCGGCCCCCTCCCCGGCGCCGCGCTCCCGGCCCGGCCGTTCGCGTCGCTGCCGCCGTTCCAACGGGGTGCGGCGGGGGTTGTCGCATCCCGGGCCGCCAGTCGTCGCCTTCGCGCGACGCCCAGCCACGCTCCAGCAATCCGCGGGCCGTTCCTCGGCAGACGCCAGGCCCGCCGGTCGTCACCTGCAGCTCCGCTTGGCGCCCCACCAGCCTCCCGGGGTCCTGGCCGTTCTACGGCGCAGACTCCTGGCGGAGCGATGACCGTCGGCGTTACAATCGACTCATGCAAGAATCCTGCTCGCGTCGACCGGTCGGCGGCATCCTCCTCGGCGTGGCGCTCCTCGCCCTGGCGTTCCCGGCCGGCGCGGCCGCCCAGGACGACGACGGGCGCCCGGAGCTCACCCTCCGCGCCCGTCCCAACGTGACGTTCGCCACCAACGCGATCTCCTTCACGGGCCTGCTGCGGGGCGGCGCGGACGACTACGAGGACTTCTACTGCCTCAGCGCCGAGTGGGACTGGGACGACGACACCATCTCGGAGAGCGTCTTCGACTGCGAGCCCTACGAGCCCGGCGTGAGCGAGATCCGACGCCGTTTCTCACGACGGCACACCTACCAGTTCGCCGGCCGCTACGAGATCCGGCTGAACCTCAAGCGCCGCGACGACGTGGTGGCTTCGGCCCGGGTCCGCGTCACCGTCCAGGGCGGCCGGTTTCCGGACTGAGCGTCGTCCGCAGCTCCACCGGCCTCAGCCGGCCGCCGTCGAGGCGATAGCCCCGTACCGCCCCCAGGGTCGGCGAGGCGATCAGGTACACCAGCTCGTCGTCGTTGGCTTCCCGCACATCGGTCTCTGAAGGTGATGGCGGCGATGACGGGTGCGAATGATAGGCGCCGACCACGCGGAGACCGTTCCGGCGGGCGGTCCTGATGGCGGCGAAGTGGTCTGCCGGATCGATCAGGTAACGGGTGGGACTCGATCGCAGGTTGCGGGCGGGCCAGGCGCGCGAGACGTGGGTCTCGTCCCCGAGAGCGGTCCCGATCAGCAGGCCGCAGCATTCGTCCGGCAGTGCCCGCCGCGCGTGACCGAGCACGGCTTCCCACACCGCCCGGGTCATGCGGACCGCACCGCCGGCCGACGGGCGCGCTCCCCCGCTCGGGCGGTCCCGCACCTGACTCGTCTCCTCGCCCGCCAATCGTCGCCTGACGGCTCCGCTTGGCGCCCAACCAACCCTGCGGGAGTCCGCGCCGTTCCACGGCGCCGACTCCCGGCCCGCCAATCGTCGCCTGACGGCTCCGCTTGGCGCCCAACCAACCCTGCGGGAGTCCGCGCCGTTCCACGGCGCCGACTTCCGGCCCGCCAATCGTCGCCTGACGGCTCCGCTTGGCGCCCAACCATCCTGCAGGAGCCCGCGCCGTTCCACCGCGCAGACTCCTGGGTCACTCCTGCCGCTGATCGCCGCGAAGCCGCGCCAACCGGGCCCGCCAGGTCCCCGCCGACTCGAAGACCCGGTCGATCTCCGAGCCGGTGTCCAGTCCCGCGCGAAGCGCCTGCAGCTCGGCGATGAGCTCGTCGAGGGCCTCGCCCACGGCGTCGGCGTTCGAGCGGCAGATGTCGCGCCAGATGTCCGGCGGGCTCGACGCGAGCCGGGTGGCGTCGAACAGCCCCCGTCCGGTCAGGGCCAGCCCCCGTTCCCCGGCCCGGTTGCCCACGACGTGCATGAGGGCGCTCGCCGCGAGCTGCGGCAGGTGGCTGACGAACGCGAGGAGCCGATCGTGCTCGTCGGGGTCGAGCACGTGGGGCTCGGCCCCCAGCGCGCGGACGAACTCGGAGAGCCGCTCGATCACCCCGGCCGCCACCGCGCCTTCCGGGGTGAACAGCCACGGCCGCTTGACGAACAGGTCCGGGCGGGCGTGCTCGATGCCGCTCCTCGGCGCGCCGCCGAGGGGGTGCCCACCGACGAAGGTGAACCGTGACGGCAGCTGGCGGGCCGCCTCGACCGTCGTCCGCTTCGTGCTCCCGACGTCGGTCACCACCGCGGGGGTGGAGACGTTACGCTCCAGCTCGGCGAGCCGATCGATGTTCTGCTCGACCGGCGCCGCGAGAACGACGAGGTCCGCCTCGGCCATCACCACGGGGTCGTCGGCGGCGACGTCGATGGCGTGGAGCACCATCGCCTTCTCGAGGACCTCCTTGCGGTCGACGCCGATGACGAGGCAGGCGGGCCAGTGCCGCCTCGCCGCGAGGGCGATCGAGCCGCCGATGAGCCCGAGGCCGACGATCGCCACCTTCTCGAACGGCGGCGGGCTCGTCGACGCGGCCTGCGGCTGGATGACGGGCAGAATCCTGGGCGGGTCGGTCAATGCACTGCTCCCCGGCGGGTCCCGGCCGGCACCGCCGCCGGTCCCGGTTCGGCGTGCCGTGTCGCCACGAGCTCTACGTCCCCCAGCCGCGATAGGCGACCGGCTCGAGGCAGATGCTGCGCCCGATGGCCGGCGCGATGATCCGCAGCTCGGCCATGAGCCGGTCGAACTGCGTCGGGAAGATCGACTGGGCGCCGTCGCTCACGGCGTGGTCGGGGTCGGGATGGACCTCGATGATCAGGCCGTCGGCCCCGGCCGCGATGGCCGCCCGCGCCATGGGCGCCACCTTGTCGCGCAGGCCGGTGCCGTGACTGGGGTCGGCGATGACGGGCAGGTGGCTGAGCTTGTGGACCACGGGAATCGCGGAGATGTCCATGGTGTTCCGCGTGTAGCTCTCGAAGGTCCGGATGCCCCGCTCGCACAGGATCACGTTGGCGTTGCCGCCCGACAGCACGTACTCCGCCGACAGCAGCCACTCCTCGATGGTGGCCGAGATGCCGCGCTTGAGGAGGACCGGGGTGGCGCTGCGCCCCAGCTCTCGCAACAGGGTGTAGTTCTGCATGTTGCGGGCGCCGACTTGCAGGACGTCCGCGTACTTGGCCACGAGGTCGATCTGGCTGACGTCCATGACCTCCGAGACCACCTTCAGGCCCTCGGCGTCGCCGGCGTCGCGCAGTAGCCGCAGCCCCTCCTCGCCCAGCCCCTGGAAGCTGTAGGGCGAGCTGCGCGGCTTGAAGGCGCCGCCCCGCAGCACCTTGGCGCCCGCCTTCTTGACGGCGGCGGCGGCGGCGGCGATCTGCTCCTCGGTCTCCACCGAGCACGGCCCGGCCATGACGATCACCTCGTCGCCGCCGACGCGGAAATCGCCGAACGACACCGCGGAGTTCTCCGGCCGGAAGGTCCGGCTCGCCAGCTTGTAGGGCTCGGTGATGCGCATCACCTCGTGCACGCCGTCCATCACCTCGATGAGGCGGGCATCGAACCCCCGGTTGCCGCCCACCGCGCCCAGCACGCTGCGCAGCTGGCCCGTCGACCGGTGCACGTCGAACTCGTTCTCCACCAGATGCGCGATGACCTGCTGGATCTGATCCTCGCTCGCGCGCTCTTCCATCACGACAACCATGGTCCCGCCTTCCTCGTCCCTCTGTCTCCGCCGCTCCGCCCCGATCAGCCGGATGAGCGCTCCAGACGCCGGGCTTCGTCGATGATGCGCTCGAAGAGCCGCGTGATCGCGTCCCCGTCGAGCGGACCGGCGTTCTCCGAGCGCACGTGGCCGAGCACCTCGCGCTCGCGTTGCGGCTGATAGACCTTGAGCCCCACCGTCTCCTTGAGCCGTCCGATCTCCTGCGCGCAGCTCGCCCGTTCGTTCAGCAGACTGACGAGACGGGCGTCGAGCTCGTCCATCCGGTGCCTGATCTTCGTGATCTCGCGCTCCACCGCCTCGAGCTCGAGCGATGCGGATTGCCGATCCTCTGTCATGCCGCGCCCGCGCCTCCTCCCAGCCCGGCAAATCCTCGCTTGCCGGCTCGCTCGCCGCCCCGCCAATCCTTCAGGAGCCCGCGGTCTCCTGCAGGAGGCGGCGCCGCTCTACCGCGCCGGCGCCTGCCCTGCGTCACCCTTCAGCCACGCGACGTATCGTTCGACCTCAGCCGCCAGGCTGGCCGAGTCGGCCGCGCGGGCGATGGTGTCCACGAGAGCGCTCCCCACCACCGCGGCGTCCGCGTACCGCCCCACCTCGCGCAGGTGCTCGGGGCGGGAGAGCCCGAAGCCGATCGCTACCGGCAACGCCGACACCGCCCGGATGCGCTCCACGAGGGCCCGCACGCCGGCCGCCACGTCGGCCCGGGCCCCGGTCACGCCGAGGCGGGAGATGCCGTAGAGAAACCCGCGCCCCAGCTCGGCCGCCCGCCGGATCCGATCGTCGGTCGTGGTCGGGCTCAGCAGGAAGATCGGGTCCATGCCGGCATCCACGATGGTGCTGCGCAGTCCGTCTGCCTCCTCTATCGGCAGATCGAGCACGAGCACCCCGTCGACGCCCGCCTCCGCGGCCCGGGCCGCGAACCGATCCGCCCCCAGCCGCAGGACGGGGTTCGCGTACGTGAAGACCACGATCGCGGCCCCGAGATCGGCCCGCAGGCCCTCGATCAAATCGAGCGTACCGGCGAGAGTCGTTCCCGACGCCAGGGCGCGCTCCGAGGCGCGCTGGATGACCGGCCCGTCCGCCAGCGGATCGGAGAACGGCACGCCGACCTCGATCACGTCGGCCCCCGCCCGGTCCAACGCGCGGAGAACGGCGCCGGAGCGCTCGAGATCGGGGTCGCCCGCGGTGACGTAGGTCACCAGGCCGGTCCGGCCGGCGGCCCGCAGGTCGGCGAAGCACGCGGCGATGCGCGAGCTCATGCCCTCCCCTCCGATCCCGCCGGCGCCCCGCCGTCCGCGACCGGCCCCGCGCCGTCTGCCGCCGATGCTCCGCCGTCGGTCGCGGTTGCCGTCCCGAGCCCGCGGTCGCGCGCGATCTCGACGTCCTTGTCGCCGCGGCCGGACAGGTTGACGAGGACGATGGCCCCCTCCCCGCACTCGGCCGCCACCCCCTCCGCGTGGGCCAGCGCGTGCGCCGACTCGAGGGCGGGAATGATGCCCTCCAGGCGGGCCACCCGCTGAAACGCCCGTAGCGCCTGGTCGTCCGACACCCAGGTGTACTCGGCCCGCCCGAGGTCGCGCAGCCACGCGTGCTCGGGACCGACGGCCGCGTAGTCGAGCCCGGCCGAGACCGAGTGGGTCGGCTCGATGTTGCCGTGGATGTCCTGGAGAATCACGCTCCGTGTGCCCTGCAGGACCCCCACCGCGCCGGTGGCGAACCGGGCCGCGTGACGGCCCGCGACGATGGCCTCGCCGCCCGCCTCGACGCCGATCAGGCGGACCTCGCGATCGTCGACGAACCCGTCGAAGATGCCCAGCGCGTTGCTGCCCCCGCCCACGCAGGCCACGACCGCGGCCGGAAGCCGGCCCGTCAGCTCGAGGATCTGCCGCCGCGCCTCGCCGCCGATGATCGACTGGAACTCCCTCACCATCAGGGGGTAGGGATGGGGGCCGAGCACCGACCCCAGCAGGTAGTAGGTGTCGTAGACGTTGCCGACCCAGTCGCGCATCGCCTCGTTGATGGCGTCTTTCAGGGTCCGGCTCCCCGCGTCGACCCCCGTGACCTTCGCCCCGAGCAGCCGCATCCTCACCACGTTGAGGGCCTGGCGGGCCATGTCGTCGGCCCCCATGTAGACCTCGCAGGCCAGCCCGAGGAGGGCGCACGCGGTGGCGGTGGCCACCCCGTGCTGTCCCGCGCCGGTCTCCGCCACCACCCGGCGCTTGCCCATCCGGACGGCCAGCAGCGCCTGCCCCAGCGCGTTGTTGATCTTGTGGGCGCCGGTGTGGGCGAGGTCCTCCCGCTTGAGGAAGATCCGGGCCCCGCCGAGCCGATCCGACCACCGCCGGGCCTCGTGCATCGATGTCGGCCGGCCGACATAGTGGTCGAGCAGGGTGGCGAGCTCCTGGCGAAACGCGGGATCCGCACGAGCCGCGAGGTACGCCGCCTCCAGCTCGGCCACCGGCGCCACGAGGGTTTCCGGCACGAAGCGCCCGCCGTAGGCGCCGAAGTACCCCCGCGCGTCGGGATCTCGTTGCCCGAAGACCGCGCCCGCCGCGGCGGTGTCCGTCGTCGTCATGACTCCTGCTCCAGCTTCCCGACGGGCGCGGATGCCGCCGGGTCCGCGGCGGACAGGGCCGCGAAGAACGCCCGCAAGCGGTCCGGGTCCTTCACCCCCGGCCGCGACTCCACCCCCGACGACACGTCCAGACCGTAGGGCGCGACCTGCCGCACCGCGTCGGCCACGTTCTCGGCGCGAAGCCCCCCCGACAGCATCAGCGGACGCCGCCGGGCGAGCTGCGCCGCCCGCGTCCAGTCCACCTGCCGGCCGGTGCCGCCCATCCGCACCGGGTCGAATGCGTCGACCAGGATCGTCGCCCCGGACCATACCGAGTCCGGGTCGTCGCCCCCGCCGCCGCCGGACAGCCGCACCGCCTTGATGACGCGCCGGCGGCACTGCCGGCACGCCGCGGTCGATTCCTGTCCGTGGAGCTGGGCGGCGCTCAGCCCGACCTCGTCGGCGATGGCGTTCACCTCGTCGACGGGCTGGTCCACGAACACCCCCACCCCGCCCACGTGGGGCGGAAGCCCGGCGAGGATGGCGGCGGCGGTCGCCGGCTCCACGAACCGCGGACTGCGGGGCCAGAAGATGAACCCGACCCACGCCGCACCGAGCCGCGCCGCGAGGTCCGCGTCCTCGGATCGCGTGATCCCGCAGATCTTCACCGGCACCCTCATCGGGCCCCTCCGCCGACCTGCCCCCGACCTGCGGCCGGCGCGGTCATTCCGGTTCCCCGCCGGCACGCTCCCGACCCGCGGCCGGCAAGGTCGTCGAACGCTCCCTCGCCGGCACGCTCCCGACCCCGCGGCCGGCAGGTCGTCGAACGCTCCCCGCCGGCACGCTCCCGACCCGCGACCGCCACGTTCATCGGGGGTCCCCCGCCGGCAGGCCTGCGGCCGCGGCCGGCGCGGCATCCGCCGCCGGCGCTCCCTCGAGCAGGTCGCGCAGCCCGGCGCCGGGGTCGGCGGCGGTCATGAGGGTCTCGCCGATCAGGAACGCCCGGTAGCCGGCCGCGCCGAGCCGCGCGAGGTCGGCGCTCGTTCGCAGGCCGCTCTCGGCCACGCCGATGGTCCCCGCCGGCATCCGCGCGGCGAGCCGGTGCGACGCCTCGACGTCGACGGCGAGGGTCCGCAGGTTGCGGTTGTTCACGCCGACGACTGTCGCCCCGGCCCGCGCCGCGCGGTCCAGCTCGTCCGCGTCGTGCACCTCGACGAGGACCCCGAGCCCCAGCCCCGCCGCCCCGGCGTGCAGCGCAGCGAGGTCGGCGTCGTCGAGGGCGGCCACGATCAGCAGCACCGCGTCCGCCCCGGCCGCCGCCGCCTCCAGCAGCTGGTACCGGCTGACCGCGAAGTCCTTGCGGAGCACGGGAATGCCGACGGCGGCCCGCACCGCGCGCAGGTGGTCGAGCGACCCGTCGAAGAACGTCGGCTCCGTCAGCACCGAGACCGCCGCGGCACCGTTCCGCTCGTAGGCCGCGGCGATCGCCTCGGGTCGGTAGTCCCGGCGCAGGATGCCGCGCGACGGCGACCGGCGCTTGCACTCCGCGATCACGTTGGGGCCGCCGGCGGCGGACAGGGCCGCCTCGAACCGCGCCCTCCCGTCGAAGCCGGCGGGGACCCGCGACGCCAGGACCGTCTCCGGCACGGCCTGCCGGCGGTCGCGCACCGCCTGCCGGGTGGCGGCGACGATCGTCGCCAGCAGGTCCGGCCCGGGGTCGGCGTGCGGAGTGGCCATCATGAGTCGCGGCCCCGGCGGTCGCGCACCGCCGCTGTCGTCGCGGCGACCGTCGCCCGGGAGCTCTCTCCGAGGTCGAGGCGCAGGGCCGACTTCATGCCTCCTCCACCCCGGCGGCGTTCTCCGAGACCGGGGCGCGAAGCAGACTTCATGCCTCCCCCGCTTCCGCCGTTGTCGCCGCCACCAGCCGGTCCAGCGTCGCCCGGGCCCGCCCATCGTCGACGGCGGCGGCGGCCATGGCGACCGCACCGCGCAGATCGCCGGCGCGCTCGGTGATGAGCAGCCCCGCCGCCGCGTTGGCCAGGACCATGTCGCGCGGGGGACCGGGACGGCCGGCCAGCACGTCGCGAGCGATGGCGGTGTTGTCGTCCGGCGACTCGGCCCGGATGTCCTCGATGCGGGCCACCGGCAGGCCGAAGTCGTCCGGATGCAGGAAGAAGCTGCGCACGACGCCGTCGCGGCACTCCGACACCTTGGTGTGGCCGGTGGTCGAGATCTCGTCGAGCCCGTCGGCGCCGTGCGCCACCCACGCCCGCTCCGTCCCGAGGTCGGCGAGGGCCCGGGCCAGCAGATCGGTATGGTCGGACCGCGACACCCCGACGAGCTGCCGGGCGACGCCGGCGGGGTTCGTCAGGGGGCCGAGGAGGTTGAAGACGGTGCGCACGCCCAGCTCGCGCCGAGTCGGGGCGGCATGCCGCATCGAGGGATGGAACGTGGGGGCGAACAGGAACGCGATGCCGCAGGTGTCGAGGCAGCGCTCGACCACCGGGGGGGGCGCGTCGACCCCGACCCCGAGGGCGGCGAAGATGTCGGCGCTGCCGCAGCGGCTCGAGACGGCGCGGTTGCCGTGCTTGGCGACGGTCACCCCGCACGCGGCGAGGACGAGGGCGGCGAGCGACGAGACGTTGAACGTCGACGCCCGGTCGCCGCCGGTGCCGCAGGTGTCGAACCGGGGCCGCTCGCCGGACGGCAGCGGCACCGCGTTGGCGCGCATCGTCTTCGCCAGCCCCACGATCTCGGACGGGCGCTCGCCCTTCATCGACAGCGCGACGAGCAGCCCCGCGATCTGGGCGGGGGCGGCGCGCCCCGCCATGATCTCCTCCATCGCGCCCGCCGCCTCGTCGACGCTCAGGTCCTGCCGGCGGTGCAGCCTCTCTATCAGGTCGGCGAACACGTCAGCTCTCCAGGAAGTTGCGCAGAATCCGGTGGCCGACCGCCGTCAGCACCGACTCGGGATGGAACTGCACGCCGTGGACGGGCCGGTCGCGGTGGCGCAGGGCCATGATGGTGCCGTCGTCGGCGGTCCGGGCCGCGACCTCGAGCTCCGCCGGACACGTGTCCGCGGCCACCGCCAGCGAGTGGTAGCGGCCCGCCTCGAAGGGACCGTCGATGCCCGCGAAGACGCCCCGGCCGTCGTGCTCGACCGTCGAGCGCTTGCCGTGCACGAGGGTCGGCGCCGAGGCTATCGCGGCCCCGAACGCGAGCCCGATGGCCTGGTGCCCGAGGCAGACCCCGAGAATCGGCACCTCCGCCCCGAAGCGGCGTATCGCATCGACGGTGACCCCGGCGTGCTCGGGGCGCCCCGGCCCCGGCGAGATGACGATGCGATCCGGCCCGAGCGCCGCGATGCCGTCGACCGTCACCTCGTCGTTGCGCCGGACCGTCAGGGTCGCGCCCAGCTCGCCCAGGTACTGGACGAGGTTGTAGGTGAACGAGTCGTAGTTGTCGATGACCAGCACCATGGCGCGCCTCGCGTCAGACCATCTCCAGGGCCCGCAGCAGGGCCGAGGCCTTGTCCCGGGTCTCGTCGTACTCCGCCGCCGGGTCCGAGTCGGCGACGATGCCCGCCCCCGCTTGCACGCAGGCCCGGCCGTCGCGCAGGGTGATGGTCCGGATGGTGATGCAGCAGTCGAGGTTGCCCGCGAAGTCGACGTAGCCGATGGCCCCCGCGTAGATGCCCCGGCGGGTCGGCTCGAGGTCCGAGATGATCTCCATCGCGCGGATCTTCGGGGCTCCCGACACCGTGCCGGCCGGGAAGCACGCGGCGAGGGCGTCGAGCCGGTCCCGGTCCTCGCGCAGCCGTCCCTCGACCCGCGACACCAGGTGCATGACGTGCGAGTAGCGCTCGAGCGCCATGAACTGCGCCACCCGCACCGTCCCGTAGTCCGCCACCCGCCCGATGTCGTTCCGGCCGAGGTCGACGAGCATGACGTGCTCGGCCTTCTCCTTCTCGTTCTCCTTCAGCTCCTCGGCCAGCCGGTGGTCCTCGGCGTCGTCCCGGCCGCGCGGACGCGTGCCGGCGATGGGATGGGTGATGACCTGCCGCCCCTCCACCCGCACGAGCATCTCCGGCGACGAGCCGACGATGGACAGCCCGCCCATGCGGATGAAGTACATGTACGGCGAGGGGTTCACGTGCCGCAGGGCGCGGTAGACGCTGAACGGGTCGGCGTCCACCGCGGTCTCGAACCGCTGCGACAGGACCACCTGGAAGATGTCGCCGGCCGCGATGTGGTCCTTCGCGGTCCGCACCGCCTGCTCGAACGCCTCGCGGCTGGTGTTCGAGCGGACCTCGCGCGGACCCGAGGCCGTCACCGCAGGCTCGGAGAGGCTGCGCTCGAGCTCGCGCTCGAGGAAGTGGATGCGGGCGCAGGCGAAGCGGTAGGCGGCGTCGAGGTCCGCCCCGGGGTCGACGCGGGCGTTGGCGATGACGAGTATCCGGTGCTTCACGTGGTCGAACGCGAGGATCGTGTCGAACACCATGAAGGCGGCCTGATCGTCGCCGGTCGCGGGCGCGCCGCGCCGCTCCCAGACCGGCCCGAGCCCCGGCTCGAACCACTGGGCCGCCTCGTAGCCGAGGAAGCCGACGGCCCCGCCCGTGAACCGGGGCATGCCCGGCACGGCGGGGGCCCGGTAGTCGCTCATCACCCGTCGCAGCCGATCCAGGAAGGGGCCCGGGTCGGTGGTGGTGACGCCGCCCTCCTCGACGATCGTCTGCCCGTCGCGCGCCCGCAGCACGAGGAACGGGTCCTTGCCGAGGAACGAGTAGCGGGCGACCTGCTCGCCCCCCTCCACGCTCTCGAACAGGAACGCGTAGTCGGCGTGCTCGGCCACCTTGAGGAACGCCGACAGGGGCGTGAGGAGGTCGGCCAGGATCTCCTTGCAGACCGGCACGAAGGTGCCGCGATCCGCCAGGTCGCGAAACGTCTCGAACGAGGTGATGCTCATGCCGGCGCTTCCTGCGCGGTCTCTTCCCGCGACGGCGGCTGCTCCCGGGCCGCTGGAGGCCCGTGGCAGAAGGTCCCGCCGCATTCGTCGACCAGCGATGCACCCTGCCCGAGCTGCGTTGCTCCTCGGTCACATATGCCCAACATGCGTCCTCGTCGCGCCTTGTCAGGCACGGGCGCCCTTCAGCCCGCCGGCACGGGCGCCCTCCAGCCCGCCGGCGCCCTCGCTGGTCTCCGTGCAACGCGAGGCTCCGCCACGGGCCGCCAGGGCCTCCCGCGCCGCCTGCAGGAACAGGCCCGCGGACGGGCGCGTCCCCAGCCACCACTCGAACTGCCGCACCGCCTGGGCCGCGAGCATGTCGAGGCCGCCGATGGTGCGGCAGCCCGCCGCCTCGGCGTCGCGCAGCAGCCGGGTCCGGGCGGGGTTGTAGACGAGGTCGTAGACGGTCGCGCCGCCGGCCAGCGCCTCCCCCGGCACCGGGGTGTCGTCGACGTGGGGCGCGGTGCCGACCGGCGTCGTGTTCACCAGCAGGTCCCACGACCCGGGCGGAGGCGGGAACGGGACGGCCGAGCCCCCCGCGAGGGCCGCGACCTCGGCCGCGCGCTCGGGACGCCGGGCGCACACCGTCACCGCGCCCCCCGCGCCGGCCAGGCCCACCGCCGCCGCCCGCGCCGCGCCACCGGCCCCGAGCACGCAGCAGCGGAGCCCGCCGACGCCGCCCTGCGCCTCGAGCGGCGCGAGAAGGCCCGCCACGTCGGTGTTCAACCCCCGCCACCCGCCGTCGTCGGCGCGCAGCGTGTTGATCGCGCCGGTCCGCCGGCCCACGGGGTCGATGTCGACGACGTGGTTCAGGATCGACTCCTTGAAGGGAGCGGTGACGCTGAGCCCCTTCACGTCGAGCGCCTGCGCGAGCGCCATGAGGTCGTCCGCGTCGGTGGCCTCGAAGGGGACGTAGATCGCGTCGAGCCCGGCCTCGGCGAAGCCCGCATTGTGCATGACCGGGGACAGGGAGTGCGCGATGGGGGCGCCGGCGACCCCGTAGATCGCCGTCGACGCCGATACGCGGTGGCAACGGTAGCGCCCGATCATGTCGGACAAGGGAACCTGGCCGGGGGCCACCCCTTCGCCGGCGTACGTCCAGGCCGACCCGAAGCGGCCGGGGAGGAGGCGGGTGGGCACGCCGATCGGCCCCATCCCCACCAGCACCGCCGCCTCGTCCCGCGCGTTGCGCCCGAGCCGGTGCAGCCGCACGACGTCGGCGGCCGAGCGGCTGCGGGCGGCGATCTTGACGACCTCGGCCCCGGTGGCCCGCATCGCCCGGTACCGCGACTCCAGGTCGTCCGGGGTGGCCTCGAAGTCGTGCGTCGACAGCACCACGTTCCGGCCGCGCCGCTCCGCGACGAGCCTCTCGAACCCCCCGCGCCACTCCAGGTCCACCCAGTCGGCGCCGAGCTCGAACGCCCGGGCGAGGATGCGCCGCCGCTCCTCCTCCGAGCCCGCGAACCGGCCGCCCTCCCAGACCGGGCGGCAAGTCACCACGACCGGGCCGGACCGGCCGGCGAGGGCGCCGTCGACGTCGAGGTCCCGCACCCCGTCGAGCCGCAGCTCGACGAGGTCGGCGCCGCGCGCCGCGTCCCGCGCGGCCCGCAGGCCGGCGGTGGTCCCGGCCGTCACGGTGGCGCACAGTCGAGCCCGGGTCATCGGGAAGTCCTCACACAAAAAAAGCCTCTCCAACCGGGGGCCGGAGAGGCTGTCGCGTTCTGCTGTGGCTGTTGTCAGGCGGGCAGACGCACCTCTCCGGGCCGGGTAAACCGGTAACCCCACCAGGCGCGCGCTCCGCCTCCGCATGTCGCGGCGAAGCCGTGCTGCCGCGGAATCGTCTGCTCTTCGAACACCTGAGGCACCATGTCACCGCGCCGTCGTCCCACAGGCGCGTCACGTCGTCGGGGTCCAGCCGCGGCGAGACGCCGACTCACGGCTGCCGCTTCATGACCGCATCCTGAAGCACGTCTACGCAACCAGTCAGGCGGTCGACCTTGCCGTTCACCAGGATGATCGCGACCGTGTTCACCAGCCCGGTCACGCCCCCGACGACCGCCACGGTCAGCGTTGCGATCTCCACGCCGACTCCCTCATGAGATCCTATCACAGTGGATCACACTGCTCAGACGGCCGGGGCTGCGGTGGACCGGCCCGGCGACGGTTGGACCGAACTGCCCGTTCCGGAACGCCCGCGCCGCGATCTTCGCCGGCCGTCGGCGTCGCCGCCGGGCCCTTCTGCTTGACCCGTAAGCACTTCCTTCGTTATAAGGGTCTCGTTCCGGCGCACCTCCGGCCATCTTCCATGAAACAACACAGGTCGCTCCTGGCTCTCGCCCTCGCGACCGGGGGCCTGATCGCGGCGCTGCCCGCGGCCACCGTCACCATGCCGGTGGACGAGGTGCGGCCGGGCATGCAGGGCACGGGCCTCACCGTCTTCGACGGCGCGAAGCGGAGCGAGTTCACGGCCGAGGTCATCGGCGTGCTCGAGAACTCGTTCGGGCCCCGCCGCAACCTCATCCTGGCCCGCCTCGACGGGGGGCCGCTGGCCGGGAGCGGGGTCATCCAGGGCATGAGCGGCAGCCCCGTCTACATCGACGGGCGGCTCGTCGGGGCCGTCTCCTACTCCCTGGGCTCGTTCCCCAAGGAGACCATCGCCGGCATCACGCCGATCGACGAGATGCTTCGCGACGACACGCCGGGGCCGCCCCGCACCGCGCGCGCCGCGCCCGAGCTGACCCTCCCACTGGCCGCCGACAGCCTGACGCGCCTGCTGTCCACCCGCCTCGCGCGTCCCGAACCGTTCGCGGCGCGGCCCGGCGACGTCGACGCGGTGGGACTGCCGGCCGACGCGGGGACCTCGTACGGGGTCCGCCTGCGCCCCATCGCCACGCCCCTCACCCTGAGCGGCTTCACGCCGGCCGCGTTCGACCGCATCGCCTCGATGTTCGGCCCCGCCGGCCTCGCCCCGGTCGTGGGCGGGACGGTGGCGGGGAGGACGGCGGCGCAGTCCGACGGACCGCTCGAGGCCGGCGACGCGGTGGGCGTGAGCCTGATGCAGGGCGACCTGTCGATGGCGGGCACCGGCACCGTCACCCTCGTGGAGGGCGACCGGGTGTACGCATTCGGACACCCCTTCTACAACCTCGGCGCGTCGCGCTTCCCGATGACCCGCGCCTGGGTGCACACGGTGCTGCCCAGCCAGCTGATCTCGTCGCGCATCGCCACCGTCGGCGAGACACTGGGCACCATCGACCAGGACCGATCGAGCGGCATCAGCGGCAGCCTGGGCCCGGGCCCGCGTCTCGTTCCAGTCCGCATCACCCTCGACGCGCCGGAGCGGGAACGCAGCGACACCTTCGAGTTCGAGGTCGTCGACGACGCGATCTTCACGCCGCTGCTCGCCTACAACGCGATGCTCAACACGCTGTTCTCGCACAACCGGCAGACAGGCGCGGCGACCTACGCGGTGCGGGGAGAGGTGACCCTGGCCGGCCTTCCGGCCGCCCGGTTCGAGGAGACCTTCGCCGGCAACGCCGCGACCGTGCTCGCCTCGGCCTACGTGGCGGGGCCGCTGACGGCGCTCGTCGACAACGGGCTCGAGCCGGTGACGATCGAGCGGGTGGACGTGTCGGTCACCGCCCGCGACGGCACGCGGACGGCCGAGCTGGAGCGCGTCTGGCTCGACGACCCGCGCCCGCGGCCGGGCCGAACGGTGCCCCTGCGCCTCGCCATCCGCGCTCGCGACGGCGAGGTCGACATCCGCACGGTGATGGTCGACCTGCCGTCGGCGGCGCGCGGCCGGGTGCGGCTGCTGGTGGCCGACGGCGCGACCCTCGCCCGCGAGGAGCGGCAGCAGGCGGGACTGGCGGCGCGCCCCACGAGCCTCCGGCATCTCATCGACGCCCTGAACACGGCGCGGCGCAACGACCGCTTCTACGTGCAGCTCCGGCGCGGCGACGCCGGGGCTGTCGTCAACGGCCGCCGGCTGCCCTCGCTCCCCCGCTCGGTGCTGGACGTGCTGGGGGCCGACCGCGCCGGCGCCGGCCTCGCCCGCATGAGCAGCGCCGCCCTGCGCGAGTGGGAGGTGCCCCTGGACCGCGTCGTGACGGGGGCCCGCGTCCTCGACCTGGACCTGGGCAGCCCCTAGTCTGGGGAATCACGTGGCCGAGCTCCGGCAGTGAGATGGCGCAAGGATTCAGCTTCGTCTGTAGTGGGTGCAAACGAAACATCGAGGCGTGGGATGACGGGAACCCTTACTACCTCGACGGAGGCGGCAAGAAGCGGTACGCCTGCCATCCGAGACACGATCTGCTTGAACGCTGCATCGGCAACGACACTCCCCACCTTTGCTTGGCGTGTGCACATCCGTTCATGGTGGATTCGCGGGCACCGCTCGCAGCCTGTCCAGAGTGCGGTGCAAGCGAGATCGTGAACACGCTGAAGTTGACCGACCAGGCATGTCCCTACTGCAAGTCAGGAGTGTTCGCAGTGGATCCGGAGTGGAGCGCCATCTCGTGACGGTCTGGTCGGTCGCCGGTCCGCGGCTTGGCTCGATCCGATGCAGTCGCCCTCCCCGCCCGTCCCGACCAATGAAACGTAGCCTTTTTTGCATCGCGCTCGTCGCCGCTGCGACGACGGTGACCGCGTCGTCGCCGGTCTTCTGGCAGGTGTCGACGCAGGCCGAGTTCCTGCGCGGCGAGGTCGACGCCCTGTCCGTCGACGACGAGGGCCGCCTGCGGCTGGGCCCCGCCACCGACACCGTGCTCGAGACCCCCGAGCCGGCGCTGTGGTCGCTCGCGCGCGCGTCCGACGGCGCGCTGTGGATGGGCAGCGGCACCGACGGGCGCCTCTACCGGCTGGGGGCGGACGGAACCGGTACCGTCGTCCTCGACGCCGACGAGCTCGACGTGCACGCCCTCGCGGCCGACCGCGAGGGCGGCGTCTACGCCGGCACCTCGCCCGGGGGCCGGGTGTACCGCGTCACCGCCGCCGGCGAGGCGACAGTGGTGTTCGACCTCGAGGAGACCTACATCTGGGCCCTCGCCCTCGACGGCGACGGCGCGCTGCACGTGGCCACCGGCAACCCCGCCCGCGTCTACCGCCTGCCCGCCGGCGGCGAGCCCGCCCTGGTCTACGCGAGCGACGCCGCGCATGTGCTCTCCCTCGCCGTGGCCGGCGACGGCACGCTGCTCGCCGGCACCGAGTCGCCCGGCCAGGTGCTGCGCATCGACGCCACCGGCCGGGCGTTCGTGCTGCTCGACGCGCCCTTCGAGGAGATCCGCTCGCTGCGGCCCCAGCCCGACGGCTCGCTGCTCGCGGTGGCGGTGAGCGGGCAGCCGGCGCCCGGCGCGGCGGCGACGCCGGCCCCTACCCCGGCCGCGGCCCCGGTGCCGACGGTCTCGGTGACCACCAGCGTCACCGCGGTCGTGGTCGGGGGCACCGCGACGCCCGCGGCGACGGCGGCCTCCACCACCCCGGCCGCGAGCGCCGGTGAGAAAGGGGCGGTCTACCACATCACCGCCGACGGGCTGTGGGACCGGCTGTGGCGCTCGCGCCTCGACACCCCGTTCGACGCCGCGTTCGACGACCGTGGGACGCTGGTCGTCGGCACCGGGCCGAACGGCAAGGTGTACCGCGTGGCCGGCGATCCGCCGCGGACGGTCCTCTCGGGGCAGGCCCCGGCCCGGCAGGTGACCCGGCTGCTGCCGGCCACCGACGGCTCGCTGTGGTACGCCACCGCCAACCCCGGCAAGGTCATGCGCACGGCGGGACGCCTCGCCGCCCGGGGCACCTACGAGTCGGAGGTGCACGACGCGGGAGCGGCGGCCCGCTGGGGCTCGATCCGCTGGCGCGGGGCGACGCCGCCGGGCAGCCGCATCGAGCTGGCGAGCCGTTCGGGCAACACCGCGATTCCCAACGACACGTGGAGCCCGTGGTCGGGCGCCTACACCGAGGCGGCGGGCTCGCCCATCGCCAGCCCCAACGCGCGCTACATCCAGTGGCGGGCCACCCTCCACGGCGCGGGGGACGCCTCGCCGGTGCTGACCGCGGTGACCGCCGCGTACCTGCCGCGCAACCTGCGGCCCGAGGTCACCCGACTGACGGTGCACCCGCCGGGCACCGTCTTCCAGCGGTCGCTCGGCACCGGCGACCCGCCGCTCGCGGGGCTCGACGAGCGCCCGTCGTCGCGGCCCGCCACGAGCACCGTCGGCCGCGAGAGCTACCGCAAGGGCATCCAGACGTTCCGTTGGCAGGCGAGCGACGCCAACCGCGACCCGCTGGAGTACTCGGTGTCGTACCAGCGGGACGGCGACACCGGGTGGCACGTCATGCGGACCGGGTTGCGGGAGACGGTGTTCGCCTGGGACACCACGATGATCCCGGACGGCGCCTATCGGGTGCGCATCTCGGCATCCGACGCGACGGGGAACGCGCCCGGGGCGGCGCTGGTCGGCGAGCGCGACAGCGCCGTCTTCGACGTCGACAACGCCCCGCCCCGCATCGAGGTGGGGGCGCGGCGGCGCGAGGGCGGCCGGGTCGTCCTGCCGTTCACCGTGCGCGACGCGCAGTCGCCGGTGCAGCGGGTCGAGATCGCGGCCGGCAACGGCGACTGGCGAGTGATCCATCCTCTCGACGGGGTGCCCGATGGCCTCGTGGAACGGTTCGAGGCAACCCTCGACGGGACCGGCTCCGAGCCGGTCATCATCCGGGCCACCGACGCCCTGCGCAACACCGTGAGCGTGTTCGGGGAGTGAGACCCCGGCGCGACGGTCCGGAACGATGACGGAAGCGACGTTGGCCGGGTTCGCCGGCGCGGCGAGCCGTTGCATCCCCGTGAAGCGGGCGAGTCCGGAGCGGTCACCGTGCTGACGACGCTGTCCCCCGCCCTGTCCCCCCCTGCCCAGGCATGCTGAACGGACTCATCGTCTTCGCGGCGCTCGCGTCGGTGTTCCTGGCCGCGCTGACGGGCCAGATGCAGGCGCTGACCGACGCCATCGTCTCGTCCGCCCGGGGCGCGGTCGACCTGGCCATCGGGCTCATCGGCCTGATGGCGTTCTTCCTCGGGCTGATGCGGGTCATCGAGGACGCCGGCGCCCTGCGCCACCTCGCGCGGCTCGTCGGTCCCGTCATGCAGCGCCTCTTCCCGGGGGTGCCCGTGCACAGCCCCGCGATGAGCGCCATGATCCTCAACATCGCCGCCAACATGCTGGGCCTGGCCAACGCCGCCACCCCGTTCGGCATCAAGGCGATGGAGGAGCTCGACAAGCTGAACGGCGAGCGCGGCACCGCGACCAACGCGATGGTCCTGTTCCTCGCCATCAATACCTCGGCCCTCGCCATCCTCCCGTCGGGGGTGGTGTCGATGCGGGCGTCGGTGGGGTCCGAGGACGCCGTCGGCATCTTCTTCCCGACGTGGTTCGCCAGCGGCTGCGCCACCATCGTCGGGGTGACGGCGGCGGTCCTGCTGAGCCGGCTGACGGTCTACCGGCGCACCGAGCCGGCGCCGGCGCGGGAGGCGCCCCCGGACCCCGCCCCGGACGGCGACGCCGCCGCGGACGCCCCCGGCCACGACGCCCCCGGGGCCCTCGAGCCGCTGCCCGCCCGGCGCTGGATGGGACGCCTGTTCTGGCTCGCCCTCGCCGTCCTCCTCGGCCGGTTCGTCTGGCAGCACCGGGCAGACCCGCCGTTCGAGCTCTTCGGCGCCATCACGTCGGCGTGGATGCTGCCGATGGTGGTGGCGGTCCTCGTCATGTACGGCTGGACGCGCGGAGTCCGCGTCTACGACTCGCTGGTGACGGGCGCCCGGCAGGGCTTCGAGGTCGCGGTGCGCATCATCCCCTACCTGGTCGCCATTCTCGTGGTCGTGGGCATGTTCCGGGCCTCGGGGGGCATCGACCTCATCACGACCCTGCTCTCGCCGTTCACGGCCCTCATCGGGCTGCCGGCCGAGGCGCTGCCGATGGCCATCCTCCGGCCGCTCACCGGGAGCGGGGCCTATGCGGTGATGGCCGAGATCATGACCGCCGAGGGTCCCGACTCGGTCGTCGGGTACATGGTCAGCACCTTCCAGGGGAGCACCGAGACGACCTTCTACACGCTGGCGGTGTACTACGGGGCGGTGGGCATCCGCCGCACCCGCCACACCGTGCCGGCGTGCCTGCTCGCCGACACCGCGGGCATCTTCGCGGCGGTGTTCATCGTCAACCTGATGTTCGGGTAGGAGCGATTCCTCGCCGTCGACAGTCCGCAAGTAGTATTCTCGCTTCTCGATGGGGCGATTCCGGGCCATTGCTTCGGCGGCGTCACTCACGGCGCTCGGCGCGGTCCTCGCCGCGCAAGCACAACCGCAGCGGTCTCAGCCGTCGGATCGGCCGGGAAACACCGGAGATCCGGTCGCGACCTTCCGATCCGGCGTCACCCTGATGACGACGGTCGTCATCCCGCGCGACCGCACCGGCGTCTTTCTCGACGACCTGACCGCCGGGGACTTCCTCGTCTTCGGGGACGAACAGCCCCAGCAGGTCGTCTCCCTCGTCCGCGTCCTCGGCGGGCGCGCCGGTGGCCAGTTGGCGCCTCCCCGGCTATTGCCGGGGGGAGTCGTCCTTCCGCCCCCACCCCCGCCGCGCGCCGCGGGCACCGCGGGGGGGCGGCTCTTCGTCGTCCTGATCGACGACCTGAACATCGAGGCAGGCTTGACGCTCCGCACGCGCGCGGTGTTCGAGCACTGGGCCGAGAACGTCGTTCAGGAAGGTGATCTGTTCGGCATCGTCTCGACCGGACCGTCGTCGATCGCGATCGACGTCACCGACGACCGCAGCCTGCTCGAGGCGGCAGCCGGCCGCATCACCGGCGACGGGTTCAACTCCAACGAGCTGATCGAGAACTTTCCGCCGGACGAGCAGGGTGTGCAGGAGCTGATGCTGCGGGCCCGCCTGGCGTTCAACACCATGCGCAACATCGTCGGCAGCCTGGAGCGGGTCCGGCAACTGCGGAAGGTCGTCGTCTACGTGAGCGGCGGCTACGACTTCAATCCGTTCCCCGCCGAGCGGGCCCGACAGTTTCCCGGCGCCGCTCCGCTGCGCAGCCTGGTGTTCAACGGGCCGAGCGGCACCGGCCTCGGCGATGTCGCGAGCGATGTCACCCTGACACGGGAGATCTTCGAACTCGCCACCGCGGCGAACCGCGCGAACGCGTCGTTCTACACCGTCGATCCGCGCGGGCTGGTCGCCGGACCCGGGGCCGCCGCCTACCAGTTGGGCGGTCCCGAGTCGTTCAACGAGTGGATCTTCACGGCCCAGAACAGCCTGCGGTCGATCGCCGAGCAGACCGGCGGCCGGGCCATCGTGAACCGCAACGATTTCGACGATGCGTTCCGGCAGCTCGACGCCGAGACGAGCGACTACTACATCCTCGGCTTTGCCCTCGACGATGCCGACTCGACGGTTCGGACCCGGAGGCTGCGAGTCGAAGTACGCGGCCGCGACGATGCCCGCGTGCAGCACCGGTCCGACTACACGTACGGCGGGGCCGCCGAAGATCCGCCGCCGCGGTAGCTGCCCGGCCAGGGGCGTGCGTGCACCTCAACGCAACTGCAGTTGCGGCAAGGGTCGAACATCGACGGCGCGCCTCCAGGGTTGGCCGGGCGCCGGGCGGGGCCGCAGGCGACGATTGACCGACCAGGCGCCATGGCCCTCCGCCACCGGCCTGGTCCGGACTTGGCTGCGCGGTCCGACCAGCGACGCTACGCGTGGCGATAGGGCGAGATGGAGGGCCAGGCGCCGCGGACGCGTCCCCAATGGCGGATCAACGAGCGGAATCCGTCGGCCGCGGGATTCGGCGCCACCGGATTGCGATGCGGGCCCACGTACAGGCAACCGACCTCGTCGGGCGGAAGAACCGCCACCAGCGTTCGGGCTCGATCCAGCGCCGCGAGCCATCGCTGCTTCAACTCGCGCAGGTCGAGGGGTTCCCGGAGGGCGAGCCGATCGAGATCGTCCTGCGTGTAGGCGACGTGCCGCGCCGCGTGTTCCAGCAGGAACTCCGGGGTGTAGCCGGGGTCCTTCCCGCACGCGGCCCAGGCCAGGGCGCCGAGCGGGAGACGGGTATCATCGAGATGGAGGATGTCGACGAAGTCGCGCATCTCGCTGCGCCCGGCCAGGGCCAGCGCCTTGTTGACGGCGGCATCGGCATCGTGCAGGCGATAGCCGAGCTGCTCGTCGGCCTGCACGGGGTAGAAGCGGAAAGCGCTGTCCTGGGCCCACTCGATCTTCAGCGCCTGTCCGTCCACCCTGACCACCGCGCGGTGGAAGGTGGGCGTGCGCAGCAGCCACGACAGCTCGCAGCCGGCGGCCCGGAGCGTCGCCGCGTCGGCCTCCGCACTCCGGGCGACGCTGTCCTCCAGATCGTGGAACAGGTCGAGATCGGCCGAGTACCGGGGAGTGTCCTCCGCCCGGTGCAGGACGGTAGCCCCCGCGACGTAGCTGTCGGGACTGCGGTTCGCCGCGATGCGTCGGAGGACGTTCGCCTGGATCGTGCTCAACGGCATAGCCGGGCCGCGAGGAGGAACCCCTTCCGCCCTCCGTTCCGGCGCAGCCCGCGAACGATCTCCGGAACGTCGCCGAGCGTGACCTTCAGGTCGGGACGCAGGTACCAGAAGCACTGCGCGTGGTAGTCGTGAAATGCCCGCCGCGCCGCGTCCACCCTGTCCCGGGCCTCCGCGGACCCCAGGGTGCGCTGGCCTCTCGATCCGCCCTGCCGGCGGCCGGGGGCGACGCACGTCTTCAGGAGGTCCTGCCCGTCCATCACTGCAATTGTTAGCGGCATGACGGGCGGATCGTCAAGCTCGACGGGCCCGCCCGGCCGTCGCAGGAGCATCGCGCCGATGTTCGACTCGACGGTTCGCACCCGCAGATTGCGAGTCGAAGCGCGGGGCCGCGACGACGCCCGCGTCCGACACCGACTGCACGTGCGGCGGAAAACCGCGGGAACGGGCGACGGCTGCAGCCGCCGCCGACATCACTGCAACTGAAGTTGCGGGAGCGGTCGAACATCGACGCCGCTCCGCCTCACCCCGACCATGATCTGCGTGTCCTCGCCGCCGGACGGCACGTAGCTCACCCGGTACTGCATCGACATCCGCTCGTAGCCGGCCGCCAACCGGCTCGCGAGCCGGGACAGCCCCAACGACAGCTGGGTGCGCGACGTCAGCGTCATGTACACCCCGCGGAGCAGCCGCGTCAGGTCGCGGGCGATGCCGGGAACGGGTGGTTCTTCCCCGCCGCGGCCCAGCGCGCTACGCGGCTCGAGAACCACCGCGTGCGCCATGAACCCGGCGGCGGCGAACCGGGCCATCTGCAGCTCGGCGTCCCCCGGGGCGCCGCCGCGCTCCTCGTCCCCGTTCGGCAGCACCAGCACGACCACCGGAAACGGCCCGTCGTCGTCGTAGCGGCGCTCCGAGACCTCGCGGACGCTGTCGAGCAACCCGACACGCGCGCGCGCCCCGACGCGCACCCGGCCAATCGCGTCGTCGAGGTCGCCGCGGTCGGTCGTCGAGCCGACCACGCGGCGAACCCGGCCCCGGATGGTGTGGATGGACACCTCATGTCGCGGCGGCAGCGTGCGCAGAAAGGCGGCCAGGCCCTCCCGCAGCGCGTCCCGCTCGGCCGGCGCGGCAACCCGGCCGCCGTTGTCGACGAGCAGCGCAATGCTCATCGGGCGCGGCGTGCCGCGACGCACCGACACGACGTCGAGATCGACGTTGTTCTCCTGCAGGGCGAAGTCGGCCGCGGTCAGGCCGGGGACGGGCCGTCCCGCCCGGTCCAGCACCTCGACGAACACGTGGCCCAGCTCCTGCGCCGCCGCGACCGCTGGCCCCCAGGCGATGCCCAGGGCGACGACGAACAGCATTCGGCGCATGTCGGCCTCTCTCGCCGCAGTCCGTGGTGACTGCCTCTACTGTAGCGCGAGCGGGCCACAGATCGGTGAAGCGATTCCGAGCCACGAAGGATTTCCTGACGACCCGGAGGCCGATCCTGACTCCTTGAGCCCGCTCTCCACCACCAGTCTCTCCGGCCGCCGACAACGGCGCCAGCGCCAGCGTCAACAACCACACGTGCTGAACCTTCCGCGCCATGGCTGGCCGACACGGTCGAGGTCCCGATCCCGCCAACCGTCGATCACCGACGGCCCGAGGCCCGCATGGTCGTCCGTACGGGCGTCACCCTCCCACTGTCTTCGGGCACCGCAATGCAGGCGGATCTTCGGACTGAGTCACGGAAGAGTCCTCGCGACCCGGAAACCGACGCTCGTACCGTGATACTCGGGGCCAGCCCACGTTCGCGCATCCGGGTTCAAATCCGAGTTCGGGCTCCGAAAGCTGGCGCCACGCAGCACCCTTCGACCGCAGTCCCCGTCCCAGCAGTCGTCCGTCCACTCCCACAGATTGCCCACCATGTCGAAGAGCCCGGCGTCGCTCGGCGCGTAGCCGCCGACGGCGCAGGCTCCAGGCTCGTTCCTGATGCGAAAGAAGCATCCCATGGGGCTGCCGGCGGCGCCCCGGTCCCATTCGGCGCCCGTCGGCAAGCGGTACTCCTGGCCCGTCTCCAGCGACAGCCATCGCAGGTACGCCTGCACCTGGTTCCAGCCTACGCATGCCACTGGATGCCGCTCCGTCGGCGACCTGCCCGAGTATCCCCATGGCCGCCACCAAGGGCGCCTCCGCGCACCGGCGCTCCTCCCGCAATACGCCTCGTCGCCGACGTCCGGTACCGCCTCGGCGAAAGCGCGGAACTCTCCCATGGTCACCTCGTACCGGCCGAGGGCCACGTCGGCCCCCGGCAGCGCCACCATCTCCGGGCAGTCCGCACAGTCCCTGAACACGCCGGCCTGCGCCCCCGGCGGTTGCCCGAGCCGTGGCGACTGCTCGCCCGTCCCCGACTGCCCGTGCGCACACTGCATCACGAGCGTGGCCGACACCACGATGAAAGCGCGGGCAATGGGCGGCGGAGGCCAGGATGAAAGCCCAGGCGATGGCGCAGTCCGCACGCCCGGTGTCACTCGTGCCGCGTGGGGCATGGGAACCCTCCGGACACGTGAGCCGGGATTCCCGGCTGGAGTTGAAGTTGAGCGCCAGCATCACACACCATACCAGCCAAGCGCCCGCGCCCGTGCCCCGCTCGACCATCGATCACCTCCACTCGCATCCGCCAACCTCCCGCGGAGCCGCCACGACGGCGTGCGATCCGCCTTGGCCTCACTCGACTGCCAACATCGTAACAGCGTTCTGCCTTGATTCCCCGTTGCGCTAGAAGTTACCATGGCCATGGCTGTTTCTATCGTGTCACCACTAGCATAATGTTCGCAACGAACTCTCGCCTTTGGATCTGGTTCGACGACCTGAGGCGAGACTTGCACCAGACCCTCCGGGGCCTGAGGCGAAGTCCCGGGTTCGCGGCCACCGTGACGTTCATCCTCGCGCTGGGCATCGGCGCGAACACGGCCATGTTCAGCGTCGTCAACGGCATCCTGCTGCGGCCGCTGCCATATCCTGATCCCGGGGCGATCGTACGCATCGGCGAGTCGTCCAGTCTGCTGGGAAGCGTCTCGGACATGCTTCTCTCGAACCGCTCGCTGCCCCTGCTGCAGGAGAACGCCGAATCGTTCGAGCAGCTCGCCGCCTACCAGGAGGTGCGCGGCGAACGCGACGGGGTCACCCTGCGCGGGGCCAGGGTCTCGCCGTCCCTGTTCCCGCTGTTCCGGGTGTCGCCGCATCTGGGCCGCCTCTTCCTGGAGGAAGAAGCGCGGGCCGGCGCGCCGCCTGTCGCGCTGCTGAGTCATCGCGCCTGGACGAACCACTTCGCCGCGGATCCGGACATCGTCGGGACTTCCGTCGACCTGGGCAGCAACGTGCACCTCGTCGTCGGCGTGCTGGCCGAAGGGTTCCACTTTCCGACTCCGGACAGCGAATTCTGGTTGCCGTACGTCATCGAGCCGGCGACCACGGAGGACGCCTCGGGACAATCCGGGGGCACCTCCATCACCAGCCTCGTCGGATTCGAGGCGCTCGGACGGCTCCGATCGGGCGTTTCCGCGGAGCAGGCCGCGGCGGAAGCCGGCGGCATCCTGCAGGAGAGCGGCGGCGCGTTGCCGCCGCTGCTCGGCGGGAGCGGCGTTCGCGTGGTTCCGCTGCTGGAGGAGATGGTCGGCGAGTACAGACCAGCGCTGTCTATCCTGGCCGTGGTCGCGGTGATCGTGCTGCTGGCCGCCTGCATGAACGCCGCGGGGCTGCTCCTGGCGCGCGGGGCGGCCCGACGTCGGATGCTCGCCATCAGCGCGGCGCTGGGGGCAAGCAGGCGCCGGCTCGTACGCCAACTCCTGACCGAGAGCACGGTGCTGAGTCTGGCCGGAGGCGGACTCGGGCTGGCCGCCGCAGCCGTTTTCCTGCGTGCCGTGCCCGCACTCGCTCTGGTCGACGTCGCGCGCCTGGATGAGGTGGGAATCGACGGGGCGGTGTTCGTCTTCACCGCCGGACTGTCGGTCGTGGTCGGGTTGCTGTGCGGGGCGGGAGCAGCGTTCCAGGGGTCGCAGCTCCACCTGGTCCGCACCCTGAACGACGCTACCGCGCAGGCCGCCGGAGGTTCCGGGTTGCTGCGGGGGCATCGTGCACGCACGGCGCTGTCCACGATGCAGATCGCTCTGGCGGTCATGCTGCTGATTGGTGCGGGGCTGCTCGTGCGCAGCTTCGTGCAGCTCCTCACTTTCGACCGCGGCTTCGACCCGGCCAACGTGATCACGGTGGAGGTGACGAACCCGATGGGTGTCGCGCCGCACGAGATGGGAGCCCGGCTGCCCGAGCTGATGGCGTCGCACCAGCGGCTCCATGAGCGCCTGTCCGACGAGGTGTCGGCGCGGCTCCAACCCCTCGCCAACGTCGAAGCCGTGGGCCTCTCCCGCCACGTGCCCTTCGGGCGCAACACGCCCAGCGCAAGCCCGCTCCGGCGGGCCGGCGTGCCCATACCGAACAATCCGAACGAGATGCCACGCACGGCGCTGCAGGTCGTGAGCCCCGGCTACCTCGATGCCCTTCGGTTCCGTCTGCGCGCCGGCCGCACGCTCACTCGCCAGGACGGACGCGGCAGTGCCCGCATCCTGGTCGCCAACGAGACGCTGGCCCGCGAGCTCTTCGGCGACGAGCCCGCGGTCGGCCAGCAGGTGATCGTGTTCTCTGGTGAACCCTGGGAGGTCGTCGGCGTCGTGGGCGACATCGTGTACGGCGGGCTCGACTTCACGGGCGAGACGCAGCCAGAGGCGTACTTCCCGCTCGCCCAGGCCACCGAGACCTTCTTCGGCTTCAGCTCGGGCGTGCAGGTCTCCGTACGCACCACGACCGACCCGCTGGCCGTCGCCCCGTTCCTCCGCGAGGCGATCATCGCCGCGAACCCGCAAGCGACGATCGGCCGGATGGCGACGTTGGAGGCGCTGCTGCTGAACGCCGTCGCCTGGCCGCGCCTCTACGCCTTCTTCGTCGGGTCGCTCGCGGGCCTGGTCCTGGTTCTCGCAGCCGTCGGCGTCTACGGTTTGTTGAGCTACACGGTGGCGCAACGCGAGCGCGAGATAGGCATCCGCATGGCGTTGGGGGCCTCGAGCACGCAGATTTTCACGCTCGTGTTGGGGCAGGGTGCGGCGCTCGTCGGCGCCGGCGCCCTCACGGGGGTGGTCGCCGGGTTGGCCGGGAGTCGGGTGTTGGAGAGCCTACTCTACGGGGTCGCGACCGACGATCCCCTGACGTTCCTGCTGGCGCCGCTCGTGCTGGCCGCCGTCGCGCTCGCCGCCTGCTGGCTTCCGGCGCGGCGGGCGACGCGCGTCGACCCGATGAGGATGGTCCGCTTCGAGTAGGGGTCACCGACCCCAGTCACGCGCCCGGGCCTCGGCTTCCGCGATCTGTTCGGGCATCATGAAGCCCGCCAGGATGTCGAGCGCCCCGCCGCTGACCCCGGGGCCGGACGCGCCCAGGGACAACCACATGTAAGCGGAGATGTAATCCTGCTCCACGCCCTGGCCGGCCATGTACGCCATCCCGAGCCAAGTCTGTGAGCCGGGGTCTCCCTGATCGGCGCCGAGGCGGTACAGTCGAACCGCCTCCTCGAAGTCCTGCTGCACACCGCGACCCTCCTTGTACAAGGAGGCCAAGACGGCCTGTCCCCAAGCGTCTCCTTGGTCGGCGGCGAGTCGGGACCAACGCAGAGCCTCCTCGAAGTCCTGCTCCACGCCGCTCCCGGTGTTGTACGCCGCTGCCAGTACGCCCTGCCCGAGGGAGTCTCCTTGGTCGGCGGCGAGACGGGCCCAGCGCAGCGCCTCCGGGAAGTCATGCGCCACGCCGAGCCCCAAATAGTACGCCTTCCCGAGACGAGCCTGCGCGCCAGCGCGTCCCTGCTCGGCGAGAGCCCGATCCGCTTCGGCAGCGAGCCGAGCCGACTCCGCGGCCGCTTCTGGAAACTGTACCTCAACGCCCTGCTGCTCAGCGGGAAGCAGCTCATCGACTTCCCCGGTGCACGCCGGGAGCGCGACGAACAGGCAACCGACGGCACCGAAACACAGCAGCAGCGATCGTGATCTTGGTGTCATGACGTCAAGGTACATGTACTGCTTAGCTAATCCAGCTAGCTTAGCTAGAGGGCGATGATGGCCTGCGCAGTCACGAGCCCTGCTAGCCTCCGCCAAAGCACACTTTCATGTGGACGCAACTCGATTCCGTGGGACTGACGTTGCAGACGACGGTCATGATGCACGTCTCCTGCGCATGAACCGGCTGCTGCATTCCGACCGGGAGCGCAAGAACCGCCGTCAAGGCAACTAATACCATACAGCACTTCAACATTCTACATCCTCCTGTGGAATCGGGAGCGACAAATTCGCTCCGCCAACAAACTGTCGTCGAGCGTGTCAGGCGGGCGCCCTCACCTCAAGCAGAGGGTGCCGTAGAAACCGCCGTAAAAAGTGCACGTGAGTCGCTTTGCGTGAATTCACTTCAGAATCCCGGAAAACAGGCCGGCGTGGCGTCCACGCACACAATGCTTGTCGTTGATTTCAAGGCGGCGCTGAGGCTATGGTGGGGCACGAAACGCGTTTCGAACAGGATCTATCGTGTCACATATGGCATGAAACATGAACAGAGACTGGAACCCCGTATCATCGGGCGACGTTGACCCAGCAGTTCCCCACGCCGTCCGGCGGTGGGTCGGCATCGTGGTGCCGGTCATCGACTCGCCGAAGGATCCGAAGACCATCGCCGACTGGGCGAGCTGGGTGGGCGTCTCTCAGGGAGCGCTCCGGGGCTGGTGTCGGACGGCCGGCTTGCGGGCGAGGCGCTCCCTGGCGCTCGCCCGGATGCTGCGGGTCGTGGTGCGCTACCCCGACGAGAGCCCCGAGAACCTCCTTGATTTCGCGGACAAGCGGAGCATCGACAATTTCCTGAAGCTCGGCCGTTCCGGTGGACCGCCCTGCGACCTGCCGATTGGCCGGGACGAGCTTCTTGTTCGACAGCGGTGGATCACGGACCCGCTTGCGCTGCGGGAGCTCGGCGCCACCCTGAGTGCTCGTGACGCTGCGGTGTACGACGGGCCGGACGGACGGTAGATCCGCCTTCAGGGCCCGGGGCGGGCGCACTATACTCTCGGAAGCAAGTTCGCGTGGCCGGCGCGGGCGGGCGGGGCGCCGTAGTGCCGCCCTCGGCGCGCGGCAGGCCCGCCGCGCCGCGTTTCGGGAGGGGAGGAATGCGAACCGCTCCACGACTCGCGATCGCGTCGGCGGTGGTCGGGGCGGCGCTCCTGTCCACGGGCCGTCAAGCCACCACCCAGCGGTCGGCTGGCACGCTGTCCGTGTCGGTCGGCTACGCGACCCCCGTCAGCGAGCTGCGGCGGTGGGACGCCGCCGTGGACAGGATGGTGCGGACCGGCGAGCTGGTCGTGACGTCGCGCCGCGCCGACGGCGCCCTGACGGAACGCAGCCACGAACATCTCGCCCAGCACGTGGCCGGCATACCGGTGCACGGCGCCGGCGTATCGCGTCAGCTCGACCGCGGCGTGACGGTGTCGCTGCTCGGCACGCTGCATCGGGACGTCGAGGTGGAGACAGCGCCGGTGCTGTCGCCGGCCGAGGCCGCCCGGCACATCGCCCTGGCCACCGGCGAGGCGCCGGCCGCTCCGCCGCGGTTGGTCATCCTGCCGTGGCCCGACGGCTCGTATTCGCTCGCGTACAGCGTCGGCGCGGAGGACGGCAGCCTTCACTTTATCGACGCCGTACGGGGTGGCCTCGTCGCGACGCTCGACGCCCTCGCCCCGTCCGTGCCCGCAAGGGCGGATGCCGGTCCCGGCGCCGGACGCGCCACCGACTTCGGGGCCGGCGCGCGGCTCGGTCCGCGGCGGTTCACCGACGATTCCGGCCGCGCCTACACTTGCGAGAGCGCCCGCTTGCCGGTGCGGGTCCGGGGCGTGCGGCGGTCGCTTCCCGCCCTGTGCGACGACGGCAGGTTCGTCTTGGCCTCGCCCCAGGGCCGCGCGGTGGTCGACGCGCTGTTCGCCATCTTCCCCGGAGCGGCCGGCGTCTTCCGCACCGGCATGGGCGCGCCGGCAGGCGGCACGCCGGCAGGCGGGCGACCGACGGGCCACGGCGGATGGAACCCTGCCGCCCTCGCGGGCTCGTGGTCGGGGGGCACTCCCGACGCCTACCCCTTCCGAGTCGAGTTCGCGCTCGCCGGCGACCACCAGTCCTGGCACTACTCGAACTTCGCCTTCCAGGACGGCCGGCTCGCCGAAACGACCGGCGACTGCTGCCAGGACGGCCGCGACCGCAACTCGGCGATCCTCGCCCGCGCGTTCCACCTCGCCGTCGAGGGCGGCACGAACCCGGGCACGGGGTTGTGGGTCGCCGGGGCCGGCCCCGCCCATCGCGAGCTGGTCGCGCAGATCTTCCACCGCGCCCTCACCGAGCTGCTGCCACCGGCGGTCTCGTTCCCGCTGGCGGCCGAGGCCATCCGCCAGTCCGCGGCCGACCTCGCGCCCGATACCGTGGTCGAGCGCGCGGTCGAGCAGGCGCTCGAGGCAGTCGGCCTGCCGCCGCTCTACACGGCCGGGCGCGGCGATGCGACGGCCGAGCGGGGCGATGCGGGCGCGCATCCCGACGGCGGGGCCGGTGAGCGGCGGAGCGGCCACTCCCCCGCCCATGCCGCCTTGCCCTCGAAACCATCCGCGACCGCGGGTCGGCCGGCCGACTTCGACGTGCAGGCCACCGAGGTCGGCCACTACAACTACGAGAGCCCCCACTCGAACCCCGTCGCCCTGCTGCCCGACGGGTCGTTGCTCTACGCCGCCAACACCCCCGCCGACACCGTCGACGTCATCGACACCGCGACACGGACGGTCGTCGCCCGCGTCGATGTGGGCATCGACCCGGTGGGGGTGGCGGTGCGGCCCGACGGCAGGGAGGTGTGGGTGGCCAACCATGTCTCCGACTCGGTCAGCGTGATCGACGCCGACCCCGCCAGCCCTACCCGGCACCACGTGCTGGCCACCGTCCAGGTCTTCGACGCCGCCACCCGGTCGACGCGCTTCGACGAGCCGGTGGGCATCGCGTTCGCGGGCAACGCGAAGGCCTACGTGGCGCTCTCGTCGTCGAACCGGGTCGCCGTCGTCGACGTGGCGTCGCGCAGCGTCACCACGTTCCTGCAGATCACCGCGCAGGACCCGCGGGCCCTCGCGGTGTCGGGCGGCCGGCTCTATGTCGCGCCGTTCGAGTCGAACAACCAGACGCAGCTCTCGGGGTGCTGGCCCGAGAACATCGACGGCGAGCTGTGCACGTTCGACGCCCGCGTGCACGTGACGGAGGCGCCGGACGGCAACGCGCAGAGCCTGTCGCTGGGCTACGTGGCCGACATCGTGCGCCACCCCGACATCCCCGACCGCGACCTCTACGTGTTCGACACCGCCACCGACGAGCTGGTCGAGGTGGTCGACACCCTCGGCACCCTGCTCTACGGCGTCGCCGCCGACTCGACGGGCCGGGTGTTCATCGCCCAGACCGAGGCCCGCAACGACGCCAACGGCAAGGCGGGCACCGAGGGCCACGGCATGGCCGAGCTCGAGAACCGGGCCTTCCTCAACCGCATCACCCGGGTGGCGTGCGGGGCCGGCTGCGGGGCGCCGGCGTTCTTCGAGCTCGAGCCCGTGCCCCCCGCCGACCCCGCCCGCGACGAGGCGCTGGCGACGCCGTTCGGCATCGCCGTCAGCGGCGACGACTCGACCCTGGTGGTCACCGCGGCGGCGTCGAGCCGGGTGTTCACGGTGGACGCCGACACCGGCGCGGTGCTCGGCCGGGCCGACGTGGGGGCCATGCCCCGCGGCGTCGCGCTGGAGAGCACGGCGGCGGGGGCGCCGGCCCGGGCCTGGGTGCTCAACGCGCTCGGGAACAGCGTGTCGGTGGTCGACCTGTCCGACCCGGCGGCGCCCGAGGTGGAGGCCGCCATCGTCCTCGAGGACCCGACCGACCCCGACCTCAAGCGGGGCCGCATCGCCTTCAACAGCGCGGAGGCGTCGAGCACCGGCACCTTCGCGTGCGCGAGCTGCCACCCCGACGGACACACCGACCAGTTGCTGTGGGTGCTCGACACGCCGCTCTGCGACGTCGGCTGCGACCAGATACAGCCGCGGCTGGTCCAGGACATCCGCGGCCTGCGCGGCAGCGCCCCCTACCACTGGGACGGCGTTCCCGGCGACCCCTTCGGCGGCGTCAACACCGCCAACATCCGGACGCCCATCGAGCCCAACTGCGACGGCGACGTCCCCGAGAGCTGCACCGGCCACCTCGTCGACGGCTCGCTGGCCACGACGATGTGCGAACTGAGCGACTGCGAGACCAACGACGAGGGCAAGCCCGGCCGGCTGTCCGGCGCGGAACGGGCGGCGATGGCCAAGTACCTGCTGAGCGTCCCCTACCCCCCGTCGCCCGAGCGGCCGTACACCAACGAGCTCACCGCCCGCGCCCGCGCCGGCATCAACGAGTTCCACAACACGAAGCAGTGCGCCAACTGCCACCGGCTGCCGTTCTGGACCATGACCAACATGGGCGGCAGCGGCATGGACGTGCCGTCGTGGCGCGGCGCCAACGACCGGTGGAAGAACGCGCCGCAGAACCGCTTCTTCTTCGCCGACCTCGTCGGGGGCGACACCCGGGGGTTCCCCGAGCGCTTCGGCTTCGTGAACGACCAGGAGATGTTCCAGATGATCGTCGAGGGCAGCGTGGGGTTCTCGGGGGCGCTGGGGCGCCAGCTCACGCTGAACGCCGACACCGTCTCGCGGCCCGACGTCGCGGACCTCCTCGACGCCCTGGAGCAGTCGGCGTCGGAGGGCGGGGTCGTGCTGCACGCGACCGGCATCCTGCTGGGGGGCGGCCTGCCGCCGCCGTTCACGGCGCCCGCCCGGCCGCTCGACCTCGTGTACCGCGGCGGCGCCTACCGCGCCGCCGACGGCCGCTTCCACTCGCGCCGCGGCCTGTACAACCTCGCCGCGGCGGGCGACCTGCTGCTGACCGTCACCGCCCGCCTCGGGCACCTGACGGGCTACCAGCACCCGCAGCCGACGCTGCGGCCCCTCGAGCTGCCGGTCCTGCCCATGTTCCCCGGCGGCCGGCCCGCCGAGTTCCCCGAGCTGCACGCCAACGCGCCCATGCGGCTGCGCGGCGAGCACATCCGGCCCGGGGCCTGGCTGGTGGTCGACGGCCGGCGGGTCGAGGGGTCGGTGCGCTGCGAGACGGGCACGCTGCCCGACTGCGAAGACGACATCGCCGTCGTCCGCCTCGCCCGGCTGCCCGACGACGCGGGCCTGCACCTGCTGCAGGTGCAGAACCCGCACGGCCTGTTCAGCAACGACTTCGTGTTCCACGTCGTCGACGCGCCGCCGCGGGCCGGGAGCGGCAACCTCATCGGCAGCGGCGGCACGTTCGACGGCCGCGGCGCGTGGCGGGTGGGGCTGACCAACGCGTCGGTGACCTGGAACGGCGAGGCCGACTTCACCATCGACGAGCCGTCGCCGCAGCGCTGGCGCGTGCAGCTCTGGCACCCCGTCGCGATCCGCAAGGACGTGGAGTACTCGCTCTGCTACTCCGCGAAGGCCGACGACATCCGCTACATCGAGACCAACGTCGACACAGGTGCGGGCGACTACCGCAGCCTCGTCGGCACCGGCTTCGACCCCGAGGTCGGCGCCGCCACCCGCAGCACCGGCGCGAGCCTGACCCGGCGCTACCACCGGTTCCGGCACCGCTTCATCGCCCCCGAGGACGACAGCAGCGCCCGCGTCACCTTCGACCTGGCGCAGAGCGCGGTCGACGTGCAGATAGACGATGTCGGGCTGTACGAAGGGCGGGGATGCGGCACGCCGTGACCGAGCCCGCCCCCCCTCACGCCTCCGGCGGCTCGCCGTAGCGCGCGTCGTCACCGCAGCGCACGGCCGCACGCGACGGATCCTCGAGGTCGAGACGCTTCAGCAGCTTGGCCAGTCCCTGCCGCGTCACGCCGAGCGCCGACGCCGCCTTGGTCCGGCGGCCGCCGGCCTGGGCGAGGGCGCCGCTCACGAAGCGGCGCTCGAACACCTGCCGCGCCTCGTGCAGGGTCGGCGTGCCGTTGGGCCCGCTCGCCCCGCCGGTGATGGCGGCCGGCAGCAGGGCCGGTCCCACCACTCCGCTCCGCGGGCCGCGCACGACCAGCGCCGCCACAACGTTCTCGAGCTGCCGGACGTTGCCCGGCCAGTGGTACCGGGCCAGCGCCTCCAGGGTCGAGCGGGCGGGCGCGGCCCGGCTCCCGGTGAGCGACTGCGCCCGCTGCCAGAAGTGCTCGACGAGCAGCGCGACGTCGTCGCCGCGGTCCCGGAGCGGCGGCACCTCGATGCGGAGCACGTCGAGCCGGTACAGCAGGTCCTCGCGATACTGGCCAACCCTGACGTCGCTCTCGAGGGGCCGGTTGGTGGCCGCGACCACCCGCACGTCGACCGCGCGCGGAACCGTGTCCCCCACCCGGCGAATCTCGCCGTCCTGCAGCACGCGCAGCAGCTTGGCCTGCGCACGCGGCGACAGCTCCCCCACCTCGTCGAGGAACAGGGTGCCCCGGTCGCACGCCTCGAACAGTCCCGCGCGGTCGGTCACGGCGCCGGTGAACGCCCCCCGGACGTAGCCGAAGAGCTCGGCCTCGACGAGATCGTCGGTGAGGGCGGCGCAGTTGACGGCCCCGAAGCGGCGCTCGGGCCGGCCGCTCAGCCGATGCACGCCGCGCGCGACCAGCTCCTTGCCCGAGCCGCTCTCGCCCGTCACCAGGACCGGGAACGGCGACTCGGCGACCCGCCGCAGGCTGCCGCGCAGGTGGGCCATCGCGTCGCTCCGGCCCAGGAGTCCCAGATCGTCCGAATGGATGTTGCCTCGCACTGTTCTCCTCCGACATCGAGTTCCGGCCGCCATCGTGGGCTCTCGGCCATGCCCGCATCGACCAGGACGCGGGTGCCGCCATCGAGACGGACGTTCCAACGAGAGTCGTCCCGGTGACGGCCCGATACCGAGACCGGGACCGACGGCCACGCACGTCCGCTTGAACGCACGCACCGGGATGTGATGAGCAACGCCAACGATGCAAAATGCCGGCCGGCGGGCTCGGCCCCGGAACCCCTTGGTGGCAGCGGCCATGAGGTTGCGCGGCTCGGCGGACGTCGCAGGAACTGCGCGCAGAGATCCACGGATGGTGCGTGGATTCTGACGATGGAGAACGAGAGGAGGAGGGCCGAGGACAGAACCGGGAGGGCGAACGAGCAGCCGGCGACGGAGGTGGAACGGCGGCCCGTGATGGCCGCCGTTCCGCCAGGTCGCGGGCGGTGCTCAGTGCGCGAGCGGGTCGGGCCGGATCTGGAACTTGATCACCTTCTGGTTGGTGCCCGGCCCGCCCTCGAGGTGCCAGGCCGCGTAGTTGGAGTAGCTCGACCAGAGCCCCTTGCCCTTCCACCCGGTCGTCGGGTCGTCGACGCGGCCGGTCGACGACCGCGAGAAGAAGCCCAGGGGGTACGGCACCCGCAGGGTGACGAACTCCTCGGTGTCGGGCCTGAAGACCTCGAGCGAGTCGGTGTTGACGACGCCGTACAGGGGCACGTCGCGGCCGAGGCCGAGGACGTCGTGGTGGTCGACCTGGGTGAGGTAGCTCTCGTCCGAGTTGATGGGGAACGCTTCGGCGTTCTGGTAGACGGGCTTGTCCATCCGGAAGAACGTCCAGCCCTCGGGGCACCCCTGCCCGTCGGCCTGCGGGCCCGAGATGTCCTCGCATTGGCTGCGGTCGAAGCGCGCGAAGTGGCCGCTGCCCCGCCAGTCCTGCCACGCCACACCCTCGGTGGTCAGGTGCAGGCCGCCGCTGCCGTAGGCGCCCGGGTTCATGACCGACGGGGGCGGCTCGTAGAGCTCGGCCGTGCACGACTCGGGCGGGTTGTCGCCGAGCTCGAGGCGCACGAGCTGGTGCTGGTCGCGGCCGTTGCCCGAGCACCACACGGTGCCGTCGGCGGGGTTGGCGGCCGGTGAGTAGCAGCCGAACTGGATGCGGTGGTCGCGGGTGGGGTCGATGGCCTCGCCCGGCTCGGTCCAACCCGTCGTGATGACGCCGTCCTGGTTGGTGTCGACGACGCCGGGGCACCAGCCCTGCGCCGCCTCGGCGTCGCCGGTCTCGTCCCAGATCTCCATGTCGATCCAGCCGAGGCCGCTGTTGAAGCCGTAGTAGATGCGCTCGTCCTCGCCGATCTGGTTGTGGTCGGCCGAGAAGCAGGTGTCGATCTCGGAGAACGCCTCGGTCTCGGGGTCGTACATGAACACCTGGCGGGTGGCCTGGGCCAGCGGGTAGTGGGCGGCAAAGGCGTTGGCGGAACCGGTGCAGAACGCGGGCTGCTCGCCGGGAGCGCGGATGCGGCCGGTCAGCCACACCCGCCCGTCGCCGTCCATGGCGACGCTGCGGGGGTCGGACTGCCGCGCCCACACGGGGTCGTCGCCCCAGTACGGCGACTCGGGAGTCTGCCCCTGGATGACGGGGCCGCCCGACGGGATGTCGATGTTGAAGGCCCGATGCTCGACGGGGTCGAGGACGGCGAGGATGTCGCTCGGCTGCACGACGCCGTAGACGAGCCCGTCGGCGTTGACGGTGCCGTCGCGCACGTCCGAGGCGGCGCTGTCGGTGCGGCCGTCGGTCTGCGTCCCCCAGTCCCAGAGGGTGACGACGACGTTGCGCTCGATGCCGGCGGGCCGGGGCGGGGTCTGGGTGGGCGCCTCGCCGGCCGCGATGCGCTCGGTCCAGTCGGCGAACATGCGGCGCTGCTCGCCCAGGCCCCCCCACATGCTGGCCATGCTCGAGCCCATCGGCCCCATCGCGACCCGGCGGTCCCACGCCGCGAGGTGCGAGTCGGCGGCGTCGAGGATGTCGCCGGGAATCTCGCGCGTCGCCCGGTTGCCGACCTGGTGGCAGTTCATGCACCCGGTGACCCGGCTGCCCAGCTCCCGCTGCGACTGCTGGCCGTCCGGCAGCTCGAGCATCGACAGCCACCACGCGGCCGGGTAGACGGCGGCGGCGGCGCGGGCGTCGGGCGCCACCACCCCCTCGAGGTCGACGGTCTGCCCCGGCGACGCGGTGACCCGCGGCGAGTCGACGAGGCCGTAGCCCCGCACGAACAGCTCGTAGGTCGCGTCGGGCAGGTCGGGCACCACGTAGCGCCCGTCGTCGTCGGTGGCCACGATGCGGATGAAGCGGGTGGGCAGGTCGGTGGTCTCGGCCACCACCCAGACCCCCGCCTCGGGTCCGGCGCTGCTGGTGACGACGCCCCCGATGTCGTCGGCGTCGATCTCCACCCCGCCCTGCCGTCCCTCGACCGCGAGGCCGGACACGGCGGCAAGCATCGCCGCCAACGCCGCCGCCGACAGTCCCGTGCGCAGTCTGACCATTCCGTCCTCCCTCACCGCAATCGCGGCCGCTTCCCCGGCCCCGGCCCCCTGGCGCGGATGCCCCGTCGCCCACGCGCGAGAAGCGGCGCGGCGCCGGACGCATTGCCGGCCATCGGCCCGGGCCCGTCGAAGCCCGAAAAGAAAGGGCCCGGCACGAATGCCGGGCCCCAGGGTGTCGCCTCTACCGAATCCTCCTCGTCGAGGAGTTCGCTAGCCCACCGGCAGCAGCTCGAGCCGGCCGGTGGCGTCGCTCATCTTGTCGACGCGCACGCCCATCTTGTCGAGAACCGTCAGGTGCAGGTTCGAGATGGACGTCCTCTCCTCGTAGCGCAGGTGCCCGCCCGCGTGGAGCTTGCCGGCGCCGCCGCCGACGAGCACGAGGGGCAGGCCCTTGTTGTCGTGGCGGTTGCTGTCGGACATGCCGGCGCCGTAGAGCACCATCATGTTGTCGAGCAGGTTGCCGTCGCCGTCGGGCGTCGCCCGCGCCTTCTCGAGGAAGTACGCGAACAGCGACAGGTGATACTCGTTGATCTTCGCGATCTTCTCGTAGAGGGTCGGGTCGTCGCGGTGGTGCGAGGTCGGGTGGTGCGAGTCGGGCACGCCGATCTCGGGATAGGTCCGGCCGCTGATCTCCCGCGCCATCATGTAGGTGCTGACGCGCGTCAGGTCGGTCTGGTACGCGAGCAGCAGCAGGTCGCACATCAGCCTGGCGTGCTCGCCGTAGGTGGCGGGGATGCCGGCCGGCTGGACCACCTCGGGGAGCTCGCGGTCGCTCTGCTCCTCGGCCTTCTGAATGCGCCGCTCGATGTCGCGGACCGCCTCGACGTACTCGTTCACCCGGACCTGGTCGGCGGGCCCGAGGCCGCGCTTCAGGGCGTTGATCTTGTCGGACACCGAGTCGAGGATGCTCTGGTCCTTGCGGATGCGGTCGAGCCGCGCCGCGGGGTCGGTCGACCCGCTGTCGCCGAACAGCCGCTCGAAGACCGCGCGCGGGTTGTTCTCGCCGAGCTGCGGCGTGGTCTCGTTCCGCCACGAGATGGTGTTGGTGTAGGTGCAGCTGAACCCGACGTCGCACGAGCCCGACACGTCGCGGCTGTCGAGGGCGATCTCGAGCGAGCCGAGCTGCGTGTGGCGGGCGGTCTCGCGCGCGATGAGCTGATCGACGGAGATGCCGGCGCGCAGGTTCGACTCGGTCCGGGCCGGGGTCACCCCGGTCAGGAACCGGGTGGCGGCGCTGGCGTGGACGCCGGCGTTGCTCGGCACCCCGTTCAGGCCCGTCAGCACCGTCGTCTGGTCGCGGTACGGCTCGATCTGCGAGAGCAACCGGGTCGTCTCGTACCCCAGGCCATTCGTCTCGGGGGTCCAGTGCTTCATCGCCATCCCGTTCGGCACGTAGAAGACGCCGAAGCGGCGGACGGGATTGGCGGCGCTGTTGCGGATGGCCGCGAACGCGGGGACCATGCCGTCGAGCAGCGGAAGCGCCAGGCCGGCGCCGATGCCCCGCAGGACGGTGCGGCGCGGGATAGCTTTCCTGGTGATGATCATCAGTCGGACCTCCGCATCTGGAACGCGTTGCTCTTCACGATTCCGAGGACGATGGATGACCAGCGGTAGTCGTCGCCGGCCGCTTCACGCACGATGTGCCGGACGGTTGGAGCGTCATAATACTCGATCGCACGCCCCAGGGCATAGCCCATCAACTTCTCTGTCACGGTGCCGACGAAATCGTCGGGCCTACTGAGCAGGAGGTCGCGGAGCCCGGCGGGGCCGTCGAAGGCGGCGCCGTCGGGGAGGACCCCCGAGGCGTCGACGGGGACGCCCGCGGTGGTGGCGCGCCACCGGCCGATGGCGTCGAAGTTCTCGAGCGAGAACCCGATGGGGTCCATCGGCGCGTGGCACACCGAGCACGCGGGGTCCTCCCGGTGCCGCACCATGGCCTGCCGCATCGTGAGGGGCTCGCCCTCCTCGTTCTCTTCTTCCAGGGTCGGCACGTCGGGCGGCGGCTCGGGGGGCGGGGCGCCGAGCAGGTTCTCGAGCACCCACTTGCCGCGCAGCACCGGCGACGTGCGGTTGGGATAGGAGGTGACGGTCATCACGCTCCCGTGGCTCAGCAGCCCGGCCCGCTCGCCCTCCGCGAAGGTCACCTTGCGGAAGCGGTTCCCGTAGACGTTCGGAATCCCGTAGTGCACCGCGAGCCGCTCGTTGATGTAGCTGTAGTCGGCCCGCAGGAGGTCGAGCATGCTCCGGTCTTCGCGGATCAGGCTGTTGATGAAGAGGCTCGTCTCGGTCTCGAAGGCCTCGCGCAGGTTGTCGTCGAAGTCGGGGAAGATCAGCGGGTCGGGATACACGCCCTCGAGGTTGCGGAAGTGCAGCCACTGCCCCGCGAAGTTGTCGACGAGGGCGGACGCCCGCGGGTCGGCGAGCATGCGGCGCACCTGCGCCTCGAGGACCTCGGGGTCGGCGAGCGAGCCGCCCTCGGCCGCCGCGAGCAGCTCGTCGTCGGGGATGCTGCTCCACAGGAAGAACGAGAGCCGCGAGGCGAGGTCGAGGTCGGGAATCGCGTAGACCGCGTTCGGCGGGCTGTCGACGGGGTCGTGCTCGATGCGGTAGAGGAACTCGGGGTCGGCGAGGACCCGCTCGAGGGCGAGCCCGATGCCCGCGTCGAAGCTGCCGCCCTGCCGGCCGATGTCGAAGAAGTCGAGCAGCGTGTCGAGGTCGTCGTCGGACACCGGGCGCCGGTAGGCGCGGCGCGCGAGGGTGCCCAGGATCTCGGCCGCGCAGGGGCGCTCCTCGGCCGCGCTCGACGGCGTGCACGTGAACAGCCGGCGCCGCGTCGGGGTGTCGCCGGGGCCGTCGACCGTCAACGGGCCGTGGATCTGCACGTTGTCGAGGGCCGGGTTGCTGTCGGGCATGTCGTTGACGGCGAGGGCGAAGCCCGACTGCCGCGGCTGCAGCACGCCTTCCTCTTCCCACGTCTCGCGGGGGAACGACACCCCGACGACGTGCGGACCCGCGTCGACCCGGATGCGGATCTCGAGGCCGTCGTCGGCGTGGAGGGAGTACGACTCCCACTCGATGTCGCCCCGGATGTTGCCGGCGAAGCTGATCGGCGCGGGCATGCCGGGGGCGTCCCCGCCGAACGTGAACCTCCGGATACGGCGGCCGTCGAGGCGGATCTCGACGTCGTGCGCCTGATCGATGCCGCGCACGTAGCCCACGTAGTTGGTTCGCAGCCGCAGCTTGATCAGGTACTCGCCGTCGACGGGGAAATGGTGCCGCACCGCGGCGCCGCCGCGCGAGCCGAACGGCAGGTCCTCGCTCTGCTGGTTCCCCTGTACCAGGTTCAGGGGAATCTCGTGGGTGGCGATGACCACCCCCCCGGCCGGCGGCTCGCCGATGGCGAGCCGGCTGATCTTGCGGGCCGCCGACACGTAGCGCTCGAACAGGGACGGCGACAGGGACAGGGCGCCGGCGTTGTTGTCGAAGCCGAACCGATCCGGCGCGTCGGCGGGAATCCACTCGCCGACGTCGATGTCGAGGTCGAGGAGGTCGCGGATGACTTTGCGGTACTCGGTCTGGTTGAGCCGGTGGAACGCGAGGGTGCGGCCCGGATTGGGCTTCGCCTCGGCCGCCCCGTCCAGCTCGTCCTCGAGCCATCGCCGGAACCCGTCGTAGGTGACCTTGTCGGGGCGCGGGCGCGGTTGCGGGGGCATGGCGCCGACGCGCAGCTTGCGCACCACCGCTTCCCATATCTCGGGGTCCTCGGCCACGTTGTCGACGTCGACCGAATCCAGGGCCAGCCCCACCGCGCGCAGCTGAGACACGAGCCGCGACCGCGGCTCGTCCGTGCCGTCCACGAACGCGCTGTTGTGGCAGGTGACGCAGTACTGGTCGAGGAGCGCCCGCTGGGCCGAGACGGCCGGCGCCGGCGCGCCCGCCGGGGGCTGCCCCGCCGTCGCGGCCGGCGGCGTGCTCACGAGGGCGGCGACGACGGCCGCACCCAGTCCGCCGAGGAAACATCGGAACGCCGGAGGCTGCTCTCGTGTCATGGGATGTCGCCCACCCTCGATCGGAAGCGCGGGACTGCGCCCTGGGCGTCCCGCGTCGGCGGGACTCCCGAGGCGCCGCCAAATCGCCTGAATCGCCGCCCGCGGACAGACCTCTCCACTCCGCCCTCAGGACAGGGTAGTGTCGCCGCTTTCCACGATCGTGTCAACGACGCGGCCGTCGCCGACAGCCCCCGCGCGCTCGCGGCTTTCGAGCGCCGTCATCCGCTTTCCGCGATCGTGTCGTCGCCGACACCCCCCGCGCGCCCGCGGCTCTTCGAGCACCGTCATCCGCCGCGGACGACCCCGCGGCGGCCGGGCCGCGCCCCGAACCGCGAACCGCGCCGCGACCGGACTCGGGATTCCGGGACCGCCGTTCCCGGGCGCCCCGGCGCCGGGCCGATCCGGCCGGGCTCGATCCTCGATCCGGCAGGCGGCACCGCGTATCCGCAAGCGGCGCGGGGCCCTCCGGGGTTCCACACGGGCCGCACCTGCGGTAGCATGATTCGGCAATTGCCGCGGCCCGATTGACGCGACGCGTGTCCGTGGCCCGTCCGGATCCGGGAGATCCAGGAGAAGTCTCGATGAGCGCGAACATCCCCGTGAGCCGATCGATGCCGCGAATCGGCGCCCTCGCCGCTTTGGCCGCATTCTTCGTCTCGGCCGCGGCCATCGCCCCGGCCCGCGCCAGCACCGACGAGCTCCCGCTGATCGCCGCCGCCAGGGCGGCGGACGCCGACGGGGTGGAGCGCCTGCTGCAGCAGGGCGCCGACGTCGGCCAGCGCCAGCCGGACGGCGCCACTGCCCTGCACTGGGCCGCGTTCCGCGACGACTTGCACATCGCGGGGCTGCTTCTCGCGGCGGGGGCCGACGTCGACGCGGCCAACGAGCTCGGCGCGACCCCCCTCTGGCTCGCGGCCGAGAACGGCAGCGCGGCGATGATCGAGCGCCTCCTCGCGGCCGGCGCGGACGCGAACGTGGAGCTGCCGGAGGGCGAGACGCCGGTCATGACCGCGTCCCGGGCCGGCACCGCGGATGGCGTGGAGGCCCTCGTCGCCGCCGGGGCGGACGTGAACGCGGCGGAGAGCTCGCGCGGCCAGACCGCGCTGATGTGGGCGGTGGCGCAGGGTCACGACGACGTCGCCGCCGTCCTCGTGCGCCACGGGGCGGACGTCGAGGCCCGCTCGAAGGTGCGCCCGCGGATGATGCACGCCGAGAGCACCAACGGATCGCAGTACGACCAGGGCGTCGTGTGGAACCGGGGCGGGTTCACGCCGCTGTTGTTCGCGGCCCGGCACGGCCGCGTCGCGGCGGCCGGAATCCTGCTCGACGGCGGCGCCGACGTGGAGAACCCGGCCCCGACCGGAGCGGCGCCCCTCGCCCTCGCGGCCCTCAGCGGTCAGGGCGAGCTCGCCGCCCATCTGGTCGAGCACGGCGCCGATCCGAACGACATCGGGGGCGGCTACACCGCCCTGCACGCCGCCGTGCTTCGCGGCGACCCGGCGCTCGTGCGGACCCTGCTGGCCCATGGCGCCGACCCCAACCTGCGGCTGCGGGCGGGGACCCCGGTGCGGCGCGCGAGCCAGGACTGGGCGTTCGCCCCGGCCCTGGTCAGCGCGACGCCCTACTGGCTCGCCGCATGGTTCCACGACGCCGGCGTCATGCGCGAGCTCGCGGAGGCCGGCGCCGACCCCAGGCTGACGACGCTGGAGCGCTGGCGACCGGTCTTGGAGCGCGCGGGCGGGGTGGGGCCGCCCCACGTCGCCGGCGGCTTCGTGCCTCCCCTGCTGGCGGCGGCGCGGGGACCGGCCAACCGCGGGCGCTTCTTCAACAGCGCGTTGCGCGATCCCGACGACGACGAGCGCAAGGTGATGGCCGCGGTCCGGACCGCGATGGCCCACGGGGCCGACGTCAACGCCGTCGACCTGCGGGGCGACACCGCGATGCACGCCGCCGCGCAGCGGAACTTCACCACCGTCGTGCGGTTCCTCGCCGGGCACGGCGCGGACCTCGACGTCGAGGACGACGCGGGGCGGACCCCGCTCGATCTCGCCGCGGCGGCCGAGGCGACCCGCGCCCGCATCCAGGATCCCAGCCGGTACCCCGCCGGCAACAGCGCCGAGGTGCTTCGAGAGCTGGGGGCCGACGACGGGGGCAACGCCGATTCGGACGGGCAATCCGATTGATCCGCCCCATCCTCCGCCACGGCGCCGACGCCCTGCACCATCCGGCCCGCCGGGTGGTCGACTTCGACGACGACCTGCAGACGCTGATCGACGACATGATCCAGACGATGCACGCCGCCCCCGGCATCGGTCTGGCCGCGCCGCAGGTGGGCGTCGGGTTGCGCGTCTTCGTCGCCGACCCTTCGGCCGGGCGGTCCTTCGGCGATCTCGTCACCGTCGTCAATCCGCGCATCGTCGAGCAGGAGGGCGCTCAGCGGGAAGAGGAAGGCTGCCTGAGCCTCCCCGGTTTCACGGCGCGGGTGACCCGGCCGGCGCGATTGATCGTCGAGGGCTACGACCGCGAGGGTACGGAGATCACCATCGAGGGCGAGACGCTGGTCGCCCGCGTGCTCCAGCACGAGCTCGACCACCTCGACGGCAAGTTGTTCGTGGATCGGATGCAGGGCCTCCGGCGCGAGCAGATCGTGCGGCGGGTGCGCAAGCTCCAGCGCGCGGGCAAGTGGTGAAGATCGCCTTCTTCGGGACCCCGGACTTCGCGGTGCCGTCGCTCGAGCGGCTCGTCGCGGCGGGCGAGAGCGTGGTGCTCGCGGTGACCCGGCCGGACCGCCCCCGGGGACGGGGACAGCGGCTGCAGCCGTCTCCCGTGAAGGCCTCGGCCCTGGACCACGGCATTCCCCTGCTTCAGCCGGAACGGGCGCGCGAGCCGGGCTTCGCGGCCGGCCTCGCGGCGAGCGGCGCCGACCTGGGCGCCGTCGTCGCCTACGGGCAGATTCTGCCCGACGACGTGCTCGCCACGCCCCGCCACGGCGTCATCAACGTGCACGCCTCGCTCCTCCCGCGATATCGGGGCGCGGCGCCGATACAGCGCGCGGTGGTCGCGGGCGAACGCGAGACCGGCGTCACCATGATCCGCCTCGTCCGCGAGATGGACGCGGGTCCGATGCTCGCGAGCGCGTCGCGGCGGATAGGCGACCACGAGACCGGCGCCGACGTCGAGCGGGCGCTGGCCGCGATGGGGGCGGACCTGCTGCTCGACACCGTCCGCGCCATCGACGCGGGACGGGTCCGCGAACAGCCCCAGGACCACGCCCTGGCGACCTACGCGCCCCGCCTGACCCGGGAGGACGGCCGCATCGACTGGACGAGGCCGGCCCGGACCGTGCACGACCTCGTGCGAGGCCTGCACCCCTGGCCGCCCGCCTTCGCCTTCCTCTCGGAATCGCGGTACCTGATACGCCGGACCGCTCCCCACGCCGGGTCCGTGCCCGCCCGGGACTCCGCGCCGTCCCCCGGCGCCGTCGTCGAGGCCCGGGGCGATCGGCTGCGCGTCGCCTGCGGCGAGGGCAGCGTGCTGTCGATACTCGAGATTCAGCCGGAAGGCCGCCGGGCGCAGTCCGCCCGCGAGTTCCTGGCGGGGCGGCACATCCCCCCGGGCGCCGTCTTCCGGCCGTCGCCGCCGCCGGCATGAGCCCTTCGCCCCGCAACCGCGGCGACTCCCGGCGTTCGGGGCCGGCGGAGGGTGGCGAAGACCGGTACCGATGCCGACGCTCCGGCGGGACGGTCGCCATGACTCGCGCCAACCAGGCCCGCACCGCCGCCTATCATGTCGTGCGGGCGGTGCTCCGCGGCGACGACCTGCCGCGGGCGCTGGCCCGGCTGAGGGATCCGCTCGCCGACGACCGGGACCGCGCCCTCGTCACCGAGCTCGCGGTGGGCACGTTTCGCTGGCTCGCCGCGCTCGACCACGTGGTGGGGCGCGCCGCCGACCGTCCCGTCGCCCGCATCGACGACGACGTGCTGACGGTGCTCCGGCTCGGCGCCTACCAGTTGCTGCATCTCGATCGGGTGCCCGCGGCCGCGGCGGTCGACGAATCGGTGCGGCTCGCCCGGCGGATCGGCAAGTCGAGCGCGGCCGGATTCGTCAACGCGGTCCTCCGGCGGATAGCGGCGGCCCGGGAGAATCCGGGGCTCCCTCCCCCGCCGGGCGAGGCCGGGAGTCGAGAGGCCCGGCTCGCCCACCTCAGCGTGACCGGGTCGCATCCGCGCTGGCTCGTCGAGCGATGGCTCGACCGCCACGGCCTGCCCGCCGTCGCCGACTGGGTCGGATTCAACAACGCCGCGCCCCCCCTGACCCTGCGGGCGAACCGCCTTCGCACCACGCGGGAGGAGCTCGCGCGGCGGCTCGCGGAGCACGGCGTGCGGACCGAGCCGACCCGGTTCGCGCGTGACGGGCTCACCGTCGTGGCCGGGAACCCCTATCGGACCCCCGCCGCGAGCGGGGGCCACTTCCTCGCCCAGGACGAGGCCAGTCAGCTCGTGGCCGAGCTGGTGGGCGGCCGGCCCGGCGAGCGCGTGCTGGACGCCTGCGCCGCCCCCGGCGGCAAGACCACGGCCATCGCCGGCGCGATGGGCCGGCCCGGCCTGCTCGTCGCCGGCGACCTGCGGCCGGCGCGGCTGCGCCTGCTCCGCGGCACCCTCGCGGGCATGGGCGCCGCCGCCGCCGTCGTCCGCCTCGACATGCGCCGCGGGGCCCCGTTCGGACCGGTGTTCGACCGGGTGCTCGTCGACGCGCCCTGCTCCGGGCTCGGGGTCCTTCGGCGGGACCCGGAGATACGCTGGCGCCGCCGTCCCGGCGACCTGCCACGCTTCGCGGCGGAGCAACTGTCGATGGTGGGCCACGCGGCCGGCGCGGTCCGCCCCGGCGGGGTCCTCGTCTACGCGACGTGCTCCAGCGAGCCGGACGAGAACGAGGAGGTCGTGGCCGCGTTCCTCGACGCCCACCCCGACTTCGAGGCGGTGAGTCCGGACCGCACGGGCCCGGTCTCGCCGGGCCTCCGGGCCGCCCTCGACAACCGGGGACGCCTGTCGACCACGCCCTTCGACCACGGTCTGGACGCGTTCTTCGCCATCGTCCTGCGACGACGCGGGCGGCCCGCGAGGAAGCGCCGTCCTCCCGAGGACGTCGGCCGACCGGGGGCGAAGCAGCGGTCCCCGGAACGACCGGGGGCGCCCCGGAGCGACGCGAACGCCGCGAGGCGAAGCGCCGGAGCGCGCGGGATCGTGACGGTTGCTGGAACCTGTAGTATTTTGTGACTAGAATGTCTGGCCCTTCCGATCGCTCCGCGCCCACGCCGGGACGTTCATCTGCAGCAGGCCGGAAACGCGGGCGGCCGGCCTCGGCCGTCGCTCCCCCCCGTCCCCCGGGGACGCGCCGCTGGGCGGCGCGGCTGCTCGCGGCGGGCGCCGTCGTGTCCGTGGCGGGGACCGTCTTCCTGCTGTTCGCGGTGGCGGGGCTCCAGGTCGCCCTGCGGCTGCGCGAGGTGCCGGTGCCGGACCTCGTCGGTCTGAGCGAGGAGCAGGCGGCGACGACCCTCGGGCGGCACGGCCTCGAGGCGCGGGTCGAGCCGCTGCCCCGCATCGACCCGAGCATTCCCGCCGGCCATGTCGCGGACCAGGATCCGGCCACCGGACTGACCACCCGCAGCGGCCGCAGCGTCAAGGTATGGCTGAGCTCCGGCGCGAGCGCGGGCTCGGTGCCGACCCTGATCGGGCAGTCGGAGCGCGGCGCCCGCGCCCGGCTCGAGGAGGACGCCCTTCGCCTGCTCGGCGTCTCCGAGATCCGGTCCAACCGGTATCCCAGCGACTCGGTGGTCGCGCAGGAGCCCCCGCCCCTGGGGTCGGCCTCCAACGTCTCCGTCCTCATCAACCGCGGCGAGCGCGGAGCCACCTACGTCATGCCGGATCTCATCGGCGTTTACGGCGCCGATGCCGCCGAGGTGCTGCGGGCCCGCGGATTCCGGGTCTCGGTGATCGGCGATCACCCTTATCCCATCGAGCCGGGGGTGGTCCTCCGCCAGTTTCCGCAGACGGGGTTTCAGATCGCCCACGGCGAAGCCATCTCCCTCGAGGTCAGTCGATGAGCGTGCGCATCGCCCCCTCGATTCTCTCGGCCGACTTCGCGGCCCTCGGCGCGGCGGTGGCGGCGGCCGAGGCGGGAGGGGCCGACCTGATCCACGTCGACGTCATGGACGGGCACTTCGTGCCCAACCTCACCATCGGTCCGCCGGTGGTCGCGGCCCTGCACCGGGTGACCCGCCTTCCGCTGGACGTGCACCTGATGATCACGGACCCCGACCGCTACATCGACCGGTTCGCGGACGCCGGCGCGGCGGCGATCTCGGTCCACGTCGAGACCACGCCGCACCTGCACCGCACCCTCGGGCACATCCGGAGCCACGGGCTGCGGGCCGGCGTCGTGCTGAACCCCGCCACCGCGGTGTCGACGCTGAGCGAGGTGGCGGGCGAGGTCGACTTCGTGCTCGTCATGAGCGTCGACCCCGGATTCGGCGGCCAGACGTTCATTCCCGGCAGCGACGCGAAGATAGCCCGGGTCCGGCGGCTCCTCGACGAGGCGGGCAACCGCGCGCCCGTCGAGGTCGACGGCGGCGTGGACCGCGGCAACGCCGCGCGAGTCGTGGAGGCGGGGGCCGAGATCCTGGTGGCCGGCGCCGCCATCTTCGGCACGCCCGACGTGCCGGCGGCGGTCCGGGCGCTGCGCGCGGCCGCCTGCGCACCGGTCGCGGCGGCGGCGGTCGGGAGAGGCTGACCGGGTGGCCAGCGGAAGCGCCACGGTTCGGGTCCGGTACGCGGAGACGGATCGGATGCAGGTGGCGTACTATTCGAACTACTTCGTGTGGTTCGAGGTGGCGCGTTGCGAGCTGCTGCGGTCCGTGGGTTGCACCTACCGGGACCTGGAGGTGGCCGGGTTCATGCTGCCGGTCATCGAGGCGCACTGCGAGTACCGACAGCCCGCCCGCTACGACGACGAGCTGACGATTCTCACGCGGGGCGAGTTGCTGTCGCCGGTTCGCGTCCGGTTCGCGTACGAGGTCCGACGGAACGGCGACGGCGCCGCGACGGCCCTCGGTCACACGGTGCACGCGTCGCTCGACGGCGAAGGCCGGCCGGCCCGGCTCCCCGCCGACGTCCGAAGGCTATTGGCGTAGAAGATCCATGAGCTACCATCATCGTGCTCCGTTCCGTACTGGCCACCGCCCGGCGATGCCCACCCGGCACCCGTGGTCGAGCGCCGGGCTCGCGGTGCTGCTCGCCATCACCGCTGCCGGCTGTACCACGCCGCGGGCGGACATTCCCGCGATCGGCGAGGTCGAGGCGGACCGCCTGCTGTTCGAGCGGGGGGCGGCGGCCCTCGACGAGAACGACTGGCGCCGCGCGCGCCAGTACTTCGTGGAGATTCGCGACAACTATCCCCAGAGCCAGTACCGGGCGCCGGCGCGGCTGGGCATCGGGGAGAGCTACGAGCAGGAAGGCTCGACGGAGGCGTACGTGCGCGCCCTCGCCGAGTTCCAGGACTTTCTGAGCCTCTATCCGACCCATCCCCGCGCGCCTTTCGCGCAGTACAAGCTGGGGATGGTGCATTTCCACCAGATGCGGCGGGCCGAACGGGACCAGACCGAGACGCGGAACGCGATACGCGAGTTCGAGAACTTCCTCGACCGGTACCCGACGGACGCGGAGTGGACGTCCACGGTCCGGGCTCGGCTGCGCGAGGCCCGCGACCGGCTCAGCGAGCACGACTTCACCGTCGGGCACTTCTACTACCGCGCCAAGTTCTACCCGGGGGCCGTCAACCGGTTCCGGCAGATTCTGGACAACGACCCGGAGTACTCGAAGCGCGACGCGGTCTACTTCTTCCTCGGCGAATCGTACGCCGTCGGCCAGGCGATCGCCGAGGCCATTCCCTACTTCGCGCGCATCCTGGAGGAGTTCGAGGCCAGCGAGTACGCCGCCGAGGCCCGCGTGCGCATCTCCGAGCTCGAACCCCTGCTCGATCGATGACGGCGCCCCGACCCGCGCGCCGGCCGGATCTCGACGCGCGGCCCGTGTCGGACCGCGCCGTCGCTCATGACGGGGAGGCGAGACGCTGGTCCTTCCGGTCGGTGACGGCCTCCGGCTCCGAAGCGGCCGGCGCGGGCGGGGGGGCGAACGCGGGGTCCTTCGGGTGCATCCCGGCGAGCGTGAACCGCCGGTAGTACTCGAGCGCCGAGGCCAGGGCCGTCGCCACGACGACCCAGAGCGCGATCTGCCCCAGCACGAAGAACTGCCGGAGGTGCTCCCGGCCCAGGATGAGCAGCAGGATCGCGATGACCTGCGACATCATCTTCACCTTGCCGAGCGGCGACGCCGGAATCGTCACGCCGCGGGAGTAGGCGAAGCTGCGCAGCACCGTGACCCCCAGCTCGCGGCCCAGAATGATGGCCACCATCCAGGCCGGGGCCAGCTCCATCTGCACGAGCGAGATCAGGGCGGCGGTGATCAGGAGCTTGTCGGCCAGCGGATCCATCAACTGGCCGAACGTCGTGACCTGCTTCTGCCGCCGGGCGAGAAACCCGTCGAGCCAGTCGGTGAGGGCGGCCACGCTGAAGATCGCGGCGCCGACCAGCTCCTTCCCCTCGAACTCCGTCCACAGCACGACCACGAGCAGCGGAACCAGGAAGATGCGGGCCAGCGTCAAGCTGTTCGGCAGATTCATGGGGAAAAGAGGGCCCCATTGTAGTGTCCGGACGGACCGGTCGCAACACGTCGGCCGGGTCGGCGGGAGTGCTCGCGCCGCCGGGCCTTCCTCCGCGGGTGCTAAGATCCCCGCCGCATGAAGGCGGTCATTCTGGCGGGCGGCTTCGGCACGAGGCTCCGCCCCCTCACGCTCGAGATCCCGAAGCCGATAGTGCCCGTCTTCGACCGCCCGTTCCTCTACTATCAGATCGACCTGCTGCGGCAGGTGCCGGACATCGACGAGGTGATCCTGAGCCTCAACTTCCGGCCCGAACGCATCGAGGCCCGCGTCGGCGACGGCGCCGAGGCCGGGCTGCCGGTGCGCTACCGGGTCGAGCCTCATCCCCTGGGAACCGGCGGCGCGATCAAGTTCGCGTCGCGGGGAGTCCAGGACACGCTGCTGGTCGTCAACGGCGACGTGCTGACCGACATCGACCTCAACGCGGTGGTCGCGCGGCACCGCGAGCGCCGCGCGCTGGCGACCGTGGTGCTCACCCCGGTCGACAATCCGTCGGCGTACGGCCTCGTCGAGACCGACGCCGACGGAAACGTGCGGCGTTTCCTCGAGAAGCCGGGCCCGAACGAGATCACCTGCGACACCATCAACGCCGGCATCTATCTGCTGGAGCCGGCGACCTTCGGCCGCATTCCCGACGATACGGCGTGGTCGATAGAGCGCCAGTACTTCCCGTCGCTCGTCGCGCGGGGCGAGACCTTCGTCGCCCACGTCGATCGCGGCTACTGGATCGACATCGGCACCCCGGCCAGCTACATGCGGGCGCACCGCGACCTGATGGCGGGGCGCTGCGCCGCCGGGCCCTTCCGCGACAAGCCGTCCGGGTCGGTGCATCGGGGGGCGGGATGCCGCGTCGCGCCGGGGGCCCACCTCTCCGGCCCCTGCTTCGTGGGCGACGACTGCCTGGTGGAGGAGGGCGCCCGCATCGGCGGCGAATCGGTGATCGGCCCCGGCTGCACGATCGGCCCCCGCGCCATCATCGAGCGGTCGATCGTGTGGGGACACAGCGCCGTGGGAGCCGACGCGGTGGTGAGGGACGCGATTCTGGGCGAGGCGTGTCGAGTCGGCGACGGCGCCGAGATTGGCGCCGGATGCGTGCTGGGAAGCCGATCGACGCTGTCCCCCCACAGCCGGGCATGACGAGATGACCTTCGACCCCCACGTGTTCAAGGCCTACGACGTTCGCGGACTCTATCCGGATCAGCTCGACGAAGGACTGGCGGCGCTGATCGGCCGGGGATTCGTGGCCCATCTCGGGGCGCGGCGCATCGCCGTCAGCCGCGACATGCGCGTGTCGTCGCCCGCCCTCGCGACCGCGTTCATCGCCGGGGCCAGGGCCCAGGGCGCCGACGTCGTGGACATCGGCCTGATGGGGACCGACCAGCTCTACTTCGCGGTGGCCCGCGACGACCTCGACGGCGGCGCCCAGATCACCGCGTCGCACAACCCGGGGGCCTACAACGGCATCAAGCTCGTCGGGAGGCAGGCGCTCCCGCTCAGCGGCGACTCGGGAATCGCCGAGATTCGCGACATGCTCGCCGCCGACGCACTGCCGGCGCCGGCCGCCCGCGAAGGCGGCCGCCGCGAGGCACGGGTTCTGGACGACTATCTCGACCACGTGCTGGCGTTCATCGACCCGGCGGTCATCCGGCCGTTCTCGCTGGTGCTCGACGCCGGCAACGGCATGGCGGGGGTGGTGGCGCCGGCCCTCTTCGACCGGCTGCCGTGCCGGACGACCCGACTCTGCTTCGACGTCGACGGGACGTTCCCGAACCACGAGGCGAACCCGCTGATCGAGGCCAACCGCCGCGATCTCGTCGAGGCGGTCCGAGCCCGGTCCGCGGATGCGGGAATCGCCTGGGACGGCGACGCGGACCGCTGCTTCTTCGTCGACGGCGAGGGCGAGTTCGTGCCCGGCGACTTCGTCACCGCCCTGCTCGCGGAGGCCTTTCTCCGCAAGACCCCGGGCGCCGCCGTCGTCTACGACGTGCGGGCCAGCCACGCCGTCCGGGACACCGTCGCCGCCTACGGGGGGCGGGCGCTGATGAACCGCGTCGGCCACGCGTTCTTCAAGAAGCGGATGCGGGAGGAGAACGCCGTCTTCGGCGGAGAGGTCACCGGCCACTACTACTTCCGCGAGAACTTCTACGCCGACAACGGGTTCATCCCCGCGCTGCTCATCCTCGAGCTCATGTCCACCCGGGGGCAGACGTTGCGCGAGCTGCTCGCACCGCTTCGCGAGCGCTACTTCATCTCCGGCGAGATCAACACCGCCCTCGACGATCGGGAGCGCGTCGCGGCCAGGCTGGACATGCTCGCCGCACGCTACGCCGACGGCGGCGTCCACCACATGGACGGCGTGTCGGTCGAGTATCCGACCTGGCACTTCAACGTGCGGCCGTCCAACACCGAGCCACTGCTGCGGCTGAATCTGGAGGCGGCCACCCGGGACGAGATGGAAGAGCGGCGGGATGAGGTGCTGGACCTGATCCGAAGCTGAGCGGGTGCCGATTCTGATAAGATGAATGCGCGTGACGACGAGCGGGAGTAACTCAGTGGTAGAGTCACGGCTTCCCAAGCCGTTGGTCGCGGGTTCGATCCCCGTCTCCCGCTCCAGCCCTCGCGACGCGTTCGACCCATGGCGACGATCGACCGATACCCGACCGTCACCCTGATCCCGTCCGACGAGGACTCCCCACATCGAGACGCGGGCCGCGCCGGCAGGCTGACGACCTTCGGCCGGAGCATCACCGCCAAGGGTCAGCTCAGCGCCACCGATCACGTCATCATCGAAGGAACGGTCGAGGGCGACGTGGTGGTGCCGGACCACGGCGTCGCGGTCACCGGCATCGCGCGAGTCCGGGGAAATGTCTTCGCCCGAACCGTCACCGTGCTGGGCCGGATCGATGGAAACCTGACCGCATCGAGGCTCATCGAGCTTCGAGCGTCGTGCGTGGTCAGCGGAAGGTTGTCGTCACCCTCCCTGATCATCGAGGACGGGGCCCGCTTCTCCGGTCCCGTCGAGCCCGGCAAGGCCGACATGGCCCTGGCGCTTGCCCGACACCGGGCGAAGAACCCGTGAGGCTTCGCGGGTCCGAAGAACTCACCCAACCGAGAGCGCGCGCGGATCCGCGCTCCGGGGCCGAGCGCGGCGACGGCCTGGCGACGTACCCCGGAACCCGGTCGCTCGGTCTCTGCTAGGCCATGTCCTTCAGCTTCTTGAGCGGGAGGATCTTCACGGTCGTGCTTGCCGGGCGGGCCTTCACGTCCATCGTCTCGCCGGGCCGGAAGGGATTGGGCACGCCCTTCTTCGCCCTTCGAGCCGGCTTCTTGACTATCTTGATCTTCATCAGGCCGGGTATGGTGCAGACACCGACGGCCCCCTTCCGGACGTGGCGCTCGATGACCGATTCCAGCGCCCCGAAGACATCGCCGACCTGCCTCCTGGTCAGCGCCGTGTTCTCCGCGATGTCCGCCAACATCTGCGTCTTCGTCATCGCCTCGGTGAGCTTCTTGACTCTTGCCAACATTCCCTCCTGGTGATGAGTGAGCCGGTCACTGGCGCTGCCCCCGCATCATAACCGAACCGGCCCTGCATGGCTCCACAAATCGACGCAAATCTCGCTGCTTCCGCGCCATGCGGACACGATCCGACCGTACTACGGGCGCGCAGATCCCGGCAGTTTGGCGGAGTTGTAACACGAGTGGCCGGCAACTTCACCAAGGGAGCCTCGGAAACCGCCGCCCGGCGGGGGACCCGGAGCAGGGTTGGCCGGCCGCCCGACGCAGCCGCAAGACCATTGGCGGGCCAGCAGCCCGTGGCGAAGAGTCCCCGCTGCATTTCGAGCGGCGATGCATCCCGCCTGCGCCCGGCAAGCGTCGCCTTCGGCTCCGATTGCCGCCCAGCCACGCCTACCGGCAGTCTGCACCGTAGCCGGCGCAGACTGCCGGCTGCGTTGTTCGTCGGTTGCATATGCCCAATATGCGCCCTCCTCACGCCTTGTCAGGCGGGCGCCTCGGCAGTTTCGCCGGCGCCCTCCGGGCGCGGGTGCAACGCGGGGTTTCACCACGGGCTCCCAGGAGTCTGCGCCGTAGAACGGCGACGACTTCCGGAGGAGGCTCGGACTCCCTCGAGGGTGGTTGGGCGCCACGCGGGGCCGCAGGCGACGATTGGCGGGCCAGGAGTCTGCGCCGCAGAAAATTACAGCCCCCATATATTAGGTCCAGACCCGAGCTCGACCACTACATATCGTGCCCGATCAGGCCCAAAACCGTTCTGAAGCGCAGACTCCTAGTGTCCCGTTACAGTGGTTCGCGAAATATACAGATGCAGCCCTTGGATCCCGGTTCAACAGATGCGCGCGACGGCAGCATTACTCCGCTAGTCTCGGTAACGGGACACTAGTAGTCGTTTGCGCGCAGAGACACCCGGATGATCTCCCGGTCGTTGCGGTGGACGATGTGCCCGTTCGCGTAGGCCGGGTGCGACCAGTTGACGAGGCGCTCGGCGATGCGGCCGTGCGGCGTGCGGGTGCCGGAGCCTCCGGTCGGCTCGATGAGCCGCGTGCGGTCGAGCTCGACGTACCCCTCCGGCGTGAACCGGGCGAGAATGAGGAAGCCCTCGTCGTTGTTGACGAAGTACCGGTCCCGGTGCCGCACGAGGAAGGCGGTGCTCCAGCGTGCCTGGGCCGTCATGTCCGGACTCATCCAGACTCGTTCGCCCGTGGCGGCGTCGAGCGCCCGCAGCTCGCCGTAGCTGTCCACGCCGTAGACGTGGTCGCCGATGATGATCGGGGTCGTCACCATCGCGTGGATGGTGTCCGTCTCTCCCGGCAGCTCGCTGCGGCTGCGGCCCCGCCACAGCTCCGTCGCGGCCGGACGGTCCTGGTTCAGCTGCATCATGAGCGAGCCGTTGAAGAACTGCGAAACCAGCAGGTAGTTGCCGCTCCGCACCGGGGTCGCCACCGTGATCCCCATCGAGACGTCCCAGGGCTGCTCCCAGTAGATCTCGCCGGTCTCGGGGTCCAGCGACGCGAGGGCCCGCGGATGCCAGACGATGAGCTGGCGGACGCCGCCTGCCTCGTAGATGATCGGCTGTGCGTAGCCGATCTCGGCCTCGACCTCGATCGCCCGCCAAAGCTCCTCGCCGGTCCGCTTGTCGAAGGCCACCACCAGGGCGTCGGGCTCGCCGCCGACGACGGTCAGGAGCCGGTCGCCGTCGACGAGCGGGGCGCTGACGATGCCCCACACCGGGACGCTCGTGCCGTACTCGGCCATGTAGTCCTTCTGCCAGCGCACCGCCCCGGTCTCGACGTCGAAGCAGAACAGCCGCCCAGTGGCGCCGACGACGTAGACGCGGTCGCCGTCGACGGTCGGGGTGGCCCGGGGACCGACCGCGTAGCTCACCGACAGCATGCGGTAGGACGTCGGCCATTCGTGGGTCCACAGCACGTCGCCGGTCTGCTCGTCGAGGGCGAGCACCCGCTCGGTGCCGTCCAGGGTGCGCGATTCCGGATCCTCCCGCCAATCCGTGATGAACACCCGGCCGCCGGCCACGGCCGGGCCCGAGTACCCCGAGCGTATCGGCGTGCGCCAGGCGACCCTCAACTCGTCCGGCAGATCCTCGACGATGCCCGTCTCGTGCCAGACCCCGAGACGATCCGCGCCGCGCCACTGCGGCCAGTCGTCGGCAGACAGCGCCACGGCCGTCGCGACGACGGCGAGGACGGAGGCGCCGACGACCGCCGACAGCGGCCGCGCCGACCCCGTGTGCCCCGGCTTCTCGGCTGGCCTGTTCATGCCGTGTCCTCCTGCTGCCGCTCCGCGCCGACCCTGCGGTCCCTGCATGAAACGTGAGTCGCGGCGAGCGACTCCATGGGGGCGCTCATGCGGTTTCCCGGTGGGCGTCGACGCGCGGGAGAGTCTGCGGAAGGCTGCCGTCGAGGAACGTCGAACGAAATGGTCGGGATGACTGGATTTGAACCAGCGACCCCCTGACCCCCAGTCAGGTGCGCTACCAGACTGCGCCACATCCCGACACCGACCCGACGCCCGACACCGAGGCCGTCCAGGTCCCGCCTGCCCGGTCAGGCCTTCTGCCCGGCCAGCAACTCAAGAATCGCGTGCAGGCCCTTCTTGATGCCGTCCAGCCGCAACCTGACCTCTTCGCCGAGCAACTCGTCCAACGCCGACGATCCTGAGTTCTCCGACGCCGGCGACTCCTTCAGGAGCTGGCGTCGCGCCGCCCCCAGGGTCAAGCCCTCAACGAAAACGAGCTGCTTGATGCGGAGCACCCTGTCGAGGTCTTCCCGGCGATACAGGCGCGAGCGGCCACCGCCGTGTGCAACGCCGATTTCCGGGAACTCCGCCTCCCAAGAGCGTAGCACGTAGGGCTGCAGCTCGGCGATGGCGCAAACCTCGGAGGGCTTGTAGACGGACCGTTCCGGTATCTTGACCCGTGTCGCCATCGCTTCCGCCCGAGCCGGTCCTCAGTATACACCGGCCGCGAGAGGGGGCGGGTCGTGGGCGCCCCGGCGTCCGCGCCTCCTACCGTCCGCGCGCCTTGAGGCGGATCGGCGTGCCGACGAACCCGAAGGCCTCGCGCAGACGGCGCCGGAGGAACCGCTCGGACGAGAAGTGCAGCCGGGCGCCGCGGCCCGTGAACAGCGTGAACGTCGGCGGCGCCACGCCGGTCTGCACGGCGTAGCGGAGGTGCACCGTCCGCTGCCCCGCCCCGGACAGGCGATGGTCGCGGGTCGCCCGGGCGACCACGCGGTTGAGCTCGCCGGTGGTCACCTTCGTGCGGCGGGCGGCGGCGACCTCGTCGACGAGCTTCAGCAGCCGTCCCGTCCGTTCTCCGGTCATCGCCGAGAGGTGGACGATGGGCGCGTAGTCGACGAACTTGAGGCCGTCGCGAAGCTCTTCGTCGAAACGGGCCGCGAACCCGGGTCCCCGGTCCTTGACGAGGTCCCACTTGTTGGCGGCGAGGACGACGCCGCAGCCGGCCGCCTCCGCCTCGCCGGCGATGGCCGCGTCGCGCTTCACGACGCCCGCCGCCGCGTCCACCACGATCACCGCGACGTCCGTGCGCTCCATCGCGTGGCGCGCGCGCACGACGCTGACCGCCTCGATGCGCCCGCCCCCGGCGACACGGCCGGGACGCCGCATGCCCGCGGTGTCGACGATGCGGAACTGCTGCCGATGCCAGCGCATCACGTCGTCGACGGCGTCGCGGGTGGTGCCCGGGGTGGGGCTGACGAGCACGCGGTCGCCGCGCAGCAGCCGGTTGACGAGCGACGACTTCCCGACGTTGGGACGACCCACCACCACCACGCCGGTCTCCCGCTTTGCGTCGGCGGCCTCGCCGTCGGGCGCGGCGGCCGGCCCCGGCGGCAACCTCGCGACGACCTCGTCCAGCAGGTCCCCGATTCCCTGCCCGTGCTCGGCCGCTATCTCCACGATCGGCTCGAAGCCGAACCGGTGGAACTCGGGCACGTGGGAGCGCGCCCGCCGGTCGTCCATCTTGTTGACGGCCACCACCACGGGGGTTCCCCGCGTCCGCAGCTCGCGGGCCAGCTCGTCGTCGGCCGGCACCGGTCCCTCGCCGCCGTCCACCACGAACACCAAGACCTCGGCCTCGCCGGCGGCGCGACGGCCGCGGTCCGCCACCGCCTCCCGCATCGGATCGGTGCTCGCGCCCGCTACGCCGCCGGTGTCGACGAGGGAGAACACCCGCTGCTGCCACTCCACCGCCCCCCCCAGCACGTCGCGGGTGGTCCCGGCCAGCGGGGTGACGATGGCCCGCCGCGTCCCCGTCAGGCGGTTGAAGAGTGTCGACTTGCCCACGTTCGGACGCCCCACCAGGGCCACCAGCCCCGCGGCGCGGTTCAACTCATCACCCATCGTGCTCCCGTCCCGGCACCCGTCCGGCCGCGGCTTGACAGCCGTAAATGCCAGTACCTATGATGCTTACATAACATCGTTGGCGGCGACGCAATGATCAAAGTCGACATCGTGAACGAGGTCTCCAGGCTCGCCGACATCACCAAGGTCAAGGCCGAGGTGGCGGTCGACGCCGTCTTCGACGCCATGCGGACATCGATGCAGCGCGGAGAGCGCATCGAGCTGAGGGGCTTCGGGGTCTTCCAGGTGAAGCCGCGCAAGCGGGGCATCGGCCGCAATCCGCGAACCGGCAAGGAAGTGCGCATTCCACCCGGCCGGACCATCCGGTTCAAGCCCGGCAAGGACCTCCAGGACATCGGCGGCTGACGCGTCAGCCGCCTCCCATCCGCTCCGGCGGCGGACGGCGCGAGCCCCACGGACAGACCTCTCTTGAGTCAGCTTCCCGCTCCCGACCCCGTACCGCCGCCGGTGTGGCCTCCGGACCCGCACGAGGCGCCCTCCCCTCGCCCGCATCAACCCGGGCCGCCGATGAGGGCGTCCGCCCGACGAGACCGCCCGTGGCTGAACCTCGGGCTCCTGCTGGCCACGGTCCTGTCCACCACGGTGGTCGGCGCCTGCCAGCATCAGGGCTTCGCCGCCAATCTGGATCCCGTGGCGGAGACGCCCTTCGTGTTGTGGCACGGGCTCTGGTACAGCCTGACGGTGCTGGCCATTCTGGGCATCCACGAGCTGGGCCACTACTACGCCTGCCGGCACTACCGGGTCGATGCGTCGCTCCCGTACTTCCTGCCGGCGCCGTTCCTGATCGGCACCCTCGGCGCGTTCATCCGCATACGGCAGCCGATTCCGACCAAGCGCATGCTCTTCGACATCGGCGTCGCCGGCCCCATCGCGGGCTTCGTGGTAGCCGTGCCCGCTCTCTTCGTCGGCGTCGGCCTCTCGCGGATCCTGCCGGCGCAGGAGGCGACCGAGTTTGCGATGATCCTCGGTGAACCGCTCCTGTTCCGCTTCGCGGCGTGGGCCGTCTGGGGGGCGGCCGCAGAAGGGTCCACGCTGAGCGTCCACCCCATGGCATTCGCCGCGTGGGTCGGGTTGCTGGCCACCGCCCTCAACCTGTTCCCGATCGGCCAGCTCGACGGGGGGCACATCTCGTACGCGGTCTTCGGCGCCCGCTCGACCCTCGTGACCCTGATCTCCGCCGCCGTCCTCTTCGCCCTCGCCTTCCATTCGCCGAGCTGGATCGTCTGGGCGGTGCTGATGGTGGTCATGCTCGTCGCCCTCGGCCCGCGGCACCCGCGCACCCTCGACCACGACATTCCCATCGACCGGACCCGGATGTGCGTCGCGGCCCTCGCGCTCGTCATCTTCGTGCTCTGCTTCACGCCCGCTCCCATCCAGATCATCGGAGAGCTCGGGCCGTAGACGCCTTCCGGGAGCCCGCGCCGTTTCGACGGCGCGGGCTCCTACAACATCGACACCGGGTCGACGTCGACGATCACGCTCCGTTTCAAACGGGGATGCTCGTCCAGAATGCGGAGCAGCGCCTCCCGCATCTCCGCACGTCCCCCGCCCTTCAGGAAGAGCTGAACGCGGTACCGGCCCCGCAGCCTCGCGAGGGGCGCCGGGGCCGGCCCCAGCACCGTGAACCGGCGCGGCGCCGCGCGCAGCCGCGCCGCGAGGGCGGACGCTTCCTGCAGGGTGCGATCCCGCAGCGTCCCGTGGACGACGGCCGAGACCAGGGACACGACGGGCGGATAGCGCAGGGCCCGCCGGAAGCCCAGCTCCTCCTGATAGAACGGCGCGTAGGCTTGGTCGCAGGCGTGGCGGATGGCGTAGTGACCGGGATGGAGGGTCTGGACGATCGCCTCGCCGGGGACGCTGCCCCGGCCGGCCCGGCCCGCGACCTGCGTCAGCAGCTGGAAGGCGCGCTCCGCCGCCCGGAAGTCCGCCACCCCGAGACCGATGTCCGCCGACACCACGCCCACCAGGGTGACGCCGGGGAAGTCGTGCCCCTTCGCCACCATCTGGGTGCCGACGAGGACATCCAGCTCGCGGCGCGCCACCCGCTGGAGCAGGCGTGCCGCCCCGCCCCGCCGCCGAACCGTGTCGCGGTCGAGCCGGGCGACGCGGGCGGCCGGCCACCGCCGCTCGAGCTCCGCCTGCACCCGCTCGGTGCCGAAGCCCACGTGCTCGAGGACCGTGGCCGAGCATCGGGGGCACGCGGCGGGACGGGCCCGGGAGTATCCGCAGTAGTGGCAGCGGGCCCGCCCCGCCGCGCGGTGGAACGTCAGGCTGACGCTGCAGTCCGGGCACTCGAGGGTGTGGCCGCAGCCGCGGCACAGCAGCGAGGCCGCGAAACCCCGCCGGTTCAGCAGCACGAGCGCCTGCTCCCGATCCGCCAGCCGGCGGTCGATGGCCTCGGCGAGCGGGGCGCTCAGCACGACGTCGGGGCCCTGCGCCGCGAGCTCGTCGCGCATGTCGACGATGCGCACGTCGGGGAGGGGGCGGCTCCCGACGCGTTGCGGCAGGGTGAAACGCCGGTAGCGGCCGTTGTCCGCGTGGCGGAAGCTCTCCAGGGACGGCGTCGCGGACCCGAGCAGGACGAGGGCGCCGTCGCGCTTCCCCCGCATGATGGCGACGTCCCGGCCGTGGTACCGCGGACTCTCGTCCTGCTTGTACGAGGCGTCGTGCTCCTCGTCGACCACGATGAGGCCCACCGACGGCAGGGGCGCGAACACCGCGGACCGGGTGCCCACCACCACGTCGACCTCGCCGCGGCGAATTCGGTGCCACTGATCGTGGCGGGCGCCGTCGGACAGGCCGCTGTGCTGGACCGCCACCCGGGCCCCGAACGCCGGCCGCAGACGCGCGGCGATGGCCGGGGTCAGGGCGATCTCGGGGACGAGAACCAGGGCCTGCCGCCCTCTCGCCACCGCCGCCCGGGCCAGTCGCGCGTAGACCTCGGTCTTGCCGCTCCCGGTGACCCCGTGGAGGAGCGCCACCTCGAAGTCGCCGGACCCCGCCACGCCCTCCAGGGCCTCGACCACCTGCCGCTGCCGAGGCGTCAGGGTGTGGGCCGGCGGCTCGGGGGCGTCGGGGAGCGCGACCGCCCCGGGCTCCCGCTCGACGACCTCGCTCGCGATCGTCACCGCGCCGAGCTCGGCGAGGCGGCGCAGCGTCCCCGCCGGGACGCCGGCGGCGGTGAGGGCCGGCACCGCCAGTTCCCCGGCCGCCGCCCCGAGCGTCTCGAGCGCGTCGCGTTGCCGCCTTCCCAGGCGGGCGCCGGCGGCCAGACGCTCCCGGCCGTCGGCGGTCAGGCGAGCGACGCGGACCGTCTTGAACGCGGAGGCGGCGCCCTTGAGGGGCTGCGTCAACCGGACGAGCCCCTCACGGGCCATGGCCGCAAGGAGCGCGTGTCGCCCCCCGCTCCGCGTCCGCCCGGGACCCCGGCGGCCCCCGGCGTGATCGAGCGCCGCCACCCGGTGCGGGGCGCCGTCGGAGAGCAGCTCGAGGAGACGGCCGCGCGCGGCCCCCGGCCGGCCCGCGAGGGCGGCGCGGCCCGCCGGGGTGATCTCCGCCCGCCGCTCGCTGACCACCCAGGCCAGGGGCGGCATCGCCGCCGCCACCGCCTCGCCCGCCCCGCAGGCGTAGTACTCGCCCACCCAGAGGGCGAGCCCCACCACGCCGGCCGGCAGCAGGGGATCGACGTCGAGGACGTCGATCAGGGGCTTGAGCGCGGCGGGGGGCGGCGACTCCGGTCGGTCGACGACGCAACCGGTCACCGTCCGCGTCCCCAGCGGCACGAGGACCCGGGTCCCCGCCTCCGGGACCGGCAGCTCCGGAGGCACCTCGTAGTCGAGCCGGTCGAGGGCGGGGACGGGGACGACCACGGAGACGACGCGGGGCATCGGCGATTGGCGACGGCAGCGGCAAGCGCCGTCCTTGGGACAGTGGTCGATGTGGACTTGCCGACTGCACCCGGGCCCGGCCCGCTCTCTGCTGCCTTCCGGGCTTGCCACGTGCCAAGGCCTCCCCGTGACGTCACGCGGAGGAGGCCGGCTCCGCGAGCAGGGCGCGGACCCGCTTCATGTCCTCCCAGACGTCCCGCTTCCGCTCGGGACTCCGCAGGAGAAAGGCGGGGTGGAAGGTCGGGATCAGCTTCGCCCCGCGGTAGTCGAACACCCTTCCCCGCAGCCGGGAAACCGCTTCGTCGGTCCGGAGCAGGGTCCTGATGGCGAAGCCGCCGAGGGCCACCACCACCCGGGGGCGGATGACGTCGATCTGCCGGAACAGGAACGGCTCGCAGGTCGCGACCTCGTCGGGCTCCGGGTTCCGGTTGTTGGGGGGGCGGCACTTGATCACGTTGGCGATATAGACCTCGTCGCGCGACAGGCCGATCGCGGCGATGATCCGGGTCAGCAGCTGCCCCGCCCGGCCCACGAACGGAATCCCCTGCCGGTCCTCGTCCCGCCCCGGCGCCTCGCCGACGAACACGAGGTCGGCGGTGGGGCTGCCGACCCCGAACACGAGGTTCGTCCGTCCCCCGTGCAGCTTGCAGCGGGTGCACTCGCCGAGATCCTCGCGAATCTCCTCGAGCGTCTCCGGCGGCGGCGCCCCGGCCGGCGCGACCGCCGGCGGGGCGACGGCGGACGCCGCGCCGAGATCGCCGCCGGCCTCGTACGCCGGATCGCCCGCCCCATGGGCGTCGACCGCGCGAACCGCCGGTGCCCGCCCGCGGTCGACGGAATCGTCCCCTCGACCTGCCGGAAGAGGCTCGGCACCCGCAGGCCCACGCGTGCGCCAACGGGCGTCGCGGCTGACCCCCTCGGCCCCCAGCTCCCGGAAGAACTCCAGGTGACGCCGCAACTGCTCACGGTCGGTCATGGTCGGCCTCGGCCGAATCCCCCGGCTCGCGCCCGGCCAGCATGTCCCGCAGGCGGTCGAGAATCGCGCGGGCCAGGTCGCGCTTGGACTGCAGCGGCAGGTCCGTCGTCCCCCCTGCCGCGACCAGCGTGGCGGCGTTCGTCTCCACGTCGAACCCGGCGTCGGCCCGCGACACGTCGTTGGCGACGATGAGGTCCGCCCCCTTGGCCTCGAGCTTGGCCCGGGCCCGCGCGACGACGTCGCGGGTCTCGGCCGCGAACCCGATCAGCACCGGCCGGCGACCGCCGGCGCGCCGGCGCCCGAGCTCCCGCAGAACGTCGGCGGTGCGGGTCAGGGTGAGGGTGAGCGTCTCGGACTCTTTCGCGATCTTCTGCCCGCGCGGCCCCCCGGCCGGCGTGTAGTCGGCCACGGCGGCGGCCATCACGACCGCGTCGGCCTCGTCCGCCCGGCCCGTCACCGCCGCGTGCATGTCGGCCGCGCTTCGCACCGCGATCGTCTCCGCCCCGGCCGGGGGCTCCAGGCGGCACGGGCCCGACACCAGCACCACCCGGGCGCCGCGGTCCACCGCTTCCGCGGCGAGCGCGTACCCCATCCGCCCGCTCGAGCGGTTGCCGACGAAACGCACCGGGTCCAGGTCCTCGCAGGTCGGCCCGGCGGTGACGAGGAGGCGCCGGCCCGCGAGGTCGCCCGCGCCCGGCCGGAGCCGGCGCTCGACGGCGGCGACGACGTCGTCGACGGGGGCGAGCCGTCCCGGGCCCGTCCATCCGCACGCGAGGTACCCCTCGCCGGGGGCGACCACGTGCGCCCCGCGCGCCACGAGGGCGGCGAGGTTGGCCGCGACCGCCGCGTGCTCGTACATGTTCGTGTTCATGGCGGGGGCGAGGACGACCGGAGCGCGGGTCACGAGATAGAGCGAGGTCAGGAAGTCGTCGGCGATGCCGTGAGCGAGCTTCCCGATGATGTTGGCGGTGGCCGGCGCCACGAGCAGCGCCCGGATGTCGGTGGCCAGCGCGACGTGCTCGATGGTCGCGTTCGCGCCGGGCGCGAACTGATCGGTGACGACCGGCCGCCGCGTGATCGCCTCGAACGTCAGCGGTCCGACGAAGCGGCGGGCGTTGGCGGTCATGGTCACCACGACGTCGTGTCCGTTGTCCTGCAGCCGGCGGACGATCTCGACCGCCTTGTAGGCGCCGATGCCGCCGGTCACCCCCACCGCGATCAGTGACATGGCGCGGCCCCGCTGTCCGGCTCGCCGAAGCTCGCCGCAATCGCCCTCGCGGCGGCGCCGGCCGCGCGCCACGACTGGCGCTCGGCCTCGACGATGCAACGCAGGCGCTCCACGCAGTCCTCCAGGTCCTCGTTGACGACCACGTAATCGTACTCCCCGACGTGCCGGACCTCGCGCCGGGCAACCCCCAGCCGACGCCGGATCTCGGCCTCGTTGAGCCGGTCGCCGGGCCGGCGGCGCAGGCGGTCCTCGAGCACCGCGGGGGACGGCGGCAGCAGGAAGATGCCGACCGCGCCCGGCTCGATCCCCCGGACCTGCCGGGCGCCCTGCACGTCGATGACGAGGACGAGGCTGCGGCCGGCGTCGAGTTGCTGCCGCGTATCGACGGCGCGCGTACCGTAGAGATGCCCGAACACGTCGGCCCACTCGAGAAACTCGCCCGCGTCGCGCATCGAGTCGAAGCGCTCCCGGTCCACGAAGTGGTAGTCGACGCCGTCCCGCTCGCTCGGACGCGCGGGGCGCGACGTGTAGCTTCGCGACCGTTCGAGTCCGGGCACCCGCGCGACCAGCATGTCGACGGCGGTGGTCTTCCCGGTGCCCGACGGAGCCGAAACCACGAAGAGGCTCCCCTTGCCGTTCACGCGCGCCCCCCCTGGCCCGGGAAACCGCCGCCCGCGGCCCCGATTCCCGCCCAGCCAACCCTCCTCGAGCAGCACCGCGCCCACGGTGCGTACTCCTACTCCACGTTCTGGACCTGCTCCCGCAGCTTCTCGAGCTCGGCCTTGGCGGTCACCACGAGCTCGCTCGCGTCGGCGCCCTCCACCTTCGCGCCCAGCGTGTTGACCTCCCGGTTCATCTCCTGCAGGAGGAAGTCGAGCTTGCGGCCGCACGGCTCGGTCGAGCCGGTGAGGGCGGACCAGTGGGCGAGATGGCCGCGCAGCCGGGTAATCTCCTCGCTGACGTCCGAGCGGGCCGCGAACCGCACGATTTCCTGAGCCACGGCCGCCTCCTCGACGGCGGCCTGTCCCCGCAGCTCCTCGACCCTGGCGCCCAGCCGCGACACGAGCTCGCCGCGCCCCGACTCGGCCGCCGCCTCCAGACGAGCGACGAGGTCCGACAGGGTGCCGCACCGCGCCTCGAGATCGGCCAGCAGGTATCCACCCTCGCGCACGCGCATGGCATCCAGATCGCGCAGCACGTCCTCGACCGCCGCGGTCGCGGCGCGCCCCAGCTCGGCCCGGCCCGCCTCGTCCAGCTCCAGCTCCTCGACCACCAGCGCCCGCGGGAACCGCAGGAGGTCGCCGGCGGTCAGGACGCCGGTGGCGACGCCCCGGGCGCGGGCCTGCTCGACGGCGGTGGAGAGGGCATCGACCAGCGGCTCGTTCAGGGCGACCTCGACATCGGGCTGCCCGAGAAGCCGCGCGGTCACCGCCACCTCGACGCGGCCGCGCGCCACCCAGCGCTGGACGGCGCCGCGCAGCTCGACCTCGACCGGCGCCAGCAGCGGCGGCAGCCGCACCTGGATGTCGAGGTAGCGATGGTTGACGGTCCGCGCCGTGATTCCAAGGGCCGCCGTCTCGAGCTCCCGGCTGCCGGATGCGAACCCGGTCATCGACTTGATCATCGTGTTGCACTCGTGGCCGGGCGGGCCGGCGCGGCCGCGGAAACGGCGACCGCGGACCACTCCTCCCCCTCCTGGCCGAACATCTGCGTCGCATAGAGCTTCGCATAGCTGCTGCCGGGACGCGCCAGCAGCTCCTCGTGGCGGCCGGACTCCACCACCCGTCCGCCCTCGATCACGATGATGGCGTCGGCCCGCCGGACGGTCGAGAGGCGGTGGGCGATGACGAACGCGGTGCGGTTGAGCAGGAGCCTCGCCAGCGCGTCCTGCACGAGCAGCTCCGACTCCGCGTCGAGGGCCGACGTCGCCTCGTCGAGCACGAGGATGGGCGGGTTCTTCAGCAGGGCCCGCGCGATCGTAAGACGCTGGCGCTGGCCGCCCGACAACCGCTGGCCGCGTTCGCCGATCACGGTATCGTAGCCCTGCGGCAGGTCCACGATGAATTCGTGGGCATGGGCGGCGCGCGCCACCGCCACGATCGACTCCCGCGGGGTGCCCGGCGCCGCGTAGGCGATGTTGTCGGCCACCGACGCGTCGAACAGGAACGTCTCCTGGGCCACGATGCCGATGGCCCGGCGCAGCGACTGCAACGTCACGTCCCGCACGTCCGCCCCGTCGATCAGGATGGCCCCCTCGGTGACGTCGTGGAACCGCGGCACCAGGTTGACCAGGGTCGACTTCCCCGCCCCGCTGAGCCCCACCACCGCCACCACCTCGCCCGCCCGCACCGTGAACGAGACGCCGCGCAGCACCGCCTCGTCATCGTCCGGATAGCGGAACGTCACGTCGCGAAACTCGATGCTCGACGCGAACGGCGGCAGCGCCTCGGCGCCGGGACGATCGCCGGTCCCGGTGCGGGTGTCGAGGACCTCGAAGATCCGCTCGGCCGCGGCAATGGCCTGCTGGATGTTCGCGTTGACCCGGCTCAGCTTCCTCACCGGGCCGTACATCAGCAGGAGCGCGGTCATGAAGGACGTGAACTGGCCCGCGGTCAGGTCGCCGGCTGCGATCTCGCGGCTGCCGTACCAGAGGATCCCGGCGATCGCGACACCGCCGAGCAGCTCGATCACCGACGGCAGGATCGACAGGGCGCTGGTGACCCGCATGATCGTCCGGTACAGCCGGTGCGAGGCCCGCGTGAACTTCTGCCGCTCGAACGACTCGGCCTGAAACGCCTGCACGATGCGGTGGCCGGTCAGCGCCTCCACCGCGAGATGCGACAGGTGCTCGACCTCCTCCTGGCCGCGGCGGGTCGTCCGGCGCACCAACTGCCCCAGCCGCACCAGGGGATACACCACCAGGGGCGCCCCGGTCATGCACACCAGGGCCAGCCTCGCGTCCTGGTAGAACAGCAGCCCGGCGAACGCGCACAGCGCCAGCGACTCGCGGATCAGGTCGCCGCAGGTCTCCGAGACGACCTGCTGCACGCGGCTGACGTCGCTGGTGAGCCGCGACAGCAACCGTCCCGTCGTCCGGCTTCCGAAGAAGGTCCTCGACTGCCCGAGCATGTGCCCGAAGAGCTCGGTGCGCAAATCGTGGACGAGGCGCTGCCCGGCGTCGGCCATCAGGTAGACGGAGAAGTAGGCGCCCGCCCCCTTCATCAGGTAGAGCCCGACCAGGAGGCCGCAGACGAGCGCGACGCCGTCGCCCTCGGGAAGCGCCTCGTCGAAGATCGGCTCGATGATGTAGGCCAGGCCGCCCGACGCCAGGGCGTAGAGCACCATGGCGGGCAGCGCGGCGATGACGCGCAGCTTGTGGGGCAGGACGAATCGCAGCAGCCGGAGCAGTGGACTCACGGTGTGGTCGGGCCGAACCCTTCCGGGTGGCGTTCGCGCCAGCGCCACGCGGTCGCGACGATGTCGTCCAGCGCCGTGTGGGCCGGCCGCCAGTCGAGATCGCGCTCGATGCGCCCCGCCGCGGCGAAGAGCACCGGCGGATCGCCCGCGCGGCGCGGGGCCGGCTCGGCCGGCACGCGGCGGCCCGTCACCCGTTCCACGCTGCGAATCACTTCCCGTACCGAGTGCGGCGTCCCCGTGCCCAGATTGTAGACCCTGGCGCCGTCCCCCGGCGCCAGCGCGTCGAGGGCGCGGACGTGCGCGTCGGCGATGTCCGCGACGTGCACGTAGTCGCGCTGGCAGGTGCCGTCCGGGGTGGGATAGTCGTCGCCGAACACGCGGAGCGCCCCGCCCCCGCAGGCTGCGTCGAGGGCGCGCGGAATCAGGTGGATCTCGGGGTCGTGGTCCTCGCCGAGGTCGCCGTCCGGGTCCGCCCCGGCCGCGTTGAAGTAGCGCAGGGCGATTGACTGCAGGCCGTAGGCCCGGCCGTAGTGGCGGAGGGCGCGCTCGACGGCCAGCTTCGAGCTTCCGTAGGCGTTGATGGGGTCGGTGGGGTGCTCCTCGTCGATCGGGGTCGCCACCGGATTGCCGTACACCGCGCAGGTCGACGACATCACGAGCCGGCCGACCCCGGCGGCGCGCATCGCGTCGAGCACCGAGAGCCCTCCCCGCACGTTGTGCTCGTAGTAGCGGGCCGGGTCGCGCACCGACTCCTCCACCGACAGGAGCCCCGCGAAGTGCATCACCGCGAAGACGCCGTGTTGCCGCAACGCCGCCTCGAGCCGGGCCGTCTCGCGGACGTCTCCCTCGACGAGGGGAAGGCCCCGCACCGCGGCGCGGTGGCCGGCGCTGAGATTGTCGTAGACGACGACGGCATGCCCCGCCGCCCGCAGGGCCTTGACGGCATGGCTGCCGATATAGCCGGCGCCGCCGGTCACCAGCACCGTGCTCATCGGCAGCTCAACGTCCGATCGAGTGGTAGCGAAAGCCGAGGTCGCGCATCTCGGCGGGGTCGAACAGGTTGCGGCCGTCGAAGATCGTCGCTTCCTGCATCAGCCCGCGCATGCGCGGGAAGTCGGGCTCGCGGAACTCGTTCCACTCGGTGAGGATGGCCAGCGCATCGGCCTCCGTCAGCACCTCGTAGCTGTCGGAGGCCAGGCTGATGCGCGAGGCGAAGATCCGCCGGGCCGACTCGTTGGCCTGCGGGTCGTAGGCCGCGACCTCGGCTCCCGCGTCGAGGAGGGCCTCGATGACGGTGATGGACGGCGCTTCCCGCATGTCGTCGGTGCGCGGCTTGAACGACAGCCCCCAGACGGCGATGCGGCGTCCGTCGAGCGATCCCATGGCGTCGACCATCTTGTCGACGAGCCGGTGCTTCTGGGCGGCGTTCACCGCCTCGACCGCCTCGAGAATCCGGAAGCGGTAGTCGGCGTCGCGGGCCAGCCGGCCCAGGGCCTTGACGTCCTTGGGAAAGCAGCTCCCGCCGTAGCCGATGCCGGGGAACAGGAAGGACGGACCGATGCGGCGGTCCGAGGCGACGACGCGGCGCACGTGGTCGACGTTGGCGCCCAGGACGTCGCACACGTTGGCCACCTCGTTCATGAACGACACGCGGGTGGCGAGCATCGCGTTCGCGGCGTACTTGCTGAGCTCCGCGCTCGCCCGGTCCATGATCTCGATGGGGGCGCCGGTGCGGGTGAAGGGCTTGTGGATGGACGCCATCAGCCGCGCCGCGCGTTCGTCGTCGGCGCCGATGACGACGCGATCGGGCTTCAGGAAGTCGTCGACGGCGGACCCCTGCTTGAGGAACTCGGGATTGCTCACGACGCTGAAGGCCTCGCTCGTCTCCCCGCCGATGGCCTCCTCCACGCGTCGGGCGGTGCCCACCGGCACCGTGCTCTTGAGAGCCACCACGGTGTAGCCGGCCATCGCCCTGCCGACGTCGCGCGCCGCCCCCAGGACGTGCTGCACGTCGGCCGAGCCGTCCTCGTCGGACGGCGTGCCCACCGCGATGAACACGACCTCGGAGTCGCGGGCGGCAGGGACGAGGGCGGTGTCGAAGGTGAGCCGGCGCTTGGCCGCGTTCCGGACCACGAGCTCGTCGAGCCCCGGCTCGTAGATGGGAAGACGGCCCTTCCGCAGAGACTCGATCTTGCCCTCGTCGACGTCGACGCAGGTGACCTCGTTGCCCGTCTCGGCCAGGCATGCGCCGACCACGAGACCGACGTAACCCGTGCCGACGACCGTCATTCTCATGGGTTGGCGATGATTTCGAGAAGTCCGGGGCCGAACCCCGCCGCACGGGAGCGGCCACGGCGCGGGGCCCGGATCGGGAGACGCGTCCGCGACATGCCTGTACAGGATACTAGTAGTGCATGGGAATCGCGACCGGCGCCCGCGTGGCGCTGGTGCACGACTGGCTCACCGGCATGCGCGGCGGCGAACGCGTGCTCGAGACCATCTGCGGGCTCTTCCCGGACGCCGCGCGGTTCGCGCTCCTGCACGTCCGCGGCTCGGTCTCCCCGGCCATCGAGGCGCGACCGATCCGGACCTCGTTCGTCCAACGCCTGCCGGGCTCGCACCGGTACTACCGGCCGCTGCTGCCGCTCTTCCCGGCCGCCGTCGAGCAGTTCGATCTCGACGAGTTCGACCTCGTCATCAGCACCAGCCACTGCGTCGCCAAGGCGGTCGTCGCGCCGGGGCGCGCCCGTCACCTCTGCTACTGCTTCACGCCGATGCGCTACGTGTGGGATCAGTTTCCCGCCTACTTCGGGCCGGAACGGGTGGGCGCGGGGGCCAGCCGGTGGCTCCGGCGGGGGCTCGCCGCGATCGCCCGCTGGGACGCCTCGACCGCCCACCGGGTGGACCGCTATGTAGCTATTTCGCAATATGTTGCGGGGAGGATTGGTCGATACTATAATCGGGAGGCGAGTATCGTGTATCCGCCCGTGGACACGTCGTTCTTCCAACCGGGTCCCGCCCCGCCGCGACATGGCTGTCTGATCGTGTCGGCTCTCGTGCCCTACAAGCGGGTCGACCTCGCGATACGCGCGTGCGCGAAGGCAGGCGTGCCCCTGCGCATCGTGGGCGACGGCCCGGACCTCGGGCGCCTGCGGAGGATCGCCGGCCCGGAGACGGAGTTCCTCGGTCCGGTGAGCGACGAGGAGGTCCGGCAGGCGTATCGAAGCGCGGCCGCGATGCTGCTGCCGGGTCCCGAGGACTTCGGCATCGCCCCCGTCGAGGCCCAGGCATGCGGATGCCCGGTCGTCGCCCTCGCCGAGGGCGGGGCCTCGGAGACCGTGGTGGACGGCGAGACCGGGCTCCTGGTGCCGGATTCCACGCCGGACGCCTTCGCCGAGGCCATCGACACGATTCACGTCCGGCCGCTCGACGGCGCCGCCGCCCGCCGGCAGGCCCTGCGCTTCTCCCGAGAGCGGTTCCGCGCGGGCCTCGCCGCGGAGGTCGCCCGCCTGATGGACTCATCGCCGTCGGAGCTGCACCCATGACCCAACGCGCCCGCGTGCGCATGATCATCCAGTCGGTGATCGACGGCGGCATCGGCGTGACGATGTTCCTCGCCGCGTACTGGCTCCGGTTCGAGACCGGGCTGATTCCGGCGCCCAAGGGTCAGCCCCCGATCGAGTCGTACCTGCAGCTCGCCCCCTTCGTCGGACTGCTGCTGCCGTTCGGCCTCTGGCTGCAGGGGGCCTACCGTCACGAGCGCATCCGGTCGCGCGTCGACGACTTCTTCGCGGTGCTGATCGGGGGCCTGATAGCGGTCGTGCTCGGTCTCGCGGGCACGCTGGTGTTCCAGGCGTACTTCATTCCCGCCGCCCTGAAGGACCAGGGCGTCTACGAGGTGTCGCGCCTGGTCTGGGCCCTGTTCCTCGCCCTCTGCGTCGTCTGCGCATATGCGGCCCGGGCCAGCGTGCGGTCCGCCCTCGAGCAGCAGTGGCGCGAGGGCGTGGGCCTCAAGCGCATTCTCGTCGCGGGCACCGGCGACGTCGCCCGCCACGTCGTCGACAAGGTGCTCCACCATCGCGGACTCGGCTACCGCATCGTCGGCTTCGTCGACGATCGCGGCAGCGACCGGCAGGGCTACCGGGGCCTGCCGCTGCTGGGGTCGCTGTCGGAGGTGACCGACATCCTGCGGCGCGAGCGGATCGACGAGCTCTACGTCGCCCTGTCGCTCGACGAGCACGCGAAGATGCTGGAGCTCATCGAGGTCGCCAACCGGGAGTTCGTGGACGTCAAGGTGGTGCCCGACCTCATGCAGGTCATCGCCCTCCGCGCCCGCCTCGAAGCGCTCGACGGCGTTCCCATCATCAGCATCAACGACGTCCCCCTCCAGGGACTGAGCAGCCTGATGAAGCGCACGATCGACCTCGGCATCGCGAGCGCCTCGCTCGTCCTGCTGAGCCTGCCCCTCGCGGTCATCGCGGCCCTGGTGAAGGCGACCTCGCCGGGCCCGGTGTTCTACCGCCAGGAGCGCATGGGACTCGACGGACGCCGGTTCCGCGTCTACAAGTTCCGATCGATGTTCGAGAACGCCGAGCGCGAGACCGGACCGGTATGGGCACGCCAGGACGACCCCCGCCGCACCCCCGTCGGCCGCGTGCTGCGCGCGCTCAGCCTCGACGAGCTCCCCCAGCTCTGGAACGTCGTCCGCGGCGACATGTCGCTGGTGGGGCCGAGGCCGGAGCGGCCGTTCTTCGTCGAGCAGTTCAAGCAGCGCGTCCCGCAGTACATGCTGCGCCACAAGGTCCGGTCCGGCCTGACGGGATGGGCCCAGGTCAACGGCCTGCGGGGGAACACGTCGATCGAGAAGCGCATCGAGTACGACCTCTACTACATCGAGAACTGGTCGGTGGCCCTCGACTTCAAGATCATGTGGATGACCGTCCTCCGCGTGTTCTTTCATCGCCACGCGTACTGAGCCGCACCGCACCGCGCACCGGGCCCGCGCGGCGGGCGCCTCCCGGCATGGCGGGCGGGGCCCGAGCCCCGCCAACGCCTCGGAAACCGACATGGGTCAACGCGTCGTCATCACCGGGGCCGCCGGCTTCATCGGGTCGCACCTCGCCGAGGCCCTGCTCGACCGGGGCGACAGCGTCGTCGGCATCGACAATCTGTCGACCGGTGACGCCACCAACGTCGCCCACCTCGCCGGCCGGGACTTCAGGCTCGTCCGGCACGACGTCTCCAACTACATCGACCTCGGCGGACCCGTGGACGCGGTGCTCCACTGGGCGAGCCCCGCGAGCCCCGTCGACTATCTCGAGCGGCCCATCCCGACCCTGAAGGTGGGGGCGCTGGGCACCCACAACGCCCTCGGCCTCGCCAAGGCCAAGCAGGCGACGTTCGTCCTCGCGTCGACCTCGGAGGTCTACGGCGACCCCCTCGAGCATCCGCAGACCGAGAGCTACTGGGGGAACGTGAACCCCATCGGTCCGCGGGGCGTCTACGACGAGGCCAAGCGTTTCGCCGAGGCCATCACCACCGCCTATCGCCGCTATCACGGCCTCGACGCCAAGATCGTCCGCATCTTCAACACCTACGGGCCCCGGATGCGGGTGCGCGACGGCCGCGCCGTGCCCAACTTCATCGCCCAGGCGCTTCGCGGCGAGGACCTGACGGTCTACGGCGACGGCACGCAGACCCGCAGCTTCTGCTACATCACCGATCTGGTGGACGGCATCCTCAGGCTGATGCGGTCGGACACGAACGACCCGGTCAACCTCGGAAACCCGCGCGAGATGACGGTGGCGGGCATCGCGGAGCAGATCATCAGGCTGACCGGGTCGAGCAGCCGCATCGTGCATGAACCGCTGCCGGTCGACGACCCGAAGGTCCGGCAGCCGGACATCGGCCGGGCGCGCGCGGTGCTCGACTGGGAGCCCCGTGTGCCCCTGGCAGAGGGGCTGACCGAGACCATCGCGTGGTTCCGGACCGCGCTCGGTGGGAACGCCCACGACGGGTGACGACCCCTGCGCCGCACTGACGCGCGCGCCGCGACGCCGACGATTCAGGACAGGGATTCGTCAAGGAATCGTCGACCGGCGGCCCCCGTCGGGCCCGGGGACGCCGGCAGCTGCGCCCGGCGACCGGTCGAGGTGCTCGTCCGAGCCCGCCGCCGCGCGCCGTCACTCGCTCAGCACGCGCGCGGCGTGAACGATGTAGTGGAGCCCCGAAACGAGGGTGATGACCAGCGCGGCCCAGATGGCGGCATCGACCACCAGAGAGCTGCGCCCGATCCAGTTGTAGAGAAGCACGAGGGCGATCGTCAGGATGTAGACCAGGGTCGCGAGCTTCCCCAGCATCGACGGCGGGAACGTGCGCCGCCCGATGGCGAGGTTCGCGACCGCCACCGTGACCACGATGATGACGTCGCGGCTGATGACGAGCACCGTCAGCCACACCGGGAAGTGGTTCGGCAGATCGAGCGCGGGCAGGGTGAGCACGACGAACGTCGAGATGAGCAGCAGCTTGTCGGCCATGGGGTCGAGCAGCGCCCCCAGCTTCGTCGGACGACTCCACCAGCGCGCCAGCACGCCGTCGAGAGCGTCGGTCACCCCCGCAACGACGAACACCACCAACGCCCACCCGTTCATCCCGTACACCACCAGAATGACCAGGGCCGGAATGAGCAACATCCGAAGCAGCGTGAGTTGGTTCGCGACCGTCAACGCCGACATGGCACCTCATCCAAGGGGGTACGACGCAGGCTCCTAGCGAGCCGTTCCGGTCGCGCGGCCGAGGCGGGACAACACCGTCATCGCCTCGCCGCCGGTGACCGGCAGGCCGGGCCGAAACGCGTTCCCGGGGAGCGGAGGCAGCAATCCGGCCGCGACCACCTCCGACGCGGCCGGATAGTCGAGGTGTCCGGGATCCAGATCGGAGAACCGCGGCAATGCCGCCGACGCCGGCTCGACCCCGGCCCCGCGCAGCATGCTGACCAGAATGCGCGCGAGCTCCGCGCGGCTCACGACCTGCTCCGGCAGGAACCGGTAGTTGACGTCGGCCGGCATGATACCGGCCTGCGCGACGTCGATCATCCAGCCGTACGCCCAGTGGTCGCGGGCATCGGTGATGATGGCGGCGCCGTCGCCGGCGAGACCGGCCAGCAGGAGCTCGAACTGCACGCCCAGCAGGGCCGCGAGCTGCCCGCGGGTGATCGCATCGGCCGTCTCGATGGCGATGTACTCGCGGGGCAACGCGGCCGCCCGACGGCGAGCGTCCAGGTCCGCGAGCCGGCGCTCGACTTCGGCTCCCGGCGCGATGGCGTCGGCCCGGAGCAGCGCCTGCTCGGCGCGCCCGAGATCACCGGCGGCGAGATACAGGTCGGCCATCAGCAGCCAGGCGTCGAGGGCATCCGGATCGAGGGCGACGGCGCGGTCGAGCCGGGACAGGGCCGACCCGGCCCCGTCGACCCGGCGCTCGACCTCGGCCAGCTCGAGATAGAGGAACGCGGACTCGGGAGACGCCGCGATGAGCCGCTCGTAGGCCGCCTTCGCCTCGGCGTCGCGTCCCGCCGCGGCCGCTTCCCGGGCGGCCGTGACCTGCCGGGTCAGCGCCGTGGCCTCGAGTCCGGCGATGCGCTGGCGCACGCCGGTCAGGCCGGGGTCGGCCGCGACGGCCGCGTCGAAGTCGTCGATGGCCTCGGCGAGCCGATCCTCGAGCAGGAGCGCCTCGGCCCGCCCGAGACGGGCCGGGACGTAGTCCGACACCCGGGCGATGGCCCCGCCGAACCGAGCGATCGCGCCGCCCGTATCGCCCCGGGCCAGCGCGACGAAGCCGAGCCCCGTCTCGGAGGGATGGAACGACGGAACGACTCGCAGGACGGCGGTAAAAAGCTGCTCGGCTGCTTCGAGCTGTCCCGCCTGCAGGAGTGTCCAGGCGTCGCGGTGCTCGGACGCCTCCGGGGTCCCCTCCAGCGCGGCCGGGACGACCGGAAGCGGGTAGTCGGGGTACGCCGGCGCCGTGACCACCGGCACCCGGGCGGCGCAGCCCGAAACCAGTGTGCCCACCGCGGCGACGACGACAGCGGCCCGCGCGTGCCTCATCGCCCAGCGCTTCGCCGCGAGGCCCCCGGCGCCGCCGAACCGGCCGACGCCGATCGACGTTCGTGCGGCAGGCGCCGTCGACGCTCTGCCCGATCCAGCGGTGGGAGGTCGCGTGCCGACCGGTCGATCGACGCGCGACGACCCGACCCGCGCGCCCCCCCTCGGCACGGGGTGTCAAGAGTCGGAAAGCGGGTCATCACGCCAGCGATTGTAGCACGCGCTCCCACGCGACCGACCCCTCGCGGACCAGACGCGCGTCGCGCCCGCGCACGTCCACGATGGTCGACGGCGGTCCCGTCAGCGCGGCCGGCCCATCCACGACGAGCGGCACCCCGGCGCCCAGTCCGGCGACCACCTCGGTCGCCGTCGCGGCGGGACGGCAGCCGGCCCGGTTCGCGCTGGTCGCCGTGATCGGTCCGCCGCACAGAGCCGCGAGCCGGCGGGCGGCGGGGGCCGCGGGCACCCGTATCGCCACCGAGCCGTCCGCCGCGCACACGCCCGCCTCGAACGCGGCCTCCGGCTCGAAGACGAGGGTCAGCGGGCCTGGCCAGAACCGGGCCGCCAGGCGACGGCCCAGCCGCGGCAGGACGCCCACCACCGATTCGACCTGCGCCAGGGCGGAAGCGATGAGGGGAATGCCGGCGTGCGCCGATCTCGTCTTGAGCCGGCACAACGCATCGACGGCCGGACCCTGGGTCGGGTCGACACCGAGCCCGTACAGCGTGTCGGTGGGATAGGCCACGATGCCGCCGGCCATCAGCACGTCGGCAGCAGGCCGAAGGGCCTCGTCGGGCGCGGCATCGTCGAGGCGCACGACCCGGGGGCTCACCGCGCGGCCTCCCAACGACGCCGGTCCGTTGTCAGCGCCGACCCGCATGGCGCATAATCGATCGGATAGAGGGTCATCGTGCCGGCCAAGCCTTCCCGTCCTCCCAAGCGCGCGTCCCGACCTCGCGTCCCCCTGCCGCGCCAGCGCGGCGGCCCCCACCCGGACAAGACCAGGCGGCCCTTCCGCGACCGCAAGCACAAGGGGCGCTCGGAGTCGACCGACTGAGTCTCGCGCCGGCGAAGCCTCCGCCCCGGCCGCGAGATCGCGCCGCGTCCGGTCCCCCGCCCGGTCAGAAATGCACCACCATGTCGGAGTCGCCGGTCAGATGGATGGTGTCCACGAACTGGATGCGCTGGGGGCTGGTCTGCATGACGAGGGAGTTGGTGCGCGCGCCGTCACCGAAGAAGCGGACCCCCTTCATGAGGGTGCCGTCGGTGACCCCGGTGGCCGCGAAGATGATGCGGCGGCCGCACGCCAGGTCGGCGGCCCGGTAGACGCGGTCCATGTCGGCGATCCCCATCGACCGGCAGCGCTCTTCCTTCTCCGGCGTGTCGACCACCAGCCGGGCGAGAATCTCGCCGTTGAGGCAGCGCATCGCGGCCGCGACCAGCACGCCCTCGGGAGCTCCGCCGGTCCCCATGACCGCGTGGACGCCGCTGCCGCGGACCGCGGCGGAGATGCCCGCCGACAGGTCGCCGTCGCCGATCAGGCGGATGCGGGCGCCGGCCTCCCGGATGTCCGCGATGAGCTGCCGGTGGCGCGGCCGGTCCAGGACGATGACGACGAGGTCCTCCACCTTGCGGTCCAGGCACCGCGCGATGGCGCGCAGGTTGTCCCGCACCGGCGCATCCAGATAGACGGCGTGCTTGGAGCTCGGTCCCACGACGAGCTTCTCCATGTAGATGTCCGGCGCGTGGAGCAGTCCGCCGCGCTCGGACACCGCCAGCACCGCGATGGCGTTCGACGCCCCGGTGGCGCACAGGTTGGTCCCCTCCAGCGGATCGACGGCGATGTCGACCTGCGGCAGCCCCCCGTCGCCGCTCGCCGCCGCCGCATGCGCGGTCCCCACCAGCTCGCCGATGTAGAGCATCGGCGCCTCGTCCCGCTCGCCTTCGCCGATGACCACCCGGCCGTCGATTGGCACCCCATCCAGGGTCGCGCGCATCGACTCGACCGCGACCTGGTCGGACCGGTGGCGATCTCCCAGGCCCATCGTGTGCGCGCAGGCCACGGCGGCCCGCTCGACGACCTCCAGCAATGCGGATGTGATATCGGCGCCCGTGCCGGGCCGGCTGCTGTCACTCATGCGCTCGTGCTTCTCCTCGTGCGGCGGGACGCCGGCCCCGGCCGGTGCCGCTCACCGGGTGGTGATCCGGACGGTCGCGCCCACCTTCAGGTCGAGGCGCTCGCTCGCGCTGGCCGCGTTGGCGGCGAACTCCAGGTGATCGGTGCTGCCGAACAGCGCACACACCTCGCCGGACCCGATGTCGGCGTAGGTCTCCACCAGCCGACCGACGGCGCCCCCCCCGACCTCGATGTCGACGCCCCCGGCGGCGGCCAGCCGCTCGAAGCGCCCGCGATCCACGTTGGTGACGGCGTTGCCGAACCGGTCGATGCACACGACACAGCCGGCGATCGACCTCTCCTGCACCTCGAGGGCGGGCAGGTCCAGCCTGACGTGGTCGCGCAGGGGCCGACCGAGCGCGGACAACCGAATGCCCCGCGCCAGCCAGGCGGCGGCGGGCGCGAAGCGGTCGCGCCCCTCGAACGTTCGGCTGATGGTCGGCCGCGCGTACCGCCGCTCGGTCAGCTCCACCACCTGCCGGGGCGGGGTCTGCTCGAAGACGTGGGTTAGAACGCCGTTGTCGGGAGCGACGAACCGGTGGGCGCCGGTATCGGCCGCGAGCCCCCGCCGGGTGGAGCCGACCCCGGGGTCGACCACGACGAGGAACACGCTGCCGGCCGGGAAGTACGGACAGGCGGCGGCCAGCTCCAGCGATGCGGCCTGTATGTCGTGGGGCCGGATGTCGTGGGTCACGTCCACGAGGGTGGCGTCGGGGCAGATGCCCAGCATGACGCCCCGCATCGTGCCCGCGTAGTGATCGCGGGTGCCGAAGTCGCTCAACAGCGCGACGACTGGACGAGCCATCTGCCGGTCCCGCCGGACGCGCGCCTAGCCCGCCCATCGTCGCCTTCGGCTCCGCTGCGCGCCCAACCAACCCTCCAGGGGTCCGCGCCGTTCCACGGCGCCGACTCCTATGCGCTCTTCGCCTTCATGGCCGGCGCCGGGCGGCGGGCCTCGGACCCCGGCTTCGGCTCGCTCCGGTTACGGTTCCCGGATTGCCCCTGCCCCTGCTGCATGTCGATGCCGCCGCGGAACTTCGCGCCCTCGGCGATAGCGACACGCGGGGCCTTGATGTCGCCCTCGACCGCCCCTTCATTGCGAATCGCGACCTTCTCCGTCGCCTCGATGTTGCCAATGACCTCGCCGAAGACGACGACCGCCTTCGCGAGCACCTGCGCCCGGATGCGTCCGTGGACCCCGATGGTCAGGACATGCTGCTTCAGCGCGATCTTGCCCTCAACCTGTCCCTCGACGGTCAGGTCCTCGCTTCCGCGCAACTCGCCCTTGACGACGATCGACTTGCCGATGAACACCTTCGGGTTCGCGCTGCCCGCCTCGTCGGCAGGCGCGGAACCGATGGCACCGACCACCGGGGGGGTCACCGGTTGAACTGGTTCTTCCCGCTTCCACATGACTGCTCTCCGTTCAGGCGGCGTCCGGCGAGGCGGCTTTCTGCCCTTCATGGTACGACGAGCGCTCGCGGAGTGTCCACCGGCGGCCGCGCCACGCTGACACTCTCGTCTATCGGCAGATGCACGCCCCTCCGACAGCCTGCGGAGGTTCCCGGAAGCGTCAGCACGCCCGACCGCGCGGGGGACGCGCAGAGATCGGCGCCGCCGGCGAGCCGCGGGGTCGACCGCCGCCGGCGGGCTTCCCGGCCACCCGGCCGGAGCTCACCGCCACCACGGCTCCCTGGACGCTGGTAGACTGGATACGGTGACCCGGATCTACCTCGACCACAACGCCACGACGCCGGTGGCGCCGCCCGTCGCGGACGCGATGGCGAGCGCCCTTCGCACCGTCTTCGGCAACCCGTCCAGCGTGCATGCCTACGGGCAGGAGGCGAAGACCGCCCTCGACGAGGCCCGGTCCGCGGTGGCCCGCCTGATCGGCGCCGAGCCCACCGAGATCGTCTTCACGTCCGGCGGCTCCGAGTCGGACAACCTCGCCATCCGCGGCGTCGCCGAGGCGGCCGGCCCCGGGCGCCGTCATCTCGTGGCCGGCGCGATCGAGCACGAGGCCGTCCTGCGCACGCTCAAGGCGCTCGGCGGAAAGGACCGGCCCACGACCCTGCTGGGGGTCGACGAGCGCGGGGTGATCACCGCCGACCGGCTCGCCGAGGCGCTGACCGACGAGACGGCGCTCGTCTCCGTCATGCACGCCAACAACGAGATCGGCACGATTCAGCCCGTCGCCGAGCTCGCGACGCTGGCCCGCGGGCGGGGGGCCCTCGTGCACACCGACGCGGTCCAGTCGGTGGGCAAGATCCCCGTCGACGTTCGCGACCTGGGCGTCGACCTGCTGTCGCTGTCGGGCCACAAGTTCAACGGCCCGAAGGGAGCCGGGGCCCTCTGGATCCGCCGGGGCACGCGGCTGCACGCCCAGATGACGGGCGGCCGCCAGGAGCGCAGCCGCCGGGCCGGCACCGAGAACCTGCCGGCGATCGTCGGGCTCGGGGCGGCGGCGCGGCGGCTGCTGGCGGCGCGCGATAAGGGAGCGGACGACGTGGCCGCCCTGCGGGACCGGCTCGAGGCCGGCATCCTCGCCGAGGTGCCCGGCACCGCCGTCAACGGCGGGACGGGGCCCCGCGTCGGGAACACCTCGAACATCAGCTTCCACGGAGTCGAGGCCGAGTCCCTGCTCATCGCCCTCGATCTCGAGGGCATCGCCGTCTCCACGGGGTCCGCCTGCTCGTCCGGGACCCTCGAGCCTTCCCACGTGCTGCGGGCGATGGGGTTCTCCCCCCATCGCACCCAGAACTCGATCCGGTTCAGCCTGGGGCTCGGCAACACCGCGGCCGACGTGGACCGGGTGGTCGAGGTCCTGCCCGGCCTCGTCGATCGGCTGCGGGCGCTGGCCGGTCGCGGCGCCGCGGCGGCGGGACGCTGACCATGCGGGTCGTGGTCGCGATGTCCGGCGGGGTCGACTCCTCGGTCGCCGCCCTGCGGCTCGTCGAGGCGGGGTACGAGGTCATCGGCCTCTCCATGCAGCTCTACGACCAGCAGCAGGGGGCCGCGCGCTTCGGCGGCTGCTGCTCGCTCGACGACCTGCACGACGCGCGCCGCACCGCCGCCGCCCTCGGCATCCCGCACTACGTCATGAACTTCGAGCGGCAGTTCGAGGCCGCGGTCGTCTCGGTGTTCGTGCGCGAGTACGCGGCCGGCCGCACCCCGATTCCCTGCGTCCAGTGCAACGGCGACCTGAAGTTCGCCCACCTGCTGGAGCGGGCCGCCGCCCTCGGCGCCGACTGCGTCGCCACCGGCCACTACGCGCGTCGCTCGGCGGCGGCCGGGCCGGATCGGCCCCACACGCTGCATCGCGGTCTCGACGCGGCCAAGGACCAGTCCTACTTCCTCTTCACGCTCACCCAGGACCAGCTCGGGCGGGCGCTGTTCCCCGTCGGCCACCTGCGCAAGGAAGAGGTGCGCGACATGGCCCGGCGCGCGGGGCTGCCGGTCGCCGACAAGCCCGACAGCCAGGAGTTGTGCTTCGTCCCCGACGGCGACACCGCGGGACTGGTCGAGGCGCGCGAGCCGGCGGTGGCGAGGGCGGGACCGATCCGCGACCGGCACGGGCGGGAGGTCGGCCGCCACGGCGGGGTGCACCGTTACACGGTCGGCCAGCGGAAGGGCCTGAAGCTGTCGACCAGCGTGCCCCTGTACGTCCTGGACATCGACGCGTCGGCGAACGCGGTGACCGTCGGCCCGCGCGACGCGCTGAATCGCACCGTCCTCACCGCCTCGTCGGTCAACTGGATCGCGGGCTCGCCCCCGGGTCGCGACGCCTGCGTCACCGCCCGCATCCGGCACCGCCACCCCGACGCGGCGGCGCGGGTCGAGCCCCTGCCCGGCGACCGGGTCAGCGTGGCATTCGACGAGCCCCAGCGCGCGGTCGCCCCGGGCCAGGCGGTGGTCTTCTACGACGGCGACACGGTGCTCGGGGGCGGGTGGATAGATTGACGGGGAGGCGCGCCGAATTGGTCGCGGCCGGCGTTCCCGCGCGAGGCGCGGACGCTGAGTCCCGTCCCGCGGCGGCACACACCGACGAGCACGCCGCGCGACCACGCTACAGCGACTCGAGGACACGGACGTCGAGTCCCGTCCTGCGGCGGCGGACACCGACGAGCACGCGGCGCGGCCCGCGCTACAGCGACTCGAGATAGCGCTCTGCGTCGATGGCGGCCATGCAGCCGGTGCCGGCGGCGGTGATCGCCTGGCGGTAGACGTGGTCCTGCACGTCGCCGCAGGCGAACACGCCGGGGACGCTGGTGCGGGTGCCGTTGCCGGCGACGACGTAGCCGTTGGCGTCGAGCTCGACCTGGTCCGCGAAGAGGCCCGTGTTCGGCGTGTGGCCGATGGCGATGAACACGCCGTCGACCGCGAGATCCTTCGTGTCCCCCGTCTCGAGGTTCCGCACGACGGCGCCGGTCACCACGCCCTCGTCGACGTCCTTCACCTCGACCAGCTCGGAGTTCCACTCGAAGGCGATCTTGGGATTGGCGAACGCCTTGTCCTGCATGATCTTCGACGCCCGGAGCCGGTCGCGCCGGTGCAGAACGGTGACCTGCGAGGCGAACTTGGTGAGGAAGATCGCCTCCTCCATGGCCGAGTCGCCGCCCCCGACGACAGCGATGGGCTTGCCGCGGAAGAAGTAGCCGTCGCAGGTCGCGCAGGTCGACACGCCGTGCCCCATCAGGGCGCGCTCGGACGGGAGCCCGAGCAGGCGGGCCGACGCCCCGGTCGAGATGATGAGCGACCGGGTCTCGTGCGCCTGCTCCCCCACCCGGACGACGAACGGCGGCGCGGCGAGCTCGACCGCGGTGACGTCGCCGGCCACGATCTCGGCCCCGAACCGCTCGGCCTGCGCCCGCATCTCGGCCATGAGCTCGGGCCCCATGATGCCGTCGCGAAACCCCGGGAAGTTCTCGACCGCGGTCGTGAGCATCAGCTGTCCGCCCGACTCGAGGCCCTCGATGACCAGGGGCTCGAGGTTCGCCCGCGCCGCGTACAGGGCGGCAGTCAGTCCGGCCGGACCGGACCCGATGATGATCACGTTGCGCATCCGGAATGATCCTCCAAGCCGCCAACGTCGCCTGCGGGCTCCGCTTGGCGCCCAACCAGCAGCCTGTCCGCGCTCACGACACGCTGCGCCGTCGAGGCGACCTGGGCAGCCTCAGGAGAGCGAGCGCCGCCACGTAGCCCGGAGTGGAGTGCGTCGCCTACGGCTCCGCTCGCCGCCCAACCAACCCTGCTCGGAGCCTGCACCGTTCTACGGCGCCGACTTCGAGCGCACGAACCGCCGCCCCCTTGCGACCCTCCCGGCGCGTCAGGGGCGGTGTGTCTTCACCACCGTGTACTTTCGCAGCGACCCTGCCGGGAGGTCCGCGCCGTTCTACGGCGCAGACTCCTCCCCCGGGAGCCCAGGCCCGGGAGCGGCGGGGCCTCAGTCGGCGGCGGGTGCGAGCAGGGCGCGGCCGCGGCGCGTCAGCCAGTCCACGAGGCGCCCCGTCTCCCGGAAGCGCCCGGCGTTGGATCGGGCCCCCAGCACGACCACGGAGACCGCGCGGTCGCCGACCCTGATCAGCGTCGCCAGGCAGTAGCCCGCCTCGTTGATGTAGCCGGTCTTCCCCCCCATCACGTCGGGCCGGCTGTCGAGCAGACGGTTGGTGTTCCTGACCACCCGGTTCTGGCGGCTCGTGCGGATGCGATGCGAGCGCTTGCGGATGATGCGGGCGATCTCGGGCTGGCTGCCGGCCGCCGCGATCAGCCGGGACACGTCGTGGGCGGACGACACGTTGCCCTCGTGCAGCCCCGACGGGTCCGTGAACCGCGTCTGCTCGAGACCGAGCTCGGCCGCCATCGCGTTCATGCGGCTGATGAAGCGCTTCGTCCCCCACCGCGACGCCCGCGCGAGCACACGGGCGGCCACGTTGTCGGACGCCACCAGGGCGAGGTGCACGAGGTCGCGCAGGCTGACCCGCTCGCCCCGCCGCAGGTAGGTCGTCGACGCCCGGCGGACGTCGCGCCGCGAGATGACGACGTCGCGGCTGAGATCGGGCTCCTGCTCGAGGAACAGCATCGCCGTCATCACCTTGGTGATGCTGGCGATGGGACGCGGCTCGCGCGCGTTCAGCTCCCACAGCGCGTCGCCGGTCGCGGGGTCGAAGACGATCGCCGCCGCGGCGCGCACACGCGGCGACGGAACGCCCTGGACGGAAGCAGCCGGTTCGGCGCCCGCCCCCGGCGCGCCGGCGGAGAGCGGTGCGGGCAGGGCGGCGCCCAGGCAGGCGAAGACGAGCGCGGCCAGGGCGGCGCCGCCCGGACGTGCTCCCCGCACCGATGCCGCCGGTACGCGACGCCGCCTCCAGGTTGTCACGGGTCCGGCCAGCTCAGGCACGGGCTGCGAAGGCTCCCCTGGGTTCGACCGAGTCGACGGACATCGGGTCAATTCCCGTTGTCGTCCGTCGCATTGGCCGGGGGACGCGGCAGCGTGTAGTGGGTGCGCGCCCGGATGTCCAGCCCGTCCCGGCCCGGCACCTCGACGCGCAACCGGCGCGTCCTGACCGTCGGGTCGGGATTGGTGGTGTAGAAGCCGAGGACGTAGTAGTCGCTCGTCTCGGCGTCGACCTCGCGCAACGCGTCGTCGAAGTCGTTGCGGTTGACGATGGCCCGGCCGCCGGTCAGCTCCGAGAGCATGCGCAGGGTGCCCTGAGTCTGGAACATGTGCCGGGTCCACTCGCCGATCATGAGCTGCGGCATGTCGAGGTCCGGCCCCGCCACCAGACCGCGCGGGTCGAGCGTGTAGAACGAGGTGTTCGCGCGGTTGGCCGACCGTGCAAGCTCGGCCAGCTCGTAGCTGAGATCGAGGTTGGCGAACTGCTGCCCCTGGCGCAACTGCCGCTCGAAGGGGTCGGTCGCCGGATCGGGCAGATCGCCGTAGAGGGCGTCGTATTCCTCCGGCCTGAGCATGCCGTAGTCGTTGAGCCGTTGCTGCTGGAACGGGCTGCTGTACATGCGCGACTCGGCGAACGGATCGAAGTCGTAGCCTTCGCTGATGTACATGAAGACCTTGCGCCGGTCGTGCACCCGCTCGAGGTTCCGCAGGACGGAGCGCGCCGTCTTGAACGCGACGTGGGCTCGGTACAGGACCTCGGACGGCCCCCGTGCCGTGTCCATGATCATCAACTGGTCGCGGACGGTCAGCGCATCGCCCATGATCCGGTTGCCGGCGGCGTAGAGCAACGCGCGATCGTAGGTCATGTCGATGGAGAGCGACGACGGGCCGGTCGAGATGATGCCGAACAGGTCGCCCTCGTGGACGAGGTGGTCGCCGATCTGCTCGAAGATCTGCCGTATCTTGGGGGTCCGCGACGGCGTCAGGTGCAGGTCGTCGACGAAGAGCACGAAGATGCGGCCGGCGGTGTTGTCGACCGGCCGCGACGAGGGCAGGATGATGCCCTCCTGGACCGCCGGCGCCGGCTGGAGGTGGTTGTAGACGCGGCCCCCGTGCACCAGCACCATCGTGACGATGTCCTGCTCGACATCGTCCTCGAGAATGCGGAAGTCCTGCTGGAGGAGATCCGGAACGAAGACCCCGTCGCGGTCGCGCACGATGACGTCGGTCGTGACGAGCGTGACCCCGGTCTGGAAAGTCGGCTGGCCGCTTCCGATCTGGCCGACGCTGGTCTCCCCCGGCTCGGGCGGCCGGGCCCCCGGCTCCGGCTGCTGCGCCGAGAGAACGGTGAGGGCGGCAACGGTGACGGCGAGGGCGCCGCCAACGGCTCGAGCGCTGCGACCGAAAGCTCTCATACCCATTCACGCATTATAGCAAAGTGCGACAGAGCGCCGGGCAGCCGCGGCGTCCGGGCAGCCGCGGCGTCCGGGCCCGCCACGGCCCCGAGGACGCGGCAACCGGCCGCCGCGCCGATCACGCGGGCTCTGAATCCGACTCGGCCGGGGGCGCCGCCGCCACGGCAGCCGGGGCGGATCGTTCGTCCCCCGCGCCCCCTCCGCGGCGACGGCGCCTCCGGCGGCGCCGGCCGGCACGTGCGACCGGCGTCCCGTCCGACTCGTCGGGCGCGGCCGGCGCCCCGCCGTCCGCCGGCGCCGACCCCCCCGCGGGAGCCGCCTCGTCGTTCGGCGCGGCCGAGGACGCCCCCTCCCCGGCCACCGCCGCGCCGGCCGTGGCTCCCCCGTTCCCGGCCGCGGCGCCCCGGCGACGCGACCGGCGCTCCCTCCGTTCCTGGCCCCCGCGGTCCGGCGGGACCGCGGGCGGCTTCGCCTTCTGGATCTCCTCCCAATCGAAGGTCAGATCGGGGTTCGAGGCCTCGATGTCGCGAATCGCCTCGGCGTCGAGCGCGGGCCGGCCGACCGCGATGTCCGGGGGAGATCGGAACCAGTACAGCACCCGCATGCGGACGATGCCGTCCTCGCGAAACGTGTGGCAGAGGTAGGTGTTGGCGTAGCCGCGCTTGTCGCGCGAAAACCGAAGGAAAGGCATCCGATCCGCAGCCGGCCCCCCGGGGAGAGCACTCCCGACGGTGCCCGGAGACGAGAGTACAGTAGCATGAATGGCGAACCCTATCCAAGCCGACCGCCTTGCTTCCGGTCCTTCCCCGTCAGGAGCTCTCCCCGTGAACGATCGCTTCCTCAAGGCGTGCCGCCGTGAGCCCGTAGACGCCACCCCGGTGTGGTTCATGCGGCAGGCGGGACGGTACATGAGCGCCTACCGCGGGCTCCGCGAGCGCTACAGCCTGCTCGAGATCTGCCGGCAGCCGGAGCTCGCGGCCGAGGTTACCCTGCAGCCGGTCGACGCGATCGACGTCGACGCCGCCATCCTGTTCTCGGACCTGCTGCTCCCCCTCGAGCCGATGGGCATCCCCTTCGACTTCGTGAAGGGCGAGGGCCCGGTCATCGACCCCCCGGTGCGCTCGGTCGAGCGCATCGACGGGCTGCGCGTCTTCGAGCCGCGCGAGGCGCTCGGGCACGTGCTCGACACCATTCGGCTCCTCCGCCTGCGGCTCGCGGATCGCGTACCGCTCATCGGGTTCGCGGGAGCGCCGTTCACCCTCGCCTCGTACGCCATCGAGGGAGGACCCTCGAGCAACTACGCGCGGACCAAGGCCCTGATGTACGGCGAGCCCGAGGCCTGGCACCGGCTCGCGGACACCTTTGCCACCGTCGTCGGCGACTACCTGAGGGCCCAGATCGAGGCCGGGGTGCAGGCGGTGCAGGTGTTCGACTCCTGGGTGGGCGCCCTGTCCCCCGAGGACTACCGCGAGTTCGCGCTGCCCCACACGCGGAAGATCTTCGAAGCGGTGAGGCCCGCCGGGGCGCCCATGCTGCACTTCGGCACCGGCACCGCGACCCTGCTGCCGGCGATGCGCGAGGCGGGGGGCGACGTGATCGGCCTCGATTGGCGCATCCCCCTCGACGAGGGCTGGGAGCTGCTCGGCGGGGACTGCGCCGTCCAGGGCAACCTCGACCCGACGCTGCTGCTCGGCCCCGTGGAGCGCCTGCTGCGCGGCGCCTTCGACGTGCTGCGCCGGGCCCGGGGCCGCGCCGGCCACGTGTTCAACCTCGGCCACGGCATCCTGCCCGCCACCAGTCTCGAGCACGTGCAGTTGCTCGCCCGCTTCGTGCACGAGCAGAGCGCGGCGCCCCGGTGAGGCCCCCGATCGGCGGCGGGACCATGACGGACGTCGACGTGGCGGTGGTCGGCGGCGGGATGGCGGGCCTCGCCACCGCCTGGGAGCTGCAGCGGCGGGGCGCCTCGTTCGTGCTGATCGAGGCGGCGCCGCGGCCCGGCGGCGTGGTCCGCACCGAGCGCGTCGACGGGTTCACCCTCGACGCGGGACCCGACTCGCTGCTCGTGCAGAAGCCGGCCGCCCTCGAGCTGTGCCGCGAGCTCGGGCTCGAAGATCGGCTGCTGTCGACCCTCGAGCCCCGGACCGCCTACGTGCTGCGCGGCCGGCTGCGCCCCATTCCCGAGGGTTCCGTCCTCGGTATCCCGACCGCCGTCGCCCCCTGGGTCTCCAGCCGCCTGCTCTCCCCCGCCGGCCGGCTGCGCCTCGCCGCGGACCTGGTGCTGCCGCGCGGCGACGGCGCGGACGAGTCGGTGGGCAGCTTCTTCCGCCGCCGATTCGGCCGCGAGGCGGTCGAGTACATCGCCGAGCCCCTGCTCGCGGGCATCCACGCCGGCGACGTCGACCAGCTGTCGATGCCGGCCCTGTTTCCGCGCCTCGCGGAGGCCGAGCGCGCCTGCGGCAGCGTGATCCGGGCCCTCCGGCAACGGCGTCGGGCCGCGCCGCGCCGGCCCGGCGGGCTGTTCCGCTCGCTGCCCGGCGGCATCGAGGAGCTGGCGGCGGCCCTGGCGGCGGCCCTGCCCGCGGCCGCGGTCCGGTGCGGGACCCGGGCCGTCGCCCTCGGCGGCCCGTCTCCCTACACGGTGCGACTGTCCGCCGGCGGGACCGTCTCCGCACGGTGCGTCATCCTCGCCACCCCCGCCCACGTCACGGCGACGCTCGTCCGGTCCCTCGACGACCGGCTCGCGGCGCTGTGCGGCGCGATTCCCTACACCTCGACGGCAACCGTGCTCCTCGCCTATCCGCGGTCGGCGGTGCGGCGGCAACCGGGGGGATCGGGATTCGTGGTGCCGCGCCGAGAGCGCGCCGTCCCCCTGATGGCGGGATCCTGGGTGACCTCGAAGTGGCCCGGGCGGGCCCCCGACGGACAGGTGCTGCTGCGCGGGTTCCTGGGAGGCGTGCGCGATCCCCGCGTCGACCAGCGTTCCGACGACGAGCTCATCGACCGGACCCACGGGGCCTTCGCCGGCCTGCTCGGGATCGGCCGCCGTCCTCATCTCGCGCGCGTCTACCGGTGGGAACGCGCGAACCCCCAGCACAACGTCGGTCACCTCGCGCGGATTGCGGCCATCGAGGCGAGACTCGACTGCTGCCCCGGCCTCTTCGTCACCGGGGCCGGCTTTCGCGGCGTCGGCATTCCCGACTGCGTGGCCGACGGCCGGGCGACGGCGCGGCAGGCGATGGATTGGCGAGCGGCGGGGTGATTCGCGCGCAAGCGAGGGTCAATCGGCGATGTCGGCTTGGGGCTCCGCCTCGACGTCGGTGGCGTCGGCATCGCTACCGACATCCGCCGCCGCCCGCTTCGCCTTCGCGGATGACGCGGTCTTGCGCTTGCGCGACCGCTGGGGACGCGCGGCTGGAGCCGGCTCGTTCGTCGGCTCGAGCTTCGCCAGACTGGTCAGGAATTTCCGGACGGTGTTGTCGTCGAACTGGATCCGCGTGTAGGCATCCTCGACCGAGATGACCGATCCCGAGCCGTAGGTCGGCTCGTGCACCCTGGCCCCCACCTCGAAGCGCTTCGTCGTCACCAGTTTCTCTCTCCGCGTGATGCCACACCGACAGCCACACGGCGCCGTCCTTCCCCGGCCCCGAGGAGCGATAACCCGCACGCTATCAGAAAGTTATCTCCGGCGTCAAGCCGCTCGCGCCGCTTTACCGTCCGCGCACGGGCCGCGCCCCTGGCCCCGGATGTTATAGTTTCAAGACGGCTTGTTGCCCGGCGACAGGCCGTCGCGCGCACCCCGAAGCACGGCCACGTTCCGCGAGCCGCGACCCGTCACGGAATGCGGCGGCCCGTCACGGCCCGTCACGTAAGCGGCGGCTCGTCGCCGCGGCGCAGCACGCAATGCGGCGCTCAACCCAGAACCAGCTCGCCCAAGCGGACGCTCCCCGGCATGGGGTCCGTTCCGCCCAGGCGCAGGGAGGCATCTTCAGATGACGACAGTCTGGAAGTCCGGATTCTCGGCGGCGGCGTTGATGGGAATGGCGGCACTGGCCGCCTGCGGCGGCTCTCCGCCGGAACCGGCGGAGACCGAGCCGCCCCCCGCGGCGGTGGCCGCGCCGCCCGAGATGCTCGGCGGCGGGGTCCTCACGCCCGTCCACGACGGGCAGGCCGGCAGCCCGCACGTCCGCGTCGACTGGGAGGTCGACGGTGCGAACATCTCCATCACCTACGGCCGTCCCTACCTGCGGGACCGGACCGTCGGCGATACCGTCGAGCCCCTCGACGGCTCCGTCTGGCGCCTCGGAGCCGACGAGGCCACGACCCTGGCGACCGACACCGACCTCATGGTGGGGGCCGCCCATGTCCCGGCCGGCGAGTACACGCTCTGGGCCCTCACGACCGGCGACACTACAGAGCTCATCGTCAACGCCGAGACCGGCCAGTGGGGCACCGCCTACGATCCCGCGCACGACCTCGATCGCACGGAGATGACCGTCGGCACCCTCGACGCGCCGGCCGAGCAGCTGACGCTGTTCCTCGAGAACCGCGAGCTCCGCTTCGAGTGGGGCTCGATGATGGCCTCCGTGCCCATGCTCGTGCACTGAGACCGCACGCCCCGCGACGCCGGCCCGGGACCGCGGTCCCGCCCTCCCGGGCCGGCGTTCGGAGCCTCCGCGTCGATTCCCGGGCCGCTAGCTCAGAGGTAGAGCACCTGACTTTTAATCCGTCTACGGATCCGCGGAAACTCCAATAGACCCCGTATTCATTGGTGATTCCGTGATCAGAAACCGTCAGAAACCGTCAGAAATAGGCTGGCTCCATCAGAAACGGCTGGCAGTCCGGCTGGCAGTCCGAAGCGGATCGGCAGTGCGGTGCCGGGAGCGGCGGCCCTGCTGTCGGAGCTCCGCGCCAGCAGTCCGGCTGGCAGTCCGAAGCGGATCGGCAGTGCGGTGCCGGGAGACGGCGGCCCTGCTGTCGGAGCTCCGCGCCAACACGAACCTCGACATCCCCGGGACCGTCCAGGAACGCCTGCGAGACGAGCCGCTCACCGGCGCCACCGACCAACACAGAGAGCAGCTCGCGCGCGATCACGTCTACTCGCAGGGGAGCGGCGCACGTCGCTGGTCGCCGCCGGCCCCAGACCGCCAGAGCGTCCTCGGTCTTGCCGGTGATTCGGGTGTAACGCGCCGACTTCTACACGGGCGTGACGACTTGGGGTGCACTTCTCGTGACGTACGGCTGGGCGAGCTGGCGGAGTCAGACCCTCACTCTCACCGGGGCCGCTTTGTGGTACGTTTGTGCGAGACTTGAAGACACGTGGCCGCCCCAGTCCTCCCCTCCCTCGCGGTGAGAGACATCGGCGGTCGGAGACCTGGAGACCCCCGTTATGGCCGCAGTCCTCACGCCCGATGTCCGAGAAGCCATCTGGGCAGCCTTGCTGCACAGCGCGAGATGGGAGCGCTACTACGGAATCCTTGCCAGCCGCAGCGTGTGGATCGAGCGCGCCGTGCGGTTCATCCTGATCGCCTCTGCGATGGGCGGCGTCGTGGCCCTCATCGATCGGCTTCCGCCAGCGACCACTGTGGTCTTCGGCGCCGGCATCGGTCTCGCAGTGGCCCTCGACGTCACTCTCAGGCCCGGCCGTGACGCGATCGTCTACGCGATGATTCGAGACGAATGCCATCGGTGCAAGATCGAGCTCGACATGCTGTGGCGCCAAGCCCAGCACCAGCAGCTGGACAGGAGCGAGGCTGAGCGGCGGCTGGGCGAGCTCAGGAACGCCCTACACAACGTCACGGTCCGGGACGCCGGTCCGCTCTACGACAAGATCAACAGAGCAACTACCGCTGCCGTGTTCGTCGAGGCGAAGACCGGACGTGTCTCGTAGGCTCAGCGCGGGAGGTCCACCCGTCCCGCCCGACATGCCGATGCCAGCTCCGCCACCTCCACCGGCGGAGCCGCCAGTTCCGCCAGCTCCGCCTGAGTCTTCCAGGCCCGAGGGAGCGGCGGACTCCCAAGAGACCGTGGATGAGGACTTCGGCGAGAGCGCTCGCCGCAATCCTCGGAAGCACTCCATGAACGAGAAGCGGGCCGGGATCACCGGGCATCTGCACGACGCGGGAGCCCGCAATCGAGCCGTGCACGGCGTCTAAGGCTGTGACTGGCCCTGGAGTCCGCTGTCACAGGAGGTGTCACAGCCCCCGTCGACCCGCGGCGCGCCCGACAGTGCCTCGGACCCAACGTAGCGGCAGGCGAGCCGGGCATCAGCGGCGTCGTTGCCACCGGTTCGTAGCGGCACTCCTACCCGAATCCGACCCGCCCTGCAGGCGGCCCTCAGCGCTGGCCCTCTCTCCGTGGTTCCGTCAACAGCACCCGCAGCGCCGTCAGAACGCGGCGCGGACGACGGCGATGCATCGCCATGCCGAGCCAGTAGGCGGCCTCTTCACGCTCCATCCTCTCGATGCCCTCGGCCACCGTGCGCATGTTGTCGCGGCTGCGCATGGGCGCCAGCGCCCGGAACAACAGCCCGAGCGTGAGCGCCGCTTCCTCGCCGAGCGCGTAGCCGCGCCTTCGACGGTCGGCGGACCGTCCGGGGCGGACGCCGGCTCCGGCCAAGCGTCGCAACACGCGGTGTTCAACCAGCTCCAGGTTGCGGCCGCGCAGTCCCGCGACGCGGATCGGCGCCCTCACGTGCGGCGTGGCCGGCGCCGGCAACTGCCACACCTCGTACTCCGTGTCGCCTGCCCCGTGCACCCGCACGAGCAGTTCGTAGCGTGGCGCCGACGCCGGGGTCGCCACACTCGCGAGGCTGTCGACCCGGGCCATCAGGATGTCGCCTCCGCGGTCGCCGAGACGTAGGCGGCGCCGCTCGCGAAGCGGCACAGGCGCTCGGTGAGCGTCTCGGCCGCGTCCCCCTCCATGAGCAAGCCGTTGCCGAACGACAGCTCGAACTTCGCCTCGACCTTCTGAGACCCGGCGTCCCGAAGCTGCGGCTCCAGGAACTCCTTCACGGGCTGGGCGTCTGGAACCGGGCCGCGGAACTCCATCTCGAAGGTGCCGGCGTCGCGCGTCTCGTAGCCGCCGGTGATGGTCACGACCTTCTCTGCGCCGGACACCGCACCTACCGCACCGAGCAGGCGGAAGGCATCGCCGGCCTCGAACATCCGGATCGTCAACGCCCCGATGCGGGCCGCCCGCTTCGCTCGCGCCTGCTCCCAGAGCTGCGTCAGCGCATCCCGGAGCACTCCCTCGGCGCTGACGGTGACGGCGACTGGTGGTTGCTCAGGCGGATCAACCGGCGGCGGCGGATCAACCGGCGGCGGCGGCGAGCGCGGCCACACGCCCTTGTCCTTGGCGTAGGCCATCGTCATGACCACCGCCTGCTCGTCGATCCGGATGTTGGCGGGCGGATCTTCGGGGCCGAACAGCAGGTCGCCCCGCTGGTAGACGTAGTCGCCCTGCTCGATTCCGCGCCGCACGCCCCGGATGAAGATGTCGTCGCCCAGCAACATCGGCAGTCCGGGGTCGCGCCGAAACTCCTCCCGCAACGCCGCCGTGGTGATCTGTCCCTTCCTCAGCGGCGTCCGGTCGCGCACGTAGGCCGGCGCGTCCGGCTCGTCCTCCGAAAAGCGCAGCTTCTTGAGGTCCCGCAGTACCCGCGCGACCTGCTGCTGGCCGGCGCCCGGCCGGTTCGACGCCGACGGAATGTCAATCGCCGTATGCCCCAAGTCCACGCCACCCGAGCCGATGCGGTTGCGAGAAGGGTAGAACACGTGCCGGTAGCACTTCTGCACCGCAATGGCCAACTCCTGGTCGGACCGGGCCTCCAGATCGCGGATCTTCTCCTGCTGGTGCTCGGCGAGATCGACCAGACGGTCCGGCCCCTTCAGACGCTGCAATGCCAGGCGCGACCGCATGCGCCGCCGCATCGCATCGCTGGCACGCTCGTCCGCGGCAACGAACACGAGATGATTCCTCAGGCGCCGGAGACCCGAACCTTCCGCGCCGCTACGCGAGTACACCCGCTCGACCAACTCGGGAACCTCGTCGACCGCGTCGCCGATGGCCAAGCCGTCGTAGGCGAACACGACGAGCCTCGGACGGCCGTCGCCCACCTCGTCCGGCACGTCGAACGGCCCGCCCGGAAACGCCACGGTCTCGAACCGGTTGCCGCCGAAAATCTCGCGGATGCGGTCGTTGAGCTGCGAACGGGCTTCGGCCGCCTCGACGTGCTGCTCCTCGCGGCGGATGATCACGTTCAGATTGGCTTCGGCCCGGAACTGCATGGGGGCCGCCGGCCGGTCGTCGAGATACGCCGACTCGGCCGTGAACCGCTTGCGGGCTTCGTCGATAAAGCTCGGGTTGACCGCCGGACCCGCCGTCGCGTATCGCAGCTCCTCGGCGGTCAGTCCTTTCAGCTGGTCGTTGAACGCCAGCGTGTGCATGAAGATCGTACGTGCGACGTAGGCCGCGTACGGCGGCAGCCCCTGATGCTGCTCCGCGTCGATGTCCTCGGCCAGCGACCGTTGCTCGGCCGCTCCGGCGGCCACGTCGTTGGTGATCGCCGGCACGAAGGCGTCCTGGCCGAGACGGGTCACGATCTCCTGCCGGATCGGCTCGTAGCCGGGGTCGACGTGGTGCAGGTGAATCGCCGTCGCGTCCGCGGGCCGCTCCCGCCAGAGGTGCTTGACGGTCTGGGCGAGCAGCCGCAGCATCCCGCGCACCCGCTGGAAGTTGGCCAGCGTAGCGGTCTTGCCGGTAAGCGTCTCAAGGACGTGCGGGTGCAGAGGGTAGCTGGCCCGGAACTGCTCCACCGTCTCTGGACGCGCCGCGTCGGTGCCGAGCGCCTCCCCGTTTACGGCCCACAACTCGCGATACGCTTCGACCACCTCGGCCGCCCCGTCGCCGTCTATGTGCTCGAACAGACGCCGCCGGAGCACCTGCGCCGTCTCGTCCTCTTCGGTCGGATTCAGCAGCGTCGCCTTGCGGGCCGAGACGCTCTCGATCTCCCCCATGCGGTCCGCGACCAACTGGTTCTCCGCCGAATAGGCGTCGGCCGCGCGGCCGTCCTTGCCGATGGCGAGCGTGTAGACGAGCGCCGCGTTCGGCGCGGACTCGACCGCCTTGAAGAGCGACGTGAGGAAGGCGGTGAGCTGGCCTCCCGCATCATCGTCCCGGCTCACCTTGCGGAGGTAGACCGACAGCTCGTCGAGCAGGATCAGCGCGGGGTCGTCCCCCAGCAGGGATCGCAGCGTGTCCGCGCCGGGCGCTTCACGGCGCTCGTCGCTCCGGCGCACCCGCTCGTAGCCCGCAGGACCGGCGAGCGCGTGGGCGACCTCGCCCCAGGGCGTGAAGGCCAGCACCCCGCCGTCGAGCGCCCGGCCGTTGGCGGGATCGGCGTTCTCGCCATCGAACGCGGCGATCCGCACGGGTTCGGCCGGCAACAGCGCGGGGTCGATGAACTCGGCCGCGTTCGATACCCCGGTCATCCCCCGGCCGGCGTGGGCCAACGCGATCAGGCCGTGCGTCTTGCCGCCGCCGTAGGAGGTGTCGAGACGGAAGATCGCCCCCACCGCGTCCCCGGCTCCGCTGAGGCGGCCACACACGTTGGCGAGCAGGTTCTTCAGGCCCCGGGTCGGGAACGAATTGGCGTAGAAACGGCCGGGCTCCCGGTAGTCGGCGCTCGCCTTGCCGGTGAGGACCTGCGCCAGGTCGGCCGCGAAGTCGGTGTCGGCGAAACTCCCAGCCAGCACGTCCGGCCGCGGGCGGCAGATATCGAAGATCGTTGGGATCGCCACGTTTGCTCTCGAAAGCGCGGGCCGTGCTCGGGCCGCTGGCCCGCGACGGCGTCAGACGCGGAGGTACGACGCATCGCACCGCGAATACAGCGCTGCAAGTGTACCGCGATTGTTCGCACCGTCACCACCGCGGCACCATCGGGTAGCGTTTCAGGTTGACTTTTCAGCCCTTGACGCAGAAGCGCGGGGCGCTACTGATCGTCTCGCCGCGGCGGCCTGCCGCCTGCTGGGACCGCCCTGGTCATCGTGGATCTGGTAGAGTGCCGCCCATGACGCGGGCGGACGAGCCGGCGACGCGGGCGGACGAGCCGGCCGTGATGGCCGTCGGGGAGCCTGGGATCAAGAGCGTCACGTCTTGATCGGGTGGGCGTGTGGGCCAGCCCGACCTGCGAGTGACAGGAGGCGGCAGTGAGCCAGAAGGACATCGAAGAGAACTACGGCCTTATCACCGCCAATCGAACCATGCTCAACGCGTTGATCCGCGAGGTGGTTAGCGGGTCAGGCGCGGTGGAACGCGCCGACAGACTGGAAGCAGCGCTGCAGGGTGCGATCGACCACGTGAACGACGCCAGCCCGAACGGCCCGAAGTACCGAGACGGGCTGCAGGCCTTCCTCCACGAAGTTCGGTACCGGCGCCAGGATCTTACGGGCTCTAAGTAGTTCCCCAAGCAGGGGATAGCCCTCAGGCGGGGTGCCGAAAATCAGACTGCGACACTACCCACCATCGCACGGGCGCATCAGACGCAACGGGCCGATCGCTCCCGTCCCTTGGGGCATCGAGGGACCGATTCCGGTTTCGGCGCTCAACCGTAGGCTTGCCAACCCCCGGCCAAGTGTGGAACAGTTACACATCGTGGTGTGCAGGGGCGGAACAGGGTGTCCAGACGGGTCAACATCATGATGGACGATGACGCGTGGCGCGTCATCGAGCGACTGCCTCGGGGGGCTCGAAGCCGCGCAGTCAATACGGCGATCCGCGAGTGGTCCGGCGCTGCCGCGCGCCGGAACGCCGCCGCGCGCATGGACTTGCTGCGCGCTCAGTTGGCGCCGGTCGCCACGGAAGACGTGGTTCGCTGGGTACGCGAGGAGCGGGAGCGGCGACCGTCGTGATCGTGACGCCCGACGCGTCGGTGCTCCTCAAGTGGGTGCTTCCGGGCGATGACGAACCGGACGCCGACGCCGCGCTGTCGCTGCGGGACGAAGCCGTGACCGGCGCTGTCGAGCTGGTCGTCCCCCAGCTCTGGGTCTACGAAGTGGGCAACACGCTGGCGAGGCGCTTTCCGGATCGGGCCGACGAACTGCTCGCGTCGCTGTCCGACTTCGGCCTGACCGAGGCTCGGCTGGACGTGAGATGGAGAACGCAGGCCCTGTCTCTTGCCGTCTCGTACGAAGTCGCGTTCTACGATGCCGCCTACCACGCTGTCGCGCTCGTTCACAGCGGCGTGTTCGTCACCGCGGACGAACGCTACGTCGCCCGCGCCTCGCCAGCGGGGAACGTCGAGACGCTGCGGCAGTGGCGCTCGTGGTCCAGCCGGTGACAGCCGGACACAGCAGCTGGCCCCTGGAGCCGCCGTGCCCTCCGGTGCTTCAGGCTTGATCTTCTCGCATTCGTCCCGCCTATTCGGTCGTCAACAGGAAATCGTCGACTTCGATGCGGGCCTCACGCAGAACCGCACGGAGAGTGCCTTCTGCCATGTCTCCGGAATGGCGCGGCAAGGTGACCTTGCATCCGGTCACCGCATGGCGCCAGACTTCGTGACTGTCGGCTCCAGGACGGTCGAACCGATACCCGAGGCGTCTCAGGCGACGCGCGACCTCTCGGTACCGGAATCCGGCGAGGCGGCCCACCTACGGCACGCTAACAGGCACGCGCAGATCGATGCCGGCATCCGGCTCGACCAGATCGGCCAGGACCGGAGGCAGCGGATCTCCATGCTCGATGCAAGATTCGGCGATCTTGCGGGCAAGCCCCTGGGCTATCTCCGCGGTTTCGGCGACGCTGCGCCCTTCGGCGACAAGGCCCGGAACGTCAACGCTCGTGGCCAGAAAGCGACCCTCGGGCAGCTTCTCGATGCGGAGGCGGATGGTGGTCTCGTTCATGTTCGAGCGATCTCTCCGGGCACCTCGGCGCAAGACCGGAGGGTCGGAGAGGGTCGGTACCCAATCGGAATTATACTCCCACGATCCTCCCGTCTCGCCGGTCCTGCTCCGACGCCGACGCTCTGCCGGACGCTCCCCGATGCCTGACACCCGCCTGATCGAACGCTGGCTGCCGATCGCCGAGATCGGCGAGGAGAGCACCCGAGAGCGGCGGTCGATGACGGCCCTCCCGCCGACGTACTACCTCCACGTCTGGTGGGCGCGCCGGCCGCTGGTGGCCTCCCGCGCGGCAGTGCTCGCGTCGCTGTTGCCGGCGGACGCCGACCGGGAGCGGTTTCTGCACGTGCTCGGGATTCATGGGGATCCGGTAATCGCCCGCGCCCAGATTGACCAAGCGCGAAGAACCGGAGTCCGTGTGGACGATCCGTATGGCTACGAGCGCGCCTTCAAGTACTCGCCTGCGGGCAGAGATTCGGACTGGCTCGGCAAGGCGCTTCCCGACAGTCGAGGGATGATTGTGCTCGATCCCACCGCCGGTGGCGGCAGCATTCCGTTCGAGACACTCCGTATCGGCGTCACGTCCCTCGCCAACGACCTCAATCCGGTTGCGGCTCTGGTGATGAAGGCCACGATTGAGTGGCCGTCTCGGTTCGGCGCAGAACTCCGAACACGATTCGATGAACTGGCCGCTGAATGGCGACGGCGCATCGAGGATCGCCTTGGGCCGTTGTTCCCCCAACGCGAGGTCGATCAGCTTGACGTGACGTACCTCTGGGCGCGCACGGTCACCTGCCCCTACTGCGATGGCTTGGTCCCGCTCTCACCGAACTGGCGACTCGCGTCGGACGGCACCGGCGTCCGGCTGCGGCCCGACTGCGCCGACGGCTCGGGATCGCCCGGCCGCGTGTGCACGTTCGAGATCGTCGGGTCGGCCGAGGAGCAGTTTTTCGGCACCGTGGCCCGCGGCGACGGCCCCTGTCCGTACGGCGACTGCCGCCGGGTGGTCGACGGCGACGAGATCAAGAGGCAGGCCCAGGCCGGACGGATGGGCGAGCAGCTCTTCGCGGTCGTCTACAAGCGACGTGTGCCGGGGAAGGTGCTCAAGTCCGGCAAGCGGGGCCGCGACAAGTGGGTCCGGGGCTACCGCGCGCCCCGGCCGGAGGACGACAACGGTGCTGCCATCCGGGAGCGGCTCGCCGAGAAGCTGCCGGAATGGGAGGCGCTCGACATCGTACCGAGCGAGAGAATTCCCGACGGCAACAAAACGACCGAGCCCCACCGGTATGGGATGAAGCTCTGGCGCGAGCTGTTCTCGCCCCGCCAGCTCCTGTGCCACGGCACGAGCGTGGAGGTGTTCCGCGAGATGCTGGACGCGGACCAGGCAGCGGGGCGGCTCGACGACCTTCGGCAGGCGGCCTACGGGTACCTGGCCCTCTCGCTGGACACGATGTTGAACTACAACAATCGGTCCGGCCGGTGGGACAACACGACTGGGCGGGTGCGCTCCATCTTTGACCGCCACGATTTCGCTTTCGTGTGGTCCTACGCGGAGATGGCTCCACTGGTCGCCGGAGTCGGCTACGACTGGTCGATCGAGAAGACCGGTAAGTGCATTGACGAGTTGGTGGCCCTTATCCATCCCGAGACGGGCGCCAACGCCGGCGACCTGCTTGACGCGGCCGAGCCGAAGCCGGCCGAGACGCCGCTGCCGCCAGTCACGATCACCTGCAAGGCGGGCGACAGCCTCGACCACGTCGCCGACGCGAGCATCGACGCCGTCGTGATGGACCCGCCGTACTACGACAACGTGATGTACGCGGAGCTGTCGGACTTCTTCTACGTCTGGCTCAAGCGGACCGCCGGCCGCGTCTTCCCAGAGCTGTTCCGGCGGCAGCTGACCGACAAGGAGAACGAGGCGGTCGCCAATCCGGCCAAGTTCCGAGGCCAGAAGGGCGCGCGCGCCCTCGCCGGCCGGGACTACCAGCAGCGCATGGCCGCGATCTTCGCCGAGTGCCGCCGGGTGCTGAAGCCGGACGGCATCATGACGCTGATGTTCACGCACAAGGCGACCGGCGCGTGGGACGCGCTTACCACGGGCCTGATGGATGCCGGGTTCGCGATCACGGCGTCGTGGCCGATCAACACCGAGGCCGGAGGCAGCCTGCACATCCGCGACAAGGCGGCGGCCAACAGCACGGTCTTCCTCGCCTGCCGCCCGCGAGCGGCCAGCGAACCGGCCGACCGCGCCAACTACTGGGAAGACGTGGAGCCGAAGGTCGCCGGAGCCGTGCGAAAGCGCGTCGGGGAGTTCCAGGCCGCCGGCATCAGCGGCGTCGACCTGTTCCTGGCGGCGTTCGGGCCGGCGCTCGAAGAGTTCTCGCGCCACTGGCCGTTGCGGCGCGGCGAACCTCGGGACCGGCCGCAGGAGCGGCGCGGACAGCAGACCCTGCTCGAAGAAGGGTGGGATCCGTACGCCGTGTCGCCCGAGGACGCCCTCGACGTCGCCCGGCGCGAGGTCAAGCGCTGGCGGCTGGAGCGGCTCACCCACCTGAAGGCGAACGCCGACCTCGACCCGGCGACAGCGTTCTTCGTGCTCGCGTGGGACACGTTCCGGGCGCCGGCGTTCGACTACGACGAGGCGCTCCGGCTGGCGCGCGCCGTCGGCGTGGATTTGGACCGCGAGCTGATCGGGCGCCTCCTGCACAAGTCCGGCAGCAACCTCACGCTCTGGGACAGCACTCGCCGGGCGGCCACCGGGTCGCTCGGCCCGGCCGATGGCTCGCGGGGCATGATCGACGCCTTGCACCACGCGGCCCACGCGGCCCGCAGCAGGTCGCTGACCGCGGCTCGGGAGTTGCTCGAACGGGCCGGCGTGGGCGAGGAGCCCCGGTTCGTGACGGCGCTCGAAGCCGTCCTCGAAGTGCTGCCCCTGTCGCCGGACATCACCGGCGCGAAGCTCACCGGCGACGTGCGGGCCGCCGGCGACGACTTCCAGGCCCTCTACGAGCTGTCACGCCTCGCGTACAGCGACCGCGTCGACGAGCCCGATCAGCTCGCTTTCTGGCGCAGCGCCCGCGAATGACGACGCGGCCGTCTCGCGCCGAACGACTTCCGGCGTCGGCGCAAGCACGCACCGACCCCAACCCGAGGTTTGCCGACACGGTGATTGCGTGCAATCATTGATTCGCTTCGTCGCACAACGAGGAGCCATGGCAAGCATCACGATTCGCAACCTGTCGCCGGAATCGAAGACGCGCCTCCGGCAACGAGCCGAAGAACGCGGTTGCAGCCTCGAAGCCCTGGTGCGCTCGATACTCGACGACGCCGCCGAGCAAGCCGCGCCGGCAGGCACGTTCCCGCACAACCTGATCGCGCTGGTCGAGCCGGGCGAGGACATCGAGCCGTTCATCCGTGAGCACAGGCAGCCGCAGGATCCGGTAGAGCTGGCGTGATCCTGGTCGACACCAACGTCCTGTCGGAACTGACGAGACCGGTGCCGGAGCCGCGCGTGATCGCGTGGCTGGAAGTCAACGAGCCGGCGCTCGCGCTGCCGGAAATCGCCTTGGCGGAGCTGCGGTACGGGATCGCGCGTCTGCCTGACGGTCGTCGGCGCTCTGGCCTGCTGGACTTCTGGCAGGCGACGAGCGCGCAGTTCCGCGGCCGAATCTTCTCGTTCGACGAACGCGCCGCCAAGCGGTACGGCGACATGGCCGCCGCCGCGGAACGCGCGGGCCGCCGGCTCGGCATTCAGGACGGACAGATCGCAGCGGTCGCTCTGGTGCACGGCATGAGTGTCGCGACGCGCAACGTCGGCGACTTCGAGGCGGCAGGGGTCGCGATCGTGAATCCGTGGGAGTAGGCCGGTGCTTAACGACCGCGACTGGCAGTTCAAGTACACCCCGGAGGACGGCGACCTCGTCCGGGTGTTCTACGTCCCGGCGCTTCAGGACGCCGCGCGCTACGACCGGCTGACCGGCTACTTCGACGCCGGGGCGCTCGCGCTGGCCGCCCGCGGCGTCGAGGGCCTCGTCCGCAACGAGGGGCGCATGCGCCTCATCGTCGGTTGCACGCTCGACCGCGAGGAGATCGACGCGATTCGTGAAGGTGAGACGCTGCGCGACCAGGTCGAGCGCCGCCTCGCCGAGCTGCCGCTGGCGCCGCCGGACACCGACGCCGCCCATGCCCTGGAGCTCCTCGCCTGGATGATCGGCCGCAACCACCTCGACGTGAAGGTGGCCGTACCCTGCGACGCGGACCGGTGCCCAATCGAGGGCACGGCGATCTTCCACGAGAAGTCCGGCGTCATCGAGGATCGCGCCGGCTACAAGATCGCCTGGACCGGCAGTCTCAACGAGACGACCGCCGGGTGGCAGCGCAACTGGGAGACCATCAACGTCTACCGGAGCTGGGGTCCGGAACCGGAGCGGGTGGAGCGTGAAGAGCAGAACTTCGCGCGTCTGTGGGCTGATCAGTCCCCGCGCGCCATCGTGCTCGACGTGCCGGACGCCGCCCGGCAGAACCTGCTCCGGTTCCTGCCACGGGAGTTGCCCGCACGCCTCAACGACAAGCTGCCGGTGCCGGTGCCGCCCGTCGGCCCCGTCGCGCCCGAAACGCCAGAGCCGCCACGGCTTCCGCCGACGGACCGGCGGCGGCTCGTCTGGTCGTTCATCCGTCGCGCTCCGTCACTGCCCGCGGGCGGAGCGGAGGTCGGCGCGGCGACGGCGGCCATCGACCCGTGGCCGCATCAGCTCCGGGCCTTCGAGCGACTCTACAAGGGCTGGCCGCCGAAGCTCCTGATCGCCGACGAGGTCGGCCTCGGCAAGACCATCCAGGCGGGCCTGCTGCTGCGGCAGGCGTGGCTCGCGGGGCGCGCGAAGCGGATCCTGATCCTGGCTCCGAAGGCGGTGCTGAAGCAGTGGCAGATCGAGCTGCGCGAGAAGTTCAATCTCAACTGGCCGATCTACGACGAGGGCAAGCTCGTCCGCTACCCCGCCAAGGCACTGCGCGGGAACCACGAGCGGAAGGTCGACCCGGCGCACTGGCACGAGGAGCCCGCCGTGCTGGCGTCCAGCCAGTTGATGCGCCGCAAGGAGCGCGCCGCGGTCCTGCTAGAAGAGGCCCAGCCCTGGGACCTGGTCCTGCTCGACGAGGCGCACCACGCCCGCAGACGCGCCGCCGGCAGCCAGCAGGAGGGCGGCCCGAACACGCTGCTCAGGCTGATGCGCGCCCTGAAGGGTCGCACGCAGGGACTCGTCCTGCTGACTGCGACGCCGATGCAGGTGCATCCGATAGAGGTGTGGGATCTGCTGGATCTGCTCGGCTTGCCTCCCGAGTGGACGGAGTCGGCGTTCCTCGACTTCTTCAAGGCGGCCAGGGGACCAAGCCCGTCGCCGGAAGCGCTGGATCGGATGGCGCGGTTGTTCCAGGCTGTCGAACGCCGCTACGGTGAGGTGTCCCGCGACGCGGTCCACGCCCTGACCGGCCTGTCGCGCCTGAGAACTTCCGCGCTGCTGCGCGCCCTGCGGGACGAGGCGAGCATTCCCCGCCGGCGGCTCGAGACCGCCGAGCGCCGCGCGGCGGTCCGCGTCATGCTTGCGAACACGCCCATCCGGCGCCTGATCTCGCGCCACACACGCGAGCTGTTGCGCCGCTACGCCGCGGACGGCGTGTTGTCCACCGCCATCGCGGATCGGCAGGTGCAGGACCGGTTCGTCACGATGAGCGACGCCGAACGCGGCCTCTACGAAGCCGTGGACGAGTACGTCTCGACGACCTACAAACGGGCCGCCAAGGCGGAGCGTTCCGCCGTCGGCTTCGTGATGACGATCTACCGCCGCCGCCTCGCCAGCAGCTTCGCCGCGTTGGGCGCCACCCTGTCGACGCGCCGGCAGGCGGCGCTCGAATCGACGGTCGCCCTGGAGGAGGATGCGCCCGACGACGAAGCGCTCGACGAGGTCCCGGACATCGACGAACTCCGCGCCCTCGAGTCGCAGGCGTCGGCGGTCGAGGAACAGGGTGAGATAGACGGCCTGCTGGAGCAGATTTCCGTCCTGCCGCCGGACAGCAAGCTGGCGCAGTTGACGGAGACGCTGAACGAGCTGACGCGCGATGGGTACGCCCAGGTCATGGTCTTCACCCAGTACACCGACACAATGGACTTCCTGCGGGGGGCGCTTCGGGCGCAGGGCTACCGGTTGCTCTGCTTCTCCGGCCGCGGCGGCGAGAGTCCCGTCGGCACCGACGACGAATGGCGAGTCATCGACCGCGAGCAGGTCAAGCGCCGGTTCCGCGACGGCGACGCCGACGTGCTGCTGTGCACCGACGCGGCGGCCGAGGGGCTCAACTTCCAGTTCTGCGGCGCCCTCGTCAACTACGACATGCCGTGGAACCCGATGCGGGTCGAGCAGCGCATCGGCCGCATCGATCGGGTCGGCCAGCGCCACGCCACGATCCGCGTCGTGAACCTGCACTACGAAGGGACGGTCGAGACGGAGGTCTACGGCGCGCTGCGCGACCGCATCGGACTGTTCGAGCAGGTCGTCGGACGCCTGCAACCGATTCTCGCTCGACTGCCCCGAGAGATTGCCGACGCCGTCCTCGCTGGCCGCGGCAGCCCGCACACGTCGAGCATCGCCGACCGGATCCGCCGGCGAGTGTCCGAAGAGGAGCAGGGCGGATTCGACATCGATACCGCGCTCGATGCGAACCCCGCCATGCCGGTCCGCGCCCCGTCCCCGGTGACCCTGGACGACCTGGACCGCGTAATCAGCGACCCGCATCTGATGCCGCCGGGTACCGAGGTGCAGCCGCTGCGACCGCGCGAGTACAGCCTGCTGGCCCCCGGTATGCCCGAGCCCGTCCGCGTGACGACAGACCCCGCCTACTACGAGGAGAACTCCGAGAGCGTGGAGCTGTGGTCGCCCGGCAACCCGCTGTTCACCGCTCCGGAGATGCTTGCGGACGATGAGGAGCCGCCAGCCTGCGAGACGTTGCGAACCCTCCTCGAGCGATGACCCCGTATGCAGCACCAGCGCCCCACGCGCGGAGGCCGCGCCGCGTGCACCTGCTTCCCCCGGATCTCCGCGAACTCACGCGCCGCCATTACGGTCCTCCCGTCACCGCCACGCGCGCCGCCACCGCCGTCTGCATCGCGCGGGTCGACGCTCCCGGGCCGACATCGCCAGCGCCGGCATCTGCGTGAGCTCGCCCCGCCATCCCCGCCGCCGGGCACGCCGCCACGATGCAGGGGATCCGCACGGCTTCCGATCGTCGTTCCGCGATTGGGCCGCCGAACAGACGTCTCGCCCCCGAGAGGTCATCGAGGCCGCCTTGGCACACCGTGTTCGCAACCGGACGGAGGCTGCCTACGCACGATCCGACGTCTTCAGAACGCCGCCGAACGCGTTGATGATCGAGTGGGCCGTCTACCTGTACGGAGCGGACCGCGCACCACACGGGCCCCCGTGACGATCTCAATTGATATTGCTCGACAACCCCCAAACCGGAGCCATGATTGATATCACCGCGAACGAAGCCATCACCCTCAGACCGGCGAGACCCAGCCATGTCTTGGGCGGAACCAATCACGATCACGCTTTTCGTCACATGCCGCCCAAACCCTGAAGTTCATCAAGACCGCCCAGATTTCACCTCAGACGCCCCTTCGATTTCACCAATGAAAACGATAACTCATTGATATATAACTACTTAAGCATAGCATATACTGCCGTTTGGGTCACGACCTCCACGAAAAACAACGCCTGAGCGACCCCGCTACGTACTACTCGTTCCTGACCCAGAGCGTGAAACCAAGGTGTCACTCCTGGGTCAGCACCGCGGGGGTCGCTCAGGCTGGATTTGTCCGCTCCGCGGAAGTGAGAGAATGCGGCCAATGCCCCGACGACGGCCCCGGGCCCGGTCCCGAGGCGACCATCGACACCGCACCGTCTGGACGGCGGACGACCGGCGCCAGGTCGAGGAGCTCATGGTGCGCTGGCGCCACAACGTCCCCGCGCTCGAGTGGGAGCGTCTCGCGAGGCGCATGGGCCGGACCGCGGCCGCCCTGCGCGCCTGGGTCTGGCGCAACCGGCTGCCGCGCTGGCGACGGCACCCGTGGACGCAGTCGCAGCTGCGCCGGATCCGGGCGCGGTGGGGGATCGGCGTGGCGGCCGGCTGGAGCGACCGGAAGATCGCGAGAGCCGCCGCGCCGACGTTGAGGCCCCATTCCGTCGGTTCGGTCTACATGCAGGCGTACCGATTGGGCCTGCACGGTCAGCCGCGGCCCCACGACCACGAGGAGAGCCCTCGCGGCCCGCCAGGGCCCGGCGCCCCCCCACGGAGTCCTCCGCATGGCCCACCGTCTCCGCGCACCGTCAGGGCCGATCTCCCGGCCGCCGCAGAGCCTTCCGCATGAAAGTCATAGAGCGCATATTATATCTTAATCAACCATTACAAATACTACACTCATAACTCTTTACACTGACAATACACTCTGAACGCCTGTAACGCACTACAAGAACAACATCGTGGCCTTCCGTCAACTGTCCTGATATCATGAAGAGTCATGAAGAGACCATCGTCACCGGATGGCACAACAGTTGCGGATGTTTCTGTTGCTGGCATGCCGTCACTGGTCATCAAGCCCACCAGGCCTCCTGTGCTTGCAGTGCTCTCGCAGAAGGGCGGCACCGGCAAGACCACCCTGTCCTGCGCGATCGCCGCGCTCGCCGAACACGCCGGGCACCGAGCCGTCCTCCTCGACGTCGACCCCCAGGGCAGCGCCTGCAACTGGCACGACCTCCGCCAGGACGCCGGCCTCGAGCACCCCGACGTCCTCCCGGCTCACGCCAACCGCCTCGAACGAATGCTGGGCCGAATGGCGCCGCTGGGCGCCACGCTCTGCGTGATCGACACCGCTCCGCACTCTGGAGGAGACGCGTTCACGGTGGCCACCCTCGCCGACCACATCCTCATCCCCGTCCAGCCCTCCGCTCCCGACCTCCGGGCCATTCACCAGACCATCCGGATCGCCGAGAGCGCCGGCACACCCGCCACGGTCGTCATCAACCGCGCCATCGTCAACCACCCGACAATCGCACAGAGCCACCGGATCCTGGCCGCCGCCGACGTCGCGATCTGCCCGGTCACGCTGCATCAACGCATCGCCCACAGCCACGCCTTCAACTCCGGCCGCTGCGCCGCCGAGACCGAGCCCGGCACGAAGGCCGCCGCCGAGCTCGTCGAGCTCTACGACTGGCTCGTCTCCGCCCGGGCGCTACCGCAGGCAGACACCAAGGAGACTGCATGACCGACCGCAAGGACCTCACCGACGCCCTTCAGAAGCTCAACAAAGACCCCGAGAGCGAACCGGCGCCCCCGCCCGCGAAGCCGACACCGATGCCTTCCGGACCGCCATCAACGCCTCCCGCGGCCGCGGCGCCGCGACGCGCGGCCCGACCCGACCCGCAGCCGGCCGCCCCCGTTACAATGAACATCCTGATGCCGCGCAAGCTCCACCGGCGGCTGCGCCACTACGCGATCGACGCCGACCGGGCGGCCCGGGACATCGTGATCGACGCGATCATCGAGTACCTGGACAACCACGAGGGCGACCACCAATGACCGACCACGACCAATCTGACGCACCGGCTGCTGACGAGCCTGCTGCCCCCGTCCGTCGCTTCAAGCTGCGGTTGCCCAAGCTCACCGCGCCGCCCAGACTGCGGCTCCGCCTGCCGCCAACGCACACGTCCGTGGTCTACGCGGCCGTCGCTCTGCTGGCCTTAGTCTTGCTCGTGATCTTCACGCCGCGAGCGCCCGACGACGAGCCGGTACTCGTCGCCGAACTCGCCGAGCCCGGCGAGACGCCCGTCGCGACACCGCCGGTGCCCACCGACCCGCAACCGCCCGTCGCCGAGATCGTCGAACCGGACTCCCCCGCCGTCGTCGCCAGCCCCGTTGACGGAGACGTGCCCGGGCTGGCAAGCGAGACGCCCGAGCCCGAACGACGGCCCGACGAGGCCGCCCCTGATTCCCCTGAGCCACCGGAAGTGGACCCCCGGCAGGCGTCGGCCACGCCGCCGCCTTGGGAGGCGCTCGACGACAGCTTGCTCCTCGACCAGACCGCCGTGGCTCGCCTCACATCGCTGCCCCGTCCCTACGCTTGGCCGCTGCCCTGGGCCCGGAGCCGGGTCATCTGCCACACCAACGCGGACGCGCCGCACATCCACATGCTGCAGAGCCCTGACGGCCGCCTCTACCACTGGGGTGACGCCGCACGGTACGTCCGCCAGATCAACACCGCTCACGGCATCGCCTCCACCGAGGTCGCCACCGTCTCGCCTATCGCGTTTCTCGAACCGCTGCGCGCCGCCGGCCAACGGCTCTGCGTCACGCGAGACACCGACGGGAACACCGACGGGACCGGCGCCGACAGCCCCGAGGAGGCCGCCCAGGACGGCCTGCCCGTCTACAGCCCCGCAAACGCCCTGCCCTTCGAGCTCCCCGCACCGCCCCCGGCCGGCGCTTCTCCTTCGCCCATGCGTCCGTGACCGCCCCGTTCACGCGAACGGTCCGGCTGAGCTCGACGGTACGGGGTCGCGGCCGGACCGCTCGCGTCGCCGCCCGCCGGTTCGGCACGCGCCTACCGGGACGCCGTCTCCAGAACAACCCCGAACCCGTCGCACGCCCTGCTGAACTCGCCCGGCCCCACCCGGAAACCCCACAGCATCCGCGGAAGCTCATCTGCCGACGCTCGCTCGAACGACACCGCGGTCAGCTCCGGGAGAGCCATGAGCCGTTGGGCCCAGGCACACCCGACGTCCGCAGGGCCGGCTACGACCACCCCGCCCGACTCCGAGACCTTCTTGACGCAGTCCACGACCCGCTCGACCACGCCGTCCAGACCGCCCTCCCCGGTCAGCCACACCACGCCGCCCTCGGCAGGCCATGGGGCTCCCTCGTCGATGCTGGACCCCTCCACGGCCGCGTGTCCACCCAGGGCGACTTCCGCTCGACTGCGCAGATCTCCCGGGTTCGGGGCGACGTTCCCCTTACCTGCCTCGAGAGCCTCGGCTCCCGAGAACAGCGTCTCCGCTTCCGAACCCGGTGCCGTCGGTGGACACCCCGGACCCGGCTCCTCCGGATCCACGAGCTGCCCGAGCGCGACCCCGCCGCCGCCATCGCCGGCCTCGCCCGACGTTTGCCCTGCGTCGGTGGCCGCGGCCTTCGGCTTCCGGCCCCGCGGGTCCTTCTTCCGGGGCTTGTCCTGAATGCCCCGGTTGCGCTTCGCGGCCCTCAGATTCGGCGCCGCGCCGGAGCGAACGTCCTCGACCAGCTGCGCGATGGTCTCCGGCTCCTCGCCGCGCAACTCGTAGGCGTCGCCCACCGACACGACGCCGTCGCGTGCAGCGGCTCTCAACGGCTCGGGGCCCTTCTCGACCGCGGCCGCCCGCGCCACCGAAGCCCGCGACACGCCCATCAGCTCCCCGGCCCGGCTCAACGTCACCTCGCCGCTGAGCGCGGACAGCCGGCTCGCCAGCAGGGCCCGTTGCGACGCGTCCAGGTGACGCCGGTGCACGTTCACCGACATCACCCACGACGCCGCGTCGGTCCCGTGCTCCAGCTCCCGGACCTCCGGGACGACACCGGCAGCAACACACGCCCGGACCCGGTTCCGCCCGTCTACCAGCTGGTCGCCGCTGACGACGACCGGCTCGCGCAGCCCGTTGACGCGCACGTCCTCGACCAGCTCGTCGAACTCGCGGCCGGACATGATTGGGAACATGGCCGCCGCCGGATGGACCCGGTACTGCCTGCCGCCGATCTCGACCAGCTCGTCCTGTGCCTCGTGCTCTGAATCCATCTCCCCCACTCCCGCGACAGTCTCACGCGGAACGGCCCGAGGGGCCGAACGTACCACACACGCTCGTGGGGGCCAACCGGTTCCAGAACGACCCGGATCGGCGCGTTTCGAACGACCCGGCCGCGCGGGTCGGCTCTTCCGTCCGGGTCGGGAGACCGATCAGCACCGGCGTCCCGGCCAAGGGTCGAGCTTCGTCGAACGACCCGGCTCGCCGGGTCGGGACCACGACCAGAGGGCTGTCTCTCGCGCGCGCCCTCAATGACCCCACGATGTTCTGCGGGGTCAGAAGCGACCGACCATCAACGGCGACCCGCCCACCACGTCGGCGGGTCGAGTTCCGCCTGGACGACCCTGGCCCGCCGGGTCGGGACCTCACAATCACGCCATCGGTCGACCTGGCCTGCCGGGTCGGGACCACGACCAGAGGGCTGTTTCCTCGCGCGCACCATGGACGACCCCGCGATGTCCTGCGGGGTCGCAAGCGACCGACCATACACGAGCGACCCGCCGGCCACGTCGGCGGGTCGAGTTCCGCCTGGACGACCCCGGCCCGCCGGGTCGGGGCCCCACTATCGCGCCGCGAGTTGCAGCCTGCGGGCACAGGGGGGAGGGGCGCTAGAGTGGAGTAATGGAGCGAATCCGAACCGCGGAGCAACGTGAGGGCTTGGTTCGTCGGCTCGCTGCGCTCGCGGCCGAACCCGCAACGTCACCGGGTTCACAAGCCTGGGTCCACGAGTGGGACGAGACTGACGAGACCTTGACTGCTTGCGGCCTGCCGACACCCGACGAACGGCTGGCATCCGACGACGGTCAGGTGGACTGCCCGGGCTGCCTGGCGGTGCTCGCCGATGAGCGCTGGACCGGGAACGCCGCACGGGCGCGGGAGGCGCGGGGCGCGCCGGAGGGAAGCACGGTCGCGATGGGGCGGACCGTGGTAATGTGGGGTTGAATGAGCCAGACGAACCTGACCATCATCGGAACGGGACTCGCGATCACAACGATCATCGTGAGTACCATCGCTGTCGTCGCAGGCGGACTCAACGATCACTTGGCCACGATTGGCGGCCAGATGAACGTCATGAACGGCCAGATCGACGAGCTCCGCAACGACATGCGCGAGGACCATCGCGAGATGCGCGAGGACCATCGCGAGTTCAACACTTGGCTCCGCAACGTCGAGATCGAGTTCGGCAAGGTCGAGCAGCGCCTCGAAACGCTCGAACGCGCCGTGCTCCCCCAGCCTCCCGCTGTACCCTGAACGGCCCCCGACCCGATGGCTGCTGACGCGCCAGCTCCGAACGCGCCGGCCACGGAAACGACGACGGGGTCGCCCGCCGCCTGTTGCACCGACCCCCAACGTCCAGATCTCCGCGTTCGGACGGCTCGTCGCCGACCCCGTCGAACGCACCTCCAACGCCGGCACGAATTACACGACGGCGAGGGTCGCGGTCAACGTCACCGGACCCCGAGCGCCCGAACCGCAGACGTGGTTCCTCGACGTCACCGCCTTCCGGGACGCCGCCGCGCGGCTCGCGAAGTGCAGGAAGGGCAGCGGGGTCTGCCTGATGGGCGACCTCACCAAGACCCAGTGGCCCGGAAGGGACGGCGCAGTCAGGGACTCCTGGAGCCTCGTCGCCAACGACTGCCTTTCGGCGGCGACGACGCGCCGCACGGACCAATGATGCTCACCCAGACCTCGGACGCGGACCCGTTCATCGTCTGCGCCATCCCCGACCACCCCGGCGACCTCGACCCCCGTACGATCGAAGCCGCGTACGAGGACGACGCCCACTACCTCGGAACCCTCCCCGCGGAGTACCACCTGGACATCGAGCAGCGCGAGCTCACGAAGCACCCGCCCGCCGTCGACCAGGTCAACGACCTCCTCGCGACCCTCGGCTTCGCGCCGGTGCAGCCCTTTACGGCCATCGCGTGGACGAACCGCCACGAGCAGCCTGTCGTCCTGGTGGTTGCTCAGCAGAGCCGGTTGTCGATCGCGCAGTGCGACCACGGCATGCGCCAGACCATTACGCGCCGGCCCTTCCGTGGCCCTGTCGCGCATCCCGGCAACCCCGACGCCCGCGAGGGACACACCGAACTCGAGCACTGCGCCCACTGCGGCGCGTTGCGAGTGGTGAACGTCGGCTCCACGAACGCACGCGAGGCCACGCCATGGCGCGACCCGATGCCGCGCTACCGCACGCTCGCCTGGCACGAGCTCTACCGCGCTCTGGTTGGCCCACAACGAGAGGAGCAACGATGAGAACCCTCACCGCTTGGTCGTTCCTCGTCGTCGCGCCGTTCACGATCATGTTCGCGGCCGGATGCCGCGACGAAGTCGCGATGACCCTGGACGAGATCGAGACCGTTCAGCACGAGATTCTGGCCCAGATTGAGCAACGGATAGAACGCGCCGCCGAGGCGGTAGCCGCGCAAAACGGCCGAGTACCGGGTGGCATCCGTGGCATCCGGCGCGGGCCCTTTCCGCCGACGACGATCGCAGCCGCGCAACGACAACTGCATACTACGACCACGTTCTACAGCAACGCCCTCGATGCGCTCCGCCAAGCGCACGCAGACGACACCTGGGATGTCCTTGCATGCGGCAGCCTTGCCCTCTCGTGCCCACCCGGCGCGTCCGCCGGCTCCATAGTCGTCACCTACTTGAGGGAACTCGAAGACGAGCGGACGCATCTGGAGAATCTCGCCGCAGAATCCCACCCGTGAATACGCGGCCGTCACCCCGCGCAAGATCGCCGCGCCCAGGCGATGAACCCGGCCATCCGCTGTTGCGGCATCAGCCGCAGCCGCGGATGGCGATCCTGCCGGTAGTACTGCACCGGCACCCAGAACTCCCCGAAGCTGCTGTCCACGGCCGCGAAGCCGCCGCCCTCCCGGCACAGGAGCGCACCGCGGCGCGCGGGGCCAGGCCGGGATGCCCAGTCCGCGTCCATCCACGGCATCAGGTCGAAGTCGTAGCGCACGAACCGGGCCGGCTCCTCGCAAACGAACTCCGCCGCGCCGGGTCCGAGACCGTGATCGGTCCCGCACTGCTCGGCGCGCAGGCGGCGCAGCCCCGCCGCCCACGCCTCCAGTCCGGCTTCCGGACCGCACGCCTCCGAACGGACCTGGCAGGCCTGCCGCTCTCTCACGTGCTCCATCTCGGCCGCGCGAGGCCCCCTCGATGCGCAACCGGCCAGCGTCGCCACGACCGCCACGACCAGCGCGGCCGCATCGAGTGAACTGCATCTCATGTCAAGGCCCTCCTCCGACTGGGCGGGTGATTCGCTCCTGCGCAGGACGGGATATCATGCGAGACCAGCAGGGCGCGGGTTGGGACAGACCCGCGGTCGTCACTTCCGGGCTCGCGCCTGCGCGCCGCCTCCAGCGCCCTGCAGACCGAACCGAGCGGAACCAGATCATGGCCACGGTCCACGACTGGATCGATGCGTGCCGGCGGCAGGGCATCACGCTCCGCCGCCGCGGGCAGGAACACTGCGGCCCCTGCCCGATCTGCCAGACCGGCGACGACCGCTTCTGGATCAAGCCCGGGCGCGTCCAACCCGTGCTCGCGCGATGCCGGCACGGACACACGTACCGACAACTGCACCGCGCGTTGCTCGGCGACTCGTTCGACGCCCCGGTTCGGCCGCGGCGCCGGCGCCCGGCCGCCGTCGCGGTCGAGCTCGCCGACCCGACACTCTCCGACCAGGCCCAGCGCGCCCGCCGGCTCTTCGCCGTCGCTCATCGCGGCCAGCCGTCGTACTTCCGCCGGAAGTTCCCCGGATCCGAGCGGCTCGTCTGGACGCACCGCGACATGTGGCTCGTGCCGCTGAAGCCCTTCGCCAGCGGGCAGCTGCTTCCCGGCATCGCCGGCGCCCAGTTCATCCTACCCGACGGCACCAAGCGGTTTCAGCGCGACCTTCGGCTCCCCGGACTCGCGACGTCGCCCCGCTGGCGCGCGGCGGGACCGCTCCTGCTCACCGAGGGCGTGACCTCGGCCCTCGCGGTCGCCCTCACCATCACCGACCCGCCGCTCGGCGTCCTGGCCTACCTTTCCCGAAACGGACTCCTCGAGACGGCCAGACGGCCCAGACGGCTTGGCCGTCGCCCCGCCGCTGTCATCGCCGACCACGACCATCCGGACAAGAACGGCGTCCGCCCCGGCATCGACGCCGCCGTGAGGACAGGCCTCCCCTGGTGGGCGCCGGCGACCGAGGGATTCGACGCCTGGGACGTCTGGGACGCCGGCGAGACCGCGCCCCTCGTCGAGTGGGTACCGAACGAGAGCAACCTGTTCGCGACGACGACAGCAGGCTCCTGATGACGATCCGCTGGCGAGTCCTGGCCACCGGCGAGGCAGGGGTGGTGCGAGTCGACATCGACACGGGCAACGGCTTCAGGGCCGCCACCGTCGCCGAGATCGACCAGGCGCTCCGCCAGCTCCCGCTCTTCGGCGCCGCCGACGTCGGCGCACACGTGGGCGACGTCGAAACGACGGCTCCCCGCCGAGCGGGTGGAATCGCACGGGTGACGACCGGGCGCGCGTGAGAGCAGCCGGCAGAACGACAAGCTGACACCGAGACACGAGCCGCGCAAGAACGGCCGCCGAGAGTACCGCACCCCCGACGGCCGCTGGCGGCTCGTGCGAACGAAGTCCGCACCGCAACCGAACTCTGCTCGCTGGGAGGTTCACGAGGCAACCGATCAGCCCGAAGAGTGGCGCCCCTCGGCCGCGTTCGCGAAGCGGCGCGACGCCAAGCTGTTCCTCGAGGAACGCATCACGCAGGGCACCGCATCCCGGCCGGACGCTCTCGACGTGGCCAGGCTCGGTTGACAGCCGCCTCGCGCTTCAGCCAGCGGCAGTGGCCCTCGGGGACAAGGCGGGGCACGCGCTCGGCACCTTGGGCGTGGCGGGCACAGCCGGGTGCGGTTGCCAAACTCAGCCTGGAGGCCCTGGTGAACCTCACTTGGGGAACAGCAGATCTTCGAGCGCCAGACGGGTGAACTCCTGTGGGGTCACCGGCGGCTTCCCGCGCAGCGGCCTCCACTTCAACTCCTCGACGACCCCATGCTTGTTCACGGGCTCCAGGAGTTCCAGGAGACCGGTGCCTGCGGTGGAGGCACGTCCACCGAACTGCACGTCACTGTTGTCGAGGTGGAGCTCCACGCCGTCATAGACGACGATCTCCGAGTCCGTTGGGAGGTAGAACCTCCTCCGGCATGCGACTATGCCATCGGGGAGCCACAATCTCTGCACCATGAACGAACGATCCGGATCCTGCAGGTCATCCATGAAGTGGACCCGTTCGCTACCCAGCACGCTACTCTCGACGACCTCTGCGGTCGCAGCAGCGGCAGCCGCAGCCTTCCGCACCGCCTTGAAGAGTTCCGGCGTGGTCACTGCTCCTCCTCGGGCGTGGCGGCTTGGATAATACACCACCCGATCGTCCCGGACACTGGACGCGAGGTCGTGGCAGACGTTGACCGCGTCGACGCCGGCCGCCTCCAGGGTATCGCGCTGCAGGTCCAGTTCCTCGGGGAGGGACAACCCTCCCCGAGCCCCACCCGCCGGATGCCGGCCAGGGCGGGCCGGACAGGGCCCGCGAGCGACGCGGGCCGCGCTGTATCCGATCCGTTCGCCGCGGCCCGCGTGCGGGTCTGCCGGCCCGCCGCTTGGGGGCGTGCCGCCCCCGCCCGCCCCCTGCTCGCGCCGTGCCAGGTCGAGAGGTTGGCTTGCACACACAGTCGTCCCATCCGCCCCCGCAGCGGGTAAAGGGCGACCCGCTCCGAACGCCGGCTCCGCCGGCGGGGCGGACGCCGCCCACGGCCGGACCTGGAACCGCGGTCCGGCCTCCATCCCGCGGCCGTGAAGGGCGACGGCCACGGGATGGGCGGCGAACCCCTGCCCTTGCGACGGCGCACCCGGCCGGCCTGAAGAGCGGGCCGGCCAGACGGGTGCGCCTCTCGCAGATTCCGGCGTCAAGGACGGCAAAGCGAAGATCGATCGCCGCCGCTGAACGCCCGGGCCGTCGAATCTCCGCTCCTTCACCTTGACGGCGCCGGCAAGAAACGCGGCTTCGCCGCAGGCCGGCTCCTCCCCACCACCACCACCGCCCTCCCCACCACCACCGCCATGCCCGCGAGGGGACCGCTCTCTCGGGCCGGCCGGCCTGAACGCCGGCGCCGAAAAGCATCGGCCGGTCGATTAGACACCCCGGGCAGCGGTCCCCTGCGGGGATCCCTGACCCCGGAATCGCGGGCAGGGGTCCTGCGGCGCGACGTGTGCGCACGAGCGCGGGTCGGCATGAGGCCGGACGCGACTCGCCGCAGGAGGAGTGAACGATGGCCAGCACTCGCGTCCGCAACTCGAGGAGGGACCGGTTCCGCGACGGCGGCGGGTATCCGTTCCGGGAGGGCCGGCCGCTCCGGGTCGGCTCCGAGATCGTCGTCCGCTCGATCGACGGCGCCGGCTCGACCATCCGCGCCTTGCGCGTGGCGACGAAGCTGCGCCTGCAGGGCTCCGCGCTGGCGGCGGCGCTGGCGAGTCCGGCCGTGAGCTCGGCTCTCGCCGACGTGTCGTATCGCACCGGCGCCGGCCACACGACGGGGCTGTCGGTCGTCTACCATCGGGTCGAGCCGCTGACGACGGTCGTCCGCGAGTCGTCCGCGAGCCCCGAGCAGGAGTTCGAGGTCGCGTGGCGCGGCGGCGACGGCCTCCTCGACCAGATGCCGGACCCCGAGCCCGTCGACGGCGGTCCGACGCGCGCGGCCGTCGACTGGCACGAGCTGGCTAAGCATGCGCCCGATGTCGACGACGACGAGCGCTCGATGCCGGCCCTCGCCGACCGGAAGGTCCTGCGCCGGCGCGGCCGCGTGACGGTCAGGCGCGGGTTCCTGCGCCCGCCGATGTCGGCCGAGGCGGTCGCGCGCATGGTCGAGCTTCGCGCCCAGGGCCTCGGCTTCGGGCGCATCGCGAAGGCGATCGGCTGCGCGCGGATCACCGTGTCCCGTTACCTGCGCAGCTTCGAGGAGGAGGGCCGGTAACCGTTGCCGACGCGCGGCACCGCGCGTCCTGCGGCCGGACCGGCCGAGTCGCGAGTCGTCGCTGACGTCGTACAGTGACACGCCCCGGCATCATGCCGGGGCGTGAAGCTGTACAGGGTCGTCCACGACACGCCCGTGAGTTTCGCGATGGCGGTCTTGGAGACGCCCAGCTCGAGGAAAGGCGCCGGCCCTGGCTCGGGCGAGGCCCTCGCGGGTGCGCTCCGAGATCAGGTCGTCGCCCGAGCCCTTCACCGGACGCGGTGTCCTGTCCACCGATGGACTGACGTAACGGGCGCCGCACGATATCATGGGAACGTCGCTGGCATGGACCGGCCGTCGATCCGCCCTGGGTGCTGCCCGAGCCCGAGCCGGTGCGGACCGGCCGGTCGTTCCGGCGATTCCGCGAGGCTGCCCGCGCCGGCGGCGAGGCGACTGATTTCGGCGGATCGAACCCGAGACGGAGAGGGAACACCGATGCCGACGTGCACGAGAACGGTTCAGGCGAGACGGCACCGCCGCGCCCCGAAGTGGGCGGCGGCGCTTGCCGTCGTCTTCGCGTTCGGCGGCGGTGAGGCGGCGGCGCAACTCACCGCGGACGACACGTTCCACGGCAACGGCCTGAAGGTGGACGTGGCGGAGCAGGTGACGGAGGGCGCGAACGCCACGATAGCCGTGACCCTCAAGGCGAGCGTCGCCGCCAACACCCCGTCGACCACGGTGACCGTCAGCGTCGAGGTGGAGCGGCACGGGGTGGGGGAGGCGACCAGCGAGCCCGCCGACGTCAGCCTGAACCCGGGCGCTGTGACGCTCACCTTCCCCGCCAACACGACGGGCAGCGCCGTCACCGACGAGGTCAGCGGGACCATCCTGCTGCAGACCAACCACGACCCCGACGCCGAGGACGAGACGGTCGTGCTGGCGATAACCGCCTCGGGCGGGCTCTCCATCGCGGCCGGCAGCGGGACCGGCGAAGAGCCCCTGCGGACAGTGACCGTCGACGACGACGAGACGCAGTCGTACGTCCTGGCGTTGACGCCGGGCGCGCCACCCCGGGAGGGGGCCCCGTTCGACGTGACGGTTCGCGCAGACCCCGACCACGTGGACGGCAGCAAGACGTTGACGCTCCAGATCGGCGAAACCGGCTATTCGCTGGACACGGACGACCGCACGGACGGCGATCAGTTGTCGGGCACCCTCGACGGCGACCGCCCGTCGTTCACGGCGGCGATCACGCCTCCCGTCAACGACAAGAACCGAGTGGATGACACGGTGACGGTGACGGCGTACTCGGGAACGGCGGGCAACGCCACCGAGGAAGACTCGCAGACCATCCGGGTGGCCGATGCGCACGCGCTGCCTGCGCCGACCGCGATCACGGTGGTGGCGCGGGACGCGGCGAACCAGGTGGTGTCGTCGGTGTCGGAAGACGGCGACGTCGAGCTGACGATTTCGGTGGACCGAGGTCGCGGTCGTACGGCCGCGACCGGCGAGGCGCTGTCGGTGGCCCTGTCGCTGGCGCCGAGCGACCCCGCCCAGGCGTCGACCTACCGGCTGGCGCCGGCCAGCGTGGCCCTGCCGGCGGTCACGCCCGACGGGACGCAGTCGGCGGCGACGGCGGTGCGGCTCGAGGCGCTTCTCGACGAGTTCGTCAACGACGACCGGCTCGTTCTGAACCTGGTGACCACCGGCGAGTCGACCTACGGCGCGGGCTCGGTCGAGAGCAGCTTCGAGATCGCGGTCGAGGACACGACGGTGAAGCAGATCGCGCCGAAGCCGGACTCGGCCGTGACGCAGGCGTTCGACGCCGCGAGCGCGGCGGTGGCCGGGGCGGACGGGCTGAACCCGGGCGAGGCGTTCAGCGTGGCGGTGAGCGACCTGTTCGAGGGGGTGGCTCCCGGCAGCACCGTGGTCTACTCGGCGACATCGTCCGACCCGTCGGTGCAGGTGTCGGCGTCGACCACCGCGGTCACGGTGACCGCGGTCACGGGCGGGAGCGCCGTCGTCCGCGTCAACGCGCGGGTCACCGGCTTCGCTTCCGCCGTCCCCCAGACCCGCTCGGACGAAGCCGCGATCGAGCACACGGTCACCGTCGGCGACCTGCCGTTGCAGGTCTCACTCACCGCCGACCCGCCGGCGGCGGTGGAAGAGGGCGGCGCCGTTACCCTGACCGCCGCCGCGAACCGCGCGGTGCTCGCGGGCGAGGACGCGACGGTGCGGTTGACGCTGGTCGGCCCCGTCGTCGAGCCGGCGCCGTCGTCGATGACGATCGCGGTGGGGGAGAAGATGGCCTCCGTCATGTTCGAGGTGGTGGACGACGACGAAGTGAAGGACCTGGGGGAGGTCGTGGTGGTCGCCACCGGCGACAGCCTCGAGACCGACCCCACGCGGCTGGACATCGCGGTGACCGAGAACGACGCCCAGACCGTCCATACCTACACGTTCGCGGCGACGGCGACCCGGGTGACGGAGGGGGGCGAGATACAGCTGGTGGTGACGGCCGCGCCCGCCGTGACGGAGGAGACGCTAGTGAGCCTGACGGCGTCCCCCCGCGGTCTGGCCGACGACTTCACCCTCGATCCCCCGGCGATCACCCTCTCGGCCGGGAGCACGAGCGGGACCGCGGCGTTGGTGGCGACCGACGACGACGTGGTGGAAGACACCGAGACCCTCACGTTGACCGCCACCGACCCCGGCAAGGTGCTCATCGGCGCGGTGGAGATCATGATCGTCGACAACGACACCGTCGACTACAGGTTCCAGGGACCCTCGGACTCGAACCTCGTCGAGGGCGAGACCTACGATCTGAAGGTGTGGGCCTCGGCCGCCTCGTCGCGGGACGCCGTGTTCGTCGTCCGGCGCGGCGGTTCGGACAGCGTGGCCGACGAGGACGACTTCACGCTCGACCCGACGTCCATCGTCATCGCGGCCGGCGCGCGGGAGGCCACGGCGGCCCTGAAGGTCGTCGACGACGACGTGGACGAACACTCCGAGACGCTGGTCCTCGTGGCCGTCGCCGCCGACGGCGGCGAGGTCGGCTCGCTGACGTTCACCCTCTGGGACGCGGCGGTGCCCTTCCTGCCGTTCGCCGCCCGGCTCCTGCTGGCGGTCTGCCTGGCCGTCGGCGGCTACCGCCGTCTCCGGCGGTTCGCGAGCGGCGGCTCCGCGTAGGCCGCGTTGACGTGGCAACGCCACCACCATGCTCCAGGACTGTGCCTACGTTCCCGCCTCGAGCACGCCCGCCTCGACGTAGGCGTCGAGGGCTGTAGCCGCCCGGTGATGGGCCGCCCGGGATAGTCGTGCCGCTCCCCTGCCCAAATAGTCCTGCCTCCGCATCCCGCGGACCGCCCTCAGCCCGCGGGAAGCTGTAGAGCATCACCGAGAGCAGCGCCCGGTTTCCCGGAGCCCCGAACCCGGCCCGGCCTGGGCACTCGACCGCGCGCCCGAACCGCCCGTCCCTCGTCTTCGAGCACTCCCGTCGCCCGGCGGCGCGCCTCCGCGATGTCGCCCTCCCGCTCACCTCGCTCTGCCGCACATTTCCGCCACCACCTCTCCCCCCGCCAGCCAAACGCCTCGCCGTTCCGTCAACCTTCGAGCCGCGCCCAGGCCGCAGTTCGGCGCGCCGCGGGCGTGTCCTGAGCGTCCGCCAAACGGAACCACCCTTTTCACCCTCGTTCACTTCTGCCCTGCCGCTCGTTCGTAGAGCAGCTGCTGCTCGTGAAGCCAGTCCGCCATGCGGTCCCAGTTGCTGCGGTCATTCGAGTCGATCTGCAAGAACAACTCGCCATTGTCCGGTATTGTAGGGTCCTTGGTCTCTTGCCGAAGCCGCTCCACGGTGGACGCGATGGCGGCGGCTCTCTCCTCGATAGATTCGCCCGGTTTCCGCGGAAAGAACAGCCCCACGCCATTCTGCGCAATGTACTTCGAGAAGGGGCGGTCGGCACCCTCTGGCCGGCGACGTATGTTGCTGGCGGCCCACCCAGGTGGGGCTTCGCCCGGATGCCGCTTCGAGACGTGGGCCCAGAATTCTCGACGGAACTGGCCGAGCCCGCCGAGCTCTCGACCCTGCTCCTGGATTTGGCGAACCAAGTTGTTTGGGCGTTCCAGCACCTCGAACACCGGCGCCAAGGGCGAGTCCCCGATCCGCACCACCCGCACCCGCACGGCGAAGAACGCAAAGGACTCGGCCGTGTGCTCGTTCAGCCAGCGGAGGGCCGACAAGTGAGCCTCGTCGAAGCCCTTGGCGACCCAAACGACGGTCTTGGCCTCCAGACCTGCGAGGTACGCGAGAACCTGGCCAAGATGGTGGAGGTCGGCGTGTTCCAACTGGTTCTCGATGAGCACCCGGCTGTCGTCCCGTGGGTCGCGGGCCACGATGTCCCCCCGGAGCGGGCCAACTTGCATTTCGGTTCGCTCGAGCTCCAATTCAAGACCGATCTCGGTCGCGAGATGATCCAGATTGTCGGCGAGCCACGGCGTGAAGTTGTGCGCCTCGTGGCCCCAGGCCTCGCGCAGATCAACCGAATCCAGTGAACCGAACGGTTGCGTCGTCAATGCTCTTTTGCCCTCCCCTCCCACAAAACGATATCACCATGGTGGAACTCCCTTTTTCCCGGCGGCGCTCGGTCGGTTTGCGCGGGCTGCGGCGACCCAGGGGCGGCCGGCGCTGCTCCCGGAACCTGAATTTCCTCACAGGCCAAATCTTCGGGCTCGGTAGACCCATCGGCTTGCCGGCCTCACGCGAGCCATGCCGGATCCGCCGAGGGCGACGCGGCGCGTGAGATTCGGAGACCGGCTCCGCGAAGAAGCGGAGCAGGCCCGGTCGAACGAGGACATGGTCCGCAGGTTCGTCGACGCCTCCCGACGCACGGGAACCATCCTGCCGGCCACGACGACGATCCTCGCGCATCCTCCGCGCTGCCCGTAGCCGTCTCCCCTCTCCAACACCCCGAGCCATATGCGCAAGCGCTCGTTCGCGAGCACCTGCACGGTCGTGCCGCCCTCGCTTCTCTGGCAACCTGGAGCGAGGCGGCAGGCCCGCCGACGACCACAGCGGCGCCGAGACGCGCTATCATGATCCCCGCGACCATCGGGGCGAGGGGAGAGAACCCACGTGGCCACCGCGCAACCCGCCGTCAAGCTCACCTACGAGGGCTACTGCGCCGCGCCGGCGGACAAGCGCTTCGAGCTGCTGGACGGTGAACTGCTGCCCACCCGCACCTTCGGTCGGGAGGAAACGCTGCGCTCGCCGCTGCTCACGCGGTTCGAACTTCACCTAATAAACGAGATTTTCGGGTCCTGACGGCGAGCGCAGCACGAGCGGGGACACGGAAGCCGACCACCGCCGGGGGGGGCGCCGGACGCGCCTCGGGTCGGCGCTGACCGTCAAGCAGCACTTGGCTGGAGTCCGCCCCCGACGCGGAAGCGGAGTCCGTGGCTTGGCTCGCACGTCACCGCGCCGCGCCCGTCGATGCGCCGCCGGCGTTTCACTGCGCCATCGCCGAATTGCGCTCCGAGCTCCGAACCGAGATCGCGAATCTGGATACGCGGCTCTCGGCGCAGATCGGTAACGTGCGGACCGAGGTCGCGAACCTCGACACCCGCTTGTCGACCCAGATCGCCGGTGTCCGCACCGAGATTGCGAGCCTCGAAACCAGGCTCATCCGCTGGATGGTGGGGACCGTGCTCGCGACGGCGGCCCTGACGGTCGGAATCCTGCGGTTCCTCGCCGGGCCGGGCGGGTGAACGCTGGCTCCCGCACCGCGCGGGGAACTCGAGCGAGGGTGATGGAAGACATGGCAGAGAACAAGAACGACGAGGAGCAGGAGCCGATCCGTGTGAACACGCGGGAGGAATTCGACGATGCGCTCGATGAGCTGTTCGAGACCGGCCGACCGATCGAGGCCCCGTCGGTCGAGGCGCTCGAAGAGTGGGGCGTCGACCTCGATGACGAGAGAGGCGGTGAACCGTGGTGTTGTTCGCGGCCGTGAGCGTGGCGCTCGGTGGCGTCCTGCGCCGGGAGGTGGCATGAGCGGCAGGAACGGCCGCATGGCGCGGGCGGTGGCGCTCTCGGCTCGGGACGTGCGGCGCGTCGGGCTGACGGCGCACGCAAGCCGCGCGGTGGCGGTGGAGCGGCGGGCGCTGCCGGCTGCGGCCGTGGCGACGCTCGACAACGGGGTGTTGCGCCGGATGTCGAGGCCCCCTCGAAAATCGCTCCCGCACGGCGGGGACTCCAGTCCGGCTGCGGCCGCGCCGGACCAAGAGGCCTACGAGGCTGGCGCTTCCCTTCCCCAACCCGCGCCGGCGCCGGCGGCTCCCGAGCTTCCCCCCGAGGCGGACCGGCTGGCCGCGCCCGAGGCGGCGCTTGAGGGCGACGCGGCCGACGTGTGGCGGGACGTGATCGCGGTCGTCGACAACGACGACACCCTCAAGCGGGGGAAGGTGCGGAAGCAGATCGGGCGGACCCTGCGCGGCGCGGGGCTCTACCTGTTCGTGGCGGCCGGCATGCACGCGGCCGGGACCGCGAAGAAAGCGAAGGGCCGGGCGGCGGCGCGCCGGAAGACGGTTGGGGAGGCGGGCCGGGCGCGGTGTTCGGTCGTGGCGCATTACCCCGACTGCCTGCCGGCGTTCGACGCGGCGTTGCGCCACGCGCTGGTCAACCCCGCACCGTTGCCCCCGAAGGGCGGAGGGGATGCGGCGTGACGCCACGGATCCAGCCGCTGCACCGCCCGGCTGGGGCCGTTGCGGGTCGCCGACTTCTCGGCCTACGTCCACTCGCTCGGCATTGAACCCGCGCGGGCCTTCTCGCGGACCCTCCAGAGCACGCCGATGCGCCACCGCGGCACTGACTGTCGGCATCATCTTCTTCCCCGAGAAGACCGACGGCGAGCCGTTCACCGACGACGAAGAAGACCTCCTGGGCGCTGTTCGCGTCCAGGCCGCCGCGGCCATCGTCAACGCCCGTACGCACCGCGGCGAGCAGCAGGCGCGGGCCGACCTCCGCGGCCCTCGTCGAGACCTCGCTGGTCGGGGTCGCGGTCTTCAACGGGGCGAGCGGCCGGCTGGTATCGCTCAACCGGGAGGCCAGACGAATCGTCGAGAGTCTGCGGACGCCCCCCGCTCTCGGTAGTAGCCCCCGCCCGCTTTACCGGCGGCGCAGGCAGTGCCGATACCCGCCGCCGCCCGGCAGCATCGCCAAAAGCCCCTGCGCGATGGCCGGCCGGCAAGACCGGCACCGCGGCATGCCAGAGATCAGCCTCCACCGCAGAACTCGCCGTCGCCGGCAGCGCCGCCGACTTGCCCTCGGCGATGTTCAGGTCCGCGGGGCCGGACAGCGTGTAGGTGATCATGTCGTTGTCGGTGATCGTCAGCATCACCGAACCCGGCCGGCCGCCCGCCGCCGGCCGTTCAGCGCCAGGACCTCGTCGCCCTCCACGTCGTCGTCGTCGGTGGCCGTCAACGTGAGGGACCGCTGGTGCCGCCCATCATGATGGTGATCAGCGGCGGCGCGAGCTTGTAGTCCTCCAGGCTCGCGGTGCTGTCGGCGTCCCCCATCAGCTCGACCTCGGTGTTGGCCGCGACCGCCTGGCTGGCCGACCTCAAGCGCGGCCGTCGGGCGGTGAACTTCGGCCTCATCACCGAGCAGTGGGACCGCGTCGGCCAGTTCTACGCGGCGTTCTCCGCCGCCTACGCTACGGCGTCGGCCGCCCCGGTCGTCGAGCCATCGGCCCTCGAGCGCGCGGCACATGTCGCCACGGGTCAGCAGCTCGCCAGAACGGTCGGTGTCGGACAGCAGTTCCAAGGTCGCGCGCCGTCATCGGGCCGCCCTCGCCGGGGTGCTGCCAAGTCGCCCGCCGTGGGAGGGGCAACCCCTCAAACCCCCGGCTCCGCAGCCGAGGGGCGCTGGTCATCGACCAAACGCCGCCGCGAGGCCCGGCAAGCCCGAGTTCGTCGCCGGTAGCCAGGAATCCAGGGTGGCGCCCGTCGCCCTTGGGGCCGCGCTCTGATCGGTCGCTGGAGGGCACCGGCCCGGCTGGAGCTCCGATCCCCACCACGTCCCCGGCCGGAGTGCTTGGTCGACCACAGATGGACGACAACCTGCTCGAGTGGCTGGTTCGTTCCCGACCCAGGCGCTCCCGCGGCGTGTCGCGGTGGTCAACAGGTGCACCCAGAGCGACTGGATCCGACCCGTTGGTGTCGGTCAGGACGGCCGGCCGCCGCAACTTCGATCCTCGCACCCGCGTTCCCCGCGTTGTCGTAGCCGTCTCCCTTTTCGACAACCAAAGCTTCATATGCGCAAGCGACCGATCGGCGTAAACCTCGGGCGCAGAACAACTTGAGGAGCACCCGCCGAACGTCGGGCCCAAAAACAGGCCCAAAACGGATTTCGACGCGGGCAGTCGGGAGGCTCAGGAGCAGATGCGGAGCGGTAGTCGACATCGGGGGGAGGCAGGGGGCGGATGGAGTGGTTTCCCCCCGCTGCTGGCGACAGACGGACGGATTCACAAGGGAGATTGCGACATGCGGACAGGAGCGATTTTCGCGAGAGGCAGTTGCCGGGCGCTGAAGTGGATAGCGCTGTTCGGCGTAATGTTGGCGCTGGGGGCCGGGTCGGCCGCCGCGCAGATCACCATCACCGTCGCCGACGAAGTCGACGAGGGGGCGCGTGTGGCGGTGACAGTGGGCGGCACGGTCAGCATCCCGGCCGGCAATACGGGCGACACGGTGACGATAACCGGCACCTCCGCCACCCGAACAGGGACAGCACCTGTCACCGATGGGGATGCTGAAGACAACGGCGGTATGACCAGTCTGGTGATACGCACGCCGCCGAGCACGCTCGGGGTCCCGAACCATCCGGTGTCCGGCACGTTCTATTGGCAGGTGGGCGTCGATACCGACGCGGAGGACGAGGCGGTCGAGCTGACGTTCACCGCCACCCCGGCAGGCGGAGTAACCGCAACACTCGCGGCCACCTCCAGCCCCCAGGACGCAACGATCGAGGATGCCCAAGAGCAGAGTTTCGTGTGGGGCTCGGTGCCGACCAATCTGAAGGAGGGGGGGATGGCCACACTCACCCTTACAGCCGTCCCCGCACCCGTCCAGCTCACGCACCCTACGACGCTATCCGTCGACACCGTAGGCTACACCGTTAGCACGCCTGGTACGCCTCCCAACACTCATGACTTCGGCACCGGCGCGGCCGCCAGTGTGACCATCACGCTCACTGCGCCAGGCACCGACCGGAATCGTGTCGACGACACGATCGTGCTACGGGCGGCGGAAACTGGGGGGGTAACCGCTCGCGCCGCTCCGCTGTCGCTCGACGTTGAGGACATCCACCAACTGCCCGCACCCGCCGACATCACCGCGGTGGCCTACGACGCGGTGACGGGCGGCGACATGGTCACGTCGGTCGAGGAAGGCGACGAGGTCTATATCGAGGTCGAGGTGGACCGCGGCACTAATGGTTATCCCACTGGCGAAGGACTCGAGGTGACCTTGGGGCTGTCCGACGCCTCTTTGGGGACGTTTGACGGCACGGGCAAGGTCACTATTGCCTCCGGCAACGGCAAGAAGAACGGCGCGCGCGTCAAGCTGACCGTAGCGGACCTAAACACCTTCCCCCAAGCCGAGATGCTCGTCGTGAGCCTCAACGCGACCGGTGCGACCCCCGCCAACGGATCGGGAAGCGTGGAGGGGATACCTCTCTCGCTCCCGATCACGGACGCGACGGTGGCGCAGGTCTCCGTCAAGGGGGGCGCGATGGCTGCCCTCTACGGCGCGCGGGATGCCGCGAAGGGCCCCGACGGCATGCTCAACCCGGGCGACGACTTCAGCGTCGACAACGACATGCTGTTCGACTCTGCCGATGGCTTCACCTTCCAGGTCGACGCCCGGTCTTCGATGTCCACGGTGGTCTCGGTAGACGATAGTAGTGGCGACTCCATCTCGGTCATGCCGGAGTCCGTAGGAACGGCCATGGTCACCCTTACGGCCACGGCACTCCCGGAGACATCCTCCTTCCGTGGCACGCAAGTCTCGGAGAGCGTCGCCACAATCGAGTTCGAAGTGGAGGTCGAGGCTGTTCCTACGGCTGCACCCGATACGCCCGCCGCGCCGACGGTCGCTACGCCCAAAGCCCAGGGGGCGCTGGATGTGTCGTGGACAGCGCCGAACGACAACGGCAGCCCCATCACGGGCTACGGGCTGCGGTACAAGATGTCGAGTGGTGCCGATTGGGCCGTCATGAGTGCGTCCGTGACCGGCACGTCCACAACCCTCACCGGGCTGTCCGCTGGCACGTCGTACGATGTCCAGGTAAACGCCACGAACGCCGATGGCACGTCGGGCTGGTCCATGAGCGGCACAGGTACAACCGCCGCCGCACCCGTCAATGCTGCGCCCGATGCGCCCGCCGCGCCGACGGTCACTACGGCCAAAGCCCAGGGATCCCTGGATGTGTCGTGGACGGCGCCGAACGACAACGGCAGCCCGATCACGGGCTACGGGCTGCAGTACAAAATGTCGAGTGCTGCGGATTGGACCGTCATGAGTGCGTCCGTGACCGGCACGTCCACGACCCTCACCGGGCTGTCCGCTGGCATGTCGTACGATGTCCAGGTAAACGCCACGAACGCTAACGGCAGCTCAGCCTGGTCCAAGAGCGGCACAGGCTCAACCGCCGCCGCACCCGTCGAGGAGGTCAAGAGGGGTCAGCTCACGAAGTTCGAGTTGGTCGGCGACGGTGTCGACGAGAAGACGATCGGGGGCGTCAAGCGCTACCACGTTCCGGAGGGCTCACAGTATGTCGACCTGTCGGTGACTGTGCAGTGGACTCATGCGGAGATCCTTGCTATCGGATACAACACCGCGCAGACGATCGAGGTTGAGATCATGTCCGGTGGGAGTACCCTGCCGAACTGGGTCTCCTGGATCGACGGGGAAGGCGACGTGCATTTCCCGAGGGCTGGCTCGCTCGGCAATCTGACGGGTGGTGTTGTCACCGTCAAGACCCCTCAAGAGAGAGACGTGCCCGCAGCCCAGCGTGGCAGCGAGCGTCACGTCAAGGAGGCGACCGGCAAGCTCGATGTCTTGATCCTCCATGACGACCACGAAGCGGAGAACGACGCGTTCTACATCCAGGCAACAGGCGGCAATGTCGACCTGAACGCCCCCAGGGGAGTCAACGCGGTGACACCCGAGGTGGTCATCGAAGACGACGAAGACCAGACGGTGACCGTGAAGATGGGAACCAGGACCTCCTCCACCGTCTACGAGGGCGACAGCGGCGACGATGTTCCGACATTCACCGTTGCGGCGTCTCCGGCGAGAGTCGACCTGCCCCTCGAAGTCCGACTGGACATGGTGGATCTCGGCGGAACGACGGTCAGCTCGGGCGAGATCTCGCTGAGCAAGAGCGCGATGACGCTGAACGACGGCAGCACCGGCAACAGCGATACGGTCACCGTTCACCTGCCGGCCTCCGACGGCAACCGGGTGGACAACGACTACGAGCTGCACGCCTCGGTGAACGTGTACTCGTTGGCTTCGGGAGGGTACGAGACGCTACCGGCGGCCTCGCATCCGATCAAGGTGATCGACCGCCACAAGCTGCCCACGCTCATGGTAAGCCCGCCCACCGGCACCGTGAAGGAAGGCGGCATGATCGAGCTGACGCTGACGATCAACCGGAATCCTTCCAACACCCCCGTCAGCAGCACGGAGAAGCTGCAGTACACGCAGGAAGAAGTCAGCATCATGCTGGACATGGGTGCCGGCAGCACCGCCGGCGCGGCAGACTTCTCCGTCATGACCAACCCACTCGTCTTCCCCAAGCGAGAGAGGGGTTCGTACACGGCGTCGATGACGGTGGAGGTCATGGCGACGGCCGACAACGAGCTCGACGACAAGGAGATGCTGGTGCTCGACGCCATGGTCGCCGGCTCGGTCGATCGGAACGGCAGCGAGAAGGACTCGCACATGGGCGTGTCGACGCTGACCATCGAGGAGAGCACGGCCAAGCTCGTCTGGGCTAAGACGCAGGACGAGGTCGAGGCCGCGGTCTACGCGGCGAAGAACGCCGGGATGGGCGACGACATGACGTTCAACCCGGGCGACATGATCGAGATCATGGGGAGCGCCCTGTTCAACGCGGCCGAGGGCGTCACGGTCTCGTACTCGGCCATGACGAGCGACAACAACGTGGCGTCCACGTCCGTCGACAGCGCCGGGATGGCCATGGTGACGGCCATGGGCGCGGGGATGGCCGACATCACGATCACGGCGCACGCGAGCATGCCGTCGGGCGTGAAGATCCTCGATCAGACCGACCCGAGCCAGGCGAGCATCATGTTCCCGGTCGAGGTGGGCCTCGAAGCTCTCACCTTGATGCTGACCGGCCCCGAAGACATGAACGTGGTCGAGGGCGGCATGGGCGCCATGGTGACGGTGACGGCCAACCGGGCGGTCACCGAGGACGTGACCGTAACGCTCATGCGTGACCGTGCTATGAGCACCGCCGGCGACGCCGACTTCACGGCGGAGCCGATCGTGATCGCGGCCGGCATGATGACGGGCTCGACCATGGTCATGGCGGTCGAGGACGGCATGATGGAGAGCGTGGACAACATGGCGGAAGAGCTGGTGCTCTACGGCATGGCCGAGGGCATGGCCGGTGAGGTCAGCGGCCAAGTCAAGCTCTACCTCTGGGATGCTGCTGTTCCGGCCCTGCCGGTCATCGCGCAACTCCTGCTGGCGGCCCTCATGGCCGTCGGCGGCTACCGCCGCTATCGGCGGCGGTAGCGTTCGGCGGCGGCGTTCGTAACTCTCCCTTGCCCCCTCTCCCCCCAACCGCCCGCGGGGGGGAGGGGGTGTTTTTCTTCTGCGCTCCGGTTGGACGCAAAGAGCGCGGCCCACAGGGGCATGGAACCGCAAGAACGCAGTTGCCCACCGCGCGACGGTCTGCGGGCAGACGTGGATGCCGAGCCCGCGGAGTTCGTCGGCGATCTTGGCGGTCGTGCGGCGTGTCCACTTCAGACCGCTGACGGGGTCTCCGGCGGTCTCGTGGGGTCATCAGAGCTTCGATGCGGGCGATGACTTCCGGCGTTTGTTTTCCGTCGGTGGTCGTCCGCCGCCCGCGCGCCGCACCCGGTCGACCTCGACATCGCGGTCGACGAGCTGCCGGCGGCCGGTGGCGACCGTGGACGGGTCGATGCCGAGGAGGGAGGCGATGCCCGAGTCCGGCGAACAGCCGGCGCTGGCGCTCGTCGAGGAAGCTGGCGAACAACACGATGGCGGCGCGCAGCTCCTCGGGCATCACATCGGCGTCGGGCAGGGGCCGCCCGAGTCCCGGCGTGGCCATCAGCAGCCGTCGGGCGCGGAGCTGATGCGTCTCCTGCGCGTGGTCAGTGGCGCAGTAGAGGAACTGGCCGGCGAGCTTGTGCCGCGTCAGCCGCCCGTCGCCGACGAGCTTGCGCAGGGCGTCCTGGGTGCCGACACCGAGCCGGTTGTCGAGCTCGTCGACGAAGTGTCCGGCTTCCGCGTCGTTGACGAACGCCTCGCCGGTTGCGACGAGGGTGCCGGCGCGGAAGAAGCGGACGCTGGCGAACGCCCACAGGCCGTGTTCGTCGAAGTCGGCGAGCTCGTCGAGGGTGTAAGTAGCCGATCTAGTGAACACGGAGCCGAACAGGGGCGTGCGAGACCGTTGTGCCTCTATTGCGACACTACAGCCACTTCCAGGAAGCTATTTTTGCGCGGACCCTAACTAAAGGGAGACAAGCCATGCGGATGTTGGTGCTTCTGCGGTGTCGTCCGGTGCGGTTGGCCTTGCTATCGGTGCTGGTTCTCGGCTCGTCGGCTATGCGGGCTACAACTGTTCGCCCGATGACCTTTTCGGAGGTGGTCGCGGGCGCGGAGCTGATCGCCATCGGCGTCGTCTCGGCCGTCGAGGCCACGTGGGACGCGGAACGGGAGATGCCGTTCACGGAGGTCACCGTTTCCGATATCGACACCGTCAAGGGTCAGGTCGGCAACCGGGAACTGACGCTTCGATTTCTCGGTGGGCCTGCGCCGAACGGCTTGACGCTCCGGGTTTCCGGTATGCCGCAATTCGCCGTGACGCAACAGGTGGTGGTGTTCTCGACCCGTGATGATGGCCGGCCGTGCCCGCTCGTCGGATGGTGGCAAGGTCTGTACAGGATTGTCTACGACGCCGAACGCGACGCCCGGACCGTCGTCAATCATGCGGGACGCCCGGTGGCGGCCATCGAGGGCGATGTCGGGCAACGGGTAGTGAGACTGTCGGCTGCATCCGGGGTGCCTGCCGAGGACGCACTGACGCTCGAGGAATTCCGATCACTGATACTGCAGGAGCTGTGACGATGCCGAGATTCCCGATGCTCGGGAAGGGACCGTGCCTCGCGGCCGCGGCTGTTCTGCTGGCGGTGCTGGCGACCGATCTGCATTCGTGGTTCCCGCTGGCTTCTCGTTGGGCTGACAGCGCCATTCCGGTCCCGATGACGTTGAGCGTGGGGAGCGGCTGGAACGCCGCGGCGCGCGATGCTCTGACGGTGTGGAACCACGCGGGATCGAGCTTTCGGTTCCAGTCTACGACATCGGCCGGCGAGCGGCCGTCCTGCCGGGTTACTGATATTGACAACCGAAATGTCGTAGTGTGGGGCGCCGACTATTGTGGCAGGGCCTGGGGAGAAGGGACCCTGGCTGTCGCCGCCACCTGGTACCGCACGAGCACTGGGCAAACCGTTGATTCGGATGTCCATTTCAACTCCAATGTTTCGTGGTCTTTGTATCGCGGGAATCTGCGGCCCGACGCCATGGACTTCGGGCGGGTTGCCATTCACGAGTTCGGTCATGTCCTCGGACTAGCCCACCCCGACGACCATGGTCAGTCCGTATCTGCGATCATGAATGCTCGTGTCAGCAATATAGACACCATTCAGGCAGACGATATTGCGGGGGTCCGCGGCATCTACGGGGATGATGACGACGGTGGCGGCGGCGGTCGTGGGTGCACGCTGGAGGACCTCGGTACGGTGACCGGCACGGTGACGGGCACCGGGGCGCTTGACCACGACTGTGTATCGCCCAACTTCTCGGGCGAACTGGCGCGGTTTTACAGCTTCACGCTGGAGAGGCCGGTTCCGGTCGAGATCGACCTGGTTTCGTCGGAGTTCGATGCGTGGCTGGTGCTGCGCGAGGGCGCCGACGTTGCGGGACGTGCGTTGATCCAGGACGACGATGGCGGTCAGGGTTCGAACTCGCGCATCGACACGGAACTTTCGGCGGGAACGTACACGATTGAGGCGAGATCGTTCGCGCCGGGCGAGACGGGTGCGTTCACGCTCACGCTCACGGTTGGCGGTGGTGGCGGCGGTGGTGGCGGGTGCAGGCTGGATAGCCTGGGTACGCTGACCGGCACAGTGACGGTCACCGGGGCGCTTGACCACGACTGCGTGTCGCCCAATTTCTTGGGCCAGCTGGCCCGGTATTACAGCTTCACATTGGAGTCGGCGGCGGCGGTCGAGATCGACCTGGTCTCGTCCGAGTTCGATGCGTGGCTGGCGCTGCGCGAGGGCGCGGACGTGGCGGGGCGTGCGCTGGTCCAGGACGACGACGGCGGTCAGGGTACGAACTCGCGCATCGACATGGCGTTGTCGGCGGGGACCTACACGATCGAGGCGACGTCGTTCGCGGCGGGCGAGACGGGTGCGTTCACGCTTACGGTGACGGGCTCGGGTGGTGGTGGAGGCGGTTGCGCGCTGGATGATCTGGGGGCGTTGAGCGGTACGGTGATGCGGGTCGGGAACCTGGGCGACGACTGCGAGTCGCCGAACTACTCGGGCCGGTTGGCCCGGTACTACAGCTTCACGCTGGGGCAGGCGGGCCCGGTGGAGATCGACCTGTTCTCGACGGCGTTCGATGCGTTCCTGACGCTGCGCGAGGGCACGGACGTTGAGGGGCGTCTGGTGGCGACCGACGACGACGGCGGCCAGGGTACGAACTCGCGCATCGCCACGGAACTGTCGGCGGGGACGTACACGATCGAGGCGACGTCGTATGCGACAGGGGTCACGGGCGCGTTCACGCTCACGGCGATGGCCGCGGGTGGTGGAGGCGGCGGCTGCGCGCTGGATGATCTGGGCGCGTTGAGCGGTACCGCGACGCGGGTCGGGACCTTGGGCAACGACTGCGAATCGCCCAATTACTCGGGCAAGCTGGCTCGGTACTACAGCTTCACGCTGGGGCAGGCGGGCCCGGTGGAAATCGACCTGGTTTCGTCGGTGTTCGATGCGTTCCTGGCGCTGCGCGAGGGCACGGACGTTGCGGGGCCTCTGGTGGTGTCCGACGACGACGGCGGCTTGGGTACGAACTCGCGCATCAGCACGGCGCTGTCGGCGGGGACCTACACCATCGAGGCGACGTCGTACGGGACGGGTGTCACGGGTGCGTTCACGCTCACGGCGACGGCCGCCGGCGGTGGAGGAGGAGGCGGCTGCGCGCTGGAGGACCTAGGCGCGTTGAGCGGCACGGTGACGCGGGTCGGAGACCTGGCCGACGACTGCGAATCGCCGAACTACTCGGGCCGACTGGCCCGGTACTTCAGCTTCACGCTGGGGCAGGCGGGGCCGGTGGAGATCGACCTGGTCTCGTCGGCGTTCGATGCGTTCCTGGCGCTGCGCGAGGGCACGGACGTTGCGGGGCGTCTGGTGGTGTCCGATGACGACGGCGGGCAGGGTACGAACTCGCGCATCAGCACGGCGCTGTCGGCGGGGACCTACACGATCGAGGCGACATCGTACGGGACGGGGGTCACGGGCGCATTCACGCTGACGGTGACGGCCGCGGGTGGAGGAGGCGGCGGCTGCGCGCTGGAGGACCTGGGCGCGTTGAGCGGTGCGGTGACGCGGGTCGGAAACCTGGGCGGCGACTGCGAATCGCCGAGCTACTCGGGCCGGCTGGCTCGGTACTACAGCTTCACGCTGGGGCAGGCGGGGTCGGTGGAGATCAACTTGGTGTCGTCGGCGTTCGACACGTGGCTGACGCTGCGTGAGGGCGCGGGCGTTGCGGGTCGCCTGGTGGTGTCCGACGACGACGGCGGGCAGGGTACGAACTCGCGCATCAGCACGACACTGTCGGCGGGGACGCACACCATCGAGGCGACGTCGTATGCGACGGGGGTCACGGGTGCGTTCACCCTGACGGTTGCGGCCGGTGGCGCCAACTCGCTGCCTCGGCCCACCGGCTCGGCAGTGGGGAGCGTGGCGTCCTTCACCGACCACCCGATCGTGCGCGGGGTGACGCCGGTCAAGGCCGTTCACTTCACGGAACTGCGGACGCGCATCGACGCGTTGCGGATCGGGGCAGGTTTGGCGCGGTTCCAATGGACGGACCCGGTCCTCGCGCGCGGGGTAACCCCGATCAGGGCCGTGTACTTGCAGGAACTGCGGGCGGCGCTCGGCGAGGCGTACGCGGCGGCGGGGCGGGCGGCGCCGGGCTGGACCGACGCGGACCCGACGCCGGGGGCGACGCCGATCAGGGCGGTGTACGTGATGGAGCTTCGGGCCGCGGTGCTTGCGTTGGAGTGAGGGTGGGCGTGTTTTCGCCAAGAGGGAGGACTGTTCCGATGATAAGAGGGCGTGGTTTCTGGTTCGTGGTCGTCTCTGTTGCCGCAGTGGTCGGCCTCGTCTACTTGCAGGCCAGTGCGCAGATCGTCCCGGAGCGGCAGCCGGTCATCGTGGAAGCGGTCATCGATGTCGAGAACGCGACGCTGACGATCAACGGCTACGACTTCTCGTCGGACATTCCCACGGTGACGCTCGGCATGGCGCCGGTCCAGGTGATGTCCGCAGCCGAGTCCGCGGTCGTTATAGCGTTGCCGCAGCTCCAGCCGGGTATGTACCTGCTGGCGGTCACCTGGCCCGCCGGGGCGGGAGCCGTATTCTATCTGGCGAGCGACGCCGGCAACGCCGTTCCGACGTTCCAGTAGTCGGTTCACGCACGTGGAGTCTGCGCCGTAGAACGGCGCGTTCTGCATCATGGCCACGGGCGGCGATGTCGCCGTAGGGCCCCTGGCGCCCGCGGGGGGGAGGGGGCGCTTTCTTGCTGACCCGCAGGGAAGGGTCGTGGGTGAACTCGTCGCGCCCCTCCCAGAGCCCGGCGGTGAGGGCCTTTCTTGCTGGGCCGTCGGGCCAGCGGGGCGCCACTACGGGCGCGGAGGCTGCGGACGCCAGGAAACTCCTCAGAAACCGGGCCCGGACCACCACGGCGCAACGGCTAACCCCGCTGGCTCGCCGGTCAACTACTCCAGCATCGCACGGAGGCGGCGCCGATCCCGCAGGTCGAGCTCGTCGGTCTCCTGGATCGACCTCTCGATGCTGCCTCGCGTCGACTCGACGATCCGCCAGATGCCGAACACGGTCCCGACAGCCGCACCGATTACGGCCAGCCGGGACTCCGCCGTGCTCATCTCGCCCATGAGTAGCCTCCCCGTCCTGCCAGCCCGTTACCGCCCCAGCTTCACCACCTGCCCCCGCGGCGCCTTCAGGTAGTCCGCCCAGTCGTCCATCAGGTGCCGGCGGCGCTCGAAGAGGTCCGACCGCGCGTACGCGGCCTCGGTCTGGTCCCGCACGGTGTGCGCCAGGGCCGCCTCGACCACCGCCCGCGGGTGGTCCGTCCGCTCCGACGCCCAATCCCGGAACGACGACCGGAAGCCGTGCGGAACCGCGTCGATCCCGAGCCTGGTGAGCGTCTTCGAGAGAACCGAGGCGTCGATCTGCCTCCCGCCGATGCTCGTGAACACCAGTTCATGCGGCTGCGGCGACGGGCGGAGCCGCTCGGCGGCCCGCAGCACCTCGATGGCGCGCTTGCTCAGCGGGATCCGGTGCTCGCGCTTCGCCTTCATCCGCTCCTGCGGGATCGTCCACACCATCGAGACGAGGTCGATCTCCTGCCACGTCGCCAACCTGACCTCGGCCGAGCGCGTGGCCGTCAGGACCAGGAACTCGAACGCCAGCTTGATCCCGTCCCATGCCTTGCCGACGCGCACCTTCGCGAGAGCCTCGCCGACGTCGTAGTGCGACAGGGCCCGCCGGTGCTGAACCGGCCTGGGTCGCTTGGGTAGCGCCGCGAGCAGCGCGTCGCCGGCGGGGTTGTCGGTCCGGTAGCCCTGGGCGACCGCCCACTTCATGACCGCGCTGCTTCGGTGCAGAACCTTCCGCGCGGTGACGTACTTGCTCGTCCACAGCGGCAATAGCACCGCCATCATGTCCGCCGTCGTCACCCGGTCGACGGTCTTCCCGCCGAGCTCCGGGAAGGCGTGATCGCGGAGGCTGCTTTCCCACTGGCTCGCGGTCTTGCCGCCCTTGCGCCAGCCGCCCTTGTGGATCGCGAGGACCTTGTACGCCGCCTCCTCGAACGTCGGGACGCCCGCGGTGCGGTGTCGGCCAGCAGATCTCGGATCCCCGCCCTCACGCACGAGCTTGCGGTTGGCCAAGGCCAGCTCCCGGGCCTCGGCCAACGAGACCGTGTTGAAGCTGCCGAGGCCGAGCTTCCGCGCCCGGCCCCGCACCACCAGCCTTTGGATCCATCGCCGGGCGCCTGACGGTACGACGAGCAGGTAGAGGCCGTTCCCGTCGGCGTACCGGCCCGCCTCCTGGACGTTCCTGCAAAAGGCGTCCGTGAGGGCGCGATCCGGGTGACGGCCCTTGCGCTTCGCCGGCTCGCGCCGCTTCTTCGGCAGCACTCCGCTCGGTTTTCGGGGCATCTCCGAGGGCCCAATTCCGGGCCCAATTCCGGGCCCAATTCGAGTATCGGCAGAAAGCCGAAAGCGAAACTATCACGAAATGGTTCCTGCGGGCACAAGCCTCGTCAGGGCAATGACTTACCCCGTAGTCGCACCTGATCCCGCACACACCGGCACCTGGGGGTCCGTTTCCATACCCTGCCAATACCCCGCTCCCGCAACTCCATGATGCGGACGGCCTCCAGCGCGGTCGTTCCAGCACGATGCAATCGTCCGTCCACGTCGAGCAGCCTTCCGTCTGAGCAGCGGCACCGACCGGCGGTCCTGGGAACTGTGCGACTGTGCGGCGGCCGCAGATACGATACTGGCGACGATGGCGACGACGGCAAGCTGTCTCCCGCATGGTGCCTCCTTCGGCAAAACGCACGGCTCCGGCCGCAACGACGCGCATGAACGGCTCCGGTGAAAGTGGTCACCGGGCCGGTTGCCACGCAGACCGCACACGCGATGGTGACGGGCTCCCGCCTGTTCCCCGCTGGCGCGGGTATTGTATTCGGCGAGCGGCCCGGTGTCGGACCGCGTGCCGGTCTACGTGGCGAGCCCATCCTACACCCGATTGCAACGATTCGGTGCGGGATATGGCAACCGCGGCCCAGTGGTGCGCCGGGGACGTCGTGCCGCTTCCCGCCCTTCTCGTGGAACCTCAATCAACCCCGGCTCCCCTGCCCGAAGTACTCCCTGCCGCCGCATCCGGCGGCGACGAGGGGGCTGGGGGCGAAGAACCTCCGAACCCCCGCCCCCCCTCGAGGCCCCCGGAGGCCCTGTCTCGCACGCGAGAACCAGCCCTTCAGGTACCGACTTGAGCTTGAAGTACACCGCCGCCCCCGGGATCCGACAAGGCCGTGTGCCCATCCAGGCCCCACCCTCAGTGCGACTTGGTGTACGATCGCTTGCATGTCCGATCTCTCTGGATGGGTCACGCCCGCTTTGGTGTGCGCCTTGTTCCTGTACCTCGTGCGCCGCCTGGACACCTTGGCGCAGGGGATGGGAGAACTCCGCGAGCGCATGGCCAAGCTCGAAGGCGCGCTCGAAGGCTTCATGGCGGCCCGCCAAGATCACAAGTAGGGCGACCTGCCAGGGACTGCGGGAGCAGGGCCAGAAGGTCCTTGCATCCTGAAGCCGGAGGTTCGTCCCCTCCCGCAAACAACCCCATGGCGACGAACCGGCCCGCTTCGACCACGTGACGACGGGGCGCGCCGCCCTCTGCACGGCATCCGGGCACCGCCGCGGCCTGCCCGTCATCGGCTACGTGAAGACGCACCACCCGCCGCATGCTCGCCCGCGAGCACTGGGTCAGCAGGGTGCCGGCGCTGACGGCCGCGGAGCGGTCGGGCCTGTTCGCGATGGAGGACGCCCTCTACGGCTGCTACCTGCGCGTGGGCGACCCGGGGCCCTGGGCGGGCCCCTCGGTCGGCATCGCCCGCCTGGAAATGCCGCCAGGCATCGGCCGGGCCGCCGCGGGCGAGGCGGCCGAGCGAGCCGCGGGGTGGCTGCCGGGCTTCGCCTCGGCTCTGCGCCGGGACGCGCGGGCCCCGGTGAACTTGACGCCGATCGCGGGCCTCGAACGGCATCTGCACCGACTGCAGGGGGACGAACGCCTCGCCTTGCGCGCGGTGCGCGAGGCCGTGCTCGAACGCAACCGCGAAGGACGGACGGTATGATCGCCGACTGTCCACCACCGGCTCACCGCGGCCGTCAGCGATGTCGAATCAGCGAGCCGTTCGCGCACGACAGCCGCACCGCCGCCCTCGCCGGCGGACGGCCCCTGCGGGGCAGCCCTGTGAAGGGTACCGACCAGATTCGTGTAGAGTCGAGGGGAGGCGCGTGGCCGGTAGGGGGTCGGTGGCACTTCCGGCGCTTTCGCCCCGGGGCGCAGGCCGACACCCATGGGTACGTTTCCTCCCCCCGCTCTCCGAACCCGGCGGGCCGATCTCCGGCACCGGGCTCTCCAGTGGAATCATGCGGCTCGCACACGGGTTCCCGGTCGCGACCAGCGGTCGGGTCTTGCGAGCTGTGGCACCAAGCCCGCACCCTTGCGCCGGTCGGCCGGTGCGTCGTCAGGCCTGTTGACGCCCTGACGGCGGCGACCGCTCGAGGTCGTCCCCTTCGCTTGTGCATGTGATGACGGTCCGGGATTCCCGCTCATCTCCGGGGTGATAGGCCATCGGCCACTCCCGCGAGCCTGCTCCCTGTCGTCATCGCTTCCACCTGAGGTCCCTTCCCTCCGCCGGCACCCGGCTTCCACGGTACCTACGGACCTCTCCGCCACCCTGCCGGCCCGGCCTGACCCTCGCGGGCTGTCGGTTGGCGTGTGCCGCGCCACCGGCCAGGGCTTCCCGTGTTGCATCCAGTCCCCTCTTCCACACATGCCACCGCCAATACCCCGGCGGAATCGGCCGGTGCTCGCGTCGCTCGCTTCCCGACCGCTGGCAGCCTTCCCCGTTTCCACGGCGGGTCGGCTTCCGCGTTGCGTGTTTCGAGGCCTGCTCGGCGTTCACTTCGCGTTGTGGCCTGTGTGGTCGCTGAGCCGCCCAAGGCGGCCCGTTGCATCGGAGTGCTTCAGACGAATGTCGTTACCTCCACCATCCGCTCCGATTGCTACCGGCTGGAGCGACAGTTGCCGGGCGGGATTCGCACCCGCTGAGGACTGGCGCCTTCTCACGGCGCACGCAGAAATACACTGCAAGGGGGTCCGGCGGGGCGGGTCGTCGAGTTCGGACGCCGAAGCCCCCGACCGCGCCCAAGCGCCCTGGTTGCCCGTACCGCGGGAGCCGACGTCGTCGAGTTCCACGACCAGGGCTCTACCCGGTGCGCCGCGTGCGCTGCAGCTGCGGTCGACCCGGCGGCCCAGGGCCAAGGGCGCCTCGGGAGTTCCCTCGGAGATCAAGGTCGCGCTGCGCACTGTCCTGCTGCACGGTCCACCGGCCTGTCCTCTGGAATGCGGCTTCGGGGTATTTTCTGACAGACACGGACCACGGAACCCGTCATGTTCCGTGGTGCCAAACTGTGTGGTGGCCAGCACCGTGAAGCCGCCATCCGGGTCCCGCCACGCCGCCACCACGGCGGCAAGTCCGATCAGGACACAGGCCACGGTGACGACCATCAGGCGCTTGCCCGGGCCGGTCATCCTCCGCAGTCCTCCAGGAACGTCGTCAGCCGCGTTCGTTCAGTCGACGTCAACTGAACCCGATAGGAGCGGTACCCGTTCGAGACGAGGGTTCCGGGCGCGAGCACCGCCTGCAGGAACCCGTCGAGGTTGTCACCCGCGAGCTGAGGGCTGTGGAACCCGCTCGCCGCGTCGGCGCGGAACGCCTCCCCGAATCGGGTCACCGCGCCGCTGGCGGTACGGGTCGCCAGCTGCAGGGCCTGGAGCCGCGGCGGGAAGGGTCCCAGGTACACGGTCAGCAGCGGGCGCGCGTCGTCGCAGGACAGCGCGAAGCCGACGACGGCGCCTCCCACCGTGACTCCGGCCAGGAGCACCTCGGTCTCGCCGTCCCGCACCGCTTCGAGACTGCCGACCGTCGGGGTCGGGGCCTCGGCAGCGTGCGCGCACGCCATCGCGATTGCGGCTACGACTGCGGCGGTCATCGGTCTCACGATTGCGCAGCTCCTTGGTGGCGACGCCCGCTCCACCACCGAGCCGCGACGGCCCGGTGGTAATTTCTTGCCGATTCGGCCGGCTACGCGCAGACCTCGCCCACGGTGATCACGTAGCGCCGCAGGCGGCGCAGGTCGAACACCCCCTGCACCAGCACCTCGCCATCCCGTGATGCGATCTCCGCCAGAAAGACGTTCACGTCCAGCGCATCGAGCACCCGCGCGTAGAGCGACCGCTCCGCGAGCTCGTTCACGACGTGGTGCCCCTGGTCGGTCAGCACCCGTCCCGCCTCGAGGCGCCACTGGACGAGCAGCGCGTCCTCCGGCGCCATCCCCGACCAGCCCCAGGAGACCTCGACCGGGCCCGGCAGCGCACCCTCGAGCCCGTCCGCCCCGAACTCCACGGCCCAGGCGCCCCGCAGGCACGACATGCCGATCCACAGCCCCGAGAACCGGCCCTGGACGTCGGCCGCGTCGAAGACGCCGACGTACGCCTGCCCCCCGTCCGGCAGGTCCTGACACTCGACGCCGTCGAGGGCGCACGGGTCCGCGGGAACACCCGCCGCCCGGGCAAACAGCTCGGGCGCCGAGGCTCCCTCCGACCTCACGTACCGCACCCCCATGAACAGGATGACGCCCATCACCACGAACACCGCGATGCGACCGACGACCTTCTCCCCGCCCGTCATGCCCGCACCCCCTCGGCCGCCACGCCCGGCGCGGCCGACAGCCGCTTCCGCAGCTCGCTGTCGAAGACGTCCAGCAGCCGCGTCCAGTCCGCGCCGCCCGCCGCTATCCGGTCGAGCTGCTCCTCGAGGCGCGCCGTGAACCCGTAGTCGAGCAGCTCCGGGAACGCCCGTCCGAGCCAGTCCACGACCGAGCACCCCTTCTCCGTCGCCAGCAGGTCGCGCCGACGGGCGACCACGTACTCGCGGAGGGCCAGCGTCTTCAGCGTCGCCGCGTACGTCGACGGCCGGCCGATCCCCCGCTTCTCGAGCTCGCGCACCAGCGACGCCTCCGTGAAGTGCTTCGGGGCCTTCGTGCGCTTCCGGACCGACCTCACCGCCTCGACCGCCATCTCGTCACCCTCCCCGATCAGCGGCAGCAGCCGCTCCTCCTCCTCGTCCGGCGGCCACGCCGCGTACCATCCCGAGCGAGCCACCGCGGTCCCGCGCGCGCGGAGCCCGGCACCCGCCGACTCGGCACCGACGCGCGTGCGGCGCAGCACGACGTCGCTCATCTGGGAGGCGAGCGCCCGCCGGCGGACCAGGTCGTAGACCCGCTCCGCGACGTCGCTCTCGCCGGCGACGCACCGCGTCACGTCCGCCGGCCGGATGGCCTCATGGGCCTCCTGCGCCTGCGCGGCCGACGCATGCGCGACCGGGCTTGGCGGCAACGCCTCCTCGCCCCACTTCGCGGCGATCTCCCCGCGCAGCGCCTCGACCGCCTCGGCCGACAACGCCGTCGAGTCCGTGCGCATGTAGGTGATCCGGCCCGCCTCGTACAGCTTCTGCGCCACCTCCATCGTCTCCGCGACGCCGAGCTTCAGCCGGGCGGACGCGGCCTGCTGCAGCGTCGACGTCGTGAACGGCGCCGGCGGCTTCCGGACCTCCTCGGCCGACCGCACGGAACGCACCGCCACGCGGCCGGCCTCGCGGACCCGCTCCACCACCCGCGACGCCGCCGCCTCCTCCCGGGACCGCAGCGCCCGGTCGCCGCTCGCGCGCGCGGCCGCGGCTTCGGTGTCCCCGTCGACCACCTCGAACTCGATCAGGTCCCCGTCCGACGACCGTGCGGCCACGACCACCTCCCAGTACGCCGTCGGCTTGAACGCCTGGATCTCCCGCTCCCGCTCGACCACGAGCCGGAGCGCCGGAGACTGCACCCGCCCCGCCGACAGCCTCACGCCCAGCCGGCGCCCCAGAAGCGGGCTCACCCGATAGCCCACCACCCGGTCCAGGAAGCGCCGCGCGTTCTGCGCGTCGACGAGCCGCCCGTCGATGCGCCGCGGCCGCGCGAACGCCCGCTCGATCGCCGACCGCGTGATCTCGTTGAAGGTCACCCGCCGGAACCGTTCCCGCTTGCCACCCAGGAGCTCACAGAGATGCCACGCGATGGCCTCGCCCTCGCGGTCCTGGTCCGTCGCCAGCACGACGACACGCGTGCGCCCGGCCAGCTTCTTCAGCCGCGCGACCGTGTCGCGCTTCCCGTCGAGGACCTCCCACCGCGCCGCCCAGCCGTTCTCCGGATCGAGACCGGGGAGCTCCTCCCACGGACCGCCGCGCTGCCCCTTCGCGGGCAGGTCCCGGACGTGGCCCAGGCTCGCCTGCACGACGTACGACGGCCCGAGGTACTTCTGGATCGTCCGGCACTTCGCCGGCGATTCCACCACGACGAGGACCCGGTTCTGCGACGCCACCCTCAGTTCCCCGCGTCGCCGGCGAAGGCCTCCGGCACCCGGTAGCGGTACACCGGGGTCCGGCCCCAGCGCCGGTCGACCTCCACCATCGTCACCGACTCCGGCCGCCACCCCGGGACCGCGAACGTGTTCGAGACGACGACGGCGCCCGGGCGCAGCACCTCGGCCAGGTACGGCCCGACCACCGTCAGCCCCGCGATGGTCAGGAACACCGCGACGACGTCGGCGCGCTCGACGATCGAGGGGACATCGAGCGCGTCGGCGTGCACGAACCGCGCGCGGTCCGCCACCCCCGCCATCGCCGCGTTGTCGCGGGCGCGCTCGACGAGGAGCTGCTGCCGGTCGATGCCGATGGCCTCCGCCCCCGCCCGGGCCGCGAGCACGACGAGGCGGCCGTCGCCCGAGCCGATGTCCAGGAACACCTGGTCCGGACCGACGCCGGCGACCTCGAGCATGCGCTCGGCGGTCTCGATCCTCGACGGCATATAATCCGAGAGGTTCGCGCCGACGGCGCCCTGGCCCTGGACCCACGCGAGGAAATCCGCGAGGCGGCTCGACCCGCCGGGCGTGACCGTCCACCGGAGGAAGACGATGACCACGACCAGCCCGAGAAGCCAGAAGGCGGTATCGATCCTCGTGCGCCTGTCGATGCTGCCCTTCAGCGCCGCCATGATCCTCGTTGCCATGAGCACCCTCCCCGTGCAGGTCATCGGCACGTCCCGCATCGTCGCCCCCGACGAGGCCGTCTCGCTCGTCCGCGTCTATATCGAGGGCTCCCACCCCGAGGCTCCGAGCGAGGCCTGGACCGACCCCGCCGGACACTTCACCCTGATGGCCCCGATGGACGAGGACTTCGACCTGCTCGTCCAGCGGCCGGGATGCGAGGACCACACGGCGCGGAGCGTCCGATGGTCCGTCTCCACGCCGCCGCCGATCCGGATTTCGGCCTGCGTCCCGGTCCCGGGCGCGAGCCGTTCGCAACCCGCAGCCGAACAGGCCCCTCAAGCCGGCGGGAACGGCCTGTAGCGTCTTCGCCGGAACCTCGGAAGCCATGGGCGCCTTGACCGCACCGAGCCCCGTACAGCGCGTCTGAGAACAGCTCCTCTGGAGAGGCATCGATGCTCGACACGCACGCCGTCGCCCGGTCGCTGACCGATGTGGACTTCACGCCGGCGCAGGCCGACGCCATCACGGATGCGGTGCGGCTGGCCGCCGAACGCGGCGACCACGTCACGCCCGAGCAGTTCAAGACCGGCCTCGCGGAATTGCGGACCGAGATGGCCGGGCAGCGGGCCGAACTGACGGGGCAGATCGCCGAGCTTGCCGGGCAAATCGCCGAGCAACGCGCCGAGGTCGCCGAGGTTCGCACGGAGATCGCGAACCTCGACACGCGGCTCTCGACGCAGATCGCCGACCTGCGTACCGAGCAGCGCACGGACATCGCCGGCGTCCGGACCGAGATCGCGAACCTCGAGACCCGCCTCATCAAGTGGATGGTCGGCACCGTCCTCACGACGGCGGCCCTGACCTTTGCGATCTTGAGATTCATCACGCCCATGCCGTAGCACTCGCGAGCTCGACGAGCGCCTACTCAACGTCGTCGAGCACGACGTCGCCGGCGAGACAGGGCCATGTCCAGCACCACGGCGAGGTGCACGACCAGCAGGAAGCCGACCACCAGCACGACCGCCAGGGCCGTCTCGCACGTCTCGATAGCCGTACCCATGGCGTTGACCTCTTCCCCGTCGCCGTCGGCGGACGCCGCCTCGGCCGCGTCCTGATTCGCGCCGAGCCCGTCAGCAGTCCACCGCGGGATCGAACTTCCCCTCGGGCACCCAGCCGCCCGCCCGGGTCCGGAACCCAACAGCCTGCGCCGCGGCCCCGTCAGGACCAGCGTCCACGTCCGGCCCGGCCGGCACGCCACCACCCGGTGGCAGTGCAGCGCGTCGCGCGACGCGAGCGACAGCAGCCCACGCCGGACGCGCTCCGCCGCGGCGGAACCGCCGTCCGGCCAGACCTCCTCGACGTAGCCGCCCCACAGCACCAGCGACACGAACGGCCACGGATGGTCGTGCGCGCATTCGGACTGGTCGGACGCCATGAAGCGGTGGAGGTAGACCGAGAAGAACCTCCCGCGCCACAGGCGCCAGCGCCGGAGGTACACCCGCCCGTCCGCGCGGGTGATCACCTCCGAGCGCGTCGGCTTCCGCCGTCCGTTCACAGATACCCCTGCTCGATGCCCCGCACCCGGCTCCACGGGCCCAGCATCATGCGGCCCGTCCCGCCGGCGATCCCGGCCAGCGACAAGCCGCCGGCGAGACCGACGTGGTTCCAGGCCGAGCGCGCCCGGCCGCCGCCCCCGACCACGCGGCCGGCATCCTGCCGGTGCCACCGAACGCTCTCGTAGGCCACGTAGCCCGCGGCCGCGACGAGGACCACGCCCGCCACCGTGCGCCACACCGAGCGCCGGCCCACCGACAGACGGTCGATGGACTGCGGCGACAGCGGCTCGAAACGCCGCTGCCAGTCCGTCGCCCAGTCGACCAGGGCCTCGTCCTCGACCATCGGCACCGCGGGGCCGAGCTCCTGAAGCCGCGGCGCGCGGCGCACGTCCTCGAGGGTCACCGCGGCCGCGGCCTCGCCGGCCGCCGCCAACAGCAGCAGGCACGCCCCGGCGGCGGCCGCGACGAGCCGTACGGACCGACCCGCCTCACGGCGCACGTGAACCACCTCGCGCCAGCCCGCCCCGACCGTCCGGCGCCCTCCGGAGCCTCTCGAGCCGCGCGCACCCGGACGACGGCCGTCCACCACGCCAGCAACCAGCCTGTCACCAGGAGAGCGCCCACCGGACTGCCGCACACCCCAACGAGATCCATCCCCCACCCCTTTCGATTCAATCCGTCCCGTTCACCGGGCCGTGACCGCCGGGTCCCGTCCCGCCGCGGTCCCTGCGAAGACGCTTCACCATCGGCTTGAACCCCAGGTCGATCGCCTCCCGCAACAGCTGCGCCCGAGACACCCGGAACTCCTGGCTCAACCGGTCCAGCTCCTCCAGCTGCTCCCGCGTCAGCCGCACCGACATCGCGCAGGGATATCGTCCCCGGAACTCCCCGGTCACCCGCAGATGCCTCGGGTGTCGCTCCGGGCTTCCAGATACCGCGCGCCGACGGCCGCCTCGAACGCCGCCCGCGCACCCTCGCGCTCCGCCTCCGTCTCCGCCGCTACCACCGCGTCGGCCAGCGGCTGCACCGCGGCCACAAACGCCAGCTGCTCGTCCTGCAGGTCCGCGCCGCGCCCCTTCCACCAGCTCATCAGCGAGTCCGAGTCCCCGAACATCGTGCCCTCGAGGCTCCCGCACCCGAACCACGGACCCGCCAGCACGCGGGACTCGCTGCTCGTCGCCGACCCGAAGTCGCCGACGGCGTCGCCGTGGGCCGTCTCAAGGGCGAGGACGCGGTCCACGCCGTCCACGTGCGGCCGGTTGAACGTGTCCGCGAGACGCCAGTCGAACGCCACGACCTCCGCGTCCTTCCCCACCGACCAGGAGCGGGTGTTGCCCCGCGACTCCTCCACCCCGATCAGCCGCTCGGCCGCGGCCAGGCGCCGCCGGCGGGCGTCGCTCGACGAGAAGGCGTCGCCGCAGCCCGTCGCGCCCTCGGGATGGTCGGCGCAGGGGCGCATCGACCGGTAATCGGCCTGCGGCCGGTCCTCGTCGAGCCCCGGGCTTCCGACGACCGGCGCGTGGTCGACCGAGACCCGGACCCCGAACCGCGCATCGGCCGCGCCGAACGTCCCGGCGCCGGCGACCGCCACCGAGGCGCCGAAGGAGTCCTCCTGCGACGGGCACACCGCCGCGACGCTCCCGCGGAAGGGCTCCGCCCACGAGCCCGCGAGGTTCCGCGACACCGACGGCACGACGCCGGGCAGCGCCGGGTTCCGGACGAGCCCTTGGCGGAGGAGGCAATAGCCGCTGCCGTCCTGGCCCATCACGACCGCGCCGGCCCCGTCCGACCCGAACGGCCCGCCCATCTCCGACGGCAGGCCCTCCCAGAACACCCGCGCCCAGGGGACGTTCTCGGGGCCGCGGATCCGCGCCCAGTACAGCTCGCGCCGCGTCTGCTCCTGCTGGAGACTGCCGTTCGCGTCGAAGCCCCGGAGGTCGCACGACGGGTCCCTGAGTCCGTTCCCGTCGAAGTCGCAGCTCGGGTCGTAGACGTCCACCGTCTCCACGACGACCCGCTCCCTCACCTCCCACGCGTTCAGCTCGAGACACGCCAGGTTGTGGCGGACGGCCACGACGCCGGCACCGTCCTGGTAGTCGATGCCGTCCCCGACGTCGCCGACTCCGCCTCCCGGCGACCCGTCCCCGCCCGACAGTGGATCGTCGACCCCGCCGTTCCCGGTCTCCGGCCCATTGCCGAGGTTGCCTTCCCCGCCTTCCGAATCCTCCTCCTGGTCGTCCAGGCAGCCTTCGTTGACGGCGTTGTTCTCACCGCCCTCCATGCAGTTCTCGTTGTTGCCATCCTCGTCGTCATCCCCCTCGTCGGGGTCGTCGTCGTTCCCTTCCTCGTCGTCTTCGTCCTCGTCGGGATCGTCGTCCTCGCCGTCGTCGTCCTCCCCGTCGTCCTCCTCCTCGCCGTCCTGTCCCCGAGGGCGATAGCGCGCCTCACCCCGCAGCCGGCCGGCGTCATGGATCCAGTGCTCGCTGGCGGGGCTCCCGGCCATGCAACCGCCCAGGAGCCGTCCCGCCGTCACCAGCCGATTCACGAGAAGACCGTCCTCGGGACAGCTCGCGCCCGGAGAGCCCGCCGCCAGGCCGTCCCGCCCGCCGACGGCGGCGCCGTCCGACTCCCCGTCCTCGTCGGCGTCCGGACCCGCACCCTCCGCCTCCCAGGTCTCCGCCTCCCAGCGGCCACCCTCGCGGTCGTAACGGCTGCGCCGAGTCCACCGCCGCGTGTCGGTCCGCCCGCCCCAGAACGTCTCCACCAGCCGGTCGGAATCTGCGGGGGCCTGAGCACGGCCGTAGTCCAGCTCGCCGATCCGGATCGCGCCCCCCACCGCTTCCGCGCGCCAGGGCGGCTCCGGACCCGGCACCGGCGTCGACGCCGAGCAGTAGAGGAGCGGCGAGCCGCCCTCGGTGCGGAGGCGGTAGTCCCAGAACTGCGCTCCGGCCTGGAAGTTGCCGACGTTGGTGACGCTCCCGCCCGGCGGAGGGACCGGATGGCCGGTCGCCGTCCGCGGATCCACGAAGCAGTTCACGCGGCCCGTGACCGCCGTGCTCCAGTCCTGGTCGCAGACGACGGCCAGCTGCTGCGCCCGCACCACCGCCGCCTCGTCCGACTCTCCCCACACGAGCGCCGCGGCCGCCGCCAGGACCGCCGCCGCGCTTGCCCGCCGAAACGTCCCCGCGAATCTCATGGCCCCCTCCTCGTGTTCTCACTCTCACCTCGCCGGCACCATCGCCGGCAGGTTCAGGGTCTGCGTCCTCGGCAGGTCGCGCGCCTGAGACTGGACGCGGCCCTGGGCGAGCTCGCGGCCGCCGACCCGATCGGGCACGCCCTCGATGGCCGCCCGCCGGACCGCGGCGTGAGCCTCGTCGATCCGCGACTGCGCCTCCGGAGAAGGCCGGTCCCGGCCGTCCAGCCGGCTCGCCACCAGGTCGGCGGCCGCCCGGGCGTGCCGGCTCCCCTCGGCCACGGCCTTCTCCGACCACTGGTCCACCGAGAGCTCCCTCAACGCCCTCGGCGGCTGGTAGTCGAGGCCCTGCTCGCACGCGACCCTCGACGCGACCATGCCCGCCGCCGTCAGGCCGTCCCCCCGGTCGACCCGCGCCCCGTCACTCCGCGCCGCGACGAACGCCGACGCGGCCGCGACCAGCAGGACCGACCCGGCGTCCGGTCCCTTCAGTGCCTCGCGGTCCACCACCACCCGACGCTTGCTCGGCTCGACCACGATCCGGCCGTCGCCCTGGTCAGAGACCGCCAGCTCACAGCCGGACTGCTGGAGCAGCTGCGCGAAGACCTCACGCGTCTTCGGCTCGACACCCGCTTTCGCCGTGAAGACCACCCGGCCGCCGTCGGCGTCCGGCACGTCCGCCCGCGTGAAGAGCTCCGAGAAGGACTTCCTCTCCGTCTTCTCCGTCTTCTCCGTCTTCTCCGTCCTTGCCGTCCTCGCCACGCTCGGCTGCGCCCACAGCTTCTCGCCGTTCCGGACCCGGCCGACGTCGTCGTGGACCTCGGCGTCCCGGCCCGCCCGGGCGCGGGCCGCCTCGGCCTGCCGGTCCCCGAACTCGCACCACTCGTGGTTCTTCCGCCGGTCCCAACCGGCATGGACCTCCCGGAGCTCCTTCGCAACCCCAGACGACACGCCGGCCCGCCAGGCGCCGAAGCGCTCCTCGCGGGCCTCCCTCTCCCCGGGCGCGCCGCCCGACTCCCGCCGGTCGTGCCGCTCGAACGCCTCCGCCGCCAGCTGGCTCAGGCGCCGGTTGTCGCCCGCGCGAGGCGTCCAGCCCTTCCCTTCCGCGAGCGACGTCGCGCACTGCCGCGACACCGCCACCGCGACCAGGGCCGGGTCCACCCGCGCCGCGACCACGCCGGCCGAGAGCCACTTCGAGCGGCCGATGACCGCCCCAACGCGCTTCAGCCGCGTGACGTCCCCCCGCGCCGCCCAGGTCACCAGCCTGCGCGACACCGGCGCCATCATGCGCCCGGGCAACCCGTCGGCCAGCTGCCGCACCCGGTTGAAGCCCTCCGCCCGCCGGCCCGCGAGGCTGCGGACCGAACCCCGGCCCGTACCCTCGACGACCGGCCCCGCCCCGGCGTCGTGCTGCCGGAGCGCTGCCGAGTCCTTCTTCCGCGCGGCGGCCACCGCCGCCCGGCCCCGGTCCGACAACGCCAGGCCCTCCATGCCGGGACCCGGCTTCCAGTCCGCCGGCGGAGCCTTCTCCACCCGGCCGCCCCGGGCCGCGGCGATCTCCACCGCGCACGCCGCTCCCCATGTACGCGAGCCCCGCGCCGCCGATTCCGCCGCCGGGCCCGCCGCCAACGTCCGCCGCCCGCGCTCCCAGACCTCCTCCTTCGCCGCCGCCCGGTCCGGGAACTCCGAGCACTCCCGACGGTGCGCGTGGAGCATGTCCACGGCCAGAACCGCCGTCTTCGTCCGGACCGGCTCCGCCGTCCGCCCCTCGAGCACGTCGGCGACCTGAGGAGAGCCGTCACCGCGCTTGCGCGCCATCGCGTCGGCCGCCGCCGCCACCAGGAGCGGGTCCGCGCCCACCGTGCGCAGGCCGGCCTGCGCGCGCGTCGAGGCCTCGATCCGCTCCCCCATCCGCGCCAGCGCGTCCTCGCCGCGCGCCACGGCGACCTGGAGGCCGAGGCGGTAGGTGACGCCGGCCGCGAACGCTCGAGGCCCGCCCTCCATGTCCGCCTGCGCCTCGCGGGTGCGTTCCGCGTCGAGGGACCGAGGACCCAGGCCCCTCTCCCCTATGCCAACCGGCTCACGCGTCGCATCCGCGGGCCCGGCCGGCGACGGCTCGCGCGCCGGCGACTGGCGCGCCGGCTGCTCCTTGAGGTCCTCCTTCACGCCCGCCGACTGAACGACCACCGCCCGCTCCGTCTCCCGGAACTCCCGCTTCGCCGCGTCGCACTCCGCCAGCGCCTTGGCCGCGGGCGTGCGCAGACTCGCGTCGAGGGCCTTCTCGAGCCTCTCCAGGTACTTCGAGCCGGCCTCCTCGAGGTACTCGTGGACGGCCTGCTTGATGACCGCTTCGGGGTGCTCGGGGTTCGCCACGAGCCGCTCGGCGAGCGACCTCTTGTAAGGACCCGGCTCCGGAGCTCTATCGCCCTTCCCCTTCTCGCCGACCGCCGCGGCCGGCGTGCCGCCCACCCGCGGCGTCGCGTCCGCGCGGCCCGTTCCAGTCGCGGGAACGGTTGCGGCCGGTTCCCGTTCCGCTGCGGCGCCGCGCCTCTCCGCGAACGGGTCGTACTCCGGCGACTTCAGCGCCGCGATATCCCGCCGCAGCCAGGCGCGGTCCTTGCCCGGGTCCGCCTGAGCGAACTCCTCGAGCGCCCCCGCCACCGACTTCGCCCGGAGCCGCCACTCGCGGCCGACCTCCGCCTCCTTCTGCTCGATCCCGTTGGCGAGCGTCCACCAGTCCGGCGGCGGGTTCTCCTTCTCCCGCCGCGCCCGCGCCTCCGCCACCCCCGACCGGAGGGCGTCCAGCTTCGCCCCACGGGCGGCCGCGGACAGCTCCGCAAGGTACTGGCCGACCGCCTTCCGCTCGGCGCGCTCGTCGCCACCGGCTCCCGTCAACCGGCGGACGAGGTCCTCGCCGTCGAACGCCGTCGCGGACCGCGCAGTACCGTCCCTCTGAGCCATCACAGCCCCGTCAACGCCCTCTGGATGAGACCGGCGAACGCGCCGCTCATGATGCCGCCCATGACCCCGCCCACGAGCGCCCACCACCACACGCCGCGGCCCAGCGTCCCCGCGTTCTCCACCCAGCCCTCGGCCGCCGTCGCCGCCGCCTGGACCTCGACCTTCGCGGCGCCGACCCTGGACCCCAGGCTCTCCGTCGTCCGCTTGACCTCATCGAACCGCGCGATCAACTTCCGGCTGTTCGCCTCCACCTGATCGAGCACCGCCTGCGCCATCAGCGCCGACGTAACCACGCCCTGGGCGCGCTCGTCGAAGCCGCTCAGATGCGCGCCCACGCGCGACGACGTCGCCGCCGCCATCCGGTGCACAAGGGCGATAACGTCCTTCAGGCCTTCCTGGAGCTCACCCGCCACCACCGCCGTACGGTCCCGGGCCGAGACCTCCGCGATCGCCGCGAGCATCTTCCCGACGTCGACCCCCGCGCGCGCCAGCTCCCGGATCACCAGCGCCGCGTTCTCCCGCACCGACATCCCGCCCGGCGCCGAGAAGAGCGCGCCGACCGCTTCCGCCGCCAGCAGCGCGCGGTCCGGGGCGAGCCCGCCCTCACCCGACTCGAAGTCGCGCAGCAGCTGGATCAGCTCGCCCGAATCGTCCGACGCCGACGTCGCGCTCTTCGACAGGCTTCGCTCCTGCTCGTCGCCCTTCCCCGACCGTGTCGAGTCACCCGCGCCCTGCCCGGCACTCTCTCCCCCCTGTGCAGAACTCCCCTCGCCCTGCTGCTCGGCCGGCGCATTCTCAGCAGGAGGCGTACCGTTCCCCTCTCCGTCCCCCTTCGTGTCGGAGATCCAATCCTCTTTCTTGGCGGGAACCCGGGCACCCTCTTTCAGCCCGGGCACGCTCGTCGCGGCCTGCTCCGCATCTACCGCGTCCGTGGCCATCACCACCTCTCCTTCACACCGGCTCGCCGCCCGCGGTCACCTGCCAGCAGCCAGCACCAGCAACCACAACACCACGACGGTCGCGAGCATCACGAACTCGGCCGCCGTCTGCGGCCACAACCGGCGGCACGGGATCAGCCCGAGGACGCAGCAGAGCAGGTCCACGGTTCACCGGCTCCCCACTCTTGATGCGGCCGAGCCGGACCTCCGCCGTGGGGCTATTCCCGCTCATCGGCGACCTCCCCCGTGTCCTCCCCGCCCCGGGCCGTCACGTCCCCGTTCCCTGCGCCGGCCGCCCGCTGCGGACGGACCACCGGGATCGCAGCCAGACCGCGGCCGCCCTTGCCCATTGCCCGCCGGCGGCGGCCACGCCACAACTTCTTCCCGGCCGACGAGCCGCCCAGCGCCAACAGCAGGGAAGCCACCGTCACCTCCTCACGAGGACCCGCCTTCACGCCGCGCAGGCCCTCGACGGGACGCCACGCCGGACCGTCCGTGCCCAGCTCCGCCGCCCGAGGCGAACGCCACGCCTCCCGCAGCACCCACCGCCGCTCGACGGCGTCGTAGCCGTCCACGTACAGCACTTCCCGAACGCCCCGGACGCCGCCCACCCGGGCCTGCCGAACCACCATCGAGAACGCTTGGGCCACGTTCCCGCATGTCACGTCCCACGGCAGCCCGTCACCGGCCTGCATCGCGCAGTTCGCCATCCGCGACAGCGCGCTCTCGCACGTCGACGCATGGATCGTCGTCATCGAACCGCCGTGGCCGGTGTTCAGCGCCTGGAGGACGTCCCCCGCCTCCGCCCCGCGGACCTCGCCAATCACGATGTGGTCGGGACGGTGCCGCAGGGTGTGCCTGACTAGGTCCCGGACCGCCACCCCGCCCCCCGACGCGCCGCGCGCCTCCAGGCGGACGCAGTTCGGGTGGTTGCACCGGATCTCCATCGTGTCCTCGATGACGACGATGCGGTCCTCACGCGGGAGCAGGCCCACGACCGCGTTCAGCAGCGTCGTCTTCCCGCTGCCCGTCCCCCCGGCGATCAGGATGTTCCCGTCCGACGACGCCACCCGCGCCATCGCCTCCAGCACCGACCGCGGCAGCGAGCCCATCCCCACCAGGTCGTCCGCCGTCAGGAACCTACGCCCGAAGCGCCGGATCGTGATCGCCACCTCCGGCGTCGCCGGCGGATACGCCACCGCCACCCGGGAGCCGTCCTCGAGCCGCGCGTCCACGATCGGCGACTCGCGCAGCAGGTCGAACCCCAACGGCCGCGTGACCTGCATCGCCGCCGACCGGAGCGCCGCCGCCGTCAACGTCTCCGAGACCCCCTCGACGCGCGCCAGCTTGCCGGCGCGCTCCACATAGAGCGAACCCGGCCCGTTGATCATGATCTCCGTCACCGAGTCGTCCGCCACCAGCGGACCGAGCTCCGGCAGGAAGTCCACCAGGTCCCCGAGCGAGAGCTGCCGTTCCATCAGAGCCTCCCCTCCATCAGAGCTTCCCCGCTTCCCGAGCCCGCCAGTACGTCAGGTCCTTGGCCACGTAGTCGGGCTTCAGATAGACCCGGGTCGCGTCGTGTACCTCGTTCCCGTCGAAGATCTGCGCGATGCCGGAGTAGTTCTCCAGCACCGTGAACTCCCGCGCGCCGAAGAGCGCCTCCTTCCGGTCCTGGAACGACTTCGTGATGCCCGCCGACGTCCCCGCCCCGCCGATCCTCCCCGACAGCAGGCTCGCTCCGGCCCGGCCCGTCTGCTCCTGCACCGACCAGCTCTCGCGCATCCGCGACACCTGGCCGCACAGGTCGCTCGCGATCTTCGCCGACTGGTCGTCCGCCTGAGACAGGTAGATGCGGCTCCGCAGCGTCTGAAGCAACGTCCGCCACGCCTCCGAGCTCCCCAGCACGGAGCGCAGGCTCGACAACGACTGCGTCGCCACGATCGGGATGCACCGGGACTGCCGCGTCAACGAGAACGCCTTGTCGTCGCCGCCGTCGCCGCCCTCGCCCGCCGTGACGAACGCCTGGTACTCGTCGCAGATGAACACCGCCGGACGCGGCTCCCAGCCGGGCCGCTTCGCCATCCTCTCCGGCCGCAGCAGCAGAGTACCGAGCCACCCCTGCTTGAGCATCACCCCGATCACCCGCCCGAGGTTCGGGTTCTTCCCCGCCGGCAGGTTCAGGGCGACGACCCTGCCCTGCTCGATCAACCGATCCAGAGAAGGCAGCGGCTTCAGGCGCGCGGCCGCCTTCGCCCTGGCCCCGCCGCCGACCGGGACTCCCTTCTTCCCGGTCGGGTCCGGGCACGGCGGGCAGAACTTCGCCTTCACTTCCGGCAGGTCGAACATCCCCAGGAACACCGACAGACCCGTCGCCACGTTCGTGCGCGTCTGCTCCGCCAGCTGCTTCCAGTCCTTCTCCAGCCACAGCTCGACCGACGCGAGCTCGCCGCGCTGGGTCAACTCCATGTGCTCGTACTCTTCCTTCGTGTGCCCGGGCTCGGCGTCGCTGTAGCCGACCCGGTACACCTCCGGCTCGTCCCCGAGGTGGTGCCGGCAGTCCTCGACCGCGCGCTCGACCTGGTCCTCGCGGGCCGCCGCGATCCGCGCCGCCATCCGGCCGTTGCTCGCCGGCTCCCACACCCAGTTCGCGAGCTCCTCCGAGTGAGCCTCGTACAGCTCCGCGTCGACGCACACGTCGACCACGTCAGGACTCGCCCACCGCTCGTCGAGGCGCGTCTTCATCGCCGCGATGCCCTCGGTGATCCTCTCCTCCTCGAGCACGTAGTGGTACAGGTCCGCCATCGTCACCCACGACGGATACTCCAGCCGTTTCAAGACGATCACCCACTGCGCGAACGCCGTGTACGCCTGCTGCCAGAACGGCTCCTTCCCCTTGCCGTAGAGCTGGTTGATGAGCGAGGCGATCGTGCCGGCCAGCGACGAGGGGTCCAGCCACGGCGCCGCCAGCGGGTTCCACGCGTAGCCGGACGACTCCATGTTCAGCTCGATGTAGTCCTCCGACCGGCCGCAGTCGTCCAGCATCTTCTTCACGTCGAAGCAGAAGTCGCCCTTGACCTCCAGGCAGAGCGCCGCCGCGCGCTTCGCCCTGTCCTGAGCACGCCACGTCAGGAGCTGGCGCACGAAGGGGCGCATGCAGCCGGCCGTCTTCCCCGTGCCGACCGCCCCCAGGATCAGGAGCCCGGTGAACAGGCCCTTCTTCGGTATCACCAGCCAGCGGGGGTTCCGGACCTCCTCGAACCGCGTCCGGTGGTGCTGCTCGCCGATCACGAGCGACGGCTCCGGGTCGTCCGGCGACTGCGGCCAGGCCGGCAGCTCCCCGCGCCCGAAGACCTCGGAGACCTGCGACTCGAACCACACCCGCTTCACCGACTCCGCGATGAGCGCGAGTATCAGCACGATGACGCCCGGGCTCACCAGCGACCACGCCCAGAGCGCCTGGTACCACATCGGCGACTGCAACCGCACGAGGCGCACCGCCGGGTCCTCCGACGGCCAGGGGAAGTACCAGCACCACGCCGCCGTCACCCCTGCTGCGGCGTTGAACTTCCAGGTCAGCAGCCGCCCCAGATGCGCCATCATGCCGGCACCTCCTCCAGCACGAGCTCCTCGGTCTTCGCCACCCCGCGGACCACTTCCGTCCGCGCCGCCTCGATCGCCGCCGCCAGCTCGCGGCGCCGGCGGGCGACGCCCTCCGGCCCGCCGTGCGCCTCGAGCACGGCCGGGGCGTTCCCCGCGAGCACGTAGTCGAGCTGGGTATCGAACCAGATGCCCCGGACCGCCCGGTGGCTCTCGCCGGACGCCTCCCAGCCGCTCATCACGTCCGCCACCGGCACCGACAGGGTCTGCGCGCTGCGCGCCACGACGACCGTCGTCTGCACGCCCACGCGGCCCAGGGCCTGCCACAGGGGGGCGTAGCTTCGGCCCCACTTGCGGAGCCCCCTGCTCTCGTCCCTCTCCTCGACAACCAGCGGGCAGACAAAGAGACAGAGGTTGCCCTCCGCGGCGTGCGGGGAACGGTCCGCGAAGTAGCTCGGCTTCTTCTTGCCGCCCGATCCGTAGCGAGTCTGCGGAAGCACCGCCCGGTCGATCCCGAGGGCGTCGCACCACCCCACCGAGGCCTCCACCGTGCCGAGCCACGGATACCACCAGCGGGACAGGACCGCACCGACACTCACCAGCCGGCGCTTGATCTCCACGAGCGTTGCCTCCTTCTCCGCCGCGCGCCGCCAGCGGGTATCGTCCATCCCAAGCTTCGCATACACCTTCCGGCCCACGAACTGATGTACTTGCACGCTACGCGCGCCCTCGCGCTCCAGGGTGAAGGTTGTCAACCCCGCGCCCAACTTGTCGCGAAGACCGTTGATCCATCGCCAGACGGTCGGCCCCGCCGCAGGCAGAGCGCGACCCCCACGCCATACCTCCGCTTGGCGCTGGATGAACATCCCCCCACTACGCCCGACGAGCACGACGAACTCAGCCTCCACCTGGTCGAGCCCGAACTTCTCCCGGAGCCGACCGGCCATCTCTTCCGACCGCGCCCGCGCCTCCCCACTCTCCATCACCGCACCACCTCGCTGGCCTCAAGGAAACTGATCACGAGCCCGATCGGGTTGTCGAAGACGAGCGCCCGGTCCACCGCCGTGAACGAGAACTGCAACCCCAGCGTGACGCCGGTTCGCGCGGTCTCCCTTCCGGCCACGTAGGTCACCCGGTCGAACCGGACCTCCGCGCCGTAGGGAGGCTCGAGGCCCGGGACCACCCGGATCGCCACGTCCTCCACCCGCACCTCGGCGGTCAACCGGCCCGACAGGTAACCGGTCACCTCGCCGGAATGGTCCGCGACAAGGGCGTCCGCCACCGCCTGAGACACGAAGTGGAACGACCGCCCCCAGCGCTCCTCCACCACCGCCGCGCGCCGCTCGTACTGGTCGACCACGAAGCGCCGGATGAAGAAGAGCGTCTCGGGCGACGTCGGCGCCACCGCCTCCGGCAGGTAGTCCACCACCTCGGCGCGCCCCACCTCGTCGACCCGCACCACGAGCGGCGGCGGCTCGGGCCGGAGCGCGGCCGCGCAGTGCCCCGCCCCCGACGCCGTCACCCCCAACGCCAACAGCAACACCACCGCGCGGTACTGACGCGCGCGGTGCATCTCCTCGCCCCAGATCTCCGCGAACTCCCGCGCACCGGCCATCCGTCAGACCCCCGCCCGCGTGAAGCGCTTCGCCGCCATCGCCCCGGCCCGCAGCGCCACGCTCTTGCCCGCCGTCATCGCCGCCAGCGCCACGCCCGCCATGCCCGAGGTGGGCGCCCCCATGCCCGAGACCAGCGCCGCCGTGAACTCGCCCACCTTCAGCGACATGAAGAGGCAGCACACCATGATGGGGAACCACTGGAGCGTCGGCAGAATGAGGTCGTCCCAGAGCCGGCCAACCTGGAGGTTCACGCCGCCGTCTCCGGGCACCGGGCTGATATCCGCGACCAGCGTCGCCATGTTCGTGATCGGTCCCAGCGCCAACTCGCCGATCAGCGCCATCATCATGCCCCCCACGAACGCCTGCAACGAGTACTGGAGGATCGCCTTGAACCACGACCAGAACATGAAGCTGAGCTGCTCGACCAAGAGAAAGGGCACGAACACCGGGCCGGCCAGTGACATCATCCCCACCGCGACCTCGGCCCAGAGCGTCTGCACATACACGAGGACCAGCGCCAGAAGAACGAACACCAACCCGAGGACGGTGACAATCATCAAGACGACGTACATCAACGCCAGCTGCGCCAACACGGCGAGCCCGCTGAACAAACCGGCATCTCCGAATACCGAGATCTGCAGCACCTTTCCGAGCATCTGACCCACCGCGGTCAGCACCGCATTCATCGCTTCCGTCCAGGGCCCCCCTCCGGGATTGAGCGCCGCCGCCATCGCCGGCCCCTGGTTCGTCACCATGGCCACGAACGTCTGGTTCCCGAACAGCTCGTAGTCCGTATAGAACCCCTCGAGGATCATCCTCGGGACGGCGAGCCAGAAGAGGAACTTCACCAGGTCACCTATCTCGAACCGCCCCCCGAGCGCGACCTGAATCCCCTGCCAGGCCACCATGCTCAACGCCAGCGCCCCCCACAGCGAGAGACCGAGGTTGTAGAACCAGTCGCGCAACGTGACCCCGCCCCCGACGATCCGGTCGCCCACCGCCTCCAGGGCATCGTCGATCTGCGTCGACCCCGGATCCGTCGGCTGCGCCGATGCCGGCGCGACTCCCAGGACGACCAGGCTCAGCGCAACGACCGCGACGAGGCGCCGGCGGCGAGCAGCATTCGCCACGTCAGTCCTCGTCGTACGCCGACCCGAACGGAGCCGGCGTGTTGGTCACGGTGAAGTCGAACTCCCCAATGCGCTGGAGGCCGCGCACCATCTCCGACCGGCGCTGTGCGGCCACCCACAGCTTGCGGTCGCGTTCCTCGATCGCGCCCTTGAACCGCGCCGCCGCGACCCCCAGCGTGCCCGCCGCCGTCGACGCCAGGCCCGCCACGACCATCGTCTGCCCGCTGCTCTGCTCTGCGTCGCTCGCCGTCTCGGCCGAACTCACCTCCACCGCCTCCTCCACGACCTCCTCCAGCGCCTCGAGCATCCCTTCGTCCGGCCCCAGGGCCTGCGCGCCGTCGGCCGCCGCCGCGCCCAGCAACGCCGCCGACGCCAGCCGGCTCTCCAGCGAACGCGCATACCGCATCCCGTGAATCACCGACTCCGCCTCCACCGCGCTCCGGAAGGCCGCCAGCGTGTCGGCGTCGACCGCGTCGAGGCTCTCCAGCGCGCCCATCGTGCTCCCGATGCCGCCCGTCCACGACAACGGACCGCTCTCGAGGAAGCCGTTCCAGCCCGCCAGCGACTTGAAGTCGTATGCCGACCAGCCATCGCCTCCCGCGAGCTGCGCCGCCGTCCGGTAGTCCCCGAGACCCTCCGCGACCAGCTCCACGCTCTTCGGCGCCAGCTCCCAGACCTCCGGCACCTCCAGGAACTGCCGGTAGAGCCCGCGCCAGTCAGACAGGCTCCGGACCCCGCTCACGACCCCGCCGGGGTCGAGCAGGCCCCGGAACTCGGCCGTCGCGTTCGCCGTCATCTCCTCCGCGGTCTGGACGATCCGCCGCAGGTTCTCGAGAACTGAGACCATCTGGACCAGCATCCCCGCCCAGCCCGCATCGCTGCGCGCCGGCACGGTGAGGAACAACACGCACACGAGCCCCACCGCGACGGCCCCGCGCATCAGCCGGGACCTCCTCGGACGCCGCCGACGCACCTCGATGTCCTGGCCGCTGTCAGTCATCACTCACCTCCGAAACCGGGTAACACGCGTCACCAGCCGGCCAGGGGGCCGCTGGCGAACGCCGGACTCGACACGTCGGCGTCGAAGAGCGCCTCGATGCCTTCGAGGCTCTCGATCGCCTCCTGACGGCGGAGCGCCTCCTGGAGCAGCCGCGCCTCCTCGTCCCGCCGCGCGATGTCGAGCTCCGCCGCCTCGATCTCGGCTTCCGCCGCCGCGAACGCCGCCATCGACTGCAACCCCGTCACCATCAGCGACCGCAGCTGCGCCATCGACGGGCAGGCGCCGCCCGACCCGTCGCCGCCGTCCGCCTCGCAGTCGGCCGACGAGAGCGCATCCAGCGCGTCGAGCAGCTGCGCCCGGCCACCCTCCGTCTCCGCCACCCCGTCGGGACAACGCATGGCGCTCGACCCCGCCCCCGGGTCCGTCTCGCACCCGTGCCAGTTGGCGATCTTCACGGCCGCCGCATCGACCAGCTGCCGCGCGTACTCGCTCTCCGACCGCAGCCGGTCGTGCTCCGCCTCGACCAGGGCCTGCCTCAGCCGGAACGCCTCCGCGGCCTCCGCGGGCACGCCGTCACCGGCCATGTCCGCCGTCAGCTCGGGCAGGTCGTCCGGGACGCACACTCGTTCCGCCGCCGACCCCGTCTGGGGCAGCGTGCCGCCGGGGCAGGCCCCGATCTCGGTGTCCTCGGGATGCGGGACGTCGCCGGCGTTGAACGCCGACCAGTCGCCGCCCTTGAGCGCGGACCTGAGCTCCCCCGCGAAGTCGTCCACCGGCTCGATCAACCCCCGCGCGTGGCTGAGCGCCTCGTCGCGCAGCCGCATCATGCTGTCCCGCACCGCGACCATCTGCGACACCACCGACGCCATCTGCCCCACCACGATCCACGAGGCCGGGTCGAGGCCCAGGAACGCCTGCGCAGGCCGGCGCGTGCCGACCAGCATCACCGCCAGCATCAACGCCACCGCCCACGCCAGCCGCGCCCTCCTCGTCATCTCGCCCTCCTCGGGAAAAACCAGACAAACGCCACCGCCCCCGCCACGAACGCCGCGCCGAACACATGACCCGTCTCAATGAGCCGCTCCGCCAGCGCCAGCATCAACACGTCGTCCAACCGCATTCTCGTCATCGGAGCCCCCTCTCCCGGCCCGCGTCGCCGCGAGGCACGATCAGGTCCTGCGTGAGCCAGATCCGCATCGGATGCCCGGCCCGGATCGTGATCTCCGGCAGCCGGTTCATGTAGCGGTCGAACAGCTGCGTCGCCGTCAACGCGAACTGCTGGCTCACCGGGTCGTAGAACGAATCGCCGCCACCGCCGCGCACCAGGCCCGCCAGAAGCCCCACCGCGCCCACCGCACCGAACGTCGAGACGTAGTGCCGGTTGACCTCGTCGGCGAGCCCCGCCTCCCCGATGGCGTTGAGACCCGCGAAGGACATCCGCACGGTGCGCCCGTCGGGGAAGACGAGCCGGTCGAAGCCCACCGCCAGCCGGCCCTGGAACGCCCCCGTCACCTGCTGCGCCTCGCCCAGCGCAAGCGTGCCGCGCGGGACCACGACGTGCCGCCGGTCGCGGGACCACACCGGGATCGACACCAGCGCCCGCACCGGACCCGTGAACTCGCCCGAGAGCTGCGTCTGGAGCGTCGCCTGGAGCATCCGGCCCTGGTAGACCAGGTCGGCACCCTCCGGGACCTCGCCCCACCGCGCCACCGCGGCCGAGCTCGCGCCCGACTGCTCCGTCACCTCCGCGGCACCCAGGGGCGGATAGACGTCGACCGGGGCCGCGGCCAGCCCGCCCGCCGCCGCCTGGACCGTCATCATCGATCCCCCGGGAGGAGGCGAGTCGCCGCGCAGAGGCGGCGCACCGGGCGGCGCCCCGCCGGACGACGGCGCGGCGGCACCTTCCACCGACTCGGCCTCCTGGGCGAGCCGGACGAGGCGTTCCAGGTCGCTCTCCCGAGACGCCGGGGCCGGCGGCGGAACGGGAGCCGCCTGCGCCATCACCGCACCGACCATCGCCGGCGCCCGCATCGAGTTCGCGAACCGCTCCATCTCCGCCAGCCGCATCGCCTCCCGCAGCTGCTCCTCCTCGACCGACCCAACCGCCCCCAGGAGCTCCAGCCGCCGGTTCGGGGACAGGTCCTGCTGCTGCGACTCCGCGCGGAGCTGCGTCGCACGCTCCAGCGCCTCACGCGCCGCCTGAAGCTCCACCCGGTCCTGCTCACGCTCCGCCGCCAGGCGGCGGTCCTCCTCCTCCCGCCGCAGGAGCTCCGCCTCCTCCCGCTCCCGCTCCAGCTCCGCCAGCGCCTGACGCGCCCGCTCCGCCTCCACCGAGAGCGCCGCCATCACCCCCTCGGCGTCCGACCCGGTGACCGTCGGCAAATCCACCAGAGGAGCATCCTCCGACGGGACTCCGGTCCCCGTGTCCGTCGTCAGCAGCATCGCGATGATCACGAACGCCGACAGCCCGAGCCCCACGTACACCGGCAGGTTCTTCGGGATCCCCTTCGGGATGCGGTCCGTCACCGTCCACTTCGCCATGGCTCCTCCCGGCCCCGCATGCGCCACGGCACGCCGGCGCCCAGGCTCCCCACCCCGAGGATCCCCGCCTCAACCACCCCCGCCACGCGGATCACCTGGCCCACGCCCAGAACCTCGTGCGCCAGGACCCGCGCCGAACGGTCCTCGAGGAGCCCCGCCACCACCACGTCCTCGGCCAGCACCTGCCGGAAGCGGATGTAGGTGAACTCCGTGTCGTGCCACATCCCTTCCACGAAGTACGGCGCCCCGCCGACGTCCACCTCCGGGTTGAACTCGAAGACGAAGTGCAGCTGCGTCGGATACGCCGCCTCGAACGCCTCCGCCTCCGCGTTCGCGGCCCGCACCGCGTCCGCCAGGCGGTCGGCCGCCTCGCTCCGGATGCGCTCCACCGACTCCCGCGCCCGCGCCTCCCGCTCCCGGATGCCCTCCACGTCGACGGCCGAGACGAACACCGCCGCGTCCTCCTCGCCCGACGTGCCGGCCACGACGTCCTCCCGGAACGCCTCCGCACCGGCCCCCGCGCCGTCCTCGGCGAACACGCCCCCGGCGACATCGAGGTGCACCACCGTGTGCACGGGCAGCACCTGGTTCTCCCGCAGGCCCACCGACACCACCCGGCCCGAGGCGAGCACGAGGTTCAGGTTCGTCTTCGCGTCGGCGACCAGCGGCCGCACCATCGTCAGATGCCCCTCCCCGGTCACCACCCAACGCCGCGGGTCACCGACCCGGCGCTCCACCACCCGCCACGCGCGCGGCAGCACCACCGTCGTCTCGAACCCCACCCGGGTGATGACCTCGAGGAGCGCGACCCCCGACCGCACGCCCGCCATCGCCGCGCCCTGCGGCACCTGAGCACTCGCCGGCGCGCCCGCCGCCAGGGCCGACGCCATGACGGCCACCGTCGACGCCCGCCGCAACCCTCTCCGCATAGCCGCTCTCTCCCCCCGGCTCGGCCGCGCCCCGCTCACTGCATGAGCAGGACGAAGCCGCCCAGCACCGCGCCCCAGCTCCAGAACATCCGCGGTGGCTCCCCGAACTGCCGGCGCCACCAGCCGGGACGCTCCTGCGGCATCCAACCGCCCTCCGATGCCAGACCGAAGTACGCCTCCCGACCGCCCAGCGACAGGATCCCGTGACGCAGCACCTGGTCCGCCACCAGCAGGCCCTCCGGCTCGACGTCCACCTCCACCAGCTCCCGTTCGCCGCCCCGGTAGCTGAACAGCGCCGGCAGCTCCTGGCCCTCCGACCGCAGATACGTGAACCGCCCGTCCGTCCACATGTCCCGCACCTGGAACGGCACGTCGAACGCCTCGACCGTCAGCCGGTACGGCAGCCGAACCCGCAGTGCGAAGTCGCGCCTGTACTCCTCCCGCCGCGCCTCGGCGCGCTCCCACACCGCCGCCACGTCCCGCGCCGAGGACGCGATGACCGCCCGCCGGTCGGCCTCGAACGCCGCCATCCGCTCCTCGTGGCCCTCGACCAAGCCGGCTGCGCGGTACGCGGTGGGAACGAGCGCCAAGGCGGCGTCGTCCAGCTCCGGCGCGAACGCGTCCTCCCGCGCCTCGACCGTCACGACGTAGTCCGTCACGGCGTTGCTGTCCTCGACCATCGTGAACGTGAACACCCGCCCCGTGGCAGAGCGCACCGTGAGGTTGCTCACCATCCCGACCAGGAGCGGCTTCACGTACAGCACCGCCCCGGCCGGCGTGACATCCCAGTTCTCCGCGTCCCCCGAGGCCGTCTCCACCACCGACTCGCCCTCGGGGAGCACGATCGCGGTCACCGTCCGCACCCGCGTCCAGATCCGCACCGGCTGCGTCTCGCTCGCCTGCACCGTGCGGATGGGCGTTCGGCCGTCGTCGACGCCCGCACCGCCCAACCCCGGCGCTCCGTCATCGGACCGGCCCGGCTGCGCCGCCACAGGGAGCGCGAACCCGGCACCCAGGCCCAGCACCAGCACCGCCGTCATCACCGTCTCGGCCCTCATCACGCCACGACCTCCTTCGCCCCCGCTCAGCCTTCACCGACGCCGGCAGTGCCGGCATCGACACCCACCGGCACGTCGCCACCCCGCCGAGAGACCGAGACGGCATCCTCAGGGCGCAGCCTCTTGAACGCCTCCCCGTCCAGGCACCGCCACGTCACCGAGCCCGACGAGCGGCCCCGCAGAAGGAGCACCGCCCTCGTGTCATCGGGAAGGCCCCACGTCTCCGCTTCGTCGGGGGTCACCTTCACGACGACGCCGTGAACGTGCGGAGTCAACGGTTCCACCCGGAGCTTGGCGAAGGCGCGGTAGATCCACGCCGGGGCTCCCGACAACCCGGCGCCGTAGCGCTCCGAGATCAGCCCGTCGGCCACCCGAACCAAGCGGGAGCGGCCCAGCACGAAGCCAGCCCCGTTCTCGTCCGTCACGGGAACACCGGCGCCGGACGGGTCGACCCACGCGACATCGCTGCCGGCGCCGGGCTCAACACGCTGCCGGCCGCTCTCGAACGGGCGGCCGTCAAGGTGCGTCATGTCCGCCGGCAACCCGCTGCAGCGCGTCACCGCGCGAACCTCGGTTCCCGCCCGCCCCCGCGCCTTGAAGACCTCCACGGCGCCTGCCAGCGTCGTGTAACCCTCGGGACCGAGAGCGACCAGACCCTCGGGAGCCAGCAGCGCCGCGCGATAGATCGGCTTCTCCGACTCCGGCCGCAGCCGATCCTCCTCGAACACCTCGAGCAACTGCTGCGCACTCACCACGACCGCACGCCACGGCCTGCGGATGAAACGCGACCGACCCGCCACAACCCACTCCTCCGGCCGCTCGAAGACCGCGTACTCACCCTTACGGGACAGCACCCACCGCGCTCGCTGCTCGGTCGTCAGCCGCACCAACGCGAAGCCGTTTGCATCGTCGAGACGGCTTCCCAGTTCCTGGGTGGCCTGAACGTTCCACGCATACAGGCCCCGGTAGCCCACCGGCGCCGAGTCGCAAATGCGGTGGTCCTTGACCTTCAACAGCTCCCGGCCGCTCCACACCGACCCCGACCCGGCCGGGTCGAGAAACAGCTTGCCGATCCACTCTCGCGGCTGGGCGTGGACAACAATGCACTCGGACGCGACCCATGGCGCGACGTCCCGGTGCGCGGGATGCTCCCTCTCGAACAGCGGTTCCGAGTACCGCGTCGCCTCCCGTGCAGTACCCAGCCACTCCCCGTCCAGCATCACCACACCCGACGGAAGAGCCGAGTGCCACGCGATTCCGAGACCCCGGGACTCCCGGTCCCGCCATTCTTTCGCCAGCTCCAAGGTGGAGAACGCCTGGCGGTCGTACGCCCGCAGCCCGCGTTCGTCCAGCATGGCCAGCCGGTAGAAGCCCCGCGGCGGCGCCGCCGCCGCGCCCCCCGCCGGCCTTACCAACCCATCGCTGGCGGACTCAACGATCCAGTCCTCTCTCCTGTCTTCCGTCACGACACGACCTCCTTCGCCCCCACCTCGCCCTCGTCGACCCCGGCCGCCAGGCGCATGAGCGCCCCTTCGAGACCCCAACGCGCGATTGCCTTCTCACGACGCACCGCCTCAACCGGGTCCGACGTGTAGAGCCAATAGCTCTCCGGGTCGACCGTCAGCGTCACCACCGACGTCTCGTCGGCGCGCCGGATGAACAGCTCCCGCTTCGGCTCCAGCTCGCGGATCGTGCGGACGTCGGCCGCCGACAGCTCCAGCACCCGCGCCGCCTCGTCCGGGAACTCGGGGTTCGCGAGGAACACCTTCGTCGGCAGCGACTCCAGCAGCTGGCGCCCGCCCTTCAGGACGTCCCCGACCGACTGCGTCGCCAGCACCAGCGCCCCGTTCCGCTTCCGCCACGTCTTCGCCGCCTCGAGGAGCTGGCCCGCCACCATCGGGTCCGACAGGTAGCGCCACGCCTCGTCCACCACCATCACCTTCAGCCGGCTCCGCTCCCCCTCGTCGTCCATCACCAGCCGCAGGCGTTCCAGAAAGAACCACAGCGCCGCCTCGCACCAGTCCTCGTACCGGTCCGCGCCCTCGAGGTCGATCACCTGCCACCACCCGAACCCCGCGTCGCCCGCCGCCGGCGGACCGTCGAACCAACGCGCCCACGGCCCGCCCTCGACCCACCGCGACAGCGCCGGCCACATCTTCCGCGGGAGGCTCTGACGCAGCGCCCCCAGCGTCCGGCGCTCACGCGGCAGCCGGTAGATCTCCTCGATCCGCTCGCCCACGTCCGTCGAGTCCTCGCCCTCAGCCTCGTAGCCCCCGATGGCCAGCAGCGACACCACCCACCGGACGAGGAACTGCGTCGTGCGCACCGAGTGCGGCAGCCCGAACGGCTGGAGACCGAACCCCGCCGTCCCCTCAGACCCCGCCTCCAGGCTCGCGCCCCGGTCGAGCCCCATGTACTCGCCCCCCACGAACTCGGTGAGGTGCCGGTAGGAGCCCCCGAGGTCCAGGATGAGGATGCGCGGGTCGTAGCCGAGCGCCTGCATGAGCAGGAAGTTGAGGACGAACGACTTCCCCGACCCCGTCGCCCCGAGGATGAGGGTGTGGCCGACGTCGCCCCCGCCGAACAGGTCGAAGCCGTAGCGCGTCCGCCACGACGTCTCGAACTCGGCCAGGCACGGCGCGTCAAGGTGCTCGCACCGCGCGTGCCCCACCGCAGGGCCCGCCAGCGGCGCGACCGCCGCGGCCAGGGCCGACGACACCATCAGCGTCCGCCCCGACAGCCCCCGCGGCTGACCCGGCATCCGCCCGAACCACACCGGCGCGGTCCCGTACGTCTCCCGGATCATCTTCCCGTCGACCGAGCCCATGATCCGCTCGATCTCGGCGCCGGCGAGCTCGAACTCCCGCTGCGAGTCCCCCCAGACCGCCACCGACATCACCACCTCGCCGAACGACAGCCCGCCCTGCTGCAGGTCGACCAGGGCCTCGCCGATCCATTCCACCTCGGCCGACGCCCCCACGTCCTCGAGCGCCTCGGTCGTCCCCGCCGCGTCCTGCATGTGGGCCTGCATCGAGTAGCGCCCCTGGAAGTAGTGGCGCCGCGTGTTCTGGATGACCGCCCGCGCCATCGCCTTCTCCATCGGACGCCATTCCAGGACCACCGACAGGTCCGCGTCGAGCGAGTACAGCTCGTCGAGGCAGTTCGCCACCGCCAGCGTCGGCACCGAGACCAGCGAGTAGAGCTGCGCGCGCCGCTCCCCGACCCGCAGACCCTTCCGCACCGTGATCTCGACCTCCCGCATCCCCAGGCGCCAGTTCAGGCCGTGCCCGAGCACGGCCGGGGGAGACCAAGGCTCCGACACCCCGTTCACGATCCGGTAGAGGACGCCCGCCGCCTCCGCGGCCGGCACCGGAGACACGCGCGTCAGGTCCGACAGCCGCGCCTCCAGGCTCGCCAGCTCGTCGCGGACCTCGCCGACCGCCTCCTCCAACACCCGGCGGACCACCACCGACAGGTGCGGCTGACGGCGGCGTCGCAGCAGCTCCCGCGCCAGGCCGAGGAGACGCGATCCGATCGCCGCGTCGGGGTTCTCGTTCATCTTCCGCAGGACACCCCGGTCGAACTCCCAGACCACGTACACCGCATGGCGGCGGGCCCGCTCCGCCACGTACGCCGCGCGCTTGCTCCGCGCCAGCCCCGCGATGTCCAGCGCCCCCGAAGCCGCCGGCGTCTCCAGCCGCGAGCGCTCCACCACCCACCACAGGCGCCCGGACGACGGGAGGGACGCCAGCGTCCGCGACCAGCTGGTCACCACCCGGTCGAGCGTCTCCGCATCGCTCCCGTCCGCCACGAAGGGCTCCACGCGCGACACCGCCAGCAGGCGCCCCGACCGCAGCAGGCACACCCGGTCGTCGCAGAACCCCCACCAGGGCAGCTCCTCCGACAGCGGCCGCCCCCGGAACGCATCCGCGGCCAGGACCTGCTTCACGGCTTCTCCTCCTCCCGCTCCGCCGCCGAACGCACCTCCATCGCCCAGGGGTTGTCCGGCAGCCGGCCGGGGTCGTACCAGCCGCCCGGCCTCTTCACGGCGTCGCGGAACATCTCCATGAACCGCGGGTCGTACTTCATCGCCCCCCACACGAGGCACCAGAGCCCGGCGAACACGACCGCCCCGAACATCAGCGAGTCCAGCGAGGCGAAGAGCACCACGGAGAACATCGCCGCCAGCCCGCAGGCCTTCCTCTCGATGCCCAGCACCGTGAGGACCTGGTTCAACCCGCCGTAGGCGTCCCGGACCTTCGCACCCCTCGGCACCCAGCCACCTCCTTCCCGCCGCGTAACGCCCGCCTGCGTCCAGCCGTCAACCCGCGGCTCACCGCCAGAACGAACAGCGGTTCGCCTCGGCCCAGACCACGACCCCGGCGACGACCGCTCCGAACATCCACGACACCCGCGCCGCGACCGCGACCGCCGACAAGAGCACCGCCAGTTGGACGGCTCGACGCGCGATGCTCATCGGAACCACTCTCGCCGGCACGAATCCCCGGCCGCAACGAAAGGCATCCGCGAGCCGCAGCCTCACGCCACCCCGCACATCACGTCGACCCCGAAGAAGAACGAAATCGCCTCGGGCCCGAGAAGCACCATGCCCGCCCCGAACGCGACCGCCCCGAGCATGGCCTTGCTCGCTCCCTCGCCCATCGCATACGCGATCCCCGCCACCACCACCGCGACGATCGCCAGCGACTTCCCGACGATGCCCGTCAGCAGGACGCAGATCTGCTTGGCGGCGAGACCCCACGGCGTCATGTCCGCCGCGGTGGTGGCCTCCGCCGCCGCCGAGCCGACCAGCACCAGGAACACCACGCACAGCAACAGAGAACCGTGCCGGTCGACGAACTCGCCAAGCCGCCGCGCGGCCCGGGCTACTCGATCCCTGCAGGAACTTCCCCTCAACGCCATCGTTCACCTCCAGCTACCGAGCAGGCGTCCTCTGCCCCGGTCACTCGACGTAGTCCCCCGACTCCTCGCGGGCCAGCGCCTCCCGAAGCTCCGGGTCGCCGCCCTTGCCGCGCCGCATCGTGCGTTCCAGGAGTTCCACGCGCTCGCCCACCTCGCCCAGTGCCAGGACCCTCGCCAACTGGTACGTCCCGCTCGCCACCGCGAGGAACGCCGCCGACGCCATCACGCCGAGCCGCAGGCCGTGCTCCCCGACCACGTAGGGCCGGAACACCGACAGGTACCCGAACTCCACCGCGGTCGCCGTGCCCCCGAGGACGAGGATCACCAGCGTCATCCCCAACGAGAACCGCCCCGGCGTCATCGCACCCGCCCCACCTCGAACAACCGCTCCGCGAACTCGCCCGGGCGGCGCCCCGGGATCCGCTTCGACGACATCGCCATGCGCAGGACGGCCCGCTCCATCCGCCGCGCGAAGCTCCGCGTCGCGCCCGCGAACGCCACCACCATCCCGGCCTGGAGCTTCGCCTGCACCTGCGCCGCGGAGTACTGGCCGGTGGCGACCTCAAGCTGGATGCCCATCTCCCGGCCGGCGTCGTCCGTCACCTCCACCACCGCGTCCGGCAGGTGGATCTCGCCGTCCACCTCCGGCACCCCCAGCGCCGCCGCAGCGGCGATCCGCGCCTTCCGACGAGCGCCCCGGTTGCCGCCAGCCGCTTCCTCCGCCCGGGCCAGAGCGCCCTTCAGCTCCGCCTCCATGCGCACGCCGCGCACCGCGCCGCCGCACGCCTCCACCCGCTCCCGAACCGCGAGCACGAGGTCCGAGACCGCCGCGTCGTGCGCCAGCTCCCGCGGCCGCACGAAGCCCGACCACACCCGGCCGCCCGGCTCACCGGCCTCGCGGCGATTCCGCTCGCACACCTCCGCGCCCTTCGCCGTCAGCGCCAGGACCTGGAACGACTTCGCATCGCCGTTCCGCTTCGACCCGATCGGCTTGACCGACCGGCGCTCGATCAACCCCTGCTGCTCGAGCACACCGATGCCGCGCCGCGCCGTGTGCGGATGCCCGTCGAACGCCGCGTCGACGACGCTCCGGTACGAGACCACCCGGAGCTGTGCGAGGAGCTCCAGCACCTCGCGCATGCGCTCTCCTTGCGAGCGCCGCCGCACCTCCTCGCGCTCGCGGTCGCGCCGCCCCGCGTCCCGGCGCGCGCCGGGCTCCCTGCGCAACAGCGAGGGATCGACGACCCGCCCGATCCAGGCAGTCCGTTCCCGCTGGCGCTCGGGCTCCTCCCGGCCGCGCACGACGGGCACCGCGCGCACGGACCGCTCCACGCCCGTCGTCCGGGACACCCGCCGCACTTCACCCACGCTGCGCCCATCCATTACCGACCTGCCCGCTCCCGGGACCTGGAGACGGCCGGCTCAAGCCACTCGCCGAACCAGCCCTCCCCGTCCGACTCCGCATCGAGCCACAGCTCGCGCAACTCGGCCGCCCCCAAGGGCTCACCGCCCGCCGCCTCGCGCAACCGCTCCATCCAGCGCCCATTCCCCGCCACCTCCGGGCCAATCGCCGAAACGACCCGCGTACCGTCCGCGAGAACACCATCGGCCGCGCCGACGATCACGTCCCCGACGCCTTCCTCACCCGTCTCTTCCCGCGCCGGCGCGCCGCCGCCTGCAGCGTCACCGCCACCCTCGGCAACCGCGTCCCTGGCCGCGCCGTCCGGGGTCAGCGGCTCGTCGAGCACGAGCCCGCCAGCCATGCCGCCCGCAGCCGCCGGCGCGCCTCCCGTCCCGCCGGCCGAAGCCGGCCCCGACTCCTCGGCCCTCGCCGCCGGCCGTCCGGCGGCCTCCACGTCCTCGACCGCGGCCGCGGTCACGAAGGCCGACCCCGCCCGGGTACAGGCGTCGGCCGACGATCCGGCAAGCGCCGGCGCGGGAGCGCCCACCGCCGCCAGCAGCTCCCCGTACGCCCGCGCCCGGCCGCCGCCCTGCCAGCGGTCCCGCAGCACCCGCCACTCCCGCCGAACACGGCGGTACTCCCGCGGGAAGCAGCCGCCCCAGTTGCCGTAGAACACCACCAGCGCCCGGGCGACCTCCACCCGCGCCGGCGCCGGCAACGCCGCCACCGCCAGCAGCGGGTCGACCCGCGCCCGAATCGCCGCACGCGCCCAGTCCCGCCAGCCCACCCGCTTCACCTCCTCGGCGACGGATCGCACCGACGCGACGTCGCCTTCCGCCGCGCGCACCAGCACCTCAAGCGCCGGCATCGCCCGCCGCCGCGACGCTGACGCCCCGACGGCCCGCAACCCCGTCCACGAGCCACGTCGCGAGGTTCCCCGCCTCCGTCACCACCGACGCCCACCCTTCGCGCTCCGCCAGCGCCCTGAGCCCCACATCGACCTCCACGTCGCGGGCCGACTCGTACCGGACGCCGCACAGCTCGGACAGCCGCTTGGCCGCGAACGCCCCCACCACCCGGGCGCGCGCCGACCACGCCGGGCCCGAGAAGTCCACCGGACGCGCCAGGACGCCGCCCAGACCCAACTCCCGCAAGAGCCCCACGACGTCGCGCCGACGCGCCATCTCCGCCCACGCCGGCCGGCCCGATACCAACGCCGCCTCGAAGAGCGCCCCCGCCGCCGTCCGCTCCCCGGAACCGGCAACCTCCACCGGGATCAGCGTCCGCGTCACCGGCTCCCACAGCACCCGGTCCCCGGGCTCCCGCACCACCGTCAGCCCGCAGGCCTCCGACAGCCGGCCGACCGCCGCCCAGTAGCAGCCCGCGAGCCCCGCGCGGACCGTGCCCGCCGAACGCGCGCCGCCGAAGCTCGCCGCCTTCCGCACCAGCGCCCACGACGCCGCCTCGACCGTCACCGGATAGGAGCCGGCCAGCTCGGCCATGAACTTCCGCAGCCAAGTCGAGAGCCCGATCTCGGCCGGAGTCCACAACGCAGCGACCCGCGAGCACCGGAGCCGCTCCGACGCGCCAACGTCGGCGGCAACTCCCCCGGACCAGCCGGAGCGACTGCCGGCCTGAAGCCCCGCCGCCCGAACCAGCTTGTCCGCCATCGGCAACGCCTCGCCGCCGCCCGCCAGACGGGCCGTCGGCGACGCTTCCACGCCCGCGTCCGTGCAGTGGAACACCGGGATCGCCTCCCCGTCCCCGGCCTCGAACCACGGGCGCGCCGCCGGCAGCCACACCGGCTCAAGACAGGCTTCCCGCCGACCCGGCCCCTCCTGCAGCACGAACTGGGGGACCCGCCAGCCCCGATCCGCCATCGCCTGCCGCAGGACCACCTCGTGAACCAGCGAGACCACGTTCCGCTCCCGCTCCCCGTCCCGAAACCGGAACCGGCACGGACCCTCCGCGTCGCTCGACACCTGGTGCCAGGCCCGGCCCGCTGCCGCGTCCGACAACAGACGCGCGCCCGCCGCCTCGAGGACCAAGTCGCTCGTCGTCTTGTGCTCCGAGTCGGAAAACGTGCGCGCCATCGTCACCCCGCACCGTCCACGCGACCCGAGCCCTCGGCCCATCGCGTCACCACGCGGCTCAGCGCCCCCATGAGCTGGAGCACGCAGCCCAACACCCACGCCAGAGCCACCATCGGGACAAGCACCACCATCGCCGCCGCGCACCGCACGAACGTCATCGGCGGATTCCCCCGTGCGGCTCCAGGCGCGGCGCAAGGAAGTCAGGAGTCCTCACCCGCAGCCCCGTGCTCGAACCCCCGATGGAGATCCAACGCCGCGGCCGGGGAACCGCCTCCCCCGGCCGCATCCCCGCAACGTCCACGTCAGCGACTCCGCGGGGGCGCCTTCTCCTGCGCCTGCCCGCGTTCCGGCGCCGGCTGCGGCGCCGCCGTCCGGGCCTGCGCCATCTCCAGCGTCTGGCTCGACGCCGAGTGCGCGATCGACGCCTGACGCTCCGGCGTCCGCGGCCGGTCCTTCACGTCCAGCAGGTAGTTCTTCGTCTGCTCCGCCTGCGCGCACAACGACCGGTAGCCCAACTTCTCCGCCACCGCCGCCTGACGGTCGCGGTCCGCCTGCGCCGTCACGCCGGGCTCGTAGCGGACCCCAACTTGCTCCGCCAGACGCTTCGCCGCGATGCTCCCGACCAGGTCCGCGCGCGCCTTCTCCTCCGCCGTCCCCAGCGTCGGCTCCGGCCGGAAGTTCGCGACGCCCACCGCCTTCACCACCGCGTAACGGTCCCCGCGCCGCACCTCGTCGACCGCCTTCGCCATCCCCTTGCCGCCGACCTCCTTCGCCAGGTCCGACAGCGCCCGCTGCTTCCACTCCGCGTTCCTCGCCGGCCCCCGGAACTCGCCGCGGCCCGCCGCCGTGAACGTCTTCGTCTTCGCGTCGTACGACTCCCCGTTGCGGCCCTCCAGGTCCAGGGTCACGCCCCGCTCCTTCGCGAGCTTCGTCAGCGCCTCCGTGAACACCGCCGCCGACGCGTCGCTCCGTACCCGCAGGTAGCCGTTCATGTCCGTCTGAGGACCGACCCGCGCCTGGCCCCGGCCCGGCTCACCGCCCTGGTCCCGCGCCGCCTCCCGGCGCTGGTAGTTCGACCTCCCGCGGCGGTTGTTCTCCAACCGGACCGCCGCCATCTCGACCGCGTCGACCTCGACCTCGCTCCGGAGCCGCGGGCTCCGCTGCACCGCCGACGCCACCCCCGTCAGCGCCGCCGACGCCCACGCCTCACGGCTCCGGAACTTGTCCGGCGTCGGGACCACCACCGTCGGACCCGCCTTCCCGTCCTTGTGGACCAGCCGGTCGTCCTTCGCGTACTGGAGCTTCACCCCCGAGAGCTTCGCCACCGTCTCGACCGCCGTGACCACGCCCTTCTCGTCCAGCTTGCCCTTCAGCGGGAACGCCTTCGTCGGCAGCGTCGTCTGCGTCTCGACGTGCAGGTACGCGTGCGGCGTGCCCGTCGTCTTCACCGTCCCGCCGCCCACCGCCGCCATCCGCGAGCCGTTCGGCGCCACCCAGTACTGCTTCTCGAACCGCGTGTCCTCCTTCCGCTCGTGCCCCAGCTCCCGGAGCACCGCCGACTTCACGAACTCCGGCGACTTCAAGCCCCGCTCCGCGACCTGCGTGTGCAGGACCGAGGCGTTGTAGGCCGAGAACAGATTCCCCTCGTGCTGCGGGTTCACCGGACCGAGCACGCGGGACCGGTACGGACCGTTCTCGAGCGTCGGCGACTGGTGGAACGCAGTCCCCTCCCGGATGCCCTGCACGATCTGCTGGTCCACGTCCTTGATCTGCTCGTTCGGATCGACCCTGCTTCCGCCCTGGAATGCCATGTCGTCTCTCCTTCACGCCACCGAATGACCCCTGCGGGGCCGGACACCGGGCCTGCGACCCCGGCGCCCACGCGAATGCACACGGACTCGAACCTTCGCTGCCGTTCTCCCGCCGCCGCCGTCTCTCCCCGGAACCCGCACCTCCCTTCTCTGCTTCCTCATCGTCGTCCCCGTCATCGCGACAGGCCGCCAACGTCACGGCGCGCCTCTCCCGCCCGTGCCCGTCCGGCCGGCGCCCGGGCCTCGTCGTGCCGCGCCAGCTCCGCCGCCCGCGCCTCGTTGTGCTTGCCGAACCTCGCCACCGCCGAGTACGACACCGCGATCTCGGCCCGCCCGACCGCCACGTCGCGCCTCATCACCCCGCTGACGCCCTCGGCGTGTCCCCGCCCATAGCCGCGTGCGCGCACGTCGCGCATCAAGTCCCACGCCGCATCGAGGCCCCGCGCGGCGCCCGGCAGGTCCCGCGCCTGCGGCCGCGCCGCCCTGCCCGCCGCTCCCTCGTCGTAACCCTGCACATACGCGGCGCCGCCGTGCTCGCGCTGCACCTCGCGCAGCTGCTCCCACAGGTCCTGCGCCCGATCCCCGACCTCCGGCGCAGCCGTCGACCGCGGCGTCACCCGCGCCGGCCTTCCCGCCATCCGGTCGCCGAACCCCAGCTCGTAGCCCGCCGCGTGCGCGCGCTCGAGGACGAACCGCACCTCGACGCCCGCCGGGGTCCTCTCGCCAGCGAACTGGCCCACCGACTCCCGCGCCGAGCTCCACGGCTCCCGCCGATGCGGCACGACCCCGGCCAGGTAGCCCTGGTCGTACCCGCGAGCGCCCATCGCCCGAAGCGTGTCCGTCAGCTCCCTCGACATCCCCGCCACAAGGTCGTCCCCGCGGCCCAAGGCCGGCTCCTGACGCCGAACCATCACCGGGCCTCGACGCCGGCGCCCTCGTCCCCGCGGCCGATGCTCCACGGCTCCACGTCGTCACCGCCGGGCTTCGGCTCCCCCTGAAGGACTCCCGTCTCCCGGAGCATCCGCCCCAGCTCCTCGTCCGTCAGGTTCAGGAGGTCCGTGTCCGACACCACCGGCTCCAGGCTGTCCAGCAGCGCGTGGAACGCGTCGCCCCCGGCGAAGACCGCATCCGCCGCGGCCTCCCCCGTCAACGGCACCAGCTCGACGTCGAGCCCCCACGCCCGGACCTCCTCCTCGGTCAGATTCACGTGGATCGCCCCCGCCGTCATCGCCGCCCGGTAGTCTTCGAGCGAACCCGGCCACAGGGTCACAATCGTCTTCCCGCCGCGCGTGATCTCCTGCTTCTCCATCGATGCACTCCCTCTCAGCGCACGCGCCAGTCGACGTCGGGCACCCGCACGCCCACCGAACGGCGGGCGCGCACCGCCGTCCGCTCCGCATGCTCGCGACGCCGAGGCTGGTCGATACGGCGCCACGCCGGCTCCTCGATCAACTGCCCCGGCGGCACCCCGCCCCGGAGGTACCCGACAACCGCATGCCGGTCCTCCTCCGAGCGGCTCACGCGCCGCTCGCCGGCGCGACCCGCTTCCCCGCCGCGAACGCCCGCGGCGCCCGCCGAGACCGTCAGCCCCATGCTCGCCCTTCCACGGCTCACAGCTCGACCAACTCCTGCTCCGCGGCCCATCCCGACGCCCGGCCTCCCGCGGCTGCCGCCGCGAGCGCCCGCCGCACCGCGGCGGTGGCCGCTCCGCGCACCGCCTTCCGGCCGCCGCTCGCGCCCCTCGCCCCGCACGGCCGGGTCCCGGTCAGGCATCCGGCTCATCGGCCGAGGCCCTCCACTTGCGCGCCGGCCAGCGCCGGCCCCATGCCCGCGCGCCGGGCCGGCGCCGACGCATCCCGCGCCAGAAGCCGCCAGTCCCGGCCCTCCAGCCCCACCACGTCGCACCGGCCCACGATCCGGCTCGACAGCCGGTCGTCCCCCATGAACGCCGCGATCTCGCTCGGCCGCTTGTTCGAGGTCCACGCCGTCCGCCTGCCGGCGTCGTGCCGCGCCTCGTAGAGCATCAGAAGCGTCCGCCGCGTGTAGTCGGTCGCCGCGTCCCGCTCCGACCCTAGGTCGTCGAGCACCACCAGCTGCGCCGCGACCAGCCGGTCGAACGCCTCCGAGGTCTCCAGCGCCGCCTGCGGCCGGAGCCGGTAGAGCAGCAGCGGCACCCGCGCGAACGCCATCGACCGCTCACCCAACCGCCACGACTCGTTCAGCACCGTGCACGCCAGCCGCGTCTTGCCCGTCCCCACCGGGCCGCACAGCAGCAGGTCCCGGCCGTCCTCCCCGCCGCGCAGGAACGCCTGCGCCGCGTCCAGCGCGTGCCGGTTCGCTGCCGTCCGCTGCCACGTCGACCATCGCGCGTCGCGGAACTCCCGCGGCACCGACGGCGCCGAGGCGTGCGCCGCCGTCCAGCACCCGCACCGCCGCAGCCGCGTCACGCCCTCCAACTCGACCGGCTCCCAGCCCGGCGTCCCCGCGCACCGCTCGCACTCGGTCGTCATCGCTTCGCCCCCTCGATGACCGCGTCGTACGCCTCGCGCGGCTCCGTCGACCGCGCCGCGCCGCCACCCCGGCCGGCGGGCCGACCCCGAAGCTGCTCGGCCAGCGCCGGCGCGCGCGACAGCAGCATCGACAGCGTCCGCGTCCGGCCCTCCAGGAACCGGTCGCCCTCCGTGGTCAGGAACCGCTCGACGAGCCGGTCCAGATCCGCGTCGTCCCACGCCTGGCACAGCCGCTCGGCCGCGTCGGCGTCCGACGCCTCCACCGCGCGCGTCGGCGCATACGCCACACCCCGGTGCCGCGGATACAGCTCCGACCGGTACCGCTCGACGAACGCCGCCGCCCGCGACGCCGCGACGCCGGCCGCCCCCTCCCCCAGACCCCCTCCCCCTGTTTCACCGGGTGTACCTGGTGTACTTGGTTTCTTAGTGGTACTTAAAGATCTGTGATCTGTACCGCGCGCGCGAGGCGCGCGAGCTTCCGAAGCAGTTCCGAAGTGCTGCTCGCGACCGCCCCGGACCTTCTCGGACGCGGAATCGCCCCGGTTTTGTTGGTGCGGAACTACTTCCGAAGTAGTGCGGAAGTGGTGCGGAACTACTTCCGAAGTAGTTCGGAAGTGGCGGTTCCGAAGTAGTGCGGAACTACTTCCGAAGTAGTTCCGAAGTGGTTCGGAAGTGGCGAACGACCCCTTCGCCGCCGCCAGCCGCGAGCCGCCCGGATGCGCCGACCACAGGTGGAGCGTCCGCGCGCTCACCATCGCCTCGGCCGGGAGCGGATGCACCGTCCGGCCCGGGAACCGCACCCGCTGGAAGTCCTGCCACTCCGCCTGGTACAGGAACCGCACGCCCTCGTGCTCGAACGCCGACACCAGGCCCACCTCGACCAGCTGATCGATGCTCGCCGAGACCTGCTCGGCCCCACGCTCCCGCAGCGCGTCGTGCGCCGCCTGGAACGCCACCGCATCGGCCCGCATCACCCCGAAGTCGTCCGCCGCCAGCACGTAGGTCGTCCACACCCGGAACGCCAAGTCCGACAACCTCGACACCTTCGCCGAGTGGCCCAACCGCGCGTGCAGCACCCGGGACGCCGGCATGGCTACCCGTCCGTTCCCGCCAACGCGCCCGGCAACGTCCATCGGAGCTCGCCGCCCCAACCGTGCTCGTTCGTCATCGCAGGCCCGAGTCCGCCGCTCGCGCCTCGTCAGCACGACCGCTCCGGGTCGCACACGGCGCACTGCGCCCACTCCGGCCGGGTGGCGAGGACCCGCACCCCCGCGTTCGGCCGAGCCCGCCAGTACGCGCCCGCCTCCGGCCAGCACCCCGGGCAGATGAACAGGGCGCCGCCCGTCGCCGGATCGACCACCTCGCGCCACGCCGCGGCCACACGCCTCGCCGCGCGCCGCACCACGACCGACACCGGCCCCGCCACGCCGACACTCGCATCCCTCATGCCGTCCTCCTCCGCCGCCGCCCCACGGGCGCATCGCTCGGGCCGCCCAAGGCGAGCCACTGCAGCACCGCCACCTTGCTCCACCGCGGCCGGCTGTCGACGCCCTGGATGGGCGCCACGGGGAAGACCCCCGCCTTGACCCGGCGTTCCAGCGTCGCCCGCGAGCAGCGCAGCAGCGCCGCCAGGTCCTCCAGGAACAGCACCGCCGGCAGCGTCTCGACGTCGATCGGGTCGTCGCCCGCCGCGTTGCGCGCGGCGCCGCCCATCTCGGCGACCGCCTTCGACCGCGCCTCGGCCACCTTCAGCTCGACGCGCTCCAGGAAGTCGAGGGCCCGATTCGCCCGCGCCTCGAAACCCTCCGGGGCCGAACGGCGGCCCGTCAGGATGTGGTTCAGCGTGCTCTGGCAGATCTCCAGCACCGCGGCAAGGTCGTGCTGGCTCAGCCCGAGCCCCGCCAGGCGGCCTCGGATCGACCGGATCGCTGGCAACACCATGGGTTTCCGCGCAATCTATTCAAAGAGACTATCTCTTGTCAAATGGATCAGCCTGACGCGCACACCGGACATCCCGGACGTGTCCGCGCCCCGCGATGAACCGGCGGCGTGGAAGCCGACGGGGGCCATGGACGCCCGGCGGGCCGCGCAGCCCCTCGGATCCCGTTACAGCGGGTTCCAAAGCTCCAACACCGGTTGTCGTCGTCAGGCAGTTCTCGAGCGGAAACCAGCACAGCCCCTCACGAAGACCGGCGGGCCGCCGGCCCCCTTTTCACCCCGCGGGACGGGCTTGGAACGGCGTCAGAGGGCGCTAACTGGAGAGTCTCTTTACGCAATAAATTATTATTGCTACACTGTCCGCATGACACTGCTCGCCAAGCGCCTTCGCTTGGTGCGGACACAGCAGGGGCTGTCGCAGGAGCAGCTCGGCAACCGCACCGGCAGCACGAAGCACCTGATCTCGCAGGTCGAGCAGGGCCGGTGCGGCCTCACCAACCCCAGACTGCACAGCGCCGCCCAGGCGCTCGGCGTCTCGGTCGACTACCTCTTCGGACTCACCGACGACCCCACGCCCTCCCACCGGCTCGCCCGCGAGCTGACCGCCGCCCTCGACCGCGTCCGGGACCTCGAAGACCAGCAGGCCCAGGCCGGCGTCACCGACGACGGCGACTTCATCGGCGTCGCTCCCATCGCGCCCGCCGCCGGCAGCGGCGCGGTCGTCGACGACGAGCGCATCACCACTGGGCTCAAGTTCCGAAGAGACTGGCTCCGGAAACACGGCCTCAGTGCACACGGCTGCCGGGTCCTCCGGGTCATGGGCGACTCGATGGAGCCCACGCTCGTCGACGGCGCCTCGATCCTCGTCAACCTCACCCGCCAGCGCCGACGCATCGGCCGCATCTACGTCGTCCGGACCGAGGACGGCCTGATCGTCAAGCGCGCCGGCAAGGACCGCGCCGGCGCCTGGCAGCTCCTCAGCGACAACCCCGACCAGCAGACCTGGCCGCCACGGCCCTGGCCCCCCGAGGCGCCCATGATCGGAGAGGTCAAGTGGACCGGGTGCACCTTCGCGTAGGAGACCCCGATGAGCCCGACCCCACGCAACATCGACGAGCCCGCCGCCGCGGAGACGGCCGCGGCCGCCGCGCCCCGGCCGAAGAAGCGCGCCGCACAGAGCGCCACGTCACGGAGACCGAAGGCCAAGACCCCCGGTCAGCCGGCGCGCCGCCGTGTCCGCGTCGCCGAGGGCATCTACAAGGACCGGCACGGACTCGCCGCCACCGTCAAGGTCAACGGCATCCAGCGCGAACTCCGCTTCCCCCCCGGCACGCCGCTCAAGACCATCCGGGCGCAACGGGACGAGCTGCGGGCCAGCCTGCGGACGCTGCCGGCCGGCGAGCGGCACACACTGGCGCATGATGCCGGCCGGTACCTCGATCAGGTTCAGCACACACTCGTGAGTTTCGCTGACCGGCGGCGAGACCTACAGGCTTGGCTTCCGAGGTTTGGACACCTGCGGACGCTCGCACTGCCGTCTCACTTGGCGGTGCTCAACGCTCAGATGCACGACTGGCGGGAGACCCTCTCGGCAATGAGCTGCAACCACCGCCGCCATGCCCTGACGAATCTCGTTCGCGTGTTGTACGGCCGCCGGGCGGCCGTTGAGCTGATAGACTTAGTCCGTTTCGCGCCGCCGCCTCCCAGGCCGCGATGGATCGACCGTCGGCATATCGCCGCGGTCTTGGCACACCTCACGCCTGGATCGATGACGCGGGTCCGTCTGGAACTGATGCACTGGACCGGGATGCGCCCGTCCCAGATGGGCAGGCTTCGGGTCGACGACTTCCGCCTCGACGCTCCGATCCCCTACGTCGCGGTTCCGCGCGGCAAGGGCGGCCGGATCGCCGCGGTCCCGCTCGTGCCTGAAGGCGTCGCCGCCGCACGTGCGTTCCTTGAAGCGGGCGCCCTTGGACCCTGGTCCCACGGCAGCGCCAACAAGGCCCTCCGCGCCGCCGCTCGGCGGGCCGGCCGCACGCCCTTCACCGTCTATCAGATCCGGCACTCGTTCGCGGCCGGTCTCCGGCGGACCGGGACGGACGTAGCGGACATCCAGGACCTGTACGGGCACACCAGACCGGAGACGACGATGATCTACGCGCCGCCGGAGTTGGCGAAGCACCGAACGGCGGTGGAACGACTGCGACAGAGCGATGCCGACGAGTCCACTGCACTGGCTGGCACGCCGATTCGGCTGGCAGTATCGGCTGGCAGTGACAACGACTAACCTTGTAAGTTCATGCAAATTAACAGTTTGGGCCGCTAGCTCAGAGGTAGAGCACCTGACTTTTAATCAGATGGTCGCTGGTTCGATCCCAGCGCGGCCCACCAATAGAATCAACAACTTACGGGGATTCAGGGTCAGGCGGTGTCAGGTCGTGTCACCACTGTGTCACTGCATCCCGCACGAGCCTAGGGGCTGGAATGGTCGAGCCTACGACGTTCATCGCTGCTGCCGGTCTGGCACTCAAGCTCAAGGAACTCACGCCCCTCTTGACCGCTTTGCGCAACAGCGCGCCGCGGGAGGTGCGTGACCAGATCGACGCTGTGTCCGACAAGTTCTTCGAGATTCGGACGGATGTGGTGGAGGCGGGCGAGCGCGAGGCAGCGCTGCGCGAGCGGTGCCGCACTCTTGAAGGCGAGTTGCAGCGCCTGAAGGACTGGGCAGCGGAAGAGAAGAACCGCTACGCCCTCAAGAGCCTGGACGGAGGCGCAACCGTCTACGCACCAACGCCTGAATTCGCAGCAGAAGGAGCACCCCACTGGCTGTGCGCAGGGTGCTTCACCAACAGCAGGAAATCGCACCTTCAACCGCAGGGCCAGGTCAAAACGGGGCACGCGAAATGGGGGTGTCCGCAGTGCCATGCCACTTTCGTGACGCATTGGTTGAATCGACCAGGACCGTAGCCCCATGCCCGCTGCCCCCCCCCCACCCCTCCCCCGCGAACAGCAGCTCCCAAGACAGCCTGGAACAGTCCCCGCAGTCAACCGCCCGGCCGCTTGGCCCGCGCCGCCTGCCGCGCGTGGACCAGCCACGCCGGCTTGGCGTTCGCCCGGCCGTCCCGCGCTGGCGGGGCCGGCCTAGTCGGGTGCGCCCCGTCCGCCTTCAGCAGCCCGCGGTCCTCTCCGTCGACCCGCCCCGACCAGACGGTGATGTACTCGGGCGCGTCGTGGTCGCGGACCAGGGGCGCGGACCAGCCCGCGTCGGCCGGCTCGTCCCAACCGTCTTCGTCGGTGGGCAGCGGTTCAGAATGTGAGTGTCCCGTAGGGGGGGGCGCGGCCTCGGCAGGGTCGCGCGTGCGATCTTCGGGCCACGCGGTCAGGGGCAACCGCTCGAAGCCGCGCATGACGACGGTGACCAGCCCGCGGGGCGGGGGCATCGGCCTAGCGCGTGACCACCATCGTCGGGGTCGACGCCCAGACCCAGCAGTGGACCGTCCCACCGAGCACGCCCGTCTCGACGATCTCCCGCTGGTCGGCCTTGAAGTGGCCCTCGCCGGGGACAGGGGCCGCCGTGCCGACGTGGTGGAAGACCGGCGCGCTTCCCTGCACCTGGAACCGCAACGTGCTGTCCGGTAGCTGCGTAGGCGTCGCGTCGACCTCGACAATCATGCGTCGTCCCCCGTCATCAAGCCCGCCAGCCCGGCGGCCTTGCCGGGGTCCATGCCCGCCCCAACCATCGACTGGAACGCCCGCGCCCGGCCGGCCAGGTCCGCCGCGAACAGCCGGTCAAGGTTCAACGCGATCGGGGCCTCCAGCTTCTCGCTCAGCTCACGCGCGATCAGATCGCCAAGCGGCTGCAGCGTCGCATGGAGAAACTGCCGGAACGCCTCGCGCCGGGCCGTGCCGTCGCCGCTCTCCGCGAACAGCGCGGCGGGGCATCCGCACGCGCTGGCGACTTCCACGAACGCACGCGAGAGCAACATAACCTCGGAGTCGGGCGGGGCCGCGCCCAAGCGCCGCGGCTTCCAGTCGTCCGCCGGGGCGTTCGCTGGCGCGCCCGGGTGCATGGTCCGGGTCGATTGGTGTCAAGCGACACTCAAAACTGACCCCTTGGCGACATCGAAAACTGACCCCCGAAGAAACGGCGTATGTAGATCGACTTCCGGCGGTTCACCGCGTCCCGCGAGCGTCGTGGACGGCCGGGACGCCCCGTCCAGGCCGGGCCGCAAGGCCCATAACTGCCATCCGAGCCGCGGGGCGGACGGGGTGTCACCCGGCAGGGCCGGAGCGGAGCGGAGGACGTGCGCAGCACGTTGACACGCCGGCCGGCCCGCAGCTACGAGCTCTCGACCTCCCGGCAAGCTGCCTCTAGCCGTCACGCCCGAAGCCCCTGGGCAGCTCGACGGCCTCCAGTACCGACAGGTCCAGATCGCAGACCTGCTCGAGCAACCCCGCGGTCGCGGACCCGGCGAGGGATTCCGGCAACGCTTCCCGCCACTCCCGATACTGGTCCTGCAGCGCCAGGAGCGTCCGTACCGCGTCGTCCCACTGCTGTGGCCGCGACCTCCGATCCGCCGGCCGGCGGTACCGGATCCGAGCCGCGCCGGCCTGCCGCCGCTCCCGGTAACGCGCCTGCCGCTCCGCGTTCGTCAACGCCACGACTACTCCACACCGTTACGTAACGGACCGGTGACAGGCGGCTCGGCCCCCGGACGTTCACGACGTCGAGCGTCGGCGGACTCGACCGGTGCCGCGTTGCAGCGGGCCGACCCTCCTGACAACGGCCACGCCGGCCGAAGGGCGGCGTGGGGCGGGACCGGCGCGTGAGCGCGAGTCCCTGTCTGTGCTCGCCACGGTGTCGGTCGCGTGATCATGACGATGCTCCCGGGCGGGTCTCCGACGCGACAGGCCTCAGCGCCGGGGTCTTCAGGGCACCCGCCCGACGCTTCTCCCGCAGCCTGTAGCTCTCCCCGGTGATCGTCAGCACGTGGCTGTGGTGCAGCAGCCGGTCGAGGATCGCGGTCGCAACCACGGCGTCGCCGAACACCTCGCCCCATTCCCCGACCGAGCGGTTCGACGTGATCAGCATGCTGCCGCGCTCGTAGCGCCGCGAGACGAGCTGGAAGAACAGGTGCGCGGCATGCGCCTCGAAAGGGAGGTACCCCAGTTCGTCGCAGACCAAGAGCTTGGGCTTGGCGTAGAAGGTCAGGCGGTCCTCCAGCCGGCCCGCGCTCTGCGCCTTGACCAACGCCGCCATCAGCGCCTGCGCCGTCGTGAACAGGGTCGAGTAGTTCTGTCGGATCGCCTCGCGACCGAGCGCGATCGCGAGATGCGTCTTCCCGACCCCCGGCGGGCCGAGCACCAGGAGCGCGTCGCCGTGCGCCACCCACCGCGACGTCGCCAGCTCCCGCACCTGGCGCCGGTCGACGCTCGGCTGGGCCTTGAAGTCGAAGTCGGCGAGCTCGCGCACCATCGGGAAGCGCGCGATCTTCAGCGCCATCTCGATGCGCCGCTCGTCCTTGCGGGAAACCTCCCGCTCGACGAACATCGCCAGCGCCTCCCGCAACGTCAGCTTCTTCTCCGCCGCCTCGTCGAGCAGGTTGTCGAGCTGGTCGCGAATCGCGGTCAGCCGCAGCCGCGTCAACCAGCCGAGAAGCGTCTCATGGTCCACGGCCATCAGAAGCTCCCCCCGGCCACGGCCGCGTACTCGTCGAGCGGACGCAGCAGCTCCGGCTTCGGCCGCACCGCTTCGGTCTCGGCCGGGCGCGGGCCGCCCACGACGCCGACCAGGTGGGCGCGGTCGGTGACCCGCGCGTGGCGTCCCTCGTGCTCGACGTGCTCGGCGACAACCCTCGGGCCGTGGTGAACGCGTACCCGGCCGCCGCTGACCACCACCCGCACCCGCTCGCCGATCAGCCGCCACGGCACCGAGTAGGCGTTGGTGTCGACCACCACCGCGCAGTCGGCGTGGACCGTCCGGACCAGGTCCCGCAACTGCCCGAACGGCGGCCGGCCTGCACACGGCCGAAGGCGCTCCGCTTCCCGGGCGAAGCGCTCGAGCGGGACCTCGCCGGTGGTGCCGTGGCGACGCCGGTCGGCAATCTCCCGCTGCCACCACCCGAGATGTGCGTCCATCCCCGCCCAGCTCTCGAAGCGATGTCCGGCGATGGCGTTTCCCTTCACGTAGCCGACGCCGCGCTCGTCCTTCCCCTTCGTCCGGGCCCGATACGGCGCACAGGCCCGCGGCCGGAACTTCCAGTAGGACGCGAACGCCAGGAACCGCTTGTTGAACTCGACCTCCCGCGTCTCCGCGTCGTGGACGACCACCAGCGGCCGCGGATTGTCGATCAGCACCTCTCGGGTCACGCCGCCGAAGTGATGGAACGCGCCCTCCAGGCCGCGAAACCACGCCGACTGCCGCTCGTGTCTGAACGTCGCCACGTAGCAGCGCCGCGAGTAGCCCAGCGTCGCCACGAACAGGAAGACGCGCACCCGCTCGTCGGCAATCGGCACCCGCAGCTGGCCGAAATCAATCTGCAGCTGACGGCCCGGGGGCGTCTCGAACCGCACCGTCGCCTTCGCCTCGGCCGTCAGCAGCCGCCGGAACGGTGCCACCGCCCGCTCGACCGTGCGCAGGCTCACGTCGATCCCCTGCTCCCGGACCAGGTCCTGGCGCACCACCTCGGCATTGCCGCGGTGCTGGAAGAAGCGCTCCTTCAGCCACGCCTCCTGATCCTCGAGCTTGCCGCCGCCCGGCTGTCGGCTGTACGTCATCCAGCCGTCGGCCGCCACGTAGCGTTTCACCGTGTTCTTGCTGCACCCGAACTCCCTGGCGATGCGCCTCAGCCCCCAGCCGAGCGCCCGCAGGTGCAGCATCGCCTCCACCTCGTCTGGCTTCACCATCTGTGCCCGTGGCCTCCTCGCCCACGGGCCGACATCCTTGCATCCCGTCATCTGCTGACTCCTCCCTTGGACCAGGGGGGTCAGTTTTCACTGTCGCCAGGGGGTCAGTTTTCACTGTCGCCTGACAATTGGACGGTGGCCACGCGACCGGCCAGCGCCTTGATGTCCTGTTTCAGCGCCGACAGGGACGGATCGTCGCCGTCGACCGGCAGGGGCAGCAGTGAGCCCCGCGGCCCTGCGACCTCATCGGCCAGCGCGTGCGCCGTCTCGGCAGACAGCCGGCCCGCGATGCTGGCAGCGTGCAGCGGGGCCACGCCGCACCACGGCCGCGCCGGGTCGGTGAGGTATCGAAGATGGACCACGCCCGCGGCCGGCAAGTGGCGCGTGGTCGTGCCGCTCGGGCCGTAGCGCGAGACGCGGTACGTCCAGCCCTCGGGATCGGCCGGGCCGTACACGTCGTGATAGCCGGCCGTGAGCAACCGCACCGCTCCGTCGGGGTCGACGTCGATCTCGAACACTTGCTCGCCCTGGCGAATCAGAGAACGCCCCGCCTGCGCCAGCACGGCCGGCGTCACGCCCGCGGTCAGGCGCGCCGGCCCCTCGACCGTGGCGGTTGCCAGCGACCGCGCCACGAGCCCGCTGGCGGCCTCCAGCGCCGCCGTCGCGGCCACGCGGGGGGTTGCGGTCGCGGACGCCTCGAACGCGCCCAGGATGCCCGCCTCGTAGCCGCCGCCGGTCGACCGGGTTTCGGTGCGCTTGAACGGCCACATGGTCAGCTCTCCACACGGCCAAGCGTCTCCAGCGCCAGCCAGCGCCGCCGGAACCGGCCGTCGCCTTCGTACTCGGCCACGTTGATGCAGCCGTACGTCCCGGCCCCGTCCCGCACTTGGATTTGCGTGGGGTCGGTCGCGGCCAATTCCGCAGTCCAGCGGACGATGAACCGCCGGTCGGCCAGGGGCCGCGCGCCGCCCGCCTCGACGTTCCGCGTCGTTTCCACGTCGTCACGGCTGGCCCACACGCCGCGTTCCGTCGTCGTCCCCGGAATCCATCGGCCCGTGTCCGGGTCGCGGTAGCCGGCCGTCTCCACCAGCAGCGTGATCCGCCTGTCGAGCCGCGGGACGCCCCTACTCGGCATCGGCAGCCCCGGCCCGGTGGACGCGATACGGGGCCAGCAGCGCGAGCGCCCCGGAGTTGCGGAGCACGTCCGCGTAGCCGTGGCCCGCGTGCGCCTGGGGCATGTCGAACAAGTACCCGGCCGCGCGGATCGCCCCCTCGTTCACGATGGCCTCCGGGGCATCGTCGTAGGCGTCGCCCAAGTGCCTCGACACCATTTCGGTGACGGTGGCCAGCAGCCGCGTAGCCTGGGCGGTTTCCTCGGTGCTGTCGCCCAGGCGGATCGCCGTGGCCAGCGCCGCCGCGGTCAGGGTCACAGCCACAAGCGCCGCCTCCGTCCGCTCTCACGGACCTCGACACGCGAGCCCTTGTACGACGGGTCGTCCACCAGCCCCGCCCCTTTCAGCAGCGCGGCCGTGACGTGGCGAACGCCCCCGGTGTAGTGCTGCCGCTTCGCGCGGAACTCGACGGACAGCCCGACGAACAGCCCCGACCGGACCTCGACGGCCGCATCCCGGCCCGCGGCCGTGTCCGGCAGCGGCGCGTCGATCACCACTTGCGAGCCGCGCCGCTCCGGGACCACGCGCATGATCGCGGCCCGCCGCGCGTGCTGGCGGTTGACCACGATCCCATCCGCGGGCCACTCCAGCGCGCCCGGCTCGAAGACCTCCGGCCGGTCACCGGCCCGCTCGCCCTCGGTCATGAGCACGCCGTACAGCCGGCCCGGAGATACGTGGGTGTCGTCCTGGCGAAGCTCGACGGCGCATCGAATCTCCGTCGTCATGGTCACGCCTCCACCGGGTTCCGAAGTAGGAAGCTCATTACGTCGCTCGGGCTAGGTTCCGCGTTCCCGAGCGTGACCAGCTCCGCGACAGCCTCACGCGCCCTCGGGGTCAGCCCCTTCAGCCACAGCTCACGGTCGAACCGCCGCACCGTCCCGCCCGTCTTGAACCCGCGCCCCGAGCGCGTGACCTCGACAGCCCGGCCGGCCAGCGCCTTACGCTCTCGCTGGTACGTCACGGCTTGTCTCCGGCATCCCGCCAAGGCGTTTTCGGCCTTCGCCCTGGCCACGTCGCGGGCCAGCTTCGTCATGTGCGCGTCGACCCGGATCGCCACGTCGCCCATGTCGGCCACGACCTCGAACAGCGGCCCGTCGAATCGGTCGGCGAGCTTGATTGCCTGACGCGGGCTTTGAGTAACCACGTACCCGTCCAGCTCCCGCGCGGCCATCGCAGCGGCCACGACCTCGAAGGTGTAGCCGACCATCCGCGGCGCGCCCGTGTCGGTCACCGCTTCGTCCCGGAATTGGCTTTGCTCGCCCGGAACCATCGCCCGGTACAGCTCGGAGAATCCAAGCAGGACCAGCCCAAGCGCGCCGGCCGATTCGCGCCGGGCGATTTCCTGGCGCGCGTATTCGCTCTTGCCGCTGAACGGCGCGCCGGTGATGGTGGCGATCGCCATGAGGCTAGATGCTGGCGGACGGGCCGGGGCGCGATGCTCGTCGCGTGCTTGGGGAAGCTCCCGGCCCGCCGCCAGACCTTGGGGCCGCGCTAGGCGACCTTGTACTCGACCAGCCCGTACGCGTCGGGCTGCACCAGCAGCACCTTGTCACCGACCAGCGTGTGGACGGTGAAGTGCCGCTGCCCCGACCGGCTGTCGGTGTAGATGTCGTCCACCGAAATCGTGCCCCAGGTCGGGTGACACGCGGTCCGCAGTCCCGGCCGGCCCATGCGGCGGACGATGCCCCGCGCGATGGTCGACGCCGTAGCGGGCATCCGCTTGTTCGTCCACCATCCGCCGAGAGCCTGCCTGGCGTAGTCGCTGAAGCTCAGGTCCGAACTGTTGGCCCGGAACACCTGCGCCGAGAGCTTGTAGGCGTCCGGGTTCGTGACGATGGCGACCTCCGAGAGCATCGACGCCCACAGCCCGTCGATCTGGCCCGCCGCGCTGGCCAGGAACGCCGCGAAGTCCGCGATGCTGCCGGGGTCGGTCGGGTCCGTCAACTGGTTGATGAGCCCGTTGACGTTCGGGGCCGTCCCGTTCCCGTTGATGGCCTGGTTGTCGTAGGCGTCGGAGAGCGACTGCGAGACGTTCTGCCGCAGCGCCGATTCGAAGTTGGCCACTCCCACGGTGGCCACGTCTTCGAGCGTGACGGTCATGCGCGCGGAGATCCGGCGCGCGTTCGTGGTCACCGGCGTCAGCGCCGCGGCCGTGTCCGCCGCGTTGTCGCCCTTGGCCACGGGGCCGGCCGGAAGCGCGGTCGAGATCGTCATTTCCGAGTAGCCGCCGCTGCCCACGGACGGCATGTCGATCCCGAGTCGCGGCGCGATGGACGGCGCGAACACGAACGGCTGCACCGGGGCCACGGACACGCCCGTGCCCGTGGTCGGCGCGGGGGTCGCGGCGCGTTCCTCGACGGGGGCCGGCCGGTCGCTCTCCCACAGGTCCAGCGGGATACCGCCGGGGAACCCGAGGGACTGCCGGTACTCCAGCTCCGCCCCGCTGACCTCGCGGCCCTGCAGCGCCGCCAGCACGAACGCCCCGAGGGTCGAACGGCCGCGCAGCTCGATACGCTCGCGGGCTTCCGCGTCCAGCGTCTCGGTTCGCGTCTCGGTTCCCGGTTCCGCCGCGATGGCAGCGCGCAGCTTCGTCTCGGTGTCCCGGTACTCGGTGGTGAGCCCGTCGCTCTCGGCGCGGATCTCGTCGGTCAGTGCGTCGCCTTCCAGCCCGGCGATCTCGTTCAATCGCTGCCGGATTTCCGACGCCCGGATGGTGAGCTTCTGTGCGGTCGTCATGGCTTAGATGATCTCACTTGGGACTAAGTACATCAAGCCATGCCCGACCGGCTTAGCTCAAATACCGCAATTTGCGGTATTTGATTCCTGGCGCGCTATGTAAGCCTGCCAGCGCAACCGCTCGGGGTCGACCGGGGGCCGGTGCTTCTCGATATGACAGCCCCGGCAGAGGGTTTGCAGATTGCCGGGGTTCCACGGGTCGCCGCCTTGGGAGATTGGCTGTATGTGGTCGCACTCAAGCCGGCCGGACCCGCGGCACTTCCGGCAGCGCCAGCCGTCCCGGTCGAAGATGGCCCGGCGTAGTCGAGCCCATCGGCGCGCCTCTCGCCCTGGCCACTTCCTGCGACCCATCAAGCTACCCCGAGGTACGCCCCGTGCGCCCGCGGCTTCGGCATACGGGACGCGAGCCCGCCGGCCAGCGTGAGAGAAAACGCCACGTCGTCCCGACTCTTGTTGTGGCTCGAATCCTTGATGAGACGAATTGAACCGCCGTCGTCGTGAGCAACCCGCGCCACCAACAGACTCGCTTCAATCAACGGCCGCGATTCCACGGCCGGGGCCATCGGACCATCCTTCGCGGCCCGCCGCAGCGCCCGTATGTCCATGCTGCTCTCCGAGTAGCGCGTGACCCGAGGGACGATTGGGCATATCGGCGTCGTGTCCTGTAGCTCAGGCAGCCGGAAACGGTCGCACGTGATGACGGATGGGTTCCACGGACGGATACGGTCGATCAACGCGCCGGGAGGGACCACCCGCAGACCTTCAACCAGCGTCAGCAGCCCCGCGTCTACCAGCTTCCGATAAGTGCCGGGCCGCACCGTGTCGCGTTTCTCTTGCGCCGCGATTCCCGGCAGCCCCGGCCCGACTGCAACCGCCTCGACACGGCCGTTCGGCCACCAACCCACAGCCGCAGACCACGAACGGTTGCGCCCAAGGTCGAGCCCGACAACGGGCCGGCCCTCGCGTTCCGGGACGGGCCGCGCCGTCGCCAGCTCCCAATCGGAGACGTTCAACAGCACCGACGTTTCGTCAAGGCTCGGGACGTTCAGGCGGTAGCTCAGGAACGCGGCCCGTAGCCGGCTGTCGCCCTGGGCATCGTCCCGATCCTCAAGCAACGTCCCACGCGACTCCGCGAAGCTGGCCATCAGAGGGTTGCACTTGCGTATGTTCTGCCAGTCGTCCCACCGTTTCCTGTCGCCCTGTAGCACGTGCACGCGGGTCGACCGGCGCGAGCCCTTGCGGATCACGTCGTACCACCAGCCGTCCAAACTCGGCGCGATGGTTCCGATCATGATGGCCCGAAGCGAACAGCCGGGCTTGCCCATCGCAAACCGCAGCGCGTCGTACATGTTCGCGCCGCCGGTTGCCTGCCAGCTCCCAGGTTCGTCCGCGAAGACCCACCGGCAGCGCACAAGCCCCTGCGCTTGCGCCGCCCCGCTGGCGAGCACGGAAACACGCGCCCGCGTCTTTCGGTGCATCACGTGGCAGCTCTGCGGCGACTCCGCGAACAAGTACGTCTTCTCATCCTCGTCCAACTGCTCTCTCAGCAGCTTGAACGTGGTGCGCCGCGCCTGATTGATGGACGCCGCGACAATGTGATTCTCGACGGCTGGCACGTGCAGCCGGTCGTCCGGCCGCAACGTCCGCGCCGCGAGACTGGCCACCAATGACGACTTGCCGTTGCCGCGGGGAATCGACAGCAGAGACGTACGTACGTTTGGGTTCAGCGCGTCCCGCAGAAACGCCCGCTGAAACGGCCGCAGCGTCCATCCGTCCGCCATGTCCGTGCTGCCCCTCGCCTAGAAGTGCAGGCCCCACCGCGCGATACTCCCCCCGGGAGGGGGGACGCGGCAGGGGTCCCCACGCCCCTCTCAGACCTCGAACTGCTTCGGCTTCGCCTCCACCGCGATCACCTTGTCGAGCGCGACCGCGAACGTCTTGGCCGTGCCGTACTGGAGCAAGACAACCTCGTCACCGACGTACTCGATCGTCACCAGCAATTCCGACAGCTTCCCCGGCTGGCCCTGGGTGTAGACCTTCACCTTGCCCTTGCCCTTCAGCTCCTTGAACACGTCCTTCATCATCCTGTCACCTCCTGCCCTCTAGTCTGACACAAGCCGGTGATCGACCGACTCGCGAAGCCTCTTGGTGTCGATCAGCCGGTGCAGTGTGATCGACAGCCTGATCCGCGCCTCTGCCAGCCGGGCGACGTTGGTCGCCGTGGCCTGGTCGAGGGTCATCGTCCGCGGGTCGAGGCCCTGCACCAGCGCGGGGCGCACCGTCTTCTCGATGTCGATCAGCGCCTTGCGGAGCGACGCCGATTCCTTGATGCCCCGCCGTGGCGAGCCGAACTCATGCACGGTCGCCACCACCGGGACGGGCGGTCCGTCCGGGTACTTCTCGCCCTCGAACCACCCGACTTCGATCTTGCGGACGCCGCCCCCCTGCGCCGCCTTGGCCTTGCGGAAGAACTCGCGCAGCTTCCGGCCGCCCTTCACGCCCCCGCGTCGTGTAGCCATGCCGTCTCCTCTCCAAACGCATTGTAGCGCGGGCCGCGGCCAGTCCAACCGCGTGACGCTTTGTGAAACAATCCCGCCGTTACCTCTCTCCCTACGTACGTACTCCAAGGTCAAAAGCTCTTGGAACTTGGGAGGACCGGAGGGAGGGAGGGAAGCGAAAAGCGCACGTTGCCTCTCCCTGGTCGCCCAGGGGGAGGCGTGCGCTTCTGCGATTCCAGGACCGTCAGTCGGTCGGTCGCTTCAGCGCAGGCCGGCGGAATCACCGCGGCCCTGCACCGCGGTGATTCTCGCCCACCGGCCTTCCGGGGGGTTCCTGTACCGCCCACGAGTAGGCGGCCTGTCTTTGGCCGTCCCCCCGAGCCCGGACACCGCGCACCTCCACACGGTATCCGGGCCGTTGCCTAGCCCGCCCCCTGTGACAGCTCCCACGGTAGGGGGCGTGTTTGCTCGCCACGCCGCCGCCGTTAACCGAACCAGCGTGGCGACTGTGGACACGGCCCGCGCCCGTGGTTCAAGGCGAATCGTGCTTGCGGGTCGCTGAATTGTCTTGGGGGGATGTCCATGCCCCCCGGTTGGGTTTCATGTCCAAGCGCCCCCGGTGCGCGCTTCCGGCGGGCCAAGATGGCCCGCCTTCAGCTCCCAACCAGGGTTACAACAATGGACCCGTCGATAGTAACACGTCAGCACCGGATTGCAACCCCTCTCACGCCCGCGGCTTCACTACTTGCGAAGCAAGCCACGCATTCAAATCGCTCCCCCGATACGCGACGCGCTTCGCGGAAATCTTGACGAACGCCGGCCCCCGGCCCTCGCTTCGCCAGTGCGCGAGCGTGCTTACCGAGCCGAGCACCTTGAGAGCCGGATCGGAAGTTAGATACAACTGGTCGTCTGTAAACATTGCGTATGCCTCCCGTTGCTATCTGGGAAGCATAGGCATGGTGCGGGAGGGTGTCAATGATTAGTTACTCATGCTTGCGTGGTGCTATTTGCCGGCCATGTCCGCCGCGATCGCCGTGGCGATGGCCTTGCGTGCGTCGGCGACTGGCGAGCCCACCGCCCTGACGTAGCGGTCCGCCATGGCGGCTGTCTTGTGACCGAGCAGATCGCGGAGCACGTGCGTGCCGACACCGGCCGCCGCCGCGCGGGTCATGACGGTGCGCCGGAGATCATGCAGTCGCGCGTCCGACAGCCCGGCGGCCCTCGCCGCTTCCCCGAAGTGGCGGTACACCGTCTTGTAGGTGAGAGCGGCCCTGCCCGTGGTGGTGAACGCCCAGGGGCAGCCGTTGACGCGGGCCAGCCCCCGCAGCACGTCCAGCGCCGGGGGCGGTAGATCGTGCTGTCGTCTGCCCGTCTTCGTCGCGGGCATGGTCAGGCGCGACTGCTCATGGTCGACGTCCTCCCACCGGATCGCCAGCGCTTCAGCGATTCTCAACCCGGTGACGGCGACGAACCGGACGGCGGCGACGCTCGCGGGGTACGCCTCGGCCATGTCGTCAAGCGCCCGCGAGAGCGCCTGCAACTCGGACGGGGCCAGCGTGCGATCCCGCACCGTCTCACGGGCTCGCTCGATGCCGCGGGCCGGGTTGCTGTTCTGCGGTCGCAGCTCCCACCGCTCGAACTGTCGGAAGACCCGGGACGCAAGGGCCAGCGTCCGATTGCGCTGCGTCCGCGGCAGCCCGTCAACCATGCCCTCGACATGCCGCCGCGTCACGCTGGCGATCTTGAGCGCCCCGAGTGCCGGCCGGATGTACTTCGACGCCCCGTAGCGGTACTCCCGAACTGTCTTGGGAGCCATGCGACCGAGCCGCACCCGCTCCGGCGCGAACTCCCCGAAGAACCGATCCAGCCCCTCGCCCACGGTCGGGGCTTCGCGAGCCTCGCGGCGACGCTCCAGGGGATCGGCCTCGCCCGCCCGGATCTCCACCAGCTCACGCCCGGCCCGCTTCCGGGCATCCGCAAGCGACAGCTCAGAGCACCGGGCCAGCGTCGACCGTCGCCGCCGGCCGCCAACGCGGTAGTCGACCACGTACGCCTTGGCCCCGGCCGGGGTCACCCGCACCCCGAGCCCTCGAACCTGCGAATCCCAGACCGTGAACGTCGACGCCCGCGGTTTCGCGTCCCGGATGATCCGTTCCGTCAGCATGGCCAACCCTCTCGTGTCACCACCCGTGTCACCACCGTGTCACCACGCGGACAGAATACAGCCCCAATCCGACGCACGCAAGTGCATCGAACGGACAGCAACTTAACTGTATGCAGTTACAGGCATTTACGGGGCATCCGGCCGCATGGATTCGCGGCCATGTGCACCCGTCTGGAATGAACTTTTAATCAGATGGTCGCTGGTTCGATCCCAGCGCGGCCCACCACGTTCGGCGATTCGTCGACTCTCCGGCAGCATCGCCCGGTCGGCCCCTGATCGGGTCCCGTCGATTCCGCCCGCGCGAACGTCACGCGGCGGTGCCCGGCTTCAACCACCGCCGGACGACGCGGTTCCACCACATGACCGCGCCGGTCACGAAGAGCGCCGGCGGCACGAGCCCGACCAGGGCCCAGATCGCCTTGGTGGTCGAGTTGCAGAGGGACCCGCAGCCGGGGATTCCGCGGCCCCCGAGCCGGCCGAAGTGCAGGTACGCGAGCCAGTACATGACCCGGTCGCCGAAGCGCTCGACCGGGTCGGACGGATCGAACGGCTCGAGGTAGTCGACGACGGCCATGAACGCGGCGGGGAACGACAGGTAGGCCCCGGTGACCGCCCACATCATGAGGAACGGCCAGAACCAGAAGCCGCACGCGCTGTGGAGGCTCCAGTTGAGCCGCCGCCGGTCGACGACGAGGCTGCGGCGCCAGCGCCGGGCGCCGGGCCACCAGATCACGGCGCCGGTGACGGACATCGCGAGCAGGAAGAGCGCGCCGATGCCGTTCACCCGCCGGCCCGTCTCTCCCGCCAGGAGGTTGTCGTGCAGGTCCAGCACCCACGCGGATACGCGGTAGCCCAGCGGCAGGGGGTCTCCGAGGTCCTCGCCCGTGAACGGGTCGAAGAGCCGCCGCATGCGGTCGCCGTCGCGGGTCAGCGTGATCTCGACGGCATGGTTCGGGGTCTCGCCCGGCCGGACGTCCGCCACCTCGAAGCCGGGCCAGGCCTGCCGGGCCGCGCGGTCCAGGGCGTCGTCGCCCAGTGACGCGCCCGCGCCGTCCACGACGACGGGCTGCGGCGAGAAGTGCCTGTACAGCTCGTTCCGATAGACGAGCACACTGCCGGTCGCGGAGATGACGAAGATGTAGAGGCCCAGGCCGACGCCGGTCCACAGGTGGACCTGGAAGATCGCCTTGCGCAACCCGACGCCCTGCGGCGCCCGCGCCCAACGCGACCACCAGCCGCCGTTCGGGCCTTGATCGCCTGTCGCGGCCATGGCTCCGTCCCGGTCCGTCGGTCAGGACATTGATGGTTGCGGGCTTGCCAACTGCACCCCGAGGCGCGCTCGACACGTGGCAGGTGATTCTCGTCAGCTTCCCCACGCGTCCCACGTGGGGGCGGGAGCCGGGCAGACCGGCTCCGTCCGCAACGTGTCGCGCGGGCCGCCGCCCGCCTCAGCGGCCGGCGGCCGCCGGCAGCCCCTCGAATCCGGGAGGAAGCTGGGCGCCGAGCGCGTTCTGGAACATCGCCAGCTGCGTGTAGTTGCCGACGATCAGCACGACCTCGCGAAGCTCCTCGTCCGTGTAGCGGGCCGCGAGCGCCTCCCACGTCGCCTCGGAGATGAACCGGCTGGCGTGGAGCTCGTCCGCCGCCCGCAGGAGGGCGCGCTCGAAGCCGTCCCATCCCGAGGCGGCCGGGCCGGCCGTCACCCGCCGGATCTCCTCCGCCGTCAGCCCCGCTTCCTTCCCGATGACGTCGTGCCGTCCCCAGATGTAGTCGCCGCGCGACAGCCAGGCGGTGCGCAGGATGAGCAGCTCCCGGTGGCGCGCAGGGATCGTGGCGTTCCGGACGAAGTGGCCGGTGTACTCCCAGTACTTCCGGCAGGTCTCGGTGTCGTCGGGACAGAGCTCCCGCATCGGGCCCTCCCCCGCGTCCGGGGGCAGCGCGATCCGCGGGGCGTCGAGGTGGTCGAACGGCGCCACCCGGCCAACGCCCGCCTCCTGCGCCGCGGCAACGGCCGCGCCGACCACGAGCGTCCCGAAGACGAGGACCACGCCGGCCGCCATGCCTGTCAACCGCATCGGACACCTCCCTGGTGACGCCGGCCCTGCCCCGGACCGACGGCCGGCTTGCGCTCGCGCAACGCGGCGCGCCGTCGGAACGCGATCCCTGCCGGCAAGCGACAAGCTGGCATTCTACCGCCTGCAGTCCGGCGGAAGGCGTCGCGGGCTGCTAGGAGTCTGCGCCGCAGGAAATTTTCGCCCCAACATGAAGGGGTTCATGCCAGTTCAAACCACGACATGTAGTAGCCGATCGGGCCCAAAACCGTTCCACGGCGCAGACTCCTAGCAGGGGGCGAAGGTGACGGACCCGGGGCGTCGAGACAGGCTCGCCGAGCCCGCCTGCGCCGGCGCGTCGCAGTCGCTCACGAACTCTTCGAGGGTGCCCAGCCACGCCTGGAAGTCGGCGTCCCCGGGCGCGCACAACCCGGCGTTGTCCTCGATCCGCAGCCGCCTGAGGTTCGGGAGGTTCATCAGGCCCCGCGGCAGCTCGCCCGTCAGCCGGTTCTGATGGAGCCTCAGCTCCACGAGGTTCCCGAGGTTCGCCAGCTGGGCCGGCACCGGACCGCTCAGCGCGTTGTTGGAGAGCCGCAGTATCTCCAGGCTCGTCATGCTCCCCAGCGTGGCCGGGATCCCCCCGGCCAGGAAGTTGTTGGAGAGGCGCAGATCCGTGGCGCCCGTCAGCCTGCCCAGCTCGGGCGCGATGATCCCCCTCAGGTTGTTGCCGTCGGGACCGCACAGATCGAGCTTGCTGACTCGGTCGTCGATGGTCTCCACCCCGTACCACGTTTCGAGCGGCTCCTCGCTGAGCCAGTTGGTGGTGTCGGTCCAGTCGGGACCGCCCGCCGCATGGTACTGGGCCACCAGCGCGTCGCGCTCGGCCGTGGTCCGCGCGCCGAACCCGCTCGGTCCGGTCGGCAACCCGGCATCCTCCCCGCAGGCCGCCATCGACGCCGCCAGGGCGCCGAGAACCGCGCTCGCGACGACCCTCGGGCGCACGCGACCAAACCTGGAGAGCGTCATCGGAAATCCTCCTCCGGCCTCGACTGCGCAAGTCGATCGCAAGAGTCTACCAGCAGCGCCGATGCGGCTAGCGGTGCGTTACGTCCCAATCTTCGGATACGGGCATGGGCTTGCCGCGCGCAATCGTTGACGAATCACAGCGCCGCACGCCCGAACGTTCAGTCATGACGCATCACTGGTGGTTCGTCACGTCCCGATCTTCGGGCAGGGACATGGGCTTGCCGCGCGCAATCGTTGACGAATCACAGCACCCATGCCTGGAACATTCAGCCATGACGCCGCACTAGCCCGCCAATCGTCGCCTTCGGCTCCGCTTGGCGCCCAACCAACCCTGCTAGGAGTCTGCGCCGTTCTACGGCGCAGACTCCTAGGCCCTCCGCTCGGTCGCGAGGCGCGCGAACCAGAGCCACGCGACGCCGCAAACGAGGGCGGCGCCGAGAAGCGCTCCCGGCAGGGCGCCGCCGTAGGCCTGATCGAGGCCGCGGTCGAGCACGCCGGGAACGGTCATCGCGGCGGCGGCGAGCACCGTCAGGGCCGGTCGGTCACGGAGGATCAGCACGTAGGCGGCCAGCAGCAGCCCCCCGGCGAGGAGGCCCACGACCGCCCACGTCGCGAGGTCGTCCGGCGTGGTGCCCGGCGCCAGCACCGCCCCCGCGATGACGAGCGCCGCACCCACCCCCGCCTTCCTGCGCGTCCAGTACGCGGTGAGCCGGTTCGCGAGAGTGACCACCAGCATGGTCACCAGCGCGAGGACGAGATAGGTCTGCAGGGGCGCAACGGCGACGGCGAGCCAGGGGAAGATGGACGACGCCGGGCCATGCGCCGTCCAGGGCGGCAGGCCGCGGGCGGGCACGGCATCGGCGACGGCGAGCGCACCGAGGACCCCCAGGCCGAGGGCCAGTCCCGTCACGACCGCGGACCGCCGGTCTTCCGCCGTGCTCTCCTCCCCGGCCGCCGGCCGGGCGCCCGCGAGCAATCCGAACAGGAGGCCGATCACGCCCGCCCCGATCAGGCCGCCCACGAGCAGGATGCCGACCTGCAGCGGAAGCGGCTGCGCCGTGGACAGGCCGTGCATCAGCACCGGCCAGTCGTTGGCGAGGTCGACGACGGCGACCAGCAGCGAGAGCCCCGCGATGGCGAGGCCCAGCCGCAGGTCGAACTCCTTGCGGGTCATCCGCACCACCGCAAGCACCGCGCCCGCCACCAGCAGCAGCCCGAGGACGATGGTCGAGGCGACGCCGGCGATCTGCAGGGTCGCCCGTCGCTGATCGTCGGCCCGGCGCCACGCCTCGGGGAGGAAGACGTAGAAGCCCGTGTCGACGACCTCGTCGCCGGCAATCTCCACCGCCACCCGTGCCTCCCCTCCCGCGAGGTCGGGAACCGCCTCGTCGCGGAAGGTGAACGTCCAGTCCGTGCGCGCGGGGCGGCTGGCGGACTCGGCCGAGACCTCGGCCAGGTCCGGCGCGCGGCCCCGCCGGACGAGGGCGTCGCGGGCCAGCACGCGCGCGTCCTCCTCGGACAGGGCGGCCCCCGGGGTGCCCTCCGCGAGCCGGTGCTCCCGCCGCTCCGGCGTTCCGTCCGAGGCGATCCACACGACGTGCTCCTCGGCCCGCTCCGCCACGTCGCCCTCGAAGCGGGCGTAGCGCACGCGCCAGCGCGGGCCGGGCAGGTAGTCGCCGAGCAGCGCGCGGTGAGCGTCCTCGCCGGCCTCGCTCCAGACGAAGCGGTGCTGCGACCCGAGGCCGCCGAACACCTGGCTCGTCTCGGTCCACGCCCCGGGATCGACGCCCTGACCGGCCAGCACCTCGCGGGCCGCCGCCACTGCCCCGGCCCGGCCCACCTCGAGCCCCGGCGACTCGCTCGGCGCCATCGCCGTGTACGCCCAGAGCCCGAAACCCAGGAGGCCGATCCCGGCAACCGCGGGCAGGGCCGGCAGGGCGGCCGCCGCCCGTGCCGGGGCGGGCGACGCCTCGGCCGGCGCCTCCCCCGCCGGCGGCGTCCATGCCGCGTTGCGCAGCGCCGCCGGCGCCTCGGTCCACGCCCCTTCCCGGTAGCGGGCGCGGAGCGTCACCCAGAGGGGCGTCAGGAAGAGCAGCCCGAACACGGCCTGATCGATCCACGCCCCCGGTGCCGAGGACAGGAACAGCGGAATCCCGAACAGCACCGCGTTGAACGCGAAGTGCACGACGATGGCCGGCAGCAGGCCGAAGCGCAGGTAGAGCAGCCCGAAGATGGTCGACGGCACGATCAGCTCGACCACCCGCGCGTAGGAAGGCTGCGCGGGATAGGCGGCGTGGCCGGCCCCGAAGACGAGGATCTGCAGGACGAACGCCCCCGCTATCCAGGCCCGCCGGTTGCCGAACCGATCGCCGATGAGGGCGGCGCCGGCCAGGGGCACGGCGCGGAAGAGGCACTCCTCCCAGAATCCGGCCTGCAGCGAGGCCGCGAGCGGGGTGAGCCAGGGCAGCACCGAGGCCAGCGAGTCGGGGTTGACGAGGACGTCGGACGGCGACCACCAGCCCAGGTAGCCGATGGTGACCCAATAGAAGCCAACGACGAACGCGAGGTCGATGCCGACGATGAGGTAGCCGGCCGCCGTCTGCCCCAGCACCGCCCACGACCGCGCGCCGTCCCGGGACCAGCAGCGCCAGAACTGCAGGTGATGCGGGAACGCCTGCCGCGACAGGCTCTCGGCGGCCATGAACGAGAGGGTGTGGATGCCGGTGAACAGCAGGAACAGGGCGACCTGCGCCGTGACCTGCTGGACCGCGAAGGCGGTCTCGGACACCGCGGTGTCGTAGCCCATCCACATCAGGGGCCACTGGTTGAGGCCGGCGACGAGCTGGGCGAAGGCGATGGAGGCGCCCCAGACGAGCGGCATGCGCCACAGCACCCGCCGCTGCCGCAGCAGGACGAACAGCCCCACCACGATGCCGCCGCCGTAGACGAGCAGCATGACGAAGCTGCCGGCGATGTTGATGCCCTCGTTGGCCGAGCGCATCTCCTCGTAGCGGCGGTCGAAGGCCTCGGGCACCTGGAGGAGGTGCGTCAGCTCGGTGAGCCGGTCGCCGCTCACGACGAGGCGCAACCGGAAACGCCCCTCCCCCGCCTGAACGCCGGTCCGCTCGTAGACGAACGTGTGGTCGATGCGTCCGCCCGGACGCTCGGTCTGGGACGCCTCGACCAGGGCGTAACCATCGAGCGCGACGTTCCAGGGCGGGCCGGTCCCGGCCTCGGCGACGGCGCGGGCCGCGTCGGCGTCGAGGGCCATGCCCCCGGCGTCTTCCGCCAGAATCTCGCGGAAGCCGTACGGCGCCCCGTCGGGGCGGAAGCGCACCTCGGTCTCGCGCACCTCGCCGCCGCGGAAGTGTCGGACGACCCACTGGTAGGGGTGGAACGGGCCGTCGCGCAGCAGCCCCGCGAACGCCTCGGGGCCGCCGCCCTCCAGCTCGACGAAGCTGCGGACGCGGTCGTCGACGCGGAAGCTCGCGGCCTGCCGGAAGTCGGAGGGCCCCCACGCGAGCTCGCCGCCGAGCCGCCGGGCCTCGGAGAGGGCCGCCGCCCGGTCCATCTCCAGGTCGAGCTCGACGATGGAGAACGCGCGAGGGAAGTTGACGACCGCGAACGCGCCGCACGCCAGAGAGACGGCGGCGAACGCGGCCCAGAAGACCGGCTTCCGAAACATGGCTGGACCTCCTGCCGGGTCAGCGCCGGCTGCCGCTGCCCGCCTTCCCGCGCCAGCGGCGCGAGACCTGGTACATTCTGTACGCACACCGGGACAGCGTCGAGAGGCAGTAATCGGCACTGAGGAACCCGCCGTCGGCGGGGAGCAACGCTCCCGCGTCGAGATCCTCCACCGCGGCGAGCGTCCGTCCCAGCCCCGACTTGACGAGATCGCGGAGTCGGTGGTCGTCGAGGTCGAGGCCGCCCGCCCCCAGAACGAGGGGCACGAGAACGCCGAGCATGTTCTGGCGGTAGCCGCGCCAGCAGTCGTCGAACGTGAAGCCCTCGGCGCCGAGCCGGCATACGACGTCGTGGTACTCCCCGATCGCCTCGCGTTCGATGCGGCGGCGATCGTCGGTGTCGACGTTGGCCCCCAGGAAGTACGCCACGTCGTAGAGGCCGGCGCCCAGCCCGCAGCCCTGCCAGTCGATCACCGCGAAGTCGTCCCCGGCCCCGTCGCGGGCGCCGGCGACGGGGCCGGCGTTCGCGCCGGCGCCGTCGTCATCACCGGCTCGGAAGAACATGTTCTCTCCCCGGTAGTCGCCGTGGATGAACGTCCGGGGCCCCGCCGCCACCGTCGCGAAATGCGCCCCGATCCTCGGCCCCAGCGCCTCGACCAGCCGGCGCGTCTCGCCCGAGAAACAGTCGCCGAAGCGTTCCAGCACCACCGGCAGGCACACCAGGTAGGCGATCTGCAGGAAGCGCGCGTACTTCGGACCGAGGACGTCGGGGCAACCCGACAGGGCCGGATGATCGACCTCGCCCCAGAACTGCCCGTGCAACCCGGCGATCTCGCGGACGGCGCGCCTCGCCCGCCCCGCCTCGACGCCCGCGTGCCGGGCGGGCACCTCGAGATCGAGATCGTGCAGGTCCTCGAGCACGAGGACGAACCGGTGCGTGTCTTCATCGAAGTCGCCGTAGAGGAGGGCCGGGGACCGGATGCGCGCCTGCGGCGCGACACGGCGGTAGAACAGGCACTCGCGCTCGTGCATCGACAGCCACCGGGCGAACCGGAAGGCCGTCGGGTCGGCGGTGGGCAGCTTGACGATGACGCTCGCCGGCGCCGCGGGTGCGCCGCCGTCGGTGGTCAGGTGGCAGCGCAGGAGCCTGCCGAACGCGTTGGTGGCCGACCCGAGGTCCTCGACCGCGACGTTCCGGATGGCCGGAAGACCGGGTGCGCCGCCCGCCGCCAGCGCCTGCTGCATCCAGCCGGCGGTAATCGCGTCGGCGTCGTGGCAGAGGGCCGGGCGGCCCGTCATGTCGATGCCTCCCCCGTGCGGCTTCCCCGCCACCGCCTGCGCCGACGCGCGGGCGCCGCAGGCCGTGGCGGCCGCGCGCCTCGCGGGGCGCCGGCTACGCGGCGGAGCGGCAAGGATGTGACGACAGACGTCGCCGCAACATAGTTATCACAAATCCGTGACCGATGTGTCGCCCGGAGCGCTCTCGTCCGGCCGCGTGGTACGCTTCGGGCATGAGCACATCGCGCACCGCGGCGGCACGGCGGGTCCCGCTGCCTCTGGTCCTCGCCGCGCTGGCCGTCACCGCCGCCGCGGCCCGGGCGCAGCCCGACATCGCCCCCCGGAACGACGCCCCGAATCCCTACGTCACGGTTCGCGACTGGACGGCCCTGCCCGACGGCCGCGAGTGGGGGTCGACCGGGGGCGTCGACATGGACCGCGACGGCCGCCACGTCTGGGTGGCGGAGCGCTGCGGCGGCAACTCGTGCGCCGGGAGCGACCTCGATCCGGTGCTGAAGCTCGACCCTGCCGGCGCGCTCGTGGCCAGCTTCGGGGCCGGCCTCATGATCCAGCCCCACGGGCTGCACGTCGACCCCGACGGCAACGTCTGGGTGACCGACGCGCAGGGGCCCGACGGCGTCGACCCCGCCCGCGAGGGCAAGGGCCACGTCGTCATGAAGTTCAGCCCAGCCGGCGAGCTGCTGATGACCCTGGGCACCCCGGGCGTGGGCGCGGCGGGCCGAGACACCCTCGACCAGCCGTGCGACGTGGTGGTCGCGGCCGACGGCACCATCTACGTCGCGGACGGCCACGGCGGCCAGCTTCCCGGGGCCGGGCCCCACACGACGGCGCGCGTCGTCAAGTTCGCCCCCGACGGCCGCTACCTCATGGAATGGGGCTCGCACGGCAGCGGGCCCGGCCGGTTCCGCACCCCGCACGCGATCGACCTCGACTCGCGAGGCCGCGTGGTGGTCGCCGACCGGGGCAACGACCGGCTCCAGGTGTTCGACCCCGACGGCGTCTTTCTGGAAGAGTTCTACCAGTACAGCCGCCCCAGCGGCCTCCACATCGGCGCCGACGACACCGTCTATGTCGCCGACTCCGCGTCGTCGCGCAACGGCCAGCATCCGGGCTGGGAGTACGGCATCCGCATCGGCGACCTCCGCACCGGGTCGCTCGACGCGTTCATCGACGGCTCGAACCCCGAGGGGGTGACCGTCGCCGCCGACGGCACGGTGTATGGTGCGGTCGTGGCGTTCGGGGGCGCCCTCCTGAAGTACGTGCGCCCCGACGCGCCGGCCAGCGGACGGTGAGGGCTCGACGAGCCGGTGACCCTCGAACCGCGATTCCCCCTGCCGGACTCGGGCAAGTTGCAGTAGGCTGGAGCCGATCGAAGCGGTGCAGACCTGCGGCGGATGCCGACGCCGAGGGTGACGGCCACCGGCGTTCGCCACCATGGGCTGAAGCCGATCGAGGCGGTGCAGACCCGCGGCGGACGCCCGCGCCGACCTCGACGGGCGCCGGCTTCGCCGCCATCCGCGCCCGCGCGAGCCCGTTCGGCGCGGGATTCCCCGCGCGCAGAAGAAAGGCAACACGATGAAGCGCACACCTTCTCTTCCCACCCCGTCGACCCTCGGCCGTCTCGCCGCCCTCGCCGCCGCCCTGCTCGTCGCCCTGCCCCTGGCCGGGCTCGCGCAGGAGCCGGCCAGCCTGGACATCTACTGGATCGACGTCGAGGGCGGCGCCGCGACCCTGGTGGTCACGCCGGCCCGCGAGTCGGTGCTGATGGACACCGGCTGGCCGCGGGCCGACGCCCGTGACGCGCTGCGCATCCAGGCGGCCATGGACGACGCGGGCATCGACCGCATCGACTACCTGCTCTTCTCGCACTTCCATGGAGACCACGTGGGCGGCCTGCCGGCGCTGGCCGAGCGGGTCCCCATCGGGGCGATCGTCGACCACGGCGACAGCGTCGAGCTCGGCAGCCCGCGCGGCCAGGCCCTGTGGGACGAGTACATCGGCCTCGCCGCCGACCGGCGCCGCTCGGTCGAACCGGGCGACAAGCTGCCCCTCGAGCGCCTCGAGCTCACGTTCGTGGCGTCGCACCGGGAGCTCGTCGACGCCCTGGAGCCGCAGATGCCGAACCCCCTCTGCGAGGGCGTCGCGCCCCCCGACCCCGACATGGGCGAGAACGGGCACAGCCTGGGCTATCTGCTGTCGCTCGGCGCGTTCCAGTTCCTCAACCTCGGCGACCTGACTCCGGACCGCGAGCACGCCCTGGCGTGCCCCGAGAACCGGCTGGGGGTGGTCGACCTGTGGCAGGTCCCCCATCACGGCGGCTACGGGGCCATCCGCCCCGAGCTCGCGGCGGTGCTGCAGCCCACGGTGGCGGTCGTCAACAACGGTCCCCGCAAGGGCGGCACGCCGGAGTCGCTGGCGGTAGCCCAGGGCACGGCGGAGGTCGGCGACGTGTGGCAGTCGCACCGCACCTTGACCGACGATGCGGCCAACAACACGGAGGAGGCGCTGATCGCCAACCTCACGGAAGAGGACGACTGCGAGGGACACTGGATCAAGGCCACCGTGGCCCCCGACGGACGGAGCTGGTCGATGACCAACGGCCGGACCGGCTACAGCCGGACCTATCAGTCCCGGTAGAGCGATCTTGCGGTCGCGCAAGCGCTTGGGCGCCGGTCGCGATCCGCTAGTCCCCGAGATCGATCTCGATGACACCGTCCCGGACCCGCAGGGGATAGGCGCGCAGGCGGCCGCCGGCGGGCGGGGTGAGCGGGGCGCCGTCGGCGACGCGGAACTGAGCGCCGTGCCACAGGCAGGTCACCACGCCGTTCTCGTAGGTGCCCTGCGTGAGGGGCCCGCCGACGTGGGTGCAGTAGTCGTCGTAGGCGAGCAGGGTGCCGTTCTCGTTGAACACCGCGACCTTCCGGTCGACGAGCCGCATGCAGCGCACCTTGCCCGGCGGCACGTCGGCGGCCTCTCCGATGCGCACCCAGTCCTCCATCGGGCTCCTCATTCCCCGCCGGTAAGCACGTCCAGCGGCGTGCAGTCGAGGCCGTGGGCCTCGGCGACGGCGCGATGGGTGACCCGCCCGTCGACCACGTTGACGCCGCCGGCGAGGACGGGGTCGCGGGCCGCCTCCCGCCAGCCGTGGTCGGCGATGTCGAGGGCGTAGGCCATCGTGGCGTTGGTCAGGGCGTAGGTCGACGTGTGGGGCACCGCCCCCGGCATGTTCGACACGCAGTAGTGCACCACGCCGTGCTCGACGAACCGCGGGTCGTGGTGGGTGGTGGGGCGGCTCGTCTCGGCCCCGCCGCCCTGGTCGACGGCCACGTCGACGAGGGCCGAGCCGTCCTCCATCTGCTCGAGGTGCCGGCGGGTGACGAGCCGCGGGGTACGGGCCCCGGGAATGAGCACCGCGCAGATCACGAGGTCGGCGTCGCACACCGCCCCCTCGATGTTCGCGGTGTTCGACATGAGGGTCGTCACGTGCCCCTGCACGACGTCGCGGACGTAGGCAAGCCGCAGCGGGTTGATGTCGATGATGGTGACGTCGGCCCCGAAGCCGACGCCGACCACGCAGGCGTTCAGCCCCACGACCCCGGCCCCGAGGATGGTGACCCGGCCGCGGCGCACGCCGGAGACGCCGGGCAGGAGGATGCCCTTGCCCCCCGCGATCCGCTCGAGCGACACGGCGCCGGCCTGCACCGCCAGGCGCCCCGCGACCTCGGACATCGGCACGAGCAGGGGCAGGGTGCCGTCGGCGAGCTGCACCGTCTCGTAGGCGATGCCCACCACCCGCCGCTCCAGGAGGCGCTCGGTCAACGCCTTCGACGCCGCGAGGTGCAGGTAGGTGAAGAGCACTTGACCCGGCCGCATCGCGTCGAACTCGGGCTCGAGCGGCTCCTTGACCTTGAGCACGAGCTCGGCCCGGTCCCAGACGTCCGCCACCTCGTCGACGATGGCGGCGCCGGCGCGGGCGTAGGCGGCATCGGGAATGGCGCTGCCCCACCCCGCCCCGGCCTGCACGAGCACCTCGTGACCGTGCCCGCGGAACGCGGCCACCCCCGCCGGGGTGATCGCGACGCGGCTCTCGTCGGGCTTGAGCTCGGTCGGTACGCCGATGCGCATGAACGCGACTCCTCGATGCGCCCGGAGCCCGCGGCGGGCCCCGGCGCTGCCCTTCGTCGCCTCCGGCTCCGCCGGGCGCCCAACCAATCCCCCAGGCGTCCGCGCCTTCGGCAACGCGACTCCTCGATGCGCCCGGAGCCCGCGGCGGGCCCCGGCGCTGCCCTTCGTCGCCTCCGGCTCCGCCGGGCGCCCAACCAATCCCCCAAGCGTCCGCGCCTTCGGCTTCGCTGGGCGCCCAACCAATCCCCAAGCGCCCGCGCCGTTCCACTGCGAAGACTCCCGGGTCGCTGGCCGCCTACGCGACGCGCACGGACGGCGGCCTGTCCGTCGCTGTACCCCATTATGACGCGACACACCCGGCGCCGGGCCCGTGGTATCCGGTGCCGGCGCCGGGTGCGTCGAGCGAGACCGCACCATGACGCACGCACCCGGTGCCCGGGTCGGTGGTGGAGCCACGAGCGGCGCCGCGAACGGCGGCGGGCCGCCTGAGACAGCGTGAGGGAGGGGCACACCGAGCGTGGACAACCGTCGAACAACGCTGTCAAACGGGGATGCATCGCCGCTCGAATACAGCGGAGCATTCGCCACGGGCCCCTGGGTTCGACGCTGGGGTTCGACGCGCCCTTCGTCGCGCAGCAGCGTCGGGTGCGCTACAATGGCGCGCCGGTGCGCCCCGCTGTCCCGGGTCAGCGCCTGCGCTTCTGAAGGGAGAGCCTAGATGGGCACGATGACGTTGGCCGTCCTGTCCCTGTTGCCGATCGCGACCGTCGCGGTCTTCCTGGTCATGCTCCGGTGGCCGGCAAGCCGGGCCATGCCGTTGACCTACGCGGTGGCGGCGGCCCTCGCCCTCTTCGTGTGGCAGGTGCCGGGGATGCAGGTGGCGGCGGCCACCCTCAACGGGCTGGTCATCGCCCTCACCCTGCTCTACATCATCTTCGGGGCCATCCTCCTGCTGAACACCCTGCGGGCGAGCGGCGCCATCACCGTCATCCGGCGCGGGTTCACCGACGTCAGCCGCGACCGCCGCGTGCAGGTCATCATCGTCGCGTGGCTCTTCGGCTCGTTCATCGAGGGCTCGGCCGGCTTCGGCACCCCGGCCGCGGTGGCCGTGCCCCTGCTCGTCGGCCTCGGGTTCCCGGGCATGGCCGCGGTCATGGCGGGGATGATCATCCAGAGCACCCCGGTCAGCTTCGGCGCCGCCGGCACCCCGATCCTCGTCGGCGTGAACACCGGGCTCTCGGCCGACCCCGCCCTCGTCGCCTACGGGATGGAGCGCGTCGCCGGCGAGTGGAACGACTTCCTCCGCTTCGTCGGCTTCCGGGTGGCGGTGCTGCACGCCATCGCCGGCACCCTCGTGCCCCTCATCCTCGTGTCGTTCATGACCCGCTTCTTCGGCGAGCGCAAGTCGTTCGCGGAGGGGCTGCAGGTGTGGAAGTTCGCGCTGTTCGCGGCGCTGTCGATGACCATTCCCTACATCATCGCCGGCTACTTCCTCGGACCCGAGTTCCCGGCCCTCGTCGGGAGCCTCGTCGGCCTCCTCATCGTCGTGCTGGCGGCGCGGCGCGGGTTCCTGGTGCCGAAGCCGGAAGAGGCCTGGGACTTCGGCGACAAGTCGACGTGGCCGTCCGAGTGGACCGGATCGATCGAGATCAAGGACGACGCGGGCAACGGCGCCCCGATGAGCCTCTTGCGGGCCTGGACGCCCTACGTCATCGTCGCCCTGCTGCTCCTGACCTCGCGCAATCCGTTCGACTTCCTGAGCGGGGTGCTGGGTCCGTTCCAGGCGTTCCTGCAGTCGACGTTCGCGCTTACGTGGCCGGCGATTCTCGGCACCGGCATCAGCATGAACGCGGTGCAGCCGCTGTACCTGCCCGGCGGCCTGTTCATCGCCACGTCGCTCATCACCTGGTTCATTCACCGCATTCCCGGCCCGGCCTACCGGCAGGCCTGGACCACCTCGCTGCAGGTGACCGCCTCGGCCTCGATCGCCCTGGTGTTCACGGTACCGATGGTGCAGGTGTTCATCAACACCATGGGCGGCACGGCCGGGTTCGAGCGCATGCCCATCGTGCTCGCCGACGGCGTGGCGTCGCTGGCCGGCGGCGCGTGGCCGATCTTCGCGCCGTTCATCGGCGGCATCGGGGCCGCGGTGGCCGGCAGCAACACCGTCAGCAACATGATGTTCTCGCAGTTCCAGTTCGGCATGGGCGAGCGCATCGCGGCCGACCCGGTGTGGATCGTCGCCCTCCAGGCGGTCGGCGGGGCCGCCGGCAACATGATCTGCGTGCACAACGTGGTCGCGGCCTCGGCGGTGGTCGGGCTGTTGGGTCGCGAGGGCTCCATCATCCGGATCACCCTGCTGCCCTTCGTCTACTACGCCCTGCTGCCGGGCTCGGTCGGCTACCTCATCGTGTCGTACGCCGACCAGGGCATCCTGAACGCGGGGACGTACATCATCGCGCTCATCGCGGCGCTCGCCATCTTCTCCATCGCCCGCTACGGGAGGCGGCCGGCCACGGCATGAGGCTGTTCTCGCTCGCCGGCACCGCCAGCGAGCCGTCGGACCCGAAGACGTTCGTGGGCCGCGCCCGGCTGACCCGCATGAACGGGGTGTCGGACGCGCCCCCCGCGAACGTCTACCGCGTCGCGTTCGAGGCCCGGGCGCGGACCCACTGGCACGCCCACAGCGGCCCGCAGCTGCTGCAGATCGTCGAGGGCACGTGCCGGTTCCAGAAGGACGGCGAGGCGGTGCGCGAGGCCACCCCCGGCGACCTCATCGCCATCGCCCCCGGCGAGCGGCACTGGCACGGGGCGGGGCCGGACGGCCCCATGACCCACGTCGCCATCAACATCGACGCCACGACGAGCTGGTTCGAGGCGGTCAGCGACGCCGAGTACGGCGCCTGACCGCGGCCGCTCGACTCTCCGACCCGAGGCGGGCCTGCCCCGCGCCGGCCGAGGCTGGCGGAGACCCGCTCTCCGCGTCCCTCTGCTCGGCAGGGACCCACGGACGAGCCTTCGTCGAGCCCTCCGCCTCGATCTCCGCTGTCTCCTCGTCCACCGCCGGCAAGCGATTCACGGGCGTGCTCAGGACAGTGACGGGAACAACCTTGCCACGCGGCACGCCAGGAAGACGGTAGAGGGCTGGTCGTGCCTGGGTACAGTTGGCAGATCCATATCGATCGCTGTCCTTGGTCGCCCCCTGCAACCCCCGAGTCGGCTACACTTCATCGACTCGCCGGCAAGGACCCATGACCGAGCCTGCGTCGAACCCGTGAGATCGATGACTCACGGCTCCAGGATGACCACCATGCCCCATCCCCGCCCGCGCCGCCCGTCCATCGCCGCCGGCATCGCGGCCGCCAGCGCCGCACTCGCCCTGCTCGTCCCGGGGGCGTCCGCCCAGACCGGGACCGGACAGCCGATGGACGCGGACTTCGCGGAGCAGGTGCGCGAGTGGACCACGCGCCCCGATTTCCTCAGCCCGCTCGTCGATCACCTGCCGGTCGGCGACGCCGTCCCCTCGCCGAGGGACGTCCTCGGCCGCCACGTCGGGGCGCCCCGAGAGCTGACCTACTACGCCGAGATGCTCGACTACTACCGGGCCCTCGCCGACGCCTCGCCGCGGGTCGCGATGGCGCCCATCGGCCGCACCGACGAGGGCCGCGAGATGATGGTGGTGACGATTGCCGACGAAGAGACCGTCGCCGACCTCGAGCCGTACCGCCGCGACCTCGCGCGGCTCGCGGACCCCCGCGGGCTGAGCGAGGCCGAGGCGCAGGCCGTCGTGGCCCGGGCAAAGCCGATCTACGTGCTGATGGCGGGCCTGCACAGCGGCGAGACCGGTCCGCCCGAGATGCTGATGGAGCTGGCCTACCGGCTCGCGGTCGAAGAGGGGCCGCTCTACGACCGCATCCGCGACAACCTCATCGTGACGCTGATTCCGGCCGCCGAGCCGGACGGGCGCGACCGCTACGTCGACTGGTACTACCGGCACCTGATCGACATCACCGACGACCGGGACCGCATCGGGGGGCCGCCGTACTGGGGGAAGTACATCTTCCACGACAACAACCGCGACATCAACTACTCGCAGCTCAGCATGCGGAACCTGCTCGACTGGTACCTGGCCTGGCATCCCCCGGTGGTGCACGACCTCCACGAGTCGGTGCCGTTCCTCTACACGTTCAGCGGCCAGGCACCCCAGAATCCCCTGCTCGACCCCATCGTCTACGGCGAGCTTCCGTGGTTCGCGAACTTCGAGATGGCCCGGCTGACCGGCTACGGCATGCCCGGGGTGTGGACGCACGGCTTCGTCGACATGTGGTCGCCGGGCTACCTCGCGTTCATGGCGTCGAACCACAACGGGCTGATCCGCTTCTACGAGACGTACGGCAACGGCGGCGCGACGACCATGAAGCGCCGCCTGAAGACCGAGGACAACACGCCCGAGCAGGCGCGCACGAGCCGCGAGTGGTACCGGCCCTCGCCCCCCTACGAGGAGGTCGAGTGGTCGATGCGAAACAACACCAACTACAGCCAGACCGCCGCCCTCGCCGCGCTCGAGCTCGCGTCGTCGAACCCCGGCGTCCTCCTGGAGAACTTCTACCGCAAGTCGCGCAACGCGGTGGCGGAGGGCGAGACCGAACCGCCGCACGGCTTCGTCGTCCCCGCCGGGCAGCGCGACATGACGCGGGTGGCGACCCTCGTCGACCTGCTGCGCGTGCAGGGCATCGAGGTGGGGCGCGCCGGCGACGCCATCTCGTTCGGTGGCGACGGGGACGGCGGCGGCGACGCCTATCCCGCCGGTTCGTACGTGATCAAGGGCGGCCAGCCGTACTTCCGCCTCGCCAAGATCCTCCTGGGGAGCCAGAGCTTCCCTGACGACAGCCTGCGGACATACGACGACACCGGCTGGACGATGGGTCTGATGCACGGGGTCGACGTGGTCGCCGTCGACGACCCCGAGGTCCTCGACGTCCCGGCCGAGCCGGTCACCGAGGCGCGGCTCGCGGGCACCATCGCCGGCGACCGCGAGCCGCGGTTCGGCTACGCCGTCGCCCACTACGGCTCGAACCACCTGACGACGCTGCGTTACCGGCTCGGCGACGCGCCGGTGGAGGCGGCGGAGGAGGGCTTCGAGGTCGACGGAGTGGAGTTCCCGCCCGGGTCGTTCATCGTGCCCGCGGCAGGCGGAAGCGAGCCGGCCGAGCGCCTGCAGTCCGCGGTGACCGAGCTGGGCCTGACCGCGGCGGGGCTGGACGAACGGCCGGAGGTCGCGGCCCATCCTGTCGACCTCCCGCGGCTGGCTATGTACAGCACGTGGGGCGACACCCAGGAGGTGGGCTGGGTGCGCCACGCGTTCGACCGCTTCGAGATCCCCTTCGACCTCATCTTCAAGGAGCGGGTCCGGGCCGGCAATCTTCGGGCCGACTACGACGTCATCCTGGTGCCCAACCAGGGCCGCACCGCGAAGGGGCTGGTGTTCGACGTCGAGCCGCGCGGCGGCCCGCGGGCCTACACGAAGACCGAGCGCTATCGGTTCCTCGGCGACTACGGGTCGTCGGAGGACATCACCGGGGGGATGGGTCTGGAGGGCGTCCTCGAGCTGCAGCGGTTCGTCGAGGACGGCGGCCTGCTGGTCACCCTCGGCGAGGCGAGCCACGTCCCGCCCGAGTACGGCCTGACCCGGGAGATCGGCGTCCGGCGCCCGGGATCGGGCTTCTACGCGCCGGGGCCGCTGGTCGAAGCGGAGATCGAGGCGCCCGACCATCCGATCTTCTACGGCTACGACGAGAGCCGGATTCCGGTCCGCTACGCCAACGGCCCCCTCCTCGACGTGCCGCGGCGGCTCCGCGACGACTGGGTGGCGATGACCTTCACCGGCCGCGTGCTCAGCGGCCACCTGCGCGGCGCCAACCAGATCGACGGCCGTCCCGCCGTCGTCGACGTACCCCGCGGCCGCGGCCGCGTGGTCCTCTTCGCCACCAACCCCTGCTACCGCTGGCAGAACCACGGCGAGTTCGGGATGCTCTTCAACGTCATCCTCCACCACAACGACCTCGCGCCGTAGTCGGCGGGGGCACCACCGATGCCCGCGCTTCGCGCGCGTACCGTTTCGCGGTAGCATGACCCTCCGCGGCGGCAGCATCCGCACGCCGCAGGGACCCTTCCGGAGGAAAGCAATGCTGAGATCGAAGCTCGCGCGGACGGCGGCGGTGGTATTCGTGCTCGCGGCGCTGGTCGCCGCCGCGCCGGCCCAGGGTCGGGAGCTGCTGACGGTCGAGTTCTTCAGCCCCGCCGTCGACCGAACCATGAAGTACAACATCCTGCTCCCGGACGACTACGAGACGTCGACCGACCGCTACCCGGTGCTGTACCTGCTGCACGGCCTGACGCAGAACTACACCGCGTGGGGCCTGGCGAACGGCGCCCCGTTCTACGCCGGCCTCTACGACGACCTCATCGTCGTGATGCCCGACGCCGGAAACTCGTGGTACGTCAACTGGGCGGAGAACGAGGACGGGCAGAAGAACGACTGGGAGGACCACATCGTCCGGGACGTCGTCGGCCACGTCGACTGGAACTTCCGGACCATCGCCCGCCGCGAGGGCCGGGCCATGACCGGCCTGTCGATGGGCGGCTTCGGTGCGATCACGATGGGCCTGCGGAACGCCGAGCTGTTCATCTCGATCGGCAGCACCAGCGGCGCGCTGGAGTACGGGCGCCAGGCCGCGGCCCGCATGCGGGGTGAGCTCGAGCCGCGTCCGCGGCGCACCCCGACGGCCGAGCAACTGGCCCGACGCCGGCAGCCCAATCCCCTGATCGGCATCGACGGCTTCAGCAGCCAGGTCGAGCGGTCGCCGCAGGGCCGGATGTTCACGAACCCGGAGCAGGCCGAGGCCTACGACCCGTTCACGCTGATCAAGCAGGTCGCGCGCGAGGACCTGCCGCACATCTATCTCGACTGCGGCACCGAGGACCGGCTGATCGCCGGCGCGCAGGAGCTGGCCGGGTACATGGCCGAGCAGAACATCCCCTTCAACTACATGCAGATGCCCGGCGCCCACAACGCGGCGTACTGGATCGAAGCGATCGGCCATATCACGTCGGTGCAGTACGAGGTGATGCAGCGCGCCCTGGGCCAGCGTCCGTTCGGGCGCGGCCGGTCGACGAACTGAACCCTACGGGAACGCGGCGCGACGGATCCGCCTCTCGCCTCGGCAGCGCGATGCGCTCGGGCGCCAATCGTCGCCTGCGGCTCCGCCTGGCGCCCGACCACCCCCCCGGGAGTCCGCGCCGTTCTACGGCGCAGACTCCTGCTCGCGGATCTGCGGCCAGGCACCGCCCAGGCGGCCGGGATGGAACGCAAGCCATTCGCCGCCTGGGCCTCGGCCAGCGCCGTGGCGTCGCCCGTGAACAGCGTCGAGGCGTCCGTGAGCACCGCCTCGCCGACGTGAGGCGGCGGCAGCAAGCCGATGACCGCATCCGCCCGCTCCAGGGCGCTACGCCATCGCCGCGACAGATCCGCCGCGCGCGGGGGCGGCCCTTCGAACGCGAGCGACGCCAGCTCGTCGGCCGAGTAGCGGGACGAGCGGCGCGCCTCGGCGAGGATGCCCCCCGGCGTGAAGCCGGGATCCTTGCCTCAGGCCGCCCAGGCCAGAGCCCAAGGGCTGCAGCCCCGCGTCGCACGCCAGCACGTCCACCCAGTCGCGCACCTCGAGCCGCCCGACGAGGGCCAGCACCTTGTTCGTGGCGAGGTCGAAAGGATGACGGGCGAGCCCCAGGTCGTCGTCCTCGACCAGGGGGAAAGAAGCGAAACGCGGCGCCCGCCCGGACGAGCAGGCCCAGGCGGGGTCGACGGTGGTGGCGCGGGCGAGGAGGAACCGGTCGACGCGGACGCCCAAGCTCGGCACCAGCACCCCCGGCCGGCCCTCGAACTCGGCGTAGGCGCCGGCATGCCGGTCGGCGAGGGTGACGTCGAAGACCGACGAGCCGGCGACGCCGCCCAGATCCCCGCGGGTCTCGGGCACGCGCCCCGCCCAGGCGTTGCGCGACCGTCCGCCGTCGGTGCCGACGCGGACGGTGCCGGCCGGGGTGATGCGCGAGACGTCGGCGCGCCACGAGTGACGCCGGTCGCGCGTCTCGATGTCGAGGACGCCGACGGACGCATCGCTCATGTATTCCGTCACCCCGAACGTGGCGACGGCGAGCCATCCGCCGGGCGTGGCCTTCTCCCACCGCGCGCAGGCCAGGGCGTTGGCGTTGGCCGACTCCACGAAGCCGGTGAACGCCTGATCCTCGATCTCGATGCCCACGCGCTCGCGCAACGACAACGCGAACTTGCGGAGGGACGTCCGGGATTCACGCCGCGTCGCGGTCGCGACGGCCGGCCAGGAAGCCCTAGAGGGCGCCTTCGAGCCTGGCCATGCGCTCGCGCAGGTCGCCGATCTCGTGGGTGACGCCGTCGAAGCGTTTGTTGACGTTCTCCGTGAGGGCGTCGAAGCGCCTGTCCAGCTTGTCGGTGCGGTTGATGAGCTCGGAGCGAAGCCACACGAAGAGCGCGACCACCAGGGCAGGTGTCAGCAGGGGCGTGACGGCTTCCATCGGTTCAGGATAGCGCGGTCGAGCCGTCGCCAAGTCGCGGAGAGTCGTGGCGCGCCCCCGGGTCGCGATGGGTCCGCGCGATGCGCCGCGGGTTCGCCACGGTTCCCGGACGCGGTGGCCGACCCGGCGCTGGTCAGCCCTGTCCCCAGCCGCACGACCGGCCGGCGTTCTGCTCGTCGAGCCACGCCTGGAGGGGCGCGAAGTAGTCGAGGATGGCGGTGGCGTCCATCTCGCGCTCGCCGGTGCCCAGCTCGAGCGCGTCGCGCCAAGGAAGGCTCGCACCCGCCTCCAGCATCGCCTGCAGCCGCTCCCCCGCCGCCCGGCTGCCGTAGATCGAGCAGCGGTGCAGCGGCCCCTCGTGGCCGGCCTCGGCGCACAGGGCCCGGTGGAACTGGAACTGCAGGATGTGGGCGAGGAAGTACCGCGTGTAGGACACGTTGGCGGGGACGTGGTACTTGGCGCCGGGATCGAAGTCGGCCTCGCTGCGCGGGGCCGGGGGGCTGACGCCTTGATACGCCGTCCTGAGATTCCACCAGCCCTCGTTGTACGCCTCGGGCTCGATCTCGCCCGAGAAGACCTGCCAGCGCCACTGATCGACGAGGAGGCCGAACGGCAGGAACGCGACCTTGTCGAGCGCGAGCCGCAGCAGCAGCCCGATGTCCCGGTCGGCCGGCGGCGCCCGGTCGAGCAGCCCGACCTCCGTCAGGTACTCGGGGGTCATGGAGAGGGCGACGGTGTCGCCGATGCCCTCGTGGAAGCCGTCGTGGGCGCCGTCCCGATCGAGCGGCGACTGATGCCGGTAGGCGCGCTGGTAGTAGTTGTGGCCCAGCTCGTGGTGGACGGTGACGAAGTCCTCGTCGTTCACGTCGAGGCACATCTTGATGCGCACGTCCGAGTCGTAGTCGAGGTTCCAGGCGCTGGCGTGACAGACCACGTCGCGGTCGGCGGGCTGCACGAACAGCGACCGCTCCCAGAACGTGTCGGGCAGCGGGTCGAACCCGAGCGAGCTGAAGAACCGCTCTCCGTAGCGCACCATCTCGATCTCGCCGACGTCCGCGTCGTCGAGCAGGTCGGTGAGGTCGTAGCCGGGGTCGGCCCGCCGGGGGGCCACGAGATCGAAGACGTTGGCCCACGTCTGGCTCCACATGTTGCCGAGGAGGTGCGCGGGAATCGGGCCGTCGGGGGGGACGATGGCCGAGCCGTACTCGTCGGCGAGGGAGGCGCGCACGTGGCAGTGCAGCGACTCGTAGAGGGGGCTGACCTGGCCCCAGAGCCGCTCGAGCTCGGCCGTGAACGCGTCGGGCGGCATGTCGTAGCCGGCCCGCCACAGCTCGCCGAGGTCGGCGAAGCCGAGGTCGCGGGCGCCGGCGTTGGCCAGCTCGACGAAGCGGGCGTAGGCGTCGCGCATCGGCGGGGCCACCGTCCGCCAGCCGAGCCACAGGTCGAGGAGCTCGTCGGTGTCGCGGACCTCCGCGAGCCGCCGCTCGAGATCGGGCAGCGACAGGCAGTCCTCGCCGCCGTCCGGGCAGTACTCGCCCCGGCCGTAGGCGGCCTCCATCCCCGTGGTGATGGCCGCGAGCTCGGCCTGCAGGGCCGGGTCGGCGGGCGCCGCCACCCCCAGCGACGTCTTCAGCCGCAGCAGCTTGCGCCGCAGGTCCTCGGGCAGCTCGACGCCGTCGAACCGCGCCGCCTCGGCCGCGAGCTCCATGGTGAGGCCGATGACCGCGGCCTGGGCCTCCGCCGCCTGGGCGGTCGTGTCCTCGGTGATGTAGGTGCTCTGTATCCAGGCCGACCGCCCCGTGGACATCCACGCGTCGAGCAGCCGGGCCTCCGCGTCCTCGAGGAACGCGCGGGCCTCGTCGGCGGTCGGCGGAGGCCCGCCGCCGCACGCGGCGGCAAGGACCGCGAGCACCCCGGCGAACCGCATGATCCGAATCATCAGCGACTACCCCCCTGCGACGATCGGGCGCGCCACCGCCCGCTCGGTCTGCCACCGGTCGACGAGCCCGCCTCGCACCAGAATGGTGTCGGCCCGATCGGAGCCGGTCGAGACGATTGCGATCGGCACCCCGCTCAGGGCCTCGATGCGAGCGAGGTACGCCTTCGCCTCCGGCGGCAGGTCCTCGTAGCGGCGCACCCCCGCGGTGGGCCGCGACCATCCCGGCAGGCGCTCGTAAACCGGGCGGCACTCCGCGAGCACGGTGGGGCTCGACGGGAAGTCCTCGAGCAGGCGGTCGCCGTGGCGGTAACCGTTGCACAAGGGGATCTCGTCGAGGCCGTCGAGCACGTCGAGCTTCGTGACCGCGAGCGCGTCGAGGCCGTTCACGCGCACCGCGTAGCGCACCACCACCGCGTCGTACCAGCCGCACCGGCGGGGCCGACCGGTCGAGGCGCCGTACTCGCGACCGCTCTCCCGCAGCAGGTCGCCCTCGGCGCCGTGCAGCTCCGTCGGCAGCGGTCCCTCGCCGACCCGGGTCGTGTAGGCCTTCGCGATGCCGAGGACCGAGCCGATGGCGCGCGGACCGATGCCGAGGCCGGTGCAGATGCCGCCGACCGTCGCGCTCGACGACGTGACGAACGGGTAGGTGCCGTGATCGATGTCGAGCTGCGTCCCCTGGGCGCCCTCGAACAGCACGCACTCGCCCGCCTCGAACGCCCGCGCGAGAAACACCGACGCGTCGCCGACCCAGCCCGCGAGCCGGCGCGCGGCCGCGCCCACTTCCGCGTGCAGGGCGCGCCAATCGGCCGCCGCGCCCCCGAGGGCCTCGTTGCGGGCCGACACGTTCGCGCGGATCGCCCGCGCGAGGGCGGCGTCCTCCGACGCGTCCGCGAGGTCGGCCACCCGGATGCCGCGGCGCCCGACCTTGTCCTCGTAGGTCGGCCCGATGCCCCGCGAGGTGGTGCCGATGCGCTGGTCGCCGCGCCGCGCCTCGGAGTGCGCCTCGAGGTCGCGGTGGTACGGCAGGATGACGTGGGCGCGGTCGCTGATGAGCAGGCGGTCGCCGACGTCGATGCCCTGAGTGGCGAGCGTGTCGATCTCCGAGAACAGCGCCGCCGGGTCCACGACCACCCCGTTGCCGATGACGCAGCGCACCCCCGGGTGCAGGATGCCGGAGGGCAGCAGGTGGAGGATGAACTCGGTCTCGCCCACCCGCACGGTGTGACCGGCGTTGTGACCTCCCTGATAACGCGCCACAATGGACGCGCTGGGGGTGAGGAGGTCCACGACCTTGCCCTTGCCCTCGTCGCCCCACTGCGCACCGATGACCGCGATGTTCACGCTCTTCCTCGTCCTGTGAAAGCCGGCCGCTGGATCCCTCGCCGTCGAGACCGGGTGCTGCGGGCGGTCCGGTCGGCGGCGCCAAGCGAACGATCGTAGCAGAAGGGCCCGAGACGCGCATCCGTCGAGTGGCGGCGCCGGGCGGAATGCCGGAGCCCGGCGGGGTCCACGGCAGCGCGGAGAAAGCGATGCGGTTGACGGCACGACCCGAGACGGAACGAAGGCTTCTCGCGGCCCTCGGGGCGGCGCCCCCGCGCGTGCCGGTCGTCGTGGGCGGCTGCGGCGGTGGCCGCACCTCGGTGCTGCAGGGCCTGCGGGAACGGCTCGGACCGGGCACCGTGCTCGTCGACCTCGAACGGGTCGCCACGACTCCCGAACGCTGCCTGTCGTCGGTGCTCGGGGCCCTCCGCGGGCACGCGGCGCCCCAGGCCGGCGGCGAGCCCGCGCCGGGCGGGCCGCGGGCCGCGTTCGATCGCCTCTGCCATCTCTTCGCCGTCGCCAGGGGCGCGGACGGCGGACCCGTCGCATTCCTCATCGACGAGATGCTCGAGATCCGCACGTTCGAGAGCTTCCCGGGCTTGCGGAGCGCCTTCGCGATGTTCCGGCAGTCGCTCTGCGACAGCCCGAACCGGTTCGTCCTCACGACCCGGTTCGCGGCCCGCACGGTGCGGCTCTTCCGCGATGCCCCCGGTCCGTTCGAGTTCGTCCATCTCCCGCCGCTTACGCCGGCCGAGGTGCGCGCCGCGCTCGCCGACCTCGGCCTCGACGGGGCGGATCACCGAAGCGACACGGCGGGACTCGTACACGCCCTGACGGGGGGACGCCCCCGATACGTCCGCCTCCTCGCGGAGACCGCGGCCGCGGGTGGAGGCGGCCCGGTCGACGCCCTCGCCGCCGGGATGCGCCCCGGCGCGCACCTCGCCACGGCGTGCCGGCTCTCCTGCGAGCTGAGGCTGCACCGGGCCCGCGGCCGCGGGGCGCTCCGAGCCATCCTCCACGTCCTCGCGGCCGACGAGCCGCTCACGCTGACGGAGATCGCGGCCCGCCTGGGACGCACGCCGGGGGCCGCCCGCGACTACCTGGCCTCGCTGGAGGACGTCGACCTGATCGAGGCCCGCCGGAAGCGCTACCGGTACGTCGATCCGCTGCTTCGGCTCTGGGTGCGCCTGCACGGGCAGGCGGCTCCCCCGGACGACGACACGCTGACCCGCGGCGTACGCGAGTACGCGGCGGCCCGAGTCCCGGTGCTCTAGCCCGCCAGTCGCCCCCCCCGCTCTACGGCGCGGATGCGGGCTGCTTGCCCGACCCTTCGAGGTCCGCGAGCGCCCTTTCGGCCGCGTGCTGCTCCGATTCCTTCTTGGTGCGGCCCTCTCCGCGAGCCAGCGCCTCCTCGCCCACCCGGATCTCGGTCTCGAAGACCCGGCGGTGGGGCGGACCGCTCGTACCCACCAGCTCGTACCGCGGCAGGCCCCGGTCCTGGGACTGCAGCCACTCCTGCAGCGCCGACTTGTGGTCCCGGGTCATGCCGCGGGAGACCCCGCCGGTCCGGACCGCGTCGAGCTGGGACCTGAACCACCGTTCGATGAAGCGGTCCGCCGCTTCGACTCCCCCGTCGAGGTACACGGCGGCCACCACCGCCTCGAACGTATCGGCGATCAGCGACCGCTTGGTGCGGCCGCCGGTCCTCTCCTCTCCGCGCCCGAGGAGGAGATGGGCGCCGAGCCCCAGCCCCTCGCCGACCCGGGCCAGGGCCGCCGACGAGACGAGCGCGGCCCGCGCCTTCGACTTCTGCCCCTCGTTCCAGTCCGGGCATTCGCGGAACAGCCGGTCCGAGATCACGAATCCGAGCACCGCGTCGCCGAGGAACTCGAGCGACTCGTTGTCGCGGACGCCGCCGCTGGCGTCCTCGTGGGCGCGCGACCGGTGGGTCAGGGCGTGCTCCAGCAAGCCGGGGTCGCGGAAGCGGTACCCCAGCACCTCTTCGACGGCGCGGAACTCGTCCCGGATGCGCGTCACCCGGTCGGAGACCTGCTGGCCGAACTCGGCGATGAGGCGGCGGGCGCGCTGGGCCTGCTCGCCCCGCACGGTCAGCCGCACCTCGCCGAGACCGCTGACGGTGAGGGGGAAGATGGCCTGCGGCGTCCCCGACGAGATGACCGCCTCTATGCCGCGGGTCTCGAGGAGCCCGCTCACCACGTCGGCCTCGATCGTGGACTGGGTCCGGAACACGACCTGCGGCCTGGAATCGCTCACGGGCGGCTCGCGGGCGGCGGAAGAGACGGCGCATCCCCAACCCGGAGGAGGACGATGGTCATGTCGTCGTGCTGCTCCGCGGTCCCGGCGAACGCCTCGACGTCGCCGAGAACACGCTGCTTCAGGTCGTCGGACGAAAGGTGGATCTGCTCGGTCAGGATGCGGCTCAGCCGTTCCTCGCCGAAGAGATCCGATTCCTCGTTCATGGCCTCGGTGACGCCGTCCGTGAACAGGGCGACGAGATCGCCGGTCTCCAGCGAGAAGGAAGACTCTTCGAGGAGCTCGATGAACTTCTCCTCGACACCGTCGATCTGCAGCCCCACCACCAGCCCGTCAGGGGCCAGCACCCGGGGCGTGCGAGGTCCCTCCGGCGCAAACGGAACGTGGACCAGGGGCGTATGGCCGGCCCGCGCGTAGGTCAGGCGGCGGGCCGCGAGGTCGAGGACGGCGTAGGTCATGGTGATGAAGGTCCGCCCGTCGAGGGTCGCGGACAGAATGCGGTTGACCTCGATGAGCAGCTCCCGGGGACTCTGGTGGAAGCGGCTCAGCGAGAGTACCACGCCCTTGAGCTCGGCCATGTAGAACGCCGCGGACGTGCCCTTGCCGGACACGTCGGCCACCAGCACGCCCAGCCGATGCTCGTCGAGCCGGATGAAGTCGTAGTAGTCGCCGCCCACCTCCCGCGCCGGCCGGCAGGCCGCGGTCACCGTCAGGCCCGGCACGGAGGCGGGCCCCTCGGGCAGCAGGGACATCTGGATGTCCCGGGCGATCCGCAGCTCCTCCTCGAGACGGCGCTTCTCCGCGGCCTCGGCCATGAGGTCGGCGATGCTGCCGGTCATCGTGTTGAACGACTCGGCCAGCTCGCCGAGCTGGTCCTCGGTCCCGACCCGGATGCGATGCGTGAGGTCGCCCTGCCGGACCCGCTCGGTGCCGGTGAACAGCTCGTGCACCGCCCCGGTGATCGACCCGGCGAGCGCGAAGCCCATGACCATGGCCGCCGCCTCGATGGTCAGGAACATCACCCCGAGCCACAGCAGTCCCCACACGAAAACGCCGAGGGCGTACTCGCCTCCCTCGACGACCTCGCGGTAGAACACCGTGGGATGCACGCGGAAGCCCACTGCGCCGCGCCCCCGCCGGCCTGTGGACCAGTCGAGGAGATCGACGCGGGCAACCGACGGCAGGTCGAGCGTGGGGGCGCCGTCCGGAGGCGGCGCCCCGAACGGGAACCGGAGCGCTTCGAACGCGGCGGCGGCGGGAACCGGGTCCGCACCGGCGGGGCCGGCCCCGGCCCCGCCGACGGTCGGGATGACGCTGAAATCGATGAACGTGACGCCGCGAGAGGCCTGCATGCGCCGGGCGACTTCTCCCGCGATGGGAAGATCGGCGACCACCGCATAGACCGGACCGTCCTCGTCGAACCGCGCCACGCCGCGCGCCACCACCGTCCAGCCGGCCCGGCCGCGCGTCACGACGAGCCCGCCGGCATCGGGGGGGGCGCCGTCGCGAGCGTCGTCGAGCCCATCGGCATCGGGAAGGGCGCCGAGCCAGACGGGGAACCGCAGATCGCGCGAGTCGTGGCGCCACGGCCCGGCGCCGGCGGCGCGGTCGCGCCCCGCCTGGTTCCACAACACCGCGATGGAGGCGTCAGGATAGCGCTCCTCGACGGCCTGTACCCGGCCCGCGAGCACCACCCGCACCTCCGCCGGCTCGACGAGGCCACCCAGGTCGACGGCGGTCATGGCCGCGAGGTCGTTCGCGTCTTCCATCACGTCCGAGAAGCTGAGCTGCACGAGCGACGAGCTGACGGTCGTCAGCAGCAGCGCGCCCGACACCACGAAGAACACGACCGAGAGCAGGATCGGCACGAAGCCGATCAGGACGTAGGACAGCACGAGCTTCCGTCGGACCCGCCACAGGAAACGCTGCTGCAGCAGGTTCAGCATCCGCACGAGCAGGTAGCCGAGAGCGACCACCAGGGCCAGGGTCCCCGCCGCATCCAGGACCTGCAGCCACCCCGAGCCGGCTCCGCCGAACAACGCGATTATGGCCTTGAGACCGAGGACAGCGAGGATGGTGAGACCCGGCGTGGACGCCGCGAAGAGCTCCGCCACCTCGCCGAGCGCATCGACGGCGGCTCGCAGGCGTCCGCGTCCGCCGCCCCCGGGCCCGCGGTCCGACCCGCGAGGCGCGGGAGGAGGTGCAGGAGCGGTGCTCGAGGAAGGGCCGGGCGACGGCGCCTGCGAAGCCATGGGGGGGCGCAGTGATGTTATCAGAGGGCAGAGGCGGTCATGCCGGATCGGGGCGGGTGGACGCCCCTCCCGTCGCCTCCGCAATCCACGTGAGATACCGCGGGTCGCCGTCCACCACCGGCAACACCACGAACTCGGGCGTATCGTAGGGATGCAGGTCGCCCACCCGCCGGCGCAGCCGGTCGACGCGGGCTCTCTGCGTCTTGACGATCAGCTGGCGCTCCCGCGCCTGCTCGACCCGGCCCTGCCAGCGATAGACGGACTCGACGTCCGGCAGGATGCTCACGCACGCCGCGCAGCCCTCGGCGACGAGGGTCGACGCGAAGCGCCGGACGTCGGCGTCCATCGGAAACGTGATCAGGACCACGACCGCTTCGGAAGACGTCACGCCTCCTCCCGCACCTCCGCGGGGCCGACCCGCCGGATGCTAATCTCCGCCCCGGTTTCGACCGAGACATTGAATGGCATGCCACATGCGGCACGACGCCCGTCCCGATCGCACCGCCGCCCGGATGCCGCGTCGCGGTCTCGGGGACGGCCTGCCCAGCCGGCGCTCCCCTTTCCCGGCCCCGATCGGACCGACGTTCCGCCGGTGCGCCGCGACGAGGGGCGCCCCTGGCAGAGGCGGCACCTCGCGCGCCTTCTGTTCAGCCTGATGACCGCGATCCTCATCGCGAACGCGCTCGTCGGCGACCGGGGACTGCCGGCGACCCTGCGGATTCGGCGCGAGCACCGCGAGCTCGAGGCCGCCATCGCCGCCCTGCGCGCGACGAACCAGCGACTGCAGCTCGAGGCGCAGCGCCTTCGCAACGATCCGACCGCGATCGAGGAGCTGGCGCGCCGGGAGCTCGGGTTCGTCCGGCCCGGCGAACGGCTGTTCATCGTCACCGACCGGCGCGCCCCGGCCCCGGCCGACGCCCGGCCGGCCCGCCCGCTGACCGCGTCCGGCGATCCGCCGGCCGAGACCTTGCTCGCATCCAATCGATCTGCTATGATAAACGAACGATCTGCGACAAAGGTTGCGGCCGGTCGAACCCGGCCGGCCGGCGGATCGGTCGATTGACGCGGGGTGGAGCAGTCCGGTAGCTCGTTGGGCTCATAACCCAAAGGTCGGGGGTTCAAATCCCCCCCCCGCAACCAAATCCAGGACGGGCCGGCAGCGCACGCATGCCGGCCCGTTTTGCATGTACCGCGCCTCCGGCGTCGAGGGCGTGGCGCACCACGGCGATTCCCGCGAAGCGAGGCGTCAGCCCCGGGAGGGGGTGCGGGGCAGGATTGCCCGACGTCGGAGCCGTCACGCCGGCGAGCACCCCGGCCCGCGGTCATGCCGGGGCCGCGAGGAGGCACGGGCCTGGCCGGATCGGCCGACCCCGGCGGGATGGTCGACCCGGGCGGGACCGGCGGCGGCCGCGCCGCCCCGAAGGCGCGACAGGAGTGGGGGACGAAGATGACGATCGCGTCGCAGGCGCGCGGGGCGCGCTTTCTCGTGGATGAAGTCGAACCGCACGACGTCGTGTGTCCGGAGGACATGGGCGACGACGAGCGGCTGCTGATGCGATCTATCCGGGAGTTCGCCGAGCAGGAGGTGGCGCCGCGGCTCGACGAGATCGACCGGCGCAACATCGACGTCATCCGTCCCCTGTTCAGGAAGGCGGCCGACCTCGGCATCTTCATGGCGGAGGTGCCCGAGGCGCACGGGGGGCTCGGGCTGAGCCCGCTGGCGGTGGCCGGCATGAACGAGTGCCGCTCGCAGCTCGGGGGGCTGGCCTCGACGGTCTTCGCCCACCAGGGCATCGGCACCCTCCCCCTCGTCAACTTCGGGACCGCCAACCAGATCGACCGCTATCTGGACCGCTGCATGCGGGGCGAGCTGATGGCGGCGTTCGCGCTGACCGAGCCAGAGGCCGGCTCCGACGCCATGAACATCCGGACCACCGCCGTCCTCAATCCCGAGGGGACGCACTACGTCGTCAACGGCTCCAAGCAGTGGATCACCAACGCGGGGTGGGCCGACCTGTTCATCCTCTTCGCCAAGGTGGACGGCACTGCCTTCTCCGCCTTCCTGCTCGAGCGGGACACGCCCGGGGTGACCGTCGGCCCCCACGAGCGCCTGCTCGGCCTCCAGGGGTCGTCGGTGTGCGCGATGCAGCTCGACGACGTCGCCGTTCCCGCCGGGAACCTCCTCGGCGAGGTCGGCCAGGGGCACCGGGTGGCCATGTGCACCCTCAACGTCGGCCGCATGAAGATGGGCGCCAACTGCGCCGGCTCGGCCAAGAAGGCCCTCGCCGCCACCACCCGCTACGCGGCCGACCGGCGGCAGTTCGGCCGGCCGATAGCCGAGTTCGGCCTGATTCAGCGCAAGCTCGCGGAGATGGCGGCCCGCGCCTACGGGGCCGAGTCGGTGGCCTACCGCACGGCGGGGCTCGTCTACGCGGCCATCGAGGACCTCGGCCGGCAGGGGGCCGTCTCGCTCGACGCGAAGCTGCGCACGTTCGCCGAGTTCTCGGTCGAGTGCGCGATGGCCAAGGTCCTCGGGTCCGAGGCCTACCACGCGGTGGCCGACGACGCCCTGCAGGTGTACGGCGGCTACGGCTTCAGCGAGGAGTACCCCGCCGCCCGCTGGTACCGCGATTCGCGCATCACCCGCATCTACGAGGGCACGAGCGAGATCTGCCGGCTCGGCATCGCCAAGACCCTTCTCAAGCGGGCGGACCGCGGTGAGCTCGAGCTGCGCGAGGCGGTGGCCGGCCTGCCCGCCGGCCCCAACGGCAGGCCGTCCGGGGACACCTCCCTCGCGGCCCTTCGCGCCGGCGTCGGCGGCCTCAAGCGCCTGTTCCTCTTCGTGCTGGCGCAGGTGTGGGACAACGTGGACGAGGCGCGGCTGCTCGACCCCGACCACCAGGCGTACCTCGCGGGCCTCGCGGACATCGCGATGGAGACGTACCTCGCCGAGAGCACCGTCCTGCGAGTCTCGAAGCGGTGGGAGGGCCGCTCCGGAGGCGACGACGAGGCGGAGACCGCGCTGGCCCGGATCGTGTTCTTCCGCTCGACCGAACGCATCCGGCAGGAAGCCACCGAGCTGCTGGGGAGTCTGCTGGCGGACGAGAGGCTCGTCGCCGCCCTGGAACGCGTCACCGCCTGGCTCCCCGTCCCCGTCGGCCTCGTCGAGAGCCGTGCGCAGGTCGCGCGCGCTCTCGTCGCCCGCGGCGGCTGGGTGCAGCCGGCCGCGGGATAGCGGTCCAGCCAGCCCGATCCCGAGAGCCCGGGGATCGCCACTGGCGAACACGATACTGCGAACGTCCCCCGCCCGCGCCTCCGGCGCCCTGGAGCGTTACGATGCACGTGTGGAGGAAATCGCCGTCCGCGTCGCCGCCCCGTGGGACGCAGGAACGCGGGAGCGCGGTGCGCGACGTGTCCACCCCCGGCGCCGCGCGCCTCGCGGGACTCCCCGACCGGCCCGGCTTCGACCTGCTCGCCACGCCGCCCGACGGCGACGTCCGCAACATCGAGGTCAAGGGCCGCGCCGGGCAGTCCGCCGTCCAGCTCGAGCTCAACGAGTGGAAGCAGGCATTCCACTTGGGCGACCGCTACTGGCTCTACGTCGTCTTCGACTGCGCGACGCCCGACCCCCGCCTCGTCCGCGTCCGCGACCCGTTCCGCCGACTGCTCGCGAAGAGCCGCGAATCGTCCGCCTGGGTCATCTCGGCCCGGTCGCTGATCGACGCCGCGGACCAGACACCATGACGATGGACACTCAAGCGCTCCTGTCATCCATTCGGGCCGGTGAAGACACCGAGCTCGAGCTGAAGGAGGTCGTCTTCCGCGGCGACCGCATCGCGTTCGGCTCGGACCCCGGCCGCGCCTCGTCCAAGCTCGCGGAGGTCTTCGTCAGCATGGCGAACACTCGCGGCGGAACCCTCGTCATGGGGGTCCGCGACGCCGACCGTGCCGTCGTCGGCGTCGATCCGCTGAAGCGCGACCTCCTGGAGCAGTTCGTGGTGAACGTCGCGACCACCAACTGCAATCCCATGATCGTCCCCGCCCTCGACTGGGCATACCTGCCGGGCGAGGGCGGCGAACCCAGGCTGTGCCTCGTCATCGACGTGCCCGCCTCCCGCTTCGACGTCCACCAGACCGGCGACGGGCGGTTCCTTCAGCGCATCGGCAGCCATCGCCACCTCATTCCCGCCGAGCGCCTCGCCCGGCTCCTGAGCGTGCGACGGCTGACCGACCCGGTAGAGGAACGCCCGGTGTTCGGGAGCCGCCTCGAGGACCTGCACGACCTGCGCCTCGAGACGTACTTCCGCAACCGCTTCCCCGAGTGGACCCGACCCGAGGACTGGACCCCGACGTTGCTCGCCCACAAGCTCGCCGCCGCCACCGATGCCGGCGTGACCCCGACTCATCTCGGCGTGCTGCTGTTTGCCGAACGACCCGAGCAGCACCTGCCCGGCGCCTACATCTCGCTCGCGGCCTACCGCCACGCCGCGGCCGACGGCAATACCTCGGACAGCCGACAGATAGGCGGGCCCTTGCCTGACCAGATCGCACAGGTCCTGACCTATTTCGGGTCATCTCCCTTGATTCCGACCGTCTCCCGGAAGGGTCCCCAGGGACGCCACGACTTCCCGAGCTACGTGCACACCGCCCTGCAGGAAGCCATCGTCAACGCCGTCGTGCACCGCGACTACGAAGTCCGCGGGTCTCAGATCATCATCCGCCTGTTCCCCGATCGCATCGAGTTTCAGAATCCCGGCGCACTGTACAACACGCTGACGATAGAGAACCTGTACGCCGGCTGCCAGCCCGCCCGCCGCAACCAGTTCCTCGCCGGCTTCCTGCGCGACTACAAGAGCCCCCTCACCGGCGCCGCGTACATGGAGGCCCGCGGCGAGGGTTTCCTCAACCTCGTGCGGAACAGCCAGCGACTCTCCGGCCGCCGCCCCGAGCTGAAGCAGATCGGAGCGGCGACGAAGCTGACGATCTACGCGGCGACGTACGAGGGCGACGGCGGCATGGCATGACCGCAATGAACGTCGCAGCATCCCGCAGTTGTCAAGGCGATGACCGCCGCCCCACACTCCGCAGAACCCCATGAAAAGGAGGCGTTCAGCCGGCATCCGGTGGTCAGGAAGGCCGACGCGCCGGGCGAACGATTGACGGTCGACGAGTTCCTGCGGCGGGTGCGGCGGATGGTGGTCGGGTTCGTGGTCAGCCCAAGGGAAGGGGGCTGAGTGGCCATGCGGCTTCACGACTTGGTGGACGGCGACGAGCAGGTGTTCTCGCCGGCGCGCATCGCCGGCGCTTTGCGCACGACGAGAGCCGCGATCGCCGACACGCTCGGACTGAGCTGCGACGCGTTGTCGCGAACCGCGCGAATCCGAGCGCCCAAGACATAGACCCGGCTGCGAGAGATGGTGGAGATCCTCCATCGTGTGGAGGGCTACACCGGCTCGCCGCGCCTGGTCGCCTATGCCCGGTTCCGGTCGGAGACGTTGCCGGGATTCGCCGGCCTGACGCCCGACCAGCTGGTACGCCAGGGGAAGGTGGCCCTGGTCCATGCGCATCTCGACCGAATCATGGCCGGCGGGTACGCCTGAGACGGCGCCAGCCCGATGCGGTTCCGGGGAATCGTGAACGTCGTATTCGGAGGCGGCGCACCTTGACGCCCGTGGGGTAAGACAGTATCTTACTTCGGCGATGAGAACTTCCGTCTCCACGAAGGGGCAGATCGTGCTCCCGGCCGAGATTCGGCGGCGGGATGACGTCGAGCCGGGCCAGGAGTTCGACGTCGAACGCATCGAACGGGGCGAGTACCGGCTCGTCCGCCGAGCGCCCCCAACCAACGAGGGCGTCGTCGACTGGCTGATGGACTGTCCGGAGAAGGGCTACTTCGTGCCGATCGAGTCGGAGAGCACGGATACGCTGTGACCTTCCTGGTCGACGGACCGCAGCAAGAAATGACGGCGGCGGCGGCCGTCCGCACCCCCGCCGTACCCGCGATGCACTCCTCCTCGGCTCCGCCGCTACGAGCGATTCCCCCGGACCGACCGGCGCTCCCGATCTGACGACCGGCGTCAATCGGGCGTGCTCGGAACTCGACCCAGGGCGGCGACGATGGCCGCGGTCATCTCGGCCGTCGTGGCGGCGCCGCCCAGATCGCCGGTGCGGGTCTCGCCGGCGCCGAGCACCGCCTCCACTGCCGCCTCGATGGCTGCCGCCGCGTCCGCCTCCCCCAGGTGCTCCAGCATCATCGCCCCCGTCAGCATCTGTGCGACGGGGTTGGCGACGCCCTTGCCCGCGATGTCCGGCGCCGACCCGTGGACGGGCTCGAACATCGAGGGATGGGTGCGGTCGGGGTTGAGGTTGGCGCCGGGGGCGAGGCCGATCGAGCCGGCCACGGCGGGGCCGAGGTCGGAGAGGATGTCGCCGAAGAGGTTGCTCGCGACGATGACGTCGAACCAGTCGGGGTGCTGGACGAGGTGGGCGGTGAGGATGTCGATGTGGTACTGGTCGGTCCGCACGTCGGGATAGTCGGCGGCCACCGCCTCGAAGCGCTCGTCCCAGAACGGCATGGTGTGGATGATGCCGTTCGACTTCGTGGCCGACGTCAGGTGCTTCGCGGGGCGCGCCCGCGCCCGCTCGAACGCGTAGCGCAGCACCCGGTCGACGCCCTCCCGCGTGAACACCGACTGCTGCACCGCGAGCTCGGCCGGCGTCCCCGCGTAGAGGCGGCCGCCGATCTCGGAGTACTCGCCCTCGTTGTTCTCGCGGACGATCACCATGTCGATGTCCGCGGGCCGACGGTCCGCGAGCGGCGTGCGCACGCCCGGCCAGAGCCGCACGGGGCGCAGGTTGACGTACTGGCGGAACTGCCGGCGGATGGGGATGAGGAGCCCCCAGAGGGACACGTGGTCCGGGACCCCGGGGTAGCCGACGGCGCCCAGGAACACCGCGTCGAAGCCCGCGAGCTCCGAGACGCTGCGTCCTCCGGTCATGCTGCCGCTACGCGCGTAGAGCTCGCACGACCAGTCGAACTGCGTCCACTCGCAGCCGAAACCGTGCCGGCGGCCGACCGCCTCGAGCAGCTCCTGGGCCGCGGGCACGACCTCCTTGCCGATCCCGTCGCCGGGTATCACCGCAATGCGATAGGTTCTCTCTGTCATGGTCCTCGTCGGTGAAGCCGCCCCGGGCACGCCGGCGCGCTCACGCCACCGCGCCGGCCCGCCGCAGCTCGGCGATCTCGTCCGCCCCGAACCCCGCGTCGCCGAGTATCTCGTCGGTGTGCTCGCCGAGCCGCGGCGCGGGACGGCCGGGCGCGAGCGGGGTCTCCGAGAGCTTGATCGGCGTGCCCAGGGTCGGGATGCGGCCCAGCGTCGGATGGTCGGTCTCGACCACCAGCTCGCGGGCCCGGACGTGGGGATCGGCCATCACCTCGGCATAGTCGTTGATGGGGCCGCACGGCACCCCGCGCGCCTCCAGGCGCTCCAGCCAGTGCGACCGGGGACGGGCCGCCAGCACTGCCTCGATGCGGGCCGCGAGGGCCTCCCGGTTGCGGATGCGGTGGGTGTCGTCCCGGTACTCGGGATCGTCGGCCCACTCCGGATGCCCGAGGGCCTCGCACAGGCGCCGGAACGTGCGGTCGTTGGCGGCCCCGATGGTCAGGTAGCCGTCGGCGCAGCGGATGGCCTGGTACGGCGCGTTCATGCGGTGCGCCGAGCCGAGCCGCTCGGGGACGCCGCGCCCCGAGAAGTACTGGGTGGCCTCCCACACCGAGAGGGCGACCCCGGCGTCGACGAGCGACGTGTCGACGAGCTGCCCGCGCCCCGTGCGGGTCCGCGCGAGGAGCGCGGACAGGATGCCCGCGACCGCGAAGAGGGCGGCGCCGAGGTCGGTCACCGGTATCCCCGCCTTGACCGGCGGGCGCCCCGCCTCGCCGGTGACCGACATGAGGCCGGAGACGCCCTGCGCCACGAGGTCGAAGCCCCCCTTGCCGGCGGACGGGCCGGTCTGGCCGTAGCCCGAGATGGACGCGTAGACGAGACGCGGATACCGCCGGGAGAGCTCCGCGTAGTCCAGGCCGAACTTCTCGAGCACCCCCGGCCGGTAGTTCTCCACCAGCACGTCGGACGCCGCGGCGAGGCGCCGCACCGCGTCGCGGCCGGCCGGCTGCTTCAGGTCGACGACGATGCCGCGCTTGCCGCGGTTGACGGCGTTGAAGCTGGGGCTGTCGCTGCCGACGGCGCCCGGCATGCGCCGGGTCGAGTCGCCGGCGGGCGGCTCGACCTTGATCACGTCGGCGCCCATGTCGCACAGTAGCATCGAGCAGAACGGCCCGGCCATCACCTGGGTGAGGTCGAGCACGCGCAATCCGTCGAGTGCCGAGTTCATCGTTCCAGCCCGGTAACCGTCGGCGGCGCCGACTGCCGACCGACCGACCCTGCCAGGCGTCCGCACCGTTCTGCGGCGCGGACCCCTGGTCCGACAATCGTCCCCCGACGGCACCGCGGCCGCCGGGCCAACGTCTCCGGGGAGCCGGCTCGTTCCGCCGCGCAGATTCCCCGGGGAACCAGGAGAGTCACTCCGTGCCTACGTCCACGCCCGACGCCCTCTACGCCGTCGACGGTCCCGTCGCCACCCTCACGTTCAACCGCCCCGCCGCCCGCAACGCGATGACCTGGGCGATGTACGACGCCCTCGTCGACGCCTGCGACACGGTGGACGCCGACCCCGCGGTCAGGGTGCTCGTGCTGCAGGGGGCCGGGGACCGCGCCTTCGTCGCCGGCACCGACATCAGCCAGTTCCAGGACCTGCGGACCCCGGACGACGCGCTCGGGTACGAGTCGAGGCTCGATCGAGTGATCGACCGGCTGGAGCGCGTGCGCATACCCACCATCGCCCGCGTCCAGGGAGTGGCCGTCGGCGGCGGCTGCGTCATGGCGATAGCCTGCGACCTGCGCATCTGCGGCCCCGGGGCCCGGTTCGGCATTCCCGTGGCCCGCACCCTCGGCAACTGCCTGTCGGCCCGCAACTGCGCCCGGCTGCTGGACCTCGTCGGACCGGACCGGCTCAAGGACATCATGTACACCGCCCGCCTCCTCGACGCCCGCGAGGCGCTGGCGGTCGGGCTCGCGACGAGGGTCGTCGACGACGACCGTCTCGACGAGACAGTGGCGGAGACCGCCGCCGCCATCGCCGCCAACGCCCCCCTGACCATTCGCGCCACCAAGGAGCTCGTCCGCCGCGTGCAGCGCGAGCGGCGGCCCGACCCCGCCCTCGGCCACGACCTCATCGTCGAGTGCTACACGAGCGACGACTTCCGGAACGCGGTCGAGGCCTTCGTGGCCCGCCGGGCGCCGACCTGGGCCGGGCGCTAGGCCACCCATCGCCGCCTCCGGTTCCGCTTGGGCGAACCAACCCGCAGCAGTCCGTGCCGTTCCACGACGCAGACTGCTACCCCGCCCATCGTCGCCTGCGGCTGCGCCGACCGACCCTGCAGGAGTCCGCACCGTTCCAGGGCGCGGACTCCTGGCCCGCTCATCCCGCCAACGCGCGCTCGAACAGCGACGCCACGCGCTCGAGCCCGGCCCCGGCGTCGCCCTCGAGGTGCAGGCGGATGACACGGCGCCCGCGCGCCGCCAGCACCTCCAGATCGCCCAGCGCCTGCGCCATCTCGACGGCCCCGAACGTGCAGGAGCGGCCCGGCACCGGCAGATCGACGGCGGCGTCGGTCGTCAGCAGCACGAACACGCCCGTCGCCGGCCCACCCTTGAACACCTGACCGGTCGAGTGGAGATAGCGCGGCCCGAACCCGACGCTGGTCGCCACCCGGCGGGCGTCCCGGACCCGATGCCGGATGCGCTGCAGCGGCGCGGCGTTGGCCTCGCTCCGATCCACGCAGGCCAGCAGCGCCACGTAGTCGCCGGGCCCGGCGCTCGCCACGTGCGCCGACACCAGCCTTTCGAGGGTGGCGGGGCCGCCGGCCGCCGCGCGAAGGCGCGAGGCGGTCGCGGCGTCGGCGAACAGGGCGACGCCGTCTGACCGCGCCGCGAGCGGCTCCTCCGGGAATCCCCCGCCCGCCTCCCAAGCCGCGGTCAGGGTCCGCGCCGCGACCTTGGCCTGCTCCACGTCGGGCTGGTCGAAGGGGTTCACCCCCAGCACCGCACCGCAGACGGCAGTGGCGAGCTCCCACCGGAAGAACTCGCCGGCCAGTGCCTCCCGGCCCGGCACCGGCAGGGTGACGACGGGGTGTCCGGCCTCGGCGAGAATCCGCAGCGCCGCGTCCTGCTCGGGCTGGGCGTCGCCCTCGACGCGAAGCTGGACGAACAGGCGATCGGTCCCGTACGCCGAGGGCGGACCCAGGTCCTCGTCGACGATGGGAATCAGCCCGCGCCCCGCCTTGCCCGTCGACTCTGCCAGCAGCTGCTCCAGCCAGCCGCCGAGGACGCGAATCGACGGTGTCAGCACCAGGGTGACCTTGTCCCGGCCGGCGGCGGCAGCGAGCCCGAGCAGCAGCCCCGGCCGCACCCCCGGGTTGCTGCCGGCGGGGACGTCGGGGCCGCACCGTTCGGCCATCTTCCGCGCCGACGCCACGAACGCCGACACGTCGAGGCCGCAGGCCGCGGCGGGGACGAGGCCGAAGCTCGAGAGGACCGAGAACCGCCCGCCCACGTCGGGGCGGCCGCTCCACACCTGCCGGAAGCCCTCGGCCGCGGCCATCTCCTCGAGGGCCGAGCCCGGATCGGTGATCGCGGCGAAGTGCGAGCCGGCCCGCGCGGGTCCGACCGCCTGCCGCATGCGATCCTGGAAGTGAGCGGCCAGAAGGGCCGGCTCGAGGGTCGTGCCCGACTTGCTCGACACGATGCACAAGGTGCGGGACAGGTCGATCCGCGACGCGGTCCGCGAGATCTGCGCCGGGTCCGTGGTGTCGAGCACGTGCAGGGCCGGCACTCCCGCGGCCCCGCCGAGCCCGTGGCCGACGACCTCCGCGCCGAGGCTGGAGCCGCCCATGCCGAGCAGGAGGACGTCGGTGAGCCCGTCCGCCCGCACGCCGTCCGCAAACCGGTTCAGCGCGCCGGCCGGTACTCCCGCCTGCGGCAGATCCAACCACCCCAGCCAGCGCGCCTCGTCGCCGCCCGTCCACACGTCCGGGTCCTTGCGCCACAGGCGGCCCACCAGGCCCTCGCGGTCCCAGCGCCGGCATTCCTCGTCGAGTGCGGCCCGGAGAGCGCGGTCGAGCCGCCATTCCGTCGTCGATTCAGTCAGAGGATGCTCCAGCAGAACCAGGGAGCGCGTTTGGGAGGCGCGGACAAACCGGGGCGCTCAAGGGCCGACGCGCTGGAGTCTCGCGCCAGCGAAGCTCCCGACGCGACCGAAGGCCGCGCCGCTGGAGTCTCGCGCCAGCGAGACTCCCGACGCGACCGAACGTCGCGCCGCATCAGGCCCCCGGCCACTGCCGCGTCTCGAGGCTCCGGACCTTCTCGATGCGCCGGCGATGGCGCTCCTCGCGCGAGAACCTCGCCGCCAGGAAGGTCTCGACGAGCTCGCGGGCCAGGGCCACGCCGACGATGCGCGCCCCGAGGACGAGGACGTTCATGTCGTCGTGCTCCACGCCCTGGTGGGCAGAGTAGGTGTCGTGGCAGACCGCGCCCCGGATGCCGGGGACCTTGTTGACCGCCACCCCCGCCCCGACTCCGCTCCCGCAGATCATCACCCCGCGGTCGGCGCGGCCGTCGCGGACGGCCACCGCCAGCGACTCCGCGTAGTCGGGATAATCGGCGGCGGCCTCGCTGTCGGTGCCGACGTCGACCACCTCGTGACCGAGCTCCCGCAGCATGTCGGCGAGCGACGTCTTCAACCGGAAGCCGGCGTGGTCGGACCCTATCGCCACCCTCATCGTGCCATTGCTCCGCCATCTCTCCGATCCGCCGGCAGGGCCCCGCTGCGCCGGGGCTCCCGCATCGCCCGGTCAGCCGCCGGCGGGGCGCGGGCTGCCCTCTGCGCCGCCGAACCGCAGAAGACGGGGGCGCCCCACGCCGCCTCCCGATTGCGGCGAGGGATCGTACTACAAGCGCCGGTGCGAACAAGGACGGCACCAGCGACTGACGGTGCGGGCCGAACCCGTGTCGGCGAGATCCTGCCGTGGACCGGAGTCGCGGTCGCCCAGCGTGACGAGCGCCAGCCGGCGAGGGCCCGCGAGACTTCGGGTTCGAGGCCGGGCCGACCCCGCCTGCCACGGCTACGCGCATCGTCCGCCGTCCCCCGACACCGTCTTGAGGTCGCGGACGAGACCGACCCGGGCCATGAGCCGCAGCCCCAGCCAGCCGGGATCGAGCTCCCACCAGCGCAGCCCCAGCCGGGCCGAAGCGCTGTGGCGATGGTGGTTGTTGTGCCAGCCCTCGCCCATCGTGATCATCGCCAGCCACCAGGAGTTGCGGCTCAGGTCCCGGGTCTCGTACGGCCGCCGGCCGCGGCGGTGGCCCAGGGAGTTGACGAGGAACGTCGCGTGCATCAGGGCCACGGTGGCGACGACGTAGCCCCACACCAGCATCTGCCAGCCGCCGGTCCCTGGAAAGACCGGCCGCAACCACTCGCCGAGGGCGAACATCGCGGCCGCGCAGGCCAGCGGCGGAACCAGGTCGTGGCGGTTCAGCCAGCGCAGCTCGGGAAAGCGGGCGAGGTCGGGCACGCGCTCGACGCGGGTGTCGAACGCCGCCCGGCCCAGGAACCAGCCCATGTGCGACCACCAGAAGCCGCGGGTCGAGTCGTGCGGGTCGCGGCCGGTGTCGGCGTGGGCGTGGTGGTGGCGGTGGTGCGCGACCCACCACAAGGGTCCGCGCTGCGTCGCCGCCGTCCCGATGAACGCGAAGACGAACTGCACGACGCGCCCCGTTCGGAACGCCCGGTGGGCGAGCCCCCGGTGGAAGAACGCGCTGATCGCGAACGCGCGGACCGCATAGGACGCCAGCGCCACCGACAGCGCGACCCCGCTCCACCCGACCCACCACACCGCCGCGCAGGCCGCGTGCAGGGCCACGAAGGGCACGATGCGCAACCAGTCCACCGACTCGTCGCCGGGGCCGGCGCTGCGCACCGTCTCGAACCATCTGATTACCGTATCCACCGCTTCTCACTCCATTGGATTCGATGACGCGACCGATTCAGAACTACGGCGTGTGCCGTGAAACCGGCGTGAGGGACCCGCTGGCCCGCCTTCACGCGGATTTCACGCGCAGCACGCGGGATGCGGAATGCCCGAGCCGGAAATCGAAAGCCGTCGGGTCGGCTCGCGCACCGGAGGGCGACGGCGGTGCGCAGGCGCGAACCGGTCGAAACCAGGAAAGACCATCGCGTCGTGCAGGGGGATTCGGGCCGAGACCACGGCCGCCGCCTCTGGCCGCCGACGGGCTGATTCAGGCTCTCGGACAGTGATCGATACAAGTCTGGCAACTGTACCCGGACGCAGCCCGTCTTCTACTGTCGTCCAGGCTTGCCACGTGGCAAGGCAGTTTCTGTCACCGTCCTTCGAGTTCGACACTCGGAACGAAGCCGAAGGAACGCCGTTCGCCGCCTACAGGCCGGCGCCGTTGTCCTTCAGGATCCGCCACACCTTCTCGGGCGTGATCGGAATGTCGATGTGCCGCACGCCGAGGTGCGCAAGCGCATCGACGACGGCGTTGACGATCGCCGGCGGTGCGCCCACGGTGGCCGACTCGCCGACCCCCTTTGCGCCCTGCGGATGGTGCGGCGACGGGGTCACGGTCTTGTCGGTCTCCCACCGCGGCGTCTCCATCGCGGTGGGGACCAGGTAGTCCATGAAGCTCCCGCCCGAGATGTTGCCGTTCTCGTCGTAGCTGATCTCCTCGAGCAGCGCCGGCGCCATGCCCATCGTGAGGCCGCCGTGGATCTGCCCGTCGACGATCATCGGGTTGATGATGTTGCCGCAGTCGTCGACGGCCACGAAGCGGCGTATCTTCACTTCTCCCGTCCCGCGGTCGACGTCGACGACGCAGATGTAGCTGCCGAAGGGGAACGTCAGGTTGGGCGGATCGTAGTACGAGACCGCCTCGAGGCCGCCCTCCATGCCGGGCGGGTGGTTGGTGTACGCCGCGAACGCAATCTCCTGGATGGTCTTCGACTTCTGCGGCGCGCCCTTCACCGAGAAGGCCCCCGGCGCCCACTCCAGGTCATCCTCGCTCACCTCGAGCAGGTAGGCGGCGATCTTCTTCGCCTTGTCGCGGACCTTGCGCGCCGCCATCGCCCCCGCCGCGCCGGCCGTCGGCGTCGAGCGGCTGGCGTAGGTGCCGAGCCCGTAGGGCGCGGTGTCGGTGTCGCCCTCCTCGATCTCGATGTGGGCGGCGGGAATGCCCAGCTCCTCGGCGAGCACCTGCGCGTAGGTGGTCTCGTGGCCCTGGCCCTGCGACTTGGTGCCGAAGCGGGCGGTCGCCTTGCCGGTGGGATGGACCCGGATCTCGCACGAGTCGAACATCTTGAGGCCGAGGATGTCGAAGTGCTTCGAGGGCCCGGCGCCGACGATCTCGGTGAAGCTCGAGATGCCGATGCCCATCAGCTCGCCCCGCGCGCGCTTCTCGGCCTGCTCCTTCCGCAGCTCGGCGTACCCGATGCGCGCCATCGCCTTCTCGAGGGCGCCGTGATAGTTGCCGCTGTCGTACTCCCACCCCAGCACCGACTTGTAGGGGAAGCTGTCGGCGGGGATGAAGTTCTTGAGGCGCAGGTCGGCCGGGTCCATCCCGAGCTCGAGGGCCACGATGTCCGTGAGCCTCTCGATGGTGTGGACCGCCTCCGTCACGCGGAACGAACAGCGGTAGGCGATGCCGCCCGGCGGCTTGTTGGTGTACACGCCGTCCACCTCGGCGAAGGCGTGCTTCAGGTCGTAGGACCCGGTGACGATGGAGAACAGGCCGGCCGGGAACTTCGACGGGTTCGCGGCGGCGTCGGTGTAGCCGTGGTCGGCCACCGTCTTGATCTTCAGCGCGGTCAGCGTGCCGTCCTTCGTCGCCCCGAGCTCGGCCTTCAGGTGGTAGTCCCGCGCGAAGGAGTCGGCCTGCAGGTTCTCCATCCGGTCCTCGACCCACTTGACGGGCTTGCCGACCACGACCGACGCGGCGATGGCGAGCACGTACCCCGGATAGACGGGCACCTTGCCGCCGAACCCGCCGCCGATGTCCGGCGAGATGACCTGGATCTTCTCCTCCGACAGACCGACGTGCCCGGCCACCAGGGCCAGCACGGTGCGGATGGCGTGCGGGGCCTGGGTGGTCATGTAGACCTTGAGCTTGCCCATGACCCGGTCGAAGTCGGCGACGCAGCCGCAGGTCTCGATGGAAGCGACGTGGATGCGCGGGATGTAGATGTCCTGCTTGACGACGACGTCGGCGCCGGCGAGGGCGCCCTCGGTGGCGGCGCGGTCGCCCACCTCCCAGTGGAAGATGTGGTTGTCCTTCTTGCCCTCCTTGTCGGTGCGCAGCACCGGCGCGTCGGGCTCGAGCGCCTTGAACGGATCGACGACGACCGGCAGCGGCTCGTAGTCCACCTCCACCGCCTCGACCCCGTCGGCCGCCGCGTAGCGGTCCGTGGCGACCACCGCCGCTACCTCCTGCGCCTGGTACATGACCTTCTCGGTCGGCAGCACCATCTGGGTGTCGGACATCAGGGTCGGCATCCAGTGCAGGTTGTACTGCTCGAGGGTCTCGCCGGTGATGACCGCGAGCACCCCGGGAATCTTGAGGGCATTCTCCGAATCGATGGACTTGATCCGGGCGTGCGCGAACGGGCTGCGGACGATGTCGAGGTAGAGCATCCCCGGGAGCTGGATGTCGTCGACGTAGTTGCCCTGGCCGCGGATGAAGCGCGGGTCCTCCTTGCGCTTCATCGAGTGGCCCATGCCGCACACTTCCGGCGTCGTCTGGGGTGCCATGGTTTCTCTCCTCCGCGCCGTTCCTGCGCGGATTCGTCGCCCGGAAAATAGTCGCCGAACGTGACCGCAAGGTCGAGCCGCGGCTTCCGGTCGCCGCCCGACCGACCCTCCGGGGCAGTCTGCGTCCTTCGGAGGCGGCGCCGCTCCAGCCCGGAGAGCGCCGCCTACGGCTCCGCTCGCCGCCCAACCACCCTGCCGGGATTCTCCACCGTTCTACGGTGCAGAATCCCGGGGCGCGGCCGCCTCGCGCACCTTCGCGGCCGCGTGCTCGATCGACTTGACGATGTTCACGTAGCCGGTGCAGCGGCACAGGTTCCCGGATATCGCCTGCCGGATGTCCGCTTCGCTCGGATCGGGGTTCCGCTCGAGGAGGGCGCGCCCGGTCATCAGCATGCCCGGCGTGCAGAAGCCGCACTGCAGCCCGTGCTCCTGCTGGAACCCCTCCTGGAGCGGGTGCAGGGTTCCGTCCTGCTCCAGGCCCTCCACCGTCGTCACCTCCCCGCCGTCCGCCTGCACCGCGAGCACCGTGCACGACTTGACGGGCTCGCCGTCGAGCAGCACCGTGCACGCGCCGCAGTGCGTCGTGTCGCAGCCGATGTGGGTGCCGGTGAGGCGCTGCACGTCGCGGAGCCAGTGCACGAGCAGGAGGCGCGACTCGACCGCGGCCGCCTGCGGCGCCCCGTTCACGGTGATCCGAATGTCGTGTGTCGCCATGCCTACTGCCCTCCCGCCCGCTCGAGCGCCCGGGTGATGGCCCGGCCCGTCAGCACGCGCGCCATGTCGCGCTTGTACTCCACCGACCCGCGCCGGTCGGCGCTCGGCGACGTGGCTTCCGAGGCCAGGCGCGCGGCCTCGGCGATGGCCTCCGCGTCCGGCCGCCGCCCTCGGAGATACCCTTCCGCCGCCGTCGCCTCGATCGGCGTCGGTCCGGCGTTGGTCAGGCCAATCCCCACCCGCGCGATCTCGCCCTGCCCGCCGAGCGTGACCTGTACCGCCGCGGCGGCGGTGGCGTAGTCGCCCACCTTGCGCTCGAGCTTGACGTAGGCGCCGCCGCTGCGCGGCGGCGGAACCGGAATCCTGATCTCGGTGAGGATCTCGGCCGGCGCGAGGGCGGTGGCGAAGAGCCCGGTGAAGAAGTCCGTGATCGGGATGGTGCGCTCGCCCCCGGGGCCTCGCGCCACCACCTCCGCCCCGAGGGCGAGCATCGTCGCGGGGTGGTCGTTCGCCGGGTCGCCGTGCGCCAGGTTGCCGCCCACCGTGGCGCGGTTGCGCACCAGCGGGTCGGCGATGACGGCGGCGGTGTCCAGCAGGATCGGGTACTTGTCGCGAATCAGCGCCGAACGCTCCAGGTCGGCTTCCCGCGTGGCGCCGCCGATGCGCAGACAGCCGTCCGACTCCGCGATTCCCGTGAGCCCCGGGATGCGTCCGATGTCCACGAGGTGGCCGGCGTCGCCGAGCCGGAGCTTGAGCAGCGGCAGGAGGCTCTGGCCGCCGGACAGCACCTTGGCCTCGTCGCCGTGGCGTTGGAGCAGCGCAACCGCCTCGTCGAGCGTGCCCGGTGCGTGGTAGTCGAATGCCGACGGAATCATCGGGACGCTCCTTGGGAAATGACGGGAATCACCTTGCCGTGCGCCAGGCGCGTGAAACCCGGAGCAAACGGGCTACCCCCGGGTCCAGTCGGCGACCTCATGTCGGTCAGTGCCCTCAATCCATGACCAGCCACAGGATCGCGGCCACGATGACGACGGCGAGCCAGAAGCCGGGCCGGCGCACCAGCCGGCCGAGCGCCCGACTCCCGACCGTGGCGCCGAGGGCGACGGCGTCGATCGCGTCACCGTCGGGAGCCTGCGCGCCGCGCCGGTCCGCGCTCGGGGGCGCCGCGCCCGCGGGCTCGGCGCCCGACCGCGTGGCCCCGGCGGAGCCCGCCGCCGAACGCGGCGCATCAGCCGTGTCCGGGTCCGCGGAACCGGACGCGGACCGGTCGCCAAGCGCTCCCGCCGTGTCCGGGCCCGCGGAGTCGGAGGCAGGCCGATCGCCGACCACGCTGTCCGCGCCCACCCCACCGCCGGCCGGGCCGGCCGCCCCGTCGGGCGCCGACTCCAGCGCGGCCCGCATCGCCTCGGTGAACCGCCGGAACATCTGGTCGCTGACGTCCTGGACGATCCCCCGGCCGAACTGGGCCAGGATGCCGGTGATGTTCACCGTCGACGACACCGTGACCTCGGTCTCGGCGGGGCCTCGCGCGACGACCCGGCTCGTCATGCGCATGTCGGCCCCGCCCTTGCCGCGCACGTCCTGGCCGGCCGCGACGATCTCGGCCACGCCCTCTTCCTCGTCCAGCCGCTCGAAGCGCACCGTGCCCCTGTAGCGGGCCGAGACCGGACCCACCTTGACCGCGATCGTGCCAGCGTGGGTCCGCTCGTCGACCTGTTCCGTGATCGCGGCGCCGGGCAGGCAACCCGCGACCCTGGACGGATCGGTGAGAAACGCCCACACCTCCCGTCGGGGGGCGTCGACGACGAACTGTTTCTCGATGGGAATAGCCATGTCAGGCCGTGGCCGCCAGGAGCGGCAGCAGCCGCTCGAGCGACTCCAGGTCGTGCGCGGGCACGAAGTGCTCGACGAAGGGCAGGGCGGCCTTCATGCCGCGCGCCTCGGGCCGGTAGCGGGGGTCGCCGAGCAGCGGGTTCAGCCAGATCACCTTCCGCGCCCTCTCCCCGATGGCCCGCATCGCCCCGGCCAGCACCGCGGGGCTGTCCAGGTCGAGCCCGTCGCTGAGCACCACGACGACGGTCTTCGCGCTCACCAGCGTATCCAGATGCCGCGTGACGAACTCCTCCAGGCTTGCGCCGATACGGGTCCCGCCGGACCAGTCGGGCACGCCGGCGGCCAGACGGTCCAGGGTAGGAGCGATCTTGTCCGGTGTCAGCCACGGCGTCAACCGGGTCAGCGAGGTGTTGAACGCGAAGACCTCGCAGCGTCGTACCACGCGCCTGAGGGACAGCGCGAAGGTCAGCAGGAATCGGGTGTGCGGGTCCATCGAGCCGCTGGTGTCGCACAGCAGCACCACGTCCGGCTTCTCCACCGCCCGGTCCCGCCGCGCCAGCGAGAGGAACTCGCCTCCCGTGGCGGCCGCGCGGCGGAAGCTGCGCCTCAGGTCCACCCGTCCCCGGGCACGGACCGGAACCAGGCGCCGGCTCGGCCGGCATCTCAGCCGGCGCGCCGCCCGCGCGAGCAGCCGCTCCATGGCGGGCAGGTCGTCCGCGGACCAGTCGTCGAACGGCTTGCGGCGCAGGAGCACGTCGGAGGACCAGCCGGGCATGTCTCCGGTGGTGGTTTCCCGCTCGCGTTCCCCGGGCGCCGCGATTGCCTGGAGCCGTCGCCAGAGGGGTACAGGAACGCGCCGGTGCGAGCCCGGCCGTGACGGCGGGTCCGGCGGCCGGGCCGCCCGCTCCAACCGTCTCGGCGGGGCGCCCTCGCCGGACCAGAAGCCCTGAAACAGCTCGTCGAACGTGTCCCAGTCGGACCGTCGGACCTTCAGCGCGGTGCGCAGGGCGTAGCGGACCTCGTCGCGGTCGCCGGGATCCACCAGCAACATGGCGGCCGCGCCGTCGATCTCGTCGCTCACGGACACGCCGACGCCCCGCTCCCGCAGCCGGCCCGCGAAGCGGGCCAGCCGCTCCACCACATCGCGGTCAGGCATCGGCCCCGCTCCGTGACCGCATGCCGGGGCCGCGGCGACGCCGGCATCGATGGCGCCCCGCAACGTCACGCATCGCCCCCGCTCCGTGACCGCACGCCGGGGCCGCGGCGACGCCGGCATCGATGGCGCCCCGCAGCGTCAGGCATCGGCCCGCTCCGTGACCGCACGCCGGGGCCGCGCTGACGCCGGCATCGATGGCGCCGCGCAACGTCACGCATCGGCCCCCGCTCCGTGACCGCACGCCGGGGCCGCGGCGACGCCGGCATCGATGGCGCCCCGCAGCGTCAGGCATCGGCCCCCGCTCCGTGACCGCACGCCGGGGCCGCGGCGACGCCGGCATCGATGGCGCCCCGCAACGTCACGCATCGGCCCCGCTCGATGACCGCACGCCGGCCAGCAGCGACTCGATGTCGCTCGCGGTCAGGTCCTGCACGTCGTGGTGGTCCTTCAGCACGCAGCCCAGCGTCTCCTCCACCGTGTCGGCGTCGAGACGATCCTGGCGCAGGGCCAGCAGCGCCCGGGTCCAGTCCAGCGTTTCCGCCACCCCCGGCGCCTTGCGCAGACGGCGCCCGCGGAACGCCTGCATGAGCGCTGCGACCTGCCCGGCCAGCCCGTCCATGACCTCGGGCACCCGGGCGCGGATGATGCGCACCTCCTTCTCCAGGGACGGGTGCTCGACGTAGAGGTAGAAGCACCGGCGGCGCAGGGCGTCGCCGATCTCGCGGGTGCGGTTCGACGTCAGCACGACGTGCGGCACGTGCGCGGCGGCGATGGGGCCGAGCTCGGGGATCGTCACCTGGAAGTCGGACAGGACTTCCAGCAGGAAGGCCTCGAAGCCGTCGTCGGCCCGATCGATCTCGTCGATCAGCAGGACCGGGGGGCCCTCGCGACGGGTGATGGCGCGCAGCAACGGGCGTTCGAGCAGGCAGTCGCGGCTGAAGATCATCTGCTCGGTCTCCGCCGCTTCCCTGCCCTCGGTCCCCGCGATGCGGAGGCGCAGCATCTGGCGCTGGTAGTTCCACTCGTAGAGCGCCGTGTTGACGTCGATGCCCTCGTAGCACTGCAGCCGGATCAGCTCGGTGTCCAGCATCCGGGCCAGCACCTTGGCGATCTCGGTCTTGCCCACGCCGGCGTCGCCCTCGACGAGGAGCGGCTTGCGCAACGTGCGGGCCAGGTAGACCGCGGTGGCGATGGCGGGCTCGGCGATGTAGCCTTCGCGCTCCATCGCCGCCTGGGTCTCCCGCACCTCCGGCCGCACGCTACCCCTCCTGCGCCGCCGCGGCGTACTTGTGCGGCTCCGCGACGAACTGGTCGCGGCAGCGCGAGCAGCAGAAGTACCAGGTCGTTCCCCCGAAGTCGGCCTGAGGGCTGGCCGCCGCCGCGGCAACGGACATGCCGCACACCGGGTCGCGCTCGGTGTCCGTGACGGCCGCGGCAGGAGCCGGATCGCTCGCGGCGTTCGTGACGGCTGCAACGGGGGCCGCATCTCTCGCGGCGCCGCTGACGGCACCGGCGGGAGCGGGGTCGGTCGCGGCGTCCGTGACGATTGCGGCGGGCACGGGGTCGGTCGCGGCGTCGCTGACGGCACCGGCGGGAGCGGGGTCGCTCGCGGTGTCCGTGACGGCCGCGGCGGAAGGAGCGGGGCCGCCGGCCATGTCCGCGCCGGCCGCCTCGGGAGCAGGATCGCGGGCGGGACGGCGAGCCCTCGCCCGCCGCGTGATCTCGGCGAGGATGCTCAGGGCGATCTCCTCGGGCGTCTCGGCGCCGATGTCGAGGCCGGCCGGATTGGCGATGCGGTCGAGCTGCCCGGGCGTGGCGCCCCGCCCGGCCAGCGTCTCGCGAATCCGGCCGAACCGCTTGCGGCTGGCCACCACCCCGAGGTACCCCGGCTCGAGTCGACTGGCCGCCCAGGCCGCCTCCTCGTCCCGCTGGCCGAGCGTCGCGACGACGGCGCAGCAGCGGGCGGCGTCCTGCCCGGACCCGGGAGGCTCTATCGACCCGTCGCTGGTCACGAGACGGCTCGCGTGGGGGAACAGCGCCTCGCTGGCTTCCGGATCGACCGCCTCCACCCGGTAGCCGAGGACGGCGGCGAGCCGCGCCAGCGCCTGTGCCGTGGGCGAGACCCCGAAGACCAGCAGCCGCCGCGCCGGCAGCAGCGGCTCGATGTAGATCTCCACGCTTCCCCCGCTGTGGCAGGCCATGGGAAACACCGTCAGTCCGGCTCGAGCGTGGGTTGTCGAGCCGGGGTCGCGGACGATCCCGATCAGCCGGGGCGCCCCGTCGCCGAGGGCCGCGAGCGCTTCGCGGATCACGGTGGGCCTCGTGCAGCTCCCGCCCAGCCAGCCGTGGAACTCGCCTTCCGGGGTCACGACGGCGCTGTCGCCGACCCGGGCCGAGCTCGGCGGCTCGCGGCGGACCACGGTGGCCAGCGCGAACGCCTCGCGGCGACCGACGAGCTCTGACGCAAGCTGAAGCGTGTCGGTGCGCATCGGTCTTTACTCCGTCGTGGGCCCGGCGTCGGCCGCGCCGGGGCCGTTTCCCGCGTCGCCGATTCGCGAACCGGCGGCGTCCGCACCGGGGCCGTCTCCTGCGGCGTGGATTCGCAAACCGGCGGCGTCCGCGCCGGCGGCATCTCCCGCGTCGCCGACTCCCGGCTCCGCCCTGATCCGCTCGTAGTCCTCCGGAACGTCGATGTCCTGGAGCGCTGCCGGCGGCCAGGAGACCGCGACCGCCTCGTGGCGATGCCTGCGCACGACCTGGCGCCCGCACCCTTCTCCCTCCATGCGCTGGAGCTCGGGGAACAGCGCGCGGTCGTACAGCATCGGCGGCGCGTTGACGTCCCCGTAGGCCGAGATGACGAGCGGGGCCGTGCTCTCGCGGTAACGCGCCACCAGCGTCGCGACCATGCGGGTCGTGACGAACGGCATGTCCGCCAGCATCACGACCGCCGCCCGCGCGCGCTCCGGAACGCGGGAGATGCCGGTCCGCAGCGACCGGTTGATTCCCAGCGCGTGGTCGGGATTGTCGACAGGCGTGCACGGCAGCCCCGCGAGCTCGGTTCGCGCGCGCTCTCCCTCGTGCCCCACGACGACGAGGACCGGATCGAGGCCGGCGTCGACGGCGCGGCGCACGACCCTCCTGACCAGCGTCTCCCCGTCGAGCTCGAAGAACAGCTTGTTGCGCCCCATGCGGGTCGAGCTGCCGGCCGCGAGCACGACGCCGGCCACTGCGCCGCTGCGTTCAGCCGGCATGGATGACTCCTTCCTTCTCGCGCAGGTGGCGCGGCGCGCTCGACGTGCGGACCGCCAGCAGCTCGGCCACGATGCTCACCGCCACCTGTTCCGGCCCGTCGGCGCCGAGGTCGAGGCCGATCGGCGCGAAGAGCCCGTCGGTCGCCGTCGCACCGATCTGATGGAGGATCTCGTCTCTTCGGGCGCGCGGTCCCAGGAGGCCGATGTAGGGCACGGCGGCCCCGAGCAGGCGCCGGACCCACTCGCGGTCGTGCGCGAAGGAATGCGTCATCACCACCGCGCAGGCGCGCGGACCGAGCGGCACTCCGTCGAGGCCGTCGGCGGGTGCGCGCTCGATGCGCTCGGCATCCGGAAAGCGCTCGCGGGACAGGTGGGCCGGGCGGTGATCGACGACGGTCACGCGGAAGCCGACCTGCGACGCGCAGGCCGACAGGAGTATCGCGTCGTCGCCGGCGCCGCAGATGACGAGCCGGGGCGGCGGGACGTGGACCTCCGTGAACACCCCGGCCGATTCGACGTCCCAGTACTTCGATTCGCCGACGGCGAGGAGCGCTTCCGCGCGCCGGGCCATCTCCCGGCCCAGCTCGCGGTCCGGGCCGGGGGCTCCCGTCAGGCCGGCCGGCGGGCCGGCCGGCGCCACGAGCATCCGGCCCAGGACGGCGGCGGGGCCGCGGACGACGGTGGAGACGGCGAACGGCGCCTCGCCCGCGAGCAACCCTCGCAGGCGGCCCACCGCGGCCAGGGCGTCCGGCGACGTGACCGGCTGCACGAACACGTCGACCGCACCGTTGCAGCCGAGGCCGAGCCCCCACACGGTGCTGTCGTCGTCGCCGGTCTCGTAGTGCCGGAGCCGGGGCACGCCGTCGCGCATCACCGTCATGCCGATCTCGCGCACGTCGGCTTCCAGGCAGCCACCGCTCACGCCCCCGCGGGTCGCGCCGCCTTCTTCCACCAGCAGCTTGGCCCCGGGACGCCGGTACGCGGAGCCTTCAATCCGCACGACGGTCGCCATCGCCGCGGGCCGCCCGGCCGCCGCCAGCTCCGCGACCCGGCCCACGATCTGCGACGTCTCCTGCCAGTGCTTCATGGGAATCGGCCGCACCGGGCGGCCCGCCCGATTCTACATCGGCGACTCCACCGCCGGGCGCGCCGCCGCCTCGGTCAGGCGCGACACGAGCCGATCCAGACCCGGACTGACGGCGACCGGGTACGGCGCCGGGTCCCGGCGCGCGCGCACCGCGGCCGGCAGCGCCCCCACCGCGGCCCGGCAGACCGCCTGCAGCTCGCCCACGGGCGGGCCCGCCGCGATGCGCGCGCCGTGACGCATGACCGGCCTCAGCAGCGGGCGTCCCGCCGCCTCCTCGCCGGGCAGCCCGATCACGTCGCCGGTCGCGGCGTCGGGCGGGCCGGCGCGCCAGACCTGCTTGGCGCCGGGCAGGCTCTGCTTGCCGGGGCTGTGCTTCATCAGCGGCACCATCGCTCCGTCCCGCTCGATCTCCACCAGCTTGTAGACCCCGCTGAGGGCGGGCGCGTCCCACGACGTGCTCAGGGCGGTGCCGACGCCGAACCCGTCGATGGGCGCGTCCGACTCCACGAGCTCGGCGATGCGGTGCTCGTCGAGGTCGCCGCTCGCGAGAATCTGGGTCCCCGCGCACCCGCCGGCGTCGAGAATCGCCCGCACCGCCCGGCTCTGCCGGTCGAGATCGCCGCTGTCCAGCCGGACTCCCCCTGGCCGCAGGCCCGCCTCGACGATGGACCGCGCCGCCGCGAGCGGATCGTAGGTGTCTATCAGCAGGACCGAACGCGCCCCGTGCGTGTCCAGGTAGCGCCTGAAGGCGGTCAGCTCGTCGGGCTGCGCCATGACCCAGGAATGGGCCATCGTGCCCGACACCGGCAAGTCGAAACGACAGCCCGCGTCCAGGTTCGACGTGGCCCGGAACCCGCCCAGGCACGCGGCGCGGGCCGCGTACATCGCGGCCTCGGTGCCGTGCGCACGCCGCCCCCCGAACTCGACCACCACGCGGCCCCGGGCCGCCTCGACCACCCGCACTGCCTTGCTCGCGATCATGGTCTGGAAGAGGACCGTCGAGAGCAGGGCGGTCTCCACGAGCTGTCCTTCCGCCACCGGCGCGGTGACCCGCACCAGCGGCTCGCCCGCGAACACCGGCACCCCCTCGTCCACCGCCCAGACGTCGCCGCTGAACCGCAGCCGGGAAAGGTAATCGTCGAAGAAACGGGGCGAGACGCCGGCCAGCGCCGGCAGCCGGCGGAGATAGGCGATGTCGTCGGGCGTGTAGCGCCACGACTCGAGGTACTCGAGGGCCTGCTCGACGCCCGCCGCCACGAGAAACCCGCGCGACGGCGGCAGCGCCCGCACGAAGAGCTCGAACGACGCCCGCGGCATCTCGCCGGCGGCGTGGTAGCCGGCGGCCATCGTCAGCTCGTACAGATCGGTGGACAGCCCTCCCGGCATGGCGAAGTGCTAATGTATCACTCGCCGTGTCTGCGAACCCGCATTCTCCGGGGGCCGGGCCCGCCAGTGCGGTGCTCGTGATCGACCTCCAGCGCGACTTCTGCTCGGGCGGGGCCCTCGCGGTGCCCGACGGCGACTCGGTGGTCCCGGTCCTCAACCGGGTGCTCCGCGAGGCGGCGGACCGGCGGGCGCCGGTCTACGCCAGCCGCGACTGGCATCCCGCTTCCTCCCGGCACTTCGTCACCGGCGGCGGCATCTGGCCGGTCCACTGCGTGGCCGGCAGCCGCGGCGCCGGGTTTCACCCGGACCTGCGCCTGCCGCCCGGCGCCGCCGTCGTCAGCAAGGGCGTCGGGCCCGACGAGGACGGGTTCTCGGCCTTCGACGGGCGCCTCGACGACGGTACGACCCTGGAGGACAGCCTGCGGGCGGCCGGCGTCACCCGCCTGCTCGCGGGCGGCCTCGCGACCGACTACTGCGTCCGGGCCACGGTGCTCGATGCGTTGCGCAAGGGCTGGCCGGTGACGGTGCTGACCGACGCCATCGCCGCCGTCGACCTCGAGCCGGACGACGGCTCCCGCGCCCTCCAGGAGATGCAGGCGGCCGGCGCCAGGCTCCGTGCGTCGGCCGGTCTGGATTGGCCCTGACGAGCGGCGCCGCCACGTCCCTCGCGCGCGTCAGGGCGCTCCGTGCGTCGACCGATCCGAATGGCCCGGACAGTCGCGGCGGGCTCTGCCCCCCCTCGCTTCGGAGGTGCTTCGACGTCCGCTGTTCTGGTTGGCCGAAAGGGGCGCCCCAAGCGTTCCAGGGACCGGACGCCGCCCGGCCGCGGCTGGGAGCACGCCGTAACGCCACCCGGCGCGGACCCGCTCCAACCAACTTGCGAATGCGCCGCCGTGGCAGGGAACGGGTGCGCTCCCGGCGAGGCGGCCGGGAGCGCGGTCTGGAAGCCTGGGGGTGGCGAGCCGCGGTCTTCTTCGCCGCGGAGGGTCCCTCGTCAGTTCCCCGGCAAGGGGCTCGGTCCCCCGCTGAAGGTCAGCAGGTAGTCCCGGATCGACTCGATCTGCGCATCCGCGTCCTGGTCGAACTGCGGATAGAACGAGCCCGGATACTCCGTCCAGAACGTCGGCATGCGGGTGCCCGGCTGAATGTCCAGCGGCCGGATCAGCCAGTCGAGGATCCAGTCGGGCTGCAGCCGCTCCGGGGTCATCCGCAGGTCGGGCGCGAGGTTGGCGACGTCCTGGTCCTCGGGAATGGTGTCGAGCACGTGGCACTGCTGGCACCGCAGGAGCTCGAACAGCTCCTCGCCGGTCTCGACGGTGGCGGGGTCCAGCTCCACCTCGTGGGTGCGGAACGGCCCCACCGTGTCCGAGATCGCCGCGAAGTAGTCGAGCACGCCGTTCCAGTGCGCGTCGTCGAGCCCGAACGACGGCATGCGCACGTCCAGCCACGGCCGGATGGTGATGGGTTCCTGCAGGAACGCGTACATCCATTCCGGCTTGACCTTGGCCCCCTGCGGAGTCAGCAGCGGCGGCGCCAGGGACGAATCCTCCACCAGATCGCGGTAGTCTCCGCCGTCGGCCTCGATCTCGTGGCAGGCGATGCAGTTCCGCCGCCGCACGAGGTTGCGCCCGTCGATGATGGCGTCCTTGCGGGCCGAGCGCTGCACCTGGGACTCCTTCGGCTGCACCTCGCGCTGGAAGCTCAGCACCGCGGTGGTCAGCAGCCGCGCCTCGGCCTCGGAGAAGCCGAAGTTGGGCATGCGCAGCTTCTCGAGCGGCTGCAGGATGCGCCCGCGGTCGTAGATGCGGGGGTCGAGCAGCTTCTCGTTGATCCAGTCCCGCTTGGTGTGGGGAACTTCCTCCGCGTGTATGAACGCGAAGTCGAACTGCGGCAGCAGCTTGCTGCCCTCCTGGGAGAGCTCCGTCCCGATGGGCTGGACGTCCTCGAACCCCGCGATCTCGTGGCAGCTGTAGCAGCCGTAGCGCCCGATCGCCCGCTGGCCGAGATCGAGCTGGCGCTCCTCGGGGGTCATCGCGGCGATGGCCGCCTGCGCCTCGTCGTACGGCACGATGGCCCGCATGTAGTCGAGCAGCGTCTCGTCGACGTCCTCGGGCCCGTAGGTCGCGCCGGCCTCGACCCCGCTCTCGCCGGTCAGCCCCATGAGGTAGGTTGCGACGTCGGCCACCTCGAAGTCGTTCAGCCGCAGGTCCGGCATGTACGTCTCAGGGCTGTAGTGACGCGGGTTGCGAATCCAGTCGAACAGCCACACGTAGCTGGTCTTGTCGCCGATGGCCTGCAGGGGCTGGCCGAAGGTGCGGCGCGGGCCCGCCTCTTCCCGGCTCTCGTCCCCGGCGATGTGGCAGCCCAGGCACCCGACCGACTCGAAGATGCGCTGGCCGTTCGCGGCGTTGCCGCGCCCCGGGAAGCCGATGGCGGGCTCGTGGTCCTCGGAGTTGGCGAAGAGGTACGCGACGACCGCGTCTATCTCGACCTCGTTGCGCACCGCGTCCTCGGGGGTGCTGGTGTTCGAGTTGTACCAGACCTTGGGCATCCAGGTGCTGGCCTTGACGGCGCGCGGGTCCCGGATCCACGTGGCCGCCCACTCTTCGTCGAGCTTCGAGGCGATCTTCGTCAGGTTGGGGCCGGGCTTGCGCAGGTCGGTGAACCCGACGGTGGTGTGGCACGCGTAGCAGCCGGCGCGCTCGTACATGCCGTAGGCCACGTTCAGGTTGTCGGCCTCGGGAATGAACACCTCTTCCTTGTGGCACTTCGCGCACGAGGCCTCGGCCATCCCGCTCGGCAGCATCGGATAGTCCCAGAGATGGGACTCTTCCCAGTGGTACTCCTCCTCCCACGCGGCCATCTGCTCGGAGCTCGACGGGCTGTGGGCGGCGTCGACGAACGAGATCGACTGCCCCATCCCCTCGTGGCACACCGTGCACCCGGTCGCCTCCAGGGGGTGCGGCGACGAGCTGCCGACGTAGGTCTCGAGGTTGGGGTGGGTGCGGAACGGCTGCGGATAATCCTCGTAGCCGACCCGATCGATGGCGAGATGGCACGTCTGGCACCGGTCCATCTTCGGCACCCGGATGAAGTTCACGTCGTCGACGATGTTCGGGGTGATGGTCTGGCGCACGGTCAGGGTCGGCGCCATGAAGTCGAGCAGCGGGGCGTTGAGCAGGTAGTTGTCGATCAGGTTGGGGGCCATGTCGGCGACGAGCCCCCGCAGCCGGTCCGCCTCTCCGGTGAGGGCGCCGAGCTCGTCGTTGATCGTGTCGACATCGGCGTTGAACTCGCCGATGCGGCCGCGAAGGGCGTCCCGTTCCGCCGTGAGCCGTTCGACGATCAGTCCCTCCTCGAGCCAGCGCTCGTAGAGGGCGGTGACCTCCTCCTCGCCCTCGACGAGGACCTCCCCTTCTCCTCCCTCTCCGTGATCGCCGCCCTGCGCCGCGTCGCGGCGAGTCTCGAAGTCGTACCGATCGACGTCGTAGTTCGCCTTCGTGAAGTTGAAGTTCCGCGTGGCGACGAAGAGCTGCCGGTTCACGTCGGCGAGCTGGTCCTCGAGCTCGGCGACCTGCGCGGCGTTGACCGCCAGCCGCTCCTCGGCCGCGGCGCGCTGGGTCTCGAGCTCGGCCACCCGAGCCCGGTCGACTACCTGCTCGGCGAGCGCCAGGTCCGCGCTCGTCACCTCCTGCTCGAGAGCCCAGAACTGCCGCTGGTAGTTCTTCCATTCCCGATCGTAGTCGTCCCAGATCATCCACAGCGTCGAGAAGAGCACGAAGAGGCTCGACGCGGCGAAGACCACGTTCAGGAAATCGATGTTGTAGGCGTGTCCGACTGCCCGCTTGTCTGCCATGGCGCTAGCCGTAGATTGAGAGTGAACCTAGATGTTGAAGAAGAACTCCGGAATCGCCACCACGTACTTCAGGTTGAACGCCCACCGGGTCAGCATCTTCACCGGCAGCGACAGCATCGACAGGAACAGGATCACGGTGACGTAGTACCGCGTCGGCCCCAGCTTCTCGTAGTACTTGGTCAGGCCCTTCCTCGCCAGCGCGACCGGGAGGACCGCGACGTACACGACGGTCAGCAGGATGCCGAAGATCTCCCGCACGAACCAGTGATCCGGCATGGACATGCCGAACCCGCGCACCCAGATGTACTCGGACAGGTCCACGTTGGTCAGCGCCTCGAGCTTGTGGATGTCCCAGTACTCGAACGGGCCGAAGAAGTTCCAGTTGGGCCCCCGGAGGAACGTCCCGAGGACGATGAGCGACGACCAGAGCACCACGAACCCGAACAGGAAGAGGGTGATCTCGACCCGGCGCTCGTTGAACGTGTAGTAGCCGTTCCCCTTGGGGTTCTTGTCGATGTAGGGAATCGCCATCAGCCCCACGATGATCAGCGACGGCAGGACCACCCCGGCCAGCCACGGGTCGAAGTAGACGAGCATCTCCTGCAGGCCCAGGAAGTACCACGGCGCCTTCGACGGGTTGGGGGTGTTGGCGTTGTTGGCGGGCTGCTCGAGCGGGGCCTCGAGGCCGATCGACCACACGATCAGGACGACCGTGCACACCACCATCGAGATCAGCTCGGTGTAGACGAGGTCGGGCCACGTCCAGACCCGGTCCTCCTCGTCCTTCTCGATCGGTGCCTGGCCGGCGGCGGCGCGGCGGTCGTTGTCCACCGCCTGCCGCATCGAGAACCACGTGAAGAACACGAGCAGGAAGATCAGCCCCACGATCGGCACGTTGTCCGGCTTGGTGATGATCAGGTTGAAGTCGGAGTCGGTCAGGCCGAAGCCGAAGAACACGGTGAGAAAGGCCATCAACCCCCAACCCCAGCGGGTGGACGAGAACGCCTCGCGCTTCCACACGATCAGCACCAGCGCCACGAGGGTGGTGAGGAAGAACAGCCGGGGGTCGGCAAACAGGTCGATGAAGCCCTTCAACGCTTCCAGCATGGTTCGTCTCCGTCGCCCAACGTCTCAGACCGGAATCCGCGCGCTCTAGAGCGGACCGGAGATGCCGCCGTCCTTGCGGACGCGCCAGAAGTGTATCGCCATCAGGAAGCCGATGACGAGCGGGAGGGCGACACAGTGCAACACGTAGAACCGCAGCAGGGCCCCCTCGCCGACGAACGTGCCGCCGAGCAGGGCGAACCGGGCGTCGTCGGCCGCGTGCACCAGCTGCACGTCGCCGAGGGCCATGAGCGAGGCCCCCGGGCCCTCGTGGCCCAGGAACGGCGTGGCGCGGGCCATGTTCGACCCGACCGTGATCGCCCAGATCGCCAGCTGGTCCCACGGCAGCAGATATCCCGTGAACGACAGCAGCAGGGTCAGCACCAGCATGATGACCCCGACGTTCCAGTTGAACTCGCGGGGCGGCTTGTACGAGCCGGTCATGAACACCCGGAACATGTGCAGCCACACGGTGATGACCATCGCATGGGCGCCCCAGCGGTGCATCTCGCGCATGATGCCGAGGGGCACGTGCTCGCGGAGCCCCACGATGTCGGAGTAGGCGTACTCCAGCGTCGGCCGGTAGTAGAACATCAGCAGCAGCCCGGTGAACGTCAGCACCAGGAACAGGAAGAAGCTGATGCCGCCCATGCACCAGGTGTAGCGCAGCCGGACGCCGGACTTGCGCAGGCGCACCGGGTGCATGTGCAGGAACACGTTCGAGAGCATGACCAGCACGCGGTTGCGGTCGTTGATCGGGGCCGCGTGCCGGAAGATCGACGTCCAGATCTGCGTCTCGGTGATCCAGTCCCACGCCCGGACGAGGGCCGGCGCCTTCGGTTCGATGGTCTTCGTATCAGCCATGTCGGTCTAGATCGGAAGGAACGACTCGGGGTCCGTCCATTGGCCGAGCTCCTGCTGGAACTTGCGGCTCTTGTCGACGAGGATCTGGCCGTCCTCGGCCCGCACGATCCGCGTGCGCTCCAGGGGCCGCGGCGCGGGGCCCTCGAAGTTGATGCCGGTGGGCCGGAACCCGCTGCCGTGGCAGGGGCATTTGAACTTGTTCTCGGCCGACAGCCAGTTCGGCGTGCAGCCGAGGTGGGTGCACACGGAGAAGAGCGCGTAGAAGCCCGACGCCTCGTGCGTCATGTCGTTGTCGGTCCGCACGACCCAGACGCCGAAGCGGTCCTTGAACCGCTCGTCGACCCCTTCGCCGTAGTCCTCGGGGAACCCGATGGCGAACTGCTGCGGCGGCTCGTTGAGCACGTTCGGGAACATGAAGCGGCCCGTCGCGGCAAGGCAGCCGGCCGTGGCGGCGGTAAACGCGCCCCACGCCAGCCCCATCCAGCCCCGGCGCCCCATCAGCGGCGAGTCGTCGGGAATCGCCGCCTTCTTCTTCCTCGCCGCCCCGGCCGCCGCGGTGGTGGTGCGGCCCTTGAGCTTGGCGTCGCCGCCGGCCGCCGCCTTGGCCGCCGCAGCCTTGGCCGCCACCGGCTTCTTCGCGGGCGCCGCCGACGCGGCGGGCTTGGCGGCCGCAGCCGGAGCCCCGGTCGAGGCGGCCGACGCCGGTGGCTTCGCAGCTGCCCCAGCCGGGGCGGCGGGAGGCGTCGCGGCCTCGGCCGGCGCCTTCGCGGGCGCTTCCGCCGCCGGCTCGGCAGGTGGTCGCTCTGCGGGATTGTCCGCAGACGGTGGAGTCTTGGTCTCGTCAGCCATAACCTTCCATCCCCAACGCCATCGACGCAACCGGCCGACGGCCCGCCGTTTGCCCGCGTGCTAGCCCGCCAACGTCGCCTACGGTTCCGCTTGGCGCCCAACCAACCCCAGGGAGTCTGCGCCTCCTCCGGAGGAGGCGCCGTTCTACGGCGCCGACTCCTGCCTGCGCTCAGCCACGCCGCCGCTCATCAGCGAGGCATCGAGCGCGTCCAGGGTCTCCAACGCGGCGTTCTGCACGCGAACGTTCGGATCGGACTCCGCGAGAGCCGCGATGACAGATCGCAGATCCTCGCCGACGGCGGACGAACCCAGGCCCGCCATCGCCCGCAACCCGCTGATCATGACCTCGCCCGCGGGGTCGAGCCGGGTCTCGGACGGCGAAACGAGTCCGGTGACCCGATCGCGATCGACCATGCGGGCCAGCACGCCCGCGGACCGCGGATCGCCATGCCGGGCCAGGGACACGGCCGCGTTCCACCGCACGTCCGGCGCCGGGTCGTCGAGGGCCGCTCGAAGGGTGGTGTGCCCACCGTCGTCGGGCAGCACCCCCAGCGCGTAGACGGCCATCTTCCGCACGCCGGGATCGGACGACTGATACATCGAGACGACCAGCGGCACGACCGCCTCGTCGCCGAGCGAGGCCAGAGCCCACACGACGCTGATGACGGTCTCGCCGTCGGGATCGTCGAGCGCCTCCGTCAGCGCCTCGATGGTGCCGGCAGGCGGCGTGCGCAGACGCCCGATCGCGAGGGCGAGATAGCGGCGAATCCGCGGATCGTCGCCCCGGGAGTCGACGAACGCGCCGAGGAGCGCCCTGCCCAACCCCGGATGGCGCTCCTCGGTGGCCGGGTCGCCCATCAGGCGCGAGAGCTCGTAGGCGGCGGGCCACCGCCGCTCGCGCCCCCCCGTCCGCACGTCGAGGAGATACTCTTCTGGCGTGCGCTCGTCGGTGACCATCATGCGGAATCCGCCGTAGACGGCGACGACGACCGCGACCACCGCGAGGGGAATCAGGAAGAACTGAACGGCGAGAGACGGTGCGGCTGCAAGCGGCGCTGCGGGACGTTCAGGCTCGCGCTCGCTGAGTTTTTCCATCAGGACATCTGCCAGACCGGCGGCCCGTCCTCGGGCAGCTTGTGTCTTTGGTCACAAGCATTGACGAGAACGGCAGTCCGAACCAAAAGTGAGGTGATCGTACTATGCACGCTCGGCTGCGGTCAAGGCCGGGAACTGCTCGGGGACACCCTCGAACCGCCCGCCGGGCGCTGCCCCGCCTCCATCCGATCGCGAAGGGCCCTCCGGACGGAGACGACCGGACGCCGCCCCAACCGCTCCCCTGCCTCGCCGTAGCGTTCGTCCGCGGGCTCACCCGACGCGCTCGAGGCCGCGGAAGAAGTAGCCGAGCTCGAAAGCGGCCGTCTCCCGCGCGTCGGAGCCGTGCGTGGCGTTGTGCTCGATGGAGCTGCCGTACCGCCGCCGCAGGGTCCCCTCCTCCGCCCGGGCCGGGTCCGTCGCCCCCATCAGGGCCCGCCAGCGCGCAATCGCGTCCGGCGCCTCGAGCGCCAGCACGACCGCCGGACCCGACGACATGAAGGTCGTCAGGCTGTCGAAGAACGGGCGCTCCCGATGCACGGCGTAGAAGCCCTCGGCCTCCGCCTTCGTCATCCGCACCATGCGCATCGCCGCCACCCGGAAGCCGGCCTCCTCGACGCGCTGCAGGATGGCCCCGGCGTGGCCGGACGCGACCGCGTCCGGCTTGATGATCGCGAATGTCTGCTCCATGCGTTTCCTGCCTGTCGGCCGGCGTGCCCGCCGGCCCGCAATCGCCGCGCGCGGCCCGGCTAGCCGAGCCCCGCCATGATCTCGTCGAGCACGGCCTTCGGGGGGCGCACGCGCGCCTCCGGCAGCGACGCCAGCGGCTCGTCCACCAGGTTGAGGGTGGTGAGGAAATCGGCCGCCACCGGCTTCACGTAGATGAGCCCGGTGGCGAACTCGCCCCGGTCGTGGGTCTCGTGCAGCACGCGCAGCGCGTGCATCTTGTCGGTCGGGTCGTACGCTTCGTCGAGCTTCCGCAGATAGAGCCGCGACCCGTCGTGCATCGTCACCTCCTGCACGGCGCCCGGCTCGTAATCGATCGAGATGTCCTCGAAGAACGGCACGAAGTCCAGCTCCTCCAGCGGGTCGTCGTGGCTCTTCACGTAGGCGTAGCTCTTCGTCGAGCCCTCGTGGTCGTTGAACGTCACGCAGGGCGACAGCACGTCGATCATCGCGGTGCCCCGGTGAGCCAGCGCCGCCTTGAGAATCGCCGTCAACTGCTTCTTGTCGCCGGAGAAGGAACGGCCCACGAAGGTGGCGCCGAGCTGGATCGCGAGGGCGCAGGTGTCGATGGGCGGCAGGTCGTTCACGACGCCCGTCTTCAGCGTCGACCCGACGTCCGCGGTCGGCGAGAACTGCCCCTTCGTGAGGCCGTAGCACCCGTTGTCCTCGATGATGTAGATGATCGGGAGGTTCCGGCGCATGAGGTGCACGAACTGCCCGATGCCGATGGCGCCGGTGTCCCCGTCGCCGCTGACGCCGATGGCCACGAGCTTGTGGTTGGCGAGCAGGGCGCCGGTGCCCACCGACGGCATCCGCCCGTGGACGGCGTTGAAGCCGTGCGACGACCCGAGGAAATACGCGGGGCTCTTGCTCGAGCACCCGATGCCGGACAGCTTGATCACGCGGTCGGGCTCGATGCCCATGGCGAAGCAGGCGTCGATGATGCGCTCCGAGATGGCGTTGTGGCCGCAGCCGGCGCACAGGGTGGTCTTGCCGCCCCGATAGGCGGGCAGCTCCAGGCCGGCCCGGTTGGTCTTCTTCTTGACGGGGGAGGTCACTGTCGTCCTCGTGGGTGAAGTCACTGCCGTCATTCTCCGCCGACGCCCGCCTCGTGCGGCATGCGCCCGTCCGCCACCGAGCACTCGGCGCGGTACCCTTCCTGAACCAGGATGTCGTCGGTGATGCTGCGGGCGTCGATGGGCACGCCCGCGTAGTGCAGCACGCTGCGGAGCCGGCCCGCGAGCTCGGCCTTGAGCTCGAGCCGCATCAGCGAAGCGAGCTGGGCGTCCCGGTTCTGCTCGACCACGTAGACGCGCTCGTGCCGCTCGATGAACGACGCCAGGCCCGAGCGGAACGGATAGGCGCGGAGCCGGTAGTAGGACGTCTGCAGGTCCGCTTCCTCGAGGAGCTGGTCGCGCCCTTCCACCACCGCCCAGTGGCTCGTGCCGTAGGCGATGATGCCGATGGTCGCGCGGCGGTCGATCTCGACATCCGGCGCCGGCATCCAGTTGCGGGCGGTCTCGAACTTGCGCGCGAGGCGGTCGACGTTCTTCTCGTAGTCGTCGGTCCGCTCGCTGTACTGGCCCCACTCGTTGTGGCCCGACCCGCGGCAGAAGTAGGCGGGCGCGGAGGTGCCGGGCACCGACCGATAGGGAATGCCGTCGCCGTCGACGTCGCGGTAGCGGCCGAACCGCCCGATCTTCTCCAGGGTCTCCGCGTCCAGCACCTTGCCGCGGTCCAGCGGCTTCGACGGGTACGCGAACTTCGGCGACATCCACGTGTTCATGCCGAGATCGAGATCGCTCAGCACGAAGACCGGCGTCTGGAACCGCTCGGCGAGGTCGAAGGCGTCCATCGCCATCGAGTAGCACTCTTCCGGGGAGCAGGGAAACAGCAACGGATGCCGCGTGTCCCCGTGAGAGAGGAACGCGGTCGACAGGACGTCGCCCTGGGCGGTGCGGGTCGGCAACCCCGTCGAGGGCCCCACCCGCTGGATGTCGAAGATGACTGCGGGCACCTCCGCGTAGTAGCCGAGGCCGGCGAACTCGCCCATGAGCGAGACGCCGGGCCCGGACGTCGCGGTCATCGACCGGGCTCCGGCCCAAGCTCCCCCCAGCACCATCCCCAGCGCGGCAATCTCGTCCTCGGCCTGCACCACCGCGAAGGTCGCCTTGCCGGTCTCCTCGTCCACGCGGTACTTGCGCAGATAGTCGATGAGGGTCTCGCACAGCGAGGACGACGGCGTGATGGGATACCAGGTGACGACGGTCACGCCCGCCATCATGCAGCCGATGGCCGCCGCCGCGTTGCCCTCGACGAGAATGCGCCCGCGGTTCGCGTTCATCGGCTCGATGAAGAAGGGATCGCGCTTGTCCAGGTGCTCTTCGGCGTAGGCGTAGCCGACGTCGAGCGCCTCCCGGTTGATGGCGACGACCTTCGGCTTGCCGCCGAACTGCTTCCGCAGCGCCGCCTCCATCTCGTCGAGGTCGACGCCAAGCAGGCGCGAGAGCACGCCGTCGTACAGCATGTTGCGCACGCGGCGCCGCAGCTTGACGTCGCGCGACACGTTCGCGAGCAGGGCGTCGAAGGGCACCGGGTAGAACACGAGATCGTCGCGCAGCGCCCGGACGTCGAGGGGCGCGTCGTAGACGACGGCGGCGCCCGGCGGCAGGCCGAGCACGTCCTCGCGCGCGGTCTCCGGGTTCATCGCGACGAGGACGTCCGTCGCCTTCTTGCGGGCGACGTAGCCCTTCTTGTTGGCCCGGATGGTGAACCACGTGGGGAGGCCGGCGATGTTCGAGGGAAAGAGGTTCTTTCCCGACACGGGCACGCCCATCTGGAAGATGGCGCGCAGCAGCACCAGGTTCGCCGTCTGGCTGCCGGAACCGTTGACGGTGGCGACCTGGATGCTGAAATCGTTGATGACGGGGTCGACGGACGACGCGGTGGGGCGTTCCTCGACTGCTACGTCGTACGCGGCCATTCAGGTTCCTCGGGGCGATAGGGGGCGGCGATGGTCGGAGACGGCGGCACGGCGTTCCCTGACATACGAGGCAAGCGTTGTCAAGTATAACAAACGCCCGTTTCCGCGCACACCATCGAAGGCGGTTCAGGACGCGGTCGGAATCGCCGCGGCCACCGCGGCCCCGATGTCCGACGGGCTCTTGACCACGGCGACGCCGGCCGACGACAGGGCCGCCATCTTCTCGGCCGCGGTGCCCTGCCCGCCCGAGATGATGGCCCCTGCATGCCCCATGCGCCGCCCGGGCGGGGCGGTCTGACCGGCGATGAACCCCACGACGGGCTTGCGCACGTCGTCGCGGATGAACGCCGCCGCCTCCTCCTCGGCCGCGCCCCCGATCTCGCCGATCAGCACCACGGCGTCGGTCGCCGGATCGGCCTCGAAGAGCCCGAGGGCGTCGATGAAGGTCGTCCCGATCAGCGGGTCGCCGCCGATGCCGATGCACGTGGTCTGACCGAGCCCGAGCCGGGTCAGCTGGTGGATGGCCTCGTAGGTCAGGGTGCCGCTCTTCGAGACGATGCCGACCCGCCCTTCGCGGCAGATGTGGCCGGGAATGATGCCGGCCTTGGCGCGCCCCGGCGAGATGAGCCCGGGGCAGTTCGGCCCGACGAGCCGGCAGTCCCGTTCGCCGATGAACGCCAGCGCCCGCATCATGTCGAGGGTGGGGATGCCCTCGGTGATGCAGACCACGAGCCCGATGCCGGCGTCGGCCGCCTCCATCACCGCGTCGGCGGCGACGGCCGGGGGCACGAAGACGACCGACGCGTTCGCCCCGGTCTCGCGCACCGCGGCGTCGACCGTGTCGAACACGGGGAGGCCCTCGTGAACCGTCCCCCCCTTGCCGGGCGTCACCCCGCCCACCACCGTCGTGCCGTACTCGATTGCCTGACGGGCGTGAAAGGCGCCCTCGCGCCCCGTCAGGCCCTGCACCAGGAGCCGCGTGCGCTCGTCGATGAGAACCGCCATCCAGTCGCCTCGCCCGAAATCGTCGTCCGCGGCGCCGAGCGCCGCCCAACCAGCCCGTTCCGGGAAATCGGTCGCCCCAGGGCGCGTCTCCCCGCTTCCCCCGCCTCCCGCCCGCCATTCGTCGCCTGCGGCTCCGTTCGGCGCCCCAACCGACCCCTCCGGAGAGTCCGCGCCGTTCTACCGCGCAGCCCCCTGACCCGCGAGCGCGACGACCTGACGGGCCGCCTCGCCCATCGAGTCGGCGGTGGTGAAGTTCAGGCCGCTCTCGCCGAGCATGCGCCGCCCTTCCTCCACGTTCGTCCCCTCCATGCGGATGACCACCGGCGCGTCGACCCCCAGCTCGGTCACCGCGTCGATGACCCCCGCCGCGAGCACGTCGCAGCGCAGGATGCCGCCGAAGATGTTGATGAGCACCGCCCGCACCTGGGTGTCCGACAACAGGATCCGGAACGCGTTCCGGATCTGGTCGGCGTTGGCCCCGCCGCCCACGTCGAGAAAGTTGGCGGGCTCGCCCCCGGACAGCTTGATGATGTCCATCGTCGCCATCGCCAGGCCTGCGCCGTTGACCATGCAGCCGATGTTGCCGTCCAGGCGGATGTAGTTGAGAGCGTGCCGGGACGCCTCGGTCTCGAGCGGCTCCTCCTCGGCGGGGTCGCGCAGGTCGGCGAGGTCGGCGTGGCGGAACAGCGCGTTGTCGTCCAGCGTGACCTTCGCGTCCAGGGCCAGCACCGCGCCGGCGGCGGTCACCACCAGCGGATTGATCTCCACCAGCGAGGCGTCCGAGGCCGCGAAGGCGTCGTAGGCGCGCCCCATCACGGCCGCCGCAGCGCGCGCCGCCTTCCCCGTCAGCCCCACTGCATGCGCCAGACGCCGGGCCTGGAACGGCGCGAGGCCGAGGCCCGGATCGGCGTGGACCCGGTGAATCGCCTCGGGCGTCGCCGCCGCCACCGCCTCGATGTCCATCCCGCCCGACGCGCTCGCCATCATCACCGGCCGGCCCGCGGACCGGTCGACCAGCACCCCGAGGTACAGCTCGCTGGCCACGTCCAGCGCCTCCTCGATCAACAGGCGCCGGACCACCCGCCCGCCCGGCCCGGTCTGGGGCGTCACGAGGGTCATCCCGAGGATGTCCCCCGCGATCCGCTCGGCCTCGCCGGCGTCGGCGGCCACCTTGACGCCCCCGCCCTTGCCGCGGCCGCCGGCGTGGATCTGCGCCTTGACCACGACCCGCCCCCCGAGCCGACGGGCGACCGCCCCGGCCTCCGGGGCCGAGAAGGCGGGCTCCCCCCGGGGCACGGGAACGTCGTGACCGGCGAGCAGGGCCTTTGCTTGATACTCGTGGATCTTCACGATGGATCTCGCCCGGACATCGGGGCCTCGCGACGGACCCGGCCGACCGCGCCGGTCGCCCGACCGGTCCGCGCCGCCGCGGACCATTGCTGCACCACACCAGGACGTTCGGGTGTGCGAGGCCGTGATTCGTCAACGATGGCGCGCTGCAACCCACGTCCGTGTCCGAAGATCGGGACGTGACGCGCCACTACAGTCCCAGGATGTCGACCAGCTCCTTCACGGCCGCCGCCGAACGGTCCAGCGCCGCCTGCTCGTCGGGCTCCAGCGCAACCTCGATCACCTGCTCGGCCCCGCCCGCGCCCAGCTTCACCGGCACCCCCACGAACAGGTCCCGGACGCCGTACTCGCCCTGCAGGTAGACCGCGCACGGCAGGATCTTCTTCTTGTCCTTCAGGATCGCCTCGACCATCTCCACCGCGGCCGAGCCCGGCGCGTAGTAGGCGCTCCCCGTGCCCAGCAGCTTGACGATCTCGGCCCCGCCGTTGGCGGTCCGGTCGCAGATGGCGTCGACGGTCGCCGCGTCCAGAAGCTGGGTGATGGGGATCCCCGCGACGGTGGAGAAGCGCGGCAGGGGCACCATGGTGTCGCCGTGCCCCCCGAGCACGAAGGCGTGGGTGTTCTCGACCGACACCTTCAGGGCGTCGGCGATGAACGAACGCATGCGGGCGGAATCGAGCACCCCGGCCATGCCGACGACGCGCTCGCGCGGGAACCCGCTCGCGCGGTACACGACCTGGCACATCGCGTCGAGGGGGTTCGTCACCGGGACGATGATGCAGTCGGGCGAGTGCTTCACGACCTCGGCCGTCACCGACCGGATGATGCCCGCGTTCTTGTTCAGCAGGTCGTCGCGGCTCATGCCCGGCTTGCGGGCGAGGCCGGCGGTGATGACCACGATGTCCGACCCGGCGGTGTCGGCGTAGTCGTTGGTGCCGAGCACCCGCGAGTCGGAGCCCTCGATCGGACAGGCCTCGAGCATGTCGAGGCCCTTGCCCTGCGGCACGCCCTCGAGGATGTCCAGGATCACGACATCGGCCAGCTCCTTGTCGGCGATGCTCCTCGCCGCGGTGGCGCCGACGTTGCCCGACCCGATGACGCTGACTTTTCGATTCATGACGCGTTCAGTACCCCTTTCATCGCCGGCCGTCCGGCGACGGACGCTGCCCGCCCGCCATGCGATGCACCGGGCATCGCGCGCCGTGGCGCGAACGCAGCATCGCCACCGAGAACCGTGGAACCCTGGTGGAATCGCCCCGATGGCGGTTCGCGAACCGCCCGTTTCCGGGGCCGTTGATCGCGTGGTGGGCGAACCTCCGCGAGCGGCCGCCTATTATACTGCGGTACACTTTCCTCCACGCCCAGCCGCCGCACGGGGGTCTCGCCGCCCGCTGGCGCCCGGCAGCCCGCGGTGACGCGGCGGGGCCTCGTCCACGGGCCGCCAGCCGTCCGTCGGCGTCCTCGCCGACACCCGGTCGGACCCGGAGATTCACCACAACTTCTCGAGAAGCGAGCACCGCATGAAGATCGTGATAGCCGATGCCCTGCCGCCGTCCGCGGCAGACCTGCTCCGCAACCAGGGTTGGACCGTCGACGCGGAATCCGGCCGGCCCCGGCCGCGACTCGAGGCCGACCTCGCCGACGCCGACGCCTTGATCGTCCGCAGCGCCACCCGGGTCGACGCCGGGCTGCTGGCGGCCGCCCCCGGGCTCAGGATCGTGGCCCGCGCCGGCACCGGCGTCGACAACGTCGACCTCGACGCCGCGAGCGCGAACGGGGTCCTGGTCGTCAACGCCCCGGGCGCCAACAGCGTCAGCGTGGCCGAGCACACGATGGCGCTCCTGCTCGCCTCGGCCCGGTCGATGGCCCACGCCGACGCGCGGCTCAAGGCGGGCCACTGGGAGAAGAAGCGGCTGACGGGGGTCGAGGTGCGCGGAAAGACCCTCGGCGTCGTCGGCCTCGGCCGCATCGGCCGCGAGGTCGTGCACCGCGCCCACGCCTTCGGCATGCGCTGCGTCGCGCACGACCCCTTCATCGCGGGCCAGATCGCGGCCGACCTCGACGTCGAGCTCATGGAGCTGGACGAGCTGTGCGCGGCCGCCGACTTCATCACCCTCCACGTGCCGGCCACGGGCCCCCGGCCGCTGTTCACGGCCGAGCGGCTGGCCCACTGCAAGCCGTCGGCGCGCATCATCAACACCGCGCGCGGCGCCCTCATCGACGAAGAGGCCCTCGCCGACGCGATCGAGCGGGGCGCCATCGGCGGGGCCGGGCTCGACGTCTTCCAGGTCGAGCCGCCCCCCGACGAGCGCCTCGTCCGCCTTCCCCAGGTCATCACCACCCCGCACATCGCCGGGTCCACGCACGAGGCGCAGGAGCTCGTGGGGCTCGAGACGGCGGCCTGCGTGCGCGACTACCTGGGGGCGGGCATCGTGCGCAATGCCGTCAACTACCCTTCGCTCGGCCCCGAGGAGCTGAAGCGCATGCAGCCGTACACGGTGCTGGCTCGGCGTCTCGGGACCTTGCTGGAGCACATCGGCGACGCGCGTCCGGAGGCCCTCTCCCTCCGCTATTACGGCGGGCTCGCCGAGGGCGACAACGAGCCCCTCGTGGGGGCCAGCCTCGTCGGCTTCTTCGGATCGACGGTGGACAACGTCACCCCCATCAACGCGCGGGCGGTGGCCCGCGACCGCGGCATCGAGGTCATCGAGTCGCGAAGCTCGCGGAACCGCAACTTCACCAACCTGATCTCGATGAAGCTCCACACCGCCCGGGGCGAGCACTGGGTCGAGGGGGTCCTGTTCGAGCAGGCGGGGCCCAGGCTGGTCCTGCTCGACGGCGTGCAGATCGAGGCCCCCCTTGAGGGCACCCTCGTGGTGGTCCGCAACGAGGACCAGCCGGGCGTGATCGGCGAGGTGGGCCGGATTCTCGGCCGCCACGGCATCAACATCGAGACGTTCGCGCTGGGCCGGGGGGCGGCGGGGGGCGGCGCGGTGGCGGTGGTGAAGATCGATCGAAACGACACCGACGACCCCGGCATCACGACCGAGGTCCTGCAGGAGATCCGCGCCGTGCCCGCCGTGAAGGAGGCGTCCGTGGTCGCCGGCTGGACGACCTGAACCCCGCCGAGACCGTACGGGCCGGGCGGGACTCCTGGGAGCCCGTGGTGAGTTCCCGCGTTGCACGGCGCCCGCAGGGCGCCAGCGGATCGCCGAGGCGCCCGCCTGACGAGGCGTGAGGAGGGCGCATATCGGGCTCAGGCAACCGACGATCGGCGCCGAGGGCTGCTAGGGCAGGGCGAGTCGAAACGACGCCTGCCGGCCGGCATCGAACAGCTCGACGGCGTCGTCGTCGATGCGTTGCACCTGGTAGGGTCCGGGCAGCTCGTCTCCGACCCGCGCCAGCACCACGCGTCCGTCGAGGGAGAGGACCGCGGTGCGGCGGGGACCCGACGGGGTCGCGTCGGTCGCGATGCCGGCCAGCGACACGCGTAGCGGAACGGCCGGCGCGGCGGCGGGGCTCCGCGCCCAGCCCTCGGGAACGGCGGCCTCGCGCTCCGCCGCGGGGGGTGCGGCCCGCCGGGGAGCGAGCGTGAAGGGGTTGCGGACCACCGGCCGCGGCCCGGGCGCGCGCTCGAGCCAGGCGGTCATCCGCGCCACCTCCCGGTCCAGATCGACTCGTTCGGCCTGGGGCGGCGCAGGCGGCGGCGCGGCCTGGGGCGGCGGCGCCGCGCCTCCCCGAGGCGGGGCGGGGGCCGCGCCGGGCATCGTCCCCGCCGCCGAGGCCAGCCACGCCGCCAGCAGCCCCCCGCCCGTCGCCCACATCGCCAGACGCGTCCTGTTCATCACCCAGCCCGGAGAGCGTCGCCTACGGCTCCGCTCGCCGCCCAACCAACCCTGCCACGAGTTTGCGCGTTCTACGGCGCAGACTCCTGACACCGCCTCATCGTACCATGCCCGAGTGGCCGCGACGAGGCGCTGCCGGCGGAGGCCGAGCCGGCTGCGGCGCGCCGACATGGTAGGATTCGCTGTGCGCCCCGCCACGCCCCCACTCCCCCGGAACCCGCCCCCCGCCGGAGGAACCGCCGCCATCATCCCCGCCCGCTACGCATCGACCCGATTGCCCGCCAAGCCGCTGGCGGACATCGGCGGCCGGACGATGATCGAGCACGTCTACCGGCACGCGGCGGACGCCCGTTCGGTCGACCTCGTCCTCGTCGCGACCGACGACGACCGGATTGCGCGGGCGGTGAACGCGTTCGGCGGCGAGGTGCGCATGACGCGCGCCGATCACGCGTCGGGCACCGACCGCCTCGCCGAGGTCGCGGCCGGCCTCGACTGCGACCTGATCGTCAACGTGCAGGGGGACGAGCCGCTCATCGCCCCGGAGGTCATCGACGCCGCGGTCGCGGCCGCGGCCGACCCCGCGGTGACCATGTCGACTCTGCGCTGCCCCCTCGCGGACACCGACGCGTGGCGCGACCCCGACGTCGTCAAGGTCGCCGTCGACCGCGCGGGCTACGCCCTCTTCTTCTCCCGCACGCCCATCGGCCTCGATCGCGACGCGGCTCCCGCGGCGCCGGTCGCGGTCGACCGGCACATCGGGCTCTACGTCTACCGCCGGCGGTTCCTGCTGGCCCTGAGCCGGCTCGAGCCGACCCCGCTCGAGCGCGCGGAGCGCCTCGAGCAGCTGCGCGCCCTCGAGCACGGCTACCGCATCATGACCACGCGCGTCGACGACGACCCCATCGGCGTCGACACCCCCGCCGATCTCGACCGCGTGCGCCGACGTCTCTCGGCCGGAGCCCCGGCATGAGCACACCGATCCTCAACGACGCGGGCCGGCCCGTGAAGTTCATCTTCGTCACCGGCGGCGTCGTGTCCTCCCTCGGCAAGGGGCTTGCCGCCGCCTCGATCGGATGCCTGCTGGAAGGGCACGGCTACCGCGTGACGCTGCAGAAGCTGGATCCCTACGTCAACGTCGACCCGGGCACCATGAGCCCCTACCAGCACGGCGAGGTCTACGTCACCGACGACGGGGCCGAGACCGACCTCGATCTCGGCCACTACGAGCGCTTCACGAACACCCTCACCACCAAGAACCACAACTGGACCACCGGCCAGATCTACCTCTCGGTGATCCAGAAGGAGCGCCGCGGCGACTACCTCGGGGGCACGGTGCAGGTCATCCCCCACATCACGAACGAGATCAAGGACTGCATCCGCACCGTGGCCCACGACGTGGACATCGTCCTGGTCGAGGTCGGCGGCACCGTCGGCGACATCGAGAGCCAGCCGTTCCTCGAGGCCATCCGGCAGTTCCGCCAGGACGTCGGCCGGGCGCACACCCTCTACATCCATCTCACCCTGGTGCCGTTCATCGGCGCGGCGGGCGAGCTCAAGACGAAGCCGACGCAGCACAGCGTGCGCGACCTGCGGTCGATCGGCATTCAGCCCGACATCCTGCTGTGCCGCACCGACCGTTTCCTGCCGGCGGAGATTCGCCGCAAGATCGCCCTGTTCTGCGATGTCGACGAGGACGCGGTGATCACCGCCAAGGACGTGTCGAGCATCTACGAGGTCCCGCTCGTTCTCGGTGAAGAGGGGCTCGACCGCAACGTGCTGGGACGGCTGCAACTGCCCGATTCCGAGCGCGCGATGCACGCGTGGCAGTCGCTCATCGAGAGCCTCCGGCACCCCGCCGACCGTCTCCGCATCCACGTCGTCGGCAAGTACGTGGGGTACGAGGACTCCTACAAGAGCCTCAACGAGGCGCTCTATCACGGCGGCTTCCGGCATCGGCTGGGCGTCGACATCCAGTGGGTCGAGGCGGAGGCGCTCGAGGCCGACGGCGGCGACGACCTGCTCGCCGGCGCCGACGGCATCCTCGTCCCCGGCGGGTTCGGCGACCGCGGTACGGGCGGCATGATGCGCGCCGCCCGCATCGCCCGCGAGGAGCGCATCCCGTACTTCGGCATCTGCTACGGCTTCCAGTGGGCGGCGGTCGAGTTCGCCCGCAACGTGTGCGGGCTCGACGGCGCGGACTCCACCGAGTGCAACCCGGACGCGGAGCACAAGGTCATCTACAAGCTGCGCGACCTGCTCGGCGTGGACGACCTCGGGGGAACGATGCGGCTGGGCCGCTACCCCTGCGAGTTCTCCGCGGGCTCGCGGGCGCGCGCCATCTACGGGACCGGCGAGGTGCAGGAGCGCCACCGGCACCGCTACGAGTTCAACCGCGAGTACGAGGCGACCCTGGCCGAGCACGGCCTCGTCATCTCCGGCCAGTCCCCCGACCGCCGCTTCGTCGAGACCATCGAGCTCCCCGATCACCCCTGGTACGTGGCGGTCCAGTTCCATCCCGAGTTCCGGTCGAAGCCGCTCGATCCGCACCCGCTGTTCGCGGACTTCGTGCGGGCCAGCCACGAGCACAAGGTCGCGGCCGCGCGGTCGAGGCAGGCACCGCCGGCGGTCCGGGAAGCGGTGAAGAGCGAATAGCCTCCGTCCGCCGACCGCCGGCCTCGGCCCCCGCATTCAGCGAATCCCGCGGCCGGCCGGGCGTCGGACCGCAGCCACCGTGCGATCCGCGGGCCCGTCCGGGGGGCGTCCGGGGCCCCCTATAATGGTCGAGTGTCGGTGGTGAACATCGGTGACATGGCCGTCGGCGACGGTGGGCCGCTAGCGCTCATCGCCGGCCCGTGCGTCATCGAGAGCGAAGCGCACGCCGTCTTTCTGGGCGGGGCCATCGCCGGCATCGCCCGGCGACTCGGCGTCCCCTACGTCTTCAAGGCATCTTTCGACAAGGCCAACCGCACCTCCGGGGGCTCGTTTCGCGGTCCCGGTCTCGAGGCGGGCCTCGCCGCGCTCCGGGCCGTCAAGGAGACCCACGGCGTGCCCGTCCTGACCGACGTCCACGAGCCCACGCAGGTGGACGCCGTGGCGGAGGTGGCGGACGTCCTCCAGATCCCGGCCTTTCTCTCGCGGCAGACCGATCTGATCGTCGCCGCGGCCGCCACCGGCCGCGCCGTGAACGTCAAGAAGGGGCAGTTCCTCGCCCCCTCGGACGTGCGCCACGCGGTCGCCAAGGTCACCGGGACCGGCAACCGCCGTGTCCTCGTCACCGAGCGCGGGACCAGCTTCGGCTACCACGACCTCGTCGTCGACTTCCGCGCGTTCCCCCAGCTCAAGGCGCTGGGCGTGCCGGTGGTGTTCGACGTCACCCACAGCCTGCAGCTGCCGGGGGCGGGAGACGGGGTGACCGCGGGTCAGGCCGAGTACATCGAGCCGATGGCCGCGGCCGGCGCCGCCGCCGGGGTCGACGCCCTCTTCCTCGAGATTCACGAGGAGCCCTCGCGGGCGAAGAGCGACGCGCAGAACGCGCTCCGGCTCGACCGGCTGCAGCCGTTGCTGGAACGGGTGCTGCGGATCGCCGAAGCCGCGCGGGACCGAGGCGCATGACGACCACCGGCGGCGCGCCGGTCGACCGGACGCTCGCGCGCCAGGTCATCGAGATAGAGGCGGAGGCGCTGAAGGCGCTCTCGGACCGGCTCGACGAACGGTTCGACGCGGCGGTGCGCCTCCTCGAGTCGTGCGCGGGGCGGGTCATCGTCACCGGCATGGGCAAGTCCGGGATCATCAGCCGCAAGATCGCGGCCACCCTCGCCAGCACCGGCACGCCGGCGTTCTTCCTGCACCCGGCCGAGGCCGTCCACGGCGACCTCGGCGTCGTGCAGGACGACGACGTCGTCGTGGCCCTGTCTCACAGCGGCGAGACGAGCGAGATCCTGCGGCTGATCGACACCATCCGGCGGGTCGGGGCCCGGCTCGTCTGCCTGACCGGCGCCCCCGGGTCGACCCTCGCGCGCACCGCCGACGTCGCCCTCGACTGCAGCGTCCGCGCCGAGGCGTGCCCCCTCAACCTCGTGCCGACGGCCAGCACCACCGCCGCGCTGGCCCTCGGCGACGCCCTCGCCATGACCCTGCTCGTCCGGAAGGGCTTCCGCCAGGAGGACTTCGCTCACCTGCATCCCGGGGGCGGGCTCGGCAAGCGCCTGATGCCGGCCGGCCGCCTCATGCACGCCGGCGACGACGTTCCCGTGGTCCCCGCCACCGCCCCGATGCCCGCGGCGGTCCGCGAGATGAGCGACAAGCGGCTCGGCATGACCTGCGTGGTGGACGCGGCGGGGCGGCTCGCCGGCGTCATCACCGACGGCGACCTGCGGCGGGAGCTCGCGGCGGGCCGGCCGCTGTCCGCCCGCACCGCCGGCGACGTCATGTCGGCGGCGCCGCACACGATCACCGCGTCGACCCTGGCCGCCCGGGCCCTCCACCTCATGGAGACCCATCGCATCACCGCGCTCGTGGTGGTCGGCGACGCCGGTCGGGTCGAGGGGGTCGTCCACCTCCACGCTCTCTGGCGGACCGAGCTGTTCTGATGGACGACTCCGTCGGGCTGCTGGCGGCGCTCGTGGCCCTCCTCGCGGGTCTCGCCGTGGGAAAGGCCTGGGAGCGCTACAAGCTCCGGGCGGGACGCTGGATCGACCTTCGCCGGGCCCGCGAGTCGCCCCGCTACCTGCTGGGGCTCAACATGCTGGTGTCCAACCAGCTCGACCCCGCCATCGAGGAGCTGAACACCGCGGTCGGCCTCGACGCCGACGCCCTCGAGCTGCACCTGATACTCGGCAACCTGTACCGGGAGAAGGGACAGGTCACCCGCGCGATCCAGCTTCACCAGCAGGCGCTGCAGCGGCCCAAGCTGACGAGAGGCGAGCAGGCGTACCTGCTGCTGTGCCTCGGGCTCGACTTCAAGCGCGGCGGCTTCGTCGACCGGGCCCTCGAAGCCTTCACGGAGGTGCTGCGCATCGACGGCGCCAACCGGCAGGCGCTGTCGAACCTCGAGAAGCTGCACGAGGAGCAGCAGCAGTGGCACGAGGCCCGCGCCATCCGCCGCCGGCTCGCGGCCATGGCCGAGCCCGGCGAGCGCCCGCGGCACCAGGCGATACTCGCGTTCCTGGAGGCCCGGTTGGGGGTGCAGGCGCTCGAGCAGGCCGACCCCGCCGAGGCGGTGTCGCGGTTCGAGGCGGCGATCGCCCTCGACGAGCGCGCCGTCCCCGCCTACCTCGACCTCGGCGACCTGCAGCGCCGGGAGGGCCGCCTCGCCGAGGCCATCGCGACCTGGGACCGCGTTCCCGGGATCGCGCCGGACCGCGCCTACCTCATCCTCGACCGGGTCGAGCGCGCGAGCCGCGAGCTGGGCGACGACGAGCGATTCCCCGCCCTGTGCCGCCGTCTGATCGACGCCAATCCGCAGGACTGGCGCGCCCGGCTGGCGTTGGGGCGCCACCTCGCGGACCGCGGCGATCCGTCGGCGGCGCTGGACCTGCTCTTCGAGTCGCTGGTGCACAACCCGCACGCCCTGAGCGTGCACCAAGTCGTGTGGCAGGCCCTCGCCGCCCTCCGCTTCGACGAGTCCCGGGTCCGCCGCTACACGGAGCTGACGAGCGGCGCGGTGTTCTACCGGGACCCCCACGTGTGCATGCAGTGCCGCTACCGCAGCACCGAGCTCCTGTGGCAGTGCCCGCAGTGCCACGAATGGAACACGTTCGTCGAGGAGCGCATCACGCCGGCCGAGGAGCACTGACGATGCGGGTGGTGCTGACCGGCGGCATCGCGACCGGCAAGAGCCACGTGCTCGATCGGCTCGCGGCCGCCGGGGTGCCGACCTCCGACGCGGACCGGTGGGCCCACGACGCGATCGCGCCGGGCGGGCCGGCGTGGCAGGACGTGCGCGACCGCTTCGGGCCCGAGGTGATCGACGCCGAGGGGCGCGTCGACCGGCCCCGGCTCGGCGCCATCGTCTTCGCCGACGACGCCGCCCGGGCCGACCTCAACGCCATCGTCCACCCCCGCGTGCGGTCCGCCGTCAGCGGCTGGTTCGACGAGCTCGAACGGCGCCCGGCCCACCGGTTCGCGGTCGTCGCGATACCCTTGTTCTTCGAGAGCCCGCGGACCGAGTCGTTCGATCGGGTCATCGTGACCGCCTGCGGGCGCGCGGCCCAGGTCGCGCGGGTGGTCGCACGCGGTTTCAGCCGGGACGAGGCCGAACGCCGCATCGCCGCCCAGCTGCCGACCGAGGAGAAGGTGCGCCGGGCCGACCACGTGATCCGGACGGACGGGACCCTGGCCGACACCGACCGGCAGGTGGACGCGGTGTACCGCGAGCTCGCGGCCCGGTCGGGCGCGTGAGCCGGCGACACCGGCGACGCGACCGCTCGTGCCGCCTCCCGACGCGGCTCTCGGCGCCGCCCGGCCGCGAACGCACCGCCCGGATGCTCGCCGACGAGACCGGCCACCGGCGCTTCCCGACCGCTGGATCGCCGCCCGCGACCGCCGAGCGTGATTCTCCTTGCCCCGGCGGCTCGGGCGACGGCAACCTGTGGGGCAGGGGCACGATGCCGCCGTGGCGACGGTGACCGCGGACGGGACGGCCATGGAACCTCGATCGGGGGCCGGCACGTATAGACCATGCGGGGAGCCGTCGGCGCTCGTGTGCGCCGGCACGCGGCGGATGCGGGCCGGCGGGATACCGGGGGCGGGGTGATGAACGAAACCGAGGCGTTGGTGCGAATCCGGAACCTGCACAAGCAGTTCCGGCGCGGATCCGAGCGGATCGACGTCCTGCAGGGGGTCACCATCGATCTGCCGCGGGGAGACTTCCTCGCCCTCATGGGCCCGTCGGGCTCGGGCAAGACGACCCTGCTCAACCTGCTCGGCGGCCTCGACACGCCGAGCGACGGCTCGGTGACGGTCGGCGGCGACCGCATCGACCGCATGTCGGGCGGGAGGCTCGCGCGCTGGCGCGCGCGGCACATCGGGTTCGTCTTCCAGCTCTACAACCTGCTGCCGGTGCTGACGGCCGAGCGCAACGTCGAGCTGCCGCTGCTGCTGACCCCGCTATCGCGGAGCGAGCGCCGCCGCCACGTGGCCACCGCCCTCGATGTCGTCGGCCTGTCGGATCGGTCGAAGCACTATCCGCGCCAGCTCTCGGGGGGTCAGGAGCAGCGCGTGGGCATCGCGCGGGCCATCGTGACCGACCCGACGCTGCTGCTCTGCGACGAGCCCACCGGCGACCTCGACCGGAAGTCCGGCGACGAGATCCTCGACCTGCTGCACGCGCTCAACGTCGACCACGGCAAGACCATCGTGATGGTGACCCACGACGCCCACGCCGCCGACCGCGCCCGGCGCACCCTCCACCTGAACAAGGGCGTCCTCTCGACGGAGCCGGAGTCATGAAGTTCCTGCCCCTCGTCTGGAAGAACCTGTTCCGGCGCAGGGTCCGCACCCTGTTCACGGTGCTGTCGATCGTGGTGGCCTTCATCCTGTTCGCGTACCTCGCGGCCATCCGCGTCGCGTTCGGAACGGGGGTCGAGGTGGCGGGCGCCGACCGCATGCTCGTCATCCACAAGATCTCCCTCATCCAGCCCCTGCCCGAGAGCTACCTGGGACGCATCGCGTCCATCGACGGGGTCGAGGACATCAGCCACATGTCGTGGTTCGGCGGCGTCTACCAGGACCCGCGGAACTTCTTCGCGCAGTTCGCGGTCGACCCCGAGAGCTACCTCCGGCTCTACCCCGAGGTCGTGCTGAGCGACGCCGAGCGCGAGGCCTGGCTGCGCAACCGGACCGGCGCCATCGTCGGCCGGTCGACCGCCGACCGGTTCGGGTGGGAGGTCGGCGACCGCATCCCGCTCCAGGGGACCATCTTCCGGACCCGCAGCGGCCCGACCTGGGAGTTCACCATCGACGGCATCTACGAGGCGGGGGTGGAGGGCTACGACACGTCGACGTTCCTCTTCCACCACGAGTACATGATGGAGGCCAACGACCTCGGTCAGCGCTTCATCGGCCAGTTCATCATCCGCGTCGACGACCCCGCGCGGTCCACCGACGTGGCCGCCGCCATCGACGCCCGCTTCGCCAACTCGCCGGCCGAGACCCGGACGTCGACGGAGCAGGCGTTCCTGCAGGGGTTCGCGGACCAGATCGGCAACATCGGGGCCATCGTCACCGCCATCCTGGGCGCGGTCTTCTTCACCATCCTGCTGATCACCGCCAACACGATGGCGCAGTCCATCCGCGAGCGGACCGGCGAGCTGGCGGTGCTGAAGACGCTCGGCTTCACCGACCGCGGCGTCCTCGCCCTGGTGCTCGGCGAGTCGCTCGCCATCGCGGTGGCCGGGGGCGCGGCCGGCCTCGGCATCGGCTTCCTGTTGATCGACCTCGGCGACCCGACCGGCGGCTTCCTCCCGACGTTCGTCATCCCGCGCCGGGATCTCGCGGTGGGAGGCGTCCTCGTGATCCTGCTCGGGTTAGCGGCCGGCGCCCTGCCCGCGGTGCAGGCGACGCGGCTCAGAATCGTCGACGCGTTGCGGAAGGTGTAGCCATGCGATTTTTCGCCCAGGTCGTCACGATGATCGCGCTCACGCTGCGCACGGTGCCGCAGCGCGCCGGCTCGTCCGTCGTCGCGGTCACCGGCGTGGCCGGGGTGGTCGTCGTCTTCGTGGCGGTGCTCTCGATCGCCGAGGGGTTCCGGGCCGCCCTCGCCGGGGCCGGGTCGCCCGACACCGCCATCGTCATGCGGGGCGGCAGCGACACCGAGCTGAGCAGCGGCCTGCCCCTCGAGAGCACCCGGGTCATCAAGGACGCCCCTGGCGTACGGCGCTCGGCGGCGGGCGCGGTCGCGTCGGCCGAGCTGTTCGTGGTCGTCGACGTGCCCAAGCGCAGCACGGGGACCCCGGCCAACGTCCCCCTGCGCGGGGTCGAGCCCGCCGCCTTCGGCGTCCGCGACGAGGTGCGAATCGTCGCGGGACGCACCTTCCGGCCGGGCACCAACGAGATCATCGTCGGCCGCAGCGCCGCCGCCCAGTTCGCGGGCATCGACCTCGGGTCGACGCAACGGTGGGGCGAGAGCGCGTGGGAGGTCGTCGGCATCTTCGAGGCCGGCGGCACCATCGCCGAGTCCGAGATCTGGTGCGACGCCCGCGTCCTGCAGCCGGCCTACCGCCGCGGCGACTCGTTCCAGTCGGTCTACGCGAAGCTCGAGTCGGCCGACGCCTTCGACGCGTTCAAGGACGCCCTGACCACCGACCCCCGCCTCGACGTCATGGTCGAGCGCGAGGAGGACTACTACCTCGGACAGACCGAGACCGTCACCGCCATCATCACCGGCATCGCCGGCGTCATCGCGTTCCTCATGGGCATCGGCGCCGTCTTCGGCGCCATCAACACCATGTACACGGCGGTGGCTAGCCGCACCCGCGAGATCGCGACCCTGCGCGCCCTCGGCTTCTCCAGCGGACCGGTGGTCATCTCCGTCATGGCGGAATCGGTGGCGCTGGCCGTCGTCGGCGGGCTGCTCGGCGGGCTCCTCGCCTACGCCGGGTTCAACGGCTACCAGACCGCGACCATCAACTGGCAGACATTCAGCCAGGTGGCGTTCGCGTTCAGAGTCACCCCCGCCCTGCTCACGCAAGGCATCGCCTGGGCCGTCCTGATGGGGTTCCTCGGCGGGCTCTTCCCCGCCCTCCGCGCCGCCCGGCTGCCGGTGGCCACGGCCCTTCGGGAGCTGTGAGGCCGTCACGAGTTCCGAAACCGCGATTTGTCTGGGAGAGGTCACATGCCGAGAGCACCCGAAGCCGGCATGACGCGGGCGGCCGCCCGCGTCACGGATCCTGCACGAGGCTGCCGAGCCTGATCATGGACCGCCGCAGCGCCATGCGGGCCGCGTCGGGGCTGGGCATATCCTCGATCAGGGCGAGCTGCTGGTAGCTGTACTCGAGCTCGGCATGGCCCACGATCAACCGCCGCTCGCGCGGGGTCAGGCGCTTGAGGCCCTTCAGATAACGGCTCCAGGTCTCGTCGTCGACGAACTGCTGATGTTGCGGAGCGCCGTCGGCCGAGAGCCGGACGACCTCGTCGGGCGCGATGCTGGCCCGCCGCCGCACGGCGCGCCGCAGCTCGTCGCGAATCTGGTTCTCTACGGCCCGGCGCAGGTAGATGCGCAGGGCGTTTGCGTGCTTCGGCTCGAACTGCTCGATGCGCTTGTACGTGCGGTGCAGCGCGTCCTGGACCAGATCGCTGGTGTCGATGGCCCCGCGGACCCAGACCGGCAGGCGGCCTCGCGCCCACCCCCGCAGCCAAGACCGGTAGCGCTCGAACAACGCGTCGATGGTGGGGCGGCTGCCCTCGTGGATGACCTCGAGGAGCCGCTCCGAACTGGAGTCGATGACATGACGCCCGCCGACGAGCTTTCCGGGAGGAGACGTCACCACCGCTTCGGCACCAACGAGTGTTTGCAGTACACCAGAATGTGAGGCGGCACCATTCTCCGGCAGGTGGCCTAGGAACACAACCCCGGACCACGGGGCGACGACGGCCCGCGACCGGCCGCGCGAGATCGGGCCGGGCGTGACGGTGCCCCCCCCGGCCGTCACGCCCGTTCCCTCGGCGCCCCCGGCGCAACCGTGGCCGGCAGCACGCGGCGAAGCGCGTCGGCAAACTCCCTGGCCGTCGCCGGACGCGCCGGGCGGGGCGCCGTGAGCAGCGACGCCGCGAACGCGACGACCTCGGCCCGCGGCGACGCCGCGCCGGCCGGCGGCCGGACGGCCGGGCCGAGGCGACGACGCCTGATGTTCCCCGCGACCTCGGCGGCGCCGCCGCCGCCGAACGGGTGCTCGCCCGACGCCATCTCGTAGAGCACGACGCACAGCGACCACACGTCGTCGGCCTCCTCGGCCGCGCGGTCGGACAGCGCCTCGGGCGACAGGTACCGCAGAGTGCCGCCCCGGGCCCCATCGTCGTGCGCAGTCCGCGCGAGGCCGAAGTCGAGCAGCTTCGGCGATCCGTCCGCGGTCAGCCCCACGTTGCTCGGCTTGACGTCGCCGTGCAGATAGCCCGTCTCGTGCAGGGCGGCCAGCGCGTCGGCCAGGACCGCGGCCACCGAGACCGCTTGCGCGGCCGGCAACGGCCCGCGCGCGAGGCGGTCGGCAACGGTGCCCCCGGCCATGTACTCGACGACGAGGAACGGACGGCCCCGCCACGACTCCACGCCGTGAATCTGGGCCACCGCCTGATGCGTCACCGTGGCCATCGCCCACGCCTCCGGCTTGAGCCCCATCAGCCGCTCGACCGACATGCCCGTCAGGGTCTTGACCGCCAGGTCGCGCTCGAGCTGCAGATCGCGGGCCAGGTAGACCACCCCCATCCCGCCCCGGCCGAGACGCCGCGTCAGCCGGTACTTGCCGGCCAGGAGCCTCGGCGCCTCGGCCTCGACCGAGGCCGCCCCGCAGCCGCACCCCGGCGGCTCGCCGGGCCCGGTCAGGCCATGGCAGACGGGGCATTCCGACGCCGGCGGCGCCTCCCGGGGCGGCGCCCCGGGCGCGTGCATCAGACGCAGGCGCGCGACCGCCAGCCCCGCCGCCGCCCCGAGCGCCTCGAGAAACGGGATGTCGACCCTGCGCACGACGCGGCCGTCGAGCCGCCGGCCCACCACGAGAACGCCGAGCAGCTCGGCCCCGGGGCCGGGCACCGCCGCCACCGCGTCGGCCCCCGTCTCGACCACCCACGCCGCGTCGGCCGGCGGCAGCAGGGGGAACAGCGACGTCTCGTCGTCCGGATGGACGCGGAGCGACCCTCCCGACGTCTCCAGCACATGGGCGATGGACGAGTCGCGGGCCAGGGGCGCCGTCCTGTCGTCCGCCGCGACGAAGTCGCCGGCCGCGGACCTGCCGTCGGCCGCCACCAGCAAGGCGGCGGGAGAGCCGCAGCCGCGCCGCGCCGACCGGCTCACGGTCTGGCTCACCGCGGTCGTCTCCCGCGCCCCGGCCAACGCCGCCGCAGCGTGGGCCACCGCCCGCCGCTGGTCGCCGGCCTCGGGGAAGAGCCACGCGTCGAGGCCGACCAGGAGCCGCTCGCGGACGGTGGCGACCAGGGCCAGCCCCCCGACCGCCGCCGCCAGCGACTGCAACAGGGGATCGCCGAGGACCGCGCCGACCGGTCGCTCGGGACGGCTCGCGACCAGCCACCCCAGCACCAACGCCAGCGCCACCGCCATCACCTCGAGCAGGCGGCCGCGCAACAGCAGCCGTCGGCCGGTTGCCCGGATCGCCTCGCGCAGATGCGGCACCCGCACCGCGAGCACCGAGTACCAGAGCAGGACGATGCCGGGAAACCGCAGCAGATTGACGGCCACCACGACCGGAGTCCACCGAAAGTCGGTCAGCCAACCCCCCGGCGCGACCACCTGCGCGGCGTCGTGCACCGCCCCCAGCCCCAGGGCCAGCAGGAATCCGCCGCCGAACATGGCGACGCGACGCGCCTCGTCGGCCGGCGCGCTGTACGCGCGCAACACGACGACCACCACCGCCGCCACCGACAGGAGGTCGAGGAAGACGATGCCGCCGTCGAAGCTCAGCCAGTAGGCCGTCGCATCGACGTAGCCGGTCCGCGCCAGGACCAACCACCCCACGGCCCAGCCCCACGAGAGGAAGCCGACCACCACGCTGACCCCGACCATCCGGCGCGCGAGGTCGCCGAGCCGGGTCCGGTGGCGCAGCCGGGGGCACTCCCGGGCGAACGCCCACAGAAACGCCGGCGCGAACTGGAACGGGAATATGTAGGGCTCCCCGAAGTTGGGGTAGCCGAACGGCTCGACGGGTGGAAGGCCCTGGATGACGCCCAGCGCGGGGAGCGGCATCACCAGCGTGGCCTTCAGCAGGAAGTACGTCCCGAGCAGCCGGGTCCGCCGGTCGCGGCGGCCTCCGAAGAGAATCAGGCACGCGGTCGCCGCGTGCCCCACGAGCAGGATCGACACGAAGACATGAAGCTCGCCGCTCTCCCGGTAGAGGGTGTCCCATCCCCACCAGACCAGCCCCAACGTCGCCGCCGTCTGCAACCCCGCGTACGTGACGAGGACGTAGACGGCGGCGCGCACGAGACGGCCGGAGTAGAGCGCAGGCTCGGAGCCCGCCAGCAACGACCACCCGTCGCCGGCCGGGGCGCGACCGCCCGTGAAGATGCGGCTGAACGCCCGCAGGTTCTCGATCACCCAGCGGTTGGCGGGCGTGGCGAGCCTCTCGCAACGGTCCCACTGCACCTGCTGGTGCAGCGTCAGCGCGTCGGCCACGTCGACGACGAGATCGTCGCGCTCGTAGTCCTCATCCTCCCCACGGCCCTCGCGCAACCGTCGTTGCCGCATCGGCGCGCGACCACCTTTCTCGGGGCGCGAAGACCTTCCAGTCACGAGTACCGACGCCGGCAAGGCGGGAACCGAACACCTTGGTCCCCGATGGCGGGGCCGTGCAGTGTCGCCCCGCGGCGTCGTGCGCCGGACAGGTCTCGAGCCGCGCCCGGCTCGTCGTTTCCGAACGACGGCGGCCGGAACCCTTCAGGCACGCGGAACATACAAGACTAACATGAATCCCATGTGAATTAGCTGCCCTTGAATAAGGTGTTGAGCGTGAAATACTCAGAGTCTCTGGCCTTTCGTGAAATATGTGACTTGTTTTCTTGTTCCGGGTTCTTTTCTGTGCCACTCTATCCGGCCCGGGCTTCCAAGTCGGTCCGGGCGCCTGCAGTCCGGCCGCGCGCGGTTCCTCTGCATGGCTTCGGTGGTTCACGTTCGACTTCGCACGGCACATCCATTGGGCACCGGGTCGAGGGGGCGGCATGTCAAGAGTTCATTCGGCGGCTCTCGCGTTGACGGCAATCTGTCTGACGGCAGCCTACGCCCAGGAAACGGCGGCGCCATCGCTCTCTCCCGCGGCGCTGGAGGCGTTCCTGCTCGACGCCGACCTTTCGGACTACCGGAACGTCAACATCGGCGTGACCGGGTCGCAGCGCGCAACCGCTTCCGATGGCGACCTCACTCACGACGTCCACATCCAGAACGTCGATCGGCGCCAGCGGGTGGCCGCGGGCGAGATCAACTTTCGCGACTTCTACCTCTACAACGTCGCGGCCTACCGCGTGGCGGTGCTCCTGGGCCTCGACAACGTGCCGATGTCGGTCCGCCGATTCATCCGCGGCGAGCCGGCCGCGGTCACGTGGTGGGTCGACGACGTCGCCATGGACGAGGGGGAGCGCACTGCGCAACGCAGCTTCGGGCCGAACCCGGCCGCGACCTATCAGCAGCTCTACACGATGTACGTGTTCGACGAGCTGATAAAGAACCGCGACCGCAATCAGGGCAACGTGCTGTGGACGAGCGACTGGAGGATGTGGCTCATCGACCATACCCGGGCGTTTCGCCTCGACGACGAGCTGGCGAGACCCGAGCTGATGATACGCATCGGCGCCGACCTGCTGGAACGCTTGCGGAGCCTGACGTCGGAGGAGCTCGAGGAGGCGGTCGGGAACAGTCTGACCGGGGCCGAGCGAGGAAGCCTGATGCGCAGGCGCGACCGGCTGGTGCAGCACTTCGACACGCTCGTCGAACAGCGCGGCGAAGGGGCCGTCGTCATCAGGTGAGCGGCCGAGCGTTCATGGCCGCGCGCCCCGGGGGCCGGCGGCCTCGCCGCCGCCCGCCCCCCGACCCGCGCCCGACCAGCGCGGCAAGAAGCCGGGGATGTGCGGCAGGGCCCCGCAGACGGTCCCGTTGAAGTAGCGGATCGTCGCGACCCAGTCCTGGTACAGCGGCGGAACGCAGATGTCCAGCCCGAACTCCTCGAGCGACAGGGCGGTCAGGCTGCTGGGAAACGGCCCGGTCAGCTGATTGTCGCGGAGATCGAGCCGCCTGAGGTTGTCCATGGACCCCAGCCAGCTCGGAATGCTCCCGCTGAACTGATTGCAGCAGAGTTGCAGGCTATCGAGGTTGACCGGGGAGCCCAGTGAGCTCGGAATCGTCCCGCTCAACTGGTTGCCGTCGAGATTCAGGTACTGGAGGTTGTCGAGCGTTCCCAGGGAACCCGGAATCGTCCCCGTCAACTGATTGCCCCAGACGCTCAGCGACCGGAGATTGTCGAGGGACGCCAGCGCGCTCGGAATTGCGCCGGTCAGCTCGTTGCCGCCGAGATTCAGGTGTTCGAGGTCGTCGAGAGACCCCAGCCAGTCGGGAATCGGTCCCGTCAACTGAGCGTTCCAGAGATGCAGGTCCCGGAGGTTGTCGAGGGATGCCAGCCAGTCGGGAATCGGTCCCGCCGTGAACGAATTGCCGCCGAGCCCGAGGCCCTCTAGGTTGGACAGGGCCGCCAGCGAGCCCGGGATCGTTCCGGTCAGGGAGTTGCCGCCGAGCCCGAGCCACCTGAGCTCGGTCAGGGAGCCCAGCCACGTCGGAATCGGCCCGGTCAGGTTGTTGTCCCAGAGGTGCAGGCTGTCGAGATTGCTCAGGTTCAGCAACCAGTCGGGAATCTCGCCGGCGGCGAAGTTGTGCCCCCCCAGGTCGAGCCACCGCAGATTGGTCAGGGTGCCCAGCCATGCCGGCATCGCCTCCCCCTCGGTGAAGGAGTTTCCCCACAGCGACAACCCCTCGAGCCGGGTCAGGTTCCGCAGCTCGTCCGGAATCGAGCCGCTCAGTTCGTTGCCGCCCAGATGCAGGAATCTGAGGTCGGTCAGGCTGCCCAGCCAAGCCGGGATCGTTCCGGTCAACTCGTTGTGGCCGAAATCCAGTGACCCGAGGCCGGTGAGCGCGGACAGCGCGGCCGGGATCGGTCCCGTCAACACCCGCGCCGAATCGGCTTCTTCGGGGCCGCGGTGCTCATGGCCAAACAGCCTCAAGTTGCCAAGGCGGGACAGATTCCCCAGCTCGGGCGGGATCGACCCGTGGAGGCCGTTGCCCACGGGCTCATCGAGCACGTCGTCCCAGTAGCCGAGCTCCAGCCCCGAGACGCGGCCGTCGTCGTCGGTCTCGACCCCGTACCAACTCCCGAGCAGCGCCGCGGTCATCCAGTTGGTCCTGATCGTCCAGTTCGGGCCGTCGGTGGCGCGGTACAGCGCTTCGAGGGCCGCCCGATCGGTCTGCACGCTCCCTTGCGCGCGGACGCTCCCCGGCGCCGTGGCCAAAAGGCCGCCGGCGACCAGACCGGCCAGGACCAGGCGCCGCCACCGGGATCCCCGCCGCCGCGCCGGGGCGCCGGTCCGCGCGCCCGTCGACAGCGCCCCGGCAGTGCGAGGCCGAATCGGCGCGGATGTGGAGTCGAAGAGGGCACGCTCGTTCAGCAGCAACAGCACCATCGGTTCCAACCTCCGCACCGTCGTCCCGCGTTCATTGCGGGGTGAACGCCCGCGAGCCGCCGCCCGTTCATTGCGGGGTGAACGCCCACGAGCCGCCCGTTCATTGCGGGGTGAACACCCACGAGCCGCCGCCCGTTCACTTGCGGGGTGAACGCCCACGCGCCGCCCGTTCATTGCGGGGTGAACGCCCACGAGTCATTGCGGGGTGAACGCTCACGCGCCGCCGCCCGTTCACTGCCGGGTGAACACCCACGCGCCGCCGCCATCGCCGACGTCCAGCTCGATGACTGACGCATCGTCTCTCACCGTGCCGCGATATTCCTGGTCCGTCGTGCCCGTCGTGGCGCCCTGGAACGTCATCGACAGGCCGCACGGGCAGACGAAGTCGTCGGGGTCCGTCAGCCGACCGCTGATGGTCCACGAGCGCCGCGCCGAATTGGTGGACGACGTCTCCCGCGAGAACCGGCCGCTCAACCCCGACCCGGTCTGCGTCAACTCCAGCACCGGGTCGAGCGCGGCCACCTCTCCCGCGCCCACGAAGCGGCCGCCGTCGAGGTTCCGGGCGACGGTGACCGACCCCGTCGCGGTCGTCTGCTCCCTCCCGTCGCTCACCGTCAAGGTGACGGTGTAGGCCCCGCCCGCCGCGTACGCGTGCGTGGTGGTCACGCCCATCCCCTGGCTGCCGTCCCCGAAGTCCCAGGTGAAGGTCAGCGTGTCGCGGTCCGGGTCGGTCGAGCCGCTGGCGTCAAAACGGTATTGCGTCGCTTCCGCCATACCCGTCCCGGTGGGCGAGATGCTCAGCAGCGCCATCGGCGGGTTCTGCGGGGTCCCGCCATCGCCGCCGTCCCCGGTCACCGCGACACCCGCCGCCGCCGCGCCCGCTCCCGCGCCCACGACGCCCGCGATGGCGCCGGCGCCCAGCCCGCCGCCGGCACCGCCCGCCGCACCGCCCGCCGCCGCACCACCTCCCGCCCCGCCCGCACCACCTCCGGCCCCACCCGCACCACCTCCGGCACCGCCCGCACCGCCGCCCCCCGCACCACCTCCGGCGCCCGCCGCCGCGGCCGACGCCGCGTTGGTCTGCAGAATGGTCGCCGCCGCCGTCTGCCCCTGGAACGTCGCGTTGACCGACAGCTGCACCGCCCCGCTCGCCAGCGGGTTCACGGTCACCGCCGCCTGCCCCAGCGCGTTCGTCGTCACCGCCACCTGCGACAGCCCCGCGTTGAGGGTCGCGGCGCCCCCCTCGCCGAGCAGGAACACGACGGAGGCGCCCGACACCGGCAGGTCGTTGCGGTCGCGCACCTCCACCACCGTCGGCACCGCCGTCCCCTGCCCGATGATGTTGACGCTGTCCTCGCCCTCGATGACGACGATGCGCAGGCCCTCCTCCTGGGCCGCCGCCCGGGCCGTCGCCGCCCCGCCCGCAGCCGCTGCCGACAGGAGCCCCGCCGCCACCGCCGCCCCGATGTTCCACCTGTCTCTGCTCATGCGCTTCTGCCCCGCACGCGTCCCGGCGCGATCCGAGCGTCCGGAAACGGGAAGACGACTACTCGTACCGCACCGCGTCGACCGGCTGCAGCCTCGCCGCCTGCACCGCGGGATAGATGCCGAACGCCAGGCCCACCGCCGCGGAGACGCCGAAGGCCAGCACCACGGCGGCGAACGAGACGCTGGTGTTCCACGCCGCGTAGCCGGTGATGGCGTACGAGGTGGCGACGCCGACGCCGATGCCGACGGCGCCGCCCGTCATCGTCACCATCAGGCTCTCGGCGAGAAACTGCGCCGCGATGTCGCGCGCCGTCGCGCCCACGACCCGGCGCAGCCCGATCTCCCGGGTACGCTCGAGCACCGACGTCAGCATCGTGTTCATGATCCCGATGCCGCCCACCAGCAGCGACAGCACCGCCACGCTGCCCACCACCACGTTGAAGGTCCGTTGGGTCCGGACGCGCTGATTCAGCAGGTCGCGCGGCACGACGACGTCGATCTCGGGCGCCGCGCCGCGCGCGCGACCCAGCGTGCGCGCAATCGAGCCCGCGACGGCCGGCACGTGGTCGCCGTCCGCGACCTGGATCCAGACCTCGTCCACGCGCTGTCCCGGCCCGACGGGCGGGCTCACGGGCAGCACGCCCGAGATCGGCGCAATCACGACCTCGTCGAGATCCCGCGCCGCCGCCGTCCGCCCCGCGCGTCCTCCCGTCGAGCGCGGGGCGAGGACGCCGACGACCTCGCACCAGGCGCGATCGAGCCGCACGTGCTCGCCGACGGGGTCGCGGTATCCGAAGAGGGCGGCGCGCAACCGCGCCCCGAGCACGCACACCGGCGGCGCGGCGGCCCGGTCGAGCGGCGTGATGAACCGCCCTCGAGCGACGTCGAGCTCGAGAACTGCCCCGTAGCCCGGCGCGACCCCGAGCAGCGACGCGCGCCGCGCCGCGACGGGGCCCGACGCGACGACGGGACGCTCGACCAGCGGGCTGACCGCGACCACCCGCGGCAGCAGGTCGGCCAGGAGATCGGCGTCCCCCAGGCGAAGCCCGGCCTCTCCCCCGAGACCCCGCGAGCGCACGATGACATTGTCGAGGCCCAACTGCTCCACCTGCCGCAGCACGTCCTGCCGGGCGCCCTCTCCGACCGACAGCATGGCGATGACCGCGGCGATGCCGAGAACGATGCCCAGCGTGCTCAGGGCGGTCCTGAGCCGGTACCGGCCCAGCGCCTCCAGGCTGACCCGCAGCATCTCCCGGCGCCGGTCCCAGCCGGCCATTCGCCCTTCACCCCCCCACCGACGCGCGAAACCGACCTACAGGGGACGCCGCGCGAGCGCGTCCAGAGCGCCCGCCGGCTCCATCCTCGCAGGGGGCGCGTTCCCGAGGGCCGGGTCCTCCACGAGCATCACCCGCTCGCCTTCCGCCACCCCCGCCAGCACCTCGGCGAACCGCTGGTTCTGCTCGCCAATCTCGACCTGCCGCGTCTCGACCCCGCCGCCGCCCAGCACGTCGACCACGGTGAGACCCTCACGCTCGAAGAGCGCGCTGACCGGCAGCCGGATCACGTCCCGCCGCTCCCCCACCCGGATGTCGACGCGGGCCGTCATCTCCGGCCGCAGCTCGGCATCGGTCGGGTCGAGGGCGACGGTCACGTCGAAGCGCCGGGTCTCGACCATTCGATCCCGGGTCGTGCGCGCCAGCACCCCCATCGCCGTGACCCTGCCCGCCAGCCGCAGGTCCGGGAAGGCCTCGAGGCGCACCGTCACCGGCAGGCCCGGGCGCACCCGATGGACCGACCGCTCCGGCACCGACGTGTCGACCAGCATTCGGTCCACCTCGACGACCCGTGCGATGCCCTGGCTCGGCGTCACCCGGTCGCCGAGCCGCACCTTCCGCCGCGGCGACGACGCCATGAACTCCTCGTGGACGACCAGCCCCGGGCCGACGGCGCGGATGGCCGAACGCTCGATCAGGCCGGCGATCTCCACCACCCGCCGGCGGGCCGCGCTCAACCGGCGATTGACGCCGTCCCGCTGCGCGCGCTTCTGGGCGAGCTGCAGCTCGGCGCGGCGCTGGTTGAGGGGGTGGGTCCGTTCGACGAGCACGCCGGCGCGGCGGCGCGCCATCGAGAGCTCGGCCTCCGCCGCCTCCAGCTCGGCCTGCGACCGGTCGAGCTCGTCGCCGGTGATGAACCCCTTCTCGAGCAGGGGCTCGAGGTTCCGCACCTCACGCCGCAGCCGTTCGACCTTCCTCTCGGTCAGGGCGAGGCTCGTGCGGCTCTCCTCCAGGGCGAGGGCGTCTTCGCCGTCTATGGTCGACTCGTAGTCCGCCGTCGCCTCCAGCAGCTCGAGGTCAGCCACCTGCCGCGCAAACTCGATGTCGTGGACGTCGTCCTCGGCCCGCCGCAGATCCGCTTCGAGGTCGCGGGTCTCGAGACGGGCGATCAGGCCGCCCGCCTCGACGCGCAGCCCCTCGGGGGCGAGTTCGACGATCTCGAGCTCGCGGCCGTTCACGGGCGACCGATAGGTGATCGATCCCGCCGCCCGCAGCGTCCCCGGCTCGACGAGGTCGGCGACGACGTCTCCGCGGTCGACGGTCCACGCCAGCGCCGGATCGTCGATCGGCGCGGAGCGCACGGCGTACAGCGCGGCCAGGCAGATCGGCGCCAGGGCGACGATGCCGAGCGTCCGCTGCCGATTGAGGGCCATGCGCGATCTACTGCAGGTCGGCGCGCACGTCGAGGGTCCCGAGCGTCGCGCGCAGGGCCAGCCGCGCCACCGCGAGGTCGGCGAGCACAGCGAGCCGCCGGGTCGTCGCGTTCAGCAGGGCCGCCTGCGCGTTGACGACGTCGAGGTTGTTGGAAAGGCCGCGCTGGAACCTCAGGTCGGCCAGCTCCGCCTCGCGCTCCGCGAACTCCACCGTCACCTCCGCGTTGTCGAGCCGGTTGGCGAGCCGCTGCTGCAGACGCAGCGCCCGACGGGCCTCCTGCGCGATGCGGCGCCGCAGCGTGTCGCGCGCGCGCACGCGGCGGTTGCGCTCGATGGCCGCGGTCCGGACCGCCACCGCCTCCGCGGTGCGGTCCAGCGGCGTCGACGCCGAAATGAACGTGACCGGCTCGAAGCGGTCGACGCCGAAGGCGCTCCGCAGGTCGTCGGCGGTCTCGCGCCGCGTCAGCGCGAAGCTCACGTCGACCTGAGGGAGCAACTGGCGGCGCGCGTAGCCGACATCGCGCGCGGCCTGGTCCACCGCGGCGTCGGCGCCGCGCAGCTCGATGCGGTTCTCGAGGGCGGTGGCCACCGCCACCTCCGGGGCCAGCGCCTCGACCCGCGCGTCGACGGCGGCCGCGACGCGGAACTCGTAGTCGACGTCCCGATCCATGAAGAACCGCAACTGGTCCTCGAGATCCTCCCCGGCGCCCTCGACGTCGAAGAGCTGCGCCTCGGCCTCGGCCACGAGCTGGCGCGCCCGGAACACGTCGAGCTGCGACACGAGGTTGGCCTGCAGCTTGGCCTCCGAGGCGGCCAGCAGCTGCCTCGCGTTCCCGACGGCGGCCCGGGCCGCGCGCGCCAGCTCGCGCTCCGCGATCAGCCGGTAGTAGGTCGCCGCGACGTCGATGGCGAGCTGCTGCTCGGCGAGAACGTGCTGGCGTTCCGCGCTCGCGACCTGGTGGCCGGCCCGCTCGATCTGCCGCCGCCCGACGTCCGGCCCGAATCCCCGGAGCAGCGACTGACTGACGAGCAGCGTCGTATCGGCCGCGTAGAAGCTGCCGATCTGGTTGCGGAACGTCGAGGCCCCGACGTCCATCCGAAACTCCGTCCCCGTCGCGAAGCGCTTCGACGCCCCCACGCCGTACGTCTGGTTGCGCACGTCCGACTGCCCGAACGACCCAAGGACGTTCGGGGTGATCCGGATGCCGAACGCGGACTCGGCCAGGGTGCGGCCGAGCCGGGCCTGCTCGATGGCCTCCCGCGAGCCCAGCATCCGCTCGTTGCCGGCCAGCGCCACCAGCACCGCTTCCCGCAGGGTGAGGAGGGGCGCGGCCTCCTGCGCGCGCGGCCCGGCCGCGGCCAGCAGCAGCAGCCCCGCGCACGGTATCGCCGTCGCCACCCGACCGTTGATGCGCATGAGTGCCTCGCCGCCATCCCGACGGAGGTACGCCGCCCGCCTCGCCGCCCCGGCGCCACCCCGCTCAGCAGCCGAGCTGATTGGCGACGCCGGTAATCTGCTCGCGGTAGTTCCGGGCGTTGTCCGATTCGGCCAGGTACTCGTTGAGCTCGAGCATCCGCGTGTAGCTGCCGGCGGCGGCCCGGAGGTAGTCGCACGTCTGGTAGACGTTGAACAGGTCCCGGTTGACGTTGCCGAGCAGGAAGTGGGCGATCGGGTTCCCCTCGTCGTAGTCGACCGCGCGCCGGCAGTACTCGCGCGCCCGCAACGGGTTGTCCGTCCGCTGCTCGGTGATGCACAGGCCCAGGTACCCGGACGTGCGCAGGTCCCGCCACGCTTCCTCGCGGTCGGCGTGCCGCCGGCGGCCGATGCCGAACCCGAGGAAGTGGAACGCGAGCCTCTCGCCGAGCGACGACTCGAAGTTCGTCAGGTTCAGGAACGCCCGGTAGTCGTCGCGGGCGTCCCGATACAGCGCCAGCCGCCCCGCGCCCGGCCGCGCGGCCGCGGCCATCTGCCGCAGCGCGTCGGCCTTCCAGAGATGCGCCTGCGCATTCGACTCGTCGCGCGCGATGGCCTCCGACGCCCACGCGACCGCGTCCGCCCAGACGCCCTTGTCCCAGTACGCCCGGGCCAGCATCGCGTAGAGCTCGTCGCTCGCCTCCAGCCGCGCCGCGTCCGTCAGCTCGCGAATCGCCGCGTCCGGATCGCCCGACTCGAGCAGTACCGCCGCCAGCTGCACGCGCGCGTCGATGTCGCTCGGGTCGATGCCGAGCGCCCGGCGGTACGCCTCGCGGCTCGCGCCGTGGTCGCCCAGGAGCTGGTGGACCTGTCCGAGGTGGTAGGCGGCCTTGCCGTACCCGGGATCGCGAGCCAGGGCGGCCTCGAACAACCCGCGGGCCCGCTCGAGGTCCTGGGTGCTCTGCTCCCGCGCGACCGGCAGCATGTTCAGCGGGTTCAAGGTGGAACGACGGGTGAACAGCAGGCGCTCGCCCTGCTCGTTCAGCTCCAGCGCCGCCTCGTCGATGCGCCGCACGTAGCGGATGCGCAGGGTGACGGTGACCTCCTGGTCGGGGGCGATCATGATCTGCTTGGTGTCGGGCTCGTAGCCCTCGCGCACCCCCATGAACTCGTGCAGCCCCGACGAGAGGCGCGGAATCGTCAGCGGCCGGCCCCTGGAGACGGTGCCCACGAGGTCGCCGTCGATGTAGAGATCGACGTCGTCCATGTTGGCCTCGACGATCGCGGTCCCCAGCAGGGCCGGCGCCTCGGGGTCGGCGGTCCCGAGGCACATGGCGCCGACGCCGAGCAGCATGGCGGGGTCGTAGTCTCCGCGCGCCGTCGGCGTCTGCGAGAGCCGCCGGTCCCTGGCGTAGCGCCGCACGTTGGCCCGGACGTACTCGATCACCTCGTCGGCGGTGATGCGCCCGTCGCAGGGGTCGTTGTCGGCGTGGCCCCGCCAGGCCTGGGTGAGGAAGTAGGTGAATAACCCGAACCCCGTCGACAGGCCGGGGTCTTCGTGGCTCATCTCGCGTTCGCGGGTCGCGGTCAGGGTGAGGAAGCTCCGCGGCAGGTTGCTGTACTGCCGGTCGAGGGCCTCGTTCGTCGTCTCCGCGTTGATCTTGCCGGAGTGGCACGAGTCGGTGAGGAGCACCTTCCAGTGGGCCTGCACCCGGTTCGCCATGACGTCGCCGAGCGCCGCCATGGAATAGGCGGTCTCCTCGAGCCGACGGGGGTCGACGTCGGTCGGGGCCAGGTACCCCCGGCCGTTCTGCACGAACCCGTGCCCCGCGAAGTACACGACGACGCGGTCGGCCGGCCCCGCCACCGACGGCAGCCAATCCTCGAGGGCCTCGCGGATGTTGACCAGCGTCGCCCGCGCGCCGGTCAGCAGCCGCACGTTCTCGGGCGGGAACGCCCCGCCCTCGTGGCTGATGAGCACGCGGTACATCGCCTCGGCGTCGCTCTGCGCGAACAGCAGCTGCCGCGACTCGTCGAGGTTGCGGTACTCGCCGACGCCGACGACGAGGGCGTAGCCGCGCGGCACCGCGGGGAGCTGCACGGTCTGCCGATCGGCGGTATCGAAGACCAGGTCCCGGCCTCGCGTCCGGTCCTGCCCGGCCTGCCCCGGCGCCGCCGCGCCGGGCGCGCCGGAGGACGCGGCCAGGACCGTCCAGAAGCCGATGGCGGCGGCGCAACGGAGGGTCGTTCGTCGAGACGGAGCGTTCATCCCATGCCTCCCCGTTCATCAGGGCCGTTCACCGTCGAGGCCGCGGCTCAGCGGTGATGCAGCTCGACGGTCCAGGCCACGGCGTGCCCGACCGCGTCCTGGTTGACGACGTAGGCGGCCCGCTCCGGGCCGTCCGGCGCGTCCTCCTTCTCGAACACCAGGTCCCGGGTCCGCACCGAGTTGGCCAGCTCGATGACCGTCGGCTGCTCGACGGACTGGGCGCTCACCACGGTGCCGCCGCCCCAGGGGAGGGTCCGGATCGGCTCCCTGCTCAGGTAGACGAAGACCTCCTCGGACCCCGGGTTCTCGTCGAACCTGAACCAGCCCCCGGGGGGAGGCACGGTGACCTCCCCGAACCGGGTCACCGCGTTCCGGCCGCCGGCGATTTGCGGGTGCGGCAGCAGCACCGACCAGCGGCCCGTCGACCCGCGCTGGATCACGTACAGGAACCCGTCGACGTTCGGCTCGAACGCGAACCGGATGCGGTCGCCCGAGCGGAACACGGTGTCGGCGTCGACCTCGACGGCCGCCCCGTCGGGCGCTTCGCGGAGTATGCGGTACCTGAGCCCCGCGGCGGCGGCGACTTCCTCGCCCGCCGGCGCCGACCCCTCTCCGGCGCCGGCCGGGGACCCGGGCCGCGTCGCCGCGTAGTAGAGGTCCTTGGCGCCGAGGCTCGCCAGGGGCGGCGGCGACCCGGCCGGCGAAGCGACGGGCGGCGACGGCGGGGGACCGGGCGACGGCGGGGCCGGACCGGGAGCGGGCGGAGGACCGGGCGCCGCGGACGCGGCCCGAGCGCTCTCCGCCCTCCCGGCCGCCGTGACCCCGGCGGCGGCGACTTCCGCGGGAGCGGACGCCGGAGCTCCGGCCGGGGGAGACGCCGGACCCGCCGCGGGCGACACCGCCGGCGCCTCCATGCCCGCCGCGACGGACCGGGGCGGCGGCCCGAGGGCGGACGGCCCGGCGGCCGACGAGAGCGCGTCCTCCGAAGACGCCGGCCCCCAAACGGGGTCCAGCAGCGCCGCCCCGGCCAGCAGGACCAGCACCGCGGCGGCGGCGGCGAGAAGGCGACGGCGCGGGCGCGGCGAAGGCGGTTCCGCGGCGCCGGAGTCGGTGGCGGCCGGGAGCGCGGTCGAGGTCGCGGCGAAAGCGGTAGAGGCGGCCGTCGGCCGCTCCGGCACGCCGCCGACGGCCGGTGCGGGCGCGGCGCCGGCGGCGGGGACGGCGACGGCCGTGGGCGCCTCGGCCACCGCGCCGGCCGCCGGCGCCGGCGCCGCCCGCGCCGCCAGGCACGCCGTCAACGCGTTCTTCATGTCGCCGGCGCTGGCGTAACGATCGCAGCTGCGCTTGGCGGTCGCACGCCGAACGATGCCTTCGATCTCGGAGGACTCCCCGCCGAGCGTCGTCCCCATGGGAGGCAGGGCATCGTTCAGCGCCTTCGTCACCACGGCCGCGATCGAGTCTCCGTCGAACGGCCGCCGCCCCGTCAGCACCTCGTAGGCGAGGATTCCCGTCGAGTAGACGTCGGTGCTCGCGTCGCTCTCCTCGCCGCGCAACTGCTCGGGAGAGGCGTAGTGCACGGTCCCCGTCATGGTGCCGGTCACGGTCAGGGCGGCCGCTCCCGCAACGTGGGCGATGCCGAAGTCGAGCAGCTTCACCGAACCGTCGGGCAGGAGCTGCACGTTGCTCGGCTTGATGTCCCGATGGACGACGCCCCGGCCATGGGCGTAGTGCAGGGCGTCGAGAATCCGGGCGAGGACGTCGATCTTCGCGTCGGGGGCCGCGAAGCGGGAAGACCGATTCAGCGACTCGAGGCTCGTTCCCTCGAGGTGCTCCATCACGATGTGGACGCTCCCCTCCGCCTGCAGCACGTCGTGGATAGTGACGATGCCCGGATGCGTCAAACGCGCGCAGGCGCGCGCCTCGCGCAGGAGCCGCTCGACCGCCTGCGGGTCGGCGTTCCCCGGGGTCAGGGTCTTGACGGCGACGGTGCGCTCCAGCACCGTGTCGTACGCCTTGTAGACGTCGCCCATGCCGCCGCGTCCGAGCCGGCGCTCGATGCGGAAGCGATCGTCGAAATCGCGGGGAAGATCGTTCGTCGATGCGCTCATCGTCACCCTCGCAGTACCGGTGGCGCGGCGGCGGTCAGTACCGCGGCGCGGCCACGTACCCTTCCCGGGCCCGCACGACGTGGCGGCGATCGCCCGTGCGCACCTCGATGCGGCGCCACGCGCCGTCGAAGGCGGCGTCGGCGGGCCGGTAGCCGAGGAAGTACTGGTCCCGCAGATCGCTGCGAATGTAGGTCAGGGCGTCGTCGAGGTCGTCGATCCGCTCGATGGGGAACGAGCGGCCGCCGCTGACCCGCGTCAGCCGGCCGAGCATCGTCCGCACCCCCTCGATGGCGCGCCCGCGGCCCAGGGTGACGACGTAGACCGTCGCCTGGCCCGCGCGAATCCGCTGCTCGACCGTCTCCAGGGTCGCCAGGCTGTCCCGGTCGTCGCCGTCGCTGAACAGCACTATCGCCTTGTGCGCGAAGTCCTCGCCGTGCAGCTCGAGCGCCTGCACGATGGCGTCGAGGAGCGCGGTCCCGCCGAACGGCGTCGGCAGGGTGTCGACCGCGGCGAGAAGCACGTCGCGGTCGTGCTCCTGACGGGCGGGGACGAAGAGCCGGTCGTTGAACGCGAGCAGGCTGAGGCGGGCCGTTCCCGCGAGCGAGTCGACGAAGCGCCGGGTCGCGAACCGCAGGGCCTCGATCGAGTTGGCCATGCTGGCGCTGAAATCGACCGCGAGCACCAGGTCGAGGGGCATGTCCGCGGTCTCGAAGAACGACAGCTCCTGCCGGACGCCGTCCTCGAAGAGCGCAAAGTCGCCCTCCGTCAGGCCCTCGACGGCGCGCCCGCGACGGTCCCGCACCGCCACCGGGACGAGCACCGCGGTCGTCCCGGCCGAGAAGAAGGCCCCCGCGCGCTCGCGCGTGCGAACGCTGTGGGCCAGCCGGCGCCCGCCGCCGAGGCGGGCCACGACGCGGACGACGCGCGACTCCGCCCGCGGCCCGGCGTCCCAGACGCACTCGAACGGCGGGGCCGAGACCGCGCAGACGGGCGACCCGTCGACGAAGAATTCCACCCCCTCGACGCCGTCCGCCGGCGCGACGTCGGCGCGCAGCCGCACGTCGCCCACGAGGTAGGCCTCTCCATCGGGTTCCAGAATGGTCAGCACCGGGCCGGCGTCCTGGGACGGGGCCGGTGCGCCGGCCACCGGCGGCAGAGCGCCGGCCGCGACGCCGGCCTCCCAGCCGGGCGGCGGCGCCAGCGCGCCGAGAGCCACGACCGCGGCCGCGGCCGAGCACGCCGATCGGACGTGGCTGCCAGGCATCTTTCCACCACTCTCCCTCATTCGAACGACCGCAGCGCGCGGCCGCGGCCGACCAGGGTCGCCACGTAGTCGGCGACGCGACCCGGTGACAGGCCGTGGGCCCGGCGCACCAGGGCGCCGAAACGCCCGCGGCGCCACCGCAGGTCGATGCCGTCGCCACCGGTGGGATCGATTCCCGCCGCGTCCCCGTCTCCGCCGGTGTAGACGCCGCGAATGCCGTCCAGCAGCTCGCGGGTCGCGAGCGGCAGCAGCTCGCCGACGATCGGCGCCGGGAGCCCCAGGTCGTCCACCGCTTCCGCCAGCGCGAGCGGCAGGTCCGCGAACCGCGACGCCAGATGCTCCGCCGGCGCGCTCCAGATGTCTTCGCCGTCCGGCGCCGGGATGCGCAGGCAGAGGCAACCCTCCAGCCAGATGGCGGGAGCGCCCCAGCCGGCCGGCCGCCGCCCGCGGCCTTCGTCGTCCAGGCCCAGCCAGAGCAGCTCGTTCCGCGAGAAGAACCGCTCCAGGGCGTCCGGATCGCTCCGAAGTGCCCACGCCAGGTCTTCGCCGCGCTCGGGGCTCAGCCCGATCTCGCGGGCGATGTCCGACAACCCGGCGGCGTCGCGGCCGAGCCGCTGCACCCGCGCCCGGCCCCGCCGGATCGCCGCGGCGACGGCCGCGACCTCTTCCCCGGTCGCCTCGACGGCATTGAACAGCGCCACGCCGCGGGCGAAGTGCTCCTCCTCCGCCGCGGTGAAGGCGGGCTCCGCCGCCGGGATGACGCCGGAGAGGAGCGACAGGTACAAGGGGGCGAGCGCGAGATCCAGCGACAGCAGCCCACCGTACACGTGCCAGGCGTATGTGAACCGATCTTCGTCGGGGGCGACCCAGAACTCGCCGATGCGGTGGAACGGCGGCGGGGGGGCGGTCCGTGCCCGCGGCAGGGTCCAGGGCGCCCGGACGCGGTCCTCCCGGTCGTCGATGCGCACGCCGAACTCGTGCCGCGCCGCGATGTCGCTCCCCAGGGCCGCGGTCCCGTCGGCGTTGGCGAGGTGCATCACGTAGGGCAGCGTCCGCAGCAGGTCCGCCGCGAGCACGTCGACGACGTAGCGCAGCTGCCCCGCCACGCGCGGCAGCTCGCTCAGGCTCCCTCGGCCGGCCATCTCCCGCAGGTCGTCCACGAGCGGCCGGGCGAACTCGGCGTACGGCAGGCTCCTCATGTCCGGCACGTACAAGCCGACCTGCGGGTCCCGGATGCCCGCCACCGAAGCCTCCAGCCGGTCCACGAACGGCGGCAAGTCACCGGCGGACCCGACGCCGGCCGTCAGCTCGGTCGCCAGCGCCCACAGGGCGAGCACCGCGTCGACACGATTGCCCCCGAGCTGGTCGCGGGTCCGACGATAACGCTCGAACTGCGCGAGGTGGGGGTCGAACCGGTACGTCAGACCCTCCCAATCGATGACGGGGCTCTCGCCCTCGGGGGCGCCGGCGAGGGCCGCGAGCAAGCGCAGGTCGGTCGCGCCCGATTGGAACGACGGCGCCGCGGGCACGCCGAGACGGGGCAGCAGGTGGCCGGCGAGCCAGCCCGCGACCCCGCCGTCGAAGCCGCCGTCGGCGGTCATGGGCTCCGCCGCGAGTGCCAGGAGCGCGGCCCCGGCCGCGTCCAGCGTCATCGCGCGGGCCAGTCGCGCCCGTTCCACGAGCGCGATCGCGCCCTGGAACTGCGACAGGGCGTCGCGCAGCCGCAGGGGCTGGGCGATGCCGTCGAAGCGCCGCGCGGCCCGCGCGAGGGCCACGTAGACCCGCGGGTCCTCGACTCCCATGCGCTCGACCGACAGCATGAGCATGGGGTACCGCATGACCGCCCGGGCCGCCGCGAGCGCCGCCGGCAGGTCGGCGGCGGCGCCGTCGCCGAAGCGCCGCTGCACGAAGGCGAAGGCGCGCAGGCGGGTCCGGCCGACCGCCGGAGGGACGTCGCAGGTCGTGGCGAGGACGAACGCGGCGTCGGCGGCGGGAAGGGGGTCGATGCGGCCCAGCTCACGTACGGGATTCTCGGGGACGCGGTCGTCATCGAACACCCGTTCCCAGAAATCCCGCGCGGCGGGGCCCACGAGCCGGCCGGACTCGCCGACGGACAGGGCGCGCAGCACCGCCGCCGGCTCGAGGGCAGGGTCGGCCCCGGCGGGCCGCGCGCCTCGGCGGCGGCGGCCGCCCGCGCCGCGGCAGCGGAGCCCCGTCATTCGCTCGCCGCCGGCGGCGGCGAGCCGGGAATCGGGCCGCGGCAACCCGTCGAGGACCCGCCACAAGCTCTCCCGGCCGCGCCGCCGGTCGCGCTCGTTCGACTGCCAGGCGCCGAGCACGAACCGCCGGTGGCGCTCGGCCAGGCGCGACACCAGGTCGTAGGCGTGGGCCACGCGAACCGACGACCGTTCGAACAATCGATCGACGAACCGCTCGGGGTCGGTGACGGACGCGTCGACGAGGTCCTCCCAGAAGGCGGCCGCACCGTCGCCCCCCGGCACGCGCACCTCGCCGTCGTGCACGCGGAGGCTCCGGCCGAACCGGGCGAACGTCTCCAGGCGCCCGCCGGACAGCTGCGACAGCGCCCGCGGGCTCCGACCCAACCACGCCAGCGTCCGGTCGTCGAGCCCCGACAGGCCGACGTAAAGCTGCGCCGCGCGCGGGTCCGTCACGAGGCGCCCCACGAGATCGGCGGCCCGCCCGGCGATTCGCGCCGCCGCCGCCGCGTCGCTGCCGGCGTCCTCGTCGTACACCACGTCCAGCCACACCCGCGGTGACAGGGGAAGCGACACCGTGAACTCCGGCAGGTCCCAGGCGATGACCTCGCCCCCGTTCAGCCGCCGCTCCACCTCAGCGGACCGCCAGCCGGCGTCGGTGCCGCAGACCGCCCCGCCGGCGGCGCGCGGACGGTCTCCCAAGGCCGCCGCCGTCCGCTCGGCGGCCCTGCGGCGGCGCGCTTCCTCGTCGGTCGGGACGACTCGCCAGGTCGCGCCGTCGCGGCGGAGCCGCAGGTCGAACAGATCGAGAAACGCCTCCAGCGCCTCCCGGCCCTCACGCCCGGCCGCCGCCGGCAGCCCCACCTCGCCCGCGACGCGCCGCACCTCGAGCCAACGCGTGCGCAGGCCCTGAAGATCGCCGAGGCAGTCGCGAATCCTTTCGGCACCCGCCCGGTTGGCCATCGCCATCGCGGGATCCTGGAAAACGCCGATCAGGTCGCGCAGGAACCGCGGGCCCAACGACGGCGCCTCCGCGCCCATCACCTGCCCGAGCGATCCGGACACGACCAGATCGAACCACGCGGACTGGGCCGACGCCCCCGCCGGCGCCAGCAGCAGGCCCCCGCAGAGGACGGCGGCGAATGTGTGTCTCATGGCCTGGTTCCCGCACGATCCGGCGCCGCTCCCCGCGGCAACGCCCTCGGCCGGACGGCCCCGGGCTGGCCCGCCCGTCGTCGCCCGCGGCTCCGCTGGGCGCCCAACCAACCCTGCAGGAGAGTCCGCGCGGTTCTGCGGCGCAGACTCCTAGCGGCCCGCCAGAGGGAAGAAGGCGACGTTCAGGCTCAACCGGCGATTGCCCGGCATGCCGTATCCGCCGGTTCCGATCAGCTTGAGCCCGGGCGCCAGGATGCCCGCAACGGCGAACTCGCCCCGAACGATGGGCACCGGAAAGTTGTCCCGATCGAGAAAGCGCAGCCACCGGTCGGCCGCCACGTCGTGGCCGCCGACGTGAACCGTGCCGTTGTACCAGCCCGCGCCCAGGCCAATGTTCATCCCGATCTGGACCCGGTCGCCCGCGAACGGGCTGCCGAACGGCACGAACCAGTTGAATTCGAGGCCCTGCAATCCCGCGTTGGCCGCATCGACGCAGTCGGGCTCGTCGGCGAAGCAGGCCGAGCCGGCCTCGACCTGCTGGCGAACCAGCGACAGGCCCCAGTGCCCCCCCGACATGCGGCCCCGGGCGAATCCGATGGTGTACTCCGAGCCGGACATGTCGACGGAGCTGGCCGAGATGATGTTGCCGAACTGGTCCAGCGACTGCCAGGTCGGCGTGAAGGACCCCTGGACGCCCCAGAGCGACTCGTCGAAGGTCTGGAGGAACTGTGCGTTCGCGGAGCCGGCGACGAGAAGGGCCGCCGTGCCGGCGAGCAAGGGAAACCGAAGCCTCATGTGGATGCCTCCAGAGTTACGACGCCGTCGCGGTCGCCGTCAAGCGCTCACCGTCTCGCGCGACTCGCCCGCCATCAGGCGGCGTCACGTCGCGCCGCGCACCGAAACGAAACGCCAAGCGGCCGGGGTCGCCAGCCTCGGTGGACGGAAGACCGCATCAATTTTGACGATACAAGGGAAATGTGAATCCAGAGTGAACATGGACCGCCCAATGGGTTGTTCTTCGTGAAGTCACCCAATATGGCGTGTTCTTCGTGACGTCGCCCAATATGGCGTGTTCTTCGTGACGTCGCCCAATATGCGGTGCTATTCATGAAGTCACCCAATTCCCGCGACGGCTCAGCGCGGCCCGGCCATGCGGTAGCCGACCCCGCGCTCGGTCGAGATGTAGGCCGGGCGTCTCGCGTTGTCGCCCAGCTTGCGGCGCAGGACCTTGACGAAGGCGCGCACCACCCTCACGTCGCCCGAGTCCCGTCCCGGCCACACCCGGCGCAGCAGGACGTCGTAGGTCAGCACTCGACCCGCGCTGAGCGAGAGCGCTCTGAGCAGCTCGTACTCGGTGCCCGTCAGCTCCACGGGCCGGCCGGCCACCGTGACCGTGCGCCGTTCGAAGCAGATGGCCAGGTCGTTCACCACGAAGGGCTGCGGCTGGGCCTGCCGGCGCAGGACCGCACGGACCCTGGCGGTCAGCTCCGTCGGCGAGAAGGGCTTGACGAGATAGTCGGCGGCGCCGCTCTCCAGGGCCCTGGCAATCGTCTCGTCTCCCCCGTACGCGGAGACGAGCACCACCGGCAGATCGGCGATCTCCCGGATGCGTTCCATCAGCTCGATGCCGTCGACCCTCGGCAGCACGAGGTCGAGCAGGATCAAGTGGGGCTTCTTCGTCCTGATCAGTTGCGACAGCTCGCGCGGGTCGCCCGTCACCAGCGCGGCGTAACCGGCGTTGGTCAGGGCGTCGCGGGCATACCGGAGGGCCAGGGGATCGTCGTCGACGACGAGGATGCGCTTCTCGCCGCGCCCTTCTCCCGGCCGGCGGACGCGGCTCGGGCCCTCGCGGACCGTGGCGCTCTCCCCGGCCGCTTCGGCCACGGGAATCGTGAAGACGATGCGTGTTCCCCGGCCTTCCCCGCCGCTCTCGGCCCGAATGCGCCCCCCGTGGGCCTCCACCAGGCCCTTGCAGATGGACAGGCCCAAGCCGGTCCCGCCGGGGTCGCGCGCGCGACCGCCGGCGGCGGAAGCCTGCTTCCGAAAGAGGTGCGGCAGCCGCTCGGCCGGCACCCCCCGGCCTTCGTCGGACACCGAGATCGCGACGCGGTCGCCATCTCGCGCCGCCTCGACGCGGATGGGGGACGACTCGGGAGAGTTCTTCGCCGCGTTGGACAGGAGGTTGTTCAGGACCTGCACGACACGATGCCGATCGGCCATCACGCGGGGCAGGCCGGGCGCAAGGTCGATGCGAACGGCGCGCGTGCCGCCGCCGCTCAGGAATGTCCCCCTGGCTCGCCCCACGAGCGCGTCCACGGCCACCGGCTCGGGGACGACCGTCGGCGCGCCGGCCTCGAGGCGCGCGGCGGCGAGCAGGTCGCCGACGAGGCGCCGCATGTGGTCGGCCTGCGCGCGGACGACGCGGAAGAACTGCCGCATCTCGACCGGGTCGGGTTCGGGCGCGGCGTCGAGCACCGCCGCGCACGAACCCATGATGGCGGCCAGCGGGACCCGCAGCTCGTGGCTCGCCACGCTCAGAAACTCGGCCCGGGCTCGACGCTCGTCCCGGTGGGCGCGGGCGTTGGCGATGGCCGTCGCCGCCTGCGGCGCGAACAGCCCGAAGACCTCGTCGTCCTCGTCGGAGAACTCGTGTCCCTCGTCGTCGGCCCCGACGAGGAGGGCGCCGACGGGCGAGCCGCGGTGGAGCATGGGCGTGGCGAGCCCGGTCTTGGGCAGGGGCGCTTGCGGGGAAAGGCCGAGGGAACGGGCGCGGGCGGGCAGATCGGGCAGCCGCGTCACCCCGGGCAGGCCCAGCAGGTGCTCGACGAGTCGCGGCCCGTCGGGCCAGGCGGCCAGCCGCCGGCGCTCGTCGGGCGTGAAGCCCGAGCCCACGACGACCGCCGCCCCCCCGTCGTCCCCGGTCACGACCACGCCGCGCGGGACGCGGGTCAGGGCGCGAGCGTTCTCGGCCACCTCGCGGACGACGGTGTCGGGATCGAGGATCGCGCTGATGCGCAGGATGGCCGCGCCCAGCCGCGACATGCAATCTCCCATCGGTTGTTAAAACTCCCGCGCGGCTCCAAACGAACAACCCGGCCCTCACGGTCGGCGTCCGGGGCCGAGGCGACAGACTCCCTCCCCGGGCCGAGCGGCGCGGCCCCGGCCGCGCCCCCGTCACGCCGGCCGGCGGGGCGCGACGGCGGTGCCGGCGGCGGGGAGCACGCCGCCGAGGCCGTCGGCGAACGCCCGCACCATCGCCGGGCGCGTGCCCCCTTGGGCAGCGCCACCGTTGTAGACGGGGGAGGTCTTCAACTCCTCGTCGGTGAAGAGATCGACAGCGCCGATCGGCTCGCTGTCGGGCAGGCGCCGCAGGCGCGGGACGCGTTCGTCCACGGCGTGGTACAGGCCGAAGTACTCGCGCTCCAGCTCGCGGTGACGTTGCCCGCCGAAGTAGAACCAGGCGAGGAGGATGCGGACATCCTCGTGTGAACCCCCGTCGCCGAGAATCAGGCTGTTGCCCCTTCGCGCGGCAGGCTTCGTCGATGAGACCGGAGGCGGCGGGCCAGCGGGCGTCGTCGAGCGCGGCCTCGTGGCAGCAGGGCCACGAGGCGGTCGAACGCGTTTCCCTCCATCGCGGCACCTCGCATTTCTTCGGTCCTGCCCCTTGAGCAAACGTAACCGAAACGAGCCCTTCGCGGCCCCAGCAAGATTGAGGGGTTCGGGGCGCTTCGCCGCGGCGAAGCGCCAGGCCGCAGCCAAGCGGCAGCCGTGCCTCGCGAAGTAGCCTGTGGCGAGCGGGCCGCGTGAAAAGGCGCCTGTTCGTTCACGAGACCCCGATGGGATCTTGCTGTCTCGCTATCTCACTACAGCGACGTGATTTCTGATGAGCGGGAGGCCATACCGCTGCGCGAGCAGCCGGTGGCCGTATGTTGGCGTGGGTTGGCGGGCCCATCCTCGGCGAGCTCTTCCCCGCCCTCCGCGCCGCCCGGCTGCCGGTGGCCACCGCCCTTCGGGAGCTTTGAGAGCGTCAGCGACGATCGCCGGACGTACAGCGCACGGTCCGTGTTAAACTCAACCGATGGCAGACACCGACACGTTGCCGCGGACCGCGCGCGGCGCCGGCGGCTCCGAAGCCGCGAGCCCCGCGAGACCGGATGCACCCGGCCGCCGCGCGCCGAGCTACGAGGCGCTGCGGTTTCCCGGCGCCCGCCCGATACCGCTCCTGCGCGACGGGTTCGAGACCTACGACGGCCACATCGAGTACTGGGACGTCCGCAGCGGGACCGCCTGGGTGGTCGCCGAGAACTCCGGCGTCCACGAGGGCTCCTCGCGGCGGCTGCCGCACCTCGTGGAGCGGATCGCCTCGGTGCGCGGTGCCCCGATCGTCTCGTTCGGCTCGGTCAGCCTGGTGGTGCGCGACGCCGAGGGCCGGGCGGAGCGGGCGCTGGAGGCGGACGAGACGCTGTACCTGCATCCCGACCGCGCCGCCACCCCGCAGCGGTCCCTGACCATCGGCGAGCACGACTTCCCCGACGTCGTGCTCGAAGTCGATCACACGACCGACGTGCGTCCCGGCAAGCTGCTGCTGTACGAAGCATGGGGCTTCCCCGAGCTGTGGGTGGTCGTGCCACCGGCCGGCGCCACGCGCCGGCGGCCGGCCGGGGTGACGGTCCACCGGCTGGAGGCCGGGCGGTACCGGTCCGCGGAGGAGAGCGGGGCGTTCCCCGGCTGGACGGCGGCCGAGATCCACGCCGGCCTGACCGAGCCGGTGCCCACGCCCGCGACCTGCCGCGTGCTCGAACGCGTGGGACGGGCCCTCGGGGCCCGGGAAGGGCGCGGACCCGAAGACGATCCGCTGTCGCGCGCCCTGCTCGCGGAAGGCCGCCTGGAGGGCCGTGCCCAGGAACTCGCGGCGGCGGTGCAGAGCCTGCTGAAGCTGCGCGGGCGGTCGTTCTCGCCAGCGTTTCCCGAGCACGCCGCGGCGTTCTCCGGCCTGCCGCGAGACACGGTGATGGCGGCCGCGCTCGCCTGCGCCGACGAGGCCGACTTCTGGCGCCGTCTCGATCTCGAAGCGCCGCCCGGTTGAGCTGTCCGCACTCGCCATCACGGCCGGCGCCGTCACGCGGGGATGCGGCCGCCGTCTCGACCTCGAAGCGCCGCCGGTTGAGCTGTCCGCACCGGCCATTGCGGCCGCCGGCGTCACTCGGGGATGCGACCGCCGTCTTGATCTCGAAGCGCCGCCCGGTTGAGCTGTACGCACCGGCCATAGAGCGGCCGGCGCCGTCACTCGGGAATGCAAGCGCCGTCTCGACCTCGAAGCGCCGCCCGGTTGAGCTGTCCGCACCGGCCATAGAGCGGCCGGCGCCGTCACTCGGGGATGCAGGCGCCGTCTCGATCTCGAAGCACCGCCCGGTTGAGCTGTCCGCACTCGCCATACCGGCCGGCGCCGTCACTCGGGAAACGGCCGCTCAGCGAATCGCCCCCACGTCAGTCCTCCAGGCCTCCAGGGCCGCCAGCATGCGATCGACCCGCTCCGGCTGGACTGCCGCCAGGTCATCCTGCTCCCCCACGTCGTCGTCGAGATTGAACAGCAGCGGCGGCCCCGGCGCCTCGTCGTAGCGGTCGATGACGAGCTTCCAGGGACCGTCGCGCACCGCGGCGCCGTTCCAGAAGGTGCCGTCGGCGCCCCAGAAGAGCTGTCGCGGGGGCAGGCTCTCCTGCCGGAGGAGGACCGCCGACAGGTCGACCCCGTCGAAGGCGGGCAGGGTGGTCGCCCCGGGGCCTTCCGCCGGCGCCCCCGCGCCGGGACCGACCAGCGACAGCAGCGTCGGCATGACGTCGAGGGTCGAGGCGAGCTGGTCCGTCTCGGTCCCGGCGGCGATGCGGCCCGGCCAGAGCGCGATGGACGGCACGCGGTGCCCGCCCTCCCAGTCGGTGGCCTTCAGACCGCGCAGCGGGCCGTTCGAGCCCCACTGGGCGGCGCCGTTGTCCGAGAAGAACCACACCAGGGTCCGGTCGGCGATGCCTTGCGCCTCGATCGCGTCGAGGACCTCGCCGATGCCCGCGTCCATCTCCTGCACCATGTCGCGGTAGGCGCGGCGGCGGTCGGCCACCGAGCCCCGCGGGTCGAACTCGCCGCCCACGGTGCGGTCGGCGGGGTCGTCCGGCCCCTGGAACGGGTAGTGCGGGGCGTGGTGCGGCAGGTACAGGAAGAACGGCCGGTCGCGGTTCCGCTCGATGAAGCGCAGCGCGTGCTCGGTGACGAGGTGGGTGGCGTAGCCCTCCTCGGTGCTCAGCTCGTCGTCGCGCCACCAGTCGGCCCGCCCCATCGTGTCGACGTGCGAGTGGTAGTCGATGTTGCCGCTGACGAAGCCGCGGAACTCGTCGAACCCGTGCCGCACCGGGTTGAACCGGGCCCGGTAGCCGAGATGCCACTTGCCGAAGACGCCGGTGGCGTAGCCCCGCGCCCGCAGGGCCTCGGCCAGGGTCAGCTCCTCGGGCTCGATGCCGTCGTCGTGCGACGGGCGGGCGGGATTGGCGAACAGCACCCCGGGAATGCCCGCCCGCTGCTGGTAGCGGCCGGTCATCAGGCCGGCCCGGGTGGGGCTGCACACGTTGCCGCTCGAGTGGAAGTCGAGGAACCGCATGCCGTCCCCCGCCATCCGGTCGAGCCGCGGCGTGTCGATCCACCCGTCGTAGGGGCTGATGTCGCCGTAACCGAGGTCGTCGGCCATGATGACGACGATGTTGGGCGGCGCTACCGCCGCACCCTCCTGCGCCCCGGCCGGGGACACCGCCGCGAACGCAACGGTCCCCGCGAGACTGATCAGCGCCAGGCAGCGACTGGTGGGCTCGGTCATCTCGATTCTCCGTCGTGTAGCGCAGTTCTTGCCGGCTCTCCTCCGCCCGGCTCCGGACGCCGCGGGCGCTTGCCGATCTCCATCCAACGCCCCGAGCACCTCGCTGATCTGGGCCCACGGCCGGTCGCCCCGAGGACCAGCCCCCGTCACGACCGGTGCGTCGACGTTCCGCCGGCGATGGACTCGAAGCCGCTCAGCAGGTCGCTCTGACCGAGGGCCTCTTCAAGCAGCCGCAGCAATCGGCGGATTCGGCGGCGGCGGGCATCCGATCCGTGGATTCGCCAGAGGCTTCGCGCGTCTTCGGCGTCCTTGGGTCGGCCGGCGACGATCTTGCCGACGATGAGGTCGGCGACATCGATCAACGGGACGCGGGCCCCGCCGATGTCCGTGGTCTTCGCCCGATCGAGGAACTCGTCCTCGAGTCCCGACCCGGCCAGCACGACGTCGAGCGGCATGCCGGTGGCGACGTGGACGAACGGCATGACGCGCGTGCGCCGCACGAAATCCGGATCGTCGACGCGAAGCGCGAACCCACCCGCCTCCATGTCGCGCACGAAGCGCTCCGGATCGTCGGGATCGAGCTCAACCGTCACGTCGACGTCGGCGCTGAACCGGGGCGCACCGTACGCCACGACCGCCTGCGCCCCGAAGAGGTACCAACGCCCCCAACGGTCAAGGATCGCGGAAAGGGCCCGGAGCAGATCAAACGCCGCGGGCTGCATCGACACGGGCGAACAGCTCGGTCATGCGTGCGTGGTGCCTCAGGTCTTCTCGCCGGCTGGCCGCGTCGGGCCAGTCGGGATGCTGCAGCAACGCCTGCCGCCGCAGCTCGTCTGCGATGCGCAACGCCTCGGCCGGACCGAGGCGACCGACGCGCTCGGCCCAGTACGCGTCCTTGGCGTCGCGCGCCCGCTGCCAGTCGCGCGTCATGAACGCGCGAATGCCGTCGATGATCACCTCGCCATCGTACCCGCTCCGGCCAACGGGCTCAATCGTGGGGGGGCGAGAGGGTGCACGACAGGAAAGTTGTGCGCCGCCACTGAAGACGGGCACCACCTCGTGTGCGGGCGCGGCAAACCCGTGGATCGGCCTGTTGCGGGGGTCTTGGCCCAAGCCGTTCCCCGTGAATCGAGAGCCCGACGGCGCCGGGGACCGCCCTCCAACAATGATGTCGTGCACCAGCAGCCCGTGGTGGAAGACCCCGCTGCATTCGAGCGGCGATGCATCCCGCCTGACCGCGTTGTTCGTCGGTTGCATATAGCCCATATGCGCCCTCCTCACGCCTTGTCAGGCGGGCGCCTCGCCGCTCTCGGTGCGACGCGGGGTTCCACCACGGGCTGCTAGGGGCGAGAGGCTGGCAATCACGGCAGCCGGTACGCGACGAGCGAGGGCACCTCCCCGCCCACGGTCACCGCGATGTACTGGCGCCCGTCGAGCATGTAGCTCATCGGCGTGCCGATGGCGCCGCCCGGCAGGTCGACCGACCCCCGCAGCTCGCCCGTCGCCTTGTCGTAGGCCACGAGCCGGGGGCCGTCGCCGGTCCCGCCCGCGGTGAGCGTGTAGACGAGCAGGGTCCGGGTGACCAGCGGCCCGTTCCGGCCCGCGTCGCCGCCCAGCGGGGGCAGGTCGAGGCCGCGCAGCCGCGGGTGGTTGCGGAACCGGTCGCCGTCGCCGGTCGGCGTCATCCACCGGTGCTCGCCGGTGTGCATGTCGATGGCGGTCATGCGCGAGTACGGCGGCTTCCACAGGGGCAACCCGCCCGGCATCTGCGGACGCCGCCGCATGTTCCCTCCCCCGAGGAACGCGGCGCTGCCCCGGCTGAGGAGATAGCGCAGGTTCGAGTCGTCGGCCGCCTCGGGCTCGCGGAACCGCATGACCGAGTGCGCGTTCCTGGACGGCACGTAGAGCAGGCCGGTCTCGGGGTCGACCCCGGCCCCGCCCCAGCTCGCGCCCCCGCCGGCGCTGGGGCGGAAGACCGTGCCCCGCAGCGAGAGCGGCGTGTACAGCGGCCCGAGCCGGAACCCCTCTACCGCCTCCTCCGCCATCCGGCGGATCTCGGGCGTGAAGTCCACGAGGTCGTCGACCAGCGCCCCCTGGTACTCGAAGGGGGCGGGCCGGGTGGGGAACGGCTGGGTCGGGGCGAGCAGCTCGCCCTCGAGGTCGGTGTCGGTGGCTACCGGCCGCTCCTCGATGGGCCACACCGGCTCGCCCGTCACCCGGTCGAACACGTAGACGAAGCCCTGCTTGGTGACCTGGGCGACGGCCTTCACGGGGCGCCCGTCGACCACGACGTCGAGCAGGTTGGGGCCGGTGGGGTTGTCGTAGTCCCACACCCCGTGGTGCACCATCTGGAAGTGCCACACGCGTTGCCCGGTCTCGAGGTCCACCGCGACCAGACTCTCCGCGAACAGGTTGTCGCCGAGCCGGTGGCCGCCGTAGTAGTCGGACGTCGGCGTGCTCGTCGGCAGGTACACGTAGCCCAGCTCGGGATCGGCGGCGATGTTGCCCCACACGTTGGTGTTGCCCGAGTACCGCCACGCCTCGTTCAGCCAGGTGTCGGCCCCGTAGGCGTCGCCGCTCTGGGGCACCATGTGGAAGTCCCAGCGGTGGCGCCCGGTCCGCGCGTCGTAGGCCCGCACGTAGCCGGGCGCGTTCTCGCGCCGGCTGAGGTAGTCGTGGATGGACGACCCGACGACGACGGTGTCCCCCACCACGAGGGGCGGTGACCGCGAGGGCGGCGGCAGCCGGCTCGGGTTCTCGCGCGCCCGCGGCAGCCCCGCCTCGAGGGTGACGCGGCCGTCCTCGCCGAACCCGGCGGCGGGCAGCCCGGTCGCGGCGTCCACCGCGGTGAGCCGGCCGTCGCCGGTGCCCCAGATGACGTGGGCCTCCCCGCCCGCCTCCCAGTACGCCACCCCCCGGTGGTTCCAGGGCGCGGGCAGGGGCGGGCTGCCCTGCTCGTACACCCGGGGGTTGTAGACCCACACGGTGTCCCCGGTGCGCGCGTCCACGGCCGCGGCCTGGTAGATCGGCGTCGCCAGATACAGGCGGCCCCCGGCCATGACGGGCGTGGCCGAGAGCCGGGCGATGCTCGGCCGCGTCACCCACCGGTCGGGGTCGGCCGCTTCCAGCCGGTCGAACACCGTCGCGGCGGGGGCCAGCGCCACCCCCGGCCCGCTCTCGACCGGCAGGTGCGCGTCGGCGCTACGCCAGCGCCAAGCCAGCTCCAGGGTCTCGAAGTTGTCCGCGTCGATCTGGTCCAGGGGCGCGTACCGCGTGCCCTGCACGTCGCCGGCGTAAGAGCGCCATTCCCAGTTGCCGACCGCCGGCTGCGCCGCCGCCGCGACCGCGGCCAGGCAGCCGGACGCCATCAGCGCCCCGACGCGTGTCTTCATCGGCACCAAGGCACCTCCCTCCTTCGGTCGCTCCCCGCCGCGGGCGGTCATCGCCCGAGTGCGGTCGCCCGGGCAACCGGAACGAGCGACCGGCTGTCGCCGCGGAACACGGACAAGCACGGTACGAGCTCGGACCACTCGTCAGCCGAGGACCACGGAACGGTTGTCGCCGACGACCGTACAAACCGGGTCCACCAGCGGCCGGGGCGAACGGCAGGCTCGCGGGGGGCGATGTCCCCCGCCGACGCTGCTCCCGCGTGGCAGCGACGGCAGCTCCGCCGCACCGGGCCGGTGCAGCGGAGCCCCTCGCGATAGCCCCTCGAGGATGCCGACGCCCCAGGACCTCGCCGAATCAGAAGAGCGCCGTCGGGCGCCGCTTCCAGTCGGGCATGATGCCCTCCATCGTCGCGACGTGCGAGCCGGCCTGCGTCAGCAGGTGATGCAGGTCGTTTCCGATGCTGATCAGGCTGAAGCCCTGCTCGCGGAATTCGGCCACGCGGTCGGTGCCGAACAGGAACAGCCCGAGAATCACGTTGTTGCGGCGCGCCGCCGCCTTCAGCGCATCGGTGGCCTCCTTCAGCTCGGGCGAGGTGTACATGTGCGGGAACTCGTACTTCTCGTACAGCCCCATCGACATGCACAGGTCGTTCTGCCCCAGGAACAGGATGTCGACGCCGGGCACCGCGGCGATCTCGTCGATGTTCCTGATGCAGTCCGCCGTCTCGACCTGCAAGGCGCAGATGATGTTGTCGTTGGCGGGGCCGGCGTAGCCGAGCAGCCCGGCCTTGTTCATGCTGCGCTGCGGGAAGTACACCGAGCGCGTCCCTGCCGTCGGGTACCGCGTGCAGCTTACCGCCTGGCGCGCCTCGTCGGCGTTGTTGATGTAGGGCACGAGAACGCCGTCGGAGCCCACGTCCAGCGCCTGCTGGATGCCCGCGCGGTCGCCGTAGCCGGTCACCCGCACCAGCGACTTCGCGCCGCCGCTCGCGATGCCTCCGACCATCGTCGACAGCGTCTCGTAGCCCATCGGGCCGTGCTGCGAGTCGATCAGCAGCCAGTCGTAGCCGCTGTGGGCGAGCTGCTCGACCGCGGTCACGCTGTGCGAATTGATGAAGAGGCCGATCTTCGGCTGGTTGTTCCGCAGTGCGGCCTTGAACTCTGCACCGGTCAGGCTGTCGCTCATTCGGTTCTTCTCCTCTGCTCGTCGATCCGTGCTGCGCGACGGAGGGGCGCGCCCGTCGTCCGGCCGCTCCATCGCAGACCGGCAGGAGTATACCCGGCGACGCCGTGTCGGGGAACGAGAACGGCTCGGGCCGGACCCATGCGCTCCCGGGCGCGTCCGGCCGGAAGGGCCTCCCGTCCCCTGCCGCTCGACGATCCGGCACCGGGCGCACCCGGTCATCGACGATCGATCGGCACGATCCGGCACCGGGCGCACCCTGTCATCGACGATCGAGTCGCCACGCGATCGGATGTCGCTGGTCGCGCCGCGGCCTGACTCGAAGGCGACGAGGTCAGTACCGGAACAGGTACTGGATCTTGGTGAAGACGGCGCGGTTCGTCTGCAGGTAGCCGCGGTCGATGATGTTCACCTGGTCGTCGTAGAACCGCTCGTGCTGCTGGTAGTGATCGTCGTAGCCGATGTAGAACGCGGTGCCCGAGTTCACGCGGTAGGTGGCGAGGAAATTGAGCGCGATCTTCCCGTCCCAGGTGTTGAGCTCGGTGATGTTGCGCAGGGCGAGCCGGTCGGTGACCTGGTAGGTGTTGAGGGCGCGGAAGATGTTGACGTTGAAGATCTCGCCGTCCTCGTTCCGCTCGCCGTCGTTGACGCCGGCCGTGAAGAGGCCCAGCGGATCGGTGAACCGGCTGGTGGTGATGTTGATGTTGGTGGCGAAGCGCGACACCGGCCGGAAGTTGACGAAGGTGCGGAAGCCGCTCTCGCGCCCGAGGAACGCGTTCGCCCCGTCGAAGTAGACCTCGTCCCCCCAGTCGAACCCGGTGCCGAACGACAGCACGCGGCTAGTGTTGACGTTGCCGAACATCCGGTAGCGGCGCTTGTCGAAATCGAACCCGTAGTAGCGCTCCATGTCCTGGTCGACATCGAAGCTGTAGCGGATGTTCTTGGCGAAGTTGGCGCTGACCCCGGCCCGGAACTGCTCGTCCTCGAGCACCTGGTCGAAGTTGTAGTTGCGGCCGTAACGGACCTCCGGCCCCCAGCTGATCACCCAGGACTGAGGCCACCACTCGTATTCGAGCCGTGCCTCGGTCTCGCGCTGGTCGGTCCGGCGCACGAAGCCGACGTCGGTCCGGAAGTCGGGCGACAGGGCGAACGAGTCGATCGAGTAGCTCAGGTTGCGGCCCCGCTTCCGGAACCCGAAGTCCATCGCGTGGCCGCCGCACGAGGCGGGCGTCTCCACGTCCGTCGTGGACGGACACGGGTTCGTCTGGGGACCGCTCTGCGCCGCCCGCCGGTCGGTGCCGAAGGCCCGGAAACCCAGCTGATGGGTGGCGCCGATCCTGAAGTTGCTGTCCGCGCCGACGAGGCGGCTGTAGCCGTCGAGAAACTCCCGGTCGGTGACGATCGCCCCGATGAACGACTCGGAGTAGAGGTCGTAGCGGGCCCGGCCCACGAAGGTCTGGGCCGACTGGCCGAATGCGGGGTCCAATCGGTCGTCCACCCCCAGGCTGGCCCCCTCGTCGCTGGCGAACAGCACCCCCAGCGTGGTCTTGCCGGCCTTGCCGGTCAGCTTGGCCCCGTACTGCGGGTCGACGATGGTCCGGGTGTGCACGACGGTGACCGGCGCCTGGATCTGGAAGATCTCGGCCCCTTCCAGGAAGAACGGGCGCAGCTCCGGGTAGAAGAGGGCGAAGCGCTGGTTCACCTCGACCTGGGGCCGGTCCGACTCGATCTGCGAGAAGTCGGGGTTGAGGGTGAAGTCGGCGATGAGGTTGGGGGTCACCCCGTACTTGAAGTTGGCCCCGAACTCGGGCCGCGGCTCGCCGTCGACGAGCCCGCCCGCCGTCTCGTCGAATGCGCCGTAGCGGAACGCGGTGAACGTCGGCTGCACCTCGAGGTTCCGGCTCGTCGAGAGGCCGGTCATCCCGTCGAGCACGCCCATCTGCGGCAGGAAGCCGGCGATGTCCCGCGACACCGGCGACCACACGACGGTCTCGTCCTTGCCCCGGATGCGGCGGACGACCTGGAACCCCCACGTGTGCGGCGCGTCGCCGGGCCGCGCCGGGTACCGCAGGCTCTTGAAGGGAATGGCCATCTCGGCCGTGAACCCGTCCGCGACAGGCTGGCCGCCGCTCGTGAACAGGGCGTCCCACGACCGGTCGCCGCGCGGCACGCCGCCGCGGCCGCCGCCGCCGAAACCACCCCCGCCACCACCGCCGCCGCCACGGCCGCCCACGATCGAGTCGCCCTGCACGCCGTAGCCGTTCACCGAGAACACGTAGGCGCGCTGCTGGTCGAGGAACGTGTCGAAGTAGACCGAGATCGTGTCGTCGCCGAAGCCCGCCCGGTCGCGGTCGACCCGGTTCGCCCGCATGATCCCGGGGTCGTCGTACTTGGCGTGGAACGCCAGGTACAGATTCGAGTCGTCGTACGCGAGGTAGACGTCGGTGTCCTCGGTCGCGGGCGCCCCGTCCTGCGGCTCGCGCTGGACGAACTCGGTGATGCGCGCCGCGTTGCTCCAGACCGCGTCGTCGAGCAGGCCGTCGACGGCGGGCGGGGTCGTGGTCCGCCGCGGCCGCACCGTCACCCGGCCGGTGAGCACGCCGGCATCTCCGGCCGGCGCCGCTCTTGCGAGACCGACGGCCTCGGCTGCCGGGGCCGCGCCGTTCGCGCCGAACGGACCCCGTGCCCCCGCGGCCGCGGACGGACCACCGGACTCGCCGGCCCGCCGGGCTCCGACTGTCCCCGCCGCCGGGATCGCGGCGTTCGCGTCGATAGGAACCCATGGCCGCGGGGCGGCGGACTGACCGCGGGGCTCGCCGCCTCTCCGGGCTCCGACTGCCCCGGCCGCCGGGGCCGCGGTGTTCCCGTCGAACGGTACCCGCGCCCGCACGGCGACGGGCGGACCGCCGGACGCGCCGCCCCTCCGGGTGCCGGGCGGGTTCCGCATCCCCCGTCCCTGCGGTTCCCGTGTGACCGGCGTGGGAGCGTCCGGAAGCGACGCCGCCGCGGGGCGAACGAGGCGGGCCAGTCCGTCCGCAACCTCGGCCACCACCCGATCCTGCAGGAGGAACAGGTCGTCGGCGTGACCATCTACCCTGGCGAACTCCCGGGGGGCTCCGGTCTCGACATCGGTGACCCGCGCGATAATCCGCACCTGGTCGCCCAGGCGCTGGAACCCGCCCCCGACGAGCCACGAGACACCGCCGGCGCGCGCCCGATCTCGAGCCCACGTCTCGTCGTCGAGGGCCCTCCCGACGGCCCCGCCGAACAGCGACTGCCGGTCGACGACGGTCAGAAGACCCAGTCGCTCCACGCCGGAAACGACCGTCTCGGCAATCCCCGTCCCCAACCACTCGTCCTCGGGCCGAGCCGAGACGTTCGAGAAGGGGATCACCGCGACCGCTCGCCCGGCGGGTTCCGCCGAGCCCGCCGGGTCGCCGAATCCGACCGGCTGGGCGTACCCGCTGCGTTCGGACGCCGCCAACGTCGCCGCCGCGACCAGGATCCCGACAGCAACGAACGACAGCGACCTCTGTGAAGGCATCGTCTCACTCCACAACCAGCTTCCGCGTGCCGTTCCCGGGACCGTTCGGCCCGCTCCTAACGTAAGAAGACGCCTCGAAGGAGCCGAACATTTCACGGTCGAGTCGAGTCCCTGCCGCCGCCGGGGCGCGCCCGCGAGGGGTCCTCCGGAGGGCGCCTGGAGATCACTCGAGCCCCGGTTCACGGAGAAGGCGCCCGAGCAGCGTGGGGACCCTCGAAACGCAGGCGCCGCATCAATCTCGAGCGGGGGCGGCCATCCGACCCAAGAGCACTCGAGCCCCGGTTCACGGAGAAAGCGCCCGAGCAGCGTGGGGACCCTCGAAACGCAGGGGGCGCAGCAATCTCGAGCGGGGGCGGCCATCCGGCCCAAGAGCACTCGAGCCCCGGTTCACGGAGAAGGCGCCCGAGCAGCGTGGGGACCCTCGAAACGCAGGCGCCGCAGCAATCTCGAGCGGGGGCGGCCATCCGGCCCAAGAGCACTCGAGCCCCGGTTCACGGAGAAAGCGCCCGAGCAGCGTGGGGACCCTCGAAACGCAGGGGGCGCATCAGTCTCGAGCAGGGGCGGCCATCCGGCCCAGCAGCCCCCGGACGTCCACCCGCCAGAGGTTCGCGGCCGCCTCCGTCAGGCTGTACACGAGCCCCGAGCCGTCCGGCAGCCAGTCGAAGCCGCGGACGTCGCCCTCGCGGGTGAGTCGGGTCACGGGACCGCCGGACGCGTCCACCACGTGCAGCTCGCGGTCGGGCGCGTCGCCCGAAAGGAACGCCACACGGGTACCGTCCGGCGACCAGCGGGGCCGCGTCTCGTCCCCGTCCGCGGTGGTCAGGCGCGTGCTCGCGCCGCCGCCCGCGGGGACGACGTGGATGTCGAACCCCGTCCCGTCGTGCGCCTGGTAGACGATGTGAGTGCCGTCCGGCGAGTAGTCCATGCGGGCGCTGTAGCCGCCCCGGGTGAGCTGCTCGGCCGGCCCGCCGGCCGCGGGCACCCGCCACACCTGCTCCTGGCCGTCCGCCCCCGGAGACCGGAACAGCAGCGAACCGCCGTCGGGGTGCCACCGGGGGGCCGGCGCCGCGCCCCCCGTGGTGAGGCGCCGCGGGTCGCCGCCGCCGGACGCCACGAGCCAGAGGTCCGGCGGGCCGCCGGCCCGGTTGGAGGAGAAGGCCAGGGTCGCACCGTCCGGCGACCACACCGGATCGACGTCGCGGCCGGGATGCGCGGTCACCCGGGTCGCCTCTCCGCCTTCCGCCGGCACAATCCAGATGTCGCCGTTGCCGCTCCGCCCCGACTCGAACGCGATGCGCAATCCGTCGGGCGACCAACGCGGGGCCGCGGCGCCGCCGGGATTCACGGTGGGCCGCCGAGGCGCACCGCCGCCGATCGCGACGACGCTCAGGTCGAGGGCTCCCGCACCGCCCGCGAGGTACGCGACCTCCGTCCCGTCCGGGGACACGTCCGGATCCAGGGCGACGTCCGGGCCGGACGTGAGGGCGGTCGCCGTCCCGCCCCCGACCGGCACCGTCCACAGCCACGTCCGGATCGAGGCGGCGCTGAACACCAGCGCCGACCCGTCGGGCGACCAGCGCGGGAACCCCTCCTCCGCCGGGTCGGCGGTCACCTGCCTCGCCGCGCCCCCGGCCGCGGGCGCGATCCAGATGTCGGCCCGGTCGTCGCGTATCGATCGGAACGCCACCCAGCGGCCGTCCGGCGACCAGCGGGGCCGTTGATCGTTCCCCCGACCCTCGGTCAGCGCGACATCCGGTCCGCCGTCGCGGGAGGTCACCCGGATGTCGGGGGTGCCGTTGCGGTTCGAGACGAAGACGAACCGATCGCCGTCCGGCGACCACTCGACCTGACCGTGCCCACCCGGCCCCGTGATCAGCGCCCGGTCGTCGCCACCGGCCGCGGGGACCACCCGGATGTGGCGGGCCCCGCCGTCGGTCGACACGAACGCGATCTCGCGGCCGTCGGGCGACCAGCGCGCCCAGTTGGCGACGTTTCCGCCCGTCGTCAGCCGCTCCGCCCCCCCGCCGTCCACCGCCAGCGTCCAGAGGTCGATCCGACCCTCGACGTTGCTCGAGTAGAGGACGGCGGACCCGTCGGGAGACCACTGCGGATCGCGCACGCGGCCGGGGCCGGAGGTCATCCGTGCCGGATCTCCTCCGGCCGCCGCCACGATCCAGAGATCGGCAGGTCCCTCCCGGCCCGAGACGTAGGCGAGGCGGGAGCCGTCGGGCGACCAGACGGGAGCCGTCAGGAAGTCGTGCCCGCCGGTCAGCAGCGTCGCGTCGCCGCCGCCGAGCGGTGCCGTCCACAGCCCGAGCCCCGCGCCCCGGTCGGACACGAACGCAACCCGGGAGTCGTCGGGCGCCACCGCGACGTCGCGGTCGACGGCGGCGCCGCGGGTGAGCGCGGTCCGCGGCAGCTCGACCGGGTCGAAGCGGCCGCCGTCGGAAGGCAGGGGGGGCGCCTCGGCGCACGCCGAGAGCGTCAACAGCAGCGTGGCGAGCCGCGGCAGGCGTTCCATGGACGGCTGGCCGGGCACCGGGAGCGCGGCCGGCGCCAAGGGGCGAAGCGTCGCGCCCCCCGGGTCCGCCTCGAAGGCGCGGGTCTCGACCCACGGCTGATGCGATTAGCCGCGGTCCCGCGGGTTCGGACGGCCAACTCCGTGGGCTCGAAGGCGCGGGTCTCGCCCCACGGCTGATTCTGCGCGAGCCGCCGGGCGGGGTCAAGCCGGGCGGGGTCAAGCCGGGCGGGGTCAAGCCGGGCGGGGTCAAGCCGGGCGGGGTCAAGCCGGGCGGGGTCAAGCCGGGCGGGGTCAAGCCGGGCGGGGTCAAGCCGGGCGGGGTCAAGCCGGGCGGGGTCAAGCCGGGCGGGGTCAAGCCGGGCGGGGTCAAGCCGGGCGGGGTCAAGCCGGGCGGGGTCAAGCCGGGCGGGCCGCCGACGGCCGCCGCATTCGGGCGCTTTAGGGCGCCTGTCCTCGCGGCGACGGTCGGCTTGACAATCCCGAGACGAAGGATGACCCTTGGCGCCGCACGGCGGTTCCGGAACGGACGCCGGAACCGCACCCCTCAACCCTCCCGCGGGCACAGGTGGACCTGTGCCGCCATTCGAGGTGTATCGATGCTCATGAGACGTGACACTGTTCTCCGGCCCGGGGGGCGACGGATCGCCGCTTCCCGCTCTGGCGGTCGACGGTTCGCCGCCGCCCTCGCCGGCGCCCTGCTCCTGGTTTCGCCGGCCGCCGCCCTGGCCCAGCGCGGACAGTCCGGCCCGGCCGAGCACGCCGACGTCGAGCCGGTGAACGACCTGCCCAACCCCTACGAGACGGTGCGCGACTGGGGAGTCCTGCCCGACGGCCGGAGCTGGGGCTCGGTCAGCGCCGTCAACGTCGACGTCGACGGGGTCCACGTCTGGGCCGGCGACCGCTGCGGCGTCAACTCGTGCGCCGAGTCCGACGTCGACCCCATCGTGAAGCTCGACCCCGACGGCAACGTCGTGCAGAGCTTCGGCGCCGGGCTCATCACCTGGCCGCACGGCATCGACGTCGACAGCGAGGGGAACGTCTGGGTCGCCGATGCCCGCGCCCCCAACGCCCGCGAGCTCGAGCGCACCCGCGACGCGCCCCGCAAAGGTCACCAGGTCATCAAGTTCAGCCCCGAGGGCGAGGTGCTGATGGTGCTGGGCACGCCGGGCGAGGCGGGCGATCCGCCGACGCACTTCACCGAGCCCAACGACGTGCTCGTCGCCCCCGACGGCAGCATCTTCGTCGGCGAGTCGCACGGCGCGCAGTTCCTCGACGAGCCGGGCCCCAACGCCATCGGCCGCATCACCAAGTGGGCCCCGGACGGCACGTTCGTCAAGTCGTTCGGGTCGTGGGGCTACGAGGACGGCCAGTTCCGCGCGCCGCACTCGCTGGCCATGGACTCGCAGGGCCGGCTCTTCGTGGCGGACCGCGGCAACCGCCGGATCCAGATCTTCGACCAGGAGGGGACGCACCTCGACACCTGGTACCAGTTCAGCCGCATCAGCGGCCTGTTCATCGACGACAACGACGTCCTCTACGCGATCGACTCCGAGTCGGACGAGAACTACAACCCCGGCGGCTGGCGGAAGGGGCTGCGCATCGGCAGCGCCCGGACCGGCGAGGTGCTCTACTTCATTCGAGAGCACGTCTCGGAGCGGCCCTCGGGCATGGGCGGGTACGGCTCGATGGGTGAAGGAGTGACGGCCGACGCCGAGGGCAACGTCATCGCGGGCGAGGTCGGCCCCGTTCAGGGCCTCACGAAGTTCGTCCCCCGCCTGCTGCCCGACTGACGGCGTTCGCGGGCAGCGGTTCGGGGGACTCCGAGCCGGGGCCGCGATTGCGCGGCCGGTCATGCGCCCCGCGGCCGGTCCCTCGGCCGCGTGGCGTTCGTCTCGCGAGCGGGCGGCCCCCACACACGACAAGCGCGGGTCGCCGGGTCGCCGCCGCCGAACCGGTTCATGCGCCCCGCGGCCGGTCCTCTCCGCGGTCGCGGGGCGTCGCTGTGGGCAAGCGTTCAGCGCGCCGGACGGGGGACGCACCGCGGTCAGGGCCGCAGCTCGCGCCCTTCCCTCTCCAGGTTGCGGGCCCCCGCGAGGATGCCGTACAGCCCGTAGTTGCCCTCGTGGCAGGCGTACTCGAACAGCGGCCCGTCGGTCCGCCGGAACGGCATCATCACCGTGTAGGGCGCGGTGTAGACGGTCGGGTCGGTGACCGTGAACTCGTAGGCGACGGTGTCGGGGTCGATCCGCGTCAGCTTCTCGACGAGGTGCATGTTCGGCCCCGTGCCTCCGCTCTGGCCGCCCCGGAACCGGGTGGTCTCGATGACCAGGGTCTCACCCTCCCAGTGGGCGCGCGACACCCCCGCGAACTGCGGGAACGGCGGCTTCGCGACGTCCTGGTCGATGGGGATGATGCGGGCGTTGTGCACCATCTCGTTGAGGATGGCGACGTAGCCCGGCGCCTGGAAGATCATGACGTTGTTGTTGTACGAGGCCGACCGCATCGGCGGGCCCGAGTTGAAGCCCATGATGCACCGGTCGGCGAGGCTGCGGTTCTCGTACGAGTCGTACATGTGCTCGCGGCGGTAGGCCGCCCGCTCGCGCGCCGCCATCGCCGCCTCTTCCGTCCGGGGCGGCAGGCGCCCGTCGGGCGGGTCGACGACCAGCGACGTGCGCTTGTCGGAGGTCAGCTCGATGCCCCGCTCGTACCAGAACTCGTTGTACGACAGGACGCCCCCCTCCGAGCGGGGCCGGTAGCCGGCCGCGCCCGTCTCGGGGTCGAAGAGGTCGCGGTTCAACCGCGTCCGCTCGGCCGCCTCGAAGGCCGCGGCCTCCTCCGGCGTCAGGTTCTCCAGCCCCTCGAACTGCGACGGCCGCTGGAACGGCGTCAGCGTGCGGAAGGTGAAGGTGCCGGAGACGTCCGGCTGACCGTCGGGCGTGCGCATCGGCATGGTGCGCTCGTCCGACTGCGCCGCCGCCATCGGCGCCAGCGCGAGCACGATCGCCGCGCCGACGAACGCCGCGATACATCTCTTGAGCATCTGCAATCTCCCCGGGAACGCACCGTCGGCTCACGACCGACCCGCGACTCCATGTAACGACACAGTAGACGGGCGCGCGCACGAACGCAAGACTGCCCCTCCTGCTTGCGCTCCGGCCCTTTGCCGGGTCAGGCCAGCAGCTCGAGCAGGGCCTCGGACACCGTATCGGGCCGCTGCACCGGCAGGTCGTGCCCCGCCCCCTCGACGATGCGCCGCGCGACGAGGTTCGTGAACCGGCTCTGGTCGCCCGAGGGGTCGGTCGAGGGGCGGCCGAAGCCGCTCGCATCGCCGCGCAGGACGATCGCGGGCACCGTGATCGGCGGCCGCTCGGCCAGCTGACGCTCGACCGCGAGGAAACGCTCCTCGCCGGGGGCGTTGAGGTGCCGGTGCCGGTACGAGTGGATGACGATGTCGACGAAGTCGGGGTTGTCGAACGAGGGCGCCGAGCGGTCATAGGCCTCGTCCGTGTAGTCCCACCCCGGCGACCACGTCTCCCACAGATGGCGGACGATGTCGTGCCGGTTCGCCTCGAGCCCGCGCACGCCCCGCTCGGTGTTGAAGTACCACTGGTACCAGAGCCGCGCCTCGCCCGCGGCCGAGCCCGGCCGGCCGGGGTTGACGGTGTCCTGCACCGAGTAGCCGTTCACCGCCACCTGGGCCCGCACCCGGTCCGGGTGCAGAATCGAGGTGATGCAGGCGGCCCGGTTCCCCCAGTCGAAGCCGGCCAGAGCGACCTGCTCGAGCTCGAGGGCGTCGGCGAAGTCCACCACGTCCTGGGCGATCGCCGCCTGCTCGGCCATCCGCGGCGCGTCGGGATCGAGGAACCGTGTCGTGCCGTAACCGCGCAGGTACGGCACGAGCACCCGATACCCTGCCTCGGCGAGCGGCGGCGCGACGCCGTCCCACGAGCGGATGTCGTAGGGGAACCCGTGGAGCAGAATGATGGGGAACCCCCCGCCGGGCCCGTGCTCCTCGTAGCCGATCTCGAGGACGTCGGTGCGCACCGTCCGGGCCGCGGGGCCCGCCGCCGGCTGGGCCGTCGCGCGCGCCTCGGCGACGCTGCCGCCCGGCGACGCGGCGGTCACGCCGGCCGCGGCCACCCCGGCCTGCTTCAGGAAATCCCGTCGCGTCTGGGTCATGATGCTCCTCCACCTGCTGCGGACGGCGCCGGAAGACTCCGGGTCCGGCAATCGTCGGCCGCGGGTGGCGTGCATTGTAACCGCCGCATCGGGCGATCATCGCGGCCCGCACCGACTCCGCTAACCCGAGATCCTTGAAAATCAGCATTTGACAGACTGATTTTCAAGGATCGATTCTCTCTGATGTACATCGATCGGCCGGCCTGGAAGCGGCGCGTCCATGAGGCGTTCTCCGTGCACCCGTCGTCGCGGTGACCGGAGCGCGGTGCGACGTCGGCGGTGCATTTGTTCCGGTTGCCGCGAAACCCTGCGTGCCGCGTCGTCACGCGAAACGCGGCCGGGAGACTCCGGGCGGCGAATAGACCCGCCCGCCGACCATCGCCGGGCCGCGACGCGGATGGAGTCGACCGCCGAACTCCGCGACCGAGCACGCTTGCCGGACGGTGCCGGGCGGCTTCCGTCCAAGCCCGACGACCGCGTTCACCCGGGCCGCGGCAGCTCCGTGGTGTAGAACGGCTCCAGGCGGTCTATCGCCTCGACGGGCTGGCGGTCGACGTCCCACCGGAACTGCCGCAGCGCGATGCGGTCGGGCAGGAAGTCGCACAGCGTGAAGCCGTGGTCCTCGATGGGGGCCACCGACTCCTCGATGTCGAGGTGGGCGGGGGGCGTGGCCCCGATGCCGCGCACCACCGACGGGAACCCCCGCACCGAGGTGCCGACGGGACCGCCGAGCACCGCGGTGATCGGGCGCGCCGCGAGGTCGACCCCGCCGGCGCGGTGGATGCGGCCGACGCCGATGGCATGCAGGTCGCCGCTGATGATCAGGGGGACGCGGTCGGGCTGGGCGCCGATGGCCCGGGCGAGCCGGTCGTGCTGCCGCAGCCAGCCCTCCTGCCAGTACGGCTTCTCGATGGCGGTGGTCAGGCCCCCCTGCTCGCGGTCGAGGATGTCCGGATACCACTCGCCCCACTTGCCGGCGCTCCATCCGAACGGGTTCGAGGGCGCGTGCACCAGATGCCTGACCCCGGTCGACGCGGTGCGGTCGAGCAGCCAGCGCTCGACCTGGGCGTCGACGAACACCGCGTTCCGCCCCGCGAGGCTCATGGTCCGGCGCACGTCGTACAGCAGCACCTCGGCCAGATCGCCGTAGCGCACCGTCCCGAAGCTCTCGGACAGGTCGCCGCGGTCGCCGGCCGACGACCACGGCAGCCCCGCCGGCCGGCCGGCGTCGGGCAGGAACTCGGGGTAGTACAGGTGCTGCGTGGCCCGCGCGAGCTGCAGCTGGAACCAGGGAATCGGGAAGCTGGCGATGTCGTCGGTGACCGCGTCGTTCTCCCAGTGGTCGTGGTCGTCCTGCAGGAAGAAGACCGGCGTCGAGCGGAAGTCGGCACCGTAGACGGGAACGATCTGCGGCCCCGCCGCCGCCTTCATCGCCGCCTCGTTGCTCGCGCCGAACACCGTGGCGGAGAAGTCGAAGTTGGAGATCCGGCCGCTCGGGCTGAGCTGCCCCGCGTTCGCGCCCTGCCACATGTGCAGGTCCCAGTAGATGTGGTCGCCGTTGGCCACCGCCGCGTCCGGCTCGAACGACAGGGCCCGGCGCAGCAGCCGGTTGCGGATGGCCGTCGGCAGGAACCCGCTCCGCTGCCCGATGCCCTCGTAGGTCCCGCCCGGCCCGCCGGCGCAGGTGAAGAACAGCATGCGGAACCGCTCGGGGCTCGCGTCCGGGGCCGGGAACGTCGACAGCGGCCACGGCTCGCACAGCGCCGCCCCGTCCGCCCCGTGCAGCGACAGCGTGTGGCGCCCCCCCGGCTCGAGGCCGGTGGCGTGGAAGAGCCAGTACTCGCCGGCCGTGTCCGTCATCCGCCCCGGGACGTCGGTCGCCCCGACGCGCAGCACCGGCGTGTCCGCCAACGGCCCGTCGAACGACGCCTTCAGCAGGATGCGCGTGTCGCTGACCCCCGGCAGCAGGTGCCGCACCCGCCCCGCGTCCCACCCCTGCGCCGCCGGCGGCGCGCCCTGCTCGACCATTGCCCCCAGCGGCAACCGGCCGAAGAAGGCCGCGCCCATCGCGCCCGCGCTGCCGGCCAGGAAACGCCGGCGATCGACCGATCCTCGGTGTCTCATGCTCTCCCCCATCGCCACCTTGCCAATTGGCACGTACGCTTGCAGTATGCCCTCCGGATCGGCAACGACCAGAGGAGAATATCACCCATGGAGGCGACTGTCAGACTCTTGCTCGCCCAGTGCGCGCAGCATCGGGTCGACATTTTGGCAGCTCGCCGCGGCCTCTCGCGTCGCGCCGAGGCCGAGTCCTGCGGAGCCTCTGCCGACGCCGATATACCTTCATCAGGTATACTTGGTCGGGTCGTGGCGATCCAGGGATTTGCCACTCGCGCCGTCGAGCGCTTCTTTGCCGATGGCACCGAGCCGCGTCGCGCCGGCTGGACCCCAGTCGCCCGGATCGCGCGCCGGAAGCTCGACATGCTCGACTATTCCCACGAGCTGGGCGACCTGAAGTCACCGCCCGGGAACAGACTCGAACCGCTGAAGGGCCGAATGGCCGGGCTGCACAGCATTCGAATCGACGACCAGTGGCGCATCGTCTTTCGCTGGACCGCGGCCGGGCCTGCGGACGTCGACATTCTCGACTATCACTGACGACCCGACCGGAGGCGTTCATGACGGTCCTGCACCGGCGACGCGAACCCACGAGCCCCGGAGAGATCCTCCGAGAGGAGTTCCTCCGACCGCTCGACATCACCCAGAAGCAGCTTGCCGACCAACTCGGCTGCGACGTGAAGGTGATCAACCGAATCGTGAATGGACGGACGTCCCTCAGCGCCAGGATGGCCCTGAAGCTGGCGGCGAGGTTTCGAAACTCACCCGAGTTCTGGCTCAATGCGCAGCAGGCCGTGGACCTCTACCGAGCCTCGCGCGATGGTATGGCCGAGGCGCCCGCAAGACCCCGCGTCAAGACAGCACGTCCCGTGCTCTGACCGGTCGCCCTACTGGCCGTCACCGTAACTCCGCAGGAGCGCTGCGATCTCCGGGCGCGTGGCGCGGCGGCCGTTGGTGCCGGGCACCGGGAGCGCGGTCTCGGCCAGGGTCAGGGCGATCTGGTCGCGGTCGTTCCGGGCCTGCGGGTCGGCGCCGTGCCGGGCCAGGAACGACCGTGAAGTTCGGATCGGCGCCGTAGGCCAGCAGGACGCCGACCAGCGCCTCCTGCTCGCGCAGGACCGCAGCGTGCAGGGCGGAATAGCCGGCCTCGGCGGCGTTCGGGTCGGCCCCCCGCTCGAGCAGGAGCTCGGCCAGCGCGCCGTCTTGCCCTCGTTGGGATATGCCTGTAGTATGCACGAGAGGCATGCTGGCGGAAATGCTCGACCAGAAGGGGACATCATCCATGGAAACGACTGCCAGACTGTTCACCAACGGCCGCAGCCAGGCGGTTCGCATTCCCAAGGCGTATCAGTTCCACGGGGTCAGCGAGGTGCTGATTCGCAAGGAGGGCGACGCGCTGACCATCGTGCCGGCGCGCAAGACGTGGACCTCCTTCGCCGATGACGCTCCTCCGGTGGATGACGACTTCATGGCCAAGCGGCCCGACCTGATGGACGATGACGGCCGCGTCGTGTTGTGATGCGGTATCTCCTGGACACCGACATCTGCAGCTACGCGATTCGCGCGCGTGATCGCGGCCTGCTCGCCATCCTGCAGAACCACGCCCGCTCAGGCGCGGACCTGTCCATCTCGGCCGTGACCTACGCCGAGCTGAGACTGGGGGCCGAGCGATCGCAGAACGCGGCGCGACACCACCAGGCGATCCGGGCGTTCTCCAGCCGCTTGAGCGACGTGCTGGCCTGGGACCGGGCCGCCGCGGACGAATTCGCGAGTCTCCAGGCCCGGCTGCTCCGAATCGGACGTCCGATAGGCAACAACGACGCCATGATCGCCGCCCACGCGCTGAGCCTCGACCGCGTGCTGGTCACCAACAACGAGAAGCACTTCTCCCGAGTGCCGGGATTGCCGGTGGAGAACTGGTCCTGCTGATTCTCGATGTCAGGGTGGTCGCCCACACGAACCGCCGCCCCATCCGACAACAAGCCGCGGAAACGCGAACCGCAGAAAGACGCCGCGGACGATATCCGCGAATCGCTTCCCGGCACGGAATCGGCCCGGGGCTCGCGACATCAACCGCGCCGAGCGCCGAGCCGGCGCCGGAAGTCCTCCGCGTCGGTGCAGGTCACCGCCCGCCATTCCAAGGGCGGGCCTCATTTCGCCGGCCGAACGGGCTGGATCTGCGCGATGGCGCGGGCGCCGAGGCGCCAGACGAGAACGCCGTTCAGGGTACCCTCGGCAGCTTTGCCGGCCAGTGACGTGAGCAGACCGGCGCCCACCGCCTCCACCGCCTCGCCGGCCCCGCGCCCGGCTTCCGCAATCACGTCTTGAAGCGGACCGTTCTCCGAGAGGTTGTCGGCCGCCGTCTCCGCGGCACCCGCCGCGTCGTCGGACACGTCCTGCAGCACGCCGCTCAGGTAGGTCGCCATTACGCAGCGCGCCAGAAGCAGGCCCGTCTGGACCGCGGTGGGCCGCAGCCCGTAGAGCGCCAGCAACTCCCGCAGCAACGCCATGCACGCGTACAGCACGATCGCCTGATCGAGCAACGAGAAGCGCGACGCGGCCGTGCCGACGCCGACCTTGACCGCATAGGCTCGAACCCGCCGCGCCGCGGCCGCATCCAGAATCGACTGGAACCGTGCGCCGAACGCCTCGAGCCATTCGGAGGCCGACAGGGTCTGCGACTCCTCCAGCAGATCGCGCTGCGCGTCTTCGAAGCGGGTCCGTTCGTCATCGTTCAGATGGCGGTACGCGGACCGGCTTTCGTACTCATGCAGATAGCGCCGCAACTCGAGACGCGCGCGGTCCACGTGGTGAATGGCCAGCCGCTGCCACTGCCGGCGCTCGTCCAGCCTGCGGAGCCCCGCCAGATTCACGGCCGGACTGCGGCGCAACCGCATCAGCGCCCATCCGAGACGCGCGATCAGCGCCGCGAGGACGAGGGAGAAGCCAGTCGCGCCCACACCCGCGATCCAGTTGAACGGTGTCGGCAGGGCCCGAATGTGGCCGACCGCCGCCGCCCCCTGACCGATGAGCAGCAGGCCGAGAATCGACGCGGCGGCCACCAGGGTCCAGCTCAGGAAGCTCAGTATCGGCGCCGGCAACCGGAATCTTCCCCCATCGTCCGACCGCAGCCTTCTTGCGAGCTCCCTGTCAAGCTCCTCCTCCTCGCGTTCCGCCTCCCGCCGGTCGTGTTTTTCGACCTCCGCCCGGGTCAGCACCCGGCCCTCACGCCGTCTGGGTCGGGGGATGCCGAGCCCGTGGTCGCCGTCGCGGCGCGGCTCGTCCCACGAAGCGGGAGATCCGCTCGCCGGTGGCGCTCCTCGGCCTTCGCCGGATATCCCGGCGGGGCTGGGAGTGGCGGGTCCGGGGTCGCGGCCCGGTTCTCGGTTGCCGGCCGAGGCTCGGTCCTGGGCGCGTGGCATTGCGGTCATGGCGGTCACCCCAGCGCCGTCAAGTCGAAGACGGCATCCAGGTTACGATGGCGCGGCGGAATCATGACGTTCTCCGGGACTCGGGGCCAGAAGCTGGGGTACTCGTAGTCCCCCTCTTTCCAGGACCCTGGCCACTCCTCCGGGAGCGGCGACACGCGAAACTCCGCCGCCTTCCGATCCGACGTGCACGGTCCCGGCTGCGTCTGGCCAATCAGCGTGTGCGGCGCGCTGCCCGGCTGGGTCGAGACGCACGCGCTGCAGACGAACCACTTCACCGCGACCGCCGGCGAGAGCTTCTGGGACGCGCGGGCGTTCATCGACTTGAGCAGCGCCAGCAACCGGCCGTTCCGAAGGTCGTCCGGCGACACCAGGTCCGCCTTGGCCGCGACGAACGCGACCCGTTTCAGGGAGTTCCGGAGCCCCAGCGCCCGCAGGATCCGGTCGCCAAGCCCACCGCCGCGCATCGCCTCGATGAGGTCGAGAATCACCTGCCGCTCGTCCACGAAGCGGCGGTCCCCGGCCAGCAGCAGCGAAGGAATGTCGACCAGAACCACGAGACTCGAAGCACTCATCAGGTCCCGGAACAAGGGAAGCACGACTGTCTTGCGGTACTCCCGGTAATGGCGACGCATTCCGCCGCTCAGCTCCGGATCCGCGTCCCGGACCTCTCTCGGAAGAGGCGCGAACTCGCGCGCGTCGTCCAAACCGCATCGCCGCGAGGCCACCAGCTCCGTCTCGTCCACGTCGCGTGCGAGAGTCCCGGCGCGATCCAGCAGAAAGACGGACGGCGACACCAGCGGCTTCCAGGCGCGGACGAGCCGGGCCAGCGCGAGCCGGTAGGCCAGGACCACGTCCCCGGCGCTCGCCCCGGGCTTCGCCGCATTTCGAAACTCCGCCGCCACCGCTCTGCCGACAGGGTCGTGATTCAGATGGTCGAGCAGATGGTCGGACCACGCCCCGTAGTCTTCGTGCACCACCATGGCGGCGTCTGCGATGCGCTCGCCGGGAAGGTCGAGAAAGTCCACCGCCTGCGGACCCCGGATCCGCCACCGGTCGCTGCGATGGAACGCACACCGGTAGTGGTAGATGTCCCGGGTCTTCTCCGGCCACCGGTACTCCTGGGCGAGCATGTTCCGAAAGCCCTTGAAGGGAAAGGCATCCTCGCCCTTCCGGACCTTCAGCGGGTGGAAGCCGCGGATCGTGACGCCCCCCTGCAGGCGGAAACGCGTCTCGTCGAACTCCTCCAACTGCCACAGCAGCGAGGTGAGGAACATGGTCTTGCCGCAATTGGTGGTACCCGTCACCGCCACCTTCGTCATGCGAAGTCTGCTCCGTCCCGTCAGTCACGGTTGCTCAGCTCGGAGGGAGTCACCTCCTCCAGAGCTTCGAGCTTGGCGTCGTCGACGGCTGTCGCCAGCGCCGACTTCAGGCTTGCTTTCTGCTCGTCGACCAGTGCGATCAGCTCTCGTTCGAGGTCCTCCCGGTTCACGTACTCGTCGATGTTCACGACGGCGCCGTCCACGGCGAGCCATGCCGCCGCACCGCCAACCACGCCGCCAGCCACGGCACCGAAGGGGCCCAGGACCGACCCCATGGCGGCTCCGGCAGCCGCCCCGCCGAGACGCCCCCCGATTCCACCGCCCACCTTGCCCGCCGTCTTCAGGGCCGCCGACGCCACGATCTTCTTGGCGAGCGCCTTCGCAAGCACCGCAACAGCGACGGTGCTGCCGACCCCGGTGCCGACCGCCACGAGGGCCGACGGGACCGCGGACACCGTGAATCTCTCGACCGTAGCCGCGACTGTCACCTCCAGCATTCGCTCGTAGGTCGTCATCACCCCGTCGGGAACCGTCTGTGACTCGCGGCGCACCCAATCCTCGATCTCGGTGCGCATTTCCTCGTGCATGACCCCGGCGACGGCCTCGGTAGCCGTACCGATGCGTTCCTGCAGCGCTGCGAACAACCGTGATTCGATGGCGTCCTCCAGTGTCCCGAGCGCCGCCTGGCCGAGCTCCGTATACTGCCCGACGATCGAGTAATGCCAGTCGAGAAACCCCGGAATCTGCTCGTAGACCGGAGCAAACGCCGTGTCGACTTGTTCCTCGATAGCTAGGTCCGTCCTCGGCAACCGGTCACGGAGCAAGCGTTCCTTAAACTGCTCCCACTGCAGTTGCGCCCGGGCTTCCAGTTCATCGTCGCGGATGGCAGGCTCGGTGGTGTCTGGGTTCACGTCGGCCGAGGGTTGGCCCGCCGGTTGTGGATCCTGTTGCGGCTGATGTTGCCGCACCATCGCCAGAATCAACAACAGCAGAGTAGCCGATATCAGCGTGAGGATCGTGCGGTAAGCCCACGTCACCGCCCCTGCCCGGCCTGGAGGCGCAGGAGGCGCCGCCGCCGAAGCGTTTCGAGGGTTCGCTGGTCGTCGCTCAGCTTGACGGGAGTCCCGACCCTCGCGACCGTTCTCAGTCGACATTCCTCATTCCCTCCGATACCGTTGGACCAGCCGCAGAGCCAGCAGCATGGAGCCCTCCAGCCCGCGGACGAAGCCGCCGAACACCATCGCCGTGTGCAGGAAGAAGCCGACCCACAAGAGCAGTCCCATCCCGTCGTGCATCCACGGCGCCGTCGCCGCGGTCGTGACGAAGTACCACGACAGCCCTTCGATCTGCGCCGTCAACCTCAGGGCGTCATCCACGACCGGACACGCCGAGCCGCCTTGCGCGGAGAACGCCTCCACGGTCCGTTCGAGCGAATCGGGAAAGATGTCCTGCCCAGGCACCGGAATCAGGTAGTAGCTCGCGTAGACGTAGACGACCGCGAGGCCGGTCAGGAGGAGCGTTCCCGCCATGCGCGCGGCCAGAACGTCCGCGACCGCCCCGCGTCGTCCCCCTTCATCGCCATCACGCCTGAAATGGCGTCCCGGCCAAACGGACAGACCGTTGAACAGCAGCGGTGCGACGGCGGCTGCCGCGCAGAAGAAAAGCCAGTCGGCCGGACGAGAGCGCGCCGCGAAGACGGCCAGAAACGTAGCGAGCGGCAATGCCGCCGCCAGGCTGATCAGCACCGACAGCCCTGACCGACGAAGCCGGCGGCGCAGGGACGATCCGGAGTCGAGGTAGTAGTCCACCACGAAGCGCTTCCGTTCCAGCCTGTGCTCCAACAGCCCGCCGAATACGGCGAGACAAGTCAGGATCGGAAACGCGAGCGCCAGGCAGGACCGTTCATGCGTACGCTGCCAAAGGAACAGAACCGTCAGGAACAGCACGCATGCAAAGAACGCATGGACCACCCGATCGACCGCAGGAACGGAGTCACTGCTCATTCGTGCCAACTGTCGACATCCGACAGTACGATTCGGGCCGGCCGACCGGACCTGCAGGGCTCGATTCAGGGCTAATACGGCGACAAGTTGGCGGCGCGTGACCGCGCTCTGTGCATCAGTGTTTCCGCAGGCGGGTATCGGTCGGATCTGTCGAGGTGACCGCGTTCGTGCCGGGATCGAGCGGCGTGTGCACGCGTACGGTGGATGCGGGTATGAAGCGCGGGCGCTCTCGATTCCAGGCCCATGCGAACGCCGCTGCCAGCACGGTGAGCACCGCCACCAAGAACCAAAGGGGCCCGGTCGGACTGTCCCTGACCGGTCGCTCATCTTCCAACAACTGTTCCAGCGCGCTGTTCAGCCTTTCCTGTAGCCGCTGGTTCTCACGGAGCAAACCTCTGGATTTCCGACTCCCTCTGAAGACCCTCTTCCCGGAGGCGGTTTAGATCGTTCTGTAGTTTCTGGTTCGCTTCCTGCTGATGCTCGCTCTCCGTACTCAGACGCTCGAGCTGCAAGGCCAAGTCCTGATGTCCGATTCCAGCCGCTGGATCGCCAACTGCAGCCTCGTATTCTCCTCCGTCAGCGCCCTGTTTTCCTCTTGCAGCGTCCCGTCACCCTGCCCTTGGTTCGACTGCGGCGCCGGTCCCCAGCTCATGCCGAACAGGTAGGCAGCGATCACCAGAATGACCGCGGCCAAAGCCATGACCGCCGCCAGCTTGATCTTCATTGTCCTGTCACCGCGGCCGGCGTTGGAGTGCCCTACTCGCCGTCGCCGTAGCTGCGCAGCAATGCCGCGATCTCCGGGCGGGTGGCGCGGCGGCCGTTGGTGCCGGGCACCGGGAGCGCGGTCTCGGCCAGGGTCAGGGCGGTCTGGTCGCGGTCGTTCCGGGCTCGGGGGTCGGCGCCGTGCCGGGCCAGGAACTCGACCACCGGCAGGAACCCGTTGCGCACCGCGTCGTGCAGCGGGGTGTTCCCCCGCGCGTCCGCGGTGTTCACGTCGACCCCCATCCCGTGGACGACGCGCACCAGCTCCAGGGTCAGCTGTTGCTGGTCGACCTCCTCGGTCACCGCCACCCCGACCCGGTTGCGGCGGTTCTCCTGGGAGATGGCGCCGGTGCCGATGGCCGCCTGCAGGGACGAGACGCCGTTGGTCGGGATCATGAACGGATCGGCCCCGTAGTCGGCCAGGGTGCGCAGGCTGCCGAGCTCGCCGTACTTGGCGGCAAGCCAGAAGGCATTGGCGCCGATGGCCTGGTGGCGGATGCTGTAGTCGGCGCTGAAGCGGCGGCCGGGGGTGCCGCGCACGACCGTGAAGTTCGGATCGGCGCCATATGTCAGCAGGACGCCGACCAGCGCCTCCTGCTCGCGCAGGACCGCGGCGTGCAGGGCCGAATAGCCGGCCTCGGCGGCGTTCGGGTCGGCCCCCTCCGCGAGCAGGAGCTCGGCCAGGGCGGCGTGCCCGCTGTGGGCGGCGACGACGAGGGCGCTGGTGCCGGCGGCGGCGGTGTCGTCGACGTCGGCCCCGGCCGCCAGCAGCGCCCGGGCGGTGGCGACATCGCCGTTGCGGGCCGCGAACAGCAACGCCGTCGACCCGCCGTGGGCCATGCGGAAGTTGCCGATGGGGTTGGTGTTGCCGGCGGTGTTCTCGAGCTGGTGCCAGACCCGGCTGCGGGCGTGCAGGTCCGCACCGGCCGCCGCGAGCACGCGCACGACCTCGGCGTGGCCTTGCGCCGCCGCCCACATGAGGGCGGTCTGGCCCCGCTCGCGCTCGGCCGCGTTCACGTCGGCGCCCGCCGCCAGCAACCGCTCGACGGAGTCGACGTCGCCGGACCGCGCGGCGCTCATCAGCGGGGTCTCTCCCATCTTCAGCGACACGTTCGCGTCGGCCCCCGCCGCCAGCAGCCCGGCCACGAGCCGGGCGTCGCCGTTCCGCGAGGCCAGCCAGAGCGGGGTGGCGTCGAGGGCGTTGGCGGCGTCGACGTCGGCGCCGGCGGCAATCAGCGCCTCGGCGAGCTCCAGGTCGCCCCGGTGCGCGGCCCAGTGCAGGGCCGTGGCCCCGTCCCCCTGCCGGGCGTCGACATCGGCGCCTTCCGCCACCAGGGCGCGCACCGCGGCCACGTCGCCCGCCCTCGCGGCGGCGATCACGTCTTCCGCGGCCGACGCTAGCGCCGCCGTCCCCGCGAGCATCACGATGGCCGCTACCGCGCCCCACGCCGGGACCGCCGCGGCTCGGTGCGCGTCGCTCCGATACGGTCCGCTCCTGTTGGTCAACTGGCGTTCATCCATTGCTTTTGTCACCATAGTCGCCGCTCGTCGTCGTCAGTGGCACGATCATCGAAGCTCAAGAGCCGATGGCAAGGCCGCACGGAGCTTCCCGCATCGCGGGCGAAACACCGTCCGGTGCCTCGGTCCGCACTCGACCCGGCGCCGCGCGCGGCCAGACCCCGGCCCGAGGCGAGGACCCCGCGGCATGCGAGCGGCGCACTCTCCGCGCAACGCGGGATTCCAGGCCGGCGGCCAGCCCCGTGGCGAACGTATCATGCGGGTTTTCGAGGGTCAATCGACGCACGCACCCGGGGTGCACGTCAGGATTGTGAGATGACCGCCCTTGGCGCTGTCGGCCTCCCGATTCGCGGAAGGCCTGGGCCGGGCCCCCGCGAACACGCCGCTCAATGGGGGCTGCGGCGCCCGCACACGAGGCTGCGCCCCCTCTTGCGTAGCGCCGCCACTTTCTTGATGTGCACCCACGCACCCGGCGGACGCGTTGTCGCGAACGGGCCGGCGCGGTTTACAATCCCGGCACGCTCACACCGCCCGGGAAACGAGATTCGCAGACCGCCGAGGAGCGGTCGGGAGTACAAACCGATGCATCCTGTCCGCGCCGCCATCGTCAGCCTGTGCGCGCTCACCGTCCTCGCCGGCCCCGCGGCGGCCCAGAACGTCGACTGGCCGCTCCACAACCTGGACCTGGCCGGCAGCCGCTACTCGGAGACCGGCCAGATCACCCCCGACAACGCGCACCTGCTCACCCCCCGGTGGCTCTTCCAGCACGGGGTCATCGACGGGGTCAGCAACCAGACCACCCCGGTCATCGTCGACGGCGTGATGTACGTCACCGACTCGCGCGGCAGCGTCTATGCGGTCGACGCCGCCGACGGCCACCTGCTGTGGATCTACGACGTGACGGAGCTGCTCGGCGGGGGCCGGCGCGAGGGCTACATCTTCCGCCACCGCGGCGTCACCTACGCCGACGGCGTCGTCTACAGCGCCGCCGGCTCGTTCATGTTCGCCCTCGACGCCGAGACCGGCGAGCCCATCGAGGGCTTCGGCGAGAACGGCCAGGCCAGCGTCATCCTCGACGTGCTCCGGCAGCGCTACCCCGACGTGGACACGGCCATCTCCATGGGCTACTGGTTCACGAGCGCCCCGCAGATCCACGACGGCATCCTCTACGTCGGCTCGACCCGCAGCGAGAGCATGATTCCCGGCGGCCACGTGCTCGCGGTGGACGCGGAGACGGGCGAGGTGATCTGGCACTTCAACACGATCCCCCAGGACGAGAACGACCAGGGCTGGGACATCGCCGGCCCGACCTGGGTCGGCGGCGGGCGCAACGGCGGCGGCATCTGGGAGACCCCGTCCATCGACCCCGAGCTCGGCCTCCTCTACGCGGCGGTCGGCAACCCGTTCGGCGACAGCACCCAGCGGGCCGGCGCGAACCTCTTCACCGACTCGATCATCGCGCTGACCCTCGATACCGGACAGCTCGAGTGGTACTACCAGCAGGTGCACCACGACGTCTGGGACTACGACAACGGCCAGCAGCCGGTGCTCTTCGACATGGTCGTCGACGGCGAGCCGGTCAAGGCGCTCGCGCAGGCCAACAAGAACAGCTGGCTCTACATCCTGAACCGCGAGACCGGCGAGCCCGTCCATCCCATCATCGAGACCCCGGTGCCGACCGAGACCGACCGCGAGGGCGAGGTCCCCTACCCGACCCAGCCGATACCCCACAAGGCGAACGGCGAGCGCATGGAGCCGGTGTCGCCGGTGTTCCCCACCGACATCCCCCCCGAGCACGCCGAGGGCAAGCGCTTCCTCGAGCAGTTCACCCCGATTCCCCGGGTGACCAGCGACATCATCTTCGCCCCCGGCATGGGAGGCGGGGCCAGCTACGGGCCCATCGCCCACAGCCCCGACACGGGCCTCCTCTACGTCAACGCCATCGACCGGCCGTTCAACGCGGGGCGGGGGCCCAAGGGCTACTTCTCGGCCTACGACCCGACGACCGGCGAGCTGGTGTGGCGGCAGATCTTCGAGGGCTACGGGCAGGCCGGGGCGGTGGTGACCAAGGGGGGCGTGGTGTTCGTGGGGACCGGCAGCAACATCGCCGGCTACTTCTTCGCCTACGACGCCCGCACCGGCGAAGAGCTGTGGCGCTACAACACCGGCGCCGGCATCTTCGCGTCGCCGGCCGTGTACATGGTCGACGGCGAGGAGTTCGTCACCGTCGCCTCGGGCGGCGGCTCGCGCGGCCGCCGCGGCGGCGACCTCATTCTCAGCTTCGCCCTGCCGAAGTCGACGGGCGGGGAGCCTGCGCCGTAGGGGCGGCGCCGTCGTCGCCGGCGCTCGACACGGCTCCTTGCCGAACGGGTACTCGCAACGCAACCGGAGCCGCGCCGTGCTCGTCAGGACCACGACGCAGGGGCGGATCCACTTCGCCCCTGCGCTGCCCCGTCAGCTCAGTCCTGCTCCTGCGCCGCGCGCGCCTCCTCGGCCCGGGCCCCGCTGAGGATGTTGATCATCGCGTGGTTGCCCTCGTGGCAGGCGTACTCCCAGAGCTCGCCCGCCGTCACCCCGCGCGACGCCTGGTCGGTGGTCATGGGCGCCGACGCGGTCCACGCCCGCTCGAAGACCTCGGGGTCCTCGAGCGTGAACGTGTAGTCGATCGACTCGGGGCCCACCCGGGTGAACCGCTCGACGAGCCGCAAGGTCGAGCGCGCCTTGCGCCACGGCGAGCTCCAGTAGGCGTCGGGCTTTTCGACGAAGTTGACGGTCTCGACCACGAGGGTTTCGCCCTCCCACCGGCCGCGGGCCTCGCCGGTCCACTGCTGGATGCCGGTCAGGGGCCGGTCGTCCAGGGGAATGACGCGCAACTCGTGGTACATCTCGTGCAGCATCACCACCTGCCCGGGCGTCTGCAGGACCTGCAGGTTCATGTTGTAGGGCTGCAGCGGCACCATGTTCGGAAGCCCGTCGGTGATGCAGCGCTCGCCGGTGTCGGCGTCGGTGTAGGAGTGGAAGGGACCGACCCCGTAGCGCGCCCGCTCGCGATCGTGGGCCTCGCGCTCGCCGGGCCGCCAGGGAATGCGGCCGTCGGGCGGGTCGACGACAAGCGACGTGCGGCGGCTCCCGGTGATGCGGGTCCCCGCATCCAGCCACACCTGGTTGTAGCCGCCGACGGTCCCGGGGGCCGACTTGCCGTCGTTGGCGGCCCGGGTCGCGACCGTCCGCTGCTCGATCGCGGCCGCCTCCTCGTCCGTCAGCAGCTCGCGTCCCGCCTGGCCGGCCGGCCGCTCGAGCGGGGTCAGGGTGGCGGAGGTCCACACCCCCTGCAGGTCGGGGTCGCCCCACGCCGTGCGTGGGAGCTCCCACCCGTCATCGGCGCCGGACTGGGCGCCCGCCGCCATCGGCTGCGCCGCCAGCAGCGCAAACGCGGCAAACGCCGCAACCAGCCATCGCCATCGGTTGTTCATCGACCCTCTCCTTCCGCCGCGAGCGGACCCGACCCGGGAGTCCGCGCCCGCGGCGCGGACTCCCGGCTTCTCCTCTACTGCACTTCGAGCCCGCCGCCCGCCGCGATCTCGCGGATGCGGGCCGCCTGGTTCGGGTTCGCGGCCGCGATGGCGCCGAGACGGCCCACCATGATCTCCCGGTCCGCGTCCGACAGGGAGCCGGCCGCCGACGCCGCGGCCTCGACCGCCGCGTAGCAGTCGGCCTCGTAGGTGATGGACCCGCACTCGGCCGTCAGGTTGGCGAGCAGCGCCGCCGCGTTCGAGGACGCGCCGCCCCCGCCCGTCGAGTTGAACCGGGCCTCGGCCTGCGCGATCTCGGCCGCTGCGCCGCGGCGGATGTTGGCCGCCTCGGTGCCCGCCTGGAAGCACGTGAAGTCGGCGCGGTCGGCCCAGCGCAGGGGCGCGCAGGCGTGGATGCCGGCCTCCTTGGCGGCCGTCGCCACCTCGGTGATCAGCGCCTCGTACTCGGCGTCTCCCTCGCCGAAGCCCGAGAAGTTGCCGAGGTCGCCGCTCGCCGCGAAGAGCCCGTCGACGCCCGGGATCTTCGCGATCTCGCGGGCCGCCTCGACCCCATCAAGCGTCTCGATCATCAGGAGGAGCACGACGTTGTCGTTCCACGTCTGGCGGTACCCCCCGGGCACGTTGTTCCAGATCTCTCCCGGGCCCTGTCCGCCGCCCGAGCTGCGCCGGCCCATGGGCGGGAAGTAGGTCCAGTCGACGGCGGCCTGCGCCTCTTCGACGCTGTCCACGGTCGGCACGACGATGACCGCCGCGCCCATGTCGGTCGCGTGCTGAATCTCCCGCTCGTCGGCGTAGGCGATGCGGGTGCCGGGCGCGGCGGGTCCCGGGCAGGTCCGCCACAGGCGCGCCACCTGCTCCCACGAGGTCGCCTCGTGCTGCATCTCGACCCACATGAAGTCGTAGCCGGCCGCGGCCATCGCACAGTAGGTGCGCGCATCCGTCGCCCGGATGGTCCCGCCGATCAGCGGGCCGCCGTCGAGCAGCTTCCGCATCGCGGGGTTCCAGATCGGCGACTCCTCGCCTTCCGCCAGGGCGAACCGGTCGCCGTACTCGAACTCGTCCGCCCTGAACTGGGCGTCCGCCGACCCGGCGGCCGCGCCCAGCAGCATGCCGAGGGCGAAGGTGAGAACCGTGAGCGTCTGCAATCTGCGCATGTCTTCCATTCCTTTGGTCGAGAGTCCGTTCCAATCCGAGTGTGCGTTCGACGCCGATATTCTAGCCCGCGAGTCGTCGCCTGACGGCTCCGCCTCGCGCCCAACCAACCTACAGCCATCCGCGCCGTTCCACGCCGCGGACGCCTGCCCCGCGAGTCGTCGCCTGACGGCTCCGCCCCGCGCCCAACCAACCCTGCAGCCATCCGCGCGGTTCCACGCCGCGGACGCCTGCCCCGTGAGTCGTCGCCTGACGGCTCCGCCTCGCGCCCCACGAACCCTACAGGCATCCGCACCGCACTACGGCCTTCGGACGCCCGCCCCGGTCACTGCTTCATCAGCTCGGACGGGCGGTGCAGGACGTAGCGCACGAGCCTCCGGCGGCTCACCTCGCCCGCGTAGATGTTGCCGTCGAAGTCCACGCCGAGGAACTCGATGCCCGCCCCGACATCCTCGTCGTGCTGGGGGATGAAGTGCGTCACCCACGCCTGCTCGGTCTTCAGGTCGCCGATGCGCACGCCCTTCTCCCACCCGAGGTTGCTGCGCCAGTTGTCGGGGGGGCCGGTCCGGACCATGCCGGACAGCCCGTCGCCGGCGTAGAGGATGTCGTTGCGGTCGATGAACAGCCCGCTCGGCTTGCCGTAGTGGGTCCAGATGTAGAGCAGGTCGCCGGCGGAATCGAACACCTGGATGCGGCTGTTCCCCCGGTCGGCCACGTAGACCCGCCCCTCGGAGTCCATCTTGATGTCGTGGGGGTCGCTGAAGCCGGCCGCCTCCTTGCTCTCCGAGCCGACGCCCCCGCCGATCGCGAAGAGGAACGTGCCGTCGCCCGAGAACTTCACGATGCGGTTGTTGCCGCCGCGGTGACCGTCCGACACCCAGATGTCGCCGTCGGGGGCGACCACGACCCCGGACGGCCCGTTGAAGTGCGACTCGTCGTCGCCCCAGATACCGGCCTCGCCGAGGCGCATGACCACCTCGCCCTGCTGGTTCAGCTTGAGCACCTGGTGGCCGATGCCCATGCTCTCGCCCAGGGTCGCCCGCGCGTCGCCGTGCGACCCGCCCTCGGTCACCCACAGGAAGCCCTCGTGGTCGAGGAAGAAGCCGTGGGGGAAGGCGAAGAGCCCGGCCCCGAAGCTGTCGACGAGGTTGCCCGCCAGGTCGAGCTTCATGATGGGGTCGAGGTCGGTGCCCGCGCACTGGTTGGCGCCGCACCGGTCCAGGATCCAGAGGTGCTGTCCGTCGGGGTCCGGGAAGACGCCGCTCACCGTGCCCATCACGCGACCCTCGGGCAGCTGCTCCCAGCCGAAGGTGGCCCGGTAGGGGTTCGTCGTCGACGACTGCGCCCACACCCCGCCCGCGCCGAGCAGGACGACAATCAGAACTGCCGCCGGCATCCATCCGATGCGTCCGGACCTTGGCATGGAACCTCCCTTGCGTGTGGCGTCCGCCCTGCGCGGCGCCGGTGCATCCCTGGTGACGAGCAGTGTCTCGGTTCGAGCCCCAGGGGTTGACATGCTGGTTAACGATAACCAATCATGAATCATCCGCGACACACGCCATCCACAACGGAGAGTCGGGGGCGCGGCATGAACGACTGGCCTGATTGGGTGACGCCGGCGATGGTGCTCGCGGCCTCCCTGTGGATCGTTCGAGAGGTCCGCGCACTGGGCGAGCGGCTGGCGCACCTCGAGGGACGGATTCCCGGCTGGCAGGACCGGCGTGCAGGCCCCCCGCCGGCAAGCACGTCGGCAGTAGGGACAGTGACGGGAATGACCTTGCCACGCGGCACGCTCGGAAGACGGTAGAGAGCGGGTCGTGCCTGGGTGCAGTTGGCAGATCCATATCGATCACTGTCCCAACCACCGGGCACCGCCCCCGTCCCGTCACAGGCTCCCCTCGGCGTGGCGGCTGCGCAGCACCTTCTTGTCGAACTTCCCCACGCTGGTCTTCGGCAGCTCGTCCACGAAGGCGAACGTGTCCGGAATCTCGAACTTCGCGAAGCTCTCGGCGAGGTGCGCGCGCAGCTCGTCCTCCGAGACCGCGCTCCCCTCGGTCCGCACCACCGCGGCGAGCGGCCGCTCCCCCCACTTCTCGTCGGGGACCGCGATGACCGCCGCCTCGAGCACGTCGGAATGGGCCATCAGCCCCCCCTCGAGGGCCACCGACGAGATCCACTCGCCGCCGCTCTTGACGAGGTCCTTGGTCCGGTCCGTGAGGGTCAGGTAGCCGTCGGGGGTCATGGTGCCGACATCGCCGGTGCGCAGCCACCCGTCGGCGGTGAAGGTCTCCGGGGTCGGCTCGTGCTTGTAGTAGCTGCGGATGACCCACGGCCCGCGCGCCTGCAGCTCGCCCATCGTCTCGCCGTCCCACGGAACCTCCGCCCCGTCGTCGCCGACGATGCGCAGCTCGACCCCGCCGAGCGGCGTTCCCTGCCGCGCCTTGACGTCCCACTGCTCCGACTTCGACAGGTCCTGGTGCTGCCGCTGCAGCTTGCACACCGTGCCCAGCGGCGACATCTCGGTCATGCCCCAGGCGTGCACGACGTTGACCCCGAGGTCGCGCTCGTAGCCCTCGATGAGCGAGCGCGGCATCGCCGACCCGCCGACGACCAGGGCTCGGATCGACGAGACGTCGCGCGGCCTCGCCTTCAGCTCGTGGTACAGCCCGTTCCAGATGCTCGGCACGCCCGCCGCCACCGTGATCCGGTGCGACTCGATGACCTCGGCGAGGGCCGCCGGCTGCAGATGGGGCCCCGGCATCACCACGTCGGCCCCGGCCATCGTGCACGCGTAGGGCAGGCCCCACCCCATCGCGTGGAACTGCGGCACCACCGGCAGGACGACGTCGGTCTCGGTAATCCCCAGCCCCATCGCCTGGTTCTCGCCCAGCGTGTGCAGGAACATCGACCGGTGGCTGAAGAGGGCCCCCTTGGGGTCGCCGGTGGTCCCGCTGGTGTAGCACAGGCCCATGGCCATGCGTTCGTCGGTCGACCGCCATTCGAAGTCGTCGCCGGCCCCGTCGATGAGGTCCTCGTAGTGCAGCACGTTCGGCAGCGCGGTCTCGACGTCGCGGGGTGCGTTCACCAGCACGTAGTGCTCGACGCAGCCGACGTCGCCCGCGACCCGTTCGAAGAGCGGGAGCACCGAGGCGTCGATGAACACCACCCGGTCATCGGCGTGGTTGACGATGTAGGCGAGCTGCCCCGGAAAGAGGCGCACGTTGAGGGTGTGGCACACCGCGCCGGCCCCGGGAATGCCGAAGTACATCTCCAGGTGCTCGTGCTGGTTCCAGGCAAAGGTCCCGACGCGGTCGCCGGGCGCGATGCCGAGGCCCGCGAGCGCGCCGGCCAGGCGCCGGCTGCGCCGGCGGAGGTCGGCGTAGGTGTACTCGTGAGTGCCGCCGTCCGGCCGCCGGGTGTGTATGCGCTTGTGAGGGAACAACCGGGCCGCGTGCTCGACGATGCGGTCGAGCGTCAGCGGATAGTCCATCATCAGGCCATGCATCGCAGCGTCCTCAGTGCGCGGTCGGTCTGCCGATCGCCGGCGCGGCGCTCCCTCTCCGGCCACTGACGCGGAACGGCCGGGCCTGAGCGCCCGTGCGGTCCGATTGCCGGCCCTCGCCCAAGGGTCAGCGCCGGAGTGATCGTCTGATCCTCACCCCTTGACCCTGGTCGCGTCGTCGGTCGTGGTCGCTCTCCCTCCTCAACGCCGGCGCCGCGCCGAGCGCGAACGCCCACCAGAGCCCGAACGACAGCCACGTCCCCGGCCCGGGCGTCACGTCCGCGCGTCGGCTGGACGCCGCCACGAGCATCGCCCGGAACGGCGGTAGCGCGAGCACAACGCCCCGGAACAGCACGAATGCGACCACCGTCAGAAACAACTCACGGAAGCCATCATGCAACCGGAGCATGAGCGGCAACCCGACTGGCGCCAGCGCTGACCGATACGCACGCTGGCCACCCGACCCGCTCCCCGACTCACAGATCGGCCAGCAGCACCCACATCGGCCGGTTCCCGCCCTCGTAGGTCTCGAGCGGGGTCAGCTCGCCGCCGTCCGGGTCGATGCGGTACGACGCGATGCGACCCGAGTCGAGGCCGGCCGAGTAGAGGAAGCCGCCTGCCGGATCGAGGTTGAACGCCCGCGGCACCGGCTCGGTCGCCACCCGCCCCGTCGCCGTCAGCCGGCCCGAGGCCGGATCGACGGCGAAGCTGGCCACGCTGTTGTGCCCGCGGTTCGGCGCGTAGAGGAACCGCCCCGACGGGTGCATCGCGATCTGCGAGCAGGTGTTGGGTCCGGTGAAACCATCCGGCAACGTGGAGATGGTCTGGAGCGGGGCCAGGGTCCCGCTCTTCGGGTCGATGGCGTAGGCGCTGACGCTGCCCCCCTGCTCGTCGGAGAAGTAGACGACGTCGAGCGCCGGGTGAAAGGCCAGCGCTCGCGGGCCGAGATAGGCGTCCGGCGCGTAGTGCGGCGGCGCGTTCGGGGTCAGGCGCCCCGTCGCCTCGTCGAACGTGAACTGGAAGATCGCGTTGGGGCCCCGGTTGGCGATGTGCGGCACGTAGGCGAACCGGTTGGACCGGTCGGTCAGGATGGCGTGGGCACCGTGGGCGGTGAACCGCCACTCCACCGGCGGGAACGTCGCCGCCCCGTCGCGCCCTACCGCGTGCACCGCCGCGGTGCTCTGGTAGTAGTAGGCGGAGAGGACATAGCGCCCCGAACGGTCCGTCGCCACGTACACCGGCTCGCCCTGCAAGGGCACGGTCCGAATGAGGGACAGCCCCCCGCCGTGCGGGTCGACCGCGAAGCTCGAGAGCTGCTGGCTCCCGCGCCGCCCCACGTGCAGCACCCGCTTGTCGGGGCCGAGGCTCATCGGACCCGGGCCGCCCTCGACCGCCACGTCCTCCCGCCGGCTCAGGGCCCCGGTCGCGGGGTCCTGGGTGAAGATCGCGATGCGGTCGTCGTCCTGGAACGACACGTACATGTGCGCCATCACTCGAGCTCCTCGACGCGGGCGCCGCGCATGATGTTCAGCAGCCCGTAGTTGCCCTCGTGACAGGCGTACTCGAACAGGGGCCCCGAGGTGACCCCGCGCGACTCCTGGTTGGTGGTCATGGGCACGCTGGCCGTCCACGGACTCGTGAACATCTCGGGGTCGGTCATCGTGAACTCGTAGTCGATGGTCTCGTCGTCGATGCGGGTGAACCGCTCGACAAGCCGCAGCGACGGCCGCGCCCCCCGCCACGTCGCGCGCCACAGGAAGTGCCGCTTGTCCGAGAAGTTGGTCGTCTCGACCACGAGGGTGTCGCCCTCCCACCGGCCCCGCGAGTCGCCGAGCATCGCGCCGATGTCGGCATCGAGCTGCCCGCGGCCGTCTACCGGAATCATCCGGTACTCGTGGAACATCTCGTTGAGAATCGCCACCCAGCCCGGCGACTGCAGGATGTGGTAGTTCATGTTGTAGCCCTGCAGGGGCACTAGGGGCAGCCCGTCGGTCAGGCAGCGCTCGCCGGTGTCGGCGTCCTCGTAGGTATTGAACGGCCCCACTCCGTACCGCGCGAGGTCGCTCTCGAGCCGCTCCCGCCCCGCCTCGGTCCACGGGATGCGGCCGTCGGGCGGATCCGTGATGAGCGAGGTGCGCCGGTCCTCGGTCACGTTCTTGCCGCTGTCCATCCAGAACTGGTTGTAGGCGCCGACGTTGCCGGGGATGAACCGGTCGGAGGCGGCGCGGCTCTCGGCCGACCGCACCTCCAGCTCGGCCGCCTCCTCGGCGGTCAGCACGGCCTGGTCGGCCAGATCGGCGGGCCGCTCGATGGGGGTCAGGGTGGCGTTGGTCCACACCCCCTGCAGGTCCGGGTCGCCCCACGCGGTGCGCGGCGCCGACCAGTCGGCGGCTGCCTCGGCCGGCTCCGCGCCGGACGGCTCGGCCCCCGAAGCCGGCTCCGCCGACGCCGGCTCGGCCGGCGGGTCGGCCGCCGCCGCGACCTCCTCGCCGTGCCCGCCGGGCGCCTGCGCGGCATCGTCCGGCGAGCGGGGATTGGCCAGCACGAGGATGACGATCCCGAGCACCGCGGCCACGCTCCAGAATGTTCGATTACTCATGGTCACCTCTCCGGAAAGTCTCCAGCCGTGACGCCGCCGCCGTCCGCCGCGATCGCCGTCCGTCCGCCGCGCCTCCTCCACCCGGGGAATCGCTGGGGACCGCCCGGGTCGAGCGCGACGGGTCGAAGTCGGTCGACATCCCCACGTTCACTGCCCGTCCGCCGCCTCCTCCACCCGGGCCCCGGCCAGGATGCCCTCCATGCCGATGTTCCCCTCGTGACGGGTCGAAGTCGGTCGATATCCTCACGTTCACTGCCCGTCCGCCGCCTCCTCCACCCGGGCCCCGGCCAGGATGCCCTCCATGCCGATGTTCCCCTCGTGGCAGGCGTACTCGAACATCGGCTCGTCGGTGCGGGTCCACGGCACGAGCGCCGTCCACGGCGCCGTCCACGTCGTCGAGTCGTTCACGGTGAACTCGTAGTGCATCTCGTCCGGCCCCACCCGCGTGAACCGCTCGACCAGGTGCAGGTGCTCGCGAGCTCCGCGGAAGTTGCTCTGCGGCGAGAAGTTGCGGGTCTCGACGACCAGGGTGTCGCCTTCCCAGCGCCCGCGCGAGTCGCCGTGCCACTGGCGGACCTCGTCGCTGACGTGGGGGCGGCCGTCCAGCGGGATGATCCGGGTCGTGTGGATCAGCTCCTGCTCGATGACCACGTGGTCGGCGGTCTGGAAGATCTGGTAGTAGCTGTTGTACCCCGCCAGCAGGTTCGGCAGCCCGAACGTGATGCACCGCTCGCTGAGGCCCCGGTCCTCGGTCCACGCCGCCGGCCGGCCCCGCGCCTCCCGCGCCAGCTTCGCCGCCGTCTCGGCGGCCAGCGTCGCCGGGGGCAGCTTGCCGTTCGGGGGGTCGACGACGAGCGACGTCCGGTTGTTGAACTCCCGCTCGACCAGCCAGAACTGGTTGTAGTTGCCGGTCCCCCCGTCCGACGAGGTGAAGCTCTCGGCCCCGGTCAGCGCCACGTTGAAGAACTGGTCCCCGAAGGCCGCGTCGCCCGCGTCCTGGGCGAAGAGCGCGTTCGCGGTCGCCTCGACCCGGGCCAGCTCCTCTTCGGTGAGCGTCGCCTTGTCGGCGACCGCGTCGGGCCGCTCGAGCGGTGTCACGCTGTTGTTCCCCCAGATGCCCTGGAGGTCGGGATGCCCGGCCGCCGTCCGGGGCGGCGAGTACGCGTCCGGCTGGGCCGACGCGGCGACCGGAAGCCCGGTCGTGCCTGCGAACGCCACCACGGCAACTGCCAGCACGGTCGCGCGGCCACACTTCGTCATCGTGCGCTCCTTCCCGTTGCGAAACTGCCCGTCAGAATAGCACGCGGACAGCCCGGTTCGCCGGCCTCCGAAGCACCGGTTCGCCGGGCATCCGCGTGGGCCGGGGAATAGCCCTGATGGTTCTCGGGGCCTCGACGGGTCGAAGCCGACGACGGAGGGGCGCCCGACGGTGCGGTGGGGGCGGCGGCGACGGAACGATCGGGAGTGCTGCTGGGCGCGGTTGGGGCGGCGGCGATTGGAACGATCGCGGTTTCGCTCGGACGACCCTGCACGCGGTCTGCGGTTGGCGCTCCACCTGAGCCTTGCCGGTGACGACGACTCCGCTACGGAAACAGCGCCCCACCGGGCACCGGAACCCCGGCAGCAGCCCTCGCCGCCCGTCAGCTCGCCGTCGTTTCCAATCACCCGTACGTCGTGCTCCGATCGATAGACGTACACGACTCGCGCCGCGGGTTCGACGAGCCACACCAGACGGCCCGCGTCGAGGCGCTCTTGCGTGGGCGCAGGCTGTCATTGACGACACCTCGGGCACCCCGTCGGCCGGGATGCCGCTTCGCTTGAAGCGGTTCAGGTCCCGAGCCGCCGAGACGGCACGTCGCGGGGATCGAGGCTTCGAGCGGGCAGACCGAGAACGCCGGCGAGGCCCCTCGTGAATCCCGTGAGTCTCTCTCGCAAGCGGTGCACGTCCGCGCTGCCGTCGCCCTCCAGGAGTGGGCGTGCCGCCAGCACCACGTCGGCGTGGAACCTTGACTCGCCACAGACCCCGGTCTCCTCGCGAAGCGGCGGACACGTCATGCGCCACGCACCGGGCAGGTGCTGTGCAAGAAGCGCGTCGAACTGGCGGCCCTTGCGGTTTCCAGGATCCAGATTCAACGCGAACAGCAGGACTGCCCCGCGCGCGGCCGCCCCCGCCATTTGCGGCACCACCGACGGGACCTTGTCGCGCAGAAAATCGTGGAACGGATCGAGCAACACCAAGTCGTCGTCGGCCAGAACGGGCACGATTTCCGCAAACGCGTCCCAGGCATCGTACCGGCCAGAGCGAACGCCGCATCGCGGGAACTCCTCATCGAGCATGGAGAGTCCCGCCTTCTTGAGTCGCCCTTCGCGCTTGCGGTCCGCGTCGGCAGCCAGCACTCGAATGCTACAGCCGGCGCTCTCGGCCGCACGCCGGGCGACGAAGCCGCTGCCATAGTAGCGGCCGTAGTAGCGGCCGCTGTCGATGTCCTTCTGCGCCGCCCGCAACGCTCCATCCGGCAACGCTCGAACGCGCCTCGCCACTTCCGGAACGGCAGGCCCTTCGGGTTCGCCGCCGAACAGATCGATGAAGCGACCCGGCCGGCCCGACTCGCAACGCCAGCGCACGAACTCCGCCAACACGCCGTGCTTGAGCAGGTCGCCGGCGTTCCCCATGTCGTAGGGCAAGCTCACGATGGCCGCTCCGGGTTCAGGCGGACGACAATCAGCAGGTTCCTGGCGCGTGACGCGGCGACGTAACGATGAGACGCCGTGATGTGGGACGGCTCGCGGGCGTTCACCGCGCGCCGAGCCCCGCCGCGCGCGACCCCGCTGAGTTCACCCTCGGGTAAATCGAGCAGAATCACCACATCGCGTTCGAGGCCCTTGAACCGGTGCAGCGTGTCGAAGACCACGCGGCGCGAGCCCGTGCTCGATGGCCGCCCCCGCTCATCGAGGTTCACCAGCTCGAAGCTGCCGGCCCGATGGTTTCGGGCGAAAGGCGAGTTCCCGAGCCTGCGCGTGGACACGATGGCGATCCCGTCGGGGTCGACGTTTTCGCGCAACACCAGTTGCTCGAGCTTGGCGGTGACCTGTCGAACCACCTCCCCACCGTCGGCGCAGGTGACCACCTCGACCGGCTGACCTTGCGGGGCGCCCGCCTTGACATGTGCCTCGGTTCCGATCAGGCCGGCCGCGAACTCGGCGATGCGCGCCGTGTTGCGGCAGTTGTCGAACAGTCTCGTCTCCATTACTTCCAGGGCGCCCGGCGGCCCGCCGCCGTAGATGTTCTGGCTGGAGTCGTAGAACGCATAGAGCGTTCCCTCGCGGTTGCGCCGCAACACCTCGTCGAGGCATGGCCACCAGTCAGGCAGAAAGTCCTGCCCCTCGTCCACGACGATGGCGTCGTACCGGACTTCCACGGGAAGCTGCTGCAGGGCTTCCAGCAACAGCATCGGCGCCTCCTCCGCCCAGAAGCGCGTGTCCCGGCCGCGTCCCGGGGGCTCGAACCGCAACCCGCCCTGAAGCGCGAGGCGGCGGCAGAGAGCGTGGAACGTCTCGACCTCGAAACCCTCCGCGCCCGCGGCAAGTTCCCCCGCGAGCGGCATGTTGAAGCACAGCAGCAACACGCGTTGGCCGCCAAGGGCCAGACGCCGCGCCTTCTCCATCGCGAGCACCGTCTTGCCGGTTCCGGCCGCCCCGGCGATGGCCGCGCGGCCGTGGGCGGCGAGGCTGTCGAGAATGCGCATCTGCTCTTCGGTGAGGCGCAGGAGCTCCTGATTCTCCTCCTTGAACTGAAGGGCGAGCCTGGAGGCGGGCGGAAACCGTTCGACCAGCGCGGCCACGAACGCAAGGGCGCCCGCCTTGGATAGCGGTTGTCCATCGTCGACCCAGCGCGTGAACACGCGATCGACCGCTTCCCTCAGCCGCACGAAGTCGCCGCGATCGAGGATGACGTCCCGAGGCAGATCGGGCCCCATGTCGCCCGTGCACTCGACGTCCGGCAGCACCACACCCCAACCGAAGCGGCAACGCAACCCCTTGCCCCCGAAGCCGGCAGCTTCATCGAGGTACCTGCGGATGGAATGGACGGCTTTGCTCACCTGTTCCCCGGGGTCCTTGATGACGTGCTCTTCACCCTGGCGATCCATGGACCGCCAGCCGTCGGCGCTCCTCCGCACGCCTCCCCCCTTGACTTCGAGGCCGATCGCCCCCCGCAACGGGTCCAGAACCAGAAAATCGAGCTCGCCTTCCCGGTGGAGCCTCTCTTCCCGATTCCCACCGCGCCTCGGAAGCAGGAAGCGCTGGCTGTGGATGACCGTCCATGAGTCAGGTAGCACCGACTGGAACCGCTCGTAGACGTGCCGTTCGGAGTCCGGCGTCTCCGCGGCCAGAACCGGAGGAATCATGCGTGCCATGCAATTTCCTGTGAGCGGCATCGAGAGCCTGCGCCCCGGGTGCGCGCCAAGTCACAGTCCTCCGGCCACCACCACCGTCGGAGGGGAATTCCGACGAGCTCGACCTAGTCGTGGCGTACGCGATGGAGAATCACGTACGGCGTTCCCTGCACGACCAGTTCCCGGATCCCTGCACCCGGCCAGCCCTGCCGAGCCGGGAGGTCGAGCGAGCCGATCGACGTTGGCGGGCATCGTGGTCGCCACGTTCCCGGATGCCAAGGGCGATCCTCGGTGGATGACCGCGCGGAGCCGAGCGACGTGGCGCACCGCGCGTGCGGACCAGACGATGGTCAGGGGTCGGGAGCCTGCCGTTCATGCGGGCCGCCCCACGATCGCAGCCAGCCGGCAACCTCGCGATGCTCGACAGTTCGGCCCTGGTCGATGTCGTCCAGCCCGGCCGCGATCTCCTCGACCTGCCAGCTCTCGGTTTCGACGTTGGTTGCGATGGCCTCGGCGGCGACGAGCGACTCCGGGCTCCGCGACCGCTCGGCCAAGGCTTCCAGACGCTGTTGGGTCGACACGTCAATCCGAACCGAGGGGGTCGTGGTCAGCTCTCGACCTGCGTGCCTGTCGTCGATGTGCACACGTTAACACAGGGCTGACGGCCCGAAGGCAAAGCCGCCCGCCGAAGCTGGACGTCCTGACCGACACTGGTCCGCGGCGCCGGCCATCAGCGGGCGATGCCAGCCCGTTCCCACGCCTCCACGCCGCCGGGGGCGACCTGGCGGCCGAGCGTCTCGGTATAGCGCTCGGCCTTCCGGGTCGCGACATCGACATCTTCTCGGATCTCCACGCACTCGAAGAGCACCTCGCCCGCCTGCATTTCTTGCTTGACAGCTATTGGCAGCCAGTCTGCGTGATTTCCGGGACGCGATCAGAAACGCCCTCTGAACACTCTCAGCCGCCGCTGGCTGCACGACGCCGGCCGCGGGATCCCAATCTGTCGCACCGCGGCTCGTTCAGGGCGCTGACGCGAGTACAAGCCGCTCAAAATCAATGGGTTACGATGGGGCATGCACCTCGAAGTCACACCCGATGTCCCTGCGCCCCCGCTGTATCCCGCGGACTTCATCGTGCCCGAGAGCGACGCACCCGCACCGCGGCCCTGGTGTCCCGACGGTCCCCAGGCAGAAGTCGTCGCGCTCGGCGACCGCATCGCCGAGCTCTCCGCGGCGGCCGAACCGCGCTCGACAACCTCGTTCTGCTCTGCCGCCGGCACCACCGGGCGGTGCACGAGGCGGGGTTCCGGGTCACGCTGGATGCGGCCGGAAACGTGGAGTTCATTCGGCCGGACGGCCGTCCGCTGCCGGAAGCGCCGGCGCTGCCGGACTGGACCGGTCGGCCGTTGGCGCCGGTGAGGGCCCGGCTCGAACGAGACGGCGTCTCCATCGACCCCGACACCCTCACGCCAGACTGGCGCGGCGAGCGTCTGGACCTCGATTGGGTGATCCACCAGTTGTGGCGCCCCGCGCCTGCAGGCGGAGACGACCTGTGAGCGGAATCCGGCCGACCTGTCTTTGACCGGGAGTGAAGAACTCGCCCCCTCCGGGTCTGTCCCGTGCGTCACGACTGCCTGGAGCCGCTCGGTCTGACCGTGACGAAGGCGGCCGCGATGCTCGGCGCCAGTCGAAAGCGTTGTCGGATGTCGTGAACGGCCATTCGGGAATCTCGCCGGAGATGGCGATCCGTCTCGACAAGGCGTTCGGCGGCGGAGCGAGCACGTGGTGCCGGCTCCAGGCGGCCTACGACCTGACGCAGGCGATGAAGAAGGCCGACCGGATCAGGGTCGAATCGCCTGTCGACGATCGGCACGAGGGTGAGGACGGCGCGAGCCGCGCTGAAGGCGGCCTGCTACGTCCCGGCCGGACTCCGGCTTGACGGCGCTCCCGGCGCGCGGGAGTCGCCCGAGGATGCGCCGCTCCGCGTGCCGCCACGTCACCTCCGGCAGCCGGGACGCGGCACGCGTCAAGCGGTACACTGTTCGCAGAGACGATCGACCCGGGGCACGTCACACCTGTAGAGGGGAGGACGACCGATGAGGCTCAGCGGCGCATGTTTCGCAACCCTTCTGTTGATGGCGATTCCCGCCGCCGCCCAGGACAGCGGCATCGCGGGGGCGGTGAACGACAACACCGGCGGCGTCCTGCCCGGCGTCACCGTCGAGGCGGCGAGCCCCGCCCTCATCGAGGGATCGCGGGTCGCGGTGACCGACGCCCAGGGGCGCTACGCGTTCACGGCGCTGCGGCCCGGCGCCTATACCGTCACGTTCACCCTGACCGGGTTCACCACCGTGGTCCGCGAGGGCATCGAGCTCACCGCCGGGTTCACGGCCCCGGTCAACGTCGAGCTCGGCGTCGGCGCCCTCGAGGAGACGATCACGGTATCGGGCCAGTCGCCGGTCATCGACGTGCAGCGGGTGCAGGAGCTGACGGTCGTCACCAACGACGTGCTCAACGCCCTGCCGATGAACAAGGACTGGGGCGCCATCGGGGCGCTCACCGTCGGCGTCGCCCCCGAGTCGCAGGACGTCGGCGGCGTCCGCGACTCGTACATGCCCTATCTCGCCGCGCACGGCGGCGACACGCGCGACGGCATGCGCCAGATGGACGGGCTGACGATGGGCAACCTGTCGTGCGGCTACTCCTGCACGACCCTGAACGCGAACGACGCCCAGACCGAGGAGCTCTCGTACGAGATCGGGGCGGTCTCGGCCGACGTGGCCATCGGCGGGGTCCGCGTGAACATCATCCCCAAGGAGGGCGGCAACTCGTTCAGCGGATCGACCTTCGGCAACTTCTCGAACAGCGGGCTGCAGGGCGATAACCTCAGCCAGGACCTGCTCGACGCCGGCCTGCGGACGCCGGACGTCGTCAGCAGCATCTGGGACAGCAGCGTCGACATCGGGGGGCCGATCGTCAGGGACAGGCTGTGGTTCCACGGCGCCTACCGCAACTGGGGCCTCAAGCTGCTGCCCGCGAACACGTTCTACGACACCGACCCCAACGACTACGTCTTCACGCCGGACCTGACGCGGCCGGGCATCGACGAGCAGTACGACCAGAGCGCGAGCATCCGGCTCACCTGGCAGGCCACGCCCGGCAACAAGTTCGCCGTCTACTACAACGGAGCGCCGCGCCACCGCCCGTTCCAGGGCGTCTCGAACCGGCGCACGCCCGAGGCGGCGCGCGACCAGCGGAACCCCCTGAACTGGCACGGCACGACCACCTGGACCGGCACCGTCGGCAACCGCATCCTGCTCGAGGCGGGGATGGGCATCCAGATCCAGGACGCGACCATCGACCCGCAGCCCGACGCCCCCCACCTCCACGCCGTGCGCGACCTCGCCGACGGCATCGACTTCCGCGGCATCGGCTTCAGCCGGCGGTGGAACGAGGTGCACCGGGCCTACAAGGCCGCGATGTCCTACGTCACGGGGTCGCACAGCCTCAAGTTCGGCATGACCTTCGACGAGGGGACGTGGCGCCAGGGCACCGACATCATCGGGCCGACCGACAGCCTGCTGTACACCCTCAACGGCACGCCGTTGCTGATCGCGGCCTTCGCCACCCCCTACAACGTGGAGGTCGACCTGACGGCCGACCTCGGCCTCTACGTGCAGGACACCTGGACCATCGACCGCACCACCTTCAACCTCGGCCTGCGGTGGGACTACGTCCGGCAGGACATCCCCGCCCAGGACACCTCGCGCTTCGTCGACACGCCCTCGGGCTCGGTGGCGCCGGGCACGTGGGCGCCGACGCGCCGCTGGGACGCCATCCCCAACGCCGCCAATTGGAAGGACCTGTCGCCGCGGATCGGCATCGCTCACGACGTGTTCGGCGACGGCCGGACGGCCGTCAAGGGCTCGATCAGCCGCTACCTCCGCGTCGACACCATCGGGATGGCGGCGTCGCGCAACCCCGTCAACGCGTCGGTCACGAATGCGACTCGGTTCTGGCAGGACGCCAACGGCGACTTCTTCCCCGACGAGAACGAGCTGGGGCCGTACTCGAACGCCAACTTCGGCCGGAGCGTATTGACCAACGTCTTCGCCCCGGACGTCTACTCGGGATTCGGGACCCGGCGCAACAACTGGGAGTACTCGCTCGGCATCGAGCAGGAGATCCTGCCCCGCATGTCCCTCGACGTGTCGTACTGGCGCCGCGTGCAGGGCAACTTCTCGGTCACCGACAACGCGCTGGTAGGACCGGGCGACTTCGATCCCTACTGCGTAATGGCGCCCAGCGACCAGAGACTGCCGAACGGGGGCGGCTACGAGGTCTGCGGCCTCTACGACGTCAATCCCACCAGCTTCGGCCAAGTGCAGAACGACATCGTACCGGCCGAGCCCAACGGCTACACGATGGAGCAGGTGTTCGACGGGCTCGACGTCGTCATCAACTCGCGGATCAGCGGCGACCTCTTCGTCTACGGCGGGGTCAGCCTCGGCCGCACGCGATTCAACGACTGCGACGCCCGCCCGGACAACCCCGCGGCGGTGCCCACGCTGGCCCTGACCGCGGGCGGGGCGGGCACCGGCGGCGGTTGGGACAGCGAGGAAGCGGCCGGGATCATCCTGCCCAGAGGACATCACTGCAGCATCAACCCGCCTTTCTTCCGGCCCGCCTGGAAGCTCAGCGGCGCCTATACACTGCCGTGGTACGACGTGCAGCTCTCGGGCTTCCTGCAGAACCTGCCGGGGGTGCCGATTCTCGCGACGTGGAACGCCCCGGCCAGCGCCATCGAGCCGGCGCTCGGCCGGCCGCTGGCGGGCGGGGCGCAGAGCGCCGAGATCCACCTCATCCAGCCGGGAACGATGTTCGCCGACCGCCTCAACCAGCTCGACATCCGCCTCTCGAAGCTCTTCCGCTTCGACGCCGACCGCGAGCTCCGGCTGATGCTCGACGCCTACAACATGCTCAACGACAACGCGCCGCTCGCCATCAACGACACCTACGGTCCGGCGTGGCAGGTGCCCGTCAACATCCTGCTGGCGCGCTTCGTGAAGTTCGGCGCGCAGCTCACCTGGTAGCCGCCTCCGCCCCGCGCCGGTGGGAGGGCGCGCGGGTCGACTGCACACCCTGGGAGTCCGTGGCGAAACACCGAGATGCACCGGGTCCTTCGCCACGGGCTCCCGGGGCGCCGCCGAGACCGGTCACCGGGGGCGTGCGGCCGGCTCGCCTATAATCCGTTTCCCGGCGAGCCGGGCGCGCCAGGTGCGTGCGACGTGGAAGTTCGCACCAGCCAGCTCAACGCGACCGCAAGGGGGTCGCGTGGCGCCGCTCGCCCGGGTCAAGGAGCCACTCACCATGCGTCATCTACGCTGCCTGCGAGTCGCGCTGTCTCCCCTTCTGATGTCGGCCACGTTTGCCGGCGCCGCGTCCGCGCAGCCGCCGGACGACTTCATCCCCGTCACCGACGCCATGCTCCAGGACCCGGCCGACGAGGACTGGCTGATGTGGCGGCGCACCCTCGACGGCTGGGGCTACAGCCCCCTCGACCAGATCGACCGCGGCAACGTGGCCGACCTGCGCCTCGTCTGGACCCGCGCCCTGAACGCGGGCAGCCAGCAGGGCACCCCCCTCGCCTACCGGGGCGTGCTCTACATGCCCAACCCCGGCGACGTCATCCAGGCCATCGACGCGGCGACCGGCGACCTGATCTGGGAGCACCGGCGCGACCTGCCCGCCGACCTCGGCGAGCACATGGGCGGGCTCGCCACCACCAAGCGCACCATCGCCATCTACGACCGGCTGCTCCTCGACACCACCGGCGACGACTACCTGATGGCCCTCGACGCCGTCACCGGCGAGATGGTGTGGGAGACCGAGGTCCTCGACTACACCGTGAACCCCGCCCTGCAGACGGCGGGCTCGATCGTGGCCGGCGGCCGGGTCATCTCGGGCCGGAGCTGCCGCGCCAACGCCACCCCCGACGCCTGCGTCGTCACCGCCCACGACGCCCTCACCGGCCGCGAGCTGTGGCGGCGCCGCACCATCCCCGGCCCCGGCGAGCCCGGCGACGAGACGTGGGGCGACGTGCCGTTCGAGCGCCGGAAGCACGTCGGCACCTGGATGGTCCCCAGCTACGACCCCGAGCTCGACCTCGTCTACATCGGCACGTCGGTCACCTCGCCGGCGCCGAAGTTCATGCTCGGCGGCCCCGAGCTGGCGCACCTGTACCACAACTCGACATTGGCGCTCGACGCCGACACCGGCGATATCGCCTGGTACTACCAGCACCTGAACGACGACTGGGACCTCGACCATCCCTTCGAGCGCCTGCTCGTCGACACCGCGGTCTCCCCCGACCCAGACGCCGTCGCCTGGATCAACCCTCGCCTGCAACCGGGCGAGGAGCGGCGGGTGATGACCGGCATCCCCGGCAAGACCGGGGTCGTCTACACGCTGGACCGCGAGACCGGCGAGTTCCTGTGGGCCAACCCGACCGTGGCCCAGAACGTGATCACCCACATCGACGGCGCCACCGGCGACGTGACCGAGAACCCCGAGGTGCTCTTCTCGGCCCTCGGCCAGGAGCGGCTGGCGTGCCCGAGCTGGGCCGGCGGCAAGGACTGGGAGGCCGGCGCCTACAGCCCCCTCACCCACACCATGTACTTCCCGTTGCGCAACGCCTGCCAGCGCCTGCTGTCGACGACCGAGGGCGGCAGCTCGACCTACATGCTCGCAGCCCGGCACCAGCTCGCCCCCGGCACCGACCAGCTCGGCACCGTCCGCGCCATCGCCGTCGACACCGGCGCCACCCGCTGGCTCCACGAGCAGCGCGCCGCCACCATGTCGCTCGTCGCCACCGGCGGCCGCCTGCTCTTCGGGGGCGACGCGAACGGCCGCTTCCGCGCGTTCGACCAGGACACCGGCGCGGTGCTCTGGGAGATCAACCTCGGCTCGCCGGTCAGCGGCTACCCCGTCACGTTCGCGGTCGACGGCCGGCAGTACGTCGCGGTCGGCACCGGCACCTCCGCCAACGCCTCGATCAACCTGCGGATGACCCCGGAGCTGAGGCCCAGCTTCGGCAACAACCTGTTCGTGTTCACCTTGCCTTGACAACCTGTCGAGGCTCCCCGGTTGCCTTGCGCCAAACTCGGACTATCTTCGATGAGTGACGCTTTGACATCAATCCGGGCGAACCATGGCGTCGGCCCGGCAAGATGGCGAGTAGCAGCGTGCCCGCCGTAGACTCCCGTCCAAGAGTCGGGGAGGCCGATTCGAGAATGGTGTCCGGCAAGTCGGCTGCGTGGTCTGCAATGCTGCCGGTCCTGCTCGCCGCGGCTGGTTGCACGGAGCCCCGGACGCCCGGGGGACCGACGGCCGTGTCGGCGAACACGCCGGCGCCGGTTTCGCCACGCGCGGGCTCCGTGGTCGTGGCGGGCACCGAAACGACGTTGGGCGATGACGGCTACGTCCTGAACCACGCCGCCATCGGCGGCGACGCGCTGTCGGTTTCCGTGTCGTACGCCGGCGGCTGCGAGACCCACGCCTTGACTCTGGTCATCGCCGCGTCGTTCACCGAATCGTCGCCGGTGCAGCTTCCCGCGGCGCTTCGGCACGACGCGAACGGCGATGCGTGCGAGGCATGGCTGACGCATTCGTACGCCTTCGACCTCGCCATCGTCAGGACACGCTACCGGGCCGCCTACGGCCCCGGGCCTGGTCGGGTGGCCCTGCAGCTCGACGGCGTTGCTGCCGACCCTCTGATCTACGAGTTCACCGGGTAGCCGCAGCCGCTCCGCCGCGGCCGTCGCTCCGCCCGCTCGGCGCCGTCGCCGTCGCGGACAACGGTGGCGCCTCGTCAACATCCGCACGGGCGGCGAGCCGCGCTCCTCCAATCGCCTCTCCATTGCCGTTGAAGCCGGCCGGAGTGGGAATGCGGCCGGGGCTGCATCATGGCCGTTCGGCAGCCGGCGTGTGCGTCCGCACGTAGTCCATGAGGCTCGGAATGCCGGCTTCCCACGTGGGCACGGCGTCGGGCCGCCAGATGTAGCCCAGGTGACCCAGGGTCTCCGCCGTCGCCGCCGACCGCTTCTCATCGCCCCGCTCGCCCAGACCCCGCCGAACCGCGGCCTGGAGCTGCGCGCCGTCCAGGCGCTCGCGCTCTTCGAACGCCTCGGCCACCGCGCGCGCCGCCGGCAGCAGCCCCTGCTCCTGTAGCTCGTTGTAGCGTTGCAGGTAGTAGCGCCCCTTCTTCTGCTCGAAGTCCGCCCGGACCGCCTCCACGTCCGTCCGGGTGATGCGCCGGCCGGCCGACGCCCCCCCCGCGACCACGCGCCGCCACAGCGCCTCGCCCAACAACTGCACGAAGTACGGATAACCCTGGCTGGAGGCCACGAGTTCCGCCAGCGCGTCGTCGTCGACGGCCACGTTCTCGCCGGCCAGCGGCAAGCGCAGCGCATCGGCCGTCGCCGCCGCGTCGAGGCGGCCTATGGGCAGGAGCTCGGAACGGCTCCAGAACGAGACGTCCATCTCGCTCAGGCGCGACTCCAGGTGCGGCGTACCGGCCAGGGCCAGCAGGAAAGGCTGCTTCCTGCCCACGATCTGGCCGGCGTTCAGCAGCGCGTGGCCGACTCCGGCATCCAGCGTATGCGCTTCGTCCAGCAAGAGCAGCAGCGGCTTCCGCCCGGTGCGGGCAGCGAGGACCTCGTCGAGCGAGGGCGCGTCCGGGGACTGCCCCGCTCGCCATCGGACGCCGGAGATGGATACCTCGCCTGGCAGCAGCCGCCGCCACCACGTCGGCGACAGCAAGCGCCGTACGAGCCTCTCTTCGGTGGGAATGGCGGCCGGCGTCAAGTGGATCACGTCGACCGCATCGCGCTCACGGGCGCCCTCATGCAACCAGGAGAGCAACGTCGTCTTGCCGTTGCCGCGCGGTCCGTAGAGGATGAGATCGCGCGGCGGGGCGGCGGCCTGCCGCAGACAGTCCAGAAACGCGCGGAAAATCTGCTGCTCTCGCTCCCGACCCGCCAAGTACGGCGGCAGGCCCCCGGGACCCGGCTTGAACAGGTCCAGCTCGTTCCTCGCCGGCGGTATGACGCGACCATTGTATGCCCGCCATGCCTGCTCGACCTCGTGAGCCGGGCCGCGCGCCACCTGACCGGCGCCTGATCGTGGGCGTCGCGCCACCGGGTAAGGTTGAACTTCTCGATCGATGGCGGGTCTGGTCGCGGTCGAGGCGTGTGACCGCCTGCTCCTCTCCACCACCGGCGACGATTACCTGATGGCCCTCGACGCGGTCACGGGCGAGATGGTGTGGGAACCCAGGTTCTCGACTACACCGTGCCCCCCCCGACGGCGGGGCCCTTGGTGGCCGGTGGCAGCCTCACGGAATCCCTGGTAGCGCGTTTTTATCGCTCTTTTATCCCATATAATTCACTTAAATATCGCAAACATCCTGCCATCGTTTCGTGTATTATCGCTTCTTCATGTTGAGTCGACCGGCTCGCGGCCGTTGTTGCCGGGAAACAAGGGGGAAGGGCCATGCGCGGTGCCGCTGTGGCGCTCGTGGTTGTTGCCGTCGCCTCGGCCGACGACGCTGTGGCTCAGATCGTGAACCGCGCCTTGCAGGCGCCGGTGTCTGTACTTCCGGCGGCGGGATGGACCGACCACCCGATCCGTCCGGGCGTGACGTCGATCAAGACGGCCCATTTCGACGAGTTGCGTGCCCGGATCGCGGCACTGCGGGCTCGAGAGGGACTGCCGGCCGTACGGTGGACGGACCCCGTTCTGACACCTGGGGCGCTGGTCAGACGGACCCATCTCGCGGAGCTGCGCGCCGCCCTTGGAGGCGTGTACGAGGCGAGGGGGTGGCTACAGCCGGCCTACATGGATCGTACTCTGACAGCGGGCCGCACCCCCGTCAGAGCAGCCCACGTCATGGAGTTGCGCGAGGCGGTCGAGGTCTATGAGAGCCCCACCCCGTCGCTGGCGCCGTACTACACAATGCTCCCGTTCGACGTCATCGACCCGAGCTACCGGCCTCATCAGCACCATTCCTACCACACGGATCTGGACGGCGACGGGAACGAGGACCTCGTCCTCCTCGGCGCCACCTGGCCGGATCCAGAGCGTGGCGTGACGGCGGCGAACTGGCACTCGCAGCCCGGCCGGGTCTTCCTGGGCGACGGCGACGGAGGGTTCAGGCGCGCGCCGGCCGAGCTGTTCCCGGTCGACACGCTGAACACCGTCACTCCGAGCTGGGAGTCGCCTTTTGGTGACCTGAACGGCGACGGGCTGACGGACATGTTCATCGCCGAGGGCGGCTGGGACGCCCCACCGTTCCCTGGTGGGCAGAACCGCCTGTACCTGTCGCGACCCGGGGGCGGCTGGCGCGACGCGACCAGTGAGAGCGATCTGCCGCGGCTCTCGGACTTCTCACACTCCGCGGCGATCGCCGATATCCGCGGCCTGGGGACACCCGACATCGTCGTCGGCAACATCTGGCGGTCTGTGCCACCAGGACGCCAAATCCTGCCCTACGCGCTTCTGAACAACGGCGACGAGACGTTCTCGCTCGACCGGTCAATCCTGCCGGTCGGCCCTGACGAGACCTTTCACTTCGTTTCCAGGCGCTTCACCATCACAGGGACGGTGCTTGCGGATCTCGACGCCGACGGACTGCCGGAACTGATCGCCCTCGGAGAGGGCCATGTCGGGGAAGGCCGTGAGGGCTCTCCTGGGATCGAAGCGGTTTCGTCCGTCTTCTGGAACCGTGCGGGCGCCTTCGGCGAGCAGCACAAGACGCCTCTGCCGTCGCCGGAGGTGTTCGCCCAAGACGGGCACATCGATCTCGATGCCGCCGTGTTCGATGCGGACGGGGACGGCTTGCTCGACGTGGTCATCGTCGGGACCAAGGTCGACCCCTTCTACGAAGGCTGGTTCGTTCAATTGTTGATGAACCGGGGCGACGGTACGTTCGCCGACGAGACTTCCGTCCGGCTCCTGCCGCACGAGCAGTCCAGCGGCAATGAGGGATGTGGCGACCGATGCACGAGCCCGAGGCGGGTGGATGTTCTCGACTTCAACGGCGACGGGGCGGCGGACTTCGTGATGCAGGTGGCCTTACCTCTCCCTCCGAATCAGCCACTCATCTGGCTGAACGACGGAAGCGGTAGGTTCTCGGCGCTCAAGGTGCACGACTTCATCCACCCCGACCTCTTCATCGAGTGGCAGTACCTGCTCGGCGATGCGCTCCTCGTGAGGACTCGGCACGGCTACAGCTTCATCGTCACGTGGTCCGACTACGAATGGCCGCGACCTGGCGCAGCCGGGGTCATCCTGACAGGCCTGCTGGCCACCCGACCATACCGCTAGTCGGAGCGCGAGCGGAGAGCTTTGACGGCGGGAGTACATGCGGGCTCTGAGGATCCGACGATCCCGCTGGTGGCCACACCGCCGCGCAACTGCCGGAGCGGATCAACTCTTGGACGGTTCGAAGAACCGGCGCCGGCGTCCGCATGAGGATTCATCCGCCGCGAGGCGAACGCCGGTCCAGACCGGTACCGGCGCCCCTGCGTGCGCGACGGGCCCCTTGGTGCATGTTTGGCGTATGTCACGCACCGACGTGGTGGACATCGACGACGACGCCTGCGCGCCTATCATGAAGCGGTACCGCTTGGCCACGAAGCGGGAAGCGGTCAACTTCGCGCTGCTATTCCTCGCATCGGAGCCGTTCAGCCTCGAGGACGCCCGTGGGATGCGCGGCTCGGGCTGGGACGGCGACCTCGACGAGATGCGGGGAACCCGCGGCGATCCTCGTTGACACGTCCCCCAGCCCGCCAGTCGTCGCCTGCGGCTCCGTTTGGCGCCCCAACCAGCCCTCCAGGGGTCCGCACCGTTCCGTCGCGCCTTCTGGCCGAGTTCCTCCGCGACACGGGATCGCCGACGGCATCCAGGTCGGGGAGAGTCCGGCCCCGGCGCAGGTCGACATCACGTCCGTTGATGCGGCGCGTCATGCCCCGCTTGCCGAGCGGCCCCGAGGAACCGCCGCCACGGCGCGAACCCCGGCCGGGGTTCGCTCGTTGTTACCTGTATGACGCTCTGGCAGGACTTGCGGTACGCCCTCCGGCGCCTGGTCAAGGACCGGTCGCTGACCTTCATGGCGGTGGCGGCGCTGGGCCTCGGCATCGGGGCCAACGCCACCGTCTTCTCGCTCGTGCACGCGGTGTTCATCCGGGGCCTGCCGTTCGACGAGCCGGGGCGGATCGTCAACGTCTCGTCACGCGACAGCGTCCGCGGCAGCACCGGGGGCGTTTCGCTCCCCGACTTCGAGGACTATCGCGAGGCGGCCGCCTCGTTCAGCGGGCTGGCCGCCTTCACGGCCGGCGGGACCGCGAACCTGAGCGACGCCGACAATCCGCCCGAGCGGGTGACGGGGTCGCTGGTCACCCCGAACACGTTCCGCCTGCTCGGCCAACCGGTGCTGCTCGGCCGCGACTTCCTGCCCGAGGAGGGCGGGCGGGGCGCGGACCGCACCGTCATACTGAGCTACCACGTGTGGCAGGACCGCTACGCGGGCGACCCCGGCGTGCTCGGCCGCGTGGTGCGGGTCAACGACGAGCCGTCGACGATCGTCGGCGTCATGCCGGAAGGCATGCGGTTCCCGCTGAACTCCGACACGTGGCGGCCGTTGCAGCCCACCGACGCCCTCGACCGCCGCGACAACCGGATGCTCTCGACCGTCGGCCGGCTCGCCCCCGGCGTCGGTCTCGACGCGGCCGACGCCGAGGCGCGCGCCCTCGCCGGGCGGCTCCGCCAGCAGCATCCCGACACCAACGAGCACGCGGACGCCTTCGTCCAGACGTTCAACGACTGGGCGAACCCCGCCGACGTCGAGCTGATCGTCCCGACGTTGATGGGCGCGGTGGCGTTCGTCCTGCTCATCGCCTGCGCCAACGTCGCCAACCTGCTGCTCGCGCGCTCGGCGCGACGGGCGCGCGAGGTGGCCATCAGGGTCGCGCAGGGCGCCACGCGGTGGCGAATCGTGCGGCAGTTGCTGGTCGAGAGCCTCCTGCTCGGCGCGGCGGGCGGCGCGGCCGGCCTGGGGCTGGCCGCGACCGGCATCCGCCTGCTCGACCTCGCGACGGCCGACGTGGGCAAGCCGTTCTGGATGACCTTCCACCTCGATGGCGCGGTCGTCGCGTTCCTCGTCCTGGCGTGCGTCGGGACGAGCGTGCTGTTCGGGTTCGCGCCCGCCCTGCACGTCTCGAAGACGCCGGTCGGCGAGCTGCTGCACGAGGGAGGCCGCACCGGGGCGGCGGGCGGGATGCGCGCGCGCCGGCTCGCGGCGGCGATGGTCGTGGTCGAGGTGACGCTGGCGGTGGTGCTGCTGGCGGGGGCGGGCCTGTTCGTTCGCAGCTTCCAGGAGCTCTATCGGATCGATCTCGGCTTCGATCCCGCCCGGGTGCTGACCGGACAGATCACGCTGGTCGCCCGAAAGTACCCGGGGCCCGAAGATCGGGTCCGGTTCGTCGAGCGGCTCCAGCGGCGCCTCGACGCCATGCCCGGCATTCGCGCCGCCAGCGTCGCCACCACGTTCCCCCTCTTCGGGGGGCTGCAGCGGTCGCTCGAGATCGACGGGCGGCCCTCGCCCGACGGCGCGCCGGCCCCCACGGTGACGATGCTGAGCGTCGGCGCGCGGTACTTCGAGTCTCTCGGCGTCTCGCTGACGCGGGGGCGCCCGCTGACCCTGGAGGACGGCCGCGAGGGGGCGGAGTCGGTGGTGGTGAACGGGCGGCTCGCGGCGCGGTTCTTTCCCGGCGAAGATCCGCTCGGGCGGCGAATCCGCCTGCAGGCGCAGGGCCAGCCGCCCGGACCGTGGCTGACCATCGTCGGGGTGAGCCCCAGCGTCCGGCAGCTCGCCCTCCAGGAGCGCGATCCCGATCCGGTGGTCTATCTGCCGTACCGGCTATACACGGGCGGCCCGGCGGCGCTGCAGTCGTCGCTCGCCATACAGGTCCTGACCGCGGGCAACCCCGCCGGCTTCGTCCCGGAGCTCCGCGAGGCGGTGCAGGCAGTCGACCCCGAGCTGCCGGTGTTCGGCGCCCGGTCGATGGCGGGCCGGCTCGAGGACAGCCGCTGGACGTACCTGCTGTTCAGCGGCCTGTTCGGCATCTTCGCGGCGATCGCGCTCGTCCTCTCCGCGGTCGGGATCTACGCCGTCACCGCGTACTCGGTCACGCAGCGGACGCAGGAGATCGGCATCCGCATGGCCCTCGGGGCCCTGCCGGGACAGGTCGTCTGGGTCGTCATGCGCCGCGGGCTCGCGCAGGTGGGCGCGGGGCTGATGCTCGGGGCGGCCGGCGCGTTCGCGGTCGGCCGCCTGATCGAGAGCCTGCTGGTGCAGACGTCTCCCCGCGATCCCGTGACGCTGGCGGCGGTGCTGGCGGTGCTGGCGGCGGCGACGGTCGCCGCGTGCGTCGGCCCGGCGCGCCGGGCGGTCGGAATCGATCCGGTCGAGGCGCTCCGGTTCGACTGAAACGGGCTTCAGCACGGGAGGCCGCCCCCCCTGGATCGCCCTTTTCTCACATATCTCCCAAATGACACACGAAATCAGCTACGATCCGGCGCCGGTGTGGTTCCCGCGGTGCACGGGGTCGAGATCCGCCCGCTCCGGAGCTGGCGCGCATGGACTTCGACGGCTACTCGATCGACGAGGCGTTCTACGACGAGCTGTTGCGGCCGGACGGCGCGCCGCGGACGCACTGCCGGCCGCTGCATGACGCGCTGAGCCGGGTGTCGGTCTCGGAGCTGGCCGAGACGCAGCAGCGCGTGACCCGGTCGTTCGTCGACGAGGGCATCACCTTCACGGTGTACGGCGACGGCGAAGCCGACGAACGCATCATCCCCATCGACTGCATCCCCCGCATTCTGTCGGCCGCCGAGTGGAGCGCGCTCGAAGCGGGCCTCGCGCAGCGCATCCTGGCCCTGAACCACTTCCTGGCCGACGTGTACGGCGCCGGCCGCGCGATCTCGGACGGCGTCATTCCCGAGGAGATGGTGCGGGGGTGCCCGCAGTACCGCGACGCGATGCGGGGTTTCGCGCCGCCGCACGAGACGTGGGTCGCGGTCTGCGGGACCGATCTGGTGCGGACGAACGACGGTTTCGCGGTGCTCGAGGACAACCTGCGGGTGCCCTCGGGCGTTTCCTACATGGTCGCCAATCGCAAGGCGGTCAAGTCCAGCCTCCGCCGGCTGTATCGCCGCTGCGGCGTGCGCGAGGTGGAGCACTACGGCGAGCTGCTGCTGGCGACGCTTCGGGAGCTGGCCCCCGTCGGACGTCCCGAGCCGTACATCGCGGTGCTGACGCCCGGGGTCTGGAACGCCGCCTTCTACGAGCACATGTTCCTGGCCCGCGAGATCGGGGCGGCGCTGGTCGAGGGCCGCGATCTGCTCGCGCGGAACGGCATCGTCTATGCGCGGACGACGGAGGGCCTGCGCCGGGTGGACGTGATCTACCGGCGGGTGGACGACGACTTTCTCGACCCGCTCGTCTTCCGCGAGGACTCGCTGCTCGGGGTGCCGGGGCTGCTGGAGGCCTGCCGCCGGGGCAACGTCACGCTCGCCAATGCGCCGGGCACCGGCGTGGCCGACGACAAGAGCGTGTACGCCTACGTGCCCGACCTGATTCGATACTACCTGAGCGAGGAGCCGCTGCTCGCCAACGTGCCGACGCGCGTCTGCCGCCGGCCCGAAGACCTGGAGTACACGCTCGACAACCTCGAGCGCCTGATCGTCAAGCGCGTCGGCGAATCGGGCGGCTACGGCATGCTGGTCGGCCCCCACGCCACGGCGGCCGAGCGGGAGGCCTACGCCCGGGAGGTGAGGGCCAATCCGGCCGAGTTCATCTCGCAGCCGGTGCTGTCCCTCTCGCGGGCCCCCTGCCTCATCGACGGCCGGCTCGAGCCGCGTCACGTCGACCTGCGGCCCTTCGTGCTCAGGGGCCGGAAGACCCGCATCGTGCCGGGCGCCTTCTGCCGCGTCGCGCTGCGCCGGGGGAGCCTGGTGGTGAACTCGAGTCAGGGCGGCGGCGGCAAGGACGTGTGGGTGCTGGAGTCCTGACGATGCTGGCACGCAATGCGGAGGGCCTCTACTGGCTGGGCCGTCACCTCGAGCGGACCGAGAGCGGGTGCCGCCTCCTGGGCGAGCAGATGACGACGCTGGTCGACCGGCCGGTGCAGGAGATCAACTTCGGCTGGCGGCGCATCTACGGCACGCTCGGCAGACGCCCGCCGGGACCGGTCATCGCGGTGCTGGAGAACGACGACGACTACGCGCTCGCCGATTCCTACACGCTGGCCGACGACGTGACGTTCGAGCCTTCCAATCCCGACGCGATCCGCAACAGCTTCGCGCAGGGCCGCGAGAACGCGCGACAGATGCGCCACTGCATCAGCGCCGAGATGTGGACGTGCCTGAACCGCACGTGGCTGCGGTTCCGGGAACGGCGCATCGAGGACATCTGGCAGACCGCCCCCGAGAGCTTCTACGCCAGCCTCGCGCAGGAGCTGGGCACCTTCACGGGCGTCACCGAGACGACCCTGTACCGGGACGACGGTTGGCGCTTCCTGTGGCTCGGCCGCCTGATCGAGCGGGCCCAGTTCACGGTCGCCCTCCTGATGGCGCAGATGGCCGCGGTGCGGCCGGACGAGGGGCAGGTCGAGGGCGAATGGTCGAGCCTGCTGCGCGTCTGCCAGGCGTCCGACGCCTACAAGCGCTGCCACGGCGTCGGCGTGCGCCCGGAGCGCGCGCTCGCCCTGCTCGTCGGCGATGCGCAGCTTCCGCGGTCCCTGGGCCGCACTCTCGACGAGTTCGCCGACAAGCTCGGGGCGCTCGCGACCGGTCCCGCCTCGACCGACGAGGCCCGGCGGAGCGCCGGCAACCTCGCCGCGGACATCCATCGGCAGTGGCGCGACACCGCGGACATGGCCGACTGGGACGGCCCCCTCCGCCGCATGGACGGCGAGTGCCGGCGACTGCACGACCTGGTGATGGAGGCGCACGTCGCCTACGATCCGGACGACGCGCCGGTGCGGTGACGCCGCGCGTCGGAAGGCGCCTGACGGGGCGACCCGTCCTGGCGCAGAATCGCGACCCGGGTCTCGAGATCCGGGGGCTGGATGTCGACCGTCAGCCCCCACTCGAACCGCGACCGGAGCCGTTCCTCGAGGAACTGCAGCTCGTGAGGCGCCAGGCGCCCAGGCGCCGGAGCGCAGCCGCGTCAGAGGCCTACGGCGGCCGAGGCCGCGAAGCGGAGATCCGACGTGATCTCACCTCCGGAACTGCTTGCTCAACGCCAGGCCTTGCCGCTGGTAGGACGAGCCGATGGACGCCCCGTAGATCTTCTCCGGGACCTCCAGCAGCCGGCTGTAGACGACCCGCCCGACCACCTGACCGTGCTCGATGACGAACGGCACCTCGTGCGCCCGAACCTCGAGCACCACCCGGGTCCCTTTATCGCTCTCGTCGCCGTACCCGAACCCCGGATCGAAGAAGCCCGCGTAGTGGATCCTGAACTCACCCACCGTCGGATCGAACGGCACCATCTCGGCCGCGCAGTCGGGCGGCACGACCACCCGTTCTCGCGAACCCAGGATGTAGAAGTCTCCGGGGTTCAGGATGAGGCGGTCGTCGGGGAGGTCCCGGATCTCGTCCCAGAAGGCGCTGGGATCGTAGTGACCCACCCTGCGCAGGTCGACGAGGGGAGCGTTCTTCCGGCCCCGGTAGCCGACGACGTCCGCCACGTCTCTCCCCCGGAGGCTTACCGACAGCCTCACGCCTTTCTGGATGTCCGCCACGGCGGGACCGTCGTCTTCCAGGTAGACGAGGTTGTCCGCCTCGTCCAGACGCTCGAGCAGGCTGTCCGTCGGGGGCGGCTTTCCCCGCACGAACCGCAACTGCGACAGCCGCACGCCCCGCTGCACGATGACCGAGAACGTCCGCGGGACGATCTCCGCGAAGAGCGGCCCCGAGTAGCCGTCCGGCACCCGTTCGAACTCGCTGCCGTAGTCGGTGATCAACCGCGTGAAGACGTCGAGCCGGCCGGTGGTGCTCTTCGGATTCGCCTTCGCCGACACGCCGCGCGGCAGCCGCAGGCTCTCCAACAGCGGGGCCAGGTAGACGCAACCCTTCTCGAGCACCGTCGGTGACGACAGGTCCAGCTCGGCCATGGACAGCGCGTCGAGCTTGCGCGCCACGGTGGAATGTCGGCCCGACAGGAAGCTCGCCTGCAGGCGGTAGGCGACCGCACCCAGCCGCAGATCGAGACTCGCCGGCTGCACCTGGTCGTCGGCGACCGGCTCGGCCGCCGTGATGCGGCCATCCCGCACGAGGGCCCGAATCCGCTGGTACGGCAGGACTCCCGTCGATACCGCGGGGAGTGCGTCCCGCGCCAGTTCCGGGAACAGGGCCGTCGCGCGGTCGTCCGCCTCACCCATCTCCGGCATCTTCCTCGACCGGGGGTCGGCGAAGAGCGGCCCGGTCGTGCAACTCCTCCCGCGTCGGCTTGCGGCCATCGACCCACCGCAACTCTCGCGGTTTCCGCGCCCGCGCGAAAAAGCGATTCATCGCGACATCGTAGTCGTCTTCCTGTCGTCGCATCGTCTCCATTCGCCCGACAATCCACTCCGGTACGCTGCGGTTGTTCTCCTCGGCCCGAACCTCCACCCATCGGGCGAGGTCATCGGACAACGTGACGGTGACCTTCTTCATCGAGATCCCCAGACTTCCCTGAGCACGGAATAGTGTGACACACGGAAATCCACCGTCATCCGGGCCTCGCCCACCGGTCCGCGAGCGCGCCGCCGCCGAATGTGCGCAGGCCCGCCCCCGCGTCCCCCGGGCGCGCGCCGTGCTACGCTTGGAGCGCTTCGAACCGATGGGTCGCAGGAGGAGATGCGTGATGCGTGCATGGGTCCTTGTGGGTGTTCTCGTGACAGTGGCTTGCGGCGGCGGCGCGGAGCCGGAGCCGGCGGCCGAGCCGGAGGCGCCGCCGAGCGCGGGGACGATCGAGCGGCTCGATCCCGCCTTCGACGCGCTGGTGCCGGCCGACGCGGTCATCGAGGAGCTCGCCGGCGGGTTCGGCTTCACCGAGGGGCCGGCGTGGATCGACGACGAGGGCGGCTTCCTGCTGTTCAGCGACATCCCCGGCAACCGCATCGTCAGGTGGGACCCGGACGGGACCGTCAGCGACTTCCTGAACCCGGTCTACGAGGGCGAGCACGAGGAGGGGCGGCTCGTCGGCTCGAACGGCATCATCGTCGACCCGGACGGGAACGTCGTCTTCACCGAGCACTTCAACGGCCGGATCTCCCGCATTGCGGCCGACGGGACGCGGAGCGTGGTCGTCGACAGCTACGAGGGGGGACGGCTCAACAGCCCCAACGACCTCGACTACCACAGCGACGGCTCGCTCTACTTCACCGACCCCGCCTACGGGCTGCCGAGCCCCGAGGCGAGGGAGCAGGACGTGAACGGCATCTACCGGCTGAGCGCGGACGGCGAGCTCGTCCGGCTGGGCGACCAGACCGGCCCCAACGGCATCGCTTTCTCGCCCGACGAGTCGCGCCTCTACGTGGCCGACAGCGCCACCCGGCAATGGATGGCGTACCCGGTGAACGAGGACGGCAGCCTCGGCGAGGCCGAGCTGCTGCTCGACGCCAGCGCCTCGGAGGAGAGCGGCTCGGCCGACGGCCTGAAGATCGACGAGCAGGGCAACCTGTGGGCGACGGGCCCGGGGGGCGTCTGGGTCATCGCGCCGGACGGCACGCATCTCGGCACGATCAAGCCGAACGAAGTACCGGCCAACGTGGCGTGGGGCGACGCGGACCGGCGCACGCTGTACATGACCGCTCGAACCGGGCTGTACCGCATCCGGGTGAACGCCGCCGGCGACCGGTAGGAGTCTGCGCCGTAGAAGGATGCAGACTCCTGGTGTCCCGGCCGTGAAGTTCGCGAAGACTCGAGATCGCTGTAAGTTGTTGTAGACACCGGAGAACAGCTGCGTAGAGCTATTCCGCGAACCACGAGCTCAGGACACTGGCAGCGTTGGTTGGGCGGTGAGCGGAGCCGCAGGCGACGCTCTCCGGGGCAGGCGTCCGCGCGACCCGGCCGGCGACGGGACAAAGGAGGTCGACCATGCGCTATCCCCTCGTTGCGGCATCGGCGGCAGCGGTGATCATGGCTCTGGCGGCGGCGCCCGGCACCGCCCAGGAGACGGACGCGGCCTGGGTCCCCCCGCAGACCCCGTGGGGACACCCCGATCTGCAGGGCGTCTGGGACCAGACCACCGGCACCCCCCTCGAGCGGGCGGCCGACGCCGGCGACCGCGAGTTCCTGAGCGAGGAAGCGGCGGCCGAGCGCGAGCGGCGCCGGTTCGCGGCGTTCGACGCGCCGCCGCGGGCGGGCAGCCCCGGCAACTACGGCTCACAGTGGCGCGACGGGTCGCGCAACGCGCTGACCCGCACGTCGCTGATCGTCGATCCGCCGAACGGGCGCATCCCCGCCCTGACGCCGTCGGGCGCGCGCCGCGCCGCCGAGCGCGCGGCGCGCCGCCGCGACCACCCCGCCGACTCGTGGACCGACCGCAACCTGTGGGAGCGCTGCATCACCCGCGGCACCCCGCGCGTGCCCAACAACTACAACAGCAACATCCTGCTCCTCCAGACCCCGGACGCGGTGGTCATGCTGAACGAGATGATCAACGAGACCCGCGTCGTCCCCCTCGACGGCCGCCCCCACGTCGCCGCCGGCGTCCGCCTCTGGAACGGCGACTCGCGCGGCCACTGGGAGGGCGACACCCTGGTCGTCGAGACCACCAACTTCAGCGACAAGCAGGTGTTCCGCGGGTTCCCGGTTGACGGCCTGACGCTGGTCGAGCGGTTCACCCGCACCGGGCCCGACAGCATCGACTACGAGATGACCCTCAGCGACCCCGCCACCTACGTCCGCGACTGGACGGTGGTGCTGCCGATGATCGCGAACGGCGGCGGCATGTTCGAGTACGCCTGCCACGAGGGGAACTACGGCATGGAGGGGATACTCGCCGGCCATCGCGCCGAGGAGCAGGCGGGCCAGTGACTCAAGCCGGGGCGGGCCGTCGTCGTCTCGCGAGCCATCGCGCCGAGGAGCGGGCGAACCGGTGACGCGACCCGGGACCGGCTCGCCATCGCCCCCGCGAGCCATCGCGCCGAGGCGACCATCGCGCCGCGGAGGCGAACCAATGACTCGGGCTCGAGTCGGTGCAAGGTCGCGCCTTGCCGAGCCGAGTCACGTTGTTTCCCCTGCCCCGCTTCGCGTTGGCCGCCGCGCAGCCTCAAACACGCCTGACGGCCCATTGCGCCGGCCGGCATCGACACTCCGCTTCACGAGAGCCAGTTCTCCACGACTAGATCCGGCACCCGCTGGAAGTGCTTCGTGTTGCCTGTGACCACGATCAGTCTTCGAGCGAGCGCAATCGACGCGATTCTGAGATCCGCGTCGCCGATCGGCGTTCCCCGCCGCTCAAGTTCCGCCCGTATGTCCCCGTATCGCCTAGCCGCGTCGGCGTCGAACGGCAACATAGGCAGGTACGATATCACGCGGTCTTCGACCTCCTGCATCAACCTGCTCGACCCCTTCTTCCTCGCGCCGAAGATCAACTCGCCGAGGGTGATGCTCGACGAAAACTGCGCGCCCGCGGGCACGGAGGCGACTCTGGCCTGCAGTCTGCTCGAGGGCGTGCGCTTCATCAGGTTGCTGAGGATGTCCGTATCCAGCAGGTACATCACTGCTCCAATCGCCGACCGAAGTCCCGCCGACGACTCGCGTATATCTCCTCGACCAACGCGTCCACTTCCTGATCGTCGATATCGCCCCAAGCGCCGGCCAGCGCCAGCGCACCCTCCGGGCGCAACCATCCCTCGGCAACCGCGTCCAACTCCCGCATCAGCGCGTCTTCGTCCCGGAGATTACCGCCAGCATCCAGATGCACGCCCTTGTCGAGCGCCCGCACACTCACCGGCTTGGGCACCGTGCGCAGACTCTCCAAGAACACCGCTAGAGCCTGCGCCTCGTTCGCGTACGTTGTCCACAAGACAATGCAGTACGGGCCGGCCGGCCTGATCCGATCCTCCAGAAGATGACCGATGGTGCTGAAGTCTGCACCGAAACCCGTACTTCCATCCGACGACCGAGCACCCGCCCCTAGGCAAGAATCCGCCAAGATGACCCGAACGTCCGGACATCGCGGAACGACGCTCGCATCGCCCTTGTAGTGAATCGGCCGGCACATCACGCCCTTGCGACCAAGCCCGTTGGCCAAAGCTGTGAGATGACTCTGATCATCGCCGATAGCAATCACCCTCGAGCAATTCTCCTTCATTCCGCACCCCCAAGAGATCACCACGACCATCGCACCATCGCACTCTCCCGCGCACCTCACCCGTCACACGCCCTCGCGTTCCCGCATCGCCCCCGAAACTAAGCCATCTCCTCGCAAGAGAGCATTCACCCCGTCGAACGCACGCTGGAAACGATCCAGCTCTACGTCGGTCAGTTCGCTTTCAACCGCGCCCGTATTCGTCGCCAAATAGCGTGCTGGCCGATAGTGGTTGAAGCTCGCGCCATTGGGAAGTGGATGCTCTGTCAGGTATTCTTCAATACGACGCAAAATCCGCGGATAGCATTGCTTCAGATTCGACACAGTAATCGATGTCCCGAACGCACCGTTTACGAGCTTCAGATAGAACTCTGGTTCAAACATGTCCTCGACGTCCGCTTCATCGCTCCCGACGTTCTTCGCATATGTAAGTACATTGCTCTTCGCGAGCAGCTTTCTCTTGTACAGGTTCTCAATATTCTGTTTGTCTTTCTTTTGATAGTCAATGAGGACCGCAATGTTCAGGTTGGTTTGGGCACCCATCAGGGCCACAAAGGTTGAAACTTTGTCCAAGCCCCCGACGGGGGTAATGGTCCACCGGGGGTTGAGGCCGGGTCTGCCTCGTTCCTGAAGGAGGGCGGACACGGTCTGGATATACAGGAGATCTGATGGGCCCTCCACGACAAGACAATTGAGTCCTACGAACAGTGTCTGATGAATCTCGTACCCAAGAGCGCCCTGCAGCGGAAACAAGCTGTCCGGTGTAGCTTCCAGAACTTCGGCAGTAACGCGGGTGCCCTGCTGTTCATCCGTGAGGTTGTCGTAATCACGTTCGATGCTGAGGTCTTGGACGATGCGCACACGGTCGAAGTGCTGTGGATCGACCATGAACGGCGAGTGCGTCGTGTAGATGAGCTGGTGTCGGGTTTTGAGATCTTCCTCAAAATATCTCAGAAGATCTGCCTGGGCCTTCGCATGGAGAGACAGACCTGGTTCATCCAGCAACAGAATAAGATTCCCCCCTTCTTGCTTGAGCTTGAAGTACCAGGCCAGAAACGAAAAGAACCAGACGAAGCCTCGCGAGCGGGTGCCGAGAGCTGTGCTCACCATATGTCTGGTGTCATGCACTCGGCCCCAGATGTTCATGCCGGCGGTCATGCCTGGACCGTCTTCCGGCTGGGCCGGGCGAATATCGAACTTCATCCGCAGATGCCTATTTTGAGACCAGTACTTGAGAACCCTCTGCGTCAGTCGATTCTCAGCCGCCTCGAGTTTCGCGATGAGAGCCTGCGTCTTACGCGGATCGTTTAGCTTGTCGAGGTCAAGACCGGCGAGAGAGATCAGGCCGAGCAACGGCTTGTCCGCGGATTCGAGGATACCGCTCGCCAGACGGTTCCTGAGCGCATCAAGACTGTCTTGCCCCTTCATCTGGTAGTATTCATCGAAATAGAGAAACTTGGGAATGCGTTTCTTAAGGATATTGGTATAGACAACGTGAGGCACACCATGATTGGATATTTCCTGCAACTTCGGAGTCAGGGTCTGCACGGCCTCGGTCTGTTCGCTGCCGGCGAGAATGTTCACCATCTCGCCGAAAGATGTGCATGCCCGGATCTTGGTGGCAATCGGATCCGGAAGCCCCACGCTTTCGACCAAGTAGGACGCCGCCTTCTCGTCATCAATGTCCAGATCCGAGAACGTTACTTCATTCGAGTATCCCTTGCAAAGAACCAGACCGGGATCGCGATCCCGGAGACAATCTGGACCATAGGCTTCGCGCACGGCTTCGATGTCCGCGGTCTCCAGTGCATACGTCGCTCGAACGACCAAAGCGGGGTCGCGACTACCGGCGTTGACAGCCTCCTCGTAGTCGCTCACCGCTTGACGAGGATAGTCCTCGGTGACGTCGAAAGCACCCTCTGACTCGGAGACCGGGTTCAGGCGGTACAGCGCCTTGAGTAGTGCGGTCTTGCCAGCTTCGTTCTTGCCGACTAGGCACGTGACGTCGCCGATCTCGAATTCCGTAGAGTCCTGAATGCTCTGGAATTCCGTGATGTGTACCTTGCTGAGCTTCATGGCTGTCTTCCTGTACCACCCTTACGTTTCCGAGTCATGGATCAACCCCAGTTCCCGTAACGGTCCCAGCACCCCGTTCTCCAGTCTGGATCGATCGAAGGCGGTGTCGGACTTAGCCTCTACGCTGACGGAGACCTTGCCGGCGACGTCGGCAGGGTTGGCGTGGGCTTTCCAGGCGTCGAACAGCTTGTCGCGGTCGGCGGTGAACGAGATGGTGAGTTCACCAAGCTTGTCCCCGGGGGACGGCCTCCAGTCGCCGGCGTCGGCCTTCTCGCGAACCGCTCCGGTGCCGCCGGGCTCAGGATAGCCGCCGGTTTCACCCGGAGCGTCGCCGCCCGTCGAGCCTGTGGACGCCGCCGGGCTTTCGGGCAGGGCTGCGGGCACGATGAGGAAGCCGGAGTCAAGGTCGATCTCGTCGTCCGCAACGGCTCTCTGGAACGCGACCCGGCTGCGGTCCAGTCGGTATCGGCCGTCGTCGCCGAGCTCGGGTCGGCCGGTAGCGTACCCGAACAGGCCCGTCTCGACCCCGCGCGCGATGGCCTTGCGCACCATGTCGTCGGACTGCAGCCGGGGGAATCCGAGGAAAGAGAAGAAACCGGCCGCCACCTTGTCGGTCGGGATGCCGGCGCCGCCCGGTCCTTGCGCCGCCTGTTGGACCGAAGACGCTTCGGAGCCCGGACCTCGACAGCACGACCGCCCAGGCCTGCCTGAAGGAGCGCTTCCAGCTCATCCACGAGGTCCGTGAGCTTCGTGCGGCGGCGGAGCAGCAATTCGTGGATGGCGCGCGTCGAGCTGGCGAGACGACGCTGGAAGACGAGCTGGTACCGTTTGGTGCGCTCGACGTCGTCGCCGCGGCCCGCCGACCGCTTCGTGTACGCGCTGCACGTGTGGGCCTCGTCGATGATGACAGGGTCCCAGGGCTGCTGCCAGACACGCTCCCGGACGTCGTCCCGCTTGGCGTAGTCGATCGACGAGATCACGTGCGTCTCGCGCTCCCAGAGATTGAGGAGCCGCTGTTGGTCGTTCGCGGAGCGGATGATCTGGAACGGCTCGCCGAAGAACCGAAGCAGCTCGTCCTGCCACTGAATGGTCAACGGCGCCGGCACCAGGATGAGACACCGGGCGACGGCCTCGCGGAACTTGAGCTCCTTGACGAGAAGCCCGGCCATGATCGTCATGCCCGCGCCGGGGTCGTCCGCGAGCAGGAAGCGCAGCCGGCGCTGCGGCAGCATCTTCAGGTAGACGGCCTCGATCTGATGCGGCAGAGGGCGGATGCCCGAGAGGCTCACCGCGAACCGGCGGTCGTAGGCGTAGGCGAGACCGATGCGCGTGGATTCCACGAGCAGCCGCACGGCTTCGGGGTCTGCAGGGGCCGGCGCCCCGCTCTCGTCCGGGTCGGCCGCGAGCAGGGGCGAAAGGTCTTCGCGCGACAGTACCGCCTTGTCGAGCTCGCCGTCCACCTGCCTGACGCACAGCTCGGCGCCAACGCCCAGCGGACGGGCGCCCACGACGGTGACCGCGTCGACGAAGTGTCCGGGCAACACGACACGGCGGCCCACGAGATCCTGAAGAGGGGAAACGTCCGACATTGCGGTAGATCATACGCGGAGCAGTGTGCAGGCCGCGCCGCCCGCGCCGGTGCGCACGGTCGGGCCGACCGGACTCACCGAGCACAACGGGCACAGCCGCGAACCGCGATAGACCGGCCGAAGGCCGTCGAGGTTCGAGGCGGTGTACCGGAGGAAGTCACGCCGTCGGCGCTACAATGCCCTCTTGACCGTCACCCTCGCTCGCACGGGAGGTTCCGCCATGCCTCGACCGTCTCTCTCGGTATCGTCGGCACTGGCCGCCATGCTCACCCTGTCGGCGCTGACCCCACCGCTCGCCGCGGCGCAGGCCCCGGCCGCCGCCGACTTCGTTCCCGTGACCGACGCCATGCTCCTCGACCCGGCGCCGGAGGACTGGCTGACGTGGCGGCGGACCCTCGACGCGTGGGGCTACAGCCCCCTCGACCAGATCGACCGGTCGAACATCGGCGACCTGCGCCTCGCGTGGACGCGGGCCCTGACCCCCGGCAGCCAGCAGGGCACCCCGCTCGTCTACCGCGGCGTGCTCTACATGCCGAACCCGGGCGACGTCATCCAGGCCATCGACGCCGCGACCGGCGACCTCGTGTGGGAGCACCGGCGCGATCTGCCCGACGACATCTACGACCACGTCGGCCGGCTCGCCGTCACCAACCGCAACCTCGCCATCTACGACCGGCTCATCATCGACACCAGCGCCGACAACTTCGCCTTCGCCCTCGACGCGGCGACCGGCGAGATCGTCTGGGAGACCCGCATCCTCGACTACCGCACCCACCCCGCGACGCACAGCGCGGGGCCGATCATCGCCGGCGGCAAGGCCGTGTCGGGGCGGAGCTGCCGCCCCGCCGGGGGGCCCGAGGCCTGCGTCATCACCGCCCACGACGCCCTCACCGGGGCCGAGCTGTGGCGCCGGCGCACCACCCCCGCGCCCGGCGAGCCCGGCGACGAGACCTGGGGCGGCGTACCCGACGCCGAGCGCAAGCACGTCGGAAGCTGGATGCCCCCGAGCTACGACCCCGAGCTGAACCTGGTCTACGCCGGCACGTCGGTCACCTCGCCGGCCCCCAAGTTCATGCTCGGCGGCGCCGACCTCGCGCACCTGTACCACAACTCGACCCCTCGCCCTCGACGCCGACACCGGCGAGATCGCCTGGTACTACCAGCACCTGAACGACCACTGGGACCTCGACCATCCGTTCGAGCGGATGCTGCTCGACACCGCGGTCGCGCCCGACCCCGACGCGGTGGACTGGATCAACCCGCGGCTGCAGCCCGGCGAGGTCCGCCGGGTCATGACCGGCGTGCCCGGCAAGACCGGCGTCGTCTACACCCTGGACCGCGAGACCGGCGAGTTCCTCTGGGCCACCCCGACCATCGCCCAGAACGTCATCACCCACATCGACGGCGCCACCGGGGCGGTGACCGAGAACGGCGAGGTCACCTTCAGCGCCCTCGGGCAGGAGATGCTCGTCTGCCCCACCTGGGCCGGCGGTCGGGGATGGCAGTCCGGGGCCTACAGCCCCCTGACGCGGGCGATGTACTTCCCCATGCGCAACACCTGCGCGCGCATGCTGTCGACGCTCGACAGCGGCCTGCGCACCTACGCGCTGGCCGCCCGTCACCAGCTCGCGCCGGGCACCGACATGCTGGGCACGGTGCGCGGCATCTCGGTGGAGACGGGCGCGACCACGTGGCTCTACGAGCAGCGGGCCGCCACGTGGTCGCTCGTCGCCACCGGCGGCGGGCTCGTGTTCGGCGGCGACGTCAACGGGCGGTTCCGCGCGTTCGACCACGAGACCGGCGCCGTGCTGTGGGAGATCAACCTCGGCTCGCCGGTGACGGGCTACCCGATCAGCTTCGCCGCCGACGGCCGCCAGTACGTCGCCGTCAGCACCGGCAGCGCCGCCCAGTCGTCGACCCAGCTCCGCATCACCCCCGAGCTGCGGCCCAGCGCCGGCAACAACCTGTTCGTGTTCGCACTGCCCTCCCCGCCAAGCCCTTAGGACGGTGATCGATATAGATCTGCCAACTGCACCCAGGCACGACCCGCTCTCTACCGTCTTCCGAGCGTGCCGCGTGGCAAGGTTATTCCCGTCACTGTCCTTGGACGAGAGCAAGCCAGCGCGCCAGGCAGGCCGCGTCGGCCGCAAGCTTCCGCGATCCGGTTGCGGAACGTCAGCTGGGGAGCGGAGCGACAGTTGACATCCAGGACCCTGCGTCCGCAGGCTGAGCATATGCACACTGGCCAACCCGCCACGGACCGACCGGCCCGCCACGCCCGGCTCTTCCGGAACGGGCGGAATCAGGCTCTTCGGATTCCACGCGAGTTCGAGTTGGAGGCCGACGAGGTCATCATCTACCGTGAAGACGACCGCCTCGTCGTCGAGCCCGTCCCCCGGGCTCCTACGCTGGCGACCGTCCTGTCGCGCCTGACGCCGCTCGACGAGGACTTCCCCCCGCTCGCGGATCCGTCGGTTCGCCCCGAGGACACTCTCTGAAGTGTCTGTCCTGCACTACATGCTGGACACCAACATCGTTTCCGAGCAGGTGCGCCGGCCGGATGGAGAAGCTGCCCGAAGGGCGGTCTCGCTCGAGCCGCGTAGCGTCGCCTCCAGCATCATCGTGGCGGTCGAGCTTCGCTACGGCGCCGCGCGCCGACGGTCGGCTCGTCTCACCGGGCAACTCGAGACCTGTCCCAAGTCCGGGAACGCGTTCGAATTCGCGGACGCTGCGGGTGACCAGCGTCAGGTCGAGGGCCCTCGCACGGAGGTCACGGGTCGGCGGGTGGAAAGATCGTGGGTATCGTCTCGCGCCGGTGCCGGCGGTAGATCCGGAAGTCGGTGCGGTCCACGGTGATGACGGGATGGTTCGGGTACAGCTCGCTCATGCGGATGAGACACACGTCGGCGAAGTCCGGATGTCGATCGTGGTAGCGTTCGGCGAGGGCCGAGAGCTGCCTCCGATGGTCGTTCGCCGTGAAGGCGATCTCGACGAGGCCATCGCGGACCATGGCGAGCACGAGGGGCACGTTCCGGAGGTGGAAGGCGGCCTCGGCCAGCACCGCTTCGCAGGTCAGAAGCGGCGCCGTCACTTGGGCCGCAAGGCCGGTCGCCCAGTCGTGGTAGCGGTCCGTCCGATTGGCGAACGCCACGAGAAAGCCGGTGTCGGCAATCCCGATCACGGCCGGGAGAACCCCTTTCTGGCCGACAGATCGCGGGCGCCGCTCACGACGCCGGCGAGCTTCATGAACGCGCGGTCGTCACCGTGTCCGCGCGCTCGCTCCAGTTGCTCCCGGATGATGGCCCCCTGGGGCACACCGGTCCGCGCCGACGTCTCCTTCAGCCACGCGGCGAGCTCGGGCGTAAGACGCACGGTGATCGTATGACCCATGTGGTCGTACCGTACCACATACCGGATGCGGCCGCGTCGCGTGGCTCCGCGACCGGCTCGGACTCCTGACGCGAACAGGCGCTCGCGCCGCACCCGAACCGCGGCGCGGGTCAGTTCGGCGAGAGCGACGGCATCAGCTCCTCGAACCAGTTGACGACCACGTAGATCCGGTCCGGCGGCAGATCCACGGCCGCCGCGGCGGCGGGGGCCAGGGTGTAGGCCAGCGTCCCGTTGTCGGACATGACGTTGCCGGTGACGGTGTCGCCGGAGGTGTCGAAGAACAGGGGCACCGGGGCCCCCGTCGTGGCCGGCGTCTCCGGGTCGACGCCGATCGCCAGCAGCGAGCCGCGGTCGCCGTAGAGCAGATAGCCGGCTTCGAGGTAGCCCAAGCCGAGGGCCGGCTCGACGATCACCCGCACCTCGCCGGTCGCGGGTGAGTGGACCGCCACCCTCCCGTCCTCCAGGTTCACGCGGCCGCCGTCTTCGCGCACGATGGTGAAGATCAGCTCGTCACGGCCCGGAACCGGGAGCGGCCAGAGGTGGGCGTAGTCGCCCCGCTCGTCGTCGAGCCGCGTCAGGAGGCGCGGCGCTCCCCCGGCCGCCGGCACCTGCATCAGGCCGCCCTCGCCGTCGCCCGGCAGCACGGAGTAGACGACGGTGCCGTCCGGCAGCCACACGGCCTTGGCGTAGAGCTGCCCCTCGCCTTCGGCGATGGTGTACGGAGTGCCGCCCGAGAGCGGAATCTGGTTGAGGGTCCATCGTTCGCCGTCCCGCACCTGGAACACGAGACTCCGGCCGTCGGGCGCGATCGCGACCGGCGCCGCCGCTCCCCCGGTGCCGGGAATCGGGGCCGCGTCGAAGGCGTCGAGGGCACGGGCGTGGAGCCGGGTCCGGCTGCCGTCGTCGACGCCGTAGACGACGTGACGGCCGTCCGGCGACACCGCGAGGGCGCCGGTGAGGGACTGGCCCGGGGCCAGGTCGATGGCGAAGCGCTGGATCGGGAGCGGCGGCGCACCGGGCGCCGGCTTCAGCGTCCAGGCCGCCCCCGCGGTCACCGCCGCGGTGACGAGGAGGGCGAGGGCGAAGCGCCATCCCGCCCCGGCGGCGCGGCCGCCCGGAGCGGGAGCCGCCGCGGCGCCCGGTGCCGCATCGGACTCGTCCGCCTCGCCGGTCGGGTCGATCCACTGCAGCTCGCGCTTGAGGTCGCGCATCGTCTGCCAGCGTTCCTCGGGATCCTTGGCGAGGCAGGTCCTCACCACCCGGTCGAGCCGCCGCGGGATGCCCGGCTCGATCTCCCGGAGGGGGGCCGGCGCGTCCTTCAGAATCGCGCCGATGACGCTCGCCTGGCTGTCGGCGTCGAACGGGCGCCGCCCCGTTACCATCTCGTAGAGGGTGGCGCCGAACGAGAAGACGTCCGACCGCGCGTCGGCCGGCTTGCCGTCGAGCTGCTCCGGCGACATGTAGTGCAGGGTGCCGAGGATGCTCCCCTCCATGGTCAGGGCGGTGTGAGTCGGCCCCGCCGAGAGCGTGCCCGGCGGCCCCGCCTCGTGCTGCTTCGCGAGCCCGAAGTCGAGCAGCCGGACCCCGGTGTCGGTGAGCATGACGTTGGTCGGCTTCAGGTCGCGGTGCACGATGCCCTGCCGGTGCGCGGTGTCGAGAGCCTCGGCAATCTCCACCGCGATGGGAAGCGCCTCGGCCACGGGCATCGGCCCGCGCTCGAGGCGCCGAGCGACCGTCTCGCCGTCGAGGAACTCCATGACGAGGAAGTCCATCGGCGGCCCGCTCGACGACGGTCGCTCGCGCCCGACGTCGAAGAGGGTGCAGATGTTGGGGTGGTTGATGCCGGCGACGGCGCGGGCCTCGCGCTCGAAGCGCTCGCGCTGCTCGGGGCTGTCGGCGACGTGGGCGGTCAGCACCTTGACGGCGACGGTGCGGTCGAGGCGGGTGTCCGTCGCCCGGTAGACCTCGCCCATGCCCCCGGCGCCGAGGGCGTCGACCACCTCGTAGGGACCGAGCCGGTCGCCCGGTGCGAGTGTCGGCATGGCGGCGTCATTCCATTCGATCGCCCGTGCGGGCCGCGGCCGTGCGATGAATCATGGATCGAACCGGTGCCCGGAACCGCCACCCGCCCGCGCCGCCCCGCGGCCAACGGGCCCGGCCACGCCTTCGACTCTCGGCCGGCGCAAGCGGCACGCGACCGACTCGGTCCCACTCCGAGCGAGCTCAGACGCTCCCGGGGGCCCGGCGCCGGACGCCCAGCCAGGCAAGCAACAGGCCGAGCAGGCCGGCGCCCGCCGCCGGCAGCGCGGGAACGGGTTGAAGCGGCGTGCCCGACGCCTCGTCCGACCAGTCGCTGTCGCCGCCGGCGTTGCTCGCCCGGACGCGCACCGTGTGGGCCACGCCGTTGGTCAGCCCGGAGAGCGTGGCCGAGGGTGCCTGGACGGTCTGCTGCCGCGCGTCGGTGTACTCCTCCGTGCCGGATCTCCACTGCACCGTGTAGGTGTCCGCCCCGGGAACCGCCGTCCACGACACCTCCAGCATCCCGTCGCCGGGGGTCACGTCGGGCAGCCCGGGCCGCGCCGGCGGAGCCGGCCCGGCGTCGCGTATCGTCACCTCGACCGAGGACGGGGTACCCTCGACCACCGACGCCGGCAGGCCGCCCAGCGCCACCGTGAACGTCTCGTCGTCGTGGTCGGCGTCGGTCGCCGTCGTGACCTCGCCCGTGCCGGTGGTCGAGACGGCGGCGATGGTGATGCTCTCCAGCCGGCCGTGGTCGTCCGGCTCGGCCGTGCCCGCCGTCAGCGTCAGCGGGATCGTCACGTCGTCGGCCAGCGCCTCCGAGAGCGTCGCGGTCACCGTCACCGGGCTCCCCTCGTCCACGGGGTTGGGAGAGGCCGACAGGCTCACCGTCGGCCGCGTCTGGGTCGTGGTGAGCACGAAGGTCAGCCTCGCCATGCGCTGGTTCGAGAACTTGCCCGTGCCCCTGATGCTGGTGATGACCCCCTGCGGGTCGGTGGCGGGGTTGCTGAGGGAGAACTCGTCCCCCTCCTCGGTGCCCGCGTCGTAGGGGAACAGCTCGACCTCGTCGCGCGCCAACCACTGGCCCGATCCATCCAGCAGGGGCCGCCCCGAGATACCGACGAACCAGTCGGGGCTGGGCCCGATCATCGACAGCAGGGTGACCAGCGGATGGTCCCTGGTGACGTCGATCGAGAAGGTCGCGATGGCCGTGCCGCCGCTGGCGATGCCCTGCTTGATGAGCGCCGCCGCGTGGGGCGAGGCGTTGACCTCCGACTCGAACCTGGGCGTCACACCGAGCTCCGCCACGTTCTCGACCCCCGGCGAGGCCCGGCCGCCGCTCTGCCAGAAGGTCACGTCGTCGTTGTGCACGGCGCCGATCAGGGTCGTGAAGTGGGCGCCCGCGACGACGCCGCCCGGCGTGCTCTCGAGGGTCCAGTTGCCCTCGAAAGTCACCTCGTAGGTGGCTGCAGCTGCGCCGCCGTCCTGCGCCGCGGCCGGCGGAGCCGCCCAGAGGATGCCTCCGGCCGCCACCAGGCCCGCCACGACTTGCCGCCATTTCTTTCGGGGTCTATCGCCGTGTCTCATCGTCTCATCGTGGTCTTGTGACTTGTCGCGCTGTCTCATCGTCTCATTCTCGCCATGACCTGCCGCCGTCCCGTGTGGCTTGTCGCGGTGTTTCATCGTCTCCCTGTGGATTGGCCCCGCCGACGCGCCGGAATCCGCGCCGTCCCGGGCCACCTTGCGGTCGCGTCGGGAGCTTCGCTGGCTGGCAGCCCGCGGCGGAAGTCCCCGCTGCATTCGAGCAGCGATGCATCCCGCCTGACCGCGTTGCCCGTCGGTTACATGTGCCCAACATGCGCCCTCCTCACGCCTTGTCAGGCGGGCGCCTCGGCCGTTCGCGGGCGCCCTCCGGGCGCGGTGCAACGCGGGGTTCCACCACGGGCGGCTGGAATCTCCTGTGACGCGGACTCCCGGCGCGGACGGCTCGGCGCCCGGGGGCGGGGAGACCCCGGGCGCCGGGCCGGCTACTGCTCCGCCCGCTCGCGGTCACGGGCGCGCGCCGAGACGAGCAGGTTCTCCATGCCGTAGTTGCCCTCGTGGCAGGCGTACTCGTAGAGCGGGCTGTCCGACCGCTGCATGACCACCCGCACCGACCACGGCTGCGCGAAAGACGCGGCGTCGTCGACGGTGTACTCGTAGGCGAGGCGGTCGGCGTCGACACGCGTGAACCGCTCGGTCAGCACCATGTCGGGGCCCGACCCGCGGAAGCTGGTCTTGTCGGTGAAGTTCCGGGTCTCGACGACCAGGGTGTCGCCCTCCCACCGGCCGCGCGAGTCGCCCTTCCACTGCCGGACGTGGCCGGGCAGGTGGGGCGAGCCGTCGAGGGGGACGACGCGGGCGTCGTGCACCATCTCGTTGAGGATCACGACGTGGTCGTCGGTCTGGAAGAGCTGCATGTTGTTGTTGTAGGCACTGGGGTTCATGGGCGGGCCCGAGTTGAACCCCATGATGCAGCGCTCGAACGCCCCGCGATCCTCGGGCCCGAACGCGTCGCGCCCGAGCAGCATCTGCCGCCGTTCGCCGCGAGCGCGGGCCTCGTCGCTGCGCCCGGGGATCCGGCCGTCGGGCGGGTCGACCACCAGCGACGTCCGGCGCTCCTCGCCGAGGGAGGTGCCGCGGTCGTACCAGAAGTTGTTGTAGCCGCCCGACACCGGCAGCCGGCCGTTCTCGTCGCGCCACAGGTCGACGTTCTGCGCGTCCACCCGCTCCTGCGCGAACGCCGCCGCCTCCTCCGGGGTCAGCGTGGCCCGCCCCTCGAAGTCGTCGGGGCGCTCGAAGGGAATGGCGCTGCGGAAGTCCCAGACCCCCTGCAGGTCCCGGGTGGACATCTCCCCCTCGGCCGTCTGGCCGGCCGCCGCGGCCGTCGCCAGCAGCAGGCCGCAGACTCCTGTACCGATCCACCGCCCGACTGCGTGTCGCGTCCTCATGCCTGTCCTCCTACTCCTCGTAGCGGTTGCTGAGCGTGCCGATCCCGTCGATCGTCACCTCGACGGTGCTGCCCGGCTTCATGGACCCGACCCCCACCGAGGTCCCGCAGCAGATGACGTCGCCGGGGTGCAGCGTCATGTCCTGCGAGATCGCGCTCACGATGCGGTCCGGCGCGAAGAACAGGTCCGTGACCGGGTAGTTCTGCCGCTCCTGGCCGTTGAGCACGGTGCGGATCGACAGCGACAGCGGGTCGAGGCCGGTCGCCACCGCCGGGCCGAAGACGCCGAAGGTGTCGAAGCTCTTCGCCCGGGTCCACTGCGGGAACGACGGGTCCTTGCCGAGGATGCCGACCGCGGTGACGTCGTTCACGCACGTATAGCCGAAGATGCCCGCGGCGGCGCCGGCCGCGTCGACGCCGCGGCATTCGCGGCCGATGACGATGCCCAGCTCGCCCTCGAACACGACCTTGCCGTCGTAGGTCCGCGGCTTGCGGATCGTGCCCCCGGGGCCGAGATACGAGCCGTTGGCCTTGATGAAGTAGAGCGGCTCGGGCGGCTCGCTCTGCCCCGTCTTCTCGGCCATCGCCCGCGAGTTGTTCCACAGCGCCACCATCTTGCCGGCCGGCGCCGGAGGCAGCAGCGCGACCTCGTCGACCGGCAGGGTCGCGCCGGTCGCGGCCGGATCCTCGAACATGCTTCCGGCATGCACCGCGACGGTGCCGTCGGACAGGGTTCCGAACCCGCTCGTCCCGGCATGCTCGAAACGGATCCACTGCGCCATGTCGTCTCCCTCGCTGCGTCTGCGCCGCCGACGCGCCGCGCCGTCCCCGGCCGCCAATCGCCGCCCTCGGCTCCGCTTGGCGCCCAACCGACCCTGCCGGAGCCTGCGCCGCTCCACGGCGCCGACTCCTGGTCCTAATATACTCTGGAGGCCGGACCGGGAACCCTGGACAGGAGGACCTCGTGCATCGTCAGCCCATCACCCTCGCGCTGCTGCTGGTCGCCCTCGTCGCGGGAAGCGTGTCGGCCGGGAACGACTGGCCCCGGTTCCGCGGGCGTGACGGCGGCGTGGCCGAGGACAGCCCCACGCTGCCCGACACCTGGAGCCGCACCGAGAACGTCGTCTGGCGCATCGACGTTCCCGGCCGGGCGTGGAGCTCGCCGATCGTCACGGGCGATCAGGTGTTCGTGGTCTCGGTCGAGAACACGAGCGGGGTCGAGACGCCGCTCAAGCCCCTGAACCAGTACCAGTCCCGCTCGTTCGACGGACCGATGACCGGCGACGACCTGGAGACCCCCGACGTCGCCTTGCGGTGGGTGCTCCAAGCCATCGATTTCGAGACCGGACAGGCACAGTGGGAGCGCACCCTGCACACCGCGGTGCCCGGCTCGAAGCACGAGAAGAACAGCTATGCGTCGGAGACCCCGGTCACCGACGGCGAGCACGTGTACGTCTACCTGGGCTACGTCGGCCTGTTCGCCTTCGACCTCGACGGCAACCCGCGCTGGCGCCGGCCGGTGGAGACCTACCCGATGCGGCAGGGCTGGGGCACCGCGTCGTCACCGGTCCTGCACGGCGACCGCCTGTTCCTCGTGAACGACAACCTGGAGCAGTCGTTCCTCGCCGCCTACAGCGCCAACACCGGGGAGGAGCTCTGGCGGGTCGACCGGGACGAGGCCTCCAACTGGGCCACCCCCTTCGTCTGGGAGAACGACCTGCGGACCGAGATCGTGACCACCGGCACGGGGGGCGTGCGGTCCTACGATCTCGACGGCAACCCGCTCTGGGGGCTGACGGGCATGTCGTCGATTCACGTCGCGACGCCGTTCGCCCGTCACGGCCTGCTGTACGTCAACTCCGGCTACACCGCCGACTCGAACCGGCCGGTCTACGCCATCCGCCCGGGCGCCGAGGGCGACATCACGCTGGCCCCGGGCGCATCGAGCAACGAGTTCATCGCTTGGTCCCATCCGCGGCTGGGCTCGTACAACCCCTCGGCCCTCGTCTACGGCGACTACCACTACATCCTCCTCGACCGCGGCATCCTCATCTGTCACGACGCGCGCACCGGCGAGGAGGTCTATCCCCGGCAGCGGGTCTCGCCGGGCGGCTCGCTGTTCACCGCCTCGCCCTGGGCCTACAACGGCCGCATCTTCGCCATCAGCGAGGACGGCGACACCTACGTCGTCAAGGCGGGGCCCGAGTTCGAGCTGCTCGGGGTCAACGCCCTCGACGAGTGGACCCTGGCGACCCCCGCCGTCGCCAACGGCAGCCTCATCGTGCGCACCGTGTCGGCGCTCTATCGCATCAGCCAGCCCTGAGCCGCCGCCGGTGGCGTGGTCGCTACGGAGCAGACCCCGACCCGCGGCCGGACGCCGACAGTGCCGGCAGCCCCTCCTCCAGCCGCTCCAGCGCGGCCGTGATGTCCTCGAACGCCGCGGCGAACGAGAACCGCAGGAAGCCCTCGGCGATCTCGCCGAAGTCGCGGCCCGGCCCCAGCGCCACCTGCGTCCGCTCGAGAATCTCGAAGGCCAGCCGGAGCGAGTCGCGGCCGAGGTGCCGGGCGTCGGCGAGCACGTAGAACGCGCCGGCAGGCGTGACGGGGACGGCGAGGCCGAGCCGGCGCACGCCGTCGACGAGCACCCGGCGGCGGCGGTCGTACTCGGCGACCATCATCCGGCGGTGCGGCTCGCCCTTCTCGAGCGCGGTCAGGCCCGCGGTCTGCACGAAGTGCGACGCCGAGATGAACAGGTTCTGCTGCAACGACACCAGGTGCCGCATCGCCGACGCCGGCGCGATGACGTAGCCGAGGCGGAAGCCGGTCATGGCGTACCGCTTCGAGAAGCCGTCGAAGACGAAGCAGCGGTCGGTCATCCCGAGCGGCGACGCGGCGACCGCCCCGTCGTAGAGCAGCCCGCCGTAGACCTCGTCGGAGAGAATCGGCACCCCCAGATCGGCCAGCCCGCGCACCACCGCGGGGGGCTGCACCGCCCCCGTGGGGTTGGCCGGCGAGGCGACCAGGATGCCCCGCGTGCGCGGGGTGATCGCCGCCCGCACCCGGTCGACGTCGATGACGTATCCGTCGTCGGGGGAGGTCGGAACGAGCACCGGCCGCCCGCCGCACGTCGCCACCATGTTCGGATAGCAGGGATAGTGGGGCGTGGGCAGGATGAGCTCGTCGCCGGGGTCGAGGAGCAGGCTCACGACCATGAGGAGGGCGGGCGACGTCCCGCTCGTCACCACGATCCGGTCCGGGCTGAGGGTTACGCCGCGCCGGCGCTCGCAGTCGGCCGCGATCGCCTCGCGCAGGGCGTGGAGCCCACGGCTGTCGGTGTAGTGGGTGTCGCCGGCGGCGACGGCGGCGGCGACCGCCCCGGCCACCTCGGGCGGCGGGGGGAACCCCGGCTCGCCGACCCCGAGCTGCAACACGTCGAGGCCGGAGCGGGCCATCTCCATGCCGCGCTCCATCACCTCCATGGCGAGGAACGGCGCGACGGACTCCACGCGGGCCGAATAGGACATGAGCGATCACCTCCGGACGGGAACGGCTATCCTGACGGGACGATGCCGATCGTGCCCGTCGACGACCCGCTGGACGCGCGGCTCCACGACTTCCACGCCGTGCCGGACCCCGTCCTGCTTCGCCGGCGCGGCCTCTTCGTGGCCGAGAGCCGGTTCGTCGTGCGGGAGCTGCTGGCCCATCCCCGTCTGGCCGCGCGATCGCTGCTCGCGACGCCGGCCGCCCTCGCCAGCCTCCGCGACCTCCTCGACGACCGCACCCTCGACACCCTGCCAGTGTACGTGGCCCCGCCCCCCGTGCTGAAGCAGATCACCGGCTTCCGGGTCCATCGGGGATGCCTGGCCATCGGCGAGCGCCTCCCGCCGGCGACCGACGCCGACCTCCCGGCCCTCGCCGACGCCCGCCTCGTGGTGGTCCTCGAGCAGGTGGGGAATCCCGACAACCTCGGAAGCATCTTCCGGAACGCCGCCGCCTTCGGCGCCGGATGCGTCCTCCTCAGCCCGGGTTGCTGCGACCCGCTGTACCGCAAGGCGATTCGCACGTCGATCGGCGCGACGCTGCGGATTCCCTACGGCGAGATACCCGACTGGCCCGACGGACTCGACCGGTTGCGCTTGCACGGCTACGCGACGGTGGCCCTGGCCCCTGACCGGGACGCGGACGATCTGCAGACTCTTGCGGCGGCCCCGCCGAGCCGATTGGCCCTGGTGTTCGGCGCCGAGGGCGCCGGCCTGAGCGACGACGCGGTGACCTCCATCGACAGGCGGGTCCGGATTCCCATCGCCGAGGGCGTCGACTCGCTCAACGTGGCCACCGCGGCGGGGATCGCCCTCTACGCACTGTCCGCCGGCCCGAGGTGAAGCCGGTGGCCGCACCGGGAACTGCCCGGGGAGCGAGCGCGCTCCGAGCGCCCGCGCGGCGCGACTCGCCGAGGACGGGCGCCAGGTCCCCTGCCCCGATCGGCGGCGGGCGCCGAGCCGCCGCGACCGGGATTTCCCGACGCGATACGCTACGATTGCTCATTCCTCTCCGCTCTCCACACACCCATGGCGACCCGGTGACAGGGAAGTGCGAATCGGCTGGCGCGTCGGCGTAGTCGGGCTGATCGGGGGGTTGGCGGTCGCCGTCCTCCTGGCCGGGTCGTCGCAGGCCGCCGAGACGGTGTCGGTCCTCCGCGGCTGGGCGGAGACCCGGGGGGCGGGCGGGATGGTCGGATTCGGCGCCGCCTACGTCGTGCTGGCCCTGCTGTTCGTCCCGGGGGCGGTGCTCACGATGGCGGCCGGGGCCGTCTACGGCGTCGGCTGGGGCCTCGTGGTCGTGGCCGTCGCCACCACCGTGGCCGACGCCGCCGCGTTCCTGCTCGGGCGCCATGTCGCCCGCGGGGCGGTCCTGCGGCTCATGAACCGCTACCCCCGCTTCCGCGTCGTCGACCGCGCCGTCAGCCGGGGAGGCTGGCGCATCGTGGCCCTCGTCCGCCTCAACCCCACCCTGCCCTACAGCGCCAGCAACTACCTGTTCGGCGTCACCGGGGTGCCCTTCCCGACGTTCCTGGCCTCGAGCGCCGTGTTCACCCTGCCGGGCGCCTGGGCCTATCTCTACGCCGGCTTCCTGGGGTTCGAGACCCTCGGCGGGGAAACGCGCACCACCGCCGAATGGGGCGTGCTCCTGTTCGGCCTCGCGGTCACGGTGGCCGCCGTCGCCTATGTGACCGTCCTCGCCCGGCGGGCGCTCGACGAGATGGACGGCCGGGAGCCGGCTGCCGGCGGGTCGGCGCCGTAACGGGGAGCCCCGGGCGGCGACTGGCGGGCCAGGGGTTCTTCTCGCGGAAGCTGAGCCCCCGCAGATCGGCCACGTCCTCGCTCAGCTCCCGGAGCCGGGCTTCCGAGGGTCCACCGCGAGCGCGGCGGCGGCTCCCCGGCTATTCGTGAACGCTGACGACGGTGTTGCCCCGTCCGCGGTTGTGCTCGAAGATCTCGAAGGCCTCGATGAAGCGCCCGAACGGAATGAGACGGTCGACGCGGGGCTCGATCGCCCCGGTGGCGAGGAAGTCGAGAATCTCGGCCACGCTCCGCTGATGGCCGTCGGGATGCACTGCCGCCCAGCCACCCCACATGCTGCCCATGACCACCGCCTGCTTGATGAGGATCATGCCGGGCCGGATCGGCCGCTGGCCGGCCGTGAAGCCCACCAGGCAGATGCGGCCCAGGGGCCGGATGACCGACAGCAGCGCGGACTCGAACAGATCGCCCTGCACCATGTCGAGCACGACGTCCACTCCGGCAGGGTGGCCGAGCTCGGCCGACGCCCCGCGGACTTCGTCCTTGAACCGGCGGTAGCCGTCCCGGTCCGTGCCGTAGCAGAACACCCGGTCGGCCCCCGCCGCGGCCGGGAGCTCCCGCTTCTCGGGGGTGCTGACGCCGGCGATGACCCTGGCGCCCATCGCCCTGGCCAGCTCCACCGCGGCCATCCCGACGCCGCCGGAAGCGCCGTCGACCAGCACCAGGCTGTCTGCGGTCACCTCGCCGAGGATCTTCAGCGAGTAGTAGGCGGGAAAGAAGTTGCGGCCGAGGTTGGCGCAGGCGGCCAGATCCACCCCCGCCGGCACCGGCCAGACCGACGCCGCGGGCACCTTCACCACCTCGGCGAGGCCGCCGATGCTCATCTGCGCGACGACCCGGTCGCCCGGCTGCACCTGGTCGGCGTCGGCCTCGATCACCGTCCCCGACACGTCCATGCCCGGCACGTAGGGCAGGCTCGGCTTGTGCTGGTACAAGCCCTGCGCCTGCAGCGCGTCCGGGTACTGCACGCCCGCGTAGTGCACGCGCACGAGCACGTGACCCGGCTCGTTCAAGGGCCGCGGAATCTCGTCCAGGGTCAGGACGTCGCGCAACGGGACCGGCATGGGAACCGGCTTCCCCCGGTCGTCGAGACCGGCGTAGCGGTGGCAACGAACGGCACGCATCACATCACTCATGGGCATCAATCCTGACGGGGCGGCGTGCCGATATCATAAGGCACCGTGCCGGAACCGGACCCAGCCATCGTCGGGGCCCTGCGCCGGCTGCAGCTCGTCGGCGAGGACGAGACGCCGGCGACGCGCGCGCTGCCCGGCGGCGTGTCGTCGGACATCTGGCGCGTCGACCTCCCGGACGGGCCGGTCTGCGTCAAGCGGGCCCTCGCCCGCCTCAAGGTCGACGCGGTATGGGAGGTCCCGGTCGAGCGGAGCCGCTACGAATGGGCGTGGATGCAGGAGGCGGCCCGCGTCGACCCGGCGTGGGTGCCGCCGCTGGTCGCCCAGGACCCCCGGTCGAGCTGCCTCGTCATGGGTTTCCTCGATCCCGTCGACCACCCGCTGTGGAAGGCGCAGCTCCGCCGGGGGCACGCGCACGAACCGACGGCGCGCGAGGTCGGGGCCCGGCTCGCGGCGATTCACCGCGCAACCGCCGGCCGCGGGGACCTGCGCGACCGCTTCGACACCACCGGCATCTTCCACGCCATCCGCCTCGAGCCCTACCTGCTCGCCACCGCCGAGCGGCACCCCGACCTGCGCCCGCGCCTCGCCGGCCTCGCCGCGGCGACGGCGGAGACGCGGCTCGCCCTGGTGCACGGCGACGTGAGCCCCAAGAACATCCTCGTCGGGCCCCGCGGCCCGGTGTTTCTCGACGCCGAGTGCGCCTGGTACGGCGACCCCGCGTTCGACGTCGCCTTCTGCCTGAACCACCTGCTGCTGAAGTGCCTGTGGACGCCGGCGGCGACGCCCGGCTTCCTCTCCTGCTTCGAAAGGCTGGCGGGCGCCTATCTGGACGGGGCGGACTGGGAGCCGCGCGAGCGCCTGGAGGCGCGGGCGGCGGGGCTGCTGCCCGGCCTGCTGCTGGCCCGGGTCGACGGGAAGTCGCCGGTCGAGTACCTGACCACCGACGAGGCCCGGAACCATGTGCGGGGGGTGGCCCGTCGCCTGCTCCGGGAGCCGGTCGCCACCTTGGCCGCGGTGAGGGAGGCCTGGGCAGCGAGCCTGCACGGGGAACCTTCCCCGCGCGACGGCGGCTCCCGACCATGATCGTTTCGAGAGCAAGGCGAAGGCTCCGCGCGTCGAGCCTGGTCCCGAGACTCATCCCTGGCGGCTCCGATCCCCGAGAATGACGACGATGGCACCAGGACAGCTCACGACGATATCGCCCCTTGTCGTCGACCGCCGATGACCGCACCCGCATACCCCATCGTCCGCGTCTCGGCCCGCCGCGTCTGGGACTCCCGGGGCCGTCCCACCGTCGAGGCCGAGGTCCACCTGCCCGGCGGCGTCCTCGGGCGGGCGACGGCCCCCGCCGGCGCCTCCACCGGCCGCGGCGAGGCCCTCGACCTGCGGGACGGCGGCGCCGCGTTCGGCGGCTACGACGTCACGCATGCCGTCCGGCAGGTCCGCGACATCGTCGACCCCGCCCTCCGCGGCCTCGACGCGAGCGATCAGGCCGGCCTCGACCGCGTCCTGATCGACCTCGACGGCACCCCCGACAAGCGCCGTCTGGGCGGCAACGCGTGCATCGCGGTCTCGATGGCGGCGCTGCACGCGGCCGCCGGCGCCGCCCGGCAGCCGCTGTGGCGATACCTGCTGGGCGAAGAGCCGGCGCTCCTGCCGCTGCCCGAGATCCAGATCTTCGGCGGGGGCGCGCACGCGGGGCGGCGGGTCGACGTCCAGGACTTCATGGTGATGGCCGTGGGTGCGAACAGCTTCGCCGAGGCCCTCGACTGGACGGCGGAGGTGTACCGGGCGGCGGGGGCGCGGATGGCGGCCGCCGGACGCCTGCACGGGGTCGCCGACGAGGGAGGCTGGTGGCCCGCCTTCGACACCAACGAAGAGGCCCTCGAGTTCCTGGTGAGGGCCATCGAGGACAGCGGCCGCGTCCCCGGCGACGAGGTGGCGATCTCGCTCGACATCGCCGCCTCCGAGCTCTACCGGGACGGCCGCTACCACCTCGGCCTGGAGCGCCGGGCCGTGAACAGCGACGGGCTTTCGGACCTGCTGACCGGCTGGATCGACCGCTATCCCATCGTTTCCGTCGAGGACCCGCTGGCCGAGGACGACCACGCCGGCATGCGGCGGTTCACGGCCGCGGTGGGCGGCCGGGTACAGGTCGTCGGCGACGATTACCTGGTGACCGACGCGGCGCGGGTCGAGCGCGCGGCCCGCGACGGCGCCTGCAACGCCCTCCTCGTCAAGCCCAACCAGGCCGGCACGGTGACCGAGACCCGGGCTGCCCTCGACGCGGCCCGCCGCGCCGGCATGGGCACCATCGTCTCGGCCCGGTCGGGCGAGACCGAGGACGTGACCATCGCCCACCTCGCGGTGGGATGGCGGTCGGGGCAGCTCAAGGTGGGCTCATTCGCCCGCTCCGAGCGCATGGCCAAGTGGAACGAGGTGCTGCGCATCGAGGAGGCGCTCGCCGGCACGGCGCAGTTCGCCGGCGCCCGTCCGCTCCCCCGCCCCTGGGGCGCGTGAGCCCTCGTCCGGCGATCCCGGCGACCGGGGGAGAACGGTGCCCCGGCCCGATCCACCGGGCGACCGCGCCGCCGGCCGGCACGCTCGACCGGTTCCGGCACGCACTGCGCGCCTGCCCGGGCCATCGGAACCGGGCCGCCGCCGGGCGGGCTCATCCGGCCCCCGGGGCCCGTGCCCCGCCCGCGCTTCCCGCCGGAGCGCCGCCCCGGATATACTCACCGCGCTTGAAGTCGATCCGGTACGGGCCTTGGCAGAAACTCCGACGTTTCATCACGGGTCAGCCGGTAGCGGATCCCCACTCACACCAACATCGGAGGAAACGTTCATGCGCGCAAGCCGTTACGTCGTCGCTCTCTGTCTCGCCGCCCTCGCGCTGGCCGCCGCGCCCGCCGCCGCCCAGACCGAGGACCGGCCCATGCTCACCAGCGCCGCCGCCATGACCATGGTGCACGGCTGCCTGACCAAGGCCGCGGAAGAAGGCTGGCGCATGCACATCGCCATCATGGACAACCACGGCAACCTGAAGGCCTACCACCGGATGGACGACGCCCAGCTCCTGTCGCACGATGTCGCGATGGCCAAGGCCCGCAGCTCGTCCACGAGCCCGCGGTCCACGGCCCAGTGGGGCCAGATGGCGTTCGGCAACGGCATCTCCGCCGCCGCCTTCGTCCCCGGCCTGAACTACTTCGAGGGCGGGCTCCCGATCATGACCGCCGACGGCCAGCACGTCGGCGGCATCGGGGTCAGCGGCGACACCGGCGCCAACGACGCCATCTGCGCCCAGGCGGGCATCGACGCGGCCGGCCTGAACTAGGAAACGCAAGCACGGGAGTCCGCGCCGCTTCCGCGGTGCGGACTCCCGGCGCGGCGGGTCGGGCGGCGACCGGGGCGGAGGCCGCGTTTCCCGGGTGGCGTCCACGACATTCGTCGCGGGTGCCGTCAGGGACTCGCGAGCTTCGGACCGACGAGAGACGCGGCCGCACCCGCGGGGTGGGCGGTCGCGTCAAGCCTTCGGGGCCCGAACCTCGGGACCGACGGGAGGCAGGAGCCGCACCAGCGCACCACGACCTCGGACTCAGGGCGACGCCGCAGGGCGCCGCGGGAAGGCAAGACAATGCAGAAGCAACACGCGTGGATCGGGAGTCTCGTGACGGCGGCGCTCCTCGCTCCGGCCGCACCGCCCGCGGTGGCGCAGGACGCGGCCGCGAAGTTCGTGCAGGTGGCCAGCAGCTACCGGCTCGTCCCCAACGTCACCTACCTGCGCGCCGGCGGCGTCGACCTCAAGCTCGACGTCTACCAGGCGCGCGGCGCCGGGCCCAGCCCGACCCTGCTCTACATCCACGGCGGCGGGTGGACGAACGGCAACAAGGAGAGCTCGGCCCTGACCTTCCTCCCCTACCTGGAGATGGGCTGGAGCGTCGTCAACGCCGAGTACCGCATGGCCGACGACGCCCACGCCCCGGCCGCGGTCGAGGACTGCCGCTGCGCCCTCCGCTGGATCTACCGCAACGCCGAGCAGTACGGCTTCGACCTCGACCGCATCGTGGTCAGCGGCAACTCCGCGGGCGGGCACCTCTCGCTCACCACCGGCATGCTCCCGGCCTCGGCCGGGCTCGACCGCCAGTGCCCCGGCGACCGCAACCGGACCTGGACGACGGGCACCCGGTCGACGGCCGAGCTGAAGGTGGCGGCCATCATCAACTGGTACGGCATCACCGACGTCGTCGACCTCATGCAGGGCCCGCCGGGAACCTCCGGGAACTTCACCGAGGCGTGGCTCGGCAGCCGCAGCGACCGCGGCGAGGTGGCGGCCCGGGTGTCGCCTCTCACCTACGTGCGCGAGGGCCAGCCGCCGGTCCTCACCATCCACGGCGACGCCGACAGCATCGTGCCCCACGCCCACGCCGTCCGCCTGCACGAGGCCCTCGACCGGGCGGGCGTGCCGAACCGGCTGCTAACCATCGAGGGCGGCGGCCACGGCGGGTTCAGCCTGGAAGAGAACCTGCACATCTACGCGACCATCCGGTCGTTCCTCGGGGCGCACGGCCTCGGCCCCGCGCCGTCGAACTGAGGTCAACCGACGTGGCCGAGAGCCACCGGTGCGAGCACACCTGCTCGCCCGGTGGTCCTCGCCGCCGCGGGGCGTGCCGCACCCAGGCAGCCGCGAAGCGGCACGGCCGGCGGCGGTTCACGGGAAGGTCGAGCGGCGGGGCCCCGGGATCCGTGGGGAGCTCGAAGACGCGACCGGCGTGGAACCGCAGGTCCGGGAACAGCGCAGACTGCACCGTCGCGCCGCCAGGCGCCCGGACCGCGGACCGGACACGCGACTCGGCACCAGTCGCCATCGGGAACGGCATCGAGGCAGGCGGATTCTGCATTCGCAGAGCAATCGCGGGGATCGATTGCACTACCGTGGCACCGGGTCAGCGGCGGCGCCCCGCCGCTCGCGGGTTCGGCGGGCGCGACCAGGGAGAACGGCCGCGCGAGACGGGCCCGGGGCCGTCGCGCGCCGGGTGAACAATCCGCGCGACGGTTCGTAGATCAACGCGTTCGCTCCAATGGCAACCCGGCGATGTCGTTCATCCCACGGAGAGATCTCGAGGAACAGCCATGAAACGCAACAGCGTCCTTCTCTTCGCAGCCTTTCTCGTGTTGTCCCTTGCAGCCTGCCAATCGGCGGCCCGCCAGCAGATCGCCACGCCGGCGCCGCCGGCGGTCCCGGCGGCCGCGGCGGCGCCGGCCCTGCCCGACGGCGTCACCCTGGTCGAGGCGGCCGAGGGCGAGCCCGGCGACGAGGTGTTCATCCCGTACCGGAAGTACCGCCTGGACAACGGCCTGACCGTGATCCTCCACGAGGACGCGTCCGACCCGCTGGTGCACGTGGACGTGACCTACCACGTCGGCTCGGCCCGCGAGGAGGTCGGCAAGTCGGGCTTCGCGCACTTCTTCGAGCACATGATGTTCCAGGGCTCGACCAACGTCGGCGACGACCAGCACTTCCGCATCGTCTCCGAGTCGGGCGGCCGGCTGAACGGCACCACCAACAACGACCGCACCAACTACTTCCAGACCGCCCCGGCCAACCAGCTCGAGAAGCTGCTGTGGCTCGAAGCCGACCGCATGGGCTTCCTCCTCGACGCGGTCACCCAGGAGAAGTTCGAGGTGCAGCGCGACACCGTCAAGAACGAGCGCGGCCAGCGGGTCGACAACGCCCCCTACGGCCTGATGGGCGAACGGGTGGGCGAGGCGCTCTTCCCCGAGGGCCATCCGTACTCGTGGTCGGTGATCGGCTACGTCGAGGACCTCGACCGCGTCGACGTCGACGACCTGAAGGCGTTCTTCCTGCGCTGGTACGGGCCCAACAACGCGGTGCTGACCATCGGCGGCGACCTCGACGAGGCCGAGACCCTCGCCTGGGTCGAGAAGTACTTCGGCTCCATCCCGCGGGGCCCCGACGTCGCCACGCCCGAGAAGCCGGCCGTCACCCTCGACGCCGACCGCTACATCTCGCTCGAGGACAACGTGGCGCTGCCGCTGATGCAGATCGCCTTCCCCACCGTGTACCGCTTCCACCCCGACGAGGCGCCGCTCGACGTGCTGATGTACGTGCTCGGCGTCGGCGAGACGTCGCTGCTCTACCAGAACATGGTGAGCAACCGCCTCGCCGTCCAGGCCCAGGCCAACCACGGCTGCCGCGAGCTGTCCTGCACCTTCGCCATCATCGCCCTGCCCAACCCGGCGGCGGGCCAGACCCTCGCCGACCTCGAGCGCATCGCCCGCGAGTCTCTGGTCGAGCTCGAGACCCGCGGGATCACCGAGGACGACGTCGAGCGGGTCAAGACGAGCATCGTCTCGCGCATGATCTACGGGCTCGAGAGCGTGGCCGGCAAGGTGGGCCAGCTCGCGAGCTACCAGACGATGACCGGCCGGCCCGACTACATCCGCGACGATGTCGCCCGCTACGAGAACGTCACCACCGACGAGGTGATGCGGGTCTACCGGCAGTACCTCAAGGACAAGCCGACGGTCGTGATGAGCATCGTGCCGCAGGGCCAGCTCGCGCTGCGCGCGGCCGAGGACACGTGGCAGCGTCCGGAACGCACGCTGCCGGACTACGGGGCCGCCGCGGACGCCGACCTCGACCTGCGGCCCGCGTCCGACGACTTCGACCGCAGCGTCATGCCGCCGGCCGGCGACAACCCCGCGCTGACCCTGCCCCGCATCTGGCGCGCCGAGCTCGCCAACGGGGTCCGCGTGCTCGGCGCCCGCAACGCCGAGACGCCGACCACCGCCATCAGCCTGCGCATCGACGCCGGCCAGCGCGACGAGAGGCTGGACCAGCTCGGCCTCGCCGCCCTGACCGCCGGCCTCCTCAACGAGTCGACGGAGCGCTCGACCGTCGAGGAGCTCAGCGACCGGCTGCAGATGCTCGGCTCGACCGTCCGGTTCGGCGCCGGCGACGACGCCACCACCGCCACCGTGCGCTCGCTGACCCGCAACCTCGACGAGACGCTGGCCATCTTCGCCGAGAGGCTCCTCGAGCCGAAGTTCGACCCCGACGACTTCGCCCGCGTGCAGCAGCAGACGATGCAGGCCATCGCGCTGAGCCGGGACCAGGCCGGGGCCACGGCGCAGACGGTCTACGACCTCCTGCTGCTCGGCCGCGACAACCCCGTCGCCCATCTCGACATGGGCACGCCCGAGACGGTCCCCGGGCTGACCGTGGAAGACGCCCGCGCCTTCTACGACGCGCGCTACTCGCCGTCCATCGCGAGCCTCGTGGTCGTCAGCGACCTCGACGAGGCCGAGCTGCTGCCGAAGCTGGCAGCGCTCGAGGCGTGGCAGGGCCCCGCCGTCGAGCCCGCCCCGCTCGCGCCGTTCCCCGACACCGGCGCGACCCGCCTGTACCTCGTCGACAAGCCGGGCGCCGCGCAGTCGGAGATCCGCATCGGCCGGCGCGCCCTCGCCTACGACGCCACCGGCGAGTACTACCGCGCCGGCCTCGCCAACTTCGCCCTCGGCGGCGCCTTCAACAGCCGCATCAACCTGAACCTGCGCGAGGACAAGGGCTACACCTACGGCGCCCGCTCGGGGTTCCGGGGCAACCGCGACTACGGCACGTTCACCGCGTCGGCGGCGGTGCGGACCGACGCCACCGCGGCGTCCATCGTCGAGCTCGAGAACGAGATCCGCGGCTACGCGGCCGAGGGCATCGCCCCCGTCGAGCTCGCCTTCACCCGCAACGCCATCGGCCAGCGCGACGCCCTGAGCTACGAGACCCCGTTCCAGAAGCTCGGCTTCCTGTCCCGCATCCTGACCTACGACCTCGACGACGACTTCGTGGATCGGCAGAACGAGATCCTCGCCGCGATCTCCGCAGAGGAGCTGAACGCCCTCGCCGCGAAGCACATGGCCCTGGACGACATGGTCATCGTGGTGGTCGGCGACCGGGCGGCGATCGAGGGCGAGCTCGCGGGCCTGGGCTACGAGATCGTGCTGCTGGGCGCGGACGGAGAGCCGGTCGACGGCGGGGCGTGACGGCCCGACGGCCGAGGCCCTCACCGATGCAGCCGCGACCTGTCGACACCGTCGCCAAGTGCGCCATGATGACACCCGTCGGCGTTCCACTGACCGGAGCCGCCCGCCGCCGGCTCTCGGTGCCGTCGCGCGCGCTATGATGAGTCTTGCGACCATCGGGTCAACGGGAGAAGCACCGACGTGACCACCACGCAACCCGTCGTCAAGTTCACCTGGGAGGACTACCGGACCGCGCCGGCGGACAAGCGCCACGAGCTGCTGGACGGTGATCTGCTCATGGTTCCCGCCCCGAATCTCAAGCACCAGACCGTGCAGTTGCAGTTGGCAAGACGACTGGCGAGCTTTGTCGAGGAGCAGAAGTCGGGCAAGATGTTCATCGCGCCCTGCGACGTGGTGCTGTCCGACACCGACGTCGTGCAGCCGGACTTGCTGTTCATCTCCCGAGAACGCGGGCATCTGCTGAGCGGCGGAGAGAACGTGCAAGGTGCACCCGACCTCGTGATCGAGATTCTGTCTCCGACGACCGCCGACAAGGACCGGGGGATCAAGCACAAGCTCTACGGCAGGTACGGGGTGACCGAGTACTGGCTGGTCGATCCGATAGCCGAGACCGTCTCGATCCATCGCCAACGCGCGGGCGTGCTGGCGGCCGCCCACACCTTCGGTCGGAAACAGACGTTGCGGTCGCCGCTACTCGCCGGCCTCGAACTCCCCCTCGACGACATCTTCTCGTCCTGAGGGCGAGCACCGCACCGACACGCGCGCCGCGAACCACTGGACACGTGCTGATTCGCCTTCAGCTCGGCGGGTTGGTGCGGGAAGTACTCCTTGAGCGCAAAGGGGGGATGTCTTCAGTGGTACTCCCCGCTCCACAGTGCCGCGAGCCAACCGTCGCCGGCGGCCCGGAAGGGTGGGCGGTCGAGTCCCCCGTTGTGGCCGATTCGGGTCAGGCCGGCCGTACCGGCCGTACATCGCCTCCAGCCCTGCGATCGGGACCTCACACCGGCAGGCGGTCGAGTCGATTCCCCGTTGTGGCCGATTCGGGTCGGGCCGGCCGTACCGGCCGTACATCGCCTCCAGCCCTGCGATCGGGACATCATACCGGCAGCATGCAAGGGCGGGCGGCCCGTTATCGCCGATTCGGGCCGGGTCGGCCGTACACGGTCTCCAGCCTGCGAGCCAGGCCCTCAGGTTCGAAACCGCGCGGGGCATCGACTCGATGCGCCGGCCCGGCGCGAAGGGCCCCGGCGAGCCCGTCGACGTCGCCCCAGGGCGCGAGCAAGTCGCCGCCGGGGTGCCACTCGCGCACCCCGCCGCTGTCCCAGGCAGCGACCGGGGTGCCGAGGGTCTGGGCCTCCAGACCGACGATGCCGAACGGCTCCTGCCAGCGCGAGGGCATGACGAGCACGGCGGCGCGGCGGTAGGCGGCGGAGAGGCGCCGGCGGTCGAGCCAGCCCAGCACCTCGACGCCTTCCGCCTCGATCTCGCGGCGCAGCGGGCCGGTGCCGGCCACGACGAAGGGCATCTCGGACCCCGAGCGCCGCCAGGCTTCGATGGCGTCGCGGATGCCCTTGGCCTCGACCACGCGCCCCGCGAAGAGGATGCAGGGCGGGCCGTCCGCCCGCGCGTCGAAGTCGAGACCCCAGGCGACGGGGGGAACGACGGTGATCCGCTCTGCCGGAACCCCCACCTGGGTCAGCTCGCGCTTCATGTAGGACGACAGCACGGTGACCCGCAGCCGCCTCACCCATTCCAACCGCTGCGCGGTGAGCTCGAGCGTGTTCTCGAAATACGCGGGGTCGTCGAAGCAGCCGGCGCACACGTCGCGTCCCATCGGGTCGCCGCAGACCCGGCCGTCCGCGGTCCACTTGCCCCGCCCCGGGCAGAAGAAGCGGTGGTCCTGGACCGTCATCACCGCGTCCACGCCGACCGCCCACGCCAGCACCGCGGGGTTGACCACGTTGTGGACGTGCACGAGGTCGGGGCGCAGCCGCGCGAGCAGGGGATCGAGATCGACGTCGGCGCGCGTCCTCGCGTCGAGGTGCGGCACGACGGTCACCGGACAGGGCGCGCGCACGGCGCCGTCGTCGCGGCCGACGGCGAGGTGCATCTGGCGACGGCCGTCCGACAGGGCGTCGAGGAGGCCGAGCAGGGCGAGGTCGGCGCCCCCGCGGTCACTCAGCCGATCCGCGACGTGGAGAATCCGCATCGCCGCTGCCGCTCCATGAAAACCCAGGCTCGGACCGGTACTCCCCAACCACGGACCTGGCGTCGAGCCGGCGAGACAGGCGCCGATCCGCTTGCGGACGCCGAGCAGCGGCGTTCAGCCTGTCGCAGCCTCCGCCGACCGGATCACCGTGATCTCGCGGTGCGCGAGATGGCCGCGCACGCGGTCGACGTTCGCCTGCCACCAGTCGGAGCCGTAGAACGCCGCCTCCTTCCGCTCGAGATCCGCGTCGGTCTCCCCGTAGCTCCGCACCCAGATGAACTGCGTCCGGGCGTCGTTCACCCAGGCGCCCTCCACCGTGATGTCGTGCTCGCGGAGCAGCGGTGCGATGTGGCCGTGGAACAGATCGAGCCAGCTCTCCATCTGCCCCTCGTTGATGGTGTAGACGCGAAGGTGGGCTATCGACATGTCGTGGTGAACCCCAGGCATGAACGTCAGTAGGCGCGTTGGTACAGCTCGAGGGCCGCGCGGGCGCCGAAGGACCGCGGATTGAACGTACCCGTCCACTGCGTGGCCGCGGCCTCGGCCAGCGACGGCAGATCGTCGGCCGCTACGCCCGCGGTCCGGAGATCGGCGGGAAACCCGCCCGACCGGCCGGCGTCGGCGAGACGGCGGGCGAGGCGGTCCCCGGCCGGGCCGCCAGGCGATGCGGCCGGCAGCCCGCCCGCGATGTCGTCGTAGAGGTCGACGTTCCCCTCGGCGTTCCATCGCACGACGTGCGGCAGGAGGATCGCCAGCGCGATGCCGTGAGTCAGGTCGTAGCGCGCGGTCAGGGGGTTGGCGCAGGCGTGCGCGGCCCCGAGCATCGAGTGCTCGATGGCCACCCCCGCGTAGAACGCCCCGAGCTGCATCGCCGCGCGCGCGTCGACGTCCCCCGGGTCGGCCAGCGTGCGTTCGTAGTGGGGTTCGAGCAGCCGGAAGGCGGCGTGCGAGAACAGCGTCGAGATGGGGGTGCGGCGCGTGGTGACCGCGGTCTCCACCGCGTGGGCGAGGGCGTCGAAGCCGGCGGCGGCGGTCACCGCGGGCGGCTGCGAGACAGTCAGCTCGGGATCGAGGATTGCCACCGCGAAGGCGAGCTTGGGGTCGCCGCATGCCATCTTCATGTGAGTGGCGCTGTCGGCGATGACCGCGTAGCTCTGGGCCTCGGAGCCGGTGCCGGCCGTGGTGGGCACCGCGATCATCGGGAGCAACGGCTTCCGGGCGAGCCCGTAGCCCTTGTAGTCGGCGATCGTCCCCCCGTTGGTGAGCAGGAGGTTGATGCCCTTGGCGCAGTCGAGGGGGCTGCCCCCGCCCAGGCCGATGACGCCGTCGGGCCGGCGAGCGGCGGCGAACTCGACCCCCCGGTCGACCATCGCGCCGTCGGGGTTCGCCTCGCACGCGTCGAAGACCGTGGCCTCGACCCCCGCTTCGCGCAGGCACCGCAGCGCACGCTCGAGGTGGCCGGCGTCGCGCAGTCCGCGGTCGGTGACGAGCAGCGGCCGCGAGAAGCCGAGCTCGCGGGCCAGGGGCCCGAGCCGGTCGATAGCGCCCGATCCGAACACGAGGCGGGTCGGGAGACGGAGCTCGAAGGGTGTCATGAACGGTCGCCGTCTTTCCAGTATGCTGGCCCGCCAAGCGTCGCCTTGCGGCTCCGCTTACCGAGCCTACAGGAGTCCGCGCCGTTCCACGGCGCTAAACTCCTTCCGAGGTCTCGAAGTCACGGCCGCGGCAGCCGGCTGCCGCGTCTCGGTCCCCCTGGAGACCGACCGGCTCCGCGATAACCGCCGCGGCGCCCGGTTGCCGCGTCTCGGTCCCGCTGGAGACCGACCGGCTCCGCGATCACGGCCGCGGCACCCGGCTGCTGCGTCTCGGTCCCGCTGGAGACCGACCGGCTCCGCGATCACGGCCGCGGCACCCAGCCGCCGCGTCGGGGACGGATGGCGCCCGCCACGGTACGGCAGCCCGAGGTTGGCCCTCGACGTATCCCCGGCCGGCCCGCCCGGCCTACAATGGCCACGGGCAACCTCCCATGGACAACGCCAACACACGCTCCGCCGTCGACGAGGCGCGGGAGTTGACAGACAAGGCCTGGACGCTCCGTCGGAAAGCGATGCAGTCGCCGCCGGCCACCGAGACCGAATTCCAGCAAGCCGTCGCCCGCTTCCACCGGTATCTCTCCGAGGCGGTGAGCGTCCTGCGCACGGCCGGCGCGACCCGCGAGCTTGTGGGGGCGCTGGGAAAGCTGGGCCATGCCGAGAAGAACGCCGGGCGCGTCGATGCCGCCCTGGCCTGCTACGAGGAAGCGGTGGCGGTGGCGCGCGGTGCCGGTCACCGGATGCCGCTCGCCCACGCGGTGCGGCACCTCGGCGACCTGCATCGGAAGGCGGGACGGGTCGACGCGGCGGAAACCTGCTACGCCGAGGCCCTGGCCCTCTACGGCGGGCAGGACGAGCCGCCGGCCCTCGACTACGCGAACGCCCTCCGGCCGATGGCGATCCTCAAGGAGGACTTGGGTCGGGTCGACGAGGCCAGGACCCTGTGGCAGCGCGCGCAAGAACTCTACGGCTCCGCGGGAATCGAGGCCGGGGTGGCCGAATGCGCGGAGCATCTGGCCGGACTCAAGTGATCGCACCCGTGCAAACGCCGCCTCCTAATCGAAGCCCGGCTTCAGGATCCCCTTCTCGCGCGCGATCTCCAGCAGCGTCGGATAGAACTGCACGAAGGTGCGCTCCACCGCGGTGTGCTCGGTGTGGCAAGCGACGCACGGCGCCGCGTCCTCGGTCGACAGGGGCGCGATCGAGTCGGGCATCGAGCCGGCGGCCCCGAAGTTGTAGAACGCCCACCCGTCCTCGAAGCGCGAGTCCTTGACCTCGGCCTCGAGCACGAGCAGCTCGCTCTGGAAGCTCCCCGCGACGTTGATCGACGCCTCGGAGACGGCCTGGCGGATCTCGAGGATGAAGATGCTGCCGTCGGGCCACTCCCCCGTCTCTGCGAACCCGGCGTAGGCCGAGCGGTTCACGAACACGTTCTGGAACCGCATGGGGCGCGCGCCGCTGCCCGCCTCCTCCACCCGCTCGGCCTCGTAGGTCATCCCGAGGCCGGAGCTCAGGAACATCCACTCGCGGTAGTCGTCGGGGCGGACGAGCTCGTCGCCGTTGACGTAACGGGGCCCGTCCGCCGGCCCCGACTGGGCCCGCACGGTGACGACCAGCGTAGCCGCACAGGCCGCGGCCACCGCGCCCAGTACCAAGACGAAACTCCCGGGAAGCCTCTTCATCACATTCGCCCTCATCCCGCCAGCCCTTCGAGCGGACCGTCGGCGGTGCCGAAGCTGTCGATCGGAACCCCCATCCCCTGCAGCAGCGAGACGTGGATGCGCGCGAGGTCGGTCGGCTCGGCGTGCTCGAGGTAGCGGCCGGTCGCGATGGTGCCGCCCCCGCCGCCCGCGAGCAGGGTCGGCAGGTGCTGCGCGTCGTGCTCGTTGCCGTCTCCGAGGGTCGCCCCGTAGACGATCGCGCTGTTGTCGAGCAGGGTCCCGCCGTTCGGCTCGCGGACCGACTGCAGCCGCTCGAGCAGGTATGCCACCTGGCGGTGGTGCCAGCGGATGACCTCGGCGTACATCGCCCGCTTCTGCTCCACCGAGTCCCACGACGTGACGCCGTCGTCGTCCTCGGTCTTGCCCGAGGCGTTCTTGTAGTGCGACAGGGCGTGCCACGTGCCGCGCACGCCCTCGATGAAGTTGAAGTAGCGGTTCGACTGCCCGTGGTCGAGCATGAACGTGCAGACGCGGGTGGCGTCGGACTGGAACGCGGCCACCATGAGGTCCATCATCAGCCGCATGTACGACTCGTGCTCGGCGGGAATGCCCGGCGTTGGCGTCGTCAGGGTGTCGGTCACCGCCCCGTCGTCGCGCACCTCCGCCGAGCGGCGCTCCGCGAACTCGATGCGGCGCTCGAGCGCCCGGATCGACTCGAAGTACTCGTCGAGCCGGTAGCGGTCGGCGGCGCTGACGTAGTTGCCGAGGGCCCGGGCGTCGGCGAGCACCGCGTCCATGACCGAGCGGTCGGTGGCCCCGCCCGACGGCGGGCGGAACATCCGGTCGAAGACGGCGCGGGGCTCGATCTCGCGCGACATCGGCCGGTCCGGCGCCGACCACGAGATGGCGTTGCGCGGCAGCGAGTTCGAGAAGAAGCCCTCGCCCTGCACCGACAGCTCGAGCGACGGCAGCATCGTCTCGTCGCGCAGGTGCCGCGCCGCGACCTGGTCGGCCGACACCCCGCCCGCGTTGACGGCGAGGCGGTCGTAGTCGCCGCCGGTCAGCCACGTCGGCGGGCCGCCCACGTGGCCGTTGCCCCTGGGCGTCCAGATGTTGGTGGGGATGACCAGATGCTCCTTGAACGGCTCGAGGGGGCGCATCCACTCGTTCAGCTTCACGAGCCGTCCCCCCGGACCGGTCTCCTCCGGGTACCAGGTGCCGCGGGCGATCCCGTTGGGGAAGTACAGATAGGCCAACCGGTTCGCGGACGCAGCCGCGCCCGGCTTCGAAGCCGCGGCCCCGAGCCCGGACGCGGCGGCGGGCATCACGTCGAGCAGCGGGAGGGCCACGGCGGCTCCCAGCCCGTGCAACACGGTGCGGCGTGACAGGCGGCGAGACTGCATCAGTCGGTCTCCTCGACGCGGTTCTTCCTGTAAAGGAAGGGATGGCTGGCCACGATATCAGTCGGTCTCCTCGACGCGGTTCTTCTTGTACTGGAACGGATAGCTGGCCACGATCTCCTGCAGCAGCGTCCGGAAGCGGTAGCCGTCGGCCTCGAGGGCGGCGATTATCGTGCGCACCGCCGGCTCGTCGTAGTACTCGAGCTGGCGGCCGAGGGCGTAGGCGAGCATCTTCGACGCCACCTGCCGCACGAGGTCGTCGTGCCGGTTGTCGAGGAGCGCCCGCTTGAGGCCCGCTGGGCCCGCGAACGGCGTGCCGTCCGGCAGCATCCCGTCGGCGGCGATGACCCGATGGGTGTTCCTGTAGTGCCGCACGATGGGGTCGGGGCTCGTCTCGGTCTGGAACTCGATGGTCTCGTCGGCCTCGGCCGGGTCCTCCACCCGCTGGCGGAAGTGATAGGTCTCGCGCCAGCGCCCGAAGTAGTCGAAGTTCTCGAGGCTGAAGCCGATGGGGTCGATGCGCCGGTGGCACGCGGCGCACGTCTCGTTGCTCGAGTGCATCTCGAGCTTCTCGCGGAAGCTGAGCCCGCGCAGGTCAGCCACGTCCTCGCTCAGCACCCCGGCGTTCGGCGGCGGGGGCGGGGGCGGCGTGCCGAGAAGCACGTCGAGCACGTAGTTGCCCCGCTTGACGGGGCTCGTCTCCTTGTAGTTCGAGGTCAGGGCGAGGATGCTCGGCTGCCCGATGACCCCGCCGCGGTGGGGGTCGTCGAGGGCGACGCGCCGCATGTGCTCGCCGCGGACCCCCTGCATGCCGTACAGCGTGCCCGCCAGCTCCTCGTTGACGTAGGTGTAGTCGGCGTCGATGAGGTTGCGGATGGGCCGGTTCTCGCGCAGCAGCGACAGGAAGAAGAGCGACGACTCGTCGCGCATCGCGGTCATCAGCGTCGCGGTGCACCACGGGTTGTCGATGGGGTCGAGCCAGATGCGGGTGCCGACGTGCTGAAAGCCGAGCCACTGGGCGGCGAACACCGTCCCCAGCGTATCGGCGCGCCGGTCGGCGAGCATGCGGGCGACCTGCGCCCGCAGCGTCTCGGGGTCGCTCAGCTCCCCGCCCGCCGCGAGGTCGAAGAGCTCCTGGTCGGGCATCGAGGCCCAGAGGAAGTAGGACAGGCGCGAGGCGAGCTCCCAGTCGTCGACCCGGTAGGGGTCGCCGCCGGCGTGGCCCCGCTCGACGCGGAGCAGGAACTTCGGCGAGATCAGCACCGACTGCAGCACCCGCTTGACCGCCACCTCGTGGTCGAGGCCCGCGTCCCGGCCCGACCGGTACTGGGCAAGGGCCTGGTCCAGCTCGCCGGCGGTGGCCGGGCGCCGATAGGCCCGGCCCAGGAACCGTTCGAGCACCGCCTCGGCCGCGTCCTCCTCGCCGAGCCCGCCGCCCGGCGCGGCGACGAAGATCAGCTCGCGCGACGCGAGGTGGCGCACGTCGGTCGGCTCGGCCGGCAGGGCCAGCTCGACGACCCGCTCGGCCGCCGCGATGTAGCGCTCCATCAGCGCCGGCTGCAGGAACAGGGTGTTCGACGAGTTGTCGAACCCGCTCGACCCCGTCAGCTCGTCGGGAAACCGCTCGGTGACGTTCAGCGCGACCCCGAACAGGTCGCGGATGGTGTTGTCGTACTCGGTGTGGGTCAGCCGCCGCATCAGCTCGAAGCCGGGATCGTCGAGGGTCGAGTAGTCGAACTCCTCGATGTCGCGGTGGAGCATCGCGGCCATCCGGCGCCGCACCTCGGGCGGAAGCGCGGGGGCGCCGTCCGGCGGCATCTCGCCCTCGTCGAGGGCCTCGATGACCCGCTCCCAGGTCTCGCGGTTGCGGACGAGCGGACGCTCGGTCACCAGCGTCGCGAGGTCGATGCCGGCGGTCTGGGTCTCCGGCCCGTGGCAGCGGAAGCAGTACTGCTCGGCGAGGGGGGCGACGGCGTGGGCGCCGGCGTCGGTCTGGGCGGAAGCGGCCGCGGCCGTTCCCAACGCCCCGGCGAGCAGCATCACCACGCCAGCGGGGCGCAACGTGTTCCTCATCATCCGCATCCCTGCTTCCGGGTCATTTCGACCGCGAGTCCGGCCGGACGCACGCCTGCGCGCCCCATTATACGGGCTCGACGGAGAATACAGGCTCGCGGAGATTCTTCTCCAGGCGCGACCCGCTCCCCGCCGCTCGGCCGCTCCGGCCGCCGGAGCCAGGACGCCGCCGCGGGGCGACCCGGCCGGAGCGGGCAGCGGCGTCCCCATGTCGGCACTGCATCGGCGCTCGGACCCCCGCCTCGGTAGGTCCGGCACCGCCAGCCACGTCCGGAATCACCTCGGGGCGGCCACCGCCGCCGCGGGAGACGCCCCCACGCCAGCCGCGCTCCCCTGCCCTCAGTGGACGTACGTGCTGCGCGCCAGCACGCGACCGTCGCCACGCCTCAGCTCCACGTCGATGTCATGCGACCCCGGCTCGAGGTCGGGGGCCAGGGTGAACAGCACGTAGCGCCCGCCGACCGCGTTGGCCATCCGCGCGATGGCCCGCCGCGGCTGGTGGAATGTCGTCAGGAACAACCCGCCGGTGTGGCGGGGAGCGTCGCGCAGGGCGTGCTCGAAGGTGTGGTAGTCGGCCTGGGTCACGTCGAGCGAGAACACGGCGGCGCGGGCCGCGTCGAGCGCGTCGAGGGCCCGCTCGTAACGCGTGAAGCCATGATCGAAGCCGTAGCCTATCAGGACCACCGACTTCGAGCCGGGCAGCGGCTCGAGCACCTCGCCGAGCCGCCGCAGCGCGTCCTCGACCTGCCAGATCGTCCGCCCCTCCGCCTGGGCAATCCCCGCCACGATCGAGAGCCCCGCCTGTGGCTCGAGCGCCGGCGGGTCCTCGTGCATCACGTCCCAGGCGAGCACCTCGCGCGCGCGGTCGAGGTCGGCGGTGAAGTCGAGCCAGATCCTGAAGTGGTGCTCGAACGAGACCACCGCCACCCGATCGTCCGGCCCGACCCCCGCCAGCAGGCGGTCGCTGTCCTGCAGCAGGCGCAGCAGCCCCAGCGCGCGGTCCGCCTCGAGGCTCTTCTGCACGAAGAACACGACGAGCTGCCGGCGGTCGCGCGGCGCGAGGACGGCGGTGAAGCCGGTCGAGGGCAGGGGCGCCCCGGCGGGCTCGACGCCATCGGGCCCGCCCGCGCCGAGCCACAGCGCCGACTCGACGTCGACCGGCTCGCCGCCGATGCGGACCTCGAAGTCGTCGGAACCGAGCCCCGTCACCGCCTCGCCCTCGTCGCCGATGACCCGCACGTCGATCATGACGCGCGAGACGTCGACCCGCTCGACCAGCGGCGGCTGCTGTTGCGCGGCGGGTCCGGCCATGGCGGAGAGCACCAGCGCCGCCGTCACTCCGCTGCGCCGTCCGCCCATCTGGTGAGTCATCCAGCCCCTACCCCGCGCCGTCCGGGCGCGACGCGGTGCTCGCCGCGCGCGGGGTCCGCGGGTCTCTCGTCACGAGGCGCAACGTCCGCACCTCGCGCCACGGCGAGCGCAGCCGGTCGCTCAACGTCATGCCCGGCCTGCCCGCCAATCGTCGCGTACGGCTCCGCTTGGCGCCCAACCAATCCTGCCAGGAGTCTGCACCGTTCTACGGCGCAGACTCCTAGACCATGTAGCCCTCGAGTCGGAGATGCAGGATCAGACCACGGTCGACGCGGCGCATCGCCCTCGGCGACAACGCGCCGGCGGTCCGGCGGATGCGGCTCCGGTCGAGGGTCCGCACCTGGTCGCAGAGGGCGCGCGAGCGCTTGGACAGCCGGCTCTCATCCACGCCGATGACCGGCTGCACGAGACGGTCGTCGGGCTTCCCCTCGACTGACGACAACGGAACGACCGTGATGGTCGACGAAACCGCGTTGGCCTCGGTGCGAGACACCACGACGCAGGGCCTCGTCTTCGGCACCTCGGCGCCCCGCGCCGGGTCGAGCGCGACCCAGGCGACGGCGCCCCTCACCACGCGGGCCAGTCCTCGGTGTCGACGTCGGCGAACTCGCGGCTGACGCTGGCCGATTCGGCCGCACCCAGCGCGTACTCATCCCGAAGGCGCGCCTCGATCTCCCGCTGTCGGCCGTGGGCGACCCAATCAGCCAGACACCGGTTGAGCAGCCCGCTCAGGGTGCTCTCGTCGCACAGCGCCCGAGCACGCTCCACCAACTCGTCCTTCAGGACTACCGTCGTTCTCATGCCCGCGCTCCGCCGTGCACGTGTGTCATACAATCATCATACTCCCGATCATCGTCGAGAGCCGCGCCGTCCCGGTCACCGCCGGCTCCCCGAGGGTCGACCCATCCATTCGGGCCGGAGCTCACGTACCCGGCTCGGCCTCCTGCCCTGCATGGATCATCCGCGGTCGAGATCGCCGGACCAGGTCGGCGGTGGAATCGCCCGGGACCGGCGGCGAGACCGCCCAGGTCGATGCCGGCCGCATCGACCTGCCGTTCACCAGCAGGCCGTCGCGGCGCGCGTGCGGGCGACGACGCAGAGCGGGTGGCGCTCGGTGCTCCGGACCTCATCGATGTCCGCCTCGGCGGCCACGCATCCGGTCCCGTTCTCGTTCCGGGAGTTCCTCGACTACCGAGGAATCGATGCCGGCGGCCCGCTGTCGACGAAGATCTCCCACGACAACGCCCGGCCGCGCATCTGCGTCGCGATCTCCCGCGACAGCATCGTGACCCGCGACGAGGAGGAGACGGTCCCGGTCGATGCCGGCCGCATCGACGTCGTTCCTGCGTGGCGCTTCCTCCTCGACCTCGGGTGATCCCGCTGGTCGGCGGGTCGCAGCGACGTCGGCGATCTCACCTGCACGAAGCGCCTCGCCGCCGCCGGCGCCTTCACTGCCCAGACGACGCAGTTCTCCTTGGGGGGGGCTGCCGGATCTGACCTGCGCGACTCACTCTGAAATCTTTGAAAATTCGGAGATCATGTCCGAATTTTCAAATAATGTCCTACCCCTGCAGATCATCGAGGAACTCCGAGGCCGGTTCGACGCCGGTCACCAGCAGACGGTCGCGGGCCCGCGTGCAGGCGACGTAGAGCAGGTGGCGCTCGGTGCCGTAGACGTCTTCGAGGTCCGCCTCGTCGGCGACGTGCTCGATGCGGCCCTGGAGAGGGACGACCTCGTCGTCGCAGGCAGCCACGACGACGGCGCGAAACTCGAGCCCCTTCGCCAAGTGCATGGTGCCGACCGCGACGGACCCGGAGACGCCGCCGGACCCGGCGTCGAGTTGCACGGACTGCATCTCCGCCGCGCGCACCGCCGACCGCGCTCGCTCGATCTGCGCCTCCGACCTGACGAACACGCCGATCGCTTGCGGCGCGTAGCCTTCACCCTGTCGCGCGCGCAGCCAGCCCGCGATGGCCTGTGTCTCTTCGTCCGGCGAGTCGAACACCCTCAGCTCGGGCGCGGGGCCGTTGAACACCGAGACGGTCGCGCCCCGCTGCTCGGCGTTACCGTCGACGTCGGCGAGCTCCGGGGGGCAGGAGCCGGTCGGCCTGCCGCCGGATCTGGTGCGAGGTCCGGTAGTTGATGCGCAGCGTGTGCGATCGCCCCCGCACGTCGACGCCCAGCGACCGCCACGAGAACGGGGTCTGGAAGATGCGCTGTCCGAGGTCGCCGGCGAGGAACAGGCCGTTCGGCCGGCCCCCGCCGAGGGCGGCAAGCAGGCGCAGCTCGGCGACGCCGACGTCCTGGGCCTCGTCGATGACGCAGAAGTCGAACGGCGGATGCGCCGCCTCCGCCATCTGCGCGGCCAGCCGCGTGAACATCGCGGGCTCCGTCAGCCGCCCGTCGTCCGCGAGCGCCGACCGGACCCGCGAGAAGATCGACCAGAGCACCTCGCGCTGCTTCTCGGCCAGCCGCGTCTTGCGGCCGAGCCGCGGCACGTCGCGGTAGTCCTCCCAAGTCTGGAGCTGCCAGGCGTCGACCACCGTGCTCCATTCGGTCCAGAGGAAGTGCGCGCTGAACCGGTGGCCCTCGACACCGGCCGCGGCACGGTCGAGCAGGGTCCGGACGTCCTCGTCGCGCGCGAGATCGAGGCGACCCGCGCGGGCCGCGTAGAGCCGCCGGCCGATGCCGCCCATGGCGTGCACCTCGAGGCGCTCGGCGATCTTCGGCTCGTTGCCGATCAGGCGCGTGAGGCGCACTCGCAACGCGGTGGCCAGCGCGTCGGAGAACGTCGCCAGCAGCACGCGGCCCTCGGGGTGGCGGCGGGCGAGATGCACGGCCCGGTGGAGGGCCACAATGGTCTTGCCGGTGCCGGCCGACCCCGAGACGCGAGCGGGGCCGTTGTACTCCCGCTCGACGAGCTGCCGCTGGGCCGGATGGAGGAAGACGGTCCACTTCTCCCAGGGATAGTCGAGGGCCCGCTCCAGCGCCTCGACGTCGGCCATCACCCGGAAGCGCCGCTGGGCGTCGGGATGCGCGAACGGATCGGCGTCGGCGGCAGCCGCGGCGGGCACGGCGGGCGCGCCCCCGGTCGCGATCTGCAGCAACGCCTCGGCGGCCTCGGCCGGCAGGTGATCGGCGAGGTCGAGCAGCGTCTCCTCGGTGGCCGCCCGCACGTCGCCCAGCCATTCGACGGGCACGCCGTAGCCCATGAGGTAGTCGTCCGAGGCGCCGCCGAAGATCGCTTCCCGCGGCGCCGCCGGGCGGCCAGAGGCTACGGGTCGGGCGGCCGCCGGAACATCCACCTCCACGTACCGCGGCACCGGGATCTCGCGCACCGTCTCGCGGATCTCCACGAGCTGCGCCGCCCCCGTGGTCGGATGCCGCTCCAGCCGCCGCCGCCCGGCCCACTGATACGCCCCGTCGTGATGGTCCACGTAACAGAGCAGGAAGCTCGACGCGGTGCGGTGGACGATCAGCCGGATGTCGCGGCTGACCCGGGCCGACCAGAAGCCCTTTTCCTTCGCCCCCTCGACCTGGTGCAGCTTCAGCCCCGGCCGGCCCGGGTCCATCTGCAGGTCGAACGCGGTGGTCTTGACCGCCTTCTGCTCGTCGCCGGTCAGCTTCGCGAGGCTGTCGGTGAAGGTGTCGGCGATGCGGAACTGCATGCCCTACACCGCGAAGCAGAAGTCGTGCTCCTCGAAGCGGGACACCCTGCCGCCGCGTAACACGTTCGTGTCGGCCTCATCCCGCGACCGACCGGCCGCGAGATCCCTGGAGTGATTCGCTGCCATCACTTCCTCGACAGTTCACGGCCCCGCTCGTTCGCCATGCTCAGATACACACTGTCGGCTGTCTCCCTGACATCCTCGGCCACGTCGAGCAGCGACTTGTCCCATCCGTCGCAGGCCCGGAGCGAGCCGCCCGCCTCCCGAATGGTCTCACGGGCGCGCAGGAGCGACGAGCGGAACCGCGTCTCAACCGATTGGGTACTCGCGTGCGCTCGATCGAGATCGCTCGTCTGCTCGAGAACGTCACGCGCCTCCGCGCTGGCCAGTATCTCCCCGAGCCGCCGGATGTCCGGATTCACCATCTCGACAACCGGCCGTGCGTCCTCCGACTTCGACCCGTAGAGCCAGACCAGCACCTTCTTGAGCTCGTCGAACCTCTCCCGCGGCACCGGATCCGCTCTCGGGGCGTGTCGCGCCCAGCCCGACCCGAGGCCGAGATAATCCGCGTACTGCGAGCGCAAGAGCGCCGCGTAGACGTGCAAGAAACTGAACTTCGGAGTGTCACGGTCCTCGATGTCGAACAGCCCCTCGCGCTCCGCCTGCTCCAGCACGTAGACCACCGAGACCATGCGCCTGACCGTGTCGTGCCGGTCCCCGATGACCGCCGAGATCTCTTCAATAGCGCTTTCGTCAGCCCCGCCCGCCCGATACCAGTCAGCCGCGAACCTCGCCTTCCGGTACGCGTCCCACTTGGCCGGCCCGTTCATGTGCTTGAAACCGATGAGAGCCCGTGCGCGCTTCCGGCCGGAGACGCAGTAGACGGACACCTGGTCGAACGTGGGGCGGAGCGAGTCGTCCACCGCCGGCACCGAAATCCGAAGGTTCTCCGCCAACGCGATCCTCCGCGTCAACCCCGGTTCCCGCAACAGACGGAGCGTCGCCAGCCGGCGGTTGCCCTCCAGGACGATCAGCCCACCTTCGTTTGCATCGTCGCCGGCCATCACCACCAGGGGCTCGATGTCGAGATAGCCGGTGGCCGAGAACGACATCAACAGCCCGTCCAGCCCGGTCGAGCATGGAGACGCGCCACGATCCGCTCGTCCGTTGCCTCAGCCGCCTCGCCCGCCAGCCGCGGGCTCTCCCGGTCCAGCCGCAACTGCTCGACCCGGACCTTCGTGATCGTCTCAAGCTCCATGGCCATCCCCGCCGACCGTCTTCCGCCGGGCCCTGCCGCATCCTCCCGGGACGCCACACGCCCCGGTGGGTAGCTCACATACTCCCGCCCAGATTCGGCCTGGCGTTGGCGGATACGCCGCACGATCTCCTCCACGTCGTAGCCGCACTCGGCGGCGAGCTTGTCGCGGATTGCACGCGTCTCCGCCACGATCGGATCATCCGTCATCGTCGACGCCTTCCGCCCTCATGAGTGGCTCCGTGCACACACGAAGCCTATGCGACCTCCACTGGAACGCCAATTTCGTTCGCGACTTCCGTGCGGAGATCCACCTCGACGTCCGGCGCCTTGATGCCGACCACCAGTGCATACCGCGCGTCCCTGTCGTACCTCCCCAACGCCTCACGCATCTTCCACCAACCGACCGCCGGGTAAACGGCGAGGCATCCCCGGCTCGCTAGGTCTGCTGCCGTGCCACGCCAGATGTCGCCGTGTAGTGAACCTCTGTGACGAGCCCGCGTGCCAATCAACCAAGAGGAATCGCTCTCACCACCCCGTCGCGTCCGAGCCTCCTCATCCCTCGCGGCCGCGTTGATCCGCTTCCGAAAATCACTGATAGATTCGTGTGGGCGCTTGACGTCGAACCGAAGACCGTGAGATTCGTATCGATACCTTGAACGGAACCCGCGCCGCGATGGATTCGGCTCGATGAAGTAGGACAACGTTACCCGCATTTCTACTTCGGTTGCTCCCAACGCCTCCAGCGTGTCGCGCGGCCAAGGCAGCCTGTGCAGATGCATGTGTCTAAGCTTGGGTCGTTTTCCTCCCTCGCGCTCGAACGGTTGCAAACGCTCCTCGACGACCATCGTCAACGAGTTCCCGAGGCTCCAGAGAGCCCGCCCGAGATCCGGGGTTCCGAACCCACACCGTTGAAGCAGACGACGGTAGTCCGCCTTCGTGGGTGTACCCGTTGAGGGCAACGAAGCTCGCCGCATTGCCTCGGTCCATTCTGCCGAATGCACGATGAGTGCACGAACGGTCTCCGGCCACAGACCCGGATAAGCGCCCATGATACCAGCCGCCAGCCGCGCGGCCAGTGCCATCGCAGCGCTAGTTGCACGAGTCGTCGTGAAGCTCCGATCGTCAAGAAGATGATGCGTCGTCAACAGGCTCAGGCTGTCCATCGTTACTGCCGACAGCGAGTCCTTCGCCGCATTGCCGCCTTCAAGCACCACGTCCGGCTTCAGCGGCCAGTGGTCCTCCCACGTCAGCGAGGTAGTGCTAAACGGACTCAGACCTCCCACCGGCGCAATGGGCTCATATCCCTTGGCATCAGGCTCGGTGATCCGCACCTTCTCCGTGAAGGCACCGACAGTCAGCGCGTTCCATGCTTGAGCCGGATCGTGAACGCTGTCGGAGTCATTACCAGACGGGTAGTTGCTCCATGCGCTTGGGTCCTGGACATTGCCGGCCGAGAGTACGATCAGCCGCGGATATGCGCCGGCCCCATCGCCATCTGCCGCCAGCGAATCCACCGCAGCCGACCACGCGGACGGGCAGCCCCGATCCCGTCCGTCCCGAGCCGTTACAGCCATGCCGAATACCCGGAGCCTCTCCGGAGCCACGACCTCCGGACGCGCGACCCCCTCTACCGTCACGTAGCCATGGTGTCGCGAATCTCCGCTGCCACCAGGGCCCCGCAGCAGCTTGACCGATTCCAGCCGGTGCTCAAGCGTCACGCGATTGGTGCTGTCCAGGAGCAACATTAGATCCCCAGCAAGCGCCACGCCGGCCATCTCTGTTCCGTGGCCGTGCGCGTCGTCAACGCCCCAACCAGGCTCGACAGTATGCATGTCTTCGCCATCCAGAGCCCGCGTCAGAAGTGGATGCCCACGATTGACGCCCGTGTCCAGTAGGCAGACGTACGGGACTTCATTGTCACCCAGAGGGAACTCCATTCGTTCCAGTAGCTCTTCGAGCCATTCCCGTTGATCCCCCGGCAGTAGGGAACCGAAAAACTCCGCTGTTTCCTTGGCCCGTCGAAGCTCCGCGATGCTGTTGAGCGTGAGGGTCGAGCCCTGCATCTCCTCCAGGGAAGCCCACACCAACAACACCGTGCGATCGGGAAAGGCGACGTCGCCGGGTGCTACGCGCATCCCCCGGGCTTTGGCTCGCTCCCGGAAGGATGCGATCACCACTCGCCTGTCTCCTCGCACCGGCAGCCACACTTCCCACCAAAGCGAGCCCTCATCCTCGGTCGGAAACTCGTCATCTGTATCGGTCCAAAGCGCCCGAAGACTGGCCCGCCGGATCTCTCGAATCGCGTTAACAAGCCTTCTGTGGTCGCGAGCCCGTCCCGTGCTATCCCGCTTCTCCTCGACATACTCCCGGATAAGGCCGTCGAAGTGCTCGAGCTTCCCGTCGGGCACAAAAACGATTGCGTGGGTGCGACCTCCTACGTGACGGACGTTCTGCAGTTTGATTCCTGATCGTTCTCTCTCCAAGCTCTCGAACGCCAATTCGATATTCGGAAAGCTCTCGAACTCGACCTGGAGGCCCAGGCCATCCTCCATCCCGACAGCCTGTTGCGCCTCACGGGCGGCACGGGCGTCCATCCGAAGTGCACTCAGCTGCTCTTGCAGCACGCCGCCGTGGCTAACTCGATTACGTTCCGGAATAACCGGACGCTTCCGTGGCGGCGGCGGGGGAGACCGATAGGGCTCAGCCTTCGTGAACCCTTCGAGAAAAAAATGGCGGCTTCTACCCTCCGACCCGTTCGCCATGTTCACGCCTCGTCACTACGCCTTGCCGCTGACAGTCTCGCGGCAATGGCCCGCCGCTCCTCCAGCATCTGCCGGATGTCCGCTTCGCGAACGAGAGACCGTTCATGAATCAACGCGTCCTTCAGGACTTCGTTGGCCGCGCGCGCAACCTCAGCGTAGCTCAGGCCACCCGCAAGCTCCGCTAGGGTGCTCCACCGCACCCGCTTCATCGCAGCCGCGGACAGCCGCGCCCTGAGAAGCCGGACGATCTGCTTCCGGTCGGGCAACTCGTAGTGCAACACGTCGTCGAAGCGGCGGAAGAGCGCCGGGTCGAGAATGCGCGCATGGTTCGTCGCCGCGATGACGAGGCTGTGAGAACGATCCTGCTCGATCATTTGCAGAAAGCTGTTGAGGACGCGCCGAATCTCGCCCACGTCGTTCGCCAGTCCGCGCTGCGAACCGATGGCGTCGAACTCGTCGAAGAAGTACACTCCCCGGGTCCGAGCGGTCGCCTCGAAGATCTGCCGCAGCTTGGCGGCCGTCTCCCCCATGTACTTCGTGATGAGCCCGTCGAGGCGCACCTGAAGCAGCGGGAACCCGAGCTCTCCCGCGAGAACGGATGCCGTCAGCGTCTTGCCGGTTCCCGGCGGCCCGATCAACAACAACTTGCGCCGGGGTGCGAGACCCCGCTCCACGATGCGTCCGGCATGCCGCTGCTCGCGAATCACCCGTCGAATCTGGCCCCCCAGATCGTCTCCGAGGATCATCTCTCCCAAACGGGCGCTCGGGTGCGACGCCTCCAGCAGGTTCGCCAACTCGCCCCGAGGCCGCCCGATGGGGACCGGGGCCCCGGCCCCCACGCCGCTCTTCGCCCTGTCGATCAGGGCGCGCAACTCCTCGGCCAGCCTCCCGTGACCGCGCCGCGCCTCGTGGGCGGCCACCTGCATGGCGACGGAGAAAAAGCGGTCGTCGTCGCCGTCGACGTGCGACTTGAGCAACGCCTTGAGCTGTTCACCGCTGGCCATGGGCACTCTCCCGTATCGGCTCGCCCGGACTCACACGCGGAACACCTTCATCACCTCGTCGCCGAGGTGGTTGATGACCTTGACGGCGATGCGGCCCGACTCGGGGCGGTCGAACGGGCGCGAGACGTCGCTTTGGAGCGAGGCCCAGGCGTCGGGGTCGATCTCGGCCTTCAGGGTGGTCTTGAGGGCCTTGTAGGGGTCGTTGGCGCCGAGGAAGTAGGCGTGGCGGACGAAGAAGCTCTCCTCGTTGTAGTCGGTGTCGATGAACCAGCAGGCGATGCCGTCGGCGCCGTCGCTGCGGACCTCGCCGGTGTTGGGGTGGAAGACGTCGACACCGTTGATCTTGACCTGGAGCCGGCCGTCCGCGGCGCCGTCTCCCGCGGCCGGCAGGATGTCGATGTCGGGCTCGCCGAAGACGACGAAGAGGTTGCCCTTGCCGGTGTTCTTCAGCTCGCCGGCCATGTGGAGGTCGGCGTTCATGCGGGCCTTGAGCACGGGGATGCGGCCGAGGCGGTCGAACTCGGAGGCGTGGGCCTCGTAGTTGAACGCGCAGGCGATCAGGACGTCGAAGCCGGCGTCGCCTGCCTCCCGCGCCGCCGCCACGAGGTCGGGGCGCGAGACCGTGCCGAACTCGGGGCCGACGAAGATGCCGGCCCGCTTCTCCCCGCCGGCCGCTCCCCGACCCTCGGCGTAGCGCCCCTCGGCGCAGATGTACGAGCCCGGCCACGGCGTGACCGCCGCGAACGCGATGCGGTCCTCCTTGTGCGCCTGTTGCACGCCGGCCGTCGTCAGCTGGTCCACGATCATGCCCGCGAAGTCCTGCTGCGGGCCGTATCCGGCCTTCGCTTCCGCCACACGGTCCAAAAGCTCGTCGTTCTCGTCGACGGCCACCACCCGGTGCGGCGACAGGCTCTCCACCGTGAACGGCCCTGCCACGCGCACCTTGCGGTTGTCCACGTAGGGCTTGTCGTAGAGGAACTCGTAGTCCGCCCTCGCCGCGATGGACTCGTCGATCTCCTGCTGCCGGGCGATACGCGCCTCCCACCACAGCCGATGCGTCTCAACCGCCTCCTCCGGCCATTCCTCCGACGCCTCATGCGGAATCTGCCACTCCTCCCAGTTGCAATCGAGTCTCGCGTTCAGATCCTCACGCAACGGCACCAACGTCTCCTGCCACCGCTCCCAGATGACGTCTATCTCGGCGTTGTTGGCGATTGATTTCAGCGCGATGTGCGGAACGCGCTCGCAAACGAAGCCGTGGCGGACATCGCCCTGCGTAGGCTGCTCCGACGGCACGATTCCGGCGATCTCGGCCTCTTTGCGTTCGCCCTCCAGACTGTCGGCGAGCAAGTAGTACGGATAGCGAGCACCCATGACGCGTGCCCGAGAAAGGGCCATTGCGACCCTGGAAGTATCGACTGTGATCCAGCGGCGGCCCCATTGTTCCGCCACGTAGGCCGTGGTACCCGAACCAGAGGTTGGATCGAGCACAAGATCTCCTGGATCAGTTGCCATAAGGACACATCGCTCGACAACGGAGCGATTAGTTTGAACAACATATACTTTGGGATCATCAAAACCTGATGTAATTGTATCGGTCCACAAATTAGAGTGTGGAAATATACTGAAATCTCTCAGAAACCTAACGTAACGAAGCGTCCTTCCGATGAAAATCATGCGCTTCGCGCGCGCGAGCCGACGTAGCCCATGTGCATCGGTCTTGAAGGTGCCCTTTTTGACGTCAAACGACCCGCCTTCGTAGACGAACCGCCGAACATCTCCTCCTTGTGCCGGCCTCTGACTCGTAATATTGTCGTGTGAGAATATCTTCAAGGACCCCAAATCAACGTCGAGCCGCTTCCATTCTGCCAGAGTGAGTCTCTTTCCGCTCCCGTCCTCTCCGAAGGAATACTGACTCGCACCAGCGGCCCCGGGTTCCTTGCTTCGAAACAACGGTCGGAACTTAGGCCGGTCCGACTTGCCGAACCACAAAATAAGATCAAAAACACCCGATAGAGAATCTGACGAGGTGGAGGATGTCTTTTGAAATGCGATTTCGGCAACGAACTGTTCTTCGCCAAACACCTCATCCATCAGCGCCCGAACTCGGTGAATGTTCTCGTCCCCGATCTGCACGAAGATCGAACCGCTCTCCGTCAGCAAATCCCGCGCCGCCATCAGCCGATCCCGCAGGTACGTCAGATACGAATGAACTCCATCCCGCCACGTATCCCGGAACGCCTTCACCTGCTCCGGCTCGCGGCTGATGTGCTCCGCCTTGCCGTCCTTGACGTCGCGGCTCGTCGTCGACCATTGGAAGTTCGAGTTGAACTTGATGCCGTAGGGCGGGTCGAGGTAGATGCACTGCACCTTGCCGCGCAGGCCCTCGCGCTCGGCCAGGGATGCCATCACCTGGAGGCTGTCGCCGAGGATCATCCGGTTCGACCAGTTGGCGTCGTGCTGGTAGAACTCGGTCTTGGCGCCCTCGTCGGGCAGGCCGTTGAAGTCGGCGAAGAGGTCGGGCTGGGTCTCGCCGGCGGCGTCCTCGCGGTCCCGGCGCCGGTCCTCGGATCGGCGCCGGAGGTCGTCGATGAGGACCTTGGGGTGCACCTTCTCCTGGATGTAGAGGGGCGGGGCCTGCACGACGAGGTCCGACCAGTCCTGCTCGTCCTTGCCGCGCCAGACGAGCTGGGGGTCGAGGTCGCGGTTGCGGCGCTCGTAGGCGACCCGGACGGGGCTCTGCTCGGACCGGTCCATCACCGACCGGAACTCGGCGGTCGGGATGTTCTTCCGCGACGCCTCGCCGTGGGTGAGGGTCTCGACCTTCCTGGGAGGCTTGCGCTGCCGCTTGGCCATACGAGTCCTACAGTCGAACCTCGACGGAAAGGCATCCTTCGATAGCTTCGCAGAGGTTGCTCAGCAGCTCTTCGAACGAGTCTCCCTGCGTGGCGCATCCCGGAATGGACGGCACCTCGGCCCAGAAGCCGCCCTCCTCGGCCTCGTGGATCACGATCTTCAGCTCCATGTCCCTCTCCGTGACCAGATTCCCGAGTTGTTCTCCTCGGCCATGCCCCCCCTACCGCGGTGGAGCCGCCGCGCCCGCCTGAAGTTCCCGCGCGTGTGTGATGTCGGCGCCGGTCACCGGACGCACCTGCGACGACTGCACGGTGGTCAACGCCACCGTCTGCCCGTCCGGGGTCGGAAACTCCCCCTCGAAAGCCTCACCGTTTCCGGTGGACGTGGACAATCGTTCCCACCCCCCCCCCGCCTTCAGATCCGGGTGGGGCAACATTCGTCCGTGAGCACGACGCGATCATGTTTCCTCCAGCATCCCGCCTCCTCAACGGATGCGCCGTGATCAGACGCGGCCCCCGGCCCTCGTCGACGATCCCGAGGGTCCGTACTCGAGGGTTGCGACCGTCAGGAGTGTCGATGACGCCGTCCACACTGTACCGTGTACCACATTGCGACGCCCGCCCCCGCTTGGGTGAGGGTCTCGACGGTCTTGCTGGATTGCCTCATGAGCATGGCGACGAACCCGTAAATGGGCTCACCCGGCCTTGTACGATCGAACTGGCAGGGCTTGGGTCTCGAGGGTGGCCAGGTCGAGCTTCGCGGAAGCCTGGTCGATATCGAAGCCGACGGCGTTGCCCTCCGCATCGAGGTCGACGTTGATCCCGGCGGAGACCTCGCGTGTCTCCACGCCCGGGCCGGCCTTGAGCTCGACGTACAGGCTGTCGGTCTCCGGGTAGTAGTGCAGCTTCATGACGAGTCCCTTCGAAAGCCGCGATCGAAGAACGCAGTGTGGATTGTCTCACCGTCGGCCAGCGTCACCACGCGGAGGACGCGCGGGGCACTCCCGTCCCGGGTCTCGATCTAGCCCCAGAAGCGGACGCGGCCGTCCGGCTGGGTCTCGCGCCGCAACGGTCCCGCGATCACCTCGACGCACCACGCGGGGTCGATGTACGGGCGCTTGCGCAGCACCTGCTCGTCGAAGTAGCGGGTCGTCTTCATCGAGATTCCGGGAGTCGCTCCCGCCATCGCGCCGAAGCGCGGTCAAGGCGCCACTCCAGCGACGACGGCCCCGAACCGCGCCTCCAGCGCGCCCGCGAAGTCCTCCTCCATCTGGTACACGTCGGTCAGCTCGGCGAACGCCCAGCGGCCGTAGGCGCCGAGGTTGTTGACGCCGGGGACCCAGTAGACGTCCATGGTCTTTTTCTTGTCCTTGGCGTCCTCGCGGCGGTAGCCCTTGACTTCCACAACGAGGCGCAGCAGGTCGTCGTCGCCGCGGCCGTCGTCGACGAGCACGATGAAGTCGGGCAGGTAGCGGCGCGTCTCGGAGCCGTAGCGGTACGGCACCTCGAGGCCGAGGTTGTGGTTCTTGACGTAGGCGCGCACCCGCGGGTGCGCCTCGACCACCCGGCACAGCTCGGCCTCCCAGTCGCTGTCGCACACCACCCAGTTGACGTGGCAAAGGGCGGCATGGGTCTGCCGCCGGGTCTTCTTCGACGTCGTGAAGTGCACGTGGGCGGTCGAGCCGACGGGGTTGTAGGGGTCGAGCACCGCCTTGATCGGGCGTTCGCCGAGCAGCGTCGTGGTGATGCCCGCCGTGATCCGCTCGCACGCCATGTCGCCCAGCTCCTGGTACATGAGCTGGGCCGGATACGTGGCGCCCTTGCACACGAGGTGGGCGTCGAGCCACTGCCGGGCAATCCGCTTGAGCTGGCCGAAGAGGTGCAGCTTGGGCTCTTCGCCGGGGTCGCGCCACTTGGTCTCGAGCAGCCGCTTCGTCAGGTGGAAGAGCAGCGTCGACCGTCGCAGGTCGCCGGTGTGGACCAGGTTCAGGTCGACGCCCTCGCCGATGATCCCCTCGTTGCGCGTGATGGACGGGCCGACCAGGTCGGGGGTCAGCTCGAGCGTCGCGTCGTCGTCGAAGCGGGCGGTCAGGCGCTCTTCCGGCAGCTCGACGCGGTAGCCCGCGACCCGCGGGAAGCGGATCTCGCAGGCGTCGCGCTCGGGCGATATCGCCTTGACGAGCACCGTCTCGCGCGGCTGCGTCGGCTTGACGGGCACCGGCTTGGCGGTGAAGTCGAACGGGATGCCGAGGACGTCGGCGTACTCGACGTCGAAGAGGCCCTCGGTGTTGGGATCGTACGACTGCCGGCGGAGCGCGCGGCCGATGACCTGCTCGCAGAGGAGCTGGGTGCCGAACGCGCGGACGCCGAGGACGTGGGTGACGGTCCGCGCGTCCCAGCCCTCGGTGAGCATGGAGACGGAGACGACGCAGCGGATCGACCCGCCGAGGGTGTCGGGCTTGCCGACGGTGTTCATGACCTCGCGCAGCAGGTCCTGGTCGGTCAGGTGCTCGGCCTGCCGGCGGTCGCCGGTGCGGGCGACGATCTCGCGCCGAAAGCGCTCGATCTCGTCGCCGGCGGCGTCGCGGAAGCTCTTGTCGAGGGCCTCGCCCGAGTCGAGCTGCTCGCTGTCGATGAGCAGCGTCCGCGGACGGGCCAGCGGGGTGCCGTGCTCGTCGAAGTTGCGGAAGAGGGAGAAGCGGCCGTTCACCAGCGAGGTGGAGCCGTCCTCGTTCTCGCGGTGGAAGCCGGCGATGAAGTCGTGGACGAGCTTCGAGGTCGACGTGTTGTTGCAGACGACGATGAAGCACGGCGGCACCTCGATGCCCGCCTCCGCCCACAGCTCGAAGGTCTGCTCGTAGTGCCCGTAGAGCGCGTCGAGGGCGGTCTGGAGCTCGACCGGCAGGCTGAGGGGGTCGAGCCCACCCGCCTTGCCGCGTCCCTTCTTCGGCATCTTGGGCCGGATGTGCTCCCACAGGTTCCGGAACTTCGGCATCTCGCCGCCGGGGATGTTGTCGGCCACGGGCACCCGCGGCAGCTTGACGATGCCGCTCTCGATGGCGTCCATCAGCGAGAAGTCGCTGGCCGTCCACGGAAAGAGCGTCCCCTCCGCGTAGCCCGACCCTCGCAGGAAGAACGGCGTGGCCGACAGGTCGATCACGCGCTGCAGGCCGAGCTTGCGCTGCACCGCCTCTAGGCCGGAGATCCAGACCCGCGCCGCCGCCTTGTTCTTCTCGGCTTCCTTGCGGTCGTCGCCCTTCAGCTTTCCCTCTTCGTCCTCGCCGGCCGGCTTCTCGCGGTAGCAGTGGTGCGCCTCGTCGTTCAGCGCGAGGATGCGCTTGAGCCCCATCAGGCCCGGCATGACCCGCTGGAGCATCTGCCCCACCGTCTCCTTCGTCGCCAGGTCCGGGCCGGAGCCCCGCAGCAGGGCGCGGCCGCCCCTCGACAGCTCCAGCCGCTCTCGCGGCATGAACGCGTGGTAGTTGGTGATGACGATCTTCGCGCGCTCGAGGTCGCGCAGCATGTCGCCGGGCACGAGCTCTCGGCTCGCGTAGTAGGCGTCGGGGTCGTTCGGCTGCAGCACCCGCAGCCGGTCGCGGATCGTCACGCCGGGGGTGACCACGAGGAACCCGCGCGTGAACCGCGTGCTGCCGGGCCGGCGGACGGCGTTGACGGTCTGCCACGCGATGAGCATCGCCATGACCGTGGTCTTGCCCGCGCCGGTTGCGAGCTTCAGGGCGAGCCGGGCGAGGCCGGGGTTCGCCTCGTCGCTCGCTGCCTCGAGGTCGTCGACAATCTTCCGCTCCTCCCGCCCGAGCTGTGGGGCAACCTCCGTCAGCCAGATGAGCGTCTCCACCGCCTCGACCTGGCAGAAGAACGGTCGGATGTCGCCGAAGTGGTGGCTGCGCCAGTGCCGGAGGAGCCGCGCCGTCTCGGGGGTCACGCGCCACGCGGCCGGGTCGGGCAGCTCGCGCCAGCGGTCGACCCGGTGGCGGACGTTGCTGATGAACGCCGTCAGGTCGTACTGCTGGGCATCAGACTCGAGAGCCTCCGAGGGAGCGTCGAAGACGATCGTCTGCTGCCCCTGTTTCTGCTTCTTCGGCCGGGGAATCGGCGTGATGAACGCGACCTGCCGCCGCCTGTCGACGACGCGGTTCGTCGGCTGGCCGGTCTCGTCGAGCTCCCAGTGCCGCGAGGGGTGCTCGTAGGGCGAGTTCAGGATCGGTTGATCGAAGAAACGCCTGTCCATGGCGCGTCAGGCCGCCCCGCCGCGACGGCGAGAACCGGCCTGGGCTGCAACCGATTCCGACGAATCGCGTATGTCGCTCCGCGGCGGGCTGGGAGGGCAGCGCCCCTCCATCTAAGTGCGCTCCTCGTCCATGGCATCCAACAGACTTCGGAGCGACGACGTGAGTGGCGGTACGGCTTCGCGGATCGTCGTCCAGACCACCCGGTCGCTGATGCTCAGGTAACCGTGAGCCAGGCGATTGCGGAGCCCCACAATCGCTCGCCAGGGAACCTCCGGATGCGCAGCCCGGACGTCACCGGGGACATGGGTCGCCGCTTCGCCAATCAACTCCAGATTGCGCAGCACCGCGTCATAGCGAAGAGCATCCCCAACGAGCGTCTTCTGGTCCAGTCCCTCCGTATAGCTCATCACCTTTTCAGCGAAACCGATCATGTCCTGGACGTAGAAGCGCCATTCGCGAGGCGTGCGGTCCGGGTCAGACATCGATCGCGTCCCGCTCCACGTAGGGACGTATCTCCGGGCGCAGCTCCTGGTGGGTCGCCATGTCCACCGATCGCCCCAGCAGGTCCTCCAGATACGCTTGGGCTCCGAAGTAGCGGCTCCAGTCGGGTGGCGCATCGAACCGCACCAGAATGTCCACGTCGCTGGCATCGACGCCCTGGTCGCGGGCGAAAGAGCCGTAGAGCACCAACCCGCGGACCCCGAAGCGCCGGGCGAGCGTTGCCTTGTGGCGCCGAAGCAGACCCAGGACTTCGCTTCTGGTCATGGCGCCCATCGATGGGGATGGAGGAGGGGTCTCCGGGACGACCCTGTCACACGGACCGGAAACCCTTCACGACGCCGCCGCGACACCCTCACGCCAGGATGCCGTTCACCACCCTCCCGTGCACGTCGGTCAGCCGGAAGTTCCGCCCCTGGTAGGCGTAGGTCAGCCGGGTGTGGTCGATGCCGAGCAGGTGCAGCATCGTGGCGTGCAGGTCGTGGATGTGCACAGGGTCGCGGGCGATGTTGTACGAGAAGTCGTCGCTCTCGCCGTACGTGACCCCGGGCTTGACGCCGCCGCCGGCGAGCCAGATGGTGAAGCAGCGGGGGTGGTGGTCGCGGCCGTAGTTGTCCTCGGTGAAGACGCCCTGGCAGTAGGCGCCGCGGCCGAACTCGCCGCCCCAGACGACGAGGGTGTCGTCGAGCATCCCGCGCTGCTTGAGGTCGGTGACGAGGGCGGCCTGAGCCTGGTCGACGTCCTTGGCCTGGCGCTGGATGCCGCGGGGCAGGCGCGTGTGCTGGTCCCAGCCGCGGTGGAAGCACTGGATGAACCGGACGTCGCGCTCGGCGAGCCTGCGCGCGAGCAGGCAGTTGCGGGCGAAGGTGCCGGGGGTGCGCGAGTCGGGGCCGTAGAGCTCGAAGGTGCTGTCGGGCTCGTCCGAGAGGTCGGTCAGCTCGGGCACCGAGCTCTGCATGCGGTAGGCCATCTCGTACTGGGCGATGCGGGTGCTGGTCTCGGGATCGCCGTACTCGGCCTCCTTCAGCTGGTTCAGCGCGCCGAGGTCGTCCAGATAGCGGCGGCGCGTGCCCTGGTCGACGCCCGGCGGGTTCGACAGGTACAGCACGGGGTCGCCCGTGGAAAGGAACTTCACGCCCTGGTAGCGGGTCGGCAGGAAGCCGCTGCCCCAGAGGCGGTCGTAGAGGGGCTGGCCGGTCTGGGCCGAGCCCTTCGAGATCATGGCGACGAAGGTCGGCAGGTCGGCGTTCATGCTGCCGAGGCCGTACGTCAGCCACGCCCCCATGCTGGGCCGGCCCGCGAGCTGCGCCCCGGTCTGGAAGAAGGTGATGCCGGGGTCGTGGTTGATCGCCTCGGTGTGCATCGACTTGATGAAGCACAGCTCGTCGACGATCTTCGCGGTGTGCGGCATGAGGTCGCTGACCCAGGTGCGGGTCTCGCCGTGCTGCCTGAACTCGAACATCGACGGCACGAGCGGGAACCGCTCCTGCCCCGCCGTCATGGTGGTCACCCGCTGGTCGCCGCGCACCGACGGCGGCAGGTCCTCGCCGACCATCCGCCGGAGGGCCGGCTTGTAGTCCCACAGCTCGTGCTGCGAGGGGGCGCCGGACTGGAACAGGTAGATGATGCGCTTGGCCTTCGGCGCGTGGTGCGGCAGGCCGGGGAGGGCGCCGAAGCCGGCCGCCGTCCCGGGAACGCCGCCGCCGGGGGCCTGGGCCAGCAGGTCCTGCCCGAAGAGGGTGGCGAGGGCCGCGGTCCCGATGCCGGTGCTAGCGAGCTCGAAGAAGCGCCGCCGGGTCAGAAGCCGTTCGAGATTCGCGTCCATCGTCATTCCTTTGTGATCGTGCCGTCGAAGTTGGTGGCGACCGTCGGGTGCGACGCCCGGCTCAGGTGCGCCGAGATCTCGTCGCGCCCGGACTCGCGCTATTCCTTCGTGATCGTGCCGTCGAAGTTCAGAATCAGGTTGGCGACCATGGTGTACGACGCCAGCTCGGCCACGTCCAACGTCTCGTCGCGCCCGGACTCGCCCTGGCTGACGAGTTCGAGGGCGGCCCCGCGGTCGGCCTGGTAGCGGTCGAGGTGACGCTGATAGCCGTTCACCAGGATGTCGCGCGCGGCCGGCGGGGGCCGGTGGGCGGTGGACAGGAGGTAGGCGTAGCCGATGCGGTCCTCCGGCGTCTCGCCGCCCTCGGTCATCATGCGCTCGGCGAGGCGGCGGGCCGCCTCGACGTAGGTCACGTCGTTCATCAGGTTCAGGGCCTGGAGCGGCGTGTTGGTGCGGCCGGTGCGCACGATGCACGTCTCGCGGGTCGACGCGTCGAACGTCATCATCGTGGGCGGCCCGAGGGTGCGCTTCCAGAACGTGTAGAGGCTGCGGCGGTAGAGGTCGTCGCCGGTCTCCTGCACGTAGTCGCCGTAGCCGCCCTCGACCATGTCGGCCCAGAGGCCCTCCGGCTGGTACGGTTTGACCGACGGCCCGCCGACCTTCTCGACGAGAAGGCCGGAGACGGCGAGGGCCTGGTCGCGGATCATCGGCGCGGGCAGGCGCAGCCGCGGGCCGCGCGCGATCATCCGGTTCTCGGGGTCGCTCTCGAACTCGTCGGCCGTCACGTGCGACGCCTGGCGGTAGGCGGCGCTCGTCACGATGGCCCGCTGCAGGGCCTTGACGTCCCAGCCCGAGTCGACGAACTCGGTGGCGAGCCAGTCGAGCAGCTCGGGATGGCTGGGGAACTCGCCCTGGGTGCCGAAGTTCTCGGCCGTCTTCACGATGCCGGTCCCGAAGTACATCTGCCAGAACCGGTTCACGGTGACCCGGGCCGTCAGGGGGTGCTCGGGGTCGACGAGCCAGCGCGCGAACGACAGGCGGTTGGCCTCGACCCCCTCGGGCAGCGGCGGCAGGACCGCGGGCACGCCGGGGAACACCTCCTCGGCGGGGCTGTCGTAGGCGCCGCGGTTCAGCCGGTAGGTCGGCTTGCGGACGGTCCGCTCCTCCATCACCATGACGGTCGGGAAGCTGGCCCACAGCTCGTCGCGCTCGCGCTCGAGCCGGGCCACCTCGCGCACCGCCGCCTGGACCGCGGGCGGCGCGTACTGGTCGAGGAACGCCAGCCGCAGCTTGTCGGCCTGGGCTGTCGTCCGCTGGCCGGGGGCGAGGGCGGCGATGCGCCCGAGCGACTCGCGGGTTCCCACCACCGCGGCCTCGGCCGGCGTCAGCACCCCTTCGTAGATGCGGACCTCGTCGAGGTTGCCCCGGAACCGCGGCTTGTCCGAGCCGCTGGCCCCGATGCGCAGGGGATAACGCGTCGCCGGCAGCCGGTTGCCGACCAGATCGAGCAGCGGCTCGAGCGCCTGCAGGCGGCCGTCGACGTAGATGCGGATGCCCTCGGGGGTCTTCGAGCCGTCGTAGGTGGCGACGACGTGCTGCCACCGGCCGAGGGCGATCTCGCCGACGGTCTCGGCCGCCACCCCGTCGTCGAGCACGCGCGTCGACAGGTTGACGCGAAGCCGGCCGTCCTCGATGTAGAGGCCCCAGCCCACCTCGCCCTGGTCGCCGCCGGCCGCGCGCGAGACGATCACGCCGTTCTCGGCCGTGGGATACATCCACGCGGCGAGGCTGAACGCGTCGTCGTAGCCGACGTCGGGGCTGTTGCCGGCGTTGACGAAGCGCCGCCCGTCGAAGCTCGCGGCGTGGCCGAGCACGCCGGGATAGAACCGCGGCAGCCCGTCCTCGAGCACCGCCGGCACGTCGGTCGACGTCTGGATGCCGTCGATGGTGCCGTCGAAGGCGTGGTACGCGAGCAGCCCGTCGCGGAGGTTCCAGTCGACGGGGCCCGCCGCCTCGAGCGACGCCTCCCACTCGGCCCGGGCCGCCGCCGCCTCGGCGTCGAGGGCGGCCAGCGCCGCCCGCGCCTCGTCGAGCTCGGCGTCGAGCTCGTCGAGCTCGGCCTGCTGCTCGCCGGTGGGGGCGGTCACCAGGGGCGGCGAGTTCACGTACTTGAAGCCCTTGCCCCGCTCGGGAATGTTGTTGAAGTTCGCCATGACCTCGTAGAACTCCCTCTGCGAGATCGGGTCGAACTTGTGGTCGTGGCAGCGCGCGCACCCCAGGGTCAGGCCCATCCACACGGTGCCGGTCGTCGACACGCGGTCGACCCCGTACTCGGCGAGGAACTCGTCGACGACGATGCCGCCCTCGCTGTTCAGGCTGTGGTTGCGGTTGAACGCGGTGGCGACGCGCTGGTCGAGGGTCGGGTCGGGCAGCATGTCGCCCGCAAGCTGCTCGATCGTGAACCGGTCGAACGGCATGTTGGCGTTGTAGGCGTCGATGACCCAGTCGCGCCAGCGCCACATCGACCGCTCGCCGTCGGTCTGGTACCCGTTGGTGTCGGCGTAGCGGGCGGCGTCGAGCCACTCGACGGCCATGCGCTCGCCGTAGCGGGGCGACGCGAGCAGCCGGTCGACGGCCTCCTCGTAGGCGTCGGCGGAGTCGTCGTTCAGGAAGTCGGCAAGGTCGGTCGGGGTCGGGGGCACGCCGGTGAGGTCGAGGGTGACCCGCCGCAGCAGGGTCGCGCGGTCGGCCTCGTCGGACGGGGTCAGGCCCGCTTCCTCGAGCCGCCGCAGCACGAAGCGGTCGATGGTGTTCCGCGGCCACTCGGCGTCGGCCACCGGCGGCGCCACCGGCCGCTCGGGCGGGATGAACGCCCAGTGCGACTCCCACTCGGCGCCCTGGTCGATCCACAGGCTGAGGGTCTCGACCTCGGCCTCGTCGAGGGCCTCGCCGCCGCGGGGCATCCGCACCCGCGCGTCGTCGGCCGACACACGGTGCACCAGGAGGCTTGCATCCGAGTCTCCCGCGACGACGGCGGGGCCGCCGTATCGGCCGCGGTCCGCGAACGGCCCCTCGGGCACGTCGAGCCGCAGGCCGGCCTGTCGGGAAGCCTCGTCGGGCCCGTGGCACGAGAAGCAGTTCTGCGAGAGCAGGGGCCTCACCTCGCGGCCGAAGTCGACGGTGCGCTCGGCCACTGCGGCCGGGGCGGCCCCCGCCGCCGCGGGGTCGGCGCCGAGGTGCGCGCCCTGATCGATCCACGTGCGCACGAGCTGGATCTGGTCGGCCGAGAGCGACCGCCCCGACGAGGCCGGCGGCATGAGGGCGACCGGCTCGTCCGTCGTCAGCCGCTGGAACAGCGGGCTGCCCGCGGCGTCGCCGGGCCGCACGTGGGTCTCGATGAAGTCGGCGGTGTCGAGCCGCAGCTCGGCCTGGCGGGTCGCCTCGGCCGCCCCGTGGCACGCGAAGCAGGCCTGGGCGAGCACCGGCCGCACGTCGCGGTGGAACTCGACCTGCCCGGGCGATTGGGCGAGGACCACCTCGGGACCGGTGTCCGGGTAGAGCCCCGCCGCCACCGCCACCGCACCCAGCACCGTCAACACCCGCAGAAAGGTCATCCGCATAGCATCTCCCCGAGGGATGGTAGGCCCTCGGCCCCCGTCGCGCAAGCGTCGCCGGGGTGCGCGCCCCCCTTCTTCCCATTCGACACGGCCCGGCCGCAGCCACCCCGCCACGGCCGCGTGCGCGCCCGCGCTTCATTACCCATACGAGACGGATCTACTGCTCCGACGCCGCGTCGGCCGCCCGCGCCCCGCTCAGGGCGTTGATCATGCCGTAGTTGCCCTCGTGGCAGGCGTACTCGTAGATGAGCGAGTCCGATAGCCGCATCGGCACCGCCGCGGTGAACGGGGCCGTGAACGTGGCCGGGTCGTCGACGGTGTACTCGTAGAGCAGCGTGTCGTCGCTCACCCGCGTGAACCGCTCGGTCAGCCGCAGGGTCGAGCCGAGCCCCAGCGCCACCAGCGCGTTGGGCTCGAAGCTGGCCCGCATGTTCGAGAAGTTGCGGCTCTCGACGACGAGGGTGTCGCCCTCCCACCGGCCGCGGGAGTCGCCGTTCAGCTGCAGCAGCGATTCCGGCAGATGGTCGCGCGGCGCCAGCGGGACGATGCGGGCGTCGTGGACCATCTCGTTCAGGATGACCACGTGGTCCTGGTTCTGGAAGAGCTGCATGTTGTTGTTGTAGGCGCTCGGCATCATCGGCGGGCCCGAGTTGAAGCCGACGAGGCACCGCTCGGCGAGGCCGCGGTCCTCGGGGCCGTCGGCCCCGATGCCGGCCGAGCGCACCCGCCAGGGGCGCTCGCCCGGAACGTCCACGTCGAGCGATCCGGCCTGGCGGGCGGCGTCTTCGACGAGCTCGGGCATCCGCCCGTTCGCGGGCTCGACGATGAGGGACGAGCGGCGGTCGTCGCCGACCGACGTGCCGAAGTCGAGCCAGAAGGCGTTGTAGGCGCCCACGTTGCCCTCGGCCGGGGGCCGGTCGGCCGACTGCTGGGCCGCCGCCGCGAACGACTCGACGGCCGCCGCCTGCTCCTCGGTCAGCGTCTCGCCGAGCCCCTCGGGGCGCTCGAACGGCGTGGCGGTCCGGAAGTCCCAGACCCCCTGCAGGTCGGGACGGCCGTCGGCGAGCCGAGGCGGCTCCCAGGTCTCACCGGGCTCCTGCCCGAACCCGGGAACTACCGCCGCGCCCACTAGGGCCGCGGTCACACACCACACGACGATTCGATTGCTCACGATGCTCTCCTCGCAACAAGATGCCGAATAGCGAATTCTACAATGGGCCGCCCCTCATACCACCAATCGACCCGGATTGGACCGGGCCCGCGGACCGACACTCGGCTGCCTCTCTCGACGAGAAGACCGGCCGGCCGCGGGAGGGCTTCGGCGTCGGCGGCTTCGTCGACCTGTCGCCGGACATCGACCGGCCGGGGGCTGAAGTGGATTGGTCGGCCGGCAAACGCGATGTGCGACGGTTCTCGCGGCTGCGTGAAACAAGCGGGCTCGTGGCCTGCCGCGAGAAGGGCGGGCCGTGGTCGGCGGTTCGGAACACGACTGAAGAGCGATTCGGCTGCCGGCTGTGGTCTCCGGCTCCAATCGAGGGGGCGCGGGCCGATACCGTCAACGCGCGTGGAGACCGCTGTTGACGTGGGCGGTATGGCTCGTCTCCAGCGCATCGACGCGGCCGGTCAGCCTGTCGAACTTCCCGTTGAGCTTGTCGATCTTCCCGTTGAGCAACCACGTGCTGACGACGAGACCGATTGCCGTAGCCAGCGATATCAGCAGGTTCCCCACCGCGATGAGTCGGTCGGCTTCCATGCGATAAACATTACCACGGTGTTGCACACATCACAACGTCACGACGTCACGTCGTAGAGCAGCTTCACGCCGATGACGAAGAGCGAGGCGTGGACGATGCGGAAGAACAGCTCGTCGGTGGCGCGCTCGTGGAGCCGGCGGCCGATCCAGACGCCCAGCGGGGCGAGGGGCAGGAGCACGAGCGAGGTGAGCAGGTTGTCCGTGTTCCACTGCCCCAGCCACGCGTAGGGGCCCACCTTCGACCAGTTCACGACGAAGAAGAACGCCACCCCGGTGGCCTGGAACGTCGTGCGGTCCATGCGCTGGGGCAGCAGGTAGGCGTGGAGGGGCGGTCCGCCCGCGTGCACCGAGAAGCTCGCGAACCCCGCCAGCGCCCCCCAGAGGACGCCGGACACGCGGCGCGGAGACGTTCGGGTCGACCCGGCCCGCGGCACGAAGTACTGCAGCGAGTAGGTCAGGGCGATGACCCCCACCAACGCGCGCAGGCCGTCGGGGGTCAGGTACTCGAAGGTCACCGCGCCGAGCACCGTGCCCAGCAGCGCCGCCGGCACCAGCACCCGCAGGTTGGGCCAGTCCCACGCCCCCCGGTAGGCGCGGACCGCGAGGACGTCCATGACCATGAGGATCGGCAGCAGCACCGCGGCGGCCTGGGCGGGGCTGATGACCATCGCCATCAGCGGCACCCCGACCACCGCGATGCCGCCGCCGAGCCCGCCCTTGGCGATGCCGACGATGAGCACCGCGACGGTCGCGGCGGCGTAGAACCAGGGATCGACGATCAAGAGGGCGCCGTCACTCGACCTCGACGAAGATGGGGTTCGAGTAGAACCAGAGGTCGTGCCAGGGGTTCTCGTCGGTTCCGTCCACCAGGGGCTCGAGGTCCCCGGTGCTCGTGCCGCGCACCCGGACGTAGAGGTCGCGGTCGACGGCGGGCAGCGGCGCCTCGAAGGAGAACCGGTCTCCGTCGCGGGCCAGCGCGTCGCGGGTGAAGCGCGCCAGGACGCGCGTCGTGGGGTTGCGGTCGTTCGAGGGATCGGAGGCCGGCCCCAGCACCTCGCCGACGATGACGTCGACGCGCCGGACGGCGGGGTCGTCCCCCGCCCCGTTCGGGGTCTCGGGGTCGCGGAACCGGACCGTCGCGGTCACCTGCGCCCCGCGCGCGACCCGCAGCGTGCCGCCGAGCCCCGCCTCGCGCCCCCCGGCGCTCTTCAGACCGAAATCCAGCTCGGTGACGAGGTCCCCGGCGACCGCGAACATGCGGCCCTGCCGCAGCCCGTCGAGCACGTCGTCGTAGGTGGGACGGGCGTGGACCCAGGTCTTGTGGAACTCACCGGGCCAGAAGTCGCTTCCCGCCCGCACCGTCTCGGTGTAATGGAAGTGCGAGTCGGAAGAGGCGACGATCCAGAACCGGCGCCCCTCGCCGAGCAGCGCGTCCCACAGGCCGCCGACGATGGCGGTCATCTGGTCGAAGCCGCCCAGGGTCTGCGCCCCGGGGTTCCAGTAGGAGCCGCGATACACGCTGCTGTTCCGGTCGGTGAGGGTGGCGGCCTGGTGTCCGGGCGCGCCCTCCATGCCCCGGTACACGTCCGGGGCGAGGTCGTTGTTCTCGCGGAGCTCCCACGGCTCGTCGCGGCCGTAGGACCCGATCGCCCCCGCCGAGCGGGAGGGGTGGTTCGCGAACAGGACCGGCAGCCGCTCGAGCCCCTGCACGTGGGCCAGTGCCTCGCGCCTCAGCGCCGCCGACTGACGGCGCGGGTCGGGGGGACGGGCCCAGTCCTCGTTGGCGTCGAAGCGGCTCTCTATCTCGTGGAGCACCGACGCCTCGTCCTCGGCCCGCGGAATGATCAAGGTGTGGTGGTCCATGCCCGGCATGTTGAGCTCCAGGCCGTAGAACTGGAGCACGTCGGGAACGAGCTCGCGCGACAGGGTCAACTCGCGGTACGCCTGCTCCAGGTTCAGCTTGGCGTGGTTCGGACCGCCGTGATCGGTCGTCACCATCCACCGCAGGCCGAACCGTCGGGCCATGGCGGCGTTCCGCGGCGTCGAGTACAGGGCGTCCCGCGCCTTGATCGGCGTCGGCGGACTGGTGCGGTAGTCGTAGCCGGCGCTCCAGTGGCTGTGGATGTGCGAGTCGCCGGCCAGCCACTCGCGCTCCTGGGCCGGCGCGGCCATCGCGAGGGCGGCCACGGCGGCCAGCCCGCAGGGCCAAACGAGGCGTGGGGAAAGGACTCGCGGCGCAGGCATCGCTGGCGATTCTACCACCGGCTCCAGACGCGTCCGGCCGCCCGCCCCACCACCGACGCGACACGCGCGCCGAAGAGATGCAACCGTCGCAGCAGGACCATTCCCCCGTGGCCGCGGCTGTCCGGGAATGAGGGAAGACCCGGTCGCCGGCCACCGCCTCATTCCCCCGTGGCGCTGTCCGCCGCACGCCAAGGAGGGTGGGCCAATCGCCTTGCCACATGCGTCCCGGGCGCAGAGGCGGCAGTAGGGCGGGCTGCATCCGGGTGCAGTGGCAACTGCATGTCGATCACCGTCCCGAGGCGACGTGCGGCCGGGGGCCTGTCTCCATGTCGTGACCAGGAAGCAGCGGCCATCGTTCCGGACCCTCGACGACCGGATCGACCGCCGGCGGCATCGGCGTCTTGCCCCGGCACGGCGCGACCAGCCACACCGGCAGCGGCAATCCTGCGTTACGATGGGAGACGATGAGCACGTCCCGGCTGGCGGCGTTCGGCTTCATCGCCCTGCTGCTCACCGCGGTCCACCTGGTCGCGGCCCCGTCGGCGTCCCTCGCGTACTTCGCCAGCGTCGGCCTGCATCCCCTGCTCGGCCTCGTGCTGGTGGGGGCCCTCGTCCGCGAGGCATGGCGGCGCCCGTGGAGGAACAGCGTCCCGGCGGCGGCCGGAGTCGGGCTCCTCGCGGCGGGGCTGGCCCTCGGGCTGGCGGTGGCCGCCGTCGGCGCCACCCGCGACCACGCCTGGCTGCTTCAGATCCACGTGGCGGTGTCGGCGGCCGGCGCGATCCTGTGGGGCGTCCACCTGTGGGGCGCCGCCGGCGGGACCCCCGCGTGGACCCGAGCCGTCCGCATCGGCCTCGTCGTGGCCGCCGCCGCCGGCCTGAGCGCTCCCCTGCTGCGGGCGGCGCGGGACGCCGAGTGGCGCGAGACCCACCGCATCGAGAACCCTGTCCGCCCCCCCGCGACCATGGACGAGGAGGGGGACGGCGCGTCGAGCCCGTTCGCGCCGTCGTCGGCCACCACCAACACCGGCGACACCATTCCCGCCGACTTCTTCCTGACCAGCGAGACCTGCGGCCGCTGCCACGCCGACATCTACGAGCAGTGGAACGCGTCGGCCCATCACTTCTCGTCGTTCAACAACCAGTGGTACCGGCGGTCCATCGAGTACATGCAGGAGGTGGTGGGCACCCGGCCGTCGAAGTGGTGCGCCGGCTGCCACGACCACGCGGTGTTCTTCAACGGGCGCTTCGATACCCCGATCGTGGACCAGATCGACACCGCCGAGGCCCAGGCCGGCCTCGGCTGCACGTCGTGCCACTCCATCGTGCACGTCGGCAGCACCATGGGCCAGGGCGACTTCACCATCGAGTACCCGCCGCTGCACGACCTCGCGGCGAGCGAGCACCCCCTGCTGCGGAGCGTGCACGACCTGCTGCTGCGGCTCGCCCCGACCCCCCACCGCGACACCTTCATGAAGCCGTTCCACCAGGAGCAGAGCGCCGAGTTCTGCTCGTCGTGCCACAAGGTGCACCTCGACCTGCCGGTCAACGACTACCGGTGGGTGCGGGGGTTCAACGAGTACGACAACTGGCAGGCGTCGGGGGTGTCCGGGCAGGGCGCGCGGTCGTTCTACTACCCGGAGACGCCGCAGACGTGCAGCTCGTGCCACATGCCCCTGGTGCGGTCCGACGACCCCGCCGCCCGCGACGGCTACGTGCGGTCGCACCGCTTCCCCGGCGCCAACACCGCCCTGCCGTTCGTCAACCGGGACCAGGCGCAGCTCGAGGCGGTGCAGGACTTCCTGCGGGCCGGGCAGGTCTCGATCGACGTCTTCGGCATCACCCGCGTGGCCGACGCCGCGCCCCCCGCCGCGGCGGTCCTGCCGGGGGGCGAGCCCGCCCTGTCGAGCACGTTCGCGGTCGGCGAGGAGTCGCTGCAGTTCGGGGCGGCCCGGCGGCTGCCGGGCGGGCCGGCCCCGGCCGAGGTCATCGCGCCCCTCGACCTGTCGCCGGTGGCGGTGCGGCGCGGCGAGTCGGTGCGCCTCGAGGTCGTGGTCCGCACCCGCAACGTCGGCCACTTCTTCCCGGGCGGCACCGTCGACGCCTTCGACGTCTGGGTCGAGCTCGAGGCGGTGGACGACCGGGGCCGCGTCCTCCTCCACAGCGGCGAGGCGGCCGACGGGGGCAGCGGGCCGGTGGACCCCGGCGCCCACTTCTACCGCAGCCTGCAGCTCGACGAGCACGGCAACCCCATCAACAAGCGCAACGCCTGGGCCACCCGTTCCGTCGCCTACGTGCGGCTGATCCCCCCCGGCGCCGCCGACACCGTCCACTACCGGCTCGAGATTCCCGAGGACGCCGGCGACCGCATCACCCTGCGCGCGAAGGTCAACTACCGGAAGTTCGCGTGGTGGTTCACGCAGTGGGCGTACGCCGGCGTGCGCGACCCCGCGGACCCGGCACCCTCGGTCACCAGCGCCCACGACGACGGTCGGTGGGTGTTCACCGGCGACACCAGCGGGGTGTCGGGCGAGGTCAAGGCGATTCCCGACATCCCGACCACGGTGATGGCGGAGGCGACGGCGACCCTGGCCGTCGTCGACGCGGACGCGCCGCTGCCGGCGGCGCCCACGGTCCCGCCGGGCGACGCGCGGCAGCGGGGACGCTGGAACGACTACGGCATCGGCCTGCTGCTGCAGGGCGACCTGCGGGGGGCCGAGGCGGCGTTCCGGCGGGTCATGGCCATCGACCCCGACTATCCGGACGGCCCGGTGAACACGGCGCGGGCCCGGCTCCAGGAGGGCGACGTCGAGGCCGCGGTCCCCCTCCTCGAGCAGGCCCTCGCCCTCGATCCCGACCTCGCCCGCGCCCACTTCTTCCTCGGCACCGCCCTGCGCGCCCTCGGCCGCTACGAGGAGGCACTGGAGCACCTGGCGGTGGCGCGGGAGCAGTATCCGCGCGACCGCGTGGTCCTCGGCCAGATCGGACGCCTGCAGTTCCTCGACCGGCAGTTCGAGGCGGCCATCGCCACCTACGAGGCGGTGCTCGGCATCGACCCCGAGGACGTGGCCGCCCACTACAATCTGATGCTCGCCCAACAGGGCGCGGGCAACCGGGAGGAGGCGGCGCGCGAGCGCGCGCTGTACGAACGGTTCAAGGCGGACGAGGCGGCCCAGGCGATTACCGGGGGCTTCCGCCGCGCCTCGCCCGAGGACAACAACGAACGCCAGGCCATCCACGAGCACCGGCACCCGGGCCCGCGCCCGGACCACCCCTGACACGATGACACGCTTGATCGCCCTCGCCCTCGCCGCGTCCGCCCCGGCCCTCGTCCTGACCGCGGCCACCCCGGTCGTGTTCACCGACGTCACCGAGTCGGCCGGCATCCGCTTCACCCACAACACCGGCGCCTTCGGGGCCAAGTACATGCCCGAGACCTTCGGCTCGGGCGCCCTGTGGCTCGACGTCGACGGCGACGGGTGGCAGGACCTGCTGCTCGCGAACGGCACCGCGTGGCCGGGGCGGGCCGAGGCGGAGACCCACGCCGCGCTGTACCGCAACGACCGCGACGGCACGTTCACCGACATCACCCGCGGCTCGGGGCTCGACGTCCCCCTCTACGGCCTGGGCGGGGCCGCCGCCGACTTCGACAACGACGGACACGTCGACCTCTACCTCACGGTGCTCGGACCCAACCGGCTGCTCAAGGGGGCCGGCGACGGCACCTTCACCGACGTCACGGAGGCGGCGGGGGTCGGCGACCCCGGGTTCTCGACCGCCGCCCTCTGGTTCGACTACGACGAGGACGGCCACCTCGACCTGTTCGTGGGCAACTACGTGCACTGGACGCCGGAGACCGACCTCTTCTGCTCGTTGACCGGCGACGCGAAGTCGTACTGCACGCCCGAGTCGTACCAGGGGCAGAGCGGCACCCTGTACCGGAACCGGGGCGACTCCACCTTCGAGGACGTCACGGACGCGGCGGGCCTGCGCGCGCCCTCGGCCAAGGCGCTCGGCGTCGTCATGCTCGACCACAACGACGACGGCTGGATGGACCTGTTCGTGGCCAACGACACGCAGCCCGACCAGCTCTTCGAGAACCGCGGCGACGGCACGTTCGAGGACATCGGGGTCCTCGCCGGGGTGGCGTTCAGCGACGCCGGAGTGGCCCGCGCGGGGATGGGGGTCGACGCCGCCGACTACGACGGATCGGGCCGGCCCGACCTCGTCATCGGCCACTTCTCGACCGAGATGATGGCCCTCTACCACAACGAGGGCAACGGCCTGTTCATCGACGAGGGGCCGCGCTCGGCCATCGGCCGGGCGACCCTGCTGACGCTGACGTTCGGCTGCTTCTTCTTCGACTTCGACCTCGACGGCTGGCCGGACATCTTCGCCGCCAACGGGCACGTCGCCGACGACGTGGAACGGGTGCAGGCCCGCATCACCTACGCGCAGCCGCCGCAGCTCTTCCGCAACGCCGACGGGCGCTTTGAGGAGATCGACGCCCCCGACACCGCCCTCGGGGCGGCCCAGGTCGGGCGCGGGGCCGCCTACGCCGACTTCGACCGGGACGGCGATCTCGACGTGGTCGTCACCGCCAACGGCGCCGCCCCTCGGCTGCTGCGCAACGACGGGGGCAACGAGAACCGCATGCTGCGCATCCGGACCGTGGGGACCGACTCGAACCGCGACGGCATCGGGGCCCGCATCGACGTGACGGCGGGGGAACGCGCGCAGTGGCAACTGGTCAAGACGGGCTCGAGCTACCTGTCGCAGAGCGAGCTGCCGGTGACCTTCGGGCTCGGCGGCCGGGCGCGGGCCGACTCGGTCGTGGTGACGTGGCCCAGCGGCCAGGTGGATCGGCTCGGCGCCGTACCGGCGGACCGGCAGATCACCGTCGAGGAGGGCGCGGGCATCGTCGACAGCGTCGCGGTCGCGACCACGAGGTAGGCGTCCTGCAGCTATCCGTCGATTGTGGGAGAACCAGTTGGAAGATGACGACCGCCGACGTTGGATCCTCGCGGTCCTGTTCCGCGGCGGGTTGATCTCGCTGATGATCGGAGCGGGCACTGGCAGCGATGCGGTCGCAGATATCGCGACCTTGCTGCTCATCGGTTCCTTCGCCTGGGCCGGGTATCTCTCGCTGCTGGTCGGCGCGGGGTGGTTCCGGGCCGAGGGAGCTTTCCGTCTGGCGCGGCCGGCCGGCGGGGATTGGCGCCGCCTTCAGCAGGAATGGAGAGGCTGATGCTGGCGCTGACGGCGCCCCATCCCCTCGAGCGGACACTCGCAATCGGCGTCGCCGCGGCGCTTCTCGCGGCCCCGGTCCACGCCCAGCGGGACGTCCCGGAGCTGCGCGCCCGCGCCGAGGCGGGCGACGCGGCGGCGCAGTTCAACCTCGCCCGCCTCCACGTCACCGGCACCGGCGTCCCCCGGGACGACGGACGGGCCGCGCACTGGTACCGGAGGGCGGCCGAGCAGGGGCACGCCGGGGCCCAGCACGGCCTCGGGGTGCGCTACGACGCGGGCCTCGGGGTGCCCGAGGACGACGCCGAGGCGGCCCGCTGGTTCCGCCGCGCCGCCGACCAGGGCCACTGGGAGGCCCAGTTCCGGCTGGGTCGGCTGTACGCCCGCGGGGCCGGCGTCGGCCGCGACGACGCCGAGGCGGTCCGCTGGTTCCGCCGCGCCGCCGGCCAGGGCCACGCCGAGGCGCAGTTCAACCTCGGCCGGATGCACTTCAACGGTCGCGGGGTGCCGCAGGACCGGGCGCGGGCGGCGCACTGGGTGCGGCTGGCCGCCGCGCAGGGCAACCCCACCGCGCAGGTCACCCTGGCCAGCATGTACGAGACCGGCTCGGGCGTCGACCGGGACCTCGCCCTCGCCGCCCGCTGGTACCGCCTCGCCGCGGTCCAGGGCGACCCCGCCGCCCAGGTCACCCTGGGCTATCTGTACGACGCCGGCGCCGGGGTGCCCGAGGACGACGCCGAGGCGGCCCGCTGGATCCGGCGGGCGGCCGACCAGGACTACGCGGAGGCCCAGTTCGCGCTGGCCAACCTGTACTTCAACGGCCGCGGGGTCGCGCGGGACCTCGCGGAGGCGATCCGCCTGGTCCGGCGCGCGGCCGAGCAGGGGCACGTGCGGGCGCAGTTCAACCTGGGGATGAGCTACGATACCGGCACCGGGGTCGGGCGGGACGCGGCCGAGGCGGCGCGCTGGTTCCGCCGCGCCGCCGACCAGGGCGATCCGGCCGCGCAGCAGAACCTCGGAATCCTGTACGCCAACGGCGACGGCGTGCCGCAGGACCCGGCCGCGGCGTACCTGTGGCTCACGCTCGCCGCCGTGCAGGCGCCGGAACCGGCGCGCGACAGCCTGCTGCAGGCGCGCGCCATCGTCGCGCGACAGCTCACCCCCGGTCAACTCGCGGCGGCCGAGCAACGCGCCGAGGACTGGTCACCCGTCACCGCCGCGACCCGGTAGTGTCCCGGCCGTGAAGTTCGTGAACGCTTTGAATGCCTGCAAATGGCTGCAAGGAAAAAAGTAATGCCGCGCAGGATTGTTCGACGAACCACAGTTGCAGGGCACTGGCGCCCCTGAGACCATGGACATCAACCAAGACCGGCTCTGGTACTTCAAGCTCCACTGGCAGGTCCTCGGCGCCATGCTCCTCGGCGCCCTCACCGGCCTGATCTTCGGCGAGGGCGCGGCCAACGCCATTGGCTGGATCGGCGACCTGTTCATGCGCCTGCTGCGCATGATCATCGTCCCCCTCGTCGTCGCCTCCATCGTCTCCGGGGTCGCCTCCATCGGCGGCGGGCGGGCCATCGGACGTCTCTTCAGCAAGACGATGGGCTACTACCTGCTGACGAGCTTCCTCGCCGCGTCGACCGGCCTCATCGTCGTCAACCTGTTCCGCCCCGGCGTCGGCGCCTCCCTCGGCGACGCCGTCGCGGCCGAGGAAATGCCCCAGCTCGACATCCCCTCGTCGGGGGTCGACCTGCTCCTCGACATCGTGCCGACGAACATCGTGTCGTCGGCCGCCGCGGGCGACATGCTGCCCATCATCTTCTTCAGCATCCTCCTCGGGGCCGCGATCACCACGCTGAAGGCGGACGCCCCCCGCGGCACCCTGATCGGTTTCTTCAACGCGTTCTTCCAGGTGATGGTCGCGCTGACGTCCGGCATCATCAAGCTGCTTCCCATCGGGGTGTTCGCGCTCATCACGCGGATGGTCGGCACCACCGGGTTCGAGTCGTTCGCGCCGCTGATCCGCTACTTCCTGACCGTGGGGACCGGGCTCAGCATCCACCTCTTCGTCACCCTGCCGATCGTGCTCATCGTGCTGGCGCGCATCTCCCCCGCCATCCACTTCAAGAACATGCGCAACCCGCTGCTCATCGCCTTCTCGACGAGCTCGTCGGCGGCGACGCTTCCGGTGACGATGCGGACGGTTCAGGAGCGGGTGGGGGTCTCGAACAAGGTGTCCTCGTTCGTCCTCCCCATGGGGGCGACGGTGAACATGGACGGCACCGCCGTGTTCGAGTGCGTGGGGGCGCTCTTCATCGCCCAGGTGATCGGCTTCGACCTGTCGCTCGGCGCTCAGGTGGTGGCGGTGATGACGGCGCTGCTCGCGTCGATCGGCGCGGCCGCGGTGCCGTCGGCGGGGCTGGTGGTCATCTTCATCGTCCTCGACGCCATCGGGCTGGGCGGCCACCCGCAGGCCGAGGCCATCGTCCTCGCCATGCTCGCCATCGACCGCCCCCTCGACATGTACCGCACCGCCATCAACGTCTTCAGCGATTCGTGCGGCGCCGCCATCATCGCCCGCTCGGAGGGCGAGGACGGCGTCGATGCCGAAGTTCGCTGAGCGCAGGTCCACGCGGAACGCCGGCCGGGCGCGTCGACGCCCGGCCGGCCACCGACGGCTTCACCGCCGTCGACTCGTGACGCCTACGACACGGAACCAAAAAATACTCTTGCAATACGGGGGTGATTGTGTCACGCTGACTGTGTCATGGACGACACGTCCGGTCGGTTGGTCGCCCTCATGGGCCGGTTCGCCAAGCACACGGGACTGAGCGTCTCGACGGTGTCCCGTCACGCGACCGGCAGCGGCGATACGGTAGCCCGCCTGCAGCGCGGCGGCACGATGACCATCAAGAGGTTCGACCGGGCCGTCCGCTTCCTGTCCGACAACTGGCCCGACTCGATCGCGTGGCCGGCCGATATCCCGAGGCCGCCTTCGCCGCGGCGCGCCTCGAAGCGGCGCCGGCCGAATCGGCGCACGGACTGACCCCGCCGACGCCGGCAATCGCCCCCGTCAGGCGACGGCGTCGCCGTGCGGGCCGCACCAGGCCACCCGCCCCACGATCACGTCGCCCGCCGTCATGGGTTTCGACGGATGAGCCGGGTTGTCGCTGACCAGGGTCCAGTGATCCTGGATCCGCCGAAGGCGCCTGACCACCAGACCCTCGCCGGTACGGACGACGAACAGTTGCTCGTCCACGGCCACCCGCTGGTCCTTGTCGACGACGACGAGGTCGCCGCCCTGGATGGTCGGCTCCATCGAATCGCCATCCGCCCGAATGCAGGTCAGGTTGTCCGTGCGCGCCCAGGGCGGCAGGACCTTCTCGGCGACCGCGATCGACAGGTCGGTCGACTCGTCGAACTCCACCTCGCCGGTGTCCGCCTTGTACCGGACGTGCTCGGCAAACGGGATCATTCGCGTCGTCGACGGCTCGCCCGCCAGTTGCGGCAGCAACTCCGCCGCGCTCGCCGCACGTTCCGTCAGCTCCTGCACGAGACGCATGCCGTCGCGCAGCTTCGACGCCATGACGTCCTTCTCGATCAGCCCCACCGCGTCCACCACGCTGGCGTCGGAAGGCAGGTGAAGCGCCCTGGTGATCTCGGGCGGCAGCTGCGGAGCCTTGCCGCCCCGCTCGGCGGGACCGACCGACAACCGCATGCCCATGACGGACGCGATCGACTGAAGGGTGGTGTAGCGGGAAGCGCGGCCCTGGACCACGCTGCGCAGCTGACCGAGGGGAATCCCGGTGCGCATGGCGAAAGGCCTGAGCCCCTCCGCCTCGATCCGCTGACGCACTGCCTCTACGAGCGTGTCGACTCCACTAGGTGTCACGGGTAACACGATATACGAAATTCCGCTGCATGGAAACCGGCGGTCGCGCGTGCCCTTGGCAACGAGGATGCCGCTCCGGGGCACGCCCCGGCCGCTCACGGACCGCTCGCCTCCACCCGGCCGGGCCACCGACGAAGCGGACCGCGATTGCGCCCCGCGAGGAGATTTGCCCGGCCTCGGTCGGAGGCGGTACGCTGGTGGCCGATCAGGGAACACTTCGAGGGGAGAGACATCGTGAAGCGGACATCTCTCGGCGCGCTCGCCGCCGCGGTGGCGCTGGTACCGTCGCTCGCCGCCGCCCAGGAGGTCCAGCACGGGGTGACGCCGCTCGTGCTGCAGTGGGAGGCGGCGGACTGGGGACCGCCGACCGACACCCCGGGCTTCCCCGCCGGCCTTCGCAACGCGCAGATTGCCACGGATCCGGACACCGGCGGCCCGACGTACCTGGCGCGGTTCCCGGCGGGGTCGGCGTTCGCCATGCACTGGCACACCCACACCGAGACGGTGGTCGTGCTCGAGGGCGCGGTGGACATCGTCATGGACGGGACACGCCACACGGCAAGGGCCGGCACCTACATCATCATTCCCGGGAAGGCGCACCATGCGTGGTTCACGCACGGGGACGCCGACGTGGTCCTGCTCGCGCGCAGGGACGGACCGGCCGACTTCCACTTCGTCGATCCGTAGGGGGGCGGGGCACGGCGCCGGCCGGCGATGCGCCGCGTCCGTCCGGGCGAGCCCGAGTCGTGACGGGGCGCCCCGCGCCCGCCGCGCGCTTCACGTCGGCACCGGTGCCATAATCGGGGCAACAATGTAGAAGGGCCCTGATCGGGTCGATCCCCCGCAAACCCGGGGGCCGCCGCGGAATCGGGCCGGCCAGCCCGAAGACAGCAGGAGAGCAGGCCATGAAGGACAAGAGCGCGGTCGTGGCGAAGGCAGCTCCCGTGAGCCGTCGTGGTTTCCTGAAGGGGGCCGCCGCCGGCGCGGCGGCCGGCGCGGCAACGCTGGCCGACCGGACCGTGCGGGCAGAGCCGGCCCCCGCGGCGGCGCCGGCCGCTCCGCCGCCGACCCAGGCCCGGCTCGCGCGCGAGACGCAGCTTCCGCCCCCCTCTCGGGCCGTCGACGCCTACACCGTGGAGCGCCCGGGCTCGGACCACATGGTCGACGTGCTGCGGGCCCTCGACATCGAGTACTGCGCGTCGAACTGCGGGTCGAGCTTCGAGGGGCTCCAGGAGTCGATCGTCAACCACGGCGGCAACCGGAAGCCCGAGTTCCTGACCTGCCTGCACGAGGAGTCGGCGGTGGGCATGGCCCACGGCTACGCCAAGGTCGCGGGCAAGCCGATGATGGCCCTGCTGCACGGCACCGTCGGCATCCAGCACGCCTCGATGGCGGTCTACAACGCCTACTGCGACCGCGTGCCCATCTACCTGGTCGCGGGCCTCGACTACGACGGCCCGGTGGCCGCCCACAACGCGACCGACCTCGCGGCGCTCGTGCGGGAGTTCGTCAAGTGGGACGGCCAGCCCGACTCCCTGGCGGAGTTCGGGCCGTCGGCGGTGCGGGCGTACCGCGTCGCCACGACGCCGCCGATGGCTCCGGTGCTGCTGGTGGTCGACGCGAAGCTGCAAAAGGATCCCGCCGAGAGCGCCATGGGGCTGCCGGCCATCTCGCCGCCGCGGTTCCCGAGCGCCGATCTCGGATCGATCCGCGAGATCGCACGGATGCTGGTCGAGGCCGAGAACCCCCTCGTCACCGCCGGCCTCGCCGCGCGCACGCAGGAGGGCATCGACCTCCTCGTCGAGCTCGCGGAGCTGCTGCAGGCCCCGGTCGACGGCGGCGGCGCCCGCCTGAACTTCCCGTCCCGCCATCCCCTCGCCGGGACCGGGACCGGCCGCCCCGACCTCGTCCTGAACCTGGAGCCGGCCGGCCGCGGGGGCCCGAGGGTGCCGGCGGGGTCGGGCGTCCGGACGATCACCATCAGCTCGGCCGAGTTCCTCGTCAGCCGCAACTTCAGCGTCTACGAGGCGGGCTCGGGCACCGCCGACCTGCTCGTGGCGGCCGACGCGCAGGCCACCCTGCCGGCCCTGATCGAGGAAGTCCGTCGGCTGCTGACCGACGACCGGCGGCGGCTCTTCGAAGAGCGCGGGGCCGCCATCGCCGCCGCCCACGCCGAGCGCCGCCGCCAGGACATCCGGAACGCCCGCCACGGCTGGGACGCGAGCCCCGTCAGCCTCGCCCGCATCGCGGCCGAGCTGTGGCCCCTGATCAAGAAGGAGGACTGGTCCTTCTCCTCCCCCCAGGGGTTCATCGGAGGGTGGCCGGGCCGGCTGTGGGACATGAAGCGCAGCTACCACGCCCTCGGGTCGCAAGGCGGGGGCGGCATCGGCTACGCCCTGCCCGCCTCGGTCGGCGCCGCCCTCGCCAACCGCGAGCACGGGCGCATCACCGTCAACATCAACGGCGACGGCGACCTGAACTACGCGCCGGGGGCGCTGTGGACGGCAGTGCACCACCGCATTCCGCTGCTGACCATCGTGCACAACAACCGGGCGTACCACCAGGAGGTCATGTACCTCCAGCAGCAGTGCGCGGCCCGCAACCGCGGCGTGGACCGTGCCCCCATCGGCACGACGATTACCGATCCGAACATCGACTACGCACAGATGGCGAAGGCCTACGGCATGTACGCCGAGGGCCCCGTCGAGCGCCCGGCCGACCTCGCCCCGGCCCTCCGGCGCGGCGTCGAGCGCGTCAAGGCGGGCGAGCCGGCCCTGATCGACGTGGTGAGCCAACCGCGGTGAGGAGGTGAGCGATGACGACGGGAACCACGGTGCGCTCACGCGTCGGCACCGCCCTCGCCGGGCTGCTGCTGGCTGCTGCCGCGGCCCCCCCGGGCGCCGGGTCCGGCACGGCCCCACCGGCGGCGCAGGCCCCCGCCATGCTCGAGGGCGACGCCGCCAACGGGGCCCGGCTCTTCACGGACTACACGTGCTACGGCTGCCACGGCTACACCGGCGAGACCGGCCGGGGACCGCGGCTGAACCCGCCCCGCCTGCGGCAGGCACAGTTCATCGCCTATCTGCGGAACCCACCGAACCCCCGGCAGATGCCGCCGTACCGGCAGGCGGACGTCTCCGACCAGAAGCTCGCCGACATCTACGCCTATCTCATGACCCTGCCGTCGGCGTCGCCCGAGGCTGAGGACATCCCGGTGCTGCGCGACATCCTGCAGGAGGTTCGCTAGTGTCCTGAACCGTGGTTCGCGGAACAATTCTACGCGGCAGTTCTCCAGTGTTTACAGGTACTTGCAGCGATTCAGAGCTTTCTGCAGGAGGTTCGCTAGTGTCCTGAACCGTGGTTCGCGGAACAATTCTACGCGGCAGTTCTCCAGTGTTTACAGGTACTTGCAGCGATTCAGAGCTTTCGCGAACTTCAGGGCCGGGACACTGGACGGTGCGGGTCTTGTCGCTTGGGGGCCATCCGAGCCGCAGGCGACGATTGGCGGGGCGGGTACGGGGCAGGTAGAGAGTGGCCGTCTGGCCAAGCCCTGCCCCACTCCTGTGGCATTGGCGGGGCGGGTACGGGCAGATGAAGAGCGGCCGTCCGGCCAAGCCCTGCCCCACTCCTTGGCCACGCACCTCCGCCATTGGTGCGGCTCGGCCGCTCCAGCCCTCAAGGGGGTCGCCTCCGCCCCCCCGACGCGACCCGCCGCACCCTCGGTCACGCCCGGCGGGGGAGACGGAACGTCTTCGACATGCGCTACGGCAGGGCCAGGGCCACCCACTCGGGGGTCTCCCCGCGCGCGCCGACCGCGACGACGATGTACTGCTTCCCGTCGTGCACGTAGGTCATGGGACCCCCGGTGGTGCCGGCCGGGAGCTCCGTCTCCCAGACCACCGCGCCCGTCGCCTTGTCGTAGGCCCGGAACTTGCGGCCCCAGCGCCAGGACTGGTCCTGCTCGGGGTCGGACGGGTCGCCGTCGCCGCGCTGGGTGCCGATGACGGCGTCGCTGCCCTCGCCGAGAAACAGCAGGCTGCCGGTGACGAGGGGCGCGGGGCGGTTGGGAATGCCGAGCGGCGGCAGGTCGAGGTGCCTCAGGCGCGGGTGGTTCCGGGGGCCGTCGCCGTTGGGGGCCATCCACGCCAGCTCGCCGCGGTTGAGGTCGAGGGCGGTGATGCGCCCGTAGGGGGGCTTGGTGATGGGGAGCCCGTGGGGCCGGGGCGTCGGCACGCGAAGCTCCGCTCCCTGCGGGGTCGCCCAGGCCAGGGTGGCGTCCTCGTCCGTCGTCGGGGCGACGCTCCACACCGTGGGCATGGTGTGGGACACCGCGTAGTAGATCCCGGTCTCGGGGTCGAACGCCCCGGTGTGCCAGTTGCCGGCGCCCCACCCGCCGGGGGCGGTCAGCGTACCCAGCTTGCCGCCGGGCTCGTCGCTGCGCGGCCACGGCGGGGTGAACAGGGGCCCCAGCACCAGTCGCTCCACCGCCTCTCGGGCCGCCGCCCGCAGCTCGGGAGTGAAGTCGATCAGGTCGTCCTCGGTGATGCCCTGCCGGTCGAACGGCGGCGGCTTGGTGGGAAACGGCTGGGTCGGCGAGGTGCTCTCGCCCGGCACGATCGACTGCGGCACCGGACGCTCCTCGATCGGCCAGACGGGCTCGCCGGTCTCGCGGTCGAACACGTAGAGGAACGCCGTCTTGCTGGGCTGCATCACCGCCCGGATGCGCCGGCCGTCGACGGTGATGTCGCCGAGGGTCGGCGGGCCCACGGTGTCGTACTCCCACACGTCGTGGTGCACCATCTGGAAGTGCCACACCCGCTCGCCGGTGGCCGCGTCGAGGGCGACGAGGCTGTCCGAGAAGAGGTTGTCGCCCGGCCGGTGCCCGCCGTAGACCATGCCCGTCGGCGCCGACAGCGGCACGTAGACGTGCCCGAGCGCCTCGTCGGCGGCGAGGCAGCACCAGGACCCGAGGTCGCCCGAATACGCGGCGGCGCCGTCGCCCCACGTGTCCGCCCCGAGCTCGCCGGCTCGTGGCACCACATGGAACGTCCACAGCAGCTCGCCGGTGTGGACGTCGAAGCCGCGGACGTCTTCGGGGGCCGCCTCGCGGACGATCCCGCCGTCGCCGGCCCCGCCCGTGATGCCGGCCACGACCACGACGTCGCCCACCACGACGGGTCCGGCCGACCAGTCGAAGTCGCCCGCGAGGGGATGGTCCCAGGTCAGGTCGACCCGGCCCTGGTCGGCGAGGCCGAACGCCGGGGCGGGGCGTCCGGTCCGCGCATCGACCGAGTACAGATACCCGCCCCGCACGAACAGCAGCCGCCGGACCGAGCCGTCGGTCCAGTACGCCGCTCCCCGCGTGCTGCGGCCGGCGACCTCCTGGAGCGTGGCGGCGAACGGCGCCTGCCGCCAGACCGTCTCGCCCGTGGCCGGGTCGAACGCCTCGAGCAGTCCGACGGCGTTGGGGGCGTAGAGCACACCCTCGATGATCACCGGCGTCGACCGCAGATAGGCGTTGACCCGCAGATCGGGAAACGCCTCCTGCACGGCCGGGTCCACGCCGGGCCGCCGCCAGACGATCTCGAGGTCGCCGACGTTGCCGTGATCGATCCGGTCGAGAGGCGAGTAGCGCGTGAACCCCTCGTCGCCGCCGAAGTAGCGCCATTCGCCGGCGGGCTGAGCCGCGGCCGGCGTGGCCGATACCATCACCGCCAGGAACGTCAGGACAGGGTTCCGCATCGTCACGCATCCTCTCGTCGTCGGCAGCCGGTCGCCGCCGCGTCCCGGTGGTGCGCCGGCCCGGACACGCCGGCCCCACGGGCCGATCCCCACTCCGGCGCGCGCCGACCGCATCGTATACCGTCGAGAAGGCCCGCGCCATCTCGCGTCGTCCCGCCGCCCCTCGGGGCGGCCCCCCCCGGGCACGGGGCCGACCGGGCATGCGCAGCCCGGGCGTTCGCGCCGCGAAGCCGGGCCGACTCCCTGCGAGGCGCCGACTCCCTGCGAGGCGCCGACTCCCTGCGAGGCGCCGACTCCCTGCGAGGCGCCGACTCCCTGCGAGGCGCCGACTCCCTGCGAGGCGCCGACTCCCTGCGAGGTGGTCTCGCGGCAGCGGCAGCCGTCGGCCACGGTTCGCCTGGCCGCCCAGCCGGCCGCAGAGGCCCCATCGGAGCGGCCCGCGTCCGGCGGGCCCGGGGCCGACCGGGATGAACGGGAGGGGCCGGCATCGATTCGCGTGCCGCTGCGGCTATCATGTTGCCGACATGACCCGCAGACAGTTCGAGCGGCTCGTCGCGCGTGCGCGGCGCGGCGTGGAACGCGCGGTGCGCGACTATCCGCCCCGGTTCCGCCGCGAGATGGACAACGTCGCACTCGTCGTCGAAGACGAGCCGGAGCCGGAGCGGCTCACCGAGATGGAGATCGAGCCGCCGGACACGCTGTACGGCCTCTACGAAGGCATCCCCCTGCCGGAGCGGGAGTGGACGCACGGCAACGTGCTGCCCGACGTCATCACCATCTACCAGCGGCCCATTCTGGAGGACTGCGAGGACGAGGACGAGGTCGTCAAGGCCATCGGCGAGACCGTGATCCACGAGTTCGGGCACTACTTCGGGCTGGACGAGGATCAGATTGACGAGATCGAGGCCCTCTGGCGGGGCGAGACCTGCACCGACGCCCTGCCGCCGCGCAGCGCCGCGGCAGGGCCGGCCGCGCGTCAATCGGATTCGAAGGGGGCGTCGGGGCTCCGCGGACTTCTGGCGGCTTGCATTCGCGTTCTCCGGCGCGTAAGCTGGCATGTTGATTAGGATTGTCGCGCCGCCCGTTCGGCCGAAGTCGCCAGTGCGCCATGTTCGGCCGAGGCCGCCGGTGCGGCGTGGCTGGCTCCGGCGGGTTGGCGCACTTCCGGAGCGATGGGGTCGACACGCCGACAGCCGTGGCGTCCACCCGCAGGAGAACGACAGATGAAGACGAGATGCGTCGCAGGGTTTTTCATATTCGCGTTGGCCTTGGCGCTCGGCGCCCCGGTGCTGGCGCAGTCGGACGAGCCGACCATGCCGATGCGCAGGCCGCACGGCGACCCCGACATCTCCGGGATCTTCACGTTCCGGACGTTGACACCGTTGCAGCGCCCCCGGCAGTTCGCCGACCAGGAGACCCTGGACCCCGAGACCGCCGCCGCGTTCGAGGCGTCGGAGCGCACCCGCCAGAACCGCGACCTCTTCGACCCGGTCCAGGGCGCACCGAACGCGGGGTACGCGCCGCGCGCGCAGGGCGGCGTGCTGTCCTACAACGAGTTCTGGTACGAGCGGGGCGTCGACCTCACCGACGACAAGCGGACGTCGCTGATCATCGATCCGCCGGACGGGCGGTTTCCGCCCCGGACCCCGGAAGCCATCGAGGCGGCGCGTGAGCGCTCGGCCTACCGCCGCGAGCACATGTACGACTCGTACGAGAACCGCAGCCTGATGGACCGCTGCATCATGGGCTTCAACGCCGGCCCGCCGATGTCGTCGAGCGCGTACAACAACAACGTGATGATCTTCCAGACCGAGGACCACGTCGTGCTCCTCAACGAGATGGTGCACAACGCCCGCATCATCCCCATCGACGACGTCGCCAAGCCCCCGTTCAAGCAGCTCTCCGGGGTGTCGCGCGGCCACTGGGAGGGCGAGACGTTCGTCGTCGAGACCACCCAGTTCCGCGGCGGCGAGAGCCGCGGCACGAGCCCTAACAAGCACCTCATCGAGAAGTTCACGCGGATAAACCCCGACCGGGTGGCCTACGAGTACACGATCACCGACCCGACCGTCTACACCGCCCCGCACACGGTGTTGATGCCGTTCCGCCGCACCGACGGCCCGCTCTTCGAGTACGCGTGCCACGAGGGCAACATCGGCCTCTACGGCATTCTCGCCGGCGCGCGCGAGCTCGAGCGCCAGGGCCGCGAGCTGCGGCCGTAGCCGCCCCGGGAAGGGCCCGGCGGCCTCGCCGCGGCTCCCGACGGCGTCACGGACCGGATGGATGAACGGGCCGGCATCGCACGAAACCGCGGTGCCGGCCCGTCGTTCAGGTGCCTTGGGCCGTATTCGGGTGTGGACCTCCGGCGGACCCGCCGGCCGGGCCGGAGCCCGTGGCGAGGGCCGCCCGCCGAACCGAAGTTTCGGCATGGAATCGCATGCGAGAGACGCGCAAGCACTGGCAAAGGACGCCCCGCCTGCGCGCCGCTTGCCGGCGGTCGGTCGGTGGCGGCCCCGGGCGGCGCGCTGGCGCGCGGCGCGGCCTCCACGGCGGCGCCACCAAGGACAGTGACGGAGACTCCCTTGCCACGCGCCTGGCGCCCGAAGCGGTGAGAAACGGGTTGCGCCCAGGGGCAGTTGGCAACTCTGTATCGATCACTGTCCTGAGAGCCGATTCCGGCGACCGTCCTCGTGGGCGGGATGTGACGAGGACGACCCGGCCGGGAGGAGCCGCAGGACGGGCGATTCCCGGGCCAGGCAGATCCGGGCACGGGGGTGATTCCTCAGCCGCAAATCCAGCGGAATAAACGGGAGACAGCACATGCATCCAGTGAAGCTCACGAAGTCGTGGCCCGCCGCCGGTTCCCTGCTCGCCGTGCTGCTGGCGGCGGCCTGCGGCAGCGAGGCGCCGGCCCCGGAGGCCACCGGAGTCACCGCCTTCGAGGGCGCGCGGGTCATCGTCGGCAACGGCGACGTCATCGAGGCGGGCACCCTCCTCGTCGAGGAGGACCGGCTGACGGCGGTGGGCGACAGCGCCTCCGTCGAGGTGCCCGAGGGCGCGGGCCGCGTCGACCTGTCGGGGCGGACGATCATGCCCGCCATCATCGACACCCACGTCCACCTGCGGGCCGAGGACCGCGACACGCTGGTCGAGGACCTGCAGCGCAAGGCCTACTACGGGGTCGCGGCGGTGCTGAGCCTGGGCCGCGGCACCGGCGAGGCGGCGTTCGCGGTGCGCGACGAGGTCATCCCCGACGCCGCCGGCTACTTCACGGTCGACCGAGGCATCACCGCCCCGGAGCCCGGCCGCACCGAGGTCCCCTTCTGGATCACGACCGAGGAGGAGGCGCGCGCCGCCGTGCAGGAGCTGTCGACCCTGGGCCTCGACTGGATCAAGATCTGGGTCGACGACCGCGGCGGCCAGTTCGACAAGCTGACCCCCGAGCTGTACGGCGCGGTGATCGACGAGGCGCACCAGAACGGGCTGCGGGTCACCGCCCACGTCTTCACGCTCGAGGACGCCAAGGGGCTGCTCGAGGCCGGCATCGACGGCTTCGCCCACGGCATCCGCGACATGGACATCGACGACGAGGTGGTCGAGATGTTCAGGGAGCGCCCCGGCGTCTACCTCGTGCCGAACCTGCCGGGGCCGGGCGTGGCCGTCGACCTGAGCTGGATCGCCGGCACCATCCCCGCGGAGCAGCTCGAGCAGATGCAGGCGCAGCAGGTCGACCGCCCCGAGGCCCAGGAGGCCTTCGGCATCCAGGCCCGCAACCTCGAGCGGCTGAGCGCCGAGGGAGTCGTCACCATCGCGTTCGGCACCGACGGCGGCGCCGGCTGGAGCCCTCACGCGGAGCTGGAGGACATGGTGCGGACGGGCATGACCGCCGCCGACGTCATCGTCGCCGCGACGCAGAACTCGGCCGCGATGATGCGGCTCGACGACCTCGGCACCCTGGAGGCCGGCAAGAGCGCCGACTTCATCGTGCTCGAGGCCAACCCCCTGGACGACATCACGAACACCCGCGGCATCGTGGACGTCTACCTGCGGGGCGCGGCCGTCGACCGCGAGGCCCTCAGCGCCGCCTGGGTCGGCGGGGCGGCCGAGTAGGCGCCCTCCCGGCGTGCGCCGCTGTCACCGCCGTTCTAATGGCGAAAAGCCCGTGGCCGCTCCCCGCGTGAGGGCAGCGGCCACGGTCCCGCCAGTGTCCCGGGTTGATTCCACACGGAAGGATACGCCTACCGTCTCACGCCGCGCTCCACAACATTTCGGTTATACCCTCGACCCCGACGTCCGGCCACTCACTTCACTGATGCGCTTCCGCAGACAGAGCGGAACCGTCCCACTCCGCCAAGCGTCCACGCCTGTATACGCAATCCAACTCCTCAACACGCGACTCATGGGCCGCCGCAACTCGCGCCAGCCCCTTCTCCGTGAGTCTCCCTGGCCAATTCGTTTCTCTTCCACGCACTCTTCTCCGCGTCACCCGCCGTGGCACTCGGTGCGAGCGGTAGCCAACCGTCTGCCTGCAACCGGGTCGCCGCATCCCCGCATCTCGCTCCGCTGTTCGCATCGCCGCCACAATCGCCCGAAACAACGCCCGTTCGCGAGCCCGTTCCGTCGCGGCTCCGGCCCCGCCGCCCCTGTCGCTCATCGATGCCGCGTCGACCGCCTTGTCAAGCGACACTCAAGACTGACCCGTATGTCCAGCTGGGCATACGGGTCAGTTTTCACTGTCGCCTGACAGCTGTTCGTGGGGGCATCGTTCCACTGCTGTGGCTGCGACCTCCGGTCGGCCGGCGGGCGGTACCGGACCCGAGACTCGCCGGCCTCCCCTGCCCCCGGTAGCGCGCGTGCGGCTCCGCGTTCGTCAACGCCACCAGCGTGATTTCACACCGTTGCGTAACCGGGCGAGGGCGGCGAAAGGCGGCTCGGGAGCCCGGGACCGATCGGGCGCTCGCGAGTTCGTTGAACACAGCGTGATTCGTCGTCGAAGCGCCCTCGATCGTTCGTTGTCTCGGCGGCCCGCTCTCGGGCTGACGCCGCTGGGGTCCGGCGACGCTGCCGCCGGTGCCAACCGCTCCCGCTCAGGCGCCATGGGGTATTGACGAACGTCGGGATGTTGACAACAGGTCATTCCACAAAAGGCTAGAAACGTCGCGGACCGGCCAGCCGAACTTGCTGGTCAGAAGGGATGCAACCCACCGGCGAGTGTCAAGCCCTTGCGCGGCGCCCGGACGCCGCAGCCCTCAGGGTCGAAGCTACGAACGAGCGTCCGCGTCGACGCCCGCGGCGGCCGCAAACGCCCCCGCCACGGCGATCTCGACGCTTGCCGCCTGCACGATGGGCACCCGCCTTGATCCAGCCGGGCCGCGAACGTACCTCCGCCGGGCACTCCACGACGAGCAGCGAGCCAACGCGCCACGTCTCAAGGCCGCCAACTTGATGGGATTGACGGATGCGCTAGGTCGATCGGTGGAGCCAGTCAGCCGGCCAAAGGATCACAACGTCGCAAACAGCCAAACCGAACATGTCGGTTCAGAGGCGGCGCAACGCGTCGGCGAATGCCCGAGCGCTCGCAGGGCGCGCGGACGCCGCAGCCCTCAGGATCGAAACCACGAAGGAGTGCACGCCCCGCCTGGTTGCGTCGCCACCCGCGGGGAGCGCCTGGAGAATCCACTGACGACGAATTCGGTCCGCGAGCTCCTCCGCGCTGTCGGCAGCGAAGGGCCGCGTACCGATGAGCATTTCGAAGAGCACGACGCACAGCGCCCATACGTCGTCCCCGTCGTTGGCACGCGCTCCGCGGAGCACCTCTGGCGACAGGTATGGCAGGGTGCCGCCGACCGCCGACCAGGCACCGTCGTCCGCGAGACGGCTCAGACCGAAATCGAGCAGCTTCACCGCACCGTCTACCGCAAATCCAATGTTGCTCGGCTTCACGTCACCGTGCACGTATCCCGCATCGTGCAGCGCTGCAAGAGCCTCTGCCACGGCGATGGCGACGCCCATCGCCTGCACGGTGGGCACAGGCCCTTGGTCCAGCCGGGCCGCCAGCGTGCCGCCGGCCAGGTACTCCACGACGAGTGTCAAGCGACACTCAAAACTGACCCCTTGGCGACATCGAAAACTGACCCCCGAAGAAACGGCGTATGTAGATCGACTTCCGGCGGTTCACCGCGTCCCGCGAGCGTCGTGGACGGCCGGGACGCCCCGTCCAGGCCGGGCCGCAAGGCCCATAACTGCCATCCGAGCCGCGGGGCGGACGGGGTGTCACCCGGCAGGGCCGGAGCGGAGCGGAGGACGTGCGCAGCACGTTGACACGCCGGCCGGCCCGCAGCTACGAGCTCTCGACCTCCCGGCAAGCTGCCTCTAGCCGTCACGCCCGAAGCCCCTGGGCAGCTCGACGGCCTCCAGTACCGACAGGTCCAGATCGCAGACCTGCTCGAGCAACCCCGCGGTCGCGGACCCGGCGAGGGATTCCGGCAACGCTTCCCGCCACTCCCGATACTGGTCCTGCAGCGCCAGGAGCGTCCGTACCGCGTCGTCCCACTGCTGTGGCCGCGACCTCCGATCCGCCGGCCGGCGGTACCGGATCCGAGCCGCGCCGGCCTGCCGCCGCTCCCGGTAACGCGCCTGCCGCTCCGCGTTCGTCAACGCCACGACTACTCCACACCGTTACGTAACGGACCGGTGACAGGCGGCTCGGCCCCCGGACGTTCACGACGTCGAGCGTCGGCGGACTCGACCGGTGCCGCGTTGCAGCGGGCCGACCCTCCTGACAACGGCCACGCCGGCCGAAGGGCGGCGTGGGGCGGGACCGGCGCGTGAGCGCGAGTCCCTGTCTGTGCTCGCCACGGTGTCGGTCGCGTGATCATGACGATGCTCCCGGGCGGGTCTCCGACGCGACAGGCCTCAGCGCCGGGGTCTTCAGGGCACCCGCCCGACGCTTCTCCCGCAGCCTGTAGCTCTCCCCGGTGATCGTCAGCACGTGGCTGTGGTGCAGCAGCCGGTCGAGGATCGCGGTCGCAACCACGGCGTCGCCGAACACCTCGCCCCATTCCCCGACCGAGCGGTTCGACGTGATCAGCATGCTGCCGCGCTCGTAGCGCCGCGAGACGAGCTGGAAGAACAGGTGCGCGGCATGCGCCTCGAAAGGGAGGTACCCCAGTTCGTCGCAGACCAAGAGCTTGGGCTTGGCGTAGAAGGTCAGGCGGTCCTCCAGCCGGCCCGCGCTCTGCGCCTTGACCAACGCCGCCATCAGCGCCTGCGCCGTCGTGAACAGGGTCGAGTAGTTCTGTCGGATCGCCTCGCGACCGAGCGCGATCGCGAGATGCGTCTTCCCGACCCCCGGCGGGCCGAGCACCAGGAGCGCGTCGCCGTGCGCCACCCACCGCGACGTCGCCAGCTCCCGCACCTGGCGCCGGTCGACGCTCGGCTGGGCCTTGAAGTCGAAGTCGGCGAGCTCGCGCACCATCGGGAAGCGCGCGATCTTCAGCGCCATCTCGATGCGCCGCTCGTCCTTGCGGGAAACCTCCCGCTCGACGAACATCGCCAGCGCCTCCCGCAACGTCAGCTTCTTCTCCGCCGCCTCGTCGAGCAGGTTGTCGAGCTGGTCGCGAATCGCGGTCAGCCGCAGCCGCGTCAACCAGCCGAGAAGCGTCTCATGGTCCACGGCCATCAGAAGCTCCCCCCGGCCACGGCCGCGTACTCGTCGAGCGGACGCAGCAGCTCCGGCTTCGGCCGCACCGCTTCGGTCTCGGCCGGGCGCGGGCCGCCCACGACGCCGACCAGGTGGGCGCGGTCGGTGACCCGCGCGTGGCGTCCCTCGTGCTCGACGTGCTCGGCGACAACCCTCGGGCCGTGGTGAACGCGTACCCGGCCGCCGCTGACCACCACCCGCACCCGCTCGCCGATCAGCCGCCACGGCACCGAGTAGGCGTTGGTGTCGACCACCACCGCGCAGTCGGCGTGGACCGTCCGGACCAGGTCCCGCAACTGCCCGAACGGCGGCCGGCCTGCACACGGCCGAAGGCGCTCCGCTTCCCGGGCGAAGCGCTCGAGCGGGACCTCGCCGGTGGTGCCGTGGCGACGCCGGTCGGCAATCTCCCGCTGCCACCACCCGAGATGTGCGTCCATCCCCGCCCAGCTCTCGAAGCGATGTCCGGCGATGGCGTTTCCCTTCACGTAGCCGACGCCGCGCTCGTCCTTCCCCTTCGTCCGGGCCCGATACGGCGCACAGGCCCGCGGCCGGAACTTCCAGTAGGACGCGAACGCCAGGAACCGCTTGTTGAACTCGACCTCCCGCGTCTCCGCGTCGTGGACGACCACCAGCGGCCGCGGATTGTCGATCAGCACCTCTCGGGTCACGCCGCCGAAGTGATGGAACGCGCCCTCCAGGCCGCGAAACCACGCCGACTGCCGCTCGTGTCTGAACGTCGCCACGTAGCAGCGCCGCGAGTAGCCCAGCGTCGCCACGAACAGGAAGACGCGCACCCGCTCGTCGGCAATCGGCACCCGCAGCTGGCCGAAATCAATCTGCAGCTGACGGCCCGGGGGCGTCTCGAACCGCACCGTCGCCTTCGCCTCGGCCGTCAGCAGCCGCCGGAACGGTGCCACCGCCCGCTCGACCGTGCGCAGGCTCACGTCGATCCCCTGCTCCCGGACCAGGTCCTGGCGCACCACCTCGGCATTGCCGCGGTGCTGGAAGAAGCGCTCCTTCAGCCACGCCTCCTGATCCTCGAGCTTGCCGCCGCCCGGCTGTCGGCTGTACGTCATCCAGCCGTCGGCCGCCACGTAGCGTTTCACCGTGTTCTTGCTGCACCCGAACTCCCTGGCGATGCGCCTCAGCCCCCAGCCGAGCGCCCGCAGGTGCAGCATCGCCTCCACCTCGTCTGGCTTCACCATCTGTGCCCGTGGCCTCCTCGCCCACGGGCCGACATCCTTGCATCCCGTCATCTGCTGACTCCTCCCTTGGACCAGGGGGGTCAGTTTTCACTGTCGCCAGGGGGTCAGTTTTCACTGTCGCCTGACAACGAGCAGCGGGCGGCCACGCCAGGTCTCGACGCCGTGAATCTGAGCGATTGCCGGATGCACCATCGCGGCCATGGCGCGCCCCTCCTGCTGCAGCAGCACCAATCCCTGTACGGCCCCTGAAGGCAGCGTCTTGACGGCGACGTGGCGATGGAGAGCTGTATCCTGCGCGAGGTAGACGACGCCCATCCCGCCGGCCCCCAGGCGCCGCTCCAGGCGGAACTTGCCCGCCAGCATCGAGGGAACCTGTGCCGGAACGTAGTCGGCACGGCATCCGCACTCTATCCCCTTCCGACCGCCCCCACCCCCCGGTTCCGCCTCCGCCACGACTCCGCACACCGGACACTCTCGGGCGGGGGGCGCGTGCAATCGAGAACGGGAGGACAGAGCCGATCGCAATCGAGTCACCGCGAGCCCCGCGGTCACCCCCACGGTGCGGAGAAACTCGAGCGCGATAGGGCTCAACTGTCGGTCATCGAACCGCCGGCCGACCACCAGGACGCCGTCGAGTTCGCTTCCCGGGCCGGGGACCGGAGCCACGGCCGCCGCCTCCCTGGCGACGAGCCAGCCTGCGTCGGAAGCCGGCAGCAGACGAAAGACGGACGCCGGGTCGTCTGGATCGACGAGGATTGGCTGTCGGGCCGACTCCAGCATGAACGCGACGGCCGAGGTGCGGGGCAGAGGCGGCGCAGCGGCGGTGGGGGCCGTGCCGAGGCAGGAGTAGACCTGGGCGGTTTCGGCGAGGGTCAGCATCGTCGCCCGCGCACCGCAGCCACGGCGTATCGTCTCGGCCACCACTTCGCCCACCCGCGAGACGGAGGTGGCCTGCATCAGCTCCGCCCCGGCCGTGCCCAGGAGGCGCCCATGGTCCTCGGTCTCCGGGAACACCCAGGCGTCCAAGCGAACGAGCAGGCGGCGACGATAGGTCGCCGCCAACGCCGCCGCGCCCAGAGCCGCGACGCTCAGCCGAGCCGGCGCGGTGGCCATGACGGCCTTCACCGTGCGATCGGGCTGGCTGAAGAGCGTCCATCCCAGGGCTGCCACCGGCGCGACTGTCGCCGCCGCAAGCAGGCGCCGTGTGAGCAGGCGCCGGTACGATGCGCGCACGACTGTACGTACGTCGAGCGCACGCTTGGCAAGCACTGCCCAGGTGACCGAGAACGGCATCGAAAGAACGAACGTGTACAGCACGGCGCCGAGGGCGATGCGGTGGTCATCGCCGAATCGGCGCGCCGCCGGCCAAAGCGTCTCAATGACGCCGTCCAGGGGGATGGGGGCAAGCCCGAGCACGACCCCCCCGATCAACACCCTCGCGCGCGTCGATTCCTCGCCCAGAGCATCGCGTGCACGCCAGCCGATGGCCGCTAGGGCCGGCAGAGCAAGAAGCGAGATTACCATCCAGTAGACAACCACGTGAGGCCGGCCGAGATACGGCAGCCATTCAAGCGCCGGAGGCAGGTTGGCGATGCAGAGCCCGGCGCCGATCGTGGCACTAAGCGGAACCGCCAAGCGCGCCCAATCATCGAGCCGGGTGCGTCGAGCTGCGCGCGGGAACTCCCGAGCGAACGCCCACATCAGCGCCGGCAGGAAGGCTTCAGGGAGAATCCACCCGATGCCCGTGAACGACGCCCAGAACGAGGACGCGACCGCGAGTAAGATCGCGCCCATCAGCCGCGCCCGATGATCGAGACGACCGCCGATCAGCAGCACGACCGCGCAGACCAGGAAACTGACGAGCGACAGCACGCGCTGCACCGCGAACGGTTCGCCCATCGCCCGGTCCCATGACCACGCGATCATGACCAGGGCAGCCGCGACGTGGAGCACCGCCACCGCCACCAGCGATCCGAACGCGAGACGTACGGACGCGGTGCCGATGGGATCACCGGCGGTGGGGCGGGACCGGTTCAGGCTCCCGAATCCGGCGTCGGCGAACACCCGTGACAGCGCGCGCAAGTTGTCGAGCACGCGGCGCTGATCCGAGCGCACCGCCTGCCGCGCACGGTCCCAATCCACGCCTTCGCTCGACGCCACCGCATCCGCCACGTCGAGCAGGACGCGGTCATGAGCCATCGCGCCTCCCGTTGTCGGGCACGTCGTCACCGCCCATCTCGCTGGCGAGCCGCACCAGCGCCCGCTTGAGCGCCATCCGCGCCGCGTCGGGGCTGGCCCTGCCGTCGATGTGGGCGAGCTGCATGAAGGAATAGCCCAGCTCCGCGCGTCCGACGATGAGTCGGCGCTCGCGCGGCGTCAGGCGCTTCAGCGCCGACAGGTAGCGCGCCCAGGTCTGGTCGTCGATGGCGCGATCGAGTGGAGAAGGCCCCCCACCCGGCACTTGGACGTCCGCATCCAGGTAGTCCACGGGAGGGCGCCGCGCGACCCGCCGCAGCTCGTCGCGAATGCGGTTCTCGACGGCCTGTCGAAGGTAGGCCCGAAGCGCACCGTCGCCCCGGGGCTCGAAGACGGTGATCCGTGAGAAGGCGTGGAGCAGCGTGTCCTGGACCAGGTCGCTGGTATCGACGACGCCCCGCGCCCAGCGCGGCAGCCGGCCTCGGGCCCAACGGCGCAGCCGAGGCAGGAACCGCGCGAACAGCTCGTCGATAGCCGACCGATCGCCCCGGACCGCGCGCTCCAGAAGGCGGGCCGATGAAGGCGCATGGCGAGGGTCGGGTTTCAAGCGATCGCTAGCCAACGCCTGTTCGATATGGACGAGATGTCCTTCCAATCGCGGCAAGAATCAACCGGCGGCTTCGGTGTGAGAGTCCGGGCCCGCCGGCCGTTCCTGGCGGCGACACCAGTGCCCCGTGCCCCCCGTTACCGCCTGCTCGCGGCAATGCCGGACGTGACATCGACGACCCGTAGAGTGCGCGGCCGACCGCTGGGCGGCGGGCAACGATAGTCTTCACTAGCGTGCTCCCGGTCACGCCGTCGCCTTCCGGTCATCCCGCCCTGTCTGCCCGCCGACACGCCACCGCTGAAGGACAGGCGGTTGCGGGTTGTCCCAGCCCGGGAACTTGCCATAGGCAGCCTAGGAGAGGTTCAAGTCTACCATATCGACCCGCCTTCGGTCGGTTCACCGTCAGGGGACCGTCGAGACCCCGCACTCGGCCCGATTCAAGACGCTCCGTCCGACGGGCCCGCGGCCGCCCTCGGGGCGCCGGCCGCGGGCCCGGTGCCCCGCCAAGGGCTCAGTACGCGTCGTAGCCTTCCGTCAGCTCGATGTAGGTGCCAGCAGGGTCAGTGAGGAAAGCGATCTTCAACTGGATGCTGTCGATCTCGCGGTACTCGACGTCGAACTCGATGCCCATCGCCGCGAGCTTCTCGCAGAACGCCTCGAGATCGTCCACCTCGAAGCCGATGTGGTCGAGGGCGCGCCCGCGCGTGCCGACCGGCTCGTCGACGCTGCCGGCTCCGAAGCTCATGTTCATGCCGGGCACGTCGGTCGTCGTCTGAATGCGGCCGCGCGGCCGGATGCGCAGGCCGAAGACCTCCGTGTACCAGTCGAGCAGCTCCTCGAACTCGGGCGTGAAGAAGTGGATGTGGTAGCCGGCGATGGGGACGTGCAGCGACGGGTCCTCCTGCAGCTCGACCCACACGCCGTCGGGGGCCATGACGTAGGCGTTGGGCAGGCCCTCGGAGCCGATGAACTCGGGGCCGACCTCCATGCCGGCGTCGCGCCACCGCTGCACGAACTCGGTCGTGTTGCGCACCTTGAACCCGAAGTGGTCGAGCACCGAGCCCTGCATGGGGCCGGTCGGCTCGCGCTCGGTCAGCGCGATCAGGAAGTTCGGCAGCCGGACGGCGGTCAGGGGCCCCTTCTCGACGACCTCGCCGCCGAACCACTCGACCCACAGCTTCTTGTGGACCTCGATGTCGCTGACGTTCAGGTGCACGTGCCCGTAGGTGATCCCGGCCTCGTTGGGCACGGCGAGCTGGGCCTGGGCCGGCGCGACGAGGGCCAGCACGGCGACGACGGTCAGTAGCCACTTCATCTCTGCGTTCCTCCTCAGCGGCGCCGGCCGCTGTTCCGGGTCTCGTCGTCCGGGGCCCGCGACGCGCCGGGCGGGGACGGACGGGCGAGCGGTGCGTTCGGGTGGATTGTAGTGCATCGCCGCTCGACCACGTCGGGCCGAGCCGGCCAGCAGTCGGCCGGGTGCGGCGGTGTCCGTGTCGGTCACCGGCCGTCCCGACTGCAGGTGGGGCTACTCGCCCGGCGCAGCGGACGGCAGCACCATGCGCTCGATGGTCGAGAGGCGCTGGTCGAGCATGCCGAGCGCGGCTTCGACCGCGTCCAGGCGGGCGTCGAATCGCTCCAGGCGGTCGCGGATGTCACTCATGTCGGCTCGCAGGTCGGCCCGCAGGTCGCGCACGTCGGGGCGAATGTCGTCGACGCGAGCGTTCACGCCGGCGATCTGCGACGAGAGATCGTGGTGTATCGTACGCGGCATGCTGATGAACCCACGCCGTCGACACGGACTTGCGGCCCCGTTGCTGGCGCTCGCGCTGGCCGCCGGCGCCGCGGACCCCGGACAGGCGCAGCCGGCCCCGGCCGGCGAGGACGTCCCGCAATTCCGAGTCGACCCGTTGTGGGCGCGCGAGCTGCCCGGCAACTGGATGCTCGGGCAGGTCTCGGGCATCGACGTCGACGCCGACGACCACGTCTGGGTGCTGCACCGGCCGCGGACCCTCGACGCGCGGCAGCGGGGGGAGGAGGGCATGTGCTGCGTGCCGGCCCCGCCGGTCATCGAGCTCGACCCCGACGGCAACGTCCTGCGGTCGTGGGGCGGGCCCGGCGACGGCTACGAGTGGCCTGACAGCGAGCACGGCATCCACATCGACCATCAGGAGCACGTCTGGATCGGCGGCAACGCGGCCGGCGACGCCCACATCCTGAAGTTCACCAAGGACGGCGAGTTCCTGCTGCAGATCGGCCGCGCCGGCCAGAGCGGCGGGAGCAACGACACCGCAAACCTCGGCCGCCCCGCCGGCATCCGCGTGGACCCCGAGGCCAACGAGGTCTACGTGGCCGACGGCTACGGCAACCGCCGCGTCATCGTCTTCGACGCCGACACCGGCGAGTACCGCCGGCACTGGGGCGCCTACGGCGAGCGCCCCGACGACAGCCCGCTGCCGGCCTACGACCCCGACGCCGAACCCATCCGCCACTACCGCAGCCCGGTCCACGACGTCGGCATCGCCCACGACGGGCTCGTCTACGTGGCCGACCGCACCAACGACCGCCTGCAGGTCTTCGACAAGCAGGGGACGTTCATCAGGGAGGCGTTCGTGCGCCCGGCGACCCTCGGCAGCGGCTCGGTCTCGGGCGTCACCCTGTCCGAGGACCCCGAGCAGCGCTGGCTGTTCATCCCCGACGGCACCAACAACGTCATCTGGATTCTCGACCGCGAGACCCTCGAGGTGCGAGACCGCTTCGGCCGCCTCGGCAAGATGGCCGGCCAGTTCTACCGGCTGCACAACCTCGCCATCGACTCGCGGGGCAACCTCTACACCACCGAGGTCAACGTCGGCCAGCGCGTGCAGAAGTTCGACCGCCTCGGGGGCTGACCCTTGATGCGGCCCGGAAACGGCGTCTGCGGCTCCGATGGCGGCCCGGCCGAACCTCGAGCGTCCGCGCCGCGGCGGCGCAGACGCCTACCCCCGGATGACGCGGGGCAGCAGCATGTGATGGCGGGGGCAGATCGAGACGGGGTTCTGGTAGGCGGCGGCGGTGAACGCCTGCAGGTAGCGGCGCAAGTCGGCGAGGGCCACGACCTCGTCGACGAAGCCGTGGCGAGCGCAATAGGCCGGGCGTGACGTCTCGTGGTAGCGATCGACGAGCGCGTTCATCCGCTCGATGACCGGGTCGAGTGAGCGGCCGGCCGCGTGCTCCTTGGCGGCCCGGCGGGCGTAGGTGGCGACGGCCGCCGTCTCGCCGTGCATCACCTCAATCTCGGTGGCGGAGGTGCCGAGGGTGAACGCGTTGTGGCGGTTGGCGGTGGGGCCGCCCATGACGTAGTGGGCGGCCGCCGTCCCCTTCCGCAGCACCACCAGCATCATCGGCACGTCGGTCTGCTGGATCGAGTAGATGAGCGACTGGCCGAGGCCGAGCACCTCGGCCTTCTCGGCCCGCTCGCCGACGTCGATGCCCGAGGTGTCCTGGAACCAGACGACGGGCAGGCGGTCGCGGCCGCACAGGGTGACGAACTCGTTCATCTTGACGAGCCCCTGCCGGTAGAGCTTCCCCCCCATGCCCGGGTAGTCGCCGTAGTCGGGATAGCCCTTCCCCAGGTAGCCCTGCCGGTTGCCGATGCAGCCGACGAGGCGGCCGTCGACCTTGCAGACCCCGGTGAACACCTCGGGGCCGTAGTCGGGCCGGAACTCGAGGCGCTCGCTGCCGTCGACGAGCCGGGCCAGGACCTCGTCGAAGTCGTAGACCTCCTTCTGGTTGGCGGGCAGCAGGTGGTAGAGGTCGTCGACGGGGAACGCGGGGGCCTTGGGCTCGGCCGCCCGGAAGAACTCGGGCCCGTAGGCGGGCATCGCCCGCATGTACTCCTTGAGCCCGTCGAGGACGCCGGTCTCCTCGTCGTAGACGCGGGTGAAGAACCCGGTGGCGTCGTGGTGGGTGGCGACATCGCCGGGGGGCCGGGCGGTGAACTCGCGGGTCCTCGCAATCAGCTCCTCGACCATGGCGGTGTCGAACCCGCCCTTCGGGGCCATGCCCGAGACGATGCCCACCCCGCCGACGGCCATGTTGGCGTCCTTGTGGGCGAGGAGGATGGTGGGGCTGACCGACTGGTACCCCCCGCCGGCGGGGTTCGTGCCGTAGATGCCGGCGAGCACGGGAATGCCCGCCTGCTCGAGCTCGGCGTGCCGGAAGAACGGCGTCCCCGCCCCGCGCCGGTTCGCGTAGAACTTCTCCTGCTCGGGCAGCTTCGCCCCGCTGCAGTGCACGAGCCAGACGAGGGGCACGTTGAGCCGGCGGGCGAGGTCGGTGGCGCGCAGGATGTTCTCGGACTGGCCGGGCAGCCACGCCCCCGCCATGACCTTGTTGTCGAACCCGATGACCACCGCCCAGCGGCCCTCGATGCGCCCGAGGCCGTCGACGACGTTGGTGACGCCCTCCTCGTTCTCGGCCGGGTTGTAGAGGGTGTGAAGCGGGCGCCACGTGCCGGGGTCCAGCAGGTACTCCAGCCGCTGGTACACGGTCATCCAGCCCCGCTGGTTGATCTTCCCGGCCGGGAACCCGGCCTCCTCGGCCGCCCGGGCCGCCGCGACGATCTCCGCTTCCGCCGCGCGCAACGCCTCCGCGCTCGCGGCCGCCCGCTTCACCCGGCCCGGCTTCAGGGGCCTGCCGAACCCGTCCATCGTCTCGAAATACGGCTTCACTGCACGATCCCTCTCACCGGTTCGGCGCGTGGCCGCAGGCGATGCCCGAAATGATGAGCTTCTGCACGTTCGAGGTGCCCTCGACAACCTGCAGCGACTTGGCGTCGCGGTAGAGCCGTTCGGCCGGGTACTCCGTCGAGTACCCGTACGACCCGTAGATCTTCATGCACTCGTTGGCCGCGTGCACCGCCGCCTCGCTCGCCTGCAGCTTGGCCAGCGACGTCTCGTACTGGTTCGGCCGGCCGTTGTCCTTGAGCCACGCCGCGCGGTACACCAGCATCCGCGCCGCCTCGTGCTCGAGGGCCACCTCCGCAATCTGCGCCTGCACCATCTGGTGATGCGATATCGGCTTGCCGAACTGCGTCCGCTCGTTGGCGTAGCTCACGGAAGCGTCGAGGGCCGCCCCGGCGACCCCGAGGGCCCCCGCCGCGCACCCCAGCCGGGTGTTGTTGAGCTGCCACATGCAGATCTTGAACCCGTCGCCGGGCTCGCCCAGCAGGGCGTCCTTGGGGAGCCTGGTGCCGTGGAACGCCATCTCCCCGGTGGGCGCGCAGTGCAGGCCCAGCTTGGTGTCGATGTCCGTCGCCACGAAGTCGTCGACCTTCTTGGGCTCGAGGATGAACGCGCTCATGCCGCGGTGCTTCCGCTCCGGATCGGTCATGACGTAGAGCAGCCCCGCGTCGCCCTGGGTGGCGTTCGAGACCCAGATCTTGCTGCCCGTCAGCTCCCAGTGGCCGCCCATGTCGCGCGCCACGGTGGTCATGCTCGCCACGTCGGAGCCGCTCTCGGGCTCGGTCATCCCGAAGAAGCCGATCTGCGTGCCCGCCACCCAGCCCGGGATGAACCGCTCCCGCTGCTCGGGGGTGCCGAACTTCGCCACCGTCAGGGCCGGCCCGAGGTTCTGCATGTTGAACGGGAGCCGCCACGACGCCGAGACCCTGGCGACCTGCTCGGCCATGAGCACCGACTCCATGAAGCCGAACCCGGTGCCCCCCAGCGCCTCCGGGACCCCGCACGAGAAGAAGCCCAGCTCGCCCATCCGCCGCACCCGGTCCAGGCGGAACTCGTGGTTCCTCTCCTCCTCCACGAGGGTCGGCGCGATGTCGTTCTCGGCGAACTCGCGCGCCGTCTCCTGCACCAGCTTCTGTTCGTCCGTCAGCTCGAAGTTCATGCTCGTCGTCACTCCCCGATCGTCGCCAGCGGGTCGTCCTCGTCGACCTGGTCGCCCACCGCGACCCGCACGGCCGTCACCGTGCCGTCGGACGGCGCGTACACGACCGTCTCCATCTTCATCGCCTCGAGGACCAGCAGCTCGTCGTCCTCTTCGACGGCGTCGCCGACCGTCACCGCGATCGACAGCACCTTCCCGGCCAGCGGGGCCGCCACGTCTTCCGCCATGTCGTCTTCCTTCCCTGCCTCTGCTCGTCGCCCGGCGGCTCCCGCCGCCCGGCGCCGCGGCCACCCCGGATCCAACTCAGGAACCCGGCGCCTCCGGCGCGAGTCGAAGGCGGTTTCCCGTCAACGACTCCCGCGCCGGCGACCCTCACCCGCGGTACCGAGCCCCACCATGTGCTCAGAGTTCCGCGCCTGTCCGCGCCGCACACCCCTTCCGCGCAACCGGCGCCGTTGGCAGGCTGCAGACGCCTGCCCGGCAACCGCCCCTCCGCCGCTCCGCTTGCCGCCGGCCAACCGCGGGATTCCAGGCCGCGGCGCCAGTCCCCGTCGCCTACCGCAGCATCGTCAGGAAGATGCCGGCCGCGATGACGGTGCCGATGACGCCGGCGAGGTTCGGGCCCATGGCGAACATCAGCAGGTAGTTCTTCCGGTCGGCCTCGGCCCCCACCCTGTGGGCGACCCGCGCCGCCATCGGCACCGCGGACACCCCCGCCGCCCCCACCAGCGGATTGATCTTATCGCTGGTGAAGAGGTTCATGGCCTTGGCGAGCAGCACCCCGCTCGCGGTGCCGAGGGCGAACGCAACGAGCCCCAGCGCGAAGATGAACAGCACATCGGCCCGCAGGAACGTCGCCGCGTCCATGGTGGCCCCCACGCTCACCCCGAGGAGGATGGTGACGATGTTCATGAGGGCGTTCTGCGCGGTGTCCGTCAACCGCTCGACCACCTTCGACTCGCGGAAGAGGTTGCCGAGCATGAACATCGCGATCAGGGGGGCCGAGGCGGGCACCAGCAGCACGATGCCCATCGCCGCCGCAATCGGGAACACCAGCTTCTCGCGGGCGGTCACCTTGCGCGCCTTCCTCATCCGGATCTTCCGTTCCCCCTCCGTCGTCAGCAGCCGCATGATCGGCGGCTGGATGATCGGGACCAGGGCCATGTAGGAGTAGGCGGCGACGGCACAGGCCCCGAGCAGATCGGGGGCGAGCTGCGACGCGAGGAAGATCGTCGTCGGCCCGTCGGCCCCGCCGATGATGCCGATGGCCGCGGCCTCCTCCAGGGTGAACCCGGCCGCGTGGGCGGCGAAGAACGTGACGTAGACGCCGCCCTGCGCCGCCGCCCCCAGGAAGATCAGGCGCGGCTGCGACAGCAGCGGGCCGAAGTCGGTGTGCGCCCCCAGCCCGAGGAAGATCAGGGGGGGGATGACCTCCCACTCGATACCGTAGTGGTAGAAGCGCCAGATGAGGCCCTCGCCGGGGGTCATCAACCCCGTCAGCGGCAGGTTCGCGACGAGGATGCCGAACCCGATGGGCAGCAGCAGCAGCGGCTCGTACTGACGGTGAATGGCGAGGTGGATCAGGGTCAGCCCGATCGCCCACATGACCACCATGCCCGGGGTGACGGCCAGGACGCCGAGCTGATCGAAGAACGCCACTAGTCGGATGCCGGGTCGGCCGGGGCCGATTCGGAGGCGGGTCGGCCGAGAGCGGCGGCGAGGATGCGCATCAGGACGTACAGGACGGCGATGCCGGTGAAGACACCGATGACGCCGTTGACGAAGATGTCGGTAGCCGTGGTCACCGCACGCTCCCCCGCCGGTCGAGCGGCGGGACCGCGACAATTATACGGCGTATGATGATCGCCGATGTCAGCCGCGCGACGCCGGCACTCCCGGCCGCCCAAACGGCACGCACCGTCCCCGGCCGATCCCGGCCGGACCGCCACCGCTTCCGGACCGGCCGGGACTTCTTCCACCATCCCGGTCTGGGCGGTTCCCCTCGGGCTGACCCTCGCGCTCCTCGCGGTGTCGCTGGCGCCGCGCGTGCAGGCGAGCGCGGTCCTCGCGGGCTCGTTCCAGGCCGCCGCGGCGGCGCTGGCCATCTGGCAGGCGGTCCTCTGGCTGCGCCTGCGGGCGGAGCCGGCCGGCCGGTCGTTCCAGGTCGTCCTGCGGCCCCAGCACTACCTGCAGGCCGCCGTCCAGCTCTCGGTGTTCCTCTACTGGGGGTACTTCTGGCGCCCCGTCTACGACCATGCGTGGCTGCTCGTGGGCCAGCTGCTCTTCGCCTACGCGTTCGACCTGCTGCTGGCGTGGTCGCGCCGCGAGCGCTACACGCTCGGGTTCGGCCCGTTCCCCATCATCTTCAGCACCAACCTCTTCCTCTGGTTCCGCGACGACTGGTTCTACCTGCAGTTCGCGATGCTCGCGGCCGGCTTCATGGGCAAGGAGTTCGTGCGGTGGCGGCGCGACGGGCGCAGCACCCACATCTTCAACCCCTCGGCCTTCTCGCTCGGCCTGTTCTCGCTCATTCTCCTCGCCACCGGCACCACCGACCTGACGTGGGGCCAGGACATCGCCTCGACCCTGACCCTCGCCCCGCGCATCTACCTGTTCCTGTTCCTGATCGGGCTCGTCGTCATGTACGCGTTCTCGATCACCCTGGTCGCGGGATCGGCCGCGATCGTGCTCTTCGGGTCGAGCGCGCTGTACTCGGCGGTCGCCGGCGTGCCGTACTTCATCGACTCGGAGATACCGAGCGCGGTGTTCCTGGGGTTGCACCTGCTCGTCACCGACCCGTCGACGTCGCCTCGGACGCCCCTCGGCAAGACGATCTTCGGGGCCCTCTACGGGGCGGGGGTGTTCGGGCTCTACGCGCTGCTGGGGGCGATGGGCCTCCCCACCTTCTACGACAAGCTGCTGTGCGTGCCGCTGCTGAACCTGAGCGTGCAGCGCATCGACCGGCTCGCCGCCGCCCTCCGGGCTCGCGGCGAGGCCGCCCCGGCGGCCGCGAGAGCGCGGGCGCCGGCGAGCGCCGGCCTCCTGCACGCCAATCCCATCCACATGGCGGCGTGGGCGCTGTTCTTCGGGGCCATGACCGTGGCGGGCGCGACCGACGGCCGGCACCGCGGCGACACCATCCCGTTCTGGGAGCAGGCCTGCGCCGAGGGCCGGCCGCAGGCGTGCGAGCGGCTCGTCCGGATCGCAACCAACTACTGCGGCGACAACGCGGGATGGGCGTGCAACGAGCTCGGCCGGCACCACCGGGAGGGCACCGTGGTCGCCGCCGACCCCGAGCGCGCGCTCGAGTACTTCGCCCGGGCCTGCGAGCTGCGGTTCCAGGCCGGCTGCGTCAACCTGCTCGACCCTGCATCGACGGTCGGGGCCGACCCGCGCGCCCTCGACCTGCGGCTGCTGCTGAGGGAGGCCGGCCCCAACCTGCTCGACATGCCCGAACCGATGCTCTACGCGAGAGCCTGCGACCACGGCTGGTCGTTCGCCTGCCGACCGTGATTCCGGACATGCCTCCGAGCCTTCGCGGCGCGCATCGACCCCCTTGCGGCTCCTCGCCGGCCGGTCCGACTGCCCGTCTCCGGGGGATGTGCGACAGAAGAGTGAGTCGTCGCCGCACGAGACGCGGACGCGGCCGCACGTGCGGGCGACGGCGCCGATGGAGCGGCTTGTTCGCGGGGGTCCCGGCCCAGGCCGTTCCCCGTGATCGAGAACCCGACGAGGCCCGAACGGTCATCTCGACGATGCTGTCGTGCACCCCGGGCCCGGGCTCGCCCTTGCGCTCCGACGCTCCACGCGACGCAACGACCGCCGCTTGACCCCGGGGCCTGCAGCGATGTCCACCAGCACCTCTCCCCCCGCCCCCCCCGACACCGGCTCACCCGGCGTGATCGGACCCGCGATTCTGGCGGTGCTGGTCGCGGGGGCGGCCGTCTGGCTCGGGGTCCAACCCGTGCCGGGAGGCGGCGGTGCGACGGCCGGCACCCCGTCGCCGGCGCCCACGATGCCGGCCGAGTTGCCGGGATTCCGCGCCGACGCGTGGTTCCTGCCGGACGACGGGGAGCTCGGCTTCGTGGAGGTCGCGGCCGGGCCGTTCTCGATGGGCGCAGATCCGACGACCGACCCCGAGGCGTTCGACAACGAGCGCTGGTCGGCGACGGCCGCCCGGGGGACGGTGAATCTGCCCGCCTACTTCGTCGGCCGCTACGAGGTCACCGTCGCCCAGTTTGCGGCCTTCGTCGCCGCGACCGGGTTCCCCGCCGACCCCCAGGCCCTCGAGGCGCCCCCCGACCACCCCGTCGCCAACGTGTCGTGGCCCGACGCGCTCGCCTACTGCCGGTGGCTGGACGCCACGTTGCGGGATGCGCCGCAGACGCCGCCAGCGCTGGCCGAACGCCTCGGGGCGGGCTGGCGGATCACCCTGCCGTCGGAAGCGCAGTGGGAAAAGGCGGCGCGCGGGAACGACGGGCGGCGCTACCCGTGGGGCGAGGAGATGCGCCGCGACCGCGCCGCCCTCCAGAACGGCTCGACCGTCCCGGTCGGCAGCAGGCCGTGCCCCGAGTGCGCCCACGGCCTGCTGGAGATGAGCGGCAACGTCTGGGAGTGGACGCAGAGCCCGTTCCAGCCCTACCCGTTCGATGAGGGAGACCGCGGGGACATGGACGCCGACGCCCTGTGGGTCATGCGGGGCGGCTCGTTCACCGACCCCGCCCGCAACCTGCGAACCACCACCCGCGGCGGCGCCGACCCCGGCGCCCGGCGGCCCTTCATCGGCTTCCGGGTCGCCCTGTCGCCGCCGCGGCCTTGACCGGCAGACCAAGTCGCCCGAGCGTGTAGCGGACGACCCTTTCTGCCCTCTCCCCCGCCTCGAACCCGGCGGAGCGGCCCTTCATCGGCTTCCGCGTCGCCCTGTCGCCGCCGCGGCCTTGACCGGCAGACCAAGCCGCCCGAGCGTGTAGCGGACGACCCTTTCTGCCCTCTCCCCCCGCCTCGAACCCGGTGGAGGGCGCCCCGGCGATCCTGTGCGGCTCGCCGTCCGCCTCGAACAAACTCGCCGTCACGATTCTGTCGCGGGGCGGGCGTGATCCGAGCCCCCCGGCAAAATGCGGGCGAGCCGGCGGCATGCCGAGCAAGGGGACGAGGCCGGACCGATGTTGCAAGAGAACGCGAGCGGCGGCGGCCACTGCGGAGCCGGCCGCCGTCAGACCCGAGTCTGCCGCGGCCGGTGCGGGAATCGGCCGTCGTCAGTCGCGCGCGCCGGCCTCGGCCGCGAGCCGGGCGTCCTCCTCGAGGACCCGGGCGCCGCGCAGGATGCCGCCGAACGAGTAGTTCGCCTCGTGGCAGGCGTACTCGTAGACCCGGTCGTCCGAGGCGGGCCAGATGTACTCGCCGCTCCAGGGGGCGGTCCACACCGTGGGGTCGTCCACGGTGAACTGGTAGAGCAGCGTGTCGGCGTCGAGCCGGGTGAAGCGCTCGACGACGTGCAGGTTGCGGGACGCGGCGCCGAACGACGGGTTGTCGGTGAAGTTGGTGGTGTCGACGACGAGGGTGTCGCCCTCCCAGTGGCCGACCGAGTCGCCGAGCCAGCTCCGGATCTCGGGCGGATTGTGCTCCTGGTTCATGCGGACGATGCGCGCGTCGTGCACCATCTCGACCAGAATCACCACCGTGTCCTCGGTCTGCACGATGCGCTTCATGTTGTTGTAGAGCACCGAGAGCATCGGGGGGCCGGCCGTCGACCCGAACCCCATCAGGCACCGCTCGGCGTGCGGGCGCTGCTCGGGGTTGTCGTAGGGGCCGGGCGCCTCGAGGTCGTCCTCGAGCCACCACGCGGTGCCGTCGTTGGCCCGCGCGAATCCGGCGCGCGCCGCCCGGGCGGCGCGCGCGGCCTCGGTCAGGGGCGGCTGCCGGCCGTTCGGGGGATCGGTGATGATGGAGGTGCGGACGAGCCCGTCGATCTGGAACGCCGCTTCGCCGCGGTCAATCCAGAAGGTGTTGTAGCCGCCGACGTTCCCGGCCGCGCCGCCCGAGCCATCGCCGCCGACCGGCGGCGCCTCGCGGTTGCCGTCGCCGGTCTCGAACCCGGCCCGCTGCTCCGCCGCCCGCGCCGCCGCCCGCTCGTCCGACCCCGCCGGGGCGAGGCCGAAGACCTTGGCGAGCCCGTCGGGGTCCGACGCGATGATCGCCGCCTCTTCCTGGGTCAGGGTCAGGCGGTCGCCGAACTCCCGCGGCCGCTGCAGCGGGGTCACGGTGGCGGTGTCGTAGGTGCCCGACAGGTCCGGGCGGCCCGACGGGGTGCGGGGGACGTCGGAACCGGCCTGGGCCGATACGTCATGGGGTCCGGCCGCCCAGATCAGACCGGCAATGCCGAGACAGAGGGCGATGCGACGAGGCATGGCATGCTCCTTCCGTGTTGAACCGATACCGCCCGAAAACCGGCCCCGATCCGCCGAAGCGGCCAGCCGGCCCTCCGCCGCCCCTGCCGCGCAGGCTCCCCCGCCTCAGTTGCTCGCGCGCAGCGCCGTCAGCCCGCGCTGGAACAGGCGCTCGATCTGGGTGCTGGTGCGGAAGTCGGCGAGTATCTCCGCGCGGCGGCTCGTGCGCAGGCTCCCGATGATGAACCGCAATGTCGTCGACATCACCGTGCCCTCTTCCGTGCCGGTCGCCGCGAACCGGCGCTGGAAGTCCCGCAGCGTGGCTGCGAAAGCGGGCTCGTGCCAGCGCTCCACCCCCGGCTCGAGGCGCACGAACTCGTCGAGCACCGCCACGAACTCGGCCGGCGGCGGCCGGTGCCAGAACGAGACGTCGGGCCCGAACTCCTCGACGTACGACGGCAGATAGACGTTCGCCCCGGCCGGCACCCGCCGCACCAGCGCCGGATTGAACCGCTTCAACTCGTCGGTCGACAGTCCGGTCTGCCGGCGCAGCTCGGCGAGGGACAGACTGCGCGGCGTGCGCATCGCGAAGACCGGCGCCTGCGGCGTATTGGCCGTCAACCGGGCGACGTTGACGGTGTTGCCGAACACCATCTCGGAATACAGGTACGAAACGGGACCGTAGCTGCGGAACAGATTGCGGAAGCGCCGAATGGAGACGCCCCGCAGGTCGCGTGCGTATCGCGACCCCAGAAAATACCGCTCGCGGGTATCGCCTCCCCCCAGCCGCATGCCGTTGATGACCACCCGGCCGACGTTGACCCCGCCCGCGTGATGCTCGGACAGGGCCGGGATGTAGCTGCCGTACATCGTGGCCAGAATGGTGAGATGCGCCGCGCAGTAAGGCGCCTGCGTCGTCTGGTTGTACACCTCGATGACGTTCGGATCGAGCCGATCCAGCGAGTTCCAGTTGCTCCGCAACCACTGGCAGAAGCCGAGCGCGTCCGCCCGCGACCGCGCCCTGCCGTTCAGCCCCGACTCCAGCAACGCCTTGGCCAGACCGACGTCGGCGGGCACGCCGAACCGCTCGTAGATGGTCGCCCATTCCTGGAGGAAGCGACCGTAGCGATCGGCGTTCGGGGCGATGAACCCTCCCCGCGTGGCATTGTGGATGACCCGTCCCCCGGCCAGCGGCTCCAGCAACTCGGCTACGCGGTCCCGCCGGCGCCCCAGGGCCGATGGCAGCCGGACCCCGTCGAGGGCCGCCCTGAGGGCCGGTTCGTACCAGACGCCGGCCTCGGTCCAGTTGCGGGAATTCGTCGGAAACGAGGCCAGCAGACGGCCGTCGACCCCGCTCGCAAAGAGGATCCGACCGTCCGGAATCATGAAGACGTGCTCCCAGAACGGATGCGCGGGGCGATGCTCGGCCATCGCCTCGAGGTCCGCCTGGTAGCGGGCGGCCAGGAACGGCGTCGCCGCCGGCTCGACCGGCTCCTGCGGCGCGGCCGCCGCGCCCTGCGCCGACTCCTCGGCGGGCACCGGCTGACCTCCCGTCGGCGCAACCGGCTCTTCGGCGGAAACCGGCGGCGGCTCGACGGCCGCCGCTGGCGGACCCTGAGACGGCCGTGCATGCAGCACGGACCGGCCCGAGCCTCCCGCCGACCCGAGGAGCATGACGACGGCGGCCAGCGCGGCGAGACCGCGCCGGACGCCCAAGTGCTTCACGACGACGTGCAGGTGTCTGTCCATGTCGCCCCCCAGCAAGACAACACGGACCCCTACGGCCTCACCCGCACGTACTTCTGAATCTTCCGCGGCCGCGGCTCGCCGCCGTAGATGTTGCCCTCGCCGTCGACGGCCACGAACTCGGCCCCGTTGCCGGCGGGGTCGCGGGGGTCGCCCCACGGGTAGAGGATGAACTCGGTGACCCAGCCCGTGGCCACCTCGCCGATACGGATGCCCATCTCCCAGCCGGGGTTCTGCAGGTCGTCCGACTCCGAGTCGGCCACGAAGATGCGCCCGTGGTCGTCGAAGAAGATGCCGCTCGGCCGCCCGAACTGGGTCCACTGCGCGACGAAGTTCCCTTCCTGGTCGAAGATCTGGACGCGGTTGTTCGACCGGTCGCCGACGAAGATGCGCCCGTCGGCGTCCATCGCGATCGCGTGCAGGGTGCGGAACTCCCCCGGGGCGTACCCGGTCTGGCCCCACTCCATGAGGTAGTTGCCGTCCTTGTCGAACTTCACGACGCGGTTGTTGGTCTCGTTGGCGTGGCCGTCGGCGATGAAGATGTCGCCGTTGTCGGCGACGACGACGTCGGCCGGCGCGTTGAAGTGGTCGCGCCCGCCGCCCGCCTTGCCGGGCGTGCCCAGGGTCATCAGCACCTCGCCGGTGGGGCTGAACTTGATGACCTGGTGCCCGCGGGTCCCCTCCTCGGGGGTCCGCGCCTCGGACACCGCGTCGGTGACGTACACGTTGCCGTCGTTGTCGACGTCGATGCCGTGCGGCCAGATGAACATGCCGCCGCCGAAGCTCTCGACGGTGTTGCCCTCCATGTCGAACTTCACGACGGGGTCGAGGTCCGAGTCGAGGCACTCCCAGCCGAAGAACTCGCCGGGCGCGTCGCACCGGATGACCGCCCACAGGTGCTCGCCGTCCGTATCCATGGTCACCTTGCCGACCGCCCCCATCTCGCGGCCGTCGGGCAGCTTCGCCCATCCCTCGACCTGTCGATACGGATTCGGCAGCACCTGGGCCGGCGCCACGCTAGCTCCGACCACGGCCAGGACCACGGCTACGACCACCACATGCAGGCTTCTTCTCGACATCGTCATACCTCGCTCCACGGAAATGGACCGACCCGGGACCGGCGTTTCGACCGGCCGACGGAACGCGGCGCTGCGGTCCGCAACGGGTCGGGAAGACCGGGACCGCGCTTGTTGGGGCCCCATTATACTCTCGGCGTGCCGCGGGAGATCCGACATCGCTCCGCCGTCCCCCGCTGGTCGCACCGGGACCCGGTCGAGGGCGGCAATCCGTTCATCGACGGCGACCCGCGGCGCGAGATCTGGGAAGCCGCCACCCGTGAGGCGAGGCGGGAGCTGGAACGCTGCGACGCCCATATCGCGGCGACCGCCCGGGTCACCCTCGACCCGGTCGTATACCGCGCGCAGTTGATCGACCTTGCGCTCCGGCGCTTCGACACCTGGGCCGGGCGCGGCCTGTCGGTGGTGTCGAACGAAGGCGAGCTCGCCGACTACCGCCGGTGGCTCGACGTCTACGTGGAGAACTGGCTGGGCTACGTCGCGGACACGTGTCCGCGGGTCGAGACGGGAGACGAGCTGCCCTCCCGGCTCGACGCGACGCGCAGGCGCTGGCTGGAGGCGGGGCGCGCGGCGGCGGAACGAGCCGCCGCGCGCTGATTCACGTCACTGCTGCTCGTCGCCGGTGTCCTCCTCCATCAGGTAGTCCCAGTGGCGCCCGGCCTGCGACAGGATCGGCGCCAGATCCCCCGCCAGCAGATAGCCCTGGTCGACCAGGGCCAGCGCCGCCTCGGTCACCAGGCCGAGATAGGCGGCGCGGCTGCCGTACCGCTCCTCGATCGAGCGCCGCGAGTCGCCGATGCGCTCCCGGTCCTCGGCCGTCAGCGGGAACGGGACGTAGGACCCCTGCATGCTCGACAGCACGTCGGTGGGCCCCGCCCCGGCGCGAAACAGGTTCCAGCCGGTGTAGGTGGCCAGGGGCACCGCGACCTCCGGCATCATCAGCCCGCCGGTCTCGTTGCCGTCGGCGTCGACCGCCGGCACCAGGGCCGGAAACGCGGACAGCACCTCGGGGGGCTGCACGGTCACGATGCCCTCGGTCCGGAACGCCGGGCCGTAGACGGCGCGGTACGCGAGGTGCGGCTCGGCCGGCTGGCCGACCCCGGGAAGCTCGGGGAAGCCGACCGCGTCCCACGCAACGAGGTCGCCGTCGGCGATGCGCGGGTAGACGCTGGCCGGCGGCAGCGCCGACTCGTCGCCGACCCACCGCTCCATCGCCAGCAGCAGCGGGCGCAGGAACCACGAGTAGTCGTTGGGGTTGCTCGGCTGCTGGCCGCTCGTGCGCCGCGGCGGGAAGCGGCCCGGGCCGTGCTGCCCGCCCGCGAACGAGTAGATGCGCACGTTGTCCATCAGCGGGGCGTCCGACGCGCCGTCGATGGTGGTGTGGATGAGCGACGCCGCGCGCCCCCAGTACTCGTACGACGAGTTCGTGTAGAAGACCCTCGGCATGTGGCCGGGCTGGATGGCGGACAGCAGGCCGTCCTGCATGTCCGTCTCGGGGTCGTGCTGGGCGAGGTCGGTGAACGGGAAGATGTCGCTCGGGTAGAGCTTGTTCAGGAACGGGTGCCCGTCGCGCGAGGGCTGGGCGAACCGGTGGTTGAAGCTGCCGCGCCCGCCGCCGGCGACGTGCGCCATGATGCCGTCGAAAGCCCGGCGGTCCTGCTCGTCGCGGTTGTAGCCGTGGTAGAGGAACGTCCGCAGGAAGCGCCCGCTCTGCGACACCCCCCAGGCGACGGCGTGGTCGATGGCGCCGGCCGGCAGCCCCAGTTCGGGGCTCTCGCCGTACTTCATGCGCGAGACCATGTCGCGGACCGCGGCGGGCCCGAGGCCGACCAGCGCGGGGTCCTTCGCCACGTAGACGACGTCGTAGAGCTTGTGCGGCTCGAAGCCGCCCTCCAGATAGACGCTCGTCGGGTCGTCGACGATCTCGCCGCCGGCCTCGCGCCGCGCGAAACGCCACTGGTCGCGCGGCACCACCCGCCTCGGCTGGCCGGCGCCGTCGCGGACGGTCATCACGTTGGCGGGGTCGTCGGGGTCGGCGACCTCGTAGGCGATGTGGCTCCGGTCGGCGAGCGAACGATCGAACACCCGCTCGTTCACCACCACCTCGCTCCGCACCAGCCCCGTGATGGTCGCCCCGTCGTCGGTCGCCACCGGCGTGTGCAGCCGCATCTGGCCCTCGCGCACCGGCACGTCGAACTGCCAGCCGAGCCACAGCAGCGAGAAGCCGTTGTCGAGCAGGAACCCGTCGCCCATCTCCTCGGCGCTGCGCGGGGCGCGGCTGCCGGCGGCGTTGTTGAAGTAGCCGAGCATGCCCTTGCCGCCGCGGTTCGACACCTCATAGAGGACGGTGCCGTTGCCCCGGGCGGCGTCGGCCGGCTTCAGCAGGTAGAAGTTGGAGCGGAACTCGACCTTGCCGCGGTCGTTCCGCGGCGCGAGGTCGATGTCGGTGACGACGCGGTTGGCGGGGTTCGCGGGGTCGACCTCGAAGTGCACCATGCCGCTCAACGCCTCGTAGGGGCCGGCCAGCCCGTAGGCGCGGCCGTCCGCGACGTCGTGGCGGGCGTCGACCTCGATGCGGACCACGTCTGCGGACGCGGTGGCCGCGAGCAGCAGGAACACGGTCGCGAGGGCGGAAACAGGACGGGTCATGGTCAGGGTCCTCCCGGTCCGGAACGGTCCGGCGCTATTTCGGCGTTTCTGATCACGCCCATGATAGATCGACGGGTGCCGTCGCGGCGCGCGCGGATATTCAGCCGGTTTCCAGCACCTGCGCGACGGCGGTCACGATGCGGTCCCACTCCCGTCGCTGGGCCGCGAGCTGACGGCGGCCGGCCGCGGTGAGAACGTACGACTTCACCCGCCGCTTCTCGGCGTTCGTCGTCCACTTGCCGGCGATCCACGCCTCGTGCTCCAGCCGGTGCAGGGCCGGGAACAGCGACCCCGGCTGCACCACGAACGTTCCCTGCGTCACCTGACGAATCCGCTCGGCGATGGCCACGCCGTGGAGGGGGCGAAGCTCGAGGGTACGGAGGACGAGGAGGTCGAGGGTGCCCCGCAGGAGGTCGGCCTTGTCGGATCGCGGTCTCATGTCGCCGCCTCGGTGTCCATAAAGATAGACATTCGATATTGAAATCATATATCTTCCTGCGACACAGCGGCAAAGGGGGGCATGCATGCGCTGGCTCGACGAGATCGTCCTGCGGCTTCGCACCGTGCTTGGGCGCGACCGCGCCAACCGGGACCTCGACGCCGAGATCGCGTTCTATCTCGAGCAGGAGGTCGAGAAGAACCTGGCCCGCGGCCTGACCCCGGAGGAGGCGCGGCGGCAGGCGCGGTTGGCGTTCGGATCGCTCGACGCGGCCAGGGACGCCTGTCGCGCCGCCTGGGGTTTCCAGGCCATCGAGAACCTGGCGCGCGACGTGCGCCACGGCCTTCGCGGGCTGGGGCGGGCGCCCGGCTTCACCGCGATGGTGCTGCTCACTCTGGGCGTCGGCATCGGCGCGACCACCCTGGTGTTCGCGGTGGCATGGGCGCTGTGGCTCCGCCCCCTCCCCTACCCGGAGGCGGAGCGTCTCGTCACGGTCGAGGCGATCCGCGACCAGGGTCCGCCGGCGGACATCGTCCGGCATCCCTCCTTCCTCGCGTGGCGCGACGAGGCCGAGACCCTAGACGCAGTCGCCGCTATTGCGTTCTCGTCCCGCGACGCGAATCTCACGCTGCGCGGCGAGCCGGAGCGCGTCGTCACCCTGATGGTGACCGCGGGGTTCTTTCCGCTGCTGACCAACGAGCCGTTCCCAGCCGGCCGCGGTTTCGTGGCCGCGGACGAAGAACGTGGCTCAGAGGCCGTCGTCGTGCTGAGCCACGAGTTCTGGACGCGGCGTTTTGCCGGCGACCCGTCGGTGGTGGGCGAGCCGCTCCGTCTCGACGGCCGGCCCGCGGTGGTCGTGGGCGTGGCCCCGGCCGGCTTCAGCTTCCCCGGTCGCGACCGGGTGGACGTGTACCACCGGCACACGTTCCCTCCAATCGTCTCGGACGACCGGATCTTCATGGTGGGGGTACGCGTCGTCGGGCGACTGGCCCCCGGGCAGTCCGTCGAGAGCGCCGCGGCAGAGCTCGACGTCGTGCGGCAGCAGGCCGCCGCCACGTTCTATCCGGGCCCCCGGCTGTCCGGCGCCGCTTCCGTGATGACCCGCGACGCGCTCCGGGTGCGGCCCCTCCATGAACGACTCGTAGGCGACGTCCGGGGCCGGGTGTGGCTGCTGTCCGGCGCGATTGCCCTGCTGCTGCTCATCGCATGCGCGAACCTGGCGAACCTGCAGGTCATCCGGACCCTCGGACGCCAGCGCGAGCTGGCCGTACGCCTGACGATGGGCGCCACCCGATGGCGCGTGGCCGCGCAACTCCTGACCGAGACGCTGGTTCTGGGCGGGCTGGCCGCAGGGGTCGCACTCGTATCGCTCGAACTGGGCATGGGCGGTCTGCGCGCGCTGGTCCCGGACACCGCGCTGTTCGCCGACGCCATCCGGCTCGACGGCGCGACCCTGGGTTTCGCCGTCGTCACCGTCGTGCTGATGTGCCTGATCAGCGTCGGCGCGGCCCTCGCGTGGCTGCCGCGCTTCCTGCACCGCGCGGCGGCCGACCTGCAGAGTGGGGCCGCGGGACCGCGTCGCCGGCTGCAGGGCGTGCTGCTCGGCGGACAGGTGGCGCTGACCCTGGTTCTGCTCGTGAGCGCAGGGCTGCTCCTGACGAGCCTTGCCCGCCTGACCGCGACCGACGTGGGGTTCGACAGCCGCTATCTCCTGACGTTCCGCGCCGTGTCGCACCTCCACGAAGTGCCCCGGCAGTCGGCGTTCGTCGACGGAATTATCGAGCGCGTCGGCACCCTGCCCGGCGTCGAATCAGTCGCCATGACAGATCGCCTGCCGTTCGAGTCGACGGGCGGGGTCGCCACGAGCCTCCGCTTCATGGGGCGGGACACTTCGGAAGAGGAGCGGCCGAGGGTTCCCGACGACACCATCAGCCCGGGCTATTTCGCCACGTTGGGTATGCGCCTCGAAGCAGGGCGCGACTTCACTCCGCGGGACGGAGCGGATGCGGCGCCGGTGGTGATTGTGAACCGTGCGTTCGCACGGCGCTTCTTTCCCGGCGAGCCGGACACGCAGATCCTCGCTCGGCCCCAGCTCGAAATGGTCATGGCAGCTCGCGGGTCCCGGAACGAGCAGGTGTCTATCGCAGGCATCGTCGCGGACGCTCGTACGGTCGGCCTCGCGGACGAAGCCGAGCCGCACCTCTTCAAACCGCATATGCAGTTCCTCGGGGGCGAGCCGGGATTCCTGGTCCGGACAAGCGCCGATCCGACCGCCCTCGCCCCGGCCATTCGCGCCGAGCTCAGGAATCTGCACGCCGACGTCCCCCTGTTCGACATGGCTACCGTCGAGGACCGGGTGGCGCGGTCGGTGGGCTCCGAGCGCCTGAACACCCTCGTTGCCGGCGCGTTCGCGGCCCTCGCCCTGCTGCTTGCGGCGGTTGGCGTCTACAGCATCGCCGCCCACGTCGCGACGCAGCGGCGCTACGAGCTCGGCGTGCGCCTCGCTCTGGGCGCAACGGCCCGGGAGCTCGCGACCCTGGTGGTGAGCCAGGCCCTGCGGCCAGTGCTCGTCGGCGCGGCGGTCGGCGTCGGCGCCGCCAGCGCCTCGGGGCGCCTCCTCGACAGCCTGCTCTTCGAGATCGGCCCGACCGACCCCGCGTCGTTCGGGGCCGCGATGTTGCTGCTGCTGGCGATCGCCCTCCTCGCCAGCTACGTACCGGCCCGTCGCGCTTCAAGTGCGGACCCGTTCGTCACCCTCAAGAGCGAGTGACCGGCGCCATCGGGGAGCCATCGGGGCACGGACTGCTAGAATGCGACAAGCATGCCGTGATCCCATCGGGACTCGGCCCGTCCCGCAGGAAGCGGGGGGTCGACAGAGCGCGCGTCCTCGGGCTCGGACAAGCCGGCCGCAGAGGGCAACTCGGACCATGTGACCGATGGTCTTGACCGCCGGGGCCGCAGTCGTGACGGCGACGGAGCTGCCCGCTCTGTCCTCGCGCCTTTCCCTCGAGGGAAAGCGGGCGGAGCTCGTACGAGGAGACCTGATCGTGATGACGCCGGCGGGAGGACGTCACGGGCAGGTCGCGCACCGGATCGGACTCGTCGTCGGCAACCATGTCCTCGACCGTAACCTGGGCCGGGTCTTCGCGGCCGAAACGGGATTCCTTCTGCAACGAGACCCGGACACCGTCCGGGCCCCCGACGTGGCGTTCGTCGCCGGCGATCGCCTGCAAGGCGAGGTTCCGGCCGGGTTCCTGGAGATGGCGCCGGATCTCGCGGTAGAAGTGGTTTCTCCCAGTGACTCCGCCGCCGTTCAAGCCAAGGTCGACGACTGGCTGAGAGCCGGGACCCGGCTCGTCTGGGTCGTCTATCCGGAGACCCGTTCGGTGATCGTGCACCGCCCCGCGCGCCCGCCCACCGTGTTCCCGGAGCCGGACACGGTGGGCGGCGAGCCCGTGTTCGCCGATTTCAACGTGCCCGTACGCGACCTGTTCACCTGAGGTGCATCCATGTTCCTGACCCGGAAAGCGCTGCCGCGGCGGACGGTGCTGCGCGGCCTCGGCGTCTCGCTCGCCCTGCCGCTGCTCGACGGCATGGTCCCGGCGTTCGCGGCGCTGCGCACGACGGCGGCGCGGCCGGCGCGCCGGCTCGGCGTGGTGTACGTGCCGAACGGCATGATGATGGAGCACTGGGTGCCGGCGACCGAGGGTTCCGACTTCGACTTCCCCGTCATCCTGCAGGCCCTCGAGCCACTGCGCCGGCACGTGCAGGTGCTGTCGGGCATGCACGGCGTGGCCGGGCCGGGACCGCATCCGCGGGCGTCGACGCGGTTCCTGACCGGGGTGCCCGCGAAGCGGGAGAACGGGGCCGCCGTCCTCGCCGGCGTCTCGATGGACCAGATCGCGGGCCGCGTCCTCGGCCGCGAGACCCAGCTCGCGACGCTCGAGTTGGCCCTCGACGGCCGCGACTTCGCGGGCTCGTGCGGCCTCGGCTTCAGCTGCGCCTACACCAACACCATCGCGTGGGCCGACGAGACGACCCCGCTGCCGATGGAGAACAACCCGCGCATCGTGTTCGAGCGGCTGTTCGGCGACGCCGGGAGCACCGACCCCGCCGTCCGCCGGAGGCGGCGCCGCAAGGACGCGAGCCTGCTCGACTCGGTGCGGGAGCGCACGCGCGACCTCGCCCGCGGCCTGGGACCGCGGGACAACCTCAAGCTCGACCAGTACCTCGACGCGGTGCGCGACGTCGAACGGCGCATCCAGACGGCGGAGGCGCAGGCCGACCGCGACCTGCCGGTGGTCGCCCGGCCCGAGGGCGTCCCCGACACCTTCGGCGAGCACGCGAAGCTGATGTTCGACCTGCTCGCCCTCGCCTTCGAGACCGACCTCACGCGGGTCGGCACCTTCATGCTGGGGCGCGAGCTGACCGGCCGCACCTACGCCGAGATCGGGGTGCCCGACGCCCACCACCCCATCTCGCACCACCAGCGCGACCCCGAGAAGCTCGCGAAGCTGACCAGGATCAACCTCTACCACGTGCAGCTCTTCGCCGGCTTCCTCGAGCGGCTGCGCGAGACCCCCGACGGCGACGGCTCCCTGCTCGACCACGCGATGATCGTCTACGGCGCGGGCATGGCCGACAGCAACGCCCACGCCTCGGACAACCTGCCGGTGCTGCTCGCCGGCGGCGGGGCCGGCCCCGGTGGGCGCCACGTTCGCTACCCTGCCGACACCCCCCTCGCCAACCTGCACCTGACCCTGCTCGACCGGCTCGGCGTGCCGGTCGAGTCGCTCGGCCACGCCACCGGCCCGCTGCCCCTCGAAGGGGGCGCCGGCTGACCCGGCCAGTGCCCCGAACCCGAGCGGAGGACGCGACGGGTCAGGCGGCTCGTCGGTCGCGGCCGGCAGATTTGCCGCGCCGCCGCGCCGACCGCCAGATGATCGCCGCGATGGCCGCCGGCGGGGGCAGTAGCACCCCGAGGACCCGAGGCAGGCCAGGGCGACGTCCGGAGCGTCCCTCACGTTCAATACCGCTCCCGCCGCGAAGTAGTAGATCATCCCGAGCCACAGCGCGAGAAACTCCAGCACGCCCATGGTTTCGCCGCTGCCCGTCCCCTTGTGCCTGAATGCCGTCCAACCGGGAGCGTAGACGCCGTCCAATCGGGAGCGTAGACGCCGTCCAATCGGGAGCGTAAACGCCGTCCATCTGGTATCGTAGAGACCGTGGATTACCAGCCGCGGCTCGTGGACGCCGAGCTCGACGCGCTCCTCGAGGGGCTGCCGGCGGTGTCCCTGGAGGGCCCCAAGGCCGTCGGCAAGACCGAGACCGCGCTCCGCCGGGCCCGGACCGTCCACCGACTGGACGACCCCGCCCAGCTCGAGATCATCCGCGGCGCGCCGGAGCGCCTCACCACCGGTGACCCGCCCATCCTCGTCGACGAATGGCAGCGCCTGCCGGCATCCTGGGATCTAGTCCGGCGCGCGGTCGACCGTAACCCCCGGCCGGCGCGGTTCCTGTTGACCGGTTCCGCCGCGCCGAGCGACGCGCCGACGCACTCCGGGGCCGGCCGAATCGTCACCGTGCGCATGCGTCCGATGGCACTCGCCGAGCGCGCCATCACCACGCCCACAGTGCGTCTCGCCAGTATGCTCCAGGGCGGCCGACCGGCGCTCGGCGGCGCAACCCGCCTCTCGCTCACCGACTACGCGGACGAGATCACACGGTCGGGCTTCCCGGCCCTGCGGAACTACGACGGACGCCTTCTTCGAGCTCAACTGGACGGTTACGTCGATCGCATCGTGGAAAGAGAGTTCGTCGAGCTCGGCAAGTCCGTACGCAACCCCGGCGCGCTGCGCCGGTGGCTCACCGCCTATGCCGCCGCGGCCTCGACGACGGCGTCCTATGAGACGATCCGCGACGCCGCATCCGCCGGCGAGTCCGACAAGCCCGCCAAGACGACCACCCGTCCCTACCGGGCCACCCTTGAACAACTGTGGCTCATCGAGCCGCTCCCCGCCTGGGCGCCGACCCGGAGCCGGCTGCGGCGGCTCGCGTCCGCCCCGGTCCACCAGCTTGCCGATCCCGCCCTGGCAGCCCGGCTCCTCGGTGTCGACACCGGAACCTTGGTCGACGGCGCCCCCGCGGGGCCTCCCATCCCGCGCGAGGGCACCCTGCTCGGCGCCCTCTTCGAATCGCTGGTCACGCTCTCCGTCCGGACCTGCGCGCAGGCCAACGAAGCCCGCGTCGGACACCTCCGGACGCGCGGCGGCGAGCACGAGGTCGACCTCATCGTCGAGCGCCGCGACGGCCGGGTCGTCGCCCTCGAGGTCAAGCTCTCGGCCACCGTCGACGATGCGGACACCCGGCACCTCGCGTGGCTCGCCGAACGCCTCGGCCCCGATCTGCTCGACGCCGCCGTCATCACCACCGGTCACGAGGCCTACCGGCGCGCCGACGGCATCGGCGTCATTCCGGCCGGCCTGCTGACCGCCTGACGCCGGCGGCCTCTCGTGTGACACCGGGGTTCGGCCGTCCCGGGACGCTGTTCCAGCGCCTCCCTCACGCAGATCGGACCGACGCCGCGCGGTAACCGCCCTGACCACCGCCATCACGACAGCGGAAGCGCCGATTCCATTCCGCCGGCCCTGCCCTCCTGGCGGTGCAGGAACTCACCGAAGAGCGGCACCGTGAAATCGATTCTCCCCTCGCGCGGCGAGTAGCAGAATCCCTTCGCGATCAGGGAATCGCGGAGCCGTTCGGCGACGCCCTGCTCCGCGCCCCCCGCGCGCGCCTTGATGTCCGCTACCGCCTTCCCGATCCACGAGTCGTCATCGCTCCATGCCTCGATGGCGCGGACGACTTCCACGTGCTGGGGCGCTTCTCCCAACGACGCCACGACGGCGAGGAAGGCCTGTTCCTCCCGGGTGGTCCGGTCGATCCGCACGCGAAAGAACCCTGCGTCGAGCTCCCGGGTGGCGCGTGGCACGGCGATGTCCACGTCTTCGACGACAATCTCGTCGGGTCCGCCAGCCGCGTCCCAGGCGTGCTTGCCGAACTCCTGAATGAAGTACGGATAGCCCCTGGTTTCGGCCAGGACGCGATCGAGCGCCGCCCCGCGCCACCGAACTCCCTCCGCGTCCGCCGGCGTCGCCAGAGCCGCCCGCGCGTCCGCCTCCGCCAGGCTGTTTATCGTCCGGAAGTGAAAGAGCCGTTCCGCGTACGTCTTGGCTTCGCCGACGAGCCTGGGGACCGTCGGCTGGCCCGCCGCCGCCGCCATGACCGGCAGTTGCTCCTGACTCACCCGATGCAGCGCCACCATCAGAGCGCCGAGGTGTTCCCGGGGCAGGTTCTGCACCTCGTCGATCGTGACCAGGACACCGACTCCACGCGCGCGCGCTACCGCGCCAATCTCGAGAAGCAGCCCGGCCAGGTCGCGATCGAGCAGCCCCGAGTCGGCCGGACCCGAGACCGGATCCAGGCCGATGACCACGTCTCCTTCACCGGGCAGCTTCCACTTGAGCTGAAAGGACTTCAGCACGCCAAGGGCGCGGCGCGCGCGGTCCGCCACGATCCTGCCTGGCGACAGCGCTCGCAGCGCCCCATGCGCCAGGGCGCTCATCTCTTCCACGAACTTGAGCTCTTCGGTGATCTCGACGGCGTGATGCAACCACCGATGGCTCTCGGCCAGGCGACCGAACTCCCGGAGCAGCACCGTCTTGCCGACACCGCGCAGTCCCGTCAGAAGCACGCTGCGTTCGGGCTTCCCCAAGCCGAACCGCTGGATGGCTACGCCGCATGTCGCGAGCTCGGCATCGCGGCCGACCAGCGCGGGCGGCGGCGCGCCGGCGCCCGCGCTGTACGGGTTTCGGACCGGATCCATACGTTGCCCCGGCTACTCGGACCTCCGTCTCCCCGAACGAACCGATGCGCCATGACACGGCGAATCCGTACGCCATGCCACGGCGCAGGCTCCTACCCGCCCAGCGGCAGCACGAAGCGCCAGCCTTCGTCGAGGCGCTGCTGGAGGCGGCTCGCGCCGTCGCCGAGTCCGCAGATGACGCGGTCCTGGGCCTGGCAGGCCTCGAGCACGGTCTGGAAGGCGGCGTCGACCTCGGGGTGGTTCCGGTCGGGCGGGTTGGGACCGAGGCCGAGGTCGATGGCCATGTCGCCGGGCACGACCATGATCGCGCTGATCGGCGCCGCGAGGATGTCGTGGATGTTGTCGACCGCCTCCTGCGACTCGATCATCGCCACCGCGAAGAGCTCGCCGTCGGGGTTGAGCGGCCACACGTCGGCCACGGCGTGGTACTCGACGCTGTTCAGACCCCAGAGGCGCGTCGCGCCGCCCGGCCCCCACCCGCGCTCGCCGCGCGGCTCGGGCGCGCTCGAGCCGCGGGCCGGCGGGTAGCGCATCGCCTGGACCAGCCGCACCGCTTCCTCTCCCCGGTCGACGTGCGGCAGGATGATGCCGAACCCGCCGAGGTCGAGGACCTGCTTGATCGCCCACTTGAAGTCCTCGTCGCCGTCCTGCGGTATGCGGATGAGGGGGGTCAGGCTCAGCCGGCCGTCGGCGTCCCGCTCCTCGTTCATCTCCGCCAGCACCCGCTGCACGCGCTCGCCGGAGAACGGCGAGTGCTCCATGTCGACGAAGCGCCACTCCCGGTTGGCGATGGCGGCGCCGCCGCCCTCCAGTGCCTCGATCACCTTGTTCAGCCGCCCGCCGTCCTGCGCGCCGGCCGGCGCCGCCGCGAACGCGACCGCCGTCAGTGCCGCCACCACCATCGCCTGCATCCGACCGCGCCGCGTCGCCGCCCGCCTCGTCTGTCGCTGTCTCATGGCAACCTCCCCAAGCCGGTCCCGACCCCGGCGCTTCGCCGCGGTTCGAACGGGACCGATGTTCCGAGAGCCCGTGACGAGAGCCCTGCTGCGGTTCGACCAACGCCGGGTCCCGCGTGGACGGCGTCGCTCCGTGGACGGCGTCGCTCCGTGGACCGCTCGATCCGCGGACGCCGAGTGCCGGGCAGGCGCCCGGCGACGCTCTGCCGCGCGGGCGCCCCAACGGCCCGCCGACGGCTTGCCGTCGCGCCCTGCCCGCGCCGTGCCGCCGCGGCCTTCGCCGCGAGCCCCTCGCCCGGCACCCGTATCGACGTGTGCCGGTGGATTGTACGCGGCGCGCCGAAGCCCCGGCAAACTGCGACCGTGTCCGGCGTGCGGGGAACGGCGGCCGCTGGCGCCGGCTTGCGCCGGCCGGGCATCCCGGGTCACCATATCGGCCGGCGGTGGCTCGGACCCGGCGTGCGGCGCCGGCCGATCCACCCGTAATGGGCGGCTGGCCGCGAAAGCAGTATGCGCGCCGCCCGCCGCCCCGGTGTGTTTCGAAAGGACGATATGGCTGAGGTTTCCATCACCGTCAACGGCAAGCGGCGCACCGCCGACGTCGAGCCGCGCCTGCTACTGGTGCACTTCCTGCGGGAACAGCTCGACCTCACCGGCACCCACGTCGGCTGCGACACGAGCCAGTGCGGGGCGTGCACGGTGCTCGTCGACGGGCGCAGCGCCAAGTCGTGCACCATCTTCGCGGTGCAGGCGGACGGCTCGGAGGTCACCACCATCGAGGGGCTGGCCGACGGCGACGAGCTCCATCCCCTGCAGGTCGGGTTCTGGGAGGAGCACGGGCTGCAGTGCGGCTACTGCACGCCGGGGATGATCCTGTCCGCGGCGACCCTGCTCGAGGACAACCCGTCGCCCAGCGAGGCCCAGATTCGGGAGGGGCTCGACGGCAACTTCTGCCGCTGCACCGGCTACCAGCACATCGTCAACGCCGTGCAGAACGCGGCCGCGAGGAGGTCGTCATGAGCGCCGCTCCGGTTCTGCCGAAGCTCGTGGGCGAGCGCGTCAAGCGGCGCGAGGACCCGCGCCTCATCCAGGGGCACGGCACCTACGTCGACGACGTGAAGATCGTCGGCATGCGCCACGCGGCGTTCAAGCGCAGCGACGTCGCCCACGGCCGCATCCGCTCGATCGACACGAGCGCGGCCGAGGCGATGGACGGGGTCGAGGCGGTGTTCACCGGCGCGCAGATCGCCGGGTTCCTCGACCCGATGCCCATCGGCACGCCGTTCCCCTCGCCCGAGCACCGCGCCGTCGCCACCGACGTGGTGCGCTACGTCGGCGAGCCGGTGGCGGTGGTCGTGGCCGACGACCGCTACACGGCGCGGGACGCGGCCGACGCCATCGTCGTCGACTACGACGCCCGGCCCGCGGTGGTCGACCCCGAGGTGGCGATGACCGGCCACCCGACCGTGATTCACGCCGACTTCGACAACAACCTCGCGGTGCCCCTGGTGCCGAGCGGCACCGGGGTCTCGCCCGACGGCAAGACGGTGGACGACAGCGCCGTCGACAAGGCCTTCGCCGACGCCGAGGTGGTGGTGTCGCAGCGCATGGTGAACCAGCGCCTCGCCCCCACCGCGATGGAGCCGCGGGGCGTGGTGGCCCACTACGAGCGGGGCAAGGACACGATGACCATCTGGTCGTCGACGCAGAACCCCCACATCCTGCGCACGTTCATCGCCCTGCTCAACGGCATGGGCGAGGACCAGGTGCGCGCCATCGCGCCCGAGGTCGGCGGCGGGTTCGGGGCCAAGATCAACATCTACGGCGAGGAATACGTCGTGGCGTCGCTGTCGAAGCGGCTCGGGGTGCCCCTGAAGTGGACCGAGGACCGCTCCGAGGCGTTCCTCGCCACCATCCACGGGCGCGACATCCTCGGCTACATCGACATCGCGGCGACCCGCGACGGCAAGGTGCTGGGGCTGAAGCTGCGGCTCATCGCCGACGTCGGCGCGTACAACATGCTGCTGACGGCGGCCATCCCCACCCTGACGATGCTGATGGCGAACGCCACCTACGACATTCCCGCCATCCGCACCACCCTCACCGAGGTGTTCACCAACAAGACCCCGACCGACGCCTACCGCGGCGCCGGCCGGCCCGAGGCGACCTACTTCGTCGAGCGGGGGATGGACATGCTGGCCCGGCGCCTCGGCATGGACCCGGCCGAGCTGCGGCGCCGGAACTTCATCCCCGCCGACCGGTTCCCCTACAAGACCCAGATGGGGGCCGTGTACGACTCGGGCGACTACGCCAAGGCCCTCGACCGGGCCCTCGAGAACTCGGGCTGGCAGGCCCTGCAGCAGGAGCGCGACGCCGCCCGCGCCGAGGGGCGGCTGGTCGGCCTGGGGCTGGCGATGTACGTGGAGGTGTGCGGCCTTGGCCCGTCCGCGTCGCTGCCGACCGGGGGGTGGGAGCACGCGCAGGTCACCATCGAGCGCGACGGCCGCATCAGCGCCACCACCGGCGCCTCCCCCCACGGGCAGGGCAACGAGACGACGTTCGCACAGATGCTCGCGGACCAGTTCGGGGTGCCCCTCGAGCACGTCCGGATTCTCCACGGCGACACCGGCGTCGTGAAGCAGGGCATCGGCACCTTCGGCAGCCGGTCACAGGCGGTCGGGGGCACCGCCCTGCACCTCGCCGGGGGCAAGGTGCGGAAGAAGATGGCCAAGTTCGCCGCCGCCCTGCTCGAGGCCCACGAGGACGACCTCGTGTTCGAGGACGGGCGCATCTCGGTCCAGGGCTCGCCCGACGCCGGAAAGACATTCGCCGAGGTCGCGGCCTATGCCTACGTCCCGGTGCCGCTGCCGCCCGGGGTCGACCCCGGGCTGAGCGAGGAGGCGTTCTTCGAGCCGGCCAACAACACCTACCCCTTCGGGTGCCACATCTCCATGGTCGAGATCGACCGCGACACCGGCGAGCTCGCGCTGCTGCGGCTCGTTGCGGTGGACGACGCGGGCAACCTGATCAACCCCCTGATCGTCGAGGGCCAGATTCACGGCGGCCTCGCCCAGGGCATCGGCCAGGCGATGATCGAGGAGGTTCGCTACGGGACCGACGGGCAGCCCCTGACCGGCTCGTTCATGGACTATGCCATTCCCCGGGCGGCCGACCTGCCCCGGTTCGAGCTCGACGCTACCGTGACCCCGACCCCCGTCAACCCCCTCGGCGCCAAGGGCGTCGGCGAGGCGGGAACCCTGGGGTCGACCCCCTGCATCGTGTCGGCCGCGGTCGACGCGCTCAGCGGGTTCGGCGTCACCCACATCGACATGATGCTGCGGCCCGAGAAGCTGTGGCAGATCATCCACGGAGGCCAGGCGTGATTCCGTCCGCATTCGGCTACGAACGTGCAACGTCGGTCGACGACGCGCTGGCCCGGCTCGCGGCCAGCGGCGGGGCCGGCAAGCTCATCGCTGGCGGCCACAGCCTCGTCCCCCTGATGAAGCTGCGGCTGAACGAGCCCGGCACCCTCATCGACATCGCGCGCATCCCCGAGCTGTCGGGCATCCGCGAGGTGGACGGCGCCATCGAGGTCGGCGCCGGCACCGTGCACCACGCGGTGGCCACGTCCGACCTGCTGCGCGCGCGCTGCTCCGTCGTCGCGGAGACCGCGGCCACCATCGGCGACCCCCAGGTGCGCAACCGCGGCACCCTCGGCGGCAGCATCGCCCACGCCGACCCCGCGGCGGACTACCCCGCGACCCTGCTCGCCCTCGACGCGGAGATCCGCATCCGGGGCCCGCGCGGCGCGCGCGCCGTCGCCGCGCGCGACTTCTTCCAGGACCTGTTCACCGTGGACCTGGCCGGTGACGAGCTGATCACCGCGGTGCGCTTCGCCCCGGTGCGCGCCGCCGCCTACGCCAAGCTGTACCAGCGCGCGTCGCGGTTCGCCATCGTCGGGGTGGCCGCGGCCCTCGACGTCGCCGGCGGCGTCGTCCGCGGCGCCCGCCTCGGGCTCACCGGCGCCCTCTCGCACGCGGTGCGCCTGACCGCGGTCGAGGACGCTTTGGCAGGCCGGCCCGCCGACGCCGACAGCGTCGCCGCGGCCGCCGCGCGCGCCGGCGACGGTCTGAGCGACATCAACGCCGACATCCACGCCGGCACCGACTACCGGCGCGCCATGGTGGGGGTGTTCGCGCAACGCGCGCTGAAGGCCGCGCTGTCGCGCGGCTAGCACCGGAAGCCGGCCACCGGCTCCGCGGAGTCTGCGCCCTTCGACCGCGCAGACTCCGCGCCTGACGCCTCCGACCTTACAAGCACCCCGCGGGGCGCCCAGACCAGCGGAACAAACGGGGTTGTGCCTCCTGAGGTCAGGCAGGCAGGGGCGGCATCCGCGGCCCCGGCGTGCTGAACGTCATCTCCGTGATCGCCTTCACGCTCCGGTTCCCGTAGCGGAACGGCACGACCAGCCGCAGCGGCGCGCCGTGGCGCGGCGGGATCGGCTCGTCGTTCATCATCCACGCCAGCATCACCTGCGGCCGCCGCAGCGTCGTCATCGGCTCGTCCGCGTAGAATCGGTCCGAGCCCACGAAACGGCAGTAGTGCACGCCGGGGATGAGCCCGAGCATGTCCGCGAAGTCGCTGAACCGGACGCCGGTCCACTTGACGATGCCGCGCGGGTTCGGGGCCCCGCACTGCAGGAGGTACGTGCCGGAGACGACCGGCAGCTGCTCGAGGTCCGAGAACCGCAGCGTCCCGGAGAGCCGGCCCATGCCGCGGGTGTCGACCCTGATCGCCATGCGCCGGTAGTCGAACTCGATGTCCGGGGTCTGCCGGCCCTGCGTGCGCCACATCAGCGGGTCGGTGATGGGGCCGGCCGCGCTCTCGGGATGCTCGGGGGCCGACCCGTCCGGCTCGAGCGGCAGCGGCGCGGGGAAGCCCTCGCGCAGCGGGCGTTCGACGAGCGAATCCGGCCAGTCGTCCTGGCCCTGCGCCTCCAGGGCCGCGGCATGCTCGGGCCGCAGGACGCCGAGGGAGAGGCCTGCGAGAGTGGAACCGGACAGCGTTATCGCCTTGCGTCGGGAGACGGTCATCGGTGCACCTCCGAAGGTTGGGGTACCGGGCTCGCCGAGATTCTACTCCCTTCGCGTCCGAAGCGGCGGCGCGTCCGTCCAACACGTTCGGCCCGCCGCCCGCATCCCGCCAAGGATCACCACCTGAATCCAGGGCATCACCCAAATATCACACGAAATAGTCTATTGTTACCCCCCATGCGTGGACCGTGAGCCAGTCTGCGGATCACCCGCCCCCCGGAGGTCGGCGTGCGGGTGACTGCCGAGGCGCCGGGGAGCTGGACGCTGCCGGCGCCTTCGCCGTGTCGAACCGTGAGCGTCGGTTGCGAGCCGGGCTCTGTCGCAGGCGCCCTGGAACAGGGCGCGACCGCCCTGGCACATTTCGACAAGGCGCTGTCTGTCGGCCGCATGACCGGGAGAAGCAGGCATGTGGAAGCAGGAAGAACGAATCCAGACTCTGACCCCTCAGGCCGAGAGCAAGGCCGGCTCCGCCCGGCCGGCGCGAAGCAACGCGAACCGGGACGCGGTCGTCGGCAAGTCGATCGTCGTCAAGGGGGAGCTCCACGGCAGCGAGGACGTGAAGATCGAGGGACAGGTCGAGGGCACGATCACGTTGAAGCAGCATGTCGTGACGGTCGGGACCCACGGACGCATTCACGCGGACGTGCTCGCCAGGTCGGTCGTCGTCCTGGGTGAGGTCGTCGGCAACATCGAGGCGGCCGAGCTGGTCTCGATCAGCGCCGAAGGGACGGTCGACGGCGACATCAAGGCTCCCCGCGTCGCCATCGCCGAGGGAGCCAGTTTTCGCGGCGGCATCGACATGCAGCAGGAACAGCAGGCCCAGGGCGCCGGCAGCGAACCGAGGGCGCGCCCCGAGCCCCGCCGCGCGCCGCCGGCAGCGAAGACCAGGTGATGTCGAGGGGCAAAAGGCTCCCCGCGTCGCCATCGCCGAGGGAGCCAGTTTTCGCGGCGGCATCGACATGCAGCAGGGGCAGCAGGCCCAGGACGCCGGCAGCGAACCGAGGGCGCGCCCGAGCCCCGCCGGGCGCCGACGGCAGCGAAGACCAGGTGATGTCGAGGGGCCGGCATCCGGCGAGGCTGAGCCGGGGGTGGATCCTCGGGAGGACCGAGCGGGACGAACGTCTGCGTCTGTCCGGCGGGCAGCCTCGGGCAGTTGACGGGAGCCGGCTACGCCCGGTCCGCCATCCGTTCCGCCGCCTCGCGGCGGGCGAACAGAACGTCGGCCAGCATCGGGGTGCCGTGGCGGCATCCGAGGCGCACATTGCCGCGGTAGACGTAGCCGAGGTCGCGGAGGGCGCCGGCGATGTCCTCGAAGGTGGGAGCGCCGTCCCCGGCCGCGTTGGGGTAGAACGCCGCCTCGACGATGACCGCGGCGGCGCGGCCGAGCGTCTCCTCCCCGCCGCGGATGACCTCGAGGTCGAGGCCCTCGGTGTCGAGCTTGACGAGCACGTCCGCCTCGAGGCTGAGCTCCACGGCCAGGCGGTCCAGGGTCTCGACCCGGACCGGGATCGGCTCGTATTCGGCCGTCTCGCCCGCCGCGGGCGCCGCGAGCGTCGACAGGATGTCGCTCCGCCGGTGCACGTACAGCGGCTGCTCCGACGCCACGCGGGCCAACGCCAGCTCGAACACCCGGACGGCGGCGCCCTCGGTCTCCGCCCACTGCTCCAGCCTGCGGCACAGCCGGGGGATCGGCTCGACGCAGTAGACGCGGGCCCGAGGGAAGAGCCGGCGGAAGCGTCGGGCGGCCCGGCCCTTGTTGGCCCCGACGTCGATGACGGTGCGAATGTCGAGATTGGTGAGGCCCAGCAGCCTCTGCCGCTGCTCGATGTAGTCGGCGAGGTTCTTCAGGCCGAGCCCCTTGTGGAGAAACCGGAAGAAAGAGCGGGACCCCGATCGCGCTGGCATCGACGGCAATCATAGTCCGGCCGGATCTCTCCCGACGCCTCGGATTCCAGATGGGTGAAGAGAGAGCTGCTGACGCGCCACCCGTCGTCGCCCCATCCCGGGCACGACCGCTTCCCCCCAAGCCGTCGCGCCCGGGTCCCGCCCAACCCGGTTCGACCGGAGTCCGGCACAGCCGCGCCAGGTGCTCGGCGCCGGCCATCGGCTTGGGGGTGCCGCGAACGCATGGTATCTTGACCGGCTGGGACGGCACCCGCGGAGCGCGGGCCGCGCCCGCTCGAACGACAACCGACACCGGGAGACCGACATGCAACGGCTTGCCACCGCCATCACCCTGCTCGCCTTCGCCGCCGCCGCGGCCGCCCAGCCTGCCGACGACGCGTCGGGGGCGTCGCCGTCCTTCTCGCCCGTCACCTGGGAACGCCTGCTGAACGCGGCCGACGAGCCCGACAACTGGCTGATGTACTCGGGCACCCTCGACGCCCAGCGCTACAGCCGGCTCGACCAGGTCCACAACCGCAACGTCGGCGGGCTCGAGCTCAAGTGGGCCTACCAGATCCCGCAGCTCGACCGGGCCGAGACGTCGCCCCTGGTGGTCGACGGCGTGATGTTCATCACCGAGGCGCCGAGCAACGTGGTCGCCGTCGACGCGGCCACGGGGCGGCAGTACTGGCGCTACGACCACCCGCTGCCCGACGACCTGCGCATCTGCTGCGGCAGGAACAACCGCGGGGTGGCCATCCTGGGCGACACGCTCTTCATGAGCACGCTGGACGCGCACCTCGTCGCCATCGACGCGCGCACCGGCAACCTGGTGTGGGACCGCGAGGTCGCCGACCACCGCTCGGGCTACAGCAAGACCGCCGCGCCGCTGATCGTGAAGGGCGAGGTGGTGACGGGCATCGCCGGCGGCGAGTTCGGCATCCGCGGCTTCGTCGACGCCTACGACGCCGCCACCGGCGACCTCACCTGGCGCGCGTGGACGATTCCCGGCCCCGACCATCCCGACAACCAGACGTGGGCCGGCGAGTCGTGGCGGACCGGGGGCTCGGCGAGCTGGATCACCGGCGCCTACGACCCCGACCTCGACCTCGTCTACTGGGGCACCGGCAATCCCGGTCCGGACTGGAACGGGGACGTGCGGCTCGGCGACAACCTCTACTCGGACTCGGTGCTCGCCATCGACCACGAGACCGGCGGCCTCGACTGGTACTTCCAGTTCACGCCGCACGACGTGCACGACTGGGACGCCATCCAGGTGCCGATTCTCGCCGACCTGACCTGGGACGGCGAGGAGCGCAAGGTCATGATGTGGGCGAACCGCAACGCGTTCTTCTACACCCTCGACCGCGAGACCGGCGAGTACCTCCTCGGGACGCCGTACGCCGAGCAGACCTGGGCGGTGGGGCTCGACTCGAACGGCCGCCCCATCCGGGTGCCCGACACCTCTCCCACCCCCGAGGGGACGCTCGTCTCGCCGCCGGTCGTCGGTGGCACCAACTGGTTCTCGCCCGCCTACAGCCCCCGCACCGAGCTCTTCTACGTGCAGGCCTATGACGGCGAGGACATCTACTACAAGCGCGACGAGGAGTACGTCGAGGGCGACCGCTTCACCGGCGGCGGCTTCCAGCGTCCGCTGCCCGTCGACAACTACCACAGCGCCATCCGCGCCATCGACCCGCGGACCGGAGACATCCGCTGGGAGTACGCCCTCCAGCCCCGGTCGACGGCCGGGGTGCTGGCGACGGCCGGCGACCTCGTGTTCAGCGGCAGCGTCGACGGCTACTTCTACGCGCTCGACGCCTCCACCGGCCGCGAGCTGTGGCACGTCGCCGTCGGGGCCATGGTGCACGCCGCCCCCATGACCTACGCCGTCGACGGGCAGCAGTACGTGACCATCGCGGCCGGCAACGTGGTGTTCACCTTCGGGCTCCCCGAGTAGCTGGTCCGCATGGCAGGACGGCCGGGATTCGCGGCGGCCGGGTCGTGGGCGACCCGGCCGAACCCGGCGGCGCGCGGGTGAGGACCGACGTAGCTGGTCCGCATGGCAGGACGGCCGGGGATTCGCGGCGGCCGGGTCGTGGGCGACGCGGCCGAACCCGGCGGCGCGCGGGTGAGGACCGACAGTGCCTGAGCTGCCGGAGGTCGAGCGGGGCCGCAGGCTCGCGGAGGCGGTGGCGGCGGGGCGGCGCATCGAGCGAGTCTGGTGCGCCGACGACCCGCTGGTGTTCGACGGGGTCGCGCCGCGCGACTGGCGGGACGCCCTCGAGGGGCGGCGGGTCGAGGCGGCGCGGCGCTGGGGCAAGCAGCTCTGGTTCGTCCTCGACCGCCCGCCGCATCCCCTCTTCCACTTCGGGATGGCCGGCGGCTTCAAGACCCCGGCGTCGACGCCGCTGCAGCTCAAGTCGGGCCCGCGCGAGGACACCGCGGTCTGGCCTCCGCGGTTCTTGAAGATCCGGATGCGCTTCGCCGACGGCGGCGAGCTCGCGATGACCGACGGCCGCCGCCTCGGGCGCATCCTCCTGCGCGACGACCCCCGGGGCGAGCCGCCGGTCGCGAAGCTCGGCTTCGACCCCCTCCTCGCGATGCCCCCGCCGAAGCGGTTTTCCGAGCTGATCCGCGCGCGCGGCGCCAACGTGAAATCGCTGCTGCTCGACCAGTCCTTCTCGGCCGGCGTCGGCAACTGGATCGCCGATGAGGCGCTGTACCAGGCCGGAATCGATCCTCGGCGCCACGCCGCGTTGCTGACGGACGCGGAAGCGCGGCGCCTGCGCGCAAAGCTCGCGGCGATCGTCAAGCGCGCCGTCGACGCCAACGCCGACGATGCGCGCTACCCGCGCACATGGCTGTTCCACCGCCGCTGGGGCAAGCGCGCGGACGCGCGCACGACCCGCGGCGAGCGCATCGAGCACTTGACCATCGGCGGTCGCACCACCGCGTGGGTGCCGGCCGCGCAACACTGACTCGAGCTATTGAACAGTCCACGTCGACGCCCGCCCGGTCCCTGAGACGCTGGCGGGACAAGGTCGGCGATCGGGCGCCTGCGCGGCTGTCGCCCCGCTACGGGTCGCGCCGGGCGACCCGCTCCGACGCCGCGGCGGCGGTGACGATTGGGATGCCGTCGATCCAGCCGAGCGCCAGCATGTGCTTCTTGTCGCCGGAGACGATCAGGTCGGCCCGTCCGGCGATCGCCGTGGCCAGGATGAGATTGTCGTCGGGGTCGGACGAGGCGTTCACGTCGGGCAGCTCGGCCACGACATCGCCAATCGCCTCCAGGTTGCGCAACAGGTCTTCCGCCTCTCCGGGACGGATGTAGGGTCTGAGGCGATCGCGGCTCAGAACGGTCTTCAACTCGGCGAGCTGTGACTCCGAGGTGACCAGGGTCAGGCCCTCGCGCCTGACCGCCGCCAGCACGCGGCCCGGGGGGCCCTCTGGCGAGATCAGGGCGCTGACCAGCACGTTGGTGTCAAGCACGATCCGCACGGGCGTCCGCCACCGCTCGATCGACGAGAGCCTGAGCCGCCTCGGCCGACAGGTGCCGGTTGCGCTCCCAGACCGAGTCGAGCGTCTCCCAGAAGATCGCCTGGCGGACCGCACGGTCTACGAACCGGGACAGATCTCCCTTCCTGCCTCCAGTCCTGGCGAGATAGCTACGCAGACTCCGGTCGGTTTCTTCGGAGACGACGAGGCTCCATCTGATGCTCATCGGACCTTCGGCTCAAGATTCACGAACACGGCATATACCTGCTTGTATGTCTATATGCTATCGGGGTGGCGTTCGGTCTGCAAGAGATTGCCATGCGCGGTGACCGAATCGAACCCCCGGCCGTCGGCGGACGGACTTACCGGCCATCGGCGGGCGGATGACAGGCAACCGCGTCGGCCGACCGACGGGCGTTGGTCTCACGAGCCCATACACGAAGGGCCGGGCGACGATGCCCGGCCCCCGTGAAACGCCGGTTGGCGCCATCCGGCGCCCTCACGCATGCGATCCTTCCTACTGCTCGTTGGTGGCCAGCTCCCGCGCGCGCTCGCCGCCGAGGATGTTGGTCATGCTGTAGTTGCCCTCGTGGCAGGCGTACTCGAAGAGGAACGGCAGCTCGTCGGCCGGAAACGTCGTGAACGGGAACTCGCCCGAGAAGCTCTGCTCCCAGTGCGTCGGATCCTCGACCGTGAACTCGTAGTGCACCGTGCCGGGACCGGTGCGCGTGAACCGCTCGGTGACGGTGATGGTGTCGTCGTCCCGGCCGTTGGCCATGCGCAGCAGGACCGGATCGCCGCCCACCGCTCCCGCGTTCGCCTCGGTGCGCCGCAGGTTGGTGGTCTCGACGACGAGGGTGTCGCCCTCCCAGCGTCCCCGCGCATCGCCGTGCCACTGGCGGATGCCCGTCGGGATATGGCCGCGCCCGTCGATGGGAATGATCCGGAAGTCGTGGATCATCTCGACGTAGATCGCGACGTAGCCCGGGGTCTGCATGATCATGAAGTTGTTGTTGTAGGCGCTCGGCAGCATCGGCGGGCCCGCCGACCACACCAGGCAGCGGTCGTTCAGCTCGAGGTCCTCCCACGAGTCGAACGGCCCCTCGACGGGAAAGGCGGCGTCGTGCGCCATCTTCCGATCGGCGGCCTCCGCCGTACGCACCGGCAGCCGGCCGTTGGGCGGATCGGAGATCAGGGACGTGCGGCCGGTCGGCCGCGTGCCCCCGTCGAGCCAGAAGTTGTTGTAGCCGCCGACGTTGCCCCCGGCCACGGTCCGGCGGGGCGGGGCGTTCAGCAACTCGAGGTTGCGCTCGACCCGGGCCTGCTCCTGGGCCGCGACCTCTTCGGCGGTGAGGAACGCCTTGTCGCCCAGCGTCTCGGGACGCTCGAGCGGCGTGGTCGTCTTGTTCGTATAGGTGCCCTGCAGGTCCGGGTCGCCCCACGGCGTCCGGGGCGCGTCCTGGCCGGCCACCGCCGCCGGCACGAGGAGAAGCGCGGCCAGGGCCGCCGCACCGAAGCGTGTTCGAGTCATCTGGTACCTCCCGTCTGGTTTCCTGATCACGCCCCCGAAAGGGACGCGCCACGTCACATCGGAATGGCGCGACGTCCCTCCGGACGCTGCGCCCCATCGCCCGCTCGTCGCTACGGGACGCGCTACGTCCGGCGTGCCCGCGGCCAGGGACGCGTTGCGTCCACAAGGACTCGCCACGTCCGCTCGTCGCTGCGGGACGCGCTACGTCCGGCGTTCCCGCGGCGCCAGGGACGCGTTGCGTCCGCAAGGACTCGCCACGTCCGCTCGTCGCTGCGGGACGCGCTACGTCCGGCGTGCCCGCGGCCAGGGACGCGTTGCGTCCACAAGGACTCGCCACGTCCGCTCGTCGCTGCGGGACGCGCTACGTCCGGCGTTCCGTGACGACGCGCGGCGACCCGCGACTCACGCCGTCCTCGATGCAGATTATACGCCCGTCTCCCAGCGTCGGCGGTGGTACCGGTCTGCCGCCGCCGGGTCGTCAGATCCGTCCGTCCACCAACACATCCAGCAGCGTCGGGCCGGCATGGCCGATCGCCTCCTCGAGGGCCGGCGCAATGTCATCCGGCTCGGCGACGCGCCGAGACCTGACGCCCATCGCCGCGGCCAGCCCCGCGAAGTCGACGGGCGGGTCGTCGAAGTCCATGCCGACGAAGCGCTCGACGCCGTGTCCGGCCCGCACCCGCTGCTTGAGGATGCGGTACCCGCGGTTGTTGGCGATGACGTAGACCATCGGCAGCCGCAGGTGGGCCGCCGTCCACAGGGCCTGGATGTTGTACAGGGCCGAGCCATCCCCGATCACCGCCACCACCGGCCGGTCCGGCACCGCGAGCCGGATGCCGACGGCGCCGGCCACCGCAAACCCGATGCCGCCGCTGGCCAGCCCGTAATAGCTGCGCTCGTCGCGATAGGGCCACAGCCGGGGCAGCGCCAGCGACGACGTCAGCCCCTCGTCCACCACCACCGCATCGCCCGGCAGCGTCTCGCTCAGCACCCGCATCAGGTGGTCGGGGTGGATCGGCCTCTCCGCACGGGACCCCAGCGACCGGATGAAGGCTGCCCGCGCCGCCGACCAGTTCCGGAGCCGCAACTCCGCGATGCGTTGCCGCGCCGCCGCCTCGTAGCCGGCAGGCCGGCGCGCGCAAAGCCGATCGTTCAGCGCCGCGAGAGTCTCCCGGACGTCCGCCTGCACCGCCAGCTCGGTCGGGTGGTTCTTGGCGAGGTCGGCCGACCGCTCCCCCACCTGCACGACGGGCATCCCCGGCGGCAGCGGAGCCGGCCCCGGCACGGACATGCGCAGCACGTCGGTGCCGAGGCAGAGCAGCAGATCGAAGGCGCCGAGCCGGCCGGCGACTTCCCGCTGGTTCCGGCTCAGCGTGCCCAGGTAGCACGGGTGCGCGGACACGAACGGGGCGGCGGTGGGAACGGTGTCCTGATGGACGCCGGCCCCGAGCAGCTCGGCCAGCTCGGCCGCCTCCGCCAGGGCCGAGCGGGTGTTCACCTCGTGTCCGACCACCATCACCGGGCGGCGGGCCGCGAGCAGGCGGCCGGCCAGCGCGTCGAGGACCGCGTCGGCGGGCCGGGTGCGGGCCTCGACCCGGTTCCGCCGCCCCAGGTCGAGCTCGACGTCGTCGGTCAGCACGTTGCCCGGCAGCGAGATGAACACCGGCCCGGTCGGCGGCGCGAGGGCGATCTTGGCCGCGCGCCGCACGATGCGGGGCAGGTCCTCGAGTCGCGTCGCCTCCACCGCCCACTTGACGTGAGGGCGGGCCATCGGCTCGAGCGGCGCGTAGAGCATGGGCTCGGTCAGGCCGTGCCCGACGGGGTGCTGGCCGGCGGTGACGATGAGGGGCGAGCCGATCCAGCTCGCGTTGAAGAGCGAGCCGACGGCGTTGCCCAGCCCCGGCGCGACGTGGAGGTTGCAGGCCGCGAGGCCCCCGCTGGCGCGGGCGTAGCCGTCGGCCATCGCCACCACCGCGGCCTCCTGGGCTCCGAGCACATACTCGATCTGCGGAAAGTCGGGCAGGGCCGCCATCAGCGGCAGCTCGGTCGTGCCGGGATTGCCGAAAAGGTGGGACGCCCCCTCGTCCACCAGCAGCGACAGCAACGCGTGGCTACCGAGCATTCGGCGAGAAGGCGGAAGGGGGGCGGGCTGCCGGTCGCGCCCGTGGCGGGAGCCCGGTGGCGACGCCACCGGGCTCCCGCCGCGAACTCTCCTAGACGTGGGCCATCAGCCGGTCGTGGCCGCTCGGGGCCTGCTCGAGCCGGGTCAGGACCAGGTCGCGGGTCACCGGCGTCCGGAAGAGGTCGCCGTTCTGACCCAGCGCGTCGGCGATGGCGTTCATCACCGCCCCCGAGCCGGCGCCCTGCGCGGCCTCGCCGATGCCCTTGGCGCCCAGCGGATTGAACGGGTCGGGCAGGTCCGCTGCGCCCCACTTCATGGGCTGCTCGTGCGGGACGTCGAGAATGCCCGGCGGGCGGTTGCTGTAGAAGCGCTTGGCCACCAGCAGCCCCCAGCGCCGGTCGAACACCCAGTTCTGGCTGAGGACGACCGAGAACCCCTGGATGGCCCCGCCGAAGATCTGGGCCCCGAACGTCCGGGGATGGATGATGGTGCCGGCGTCGCACCCCGCCGCGTAGTCGACGAGCCGGATGCCGCCGGTCTCCACGTCCACCTCGACCTCGGCGAAGCCGGCGACGAAGGACATGCGCCGCCCGCCCTCCTCGAAGTTGTCGCGGGCGACCCCCATCAACCCCTGCCCGGCGAGGGCGGTGGCCGCGGCCGTCGTCATCCCGTTGATGTCCTCGGGCAGCTCTTGGCCGTCGTAGCGGCCGCCGATGTCGATGGCCCGCTGCGCCACCCGCGCGAAGCTCAGGCCCACCGAGCGGTTGCCCGTGCGGAACACGCGCTCGCCGCCGATGCTGTAGTCCTCGGGCACGCCCCCGAGGTCGCGGGCCGCGATCTCGCGCACCTTCTGGCGCGCGTCGAGGACCGCCGCCCAGCTGGCGCGGGTGTGCGCGTGGGCGGTCGAGCTGCCCGCCTGCAGGGAGCTCCACGGCAGGTGCCGGCTGGTGTCGCCCCACGCGACGTCGCACTTCTCCCACGGCACGTCCATGCCCTCGGCGATGGGGCGCATCATGTCGAAGGTCGACCCCGTGCCGAGGTTGCCGATGCCCGACTGGATGGCGATGCGCCCATCGGGGCGGATGACGAACAGCCCGTCGACGCCGGAGGCGCCGGCCGCGAACGTGCTCAGCGCCACCCCGACTCCCGTCACCCTGGGGCCGTTTCGCCGCCCGCTGCGCTGCACCCGCTCGCGCCAGTCGAAGAGCTCGGCGCCCTTGTCGATGGCCTCGCGCGCGAAGGCGCTCGACACGTTCCCCTGCTCGCCGTCCACGCCCGGGGCGCCGAACTTCGCCTGCCCCTCCGGCGCGTTGATCTTCAGCACCTCGACCTGGTCGAGCCCGAGCTGCTTCGCCGCCTTCTGGATGATCGGCGACAGCATCGTCATCGACTGCTCGCCCCCGGGGGCGCGTTGGGCGGCGCGCGGCGGAGTGTTGGTGTAGACGCCGGTGCCGCGGATGCGCATGGCCACCGGCTGATAGGCGAGCGAGCCCATGACGCCGAGGTTCATGTGGTCGCCGGACCGGGCGTAGGGGCCGTTGTCGCCGATGGAGTGGACGTCGAGGGCGGTGATCCGCCCGTCGCGCCGCATGCCGAGCCTGATGCGGGCCTGGATGCCGGGGCGGGCCTTGCCGAACGAGGTCTCGTCGCGCCGGGTCACGCGCATCATGACCGGCTTGCCGATCTTCTTCGACAGCAGCATGGGAATCTGCGCCTGCACGTAGCCGGCCGCCTTGCTGCCGAAGCCGCCCCCGGTGAACTCGTTGATGAGCACCACGTTCGACGGCTCGACGCCGGCCCAGCGCGCCATCGGCCCGACGCTGCGGTTCGTGCTCTGCACCGACGGGTACACGTAGACCTTCTGGCCTTCCCAGTAGGCCATCGTGGTGCGGCTCTCGAGCGGCTGGTGCGAGAGCGACTGGTGGTAGGAATGCTCCTCGATGACGACGTCGGCGTCCGCGAACCCCGCCTCGAGGTCGCCGTACGACCACCCGTCGGTCGCCTCCGCGTCCATCGGAATCTCGCCCGGCGCGAGCCCCGCCAGGTCCGCCTCGGTCCACTTGACCTCGGCGAGCTCGCGCCCCCTCATCGTGTTGCCCTCGGTGCGGGCGTTGGGCCCGCCGGGCCGGAGGCTGTCGAGGGGGTCGAGGACGAACGGCAGCGGGTCGAGGTCGATGTCGATGAGCTCGATGGCGCGGGCCGCGGTCTCCTCGTCGACGGCGGCCACCGCGAGGATGGGCTCGCCCTCGTAGCGCGGCTCGTTGGTCAGGGCCGCCTCGTTCGGCACGTCGACCTCGGGCAGGTCGTCCGCGGTCAGGATGCCCTCGACGCCGGGCAGGGCCTCGGCCGCGCTGGTGTCGATCGACACCACCCGCGCGTGCGGCATCGGGCTCACCAGCAGCTTGCAGAAGACCATGCCCTCGGCCCGATGGTCCTCGGCGTAGCGGGAACGGCCGGTGACCTTCGCGTGAAGGTCCGGCAACCGGTAGTTCTTTCCGAGCAGTTTGTAGTCAGCCACGTCAGGCCCTCCCGGTGGTCAATCGTCGGCCGCCCCTCTGGACGATCCCTGGATTCTACCACCACCGGCGGGGCGGGAATCGCGGATCCCGCCGAATCCCGCTCCCGCCGGATCCGCGCGCGAGGCCGTCTCTCCTCGCCCTCACCGGGAACCATGTCGCGAGGCCGCCGAAACGCGACCCCACCGGGCCGGGCGAGACCAGCTCGTGCGCCTCGGGTGTCGAACGGACGATCCGGCGGCGGTCGATGCCTTGGACGCGGGGGCGGATCTTGTCCCTCTTCGCAGTCTCCGACTATCATCGATTCCGTTACCCGCACCCGTCGTCAGGAGGAATCCATGCGAAGAACGCTCCCGCTTCTCCTCGCCCTCGCGACCCTGCCGGCGCCGGCCGCGGCCCAGGACGTCGAGAGCGTATTGCAGGCCGCCGGCGAGGCCATGGGCAATCCGGGCTCCATCCGCTACTCGGGCACCGGGTGGGTCGCCAACGTCGGCCAGAGCCACACCCCCGCCGACGACTGGCCCCGCTTCGAGATGACCGCCTACTCGCGCACCATCGACTACGACGCCAAGTCGTCCCGGGAGGCGTACACGCGCCGCCAGGGCGACTATCCCGCCCTCGGCGGGGGCACGCCGCTCGTCGGCGAGCAGGAGCGCACGCTCCTCACGACCGGCGACCACGCCTGGACGCTGCGCGGCTCCGACGCCGTGCCCCAGCCCGCCGCGGCCGAGGTGCGGCAGCTCGACATCTGGACGTCGCCCCACGGGTTCCTGAGGGCGGCGGCGGCGGCGGACGACGCCAGCGCCGTCAACGTGGTGCTCGAGGGACGCGAGCTGACCATCGTGTCGTTCACGGCGATGGGTCGCCGCCTGAACGGCACCATCAACGAGGACGACCTCGTCGAGCGCGTCCTCACGTGGGTCGCGAACCCTCTGTTCGGCGACATGATCTACGACCACCGCTACACCGGCTACCAGGACTTCGGCGGCGTGATGTTCCCCACCGTCATCCACTCGCACCAGGGCGACCCGCGCATCAACCCCGGCCACAACTCGATGGAAATCACGGTGACGGAGGCGGCGGCCGACGTCGACGCCGAGCCGCTCGCGGTGCCCGACAACGTGCAGGACGCGACCGTCCCCCCCGTCGTCGTCCGCTCCACCCAGATGGCCTCCGGCGTCTGGCGCGTCTCCGGCGGCAGCCACCACAGCATCGCCATCGAGTTCGCCGACTTCATCGCCGTCGTCGAGGCCCCGCAGAACGAGGCGCGGTCGCTCGCGGTCATCGCCGAGATCCGCCGCCGGGTCCCCGACAGGCCCATCCGCTACGTCGTCAACACCCATCACCACGCCGACCACGCCGGCGGCCTGCGCACCTACGTCGCCCAGAGCGCCACCGTCGTCACCCACGAGGCCAACCACGCGTTCTACGACGACGTGGTGTTCCACCCCGGCACCCGCGCCCTCGAGCCCGACCTCCTCTCGTCGCGCATGCCCTGGTTCGCCCCCAACCGCGTCCCGTCCTACGAGCTGGTGGGCGACGACGGCTACACCCTGACCGACGGCGAGCGCGTCGTGAACATCCACCCCGTCCTGCGCCTCGGGCACGTCGGCACCATGCTCATCGTGCACCTGCCGGCCGAGCGCATCCTGATCAACGCGGACCTCTACTCGCCCCCCGCGCCGGGGGCGGACCCGCCCGCCGTCACCGCCAACATGCGCAGCCTCGCCCACAACATCGAGCAGCTCGGCCTCGACGTGGCCCGGCACGTCGGCGTCCACGGGCTCGTGGGGTCGCACGTGGACTTCATGCGGCTGGTTGACGGGGAGTAGGCGCGCCGCGGCGGTTGGGGGGGCGGCCGACCGCCGGCATGGACCCGGGCCCGGGTTGCGGAGACCGATGTCGTCGGCGCCGGCCCCTCCCGCAAGTGTGTCGGCGAGAACCAGGTAGGCGTGCCGCGGCGGTTTCGAGGCAACCGACCGCCGGCATGGGGCTCGATCCGGGCCGCGGACGGACATCGGCAGCGGCGACTCCCCGCACAGGTGTGTTATGGTAGTCACAGGCGCGGCGCCGGGCGACAGCGATGTCGCAAACGTCGCGCCGGCACAGGACCCATGACGACCTCGGCAACCACAATCCCCCGCTCTCCGTCGCCCGGCTTGCGCTCGGCGCCGGCACCCGGAGCCGACGCGGTCGCCGCCGCTGGCCGCGCGGCCGGCGCCCCCGCATCGCCGGCGCCCGAAGCCGACGCGTTCCCCGGATGCCGCGCGGTACGCATCTCCCGCGAGGAGATCGACGACCACGATGGACGCATCGAGCACTGGGACGCCGCCACCGAGATCGCGATGGTCTGCGAGCCGGTCAGCGTCTACCACGAACATCCGTCGCAGCGCGTGGCGCACATGGCCGCGTTGATCGCGGTGACGCGGGGTTCGCCCATCGAGACCTTCGGCCACGCCGACCTGCTGTCGCGCGACGAACGCGGTGAGCCGCGACGCATCATGCAGGCGGACCAGACCGTGTACCTGCACCCGGAGCGGGACCGTCCCGCGGGCTCCGTCATGGTGGTCGGCGAAGACACCCTGCCGGACGTGATCGTGGAGGTCGATCACACCACCGACGTACGCCGCCGCAAGCTGGCGCTGTACGAGTCCTGGGGGCTGCCCGAAGTGTGGGTGGAGGTGCCGGACGCCGACTCGCCCGGCCGGGCGGCGAGTCGCGAGCCGGGCGTGACCATCCACGTCCTGCACCCGGACGGCTCCTACCGCGAATCGGCCGAGAGCCGTGCGTTTCCGGGCTGGACGGCGTCGGAGATCCACCGGGCCATGAACGAACCGACGCTGTCGGTTGAGACCATGGCGGTCCTCGATCGGGTCGCCCGGGCGCTCCGCACCCGCGACGGCGACCAGGCGGGCGACGCCCCCTTCCTCCGCCGCGTGCGCGCAGAGAGTCATGCCGCGGGCCGGGCGGAAGGCCGGGTGGAGGGCCGGGTGGAAGGCCGGGCAGAGGGCCGGGTGGAAGGCCGGGCAGAGGGCCGGGCGGCAGGCCACGCCGGGCAACGGACCCTGCTGTGCCGCCTGGCGGCGCGCCGGTTCGGCGCCGGGACGTCGGAACGGCTGGCCGACCTGATCGCCCGCGTGGAGGACCCGGCCCGCCTGGCCGAGATCGGCGAGTGGATCGTCACCTGCGCTTCGGGCCGGGATCTGCTGCACCGTTGCTCGCGCTGCCGACCGTCCTGAGAAGCGGCCCTGCCTTCGCCGTATACTTCGTGTCCATGACGAATCCGACGCGCCGACGAGTCCAGAAGCACCCGGCGACGGCATGAGGCCTCCACCACCGACCAATCCTGGAGCCGCTCAGACTTTCAACGACAAGTCTTCGAGCTCGCGGCAATCCTGAAGGGCACTTGGATTGCGGGCCGGGCCATGAACGGACGACAGCAGGCGGCCCCGCTACGGTGACGAACCCGCGGCGAGGGGTTCACGTGACCTGTCGCGGGTGGCCGTCAACGGGACATCCAGGCTCACCCGGTCGTAAGGGACCCGCGGGATCACGGTGCCGCGCCGTCCCTCCCTCAGCTCCACGAGCCCGTAGCGCGACATCGTCCTGAGCGTCCGCGACAGGTTCGACTTGTTTCGCCCCGCGAGTCCCGCGAGCTCCGTGAGCGAGCCCGGCTCCTCGCGGGCAATCAACGCCAGGAGCTCGCGATTGCGCCCGGAGAGCACCTTGGCAAGGCTCTCTATGGAGGTGAACCAGACCGTCGGTTCGCCCCTGGCCGGCTTGTGTTCCCCGCGTGCGATCTGCTCTCACCGCGCCTGGGTCGCCCTTCGCGGCTTCCGGCCGCTCCGGTCGGGATGGTCGAAAGCGAGAGACAGCGCACCTCGCCGTCACTGACGGCGAGGTGCGGGGGTGGGCCGCGGCCGGGCCGCACTGGACGTGCGGCCGGGACACCGCGGACGCGTCAGCGGACGGTAGCGGCCACGTCGTGCTCGGTGGTCAGCAGGTTGTGGTTGGCGGTGCGGCGGGCTCGATGTCGTCGTGACCGCGCTACAGCGTGGGGGGATCGTTCGAGCTCCTCCGAGGTCGGTTCGGGTCGATCTCGCGCACGACCGGCAGGCCGTCGTCCCGTCACGCGGGCAAGTAGCGCGGCGCCGTCCTGGAGGCCGACGGCGGCCCATTGCGGGTTGTCGGCAGCAGGCACCCGCGCACCCTTGACCGCGAGCGCGGGTTGGCCGTGGCCATCCGTTGCTGTCGATCGCGCCGCCGGCCGCACCGTCGACCCTCGTCCTCATGCGAACCGACGGACGCCCGGCCGGACCGCCCGCTCGCGGCACTCCAACCGGCACGGGAGCCCCTCACGGCAGCGCGAAGGCGATCAGCTCCCCGTGGTAGGTCCCACCCCCCACGGCCACGACGACATACTGCCGCCCGTCGAGCATGTAGGTCATCGGCGACCCCGTCTGCGCGGCCGGCAGATACACCGCCCCCCGCTCCTCCCCCGTCGCCTTGTCGTAGGCGCGCAGCATGGCGCCGCGCGCGCCGGATGGCGTGGTGAACGTGCCGCCCTCGCCGCTGATGACCAGTGTCTTCGTCGTCAGGGTGCCGATGCCGCCGGAGCTGCCGCCGGCGCCCCCGGTGCGGCCGGTGCGCGGGATGTCGAGGCCCCGCAGGGAGGGATGGTTGCGCACGAAGTCGGGAGTCTCGCCGTGCGCGATCTGCCACACGATCTCGCCGTCGTTGAGGTCGATGGCGGTGATGCGGCCCCACGGCGGCTTCATCATCGGCAGCCCGCGCACCGTGGGGGGACGCAGGCGGCCGCTGACGTAGTCCATGTCCGACCGCTCGGCGTCGTTGACGAGGCCGATGGCCCGGTTGAGGGTGTGCGAGTACAGGTAGAGCATGCCGGTGTCGGGGTCGAACGAGCCGCCCGGCCAGTTGGCGCCGTTGGGCACGAACAGGGTCGCGAGCAGCCCGTCCTGGCCGCGCACGATGGGCGGGGTGAAGACGGGTCCGGTGAGGTAGCGCGAGGCGATCTCCAGGGCCTCGGCGTGCAGCTCGGGGGTGAAGTCGATGAGCTCGTCGAGGGTGAACCCCTGCCGCTCGAACGGCGGCGGCTTCGTGGGGAACGGCTGCGTGGGCGAGTACCACTCGCCGGGGACGTTCCCCGCCGGCACCGGCCGCTCCTCGATGGGCCAGACCGGCTCGCCGGTGACGCGGTCGAACACGTACACCCACCCCTGCTTGACGGGCTGGGCCACCGCCTTGATCTCGCGGCCGTCGACGGTGATGTCGACGAGGATGGGCGGGCACGGCACGTCGTAGTCCCAGATGGGATGGTGCACGAACTGGAAGTGCCAGAGCCGCTCGCCGGTCTCGAGGTCGACGGCGACGAGGCTCTCCGCGAAAAGGTTGTCGCCGGGCCGGTGGCCGCCGTAGTAGTCGCCGGTGGGGATCTCGATCGGGAGGTAGGCGATGCCCAGCTCCTCGTCGACGGTCAGGTTGGTCCAGATCCCGGTGTTCCCGGTGTAGACGGCGGAGTCGTTCAGCCACGTCTCGCGCCCGAACTGGCCGGGCCGGGGAATGGTATGGAAGATCCACCGGCGCTCGCCGGTGCGGGCATCGTAGCCGCGGATGTAGCCCTTCACGTTCTCGCGGCTCGGCGGCGACCCGCCGGAGCGGTGCGAGGCCCCGACGATGACCACGTCGCGGGCGACGACGGGGGCGCTGTTCCACCCGATCTCGCCGGTCAGGGGGTCGATGTACTGGTCGTTGTCGCGCTTGAGGTCGACGATGCCGTCGACGCCGAACCCCGGCACCGGCCGCCCCGTCCGCGCGTCGAGGCCGACGAGTTGGTAGCCGATGGTGACCAGGTAGATGCGCTCGTCGTCCTCGCCGTCGGTCCAGTAGGCGACGCCGCGGCCCGACATGCGGCGGATGGCGTTCGTCCCCCGCTGCCCCTCGTCGAGCCGGTAGACCCACAGCAGCTCGCCGGTGGCCGCGTCCAGCGCGACGACGTTGCGCCGGCTGCCGGCGGTGGCATAGAGCACCCCGTCGACCATCAGCGGCGTGGTCTGGTAGTTGAAGTCGGGGAACGGCCCGAGGTTGGTGGTGCGGAAGCGCCACTCGACCTCGAGGTCGCCGAAGTTGTCGCCGTCGATCTGATCGAGCGGCGCGTACCGGGTGCTGCCGAGGTCGCCGCCGTAGGTCCGCCACTCCCCGCCGGCCGTCCCGTGCTGGGTGAAACCCGGCGCCGCTCCGAGCAAGAGCATCGCTCCCGCCGCCACTGCGCGGATACCCGCGCCACGCACGTCCCCTTGTCGTGACATTGGTCCGTCTCCCTCGCGGCCGCCTCGTCCATCCGCCGCCGGCCGCGGCAACGGCAGGACGCAGGTCTTCGCTCTGGCATTCGCCGTTGCTCGGCAGCTTACCATCCCCATGCGGCCCGGTCCTGGTCGAGCTCCAGGATCGGGGCGCTCTCGCGGTCAAGCATCGCCACCGCCGTTTCGCGGCGGGGCTCTCGCAGTGCCGCCAGCGCGCGGCGAGGATGGTGCCTCCCCCGATCTGCCAGCCGCTCCGGTCCGGCGTGCACGGGGTCACGTACACGTCCAGGGTTGCGCGGGTCCGGCCCAGGAGGGTCCGGGCCGGTTCCGGCAGCGTCAGGTCTTCCACCGCGCCACCTGCCGCGTGCTCATGGTCGCGCCAGCCGGTTGAACGCCCTGGCGACCTGCGGGTGGTCGGCCTTCGCCCGATGGAAGGCGGCGACCAGCTCGCGAAACGTGTATACCTCTTCGGCCCAGGCCAGGACGATCTGCGCGGGTTCCGCCTCCCGGGCCCACATGCGAATCAGGACTCGCTGGCGCGTCGTCGGCCTCTCCGCATGGATCGCGTCGTAGAACTCCGCGCTGGTCGGCCGGACCACCCAGCCGCAGCAACTGCTGCCGACGCGGCTCCGGACCGTGGCGCTTCGCTCCCGGATGGCCGCGGGATCGTGTCCCGGCAGGTACTCGTCGCGGATTCTCCTGTCGGCGCGGCGATCGCTGAAGGCCTCTGCCGGCGCCAGGACGTCGGGCTCCTCGTCGCGGTGCATCGCCTTCGCGCGCCGACGCAGCGCGCGCCACTCGTCCAGTGTCATCGCAGTCCCAAATCGCCGAGTCCGCCCGCGGCCGGCGAGACGGAGTCATCGAACTCGTGCGCCGACGATCGCCTCAGCCCTCAAGTGCCCCAGGCCGCCGCCAGCACCCCACCGGCGCCCACCGCCCACCGAGTAGCCTACCGCAGCGGCCGGCGAGACGGAGTCATCGAACTCGTGGACCGACAATCGCCTCAGCCCTCAAGTGCCCCAGGCCGCCGCCAGCACCCCACCGGCGCCCCACCGCCCACCGAGTAGCCTACCGCAGCGGCGCGGGCGACGGCACGTTGATTCCGCTGCATCGGTCCACTACGATAGGGTTTCGGCGCATGCCGCGTCGCCGTCACATCGCCAAAGTGAGGAGACCGTCCTGATGCCTGCATCGAGCCTTCGGGGACGCTGGTTCGCGGCCGGTCTGGCCGCCGCCGTCGCCATGATCGCGGCGCCCACCGCGGCCCAGTCCGGGAACGCGGCGGACGCCGTCACCTACCATCGGGACATCGCGCCCATCCTCGAGCGGAGCTGCCAGCACTGCCACCGCCCCGAGTCGGTGGCGCCGATGTCGCTGCTGACCTACGAGGACGTGCGGCCCTGGGCGCGGTCCATCAAGTACCGCACCGGGCGGGTCGGCAAGCCGGACGTCATGCCGCCGTGGTACATCGAGAAGGACGTCGGCATCCAGGACTACAAGGGCGACATCTCACTGAGCGCCGAGGAGATCGGCCTCATCGCGTCATGGGTCGACGACGGCGCCCCGCGCGGCGAGCCCGTCGACCGCCCCGCCGTGACCCGCGTCGTCGACGCGTCGGGCTGGCAGATCGGCGAGCCCGACCTCGTGGTCCGGTCCCCGGAGATCGAGGTCCAGGCGACGGCGCCCGACTGGTGGGGGCCGATGGGCGAGTCGGAGACCGGCCTCGCCGAGGACCGCTACGTCTCGGCCATCGAGATGCGCGAGCTGAGCACCTGGGAGGGGCCGGCCGAGCGCGACACCATCGGCGGGCTCTACGTCATCCACCACCTCGTCATGCTGCCGGTCGGCCCCGACGGGCGGCCGGTGGGCGAGGCCGGCTTCTGGCCGGTCCACGAGGTGGGGCGCAACCCCGACGTCTTCCACCCCGACGCCGGCAAGCTGCTGAAGGCGGGCTCGAAGATTCTCTTCCCGTCCGCCCACCTGCACTCGAACGGTCGGCACACCCGCGCCCAGCTCGAGATCGGGTTCAGGTTCCACCCCGAGGGTTACGAGCCGTCGCGCACGGTGCAGATCATCGGCCCCGCGACGGTCGAGCTCGACATCCGGCCGATGGAGGCCGACCAGGAGTTCGAGGCGTTCAGCACCCTGATGGAGCACACCAAGATGATGGTGTACGAGCCCCACATGCACGCGGCGGGGGTGAGGATGTGCCTGGACGCGATCTGGCAGAACAACGTCGAGACCCTGAGCTGCGCCGGCTACAACCACAACTGGGTGCGCGTGTACACCTTCGAGGACGACGCGGCGCCGCTTCTGCCGCGGGGCACCATCCTGCGCATCAGGGGCTACTTCGACAACACCCCGGGCAACCCCAACGTCTCCGACCCCCGGAACTGGTCGGGGCTGGGCCACCGCTCGATCGACAACATGATGATCAACATCGGGCAGGCGGTGTCGCTGACCGACCAGGAGTTCGCCGACGAGATGGCGGCGCGCCGCGAGCGTCTGGACCTCGCGCCGGGCGAGACGGTCATCGGGTGCCCGCTGTGCGGCTACCCCGACCCGTCGGAGCTGGTGCCGGCCGCGGCCGGCAACGCCGGGGGCCAGTAGCGATGCCTGGACGAAAGACCGGCTGGAGTCGTGGGGCCGCGGCTGCCGCGGCTGGCGCCGCCCGTCGGATGGTGAGCATGACGCGGACGCTGGAGCCGCGAGGGGCGGGAGCGGCGGCCGGCGCCGCCGCCCTGCTGGCCGCGGCCATCGTCGCCGCGCCGGTCGCGGTCCACGCCCAGGCTCGGGGCGAGGCCGAGGACCGCCCGGGGCGCGAGCTGAGCATCGCCCCCGCCTACGAGGGCTGGGAGCGGAACGACGACGGATCGTTCAACCTGGTGTTCGGCTACATGAACCGGAGCTGGGACCCGCGCGAGGTCCCCATCGGCCTCGACAACCGGATCGAGCCGGGCGCTCCGGACCGCGGGCAGCCGACGCGCTTCCAGCCGCGGCGCAACCGGCACGTCTTCCGCGTCCGCGTCCCGGCCGACTTCGGCGATCGCGAGCTGGTGTGGACGCTCACGAGCCGCGGCGAGACCGAGCGCGCCTACGCGACGCTGCATCCGGACTACTTCCTCGACGACGTCGCGATCATGAACAACAACGGCGCCGGCGGGCCGGCCGGCGGCGCCTACAACATCTTCGGCAACCAGCGGCCGGGGCTGGAGATCGACGACCTGTCCGTGCGCCGCACCACCGTGGGCGAGCCCGTGGTCCTGCGGGCGCGCGCCACCGACGACGGCGTGCCGCGGACGCGGAACATGCCCACCCCGCGCATCGGCACCACCCGCATCGGCGCGGGCACCCCGAACAGCGCGAGCGGCCTGCGCGTGGCCTGGATCGTCTACCGCGGCCCGGGCGCGGTCACGTTCGACCCTCCGCAGTTCAAGGTCTGGGAGGACTACCGGGCCGGCGCCGACTCACCGTGGGCGCCGGGCTGGAAGACGCCCGAGCCGCCCGAGGACGACACGTGGGTGGTCGAGGCGACCTTTCACCGGCCGGGCCGCTACGTGATCCGCTGCCTCGCCCACGACGGCGGCCTCGCGACTCACCAGGACGTGACGGTCGCGGTAGGCCCGTAGCAGCCGGGCCGCGACGGCGAATCGCGGAGATCGAAGCTGCGCAACACGTCCGTCGCGGGCGTGCGGGACTCCGAGGCCCCGACCTCGCCGGTGCGGGGGCAGGAATCGGGATATGGTCCGCCGCCGCGCCCGCGAGCCGTGATCAAAAAAAGAGCAGGATGTCCTCTTCGACCTCGCCGATGACCACGCTCGTCTCGGTGACGTCGGTGACCCGGAAGCGGTAGAGGCCGCGCGGGGCGGGGCCGCCGAGGCGGCGGCCGTCGGCGGCCGCGAACGCGCTGTTGTGGCAGGGGCAGAGGTAGACGGACGTGTCGACGGGACCCGTCTCGGCGATCACGTCGGGATGCAGGTCGGCGGGATCGCCGACGAAGTCGACCTCGCACTGCTCGTGAGGGCAGACGGCGCAGACGGCGCGGAAGCGGTCCGGGGCGTCGTCGGCGTCGGAGATGCGCGTCACGAGGCCGGTGACCCGGATCGGCTGGTCGGGGTTGGCGGCGGTCGGCAGCGACACCGCGCGGGCCTGGAACCGGCGGGCGCGGCCGGGGGCGGCGAGTGCGTCGCGCGGTACCAGCACCGGCCGGGGCAGCGGGTGATAGCGGAGGAACCGCCGCCGCTGGGCGCGGAGGCGGCGGCCGAGGCCGCCGAGGACGAGCGCGACGGTTCCGAGAAACGTCCGGCGGGCCAAACCCCCACCTGACGCCTTCGTCGCGTCCTGCCGCGCAAGCGCCTCACCGTTCTCGGGGCAACGATCGTTCTTGCACCCCCCCAGGAAGCGCGTTGACAAGTCGAGCATCGCGATGCCTCAGCGTTCCCGGGGCAGCAGATGTTCCTGCAACAGGGTGCCCAGGGTCATGGGGCCACCTGCCCCCCCACCCACGCGGCCAGGGTCTGCCACTCGTCGGCGTCCGGCGTCGTCCAGTGCTTGCCGCCGGCGTGCCAGCGGCTGCCGCCGGCCTCCTCCGTCAGCGGGTTCACCAGCAGCACGCTCTCCATCGGCGCCCCGGGAACCACCAGGCGCTGCACCCGCTCGAAGTTGCGGAACGACTGCTCCTCGTCCCACGTCTCCCGACCCGGCGGCAGCGGCTCCAGGAAGGCGTTGCCGCCGCCCGTCGAATGGCACACCACGCAGCGGGCGTTCCCCGGCCGGCGGTTCAGGAAGATCGGCTCGACGTGGTCGCGGTAGAAGCCGAAGTCGAGGCCGACGGACGTCGTGTTGACCCAGCGGGCCAACGCCTGCCACTCCTCGTCGTCCGGCGACTCCCAGTGCTTGCCGCCGGCGTGCCAGCGGCTGCCGCCGGCCTCCTCCGTCAGCGGGTTCACCAGCAGCACGCTCTCCATCGGCGCCCCCGGAACCACGAGCCGCTGCACGCGCTCGAAGTTGCGGAACGACTGCTCTTCGTCCCACGTCTCCCGGCCCGGCGGCAGCGGCTCCAGGAACGCGTTGCCACCGCCCGTCGAGTGGCAGACGACGCAACGGGCGTTCCCCGGGCGGCGGTTCAGGAAGACGGGCTCGACCGTCTCGAGGTAGAGATCGAAGTCGAGGCCGAGCAGCGTCTCGCCGGCGGCGGGCGGCTGCGCGGCAGCCGGCGGCGGGGCAAAGACGATGACAGCGGCAAGCGCCGCGGCGCCTGCGATGAACGGCGTCCGTGCGAACATGTCGGGAGCACTCCTTCCGAAGCGAAGGCCAGTGCGGCCCACTGGCCGAGCGGCGGCCCTCCACATGCCTGACCGGCGCGATGCCTGACCGGCGCGATGCCTGACCGGCGCGATGCCTGACCGGCGCGATGCCTGACCGGCGCGATGCCTGACCGGCGCGATGCCTGACCGGCGCGATGCCTGACCGGCGCGATGCCTGACCGGCGCGATGCCTGACCGGCGCGATGCCTGACCGGCGCGTCCGACCCGCCAATCGCGGCCCCGCGGCTGTGCCTGCCATGCGGACGACCCTCCACAGAGAGTCGGCGCCCCGCTGCCGGAGGCGGCTCCGGTCGGCGGGCCTGATGACCTGCTCGTCCACCGGCAGCCCCGGCGGCCGGGCGGTTCGGCGCCTCGCTGCCGGAGGCGGCTCCGGTCGGCGGGCCTGACGACCTACTCGTCCACCGGCAGCCCCGGCAGCCGGGCGGTGATGTTCCGCTTCGGCACCTGGCCGACCTGAATCACCTCGACCTCCTCGCGCGCCGCCACGTCGACCACCGAGACGGTGTTCGAGTGGGCGTTCGCCACGTAGAGGTACTTGCTGTCGGGGGTGAACGTCAGCCAGTCGGGCACCACGCCCACCTTCACGCCGCCGAGCGGCTCGAGGTCGGGCAGCGAGTAGGCGTAGACGCTGCCGTTGATCTTGCTGGTCGACCAGATGGTCGTACCGTCCGGCGTGATCTTGATGCCGTGGGCCGGCGCCCCCTGGATGCCGTAGGTGTTGCGCTCGGCTGCAGGGATGTCCGGCTGGACGATGCGGCGCACCTCGCGGCGCTTCTCCCAGTCGACGACCGCGAACCCGTGCAGGTTGGAGATCTGCACGTACATGTTCTTGGTCGACCCGTCGGGGTTCGTGTCGAACGTGAACGGCCGCACCCCGCCCTCGAAGTGGAACGCGAAGACAGGCCGCTCGAGCTCGGTGTCGATGACCGTGGCGCTCGACCCACCGATGGATCCGGCGACGACGTACCGGCTGTCGGGGGTCATGAACGTGTTGTGCACGCCGCGCAGGATGCGGATGAAGTCGACGTGCTCCTCGGCCACGGTGTCGATGACGTCGACCCCGCCGCCCACGCCCCGGATGGCGACGTAGAGCCGCTCGCCGTTCTCGTGGATGGCGACGTTGTTCGGCCGCCCGCTCAGGGGAATCGACTTGCGGACATCGAGGGTCTTCGTGTCGACGATGTCGAGGGCGTGGGTCGACTCGTTGCTCAGGTAGAGCCGGCTCCCGTCGGGCGCGGCGGCCACGCCGTGGATGACCTCGACGCCGGTGATCTCGGCGACGATCTCGTTGGTCGCCGGGTCGATGACGTGCACGTTGTCGCCGGCGGCGTTGGTCTGGACGATGTAGACGTCGTCGTCGTTCGCGGCCGCCGCCGTTACCGGCAGCAGGGCGGCGGCGACGGCGAGAACGGCCAGCAGACGAACCGGGCGGCGATCACGCGCCCCAAGCGCAGCAGATGTCATGGACGAGCCTCCTCGCACGGGACTCTAGCGCGCCGCCGCGCGAACCGTCAACCGCGACCCGGCGCGACCCGTCGACTGCGGCGCCGGCCGATCGTTCAGCCGCAGATGCGACACCCGCGGCGACCGGCCCCGCCAGGAAGCCCGCCGGGGCTGCGCACCACGCAGACGCCGGGGCCGCGGCGCCGGCCCGCCAGCCGCGGCGAAGACCTTACGTCCAACAGCGTGGGGGGGAGACGCAACGGACTGCAGGGAAGCCGCCGGCACAGGAGGACCAGATTGTCGAGCGCCGTGCTCGCCCCCGGGAGAACCCGGCTACTCCCGCCCGACCTGCCAGAGCAGGAAGCTCACGGTGTCGACCATCTCGTCGATCTGCTGGCTCACCGGCTGGCCGCCGGAGTGGCCCGCCGCCGTGTGGTAGCGCAGCAGGATCGGGTTGTCCGAGCCGTTCCTCGCCTGCATGAGGGCCGTCATCTTCCGGGCGTGCAGCGGCGCGACCCGCGTGTCGCCGTCGCCCGACAGGTACAGCGTCGCCGGGTAGTCGCCGCCGTCGACGACGTTGTGGTACGGCGAGTACGCGTGGATGTAGGCGAACTGCTCGGGGTCGTCGCTCGACCCGTACTCGGGCACCCAGAAGCTGGCCACGAGGAACTGGTGATAGCGGACCATGTCGAGCAGCGGATAGGTGCAGACCACCGCCCCGAAGAGGTCGGGCCGCTGGTTCGACACCGCCCCGACGAGCAGGCCGCCGTTGCTGCCGCCGCGGATGGCGAGGTGCTCGGGGCTGGTGTAGCCCTCGGCGACGAGGTGCTCGGCCGCCGCGATGAAGTCGTCGAAGACGTTCTGCTTGCTCTCGAGCATGCCCGCCCGATGCCACGCCTCGCCGAACTCGCCGCCCCCGCGCATGTTGGCCAGCGCGAAGACGCCGCCCGACTCGAGCCAGGTCGTGGCGAGGGCCGAGAACGCCGGCGTCATGCTGTTGTTGAAGCCGCCGTAGCCGGTCAGCAGGGTCGGGTTGGTCCCGTCGAGGACCACGTCGGGCGGGTGGACGACGAACATCGGCACCTCGGTGCCGTCCTTCGACGCGAACCGGCGCTGGGTCACCGTGTAGGCGGCGGGGTCGACGGGCAGCTCGGGCTCGGCCCACACCGACTGCTCGCCGGTCGCGAGGTCGTAGCGGTAGATGGTGCTCGGCACGTGGAACGTCTGGAACGTGAAGAACGCCTCGTCGCTCGTCCAGCGGCCCGCGCCGCCGCCGACCGAGCCGAGGGTGTCGAACGCGATGTCGCGGACGTGGGTCCCGTCGAGCTCGTGGACGGCCACCCGCGGTTGCACGTCCTGCAGGTACGACACCGTGAGCTTCCCGCCGAGGGCGGCGGCCCCCTCCACCACGACGTCATCGCGCTCGGGGACGACGTCGCGCCAATTCTCGAACCCGGGGTCCGCGGGGTCGGCCAGGACCACGCGCTTGTTGGGGGCGTCGAGGTTGGTGACGATGACCAGCTCGCCGCCCGCGAACGAGGCCCACGACTCGGAAACACCGTCGGCGATTGCGGTCACGAACGGGGTGTCCCCCCGGAGATCCTTGACGTGGATCTCGGTCGGCCCCGACGAGCCCTCGATGACGTGCACGACCATCCAGCGCCCGTCGTCGGACACGACGGTGACCGGAATCTGGTAACGCTCGTATCCCTCGCCGAAGAGCCGCACGTCGTCGGCCAGGGGCGTCCCGAACGCGTGGTACATCACCCGCGGCGTCACGTTGCCGTACTGCTCGTAGTAGAGCCCACCGCCGTCCGGGGTCAGGGTCACCGCGCCGTAGCGGGCCGGCGGCAGCACGTCGGCGAGGTCCTCCCCGGTGCCGACGTCGCGGACGCGAATCTTGACCTCGTCGACACCCCCCTCGCGGACCCCGTAGACCACCCGCTCGCCGTCGTCCGAGATGTCGCGCAACGCGACGCTGGTGGTGTGGTCGGGGCTCATCGGGTGGGGATCGACCAGCACGCGGTCCTCGCCGTCGAGCCCTTCGCGCACGTAGACCACCGACAGATCCTGGTCGGCGCGCCGCTTGCTGTAGAAGTAGCGGCCGCCGCGCTCGTTGGGCAGGCCGACCACGTCCCGCTCGAGCACCGACGCGGCCGCCGCCCGCAACTGCTCGCGGTCCGGCAGCGCGCCCAGCACCGCATCGGTGTACGCGTTCTGCGCGTCGATCCAGGCGCGGGTCTCGGGCGCCTCCTGGTCCTCGAGCCAGCGGTACGGGTCGGGCACCTCCACGCCGTGCAGCGTGTCGACGACCTCCCGGACCTCGGTGGGCGGTGGCGGCGGCACGTCGATTCCCGAGTCCCCGGCGCAGGCGGCCGTCAACGCCATGCCGGCGACGACTCCTGCGATGTGTCGCGAAGCGGCCATGCTCTCCTCCCGGACATCAGAGGCGTCCAGCGTAACGCATTCCGGCGCGGGGGTCCTCGCAACCCGCCAATCGTCGCCTTCGGCTCCGCCGGGCGCCCAACCAGACCTCCAGGAATCCGCGCCGTCCTGCGGCGCCGACTCCTGACCCGCCAATCGTCGCCTTCACCGGGCGCCCAACCAGACCTCCAGGAATCCGCGCCGTCCTGCGGGGCCGACTCCTGACCCGCCAATCGTCGCCTTCGCCGGGCGCCCAACCAGACCTCCAGGAATCCGCGTCGTTCTGCGGCACCGACTCCTGACCCGCCAATCGTCGCCTTCGGCTCCGACCGGCGCCCCAACCAACCCTCCCGGCGTCGCGCCGTTCTACGGCGCCGACTCCTGACCCGCCAATCGTCGCCTTCGGCTCCGACGGGCGCCCCAACCAACCCTCCCGGCGTCGCGCCGTTCTACGGCGCCGACTCCCGGTCCCCCTGAAGAAGCTCGTGATACTCGAGCGCCGCGCCGAGGGCCATGGCCCCGCCGCGGTCGTCGGCGCCGTTGACGGCGGGCCGGTCGAGATAGTAGCGGCGCGTCGGGCCCGCCCCGGTGCCGATGCAGACGTCGACCAGGGTGCCGTCCTCCAGCACGTGGGCGAGCAACGCGCGCCACGCCCGCTCGACGACCGGCCGGTACGATTCGTCGAGCCACCCCCGCCGGAGGCCCCGAGCCATCGCGGTCAGGGTCATCGCTGTGACGCTGGTCTCCCGGTAGCTGCCGGGCTCGTCGACGACCTGCCGCCACATGCCGTCAGGCGCCTGGCGGGCGCGCATCCCGGCCAGGTGCCGGCGATGGATGTCGACCATCGCCGCCCGCTCCGGTTGGTCGGCGGGCAGGACGGTCAGGAGCTCGGCGAGGCCGAGGGCGCCGAACCCGTTGCCGCGACCCCAGGCGACGGGGGCGCCGGCGTCGTGGTGGAAGAGCCCGTCCGGCTGCTGCAGGCGGGCCGCGTAGGTGGTGACGAGGCGGACGGCGGCGGCGAGGCCCTCGGGGTCGCCCGCGCGGACCGCGGCGATGGTGCCGAGGAAGAAGTCGTCGCTCCACCCGGACCCGTGGCGGGGGACGCCGGGCGCATCCTCCGCCCGCGCGAGGGCCACCCCCTCGGCTGCGAGCCCGGCCGCCGCGTCGCGGTCCCCGCCCGGCCGCTGCGCCAGCTCGCTGAAGATCATCGTCCCCGCCACCGCGGCGAAGCTGATGCGGTCGCCGAACAGCGGCCGTTCGCCGGAGAGCCACGGGCGGACCTCTCGCATGACCTTGTCACGCAGCGACTCGTCGCCGTCGAGCTCGGCCAGCCGCAACGAGTGCACCCAGGCGAGGGCGGGAATGTAGCTGATGCTCGGCGTCCCCGGATAGCGACGCGCGAGCAGGCGCGCCACCGCCAGCGGGTCGCGCCCGATTCGGGCGGCGAGGGCGCCTCGCAGCGGCGACGGACCGCCCGGTAAGCGAGCCAGCGCCTCCCGCATCACCGCCGCCCCGTCGGAGGCGCCGGCCGTCACGAGCAGGGTGTCGACGGGACCGAGGCCGGGATGGCTCGCCGGGTCCGCCATCGCCGCGGCCAGAGAACGGGCCGGCATCTCGTCGTCGCCAGCGCCCCCGCTGCTCTCGCCGGCGGCGCGCGAGCGGACGCCGAACCCGTCGCCGGCGCGCACTTCCACCACCAGGTCGGGGGCCTGGTAGGCGACCCATCGCCAGACGTAGCGGATCTCGGGCCGGTCGGGGTCGTCGAAGAACCCGTCGGCCGGGGGGAACCCGCCGGGTCGACCCCGCCCGTCCGGCGACGGATGGACCATCGGCAGCGCGCTCACGGTCCACCGCGCGCGTTCCTCTTCGGGGGCCTCGGTCTTGAACCACCGCACCGCGTCGAGCACGATGCGCGCCGCCGCGTCGGCGTCGCCGTCGAGCCCGCCGACCAGCACCAGGCGGCGCTCGGCCCGCGACGGGTCGAAGGGCGACGGATTCTCGAGGGTGGGCAGCGGCGTCTCGTCGCGCGTCACCCCCGCCGCGCTCACGATGCGCGGCTCGCCCGGGAGCGCCGCGACGGCGTCGAGCGCCGCCCGTGGATCCGCCGTTTCGTCCGACCGCGGCTGGAACGACGCCCCCGTCGCGCCGGGCCCGGTACGGCCTGCCGGAGCGGCGGTCCTGCCCTCCGCCCGCGACCGGGCTGCCCCCGGCGCCGCGATCGCCGGGCCCGCCTCGCCGTCCCCGGCGCAACACGCGGTCGCCCCGGCGGTTCCTGGTCCCAGCGTCGACACCGCCGCGACGACAGACGCAACCACCGCCCGCCGCATCCCACCGATCATCCGTGTCACCAACGGCATCGTCAGTCTCCCGCCAGCCGGAACATGCACCCGGGACCGCTCGTCCGCGACACCAACGGCATCGTCAGTCTCCCACCAGCCAGAACATGCCCCGGGAACCGCTCGTCCGCGACACCCCCGGCATCGTCAGGCTCCCGCCAGCCGGAACATGCACCCGCCGCGATACCACCGGCATCGTCGATCTCCCGCCGGCCGGAACATGCACCCGGAAACCGATCGTCCGCGACGCTACCGGCATCGTCAATCTCCCGCCAGCCAGAACATGCACCCGGGACCGGAATCGGCGCCGGTCGGAATCTCCGACACGACCGCCAGGGTCTCGAGGTCGATCACCGCCACGCGGTCGTCGCCCCGCAGGGCCGCGTAGGCCACCGCGCCGTCGGGCCGCACCAGCACCGCGTTGGGGGCGAGATCGAGCCGCCCGACCTCGGTCCGCGACGCGGCGTCCACGACCACCACGCTCGTCGCCGAGTCCGAGATGAGCACCCGGGCCCCGTCCGGCGTGAAGGCGAGCCGGTTGGGATCCGCCAGGCCCAGCTCGAGGCGCTCGGTGACCGCCTTGGCGGCGACGTCGACGATCGACACCCCGCCGTCGTTCCGGGTCGCCGTCCACAGCTCCGCCCCGTCCGGCGAGAGGTCGAGCCCCTCCGGATACTCGCCGCCGGCGGGAATCGCCGTCACCCGCCAGTCGGGCGGGCCGGCCGCCGCGCCCTCCACCACGCTCAGCGTGTCCGACTCCCGGTTGGCGGTGAAGATGGTGTCCCGGTCCCGGCTGAGGACCATCATGTGGGCGCCGTCCTGGCCGAGGCCGAGCAGCCAGTCGACCTCGTCGGCCCCGGGGTCGTAGCGGCCGATGGCCTTGTAGCCCTCCGCCGTGAAGTACAGCCGGCCGCCGGCGAAGCGCACGTCGTGCGGCACGCTGCCCCGGCCGAGGTCGAGCCGGCGCAGCTCGGTCATCGTCTCCAGGTCGATCACCGAGATGCCGTCGCTCGGGCTCGCCACGAACGCGAGCTTCCCGTCAGGCGACGCGGTCACCTCGTGGGGTCCGCTGACGGTGGCCACCTGTCCGAGCACCGTCCCCGCCGACGGGTCCACGACGGCGAGGGCGCTGGCGTCCCGCAACAGCACGAGCAGCCGCGCGTCCCGGGTCTGTGCCGCCGCCCCGCCGACGCCGGCCAGGAGCACGCCCACGCCGAGCATCGCCGTCCACCGCATCGCCTGTCTCGCTGCACTCACCGGACACTCCTCTCCTCGGCCCCCACGACGCACCGGCGCGAACGGAGCGTCGCGGGGGAACGACCGGGTCGATCCGCACCATGATCGTCCGCGGCAGTCGCAACCGCAAGACCCTTTCGTAATCTGTACCGGACTGTGCTAACCTTGCGTTTCGTCCTGCCTGAACGATACGGTTTATCTCGCGCACGATCCCCGGTTTTCTGGAGTTATCGGCTCTCGGCCCCGACTCACGGAGAGGGTTGCCCGTCTCGAGGGCACCCGCTGTCCGGTACGGCCGGTGCCTTGCCGACGTCTCCAGCCCCGGAGCGCGAAGAACACGCCCTGCCTCGCACCACCATGCCCCTGCCGGGTTTCCCAGCCCCGGAACTCCCAGAACTTGTCGGACCGCCGCAAATCAGTGGTCCCTTGCTGGAGTTTCCGGCTGCGGAGCTCGATGCAGGAGCATGATGTCGCGCGATACCCAGCTACCGACTCTCTGCTTCGGTTCCTCGCGCCGCCTTCTCGTCGGCCTCGCCTTCACGCTGCCCGTTCTGCTGGGCGTGGCCGCGCCGCGCGTCCATGCCCAGGAAGTGAAGGATCCCAACCATCCCTGGCATGTCGGCGGCAACGGCGCAGTGGAAGTCGTAGCAGCTCCGGGCGGCCGTTGCCCGTCGAATGACATCCCGGGGAGCACCTCTGGGCTCAGTCTTCCCGCCCTGGACGAGGGGGAAACCGTCACCTATTGCCTGAGGCTGACGAAGCAACCCGTCCACGCCCCTGGGCAAGACACTACGGAGTACATCGATGACTGGTGGGTCATGCTCCACGTCAGCGACGGGGAGAGGCGTGTCCACACCGGCGACGAGAAGTTTCAGGTGGTCCCGTCGGTCGGCCGGGAGTTCACCGAGGACGACTGGAACGACTGGACGACGGTCAGCATTACGGCGCTTGACGACGTCGATGGAGCGGATCACCGGTTGACCATCACCCACGAGGTGTGGGACAGCCTCACCAACTGCCCCTACCTCGGAAACGACGTCGGATTGCAGGTCTTCGACGACGAAGGGCCCAACGCCAGGCTCCCGGCCCTGACCATCGAGGACGCGACGGTGGACGAGGGCGAGACGGCAGAGTTCAGGGTCACGCTGAGCAGGGCGAGCAGCAACACCGTGACGGTGGCCTACACGACCGCGAACGGAAGCGCGACAGCCGACTCGGACTACGCCACCACATCGGGAACGCTCGAGCTCACATCGAACGTGACGACACGCTTCATCCGGGTGCCGACCACCCCGGACACCGACCAGGAGCAGGACGAGACCTTCACGGTCCGACTGAGCAGCCCCAGCGGGGCGACCCTGGCGCGGTCGATGGCGACCGGCACCATCGAGGACGACGACAATTGGGAGGTCGCCATCGACGACGTCACGGTGGAGGAAGGCGAGGCAGCCGAGTTCACGGTCTCGCTGAGCGGCGGCAGCCAGTCGATGACGGTGGCCTACGAGACGGCGAACGGAACCGCGGTGTCGGCCTCGGACTATTCCACGAGTTCCGGAACCCTGACGCTCAGTCCCGGCGGGTCGCAGATGATCACGGTGCAGACCACGGAGGACACCACGCCGGAGCCGACCGAGACGTTCAGGGTCACCCTGACCAAGAACGACGACAACTCGTTCCTGGCGTCCGCGACGGGCACCATCACCGACGACGACCGCACCGACTTCACCATCGGCAACGTGACGGTGAACGAGGGCGATGCCGCCGTGTTCACGTTGACGCTTAGCGGCAGCAGCCAGTCGGTAACCGTGGACTACAACACTTCGAATGGGACCGCGCAGGCCGGTTCGGACTATTCCACCGAGGCCGGGACCCTGACTTTCGGCCCCGGTGACACGCAGACGATCACGGTGCAGACGACGGAGGACGACATCGCGGAGTCGACCGAGACGTTCACCTTCACCGTCACCAACGACGCCGACAACTCGTTCCTGGCGGCCGCCTCCGGCACGATCATCGACGACGACGACGGCGGCGGCAACAACGGCGGCAACGGCGGTAACAACGGCGGCAACGGCGGCAACAACGGCGGCAACGGCGGCAACAACGGCGGCAACAACGGCGGCAACGGCGGCAACGGCGGCAACGGCGGCAACAACGGCGGCAACGGCGGCAACAACGGCGGCAACGGCGGCAACGGCGGCAACAACGGCGGCAACGGCGGCGGTGGTGGAGGCGGAGGCGGCGGCGGCGGAGGCGGCGGCGGTGGTGGAGGCGGCGGCGGCGGCGGAGGCGGCGGAGGCGGCGGCGGAGGCGGCGGAGGCGGCGGAGGCACCGAGCCTACCCTGTCCGTCGCGGACGCGGCAGCGAACGAGGGCGACCCCGCCGGTTTCGTAGTCACCCTGAGCGCCGCCAGCAATCGTGCCGTGAGCGTGAGCTACGCCACGGCGGGCGGGACCGCCGAGGAAGGCGCCGACTACACCGCGACCGGGGGCATTCTGAGTTTCGCCCCCGGCGAGGACACCAAGACGATTCCCGTGCCCACCCTCGAGGACGAAATCGACGAGCCGACCGAGACCTTCACCCTCAGCCTCAGCAACCCCGCCGGCGCAAGCATCCGGGACGGAACGGCCACCGGGACCATCAACGACGACGATGAGGCACCCGTCATCGTCATCACGGACGCCGAGGCGGAGGAGGGCGAACCCGCCGAGTTCACCGTCACCCTCAGCGCCATCACTTCCAGAACCGTGACCGTGGACTACGCCACCGCGGGCGGGACCGCCGAGGAAGGCGCCGACTACACCGCGACCACGGGCACCCTGACGTTCGCCCCCGGCGAGGACGCCAAGACGATTCCCGTGCCCACCCGCGAAGACGAAATCGACGAGCTGACCGAGACCTTCACCGTCAACCTCAGAAACCCCGACGGCGCGACCATCCAGGACGGCACCGCCACCGGCACCATCGACGACGACGACGAGCCGCCTGTCATCGTCATCACGGACGCCGAGGCGGAGGAGGGCGAACCCGCCGAGTTCACCGTCACCCTGAGCGCCATCACCAGTCGAACCGTGACCGTGACCTACGCCACCGCCGGCGGCACCGCGGAGGAAGGCACCGACTACGCCGCAGCCTCGGGCACCCTGACGTTCGCCCCCGGAGAGGACGCCAGGACGATTCCCGTGCCCACGCTCGAGGACGAGCTCGACGAGTTGAACGAGACCTTCACCCTCGACCTCGGCAACCCCCACGCCGCGACCATCCGGGACGGCGCCGCCACCGGCACCATCAACGACGACGACGAGCCGCCTGTCCTCGTCGTCGCCGACGCCGAGGCGGACGAGGGGGACCCCGTCGAGTTCACCATCGCCCTGAGCGCCGTCACCTCCCGAACCGTGACCGTGACCTACGCCACCGCCGGCGGTACCGCCGAGGAAGGCGCCGACTACACCGCAACCTCCGGAACCCTGACGTTCGTCCCCGGCGAGGAAGCCAAGACGATTGCGGTGCCCACCCTCGAAGACGAAATCGACGAGCGGAACGAGACCTTCACCCTCGACCTCGGCAACCCCCACGCCGCGACCATCCTGGACGGCGCCGCCACCGGCACCATCAACGACGACGACGAGCCCGTCCTCTTCATCGGCGACGCCGAGGCGAGGGAGGGCGACGCGGCCGAGTTCCTGGTGACGATGTGGCCGGCGGGCGACGAGGCGATGACCGTCTCGTTCCGCACGGTCGACGGGACGGCGGTGGCGGGACTCGACTACACGTCCACCATGGGGACGTTGCGCTTCGAGCCGGGTGAAACGAGCACGACGATCGCCGTGTCGACGCTGACCGACGAGCTGGCCGATGACATCGAGCGGTTCACGCTGGAGCTGAGCGACCCCGTGGAAGCGACGGTCGGGGACGCGACCGGGGTGGGGACCATCGGCGACGATCCCACGCCTCGAATCGAAGCCGTCAACCGCACGATCCTGCCGGAGGTGGGGCGGGCGCTCGCCTTCAACGCGGTCACGTGCCGCTTCGACCGGCCCCTCTCGACGACGCGGGGCGGGAACGGGACCAGAAACCCGGCGGGAAGGCTGTCGCTGTCCCACGCGCTGCTCGCCGGTCGACGGACCTCGCCCAACGACCGGCGGAGCGCGCCGGCCGGCCCATGGAACCCGTCCGCCGATCCGTGGAGCTCGCCCGCCCGCGCGCCCTTGACGCTGGAGCAGGCCCTGGGGAACTCGTCGTTCCTCATGCCCTCGACCGACGGGGAGGGCGGCGCGGGCCGCTACACGGCCTGGGGCTGCGCGGACTACCTCCACCTGGCCGGCAGCGGAAACGGGTCGCTCTCCTGGGACGGCATCGCGTTCAGCGCCCGGGTCGGCGCCGACCTGGCCCTCGGCTCCAACACGCTGGCCGGCGTGGCCGTATCGCGGTCCAGGAGTGCCTTCAACTACACCGGGCTCGGCGGAGGCCCCGACGAAGTGGGCACCAACGTGCTGCGGCTGACCGGGGTCAACCCCTACGTCGCCTGGTCGGTCACGCCCCAACTGGACGTCTGGGGGACCGTCGGTCACGCCTGGGGCGAGCTTCAGATCGACGACGAGCTCGGCGCCGGATCGCTGTCGGGCACGGCGACGCTGAACTCCGGGATGGTCGGCATCAACGGCCGGCTGCTCACGCGCGGCGGCACGACGCTGCGGCTCCGGGGCGAAGGGGGACTGGCGCACCTCGGAGTCACGGGCGACGGGGGGTTTCTGAGCGCGGTGGGATTGGACATGCGGCGCGTGCGGCTGGGCACCGAAGCCAGCTACGAACACGTCTTCCCGTTCGAAGCGACCCTCACCCCGTGGGGCGAGCTGGGCCTGCGCCACGACGGCGGCGACGGAGAGACCGGGGCGGGCCTCGAGGTCCGCGGGGGCCTGCGCTACCGGCACGTGCCGCGGGGGCTGACCATCGAGGGCTACGGGCGCCGGCTGGTGATGCACGAGGGCGCGGTGCGGGAATCCGGTTTCGGCCTGATGCTGCGCGTGGATCCGGGTGAGTCCGGCCTCGGGCCCTCCATGAGCCTGACCCCGGCCTGGGGCGAGACCACGAGCGGCATACAACAGTTGTGGGATGACGGCGCAAACGCCTTCATGGCGTACGACAGGCCCGGCGCGCGCATGGACGCCCGCTTGGCCTACGGCGTCCCCGCCCTTCGGGGGGGCGGCCTCCTGACCTCCTTCGGGACGGTGAGCCTCGCCCGCGAGATGGGACAGGGCTACGGGCTCGGCGCGACCCTCGTGGTGGGCCGCGCGGCGACCGTGAGCCTCGAAGCCGAGCGCCGCCGGCGCTTCGCGGCCCGGGCGATCTACGCGGTCATGCTGCGCGGCATGCTGCAGTTCTGACCAGGTCCAGCGGGGTATGGCGGCGTGGGCCGGATGTGCGACGCAGGGTTCGCCTCGGACCGGCGTGCGTCCAGCTCTCGGCCTCTGCCGCCCGTCCGGCTGACTCCAGCAGCCCGTGGTGAAACCCCGCGTTGCACAGAGAGCGGCGAGGCGCCCGCCTGACAAGGCGTGAGGAGGGCGCATATTGGGCATATGTAACCGACGAACAACGCAGCCGGCAGTCTGCGCCGGTCACGGTGCAGACTGCCGGTAGGCATGGCTGGGCGGCAATCGGAGCCGAAGGCGACGCTTGCCGGGCGCAGGCGGGATGCATCGCCGCTCGAATGCAGCGGGGACTTTCGCCACGGGCTGCCAGCCTCCCGCACCGGTGGACCGGTCTTCACCGCCAGCCTCGCGACCCCGGTACGGCTCGCGCTCCCCTTGGGCAGCCATGCCCACGAGCACTCCTCCGGTTCCCCTGCGCTTCACGGGTGCGCGGCCAGTGTCGCCGGCTCCTGTTGCCGGTGGGCGGTTTCACGTAGAATCAGGCCGGCGCGGGAACGATCCGGCGCCCCGACGAGGATCCCAGCGAGGAGATCGACATGTGCGATGAGAGAACCGATGCCGACACCACGAAGTACCTGCGCGCGCGGGAGTTGACCCGGCGTCAGTTCGGCGCCGTATCGGCCGGCGCGGGACTGGCGATGCTGCTGCCCCGGGCCGCGAACGCCCAGGCCGTCACCGAGTCGGAGATCGACGTCCCGACCCCCGACGGCGTCTGCGACAGCTACTTCGTGCACCCCGCGAGCGGCGCCCACCCCGGCGTCATCATCTGGCCCGACGCCTTCGGCCTCCGGCCCGCGAAGCGGCAGATGGCCAAGCGGCTCGCCGAGTCGGGCTACTCGGTGCTCGTGGTCAACCAGTACTACCGGTCGCAGCGCGCGCCCATCACCGACAGCACCAACTTCGCCGAGGTGGCCGCCACCGTCAGGCCCTTGATGGCGACGTTGAGCCCGGAGACGCACGTGGCGGACGCGCGGGCCTTCGTGAGCTTCCTCGACAGCCAGGCCTCGGTCGACAGCAACCGGAAGATGGGGACGATGGGCTACTGCATGGGCGGCCCCATCACCATGCGGACGGCGGCGGCCCTGCCCGACCGCATCGGCGCCGGCGCGTCGTTCCACGGCGGCGGGCTCGTGACCGACGGGGAGGACAGCCCGCACCTGCTCGTGCCGCAGATGACCGCGCACTACCTGTTCGCGATCGCCGCGAACGACGACGAGAACGAGCCCGAGGCGAAGAACGTGCTGCGCGAGGCGTTCGACGAGGCCGGCCTGCCGGCCGAGATCGAGGTGTACGAGGGCGCGCTGCACGGCTGGTGCCCGCCCGACACCCAGGTCTACAACGAGCCGCAGGCCGAGCGGGCGTGGAGCCGCCTCCTCGCCCTGTTCGAGACCGCGCTCGCGTAGGACGGCGATCGATACGAGGTTGCCAGCCGCATCCGGACGCAACGCGTTTCCGCGGCTTCGCGTGCCTGGCACACGGCACGGTAACCCTCGTCGGTGCCCTGACCCGCCGACGGGCGGCGGGACGCAGCGCCGCAGGCGCCGCCGCGACGCCGGCGTCCGCCGGCCTCAGCGCGGCGGGCCGGAGGCTTCGAGCACCCGGGGCGCGTCCCCGGGTGCTCGCCGCCGCCGGCGCCCGGGCCGCCGCCGGCGCCCCCCGAGTTCGTCCCCTCGAACATGAGCCGCCAACCGAGCACGCGCGCCGCCACCTGTCCCCTCTGCGAGGCGATGTGCGGCGTGCTCGTCGAGGTCGAAGACAACCGCATCCGCGGGGTCCGCGGCGACCGCGACGATCCGTTCAGCCGCGGCTACGTCTGTCCGAAGGCGGCGGCCCTCGCGGATATCCACCACGACCCCGACCGCATCCGCAAGCCGCTCGTCCGAGCCGGATCGAGCTGGCGCGAGACGTCGTGGGACGAGGCTCTGGATCGCGCCGCCTCGGGGCTCGCCCCCGTCCGCCGCCGCCACGGCCGCGACGCCGTCGCGCTCTACTACGGCAACCCCGTCGCCCACAACCTCGGGCTGCTCACCCACGGGCTCGCCTTCCGGCAGGCGCTCCGCACCAGGAACCTCTACTCCGCGAGCTCCACCGACCAGCTGCCGCAGATGCTGGCCGCGCTGCGCATGTTCGGGCACCTCGCGCTGATTCCGGTGCCCGACGTCGACCGGACCGACTTCTTCCTCGTCATCGGCGCCAATCCCGTCGTGTCCAACGGCAGCCTGATGAGCGCCCCCGACATGCGCCGCCGCCTCGCCGCCATTCGCGGGCGCGGAGGGCGCGTGGTCGTCGTCGATCCGCACCGCACCGAGACCGCCGCGGCCGCCGACGAGCATCTCGCCATCCGGCCCGGCGCCGACGCCCTGCTCCTCGCGGCCATGCTGCACGTGCTCGTCTCCGAGGACCGGGTGCGCCTCGGTCGGCTCGCGGGCCGCGTGAAGCGTCTCGACGCTCTGGCCGCGTTCGTCCGCGACCTGCCTCCCGAGCGCGTGGCCCCGCGCACCGGACTCGCCGCCTGCGCCATACGCCGGCTCGCCGTCGCCTTCGCCGGCGCCGAGCGCGCCGCCTGCTACGGCCGCGTGGGGCTCTGCACGCAGCGTTACGGGACGCTCGCGGCCTGGCTGCAGCAGGCCCTCAACCTCGCCACGGGCCGCCTCGACGAGGTCGGCGGCATGCTGCTGCCCACGCCCGCCGCCGACGCCGCGGGGCTCCTCGCCCGCCTCGGTTGGCGCGGCACGTTCGACCGGTGGCAGAGCCGCGCCCGCCGGTTGCCGGAGTTCGGCGGCGAGCTGCCGGTCGCGGCCCTCGCCGACGAGATCGCGCCCGCCGGCCCGCGGTCGGTGCGCGCGCTCATCACGGTGGCCGGCAACCCCGTGCTGTCGGCCCCGAACGGACGCCGCCTGGAGCGCGCGCTGGGGAGCCTGGAGCACCTCGTAGCCGTCGACCCGTACCTCAACGAGACCACGCGCCACGCCCACGTCCTGCTGCCTCCCGCGCCCCCGCTCGCGCGCGCGCACTACGACCTCGCCCTCAACGCCTTCGCGGTGCGCAACGTCGCGAAGTACGTAGAGCCGGTGGTCGCGCGCGCCGGCGGGGAGCGTCACGACTGGGAGATCCTGTCCGACCTGGGCGCGCGCGCGCTGGCGCCGCGGCTGCTCCACCGGCCCGTCGCGTGGGCGGCAAGGGCGCTGGCGCCCGAGCGCATTCTGGACGTGCTGTTACGAGTCGGCCCGTACGACCTGACCCTCGCGCAACTGCGCGCCGCGCCCCACGGCGTCGACCTCGGTCCGCTGCAGCCGGGTCGCGTCGCCGGCCGCATCGCCACCGCCGACGGCCGGATCGACATCGCCCCGCAGGACTTCCTGCGCGAGGCCCGCAATCGGCTCCTCGCCGAGGCCGACTGCGACGGGGCCGCGGTCGGCGGCCTGGTGCTGATCGGGAGGCGCCAGGCGCGGAGCAACAACTCCTGGATGCACAACAGCCCGCGCCTCGTGAAGGGGCCGCCCCGCTGCACGCTGCTCATACATCCCGACGACGCCGCGTCCCGCGGGCTCGTCACCGGCGACCTCGCCGAACTCGGATCGGAGGCCGGCGCGGTGACCGCCCCGGTCGAGGTGACCGGCGCGATGCAGCGCGGTGTCGTCAGTCTGCCCCACGGCTGGGGCCACGACCGGGAGGGCGTCCGCCTCGGCGTCGCCCGCGCCCACCCCGGCGCCAGCGCCAACGACGTGACGAGCGACCGCCACCTCGACACCCTGAGCGGCAACGCCGCCTTCAACGGCCTGCCCGTGACTCTGCGGCGCCGGTCCCGACCCGCGCGAACGCCGCCGTCTCCGGCCGGCCTCTCGCTGGACGCGAACCGCACCACCACGGGCTGCCAGGAGTCTGCGCCGTAGAACGGTGCAGACTCCTGGCGGGTTGGTGGGGCGCCAATCGGAGCCAAGAGCGACGACGTCCGGGCTCCCGCTAGCGGCTGCGAGCAGCGGCAACGCCGGAGCACCGTCCTCCGAGACCCCGCCGGCGATGAAGCCGTCGCCCGGACGGGGGCATCCCGGCCCCCGACACAGCTCGTGCAGTGCCAGCGGACCGCCGAGGGTCGGAGAGGCACTCGCGTAGAATCAACCCTGTCGCGGGAGAGCGTCCGGGTCCCCGCGGACCAACCGAGGAGACATGATGACCAGAACCGCGCTCGTCGTGCTTGGATGTCTCATGGCCGCGTGCGGCGCGCCCGAGCCGGCCGATCCGCCGGCCGAGACGGCACCGGACAACGGCGCCGGCACGATTCTTCGTGCCGACCCCCGATTCGATGCCCTCGTGCCGGGGGACGCGCGGATCGAGAAACTCGCCGACGGCTTCGTCTTCACCGAGGGTCCCGTCTGGGACCGCGCCGACTCGCGCCTGCTGTTCTCGGACGTGCGCGGGAACGGGGTCTACCAGTGGTCCGAGTCGGTTGGGACGAGCCCCGTCATCGAGCCGGTGTTCGAGGGCGACCGGACCGGCCTGCGGTCGGTCAGCTCGAACGGCCTGACTCTCGACGCCGAGGGCCGCCTCGTCATGTGCGAGCACGGCAACCGGCGCATCTCGCGGGTGGAGGCGGACGGCACGCGGACGACCCTGGTCGACCGCTACGAGGGGAGCCGGTTGAACAGCCCGAACGACGCCGCCTACGCATCGAACGGCTGGCTCTACTTCACCGACCCGGGCTCGGCCCTGGAGGGGCGCGACGCCTCGCCGCTGCGCGAGCTCGACTTCAACGGCATCTACAGGTTGAGCCCGGACGGCGAGCTGGAGCTGCTGTACCGGGACCAGTCCCGCCCGAACGGCATCGCGCTGTCCCCGGACGAGTCGATCCTCTACGTGGCGAACTCCGACCCCGAGCAGAAGGTGTGGATGGCGTACGACCTCGGCGAGGACGGCGTGTCGAACCCGCGGGTCTTCTTCGACGTGAACGACGAGACGGCCGAGGGAGCCGCCGACGGACTGAAGGTGGACGAAGCCGGCAACCTCTTCGCCACCGGCCCCGGCGGGGTCTGGGTGATTGCCCCCGACGGCACGCATCTCGGCACGATCATGCCCGACGAGGTGCCGGCCAACGTCGCGTGGGGTGACGACGGCCGCACGCTCTACATGACCGCCCGCACCGGGCTCTACCGGATCCGCCTGACCACGGGGGGCGCGATCCCCGGACCGTAGCCGTCGAACGCAACGGCGATCCGGGCGTGCCAAAGCCGTCCCGGGCCGGTCGTCGGCTCCCCTTGCCGCCTGCGTCGTCTGCTGCCGGGGGCCACGGTCCGGCGTCGAGTACTTCCCCGCGCCGGTCGTCGGCCGGAGCTCCCGGTCCGCCGACCGCCGTACGGCGAACCCGCGGCCCGTTTATTCCGGCCGGTGCGGCAGCAGCTCCCAGTAGAGGTGACCGCCCAGGACCTCGCCGTCCTCGGTGGTACGCGGGCGTCCCCCGAGCCGCAGGACATCTCCCTCGAGGTGGTAGAGCCGCTCGGCGTCCGTGACCCCCTCGACCGGCCGCGGCCTGCCCTCCTGGTGGTGGACGACGTATTGCGGGTCGTCGTCCTCGTGGACCGTAAACCGCCCGAAGTACCCACCGTAGGTGCGGTAGGCAGCCATCGCCTCCTCCGGCGTCGGGGTCGCCTCCGCGTACGCCGTGCGGCCCTCGCGCGCCATCAGGTGCACCATCATGTGGCCGGTGGGCGTGTAGATGATCCAGGAGCCGGCGCGGCTGTCGTTCCGATCCCCGCGCCAGAACTCGCTGCCGCGGTCCTCGTACCGGTCCGTGTAGAGGAGCTGGCGGAAACCGACGAAGCGCTGCGCCTCCTCGGACAGCTCGGCGTCGGGCAGCCGCTCCCAGACGACCTGGCGGTCGCCGTCGCTCTTGGTCCCGTTGGCCGACGCCGGCGTGAGGATGAGACGGTCGCCGTCGATATCGTAGAAACGCTTCGCGTCGACCTCGGCGCCGGGGTTGATCTGGCCGATCCGATGGTGAACGAGGAATCCTCCCTCGTCGTCCTCGTTGACGCTGAACGGGCCGAAGTAGGCGGTATAGCCCTCGAGCGCCCGCTGCACCTCCTCCGGCGTCGGTCCTTCGTCGGAGAACGGCTCTCGATCGAGGGGCATGACGTTGACCGCCATGTACCCGGTGTCGCTGTACGTGATGTACCCGAGCGAGTTGAAGTCCTCGATGGGGACCCACGCGCCGCTCTCGTCCTTGACGTTGCGTCCGACGAGCTGGTACGTCCCGACGACGGGACCGCGCGGCAGGCCGCTCGCCGCCGCCACGTCTTCCACGGGCGGGGCGGCAGGCGTCGACGCATCCTCCGCCGCCGGGGCGGGCATCTCCGCGCAGCCGGCGAGGACGAAGGGCAGACCCACGACGGCGGCGACGATCGGGGCGATCCTCCGGTTCCGCATGATGCTTCTCCTTCGTGCGCGGTGCGCGCGAGACCGATGCTTCCTTCGGGCTGCCGGGTCGAACCGTACGACTCCGCCGCGGGCGCCGACACGAACGGCACCGCCGCCGGGCAGTCGGTTCCCCCCGGCGCCTGCCTGTCAGCGGCCTGTCAGCGGCCCGCCGGCCGCCGCGGCCGGAAGCCCCGAACACCCTCCGGTGTCCGCCTCACCAAGCCAGAGACAGGCCGTTGGCGGACGTCCTGACCTCCAGGTCCCGCCACGTCACGGGCTCGATGATGGCCGCCAGGCCGAGAGCGGCGATGGCGATGCCGATCACGCCCTCTTCGACGACCCAGTTCTGCTTGGAGAAACCCACCGCGCCGCCCGCCGCCATCAATCCCGCGCCCAGGAGAAACTGGCGCGTACGCTCGGACCTGATCTGCCGCAGGCGCTCCGGATCGATCGGACCGGGCGCCGGCGCCTGCGAGAGCCGGAGCTGCCCGCCTGCATCCTGCTCCAGGGCCGCCGCGGGCGACTGCGCGGCCACCGGCGAGACTGAGAACGCTACGAGGACGACTGCGAGGAATGCGATGATGGCGGTACGCACTGGACTGGACTCCCCCTTGGTTGAAGACGTGTCGTCATTGTAGTGCATTCCCGCGCGGGCATCGGTCCGAGAAGCCGCGATGCACTGCCGCCCCGTCGACAGGGTCGCGCCCGCGGCGCGCGACGCCCGCCGCGCGGGTGGCGGCTGTCCAGCTCCCGGACCGCTACCTCGGCGGCTCGGTCGGATCGCGGCCGTCCCGCGGGGCGCCGGTGCCCGACGAGCCGAGGAACAGCTTGCTGCCGTCGGCGAACGTCACGTCCCGGCCGTTGGCCTTGTTCGACCCGTCCTTGGCCCGGAACCCCTCGACGAGGACCTCGGTGCCGGCCAGCAGCGAGCGCTTGGTGAACCCGCGCCGCAGCAGCGAGGTGGGCGGCCCGCCCTCGATCATCCACCGCTCGGCTGAGCCGTCGGGCTGAGCCACGTCGATGTGGATCCAGGTGTGGGGATTGACCCACTCCATCCTGACCACCGTCCCCGCCATCTCGATCGGGGCGTTCGCGTCGAACTCGGCCGCGAACGCGTGGTGGGCCAGCGCCCGTCCGCCGGCCACGGCCAAGAGCCCGCCGACGACGGCTATCGACACGACTGTCCGTACTCGCATCTCCGACCTCCTCTCGCCATCGCGGGCCCGAACCCGGCCCGCGCCTCTGTCTGATCGCCGACGCGCGTCCCTCGAGCTCGCGCTTGCGAGACTCCCAACGCGACCGCAAGGTCGCGCGGGCACCCTAGCGGCGCTAGCAGCCCGTGGCGAGAGTCCCCGCTGCATTCGAGCGGCGATGCATCCCGCCTGACTGCGTCGTTCGTCGGTTACATATGCCCAATCCGCTCTCTGTGCAACGCGGGGTTTCACCACGGGCTGCTAGCGACCGTCCTGCCGCTCGGCTTCCCACGCCTCGAGCAGCGCCTTCTTCTCGTCGAGCTCGCGGCTGCGGATGGCCGCCTCGCGGGCCGCCTCGTCGAGCGCCCACTGCCGGTCGACCCGCGCCCCGCGGATGGCGTTCGTCATGCCGTAGTTGTGCTCGTGGCACGCGTACTCGAACAGCCGGTCCTGATTGCCCCCGGTCGCCCACGGATCGAGCGTGAAGTAGTTGACGGTGGTGAAGGGGCGCACGAACACGTTCGGGTCCTCCACCGTGTAGCGATACTCCAGGGTCTCGGCGTCAAGGCGGCGGATGCGCTCGGTCAGACGCAGCGTCTCGCCGGTGCCCGGGTAGTAGTGCACGTGCGCGGACCCGCCGAACGGCCCCCCGTGAGCCGGCACGGCGTTCCTCACGGTGTTCTTGAAGTTGGCGGTCTCGACCACCAGGGTGTCGCCCTCCCACCGGCCAATCGAGTCGCCGTTCCACTGCCGGATGTCCGCACCCAGAGGTCCCGGCGGGTCCTGGTCCCCGGTGCCGACGGGGATGATCCGGACGTAGCCGTAGGGCATTACGATGGTCACGTACCCGGGCGTCTGCACGATCTCCTTGAGCGGCTGCTGGCTGCTCCCCAGCATCTCGCCGGGCAGACCGTTCCGGGTGATGCACCGCTCGGACAGCCCGCGGTCCTCCCAGTCGTCGGCCTGGCTGCGGGCACGCCGCGCCTCCTCCCGCGCCTCCCAGATGGCGAGCGCGTCGCGGGTCAGCGGCGGCATGCGCCCGTCGGGCGGATCGGTGATCTGCGACGTGCGCAGGGATATAGGGGGCGTCGTGGGGTCGGCGCTCCAGAACGCGTTGTACTCGGCGCCGGCGATGCGGAAACCGGGCCGCCCGTCGTCGGGGGCGTCGGACCGGGCGTAGCGCGCCACGTCCTGCTGCACCAGCTCCTGCGCGATCGCGTCGTCATCGTCGTCGCTGACGACCCGGCGCAGCCCGAGGCGCTCGCGCTCGGCCGCCTCCTCCTCGGTCATGAACTCCCGCGTGCCGAACTCGGGCGGCCGCTCCATCGGCGTATAGGTGCGGGTGTCCCACATGCCCTGCAGGTCCGGATCGCCCCACGCGGTCCGCGGCGTGGTGTACTCGGCCTGGCCGGAGTCCTGGGTCTGCCCCGCCGCCGGTGCCGTTCCGGCCGCGGCCATCCCGATCGCGGCGGCGACGAGCGCACACTTCCGAAGTCTCACCGTGCACCTCCTTCTTCCGGGTCGACGAGGCCCCCGTACACGTACTCCTCGGCGAGGTCCACGCACTTGAACTCCAGCAGCCGCAGATCGTCCTCGATGCGGCGGTACAGCGGCAGCCGGATCGTCCAGTGGCGGGTGAAGACCTCGGGATCCTCTATCGTCGCCTCGTACATCATGTGCCAGGGGCTGATGGGCGTGTACCGCTCCACCACCTGCATCGCCGCGCTGTGGTAGTTGCCGGCCCGGTCGAACCACGACAGGTCGTTGAAGCCGTTCACCTCCACCACCAGGGTGTCCCCCTCCCAGCGCCCGTTCGACCAGCCCATCCAGCTGTCGACCGGCGCCTCGCTGGTCCCGTTCAGGGGAATGGTGCGGCTGGCGCTGGCGAACTGGTAGGCGATGATGATCTTGCCGGTGCTCTGGATGATCTGGAACGGGAACGGCATGTAGGTGGCCCGCGGCACCCCCGGCAGGTAGCACTTCGCCTCGGGGTCGCCGACCGTGTTGACGTTGTCGTGGTCGACCGCGAGCCGCCGCTCGAGGTTCTCGCGCTTGCGGGCGAGGGCCTCGGGGCGGTAGGGGATCTCGTTGCCGAGGACCACGCTCTGCCCCGGCGGCTGCGCCCCCCAGACCCCGAGCAGCCGGGGAAACGGCCCGGCCTCGGCGCCGTGGTCCTGCAGGTTCCAGTTGGCGGTGGTGAACGCCTGCCAGATGCCGCTGATGTCGGGATGCTCCGTGCCCGGCAGGCGGGGCGCCGCGTACTCGTCGGTCTGGGCGGCGGCGGTCGAAGGCGAGATGCCGACCATCGCCGCCGCAACGGCCGCCGCCAGTGCCCACATCGGTAGCCGGGCCATGCCCTCGAACCGCGTGCCCATCACGACCTCCTCTCGACGCTCCGGGATCGAGCCACGGATCAGGGCCAGTTATACACCCGCCGGTTCCCATGCGCGCGCCTTTTTTGACGCGAGGGCTCGTGGCAGGAGCCCCGCAGAAGCCACCACCAGCCCCGGGCGCCCGCGGCCAGGGCGGGAGATCGACGAGATCGAAGCGCTGCGGGAGGACCAGCCCCGGGCGCCCGCCGCCTTCGACCGGCGAGCATCCTGCGCCTCGCCGGTCTCGGTACGACGCGGGGTTCGGCCACGAGTTGCTCGCGCGTAACTGGAATCGCGCCAGAGGTCTGCGCCGTGGAACGGCGCGGACGGCTGGAGGGTTGGCTGCGGGCGCCAAGCGGAGCCACAAGCGACGATTTGGCGGACCAGCGCGGACGCCATGCGATAATGCGCCTGCTTCCTTCGCGAAAACCACGAAACCACGAGTCACGGCGTCGTCTCGAGCGGCGCCCGGGAGTTCGACATGACACCCCAGCGAGAGATGCGCGTACACCGGCGCCGGGCCCTCGTGCTCGCCGCGATCCTGTGCACGGCCAGCCCACTGTACGGTCAGGAACCCATCTCGGTCGGCGACATGAGCACGCCGGAGTCCGCCCTTCACGATCCCGAGGCGGACGTCTATCTGGTGTCGAACATCAACGGCGGGCCGGGCGACCGCGACGACAACGGGTTCATCTCGCGGGTGTCGCCGGACGGGCAGGTGCTCGACCTGAAGTGGATAGACGGCGCCGACCCGGGCGTGACGCTGCACGCCCCCAAGGGCAGCGCGGTCCACGGAGACCGCTTCTACGTGGCGGACATCGACGTCGTACGCCGGTTCGACCGGGCATCCGGCGCCCCGCTCGGGGAGTGGGCGGTTCCGAACGCCGGGTTCCTGAACGACGTCGCCGTCGGCGCCGACGGCACCGTCTACGTCACCGACACCGGCATCGCCATCACCGCGCAGGGGTTCGCGCCGACCGGCACCGCCGCCATCTACCGGTTCGACGCCGACGGGCGGGCCCAGGCGATGGCACGGGGCGATGCTCTGGCCCTGCCCAACGGCATCATCGAAACCCCGCAGGGCCTCGTGATGGTCCCGATCGGCGCGAACACCGTCGTCCGCGTCGCCCCGGACGGCGAGCTGACGGTCGTGGCCGAGCTCCCGCAGGGCCAGCTCGACGGCGTCGTCGCGCTGGAAGACGGCTCGCTGGTGGTCTCGAGCTTCGGCGCCAACGCCGTCTATCACGTCGCGCCGTCGGGCGCGGTGACCGAGATCGTCTCGGACACCCCGGCCGCCGACATCGGCTTCGACCTGGGCCGCAGCCGGGTCCTGATTCCCCAGCTCGACGGCAATCGGCTCCTCATCTACCCCGTCGCGCTCGACTGAAAGCGGGCGGCGCGGCGGCACTCGGGCGCCAGGTCCTCACCCTCAACCGACGAGGGTGATCAGGTAGAAGATCCCCGTCCCGCCCAGCAGGACGATGCCGATCCACGACAACGCCAGCATCGCCGGCCCGGGCCGGTGCTCGGGCGGCATCTCGGGAGAGGTCACGGCGCGCAGGTTGAGATAGCCCAGCACGGGACCGGTCAGGAAGGCCAGGGTGGTGGCGAAGTCGATCATCGTGGTGAGGTTGCCGATGAACAACGCCATCACGATTACGGTCAGGGTGACCAGGGCCGCCAGGGTCCACCAGTAGAGCGGACCGCAGGGCTGCACGGGCGTCCCCGGCGAGCGCAGCACCAGGATGGAGCGCTCGATGGCGCGGGGGCCGCCGTCGAGCACCGTCATCGTCGTCGACAGCATGGTCGTCACCACCGCCACCAGCACCACCGGCCGGGTCCACGCCCCGAGGGTCGCGGCGTAGAGGTCCACGAGCTGGGTCGAGAACAGCGTCCCCTGCGCGGACAGCTCCTCACCGGACTGGAACATCACCGCCGCCCCGAGGATCACGAACGTGAACGCGAGCACCGCCGTCCCCACGTAGCCGATGAGGAAGTCCTGCCGCGCCGTCTCCACCGAGCACCGCTGCCCCGACGTCTCGTTCTTGGCCAGCGTCCACAGCGAGCTCCACACCGAGATGTCGATGGCCGACGGCATCCACCCCGCAAGCGCCAGCAGGAACAGGAACGGCACCCCCGCCCCGATGAGCTCCCCCGGCCACAGCGCCACCGTCGAGAAGTCGGCCCGCGGCAGGCTGACGGCGGCGGCCAGCAGCGTCGACACCGCGAGCAGCAGCACGACGAGCTTGATGGACAGATCCAAGCCGCGGAACCGGCCCCACCACAGCAACGCGCAGCCCGGCGCCATGACCGCCGCCGCCAGCACCGCCAGCGGCCAGTCGACGCCCAGCGCGAACCCCACCAGGTAGGCGGTGAACATGACCACCGTGGCCTGGATGACCCCGCCCGTCAGCACCGTGATGACCAGGTACAGCCACAGCGCCCACCGCCCGGTGCGCGCGTACCCCTCGACGAGGCTCTGCCCCGTGGCCGCCGCGTAGCGCGGGCCGTACTCGAAGAACGGGTACTTGAGGACGAGGGCGATCAGGATGACCCCGGCCAACCCGAAGCCGGCCGACGCGCCGGCGCGCGTCGACTGCACGAGGTGGGACACCCCGATGGCGGTCGCCGCCCAGAGGATGCCGGGACCGAACGCGGCCCACAGCCGGCTGCCGGGAGAAGAGTCGGATGTGCTCGGCATGGCTGGCGAAGATGATACACGCCGTCCGGCGTTGCACCGATACCGGCCGAACAACGCCCCGCATCCATCGCGGTGATATGGTGTTGGCGCGTTCACACCAAGTTGCGGAATCGCCATGTCACGACTGACCATCACGCTCTCCGACGAGCGTCATCGGGCGCTCAAGGAGACGGCGGCCCGCCGCAACACGACGATCCGGCGGATCATCGAGGAGAGTCTCGACCTCTACGGTGCCAAGACCACCGAGACCGCGGCGGCCCTCGTCGCCGCCGCCGGGGAACGATCCGGACTGACCGACGATGACGCCATGGCGCTCGCGGTCGAAGAGACGCAGGCCGAGCGCGGCCGGTGAAGCGACGGCGTCGGCGAACGCCTACGGCCGCAGGTCGAAGCGGTCCACCAACCCGTGCCGTCCGGCACCAGGGTCGAACTCCCGCTGCACGTCGTCGCGGTCTCTTCGTCCGAGGCGGGTCCAGGTTGTGATGGCACCCGGGGCCCCTGGAACGTCGAAACCATTCGGCAGCGAGATTCCCACCAGGTTGCTGACCAGGTAGCGGTCGTGGAAGTCGCTCCAGATGAACACTTCGGCTCCCAGGCCTGCGTCCTTCAGCGGACGCACAAGGGCATCACGGAACGCGCTGCGGAAGCACCCTGGATCCTCTCAGCCGCGGTATGGTTCCTTCGGACTGCTCTTGCAGCGGGCGGGTAACAGAGCGCCGGTGCCGCGGGTCGAGATTCACCGCGTCTGCTTCTCGTCGTCGCGGTGATCGTGTTCACGCACCATGGTCAACGTCCACTTTTTGCAAGTCAACCGTCAATTCCGCGCCGTACACGACACCGGATCCTCTGACGTCCTCATCGACTGCCGACGATCGTGATCGGATCTTCAGGTTGGTCGAATCCCGGCGGCTCTCCGGCGTATTGCGCCCAGCGACGACGATACTGGTGGCTGGCGAGCAGATTGAGGTCATCGGTGGCTCCCGCCTCTCTCTCGTCCAGACCCGCGCCGAGACTCACGCCACCAAGCTCCGTCAGAATGTAGCGATTGTGCAGCCTCTCTCCGCCTGTCCGTTCACCGAGCCGCCGAATCACAACCGCTTGGCCCGGCGGAAACTCGCGGGGCAGACGCTCTCGACATTCGGTCCTGAAGTGCTCATGAGTGCCATTCGCTTCCCTGTCCGAGCTGAAGATACGGACTGTCGCCGGACCGACCGACCTCCCTTCGCAGCCCGCCTTCACACATGCGGCGATCACTCTGACGAAATCCCTGCGACCTGGCGCAAAATAGGGATCGACGAAGATGACGTCCGTCGCAATCCGAAGCATGCCGCCGACCGCGTCCGCGATGGTCTCCGCCCTTCTGGCCACCGCCCTGCCATGCGGCGCCGCCCACCCCGCAGTAGACTCGTCCAACTCGTCGGCAACCAGCACCCTGGGATCTCCCGTCGGATTGTGTCGTGCGAGGACCGCATGGAAAGGAACTTCCTGATCGAGCGCGTTCTCCATCCACGACCGTTCGGCATCCCAAACGGCGCGTCGGCGCTCCACCATCGCTGACGACAGGTGCTGAATCAGGGTTTCCATCCGTCGCCGCTGTCGATCCACGTCGCGGCCGTTTCTCTTCTCCACCGCTTGCCGTAATTGGTTACCGCGTCGGTACGAGCGGCAAGCGTCGAAGCGCCGGGCGCGATGTGGAAGGCGGCGGTCGCTGGCGTCGGGGGTGCACAGAATTGCACAGGTGCCGATAAACGGGGTATGCGCCCGACGCGCCGCGAGCAGGACGCCCCCCGGCCGACGCCGGAGGAGCACGCGCGCGTGAGGCGCGAACTCGAAGAGAGCGAGCGCGAGCGCGAGCGGCTGCAGCGGCGGATCGAACGGCTCGAGAAGCAGAACACCCGCCTGAAACGAGAGCTCGATGCAGCCAGACGCGCCGGTTATCGCCAAGCGGCTCCCTTCGCCAAGACCGTCACGCTCGAACCCAAGCGCCCCGGCCGTCGAGCCGGTGCCCAGTACGGGCAGCCGGCCCGCCGGTGCAGACCAACCCGGGTAGACGTCCGTCACGACGTACCGCTGCCGGCGAGCTGTCCGGATTGCGGCGGACGAGTGCGCTCGACCGGTATGGCCACCCAGTTCCAGGAAGAACTGCCGGTCCCGCGAGTCCTCGTCCGCGAATTTCGAGTCGCCCTCGGCGCCTGTCAGGATTGCGGCCAGCGGGTGCGGGGTCGGCATCGGTTGCAGACCTCCGACGCCTTCGGCGCCGCCGCCGTACAACTGGGCCCCGCGCTGGTGGCGTCGGCCGTCATCCTCAACAAGCAGATGGGGTTGTCGTTCGGCAAGATCGCGACCCTGCTGCGGCAACAGTACGATATCCGCGTGAGTTCGAGCGGCCTCGTCCGCGCCGTACATCGGGCCGCCCGCCGCGCCGAGCTGACCTATAGCGACCTGCGGCGCCAGCTTCGCAACAGCCCCATCGTCACCCCGGATGAAACCGGGTGGAAGGTCGGCGGCCACCTGCAGTGGCTCTGGGCGGGCGCGTCGGAGAAGACGACCGTCTACGCCATTCAGCCCGGACGAGGCTACGATGAAGCGGCCCACCTGTTGGGGCCAGACTTCGACGGCGTGCTCATCCGCGACGGCTGGGCGCCATATCGGCGCTTCACCCGGGCCACCCATCAGACGTGTCTCGCCCATCTTCTACGACGGGGACGGACCCTGTGCCGGGACCATCCCCGCAGTCGCATCGCCGCCGACATCCACGCTCTGTTGAAGCAAGCCCTCCGCCTGCGCGACGACGCCCGCGCCGGTGAGCTGTCCCGTGATGACCTCGGCGAAGCCCTGGAAACCCTGGCCACCCGACTCGCTCGACGACTGCTCCACCCCGGCCCACTGGCCGACGTGCAGTGCTTCGCGAAGCATCTGACCACGGAATGGAAGGCGCTGTTCACGTTCCTGTGCAACCCCGCCGTCGACGCCACCAATTGGCGGGCCGAACAGGCCATTCGCCCCGCCGTCGTCACCCGCAAGGTGTGCGGGGGCAATCGCTCCTGGCGCGGCGCGGCCACGCAGCAGACACTGGCCTCGGTCATCTGCACCGCCTGCCGACGCCAGCGCAATCCCCACACCGTGATCGTGGGGCTGCTTCGCTCACGTTCGCCCACCGTCGCACCCGAACTGCAACGCCCAGCGCGGTAGCGCAAGCTCCCGCGTGCGGTAACCTGTTACCGCTTGCCAAGCGTCCCAGACACGCCTCTTCCAGCGTTTGGGGAATCGCGAGATGAGGCGCGGGGAACCAATCCCGAACGTAATTGGTTACCGCGTCGGTACGAGCGGCAAGCGTCGAAGCGCCGGGCGCGATGTGGAAGGCGGCGGTCGCTGGCGTCGGGGGTGCACAGAATTGCACAGGTGCCGATAAACGGGGTATGCGCCCGACGCGCCGCGAGCAGGACGCCCCCCGGCCGACGCCGGAGGAGCACGCGCGCGTGAGGCGCGAACTCGAAGAGAGCGAGCGCGAGCGCGAGCGGCTGCAGCGGCGGATCGAACGGCTCGAGAAGCAGAACACCCGCCTGAAACGAGAGCTCGATGCAGCCAGACGCGCCGGTTATCGCCAAGCGGCTCCCTTCGCCAAGACCGTCACGCTCGAACCCAAGCGCCCCGGCCGTCGAGCCGGTGCCCAGTACGGGCAGCCGGCCCGCCGGTGCAGACCAACCCGGGTAGACGTCCGTCACGACGTACCGCTGCCGGCGAGCTGTCCGGATTGCGGCGGACGAGTGCGCTCGACCGGTATGGCCACCCAGTTCCAGGAAGAACTGCCGGTCCCGCGAGTCCTCGTCCGCGAATTTCGAGTCGCCCTCGGCGCCTGTCAGGATTGCGGCCAGCGGGTGCGGGGTCGGCATCGGTTGCAGACCTCCGACGCCTTCGGCGCCGCCGCCGTACAACTGGGCCCCGCGCTGGTGGCGTCGGCCGTCATCCTCAACAAGCAGATGGGGTTGTCGTTCGGCAAGATCGCGACCCTGCTGCGGCAACAGTACGATATCCGCGTGAGTTCGAGCGGCCTCGTCCGCGCCGTACATCGGGCCGCCCGCCGCGCCGAGCTGACCTATAGCGACCTGCGGCGCCAGCTTCGCAACAGCCCCATCGTCACCCCGGATGAAACCGGGTGGAAGGTCGGCGGCCACCTGCAGTGGCTCTGGGCGGGCGCGTCGGAGAAGACGACCGTCTACGCCATTCAGCCCGGACGAGGCTACGATGAAGCGGCCCACCTGTTGGGGCCAGACTTCGACGGCGTGCTCATCCGCGACGGCTGGGCGCCATATCGGCGCTTCACCCGGGCCACCCATCAGACGTGTCTCGCCCATCTTCTACGACGGGGACGGACCCTGTGCCGGGACCATCCCCGCAGTCGCATCGCCGCCGACATCCACGCTCTGTTGAAGCAAGCCCTCCGCCTGCGCGACGACGCCCGCGCCGGTGAGCTGTCCCGTGATGACCTCGGCGAAGCCCTGGAAACCCTGGCCACCCGACTCGCTCGACGACTGCTCCACCCCGGCCCACTGGCCGACGTGCAGTGCTTCGCGAAGCATCTGACCACGGAATGGAAGGCGCTGTTCACGTTCCTGTGCAACCCCGCCGTCGACGCCACCAATTGGCGGGCCGAACAGGCCATTCGCCCCGCCGTCGTCACCCGCAAGGTGTGCGGGGGCAATCGCTCCTGGCGCGGCGCGGCCACGCAGCAGACACTGGCCTCGGTCATCTGCACCGCCTGCCGACGCCAGCGCAATCCCCACACCGTGATCGTGGGGCTGCTTCGCTCACGTTCGCCCACCGTCGCACCCGAACTGCAACGCCCAGCGCGGTAGCGCAAGCTCCCGCGTGCGGTAACCTGTTACTCCCGAACCTCTCGATGAAGTACCGGCCCGTTCTCGGCTCGACCCAGGTCGCAACCAGCTCCGGCTCGACCGCGTATTCGAAGAGCATCAGAAGAGCTCATCGGTCCGTTCGTCGAAGAAGCCCTGCGGCCAGCGGTCGATAAACTCGCCGGACTCGTCGATTCGAAGCCGCGTCGCCCTGACTTCGCCGTCGATCTGCTCGACGTAGACCACGGAGACCTGGTCCGGCTTCAAGGCCGGCTTCCCTTCCGGCAGCTCATTGCTGCCCGTTTCCTCGATGCGGCGCAGCAGGCGCAGCATCAGGTGCTCGCTGTGAGTCTCGATCAGGAACACGCCGCCGCCGACGGCCTGTTCGGCGAAGAGGTCGCCGAGCTCCACCTGCAGCCGGGGATGGACGTGCAACTCCGGTTGCTCGATGGCAGTGATCGCCGGGCGGTCCGGATCGAGGGCGGCCACCACCACGGGAAGTACCTGCGAGACGCCCACGCCGATTTCGGACGTGCGCACCGGCAGACCCTCTCCCGTGGTGGCAACGAGCTCGATCTGCCTGTGAACCTGCGCTTGCGCGATCGCGTCGGCCAAGGCATCGATCTTGTCCCGCGGCGCCTTCCTCATGACGTCACCACGGCATTCGGCCCCCCAGGCATCCGCCTTGTTCGCCTTGATCGCCGCCAGCTCCCCCCCCTGAACTCCCTTGTTCAGCACGTCCACCAATGGCGTGTTCGCTGGAAGCTCGACGACGTTGCGCACGCGCAGCTCGTAACCCGTGTCGAGCCGATCCTCTCGCGACAGCCAGTCGCTCACACGCCGAACGACCATGGCCCGATTGCGCTCTCGCGGATTGCCGAAGTCGTTTGCGATTCGGCTCAAGGTGACCTGGGCGCGGCGGTTCAAGACGTCCCAGGCCGCGGACCCGTCGGCCCATCGGCCGGGAACGAAACCGTCCCGCTCGACCATCGCGCACGGATGCAGATCCCGCAAGGGACCGAGATACCGAAACACCGCCAATTCGTCGCGCAGCAGGATTCCGATTCCGGCGAGCAGCCTCTGTCAGGCGACAGTGAAAACTGACCCCCTGGCGACAGTGAAAACTGACCCCCCTGGTCCAAGGGAGGAGTCAGCAGATGACGGGATGCAAGGATGTCGGCCCGTGGGCGAGGAGGCCACGGGCACAGATGGTGAAGCCAGACGAGGTGGAGGCGATGCTGCACCTGCGGGCGCTCGGCTGGGGGCTGAGGCGCATCGCCAGGGAGTTCGGGTGCAGCAAGAACACGGTGAAACGCTACGTGGCGGCCGACGGCTGGATGACGTACAGCCGACAGCCGGGCGGCGGCAAGCTCGAGGATCAGGAGGCGTGGCTGAAGGAGCGCTTCTTCCAGCACCGCGGCAATGCCGAGGTGGTGCGCCAGGACCTGGTCCGGGAGCAGGGGATCGACGTGAGCCTGCGCACGGTCGAGCGGGCGGTGGCACCGTTCCGGCGGCTGCTGACGGCCGAGGCGAAGGCGACGGTGCGGTTCGAGACGCCCCCGGGCCGTCAGCTGCAGATTGATTTCGGCCAGCTGCGGGTGCCGATTGCCGACGAGCGGGTGCGCGTCTTCCTGTTCGTGGCGACGCTGGGCTACTCGCGGCGCTGCTACGTGGCGACGTTCAGACACGAGCGGCAGTCGGCGTGGTTTCGCGGCCTGGAGGGCGCGTTCCATCACTTCGGCGGCGTGACCCGAGAGGTGCTGATCGACAATCCGCGGCCGCTGGTGGTCGTCCACGACGCGGAGACGCGGGAGGTCGAGTTCAACAAGCGGTTCCTGGCGTTCGCGTCCTACTGGAAGTTCCGGCCGCGGGCCTGTGCGCCGTATCGGGCCCGGACGAAGGGGAAGGACGAGCGCGGCGTCGGCTACGTGAAGGGAAACGCCATCGCCGGACATCGCTTCGAGAGCTGGGCGGGGATGGACGCACATCTCGGGTGGTGGCAGCGGGAGATTGCCGACCGGCGTCGCCACGGCACCACCGGCGAGGTCCCGCTCGAGCGCTTCGCCCGGGAAGCGGAGCGCCTTCGGCCGTGTGCAGGCCGGCCGCCGTTCGGGCAGTTGCGGGACCTGGTCCGGACGGTCCACGCCGACTGCGCGGTGGTGGTCGACACCAACGCCTACTCGGTGCCGTGGCGGCTGATCGGCGAGCGGGTGCGGGTGGTGGTCAGCGGCGGCCGGGTACGCGTTCACCACGGCCCGAGGGTTGTCGCCGAGCACGTCGAGCACGAGGGACGCCACGCGCGGGTCACCGACCGCGCCCACCTGGTCGGCGTCGTGGGCGGCCCGCGCCCGGCCGAGACCGAAGCGGTGCGGCCGAAGCCGGAGCTGCTGCGTCCGCTCGACGAGTACGCGGCCGTGGCCGGGGGGAGCTTCTGATGGCCGTGGACCATGAGACGCTTCTCGGCTGGTTGACGCGGCTGCGGCTGACCGCGATTCGCGACCAGCTCGACAACCTGCTCGACGAGGCGGCGGAGAAGAAGCTGACGTTGCGGGAGGCGCTGGCGATGTTCGTCGAGCGGGAGGTTTCCCGCAAGGACGAGCGGCGCATCGAGATGGCGCTGAAGATCGCGCGCTTCCCGATGGTGCGCGAGCTCGCCGACTTCGACTTCAAGGCCCAGCCGAGCGTCGACCGGCGCCAGGTGCGGGAGCTGGCGACGTCGCGGTGGGTGGCGCACGGCGACGCGCTCCTGGTGCTCGGCCCGCCGGGGGTCGGGAAGACGCATCTCGCGATCGCGCTCGGTCGCGAGGCGATCCGACAGAACTACTCGACCCTGTTCACGACGGCGCAGGCGCTGATGGCGGCGTTGGTCAAGGCGCAGAGCGCGGGCCGGCTGGAGGACCGCCTGACCTTCTACGCCAAGCCCAAGCTCTTGGTCTGCGACGAACTGGGGTACCTCCCTTTCGAGGCGCATGCCGCGCACCTGTTCTTCCAGCTCGTCTCGCGGCGCTACGAGCGCGGCAGCATGCTGATCACGTCGAACCGCTCGGTCGGGGAATGGGGCGAGGTGTTCGGCGACGCCGTGGTTGCGACCGCGATCCTCGACCGGCTGCTGCACCACAGCCACGTGCTGACGATCACCGGGGAGAGCTACAGGCTGCGGGAGAAGCGTCGGGCGGGTGCCCTGAAGACCCCGGCGCTGAGGCCTGTCGCGTCGGAGACCCGCCCGGGAGCATCGTCATGATCACGCGACCGACACCGTGGCGAGCACAGACAGGGACTCGCGCTCACGCGCCGGTCCCGCCCCACGCCGCCCTTCGGCCGGCGTGGCCGTTGTCAGGAGGGTCGGCCCGCTGCAACGCGGCACCGGTCGAGTCCGCCGACGCTCGACGTCGTGAACGTCCGGGGGCCGAGCCGCCTGTCACCGGTCCGTTACGTAACGGTGTGGAGTAGTCGTGGCGTTGACGAACGCGGAGCGGCAGGCGCGTTACCGGGAGCGGCGGCAGGCCGGCGCGGCTCGGATCCGGTACCGCCGGCCGGCGGATCGGAGGTCGCGGCCACAGCAGTGGGACGACGCGGTACGGACGCTCCTGGCGCTGCAGGACCAGTATCGGGAGTGGCGGGAAGCGTTGCCGGAATCCCTCGCCGGGTCCGCGACCGCGGGGTTGCTCGAGCAGGTCTGCGATCTGGACCTGTCGGTACTGGAGGCCGTCGAGCTGCCCAGGGGCTTCGGGCGTGACGGCTAGAGGCAGCTTGCCGGGAGGTCGAGAGCTCGTAGCTGCGGGCCGGCCGGCGTGTCAACGTGCTGCGCACGTCCTCCGCTCCGCTCCGGCCCTGCCGGGTGACACCCCGTCCGCCCCGCGGCTCGGATGGCAGTTATGGGCCTTGCGGCCCGGCCTGGACGGGGCGTCCCGGCCGTCCACGACGCTCGCGGGACGCGGTGAACCGCCGGAAGTCGATCTACATACGCCGTTTCTTCGGGGGTCAGTTTTCGATGTCGCCAAGGGGTCAGTTTTGAGTGTCGCTTGACAGCCTCGGGATGTCGAAGCGTGAACGGTCGTCGAGCGTCTTGTCCTGGATCCAGAAATGCTGGTCGAAGGACGGCACGGCGGATGAACGCGGACGAAGCGCTGTCCCAGGCTCAAGAAGCACCTCCATCGGTCGAAATCGCTGGGCATACCTCCCAGTAGCCGGGTCCTCGCGCACTTGCCCGACGTACCGCGACAGGGTGTCCTTCTCGTCTCGATCGATGTCATGGCCCAACAGGGGATGCGACAGGTTGGCCAGCAACGTCGCCATTCTCCCGGACGCCGGGGCCTGGATGTGACCGAGCACCTGTCCATCGACACCGACTTCATAGTCGCTGACAATCGGCTCGTCCCGCTCTGCCGTCCATGTGATTCTCAACTCAAGCCAGCCCGTTTCCGCCTCCTCCAAGGAAGCAACGTCAGCGAACGCACCAAGGGACCAACCGAGCGGCATGGCCTCGTAGGCCCCCCCGGGCTCGGGCAGAACGAGGCCAGCCAGGTTCAACTCGAAGCGGAGCCGCACCGAGCGCTTCAGGTCATGCCCGTGGACGAAACGCCGGAACCCGCCCAGGTCGATCTGGTCGCCGCCGAGATCGGTCTTGTGCGCGTCGAAGTTGCGGTGACTCAGGAGCTCGTGCGCATAGCAGAGCGCGTGCAGCACGGTGCTCTTGCCGGCGCTGTTGCGGCCGAACAGGAGGGTGATAGGCCGCAGCTCGATCCGAACCGGACGGCCGATTCCCTTGAAGTTCTCGATCTCGACGGCGGTGATCAACGGCGGCTCTCCCTCGGGCCGGATTTCCGCGGTTTGGGCGGTATCCGCCGGGGGAGGCTCCGGGTGGACCGACCGCGGCGCGGGCGCGCCGCCGGACGGCTTGTCGAACGCGCCGTCTTCCGGTCCGTCGGACCCGGCAGGCCGGACCGCCGGGGCATCGCCCGTCGCTTCGTCGCCCGCAGGCGTGGTCGTCGTCTCGTCGTCGCGGTGATTGTGGTCAGGCGACATCGTTCCGTCCATTCTTCGCAAGTCAACCATCGACGTTCACTGAAGCAACGATCGTGCCACCGCCGGAGTACACAAGTCCGGCGGCGCCCCTGTCGTCATCGCCGCCGCAAACGGCGCCGACCGGCCACGCCTTCGCCGGAGCCTCCGACAGCCTCGCCCGCGGGAGCAGCCGGGACGCGGTGGCCGATGTCGTCGCGGGCGGACGCAGCCGTGTGCTCGACCCCGCACCCGTAAGTGCATCGTTCATCGGCGCCCTCACTTGCCCGGCCGGGCCACGCCACAACCTCGCCCGTGGGAGCAGCCGGGACGTGGCCGCCGATGTCGTCGCGGGCGGACGCAGCCGTGCGCTCGACCCCGATCGAGGTGCACCCGTAGATGCATCGTTCATCGCCGCCGGCCCTTCCCCGGCCCGGCCACGCCGTAGCGCGCCAACCAGTTGGTGAGCGTCTGGTAGCTCGGCAACCCGACCAGCTCCGCCGCACGCGTCTTGTTGCCGCCCGCCTCGTCGAGGGCGCGACCGAGGTAGTGCCGGGCCAACGCCGCCATCAGCTCCGGTAGTCGCAGCCCGTCGCCCAGCGGCCGGCCCAGCAGATCGGCGGGCGGATCGGTGACCGATCGCAGCAACTCCCCCTGCACGTCCTCGGCGCCGATGTCGGCGCGCGCCGCCCAGAGAACGAGCCGGTCCATCGTCGCCTGCAGCTCCCGGACGTTGCCCGGCCACGGGTGCGCCAACAGAAGGTTCCTTGCCTTCGGAGAAAGGGCCTTCTGTTCGATGCCCGGCTGGTCGGCGAACTTGCGGTTGGCGGCACCGAGGAAGTGGTCGATGACAGGCGTCAGATCGCCGCGGCGTTCGCGGAGCGGCGGCAGCCGGATGACGGCGGTCGCCAGCCGGTAGTAGAGGTCTTCGCGGAACCGGCCCGCCGCCACCTCGGCCGCGAGGTCGCGGTTCGTCGCCGCGATCACCCGGACGTCGACGGGGATGGCGCGGTCGGCGCCGAGTCGCCGGACGGTCCGTTCCTGCAGCGTCCGCAGCAGCTTGACCTGGGCGTTGAGGGGCAGATCGCCGATCTCGTCGAGAAACAGCGTGCCGCCGGCGGCCGCCTCGAAGTGGCCGGCGCGGGCCCGGGCGGCGCCGGAGAACGCCCCCCGCTCGTGGCCGAAGAGCAGCGACTCCACCAGGCCCTCGGGCAGGGCACCGCAGTTGACGTCCTCGAACGGACCCTGACCGCGGCGGCTCTCCGCGTGAATCGCGCGAGCGAACAGCTCCTTGCCGGTACCGGACGCCCCCTCGATGAGTACCGTGACGTCGTGCGGGGCGACCCGCCGCGCGCGGGCCTTCGCCCGCTCCATCAGCGGGCTGCGGCCGACGATCCGATCGAACGCGGGCGATGCCGGGGGCAGCCCGGCCGTCAGCCGTTCGATCTTCTCGTCGGTGCGGCGCAGCAACGCCGGCACGTATTCGGCGGCGATGTCGAACGGCACGGAGACCGTGCGGACGCCGGTCTGCGCGTGCGACTGGATCAACTCCGCGGGATAGCGGGTCTTGGCGAGGAGCACCCACACCGCCTGCATGGCGGGCGTGCCGGGGCTGACGTGGACGGTCAGGTCGGCGCCGGCCCCGAACGTCTCGCGGGCGAAGTCGAACGCCCGAACCGCCGCTGCGTGGATGGCGCCGTAATCGGTCGGATCGGTCAGGGCTTCGGCCTGGAGATGGACAGATGGCGTGTCTGCCCCGGCCAGCCAATCGATGAACATCCGGTTCTGCTCGGCCGGGTAGTTGGAGAGCAGTACCAGCGCATCGAACGGCCGGGCCGCCACGACGCTGCCGATGGGACCCCGGCCCGGTCGGTCGCCATGCGCGCAATCGAGATCGGTCTGGCCGATCCAGGCAAGGAGCACCGCGGACACGCCAGAATCATAAGTTCTCTTGCTTGGAACACAAACTGCAATCACCGAGGCAGGGGTGCGGGACGGCTTCGGCGACCAGGGGTGGGACCGATTACACCGGTCGACCAGGGGAACTCAGAGATCCGGTTCGCGCGGGGAAGTTCGGTCGGGTTGGATCTCCAGCGTGACGCCCGCCAAGGGAGACCCACGCCGGAACTCACCCCTCGACCGCCATCGGCTCGTCGCGGCCGACGACCTGGGTCGCGGGGCCCAGGATCAGCGGGTCGGGGCCCGTCACCACGTCTGGGTTCTTGTCGGGATAGGGCATCTTCGTGAGGAAGTGCCGCAGGCAGGCGACGCGGGCGCGCTTCTTGTCGTCGGACTTGATGACCGTCCACGGCGCGTCGGCGGTGTCCGTGTAGAAGAACATCGCCTCCTTGGCCTCCGTGTAGCCGTCCCACTTGTCGAGGGAGGCGAGATCCACGGACGAGATCTTCCACTGCTTCAGGGGGTCGGTCTGCCGGCTTCCGAAGCGGCGCGCCTGCTCCTCCTGCGAGACGGAGAACCAGTACTTGAAGAGGCGGATGCCGCTGTTGACGAGCATGCGCTCGAGCTCGGGGCACTGGCGCATGAACTCGAGGTACTCCGAGCGCGTGCAGAAGCCCATGACCCGCTCGACCCCGGCGCGGTTGTACCAGGAGCGGTCGAAGAAGACCATCTCGCCCGCCGCCGGCAGGTGCTCGATGTAGCGCTGGAAGTACCACTGGCCGCGCTCGCGCTCGGTGGGCTTCTCGAGGGCGACGACGCGGGCGCCGCGGGGGTTCAGGTGCTCCATGAACCGCTTGATGGTGCCGCCCTTGCCGGCCGCGTCGCGACCCTCGAACAGGACGACGACCCGGCTCCCCGATTCCTTGACCCAGCGCTGCACCTTCAGCAGCTCCGACTGCAGGGCGGCCTTGCGCCGCTCGTAGGCGCCGCGCTTCATGCGATCCGTGTAGGGATAGACGCCCTCCTTGAAGACGCGCCGGATGACGTCGGGGTCGTGCATCGAGCCAACGCCGGCGGCGTCCACCCGAATCGTGTCCGCGGGCCGCGCGTCGACGACCGGGGCTCCGCTCCGGTGCGCGCGGGACTTGCGCGACTTCGACTTGTCCTTGGCCTTCTTGGCCTTCTTCGCCGGCGCCTTCCCGGCGGCGGTACGCGCGGACTGCCGCGGCCTGCTTTCCTCGCTCATGACTCAGGACCGTGCTCGTTGTGGACTTTGCCGGCCTCGGCGAACGTCCGCGTCGATTCCGTCACGACAATGCCGGGGACACCGAGGGGAATTGAATTGCCACGCTCATGACTCAGGACCGTGCTCGTTGTGGACTTGCCGACCTCGGCGAAAGGCCCGCGTCGATTCCGTCACGACAATGCCGGGGACACCGAGGGGATTGAATTGCCACGCTCATGACTCAGGACCGTGCTCGTTGTGGACTTGCCGGCCTCGGCGAAACGCTCGCGTCGATTCCAACACGGGAATGCCGAGGACACCGAGGGAAACTGAATTGCCGCGGGTCAAGCGCAGAACACGGTCGAAGCAGCCCGCGTCCGGGTGCAGTTGGCAGATTCATGTCGATCACTGCCCCGGGCACGGCACGCGACTACCCGTCAGCGTCCGCGCTCTGCGCCGTCCCGGCGTCCCGCGTCACTGGGTGGCCGCGCGCGCGGCCGCCTCCTCGAGGCGCGCGTTCCGCAGGATGTTGGCGAGCCCGTAGTTCCCCTCGTGGCAGGCGTACTCGTACATCGCCTGGTCGGTCTTCTTCAGCGGGAACATCACCGTCCAGGGCGCCACCCAGGTGGACGGATCGTCGGCGGTGATCTCGTAGCGGACGGTGTCGGGCCCCACCCGGGTGAACCGCTCGGTCACCCGCACGGCTCCGGTCGATCCCCGGAACCCGGCGCCGTCCCGGTAGTGGGTGGACTCGACGACGAGCGTATCGCCTTCCCATCGCCCCCGCGCCTCGCCGTGCCACTGGGCAATGCCGGCCCGGGGCCGCGCGTCGAGGGGCGCGATGCGCGCGTCGTGGATCATCTCGGACACGATGACGACCTTGTCCGGGGTCTGCAGTATCTGGTAGTTGTTGTTGTAGGCGCCGGGCAACCGCGGCGTCCCGAAGCTGAGGCACCGTTCCGTGTTCCCGCGGTAGTCGGCGCCGTCGGCGGGATGCGCGCGCCGACGGGCCGACCGTGCGGCGTTGCGACGGCGGGCCTCGTCGGTCAGCGCGGGAATGCGCCCGTCCGGCGGGTCGACGACGAGCGACGTGCGCCGGTCCTCGGTCAGCTCCTTGCCGTAGTCGAGCCACCACTTCGCGTGCACGCTGGGGGCGCGGTCGTAGTCGGCCTGCTCTTCGAGGGTGCGGGCGGTGAAGGCGGCGGCCTCCTCCTCGCTCATCACCGCCTTGCCCGCGAACTCGCGGGGGCGCTCGAGCGGCGTCATCGTCCGGTAGTCCCAGACCCCCTGCAGGTCGGGGGCGCCCCACGCGGTCCGGGGAGTCTCCCACGCGGCCTCGCCGCCGCCGTTGCCGCCGGCGGCCTGCGCTGCCGCCCCGGACGCCGCGAGCACGCACACGGCCGACACCGCCGCGATCCGAACGCCGACCACCAGAGCGCTCCTGCCCATGTCGTCTCTCCCTGCCTCGCAAAGGACCAGGCTGCCCGCCCGAACATCTCTCTCTGCAGGCGCGCACCGGCGGCCGCGCCGCCAGCGCCTTTGCGTGCACGATAGCACTCCGGGCCGCCCGGAGTCACGCGCAGGCGGCCGGGTTCCCGACCCCGCACGGCGCCGCGCGCGGCGAGCCGCCCGGTCGACCGCCCGACGCTGGATCATGTCGGGATGGGTAGGGACAGTGGTCGACACAGGGTCGCCGACTGCGCCGGGGCGCAGCCCGTTCCTGCCGTTCGGGCGCCTGGCTCGTGGCAAGGCAATCTCCGTCACCGTCCGAACGGCGGAGCGACGCGGCGCCGCGGGACGACGCAGCCGGAGCATTCGCCGCCGGTCGAAACGTCGGTGGGCGGGTGCGGACGAACCGCCCAAGCCACCGAGCCTCGCCCGGCGCCTGGCCGCCCGGGAAGCCGCCGCCTCGGTTTGAACGACGCCGGGACGATCGCCATAATCCCGTGCATCGAACCGTAGCGCGTTCCAAGGAGAGCCACATGCCCAAAGCCGCTTCCGCCCTGCTGCTCGTCCTGCTGGCGTCCACCGCCGGGGCCCAGGACGCCCCCGAGGCGACCGACGTCACCTCGGCCGACATCCAGAAGTTCATCAACGCGCTGCCCCGCGACGCCGTCAGCGACCGCCCGATCCGGGTGGTCGAGGTCACCGGCGACTACCGGGTCGGCGTCTACGGCGTCTTCCGCCCGCAGTCGCCGCTCGGCGGTGCGAACCTGCACCAGGTGAACACGACCGAGATCTACTACATGGTGGAGGGGGTCGCCACCCTGGTGACCGGCGGCGAGCTGATCGATCCCGCCGAGACCCCCAACAGCACGAACGTCCGCGGCTCCGGCATCCGGGGCGGCGTGTCGCGGCGCATCACCAAGGGCGACGTCGTCATCATCCCGGGGCGCACCCCGCACTGGTGGAGCGAGCTCGAGACCGACATCGAATACCTGATCTTCCGGCCCGATCCGGACAACCGCATACCGCTCCGGTAGGGTCTGCGCGCCGGAAGCGGTGCGAGTATCTCGGCACGTCGGTTGGGCGCCGAACGGAGCCGTCATGCGACCATGACACGACCGCGCCACGCACCGCTACCGTGGAGGTTCGGCCGGCTGCGGGCCGCAACGACGGGCCTGATTGGATGGCGCGGGCACCTGGTCGGCGCCCGGAACGGACGGCACCGAACGCGCCACGGGCGGCGGCGATTGACAACCTCTGCTTGTACCCACAGACTGGCGCCGTCTGTGCGGATTGCGGGTACTGTCGGGCTACGTACCGGGAGCCGGGAGCGAGACCCGCGTTCGGCGAGTCCGGCCCGCCGCCAGCTTCGCAGTCGGCACGCGGCGGGGCCTTCGCCGCGGATTCCGGGTTTGAGGACGCATGATGTTGAACAGTGCAGGACGAAGAACGACAGGATGGAAGACCGGCGCGTTCGGTCTGATCGCGGCCCTCGCGGCCTGGACCGCGCCCGCCGCCGCGGCCCAGGACCACGCCGGCCAGTACGAGCAGGCCGACATCGAGTTCGGTGCGCGCCTCTACGACGCCAACTGCGTGCAGTGCCACGCCGAGAGCGGCGATGCCGTGGCGGGGGTCGATCTCGCCGGCGGCGTCTACAGCCGCGCCGGCTCGGACGTCGAGCTGATGGGGCTGCTGCGCGCCGGCATCCCCGGCACCGCGATGCCGCCCAACGAGTTCACGTCTTCAGAGCTCACCGGGCTCGTGTCGTACCTGCGGACGATGCGCGACTTCGACCTGAGCACGGTCACCCTGGGCGACGAGGCGCGGGGCCTGGCGCTGTTCGCGGGCAAGGGCGCGTGCGCGTCCTGCCACCGGGTGTTCGGCGAGGGCTCGCGGGTGGCCCCGGACCTCAGCGCCATCGGGGCCGTCCGCACCGCCGCCTACCTGCAGCAGTCGCTGCTCGACCCCACCGGCTCGATGCTGCCGGTGAACCGCCCGGTGCGCGCGGTGCTCGGGGACGGCACGGTCCTCACCGGGCGCCGGTTGAACGAAGACACCTACACCATTCAGATGATCGACCAGGACGAGCGCCTTCGCTCGCTCGAGAAGGCCGGCCTGCGCGAGCTGACGGCCGGCGCCGAGTCGACCATGCCGCCCGCGACGGACGGGCTCGACGACGGGGAGGTGGCCGACGTGCTCGCCTACCTGCTCACGCTGAAGGGACTGTGAACGCCATGTCGACCATGACCCAATCCCGGCAATCGTCGTCCGGCGGCTTCCCCCGCCGACCCGCCAGTCGCGCCGCCGCGCGCTCGTCTCGGCAGCCCGCGCTCATGGCTTGGCGCGTCTTGGCCACGCTGGCGCTCGCCGCGGCCCTGGCCCCCGGCGCCGCCGCGCAGGTGACGTTCGAGCGCCTGCTGAACGCCGACGCCGAGCCCCACAACTGGCTGACCTACTCGGGCACCTACTCGAGCAATCGGTACACCACGCTCGACCAGATCACCCCCGAGAACGTCGACCAGCTCGAGCTGGCGTGGATCTTCCAGGCCAACTCGCTCGAGCCGTTCCAGGCCACGCCGCTCGTCGTCGACGGCATCATGTACCTGACCGAGCCCGTCAACAACGTGGTGGCGCTCGACGCGAAGCGCGGCAGCGTGTTCTGGAAGTACGAGTACACGCCGTCTCCGCTCGCGCGCCCCTGCTGCGGCGCGGTCAACCGGGGCGTCGCCATTCTCGGCGACACCCTGTTCCTCGCCACCGTCGACGGCAACCTCATCGCCGTCGACGCCATCGGCGGCGCCCCCATCTGGCAGACCACCGTCGCCGACCCCGCCCAGGGTTACGCCCTGACCCTGGCCCCCCTCGTGATCAAGGACAAGGTCATCGTCGGGGTCGCGGGCGGCGAGTTCGGCATCCGCGGCTACATCGACGCCTACGACGCCGCGACCGGTGAGCAGGCGTGGCGCTTCTACACCATTCCCGGTCCCGGCGACCCGGGGCACGAGACGTGGGAGAACGACGCGTGGCGCACCGGCGGCGCGTCGGCGTGGCTCACCGGCTCGTACGACCCCGACCTCGACCTCACCTACTGGGGCATCGGCAACCCCGGCCCCGACTGGAACCCCGCCCAGCGCCCCGGCGACAACCTCTACTCCGACTCGGTGGTGGCCCTCGACCCCGACACCGGCGAGCTCGAGTGGTACTTCCAGTTCACCCCGAACGATCCCTACGACTACGACTCGGTGCAGATACCGGTGCTCATCGACGCCCCCGACGGCGCCGGCGGCACCCTGAAGCTGATGCTCTGGGCCAACCGCAACGGCTTCTTCTACGTGCTCGACCGCGAGGACGGCCGCTTCCTCAACGGGACGGAATTCGTGCCCGTCAACTGGGCGAGCGGGCTCGACGACAGCGGCCGGCCCGTCCAGACCCCGCAGCCGCCGGGGGCCACGACGTTCCCCGGCGTGCAGGGCGGCACCAACTGGTACTCGCCGTCCTACAGCCCCGAGACCGGGCTCTTCTACGTCTCGGCGTGGGAGGCCTACGGGTCGGTGTTCGAGGCCGCCGAGGCGGAGTACCAGCCCGGCCGCGTCTTCCTCGGGGGGCGGCCCGCCAACCCGTTCGGGGCAGGGGCCAACGTGCCCGGCCTGCGCCGCGGGCACATCAACAACTGGACCGACGCCGCGGGCGGCGGCGCCGTCATCGCCATCGACCCGCGCACCGGCGAGCAGCAGTGGCGGGTGGCGATGACCGACGTCACGAGCAGCGGCATCCTCACCAGCGCGTCGAACCTGCTGTTCACCGGCAACCGCGAGGGCGACTTCCACATCCTCGACGCCGAGACCGGCGACGTGCTGTGGCGCAAACCCCTCGGCGGCATGATCGCCAACGGCCCCATGAGCTACATGGTCGACGGCCGCCAGTACGTGGCCCTCGCCGCGGGGCACTCGATGTTCGTGTTCGCGCTGAAGGAGTGAGCGCAGCGCGCCGGCAGCAGGGCGGGCCGTCGTCCGCCCTGCCCCGCTCCTGTTCTCCGTCCCCTCATCCGTAACGACCGCGCAACCAGCCCACATCGGTTCGATTCACCCTTCAACAGGGTGTCGAGGCCCCTCGCGATCCGTCGCGGGGCCGACCCTCGACGTCTGGTTGACAGCCCGCGGCGCTTCGTGCCACAGTCCTATGCGACGACCATAGGAGAGCAACCGGCGTGCTGCCGGACACGATTCACGACGCGCGTCCTCCGGCCGTCGGCAGACACATGATCCCGTGGCCGCGCGCCGTCGCGTTCGTCGTCCGCCTCCGGGCCCTGTTCTCGCGCCGACGCCTCGAGCGGGAGGCCGATCAGGAGATCGAGGCGCACCTCGATCTCCTCACCGCCCGGTACATCCGTGCCGGCATGTCTCCCGCCGACGCCCGCCGGACGGCCCGCGCCAAGTTCGGCGGGGTGACCCAGATCAAGGAATCGCTCAGAGAACAGGCCGGGTTTGCGATGATCGAATCGATCGTCCACGACGTGCGCTACGCGGTGCGGGGTCTCTTCCGGGCGAGGGGCTTCGCCACCGTGAGCGTGCTGACGCTGGCCCTCGGCCTCGGTGCCAGCACCACCTTCTTCACCATCGCCAGCGGATGGGCACTGCGCTCGCTGCCGTTCGACGATCCCGACGCGCTGGTCGTCCTCAGCGAGTCGCGGCCGGGGCTGGGCCGTACGCGGGAGTTCGTCTCGGCCGGCAGCTTCCAGGACTGGCGGCGGGACGGCCGCCTGTTCGAGGGCGTCGCCGTCTACTCGCAGGCCCGCTTCAACGTGAACTTCGGACGGGGCCGGCCGGCGCGACTGCAGGGTGCGCGCGTGTCCGCCGAGTTGTTTCCGCTGCTGGGCATCGACCCGGTTCGCGGCCGGCACTTCCTGCCGGAGGAGGACCGCCCCGCTGCGAGGCGGGTGGCGCTCGTCAGTCACGGGCTGTGGCAGCGGCGCTTCGACGCCGACCCCGGCGTGCTCGGACGCACGATCGACCTCGACGACGAACCGTACGAGATCATTGGGGTCCTTCCCGAGGACTGCCGGTTCCCGCACTTCCAGAGCATCTGGACGCCGCTCCGGCTCAACCCGACCGACGAGGACCGCGGCCGGCGGCAATTCGAAGCCATCGCGCGCCTGGCGCCGGGCGTGACCGCCGGGCGCGCGCAGGCGGACCTGGCGGCGCGCGCCGAGGACGTCGCGGCACGGTATCCCGATACCAACGAGGGCTGGAGCGTCCGGGCCAGGTACCTGCGCGACGAGTGGATACCGCCGGTGACGAGGCTGGCCGCGGCCGCGCAGTTCGTGCAGGTCGGCTTCATCCTGTTGATCGTCTGCGCGAACGTCGCCAATCTCATGCTCGCCCGCGCGTCCGCCCGCGGCTACGAGACGGTGATGAAGGGCGCGCTCGGCGCGACCCGGGGGCGCCTGGTCCGCCAGTCCATCACCGAGGGCATCGTGCTGGCGGTGCTCGGCGGGGCGCTGGGCGTCTACATGGCGACGTGGGGCGACGTGTGGATCAAGTCGCTCATCCTGGTGCCGACGCCGTACTGGGTGCAGTTCCCCTTCGACAGGACGGCCCTGGCGTTCTCCCTGCTGGCGGTAGTGGTGACCGGCGTCGGCATCAGCGTGCTTCCCGCGCTACGCGGCTCGAGGCTCGATCTCACCCGGATGATGAAGGGGGCCGGCGGCGCAGTCGGCGCCAGCGGCGGGAAGCTGCGCCGGCTGCTGGTCGTCTCGCAGCTTGCCCTGGCTACGATTCTGCTCGCCGGTGCGCTCCTGCTGGCCAGGAGCTATCTGACCCTCGACCATGCCGAAAGCGGTTACGCAACGGACGGCATCGTGACGATGCGGGTATCGCTGACCGGCGGCGCCTACGAAGACCCCCGCCGACGCCTCGCCTACCTCGATCGGGCGCTCGAGCGGCTTCAGCGTGCGCGCATCGTCGAGTCGGTGGGCGCGGTGTCCGCCCTCCCGGCGAGCCGCGAGGGATTCGCGCCAACCGTCACCTTCGAGGTCGAAGGCGAGGTCGACCGACGCGGCGAGGCGCGCATCGCGACACGGCACGTCGTGACGGGCGGCTACCTCGAGACCATGGAGATCCCGCTCCTCGACGGGCGCCCGTTCACGGCCGCGGAAGTCGACGAAGGGAGGGACGTCGTGGTCCTGAGCGACGGGCTCGCTCGTCGACTCTGGCCCGACGGCCCGCACCTCGGCCGCCGGATCCGGCTCTCCGCCGGAGACGCGGGGCAAGCACCCGGCCCGTGGCTGACGGTAGTCGGGATCGCGGGAGACGTCGTGCCGCCGGCGCAGGTCCTCGGGCTCGACACGGTGCCGGCGGACCAGCTCTACCTGCCCTACGGGGCCCGGCCCACCCCGCTCATGACGCTGGCGCTCCGCACCCGTTCCGACGCGGTAGGGGCCGTCGCCCCCCTCCGAGCCGAGCTGCAAGCGGTGGACGCAACCGTCCCCATCTACAACGTCATGACCATGTCGCAGGTGCTGGACGTCGTGCACTGGGTGCCGCGCCTGTGGAGCCAGACGTTCTCCATGTTCGGCGCGCTCGCGCTCCTGATGTCGGCCCTGGGCGTCTACGCCGTGACCGCGTACGAGGTCAGCCGGCGGCGGCGGGAGATCGGCGTCCGGATGGCGCTCGGCGAGCCGCCGGGACGCATCTTGAGATTCTTGCTCCGGGACGCGGGGCGGTCCTGCGTGATCGGAGTCGCCGTCGGGCTGGCGGTAGCGGTGCCGCTCGCGCACCTCCTGGCTCGACTACTCGTCGACGTGCATCCGAACGACGTCGTCGTCTTCGGGGGCGTCGCCCTGCTGCTCGTGGCCGCCACGGTGTGCGCGGCGTGGGTGCCGGCCCACCGCGCCGCGCATGTCGACCCGATGATCACGCTACGGGCGGAGTAAACGGACGCCTCACGCGCCGCCCGGGCTTCATTCAGCCGAATCAGGGAAGCAGAGCGTCGACGATGATGGCCGCATCGGGACGGTCGAGCGGAGCGACCGCCTCACCGGCCCAGTGGATAGAGACGGATCGGTAGCCGTCGGCAGCCGGGTCGCGGTAGATCTCCAGACGTCGCTCCGGCAAGGCGAGGATCCAGTACTCGGGAATGCCGCAACGCGCGTAGAGGCGCTGCTTGATGGTGCGGTCGCGGTGGAGCGAGTAGTCCGACACCTCGACGACAAGCAGGGCGCTGGTCGGATGGGCGTCGCGGTAGCTGCGGGCATCGCCCGCGACGACGGCCACGTCCGGTTCCGGTTCCGAGTCTTCACCGGCCGCGAGGGGGCCCTGCGTCCGTACGCGATGGCCGGCGCCGAAGGCGCCCCGCAGGGCATCGACGACGAGTTCGATACCCGTGAAGTGTTCGCTCCCCTGCGGCCCCATGGCGAGGATTGCCCCTTCGATGAGCTCCAGTCGCGCGTCGGGGCCGAAGACACCCGCCTCGATGGCGCGGTCGTACTCGGCGCGGCTCCAGCGGTGTTGGGGGGCGGCCATCGATTCAGACACGACGCAACGCATCGTACCACGGTCCGCCCCCGGCCAGCGCTGCGCCGGGGCCGCCACCGAGTGCAGTGGTAGCATGTCCCGATGATCGATGCTCACGGGACCCGACCGTCGTACCGCCGCTCGTCGGTGTTGATCGACCCGCAAGACGCGGTGCTCTACGGCTCCGGGTAACGACCCCTCAAAACTCGACGAGCGGCGCCAACCCAAGGCGAAGACCCGGCTTGCCCATCTTCGCCTTCGGCTCCGTTGGGCGCACAACCAACCTCCACGAATCCGCGCCGTGCTACGGCGCAGACTCCTGGAAGACCGCGCCACGGGACGGACGATGCCACGTGATCACTCTAGCGCGACGCCCGATCGCGCGTCTCTGGACAGACAACTGAATCAATCCCGCAAGGAGCTCCTCGACCTCACCGGTCGCAACTCCCTGCTGAACTTCCGTCCGTCCAGGATACGGGGACTGAAGATCACCGACGCGATCCCGCACGAGGTCTTCAGGATTCTCGTACGGGACAGGCGCGCCATGTCGTTTCGGCCTGCCGAAGCCGCCACCGAAGCCGCACCGGCACCAGACGATCAGAAAACCCCGGCGGCGCTGCCACCCCTCATGGCGACGGACGACGACCCCGGTCGGCCCGCCGGCCGCCGCGCCGACAACCGCCTGCAGACGCCGTACGACAGGACGCAGCTCGACCTCCGCCTCCGGAACACCTTTCGCTTCGCGCACACGTCGCTCGAAGAGCAGGGCGTCAACATCCTCTATCTCGCCCTGGGCATGCTCCACTGGTACGAGTCCGAATCCAGCGAGGATCCGCGCTGGGCGCCGTTGATTCTCGTGCCCGCCGCGTTGTCCCGGACCGATGCGAGAACGCGCTTCAAGATCGAGTTCGCTGACGAGGAAATCGACGCGAACCTGTCGCTCGAGGAGAAGCTCAGGCAGGAATTCGACATCCGGCTCCCTCCTCTCTCCGATGCGGAGGACATCGATGTCGGCGACTTCTTCCGCCGGGTCGTCGTCGCAGTGGCGTCCCGCAACCGGTGGTCCGTGGATGCCGACGCGATTCACCTCGGCTTCTTTTCCTTTAACAAGTTGCTCATCTACAAGGACCTCGACGCGGCGGCCTGGCCCGAGGACAAGCCTCCGTCCAACCACCCGATCATCCAGGCCCTGTTCGGTACGGAGGGCTTCAGGGAGCCTGACTCGACGATCGCCGAAGATGACCATCTCGACGAGCACCTCGACGTCTCGGACACGCACCAGGTCGTGGACTCCGACAGCTCCCAGACGCTCGCCGTCATCGACGTCAAGAACGGCCGCAACTTCGTCATCCAGGGTCCTCCCGGGACAGGCAAGTCGCAGACGATCACGAATCTGATCGCCGAAGCGATCGCCTCCGACAAGAGGGTCTTGTTCGTGGCCGAGAAAATGGCGGCGCTCGATGTCGTCAAGCGCCGCTTGGACGAGATTCACATCGGCGACGCCTGCCTGGAGCTGCATAGCCAGAAGGCGAACAAACGTGCAGTGCTCGACGAGTTGAAGCGGACGCTCGGTCTCGGGAAACCGAGGCTGTCCGATCCGACGGAAGACCGGGCGCTGCTCGCGGCGAATCGCGCCCGTCTCAACGACTACTGCCGCGCCGTCAACACGCAGATCGGCCAAAGCGGCGCCTCCATGCACGACATCGTCGGTCGGCTGTCGCAACTCGCGCGATCCGGCCCCGCAGAGTGGCCTCCGATCACCATCGACGAGGCGGCCTCGTGGACCCGCGCCGAGTTCATGCGGCGACTGGACCAGGTCGACGCGCTGCGGGCCCTGGTCAGCACCATCGGCGCACCGGTCGAACATGTCTTCTGGATCAGCGGCCGCCGGTCGCTGTTGCCGATGGATCGCTCCGCAGTAGCCAGGGCACTCGAGGAGGCGGCCGACACGGCCGGCGCGCTCCGGAGAACCCTCGATGGTCTCCAAACCCTTCTGCGACTGAAAGCGATGCCGAACAGCACGGAAGAGCTGACGACCCTGGTTCGGTCCGTTCTTCGTGCCGCCGACGCACCCGACCTCGTGGGCGTCGATCACCGGCATCCGGCCTGGTTGGACTGCGCCGAATCGCTTGTTGGAGCTGCCAACGCCATCAGTACACTGACCGATCTGCACGACGACTACGACCGGCTGCTGACTCCCACGGCCTGGGAAGCCGCCGTCGAACCCTACCGCCATCCGATTCGCACGTGGGGCCGGAGATGGTGGCGCTTCTGCTCCGGCGCCTACCGCAGAGCATGCAACGGGTTGCGCGATCTGTGTCGGGACACCCTACCGGCCGACGGTGCCAAACAGCTCGCGATCGTCGAAGCGATTCTGGAAGCGCAACGACTCGACGAGACGGTCGATGCATCGCGCGACCTACTGTCACACCTCCTGCCGGACCGCATGGTAGATCGCGACGCCACTCGGCGGCGGCGGCTCGCGGAAACCGTCTCCTGGCTGAACAAACTGCACGCCGACAGGGCATCCGGCAAGCTCGAGGCCACCGTGCACGAGATTCTCGACCACGCGCTTGACAGGACAACGCTCCAGGATCATGCGGAGCGCTGTCGAATCGCTATGGAGGCGTTCTCCAGCGCTCTCGACGCCGTACTTGCGCGTCTCGAGGCGATTCCCGCCAGATTCCCGGATGTACATGCCCTTTCCAATCGTCGTTTCACGGCCGTCACGGCGTGGCTGCAGCGGGCCCGTGGCGAGCTCGACTCGCTGAACGATATCGTCCGGTTCAATCAACAGGAAGCCCGGCTCTCGGACGACGGTCTCGAAGCAGTGATAGAGACCGCCATATCCTGGCCGGAAGCCGGCGTTCATCTCACCGCGCACTTCGAGCACACTTGGCTGACCGCTCTGCTCACGACGGCGTTCCATGACAATCCGCAGCTGGCCGAGTTCGACGGCGCTAGCCATCAGCACATCATCGAACGCTTCCGGCAACTCGATCTAGATCTGTTCCAGCACAACCGGGCACTGGTCGCGGAGGCCCACTGGCAACGCTTGCCGCGCGACCAGGGAGGCGGCCAGCTCGGCGTCGTGCGCCGCGAGTTCGAAAAGAAGCGGCGCCACCTTCCGATCCGCAAACTGATGACCGAGGCTGGCAACGCCATTCTGCAGATCAAGCCGGTCTTCATGATGAGCCCCCTGTCCATCGCCAAGTTCATTCCGCCCGGCTCGGTGCGTTTCGACCTCGTGATCTTCGACGAGGCCAGCCAAGTCAGGCCGGTGGACGCGTTGGGCGCCCTCCTGCGCGCCGGCCAGGCTGTGGTCGTCGGCGACACCCAGCAGCTGCCGCCCACGAGCTTCTTCGACCGCATGGCCGAGGATGGCGACGATCCGGATACCACGGCGACCGCCGACCTCGAGAGCATTCTCGGCATGTTCCGTGCCGGCGGCGCTCCCGAACGGATGCTGCGCTGGCACTATCGCAGCCGCCACGAGTCGCTCATCGCGGTCTCGAACCACAAGTTCTACGACAACCGGCTCGTGCTCTTCCCGAGCCCCGATGCGCAGCGCGAAGAGACCGGCCTGCACTTCCACCACGACCCAGGCACCTGCTACGAGCCGGGGAGCCGGAAGGCGTTCAACGCCGGCGAGGCCGCTATCGTCGCCGACGCGGTCATGGAACACGCGCGTCGACGGCCGGAACTGACGCTCGGCGTCGCTGCTTTCAGCCTGTCGCAGGCGCGCCGGGTCGAAGACGAGGTGGAGCTCCGGCGCCGCGCCGATCCGTCCACGGAGCCGTTCTTCGCCGACCACCCCGAGGAGCCGTTCTTCGTGAAGAACCTCGAGAACGTACAGGGCGATGAGCGCGACGTGATGCTCGTCAGCGTCGGCTACGGCCGGACCGAGGGCGGGTTCATGCCGATGAACTTCGGCCCGCTCAACCAGGAGGGCGGCGAGCGCCGCCTCAACGTGCTGATCACACGCGCCCGCCGCCGCCTGAAGGTCTACTCGAACTTCGTGGCCGACGATCTCGACTTGGCTCGCACCAACGCTCGCGGCGTTGCCGCACTCAAGACGTTCCTGCGTTACGCCCAGACGGGGATTCTCGACGTCCCGAAGCCATCCGGGCGGGATGCCGACTCCCCGTTCGAGGAAGCGGTCGCCGAGGATCTGCATGCTCTCGGCCACACAATCGAGCATCAGATCGGTTCGGCCGGGTTCTTCATCGATCTCGCGGTCGTTGACCCCCGCCAGCCGGGGCGGTACCTCCTGGGCATCGAGTGCGACGGCGCGACGTACCACAGCGCGCGGTCGGCCCGCGACCGGGACCGCCTGCGGCAACAAATCCTCGAAGGCCTCGGCTGGACGATCCACCGCATCTGGAGCACCGATTGGTTCACGCACCGCCAGCGCGAAATCGACAGGGTCGACGAAGCGATCAGCCGCGCCGGAACGAGTGGGCCCCCGCCCGCCGGCTCCGCGAAACCGTCACCCTCCATTCCTGTCGAGCGTGACGACGTTGCTGTGTCGCAGGCCGGACGCGACGAAGGCGGACAGCCCTACAGGGTGGCCGCACCACGAGTTCCAGCGGGTAACCTCGCGAACGCTGGCGAGGTGGATGACGAAACGGTACTGGAAGGGATCCGGGAGATCGTCGAGGTCGAGAGCCCAATCCACGTCGAAGAGGCCGCACTCAGGCTCGCGGTCGCCGCCGGTCTCCAGCGGGCCGGGACCCGCATTCGTGCCCGCGTCGAGAGTCTGGCTCGGCGGGCAAGGAACCGGGGTCTGCTCCGCATGGAGGGCGATTTTCTGTGGCGCATGGAGCAAGGGCCCCTGGAGTTCCGACGACGCGACGGCCGGCTTCCGGGCAGGCTGCGCAAACCGGAGATGATCGCGCCGGAGGAAATCGGCGCCGCGTTGCAGCACGCCGTCCGTTCGAGCTTCGGAATCGGTGAAGATGGCGCCATCACGGTAGCGAGCCGACTGTTCGGCTACCAGAGAGTCGGCAGCGAGATCAAGACGAGGTTTCACGCGGTGGTGAAGGACTTGGTCGCTGCCGGCGTCCTGCAGGAGCGCGGCGGACACTTGCACGTGCCAAGGCAGGAGGGGTAGCACGGTCACCGGCCGAAAAAGTCTCGTCGACCGAAGAATCGAGCCCGATCAAGCTGGCGGCAACCGCCCGGCCGCGCGCCGCAGCACGCGCCCGGTCCCGTATCCATTCGGGCCGAGATCCGTTGCGCGGCCGATCATCGGGGTGCACGACAAGAAAGTTTGAGGATTCGCCGTCAGGGCGTATTGAGCGAGCGCCGATCGACCGATTGTGCGGGCAGGAGGATTCCCGACCATCGCGTCTGGCCTCCGAACGGACTGTCGATTGGCCGGAGCCGGCCGGCTCGGCTCCCCGGTTCCAGAACTCGAGCACAACGATCCAGTTGGCAGACCAAGAGCTGATGGCTCAGCTTCCACCCGGTCGGGCAGTGATCCGGCTATCGGTCGACGCCCGTGGCGGCACACTACGACGTTCCGCGAGCTGTTTCCGTGATAGCATGGGGGATAATAGGGTTACGATATGCCGAAGAGGCCACCCGACAAGGCAAAGCCTCCGAAGGACGACTCTCGATGCAACCGGACGGTCGCCGAGCTGAACGAGGATATGCGTATCCCGGCGACGCCGAAGGAGCTTGCAGCGGCGATCTTTGGCTGGTGCGAGACTCATTGACCTCCCAGCCGATTCAGAAGATCGGAGCGACTGTGCCAATCACCCCCCGTCAATCCGAAGTGCCCGAGTTGCATGAAGTACCTCCGCCCGATCGGGGGAACCGCGCTGAGCGGCGTCAACATGAAGAAGCTGTTGACCGTGCTCCAAGGCGAGAAGCTACTAATGCTATGCTGCGGCAACTGTGACGTGGTACTCGGGATCATCCCGGCCGGAGAGTGAACCATGACCCTGGACCAGTTCCAAGCATAAGTCATCAAGCGCTTCGAGCGCATTGAGAAGGAAGGCCAAGCTCTCGCTTTCGCATTCAACCGACGGTTCCACCAGATCAACCAGCGGCTCGACAACATCGAAAGCGGCTCGGTGTTATCGAGTCGGCTAGAGACGCAGAGGATAGTCGGCACTGCTCTCGATTAGTCGCGCGTTTCCGCGGGTGTCCCTGTCCCGTCGGAGTTCCCGCCCGGCCTCTTCGCCTTTGGCTCCCGTGCTACCTTGACGCCCTTGGCCTTGGGCTTCCGGCCTCGCGTTGCGCGCGGAGTAGCGGAAGGGTGTCGGCCGGGCCGGTCGACCTGACCGCACCGGTTCGTCTAAGAATCGAAGCATCCGACGCCGTCTCAAGGCGAGAGCCGCGGAACTCGGCCCACGGCCGACGGTCGGAGCGACGTTATCGTCTTCAGCGACCGGCCGCCGCCGCGGCTTCTTCGAGGCGCGCGCCGGCGAGCATGTTCGCGGCGGCGTAGTTCCCCTCGTGACAGGCGTTCTCGAAGAGCGGCAGCGGGTTCTTCCGCAGTGTCTGCACCGCGGTCCAGGGGGCCGTCCAGATGGTCGGGTCCTCGATGGTGTACTCGTACTCGATGACGCCGGGCCCCACTCGGGTGAACCGCTCGACGAGGTGCGCCTCCCGGCTCGCGCCGACCAGCGGCAGCCAGCGGTCGAAGCTCGTGGTCTCGACCACCAGGGTGTCGCCCTCCCAGCGGCCGCGCGAGTCGCCCAGCCACTGCCGGATGCCGCCATGCGGGCGGCCGGTGATGGGGATGATGCGGGTGGTGTTGAGCATCTCGACGAGCATCACCAGGTGATGCTCGGTCTGGAAGATCTGGACGTTGTTGTTGTAGGCGACGGGAAAGATGGGCAACCCGGTCGTCCCCAGGCAGCGGTCGAAGTAGCTGAGGTCCTCGATCTGCTCGAGCGGCGCCGACCCGAACGACCCGGGCGCGCTGAACCGGGTGCGGCCCTCGTCGGTCCGCGGCGGCCGCCGGCCGTTCGGCGGGTCCACGATGAGCGAGGTCCGCCGGGTCTCGACCACCTCGGTGCCGAAGTCCATCCAGAATCGGTTGTACGCGCCGATCGACCCGCCCGCCTCGGTCCGTTGGGCCGGCGCCTGGTCCGCCGCCTCGTTCTGCTCGACTGCCCCCTGCTCGAGGGTTCGGACCTCTTCCTCGGTCAGAAACTCCCGGTCGCCGTACCGTTCCGGGCGCTCGAGCGGCGTCAGGGTCCTGAAGTCCCACACGCCGTTGAGGTCGGGCGCACCCCACGGCGTTCGCGGCACGTCGCCGGTCTGGGCGGAAGCAGCGGCCGGCGCCAGCAGCAGCGCCAGTACGATCAGAGTGGTCACGGACGGTTCGGACACGCGCATTCGGCTCTCTCCAGACAGGGTTCGCTCACGGCCTCGCGTCGCGGCACCGATCGGCGTCATTTCGACGATCTCTCCGTCGATCAGCTCCACCCGGTCGTCCTCGGTGAAGATGCCCGCCTCGCCCATGCGTGCGAACTCGTCGACCGTGAAGCGGTACCGCTGGACGCCGACGACGCGTTCCTGCTCTGCTGCCAAGGCCATGGAGCACCCTCGATCGAGTTCATGGACGGCGCGTCCCATCATAGTCAATTCGGCGGGTCGTCGTCAGACGGAGAGATCACGTGCCGCGCCCGTCTCGCTCTTCGCAACGGCTCCCTGCGCGTACAACAACACGCTGATGCGCTCCTGCCCAATGGCTCCGCCTTGCCGGAAGGCGCGCAGCCCCGCTTGCATAACCCCGGCAGACGGCTGGCGACCCCACCAGGCGCAGTGAGGTGCTCGTCCACACACCGCCGCGGCGACGAAAACGAGGCGCCGCCATCTTGACAGCCAATCTGGCCAGAACGACAATCTAGACATGAGAGCTGGCCAGGAGCGCCCATGACCGATTGGCCCCTGCACGATGCCAAGAACCGGTTCAGCGCCGTCGTCGACGCCGCGCTCGCGGGCAACCCGCAGCGGGTGACCCGGCGCGGCAAACCCGCCGTCGTGGTGCTCGCGGTAGAGGAATACGAGCGCCTGACTCACCGGGAGAAGGCACGAGCGCCGACATTCGCCGATCTGTTGCTCGCGATCCCGCAGGGCGGCGGCGAGTTCGAGCGCATCCGGCTGCCGCCCCGACCGGCGGACTTCTGATGTTCCTGGTCGATACCGACGTGCTGTCGCTGCTCCGCAGACCCGAACGCAGCCCCGGCGTCAGTCGATGGATGGCCGGGCAGAGGACCGCCGACCTCTACGTGAGCGTCGTGTCGGTCGCGGAGATCGAGCGGGGAATCGCGCGACAACGCGGGCGCGACCCGGCATTCGCCCGCGCCCTCGCCACCTGGCTGGACAGTGTGCTTTCGCTGTACGGCGAGCGGATCCTCCCTGTCGACGCATCGACCGCCCGACGGTGGGGCCGCCTGTCCGGCGATCTCGGACATGAAGGCACGGACCTGCTGATCGCGGCCACCGCCCTCGAGCACGGCCTGACGGTGGTGACCCGCAACGTTCGGCACTTCGAACCGACCGGCGTGCCGCTCCTGGATCCGTCCGACGCCGGTGCCAGCGTTTCTCGCGAGCCGAACCCTTGACCGCAAGAGGGTGGGCCGACGGCACTCATCGCGCGTTGGCTTCAGCGCGGTCGAAGGCATAGCCCTCGGGAATGCGAAATCCGCGGGCGCGCATCCGGTCGACCGCTTGCGCCTGGCGTGCGGCGTTCGCCAACCCGAAGCACGTCGAGGTGGCCGCCGGCACCGCGAGCTCGTCGCCGGTCTTCAGGCCCAGGTCGTCGACCGACGTCCGCGGCAGCGGCACGCCATCTCTGTTGCCCCGTCTCGAAACCACCGTTCCGGCCTCCTGGATACCCTCTTGCTGGACAGATAGCGTGTCCCGGGCTGCAACTTGTTGTCTCACTCGCAACTCGGTCTACGGTAACGCCAGCGCGATCCACTCCCCCGGGTGGTCCAGCGAGCCGATGGGCAGCACGATGTACTGCTTCCCCCCGTGCATGTAGGTGATCGGCGAGCCCACGTTGCCGGCCGGGAAGGTCGTCTCCCACACCACGTCGCCGGTCTCCTTGTCGAAGGCGCGGAAGCCCTTGCCGGCGTCGGGGCCGGCGCCGGGCGGGGTGCGGACCATGATGGGGTCGCCCTCGCTGACGAAGAGCAGGGTGCTGGTGAGCAGGGTCATCGCCCGCCCGGGCTGCCCGAGCGGGGGCAGGTCGAGATGGGCGATCTCCGGGTGGTCGCGGGGGCCGTCGCCGTTGGCGACCATCCACACGTGCTCGCCGGTGTTCATGTCGATGGCGGTGATGCGGCCGTAGGGCGGCTTGAGCAGCGGGAGGCCGCGCGGACCCTGGGGGAACGCGCGGGTGCCGCGGGTGTAGCGCACGTTCATGCGGTCGGGGTTGCCGGGGGTCAGGTCGGCCGCGAAGGTACCGGTCACCGAGGGAACGTAGAGCATGCCGGTCTCGGGGTCGAAGCCGGCCCCGCCCCACTCGGCCCCGCCCACCGAGCCGGGCAACTGCAGGGTGCCCTTGGTGTCGCCGTCGCCGTCGCCGCGGATCGACGGCGGGGTGTAGATTTCCCCCAGCACGAACGGCTCGGCGATCTCGACGGCCTCGGCCCGCAGCTCGGGGGTGAAGTCGACGAGGGTGTCGACCGAGATGCCGTGCACATCGAACGGGGCCGGCTTGGTGGGGAACGGCTGGGTGGGCGAGATCCACTCGCCGGGGGTGTCCGAGCCGGGCACCGGGCGCTCGACGATGGGCCACACGGGCTCGCCGGTGACCCGGTCGAAGGTGTAGGCCATGGCCTGCTTGGTGAGCTGCACCACCGCCTTGATCTCGCGGCCGTCGACGACGATGTCCATCAGGATGGGGGCGACGTTGTTGTCGTAGTCCCACAGGTCGTGGTGCACCATCTGGAAGTGCCACACCATCTCGCCGGTCTCGGCCCGCACGCAGACGAGGCTGTTGGCGTAGAGGTTGTTGCCGGGACGGTGCCCGCCGTACATGTCGTTGCTGGGCGCCCCCGTCGGCAGATAGACGAGCCCGAGCTCCTCGTCGGCACTCATCATCGTCCACACGTTGCCCATGCCCGAGTACTCCCACGAGTCGTCGAGCCAGGTCTCGACCCCCGGCTCGCCGGCCCGGGGAATCGGGTTCCAGGTCCACCGCAGCTCGCCGGTCCGCACGTCGTAGGCGCGGACGTAGCCGGGCCGGTTCTCCATGGTCAGGGGATGGTCGGCCATGGCCTGCCCGACCACGACGATGTCGCGCACGACGAGGGGCGGCGACGTGTAGTTGAAGTCGACCAGCTCCGGGGTGTCCTCGAAGACCCGGAGGTCGACCATGCCGCCGTCGCCGAAGTCGGAAACCAGCCGGCCGGTGTCCACGTCGGTGGCGAGCAGGTACGGCGGCCGCACCGACAAGATGCGGCGGCCCGCCCCGGCGTCGTCCTCCCAGTAGCCGACCCCGCGGTTGGCAGCACCCCGCGGGGTCTCGTCGTCGGCGAGGAACGGCAGGTCCTGCACCCAGCGGGTCTCGCCGGTGGCGGGGTCGAACGCCTCGACGATGCCGATGCCGTTCGAGGCGTAGAGCACCCCGTCGACCATCAGCGGCGTCGACCGCAGGTTGTTCGAGTAGCGCAGGTTGTCCCAGCGCGCGTGCAGGCTGGCGTCGACGGCAGGACGGCGCCAGACGATACCGAGGTCGCCGACCGTCTCCGCGTCGATCTGATCGAGGGGCGCGTAGCGGGTGAACCCGCTGTCGCCGCCGTGGACGCGCCACTCGCCGTCGGTGCCGTGCTGGGCCGCCGCGGTCGCGGCCATGACGAGCATGCCCAGCAGGGCCGCACCCGCCATGCCGCGGCCGGTTCTCGTCGTCGTCCGGTTGCTCATCGGTTTCCCCGCTTCCTGCTCGACGCTGTCGCCGGCCCGGACACCACGCCCGCGCGGGGCCCTGGTGCCGCGCCATGACCAGACGTTCGGGTGTGCGGCGCCGTGATTGGTCAACGACTGCGCACTGCAAGCCCGTGTCCGTGTCCGAAGACCGGGACGTGACGCGCCACCAGCCCGCCCGACCCGGCCGGGCCCGGCGCCGTGCTCCGGCGCACGTTCCCGGCCCCGAATCGCCTCCTGCGGCTCCGATCGCCGCCCATCCCGGCCGACAATCCGCACTGCTTCCCGCGTCGCGGACCGCTACCGGATGGCCGAGAACTCGGTCGGCACGAGCATGCGCGCGTCGATGGTGTCGACCAGCGCCCGGTCCTCGGAGCGCTCGGCCGAGATGATGATGCGCTCGAACTCGGGGTTCTCGCCGAGCCTGGCCCACATCTCGTCCCGCGACTCGAGGGTCGGATAACCCAGCATGTAGATGAACGTGTCGTCGGTGTCGTCGCCGGTGGCCGCGTTCCAGTAGCCCACGTTCTCCATGCCCGCCTGCTCGAACATGGCGGCCGTGTGGTCGCGGAACCGGTCGGACAGCTCGGCGCGCTTGCCGTCGACCGCCTTGTAGATGCGCAGCTCGAACACCCGCGACTCCGGCTGCTGGGCCGACAGCCCCCACGCCATCCCGAACACGCCGAAAGCAAAGCCCACCGCGGCCAGTGTCTTCCACATCCTCATCGCGAGCCTCCCGATATCGAGTAACCGATTCCCCACCCCTACCGCGAGCCCCCAAGGCTCGGGCGGGGTGCTGCGTCATTGCAAACGGTTCGGCCCCCGGTGTCAAGCCGACGGCGCGCCGGGCGGCAGGTGGGGACGGCGGGCCCACTGCATCCGACCGCCGAACCGACCTGCTCCACCGATGCCCCCGGAGGACGGCGCGCCGGGCGGCAGGTGGGACGGCGGGCCCACTGCATCCGACCGCCGAACCGACCTGCCCCACCTATGGCCCCGGAGGCAGGCCGCACCGCGGGCGCCAGGATCCCATGCGGTCCTTCGTCTCGCCCGTCGCGGGCTCCCCCGACCGACTTCGTGACCCCGCCCGTGACGGCGGTCGGCGGAGGGCCCCGCTACATCCGGACCGCCGACCGACCCGTCCCACAGAGGCCCTCGGATGCAGGGCCGCACCGTGGTCGCCATCCTCCCATGCGCTCCTTCGTCCACCTTCGCGGGCACCCCCTCCGACCGTGCCGGTGACCCCACCCGTGACGGCGACGGGCGAGGCGAGACCACGGGCTGATACGATCGCGCCCGCAATGGCCGACACCGCGGTGGTCCGCGTCTCTGGCATCCGGAAGGCCTACGGCGCGACGGTGGCGGTGGACGACGTCTCGTTCACGGTCGAGAAGGGCGAGATCTTCGGCCTGATCGGTCCGAACGGGGCCGGCAAGACCACCACCATGGAATGCGTCGAGGGCCTGCGGCGGCCCGACCGCGGCCGCATCGAGGTCCTCGGCCTCGACCCCATCCGCGACGCCGGCGCCCTCCAGCCCCGCATCGGCGTGCAGCTCCAGGAGGCGCAGCTCCAGAAGCGCATCAAGGTGTGGGAGGCGGTGGACCTGTGGGCCGCCCTCTACGACACGTCGGTCGACGGCGACCGACTGCTCGATCAGCTCGGGCTGACCGACCGGCGCGACGCGTGGTTCATGACCCTCTCGGGGGGCCAGAAGCAGCGGCTGTTCATCGCCCTCGCCCTGATCAACCAGCCCGAGCTGGTGTTCCTCGACGAGCTCACGACCGGGCTCGACCCGCAGGCGCGGCGGGCCATCTGGGACCTAGTGCGCGGCATCCGCGACCGCGGCCAGACCGTCTTCCTGACCACGCACCTGATGGAGGAGGCGGAACGGCTGTGCGACCGCGTCGCCATCATCGAGCACGGCCGCATCGTCGACCACGACACCCCGGCCGGTCTCGTGGCCCGGCACTGCCCGCAGCGCACCGTGACGGTGACCACCGCCCACGACGGCGCCGCGGCGCGGTTCGCGGCGCTCGACGCCGCCGACACCGTCACCCGCGACGGGGAGCGGCACACCATCCGCGGGCGCGGGGACGACCTCGTGACCGAGGTCATCCACTGCCTGTCGGAGCACGGCATGCGGGTGACCGCGTTCGGCACCGAGGATCCGACGCTCGAGGACGTCTTCCTCACGCTGACCGGCCACTCCATCCGCGACTGACGCGGCCCGATGGTCGAGACCATCCGACGCCCATGACCCGACACCTTCCCCTGCGCGGCCTCGGCAAGCTCACCTGGCTCGAGATGAAGATATTCGTGCGCGAGCCGATGGGCCTCATCGGGTCGGTGGTCATCCCGGTGCTGATGTTCCTGGTGCTGGGGCGCACGTTCGGCCCGCGGATCGCCGAGGCCGGGTCGCCGACCATGCTCCAGCTCCGCACCGGCCTCCCCGTCTTCGTGGCGGTGTTCATCGCCATCGGCGCGGTGCTGTCGCTGGTCGCGATCATCGCCATCTACCGCGAGGGCGGCATCCTCAAGCGGCTGCGGGCGACGCCGCTCAGCCCCGTCACCATCCTCGTGGCCCACGTGCTGGTCAAGCTCGTCCTGACCGCGGTCACGGTGCTGCTGATGGTCCTCGCGGGGCGGCGCTTCTACCCCGCCGGCGACGACGTCCCTCTGCTCTCGTTCACGGTGGCCCTGCTGTTCAGCACCTGGAGCATCCTGTCGATAGGCTTCATCATCGCCAGCCTCGTGCGCACCGCGCGGTTTGCGCCGCCGCTCGGCAGCCTCGCCCTCTACTCGATGCTGCCGTTCTGCGGGCTGTTCTTCCCGGTAGACGCGTTGCCGCCCGCCATGCAGGCGGTATCCAGCGTGATTCCGCTGACCTACGCCGTCTCGCTGCTGTCGGGCATCTGGCAGGGCGACCCGTGGTCGGCCCACCTGGGCGACGTCGCCGCTCTCCTGATCGTGTTCGGGGTCTGCACCCTGATCGCGTCGCGGGTCTTCCGCTGGGAATGACACCGGCGAGTCGCCGGTCGACCCGGTTCGATCGCTCATCGCCGGCCGGGCTCGGCGAACGCCCGCCCGAGCGAAGCGCTCCGGCCAGCCACCCGTGGAGAGATCCGGAGCGGTAGCCGAGTCGAGTCCGCACGCCGTCGAGCGTCCATTACCGCCCATTGGCGGCCCGGAAGGGTCAGCGTTGCGACGCCGGCGTCCACTCGCGGGCGAGACGGCGGCCCTCCGCGGTCTGCTCGGGGGTCAGCCACGACGCCAGCTCGGCGCGCTGGCGGGCGTAGAGGCGCCAGTCGCCGCCGTCGAGACTCGCCCGCCAGGCGAGCTCGATCCACAGGCTGGCGAGGACCGGGTCTTCCTCGACCCCGGCGCCGTAGGCGTAGAGGGAGCTGAGCGCGGCCTGGGCCGGCGGGTGGCCCTGCTCGGCCGCCGCCCGGTACCAGCGGGCCGCCGCCGCGTCGTCGCCGGCGACGCCGCGGCCCCGGAAGTAGAGGAGACCCAGGCTGTACTGCGCCGGAGCGTGGCCCTGCTCCGCCGCCAAGCGGGTCCAGCGGGCCGCCTCGCCGTCGTCCCGCGTCACGCCCTCCCCGACGTAGTAGCGGCGACCGATGTCTGCCTGGGCGACCGCGTCTCCGTCCTCGGCCCGCTCTCGCAGGCCGTCCGGGAGCTGAGCCGCCGCCATCCGCAACATGCCCACCAGGAGTACAGCCACCGCCATCGTCACGCGTGGACGCCCAAAAATACAAAGGACCTCCACCCTCCCTCCGATCCGCTCCCGACCTTCCCCCGCGCGCTGGTCCACCTTTCTCCCCCGACCGGCGCCGCGCCCGAAGTCCGCCACACGGCGCCCCCTTTCCACACCCATCATTCCAAACGCCACGCGTGTTCCTCGCCCTCTCAACAACTAATCACTACTCCTGCCACGACTTCGGAACTAGTGCAACGCCTTCCCGCCAGCGCTCTACAATCGACTCCGTAAACCACTCATCAAGCAACTCAACGTGATCTGCGACGATAATCTGCATGTCCCGCCCCAGTTCCCCACAATAGCCATACAGCAACTCGTACAATTGCCGCACCGCCGCCTGATCCTCGTCAGGCAGACCGTCGATTCGTCCATCATCGTCCCGATCCGGTGGGTAGTGCGCTTGCGAGGGCTGGTCGAGCATCAGCACGCCCGGCACCGGCCGCTCCCGGCGCCGAAACAGTGCATGCAGGCTCAAGTGTGCCGCGACGTGGTAGCCAACCCAGTTCTCGCCGCTCCCCATCTGCGCAAGAGACAATGGGCCCTCGTCGGTATCAGCCACCACCGTCAGCCCCTTCACGTCAAGGCGCAGCGGGTTCTCTCCGTGTTCCAACCCCAGCCGCCCCGCCAGCCGCGTCAGCCCGTGGCCCACGAGATTCAGCGCCGTCAGCAACCGCTCCTCCGCCTCACCGTCGTCAAGTGTAGACTCTAGTTCCTTGGCTTCGGCGCGGAGCTCCTCAATCTTCCGTCGCAACTCCCCATCGTCACCTACCGTCCTCGCATTCTCCAAATAGTACGCAATCCGCCCCGCCACCCGTGCCTGCTCCGCGAACTGATTCTGCTCGAGACGCAGCCTCTCATTATCCCGCACACGCTTCCCGATAGCCTCCTGCACCCTCCGAAGCTGTTCGTTCACATCCGCCCGCCGCGCTTCAAGTCCCGCCAGCCGCTCCTGAAGACGCGGCGCGTCTCGCCGAACCGACTCCAGTTGTGTCCGCACGTTGGCGAGCGATGCCTGCATTTCCACCACAGCAGGCACCGACACCGACAGCCGGTTCTCGCACACCGGACACGTCTCACCCACCGCCCCACCCTCGTCCACAATAAGCCCAATCGACGACAACCGCGCCTCCTGCTCCCGGGCCTCCACTTCGAATTCAGAGGTCTCCCGGCTCAGGCGCTTCACGTCCGCGATTTCCTCGCGCACATCCTGAAGCTCAACCAACAGGCCGCGGCGCTGTTCATCGAGCGCTGTCAAATCCGCTTCCGGGTCATCGACCTCTGAAAACGTGATCGCTCGCGGCGAGCTAGCTTCCTGCAAGAGCGACAGCACGCTGCTCCGGTCCTCCGCGAATCCATCCCGCGCAATCAGCCCCGCCCGCCGCGCCTCAGCCAACAGCGCCCGCATGGCGCTCGACGCATTGTCCGTAACCGCCTCCGCCTCCTCCCATTCTCGCTCAAGCCGCCGCAGTCGCCTCCGAACGTCCTGGTACCTCTTCACCGCGATGAAATGGTCTTCGTCCACCGCGCCGAAAAAATACGGCAGCGCGTCGCGAATCGCCTGCGGAACAAACTGTTCTCCCTGCCTGTGAAACAACAGCCTACGGTTGGCGATTTCGTCTTGTGCTTGCAGGCAGAAGAGAACCGCATGCCTCCACGATGCCTCCAGAGGCGGCCGCGTCGCCCCTCCCTCCGGAACATGCACGTTCTCAGAAATCCCCACCGTAGCGGATAGCTGCGCCCTGAGGCCGTCAATGGTCATATTTTTGTGAAAACCCACTGCATCCGCAGGCAGTTCATCAACGCCACGAGCGAAGTAGATCTCATCGCTCGCGTGGCCGGCCGGTCCCGGATTCAATCGTCCCACCAGGATGCCCTCACCGTCCCTGTCCAGGTGTACAGCGAACCAGAATGCGCTCTTCCTGATTTCCCCTTCCGGGACGGTACACTCATCCCGACCCCAGCAATAGTCCACGATATCAAGAAGCGCAGATTTTCCCGTCTTTGATGCCCCCGTGACGATGTTTAGCCCGCCCAGCTTGAAGTTCACGCTCCGGGGCTCGCCGTCCCGCGGATAAACAGCGACCGACCGTATCTGAAGCGTCATGGGACGATCCCCAAACCTTGCAAGACCACATTCTGCCCGCGCTGTCCGGCGAACCAACGGCCCAGCAAGCCTGCTGCACTGCGAACCTCCTTCACCTCAACCGTGGTGGCCGCAGGCACTGACCTGGGGCGAACCGGTCTCGATCCCGGGACAAACTCACCGCCCTCGAGTGATAGACCGGCGAGCGAGTGACGTTCGGCGGCGGCGTAGAACGTGGTGACCCAGGGCGAACAGTATCGCTTCCCGGCTCACCGGCCGGAGGCGCCTCGCACGCCTCGGTAGTTCGGCCACCAGAGCGGCGTGTTCGGCGACCCAGCCCGCGAAAGCAGTATCAGCCCGCCGCGGCAACGCCTTGCGCGTCGGCCCGTGTAACGTGAGCGGCAGAACCAGAAATGCCGTCACCATGTTGAGCGGCGCCTCACGATTGCGTTGGTACTCCCAGACCGTGCGACCGATCAGTTCGCCGCAGAAGGCTGGATTGAATATTCGCGCCTCCTCCGCTGGGCGCTCTGTCCACGGAACTGTCCAGGTCGTCTCATCCGCCATCGGAGTCTCCGTTGTCATCGTCGTCCCACATCGTCAAGTAGTCGCGATGCCAGCCTACGCGCAGAGCGTCAGCGAGGATGTGATACGAGCCGACATTGAGAAAGCGCCTTACAGTCGTACGTAGCGGAAAGCGCGCGTCCGTTTCCACCCACGCGTAGAGCCTCCGCCCGGCCTCACGCAGAAGCGCCTCCTGGCAACCTTCCGGGAGCTCATCGAGCATCCCAGCAAAGCGCGGCTCCCATTCCTCGATCAGGGTCTTGTCGAACCGGACGACCTCATCGTCCAGAAGCAAGTTCCGGCGCGCCCACTGCGAGCGCTGAGTCGATGCGCGGTAGAAGTCGCGCTTTGCGTATTGCAGCCGGGCTGGGCTGACGCCGATGAACTGGAGTTGGCGCACGAAAGGCATTTGTTCGAGCCGGTCGAGTTCTTCCTGTGACGGGTCGACATACTCCATGTCGATTGGGAGAACCTCTCGCTTGAAACCGTCCCGGATGTCGTCGAGCTTCTGTTCAATCTCCAGCACGGAGATCGTCTCGGGCGTTGCGGCTTGTAGCGTCGCACAGACTCGCGGCCACCACCAGCCTTCCAGTTGCTCGCGAGCCAGAGGCACTTTGCCGCGCGGCGCGATCAGCCGAAGCTCCCGTTCGATCATCGACTCCAGGTCGCCAATGAGCGGCGCGCCATCGATGACCTCAATGGCGGCCACAAGAGCCTTCCGCATTTCCGGGGTCAACGACCTGAACGCAGCAAACGCCTTAGCCAGCGCCGCGTTCGTCGAGGTCCCGGCTGCTTCCAAGAGTATGGTTTCCGCCCGAGCCGGGTTGCGCTTGCCCGCATCGCGTGGCCGCAGATACGAGGCCGCCGATCTGCTTGGGGCTTGCGCAGTCGTGACTATCGCGAAGCGAGTACGACCGACAAGCGAAGGGTCAGCTTTGGCCTCCTCGGACCAAATCCGCAACGTTTTCCACAAATCAACGCTGCTGTTAGTGAGGTCGCCGGTTCTCTTGAGGTGATGTTTGGCCTGTAGAAGCTCAAGCGCGCTTCCTTTATTTTCGAAGGATACGTCATCGAGCTTCTCAATGGCAATCTCGATGCCCGAGTCAACGTAGGCGTACCGAAGAGCCTCGACGAGCGCGAGGCGGGCCTGGTATAAGTAGCCTGCGGCGGATTGCGCCGCGCTGTGGACCATTTGTTCCGTTGACATGGTCGCCAAGTCCCGCTACTCAGCCTTCGGCGCGGGCGGGGTTTGGGCGGGCTCAACCTAGCCTTCATGGCGGGCTCGCGGCCTCGTTGCTGATGCGGTAGAGCTTGGACTGCGTCCGGAGAATCAGGCTGCCGCGCACGACCGCCGGGGTGGCGAGGGCCATCTCGTCGAGCGAGTTCGTGTGCAGCAGCTCGAACTCGGGCCCCGCGCGGACGACGAAGGTGTCGCCGTCCTCGCCGAGCAGGAACACGCGGCCGTTGTAGGCCCACGGCGAGGCGGTGAACCCGGTGCCGGGACGGATGCGGGTGCGGCCGTAGATCTCGCGGCCGGTGCGGGCGTCGTGGCTCAGCAGGAACCCGCGGTCGAGCAGCGTGTAGTAGGCGCCCTGGTAGACCAGCGCCGAGGTGTTGTAGGTGCCCAGCATCGGCTGGTACCAGACGACGTAGTCGTTGCCGGTCTCGCCCGGCGCGAGCGAGAGATCTCCCGCGGCGCCGGCGCGTATCGCGTAGACGGGCCGCGGCATCCCGCCGGGGTACCCGGAGCTGATGTAGACGAGGCCGTCGCGGGCGAAGGGGGTGGGGACGACGTTGGCGGTCATGCCGCCGATCTCCCACAGCTCGCGGCCGTCGAGGTCGTAGGCCCGCACGCGACGGCGGCCCGCGGTGACGATCTCGGTTCGGACGTCGTTCTCCCACACGAACGGGCTCGCCCAGTTCTCGTTCTCGTCGCGCTCGACCCGCCAGATCTCGTCGCCGGTGCGCGCCTCGAGGGCGAGCAGGAACGAGCCGGTGGTGTTGTCGTTGACGATGTACAGCCGGCCGTCGTGCAGGGCCGGCGAGGCGGCGGTGCCGAAGCGCTGCCAGCCGTTGAAGACGCCGATCTCGCGGGTCCAGACCACCTCGCCCTCGAAGTCGAGGGCGGCGACGAGGCCGACGGTCCCGAAGTAGACGTAGAGCCGCTCGCCGTCGGTGACCGGGGTCTCCGACGCGAAGCTGTTCTTGATGTGCCGCTCGATGGCGGGCAACGCCGAGTACAGCTCGCGCACCCAGCGGACCTCTCCCGTCGAGAAGGAGACATCGTAGACGAGCCACCGGTGCGCGGCCGCGGCGGGGGTGGCCCCGAAGTCGGCCCCGGGGTCGTACAGCCCCGGCTGCGGGGGTAGCTCCTCGCCGGCGCTGACCGCGGTGGTCACGAAGACGTGGTCGTCCCAGACGACGGGCGAGCTCCAGCCGAGGCCGGGCACGTCGGCGGCCCAGACCACGTTCTCGGTCTCGCTCCAGGTGTCGGGCAGCCGGGGGTCGTCGGCGACGGCGCCGGCGGCCGGGCCACGGAACCCGGGCCACTGGGCCGGCTGGGCCGCCGCCGGGGCGGCGAGTCCCGCGACGAGGGCCGGAACCAGGACGAAGCCGGTGAGCCGAATACCGCGCATGGAGTCCTCCTGACGCCGCCGGGCAGCAGGGTGAGGCACACGGAGCCTCCGGTTTCGGCCAGCCCGGACACCGTTCCGATTCCCGTCCCGCCACCCGGCCGGAAGTCGCACGCTTGTGCGGCGCGGGTCGCCCGCGGCACCCGGCAGGCGCCGCGCCGTGCCGACGCTCGTCTCGGTACGCGTCGAGCCCCTCGGTCAGCTCGATCGGGAACGCGGCGAACGCCGAGACCCGTTCACGAAGCCTCAGTACGCGTCGAGCCCCTCGGTCAGCTCGATGTAGGTGCCGAAGGGGTCGGTGAAGAAGGCGATGCCCAGACCGAGGGCGGGAATCTCGGTGTACGGCCGGTCGAACGTGATGCCCCTGGCCTCGAGCTCGCGGCAGAACTCCTCGAGGCCGTCGACCTCGAAGCCGATGTGGTCGAGCACCGTGCCCTGGGTCCCCGCCGGGTTCTCCGCCGACGCCGAGTAGGTCAGGTTGACGCCGGGCAGGTCGGCCTCCTGGAACGAGCCGCGCATGCCGCGCTCCGCGTTGAACGTGTCGATGTACCACGCCTGCATCTCGTCGACGGGACCCGCGAAGTGGAGGTGGTGCAGGGCCATCGGCGGATCGGTCGCGCTCTGCACGAACTCGACCTTCACGTCGTCGGGGGCCATGGTGTAGGCGATGTAGGTGTCCTGGTCGGCGATGTGGGCGAGGCCGTCCTCGACCGCGAGGGCCGGCGGCAGCTCTTCCCGGGTCACGATGGGGTAGCCGGCCGCCCGCACCTTGTCGACCGTCTCGCGGGTGCTCGGCACCGAGAAGCCGATGTGGTTCACCGACGTGCCCTTCGTGCCGCTGGTCGGCTCGCCCTCGCGCATGAACACGAGCACGTTGGGGAACTTGACGATCTCCAGGGTGCCGACGGTGACCAGCTCGCCGCCCAGGGTGTCGGCCCAGAACCGCTTGTGCTCGTCGATGCTGGTCACGACCAGGTGATGGTGCCCGTACACGATCGGCCCGTCCTGGGCCGCCGTCAACTGCGCCGCCGTCGGCGCGGCCCCGCACAGCACGAGCAACCCGGCCGCCGCCGTCGATACGATCGTCTTCGTCATCTCGGAATCCCTCCATTCCGTCCCGGGCCTCACGCGTCGCGCGCATGCTCGGGGTAACGGTCGAGCCCGCCCGGTCGCCGAAGCGGCACCGGCGTCCGGCTCAGGGCCCACACAGTCGTCGATGCCAGCCGCGGCTGCAGCGCCGTCACCGCCGTGCCGGCCCGGCGTCAGGGGCAAGGCCTGTACGGTCGTCGATGCCCGCCGCAGCCGCGGCGCCCGTCACCACCATGTCGGGTCCGGCGTGCGGCGCAAGGCCCGTACGGTCGTCGATGCGGGCCGGGCGCATGTCGCGAAGCCCGTTCACTCGCTGATGCGGGCCCAGCGTATGGTGCTCTGCACCTCGCGGCCCTCGTCGTCGGTCGCCGGGGGCGGCATCAGGTTGAGGTGGGTGTCGGTCAGCTCGTAGAAGCGCTGCGCGTCGGTGCCGCTCTGGTTCGGGGTCTCGTTGCCGATGCGGTGGTGCACGAGGTAGCTTTCCTCCTCGTTCACCGAGAACGGCCCGAAGTAGCTGCCGTAGGAGTCCACCGTCGCGAACGCCTCCTCTGCCGTCGGCTCGTCGCCCGCGTTGGGCTGCCGGCCCGGCCGCATCAGGTGCACCGACATGTGCCCCGACGGCGCGTAGGCGATGTACGCGGTCTCGTACTGGTCGGCCGGCACCGACTCGCCGTCGCTGGTCTCGCGGGTCACCGACTCGACTCGGTAGAAGCCGAAGAGCCGCCGGTGGGTGTCGGTGAGCTCCGACTCGGGCAGGTCGGGCAGGCGCTCCCAGGTGATGTACGACCGCGCCCCGTCCTCGCTCGCGGGCGGCTGCAGGATCAGGTTGTCGCCCTCGAAGGTGAAGAACCGCTGGTAGTCGGACCCCGCGCCGTCCGGGTTCAGGCTGCCCTCGAGGTGGTGGGTGACGTACCCCTCCTCGTCGTTCACGCTGTAGCGCCCGAAGTACGACGAGTAGCTGCCCATCTGCGCCAGCGCCTCCTCGGGAGTCGGCCCGCCCTCGGAGTACGGCTCGCGGTCGGGGCTCATCAGCGTCACCCCCATGTAGCCGGTGGCGTCGTACATGATGTAGCCGACGCGGTCCTCGCGCGGCTCGCCGACGAGCTCGCCCTCGGCGTCGCGCCGCTCGCTGCGCACCAGCGACCACGCGCCCGCGAAGCGGTCCATCGGGTTGGCCTCGGCCGCCTCCTCGACCACCTCCTCCGCCGGCCCCTCGCCGCCGCAGCCCGCCAGGGGCGCCAGGGACATCAGGCCCACGACACCGATCGCCGCAAATAGCGTCCTGTGCATCGCTCTCTCCTTTGCCCCGGCGTCTCGCCCGGAAAGCGTCGCTTGGCGGCTCCGCTTGCCGCCCTGCCGACCGTACAGGACTGACCGCCGCTCCGCGGCGTGCAGTCCTACCGCGTCACCGTCACCGTGACGTCGGCCGGCGTGTAGAGGTAGCCGTCGTCGGCCATCGCCCGGATGACGTAGGTGCCCGGCTCGCTGAAGACGGCCGTGGTCACGATGCGGCCGTCCTCGGGGAGCGGCGGCGGGGTCCACCCCGGCGTGTGGTCGACCATCGGCCGGACGAACGGGTCGAAGTCCACCGTCCCCGGTCCGCGGTATTGAATCCAGGCCAGCCGCAGGCCGAGGGCGTTGCGGCGGCCCGGGGGGCGGCTGTTGCGCGCGGGGCGCATCTCGGGCACGCCGTCGTCGGCGATGACCGCGGTCAGCGACAGGGTCTCCCCCACCGCGACAGTGCGCCGGCGGCCCTCCGGCAGCTCGATCGACGGCGCGTCGTTCTCGATCTCGGGGGCGCCGCCGCCGGCGCGGTTCATCGCGATGACCTGCTCGTCGATGATCTGCTCGGGCACCAGCCAGCCGACCGCGCGGTCGGTCCGGCCGTGGGCGGTCACCGTCCACACCAGCTCCCGGTCGCCCCAATCGGCGGGCACGGTCACCTGCCACGCGAAGCGCTGCCGGCGCGGGTAGAAGTACGTCGGCTGCCCCTGGTCGACGTCGCCCGGCTCGAGGAAGTTGTCGGGCCCGACCGGGATGTTCAGCTCTTCCTCGTAGTTCCGGTTCAGGTACCCGAACAGCATGTCGAAGGTGCCGTCGGGGTTCTGCACCCACCCCTCGAACACCGGCTGCAGGTTCTGGCCGCTGTGGTACGTCTGCGCAAGAGCGGCCGGAGCCGACGCCAGGAACGCGAAACCCGTCAGCCCCGCCGCGACGACGAGGGCCGCGAGGCCCCTCCGTCCCGCCGCAGCCGCGGCCCCGAACGCGCCTCGAGCCGGTACCCGCATCTTTCTCCCTCCTCGCGAGCCGCGGCCGTCGCCATCGGCCCGGCTCTCGTGACGTGCAAGGGAGGTCGACTGCCCCCCTCGCGCAACCGTCCGGCCCTCGCCGCGGGCTCCTCTGGTCGCGCCGTGGAGAAAACGGCACGACACCCTGCGCGGCTACTCGCTGCGCCCGCGCTGCCGCTCGGCCAGCTTCTGCTCGTAGACGTCCTCCGGCATGTGGAAGAAGCTCGTCCACGCGAAGCTCATGTCGTCGATGGACCGGTTGCCGAACCCCACCCAGTTCTTCGGGTCGGGGTTGTAGCGGTTGGCGGCGGTGTTGTCGTGCCAGCCGATGACGTGGAGGATCGTGCCCGCGGGCAGCAGCGGCGCGATCTCGTCGGCGTAGTTGTAGACGATGTGCCAGCCGAAGTTGTGGCCGGTGCAGCTCAGCGTCTCGATGAGGCCGCTGGGATGGATGGCCTCGAGGCACATCCGCTTGCCGCGAATGTGCATGTGCGGCTGGAACGCGGTCACCTGCGTCGGCTCGGGCAGCACGTAGTAGCCGTCGCTGCGCACGTTGTCGGCCCCGGCGGGGATGTCGAGGGTGTCGAAGCTGTCGCCGACGTGCCGAGAAATCAGCACCCGGTCGGGCACGTAGCCCTCGGGATAGAGCTGGAAGCCGACCCGGGTGCGGTCGACGATCTCCTCCCCCACCGAGCTGTAGTGCATGTTGAAGCGAATCTGCGTCCCCGCCCGAATCAGGCGGCCGGTGCCGTCGGGAAAGATGTCGCCGTTCTTCCCCATCGCGTACTCGTTGAGGAAGCCGCCGCCCTCCTCGCCGTCCTCGTCCTCCCAGCGCATGGACGTGGCCACGTGGTGCACGACCCGGTGCGCGCCGGGCGACGGCTTGGTCTCGACCGCCTTGATGTAGCGGTCGGTCGTCAGCCGCGAGTCGGCCCAGATGTCGAGCCAGCGGTCCGCGTCGACGTCGCCGACCACCACCGGCTCGGGCAGCTCGACGATCCACTCCGGGGTGCCGATGCGCCACTCCTCGAGCGACGCGAGCTCGATCGGGGGCGGGGCGTCGGCAGGGTTCCCGCGCGGGGCGCCGGCGTCGACCCAGCGGCCGATGGCCGCGATCTCGTCGTCGGACAGCGACGGGTCCTCCTTGAACCGCCTGACGCCGACGTTGCGCTCGATGAACCACGGCGGCATCTCGCGCTGCGCGGTCTTGTCGCGGATGGCCCGCGCCCACGGCCGCACCTCCTCGTAGGTCAGCAGCGACATTGGCGCCACCGAGCCCGGCCGGTGGCACTGCTGGCACGCGCGCTGCAGTATCGGCAGCACGTCCCGGGTGAACGTCACCTCACCGTCCGCGACCTGGCCGGCCGCCGCGCCGGCCGGCGCCAGGAGCAGGCCGCCGGCAACCGCGAGCATGCAGACGCGCGTCACGAAACCGCCGCTCCACCGTCTCCGCGTACCGTTCATCTCTGCTCTCCCACTCGTCTCTGCTCTCCCACTCGTCCCGCCGCTTCCTGCGCCGCCCGTCTCGCAGCACCCGCAGCCGGTCGGCATCTCGGAGCATTCTCCGTCAGGGCCGGCGTCCGATCAACCCGGATGTCCCCAGGTGCGGGTGTCTCCGAGCCGTTCCGAGCCATTCCGCGACCGGCTGCACCGCTTGATGTAGACTCGGCAGGGGAAGTCATTCCATCGCGTAGCCCGGATCCGGTCCGCCAACGAGGAGCAAAGGCATGAGAAGTGCGCTCGCGACCGTGCTGATGGTCATGGCGTGCGGCGCGGCGGCGGCGCAGAGCCTGGAAGTGCATCTCACGCATGCCGAACCCGGCGGCGCATTGCGTGCCGGCGCCCTGTACACCGCGACCCCGATCAACGGATGGCTGTACTTCGACCTGGCCTTCGAGCCGTTCGTCAGAGGCGCTCTCCGGTCGGACCGGGACATCTACCTCGTCGGGTCGGAGGGCAGGCGCTTCCCGCTACCGGATCGGCGGACCCACCGGACAAACAGAGAGGTGATTCGGGGGGTATTCGGAACCATCGCGACATCAGACGCGGCCGGGGCATTTCCCATCTCGAGGCACTTTGGGGTCAACTGTGCGAGCACTTTCCCCCACCAAGGCCCGCGGGAGGTGGCCTCCCAGAGGGATTGCCAGCGATACAGCTTGTTGCGACCGCGGGTGATGATCTCCCTGAGCAGAGGGACAACCGTTCTGACCGAACTGCTCTTCAAGGCGCCGGCCGAGGGGTGGGCGGCCGGAGACTACACCCTGACGATAGACGGCCCCGGCGATTCAATGACGCATCTTCCCGTCACGATCGGCCAGGAGCCTGAGCCATAGAACGGCACGGACTCCTCAGGGTTGCCGCAAAACACGGGTGCCGACAGTCGGAGAATCCGATCCGTCCCCAACCGAGGAGGAAGCCATGCGAAAGTCTCTCGCGGTCGTGCTGGCGGTCATGGCGTGCAGCGCGGTGTCATCCGCGCAGAACATGGAAGTGCACCTCACGCATGCCGAGCCCGGCGACCCGTTGCGCGCCGGCGCCCTGTACACCGCGACCCCGATCAACGGATGGCTGTACGTCGACCTGGCCCTCGCGCCGCTCGTCAGAGGCGACCTCCGACCGCACCGGGACATCTACCTCGTCGGGCACGAGGGCACGCGCTACCCGCTGCCGGATCTGCGGACCTACCGGGCGAACCGCGAGGTGATTCGGGGGGTGTTCGGAGCCATCGCCGTGTCGGAGTCGGCCGGGGTGTTCCCCATCGCGAGGCACTTTTCCGTCGGGTGCGACGAAGGGGGGCCCGTGTATTGCGAGAGATACGCCTTGTGGAGATTCACCGCGGGACCGGTACCTCGGGTGATAACCTTCAACAGGAGCGTAGTCGTTCAGACCGAGCTGCTGTTCGAGGCGCCTCCCGGGGGGTGGGCGGCCGGAGACTACGTGCTGACGATAGACGGCCCCGGCGACTCCGTGACGCAGCTCCCGGTAACAATCGGATAGGAGGCCGGACAGGCGGCTTCCCGGCGACAGCGCAGCCCGCGATCCATCGTGTCGAGCAACGACTGTTGCGGCCCCACGACATCTCTCCTCGCGATTCGCGCGGATCGCTCGTAGATCGGGCCGGGCGATTCGCGTGCCGTCCGCTCCGGACACCCCGCGGAGCGGAAGCGGGGCAGGCGCCGTCAGGGCCGCGGCGCCGCCCGCGCGCATTCCTCCAGGTACCGCATCGCCGCCTCGACGCCGCTCGCGGCGACCGGCACCTCGCTGAGCCGCAGGCCCATCTCGACCCCGGCGAGGGTGCCGAGCAGGCTCAGGTCGTTGAGGTCGCCGAGGTGGCCGATGCGGAAGACGCGGCCGGCGAGCTTCGTCAGCCCCACCCCCAGCGACATGTCGAAGCGGTCGAGCACCACCGTCCTCACGCGGTCCGCGTCGTGCCCGTCGGGCATCATCACCGCCGTGATCGAGTCGCTGTACTCGTCGGGAACGGCGCACAGGATCTCGAGGCCCCACGCCCGCACCGCCCGCCGCGCCGCCTCGGCGTGGCGCGCGTGCCGCGCGAACACCTGCTCGATCCCCTCCTCCCGCAGCATGGCCAGCGCCTCCTTCAGCCCGTAGAGGAGGTTGGTGGCCGGCGTATAGGGGAAGAACCCCTTCTCGTTGGCCGCGAGCACCGCGCTCCAGTCCCAGTAGGCGCGCGGCAGGGTCGCGCGGCCGTGGGCGGCGAGGGCCTTCTCGCCGACGGCGTTGAAGCTCAGCCCCGGCGGCAGCATCAGGCCCTTCTGCGACGCCCCCACCGTGACGTCGACCCCCCACTCGTCGTGCCGGTAGTCGATGGACCCCAGCGACGAGATGGTGTCGACGATCAGGAGGGCGGGGTGCCGGGCGTGGTCGATGGCGTGGCGGACGAGGGGGATGCGGCTCGCCACCCCCGTCGACGTCTCGTTGTGGACGACGCAGACCGCCTTGATGGCGTGTCCCCGGTCCTCCTGCAGGTGGGCCTCGACCTCGGCGGGGTCGACGCCGCGCCGCCAGTCGCCGGGCACCCACTCCACGTCGAGGCCCATCCGCTCGGCGATCTGCTTCCAGAGGGTCGCGAAGTGCCCGGTCTCGAACATGAGGACGCGGTCGCCCGGCGACAGCACGTTGACGAGCCCCGCCTCCCAGGCGCCGGTGCCCGACGCGGGAAAGACGACCACCGGCCGGGTGGTGCGGAACACCTCCCGGACCCCGTCGAGCAGCTCGCGCCCCAGGGCCTGGAACTCGGGGCCGCGGTGGTCGATGGTGGGCTGCGACATCGCGCGCAGCACCCGGTCGGGGACGTTGGTGGGTCCGGGGATCTGCAGGAAGTGACGGCCGGCTCGGTAGGACATGCGCGCGCTCTCCGGTTGACGGACGGGTCGGACGAAACCGGGACAATCTATCATCCCGAGGCCGGCGCCGGCCGCCCCTGAGCCCGAGAAGAAGGCCCGGCGGCATTGCCCCGGCGGTCATTCCCGTGGAGGCACGGTTCGCGGACCTCGTCCGGATTCGCGGTTTGCCCATGCCGTGCCGGCGACCTCGCGGCACCCCGCCACGCAGCACTTCCCCGCCCTCGAGGCAACGCGCCGTCGCCGCGGGCGCCCGGGTCCGTCGGCGACGCCGCGAGGGATATACTCCCCCCGTGACCGACCTGCAGCGCGATCTGGAGGCGTGCATCGACGGCGAGGTGCGCTTCGACCGCATCAGCCGCTCGCTCTACTCGACCGACGCCAGCGTCTACCAGATCGAGCCTGCCGGCGTGGTGGTCGTCCGCAACCGCGACGACGTGCTGCGCACGATCGAGATCGCGCGCCGGCACGGGGTGTCGATCACCGCGCGCGGCGGCGGCACCTCGCAGGCGGGCCAGGCCATCGGCGAGGGGCTGCAGCTCGACACGTCGCGGTTCTTCAACCGCGTGCTCGAGGTGAACCCCGAGGAGCGGTGGGCCCGCATCGAGCCCGGCATCGTCCTCGACGAGCTGAACGCGCACCTCGCACCGCACCGGCTGCGCTTCGCCCCCGACATCTCGACCGCCAACCGGGCCACCGTCGGCGGCATGATCAGCAACAACTCGAGCGGGGCGCGCTCGGTGCTGTACGGCAAGACCATCGATCACGTGCTCGACCTGCACGTGGCGCTCGGCGACGGGTCCGTCGCCCACCTGCGCCCGCTCGCCCCGGACGAGCTCGAGGCGGTCTGCGCGGCCGACACCCTGGAGGGCGCGTGCTACCGGTCGGTGCGCAAGCTGGCGCCGGCCCACGCGGCCGAGATCGACCGCCGCTATCCGAAGATCCTGCGCCGGGTCGGCGGCTACAACCTCGACCGGTTCACCGACCCCGGCAGCCCGTTCAACCTGGCCGAGCTGATCGTCGGCTCGGAGGGCACCCTCGGCCTCGTCGTCGAGGCGCGGGTGAACCTGGTGCCCCTGCCCGACGCCAAGGCGGTGCTCGCCCTCGAGTTCGACGACCTGCTCGACGCTCTCGGGGCCACCCCCGCGATCCTCGAGCACCGGCCGTCGGCGATCGAGGTGATGGACCGCTTCATCCTCGACCACGCCCGCGAGAGCCCGTCCCTCGACGCGCTGCGGCGGGCGGTGCTGCAGAGCGACAAGACGCCCGGCGCGCTGCTCTGCGTGGAGCTCTACGCCGACGACGCGGCCGAGCTGCCGGGCCGGCTCGAGGCCATCGAGAAGGACCTCGCCGACCGCGGCATCGCGTGTCGCACGTCGCGGGCCGTCGACGCCGCCGCCCAGGCCCGCATCTGGCGCCTGCGGCAGTCGTCGCTGGGGCTGTCGATGGCGATGAAGGGCGACGCCAAGAGCATCTCCTTCGTCGAGGACACCGCGGTCGCCCCGGCGCGCCTGCGCGACTACATCGCCCGGTTCCTCGACGTCGTGAAGCGCCACGGCAGCACCACCGGCGTCTACGCCCACGCCTCGGTGGGCTGCCTGCACGTGCGCCCCGTCGTCAACATGAAGACCGAGGCGGGGGTGCGCCAGTTCGAGGCCATCGCCGACGACATCGCCGAGCTGGTGCTCGAGTACGGCGGCGCCCTCTCGGGCGAGCACGGCGACGGGCTGGTGCGCGCCCCGTTCATGGCGCGGATGTTCGGCCCCGAGCTCTACGAGGCGTTCCGCACCGTCAAGCGCACGTTCGACCCGGCGGGGCTGTTCAACCCCGGCAAGATCGTCGACGCGCCCCCCCTCGCCGCCAACCTGCGCTACGGCCCCGAGTACCGCACCCCGCAGCCGGAGGGCTACTTCGACTACACGGCGTTCGGGGGCCTCGGGCGCGCGGTCGAGATGTGCAGCGGCGTCGGCGCGTGCCGCAAGACCCTGGACGGCACGATGTGCCCGTCCTACATGGCCACCCGCGACGAAACCCACTCGACGCGGGGGCGGGCCAACGCCCTGCGGTCGGCGATGACCGGCCGCCTCGACGAGGCGGGGCTCGGCGACCAGGGGGTACACGACGCCCTGGACCTGTGCCTGGAGTGCCGGGCGTGCAAGGCGGAGTGCCCGGTCGGGGTGGACATGGCGCGGTTCAAGGCGGAGTTCCTCGCCGACTACCACGCCCGGCACGGGACGCCGTTGCGGGCGCGGCTGCTCGGGCACATCCGGGAGCTGTCGGCCGCGGTGAGCCCGCTCGCGCGGCTCGTCAACCCGTGGCTGGGCCGGGCCTGGGTCCGCGCCCTGAACGAGCGGCTGCTGGGGCTGGACCGGCGGCGGGCGCTGCCGCGGTGGGCGAATCGCACCCTGCGGGCGCACTGGCGCGCCCGTCCTCGTCCCGCCAACGGCAACAGTGCGTCCGTCGTCCTGTTCGCCGACACCTTCACCAACTACTACCACCCCGAGATCGGGATGGCCGCGGCCGCCGTCTGCGACCACGCCGGGGTCGGGGTCGCCCTCGGTCCCGACGTCTGCTGCGGCCGCCCGCTCATCTCGCAGGGCCTGCTGCGGGAGGCTCGGCGCCGGGGCGAGGACGCCGTGGCCCGCCTGCACCCCCTGGCCGCGGCGGGGCAACCGATCGTCGTCCTCGAGCCGAGCTGCCTGTCGTCCCTGCGCGACGACCTCCCGTCGCTGCTGCGCGGCGACGCGCAGCAGCAGGCCCGCGATGTGGCCGCCGCCTGCGTCCTGTTCGAGGAGTGGCTGGAACGCGAGCTGAGCGCCGGCGCCGTCGGCCTCGACCTGCAGCCGGGCCCCGAACGGCTGCTGCTGCACGGGCACTGCCACCAGAAGTCGCTCGGTCTCCTGCCGCCGGCCCGGGCCTTGCTGGCGCGCGTGCCTGGGGCCGAGGTGGTCGACCTCGACGCCGGCTGCTGCGGCATGGCCGGGTCCTTCGGCTACGCCCGCGAACACTTCGACCTGTCGCGGCAGATCGGCGAGCGCCGGCTGCTGCCGGCCGCCCGCGCCCTCGGACCCAACGAACGCCTGGTCGCGGCGGGGGTCTCCTGCCGCCACCAGGTGCACGACCTCGCCGCCGCCCGGGCGGTGCACCCGGCACAACTCCTCGCCGAGCTCCTGCCGCAGGCCTGACAACGGTCACGAGGGTTTCACCATGACACCGGCCGAGATCATCGTCGACGTAGCCGAAGCGCCCGCGGGCGGGTTCGTCGCGAGGGCGTTGGGGCGCAGCATCCTCACCCAGGGCGGCGACTGGAACGACCTGAACGAGATGGCGAGGGACGCGGTGCTCTGCCACTTCGAGAAGGACGATGCGCCGAGGGTGATCAGACTGCATCTGGTGCGCGAGGAGGCCGTCGCGGTATGAGGCCGCCCCGCGACGCTGTTTGGATGGTTCCATGCATCGACGGACACTGACTCTGCTGCTCGCTCTCGTCGCGCAGGCGCCACTCGCCCAGTCGCCGGTCGAGTTGATCGTGACGGTGACGGACGGGGACGGCGCACCGGTGGCGGGGCTCGCGCGGGACGACTTCGCGGTGCGCGCCGCCGGGGTCGAGCTCGACGTCGTGGACGTGGCCCCGGCCCCCCCGGCCGTCCAGATCGTCGCCGTCTTCGACAACCTCGCGGTGACCCAGCGGCAGCTCAACGCCGGCATCGCCCGCCTCATCGGCGCGCTCGACGACGAGAGCATCCTCGACATGCAGAGCGTCGACGGCGAGCTCGACGAGGCCCTCGTCGAGGCGGTCGACGACCTGCACGCCCGCGGCGCGTCCCGCCCCGTCATCGTCATGCTGGGTCAGGCCAGCGAGATGGCCCGCTCCGAGCTTCAGTCCTCGCAGGTGCGCGGCCGTCGGCGGGCGGCCGACCTGTCGGGCGACGTCGACGGGCTCGTGGACCTGCTCACTGGCCACGGCGTGCAGTTCGCCGGGGTCTCCGTCACCGATGTTCCCCTCCCGAACCTCGAGCGCCTCGCCGCCGCCACCGGCGGCCGCTTCGAGCGCATCGACGATCCGGCGGCGCTGGGAGACACCCTGGCCGGCATCGGCGGCGAACTGGAGATGCAGTACCTGGTGACCGTCACCCACCGCACCGCGGAAACGCCGGCTCCGCAGGTGGACGTGCGCGGGGACGGCCTCAGCGCCCGCGCGGCCCCGTTCGCACCCCGCCATTGACCGCGTGTTCGGTTTCGCGCCCCGCCCGCGCCGGCCGACTGTCTTCCAGCGGAGCGCGAGGGGCCGGATGACAGCGTCCGGAGCGCCGCCGTGCGGCATGGCCGCCGCCTTGCGGGGCCTTTTCGTCCAGTGTGTCCCCACCCCGCATGCGTTCCGCATGCCCTTGGTCCTCGTCAACCCGACCGGCCGGTTCGTGATGGGGGGGCCGCACGCCATCGCGATGGCGGTGGACCCGGGCGGCGACACGGCCCTGGAGGAGAGGAGCACAGGGTGGGTTGGCTGCGACCCCCAGGGTGAAGGCGACGTGCGCGACAGCGGCCGCCCGTTCTAACGGCGCCCACGCTCCGTCAGGATCTCCGTCGCGCGGAGCAGCGTCGCCAGCTCCCGCTTCGACAGACCGCCGAGGTCATCGGCGACGTAGGCCACCCGGCGCGCTCGCCCGCGTTCCATCAGACGCCGCCCTCTGGCCGTCGCGCGCAGCCGCACGCGGCGGCGGTCGACGCTGTCGGTCTCGCGGGCCACCAGCCGGAGAGTCTCGAGCGACTTCACGATGCGCGTTATCGCCGGACGCGACACCATCTCCATCCGCGCGAGATCGCTCATGGTCTGCGGACCGGCGAACACCAGCACCGACAACAGGGAGAGCCGCTCGGGACCGAGCCCGGTCTCGCGGTCGACGCTGCGCGCCCCGCGCAGGAGACGAATCGAGATCGAGTGCAGCCGGTTGGCAACGCGGACGCGGTCCGTGTCGGGCAGTCCGGCCGGGATCGGCAGGCTTGACATCTCGGGTCCGACGAGGGAGTATTTAGTTAACTATATTAACTAATTTCTCGCCGGTTCGAATCGGCGAAGAGCCCGGTGGAGCGACCAGGGATGACGAGCGACAGGTTCGGCCTCGACGATATCGGCCAAATCCACATCAGCGTCGGCGACGTTGGACGGGCCGTGGCGTTCTATCGGGACGTCCTCGGCATGCAGCTTCTCTTCGAGGTGCCGGGCCAGCCCATGGCGTTCTTCATGTGCGGGAACGTGCGCATCTACCTCGGCAGGCCCGAGACCGACGCGTCCCGGTCGAACCCGGTGATCTACTATCGGGTCGACGACGTCGAGCGGGCCGTCGAGACGCTGCGCGGCCGGGGCGTCGAGTTCGAGGCCGACGCTCACGTTGTTCACCGGGACGCCAATCACGAGCTCTGGATGGCGGGGTTCCGCGATCCCGACGGGAACTATATCAGCCTCATGAACGAGGTACCGCGCTAGCCCGACCGAAGCCCGGCCGCCAGAAGAAGGGCGGGAGGAACGGCGGTGGCGCACAGCGTCACGTCGAGGTGGCGCACAGCGTTCGTCGACCAGGAGGACCCTGAGCGCACGGCCCCATTCTCGCCGACGTCGACACGTTCCGGGTTGCCGCCTACTCCACGCGCAGGGCGTCCGTGGGGTTCAGGCGGGCCGCGCGGCGGCCGGGCAGCCAGCAGGCGAGGAGGGCGACGCCGGCCAGCACGAGGGGCGCCGCCACGAAGGTCAGGCGGTCGCCGGTGTCGACCCCGAACAGGAAGCTCTCCAGGAGCCGCGCCGAGCCGGCGGCGGCGACGAGGCCGACGAGGGTCCCGGCCGCGACGAGGCCCGCCCCCTGCCGGACGACGAGGGCGAGGACGTCGCCGCGCTGCGCACCGAGGGCCATGCGGACCCCGATCTCGCGGCGGCGCTGCGAGACGGTGTAGCTGAGCAGGGCGTAGATGCCGAACGCGGCGAGGAAGAGCGCGAGGGCGGCGAAGAAGCCGACGAAGACGGCGTAGAAGCGGGGCTGCTCGACCGCCGCCGACAGTCTGGCGCCCATCGTCAACACCTCGCCGAAGCTCGACCGCGGGCTCGCCGCCGTCACCGCCTCGCGGAGGAAGGGGATGACGGCAAGTGGATCGCCGGCGGTTCGGACCGAGACCATCGAGCCGGTGAAGAGCCCGCCCAACGCCATCACCCGCTCCTGCTGGGGCAGCGGCACGTAGGCCTCGGCCGACGACTCGGTGATGGTCAGCCCGCCATAGCGGACGTCGGCCACGACCCCGACCACCTCCCACGATTCCTCCTGGCCCGAGCCCGCCAGCAGCACGCGCCGGCCCACCGCCGGCTCGTCGCCGAGCTCGCGCGCGAACGTCTCGTTGACCACCAGCACCCGCGGGGCCTCCGCCCCGTCGAGCCGGGTGAAGGTGCGTCCGCTCCGGAGACGCAGCCGTACTACGTCGAAGTAGCCGGGGCTGACGACGTTGATCGACGCCTGCGGGATATCGCGCGGATCGGTCGGAGGCGGCGCGCCGGCCATGCGGAACGTGGTGAGGCCGCCGCCGCTGGACACGAGCGGCAGGCCCGACGACACCCCCACCGCCTCGACGCCGGAGAGATCCTCCAGGCGCGCCATCTCCTCCACGAGCGATTCCTGGAAACGCCGACCCGCGGCCTGGAGGCCGGCGATCGCCTCCGGGGTGAGGTCCGGCCGAAACGCCGTGTCGGGGTTCCGGACGCGGGCGGCGATCACGTTGGCGGGGTCGTAGCCCCGGTCGATGGTGACGAGCCGCACGAAGCTGCGCAGGAGCAGCCCCGCCCCGACCAGCAGCACGAGGGCCAGGGCCACCTGAGCCACGGCGAGGGCCGCGCGCGCCCGGTTCGAGCGCAGCAGCCGGAAGCCGCCCGGCGACTGGGCGCTTCCCTCGTTCAGGGTGCGCACCAGGTCGAGCCTCGACCACTGGAGGGCCGGCGCGGTGCCGAACAGCAGCCCCGCCGCTATCGACAGCCCCAGCGTGAACGCCGCCGCCAAGCCGTCGATGCCGACCTCGTCGAGCCGCGCGACGTCGCCGGGGACGAGGGCCGGCACCGCGCGCAGCACGATCGCCGCCGCGGCGAGACCGAGCACGCCCCCGCCAACCCCCAACGTCACGCTCTCGGTCAGGAGCTGGCGGACGAGCCGCCCGCGGCCCGCGCCGAGGGCCGCGCACACCGCCAGGGCCCGCTGCCGCGTGACCCCGCGCGCGAGCAGCAGGCCCGCCACGTTGATGCAGGCGATCAGCAGCACGAGGACGGTCGCCGCGGTCAGGGCCATGAGCGCCGGCCGATACTCGCCGACCATCTGTTCCAGCAACGGCGTCAGCCCCACGCGGGTCTCGGGCTGCCCCCCCGACGGCCGGTCCCCGCCAGCGGGCCGCGTGACGAACGCCGTGGCGGCGCTCTGGACGAGGGTGCTGGCCTCCGCCGCCGCCTGCTCCAGGGAGACCCCCGGCGCGAGACGGCCGAGGGCGCTGAAGGCCATCATGACCATCATGACCGGACGCCCCGGTTCCGCGGCGGCCGGGGGCATGAACGGCGGCACGACCAACGGCGTCCAGAATTCGCCGTCCGGGCTGGGGAAGTAGAACCCCTCGGGAAGCACGCCGACGACGGTGCGCGGGTCTCCGCCGAGGTCGAGGACGGTCCCGACGACATCCGGATCGGACGCGAAGCGGTTGGTCCAGGCGCGGTGGCTCAGCAGCACCACCGCGTCCGCCCCCTCCCGCGCCTCGCCGTCGGTGAAGAGCCGGCCGAGGTGCGGCGTCGCCCGCAACAGCGGGAACAGCGACGGCGACACGCTGGCGCCGCGCAGGGTCACCCCGCCCTCCGGCCCCGCCCACTCGAGCGAGCTCTCCTGGTAGGCGGCGAGGTGCTCGAACGACTCGGCGTCCTCGAGCAGGGGCAGCGATCGGTTCGTCAGGCGGCTGACGCCCCCTCGCCCGCCGGACGACTCTCCCACCCGGACGAGGCTCTCGGGGTCCGGATACGGGAGCGGGCGCAGGAGCACGCCGTAGACGATGCCGAACATCGCGACGTTGGCGCCGATGCCGAGAGCGAGGGTGACGAGCGCGGTGAGGGTGAAACCGCGTTGCGCGGCGAGCCGTCTCACCGCGGAGCGGACGTCCTGAAGCAGCGTATCCATGCGGTCGCGGCACTCCCTTCCGGCACCGATGCGGTAGCCCGAAGGGTTAGACGCCGGCAGCGCGGGAATGGTCGCGCGGCGCCCCCTGCCGGACGACGAGGGCGAGGACGTCGCCGCGCCGGGTCCCGAGGGCCATGCGGACCCCGATCTCGCGGCGGCGCTGCGAGACGGTGTAGCTGAGCAGGGCATAGATGCCGAAGGCGGCGAGGAAGAGTGCGAGGGCGGCGAAGAACCCGACGAAGACGGCGCAGAAGCGGGGTTGCGCGACCGCCGCCGACAGTCTGGCGTCCATTGGAGCGATCGATCTGGCGCAGGTCAACGGCCGGAGGGCCGCCGGCAACAGGCCGCGCCCGGGTTGCAGTCGGCGCCTTCCTCTCCAGCTCACCGCCCTCGGCGAAGGAGCTCAGCGCCCGCGACCGGCGAACGCCCTCAGCGCAGGTAGCCTCGCCGGGCCTGCACGCGCCGGCCGCGCCCGCGCACCCGCACTTCCAGCTCGTGCCACCCGCCGGCCTCGACCCCTTGCGGCGTGTAGGTCAGGAGATAGCGGCTGCGGAACTCGTCGACGACCCGCGCGAACACCTCGCGCAGCCGCTCCAGGTCCGCCGCCACGTACACCGAGCCCCCGGTGTCGGCCGCGAGCTGGGCCAGGTACTCCTGCCGGAAGAGATGCGGATCGTCCGCGAACCAGCGGCTCGCCCTTCCGCGGCCCTCGCGCTGCTGCCAGCCCTCCCGGGCGAGATGGTCGTGATGGACGCCGTAGACGACGACGTCGCTGCGGCGGGCGGCGTCGAGCACGTCGAGAGGATTGAGCCAGCTCGTGGTGTCGTACCCGTCGCTGAAGACGAGCACGACGGTCCGGCCCACCGTCCGGTCGCGCAGGGCGAGGGCCGCGAAGGTGGCGTCGTAGAGGGCGGTCGCGCCCCCGGCCCGCATGCGGCCGAGCGCGGCCGCGAGCTCGGCGGGCGGCGCCGGGGGCTCGACGGCCAGGCGCAGCTTGTCGGAGAAGGTCACCAGGCCGACCCGGTCGTCCGGCCGCAGCGCCTCGCCGGCCGCCGAGGCGGCCGCGAGCAACTGGCGGAGGGGCGCGCCGCGCACGCTCCCGCTCGTGTCGAGCACAAGCAGCAGGGTGACGGGGACCTCCTCGACGAGGACCGCGGCGACGTCCTGCCGCACACCGTTGTCGAGGAGGGTGAAGTCGTCGGCGGTCAGCCCCGCCACCGCGTCGCGCCCGCGTGTCACGAGCACGTCGACGGCCACCGCATCGACCCCGGTTCGGAAGGTCTGCCCGCCCGCGGGCGCCGCCCCGGCAAAGAGGACCAGCCCGAGTATCGCGGCGACGAGCCCGCGCAGCGGAAGCGCGCCGTCTCCGGCCAGGCGTCTGCGCCGTGGAAACGGCGCGGGCTCCGGGACGGTTGGCAGGATGCCCGGCAGAGTCGAGGGCGACAGTGGGCGGGCCGGGGCGCACCGACCGGCCCGGCTCGGGGGCCGGCGGCCCGGCAGGGCGGTCGAGCGGCGGGCGGAGCCGGGGAGCGGCGCTCTCCGGGCGCGACGCGGGCGCGGCCGCCCGCTCACCGCCGCACCTCCCGGCGCAGAGCCTCTCGCAGCTCCGGGCCGTTGCCGAGCCCCAGCAGGTAGTCGACCCAGGGATCGATGGCCACGCCCCCGTCGCCGCGCAGCACCGGCTCGAGCACCGCCGCCGCACCCCGGCGATCCCCCTGCTCCTCGAGGAAGCGGCCGAGCGCGACCCGGGCCGCCTGGCCGTGTGGCTCGAGGGCGACGGCGTCCCGGAAGCGGGCCTCGGCCTCGACCCTCTCCCCCGCCTGGAGGTGCAGTCGGCCGAGCAGCAACCGGCCCAGGTAGGCGTGGGCGCGAGGGACGCCTTCGCGCTCCGCCAGTCCGGTCAACTGCTCCCGCACCGATTCGCCCTGCCCCAGCAGCATCCGGACCCGGGCCAGCCGCAGCGCCGCCTCCGGCGCGGCCGGGGCGACCCGGAGGGCCGCGCCCGCGCGCCGGGCCGCGGCGAGCAGCCGGCTGCGCTTCCGTTCCTGCATCCGCGCCAGTCCGCCCCGCTCCAGCTCGACGGGGTCCAACGGGGCCAGCGCGAGGCCCTCGTTGAACCAGGCCGCCGTCGTCAGCAGCGCGACATCGTCGGGGAGCAGCTCGCAGGCGAGGTCCGTGAAGGTCACGCCGTCCTGCCAGCCGCCGTGCTCGAAGGCGAGGAGCGCCGCGCCGAGGAACCAGCGGCGCCGGAACGACCCCAGGGGCTCCGGATCGCGCGCGTTCAGGTTCAACCAGCGGATGGCGAGTTCCACCTGCGCCTCCGCGTCGCGGTGGAGCCCCCGCGACCGGAGCAGCCCGGCGACGTCGAGGTGCAGCATCGCCGCCGTCCGGAACAGCCGCTCGTTCAGGGCCGGCTCGGCGTCGGTCCCGGTCAGCCGGGTGTCGGGCTCGCGCACCCGGTCGAGGAGGGCGTGCACGGCCGACGGCGCCATCGCCCGAACGCCGGCCACCGCGGCGTCGGCGTCGCCTTCGCGGTACTCTCCCAGGAACTCGCGATAGGGCGCCAGCTCGTCGGTGAACCAATAGTCGGACTGGCCCGCGGGAGCCGGCGCCGCCGACGCGACGGTCAACGCCGCGATCGAAAGCAGCGATCGGAAGCGCACCACTACTTCCCCTTCCCGACGGCCAGCAGCAGCACGTCCCTGGCCAGCTCCGAGCGTAGCTCTTCGACCTCGAGCGACGGCACGCCGGGGGCGTTGGCGAAGGCGCGCCGAGCCCGGCCGCGCCGGTCCTTCGCCGCCGACGCGACGGTCAGCGCCGCGATCGGAAGCAGCGATCGGAAGCGCACCACTACTTCCCTTTCCTGACGGCCAGCAGCAGCACGTCCTTGGCCAGCTCCGAGCGTAGCGCCTCGACCTCGAAAGACGGCACGCCGGGGGCGTTGGCGAAGGCGCGCCGTGCCCGGCCGCGCCAGTCCTTCTGCCGCCGCGCGTGCTGATAGCAGGCGAGAAGGTCGCCCGGCCGCAAGGCGGCAAAGAGAGCGGCCACCTCGTCCGACGTCACGTGCTGCGGCCCCCCGCCGCCATCGGGAGCGAGGCCGGTATCGGGATCCAGCAGGACCAGCACCGGCGCCGCGTACTTCCCGACCCGCTCGCACACGCGACGAAAGTAGGCGGCCCGGTCGACGAACGGTTCCTTGACCGTCGCGATGCGCAGCCCGGTTCGCGCCTCCAGCCGCTGCAGGTCGTCGAGGGCGCGGAAGTGCCGGACGACCTCGTCCGGCAACGGCACCGGCCCGCGCGCCGTGACGAGCGGCGGCCAGTCGTCGTCGGGCCGATGCATGGCCACGTAGACGACGTCCGCCAGCCCCTCGCGACGGGCGAGATGCAGCGCGGCGCTCCACTTGACGACGTCCCTGTCGTCGCCGTACCAACGGTCACGCATGGTGCTCGAGCCGACGACCCGCCGCCACCGGGAACCCGTTGTGGAAGGCCCCCCTGCCATCCCCGCGGCCACTCGTCCCGCCTGGCCGCGCCACCCGGCGGTCGCGACGCTCCCCCGCCGCGCCGGACCCCGGGTGTCCGGCACGGCGCCGCTCTCGGAGCGACGCGCGGGCTCGCCACCGGCTCGGGCCGAACCCCCCGGTCCGCCCGGGAGTCTGCGCCGTAGAACGGTGCAGACTCCTGGCAGGGTTCGTGGGCGGCAATCGGAGCCGTGGCGACGATTCCCGGGTCAGGACAGTGATCGATATAGATCTGCCAACTGCACCCAGGCACGACCCGCTGCCAACTGCACCCAGGCACGACCCGCTCTCTACCGTCTTCCGAGCGTGCCGCGTGGCAAGGTTACTCCCGTCACTGTCCTTACCGCCGCCGTACGGACTGAATCACCACCGCCTCGTTCGGCACCGTGTTCGACGCCGGCACGGCCGCGATGCGGTCGACGACGTCGGTGCCGTCGATCACCCGTCCGAACACCGCGTAGCCGAAGTCGCGAACGCCGTGGTTGAGGAAGTTGTTGTCGACGGTGTTGATGAAGAACTGGTCGGTGGCGCTGTGGATCTCGCTGGTCCGGGCCATGGCGACGGTGTATCGGTCGTTCAGCAGCCCGTTCTGCGCCTCGTTCTCGATCGGAGCCCGCGTCGGCCTCGTGCGCATCTCCGGGGAATAGGCGCCGCCCTGGATCATGAACCCCTGGATGACGCGGTGGAAGATGGTGTTGTCGTAGTGTCCGGCGTCCACGTACTGCAGGAAGTTGTCGACGCTGATCGGCGCCTCGGCGGAGGCGAGCTCGACGGTGATGGTGCCCAGGCTGGTCTCCATGACCACGACGGCGTCGTCCTGCGCGGACGAGACGGAACCGGACAGGACCATGGCGGCGCCGGCGGCGAGGCCGGCGATGCTGCGGAACTTCATGAAGATCTCCATTCCTCGTGGGCGGCCGCGGCTCTCCGGGCGGCGGTGGCAACGGCGGCGCTGCCGGCCGACCGGCACCCCTCCCGCATGACAATCCGATGGATGGTATCACCCCCTGCGGGCCCCGACGGACTCTCCGTCGCCACGCCCCCATGAAGGCGCCGAGGCGGCCGGGCTCCCCGGCCCGGCCCTCGCGTCCCGACGGGCCTTCGGGAGCCACGCCCCATGAAGGCTCGGGCGCCCTGCAACCCGCCGGCGTCCACTCCGGTCTCGATGCGGTGGGGGGTCCGGCCGCCCGTCCGGCCCGAGGCGGCGCTCACGCGCCCCGGCGGTACTTCAGGATCTGGGTCCAGGCGACCGAGAAGGGGTCCGGCCGCCCGGACCGGCCCGGGGCGGCGCTCACGCGTCCCGGCGGTACTTCAGGATCTGGGTCCAGGCGACCGAGAACAGACAGTAGGCGAGAAAGCAGTAGAAGCCCGGTCCGAGCTCCGACGTGAGCCGGGTCTGCATGTCCACGTCGATCTGCCGCAGCAGCACCGGCACGCTGAAGCTGTTGGCCTGGGCCTGGTCGCGGGTCGCCAGGAACGCCAGGAACACCGCGACCACGAACACGTCGGCCATCGACCACTTCCCGATGAGGTCGACGACGAGCACCAGCCGCCTGCGGACCGCTTCGCCGGCCGCGTAGATCGACCCCAGCAGCATCCCCGCCTTCGCGACGGGAACGATGACGCTGAACAGCAGGATGAGGAACGACACCAGGTAGTCGGCCGAGAGCCACAGCTCGCGGACGGTGCCGAGGATGGACCGGGTCTGCTCGTAGACGGTGACCTCGACCGGCTCGGGGATGATTGCCGCCGCGACCTCGGTGGTGATGGTGACGCCGTAGACCGGCAGGATCACGCCGGGCACGAGAAGCACGAAGTTGACGAGGGTGAGGGCGACGACGACCGCCTTCGTCACGGCCCGTCGCCTTTCCGGATCGCGGCGATCTTCCGGTCGCGCGAGGACGCGAACTGCCCGAGGTCGCGGCGGTGGTTGGCCTCGATCTCGCGCCGGCCCTCGAGATCGAAGGTGGCCGCGAGCTTCGAGCCCATCAGGATCTCGGCCTCGGCGACCTTCGCCTCATAGTCGCGGCGGGCGGCCGCGATGGCCTCCTTCTGGCCGTCGGTCAGGGGGCGTCCCGCCGCGGCGTCGCCGGCCTCGGCGTCCTGCCGCCGGAGACGCTCCATCGCCAGCTCGACCGCGCTCTTCGGACCAGTGTCCGCCACGTCCGTCCTCTCCTCTCTCGGCACCCGGCCTCGCGCACCTCGTCGAGGCTGGGGAATTATAGCCCGCCCGTCCTTGCGGAACGGATGTCGTTCATGGCGCGTCGCGGCCACCCGGGGGTCGAAGAACGCCCGCCTGATGAGGACGTGAAGAGGGCGCCTCTCGCGCATGTCGGAACGACGCAGGGCAGGTGCCTGTCCGCCCAATCACCGCGGGGACTCTCGCCGCGGCTGCTAAGATCGCCGTCCATGAAGGTCCTCTCGCGCCGCACCCTGCTGCAGGCCCTCGCCGGCGGGACGGTCCTGGCGGGGACGGCGGCCGCGCAGCCCGTGGTGCGGAACCCGCCGCGGCCGCTGTCGCCCGACGCCGTCACCCACGACTGGGCCTCGTTCCTCGGCCCCACCCACAACGCGGTGTCGACGGAGACCCGCCTCAGCCGGTCGCTGCCGCCGCCGCTGGTGTGGGAGATGGAGAAGGGCACGGGCTACACGTCGCCGGCCATCGCCGGAGACCGGCTGGTGTTCCTGCACCGGCTGGCCGACAACGAGGTCGTCGAGTGCCGGCACCCCGAGACCGGCGAGCTGCACTGGGACTTCCGCTACCCGACCCGCTACCGCGACCGCTACGGCTACAACAACGGCCCGCGCTCGAGCCCCGTCATCGCCGCCGGCCGCGTGTTCACCCTCGGGGCCGAGAGCCGCCTGCACGCCTTCGACCTCGCCACCGGGCGCGGCCTGTGGAGCCGCGACCTGCGGGCCGACTACGGCGTGCACCAGGACTTCTTCGGCACCTCGTCGACGCCGCTCGTCGACGACGGTCGGGTCATCGTGAACGTCGGGGCGCCGCGCGGCGCGTGCGTGGTGGCCTTCGACGCGGCCACCGGCGGCGAGCTGTGGCGGGCCGGCGACTGGGGCCCGAGTTACGCTTCGCCGGTGCCCGCGGTCGTGCACGGGCAACGCCGGGTCTTCGTCTTCGCGGGCGGCGAGTCGTCGCCGCCCGCCGGGGGGCTGCTGTCCATCGACCCAACGGACGGGGCCGTCGACTTTGCGTTCCCGTTCCGCAGCCGGACCTACGAGTCGGTCAACGCCTCCTGTCCGGTGGTGTTCGACGACAAGGTGTTCGTCTCGGCCAGCTACCGCAGCGGCGGCGCGCTGATCCGGATCCTGCCCGACTTCACCCACGAGGTGGTCTGGACGACCCGCGAGTTCGCCCTGCACTGGAACACCGCCATCCACAAGGACGGCTACCTGTACGGCTTCGACGGCCGCAACCAGGGCGACTCCTCGCTCGCCTGCGTCGACGCCGCGACCGGCGAGGTGGCGTGGCGCGAGGTCCCCCTGTGGCCCGAGACGTTCGAGCAGGGCGGGCGCGAGCGCCGGGTCCAGCTCGGCACCGCGCGGGGGTCGCTCCTCGCGGTCGACGGGCACTTCCTCGCCCTCGGCGAGATCGGCCACCTGCTGTGGCTCGATCTCACTCCGGACGGCTACCGCGAGATCTCCCGCACATGGCTGGCCGCCGCCTACGAGTCGTGGACGCTGCCGGTGCTGAGCCGCGGCCTGCTCTACTTCGTCCAGAACTCGCGCGACCTCCTCACCGGCGCCACGCCGCGGCTGCGGTGCTACGACCTCCGGACGTAGTCGCCGGCGGCCAGGCGCCCGGGCGACCGGGTCGGCCGGCGGTGACCGTCGATTCGGGACGAGACATGCGACCAGGGCGCCCCGGGAAGATCGGTCGCGCGGCGTTACCGCCAATTCGGGACGAGACACCCGACCAAGGCGCCCGGGAGACCGGGTCGGCCGGCGGTGACCGTCTATCCGGGACCACACATGCAACCAGGGCGCCCCGGGAAGATCGGTCGCGCGGGGTTACCGCCGATTCGGGACGATACACCCAACCAAGGCACCCGGGGCGATCGGTCGCCCGGGGGTGACCGTCGATTCGGGACGAGACATGCAACCGTTGACCAATACCCAAGGCCATCGCCGTTGTCGGCTGTTGCCGCTGTTGGCGGTCCTGGCCGTCGCGGGTGTCGCGGTTGCGCAGGGAAGCACAGCGTCGGATCGGGCGGCGCTCGAGGCGCTCTACGACGCGACGGGCGGTGCGAGCTGGACGAACGGCACGAGCTGGAAGACGTCCGCGCCGCTCGGCGACTGGTACGGCGTGACGGCGGATGCGACCGGCCGGGTCACGGAGCTGAAACTCGGCGACAACGGCCTGACGGGCCCGATTCCGACCGAGTTGGGAAGCCTCGGGGCCCTTCAGTGGCTGGACCTCAGCTCGAACGAGTTGAGCGGCTCGATCCCGCGGGCTATCGAGAGCCTGACGAGCCTGTACTTCCTGAACCTCTCTCGCAACGCGTTGAGCGGTTCCGTCCCCCAGTGGTTCGGAAACATGTCCAGCCTGCTGGCCCTCTACCTGTCGGCGAACGAGCTGACCGGCGGGATTCCGGACGAATTGGGAAACCTGAACCTCTGGGGGCTGGGGCTCTCCTGGAACGACTTGAGCGTCGGCCCCATTCCCGCGTGGCTGAGGAACCACACGAACCTCCGGTGGCTGTACCTCTCGGGCAGCGATGTGACCGGCGGAATCCCCGCGTGGTTGGGGAACCGGACGCACCTGCAGGATCTGTTCCTCGATTCCAACGAGTTGACCGGGTCGATCCCGGGGGCTCTGGGCGACCTGGCGAACCTCACGAGGCTGAACCTCGCCTACAACTGGGGCTTGTCAGGCTCGCTCCCGTCCGGCCTGCGGCAGGCGGATCTCGAACGCCTGGACATCCTGGTCACGCGGGCGTGTGCACCGGTCGCCTGGCAGGACCGGCTGGCGGCGATCGACTTCACGGGACGGCTGTGTGGGGCGGCAACGGATGTCGAGATCGACGTGGCCGTCGTCTACACGCCGGCCGCGCGCGATGCCGCGGGCGGGGTCGCCGCGATCGAGGCGGAGATCGACCTGATGGTCGCGGAGACCAATCAGGCCTACGAGACAAGCGGGGTGAACCACCGCGTGATGCTCGCAGACAGGTCCGAGGTGCCGTATGCGGAGACAGGGAACGGTGACCTGGATCTCGACCGCCTCCGGGATCCGTCGGATGGTCACCTGGACAGCGTGCACGCCTTGCGCGACCGGGTCGGGGCCGACCTCGTCCATCTGATCGTCGGCGAGGCCGACGACATCTGTGGCTTGGCCTACCGCGGACCGGGTGCCTTCGGCCTCACCGTACAGGGTTGCGGTGGCCTTGCCTTCGCGCATGAGCTGGGGCACAACATGGGGCTCTTGCACGATCGTTACCAGGAACTGCACGGCGCGGGCAGGACATTGCTTGCGCATCCGGCATACGGCTACGTGAACCGGAGGGCATTCGAGTCGGGCGCTCCGCCGTCGAGCCGCTGGTTCACCATAGTGGGCTATCCCGCCCAGTGCGACGACGCCGGCCTGTCGTGCGGGAGGTTGCCTGCCTTCTCGAGCCCGCGCCTGCAGACCACGGCGGGCGATACGGTGGGCGTTCCCTACGGCACCGGGGGGTCGGGCGTGAACGGCCCGGCCGACGCGGTGGCCGTCCTCAACGCCACGGGCCCCGCCGTGGCGTTGTGGCGGGACCGGATCGCTCGCGGCGCCAACCGGCCGCCGGCGGTGGTGGGCACCCTGCCGGACCGAAGTCTGGTCCTCGGCGACATGCTGGACGTGGACGTGTCGCAGCCCTTCACCGATCCGGACGGGGACCGGCTGAGCTACGACGTGTCGTTCTCGCCGCGGAACGTGGTCACGGTGGTGGCGGCCGGCGGAGCCACCGTGACCCTGACCGCGGTCGGCGTGGGCACGGCGACGATCCGGGTGACGGCGACCGACCCCGGCGGCCTGAGCGCGACACTGTCGTTCACGGTGACGGTGAGCGCCGGAAACCAGCCGCCCGTGCCCGTGGGCACGCTGCCGCCGCTGACGATAGAGGCCGATGAGGCAGCCGTGACGGTCGACGTGTCGGGCGGATTCCGCGACCCGGACGGCGATCGGCTGACCTACGGGGCGAGCTCGTCGCGGCCGGCGGTGGCCGCGGTGTCGGTGTCGGGGAGCCGGGTGACGATGACGCCGCGGGCGCCGGGGTCGACGACGGTCACGGTGACGGCGACCGACACCGGCGGCTCGAGCCGGACGGCGACCCAGTCGTTCAGCGTGACGGTGCTACAACCGTTCAGCGACGACCCCATCGTGCCCGGCGAGACGCCGATCAGGGCAGCCCACGTCGCCGAGCTGCGAACGCGTATCGACGGCCTGCGGGCGGCGGCGGGGCTGGGGCGGTTCGCGTGGACGGACCCGGTTCTGCGGGCGGGGGCGACGCGGGTCAGGCTCGTGCACCTGACGGAGCTGCGGTCGGCGCTGGCCGAGGCGTACGGGGCGGCGGGCCGGTCGCCCCCCCGGTGGACGGACGCATCCCCGTCGGGGGGGACGACCCCGGTCCGGGCAGTGCACGTGACGGAGCTGCGCGCCGCCGTGGTGGGGCTGGAATAGCGCGCTCGCCCGAGCCACCGAGAGCCCGGGGCCGACAGCCCGCGGTAAACTTGTTACGCCGTGGCCGCTCCTCACACTCTCGTCCTCGTGCCCACCGAGATCGAGCGCCGACACCTCGCCCGCCAGCGGGGCTTCGGGGTCGACGCGCCGTGCGAGCTGTGCGGCTTCGGGCCGGTGGCGGCGGCGGCGAGGGCCCGAGACGCCATCGCCGTGCACGAGCCGGAGCGAGTGATTCTCGTCGGCATCGCCGGCACGTTCGACCCCCGCGGGCTCCCGGTCGGCACCGCCGCGGTGTTTCCGTCGGTCCTGATGCACGGTGTCGGGGTTGGCATCGCCACGTTCGTGCCCGCGATCGACCTCGGGTTCCGCCACTGGCCGAGCGGCGGCGAGGGAGAGGCGCACGGGCCCGACGCGCTGCCTCTCGCCTGCCCCGTCCCCCCCGCCGCGGGCTCCCTGCTGACCGTGTGCACGGCGTCGGCGACGGACGGCGAGACCCGCGAGCGGCGGGCGCTGTTTCCCGACGCGGCGGCCGAGGACATGGAAGGCTTCGCGGTCGCCCTCGCCTGCCGGCTCGCCGAGGTGCCGGTGGCCATCGTCCGCGGCATCTCGAACGCGGTCGGCGACCGCCGGTTCGAGCGCTGGCAGATCCCGGAGGCCCTCGACGCGGCCTACCTCGTCGCGGCCGATCTGCTCGACCGGCCCGACTGGAGCTGAGCCGCGTGACGCCGATCCACCTGGGCATCTCCACCTGCCCGAACGACACGTTCGCCTTCCACGGCATCCTCGAGGGGAAGGTGGATCCGCGGGGCCTCGACTTCCGCATCGAGCTCCTCGACGTGGAGGAGCTGAACCGGCGGCTCTTCGCCGGCGGCTTCGACGTGGCGAAGGCGAGCTTCCACGCCGCGCTCCTCCTGCGCGACCGCCTCGGCGTGCTGCCGGTCGGCTCGGCCCTCGGCTTCGGCGTCGGCCCCCTGCTGCTCGCCGCGAGTCCCGGCACCCATCCCCGCGACCCCGTCCCCGCGGCCGGCGGCCGCTCGCGGCCCGCCCGCGTGCTGTGCCCGGGCGCCCACACCACCGCCACCCTTCTCTACGAGCTGTTCCACGCCGGCGAGGGCGCCCTCGAGCAGGTGGTGTTCTCCGACATCATGCCCGCCCTCGAATCCGGCGACGCCGACTTCGGCGTCTGCATCCACGAGGGCCGCTTCACCTGGCGCGCGCGGGGGCTCGCCCTCGTCGAGGACCTCGGCTCGGTCTGGGAGGAGGCGACCACCGCTCCCCTTCCCCTCGGCGGCATCCTCGCGCGTCACTCCCTCGGCCCCGACACCATCGACACCGCGACCGCGGTGATCCGCGACTCGCTCGCCCACGGCCGGCGCCATCGCGAAGAGACCGTCCCCACCATGCGGCGCTACGCCCAGGAGCTGAGCGACGACGTGATGTTCCAGCACGTCGACCTCTACGTGAACGACTGGACCACCGACCTCGGCGACACCGGCCGGACCGCGCTCGAGACCCTCGACCGCCGCGCCCGCCGGGCCGGCGTCTCCTCCGCCGGGGCGCCACCGTTACGGGTGTACTGACATGACGCACCACCGAATCGTCTCTCTCATCGCCAGCGCGACCGAGATCGTCTGCGGCCTCGGCTTCGAGGACCAGCTCGTGGGCCGCTCCCACGAGTGCGACCATCCCCCTTCCGTGGCCCGGCTCCCGATCTGCTCGGCGTCGAAGGTGGAGGTCGGGGCGGGCGGCCGCGCCATCGACGACCAGGTGCGCGCGATCGTCGCCGACGGGCTCTCGGTGTACCGCGTGGACGCCGCCATCCTAGACCGCCTCGCGCCGACCGTCGTCATCACCCAGACGCAGTGCGAGGTCTGCGCCGTCAGCCTGAAGGACGTCGAGGCGGCGGTGTGCGAGCTCGTAGGCTCGCGCCCCCGCATCGTGTCGCTCGAGCCGATGTCGCTGCCCGACATCTGGTCCGACATCCGGACGGTGGCGGCGGCCCTGGGCGCCCCGGAACGCGGTGAGGCGCTCGTCGACCGCCTCACGGCGGGGCTCGACGCGGTCCAGGCGCGGGCCGCGGCGGATGAAACCCGGCCGACCATCGGGTGCATCGAGTGGATCGATCCGCTGATGGCGGCCGGCAACTGGGTGCCCGAGCTCGTCGAGCGGGCCGGCGGGGTGGACGTCCTGGGCAGGGCGGGAGAGCATTCCGGCGGCCTCTCCATCGAGGCCCTCGCCGCCGCCGACCCCGACGTGATCGCGGTCATGCCGTGCGGATGGGACATCGAGCGTTCGCGCCGCGAGATGCCGCCGCTGGCTGCCCACCCGGCCTGGCCGCGGCTCTCCGCCGTCCGGAACAGCCGCGTGTTCATGACCGACGGCAACCAGTACTTCAACCGCCCGGGCCCGCGCGTCGTCGAGTCGGCGGAGATTCTCGCCGACATCCTGCACCCCGAGCGCTGCGATTTCGGCCACCACGGCCGCGGCTGGACCCGATGGACCGGCGATGCCGGCGCCTGAGCGCGGCAACCGCGTGGGGCTGTGCCTGCATTGCCGCCACGCCCGCGCCGTTCGTTCCCGTACCGACCAGGACTACTACCGGTGCGGACGGTCCGACGACGACGGGCGATACTCGAAGTACCCGCGCCTGCCGATGCTGAGCTGCGACGGCTACGAGCCCGGCGTGCCCGACCATCCCCACCGACCGACCGGTCGACGTTGATCGGTGGCCTGGCAGGGTCGTATCATTTGCACATGAAACGCACGAATCTTGTGCTTGATGAGCAGACTCTCAAGGAAACGCTGCGGCTGAGCGGCGAGCGAACCTACTCCAAGGCGGTCAATCTCGCGCTCGCCGAATTCGTTCGCCGGGCGAGAGCCGGTCGCATCTTCCAGCTCGCAGGTTCGGGGCTCTGGGACTGACGGGACGGCCCCGGCCGCAGCAAGGTGCGGCGCCGGCGCGGGCTCCCCATGCAGTCCAGCCGCAACCGCGGTCAGCCGCCGGCGCGGAGGACGCCCACCGCGAGGACCGCCCACCCCACCAGGAAGCAGAGGCCGCCAATGGGGGTGATGGCGCCGAGCCAGCGGGTGCCGGTGACCGCGAGCAGGTAGAGGCTGCCGGAGAAGACGACGATGCCGGCCACGAACAACCAGCCGGCGGCGCCGACCCAGGGGTTCGACCAGCGCTCCGCCGCCCACGAGACGGCCAGCAGGGCGAGCGCGTGGATGAGGTGGTAGCGGATGCCGGTGTCGTAGACGGCGAGCAGGTCGGGCGCGATGCGCTCGCGCAGGCCGTGGGCGCCGAACGCCCCGAGCAGGACCCCGAGCCCGGCCATCACCGCCCCCGTCGCGAACCACCCTGCCACCATGCCGGCCTCCTTCTGACCCGAGACAACCGGGGCCTCCGCTCGTACGATGCTCTCTCGCCCGGAACGCGGCGCGCCGAAGTCGGAACCGTTGCCGGCGGCGCCGTCTGCCGCCCATGCGCCGCTCCGCCGCGGCGCGGACCTGCGCCGACGGCTACCGCCGGTCGCCCATCCGGTCCGTCAGGTAGCGGAGGATGTCGCGGACCGAGATGATGCCCGCCAGCTCTCCGGCGGCGCCGACGATGGGGATGTGCCGGTAGCCGCCCACGGCCATGCGCTGCACCGCGAAGGCGACCTTGGCGTCGGGCTCGAGCGTCTCGGGCGGAGCGGTCATGAAGCCGGAGACCGGACGGTCGCCGAGCTCGGACGCCTCGGTGCCCAGGCCCATGAGGGCGTCGCGCTCGCTGAAGATGCCGACGGGCCGGTTGGCGTCGGCGACCACCACGCAGCCGGTGCCGCCGTCGACCATCGCCCGCAACACGTCGCGGACGGGCGTGTCGGCCGCCACCACCACCGGGTCCTGCGGGTCGAGGACCTGCACGTGGTCGGCGAGGAGGCCGCGCTCGACGACGGTCGCGGGGTCGGGCAGATGGGCGTCGCTCAACGACTGCCCGCACTCGGCGCAGTCGTCCACGCCGTCGATATTGTCGGCCCCGCACCAGGGGCAGTTCATGGAACCGTCCAGGTCTCGCCGGAGTTGAAGAGCGCGTTGAGATCGCCGTCGCCCGCGCGTTGACGGGCGGACGCCACCTGCGACGACAGCTCCTCTTCGTAGCGCGGGGCGTCGATGGCCCGGAAGACGCCGATGGGCTCGGGGAACCCGTCCTCGTGGCGGAGCCGGCTCAGAAGATAGGCCAGGCTCGGCTCGGACGCCTTCTCGTCGTGCACCAGCAGGTCGGCCTCGCTCGTGCCGTTCCCCAACGCGACCACCTCGGGCTCCAGGCCGTTGAGTCGGACGCCCTTCTGCCGGTCGTGGCCGAAGACCAGCGGCGCCCCGTGCTCGAGCTCGATGGTGTGCTCGCTCTTGGTCTTCCGGTCGCTGGCGTACTGCCAGGCGTTGTCGTTGAAGACGTTGCAGTTCTGGTAGACCTCGACGAACGCCGTGCCCCGGTGCTCGGCCGCGCGTCGCAGCACCCCTTCGAGGTGCTTGATGTGGGTGTCGATGGAGCGCGCCACGAACGTGGCCTCGCAGCCGATGGCGATCGACAGGGGGTGCAGGGGGTTGTCGATGGCCCCCATCGGCGACGTCTTCGTCTTCTTGCCGAGCGGGGACGTCGGCGAGTACTGGCCCTTCGTCAACCCGTAGATGCGGTTGTTGAAGAGGATGATATTGACGTCCAGGTTGCGGCGGATGGCGTGCATGAGGTGGTTGCCGCCGATGCTCAACCCGTCGCCGTCGCCGGTGATCACCCACACCATCAGATCCGGCCGCGCCGCCTTGAGCCCGGTCGCGAAGGCCGGGGCCCGGCCGTGGATGCTGTGGATGCCGTAGGTGTTCATGTAGTAGGGGAACCGGCTGGAGCAGCCGATGCCGGAGATGAAGACGATCTTCTCGCGGGGCACGCCCAGCGACGGCAGCATCTTCTTCATCTGCGCGAGAATCGCGTAGTCCCCGCATCCGGGGCACCAGCGCACGTCCTGGTCGCTGGCGAAGTCGGCCGCCTTCAACACCGGCAACTCGACCGGCGCGGCCGCCTCGGCCGCGGGCCTGGCCTCGCCCGTCCGGCCGTCGCCGTTGCCGGGCGGCGGCTCCGCGAGCGCGACCGTCGCGTTGCCGTTGGATGCGGTCTCCTCGCGGCCGAGGCCGACCCTACGCCACCAGCTCTCTAATTTTGAATACGACATCGGATACCGTGAACGGCTTGCCCTTGACCTTGTTCAACCCAACGCACTCGCGAAGGTAGCGCGACTGCACCAGCATGCGGAGCTGCCCCGTGTTCAGCTCCGGCACGAGAATCCGCTCGTAGGCGGCGAGCACCTCGCCGAGATTGGCGGGGAACGGGTTCAGATACCGCAGGTGGGCGTGGGCCACCGAGAGCCCGCCGGCCCGGCACTCGTCGACGGCGCTCGTGCAGGCGCCGAACGTGCCTCCCCAACTGAGCACCAGCAGCTTCCCCCGCGCCGGCCCGTCCACCGCCTGCGGCGGAATGTCCCCGGCGATGCGGGCCACCCGCTCGGCCCGGACGTTGGTCATGTGCTGGTGGTTCTCGGGGTCGTAGCTGACGTTGCCGGTGACGTCCTCCTTCTCCAGCCCGCCGACCCGGTGCATCAGGCCCGGCGTCCCGGGGAGGGCCCACGGGCGGGCCAGCCGCTCGTTCCGCTCGTAGGGCAGGAAGGGCTGCCCGTTGGCCTTCGCGGGGGGGTGCTCCACCGGAATGGGCGGCAGGTCCTTCAGGTCCGGGATCGCCCACGGCTCCGAGCCGTTGGCGATGTAGCCGTCGGACAGGAGAATCACCGGGGTCATGAAGCGGGTGGCGATGCGCCACGCCTCGAGCGCCACCTCGAAGCAGTCGCTCGGGCTTCGCGCGGCGATGATGGGAAGGGGCGACTCGCCGTTGCGCCCGAACATCGCCTGCAGAAGGTCCGACTGCTCGGTCTTCGTCGGCAGACCGGTGCTGGGGCCGCCCCGCTGGATGTTGATGACGAGCATGGGCAGCTCGAGGATCATGCCCAGGCCCATCGCCTCGCCCTTCAGGGCGATGCCCGGGCCGCTCGAGCTGGTAATCGCCATCGCGCCCCCGAACGCCGCCCCGATGGCCGAGCATATCGCGGCGATCTCGTCCTCGGCCTGCACCGTGCGCACGCCGAAGTGCTTGAGCGCGCTCAGCTCCTCGAGGACCGGGCTCGCGGGGGTGATGGGATACGAGCCGCAGTACAGCTCCTTGCCGCTGAGCCGGGCCGCGGTGACCAGCCCCCAAGCCAGGGCCTGGTTGCCCATGACGTTCCGGTAGGTGCCGGGGGCGAGCCGGGCCGGCTCGACCTGGTAGCTGTGGTCGAACGCCTCGGTCGTCTCCCCGTAGTACCAGCCCGCCCGCAACGCCTTCTCGTTGGCCGCGGCGACCTCCGGCTTGCCGCCGAACTTGTCCTGGACGTAGCGCAGGGTGGGCTCGATGTCGCGCCCGAACAGCCAGTAGATCAGCCCGAGGGCGAAGAAGTTCTTGCACCGGTCCTGCAGCTTCGAGCTGAGGCCCTCCACCTCCCTCACCGCCTCGCGGTTGAGGGTGTCGAGGCGGACCTTGATGACACGGTAGTCGTCGACGGTGCCGTCCTCGAGAGGATTGGCGTCGAGCCGGGCCAGCTTCAGGTCCTTCGCCTTGAAGCTCTCCTCGTTGACGATGAGGATCCCGCCCTTGTCGAGGTCCTTGACGTTGGTGACGAGGGCGGCGGGGTTCATGGCGACGAGCGCCTGCAGGGTGTCGCCGGGGGTGAAGATGTCGCGCGACGCGAACTGCACCTGGTAGCCGCTGACGCCGGCGAGAGTGCCGCGCGGCGCGCGAATCTCGGCGGGAAAGTCGGGGAACGTGGCGACGTCGTTGCCGTGCAGCGCCGACGTGTTGGTGAACTGGCCGCCCACCACCTGCATGCCGTCGCCGGAATCGCCGGCCAGGCGAACCGTCGCCCCGTCGAGGCGAATGGCTCGCTTCTCCGAGGCCGGCAGGGCCGGCGATGCCGGGGGCTCTTCGGTGGACACCGTCGCAGTCGACTCGCGCGTCATTCTCTCGTCGCTCGCTGTAAACGCCTGGACTCGAGGTCTAGTGGTGCGTCACTTCCCAATCTTCGGACAGGGACATGGGTTCAAGGCCCGCAATCGTTGACGAATCACAGCCCGCGCACCCGAACATTCGTTGATGACGCAGCACTACGCCCCCTCGCGCGCCTCGGTCGCATGGTGAGGCGCCGGCGGCAGGTTGTAGACCGTCGCGGGAAAGTGATCGACGAGGAAGTGCAGAATGCTGCCCACCTTGACGAAGCCGACGGGCCGGCCCTCGGCGTCGACGATCGGCAACCGCCGGTATCCCCCCTGCGCCATCCTGGTGATGGCTGCGCCGACCGTGTCGTGCTCGGACAGCGCGACCGGATCGGGGGTCATCACCCGCTCCATCGGCAGGCTCAGGTCGACGGCGTCGGCCATCAGCGCCAGCGCGTCGCGCTCGGTGAAGATGCCGACCAGCTTCTCCCCGCGGCATATCAGCACGGCGCCCCGCTGCTGCTCCTTCATCCGCTCGAACGCCTCGCGCACCGGCGTGACCGGATCGAGGCAGATCGGGTCCGGCGTGACGAGCTGTCGAAGGGTCTCGGTATGCAGACTCAACTGGGAACCCATGGACACCGACCCGGTTCAGTGCGGCCGCGCGGCCCCGCGCATCGCGGCGCCGATCGACGACCCGGCGCGGCAACGCCCCGACTCCCGCCGTAACGCCCCGCCGACGACAGCCGCTCCGCTCGACCGGCGCGCCGACGGCCACCCGCGACGCGACCGCCCTCACGGGCACACCTTCCGTCTTGCCCAGAGTGTCGGATTGTCCGTCGCGAACCTGTAATGGCGGGTCTTCCACCTGATCCGGAATCGACGTCCACGAGCCAACCGCCCCGTCACCGCCCGCGCGTATTATACGCTGTAGAAGTCGTTCCGTTGCGCGCTTCGTCCGAAAACGGCACGTGTTTTCGCAACTTTAACGTTGGCCGGGGGCCGGGGACGACGCGGTTCGCCCCCGCGGCCGGCAATCGGCGGCCCGCGGCGGCGTGCACGCGCCGGCCGCGCCGGAACGCCCGGTGGGGAGACGGACGGGTGAAACCTCGCGCAGCTGCGTTCTGCCTCGGCATCTGGGTCATGGGCACGGTGTGCATCAGCGTGGCCGCGACCCAGAACTTCTACACCATCGACCGCCTGCTGGCGGCGGGCGGACATCCGTCGTTCGTCGAGGGCGTGGACCGGCTCGGGGCGCCGGCCGCCCGCGATCTGCTGCGGTACCTGTCCTCCGAGCTCAACCGCCTTTTCTTCAGGTACTGGAACCTCTTCCAGATCCCGCTCGGCGGCTTGACCCTCTGGCTGGTGCTCGGCCCCTCCGGGGACCGCCGGCTCCGGTGGCTGGTGGGGGCGATGCTCGCCATCGCGGTCGTCCTGACCGTCGTCGTCACCCCGCCCATCGTCACCATCGGACGCAGCCTCGACTTCGTCCCCCGCGACCCGCCGCCGCCGAGCCTCGCGACCTTCGGCATCCTGCACGCCGCCTATACTTCTCTCGAGATGCTCAAGGCGGCGATGGGAGTCTGCGCCGCCTGGTGGATCGGCCGTGCGGCCGGCGGCCGGTGACCCCGAGAGGGGCGTCGACATGTCACGGGGACCCGCATCCGCCGAAGGCCCGCCGCCCGGGGCCGCGACCGGCGCCTCGACGCTGCCGGCCCTCCTGGAAGAGCGCGCACGCACCGCCCCGGACGCGCCGTTCGCCATCTTCGACGACCTCGAGGGCGGCGTGTCCACGCGCACCTACCGCGAGTTCGCGGGCGACGTCAACCGGACCGCCCGCCTGTTGGGGGACCTCGGCCTCGGGCGCGGCGACCGGGTCATGCTGCTCCTCGGGAACTGCCCGGCGTTCCTCGACCTGTGGTTCGGGGCCGCCGCCGTGGGCGCGGTCATCGTGCCCGTCAACACCGCCTCGTCCGAGGCGGAGCTGGAATACCTGGCCGGTCACTCGGAGAGCCGGGCGATCTTCACGCAGGCGCCGCACCTGGAGATGGCCGGCGCCGTCGCCCGGCGGTGCCCGAGGGTCGAGTCGGTCATCGTGTGCGGGCCCGGGGCGCCGTCCCCCGCCGCCAGCCTCGACGCGCTCGCGGCGGCCCACCCCGACACCCCGCCGCCGGGGCCGCCCCCGGGGCCGACCGACGACGCGGCGATTCTCTACACCTCCGGCACGACGGCGCGGCCCAAGGGCGTGCTCGTCACCCACGCCAACTACCTCTGCGCGGGGCGGACGGTGGCGAACCACATCCGCCTGACCCCCGACGACCGCCACCTCGTGGTGCTGCCGTTCTTTCACGGCAACGCGCAGTACTACTCGACGATGAGCACCCTGGCCGCCGGCGCGAGCATGGCGATGACGGCGCGCTTCAGCGCCAGCCGCTACTTCGACCTCGCCATCGCCCACGGGTGCACGGCGTCGAGCCTGTTCGCAGCGCCCATCCGGATGCTGCTGGCGCAGCCGCGGCGTCCCGAGGTCCGGTCTAATCCGCTGCGGGTCGTGCTGTTCGCGCAGAACGTCGCGCCGGCACAGCTCGACGAGTGGCGCGACCGGTTCGGGCCGCAGCTGCTGCAGCTGTGGGGCATGACGGAGACGATGGGGCCGCCCATCATGAACCCCGTCGACGGCGAGCGGCGGAACATGTCCATGGGGCGTACCGTGGCCGGCTACGCGACGGACCTCGTCGACGACGACGGCCGGCCGGTGCGGCGCGGCGGGACCGGTCAGATCGTGGTGCGCGGGACGCCGGGCCGCACCCTGATGAAGGGGTACTACAAGAACCCGGAGGCGACTGCCGCGACCCTCCGGGACGGATGGCTGTGGACCGGCGACACCGCCCGGCAGGATCCCGAGGGGTACTACCACTTCGTGGACCGGGCCAAGGACATGATCAAGCGGGCGGGCGAGAACGTCGCCGCGAGCGAGGTCGAGGCGGCGGTCCGCGAGCATCCCGGCGTGTTCGACTGCGCGGTCATCGGGGTGCCCGACGAGGTGCGGGACGAAGCGATCCTCGCCGTCGTGGTGCCGCGCGGCGACGCCCTGCGCGAGGACGAGATCATCGAGTGGTGCCGCGGCCGCCTCGCCCGCTTCCGCGTGCCCCAGCAGGTGGTGTTCCGCACGGCCCTCCCCCGCACCGCCGTCGGCAAGATCCAGAAGCACGTCCTGCGCGCCGAGCTGGGCGAGCCCGACCCGCGGAGCCGCCAGGAGTCTGCGCCGTAGAACAGCGCGGGCTGCTGCAGGGTTGGGTGGGGCCGAAGGTGGCGATGGGCAGGCTGGCCCCCGGCCGGGGCCGCCGTTCCGGCCGGCAGCGCGCGGGCGGGCTCGACGAAGAACCGGCCGGGCCGGTCGCCCCGACGGCGCCGCCCGGGCTCCGGCCGGCCCGCACCGGCCGGAAACCGACCCGCGGCGCGGCGCGGCCCGCCGGCGCCGCCGGTCGCGGCGAGGCTGTTAGAATCCCGTGGTGAACCTCGCCGCCTGGATACTCGGCTATCTGGGGCCGTACCGCGGGCGGGCGCTCGCGGTGCTCCTGCTCGTCCTCGCCGAGACCGGTCTGACCGCCCTGGCCCCCTGGCCGCTCAAGGTCCTGGTCGACAACGTGCTGGGCGACACGCCGTTCCCCCCCGCGGTGGCGGCGCGGCTGCCGGCCGCCCTCGACGACGCCGTGGTCCTCCTGCTCGCGGTGGTCGCGGCCGGCCTCGTGGTGCAACTCGGCGCCGAGGTGGTGCGCATGGCGCACACCCAGATGCAGGTCGACATGGCACAGCGCGTCGTCTACCGGCTGCGCGAGCAGCTCCTGCACCACCTGCAGGCGCTGCCCCTGCGCCACCACGTCGCGGCCCGGACCGCCGACTCCGTCTACCGGCTCGACGCGGACGCCTACTGCGTGGACGACCTCGTCATCGGCGGGGTCTTCCCCCTCACCGTCGCCGGGATGAACCTGGGCCTGATGTTCGGGGTGCTCCTCTGGGTCGACGCCACGCTGGCCCTGCTGTCGCTGAGCGTCGCGCCGTTCCTGTACCTGAGCCTCCGGCACCACGCGCGGACGCTGACGGACCGGGCCGAACGGGTCAAGAACCTGGAGTCGGGCCTGATCGAGCGGATCCTCGCGGTGCTGTCGTCCATCGCCGCCGTCAAGAGCTTCACGCGCGAGCGGCACGAGCTCGAGCGCTTCGCCGACGTCGGCGACCGGACGCGGCGCGCGCGGCTGGACCTGACGTGGCAGGAGTCGCTCTTCTCGGTGACGGTCACCGGGGTGACCCTCCTCGGCACCGCCCTCGTCCTCGGCGTCGGCGGCCTGCACGTCCTCGAGGGCCGGCTCACGGTCGGCAGCCTGCTCGTCGTCGTCGCCTATCTCGCCGCCGTCTACACCCCGATCTCGGAGATCGCGCGGACCACCGGCACGCTGCAGCAGGCGATGGTCAGCGCGCGCCGCGTCCGCGAGCTGCTCGCCCTGACCCCGGAGGCGGCCGACGCGCCGGGGAGCGTCCCGGCCGACGGCGTTCGCGGCCACATCCGGTTCGAGGACGTCGACTTCGCCTACGAGCCGGGCCGGCCCGTGCTCCGCGGCGTGAGCTTCGAGGCCCGACCCGGCGAGCTCGTCGCCCTCGTCGGCCCCACCGGCGCCGGCAAGACCACCGCCGCGAACCTCGTCCCGCGGCTGTACGAGAACCAGGGCGGCCGCATCCTCATCGACGGCGTCGACACGGCGCGCTACGGGCTGCGTTCGCTGCGCCGCCAGGTCGCGCTGGTGCCGCAGCAGCCCGTCCTCTTCAGCGGCACCATCGCCGACAACATCCGCTACGGACGTCTCGACGCCAACGACGAGGAGGTCGAGGCGGCGGCGCGCGCCGCCCACGTCCACGACTTCGTGGCCCGGCTGCCGCGCGGGTACCGGACGGACGTCGCCGAGGACGGCGCCTCGCTCTCCGGCGGCGAGCGCCAGCGCATCGGCATCGCGCGGGCGCTGCTCAAGGACGCGCCCATCCTCCTCCTCGACGAGCCGACGTCCGCCCTCGACGCGATGTCCGAGGCGGCGGTGATCGACGCGCTGCGCGAGCTTCGCGCCGGCCGCACGACCATCGTGATCGCGCACCGGCTGTCGACCGTCCGCGACGCCACGCGCATCGTGGTGCTGGAGCGGGGGCAGGTCGCGGCGAGCGGACCGCACGACGAGCTGATGCAGACGAACGGACTGTACCGCGAGATGTGCACCCGTCTCAGCCTCGGCTGGTCCCGGCGCGAGACCGCGACCGTCGACGAGCTCCTCGAGGGGGCGGGAGACGGCGCCGCGGAGCCGCGCGGGGGGCGGGACTGGTCGGGCGGTCCGGGACCCCGACAGGAGCCGCGGGCCGGGCGGGCCGTCTCATGAGGATCCTGTTCGCGGGCATCATCGGCCGCTACCCCTTCGGCGGCGTGGCCTGGTGCTCCCTGATGTACCTGGTCGGGCTGCGGGCGTTGGGCCACGAGGTCTGCTACGTCGAGGACACCGGCGAGTGCGTCTACGACCCCGAGCAGGACGCGGTGTCACTCGACCCGTCCTACGGCACCCGGCACATCCACGAGACCCTCGCGCCGCACGGGCTCGGCGACCGGTGGAGCTTCGTCAACTACGACGGCGCCCATCACGGCCTGTCGAAGGAGGCGGTGCGCGCCTGGTGCGCCGACGCCGACCTGCTGATCAACCTGTCGGGCGGCACGTGGTTCTGGCGCGACGAGTACGCGCGCATCCCCCGGCGGGTGTTCATCGACTCGGATCCGGTCTTCACGCAGCTCGCCATCGCCAAGGGGGTGCCCTGGTACGTCGACTTCTTCCGCCGCTTCGACCACCTGTTCACGTTCGGCGCCAACATCGGGACGCCCGACTGCGACGTGCCCACCGGAGAGTTCCACTGGGAGAAGACCTGGCAGCCGGTGGTCACCGGGCTGTGGCGCACCGAGGCGCCGGCCGCGCGGGACCGGTTCACCACCGTGATGACGTGGCGGACGGAGAGCTTCGAGGACGTCGACGGCAACAAGGACCGCGAGTTCCTGCGGTTCCTCGACCTGCCGCGCCGCACCCCGAGCCGCTTCGGCCTCGCCGTGAACGGCCCCGACCGGCTGCTCGCCGAGCACGGCTGGGGACCGGTGCCGGCGATGGAGGTATCGCGCACCGCCGACGCCTACCGCGCGTTCATCCAGGGCTCGAAGGCGGAGTTCGGGGTGGCCAAGCACGCCTACGTGGCGCATCGCTCGGGCTGGTTCAGCGACCGCACCGAGTGCTACCTCGCGGCGGGCCGGCCCGCCCTCGTCCAGGACACGGGGTGGAGCGCGCACCTGCCCGCGGGGGCCGGGCTGCTCGCGTTCTCGACCCTGGAGGAGGCGATCGAGGGGCTGGCCCGGATCGAGGCCGACTACCCGGCGCACGCGCGCGCCGCGGCCGCTGTCGCACGCGAGGAGTTCGACGCGGCGCGCCTGCTTCCGCCCCTGCTCGAGAGGGCGGTGGCGTGACGCCGGCAGCCGAGGGCGGTGGCTTGACGCCGGCAGCCGAGGGCGGTTGCGTGACGCCGGCAGCCGAATCGGCGGCGCCCCCGCTGCGCATCGCGCTGGTGGGACCGGTGGCGCAGTCCATCCCCCCGGCCCGGTCCGGATCGATCGAGACGGTGACCGCGATGCTCGCCGACGGGCTGGCGGCCCGCGGGCACGAGGTCACCCTGTTCGCGACCGCCTCGTCGACCACGTCGGCGCGCCTGCACGCGGTTTTCGAGGAGGGCTACAACCGCGACACCGACCTGTGGCCCTGGGAGCTGTGCGAGCTGTTCAACCTCGCCGCCGCCGTCGAGCGCGCCGGGGCGTTCGACCTCATCCATTGCCAAGCCGAGTACGCCCCGCTGTCGCTGGCCCTGACCCGGATCGCGCCGGTCCCGCTGGTGCACACCGTGCATCATGCGCCGTCAGCGCCCGAGGCGGCCCTGTGGTCGCGCTACGCGGAGGCGCCGTTCATCGCCGTCTCCCGCGCGCAGGCGGAGCGGCTGGCCGGGCTCGACGTGGCCGCCACCATCCACCACGCCGTCGATCCCCGCGTCTACGAGTACCGGGCGGACCCCGACGACTACCTGCTCTTCCTCGGGCGCTTCACGCCGGGGAAGGGGGTGCTGGAGGCGATGGACGTCGCGCGGCGCACCGGTCACCGCCTCGTCCTCGCCGCCGCCGACAACGACTACTACCGAACCGCGGTGGCGCCGCTCGTCGACGGCGCCCGCGTGGTGTACGCCGGCGAGGCCGACCTCGAGGCCAAGATCGCCCTGCTGCAGGGTGCCCGCGCCCTCCTCTATCCGGTGCAGGCGCCGGAGTCGTTCGGCCTCGTGCTCATCGAAGCGATGATGTGCGGCACCCCCGTCGCCGCCCTCGACCGCGGCGCCGTCCGCGAGCTCGTCGACGAGGGGCGCACGGGGCACGCGTTCGCCTCGCCCGACGCCCTGGCCGCCGGACTCGACGACGTGCTGGCCCTGGACCGCGGACGGGTGCGTGCGCGCACCCTCGAGCGCTTCCGGCCGGACAGGATGGTGGACGCGCACGTCGACGCATACCGGCAGATCGTGGCCGCGCATCGGCGGCAAGGAAGAACGGCGGCCGCCCGCGGGCTCGACGCCCGGGAAGCTGCCGGCCGGGCTCGCGCGCGCCGGGGAACGGGGGTCGGGGAGCGGCAGCCATGAGAGCCGCCTTCGCCAACCCGGAGAGCGTCGCTTGCGGCCGTCCTCGCCGCCCAACGAACCCTGCCGGGAGTCTCCACCGTTCTGCAGCGCAGAATGCCGGACCGCCGACGTCGACGACCCGGCGCCGCCCGTTCGCCCGCCGGCCCGCGGTCGCGCGCCGGGACGCCGAACGCGGAGGCGCGCGCCGGTGACACGGCCGGCCCGCCGGCCCGACGGCGTTGCGGCGCCCGGACCGACAGCCGGCGGCCAGACGTCGGTGCTCGCCGTCTTCGCCCACCCGGACGACGAGTCGCTCGCGTGCGGTGGGCTGCTGGCGTGGTGCGCGTCCATCGGGGTGCGGGTCTCGCTCCTCTGCCTGACCCACGGCGATCATGGACGCGCGGGCCGCGGTGCGTCCGGGCTGAAGACCCGCTCCCTCCGGGCGGTGCGCGCCCGCGAGCTGGACGCCGCGGCGAAAGAGCTGGGCATCGGCCGCGTGCGGCTGCTCGACCACGAGGACGGGATGCTGCCGTGGATTCTCCCGGACCGGCTCGACGCCGACATCCTGGACGAGATTCGGCGTACCGGGCCGGACGTCGTGGTCACGTTCGACGCGGACGGGCTGTACTGGCATCCGGACCACATCGCCGTCCACGAGCGCACCACCGCCGTGGTGACCGCCCTGGGGGGACGAGCGCCGGCTCTGTTCCACGTGACCGTGCCGCTCGGCGCCATGCGGGAGATCGTCGATCACGCCGCCCGCGTCAGCACGGCACGGGGGCTTTCGCGCCCGTTTGCGCGGTCCATCCTCGGCGTCGCCGACGCGGACGCGTTCGGCGCCGGGGCGCCGGCGCCGACCCTGATCGTGCACGCGCGCGGCCACGCCGTGAACAAGCTGCGGGCGCTGCGTTGTCACCGCACGCAGTTCGACGACAGCGCCCTGCGGTTCGTCGACGAGGACGACGCGCCGCGCCTGCTCGGGACGGAGCACTACCGGCGATCCGAGGTCGGGGCCCGGGGCGAGACCATCGTCGATCGGCTGGGCCGCGGAGACCGCGGCCTGGACGGGCCGCCGGTGAGGACCGCGAGCGATGACGGACCGGCCGACGGCCGCGAGGCGTGACCCCGAGTTCCCGCTGGAACGTGGTGGAACCCGAAGGCCTCCCTCCGGCTGTCGCCCCGGCAGCAAGGCGTGACCCGCGAGCTCCCCTCCGGCACGTCCGGGACGGGGCGAGCTGACGGACAGGCGCCCAAGAGAACATGCAAGCCACGCTCCTCGACTCGATTCGATGTCCCTTCTGCGGCACCCGCCTGCAGCTGGTCGACAACGCGGCTCTCGCGCGCACCGAGACCCGGATCGAGGCCGGCGTACTCGGCTGCGAATGCTGTGCCTTCCCGATCGTCGACGGCATCCCCATCCTGATCGCCGACGACGGAGCCCGCGCCGCGATGCACGCCATGGAGCGCGGCGACCGCTACGGGGCGCTGGCGGCCGCCCTCGGCGTCACCCGCGCACAGGCGGCACGGCTCGCCGGCGCCGAAGAGGCGGGGACGCTGACCTATCGCGAGGCGATCGAGGTCCTCGCCCCCGACGCCGAGGGCACGTACTTCCTGCACCGGTTCTCGGACCCGACGTTCGTCGCGGCCGAAGCCCTCGTGCGCGTGCTCCACCGCGCCGCGGCGCCGGCCGGCGGCCCGTGGCTCGACCTTTGCGGAGGCACCGGCCATCTCGCGCACGTCCTCGCCGGCGCGAGCGGGGAGGCGGCGCCGGCGCGCACGGCCACGGTCATCGCCGACCTGTATTTCCGGAAGCTCTGGCTCGCCACCCGCATCACCGCGCCCGGGGCCGACGCCGTGTGCTGCAGCGCCGACGCCCCCCTGCCGTTCACCACCGGCCGCTTCTCGATGGTCGTCCTCATGGACGCGTTCCCCTACATCTGGCACAAGCGGCTGTGCGCGGACGAGATGATGCGGGTGGCGCATCCCGACGGCGTCGTCGCCCTGCCGCACCTCCACAGCGCCGAGGGCGAGAACCATTCGGCCGGCGACCCCCTCAGCCCCGCCGCGTACCGCGAACTGTTCGCGCCGTTCGGCCCCGCCCTGCTCAGCGACACCCGGCTGCTGGACGGGCTTCTCGACGAGGCCTGCGTCGACCTCGCCGACGACCGGTCGCCCGAACAGCTCCGCGGCGAGCCCTCCCTGACCCTGGTGGCAGGCCGGCCGGCCGCGATACGCCGGCGCGTTCCCGCACCCGAGCCGGCCGCGGTCGCCGGTGCGCTCCGGGTCAACCCCTTGTACGCGGTCGAGGTCGGCGGTGGCCGTTCGGTGCTGACCCTGCGGTTCCCCACTCCCGAGTACGAAGAGGAGTTCGGCCACTGTCGGCGCTATCTCCCGGAACGGGTGGCCGTGGACGCGGACCTGCGCGGGCCGATCGAGCCGCGACAGCTGGGGCCGCGCCACGTGGAGTTGAGGCGGCGGCGGGTGATCCTCGACCTGCCTCCGCGCTATCTGTAGCGCCCCGCTCGCCCGCGGCGGGCGTCACTCGGCCGAGGCCGCTCGCCCTGCCGGTTCGTGTCGGCGCCCGGGGCGGCAATCTCCTCGTCGGGCCGCGACCCGCAGCCCCTCGAGCAGGCCCTGGGCCGCGATCATGCGGCGATGATCATCGAGCCGCTCCCGATCGGCGCGACGGGTCCGCGGCGCTCTACGCCTCGACCGATTCCAGGAGCGTGTCGACCAGGTCTGCCCGGCGGAAAGTCGCAGACAGTCTTTGCAGCGTCCGCTCTCGTCCGGTGAACAAGGGACCGAGCGCTTCCGTAATTCGTTCGGCCGCCCGATTCAGGTAATCGTCGGATTCTCGCTCCACCAGTTCCCGCGCGGCTTCGAAATTGCGGTGGTCGAGCTGAGAGAGCGCAATATCCATCTCCTTCAGGAGATATTCCCCCATCAGCATGGCGATGAAGCGCGAGCCGTACGCCAGGAAATCGGGTGCATTCTCCGGAGGGCGCTTGCGTCGGTTCTCCGCGTGCCGGTGCAACAGGGCCGCGATGACCGCCTGCGCGCCGTTGAGTTCGTCCTTGAAGATAATCTTGTACAAGGCGCCGAAATGCTCTCGACTCCTGAACCGGGCCTGGTGCGGCCGGTGCCGCCAGATCGCGAGGACGGCCTCGGCAATGACGGCGCTCGTGAGCTCATCGGGCGACACCGCCCGGTCTTCCCGCTTGGCCCGGTACGTGTATCCCAATTCGGAGATCGACCGCGCGAGGGCCTTCTGGCGAGCGTCGTTTGCCTTCAGATCCCGCAGGTCCACGGGATTCTGGCTGTTTGTAGCGAACGTGATCGCCTCTACCAGCTCGGCATCGTTCTGCTCGAGCTCGTATATCCGGACGAGCACCTCCGCCTCGCCGATCTCCGGACCGATTTCCCGCGCCATCTGCTGGACGGTGCGCGCGGTCTGTCCGCCGTTGACGATTTGCAGATCGTTCACCTGGACGCGCCAGTTCTCTTCCTGGAGCGCGTTGTGCCGGAATTGCGAGCACGTTATCGTGATGCCGTTGTTGTAGAAGTAGAAGTTGGGCCGCTGACCCGGCGACCGCAAGGTGTCTGCGACCGCCTCGTTCACGCGGTTGCCGGCCAACCCCAGGTAGCGCCGAATGTTCCTGTCGAAGAGCCGATTGCCGTACTCGTTGGTCAGCCGTGCGAGCTCGGCGACCGACATGCGTCCTGTCAGGGCCCGCCTGAAGTCGAAGGTCTCGACCCGGGCGGCGCCGGTGAGCCGCAAGTCGGCGTTGATCGGTTTCCGCGCCTGCAAGAGAGCGAGAACCTCCTCCGCTCCGATGTGGCGCCACCCCACCTGGTCTCCGAAATCGCGAGCCGCATTGTCTATTCGCTGCTGCGCCTGCGTCGTCCAGCGCTTACCGTTGTTGGCGGCGACCGCGGTCACCCGCGGAATCGCGCCCTCCTTGACGAACGAACGAATGTCCTCGATCCGCTCGCTCAGGCGCCGGTTCAACTGTACCGGACGCGCCGGATCGAACAGCGCGCCGAGCGCGGCGACCATCCCGGAAACCCCGTTCTCGGGGAACGCCGACTGTCCGCCGAGGTCTCTCTTGTACTTGCCCTGCACCAGCGTGATGTGAATTTCCCCATCTTCGGGGGGTTCGAAATACAGCGCATCGATCCCGAAATCGTCGCCGCCGTCGACGATTCCGTCCAACGTCTGCTCGTCGGTCAGGTCGAATGCGGTCTTGGCGACGAGGAACAGAAATGCGATCGAGCGCATCCGGTGTTCGTCGGCGCCCGGCCGCAGCTCGTTGGAGAAGGCTGCCGAGTGTCGCTCGACGATGCCGGAGACCTGCTGGTCGATGATCTGCGCAGCGAGTGACATACCCAATTGTAAGCGAGTGGGACAAGCCCCGTAAGCGTTGGGGGCGGCGTTTGCGGCCCACGGGGCGCCGGCGGCTCTGCCTCTTCGTCCCGGTCCTGCACCCGGTCACCGGACCCAATGCGCCCGAGTGTCGAAGCTGCGCTCCCAGGGACCCTTCAGGAAACTCGCCGTCTTACGGCACGGGCTCCCGGGGCCAATCGAGACGGACGGCCACCGGATAGTGGTCGGAGGGATATCGGCCGTCGTCGTCGTGCAGCACCGTCTGCGCGGTGCGCACGACGAGGGGGCCCCCGACCAGGATCCAGTCGATGCGCCAGACCTCGTCGTGGGGAGGCGGGGGTCCGAAGCCGTTGCTGGTGAACGGCGGGCCCCGTCGTTCCTCCGCGGCGAACCACGCATCCCGCAGGCCCTGTTCGGTCGCGATGCGCCAGGTCTCGGTGTCGCCGGCGCTCGCGTTGAAGTCGCCGGTGACGACGACGGCGCTGCCCGCCGGCAGCGCGGCGACGCGGTCGGCAATCAGGCGGGCGGACTGGTACTGGCGGGGCCCCTGACGCAGCGTCAGGTGGGTGTTGAACGCGTAGACCTCGCGGCCGCTCGCCTGGTGGTAGAAGCGGGCCCAGGTGACGATGCGGCCCCGCGGCCGCCGGAACCGCCGCCGCGGCTCCGGGCGCCTGGGCGGCGGCGGGACGTCCGGCGTGTCGGTGAGCCAGAAGTTGCCCGACGCGATGGGGCTGAGCTCGTCGTGGCGATAGAAGATGGGCGTGTACTCGCTCAGCCCCACGCCGCCGTTGAGGCCGCGGTCGACGCCGATCCAGCGGTACTCCGGCAACCTCGTCTGCAGATACGCGATCTGCTCGTCGAGGGCCTCCTGGAGACCGAGGATGTGCGGTGCCGCCCGGGCGATGGTCTCGACCACCAGGTCGCGGCGATGAGGCCACGCGTTCGCGCCGTCGTCGACGTTCGACGTCCGGATGTTGAACGTCATCACGTCGAGGGTGATTTGCGCGGCGGCCGGCGCGGCCAGCCACGCCCCCACCACCACCGCCAGGAGAAGCCCGAGGGCCGCGCGGCCGGTTCGCGCCGCGGGGCGACCGGCGCTGCGCCGCCGGCGGATCGCGCCGTGGCGTGCGGCGTGCAGAGCAGGTTCGCGGCCTCGCGGGCGACCTCCGCGCCGCCGCGGGCCGGTCGCGCCGAGGAGGCCGCGACCGCGACCCGCGCTCGCCCCGGTCACCGCCGGTCGTCGGTCCGCGGCTGCGGGTTCTGCACCTTGCCGAGGGCCGCCGGCAGGTCGATGCCGGCCTGCTCGGCCAGCTCGTGCAGGGGCGGCAGGGCCCCGATGAGCCCCCGCAGGAAGCCCGCCGTCGCCCCGTTTCCGTCCTGACCGTTGGCGCCCGAGTCCCATACCGTGACCTTGTCGATCTTCAGATTCTGGATCGCCTTGACCTGCTCGGCAACCAGCTCGGGCAGCTTCTCGACGATCAGCAGCGACGGCGCCAGCTCGGGCCGCTCGGCGCAGACGCGCAGCAGGTTCTCGTAGCCGGCGGCCTTGGCGTCGAGCACCTTGCGGACGCCCTCGGCCTCGGCGAGGTACCGGGCCAGCACCCCGTCGGCCTCGCCCTGGGCGATGCGGCGAATCTTCTCGGCCTCGGCCTCGGCGTCGATCTCGATCTTCTGGCGCTCGATCTGCTGCTGGGCGATCTGGGTCTTCTCGAGCCGGGCGAGCTCCTGCTCCTTCTCGGCCCGGAGCACGTCGCGGGCGGCGTCGGCGAGAGCGATCTCGCCGCGCCGCTTCGCCTCGGCCTGGCGCTCGGCGAGGCCGGCCTCGTAGTCGGCGATGTTCGCCTTCGACTCGTTCTCGCCCTGCACGGCGGACGCCTCGAGCGAGGCCACCTTGACGCGCTGGTCCATCTCGGCCTGCTTCTTGCCCTGCGCCGACAGCGCGTTCTGCTCGGCGACCACGATCTCCTGCTCGCGCGTGGCGTTCGCCTCGCCGGAGACACCCTCCGCCTCGAGCTTCGCCACCTTGATGCGCTGGTCGCGCTCGGCCTGCTTCTGCCCCGCCGCCGAGTCGGCCTGCTGGCGGGCCACCTCGACCGCCATCTCGCGGTTGGCGCTCGCCTCGCCGATCGAGCCCGATCGGTCGGCGTCGGCGACCTCGATCTTGGCCTGGTTGATGGCCTCGGCCGCCGCCTTCCTGCCCAGCGCGGTGATGTAGCCCGACTCGTCGGTGATGTCCCGCACGTTGACGTTGATCAGCTCGAGCCCGATCTTGTTGACCTCGGTGCTGACGTTCTTGTTGACGAGGTCGAGGAACTTCTCGCGGTCCTGGTTGATCTCCTCGATGGACAGAGTCGCGATGACGAGGCGCATCTGGCCGAGGATGATGTCGCTGGCCTGGGCCGCGATCGCCTTCTCGTTCAGGCCGAGCAGGCGCTCGGCCGCGTTGTTCATGATGTCGGGCCGGGTGGAGATGCCGATGGTGAACGTGGACGGCGCGTTGACCCGGATGTTCTTCTTCGACAGCGCGCTCGTCAGCTCGATCTCTATCGTCATCGGCTCCAGGTTGAGGTAGGCGTAGCTCTGGAGCAGGGGCACGATGAAGGTGCCGCCGCCGTGCAGGCAGCGGGCGGCGCGCGACCCCGCGACCTTGCCGTAGACGACGAGCACCCGGTTGGAGGGACACCGCCGGTACTGGCGGGTCAGCATCGTCAGCACGAACAGCATCAACAGGACGATGGTGGCCACCACCCCGAGGGTGCCGAAGTTGATCATCTCGGTCATCCGTCACCTGCCTCCCGCGTCACCCGTGTTCCATCCGGCACGCCCTCACGACCGGGCGCCGTCAACCCCGACGTCATGAAACGCGAGTTGCCGGCTCCGCGCGGCCCGAGCCGCAAACCGGCCTCCCGCGTCACCCGTGTTCCATCCGGCGAGCCCTGGCGTGGGGCGCCGTTCACCCCGACGTCATGAAACGCGGGTTGGCGGCGCGGCGCCGAGCCGCGACGCTCCCGGCAAGAGCAGCCGATTCGGGCCCCCGGTCGACCGCCAGCCAATCCTGCAACGACCCGCACAGCGTCAGGATGCCAACCCCGGGCCACCCGCCGGCGCCGGGAGCGTCGCTTCCCGCAGACCGCGGCCGCGGCCGCCGGCCGCCCGGACCAATCCCCCGGCGCCGCTCGGCGGGCGGACGGCCGCATGCCCTCGCCAGCCGCCGCTGGCAAGGGCGCGGCCTCATCCATCGGAGTTGACGATCAGGATCCATGAGGAGTGACGATCAGGGTCTGGTCGTCGCGGACGCCGACCACCATCGCATCGGTGAAGGCCTCAAGCGCTTCGCCGTCGCTGACCGCGTCCAACGTCATCAAACGTCCCGACACCGTCACCTGCACCTGTCCGTGGCCTCCGTCTCTGGCGGGAACGGCCATGTACACCTGCGCGGTCTTCCCCACCGCGGTCTCCAGGTCGTAGGTCACGGTGCGGTTGAGAGTCCGGGTGACGTACATCAGGCCGGCGGCCAGGAACATCATGAGGACCCCGAACCCGACCGCGATCACCACCGACACCGGCCGGCTGAGCCCCCAGTCGAAGCGGCACGCGAGCCCCATCCACCCCGTGCCCATGATGAACGCCATCACCGACAGCAGCGAGAACAGGGTGAAGGAGGCGTCGGTGCCGGTGTCGACGTCGAGCTCGAAGTCGCCGAGCACGTCGCCGAACATCGCGAGGGCGAGGCGCAGCAGGAACAGGACGGTGCCCACCAGCGCCATCGCCGAGTAGGTGACGGCGTCGCCGCCCAGCGCCATCAGGTCCGACCAGTCCCAGAACAGCTCCCAGGCCCGCGCCATCGTTCATGCTCCCCGAGCGCCAGCCGACGCGCTCCACCGTGTCATTACGCCGCTCGTGCCGAGATATTCGCAGCACGCCGGAATATTCGCAAGTTTGCAGGGCGGAACGTCGCCATTCGGTCCGCCCGGCGGTCATCGCCATCCGGACCCCGGGCGGTCGCCGCGACTACGGTTGGGGTGGGGGTCTGGGCCTCCGCGGCGGCGTCATCGCGACCCCGCCCGCGGCGGCGTCATCGCGACCCCGCCCGCGGCGGAGTCATCGCGACCCCGCCCGCGGCGGCGTCATCGCGACCCCGCCCGCGGCGGCGTCATCGCGACCCCGCCCGCGACGGCGTCATCGCGACCCCGCCCGCGACGGCGTCATCGCGACCCCGCCCGCGGCGGCGTCATCGCGACCCCGCCCGCGGCGGCGTCATCGCGACCCCGCCCGCGGCGGCGTCATCGCGACCCCGCCCGCGGCGACGGCTCCGCGCCCGCCGCGGGGTCGTCGCCGAAGGCATCGAGCAGGATCGGCAGCAGCCCGTCCATGCGCGCCACCGCGGGACGCGGCGGGGCCAGCCCCGGGGCGAACCCGTGGCCGTCGACGAGCCGGTCGATCAAGGCGTCGCGGCTCGCGACGACGTGCACGGGCACCTCCCAGGAGGCGCCGGCGCCGCTCACCAGGGCCGGCGGCTGATGGTCGCCCACCAGCACCAGCACGAGGTCGCGGTCCGCCCGCAGCCGGAGGTAGCCGCCGACGTTGGCGAACGCGTACCGCAGCGCCTCGACGTAGCTGGGGCCCAGGTTCGTCCAGTCGGCCCAGGCGGACCACGCGCGGTCGAGGTCGTCCGCGTCGTAGGGGGCGTCGCTCAGCACCCGCGCCCAGTCGGGCTGGTAGGGCGGGGCGGGCACGAACGGCGCATGGGTGGTGATGGTGGCGAAGAACACGAAGGCGGGCCGGCGGGCCACGGGGGCGATCTCGGCCGCGTCGACCCGCGCGAGGGAGTACTGGTCGTTGAGGTTCCACCACCCGAACGGGGGCCCCCGGTAGTCGAGGCGCGCGTGGTCGTAGATGTCCTCGAAGCCGTAGAAGGCGCCCTCGGGCCAGCCCACCAGGAGACCCGGCATGATCGCGACGGTGCGGTAGCCGCGGCGCCCGAACAGCTTCACCAGGGTGTCCCGCTCCTGGGCCATGAGGCGCACGTTGTCGGCGGGGTCGCGCACCTCCGTCCCCGAGAGCAGGCTGATGTGGGCGAGCCACGACTCGCCGCCGAAGGTGGTCGACTCGACGAACGCCGACGCCATGCGGCGGCCGGTCTCGGCGACCGTCGCCTCCAACCGCCGCCGAGCCGGGGCCAGGGCCTCGACGAAGGCGTCGCGGTCCCAGCTCACCGCCCCGTACGACTCGAGGAAGATGACGAACACGTCGGCGCCGGCGACCCGCGACAGGTCGGAACGCACCGCCGGCGGAGGACCGAGGTCGCGCAGGCCGGCCCCGCTCGCCTCGTAGGCGAGCTCGCCCAGCTCGCGCGCGAACGCGGGAGACACCGGCTCGGCCACCCGGACGCCGCCCGGCGCCTCGACGCCGCCCCACTGCGCCAGGCCGAGCAGCAGCACCGCGACGGACGCGCCGCCGAGCGCCCGGCGCGCCACCGGCCGCGCCGCGGCGGCCGCGATGCTCCCCCAGGCCCAGCGCGCCACGAGGTAGAGGCCCAGGGGAACGAGAACGAACCCCGCGACGAACCCCGCCTTGAGCCACGGATCGGCCACGAAGGCGAACATCGCGCCCACCTTCGGCACGTGCTGCAGGTCCCAGTACAGGTTCACCTCGCGGCCGTAGAGGGCGGCGACGGTCACCTCGACGTACCGCCCTCCTGCCAGCGCCAGCCAGCCGAGGGCCAGCCAGCCCACCGCGGCGCGCGGGGGGCGCCGCCCCCAGGCGTGCAGGGCCACGAGGAGCAGCACGCCGGCCGCCGCCTCCGCCGACAGGTCGCGGTTGAACCGCACCCCGAGGGTCGGCCAGACGTTGGCGAAGGTGAGCGAGACGTTCAGCAGCAGGAGGGCCGCGCAGGCGGCCGCAACGCGCCGCACCGCGGCGAACCGCGCTCCGCCCCACCCCGGCGCGTCGATAGTCATCGCTGTGTCGCGGGTCCGGAACTCTCGTCCGGCGACCCTGCGCGGTCTCGCGCCGCCCGCTCGGCCCGGAAACCGCCGCCCGCGGCGGCGCCGTGAAGCGCGGTCGACCCGGCGGTTCCCACGGAAACGCGTTCCGCGGCGCAGACCGCCAGTGTCCGGTCAACGAAGAAACCGGCATGAGCCAGGAGCTCGGATATGCCTGCTCTCGACCGCAAGACGGCCCCTTGAACGGATCTCACGAGCCACCGGGACAGGACACTAGCGGTCCAACGAGTACGGCAGCCCCCGGGCGCCGACGGCGAGCGCGGTCAGCCCGCCCACCACCGGCAGCGCGTAGCCGTTGGTCAGGTACGCGGACGAGAACAGGAGGCCCATGGCGAAGTGGAAGTTGAGGATCATGAACAGCGCCGCCAGCGCCGCCATCCGCAACCGGTACCCCGCAACCAGGGCCAGCCCGGTGGTCAGCTCGCCCAGCAGCACGAGACGGGCGAGGATCGGGTGGAGGGGCATCGCGAACCAGTCGATGTAGAGCTTGCTGATCGCCGGTGCCGGTCCCCACCAGTTGCGGAGCTCGTTCTCGAGGAGGCTGCTGTCGGCCGCCCAGTCGAGCTTGCCGAAACCCATGGAGATCAGGAAGATCCCCAGGACCGCCGAGAGCAGCCGAAGTCCGTTGGCGCTTGCGCTTGGCATCTTCCGGGAATTGTAACCGCGTCTCGGTCCGGCGCAGAATGCACCGCCATGAAGCCATCGCGCGCGAGTCGGGTCTACGGCCTGGTCCGGTCACTCGCCGTCTATCACGCGATTCCCCTGCGCCAGCGCCGGCTGCGGCGCCTCTACGCGACCTTCGCCGGCCCCCGCGACCTCGTCTTCGACGTCGGCGCCCACGCCGGCAACCGGACCCGCGCCCTCGCCGCCCTCGGCTGCCGGGTCGTGTCGCTCGAGCCGCAGCCGGACTTCGCGACGCTCCTCCGCCTCCTGTTCGGCCGCCATCCGCGCGTCTCGATTCTCGAAGCCGCGGTGGGCGACCACGCGGGCGTCGCGACGCTGTCGATCAGCGACCGGACCCCGACGATGACCACCCTGGCCGCCCGGTGGCGCGCCGCCCGTGAGCGGGATCCGGTGTTCAACGGCGTGCAGTGGAACCGCGACGTCGACGTGGAGCTGGTCACCCTCGACGCGCTCGTCGCCCGCTTCGGCCTGCCCGCGTTCGTGAAGATCGACGTGGAGGGGGCGGAACCGGCGGTGCTCGCCGGGCTCACCCGCCCCGTCCCCGCGCTGTCCTTCGAGTACCTGCCCGGCACGCTCGACTACACGCGGACCTGCGTCGACCGGCTGCGGACCCTGGGGCCGTACCGCTACAACTGGTCCGTGGGCGAGTCCTACGAGCTTGCCGCCGCCGACTGGGTGGACGGCGACACCCTCCTGACCTCCCTCCGCACCGGTCCCGCCCGGCGCCGATCCGGCGATGTCTACGCCCGGCTGCAGACGCCGTAGCCATGCTCACGGTCGCCGGAAGGGCGGCGAGACCTGACGGCGACACCCTCCTGACCTCCCTCCGCACCGGTCCCGCCCGGCGCCGATCCGGCGATGTCTACGCCCGGCTGCAGACGCCGTAGCCATGCTCACGGTCGCCGGAAGGGCGGCGAGACTTCGGTGGCGAGCCCGTCGTTGAACGTCACCAGCCCGGCGAGCAGGTCCTCCACGGTCGCCGGCAAGGCGGCGAGACTTCGTTGGCAGGGGTCGCGCGCGGCGGGGTGCGGTCAGCCTTGCCGTAAGATGGAACGGTGTCGACGGCGGAACGGGGAGCGAGCACGCCCGAGTTCGATGCCGCGGACGTGCGGCGGTACTACGACCGGAACACCGGCAACTTCGTCGCGCACGGAGAGGGCGGCGCGTCGGGAGCGTTGCACCGCGCGGTGTGGGGCCCGGGCGTCGACGATGCGGATGCCGCGTTCCACTACGTCGAGAACCGGCTTCTCGACCACCTGCGGGAGCTGCCGGGCAGCGAACCCGCCCACGTCGTCGACCTCGGGTGCGGGGTCGGAGGCAGCCTCTGCCACCTTGCGGCGGGCCTGCCCATCCGCGGCACGGGGCTGACCCTGAGCCCGGTTCAGGTCCGCCATGCGGAACGGCGCATCCGCGAGGCGGGGCTGGCCGATCGGGTCCAGTGCCTGGAGGCCGACTACTGCGAGCCGCCGCCGGTCCTTCAGCCGGCCGATCTCGCCTACGCGATCGAGTCGCTGGTGCACGGGCCCGACCCCGCCCGGTTCTTCGCCGCATGCGCCCGCATCGTCCGCCCGGGAGGGCTGCTGGCAATCTGCGACGACTTCCTGCGGCCGGCCCACGGCCCCGCGGCCCGGCGGACGGTCGCCCGGTTCCGGCGGGGGTGGCATCTCAACACCCTGCTCCATCCCCACGAGCTGCGCGAGCTCGCGGCGCGGGCCGGGTTCGACCACCTCTCCACCGACGACCTCACGCCGCACCTGCGGCTCGGGCGCCCCCGGGACCGGGTGGCCGACCTCTTCATCGCCCTCTGCGGCTGGCTGCCCCTCGACCGGACCCGGTTCGGGCACCTCGTGGGCGGAACCGCCCTCCAGACCTGCCTGGCGAAGGGCTGGATCGGCTACGATCTCGCCCTGTTCCGTCGGGCAGCCGATGAGAGCACCCGAGCCGCCCACGCGCGCAACGACGGCGGATCCCCCCTCGGAACGGCCCCCGACGCCGCCGGCGGGTAGCCGTGGCGTGCCCCGGACCGCCCCGGGGGTCCAAGGTAGACCAGCTCGATGTCAGACGATGCGATCCGCCGTTGGGAGACCCTCACCACCGTCGAGGCGGCGGCCCTCGCCTCGCGCGACCCCGTGATCGTGCTGCCGGTGGCCGCGATCGAGCAGCACGGGCCCCATCTGCCGCTCTCGACCGACCTCGTGATCGGCCTCGGGCTGCTGGCCGAGGCGTTCCGCCGGCTGCCTCCGGATCTGCCGGTCCTCGCGCTGCCGCCGCAGGCGGTCGGCACGAGCGGCGAGCACCGGCGCTTCGCGGGCACCCTCAGCCTGACTCCCGAGTTGCTGATAGAGTCGATGGTCCAGACCGGCGCGGCAATCCGGCAGGCGGGCATGCGCCGCCTGGTCGTCTCCAACAGCCACGGCGGCAACCTGTCGGCCATCGATGTCGCGGCGCGCCGGCTGCGGGAAGACCACGGCCTGCTGGCGGTCAAGACGAGCTGGTTCGACGGCCCGCGCCCGGACGATGCCGGGCTCCCGGACGAGGAATGGCGATACGGGCTGCACGGAGGCGCCGTCGAGACCGCGATGATGCGGCACCTCCGCCCCGACCTCGTCCGCCTCGACGCCGTGCGGCGGTTCCCGTCCCTGGACGAGGAGCTGAGCGGTACGCTGCAGCGCGTCTCGGCCGAGGGCGGGGCGTCGTTCGCCTGGCTCGCCGGCGACCTAAACCGGCAGGGAGTCACGGGAGACGCGACGCGGGGGACGGCCGAGCTCGGCGCGTACCTCGTGGCGCACTACGGAGGCGTGCTGGCCGAGGTGATCCAGGACGCCCGCCGGTTCCCGCTGGACCGCCTGTCGTGACGGGCACAGCCCGCCGGGGCCGCCGCGTCGGCGTCCCGCTCCCGCCGCAGCAGCAGCTCGCGCGAGAGGGCGGGGCCGTCCGGCGCGTCGGCGGGCGGCGAGACGCACGACGGACCACGCCGGGGCCACGACGGCGATGCGGAACGCACTCCGGCCAGGAGGCGGCGCGCGGGCAGGGGACCCCGTTTCGGACCGGGAGACGACAGATGAGCAAGCTCGCCATCCGAAAGGCGACTCTCGGCGACCTCGACACGATCGTCGACTTCAACGCCCGCCTCGCCGACGAGAGCGAGGGCATCCTCCTCGATCGCGTGACACTGCGCCACGGGGTGCGGGGACTGCTGTCGGACCCGGCGCGCGGCTCCTACTACGTCGCGTGCGCGGACGGCGGGGTCGTCGGCCAGATGATGCACACGCGCGAGTGGAGCGACTGGCGCAACGGCGACATCTGGTGGATCCAGAGCGTGTACGTGCATCCCGACCACCGGCGCCGGGGAATCTGCCGCGCGCTGTACGAGCATCTGAAGGCGCTGGCCGCTTCCGACCCGGGGGCGGTGGGCCTGAGGCTCTACGTGGAACGGGAGAACGCGGTCGCCCAGGCCACCTATGCCGGCCTGGGCATGCGAATGGCCGGCTACCTGGTGATGCAGGACCTGTTCGGAGCAGCCGACTAGTGCTGCGTCATGGCTGAATGTTCGGGCATGGGTGCTGTGATTCGTCAACGATGGCGGGCCTTGACCCCATGGTCATGTCCGAAGATTGGGACGTGACGCACCACTGGCCGCGCCACGAAACCGCGCAAGCACCCGGAGGACCTCATGCTCGCTGCGCAGGCGGCGCGAACGGGGCGGGCAGGGCGGCGACCATGGCGTCGCGCTCCGGCCGGCGAGAACCCCGGACACCGGCCGAGGGTCCGGCACGGGCACGGGAGACCCGGGCCCTGCGCCGTCTATTCCTGGCTCCGAGCGCCCGCGAGCATTTCGGTGAGCCAGTGGCCGGCCCGGTCGACCTTGGCCTTGACGTAGGGGAGATTGTGGCGGTTCAGGGTGCCGAACAGCGGCTTGCGCTCGACCACGTCGATGCCCTCGTCGCGCAACGCCGCGACCTTGTGCGGGTTGTTGGTCAGCAGCAGGACCCGCTCGATGCGCAGATGCCGGAGCATCTCGACCGCGGCGCGGTAGCCCCGCTCGTCGTCGCCGAACCCCAGCACCTCGTCGGCGTCCACGGTGTCGAGGCCCGTATGCTGCAGGGAATAGGCCCGCATCTTGTTGCCGAGCCCGATGCCGCGCCCCTCCTGGGCGAGGTAGAGCAGCACCCCGCCGCCGCCGGCGGTGAAGACGCGCAGGCTCCCGCGCAGCTGCTCGCCGCAGTCGCAGCGGAGGCTGCCGAAGAGGTCGCCGGTGAGGCAGGCGGAATGGAGCCGCACCGGCACCGGGTCCGGCCACTTCGCGGGGTCGCCAATCAGGACCGCGACGTGCTCGCGGAAGCTGTTCCCCTCGCGGAACACCATGAAGCGGGCGTCCTCGGCGTGCTGCAGGGGCACGGGACCGTCGCTCACGTGGGTGACCTCGACGCGACCGTCGGCGGCGAGGGCCTCGACCTGCGCCGTGGTCACGGAGAGGATCTCGCCGCTGGCCAACCCCGCACCGAGCCGGTCGTCTCCCCGTCCGTTCACCGACACGCCGACTATGGCGGGCAGCAGCCCCGCCAGCCGGGCCAGCGACAGCCCGCTCGATTCCGGCGTGGTGGCGGGCCGGGGATCGAGAGCCGGCGCGTCGAACCGGCCGGCCGCCATGCACAGCCGGAGGATCTGCTCGGGTTGCGTCGCCCCGTTCAACCCGAGGCTCACGTCCCGGGAAGAAGCGCCATTGCCGAGGCCCATCGCGTGCGCCCGGTGGTGGGTCACCACGAGGCGCGGCGCGGTGTCGAGCCGGCGCAGGGTCTCGAGGGTCCGCAGGCTCAGCGTATCCACCATCGCCAGCAGGACGCCCGGTTCGCGCCGGGCATCGGACGATCCGCTGACGTAGAGGGGCCGTCCCTGTCGAAGGTCGAACAACCCGCGTTCCGCGTCGTACATGCTTCGAACCACTTCTTGTCGCCCATGCCTCAGGAGTGACAGGCCTCGGGTGACGATGGAGGACCGGACGGGTGCCGCCGCTCATGACCGAAGACACCGCCTGGAGACTGCTGCGTGCGGTGCCTCTCGGCAAGAGTGCGACGAACCGCACCGTTCGAGACGATCATAATGCAAGCGGCGGCATGTGGCTGCACGTGGGCCCGGGAGACGCCTGGCGAACCTCGGCCCCGCCGAGCGACGCGGCGCGGGAGCTCCTCGACCTCTACCTGCCGCTGCAGCTCGACCCCGGACTCGTCATCGGCCAGATCGGCCAGAGCCTGGACGGCCGCATCGCGACCGAGCAGGGGCACTCGCACTACATCACCGGCCCCGCCGACATCCGCCGCCTCCACCGCCTGCGGGCCCTCGTCGACGCCGTCGTCGTCGGCGCCGGCACCGTGGCCGCGGACGACCCCCGCCTCACGGTGCGGGAGGTCGAGGGCGACAACCCCGTGCGGGTCGTCCTCGACCCGAGCGGCCGCCTCGGGGCCGACCGCGCGGTGTTCCGCGACGGCGCGGCGCGGACCGTGGTGGTCCGGCGCGCCCCCGCCGGCAGGACGGCGGCGCCGCCGGCGCGCGACACGCTGGAGCTGCCGGCCGACCCGGCTTCCGCCGACGGCAGCCTCGCTCCCGCCGCCATCGTCGGCGCCCTGCGCGAGCAGGGCCTGTCGCGGATCCTCGTCGAGGGCGGCGGCGTGACCCTCTCACGGTTCCTCGAAGCCGGCGTCCTGACCCGCCTGCACGTCACGGTGGCGCCGCTGGTCATCGGGTCGGGGCGGCACGCCCTCGACCTGCCCCCCGTCCCGTCGCTCGACCGCGCCCTGCGGCCCCCGTGCCGGCGGTTCCCGCTCGGCGACGACGTGCTGTTCGACCTCGACCTGCGCTGACCTGGACTAGCGGGCGCCCGCCCGTCGAACCTCTCCGCATCGCCGGGTGCACGTCAGATTCGTGAGATCCCCGGAGACCGTGAGTCTGTCTTGGAGTCTCCAGCCTGGCCAGCGTCATCACTCCTCCCTCGGGGGGAGTCGGCGACACGGGCGCGTCAGCGCCCCGCGTCGCCGGTGGGGGTGCATCGCCGCGCCTCACTTTCGTGTCGTGCACCCGCATCGTCTTCGAGACGCGGCCCGGCCTCGACGGGCCCCGACTCGATCGGGCCGCCGGGGCGGGAGCGCCCGCGCCGAAGACCGACGGTCAGGAACACGGCGCCGGGCGCGCTGCCCGCGAGCACCAGGAGCCCGTAGGCGACCGACACCAGGACGCCGTCGGCCGCCGTCAGCCCCACCGCGCCCCAGAGCACCGCGGCCGCCCCCTCGCGCAGACCCCATCCGGCCACCGTGACCGGAATCAGCATCGACATGAGGACGGGGGCGACGAGCGGAAGCAGGACCGGCAGCGGCGTCTCCACGCCCACCGCTCGTGCGGCCACGAGGTAGGTCGCCAGATACGTCGCCACCACCACCAGGGCGCTCGCGAGCTGCGCCGCGAACGCCCCCGGGGCCAGGTGGGCGGCCCCGACCTCGGCCAGGACCGGCCCGTACAGCGACCATTCGGACGACTGGCGGCGCATCCACACGATCGTGGCGACGACGAGGCCGGCCGCGAGCACCCCCGCCCCGACCATGGCCGCGCGGGACCCCGGGACCACCGTGACCGGGAGAAAGAGCAGGGAGACGCCGGCCACCGTGGTCATGACGACCTGGGCCGAGAGGCGCTCGAACACCACCGCCCGCACCGCCGGTCCCCGCGGCGCCTGCGCCCGGACCTGCGACCGCGCCTGGCGCCAGGCCCGCGCCACGTCGCCGAGCACGCCGCCGGGCAGGACCTGGTTGAGGAAGATGGACAGGTAGTACTCGCGCCACGCGACCGGCCACGGGAGGCCGACGCCGAGCCGACGGGCGGTGAAGCTCCAGCGCCACGCGAGCACCGCCACCTGCACGACGGAGAGGGCGAGGGCGGCGAGCACCCAGGAAGGCCGCATCGACGCGAGCCGCGACGCCACCGCGCCGGCGTCGAGCCACACGGCGAGGCCGGCCAGCAGCCCCAGGCTGACCGCCGCCCGCAGGAGGAGGGGAACGCGCCCCGGTCCGCGCCGCGGCAGCTCCGCCGCCGGCATTTCGCGTCCGCTCATTCGGCGTCACCCGGCAGCGCGAGGAGGTCGCGGTGGCCGACCGTCACCCGGAAAGACCCGCGGGAGAGGGCGGCCCGGCGGCGCCCCCGCCACGCGGCGACCCGATCCGCCGCGTCGGGCCGCAACTCGGTCGCCGCCGCGGCCCACCCCTCGACCAGCCGATCGGTCAGCCGGCGGTCGGCGGCCTCGAGCCGCCAGCCACTCCCCGCGAGCCAGGTGCGGTACCCCGCCTCCCGGAAGAGACGCGCGGCGAGGGGCGTGGCCGCCGGCCCCAGGGCCGGGCCGAAGCCCTTGTCACCCCGCTGATGCCGGTTGACGGCTTCCCGAACCAGGCCATCGTCCGGGTCGTGGTCGACCCGCCATCCTGCCGCCGATTCCGCCATCCACTGCACCTCGCCGTCGTAGGTCAGCGCGATGTACGCGCCGCAGGCGGCATCCGCGCACCGGCGCACCAGCGCGCCGAGCCAGGACTCGGACACCAGATCGAGCAGGGCCGAGGCGGTCACCAGGTTCGCTCCCCCGACGACCGCAAGCCCGTCCGCCGCGAGGTCGCGGGACACCGCCGCGACCGCGTCGACCTCCGGCGGCGCCTCGAGACGCTGCAGCCGGTCCACGTGCCGCGGGTCGTGGTCGACCAGCGTCCACCGCTGCCCCGACGGCAGCCGCGGGGCGAGGTACCGGAGATTGGCGCCGGTCCCGCTGCCGAGGTCGACCACCCGGCTCCAGCCGTGCCGTCGCCACGCCGCGCACAACCGCTCGGGCAGCGCCCCGTCCCGCGCCCGCCGGTCCGCCGGCTCGCGCAGCGACAGCCAGTCGGCGTCGAACGTCTCCATATCCCCGCTCCGGCCCGGTCCCTTCCGCCAGCCCCGCTGCGCCAGCCGATCGGCGTCAGGCGACTCCATCGGGCGCCAGAGCCAGTATCGCGTCGGCGAAGCGGCGGGCGGCCTCCGGCCACGCCGGCAGCTCCCCGGCATGGCGTCGCGCCGCCGCCGCGAGGGTCCTCCGGCGCCCGGCGCCGTCCGGCGGGACGAGCAGACGCTCCAGGGCCGCCGCCAGCGCCGACTCGTCGCCGGGCGGCACGAGCACCCCCGCGTCGGCGGGCACGGTGTGGGGAATCGCTCCCCCGGTGGTGCCGACGACGGGGAGTCCCCGCGCCAGCGCTTCCGCGAAGGCCATGCCGTAGCCTTCGTAGTGCGACGGCAGCACGAACAGCGAGGCCCGATGATACAGGCGGTCGAGCTCGTCCGCGCCGCATTCGCCGGCGAACCGGAGCCGCCCGGCGAGGCCGTGCGCGCGCGCGAGCGCGGCGACCTCGGCCGCGTAGCCCGGATCCCGCTCGAGGCTGCCGGCGCAGACGCAGCGCCACGGCAGGGCGGCGAGCCCGGCCAGGGCCGCCGCGAGCAGGCGCTGGCCCTTGCGCGGCGTCACCGACCCCACCGACAGCAGCAGCGGGGGGGCTCCCGGTTCCGGACCCTCGGCGAGCGGGGCCGGGTCGGTGCCGGGCAGGACCGCCCGCACCCGAACCGGGGCCACGCCGTAGGCCTCGATCCGCCGGGCCGTGAACGTGCTGGTGACGAGGACGCCGGCGCAGGCGGCCAGCGCCTCCCGCTCGAGGGCCTCGAACGTCGCCCGCCGGGGCGCGTCCAGCCCCGTCTCGTCCGCGAGCGGATGGTGCACGAGGGCGAGAATGCGCAGCCGGGCGCGCTCGGCCCGGACCGGCCCCGGCAGCCCCCCGAGGGCCAGGCCGTCGATGATCACCCGCGCGCCGTCGGGGAGGCCGGCCAGCGCCGCCGCCAGCCGCTCGCGGGCGCCGGCACCGGTCGCGGGGAATGCCCCGGCCAGGCTATGCACGGCGACCTGCCAGCCGCGGGCCCGCAGCCCGTCGACCATCCGGCGGTCGTAGATGTACCCTCCGGTCTGCTGGTCGATGGGGCCGGGGACGACGACGTGCAGGCGAACGGCGCTCACACGGGACCTTCGTAGCTGCCCCAGGCGACGTGCGACTCGCGCAGGGTGACGCAGATGGCGGCGAGGCCGCGCGCGCCCTCCCCCAGGCGTCCCTCCCGCGCGTCCCCGGCGAGCCGGTCGAAGATGTGCCGGGCCAGGAACTCGGTCGAGGTGTTGATGCCCGCGAACGCCGGCTCCTCGTCGAGGTTGCGGTAGTTGAGGTCGGCGAGGACCGCGCCGAGGCGCCGGCCCGCCAGCCCGATGTCCACCACCAGGCCGTCGTCGTCGAGCTCCTCGCGGCGGAACGTGGCGTCGACGACGTAGGTCGCCCCGTGCAGGCGCTGGGCGGGACCGAAGACCTCGCCCTCGAAGCTGTGGGCGATCATGAAGTGGTCGCGAACGTTGAGGCTGTACATGGTCAGGGAATCGCCTTGTCTTGCGCCACACACGTGAAGCGGCAAGAAACGGCCGCGTCCGGCTGCAGTTGGCCAACTCGTGTCGATTACTGTCCCTTGTCGGAACCGAAGGGGTCAATAGCGGATGCGATGGCAGAGGGTGTTTCCGGGCGAACGGCTCAGGCGGGCCATGACCGCCGGCAGGTCCTCGAACCCGTCTTCACCGCTGATCAGCACGTCGAGGCGCGCGTCGGCGAGCAGCCTCATGGCCAGCGCCAGCCGGCGCGCATGGTCCCACCGCGGCGTGCGGGCGGCGGGCAGACGCCCGACCTGGCTGCTCCGCACCGTGAGCCGCCGCGCGTGGAAGGCCTCGCCCAGCGGCAGCGGCACCGGTCGGTCGCCGTACCAGCTCGCCTCGACGACGGTCCCTTCCACGCCCGCCGCCGCGAGGGCCGCGGCCAGCCCGTCGGGGTGGCCGCTGGCGTGGATGACGAGGTCGGCATCGGCCCCCTCGGGCGCCGCGGTCCGGAAGGGGACGTCCAGCGCGGCGGCGACCGGGGCCCGCGCGGCGTTCGGATCGACCAGGGTCAGCTCGGCGCCGGGGACCGCCCGGCAGAGCCAGGCGCAGAGCAGTCCCACCACCCCCCCGCCGAAGACGACGATGCGGTCGCCGACGACGGGGCGGGCGTCCCACAGCACGTTGACGGCGGTCTCCAGGTTGGCCGCGAGCACCGCCCGGCCCGGCGGCACCCCCGCCGGCACCGGCGTCACCGCGCCCGGCGGCACCGTGTAGCGATCCTGATGGGGATAGAGGCAGAAGACCACCTGCCCGACGAGGTCGTCCGGGCCCTCGACGACGCGCCCGACGCTGTTGTAGCCGTACTTGACGGGGCCGGGAAAGTCCCCCTCCTGGAACGGCGCCCGCATCGCCTGATACTGTGAGGGCGGCACCCCGCCGCGGAACACCAGCGCCTCGGTCCCGCGGCTGATGCCCGAGTAGAGGGCGCGGACCGACACCTCGCCGTCCCGCCGCGGGGGCAGGCGCGCGTCCACGACGGCGCCGCGGCCGGGCGCCTCGATCCAGAACTGACGTGCGGTGATCGGCTCCGCCATCGCGAGTCCAGCGCCGACACCTTATCAGACCATGCCGGCCACGACGTCCCCCGCCCCGCCCGTGCCGTCCGCCCCCGGACGGGGCCGGGTGACCGTCGAGCTGGCCGTCGGGCTGGTGCCGTTGCTGCTGGTCGCCGGCGCCACGGCGCGGCGGCTCGAGCTACCGCGCGACTACCTCCCGACGGCGGTGGCCGCCTACGGCCTCTTCGCGGTCGCGGTCCAGCGCCTCCTGCCGGTCCAGCCCTGGCCGGGGCTGGGCCCCGCCAACCGGGTCACGGTCGGCCGCGCCGCCCTGGTCCTCTCGCTCGCCGCCCTCCTGCCGCACGCGCAGGCCCTCTCGGGCGCCGGCCTGTGGTGGACCATCGGCCTGGCGGCGGCGGCCCTGTGCCTCGACGGGGTCGACGGGCTGGCGGCGCGGCGGACGGGCACCGCCACCGCGTTCGGCGCCCGCTTCGACATGGAGCTCGACTCGTTCCTGATGCTGGTGCTCGCGGCGCTGGTGTGGCGGAGCGGGCGGCTCGACGCCTGGATTCTGCTGCTCGGCGCGCCGCGCTACCTCTTCGTCGCGGCCGGGTGGATCCGGCCGTGGCTGCGGGCTCCCCTGCCGGAACGGCTGCGCCGCAAGGCGGGGTGCGTCGCCCAGGGCGTCGCCCTCGTCGTCTGCCTCGCCCCCGTCGTCCCCGCCGGCCTCGCCGCCGCCGGTGCGGCGCTCACCCTGGTTCTGCTGGCAGGTTCTTTCGCGGTGGACAGCCGCTGGCTCTTCGATCGCCGGAGGGAGGGAACCGGGTCGCACCGCGGCGCCTGAGACGCGGGCCGTCACCCCGGACGACGGGTCCGCGTCTGCGCGTCACTTCTGCTCGACGGCACCCGCAGATGGTCAGTCCCGTTTCGGGGCACCGTGCATCAACGCCCCGAGGACATGGTGCTGCGTCTGTTCAATGGACTCGACGCGGCCGGTCAACCGTTCAATCTGCCACGAGTTCACGCGGCCGGCAAGGGCACCGATCACGGCAGCGGCAGCCGTGAGCAACCCGACCATGCTGCCGAGCATAGTCCGTCCGCCCTAAGGACAGTGACGGGAATAACCTTGCCACGCGGCACGCTCGGAAGACGGTAGAGAGCGGGTCGTGCCTGGGTGGTAGTTGGCAGATCTATATCGATCACTGTCCTAACTGCACAATCCACGTGCTGCGCACGGGTGCACGTCAGGTCGACGCCGGGCTCACGGCTCGTCGAGGCGCCGCCAGCGCAGGGTGCCGTGGTTGACGAACGGCCCCCCGTCGACGGACATGCGCATGCGGACGTCGTAGTGGAACGGCGACAGCATGAACGTGCGGCCGGCGAGCCGGACCCGGCTCCCTCCGCGCTCGATCGGCGCCGCCTCCCAGTGGTGGGAGAAGTAGCCGCCGGGGTCGCCCCCGAGCCGGCCGACCTTGAGGAGCTCCCAGCCGCGGCTGTCCTCCTCGAGGTGCACCAGGTACCTGATGCGGCGGTCGTACACCAGGATGGACTCGACCGTCACGTCGCCGTCGAAGGTGGACGCCTCGATGGTGCTGGCGTACGTGCATCCCTCCACGTGCCGCACCGTCTCGGTCCCCACGAACTCGCTCGACTCGGCGAGGGGCGAATCGGGCAGCACGCCCTCCACCTCCCAGCGTCCGACGAAGTAATGCGGATCGAACGGGGCGGGGTCGTCGCCCTCGGCATCGCCCTCGACCCCGAGGGTCGGCCGCCGCAGGGCGTTCAGCCGGGCGATGAGATCCAGCTCCTGCCCGGTCAGGCACTGGCCTTCCACCTCGGTCTCGCCCGGCTCGAGCTTGACGATGGGCTCGGCCTCCAGCTCGGCGGGGGTCTGCGCCGCCCCCGCCGCGGCGAACGTCAGCAGCAGGCACGCCGATAGCGCCGCGTTCCGCATGATGTCTCCTGTGCGCGTCCCCGCGAGACCCCACGGGGACTCTGGAACACCGATCGACTCCAGGTTGCCGACTGCCCTCCGCAGACGCCAGTCTCCCGCGGCTTGCGAGCTGGTGCCTCTGGGCACGCAGCCGCATGCGGCCGGTTCCCGCGGCTTGCCAGCCGGCACGACCATCGCAATCCGCGTTGGCACGCCGGGGCCCTCGGCGAGAGCCCGGCGATCTCGCCTCGGGGCTCCCGGAAACGGAACGGGGGCGGCGCGATCGGCCGCCCCCGTCCTGCCACCGTGCACCGCGCCGGCGCAGACTGCTAGTCGTCGTCGGCCGGGGTCTCCTCGACCAGCGTGTAATTGACGTTGGTCAGGTACATGTCGTCCCAGCTCTGCTCCGACCAGTAGACCTCCTTGTGGGGAGCCGGGTTGCGCCGGTTGTTGCGCGAGTTGTCGTAGCGGGCGATCGACTTCACGGTGGTGCCCGCCGGCACCCGGATGGGCTCGGCCAGCTCGTACTCGAACTGCCAGTCGAAGTCGTAGCCGGGGACCCGCAGCAGTATCTCCTCCCGGCCGTCGGGATACGTCACCACCCACGTGAAGTCCTTGCCGCGGACGTGGGCGTGGACGAACATCGACTGGATGACGGCGTCGTTCTGGAAGCCCCCGATGCCGGTGACCGTCCAGTTCCCGTCGTTGGGGGGAATCGGCGCGAGCAGCGGATTCAGCCCCTGTCCCACCTGCCGGGACGACGCCCTCGCGCGTCGCTCCTCGGGCGTCAGCGGCGGCGGCGCGACCAGCTGCTCGTTCTCGGAAGTGGTCTCGTTGAGGCTGAGGCTGCGCACCCGCTGCGACCGTTCCTCGGTGGCCAGCCACGCCCCGATCGAGGGCCGCGCCGTCTCCGGCTTGCCGGTGGCCTGATAGTGCAGGTTCCAGATGATGTAGTCGAAGAGGTCGCCGCGGATCTCGCGCACCTGGCCGGGCCGGGCCACGTCGGCGCCGACGCCCGGAATGTAGGGGCCGAAGCCGGCGCGCTGGGCGGCGGCCTCATCGCGCTGCTCGGCGGTCAGCTCGCGGCGCTGGGCGCGGCCGTCGGCGGTCAGCCTCGCCATCTCCTCGGGGTCGACGCTCGCGTCCCGCACCGGCACGTAGTCGACCTCGGGGCCGCCGGCCCACGCCGGCCCACGGCCGAGCACCATGCCCGTCGGCATGTTGACGAGGCCGGTGGTGATGTGGTGGGTCGCCGCGTAGTTGCCGGGCCGCACCTGGGTCGCCGACACCGTCATCACGTCGTTGAACGGCAGCGGCGTGTAGAGGTTGAAGTTGGGCGTCTCGCCCTCCGCGTCGACCTGCCACGCGATGGGAAACTCGATGACGTAGTCGGGCTCGAGCCCCGACGGATGGCTCCAGCCCGCCGCGGAGAAGCGCGGGGCCTCGGGGGCCGGTCCTGCCCCCTCGGGAGCGCCGCCGTCCGCCCACGCGACGATGGTCTCGATCTGCTCGTCGCTCAGGCTCGTGTCGTTCGAGAACTTGCCGAAGCGCGGGTCGGCGAACCACGGCGGCATCTCGCGCGCCTCGACTTTCGCCTTGATCGCGCGCGCCCACGGCCGTGCGTCCCGGTACGACATCAGCGACATCGGCGCCACCTGGTTCGGCCGGTGGCAGCTTGCGCAGTTGTCGAGCAGGATGGGGCCGACGTGCTCGTTGTAGGTCGGAACGTCCTGGGCCGCCGCGCCGGCCGCGCCGGCCAGCGACAATCCGATGACACCCGCCGCCGCGATGATGGTCCGCATGATCGATGTCTCCCTGTTCACATTCACGCATCCAGGGAAGTTCGCGGCCGTGAAACCGCGCCAATTCCCGGACGACTGGTTGCGACGACGGCGTCAACGCGGCGACGGAGCCTCCGGACGACGGTTACGGGCCAGCCCGCCCATCGTCGCCTTCGGCTCCTGGGCGCCCAACCAACCCTGCAGGAGTCCGCGCCGTTCCACGGCGCAGACGCCTAGCGGACCGCGGGGGCGACCGGCGGGGCCGACCCCCCGAGGAACAGCCGCTCGCCGTCGGCGAGCAGGAAGTTCCTGCCCACGCCCTTGGGCGTCCCGTCCTTGGCGTAGTAGCCCTCGACGGTCAGCTCGATCCCGATATCGAGGGTGTTCTTCGTGACCCCGTTGCGGATGAGCTCGTTGGGGCTCCCCCCCTCGATCATCCACCGCTCCAGCTCACCCGCCTCGTTCTCGATGTCCATGTGGAACCAGGAGTGCGGGTTGATCATCTCCCACCGGACGAGCTTGCCGGTGAGGGTCAGCGGCCTCTCGATGTCGAACTCGGCGGAGAAGGCGTGATGGGTCGACACCGGCGCGGCCGCGAGCAGCACCCCGGCGCCGACGACGACACAAGCGAGCTTCGTGCGCATGGCTCCCTCCTGAACCTGGTCTGTCACCGGCCGGCATCCTCGGGTTGCTTGCGGAGATGCCCGTAGATCAGATCTTCCACGAACTCGACGCACCTGAACTCGAGAATGCGCGCGTTCTGTTCCACCCGCCGATAAAGAGGCATCCGTATCGTCCACGGGCGCGTGAAGACGTTCGGGTCCTCCATGGTGGCCTCGTACCAGAGCGTGTCCTGGCTCCGCGGGGTGATGCGCTCCACCACGCGCATCGCCTCGCTGTGATGGTTGCCGGACTGGTCGAACCAGGTCTGGCCGTAGAACCCGGTCGTCTCGATGACCAGCGTGTCGCCCTCCCAGTGCCCGTTCGACCACCCCATCCAGCTGTCGGCGGGGGCGTCCATCTGGTCCGTCATGTACACCGTGCGCACCGCGCCGGCGAACTCGAAGAGCATCATGACGTGGGCCCGGCTCTGGATGATCTGGAACGGGAACGGCATGTACATGCCGCGGGGCGTGCCCGGGAGGTAGCACTTGATGGCGGGGTCGCGCTCGAGCCGGTTCGCCCGGTTCTCGTCGCGCTCGGCCAGCGCCTCCGGCGTGTACGGGATCGCGCCGCCGTCGACGATGACCCCGAGGCCGCCCGGCACCGCCGAGAGCGCCCCCAGCTCGCGCACCACGCTCGGCCCCGCCGAGTGAGGCTCGACGTCCCAGTGGGCCGAGTTCATCGCCTGCCAGATCCCGTTCAGATCGGGGCGGCCGTCCGGCGTCCGGGACGCCTGGTACTCCGCGGTCTGGCCCATCGCGGACGCAGCCGCCAGCAGGGCGGCGGCCGCCAACGTCATCGTCGCTGCACGAGTGCGCATGGCCATGTCACCTGTCTCGGCAGCCCGCGGCGAAGTCCCCGCTGCATTCGAGCGGCGATGCATCCCGCCTGACTGCGTTGTTCATCGGTTGCATATGCCCGACATGCGCCCTCCTCACGCCTTGTCAGGCGGGCGCCTCGGCGTCTGTTGGCGCCCCAATCGGGCGCGCTGCAACGCGTAGCTTCACCGCGGGGTGCTGCCCTGCTCGGCCGCCTCGGCGGCTGCCTCGGCCGCGAGCCGCTCTTCCAGACGGGCGCCGACCAGCGTGTTGTAGAGCCCGTAGTTGCCCTCGTGGCAGGCAAACTCGAACAGCGGCCCCCGCGTCCTCTGCATCAGGTTCACGGCCGTCCACGGTCGGTCCCAGGTGCCCGGATCGTCCACCGTGAAACGGTACTCGATGACGTCGTCGGCCACGCGGGTGAGACGCTCGGTCACCTTCATCCGGTCCCCGGACCCCTGGAACGGGTTCCTGTCGTTGAAGTTGGTGGTCTCGACGACGAGGGTGTCGCCGTCCCAATGCCCCCGCGACAGGCCGATCCACTGCTGCACGCCGCCCGGGGGCGCGTCCGCGCCGGCGAGCGGGATGATGCGCGCGTCGTGGATCATCTCGGACAGTATCATCACGTGGTCGGCCGCCTGCACGATGTGGTAGTTGGCGTTGTAGCCGGCGGGCATCATCGGGGGGCCGACCCCGCGCATCATGATGCACCGGTCGTCGAGCTGGTTGGCCTCGGCCGAGTCCCACCGGCCCCCGAGCAGGGCCTGCGCCTCGGCCCGCGCGGCCGCCGTGCGCTGTCCCGCGGCGTTGACCGGCGGCAGCCTGCCGTCGGGGGGATCGACGATCATCGACGTGCGGAGGTTCTGGGCCCGCGCCGCCTGGCTGCGGTCGAGCCCGAACTGGGTGAAGTCGTAGTGGACGTCGGGAATGGTGCCCGGCTCGGTCTGGGCGCTCTCCCGCACGGCGCGGCCGCCCTCGATCGCGGCCAGCTCCTCGGGGGTGTAGAACTCGGCCGTCACCCCCTCGCGCCGCTCGAGCGGCGTGTAGGTCTGGTTCGACCAGAACCCCTCCAGGTCCGGATGACCGTGCGGCGTGCGGGGCACCTCGTACGGTGCGTCCGCCGCACCCGACACGGCCGGCTCCTGCGCGGCGGCGGAGCCTGCCGCCGCAAGCGCGAGCCCGGCGAGGACGACCGGCCAGCCGCGGGCCACGTTTCGAGGCATCTGAGCGCTCCTTCTCCGCATGCCACCTGCCGATTCCGATGCACGCGGGTCGCGAACCACCGTAATTATCACCCAACACGGCGCCGCTCGCGACACCAAATGTGGGGGTTGACGAACCGCCCCTCAGGTACGGCCGGACGTTCCCCGGTATAATGGCTGGCCACATGGCTGAGACTTCCGGCGACGCGCCCCGGAACGAGAAACCGGCGCAGACGGCGGTTCCCGTCGCCGACGGCGACCGCGCGACCACCGCGGAGGGCGAGGCGCTGAACCTGGTCGTGCCGGCCGGCACCCCGGTCGCCGGCGGGACGGTGCTGGCGTCGCTGCGCAACTGGAACCGACGGCGGCGGTCGAAGAAGCGGGGCGACGACGCCCCTCCCGGCGCCGAGGCCCTCGACGCCGCGGATTCGCCGTTGCGCGCCGCCACGCCGGCGCCGCCCGAAGACACGGCGGACACGGCCGAGCCCTCCGCAACCGAGGCCGGGCCGGCCGCGGTCGCGCAAGCGTCCCCGGCCGGGAACGAGCCCCACCTCGAAGCGGATGCCGCCGTCCCCGAAGCGGACGCCGCCGTCCCCGAAGCGGATTCCGCCGTCCCCGAAAGCCCCGACGCCGGCGCGGCGGCCCTGCCGGCGGAGGCCGAGGACCGTCCGGTCACGGTGCCCGCGCCGCCCCCGGACGAGCCGTCCGCCGAGGGCGCCTCCCCGACCGCCGAGGGCCGGGACCTCATCGCCGAGCGCCGCGCCGCGGCCCGGCGGGGCGGCGGTCAGGACCGGGTCGACGCCCAGCACGCCCGCGGCAAGCTGACCGCCCGCGAGCGCATCAAGCGCATGCTGGACGCCGACTCGTTCGAGGAGCTGGCCCCCTACGTCGAGCACCGCCACGCCGGCTTCGGGCTCGAGAAGAACCGCCACGCCGGCGACGGGGTCGTCACCGGGTTCGGCCTCGTCGACGGCCGGCGCATCGCCATCTTCGCGCAGGACTTCACGGTGCTCGGCGGCTCGTTCTCCGAGGTCCAGGCCATGAAGGTGGGCCGGCTGCTCGAGGCGGCCACGAGCAGCGGGCTGCCCATCGTCGCCCTTCTCGACTCGGTCGGGGCCCGGATCCAGGAGGGCGTCTGGAGCCTCGCGGGGTTCGGCGACCTGTTCTGGCGCAACACCCAGGCGAGCGGCGTGGTGCCGCAGATCAGCCTGATGCTGGGACCGTGCGCGGGCGGCGCCGTCTACTCGCCGGGGCTGACCGACTTCGTGGTGATGACCCGCGGCAACAGCTTCATGTTCATCACCGGGCCCGACGTCATCCAGACCGTCACCGGCGAGGAGGTCGACGTCGAGACGCTCGGCGGCGCCACCACCCACGCGGCGGGCTCCGGGGTCGCGCACTTCGTCACCGACGACGAGAACGGCGCGTTCGCCCTCACCCGGCGGCTGCTGGGCTACCTGCCGTCGAACAACGTCGACGATCCGCCGACGCTTCCCCCGGACGACGCCCTGACCCCGGACACCGCCGCCCTCGACGGGCTCATTCCCGAGTCGGCGGAGCTGTCCTACGACGTCCGCGACGCCATCGGCCTCATCGCGGACCGCGGCTCGTTCCTCGAGGTGCAGGCCGACTTCGCGCCGAACGCGGCCGTCGGCTTCGCCCGGCTCTCGGGCCGGGTGGTGGCGTTCGTGGCCAACCAGCCGGCGCACCTCGCGGGGGTCCTCGACATCGACGCCTCGGACAAGATCGCGCGGTTCATCCGCTTCTCCGACGCGTTCAACATCCCCATCGTCACGCTCGTCGACTGCCCCGGCTTCCTCCCCGGCAGCGGGCAGGAGCGCCAGGGCATCATCCGCCACGGCGCCAAGATCGTGTACGCCTACTCGGAAGCGACCGTGCCCAAGGTCTCGGTCGTGCTGCGCAAGGCCTACGGCGGCGCCTACATCGTGATGAGCAGCAAGATGATCCGCACCGACGTGTGCCTCGCGTGGCCGTCGGCCGAGATCGCGGTGATGGGTCCGAAGGGGGCCGTCAACATCCTGTACGCCCGGCAGCTCGCGGCCCTCGATCCCGCCGCGCGGGAGGCCGAGCGGACCCGGCTCGAGGGTTCGTTCCAGGAGAAGTTCAACTCGCCGTTCGTGGCGGCGGCGGCGGGGCACATCGACGACGTGATCTACCCGCGCGAGACCCGGGCCCGGGTGACGGCGGCGCTCGACTTCCTCAAGGACAAGCAGACCGCGACCGTGCCGAAGAAGCACGGGAACATTCCGCTCTGATGCTCTCCCAACTCGAGACGGTGCTGGAGATCTCGGCCTGGGGCACCCTCATCCTCTTCGCCGCGCTGGCCGGGTTGCTCGGCCTGATGTACCTGCTGACCGCGCAATGGCCGGCCCGCGCCGCGCAGTGGCTGCTCGAGACGGTCCCCCGCTCGGAGCCGGCGACGTTCGGCCGCATCACCGACTCCGAGCGGGAGCGGCGCCTCCGCGCGGTGGCGATAGCGGTGGCGGCGGCCTGCGCGACCGTCGCGCGCGCGCCCAGCGTCCTCGATCGCACCCCGTCCCAATGGCGGCACCTGCACCTCGCGCGGCGCCTCGGCAGCCGGGTCGCGCGGACGAGGGCGCGGTCGTGAGCCGCTACCGGGTCACCGTCGACGGCCGGCGGTACTACGTGGACATCGACGACCCGCATGCGCGGCCGGTCACCGCGACGGTGTCCGGCACGACCTTCTCGGTCGACGTGGAGCCGTCCGACAGCACCGACGTGCCGCTCGGCGACGCCCCGCCGCGCGCGGCGGGAATACGGCAGGCGGCCCCCACCGAGGCCCCCGCCACGACCGCCGCCTCCGGCGATCCCGACCGCATGTTCGCCCCGATTCCCGGCGTGGTCTCCTCGATCGCGGTCGCCGCCGGGCAGACCGTCGCGCGCGGCGACGAGCTGCTCACGCTCGAGGCGATGAAGATGATGAACGTCATCCGGTCGCCGCGTGAAGGCCGCATCGACACCGTGCACGTGGCCCAGGGCAGCCGCGTCGCGCAGGGCGAGCCGCTGGTGTCGTTCGAGCCCTGACAGCCCGTGGTGCAGCCCCGCGTTGCAGCGCGCCCGGAGGGCGCCAGCGAACAGCCGAGGCGCCCGCCTGACAAGGCGTGAGGAGGGCGCATATTGGCCATATGTAACCGACGAACAACGCAGTCAGGCGGGATGCATCGCCGCTCGAATGCAGCGGGGACCCTTGCCACGGGCTGCTGAGCATCACGCCGCTGCAGCCATTCCCTGGGCGCGGTCGTCCGCTCTCCACGACGGCGCGCTACGGCCCCCATGATTCCCTCGATTGTCCCCACCATCGCTCCCGAAGCCCTGCTGATGTTCGCCATCGGCGGGCTCCTGATCTATCTGGCCATCGCGAAGGAGTACGAGCCGACCCTGCTGCTGCCCATCGGCTTCGGCGTGCTGCTCGGCAACCTGCCCAACTCGCCGATGAACCAGCCCGAGGGGATGCTGCAGTTGCTGATCGATTTCGGCATCGAAACCGAGCTCTTCCCCCTCTTCATCTTCATCGGCATCGGGGCGATGATGGACTTCCGCCCCCTGCTGTCTCAGCCGATGTTCGCGCTCCTCGGGGCGGCCGGCCAGCTCGGCATCTTCGCCACCCTCATCCTCGCCACCCTCGTCGGGTTCCCGCTGAACCAGGCCGCGTCGATCGCGGTGATCGGCGCCATCGACGGGCCCACGAGCATCTACGTCTCGTCGCTGCTCGCCCCCGAGCTGCTGGCCCCGATCGCGGTGACCGCCTACTCCTACATGAGTCTGGTCCCCATCATCCAGCCCCCCCTGATGCGGCTGTTCACCACGCGGGCGGAGCGCCGCATCCGGATGGAGTACGCCCCGCGTCCCGTCCCCCGCGGCGCGGTCATCCTCTTCCCCATCGTGGTGACGATCGGCATCGGCATTCTCGTGCCGCCCTCGGCCCCGCTCGTGGCGACGCTGATGTTCGGCAACCTGCTCAAGGAGTCGGGCGTCGTCGCCCAGCTCGCCAGCACCGCGTCGAACGAGCTCGCCAACCTGTCGACGATCTTCCTGGGCCTCACCGTCGGCAGCCTGATGCAGGCCGAGACCTTCCTGCAGCCGACGACCCTGTTCATCCTCGGCCTCGGGCTCTTCGCGTTCGCCCTCGACACCATCGCCGGCATCCTGTTCGGCAAGGTGCTGTGCACGGCGAGCCGCGGCAAGGTCAACCCCCTCGTGGGCGCCGCCGGCATCAGCGCCTTCCCCATGAGCGGGCGGCTCGTGCAGCGCGTGGCGCAGGAGGAGGATTTCACCAACCACGTCCTCATGCATGCGATGGGGGCCAACACCGCCGGCCAGCTCGGCTCGGTCATCGCCGGCGGCGTCTTGCTGACGCTCTACGGGATATTCGGCTAGCAGCCCGTGGTGAAACCCCGCGTTGCACAGCGCCCGGAGGGCGCCAGCAGATCGCCGTGGCGCCCGCCTGACAAGGCGTGAGGAGGGCGCATATTGGGCATATGTAACCGACGAACAACGCAGTCAGGCGGATGCATCGCCGCTCGAATGCAGCGGGGACTTTCGCCACGGGCTGCTGGCTTGGCTAGCCAAGCCAGCCCGCCGGTCGTCGCCGCGGGGGTCCCGCGGCGCAGGAGTGCCGCGCCGCAGGGTCGCCTCCACCTCGCGCCCAAGCAGCCTTCCGGGAGTCCGCCTCGGCCTGCGCCGACTCCGGGCCCGACCTCCGAGCCGACGCGCGGCCCCGCCTCTCGGGAACCCCGCCGGACGGCGTCTTCGGTGTAAGCTACACCGATCCGAACGTCCAGAAAGGGGACCTGCATGCGCCAGCACTCTTTGGTCGGAACCGCCTGCGCCGCCGCGCTCCTGGTGGTCGCCTCGACGCTCGCGGCCCACGGGCAGTACAGCCTCACCGTCAACCGCGACCGGCTGGTCAACGCCGAGAGAGAGCCGCAGAACTGGCTGCTCATGAACGGCGACTACACGTCGACCCGCTACTCGCGGCTGACCCAGATCGACCGCGACAACGTCGGCGACCTCCGCATGGTGTGGGCGCTGGCCCTCGGCGGCATGCAGGACACCGGGCGGAACGGCCCCGAGGCCGAGCTCAACCCCCTCGTCGACAACGGCTTCCTGTATACGAGCGACGGTTGGGGGACGGTGTACAAGATCGACGCCCGCAACCCGAACTACGGCGAGTTCGTCTGGATCGCCGACCCCGGCGTCGACCACGAGGGCAACACCTCGCGCAGCCGCGGCATCGCCCTCTGGGAGGACCGGGTGCTGCAGAACCTGCCGGACGGCCGGGTCATCTCGATCGACCGCGAGAACGGCGAGATCATGTGGGACGTGGAGGTCACGAGCGTCAACGAGTTCGGCCGCCGCGAGCGTTTCCTCACCGCGCCGATCGTCGCCGAGGGCAAGGTCATCGTGCACAACGGCGCCGGCGACGGCGGCACCCGGGGCTGGGTGGCGGCCCTCGACGTCGACACCGGCGACGAGCTGTGGCGCTGGTGGGTCGTGCCCGAGCCCGGCCAGCCCGGCAGCGAGACCTGGAAGGACGACCACAACGCCTGGAAGACCGGCGGCGGCGGCATCTGGCAGACCGGGTCCTACGACCCCGAGACGAGGCTCTACATCGTCGGCACCGGCAACCCGTTCCCCGGCTACGACGCCGAGTTCCGCCCCGGCGACAACCTCTACACCAACAGCGCCGTCGCCCTCGACATCGACACCGGCGAGCTCGCCTGGCACTTCCAGTACACCCCGAACGACTCGTGGGACTACGACGAGGTCGGCGTGCACATGCTCTACGACCTCGAGATCGACGGCCGCATGCGCAAGGTCGTCTCCCACTACGCGCGCAACGGCTTCTTCTACACCCTCGACCGCACCGACGGCAGCTTCATCCGCGGCGCCCAGTACGTCAACGACCTGAACTGGACGGCGGGGCTCGACCCCGTGACCGGGAAGCCCGTCGAGTACGACCCGAACCTCGACGTGCAGATCTACAACCCCGAGGCCCGCGCCATGCGCGGCGACCGCGACGAGATGAAGCGGGCCTGCCCGACCTGGCACGGCGGGGTCGCCCACCAGCCGATGGCCTACAACCCCGTGAAGCACATCGCCTACGGCGTCGGCACCGAGGGCTGCTTCGAGCAGACCGGCGCCGCCATGGTCCCCGCCAGCCCCGCCGGCGACATCGATCCCCAGCGCAGCGAGCGCCGCCAGTACGACAGCGACCTCTACTACGGGGCCCTGACCGCGTTCGACGCGGTCGACCACGAGGTCATCGGCAAGGCGGTGACCGAGATCGAGATCCGGTCCGGGGTCACGGCCACCGCCGGCGGCCTCGTGTTCACGGCACTCCAGGACGGCTGGCTCGTGGCCTACAACGACGAGACCCTCGAAGAGCTGTGGCGCTTCAACGTCGGCACCCCCCTCAAGGGCGCCCCCGTCACCTACGCCATCGGGCCGACCCAGTACGTCGCGGTGCAGTCGAGCGGCCGCCACCTGCACCCGGTGAGGTACGACAACCTCGAGAACTCGAGCTACCTGTTCGTGTTCGCGCTCGACCAGCGCTGACGGTCGGACCCGCCCTCCCCGGACGGTCCGGCCGTCCGGGGAGGGCGGGCGCACTCCCCGCCGCTCGAACCGGCACGTTCGCAACGGGTCTCTTCGCCGAGGAGCCGGCCGGGGTGGTGAGGGATTTGTGTCGAGGAACACGGGCGGTCCGGCACGCCCGCAATCCGTTGTAGCTCCCGGTGCACGTATGCTGAGCGACCTTCGTCATGCGGTCCGGGTGCTGGGGAAGGCCAGGGGCTGGACGCTCGTGGTGCTGGTCTCGCTCGCCCTGGGCATCGGCGCCAACACCGCGCTGTTCAGCGCGGTCGACGGCATGCTCTTCCGGACGCTGCCGGTGGCCGACCCCGACGGTCTCGTGCGCCTGCGCTGGACCGGCGAAAACGGCGCGGCCCGGGGCGTGATGTCCTCCGGCGCCACCGGGGGGATGGGCGTTTCGGGGTCCTTCTCCTACCCCGTCTTCGAAGCGCTGCGTGACGCCGGCGAGACCCTCGACGGGATGTTCGCGGCGACGCCGACATCGCTGACCCTGGTCGTCGACGGACGGGCCGAGATCGCGACCGGCCTCGCCGCCACCGGCGACTACTTCCGCGTGCTCGGCGTGCAACCGGCAGCCGGCCGCGCCATCGTCCCCGACGACGACCGGCCGGGGGCCGGGCTGGTGGCCATGATCAGCCACTCGTTCCGGGAACGCCGCTTCGGCCCGGAGGCGGACCCCGTCGGGACGGTCATCCGCGTCAACGACGTCCCCACCACCATCGTGGGGGTGCTGCCGCCGGATTACGTCGGCATTCGCCGGCCGGACGCGACGGCGGCCGACGTGCACCTGCCCCTCGCCACCCTGCCGCTGCCGGCAGGCGACGACCGCCTCACCGACGCGACGATGTGGTGGCTCCCGATCATGGGGCGGCTGGCGCGGGGGGCGACGCCGGCCCAGGTGCAGGGCAACCTGGACGGGGTGCTCCGGGCCGCCGCGCAATCGGCGCTGGCGTCGTTCCTCGACGGCCTGCCGGAGGACGACCGGGGGCTGGCGCGGAACCGGAACCGGAGCGCCGAGCCGCGGCTGCTCGTCTCCTCCGGCCGGCAGGGGCTCTACGACGCGAGCCCCCGGTCGTCGGGTCAGGCGCTGGTCCTCGGCGTCGTCGTCGCCCTCGTGCTGCTCATCGTGTGTGCCAACGTGGCCACCCTGCTGCTGTCGCGGGCGGCCTCGCGCGAGCGGGAGGTGGCCATCCGCATGTCGGTGGGCGCCACGCGCGGCCGGCTGGTTCGCCAACTGCTGACCGAGAGCCTGCTCCTCTCCGCGGCCGGCGGGACGCTCGCCCTGCCCGTGGCGTGGGCGGCGCGCCGCCTGCTGCCGTTCGGCCAGGCGGGCCCGTTCGACTGGCGGGTCTTCGCCTTCGCCGGGGTGCTGAGCCTCGCGGCCGGCATCGCGTTCAGCCTCGTGCCCGCCCTGCGCGCCACCCGCGCCGACCCGGCGGGCGCGCTCAGCGAGCAGAGCCGGAGCGTGGCGCTGTCCCGCTCGCGGCTGAGCCGGGCCCTGATCGTGGCCCAGGTCGCGGTGTCGCTGGCCCTGCTCGTCGGCGCCGGGCTCTTCCTGAAGACCCTGGCCAACCTGCGGGGCGTCGACGTCGGGTTCAACCCCGAGCAGGTGCTGCTGTTCCAGCTGGACTCGACCCGCAGCGGCTACCGCCCCGGGGAGTCGGTCGCGCTGTACGCCCGCATCGGCGACCGCCTGCGCGCGCTGCCCGGCGTGCGATCGGTCACCATGGCGCAGACGGCGCTGCTCGGCGGCGGGGTGTGGATGAGCACCGTCCACGTCGAGGGGCAGACGGGGGCCGGTCGCGGCACCCACATGATGACGGTGGCCCCCGGCTTCTTCGACACCATGGAGATCCCCCTGCTCGCGGGACGCGGCTTCGAGCCGCGCGACGACGCGGACGCGCCTCGCGTCGCGGTGGTCAACGCCGCCGCCGCGACGGGGCTGTTCGGGACCGACGACGCGGTGGGCCGGCGGTTCGGATTCGACCCCGAGGAGCGGGGCGAGGTCGAGGTCGTCGGGGTCGTCCGGGACACCCGCTACGACGAGCTGCGGGGCGCGGCGCCGCCGACGGTGTTCCGCTCCGCCGTCCAGTCTCCGCTGCGCTCGGCCACGTTCGCGCTACGGACCGCCGGTCCGCCGAACGCCCTGACGCCGGCGGTGCGCGAGAGCATCCGCGAGATCGATCCGCGGCTGCCGATCATGAACGTCACCACCCAGACCGCGGCGATAGAGGAGCGGATGTCGGCCGAGCGGCTCTACGCCGTCGCCTATGCGTCCTTCGGCGGACTGGCGACGCTGCTGGCCGCCATCGGGCTGTTCGGGCTGGCCTCGTACACCGTCACCCGCCGCACCGCCGAGATCGGCATCCGGATGGCCCTCGGCGCGCCAGCGGCGGGCATCGCCTGGATGGTGCTGCGCGAGTCGCTGGTGCTCGTCGCCGCAGGCGTCGCGGCCGGGGTGGGCGCGGTGCTGCTGGCCGGACGCCTGGTGGCGAGCCTGATTCACGGCCTCGCCCCGACCGACCCGGTCACGATCGTCCAGGCCGCCACGCTCCTCGCGGGCATCGCGGCGGCGGCCGTCTGGCTCCCCGCCCGGCGCGCCGCGCGCGTCGACCCGCTGACCGCGCTCCAGGACGAGTGAAACGGCGGACCGGCCGGTTGTCGTGCCCCGAACGCCGTGCCGTCGGACGACACCCCTCGACGATGCTGCGAGGACAGCCGCTGGTCGTCGACGGACGGGTCGAGCTCGCGACCAGCCTGGCCGCCCTCAACAACCGTAGTGGGCGGCTTCAATCAGGTCGAATGTGCTCCGTCAGGAGCCGCACCGCGTTCTCCTTGGTCAGCGATTCCACGTCCTCGGTGCGCTCGAGGAACGGGCGGACGTCGGCGACGGCGCGGTCCCAGTCGAGGACGTCGATTCGGGCGGCCACGGTTTCCCGCCAGGTTCGGGCGTTCAGCTCCGCGCCGGCCCAGTCGGTCTGCCGCAGCGCCACGTTCAGCAGGGTCAGGTTCGGCGCCGGCCACGTCGGATCGCTCAGGTACCAGATCAAGTCGTACAGGTCCCGCCCCTTGGTGTAGGACCGCTGCAGGACGGCGTGGAGCTTGCCGGCGAGCAGCGACGCCCGGTCGTGATGGCAGAGGCGCAAGGTGACGTGGCGGCGCACGAGGCGGGTGTCCAGCACGGCGCCGGCCGGTGGACGCGTATCGACCTCGATCTTGACCGCGAGCGCCTCCTCCCGACGAAGCGACAGGCCCGCCTCGTGCAGAATGCCCCTGACGCGCACGAACGCGCCGTGCACCGTCCGGCTGTCCCGCATCGACAGGTCGACGACGTAGCCTTCGCGCGCCAGCTCCGCGCGGATCGCCTTCAGCCAAGCCCGCAGATCGTACCGCGACGGGTTGCCTTCGAGCGTGAAGTCAAGGTCTTCGGAATAGCGCGGCAGCGCGAAGAGGAAGCGCAGGCAGGTCCCGCCGTGAAAGGCGAGCGGCACCATTGCGCCCGCCTTCTGCAGAACGCCGAGAATGCGGGCCTGCAGGTATTCGCGGGCCCGGTTGCGGCCCTGCACCGGATCGGCCGCGCGCACGAGGTCGAGAAGATAGGCCTTCACAGGATCTCGCAGATCTCCGCCTGATCACCGGCCATTGCGCGAACGCGCCGGGCCGCCCGCCGCAGCTTCGGCCGGGCCGCGGTCGCCGCCAGCCGTTCCATCAGGTCCAGGTCCAGGGCGTCGAGGTCGAGGCGCAGCCCGGCGAGATGGGACGATTCGTCGCCGCCCGGACACAGGTGGACGAGATCGAGCAACGCCTTCTCGGGCCGCGCGACGAACGCCTGCTGATGCCGGCCCACCTCCACGCACCGATAGCCGAACAGCAGGTCGCCCTTCAGGTGGCGGAACGAGAACCGGCCGAGCGCCGTGCTGCGGAGCTCGGGCCGCGCGGCGGCCACGCTGGTCACCTCGGGCACGTACTCGGGAATGCGCTGCGCGTGCGCCAGCGCGGAGAGGCCGCTGACGTAGGATCCCGGCACGAGGCGGTTGGCGACGAGGAAGGGGTGGGGCGCACAGCGGCGATAGGGAGGCGCCAGCGCATACAGTCCCCGCCGCAGCCGGTGGAGCCGGCCGGTCCGGGTCCAACGCGCGAGCTGGCGCCTGACGTCGGCGGGGTCGACGGCGCCGGCCAGGAGCAGGCCGGTTTCGAACAGGGGCTCGTCGCCGACGATCTCCAGCAGTTGATCGAATTTCATTGCGACAAAATGCCGTACATGTCACTTTATCGCGATGGAACTGGCCGGCGCTACCCGGAACAGCTTCGGGGAAAGATGATTCTGCGCCGAACCCGACGCAGGATGGTGTGGCGGCCTCCGGTTGGCGCCCCAACCGACCTCCAGGAGTCCGCACCGGTTCCACGGCGCAGACGACTACCCCAACATCGACAGCAGGAACCCGGCGGCCACCGCCGAGCCGATGACGCCGGCCACGTTCGGGCCCATCGCGTGCATCAGGAGGTAGTTGTTCGGGTTGGACTCGAGGCCCACCCGGTTGACGACGCGGGCCGCCATCGGCACCGCCGAGACGCCCGCGGCGCCGATCAGCGGGTTGACCTGCCCGCCGCTCAGGCGGTGCATGGCCTTGCCCATCAGGACGCCGGTGGCGGTGCCCACCGCGAACGCCACGAGCCCGATGGCGAGGATGCCGATGGTCTCGACGCTGAGGAACGTGTCGGCGGCGAGCCGGGAGCCCACGGTCAGGCCGAGCAGGATGGTGACGATGTTGATGAGCTCGTTCTGCGCGGTCTGCGACAGGCGCTCGACCACCCCCGCCTCGCGCAGGAGGTTGCCGAACATCAGCATGCCGATGAGCGGCGACGCGGCGGGCAGCAGCAGGACGACGAGCAGCAGGACCGTGAACGGAAAGAGGATGCGCTCGGTCGTCGACACCGGGCGCAGCTCGTCCATGGCCACGGCGCGTTCCTCTTCCGTCGTGAGCGCCCGCATGATCGGGGGCTGGATGATGGGGACCAGGGCCATGTACGAATAGGCGGCGACGGCAATCGCCCCCAGCAGCTCGGGACTCAGCCGCGAGGCGAGGAAGATGGCGGTCGGGCCGTCGGCGCCGCCGATGATGCCGATGGCGGCGGCGTCCTGGAGCGAGAAGTCGATCCCGGGCACGAGCTCGCTCATGGCCAGCGACCCGAGCAGGGTGAAGAAGATGCCGAACTGCGCCGCGGCGCCCAGCATCAGCGTCTTGGGATTGGCGATCAACGCGCCGAAGTCGGTCAGCGCGCCGACCCCCAGGAAGATCAGCAGCGGGAAGATGCCGGTCGACACGCCGACCGAGTAGAAGTAGCCGAGAATGCCGTCGGGGCCGCCGATGTCGGCCACGGGAATGTTGCTCAGGATCGCGCCGAACCCGATGGGGATCAGCAGCAACGGCTCGAACCGCCGGGAGATGCCGAGATAGATGAGGACCCCGCCGACCCCCATCATGGCGATCGGCCCGATGCCGCCGAAGTTGGCAAGGCCGGTCGTTTCCCAGAGCCTCAGGAGCAGGTCGGATGGCATGCGGCGCGTTCCATGAGTCCGGGCCGAAGTCTCGGGACCGATTGCGCGGAAGGAACCGGTGGCGAAAATCGCGGCTGCATTCGAGCGGCGACGCCTCCCGCGCCTCGGCTCCTGCCGGCGCCCGCCGGGCCCGGTGCAACGCGAAGTCTCATCACGACCGCTAGGCGATGTGGAGCAGGGGGTCGCCCTTCCGGACCTGGACGCCTTCCTGGACGGCAATCGAGACGATGCGGCCCGCGCGGGGGGCGCTGACGTTGGTCTCCATCTTCATCGCCTCGAGCACGAGCACGACGTCGCCGGCGACGACCGACTGGCCGGGCTGCACCCGGACGGCGCGCACGGTTCCCGAGAGCGGCGACGGGAGCGCCTCGCCGGCAGCTGCCGGCGCGGGGGCAGCTGCCGGCGCGGGGGCAGCGGCCGGCGCGGGGGCAGGCGGACGGGCCGGCTGCACCGAGTCGACGGCGCCCTCGGGGCTGACCTCGACATCGTAGGCCGTGCCGTTGACGTTGACCCGGTACCGGGCCGGGCCGGCGTCGGCCGCCGGGGCGGGGGCCGGCGCGGCCACGGGCGCCGGTGCCGGCGCGGCCTCCCAGGGCGGCGGCTCGAACGCCGACGGGTCGTTCCTGTGCTTCAGGAACTTCAGCCCCACCTGACCGAACAGGGCGTAGGTCAGGACGTCTTCCACCGGATCGCCGGCGCGCCGAAACCCCTCTTCCTTCGCCAGGCCGTCCACCTCGGCGGACAGCTTCCCCATCTCGGGGGAGAGCAGATCGGCGGGCCGGCACGTCACCGGATCGTCCCCGTTCAGCGCCCGCTTCTGCAGATCGGCGTCGACGGGCGCGGGCGTGCGGCCGTACTCGCCGCGAAGAACACCCGCCGTCTGCCGCGTAATCGTCTTGTAACGCTCTCCCGACAGCACGTTGACGATCGACTGCGTCCCGACGATCTGCGACGTCGGCGTGACCAGGGGAATGAAGCCGAGCTCCTCGCGCACGGTCGGCATTTCCGCGAGGACCTCGTCGAACCGGTCGGTGGCGTCCTGCTCGCGGAGCTGGTTCTCCATGTTGGTCAGCATGCCGCCGGGGACCTGGGCGGTCAGGATCCTCGCGTCGATGCCGCGCAGCGACCCCTCGAACTTCGCGTACTTCTTTCGCACGCCTCGGAAGTAGGTCGCAATCTCCTCGAGCAGCCCGAGGTCGAGGCCCGTGTCGCGGTCCCCGCCTTCGAGAATCGCGACCACCGATTCGGTCGCCGAGTGGCCGTAGGTGTGGCTCATCGACGAGATCGCGGCGTCGGCCATGTCGGCGCCGGCCTCGACGGCCTTCACGATGGCCGCGGTGCTCATGCCGGTGGTGGCGTGGGAATGCAGCGCGACGGGCGCCGACAGCGTCTCCTTCAGCCTCGACACCATCTCTTCGGCCACGTAGGGCTTGATGAGGCCCGCCATGTCCTTGATGCAGACCGAGTGACAGCCCATGTCCTCGAGGCGCTTCCCGAGATCGATCCACGTGTCCATCGTGTGGACCGGACTGATCGTGTAGGAGATGGCGCCCTGGGCATGCCGGTCCGTCTTCAGCACCGCCCTGACCGCGGCCTCCACGTTCCGCATGTCGTTCATCGCGTCGAAGATGCGGAAGACGTCCATGCCGTTCCCGGCCGCCTTCTCGACGAACGCGTCCACCACGTCGTCGGCGTAGTGGCGGTAGCCCAGCATGTTCTGCCCGCGCAGCAGCATCTGGGTCTTCGTGTTCGGCAGGGCCTTGCGGAACCGGCGCAGCCGCTCCCAGGGGTCCTCGCCGAGGTAGCGGATGCAGGCGTCGAACGTCGCCCCGCCCCACAGCTCGACCGACCAGAAGCCGACCTTGTCGATCTTCTCGCAGATCGGCAGCATGTCGTCGATGCGGACGCGGGTCGCGAGCAGAGACTGGGCGGAATCGCGAAGCACCAGCTCGGTGATGGCCAGGGGTTTCTTCATTGCTGCCGCGCGTCCCTTCGATATGCGGTCACCGCCGCGGAGATGGCGGCGACCAGCTCCGTCCCGCTTCCCTCGACGCCGGGCACGGCGGGGGCGTCCGGCATCGGGGCGGGCGGGCCCACGGCGAGGGCGAGGCGGGACATGCCCTTGACGGCCAACACCAGCAGGGTGAGCAGGACGAACACCACGCCCATCCCCGCGAGCATGAGCCGGACCCCTTCGCCGAGCACCTCCGTCAAGACGGCCAACCTCCCCGAAGCGCACTGCCAAGGCCGGAAACGGCACATGCTAGCACAGAATCCCGGCCGGCCCGGCCGGCCACGAGCCTCCTCGCCTACTCCGGGATCGCCGCGAGTCGGGGAGAGCACGTCGCCCGTGATCGGCTCCGCGGCGGCTTCCAGGCGTTTCCGGTTCCGGGCGGCCGGACGAGGACCCGAGGCTGGTCGCAACGGATGACCCCGGTCGGCGCGGCCCCGACCCGGTGCTTGCGCCACACCGGCCGGCGCGGCCCGCCGTCGGCCGGTCGGGCCGTCCGCCGCTGCCTCCGCAACGGGCGGTCGTCGCTTGGCCATCGTTGCGCGCTGCGTCGCCGAAGACCGCCACGGACGGCGGCGAGAGTAGAATGGGCCGCATGTGCAAAACGCTTTCCGCTCGGCACCTGTTGATCCGTTTCGCGGCGGTCGCGGCCGTCGCGTGTCTGGGAACCGTCGGCGCGAGCGCCCAGGACGGCGCCGCCGATGGGGAATGGGGCGTGTTCGGGGCGGACGCGGGCGCCACCCGCTACTCGCCGCTCAACGAGATCGACGCCGGCAACGTCGGCGATCTGGAGGTGGCGTGGCGCTGGAGCGCGCGGGACCAGGGCACGCCGCCGCCGTCCGGCCGGACGCAGATCAGCCCCATCGTGGTCAACGGCGTCCTCTACACGACCATCGGCAACCCGCGCAGCGTGATCGCCCTCGACGCCGCCACCGGCGAGCCCGTCTGGAACTGGCACCCCGGCGACAACGAGCGGCGGTGGGGCGACATCATCGAGCCCGTCGCGCGGAGCGCGGGGCGCGGCGTGTCCTACTGGACGGACGGGGCCGGCGACGACCGCATCTTCGTCGTGACGCCGAGCTTCCAGCTCGTGGCCCTCGACGCCGGGACGGGCGAACGCGTGCTGGACTTCGGCACGGCCGGCGTGGTGGACATGATGGACGACCTGCGCTGGGGCGAGCGTCTGGCCGCGGAGCGGGCGGGCCGGGTGGCCAACACGTCGCCACCGGCCATTCTCGGCAACGCCCTCATCGCCTCGATCTCATTGCACACCGGCAGCGTTCCCACCCGGGCCTCCCCCAACGAGGTCTGGCCCATGAACATGCCCGGCGACATCGTGGCCTACGACACCCGCTCGGGCCGGATGCTCTGGCGCTTCAACACCGTCCCCAAGGAGGGCGAGTTCGGCGTCGACACCTGGCTGAAGGCGGACGAGTCGCTCTGGGACGTGCCGACCGGCACCCACGACTGGGTGCAGGAGCGTCCCGACCTCCTCGACGCCTCGTGGAAGTACACGGGCAACGTCGGCCACTGGGCGCCGGTCACCGCCGACCCGGAGCTCGGCCTCTTCTACGTGGCGACCGAGACGCCCACGAACGACTATTACGGCGGCTATCGGCCCGGCGACAACCTGTTCGGCAACTCGGTGCTGGCCCTCGACGCGGAGACCGGCGAGCGGCGCTGGCACTTTCAACTCACCCATCACGAGCTCTGGGACTACGACATCCCCACCGCCCCCATCCTCGTCGACATCGAGGTCGACGGCCGCCCCGTCAAGGCGCTGGTGCAGCTCTCGAAGCAGGGGTTCGCGTACGTGCTCGACCGCGAGACCGGCGAGCCGGTGTGGCCGATCGAGGAACGGGCCGTCGGCGAGTCCGACGTTCCCGGCGAGTGGACCTCGCCGACCCAGCCCTTCCCCACCCGGCCGCCCGCGTTCGACCAGCAGGGCGTGACCGAGGACGACCTGATCGACTTCACGCCCGAGCTTCGGGCCGAGGCGCTACGCATCGTGGAGACGATCAGGCTCGGGCCCCTCTACACGCCGCCTTCGCTGATCGAGCCGGGCGTCAACCTCGGGACCCTCGGGGCCCCCGGCGCCGGCGGCGGCGTCAACTGGCCGGGCGGCGCGGTGGACGTCGAGGCGGGCCTGCTCTTCGTGCCGTCGCAGACGCGGCCGACGCTGTTCGGCCTGACGGACGGCACCGAGGGAACCGGCGTGCGCTACCACATCTCGTTCTCGCGGGGCGTCCCGACCGTGCGCGACCTGCCGCTCCTGAAGCCGCCCTACGGCCGGATCACCGCGATCGACCTGACCGCGGGCGAGATGCTGTGGCAGATCCCGCACGGCGAGACGCCCGAGTACGTCCGGCGGCATCCGGACCTGCAGGGCGTGGACGTGCCGCGGACCGGGACTCTCACGCAGAGCTCGGGGCTGCTCGCGACGGCCACCCTGCTGTTCGCGGGCGAAGGGCAGCGGGGGGCGCCGGTGCTCCGGGCGTACGACAAGCGCACGGGCGACGTCGTCCATGAGCTTGCGCTGCCGGGCGGACCCACCACCGGGTTCCCGATCACCTACAGGGCGGACGGCCGGCAGTACCTCGTCGTAGCGGCCCTGGACGAGGAGAGAATCGCGGAGCTGGTCGCGTTCTCCTTGCCGTAGCCGTCCGGACCGATAGCGACGACCACATGAAGACGCGCAGGCTCACGGCGGCGCTGGCGTTCTGCGCTCTCGGCGTCGCCGGGTGCAGCCCGGGAACGATGGTCCGTTGCGCGTTGACGGATCTGATGACGCCCGAGCCGGGGCCGCAGCCGGCCGACACGAGAACCGTCGCGCCGGCGGCGGAGACGACGCCGGTCCCGGACGCCTGCGACGCGGCGGACGACCCCGCCGTCTGGGTCAACGAATCGGACCCCGAGGCGAGCCTGATCGTCGCCACCAACAAGCTGCGCGGCCTCGTGGTGTACGGGCTCGACGGTGCGGTCGTCTCGACGAACGACGTCGGGCGCGTCAACAACGTCGATCTGCGGGACGGCGTGGACGTCGGCGGCGAAGAGATGATCGTCGTCGCGGCCACCAACCGCACCACCTGGACGATCGACGTCCTCGCGCTCGACCCCGACCGCGGCGACCTCACCCCCCTGCTCGACGCCCCCATCTCGCCGGACTTCGACGAGGACCCGTACGGCCTCTGCCTGTACCGCAGCGCGGCGAGCGGCGACCTGTACGTCTTCGCCAACGACCAGGGCGGCGCGGTCGAGCAGTGGCGACTCGACCCCGGCGACACCGGCCTGACCGGCGCCCGCGTCCGGTCGTGGACCGTCGGCAGCCAAACGGAAGGCTGCGTCGCCGACGACGCCAACGGGTGGCTGTTCATCGGCGAGGAGGAGGTCGGCATCTGGCGCTACCACGCCGAGCCGGGGTTGTCGACGGCGGAGCGGTTCGCGGTCGACCGGGTCGGGGTGGGCGAGCCGGGGGGCGGCCACCTGGCGTCGCACGTCGAGGGCCTGTCGATCTACGCGCCGCCGGGCGGCGGTCCCGACGACGGCTTCCTGGTGGCCTCGAGCCAGGGCAACCACGCCTACGTCGTCTACGACCGCGCCCCGCCGCACGCCTACCGCGGGACGTTCCGCGTCGGCGACGCGGGCGCGCTCGACGGCGTCGAGGACACCGACGGCCTGCACGTCGTCTCGGCCCCGCTCGGCCCGCGCTACCCGATTGGCCTGCTCGTCGTGCAGGACGGCGTCAACCTCGCCCCGGACGGCGCAGAGGCCAACCAGAACTTCAAGCTGGTCTCGTGGCAGGACGTGCTCGACGCGCTCGATCTCGCGCCTTCCGAGGGTCAGGAGCGAGAGTGACGTCTATTCCAGGATCACGACCGGCCGGGTCCCCCGTTGCTCGTGGCCGGCGGTCGGGTCGAGGCTGACGATCCAGATCTCGCCCCGCTGCATCACAGCAGCTCGTTGCCGACCGGCTTGGCCTCCAGCCAGGCGCGATCCCCATCGTCGGTCGGGGCGTTCTCGTCGCACTGCGCCAGAAGCTCGTCGAGCGGGTAGCTCGGGCGTGTCCTCGGCGCGACGATCAGCCGGCCATCCTCGATGCCGATATCCACCCTGGCGCCGGCCCGCAGCTTGAGCAGATCGAGAAGCGCCGGGGGCACGGCCAGCATGACGGAGCCGCCGACTCTGCGCAGATTGGTGGTATGCATTGTGCGAGGCTCCTTCCCCTTGTCTGGTGTAGCCAGCAGCTCAGGTTTCTCTGGCTTCCAGTAGCGCCCGCTCGAGCAGATCGGTGACGGCCAACAGGTCCGCGCCGCGCCGCAGGTACTCCTCGTCCAATCCGCGGTCCTGCACGGTCACGATCCCGAGAACGTCGCGCCACTGGCGATCCGACACCTCGCCGCCGAGACGGTACCAGCGCAGCTTCTGCAACAGGATGTCTTCGGGCGTGTAGACGTACAGGAAGCGCTCGGGATCCGCGGCGACCCGCAGGCGGACGCGACGTTCCAACGCCTGCTCGTCGAGCGGAGATCCGCCGAGCACGAACAGGTCCACCTTCGTAGAGGTGGCTTGGTGAAACACGTTGACGCTCGACCGCCGCCGCACGGCCCGGTGGACAGCTTCCGCATCGGCATGAAAGTCGTCGCCGAGCGCCGCCAGCAATGGCTCGACGTCGGCCGCATGGATGGCGACCACGAGATTCACGTCGAGGGTCGAGCGGGGCTCGCCGCTCACGGAGCTTGCCAGGGATCCGCCGACGACGTAGCGCAGGCCGCACTGTTCGAGGGCGCGCGCCGCCGACAGCGCAACTTGCAGCGGCTCGAAGTCGATGCTCACGGCTCGAACAGACCCGTCGCGTCCGGGTACAGCTGGACCGTACGCTCGCGACCGAGCTTGATCGCGGCGAGCCGGAGAAAGCACTCGCGTTCCGACGCATGAGGATGGCGATGTCGGACGCCCGCGAGGGCCAGCGCCTGAACCTGCCGCGAGAGGGCATTGGCCGCCAGCAACCGGTCGAGAGGCGACATCCGCCGCCACGCCTCGATCTGCAGACGTTCGATCTCCGGCGACGTGTCCGCGCTCAACACGCCGCGCTCGACGGGACCTCGCCACGGGTCGCTGACCACGCGGGGATTGTAGCGCGCCGGGGCGATACACCACCCGCGTCGGATCCTCCGTTTCCTCCCCGCCGTCCGTCTGGAATGGCAGAGACGGAACCGAGCCCCGGCGAAGTCCGACGCCGGCCGCGACGGATCTCTGGGCACCATGCCAGGAAGCGCGGAACCTGACGGCCACCGATGCGTTGTTCCTTCAGAACGAAGACGCAAAATCGCAGGTGAGGAGGTCGCCCGCCGATGTCACTTCGTCGTCTGCCCAGCCCCATCCGGACGCCGGTTCGCTGCGCAGTGTCTGGGATGCGCAGGCCGAAGGGATGACGGACCGGGACAGGCGGGCGGCCGACCGCGTGTGGGACCGCTACCGGGAGATGGTCCGGCTCCTGCACGAGGCCGGCGTGGCGATTCTCGCCGGCACTGACCAGGCGCCGGATGGGGCCTCGCTCCATCGCGAGCTCGAGCTGCTGGTCGAGGCCGGGCTCTCCCCGGCGGAGGCGATCGTCGCCGCGACCAGTCGGCCGACCGCCTTCCTGGGGCTGATCGTCGAGGTCGGCACCGTCGAGGTCGGCAAGCAGGCCGACCTGGTGCTGCTCGACGGCGATCCGCTCGCCGACATCACGAACACGCGCCGCATTGCCGCCGTCGTTATCGGCGGGTCGCTCCTGGACCGCGACGACCTTCGGAGGCTCGTCGCCGGGCAACCAGTGGCCACGCCCTTCCGGATCGGGCTCGGCGCCCCGGGTCAATCAGCACCGCAGCCGCGCCAGCACCGGGAACTCGTCGAGCCGTCTGCCTGGCCCGCCGAGTTGACGCGACGGTGGACCGTACCCGTCGGCCAGGGCTACGCCACGCCGATCATCGTCGGCGACCGGGTCTTCATGTTCACGCGCCAGATCGTGGCAGGACGTGCTCGACGCCCTCCACCTCGCGCCTTCCGAGGGGCCATGAGTGGCATGAGTGAGAACCACGCCTCCGGGTTCCCGCCGCCTGCTAGCGACCAGGACCACCGTCCTCAGCACACGCAACCCGACGTCCATCAGTTGTGGTTGAGGTGGCGGCTGTCGACGCCGCCGAGCATGAACTCGGCCGGTCACCGCTCCCGCCACGACGTTGCGCGCGCTGCATCCAGGATTCAACTGGCCTGTTGGCGCCGGTTGATGTGTTCCAGGGCTGCCATCGCAAGGAATCCCGAACGGGTGGTTCCGGCAAGCTTGGCAGCCTCGTCGATGCGTTCCAGCGTGCGGCGCGCCATCGAGATGTTCAGTCGGACCGTCTCGCGAAGCGCCTCCCGTTCGGCAAGGTCGACCTTGACGGCGCCGATCATCTGACCGGGGCCGAGCGGCGGTACCATGCTGTTCGGCTCCGGGACGGGCCTTCCATCCTCGACCATCACCTCCAGGTGGCCAAGGATTGCCTCCCCGGCGTTGGCGAGGGCCTGTTCCAGCGTGTCACCGGCAGACACGCAGCCCGGCAGGTCCGGCACGGTGACGCCGTAGTCGGTGCGATCCGTTTCTGTGTGTAGTACGACAAGAAACTGCATCCTACCGATCCCCCCAATTCCAGCCTGCCTGCCGGAAGATGTCTCGCAGCGTGCCAAGCATGACGTCTCGACGCGGGTGCGGTACGGTCACAACGCCGGGCCTGGTCGGGTGCGTGAAGTGATGGTGGCTGCCCTTCACACGCCGAAGCACCCAGCCGGCTCGCCGGTCGCGTCGCCCATGCTGCAGAGACGGATCCCCGCCGCGCTGATCGACACGACGCAGGCCGCGATGTGGTCGCGCGCCGCCGACCTGCGCCGGGCCGCGGACCAACGTCGCTCGTGCACGGCGACTTCGGCCGGCGCAACCTCATCGTCCGGCAAGTGCCGGCCGTTGGGTAGTGGCGGCGGTGCTCGACTGGGAGTTCGCGGTCTCCGGTTCCCCGCTCGGCGACGTTGGACACTTCCCTCGGTACGAGCGAAGCGGCCGGCCGGCGGCGGAGCCGCCTTTCCGGGCCGGCTATCTCGACGGCGGCGGCCGCTTGCCTCCGGAGTGGCGCCGCCTCACGCGACTCGTCGATCTCGCCGCGCTCTGCGAGATGCTGCCGCACGACGGGCTGCCCGACGCGGCCGCTGCCGAGCTGGTGGCGCTGATGTGCGCGACCGTTGACGACTAGCTCAGCTCACACCCGACTCGGGGCCGGGTGCCGAACGCGCCGCCGCCCGAGGGCGTCGTCTCGGCTTCGTGACCGTATGGTGCACGAGCACCCGCCCTGCCGTCTCCACCGGAACGCTTCAGGTGCCGTTCCTGGCGCGTCAGTCGCTCAGTCCCGCTCCGGCAAGGCGAACACGAACAGGTTGTTCCCCGCGCTCGGCTGCAGCTCCGGCGTCAAACCCGACCTCCGCGCGCTGGTGCTGGCCACGACGTACTGGCGGCCGTCGACCGCGTAGGTGATCGGGAAGCCGCTGACCGCCGACCCCAGGTTGATCTCCCACAGCACCTCGCCCGACTCGTGGTCGAACGCCCGGAACCGACCGTTCCCGTCGCCGCCGAAGACGAGCCCGCCGCCGGTGGCGACGAGCGCGTAGGTGGAGGCCCGCTGCTCGTGCAGCCACGTCGTCTCGCCCGTCCCGGCGTCGATCGCCCACACGCTGCCGAGGTCGTCGGTCCCCGGCGCCAGCTGGAAGCGGGCGGCGAGACGGTAGATGGCGAGCCCGCCCTCCATCGTCGACAGCACCCGTGCGCAGGTGTTCTGCATCGGGAAGTACATGGTGTTGGTCAGCGGGCTGTACGCGCCGGCCGGCCAGTTCTTGCCGCCGCCCCAGGACGGGCACGACAGCACCTCCTGCCCGAGGTCGGTGAAGATGAGCTCCGAGTTCTCGGTGACCGCGCCGGTGGCGCCGTCGATGTCGCTGATGACATTCTGCGCGATGGTCGGCGTGGCCCACAGGAACTCGCCGGTCTCGCGGTCGAGCGTGTACACCACCCCGGTCTTGCCGGGAATGCCGGTCATGACCCGGCGCACCTCGCCGGGCCGCAGCCGCGGGTTGATCCAGGCGACCGAGTCCGGGTCGGGCGCCACCGCGGTGTCGACGAGGATGCGCTCGAAGGGGTGGTCGAGATCCCAGTGGTCGTTCAGGTGCTGGTAGTACCAGCGGATGGCCCCCGTCCCGCCGTCGAGAGCGAGGGTCGAGTTGTGGTAGAGGTGGCGGTTGTCGACGCCGCCGAGCATGAACTTCGGGGCTGGCGACGTGACGGAGGTGCCGACGTAGACGAGGTCGAGGTCGGGGTCGTAGCTCGGCACCATCCACGAGCCGACGTGCATGCGCTCCTCGTAGGGCACGCCGCCCCAGGTCTCGTCGCCGGGCTCGCCCGGCGCCGGCACGAGGCTCGTCCGCCACAGCTCCTCGCCGGTGGCGGCGTCGTGGGCGACGATGACGCAAGAGACCGGCCCCGCCCGCGGGCGGCAGCTCCGCCCCGAGAAGGCCCTGCCCCCGCCGACGATGGGGCCCGAGGAATGCCGGGCCGGATGCACCTGGTAGTCGAAGATCTGCGTCTCCCAGGCCAGCTCGCCGCTCTCGGCGTCGAGGGCGTAGATGTAGTCGTCGTTGCTGGTGTCGATGATGAGCCGGCCGTAGATGGCGACGTTCCGGTTGTTGTCGGTCAGGCCGCCCATGATCTCGGGGACGTCCTCGGGGATGTCGCGCCGGTACTCCCACCGCAGGTCGCCGGTCACCGCGTCGATGGCCTGCAGGTGGTCCCTCGGGTTGGGCATGTAGAGGACGCCGCCGTAGGCCAGCGGGGTCCCCTCCTGGGCGCCCTCGGCCAGGGCCCGGGTCCACACCAGCTGCAGGTCGCCGACGTTGTCGCGGTTCACCTGGTCGAGCGGGCTGTAGCCCCAGCCGTTCTGCGTGCGGCGCCACATGAGCCAGTCGTCCGGCGCCGGGTCCTCGAGCATGGCGTCGGTGACGGGCACGAAGCCGGCATCTTCGTCCGACTGCGCCGCCGCGACGAGCGGCGCGAACGGCACGAGGGCAAGCACCGAGAGAAAAAGTCCAAGACGCTGTCGGAACAACATCGCACGCTCCTCGAGGGTGTTAAGGTCCACGGCAAAATGGTACCACGCGCACTGATTCGATCCGCCGGGACGCCACGGACCGCAGGCATTGGCCACGTCCCGACCGCTCTGGAGCGCCCCGCCAGCCATCGCCGCTGGGGCCACGCGCCGTCCGGCCCCCTGGGTCGCGGAGGCGACCATGTCTCCACGATGCGCGGTCCAGTGTCCGCAATTCGACCGTGCCCCGAGTCATTCATCGTCGTAGCAGTCGGCGAACCAAGAGGAGTGAGCGATTCGGATAAACGAGTTCACCGCGGCGCCGAGCCGGGCCCCGGACGATGGGGAAACCGCGTACACCTTCTTCCCCTGCGAGCGGACGTGCTCGACCGCCGGTGTGAAGTCACCGTCGGCCGAGAGCACGTAGGCATCGTCGAAACTGTCGTGTTCGGCCATGACCACCAGGTCCACCGCAAGCATTACATCGACCGCCTTCTCCACGAAGACCGTGGCCTTCTGATGGCGTTGCGCCAGCTTCATCAGGTCCTGGAATACCCTGAGGTCGATCTTCGTTCTCAGATTGGAGAGATAGGACCGCAGATCACGCGCCGTCGGGTTCGTGGACGCACGCGGTTCCAGCCGGCCAAGGTGGGTGCTGATGAGCGGTTCAGCCTCGAGCTTCGCGAGAAAGCGACGCTGGCTCCTGTAGAGCGTGACGTCCCCGGTCTGCGGCACGCGGCCGATATAGTACCGCGTTCCGACCCACCGCCGCGGCCCGACCAGCTTCAGTGAGAGCTTTCGATAGTCGAGTCGACCGAGATCGACCGCACCGAGATGCTTGAGGCCATGGTACCAGTTGTTGCCGTCGATGAAGAGCGCGGCCCGACGTGTCATCGTGCGTACAGAAAAAACCCCGGCGTGTGGCGCAGACGCCAGACCCCGGGGGGATCAAGCTCGACTCCCTTGGGAGCCGACTTCGAAATCCTAGCGCGCCGACCCACAGCTTGTCAATGGGTCAATGGGTCAACGCCGGCGACCTCAATAGCGGACGACCCCGGACCAGAACATCGACTCGCCCCGCGTGTCCACCGGCAGGGTGGACCTGAACGCCAGCCGGCCGTCCGCCTCGATGTCGTAGAGCGTCAGCGCGGCCGGCACGGTCTCCAGGCGCTCCCCGGCGCGGACCTGCCCCGGCTCCGGGCTCGCGGCGACCATCGACCGCCCGTCCGGCTGGAACGCCATCGTCCGCACGGCGATGCTGCGGGTGTCGATGGTCTGCACCAGGGTCGGCCCGCCGGTGCCGGCATCGACGGCGAACACCGAGATGGTGTTCTCGGTGCCGTTCGAAACGGTCTCGCCCCGGAAGGTATCCGTTCCGCGGCCCCGGTTCGCGACGTACAGGGTGCGGCCGTTGGTCGGGTGCATGCGGATCGACGACGTCGTCTGCCCGCCGCGGTAGGCCTCGGGCGCGGCCAGCGTCGTGCTGACGAACAGGGGCTCCTCCGAGAGCGTGTCGTCGGCCCGGATGGCGTAGGTGTGCAGCAGGTTCTGAGTCTCGATATCGACGTAGACCCAGCGGCCCGACGGGTGGAAGTCGGCGTGCCTCGCGCGGTACGCCAGCCCCCCGTCGGGCGCCACCGTCTGCTTGTTGGTCAGCTGGCCGTTCTCGAAGCCGTATATGAAGAGGCCGCCGGGGTCCTCGGTGTGGACGCCGGGCTCGGGCTCGTTGCCGCGCGCCGGCAGGAGGACCGCGCGGTTCGAGGGCATGACGTACACCGCGTGGGCATAGAAGCCCGCGTCGAGGCTCGCCCGCTGCTCGACCATGTCGCCGATCGACCCGTCGGCGGCGAGCCGGTGCACCGACAGCGAGCTCGGGAAGCTGTAGGCCGACAGCAGGTACTCGCCGCGCTGGTCGACGGTGATGAAGATGGGCCGGTGCGGCAGCTCCACCGCCCCGCCGTGCGGCTGGAGGTCTCCCGACGAATCGACCCGGAACGCGTTCAGGTAGTGATGCCGCACCCGGGCTGTCGACGTGCGCTGGTCGCTGCTGGCGATGTAGAAGTACCGGCCCGACGGGTGCTGCCACCCCTCCTGCACCTGCGCGGGCAATATCACCGGGCGCGGTTCCCGCACCAGGGAATCACCGTCGCGGCGAATCCGGTAGAGCCGGGCGCCCAAACTGGCATACACGGCGCCGCGCACCTGCGACTGCGCGGCGGCCGTCCCGAGCGGACCCGCGGCGCCGGTGCCGAGTGGACCCGCGGCGCCGGTGGGAAGCCGACCCGCGCCGGCCGTGCCGAGCGTACCCGCGGCGGCCCAGCCGGCGGTGCCCGCGAGCAGCGTGTTGAACCGGCGTCGACTGACCATGTGGTCACCTCCCGCGCCTCCCCGCGAGGCGCCTCAGAAACGGAACGTGTACTGGAGCTTGGTGGCCAGCCTCGAGTCCTGCCTCCGGAACTCGCGGTAGCCCCGCTCGAGGTCGTGCACCCAGCCCTGGCCGAATACGAAGAACAGGTCACTTCCCGGCTCTATGGTCCAGTGCACGCGGCTCTGGAGGCCGAGGTTCCCCGATCGGTTGTCGAACTGGATCAGGTTGGAGAACGTGAGAAAGGGCGAGACCGCGTAGTTGACCTCCGAGCTGTAGATGCGGGCGACGAACTCGCCTTCCGGCAGGCTGGCGAACGTCTGGTCGGCATTGAAGCTGACCAGGAAGTTGGGCGGGAGCTTGTAGCTGATGCCCGTCCGGAGCGATTGCGCGGTGCCCGACCAGTAGTTGCCGAACGTCAGGCCGATGCTGCCCTGGACCCGCCGCTTCTGGGCCGAGGTGAAGAAGATGCGCATGGGCATGAAGCGGTACTCGCCCACGGGAAGCACGACGCCGGGGGAAATCTCGAAGGGCTCGAACAGGCGCTCGTAGGTCGGGTTCAGGTCGAACAGGCTGTGCAGCGAGTCCCCCGAGTTGAAGTGCCAGTCGACGATGGTGGCGTAGATGTCCCAGCTCTCGACCAGTCCGTTGTCGAGCCGCGTGAAGCGCGTGTAGAAGACGTCGTGGTACATCTGCTGAATGCCGGTCGACGGGTTCGGGCGCGGGTTGAAGCTGCCGGCGACCCGGAGCATCCGCACGTTGCTGCGCTGAACGAAGCCGATCGCCGGGTCGAAGTTCTCCTGAATCTCCCGCCAGAGAATCTGGCCCTCGAACCTGTCGTTGGGATAGTGCGCTCCGAAGCCGAAGGACGCGTTGTCGTCGACGACGCCCTCGTTGTCGCTCCTGAGGCCGAAGGCGTTGACGACCATGTTTCGATTGCCGCCCAAGAAGCTCGACGTGGCCAGCCGCATGTCCACGCCCACGGTGCTGCTCGACAGCCCGGAAGCGGGATCGCCGTTCGTGAGAATGGCGCCCACGTACGACTGCTCCAGGAAGTTCCGCTTGAGGCGGCCGACAAGCAGGTTGCCGGCGTCGGCGTCCCGCACGCCGCGGGTACGCACGTCGAGCATGCCGACCTCGGTGCGGCCGACCCGCCCGGTCAGCTTGGCGCCGTAGTCGATGGGCACCTCCTGCCCGCCGAGGAGGCCGATTCTCCGGCTGAAGAACGGAAAGATCTCGGCGCCGGTGCCCGGAATGCCGCCCGGCGGATCGATGCCGGTCGTGGCGAAGTTGAAGACGCCGGCGTCCTGCAGGAAGAACGTCCGCTTCTCGGGAAAGAAGATGGAGAAACGCGTGAGATTGATCTGCCGCGCGTCCACCTCCGTCTCGCCGAAGTCGGTGTTCGCGGTGAACGACAGCTTGAGGCTCGGGGTGATGTTGTAGAACAGGTCCACGCCCGGCTTTCCGACGACGGTGTCGCCGCCGGTGTCGGGGCGCGGCCAGAGCCGCGCCATGAAGGGGCGGATGTCGAGCCCGACACCTTGCTGCAGCCCTTCGAGGTTCGTGATCCGGCCCGCCTCGGAGATCTGGAAGAACTCGGTCTGAAAGCGCGCCCCCGTCCAGCGGTTCTCCTCCAGCTTGCGCTGAATCGTCCGGCTGATGTTGAAGCCCCAGACGGTCTCGCCGGCCGGGAAGCTCAGGGTCTTGAAGGGAATGGCGAACTCCGCGCTCCACCCCGCGCCGGTTCGCGCCGTCCGCACGATCCAGATGCCGTCCCAGTCGTCGTTCGTCTCGCCGTTCGCGAACACCAGACCGTCGACCATGGCGCCGGCCGGATTGGTCGCGAAGTGGAACGCGTTGCTCTGGTCGCGGAAGGTGTCGAGGACGATGGCGAGGCGGTCGTCGGCGTTCAGGCTCGCGTCGCGCGCCATCTGCGACGCGAGCACGCGGTCGGGCTCGGCGTCGTGGCACATCACGCCGATATAGAGGTTGTCTTCGTCGTAGAGCAGCCTGACCTCGGTCCTCTCCGTCGGCGCCGCGCCGGCCACGGGGATTCTCTGGACCAGATCGCCGATGGTCGGCGCCTGCCGCCACGCCGCCTCGTCGAGCGACCCGTCGACGACGATCTCCGAGGTGACCGCCGTCACGACGGCCGATCGGACCGGGTCCGTCGGGCTGGCCTGCTGGGAAGCGGCAGCGTACGGAGCGGACCCGAGGATGCAGTGGCAGGCGCAGGTCAACGCCACTGCACGGATCCGGCGGGACGAAGGCCGCAGCGCCGCAAGGCTTGCCAGGAGTCTGGGCATCGGCAGTCCGGCGAGCCCGTGGTGAACCCCGCGTGGCCGGATGCGGTGAGGCGCCGGCGGCCTTCAGGGCCGCCGGCGCCTCACCGCGCGTTTCCCGGCGCCTCAGTCGCGGGCCGGCGGGAGCGCGAACACGTAGAGCGCGCTGCCGGCACGCCGGAAGCGGGCGACCGCGTCCGGATCCGCGTCCGGCGTGATCTGCACGCTGCCCGGGCGCTGGCTGCCGATGATGGCGACGTACTGCCGGCCGTCCGGCCCGAGATAGGTGATAGGCGAAGCCCGGAAGTTGCTGCCGGTCCGGAACGTCCAGACGACGTCCCCGTTGCGGGCATCGAACGCCCGCACCACACCCTCGTTGGGGCCGCCCTGGAAGAGCAGGTCCCCGCCGGTGGCCATGACCGGCGCGTTGTTTGCGGTCGTCCACTGGACCCGCCAGACCGTCTCGCCCGCCACCGGATCGTTGGCCTGCAGCTCGTTGACGACCTCCGCATTGGGCGGGTCCGGAGCGTTGCCGCCGCGCTCACGGAGCGTGTAGTCGTTCCCCGGCACGTACTCGCCCTCGACCATTCTCAGGCGATCGCAGCTGTTCGAGGTCGGGGTGTACACCAGTCCGGTGCGCGGCGAGAACGCGTCGTTCTGCCAGTTCCGGGCGGCGATGCCGGGACACCAGCCGATGGCGACGTTCTCGGCGTCGGGCAGGTACCGCTGCCGATCCTCGACGTCGGTGAACATCATCTTCGTCATGTCGTAGCGCGGACGGCCGGTCTCCATGTTGATGCCGTCGAAGATGTCGTTGTAGACGAACATCCAGGGCTCGAGGAGCATCTCGCCCGTCGCGCGATCGAACACGTAGAAGTAGCCGTTCCTCGCCGGGCGGACCAGCGCCTTGCGCACCTCGCCGTCGATCTCAAGGTCGACGAGGAGGTTCACGTTGGGCTCGTCGAGGTCCCACTGGTCCTGAGGGGTCATGTTGTAGGCCCAGATCAGGTCGCCGGTGTCGGCGTCGCGGGCCAGGATCGACGCGCAGTAGTTGTTGCGGTAGCCGGTGAGGCCCCCGTCCTCGTCCAGCTCGACGACGCCCCACTCCCGGCGGTAGTCCGGGTTCCAGGGGGCGCAGTTGCTCGTGCCGTAGTAGAAGAGATTGAGCTCGGCGTCGTACGTGTACCAGCCCCAGACGGCGCCGCCGCCGCGCCTCCACGAGTCGCCGGCCCAAGTGTCGAGCGCCGGGTTGGCGATCCGGTCGTCGGGATAGAAGGGGGCGAAGCGAGACCCGATGCCCACCTCGTTGTTCGGCCCCATGCTGTAGTACCGCCACCGGAACCGGCCGTCGTCGAGGTTGTAGGCGGTGACGTGCCCGCGGACGCCGCGCTCGCCGCCGGCCACGCCCACGATGACCTTGTCGCCGACCACCAGCGGCATGCCGGGAACCGTTTCCCCCGTCTCGACGGTCGCGTTCTCGGCCTGCCAGAGCTGCTCTCCGGTCTCCGCGTCGAGCGCGAACACCTGTCCGTCGAGGGTGGCGAAGAAGATCCGGCCGTCGTCATAGCCCAGGCCGCGCGTCTGCGCGCCGCAGCAGGCGCTCCTCCGGGTCAGCTCCGAGTCGCCGATCTCCGGCCGGAACTCCCACTTGATGAAGCCGTCCCGGGCGAGGTCGAGCGCGTAGACGTAGTTCGGCTCCGGGGTGACGATGTACATCGTGTCGCCGATCACGAGCGGCGAGGCTTCGTAGGAATCGTGGACCCCGAGCTGCATCGTCCACGCCATGGTGAGCTGCTCGACGTTGTCGACGTTGATCTGATCGAGCGGGCTGTAGTTCCAGCCTGCATAGTTGGCGTTCGGCATGACCCACTGCGCCGGGTCGCCCGCCGCGCCCTCCTGGGCGACCGCGGCCTGCGGTACGCCCATGAAGCAGAGCATCGACAGGAAAGGAATCCACATCCAGCCGCGCCGCTTGGTTGACAGCCTCATTCCGCACTCCTTGGTTCTAGAAGGGGTAACCCGGAAGCCTCGGCGCCCCGGGCTGCCAATCCGGCAGCGGCGCCCATCCGTCGCGATTCGGCATCTCGACCTTCGGCAGGCTCTCGGCGTCGATCACCAGGTCCTCCGGGATGACCTCGTTCCTGTACAGCAGGAAGGCCGTCAGCGCGTACACCTGGTCGGCGCTCAGCGTCCCCTCTCTGTAGAGCGGCATGCCGCGATTGATGTAGTCCCAGACCGACGTCGCGTAGGGCGAACGGTACGGCAGTATGCGCCCTGCCGCCCAGGGGTCGACGTCCGACCCCGGCTCGGTCTTCACCAGCCTGGGGGCTCGCCGGGGAGCCCGGCCGCCTTCCAGCTCCCTCCCGTGGCATCCCGCGCATTGCACGCGATAGATCCGCTCCCCTTCCCCGGCGGTGCCGCTCCCCGGCGGGAGCTCCTCCCCCGCGGGACCGATGGAGATGTCCCAGGCCCGGAGCTCTTCCGGGGTGGGGGCCCGTCCCACGCCGTAGTTGGGACCCTGCGCCAGCGCGGCGCCCCCCGTCAGCATCGCCAGCGCAAAGACCCTAAGCGCGCCCATTGCTGACGCTCCCGTCGCCGGCGACCCGCCACGGCTGGATCGTGTTGTCGAGACCCGGCACGCCGGCGGACGGATTGCCGGGCCGGCCGAAGTGCTCGGCGACCTGGGCCTGCGTCGGTTGCACCTGGCCCACTTCGTCCGTGCAGCGCGACATCAGCACGGCCTCCTGCCCGTCCCAGCTCCAGGGGAGGCGGAACCGGGCGTGCGCCATGCGGTGGGCCGTTCCCTGAATCTCGGCCTCGCTCCAGCTCCGGCCGGCGTCGGTGGACACGTCCACCCGGCTGACGGCGCCCCCGCCGGACCAGGCCAGGCCGGAGATCTCGTAGAACCCGCGGCCGGGCAGCCGCTGTCCGCCGGAAGGCCGGGTGATGACCGACTTGGGGCCGACCTGGTAGCCCAGCGCGGCGCGCGTCGCGTCCCGGCTGAGGTGCCCGTAGTCGTTGTAGTTCATGTAGTACTCTTCGGTAACCTTGATTCGCCTGAGGTACTTCGTGTTGAAGATCCCCTCGAAGCCGGGAATCAGCAGCCGCAGCGGGAATCCGTTCTGCGGGCGCACCGCCTCGCCGTTCATGCCGTAGGCCACGATGCAGTCGTCCATGGCCTTGGCCAGCGGAAAGCTCGACGCGCCCTTCACGTTCTCGGTCCCTTCCGCGACGACCCAGGCGGCTCCGTCCTTGACGCCGGCCTCTTCGAGCAGCGTGGACAGGAGCACGCCGGTCCATTCGGCGCAACTGGTCATCCCGTGCGACTCCTGCACGTTCTTGTGCGTGCTTCTCGCCCGGTTCCCCGCGCACTCGATGAAGTGCAGCCGGGTCACCGACGGGAGGCGCATCAGGTCCTCCATGGTGAAGACCAGCGGACGGTCCACCATGCCGTGGATCATCAGGCGATGCTCGGCCGGATCGATCTCCGGCATGAGGGAGCCGCGGGTGGTCCCCACGAAGTGGAGCGACGACGGCGTGATGGTGCCCACCGAATCCTGGAGCGGCGCCGCCACGTGAAAAACGAGCCCGAACGCATCGGGCGACTCCCGGCCGCCGGGCGGGTGCGGGATGCGCACCGAGGTCACGAAACGGGACCGCTCGCCATAGGCGATCATGTCGGCCTCGCCCCTGATGTACCGCTCCGGCTCGGGCGCCTGGCCGAGCGCCGGCTCCGCCGCTCCCACCGTCAAGCCGCCCGCCAACGCGGCGCCGCCTCGCAGGAACTCACGTCGATCAGGTCGTTTCGCACTCATGGATCTCTCCTTCGCAGCCTGAGGCCACCCGCAAATCGTCTGCCGCAGCCGGCAGTATACCCCGGCAGCCCGAGATGGAACCCCGCGTTGCACCGAGAGCAGCGAGGCGCCCGCCCGACAGGGCGTGAGGAGGGCGCAGATCGGGCACATGCGACCGACGAACGCGCAACCGGGAGACTGCACCGGTCACCGCGCAGTGTCCCCGGCAGGCGTGGTTGGGCAGGCAATCGGATCCGAAGGCGACGATTGCCGGGCGCAGGCGGGGCGCATCGCTGCTCGAATGCAGCGGGGTTTCCGTCGCAGGCTGCCAAGGCTCCCCCTCCTCGCCGAGGACGGGTTGCGGGTCGAGAGATCGCCTGCGGGGCCGCGGGGGCCGATATCGCCGGGCAGGTGGGTCAGGCCGTCGCACACCGCAAGCGTCGCTCCGAATCCGCCCCGCGGCGGGATAGAATCGCCCCGTTCGGTCCCCCTGGAGATGACGATGCGGAGCACCGCCACGCCGACAGTCCGGGCATCCCTGGCCGCCGCCGGCCTCCTCGCCGCCGTCCTTCTCGCGGCGGCGCCCGCCCTCGCGCAGCGGGGCGCGGCCGGCGGCGAATGGCGCAGCTACGCCGGCGAGGCGGGCGGCACGAAGTACTCGCCGCTCGACCAGATCGACGCCGGCAACGTGCAGGACCTCCGCGTCGCCTGGCGGTGGCGCTCGGTCGACCACGAGCTCGCCGACGCCGATCCCGACCTGCAGTTCAATCCGATGCTCCTGGCCACGCCGCTCATGGTCGGGGGACGGCTCCTGATGAGCACCAACCTGGGCCAGGCGGCGGCCATCGACCCCGCCTCGGGCGAGACGACGTGGGTCTACCGGGCGCTCGACGACGGCGCGGGGCGGCCGCGCGGGGGACCGACCCGCGGCGTCGGCTACTGGCACGACCCGGAGCGCAATGACGAGCGGGTCTTCGTCGTGAGCGGCGAGCAGCTCGTGGCCCTCGACGCCAGGACCGGCGACCCGCTGCGGGAGTTCGGGACCGGCGGCAGGGTCGACCTCGCCGCCGGCGTGCCCCACCTCGAGGAGTACCGCTGGACGGCGGCGCCGCTCATCTGCCGCGACACCGTCATCGTCGGCATCTTCACCACCGACCGGTTCGACCGGCGGGACCAGGCGCCCGGCTACATCCGCGGCTACGACGCCGTCACAGGACGGCTGAAGTGGCGGTTCAACACCATCCCGCAGCCGGGCGAGCTCGGGCACGAGACGTGGGAGGACGGATCCTGGGAGCACACGGGCGCCAGCAACGTCTGGACCGTCGCGAGCGCCGACGAGGAGCTGGGCTACGCCTACCTGCCGACCGCCACCCCGACCCACAACTGGTACGGGGGACACCGTCCCGGCGACAACCTGTTCGCCGAGACGCTGCTCTGCCTGGAGTGCGAGACGGGACGCCGCGTGTGGCACTACCAGCTGGTCCACCACGGCGTCTGGGACTACGACACCGGGTCGACCCCGATCCTGGCCGACATCACCGTCGACGGCCGGCCGATCAAGGCGGTCGTGCAGGTGACCAAGCAGGCGTTCGCCTACGTCTTCGACCGGGTGACCGGCGAGCCCGTGTGGCCCATCGAGGAGCGGCCCGTGCCGCAGTCGGACGTGCCCGGCGAGCGGACGTCGCCGACCCAGCCCTTCCCGACCCGGCCCGCGCCGTTCGACCGGCAGGGCATCACCGTCGACGACCTGATCGACTTCACGCCGGAGCTTCGGGCGGAAGCGCTCGAGATATTCAACCGCTACCGCGGAGGGCCGATCTTCACGCCCCCGTCGCTGCGCGACGAGTCGCCGGGCGGCACCCTCGGCACCCTCCAGCTCCCCGGCTGGGTCGGCGGCGCCAACTGGAACGGGGCCGCCTACGACCCCGAGACGCAGATGCTCTACGTGCCGTCGATCACGGCGCCGATCCAAATCTGGCTGCGCGAGGCGCCCGACGACTCGCCGTTCCGCTACCTGCAGGGACCGCCCAGCGTGTGGATCGACGGGCCGCGGGGGCTGCCACTGGTCAAGCCGCCGTGGGGACGCATCACCGCAATCGACCTCAACACCGGCGAGCACGTCTGGATGGTGCCGAACGGGCCGGGTCCGCGCGACCACATCGCGCTGCAGGACCTCGCGCTCCCGTGGCTCGGCGCTCCCGGGCGGGCGGCGCCGCTGCTGACGAGGACGCTCCTCTTCCTCGGCGACGGCTCTCGGTCGATGCAGGTCGTCCCGCCCCTCGGGGGCGGGCGCATGTTCCGCGCCTACGAGCAAGGCGACCGGCCGCGTGCTGTGGCAGACGGAGCTTCCCGCCGGCACCTCCGGCGCGCCGATGACCTACATGCACGACGGCACGCAGTACGTGGTGGTCGCCATCAGCGCGCGCGATCACGACGGCGAGCTCGTCGCCTTCGCCGTGCAGTGAGCCCGCCGCCCGGGACGCTGCGCGCGGCCTCGTGGTGGCGACGACGAGCCCCGTGTCTCTTCGGGAGGCCGCATGTCCTTGAGCGCACACGCGATACGCGCGAATTCGTTCGCACGGCGCTCGACCACACCTGGAAGTGCTTTCTGCGTGCGCGCGGGCGTCCAGTCGCAGTTAGGTAGCGAGGATCTCGCGCGCCCAGTGCTCACTGCGTGCGCGCGGGCGTCGATCCGATCTGGCCTGCGCCTTCGCGGTCTCGCGCCCTCAAGCCGGCCGGTGCGCCCGGAGGAAGGACCGTATCTGGCGCACCGCGAGCGGAATCCGCTCCACGGGCTGCTTCCAGGGGAACATGCTCACTTCGGACTGCGGCGCGAGCATGGCGGCCTCCATGGCGACGTCGTACGGGTGCGCCGGGATGTCGTCGGGCAGGATGAGGATCGGCGTCTGCAGCTCGCGTACGAAGTCTCGCGTCACGGTGAAGACGAAGTCCGCGTTGGCGCGGTACATCCTGGTCAGGAACCGGTCGACCATGTCCATCGTGATCTCGGGCCGGCGCGCGACGAGATCCGGCCCCCACCCCCCCATGTTGTTGTCGTAGAACAGGGTGGGATGCTCCGCGCTCCACGCGCTGGGCTGCGCCAGCACGGCCCCGGCGACGCGATCGGGGGCCCGCCGCAGCAGGTTCCAGATGAAGGGGCCGCCGATGCAGAAGCCGAGGACCATGAACTTGTCGATGCCCAGGTGATCCATCAGACCGAGATGGTCGTCGGTATGCGCATCCCACGGCCGATCGATCTCGAGCGGACCGGAGGACTGGCCGCGGTTGGAGTTGCGCAGGTCGGCCGAGATGACGCGAAACTCTCCCTCGAACTCCTCCATCGGGTTGAAAGGATGAGTGGCCAGACCGGCGACGGCCGAGTTCAGTCCGCCGCCGGGGATGACGAGCAGCGGGAAGCCGGAGCCGACCTCCTCGTAACGGATGCGAACGGGGCCCCTCTCGTAGAAGGACATGGCCGCTCCGTCCTGGCCGGACTGCTGTGCAAGCGCCCGCGTGGCGGCCAGGACCGTCGCCGCCGCGCCCGTCTTGAGTATCGTGCGTCTGGTCGGATCCACCATCTTCTCCCCCTCGCCGCGGCCTCCCTCGTTCACGACGCGCCGAGCCGGACCGTCCGCGCCGCGGCGGCTCACGCTACCATCCCGCGGTGGCCTTGGCAACCACGAAGGGACCCGTTTCGTTGAAGCGCGGTCCCGACGATCATGTGCACGATTCTCTCGCTCGGGAGGATGAGAGGCTGGCGCCCGCGCTGGCCTGATCTCATCGGGCGCACGACATCACTGTGAGATGACCGCCCCCGGCGCCGTCGGGCTCTCGATTTACGGCGAACAGCTTGGGCCAAGCCCCGGCAACACGCCGGTCCATGGGTTTCGGCGCCTGCACCCGAGGCGGCATCCGTCTTGCGTGGCGGCATGCCGCTCTCCTGTCGCGCACCCGTCTCGTCGCTGGCGGTCGATGACGGCAGGCGATATCATGCGGCCGGAGGTGAGCGATGCGTTTCCGACGCCAAGTGTTGACGGTCGTACTCGGGATGGGGCTGAGCGGGTTCCATGGCGTCGGCGAGGCGCAGGAATCCGCGACGCCGGCCCCCGAGGGTTCGCGCGTCACCCGGCTCGACATCACCAGCCGCGAGCCGGCGTTCGGCGGCCGGTCGTTCGGCGCCGTCGGCGCGTACGAGATTCTGCTCGGCACGGCCACCGCCGTCGCCGACCCGGGCGCCCCCCTCGACGCGGGCATCGTGGATCTCGAGAACGCCCCGCGCAACGCGGACGGGCTGGTGGAATACACCTTCGAGGTCGACATTCTCAAGCCGGTCGACATCGGCAGGGGCAACGGCGTCCTGGTGTACGAGATCAACAATCGCGGCCGCAACATCGTCTTCGGCTACTTCCACGAGGCGGGGCTGGGCTACGCGGCCGGGAACGCCGGCAACGCGTTCCTCATGCACCAGGGCTACACCTACGTATCGAGCGGCTGGCTGCACGGCGCGCCGGGCGCCGGCGACCCGCGCCCGGTGCTGGCGACCTTTCCGCTCGCCACCGACGACGGCCGGACGATTACCGGCGCCTCGATGGAGGAATGGCAGAACCCCGACAGCGCCGCGTTCGGGCGGTTGACGTATCCCGCCGCGACGCTCGACGAGACCGCCGCGACCCTCACGCACCGTCAGCTCCAGGACGATCCGCGCCAGGCGGTTCCCGCCGACCGATGGCACTACGTCGACGAGACGACGGTCGCGGTCACGCCCCCCGCCGGAACCGACGCGGGAACCATCTACGAGTTCGTGTACGAGGCCCGGGATCCGATCGTCCACGGCCTCGGCTTCGCCGCCATGCGCGATCTCGTGTCGTTCGCGCGCTACCGTCCCGCCGACGACCGGGGCACGCCCAACCCGCTCTTCGTGGACGGCATGCCGGCGCTCGACCACGCGGTGGCCGTCGGCTCCTCGCAGAGCGGCCGGATGGCCAGGGACTTCGTCTATCAGGGCTTCAACGAGGATCCCCAGGGACGGCGCGTCTTCGACGGCATGACGCCGTACGTCGGCGGCGCCCGCCGCACGTTCGTCAACGCCCGTTTCGCGCAGACGGGCCGCTACACGCGCCAGCACGAAGACCACAACTACCCGATGGACGAGTTCCCGTTCACGTTCGCGACGACGACCGATCCGCTGACGGGCACGACCGACGGGCTGCTCGCCGCCTGCACGGCCTCGGGCACCTGCCCCAACATCATCCAGGTGGACGCCGAGTCGGAGTACTACGGCGCCCACGCCTCGCTCATCGTCACCGACACGAGCGGCCGGGCGCTCGCGCTGCCTCCGAACGTGCGCTACTGGATGCTCGCGACCGCGCACTCGCAGGGCGCCGCCGGGTGCCGCGACCCCGCCAACCCGGTGCAGCCGTGGCCGTACTACCGCGCGGCGTTCGACGCGATGGTCGAGTGGGTGCGCGACGGCGTCGAGCCGCCGGCGACGCGCGCGCCATCGGTGGCCGACGGCACCGCGGTGACGGTCGAAAGGCAGGGCGAGCAGTATCCGACCATCCCGGACCGTCCCTACAACGGCGCCATCAGCACGCTCGGGGTGCGTGACTTTTCCGTCTGGCCGCCGAAGGAGAGCGACGAGCGCTACCCGCTGTTCGTCCCGGGCCTCGACGCCGACGGCAACCTCGTGGCGGGGGTGATCGTGCCGGAGGTCGCGGCCCCGCTCGCCACGTTGGGCAAGGCGGTCCGCGCGGCCGGCTTCGCCGAGGGCGACCTGTGCGGCGTGAACGGCTCCACGATTCCGTTCCCGCGGACGAAGGACGAGCGGATGGCGTCGGGCGATTCGCGCCTCTCCCTGGAAGAGCGCTATCCCGGCGGCGAGGCGGAGTACGTGCGGCGCTACGGCGAAGCGGCAGACGCGCTGGTCGACGGGCGGTACCTGCTGCCCGCCGACGCCGAGACGCTCAAGAAGTCGGCCGCCGCCGCCTGGAGCGCGGCCGTCGCGGCGCCCTGACGCGTGATGACTCGCCGCGTCGGTCCGCTCTCTCCCTGGGTCCCATGGTGAGATCCCGCGTGGCACGGAGAGCGGCGCTCGACAGCGGCGGCGACTCCGGCCCCGGGCTGCGAGGTCGGGCCAGGAGTCTGCGCCCTGGAACGGCGCGGACTCCTGCAGGCCTGGTCGGGCGCCCAGCGGAGCCCCAGGCGACGATGGGCGGGCCAGGGACCGGACAAACCCGTATGATGCGCTGGAAGGAGACCTGCATGTCCACAATCCGTTTTGCACTGCTGCTCGTCATCGGCTTGGGCCTGGCCGTCGCCGGAGCCCGGCCGGCGGCCAACTCCGAGGCGACGACCGGCGTCACGCCCGAGTTCCGGCACATCAACAAGCTGGCGTTCGGGCCCGAAGGCGTGCTCTTCGCGGCCGACGCCCAGGAGGTGTCCATCACCGCCCTGCATCTGCGCGAGCAGATGGCCGGCGGGGTGCCCGGGACGCAGGACGTCTCCGCGATCGATCGGAGGGTCGCCGGGCTGCTCGGCATCGATGCCGGCAACCTGCTGATCACCGACATGGTGGTCGACCCGCGCACGCGCAATACCTGGCTCTCGGTGATGCGCGGGCTGGGCGCCGCCGCGGTGCCGGTCCTCCTGCGCGTGGACGGAGCGGGCGAGATCGAAGTGGTCTCGTTCGACGAGGTCCGCTACACGCGCATCGGGGTGCCCAATCCGCCGCCGGCCGAGACGCCGCTGGTGCTCGCGGGCGGGCGGGAGATCCCCATCGCCAACTACCCCGACCAGGTCGACCCCGCGGGGCTGATCGGCGTGCAGACCATCACCCACATGGCCTACATCGACGGCAACCTGTTCGTGTCGGGCCTGTCGAACGAGGAGTTCGCGTCGAAGATGCGCGTCATCCCCTATCCGTTCCGGGTGGCCGACGCGGGGACCAGCGTCGAGATCTACCACGGGTCGCACGGCCAGCTCGAGACGTTCTCGCCGGTGTTCACGTTCGTGCCGTACGAGATCGACGGCGAGCCGTCGATCGTCGCCAGCTACCTGTGCACCCCCCTCGTCAAGTTCCCGATCGCGGCCCTCGAGCCGGGCAGCAAGATCCAGGGGACGACGATCGCCGAGTTCGGCAACCGCAACCGGCCGATCGACATGATCGTCTACGAGAAGGACGGGCAGGACTACATCCTGCTGTCGAACAACCAGCGCGGCGTGATGAAGGTGCCGACGGCGCCGTTCGCCGCCGCGGACGCCATCGCCGACCCGATCCCCGACACGGCCGGCGTGCCGTTCGAGACCATCGAGTCGCTCGACGGCGTGCGCCAGCTCGATCGGCTGGATGCTTCCCGGGCGATGCTGCTCGTCGACGCCGCGGGCGGCGGACTGAACCTCGAAGCGGCCGCGCTGCCGTAGGCGCCTGCAACCGATGAGACTGGCGGCCAGGACCGCCGCCGCGGCGGCGGTCCTCGCGCTCTCCCCCGCGTGCTCGCAGACGAGCGGCCAGGCGCCGGAACCCGCCGCGGGCGCGCCGCGCATCCTGCTGGCCGCCTCGCCCTCCGGGCAGCGGACCATCGACGTCGCGGGACTGGCGGCCGTCGATCTGGCGCACCTCGAACGCGCCACCCTGTCGCGCGACGCGTGGCAGGCAATCCTGCGCGTGCGCGTCGCGCAGGCGGATCCGGCCCCCGTGGAGCTGCCGGCCGTTCTCGGGGACCATGCCGTGCAAGCCGGCGTACTGCGCTTCACGCCGCGGTTCCCGTTCGATGCGGGTCAACGCTACGAGGTGGTGTTCGATCCGTCGTCCCTCCCGTCCGCGCGCGCCGGTTCCACGCCCACCCCGCCGCGCGCGCTCCGCGCGACGGTCGAGGTGCCCGCGCCCGATCGCGCATCGTCGACCCGCGTGGCCGCCGTCTACCCGACCGGTCCCGAGGTGCCGGAGAACCACCTCCGCCTGTACGTCGTCTTCTCGGCTCCGATGGGGCTGGCCGGGGGCAATGCCCACGTCCGGCTGCTCGACGAGCACGGGCAACCGGTCGCCGACCCGTTCCTGCCGCTGGACGTCGACCTGTGGAACGCGGACCGTACGCGCTTCACCGTTCTCTACGACCCCGGGCGCGTCAAGCGCGGCATCCGGCCGAACGCCGAGCTGGGCCGCCCGCTGGCGGCCGATCGCAGGTACACCCTGGTGATAGACGCGGACTGGCGCGACGCCGCGGGCCAGCCGCTCGTCGCATCGTTCCGCCGCGAGTACCGGGTGGGTCCGCCGCGGGAGCGCGCCCTCGATCCCGCCGCCTGGCAACTCGACCTCCCGGCGCGCGGCACGCGGGATCCTCTCGCGGTGCGCTTTCCGGTGCCGCTGGACTACGGCCTGCTGCAGCGCGCGCTCCGAGTGGCGACCGGCGACGGCCGGCCCCTGGCCGGCGAGATCCGGGTGGAGCAGGGTGAGACGCGCTGGACCTTCACGCCGCGCGCGCCGTGGCGGCCGGGCGAATACCGACTCGTCGCGGCGGCAACCCTCGAGGACGTCGCGGGCAACCGCATCGGGCGGCCGTTCGAGGTCGACGCGGAAGCACCCCAAGACTCCGAGCGCGCCCGCGGCACCGTGGTGCCGTTCCGGATCGGCGGCCCCCTCGGGCGAATCCGGTCCGGCGAATCCGGCCCCGCCGCACGGCCGGGCGGCGCGAATCCGCGCGACAACCACCCGTAATCCGCCATTCGAGCGGGGGGCGGCGTGCGGCGTGCCGGGGCAGCCCCCGGATGTCCGCCCCGGCACCTTCCGCGGCGCTCCGACGTGCCCCGCGGATGCGTCCGCCCATCCGCCATTCAAGCGGGCGGCCGCGTGCGGCGTGCCGGGGCAGCCCCCGGATGTCCGCCCCGGCACCTTCCACGGCGCTCCGACGTGCCCCGCGGATGCGTCCGCCCCGTGCTTCCGGCCGCCGCTACGCGGTCAAGCCCGTGACGACCAGCAGCAGGAGCATCGCCAGCATAATCACGATCGAGTGCACGAACAGAAGACCGACCTGCTTGGCCAGAGTCTTCAGAAGGCCCTGCCCGTACGCGCGCCACAGCGACAGGAACAGGAACGCGAGGAGGACCAGCCCTGCGAGCGAGGAGGCTCCCTCCGTGCCGGAGATCGTGTCGACGGCGATGCCGGCGGTGTACAACAGGAACGCCGCCGTCTGGAAATGAAGGGCGAAGACGAGGTGCGGAACGAAGAACCGCTCCTGCCGGCGATACAGCAGTCGAAGCTGCGCCGCGAACGCCGGCACGAGAAAGAAGAACGCCCAGGGCAGTCGTTGGAGGAAGAGGGCCCCGGCGCGCTCCGGCTCCTCGATCATCGGCCGCAGGACCCGCTGCACGAACCAGCGCACAAGAGGCGGAGAGTCCGCGCCGAGGTCGTCCAGGTCGGCGGGAGCATCCTCGTCGAGCCCGATGCTCACCATCGCGCCGGACTCCTGGCCTGAAGTGTCGATGACGTCTTGCGGTGCGACGGCCGCCAGGAAGAGAAACACGCAGAAGCTGACGAACAGGTAGAGCCGCAACGGCGCCACGAAGCGCGCGCGCCTTCCGCGCCAGTACTCCAGAGTCAGGTGGCCGGGCCGAAGCAGGAGGACGATGAGCGTGCGCCACACGCGTGAATCGAACGAGAAAAGGCCGTCCAGCATCTCGCGCGCGAAAGCGGCGATGGACGTGTGAAGGCTGCCCGCGCGTTGGCCGCACGACGGGCAGAAGCTCTCGACCCGGTCCGATCCGCAGTTCGGACAGGACGCGAGCTTCGTCGGTCCGCCTTCCAGCACGGACTCGACGCTGCGAACGACGACGTCCTCACCGGGCGCTTCCAAGACGAGCTTCCTTCACGGTCCGGCGGCAGGTTCTTCGGCGAGAGCGCGCGCTTCGGACGCCGCGTCCCGTCCGCCAACATGAATCTGCCCGACTCACGGCAAACCGAACACGAACAGGTTGTTCCCCTGGCTGCCGGCGTTCACCTCGGGGGTCAGGTTGACGAACCGCGGGGTGCCGGTGCTGACAGCCACGTACTGGCGCCCGTCGACGGCATAGGTGATCGGAAAGCCGCTGACCGCCGAGCCGAGGTTGATCTCCCAGAGCACCTCGCCCGTCTCCTGGTCCAGGGCGCGGAAGCGGCCGTTGACGTCGCCGCCGAAGACGAGGCCGCCGCCGGTGGCGACGAGCGACATGGTGGCCGAGCGCTGCTCGTGGACCCAGGCGGTCTCGCCGGTCTCGGCCGAGATGGCCCAGACCGCACCGACCTGGTCGGTGCCCGGCGCTATCTCGGGGCGCCAGTTGATGGCGTAGACCGAGGTGATCTCGGGGCCCTCGGCGATCATCTGCGCGCAGACGTTGCGCAGCGGGAAGTACATGGTGTTGGTCAGGGGGCTGTAGGCGCCCGCCTCCCAGTCCTTGCCGCCGCTGGCGTGGGGGCAGGTGAACACCTGCTGCCCCGCTCCCCTGAAGATCAACTCGGGGTTCTCGGTCACCGCGCCCGACGCGCCGTCGATGTGGCTGATGACGTTCTGAGTGATGGTGGGCGTGGCCCACAGGAACTCGCCGGTCTCGCGGTCGAGGGTGTAGACGACGCCGGTCTTGCCGGGGATGCCGGTCATCACCCGCCGCTCCTCGCCGGGCTGCACGCGGGGGTTTATCCAGTCGACGGCGTCCGGGTCGGGGGCGACCGCGGTGTCGACGAGCATGCGCTCGAAGGGGTGGTCGAGATCCCAGTGGTCGTTGAGGTGCTGGTAGTACCACTCAATCTCGCCGGAGTCGGCGTCGAGGGCGAGGGTCGAGTTGTGGTACAGGTGCCGGAGGTCGGCCCCGCCGATCAGGAACTTCGGGGCGGGCGAGGTGACCGACGTCCCGATGTAGAGCAGGTTCAGCGCGGGATCGTAGCTCGGCACCATCCACGCCCCCACGTGCTTCCGGTCCTCGAAGGGCACCCCGCCCCACGTCTCGTCGCCGGGCTCGCCGGGCGCGGGGATGGTGCGCCGGCGCCACAGCTCCTCGCCGGTGTGGGGGTCGTGGGCGGTGATGACACACGCGTCGGGCCCGCCCGCGGGCATGCAGCTCCGGCCCGAGACGACCTTGCCGTCTGCGACGATGGGCCCCGAGCTCTGGGTCGCGGGATGGGTCTGGTAGTCCAGCACCTGCGTCTCCCACACCATCCGGCCGGTCTCGGCGTCGAGGGCGAAGATGTGGTCGTCGGCGCTGGTGTCGAGGATCGTGGAGCCGTAGATGGCGATGTTCCGGTTGTTCTGCCAGAGGGTGTTGAAGACGTAGTCGCCGATGTCGTCGGGCACCTCGCGGCGGTGCTCCCAGACGAGGTCGCCGGTGACGGCGTCGATGGCCTGGATGACGTCGGCGGGGTTGGGCATGTAGAGGACGCCGCCGTAGGCGAGCGGCGTGCCCTGCTGGCGCCCCTCGGTGAGGGCGCGCGACCACACCATGCGCAGCTCGCCGACGTTGTCGCGGTCGATCTGGTCGAGCGGGCTGTAGCCCCAGCCGTCGAGGGTGCGGCGCCACATCAGCCAGTCGCCTGGCGCCGGGTCCTGCAGCATCGCGTCGGTGACCGGCACGAAGTCGGACTCGGGCTGAGCCTGTGCGGCGGCCGGAACCGCGGGCGCGCCACCCAGCGCAGCGATCAGCGGGATGACGAGGAGGCCGGGAACCCTGCGGACAACGGGGGATGGTGTCTGCATCACACGCCCATTCTAGCGCCATCACCGCGGCGCGCCGATGCGCCGCCCGGATCGGCGTCTTGACCGGAGTCACCCCGGCCACGAGAGGGTGATCGCCTCGATACCAGACCGACCCGGTGCTGTTCCGCGTGCCGCTGAGCGACTCCTCGGGCCGAGAGCCGCGCATCCCCGATGCTGTCCAGCGTGACGGTTGCGCAGGTGCCGCACAGCGATCTCCCCCGAGAAGCCGGTACCGAATCGCCATGCATGGTACCGCGGGATCGGTCGACCGTTACTTGGTAGTCGACGGCCTCGGGCCGCGACGAGCGAAACGCCCGACCACCCGAAACGAGTGCATCCCTCGCTTCCGGCTACGCGTCCGTGGCGGACGCTCACTCCGGCAAGGTGAAGACGAACAGGTTGTTCCCGAAGCTGGGCCGGATCTCCGGGGTGAGGGCGAGGAACGCCAGCGGGTTGCCCCCCACGCCGGTGCTGGCCGCGACGTACTGTCGGCCGTCGACCGCGTAGGTGATGGGGAAGCCGGTCAGGGGCGAGCCGAGGTTGATCTCCCAGAGCACTTCGCCGGTCTCGTGGTCGAACGCGCGGAAGCGGCCGTTCGCGTCGCCGCCGAAGACCAGTCCGCCACCGGTGGCGACGAGCGACGTCGTGGCGGCGCGCTGGTCGTACCGCCACGCCGTCGCGCCGGTCTCGGCCGAGATCGCGTGCACGGCGCCGACCTGGTCGGTGCCCGGCGCGATCTCGTTGCGCACCGCGAGCGAGTAGAGCTCCATGGCCAGGGTCTCGGCGCTCTCGACCACCATCATCCGCGCGCACGTGTTCCGCAGGGGGAAGTACATCAGGTTCGTGAGGGGGCTGTAGGCGCCGGCCTCCCAGTCCTTGCCGCCGTTGTAGGTCGGGCAGGCGAGCACCTGCTGTCCGCGGCCGGTGAAGACGAGCTCGGCGCTCTCGGTCACCGCGCCGGTGGCCCCGTCGATGTCGGCGACGACGTTCTGGGTGATGGTGGGCGTGGCCCAGAGGAACTCGCCCGTGGCCCGGTCGAGGGTGTAGACGATGCCGGTCTTCCCGGGGATGCCGGTCACCACCCGCCGCACGTCGCCGGGCTGCAGGCGCGGGTTGATCCAGCTCACCGAGGACGGGTCCGGCGCCACCGCGGTGTCGACCAGCAGCCGCTCGAACGGGTGGTCGAGATCCCAGTGGTCGTTCAGGTGCTGGTAGTACCAGCGGATCTCGCCGGTGTCGGCGTCGAGGGCCAGGGTCGAGTTGTGGTACAGGTGCTTGTTCTCGACGCCGCCGAGCAGGAACTTGGGGGCCGGCGAGGTGACCGACGTCCCGACGTAGACGAGGTTCAGCGCGGGGTCGTAGCTCGGCACCATCCAGGCGCCGACGTGGCGCCGCTCCTCGAACGGCACCCCGCCCCACGTCTCGTCGCCCGGCTCGCCGGGGGCGAGCGGAGGTTCATGCGTCAGCGCTCGGGGTCGAGGGGCCGGCTCGTTGTCGGGGTTCGCGGGGCGGGGGCCACGCGCCCCGTTTCCCATTCGATCCGGGGCAACGACGGGTTCGTGACCGCACTCCGAGCGCACTCGAGAAGGCGGTCGCCGCCGAGGACGTTGTAGTAGAAGTACTCGTTCAGGCCGTTCAGCGCGAAGCCGCGGTCGAGCTCGTCGGGCGCGAGCTCGATGCGATGGGGTCTGCCGTTCCTGGGCTCGGTTTCGATGATGGTCCGGTCACCGTCGGTGTGGAGCCCTACTCGCTTGTAGATCGCGCCTTGCGCCGCCGCCGCAGCGCTCAGGCCCATCCTGTCCGGGTCGTCCTGCATCGACTCGGGCACGCCGAGAAGCTCCTCGGCGGCCTCACGGCCGAATCGACTGTTGGCCTTCTCCCACGACATGCACACCAGCTCCGCGGAGACGCGCGTTCTCGCGTTGACGGCGACCGCGACGGCGTGGGGGTCGAGCTGATCGGTCTTGATGACGTCGAAGACGTCGCGAACGGGGGCCTTGGCCGCCCGCTCCATCTTCCCGTGGAGTATCTGGGCGTTCGACAACACGACGAACGGTTCGCCGTCGACGATGGCGGTTTGTTGTGCGCCGGCCGGTCGCGGCTGCAGTTTCGACACATCGAGGAGGCCGGTACCGAAGTCGACCTTCAACTGGCCGTCGCGGTACCTGGGTCTGCCGCCCAGCTTCGTAAGGGCTTCCTCGAGCCGCGGCCGCAGATAGCCAAGGTTCGCTTCGGGTCCGATGGTGAGGTCGATGTCGAAGCTGTCGCGGTGGCGGAATCTGGCGGCGAGCGTCGTTCCTCCGCCGAGACGGCACTCGTGGGGTGCGCCCGGCAGTTCCGCGAGGCACTCCGCAACGGGCTTCCTGACCAGTCGCCACAGGGGCCCGGCGGTGGTTCTCAGCGTGAGTACTTCGCCCAACGGTTGATCTCGCGGATTCGCTCGCCACAGTCGAAGCCGGCCAGGTGCAGCGCGCGCACGAGCTCGCGGTCCGTGTATGCCCGCTGCGCCCATGCCTCGAGGAGCTCGAAGAACGTCGCCTCGCGGCCCCAAGCGGACACGATCGCTCGTTGACGCGCGGTCGGACGGGTAGCTCGCACGGCGTCGTAGAACTCGCTCGCGGTGGGTCGGGTCTTCCACCCGGCGCAACTGCTCATCAGGCGGAAGTGCACGGCGTCGGCGTGCCTGCCGATCCGCGCGTTCGGGTCCTCGAGTCGCTCGAAGTCCCAGTCCGTCGCGGGCTCGTCGCTGAAGGCAGAGGGCGGGAGGAGCGTCGCCGGCGCCCACTGATCGGGCTCTCGCAGTCGCCGCTCGATTTCCTGTCGTACTCGTGTGCACGCGTCCTCCGGCGTGCCGTCAACAGCGGCGGGGGCGTGGCCCGGAGAAGCGGCCCGAGGCCGGCGATAGGGGCCGGCAGGCTCGTGCTCGACGGCATGGTTCACGCCCTTCACGTCGTTCGCTCCCGTCGCCGGCCGCATCGACGACGATGGAATGGTGGCTACCGCCACGGTGTCGCCGTCGAGAGCGTGGAACTCGACCTCGACGGCCACCACTCCGATGGACATGCACGATCGTGCCGACGTCGCCAGCCTTCAGATGTGAGTCGGAAACATCCGCCGTGAGCACGACACGATCATGTTCCCCGAGCATCATCCCTCGGCCGACACAGACCGGCTGGGTGGGCGCGCCGGGTCAGCGGTTCCGCTCGTACGGCGCGCCGGTCCCCGACGACCCCACGAAGAAGCGCGACCCGTCGGGGAAGGTGATGTCGCGCGCGTTCGCGGTGTTCGAGCCGTCCTTGGCCCCGAAGCCGTCGATGACGAGCTCGGTGCCGGTCGGGATGGAGTTCTTGTTGAGCCCGCGCCGCATCAGCGAGTTGGGGGCGCCGCACTCGATGGCCCAGGTCGTCACCGTGCCGTCGGCGGCGGTGACGTCGACGTGAATCCACGAGTGGGGGTTGATCCACTCGGTGCGCGCCACCGTGCCTGTGAGCTGCAGGGGCCGGTTGGCGTCGAACTCGGCCGAGAAGGCGTGGTGCGCGGACGCCGGTGCGGCCGGCGCGAGGAGGACGACGGCGCCGGCCGCGGCGATGAACGCAGTGGCAGTCTTTCTCATCGGTCTCACCTGGTGGGGTTCACCTGTTCTCACCTGATGGGGTCCATCCGGTCTCACCTGATGGGGTTCACCCGAATGTCGTCGAGGTCGGCGCCGGTCATGAGCGACAGGTTGCGCCCGTTGCCCTCGTGACAGGCGTACTCGAACAGCATGTGGCCGTCCGGGGCCCGCCGCAGCGCGTCGAACTCGATGGTCCACGGTTGGGTGAAGACCTCGGGGTCCTCGATGGTCGCGCGGTAGCGGATGGTGTCGTCGTCGACCAGGGTGAAGCGCTCGACCACGTGCAGGTTGCCGCTGTGGAACACGCCGTGCCCCGAGCTGAGAGCGCTCGCCGGCGCCCCCTCGGGGGGCGCGCCGTGCCCCACCGGCCATGTGTTGTCGGTGAAGTTGGTCACGTCCACGACGAGGGTGTTCCCCTCCCAGCGCCCGCGCGAGTCGCCCATGCCGAGGCGGATCTCGGGGTCGGGGTGGGGGCTGCCGTCGAGGGGGATGTAGCGCGAGTGGTGGTTCCACTCGTAGAGGATGACCACGTGCCCGGGGACCTGCAGGATCTGGTACGTGTTGTAGCCCACCGGCAGGTGCGCGCGGGGCAGGGCCGCCGGGAGGCACTTGACCCGCGGGTCGAGGTGCTCCAGCTCGTCCTGCCGCGCCATCACCTCGCCCCGGCGCTCGGACGCCCACGGCTGGAACGGAATGCGGCCGTCGGGCGGGTCGATGACCATCGGCCTCGCGATGCGCCCGGGGCGCGGCGGGGCATCGGGGTCCGGCTCGAAGAACCGGGAGAACGCCGCGCCCTGCCCGAGGCTGGCGCCCTCGGGGCGACGCCACGAGTCGTTCGCGGGGGTCTCCATCGGCTGGGACCGGCCGGGCAGGTAGTAGCCGCGGAAGTCGGGGTCGCCCCACGGCGTCCGCGGGGGCTCATAGTCGCCGCCCTGGCCCGCGGCGGCGGGCGCCGCGGCCAACGCGAAGAGCAGCGCCGCGCCGAGAGCTCGTCGAGCGCTCATCATCTTGCTCCTTCTCCCTGCTCGACCGCCATCTGCAGGAGATGGTCGACGCAGTCGTAGTCGAGTATCTGCAGTCCCTCGTCCATCCGGCGGTACAGCGTCATCCGCATCGTCCACGGACGGGTGAACACGTTGGGGTCCTCGAGGGTGACCTCGTAGTCGATATGGTACGGCGTGGTCGGGGTGTAGCGCTCGACCACGTGCAGGGCCTCGCTGTGGAAGTTGCCGGCCGCGTCGAGCCAGGTGCGCCCGTTGAAGTGGGTCGTGTCGACCACCAGGGTGTCGCCCTCCCAGTGCCCGCGCGAGTCGCCCATCCAGAAGTCGTTGGGCAGGGGGTGCGGGCTGCCGTCGGTGTAGATGATGCGGACGGCGTGGGCGAACTCGTAGGTGACGACGACGTGGTCGGGCGTCTGCAGGATGCGGAACGGGAACGGCATGTACGTGATGCGCGGCACCCCCGGCAGATAGCACTGCCGCACGGGGTCCGCGGTCAGCCGGTTCGCGTAGTTCTCCTGCTGCTGCTCGGCCGCCCACGGCTGGTAGGGGATGTCGCCGCCCTCGACCACCCCGAGGCCGGCGGGGATGCCGTCCTGGGCGTTGTGGGGGCGGATGTCCCACGCCGCCGAGTTCAGCACCTGCCAGAAGCCGCTCAGGTCGGGCTGCCCCTCGGGGGTGCGGGGGCCGTCGTAGCCCGATGCGGCGCCGGCCTGGATCTGCCCTCCTCCCGCCTCCGACGACGTGGCGGCGGCCGACGCCGCGGCAGCGGGCGGGGTGGACGCGACCGCCGCCGCGGCAGCGGGCGGGGTGGACGCGACCGCCACCGCGGCAGCGGGCGGGGCGGACGCGACCGCCGCGGCGCTCGCGGGCCCTTGGGCCGGCGGGTCGGACAGCTCGTCGAGGTAGCCCACCACCTGCCGCACCTCGTCGTCGCTCAGCTCGCGCGTCGAGATCGGGGGCATCTGGCTGTACCCCTCGCGCACCACCGCCAGCACGTAATCGGCGTCGTAGCCGAGGGGAACGAGGCCGGGGGCGATGTCGCCGCGCCCCCCCGCCCCGTGGCAGAGCTGGCACACGCGCCGGTAGGGCTCGGCGCCGGGATGGTCCTGGGCCGCCGCCGCGGGGGCGACCGGGCCCAGCAAGCTGGCCGCGATGCAGGCGGCTAGGAAACCGCGCGTCACCCCCGTCCGCAAACCGCTGCCCGCGGTCGCAGGGGCGACCGGGCCCAGCAAGCCGGCCGCGATGAATGCGGCCAAGGACCCGCGTGTCACGCCAGCCCGGAGACCGTCGCGTACGGCTCCGATTGCAGCCCGGCCGAGCGCGCCAGGAGTCCGCACCAGTCCATGGCGCCGACCCCCGGCGCGGGAACCGCCGCCCCGCGGCGCCAACTCCCGCGGCGACGATTCCCGCCACGCCAATCCCGCGGCGCTCGGCCCCGTCCCCGGGTGCCGTCCCCTACTGGTCCTGCGCCGCATCGCGTTCCTCGGCCCGGTGGCCGGCGAGAATGCCGTCCATCCCGTAGTTGCCCTCGTGGCACGCGTACTCCCAGACCTGGTCCTCCGAGCGCATCATGGGCACCTCGACCGACCACGGCGCCGTCCACGTCGCGGGGTCCTCGACCGTGAACTCGTAGACCAGCGTCTCGGCGTCGACCCGGGTGAACCGCTCCACCAGGGTCATCGCCGTCGTCGCCCCGTAGCGCTCGGTGAACGAGTTCTTGTTGTAGAAGTTCGTGGTGTCGACGACCAGCGTGTCGCCTTCCCAGCGCCCGCGCGAGTCGCCCATCCACTGGGTCACCCCTTCCGCCAGCGAGCCGCCGTCGAGCGGAATGATGCGCGCGTCGTGGACCATCTCGTTGAGAATCACCACGTGGTCGGCGGTCTGGAAGAGCTGCATGTGGTTGTTGTAGGCCCGCGGCTCCATCGGCGGCCCCGAGTTGAACCCGAGCACGCAGCGCTCGCCCACGCTCCGGTCCTCCCACGAGTCGGCGGGGTGCGCGGCCCGGTACTCGGCCCGCGCGTCCGCCCGCGCCTGACCCTCGGCCGACAAGGGCGGGATGCGCCCGTTCGGGGGGTCGACGATGAGCGACGTCCGCCGGGTGCCGACGGTGCGGGTGCCCCGGTCCATCCAGAAGTTGTTGTAGGCCCCGACGTTGCCCCCGGCCTCGGTCCGCTGCGCGGCCTGGTCCCACAGCCGGGCGTTCCGTTCCACGACCTCCCGTTCCTGATTGGCGGCTTCCTCGGCGGTCAGGAACGCCTGGTCGCCGAGCTCCTCGGGGCGCTGCAGCGGCGTGATGGTCCGGAAGTCCCAGACCCCCTGCAGGTCGGGAGCGCCCCACGGCGTCCGCGGCGCCTCCGCCTCGCTCTGGGCCGACACGGCAGCCGACGCCGACAACACGACCAGTACGGCCAGCCCCCCGGCCGCGAGCACTCGATGATTCATGGCTTTCCTCCTGATGTGACGCGAGCCTGATTATAGCCGGCCTTGCGCGGCCCGGCGGCCCGCTTCGAGGGCTGCGCCGAAGAACCTGCGCGGTACCGGCGAGGGGTGCAAACCGGAATGCGGTGCCTGGGCGATGTCGGCCGCCGGTGCCCATCGCGTCTGCGCGGCCCGGCGGCCCGCTTCCAGGGTTGCGCCGAACAACCTGCGCGGTACCGGCGAGGGGTGCAAAACCGGAATGCGGTGCCTGGGCGATGTCGGCCGCCGGTGCCCATCGCGTCTGCGCGGCCCGGCGGCCCGCTTCCAGGGTTGCGCCGAACAACCTGCGCGGTACCGGCGAGGGGTGCAAAACCGGAATGCGGTGCCTGGGCGATGTCGGCCGCCGGTGCCCATCGCGTCCGGGCCGGGCGTAGCCCCGAACCGCTGCCGGCCCCCGCCGCGCGTGCCGGTGCCGTGTCGCCGCCCCGGGCCGTCGTGGCAAGGCGGCGGAGCGCCGACCGCGAGTCGCCCTTCCCGGACTATGATCCCGCCATGTCCGAGGGAACTGAAGCGATGAGCGCCCTGGACCGGCTGATCGCGTGCGCGGGGCGCTGGCGGGGATCGAACCGCCTGCACGACCCCCACTCGGGGAAGCCGGAGGACTCCGCGTCCACGGCGGTGCTCACCACGCTGCTGGGGGGCCGGTTCGTCCGTCTGGACTACGACTGGAGCTACCGTGGCGCACGGCAGGAAGGGTCGCTCCTGATCGGCTGCCAATCCGATCACGGAAGGATGACGGTCCACTGGATCGATTCGTGGCACATGTCGGACGACGTGCTGGCCTGCACGGGCGCCGTCGGGGAGGCCGGGGACATCGACGTGCGCGGCAGCTACGCCGCACCGCCCGGCCCGGACTGGGGATGGCGCATCGTCATCCGACCGGGGGACGGGACGGCGCTGCACATCGTCATGCACAACGTGACGCCCGAGGGAGAGGAGGCGCCGGCGGTCGAGGCGACCTATGTGCGCGCGGACGCGGCTGGCGGAGCGGCTCGGGACTGATGCCCATGCCCCGACGCCTCCGCGCCCGCCCGGAGTGGAAGTTCCTGCCATCCTGCCGCGCGCGAACCGGTTTCCTGGCGGATCTAGCGGATCTCGACACCGTCCTCGCCCGCGGCTACGACGGCGGCACGGAGCTCTCCGGCGGCCAGTGGCAGCGCGTGGCCCTGGCCCGGGCCCTCGCGGCGGTGCGGCAGGGGGCGGGCATCGTGCTGCTCCGGCCGGGGCCGTCGTGGCCCTCGCCGGCGAGAACGGGGCCGGCAAGACCACGCTCGTCAAGCTGCTGGGCAAGATGTACGAGCCGAGCGCGGGCCGCATTCTCGTCGACGGCGAGGACCTCGCGCGGATGCCGGCGGCCGAGTGGCGCTCGCGCCTCGCCGGCGCGTTCCAGGACTTCTTCCGCTTCGAGCTGCAGGCGCAACGGACCGTCGGCGTCGGCGACGTCCCGCGCCTCGACGAGCGCCCGGCGGTCGAGACCGCGGTGGGGCGGGCCGGCGCCGGGGACGTGGTCGGCACGCTGGCCGCCGGCCTCGACACCCAGCTCGGCCCGACGTGGCCGAACGGCGTGGAGGTGAGCGTCGGGCAGTGGCAGAAGCTGGCCCTGGCCCGCGGCTTCATGCGCGACGAGCCGCTGCTGCTGGTGCTCGACGAGCCGACCGCGTCGCTCGACGCGGAGACCGAGCACGCGCTGTTCGAGCGTTACGCGAGCGCCGCGCGCGGCGGCGGGAACGGGAACGAGGCCGCCGGCGGCCGCATCACCCTTCTCGTCTCCCACCGCTTCAGCACCGTGCGCATGGCCGATCTCATCGTCGTCCTCGAGGGCGCCCGGGTGGTGGAGGTGGGCAGCCACGACGAGCTGATGGCGAAGGCGGGGCATTACGCGGAGCTGTACGACATTCAAGCCGCCGCGTACCGGTAGGCGACTCCCCCCCCCGCGACAAACCGCGCCCGCAAGAGAACCCCTTCCCCACGACGGACCCGCCGGGCCGCCGAACCCGTGCCATTCGCGTACCCGTGTCGCTCGCGGCCACGCAGCCTTCCTGTGGACGTCCAGCCAGCATCGCGAGTGCTTTCATATCCATTACGCAAACGAGTCTCAGTCGCAGATATCGTTCTTGAATTGAGTCTCAGTTACAGGTTTGGGACTATCGAACCTGTTGTGATACACCATGTTCAAGGACATCCGTCACGCCCGATCGACTGCCTCCAATGGGGACGACCTCATGGCTGCTCATCTCAGGCCGGACTCCGACACCGAAACCGAGGAACAGGTCGACGGCCGGGGGCTCTCACTTCAGGCGAGAGCCTGCTGCTGTCTGACGCTCGCGATCTTCTTCATCGCGAGTTGCGGGGACGACAGCGATCCCCTGTTGCCCACCTCACCGAGCGCCATACCCAGGGGCCCGGCCGCGGCTGGGGGCGGCGACGGCGATGGGGATGGGGATGGGGATAGGGAGCCCGAAGGCGACTGGGAAGGGGAGGATTGGGACGGAGATTGGGGCGGGGACGGACGTCACACGCTCAACGTGCTGCCCTCGGGCGAGTCCGAGGACGGTGACGACGCCATCACTATCGTCCGGTCCGCGCCTGTCACCTTCGCCGGCGACGGGGATGGGGATGGCGACGGGGACGGGGACGGCGACGGGGACGGGGACGGCGACGGCGACGGCGACGGCGACGGGGACGGCGACGGGGACGGCGACGGCGACGGGGATGGAGACGGAGACGGGGATGGCGACGGCGACGGCGACGGAGATGGCGACGGAGACGGCGACGGGGATGGAGATGGCGACGGAGATGGCGACGGGGACGGCGATGGAGACGGCGACGGAGACGGCGACGGAGACGGGGATGGCGACGGAGACGGAGATGGAGATGGGGATGGCGACGGAGATGGTGACGGCGACGGCGACGGAGACGGAGATGGGGACGGCGACGGAGACGGAGATGGGGACGGCGACGGAGACGGAGATGGGGACGGAGACGGCGACGGAGATGGGGACGGCGACGGAGACGGAGATGGGGACGGCGACGGAGACGGAGATGGGGACGGCGACGGAGACGGAGATGGGGACGGCGACGGAGACGGAGACGGAGATGGGGACGGCGACGGAGACGGAGATGGGGACGGAGACGGCGACGGCGACGGAGACGGCGATGGAGACGGCGACGGCGATGGAGACGGCGACGGCGATGGAGACGGCGACGGGGACGGCGACGGGGACGGCGACGGCGACGGCGATGGAGACGGCGACGGCGATGGAGACGGAGACGGAGATGGGGACGACGACGACGATGACGACGACGATGACGACGATGACGACGATGACGACGATGACGACGATGATGATGACTGACAGCTATCGCGTGCCCCTGGTCATGAGGGATCCCCGCCCTGAGGCTCGCATCCGCGCCCCTCGCCTCCGACTTCTGTCAGGGTTGCGCAAGGCTGCCGGCTTCCAGGCCTGGACGACCTTGCCGGACATCGTCACCGGTTCCCCGGAAGCTCCACGAAACGGAAAGGGAATGCCGGCATGAGTCCCTCTCGAGACGCACTCGGGAAAGCAAGCGACGAGGACGCCTCCCCTGTTGCAGCCCCCGATGTCGCGTCGCGCTTTACCTGCATCGCCGAGAACATCGACGTCGCGCCGTTTCTCGCCGAGCTGGATGCCGCGTCCGATCTCTGGATCGCCGATACCAGCCGCCAGCGCAAGGTCCGTTGCCAACGCGACACCCTCAACATATTTCTCCGCGTCGCCAGGAAACCCCTGCCGCCCGGCGCTACCAACGCCAACGACGTGCACGAGAGCCGCACCGCGCGGTTCGCCGCCCGCTTCCCGCACGCGTTGAGGTTCTGTCGGGAAATCGCCGCGCGCCAAGACGGCGAGCTCGGACGGGCCACCCTCGTCTCCCTCCAGCCGCGCGGCTGGGTCCGCCCCCATGTGGACGCCGGCGCGTACTACCGCGTACGCGACCGTTTCCACCTCGTGCTGCGGAGCCCCGGAGGCAGTCCGCTGACCTGCGGAGGCGAAACCGCCGTGATGCGTGCAGGCGAGCTATGGGCCTTCGACAACAAGACCAGGCACGACGCGCGGAACCCCACCGACGAACCTCGCATGCACCTGATATTCGACGTATTGCCCGCCGACGGCCGGGGATACTACGTCCTGCCTCCGGCGGACTGAGGCCCAAGTTCCGAGATCTTCGCCGCCGCCAACAGAGCATGGGCCGCCGAATCGATCCGCACCGTGTTGTCGTACGCCTCCGTGCGGAGCGCGCCCATGACCCGGTCCTTCCTGGAAACGTAGAACGCGTCCCGTTCGTCACGAAACTGCAATTGCCGCAACGACCTCAGGCCTCGCCCGACGGCGCGCTCGCAGGCGGTCGCGCGCCTCTCGTCCCCGACCGCCCGGGCCAACTTCACCGCGTCCGCCAGCCCCTCGAGGTACACCCCCGTCGAGGCGGCGTGCGGCGGCCCGAACTCCGGCCGTCGTGGATCGTAGAAGCGCCCGCGCAGGTCGCTCGCCAACCCGTCCCACTGCTGCATCGGCAGCAGCCAGTCGCTGATCTCGAGCGCAAAGTCCGCGAGCTCCCGGCGACCCGTCTGTTCGTGCATCGAGGCGCAGGCCTGCGTATACCACGGCACGAACGCCGGATTCCTGACCTCCAGGTGCCGCGCGCGGCACCGCGAGAAGGTCGTCGACCACCGCTCGGTAGATGGCGCCCACGCCAGTCGCTGCCGCACCGCCTCCGCCCAGAACAACATCGCCTCGCCAGAATAGAAGTTCCAGTTCTGACCGTCGCGCTCCGGCGGAAAAAAGAAGGTGCGGAATCCCAGCTCCTCGTCCGCCAGCGACTCGACGCCGGCCGCCAGCATTTCCAGCTCGCGCGCGAACTCTTCCGCCCCCGGGGTCTCCAGGATCGCGAGACCGGCCAGCGCGGCCGCGCCCAGCTTCGCTCCCGTGCGCTCCACGATCGCACCCCGCCCGTCTCCCAGGGGTCGAAAGTACCGCGACAAGTTGGAGCGCAGGTTCCGCAAGGCGGCTTCACGGACAACCGCGTCACCCCGCCGTCGCGCCCATCGCGCGAGGGCCAGGGTCGCCAGAAAGCGCCGGATGGCGTTGTCCGAGCGGGCCACCACCCCGCGGCTCGGCCAGTACTTGTACGGCAGCGAGCCGTCTGTCGCCTGATTGCGAAGCATCCATCCGGCGATACCGGTCGCGAGGTCGGCGGCGCGGTCTTCCCCGGCGCCCGGCGACGGGGGCACGACCGACCCGCCGCGGAACATCCTGGTCACCTCGGTGCCGCCCCTGCGGGTCAGCAGGAACTGCCGAGCGGAGAAGGCACGCAGACCGCCGCCCGCGGCAAAGTCGGCAACGCTGGCTCGTCGCCGTTCCAGGAACTTCTCCAGCGCCCGTGGAAACCCGAGGTTCGCGGCAAGCATGCGGGTCGGGGCGAGGCGATGGACCTCGCCCCGATACTCGATCTCCATGCCGACCACGCCCCGCGCGCGATTGCAGAACACGCGATCGACCCGCTCGGGCGCGACGGAGCGATAGCCACTCGACACGCAGACCTCCACGACGTCGCCCTCGCGCGCACCGAGCCGGTCCGGCATCCGACGGGACACGGCGTCGACGCTCCAGCCTCGGCGTTGCGGGACCCCGTCCCGCCGCAGGCAATACCAGGTCGATTCGTCCGGCCGAAGGTCCTTTTCCACTTTCTTCCGGGGGAAGGTGCGTCGCCGCCGCACCGGCATCCTATATCGGATCGGCACCCGCGGGCCATGTCACGACGAAGGACTCCATGGAGCATCCACTTCGCTTTCTGACCGCTGGCCTGCTTGCGGCGACGCTGGCGTGCGGCGGCCAGGAAGGCAACCCGATCGCGCCCACGCCGCCCACGACACCTGCCAACCGCGCGCCCCGGGCATCCCAGGCCATTCCGGACCAGGACGTGCCCGTGGGCGGCCACGAGCAGCTCGACATGCAGGGCTACTTTGCGGAGCCGGACGGCGAACCGCTGAGCTTCGAGGCAGTCTCCAGCGATGCCCGGGTCGTCACCGTGGCCGTCGCCGGAAGCACCCTTACCATCACCGCCGTGAGCGCCGGCATGGCGGACGTCACCGTCACCGCCGCCGACCCCGCCGGCTTGACCGCCGCCCAGACCTTCCGCGTCACCACCGAGCCGCCGCCCAACCGCGCACCGCAGACTCCCGCCCAGATTCCGGACCAGTCCCTGAGGCTGAACGAGAACGAGACCGCCACCGTCGACCTGACTCTGCACTTCACCGACCCCGACGGCGACCCCCTGTCCTTCACGGCAGCCTCCGGCGATGCCCGGGTCGTCACCGTGGCCATCGCCGGAAGCACCCTCACCATCACCGCCGTGAGCGCCGGCATGGCGGACGTCACCGTCACCGCGGCCGACCCGGCCGGCTTGACCGCCGCCCGGACGTTCACCGCGACGGTGGAGCCGCCCGCCAACCGCGCACCGCTGGTTTCCGCACCGATCCTCGGCCGGACGCTGAAGCTCAACGAGAGCGAAAAGGCGACCGTCGACCTCAGTCTGCACTTCGCCGACCCCGACGGCGACCCGCTGACCTTCGAGGCGACCTCCGGCGACACACGGGTCGCGACGGCCAGCGTCTCGAACGGCACCCTCACGTTGCTGGCAGGAGCTCTCGGCACGGCGAACGTCACCGTAGCCGCGAGCGACCCCGGCGGCCTGAGCGCGATGCAGGCGTTCGCGGTGACCGTCGAGCAGGGAAGGCTCTCTGCCGAGCTGGAGGTGACGAGCTGTCAGGCCGACGGCATCGGGGTCGCCAACGTCCTGGTGGAGGGCACCGTCCGCGCCGTGGCGCCGTTGTCGTCGGCGCGCGTCGTCGCATTCATGGATGCCCGGAGACTGGGCGAACAGGCCCTGGGCGACATGGCGGCGGGCGAGACCCGGGAATTCGCGATTCGAGGTTCCGCGACGGTCACCGCGTCCTCCCGGTGCCGCGTCGAGCTGTCCGCCGGAGGAGGGAGCCTGGCCGCAGCCGCATCGGTGTCGTTGCGTTGAGGGAACGCTGCACCTCTGCCGGCGGAGGAAGCCGGGAGGGAATGCCAAGCGGCGCGCCCGACCGGGCACGACGATGGCGCCGCGGGACCCGGCCGGGCGGCCCGACCCCGCGGCCGCCATGCGCGCGACGGCTATAGCGGTTGCCGGCGGAGGAAGCCGGGAATGCCGGGCGACGCGCCCGACCGGGCACGACGATGGCGCCGTGGGGTCCGGCCGGGCGGCCCGACCCCGCGGCCGCCATGCGCGCGACGGCTACAGCGGTCGATCCGGATTGATGATCGACCGCCACATGTGGGCGACCGGGCTGTTGTCGTACCCCAGACCCTCCTTCGGCTGCTTGAACTGCCGGCCGATGACGTCGGTGAACTCCTCGATCCCGATCTCGCGCTGGCTCTCGTCGAAGGCGTACTGATCGTTGACCGTGACGAGCCGCGCCTCCATGTAGTAGCGATGGTTCCGGGCGAACTCGTAGTCCTTCTTGATGTACTCGTCCGGCTCGTAGTCCACCCCGAAGATGCGGTTGTACATGTCGGGATACTCGTAGCCGACCGAGGCGTCCGGGTAGAACCGCAGGGCCTGGTGATACTTGATACCCCAGGCCACGCGCTCGTCCACGTAGGGGGCGAAGAGCTGCGCACCCCAGTAGCCGTGGTCCGCCTTGATCAGGTTCTGCGTCACGTCGTGCAGGAGGCACGCAAACACCGTGCGCTCGGGCTGGCCGGTCTCGACGGCCCGGTTCGCGCTCTGCAGGACATGGCGGGCCGGGGCGAAGCGGCGCTCGAAGAAGTCGACCAGCGTGGGCTTGTCGGGCATCGGCTCGAAGCCGCTCGCGGTCGGCTTGTAGAGGTTGCCGGTTCCGCGCGGCACCCGAAGCTCGGCCGACGCCTGCGCGGTCTCCGCAAGCCCGACGCGACGATCGAGCCGATCCGTCATGTAGTGCTCGAGGGCCTCGGCCCGGTCCTCGTGCCCCATGGCCGCCACCGCCGCCGCCCCGCCCACGGATGCGAAGAACTTGCGTCGATCCACCTGCATGTGCGTCCCCCTCCTCATCATGAGCCGTTGTCGGCTCTCGCCACGCTACTGTCGGACCGACCCCATGTCAACGGCCGTCCCCGACGCAACGATGATCGACGCGGGTCGCGCCGGACCGGGCGGAGGACGAGCTCGCGGCATTCGACGGGTCGGCCGGGGGGGGGCGACACCGGCAGCCACGGCAGCCGTGCGGAGACCGCCGAGCGGCGACGGGGACGCCGCCGCACACGCTTCCGGTTACGATGGGCCATCGCGGCCGGGGCGGCTGCAACCGCTGCCGGGAGGCGCACCGTGGATGTCGAGGAGACCCTGATTCGTCGGATGACTCGGCTCGCCATCGAGCATGGCGCGGTGAACCTGTCGCAGGGGTTCACCGACGAGGCGCCCGTGTACGACATGGTGTGGAGCGGGGTCGCGGCGATGCTCGGCGGCACCGAGGCGCAGCGCCGGAAGGTCGAGTCGATGACGCTGCGAGACCTGCTGACCGCGCGCGGCGCGACGGGCGACGAGGCCCTCGATCTGCCCTTGAAGGAGCTGCTGGCCGGGGCGCGGAACCCGCGCGACCAGTTCAACCAGTACTCGTTTCCGTTCGGGCTCCCCGAGCTGCGGCGCGCCATTGCCGACTGCACCGACCGGCTCTACGGGCGGCGCCCGGATCCGGAGAACGAGATCACGGTGGTGCTGGGGGCCAGCGAAGGCATGGCGGCGGCGTTCTGCGCGCTCTTCGAGCCCGGCGACGGCGTGGTCGTGATGCAGCCCTGTCACGAGCTCTATCCGTCGCAGGCGGCGATCTTCGGGCTCGTTCCGAGGTTCGTGACGCTGCGCGAGGACCGCGAGGCCGGCACGTGGCGGCTCGACCGCGACGAGCTGCGCGCCGCCGCCGCCGACCCGTCGGTCAGGGCGTTCGTCGTGAACACGCCGCAGAACCCGACCGGCAAGGTGCTGAGCCGCGACGAGCTCTCGTTCATCGCGGAGCTGTGCCGAACCCACGATCTGCTGGCGATCACGGACGAAATCTACGAGCACATCACGTTCGACGGCCACCGCCATCTGTTCCTGCCGAGCTTCGAGGGCATGGCCGAACGGACCGTGGTGGTGAACTCCATCTCGAAGACCGGGCGCGCGACGGGATGGCGCATCGGCTGGGTGCTGACCCCGCCGCGCCACACCGCCCGGCTGCGCGCGGTGCACGACAACCTCGTGGTGCAGGCGCCGACGCCGCTGCAAAAGGGCGCGGTGGCGTTGCTGGAGCAGGAGAGGGCGTTCTTCGAGGACATCGCCGGCGACTATCGGCGCAAGCGCGATCGGCTCGTCGGCGGACTGCGCGAGGTCGGCTTCACCGTGACCCCGCCCGAGGGGGCCTACTACCTCTTCGCCGACTACCGGACGGTGCCGGCGCTCGCGGAGATGTCGCCGACCGACGCCGCGATGTACCTGGTCGAGAGGGTCGGCGTGGCGACGGTCCCGGGCGACAACTTCTACCCCACCGGCGACGCCGGAAGACGCTATCTTCGGTTCGCCTTCTGCAGGTCGATGGAGACCCTCGAGGCCGCGGTCGAGCGCTTGCGCGCCGGGCTCCGAGCGGTTCCCGGCACCGCTCGTTAGTCCTGCCCGCAGTCCGCGGGGGAAGAAGACGGAGCCCACTCCTGACAGGTGGTTGGCGGCAATCGGAGCCGCCGGCTACGGTTCCGCGCTAGCATAGTGCCCGTATCGGCAGCATCATCACGAATCCAACTCGGGAGAGCAGGCAGATGACACGCAGGTCCAGCACCGCATTCGTCCGACTCGGAGCCATCGCCGCCGCGGTAGCGTTCGCGGCGGCCGTCGCGGTCCACGCGCAGGAGCCGCGCGCCCCCCGGAACATCGCCGAGTTCGACGCGATGTTCCAGGAGATCAACAACTGGGGCCGCTGGGGCGCCGACGACGAGCTCGGCACCATGAACCTGATCACCCCCGAGAAGACCATCGAGGCGGCGGCCCTCGTGCAGAGCGGCATCACCGTGTCGCTGTCGCACAACCCGATGCCGGACCCCGAGGTGGACAACCCCGACCGGTCGTTCAACCACACCATGGGCCGCTCGCTGCGCAGCGACACCTACGAGTTCACCTATCACGGCTACAGCGTCAGCCACATCGACTCGCTCTGCCACTTCATCTGGAACGACCGGCTCTACAACGACGTCCCGCCGACGGCGAGCACGCCGGAGGGATGCGGCAAGCTCGGCATCGAGAACCTGAAGCAGGGCATCGTCACCCGCGGCATCCTCCTCGACTTCCCGCGGCTCAAGGGCGTGGCGTACCTCGAGCCGCAGACGCCGATCTACGTCGAGGACATCGAGGCGTGGGAGGAGATGGCCGGGGTCACGGTGTCGCCCGGCGACGTCATCTTCGTGCGGACCGGCCGCTGGGCGCGCCGCGCCGAGCTCGGCCCCTGGCAGGTGTCGGGCAACAGCGCCGGCCTTCACGCCTCGGTGCTGCCCTGGATCAAGGAGCGCGGGGTCGCCTTCGTGGGCAGCGACGCCGCCACCGACGTGATGCCGTCGCTGGTCGAGGGCGTCACCCAGCCCGTCCACACGATGCTGATCGCCGGCTTCGGCACCAACATCTTCGACAACATGGACCTCGAGGCCCTCGCCGAGACCGCGGCGCGGGAGAACCGCTGGGAGTTCATGCTGACGGCAGGGCCGATTCCCGTCGAGGGCGGGACGGGGTCGCCGCTCAACCCGATTGCGGTGTTCTGAGCAACTGCGGCGCCGCCGGGGATGGCTCCGTGAGCCCGTTCCTTCCTACGGCATCGTCACACAGGCGCCCACTCGGCCCGGGGGGCCCTCGCCGGTTGCGCGCAAACCGGGTTCCATCCCGGCGGCGGCCGTTACTCTGCACGCAGGCGCGTCATGGCGGCGGCGCCGAGGACGGCGCACGGCACGTAGGTCACGGTCGACAGGACGCCGAACCAGAGCGGATGCGGGATCGCGGCGAGGTTGGCGAAGCCGGCGAGGGTGAGCAGCCCGCCCAGGACCACGGCGAGGACAGTGGTCCGGTCCGGGCTCACCCGCCGTACGATGGCGCCGCCGCCGAGGCTGCCCACGGCGTAGGACAGCTCGACCATCAGCAACGCCCCCAGCGGTATCTGCGCCATCAGGGCCGCGACCGACTCGGGATCGGTGAAGTCGGTGCCGGGCGGCGGCGGGTAGAGCCACGTGCCCACCGCCTGCATCGCCGTGATCAGGATGAAGCTGCCGAAGAGCCCTGCGACCACCGCGCCGATTCGACGAGCCATCCCTGGCCTCCCCTGTTGCGACCGCCGATAACCCCCCGCGGTCCGCGATCGGCCGTCCGCGAGACTCCGGACCCGGGCCCGGACCACTACGGCTGTCGCCCCGGAGTCGCACCCGCGCGCGGCCGTCCGGTTCGTCGCGGCCTCAGCGATCCCGCGGGCGGTCGTCTGGATCGCACAGATCGCCGAGGGCCCCCGACCCGCCGCAGTAGCTGACGTCCTGGAGCTGCACCGCGATGCCGTCGGGGTCGCTGAACATCAGCTCCTCGGCCGGGGGATCGGAGTCGGCGCGCATCCGGACCCGCGCCGTGATGCCGTGGGCGGCCAGCCGCTCGACCGCGTCGGCGGCGTCGAACCCCTCCACACCCAGGCAGTAGTGGTTGATGGAGGGCGTCGAGCCCCGCCCGAACGCGATGAACTGCGGGCCGTCTCCGATGCCGAGGACGGGCACGGCGGCCGCCGTCCAGTCCGCCTCGGTCCCCTGGGTGGTCACCAGCGGCAGGCCGAGCACCCGCTGGTAGAACTCGACCGAGCGCTGCACGTCGCTCACGGTCAGGGTCACGTGGTTGAGGGTCTTGACCGGGATGGGCGCCGCGTTGGCCTGGGCGGCCGGCGCGGCCGCCGGCGCCGAGCGGGCCATCACCACGGCCGACAACGCCACCACCAGCTCGCGGCGGGTCATGCCGCCGCTCTCGAACCGCCGCACCAGCCCTTCGATGACGTCACTCATGCCGCTCTCCTCGCGATAGGCCCGGAAGCCGGGCCGGGTGTCCGCTGTCCGCGAACGGCCGCTCACGGAAGGGTGTTGCAGACGTCGACCTCCTCGCCCCAGAAGTCGATGCAGCGCTCGCGGTTCATCTCGCCCTGCCCGACGACCTTGGCGAGCAGGAAGTCGACGAGCCGATCGACCTCGCGGTTCTGAAGCGTCGCGCCCGGCTCGGGCAGCCTCAGCCCCATGCGCTGGAGGTCTCGCCGGGTCCGGCCGAGGCAGCGGTCGTCGGTGTAGGCCAGCCGGTCGAAAGCGGGCATCTCCCGCCCCGGCAGCCCGCACTTGATGACGAAGGCGAGCTGCTCGCGGTCGAGCGCGCTCTCGCGCAGGTTGGCCCCGTCCGGCGACTGGTTGTCCATCTTGACGCCGTCGCCCGACCAGCCGTGACACGCCTGGCAGTCCGCTTTCTGGTGGTACAGCCGTCGCCCCGCCGCGATGTTCCGCTCGCTCGGCTGGGCGGACGCCTCCGCCGGCCCGATCCAGGCAATGCCCGCGACCGCCGCGACCGGAACCAGCCACCACCGTGCGACACCATGCCTCTTCATTGCGCGAACCCTCCTTGGCGAAGCGCCTCTCCGCCGACCGCCCGCCGCGGCGGCAGGCGGTGCCGCCCCGACGATGCGTGGCGCACGGGCATCATCGCCCACGGCGCTGACCGGACGCAACCACCGGGCCGTGAAGGGGCCGATGCGGCTCGCGGGTTCACCTCGAACTCGTGGAGCGTTGAACCCCGCCGCAACCGGCGTTAGGATCGGCACCGGTACGACCCGATTCGAACGTGCCGCCGGGCAAGCGACCGATGGTCGCGGCGGCCTTGCGCGAAGAATCCACCCCAACCATCGGAGATCACCATGACGACAAGACACTTGGCGGGATCGCTCGCGCTCCTCGCGCTCGTGCTCGCGCCGGCGGCGGCGCCGGCCCAAGCCCCGGACGATCCGCGGGCCACCGCCCTGCCGGCCGAGTACCCCGACGTGTCGGGCGTGTTCACGTTCCGCACCCTCACCCCGCTGCAGCGCCCCGACGCGCTGGCCGACCGGGCGACGCTCAGCCCCGAGGAGGCGGCGGCCTTCGAAGCGTCGGAGCGGACGCGGCTCAACCGCGACCTCTTCGACCCCGAGTCGGGAGCGCCGAGCGCCGGCTACCAGTCGCGGGCCGAGGGCGGGGTGCTGTCCTACAACGAGTTCTGGTACGAGCGAGGCATCGAGCTGACGAGCGACAAGCGGACTTCCCTCGTGGTCGACCCGCCGAGCGGACGCATCCCCTACACCGCGGAGTTCGCCGAGGCCAACCGCATCCGCCGCCTCAACCTGCGCAACGGGTTCGCCGACCACTACACCGACCGCAGCCTCGGCGACCGCTGCCTGATGGGCTCGAACTCCGGTCCCCCGATGCGGCCGGGGTCCTACAACAACAACGTGATGATCCTGCAGACGCCGGGGTACGTCACGATCCTGAACGAGCACATCCACAACACGCGGATCATCCCCGTCGGCGACGGCGGACACGGCGAGATCCGGCAGTGGGTCGGCGACTCGCGCGGGCGCTACGAGGGCGACTCGCTCGTCATCGAGACCCGGAACTTCCGGCAGGCGACGAACTTCAGCGGCTCGTCCAGGGACACCGAGCTCGTCGAGCGCTTCACGCGCATCGAGCCCCACACGGTGCTCTACGAGTTCACCATCGACGACCCCAACAACTACACCCGGCCGTGGACGGTGGCGATTCCGTTCCGGCGCACCGACGGCCCCATCTTCGAGTACGCCTGTCACGAGGGCAACTACGGGCTGCACGGCATCATGGCCGGCGCCCGGCGGCTGAACACGCAGCCGGTCGAGGGCTCGCGGTAGCCCGCGGATCGTCGCCGCGGGAGCCTCGCGACAGCGCAGCTCCCTGCGCGACCGAGAGCCGCGCCGCGACCGCAGGTTGCGCCGCGGCCTCCGTTTGCCGCCCAACCACCGTGCCGGGAGCCTGCACCGTGCGGCGGCGAGGGCTCCCGGCCGCCGCGGAGCCGCAAAGCGGCAAGCACCGAGAGGCAACTACGAGAGAGGCCACTACAAGAAAGGAAAGAAAGGAAGGATCACATGCGCACGACAGTTCTTGTGCTCGCGGTCATGGTCGGCGCCGGCCTCGTGGCCGGACCCGCGTCCCTGCAGGAGCGCCTCGTCGAAGGCGACAGCCCCTACGACGTCGTCGACGGCTGGCTGAAGCCGTTCGCCGAGGCCGGCTTCGCGTGGGGCTCCCACGCCGGCGCCTTCGCCGAGTCGCCGGACCGCATCTTCATCGTGCAGCGCGGCGAGATGCGGCTGCCCGATCCGCTGCCCGCCGGCTTCGCCGGCTTCGTCGGGTCCATCGGCATCGACGCCGTGCAGCCCGAGGAGGGCCAGCGGGTGTGGCGCAACAGCATCTTCGTCGTCGACGGCGACGGCAACATGACCGAGTCGTGGACCCGGTGGGACTCGCTCTTCGAGGGCACCAACGGCCCCCACAAGGTCCGCATCAGCCCCCACGACCCCGACCGGCGGGTGTGGGTCGTCAACGAGACGCAGCACGTCGTCTACGCGTTCTCGAACGACGGCGCCGAGCTGTTGATGACGCTGGGCGAGGAGGGCGTCGCCGCTGACGACGAGACGCACTTCGAACGCCCGCAGGACATCGCGTTCCTGCCCGACGGCACGATGTTCGTCGCCGACAGCGGCAACTCCCGCGTGGTGAAGCTGGACGCCGAGGGCAGCTACGTGACCCACTGGGGGTCGGCGGGCAGCGGCCGTGGACAGTTCGACGGCGTGCACGCGGTCGCCACCGACGCCCGCGGCAACATCTACGTCGCCGACCGGAACAACGACCGCGTGCAGGTCTTCAACCAGACGACCCGCTCGGTGTGGTACCACCCGAACATCTCGCCCATCGGCACCTGGCCGGGCTTCGAGTTCCCGAGCGACATCTACGCCGCCGGCTACGACGTCTGGGTGGCGGACAACCGGCCGCCGCGGATGGTCAAGCTCGACGTGAACGGCAATCAGCTCTTCACCTTCGGCCTCGAGGGTGACGGCCCCGGCCAGTTCCGCGAGCTGCACCAGATCTCGGTCGACTCGAACGGGAGCTGGTACGGGGTCGACACCCTGATGGGGCGGACCCAGAAGTTCGACCGGATGGAAGGCGCGTCGTTCACCGAGCTGATGCCGAGGCCGGACCCGGGGCTGTAACAGCGACGGGCTCCACCACCTCGCGCTTGCGCACACGCAAGACCGAAGGGCCTGCCCACCTCCCCGGCGGGCAGGCCCTCTTCGTATCCCGGCCCAAGCGTTCCTGTTGGTACCTGAGGCCGGCTCGCGGGGCCATGCCAGCCGCTCGACGCGCCGGCAGCCTGGCACGCCACCGTGGCCGGCACCTCCGCTCTCGGCCCAGATGCGGCCGCCGTACGCCTCCACCAGCCCCTTGCAGATGGCCAGGCCCAGGCCGAGGCCCGCGCGGTCGCGGCCGGCGAGGTCGGCGTGCTTCCAGAAGAGGCGCGGCAGCTTGTCCGGCGGTACGCCCCGGCCCCTGTCAGACACCGAGATCGCGACGTACACGCCGTCCCGTGCTGCCGCGACCCGGACCGGGGACGACTCGGGAGAGTGCCTCGCCGTGATGTCGTTCTTGCCCCGCCTCGCGGTGGGTGCCCGCCGACTACTCCGCCCGCAAGGTCGACGTCGGGTCGATCCGTACCGACCGCCAGGCGGGCACGGCGCTGGCGACCAACGCTGCCGCCGCGAGCAATGCCGGCCCACCGATGATCATCACCGGATCCCCGATGACGGTAGCCAGGATCTGCGCGAGATCGGCGGCGAGAGCCGAGAGCACACGAGACAGCGCAAACGCCCCCGTTGCGCCGAGAAGCGCGCCGGCCACTACCAGGAACGTACTCTCCCTGAGGACGAGCCACAGCACGTGGGACCGCCGCGCGCCGAGCGCCAATCGGATGCCGATCTCGGTGCGCCGGCGGGTGACGGCGTAGGACGTCACGCCCGCCAGGCCGATCGCGGCGAGGACGAGGCCGAACAAGCTCAGCCCCGCAAGCTGGCCGACACCGATCCGGATCAAGCGTTCGAACCGCTCCAGGTGCTCGTCCATCGTGCGGGCGTCGAAGATCGTGAGCCGCGGGTGAGTCCGCGTCAGATCGCCGCGGACGGCGGCCATCGCGCCGCCACCGGACATGCCGCGGACCAGCACCGTCGTCTCTGGACTCGCGGCGCGGCCGAAGCCTGCCGCCGAGATGGGCGCGAACGCCGTCGCCACCGCGCCCGCGGCGAGGAAAGCGGGCCTGATGTCCGGTACGACACCGACCACGACGTAACCTCCGCCATCGTCGTCCGTCCGCAGCCTGCGTCCAATCGCCCCGCCGGGCCCGAAGATCTGCTGCTCGGCCGTCTGATTGATGACAACGGCCGTCTCCGCGGCACGCGCGCCCCCGCCGAGACCGCCGGCGGCAAGGTCGCGCTCAGTGAACGCCCGGCCGCGGACGACGGGAACGCCAAGCGTTTCGAAGTAGCGCACGCCGATGTGTTCCAACGCGATGGAATGGTACGTGCGCGGCGCGTCGGCCTGCGCGGTCGATGTCGACACGCGGACGTCGGATGCCACGCCGAAACCTACCGCGGCTCCAACCGGGGCGCGCTCGGCCAACGCCGCAGACCGCACCTCGGGAAGAGCGGCGAGCTGGCCCGACAACCTGTCGAGCAGCGCCGCCGACTGCGCGGGCGTATAGCCGTCGCGCCCCGGATCCACGCCGAACAGGGTCAGGTCGGCGGTGTCGAACCCGGCGTCGATGCCGCTGAACCGCTGGTAGCCGACGGCCAACTGGCCGATGGTGAGCAGAAGCATGAGGGCCACGGCTACCTGATACGTGACGAACAGGTTCCTGACGCCGAACCGGCGATAGCGGACCAACGCTGACGGTGGCCCTCCCTGCAAGGACCGGGTGACGCCGTCGCGCGCCCCGCGGGTCGCCGCGAGGGCCGGTGCCAGTCCGAGCCCTGTCCCGGTCAGCGCGGCCAGCGACATCACGAAGAGCCACAACGTCGGGCCTGCCCGCAGATCGGTCTCGAACGGGAACGGGGTCGCCGTACCCGCGGACTCGACGACGGAATTGAGCCAGTACGAGAAGACGAGCCCGGCCGCGACACCGCCCAGCGCCAGCAGCACGCTCTCGGTCAGCAATTGCCGGACCAGCCGCGAGCGGCTGGCGCCCAGCGCAAACCGAACGGCCATCTCCCGCCGCCGCTTCCCGGCGCGCGCCAACAGCAGCCCGGCCAGGTTCGCGCAGGCCAGCGAGAGCACGAGCCCGACGAGCAGCCCGTTGACGCCGAGCATGAGTCGCAGCTCCCCCGGTGGCACCCGAGCGGCGCGGCCCGCCGGAAGCAGCCGCACCTGCGGGCCCTCGCGGCGGCTCTCGCCGACGTCGAGCGGCGGCTCTTGCGCGCGGACCGTCGTGTCGAGTGCCGTTTCGGCCGTCTGCATCGACACCCCGCCCGCCAGCCGCGCGACCACCTCGAAACGCTCGGCGGTCGGGTCGGACAGGACGTCGCCCTCCAGTTCCGGCAACAGCGAGGCGCCCGCGGTCACGGGCACGAAGATCTCTGCCGGATTCACCGGAAACACGCCTTGGAATCCTTTCGCGGCTATGCCGGCCAGCGTCACGCTCTGGCCGTTCACCCGCAGGGTCCGCCCCACGGCGCCCGGATCGGCGTCAAGCCGGCGTCTCCAGAACCGCTCGCTGACGACGACCACCGGCTCCGAGCCGACCCGTTCCGTCCCGGGGGTGAAGAGGCGGCCGGCGGCCGGGGCAACGCCCAGCGCCTCGAAGTAGTCCGACGAGACGATATGACCGAAGACGCGTTCGCCGCCGCCCGCCTCGCGGTCGACGGCGACGGTGAACGGCGCCGGCCCGAGGTAGGCCGTCGCCGCTTCGACGACGTCGACCACCTCCCTGATGCGCTCGAAGGCCGGGTACGACAACCGTGCGTCGATGGCAACCAGCGAACCTGGATCGCGGGCTCCCGGGAGGGGTCGCAGGATCCCGGCATCGAGCCGCAAGAAGAAATAGATGCAGACAGCCATGCCGAAGGCCAGCGACGCGACGCCGATGGCCGTCATGCCGGGGTAGGAGCGCAGCACGCGGAATCCGTACCGGAGGTCCTGCCTGAGCAGCTCGAGCCACGCACCGAGCCGGACGTCCCGCGTCTCTTCCTTGATGCGCTCGACGTTGCCGAACTCGATCCGTGCCCGCCGCCGCGCCGACGACGACGACAATCCTCGGCGTTCCCACTCCTCGGCACGCGACTGCATGTGGAACGCCAGCTCGTCGTCCAGCTGGTGATCGAATCGCGTGCGCCGAGAAAGGGCGGCGAACCAGAGTCGCAGGCGAGTCCACATGTCGTCACACCTCACCTGGCCGGGTGTCGAGCGCGGCCGCCATCGCATCGGCCAGCAGCTGCCAGTTCGCGCGCTGTACCCGCAATCGCCGCCGGCCCGCCGGTGTCAGCCGATAGAACTTCGCCCGCCGGTTGTTGTCCGACACACCCCACGCGGTCGCAAGCAACCCTTGCTGCTCCAGGCGAAAGAGCGCGGGGTACAGCGCGCCCTGCTCGACGACGAGCGCGCCTCGCGTAATCTGCTCGATGCGCAGCAGCACGCCGTACCCATGGAGGGGGCCGAGGGAGACGGCCTTGAGGACCAGGACGTCCAGCGTTCCGGGCAGCAGCGTGGCGCGAGGAGCCATTGTTCTCTCCTAAATACATTAGGTGAAGACCATACCCGCGTCAACGCAGATCTCGCCCCCCCGGGGTTGGTCTCAGCGTCGCACCCATTCTGCCGATGGTGCTCCGCCCGTCTCCGCGGGTGCGGTTGCGTTGCCGTACCCCGAACCGGACGTGCAGGGAGAGGACACCGCAGGCGCCGTCGAGCTGACGCGCGCCTCGCCCGCGGTTCGCCCGGCTCGGCAGGAGTCACGAGCCGCGCCCACCGCATCCGCCGCATCCGCCGCATCCGCTATCGGCTCGGCGGCGAGCGGTCTCCATCGCACCTGCAGGAATCGACCCATTCATTCGACGACCTCCTGCGGCCAGCGCGGGTCGCCGCCGGGAAGCCGGATCGGTGCGGCCGGGAACACCCGATCCTCCAGCATCTTGTACACGGTCGACCGCGAGACGCCTGGCTGACCGGCAACTTGCCTGACCGTCAAGAGCTGAGCCATCACCAGTACTTCCTGTCGTCATGGCGCCGCCCCGGCCAAGCGTTGAGGCGGAATGGAGATCCTCCCACGGCTGCCTCGAGAGCGAGGACGGCGGCGGCCGGGGTCAGCCCGGGCCGAGACTGAAGATCGGCGCGGTCCGGACGCGGCGGCTCGCGGCGAGCGAAAGCACCGACAGGCCCTCGGGCAGCGCGTACGGCAATTAGCTCCGCGGCTCGCGGGACAACGCCCCGGTCGTGTCCATCGGAGCGCCTTTGATCGCGAGAACCGACGTCCCCGACGCGCACGGGTGGCGCGTCTACCGGGTGGCGCCGAACGGGGTCGTCATCTACGACGGGTGGATCGAGTACGACCCGGCCCACGCGGAGCTGGCGCTCGCCGAGCTCCGGGTGGCCGCGGCGACGAGCCCAGGCGGCGCTGCCCCGCGCCGTCGAGAGACAGCCGGGCCACGCGAGCGAGAAAGCGATCACGCGGTGGCTTGCGGACCGGGGAGACCGGGCGGCGGAGCGCCCGGCGAAGCCCCGGTCGCGGGCGGCCCGCCGGCGGTGGCGGCGCGCCCTCGCGCGGAAGGGCGCCCGCGCATGGCGCGCCTCACCGGAAACCGCGACGCCCTGCAGTTGATGCCAGCCGTTGCCCGTGGTCGGCCACCGGCGCCGCGTGGCAGCCGACCTGCCTGCCTGACGACGACCACGCCGGCCGAAGGGGGGCGTGGTGCGCCGCCGACGCCGTGCACCGGCACGCCGCGGACGACACCGTCATCGCGACCATCCTGACGACCGCGCACGACATCCACCGCATCACCGCCGCCTTCAGCGCCGGCCGCATGTCCACAGCCCACGCCACCGTAGCCGCCGGGCGCGCGAACCTCGCCGTCCTCCGTCAGAACGCCCTCGTGACCGCGGCCCACGCGGACTCGTCCCGCCCCGTGCCGATCCCGGGCGCGCCCCACCGTCAGCCCGCGGGGACGCCGTCCACCCGTCGACCCCGACCACGCATCTCGACCCCCCGTAGGAACACCGCCCGGCACTCGGCGGGCCGGCGGGTTGGTCCCGTCCGTCGCACATCCCCGAAGAGAGGAGAACCATGTCCGAACGAACCGTTCAGCGGGTCGGCGCCAAGGTCGTCGTCCGCTCCATCGACAACGCCGGCTGCACGATGCCGCCGTTGTCGGTCACGTCGAAGCTGCGGCTGCAGGGTTCCGCGCTCGCCGCAGCGCTCGCGAGGCCCGACGTCCAGTCCGCGCCGACTGACGTCAGCTGGCGGACCGGCGTCGGGCACGTCACCGGCGTATCGGTCGTCTGCGGCGAGTTCGAGCCCCAGCTCATCCCGGTGCGGGACACCGCCACCGGCGCGGTAGCCGAGGCCGAGGTGGTCTGGCAGGGCAGCGACGGCGCCCTCGACCAGGACCCCGAGGAGCTCATGCCCGAGGGTCCGCAGCGGACGCGCCTCGACTGGAAGAACTTGGGCAAGTACGCCCCGGACGTCAACGACCCGCGCGCGACGCCGCTGCCGTCGGACCGGGCAACGCTGAGACGCCCGGGCCGGGTGTCCAGCGGGCGCGCCTATCTGCACCCGCCGCTCCCGGTCGACACCGTCGCGCGCACCGTCGAGCTCCGCGGCGAGGGCCTCAGCTTCAAGAAGATCGGCAAGGCCCTCGGCATCCCGCCGTGGACCGTCTCGCGCTACGTCCGCAGCTTCGAGGAGGGAGGCCGATGACGACGTGTCAGACCGCCTTGGCACCGAGGGCCACCGTGATGTTCTCGACGATGAACCGCCGCGCGCGACGCGCGTGACCTGCATCAGCACCAGGTCCGCCGACTCCGCCCGCACTGAGGCAGCGCAGCAGGGCTTGGCTGTCGTTGTTGCCGTCGCCGACCATCGCGGTCGGCCCGTGGCTCGCGATACGCTCGTCCATGGCCTCGGCCTGACGCAGCTTGATGGACAGCAGTTGCCGCTAGCTGCAGCCCAACCGGGCCCGGACGTGGAGCGACTCATCTGCGTCTCGAAAACCCACGTAAGCGACCCCGAGGTCAGTCTACTCCCGGCCATTCGACTTCGGGGAAGCCCCCAATGACCCGCCCCCGCACGTGTCGTAGGAGGCTGACGATTTCGGCCGGGCGAAAGCCGTGCCATCCCAACGGCGGCGGAGATTCCCTTCGCCCCCCGCCGCGGCGCGCGCAGGTCGTCGCGGCCGACGCCGAGCCCGGCCCGCCCCCGTCCACACCGGCGTCAGGCCCGCCGAAGGCCCCTCCACTCACACCGCTCCGCTTCCCCCTCCAGCGCTGTCGCCGCCCGACCTCCTGACTGCACCCAGCTCCCGTCTGGCCGCACCACCTCCCGTTGGGATAGAATCAGAGACCCGATTCGACGCATCGGCCGAATGCTGACCCCAACCCTGTGCCCACCTCATCCTCGTCATGACACCACCCCGCAAGCCCACTTCACCCCGCGAGCCCACTCTCCAGTCGCTTCTCGCACGTGGCTATTTTCCGAGAGAGCTGCCGCCTCCTTTTACGACCCAGAATTTCGCAGCGTACGCTGTCAACAACACCGGCAGTTGGCCTGCCCGACGCACACAATGTGTTAGACATAACTTGGCCCGCCCCGGTGGCCTGCGGCGCCCACTGAGCATCCCTAATCCTCACGCCTTCTTCCGCCTCGCAGATCTACTAGTGTCCAACTGGGCTACCATACGGGCCCACACTTGGCGTAGCCGCATGTCAGCCAGTCGCCCCTACGTAATGATGCAGAGCCCACGGGAAATCATACCGCGATTTCGCTATGGAGAGCTTCCGCGACTTCGCGCGCTCACCCGTCGCGGTGGCCGCTATCTTCTCTACACTGACATTGCCCAGTTCTATCCCAGTCTATACACCCATTCGATTCCCTGGGCCCTTCACGGGAAGGCCGCAAGCAAGGCCGCGCTTGCAACCCCCAGTCGCGGGAGCGGCCGTTTCGGCAACAAGGTCGACGCTGAGCTTCAACGGATTAACCACGGTCAAACCAATGGGATTCCCATCGGTCCAGATACATCCCTTGTTGTCGCGGAACTGGTACTCGCCACCGTAGATGCAGCACTTCAACAGAACTCGGCATTGTCTTCTGGGTTCCGGTACGTTGATGACTACGAGCTTGTATTTCCCACCCAATCCGGAGCCGAAGAAGCGCTCGCCGTCATCCAGAACACTCTAAATGACTTTGGTCTAACTCTCAACCCTCGAAAGACGTTCATTCGTGAACTGCCACGTCCCCTAAACAACCGTTGGGCTATCGATATATCACGTTTCCTAGTCCGCGGCGCCGACCGCCCGGTGGCTCAACGGGATGACATTGTCAGTCTGTTTAGTATCGCATTCGACGTCTTTTCGACTGACCCCGAAAGCACGGCGCTTCTATATGCCCTTGCCCGTGTCCGCAATGTCCAGGTTCACAAGCATGCGTGGCCGACCTTTCAGAACTGCCTACTCAACACCGCGACCGCAGATGCTGCAACCCTGCGATGGGTTCTTTATATCGTTGTCACACAGGCGGCGGCCGGCCATTCCATTGATAAGACAGCGTTTGCTGACACTTTTTCGTCGATAATTCGGCGCCATGCTCCTCAAGGTCACGGCAGCGAAGTGTCATGGGCCCTTTGGGGATGTTTAGCGCTGGACGTGTCCCTCAGTAAAGCGATATCACACTTGATTGGTAGAATGGACGACGATGTGGTAGCTCTGCTCGCGCTACAGTGCGAGGCTCGCGCAGTGCTCCCATCCGGCTCATTGGACAGGCAGGTTTGGACGACGTCGGTCGCACCGCCAGACGCGGCCGCTTCGGACCATTGGTTGCTCGCTTATGAGGGGCACGTCAATGGGTGGCTACCGAACCCCGGCCTGACCGCGGATCCGATCTTCGGTCCAATGCTAAAGGCGAAAGTGCGTTTCTTTGATTCAAAGCTCTGCACACCACAGTCCCTCGGAGCAGCTTTGCAGTTCCCAGGTGGCCAGTTGGCTCACGGCTACGCGTGAAGCGCCTGTGCCCACGTCTCTCCGTGGCGCCTGCCTACCACGCCCTGCCGGCTCGGGCGGTGCCTCAAGCCTGTTGGTAGCGGCAACATGAAATGGGACCTCGTGGCCACGTGAAAAGGGACCACCTGAGCACCCAGGAATCAGCGATTCCCTGGCGATGATCGACGCGGCGAGACAGGTCGTCACGTCGACTGAGCCAGGAGGACGTGGAGGTGATCAGGATGACGCAGTGGGCCGAGGTCCGCCACCTGCATCTGGTGGAGGATGTGCCGAAGAGGGAGATCGCCCGGCGGTTGAAGCTGGACGTCAAGACGGTGCGACGGGCCATCAGCCAGCCGACCCCGCCGGCGCGGGTGTCGCCGCCGCGGCCGAGCAGCCTGGACCCGTGGCGGGAGCGGATCACGCAGTGGCTGCGCGAGGAGCCCAGGGTGACCGCGAAGCGGATTCGCCGGCTGCTGATGCCGTTGACCGGGCCGGCCTCCGCGCGCACGGTGCGGCGCTACGTCGCGGGGCTGCGGGCGGCCGTGGCGCCGAAGGAGGCCTTCGTGCACCGTAGCGTGCGGGCCGCGACGACCATGGAGGTCGACTTCGGCGAGTCGTGGGTCGACATCGCCGGCGTGCCGCGCAAGGTGAAGTACCTGGTGGCGACGCTGCCGTTCTCCAACGCGTACTTCGCCAAGGCGTACGCGGTCGAGCGGCTCGAGTCGCTGCTCGACGGCATCGAGTCGGCCTTCCGCTACTACGGGGGCCTCGTGGACCGCGTCGTCCTCGACAACACCTCGCTGGCGGTCAAGGACGTGTTGGCGGGCCGGGACCGGGTCGAGACCGAAGCGTTCGAGGCGTTCCGGGGCGGGTATCCGTTCCGGGCCGAGTTCTGCGCGCCGGCGAAGGGCTGGGAGAAGGGTTCTGTCGAGACGGGCGTGAAATACGTCAGGAATCTCGTGTTCCGGCCGCGGCTGGCGGTCGAAAGCTGGGCGGCGCTGAACGCGGCGATCATCACGGAGCTGGAGGCGGACCTGCCGACGCGCCACCTCGACGACGGGCGCTCGGTCGAGGAAGCACTGGCGCAGGAGCGGCGGCATCTGCGGGCGATGCCCGCTCACCTGCCCGCGACCTGCCGCGTCGTCCCGCGGGTCGCCGACAAGTTCGGGCACGTGCGGGTGGACAAGGTCAGCTACTCGGTGCCGATCCGCCACGCCTACCGGCCGGTGTGGGTGAAGCTGTACCACGACCGCGTGGCGATCGCGGTCGGCGCCGAGGTGGTCGCCGAGCATCCCCGCGCGTTTTGCCGGGGCGCGAAGGTCCTCGATGCCCTTCACGTGCTGCCGCTGCTCGAGCGGAAGCACCGGGCCGTGCCCGAGGCGACGGCGCTTCTCGACTGGCGGCTGGCCCCGGTGTGGCAGCAGGCGCGGGCCGAGCTCGCCAAGCACACGCGCAAGCCCGACCAGGAATGGGTCCGGATGCTGCGGCTGATGGAAACGCACCCGGCTGCGGCCGTTGAGCGCGCGGTGAGGGCCGCCCTCGAGCGTCATTCCCCGCGCCTAGCCACGGTGCGGCTCATCCTCCGGCAGCAGGAGGCCGGCCCGCCGCCGGTGTGCCCGCCGGTCACGGAGATGCGTCCGGAGCTGGCGCGGATCGCGGTGCCCGTCCCGACGCTGTCGGCGTATGACGCGCTGGTGGAGGGCGCTCGCTGATGGCCGCCGCGATTGCCGAGCCTCCGCACCTGGCCGCCGACCTGAAGGCGCTGTGCCTGTCGACGGTCGCGGCGCAGTGGCAGCCCCTGGCCGAGCAGGCGGTGCGCCAGCGTCAGGCGCCGGCCGACTACCTGGCGCAGCTGGTGCACCTGGAGGTGACCGCACGCCGGGAGCGCCGCATCCAGCGCCGCATTCAGGACGCCCGCTTCCCGATGCTGAAGACGCTGGACGCCTTCTCGTTCGAGGCGCAGCCGGACCTCGACCGCGACGCCGTCCTGCAGGTCTTCGACTGCCGCTTCGTTGCCGAGGCCGCCAACGTCGTGTTCGTCGGCGGGGTCGGCACGGGGAAGACGCATCTGTCCATCGCCTTGGGGATGACCTGCTGCCAGCACGACCACCGGGTGCGGTTCGTGACCGCGGCTGAGCTGGTCACCATGCTCGTCGAGGCGCAGCAGCAGGGCCGGCTGACCCGGAAGCTCGCCCAGCTCGCCCGCTACGACGTGGTGCACGTCGACGAGCTGGGCTACGTCCCGCTCGACAAGACCGGCGCCGACCTGCTGTTCGGGTTCATCAGCCAGCGCTACGAACGCCGGAGCCTGGTGGTGACGACGAATCTGCCGTTCGCGCGCTGGTCCGAGGTCTTCCTCGACCCGACGGCGGCCGCCGCGGTCATCGACCGGGTCGTGCACCACGCGACCGTACTGCAGACCACGGGCGGCAGCTTCAGGTTGGCGGCCGCGAAGCAGAACCAGGCGCCGGCATCCGCGAAGAAGGGAGGGCGTCGATGATGCTGACCCGGGCTGTCGGGCTCATCAGCATGACCGTGTGCTCGCCGGCGTCAAGGCGCGTCGCTTCGCTCCGCCCCCGCTTCGCGGGGCTGACGGCCTTGACGCCGGCTGCGCGCACGGTCCCAGGCGAGCCCGCACGACAGACCGGGAACGCTCAGACAGGGAGGGCCCAGAATCTGATGTGTTGACGGAGACCTGGGTGGTCCCTTTTCACGTGGCCACGGTGGTCCCTTTTTCAGTTGCCATTTCCATCCGTAGTCGAGCGCCGCGGCAAGCCGCACGGCTGTGTCCCCAGTTTCCGTCCAACGGCGCGCCATCATCAACGCCCTACGTCAGCGGTGTATTGGGGCTACAGTGCAGAGAGGCTCGCGTCCTCGAAGGTGAGCTGAACGCGATACCGCCGAAGGGTTAAGTTCGGAATCGCCAGGGCCGCGTGCTGCACTCCTTCAGGAAAATCCGAGGCCACGAGGATGCCGCGAACGGTTCCAGCGCCCTTCTGTTGCTGGTGCCAACCCATGTAGCGGGCGATCTGCCCGATGGCCGAGTCCTTCGCCGCCCCGACCTTCAGTTCGACCACAACGGTCGCGCCGTCGGTCCCACAGCCCACGATATCGACACGCCCTACGTCGCACTTGGCCTGCCGCTCCACGAACCTGAGACCCTCCTCAAGGGCGTCCAGTCGGCGCACAAGCTGATCTTCGATGTCCCGCTCGAGGCTGATCGATGCCTCGACGGCCTGCTCGGCCTCCTCCGACACGTCCTCGGCCTCGTTGGGCACCCATAGATTCGGGCCGTGTCGCCTTTCCTCGTACAACTCGAACGTTCCGTCAGCGAGCTTGTAGAGAAAGCGTTCCGAGTGCGGGTGATGAACGTACGCCTTCGGATTGTTGATGGCGCACGCGTAGAGGTGAGCACTGAGCGTGGCCGGCTGCCATTTCCCCGGGTAGCGGGACTCGACGGACTGCTTGATGGCCTCCCTTGTGAGAGCGCCGCCGCCTTCCCCGAACGCTTCCCTGATAGCTTGGGACATCGTCGCCATCGCCAACCTCCTTTTCACGCCGGACTGCTAGACTGAGACGGATCTTGGGTCGCCCGGCCCGGGAACGACGACCGCAACCCGTGAGCTGCCGCGGCGATCCGGGTGGTACTGGAGCATCTTGGGCAGCGTCGACGGCGAGATCCCAAGGACATGCTCCCCTTGTTCTACCCCTCTTTTCTGAGCAGGAACCTACGGGTCTGTAGAAGCACGTCCTGGACGAATCGGGCCGGTAGTCCCAGTCGCTGTTCGCGGGCACTCCTCACACCCGATGTCCAGATGTTCCGTGGTCACGCGACATCACCCGCGAACTGGCGCCGCGCGCAGGCGCCACGCCCGCTGCCGCACAGCCGCTTCCGTCCGATCGAGGCGGGCGGCAAGCTCCGCGAGCGTCGTGACCAGGGCCTCGCGGACCTAGGTGGCCGGGGCGCCGACGGCCGCGGCGACGGCTTGGGCGACCACCGACGACCGCGGCGGCCGACATCGCGACGGGCCGGTACTCCGGACAGATCAGAGCATCCGAGAAACGAACCGGCCGTCCTGGCGGCACCCGTCACGGCTCCGGAACGGCGCAGTCCGAGAGCACCTCGCAGATGGACTCGACCGACTCCGCTACGCATCGCGTGAAGAGACCCTGTTCGCCAATGGTCGTCAGCTCGGTCCGTACCGAGGTGCCGAACTCCCGACGGCAAGACCCGTCCGACGTGGCTTCCACTCGGGGTCGTCGTTCAGGGCAGCCCGAACCCGCGAGTCCGCCGGGAACCGGAGGGTCGGAGCTACGCCTGTGTCCCCTGGCGTCCACGTCCGCGAGGGAATAGTCACTGCGGATTCTGTTGGACCTTCACTCGTGCAAGATGCCGGCGGCTTCTGCCGCGTGGACGAACGCAGTCTGGATTGCCTCGGCCGCAACAACGTGGTCGCTCGTTACCATCTGGACAAATGCTCCATAGTCATCCAGATTCATCTCCAGTCCATGGAAAAGCGCCAGAGTACCAAGCGAGAACACGCTGTCGATGTTATTGGCGCCCTGACCCACGGCGAGATCGACTACGCGGTCCTTGGCGAGTTCGTTCAAACCCCTGTCAATGACGGCCTCATCAACGTGGAATGCTGCCACGTTCCGTATCTTCCTGAAGAACTCGTCGTTCTCCCATCGTTCTTCCAGCTTCCGAAGAGTAGCCCAATGTTCACTCTTCGGCTCGAACCATCCGCGCTTCGCAAGGGCGGCGCGTGCGGCTCGAATCGCGAGGGCCAACTCGCGCAGCGTCCCGATCGTGAACCAGAACATCGACATGTGATCGCGTTGGTATGCCGTGGACTCAGGGCCGTGATGGTGCTCGCTCGCGTAGGTGCCGCTGGTCATGCTCGTTAGGCGATCGGCATGAACGAAGCAGCGACAGAAGGCATTCAGGACATCTCGCCCCAGTGCCTTCTCGAGTTCAGGAAAGTTCCTGAGTTCGATCTTCCACTCGGCGGTGGGGTCACCGGTCAGCATGACGGCGGGTCTGTTGTTTGCGGTCACGTTCCGCCTCTGTAGCTCCAGTTCCCGTCCCGGCACACCGATGAGCGCGACGCCGCCAACCCGCCGGGTCGCTCGCCCTGCCGACCTCGTGGACAGGGGGTACCGGGGTGGTGCCCGTCGCCGGCGACCCTGCCAACACGATGCTGTAGCCCCGCTTCGCCGTCAGTCAGATGCGGACCGCCACGGACCAGCACCGGCGTTATGGCAGCGATAGCACGAATACAGCGACAAACCCCCGCATTCATTGCTGTTTCTCTCAGAACGCGCCGGGTACGCCCACGATTCCACCCACGCGCGACCGCCCCCCACGACCCGGGGCAGTTGTCACCGGGAAGCCGGGGGCCCGGGGCGCGTACCGGCGGGGCGGGTCACGCCAGTACAAGAACGCCCGCCGTCGCGACACCAGACCCCAAGCCGAACACTCCGCTTCGTTGAACGCTCTCCGTCCGCCCATGCGTAAACCATCAAGGCGCCCCCCCACGGCCCCAAGAAGCTTCCACACGTGACCGGTTGACGTTCTGCACGGCGGGCGATTCTACCGCGAGATCGACGGCCGCCGCCGGCCGACTCGAATCCGCACAACGACACGCGCCTCTGACTCACCCATCCCGCCGTCCCGGAGCTGCCCGAATGCCCGAGCCCTACCCTGTAGATCGCACGCGATCAACGCTCCGAAATCGAGCCGGCCGACAGCCCCACCCCCTCCAGCTCCGCGCCGACCGGGGACGCGACCCGCCCAAGCGTACCATGAAGTGAACCTCCGCCAGCCCTCCCCCCCGCCGGCGCCATCACCAAGCTGACCCGGACCCTGTACGCGGCGAGGATCGACCGTTCCACGTCAACGCGAGCCATCACGGGGTCCTCCTACGGGTACGGGCCGTTCCTGTGGGGGTCCCCAGCCGCCGCCCGTGAGCTCGCGCCTGCCCTCGCCCAATCCGCTCGCCGTTGACTCGCCCAAGAGCCGCCGGCAACGCGTTCTCGGGCCCGACCTGCCGCCCCTAGCAGCCCGTGGGAAAACCGGTTCTCTGTAGTGCGAGCGACAGGCGGTGATGACTCAGCGTCGTAGTGCCAAGTCGGCGCGGATCAAGCGGTCGGCGCCGCATGAGGGCCTCAGAGCACGATACGAGGCGCCAGAAGCGTCTCAGGACGCATTCCAGGGCGTCGAAAAGCACGCGGGCGCAGCCCTGAAGGCTGCGCGGCGTGCCGACGCCCGTCAGCCGCCGCAGGAGCAGGCCGAGATTCAAGCCACAAGCGTGGATCAGGAGGCGCTTGCGGATGTTGGCGTGCCCCCGCAAGTGCACCCGTCGCAGACGCCCGGTCTCGTAGAGATGTGCGTTGGGTCGCTCGAGGCGTTCGCCGCGCTGCCGCACCAGCCGCCGGACGCGCGGCCGACGGATCCGCCGTCGGTTGGCATACACGCCGTCGCGGGCGGCGTGCTTGCCGCGCCAACGCCGCCGGCCGCGGTCCGGCTCCGACACGTAGCTGCGCAGCCCCAGCTCGGCCAGCGCGACCATCGTCCCGTTGCTGTGGTACCCCTTGTCCGCGACCACCTCGGCAATGCCTCCACCGGCCGGCAGTACAGCTTCGACCTGCTCCGCCGCCGTGACCAGCGTCTCGACCATCGTCGTCGTGTCGCCGGAGCTGGCATCCTGCACGGTCATGCCGACGACCGCGCCCGTCTCCAGGTCCACCGCGCGCTCGGCCTTGTGGGCCAGGTGCGTCCGGCCGTCCTTCATCTTCGCGATCTTCGCGTCCGGGTCCTTCGGGTGCTTCCAATCCTCGTTGGAGCCCTTCTTCCGCCGCTTCCGGTCGAGGCGCGCCAGCTCCGCGCGGGTCGGCGTCGGGATGCCGGAGGCCGCGGCAAGACCGTGCAGCAACGCGTCGTAGCCCTCCCCGTGTCCCGGCGGACGATGCTCCGCAGCGCCGCGTTCGCTTCCAGCGTCGTGGCGTCGATGCCGACCGTCTCCCCCTTCAGCAAGCCGGCGTCGGCCACGCGCTGCAACACCCACGTGAAGACCGCCTCGTGCGTCCCGACGTCGATCCGCCGCCGCGTCCGCGAGACCGTCGAGTGATCGGGGGGGGCCTCGTGCAGCGCGATGTCCAGGAACTGCCGCAGGCTCAGCGAATCGGCCGCTCGCCACGCCATCGCCCGTTCCGACTCCAAGCCTTCGAAGTAGCCGAGCAACAACATTCGGAAGTAGCGGCCCGGCGGCAGAGACGGACGGCCGACCCCGTCGGCGTAGAACTTCGCGCACTCCTCTTCGACGAAAGCGTCAAAGCCCGCTTCGTCGAGCACGCGATTCAGGCGTGCGTAGAACGGGTGGCCTGCACTCCGCGGCAAGTCCGCGTTGGCAATCCACATCGACGGCTGCCGCGCACGGCGGCGGCGTTTCCCCATCGCCATGGGAACCAGTGTAGGGGTCGGGATCGATCTTGTCGATCCCTACCGGGCCGTTTCGCCACGGGCTGCTAGGCGCGAGCCCAGGCCTGCGTCATCGTCGTCCACGACGCCGAGACCGCTCAGCACTTGCGCCAGCGGCCGCTCGTGCCCGCCCCCCCCGCGACAAGAACTCCGCTGACGAGAACCGCGTTCACCTGGGCTCGTGGAGCGCCCCAGCATCGACCTTGATCTGAGCTCCTCTTCGTCGCCACGTCCGTCACGTCGCCAGCACCCAAATTCCTGCCGGGCGCCATCGAGAACACGCACCTGTACCCTAACCAGACGCTCGCCCTCGCCGCCGACCTTCGCCCTAACCTCCCCTCCCGCGCTGCATCCCGCGCCCCAACCGTCGTCGCCTTCTCCATCAGCCCGTCCCGAGCTGTCTCCCCATCCCGACCACGCCCGCGGCCTCTCCGGTCCCTGCTCCCTGCCACACATTCCCCACCTCTCACAGCCCCCCCTCAACTCCCTCGCACCAGAGCTCGCAGTGACACCTCTACATACTCTCGCACAAACCCCCGAGAGTAGTCCCCCGTGTAGTACATCAACGACGATACACAGGCAATCCCAATTTCACGATGCCTATAAGCCAACGCGAACGCCGCAACACACTGCAATTTAGTGCCCAGCGGACAAACAACAATCTCCACCCCCGCATCCTTCCCAATCAAGTCGCTGTATAGTCTCTCCAGCTCCCCGCATGCCAGTCCCACGTCAAAAGTATTCAGCCTTCCAACCACACCGCGCGACCCAAGTTGCCTAAACAGTTCCGCATTACTCCGCTGCGCCGTCTCAAAAAACTCCGCCCGGTACGGCGGATCACCCAACAGCGCGATCGTCTTCGACGGCCCCAGCTGTTCCCACGCATAAAGGGACTTGTAACCCTCAAAGCCCAGTATCAACACCAACGTCGTGTTATCGCTCCCAATACTCCGCCCTTCAAATCCCGGCACCGCCTGGACGCGCCTCACTCCCCGACTCAGTTGCCCCCCATACGTCTCCGGCTTGTAGTATCGCAAAGTACACTCTACCTCCTTTTCGCACAGCACCTTGCACACTGTAAACACATAACTGCGCGGCAACGTCGAGATATCCAGCACCACGCGCTGCGCCCCCACCCTCTCCATTACGCCTTCGAGCCCCAGCGCGCACCCAAGCGGAGTGCTGACACCTACCTCCAGAACATCGACACCGCAACCCAAAGCCCCCAATTCTCGCATAAGTTGCGCTCGATTCACCAGGTACGGATCTACGTTCTCATAGCCTCGAAAATCCAACACAGCGACCCGTGAGTCGGATTCCACCCCTACTCGTCGCAGATCGCCAACTAGCGCCAAACACCGGTCTTCAAAACTAACACTCGTAATATACAACGTCATTTTCCTTCCAACCTTTCTAGAAACTCGCGCACGCACTCACTTACACTAGCTCGATCTCGGTACTTCCACACGGACTTTGACTTCGCATTCGCAAATATGGCCCTGCCATCATCCCGCCCTTCGTTCAGCAGATTTCCAAACCGCCTACCGTATCCCAAGGCCATGCCCAAGTACATCGCCCTTATGGGATTACCTAATGTCGTATCTATTAGACTACAACGGCACCTCGCGATCCCAAGCGCCGCACGATGAAGGTCCTGCAGCGCCCGACCTTCGCCCGCAGTCACTGCCTTCATACCCCTCTCGTCCAACACCTCCCGAATAGCCGGCAATATCGTCTGTTGACTATACTCCTCATCAGGTAGCGCCACAAATACATCCTCACTCGCCCCAATACCCACATCACCTGTCGGACCGAGGTCGATCGTCCTCTGAACGTCGCCGTCTTCCAGAAAGGGAACAAGTCGATTCTGCACCAGGTCACGCGCTCCCGCGGGTGTCACCGAGTACGGCAAGTACTCGATACTCGCAAACGGGCCGCCGACCTCCGGCTGCTCCTCCCTGTTGAATAGAACATACGTGCGAACCCCCCGCGCCACACAAAAGCCGAGCTCCATCGCTACACTCGCGGAAAAGCGACTAAACTCGACCAGAACAAACGAAGACCGCGCCATGGCCTCGCACACCTTACACGACAGGTCACCCCTCGGTGGGTAGTCCTCTGCCGTCAGCAACTGATACTCCACATCTCCTTCCACATCCGCGAACGCTCCCTTTAGTAGTACAATGGCGTCCCGCATCGGACCGGCCTTCGGCAAGCGACACGACAGAAACCCCCTACCTATGTCCGGTTGCGTCGGGTCGCAATGCGCGTCCAGAATCGGACAAACCGGCCGGAGCAGTGGGCCTCCACGCGAACGTGACGTAACCCGCCGACGACGCGTTGGCTGCCGCAAGATCTCCTCCGCTGCTCCATCCGAGTGGGTTATCAACTTCTCGAGATTCGCAGAACTAATTTCGAAGTCCCACCGGCTCTCCGGCTCCAGCCGAAAGTGCACGCAAAGCAATCTGTGCAACAAATAGCCTCGACTCGGCACACCCTTGTTCTTTTGCAGCCGTTCTCTATTCGGCTTAATAAAGGCTTCATAAGTCAAGCGTGCTGTCCAAGAGTTCCCGAAGGAATCTCGTCGCCTTGTCAAAGTCTACGATCTCCAACCTAATAATCTGTTTTTCACTTCCGGCTTCCGATTTCCGCCGAAACAGCTGTGCCACCTGCTCAACTAGCCTCTGCAGCTCGGGTCGCGCAGAGGTGTCTGTTGATAGCGAGTTCCAACGGCTACCCGCGTATTCCTTGACCACCTTGTCCTGAATCCCGATGTCCACCGGCCACGAAGTCCGCGCGGGCATATCCGCATATATGTCCCTACACAACTCCAAAAACGTCCGTACTATTCCGGACGAGAGCACGACCAGTTGTTCGAAACCGCCGTACCTGCGTTCACCCTTGCGCCGGGGTTTCTTCGTTGCGCCACCAAGAAACTCCCGAATGCCCGAGTCAATCCCCACGTTCGTTAGCCGTTTGTTCGCAATGCTCTCCACATAGGACGCAAAATCCCCACCTAGACCCACGTCATCGTCGTCCAGCCTCACCCGGCTGAAGTCGCCCGACTCATTCAGCGGGCGGTTCTGAAGATCGTGTGTTACCAGCCGGTGCTTCCTGCAGGCGATCTTAAAGGTTAACGGATAGTCTCGTTTACGCAGATACGTGTTCAACGTACGTTGTTGAGTCTGGCTCAAGTTGTCGTACTCATCGACCAACAGGTGGACGCGCTGCCGATAGAACGTCGACGTGGCGGCCAACACCTCAGCAAGCTCCCACAAAATCTCTGGTTGCGCTTGCTCCCCGGCCGAGTACGGAGGGTGGTTAAGGGCTTCCCGAAGCGTGTGTCGTTGGGCTCGAAGCGCATGCCACAACTCCCGTAGACTTCCATGGGATCCACCGACCACTCTGCATAGCTGCAAAATCAGTTCGTTTTCGCTCTCTAGCCGACATAGTCCGTCTCGCACCGACTCAAGTACTGTTTGTACTATACATTCCATGGCGTACACGTTGAAGAACTCTTGAAAGGCGGACGAAAATCCGGCCGTGTCCTCCTTTTCGTGCTGGCCAAAGGCCGTCGGTGACAGCTTCATGTAAACACCAACGAATGGTCTGTGAGGAGGCAATGGCTCCGCCCTCCCTTCCGATGCCAACTTTTCGTATATTGTCTTTGCCTGAATCGATAGCAAACGCAGATACATAGATTTCCCCGAGCCCCGGCTGCCGTCCAGGAACACATTGCTCGCGTTCAGCAGATTCCGGGCGCGCCCGGCGCCAAAATGCATCAGGCTCGCAAGCTGGTCGAGTCCGTGGTTGAATTCCTCAGCCTTGATTATGTCGAATGGGTTTTCGGTCATCGCTTCAACCTTTTCTTAGCCAGACCACACGCTCATCCTCAATCACGCCAGACGAACGATGTCGCGACGTCATCAGGCCGCGGCTCGGTATGCGGTCGACCAAGACTGCCTCGAGCCGTAGGCCAGCGCGACTAGCTAGACTCGCGAACACACCGTCCCAAGCGACTGGAATTCCGGCGACGTGTCCTCGGCCGAACGTGACGAAGGCCTCTCCGCGCCGCTTCAGTACTCGAGCGCATTCTTGGGCAAATCTCTCCAAGTACCGCACGTACTCGGCCACCATCAAAGCCCGGGTTGTGTTTCGTTCTGCAATTGCCTGCACCAAGGAGTGGGTCTCTTGCAGGGGTGTCGCCATCCGTTTTAACGCGTGGCGGACACTGAGGCGCTCCGTCCCGAGCGTGCGACGGTCGGCTGCATCAATATCACGACGCTCGAAACCCAACAACATCATTTCGAGTTTCAGGCTCCTGACGTACTTCTGGGCACCACAGTACGGTGGCGAGGTGATGATCACATCCACTGACTGGGGCGGAAGGCCTGTGGCTGCCGCTTCCGCGCTTTGACCGAGAATTCGGACTCGTCCGTATCCGCGCACCCCTCGAAGTTCCGACATTCTCTGTACGTTGGATTGTACGCGTTCGCAGAAGGCGTCCCGCACGGTCTCCGCCGTAACCGCGAGCGCCCTTTCCAGGTCCCGGGCGTATCTGCCCCCGGCGCGATGTGCGCGCTTCGTCGATAGGCGCACCGGCGGCGGAACGGAGGGGTCGGCCAAGGAACACGGGCGTACGATCGCACTCAGACAGATTCGCAGGAAGTCTCGGTGTGATCCGCGCGACGCCTGTTGGATCTCCAGGTTTGTCCGAACCAAGGCCTGGCGGGCCGCGGGCAGAAACCAGTACTCGGGCAAACGACCCACGTCAATTGTAGCTGTTCCAGTTGCCGCGCGCTTCGCGATACCCATCGCCTCATCGCAGATCGTCGTGCCGTCCAGCCTCCTTGTCTTTACCTTCGAAAGGAGTCGGGCGAGCGGATTCACGTCCGCGCCGATCGCCCGATGTCCCCGCATGGCCGCCTCAAGCAATACTGTTCCAGATCCGCAGAAGGGATCCAGAACCGCCAGCGGTCCGCGCTCAAAGGAATCCAGAATCTCCGCTGGAATTCGGTGAAACATCTTAGCAGGATACCAGTGGATCCAGTGCGTGGCCCTGTCGCGACGTCCCACAGCACCGTCGGCGCTCCGAAACCGGGTCGCGACGGTGATTGGCGTCTTCGCGTGCCGTGCCCGAAGTCTCCAAATGACCTCCGCGACCCCCTTCTCGAGGTGCTTCCGTTTCCTCTCGCACACATTGTGCTGGCGCCCCATAGGTGGCTCCGCCTTTCCCTCCGAAGCGGCACGCATCGCCAGAAGCGGCGTCGTTGCCCCAAACGGCTTCCGCCCCTGTCGACAAGCCCGGATGCCCTAGTTAGCTATAGCTAAGTACCCCTGGGTCATAAGTTCGGTAACGTATTCACGCCGCATCGGCCAGGGACGGTGAGTTGAGTTTCGTGAGGAGGTTGGCCAGGTCGTCGCGGGTGAAGGTCCACTCGAAAGGGTTGGCGATTCTCGTGAAGTGGTTCTCGAAATCGCGGAGGCGGTCGGCGAGCTCCGCGGTGCTGGCGAAGTCGTTTGGTGTCAGGACCTTGCGTTGCACGATCGAGAAGTAGATCTCGATCTGGTTGAGCCAGCTGGCATGGCACGGGGTGTGAACGAGCTGAAGCCTGGGGTCCCAGGTCCGCGCCCGTTGAATGGATCGCGCACCGCGGTGCGAGGAGCCGTTGTCGACGATCCAGAACACGCGCCGGGCCTGCCGGTAGGGGGCGGTGGTCATGACCTGCTCGACCAGCCGACGGAAGGGCGTGATTCCGGTTTGGGCCTCACAGCGTCCGACGACGTGGGCTCGGTGCACGTCGAGGGCTGCGAGGTAGGCCCAGGCGCCGCGCCGTTGGTACTCGTGTTCGACGCGCATGGGGCGACCGGGGCGGGCAGGCACGGAGGCATGGGTCCGGTGACGCGCCTGGATGCTCGTCTTCTCGTCGGCCGAAATGACGAACTCGTCGTCGTGGAGGGGCTGGCCTTGCCAGCTCCGCTGGTACAGATCGAGGACGGGTGCGGCCTTTTGCTCGAACTGGGGGTCGCGGGGAAAGAGCCAGGAGCGATGCTGCCAAGGACGAATCGCGTCCTTGGAGAGCCACCGCCAAATCGTGCTGCCACTGATGGTGCCGACAAGGCCGGTTTCCTGCACATGCCGCGCGAGCTCCGCCCGACTCCACCGCGCGAGGGGCACTCCGTGCGTGGACGGCAGCTCACAGGCGAGGGCCTTGACCTGCACGACGACCTCCGGGGGGAAAAACCCGGGGTCGGCCCGGGCGGTCGCGGTCGTCGAGCCCCGCGAGCCGTCGCTCGAAGAAGCGCTTGCGCCACTTGGCGACCACTTCTCGGCGACAGTTCAACTGCTCGGCGATCTGGTCGTTTCGCCATCCGTCGGCGGCCAGGAGGATCATCTGGGCCCGCAGGACCTGGAAATACGGCAACGTATATTTTCGTGCCCGCTGCCGCAGCTCAACCGCTTCGTCATGACCCAACTCGATGCCATATGGACTCTTCCTCGGCATGCCAGCAGGCCTCCGAGGGTGCATGATAGCATCTTCATATACGTTGTCGTATTTATGACCGTCAGTACTAAGCTAGAGGGCGGTTTCTGTGCTGAGATCCGTCCCTGATCTCAAGAGTTCCGCGAACAGCGACGGCCCCTCAGCGCCCGTGGACCACAGCTTCGCCGAGGTCGTGTGCCTCGGGCCGGCGCCCCTCCCTGAGCCGCGCACATCCCCACGCGCTCGCCCCACACTACGGGCAGCAGCCCGGGCTCCAGGTGGGCGAGGGACCGCCACCGGGACACCCACGACGCCGTGCTGGCGTGGGGAGAACCCCGTAAGGCTGTCCGCCCGGACTGAGCCGTAGAGGGCTCGTGATGCGCCCGGTGCACACGTTCCGCCGCATGCCGCCACCCAACCCCCCCGCCCGTTGTCCCGACCGGCATACGCGGCTCGTCGCGTGGATGTACTCTGAGGTGCACCTTCGCTCGCTCCGGCACTCCAGTACGAGTCGGACGAGCGCAGTGCGGCGCGTCTCTCGGAGCGGGCGCCGCGTCCCGTGCGCCCTACCGCCATGCGGACAATCGTCATCGAGCATGCCCCGCGCCTCCCGCCTCCTTCCGGGACGCGCGGTCGTCGGCGCAAGAGGTCCACGACGCTGATGCCTGCGACACCCGGACGGCCGCCGGGACCCTGGTGACGGCGGCCGAGCAAGTCGAGGCGCATTCGCAGAGCTCCAGTTTCCGCAGCTACTTGACGGCGTCGGGGCGCCCCCAGCCCGCTACCAGGGCAACCCCCGGCGCCCGCCGCCCTGTCTGGCAGCCGGCGGCGGGCCTTTGGGGCTGCTCCACGGTAGCACTTGCTGCCGCAGCGCCGCGAACGCCTCGAGCGCCCCAACGCCCCGCAATACGAGACCGGTTGCATGCACCGGCACATCTGCGCGTGGCCGTGCGCGTGCTCACGCACTCCGCCGACCGTTCAGTTCCAACAGTCGCCCCAGGATCTCTTCACGCGTGTCATCTCGCCACCGGTAGCTGTAGGACAATCGCGCCCCTTCCGCATCTTCCTGATCCTGATTGCGTTCCAAAAAAAACTGGCACTCCGTGTCTATGTCGCTCCACCCGTAGGCCGACAGAACTGCACGGTCCATTGCGTCGTGAAGCTCGCGCAGTTTGTGGATCTCTGCTGCTCTTTCATATGGATCATGAAAACGATTGTAGATCTTTGTCAAACCCTCTCGCTTCTGTACCATGAGGGTAGCCCGAAACTGATAGTATCCGTGCCCAGCTGCTTCGAGGACCGGATCGCGTTCCCATCCATCGGGAAATGGAAACGTGTCAAAGCAGTCAGAAGTAGCATAGATCAATCTATCTTCAAATGAGGATCCGAATGTCAATGCCCAAAGTTCGTGTGGCCGTGCCTGCAGAGCGCAGAACGCCGAATACGTATCGTGGGGAAACACGGCCAACATTTGGCTGAATACATTATGTGTGGACACAAAAGCGAACGCCATTCTCTTGGTGATTTGGGCGATTACTATCGTTCGGCGTAGATTTGCAATTGCATGATGCAAGGCGGGTCTCTTCTCAGCATACTGCCACCAGCGCTTCCTGTATTGCAGTCGCTTTGACTTCATGCGTTCGGGCTTTACCTTAGTCTCGACGATGGCCAGCAGTTCTGGCCAGTCCGACGCAACCGGCCCCGGATAGTCCGCAGGAACTCTCCCGGACTGCAGCCAAGCACGCCGTTGTTCGTCGGTCGCGCTAGTCCATCTCTCCATGGGCTCAATAGACGCAGTCTCGTTGTTCCGGGCCCGCGAGGTCACCCCGCCGCACGCCTGGCTGCCTTTGCGGCTCAATGGGTAATCGCGGAAGTTGATGACATAGCGGTGGTGCGCGTGTGTCGGGCTCGTATTCACTTCTTGGCCGCTAATATACGGAAGAATCACGTCGCGGTTGCGGGGGTCCTTCTGAATAAGGCGGCGCATTTCGTCCAGTGAAGACGCCACGCCTTTCTTGTCGTTGTCGTCGAATGTAAAGCCCATCCCGAGAACGGTGCTGCCTTGAAAGCTCCTTCCCGCGTTGGCCGGGATCTTGCCGGGATCGTCATTCGCGCCCCGGTCGAACAGGAATGCCGTGATGCGGTCGACTTCCCGTTGGTCGATCCACTTCCTATGCGAAACGAGGCCCTTTCCGATGTGTAGCACGCTGACTGTTACCGCGGCCGATCCCGGCCACTTTAGCCGCTTGAGGGCGGAGAAAATCCCCCCGCCCCGTTTACAGATCCATCGCAGCCCGCTAGCTCGGGTGTCGCCCTGAGCAATTGTGTTGGTCGCGATTAAGCCGAAGACCCCCATTTCACGGACGAGGTCGAACGCCCGTCGGAAGAAGTGAGCCACGAGGTCGGCGTTGCCATGGCTCTCGGGGTGGACCTGCTTCAGCCAATCCGGGTACTCCGCAACGTTGCCGGCCGCCACCGAGTTCTTCCCAGCAAACGGCGGGTTGCCGACGATGGCGTCGAATCCGCGCCGGTTGCCGACCGACGTACTCTCGTGCTCGCGGGTCTCGGAAGGCGCCGGCTCGAATACTTCCGGAAACTCGATCTCCCAGTGGAACGGCACCAACGGCGGATCTTGCCGACGACGCCGTTCTATCGAGTCCCGGTGGCCCCCGAACTCGCCCGCAAACACCGCGCCCGCATACTCGTCGCGCCTGGCGCGCCTCTCCTTCGGCTTGCTTCCCCCGAAGAAGGCGGCGATCACGAGGTCGCCGAACAGCCGCACCTTGCCGAGCTCGAACCGCGCCTCGTCCCACCAGTCGCGCAGGTCCCAATCCAAGACGGTCTCGTCCGCCTCCCGAATCCGCCGCCGCAGCTCCGCCACCCGGGCCACGCACGTGCGCAGCTCGATCGTCTCTATCCCCTGCTGCAACGGCTCGGCCCCATCTTCCCAATGGAACGCCTCGATCTGCCGCTCCGTCAGCCCCACCAGCGAGTCGCCGTGGCGCAGGGCGTGGTCGACGAAGGTCAGCGGATGCTCCTTCGCCAGCGTGGCCAGCCACAGCGACACCTTGGCGAGGTCGACGGCCATCGGGTTGCGGTCGACGCCGTAGAGGCAGCGCTGGGCGATGAGCCGGCGGGCGACGACGACCTCGTCGTCGCCCGCCGCCATCGCCGGCGCCGCGTCGTGGGCGCGCCACGCGTCGAGCAGCGCGTCGCCGAGCTGGCGGCACGCCTCGACGAGGAAGGCGCCCGAGCCCATCGCGGGGTCGCAGACCTTCAGGTCGAGGATCGCCTCGGGCGCGGGGGGCTCGCCGCCGGGGCCGCACAGCCGGGCCAGTATCGGCTCGAGGGCGGTGCCGACGATGGGCTCGGTCAGCTCGCGCGGCGTGTAGTGCGACCCCGAGCGGCGGCGGGCCTGGCTGGGCTGCAGCACCATCGCACCGGGCGGCACGAGGTCGGGGGTGGCGGCGGCGTCGATGACCGGCTGCAGGGCCGCGTGCAGGTCGGCGACGGTCTCGGCCGCGGCCACCGGCTTGCGCACCCGGTCGGTCAACGTGCGGTCGGTCCGGTCGCGCAGCCACTTGGCGCGCTTGCTCCCCGCCTCGCCGAGCAGCGCCTCGAGGTCGACGGTGGTGGGCGCGCCCTGCTTCTTCTGCGCCTTGATGGCTACGGACCGGCCCGTCGCCGTCTCGATACGGAACCCCATCATCGTCTCGTAGACCGAGCCGATCTGTTCGACGTCGAGGGCGCGGTAGGAGATGCGCTCGCCGTCCAGCACCAGCAGCTTGTCGAGGGCCCGGTAGACGGTGCCGTCGGGAAGGAGCGGCGGCTCGACGCGCTCGTGACCCTGGCGCGCCCCGCCCGCCCGGCGGCCTTCGAGGAACGGGAACCGGTCGGGGTCGAAGAGCACCCCGAGGCGCCGCGGCAGGTGCAGCCCGTCGGCCTCGGCCCCGTCGTGGAACAGCCGGAACAGCACCAGCAACTGCGCCCACGCGCCGTGGCGCTGGTTGATCGTGTCGGGGTGCAGGGCCGCGTCCTCGCGCAGGCGCTCGTAGAGGCCGGCCAGCGAGTAGTGGCGCGCGAAGGTCTCGCCCTCGGGCAGCAGGTCGCGCTCTTCGGCGTAGAGCAGGAAGACGAGCCGCAGGATGACCGTGAGCAGCGCGTGATAGACGTCGTCGGGACGCTCGGCCAGCGCCTCGCGCAGCAGCTCGCGCTTCGAAGCGTCGTCGGCCGCCTGCAGGCCGCGCAGGAGCTCGTAGAGGGCGTGCAGCACCTGCTCGGCCAGCCGCTCGCTCACCTCGTTCTGGAAGCGCCGGCTGTCGGCCAGCAGCGCCGCGAAGCGCTTGTCGCGGGGCAGGCTGAGCAGCCGCGTCTCGCTCAGCAGCAGCCGCAGCGCCGCCACGATGGGCCGGCCCGCCGTGGTGACCATGTCGGCCACGTGCAGGTCGATCCAGCCCGAGCTCTCGCCCCGCGGGGCCGAGACGAGGCGCAGGGTGCGGCCGTTCGACAGCAGGCCCGCCGGCACCCCGGTCTGCCGCAGCAGCCGCTCCATCCGGCCGTGGGCCGACACCTCCAGCCGGCCGGCGCCGCCGGCGACGCGGTCGAAGTCGTCGCCGGGCTCGATCTCCTTGACCAGGAGCTGCCACCGCGACCCGTCGTCGCGGGGGTCGCGCTCGCGCAGGGCGAAGTCGGGCCGCAGCACGTCCGCGCCCTCCTGCAGCGGCGTCTCCAACTCGGGCGGAATCGGACTGTCGTCGGTCCCCGCGTAGCCCTTCGGCGAGAAGCTCCAGCCGAGCACCGACGCCGCGAACCCCCGGAAGTCGGGCAGCCACGGCTCGGGCTCGCCGTCGGGCCGGAATCGGCGCTCGGCCACGCACGCCCGCAGCCGCCGCTGCCCCTCGGGGTCGCGGGGCAGCACTGCCCCCGCCCGCACCAGGGCCGGCGCCGACACCACAAGGCCCGTCGGCCGGACGAAGCCGATCCACTGCAGGTGGGCGTCGATCTGGGGGTCGCGTTTCGGCATCGGTTACGTCGCGACGGCCAAAGAGCAACTGGTCGCCAGCCAGCGTGACCAGCCGCTCGCCGTCATGGTGCCTTCCGGCTATCACCCGTCGTCGCTGGCTGCAACGGACGCATCGTAACAGTCGGCGAACCAAGACGCCTCACGAATGCGTATGGACGAGTTCACCGCGGCGGCAAGCCGCGCGCCGGACGATGCCGAGACCCCGTACACTCTCTTTCCGCGCGAGCGCACATGCTCGACCGCTGGCGTAAAGTCGCCGTCGGCCGAAAGCAGGTAGGCGTCGTCGAAGTCACCGCGTTCGGCCATGACCACCAGGTCCACCGCAAGCATGACATCGACGGCCTTCTCCACGAAGACGGTGGTCTTCCGCTGCCGTTGCGCCAGTTTCATCAGATCCTGGAACACCCGGAAATCGATCTTCGTGCGCAGATTGGCGAGATAGGACCGCAGATCGCGTGCGGTCGGGTTCGCGACCGGTCGCGGTTCCAGTCGGCCGAGGTGGGTGCTGATGCGCGGTTCAGCCTCAAGCTTCGCGAGAAAGCGGCGCTGGCCGGCGTAGAGCGTGACATCCCCGCTCTGGGGCACGCGACCGATGTAGTACCGCGTGCCCATCCACCGCCGCGGTCCGACCAACTTGAGAGAGAGCCTTCGGTAGTCGAGTCGCCCGAGGTCGACCGAACCGAGACCCTTGAGGCCGTGGTACCAGTTGTTGCCGTCGATGAAGAGCGTCGCCCGACGTGCCATCGCGCGGACAGAAAAAGCCCCGGCGTGTGGCGCACGAGGCGCCAGACCCCGGGGGGATGAAGACCGACTCCCTTGGGAGCCGACTCCCGAAGCCTAGCGCGCCAAGTGACAGGGTGTCAATGGGGGTCGATATCCTGACGGACCCCACACGACGCCCAGCGCCCGAGGACCGTCCCGTTCAGTTCGTCTCCGGCCACAGGTAGACGAGGCCCACCGGCTCCACACGTGTCGCCTGGACCTCGTAGAACGCCCGGATCCGCCCCGGCTCCTGCTTCAGGTCGCGGTCGAACTGGTCGAGACGCGTGCGCCAGTAGCGCATGTTCGTCTGGAGCTGCCGCCGCTCGTCGTCGTCGAAGTCGAGAGTGATTTGGGCGTACTGGCCCTCGTGACGGTCAAGCTCATCCACAATCCGCTCGCGCTGGCGGCGGAGGGTCACGTCCAGATCGCGCGCCTCCCGCTCGCCACGCTCGCGCAGCCGGCGCGTCGCCAGATCGGCGATCTCGTCGGCCCGCGGCTCGAGCTGCGGCAGCAGCTCCTCGATGTCGCGCGGCGCGACCGCCAACAGCTTGGCCCGGATGACATCGTGCGGCATCCACTCCGGGCGGCCGGCCAGCGACTGCTCCAGCAACTGGAGGGTGCGCGTCTCGGCCTCGCGGGCATAGGCCTTGAGCGGATCGCTCCGCCGCGCCGGCTCCACCCAGCGCGCCGCCAGCGGGACGATCTCTTCGTGCAGCCGCTCGGCCCGGCGGCCGTAGAGGCAGAGCCGCCCGAGAAGCACGACCCTGGGAATCGAGTCCCGAGCCTGGGCGAGGCAGGCCCGGGACAGGTCGTGGTGGACGAAGCCCTGGGCGCGGAACCGGGCGAGGAGACGCTGGGCCACCCGCTGCTCCAGATGCAGGTGGACGGTGTCGTCGCCGAGCACGCCGGCGTCCTCGAAGACCACCGGGCGGATGGGCGCCTCGCGCCGCCAGTCGGCCAGCTTCTGGTCGCGCCGGCGGGGCGGCCGCAGGGTGTCGAGGGTGGCCGCCCAGGTCGGGTCGGCCGCCGTCCGCCGGTCGAGGGCCGGGAACGTCCACGTCGCCCGGCCCTGACCGCCGCCGTTGCCCCCGCCGTCCCGCGCCAGCGGCTCGGCGCCCAGCAGCTCCAGCGCGCACGACAGGGCGTCGCGGAACGGCGCGGCCTCGAACCCCACCCAGGTCCGCGAGCGCTCGAGGAGGCCGCGGCACCGCTCGACCTGCTCCGTCAGGTCGTCGCGCCGGTCGCGTGCCGCCTCCAGCTCCTCTTCGGTGATCTGCCGGCGAACCTCGTCAAGGTCAGCCTTCTCGATGGCTTGCTTCAGCCGATCGACGTCGTGGTGGCGGATGCCGCCGCGCAGCCGGCGCTCGACATCGTCGTCGATGACCTTCGACAGGCTGCCCAGCTCGCGCTTGATGGTCTCGGTCTTGCGGACGAGCACCTCCAGCACCTTGTCCTCTTCGCGCTGCGGCAGCACGAAGTAGTGGCAGCGCACCTCGGCCGCCGGCTGCAGCTTGCGGTCGATGCGGCCGTTGCGCTGCTCGATGCGGCCGGGGTTCCACGGCAGGTCGAAGTGGAAGAGGTCGGCGCAGTGGGCCTGGAAGTTCAGCCCCTCGCGGGCCGCGTCGGTGGCGAGCAGGATGCGCAGCGGGTCGACGGCGGGGTCGGCGTTGAACCGGCGCTGGACCTCCTTGCGCCGGGCGCCCTGGGTCAGCCCGTCGATGACCTCGATGCGCTCGTCGGCGCGGTCGCTGCCCGCGATGGCCTGCTCGAGGATGTTCCGCAGGTAGCGCTTCGTTCCCTCGCGGTTCTCGGTGAAGACGAGGACGCGGCGCTCGTTCCAGCGCGGCGGCCGGCCCTGTGGCGGCCGGCCGAACGGCGGCAGCTCGGGGCACATCTTCTCGCGCATCCAGTCGATGAACCGGAGTGTCTTCGCGTCCGGCACGTGGCGGCCCTGCTCGGCGATGGCTTGCATGCGGTCGAGCAGGGCCTGTTCTCGGCGCCACAGCTCCGCGTGTTCCACGTCGGCATCGGGTGCCGCTCCAGACTCTGCGGCCTCGGTGATGGCCTCGATCTGCGCTTCTTCCTCGGCCTCGGCCAGCTCGGGATCCTGCTCGCCGCGTTCGTCGTCCGCGGCGGGCGGCACGAGGAAGAGCCGGTGCTCGTCCGGCAACGCCGCCGCCTCTGGCGAACGGGACTGCCCCGTTGCCGCCGCCTCCGGCGCAGGGAGCTGGTTCGTCGTCGCCGCCTCCGAGGCTGGGGGCTGCCCCGTCGCCGAGGCCCCACCGGGCTCCTCGCCCGTAGCGGCCCGGGACTGCTCCGTCGCCGAGACCCTACCGGGCTCATCACCTGACGCGGCCGAAGCCTGCTCCCGCTCCCAGCGGCCCTCGACCGTCCGCCGGTGCACCACCAGGCTGCGCGCGAACGCCTCGACCGACGAGAGCAGCCGCTGCTGCAGGCCGACCACGAGCAGGCCCGCCGCAGCCTGGGCCTTCCCCGAGGCGTTGGCGTGGCGCCGCTCGCAGGCGGTGCGGTACTCGTCGAGCAGCCGCGACAATTCGAGCTCGGGGGCGTCCGCCGGCAGCCCGTCGATGATCACGCGCTCGACCCGCCGCTCGGGGAAGCCGCCCTGCGTCACCCGGATGTCCTCCTTGAGGCGCCGGACCATGACGTCCTCGAGCGCCTTCCGCCCCCGCACCTTGACGCCGCGCGTGAACCGGTAGGGGTCGAGCAGCTCCAGCAGGGTCGAGAAGCTGTTCGAGTGGCCGTTGTGCGGCGTCGCCGACAGGAACAGCCGGTGCTCGAAGCGTCCCGCGAGGTCGCGCACGGCGCGGGTGAACTTCGACTCGATGCCGTAGCGCCCGCCGCTCGACGGCGCCGCGTGGTGCGCCTCGTCGAGGATGAGCAGGCTGCCCGGCCGCAGGGCGCCGAGCCACGCCCGCATGGGGTCGGCGTAGCTCGGGTCGATCAGCAAGTTGTGCGACACGAGGAACCGGCTGTGGGTCATCCACGGGTTCACCCCGAAGCCACGCTCGCGCCGCATGCGCGTCAGATAGGCGCGGTCGAGAATCTCGAACACCAGCCCGAAACGGTCCTCGAGCTCGCCCTTCCACTGCTCGAGCACCGACGGCGGGGCCGCCACGACGATGGTCTTCGCCTTGCGGCGCAGCAGCAGCTCGCGGGCGATCAGCCCCGCCTCGATGGTCTTCCCGAGCCCGGTGTCGTCGGCGATGAACAGGTTGACCCGCGGCAGCCGCAGCGCCTTGCGCAGCGGCTCCATCTGGTAGGCGTCGATGCGGATGCCGGCACGGAACGGCGACTGGAAGAGGTTCGAGTCGGTCGCCGTCACGCAGTGCCAGCGCAGCGTGTGCAGGAACGCCGCGAACCGGCGCGGGTCGTCGAAGCCCTTCTCGGCGAGGTGTTCCCAGCCCTCCTCCTCGAGGATGCGGCGGTCGATCTCGTAGTCCCAGTAGACCCGCAGCGCCTGCCCCTGCGCGTCGTCGTCGGCGCAGGCCAGCGTCACCAACGGCGATTGGCCCGGCGTCTCCGACGGCGTGACCTCCTCGACCAGCCACCGCCGGGAGCGCACCTGGACCAGCTCGCCCACCTCGGGCGGCCGTTCCGGCAGGGCGATGATCTGATCGGGTCGAGCCATGAGGTGCGGGGAAGACACAGCGGCCACCGTCATTCTAGACGAACATCACGCCGGCAAGGGCTGGAGCAGCGACCGCTCGATGAGGGTCGTGAAGTGGCGGGTCATCGTCGCGGCCAGGGCGCGGTCGCGGACGAGGAGGCCGATCTCGATGTTGCGGTCGAGCGCCGCCTCGGTCAGGTTGGCCGACGTCACGAAGACCGCCTCGTCGTCGACCACCACCGCCTTGGCGTGGAGCACGCCGGCGCCGCCGTCCGGGTCGAGCGAGCGCGGGTCGTAGAAGACGCGCGGGCGGGCCGCGCCCGGCCAATCCTGCTCCCAGAAGCGGTCGGCGAACCGCCGCACCAGGTGATCGGCGCCGGTGGTGTCGCCCTTCCGGCGCTGCACGTTGAGCAGCAGCGTGACGGTCAGGCCCGGCGTCTCGTCCATCCGCCGCGCCAGCACCTCGAACGCTCGCGGGCCGTCGAAGAAGGCGTAGGTGGCGACCCACGCCGAGCGCGCCGCCGACCCGAGCAGCTCCTCGTAGACCCGCCGGGTGTCCCGCGCGTGGAGGCCCGCGACTTCCGGCCCCGACCACACGAAGTCGGGTGCGGCTCGCTGCCCCGCCGCCCGGTCGAAGCCGCGCAGCCACGCCGCGCACGCCGGCCCGGAGACGTCGAGACCGGCCAGCTCGGCGAGCGCCCCCGCCACGGCGGCGCTCTCGGGCGCCCCGCCCAACGCCGCGCGCACCGCGACCGGCCGGTACGGCGGACCGAGGGTGCCCGCCTCGAGGGCCGACTCGAGGCGCTTCCGCAAATGCGACGGCAGCGCCAGCAGCACCTCGGTCATGCCGCGGGACCGAAGAAGGCGGCGTCGGGCACGCTCAGCACCGGCACCACGAGGGCCCGGTCGAGGTGGTCGTTGCGCATCTCGCACGAGGTCTCGGCGACGAGCGCGCAGCCGTGGCAGGCGGCGCCGTGCAGCCACCGCTCGGCCATGCTGTCGCCGGGCGAGTGCTCGGCGCAGGTCGGATCGTTCGAGCAGAGCCCGCCCGCTTCGAGCGCGCGCAGCAGGTGCTCGTCGAGCCGCCGCGCCTGCTGCACGAGGCCGCCCAGCGTCCCCTCGGCATCGGGGCTGCCGGTGTAGATGAGGAGGCCGTAGCGGCCGTCCTCGGCGTAGACGCGCTCGCGGAGCGAGCTGGCCGGATAGCCGCAGTGCATCGCCAGCGACTGGATCAACAGGTGCGACAGTGTGTGCAACAGAACGTAGGGGCCGCCCGGGAACGGCCGCGCGTGCTTCCGCTTCAGCGTCCACCGGGCGTGACCCCGCTCGAGCGCGTCGAGGCGCTCGCGCACCGCGGGTCGCCGCAGCCAGGCGTCGACGGCGTCGCCGCGAAGCCGCAGGAACAGCCCCTCGCCCCGGTTCTCCACCGCCGGGAACGAGCCCGGCTCCATGGCGATGGCGGCGCGCTCGACGTCGGACTCGTACTCGCCGTGGATGTCCGGCGTCACCGCCTCGAACCGCGTGAACCCGGCCAGGGCCAGCACCTCGCGCAGCCGGTGGAGCTGGATGACCGACTCGATACCCGCGCTGCGCTCGGACCGGCGCCACACCGAGTCGGGCAGCCGGCGCGCGTGGAAGTTCTGGTCGACGGGCACGTCGTCGCCGTAGCCCTCGGGGGCGGCGAGCAGCGCCTCGAGCTCGATCTCCTTCACCGATCGCTCGGTCCCCGGGGTGGCGCCCTTCACGGCGTGGATCACCGCGAGGACCTCGTCGTCGGTGAACGCTGCGAGCGCCGCCGCCACCTTCGGCTTCTTCTTGATGAACGCGAGGTGCGCCGCGTCGTCGACGATCGCGAGGTCGTCCCACAGCTCCCGCACCGCCGTCTCTACCGCCGACCCCCGCTCCGGCAGCGACAGCACGCTGACCACCTGCGGGAACCAGGCGTTCGACGCGGTGCGCACCAGCAGCCGGCTCGGCAGGTTGCAGTCCTCGTTGGCGCCGCGCCCCAGCCACGGCCTCGCGCCCGAGCATGTCCCGAGCGGCGTGTGCTCCCGCATGCTGGCGTCCGAGAGGCGCCGCGAGGCGCCGCACTCGCAGCGCACGAGCAGATCGGCCAGGTCGCCGGTGGTCCCCTGCTCGTCGAGCCAGAGCGGCCGGGTCGGCGGGCAGTCGCTGCCGCGTCGGTGCACGAACCGCCGCCAGTCGACGTCGTCGACGTGCCCCCGCGGGCAGGCGCGGACGAACCGGGTGGCCACGACCGGGCGGCCCTCGAAACGGCGGTGGTCGTCGAGGGCCTTCCGGTGCACCAGCCGCCGCGACCGGACGAGTCCGTCGCCCGGGTCCGCCTCCTGGACGACGAACCACTCGGGAAAGCGCCAGGCGCCGATGCCCACCGGCGTCGCGCCGGGGTCTGACGATGCCGGCGGCGGGGCCACCATCCGCGGCACGGCGACGCCGGTGATGGTCCGCAGCTTCCGGGCGAGACGCGGCTCGTCGACCTCCTCCAGCTTGTGCGGCGGCGGCCACTCGTCGAGCCCCGCCACGATGGCCGACTCGTGCGGCAGGTCGATCAGGGCGCCGGGGCCGTAGGTGGTGATGACCTGGCTGCGCCGGACCTGCCCGTGCGCCTTCTGCCTCACGACGCCACCGCCCGCGCCGGCGACCGCCGGATGACCCGGCGGCGGCAGACTTGCCAGTGCGCCCTCTGCTTCACGACGCCACCACCCGCGCCGGCGACCGCCGAATGACCCGGCTGCTGGCTTGGTCGTGCGCCTTCTGCCTCACGTCCCCTCCGTCGGCCGCGGCGCGCGCAGGTCGTGGAGATACAGGTTCACCTCGGGCTCGACATCGCGCAGCGAGCGGTTGGCGCGGAACTTCCGGTGATGCTCGGTCTCGAACCGCTCGTCCAGCATCTCGCGCAACAGCGGCTTCAGCTTCGGCTGCTTCAGCTCGTAGCGCTGGTACTGCAGCTCGACCCCGGCGCCGTGGTAGTCGTCGAAGACCCGCCGCCACGAGTCGAGCAGATCGCCCACGCGGTCCTGCACGCTCCGCATCCGCTCTTCGCGCTCGGTATCCTCGGCGAAGGCCTGCTGCGCGACCCTGCCCTCGAACGCCGCGAGCAGCCGCGGCTCGAGGGCGGCCCGCACGTCGCCGATGCGCTCGACCCCGCGCGGCGGCGTCAACCCGGGCTCGAGGTGGCGCGCCAGGGCCACGAGGGCGCCCGCGAAGCCGCGGTCGAGGGCACGGGGCGAGAACGGCGTGACGCTGCCCGCCTCGACCGAGCGGTAGAAGGTCTCGTGATAGTGGCGGAACCGCTCGTAGTGCGAACGGTCGCGCGGTTTGTGGACGTTCAGCAGCGTCACCACCAGCCCCGGGCCCTCGTCGGAACGCCCCACGCGGCTCGTCGCCTGGATGTACTCGGCGTGCACCTTCGGCTGCCCCAGCACCAGCATGAGCCCGAGGCGCGGGATGTCGAGGCCCACCGAGATCATGTTCGTCGCCAGCGCGCAGTCGACGCGGTTGCGCCGGTCGTCGAACCGGCACTCGAGCCGCCGCCGCGCCTCGGCCACCTGGTCGGTCGACACGCGCGAGGTCAGCTCGACCGGCTCGGAGAAGTCGATGCGGTCGCGGAACAGGCGCCGCGTCTCGCCGACCCGGCGCCGCGCCCCGTAGCGCGCGACGGTGGTGCGCACCTCCTCCTCGAGGATGCGCCGCGCTCCGCCCAGCTCGCGCAGGCTGTTGAAGTAGGCCAGCGCCGTCATGTAGGGGTCGGCGGGGTTCCGCGGGTTCCTGTCGCCCCCCGCCTCGTGCCAGGCCTGCTGCGCCGCCCCCATCAGCGCCAGCAGGACGCGGCGCATCAGGACCTTCGGGTTGCGGCCCTGCGAGGCGACGCCGACGTACCGCCGCGCGGGCGTCTCCGACGACGGCACCGTCCGGGCGAAGAACGTGTCGCGGCGATTCGGCCCCGGCGGGGGGAACACCTGCGTCAATCCCCGCGCGAACAGCGCCTGTATCTGGTCCTGCGCCCGGCGCACGGTCGCGGTCGAGGCGATGATCTTCGGCTTGACGACGCGCCCGTCCACCTCGCGCACCGCCAGCGCCTCGATCGCCGTCTCGTAGAGGCCGGCCATGGTCCCGAGGGGTCCCGCAATCAGATGCAGCTCGTCCTGGATGACGACGTCGGGGGGCGGGAGCGGCGTCGTCAGCCGCCTCCCCTGCCCCGGTTCAGCGGCGCCGTAGAAGCCGTTCGCATCGCCGCGGTCGGCCCCGCCGAGCAAGGCGCCCGACTGCCCCACCCACGGCAACGAGGCGAACTTGTCGACGGTCGCGATCAGGAAAGCCGGCAGCCGCCGATAGAGGGGCTCGTCGACCCCGATGACCGGCAGCGGACGGTCGCCGCTGAAGTCGCACTCCCAGTCGGCGCAGACGATGCGCAACTCGTTCGGATGATCGGCGTTCGGCAACAGGTTGAACGACTCGGGCTCGAACTCGCGCCCGCACCAGGGGCAGTTCTCGAGCGGAATCGGCGACGGGTTGCTGTTGGGGTTCTGCTTGAACCGGGTCACCTTCGCGCGCGCCGAGTCCGGCCGGCCGTCGCCCTTCCGGCCCAGGATGTTCGGCGTGGCCGCCTTCCCCACCCAGAGGCCGATCTCGAACGGCCACGAGCCGTACCGGCCGCCCGCCTCGCTCCGCTCCATCTCCAGCGCACAGACCAGCCCCGCCGCCCGCGCGAGCTGGTCGAGCGTCAGCAGCCGCAGCGTGTAGCGCATGATGACGCTGACGCCAGCGCCGGCCAGCCCCTCGTCGCCGGAATGGCGCAGGCGCCGCAACACCATCGCCACCGCGGCCAGCCCCAGGTACGCCTCGGTCTTGCCCCCGCCTGTCGGGAAGAACAGCAGGTCGACCGTCTCGCGGTGCGGGTCGCGCGGATCGGCGAGGCCGGGCAGGTTCAGCAGCAGGAACGCGAGCTGGAACGGCCGCCAGCGCGGCACTTCGGGTCCGATCTGGTCGCCGAGCCGTCGGCGCAAGGCGCGCGCCACCGCCCGGTTCGCGACCCGGAAGGCGTCCAGCAGATCGGCGTCCTCGCCCAGCCGGGTCACACCGCCGGCCATGCGGTCGGCCGCCACCGTTGCGTAGTCGAGCAACTGCTCGGCCGTCTCCCGCCGCGCACCCTGCAGGGAACCGCTCTCCACCTCGCGCCGCCGCGCCTCGATCCAGCCGCGGTACTGCTCGACGAGGGGCGCAAGCGCCTGCCCCGCCGCGGGGCCGCCGTCCAACCGCCCCAGGACCTCCATCGACAGCTCGACGCCGGGAACGTCCGACGCCGCCGTCTTCTCCACCTCGGCCCTACCGATCCAGGCGGTGCGGAGAGCCCGGCACCCACCGTCCTCGAGGTCCCATTCGGCCGAGACCCCGTGCCCGGTCGCGTACTCCGGCGTATCGGCGTAGTGGAGGTCCGCGACCTGGTCGTCCCATTCCGCTGCGTGCGCTCCCCGCAGGTCCGGCCGCGGCACGAAGCCCTCGTCCGCCCGCACATCGATCTCGGCCTGGAAGGCATAGGCGCAGTCGGGCTGTGCCTCGTCGGGCGTGCGCCGGTTCACCAGGAAGCACGATACCGAGCGCGTCCCGGCGGGCAGCTCCGAGCCGTCCGTCCCCATCGCGCCGATCGGCCGCTCGACGACGTGGAGCTGCAGCCCGCAGGAGCCCGGGACGTCCCGCACCACCGGCCCCGCGGCGCCGCCGAGCGGGACCGACAACGCTTCCTCGCGCGCCGTCCGCCGCCACACCGGCGTCCTGCCCCCGCCCGCTTCCTCGATCTCGGCCGGCGCGTAGTCGCCCCAGCGCACGGTGACCGCCAGCTCACGGCAACCCGCGGGCACCAGGAAGCTCAGCCCGATCGACGAAGGGAAGAACGCCTTGCGTGCGGCCTTGCGCTCGTCGTTCGACTCCTCGGCCAGGCCCGCCGACTCGGGAACCGCGTCGAGGTCGTCGTCCTCGTCGGCATCCCCGCTCCGCTCCGGCGGGGTGCCGGTCGGGATGAGGAAGCCAGCAATGTACCAGTTCGACGGACGTTCGCGGCCCGGCAACTGCTCGGCATCGAGCTCGTGGCCGGCCCAGGGACCGGTCAGGTCCAGCCGCAGCGCCTCGACGAGGCGTTCGCGGACAGCACGGGAATCGACGGGGGGCTGGGTCGCAGGCATCGAAACCGATTGGGGTACCTTACACTGAGCCGGTTTGGGCGCTGGCCAGGTTGCTCACGGACCGCAGGCCGGCAACTCACGCGGCCTCGTCATGACGCATGCAGCGCACGCGCAGACGCTGGCGAGGATGGCGGCGCCGCGTGGTGGCGCTGGAGCGGGATCCGCCCCGAGTCACGCCGACGAGCATGCGAAAGTGGCCGCGCAGCTCCGTTCTGTCGATGTACGGGTCCGTGGTCGAACGTGATGTCGAGTTCGGGCCCGCTTCGACGAGCGTCGGTTCGCCAGGAGATGCGGCGGTTCAGCATGGAACTCGCGGTCGCGGGTGTCGATGCGTCGTGGTGAGCCCGAGGGAGTGTCCGTCGGCCGCGCTCGGATCGTGGTGCGGTTCCGCGCAGCCAAGGATGCCGTGGGACGCTGATGGCGGTACACGTCGAGACCGAGGGCGAGTACGGGCTGTTCCCATCTCCCGGAGTCGCACGAGCGGACAACCGACAAGCTGGTCGCGCGGCTCGGAAGCGCACGACGCGGGCAGGGTGAAGCAGCGGGGAATGCTCCGCCGGCTGAAGGCGCTGGCCGAGGAGGAGCGCGACCACATCGACGCACTGGCGCACCTGGGGATGTTCCTCCACGAAGCGAACCGTCTGGAGGAAGCGGGCGCCGTCTGCGAAGGAGCCATGGGCATCGGCCTGAAGGCGCTGCCGAAGGACTTCACCCGACGACTGGAGTGGTCCTGGCTCGAGAATCGGCCATTCCTGCGGGCCGCGATGGGCCTGGCCCTCGTGCGCTTGGACGAAGGCGACAGGCGCGCCGGCATCGAGCTCCTGGAGCGAATCCCCTCCTGGAACCCGAGCGACAACCCAGGCGTCCGGCTGATGATCGGCTCGGAGTACTTGCGGGCCGGCGACGAGACGAAAGCGCGACGGGTCCTGCAGGAGCACGGAGCGCAGTACCCGGCCTATCGGTACGAACTGGGCTTTGCTTCACCTCCGGGCCAGGCGATGCGCGGCGGCCGCGACGAGCCTGCGACACGGATTCGTGGAGAATCCCTACATCGCCGAGATCCTGTGCAACAGCGTCAGTCCGATGCCGCTGCCCATCTGGCACCGGTCCAACTGGAACGAGCCGGAGACGGCGCTGGACTACACCAACCGCTACGGCGCCCTCTGGTGGAGCAGCCCGGCGGCCCCGCGCTTCGTACGCTGGCTCTACAACCACCCGAAGGTGATGGTCGAGAGGGCGGCCGTGCTCGAGTGCCTCCCGAAGGTGCTCTGGGAGTACGACCCCGACGCCAGAGGCCGGATTCTGGACCGGGCGCGGGCCGCCAGAGGTCGCATCGACGACGTTCTCTCCGCGGAGATCGTCCGACAACGGATCGACCGCAACGGAAACGCCGTGCTTCCTTGGGCAGTCGACCCGCACCTGGCACAGTCGGCCGCAACAGGCGGTACGGCGTAGACGCTCCGTATGAGACCGGCACTCCAGGACATACGTGGACTGACGGAGATTCGAGACATGAACGAAGGCTATCAGCGGCTGAAAGCTATTGCCGATCAAATGAAGAGTGATGTCAAGAAGGGCGCGAGGGCCAAGCCGGAACGCCTAACTGTACGACAGTTGCTCCAACGGTTCGGATATCAGCGGCGGGGTGACTGGATCAACAACCATATTCGCAACGGATTCGAGAAATTCGAGCTTCACGCGGACGAGGACTTCAGGTTCGCCTGGGTCGACTCCGAAATCTCAATCGAGCTTGATTCCGGTGCGCCGGATGCACCCCACGTGGCTCGCATGACAGATCCCACGCTTCGGGTGGGAATACTCGGCGCCGCCCATAAGAAACCGACAAGCGTCAAACCGGAGAGTCCGCTGACCGAAGCGACCACGAAAATGCAGTTGAACGACTATTCGCGTCTTCCAGTAATGAGAAACGAACGCGAAGTGCTAGGAATAGTCACCTGGCAGTCGATCGGTGCCCGCTTGGCGCTGGGATGCGAATGCGGGCAGGTGAACCAATGCATGGTACCGGCGGAAGTCATCTCTATTGACACGCGGCTGTTCGAAGCGATAGGCAGGATTTCAGACCACGAGTACGTACTGGTGCAAGCCGCAGACAAGATCATCACCGGAATCGTGACCGCGACAGACCTCTCGCACTTGTTGAGACAACTGGCCGGACCGTTCCTGCTGATCGGCGAGATCGAGGGCCACCTGCGCAATTTTATACACGGAAAATTCACGCTCGATCAACTTCAAGCCGCGTCCGGCGGGGAGCGACCCATAGAAGGCTCGGCCGACCTCACATTCGGCGGGTATCAGCGGCTCTTGGAGAACAGGGACAACTGGGAGCGCCTGAAGTTCGGCATCGATCGCAGGGAGTTTATTGCGCACCTGGATTGCGTGCGGAGAATACGCAACGAAGTGATGCACTTCAATCCCGACGGGCTCGATGAAGAGCGGCGGACGACCTTGAGGAACGTTGCACGTTTCTTCGACCAGTTGGCAGGCATGACCGTAAAGTAATGGCGGCCCGCTCATAATCTCCGCCTCAACATAGCGTAGCTGTTCTGTGTCGCCGCAGCGCGAGGGCGTACAAAAGCCCACAGAAGGTCGGCATCCTGATCGCGGGTTGCGGCGACGTCCGGGGTGAGCTGGCGCGGCCCCTGCTCTCCCGACGGGCATGGGCCGGACGTCCGAATGGCGGGTGCCGGCGTCCGGCTCGTTGTCCTCCGTCACCACCAGCGGGGTAGTGCCCGCGGTCTCGCCCGCCTCGATGATGATCGGCTCGACGCTGTAGTCGTCCTCGCCGACATCGCTGGCCGCCGCGTCTCGCATGAGCTCCATCGTCGTGTCCGCCTGGACCGCGAAGCTGGCCGTCGCCTTCAGCGCGTACGACTTGCCATAGACGATATTCGAGTCCGCGGGCCTGGACAGCGTGTAGGTGATCGCCGTGTCGTTGTCCCTTGGGTGCGGCTCTTTTACGTAGAATGCTATCTACCTCATTCATAAGGAGTTATGCCCACGGGTCCGCCCTCGCTCGTGCGCTTTGGCGGGGGACAGCTTCCGGCCAGCGGCTCCACCCGCCGCTTTCAGGCCTTCGCCCGGCCTGATCACGACGCCGGCACGCTCCGGTCTTCGCCTCCGGCGCTCCCTCTGGACATTCGCGCGGCGTTTTGGTACGGTGTCGTGGGGAAGGGAAAACCCCCTGCGATGGCCACGGCGACGACGAGGTTCTCGGGACGCGCCTTCAGCGCGCGGGAGATGACGCTGATCCGCGAGGTCGTGCGGGACTGTCCGGGCTTGAGCCGGATGGAGCTGGCGCGCACGGTGTGCGAGTTGCTGCGGTGGCGGCGCGCGAACGGGCGGCTGAAGGCGCGCGAGTGCCGCGAGTTCCTGGAGCGGCTCGACGCGGAGGGAGCGCTGGTGCTGCCGGACAAGCGCCTGGGCCGCGTGCCGGGTTCGGTCACCCGCGTGCCCCGGACGGCGGCGGGAGAGCCGGGTTGCCCGCTCGTGGGCAGCGTGCGCGACATCGAGCCGCTGGTGGTCGAGCCGGTGCGCGAGCCCGCCGAGCGGCTGCTGTTCCGGGAGCTGGTGGGCCGCTACCACTACCTCGGGCACACGGTCCCCTTCGGCGCCCACCTGCGCTATCTGGTGTTCGCGTCGAGGCCTCGGCGGGCGGTGGTCGGCTGCCTGCAGTTCTCCAGCCCGGCGTGGCGCATGGCGGCGCGGGACGGCTGGGTCGGCTGGGACGACGCGACTCGGGCGCGGAATCTCCAGCACGTGGTCAACAACAGCCGCTTCCTGCTGCTGCCGTGGGTCGGGGTGAAGAACCTGGCCAGCGCGGTCCTGTCGCGCGGGCTCGGGCACTTGATGGCCGACTGGCCGCGCCGCTACGGCCTTGAGCCCTGGCTGGTGGAGACGCTGGTGGACCCGAGCCGCCACCACGGCGGTTCGTATCGCGCCGCCAACTGGGTCGCGTTGGGCGCCACCACCGGTCGGGGGCGCATGGACCGGTACGGCCGCCGCGCCGGCGAGGCGCCCAAGACGGTTCTGGTCTATCCTTTGGTCCGGGATGCGAAGCGGCGGCTTCGGGAGGGTTGAGCCATGCGAGTTGTTCCCCACCCGGCCGCGGCATCCGCGCCGGCGGGGTATGCGGCGGCGGACGAGGCCTTTGCGGAGGCCAAGGCCTATCTCTCTTCGCGCGAGGCCCGACAGATGAGTGAGAGCGACCTCGAACGGGAGCTGGACCGGCGGGGTCGGGAGCTGATGCAGAAGCTCCTGCAAGGTCACCTCGACCAACGCAGTCCGGGGGAGGCGGCGGGTCCGGTGGCGGGGTCTGACGGTGTCGAGTGCCGGGAACGGCGTGTGCACCTGCCCCCTGTCCCCCGGCGATGCGTGCGCGCTGGTCCGAATTCGTGGCTCGCCCAGCTCAATGTGCAACTCCTCCAGCCCGGCAGACGCGCGTGGCAGTTCCTCGGGGGGATCTGCAAAGAGGGTCAGACCAGGGACGCGATGGTGAATGGACGCCCATCTCGCTGCCCTGGCGCTGGGGCCATGGCGTCTCGATCGCCACGACGGACCGCGACTTCACCCGCCTCCCGGGCGTCGAGAGCCTGAATCCCATCGAAACCGCGGTGTCATCTACTCTTGTGGTGTAACCAATACCATGCATTCCCCGCGACGTCCCCCCAACTCCTCGAGTCCAATATAGTAAATTCCTGCTTGCAAGTTCTCTTCGATTTGTGCGTCCAATCCTCCGCCGCTATCGTCGTCTTCAGCCCACAACACGCCGTCTTCATTATACAGGTACAGATATGGATCAAAACCTATGTCGATCGCTCGGGCATCAATACGGTACCTTCCTCCAGCAGATACCGTGAACCTCAAAGTCAAAAGCTGTTCCTCGGCGATCACAACTGTCTGCTCGTTGCCGACCAGAATTCCCTGGGCTCCCACGCGGAGGATCGGATCATCTCGTCCGGTCAGGAATTCCATTCGGCGAGTCAGTTGCTGAACAGCGGCGTCCAGGCGCTGCTGGTGTAGCGACGTCAATTCGCGGGCCTCGTTCTCGTACGTGTCTCTCATGCTGCGTAGCTCGTCTTCGTGCGTGAGTTGAAACTCCTCCATCTGCCGATCGTGGGTCTGGAGGAACGAGCGCAGTGCCTCCTCCTGGCTCGTACGAGCTTGCGCGGCGCTTGTGGTCGCGACCTCGGTCGCAACCCCACGAGCTGTATCCTGGATGCGAAATGAGGTAATAACAAAGACGCCGGTTATTAGGACTCCAAACAAGGCAACACTGCCAGCTAGGAGCGCAAACTGTCCCTCTACGGTTGAGGTTGTTATAGGCCTTGTAGTGTGGGTCGCCATTAGGCGGATACACATAATGCCCATCGTCGTGCACAACGTGAGCGCGGTTAGGACCACCGCCAGAGCGACCACCGATTCCACATCGATGGCTTCGGAATCGCGAAACAGTAGGACGATTATTAGCACAATCAGCAGTGCGACTATCGACCCGGCGATTTCCTGCTGGCGTCCGGACATGATGGAACTCCTTGGGGTCTAATGTGGTGTGCTAGGCTAGACGATTGGCCCACTTGCTGCGCCAACTCGGAGTACTGAATGGTATTGCAATGACGGCACGGAATACAGCGAGAATTCGCTGACCTTATTGAGGTTTCCGTCACGACGCGTCGAGTACGCCCACGTTTCCACCGACGCGAGGCCGTCGCCCACGGCCGCGCGGGCCGTCGTCACCGGCTGCAACCGTTCGGTCGGGCCTGTATGCCGCGGCCCGGCCATCGTCGTCGGACAGCGACAGGCCCCGGTTCTTCTCGTCGACCCGTGCTGATCGAGACCTTTGTGAAGGCCGCGCCGCCTCGGCCGTGCGATGCAGCCGGGCTGCTGGACGAGATGTCCGGCTCTACGCTGGGACCGCGCGACCCGCGCGGTGCTATCGAAGGCGTTGCGAGACCGCAAGAGCGAAGAAGCGCAAGACGCCGCGCACCAAGGCAGCGACGCTGCTACGGCCCGACTGGTTGCCGATGCGGTGCGTGCAGGGGCTGGCGACCTCCTCGGGGACGCTGGCTTCAGCATCAGGGTGCCGACCACAGAGTACATCAGGCTCCACCGAACGGTTACCACGGGCTCACCGGCGCCCCCGGCGGGCGGGCGTGCCGGGCGGATCACGCCAGAACAGAATACCCCGCCGTTGCGACACCACCAAGCCGAACTCCGCTTGGTGGTACCACAGCCGCGACCGGCCCTTAGCGTACCATGAAGGAACCGCCGTGAGCCCTCCCGAGCATCGGCCCTTCGCCGTCCGTATCACCAGACTGACCGGGCCCCCCGCACGCGGCGGGGATTCGACCGTTCCACGTCAAGGCCAGCCGGCTCGGAGCGGCTGAGGCGGCAGCACGGCCGCGACCGGCTCGACGGCTGCGAGCGCCCCTTACTCGGTGCCGATCCGCCACGCCTACCGGCCGGTGTGGGTGAAGCTGTACCACGACCGGGTGGCGATCGCGGTCGGCGCCGAGGTGGTCGCCGAGCATCCCCGCGCGTTTTGCCGGGGCGCGAAGGTCCTCGATGCCCTTCACGTGCTGCCGCTGCTCGAGCGGAAGCACCGGGCCGTGCCCGAGGCGACGGCGCTTCTCGACTGGCGGCTGGCCCCGGTGTGGCAGCAGACGCGGGCCGAGCTCGCCAAGCACACGCGCAAGCCCGACCAGGAATGGGTCCGGATGCTGCGGCTGATGGAGACGCACCCGGCCGCGGCCGTCGAGCGCGCGGTGAGGGCCGCCCTCGAGCGTCATTCCCCGCGCGTGGCGACGGTGCGGCTCATCCTCCGGCAACAGGAGGCCGGCCCGCCGCCGGTGTGCCCGCCGGTCACAGAGATGCGTCCGGAGCTGGCGCGGATCGCGGTGCCCGTCCCGACGCTGTCGGCGTATGACGCGCTGGTGGAGGGCGCTCGCTGATGGCCGCCGCGATTGCCGAGCCTCCGCACCTGGCCGCCGACCTGAAGGCGCTGTGCCTGTCGACGGTCGCGGCGCAGTGGCAGCCCGTGGCCGAGCAGGCCGTCCGCCAGCGTCAGCCGCCGGCCGACTACTTGGCGCAGCTGGAGCATCTGGAGGTGACCGCCCGCCGGGAGCGCCGCATCCAGCGCCGCATCAAGGACGCCCGCTTCCCGATGCTGAAGACGCAGGACGCCTTCTCGTTCGAGGCCCAACCGGACCTCGACCGCGACGCCGTCCTGCAGGTCTTCGACTGCCGCTTCGTCGCCGAGGCCGCCAACGTCGTGTTCGTCGGCGGGGTCGGCACGGGGAAGACGCATCTGTTGATCGCCTTGGGGATGACCTGCTGCCAGCACGACTACCGGGTGCGGTTCGTGACCGCGGCCGAGCTGGTCACCATGCTCGTCGAGGCGCAGCAGCAGGGCCGGCTGACCGGGAAGCTCGCCCAGCTCGCCCGCTACGACATGGTGCACGTCGACGAGCTGGGCTACGTCCCACTCGACAAGACCGGCGCCGACCTGCTGTTCGGGTTCATCAGTCAGCGCTACGAACGCCGGAGCCTGGTGGTGACGACGAATCTGCCGTTCGCGCGCTGGTCCGAGGTCTTCCTCGACCCGACGGCGGCCGCCGCGGTCATCGACCGGGTCGTACACCACGCGACGGTACTGCAGACCACGGGCGGCAGCTTCAGGTTGGCGGCCGCGAAGCAGAATCAGGCGCCGGCATCCGCGAAGAAGGGAGGGCGTCGATGATGCTGACCCGGGCTGTCGGGCCCACCAGCATGACCGTGTGCTCGCCGGCGCGCACAGTCCTGGACCCTGCCCGACACCCCGGGAACGCTCAGAACAGGAGGGCCCAGAATCTGATGTGTTGACGGAGGCCTGGGTGGTCCCTTCTCACGTGGCCACCTGGTTCCCTTTTCAGTTGCCATTTCCACATCCGGCGCGGGATCCCCTCTTCGGATCGGGCTACTGTGCCGATACCGCTCGCTCGCGGCCGCCACTGCGCATTCCGGTGAAGTCGATCACCCACTCGGTTTGCTCGCCTGATGACCGCCCCGGAGTTGGTCTCAGTGTCGCACGCTCTTCGCCGACGGTACTCCGCGCGTCTCCGCGGCGGTGTGAGCGTGCGCTGCGGTCGCCTTGCCGTTCCCAGAACCGGACGTGCACGGCGAGGACACCGGGGGCGCCGTCAAGCTCACGCGCGCCTCGCCCGCGGTCTTCCCGGACTCGGCAGCCTCACGAGCCGCGCCACCGCATCCGCCGCATCCGCTATCGGCGCGGCGGCGACCGATCTCCGTCGCATCTGCGGGTATCGACCCATTCATCGACGACCTCCTGCGGCCAGCGAGGGTCGCCGCTGGGAAGCCGGATCGGTGCGGCCGGGAACACCCGATCCTCCAGCATCTTGTACACGGTCGACCGCGAAACGCCTAGCTGACCGGCAACCTGCTTGACCGTCAAGAGCTGAGCCATCACCAGTACCTCCTGTCGTCATGGCACGCCGCCCGGCCAAGCGTTGAGGCGGAATGGAGATCCTCCTCGCCGCCGCGATCCCGATGCAGGCTGCCGATGTTGTGTATATATACCGAAAATGATGGATCGTTATTGCCGGCTCAGTCAAGCGCCGTTCGCCTTGAGAGGCGGTATACTTCCGGCATGACGATCATCGATTTCGCGGAGGTGGTCCGGCGGCGGCTCACGGAAAGAGGACAATCCCAGTACCGGGCCGCCGTCAACAGCGGTCTGCCGCAAGACGCCATCCGGTCAGTCTTGAACGGGCACGTCCCCCGCCTGAACCGCGTCGAGCAGATCTGCCGCGCCCTCGGTTTGGAGCTCTACATCGGTCCGCCGCGGGATGTTCAGGTCGAGGCCGACGGCGCGGAACCGTCCCGCCCGCTGAGCCGCTTCGACCCGAGCGTCCAACTGCCGGTGCAGGTGTTGTCGCAGCCCTCGCCGGAGATCCACCTGACGGAGAGCGAAGAGGAGGATCGGCCGAGGCCGGCGCCGGTGGATCTGGACGACCCGCAGGCGTTCTACGTGAGCTACTACGGCTACTCGATGGTGCCGGCCGGCATCGGGACGGCGGACTTCTGCCTCGTCTCTCCGTGCGCGAAGCTCGAACCCGGTCAGCGGATCTGGCTCCGGGACCGGAAAGGGCGCGAAGGGCTGCGGTGGCTGATCAGGCTGACGGCGACCACCTACGAGGTGGCCGCCTGGGACGCGCCCAAGCCGAACGGCCACCAGGACCTGCTCCCCGAGCGGTGGGAGCGCAAGGACATCGACGACCGCGGCGTCATCCTGGCGGTGTACCGCGGTTGGCTCGTACCGTCGGACCCGGCGCACCGGCTTCCCGACTGGCACCCCGGCCGGCTCACCGGTTTGTGGCGGGCGCTGTTCGACGAGGAACCGGAGCTCCAGGCCGCGGTGGTGGAGCATCTGGAAGAGACGACCTCCTCCTTCAACAAGCGGATCAAGGGCTGGCTCGAGCACGGTTCGGTCCAGCGCTCCGACATGCAGGATCTCCTCCAGCAGGTCGAGAGCGTGAAGCAGTTGGCGCAGTTGCTGTCCCGGCGATCGGAGACGTCCCGCAACGAACCCGGAGCGCTTGACGAACGGTTGGCCGACCCGCCGGCGGGCGTGGAGACGAGGGAGCGGTGACGGATCCCGCCCTTGCGTCACGGAGCCCGCCGGCCGATTCTTCGTCCTCGACGACCCGCCCTTCCGCTCACCCCCCACCACCGGCTCGACACTGACGACCCTCGCGAACGAACGGCTGCCGCGCGGCACTCGGCGGCCGCCTGGCACCCGGCCGCACGAGTCGTCATCGTTCATCGGGCGGCGCCTGTGCGTTGACGCGGTCGAGCATCGCTCCGATCAGGGAGGTCGCCTTCGCCTTGCCGAGCTTCTCCAGCTCGGGCTCGTCGGGGTCGACGCCGAGTTCCCGCGCGAGCTGGGGATGCTCCTCGACCAGCTTGGCTAACAGCTTCTTCTGCCGGGACGTGATCGGCGCGGCTGCCGGCCCGGCCTCGTCCGCGCCGGTGGCGTCGGCGGACGGCTCTGCATCGAGACCGAAGAGGGCACGATCGTCGGGCCGCTTCAGGGCCCGGATCTGCTCCTCGAGCCAGCGGAGGCTGATGTCCGTCTGCGACGTCTGCGCCGCCCGGACGATAGCCCCGATGATGATCTTGCGCCGGGTCTCCCGCTTGCGCTCGGCCTTCGTCTCGTCCGTCTGGAGTCGGCGCAGCCGCTCCGCGAGGCGCTTGTCGGCGTCCCTCGCCTTGGCCGCCAGGTCCTGCCGCCGCTCCTTGACCTTCGCGATCTGGGTCGCACGCTTTGACGTCTGCATGATTCGGTATATATCATGAATTCAGGCGGTCGGAAAATGGATCAAACCAACAGTACCAATCGAGAGTCCCCCGGACTCCACAGCACCACGAGAAAAAACCCCGAAACCCGAAGGGCGCACTTACCGGTTTCGCTGTGCGAAACCGACGTGCGCGAGACGCCCGAGGCGTAAAGGCACGCGCGCATGTATTGCCACGTCAACGTGAAGACGGGCAGCCGCGGCAGCGGCCAGTCGGCGGCGGCGAAGTACGACTACATCAGCCGCGCCGGCAAGTACGGGGCGGCCAGCCAGGACGAGCTGGTGCACCTCGAGTCGGGCTGCATGCCGTCGTTCGCGTCGTCGGACGCGCGGCTGTACTGGGCGGCGGCCGACTGCCACGAGCGGAGCAACGGCCGGTTGTTCCGTTCGCTGACGGCGGCGCTGCCCAACTCGCTCGACTCCGCCGGGCGGCTCGATCTGGCGCGGAGCTTCGCGGCGCACGTGACGGCGGGCGAGTTGCCGTACACGCTGGCGGTGCACGCCGGCCACTCGAAGAAGGCGGGGGTGGCGGACAACCCGCACCTGCACCTGGTGTTCTCCGAGCGCGTGAACGACGGGGTGGAGCGGCCGGCGGAATCGTGGTTCCGGCGCGCGGCTCCGAAGGGAGGCGATCCGGCGGCCGGCGGCGCGAAGAAGAGCGACCGCACGAAGCCGCGGGCGTGGCTGGAGGAGACGCGCCAGGCGTGGGCGGCGGAGATGAACCAGGCGTTCGTCCGAGCCGGCGTGCCGGACGAGGTGACGCCCGAGAGCCACGCCGCGCAACTGGCGCGGGCGCGCGAGGCCGGCGACGCAAAGGAGGAGGAGCGCCTTCTGCTCAGTCCGCCGTCACAGCACATCGGGCCGGCGGCGAAGCACCAATGGGAGGATCGGTCGGGGGCGGCGCCGGAGCTGAAGCCGGACCGGGTTGTCGAGTACGAGGAGGCTTCGGCTTCCGCTCGCGAGGCCCGGGCGGCGCACGCGCGGGACGCGGCGGAAGCGGCCGAGGCGAGGCAGCAGGTCGAGGCGCTCGACATCGAGATCGCGGCGCTGGAGACGGAGCAGCGGCGAGCCCAAGCGGCGGCCCGGCGGGAAGCGACCGCACGCCGCGAAGCGGAGCGCGCCCGGGCCGAGGCGCAGTGGGCGAAACGCGAGGAGGAGAGGAAAGCCCGCCGAACGGCTCTCGCCCACCTGCCCGGGGGCGTGGAGCTGTTCCTGGCAAACCTGGCCGATCTCGATCCGAAGTGGAACGTGGACGGCAACGACGCGACGACGGGCGGGAACATCGATGCGGCCCTCGACGCCGCCGAGTCGGACCTCGCGCGTCTCGGCCGGCTTCGCGACGTGTTGTCGGACGAGGCGGCCGACGCCCGGTTCCGTCGCGAGCTCGGCCGGCGCGGCGGGCGGTTCGGGACGGCGGATCTCGACGACGCCCTCGCGGCGGCCGAGCGCGATCGGGAAGAGCGGCGTCAGGCCGAGGCCGCCGAGCGCAAGCGCCGGGCGGCCACCGGGCGGCGCGTCTCTCGCCTGGAGCAGTTGCTGAGCGCCCCCGGGGGAAGCGAGGCGTTCTTCGCGGCGCTCGACGCGCAGAAACCGTCGTGGCGGCGGACAGGAACGCGCCCAAGCGACATCGACGGCGCGCTCGATGCCGCCGAGCGCGGCCGTGACGCCGACGAGGCGCCGCCGTGGCGGCATCGGCTGGTCCTCGACGCGGAACGAGCCTTCCCCGGCGCCGCGAGCACGGCGTGGCGGGACGCGGGCGCCGGCTTCAACCGGTCGACCGAGATCGGGCGGCGGGCCGGGAGCGTGTCGCAGACGCTCTCGGATCGCGCCCGCGCCCGGGCGCTCGCGGCCGAGCGGCCCGAGCCGCCGGCGTCACCCGGCCTGGTGAAGCGGCTGTTCGACTGGTTGCGGGACCGCGTTCAGAAGATGCTGGGCAGGCTTCTCCCGTCGAAAGCGGCGCACCGTCAGGATCGTTCTCCGCGCAGCGATGCCGAAGAGGCGCGGGCCGCCGCGGCCGGGCGGGCAGCGCGAGACCGGCGTCAGGCCCAAGCGCTGATCACGGCCGCGCGGGCGGCCGCCCGCAAGTGGGGAAACATCGCGCTGGCCACGGACACCGTCGTCTCTGTCGCCGAGTCGATCGGCGCCCGGCCGGGGACGCCGGCGGCGCAGCGGGCGGTCCTCGACCAGGTCAACTGGGAGACGGCCCCCCTGGTCGGTCGCTCGGCCGAGGCTGCCGGATTGAGAGTCCGCTGTCAGGGTGAGAAGGCCGCGGCGGCCGACCGGCGCCATCGGCAGGCCCTCAGCGAGTGGAGCGCCCTGCCGCGGCAGCGGCGCTGGATGACCCGCAGGCCCCAGCGCGAGAGCCCCGGCCTGCCGAGCCGGCATGATCTCGCAGCAGCGCGCGGCCAGCTGATCGGCGTCGTCAGGTCGACCATGATCACCGAGCTCGAGAACGTCGTGCCGCGACCGCGGCCGGCCTCGCCGCCCGCGGACGGCGCCCGGACCCCGCCCGCCGCCGCGACCGCCGCGGCGCACCGCGACGCACGCCCGGCCCTGTCGAGGCCGGTCCAGGACGATGGCCGGGTCAACCGTCCCGCCGAGGGGCAGCGCCAGGGTCCGGTCCGCGCCCCCGACACGCGGCCCAAGCCGGCGCCGGCGACGTCGCCGCCCAGGCCCCCGGCTCGGCGAGACCGGGGACATGAACCCGGCCTCTGATCGACACCCGCGACGACGCGGGCGGGTCCCGCCCGGTGACGCCCGGTCCCGGCCCGCGCCGCCGGCGGACCGCTGAAGAGCGCCGCCAGGGGCTTCGCCCCGACCTGCCGGAAAACGGCCCGGAGGGGTGCACAGGTGGGGCGCGCGGTCACCGGTACGATCGACCATCATGTGAACCCGACCCCTTGCCCCTCGCCACCGGTCCACCCGGCCGCCTGTCTTCGACAGGCGGCCGGAAGGGGAAATTTTCGCGCGCGCTATGCGCGCTTTTTTTTCGCCCCGCTGTGCGGGGCAACGACGAAGACCCCGGCCGGCAGGGGCCGCCACGAACCTCCCCAGGGAAAGGACAACGCGATGGACGTGACACTCGACCCGCAGCAGGCGCCGGCGCGCGCCGAGCTGTTGCTGGCCGCCGGCTTCGGGCAGGAGGCCCGGGGCCGCCCGATCCACGGCCGGCTCGAGAGCGACTGCGACTGCGACGGCGAGCCCGGGCCGCGGGTGAAGATCGGCGCGGTCCGCACGCGGCGGCTCGCGGCGAGCGAGGGGACCGCCAGGCTCTCGGGCAGCGCGTACGGCAACCCGCTCCGCGGCACGCGGGACGCCGCCCCGACCGTGCCCATCGGCGCGCCCGTGATCGCGAGGGTCGACGTCCCCGACGCCCGCGGGTGGCGCGTCTACCGGGCAGCGCCGGACGGGGCCGTCATCTTCGACGGGTGGATCGAGCACGACCCGGCGAACGCGGAGCGGGTCGTCACCGAGCTGCACGCGGCCGCGGCGGCGAGCCCCGAGGCGGCGTTGCGCCGCGCCATCGAGCGGCAGCCCGGCCACGCGAGCGCCGAAGCGATCGCGCGCTGGCTCGCCGGCCAGGAGACCGAGCGGCCGAGCGCCCCGGCGAAACCCCGGTCGCGGGCGGCCCGGCGGCGGTGGCGGCGCGCCCGCGCGCGGAGAGGCGGCCGCCCGTGACGCCCCCCGCCGGCATCGACCCGCACGCGCTCCGCCAGGTCCTCGCCGCGGCCCGAACGAGCGCCAACGCCCTCGGCCGCGCCCACCTCGTCGAGCCCGCCACGAGCCACACGCACCCTGGAGCCGACACCCACGGCAACCGTCCGATGACCCGCTGAACCACCCGGGCGCACGCGCCCAACCCGAACCCACGCTCCCCGGAATTCCGTTCGCGTAACGCACGCGAAGCGGGGAGAGGTGCGCCCTGCGCACGAAAGGAGACAGCCATGTTCTGCAACTCGCCATCGCGGCCGGCCCGCTCCGGGGACGACGAGATCACGGGAGCCGGCCGGCCGATCCGCCACACCCGCGTCGCCCCCGCCAGACCGCGGCCCACGCGGACCCGTCCCGCTCCGCGCCGATCCGGTGCGCGCCCCGCCGCCAGCCCGCGGGGACCGCCGTCGACCCGTCGACCCCGACCACCCATCTCGACCCCCCGTAGAAACGCCGCCCGGCGAAACACCGCCCGGCGACCCGGCGCGGCAGGCGGGCCGTCCCGTCCGTCGCACACATCCCGGAGAGAGAGAGGAACCATGTCCGAACGAACCGTTCAGCGCGTCGGCGCCAAGATCGTCGTCCGCTCCATCGACAACGCCGGCTGCACGATGCGGGCGTTGACCATCACGTCGAAGCTGCGGCTGCAGGGCTCCGCGCTCGCCGCGGCGCTCGCGAGGCCCGATGTCCAGTCCGCACTGACCGACGTCAGCTGGCGGACCGGCGCCGGGCACGTCACCGGCGTCTCGGTCGTCTACGGCAAGCCCGAACCCGAGCTGACCCCGGTGCGGGAAGCCGGCACCGGCGCGGTGGCCAACGGCGAGGTGGTCTGGCAGGGCAGCGACGGCGCCCTCGACCAGGACCTCGAGGAGTTCATGCCCGAGGGTCCGCAACGGACGCAGCTCGACTGGAAGGACATCGGTAAGTACGGCCCGGCCGTTGACGACCCGCGCCGGGTGCCGCTGCCGGCCAACCGGACGACGCTGAGACGGCCGGGCCGGGTGTCCAGCCGGCACGGCTTCCTGCGCCCGCCGCTCTCGGTCGACACCGTCGCGCGCATCGTCGAGCTCCGCCGCGAGGGCCTCAGCTTCAAGAAGATCGGCAAGGCCCTCGGTATCGCGGCGTGGACCGTCTCGCGCTACGTCCGCAGCTTCGAGGAGGAAGATCGATGACGAGGCGAAACTGACCTCGAGGCCCTGGCCGAGCTTCGCCGCTCCATCGCCGAAGTGTCCCCGGACGAGGACTACGGCAGACGCGTGAGCGCCTGGAACGACATGCATCAGCGAACCGCGGACCGACGCCATCCGGCTGTACGATGTCACGATCGCGCGCGTGGCCGCCGCTGCCTGGCCGCCAGCGGACCCACGGGACAGCCAGTATGCCGACCACCTACAGAATCATCCTCGAGACCGAAACCCGCCCGCGTGAAGCCGCAGTCGGCCTCGACCACCTGCCCGCCATCCAGGTCGACGCGCCGAACGTCGACGTCGCCGCCCGGCTCGCCCTGGCGCATCACATCGACAGCCGGCCGACCCCGCCTCCCGCCGGGACCTCGTTCGGGATCCTCGTGATCACGCCGCCGCCCCACGGCCCGAACGTGCCTCGCCACGACCTCGACGACGAGCCCGAGATACACCACCTCAACGTCGAGTACTGGCCCACCGCCGCGCACTGACCGCGCGTTGCGGCCGGAGCAAGCACCCCGCCGCCAATCGAACCGCGCCAACCAGCCGCGTGGCGCCACGCTTTTCGACCACGATGCCCGAACAACTGATCGACACCCGCTTCCCCGAGCAACAGTTCTCCGTGGGGAACGTCGTCACGTTCCTCGACCGCCACCGGTGCACCGTCTTCGGCACCGTCACCGAGTTGCGGCGCCACGAAGCCATCGTCGCCGCCGGCGAGACCGCCCGATGGCGCGTGCGCTACGCCCGGCCTTTGGCTCATCAAGGCCGGCCCCACGGGCGGAGTGACGACGTAGCAGGTCGAGCTCTCGGTCAGCTTCGTGCTGCGAGCGACCTGCAGCGACATCCGGGACACGCTCCCGCACCATATCGCTCGCGCGGTCGTCGGGCCCGGCTACGGACACGACGCCGTGTGATCGACCCGACGGCCACCGGCACGGTCAAAACGACCGTCCGCGGACCTTCGCCGCCCCCGCGGGCGGGAGCTTTTTTGACCCCACCCTCCCGCCCCTGTTGACGGCACGACCAAGGGGAGCCTCGAACAACCGCCGGAGAGCACATCGGCGCCCGCGACCTTCCCCATGCAGCCTTCAGCGACGAGAGCGCGCCGTTTCCCGGGACGACACCGCTGCTTGAAGTCCGCTCGCCCGCGGTCTCGTCGCGGAAAGTCCTCGGCCCAGCAGTGTGGCCGCAGGCGGACCCGCTGGTACAGGCCACCTCGAGTCGGGCTGCCCCGACGCCGTAGCCGCCGGATTGCCAGTGGACGACCCCGCTCCGCTCCCGATACCGCGTCGGCCGGCGGCACCACGCAGCAGGGCCCGTGGCGCCACGTGCATGGGAGTTGTCAGTTCAGTTCCTCACCCGCGGACTCTGACCCTCCACAGCAGACGAGGGAGCCAGTAGCCAACCGGCCCGGAAATGGACGACCCGGGTCCTCGCCGGCTACCGGCAGACTGCCACCGAGCGGGAAGGAGGAAGCTGATACGCTCCCCCGCGTAGGACGAAAAAGGGCCGACCCTGAGGTCGGCCCAATCTTGTGAGGCAGCGAACCGTTACTCGTCCCGCACCCTGCGCATGAACATCACCGGATCCCCATACTCAGGGCCGCTGATGTCCTCGGGGTTGTCGTGGGTGATGTCCTCTAGTGGGCCCAGTTTGCTGGTCCACCTTCCGTTGGCAAGTTGTCGTGCCGCATGGGTTGGCCGATTGTCGAGTTTGGCATAGATCGCGATCTTCTGAAATCCCACCTTGAATGTCCCGTCCTGGCACTCTTCGTATCCGAGTCCTCGAAATGCCAGCACAAGAGCTTCCAGACTGTATTCTCTGGGAACTTCGGGTGGCCAATAGCTACGGCTTGGTGATCTTGCTGGCTCCCACCAGCGATCATTATGTCCAGCTGCCCAGGCGATGCAGTTATATCGCCTGGTTCGAGGGCTGGTGACTCGATAGTTCTCAGGCTGTAGCCTCGGAAATTCATCTCGTCTGTGAAGTGGCTGATTCTCCTCTCGCCCCATGCTATCCACGCCTCCGCAATCTGGATAGTGTCTCCCTGTGCAGCCTCAGGCACTGGATTCTCCCCTGTGATCGCCTCTAGTGCCGCGTGCCAGTGGTCGGGATCAGCCCCCTCCTGCTGCAATTGCTCCAGGATACACGGCACAGCGGCATGGCCCATAGCGATGATCCGCAAGTACGAAGGGCAGGCAATCATGTCAGCGATGGATGAAGAGAACGAGGGGCGCTCCTCATGCCACTGCTGCACCAAGAGGTGGAAGTAGTCGACTGGACTCATGGATTCTCCTCCAAGCCGGCCAGCTGCGCCTGTAGCACATCAGCCATCTGCTTCGCAACGTGCTGATTGACCACTACCCGCGTAAGGTTCGTCGGCTTGAGGCCGCCATCGGCATTCAGTTGCTCCGCCTGCTCCGCCTGCTCCCATGGGGTGCCGGTCAGTAGGGGTGCGATGAACGCGAAGGTCAACACCATCTCCTGCGGGCGGGCTTGGACCGCGAACAGGTTTGCTGGGATCGGTGGGGGAGTCTCATGGCGATCCCACAAAATGTTGATGTTGATTGGGGGCGGTAGGGGTGGCTGGGGCTTCGTTGGCGTCACGACTCAGGATCTCCTCAGGCTCGGCCCCCTTCGCTGGGGACACTTCCGAGACATGATCCCACGGAGGATGAGGTAGGGTCAAGGGCGCCGCGGCTGGGGTCGCTCACCCCCCGCTGTGATCAACGTTCGTTTGCGGCCACCGGGGGGCGGGTTACCGACCGCGCACGGGGCCGGTCACGAACGCGGCCCATCGGTCCATCAGCCCGCGCCGCTGGTCGAACAGATCGCTGCGCGCGTAGCTCCGCTCGACCGCCCCGCCGACCACGTGTGCAAGGGCCATCTCCGCCACGTCCCTCGTCGCCCCGGAGCGCTCCGCCGCCCACGTGCGGAAACTCGACCGGAAGCCGTGAACGTCCGCATCCGTCCCCGTCGCTTTCCGCAGCGCGTAGATCAAGGTGGTGCCGTTGAGCCGCCGCCCGCCCACGCCAGGGAAGATCAGCGAGTCGGCCGCGCCGCCAGAATGCGCCTTCATGCCTTCCAGCACGCCCACAGCCGCATCCGACAACGGCACCCGATGTTCCGCTCCGGCCTTCATTCGCGACGCCGGTACGCGCCACTCCCGCGCCTCGAGGTCGACCTCGCCCCACGTCGCCCCGCGAGCCTCGCCGGACCGGACCGCCGTCAGCGCCGTGAAGCGAATCGCCGCCTTGACGGCCGGACCGGACCCGCACGCCTCGACCGCCGCCAGCGCCGCGGGAACGTCCGCGTACGGCAACGCCCGCCGATGCGCTCGGGTCTTCGGGGTCTTCGGCAATGCCGCGTCGATCACTTCGCCCGCCGCGTTCACGTCGACGTGCCCGAGAGCTTGCGCCGCCGCGAGCACGCCCCGGACCCAGCCGCGCAAGAGCTTGCCGGTCGCGGGCTTGTCGCGGTAGACCGGCCCGAGCACCGAGAGCACGGCCGCGCGGTCGATCTGGTCGACGGGTCGCCCCATCAGACGCGTCGCATACCGCGCCAGGGTCCGCCGCCGCGTCTCTCGGGTACTGCCGCACCACTGCCCCCCCTGGTCGACCTTGGCGGACAGGTCCGCGAACGTCGGCACGGTCGACGCTCGCCCGGACGGGTCGCCGCCGCGCTTCGCCGTCAGGCGGTTGTCGTGCGCCCGCTCCCGAGCCTCCGACAGGGTGACGGCCGGGTAGGTGCCGATGCTGATGTCGCGCCGCTTCCCCTGGACGTGGAGCCGTTGAACCCAGCGCTTGTTGACCCGGCCCGTCCGGCCCCTGGCCACGACCAGGTACACCGTGTCGCCCGCCTGATACCGGCCCGGCTTCCGTAGCGTCTCGGCCCGCTTGGCTGTCAGTCTTTCCATTGAACCAGCCTCCCTTGGCCGAAATGGTAAACCCACGGTACACCCACAGTCAAGACCCGGATTCGGGTGGATCGTCCCGGACCAGTCTGGATCAGGGAGAGGGTAGATTTCCCTTATTACGCTTGTAAATCCGCATGTTTCGACAGATGCGGACCGAACGGGACGAGGGCTAGCGTTAAGGCAGCGCGAAGACGAAAAGCCCGTTGCCCCCGACCGGGCGCCGGACCTCCGGCGTCAGGTCCCTCGGCAGCATGCCGCCCCAGCTCGCCCCGCCGGCCCCCGTCGGTATCGCCAGGTACTGGCGGCCGTCGACCGCGTAGGTGATCGGGAACCCCTGGATCGAGGTCGGCAGGCGGGTCTCCCACAGCGTCTCGCCGGTGCTCGCGTCGAACGCGAACACCTGACGGTCCCAGCCGCCGGCGATGGCGAGGCCGCCGGCGGTGGTGAGGGCGGCGCTGTTGATGGGGGTGCGGAAGCGGCGCCGCCACATGACCTCGCCGGTGCGCATGCTCATGGCGAGGAACTCGCCGAGCTGCTCGCCGCTGTCGGGGTGGTGGTGGTTGGTGCGGCGCACCGGGCCCGTGCCGCCGCCCCCGGCGACCCGGTCGACGGGTCCGAAGACCGCGGTCTCGCAGTTGAGGTGGATGGGGATGAAGAACGCCTCGAGCCCCGGGTGATACGACATCGCGCGCCAGCTCTTGAACCCGGCGGTGCTGGGGCACCAGTAGATCTCCTCGCCGATGACGGGGATGGTGCCGTCGCGATAGGTGACCTGCCCGGTCACCGGGTCGATGTCGGCCACCGTCTGGTAGCCGAGGTCGTGGGCGCTGCGGAACCGGCCGGTCTCGAGGGCCATCTCCCACAGGACGCCGATCTTGCCCATGGTGAACACCGAGCGCCGGTCGTCGTAGTCGACGAGGATGCGCTCGAACACCTCGTCCATGTCGAGGGTCTCGCCCGGCAGGTGCTGGTAGTACCACTTCATCTCGCCGGTGTCGGGGTCGAGGGCCAGCGTCGAGTTGGTGTAGAGGGCGTCGCCGTCGGTGCCGCGGACGGCGCGGGCCCACGGCTTGGCCTGCGACGTGCCGTGGAACAGGGTCCGGGTCACGGGGTCGTAGCTGCCGGGGATCCACGAGTCGCTGCCGGCCCGGAACATCGGGGGCAGGTCGCCCCAGGTGTCGCCGCCGCGCTGGCCGGGGAGGGCGACGGTCGAGGTGCGCCACAGCTCTTCCCCGGTATTGGCGTCGAGGCCGACGATGTAGCAGCTCTCCTCGCGGTAGCGGCCGCAGCCGGTCAGTCCCGAGACCACCTTGCCGTCGGCGACGATCGAGCCGCTCGAGAACTGGTAGCCGACCCCCTGGTCGATGTCCGCGTCCCAGACCTCCTCGCCGGTGCGGGCGTCGATGGCGACGACGTGGGCGTCGGCGGTGTTCAGGAAGATCTTGTCGTCGTACATCGAGATGTTGCGGTGCATGCGGCCGGGGGGCGGCCCCCCGAAGCTGTTGCCGGGGGCCTCGGCGCCCCGCTCGTACTCCCAGATGAGGTCGCCGGTGGCGGCGTCGAGCGCGAGCAAGATCTCGCCGGGGTTGGCGATGTACAGGACCCCGTCGTGCACCAGGGGCGTCGTCTGCTGCGGCCCCGGGCGCAGCGCCCAGCTCCAGACCAGCCGCAGATCGCCGACGTTGCCGGCGTCGATCTGGTCGAGGGGGCTGTGGGCCTGACCGTCGAGCGTCCGCCGCCAGCTCAGCCAGTCGGCGGGATCGGGGTCCTGCAGCATCGCGTCGGTGACCGGCGTGTAGCTCTCGACCTGGGCGGACGCGGGCGCGGACGCGAGCGCGGCGGCGATCAGCGCGGTAGCGAACGTGAATCGACGGACCATGGGGCCTCTCTTCGAGATGAAAGCCCGGGACTCTGCGCGGCACGGACGGCGCAGAGCCCCGGCAGGGTTGCTCGAGCGGCGGGGGGCGGAACCGCGGGCGACTGCGCGGCCTCGCGGTCACGATGGGACTCTTCGCTGACGCGCAACTCCTTCGGCGCCCCCCCGCGAAGGCGTTGGCAGCCTTCGCTCACACCAGGGCTCCCGCGGAGCAAGAGCAAGCAGCTTGGGACAGTGATCGATACAAGGTTGCCAACTGCACTGGGCGCAACCCGTTTCTCACCGTCTCGGGCGCCTGGCGCGTGGCAAGGCAATATCCGTCTCTGTCCTTACCGGATGTCGAGCAGCTCGACGTCGAACACCAGCAGGCCGCCCGGCCGGCCGCCGCCCGGGTTCTCGCCGTAGGCGAGGTTGGCGGGAATCCAGAAGCGCCGCTTCTCGCCGACCACCATCAACTGGACGCCCTCGGTCCAGCCGCGGATCACCCCGTTGAGGGGGAACAGCGCGGGCTGGCCCCGCACCACTGAGCTGTCGAACATGCGGCCGTCGGTGGTCCAGCCGGTGTAGTGCACGACCACCCTGCTGGTCGCAGCCGGGTGCTCGCTGCCCGTCCCCGCCTCGATCACCCTCGAGGCCAGCCCCGAGGCGGTGGTCTCGGCGTCGGCCGGTACGGCCGCGACGTCGTCCGGGGCCGCTATCGTCGTCTGGGCCCCCGCCCCGGCGGCGAAGGCGAGCGAGCAGGTCGCGGCCGCGAGGGCGACAATCAACATCCTGGGCGTCATGAGTTTCATCATGGCGCAGATCCTACCTTCTGGGCGCCCGCTGAAAAAGCCCCGCGGTCTCGGCGCGGGCTCCATCCCGCGCCGGCGCGGATCCGACCGGGGACGCCTCGTGCGGGCGGCGGGGAGGACGTCGCGGGCGGCGGGGAGAGCGTCGCGGGCGCCGGGAGAACCTCGCGGGCGCCGGGAGAACCTCGCGGGCGCCGGGAGAACCTCGCGGGTGGCCGGCTCATCCGGTCCGACCGACCACGACGGCGATGGTGGCCTCGTGCCAGATGCACTCCGCCTCGAAGCCCGCGTCCCGCATCGCGGCCAGCTCCTCGTCGAGGGGGAAGTAGGTGTCCTCCTCCGCCCACTCCTCGAGGTGCTCGAACGCCCGCGCCTCGTCGATCCCGCACGCCATCATGTGGTCGACCCAGACCCGGCGGGCAGCCTCCTGCCCCGCCGGGTCCGCCGGCATCGTCGCATCGGCGTTGACGAAGATGCCGCCGGGCCGGATTGCGGCGCGAATCCGCCCGTACAGGGCCCGCTTCTCCTCCATCTTCGGGATGTGATGCAGGGCCAGAGACGCCGCCGCCCCGTCACACGGCGGCAGCGGGGCGAGGAACGACATCTCGCGGATGCGGACCCGCCCCCCGAAGCGCGCGAGCCGCCCGCGGGCCTGCGCGAGCATCTCGGGGTCGACGTCGATCAGCTCCACCGTCCGCGCGCCGTCGCGCGCGAGGATCGCCTCGGACAGGGCGCCGGTGCCGGCCCCGAGGTCGATCACGCAATTCGGACCGGAGTCGGCGAGGGTGCCGGCGACCACCTCGAGCATCGCCTCGTAGCCCGGAATGAACCGGCGAATCGTCTCGTCGTAGGCCGCCGTCTCGATGCGCAGGTGACGCCTGACCGAGTGGGTGGACATCGAAGGGGCTCGCGCAACGGGGCGCTGACCGCCCCACCTCGCGGACAGGTTACCACTCCGAAGCGGCCAACGGCTTCGCTGGCGACAGGGTGCTGCGGTCGCGGGCGGATCGACGGCGGAAGGTGCGCCCTCCGAGGAGACGGCCCACGGCGACGGCGTGTCGCGGGCGCCGTGGGACCGCCGGACAGCGCGTCGGGACGCCGCCTGCTCCGGGGCCGGGAACAGGTCCTCGATGGAGCAGCCGAGTACAGCGCGTCAGGACGCCGCCTGCTCCGGGGCCGGGAACAGGTCCTCGATGGAGCAGCCGAGTACAGCGCGTCAGGATGCCGCCTGCTCCGGGGCGGGGAACAGGTCCTCGATGGAGCAGCCGAAGTAGTGCGCGAACTTCCTCGCGTTCTCGACGGTGATGGTCTGATAGCGGCGGCGTGCGACGTCGCTGATGTAGGGCTGCGGGAATCCGAGCGCCGCGGCGACCGTTCCCTGCGTGACCCCGGCCAGGGCAATCGCCTTGGCGACGCGGTTGGTGCCCGGTTCCGCCCGCAGGGCCGCGAGCTGTTCCGCTGTCAACATCGTGTTAAAAACATACGTCATGGCGCGTATTCGTGCAATCGTTATTCGCCTTCTCGCTTAACATGTTGATTCCATTGAACTACGTGTTTACACGTGTAGCATCCATACGTTACCCTGAGCGGCGTGTCGCTCGGACAGAACATCAAACGGCTGCGCATCGCGGCGGGCATCTCCACTCAGAGAGCGCTGGCCGAGCGGCTGCACGTCCCGCAGCCGCAGGTCTCCGACTGGGAGAACGACCGCTACGGGACCCTCGAGACCCCCACGTTGATGAAGCTGGCGAAGGTGCTCCGATGCACGATCGACCAGTTGCTGAACGGGGTGGACCCGGACTACGACCAGGTTCGAGAAGCGCGGGTGGCCGTCGACGCCGAACCCAGGCAAATCGACTACGGGACCGACGCCGCCGGCAGCATCCCGCTGGTGGCTGAAGGCTCGGCGGCTCCCGCGGGAACTCCCTGGCAGGAAGGCGCCCCGCCCGGCGAGATCGAGCGGTGGATACCGCGTCCCCGCGACGTGGAAGACGCAAGCGCCTACGGCGTCCATGTCCGCGGCGACTCGATGGCGCCCGCCTATCCCCCGCACACCATCGCCATCGTCAGCCCCGACCGCCGCCTGCAGGACGGCGACGAGGCCTACGTGCAGCTCGCGCCGGACGAACGGCTGATTCGGCTGGTGCGGAAGACCCGGGGCGGCTACGTGCTGGAGTCGTACAACCACGTGTATCCGGCCCGCGTCGTGGCGCGCAGGGACGTGCTGTCGATGCACGTCATCCTCTACTCCCGCAGACGGGACTTCTGACGGGCCGCCCCCGAGCCGGGACGGTGACCGCGGTGGCGCCGGGCCGTCCCGCCGAGCCCCGCGATCACGGCATCGAGGCGGTTGCGCTCGAGGGCGATCAGGTCCCGATCGGGAAGTTCAGCGTCACCGGGCCGCTTCAGGCAGGCTGCCAGCTGCCGGAAACGTCAGAAGGAGTCTTCATTGCTTCGATGCGCGCGGGCAGCGGTGGTTCTCGTCTGCATGATCGGCACGGCGGCGGCCGCCACGGCCCAGACCGGGGAGATCGCGGGTGTCGTGGTGGACACGACCGGCGGTGTGCTGCCGGGCGCGACCGTCACGCTCACGGGGGCGGCGGGCGCCGCGACCACGCAGGCGGACGCGGAGGGACGATTCACGTTCGGCCGCCTCCCGGCCGGTGTCTACGCGGTGACCGTCTTCCTGAGCGGCTTCGGGCAGGCGACGGTGGACGACATCACGGTGGGGGCGGATCCGGTGGCGCTTTCGCCGATCACGTTGCGACTGGGGGCCTTCGAGGAAGCCGCCGTCGTCACCGCGACCCGCATCGAGGAGCCGCTGCAGGAGGTGCCGATGAGCATCTCCGCGGTGACCGGCGCCGACATCGAGCGTCGCGCAATCGAGAACCTGACCGAGCTGGCGCGCTGGACGCCCGGCCTGACCGTGGTCGATCAGGGCGCCCGCGGCAGCAACGTGGTCATCGTGCGCGGCCTCAACACCGACTCGCTGAACGCGCCCGAGTTCACCGGCAACAACTACAACAACGGCGTCGCCACCTACCTCGGCGACATTCCCCTCGCCGTCGATCTCAGGCTGCGGGACGTCGAGCGGGTCGAGGTGCTGCTCGGGCCGCAGGGCACGCTGTACGGCGCGGGCACCCTGGCCGGCGCCGTGCGCTACCTGCCTCGGCGCCCCGACACCGAGCGCCGCGAGCTCGAGGTGCGCGGCGACCTGTTCGGCCTCGCCCACGGCGGCGCGCCGGGCTCCGATGCCGGCTTCACGTTCAACCTGCCCCTCGTCAGGAGCCGGCTCGCGCTGCGCGGCGTGGTCGACCGCTTCGCCAACCCGGGGTTCATCGACTACGACTACCTGCTGCGCACCCCGGGCGTCTCCGAGCCCGAGCCCGACCCGAGCGATCCCGCGGCGGTGGCCGCGAACCTGTACTCGGAGCCGGACGCCAACACGGAGGACACGCTCTCGGCCCGGCTCTCGCTGCTCTGGGAAGCCACCACGAACCTGTCCGCCCTCTTCGCCTACCACCTGCAGGACCAGCGGGTCGGCGGACGGCAGGTCAACCACGCGGCGGCGTTCGACACCGGCCGCTACGTCTCCGCCCACCGCTACCCGGAGCCGAACGACCGCAGGAACGAGCTGCTGAGCCTGGAGCTGAACTGGGGCCTGGGAGGTGCGGAGCTGACGACGGCGGCCGGCTACTCGCGCTTCTCGCAGCAGGGACAGCGCGACCAGACCGACCTGCTCATCCAGGCGTTCGGCATCGGCGGGCTGCTGCCCGGCACGTACCCGGGGCTCTCGCAGGCGCAGGCGACCGACCCGGACATCACCGCCGCCGACCTGACGGCGGGGTTCCGCACCTTCTCGGCCTACACGCGGGAGGACGGTCGCGAGGAGCGCCTCAACTGGGAGACGCGGCTCGTCTCGACCGGCGACGGCCCGTGGCGCTGGGTCGGCGGCGCCTTCTTCAACCGCTACGACAGCCGCGGCACCAGCTTCGAGCTCGCGCCGGGGCTGACGGCGTTCTCCGGCGTCACGCCGGTCCTCGGCGGCAACCCGGTGTCCGAGCCGGTCGAGTACTACAGCCTCGGGCGGCAGGACGTGGAGGAGCGCGCGCTCTTCGGCGAGATCTCGCGCGACCTCGGCCGCCGGTGGCGGGTGACGGCCGGCGGCCGCTGGTTCGGCTACGGCATCGCGACCGGCAACCTCACCGAGTTTCCGTACACCCCGATGTACAACTCGCCCTACAGCGACCACGAGTCGGACGACGGCGGGGTCCTGTTCAAGGGGAGCGTCAGCTACCGGCTCGACGACAAGACGAACGTCTACTTCACCCGGTCCCAGGGCTACCGCATCGGCGGCGGCAACAACTTCCGGGTCTGCTCCGACGAGGAGATCACGCTGCTCACCGACGCCGACCCCGGCAACGACCCGCCGCAGTCGGGCTGCATCTACGCCGACCAGGCGCTGATCGAGCCGGACACCACGACCAACTACGAGGTGGGCCTGAGGCGCTCGTGGAACGACGAGCGGGTCACCTTCAGCGGCACGTTGTTCCACGTCGACTGGACGGACATCCAGGTGGCCGGCCTCACGCCGTTCAGCGCCCAGCCCATCACCCTGAACGGCGGCGGGGCGGTCAGCCGCGGCGTCGAGATCGCGTCCGCCGTCGACGCGACCGGCGCCCTGCGCTTCCGCGGCTCCTGGTCGTACACGCAGGCCGAGCTCAGCATGGACTCGCCCGGTCTGCTCGACGGCGGCGCCGACGCCTTCGAGGGCGACCGCCTGTCGGGCGCGCCGAGGCAGCAGGGCAGCCTGCTCGCCTCCTACGCGGCGCTGCTCGGCGGCGACCTCGCGTTCGACGTGCAGTACGGCTACAGCTACGTCGGCGACGTGCTCACCCGCATCGGGATGCGGGCCGGGGGCGAGAGGCTGCCCGCCTACGATCTCCACAACGTGTCGGCGTCGGTCTCGAAGGATGCCTGGAGGTTGACCCTCTACGTCGAGAATCTCCTCGACGAGTACGCCGTGACCGGCGTTCGACAGACGCCCGACCTGATCGGCTTCACCGACGACGGATTCCGGTCTCGGCGCTACTTCGCCAGCGTGCTGGCTCCCCGGCGGATCGGCGTGCGCATGCGGTACGCCCTGTGGTAGAGGAGCTCCCCCGGTTGGCGACCTGCGTGTCGTTGGCGGCGGAAGGGCCGCGGTCACGACGTGCCTGGCGACCTTGTAGCGGTCCATGCCCCGTCTAGGGGTCCATCATGACCCGTCCGACGCCGGGCCGATGTCGGCGGCCCCGCGTAGCGGCGGGCGCGCTCGTCCGTGGGTTCGGGCGATCGTCCGCCGCGAGGCCGGCCCGGATTCCGGTGCGCAAGTCCAGACCGGCTCACCACCGACCGGCGCTCCCGACTATCGCTTGCCCTCCAAGCCGATCTACGATCACCGGATCCGCGAGGCGCGCAGGCTCCCCGGGAGCTGGAATGCGGCAGCCGCGGCAAGGGGCTCGATGGACCCGGCCGCCCCGAAAGGAGAAACCGCGTGATGAGTGAGCGAGAGCCGCAGGCGAGCCCTGCGAGCGATTGGGTGTCGTACCGCCCCGAGATCAAGGTGCTCGACTGCACCATCCGGGACGGCGGCCTGATGAACGACCACCAGTTCGGCGACGAGACGGTGCAGGCGGTGTATCAGGCGTGCGTCGCGAGCGGCATCGACTACATGGAGATCGGCTACATCAACTCGCGCCGGCAGTTTCCCCCGGGGCAGTTCGGCCCGTGGAAGCACTGTGTCGAGAGCGACGTCCGCCGCATCGTAGGCGACAACGACACCGGCCTGAAGCTGTCGGCGATGGCCGACGCCGACAAGAGCGACTACCGGGAAGACATCCTGCCGAAGTCGGAGAGCGTCCTGGACATGATTCGGGTCGCCACCTACATCCACCAGATCCCCCTCGCCCTCGACATGATCAAGCACGCCCACGACCAGGGCTACGAGACGAGCCTCAACCTGATGGCGTTGTCGACGGTGCCCGACCGCGAGCTCAACGAGGCGCTGGCCCTGGTGGCGAAGTCGGAGGCCGACACGATCTGCATCGTCGACAGCTTCGGGGCGCTGTACGCCGAGCAGATCGACAGCTACATGGACACGTTCCTGGGCTACGCGGCCCCGGCCGGGAAGGCGGTGGGGATGCACGCCCACAACAACCGCCAGCTCGCGTTCGCCAACACCATCCAGGCGACCATCAAGGGCGCCAACCGGCTCGACGGGAGCATGGCGGGGCTGGGCCGCGGCGCCGGCAACTGCCCGATGGAGCTGCTGCTCAGCTTCCTGCACAACCCCAAGTTCCGCCTGCGCCCGGTGCTGCACTGCATCCAGCACCACATCGAGCCGATGCGCGAAGCGCTGAAGTGGGGCTTCGACTATCCCTACATGATGACCGGGGTGCTCAACCAGCACCCGCGGGCGGGGATGGCCTTCAACGAGTCGGAGGACCGCGGCGACATCATCAAGTTCTACGACTCGCTGGAAGACCCGGACTGACCGGGCAGACGCCGCGGCGGGGGCTGGATCGACGATCTGTCGGTGCAGGAGCCGAGGATGCCGCCGCCGGCGCCGTCCGGTGAACGGCGCCGAGGGCCGCATCGACGATCTGTGGGTGCAGAAATCCGAGGATGTCCCCTCCGGCGCCGGACGGTGAACGGCGCCGGGGGCCGCATCGACGATCTGTCGGTGCAGGAGCCGAGGATGCCGCCGCCGGCGCCGTCCGGTGAACGGCGCCGGCGGGAGAATCGCGTCAGCGGTCGCCGGCCAGCAGGTCCCAGTGACGTCCCGCCCGGTCGAGAATGGCCGGCAGGTCGTCGGCCAGCAGGTAGCGGTCGGCGACCAGCGCGTGTCCGACCGCCTCGACTTTCTCCATGAACTCGTCGCGCGACGCGTAACGCTCCTCGATGGACGGCCGCGGGTCGCCCGCCGCCTCGCGCTCGGCCCGCGTGGCCGCGAACGGCACGTAGGACCCGGCCAGGGACACCAGCGTATCGGGGTCGCCGGCGTCCGGATGGGTGAAGTTCCAGCCGGTATAGGTGGCCAGCGGCACCGCCACCTCGGGGTGCACGATGCCGGAGGTCTCGTTGCCGTCGGCGTCGACGGCGGGCACGAGCATCGGCAGCGGCACCCCGGCGTCGTCGGCCCCGGCCAGCAGGGGGTTCCTCACGCGGCTGCCGCCGGTGCGGTCGTGAGGCGATCGGACGCCGGGGATGGCGGGGAACCCGAGGTCGGGCGGCGGCACCAGGTTGCCGTCGGCGAACCGGGGGTGCCGGCTCGCGGGCGGCTCGACCCCGTCGACCACCCAGTCCTTCAGGGCCGTCAGCAGCGCCCGCATGTTCCACCAGTAGTCGGTGGGGTTGCCCATCTCCTGCCGGTTCCCGGAATCGGGCGGCGGCGGGAACGGGCCGGGGCCGTGCTGGGTGCCGGCCAGCAGGTAGAAGCGCACGTTGTCCTGCAGGTCGATGTCGGCCTCGCCGTCCGGCGTCGCGTGCACGAGGGTGGCCACGCGCCCGCCGCCCCAGTACTCGACGCCGGTGTTCGTGTAGAAGATGCGGGGCTGGTTGTCGCGGCTCCGCTCGTTGCCCAGGGTGCCGTCGACGGCCCCCGTCACGGGGTCGCGCAGGGCGGCGTCGGCGAACGGGAACGAGGTGGCGTCGAACATGCCGAGCGAGATCGGGTTCGCGCCGGGCTGGTTGAGGTCGAGCCGCGACGCGCCGGCGATGTGCGGAATCACGCCGTCGAAGACCCGCCGCCCCTCGGTGTCGGTGTTGAAGCCGAGATAGAGGAACGTGCGGAGGAAGCGGCCGCTCTGCGACGAGCCGAACGACAGCGCGTGCCCGGCGGTGACGGTGGCGTCCGGATCGTGCTTGATCCACGACGCGGTGTCGCGGACGGCGGCGAAGCCGAGCCCGCCGACGGGGTCGCCGTCCACCGAGGGCACGGCGAAGCGGATGGGACGGCCCTCGGGCACGTCGAACTCCCAACCGACCCACACGACGGTGTAGCCCGCCTTCATCAGGAACCCGTCGCCGAACGGCCCGCTGCCGCCGCGGTTGAACCCGAGCGCGGTCAGGCGCCCCCGGTTGGCGATGTCCACCAGCACCACGCCGTTCCCGCGCGCGGGGTCGGCGGGGGCGAGGATCTGCAGGTCGCCGGTGGCCTCGACCATCCCGTCCGCGTTCACGGGCGCGCGGTCGAGGTTGGCGATGACCTGGTTCCGCGGGTCGGCGGGGTCGACCGCGAACGTGATGCGGCCCGCGATCAGCTCGTAGGGCCCGGTGTCGCCGAACGCGCGGCCGTCCTCGACGGGGGTGCGCTCGGTGATCTCGACCGACGACACGTCGGCCCGCGCCGCCATTGGCGCGAGCACGGTGAGGGTCAGGACGACGGCGAGGAAGCGGTACGTCGACTTCATGGCGATCGGTATCCCTTCGATGCGTTGAACGATTCTCGTCTCCCGGCGAACATCCTGGAACCAGGCCTGCGCCGGACTTCGGTCAGGTACGCAGAGCACGACGGCCGCGCCGACCACGCTCTCCCACGAAGGCCCGCCGGTCGCCCGCCAGGGGAGCCTTCAGGCGGCAATCACCGTCCGCCGCGCCTGCTTCTCCGCCGCCGCGAGCTCCTCCGCGCGCGACCCGGCGAGGACAAGGCCCGCCGGTCGCCCGGCCAGGGGAGCCTTCAGGCGGCAATCACCGTCCGCCGCGCCTACTCCTTCGCCGCCGCGAGCTCCTCTGCGCGCGACCCGGCGAGGATGTTGGTCAGGCCGTAGTTGCCCTCGTGACAGGCGTACTCGTACATCTGCCCGTCGAGGCGCGACATCGGCAGCGAACCGCTCCACGGGCGGGTCCACGTGTTCGGGTCGGTCACCGTGAACTCGTAGCCGAGGGTGTCGGGCCCGAGGCGCGTGAAGCGCTCGACGACGTGGAGGTCGGTGCTGAGGTTGCCGTTGAAGTTGCGGATGAACGCGTGCTCGTTGAAGTTGGTGGTCTCGACCACCAAGGTGTCCCCCTCCCAGCGGCCGCGGGAATCGCCGGCGTACTGGCGGATCTTCCCCGTCACGTGCGGCCGCCCGTCGAGCGGGATGAAGCGCGTGTCGTGGATGTGCTCCTGCAGGATCGCCACCATGTCCGGCGTCTGCACGATGTGGTAGTTGTTGTTGTAGCCGGTGGGGAACGACGGGATGCCGCGGTACCAAAGGCAGCGGTCGCCCAGATCGAGCTGCTCCCAGGTTTCGACCGGCTCCTGGCCCCCGCGCATCCGCGCGATGCGCCGCGCCTCCGCCGAGTTAATCCGGCTCTCCGCCTCCGACGTCAGCGGCGGCAACCGGCCGTCGTCCGGATCGACGATGATCGAGGTCCGCCGGTCGGGCACCACCGACGTCCCCCGTTCCATCCAGAAGTTGTTGTACGCGCCCACGTTGCCGCCCGCCTCGGTGCGCCGGGCAGGGGCGGTGAGCAGCTCGGCGTTCCGTTCGACCGTGCTCTGCGAGAGGCCAGCCGCCTCCTCCTCGGTCAGGAACGCCCGGTCCGCGAGGTTCGCGGGGCGCTGCAGCGGGGTCAGGGTGGCGTTGTTCCAGATGCCCTGCAGGTCGGGATCGCCCCACGCCGTGCGGGGCGAGGCCGGCGCCTCCGACGTCTGGCCCACGGTTGCGGCCGGAGCCAGCAACACCACGAGCACGACGGACGCGACGGCGAGAGATAGACGGCTCATGTCACCCTCCTCCGGATACTGATCTTCTCGGCACTTCTCGACGCGTCAATGATGGCCCCGAACCAGGTCTGGCGCAAGCGCGCCCGCCGCCCGACGCGTCGGGCCGACCCGACGTGCAGACCGACGCCGGCCGCCCGCCGCCCGCCTCGAACGCCGGCGACCCGCACCCTGCCGGGGACCCGCACCTTGCCGGCGACCTCGGTTGGCACGAACCACGTCGCGGCCGGCCGACTCGCCGAAGTGCCGCCGCCGCTTGACCCCGCCCGCCGGCGAACGGCTTGACCGGAAGGCCGTTGACCCGTCCCGTGGTTCTGGCGATGATGGAGCGACGCGCCCGTCGGCGGCCGGCGTGCACCTGCTGCGTCGGGTTGGCTACGCACGGGGCTTGCCGCGCGCCTGGTGCTGAAAAGCAGGAGAACTGACGTGGATGCCAAGGAGGCTGCCAAGGCGGCCAAAGACTACGTCCTGGATGTCTTTGGCGACGACGACATTTATCACGTTGCCCTTGAGGAAATCAAGTACGAAGGGACCCGGTGGAAGGTCACTGTAGGATTCTATCCCGGGTGGGCTCGAACCGCGCTGCCGCTGATTCCAAACCCCAGACAACGCTGGTACAAGGTAGTCAACATCAGGGACAGCAATGGGGAAGTCCTGTCCGTGACCCACCGCAATCCCCCCGGGGACTAGGAAAGGCCCATGCGCACCCATCGCCTTATCCTCGACGCAAACCTGCTTGTCCTGTTTGTCGTTGGAAGAACAAGTCCGCACTTGATTGGCAGACACCGCCGAGTGAGGGCCTTCTCCGCCGACGACTACGACCTGTTGACCAGGGTGATGGGAGCCGCCAAACAGATAGTCGTGACGCCGAATACCCTTACTGAAACGTCCAACCTGCTTGACGACATGCACGGCAGATTCGCGGCGGAGCTACGCAGCATCATCGAGCAGAGCGCCGAATTGAGCGTTGCCAGTGCAGATGCTGCTCACATCCCGGTGTTCCATAGACTGGGGCTCGCCGACACCGTGCTCTGGGAGCTCGCCTCAGCCGAAATGCCCTTGCTCACTGTCGACCTCGATCTCTTCGTCGCGGCTTCGTCCAAGAGCCCGAACGCAGCCGTGAACTTCCGGCACCTTGCCGAGCAGGGTGCGTGAGGCTCGAACCTCTCGACACCCGGGAGCCCGCAGCCGCGGCCCGGGTTTCCGTCGGTTCCGTGTATCATGCGGGCAATCCCGAGATCGTTCATGGCGCTCGAGCTCACCCCCCGGCAGGCCAACACCATCGCGGCCGCCATCACCACCGTCTCGGCCCTCGTCATCCTGCTCGCCATCGGCCTCCTGGGATGGCTCGCCGCCCTCTTCCTCCGCACCTTCTCGGGGGTGTTCCTGCCGCTGGCGGTGGGCGGGGTCGCGGCCCTCGTGTTCCGCCCCTACTACGACTGGCTGCGCGGCCCCGGACGGCTGCCGGTGCCGGCGGCGGTCGCCGCCGTCTTCCTGTCGGCCCTCGTGCCGCTGGGCGTCTTCGTGTCGTTCTTCGGGAACCTCGCGGTCGAGCAGGTCGTCGGCCTCGCCGCGCAGGTGCCGCAGTGGTGGACGAGCGCCCGCGAGCTGCTCGAGGACGAGCTGCCGCGGGCCACCGAGCTGCTCCAGTCGTCGGGCATGGCCGATCGGCTGCGCGAGATCGCGGTCGCGCAGCAGGCCGCGATCTTCGAGTGGCTCCAGACGATGGGGGTGCAGGCGGTCACCGTCGGCTTCGGCGTCGCGCGCGGGCTCGCCGCCCTGCTGTCGTGGATCATCACCCCGGTCTACTTCGCCTGGTTCCTCACCGCCGGCTTCCGCCTCGACACCGACCGCGTGCTGCCGTTCCTGAAACCGGGGACCCGCGAGGACGTGGCCTACCTGATGCACGAGTTCGTGGACATCACGGTGGGGTTCTTCCGCGGCCAGCTCATCATCGCGCTGCTGCAGGGCCTGCTGTTCGCGGCCGGCTTCAGCCTCGTCGGCCTGCGCTACGGGTTCGTCATCGGCCTCGCCCTCGGACTCCTCAACGTGATCCCCTTCCTGGGGAACATGATCGGCCTCGCCGTCGCCATCCCCATCGCCTTCTTCCAGGCCGACGGCGGGTGGCTGACGTGCCTGCTCGTGCTCAGCGTGGTCCTGGTCGTGCAGCAGATCGAGGGCTGGTTCCTGACCCCGAAGATCATGGGGCAGCGCACCGGGCTGCACTTCATGGCGATCATCGTCGCCGTCTTCTTCTGGGGCACGGCGCTGGGCGGCATCCTCGGTCTGATCGTGGCCATCCCCCTGACCGCGTTCCTCGCCTCGCTCTGGCATCTCGCGCGCGAGAAGTACATCCCGGAGATCGTATGAGGCGCGGCGGGTGCGGGGGCGACGGGACCATCCCGGCTCGGCACGCGCTGCCGCGGTTGCCGCAGCGCCTGACGGGCCGGTTCGAGCTGTACTCATGACGACCATCACCATCGAGTCGCCGGAGGAACTGGCGGAGGAGGCGAGAAGCCGGGGACTGCTTGCCGCCGCGGTTGCCGCGGCGCCTGACGGGCCGGTTCGAGCTGTACTCATGACGACCATCACCATCGAGTTGCCGGAGGAGCTGGCGGAGGAGGCGAGGAGCCGGGGACTGCTTGCCGCCCGCGAAGTCGAGGCCATGATTCGCGATGCGCTTCGTCGGCGCGCGGGACGGGAGCTTCCGGATGCCGCCAGCGAGTTGGCTGCGGCCGAGCTTCCGCCGATGACCATGGCGGAGATTCAGAGGGAAGTGGATGCCGTCCGAGCGGAGAGGCGCCGGCGTGCGGCTGGTGCTCGATATCCCGAGGCTGGACCGTGATACGGTTACGCGGACGCAACCAAACGGAGGAGGACGACATGGCGGAACGGACTCGTTTCGGTCTGATGCTGGCCCTGGTGCTCGTGGCGGCAGGGGCGTGGATGGTGGGACAGGGCTCGACGATCACCGCGGCCCAGAGCAACTTCGTCGGCGGCGACCCGTCGCGGCCCGACGCCTCGGACATCCGCGCCCTGCGCCTGCGTTTCGAGGCGGGCGCGCGGTCCAACTGGCACAGCCACGGCGGGTTCCAGGTGATCATGGCCGAGGATGGGCGCGGGCGCACCCAGGTGCAGGGCGAGCCGCTGCAGGAGATGGAGCCGGGCGTGCCCTACTACGCGGGCCCCGGGGTCGTGCACTGGCACGGCGCCGCCCCCGACTCGTACATGGTGCAGCTCACCGTCGTCGGCGGCGAGGGCCCGACGGACTGGCTCGGGCCGGTGAGCGATGAGGACTATCTGGGCCAGTAGGAGCTCGCATCGTAGAACGGCGCTGGCTTCGCAGGAGCCGCTGCCTTCGCAGGAGGAGCCGCCGCCGCAGGAGCCGCTGCCTCCGCTGGGGCTGCCTCCGCTGGGGCCCCAGCCTCCACTGGGGCCGCTGCCTCCGCAGGGGCCGCTGCCTCCGCAGGGGCCGCTGCCTCCGCAGAAGCCGCTGCCTCCCCCGCGCGAGGCGCAGACTCCGTGAGCTCGGTTGGGCGGGCAACGCCGCAAGGCGGCGATGCCCGGGCCAACCGGCTTGTCCGGTCATGCCGGGCCGCGGCGCATGGGCCGCGGCCCGGCGGCGAGCCCGCCGGAAGCCCCGTGGCAGGCACCGAGCCGCATTCGACCGGCGGCGCGCCGGGCCCTTCCCCGCGGGCTTCTTGCCATGCAGGAGACGTCGTCATGCAGCCATCCACGTTCCGCAACGGCCCCGCCGGGCGGCCCCCGCACTCCCCCGCGTTCCCCGCTTCCCTCCTCGCCGTCATCGTCGCCCTGACCGCGGTGGCCGGCCTCTCGGCCAAGGACTGGCCGCAGTGGCGCGGCGAAGAGCGGCGGGGCGTCTGGACGGAAACCGGCATTCTCGAGGCGTTCCCCGATACGGGGCTCACCGTGAAGTGGCGGGCCCCCGTCAACGGCGGCTACGCCGGCCCCGCCGTGGCGGACGGCCGCGTGTTCGTGCTCGACTACGTCGAGACCGAGCCGCGGACCATGGACGGCACCGAGCGGCTGCTCGCGCTCGACGAGGAGACCGGCGAGGTGCTCTGGTCGCACGAGTGGACCACCACCTACCGGATGCTCATGTTCACCTACGCCACCGGCCCCCGAGCGACCCCCACCGTCGACGGCGACCGGGTCTACGTGACGGGGTCGACCGGGCGCATCCTGTGCCTGGAGGCGGCGACGGGGGCCGTCGTCTGGGAGAAGGACACCGTCGCGGAGTACGACACCAGCATCCCCATCTGGGGCACGTCCAGCGCGCCGCTCATCGACGGCGACCGCGTGATCTTCCTGGTGGGCGGCGAGCCCGACGCCCTGGTGATGGCGTTCGACAAGCACACCGGCGACGAGGTGTGGCGGGCCCTCGAGACCCGGACGGAGATGGGCTACAACCAGCCCCTGATCATCGAGGCGGGCGGGGCGCGCCAACTCATCGTCTGGCATCCCCGCGGCCTCTCCTCGCTCGACCCCGAGACCGGCGAGGTCCACTGGGAGGAGCCGTTCGCGGGGCGGGCCAACATGACGGTGGCCGACGCCGTGCACAGCGGCAACCACCTGTTCATCTCGGGCTTCTACAGCGGCTCGATGATGATGCGGCTCGACCTCGACCGACCCGGCGCCACCGCGCTGTGGAAAGACGGCAGCAGCCGGGTGCTCGACAACGGCATCGAGGTGGCCGAAGAGACCGGCCTGCACTCGGTGATGACCACCCCGCTCGTCGTCGGCGACTACATCTACGGCATCGGCAGCCACGGGCAGGTGCGGGGCCTGCTGGCCGCCACCGGCGAGCGGATCTGGGAGGCCGAGGGGCTGACCAACCGCAACCGCTGGGGCTCGGCCTACTTCGTCCGGCACGAGGACCGCTACTTCGTCTACAACGAGAACGGCGACCTCATCATCGCCCGGTTCAACCCCGAGGGCTATGAGGAGCTCGACCGCACGCACCTCATCAACCCGACGTCGCGGTCCGGGTACGGCGGCAGCCGTGCGGGGTCTGGGTCGCGCTTCCGCCACGGCCAGAGCGACCGGCTCGTGGTGTGGGCGCACCCGGCGTTCGCCAACCGCCACGTGCTGGTGCGGAACGACGAAGAGATCATCCGGGTGTCGCTGGACGCGAGCGAGTACTGAACGGCCGGAGGCGGAGCGGCGCCGCCGGTTGCCGCGGGGCGCCCCGGCGGAGAGCCGCCGTCGACCTCATGGGGTCGGACCTGCCCTTGGCGACCGCCGGCCCCCTGGCCGGCCGCGTCGCGCCGAGACCGGCGATGCGCCGGCCCGCGGACGCTTGACCGGGAATACCGGAACTACGGGACCGCGGGACGTGGCGGCCCCGCGCAAGGACGCGGTTCAGAACGTGTCGCGGGTCGAATGCAGCGCAGCATTCGCGGCCTGCGGGCAGCGCAGAATTCGCGGCCTGCGACTGGTGGAGGTGGCGATGGCAACCTATACGCGGAAAGAGTTTCTCGGACTGAGCGCGGTGCTGGCCGGCGGGGCCGGCGTGGCGAGGCTGCCGGTGGCTGCGGCCCAGGAGCCCGGCGCCGCGGAAGGGCCGCCGGACCTGGCCGTCGTCAACGCCCGGGTCTACACCGTCGACGACGCGTTCCCCCGCGCCGAGGCGTTCGCGGTGCGCGGGGACCGGTTCGTCGCGGTGGGCAGCAGCGACGACGTCCGCAACCTCGTCGGCTCCGGCACCGAGGTGATCGACGCCGAGGGCATGACCGTCACCCCGGGGTTCATCGACACCCACTCGCACCCCAGCGGCGTCAACGAGCTCTACGGCGTCGACACCAACCTCAGGACGGTGGCCGAGATCCAGCGGGCCCTGCGGAGCAAGGCCCTCGACACCCCGCCCGGGCGCTGGGTGCGGGGCTTCATGTTCGACGACACCAAGGTCGTCGACGGCCCCCTGCACCGGACCCACCTCGACGAGGCGGTGCCCGACCACCCCGTCAACGTGGCCCACCGCGGCGGGCACACCAACTGGTTCAACAGCCACGCGTTCGAGCTCGCCGGCATCACCCGCGACACCCCCGACCCGCCCGACGGCCGCTTCGCGCGCGGCCCCGACGGCGAGCTCTCGGGCATGGTGGCCGAGCACGCCCGCGACGTCTTCGCCACGGTCGGCGAGCGCGAGGACCTCACCGAGGACGAGCAGCGCACCCGCGCCCGCGAGGGCATGGCCCACATCTCGCGCCTGATGACCGCGGCCGGGCTGACCACCGTCCACGACGCGGGGGCGGGCCGCGGCCGCCTCGTCGCCTACCAGGACGCCCGCGAGTCGGGCGAGCTGCGTCACCGCGTCTACGCCATGGTCCGCGGCCCCTACCGGCAACTGCGCGACGCGGGCGTGTACACCGGCTTCGGCGACGAGTGGGTGCGCATCGGCGGCGTGAAGTACGGCGCCGACGGCTCGGCGTCCGAACGCACCATGCGGATGAGCACGCCGTTCGAGGGCCGGCCCGACGACTACGGCATCCTGACGATGTCGCAGGACGAGATTCACGAGGCCGTCGAGGAGGCGCACCGCAGCAACTGGCAGGTGGGCATCCACGCCAACGGCGACGTCACCATCGACATGGTGCTGAACGCCTACGAGCGGGTCCTCGCCCGCTGGCCGCACCCCGACCGCCGGCACCGCATCGAGCACTGCTCGCTCGTCAACCCCGACCTGCTGCGGCGCATCCGGGACACCGGCTCGATCCCGACCCCGTTCTGGACCTACGTCCACTTCCACGGCGAGAAGTGGCGCGAGTACGGCGCCGAGAAGATGGAGTGGATGTTCGCGCACCGCTCCTTCCTCGACTACGACATTCCCGTGGCGGGGGCGTCCGACTACACGCCGGGGCCGTTCTCGCCGCTGATGGCGATTCAGAGCATGGTGACCCGCCGCGACTTCGACGGCCAGGTGTGGGGGGCCAACCAGCGGGTGACGGTGGACGAGGCGCTGCGCATCGGCACCATCAACGGGGCGCGGGCGTCCTACGAGGAAGCGGACAAGGGCTCGATCACCGCCGGCAAGCTCGCCGACTTCGTCGTCCTCGAGCGCGACCCGCACGACGCGGACCCCGACGACATCAAGAACATCGGCGTCGTGCGCACCGTGGTCGGCGGGCGGACGGTGCACGCGGCGTAGGCGTCCGGGCCGTGGAACAGCGCGGACGCCCACGCAGGCGCAGACTCCTGGCCCGGTAATCGTCGCCTGCGACAGGTGCTGCGAGCAGCGTCGTACTTTGACATCCCGTCGGCCGCGCTCGCGACCGACCTGAGGCTGCTGGACCGCATCTTCGGCGCGCGCAACCAAATCGTGCACGAGATGGATGTCGACTTCGCCCAGAAGAACCGAAACCGTCGTCCTCGCCGCAAGGCCGTGATGATCGACCACACAACCGAGATCCTGCGGTTGGCGAACGCCTTCTTGACCGCGGTGGACCGTGGCCTCAGCCAAACGCCGGCGGGAGCGGCTCCCTAACAGGGGTGCGCGGTATTGCGGCCGAGGGCTCGGCGAACCCGTCCGGCGCCGAGCCAGACGCCGATGCCCGTCGACGCCAGCCCGCCCAGCATGAGGACGATGAGCCCGACGTCCCAGAGCGGCCGGCGGTCGTACCAGAAGGCGAAGTCGAGGCTGTGCAGCCCGTTGAACAGCCAGCCCTCGAGCCGACCGTATCGATTGACGGTGTGGACGGTTCGGGCGGTGGTGGCGTCCACGTAGATCCAGGTCCGCATGGGGTCGCCGAACCGAACCCGCACCACCGGAAGCGGCGGCCGTCCGGCGCCGCGACCGTAGTAGTAGGCGTCGTACTCGTCGAGCCGCACCGCGTCGGTCATCGGCGTCGCGGGCAGGGCCGCCCGCAGCCGCGCCGCGAGAGCTCCGGCGTCGACCGGGGACCGGCGCGCCGCCAGCGTCCCCGCTTCGAGCAGCAACCGGTCCGGCCCGCCCGCTCCCGCCGGACCCGCCGGGCCGCGCGCCAGGCGCCGGTGCCCGCGCGCGACGCGCAGGTGGTAGTACGCCCCGCCGTCGATGCGAAGGAGCGTCACTTCCTGGACCGGCCGCCCGGCGGTGGCCCGGTTCCACGCGGCCCGATCGATCGCGGGGAAGTCGGCCGGCACGAGCGGTCCGCCGGCGGGCGCGCGCGGGGGCACCTGCAGACCCTCCGCGGTCATCCACGCGAACGGCTGGACCGACAACAGGCCGCTGAAGACCCACGTCGCCGTCGCGAGTCCGAAGACGACGCCGGTGAGGTAGTGCCAGCGCAGTCCGCCGGCGTAGGGAATGCGCGGCCGGCCGCGATGCGTCCGGCGCCACCGAAACTGCGTCACCCCGAGCAGAAGGCCCGAGATTGCGATCAGGCAGCCGACCGCCGAGGTCCAGACGATGACCGCTTCCCACCGCGGGCGGTCCACCCTCAGCGCGGGCAGATAGAACCAGTGGGGAATGGCACCGAGCCAGGCCCACGCCCGGCTTCGCCGCGTGGTCGCCATCGCCACCTCGGCCGTGCGGCGTTCGACGTACACCTGGGTGCCGGCGGCGTCCGACACCCGCAGCTTGTGGGCGGGAAGGAACTGCTGCGCGATGAGCATCCACTGGTCCGACTGCTCGACCAGGCCCTCGTAGGCTATCGCCGACGCTGGCGCCCCGGCGAACCGCCGCACCACCTCGCGCGCCTCGTCGGCCCCGATCGCCGAGAGCCGCGCGCCGTCGTCGGCGAAGACGGTGACGTCGTCGAAGCGGTACGCCGGCCGCCCCAGGACCGAGAGCAGCCTCGCCTCGACCGGCGGCGCCGGGACACCGCCGGCCTCGACGGCCTCGGCCGGCGTCAGGCGCACCCCGGACAAGTCGAGGGGGCTCCGCCGCTCGAGCCGCTCCTCGGGCGTCAGCTCCGGCATGCCGCCGGTGTACATCATCACGACGCCGGAGACGAACCAGAGCACGAACAGCGGGCTGAGGGGAATCCCGACGTAGCGGTGCGTCCAGATCAACCAGCGCCGCGCGCCGGACCCGATGCGCGTTGCCGTCCCGCCCCGCGGCCCCATGACCCCTGATCCAGTGTCCTGCCTGACTAACGGGTCCACGTTAGTGTGGCGTTCTGCGTGCCCGGAGATCGCGCAGGCGGGTCGGAACCCGCGTTCGGCGTCGAGATCGCCGCTGCCGCACCAGTTCAAGCGTTGGCTGCAAACCGCTCTCGGTCGGGCTGAGGGGAATCCCGACGTAGCGGTGCGTCCACATCAAACCAGCGCCACGCGCCGGACGCGATGCGCGTCGCCGTCCCGCCCCGCGCCCCCATGACCCCTGATCCAGATCTAGAACCGCGTCTGGAGCATGAGCGAGTACGTCCGCGGCGCGCCGAGCATCAGCGTGTTGGCGTAGAAGAACGACGGATCCGTCTGCCCCAGGTAGAACACGTCGGACCACGAGGCGTACGCGGTGTCGGTCAGGTTGTCGACGTTCAACGTCACCCGGACGCGGTCGCGCTCCCATGCCACCCACGCGTCGGCCCGCGTGTAGCCGTTGAGGACGATCGTGTTGGCGTTGTTGGCCTGGCGGTCGCCGACCACCCGCACCGCGCCGCCGATCTCCATCGGCCCCCCGCCGATGTTGCGGTAGCTGCCCCAGAAGTTGGTGAGGACCGTCGGCACGTTCGGCGGGGTGTTCCCCGCGAACTGCACGAAGTTGGGCGACGGTGCGAAGACCGCGTCGGTCCAGGCCACGCTGGCCCCGAGGCGCGCGTCCTCGGCCGGACTGGCCGCGGCCGCGAGCTCGAGGCCGCGCGAGGCGATGCCGCCGATGGTGGTGGCGCTGTCGCGGGCGAACTGCTCGAGCACGTCGTCCCGCTCGATGTCGAACCAGGCCGCGGTCAGCTGCGCGCGCCCGCCGTCGAGGTCCGCCTTGAGGCCGATCTCCCACTGGCGGGCGTCGGTCAGGTCGAAGTCGCGGTTGGCGTTGACGAGAAAGATGTTGGCGTCCACCGGGTCCTTCGCGTTGCTGTACTGCCCGTAGGCGACGAGGCCGCTCCGGAGGTCGACGACGGCGCCCGCGCGCCAGCTCCACCACCGGAACGCGCGCTCGAACCCCCCGCCCTCGGGCTCGTGCGCCGCATTCAGGTTGACGCGCTCGAGGTCCATCGCCTCGTAACGCAGCGCCCCCGCCACCCGCACGCGGCTCGTCAGGGGGAGGGAGTTCTCGATGAAGAAGGCGCGCGAGTCGATGGTGGTCGGCGCGATGCCGCGCAGCTCGCGCGGTCCGTAGACGCCCGGCTCCGGGTCCAGCAGATCGACGCCGTCGCCGGGCACCTGCGGCACGTCGATCCGGAACCCGCGCGTCCGCTCGAAGTCCAGCGCCGACGCCTCGAGCCCGATCGCCATCCGGTTCTCGCCGCCCGGGGTCGGGGTGCGCACGTCGAGGAACACGCGGTCGCCGACGAGCCGCTGGTCGTGGTCGAGCCAGAAGTAGCCGTAGTATCGCTGCACCTCGCCCACCCGCCGGCACACGTCGACCACCGCCGTGCAATAGGCGAAGCCGTCGCCGTTCTGCCAGTCGCGGTCCGCCCCGAACCCGTACGCGGTGTTGCGCAGGGTGACGGCGTCGTTCAGGCGGATCTCGACGTCGGAGCGCAGCAGGAGCTGCCGCGAGTCGTTCACCGCGTCGCCCACGTTGTAGTTGAGAAAGCGGGTCCGCGCGTCGATGCCCTCGCCGGTCGTCGTCGTGATGACGTCGAGCGGCTCGACGACGTGGGCGACGGGCAGCAGCGGCGTCCCGAAGTACGACCCGACGTCGTCGTCGAGGAGGTCGAAGCTGAACCGCAGCTCGGCCCGCGGCGCGGGGCGCCACAACAGGCTGCCGGTGAGGTTGGACGAGCTCGGGTTCATTTGCTCGACGTGACCGTCCGAGCCGTAGCCGCTGAAGTCGAGCCGGTACCAGAGCGACTCGCTCACCGGCCCGTTCACCCCGACCGCGGTCTGGTGGGTGTTGAAACGCCCGTAGGAGAAGAGCGCGTTCCACTCGTGGGCCGCCGTGGGCGTGGCCTGCTTCGTGATGGCGTTGACGGTGCCGGCCACCGCGCCCTGCCCGTTGAGGACCGACGACGGCCCCCGCAGCACCTCCACCCGCTCGAGGTTGAACGTGTTCTGCGGCCGCATGACCATGTTCGCGGGGCCGAGCCAGATGCCGTCGCGCAGGACCGTGACCTGCGACCGCGTGAACCCGCGCATCGAGAAGCTCGACGGCGCGGCCGGGTTCTGCCCTACGACGACCCCCGGCGTGGTCTCGACCGCATCGCTGATCCGTCGATAGCCGCGCGCCTCCATGACCGAGCTGTCGATGACGTCGATCGACGCGGGCACGTCCAGGGCCCTCAGGCCCAGACGGCTGCCGGTGTCCGTCTCCCCGGTCAGGCCCAGCTCGCCCTGGACCCCGGTCACGACCACCAGTTCCTCGAACTCCGCGGCCGGAAGGCGCAGGGCGAGGGGGACGGCCGGCCCCGCGGCCACCGTGACGCCGAACGCGAGCGGTGCGAACCCGTCCCGCGTCACCGTCAGGGCGTAGTCGCCGGCGGGAACCCCGTCGATGACGAACGCCCCGTCCTCGGCCGTGGTCGTCGAGAGCCCGATCTCCTCGAGGGTGACGACGGCCGCCGCCAACGGTGCTCCCCCGCCGTCGTCCACGACCGTGCCCCGCACCGAGCCGGTCGCCTGCCCCTGCGCCGGCCGAGCCTCCAGCAACCCCGACGCCGCCACGACCCACACCGCGAGCAGCCACGTCCCGCGGAAACTGCCCCGTCCGTTGGTCCGATTCGCTGTGAACAACTGCGCTCCCTCCGACATCCAGCACTCACGTTCGAGTCTGTGACGGCCGGGGAGCGCCCGACAACTGAAGATTCTCGTAAGTTTCCTGACGCAATCCTGAAGCTCCGTCAACGGACCGTCGCGTCCAACCGCCTCCGCTTCCCTGACTCCGAGAGGCAGCGCCGCTCTCGCACCCGTGCCCGGCGCCGGCGGTGGTGGCGCGACGCGAGAACACACGAATGCTGGCCAAGCGGCCGGGATTCGCGCGGATTCACACCTGCTTCCAGGTGCTCGTCGGCTACAGGTCCGTCGGCCTGGGCGAGGCCGGTCTGCACGTCGGCCTCGGCGGCGGGCTGTGGGAGGCGGTCGACGAGGACGGCTTCTTCGACTACAGCCAGCATTTTCGACCAGGCTTCCGCAACGCCATCTACTTCCACCTCGGAGGGCTCGACCTCTACCCCGACGCCCTGGCCACCCACGCTAATCCCGAGGCGTCGTATTGTATTATTGGGGGATCGTGGTAGCCGTCTTGCGCGGACTTCCGCCCCGTGCCCGCGGATGGTACATTGACCGACACCTCCAGACCAGGGAGTAGGACTCATGCCCGTTTTTGTCAGAACACTCGCCTCGGTGCTCGTGATTCTCGGTGTGGCGGCCGTCGCCGGCGCCCAGGGCCGCGACATTCTGCCGCCGGCACCGACGCCGACGGACATCAAGCCGGGCAGCATCACCTGCGACGAGTGCCCGTATCCGGCCCCGAGCAAGTATCTCGACATCAACGTCTACAGCCAGGACGTGCGCATCTCCTATATGGACATCCCGCCGTCCGGCACCGCCAACGGCCACGTCGTCCTGCTGATGCACGGCAACAACTTCGGCGGCTTCTACTTCGGTGACATCATCGACGGGCTGACCGACGCCGGGTTCCGCGTGGTCGTCCCGGACCAGATCGGGTACGGCAAGTCGTCGAAGCCCATCGCGCCCTACAACTTCAACACCCAGGCGCGCAACACGCAGCTCATCCTCGAGCACGAGGGCATCGACAAGGTCATGGCGGTCGGCCACTCGATGGGCGGCATGCTCGCCACGCGCTTCACCACGCAGTATCCCGACTCGGTCGAGCGGCTGGTCATCTACAACCCCATCGGCCTCTCCGACAACCGGTTCAATCGCCCGATGACGCCGGTCGATCAGATCTACGAGCGGACCCTCCAGACCGACTACCAGAGCACCCGCCGGAGCCTCAGCCGGTACGTCGGGCACGACCCGTCGGCCTGGAACGACAAGTTCGAGCTCTACACGCGCATCCGCTCGTCGTGGGCCCTCAGCTCCGACTTTCCGCGCCTCGCCATGGTGCAGGCGATCATCAGCCAGATGCTCTACCAGGACCCGGTCGTCTACGACTGGCCGCATATCCACGTGCCGACGCTCGCCTTCGGGGGCGCGGAGGATCTGCTGCTCGGTCCGGCAGAGGTCTTCCAGGAGCGCATGCAGGTGTTGGCCGACACGGTCCCGAACGGAAACGGCCGCACGCTGCTCTTTCCCGGGCTGGGTCATGTGCCGCACCTGGAGCGGCCGGACATCATCGTGCCCGCGCTCGTCGACTACCTGATGGAAGGCGTCGAGTAGCGCTGATACGGAACAGACCGCTATAGACCACCGAGTCCGAACGGATGTTGCGCTTTCTTGGGCTAGAGTTTGAGCAGCGTGTTCCGCAGGACCTGTGACCGCATGCGCGGCTAACGTTGCTTCTGCCGCGTAGCAAGCAGTGCCAGATACGTGCCGCCCGGCATCGGCGCCATCCGGGCGACCAGATCGCCAGACGAACGAACCAGCCCGGAAATCGTCGCCTGCGGCTCCGATTGCCGCCCAACCAACCCTGCCAGGAGTCTGCGCCGTTCCACGGCGCAGACCCTACCCCGGGTCGAGCCGCGCCTCGACCCGGTGATCGAGCCGCTCCAGGCTACCGGGCCGGGGCAAGGCAGGCCGTCGGCTGAACGCGTTCTCGTGAGTTCCTGCGCGGTCCTGAAGCCCGCTTCGCCCGGCCCCGAACAGGCCCGTCGGAAGGTCTCTGCTTGCGAGGAGCGCGGGGGCCGGGGAGCCGTGCGCGCCTCGGCCGCCATGCCGGCCCGGAACCGGCGAGTCGGCATGGCAGCCGCGCAGATCAGTCCGCGCCGCGCACGCGCCCCAGCCGGGCCGCGGCGCCAACGCTCACCAGCACCACCAACCCGCCCAGGACGAGGAGAGGGACGACCGCACGACGGGCAACGTCGGCCGGTCCCTCGTCCACGAACCCGAAGACCGGCACGTCGGGGAGGACGCCGGCGTCCATCCGCTCGCTGGCGAGAATCGCCGGCACGAAGAACTGCCGCCACTCGTCGGCGAACGCGCGCACCTGCGACTGGAAGCGGGCGAAGCGCGCGTCGCCCGTGCCCGCCGCGTCGACGAGCACCTCCTGGGCCAGGAGGGCCGGCGACAGGAAGCGGTAGCGACGCACCACCGCGAGCTGGTCGGCGCGGCGCGCGTCGTGCACCGCCGTCACCTCCTCCAGGCGGCTGTTCACGGCGTCGGTGGCGGCCCAGGCGAGGGCGCCGAGGCCGGGCTCTTCGGCCACCACCCCGCCCGCCATCTCCGGATGGTCCTCCAGGTAGCGGGCGAGCAGCTCGCTGCGCTGGTTCACGGCGTCGTTCGAGGCCTCGCGCTGGGCGGTGATCATCTCCACGCGGGACGGCAGCGGGTGCAGCAGGCCCGCCGCGATGTTGACGGCGGCCGGCAGCACCACCACGAGGACGAGCCAGGCCCCCACGAGGGCCGTGGCGTTCCAGGCCGAGGACCGCCGCAGGCCGTTGACCCACGCCGCGAGCGCGAACCAGAACAGCGCGTACACCGTCACCGTCCCGCACCAGAGGAGCACCCGGCCCGGCGAGCCGAAGCCCCCCGTGGCGAGGATGCCGAGCAGCGAGACGGCGGCGGCCAGCCCCACCACGACGGCCGCCCGGAACGCGAGCTTCGCGAGCACGACGTCGCGCGCCGACACGGGCTGCGAGAGGGTGAGGGCCAGCGTCCCCTGCTCGCGCTCCTCCGAGAGGACGTTGTAGCTGAGGGCGAGCACGAGCAGCGGCAGCAGGTAGACCGCCACGAAGGCGAGGTCGAAGCGCCCGACCATCAGGTTGAGGGGGTTCTCGACCTCCCCGTTCTGCTGGAAGGACGCCTCGTTGGTGTAGATGCTGACGTCGTAGTAGTACGGCAGGAGGTCGCTCTGCCCCACCGCCAGGGCGGTCAGGGGCCCGGGCTCGAGCACCGCGGTGCGGGCGCCCCGGGCCCCGCCGAGGACGTTGGGGGCGCGGGGGTCGCGGAAGGGCGACGACGGCCGCCCGCCGGCGGCGATGTCGGCCAGCTCCTGCTCCAGGGCCTGGACGCGTTCCGCGTTTCCGGTCCGCGCCGCCTCAACCGTCTGCTCCTGGAAACGCGCCCAGGCCATGCCGTTGGCCAGCGCGTAGACGAAGAGGACGGCGAAGACCCCGAGCACGACCCGCAGCGCCCGGTCGGCCGCGAGGAGGCGCCACTCGTTCAGGAGGACGGTGCGCAGGGTCATGGCTACGCCACCTCCGCGAGGCGGACGCGCTTCGCCGCGAGCAGGACCGCGCCGGCCAGCCACAGCCCCAGCACGAGGAGCGACAGCATCCGGTTCCCGAGGACCCAGCCCAGCGTCGGGGCGTCGTACTGCAGGGGCGGCACCTCCGCCCAGAGCTCGGGCCCCGCCGTGTACAGCTCGCCGGTGCGGGAGTTCTCGGCGAGGTCGAGATTCATCTGCCGCATGAGGTCGCGGCGGTACGTCTCGGCCGCGGCCGCGAAGTGCCGGTGCTGCTCGACATCGGTGCCGGCGAGCCCCATGGAGAGCGTGCGCACCGCCAAGAGCGGCGCCGCCACCGCGAGCGCCTCGTGCACCACGCCCTGCCGCTCGAAGGTGTCCCACAACGCACCGTAGTTGCGGTCGAAGATGCGGTTCCCGAACTCCTCGCTCTCCTGCAGGTAGAGCCCCACCTCGTTGACCGGCAGGTCCTCGGCCCGCTCCACGCCGTACTCCGCGAGGAGGCGCTCGCCGAAGGCGGCCCGGTCCGGGCGCTCGATGCCGTCGACGCCGGCGGCCATCTCGCGCTCCAGGGTCTGCGCGAACTCGACCGCGGACGGCGTGGGATGGACCCACTTCGACATGTCCACGGCGGCCCGCGGGGCCACGAGCCCGTTCACCACCCAGACCCCCAGGAGAACGACCAGCGCGGTGCGCGCCGAGCGGGCCCACGCCGACACGGCCAGCCCCATCCCCACGAACGCGGCGAAGTAGGCGAGGTAGACGCCGGCCAGGACCGCGCCCCGGGCCAGGGGCGACGCCGCCGGACCGGTGCTGCCGACGACGAGGGCGGCCGCGCCCACCACCGCCGCCGGCACCAGCAGCAGCGCAAGCGCGCCGGCCACGCCCAGGGCCTTACCCACCGCCAGCTCGCGCCGGGCGATGCCGGTGGCCAGCAGCTGGCGCAGGGTGCCCTGCTCCCGCTCGCCGGCCAGCGCGCCGAACGTGAGCAGGATGACGAGCAGCGGCACCAGGTTCTGCAGGACCTGCGCCGCGGTCAGGGCCCCGACCCGCTGGGCGGCCGTCGCGTCCTGGGCCGGGCGCATGAGGAACTCGTTCTGCCGGTGGGCCTCCAGCCACACCGACGTGCCGGTGTAGGGGTCCACCCCCTCGTCGACGAACGACAGGGCGAGGCGGGGCTTGAACGCGTAGATGCCGTAGTGGGCGGCCGAATGGGGGTTCTTCTCGCCCTGCGACTCCCAGTGGTCGCGGGCGGTGGCCTGCGCGGCCGCGAGCTCCACCTGCGCCTGGCGCGCCTGGACCCAGCCGTGTCCCAGCGAGACCAGGAGCAGCGCCCCCACCAGGGCCGCGCACCAGCGAAAGCGGCCGTCCCGGACCACGTCGGTGAACTCTTTCCGGGCGATGTGCTTGATCATCGGTGACTCCTCTTCCGGCAACGGTCGCCGTGACCGCCGGGGTCATGCGGGCGCCGATCGCCGCCCTGGGCCAAGCGTCTGCGCGGTAGAACGGTGCAGACTCCCGGCAGGGTCGGTTGGGCGGCAATCGGAGCCGAAGGCGACGGTTTCCGGGCCAGCGATCGATGTGGATTCGCCAACCGCACCCGGACGCAGCCCCCTGCGGGCCTTCTTCCGGGCCTGGCGCGTGGCAGGTCGACTCTCGTCACCGGCCCCTACTCGTGCATGTGCTCCAGGTAGATGCGTTCGAGATCGGCGTGGCCGATCTCGTCCGTGCTCATCTCGTTGACGAGGCGCCCGTGCCGCATGATGCCGACGCGGGTGCCGGTCTCCTTGGCGCGAAACAGATCGTGGGTCGCCATCAGCACGGCGACGCCGCGGTCCCTGAGCCGCTCGAGCAGCTCCGAGAACTCGTTCGAGGCCTTGGGGTCGAGGCCCGACGTGGGCTCGTCGAGCAGCAGCGCGCCCGCCTCCTTGGCGATGGCGATGGCGATGCCGACCTTCTGCCGCATGCCCTTGGAGTACTCGGACACGCGCTGACCGACCGCGTCGGCGGACAGGCCCGCGCCGACGAGGATGTCGGTGAGCCGCTCGGTGGCCAGCGACCCCGTGCCGCCCAGGGCGGCGAAGTACTCCAGGTTCTCGAGGCCGCTGAGGTTGCGGTACAGCATGACCTGCTCGGGGACGTAGGCCAGGCGCCGCTTCGACTCCAGCGGCTCGGCCGCGACGTCGAGGCCCACGACGCGCACGCTTCCCGCCGTCGGCTCGAGGAAGCCCAGGAACAGGTGAATGGTGGTCGTCTTGCCGGCGCCGTTCGGGCCCAGCAGGCAGTAGATCTCCGATGGCCCGACGCGGAGATCCAGGCTCGAGACGGCCTCCACCTCGCCGTACCGCTTGGACAGCCCACGCGCTTCGAGCACCGGCGCCGACGCTACGGCCCCGGACGCGGCCGGCGCCTCCATCGTCACAACTTCGCTCATGGATCTCGCTCGGGGTCCCGGGGACGGATCACCAGGACTCCCCCCTCCAACCGAAGAAGAGCGGAACCGCCGCCGACGCGCCGACCGCGCGTCGACGCAACTACGAAACCTGGGATTGACGGATGCGAGTCGTCAGGCGGGAGGCGCCCGGGAGCCGTGCCCCGCGGTCACCACGGCACGGGCGTGTCCCTGCGCATGCGCGCAAGCGCTGCCGCTGGCCGCCGGATCGGGGTGCTCGTGGACGCTGGACGCGACGAGAGGCGGACCCTGGGCGTGGCACAGGACGCACGTGTCGCCGCGGCCCTCGGCCTCGTCGTGGAAGTGAGGCGTCGCGGCGACGGCCAGCAGCGCGAGCGCGACGACCGCGCCCCACCGCAACAGCGTCGACCGGCTTCCCCTCATGGGTGACTTGTAACGCGTTTCGGGCGAGTCAGTCAAGGGGCGCGATGCCGTGCGGAGAACGTCGGGCGCGGCCCGCGCCGGGGAAGGGTGCTCCTGCCGGCGGCCAAGTGCACGGACGGAGCGCAGGTGTTCGTTCGGCAGATCGCCGGCACAGACGTGACCGGTGGAGGTTCGACGCCCGCAACCGGCAGCAGGATCACGCGACCGCGGGGTAAACGTCGAGTACAACCCGGCGTAGCTCGAGCGCCACAATCAGCGGGTCGTCAACGGCCTCCCAGCCACCGATGCCTGCGTGAGACGGGTCGTTCTCTTCAGGTTGGTAGCTCACGCGGAGGTCGCAGCCGTCGATTCTGCGAGCCGCATCCTTGGCGGCGCCCACGTTGAACACGGCCAACCGACCCCGGTGCTTGAGCGTCAGCTTGCCTTGCAGAACGCTTCGAATGCAGTCGACAGCCTGTTGTTGCGGCAGGTTGCCGAAGACTTCGAGCCAGTTGACGGACAAGTCCTCCTCGTTCGGTCGAGGCACGAAGGCATCTGCCATCGGCTCCCCGTCCTGAACATTGGAGGGCTTGCAGTAGTGCGCCACGTGGTGATCATCAGGGAGGGGATCTCCCTTTACGAAGTCGGAATGCGGGACACAAGCCATCGCACAGCGTTCACGGCATCGGAGCTATTCAACAAGCCGCCTACCCGTAAATGAGAACCGCGAATGTCGATGGGGTCGAGCGCCGCGAATCGAATGTGCGACGACGGCCAGAACGACAGTACGAGCTCGGCCTGCCCAACGGTCCACTCGGCTGTAAAGAAGCCCTCATCATTGACGGCGAGTCTGTTGGGGGTCCTCAGGCGGTCGTTGGTGAGCACAGCTTGAGCCATGCGCTTCAGCGATGCCGTGTTCGGCATCGGGTGCTCCTCGGGATCGGCTTCGTGTCGTCGGTACAGTTCGGCCACCCGAACCGCCAGCGTGACGAGCCCGGATTCGCGCAGGACAGCGATTACGTCATCCATCGTGCCAGCCTCGGCAAGCCGAGCCTCAGCGACTTCCGATGCGGACGTGCTCTGAGCGGCGTACTCGGGCTGTTTGGCGAGGCCAACAGAAGGCGGTGGAGCAAGTTCAGCACTCTCGCGTTTCGACGGCTCGCCGGTAAACGACGTCGCGACCAGCTCGTCACGCGGCTGCGCAATCAACAAGTTCGAGGCGGTGATGTCCCGGTGTAGAGGGGCGGCAAATGATCTTCCGGCCACGATATCGCCCGTCAGAGTGCGAGATAAACTGGCAATGGCCGTCCGGATGTCCGAGTCGTCGTCCTCTGCACGACTACCGTAGGGATGGAGAGCGGCGGGAGCGGTGCTGTTCGTGGGTCCAGGAACCCTGGACTCGGCGTGCTCGTCGTCGGGCAAGGCCAAGGCCGTGCTCTGCGCGGGAGTCATGGACGATCCCCTTTCTGCGCGAAGTGGTCGGCGTAGTCCTTCAGCTCCCCGAACAGCTCCGCCGGATGATCGAAGTCACCTTCGTGGTCCGCAACCGTATTGATGTCCAGCTCCAACTGGACGGCGAACGACGCGACGCCAGCTGGCGCATTCAGCTCGCGGATCGACCACTTCGTGATGCGATTCACCACGAGGCCGTCGACAGACTGGGCCGGGCATCGGTGGTTGACCTGATACAGGAAGTCTCTGGGCTGCGTCGACTTCATGTCGATCGACGGCAGATACCGGTCGAGTTCCTTGCGGCAGTCTGCGATCTGTGGGAAGGGCTTGACGATAGAGCAGCCAAACGCGAGTCGCTGAAACGGAGGACTCGATTCAAGGCTGAGCCACCGCGCCATCAGCTCCGCAAAGGGTGGGAGCACATCGGTGAACGGCAAGGGGGTGACTTGTGCCACGCCGAACGGGTGCCTGATGTCGAGTCTGCCACGCTCTGCAGACAGGTGCAGCGGCCGGTCGCCATGCACTCCCAGCAGCTCTACGTTGCCGGTCCGCGGCTCTTCGATCACCCTCTCGGCCGGGGTGCCGGTGAGCGCATGCCACCAGTCTCGCGCGAGCGACGCAGGCAGAGGGGGCTTGCTGAAGCCCGTCAGCCGGACGTGCTCAGTGAGCCAGTCGGGCGAGGCGGGCCGCGTCTCGTCAGTCACGGATCGAGTATTCTCCAGGGTCCGGTGGACCGTCAAGCGCAACCGTCAGGTGCAGCCGAGCTCCGCAAAGATCCGGTCCGAGGCTCACGGACTCGCCGAGAAAGCTGTCGGGCGAGCCCGTTGGGCGGCGCCATCGTACAGGAGGAGACCGAGATGCCGAACGCCGGCGAGACCCCGGAGACCCCGCAGATCCCGCGCAGAATCCCGCCCGAGAGGTTCGGCGAGCTGACCGAGGCCCTGTTGAGGGGACCGCTGCAGGGCTGGCGCTGCTGGTCGGGCTGATCACCGACATTCTGGCCGCGAAGGCTGTGTCGCGGGTGAGCGTCGTTGAGGTAGGGCAGCTCGTGGCGGAGCAGGCGAGAGCGAGCGCGAGGCTGGTCGGGCGCATCGGTACTGCCGAAGCGTAGTGTCGTGCGGCATACGGCTGCGTGGTGCAGAAACTGACTTCGACATGCCTGGGTTTCGTCGGCGTCCTCTATAGGCGGACATTTCGAGTGCTCGTGCACTTGGGACGCACTTGACTTCGGCGCGCCTTTTGAGCCCCAATAGGCGGATGGTATCGCTGAAGCGGATGGTCGTCAGGGCCGCCGCGCTGCTCATCGTGCTCGCGCTGGCGCCGTTGGGCGTTGCGTTCCACGAGCACGACGTCGACGCGCAGGCCGCTGGCCACGCGGACTGCGATGCCTGTCACTTCCGGCACCTGTCGGGGATCGAGACCGACGGCGCGCCCGCGCCGTTCGTGGCGGATGTCGCCGCTCGCGGCGTCGTGACCGCCCGCCCGGGCGGCGAACGGTCCGCCGCCCTCGGCATCCGCCCCACGCGCGGCCCGCCCGCGTAGCCGCCTCGTCGCATCCACCTGCGACGTTCACGCATTTACGTCTTGCCGGTTGTCCGGGTCGGAGTCGGCGCCTGCGCGAGCACCAGGGCTCGCCGCCGCCTCGGATCCAGAGTCCCGAATTCGGAGGAGAGTTCCATGTCACGTCTTCGCGGAGAACGACTCGTTTCTCGATGGATGGCGGTCGCCGGCCTGCTCGCCGGGTTCACCGCCGGTACGACAGCCACCCGGGCGCAGGCCCAGGAAGCGGCCGATCAGCCCTTCATGGCGGGCGCGCCGCTCGACCTGTCGGCGAACGCCCGGACCTACGGCGGCTTCCGATTCGCCGAGAGCATGGCCTACGACGAGGCCCGCGACCTGTACGTCGCGGTCAACGCCGGAATCGCACAGGACGTCGTCCCGAACGACGGCTACATCTCGCTGATCAACCCCGACGGCAGCGCGCACACGCTGAAGTGGATCGGCGTCGACCGCAACGGCCTGACGCTGAACCACCCGCTCGGCAGCGACATCGTCAACGGCCTGCTGTACGTGGCCGACATCAACGTCGTGCGCTGGTTCGACATGGAGAGCGGCGAGCCGCGGGGCAGCGTCGTCGTGGACGACGCGCAGCGCTTCAACGACATCGAGGTCGCCGAGGACGGGACCATCTGGGCCACCCAGACCGGGACCGAGGAGAGCGGCACCTGGCGCGTGTACCGGATCGGGCCGGACGGCGAGGCGTCGGTCGTCGTCGAGGGCGCGCCGCTCGCCCGGCCCAACGGCATCGCCTTCGACCCGGACGGCAACATCGTCGTCGTGAACGTCAACGACAACGCGGTGCTCACGTTCTCGCCCGAGGGCGAGCTCGTCGGGACCGAGCACGCGGTGGACGGCGGGAACGACGGCCTGGTGGTCCTCGACGACGGCACGAAGTACGTCTCCAGCGTCCGGATCGGCACCGTCTCGCGCATCCGGCCGGGAGAGGCGGCCGAGGTTGTGGCGTCCGGCATCCCGAGCGCCGCCTCGATGGCCTACGACTCGAAGCGGAACCGGCTGCTGATCCCGATGAACAACTGGAACGCCATCACCATCGTCGATCTCGACTGACCAGGTCCGCGAACGCCTGTCCCGTACGGCAACCATCGACACGCCTGAACCATGACGAAGCCGAGCCGGCCCACCGCTCTCGTGGCGCTGCTGCTGGCGTGCGCCCTGCTGGCGGCCGGCTTCGTCTCCCACGGACATGACGACGGACATTCCGGCGGCGACGATGACCACTGCGCCGTCTGCTGCCTCCGACACCACTCGCCGGTAACGACGTCGACGGCGCCCCTGCCCTCGGCGCCGGACCTGGCCGTCCGCTTCGTCGCGTCGAGCCGCCGGCGGAGCGGCTTCCGCGCCACGGTCGCCACCCAGGCGACGCGCGGACCGCCCGCATAGCACCTCCCCCATCACATCGACGGCGCGGCCGTTCCCCCAAGGATCGGGCCGGCCGGCGCGCGAACGCAGACCTTCAGGGCGCCGCGATGCTGCGCCACGAGCACGCGCGCACCGAACTCGCCGTACCTGCAGGTGAACGGCCGCCACGCGTTCAGGGTGCTTCGAGCGATGGACGCCGACCACGCGGACGTCGCGTCGAGCCCGACGCCCGGCCGTCTCGTCTCGGCGGGCCAGGAGTATGCGCCGTAGTACGGCGCCGCCTCCCGCGGGAGGTCCGACTCCCTGGAGGGTTGGTTGGGCGCCCGGAAGAGGCCGCGGCGCGACCCTGCGGTCGCGTCGGGAGTTCGCTGGCGCAAGACTCCTGCGGTGACGATGCGCCGGCCGGCCTGACGGTACCGCCCTTCTGGAAGTCGGCGTTGCGGAAAGACCCCGACGCCGACGACGCGGCAGCAGACGGAGGGCGACCCGATGACTCCGAGGACAGAACCGACACGCAAGCGGACGGTGCGGACGCGGCTGGCCGACCTGTGGTCCCACCGCAGGCGCATCGCGACGGCCCTGCTCGCGGCGGCGGTGCTCTGGGGCGGCTTCGCCGCCTACCAGCACTACCTCGCGGTGACGCGGGTCGCCTTCGTCAACTTCCCGGGCTTCCAGCTCGCGCGCATCGAGCGCGCCCGCCAAAGCGGGGCGGTGCGGGTGGAATCGCTGGACCTGGCGTCGCTGGACCGCGTCGCCGACTATCCCGTCGCCTACGTCTTCGGGCGCGGCCTGCAGCTCGACGAGACGCAGCTCGAGCACCTGCGCGAAGCCGGCCGCCGCGGGACGCGCCTGTTCGTGCAGGGGGCCACGAACCCGGCCCTCGACGTCACCAACCTGCGCGGCGCGCAACTCGACGCGGCCAACGGCTACCTCGAGTTCGGGGGGGCCGAGAACTACGCCCGGCTGCTCGACTTCTCGCGCGCGGAGCTCGACGGCAAGTCGTTCCGGTCGGACCCGGTCGAGCCTCCCGTCGAGCGTTCCATGGACGTGCTGTTCCATCTCGACGACGACCTGACGTTCGAGTCCGTCGACGCGTTCGACGCCTACTACGACGCGCAGGGGCTCGCCAAGCCCGACGCCCCGAAGATCGCCCTGATCACGAGCGTCCCCGGCCCCTTCAACGCCAACCGGGACCACGTCGACGCGTTCATCCGCGCCCTCGAGGGCCGCGCGTGGAACGTCTACCCGATGGCCAGCGCCGAGAAGCGCCTCGACTTTCTCAAGCGCATCGACCCCGACCTCGTGGTGCTGATGCCGCACGGGCGGCTCACCCTGGGGCGCGCCGACGAGGCCATCGCGTGGCTGCGCGAGCGCGACATCCCCATGCTGACGCCGGTGTCGGTGTTCCAGAACCACGACGACTGGGTGACCGACCAGCAGGGCATGGCGGGGTCCATGCTCACGATGAGCGTCGTCCTGCCCGAGCTCGACGGCGGGGTGGCGCCCTACGCGGTGGCGGCGCAGTTCACCGACGCCGACGGCTACGAGATCTTCGACGCCCTGCCCGAGCGCCTCGAGACCTTCTCCGACCTCGTCGAGGGCTGGCTGACCCTGAAGGCCAAGCCCAACCGCGACAAGCGGGTGGCCATCTACTACTACAAGGGACCCGGCAAGAACGCCATGAACGCCGGCAGCCTGGAGGTCGCGCCGAGCCTGCTGAACCTGCTGCGCTCGCTGCGCGACGCGGGCTACACGGTCGAGGGCCTGCCCGAGACCGACGGCGAGTTCTGGGAGCTGGTCCAGGCGAAGGGGCCGGTGATGGGGCCCTACGCGCGCGGCGCGTTCGAGGAGTACGTGGCCACCGGCGACCCGGCGCTGGTGCCGGCCGCCGAGTACGCGGCGTGGGTGGAAGCGGACCTCGAGCCGGGCATGCGCGACGCCGTCGTCGAGCAGTACGGCCCGGCCCCCGGCGAGTACATGACGGTCGGCGAGGGCGAGGAGACGACGCTGGCCGTCGCCCGCGTGCAGTTCGGCAACGTCGTCATCCTGCCGCAGCCCCTGCCGGGCGCCGGCGACGACACGTTCCGGCTCGTGCACGGCGCGCGGAAGGCGCCGCCGCACCCCTACGTGGCCTCGTACCTGTGGACCCGCAACGCCTTCGGGGCCGACGCGGTCATGCACTTCGGCACCCACGGCAGCCTGGAGTTCACGCCGTGGAAGCAGATTGCCCTGTCGGAATTCGACTGGGCGGACGCCCTCGTCGGCGGGCTGCCGCACGTCTACGTCTACGTCATGAGCAACGTCGGCGAGGGCATCATCGCCAAGCGCCGGTCCTACGCGGCCACCGTGACCCACCTGACGCCGCCGTTCATGGAGGGCGGGCTTTACGACGGGCTGCGCCCGCTGCGCGACCGGCTCGACAGCTTTCGCAACGCGGCCGACGGCCCGGTCCGGGCCGAGCACGCGCGCACGCTCCGGCGCCTCGCGACCGAGATGAACCTGCACGTCGACCTCGGCCTCGACCCCGACGGCGAGTGGTCGGCGGACGAGATGTTCCGCCTGAGCAACCACGTCGAAACCATCGACGGGGAGAAGGTCACGCAGGGGCTCTACACCCTCGGCAGCGCCTTCACGGCGGCCGAGGTCGACTCGACGGCGGAGCTGATGGCCATCGATCCCATCGCCTACGCCCTCGCCCGCATCGACACCGTCAAGGGCGCGGTCGAGGCCGCCGACCTGGAGGACGAGGCGTACTTCGAGCGCCGCTACCGCCGGCGCGCGCGCGATGCCTACGCGCGGCGGGTCGCGGGCGCGAACGCCGGGGCGGTGCTCGCCGACCTCGTGGCCGACGCTGACCTGCAGCACGCCCACGCCTGGCGCGAGGCGTCGCGGCGGCCGTCGGACGACGACATCATCCGCGGCTTCATCTCGATGGGGGCGGGCACCCGGAACCGGCCGGGCGCGGCCGTGCCGGAGGCCCGCGCGGGCGAGCTCGAGGACCTCGTGGCGCGCGTCCTGCCGCACCCGCGGAAGGTCGAGTTCATCGAGCGGCTGCAGTCGGAGCAGGAGTTCGCGCGGACGTCGCAGCTGCTCGATCCGGTGCAGCGCGAGCGCGCCAGGACCATCGCCGCGGTCATCCCGCCGATGGCCGAGGCGCTGGAGATCGCCGACGACCCGGACGTGTTCGCGCTCCTCGAGGCGATGCAGGACGCGGCCCTCCGCGAGCGGACCTTCGCGCTGCTGAAGGATCCCGGGCTCGTCGACCGCGTCGAGGAGGAGAAGCGCCGGCTGGCGACGGAGCGGCTCGCCTTCGCCCTCGACGCGCCGCAGGTCGAGGCCCTCGGGCGGGCGTGGGGCCACGAGTCGGCGGGCGAGCTGGTGACCGCCGCCAGCGAGGACATCGAGGGGGCGCTCTCGGCGGCGGCCTTCTACCGGGAGCACCGCACGACGCTCCGGGACCAGCTTCACGACGTCGACGCGCCGGCCGCGGATCGCCTGCGGAAGATCCTCGACGACCCGGCGTTCGACCCGCGCCTCGACGCCGCCGTCGACGCCGGCGGCGTCGAGCTGGAGGCGCGCGCGGCCCGCGACGCGGAGCTGGCCCGGGCGGTGCTGACGCTGGAGACGAGCGTGGCCGGCATCGACCGGCACCGGAAGGGCCTGCGCGACAGCTCGGACCTCGAGCTCGAGAGCGTGGCGCGGGGCCTCGGCGGCGGCTACGTCGAGCCCACGCCCGGGGGCGACCCCATCGTCAACCCCGACGCCGTCCCCACCGGGCGCAACCTCTTCTCCATCGACGCCGAGAAAACGCCGTCGCCGGAAGCGTGGACGGTGGGGCGCGGTCTGGCGGAGGCGCTGCTCGACGAGCACCGGCGGCGGCACGACGCCTATCCGAAGAAGGTCGCCTTTACCCTCTGGCCCAGCGACTTCATCGGCACCGAGGGGGCCACCATCGGCCAGATCTTCTACCTGCTCGGGGTCGAGCCGGTCTGGGACCCGTTCGGCCGGGTCGCCGACCTGCGCCTGATGCCGGCGGCCGACCTCGGCCGGCCCCGCATCGACGTCGTCGTCCAGACCGCCGGCCAGCTCCGCGACCTCGCCGCCTCGCGCCTCGCCCTCATCAACCGCGCTGTCGCCATGGCGGCCGAGGCGCGCGACGCCGAGGCCCACGCCAACTTCGTCCACGAGGGCCGGCTGCGCGCCGAGGAGGTGATGATGGCCAGGGGCCTCTCCCCCGCCGACGCGCGGCGCTACTCGACCCTGCGCGTCTTCGGCGGCGTGAACGGCAACTACGGCACCGCCATCATGGAGATGGTCGAGCGCGGCGACCGCTGGGAGGAGGACGCCGAGGTCGCCGACCAGTACCTGCGCAACATGGGCGCGGTCTACGACGAGGGCGAGCTCTGGAGCTTCTACGCCGACGGCATCTTCGAGGCGGCGCTCGCCGGCACCGAGGTCGTCGTGCAGCCCCGGGAGAGCCACACCTGGGGCGCGCTGAGCCTCGACCACGTCTACGAGTTCATGGGCGGGTTGAGCATGGCCGTCCGCCACGTGACCGGCCGCGACGCCGACGCCTACTTCAACGACTTCCGCAACGCCCAGCGGCCGCGGGTGACCGACCTCACCGAGACGGTCTGGACCGAGGCGCGGTCGACGCTGCTGAACCCGGCCTACATCGGCGAGATGCAGGAGGGCGGGGCCTCGTCGGCCGAGACGTTCGCCGAGACGTTCCGCAACACCTACGGCTGGAACGTCATGAAGCCGGCCGCCATCGACGACGCGCTCTGGAACGAGCTGTACGAGGTGTACGTCGACGACCGCCACGACCTCGGGGTCGAGGACTTCTTCCGGCGGGAGAACCCGTATGCCCTGCAAGAGATGACGGCGGTGATGCTGGAGACGGTGCGCAAGGGCCTGTGGGACGCCACCGCGCAACAGGTGGCGGTGCTCGCGGAGCTGCACACCCGGCTGGTGGAGGAGTTCGAGGCGGGCTGCAGCGGCTTCGTCTGCGACAACGCGGCCCTCGCGTCGTTCATCGCCGAGCAGGCCCCGGCGGACCTCGCGACCGCCTATCGCAGCGAGCTGCAGCAGGCCCTGACGACGAGCGTCGAGCTGACGGAGGCGAGCGTGGTGCTGGCCGAGCAGGACGCGGAGCCGCGGCCGGCGGACCCGGCGGCGAACCGGCCGACCCCGTTGCGCCTCGCGTGGCTCGGCGCGATCGTGGTCGCGGGTCTGTTCGGGCTGGCGCTGCTCGTCCTGAGGAGGCGGAGAACGACCTGATCAGGACGTGCCGGACCTCGGCGCAGCCCGGCCGCGAGCCGTTCGGAGGTTGGTCGACGCTCGAGCGGCGCATCTCGGCGGCAGGCGCCCTGCTGCGGACGCGAGCCGTCGGAAGTCGGTGACGCTCGAGCGTCGCATCTCGGCGGCAGGCGCCCTGCTGCGGACGCGAGCCGTCGGAAGTTGGCGACGCCGATGCGTCGCATCTCGGCGGCAGACGGCCTGCCGCCAGTCGTCGTGGCGGCGGGAGCGGCCCCCGGCCGCCGGCGTGACTCGAGCCGTTTCGGAGGCAGGAGACGATCATGCGACGCATCTCGACGGCAGGCGCCCTGACAGTCGTCCTGGCGGCAGGGGCGGGCCCCGGCGCCGGCGTGACGCTGCACGCGCAGCTCCCCTCTCAGTCCCCCCTGGCGCCGGCGGCGCCGCCCGAGACCGCGCCGCCCCTCCCGCACGCGTCGTCGGACGCGTCCGGGGCGTGGGTCAGCGACGTGCTCTACGTCCATTCGGGTGACCGGCCGCCCGCCTCCCTCGGCGACGCGAGCAGCGGGAGGGCGGCCCTCTACGCGCTCTCGACCGCGGACACGTCGTGGACCACGGTCTGGACCGGCGATGCGGCACGCGGGGCCGTGCTCGTCAGCGACGGCGAGGACCTCTACCGCGTCGGCGGGGTCGAGGCCGCGGGCGCCCGTCGCGCCCGCCCCGACCTGGAGCGGTGGGACTGGAGTGACCGGCGCTGGGTCGGCCTGACGCCGATGCCGTCGGGCAGGACGGACCACGCGGCGGTCGTGGTCGGACGCGAGCTCTGGGTGATCGGCGGCTGGGCGCCCTCGGCCGAGGCCCAGGCGTCCGGCCGCCGGCGCCGGCCGCCCCCCGTGCCGGCCGGCGACTGGCGGGACGACGTGCTCGTCGCCGATCTCGACGCCGACCCCGTGGCCTGGGCCGTGGTCGAGACGGCCTCGCTGCGCCTCCATTCGCTCGACGCGGCCGTCCACGGCGACGCCATCTGGGTCGCGGGCGGCATGACGCCCCGCGGGCCGGGGCTCGAGATGCATCGGCTGGACCCGCGGACCCGCACCCTGGCGCCGGCGCCCGCCCCGCCGGTGCGCGGCCGCTCCCGGGGCGTCGGCCTGGGCCTCGCCTCGGCGGGCGGAAGCCTGTACGCGAGCGAGCTGAACCAGTTGTTCCGCCTCGACGCCGACGAGCGCGCCTGGCACGCGCTCGCCTACGAGATCGAGCCGGAACGCGCCAACCACGCGCTGGTGGGCGGGCCGGGCGCGCATGCGCCGGTGGGCGCACCGGGCGCGCATGCGCCGGCGGGCGGGCCGGACGTGCTGCACATCGTGGGGGGGGCCGCGCACGGCCGGACCCATGCCATCGTCGACCGGGTCGAGACGGCTTCGCTCCGGCCGAGCGACGTCGCCGACGCGCCGCGGCGCGCGGAGGGCGCGGCCGGCGACCGGCCTCCCCTGACCGGCGCCCGCCGCTGGGCCGGTTTCCGGGGACCGGCGTTCGGTCACAGCCAGGCCCGCGACCTCCCGCTGACCTGGTCGGACGAGGAAGGCGTCGTGTGGCGGCACGCGCTCGGAGGCTACGGCCAGTCGAGCCCCGTGGTGTGGGACGGCGTCGTGTTCGTCACCGCCATCGACGGCCCGCTTCGCGAGACGCAGATCGTCGAGGCGGTCGACGCCGAGACCGGCGTGCTGCGGTGGCGCCACACCCTGGCGTCGAGCCAACCCGTCGAGGTGACCAACTTCGTGGCCAAGGGCGCGCCGACGCCCCGGGTCGACGCCGAGCGCGTCTACTACCTGTTCGAGAGCGGCGACCTCGGCGCCCTGAGCCACGACGGCGAGCCCGTCTGGTCCCGGTCGCTGAAGGCCGACTACGGCGCCATCGAGGGCTACGGGCTGGGCAGCTCGCTCGCCGGCAACGACGAGGCGCTGTTCGTCCTCGCCGCCCACGACGGTCCGTCGTACCTGCTCGCCGTCGACCCCGCCACCGGCGAGACGCGGTGGAAGGCGGACCGTCCCGCGAGGTCGTCCTGGACGACGCCGACGATCGTGCCGCGGCGCGGCGGCGAGCTCGTCGTGGTCAGCGTCGACGGCGGGGTCGAGGCCTACGACGCGGGGACCGGCGAACGGGTCTGGTGGCTCGACGGCCTCTCCGGCAACCGGCTCCCGTCGCCCGTCATCGCCGGCGAGCGCATCGTCGTCCCCTCGATGGACTCGGGGTCGAATCTCGCCCTGCCCATCGACCACCGCGGGCGCGTGGGGAACGAGCGGGTGCTCTGGCGCGGCCAGAGCGCGACGGCGTCGATGTCGTCGCCGGTGGTGACCGGCGAGTCGGTCTGGTTCACCAACTCCCGGGGTGTCATCCGCTCCCTGGAGCTCGAATCGGGCCGGTCGCGATGGGCGGTCCGCCTGCCGTCGCCGGCGTGGGCGACGCCCATCGTCAACGGGGACCGCGTCTACCTGTTCGGCAACGACGGCGCGGCCTCGGTCTTCGCCGCCGACGCGGCCGAGCCGGTGGAGCTGGCCAGGAGCACGCTGACCGTCTCGGATCGGCTGTACGGGGTCGCCGCCGTCGACGGCGCGTTCTTCGTCAGGACGGGCCGGGAGCTGATCCGCATCGGGCGCGGCGGCGCGACCGGCCGCTGAGCCGGGCGAATCGTCCCGTCAGGACGGGCCGCGAGCTGATCCGCATCGGGCGCGGCGGCGCGACCGGGCACTGAGCCGGGCGAATCCGTCCCGTCAGGACGGGCCGCGAGTTGATCCGCATCGGGCGCGGCGGCGCGACCGGGCACCGAGCCGGGCGAATCCGTCCCGTCAGGACGGGCCGCGAGCTGATCCGCATCGGGCGCGGCGGCGCGACCGGCCGCTGAGCCGGGCGAATTCGTCCCGTCAGGACGGGCCGCGAGCTGATCCGCATCGGACACAAGCGGCGCGACGGGGCACCGAGCCGGGCGAATCCGCCCCGTCGCCGCGCAAGCAGGAGCCATCGCAGACACGAGCCATGACGAAGCCGAACCGGCCCATCGCATCCGCGGCGTTGGTGCTGGCGTGCGTCCTGCTGCCGGCCGGCTTCCTCTCGCACGGACACGACGACCGCGATTTCGACGGCCACCATCACGACTGCATCATCTGCTGTCTCCGCGACCACTCCACCCTGGCGACGGCGGCGGCGCCCGCACCCGGGGCGCCGGCCGCGCTTGCGCCTGTCGCCGCTCCGGCCCGCCGTGGTCGCGTCTTGCCGAACGCGTTCGAACCACGCCTCCCCCGCGGGCCTCCCGCTTGACACCTCCCGTCGCCGCGTCGACCCGGATGTCCCCGGAAGGGCGCCCGCGTGTCGGCCATCGGAATCATGGGAATCGGCGGAGGTTCGTCGGCCGAGGAGCCCGGCGCGCAACCGCCGCGGAGGTGTGGAGTGAGAAAACGTGTACGTCGTCGTGCAACCCTTCCTTTCGCCCCGGCCGTGCTCGTCGCGGTCGGACTGCTCGCAGCAGGTCCTGCATCCGCGCTCGGGCAGGCCGGCTCCATTCAGGGAGTCGTCGTCGCCGAAGACGGCGGCGCGCCCCTGCCGGCCGCTCTCGTGGCCCTGGACGGCACGGGAATGTCGGCCACCACGGGGCCGGACGGCACGTTCGTCATCGACGGCGTTTCCTCCGGCACGTATCAGCTGACCGTCACGCGGGAGGCCTTCGCGACGCTCACGTCGCCGGTGACGGTGACGGCGGGGCAGCTCGTGCGGATCGACCTCGAGCTCCCGGTGCTGGAGTTCGAGGAGAGCGTGGTGGTGACCGCGACCCAGACCGAACGCGCGCTCACCGAGGTCGCGGCCAGCGTCACCGTGCTCGACGCGGAGACCATCGAGGCGTCCCCGGCCCGCAACCTGCAGGACCTCCTGCGCCGGACGCCGGGCATCGACTTCGTGGAGCGATCGGGGATGGCGGCCCGGGCCAACTCGATGCTCGTCGTGCGGGGCGTCCCGGGCACGAAGCGGGCGCTGTTCATGGTGGACGGGCTCCCCGCCAACGACCTCGGCACCGGCACCCTGGCCGAGCTGAACCTGGTGCAGGTGCAGTCCGTCGAGCAGGTCGAGGTCGTTCGCGGACCCTTCTCCAGCCTCTACGGGGCGAACGCCTTCGCCGGGGCCATCAACGCCATCACCCGGCAGGGGGCCGGGCCGCCGACGGCCGACTTCTTCGCGAGCGGCGGAAACTCCGGCTACTACCAGTTCGGCGGGTCGACCCGCGGAGAATCGGGACCCGTCGGCTATTCGTTCACGGCCGACCGCCGCCGCATCGACAACGTCTACAACCGCGAGACGCGTGTGAGCGGAGGGAGGACGGTCCCGCTGCAGAACGTCGGCTACGAGGACGTGCGCCTGAGCGGGCGGCTGGACTTCGCTCCCGCCGACGGGTGGACGGCGACGCTGCTGCCGCGGATCTCGCGTTACACGTCGGGGCTCGACCTCACGGCGCGTCTGCCGATGGCCGTCGACGAGCACCGGACCGGCACGTCGGTGAACTTCGGCGGCATCCTCCGCCACCGGGGCGCCGGCCCGCTGGCGGCGCAGCTCAAGGTCAGCCAGCGCGACCTGCGTTCACACATCTTCCAGGAGAACTACACGCGCACGCCGACGCGGCAGACGACCATCGTCGGGCTCCCCGGATCGGGCCTCAGCGAGTCGGTCGAGCGCGGCGCCCACGCCTTTGCCGCCCTGACCCGGCGGGAAACGAACATCCAGAGCCTGCTCGTCGAGCCGCAGCTCAGCTGGACGCCGAGCCTGAGCCACTCCGTCGTCTTCGGGGCCACCTATGTCCTCGACCGCGGCAACTTCGGCGACAGCCTCATCGCCGACCGCACCAACCTGCTCGGCTCCGACGCCGACCTCGCGGCGGAGGCAATGGGCCTGCAGGCCGACCTCCTCGCCGCCGGCGCCGTCAACCCGTTCGTCAGCATCGTCCGCGACCCGCCCCTCGGCGACGTCTTTCCCCTGTCGGACGGATCGCGGGAACGGTTCAACGTCGCCGCCGCCTACGTGCAGGACGAGTGGGACGTGGCGGACAGAGTACGGCTCGTCCCCGGCCTGCGCTTCGACTATCACTCGCGGTTCGGCACCGTCGCCTCCCCGAAGGTCGCGATGCTGTACTCCATCACGCCGACGACGCGCCTCCGCACCTCCGCCGGCCGCGCGTTCCGGGCCCCGAGCCTGTCGGAGCTGTTCGGGAACGTCGTCTTCCACGGCACCACGCCCGGCTTCCCGAACCCCGACCTCAGGCCCGAGTACATCCTCTCGTTCGACGGGGGTATCCAGCACGAGGTGAGCCGCTCGTTCCGGACCGAGATGAACGTCTTCCACAACGACATGACGGACCTCGTCCAGCTCATCGCCTCGGCCGACCGCAGTTACTTCGACTGGGTCAACGTGGCCGAGGCCCGCTCGACCGGCGTCGAGCTGGTGGCCAACGGGCAGGCCGCCGACTGGCTCGAGTACTACGGCAACTACACGTACACGGACAGCGAGGACCTGGCGACCGGGAACCTGCTGGCCCGCGTGCCGCGGCACAAGGTCAACCTGGGCCTCCAGGTCGGCGCCTGGCTGGGCTCGTGGCGCCTGACCGGATCCCTCGATCAGCGGTGGGTCGACGACCGCTTCCAGACGTCGCGGGGCCGGCCGGTCTGGCTCGAGGAGTACGTCCGCACCGATTTCGGACTCTACCTCCGGCCGAACGACGACCTGCGCGTGGGCATTCAGGTGCTGAACCTGATGGACGCCTACTACGAGGAGTCTCTCGGGGCCCCGACGGCGGCCCGGATGTACTCGGTGAGCCTGGCGGTGACGCCGTTCTAGGGAGTCCGCGCGAGGAACGCCCCTGGCGGTCTGGCCGGGCAGCGGCGTTCCTCGCGCCAGGACTTGCGGCGACGAACGGCGAGCCCGGTAGACGCGCGGAACGGTAGAGGAGCAGGGTGATGATGGAAGCGACGAGACGGACGGGCACGCGACTGCGTCTCTTCAGGCCCGAGGCACGCCGCAGGACGATTGTCCTGGCCGTTCTCGCGCTGGTGGCGCTCGGAGCCGCGGCCGGCATCTACCGGCACTACCTCGCGCCGACCCCGATCGCGTTCGTCAACTTCCGGGGCGTCCAGCTCGCCCGCCTGGAGAGGGCGCGCGGAGACCAGGCGGTCCGCATCGAGCCGCTCGCTCTCGACGCCCTCCATCGCGCGGCGTCCTATCCGGTCGTGTACGTGCACGGGCGCGGCCTGGAGCTGCAGGAGACGCACATCGAGCAGCTCCGCGAGGCGGGACGGCGCGGCGCGCGCCTGTTCGTCCGCGGCGCGTCGAACCCCGAGCACGACGTCACCAACCTGGAGGGCCGGCAGCTCGATCACGTCGGCGGCTACTTCCGGTTCGGGGGCACGGAGAACTACACCCGCCTGCTGAACTTCTCCCGCGCCGAGCTCGACGGCAAGGCGTTCCGTTCGGATCCGGTGCAGCCTCCCGCCGAGCGGGCGATGGACGTCCTCTTCCACCTCGACGACCGCCTGACGTTCGAGACGGTCGACGCCTTCCGCGCCTACTACGCCGAGCAGGGCCTGGCCAGGCCGGATGCCCCGACCATCGCCCTCCTCACCAGCGTGCCCGGCCCCTTCAACGCGAACCGCGACCACGTCGACGCCATCATCGGGGCGCTCGAATCGCGAGGTTGGAACGTCTTTCCGATCGCGAGCAACGACAAGCGGCTCGAGTTCCTGCAGGAGATCGATCCGGATCTCGTGGTCCTCATGCCCCACGGCCGCCTCTCCCGGGGACGCTCGCGCGAGGCGATCGCGTGGCTCCGCGAGCGGAACATCCCGATGTTGACCGCGGTGTCGGTCTTCCAGAACCACGACGAGTGGATCGCCGACCAGCAGGGGATGGCCGGCGGCCTGCTGACCCTCAGCGTCGTGCTGCCCGAGCTCGACGGCGGGGTGGCGCCCTACGCGGTGGCGGCGGAATTCGAGGACGAGTACGGCTACGAGATCTTCGACGTGATGCCCGAGCGGCTCGAGACTTTCGGCGACCTCGTCGAACGCTGGCTGGCCCTGAAGGCCACCCCCAACCGCGACAAGCGGGTGGCCATCTACTACTACAAGGGCCCCGGCAAGAACGCGATGACCGCGAGCAACATGGAGGTGGTGCCGAGCCTCCTGAACCTGTTGCGCACCATGCGCGACGCCGGGTACACGGTCGAGGGCCTGCCCGAGACCGAGGACGAGTTCTGGGAGCTCATCCAGGCGAAGGGGCCCGTGCTCGGTCCGTACGCGCGCGGGGATTTCGAGGAGTACGTGGCCGAGGGCGACCCGGCCCTGGTGTCCGCCGCCCAGTACGCGGAATGGACCGGCGAGCACCTCGAGCCGGCGATGCGGGAGGCGGTGGCCGCGGCGTACGGGCCCGCCCCCGGGGAGTACATGACGGTCGGCGGCGGCGACGACGCCGCCATCGCCGTCGCCCGCGTGCAGTTCGGCAACGTGGTCGTCCTCCCGCAGCCGATGCCGGGGGTGGGCGACGACACGTTCCGCCTCGTGCACGGGACGCTCGAGGCGCCGCCGCATCCCTACGTGGCGTCGTACCTTTGGACCCGGCGCGCGTTCGAGGCCGACGCCGTGATGCACTTCGGCACTCACGGGAGCCTGGAGTTCAGGCCCTGGAAGCAGATTGCGCTGTCGTCGTTCGACTGGTCGGACGCGCTCATCGGCGGAATCCCGCACGTCTACCTCTACATCATGAGCAACGTCGGCGAGGGCATCATCGCCAAGCGGCGCGCCTATGCGGCCACCGTCACCCACCTCACCCCGCCTTTCATGGAGGGCGGCCTGTACGAGGGCCTGCGCCCCCTGCGCGACCGGCTCGACCGCTACCGCAACGCGGCCGACGGCCCGGTGAGGGCGGAGCACGCCAGGACCATACGGCGCCTCGCCGTGGACATGGACCTGCACGTGGACCTCGACCTCGACCCCGAGAAGGCGTGGTCGGACGACGACTACTTCCGGCTGAGCAACCACGTCGAGACGATCGACGGGGCGAAGGTCGTGCAGGGCTTCTACACGCTGGGCAAGGCGTTCTCCGACGGGGAGATCCACGGGACGGCGGAGCTGATGGCGATCGACCCGATCGCCTACGGCCTCGCCGGCATCGACATCGCCAAGGGCGTGGTCGAGAGCGACATCCTCGACGACGCCGCGCTCTTCGAGCGCCGCTACCGGCAGCCCGCGCGGCGCGCCTACGCGCGGCGGGCGGGCGGAGAGAGCGTCGAGGCGGTGCTGGCGGACCTCGTCTCTCCGGCCGACCTCGAGCAGGCCCACGGGGAATCGAAGCTCACTGCGCCGCTTCTCGTGCTGAAGGCCGGCGTCGCCGGCGTCGACCGGCACCGGAAGGGCCTGCGCGACAGCTCGGACCTCGAGCTCGAGAGCGTGGTGCGGGGCCTCGCCGGGGGCTACGTCGAGCCCTCGCCCGGGGGCGACCCCATCGTCAACCCCGACGCCGTCCCCACCGGGCGCAACCTCTTCTCCATCGACGCCGAGCAGACGCCGTCCCGGGAGGCGTGGACGGTGGGGCGCAGGCTGGCCGAGTCGCTGATCGACGAGCACCGGCGGCGGCACGATGCCTGGCCCCGGAAGGTCGCCTTCACCCTCTGGCCGACCGACTTCATCGGCACCGAGGGGGCCACCATCGGCCAGGTCTTCTACCTCCTCGGGGTCGAGCCGGTCTGGGACCCGCGCGGGCGGGTCGGCGACCTGCGGCTGATCCCCTCGGCCGACCTCGGCCGGCCCCGCATCGACGTCGTCGTCCAGACCGCCGGCCAGCTCCGCGACCTCGCCGCCTCGCGCCTCGCCCTCATCAACCGCGCCGTCGCCATGGCGGCCGAGGCGCGCGACGCCGAAACCCACGCCAACTTCGTCCACGAGGGGCGGCTGCGCGCCGAGGAGGTGATGATGGCCAGGGGCCTCTCCCCCGCCGACGCGCGGCGCTACTCGACCCTGCGCGTCTTCGGCGGCGTGAACGGCAACTACGGCACCGCCATCATGGAGATGGTCGAGCGCGGCGACCGCTGGGAGGAGGACGCCGAGGTGGCCGACCAGTACCTGCGCAACATGGGCGCGGTCTACGACGAGGGCGAGCTGTGGAGCTTCTACGCCGAGGGCGTCTTCGAGGCGGCGCTCGCCGGCACCGAGGTCGTCGTGCAGCCGCGGCAGAGCCACACCTGGGGCGCCCTGAGCCTCGACCACGTCTACGAGTTCATGGGCGGACTGAGCGCGGCCGTCCGCCACGTGACCGGCCGCGACGCCGACGCCTACTTCAACGACTTCCGCAACATGAACCGGCCGCGGGTGACGGACCTCGAGGAGACAATCTGGACCGAGGCGCGGTCGACGCTGCTGAACCCGGCCTACATCGGCGAGATGCAGGAGGGCGGGGCCTCGTCGGCAGAGCACTTCGCCGAGACGTTCCGCAACACCTACGGGTGGAACGTGATGAAGCCGGCCGCGATCGACGACACCCTCTGGAACGAGCTGTACGAGGTGTACGTCGACGACCGCCACGACCTCGGGGTCGAGGACTTCTTCCGGCGGGAGAACCCCTATGCCCTGCAGGAGATGACGGCGGTGATGCTGGAGACGGTGCGCAAGGGCCTGTGGGACGCCACCGCGCAGCAGGTGGCGGTGCTCGCGGAGCTGCACACCCGGCTGGTGGAGGAGTTCGAGGCGGGCTGCAGCGGCTTCGTCTGCGACAATGCGGCCCTGGCGTCGTTCATCGCCGAGCAGGCCCCGGCGGACCTCGCGGCGAGCTACCGGCGCGAGCTGCAGCAGGCCCTGACGACGAGCGTCGAGCTGACGGAGGCGAGCGTGGTGCTGGCCGAGCAGGACGCGGAGCCGCGGCCGGCGGACGCGGCGGCGGCGGCCCCGCCGACCCCGGCGCGCCTGGCGTGGCTGGGGGTGGCCCTCGCCGCGGGGCTCTTCGTGCTCGCGCTGCTCGTCCTGCGCAGGCGGCAGAGCACGACCTGACGCGTGGGAGCCGTGGAGGCGGTACTCGACGTCGTCGCGGGAACCGGCGTCGTCCGGTTCCGGCTGCTCGCGCTGCTCGTCCTGCGCAGGCGGCAGAGCACGACCTGACGAGTGGGAGCCATGGAGGCGGTACTCGACGTCGTCGCGGGAACCGGCGTCGTCCTGCTCCTGCTGGCGGCGGCGTCCGTCGACCGGCGGTGGGCGCGGGGGCTGGTCGTGGCCGCGGTCGCCGCCGCCGTCTACGCCCTGCACCCGATCGCGGTGCGCCAGAGCCTGACCGCGTTCGTCGGCGGGCTGGACGGCGCGGGCGTCCAGACGCTGGCGGCGCTGCTCGCGTTCGACGGCGCCCTCGGCTGCGGCGGGGTCGCCCTGCTGCTCGGCGCGCAGCACGGCCGGCGGCTGCGCTGGTTCGAGCGACTGGCGGCCCGCCACGTCGGGATCATCCCCGCGCCGGCGCTGTTCTACGTGGAGGTGAAGGCGTTCCACGCGGCGTCGGGATGGACCTTCTCGACCACCGCGCTGGCCTTGTGCCTCGCCGTCGTCGTCGCGGGTATGGGCGGGAGCGAGGCGATTCGGCGACTGCTTCCCGATCGGGACCTCCGGGCCGAGCTGCGCCTGCTCGTGCACGTCGGCCAGATGGTGCTGGCGGCCGGGCTGACCGCGTTCGCGCTGCAGGGGGGAGGGCGGAGCGCCGGGGCCGCGGTCGAGCCCGGCCCCCTCGCCGTCGTCGCCGGGGCCGCGGCCGTCGGCGTCCTCATCGGCTACTGGAGCCATCGCCGGCGCCTGCGCCGCCTCGCGGACTTGGGACGATGATCGAACAAGGTCACCAACTTCGCCCACCCGTGGCCGGTATTCTGCGCTTCCCGCGCTTGGCGCGCGGCAGTCAGCCTCCGTCAAGCGTCCCTGGGACAGTGACCGATTATGGGATTGCCAACTTCACCCGAGCGCAGCCTGTTTCCGCGGATTGCCGCGCTTGGCGCCCGGCAAGATGACCTCCGTCGACATCCCTGAGCCATGGAGCTGCTGACACGCACGCTGTACCTGCTCTCGACCGGCCTGCTCGTGCCGGTCATCGTCCTGCTGTTGATCCTCTTCGGCCGGTCGCTGCTGCTCGTCGGACGCACCTACGGCGCCTGGCTGTCGCGGCTCCGGTTCCGAAGCGCGCTGCGGCCGGCGCTCGACCGGCTCGACCGCGGCAACGTGGAGGCCGTGCTCAGCGACGCCGACCTGCCCCCCGAGGCGCACTGGACGCCGGCGGTCGCGCGCCTGCTCGACCACGGCGGCTCGGCCACGCACCGCGAGAAGGTGCTCGCCGACTTCGAGGCGGGCTGCGAGACCGATCTCGCACCGGCCCGGACCATGGCGCGGCTGGGCCCGATGCTCGGCCTGATGGGGACCCTCATCCCGATGGGCCCTGCCCTCGTCGGACTGGCCGCCGGCGACATCGTGGCGATGGCCGAGAACCTGCAGGTGGCCTTCTCGACCACCGTCGTGGGGCTCTTCGTCGGCGGCATCGGCTTCGCCGTCCAGCAGGCGAAGCAGCGCTGGCACACCGAGGCGCTCAACGATCTGGAGTTCGTGAGCGGACTCGTCGGCGAGCGGGCGCGAGAGCCCGCGGAAGGAGGACCGGATGGCCGGCAGGAGACGGCGGCGTAGACTCGGCGCTTCGCTTCACGACGACAGCGACCCCCTCGGCGCCATCGCGAACCTGTTCGACGTCGCCATGGTCTTCGCGGTGGCCCTCATGGTGGCGATGGTCAGCCGCTGGCAGCTGACGGAGTTCCTCACGCAGGAGGACTTCACGATGGTGAAGAACCCCGGCACGGAAGAGATGGAGATCATCACGCAGGAAGCCGGCGAGATCACCCGCTACCGGGCCGAGGACGTGGACGACGCCGCGGGCCGCCGCGGCCGGCGGGTCGGCATCGCCTACCAGCTCGAGAGCGGCGAGATCATCTACGTGCCGGAAGCGCCCTGACCCTGGCCCCACAGCCATCGCGTCCGACGGGTCGGCGTCGCGTAGTGGACGACGCCGCGGGCCGCCGCGGCCGGCGGGTCGGCATCGCCTACCAGCTCGAGAGCGGCGAGATCACCTTACGTGCCGGAAGGACCCCGACCCCGGCGCCACGCCGAGGCCGACGTCGCCGTCGCGTCGAGGTCGACGAAGCCATGGGGCGCCCGCGGACGGCGTGGAGAACGGCGAAGACCGGCCGACCCGCGGCGGCTATAATCGGCAGCATTGAGTAGAACGCCAATGGAACCGGGAGGTCACAGATGAAGATAGTACGGTTGAGATCGATAGCGGCGGCGACCCTCTTCGTGGCGGGCGTCGCGACGATGGCGGCGGCCCAGGCCCTGCCCATCGACCCGTCCCGCTACGAGGGCGCGATACAGGCGTTCGAGGCGGCGGACCGGGAGAACATGCCCCCGCCGGGCGCCATCGTCGTGACCGGCAGCTCGAGCATCGCCCGCTGGAACGACGCCATGCCCGCGGCCCTCTCCCCGCTCACGGTCATCCCGCGCGGGTTCGGGGGCAGCGCGATGGCCGACGTGCTGCACTTCGTCGACCGCGTCGTGATCGCGTACCAGCCGCGGGCGGTCGTCATCTACGAGGGCGACAACGACACCGGGCGGTTCATGGTGCCTCCGGCCAAGATCGCGGCCGAGCTCGAGCAGATCATCGCGGCGGTGCACGCCGAGCTGCCCGAGACCCGCGTCTACGTCATGTCGGTGAAGCCGAGCCTCGCCCGCGTGGCGTTCTGGGACAAGGCGCAGGAGGCCAACGCGCTGTACCGGGAGGTCGCGGCGGCCGACGATCGCGTGCACTACATCGACGTCGCCACCCCGTTCCTGCAGGCGGACGGGACGGTCATGGACGACATCTTCATCGACGACGGCCTGCACCTCAACGACAAGGGCAACCGCATCTGGGCCTCGACCATCAAGGCGGCCCTGATGCCCCTCGAGGCGCAGTTCGAATCGACGAACGACTGAACACCGAGGGCCGGGGCGTCCGCATCGGCCGTACGCTCCGGCCCCTCGCCGCTTCGAAGCCCGGCCGCCGGCCTTCTTCCCCCGGCCCCATCCGACGCCGCGCCCGCCATGGTTCCGCGGCCGCCGCCGGTCACCGCGCCTCCGTCAGCACGCCGGTCGACACGCGAGGCTCCGACCGGGTCCAGCCACACCGACTCCCGCGATTCCGCGCGAGCCTGACGCCCCGGCCGGGCGGGTTCCCGTCGGCGCCCTCGGCGTACCGGCGTCAGGGACTCGTCCCCCACAACAGCTCGGCCAGGAAGCCGGCGGGAATCCCCACCACGAAGAGGGCCATGCTGATCAGGAGGAACCGCGAGTAGATGGGCACCTTGATGGCGCGGTGGGCGAGCTCGACGGGCACCGTCTCGGCGTTGTCTATCGCCTCGTAGGCGCGGGCGAGGCCGTCGGCGTCGGCCACGTCGAAGTAGTCGCCGCCGAAGGCCCGGATCATGTCGATGAGCCCCTGGGTGTTGTTGGCGGGCTGCGCCGCCGAGCTCCGGCCGGCGCGGGCGGGCCGGGCGTCGGCGGCGTTGATGAAGATCATGTAGGGGACGATGTTCCGCTGCGCGAGTTGCACGAACTCCGCCTCGGGAATCTCGTCGACGTCGGCGTCGGTGACGATGAGCACCGCCCGGCTCGGCGTGGCCCCCCGGCCCAGGAGGGCGACGTCGCGGTCGAAGTGGCGCACCACCGACTGCAGGGCGCGCACGATGTTCGTGTTGCCCTCGCGCTCGACGATGCGCACCTTGTCCGGCGGCACGTAGTACTGGTCGATGGGCGTGCCCGACTGCGCGGCGAGGATGCGCACGATGGCGTACGGCGCGTCGAGGACCTGGAAGAAGTACAGCTCGTCGTCGATGACGAAGTCGTCGACCATGTAGGGGAACGACGAGAAGAGCCACAGCGCCACCCGGTCGTTCTTGGCCCGGCGCATCTCCAGGAACTCGAGGTGCGCCTCGCGCGCGACCTCGGCCCGCGACCGGCCGGTCCCGGGCAGCTCCCACGACATCGAGAGCGACGTGTCGACGAGGTCGATGCGGATGCGCGACTCCATCTCGCCCGCGACCTCCTCGGTCGAGGCGAGATAGGGGTCGGCCATCGCGACGAGCATGATCGCGAGGGCGAGACCCAGCACGATCTTGGGCAGGTGGTACAGGGTGCGGCCCAGCGCCCCGCGCCGGAAGCGCGGCTCGATGCGATGTCCGGAGTGCTGCCGGTGGTGGATGCGGGCGAGCCCCCACAGGCGCGCCAGGGTCGCGAGGCCGATCAGGACGACGAGCGCCGACAGCGAGTAGGTGAGCCCGATGTCGGTGAAGCGGATCTGCGCGAGGTCGGTCCCCAGCAGCTCCTGCGCGCGGATGCGGAGAACGCCCGAGAGCGAGGTCCAGTCCATGGCTTACCGGACTGCCTGACCGCCGGCGATCCGCCGGCCAGGCAATCCGTCCTTGCTCTCGGCGTCTCGTGCCCGGGCCAACGCGCTAGCGGGTCCCCTCGACCGGCTGCGTGTCGAGCTCGCGGGCGCCGGCCATGATGCCGTGCATGCCGATGTTGCCCTCGTGGCACGCGTACTCGAACAGGGGGCCGTCGGTCCGGCGGAACGGGATGGCCGCGGTCCACGGACGCGTGAAGTGGTTCTCGTCGGTGAAGGTGAACTCGTACATCACCGTATCGGGATCGACCCGCGTGAACCGCTCGACCAGCTGGGTGTCCCGGCTCGATCCGCGGGCCGCGGTCTCTCCCCGGAAGTTGGTGGTCTCGACGACCAGGGTGGCGCCGTCCCAGTGCCCGCGCGAGTCGCCGACCCACTGGCGGATCTCGCCGTGGGGGCTTCCGTCGAGGGGGATGATGCGGGCGTTGTGCACCATCTCGTTCTGGATCACGACGTAGCCGGGGGTCTGCAGGATGAGCACGTTGTTGTTGTACGAGGCCGAGGTCATCGGCGGCCCCGCGTTGAACCCCAGGATGCAGCGGTCCGACAGGCTGCGGTCGGTGTAGTGGTCGGCGAAGCCGTTGCGCAGGTTCAGCCGGTTCAGGGCGCGGGCTCGGCGGCTCTCCTCGCGCCACGGCAGCCGGCCGTCCGGCGGATCGACGATCAGCGACGTCCGGTTGTCGGCGGTCAGCTCTACCCCGCGCTCGTACCAGAACTCGTTGTAGGACAGCACCCCGCCCTCCGCGCGCGACTGGTAGCCGGCGTTCGGCGCGCCCGCCTCGGGGTCGAACAGGTCGCGGTTCTGCCGCGTGCGTTCGGAGGCCTCGAAGGCGGCGGCCTCCTCGGCGCTCAGGGTCGCCCTGTCGGCCAGCGCCGCCGGCCGCTCGAGCGGCGTGATGGTGCGGAAGGTGAAGATACCCGAGATGTCCGGATCACCGTGCGGCGTCCGCGGCACCGACTCCGTTTGCGCCGCGACCGGCGCGGCGATGAGCGCCACCGTCAAGCCGGCGATGCCGGCCGTCACACGACTGCGACTGAGCATGTCCGTCCCCCGTCTGCTGAACCAGTCCCGGCGCCCCTCGCGCCCAGGACCGCGGGGCCTGATTGCCCCGCGCGATCCGTGTATCCTACCTTGCAGAGGCCCGCGATTCAACGATGAGACGCGGAGACAAGCGCGCGGGATTTCCGCAACACCACGAGCCGAGGCCATGAGAGCCTGGGAACACGGAGGCGCGCGCGCGGATCTCTTCCTCCGTTGCCACGAGAGGAACTTTTTTGGCCTGACGGCCTCCAATTGTTTGGGGAGAGTCTTGTCCGAGAATCCGCGCTCCACGGTGGTCGGCCGCCGCCGAACCGCCCACGAGACGCGGGCGTCCCGCGACGCCCCGGGTGACGTGGCTCCGCCGCGTGGCCGCTTCGCGTCGCGCGGCGGGCTGACGGTTCCGACCCAGGAGACTCCAGCACGGGAGGCATGGTGAAACCGGTTCGAGCCATCGACTGGGCGGAGACGACCACATCCGAGAGCGAGCTGGCGGAGCGGTGCGCGGCCGGCGACGCCCAGGCCTGCCACGAGCTCGTCCAGGGCCACCAGCGGATGGTGTACCACCTCGGGCTGCACCTGCTCGGCAACCCCGAGGACGCCCGCGACCTGTCTCAGGACGTGTTCCTCACGGTGTTTCGCTCGATTCACCGGTTCCGCGGCGACTCGGCCCTGCAGACCTGGATCTACCGCATCGTGGTCAATCAGGCCCGCAACCAGCAGCGCTGGTGGCGCCGCCGCAAGCGGGCCGACCAGGTGTCGCTGGAGGCGGTGTTCGTGGACCCGCCGGCGCCGGCGGCGACGACGTCGCCCGAGCGCGCGCTCGACCGGAAGGAGCTGCGCCGGCGGCTGTGGGCCGCCCTCGAGCGCCTGCCGTTCGAGCAGCGGTCGGCGGTCGTGCTCCGCGAGCTGCACGGCATGCGGTACGCGGAGATCGCCTTCTCGCTCGGCGTCTCCACCGCCGCGGTGAAGTCGCGACTGGCGCGCGCACGACAGACCCTGCGCGCAGAACTGAGGCACGTCCGATGACTGGTTCGAGATCGCTCCGTTGCCGCACCGCGCGTCAATGGTTGACCGCGTCGCACGACGGCGAGCTCCCGGTGGCGCGGCAGGTGACGCTGGACGCGCACCTGGAGGCCTGCAGGGACTGCCGCCGCCTCCGGCACGACCTGACCGCCATCAGCGGCGCCCTGCGCGAGTACGCCACCGAGAACCGCCCCGACGAACCGGAGTGTGCCGGGTTGGCGTCGAGGGTCCTCGAGTCCATGCCCTCCGGGTCCTGCCGGCCGCTCCCCCGCCGGCTCCGCGAGGCCGTCGCGGACGGGCAGAGCCTGTGCGTGGTGGGCGGCGCGATCGCCTCGATGCTGGTGGCGGGCGTGTTCGTGGCGATGGCCCTCAGCTTCTCGCCCCCGGTCCACCCGCATTCCCTGTCCGGATTCCTGCAGGGGGCGAACCGCCTCGGGTCGAACGCCAACCCCCTGCGCGGGTTCGAGACCGGCGTCAGCCTGCCCCAGGTGTCCGCGGACACCCAGGCCGCGGCCATGTTGATTCGGCCGCTTCCGGCGCTCGTGCTGGAGAACCTCGCGCTGGCCGCGGTGGTGACCCGCGAGGGCGAGCTCGCGTGGGTCGAGGTGCTCGGCCAGCCGTCGGCCGGCGCCGCCCGGGGGGGCGGCGGCAGGGACGCCGCGGGTACGGCGCAGGGGCCCGTCGCGGCCAACGCCGCCGCACCGGACGCGGAGCTGCGGCGGGCGCTGTCGCGCCTCGCGTCGGATGTGCGCTTCGTGCCGGCGCGCGCCGGGGGCTTCCCGGTGGCCGTCAACGTCGTCTGGCTGCTCGAGCGTACGACGGTCCTTCCCGGCGCTCCCAGGACCCAGAGCCAGTCGGAACATCCCGACGCCCGTCACCCGGCCGGGCTGTCGGCCAGCCATCCCGCCTGAGGCCCGCGCCCCTCCAGCGGCCTGCGCCGTAGCACGGTGCGGACCCCTGGAGGGTTGGTTGGACGCCCGGCGAAGCCGTCAGGCAACGATGGGATCGGTCAGCCGTCCCGCCTGAGGCCCGCGCCCCGCCAGGAGAACGGTGCGGACTCCTGGCGAGTTGGTTGGGCGCCCGGCGAAGCCGACAGGCGACGATGGGCGGGGCAGGAGTCCGCGCCGGGGAACGGTGCGGACTCCTGGAGGTTGGTCGGGCCCCAACGAAGCCGTCAGGGCGACGATGGGCGGGCTAGCGCCCCGGCTCGGTCGGGTCGCGGCCGTCGAGGGGCGCGCCGGTGCCGGACGAGCCCATGAAGAACTTGCTGCCGTCCTCGAACGTCACGTCGCGGCCGTTGGCGCGGGCGCTGCGGTCCTTGCTCTGGTAGCCGTCGACGACGATCATCGTGCCGGGGAGAATCGAGTCGCGGGTCAGCCCTCGCCGCAGCAGCGTGTTGGGCGTGCCCCCCTCGACCATCCAGACCTGCGTGCCGCCGTCGTCGGTCGTCACCTCCACGTGAATCCACGTGTGAGGGTTCACCCACTCCACGCGGACCACCGGCCCCCGCAGCACGACGGGGCGATTGGGGTCGAACTCGGCGCCGAAGGCATGATGGGCCTGCGCCGGCACGCCGCCGGTCAGCACCAGTCCGGCCAGGACGAGCGTGGTTGCGATACCGATTCCGAACCAAACACGGGTCTGCTTGCGCATCGTCGTTCTCCTGACTGTCGAAATCCGATCTTGCTACCGGGTGGGATTGGCCACGCCCTCGGGGTCCTCCCCGCGGAACTCCGCCTCCAGCAGGCGGGCGCCCTTCATGATGCCCTCGAGCGCGTAGTTGGCCTCGTGGCAGGCGTACTCGAACACCCTGTTGCCGCTCCGCGGCCAGGCGTACTCGCCGGTGAACGGCGCCGTCCACACCGTCGGGTCCTCGACCGTGAAGGTGTAGATGAGGGTGTCGGCATCCTCCAGGCGGAAGCGCTCGGTCACCTTCATGTTGCCCGTCCCCTGGCGGAACGCGGGCCGGTCGACGAAGTTGGTGGTCTCGACGACGAGGGTGTCGCCCTCCCACCAGCCGATCGAGTCGCCCAGCCACTTCTTGATCTCGGGCGGATCGTGCTCGGCGTTCATGCGGACGACGCGGGCGTCGTGCACCATCTCGATCAGGATGACGATGGTGTCCTCGCCCTGCACGATCCGCTTGTGGTTGTTGTAGAGGGCGGGCAGCATCGGCGGCCCCGACGTCGAGCCGAAGCTGAGGATGCACCGCTCGGCGTAGGGCCGCTGCTCCATGTTGTCGTAGGGGCCGGGGGCGTCGAGCCCCGCCTCGAGCCAGTAGGCGGTCCCGTCGTTCTGCGCGCGCCGCTGCGGACCGGCCTCGACGGCCGCCCGGAGCGCGGCCTGCCGCTCCTCGGTCATCGGGGGGAAGCGGCCATTGGGCGGATCGACGAGAATCGACGTCCGCCACTCGCCGTCTATCCGAAAGGCGCCGGTGCCGCGGTCGATCCAGAAAGAGTTGTAGCCGCCGACGTTCCCGGCGGCGCCGCGCGACCCGTCTCCGCCCTCGGGCGGGGCCCCGCGGTTGGGGTCGCTGGGGGCGTTGCGCTCGGCCGTGCGCTGCGCTTCCGCGGCCGCGACCGCCGCCGCCTCCTCGTCGGTCAGCGACATCGTCTCTCCGAGCTCGACGGGCCGCTGCATGGGCGTCAGCGTCGACACGTCGTAGGTGCCCGACAGGTCCGGACGGCCGCTCGGCGTCCGCGGAATGTCGCCGCCCTGCGCCGCCGCCGGCAGCGACGCCAGTCCGATTGCCGCGAGCACGCCGAGACCGACTGCGATTCGACTACCCATTCTCAACCTCCCCGGATCGCCGCGCGAGTTCCGCGCCCGCGAGACTCCAAACGCGAGCGCATGGTCGCGCCGCGGCATCCGCTTCACGTCCGATCGCCCACTCGCCGTCCGCGCCGCATCAACGCGGCAGCGGCTCGCGGCGCCACTCGCCGAACATCAGCTCCTCGACGAACTCGACGCAGCGAAAGTCCATGAGGCGGGCGTTCTCCTCGATGCGGCGGTAGATCGGCATCTTGATGGTGAACGGCTCGGTCAGCACCACCGGGTCCTCGATCGTCGCCTCGTAGTCGATGTGGTTCGGCCCCAGCATCGTGTAGCGCTCCACCACGCGGAGCTGGTTGCTGTGGTGGCTGCCCGCCCGGTCGAGCCAGGTCGCGTCGTGGAGCCCGGTCACCTCCACGACCAGCGTATCGCCCTCCCAGCGGCCGACCGACCACCCCATCCACGAATCGATCTGCGAGGGCCCCGGATCGTCCAGGTAGACGTCGCGCACCGCCCCCGCGAACTGGTACGCGATGAAGAAGTCCTCCTCGCTCTGGACGATCCGGAACGGCATGGGGAGATAGGTGGCGCGCGGGACCCCCGGCAGGTAGCACTTGACCTCGGGGTCGCGATCGATCCAGTTGGCGCGGTTCTCCTCCTTGAGGGCGCGCGCCTCCTCGGAATAGGGAATCCGGCCGCCGCCGACGATGACCCCGAGGCTCCCGGGCACCGCGCCGACCGCGCCGAGGCGCAAGGTCGGAATCGCCGGCACCGGGTTCACCGGCCCCGGGCGCATCTGCATCGAGTGCCGGGCCGCGTGCGGCTCGAGGTCGTAGTTGGCCTCGTTCAGCACCTGCCAGATGCCGCTCATGTCGGGAAGGCCGTTCGAGAGCCGCGGTATGCCATCCTGCGCCTGAACCGGCGCCGCCACGCCGAACAGTCCCAGGGCCACCGTCAGTGCAACGGACGTCGTCTTCATCTAGTCACCACTCCAGGAAACGCCGCGGCCCGCCGGGCGCGGCGAGGGTCGTGCGGCACGCATTATTCTAACCGGCTCCCGCGGCAACGATACAGCGTTTGTCTCGCGCGGTCCGGGGCCGATGCGGGGAATCGAGCCCGTCAAAACGTCGCCTGACGGCTCCGCTTGGCGCCCAACCGAACCTCCGGTGAGTCTGCGCCTCCTCCGGAGGCGGCGCCGTTCTACGGCGCAGACTCCTAGCCCGCCCATCGTCGCCTTCGGCTCCGCTGGGCGCCCAACCAACCCTGCTAGCTAGTGGTCCGTCACGCCATAATCTTCTGGTACGGACCTGACCCTAATGACCTCATCGTCAACGACTTGCCAGCACCGCACACCAGAACTATTGGCTGTGACGCGGCACTAGGAGTCTGCACCGTTCCACGGCGCAGACTCCTAGCGCCGCGTCAGGGGGATGCGGAGCGACTGCCCCGGATGGATGAGGGACGAGCCGAGGCCGTTCGCGCGGCGCAGGGCGGCTATGGTCGCCCCGTAGAGGCGGGCGATGCGGTCCAGGGTGTCGCCGCGGCGCACCACGTGCAGGGTGACCGCATCCGCGGCCGCGCGCCGCGCGCCGGGAACCCGGAGCGACTGCCCGGGATGGATGAGGGACGACCGGAGGCCGTTCGCACGGCGCAGCCCTGCCACCGTCGCCCCGTAGCGGCGGGCGATGCGTTCGAGGCTGTCGCCGCGACGCACCACGTGGACGGTCGCCGCATCACCCGCCGGGGCCTCGCCGCTCCCGCCAGCGGCCGGGTCCGCCGGCCGCGCCGCCCCGGGAACCCGGAGCGACTGCCCCGGATGGATGAGGGACGAGCCGAGGCCGTTCGCACGGCGCAGCCCCTCGACCGTCGCCCCGTAGCGGCTGGCGATGCGTTCGAGGCTGTCGCCGCGACGCACCACGTGGACGGTCGCCGCATCACCCGTCGGGGCCTCGCGGCTCCGGCCGGCGGCCGAGTCCGCCGGCCGCGCCGCCCCGGGGACCCGGAGCGACTGCCCCGGATGGATGAGGGACGAGCCGAGGCCGTTCGCACGGCGCAGCCCCTCGACCGTCGCCCCGTAGCGGCTGGCGATGCGCTCGAGGCTGTCGCCGCCCCGCACCACGTGGACGGCCGCCGCTTCCGCCGCCGGGGCCTCGCGGCTCCCGCCGGCGGCCGGGTCCGCCGGCCGCGCCGCCCCGGAGACCCGGAGCGACTGCCCGGGATGGATCAGGGACGAGCCGAGGCCGTTCGCACGGCGCAGCCCTTCGACCGTCGCCCCGTAGCGACGGGCGATGCGCTCGAGACTGTCGCCGCGCCGCACCACGTGGACGGTCGCCGCTTCCGCCGTCGGCGTCTCCCCGCTCCCGCGGGCGGCCCGCGACGTCTCCGCGGTCCCGCGGGCGGCCCGCGACGTCTCCGCGGTCCCGCGGGCGGCCCGCGACGTCTCCGCGGTCCCGCGGGCGGCCCGCGACGTCTCCGCGGTCCCGCGGGCGGCCCGCGACGTCTCCGCGCTTCCGCCGGCGGCCCGCGCGGTCTCCGCGCTCCCGTCGGCGCCCCCCGGCGTCAACGCTCTGACGTAGGCCGCGTAGGGCTTCGGGTATACCGCCACGTGATAGTGCGGCGGGCGGCGTTCGCGAGTCGCTTCGAGCACGCCCCGCGCCTCCAGCGACAGCAGCACCTCCTCCAGCCAGCCGCGGCAGCGCCCGGCGGGACGGCGGAGGTCGATGGCCATGCCGGTGGGATGGACCGACCGGTCGGAAGCGTTGCGGGGCTGATGGGACAGCGGCCGGGTCAGGCTCGTGACCACCAGCCGCTCGTTGCAGGCCCGTCGGTACTGCGACGACAACCGCTCGATGAAGAGCCGCACCTCAGGCCGGGCGAACGGGAACGATACGTCGACGAGAGTGTAGTCCCGGTTTCCCGCGAGGTGCACGAGCAGGCCCGCGTCCACAAACCGCCGCAACTGCGCGGCGCCCGTCAAGTGGGTGAAGTCGTGTCGGCGCGCCTGGGCGACCTGGCGGTCCAGTGACGCGCTGCTGCCCCGCAGGCTCTGGGCCGACACTCCCTGGGCACCGCCCAGCAGCAGGCCGGCCGCCAGGAGCGGGAGCACGGACCGGCGCCAGCGCGCCACGCTGGCCGGCCGCTCCCTGCACACGGCCAGCACGTGAGAGTCGAACGACACCAAGGCCATACCCGCGATTTCGGCCAACCGGCTGACGGACTTTAACCGGTCGCGAAGGCGCCGCCTGCGGACCGTCGCGACGACGACGCCGGTCAGGGCGCGACGAACGAGCGCACGACCCGGCTGACGGACTCTGGCCGGCCGCGAAGCCGCAGCGGCCTGCGGGCCGTCGCGACGACAACGCCGATCAGAGCGCGACGAACGAGCGCACGACCTGGCCGACGGACTCTGGCCGGCCGCGAAGCCGCAGCGGCCTGCGGGCCGTCTCGACGACAACGCCGATCAGAGCGCGACGAACGAGCGCACGACCTGGCCGACGGACTCTGGCCGGCCGCGAAGCCGCGGCGGCCTGCGAACCGTCGCGACGACGACGACGGTCAGGGCGCGACGAACGAGCGCACGACCACGATGAACCCCGCTGTCGCGGCCACCGCGAGAATCGCGGGCCGGGTGTAGCCCCGGTCGAGCCGGCTCGCGAGGCGGCGCGACACCAGGAAGCCGAACACCGCGCCCGGCAGCATGAACAGGGTGAGGCGGAGCTCAGGCCCCCCGAAGCGCCCCGCCGGCACCAGCGCCGCGATCGAGATGATGGTGCCGACGAAGAAGAGGCCCGACAGGGTGCCCCGGAACTTCTCGCCGGAGGCGTGCTGATAGAGCAGCGCGATGGGCGGCCCCCCGATGGCGGCCACCGTGCCCATCAGCCCCGACAGCACCCCCCCGGCCAGCAGCGTCGACGGGCGCGGACGGACGTGCACCCCCGAGACGCTGATCGCCACCGCCGCGATCACGATCAGCCCGAACACCCGGCTCAACTGGTTCTGCGGCAGGACCGCCAGCAGCGCCGCGGCCGGCAGCGTCCCCACGACGCGGCCCGCCAGCGCCCATCCCACGCCGCCGAGATCGATGCCGCGGCGCTCGCGGACCGTCACCATCAGGGTGAACACCATGGTCGAGGCGAGCACCGGACCGGGGACGAGCCGAGGATCGATCAGGATGAGGATCGGCGTACCGAGAATGCCCATGCCGTAGCCGACGGCCCCCTGCAGGGTGAATCCGGCCACGCTGCACAGCACGATGACGGTGAGATCGATGGAGGACATGATGGTTGCGGCCACGGCGCGCCGTTGCCGGTCGTCTGACCGCAGGGACCGGTCGTTTCACTACGGGGAGGGACGCCAACCGGGCGCAGCCAACCCTCAAGCGTACCATGGGCGCACAGGCGAGTCCGCCGAGCGGGAGCTGGGCGGGTACACTAGAGGGCGTGGACCGTCAGCCCCGACCTGTCGCGGCGCCGCAGCCGGCCGCCTCTGTCGTGCTCCTGCGCGACACCGCCGCAGGACCGGAGATCCTCTACCTGCGCCGCAGCCCTGACCTCAAGTTCATGGGCGGCTACTGGGTGTTTCCGGGCGGCCGCATCGACCCCGGCGACCACCTCCGGGACGGCGGGAGCGACGAGCTGGCAGCGGCCCGGCAGGCGGCGGCGCGGGAGGCGCACGAGGAGGCCGGGGTGACTGTCGACCCCGCCGCCCTGCACCCGGTATGCCAGTGGACGACACCGGCGACGAGCCCCATCCGGTTCGCCACGTGGTTCTTCGCGGCGGCGGCGGACCCCGCCGCGGTCCGCGTCGACGGCGTCGAGATCCACGACCACCGGTGGTGGCGCCCGCCCGACGCCCTGCAGGCGCACCGCGACCGGCGCATCCAGTTCGCGAACCCGACCTTCGCCCTGAGCACCCGGCTGGCCGGGCACGCCACCGTCGCGGCGGCCCTTGCAGCGGTCGACGCGTGGCCCCGGGAACGCCTGCTCGGACGCCTCCATCCCGTGGATGGAGGTCGCGTGGCCCTCTATGCGGAGGACTGCGGCTACGAGACGGCAAATCTCGATTGCGCCGGGCCGCGGCACCGCATCTGGATGATCGACGGCGCGTGGCGCTACGAGCGGGACTTCTAGCCGCTACAGGCTTCCGTCTTCGAAGTTGAGCTGAATGCGATAGCGCCGAAGCGCCAAGTTCGGAATGGCCCGGGCCGCGTACTGCACCCCATCAGGAAAATCCGACGCGACCAGGATGCCGCGAACGGTTTCGGCGCCCTCGCGTTGCTGGTACCATCCCATGTAGCGGGCGATTTGCCCAATAGCAGAGTCCTTTGCCTCCCCCACCTTCAGTTCGACCACGACGGTGGAACCGTCGGCCCCGTGGCCCACGATGTCGGTACGCCCCACGCCGCACTTGACCTGTCGCTCCACGAATCTGAGCCCGTCCTCAAGCGCGTCCAACTGGCGCACGAGCTGATCCTCGATGTCCCGCTCGAGGCCAATCGGTGCTTCGACGGCCGGCCCCGCCCCTTCCGACTCGTCCTCGGCCTGGTCGGGCGCCCACAGATTCGGGCCGTGCGCCTTTTCGTCGTACAACTCGAACGTTCCATCAGCACGCCTGTAGAGAAAGCGCTCCGAGTGAGGGTGATGAACGTACGCCTTCGGGTTGTTTATGGCGCGCGCGTAGAGGTGAGCACTGAGCGTCGTCGGTTGCCATTTGCCCGGGTAGCGGGACTCGACGAACTGCCTGATCGCCTCCCTTGACAGGATGCCATCGCCTTCCTCGAACGCTTCCTTGATGGCTTGGGCCATCGTCGCCATAACCAACTCCCTGTTCTCGTCAGGCGTTCGCCGCGGACTGCGGCGCACCGCTGGCGAGCCCCTACTCCGGCGGCGCCCGGAAGGCGAGCAGCTCTCCCGAGCGCCCTCCCCCGCTCACCGTGACCACCAGGTACTGCACGCCGTCCAGCTCGTAGGTCATCGGCGAGCCCGTCTGCGGGGCGGGCATGAACAGGGTGCCCACCTCGCCTCCCGTCGCCTTGTCGTAGGCCCGCAGCATGGCGCCCCGCTCGCCCGAGGCGTCCGTCGTGGTCTGGGGGTCGCCGGCGATGAGCAGGGTCTTCGTCACCAGGGTGCCGACGCTGCCGGGCTGGCCGGTGCGGGGGATGTCGAGCCCCCGCAGCGCCTCGTGGTTCCGGATGTGGTCGGGGGTCTCGCCGTGGGGGATCTGCCAGAGGATCTCGCCCCGCGTCATGTCGATGGCGCTGATGATGCCGTAGGGCGGCTTCAGCATCGGCAGGCCCCGGATCGTGAGCTGGGCGCGCTGCCGCTGCTCGGCCGTCAGGCGGGGGCGGGGCGGCACCGTGAAGCTGGTGCGCCCGCCGCCGGCGGCCGATCCCGCGCCGCCGGACGTGCGGGGGCCGGTCACCGCGTTGCCCTGGATGTAGGCCATGTCGGACTGCCCCGGGTACGGGAGCACGATGCCCAGCGACCCCAGCGAGCTGTTCGACGACACGTAGAGGATGCCGGTCTCCGGGTCGTAGGACCCGCCCGGCCAGTTGGTGCCGCCCCCCTGGGCCGGCGCGATCAACGTGCCCAGGGGCCCGTCCAGCCGGCTGACCACCGGCGGGGTGAACATCGGGCCCAGCTTGTAGAACGACGCCCGTTCCTCGGCCTCGGCCCGCAGCTCCGGGGTGAAGTCGATGAGGTCGTCGACGGTCACGCCCTGCCGGTCGTAGGCCGGCGGACGGGTCGGGATGGGCTGGGTCGGGGAGTACCACTCGCCGGGGACGTCGCCGGCCGGCACCGGCTGCTCCTCGATGGGCCAGATGGGCTCGCCGGTCTCGCGGTCGAAGACGTAAAGGAACACCTGCTTGGTGGGCTGGGCCACCGCCTTGATGGTCTCCCCGTCGATGACGACGTCGAGCAGGATCGGCGCGCAGGGGATGTCGTGGTCCCAGATGCCGTGGTGGACGAGCTGAAAGTGCCAGCGGCGCTCGCCGGTGTGGAGATCGACCGCGACCAGGCTCTCCGCGAACAGGTTGTCGCCGGGCCGGTTGGCCCCGAAGTAGTCGCCGGTCGCGGCCTCCACCGGCAGGTAGACGAGCCCCAGCTCGACGTCGACCGAGATCTGGCCCCACACGCCGGTGTTGCCGGTGTAGACAGCCGAGTCGCTCAACCACGTCTCGCGCCCGAACTGGCCGGGGCGCGGAATCGTGTGGAAGATCCAGAGCCGCTCGCCGGTGCGCACGTCGTAGCCGCGCACGTAGCCCTTCACGTTGGCCCGGCTCCGCGGGTTCCCGCCGGTGCGGTGGGCGGCGCCGACGATGACGACGTCGCCGGCGACGATGGGGGTCGCGTGCAGGCCCACCTCGCCGGTGACCGGGTCGATCTGCTGGTCGTTGTCGCGCTTCAGGTCGACCATGCCGTCGCTGCCGAAGCCCGGGACCCGGCGGCCGGTCGCGGCGTCGAGGGCGACCAGCCGGTACCCCGGCGTGACGTAGACCACCCGCGGCGGCTCGCCCCCCTCGCCCCCGTCCCAGAACGCCAGCCCCCGGCCCGAGAGCTGCCGCGGAGCGGAGGCCCCGCGCGCCCCTTCGTCGAGGCGGTGCATCCACAGCAGCTCGCCCGACGCCGCGTCGAGGGCGACCACCGCCCGACGCGAGCCCGCGGTCGAGTAGAGCACCCCGTCGACCACGAGGGGCGTCGACTGGAAGCGCGTCTCCGGCACCGGCCCGAGGTTGTCGGTCCCGAACCGCCACGCGATCTCGAGGTCCGCGAAGTTGTCGGCGGTTATCGCACCGAGGGGGGCGTAGCGGGTGTGTCCGAGGTCGCCGCCGTATGTCGGCCACTCTCCCCCGACCGCGCCGGTCTGGGCCGCGGCCAGGGCCGCGCACGACAGAAACAAGCCTGCAAGGGGACCGGTGATCTCGTTACACTTGGGCATGGCGTCAGTATACGTCCGTCGTCCCGCGCCATACGTCCGTCGTCCCGCGCCGCGCGCGCCGGCGCCCCGAGCCACCCGCGACCACGGAGCCCACCATGCCTTCTGACGATACTCCGGAAGTCCGCACCGAAATCGAACCGCTCGGCGACGCGGGCCGGCTGGCGCGCGTGACCGTGCACAACCCGGCGCGCCTGAACGTGGTCGACAGCGACCTCATCCGCCAGCTGATCACCGCGTTTCGCACCCTCGGCGGCGAGCACGAGCTGCGATGCGTCGTGCTGACGGGGTCGGGCCCCCGTGCCTTCATCGGCGGGGCCGACATCCGCGAGCTGGCCGAGCTCTCCCACGAGACGACGCATCCCTTCATCAGCCGGCTGCACCTCGCCTGCCAGGCCATCCGCCGGCTGCAGGTGCCGGTCATCGCCCGCATACGCGGTTACTGCCTCGGGGCCGGGGTCGAGATCGCCGCCTCGTGCGACCTCCGGGTAGCCAGCGACGACGCGATCTTCGGCATGCCGGAGGTCAAGGTGGGAATCCCCTCGGTCATCGAGGCGGCCCTGCTGCCCCGGCTCATCGGCGCGGGCCGCGCACGCGAGCTCGTCTACACCGGCGAGCCGATCGCCGCGGCCGAGGCGGAGCGCTGGGGGCTGGTGGAACGCGTCGTGCCCGCCGCCGAGCTCGACGCGGCGACCGCGCGGTGGGTGAACGCCATCGCCACCGCCGGCCCCGGCGCCGTCCGGCTGCAGAAGGCGCTGGTCCAGCGGTGGGAGACGCTGCCCCTCGACCACGCCATCCAGGTCGGCATCCGCTCGTTCACGACCGCCTACCACACCGACGAGCCGCGCCAGCGCATGCAGGCGTTCCTCGACCGGAAGCGGGGGTAGCGCCGGCCGTTGCGCTCCGCCCCGGCGCCGGCTGTGCTTTGTATTCACCTCAACCGAACGCGAGAGCAGACGAGATGGTCACCCGAGTCCAGAAGTGGGGGAACAGCCAGGGACTTCGCTTCTCCAAGTCGGTGCTGGCGGAGGCCCGGATCGACATCGGCGATCAGGTGCGGGTGTCGGTCCAGGAGGGACGCATCATCGTCGAGCCCGTATCGCGCGTGCGGGGCAGCCACGACCTGCGTGCGCTGGTGGCCCGAATGCCGAAGGACTACGAGGTCCAGGAGACGGATTGGGGCCCCCCGGTCGGTCGGGAAGCCTGGTAGATGCCCAAGTACGTTCCCGAGAAGGGGGACTTCGTGATCCTCACCTTCGACCCGCAGGGTGGGGCGCGAACAGAAGGGCCGGCGCCCAGCCCTGGTGGTCGGCAGCACGCTGTTCAACCGCCACACCGGGCTCACCATGGTGTGCCCGATGACCAATACGTGCAGTGGCGTCCCGTTTCACGTCGAAGCCCCGGCCGACTCGTCGCTGACCGGCTACGTCATGGTCGAGCAGATCAAGTCGATAGACTACTGCCTCCGGCACGTACAATTCGTCTCCCGCGGCCACTCCGGAACCAAGGGCATCGCGTCCCAGGTACGGCCGTCCAGCTCTCGGCCGGCGTGTTTCTTTCGCACTCCGCCCCACTGTTTGAAAAAGAAGGCGACTCCCTGTTCCTCGCACTGAACCTGAAGCGCACGTACCCATTCCCTCTTCATGGGACGTGACCCCGGACCGCTCTCGCCGCCGACGATGGCCCAGTGCACGCCGCTGAGGTCGGCGGCGGTGATCGGACCGAGCAGCGGCTCGAACGACGCGAACCGTACCGCCGCACGAGTGGACCGAAGCTCGTGAAGGCGGCCGAGGTACTCGGAAGCCTCGACGCTGGTGCCCAGCCACACGTTGGGCAGGAGATCCATGCGCGCGGCAACCTCCCGCATGCGCTCGGGCCGCTTGGTGAGGATCTGGAACGTGTGCCTCGGCGTGGCCTTCATCGTCGCCCACACCCTGGCGATGAAGGACTCCGGCACGTCGGCATGAAACAGGTCGCTCATGGAATTGACGAACACCAGACGCGGTCTTCGCCAGCGAAGAGGTACGTCGAGGCTCGCCTCGTCGCACCGTATTGCGCCGGTCCACACCTGCCGTCCGCCGCTCGGACGCGTCAGGTCGCGGTACTTCTCCTGGCCCATGGCGGCGAGTCTGGCCGCCATCCGCATGGCGTAGCAGTTCGTGCAGCCGGGCGAGAGAACGGTGCAGCCAGCCACGGGATTCCACGTAGCGTCGGTCCACTCGATCGTCGAGTCCGCCATCCCGAGTCTCCTCCCTGGCGCGTTCTTCCGGACCGGCCGGCGCCGCTGCGTAGACGCCGGTCGCCGAGCACGCGGGCCCATGCCGGATCCTCCCGAGGGCAAATCGCATGCCACCTCGGCGGCCGGGCCGGCAGGCCGAACTCGTTCACGTTATCGGCCGGAGCGCAGGGTGTCTTGGGTCATGTTCCGACTGTTCCCTGCCGGCGCGGGGTGAGCGCGGGGACGGCGCCGATTGGGGAGCGCTCGATGTCTGGCGAAGCTGGTGGTCAACTCGGGCGCAACAAGCACGACTGGTCGGACACCGTCACGGAGCGGACTCGGGAACCCGCCGCTCCATGCCGTCCCTCTCGAGCCAGCCTTCGATGCGTGCGGCGGACATCGCCAACCCGTCAACCCTGGTGGTCAGGCCGCCAACCTGGGTTGACAACGTGTCGAGTCGGGCATTCTGAGCGTCGTGCCGCTCCGACAAGTGGTCCTTGAGCTCGTCGATACGGCTCGACAACCCCGCGTGGTCTGCCGCGACCCGGTCCCGGAGACCGTCGATACTGCTCGACAATCCCGCGTGGTCTGCCGCGACCCGGTCCCGGAGACCGTCGATACGGCCCGACAACCCCGCGTTCTCCGCCGCGACACGGTCATTGAGACCGTCGAACCTGGCTCCGAACTCGTCCTTGAGACCGTCGAACCTGGCCCCGAACTCGTCCTTGAGACCGTCGAACCTGGCCCCGAACTCGTCCTTGAGACCGTCGACTCGCGCCGACAACCCGCGCCACAACAGCAGTGCGACGCCCAGGATTACCGTGATGTTGATGCCGAACAGCGTGGTCACGTCCATGGCGCACTCCGGCGCGCACGGCGCCCGGACCAATCCCGGGCGCTCGCACACCAATCGTCACCAACGAACATCAAGAACCATGCCAGTCACGGCCCGATCAAACGGCCAAGCCGCCGGCCCAGGGCCGGACGCGCGTCGACGCCGCGTCAGCCGGCGGCCATCGGCTCGATGTGGCCGTACATCAGGCCGCCGAAGACGCCGCGCTCCATGGCGTGCTCCCACGAGCCGCCGTAGCGGTCCTCGTAGAAGAACACGCGGGCGGTGAAGGTGCCGTCAAGCCCCGGGATGCCGAAGTCGGTGATGGACACCATCGGGGTGTCGCCGGCCCAGACGATGGGGACGACGACCGGGAGGGTGGCGTCGAAGTTACCGTAGACCATGCGCACGTCGAAGCGCCACGTGTCGTCGCCGACCTTGGCGACGCTGGCGATCTCGTACCGCTCGGGACTGGCGCCACCGGTGTCGCGGCCGTCGATGGTGAAGTTGCCGACGAGCACGACCTGCTGCATGCGCTCGGCGAACTCGCGCTCGAGCTCGGTCAGCGACGCGACCGGGACCTCCTGGCCGACGCCGGCCCTCCCCAGCAGCCAGCCGAAACCCAACGTGACCGCCAGCACGGCCGCGCCGGCGACGATCTTGACGATGCTGCCCCTTGCCATCTCGAATCCTCCTCCGTCCGACGGGCAAAGCCGCACCCCGGGCGGCCGGGCCGCCAGCCCGCCAAATCGTCGCCTTCGGCTCTGCCTGGCGCCCAATCAACCCGGGAGTCCGCGCCGTTCCGCCGCCTCCGGCTCCGCTTGGCGCCCAATCAACCCGGGAGTCCGCGCCGTTCCGCCGCCTCCGGCTCCGCTTGGCGCCCTACCAATCCAACGGGAGTCCGCGCCGTGCCACGGCGCGGACTCCCGTGGTGCCCCTCTCCCGGGCTCAGGCCCGCGTCCGGCCGCACCCCGGGTGGCCGGGCCGCTACTGCCCCGCCTCGGCTTCCACGAAGGGCTGCCCGATCAGCAGCGCGCGGTTGGCGTCGGCCTTGGGCACCAGCTTCTGGAGCCGCCCGTACTGGTTGTCGGCGCCGTACAGATTGCCCTCGCCGTCGACGGCGAACGAGTGCATCTCGATGAACGCGTTCGGCCCGTCGTTGGCAAGCTCCCACTGGGCCAGCGGGTTGCCGTTCAGATCGAGCTTGACGATCTTGACCGGCGAGAGGTCGGTCACGTAGACCTCGTACTGGTTCACGATGATGTCCAGGGGAAGGCCGAACCCCGGCCAGACCGCGATGGGGGCGATGTTCGGGTGGTACCAGACGGCGGCGCGGGTGGTCTGGTTGAACACCTGCACGCGGCGGTTGTTGCGGTCGGCGACGAAGATGCGGCCGTTGGGACCGACGGCCAGGGAGTGCACCACGTTGAACTCGCCGCGTCCGTCGCCGGCCCGTCCGAACTCGTCGAGGTAGTTGAGCTCGGCGTCGAGGATGATCACCCGCGAGTTGATGAACCCGTCGGCCACCAGCACCCGGCCGTCGGGCAGGAACGCGACGTCCTGCGGCCCCCCGAGGTGCGTCTCGTCGTCGCCGGGGACGTTCTTCTCGCCGAGGGTCGCCAGCAGCTCGCTGCCGTCGTTCGAGAAGACGAAGATCTGATGCGCCGACTCGTGCACCACCCACACGCGGCGCTCGGGGTCGTGGGGGCTGATGCGGATGCGGTGCGGCCCGGGTCCGTCCGACCCCTCGAACAGGTGGTCCCACTGGTCCCAGACCTCGATGACGTTCCCGTCGCTATCGACGACGTAGATGCAGTTCTGCCACGTCCGGCGCTCGGCCTCCCGCAGGGTGTTGATGCCGATGGAGCCGGCGTAGCCGTCGAAGCCGTCCGGCACCGGGTCGGGAAGCCGCGTCTCGCCCCGTTGCAGAACGAAGATGCGGTCGGGCGACTCGACGAAGACGCCGGAGTTGCCGCCAAAGGCGAAGCCCTCGCCCGCGAACGGCTTCAGCCAACCCTCGACCGGCTCGTAGGGCAGGGGCTCGCTCGGCCCCAGCAGGTCCTGAGCCGGGGCCGGGCTCGCGAGGATGCCGCCCAACGCGACGGCCAGCAGAATACGAATGGTGTTGCGCATGATCATGCTCTCTCCACGGTTGTGACTGTTCCCATCGAAGGGCCGGAAGTCGCCGCCCGGCGGCTCCGCCATCGGCGCGGCCGACCCACCGCGCTCCCGAACCGTTCTGCGTCCCGACTCCGGCCGGTGGCCCGTCGCTGCTTCGATCGCACGCTCGGAAGCAAGCGATGCCCGTCAATCGGGCATTTTGACACACCGCGCCCTCCAAATCGCGCGGCAACCCGTACCAGACGATGCGCGAGTGCTCCGGGAACGGCTGCGTGCCCCAGCACACGCGACGAGCCGCGGGTTGCCGCGCCCGCTGCTCGTACTCGACGCCCCCGAGCTAGCCCGCCAATCGTCGCCTTCGGCTCCGCTTGGCGCCCAACCAACCCTGCCAGGAGTCTGCGCCGTTCTACGGCGCAGACTCCTAGTGCCGGCCAGCGGCCTCAGCCGGTCGGCCGCCGCGGCGTCTGGCGTGCGCGGACCACGCGACAAGCCGCGAATTGCCGCCCCCGGGCCTCAAACGGCGCCCGACCCCGACGACGCCCGCCAGCGCAGCCAGTGGTCGGCGAGCACGATGGCCACCATCGCCTCCGCCATCGGAACGAACCTGGGCAACAGGCAGGGGTCGTGACGCCCCTTGGTCCGGATGGTGGTGGACTCGCCGGCGGTGGTCACCGTGGCCTGCTCGCGGGGCAGGCTGCTCGTCGGCTTCACGGCGGCCCGCAGCACGATGGGCATGCCGCTCGAGATGCCCCCGAGCATGCCGCCGTGGCGGTTGGTGCCGGTGACGATGCGCGAGCCCGCGGGCGCGACGCCGCCCTCCGCGGTGCGGAACAGGTCGTTGTTCTCGCTGCCGCGCAGCCTCGCGCAGCCGAACCCCACGCCGTACTCGACGCCCAGCACCGCCGGCAGGCTGAACAGGGCCTTCGCCAGGTCCGCCTTCAGCTTGTCGAAGACCGGCTCGCCGAGCCCCGCCGGCACCCCGACGGCCACGATCTCGGCCACCCCCCCGATGGAGTCGCGTGCCTCGCGCAGCTCCTCGATCAACGCCACCATCTCGGCCGCGCGGGCCGCGTCGGGACACCGCACGATGTTCGGCGCGCCGTCCGGCAGCTTCTCGACCTGCTCAAGCGTCACCGCGGCCGGGTCCGGCACCTCGGCCACGACGTCCCCGACCTGGCGGACGTAGCCGACCACCCGGCCGCCGAACGCAGAGGCGATGATGCGTTTGGCGACGACCCCCGCCGCCACCCGGACCGCCGTCTCGCGCGCGCTTGCGCGCCCCCCGCCGCGGTAGTCGCGCCGGCCGTACTTCGCGTCGTAGGTGTAGTCGGCGTGACCGGGCCGGTACTTGTCCCGGATGTCGGCGTAGTCGCGGCCGCGTTGATCGACGTTGCGGATGAGAATCGCGATGCTGGTGCCGGTGGTCTCGCCCTCGAAGACCCCGGAGAGAATCTCGGGTGCATCCGGCTCGTTCCGGGGGGTGACGATCCGGCTCTGGCCGGGCCGGCGCCGGGCGAGGTCCTCCGCGAGGTCCTCCTCGGCAAGGGGGATGCCGGGCGGGCAACCGTCGACGATGACGACGTTGCCGGGGCCGTGCGACTCCCCCGCGGTGGTGATGCGAAAGCTGTGTCCGAACGAATCGCCGGGCATGGGTCGCTCTCAGGTTACGAATCGCGCGCCCTGACGCCGAACCGCGCGCCGTCCATCGAGGACACCGGAGATGCCCTGTGCGTCGGACGCATGGAGCCGCGGAGAACGGGCCGCGCCCGACGGCGGCTGGCAATCCGTGTCGATCACCGTCCCAAGAGGGCGGCCGGCGGCATCACTGCGGATCGATGACGTCACGACGGCGCTTCCACCGGCCCAGCAGCAGCGTGGCGAGGCCGAGCATCGCCTCGTCGATGAGGGGGACGGGGTCCGGGACCAGCAGATCGATCACGAAGAGCGCGCCCGCGAGCAGAAACAGCTGCCACGAGCGCAGGCCCGACAGCCAGGCGAAGAGGCCGCGGCCGTCGGGGTTAGCGGACATGCTCCCGGTAGAACGCCAGCATGCGCGACCAGCACGCGGCGGCGCGGTCGGCATCGTAGACGTCGGGTCGCGTGTCGTTGAAGAACGCGTGGTCGGCGCCGTCGAACACGGTGACGTCGGCCGACTTGCCCGCCGCCCTGAGGTCCTGCTCGAGCTGCCGCGCCGCCGCCGGCGGCACGAACGCGTCACGCTCGGCGAAGAACCCGAGGACCGGCGCCTCGAGGGCGGCGAGGTTCGGCTCGACTTTCGGATGAATGCCGTAGAAGACGACGCAGGCCCCGACCGCGGGGTTCTCGCAGGCGGCATAGAGGGAGAGCTGCCCGCCCATGCAGAAGCCCACCGTGCCGACATGGGCGGTGGTGACCTCGTCGCGCCCGAGCAGGTACCCGACGGCGCCGCGCAGGTCCTTCTCGACCCGCCCGATGTCGAGGGCCATCATGAGCTTGCCGGCGTCGTCGGGGCTCGTCGTGCTCTCGCCGCGATAGAGGTCCGGCGCGAGGGCCACGAACCCCTCCGCCGCGAAACGGTCGGCCACGTCCTTGATGTGGTCGACGAGCCCCCACCACTCCTGCAGCACGATGACCCCCGGCCCCCCGCCGTCGGCGGGCGTGGCCAGATAGCCGGCGCCGGTCGCGCCGTTGCTCGCAAATTCCACCATCGTTCCGGGCATTCGATGACCTCCGTCGCGGACGCCTCACATTATAGGGGGTCGTGCCATGGGGGGTCATGACCGCTGGGTCGGTGGGTCGGCGCGGCGGCGGAACGCCGGGAGACGGCGGAACGCCGGGAGGCGGCGGGACGCCGCCCTGCGACGGACACCGGAGATTCCCGCCACGGGCTCCCATCCGGCAATCGTCGGCCGCCCACCGTCTCGCGGGCCGTCGCCTGGACCGCCGCCGCGTCACCGGCGGCGCACTCTCGCCGTCACGGGCTGTCGGCCGCCACTTCGCGCTCCATCGCGCCCTCGTCGTCGTAGAACGCCACGCTGGCCCGGCCGTTCTCGGCCACGCCGAGCACCATCCGCGTCCGCGTGCCGTCGCCGAGGTTGACCACGGTGGCGCCCTGCACCGTTCCCAGGGTGACGCGCTGCGCACCGCCGGGGTCGAACACCGACAAGAACGGCGCTTCGTTGGCCCCCACGATCATGCCGATGGCGGGCTGCCCCCGGCGGTTGAACAGGTTCACCCGCGGCTGCCCCTCATCCCCCAGGGTGAGCTGCAGCGGGATCCGCCGGCCGTCGGACAGCCCGAAGAACGGCGTGCCCGACTGCGACCCGACGAGGGCGTGGCGCGCGGTCTCGTCCCCGACGGTGACCAGGCCGTCCTCCTGCCCGACCCGGGCGAGAAGCCGCGTGCCGCCGTTCGGGTCGGTGAACCGCAGGACGGGATGACCGTCCGCGTCGACCCCGACGAGGCCGCGGAACTCCCCCCCCGGTCCGTAGAACGCGAGCGAGGCCATGCCGCGCTCGTCGTCGCCGGACAGGATCGCCCGCAGCCGCCCCTCCCCGTCCACGATGTTCACCTGCGACGCGGTGACCACCCCCGCGCCCTGCGCGCCGAGCCGCACCGTCAGCAGCGCGTTGGACACCGCGCCGCCGACCAGCGACGCCGCCAGCATCGCCGCCACGAACCATCCCTGCCGTCTCATGTCCACTCCCCGGCGCTCACGCCCTCTCGTCCGCCTTCTCCGCCGCTTCGTCGCCCGCGTCCGCCTCGTCCACGGCCCGGAAGCGCCGCCCCCGCGTCTCGGGCCCCAGCCAGATCACCGCCGCCACCAGCAGTCCGCCCGCGACGATGCAGGCCGTCATCGCCCCCCGGGTGGTCATGCCGCCGTCCTGCAGGTGCCCCAGCACGAGGGGCGTCGCCGACCCCGCCGCCGCCCCCACGTGATACGACAGCCCGGGTCCCACGCCGCGCACCGCGGTCGGGAAGCGCTCGGTGAGATAGGCCGGGGCCATCCCCCAGATACCGCCGCCGGTAGCCCCCATCAGCACCGCCCCCGCCAGCAGCTGCGCGGGGCCGGAAGCCGCGAGGAAGACCGGGGCGAGGGCCACCCCGAGCAGCGCGGCCAGCGACACCGTACCCCGGCGCCCCAGGGCGCCCTCCGACGCGCGGCCCCAGACCGCGATGCCCACGATGGCCCCGGCGGTGAAGCCGACGACGTACCGCAGGGGCTGGACCCCGGCGTCGAGCAGGAACGTGGGGTACCAGAACGAGATCGAGTAGTACGAGAACATGAACGCCGACATCAGCAGCGAGCTCTGCAGCGTCGCCCACAGCAGGTCCGGCTGCAGGAGCCGCACGAGCGACACCCGGTTCGCCAGCTCCTCGCGCCCGCGCTCCCCCAGGTACCGCTGCCGCTCCAGCCAGACCGGGCTCTCCTCGACGCCGGTCCGGATCCACAGCACGAGCAGGGCCGGGACGCCGCCGATCCAGAACAGCACCCGCCAACCCAGGGTCGACGCGGGCGACGCGCTGAACGGGTCGGGCACGGCGCTGAACAACGGGTAGATCGTCGAGAAGGCGAGCGCCGCCAGCATGTAGCCCCAGAACCAGCCGCCCTGCAGCAGCCCCGACGCGAGCCCGCGCAGCCGCGTCGGCCAGTGCTCGAGGGTGAGGGGCATCCCCGCCGCCCACACCCCGCCCATGCCGATGCCGAACAGGGCGCGGCACGCGAACAGCACCGCGTACGACGTGGAGAAACCGCTGAGGAACGCGAACAGGGAGAACCACAGGATCGACAGCATCAGCGGGAGCTTCCGGCCCCACCGGTCCGCCATCATGCCCGCGCCGAGCCCGCCCGCGAGCCGGAAGAACAGGGTCACCGTGCCGAGGGCGCCGGCCAGCGCCGCGTCGACGGTGAAGCTGTTCTGGATGTCGATCAGGATGAACGTCAGGATGGAGAAGTCGAATCCGTCGAGGGTCCAGCCCAGGAAGGTGGCGGCGAACGCCCGCCGCTGCCGCCCGTCGACCTGCCGGTACCAGGGCGTGTCGCGATCATTCACCATCGGCCGTCCACAGCCCCCGCTCCGGACTGCGTCATCGTCTCGCGGAGGCGCTCATTATAGCGTCCGGGCTCCGCGGGCCTCCCCGCCGGTCCGCCGGTCCGCCCCGCGGCTCCGCCTCGCGGGGCTCTCGCGGAGCTGCGGACGATCTCGGAGGATGAGGGTGTGTCACCAGTGACACCGGGGGCGCCGGCATGCCCCCCGGAAGGACTACAATGGGCGTTCGCCGCGACGCGCCGTTCCGTTGCGCGGCGTTTGGTCATCCGCTGCCAGGAACTGGAGGTTCCCATGCCGAGCCCGATCCGGCGACTTCGACCAGCTCTCACGACCCTCCTCGCCGCCGCCCTCTGCCTCATCGGGGGCCCGCTGACGGTGGAGGCCCAGGAGCACACGCTGCACGTCGCCGTCGCCGACGCCCAGGGGAACCCCGTGCCCGGCCTCACCGAGGACGACATCGTCGTGCAGTGGGACGGCGAGAACCTCGAGACCACCGAGTTCGAGGCGATCGACTGGCCGGTGCGGCTCACGGTCTTCGTCGACAACGGCGGCACCGCGGCCAATCTGGTGCCGCAAGTCCGCGAAGGCCTCCGGGCACTGCTGCGGGAGCTCCCGGCCGAGGTCGAGATCGCGATGCTGACCACGTCCCGGCAGCCGCGCTGGATCACCCGGTACACGACGGACCGGGCGGAGCTGGAGGGGAACATCGCCAACATCTCTCCGGACAGCGGCACCGCGGCGACGTACAACGACGCGCTCGTCGAAGAGGCGAACCGCATCAACGACGACGCCGACGACGACGAGCGCGATTACTACCCGGTCATCATCATGGTCGCCACCGACGGGCCCGACCGCAGCCGAAGCCAGCAGGGACGCATCGACCGGATGGTGGAGCAACTGCTGGAGAACTCGGTCGAGGTCCACACGCTGCTCTATGTGGGTGGCGGTCTCGGTTCGGGATCCATGGCGGCGGGGGTCGGCCAGCAGCTCGCGCAGTTCACTCGCGGCAGCTTCGAGCGGATCACCGTCCCCACCGCCGTCGTCGACCGGCTGACGGCTCTGGGCCAGGACATCTCGAGGAAGCACGGCTTCGTGAGCAGCCAGTACCGCATCACGTATCGACAGCCCCGCAACGCCTCCCAGCAGCCGGCCATCGGCGTGGCCACGCCGCGACAGGGCCTGCAGATGATGGCCACCCTGGACGGCAACATCCCGTCGCGCATGCCGCAGCCGTAGGCGTAGGAGGGGCAGTCCTCGCCTGAATAGAGGCAATGACACCGAGGTCTTCGACCACCGCTCACTGGCGCACAGTCTTCGTTGACGCCGCCGTCGACTTGGTGCCGCAGATGCGCGACCGCCCGCACACGCTGCTGCAGTCACCATCCTGACCATGGCAGGCGGACCAGGCTGGATCGCCCGGCACGAATCCGCCCGGGCGGAGCTGGAACGGGGCGTCCGCCTGGACGGCAGACCCGATTTCACCGCGGGCGCTTCGGCACGAAGTTTGGATAGGTCCTGACGCGGGGTGGGGGCCGGCCGCGGTCCCGCGCGTGCAGGGCCACGGTGGCGTGGTGGGCGCGGCGCTGCGGCTCCGGCAGCCGGTAGCGGGACGCGAGGGCGAGCACCAGCTCGACGGCCGACGGGGTGTCCGCGCGATGCCCGGGTGACACGAAGACCGGGGTCACCCGCTCGCGCGTGCGCACCACCGCCCCGACCGTCTCTCCCTCCGCCCGCAACGGCGCCGAGGCTCCCCGGCGGTCGGGCACGGCGTCGTGCTCGCCCACGAGCCGGGTCTTCGCGCACCCGATGGACGGCGCGTCGAGCAGCAGGCCGGCGTGGCAGGCGAGGCCAAAGCGGCGGGGATGGGCCAGGCCCTGCCCGTCGAACACCACCACGTCCGGCGCGCGAGAGAGCCGCTCGAAGGCGTCGAGCAGCGGCGGCACCTCGCGGAACGAGAGCAGCCCGGGAATGTAGGGAAAGGTCGCGGCCCGCGTGACGCCAACCGACTCGACCGTCTCCAGCGACGGCAGCTCCACCACCACGACGGCCGCGTAGACGCGATGGGTGCGCTGCGAGTACGCCACGTCGGCCCCCGCCACCAGCCGCGGCTCCTTCGGCAGCGGCGCGGCGACGAGCCGCGGGCGCAACGCCTCCTGAATCCCGGCCGCCTGCGCATGGGACACCCGCCAGGTATGCAGGGCCCGGGCCTTCACGGTCTCCCCCGCCGGTCCGTCAGTACCGGAACAGGTACTGGATCTTGGTGAAGACGGCGCGGTTCGTGTGCAGGTAGCCGCGGTCGATGGCGTTCACCTGGTCGTCGAACAGCTCGTACTGCCGGTAGTGATCGTCGTACCCGACGTAGAACGCGGTGCCCGAGTTGACGCGGTAGGTGGCCAGGAGGTTGAGGCCGACCGTCCCGCGGTAGGTGTTGAACTCGGTGATGTTGCGCAGGGCGAGCCGGTCGGTGACCTGATAGGTGTTGAGGGCCCGGAAGATGTTCACGTTGAAGATCTCGCCGTCCTCGCTCCGCTCGCCATCGTTGATGCCGGCCGCGAAGAGGCCCAGCGGATCCATGAACCGGCTCGTGGTGATGTTGATGTTGGTGGCGAACCGCGACACCGGCCGGAAGTTGATGAACGTGCGGAAGCCGCTCTCGCGCCCGATGAACGGGTTGGCGCCGTCGAAGTAGATCTCGTCCCCCCAGTCGAACCCGGTGCCGAACGAGAACACGCGGCTCGTGCTGACGTTGCCGAACATCCGATACCGGCGCTTCTCGAAGTCCATGCCGTAGAAGCGCTCCATGTCCTGGTCGAGATCGAAGCTGTAGCGGACGTTCTTGGCGAAGTTGGCGCTGACCCCGGCCCTGAGATTCTCGTCCGCGAGCACGCCGTCGAAGTTGTAGTTGCGGCCGTAGCGGAACTCCGGCCCCCAGCTGATCACCCAGGACTGAGGCCACCACAGGTAGTCGAGCCGCGCCTCGGTCTCGCGCTGGTCGGTCCGGCGCACGAACCCCACGTCGGTCCGGAAGTCGGGCGACAGCGCGAACGAGTCGATGGAGTAGCTCAGGTTGCGGCCCCGCTTCCGGAGCCCGAAATCCATCGCGTAGCCGTCGCATGCGGCGGGCGCCTCCACGTCCGCCGTGGACGGGCAGGGGTTCACCTGGGGACCGCTCTGCGCCGCCCGCCGGTCGGTGCCGAGGGCCCGGAAACCCAACTGATGGGTGGCGCCGATACGGAAGTTGCTGTCCGCCCCGACGAGGCGGCTGTGCCCGTCGAGAAACTGCCGGTCGGTGACGATCGCCCCGACGAACGACTCCGAGTAGAGGTCGTAGCGGACGCGGCCCACGAACGTCTGCGCCGTCTGCCCGAACGCCGGGTCCAACCGGTCGTCCACGCCCAGGCTGGCCCCCTCGTCGTTGGCGAACAGCACCCCCAGCGTGGTCTTGCCGGCCTTGCCGGTCAGCTTCGCCCCGTACTGCGGGTCCACGATCGTCCGGGTGTGCACGACGGTGACCGGGGCCTGCATCTGGAAGATCTCGGCCCCTTCCAGGAAGAACGGGCGCAACTCCGGGTAGAAGAGGGCGAAGCGCTGGTTCACCTCGACCTGCGGCCGGTCCGACTCGATCTGCGAGAAGTCGGGGTTGAGGGTGAAGTCGGCGATGAGGTTCGGGGTCACCCCGTACTTGAAGTTGGCCCCGAAGTCGGGCTGCGGCTCGCCGTCGACGAGCCGTCCCGCCGCCTCGTCGAACGTGCCGTAGCGGAATGCGGTGAACGTCGGCTGCACCTCCAGGTTCCGGCTCGTCGAGAGGCCCGTCATCCCGTCGAGGACCCCCATCTGGGGCAGGAACCCGGCGATGTCCCGCGACACCGGCGACCACACGATGGTCTCGTCCTTGTCCCGGATCTGCCGGACGATCTGGAGCCCCCAGGTATGCGGCACGTTGTCGGGCCGCGCCGGGTACCGGAGGCTCTTGAACGGGATGGCCATCTCGGCCGTGAACCCGTCCGCGACGGGCTGGCCGCCGCTCTCGAAGAGGGCGTCCCACGACCGGTCGCCCCAGGGGACGCCGCCGCGACCGCCGCCGCTGAAACCGCCGCCGCGCCCGCCGGAGACAATGGAGTCGCCCTGCACCCCGTAGCCGTTCACCGAGAACACGTAGGCGCGCTGCTGATCGAGGAACGGATCGAAGTAGACCGAGAGGATGTCGTCGCCGTAGCCTGCCCGGTCGCGGTCGACGCGGTTCGCCCGCATGGTCCCCGGATTGTCGTACTTGGCGTGGAACGCCAGATAGAGGCTGGTGTCGTCGTAGGCCAGATAGACCTCGGTGTCCTCGCTGGCCGGCGCGCCGTCGACGGGCTGGCGCTGGACGAACTCGGTGATGCGCGCCGCGTTGCTCCACACCGCATCGTCGAGCAGACCGTCCACCGTCGGCGGGGTCGTCGTCCGCCGCGGCCGCACCGTTACCCGCCCGGTGAGGACGCCGGCGTCTCCGGCCGGCGCGGGCGCGAACCCGGCGGCCCCGCCGGCCGCGCCGCCCCCGGCCCGGGCGGCAGGTCCCGCGGGGGCGCGTTCCGTCCGTCGCGGGCCCGGCTCGGGCCCGCCGACCGCGCCGCTGCCGCCCGCGGACCCGACCGAGGATGAGAGACCGGACCCGCCTGCGACCCGACGCGCGCTCGCGTTCGGTCTCGCGGCTGCCGATGCCGGCGCCGCCTCCGTCCGGCGGGGGGCCGCAGCCGCTCCCTCCGTGCGGACCAGCCCGACGAGTCCCTCCGCCACCAGCGTCACGATGCGATCCTGCAACGCGAACAGCTCGTCCGTGCGGCCGTCGATCTTGGCGATCTCCCGGGCCGCCCCGGTCTCGGCGTCGATGACCCGCGCGACGATCCGCAGCCGCTCGTCCACCCGCTGAAAGCCGCCCTCGACGAGCCAGGACACGCCGGGCTCCGGTGCGTCCGGACGCGTCGGGGCCTCCTGGCCCCGGACTCCGGCCGCCGGTCCGCCAGCGCTGCGGTCGACGACCGGCAGCCCGCTCGAGCTCTGAACGCCGGAGATGAGGGTCTCGGCTATCCCGTCGCCCATCCAGTCGTCTTCGGGCCTGCCCGAGACGTTCACGAAGGGCATCACCGCAACCACCGGCCCGGCGTCGGCGGCGGGCGGCGACCCGGCCTCGGCGTCCCCGTCGGGCTGGGCGAGCGCCTGTCCGCCGGCAACGAGCACACCGAGCACCAGCACCGCCCCGATGGTGTGGCCCGAGAAAGACTTCGTTGAAAGCAACGTCTCACTCCCCAACATGAGATCCGCCCGGCCCGGGCCCGGCCTTGCCGGTCCGCAGGTCCGGTTGCCGCACTTCCGCCCGGCAGCCCTTCCGCCGCGCCGCGTCATCGCATCCCACCGACGGATGTGGGATGTCGACCTCCTCGACGCGTCGACGGCACGAAACGGGCTATACGCGGCGGGCCTGCCGCACTGGCTCGCGACGCCACATACAGAACGCGCTCCCTAGTATCATACCAGTCGCGAGCACGAATTCGCGCAGCCGCGGGCAGTCGCAGGAAGCCGCGGGCAACCGGAATCCGCGTCCGGACGGGCTCGGAGCACGACAGCATGGACCCCACCAGCGCTCCGATTCGCGGCTACAGACGTCCGGCGACGGACTGCCATCCCCCGAACGATTCACCCGACTACCGCTCCACCACGGCGCGGCATCCGGCCCGGCCGCTGGTGGTCGTCCCCCAGACGCTCTCCGAGATCACCGGACCCGTGTACGGCCACGACCGCCCCGGGCCGACCGACCATGACCTGACCCGCCAGCACGGCGGCGAGCCGCTCGGCGAGCGCATCATCGTCGCCGGCCGCGTCCTGGACGAGGACGGACGGCCGGTGCCCGAGACGCTGGTCGAAATCTGGCAGGCGAACGCCGCCGGCCGCTACGCGCACGCCGAGGACCGGCACGCGGCGCCCCTCGATCCGAACTTCTCCGGCGCCGGGCGCGTGCTGACGAACGCGGACGGCGAGTTCCGGTTCGTGACCGTCAAGCCCGGCGCCTATCCGTGGCAGAACCACGACAACGCCTGGCGGCCGGCCCACGTTCACTTCTCGGTGTTCGGGCCGAGCTTCCTGACGCGGCTGATGACCCAGATGTACTTCCCCGGCGATCCCCTGCTCGCCTTCGATCCGGTCTTCAACGCGATTCCCGGCGAGTCGGCCCGCCGGCGGCTGATCGCGTCGTTCGCGCTGGACACCACCGAGGCGGGCTGGGCGCTCGGCTACCGCTTCGACATCGTGCTGCGGGGGCGCGACGCCACGCCGATGGAGACCTGACCCGGTGCCGCCGCTGACGCCCTCTCAGACCGTCGGCCCGTTCTTCGCCATTCTCGTGCCCGAGCGGGGTCGCGTGCGGCTGCGCGCGGACGGGACCCCCGGCGCTCCGATCCGGGTGGAGGGATCCGTGCAGGACGGGACGGGGCAGGCCGTCGCAGACGCCCTGGTGGAGATATGGCAGGCGGACGAGGCCGGCCGCTACGCCCATCCGGACGACCGCCGGCACGACGGGCCGGACCCTGCGTTCGCCGGCTTCGGCCGCGTGCATACCGACGCCGCCGGCTGCTTCGGCATCGAGACCGTGAAACCCGGTCGAGCGCCCGGCCCCGGGCGGCTCCAGGCGCCGCATCTGCTGGTCGGCCTGTTCGCGCGCGGCCTGCTCGCGAGACTGGTCACCCGCATCTACTTCGACGACGAGCCGTCGAATGCCGGCGACCCGATCCTGGGCCGCGTTCCCGCCGACCGCCGCCCGACCCTCATCGCCACGTCCCGGGGCGGCGGCCTCTACCACTTCGACATCGCCCTCCAGGGACCGGACGAGACCGTCTTCTTCGACGTGTGATCCGCATGAGCGCCGACCGCCGCCTGCACGCCCGCCTGCTCGGCGACCCCGACCTCCTGGACCGGTTCGACGGCCGGGCGCAGTTGCAGGCGATGCTCGACGTCGAAGCGGCCCTGGCCGAGGCGGAGGCCGCCGTCGGGGTCGTGCCCGACGCGTGCGTCGACCCGATACGGACCGCGGCGGATGCCGATCTGTACGATCGCGCGCGCCTCGCCGAGGAGGCGGCCGGCGACGGCAACCCCGTCATCCCGGTGGTCCGCCACCTGACCGCGCGGGTCGCCGCCGCCGACCCCGACGCGGCGCGCTACGTGCACTGGGGAGCGACGAGCCAGGACATCCTGGACACCGGCCTGATGCTGCAGCTCCGGGCCGCCGTGCCGGCCGTTGCCGGGCATCTGCGCCGCGCCGAGCGGGCCGCGGCCGGCTTGGCGCGCCGGTACGCCGAGGCCACGATGCCGGGCCGCACCTGGCTGCAGCAGGCGACCCCCATCACGTTCGGGCTCAAGGCGGCGGGGTGGGCCGACGCCCTCGGCCGGACCCGCCGGCAGGTCCAGACGGCCCTCGAGAACGTCCTCGTGCTGCAGCTCGGCGGCGCCGCCGGCACCTTGGCCGCCCTCGGCACGCGGGGCCTCGCGGTGACCGACGCCCTCGCGGCCCGCCTCGACCTGCGGGCGGCGGCGACGCCCTGGCACGCCCACCGCGACCGCTTCGCGCAGCTGGCTTGTGCCCTCGGCGTCGCCAGCGGCGCCGCCGGCAAGATCGCCCGCGACCTGTCCCTGCTGGCCCAGACGGAGGTGGGCGAGGCGGCCGAGGGCGCGGGGCCCGGACGCGGGGGCTCGTCGACGATGCCGCAGAAACGCAATCCGGTGTCGGCCTCGGTGGCGCTCGCCGCGGCCGGCCGCACCCCCGGCCTCGTCGCGACGATCCTCGCGTCGATGGTCCAGGAGCACGAGCGCGGCCTGGGCGGCTGGCAGGTCGAGTGGGACGTGCTCCCCGACGTGGTGCTGGTCACCGCCGGGGGGGCCCGGGCGACGGCCGAGGCCCTCGAAAGCCTCTCGGTCGACACCGGCCGCATGCGGGCCAACCTCGACGCGTCGGGCGGCGGACTGCTGGCCGAGGCGGTGGCGATGGCCCTGGCCGAGTCCATCGGCAAGCACGAGGCGCATGCGTGCGTGGCCTCCGCCTGCAGCCGCGCGGCGGAGGAGGAACGGCCCCTGGGCGACCTGCTCGCGGAGGATCCCGACGTCGCCCGTCACCTCGATCGCGCGCGCATCGACGAGCTGCTCTCGCCCGACAACTACCTGGGCGTCTCGCGGGAGTTCATCGAGCGAGCTCTCGCCGGTATCGAGGACGATGCCTGACATCGAGCGCGCCCCCGCGGGAATCGACGATGGTGCCTGACATCGACGCGGACGGGTGCCGCCTGTCGTGGGCCGCGCAGGGCCCGGCGGACGCGCCGGCGCTGCTGCTGCTCAATGCTCTGGGCACCACCGTCGACTTGTGGCAGGCGCAGATCGCCCCCTTCGCCGCCGCCTTCCGGGTCATTCGGTTCGACACCCGCGGGCACGGTCGGTCCGACGCGCCGGCCGGCCCCTATGCCCTCGACCGGCTTGGACGCGACGCCCTCGCCGTCCTCGACGCCGCCGGCGCCGGGCGGGCCCACGTCTGCGGAGTCTCCCTCGGCGGACAGATCGCCCTCTGGCTCGCGGTGTACGCGCCAGAACGAGTGAACGGCGTCGTGGCCGCCAACACCGGCGCCCGCATCGGCACGACGGCCCTCTGGAACCAGCGCATCCGCGACGCCGGGACCCTTGGCATGCAGGCCCTCGTCGAGCCGGCCATCGCCCGCTGGTTCACCCCCCGGTTTCGGCGGACCGATCCGGAGACGGTCGACCGGTTCCGTCGGATGCTGGGCGGATGCTCGGCCGCCGGCTACGCCGGCTGCTGCGCCGCCCTGCGCGACGCCGACCTGCGCGCCGACCTGCAGCGCATCGCGCGCCCCACGCTCGTGATCGCCGGCGCCGACGACAACGCCACCCCGCCGGCCTCCGGCCGCGCCATCCGCGGCGAGGTCGCGGGGGCGGAGCTGCTCGCCCTCGACGCCGCCCACCTCGCCAACGTCGAGCGCCCCGACGCCTTCACCGCCGGCGTCCTCGCCTTCCTCACGCGCATCCCGCGGTGACACGTCGGCCTTCGAGCCCGGGTGCACTCTCCGAGGCGCGTTCGACGCGGCCATGCGGTACGATCGTGCGCTTGAGGACCACCGTCGCAGTTGCGGACCGCGGCGCGACGCGGATGACGCAAGGGAACGGACGACCGATGGACGAGAAGCAGCGACATGCCGCGGGCATGCGGGTTCGGCGCGAGATTCTGGGCGACGCCTACGTCGACCGGGTGGTGGCGGACACGACGGACGCGAGCAGCGACTTCCAGGACATGATCACCCGCTATGCGTGGGGCGAGATCTGGACCCGTCCCGGCCTCGACGAGCGGACCCGGCGGGTGCTGGTCGTCGGCACGCTGCTGGCCCTCAAGCAGTGGGACCAGTTCCGGCTCCATGTCCGGGCCGCACTCGCGCAGGGCGGGTTCACGGCCGGGGACTTGCAGGAGATCATCCTCCAGCAGTCCATCTACTGCGGCGCCCCGGCCGCCCACACGGCCATGCGCATCACGCGGGAGTTGCTCGCCGAGCAGGATTGACCCCAGGAGCGTGCCACCTCTCTACGCAGCGGCTCGCGGATCGACCACGGCGAGGTCGTCGAAGAGAGCGAAGTCGGCCGGATTACAGGTCACGATCGTCTTCACGCCATGCGACAGGAGGGTCGCTACCAGCAACGTGTCGGCGATTCGCCGGCGACCGAGCCCATGGACATCCAGCAGGTCGAACGCCAGCCGCAGACTGCCCTCGTCGACCGCGAGACACTCGACGTTGCTCCGGTCGAGGTAGCCCCCGGCAATCTCCAGCGCCTCCGGCATCGTCACGGGCGGCTCGAACCGCCGCCGGTCCGTGACCACGTGCACGAATTCATGGAGCACGAGCGGCGTGAGCGAGATGCGGCACCGATTGTCGGCGAGCGCGCGCCGCAAGTACGTTCGCACGCGCTCGCTCTCGGCGAACACCGGCAAGTGCGCGTAGATGAGCACGTTGGTGTCGACGCCGTATCGCATGGACTACGGCTCGCGCTCGATGACGTCCCGATACATCTCGTCGTAGAGATCGTGGCGATCAGGCAGGTCGCTCACGAGGCGGTGGCCGGCGAGGGCCGGAACGTCCCGCAACGGGCTCCGCCGTTCCAGACGCTCCTGCCGATAGAAGGCCATCGCCTCGCGAATCAGCTGGGCGATGGGACGCCCCTGCGCCCTGGAGGCCTTCCGGAAGCTCTCGTAGTCTGAATCCACTACGCCGACCGATATCATCTTCATATCGGACGCGATATTACCACGCCGGGGAGGGACGCTCCGACGAGCCTACCGGAGCCGGCCGACCCGCTCGGGCACGCAGACGGCGCCCGAGTCCTCCCACTTGTTGTCGGTGAGCTGGCGCACGTCGGAGCCGTCGGCGCGCATCGCGAAGATCTCGCCGTAGGGCTGCGGCACCGAGTCGTAGAGGGCCATCTCGTCCTTGAACCCGGTGCGGGAGCTGCTGAAGACGATCCACTCGCCGCCGGCGCACCACGTCGAGTGGGCGTCGTTCCCGCGAGCATGGGTCAGCCGGCGGAGGTCGGTGCCGTCTGGCCGGACCGTGTACAGCTCGAAGTCGCCGTCGCGGTTCGAGGTGAACAGTATGCGCGAGCCGTCCGGCGACCAGTGCGGGAAGTTGCTGTAGTAGTCGGGGCCGGTGAGGGCGACCGGGTCGCCGCCGGCCGCGGGGATGACGAAGAGCCGGCGCCCGCCCTTGAAGACGATGTGGTTGCCGTCCGGCGACCAGCTCGGGAACCCGTTGTTCACCTCGTCGTCCACAACCATCCGCAGGTCGGAGCCGTCGGGATCGATGACCCCGATCTGGGCCGCCGGGAGGCCGGGGCGCCGGAAGTAGCGGCCGACGGAGAGGACGATCTCGTCTCGGGCGGCGGACCAGTCGGCGGAGAACGTGCTGGTCCCCTCGCGGTGGAAGAGGGTCCGCTGGCCGGACCCGTCCACGGACATGATCTCGAGGCTCGAGTCGCTCGGGTTCGACGACTCGATCCCGGTGGCGTCGGAGAACCGATCGCGGTACTGGCTGAAGATCATGCTGTCGCCGTCCGGCGAGAACGACACGAACGGCTCGTGCAGGAAGAGCTCGAACTCGGGGTCGGGGCTGAAGGCGGGCACCATGTGCTGGGTGTAGCCGAGCCGCTCGATGCGCTCGTAGACCACCTGCCCGGCGTCAGGCGACCAGCTCGGGCTGCGCACCGCCCCCGCGATCACCGTCTCGACCCGCCGGTCGGGATGCCGGACCCTCAGGCCGCCCCGGTCCCCCCCGGCGCGGCTCACGTAGCCGATGCGCCCCCCCGGCAGCCACGCCGGCGACAGCTTCGTCTCCCGCGAGGCGGTGACCTGGACGCGCTCGCCGGTGGCGACGTCCGCCCAGGCGAGCTCGGTGCGGGACCCGCCGCTCTTCGCGAGGTAGGCGCCGACGGGGTCGGTCTCGTAGTAGAGCAACCGCCTGCCGTCCGCCGACCAGGACGGGCTCCCTGCCACCCCGCCCGGAGCCGTCAGGCGGCGCAGCCCGGTGCCGTCCGGCCGCACCACGTAGATCGCGGTCGACTGCAGGTGCTCCCACATGCCGGGCTGGTCCCCGGGCTCGGCGTCCCGGTCCGACGTGAACGCGATCCACGCCCCGTCGGGCGACCAGCGGGGCCGGAAGTTGCCCGACGGGTGGTCGGTCAGGTTCGAGGCGGTCTTGGAGGCGAGGTCGAGCAGCCAGATGTCGGCGGTGCCCCGCGCCCGCGTGGACACGAACGCCAGGGTCCGGCCGTCCGGCGAGAGGGCCCCCTGATCGTCGAACGCGGGGTGCTCGGTGAGCTGCTCGAGCCCGGTGCCGTCGGGACGGATGCGGTAGAGGTCGGCCTGCCCGTCCGGCTCGGCCGTGAACACCACCCACTGCCCGTCGGGGGAGAAGGCGGGCGAGTACTCCAGCCCCAGGTCCGGGACCAGCGCCCGCGGGTCGGCGCCGTCGGCGCCGGCGATGAACACCGTCATCACCGGGGTCTGATACAGGTTGAAGAGCACCTGGTGCCGGGCCGGCGCGGTGTCCGCGGCCGGCGCCCCGGACTGGGCGCCCGAGGCGGGGCCGGGCTCGACAACGGACTGCGCCGCCGCGGCCGGTCCGACGCCCAGGATCATCACCGCAGCGATGGCCAGTGTTCTCGTCATCTCACCTCTCCGCGCAACTGAACGGTAACGGTCAATCGCCTTGCCACGTGGCGAGCGCGCCATCCCGTAGAAACGGGCCCTGCAGTTGGAACGCCCATATCGATCACTGTCCTGACACCGCCTGCATGCACCGCCGCGACCCGCCCCGACAGCACGCGGCACGGCGCCCCGACACGGTTCGGCCGGCAGCGCACCTGTCCGCGCTATTCCGGGGGTCGCGCTGTTGCCGCGGCGCCGGCCCGACCGGCCGGTCCCCCGCGCCGTGTCAGGCTTGACCATCTGGCCGCGCTGCGCCGACGCCGAGCCCGGTGCAGCGCGGGCTTCGCCATGGGACTGCTCGGCCGGTTGCACGGCGCCGTTCCTGACACAGGGCCGGATGGGATGAACCGAATCGGCGGGGCGGGCGGCCTCACTCCGCCCCGCGCGTCCGGGACAGATAGTCGACGAGGGCGTCCACGTTCTCCTCGGCCACCGGCGCGCCCTTGGCGCGCATGTCGGTCACCGTGGCCCGCCAGCGGCTCTCGTCGAAGCGCGCGGTCTCGATGCGGTCGAGCGAATGGCAGATGGTGCAGGTGGCGCTGAGATAGCCGCCGGCGGTCGCCGCGTCGGCGAAGACCTCGTCGTCGACGGGGACCACGACGTACTCTCGGGGGAACGGCGTGGAGTCGGGGCCGAACTCGGCGACGAGCCAGTCGAGGAGCACCGTCAGGTCGCCGTCCGAGATGATCGCGCCCTTCTCCTCCATCGCGCCGACGAGCTCGCGCCACCCCGCACGGTCGAGCGCGTTGTAGGCATAGTCGTCGATGCCGTGGCAGGTGGTGCACGACTGGAGGATGACCTGCCGGACCGACCCGCCCGGCAGCCGCACCTCCGGCCGGGCGGCGCGCCGGTTGCCCTGCGCCGCCGCGGGCGCGGCCGCCGCGACGAGCAGGGCCGCCGCCACCGCCGCCAAGGCCCATCTCCGGGCCAGGGTCCCGGTCACCGTCCGCCAGCCCGATACCACCGGTCCTCCCCCTGGCCCGCCCATCGTCGCCTGCGGCTCCGCTGGGCGCCCACCAACCCTGCCAGGAGTCTGCACCGTTCTACGGCGCAGACTCCTGGCCTCGCCAATCGCCGCCACAGGAGCTTCGCTCCCGCGACCTCCCAACGCGACGGCAGAGTCGCGCTACGGACACCGCCTGCCGCCCAACGAACGCTGCAGGAGTCCGCGTCGCTCTACGGCGCAGACTCCCGGCGTCCCCAGGCGCGTCGCCCCTCAGGCTATGGACAGCATCCCCGTGCTGTCGCCGACGCTCTTCCGCTCGATGCCGTAGAGCCCGAGGATGCTCAGCAGCAGGTTGGCGGTCCGCTCCGTCGCGTCGGGGAACACGAGGTGGCGGTTCCCCTTGAAGGTCCCGTCCACGCCCCCGACCAGGATCACCGGCACCTTCTCGTGGGCGTGGCGGTGCGAGTTGCCCATGTTGCTGCTCTTGTAGATGAGCACGTGGTCGAGCAGGTTGCCGTCTCCGTCGGGGATGTTCCGCAGCCTGTCGCAGAAGTACGCCAGGTTCTCGACGTGGTAGCGGTTCACCTTGGCGTAGTTCGCCTTGTTGTCGGGGATGTCGCCGTGGTGCGACGTCCCGTGCCACCCGCCCTCGTACCCCGACTCGGGGAAGCTGCTCGCCGACAGGTCGCGGCCGAGCATGAGGGTGGCCGACCGGGTGATGTCGGCCTGGAAGGCCAGCACCATCAGGTCGTACATGAGCTTGAAGTGGACGTCCTTGCTCTCGGGAATGCCGAACGGCACCTCGCCCGACAGCTCGACCTCGGGGTTGCTCGTCGCGATGCGGATGCGCCGCTCGAGCTCGCGGACGTTCTCGAGGTAGTCGTCGAGCCGTGTGCGGTCGCCGGCGCCGAGGCCCTGCTTGAAGTCGGCCAGCTCGTGGGTCACCGAGTCGAGCACGCTGACCGTCTGCAGCCGGCCCGCGCGCCGCTCCTCGGGGCTGGCGCCGTCGCCGAACATCCGCTCGAACGCCATCCGCGGGTTGATCTCGGTCGGCAGCGGAGTGGTCGGCGTCGACCACGAGACCGAGTTGGTGTACGCGCAGCTGTAGCCCCAGTTGCAGTTGCCGCTGTTGCCGCTGGGGTCTTCGATGCCGAGCTGGATGGACGACAGCAGCGTGTCGCGGCCCCATCGCCCGGCGATCGTCTGGTCGATGGTGACGTCGAGGTGCGGGGTCACCGCGTCGCGCTTCGGCCGCGCGCCGGACAGGAAGACGGCGCCGCGGGCGTGGTTGCCGCCCGGCTCGTCCACCGTCGAGTAGGCGGCGGTGCAGTCGAGGCCGCTGATGAGCACGGTGCGGTCGCGGAACGGCTCGAGCGGCTTGGTGATGAACGAGAACTCGAAGTCGCGGCCCTTCTGGAGCGGGCTCCAGTAGCCCGGCGAGGCGCCGTGGGGATGCCAGACGCCGACGAACCGCGGCACCGGGCTGGCCGCGGTCCTCGCGAGCGCGGTGCTCGCGGGCACCATCGCGTCGAGCAACGGCACCGCCACCGTGACGCCGACGCCGCGCAGGAACGTACGCCGGGGAATGTGCTTCTTCGTGATGAACATCAGCGACTCCTCAGCAGCATCCGACTCGTGTCATGCCCACGTCCCCGCGCCAGGAACCCGCTGCACTCGACCGATGCAACGCGCGGTCCTGACACGGGCCGCCCGCATCTCGATGCCCAAGCACGGCCGATGCCGGCCGTCCGGGCCGACGTCACGGCGCCGGCGCCTCCGCCCGCGCACCGGCCGAATGGCCGGCGTCCGCGGAAGGCCCGGCGTCCGCCGATGCGCCCGCGTCCGCGACCGTCGCGGCGCCCGCGGTCCCATCGGCCGGCGTCATCCGCATCTGGAACGGCGAGCTCCGGACGATGCCGAGCACGATCGACGAGAACCGGTAGTCGTCCTCGGCCGCGTCCCGGACGATGGACCGGACCACCGGCATGTCGTAGTACTCGACCCCCCGCCCCAGCCCATAGGTCATCAGCTTCTCGGTCAGGGTGCGCACGAACTGCGGCGAGTAGCGCAGCAGCGCCTGCCGCAGCTCGACCGGCCCGTCGACCGGGGTGCCGTCGTGAAGCACGGCGGACGCGTCGATGGGCGTGCCCCCTTCTCCCCCGTCCTTGAGGCGCCACTGCGCGTCGGCCGAGAGGTTCTCGAGGGCGAAACCGATGGGGTCCATGATGCGGTGGCAGCTCGCGCACGCGGGACTGTCGCGGTGCAGGGTCATCTGCTCGCGCAGGCTCAGCACGCGGTCGGGCCCGTCGCCGGTCTCCTCGAGGGCCGGGACGTTGGGCGGCGGCTCGGGAGGCGGCGTGCCGAGGATGTTCTCGAGCACCCAGACGCCCCGCTTCACCGGCGACGTGCGGTTGCTCTGGACCCACGTGACGGACAGGAAGCTGCCCTGGCCGAGCAGCCCGCGCCGGTAGTCGAGGTCGGCTCCGAGCTGCACCCGCCGGAAGTGGGAGCCGTAGATGCCGGGAATGTCGTAGTGCTTCGCGAGGCGCTCGTTGAGGAACGCGTAGTCGGCGGTCAACAGGTCGACGACGTTGCGGTCCTCGCGCATGACGCTCTCGAAGAGCAGCTCCGTCTCGCGGGTGAACGCCTCGCGCAGCTCGTTGTCCCAGTCGGGGAACACCGCCTGGGCCGGCGCCGTCGTCGCGAGGTTCCGCAGGTAGAGCCACTGCTGCGCGAAGTTCTCGACGAGGCTCGCCGACCGGGGATCGGCGAGCATGCGCCGCACCTGCCGCTCGAGCTCCGCGGGGTCGCGCAGGGCGCCGCGGCTGGCCGCGTCGATCAGCTCGTCGTCGGGGATGCTGCTCCAGAGGAAGAACGACAGCCGCGACGCGAGCTCGAGGTCGCCGACGCGGTAGACGAGGCCGGGCCGGTTGTCGACCGGCTCGCGCTCGACCCGGATGAGGAACTGCGGGCTGGCGAGAATGCGCCGCAGCGCCAGCTCGATGCCGTCCTCGAACGTGCCGCGCGCACGTCCCTCCTCGTAGAACGGCATGAGGGCGTCGAGGTCGTCCGCGGTCGCCGGCCGACGATAGGCACGCCGGGCCAGGACCGTGAGGATCTCCCGGGCGCACGGCGTCTCCTCGACGGCGGACGAGGGCCGGCACGTGAACACCTTGCGGATGCTGCGCGAGTCGGTGGCGCGGGTGGCGTCGAAAGGCCCCTGGATGTTCAGGGCGCCGATGGCCGGATAGGTGGTCAGCTCGCGCACCCGGCCGTTCTCGAGCGACTTGCGCTCGAAGTGCTTCGCGACGTCGAGGCTCGGCCGGAAGTTCGTCGCCACGAAGGTGGCCCCCACCAGTCGGGAGCCGGCCTTCACCGGCAGGGTGACCTCGAGGTGCCCGTCCCGCGCCGCGTCCATGCCCCGGAACGCGCCCATGCCGGCGTACCTCCACCCGTGCACCCGCTCGCCGTCGATGTACAGCTCGAGCTGCTCGCCGGGGATGTAGGTGCCGACGCCGAGGTTGCGGATGGTGAACGTGTAGTCGCCGTCGCCGGGGAACACGTGGCGCACCGCCATCCCCCCGCGGGTGCCCAGCGGCATGCCCGGAAGATGGAGGTTCTGCGAGCTGTCGGTCCGGGCGATGTAGGTCGCCTCGGTCGGGGTCTTCCAGAACCCCACGGCCATGCGGGCGACCTTGGCGGCGGCGCTGACGTAGGTCTCGAGCAGGGTCGGCGAGATCGTCAGCGACCCCGCGATGTTGTCGAAGCCGCGGCTCGAGTCGTCAGCCGGCAGCAGCGTCGCCGGGTCGACCTCCAGGTCGAGGAGGTCGCGGATGACGTTGGCGTACTCGGTCCGGTTCAGGCGGTGGAGGATCTTGGTGCCGGGGTTCAACCGGGCCGACCCGTCGATCTCCGCTTCCAGCCAGTCCCGGAACGCGGCGTAGTCCGCCTCGGGCGGGCGGCGCATGCCGGGCGGGGGCATCATGCCGGCGCGCAGCTTGCGCACCACCTTCTCCCACAGCTCGGGGTCCTCGCCCACCGCGGCCAGATCGCGGCCCTCGAGCGACAGGTTGGCGGCGCGGGTGCGATCGTTGTGACAGGACAGGCAGTACCGCTGGACGAGCTCGCGGTGCGCGGCCGGGGCGGCGGCCTCCTGCCCCTGCGCGGCAACCGCGCCCGCGACGCCGGGGCCCGCCACCATCACCGCGAAACCGACGACCACCAGTCGTTGCAGCATCGCCGACTCCAGGTCCCCACCGTCCTGCGGTCCCCGGTGAACATGGCCGCGAACGCGCCGGGCGCACGGGTCCTCGGTAACCCCTGATGACTGCCGACAACTATGCGGGAACCACCCACTCAATGCAAGCCCTTCCTGGCCCGTCACGACACCGCCGGGAGTCCGCGCGGTTCTGCCGCGCAGACGCCTGGCCCCGGCCCGCCGCGTTTGTGCATCGCCGGCCAAAGTGGTAGAAGACAGACAAGGAAACGACGATTCAGGCCGGGACACCGGCCGGGAGACCGCCCATGCTCTGGACGCGCCCGACGACCTGCCGCTGGGTCATGGCTTGTCTGATCGGAGCCTGCCTCTTCGCCGGTCCCGCGGCCGGCGCGGCCGCGGCGAGCGAGGTCGCCGACGCGGCCATGGCCGGGGACGCGGACGAGGTGCGCCGGCTGATCGAGGCGGGCGCCGACGTCGACGCGCCGCAGGCCGACGGCACCACCGCCCTGCACTGGGCGGCGCGGTGGGACGATCACGAGGCCGCACGGCTGCTGATCCGCGCCGGAGCGGCCCTCCACACCGCGAACCACGCGGGCTCCACCCCGATGCGGCTCGCCGCCGTCAACGGCAGCGCGGCGATGATCGAGCGCCTCCTCGACGCGGGCGTCGACCCCGACGCCGCCCTCAGCCCCCACGGCGACACCGCGCTCATGATGGCCGCCCGTACCGGCGGGCCCGACGCCCTCCGGCTGCTGCTGGATCGCGGCGCCGAGGTGAACCGCGCCGAGACGTGGGGGGGCACGACCGCCCTCATGTGGGCCGTGGCCGAGCACCACGCCGACGCGGTCGAGCTGCTCGTCGGCCACGGCGCCGACGTCGACGCACGGACGAGAATCTACCCGGTGGCCGACGCCGCCGGCAGCGAGGGCCCCGAGCCCGAGGACGCGGACCCGGACGCGGAGCCGGTGGGCTATTCCAACGGCGGGTTCACGTCCCTCCTGTTCGCGGCGCGCGAGGGCGACCTGACCTCGGCCCGCCTGCTCGTCGCCGGCGGGGCCGACCTCGCCGTGGTAGCCAGCGACGGCAAGGACGCCCTGGGCCTGGCCATCTACAACGGCAACTACGAGCTGGCGTCGTTCCTGCTCGACAGCGGGTCGCCGGTGGACAACCCCGACGCGGAAGGGTTCACGCCCCTGTTCTGGGCCGTCGACCGGCGCAACATGGAGTGGAACCCCGGCTTCCCGTGGACGGTAACCGCCGACCCCCTGCCGCTCATCCGCAAGCTGCTCGACGCGGGGGCGGACCCGAACCGTATCGTCGACAAGACCCCGCGGTCGCGCCGCAACTTCGGCGGCTCGCCGCGCATCCGCTTCGCCACGACCTTCATGCGCGCCGCGTACTCCGCGGACCTCGAGCTCGTGCGGCTCCTGCTCGAGTACGGCGCCGACCCCACGATTCGGTCGGGCGACAACGAGACGCCGCTGCTGGCCGCGGCGGGGCACGGCTGGATCGACGGCTACAGCCAGGGCAAGTCGTTCGCCGAGCGGCTGGCCGTCATCAGGCTGCTCGTCGAGCTGGGGGCCGACGTCAACTGGGCCGACGACGCGGGCATCACGCCCCTGATGGTCGCCGCCAACATGGGCGACGTCGCGATCATCCAGTACCTCGTCGACCAGGGGGCGGACCTCGGCGCCCACGACCTCGGCAAGAAGAACGACGGCGCCTTCGGGGGCAGCATCGAGCCCCTGATGCCCATCGACTACGCCGTCGGGGTGGGCACGTTCCGGCCGAACAACGCCATCGTGATGATGGAGGACGCGGCCGAGCTCATGAGCCGGATGATGGCCGAGCGCGGCATCGTGCACACCACCTCGGAGTGCACCCTGCGCGCCTTCACGTGCGGCGACGTCGACCCGATGGCGGCGACCCCGGCCGAGATCGAGCGGCTGCGGGCGATCCAGGTCGGGCACCGCGTCGACGGCATCGTGGGCGGGCTGGCCGTCGAGGACGAGGCCGGCGAGGAGGGCGCGGAGGCGCCGAGATAGCGGAATCGGGACGACGAGGCCGGCGAGGAGGGCGCGGAGGCGCCGAGATAGCGGAATCGGGACGGCGGAGCAGCGCATGCCGATCGCGGTCACGGACACGTCGGGTATTCCCGGGCTCGTGCGTCGAGCACCGGCGTCCGCATGAAGACGGGTCGGAAGTCGGCGCAGTAAACGGTGCAGACTTTCGGCTCGGTTGGTCGGGCGGCAATCGGAGCCGCAGGCGGCGATTTCCGGGCCACGACCGATTGCAGGGTGAACCTGCGTCGATCAGTGTCCTGACGGAGAGAACGGGAGGCTTGTGATGGGCGCGAGACTGCTCGCGGCGTTGGTCGTATCGGCGGTGCTCCTGGCCGGGGCGGTGCAGGCGCACCATTCCTTCTCGGCCGAGTTCGACGCCGACAAGCCGGTCGAGCTCACCGGCGTCGTCACCAAGATCGAGTGGAAGAACCCGCACGTCTGGTTCTTCATCGACGTCACCGAGGACGACGGCGAGGTGACGAGCTGGGGATGGGAGATGGGGAGCCCGAACGGCCTCATGCGGCGGGGCTGGACCCGCAACTCGATGAAGATCGGCGACATCGTGAGCGTGGAGGGCAGCTTGGCCAAGGACGGGTCGAGCCGCGCCAATGCCCGCGTGGTCCTGCTCGCGGCGAACGGCGAGCGCCTGTTCGCGGCATCGAGCCAGGGGCAGACGCCATGACCGCGCACCTGCCAACGCCGAGAGCATCGCATGCGCTCGATGGGCCGGCCGATGACGCCACGACCGGACGCCCGCGAACGCCGGGAGCATCGCATGCGCTCGATGGGCCGCCGGCCGATGATGCCACGACCGGACACCTGCCAACGCCCGGAGCGTGGGGGCGCGCCGCGACCGCGGCGCTGGCCGCGGCCGGCATCGCCGCCGGCCTGTCTCTGAGCGCCGGCGCCGCGTCGGCAGGCCAGTCGCAGGCCGAGCCGGCGCCCGAGCCGACGCCGCGCCTCGCCGACGGCACCCCCAACCTCGGACGGGTGGCGGGCGAGAAGGGCGTCTGGCGGGTGCCCTACATCACCAACATGGCGGCGCGGGCCATCGGGCCGGACGGCGAGCCCCTGTCTCCCCGGGAGACGCCCGCTAGCTCGCGCGGCGCCCGAGGCGGGTCGGCGGCCGAGCCGCACGTCCCGTTCATGCCGTGGACGGCCGCGATCTACGACTACAACTCGGAGAACGAGTCCAAGTACGACCCCGAGGGCTACTGCCTGCCCCCGGGCGGCCCCCGGATGATGGCGACGCCCTATCCGATGGAGTTCATCCAGCTCCCCGAGCAGGAACGCATCATCATGATCTTCGAGGGCGCCACTCACGTCTGGCGGGAGATCTACATGGACGGCCGCCCCCATCCGGAGGGCGACGCCCTGAACCCCACGTTCCTGGGGCACTCGGTCGGCCACTGGGACGGAGACACGCTGGTCGTCGACGTGGTCGGCTTCAACGAGACGACCTGGATCGATTTCTTCGGCCATCCCCACACCGACCGGTTGCACCTCGTCGAGCGGTTCTCGCGGCCCGACAAGAACACGCTGCGCTACGAGGCGACGATCGACGACCCGGGGGCGTACACGGAGCCGTGGACGATCGGATGGGACATCCCGTGGATGCCCGACGGCGAGCTGCTGGAGTACATCTGTCAGGACAACAACCTGTATCTCTATCACCTGACGGACGACTTCGGGCAGCCGATCTTCGGCAACAGGTAGGAGCCCGCGACCTGACGTGACGTGACGATGGGCCGTGACGACTCGTAGTGAAGCAATGAATCAGAACGACCTGGTACAGAAGCTGCACGCCATGCGCAGCGCCGCAGGGAAGCGCGAAGTCGATGTCATGACACGCCTGTTTGGCGTCATCTTCGATCGAGACATCACCGCCTGTGGGACGAACCCCGGTCAGATCGTGAACGAGTACCTGCGGGTCTACGACCACAAGGTGGGAAGTCCGGTCATCGGGGATGGACGCAAGCTTTCACAGTTCGTGACCGTCAATCCGGACGTATTGCGGAGGTGGCGCGACTGAATCCGAAGGTTGACGACACAAGGGGGAAACACGCCTGACGCCAGTTCGGTTCAGTCGACGACGCCATGCAAGCCCGGTTCAGTTCCGCATGAGGGTGAAGTCGCCGGTCACCTCACCCTGCGTCCACGAGCCGGTGAGCACGCGGTTGTAGGAACCGATGTTTTGCAACTCGCCCTCGACGACGTACCGCACGGGGTTCCCGTCGGCGTCTTCGTCCACCGCCTCGAAGCGGAGGGTCCACGTCGACACGTCGAGCGACGCAGTGGCGATGGGCACCGGGTTCGGACCCGGGTTGATGGTGCCGGTGACCGCCTCGCCGTCCCAGTCGAACACGAGCAGCAGGCGGGTGCGGTCCTCCTCGTCGGGCCCCCAGTCGCCGCTCCACGAACCCTTCAGGGGGTGTCCGTACTGCGCCGGCGCCGCCACCGCGCCCAGCAGGACGGCCCCGCCGATCAGCGTGCAGAACGCCGCCCGCATCGTCGCTTTCGCAGCCATCTTCATCACCGGGATTCTCCTGCCGCCGGCCCTCGTCGTCGCCGGCCAGAGCGAACATGGTAGCACCGTGAAGCCGCGGAGCCCGTGGCTCGGGCCCCACGCGGCTTCGCCACCGGCCGTCGCTGTCCGTCAACCGCCGTCAACCGGGAGGTGACTCATGCAGTTCCTCAAGCCCTACACCGAGTGCATCCACGACACCGTCCGCATCGTCGCCGGCGTGCTCTTCTTCCAGCACGGCGCCCAGAAGATCTTCGGCATCCTCGGCATGGAGGAGAGCGTCGAGCTCGGCTCCCGCCTCGGCCTCGCCGGCATCATCGAGATGACCACCGGCGCCCTCATCGCCCTCGGCCTGTTCACGCCCATCGCCGCCTTCATCGCGAGCGGCGAGATGGCCGTGGCGTTCTTCATCGCCCACGTGCCCCGCGGCAGCATCTGGCCCCTCGTCAACCAGGGCGAGCCGGCCGTGCTGTTCTGCTTCCTGTTCCTGTACCTCGCCAGCCGCGACTCCGGCGACTGGAGCCTCGACCGCATGCTGAGGGACCGCAAGGGCGCATAGGACTCTGCGCCGTAGAGCGGCGCATCATACGCCATCGATAGTGCTCGATGCGGGGCTCGAATCGTTTGCCGCGGCAGCCGGTGGAGGCTCGGCAGTCGTGGTGAGACCATCCTCCAGAATCGCGCGGAAACGCGCCTCGTCGATCACTGCCACGCCAAGCCGCTCGGCCTTCTGGCGCTTTGAGCCGGGGCTCTCGCCGGCGACGACGTAGTCGGTGTTGCGGCTGACGGACCCCGCGACCCTGCCCCCGAGCGCCTCGATCCGCGCCTTGGCCTCGATGCGCGTCATCGCCTCCAGGGTGCCGGTGAGGACGAAGGTCTTGCCGGCGAGCGCCGCCGGCACGGCGGCGTCTGCGGCAGGCGGCGCCTCCTCGACCGGGTCGACGCCAGCGGCGCGCAGCCGGTCGATCTGCTCGCGGTTGCCGCTCGCGGCGAAGAACGCCCGGACCGACGCGGCGATGGTCGGGCCGACCTCCTCGACCGCCTCCAACTCTTCCGCCGACGCCTCGGCCAAAGCGGTCAGGCTGCGGAAGTGCGAGGCCAGGAGCTCGGCCGTCCTGGCGCCGACGTGCCGGATGCCGAGCCCGTAGACCAGCCGGCCCAGGGCGGCGCTCTTCGAGCGATCGATTCCCTCGATCACCTTGTCCGCCGACTTCTTCCCCAACTTGATGCGGACGGGGACCTGCGCCACCCGCACGGCCTCGAGGGTGTAGAGATCGCGGGGGCTCCGGACTAGGCCGACGTCGACCAGCTTGCCAGCCAACCCGGAACCGATCCCCCGGACCCCCGCCACGCTTCGCTGCACGAAACGGCGGAGGGCTCGCGTGAACGCCTCGGTCGGCGGCGCGACCGTCCGAGGCGCGTCCCTCTTCCGCTCCAGGCCGGACGCCAACCGGCCGGCCAGCTCCGTGAGTTGCCGGTGGGCGGGCTCGGAGAAGAACGTGCGGATCGACTCGGCGTGTCGCGGGCTGATCCCCCGCACCCGTTCCAGGTCCCCGGCGTCGGCCGCAGCCAGCCGACCGAGGTCCGGCATCGCCGCCGCCAGGTCCTCCGCCTTCTTCGCATCGAGCCCCGGAATCCCCAGGGCGTGCAGCACGCGGCCGGGGGTGAGATCGGCCCGCGCGCGGGCGAGGTTCTCGACCAGCACCGCCGCCCGATCCTCGCCAACGGTGGCCTCTTTCTCGAGGCCCGCGAGTTGTTCCGATCTCAGCCCGTACAGATCCGCGACCCCCTTCACCCGAACCCGGTCGCCCGGCCCCCGCCCGAGCTCCGGGTCCGCGTCGCCGCCCTGACTCCGTCCGATCAACTCCCCCACCAGCCAGTCGCCGAGGACGTCGATGTTCATGGCGGTGCGGTGCGCGAAGTGGAGAATCGACTCCTTCAAGCGGGCCGGACAGCTCGCGTTGACGCAGCGCGCCACCACCTCCTCGGCCTCGCGCACGACCGGGGAGCCGCAGGCCGGGCAATCCGCGGGCATGCGGAACGGGCGGCGTTCGGCCGCCTCCGCTGCCACCCGCACCACCTTCGGGATCACGTCGCCGCTCCGCTCCACCACCACGCGGTCGCCGATCTGCAGGCCGAGCCGGGCGATCTCGTCCTCGTTGTGGAGGGTCGCGCGCGACACCGTCACCCCGCCCACCTCGACCGGCCGGAGCCGCGCCCGGGGGGTGACGGCGCCGGTCCGCCCCACCTGCACGTCGATGTCCTTGACCACCGTCTCCGCCTGCTGGGCGGCCGGCTTGCAGGCGATGGCCCACCGCGGCGACTTCGACGTCGCCCCGAGCCGGCGCCACAGGGCGGTGTCGTCCAGCTTGAACACGACGCCGTCGATGTCGTAGGGCAGCGCGTCGCGCCGCGCCATGCAGCGGTCTCGGAACGGCGGCAGGGCGTCGACGCCCGAGAGCCTCGCGTGCTCGGCCGCCACCTTGAAGCCGAGCCGCTTCAGGACCTGGAGCGACGCCCAGTGCGAGTCGAGCACCGGCTCGCCGCCCGCGAGCAGGGCGTAGGCGTGGAAGTCGAGGCGGCGGGCGGCGGTGACGCGGGCGTCGAGCATGCGCAACGCGCCGGCGGCGGCGTTGCGGGGGTTGGCGAAGGTCTTCCCTCCCTCCTCGATCTGCCGCCGGTTGAGCCGGGCGAACGCCTCCCGGGGCATCACCACCTCGCCGCGCACCTCGAAGTCGGGCGACACCCGCGCTTCCCGCAGGACGCCGGGGTCGACCGACAATGGCAGCGACCGCAGCGTCCGCGCGTTGGGCGTGATCACCTCGCCCTCGACGCCGTCCCCGCGCGTCAGCGCCAGGTCGAGCCGGCCCGCGACGAACCGGACCGCCATCGACGCGCCGTCGAGCTTCAGCTCCCCGACGTAGTCGAGGGTCTCGGCCTCTGCCAGCTCGCGCGCCCGCCGGTCGAAGTCGCGGAGCTCGGCGTCGTCGAAGGCGTTCTCGAGGCTGAGCATCACCGACGAGTGGGCGGCCTTCTCGACCCCCTCGCGCGGGGCCCCGCCGACCCGCCGGCTCGGCGAATCGGGGGTGACCAGGTCCGGGAACCGCGCCTCCAACTGCTCGAGCTCGCGCATGAGCGCGTCGAACTCGGCGTCCGTGATGTCGGGGTCGTCGAGGACGTAGTAGCGGTGCTCGTGGCGCACGAGGTCGCGGCGCAACTCGGCGATGCGCCGGCGGGCATCGTCAACCATCACCTGTGGTGGGGAGTCGGCGGGCATCGGACTTCCAGCGACGTTCGCGAAACTGCAGCCCCGGTTCAGTCAGAGTCTTCGGTGCGCCCGGTCGGCCCCGCATCGGTTCGTCGCGGGGGGTAGCGAACGTACTCGCGACCCGAAGCTTCTTCTCTGGCCCGAATCTCCCTGAAAATCGACTTGATGTCGTAGCCGTGGCGCGCAGCGTGCTCTTCCCGCACCGCTCGGAGTTCATCGATTACCGCGTCCGTCATGGCTCATCCCTCCAGGAGTTCGTTGGGCGTGCAGACGACCGGAGACTTGTAGCCTGCCGCCCGGCATACGTCTTCGATGGTGGATCGCATCGTGGCGTTGGCGATGTGCCGGAAGTTCCACGTGACCAGATAGTCAACACCATTGGCCACCGCAATAGCGATGTGCGCGGCGTCGTCTGCGGCCTTGCGCGGAACCGCGCCGACCTCGATCAGCTTCTCCGCCAGAGCCAGGGTCTCCTCGTTCGTACCCAGTAGATTGATGTCGTCGAGCAGCCTCAGTCGAGCCCGCGAGGCATGAGCGTCGCCTGCGGCGGCTTCGCTGACAACCAGCTCCGACGAGACCAGCTCGAACCTGCGCGGCGCGTCCCGCCACCACTCGCGCGTTATCTGCTGATACGCCGCTACCACCAGATCCCGAGACGGTCTGGCGGTCAGGTAACTGATCACCGACGTTTCAATGTACACGGTGGGGTTCATGGCACCCGCCCCCAGACATCCTGCTCCCCGCTCGTCAGCTATCCCCCAGCCCGAAGGTCTCCGCCGCGCCGACGGTCATTGCGGCGGCGCCCGCGGGGTGCGGTTGCACCGCCGTCCTCCAGCATCCCGATGACTACGGCTTCGTGTTCCTGATCGATGGAGGCCGCCGCCAGCATCGTCGCGAACCGTGGACGGTCCACCTCGGTCTCGATGGCGCGCGCCTCACCCGGAAAGACAACCTCCGTCCCGCCGCGTCCGACCTTCAACACGTAGTCGCCCGGGCCCAGCTTCACCCGCGTCCGCAGGCACTCGGTCCATTTCTGCTTCCGGGCGAGCTCGACCGCGGCCCTCCGCTGGCGCGCGTTCCACTCTCCGGCGAACAGCTCGGCCAGTGGCCTCGGGCGCGCCGGGGCCGGACCCAGCTCGAAGCCGGTGTCCGCCATGCGGTGGCTCAGCGCCGCCATGCGGTGCGAGACGGCGGCGGAAGCGGCCTTCCCGCCGCGCAGCGACAGCGGCAACGCCAGCCAGCCGGCGCGGGCGCCGAACAGCAGCGCGGCGGCCAGCCGGTCCTCGGCCGTCAGCGCTTCGTGCTCGAACGCCATCAGTTCGGCGCAGGTCGACCGCAGGAACAGCAGCGACATCGCCCGCGGAAACGGCGTCCTGAACCGGTCGAACAGATCCGAGGCGGTGAGATCGGCCAAGCCTGTCAGGGACTCGAGCGCCTCCCGAAGCTCGACGACGTGCTGCCGCAACCGCTCTTCGAGCCCCCCCGACGCGCGTTCGAGGTAGCCGAGAAGCCGGGCGTTGGCTTCGTCGACGCCAGCCGCGCCCGCCCGTTCCGCGAGCGTGTCGACCGCGCCCCAGAAGAGCCGCCGCGCGCCGCCGCCGTCAATGCCGGGCAGGGCGGCGCCCGGCGGCGCGGGGGAAAGCCCGGTCCGCATCCAGGCCGTCAGCTCCGCCGCCATCGGCACCGGCGGGCCGGGCGTCGAGTCCTCGGCGGGGTCGAACGCGGCCCGGCAGGCGGCCAGGCCCAGCGGCTCGCCGCCCTGCAGGATCTCCCCACGGTCCCGATTCGCGAGCAGGCGCAGCATGGCCAGCATGCCGCCGACGGCCTGGGCCGCCCCGAGCGGCGCCGCGCGCTCGGGCGGCACGTGCGGCGGCGGCCACGGCGGTCCCGCGGCGAGGCCCGGGCGCTTGCGGTCGGCGCGCGTCTCGAAGTCCGCCAGGGGCACGTTGCCGTAGTCCGACGCGTCGGCCCTGCACGCCTTCGCGTCATCGAGCGACCCGAACCGGATCTCCTCGACCGCCGACGCCGGCAACGGCGCGGGCACGAAGATCAGCGGCGCACCGCCCACCTCGTGCGGCCAGCGGCGCTTCTCGACGCCGCCCGCCACGGGAACCATCACCGGGCCGGCGCAATCCCGCAGCGAGACGACCACGTGGCACGGCTTGAGGTGGGCCGCCTCCGCGATGGAGTGGTCGACGGCGGCCCGGCCGGGACGGCCGGTGAACAACGGTATCCAGCCCGGGCAGCTCTCGAGGGTGTCGCGGTAGTACTTGCCGCCGAAGCCGCTCCTCGGCAGGAGCAGGCCGGCCGCGAGCATGTAGAGCAGGTTGAGGTGATTGGTGACCAGACAGCACCGTTCGGGGACCGCGCCGAACGCGCCCGCCGCCGGCGGCGCGCTCCCCTCGAGATCCGGTCGCGACAGGGCGGGGCCCCCGGCGCCTCCGTCCCGCGGGCCCCGACCGGGCAGGATGCCCAACAGGCCGGGCTGCTCCGGAGTGGTCATCCTGGTTGCCTCCCTACTCCAGGTCCTTCCGCTGGAGAACGTCAGCGTCGTCCGGCAGGATCTCATCGATTCGGCTGTTCACTCCATGCCGCCTGAGCAGAATCACGCGCTCGCGAGCCCGGGCAACCATCACGTAGAACCGCTTCCTCACCGCGTCGGGATCGGTCGGCGACACGTGGTGCCGGTCGATGTCGGCGAGCACCACGACATCGAACTCGAGGCCCTTGCAGGCCTGCGCGTTGACGACCAGGATACCGCCCTCATCGAAGCGGACATCGGGCCTGTGGCTGCCGTAGAAGGTCTCGATGACCGGCGCGCCATTGTCGAGAACGGCCCCGTCCACCGTGCGAAGCTGGTCCAGGTAGCGTTCCCGGGTCTCGTTGTCCGGCGCGATGACCCCGACCAGCCTTCGCGGATTCTGATCGACCAGCTTCACGATTCGGCCGCAGATGTCCGGGAATCGTTCCGGCGCGTAGCTCAGGAGCAGAGGGACCGGACCGGGCCGGTCGATGGGCAGATCCGGCGGGGGGCTGGCCGGATCACCGGTATGGAAGGCACGCGCCAGCTCGGCCACCGGGATGCTGTTGCGGTGGTTGCATGTCAGTACGATGACGTCCGCGGTGTCGATGTCCAGCTCCGTCTCGATGTCCCGGCGGCTGCTGTGCCGCTCGGTGATCTGCTGGTTCTGATCGGCGGCCACGAAGAACCGCGTGTAGCCGAACTCGACGAGCATCCGGTAGAACTGCGGCGGCATGTCCTGGCCTTCGTCGATCACGAGCCACGGTGCATAGGCGGGAACCAGGGGACGAGTCGGCGCGACACGCTGAACGGCTTCCCAGTCGATCGGCCTGTAGTCGCCCTCCCCTTCCGCCGGCTCCCTCGGCAGCGCACGGCCGGTGCGTTCCCGGAACGTTCTGTCGAACCAGGCCTCCCATGTCTCGCCGGCGAGCTCGTCGCCGCAGAGCTGCCGGCTGGCTCGGTGCAGCAGATGGTTCCAGACGAGGAACCGGTGGTGCTCCTTCAGCCTTCGATGACGGCTGGCGCGATGCAGGCACAAGACGGTCTTGCCGGTTCCGGGGCCGCCGATGACCAGAGTCCTCTCCTCCTTCGGCGAGCCGCCTGATTCTCCGGCACCTGCCCCTCCTCCGGCACCTGCCCCTCCTCCGGCACCGGTCCCACGACGAACAGCGAGCTCCGCCTCCTTGCTCAGCTCGTGGATGCCCGGCAGCCCGAACGTCCTGCGCCTCGCCGCCAGGGCGCGCACGATCTCCCGCTCTCTCTCCCGGTCCATCCCCAACGTCCTGTCGTGTTCAGGTCTTCGCCGCCCTCCGGCCCTCCACGAGAATCAACGCCGCCGCCGAGCCATGCCGGGCCGGACCCGGCCTGTCCGCCCCGCCCTCGTCCACGCGCTCAGATGTCGCCGCCGAACAACGCCGGGCCCGACCCGTCCGCATCGCCAGCCAGGAAAGTGCGGTCCAGCAGCACGTTGCCCCAGGCGCAGCTCGGCTCCGGCACGAGGACGCAGGCATGGCACGCGGCCCCGTTCAGCAGCCCGGGGCCGTGGCCCTCCCGCTCGCCGCAGACCGGGTCCATCGAGCACCAGCCCGCCGCCTCCACCGCCGCCGTGAGCAGGCGCAGGAACCGGCGCGGCTGCGCCTGCTGCACCAGCCCCCCGAGCGAGCCCTCGGTGTCGGCCACCGCGACGTAGATGAGGATGCCGGCCAGCGGGGGCTGGTCCGGCTCCCCGCCGGGACGGCTGTAGATGCGCTCCTTCAACGACGCCGCGGGGTAGCCGGCATGGCTCTCCAGCGCGCGGATCAGCAGGTGGGCCAGCGTGTGCAGCAGCAGGAAGCGCGGCGAGACCCGCGGCGGCGCCGACAGGCGCACGGGGCCGCCGGCGAGCCGCTCGGCGAACGCCTGCGCCCGGCCGCACACGGTGTCGTCCGATTCCCAGCGCCGCAGGCGGTCCTCGCGCAGGGTGAAGAAGATGCCCTCGCCGTACAGCTCCAGCGCGGGCAGCCAACCGCTCCCGCCGGTCAGGTCGGGCGGCGTCACCGTCTCGCCGCCCAGCCGCCGGAATCCCTTGAGCACCAGGATCTCCTTGAGACGCTCGACCCCGATCAGCCGGTCGACGGCGCCGGCGATGCGTCCGGCCGCGCCGTCCAGTCCCCGTACCAGCGCCGACCACGCCTCGGTGTGGTGCGAGGTGACGAAGTCCTCGTCTTCGCGCAGGTCCGGGATGGGTTCGACGAGGGCCCGGTACTCGCTCTGCAGCAGGTCGCCCCCCGCGATGGCTTGCCCGTAGAGCGGATACCCCCGGTCGATCCCGGCCAGCGCTTCCTCGACCTCGTCCGGCGTGCAGCGCAGGTCCCTCGCGATGCGCCGCAACACGGTCTTCCGATGCAGGGGCGTGCCGGCGCCGCGCAGGGCCGCCCGCTGATCGGAGCTGCCGAACAGACGGTCGATCACGGTGCCGCGGCGGATGCGCGACTCGGGCGGTATGACCAGCGCGGTGACGGTGTCGGGCGCGTGGACGCGCACGTCGTTGATCTCGAGCACCCACGCCGGCTCGTCCAGCGGCCCCGCCGGCTCGGGGAACCACGGCTGTCGCCACGCCCCCTCCCCGAACGGGAAGCGTTGCGGCAGCGGCCCGGACGCGCGGCACCGGCCGCATCGAACCACGTGGCCGCGGTCGGCCGCCACCACGTGCAGGTACGGTTCGTCCCAGTCGGCGCGGCACCGGCGCCGGCCCGGATGCCTGCTCTCGCTCCCGGGGTGGGCCAGCCGGTGCCAGGGCAGGTCCGCGAGATGGCCGCGGGCGTGGGCGAGGACCCACGGCGCCTGCTCGAGCCGGCCCTGACACCCCCGTCCGTCCGCGCCCCCGCAGACCCGGGTATCGGCGCGCGGCCGGGACCGTGAGTCCGGCGCCGGCCCGGAGGTCCGCCGCCACGGCCGGTAGTGCAGCAACCCGCACCGCGCGCAACGCATCCAGCCGGGAAACCGCATGGCGGGAATCGGTTGCCCGGTGGGCCGGCCGTCCTCGATGCGCGCCACCGGCGGTGAACGCAGCGTGCTGCCGATGCCGAGGACCGCGCGCACCTGCTCGACGTGTTGAATCTGGTGCTCGAGCCCGCACTTCCAGGTGCGGGTGTCCTTCACCGTCACCAGGTAGTCCGGACCGCGCACCACCGCCCCGACGGCGCAGTACCGCAGCAGGTGCGACAGCCGTACCGGAATCGGCTCGTCAGCCATCCCGCCTCGCCCCCGGGGCGGCCACGCCGGGTGCGGGCACGGCCGACGCCTCGGCGGCCATCACGCCTCGCCCGCGGAGCCGGTCCCGTGCCGGGGGCGGTCACGCCGCCCGGCATCGCGCTGCTTCACCGACAGCAGGGCGGTGTCTTCGATGTTGCGCATCGAATTGAGCGTCCTCCAGCGGCCCGGCCGCGCGCCGTCGAAGGCGCCGAGCAGGCGGTCGGCGCTCTCGTCCCGGCAATGGTAGTGCAGCCCGCGATTCTCGCGGTCGCAGCGGAGCGCCTCGTCGTGCCATTCGTCGACCAGCCGATCGAGGTGGCGCGCCGTGTCGTCCGCGGCGTCGCCGGCCGCCCGGCGGCAACGCCGCTTCAGGGCTTCGACCACCGCCCGCACCTGTGCGTCGTCCCTCCGGAACCGGCCGGCGGCGCCGCCGGCGGTCAGGTCGTCGACACCGTGGCGCAGGGCGATGACCAGCGCCGCGTGCAGCGCGCGCCTGCGCACCTGGTAGGTGAACGGCGTCACGCTGGTCGGCTCGACGAAGCGGTAGAACGACTCGTGATAGGGGCGGAAGTTCTCGTAGTGCGACAGGCTGCGCGCCTGTTGGCGGTAGTAGTTGGCGAAGACGAGGCCCGGCACCTCGGCGCGCCCGATGCGGCTGCTGGCCTGGATGTACTCGGCCGTGGTGAGGGGCTGGCCGTTGACGACCATCGCGGCCAGCCGGTCGACGTCCACGCCGACCGAGAGCATGTTGGTCGCCAGCACCGCGTCCAGACAGTCGGGCGCGCCGCGGGGGGCGGCCAGCCGGTCGAAGGTGCGGGCGTTCTCCTCCGCGGAAGACCGGCTGGTGAGCTGGGCCACGGCCGGCTGGCGGCGCGCGGCGGCGCCCGCCGCGGAGGAGCCGGAGGCCGACGGCGCCCCGGCCGCGCGGGCCGTCTGGGCCCGCTCCGCGTCGAGACGCTGGAGAAACGTGCGCACGTCGGTGACGAACGCGTTGTGGCTGGCCCCGACGCCGGAAAGGCTGCCGTGGTAGACCACCAGCGTCCACCACGCGTCGAGCAGGTCCTCCGCGTCCCCCTGGTCCTCGAACACCGTCCCCGGCGCCGCCAGCAGGACGGCGGCGAGAGGCGCCAGGCAGTGCTGCCGGTCGAGCCCCGGCGCCAGGTAGCCGACGTACAGCCGTCCCGGCCGCGAGCGGTCGGTGCGGGCGAACCACGAGTCGTCGGAGGACAGCCCGGGCGGCGGAAAGACGGCCATTTCGCGGCCGTACAGGCGCCGCACCTGATCGCGGGCGGTGCGGATGGTGGCGGTCGAGGCGATGTACTTCGGACGCACGCCGCGCCCTTCGAGCACCGTGTCGACGGCCGCCTCGTAGACCCCGGCCACCGACCCGAGGGGCCCCGCGATCAGGTGCAGCTCGTCCTGTATCACGAGCTCCGGCGGCCGGCGCCGGCCGCGGCCGAAGAACGCCGCCGCGCGCTCCTCCCAGGCCAGCCGCGCGAACTTGTCGATGGTGCCGACGAGCAGCGTCGGCGGCCGCTCGTACAGCGCTTCGTCCACCACGCGGCAGGGCAGCGGACGCCCGTCGCCGAACGCGCATTCGGGATTGCCACACAGAAAGCCGGACTCCTGCGGGCCGGCACGGTAGCCGTACGGTGCGGCGAACGGTCGGCCGCACCAGGGGCAGGCCTGCAGCGCGAGGAGGGGGCCGGCGCCGGCTGCGACACCCGGCGCGGCCGCTCGAGCGCCGTCTCCGGCCGGCGGTTCGGCGGCCTCGGGCCCGGCGCCGGCCGATTCCGCGGCGGGACCGGCATGGCGGGGCGCCGGAGCCGCGACCTGCTTCGCCGCCTCCTCGAGGGTATTGGGGCTGGCCGCCGCCCCCACCCACAGCCCGACCGTGATCGCCTCGTCGCCGAGCGGCGCGGCGCCGAGCCGGCGCAGCCGCTCGAGCGCACAGACGATGCGCGCCGCCCGCTCGAACTGCTGCCGGGTCAGCAGACGCAGGGTATAGCGCATGAGCACCGTCGTGCCGCCGCCGGCTTCGCCGTACCGCAGCCGCCGCCAGACGATGAGAAAGGCGATCAGCCCCAGGTAGGCTTCCGTCTTGCCGCCGCCGGTCGGGAACCAGATCAGGTCCAGCACGTCCCGGCGTGCGTCGTGTTCGTCGAGGGTCGACTCGATGACCGCCAGCAGGAACGCCAGCTGGAACGGCCGCCAGCGGTAGTCGCGCACGTCCCGGTACCGGCCCGCGGCGACGTCGTGCTGGCGCATCTGGTCCAGCATCGCCTGATTGGCCAGCCGGAACGCGAGGGCCGCGTCATCGTCGCGGCGCAGCCGCTCCACCCCGCCCCGCATCCGTTCCCGAGCCTCGTCCATCCGCGCGCAGATGCGGTCGGCGGCCGCCCGCTCGCCGGCCGTGAACCGGCGCGCCGCCGCGTGCTGGCGGCCGACCCAGGCGCCGTAGGCGGCCACGAAGGCCTCGAATCGGGGCAGGCACTCCCGGAAGGTCCCCTTCGCCGCGATGTCCTCCATCACCAGCACGCGGTCGTCGACGCCGTCGACCTGCGTCGTCACCAGCGGCACGTCCACCGCCGGCATGCACGCGGACCGGATGCGCGGCGGCCGGCCCGGCTCCAGCACCCAGTCGGCCGCCGCACCGTGGCCGATCGCGTAAATGTGCGTGTCCCGGTACCGGAGCTCGATCTCCTGTTCCTCGTCGGTCAGGAGGGCCGGGTCCACGCGCGGGTACTCGGCCAGCTCCCCCGCCTCGACGACGCATTCGAGACGGACCTCGAACAGGCGCCGTTCAGCCCGGTCCGTCCCGGGCGGCGCCTCGGGCCGACGGTTCGCGAAGACCACCGTCAGGATGTGCCCGTCCCCGTACGACCGGCGCCGCACGTCGAGCTGGGTCTGCCATGCAGGGGATGCGGCCCCGGCGGGGCCCGGAGGAGTCGCGGGAGAGAGGTCCGAGAAGGTGGCCGTCACCAGGTCGCCATCCCGATACGGTCGGCGGCGCACGTGCCGTCTCGCGCCAACCGGCGCCTCGGCTTCGCCGTCCGGCCAGATCAGACCGCACTCGAACGGCGTACGCTCGTAGCGCGCGCGGGACCCGCCGCCGTCGTCCGTTTCGCCTCCGCCGCCGCCGGCGTGATCGGCGTCGGGCCGGTGGGCCACGAACCGGCCCGACGCGCCGCGCTCGTGCACTCGCCGGTAGCTCGCCGCGGACGCGGTAACGCGCAGACGCGCATCGCCCCGCACGTAGAAGGACACGCCGACGGAAGACGGGGGCACGTAGCGGCGGCGGCCCACCGGCCGCGCCGCAACCCTGTCCGGCGGCCCTTCGGCGCCGACCGGCGCGTCGTCGTCCTCCTCGTCGTCCGGCGGCGCCGCCGCCGACCCGGACCCGTGCGCTTCCCGCGAGTCCACGGGTTGCCCTGCCGGATCGTGCCGGGGCGCGTCGTCGTCCTTCTCCGACTGCGCGGGATCGAGCCCGGTCATGCCCGAACCGGCCGGATCGACCGGATGCAGCACCCCGGCCGGGTAGCGTTCGACGGGCGAACCGCGCAACCAGCCGGAACCGGCAGGACCGACGAGCTGGCCGCGCACCCAGTCCAGCAGACGCCGTCGCTGAACGCGGAGGTCCGCCCCGTTCTCAGGGGAACGCGGGATCGTCATCACGAGGCCGCCGTCATTGGGGTGCGAATCTCTCCGGTGGCGTTGGACGCGGCCGCACGCTGTCGCCGTCTCCGCCGCATCTCACCGGCCCTGCCGCGACCGGCCGGGTGCGGACGGTGAAGGAGGTCTTGCGTCGCCGTCTCCGCCGCGTCTCACCGGCCCTGCTGCAGCAGGTTCCGGTGAACCACCGCGACCCCGTGCATGTAGCCCCCGAAACGCGCGAAGCGCGCGTCGGCGGCGAGGAAGATCTCCTCGCGCGCCGCCTCGTCGCGGCCCCATGCCTCGTGGTAGAGGCCGCGGTAGAGATGGGCGTAGAAGCGGGCGCTCGCCTGCACGCCGGCCGCGGCAAGGACCTCCTCGGGCGTCATGCGGCCGCGGAACATCTCGTAGATCTCGGGCATGGGCCGGCGCCGGTCGCGCCCCACCGGCAGCAACGCCGCCAGGGCCGCCTCCGGCGACTCGCCGCGCGCGACGCACAGGAAGTGCCACGCGGCGTTCTCGACGTCGTTGGGGTTGACGATGCGGTGGTCCTCGAACTGCCGGCGGCAGTCGTCGTAGCGTCCCGCGTAGTAGAGGGCGATGCCCCGCTGCCAGAACTGGGGGGCCGCGTCGGGCCGCGCCCGCGCCACCTGGTCGAAGCCGGCCACCGACTCCTCGATGCGGCCGGCGAGGAAGTCGGCCTCGGCCTGGCGCATGATCCGGCCCGCCGACTGGGCCTCGACGGCGGCGGCCCCGGCCGCGAGCAGCAGGGCGGCCGCCCCGATGCGGGACAATGTCGGAATGCTCTTCGGCATGATCTCACCTCATCCTGACGGCAGGCGTCCGTCCGTGCCACGACGCGGACTACCGAGCAGACAGTATACGCAGGCGGTGCGCGGGCCGGCATCCCGGGGGGCACTTGAGGCGACCCCCGGCGCCGGTCAGGCCGACCGTTCCGTGTGTTCCCCGGCGGCATCGCCTCTGTCTATCTTGTGGCGACCCCCCTCGCCTGGACTATCTTGTGGCGACCCCTCTCGCCTGGCAGCCCGTGGTGGAAGTCCCCGCTGCATTCGAGCAGCGATGCATCCCGCCTGACTGCGTTGTTCGTCGGTTACATATGCCCAATATGCGCCCTCCTCACGCCTTGTCAGGCGGGCGCCTCGCTGCTCTCGGTGCAACGCGGGGTTCCACCACGGGCTGCTGGAGGCCAGCCCCCGACCCGCCGACCGACCGCCGCCGCCCTTCAAGAGGAATCGACCGGCCCGAAGACGCCCCGGCGGACCGGGCTATAATCGGCCGATACGTTTTACCTGTGTCGCCGGGATCTTCCCGCGCACGAGAACGATGAAGGAGTCAGACATGAAGAAGATGCTGCTGTTGGGCACCGCCCTGCTCGTGGGCTTCGCGACCGGCACTCCCGCGGAGGAACAGGTCGCCGACATGACCTTCTTTCTGACCAGCGCCGGCCCCGGGGACGGCGCCAACCTCGGCGGCCTCGAAGGGGCCGACGCCCACTGCCAGTCGCTGGCCGCGGCGGTCGGGGCCGGCAGCCGGACATGGCGGGCCTACCTGAGCACGACCGGCGAGGGCGGCGTCAACGCGCGCGACCGCATCGGCTCCGGTCCCTGGCAGAACGTCGCCGGCGTGGTCGTCGCGCGGGACGTCGACACGCTCCACTACGAGAACAACCTGACCAAGGAGACCGTGCTCAACGAGCAGGGCGGGATGACCCCCGGCCGGGGCGACAGCCCGAACCAGCACGACATCCTGACCGGGTCGTACCTCGACGGCACCGCCGTCATGAGCGACGGGGACACCACCTGCGGCAACTGGATGTCGGGCGCCGACGGCGAGGGCAGCGCCATGGTCGGCCACTTCGACCGCACCGGCGGGGGCGCGAACCCCAACTCGTGGAACTCGGCCCACGGCTCGCGCGGCTGCAGCCAGGCCAACCTGCAGGCCACGGGCGGCAACGGCTACTACTACTGCTTCGCCGCCAACTAGGGGCTTGCGCCCTGGAACGGCGCGGACTCCCGGCGGATTTGGGTGGGCGGGCAGCGGCCGCAAGGCGGCGCTGCCCGCCGCCGAACCTCAACCAGGGACCTGATGATCGACGACCTGAACAATCTCGTCGAGAGGCGCATCAGATGCGCGAGCACGGTGCGCGTTCTCGGCCTGGGCGCACTACGCTGATGGTGCACCTGTTCGGGTGCATCTTCGACACCGACATCGACGCTGCCGACACGCCCGGGCGAGATCGAGAGGCACTACAGGGCACGGTATGCCAATGTCGACGTTCGCACTGCGGTCAGCGACGGGCGCAATCTCAAGGAAGTGGTGACGGTGGATCGCGAGGTCGAGCGTCGGTGGCGCCGTCCGGAGCCTGGATAGTCCGTGAGCCGGTGCGGGGGCGTGGCCAGCTGCCGATATAGAATCCCCTTCCGATGCCTCGATCCCCGCGCCCCAGGCGCCCGTCGGTCCCCGCGCCGGCGGCTGGAGACTCCCCGCAGCGGTCAGGTGCCGCATCCACCGTCCGCTACGCCCCGGCAATCCTGATTCTCGTCGTTTCGACCGGCCTCGGGGTCACCCTGGCCCTCACCGCCAGCCGACCGACCCCGGAATCGGAGGTGGTGGATCGTCCCGTTCAGGTGACCGGCGACGGCTACGTATCGTCGGACACCTGCCGCGCCTGCCACCCCTCGGAGTACGAGAGCTGGCACGGGTCGTACCACCGGACCATGACCCAGGTTGCCACCCCCGACACCGTCAGCGCCGACTTCGACGGCGTGCGGGTCGAGGCGGTGCACGGCAGCCCGATGCAGCTCGAGCGCCGGGGCGAAGAGCTGTGGGCGCAGTTCGACGACCCGGGCTGGGAGGGGCCGGACCCCGAGCGCCCCCGCATCCGGCGGCGCGTGGTCATGATGACGGGGTCGCACCACCAGAACGTCTACTGGTACGCCACCGGGCACGACCGCGGGCTGAACATCCTGCCCGGGGCCTACCTGCTCGCCGAGGACAAGTGGGTGCCGCGCAGCGCCCTCGTGCTGCACCCGCCCGGGCAGTCGCTGGCGATGCTCGACGGCCACTGGAACGCGGTGTGCATCGTGTGCCACACGACGCAGGGCCGGACCGCCTTCGACACCCCCTACCGCTCCGCGCCGTTCGCCGAGCAGGCGATCGACACCACGGTGGCGGAGTTCGGCATCGCCTGCGAGTCGTGCCACGGGCCCGCACAGGCCCACCTCGCGGCCAACCGCAACCCCCTGCGCCGCTACGCGAGCCACCTCGCGGGAGATGGCGACCCGACCATCGTGCAGCCCGCCACCCTCGATCCGGTGCGGTCGTCGCAGGTCTGCGGGCAGTGCCACAGCGTGTGGGAGTACTACGACCCCGACGACGAGCGGCGGGCGAGCCGCGAGGGGCTGCCCTACCGCCCCGGCGACGAGCTGCGGGACACTCGGTTCATCGTGCAACCCGCCGCCGACCGCACCTCGGCGGAGATCCGATCGCTGGTGGCGGCCGACCCCGAGTTCGTCCGCGGGTCGTTCTGGCCCGACGGCACCATCCGGGTCTCGGGCCGCGAGTACAACGGGCTGCTCGACTCCCCCTGCTTCCGCGACGCGGAGTCGCCGGAACGCACGCTGAGCTGCTTCTCGTGCCACGCCATGCACAAGACCGCCGACGACCCGCGGACGGTGGCGGCGTGGGCCGACACCCACCAGGTGTCGGTGGGCATGGACGGCGACGAGGCGTGCCTGCAGTGCCACGAGCCCCTGCGCGCAGACCCCGCCGCGCACACCCGGCACGCCCCGGAGTCGGCGGGCAGCCGGTGCTACAACTGCCACATGCCGTACACGAGCTATGGGTTGCTGAAGGCGATACGCAGCCATACGGTGGGAAGCCCGTCGGCGGCGGAGACGGTGCAGGTGGGGAGACCCAACGCCTGCAACCTCTGCCATCTCGACAAGACCCTGGCGTGGACGGCGGAGACGCTCGACGAGTGGTACGACATTCCCGTCCCCCCCATGCGGAACGGCGACCGCACGGTGGCGGCGGGGCTGCGCTGGATGCTGGCCGGCGACGCGGGCCTGCGGGCCCTCACCGCGTGGAGCATGGGCTGGCGACCGGCCCAGGAGGCCTCGGGCACCACCTGGATGGTGCCCCACCTCGGCGAGGCGCTCGGCGACCCCTACGACGCGGTGCGGTTCATCGCGGCCCGCTCGCTGCGCAGCCTGCCCGGCTACGCCAACCTCGACTACGACTTCACGGGCCCGCGGCAGGCGCGCGTCGACACGGCGGTCCGCGTGCTCCGGGAATGGCGGGCCTCGCCGGCCGCCCGCCTGCGGCGCGAGCCCGAGCTGCTGGTCGACCCGCGCGGCGAGCTGCGGGTCGACGCCATGCGGCGGCTCTTCGACGCCCGCGACCGGCGGCCGCTCTTCCTCCGAGAGTAGTGGCTCAGCGACCGCGCCCCGACGTCGACTATCCGGCCCGCCACCTCCGCTTCGGCTGGTGGTCGCTGCTAGTCTTCCTCTCCGTCGGCTTCGTGCTGGAGCTGCTGCACGGGTTCAAGGTGGGCTTCTACCTCGACGTCACCAACGAGACCCGCCGGCTCATGTGGACCCTGGCCCACGCCCACGGCGCCCTGCTCGGCCTCGTCCACGTCGCCTGGGCGCTGTGCTTGCGTGCATTCCCCCACCTCGGGGACGGCAATCAGCGGATGGCGTCGCGGTGCCTCGTGGGAGCCAGCGTGCTGCTGCCGGGCGGGTTCTTCGCGGGCGGGGTGCAACTCTACGGGGGGGACCCGGGGCTGGGCATCGCCGTCGTACCGGTGGGGGCGGCGTGCCTGGCCACGGCCGTGTTCCTGACCGCCCGCGCTACCCGGCGGTGCGGGTAACGGAGCGCCGCCGTCGACGCGACGCCGGTCTCACGCCCGACGTCCGGACAGCGGACCCGGCCGCGCCGCGACGCCAGCCGATCAGACGCGCCTCCGAAGAACAGCGCCTCCCACGGAGTCAGCGCTCCCGACTGGACTAGTGGTGCGTCACGTCCCAATCTCCGGACACGAACATGGTCTAGGGCGCGCAGTCGTTGACGGAATCACAGCCACCCATGTCCTAACACTCAGTCATGACGCAGCACCGGCGGCGCCGACCACTCGCCCGGACAGCGCGCCTGGCGCCGCCCTGCCCGGGCAAACCCCGTGCTCGACGCAAGTCGGCGCGTCCAGGGGAGGCAGCGCCGATCCACGGCGCAGAATATCGCACGGGCGGCGACGCCTGACGGCGTCGCTGTCCGCCCAACTCAATCCTCCGGCAGTCCACGCCGCCCACGGCGCGGACTACTCGGCCGCGGTCACGGTGATGTCGACGTCGCCGTGCGAGATCAGCATGGCGTCGCTGACGAAGGCGCGCAGCCTGTAGACGCCCGGCTCCTCGAAGGTGACGGTCGTCTCGAACGTGCCCGACGTCCAGCCGTCGCCGTCCATCCCCTCCGCCCACTCCTGGTAGCCGTAGGGCTCGAACTCGGCGTCGGCGGGCCCGCGCGACACCGCCCAGAGCACCGAGATGTGGTTCCGGGTCGGGGTCGGGCGGGTATAGCTCGGGATGTTGTCGGGAATCTGCGGCGCGCCGGGCGGCGCCACCAGGGTCGGATCGCGGCGGCGGCGCGGCAGGCTGTCGTCCCGCTCGGGGACCGGCGTCGGCAGGTCGTCGTCGGTCACCCGGGCGGTGAGGTTCACCGGCGCCCCGACCGCGACCGTCTCGTGGCTCGCCTCGGCGCTCACCGCCGGCGCGAGGTTGGTATACAGCTCGTCGACGCCGCGTCCGAACTGCGTCCGGGCGTTCGACGTGATCGTGTTGACGTCGATCTCCCACTCCGGCTGCAGCCAGCCGTACGCCCGCTGGGTGCTGCCCTGACGGGTCACCTCCCAGATCAGCTCGGCGTCCCGGGGGAAGTCCGCCGGCACATGCACGTCGAACTGGTACCGGTTGGTGCGGGGATAGAAGTAGGTGGGCTGCCCCCGGTCCGGCTCGCCCGGCGAGAAGAAGTTGTCCGCGCCCACCGGCACGTTCGGCCGCTCGCGGTAGTTGCGGTTCAGATAGCCGTAGTGGAACTGGTAGCTGCCGTCCTCGTTCCGGGTCCACCCCTCGAAGATCGGCTGGATGTCCTGGCCCGAGTTGAACCGCTGCTGGGGCTGGGCCACGATCGGCACGTCGCGGCGGTTGACCTGCGCCGACGCGCTCGCGGCGGCGGCCAGCACCAGCACCGCCCCCATCCCACCGGCGAGCCACCGTCGCACGGCCCGTCGACCGAGAAACTGCATGATCACTTTCCGCTTCCCTTCTGCTGCTGAAAAAAACCCCCTGCAGGAGCCGCGGCGGCTCCCGCAGAGGGCATGGTCTACCTGAACGCGAGAACAACCACCGCGGCTAGTCGTTGTCGGCGTTCGCCTTCCTGGCTTCGAGCTCGGCAACGTACTCCTCGTCGCTGAGGTCGTGCCAGCTGATCCAGGCGAAGGCCATCTCGTCGACGGTGCGGCTGCCGCCGCCGGTCCAGTTCTTCGCGTCGTGGTTGCCGCGGTTCGCCTGCGTGTTGTCGTGGTAGCTGATGACGTGCAGGGTCGTCCCGGCCGGGTACACCGGCTGCGCATCGTTCTCGTAGTTGTAGACGATGTGCCAGTTGAAGTCGAAGTTGGCGCAGTTGACCATCTCCGTCGACCCGTTCGGGTAGATGAGCTCGAGGCACTGCCGGGTCCCCAGGAAGTGCATGTGGGGCTGGAAGCCGGTCAGCTTGCCGGGCAGGTACATCTTCTGGTAGCCGTCGTGGCGCGTCACCTGGCCGGCCGGGATGTCGAGCTCGCCGGCCTGGCCGAGCTGCCGCGAGTAGAGGATGTGCTCGGGCTCGTAGTCCTCGGGGTACAGCACGAACCCGAGATCGGTCTGGTCGGTCACTTCCTCTCCCACCGAGTGGTAGTGGAAGCTGAAGCGCACGCGCGAGTCGGCCGGGAACAGCCGTCCCGTCCCGTCCGGATACACATCGGCGTTCTTGCCCACCGCGTACTCGTTCAGGAACGCGTCCTCGGAGCTGTCGTTGAGCAGCGCGTCGGGATCGGTCACCGCGTAGGTCAGTGCGTGGTGCACCACCCGCAGGTCGCCGGCCTTGGTCTGGATGGCCTTGATGTAGCGGTCCTCGGGAATGCCCGACGGCACGATGTAGTCGCCCCACCAGTCACCCGCCTCGGACGGCACGGTGTGCGGCGGCGAGGTCACGATGACGTCGGGCTCGATGGTCCAGGCCCCGAACTCCTGGAACTCGACCGGGGCCGGCGCGTCCTCGGGGTTGCCCCGCGGGGCGCCGTTCTGCACCCAGTTGCTGACCGTCAGGATCTGGTCGTCGCTCAGCGACTTGTCGTCCTTGAAGCTCTGCACGCCGACCTTGGGGTCGATGTGCCACGGCGGCATCTCGCGCGCCTCGACCTTGGCGCGGATGGACCGGGCCCACGGCCGGGTCTCCTGGTAGGTCATCAGCGACATCGGGGCCATGTTGTTCGGCCGGTGGCACACTTGGCACGAGCGCTGCAGGATCGGCTCGATGTCCTTGTGGAACGTCGGGTTCTCGGGCGCCTCGGCCGCGGCCAGGGCCGGGACCATCACCGCTGCTGCCGCCAGACAGCCGAGCACGAATCTGGCGCTTCTCATTCCCCTCACCTCCATGAGTCCCGAATCGCCGAGCAGGCGGCCTGACGGCTCGCCCGAACGTTCACTACGTAGCGCACTAGTTTAGCGCCGTCGGCTGGGGTTGTCCACCCTCCGGGCAGGGCGCAGTCGGGCAGCCCGGCGATCCCCGCGTGGCACCGAGATCGGTGGGAGCGCCTGCAGGCTGTCGGACACCTGCGGGCTGTCAGATGCCCGCGTGCTGCCGGGCGCCGGCGGGTTGTCGGGCGCCGGCGGGTTGTCGGGCGCCGGCGGGTTGTCGGGCGCCGGCGGGTTGTCGGGCGCCGGCGGGTTGTCGGGCGCCGGCGGGTTGTCGGGCGTGCCTGAAATGCATGAGGAAGGCCCGGTGGGGCATGTTGCAGCCGCGGACCGCAAGCAGTCCGTCCGCACGACGCAGTGAGGCGGGATGCACCGCCGCTCGAAGCAGTGGGGATTTCCCTCGGGCTGCTAGGATCGGGACATGATCTCGGACACCGCGCCCCGGAAGCAGACCGTCGACGTGCTCGGCAAGCGCATGGCCTATGTCGAGACGGGGCGGGGCGACCCCGTCGTCTTCCTGCACGGCAACCCGACCTCTTCGTACCTCTGGCGCAACGTCATGCCCCACGTGGCGCCGCTGGGGCGCTGCATCGCCCTCGACCTGATCGGCATGGGCGATTCCGAAAAGCTGGACGGCTCCGGGCCGGGGCGGTACCGCTTCGTCGAGCACCGCGAGTTCCTCGACGGCGCCCTCGCCGCCCTCGGCGTCGCGGCGAACGTGGCCTGGGTGGTGCACGACTGGGGGTCCGCCCTCGGGTTCGACTGGGCCAACCGGCACCGGGGCGCGACCCGAGGCATCGCGTACATGGAGGCGCTGGTCCGTCCGGTGACGTCGGCAGAGTGGCCGGAGGCGGCGCGGCGCGTCTTCCAGGGTTTCCGCTCGGGCGCCGGCGAGGGGATGGTGCTCGAGAACAACGTCTTCGTCGAGCGGGTCCTGCCCGGCTCCGTGCTGCGGCCGCTCACCGAGGCGGAGATGGCCGTCTACCGGGCCCCCTACACGGAACCCGGCGAGTCGCGGCGGCCCACCCTGACGTGGCCCCGCGAGATCCCCATCGACGGCGAGCCGGAGGACGTCACCCGCATCGTCCGGGACTACGCGGACTGGATGGCCGCGAACGACCTGCCCAAGCTGTTCGTCAACGCCGACCCGGGGGCGATCCTGACGGGAGCGCAACGCGAGTTCTGCCGCGGCTGGAGGAACCAGGAGGAGGTGACGGTCCGCGGGCGGCACTTCATCCAGGAGGACTCGCCCGACGAGATCGGGCAGGCCGTCGCCGCCTTCGTGCGGCGGGTCGGCGGATGACGGCGGTAACCTCCTGGCCCACGCGGCGCCGCCTTCGTGCGGCGGGTCGGCGGATGACGGCGGGTGCCCGCAACCTCCTGGCCCACGCGGCAGAGCCCAGGAGCAGGAGGGAGACGGCGAGCGAGGCCCTCGGCCCGTCACGCGAACGCTCCTGACCGAGCCCGCAGGTCCGTACGGCGTGGTAGAAGGGCCTTCCGACCGCTGGCGCGAGAGGCGGCTACCGCGCGTCCGGCTCCCGCGAGAGGCGGCTACCGCGCGTCCCGGCTCCCGCGAGAGGCGGCTACCGCGCGTCCCGGCTCCCGCGAGAGGCGGCTACCGCGCGTCCGGCTCCCGCGAGAGGCGGCTACCGCGCGTCCGGCTCCCGCGAGATGTCCGGGGGGCTGGGCTCGGCCCCGAGCTTGCGGAGCAGGGCCGCGGTGGTGTCCGACTTGATGAAGTTGCCGCCGGTGTGGATGCCCTCGGCGATGACCAGGGGCGTCCAGCCCCGGTGGTTCTTCGCGTTGACGTCGGCGCCGCGGTCGACCAGGAACTGCACGACCGAGTCGGCCCGCTCGCGCCACGCGGCACCGTGGAGGGCGGTGTCGCCGGCCTCGTTGACGGCGTTGACGTCGGCGCCCAGCTCCACCAGCAGGTGGACCGCCTCGAGGGCCTCGAGCTCGGCCGACCGGGTGATGCCCGGCTCGTGCCCCACGCCGGCCGCCATCATGAGCGGGGTGGTGCCGTTGCGGGTGGGAATGAAGGGATCGGCGCCGTGCTCGAGAAGCAGGCGCATCACCGCCGTGTCGTTCGCGCGCGCCGCGATCAGGAACGGCGTCCCCTCGGTGAGGTTGCCCAGGTGGCCCTTCACCTTGATGCCGAAGCCGGGGGTGCCGTTGGTGCGGGCATTGGGGTCGGCCCCGTGGTCGAGCAGCGCCCCGACGGTGCGCAGCCGGTCGGCCGCGTGCAGGCCGCCGAAGATGCTCCACTGGTTGCCCTCGGCCACCCCGTTCGAGAGATCGTTCAGCTCCGTGTCCCACTCGCCCGCCGCCCAGTGCAGGGGGGTGTAGCCGGGCCCGATGTTGGGGTCGGCGCCGCGGCCGAGGAGCAGGTCGACGTAGTCGATGTGGCCGCGGATGGTGGCGACGACGAGGGCGGTGGTCCAGTTCCCGGCCACCGCGTTCACGTCCGCCCCGGCGTCGAGCAGGACCCGCGTCACGGCCTCGTGGGCATCCCGCGCCGCGAGGAGCAGGGCGGTGTAGCCGGTGGTGGTCCGGGCATCGACGTCGGCGCCGTGCTCGATCAGCGCCTCGACGACGTCGATGTGCCCCTCCCAGGCCGCCCACATCAGCGCGGTCTGGCGGTGGTAGTTCTCGCTGGCGTTCACGTCGGCCCCGGCCGCGACGAGGCGGTCGACGGTGTCGCGGACGCCGCCGCGCGCGCAGGTCATCAGCGCCGTCTCGCCGTTCGCCTGGGCGGCGCCGGCGTCGGCGCCGGCCGCGAGCAGGCGCCCGACCATCTTCGAGCTGGCGTTCGTGCAGGCGAGGGTGAGCGGGGTGACGCCGTACTGGTCGGCGCGGTCGACGTCCGCGCCGGCCGCGATCAGCAGGCCGGCGATCTCCGCGTCGTCCCACTGGGCCGCCCAGTGCAGGGCGGTGACGCCGTCCGGCCGGCTCGCGTTCACCGGTGCGCCGTCCCCCAGGAGGGCGCGCACCGCCGCAGCGTGTTGCTGGCGGGCCGCCTCGACGAGGGAAAGGTCGTCGGCGGGAGCGGCGGCGCCGGCGAGCGAGGCCGCGACGAGCAGGCCGAGCCCGACGCCGATAACCGATCTGCTGTTGATGCGCATCGTCACGTCCTCCGGCAGTTCCGCCCGACGCGCGCGTCGGAGCGGTCCCCGCCGCTATCCGTCCTCACGCCGCTGCCCGTGAATCGCCCGCGGTCCCGTGGCCGGCTTGTCCCCTGCCGCGCCGACAACCTCGAGGAGTCGGCCGGGACGGCTCCGATTGCCGATCGATCGCCGCACGACCCGACCCGTCGCCACAGCGCCGAGTCCTCGCCCGTCGTCGCCTGCGGCCCGGGGGGCGCCCGGAAGTCTGCCCCGTCCTGCCGGCGCAGACTCCCGGCAGACCCTCCTACAAGCCGGACACGATCGGCAGATCGCCGGTCGCGTCGCCGAGCCGCTCCGCCGGGATCCCCATCTTTCCGAGGACCGTCAGGTGCATGTTGGCAAGCGGCGTCCCTTCCGGCAGCCGCACGTGCCGCCCGCCCTTGATGGTGCCGCCCCCGCCGCCGGCGAGAACGATGGGCAGGTCGAGGGGATCGTGCGCGTTGCTGTTCCCCATGCCCGCGCCGTAGACCATCGCCGAGTGATCGAGCAGCGAGCCGTCGCCATCCTGGGTCGACGCCATCTTCTCGAGGAAGCGCCCGAAGATCTGCATGTGGTACGTGTTGATCTTCGACAGCTTCGCGAGCTGCTCGGGCCGCTGGCGGTGGTGCGACGTCGGGTGGTGGGGGTCGGCCACCCCGATCTCGGGGAAGGTGCGCACGCTCTTCTCGCGGCCCACCAGGAACGTGGAGACCCGCGTCAGGTCGGCCTGGAACGCCACCAGCATCAGGTCGAACATGAGGTCCGCGTACTCCTCGAAGCTCGCGGGGATGCCGGCCGGCTGCACCACGTCGGGCAGCTCGCGGTCGCTCTGGCTCTCGGCGATCTGGATACGGCGCTCGATGTCGCGCACCGAGTCGAGGTAGCCCGCGAGCTTCGAGCGGTCGCCGCGGCCGAGCTGCCGCTGCAGGTCGGTGATCTCGGCGCTGACCGAGTCGAGGATGCTGCGGTCGCGGCGCAGGGCCCGCAGCCGGGCCCCGGTCTCGGTGGTGCCGACCGCCCCGAACAGGTGCTCGAACACCGCGCGGGGATTGGTCGCCATCGGCAGCGGCGTGTTCTTGTCGCTCCACGCGAGGGTGGCGCTGTAGGCGCAGCCGTAGCCGTCCTCGCACTGCCCGGCGAGATCGTTGGCCTCGAGCGACAGCTCGAGCGAGGCGAGCTGGGTGTCCTCGCGCAGGTCGCGGGCCGCGAGCTGGTCCATCGACACGCCGACCTCGAGGGTCGCGTTCGCGGTGCCCGACGCCTTCATGGCGTGCGCCCCGGTGAGGAACGCGGCCTGGCAGCGCGAGTGGTCGCCGTCACCTTCGTCCAGCCACTGCTTGGCCTCCTCGTTGGCCATGCCGCTGAGGACCAGCACCCGGTCCTGCACCGGGGCCAGGGGGGTCAGGATCGGGGTGAGCTCGAGCCTGCCCTCGGCCGACGGCACCCAGTAGGGCATGCTCATGCCGTTGGGCACGTACACCGCCCCGAGGCGCTTGACGGGCCGCGCCGCGGTGAGCCGCGTGGCCTGCAGCGCCGGCACCATCCCGTCGAGCAGCGGCAGCGCCACGCTCGCCCCGAGTCCCCGCAACACCGTCCGGCGGGACAGACATCTCTTGGTGATGAACATCAGACACTCCTCATCGCATGCTTGCGGCCGGCCGTCCCTACATCCGAATGAACCTGGACCATCGGTCCAGACAAGACCCACCCCGAACCGGCGCGGAAAACACGGGCAAACTGCGCATGGTCACCCCTGAACCCCACCGCTCGGGGGGAGCGTGCGTCACGGCGCAACCGCCGAAGCTCCGGCTTGCTGCGCCCTCCTCATCTGGAACGGCCGGCTCTCCACGATACCGAGAATCAGCGACGACCACCGATGGTCGTCGGACGCCGACTCGCTCAGAATCCGCCGCACCGCGGGCATGTCGTGGGCCCCGACGGCGCGGCCGAGCGCATAGGTCAGGAGCTTCTCCGTGACGGTGCGCACGAACTCGCCGCGGCGCTCCAGCAGCGCCTCGCGGAAGTCGGCGGGGCCGGTGAACGCGGTGCCGTCGGGCAGCAGTCCCGAGGCGTCTATCGGCGCCCCGCCGTCGCGGTCGCGCCACTGCCCGATGCCGTCGAAGTTCTCGAGCGCGAAGCCCAGCGGGTCCATCCGCTGGTGGCACGCTGCGCAGGCCGGGCTCTGCCGGTGCTGCTCCATCTGCTCGCGGACGGACGCCCCGTGGCCGGCCGCGGCGGTCTCCTCGAGGGCCGGCACGTTCGGCGGCGGGGGCGGCGGGGGCGCCCCGAGGATGTTGTCGAGAAGATACTTGCCGCGGACCACCGGCGACGTCCGCGTCGCATAGGACGTCACGGTCAGGATGCTGGCGTGGCCGAGCAGCCCCGCCCGACGCGGGTCCGGCATGTGCACGCGCCGGAAGTGCGCCCCGTAGACGTTGCGGAGGCCGTAGAACCGCGCCAGCCGTTCGTTCAGGAACGTGTGGTCCGCCGTCAGCAGCTCGACGAGAGGACGGTCGTCGCGCATCTGGTGCTCGAGGAACAGCTCGGTCTCGCGCCCGAACGCCCCGCGCAGGTTGTCGTCGAACTCGGGGTACGCGCTCGCGTCGGGGTCGACCGCCCTCAGGTTCCTCACGAACAGCCACTGCCCGCCGAAGTTGCGGGCCAGCGCCGATGCCCGGGGGTCGGCCAGCATGCGGCGCACCTGCGCCACGAGCACGCCGGGCTCGCGGAGCGTCCCGGCTTCCGCCGCCTCGAGCAGCTCGTCGTCGGGAATGCTGCTCCAGAGGAAGAACGACAGCCGCGAGGCCAGCTCGAGGTCGCTGATGCGGTAGACGCCGCCCGCCTCGACGCCCACGGGGTCGCGCTCGACCCGGAACAGGAACCGCGGCGACACCAGCAGGCGGGCCAGGGCCTCCTGGATGCCGCGCTCGAAGCCGCCCTCGCTCCGGCCGGCGTCGTAGAACGCGAGCAGCGTGTCGACATCGGCGCCGGTGACGGGCCGGCGATAGGCGCGCCGGGCGAGGCTACCCAGGATCTCGCGCGCGCAGGCTCCTTCCGCCTCGGCGCTCTCCCCGTCCGGCCGGCAGACGAAGATGCGCCGGCGGCTCGCGGTGTCGCCCGGGCCGGTGGGGTCGAACGGGCCCTCCAGCCGCACGTAGTCGACGTCCATGCGCGGCGCTTCGTAGGTCGAGCTGGTGTGCCGGGGCGGCAGCAGGGTCGGCGGCGGCCCCTCGGTGAGCACGCTCTTCCTGACGAACGCCACGCCGAGGGTGCGCATGCCGGCCGTCGCCGGGAACCGCACCCGCAACGCCTCGTCCGCCGTCAACTGGTAGCGCGACGTGCGATAGATGCCGGACCCCGTGCACGCGGGGTCGGCGTCGGACGGGTCCGCGCACTGCCCGCCGATGGTGAACCGGGTGACCCGGACCCCGTCGAGCAGCACGTCGATCTCCTCGCGGGTGGCGATGGCGCGGATCTGCGAGTTGGTGAAGTTGCGCCCCAGACGGACCTGCACCTCGTACTCGCCGTCGAGCGGGAAGTAGTGGCGCACCGCGAGCCCGCCGCGGGTGCCGTAGGGCAGGTCCTCGCTCATGCGCTGGTCCTGCCGCATCCCGCGCGACACGCGGAACGTCTCGACCGCCGGCCCCGCCGACGGGTCGCCCACCGCGAGCTGGCTGATGCGCCGGGCCGCGAACAGGTAGCGGCCGAGCAGGGTCGGCGACATCGAGAGGACCTCGGCGATGTTGTCGAAGCCCTGGTCCGACTCGTCGGGCGGCAGCAGGGCCTCGACGTCGATTTCGAGGTCCAGGAGATCCCGTACGGCGTTCCCGTACTCGAAACGGTTCAGCCGGTGGTCGGGCGGTCGGCCCGGGTTCGGTCGGGCGGCGGCGGCCGCGTCGAGCTCGGCCTCGAGCCCCGTCACGAAGGCGTCGAAGGTCTGCGGGTCGGGGCGGCGCCGGCCCGGCGGCGGCATGGCGCCGCTCCGCACCTTGCGCACCACCTTCTCCCAGGTCTCGGCCCCGGCCGCGACCTGGTGGACGTCGGCGCGGTCGAGCAGCAGGCCGGCGGTGCGGGTACGGGCGTTGTGGCAGACGACGCAGTACTCGTCGAGGAGGGCGCGGGGGTCGGGAGACGGAGCCTCGCCGGCGCCGCGGGACTCGGCGCTCGCGGCGCCGGGCGTCTCCGCCTGCGGGGAGGCTTCGACCGGCGCGACCGCCCCGAGGCCGACGACGGCGAGCCACAGCAGGATGCACGCGCCGGAACCGAGTCGCGCCGGTCGGACCATCTCGCCCTCCCCGGCCGCGTGCGACGGTCCGCCCATGGCGGGTTTGCCGGACCGCACACGACCTCGCGGCGAGTGTAGGCGCAGCGCGGCTCGGCGTCAAGGGTCACGGCACGCCCGGATACATGTCCCGATTGGTGAGATGGCCCTCGCACGGCGTCGCCCGCGCCGCCGCGGGCTGTCGATCAGGTGGAAGATGACCGTGCCCGCCTGGTTGGAGGCGCGGCCGTCGGTGGCGAGACTCCTGAACGCGATCCGCCAACAGGATGTCGTCGACGCGTGTGTCCACGGCCGCGATCTGCGCGGTCAGGTCGCGGCGCACGCCTTCGACCAGGCGCCACACTCCCACGAGCACGCCGACGGCCGTCAGCACGGTCGCGATCACTTCGAGACTCATCATTCTCATCCTACGCCCGGCACCCGCTGGACGGCAGGGCGGATGGCCGCTCCCGTCCGTTCCTCGACCTGACCGACACGCCCTCTCCGACGCCGGCCCCGCGGGCGGGAGTTGCCAACCCGGGCGTCCTGGGCGATGCCGCTCCCGTCCGTTCCTCGACCTGACCGACACGCCCTCTCCGACGCCGGCCCCGCGGGCGGGAGTTGCCAACCCGGGCGTCCTGGGCGATCATGAGTTCGTTCGCACCAAGTCAACCGCGGGAGGGTCAGATGGGCCATCGTCGTCTCGGACTGCCAGTCCTGGTCACGGTCATCACGGCGATTGGCCTGCAACCGGCCCCGGCCGCCGGTCAGGATCGGGCCGCGGCAAGCGATGGGGGGGCCGCGTGGACGATGCCCCGCCTGCCCGACGGCCAGCCCGACCTGCAAGGCTTCTGGACCACCCAGACCTTCACCCCGCTGCAGCGGCCCGCGCACCTCGGCGACAAGGCGTCCTTCACCGAAGAGGAGTGGGCCGCCCTTCAGGCCCAGCTCACCGCGGAAGGCGTCGACCCGCTGGCCGGCAGCGTCATCAACATCGAGGACCCCGAGGAGCGGGAGCGGCGGCTGTACCAGGACAACCGCGACGCCAGCTACATCCACTACGACAACGAGCTCTGGCTGCGGACGCCGGTGCCCAAGGGGCTGTCGACGCGGCGGACCTCGCTGATCACGGATCCGGCGAACGGCCGCATCCCCGCCCGGACCCCGGAGGCCGACGCGCGGGCGGCGGCGCGGGCCGAGGCGCGGCGGGGCGTCGACCCGTTCACCGGGCACGAGACCCGGCCGCTGTCCGAGCGCTGCATCGTGTGGCCCCACAACGGCCCCCCGATGCTGCCCCCGGCCTACAACGACATCCACCAGATACTGCAGACCCCCGACCACGTCGTCATCTTCACCGAGCTGAACAACAGCCTGCCCCGCATCATTCCCCTCGACGGGCGCCCCGCTCTGCCCGAGGCGATCGAGCTCATCCCCGGCGACTCGCGGGGCCGGTGGGAAGGCGACACGCTGGTGGTCGAGAGCGCCAACTTCACCGACAAGACCCGCTTCCAGGGGTCGTCGGCCGCCCTGCGCGTGACCGAGCGGTTCACCCGCGTCGACGCCGACACCATCCGCTACGAGTTCACCGCAGACGACCCGACGACGTGGGCGCGCCCGTGGAGCGCGGAGATCCCGATGGTCACCACCGAGGGCCCCATGTACGAGTACGCCTGCCACGAGGGCAACCACGACATCCGGCACATCCTCGAGATCCACCGCAACCTGGAGCGTCAGGCCGCCGAAGCCGAAGAAGAGACCGAGGCCGCGAGGTAGGGCCGTGGGCGGCGCCGCGGGCGGACCGCGGCGGGATGGACAGAGCGTGACGACGCGCAGAGTGCTCGCGGTGGTGGTGGCGCTGGCCCTGCTGGCGGTGGCCACCGCCGCGTCGGCGCAGTTCGGGTTCTTCCGCGGCTACCGCCTCTGGGGCCGGGCCGATCTGCCCTACGACGGCCGCCTCCACTTCGTGCGCCTGCGCTGGACGGGGGGCACCTACGGGACGCGGCCCCAGGGCATGGGCGTCAACTTCTGGCTGCACGAATTCCCCGACGCCGAGGCCAACATGATGTCGGTGGTCGGCGAGTACACCGCCGCCGACGCCCGCACCGACGGCAGCCTCGCCCTCGCCCTCGACGACCCCGAGCTGTTCAGGCACCCCATCGCGATGATGTGGGAGCCGGGCTTCTGGATCATGACCGACGCGCAGGCCGCCTCGTTGCGCGCCTACATGCTGAAGGGCGGCTTCGTCATCTTCAACGACTTCGAGACCCGGCAGTGGGAGAACTTCGAGGCCCAGCTCCGGCGCGTGCTCCCCGACGCCCAGCTCATGACCCTCGACGCCGGCCACCCCATCTTCAACCTGTTCTTCCGCGTCGGCAAGATCGACACCCCCAACCCCTACAACCACCACCTCAGGGGGATGACGCCCGAGTACTTCGCCGTCTTCGAGGACAACGACCCCAACGGCCGGATGATGGCCGTCGTCGCCTACAACACCAACCTCGGCGAGTACTGGTGGCTGGCGGGCCGCGGCCTCCTCCCCATCGAGGCCGAGAACACCGGCTTCCAGATCGGCGTCAACTTCATGCTGTACGGGCTGACGCACTGATCGGTTGGCGACGATGTGCTAGCATCTGATGCATGCGCACCACGCTGAGCATTGACGACGATGTCCTGCATGCGGCAAGGGACTTGGCGCGCCGGGACGGTAGCAGCATCGGAGCCGTGATCTCCGAACTTGCCCGGAAGGGGCTGAACGGTTCGCCGTCGGACGCCGTCCCGGAAGGCGATGGCTTCTGCGGATTCCGGCCGTTGCCCAAGCGCGGCAAGCCCGTCACCAACGAGTTGATCGACCGCCTGCGCGAAGACGGCCCGTACTGACCCCGAGGTCGACTTGCGCGCACTGCTCGACATCAACGTCCTGCTCGCCCTCCTCGATCGCGACCACGTCCTGCACGAGCGGGGCCGACGATGGTTCGAGCAGCAGGTCGGCCACGGCTGGGCGTCGTGCGCCGTCACTCAGAACGGCTTCATCCGGATCGTGAGTCAGCCGGGCTACCCGAGCCCCGTGTCCACCCGGACCGCCATCGGGCTTCTCGCCACGGCGACGTCGGCCGACCATCACGAGTACTGGCGCAGCGAAGTTTCGATTCTCGACGCAACGCTCTTCGATCACTCGCGAATCCACGGGCCGAGGCAGCTCACCGACATCTATCTGCTCGGGTTGGCGGCACGACACGGCGGGCGCCTCGTCACCTTCGACCAGACCATCGCGCTGACCGCGGTCAAGACCGCGGACCGGGACAACCTCGTTGTCCTGTAGACGTGCGGCGGACGTGCCGCCGTTCGGAGAGTCGACATGGAGACCCAGACGACGATCATCCTCGCGGAGACCTCTCTCTTTCGCCGGCAGTGCTACGTGAACGGCGAGTGGACCGACGCGCGGAGCGGTGAGGTCATCGAGGTCGACAACCCCGCCACGGGCGAGATCGTCGGCGCCGTCCCCGCGTTCGGCCGCGAGGAGACCCGCGCCGCCATCGAGGCCGCCGACGCGGCGTGGAGCGGATGGCGCTCGCGCCCCGCGAAGGAGCGCGCGAAGCTGATGCGCCGGTGGTTCGAGCTGATGATGGCCCACCAGGAGGACCTTGCTGTCCTGATGACCACCGAGCAGGGCAAGCCCCTCGCCGAGTCGCGCGGCGAGATCGCCTACGCGGCGTCGTTCGTCGAGTGGTTCGCCGAGGAGGCGAAGCGGGTGTACGGCGACGTCATCGACCACCCCCTGCCCGGCCGCCGCATCGTGGTGCTGAAGCAGCCCATCGGCGTGGTCGCCTCCATCACGCCGTGGAACTTCCCGGCCGCGATGATCACCCGCAAGTGCGCCCCCGCCCTGGCCGCCGGCTGCCCCGTCGTCATCCGCCCCGCCTCGCAGACGCCGTTCTCGGCCCTCGCCCTCGCGGAGCTCGCCGACCGCGCGGGCATGCCCCCGGGGGTGGTCAACGTCATCACCGGGCCGTCCCGCCCGATGGGGGCCGAGCTGACCTCCAACCCGACCGTCCGCAAGCTGTCGTTCACCGGGTCCACCGAGGTCGGCAAGCTCCTCATGTCGCAGTGCGCCTCGACCGTCAAGAAGGTCAGCCTCGAGCTCGGCGGCAACGCCCCGTTCATCGTCTTCGACGACGCGGACCTCGACGCGGCGGTGGCGGGGGCCATGGCCTCGAAGTACCGCAACGCGGGACAGACCTGCGTCTGCGCCAACCGCGTGCTCGTGCAGGACGGCGTCTACGACGCGTTCGCGGCGAAGATGGCCGAGGCGGTGGCCGCCCTGAAGGTCGGCAACGGCCTCGAGGCGGGGACCCAGCAGGGCCCCCTCATCGACCTGCGGGCGGTCGAGAAGGTCGAGGAGCACATTGCCGACGCGGTCGGGAAGGGCGCCGCGGTCGCCGTCGGCGGCGGGCGCCACGCGCTCGGCGGCAGCTTCTTCCAGCCCACCCTGCTGACCGGCGTCACCCCGGCGATGGCGGTGGCCCGCGAGGAGACGTTCGGCCCGCTGGCGCCGCTCTTCCGGTTCTCGACCGAGAACGAGGCCATCCGCATGGCCAACGACACCGAGTTCGGCCTCGCCGCCTACTTCTACAGCCGCGACATCGGCCGCGTCTGGCGGGTCTCCGAGGGCCTGGAGTACGGCATCGTGGGGGTCAACGAGGGCATCATCTCGAACGAGGTGGCGCCCTTCGGCGGGGTCAAGGAGTCGGGCATCGGCCGCGAGGGATCCAAGTACGGCATGGACGACTTCGTCGAGATCAAGTACCTGTGCCTGGGCGGCATCGACGATTGATCCGCCGGGTCAGGTTCATCGGGGTCGCTCGATCGACCGGACGGCGGCATCGGCCTTGAGCTCGAGCGACTCGATTCAGCCTTGTCGCCAACCATCGACGTCCGTCCGGAAGCCGAGCCAGTGCAGAACTTCGAGACGGTCGATCTTGGCCTGCGAGCAAATCTGCGACCAGAACTGACTGGATTCACGCTGGGAGTCTGCGCTGTGGAACGGTTTCCGGCCCGATCGACGACTACATGTCGTGGTTGCTATTGGCGGCAACCTCTTCATGTTGGGGCCTACGTTTCCTGCGGCGCAGACTCCTGGTCCCGTCAGTTGTCAGGCTCGTATTCCGTTCCCGGGCCCCAGGGTCCGTATGCGCCGGCGCATCCAACAACGCGGGATGCGCTCCGGGACCGACACCCGTCGTCGCCACGCGGGCGGACGGCCGGACCCGACGGGCCTGCCGCGGCCGGGCAGGTGTGCGATAGAGTCAGGCTGCCGCTACAATCTGCTCGATCGACAACATCGTGAAGGGAGGGTCGGATGAGACGCCGTCTTCTCGCCGTTTTCGCAACGATCGTCGTGGTCGCAGCCCTGGCGCCGGTCGCCGACGCCGGGCAGAGTCAGGGCCAGGAAGCCGCGGACGGGGAGGCCGCGTGGACGGTGCCCCGGCTCCCGGACGGGCAGCCGGATCTGCAGGGCTACTGGACGACGCAGACGTTCACGCCCCTCGAGCGGCCCGAACGGCTGGCCGACCAGGAGTTCCTGTCCGAGGAGGAGGCGGCCCTGCTGCAGGAGCAGTTGACGGCGGAAGGCGTCGACCCCCTGCGGCGCGACGCCGTCGCCATCGAGGACCCCGCCGCGCGGGAAGAGGCGCTCTACCAGGAGAACCGCGACGCCTCGTACGTACACTACGACAATCAGGTCTGGCTGCGGACGCCGGTGCCCAAGGGCCTGTCGACCCGGCGGACGTCGCTGATCACATATCCGCCCAACGGCAGGATTCCGCCGATGACGCCGGAGGGCGCGGCCCGGGTGGAGGCCGAGGCGGCGATGGCCCGCGTGTTCGACGGCTACGAGACCCGTCCCCTGATGGAACGCTGCGTCGTCTGGACGCACGAGGGGCCGCCGGTGCTGCCCCCGGCCTACAACGACATCCACCAGATATTCCAGACCCCCGACCACTTCGTGCTGTTCACGGAGCTGGCGACGAACCCGCCGCGGATCATGGCCCTCGACGGCCGGCCGGGCATTCCCGACGCGATTCGCCAGTTCGCCGGCGACTCGCGCGCCCGCTGGGAGGGAGACACGCTGATCGTCGAGACCGGGAACTTCATCGCCCGGCGCAACTACCGGGGGTCGAACGAGTTCCGTCACATCGAGGAGCGCTTCACGCTCGTCGACGCGGACACGATCCGCTACGAGTTCACGATCACGGATCCCACGACCTGGACGAGCCCGTGGGGCGGCGAGGTCCCCATGGTGCGCATCGAGGGACCGATGTACGAGTACGCGTGCCACGAGGGCAACCACGACATCCGCCACATCCTCGAGATCAACCGCAACCTCGAGCGGCAGGCGGCAGAGGCGGCCGCGGAAGGCGGCTCGCGGTAGCGGACCGCAGCCTCGCGCAACGGCGCGGCCAGGCTCCGGCGCCGGGGAAGGGCCCGAGGGCGCAAGACGGCGGACCACCGGCCACGGGCGCTACTCCCGTGGCCGGCAGGGCCTCCCGGGACGATCGGGCCGGACGGCCGGGGCGGATCTGCGCGATATCGCTGCCCGGCACGCCACGCTCAATCGGAACCGCCGGCCACGATCGCCGGGCCGACGCCCTCCCGCAAACCGCCGCCCTTCCGGGTGGCACCCGTACCAATGGCGACATGACCGGGCGCCGGATCCGCATCGGCACCAGCGGGTGGCACTACCCGGGCGGGGCCGGCGCCTGGGACGGGGTCTTCTATCCACCGCGGGGGCGCCGCCACCGGCCTCGCGGATTCGACGAGCTGGCCTGCTACGCCGAGCACTTCGACACCGTCGAGGTGAACTCCACCTTCTACGGGGTGCCCCGCCGCACCGTCACCGAGGCCTGGGCCGCGCGGACCCCCGACGACTTCACCTTCTCGGTCAAGCTCTACCAGAAGTTCACCCACCCGAAGATGTTCGCGGCGGCCACCGGTGCCGGCGACACCCGCGTGGACCGCGGGGACGTCGAGCAATTCCGCGAGGCCATCGCCCCCCTCCACGAGGCCGGGAAGCTCGGTTCCCTGCTCGCCCAGTTTCCCGCCAGCTTCCGCAACGACACCGCCGCCCACGACCACCTCGCGTGGCTCATCGAAGCGCTGTCCCCCTGCCCCGTCGCGGTCGAGCTGCGGCACCGGAGCTGGAGCGACGACGTCGCCGGCACCCTGCGCCTGCTGAACGGCCTCGGCGCCGCCTGGGTGCAGATCGACGAGCCGAAGTTCCGTCTGTCCATCGCCCAGAACCGGCTGCCGAACGTCGAGAGCTTCTACTACATGCGCCTCCACGGCCGAAACGCCGCCAAGTGGTGGCGCCACGACCACGCCGAGGAGCGCTACGACTACCACTACTCCGCCGACGAGCTGCGTCCCTTCCGGGACACCGCCGATGCCGCCGCCCGCCTCGTGAAGCGGCTCTACCTCTACATGAACAACCACTTCGCCGCGAAGTCCGTGGCCAACGCCGCCACCCTGAAGCACCAGCTCGGCCTGGAGGTGCCCGGTACGTGGCGCGACGAGATGGTGGCGCGTTACCCGGAGCTCGACGGGGTGGTCAGGACGGGCTCGGCGGCGGCGCCGTTGCTGCCGATCGGTGAACCGGCGGCGCGAGAGTGATAGTGGGCAGCGTGGGCGTCCGCAATGCTGGCCCTCCGCTGAACCGGCCCGCGAACGCATGGGCGAAGCGCTGTCGCACGGCCGACCTTGCCAAATATTGCCAATTCGTCTACGGTCCCGTCATGGGCACGATGAACATATCGTTGCCGGATGCGCTGAGGTCCTTCGTGGACCAGCAGGTCGCGTCGCGCGGATACGGCACATCGAGCGAGTACGTCCGGGAGCTGATTCGCCGGGACCAGGATCGTCAGCGCCTGCGGGGCCTGCTGCTCGACGGCGCGGACTCCGCACCGGCGTCCACGGCGGACGGAGCCCGCTTCGATCGCCTGCGTGAACGCGTCCGCCGGCAGACGACGGCGTGAGCCGCAAACGGGTCGTTCTGCGGGAACGGGCGGACCGCGATGCCGACGAGGCTGTCGAGCACTATCTGCGCGAGGCCGGCGAGAGGATCGCGCTCGGCTTCGTCGATGCGCTCGAGCGTGCGTGCGCGCACATCGCCCGCCATCCGGCGGCGGGTTCGTCGCGCCATGCCCACGAGCTGAATCTCCCCGGCCTGAGGGCCTGGCCCCTGAAGCGTTATCCGTATCTGCTGTTCTACGTGGAACGCGACGACCACGTCGATGTCTGGCGCCTGCTCCGTGCGGAACGGGACATCCCGGCGTGGCTGTGGGAGCCGGAGGACCCTTGATCGATGGACTCCGACCCGATTCCAGCCTTGCGTAGCCTCGATTCAGCCCTAGCAGCCCGTGGCGAAAGTCCCCGCTGCATTCGAGCGGCGATGCATCCCGCCTGACTGCGTTGTTCGTCGGTTACATATGCCCAATATGCGCCCTCCTCACGCCTTGTCAGGCGGGCGCCTCGGCGATCTGCTGGCGCCCTCCGGGCGCGGTGCAACGCGGGGTTCCACCACGGGCTGCTAGCGAGTGCCGGCCCCGTGCCGGCGCCCGGCGCCCGCGTCGTGATCCGCGACGCCGAGTGGGTGATCCTTGAGTCGGAGCCGGGCGCCCGGCAGTCGCCGTCGACGCATGTGGTGTGCTCGGATGAGAACGGACGGTGGGTACTGCGGCGCGTGGTCGAGAAGTCGTTCGTGGTCGATCACGCGGTCTTCGTGGATACCCGGATCAACATCAACACTCCAGGCCCGGCCGCGTTCGACGACCATGTGAATCTGCTCGCCCGTCTCGGCAGGCTCGCGGACCGCCTTGTCAGCCTCCAACCCGAGGACGCCTCATGACGACGACACCTTCCAGCCTGGGCGGAGCGCGGCGCGTCGACGTTTACACGCTGCCCGCGCGCCCGGCCGCCGACCCGCTGCATCTTCAATTCGGGATGGGACACCACACCATCCAGACCCAGCCTGGGGGCGGGCCGATCTTCCCGGCCGGGCTGGTCGACGACCGACGGATCACCGATGTCGATCGGGGCGCCGGTCGCTCAGGCCGACGTCAGGCTCTGACCGCAGAAAGACCGGAGCGTCCGGATAACGGGAATCTGGCGTACATACTGTCCATTTCTACCCGAAAAATGGGCATATGTGTCCCCATTTCTACCGACTACCGCGCCGGACGCTCACCTCGTCCACAAGCTGAAGCCTCGCCACGCCACGCGCCACGGTTCCGGCTCGCAGGCCGACTGGCCGGTCACCGCAGGCCGACGATGCCCCTCACCGACTCGGCGAGGGCGGGCGCGTCGTAGCCGACGCCCTCCTTGAAGACCAGCGCGACGTTGCGGATCTCGGCCGGGCGGCGCACCGGGTCGCCGTCGATGACGATGAGGTCGGCCAGCTTGCCCGGCTCGACGGAGCCGAACCGGGCATCCTCGCCGAGGACGCGGGCCCCGTTCAGGGTCATGACCTCGACGACCTCCTCGGGCGTGAACCCGGCCTCGAGCAGCAGCTCGTAGTTGCGCTGGTCGCCGTAGCCGGGCAGGGCCCCGCCCATGCCGGTGGGGTCGACGCCGGCCGCGAGGAGGCCGCCGGCGTCGGCGAAGAGCTTCTCGAACCGTTGCGCCTTGGGGAACAGGGTCGCCATCGGGGCGTCGTCGCGCGAGGCGACGTCGGCCCGCGACGCCAGGTACTCGTCGCGGGCGCCGGGGGCGAGCATCTCGAGCACGCGGTCCTCGAGGGGCGGGCGGTTGGGGACGGCGAGCTCGTAGACGGCGAGGGTCGAGGTCATGGCCACGCCGCCCTCGACCATGGCGCGGATGGTGGCGGCGACGGCGTCGCCCTCGACGTCGACGTCGAGGAGGCTGCGCTGCACCCCGGGCGGGCAGACGCCGGGCTCCTTGCCGGGCACGTAGTCGCTGTTGGTGAAGAAGCCGTGCTCGATGTTGTCGATGCCGAGGTCCACCGCCTCCTGGAACGAGATGGAGCACAGGTGCCCGGTGACCCTGACGCCGCGCCGGTGCGCCTCGTCGATGGCCGCGGCGAGCTCCTCGTCGCCGATGCGGGTGTAGGCCTTGAACCAGTCCACGCCCTCGTCGGCCCAGTACGCCACGACCCGCCGCGCGTCCTCGGGGGTCCCGACCTGGAACATCTGCGACGACGCGCCGGCCCCCGACAGGTAGGGGCCGGTGATGTACATCCGCGGCCCGATCTCGCGGCCGTCGGCGATGGCGCGCTTGAGGTTCAGCTCGCTGTAGGGCGAGAAGGCGCCGGTGGTGCGGATGGTCGTCACCCCGCTCGCCAGGTAGAGGCGCGGCGCGCTGAAGTTGAGCTGCACCCGGCGGCCGCGGGTCATGTAGAACGTGTGGTCGTGGAGGCCGACGAAGCCGGGCAGGACGGTGTGTCCCTCCAGGGCCAGGGTCCGGGCGCCGGCGGGAACCGCGACCTCGGCGTCCGGCCCCACCGCGGCGATGCGGCCGTCGCGGATGAGGACGGTCTGCCCGCCGGCGGCGGGGCTGCCGGTGCCGTCGACCACCTGCACCCCGGTCAGCGCGACCACCGCCTCGGCGACCTCGACGAACTCCTGCACCGCGTCGGAGAGCGAGGTCGCGGGCTGCGCCGCGGCGAACGGCGCGGCAACGGCCAGGAGCGCGAGCGTGGCGATCAGGTTGCGCATGGTTCTTCCTCCACCGTCATGAGTCCATTCCTCGGGGCGACGACTCCGGGCGCGAGACGAAACACGGTGGAGCGTTCGCTTGACCGGACACCGGCGCCATCTCTCTGCGGCCGGAACCGGATGCTGCGCGAAGCCCGCGTCAGATCCGTCAGCTCGTCGACGACGACGCCTCCGAACCGTCCGTTCCTGGCCGTACCGGGTCGTGCCGCCGCTTCGCCGCCAGTGGCATCCTCTCGAGGTCCCCGCGGCGTACCCGCGGCGACGTCAGCGCGCGCGCGGCTCCGGGGCCGGAACGATCGCGCCACCCGCGCCCCGCGACGGCGGACCCGCTGCGACGTCGAAGACCATCTTCATCCCCGACTCGAGGTGCTCGGCGATGTGGCAGTGCAGCATCCAGCGGCCCGGGTTGGACAGCTCCAGCAGGAGGTCGGCGGTCGATCCGGCCGGCAGCAGCACCGTGTCCTTCCAGACCAGATTGTCGTTCGGAACGCCGTCGCGGCCAAGCACGAGGAAGCGCTGGCCGTGGATGTGGACCGGGTGCTGCATGGCGTGGACGGCGCCGCGGTCGTTGCGCAGGCGTATCTTCACCACGTCGCCCCGCCGGAAGCGCCAGTCGATGGCGTCGTTCTCGAGGCCGGTGTCGAGGTCGCGCAGGACCCAGCGCACGGGGCCGGCCGTCGTGACCCAGTTCATGCGCGGCATGGTGCCGCTCCACTCGACGGGGTTGAAGAACGAGCGGTCCAGGTTGAGCAGCGGCTCGAGGGGATCGGGCAGCCCGCCGAGCTCGAGGGTCAGCAGGAGCCGGTGGTCGACGGGGCGATCGAACTCATCGCGGTAGGCGTCGATGTCGGACGCGGCGTCGGGGTGGGCGCGCAGCTCGCGGAAGCTGGCCCCGTGGTCCGGCGCGGCCGGGACGTCGCTGACCGTCACCGCGCCAAGCACCGTCTCGTCGGGGAAGTAGTTCCCGTAGACGTGGTCGATGGCGCGCACCCGGTTGACGAGGCGCGTCTCGCCCGGCGCGTCGAAGCGGACCTCGACGACGTAGCGCTCGGCCGGCGCGATGACCACGCTGTCCACCCACGCCTGCCGCTCGAACTTCCCGACGTCGGACGCCACCAGCTTGATGGCGGCGCCGCCGAACGAGAGGTTGAACGTGCGGGTGTTCGAGACGTTGGTCAGGAAGAACCGGACCACCTCGCCCCGCGCCACCGTCAGCCGGTACTCGGGCTCGCCGTTGACGAGCAGGAGGTTGCCGAAGCGGCCCATCAGGGCGTGGGTGGCCTCCTCGCGGCCGAACGGCACGAGACCGCCCTCGCCGACCAGCAGGTCGTCGAGCATCAGCACCTGCTCGCGGTTCGCGGGGCCGAAGTAGTCCGCGTCGGCCGCGTCCACCCGCAGGTTGCCGTAGAGCCCCAGGTCCTGCTGGAAGTCCTCGCGGTGGTGCGGGTGGTACCAGTAGAGGCCGGCGTCGGGGAAGTGGATGCGGTAGCGGAAGGTCTCGCCCGGCGCGATGGGGTCCTGGGTGAGCCCGGGGACGCCGTCGAACCGGTTCTCGAGGCGGATGCCGTGCCAGTGCACGGCGGTCGGGAACTCGAGCCGGTTGGTGACGTTCACGGTGATGGTGGCCCCCTGCGGCACCTGGACGAGGGGGCCGGGGTACTGGCCGTTGTAGCCGTACATGGTGAACGTCCGGCCGCCGATGGTGCGGCGGACGAGGCCGGCCGCGAGGTCGAGGGTCCCGCCGTCGGCGAGCCGGACGGTCTCGCGCGGGCGGGCGTCGGGAAGCGGCTCGGCCGACGCCGGCAGGAACGGGTCGACGGGCGGCGCGAGGCGGCCCACGCCCGGCATCATCGCCACCGACGGATGCATCGGCGGACGCGTCCAGCCGCGGGCGGGAGGCGGCGGCTCCCCTCCCCCGACCATGCCGGTCACCGCCAGCAGGTCCTCGGGCTCCATGCGCATGCCGGCCGAGATGCCACGCAGCACGATGCGCCCGTCCCACGCCGCCCCGTCGGGCGCCGACTCGGCGGTGACGAGCACCAGGAACTTGTCGAGGTCGACGGGACCGAGCGCGTTGGGGCCGTTCGCGACCGGGCCCAGGTTCACCACCGGGCGCAGGAGCGGCGTGGTCGCCCAGGCCACGTAGCCAGCGTAGCCGCCGAGCGACGCCGGATCGGGCAGGCCGGCAGCGTGCAGGGTCAGGTCGAAGCGGTGACTGCCCCCGGCGGTGACCGAGGCGCCGAACGGCGAGGGCGGCGGCGTGAGCTCGACGTAGCCGGAAACGCCGGGAAAGTCGGGGGCGTGGACCAGCTCGATGCAGTACAGGTCGGGGTCGGCGGCGGGGCCGCGGGGGTCGAGGGTCGGACACCGGACGGGGCCGGCAGCCGGCTGACCGGCCGCGGCCGGAGGCGCCTGCAGCAGCGAGGCCGCGAGCCCCAGCGAGAGAACCACCGCCGGCACGCCGGCCCCGGTTCGGTCGAAGCGCATCGGGCAACAGTGTACAGAGAAACGGGGACCGGAACCTCGGTCCCGATCCCCGTTTCGATTACCCGGAATCCGCGGCGGTGCGGATCAGTTGGACGGCCAGACCACGCCCTGGTTGGCGCGGATGGGGCCCTCGCCCTTGTAGACGAACTTCTGGACGCGCTTGCCCTCGAACGTCTCGGTCGTGTAGATGTTGCCGGACGAGTCGGTCGCGATGCTGTGCGCGCCGTAGAACTGCCCCGGCTGGCGCCCGCCGTCGCCGAAGCTCGAGATGACGTCCATCTCGAGGCGGTCGATGATGTAGACCTTCTCGTTCACGCCGTCGGCCATGTAGAGGTACTTCTGGTCGGCGTCGCGCGAGAATGCGACGTCCCAGGCCGACCCCGCGCCGAGGGTCTCCCGGGCCACGATCAGCTCCTCGACGAACGTGCCGTCCTTCTGGAACACCTGGATGCGGTTGTTCACGCGGTCGCAGGCGTAGACCAGGCCGTCGTTCGACAGATCGGCGCAGTGCACCGGGGTCCGGAACTGCGGCGCGGGCTCGGCGTCGGGATCGTAGCGGCCGAGGTCGGCGTCGTCCGGCGTGTTGCCGTAGGCGCCCCAGAAGCGCTTCATGGCGCCGGAATCGGCGTCGAGCACTGCGACCCGCTTGTTGAGGTAGCCGTCGGCGATGTACGCCTCGTTGTCCTTCGGGTCCACCATGATCTTGGCGACGCGGCCGAAGTTGTCGGAGTCGTTGCTGCCCGCGTTGCCGCCCGAACGGCCGACCTGCAACAGGAAGTTCCCGTGGCGGTCGAACTTCAGGAGATGCGAGTCGGGACCGCCGTTGCCGCCGATCCACACGTTGTCCATGTGGTCGACGAAGATGCCGTGGTTCGAGGCCGGCCACTCGTAGCCCTCGCCGGGGCCGCCCCAGTAGTTGACGAGCGTGCCCGCCTGGTCGAACTCGAGCACCGGGGGCGCGGGGAAGCAGCACTCGGCCGCCACCGGCGGATCCTGCGCCGCCGGCACCTCGCCGGCCGCCAGCGAATCGCCGCGGTGGACGATCCAGATGTGGTCGCGGTTGTCGACCGACACGCCGATGGTGGTGCCGAGCAGCCAGTGGTTCGGCAGCGGCTTCGGCCACAGCGGGTCGACCTCGAACACCGGGCCCCAGACCAGCTCGCCCTGCATCGCCTCGGTGCGGCTCAGCGTGGCGCCGACCCCGATCATCGCGACGAGCGCCAGGGCCAACGCCCCGAACGCCAGCCGCCGTCCATTGCTCTTCTGCATGACTGCTCTCCTTCACGGTTTGGACGGTCCGCGCACTCCACGGGGGCGGCCCGGACCGGACGCACCCGGCGAAGGGCGTCTCACCCTCCACACGGCGCCGCAGGGACAGATCCTCCGGCATCCGACCGCTCGATGCAACCCCGAATCGCCCACCGGACCAATGCGCCGGCCGGCGCAGTGCCGCCGCCGCACGACCGAAGCGCCGACGACGACGCCCGCGCCAGGCCCGCCGTCCGCTACTTCGAATCACCCGCGGCGCGAATACGACCGCCGAAGATTCCCGCCGGCGGACGGCCCCGGCACCGACGACGACGCCCGCGTCGAGGCCCGACGTCCCGCCACTTCGCGAATCACCCACGGCGCGAATGCGACCGCCGACGACTCCCGTCGGCGGACGGCCCCGGCGCCGACGACGACGCCCGCGACGAGGCCCCACGTCCCGCTTCTTCGCCAATCACCCACGGCGCGAATGCGACCCGCCGACGACTCCCGTCGGCGGACGGCCCCGGCGCCGACGACGACGCCCGCGACGAGGCCCGACGTCCCGCTACTTCGGCTGCGGCACGACCCGCATGTAGGGCAGCGGCTGCTGCCAGCCGTCGGGATACGTCGCCTTCGCGTCCTCGTCGGACACCGCGGGCAGGATGATGACGTCCTCGCCCTGCTTCCAGTTCACGGGGGTGGCCACCTTCTTCGTCGCGGTGAGCTGGCACGAGTCCACCAGGCGAAGAATCTCGTCGAAGTTGCGGCCGGTGCTCATCGGGTAGGTGATGGTCGCCTTGATGCGCTTGTCGGGACCGATGACGAACACCGATCGCGCCGTCGCGTTGTCGGCCGGCGTGCGCCCCTCGCTGGTGTCCCCGGCGTCGGCCGGCAGCATGTCGTACCGCTTGACGATCTTGAGTTGGGGGTCGCCGATGAGGGGATAGTTCACGGCATGCCCCTGCGACGCCTCGATGTCCTTGGACCAGGCTTCGTGGTTGCTGACGCCGTCGACGCTGATGCCGAGAATCTTGCAGTTGCGCTTCTCGAACTCGCCCTGCAGCCCCGCCATGTAGCCCAGCTCGGTCGTGCATACCGGGGTGAAGTCCTTGGGGTGCGAGCACAGGATGGCCCAGCCGTCCCCGATCCACTCGTGGAAGTTGATGGTGCCCCGCGTCGACTCCGCCGTGAAGTCGGGGGCCACGTCGTTGATGCGTAGCGACATCCGGTTCCCTCCTGGTTCACCGCCGGGGCCCGCCGCGTTCCGCGGCGCCGGCTCCCGGCGGGCGTTCTCCATCTCCGTTCGCCGCCCCCGTCCCGCCGGGGGATGGCATCCGTGTATCGGCCCGGCGGCCCGCGACGAAAAGTCTCCGCGAGGCATTCGCACCGCGAGGCACGCCGCGCCTCGGCTCCCGCCCGTGCCCTCCTGACCCGTGCAACGCGGCGGTTCGCCGCCGACCGCCGACTACTCTACGGTCCAGAGCGTCAGCGTCTCGATGTCCTCGACGATGCACCCCGCGCCTCGGCGCCCGCCCGTGCCCTCCGTGCAACGCGGCGGGTGCGCCGCCGACCGCCGGCTACTCGACGGTCCAGAGCGTCAGCGTCTCGATGTCCTTGACGTAGACCCGGTTGCCGACCAGCGTGGGCTGCGTCCACGTCGCGCTCTCGGCCACCTCGTACCGCTGCACCGGCTCGAAGCCGGTGCGGCTGCTCGGGAGGACGACGAGCTCGGCGTCGTCCTGCAGCGACACGATGGTGCCGCCCGCGTTCAGGATGGAAGCGTTCTCCGCCTGCCGCGGCGCGCTCGTCCAGAGCACCTCGCCGGTGTCGAGGTCGAGGCCGAAGTACTGGCCGCTGTTCAGGTGCGACAGCCCGTAGAGCACGCCGTCGACGACCACCGGGTTGGTCATGTGCAGGCCCACCTCGTCGGTGCGCCACACGTCCTCGGTGGTCCAGGCGTTCCCCTCGCGCACGATGCGGAAGCGGGTGACGCCGTTGGCGCGGCCGGTCTGGATGACGTCGCCCTCGTAGATCTGCGGGGTCTGCGACGTGGTCGTCGACGGGGTGGTGAAGGGCCGGCTCCACAGCAGCTGCCCGGTGTCGGCGGCCACCCCCACCAGGTTCTCCTGGGTGAAGGTGATGACCTGCCGCACGCCCTCGACCTCGGCGATGACCGGCGACCCGTAGGCGGGCCCGTCGCCGTCCCAGCTCCACCGGACCTCGCCGGTGGCGGCGTCGAACGCGGTCAGGGCGCCGTCGTCCTGGCCGCCCACGTGCAGGATCACGTGGTCGCCGTCCACGATCGGCGACTGGCCGGTGTGGTAGAGCGGCTCGACCCGATCGGCGGGCCGCTGCCACAGCTGCCGGCCGTCAGAGGCGTCGAACGCGGTCACGATGCCGCTGATGCCGAGCGAGAAGAGGCGCCCGTCGGCGTAGGCCGGGGTCGACTTGGGCCCGGGCCCGTGGACGCGGGTGGCCGGCATCATCTGGAACCGGGCGGAATAGCTCGACCGCCAGACGGTCTCGCCGGTGGCGGGGTCGAGGGCCTGCATGACCTCGTCGTCGCCCTGCCGGCTGAACAGGTACATCCGATCGCCGACGAGAAGCGGCGTCGCGTAGCCGAACCCCACGTCGATGGTCCATTGCCGGGTGAGCCCCGCGGGCCACGCCGCCGGCACGTCGAACCCGACGACCGAGCCGTCCCGGTTCGGTCCCCGCCATTGGGGCGTGTCCTGACCGGCCGCCGGCAACGGCGCCATCGACATCCCCACAACCAGTGCAACTCCGACCACCGTCAGACGTTTCAGCACCATTCCCTCTCCTCGCTATCGGTCTTCCGGCCGACAGATGTCCCGCTGTGCCCCGTATCGGCGCGACGCGACACTTCCGCCACGGACCGTCAAGTCACGATCTCCGGGTTCCGCGGGCCGACCGGCCCGGGAACGCCGAGGCCTCCCGCCCGTATCGGGGCGGCGGATCCGGGAGCGTGCCCAGGGCCCCGATGCACTCGGCCGGCGGTCATCCCGCGCCGGCCGGGTCGCTTCCCGAGGCCCGTACGGCCCGGACGTCGCCACGCCCCCCACCGGGCAGGGCCTCGCGTACGACAACTGGAGATTATAGGATGCGACACACGACGCTGGATACAGTCTCTCAGGAGAGCCCCATGAGCCTTCGCCTCGCCCTCGTCGCCGCCCTCTGTCTGACCCCGACGCCGCCCGCCGCGGCGCAGGACCTCGCGCCCGCCGCCCCCGAGTCGGCGGGCATGTCGTCGGACCGCCTCGCCGAGGCCACCCGGGCGCTGCAGGCCCACATCAACGGGTCGAACATCGCGGGCGTGGTGGCGGCGGTGGCCCGCCACGGCCGCCTCGTCTACTTCGAGGCGCTCGGCCAGCGCGACCGCGAGACCGGCGACCCGATGGAGCGCGACGACCTGTTCCGGCTGTACTCGATGACCCGGCCGATCACGAGCACCGCGGTCATGATGCTGTGGGAGGAGGGCCGGTTCCAGCTCGACGACCCCATCGCGCAGTACCTGCCGCAGTTCGCCGACCAGCGCGTGTTCGCCGACGCCGGCGCCCCCGACCTCGCGCAGACCCGCCCGCGCTCGGGCGACATCACCGTGCGGCACCTGTTGACCCACACCTCCGGCATCGGCAGCCGCAGCAGCCCCATCTACCGCGCCGAGCAGGTCCGACTGCGGTCCATCACCCTGCCCCAGCTCGTCGACAACGCGGCCCGCGTGCCCCTGTTCGAGGACCCCGGCACGCGGTTCCGGTACGGCGTCTCCACCACCATCCTCGGCCGGCTCGTCGAGGTGTGGTCCGGACAGCCGTTCGAGGAGTTCCTGGCCGAACGGCTCTTCGGGCCCCTGGGAATGACCGACACCGTGTTCTGGGCCGACGGCGAGCGCGCCGACCGCCTCACCACCGTCTACCGCCTCGACGACGGCAGCGGCGAGCTCTACCCCTGGGCCATCGAGCAGGTTCCGTTCACCGAGCGGCCCGCCCTCATCGAGGGCGGCGTCGGCCTGCTGTCGACGGTCATGGACTATCTGCGCTTCTCGCAGATGTTCCTGAACGGCGGCGCCCTCGACGGCGTGCGGGTGCTCGAGCCCGAGACGGTCGCCCTGATGACCCGCAACCACGTGCCGGACGCCGTGATGCCGCTGTCCCGTTCCGGCTACATGGCGGGGTCCGGCTGGGGCCTGGGGTTCAACGTCGTCCTCGACCCGGGCCGCTACTCGTTCCCGGTCGGCGACGGCGAGTACTGGTGGGACGGGTCGTCGGGCACGCGGTTCTCGATCGACCCCGAGCACGGCCTGATCACGGTCATCATGGCCGCCGCCTCGCCGTCGCGGGGGGGCGGGTTCCGCGAGGAGTTCAAGGACCTCGTGCACCGGGCGATCGTCGACGAACCGTAAGTTGCGAGGACATCGGTTCAGCCTCGCCCCTCAGAGGACGGCGAAGCGCGTGGGCAGTCGCCGCCAGCCTGCGGCTGACGTGCGGCCCCTGGGTGTGTGTTATTAACGCGTGGCCAGCCCGGCGATCGTCAGGCGGCCGGTTCGTGACGGCAACGCCTCTGCCGGTCTGCATGGCCAACCTCCTCCGTAGCCCGCGACCGACCGCTCCCCGAGAGTCTGCGCCGTAGAACGGCGCAGACTCCTGCAGGATTGGTTGGGCGCCAAGCGGAGCCGAAGGCGACGATTGGCGGGCTGGCCTGCGGCGCCCGGCTTCGCCGGTTCAGCGGGCACGCAGCACGAGAAACTCGTAGCCATAGAACTCGGAGAAGGCATGCCAGATGTCTATTTCGTTCTGGCACTGGTCCGCCAACTCCTGCGCGTCCGGCGAGTCGTGGTGACGCCTGCGGAATGCCGTCACGTTGTCCTGGAGCGGCCGGTAGTAGTCGTCCCACCACGCCGATACAGGAAGCGGAAAGTGGCCGACCGTCCGGTAGCCGCACGCGTCGACGGCTGCCAGCAGGGCGTCGGTGTCGCGGATGGCCGGGTACTCCCGCTTCCAGAACGCCGCGCATTCGGCGGGCGGCTCGGGCTTCCGCCAGCACACCTCCGTCAGCGCGACGTGCCCGTTGGGTCGAAGGAGCCGGCGCCAGTCGCGCAGGCCCGCCTCCACGCCCACGTTGTAGATGGCGCCTTCACACCAGATCAGGTCGAAGGAATGGTCCGGGAAGTCGAGTCGGCGCATGTCGGCGACGCGGGCTTCCAGCCTGTCCGCGACGCCCAGGCGGCGCGCCTCGCGGTTCAGGATGTCGATGAACGGCGGGTGGTTGTCGACGGCGACGATGCGCGCGGGCGAGTCGAGGGCCAGCACCAGCGTCTGGGCGCCGGTCCCGCAGCCGACGTCGAGCACCCGGGTCCGCGGCCCGACGTCCGGCACGAGCCCGAGGGCCCGCCGCGTGTCCGCCGCCGTCCCCGGCCCCTGCCGGGGCAGCCCGCTGAACAGCTCGAAGAACAGCGCGGCAACTCGATCCGCCGTCATGACCGCTTCGCTATGCAGGGTCGATCGACCGCCGACATCCCCGATTCCGGTTCTCAGCCGACGGGCGCCTGACAGTCTGTCTCGCGGTCGACGACGACCGGCCACCAGCCCGTGAACGCGGCGTCCGAGCCGGCGATCGGCAGAATCAGGTCGAGCGGGCCGAATGTGTCCGGCCCGGCGCCGTCTCCTGCCAGCTCGCCCAGGCGGCGGCGGAATGCGTCCACCTCGGGGACGTCGAACACGACGAAGAAGAACTCCCGGGTGCGGCCCGCGAACGTCTCGCGCTTCACTGCCATGCAGACCGGCTGTAGGCGCGTGCGCTCGAGCCCGGCTTCGGCCGCGGCCTGGCGAATCGTCTCGGGCGCGAGCCCCGCGGCCGGTCCGGCGCGCAGCTCCGAGTCGAGGACGATCGGGAGCACGTCGTCCACCGGCGAGGTCATCGACGCCATGGTCCGGTCGAAGAGCTGGTCGAACAGCGCGGCACGGAACAGGGCCGGCGGCTGCAGCCCCGCCGCCCACACCGCGGGCCGCATCGGGTCCGCCAGCACGAGGGTCCAGCTCGACAGCGCGTCTGCCGGCACCTCGTAGGGCGCGGCGATGGTGTCCTGCAGCGTGCGCAGGAAGAGCCAGGGCACGACGATGAGCGCGGCGAGTCCGAGGCCGAGCTTCACGAGAGTCTGTTTGCGCATGGGTTCAATCTGGACGTTACCGCCCGAGGGTCTCGTCGGACCGTCGCGGAAGTCAGTCGTCCGGCTCCTCCACGAACCGGTAGCCGACCCCGCGCACCGTCAGCAGGTGCCGCGGGTGGGCGGGCTCGGCCTCGATGTAGCGCCGCAGCCGCGCCACGAAGTTGTCGACGGTCCGGGTGTCGGTGTCCTGCCGCACCCCCCACACCTCCTCGAGAAGGGTCCGGCGTGACACCGTCTCGCCCGCGTGCTGAACCAGGTAGCGCAGCAGCGTCGCCTCCATCAGGGTCAGGGGGTGCTCGGCGCGGTCGCGGCGCAGCACCTGGTTGCGAAAGTCGACGTGACGGCCGGCGAACGAGTGCTCGTCGGCCTCGGGGACCTGTCCCGCCTCGGCCCCCTGCAGCCATCGCCGGCGGCGCAGCAGCCCCTGGAGGCGGGCGAGGAGAATGGACAGGTCGAACGGCTTGGGGAGATAGTCGTCCGCGCCGGCCTCGAAGCCGCGCAGCATGTCGTCGGTGTGCGAGCGCGCCGTCAGCAGCATGACGGGGACGAACTGCCTGGCCGCGCGCAGCCGCCGCACGACCTCGAACCCGTCGACACCCGGCAGCATGACGTCGAGCAGCACGACGTCGAAGGCGCCGGCAGCGCCCTCGTCGACGAGCCGCTCCAGCGCCGCCTCGCCGGTGTCCTCGACGTCGGCCGCGTACCCCTCCGCCTCGAGGTTCAGCTTCAGCCCCGCTGCCAGATGGTCTTCGTCTTCGACGATGAGGACCCGGTTCATGACTTCAACGGCAGCTCGAGGGTGAACGTGCTCCCCCGCTCGAAGCCCCGGCTGTCGGCATAGGCGCGCCCGCCGTGGCGCCGCGCCACCGCGCGCACGATGGACAGGCCGAGCCCGGTCCCCCGCACCCGCGAGTGGAGGGCCGCGGGCAGCCGGTAGAACCGGCGGAACACGCGCTTCAGCTCGTGGCTGGTGATGCCCATCCCCTGATCGCGGACGCTGACGGCGACCCGGCGCGCCCCGACGCGGGCCACGTCCACCGCCACCCGCACCCGGTCGCCCGAGTACTTGACGGCGTTGTCGACGAGGTTGGTCACCGCCGCCGTCAGCTCCTCGCGATCGCCCTCGACGACGAACGCGCCGTGCTGGGGGCGGCCGATCACCTCGACCTCGCCGTTCACGAGGTTGTGCCGCTTGCCGGCGAGCGAGACGCACTCGCCCACGACCTCGGTCAGGTCGACGTCGGTGGGGTTGTCGACGCGGCGGGCGGCTCCCGTCTTGCCGGCGAGCAGGATCTGGTCGATGGTCCGCTGCAGGCGCTCGGAGTCGTCGAGCATCGTGTCGATGATGTCGTGCCGGGTGTCGGGCGGCAGCTCGCGCTGGCGCAGCGTCTGCAGGTACAGCTTGATGCTCGCGAGCGGCGTCTTCAGCTCGTGGGTCACGGCGTGGATGAACGCGTCGTGCTGCTCGCTCCGCTGGATCTCGCGGATGAGGAAGGCGGTGTTGAGGACGAGGCCCCCGACCAGGACCACGAAGCTGACCACGCCGAGCAGCAGCAGCAGCCCCGTCCGCCAGTAGAGGACGATGAAGTTGATGTTGAGGGCGACGGCGACGGCGATGAGGCCGACGCCGAGCACGCCGGCCAGGAGGACGGAGCGTCGGCGATTCCCGCCGGAGCGATCCATACGCATAGGATAGCGTCTCCGACCGGTCGGAGGCGACGGCCGCCGCCGGCCCGAGGACCGTGGAGCTCTTTCGCGACTCCAGGCCGGAGGCGGCACAGCGGGGGGAGAGCTGCCCTCCGGCGACGGGACGACGGCTTCCCGCGGCCCCGGCGGCGAGCGGAACCGGCTCAGGGAGCCGACCCGCGGAGACCCCGCCCCGGCTGAACGCGACGCCAGCCCGCCCATCGTCGCCTTCCGGGCGCCCAACCAACCCTGCCAGGAGTCTGCACCGTTCTACGGCGCAGACTCCTAGGCGGCGTTCTCGATCGGCAGCGACTTGTGGGCGATCTGGGTGGAGCTGGGCACCTGCACGTCCCACGCGAGCCCGAGCCGCTGCATGACGCGGATCTGCATCCAGCTCAGGTCGACCTCCCACCACGTCATGCCGTGCCGGGCCGAGCGGGGATGGGCGTGGTGGTTGTTGTGCCAGCCTTCGCCGAAGGTGATGAGGGCCACCCAGAACGAGTTCTTCGAGTCGTCGCTGGTGTTGAAGCGGCGGCTGCCCCAGAGATGCGTGGCCGAGTTGATGAGCCAGGTGCAATGGAGGCCGACGACGACGCGCAGGAACACCCCCCACAGGGCCCACGACCAGCCCCCGATGGCGAGCAGGGCCAGGCCCAGGACCACCAGCGGCACCCAGTGCCAGCGCGTGAGCACCTGGTAGAACCGGTCCTTCATGAGGTCGGGGGCGTACTTGCCCATGATCTCGGTGTCGGCGTGCAGCTCCTCGCCGAAGATGGTCCACAGCATGTGCGACCACCACTTGCCGTCGCGTGGCGTATGCGGATCGCCGGTCTTGTCGGAGTGCTGGTGGTGGATGCGGTGCAGCGCGGTCCAGAACACCGGCCCGCCCTGCAGGGTCAGGCAGCCGCAGACGGCGAAGAAGTACTCGACGAGCCTGGGCGTCTTGTAGGAGCGGTGCGTGTGCAAGCGGTGATAGCCGAGCCCGATGCCCCAGCCGATGCACACCCAGTGCAGCACCGCGGCCACGACCACCGCCTGCCACGTCGCGTTGAACAGCGCCACCACCGCCAGGACATGAAAGATGAAGAACGCGATTGCGGTCGTCCAGCTGACCCTGTCCCCACTGGCGAAGTCGACCTGCTTCGTGGCCACGGCAACTCCTTCGGGAAGCGGCCCGGACCCCAGCGCCCGGGCCGGGAGTCAGCCTAGCAGGCTCCGCGCGGGGCGGATGTAATAGTTGTGTAATTGCGTGAAGGGAAGCCTCGGGCCGAGACGGACGAACGGCGGCGGCCCGGCGGGGTTCAGTCGACGGGGTGCCCGTTCAGGTGGTCGACGAGGTAGCCGCGAAGCTCGGCCCTCTGCGCGTCGACGTGTTCGCGGAGGGTCCGGATCTCCAGCCGAATCTCCTGCCGGAGAACGGCCAGATCCTCCTTCGTCGCCATGCGGGCGCCGGTCCACCAGGCCGCCCCGATGACGGTGAGCAACAGCGTCGCGAACGCAATCCACTCCGTCTTGCGCATGCCGTGTAGATTATCACACACATCGCGTTACGCGCCGCCCACCCTGCCCACGCCCACCCGGAGCCTCCTCCCATCGGACCGAGACGGCGCGCCGACCGATCCGTGCGACGCGGCACTCCGCCACGACGGTCGGCCTTCCCGACCTGAGGCGCCCTACAGCGCCGGATGCTGCAGGTGGTGGTCGGTGGCCATCTGGTACGCGTGGGCCAGCCGCAGGATCTCCCGCTCGCCGAACAGCTTGCCGGTGAACCGCAGGCTCGTGGGACTCCCCTCGTGGAAGCCGCTCGGCATGCTGATCTCCGGGTGCCCGGTGAGGTTCGTCAGCCCGAGGTTCGAGCCCACGAAGAGGTCGAAGTCGCCGAGGGCCTCGTGCAGGTCCTCGATGATGCGCATGCGCAGGCGGTTGGCCTGCAGGTACTCGATGGCGGGCACGAAGCGCGACACCCGGAAGCTGTCGGGCCAGCGGCTGCGCTCGGGCTCCTGGCGCATGCTCTCGAGCTGGGCGTTCAGGGTCGGCACGTCGAACGCGGCCGCCGCCTCGGTGCCGAGGATGAAGCCGATGGCGCCGCTCGGGAGGTCGGGCAGGTCGAGCGGGGCCAGCTGCACGCCGAGGCCGCGCATCACGTCGAGGGCGGCGCGGTTGTTGGCGCGGGTCTGCCGCCGGGCCGTCATCTGGGGCGTGTTCTCGCCCTCGCTTTCTTCCTCGTCCTCGAACGCCGACCGCAGGTAGGCGACCCGCAGGGCGGCGACGTCGCTCGCCGCGTCCCAGTTGAACGGCACGTCGAACAGGGTGTTGTCGAGCCCGTCCGGCCCCTGGATGGCCGCGAACACGAGGGCGCAGTCCTCGGCCGAGCGGCACATCGGCCCGATCTTGTCCATGGTCCAGCTCAGGGTCATCCCCCCGTAGCGGCTCACCCGGCCGAACGTCGGTCGCAGGCCGGTGACCCCGTTGCGGCTCGAGGGCGAGATGATCGACCCTCGGGTCTCGGTGCCGATGGAGAACCCGACGAGGCCGGCCGCCGTGGCCGCCCCGGGACCGGCCGACGACCCGCTCGAGCCCTGCTCGAGGTTCCAGGGGCTGCGGGTGCGGCCCCCGAACCAGCGGTCGCCCGACGCGAGGGCCCCCATGGTCAGCTTGGCCACGAGGATGGCGCCGGCGTCGGTGAGGCGGCGGTAGACGGTGGCGTCGGTGTCGATCACCTGGTCCCGGTAGGGCGAGGCGCCCCACGTGGTCCGCGTGCCCCGCACCGCGAGGAGGTCCTTGGCGCCCCACGGAATGCCGTGCAGGGGTCCGCGGTAGGTCCCCGCCGCGATCTCCTCGTCGGCCCGCCGTGCCTGGCGGCGGGCGATGTCCTCGGTGTAGCTGACCACGCAGTGCAGCTTCGGATCGTGCTGCTTCAACCGGGCCAGGTAGAGCTCGGTCAGCTCCGACGGCTTGACCTGCCGCGTCTCGACGAGCCGCGCGAGATGCGTGACGGGCAGGAAGGCCAGGGCCTCGTCGCTCGCGGGCATGGAGACGGTGACGGGCTCGCGCCGGTTGGGGCCGCGCTCGGCCGGCAGGGTCATGCCCGGCGGCACCGGGTTGAACACGATGGCCGGCTGCTGCGAGTTCCCCAGGTTGGCCGCCCGCAGCCTCTCGTAGTCGCGGCGCCGGTCGCCGGGGCCGTTCAGGCGCTCGGCCAGCCGCTCGAGCTCGTCGGGGGTGAACTCCAGGCCCGCCAGCCGCTGCGCGGCCTCGAGCATCTCCACCGTGACCACGTCGGCGTCCTGGGCCACCGCCACCAGGGCGCCGGGCAAGAGGGTCGACCCGAGGCCGGCCGCCGACAACGCGCCCAGGAAGTGCCGCCGGTTCGTCGCGAGCTTCAGGTCATCCATGGTCAGGTCCTGTCGTCATCCGGTGGCGAGGGTGTCGTGCTCGTCTTCCGCGTTCGCTTCCTGCCGATCCGCGACGCGCTTTGCCGCGACGCGGGCGGCGTAGTCCCCGGACGGCGCGTCGACAGGACCCCGATTGAGTCATCCGCCGCGCGGAGCGAACCCCCATTCTACTGAATCCACATTTCCCGGACGGCCTCTCCCCCCCGACACGACCGCCGCCGGCGAGCCCGTTCCCGGACGGCCTCTCCCCCCGACACGACCGCCGCCGGCGAGCCCGCACGCGAGCATGCGAACCCCGCCGAGCGCAATCCCGGCCGACGCCGCCGCCGGACCCGCTTGATACGATGCGCCGCGTGGACCTGAACCCGTTCGGGTGGCTCTCGCTCCTGCCGCCGGCCCTGGCCATCGGCCTCGCCATCACCAGCCGGCGGGCGTTGCCGTCGCTGCTGTCCGGCATCTGGGTGGGGTGGCTCATCCATTCCGGCTGGCAGCCGCTCGCGGCGACCGCCGCCGCCGCGCGCAGCATCGGCAATGTCCTCACCAGTCCCGGACAGGCCCGCATAGTCGCGTTCACGATCCTCATGGGGGTGCTGATCCGGTGGATGCAGAAGAGCGGCGGGGTCGCCGGGTTCCTGCGGTGGGCCCGCCGCCGGCGCTGGTCGAACAGCCGCCGCGGAGCCCGGCTGATGGCCGCCGCGGTGGGGCTGGGCGTGTTCATCGAGTCCACGATCACGTGTCTCGTGGTGGGGACGGTGGCCCGGCCGTTCTTCGATCGGCACCGCATCGCGCGCGAGAAGCTGGCGTACATCTGCGACGCGACCTCGGCCCCCGTGTGCATGCTGATCCCGCTCAACAGCTGGGGCGCGGTGGTGCTCGCCCTGCTCGCCGCCCAGGCCGAGGTGGGCGGGCTCGGCGATCAGGCCCCCCTGGGGGTCTTCCTCGCCGCCGTCCCGCTGAACTTCTACGCCCTCCTGTCGGTGCTGCTGGTCTTCGCGGTGGCGGCGACCGGGTACGACGTCGGACCGATGCGGGACGCCGAGCGCCGGGCCCGGGTGGCCGGGCCGCCGGAGGACGCGAGCACCGGCGCGCGTCCTCGCGCCGAGGCGGCCGGCGCGGCCTCGTACGGGGCTCCGGCGGGGGTGGCCGGCGCAGCCTCGTACGAGGCCGCGCGCACCGGGGAGACTGCACGCGGCGGGGCGGAAGACGGGGTCGCCCAGCGCGGGCTCGCGGAGGACGGGCTCCCGGAAGGGGAGCTCGCGGAAGACGCGATCGTAGGCAACCGGCCGGAATCGGGGCGGGCGCGGCACCTCGCGCTGCCGCTCGGGGTGATGATGGGAACGGTGCTGGCGGGCATCGCGGGCACCGGCCTCGCGGGCGCTCGATCGGCCGGCATCGCCGACCCCTCGCTGATGGATGTGCTGGAGCAGGCCTCGGGATCCACCGCGGTGCTGGCGGGCGTCCTCGCCGCCCTCGCCGTTCTCGGCGTGGCCGCGACCGCCACCGGCGACGCCGGTCCCCGCGAACTGGCCGACGCGGCGTGGCGTGGGGCGGCGTCGATGCTGCCCATCGCCACCCTGCTGGTGCTGGCTCTCGCCATCGGCGGGGTCTGCGAGGCCCTGGGCACGGGGCCGTTCATCGCCGACCGCGCCGCCCCCCTGCTCACCCCGGCCCTCGTCGCTCCGGTCGTCTTCCTGACCTCGGGCGTGATCGCATTCGCGACGGGAACGAGCTTCGGCACGTTCGCCATCATGATCCCGCTCGCCGTACCTCTCGCCGCGGCGATGCAGCTCGACGGCGCGGCGGTCTCCCTGCCCCTGGTGATCAGCGCGGTGCTGGGCGGCGGGGTGTTCGGCGACCACTGCTCGCCGATCAGCGACACCACCGTCATCTCGTCGGCGGCGGCGGGCAGCGACCACATCGAGCACGTGCGCACGCAGGCCCCCTACGCCCTCGCCGCGGCCGCGGTCGCCGTGGTGCTGTATCTGCTGGCGGGATTCCTGACGGTCGGATGACCCCGAAGCCGCGGTGCTGTATCTGCTGGCGGGATTCCTGACGGTCGGGTGACCCGAAGCCGCGGTGCCGTATCTGCTGGTGCTGGCGGGATTCCTGACGGTCGGATGACCCGAAGCCGCGATGCCGGTACCCGGTCGCCGGATCGGCGCGCCGGGGCCGCTCGTCGGGTTGCCTCTCGGGGAGCCGGCGTGCCTGGACAGAAGCCGCGGCGCCGGTACCGGGTCGGCGCGCCGGGGCCGCTCGTCGGGTTGCCTCTCGGGGAGCCGGCGTGCCTGGACAGAAGCCGCGGCGCCGGTACCCGGTCGCCGGGTCAGCGCGCCGGGGCCGCTCGTCGGGTTGCCTCTCGGGGAGCCGGCGTCCTGGACAGTAGTCGCGTCCCCGCGCGGACCACTGAACGGTCCTGCGGGAGCGGCGCCGGCGCGATTCAGTCCCGCGTGATCTTCCCGATGACGTAGCCGCCGGACCGCTCGTCGAGGTCGAGCTGCAGGTAGCCGCGAGCCTGCGCCTCCTCGAGGAGATCGTTGAACGACCCGAATCCGTAGGCCGACTCGTTGAACCCGGGGCGCCGGCGCTTGAGGGTCTGCTTGATCATCGACCCCCACAACTTGGCCCGGTCACCGCGCTCGGCGTATATCGCCTCGGCCGTCTGGATCACGAGGTCGATGGCCGGCTGAACCGGGTCGTCCTGCTTCGCGGGCGTGGCGGCGGCCTTCTTGCGCTTCTCGGCCGACGACTTCTCGGTCGACGACTTCCCCCGCCCCTTGCCGCGCGGCCGGCGGCGGGCGGGCTGGCCCTCGGCCACGAGGTCGTCGTAGAAGATGAACTCGTCGCAGTTGTTGACGAGGAGGTCCGAGGTCGCCTTCTTCACCCCGACCCCGATGACCGCCTTGGCGTTCTCGCGCAGCTTGCTGACGAGAGGCGAGAAATCGGAGTCGCCGGAGACGATCACGAAGATGTCGATGTGCTCCTTCGTGTAGCACAGGTCGAGGGCGTCGACGACCATGCGGATGTCGGCCGAGTTCTTGCCCGACTGCCGCGCGTGGGGAATCTCGATGAGCTCGAACGCCGCCTCGTGCATCGGCGCCTTGAACTCCTTGTAGCGGTCCCAGTCGCAGTACGCCTTCTTGGCGACGATGCTGCCCTTCAGCAGCAGCCGCTCGAGGACGGGCCGCACGTCGAACCGCTTGAGATCCGCGTCGCGAACCCCGAGGGCCACGTTCTCGAAGTCGCAGAAGACCGCCAGATTGCCGTCGCCGTTCAAGGATGGGCTCCCCTCTGCTCCGACCAAGGACAGTGATCGATACAGCCTTGCCAACTACGTCCAGAACTGTCCAGTCTTCCTGCGGTTCGCGTGCGCGGCACGTGGCAAGTTGATTCCCGGCACCGTCCCGAGCACGGACCGAACCGCGCCGCTCCCGCCCGACCGTCAGCGGGGGTCGGACGCCGCCTCCGCGGTCTGCCGGGCCAGCACCTCGTTGAACAGCGCCTCGACCGCGTCCAGCTCCTCCCAGTAGCCGTCGGGATCGATGAACGGGTTCGGGCCGTCGCCGAGGCGCGCGTGCTTCTCGGCCATTCGATACATCGCCGGGTGCGACCCCAGCGGCACGTCCGGCCGGAGCGACCGCAGGACACGGAAGCCCTGTCGGTACTGTTCGACGATGGTCGGATTGTCGGGATTGTCGACGAATTGGAAGTTCGGGTTGCTTCCCATGCTGCCGATGATCACAACGTCGTGCAGCTCGCCGTCCTCCTCGATCCGCATCGTCCAGGTGGTGCAGCCGCGCGAGTGCCCCGGCGTCAGGCGGGCCGTCAACGTGGTGCCCCCGAGGGTGACCGTCGCCCCGTCCTGCAGCACCCGGTCGATCGGATGGGGCTTGCCGCCGGGAGTCATCCGCTCGAGGGCCGGCACGTCGCCGGCCATCGCCATCACGCGAGCACCGGTCATCTGCTTCACCAGCGCATCGCCTTCCATGTGGTCGGCATGCGCATGGCTCCCCAGGACGATCCGGATGTCCTCGAAGGCAAAGCCCAGCGCCTCGACCGACGACTTCAGGCCGTCGACCGCCCGCTCCCAGTTGGTGTTGATCAGGATGTGCCCCTCGGGCGTCGCGACCAGGAAGGCGGCGAGACTGTGCGTCCCGACGTAGTACAGGTTCCCGACGATGGCATGCGGCGGGAAGGGCGTCACCTGATCCTCGGGCGTCCCGACGTTGCGCCGGAACATCTCCTCGGCGGTCAGGGCGCTTCCGCGCTCCTGCACCTCGACCGCGGCGGCGCCCAGGAGGACCACGCCGGCCATCACGAACAAGATCGATCTGCCCTTGACCACCATCATCCTCCAAGGCCGCACCGGGCCGGGGACATGCCCGCCGGCCCGCCGGCCCGCCAATCGTCGCCGCAGGAGCTTCGCGCGGGCGAGGCTCCCAACCCGACGGCAAGGCCGCGCTGCGGCCTCCGCCCGGCGTCCAACCAACCCTCGGCGCCGCCCGCCCTGGGACATGCGATCGACACAAGTCGCCAACAGCACCAGGCGCGGCCCATTTCTACCGTCTTCGGGGGCCTGGCACGTAGCAAGGTGCTTCCCGTCACCATCCTTGCGCCGCAAGCTCCGGGATCGTGGCCGGATACGAGGCATCCCGCACCGGCCCGGCGGCCGCCGGCCAGAGAAAACGAAGGCGGGCCCGGGGACGTTCCCCGGACCCGCCCAGGTGTCGGCGAAACCGTCGTTCACGGACTCGCCGCGGAGATGCGCCGCGAGCGGGCTCCACCGCGACGGCGGCGGCCCGGAGGACCGCCGCACCAAGGCATCAGTGCCCGTCGCCGGCGGGCAGCCTCAGCGCCGCGAGCGACGCCGGGAAGACCCCGCCCTGCGCGACCTGCACGACGATGTACTGGTGGCCGTCGTGCTCGTAGGTCATCATGCCGTACTGACCCGGCGCCGGCAGCTCGACGGTGCCCACGATCTCGCCCGTCGCCTTGTTGCGCGCGTCGAGCAGGGCCGGCCCGTTCATGCCCCGCGTGGTCAGCAGCAGGCTGCCGGTGACCATGGACGTGGCCCGGCTGCCGCCGCCCACCCCGGTGAGGTCGACGCCCTGCAGGGCCGGGTGCCGCCGCATGCGCTCGTTCGCCTCGCCCACCGGCTGCCACCACAGGTGCTCGCCGGTGTTCATGTCGATGGCGGTGATGCGGTTGTAGGGGGGCTTGTGCATCGGCAGGCCCTGGGGGCCGCCCCAGCCCACGCCGCCGCCCTGCACCCAGTCGGAGATCGTCGTGCCCGTCGTCCAGCAGTCGCCCTCGGACGAGGTGCACGAGTGGGTGTCGCCATCGGTATTGGTGCCCGGCTGCACGAGCCGGCCCGAGCACTGCGGCCCCGACGGCTGGTAGAGGATGCCGGTGGTCGGGTCGAGGGCGGCCGGGTTGGTGATGTTGAGCCCGCCCGAGCACCCGATCCAGCCCTGGACCGGCTCGTTGTGGCCCTCCGGCAGGGGCGGCATGTAGGGCCCGCCGATGCGGAAGTTGCTCATGATTTCGAGCGCCTCGGCGCGCAGCTCGGGGGTGAAGTCGATGACGTTCTCCTCGGGCAGGCCGAGGGCCTCGAGCGGCGCCGGCCGGGTGGGAATCGGCTGGGTCGGCGAGAGCTGCTCGCCGGGCACCACCGACGCCGGCACCTCGACCTCCTCGATCGGCCAGACGGGCTCGCCGGTCTCGCGGTTGAAGGCGAAGGTCAGGCCCTGCTTGGTGGTCTGGATGGCCATCGGCACCGCCTGGCCGTCGACGGTGACGTCCACGAGGATGGGCACGTTGGGCAGGTCGTAGTTCCAGATCGGATGATGCACGGTCTGGAAGTGCCAGACCCGTTCACCGGTCTCGGCGTCGAGGGCGACGATGCTCGTGCCGAACAGGTTGTCCCCCGGCCTGAACCCGCCGTAGTAGTCGATGGTCGGTGCGTTGGTCGGAATGTAGACGATGCCCCGCTCGAGGTCGGCGGCGAGCGGCGCCCACGACGACACGTCGCCGGTCCACTGCCACGCGTCGTTCTCCCAGGTGTCGAACCCGAACTCGCTCTCGGTCTGGGGAATGATGTTGAACTTCCACTTGAGCTGGCCGTTGCGGACATCGTAGCCGAGGATGTCGCCCGGCACGTTCTCGACGCGGCTCTGGCTGTAGCCCTGCTCGTGGGAGTTGCCGACCACGATGGTGTCGTTCACCACGATGGGGGGCGACGAGTTGGTGATGTAGCCCAGGGCCGGGTCGAGCCCGGTGTCGGGATCATAGGGGTGGCCGAGGCCGGCGAGCAGGTCGACGACGCCGGTCTCCGGGAACCCGGGCAGGTCGACCGGCGTGCCGAAGCCCTCGACGTGCTGGCCGCTCTTGGCGTCGATCGCATGCAGGAAGAACGCCGGGGTGACCACGAAGATGACGCCCCGCCCGTCGATCTCGCCATAGGCCACGCCCTTGCCGTAGGCCGACCGCATCGACTGCTCCCAGCGGGTGGTGTTCGGCTCGCGGTACGTCCACAGCGTCTCGCCCGTCGCCGGGTCCATGGCCACCACCGTGCGCCGGTAGCCGGCGACGGTGTAGAGGACGCCGTCGATGTAGCTGGGCGTCGACCGCGACGCATAGTTGGTGTGCGGGCTGAAGTTGTCGCCCCGCCAGACCCACGCCACCTCGAGGTCCTCGAAGTTCTCGGCATTCACCTGGTCGAGCGGCGAGAACCGCGTCCCCCAGGCGTCGCCGCTCTGGTACCGCCATTCCCCGTGAGGCGTGCCGCGTTCCTGCTCCTGGGCGGCCGCGCCGGTGACCGCCAGGGCCACCGCCAGCAGCGTGATCCACCCGAGGCGTCCGGCCCGCCCGCGACGTTGTGCCTGTGCTCTCATCCGTTCCCTCCGAACCTTTGGTTGCCGGGATTGCGGGTACGGGAACGACCGCGGGGACGGAGGGTCCGTCCGCCACGGTCCCGGCCGGCGATGGCCGGGCGCCCCGTACCAGGTTACGAGCAATTCCGAGGACACGATTATACGCGCGTCGGACGCGCCCACGTTATGCTTTCCCGCATGAAGAATCGCATGACTCCGTGGCGGGTCCTCCCGGCCGCGGCCAGCCTCTGCCTCGTCGTCGCGGCGGGGGCCGCCCCGGCCCAGGAGCGCCGCATCGCGAGCCCGCCGGGACGGTCGGCCACCCAGGTGGGCGGAACCTACGACGTCAGGGCCGGCAACGTCGGCGGCCGCTGGGTCGAGGTGCGCTACGGCCGGCCCATCCGGCGGGGCCGGGACATCTTCGGGCCCGACGACTACCGCGAGTTCCTGAACGACGGCGCCGAGGTCTGGCGGGCCGGCGCCAACCAGAGCACCCGCCTGATCGCCGAGGCGGCGCTGGTCTTTGGCGACACGACGATACCGCCCGGCGAGTACACCGTGTTCATCGACCTGCACGCCGACCCGTGGGAATTCATCGTCTCGCGGTGGCCGGCCCAGCTCACCTACGACTTCGACGACCGGGACGCCCTGTGGGGGGCCTACGAGTACACGGCGGACCGGGACGTCGTGCGCGTGCCGATGACCGTCGAGACGCTCGACCACTCGTTCGATCAGCTCTCGTGGCAGTTTCTAGACGTAACCGCCGACGGCGCCACCCTCGCCCTCCTCTGGGAGCGGACCCTGGCCTCTGTGCGGTTCACCCTCGGGCAGGAGTAGCGCAGAGCCGGTCGGGCCGGCCCGCACGGAGAACCCGCGCGGGCCGGCCCGACCGGCGACCGTCCTACCAGGGCATCTGCCGCCCCGTGTGCCGGCGACCCATGCCGGCCGCCTCGGCGCCCGGGTTCGACCCGATACGCACCCCTTCGTCGAGCATCGCGATGATGTTGCCGGCGTTCATGCCGTTGAGGAACGGGATGCCCGCCGCCTTCGTGGCCGCGAAGACCCGGGCCCGCGCGTCGACGAGCACCTGCGGGTTCTCGCCCCGCGAGACGTTGTAGGACATGCTCATGTCGCCCGGCCCCCACTCGGCGAAGCCGACGCCCGGCACCGCGGTGCTCGCCTCGACGTTCTGCAGCGCATGCCGGTCCTCGATCTTCAGGCCGAGCAGCAGCTCTCCGTCCGGATTGAGGGGCCACGCATCCGCCATCCGCTGATACTCGGCGTTCGAGACGCCCCAGATGCGGGCCGCGAAGCCCTGCCCGCCGCTGCCGCGCAGGCCCTCGTCGAGGCCGTCGACCTTCTTCGCGTGGGGATAGCGGGCCGCCTCGACCATGATCTTCACGACCTCGGGCGACCGCGCGTGGGCCAGCAGCACCCCGTGCACGCCCGAGCCGAGCAGGTGCTCGACCATCCAGAAGTTGCCCCACATGACCGTCTCGTTGATGCCGCCGAACGGCAGCACCGCGATGACCGTCGGGGTCCGGTGGCCGCTCTTCGTCGGCCCCCCGTCGACGAGCCCCTGCATGAACGCGCGCAGGTCGGTCATGTCGAACGGGCTGTGCTCGAGGTTGTAGGTGATGTAGTCGGCCCAGGTCGAGGCCAACGCCTTGCCCTCCTCGTAGCCGCCCCCGCTGACCTGCGTGTAGTAGATCGGCTGGTCGTTCTCGAGCAGCTCGATCGCCTTGTTGATGCGCTTGGGCGTGTAGTCGCTCGAGCCGCCGCCCCCCTCCTGGCCCCCCAGCGAGACCACGCCCACCGCCGCCGCCAGCGCGACCAATGCAAGCTTCTTCAGCATGGGTTCCTCCTCGTTGCCCTCGTTGCGGGTCATCGTCGCACAGCCCGGCGCGGTCGCAAAGCTCCCCTCACGACAAATCGAACCACCGCTCGCGGAGGGGGCGGACAGTCGCGATGACCGAAAAATCCCGGTCCCGGTGGAGGAGCAGCGCTTCGTGGGCAATCGCGGTCTCGGCGATGCAGCAGTCGATGGCGCTGCGTACGGTCTTGCCCGCGCGCCGCAGATTGAAGAACGTCCGCGCTGCCCTCAGCCACGTGTCCCGGTCGCCTTCGATGTAGCGCTGGCCGTCGAGATAGCGCTCCAGCCGGCGCCACTGGTCCTCGCGGACGGCGCCCATCAGCAGCTCCAGTTGCGAGAACCGGCTCAGACAGGGGTCTTCGCCGGCTATCGCGCTTTCGAGACGACCCCGGCTGCCGGCGCCGCGCAACACCTCGATCCAGACCGACGTGTCAACGATGACCATCGCCGAGCGGCCCGCGCAACTCGCGCAACTCCTTGTGGTCGAAGTCCGGCGCGAACTCGATCTCGCCGGCCAGATCCAGGAGGTTCTTGCGTTTCCGGCGCTCGACCAGGTCGGAGAGCGCGACATGCACCACTTCCCGCTTCGTGCGAGCGCCGGTCAGCTCCATCGCCTGCCGGACCAGGTCATCGTCGAGCACGATGTTGGTTCTCATGGAAGTGCATCGTACACCTTCCATACACCTTCGAGCGCATCGAGCTCCGCACCGGCCGCCATGGCCGTTCCGCCACCGCGCCCGAGGGGAGTGACGACGGATTGACAAGCGTCCGCCGCAGGCGCATGATTACGCTGACTAGGAGGACATCCCGATGAACACCCGCGCCAGGACCTTCGGTTCGCTCGGCGTCGTCGTCGGCGCACTGCTCGCGGTGGCGGCCCTGCCCGCCGGCGCGCTCGCCCAGGATCAGGAGGTCACGTTCACCCGCGACGTGATGCCGATTCTTCAGGACTCGTGCCAGGCCTGCCATCGGGAGGGCGCCATCGCCCCGATGTCGCTGATGAGCTACCAGGAGACCCGCCCGTGGGCGCGGGCGATCCGCGACAAGGTGTCGACGCGCACCATGCCGCCCTGGTACATCGACCCCAACGTGGGCGTCCAGGGCTTCAAGTACGACCGTTCGCTGAGCCAGGACCAGATCGACACCATCGTGGCCTGGGTCGACGCCGGCGCCCCGCAGGGCAACCCCGAGGACATGCCGCCGCCGCGGCAGTTCGCCGACCGCGACATGTGGCACATCGGCGAGCCCGACTGGGTCGTGCCGATTCCCGAGCCGTTCCTGGTGCCGGCGGAGGGCGCCAACTGGTGGGGCGACCTGTTCTCGCCGTCGGGGCTGACCGAGGACGTGTGGATCAAGGCGGTCGAGACCAAGCCGTCGGCCGAGGGCTTCCCGGTGGTGCACCACGCGGTGACCCGCCTGCAGGAGCACGAGGACGCCGAGGAGGGCGACTTCCTGAACGAGTACGCCCAGGGCAAGAACGGCGACATCTTCCCGCCGGGCACCGGCCGCCTCGTCAAGGCGAACTCGGTCATCCGGTTCAACATGCACTACGCGTCGATCGGGCGCGACGTCACCGACCGCACGAGCGTGGGGCTGCAGTTCTATCCGAAGGGCGAGGAGCCCGAGAAGGAGCTGTTCTCGCGTGCGCTGGCCCAGAACTTCGACCTCGACATCCCGCCCGGCGAGGACAACGTGCGGCACGACAGCTACCACCCGTTCGCCAACAACGTGCGGCTGACCGGGTTCCAGCCCCACCTGCACAACCGCGGAAAGCGGCAGTGCATCGAGGCGATTCTGCCCGACGGGAACACCCAGACCATCAGCTGCGCCACCTGGGACTTCGGCTGGCACATCGTCTACAACTACGCCGACGACGTGCAGCCGTTGCTGCCGGCGGGCTCGTTCCTGCACACCATCACGTGGCACGACAACTCGGCCGGCAACCGGTGGAACCCCGACGCGGATAACTGGGCGGGCTTCGGCCAGCGGTCGAGCGACGACATGTCGTTCACCTGGACGAGCTACTACGAGCTCGACGACGACGAGTTCGCGGCCGCCGTCGCCGAGCGCGAGGCCATGAACACGGACGACAACTAGCCCGGAGAGCGTCGCCCGCGGCTCCGCTCGCCGTCCAACGAACCCTGCCAGGATTCTGCACCGTTCTACTTCGCAGAATCCTGGCCCGGACATCGCCGCCTTGCGGCGCCGATATCCGCCCAACCAATCCTGCAGGCGTCGGCGCCGCGTCCGCGGCGCCGACGCCTGGAGCGAGAGACCGATGAAGATACGCACTCCTCGACCGATCGGGATGGTGTGCGCGGCGTTGACGCTGCTCGCGCTGGTCGCGGCCCCCGGGGCCGATGCCCAGATTCGTTACGATCGGGGCCAGAACGTGGCCCCGGTCTTCGAAGGCTGGGAGCGCAACTCGGACGGCACCTTCAACATGGTGTTCGGGTACATGAACCGGAACTACCAGGAGATGCCGGAGGCGCCCATAGGCGCCGCCAACTCCTTCGAGCCCGGCCCCGCCGACCGCGGCCAGCCGACGCGCTTCTACCCGCGGCGCCAGCAGTTCGTGTTCCGCGTGCAGGTGCCGGCCGACTGGGGCGAGAAGAACCTGGTCTGGACCGTGACCACCAACGGCCGCACCGACCGGGCCATCGGCCGGCTCTGGCTGGCCTGGGAGATCGACGACGGGGTGATTCGGGCCAACCGCGGCATGGGAGCCCGGGGGGCGCCGGCCGACAACCAGAACCCGTCGATCGCCATCCCCGGCGGCACCGACCTGACCGTGACCCTGCCCGACACGCTGACGATCACCGCGGTGGTCGGCGACGATGGCATTCCCGGGCCGAGGCCACGGCCGCCCGAGCGCGACGACGACGACGACCCGCAACGCGCGGCCCGGCTCGCGGCCGACGCCGCCCGCCGGGCGAGCCGCCCCCACCCCACGAACCAGGCCATCGTCAACGCGCGGTTGGCGGGCGAGACGGGGCTCGGCATCACCTGGCTCCACTACCGGGGGCCGGGCCGGGTCCGCTTCAACCCGATGAGCGCCTCGATCGAGGGCGGCCGGGGCGGCCAGTTCGAGACCACCGTCACGTTCGCCGAGCCCGGCACCCACGTGCTGCGCGCCTACGCCGACGACTCGATCACCACCACCGCGATCGACGTCACGGTGACCGTGAAGGAATAGCGATCTTCCACTCCACCCGCGGGGTGCGCCGGCTCCGGCGCACCCCGCGGGTCGGGGCATGCCTGCCTCCCCTCCGGCGAGGGGCAACTCGCCTCCCTTGACATTCTACCGGTCGCTGCTACTCTAATAGACCTTCTACCCGAGGAGGTGCACGAGTGGCACGACCACCGGCAAGCGACGACCAGCTCGGGCTGCTGCAGGGCACCCTGGACATGCTGATCCTCCAGACCCTGCGGCCCGGCCCCGCGCACGGACACCAGATCGCCACCACCATCGAGCGGACCTCCGACCACGTGCTGCAGGTGGACCACGGGTCGCTCTACCCCGCTCTCCACCGCCTGATCAAGCGGGGCTGGATCACCGGCACGTGGGGCGTCTCGTCGAACAACCGGCGGGCCAGGTTCTACGCCCTCACCGAAACCGGACGCGGGCAGCTCCTGCGGGAGGCGACGAAGTGGGAGCGGATGGTCGAGGCCGTCGGACGCGTCATGCGGCCGGCGGAAGCCGGGGAGGCGCCGCAATGAAGCCGCCGCCCTGGCTGTGCCGGCTGCTTCCCTGGCTCGGCCGGCGCCGCTCGCGCTGAACGGCGGCGCTCGTCGCCTGCTGGCTGCCGGCGCGGCGTGCGACCCTCGTCGAGCCGATGAGGACGATCCGTTTCGAGTAGGGAACGCGACGAAGCGGGAGGATGCATGCGATGGCCAACGTGGATGTATCGCCTCGTGCCGTACCTGGGCCGCCGTCAGGCGAACGAAGACCTGCAGGAGGAGCTGCGGCTCCACCTGGAGCTCGAGCGCGAACACCAACGGCACGCCGGCGTCCCGCCTGACGAGGCTCTGCGCGCGGCGCGGCGGCGGCTGGGCAACGAGGCCCTGATCCGCGAGCGCACCCGCGACGTCTGGGGCTGGCGCTGGCTGGACGACCTGGGGCGGGACCTGCGCCACGCCGTCCGCACCCTGCGGCGCAGCCCCGGCTTCACGGCGGCGGTGGTGATCGTCCTGGCGCTGGGAACCGGCGTCGCCACCGCGATGTTCGGCATCGTCTACGGGATGCTGATCCGGCCGCTGCCGTATCCCGACGCCGGGCGCATCGTGCGCGTCGGCCAGGAGCCTCGACAGATGCCGGGCGCGCCGGTGTACCTCAGCGCCCGCGCGATCGAGCAGGTGCGGCAGGACGCCGCCTCGTTCGAGCAGCTTGCGGCATACGGGGCGTTCACGTTCGAGTGGATAGCGCCGGACGGAGCCCGGCCGTGGGGCGCGCCGGTCTCGCCGGAGCTGCTGCGACTGCTCGGGGCGAGACCGCACCTCGGGCGGCTCTTCACCGACGACGAGGCCCGGAGCGGGGCGGACGGGGTCGTGCTGCTGAGCCACCACGCCTGGACCCGGCGCTTCGACGCCGATCCGGACGTCGTGGGCACCGTCATCGACGCCTACAACGAGGCCCGCACGGTGGTGGGCGTGCTCGCGGAGGGGTTCTACTTCCCCCGCCCCGGGGCGGAGGTCTGGATACCCTACGTGCTTCGGCCCGACGCGCCGACCGAAGCCGTGCTGGGACGGCTGCGCGAGGGGGTCTCGGCAGAGCGGGCCGCCACCGAGGTCGGCGCCATCCTGCAGCGCATGGACGGCGCGGCCGGACGGGGTCCGGACGGGGGCGGCAGCGGGCGCGCTCGCGGAGCCCCCCCGGGGGGCGATGTCCGCGTGACCCGGGTGATTCCGCTGCTGGACGAGATGGTGGGCGCATACCGGCCGGCGCTTCTGGCACTGGCCGGGGGCACCCTGCTCGTGCTGCTGATCGCCTGCGTCAACGTGGCGGGGCTGCTGCTCGCGCGCGGGGTGACTCGCCAGCGGGAGCTGGCGGTCCGCGGGGCGCTGGGGGCGGGCCGGGGCCGGATCGTGCGGCAGCTCCTGACCGAGAGCGTCATGCTCGGCTTGGGTGGCGGGGCGCTGGGGCTGGCGACGGCCGTCGTCGTGCTGCGCGCGGCGCCGGCGCTGATGCCGAACGAGGTGACGCGGCTCGACGAGGTCGGCCTCGACGGCGTCGTCCTCGCCTTCACGCTTGGGCTGTCGGTGGTCGTCGGGCTGCTGTTCGGCGCGGTCCCGGCCCTCCAGTGGTCCGGGCGCCATCTGCTCCGCACCCTCATGGAAGGGAGCGCGCGCGCCACGGGCGGCTTCGGGCTGCTTCGCGGCAACCGGACGCGGGCGGTGCTGGCGGCGGCGCAGGTGGCGCTGGCCCTGGTGCTGCTGGTGGGGGCGGGGCTGCTGCTGCGCAGCTTCGTCGGCCTAGTCACCCTCGACCGCGGCTACGACCCGACCAACGTGATCGCGGCCAGCACGAGGTATCCCATCACCGTCCTCGGGGGCTCCGCGAATCGAGAGGCGTTCATCGAGGCCGAAGCGGCGCGACGGCGCTTCTACGGCGAGCTCGTCGAGGCGTTTGAACGGATGGCGCACCTCCCGCACGTGGCGGCGGTCGGAGTGACGTCGGCCCTCCCCCTTGCCGACGGCGGCAGCGTTATCCGCCCGGTGCACGTCGACGGCCGCCCGGCCCCGAGCGACCTGACCGGGTTGCCGGAGGCGCTGCTTCGGGTCACCAACCCGGGGTACTTCGACGTGATGCGGCTGCGTCTCGTCGCCGGGCGCCGGTTCACGCGCCGCGACGGGGCAGGCGGCCCGCGGGTCCTGGTGGTCAACGAGACCTTCGCGCGCGAGGTGCTCGGCGGCGCGCCGGCTGTCGGGCAGCGGGTGCGCTTCGCCGGCGCCGGATCCGTCAACTCCGGCGGCGACGACGTGCCGTGGGAGGTCGTCGGCGTGGTGGCCGACCTCACGTACCGGGGCCTCGGGGACACGGGGTTCCGGGCGGAAGCGTTCGCCCCGATCCAGCAGATCGACGCCGCCCCCACGTTCGAATACGCCTTCCCGGTCGTCGCCGTGCGGACCACGGGCGACCCGCTCGCGGCGGTCCCGTTCCTCCGCGAGGCGGTGGCCGAGGCGCGCCCCGGGGCATCGGTCGCGACGGTGATGACCATGGATGCGCGGCTGTCGTCCGCGGTAGCCGAGCCCCGCTTCTTCGCCGTCCTCGTCGGGTGCTTCGCGGCACTCGCCTTCCTGCTGGCCGCGTTCGGCCTCTACGGCCTCCTCAGCTACACCGTCGCGCAGCGGCGGGGAGAGATTGCCATCCGCATGGCCCTGGGCGCCCGGCGCGCCGACGTCCTCGCCCTCGTCGTCCGGCAGGGCGCCGCGCTCGTGGCGGCGGGCGCCGTCGCCGGCCTCGCCGCCGCGGCCGCATCGAGCCGCGTTCTCGAGAGCTTCCTCTACGGCGTCGCCACCGACGACCGGCTGACGTTCGTGGCGGCGCCGCTGGCGCTGGCGGCGGTGGCGCTCGTCGCCTGCTACATCCCGGCGCGGCGCGCGACCCGGGTCGAACCCATGGAGGTCCTGCGCTTCGAGTAGTGGGATACCGAACGACGAGTCGAGCCATTGAAGTGGCCGGCGTGCCGGAGCGAGGGCCGCCCGGAAACCGAGCCTGAAGGAGTTTGCGCCGCAGGAGTTCGCACCAGCGACACTTCCAACGCGACCACCAGGTCGCGCTAGCGCCGAACGGAGAGCCGAACCATGAAGTGGCCAGCTTGGCTGTATCGCCTCGTGCCGTATCTGGGCCGCCGCGCGGCGGAGCGGGATGTCGAGGAGGAGCTTCGCCTGCACGTGGAGCTCGAGCGGGAACGGCAGCGCGACGCGGGCGTCCCGCAGGTCGACGCCCTGCGCGCGGCGCAGCGGACGCTGGGCAATCCTGCGTTGGTCCGCGAGCGCACCCGCGACGTCTGGGGCTGGCGCTGGCTCGACGACCTGGGGCGCGACGCGCGCCACGCAGTCCGCAGCCTGGGCCGTAGCCCCGGCTTCGCGGCCACCGTCGTGCTCGTCCTCGCGCTGGGCCTCGGCGCCAACACCGCGATGTTCAGCATCGTCTACGGCATGTTGATCCGCCCCCTTCCCTACCCGGACGCGGGCGCCATCGTGCGTATCACGGAGGCCATGGGGCCGAGAATGTCCCCGTTCGTTACGAGCGCCTCGATGGCCGCGCTCCTGGAGGAGGCCGAGTCGTTCGAGCAACTCGCCGGCTACGGTTCCTCCAGCTTCGAGTGGCGGGGCCTGGAGGGAGCGGTCACGCTACGCGCCGCGCGGGTGTCGCCGGCCATGTTTCCGCTGGTGCGCGCGACGCCCCACCTCGGCCGGCTGTTCACCGAGGAGGAGGCCCGAGCGGGAGCGGACCGGGTCGTGCTGCTGAGCCACGGCGCCTGGACACGTCGCTTCGGGTCCGATCCGGACATCGTCGGCTCCGCCATCGATCTGAACAACGCGCCGCACACCGTGGTCGGCGTGCTCGCCGAGGGGTTCTTCTTTCCGAGCCCCGAAGAGGAGATCTGGACGCCCTACGTGATGCCGGGATACTCGATTACTCCGCCGGAAGGAGGGTGGGGCGACTCCTTGCGGGGTGCCTCCTTCAGCGTCTCCTTCGTCACCGCCCTCGGACGGCTCCGTCCGGAGGTCTCGACCGAGCAGGCGGCCACCGAAGTGCGCACGATACTGCAGCGCAGCGGCCTGATGGCCCAGGCTGCCGCAATCGGTGGCCGCGGCGGCGCCGACCTGCCCGAGATCGACGCGCGGGTGGTTTCGCTCCAGGAAGAGATGGTCCGCGGCTACCGTCCCGCGCTCCTGGCGTTGACCGCGGCGACCGCCGTCGTGCTGCTGATCGCGTGCATCAACGTCGCGGGGCTGCTGATCGCGCGCGGGGTGACGCGCCGGCGCGCGCTCGCAGTCTGCGCGGCCCTGGGCGCGGGCCGCGGACGCCTCGTGCGGCAGCTCCTCACCGAGAGCGTGGTGCTGAGCGGGGCCGGCGGCGTGCTCGGTCTGGCCGCGGCGGCCGTCGTGCTCGGCGGGCTGCCCGCGGTGGTCCCCGGCAACGTCGCGAGGCTCGACGGGGTGGGCATCGATGGCGCGGGGCTCGCGTTCGCCCTCGCGCTGTCGGTGGCGGTCGGGCTGGGGTTCGGCGCGGCGCCGGCCTTCCGGTGGTCGCGGATCAGTCTGGCGGGCGCACTGAAGGAGGGGAGCGCGCAGGCCGCGGGCGGCTTCCGCCTGCTCGGCTCGAACCGGGTGCGGGCGGGGCTGGGAGCGGCGCAGGTGGCCCTCGCGGTCGTCCTGCTGGTCGGGGCCGGCCTCCTCCTGCGCAGCTTCGTGGGTCTCGTCACCGTCGATCGCGGTTACGACCCGACCGGCGCGCTCACCGCGCGCACCCGGAACCCCGACGCGTCCCAGGGCATACGGCCACCGGTACCGGGGGGCGAGGACGACGCTGCCGACGCCCGTTTCCAGGCGGCCATCCTGGAGGCCATGGCACGCCTGGAGCGTCTGCCGGGGGTGGCCGCGGTCGGGGTCTCGTCCGGCCTCCCGCTCGCGTCCGGCGGCACGACGACCTCGACACGCGTGCGGGTCGCCGGCCGGCCCGAGCCGGCCGATCCCGCCGGCCGGTTGACTTCCCGGGTCGCATGGGCCAGCCCCGGCTACCTCGACGCGATGCGGCTGCGTCTCCTCGAAGGGCGTCTCTTCACGCGCCTCGACCGTGCCGGCGGACCTGGTGTCGTGGTGGTGAACGAGACGTTCGCCCGCGACCTGTCCGGGGACGGGCAAGCCGTCGGACAGCGCCTGCAGTTCGGGTTCGGCGGCGGCGGCGACGACGAACCCTGGTGGGATGTGATCGGCGTCGTCGCGGACATCCAATACGCGGGACTCACGATCACCGGGCAACAGGCCGAGGCGTTCGTGCCGGCGGAGCAGGCCTTGGCGGCCCGCCCGGTCGGCGCTGACGCGTTCGTCACCGTGCGAACCACCGGGAACCCGATAGCGCTGATCCCCTTCCTGGAGGCAGCGGCAATCGAAGCGCACCCCCGCGCGACGATGGACGACGTGATGACGATGGACGCGCGGCTGTCGCTCGCGGTCGCCCAGCCCCGCTTCTACGCCGTTCTCGTCGGGTCTTTCGCGGCCCTCGCGCTGTTCCTCGCGGCGGCCGGCCTCTATGGCCTGCTCAGCTACACGGTGGCGCAGCGGCGTAGCGAGATCGGTATCCGCATGGCCCTCGGGGCCCGGCGCGCCGACATCCTCGGACTCGTCGTCCGGCAGGGGACGATGCTCGTGGCCGCCGGCGCCGTCGTCGGCCTCGCCGCCGCGGCGGCGGCGAGCCGCGTCCTGGCAAGCTTCCTCTACGGCGTCCCGACCGACGACCGGCTGACCTTCGTGGCGACGCCCCTCGTGCTGGCGGCGGTGGCCCTCGTCGCCTGCTGGCTCCCCGCCCGTCGCGCGACCCGGGTAGATCCCATGGAGGTGCTCCGCTTCGAGTAGGCGGCCGCCGGGCGGATGCAAACCATGAGATCCTGCGCTTCGAACAGCCGCTCGCGGAACGGACGCGACCAAGAAGCGGTCCTGCGCTTCGAACAGCCGCTCGCGGGACGGATTCAGACCGTGAAGAGGCCCTGCGCTTCGACCAGCCGGCGGAGCGGGTGCAAACCATGAAGTGGCCGGCCTTGCTGTATCGCCTCGTGCCGTACCTGGGCCGCCGCGCGGCGGAACGCGACCTCCAGGAAGAGCTGCGCCTTCACCTGGATCTCGAGCGTGAGCAGCAGCAGGACGTCGGCGTCCCCGAGGCCGAAGCGATGCTGGCGGCCCGGCGAAGGCTGGGAAACGGCGCCCTGATCCGCGAACGCACGCGCGACGTCTGGGGCTGGCGGTGGCTCGACGACCTGGGGCGCGACGTGCGCCACGCCGCCCGCGGCCTGCGGCGCAGCCCGGGATTCGCGGGCACGGTGGTGCTCGTGCTCGCGCTGGGCATCGGTGCGAACACGGCCCTGTTCAGCGCGGTCTACGGCCTACTGCTCGGGCCGCTGCCGTATCCCGACTCGGAGGCGATCGTGCTCGTGGGCAAGGTCTGGCCGGACCGAACGGGACCGCCGACGCTCACGAACCCCGAGCTGCGCGGGCTTTGGGCCGACACCGGGTCGTTCGAGCAGCTCGGCGCCTCTTCGCGCATCGCCGTCATATGGAGCCGGCCGGACGGCAACCTCGCGGGTGCGGCCGTGACCCCGTCCTACTTCTCCGTGCTGGGGGCCGTGCCGCACCTCGGCCGGCTGTTCACCCCGGCCGACGCCGAGGAGGGCGCGCCCCCGGTCGTGCTCCTGAGCCACGACGTGTGGACGAGCCGGTTCGGGTCGGCCCCGGACGTCGTCGGCGCCACCGTCGAGATGGACCGCGGGCCGCACACCGTGGTCGGCGTGCTGCACGAGGGCTTCGAGCCCGCCCGCTCCTCGACCCGGTTCTGGACGCCGCTCGTGGTGGCGCCCTACGAGCCGTCGCCCGACGGGGCGCTCGAGCACCCCGGCTTCCTGCTGGGCATCGGGCGCCTGCGGCCCGGCGTGTCGCCGGAACGGGCGCAGGCGGAGGTGCGGACGATAGTCGACCGCCTGCGGGCCGAGCGACCCTGGGCGGAGTCGGACCCCGCGCCCGCACCCGTGGGGAGAGTGGTCCGCCTGCGGGAAGAGCTGGGGCGCCCGTTCCGGCCGGCCCTGGCCATGCTCGCGGCCGCAACGGGGCTGGTCCTGCTGATGGCCTGCGCCAACGTGGCCGGCCTGCTGCTGGCTCGCGGCATCGCCCGGCGGCGCGAGCTCGCCATCCGCGGCGCGCTCGGCGCGGGCGGGGGCCGGGTCGTCCGCCAGCTCCTGACCGAGAGCTTGCTCCTGAGCGTCGCCGGGGGCGCCGTCGGCTGGGCGGTGGCGGCCGGTATCGTGCGCGCCGCGCCGGCCCTGTTTCCGCGGAGCGTCCCCGGCCTCGCCGACGTCGCCCTGGACGAGGCGGCGCTCGCGTTCACGGCCGGTCTTTCGGTGGCGGTCGGCCTCCTGTTCGGGACTGCACCGGCTGTCGCGTGGTCGCGGGTCGACCTGACCCGCGCCCTCGCCGCGGGGCACGGCGCCACCGGCGGCGGCCCGGGGCGCCTGCGGACGAACCGGGGGCAGGCCGGGCTGGCCGTGGCGCAGATCGCGCTCGCGGTGGTCCTCTTGACGGGCGCGGGGCTGCTGCTGCGGAGCTTCGTGGCGTTCGTCACCCTGGATCGCGGGTTCGACCCGACGCACGTCGTGCGGATCAGGGTCTCGATTGGCGCCCCCGGCGTCTCTGCGAGACTGGGAGGCGGACGCCTCGACCCGGAAGAGGTCGACGCGAGCAACGCCGTCGTCCTCCAGGTCACCGAGGCGCTGCGGGGGCAGATGGCCCGGTTGGAGGACCTGCCAGGCGTGGCCGCGGCGGCGCGGTCGTCGGGCTTTCCGTTGAATTCGGCCGATTCGCGGCAGCCGTTCGAGGTCGCCGGCCGCCCCCGGCCGAGCGACACCGACGAGCAGTCGTGGGCCGGCGTGCGCACGGTGGACCCCGGCTACGCCGACGTCATGCGGCTCCGGGTGCGCGACGGGCGGTTCCTGGCGGAGACGGACGGGCCCGGGAGCCCGCGGGTAGCCGTCGCCAGCGAGTCGTTCGCCCGGGCCGCGTTCGGCGGCGAGCCGGCGGTCGGACAACGCTTCCGCCTGGGTTACGGCCGCGAGTGGGAGGTCGTCGGCGTCGTCGCCGACGTCACGCCCCTCTACGACCTGTCCCGCCAGCCCGGCCCCGGCGACGTCTATCTCTCCATGCTCCAGGCGGAGCCGAACCTGTCCCCCTACTCGAGCCCCCCGACCGTCGTGGTCCGCACCGATGGCGATCCCGGCGCGCTCATCCCGCTCGTGCGGACGGTGCTCGCGCGCGTCCACCCAGAAGCGCAGGTCTACGCGACGCCACTGGAAGCGACCCTGTCGAGGGAAGCCGCGCAGCCTCGGTTCTACGCGTTGTGCGCAGGGATCTTCGCGGCAGTGGCGTTGCTCCTCGCCGCGTTCGGCCTGTACAGCGTCCTGAGCTACACGGTGTCCCGCCGCCGGCGCGAGCTCGGCGTCCGCATGGCGCTGGGGGCCGGGCGCGGGAGCGTCGTCCTCCTCGTCGTCCGGCAGGGCGGCGTGCTCATCGCGGCCGGGGGCGTGCTCGGCCTGCTGGCCGCCGCCGCATCGACCCGGGTCGTGGCGAGCCTCCTCTTCGGCGTCACCGCGACGGACGTGCTGACGTTCGCGGGCGCCACCGCCGTGCTCCTCGCCGCCGGGCTGCTCGCCTGCTGGCTGCCGGCGCGCCGGGCGACCAGGGTCGATCCGATGCAGGTGCTGCGCTTCGAGTAGATGGTCCGCGGCGGGAACCCACACCCTGGCCGCCACGTCAACAGGGAGAAGGGGGGACAAATGATGAAGCGCAACAGCGTGCCTTGCCTGGTGGGCGTCGTTCTTCTGGGGTTCTCGTCCGGTTGCCTGGACGTCGTCATCGGGCGCGAGGCCGTGCGGGGCTCCGGCCGCGTAACCGAGGAGAGCCATCGGTTCAGCGGACTCACCGGCGTGCAGCTCGCCACGAGGGGCAAGCTGGAGATTCGCCTCGGCGACACGGAATCGTTGCAGGTTTCGGCCGACGACAACCTGCACGATTACCTCGAGATCACGACGGACGGCGGCACCCTGAGAATAGGCGCCCTGGCCGGCTTCCATCTCCGGCCGACCCAGCCGATTCGCTACACGCTCACGGCCAGGGAGATCGAGTTCATCGGGCTGTCGAGCAGCGGAGACGCCACCGCCCCGGCCCTCCGCGCGGACCGGTTCGAGGTCCGCCTCGGCAGCTCCGGCGACCTGTCCATGGATGGCATCGAGGCCGACTCCGTGGACCTCCGCCTGGGCAGCTCCGGCAGCCTGTCCGTGGATGACATCCGGGCCGGCGCCGTCGACGTTCGCCTCGGGAGCTCCGGCGACCTGTCGGTGGATGACCTCCGGGCGGGGTCGCTGGCCGTCCGCATCAGCAGCTCGGGCGACGTCAGGATCGGCGGAGGCGAGGTGGACAGTCTCGACCTCGCCATCAACAGCAGCGGAGACTACCGCGGAGAATCGCTGCGCAGCGCCCGGGCGACCGTGGCGCTGAGCAGCAGCGGCGATGCCCGATTGTGGGCGGAGGAGTCGTTCGACGCCCGCCTGAACAGCAGTGGATCGGTCTCGTACCGGGGCGACCCGGAGGTCGTCGCCAGAACCAGCTCCTCGGGCCGCGTCAGGCCGATTCGCTGACCGAACACGCTACCGAGGGTATGAGCGTGTCGGCCACGGTGCAGGATGCTCGTCGCCGGAGAGTGGTTCTTACTGGCAAGATACGCGCATGGAGAGTGTGACCACCACGAGGCTGTCTTCGAAGGGGCAGATCGTCATTCCCGACGCGATCCGGCGCAGGCTCGGTCTCGAGCCCGGAGTCGAGTTCGTCGTCCTCGGCGAGAACGACACGATCGTGCTCAAGCGGATCCGCACGCCCGCCATGCACGATTTCGACACGATCGTTGCCCGCGCGCGTGAGGCCGCGCGACGGGCAGGACTGCGCCGGTCGGACATCGCCGCCGCCATCGAGGCCGTGCGCTCGACGTGAGAGTGGTTATCGACACGAACGTCTTCGCGTCCGCGGTGTTCTTCGGGGGTCATCCAGGTCGAGTCCTGACCGCTTGGCGTGACGGTGTGATCGACGTTGTCGTGTCACCCGAGATCGTCCGGGAATACGTCAGGGTCGGAGAGCGGCTCTCCGAGCGGTTTCCGGGCGTCGATCTCGAGCCGGCCCTGGACCGGGTCGCCGCCGTCGCAGAGCTCGTTGCGGCGCCGCCTCTTCCGGGGCCGGTCTGCCGGGACGCGGACGACGACAAGTTCCTCGCCTGCGCATTGGCGGCGGAGGCCGGATACATCGTCAGCGGCGACCGCGACCTTCTCGCAATCTCTCCATACCGAGGCGTCACGGTGGTGCGTCCTCGCGACTCCCTCGAAATGCTGCGGCAAGACTGACGACGTTCCCGACGCGACGTCGGCCGTCAGCGGCCGTGCAGCTCGACGAGGCGCGCGCGGTCGCCGGCGGTCAAGGGCAGGAAGCCGGTGGCGTCGGGCTCGGCCGTCAGGGGCTGGCAGGGGCCGCACATCAGGGTGTGCGGCTCGGCGTTGTGGTCGAGCCCCAGCGCATGGCCCAACTCGTGGGCGACGACGTGCTTCGTCACCATGGGGTCGGTCCGGTACGGTCCCCGGACCCTGCGGACCACCACCAGGTAGCGGGGTGGCGAGACGCGGGGCAGCGGCCACGTGAACGACAGGATGTCCTGGCGAGAAAGCAGCAGGACGACGTCGGCGTCGAGGTCGACGAGCGCGGCCGGGGGCGGGGGTTCGGAATCGCCGGCCGGCAGGCGGGTGGCGCGCTGGGCGACCTGCCGAGCGTAGTTCTCGAGGGCCCGTTCGACCGGCGATTCGATGACGACGCGCGGTTCGGCGAACCGGGTCGCCACCGCAAGCTCCGCCAGCCGATCGTTCCAGAAGGCGATGGCCTGGCGCGACGGCGCGACCCGGTCGTCCGTCGCGGATGGGGCCAGGACGAGGATCGAGGATGTGCCGGGCGACACCGCTTGCGGCTCGGCGGCCGCCGCTGTCAGGTTCGAGCCGGCCAGCGCCAAAAGGGCCACGGCTACGCGAACCACAAGCAAGATTGAACGCGACGCGGGTGCGCTCTCCCGTCGCCTCTGGCCGAGACTCGGTTCGGCGGCCGCCGCTGCCAGGTTCGAGCTGGCCGGCGCCGCGAGCGCCAAGGCTGCGCGAACCACGGGTGAGACCGAGCGCGACGCGGGTGCGCTCTTCCGTCGCCTCTGGCCGAGACTCGGTGTCGTGCGTACCATCACGCGACGAGCCTCGACGGCGATATGAGGTTCGATCGCCTCTGCGTGAAGTGCAGCGCGGCCCTCACTCCGCGCGCGGCCCGGCTCGTCGACATCCGGGCCGCGGAGCGGCGCGCACCGGAGCCCGTCACGCCGCGGCCGCCACCCCCGATCACAGCTCGCTCAGGTGCTCGATGCGCCCGGTGCTGTCGCCGACCTGCTCGCGGTGCGAGCCCAGCTTGTCGAGCATGGTCACGAACAGGTTCGTCATCGGCGTGCGGTCGGGGTAGCGCAGGTGGCGCCCGCCGCGGAGGGTGCCGCCGCCCCCGCCGGCGAGCAGGGCCGGCAGGTCGTCGTGGGTGTGCGCGTTCGAGTCGCTGAGGCTGCTGCCGTAGAGGACCATCGAGTGGTCGAGCAGCGACCCGCCGCCGTCGTCGGCGTCGCGAAGCTTGCCGAGGAGGTAGGCGAACATCGCGACGTGGTGCTGATCGATGAGCTGCAGGCGCGCCATGCGCTCGGGGTCGTTCTGGTGGTGCGACAGGCCGTGGTGCGCGTCGGGCACGCCGATCGAGCGGTAGGTCCGGTTGCCGCCCTCGCGGCTGTACATCAGGCTGACGACCCGGGTCAGGTCCGCCTGGAACGCGATGGCGATGAGGTCGGACATCGTCCGGACGTGCTCCTTGAAGGTCGGGGGCACGCCGTCGGGCCGGGCGAGGGCCGGCAGGTCCACGTCGTCGCGGCGCTCGACGTTCTGGATGCGGCGCTCGACCTCGCGCACCGAGTCGAGGTAGTCGCCGAGCTTGCGGCGGTCGCCGGCGCCGAGGCCCGCCCGCAGCCGGCCCGCGTCCTCGCGGACGAAGTCGAGGAGGCTCCGGTTCTGCCGCGCGCGCACCGCCCGCACCGCGGGGTCGGTGGTGTCGCCGTCGCCGAACAGCCGCTCGAAGACGCGGCGGGGATTGGTCTCGTAGGGCAGCGGGGCCGTGGGCGAGCTCCACGACACGGTGTTGCTGTAGGCGCAGCTGTAGCCGGAGTCGCAGCCCCCCACCATGCGCACGTCCTGCAACCCCAGCTCGAGGGACGGCAGCGGCGTCGAGCGGCCGATGTCCTCGGCCAGCATCTGGTCCACGGACATGCCGTTGCGGATGTCCGCCCCCTGCGTCTTCTTCGGGTGCACGCCGGTCAGCCAGCTCGCGCCGGCCCGCGCGTGGTCGCCCGGGCCGTCCCCCAGCGCCTCGCCGTTGCGGTGCGCGAGGCCGGTGAGGACGAGGAGCCGATCGCGGAACGGCTCGAGGGAATGCAGGGTCTTGGTGAACGTAAAGCCGGCGCCGGTCTCGGCCGGGGTCCAGTCGCTCATGATCACGCCGTTGGCGGTGTAGATGAACGCCACCCGGGTGATCGGCTTGGCCGCGGACGCGAACGCCGGGGTCATCGCATCGAGGAACGGGAGGGCGACCGCGGTTCCCAGGCCCCGCAGGAACGTACGACGCGGAAGGTGGCTGCGCCGTGGAACGGCGCAGGCTCCTGGAGGATTGGTTGGGCTGGAAGCGGTGCCGTGAGGCGGCGCTTTCCGGGCGAGGGCTCTACCAGTGATCATGGCTCCGGAATCCTCCTCATCCTGAATGGTACGCTATCGACCACGGCGGAGACCAGGGCCGAGAACCGGTAGCCGTCCGATTCCACCCGGCGCCGTATCTCGCGCACCGCGGGCCGGTCGTGGGCCTCGAGGCCGCGGCCGATCGCATAGGTCAGCAGCTTCTCGGCCAGCGCCTCGACGAACTCCTGGCGGCGGTCGAGCAGCATCGCCCGCAGCCCGTCCGCGCCCGCGATAACGGTGCCGTCCGGCAGCTCCGCGGAGGCGTCCACCGCGACCCCTTCCTCCTCCGCGCGATACGCGCCCACCGCGTCGAAGTTCTCGAGCGCGAACCCCAGCGGGTCGAGGCGGGCGTGGCAGACGGCGCAGGCGGGATTGGCGCGGTGCCGCTCGAGGGCCGCGCGCAGGCCGACGGCCGACGAGCCGGCGTCGGCCTCGAGCTCGGGCACGTCGGGCGGAGGCGGCGGGGGCGGCGCCCCCAGCAGGTTCTCGAGGATCCACTTGCCGCGCAGCACCGGCGACGTGCGCGTGGGGTACGACGTCACCATCAGCACCCCGCCCTGGGTGAGGATGCCGCCTCGGCCGGTGCCGGCGAGGGGCACCCGCCGGAAGTAGCCGCCCTCGACCCCGTCGATGCCGTAGAAGTCGGCCAGTCCCTCGTTGAGGAACGTGTAGTCGGCGTCCAACAGCTCCAGCACGCTGCGGTCGTCCCGGATGACGTGCTCCAGGAAGAGCTGCGTCTCGCGCTGGAAGGCGTGGCGGATACCGTCGTCGAAGTGGGGAAAGCGCTCGGGGTCGGGAGTCCAGTCGGCGACGTTGCGCAGGTGGAGCCACTGCCCCGCGAAGTTCTCGACGAGGGCCCGCGCCTTCGGGTCGGCGAGCATGCGGCCGATCTGGCGGGACAGCTCGTCGGGCGACCCGAGCCTCCCCTGCTCGGCCGCCTGCAGGAGCTCCTCGTCGGGGATGCTGCTCCAGAGGAAGAACGAGAGCCGGGAGGCGAGGTCGAGGTCCGCGAGGCGATGGACCGCGCCGGGCCGTGCGCCGGCCGGAGCCGCGGGCGTCCGAAAGAGGAAGCTCGGCGAGACGAGCACCCCGCTCAGGGCCATCTCGATGCCGTGGTCGAAGCTGCCGCCGTCGGCCCGCCCCATCGCGAACAGGCGCATGAGGGGATCGACGTCGGCATCGCTGACGGGGCGCCGGTAGGCCCGCCGGGCCAGCGTGGTCAGGATGCGCCGCGCGCACGGCGCCTCGGGGTCGCCGGCGGCGGGCCGGCAGACGAACAGCCGCCGCCGGCTCTCGGGGTCGCCCGGCCCGGTCGCCCCGTAGGGGCCGCCGACGAGCACGTAGTCGACCGAGACGCCGTTGGTCGTCCCGCCCCCGGCGCCCTCGCGCCGCGCATACTCGGTCAGAAACCCCGCCGCGACCTCGTGATCGCCCGCCGCGAGGGCCATGCGAACCTCGAAGATGCGGCTGCCCTGGTTCGCCTCCTCGGCGTCGAAGTCGGCGTCGAGCAGGCGGACCCGGGCGCCGTCGATGCGCACGTCGAGCTTCGGGGGCGGCATGCCGGGGGCGCGCCGTCCCCGCACCCTCACCTGAATCGCGTACTCGGCGTCGAAGGGAAAGTGGTGATTGAACAGGATGCCGCCGCGCGTGTTGGGAGGCAGCCCCGCGATCTCCCCGTCCCACCCCGGCCCGCCCGCCGGACGGTAACGCTGAACGACGGGGACGGGGGCGCCGGTGCCGACCACGAGGCGGCTGACCCGCCGCGCCGCCGCCACGTACTTCTCGACGTGCAGCGGCGACACCGTCAGCACGTCGCCGATGTTGTCGAACCCGTAGCCGGAGTCGTCGGCCGGCAGGTCCCGCGCGTGGTCGAGATCGAGGCCCAGCAGATCGCGGACGGCATTGCGGTACTCGGCCCGGTTCAGCCGGTGGATGGCCGGCGAGCCGGGGTCGGGGCGCTCGGCCGCCGCCCGGTCGAGCCCGGTCTCGAGCCGCGCCACGAGCTCGGCCCGGGCGCCGGGGTCCGGGGCGGGCCGCCCGGCCGGGGGCATCTCGCCCGCGCGGAGCTTCTGCAGGACCCTCTCGAGGACCGCCGCCTGCTCCCCCACCGGCGCATCGTCCACCCCGGCCAGGGTCAGGCCGGCGGTCCGGGTCCGGTCGTTGTGGCACGCGAGGCAGTAGCGGTCGACGGTGGTCTTCAGGAGGTCATCGGGCGGCAGCGAAACCGGTCGGCCGGGCTGGGCCGACGGCTCGCGGGCGACAAGCCCCGAAACCGGTCGGCCGGGCTGGACCGCCGTCTCGCCGGCGACAAGCCCCGAAACCGGTCGGCCGGGCTGGACCGCCGTCTCGCCGGCGACAAGCCCCGAAACCGGTCGGCCGGGCTGGACCGCCGTCTCGCCGGCGACAAGCCCCGAAACCGGTCGGCCGGGCTGGACCGCCGTCTCGCCGGCGACAAGCCCCGAAACCGGTCGGCCGGGCTGGACCGCCGTCTCGCCGGCGACGAGCCCCCCGGGAAAGCCGGGCCATCGCGGCGAAACCGTCTGTCCGGCTGCGTTTCGGAAGGCGGCGAACCCCCCGGGCGGTGCGGAACTCTGCGGCGAAACCGGCTGTCCGGCCGCGTGGGGCGCGGTCGCCAACCCATGCGTGAGCCCCAGCGCAACCGCGCAGACCAAGCCCAGTAGCGGTCCACGCGTCGAACGGGTACCCTGGCGACACACGACGCCGGCAGTTTACCATTAGCGGTCATGAGCACCCTGCCGCGCCACGTCACGGGCACCATGCTGCTCGTCCTCGCGCTGGCGGCGCCCCGACCGGCCGCGGCGCAGGCGCCGGACCCGACCCCGAGCCTGTTCGACGCCGTTCAGCGGCTCGACCACGCTGCCGTGCGGGCGTTGATCGACGACGGCGCGGACGTCGACGCGGTCCGGGCCGACGGCTCGACCCCGCTCTCGTGGACCGCTTTCCGGGGTGACACCGACATCGCCGCCGCCCTGCTGGAGGCGGGGGCCGATCCCGACCCGGTGGACGAGAACGGCGAGACCCCGCTGCTCTTCGCCTGCGCCAACGGCAACCTCGCCCTCGCCCGCCTGCTCCTCGACGCTGGCGCGAACGTGGACGCCGCCCGCTGGAGCGGCGACACGGCGCTGCTCGCCGCGGTGCACGGCGGCGACGAGGCGCTGGTGCGGCTGCTGCTCGACCGGGGCGCCGACCCGAACGTGACCGAGTCGCGCATGGGGCAGACGCCGCTGATGCGGGCCATCGCCGGCGGGCACCCGCCCATCGCCCGCCTCCTCATCGAGCGGGGCGCCGACGTCGACGCCGTCTCCCGCAACGGCTTCCGGCCCCTCCTGTTCGCGGCCCAGCACGGGGACGCCGCGAGCGCACGGGCCCTGATCGATGCCGGGGCCGACCCCCACGCCGCCGCTCCCGACGGCGGCACCGCGTTCCTGCTGGCCATCTCCGCCGGCAGCGACGCCGTGACCCGGCTGATGCTCGACGAGGGGGCCGACGTCGACGCGCGCGACCGCACCGGCAGCACGCCGCTTCACGCGGCGGTCCGGCAGGGCAACCTCGAGATGGTCCGGACCCTCGTCGCCCGCGGGGCCGACCTGCAGGCCCGCACCGGACGGGCGGACGACTGGGCCGCCGTGGCGGCGCGCCGTACCGGCGGCCTGACGCCCTTTCTGACCGCCGCCCAGGCCGGCAATGTCGAGATGCTGCAGGCCCTGCTCGGTCTCGGGGCCGATCCCGCCGCGCGTGCCTACGAGGGCGCGGGCGGTGTGCTGTTCGCCACCCGCGGCCGCAACCTCGGGGCGGTCGAGCTGATGGTCGAGCTGGGGCTGGACGTGAACGTCCGGCCCGCCGGACGCCCCAGCGCCCTGCACGCGGCGATACGCGCCGGCGAGGACGCCATCGTCGAGTACCTGGCCGCGAACGGCGCCGACTTCGACGCCCTGGACCATCACGGCCGGACGCCGCTCGAGGAGGCGGAGTTCGAGGCACCGACGCACACCATCGAGCTGATGCGTCGACTGGACGCCGAGCACCGCGGCGGGACGCCCTGACGCCGGCCGCGGCCCACGTCGGCCGCTCCGACTCACGTCGGCGCCTCGCGCTCGCCGCCGGCAACGACGTGCCTTCATCACGCCGCGCCGGCTCCCGTCCGGCGCGTTCCGCCCTCTCGCCGCTCTCACCTCGTCGCGGAGCCTCGCCTTGCCCGCTTCGTGGTACGCCCGGTCCTTGGCAGTGAAGTGCTTCGTCAGCTCCCTGAAATGGTCGGTGACCGTCGTTACCACCCTCCGCAACCCGGGTCATCCGGCCTCCTGCCTGCCGGCGGCCGTCACCGCGGGGCGCAGCGTCTCCGGCACGCGGCGCCACAGCACCCCGCCGCCGGCGGCCCCGATCAGCCAGGTCAGGGCCAGGGCCGCGGGCAGCGAGGCCACCGCCGACGTCAGCAGCGGGCCCGCGAGGACCCCGCAGTCGCCCACCAGGCGCCACACCCCCAGGAAGCGGCTGCGCTCGTCGGCGGGGGCGAGATCCGCCCCCAGGGTCAGCAGGATGCCGCTGCCCAACCCGTTGCCGATGCCGGCCAGCAACGCCGCGCACACGTACGTCGCGGCCGAGCCGGTCAGGGGCAGCAACCCCATCGCGGTCCCCAGGGTGACGACAGAGCCGACGCCCGCCGCCCGCCGGCCCCAGCGGTCCATCACGAGACCGGCCACCGGCGCCATCGCGAGGTCGACCGTCGCCGCGACGCTCACGATGAGCCCTATCGCCTCGGGGTCGATGCCGATGCGGGTGCCCCAGAGCACCACGAGCAGGCGGCGCTGCTCGCGCACGAGCTGCAGGCAGAACGCGAAGACGCCGGCCCCCAGGAAGATGCGGCGGTGGCGGCCGAGCATGCGCGGCACCAGCAGCAGCATGGCCGCCGCCGAGCCGCCGCTCTCCGCCCCCGCCTCGCCGCCCGCCGCGCGCCCCTCCGGCGACGCCGGGGGCGCCACCATCCAGACGAGCGACATGGTGAGCACCGCGGCCGCCGCGATGGCCAGGAACACCACGCGGAAGCCGAGCTGCTCCGCTCCCACCCCGCCCAGCAGCGGACCGAGCAGCAGGCCCACGCGCTGCAGCGCGGCGAGGCCGGCCATGGCCTTCCCGCGCTGGTGGGTGGAGACCTGCTCGGTGATGCAGGCCAGCCGGGCGAGCAGCCACGTGCCCGCGCCGGCGCCGAAGGCCAGCGTGGCGAGGGCCAGCACCACGGGTGACGCGGACTGCGCGATGACCACCGCGCCGGCCGCCATCAGGCCGTTGCCGAGCAGCATGCCCGCCTTGTAGCCGTGGCGCTCGATGACGAGGCTCGCGGGCACGTTCACGACGACGCTGCCGAACCCGCGCATCGCGAACACGAGGGCGGCCAACGAGAGGCCCCGCCCCAGGTCGAGCACGTAGAGCGGGAGGACGACGAGCAGCGCCATCTGCGCCACCGCCATCAGGCTCGAGGGCAGGTAGACGGACCACCCCAGGGCCCGCAACGTGGATCGCATTGGAGAATTGGAGGCGCCGCCCGGATTTGAACCGGGGATGGAGGTTTTGCAGACCTCTGCCTTACCACTTGGCGACGGCGCCGACGGGGAGGAGGTCAACCGGCGTTACCGGCCGGCAAACCGCCTTGGCGACGCGGAGGCGCATCGCCGGAGAAGAGTGGAGCGGGAAACGGGATTCGAACCCGCGACTTCGACCTTGGCAAGGTCGCACTCTACCACTGAGTTATTCCCGCTCGTCGCAACTGCTGCGAAACTAAGGTACCACAGGGCCGGAGCGGCATCAAGGCGGGCGCGCGGAGAACGCGTCCCTCACCACCTCGAGGACCGGCGGCCGGCCGGGGCCCGCGGTGACCCCGACGACGTCGAAGCGGCACGGCGGCGCCGGCCCGCCGAGGCCGATCAGGTAGCTGCGCGCCATGTTGACGAGCCGCCGCTGCTTGGCCGCGTTCACCGCCGCCGTCGGCCCGCCGAACGCGGCCGTGCGCCGCGTCTTGACCTCGACGAACACCAGCGTCGGGCCGTCCCTCGCGATGACGTCGATCTCGCCGTAGCGGGTGCGGAAGCGGCGGGCGAGTATGGCGTAGCCCCGGCGCTGCAGCTCGTGGCAGGCGAGGTCCTCGCCGAGTTGGCCGAGGGACTGGCGGGCGCGTGTCATCGTCCGCCAGAAGCACAAGCAAGAGCCGGGCCAGCTATTTCCGCTGCCAGCGCGTGCCGGCGGGCGTGTCTTCCAGCACGATGCCCCGCGCGTCGAGGTCGCCGCGAATGGCGTCGGCGGCGCCGAAGTCGCGGCGCGCCCGGGCCGCCTTCCTTTCGGCGATCAGCCGCTCGATCTCCTCGACCGGCACCGCGGCGAGGCCCTCCTCCGCCCGCCGCAGGGCGATGACCCCCAGCACCCGATCGAAGCCCTCGAAGGCGGCCTCGACGGCCTCGACGTCGGGCTCGCCGATCTCGCCGTCGTCGATGGCGGTGTTGACGTAGCGGACGAGCTCGAACATCACCCCGAGACCCCCCGGCACGTTCAGGTCCTGGGCGAGCCGGTCGTCGAACTCACGCCGCGCCGCCTCGACCCGCGCCGCCACCGCGGGGTGGGCCTCGCCGCCCCGGAGGGCGTCGAGCCGGGCCAGGCACGCCATGACCCGCTTCAAGGCCTCCTCGGCCTGATCGAGCCCGCCCCACGTGAACCGCAGTTGCTTCCGGTAGTGGACCGACAGCAGCGCGTAACGCAGGGCCGAGGCCCGGTATCCACGCTCGAGCACGTCGGGCACGGTGAAGACGTTGCCCAGCGACTTCGACATCTTGGCGCCCTCGTCGAGCAGCAGGTGCTCGACGTGGACCCAGAACCGCGAGAAGGTCTCGCGGGTGGCTCCCTCCGCCTGGGCGATCTCGTTCTCGTGATGCGGAAACACGAGGTCGACGCCGCCGGCGTGGATGTCGATGGGGGACCCGTCGAGCAGGCGGTGGGCCATCGCCGAGCACTCGATGTGCCACCCGGGGCGTCCCGGCCCCACCCCGAAGTCCCACGTCGGCTCGTCCGGACCGGTCGCCTTCCAGAGCACGAAGTCGCGCGCGTCGTCCTTGTCGTAGCGGTCCGAGTCGATGCGCGCCCCCGGCTTGATCCCGTCGTGATCGAGCCTGGCCAGCTTCCCGTACTCGGGCAGGGTCGCGATGCGGAAGTAGACGGACCCGTCGCTGCGGTAGGTGTGTCCGTTGGCCTCCAGGGCCTGGATCATCTCGACCATCGAGCGCAGGTTGTCCTCGTCGGTCGCGCGGGGGTACGCCTCGACCGGCTCCAGCCCCAGCGACGCCGCGTCCTCCCGGAACGCGGCGATGAAACGGTCCGTGTATTCGCGCAGCGGCACCCGCGCGGTCCTCGACTCGACGATGGTCCGATCGTCGACGTCGGTGAAGTTCATCACCTGCCGGACGTCGAACCGGGCCACGTGCCGCAGCGCCCGCCTCAGCACGTCGAGGGCGACGAAGGTGCGGAAGTTGCCGATGTGGCCGCGCGCATAGACGGTGAGCCCGCACGTGTACATGCGCACCGTCCGGCCCCGCAGCGGCGTGAACGGCTCTTCCCGGCGTGTCAGGGTGTTGTAAAGACGCATCCGCCCAGCCCGCCCATCGTCGCCTTCGGCTCCGCCGGGCGCCCAACCAACCCTCCAGGAGTCCCGCCGTTCCACGGCGCAGACTCCCAGGGGCGCAGAGGCCCGGTCCGGGCGACCGTCGCCCCGCGGCTCCGGTTCGGCCAGCCCTCCGGCATCTGCGCAGATTCCTGGCCCGGAGAGCGTCGCCCGCGGCTCCGCTCCCCCCAACCAACATTCCAGGAGTCCCCGCCGTTCTAGGGCGCAGACTCCTGCGAAACCTCCGGCAGGGCTCTCGTCAACTCGCAGAAGTCGGCCCCGTCTTCGTCAGGCCCGCGCCCCAGGACCACCGTGCGCATCGAGCGCCGCAGCCGGTCGAGGGGCACGCCGTCGGGACCGGATCGGGACAGGAGCCGCTCGATGACCGAGGCGCCGTCCCGCGGAGGGGAGGCGCCGAGGTAGCGGATGCGGACCTGCATGTTGCGTCCGCTCGCCGCCATGCGCAACTCGACGTGCGTATAGGCGGCGTCGCCGGGCTCGAACACCCTGAACACCGCCTGCTCGATCGCGCAGACGACGTCGTCTCGATGCGAAGTCCGGTAGCCGAGATACTCGGCCGCCCGCTCGGCGAGCTGACGCAGTATCGGAAGGTACCGCGCCTCGCACGGCATCGTCACGTTCAAGCCGATGGACGCCGCGGAGTCCGAGGCGCGCCCGGTCTTTCCCATGCCTCTGGCGATCTTACAGTGAAATCCGCCGGAACAGCCCGCGGGCCTCGTCGCAGTCGCGGGCGATCTGCGCCCGCAGGGCGTCGCGGTCGGGAAAGGACCGCTCCTCGCGCAAGTGCTGAATGAACGCGACCCGGACCTCCAGCCCGTAGAGGTCGCGGTCGACGTCGAACAGGTGCGACTCGACCACCGGCCCGTCCGGCGCGCTCCCGAACGTCGGCCGGACCCCGACGTTGGTCACCGCGGCGTGGATGTCTCCGTCGATCACCACTGCGGTGGCATACACGCCGTTCGGAGGGAACAGGGCGTTCGCGGTCTCGAGGTTCGCGGTGGCATAGCCGATGCTCCGGCCGCGGCCGTCCCCGCGGGTGACAGTGCCCTCGAGCGCGTAGTGGTGCCCCAGCAGCGAGCCGGCCTCGTCGACCCGGCCCTCGGCGACCAGGCGCCGGACGCGCGTGCTGCTGACGACGAAGTCGCGATAGCGCACCGGATCGATCTTCTCGGCCCGGAACCCGTAGCGCGCACCCAGCGATCGCAGTAGCGAGAAGTTGCCGGCCCGCTCGTGACCGAAGAGGAAGTTCGCCCCGACCCACACCTCGGCCACCTGCAGCCACTCCACCAGCACCGTGTGGACGAAGGTCTCCGGCGCCCAGCGCGACAGCTCGGGCGTGAAGCGCACCACCGCGATGCCGTCCATTCCCGCCTCGGCCAGGGCCGCGAGCTTCTGCCGACCGGTCATCAGCAGCGGCGGCGCCTTGTCGGGGCGGACGACCCGGGACGGGTGGGGATCGAACGTGAGCGCGGCGGCCGTGGCCCCCTGCTCGTCGGCCCGGCGCCGCACGTGATCGATGATCCTGGCGTGCCCGCGGTGGACGCCGTCGAAGTTGCCGAGGGCCAGCACCGGGCGGCGCCAGCCCGGCGCGTCCCCGTCGTCGGGAAAGTGAACGATCCGCACCCGGTCCCCCGGTCGAGTCTCGTAGGGCATCGGCCAGCCCGTCATCATACGCCAGATACGCCAGTCGCCGCCCGCGCCGCGAACCCGTTCGACGCCCGAACCTCGCGGCAGTAGTCGCGGGCAGGCACCCGCGGCCGTTGCCCGCCACCGTCGCCCGACGGCTCCGCGTGGGGACCCGAACCGCCCTGCACGAGTCCGGCCTTCCCGCGGAGCAGGCTCCCGGCGCCCTCGCCCCTGCCCCTACACATCGATGACGAGGCCGTCGTGGGCCAGGGTCACGCCGGGCGGCAGGGCGGCACACGTCTCCGCGTGCGGGAGGTCGTGGCACATGTGCGTGAACCAGGTCCGTTCGGCCCCGATGCGCGCGGCCGTCTCGACCGCCTGGCTCAGCGTCAGATGGGTCGGGTGGGGTCGGTGCCGCAGGGCGTCGAGCACCAGGACCGACAGACCCTCGAGCAGCGGCCACGAGCCCTCCGGGATCTCGCTGCAGTCGGTCAGGTACGCGAAGTCCTCCACCCGGTAGCCGAGAATGGGCCGGGTGCCGTGCAGGAGGGGGATGGGAACGACCTGCGTCCGCCCCAGCGAGAACCGGCCGGTCACCTCGAGCAGCCGCAGCTGGGGCAGCCCCCCGCCCCGGGGCGCGGCGGGGTCCCAGACGTAGGAGAACACCCGCCGCAGCGCCGCGAGGGTCGAGGCATCGCCGAGACACGGAATCGTCGTCCCCTGCCGGAAGTTGAAGGGCCGGACGTCGTCGAGACCCATGATGTGGTCGGCATGCTCGTGCGTGAACAGGATGACTTCCACCCCGGTCATCCCGCAGGCCAGGGCCTGGGACCTGAAGTCCGGCGTGGTGTCGACGACGACCCGGGTCCGATCGGCCAGCTCGAGATAGACCGACGGCCGCCACCGCCTGTCCCGGGGATCGTCGGAACGGCAGGTGGCGCAGTCGCAGCCGACCACCGGCACGCCGGCCGAGGTCCCGGTGCCGAGGAACGTGACCCGCATGGCGTCAGGGCGAGGCCGGCCGGTCTCCCGCCCGGCTGACCTCGGCGAAGCGCATCCGCAGCTCCTGGAGGACGCGGGTCAGGAACTGCTCCTCGTCCGGCGTCAGGTTGCCGCGCGTCTTCTCCGCCAGGACCGCCAGGAGGTCGAGCATGTTGCCGCCGGCGGCCGGATTGGGGGGGCGCTTCCGCCCCGTGGCGGGGTCGACGACATCGCCGAAATGGACGGCGGCCGACGTCGCGAGCGAGACGACGAGGGCATTGAACGAGATCTCGGGCGGCGGGGTGGTCATGGTCTCTCGAAGGGGCCCCGGATGCCGCGGCAGGCCCCGGCCCCGTCGCCCCGCCGGCATCGTGCGCCCCGGCGACGACGGCCGCGCGGCGGTCGCACCGCTGTCCGTCCCTCCACGGGATCGTAAAGTAGGGGGCACGATATGACCAAGGCGAAGCGATCCGACCCTCTCTCCCCCACCGCCGACGCGGGCGCGCGGTTCGCGCGGCTCGTCGAGACCATGCGCACGCTGCGGTCGCCCGGCGGCTGCGCCTGGGACCGCGAGCAGACGGTGGCCTCGTTGCGGCCGTTCGTGCTCGAGGAGGCCTACGAGGTGGTCGAGGCGATGGACCGCGACGACCGCGCCGCCCTCTGCGAGGAGCTCGGAGATCTCCTGCTCGAAGCGGTGTTCGTGGCCCAGATATGCGCCGAGGAGGGGGACTTCACCATCGCCGACGCGGCCGAGGCGGTGACCGCCAAGCTCGTCCGGCGGCACCCCCACGTGTTCGGTGACGGGACCGCCGGTGACGGGACCGCCGGTGACGGGACCGCCGGTGACGGGACCGCCGGTGACGGGACCGCCGGTGACGGGACCGCCGGTGACGGGACCGCCGGTGACGGGACCGCCGGTGACGGGACCGCCGGTGACGGGACCGCCGGTGACGGGACCGCCTCCGCCCGCGGCGCCGCCGCGGGCGACGCCGGCCCCGGCGCGGCCGGCGGCCCCGGTGGCGGAACCCGCGGCCGTGCGCTCTCCCCCGCCGAGGTCAAGCGGCAGTGGGAGCGCATCAAGCGCGAGGAGCGCGCCGGCGCGCCCGGCGGCCGCACCACCCTCCTCGACGGCATCCCCGAGGCGCTGCCGTCGCTGCTGCGGGCATCGCGCATCGGGGCGCGCGCGGCCAATGTCGGCTTCGATTGGGAAGTGGCCGAGCAGGTCGTCGACAAGGCAGACGAGGAGATCGCCGAGCTGCGCGACGCGATCGCGGGAGGAGACCCGGGGCGGATCGAGGAGGAGATCGGCGACCTGCTCTTCACCGTCGCGAACGCCGCCCGCAAGCTGCGGGTCGATCCCGAGTCGGCCCTGCGCACCGCCAACGCCAAGTTCACCCGGCGCTTCCGCGCCGTCGAGCAGCGCCTCGAGAGCCGAGGCCGCACCCTGCACGACGCCTCGCCCGACGAGCTGGAGCGGGAGTGGCAGACGGTCAAGAGCGTCTACTCCACCACGGAGCCGGCCAACGACCGACCGTGACGGCGCGGGAGGAGCCCCGATGCGACGCTCGGGTCAGCCGCCCCTTGGAGGCGACGGTACTGTCGGACCCTGGCCGCCGTTCGCTTGGTCCTGTCCCCTCCCGGAGATCAGGACCCTGACTTCAGCCAGACCGATCTCCACCGCCCGCAGGCGGTCATCGAGTCGATCCATGCGCCCGTTCAGGCTCGAGCCTTGCGCAAGTATGAGTCCCGCCAGCGCGATGGCCGTGCTGAGGACCGTGCCGATGACCCACTTCGTATCATTGCTCATCCTGAACGACCTCGGCCTTCAGCAGGGATGCCCATGATTGTCTGCCGCTGCCAACATGTCAACTCCTTGAGATTCAACCTGATACGCTTCCTCTCCGGCGAGGCTGTCGACCCCGCGGCGCGGCCGCCGCGGTGAGACTGCGACTGGCCGCGGGGGAACATGGGAACCATGCGCACCCCAACCTCAGCCTGCCAATCGACGGCGGCAGCGCTCAGCCCCAGCGTCGTAGCGCCAGCGGCGCCCGCCCGCGGTCCGCAGCCGCACCTCGCGGCCGTCGGTCTCGAGGACGATCGCCCCGTCCCTCCCCGTCTCCAGCACCAGCGCCCCGGCCTGGCGGTAGCGCGCCGTCACCGCCGGCGCGGGATGGCCGAACGGGTTCGCGCGGCCCGCGCTCACCACCGCGACGCACGCGCCGGCCGCCGTCACCAGGCGCGCCGAGCTCGAGCCCGCGCTCCCGTGGTGGGGCACCTTGACGACCCGGAACCGCGCCGGGGCCAGGGCCGCCGCCACCGCCCCCTCCACGTCCACCCCGATGTCCCCGGGCAGCAGCACCGCGACGTCGCCGAACCGCACCTCGAGCACGATCGAGTCGTCGTTCCGAACCCGCGGCCGCGCCCAGTCGGGGACCGGCGGATGGAGCACCTCGAACGACGCGCCCCCGAGCTCGAGCCGGTCCCCGGCCGCCACCCGCCGCCACCGCGCGCCCACCGCGTCGGCCGCCCGGCGCAACGTCTCGAGACCGCGGTGTCCCTCGACCGGGACGCCCTCCCACACCTCGCGCGCCGGGAGGTCGTGCAGCACCGCAGGCAGGCCGGCGATGTGGTCGGGGTGGCCGTGGGTCGCTACCGCCGCGTCCAACCGCCGGGCGCCGAGCGACCACAGGGCGGGGACCACGACGCGGCCGCCGATGTCGGACCGCGGACTGATCGACCCGCCGGCGTCGACGAGGACCGCCTGCCCCCCGGGCGTCTGCACCAGGGTGGCGTCGGCCTGCCCGACGTCGAGCACGCTCACCCGCATCCAGCCGGGGCGCGGAAGACCCGCGAGAGGAGGACGCCACGGCGTGGACACGATCCAGACGGCGGCGGCGGCCGCCACGACCGGGGCCGCGATGCGGCCGCGGGCCGACCGCCCATGCCACAGGAGCGCGGCCAGCGCCGCGTAGTAGACGGCCAGCGTGAGAGGCGCGGGCGGCGGCACCCGGAACGCCAGCCACGGCCAGACGTCGAGGAGGCGGGTGGACTCGAGCAGCCCCGTCGCGGCGAGGTGGGCCGCGTAGCCGGCGGCCGCGGCGGGAACGGAATGCACCGCGGTCAGGGCCACCGACGCCAGGCCCGCCACCTGGGTCACGGTCATCAGCGGGATCGCCGCGAAGTTGAGGACGAGGCCGGCGAGGCTCACGCGGCCGAACAGCGCCGCCCCGACGGGCAGCAGCACCGCTTCGGCGCACAGGGTCGCCGCGAACAGCGCCGCCGGCGCCGCGATCCACATCGGCGGTCGTTCGAGCCCGCCGTGGAGCAGGCCGGCCACGCGGGTCGCGCCGAGCACGATGCCGAGGGTGGCGCCGAACGTGAGGAGGAACCCCGGGTCGAGGACTGCGAGGGGCGACGCGGCCGCGATGCCGGCGGCGGTGACCGCGAGCACGTTGAGGGGCGGGGTCCGGTGGTCGACGATCCGCGCCCCGAGCACGATCGTCGCCGCCGCGGCGGCCCGCGTCACCGACGCCTCGTCGCCGACGAGGGCGCTGTAGACCAGCACGCAGGCCGCCACCATCGCGAGCCTTGGCCGCGGCCGCAGGCCCGACAGGCGCGCGAGCCACAGCAGACAGCCGGTCAGGATGGCGATGTTGCCGCCGGAGATGGCGATGACGTGATAGATGCCGCCGTCCCGGAGGCGCCGGGTCGTCTCCGGCGCGAGCTGGTTCCGGTCCCCGATGAGAATCGCGGTCACCACCGCCGCCGACTGGTCCCCGTGACGCCCCACCGCGCCGGCGACGGCCCGCCGGACCCACGCCCGGCCCGACGCGGCCAGCTCGCCCCCCCGGGCTGCGGGCTCGAGCACGTCGACGAGCAGGCCGCTCTTCACCGACCCGCGGAGCGTCGTCCCCCGCAGCGCCTGCCGCTCGGCCTGATCGCCGCTCCCGGGATTGCGAAACGCGGAGACCGGGCGCAGGGTGGCCGACACCCGCAACCGCCGCCCCTCCCGCCACTCCGACAGCCGGTCGGCCCAGGCCTCGCCGCCCACGGACAGCCGGACGCCGCCCGCCGCCGGCACCGGGTCGCCGGCCCGGCCGACGCGGGTCACCGCCAGATCGAAGGCCGCCCCGTAGTCGGTGGCCCCGGCATCGCGCACGAGCCGACCCTCGAGCCGCACCGGCCCCACGCGGCCGTCGCCGGCCGCCTCCGGCTGCCGGTCGAACCAGCCCCTCAGCGACGTGTCGAGAGCCGCCGCTCGGTGGGTCGCAGCCAGCGCCATCCCCCCGAGGGCGAAGCCCACGCCGAGCAGCACGACGACGCGCCGGCCCGCCGCCCGCCGCGCGACGGCGACGAGGGCCGTCACCCAGACCGCGGCCAACGCCGCCCGCAGGCCGCCCAGGGGCAGCGGGACCCAGGCGCCGACCGCGGCGCCGACGAGCAGCGGCAGCGCCGCCACGGATGCGGGAACCGTCACGGCTCGTATCGATGCAAGAACCGTGACGGCCCCATCGCGCTGCAACGCCCGGGCGCCAACGCCGCTCCAACGGCGCCACAGGTTGGCGCGGTACATGCAGGATTCCCCGCACGGACCGCTCCGTGATGCAAGAACCGTGACGGCCCCATCGCGCTGCAACGCCCGGGCGCCAACGCCGCTCCAACGGCGCCACAGGTTGGCGCGGTACATGCAGGATTCCCCGCACGGACCGCTCCGTGGGGAGACCGCGCAGCCTGTGGTAGCTTGGAGGAGTCGCGCGCGCCGCCGCGCCACCATGAGGAAGCCGTCATGCTCAGACGCGCCCCCGTCGCGGTTCCCGTCGAGTATCCGAGCTCAGACGGCCAGCCGATGGCGGAGAACGACGCCCAGCGACACGCGATCATCTACGCGATCAGCGCCCTGACCCGTCACTTCAAGCGGCGATCGGACGCCTACGTCTCCGGAGACCTTCTGATCTACTACGAGGAAGGCAATCCCCGGGTGTCGATCGCGCCCGACGTGTTCGTGGTGTTCGGGGTGGAGGACCGCGAACGACCCAACTACAAGCTCTGGGAAGAGCGGCGGGCGCCGGACTTCGTGCTCGAAGTGGCCTCCCCGAGCACGTGGCGGGACGACCTGACGCGGAAGCGGTCGGTATACGAGCGACTCGGCGTGCGCGAGTACTGCCAGTACGATCCGAAGGGAGAACATCTGCCCGCGCGCCTGCTGGGCTGGCGGTTGACGCCTTCGGGTTACGTCCGTCAACCGGTGGAGACGGCGCCCGACGGCGGGTCGACCCTGCAGAGCCGGACCCTCGGCCTGGAGCTGCGGGCGTCGCCGGGGCGGGACATGCGCTTCCGCAGCCCCGCGACCGGCTGCGACCTGTACAGCTACGACGAGGAGGCAGAGGGCCGACGGGCGGAGGCGGAGGGCCGACGGGCAGAGGCGGAGGGCCGACGGGCCGCCGAAGCCCGCGCCGCCGCCGCCGAAGCCCGCGCCGCCGCCGCCGAAGCGCTGCTACGCCAGCGTGCCGACCGATAGCCGAACCACCGGCCGTCGGGGCGCCGTCGGGCTTCCGGCCAACGGTCGCCGTCGACGGTCTGTCCGCTCGATGTCAGCCGATTCCCGGCGCCGCCGAGTGGTCCCGTTCGTCCCCGGCTGTTCTCGCCGCTCCTCGAGGATCGCCCTCTCGACCCACGCTTCGGTCCACTCGCGTCCTGTACCGCCAGCATCGTCCGCGCCTCCTCGCACCGCGCCGGCGACGCACCGACGACGGGCGGACTACGATGCCGCTCCTCGAGGATCGCCCTCTCGACCCACTCTTCCGTCCACTCGCGTACCTTTGTTCCGCCAGCATCGTCCGCTTCTACTCGCACCGCGCCGGCGACGCACCGACGACGGGGCGGACTACGACCGGGCGACCGCGGCGTGGTACTCCTGCAGCGGCTGCACGTCGACCGCCTCGTCCTTGAGGGCGCGGATGGCGCTGACCGCGGCCGAGGCGCCGGTGAGGGTGGTGACGCAGGGAACCCCGAGCACCGTCGCGATGCGGCGGAGGGTGCGGTCGTCGAAGAACGACTCGCGACCGAGGGGGGTGTTGATGACGAGGTCGATCTCGCGGTTCAGCAGCCGGTCGCCGATGTGGGGCCGGCCCTCGTTGACCTTGTAGACGAGGGCGGGCTCGAGCCCGTGGGCCCGCAGGTAGGCGGCGGTGCCCCGGGTCGCGAGCAGCGAGAACCCGAGCCCCGCGAGGTCGCGGGCGATGGGCAGGACGTTGGCCTTGTCCTCGTTGTTGACGCTGATGAACGCGGTGCCGCGGTCGGGGAGCTTCTGCCCGGCCGCGAGCTGGGCCTTGGCGTAGGCCGAGCCGAACGTCGCGGCCGCCCCCATCACCTCGCCCGTCGACTTCATCTCGGGCCCCAGGATGGTGTCGACGCCGGGGAACCGGACGAACGGGAACACCGGGGCCTTCACGAACACCCCGGCCACGTCGAGGTCGTCGACCAGTCCCAGCTCGCCCAGGGTCCGCCCCGCCATGACCCGCGCCGCGACCTTGGCCAGCGGCACCCCCGTCGCCTTCGACAGGTACGGCACGGTGCGCGACGCCCGGGGGTTGACCTCGAGCACGTACACGGTGTCGTCCTTGATGGCGAACTGGGCGTTGAGGAGGCCGATGACGTTGAGGGCCCGGGCGACCCGCCGGGTGTAGTCGCGGATGGTGACGAGGTGGCGCTCGGCCACGAGGTACGGCGGCAGGACGCAGGAGCTGTCGCCGGAGTGAATGCCCGCCTGCTCGATATGCTCCATCACGCCGCCGATGACCACCGCCCCCGCGGAATCGGCCACCGCGTCGACGTCGAGCTCGAACGCGTCCTCGAGGAACTTGTCGATGAGCACCGGATGCTCGGGCGACGCGTCGACCGCCTCGGTCATGTAGCGGTCCAGGGCCCCCGCGTCGTAGACGATGGCCATCGCCCGGCCCCCGAGCACGTAGGACGGCCGGACCACGAGGGGATAGCCGATCTTCGCGGCCACGTCCCGCGCCTCGTCCCGCGACGTCGCGATGCCGCTGGGGGCCTGGGGAATGCCGAGCTCCCACAGGAGCGCCGCGAAGCGCTTGCGGTCCTCGGCGAGGTCGATCGAGTCCGGCGACGTGCCGAGAATCTCGACCCCCGCCCCCTGCAGCCCGAGGGCGAGCTTCAAGGGCGTCTGCCCCCCGAACTGCACGATGCAGGCGACCTCGCCGCCCGCCGCCCGCTCCTTCTCGATGACCGCGGACACGTCCTCGAGGGTGAGGGGCTCGAAGTAGAGGCGGTCGACCGAGTCGTAGTCGGTCGACACCGTCTCCGGGTTGCAGTTCACCATCACCGTCTCGAGCCCCTCTTCCTTGAGGGCGAACGCGGCGTGGCAGCAGCAGTAGTCGAACTCGATGCCCTGTCCGATGCGGTTGGGCCCCGAGCCGAGAATCACCACCTTGCGGCGGTCGGTGGGGTCCGATTCGCACTCCCGTTCCCAGGTGCCGTAGAGGTACGGGGTGAACGACTCGAACTCCGCCGCGCAGGTGTCGATGCGCTTGTAGACCCGCGCGAGACCCGCTTCCCGGCCCCGGTCGCGGACGGCCGCCGGCGGCGCGTCCAGCGCCCCCCCGAGCTCCTCGTCGCCGAAGCCGGCGCGCTTGAGATCGGCGAGGAGGTCGCCCGACAGGTCCGCCAGCCCCGCGCGGCGGGCCGACCGCCGCAGCTCGACGATCTCGGCGAACTGGGTCAGGAACCAGGGGTCGATGCGGGTGAACTCGTGCACCTGCTCGACCGTCCACCCCCGGTCGAGGGCCTGGAACACCGCGAACATCCGGCGGTCGGTCGGCACCACGAGCTGCCGCTGCAGGGCCGCGTCGGCGGCAGCGGGGTCGGTGTCGTCCGGCTCGGGCCGGGGAGGAAACAGCCGGCCGCTCTGCCCGATCTCCAGCGAACGGATGCCCTTGAGGAACGCCTCCTTGAACGTGCGGCCGATGGCCATCGCCTCGCCCACCGACTTCATCTGGGTCATCAGGGTGCGGTCGGCCTCGGGGAACTTCTCGAAGGTCCACCGCGGCACCTTGACCACGATGTAGTCGATGGTGGGCTCGAAGCTGGCCGGGGTCAGGCGGGTGATGTCGTTGGGGATCTCCTCGAGGAGATAGCCGAGGGCCAGCCGGGCCGCGATCTTGGCGATGGGGAAGCCCGTCGCCTTCGACGCGAGGGCGGACGAGCGCGACACGCGCGGGTTCATCTCGATGGCCACCATCCGCCCGTCGGCCGGGTTCACCGCGAACTGGATGTTCGAGCCGCCGGTCTCGACCCCGACGCGGCGGATGATGCGCCGCGCCGCGTCGCGCATCCGCTGGTACTCCTTGTCGGTGAGGGTCAGGGCCGGCGCCACCGTGATGCTGTCGCCGGTGTGCACGCCCATGGGGTCGATGTTCTCGATCGAGCAGACGACGACGAAGTTGTCGGCGCCGTCGCGCATCACCTCGAGCTCGAACTCCTTCCAGCCGATGACCGACTCCTCGATGAGGATCTCGTGCACCGGGCTCAGCTCGATGCCCCGGGTCACGACGTCGCGGAACTCCTCGATGTTGTAGGCGATGCCGCCGCCGACCCCGCCGAGGGTGAACGACGGCCGCACGATGGCGGGGAAGCCCAGTCGGTCGACCACGCTCATGGCCTCGTCGATCGACCTCGCGTAGGCGCTCTCCGGCACTTCGATGCCGATGGACTCCATCGCGTCGCGGAACTTCAGGCGGTCCTCGGCCACCATGATGGCGTCGATCGAGGCCCCGATGAGCGAGACCCCGTACTCGTCGAGGACGCCGTTGGCCTGGAGGTCGACGGCCAGGTTCAGGGCGGTCTGGCCCCCGACGGTCGGCAGCAGCGCGTCGGGGCGCTCCTCCGCGATGACCTTGCGGACCACCTCCCAGGTCAACGGCTCGACGTAGGTCCGATCCGAGACCCCGGGGTCGGTCATGATCGTCGCGGGGTTCGAGTTGACCAGGATCACCTCGATCCCCTCGGCCCGGAGCGCCTTGCACGCCTGGGTGCCCGAGTAGTCGAACTCGCAGGCCTGGCCGATCACGATCGGCCCGGAGCCGATGACGAGGACGCGTTCGATGTCGGTACGGCGCGGCATATGGGTTGGCGGGGGTCAGGCGGCGCGGCGCGCCATCTCCTCGAGAAACCGGGAGAACAGGTAGTCGGCGTCGTGGGGCCCCGGCGAGGCCTCGGGATGGTACTGCACGCAGAAGACCGGCTGCCGTCGATGACGCAGCCCCTCGATGGTGCCGTCATAGAGGTTGAGGTGGGTCACCTCCACGTCGTCGGGCACCGACTCGGGCTCGACCGCGAACCCGTGGTTCTGGCTGGTGATCTCGACCTGTCCGGTGGACACCTGCTTGACGGGATGGTTCGCCCCCCGGTGCCCGAACTTCAGCTTGTAGGTGGTCGCCCCCATCGCGAGGGAGAGCACCTGGTGCCCCAGGCAGATGCCGAAGACGGGCAGGTCCGCCTCGATGATCCGCCGGGCGTTGGCCACCGCGTAGTCGAGGGGGGCGGGGTCGCCGGGCCCGTTGCTCAGGAAGACGCCGTCCGGGTCGACGGCCAGCAACTCGCTCGCCGGGGTGGCGGCGGGAAAGACCCGCACGTCGCACCCGTGGGCGGCGAGCCGGCGCAGGATGTTCCGCTTCAGCCCGAAGTCGTAGGCGGCGATGCGGAACCGCCGGTCGGCGGGCTGCGCAGGGGCGCGCCGGAACCCCTCGGGCTCGAGCCCGCCCGACGCGTCCGCCGAAGCACCCGAAGGCCAGTCGAACGGCGCCGCGCAGGTCACCGCCTGCACGAGGTCGCTGCCCTCCATCGGCACCACCTCTTGCGCCCGGTTCACCAGATCGTCGGGATCGACGTCGCCGGTCGCGATGACGCCGCGCATCGCCCCCGCGGTGCGGAGCTCACGGGTCAGCGCCCGCGTGTCGATGCCGGCGATGGCCACGACCCCGTTGTCGGCCAGGTAGTCGCGCAACGTGCCCGTCGACCGCCAGTTGCTCGCGATCGGCGACGCCTCGCGGACGACGAACCCCGCCACCTGGGGGCCGCGCGACTCGACGTCCTCGCCCGTCACCCCGTAGTTGCCGATCTCGGGGCAGGTCATGGTGACGATCTGGCGGGCGTAGGAGGGGTCGGTCAGCACCTCCTGGTACCCGGTCATGCTCGTGTTGAACACGACCTCGCCCCGTGCGACGCCGCTCGCGCCAGCGGCGGCGCCGCGGTACCAGCTTCCGTTCTCGAGGGCAAGGACGGCGTTCATCGAGCAGCGTCGGCGAGCGATGCGGCCACGCGGGCCTGGGTTGCAGGAGCGACCTCCACGGTGGTGGTCCAGGTCCGGTAGCCGTCCAGCCTGAACTCGATCTGACGGGCGCCCGCCGGCACGTCGGGGATCGACACGGGTGTCTCGCCGACGAGCCGCTGATCGAGCCAGACCGCGGCGCCCGGCGGCCGTGTCTCGGCGAGAATGGATCCTATCCCAACTTGCTCCGCGGGAGGCGGACCCGCCGACGTCCCTCCGGCCGCGGGAGCGGCGGCCGGGGCGGCGGCCAGGTCGGCGTTCAACGACCCGATGGGATCGCCGGCGTCGAGCATGAACTGCTCGCGCCGCGAGGGGTAGCCGGCCAGGACCACCTCGACCTCGTAGGGCCCGTACGGCAACTCCGCCAACGCGAGGGGGGTGGTGCCTCTGGATTCGCCGTTGACGATCACCTCGGCCCCCGGAGGCATGGAACGCACCAGCAGTCGCCCCTCGGCGTCCACCGGCGCCGGCGGCGGAAGCGCGGCCGGCGGCGGCGTCTCCGGATCCGAGACCCGCACCGCAGGGGAGGATTCGCGCGCCGGCGGAGCCGCCGGAGACGTGTCGCCGCGAAGGGCCTGCGCAGCTGCCGGCGTCTCGTTCCCGGTCTCGACCGCGGGCGCGGGCGGCTCGTTCGCCGCATCGTCGACGACCGCCTCGCTGAATGCGCGGGCGGGGTCGTCGGCGGCCCCCGCCCCTCCCGCTTCATCGGCGATGGCGGCGGCGGCGTCGTCCTCGCTGCCGCCCATCCACCCGAGGCCGATGACGAACGCGGTGACCGCGACCGCGACCCCTATCACCGCCACGAGGGCGACGGGCAGCCGACGGGCCTGGTCGGCGGGGCCGCGACCGAAGATCCCCCCGGTCGCATCCTCGGGCTCGGCCTCGTCCTCCAGACCGTAGTCGTACCCCTCCTCGGGGGTCAGGGCAAACTCACCGTCGTCATCATCGACCTCGCCGGTCTCGGCCGACTCGGACGACTCCGGCTCCGGCCCTTCCGGCCCGGGGTCGCCCGCGAGCATCTCGTCCTCGCCCCCCGACGTGACGTAGCGCGGTTCGGGCACGGCCTCGGAAGGCTCGTCGACGGAGGCCGGGCGCGCACCGCCGCCCTCGACCCGCGACTCCAGCTCGCCCACGGAAATCGGCGAGTAGGCGTCGGCGGCCGGCGCATCGGAATCCGGACCGGCCTCCTCCTGGTCGGCGCCCGGCCCTGTTCCCCTGCCATCCCGCAGGCCGGCGTGGAGGCCCTCGGCGACGTCGGCCAACGTGTCGGCACCGGCCCGCAGATCGAGGTCGCCGCCGGCATCGTGCTCATCGGCGGCGCCACCCTCCAGGGCCGCATCGATCGGATCGCCGCCCGCGGCCGACCCGCGTTCCCGAGCCGCGGTGCCGCCCGCTCGCGGATCCCCGGCCTCGGTCCCGGCCCGCACGTCGGGGGGGCCGAGATCCAGCGCCCGATCCGTCCAGTCGACCTCCGACTGCTTCCGCCGCCAAGGCGTGCGTTTCCTTCGTTTCCGCATCACGGTCCCTCCGACCGCGGCGACGACCGGCTCCTCTCCGACGGAAGGGTCGCCGCCGGCGGCGATAGCCGGATCGCGCTCCGCGCGGCCCGGCCCCTGGCCGCCCCCCGATTCCTTCGCCCCGTCACCGTCCGCACCGGCCAGCGCCCGGCGGACGCCGGCGGCGCCGGTCCACGACAACGCACCGGCCAGATCGTCGGCGAGCCGCCCCGCCGACCGCGGGCGCCCGGCGGGGTCCTGCGCGAGCGCCGCGTTCAAGAGCGCCGTCAGACGCGGGGCCGCCGGCGCATCCAGGACCCGCTCGACGTTTCCGGCCATGCCGCCGCCGGCGGCGGCCCGGCGGCCCGTGAGCAGCTCGCAGGCCACCGCCGCGAGGGCGTAGCGATCCGCTGCCGCTCCCCACTCGGCGCCTGCGATCTGCTCGGGCGCCGCGTAGGGCGGCCGCAACGGACAACGGTGTCCCACCCGGTCGAGCGCCGCGACGATGCCGAAGCCCCCCACCCGCACTCCGTTCGGGGTGATCAGAACGTCGCGGAGATGAAGGGCCCCATGGACGAGCCCCCGGGCGTGCGCGGCGTCCAGCGCTTCGGCGATCTGCACGATGTACGGCAGGGCGGCATCGGCCGCCAGTGGGGCGCGGGGACGCATCCTGACGTCGAGCGACTCGCCCGCGACGTACTCGTAGGCGACATAGGGCAACCCGTCGGCCACGCCGGCCCCCACCGGACTCACCACCGCCGCGTGCGTGAGCCCCAGGTCGACCATCTCCTGCAGGGCGTCGCCGAATACGATGGCCTGCTCGGGGGCCAGGTCGACCTGAAAGGCCTTGAGGGCGAACAGGCGCTCCCCGGGGAGATCGCTGTCCGAACGGCGCGCGCGGTACACGGGGCCGAGGACGCCGCTCCCTATCTGGTGCATCACCCCGTAGGGGCCGAATACACCGGGAGACTGGTACGCGCCGGAAAGACCGAGTGTCAGGGGGAGCGTTCCTCCGATTCGGGACCCCAGGATACCAGAGAAGTGCACGGTTTTTCAATGCGATAGACCGATTGCCGGCGGCACTGCTCCCGCGGCCCGGCCATCGTCGGGACCGCGGCCGTCGCTTGACACCTCGCACCCGCTCTGCGACAGTGAGGCTCAGTGTCTTCGGTGCCTTCCGCCCCTCCCCACAGCGTCCCGCTGCCCGTCGACTTTCAGGGATTTCCCGGCATCAAGCGGCTGGCCGCCGAGTACGTCGCCAACTTCGACGCGCTCCGGCCGTTCTTCGCCGGCGACCCCGCCGACGACGGCGCCTGGCGGGCGGCGATCGCGGCCCGCGCGCAGCTCGGCGGAGACCCGCCGGCGGTCGGACGGATCGTCCGCGCCCAGCAGCGCGCCCGCGGGGCGCCAGGCGCGGCCGTCGACGCCGCCGCGCGGCTCGACGATCGACGGTCCGTCGCGGTGGTGACCGGCCAGCAGGCGGGCCTCTTCGGAGGACCGCTGTACACGCTGCTGAAGGCGGTCTCGGCCATCCGTCTGGCCCGTCGCGCGGAGCGCGTATTCGGGGTCCCGGGGGTGGCGGTCTTCTGGGTCGATGCGGAAGACCACGATCTCGACGAGATTCGCACCTGCGGCGTGCTCGACGCCGACCAGGCGCTGGCCACCGTGGCCCTCGAGACGGAGGCGCCGGCCGGTACGCCCGCGGCCGGGGTCCGCCTCGGACGCGAGATCGAACCGGCGCTCGACGCTCTCGCCGCCGCCCTCCCGGAGACGGATTTCACCGCGGAGGTGCTGGGTGGCCTCCGCCGCGCGTATGCGAACGGGCGCGGGCTCGTCGAGGCGTTCGCCACGTGGATCGAGCAGTTGCTCGGCCCTCACGGGCTGGTCGTCTTCGACGCCGCCGACCCGGCCGCGAAGCCGCTGGCCGCAGACCTGTTCGCGCGAGAGATCGCCAGCGCCGGCGCCAGCACGGCGCTGGCCCGCGACACCGGCGACCGCCTGCGCGAGGCGGGATTCCATGCGCAGGTGGATCCTCCGGCGAACGGCGTCGCCCTGTTCCTCAGGAACGGGGGCCGGCTGGCGATCCGCACCGACGGCGACCGTCTCCGCGCCGGGAGCGACACGATGGACCGCTCGGCATGGCTCGACCGGGTCCGCGCCGATGCCTCGCGGTTCAGCCCGAACGTCCTGCTCCGCCCCATCGTGCAGGACCGGCTGTTCCCGACCGTCTGCTACGTCGCCGGACCCAACGAGCTCGCCTATCTCGCGCAGCTCAAGCCCGTGTACGGCCACTTCGAGGTGCCGATGCCGCTCGTCGCGCCGCGGCTCAGCGCGACGCTCGTGGATCCCGCGGTGATGAAGTTCCTGCGGCGCACCGGGCTCGCCCTCGGCACCCTGCAGCCGCGGGACGAGTCGGCGCTGAACCGCCTCCTGGGGGCGCAGCTCCCCCCTGCCGTCGAGCAGGCGCTCGAGGGCGCGGCCGGCGCGGTCCGCGAGCGGATGGCGGCGGTGGCGGGGGCGGTGGCCGAGGTCGACCCCACCCTCGCCGGCGCCGCCGAGTCGACGCGCGGGCGGATGGAACGCGACCTCGGCAACCTCCAGGGCAAGGTCGTGCAGGCCGCCAAGCGCAGGCACCAGACGCTGAGGCGCCAGTTCACCCGGGCCCAGTCCCAGATCTTCCCCCACGGGAGCCCCCAGGAGCGCGCCGTCGGCGGCATCTGCTTCCTGAACCGCTACGGCACCCTCCTCGTGGACCGGCTGCTCTCCGACACGACCCTCGACGCGAGCCGCCACTGGGTCATCACGGTCTGAGCCCCGGGAGCCCGCGGCCGGCGGCTCCGCCGTCACGTCGACCACCGTCTGCTCCATCGCGCCGGCGCTGGCGTCCACGAGATGCAGGCCGAGCTGCGTCCGGTCCGTGAACCCTCTTGTCCCTCGGTGCTCCAGTCTTTCTTGCAGAGGATCGCGCCGGGGGGCGGCTCGGACTCCTGGGGGGGTGGTTGGGCGCCGGGCGGAGCTGCCGGCGACGAGGCGGACGCGCCTTCGATCCGGCATGTTCTCCCGGCGCCACGAGCCGATACATTGGGCGTGAGCGGCACTCGCACGACACGTTCCCGGCCGAAGCGCCGCGCGCGGCGGCGGCCGCGCCGGCCCGCGGCGTTGATCCGCTACGGCAAGACCATTCTCGCGCTGGTGCTCGTGGGCGCGGCAGCCGCCCTGCTGGCCCACCGGACCTTGTCGCGGCAACTCGACGCGCGGCTGGCGGCGGGACTGACGCCTCCGCCGGCGATGGTGTTCGGTACACCGCTCGAGCTGGTGCCGGGCCTGGGCCTCGGGCTCACGGGGCTCGCGGACCGGCTCGACGAGCTGGGGTACGCACGCCGCGACCTGGCCCGGGGGGCCGGGGAGTACGCGGTCGAGCCGGATTCGCTGACCCTGATTCCTCGCGAGGGGCCCCAGGAGGGCCGCCTGGTCCGGGTCCGTTTCGCACCGGCCGGGGCCGGCGCCAACGGCGGCCACGTGGCCGCTGTCGAGATTCCGCCCGGCCGCCGGGCCGAGCGCCTCGCCCTGGACGCCCCGCACCTGTCGACCCTGCACGGCCGGGACCGGCGGCGGCGGCGGACGGTGCCGCTGGCGGAGATGCCCGACGACGTGGTTCGAGCCGTGCTGGCGGCCGAGGACCACCGGTTCTTCGGCCACCCCGGCATCGACGCAATCCGCATCGCCGGCGCCGCTGTCACCAACCTGACCGGCAACCGGAGCTACCTCGTCGGCGCGAGCACCCTGACGCAGCAGCTCATCAAGAACACCTTGCTGACCCCGGAGCAGACCCTGTGGCGGAAGCTCCGCGAGCAGGCCCTGGCCCTCCTGCTGGAGCGGCGCCTGCCGAAGCCCCGCATCCTCGAGATGTACCTCAACGAGGTCTATCTCGGACACCGGGGCTCGTTCGCCATTCACGGCGTCGCCCAGGGCGCCCGGGCTCTCTTCGGCAAGGACCTCGGCAACCTGACCCTCGGCGAGGCGGCCACCATGGCGGGCCTGATCCGCGCTCCGCAGACCCACACGCCGCACCGTCACCCGGAGCGCGCCCGGGAACGTCGCAACGGCGTGCTGCAGGCAATGGTGGACCTCGGGCTGGTGACCCCCGACCGCGCGATGGTCGCGGCCCGCGAGCCGTTGGGCGGCGTCGCAGACCCCGCGGACCGGGAAGCGCCGTACCTCGTCGATTTCGTGCGGTCCCGGATCGGCGACCGCCTGGGCGACTGGCGGGACCGCGGCGGGGCGCTGCGCATCGAGACCACGGTGGATCTGCATCTGCAGCGCCTGGCGGAGACCGCGGTCAGGGAAGGGCTGGACCGGATCGCCGACGGGCGCGGCGCGCGCCCGGAGGCCCGTCCCCAGGCCGCGCTGGTGGCCGTCGCCCCCCGCAGCGGCGCGATCCGCGCCATGGTCGGCGGGCGCTCCTACCAGGAGTCGCAGTTCAACCGGGTCGAGCACGCGCGCCGGCAGCCGGGATCCGTGATCAAGCCCTTCGTCTACCTGGCCGCCTTCGAACGGGCCGCTCGCGAGCCGGGCATGCGATTCACTCCCGCCTCGCTGATCGACGACCGGCCGACGACGTTCCGGTTCGGCGGCCGGCCGTGGCGGCCCGCCAACTACGGCGGCGTCTACGATGGACAGGTGACGGCCCGCGCGGCCCTCTCCCGGTCGCGCAACGTGGCCGCGGTCAAGGTCGGCGAGCTGGCGGGATTCCGGGCCGTCGCGGACCTCTGGGCCGCCGCCTCCGGGGGAGCGACCCCGCCCGCCTACCCTTCCATCGTCCTCGGGGCCTTCGAGAGCACGCCCCTGGAGGTGGCCGCCGCCTATACCGTCCTCGCGAACCGCGGCGCTCGCGCGCGGCTGCACGCTGTCGGCCGGGTCACCGCGGGCGAGCAGCTCGTCCACCACGCCGAGGACCGGCCGCAGCCCGTGGCCCGAGCCGACAGCGCGTTCCTCGTCACCTCGATGCTGCGCAGCACGCTCGACACGGGGACGGCGGCGGCAGCGCGCCGGAACGGCTTCGCCCACGACGCGGCCGGAAAGACGGGCACCTCCAACGACCTGCGCGACGCGTGGTTCGTCGGCTTCACGCCGACGCTGCTGACGGTGGTGTGGGTCGGCATGGACGACAACAGCCCGCTGGGCCTCACCGGGGCCGAGGCGGCCCTCCCCATCTGGACCGCGTTCATGCGCAACGCCCTCGCCGAACGGACGATGCCGGAGTTCATGCCGCCGCCCCGCGTCACCCTCGTCGACGTCTGCCCCGACACGGGGCTGCGGACCGGCGGAGGCTGCCCCCGGACGGTCACGCAAGCCTTCGCCTCCGGCACCGAACCGGGGGCGCGCTGCTCACGGCACTGAGCCCCGCGAGGGTCCCGCGAACACGGCCGACGGCGCGTCCTCACGGAGTCATGAGCCGCACGGCCGGGAAACAGGTCTTGAACCTCGCGGTGTCCGCCGTGGCCAACGTCCAGCCCATGACCTGTGCATGGGCCCCGATGAAGAAGTCCGGCATCGGGGTCAGCGGCGAGTCCCCGCCCGACTGCTGGCGCCTCCGCTCCCGGTACAAGCGATAGGCAGCGGCACAGGCTTCGGCGGCGGCGACCGGCACGTCCAGTACCTGAACGCCCCAGCCGCGGATGCGAGCCGTCGCGGCCGCGGGATCCCGCTCGCCGACACAGATCTCGGCCAGACACACGGCATTGACCGCGGCCCCTTCCGTGGAGACCGCCTGAGCAACCGTGCTTCGCGCCCATTCGTGATGTGACGCTCTGCTCTGAGAAGCGTAAATCAGAACGTTGGTGTCGAGCAGCATCATGATGGCTCACGCGTGAGCTTCCGCAATTGCTCCCATGAGAGCGTCATCGTCAACGGCGAACGGGCAATCGCGTCGAGACACTCCTTCCGGCTCTTGCTCGGCGCGGGAGGCGGCCGATGCAGCCGGACGAACACGTACCTCTCGCCGCCCTCTCGCTGAACGTCGAAGACGTCACCCGGCTTCGCTCCGGGAACGACGACACGTCTCTTGGCGTCGGCTCGCGCGATGCTCATGGGTGGGATTGTCCCACCTACATCCAGTGCCCGTCAATCGCCCGAGGCCGCTGTGATTCAAGGCGCCGCCGGGAACGTATAATCGAACGATGATGCGCTGCTGTCCGACGGCGCGGTGGCGGTGGCTGCTCGTGCTCGGGCTGGCCGCCGGCTGCGGCGAGGCTCCTCGCGACGCCGGGGTCCGGTCCGAGGCCGCCGCCGACATGGCGGCACCGCCGGCAGTGGACCCCGTTCCGGCCGACCTGCCGGAGGTCGTCGCCCGCGTGGGCGCCTACCCGATCACGCGCGACGAGCTCGAGCGGGCCGTGCGCAGCGCGGAGATCCAGGCCGGGCAGGCCCTTCCGACCCAGTTCCGGGACAGCGTGTACCGGGCCGTGCTCGACCGGCTCGTGACGTTCCACCTGCTGCTTCAGGAGTCGGAGCGGCGGAGCATCGTCGTGGACGACGCGGCGGTCGAGGCCCGAATCGACACGATCCGGTCCGGTTTCCCGGACGAGGAGGCCTTCGAGGCCCAACTCGACAGCTGGAACACGTCACTGTATATTCTGCGGGGGGAGGCACGCCGGGACCTGCTCGTCGAGCGGATCCTGGAATCGGCGGTTTTCGACGGCATCGAGATCGACCCCGGGTCCGTGCGCGCGTTCTACGAGCAGCACCCCGCGCAGTTCACGGAGCGCGGCGGCGTGCGGGCGCGCCACATCCTGATCGGCGTCAGTCCCGACGCGGCCGAGTCCGAGAAGGCGGAAGCCCGGGAGCGAGCCCGGAGTCTGCGCCTGGACGCCGAGAACGGCGCCGATTTCGGAGCCCTCGCGCGCGAGCACTCCGACGACCCGGGGTCCGCGCCCGACGGCGGGGACCTCGGCCTCGTGGTCGAGGGCCGGACGGTGCCGGCATTCGAGGCCGCGCTGTTCGCGCTCGAGCCGGGCGAGCTGAGCAGCGTCGTCGAGACCCCGTTCGGGTTCCACGTCATCCAGATGATCGAGCGGCAGGACGACCGCCTCGTGCCGTTCGAGGAAGCCGGCGGCCCGATTCGCGACCTCCTGCTGCAGCAGGAGCAGCAGGCGGGGATCGCGGCCTTCATCGACGAGCTGAAGGCCGCGCACGACGTTCGCATCCTGATCTGAGCCGCGGCGTCCGCTCGCCGGCGGCGCGCCCCGGGGCGCGGGTTCCACGGGAGAGACCGGCAGGCCACCATGAGAAACGAAGACGTGTTCGCGGCGGTCGCCGAGGCGTTGCAGCAGGGGGAGCCCGCCGCGCTCGTGACCATCATCCGGGCCCAGGGCTCCACTCCGCAGCGGGTCGGCGCCAAGATGCTGGTGTTCCCGGACGGGCGCACGGTGGGTACGATCGGGGGCGGCTGCTACGAGAACGAAGCGTTCTGGAAGGCGCGCACGGCCATCGAGACGCGGCAGCCGGTCATCGCCAAGTACGAGCTGGCCGACGACATCGCGGAGGACTCGGGACTGATCTGCGGCGGCCAGATGGAGGTGTACATCGAGCCCCTCGAGCCCGCGCCCGAGCTCTATCTCGTGGGGGCGGGGCACGTCTCCTATCATCTCGCCCGCGCCGCCCACGAGGTCGGCTTCAAGCTGCACGTCATCGACGACCGCGAGAAGTTCGCCAACGCCGAACGGTTCCCGCACGCCGAGGAGATCGTGGTGGACGCGATTCCGGAATGGCTGGAGCGGGCGGAGCTGCCGGGGCACGCCTACGCGGTCATACTGACCCGCGGGCACCGGCACGACCTCGACGCCCTCCGGGCCCTGGCCCCGAAGCCGATCCGCTACCTCGGGCTCATCGGCAGCCGGGCCAAGGTCGCCCGCCTCGCGGAGGTGCTGGAAGGCGAGGGCATGCCGGCGGAGCAGTTGCGCCGCGTGCACTCTCCCGTCGGTCTGGACCTGGGCGCGGTGACGCCCCAGGAGATCGCGGTGTCCATCCTCGCCGAGCTGATCGGCGTCAAGTACGGCAAGATCGACGCGGGCGCCGGACAGACCGGCGAGCGCGGCGCCATGTCGATGACCTGGAGCCCCCGGCCCCGGTCCGAGGTGGCGGTCGGCGGCTAGCGGGCAGGCTATACTGTCTTTCCGATGTCCCGGCAGCCCGTCCCGTACGATCCGGCCGGCCCGAACCTTCCCGAGCGCACGCGCCGGGTGCTGGCCACGCTCATCCAGGAGTACATCGAGCACGGCGCCCCGGTTTCGTCCCGGCGCCTCGTCGAGCAGGGCGGCTTCACGGTATCCTCGGCGACGGTGCGCAACATCCTGGCATCACTCGAGGACGCCGGGTACGTGTCGCAGCCGCACACTTCCGCGGGACGCGTGCCCACCGACATCGGCTACCGCTGCTACGTCGACTTCCTGCTGGAGCACCGGCGCGCGGCCCGCTCGACCCCGGCCGTCGAAGCACGGCTGCGGCAGGCGGGCACGATCAAGGGCGTGCTGTCGAACGTCTCGCACGAGCTGTCCCGCGTCTCGCATCACCTCGGCTTCGTGCTCACGCCGACGAGCGAGACCGCCGGTTTCGAGCACATCGAGTTCGTGCCGCTCGAGGGCACGCGCATCCTCGTCGTCGTCACCGCTCAGGCCGAGCAGGTCTGCCACAAGGTGGTGGACATCGGCGAGCACATTCAGCGGGGCGAGCTCGAGCAGGGCGCCAACTACCTCAACCGGGAGTTCCGGGGCCTCACCATCGGCGAGGTCCACGCCCTCGTGATACAGCGCCTTCGCCAGGAGCAGGTCCTGTACGACGGGCTGCTGTCGCAATGGCTGCGCCTGGCGAGCTCGACCCTCGAGGACATGGTGCCGCAGGAGAGCGTGTTCGTCGACGGCGCGACCCTGCTCTTCGACGAGATGTCCGACGAGGACGGCCCGGTGTCCCTCGACACGCTGCGGGCCCTGTTGTCGATGATGCAGGAGAAGCACCGTCTGGTCCGGCTGCTCGCCGAGTATCTCGGCGCGGGCGGGCTGCGCGTGGTCATCGGCTCCGAGCATTCCGAGAGCGAGCTGCGGGCCTTCAGCCTCGTCGCCTCGGCTTATTTCGACGGTCGACAGACCGGAACCGTGGGAGTGATCGGCCCCCGACGGATGCGCTACTCGCGTGCCATCGCCGCAGTCGACAGCGTGTCGCAGGCGGTCAGCCGGGTCCTCCTGAACCACGCCCCCCCGCCCAGTGACGATGCCCGAACACCCGATTGAACCGTCCGAACCAGAGCAGCCGGCCCCAGCGGAGCAGTCAACGCGAGCCCGCCCGTCGGGGCGACCGGCCCCCGACGACGTCGCGGTGGAACCGGGGCCCTCCCCGGCGCCGCCGGACGCAGCCGGCGCGAGTGCAGTGGACCCCGCCGGCGCGAGCGGAGCGGGCGGAGCCGGCGCAAGTGGCGCAGCCGCCGGTGAGGCCGGCGCCACGGAGGAGGGCGCCGACGACGACGTCGACCCGGTCGCGGCCGAGCTCGAGGAGGCGGTGCGCCAGCGCGACGCGCACTACGAGCGCCTGCTGCGGGTCACGGCCGAGTTCGACAACTACCGGAAGCGCACCGAGCGTGAGCGCCGCGAGCTGATCGAGCAGGCCGCCGGCGACCTGCTCGGCGACCTCTTGCCCGTCGTCGACGATCTGGAGCGCGCCCTCGCGGCGGAGACCCAGGATGGCGACGCCTACCGCCGCGGGGTGGAGATAATCCACAAGCAGCTGCTCGACGTCATGGCGAGGCGCGGCGTGGCGCCCATCGAGGCGGTCGGCGCCGATTTCGACCCCGCCCTGCACCAGGCGGTGGTCCATGAGCCCAGCGACGGCCACCGCGACGGCGAGGTCGTCGAGGAGCTGAGACGAGGCTACACGCTGCGCCAGCGGTTGCTCCGGCCGTCGATGGTCAAGGTGGCGAAAGCGTGACGACCCGCGACTACTACGAGATTCTCGGCGTCCCCCGCACGGCGGAGGACGCGGACATCAAGAGCGCGTACCGGAAGCTCGCCCTCCAGTACCATCCGGACCGCAACCCCGGCGACAAGACCGCGGAGGAGCGGTTCAAGGAGGCGGCCGAGGCCTACTCGGTGCTCGCGGACCCCGAGAAGCGCAGCCGGTACGACCGGTTCGGCCACGCCGGGGTGGGCGGGGCGGCCGGGGGCGGGGCCGGCGTCGACCCGACGATCTTCAACGACTTCGGCGACATTCTCGGCGGGCTCGGCGATCTGTTCGGTTTCAGCGGAGGCCGGCGCGGCGGCCCCCGGCGGGGCAGCGACCTGCGCTACGACCTGGAGATCTCGTTCGAGGAGGCCGCGAACGGCTCGGAGACCACCCTGCAGATCCCCCGCGAGGAGCCCTGCGACACCTGCGGCGGGTCCGGATCCGCGCCGGGCAGCACGCCGGAGCGCTGCTCCCACTGCCATGGCAACGGCCAGATCCGCATGCAGCAGGGGTTCTTCACGGTGGCCAGGACCTGCCATCACTGCGGCGGCATCGGCCGCGTCATCTCCAAGCCGTGCCGGACATGTCACGGCAAGGGGAGGGTCAGCCGCGAGCGCAAGCTGACGGTCAAGATTCCCGCCGGCATCGCCACCGCCCAACGCCTGCGGTTGACCGGCGAAGGCGAGTTCGGGAGCCGGGGCGCCCCCCCGGGCGATCTGTACGTCGTCATCCACGTCCGGGAGCATCCGTTCTTCCGCCGCGACGGCGACGATCTGCTGTGCGAGATCCCGGTGACCTATCCCACGCTCGTGCTCGGCGGGGAGATTCACGTCCCGACCCTCGACGACCCGACCACCATCCAGGTGCCCAAGGGCACGCAGTCCGACACCCGCTTCCGCCTGCGGGGCAAGGGCATGCCGAACGTCGGCGGACGTGGCCGCGGCGATCTCTACGTGCGGGTCAAGGTAGCGGTGCCCCGGCGGTTGAGCCGCGAGCAGAAGGAGCTGATGGAGAGCCTCGACGAGACGATGCCCGAGCGGGTGCTCGACCCGACCGCGGCCGGGACGGACGAGGACCGGCCGTTCTTCGAGCGCGTCAAGGACATCTTCGGGTAACGGAGGATGCCCGGAGACGAGGCGGCATCGGGCGGCGGTCGGCAGGCCGCGCCGGGTCTTCACCCGGCCCTCGACGTACGGACCTCCGGCGGGCACCCCGGCGGCCTGCCGTGGCTCGACGCGATTGCCGCCGCCGTCGACGGCCACCGGCCCTCGGCCCTCGACGAGCCCGCCCCCGATCACGTCCGCGCGTTCTTCGAAACCGCGTCCGACCGCGACCGCGCCCTGACCGCGGTGGTCTCCGTCTTCGGAGAACGGGTGCACGCCCGGGCGATCCGGGTCTCGGACGAGAACTGGGCGGCCCGGTCCCAGGCGGATCTGCCGGCGGTCCGGGTCGGGCGGATCATCGTCGCCCCGCCCTGGTCCGCCCCCCCGAACCCCGATCCCGCCGACGTGGTCTTGACCATCCGGCCCGCCCTCGGCTTCGGCAGCGGTCACCACCCGACGACGCGGCTCGCCCTGCAGGGCCTGCAGGAGCTGGACCTGGGAGGACGCCGCGTCCTCGACCTGGGGACCGGCTCGGGCATCCTGGCCATCGCCGCCGTCAAGCTGGGGGCGCGGCGCGCCACCGGCGTCGACCGAGACCCCGACGCCCTGGACTCGGCCCGGGAGGGGGTCGACGCCAACGGGGTGGCGGCCGAGGTCGAGCTGCGCCGCGGGGACGTCGCGGATCTCGAGCCCGCGAGCGCGCCGGTCGTTCTTGCCAACCTGACCGGCGCCGCCCTTATCCGCCTCGCCCCCGTCGTCGCCGCCCTCGTCGAGCCCGACGGCAGCGCGATCCTTTCCGGCATCCTCGCCGAAGAGGAAGCGGCGGTCGCCGCCGCCTACCGGGAGCACGGACGGATGGCGTGGCGGGAGGCGGAGGGCGAATGGGTCGCGATGCGGCTGCGCGTCCCGCCCCGGCGATGAGCCGGCGCCGGCACGCCCGGCCGCGTCCGCCAATCGTCGCCTACGGCTCCGCCCGGCGCCCAACCGACCCGCAAGGGAGTCTGCGCCTCCCAAGGGCAGCGATCGACACGGCCTTGCCGACTACATCCAGGACGCCCCGGGTTTGCGGTTCCTGCGCGCGGGCAGGTCGCGGGCACGCGACAAGGTGATTCCCGTCACCGTCCTGAGGAGGCGGCGCCGTTCTGCGGCCAGAGCTCCTCGCCCGCCAATCGTCGCCCGCGGCTCCGCTGCGCCCAACCAACCCGCCGGGGAGTCCTGCGCCTCCTGCGGAGGCGGCGCCGTTCCACGGCGCAGACCCTACAGGTCGCCCCAGACGTACAGGAGCACCGCGGTTGCGCACGCGACCACGGCGTCGGCGCGAAAGGTCAGGCGGCCGAGGGTGACGACCCGGAACCCGGCGGCCACCGCGGCCTCCACCTCGTCGACGCTCCAGCCCCCCTCCGGTCCGACGGCCAGGGTCACGGACGCCGGCCGGGGCTCCCGCGCCAGGGCCCGCAGTCCGGCCGCGCCGTCGTCGGCCGCGCCGGGCTCGGCCAGCAGCAGCCGCACCGCCGACCGGTCGCGGTCGATCAGCCAGTCCAGGGAGCGCGGGGGCCTGACCTCGGGGACGAACGCCCGCCGGCACTGCTTGGCCGAGGCTACCGCGATCCGCGACCAGCGCCCTGCGTCGCGCGTCGGCGGCAGCGTGCGGGCGGTGGTGAGCGGCTGCACCGCGACCGCCCCGACCATCGTGGCGTCCCGCACGACGTCGTCGAACTTGCGCCCCTTCAGCAGCGCGGGGGCCACCGTCAGCGCAACCGCGGGCTCCCGGGCCGAGGTCACCCGCTCGTAGGGGCGGACGACGGCGCCGCCGCGCCCCGCCCGCTCCACCCGCGCGAGGTACTCCGCCCCCCGCCCGTCGAACACCGCGACGGTGTCGCCGGCCCCCAGCCGCAGCACCCGCGTCAGATGCGCGGCCTCGCCGTCGGGCAGGACGGCCGGGGCGTCGAGTCCGGCCAGGGCCGGCGCGAAGAACCGGGGCGGCATGGGCTCCGATTATAGGAGTCCGGGGCCACCCTCCTGAACCGTTCCCGACGACCGGCGCGGCGAAGGACTGCCAGCAGCCCGTGGCGAAGCCCCGCTGCATTCGAGCGGCGGTGCATCCCGCCTGCGCCCGGCGAGCGTCGCCTGCGGCTCCGATTGCCGCCCAGCCACGCCTGCCGGCAGTCTGCGCCGTGGCCGGCACAGACTGCCGGCTGCGTCGTTCGTCGGTTGCCCATGGCCCAATATGCGCCCTCGTCACGCCTTGTCAGGCGGGCGCTTCGGCTGTTCCCCGGCGCCCTTCGGGCGAAGGTGCAACACGGGGGGAGATTCGCCACGGACTGCTATACTTTCGCCCTTCATGTTGTTCTCCGACCATCTGCTCGGGAAATACAAGATCGTCTCCACCATCGGCAGCGGTGGATTCGGCACCGTGTATCTCGCGGAAGACACCTGGATCAACAAGAAGGTCGCCCTCAAGGTCCCCCACCGCCAGAACCTCAACTTCAGCGAGCTGCTCCGGGAGCCGCGCCTCCTCGCCACCCTGGACCACCCGAACATCGTCGCCATCACCACCGCGGAGAAGCAGGACGACATCTTCTTCATCGTGATGGAGTACGTTGACGGCGACACGCTGGAAGCGGTCATCGGGGCCGGTGGCGCCCTCGACGTCGACCGTGCCGTCGACTACTCGATCCAGATCGGCAAGGCGATGGAGTACGCCCATGGCCAGGGCGTCATCCATCGCGATCTGCGGCCGTCCAACGTCCTCGTCTCGGAGTCGGGCACCCTGAAGGTGGCCGACTTCGGCACCTCCCGCTTCCTCGAGATCGCGGCCCGGGGCACCACCGTCATCGGGAGCCCGCCGTACATGGCGCCGGAGCAGTTCCAGGGCGAGGCGGTCTTCGCGTCGGACCTCTACTCGTTCGGCATCACCATGTATCAGATGCTGACGGGCGAGCTCCCCTACGACCCGCCCGCCCCGCGGGACCTTCACCGGCTGCGCAGCGGCGAGCTGGTGCAGCCGCCGCGCCTCGTGAACGGGACCATCCCGCGGGAGCTGGACGACGCGGTGATGAAGGCGCTGGCCCCGCAACTCGGCGACCGCTACGGGAACGCGGCCGAGCTGCTGTCCGACCTCGACGACATCCGGGCCGCGCGGAGCGCCCGGCCCGGCCGACCCGGACGGAGCCAGGGCGCCGTGGCCCCCGCGCGCGGCCGCCGCACCCCCGGCCGGACCCCGAGCCGGCCCCGGGCGACGCCGTCGGCGGACTTCTGCTGGTACTGCAACAAGCCGCTGCCGCCCCGCGCCGAGCGCTGCCCCTTCTGCCGCGAACGCCAACGGCGGTAGCCCGGCCCTCTTCAGCCTTCCGACGCCGGGCATCCCACGGCCCGCGGCCGCTCGGGCACCGGTGACGGGATTCGGGGTTGCGCCCCGGTCGAGCCGGACACTACACTGGACAGTTACAAGTAGCTGATTAGGCAGCAGATGGGCGGGTCCTCGCGATGAGCTTCGGCAGCGGCAAGATCTGGATGAACGGCAAGTTCGTGGACTGGGCGGACGCCAGGATCCACATCGGTGCTCACGTCGTCCATTACGGGAGCGGCGTGTTCGAGGGCATCCGGTGCTACGACACGCCGGCCGGCTCCGTCGTCTTCCGGCTCGACGCCCACCTGCGCCGGTTCTACGACTCGGCGAAGGTGTACCGCATGCCCCCCGAGATCGACCGGCCCGCCTTCCGCGAGGCGGTGCTGGAGACGGTCCGGGTGAACGGCTACGCCGCGTGCTACATCCGCCCGCTGCTCTACCGGGGCTACAACAGCCTCGGCGTCAACCCGTTCAACTGCCCGGTCGAAGCGGCCATCCTCACCTGGGAGTGGGGAGCCTACCTGGGCGAGGACGCCCTGGAGAAGGGCGTGGACGTCCAGATCAGCTCATGGGCCCGGCCCGCGCCGAACACGTTCCCGGCGATGGCCAAGTCCACCGCCAACTACGCCAACTCGCAGCTGATCAAGATGGAGGCGACCCTGAACGGCTACGACGAGGCGATCGCCCTCGACCCGTCGGGGCTCGTCAGCGAGGGCAGCGGCCAGAACATCTTCGTGATTCGCGACGGCGTCATCTTCACGCCGCCGATGGGCGGGTCGGTGCTCCCCGGCATCACGCGGGACGTCATCATCACGCTGGCCCGCGACCTCGGGAGGCCGGTCGTGGAGCAGCCGGTGCCGCGCGAGATGCTGTACATCGCCGACGAGGTCTTCTTCACCGGCACCGCGGCGGAGATCTCGCCGATCCGCAGCATCGACAAGATCACCATCGGCGACGGCGCCCGCGGGCCGGTCACCGCGGCCATCCAGCGCCGGTTCTTCGATGTCGTCAACGGCCGCGTCAGCGATGCCCACGACTGGCTCACCCCCGTGCACCACGTGGCCGAACCGGTCGCCGCCGCCAGGACCTCCTGATCGCCAGCATGGGCCGGGAGAGCGGCTGCCATGACGTCGCCCTGCGACTCCTCGCCGGCCGCGACCTCACGACGTCTCAGCTCCGCGAGCGCCTGCTCCGGCGCGAGCTTCCCGCCGACGAGATCGAGCGCACCCTCGACCGCCTGACCCGCGGCGGCCTTCTCGACGACGCGCGGACCGCCCTGGCCCTTGCGCGCCGGGCGGTGCAGATCAAGCTCCGCGGCCCGCACCGGGCGCGGCGGGAGCTCGAAGCGCTCGGCATCGACCCGCCGGTCGCCGAGCGGGCCCTCGCGCTGGTGTTCGCCGAGGTCGACGAGGCCGCGGTGCTGGAACGCGCGATCGCCAAGCGGGTCCGGGGCCCGGTGGGCACGCGGACCGAGCTGCGCCGGCTGCACCAGGCCCTCGTCCGGCAGGGATTCGCGCGCGACGAGGTGGCCGCCGCCCTCCTCGCGCGGGCCGGGTCCGACGCCGCACTTGTGGAAGAATAGCCGCATGACGTCCAGCAGGATTCGCCAGAGCTTTCTCGACTACTTCGCCGGTCAGGGCCACGAGATCGTCCGCAGCTCGTCGCTCGTGCCCGCGGACGACCCGACGCTGCTGTTCACCAACGCGGGCATGAACCAGTTCAAGGACCTCTTTCTCGGCCGCGAGCAACGCCCCTACAAGCGGGCGACGACTTCGCAGAAGTGCATGCGGGTCAGCGGAAAGCACAACGACCTCGACAACGTGGGGCCGTCCCGGCGTCACCACACCTTCTTCGAGATGCTCGGGAACTTCTCGTTCGGCGACTACTTCAAGGACGACGCGATTCCGTTCGCGTGGACGCTGCTGACCGAGGTGTGGCGGCTGCCGCCGGACCGGCTGCACCCGACCGTCTTCAAGGGAGAGGCCGGCATTCCGCGCGACGACGAGGCGCACGCCATCTGGAGCCGCCTCGTCCCGTCCGACCGCATCGTCGAGATGGGCGCGGAGGACAACTTCTGGGCGATGGGCGACACCGGGCCCTGCGGGCGCTGCTCCGAGGTCCACTACCAGCGCGGAGACCACGTCCCCTGCGAGGAGCCCGCGTGCCGGGGCATCGACTGCAGCTGCGAACGCTACGTCGAGATCTGGAACAACGTCTTCATGGAGTTCGACCGCGACGCCGGCGGGAGCCTCACGCCGCTGCCCGCCGCGTCCATCGACACCGGCATGGGGCTGGAACGGATCGTCGCGATCATCCAGGACAAGACCTCGAACTACGACACCGACCTGTTCACACCGCTGCTGCACGCCATCGGCGAGGAGACCGGCCGCGCCTACGGCCCCCTCGCACCGGACGACGCGCCGGGCCCCGACGACGTCTCGATGCGGGTCGTCGCCGATCACCTGCGGGCGATGACGTTCCTGATCGGCGACGGCGTCATGCCCTCCAACGAGTGGCGCGGCTACGTGCTGCGCAAGATCATGCGGCGCGCGATGCGGCACGGGAAGAAGCTGGGCATGACCCGCCCCTTCCTGCACCGCCTCGTGGACGTCGTCGCCCGCGAGATGGGCGACGCGTACCCCGAGCTCCGCACCGACCGGGAGACGATTACCGGCGTGGTCCGGGCCGAGGAGGACAGGTTCGACGCGGTCCTGACCGACGGGCTGCCCCGCCTCGAGGCGGCGCTGACGAGGGCCGGCGGGGGCGTGCTGGCCGGCGACGAGATCTTCCGCCTGTACGACACCTACGGGCTGCCCCTCGACTTCATCGAGGAGCTGGCCGCCGAGCGGGACGTGACGGTGGACCGCGGCGGGTTCGAGCGGTGCCTGGAGGGGCAGCGCACGCAGTCGCGGGCGAGCACGCGGTTCGGGACGGCGGAAGCGGTCGGATTCACGTTCACGACCAGCACTCCCGGCGTTACGGTTGACCCCGCGGGCGAGATGGACTCGTCCCCGGTTCATTCCACTCCCAAGGTGTCGGTTGCCCACGCCCCCGATCGGTTCGAGGGGTACGGCACCACCCGGGTCGACCGGGCGGAGATCCTGGGACTGTTCAACGACGAGCGCACCGAGGTTTCCGAGCTCGGCCCCGGCACGTCGGGCTACGTGGTGCTCGATCGCACGCCGTTCTATCTCGAGGCCGGCGGGCAGGTCTCGGACAGCGGACGCCTGACCACGGCCACCGACGCCGTCCTGGCCGAGGTCGACGGCCTGGAGCGCATCGCCCCCGGCGGCCCGCGCGCGCACCACGTGGGAGTCGCGCGGGATGGCCTGCGGATCGGCGAACGGGTGACGGCGGCGGTCGACGGGGATCGTCGGGACGCCATCCGGCGGAACCACACCGCCACCCACCTCCTCCACGCCGCGCTCCGCGAGCACCTCGGCGCCCACGTCAAGCAGGCCGGCTCGCTCGTCGCGCCGGACCGGCTGCGGTTCGACTTCGCCCACGGCGGACCGGTCGGCCCCGAGACGCTGGACGCGATCGAACGGACCGTCAACGCCGGGGTCTACTCCAACCACGCGGTGGAAACCGAGATCCGGTCGACGCAGGAGGCGATCGAGGCGGGCGCCATGGCCCTCTTCGGCGAGAAGTACGGCGACGAGGTGCGCGTGGTCTCGGTGCCCGGCGTCAGCATGGAGCTGTGTGGGGGCACCCACTGCCGGGCCACCGGCGACATCGGCCTGTTCGCGGTGACCCAGGAGACCGGCGTCGCGGCGGGCGTGCGCCGCATCGAGGCGGTGACCGGCGAGGGGGCCGTCGCGCACCTGCAGGGCCAACGCCGGTCGGCCGCAGCCGTCCTCGAGGCGTTGGGGGTCTCCGGCGACCGCGCGGTGGACACCGTCAAGCGGCTCCAGGCCGAGACGCGGCGGCTCGCCCGCGAGCTCGACCAGCTGAAGATGAAGGCGGCCCTCGGCGGATCCGGGGCATCGCAGGGCGACGACTCGGTGTCCATCGGCGACGCCCGGTTCATCGCGAGGCGGGTCGGCGGGCTGGAGAAGGGCGCGCTGCGCGGCCTCGCCGACACGCTCCGCGACCGCGTGGGGCGCGGGGTGGTGCTGCTGGTCTCCGACAACGACGGCAAGGTCGGCCTGATCGTCTCCGTGAGCAAGGACCTGACGGACCGGGTGCACGCCGGCAAGGTGGTCAAGGCGATCGCCCCCATCGTCGGCGGGGGCGGAGGCGGCCGCCCCGACTTCGCGGAGGCGGGCGGCCGCGAGCCCGCCCGCATCGACGCGCTCCTGACGGAGAGCCGGCGCGTCGTGGGCCGGATGCTCGGCGAGGAGTCCGCCGCGTAGGAGTCGGCGGTGTTTGACGGCGCCCGACTCCTGGCGGGTTGGTGGGGCGCCACGCGGAGCCGAAGGCGGCGATTGGCGGGCCAGGATGCCGCGCCGACGGACATGACCTCACCCACGCGCGATCGCCCCCGCGGGGAGGAAGGCGGGGACGCCTCCCCGAAACGGATCCGGCTGGATGTCTGGCTGGACGTCGCGTGCCTGTTCAAGACCCGCTCCGAGGCCCAGCGCGCCTGTCGCGGGGGCAAGGTCGACGTCAACGACCAGCGGGCCAAGCCGCACCGCACCGTCCAGGCCGGCGACCGGCTCGCGATCACCCGGACGCAGGGCCGGAAGCAGCTCGTCGTGGTGCGGTCGGCGGCCGAGCACCATCTCCCCAAGGCGGAAGCGAGGACCCTGTACGAGGACGTCACCCCGCCCCTCACCGAGGCCGAGCGGGAGATGCGCCGCCTGGGACACGACCCCGGTCCCCCGGCCCGCCCGCGGGGCGCGAAGGCCCCCGACGCGCGCGATCGCCGCGCCCTGCGGCGTCTGAAGCGCGGCTGACGGTGCTATACTTTCACGTTTCCGGAATCGTCGCGGAACGGAAAGGAATGCGCACGATTTGGCCAATCACAAGCACACGCTGAAGGCGCACAAGCAGAACCTCGTGCGCCGGGCCCGCAACCGCGCGTTGCGAACCCGGCTCCGGGGGGCCCTCAAGTCCCTGCGGTCGTCCATCGATCAGGGCGACGTCACGGGAGCCCGCTCGGCATTCAGCGGCACGGTGTCGCTCATCGACCGGATGTCCGCCAAGGGAGTCATCCACGACAACACCGCCGCCCGCTACAAGTCCCGGCTCGCCCGTCGTCTCGCCGCCGCCGCGGGATAGCGGACGGCTCCACCGCGCCCCCCGCCCCGGGGCGTCCGGCGGCGACTCGCGGCTCTAGGCACCCCACCGACGCCCGGCCCCGCCACTCGCGGCCTCGAAGTGCGGCGCCGCGACGGCTGGCGTGCGCCCGCGGTCACGCGTCGCAGAGCTCCGCGACGAGCCGCTCCAGCAGCACCCGGTGGTCGCCGGCCGAGCTCTTGAGGTCGAGATCGGTGCGGTGGAGCGACTCCACCGCGGCCGCGATCCGGTGGTTCGGCATCCTGGTCCGCACGACCCACGCCAGTTGCCCCAGGACCATGTAGGGGGCCGCGCCCGACTCGACGATCAGGGCGAGCTCCTCGAGCGCGGCCGCGGTCTGCCCGCGCTCGATGGCCCGCGCCACCGCCCAGTCGTCGTGGGCCGCCGCCGGCCCCGCCACCATCCTCGCGTCGTCGAGGCCGACGGTCGGCGCGTCGCCGATGAACAGCAGCAGCCGGTCGACCTCGCCGCGCAGTCGGGGCAGGTCGGGTCCGGCCCGCGCGGCCACCAGGCGCACCGCGACCGCGTCGATGGCACGGCCCGCCGACGACACGCGCCGCCGCACCCAGCGCTCGGCGTCGGCCACCGAGGCCAGCTCGTCGCCCATCACCTGCGTGGCCGCTTCCAGCAGGCGTGCGGTCGTGCGGCGGCGCCGGTCGAGGCCGGCCGCCTCCAGCACCAGACAGGCGTGCGGGTAGGGACTCGCGAGGTACTCCTCGAACGCCGCGAGGTCCGCGGCGGCGGCCCGGCTCTCGCGCTTCGGCGTCAGGCAGCGCTCGGCGCGCCGGACGATGACGATGCGCCGGGGCGCCATCATCGGCAGGGTCGCGGCCGCCTCGACGACCTGCCGCAGCGTGGCCTCGGCGCCGTCGAGCCGCTCCACATTGAACGCCCGCAGGCCCTCGTCGACGGTCCGCTCGAACGCATCGGCCAGATCGGCCTTCTCGAGATCGTCGTCGCCCAGCAACAGGTACACGGGCGCGAGGTCGCCGGCGGCGATCTGCTTCAGCGCCTCGCCGGGGGTGATGGCGGACATGGCGGGGCGGGCGCGCTCATCGCGCCCGAAGTCCGGGGCGGCCGATCGCCGGCCCGGTCAGAACGCCTCGAGGATCGAGCTGACGACGGTGCTGGCGAAGTCGCGGGCCACCCGCTGCACGGCGTTCGACTGCTGGCCGAAGAAGAGGTTGGCGTCGACCCGCCCGCCGCCCGCCGAGGCCACGTCGTACTCGTCGCTGAAGGAGAGCGACGGGTTCTCCCACAGCACCTCGTCGGTCGTCAGGTCGCGGAACTCGATGTCCGCCTGCACCGTGAGTATGTAGCGCGACGCCTGCTGCTGGGCGCTGAACGACGCGGGGGCGAGAGTCACCCGGCTGATGGTGCCGGTGAGCAGGGCGTCCACCCCGGTCTCGGCCGCGACCACCCGGTAGCGGCCGCGCCCGATGAACTCGGTACGCACCTGCTGGGTCAGGGACTGCTCGATCTCGAACACGGTGGTGTTGTTCTGGAACAGCGGCACGCCGATGGTCTCGATGTAGTCGGGCAGGAACGTCCCCTGCCCCGCCAGGGCATAGCCGCAGCCGCTGCTCAGCGCCGCCGCGCCCAGCAGCCCGAGACATCTCGCGAGCACCCTTCGCGTCATGGCGTCACCTCCCCTTCCTGCCCCGGCCCGCCCATCGTCGCCGGACGCGACCGCAGGGTCGCGCCGCGGCCTCCGCCGGGCGCCCAACCCCGACGCCGCGTGGTTCGTCCACCCGTTCCTCGGAGCCAGCCTCGCCGCGACCAACGTCGGCGAGGTCATCCTGCAGGAGTCGGGGTCGTCACCGGGCGACCACGTTGACGAGCTTGCCGCGCACGACCACCACCCGGGCGATCTCCCGCCCGACGGTGTGCGCCCGGACCGCGGACTCGGCCAGCGCCGCCGTCCGCAGCTCCTCTTCGCCGACGTCGGCCGGGACCGTCAGGCGGGCGCGCAGCTTCCCGTTCACCTGCACCGGCACCACGATCTCGTCCGCCTTCGCCACCGCCGGGTCGAACTCGGGCCACCCGGTCGCGCGCAGGCCCCCGGCGTGCCCGAGCCGCTCCCACAGCTCCTCGCAGAGGTGCGGGGTGAACGGCGACAGCATGAGAACCAGGGACTCCATCGCCTCCCGGAGCACGACGCCGGTCCCGGCCGGCAGCTCCTCGGCCCGGGCTCCGGCTTCCGGCGCCTGCCCCGGCCTGAGCCCCTCCTGCTCGCAGAACCCGTACAGCTCGTTCACCAGCTCCATCAGCGCGGACACCGCGGTGTTCAGGTGCGCGCGAGGATCGAGGTCCCCCGAGACCCGCCGGATCGTGTCGTGGGTCTTGCGCCGCAGGGCGCGGTGCGCCGGGTCGGGCTCCCGTCCCCCGGCCCCGGTCGGGGGCGCGTCCGCCAGCCCCGGGGCGGCCCGGGTCACGAGGCGCCACACCCGCGTGAGGAAGCGGAAGCTCCCCTCGAGACCGGAGTCGGTCCACTCGATCTCCTTCTCGGGGGGCGCGACGAACATCTCGTAGAGGCGCAGGGCGTCGGCCCCGTAGCGGGCGATCATCTGGTCGGGGTCGACGACGTTGCCCTTCGACTTCGACATCACCGCGCCGTCGCGCAGCACCATGCCCTGGGTCAGGAGCCGTGTGAACGGCTCGTCGTGGTCGACCATCCCGAGGTCCTTGAACACCCGGCAGAAGAACCGCGAGTAGATCAGGTGCAGGATGGCGTGCTCGACGCCGCCGATGTAGAAGTCGACCGGCCCCCAGTAGCGGACCGTGCCGGGGTCGAAGGCCCGCTCGTCGTTGGTCGGATCGCAGAAGCGGTAGAAGTACCAGGACGAGTCCACGAACGTGTCCATCGTGTCGGTCTCGCGGCGCGCCGGCCGCCCGCACGACGGACACGTGGTGTCGACGAACTCGGGAATCTGCGCGAGGGGCGAGTCTCCCCGCCCGCTGAACTCGGCCACCCTCGGCAGCTCGACCGGGAGGTCCGCGTCGGGCACCGGCTGCAGGCCGCAGGCCTCGCAGTGGATGATCGGAATCGGCGTACCCCAGTACCGCTGCCGCGAGACGCCCCAGTCCTTGAGCCGGAACTGCACGGCGGCGCGCCCGAACCCCCCCTGCTCGGCCGCCCGCGCCATCTCGGCCGGGGCGTCGGCGGTGGAACGTCCCGTGAACTCGCCGGAGCCGACCAGCACCCCCGGCCCGGCATAGGCGGCGTCCAGCGTCGTCCCCTCGAGGGGCGCCTCCGCGCCGGCGCCTTCGGGCTGGATGACGACCTCGACCGGGAGACCGTACTTGCGCGCGAACTCGAAGTCGCGCTGGTCGTGGGCGGGAACCGCCATCACCGCGCCGGTGCCGTACTCGGCGAGCACGAAGTTGGCGACCCAGATGGGCACCGGCCGCCCCGTGAACGGGTTGATGCAGCGGCGCCCGGTGTCGAAGCCCTCCTTCTCGATGGCCCCGGTCAGGCGGTCGGTCCGATCGAGCGCCCGGAACTCCTGCACCTGCTTCTGCAGCCCGGCCGGGTCCGGCGCCTCGTCGACGAAGCGGGACACCAGCGGGTGCTCGGGCGCCAGCAGGACGAAGGTCGCCCCGAAGATGGTGTCGATGCGGGTCGTGAAGACCTCGATCTCGGCCGCCGCGCCCCCGCCGGCCGGCGCCTCCGACCCCGCCGGCTCGACCGCGAACCGGACCCGCGCCCCCTCCGAGCGCCCGATCCAGTTCCGCTGCATCGTCAGCACCTTCGCGGGCCACTCGTCGAGCCGCTCGATGCCGTCGAGCAGGCCGTCGGCATGCTCGGTGATGCGCAGGAACCACTGGTCGAGGTCGCGCGGCTCGACCGCATACCCGCAGCGCCAGCACCCCCCGTCGACCACCTGCTCGTTGGCGAGCACGGTGGCGCAGTCGGGGCACCAGTTCACCGTCGAGCGGCGCCGGTAGGCGAGGCCGCGCTCGAACATCCGCAGGAAGAGCCACTGGTTCCAGCGGTAGTAGGCGGCATCGCACGTGGCGAGCTCGCGCTCCCAGGCATAGCTGATGCCGAGACGCTGGAGCTGCCCCTTCATGTGGGCGATGTTGTCGCGGGTCCAGGTCTCGGGGTGCGACCGGTTCTTGATGGCGGCGTTCTCGGCGGGCAGGCCGAAGGCGTCCCAGCCGAACGGGTGCAGGACGTTGAAGCCCCGCATGCGCTTCATGCGGGCGATGACGTCCCCGATCATGTAGTTGCGGACGTGTCCGACGTGGGCGTGCCCCGACGGATAGGCGAACATGACGAGGCAGTAGTACTTGGGGCGCCCCGGCTCCTCGGTCACCTCGAAGGCGCGCTCGTCGGCCCAGCGCCGCTGCCACTTCTTCTCGATGGCCTGCGGATCGTAGTCGGACACGGTGCAGCTTTGGTTGGATGCGGGTCGGACCCGTGCGGAACGGGCGGTCGACACGATTATAGCAAGCCGGCGCCGGCCGGACGGGCTCCCGCCGTGACGAGACCGCGCGCTGCCCGCGGCGCCCGGACAGCCGTGCTCGCGCCAGGCGCGGCGGCCGGAAGGCCCCACGGGCGTGTGGCCACCGCCGCTGAGCCACACTCGGCGGGGCCAGCGGTCCCGCGGGATGCAGTGCCGGTCCGGCCGCGCGGGAGCTGGGCGGGCTAGCGCAGCTCGGCCCAGTACGGGGCGAGGGCCCGCCGCACTGCCGGGATCACCCCCTCGGCCCGGCTCGTGTCCCCGGCGATGGCGTCCGCCGGCGCCGGCGGTCCGGCCGCCAGGCGCGCCAGCGTCGAGTCGAGGCAGGCTTCGAGCGCGCTCAGGTCGTACCCGCCCTCGGTCACCACCGCCAGCCGGCCACCGCAACAGCCCGCGGCGAGACGGTGGACGTGGTCGGTCATGGCGTCGTAGCCCGCCGTCGACACCTGCATGCCCCCCAGGGGATCCCGCGCGTGGGCGTCGAAGCCGGCCGACAGCAGGATGAGGTCGGGGTCGAACCCGGTGACCACCGGCACGACCAGCTCGCGCATCGCGCGGTCGTAGTCGGCGTCTCCGCAGCCGGCCACGAGCGGCACGTTCAGCGTGAATCCGAGCCCGTCGCCCCGTCCGACGTCGCCGGCGGCGCCCGTCCCCGGATAGAAGGGGTACTGGTGGAGCGATACGTACAGCACCGCGGGGTCCTCGTAGAACATCCACTGCGTGCCGTTCCCGTGGTGCACGTCGTAGTCGATGACCGCGACCCGGTCGAGGCCCGCCGCCCGCGCGGCCGCCGCCGCCACCGCCACGCTGTTGAACAGGCAGAAGCCCATGGCGCGGTCCGCCTCGGCGTGATGGCCCGGCGGCCGCACCAGGGCCATGGCGGGAGCGCCGTCGGCGAGGGTGGACTCGACGGCGGCGACGACGGCGCCGGCCGCCAGCAGCGCCACCTCGTGGGAGGTGTCCGACGTGTAGGTGTCGGGGTCGAGGCGCAGGCGGCGCCCGGCCGTGTCCGCGATGCGGTCGACGTAGGCGGGCCGGTGCACCCGGGTCAGCTCGCCGCGGGTCGCGGCCCGCGGCGGCGTCAACACGCCGCCCCCCTCGACCCACCGGCGGGCCACCGCGGCCATGACCTCGCCCCGGGCCGGCCGCTCGGGATGGCCGCTCGGCGGTTGATGCTCGATGAACCGATCGCTGCCGATGAGAACCATGGGCACCCTCCCGCGGTGACCCGTGCATGGTACGACAGCCGCCGAACGCCGCGCAAAGGCCCGCGAACCTTTTTGGTTGAGTGCTTGTCTCATCCAATATATGCCTGTTATCAACTAAGATTATTTGACTTCGTCCAGATAATTTGATACCGTGTTGAGTCAGGCAAGGACGGAAACGGATGAACGTCGACAGGATTCGCAACCGGATCTCAATCACCACCCAAGGAGGGAACATCATGTTGAGCATGACGCGCTGGAACCCGTTGGAGGACCTCGGCACCCTGCACCGCGAGATGGATCGCGTGTTCGGCCGCTACATCGGCTCGGACGAACCGGCCGCGGGACCGGCCTGGACCCCGGCCACCGAGGTCCGGACCGGCGACGACGGCTGGAAGGTGCGGATGGCGCTGCCTGGCATCGACCCCGGCCAGGTCCACGTCGACCTGCACGGCGGCAGCCTGACCATCTCCGGAGAGCGGACCCACACCGGGGAGAACGGCAACGGCTACGCCTCGGAGATCCGCTACGGCCGCTTCGAGCGCGTGTTCACCCTGCCGGCCAAGGTCGACGCCGAGAGGGTCAGCGCCCACTACGAGAACGGCATGCTGGAGCTGACGCTGCCGCTGGCCGAGACCGCCAGGCCCCGCCGGATCGCGATCGGCACGAGCACGCCGGTCGAAGCCGTGACGGCCGAGAGCGTCGCCTCGTAGAGCGGGCACGCAGCCGCCACTTCACGCCGCCCGGGGACTGCAAGCCGTTCCCCGGGCGGCATCACTATTCTGGAGGGCACCCTGAGGACAGACAGTTGACGGACTCCGACCTCGGTCGGCTGAACCAACCCGACAGAGGGGCAGGCGGCTTTCAGGACCTTCTGCGCAGGATCAAGGCAGGGTGCGATCCTGGTACGGGCACGCTTCAGATTTCCGCGCCCGACGAAGAACGGGTGATTCGGTACTCGGCCGACCAAGGCGGCGGTGGATTCCAGGGCAGACCGGGACCACTGGTCGCTGCACTGACCCGGCCAAGCGGAGAATGATCTGACGGACCCGGCCGGGCTCCGTCCGGTAGAATGCCGCGATGCTTCGACACCTACTCTTCGCGTATCAATTCAACCTCGACCGCGGCCGGGTGATGGTGAAGGACCTCTCGGACGAGCAGATGGTCTGGCAGCCGCACGGCGTCGTCAATCACCCCGCGTGGATCCTCGGTCACCTCGCCCTCTCGTCCGACGGCCTCGCGCGGCGGTACGGGCTGCCGTCGACGCTGCCCGACGGCTGGTCCGGCACCTTCGGGGCGGGGGGCATCCCGAGCGGCGCCGTCGCCGACTTCCCCGCCCGGGACCGGATTCTCGACGAGCTGGCCGCGCAGCACGCGCGGGTGGCCGAGGTCGTCGCCACGGCCGACCCCGCCGTCTTCGAGACCCCGTTCCCCGACGAACGCCGCCGGCAGACCTTCCCCACCCTCGGCGACTACACCGCGTTCGTCATGACCACGCACGAGGGCAGCCACATCGGCCAGATCGCGGCGTGGCGCCGCGCCATGGGCCTCGGGTCGGCCACCGGAATCTGAACGGCATCCGTGGGCACCGGAATCCCGGGGCTCGCGGATCGACCCGGACACCCCACGGACCGGGCGGGGCCGGGGTGCTCGTCGGCCCGAGCCCCGGGACGTCGATAGAGCCCGTTTCTCTCGTTTGCGGCTCCGACCAGCCGTCCAGGACAGTGATCGATATAGATCTGCCAACTGCCCAGGCACGACCCGCTTTCTACCGCCGAGCGTGCCGCGTGGCAAGGTCTATTCCCGTCACTGTCCTTACCCACGGCATCCACGGCCCGCGAGGTTGGCCACCCCGGCGTCATGGACGGGTCGTCGCACCCATGCGGTTTCGCCGCGATGTCGATTGGCTCCCTTACGGCTCCAGGCTGGCGGTATAGGCCACGATGTCCACGATGTCCTCCAGGGTGAGGTCGGCCACCGCGGCGTCCATCAGGTCGGACCACGCGCCGTCGCGCATGCCGGTCTTCATGTCGTGGAGCTGCCGCGCCATGTACGTCGGCGAGCGGCCGGCGAGGGCCGGCACCGGGCCGATGCCGCGCAGGTCGGGGCCGTGGCAGACGGTGCACGCCACCGAGTTGTCGCCGCCGGTGAGCACGAGGCGGCGGCCCCGCCCCACCGCGCCCGACGGCACGTAGGCGATGAATCCCGACGAGTCGTCGCGCAGCTTGGTCAGCTTCAGGTCCACGGGGGTCTCGACGACGCGCGTGCCGATGGGCTCGACGGCACCGCCCTCGACCACCTCGTGAATCCAACCCGCGAAGCGCGTCTCCGGCACCGCGTCGGTCTCGACGACCCGGACCCACGGCCTGAACTCCATGGACGAGAAGTACTCGGCCGCGGTGCGCGCCTCCTCGTCGGTGGCGGCCAGCCCGATGCGCTCCATGAACGCGGGCGGACCCATGCGCGGCTCGCCGGGCCGGCGCCGGCCGTTCCGCCAGTCGGTCATCTGCTGCACGAGGTACTCGTAGGGCTGCCCCGCGAGCCCCGCGTTCTCGGGCTTGCCCTGGCCGTTCGGCAGGTGGCAGTAGCCGCACGCGACGACGCCCTCGCCGCCGCCCCGGGCCACGACCTCGGGCATCGGCGGGTGGCCGTCCGGGTGCCAGTCGGGCGGCCCGTTGTCGATGGCGATGGCCGAGCGCGGCATCGACACGCTGGAGCCGGGCACCGTGACCACCTCGTCGGGGTCCACCGCCTCGGCGGTCACGCCCGGGTCGTTGAGCACGTACGCCCACGGCAGCACCGTGTTGGCCCCCTCCGCCTCCCCTTGCGCGTTCACGTCCACGCCGGCGGCGAGTCCGGCCGCCGCCAGCACCATCGCCCATACGCTGCTCGACTGTCGCATCGCGTCCTCCTCGTGGCCGCGCGGTCTGGGCGCGCGGCGATGCGTCCTCCCGAAATCGGCCCATCATACACGCCGGGCTCGCCACGCTGCGCGGCCGGCGGCGTACCGGCTTGCAACGTCTGGCCGTCTCGTATCACCTTGTCTCCAGGGACATGCATCACGGCAGCGCGGCGATCTCGGACGGCGGCCTGGTGCGGCGCACGCTGGCGGGCGATCCCGACGGCTTCGGCGAGCTTCACCGCCGCTACTACGCTCGCGTCGTCGGCGTCGTCACCGGGATCCTGAAGGACCGCGCCCGGGCCGAGGAAGAGGTGCAGGAAGCCTACCTGACGGCCCTCGAGTCCCTCCCGCGCCTCACCGACCGCGAGCGGTTCTATCCCTGGCTGCGCCGCATCGCGGTGAACCGAGCCATCGAGGCCATGCGAAGGTCGCGGCGGCGCGAGCGGATCCGCGCCGAGCATTCCGGCGCCGGCGCGCAAGAGCGCGCGGCCGGCGACGCGCTGGAGAAGATCATCAGGGTCGAGGCGGGTCACCGCGTGCGGGCGGCCCTCGACCGCCTGCCGGAGCGGCAACGGGCGGCCGTGGTCCTGCGGTTCTTCGACGGGCTCCCGATGCGCGAGATCGCCGAGATTCTCGGATGCGAGCCGGTCACCGCCCGCACCCAGGTATTCCGCGGCCTGCAACGGCTGGGCGCGCTGATGCGCGAGGAGGATCGATGAGCGGCAAGGAACCGACCGCCGCGTGTCCGGAGCGCGAGCCCGACCTCGAGGCCTACCTCCTCGGAACGCTCGTTGGATCGCGGCGGTCCCGGATGGAAGGGCACCTGGACGCGTGCCCGGCCTGCCGGCGCGCCCTGGCCGAGGCGCGGGCCGGCCTGGAGGCGCTCCGGGCACTGGCCGAAGCGCCCGCCCCGTTCCTCTGCGACCAGGTCGCCGACGGCGAGAGTCCGCACAACCCCGTGCTCGCCGGCGGGTTTCCGGCGACCGTGCGGGAGAACACGCGTGACGGCGACGTGCTCAAGGCGCCGGACCGAGCCGGCACGTCCTCGTTGGCGGCCACCATGCCGGAGAACGCGCGCGACGGGGAGCATCGCGGGAAGACGGCCGCCGCGGTGCGGCCGCCCTGGTCCCGGTGGGCCGCGGCCGCGGCGCTGCTGCTGGTCGGGATCGCGGTGGGCCGTTGGACGCTTCCCGGCGGCGACGACTCCGCCGCGCGGTCGGACCCGCCGCGGGACGCGTGGATACAGCCGGCGCAGATCGAAGCGCTGGCCCGGGCCGAGGTGCTTCTCGATCTGGGGGTGCCGTGGCTCGAGGACCTGCAAGCGGTGCTCACCGGCGTCATCGACGCGACGGAGGCCGGCGCGCCGGAGGCGGACCTTCGAGAGCTGCGCCGGCAGGCCCGGGGCCTCGTGCTCGACGGGCGGAAGCTGCGCGCGGCGCTCGATGCGGAGCGCGACGCCGAGCTGCTCGCCACCGTCATCCACGCCGAGGTGTTCCTGGAGGAAGTGGCGGCGTTCGAGCCGGGACACGCCCCGGACTTCTTCACGCCGTCCGAGCTGTCCGACCTGCGAGTCGGGTTCGCCGCCGCCGACGCGCGGGGCGCCGCCGACCGCGCGCTCCTCGCCTCGGGGTGGATCGCCTCGGAGAGCGGATTGTGAAGGGAGAGAGACGATGACCGGAACCCGTCAGGCGGTGGTCCTGTTCGCACTGCTGCTCGTCTCCACCGCGCAGACCGCCGCGCGGCAGGCTTCGCCCGACCTCTATCGGCAGGCGCGCGAGCACCTCATCGACGAGCGCCTCTCCGACGCGCTGGCCCTCTTCCAGCAGATCGTCTCCGACCACCCGCGGAGCGAGCAGGCGGACGACGCGCAGTACTACGTCGGCTACGTCCACGAGCGCCAGGAACGCGGCCGCGACGCCGTCGCCGCCTTCCAGCGCCTGCTCGATCGCTGGCCCGACTCTCCGCGCGCCGAGAGCGCCCGTGCGCGTCTCGCGGTCCTGATGGGACGCACCGGCGCCGGCGCGGGCGGCGAGCTTCGGACGCTCCTGGAGAGCAGCGCGCCGTGGGCGGTGAAGCGGGAAACCGCCCTGGCCCTGGCCCGCGCCGGCAACCTGTCGGCGGCGCCGGTGCTCGAGGAGGTCATGCAGCGGGAGAGCTCGAGCCGCCGGCTCGAGCTCATCGAGGTCCTGTCCGGCCTCACCGCCGACCCGGTGGCCCTGCGCATCGTCGCCGCCGGCCTGCAGCCCGGCAACGGCAGCAGCGTCAAGCTGCGGGCCCTCGACGCGCTGAGCTCGGCGGCGGCGCGGCCCGAGGTGGCCGCCCTCGTCGAGCCGGTGCTCGAGCGGCGCGAGAGCAGCAGCGTGCAGCACAAGGCGGTGCAGGTACTGAGCCCCCACGTCGGCGCGCCGCGGGTGCGCCGCGCCGTCGCCGCCGCCCTGTCGCGGCAGAACAGCAGCCGGGTTCAGCGCCTCGCGTGCGAGGTGCTCGCCGGGCGCATGGTCGAGCCCGAGGTGGCGCCGGCGTTCCTCCGCCTGTTTCGGGGAGGGGCCTCGTCGTCCGTGCAGCTCGCGGCGCTGAATGGTCTGGCGCCCTCGATCGACGATCGCCGCGCCGCGCCCCTCCTCGCGGCGGCGGTCGAACCGGACATCAGCACCCGGGTCCAGCGGAGGGCGCTGCAACTCGCGGCTGCGTCGCGCGAGCCCCGCGTCCGGGCGGTGGGCGGGGTGGGGATGGCGTCGGCGAGATCCTCCAGCGTCCAGATGGAGGCGATCCGGGTCTACCTGCGGACTCGCGACGAGCCGGCCGCCTCCGACGCCCTTCGCGACTTCTTCCGGCGGTCCGGCATGTCCACGAACGCGCAACTGCTGGCCCTCGACGCGCTGGAGCGGCACATGGCCACGCCTGCCGCCCCCGACGCCCTGTCGGCGGCGCTGGCGCCCCCCAACTCGACCCGCGTCCTGACCCGGGGCGTGCGCCTGGCCGCCGGCCACATCGGGCGGCCGGCCGTTCGCGAGGCGGTGCGTCGGCTGCTGTCCGGCGACGTCTCCACGTCGGTGCAGCTCGCCGCCATCGACGCCCTCTCCGATTGGAGTGCAGAGGCGCACGTCAGGGCGATCGTCGCCGCGGCGCTCGCCCCCGACAGATCCACGAGGGTGAACCTGAAGAGCGTGGAGGTGCTCGCCGCCCACGTGCGCGAAACGGACGCGCGGGACGCGCTGATCGGCGTCCTCGCCCCCGGCTACAGCACCTCGGTGGTGTCGGCCGCCATGCGGACCCTGGAGCCTCTGGTCGGATCGGACGGTGGCGTGCGCGCGGCGTTCCTCGCCGTGCTCGAGCACCGCGATCTCTCGTACAGGGTGCGGATTCGGGCCGGGGACCGACTCGTGGGGCAGGCAGACGCGGCAGAACGCGCGCGAATCGGCGACGCGATGGAGGAGGTGGTCGCGCGAATCCGCCGTGAGCACTGGGGGCGCTGGACGCGCGAGGTCGTCGAAGACGCGCTGGACGTGCTCGGGAAGGTCGATCCCGAGCGCGCCGAGGCGCTGGCCCGGTAGACGACCGAGGCACTGGCGCAATAGACGACTCAGCGCCGGGCGTCCAGCAGCTTCCGCACCCGCGCGTACACGTCGCGCCGGTGTCCGACGGCGACGACCAGGATCTCGACGCGGGACTCGATGACGCGATAAACGATCCGGTAGTCTCCCGTGCGCAGGGACCGCAATCCCCTCAGGGTCAGCAGCAACGGCTTGCCGCGTTCGGGCTTCCCGCAGAGCTTCCCGAGGGCGGCCAACAGACGCCGCCGGACAGTGGGATCGAGCCTCTTGATGGCGCGCGCGGCGCTAGTCGTGTAGACGAGCGTCCACGTCATCCCAGACGTCCTCGTGCGCCACCAGATTGCCCGCTTCCGCTTCCGCCAGGCCTCGCTCGATCGACTTCGACAGGTCCTGGTCGGCCAGGATCTCGAGCGTCTCGATCAGCGCCTCGTAGTCGGTCAGCGAGAGCAGCACACCCACGGGACGTCCGGACCGGGTGATGACCACCTCTTCCCCGAGCGTTTCGACGTCGGCCAGCAGCTTCGCCAGATGGGTCTTGGCCTCCGAGAGCGGCACGGTAGTCATGAACGAGCTTCCTTGGACCAGATTATATTCCGGGCCTGATTTGTAGTCCATCGTAACGGGTCGTCGCCGGCGTGCCCGGGGCGACGGCTGGCACGGGCAGCTTACACCAGATAAATCCTGCCTTAGAATTTGGAAATGACTGGCATACGGCGCAATCTGGAAGACCGCGTCAACCGCCTGCTGGAGGTGTTCCCGGTGGTCATGCTGCTGGGGACCCGGCAGGCAGAACGACCCTGAGCCGCAGGGTCCGTCCCGACTGGCGCTACGTCGACCTGGAGAACGCCGCCGACCACGACCTCGTCACCCGGGACTACGACTTCTTCTTCCGCGAGCATCCCCGACACCTCATCATCGATGAGGCCCAGGAGGACCCGCGGCTCTTCCGGCAGCGGCCGCCGGCATCGCCGGCTGGGACTACTACTACTTCCGCACCCGGAACGGCGCCGAGGTCGACCTCGTGCTGCAGGGCCGCTTCGGCCTGCTGCCGATCGAGATCAAGCTCGGCCGGCAAACCCCGCTGAAGCCGTTGGCGGGGCTGCGGCAGTTCATCGCGCGCCACGACCTGCCCTTCGGCATCGTGGTCAACAACAGCGAGCGGGTTCGCATGCTCAGCGACACCATCGTTCAGTTACCCGTCGGGTGCCTGTAGCCGGCGATGCCTGCCCGTGCGGCGTACCGCAGGAGGCGGCCGGGGTCGAGGCGCGCCGCCCGGCTCGAGGGGATCCGGACCGCCGCAGCAACCGCGCCCGGCAGGCCGCGCCGTCGAGCGTCGCCACGGTTGCGGCTCGACTTCCGGGCGGCGACTTGGCATGCCTGTGACGTCTTTCGGTCCTCCAGGGAGGCTGCCATGCGCACCGCCGTCATTCCGTTGCTCGCCGCCGCGCTGCTTCAACCGTCCGCCGCCAACGCTCAGCGTCGCCCGGAGCTGCCCGAGGGCGTGACGCACGGGGCCGTGGACGACATCTACCGCGAGGCTCTCGACGAGTCGGCCGAGATGGCGCGCGAGTGGTTCAACGGCTGCCTGAAGGACTGAAGCGAGCCTTCGGGACGGCGTGGCAGGCCTCCGGGGCGCACGGCGCGCCACTTCCGATTCCGTCGTTTCTGGCGGGCTCGGGTGTCAGTTCTTGCACACTCGACCAGGAAGTGCTAGCCTCCCACCGTCGAATCGACAGACGCCATGATGCCAATGTCCGCCGGGTTGCTCCCCGGAACGCTCGACCTTCTTGTCCTCAAGGCAATCTCGCTGGAACGCCTGCACGGCTACGGCGTGCTGCTGCGTATCCGGCAGATCTCCGGGGAAGCCCTCGACGTGCCGCAGGGCTCGCTCTACCCGGCCCTCAACCGACTCGAGCACCGCGGCCTCATCGAGTCGGAATGGGGGGAGAGCCGGAACGGGCGCCGCGCCAAGTACTACCGCCTGACCCGCACCGGTCGGCGGCAGCTCAAGGAGGAGGCGGCGGGCTGGGAACGGCTCGCCGAGGCCATGGCCGCCGCCCTCCGCGCCACGCCCGACGAGGTGTGACGGGCTGCACGTCCTTCGTGCGGGTGAGCCGGGCCACGGGAGGCCGCGGCGAGCCTCCCTCTGTCGCGCAGGCCCCTGGCCGTTCAGGATCTTCCGGGCGTACTTGTCGATTCGTGCCGCGCGGGTCCCGACCTGACCGGCACCCGAGAAACGGCCGGTTGTACTCGCGCCGCGACCGGGGGTCATGGCGCTGACAGCGCCGCATCGCCGGCACGAGCCAGCCTGGAGATCGCGCCCGACGGTCCCGTTGCCGCCGGTCGGCGAGTTCCTGAGACAGAAAAGGGGCACGGCTGCAACCCCTGCGGGCTGCAAACCGTGCCCTGATTGCTTCCCCGATCGGAATTGCCCGTAGCCCGCTACGCCACGATCTGCGGGATCAGCGTGCCGTGCACGTCGGTCAGCCGCATGTCGCGCCCGTTGTAGCGGTAGGTCAGCTTCGTGTGGTCCATGCCCAGCAGGTGCAGCATCGTCGCGTGGAGGTCGTGCGGCGACACCCGCTGCTGCTCGGCCTTGTAGCCGAACTCGTCGCTGGCCCCGATGGCCTGGCCGCCCTGGATGCCGGCGCCGGCCATCCAGCCCGTCATGGTGCCGGGGTTGTGGTCGCGGCCGACGCCGCGCTGCGAGATCGGCATCCGGCCGAACTCGGCGTGCCACACGATGAGCGTCGAGTCGAGCATGCCGCGGGCCTTCAGGTCGGTCAGCAGCCCGGCGATCGGCTTGTCGGTCTCGGCCGCGTGCTGGGTGTGGTTCTCCTTCAGGTTGCTGTGGGCGTCCCAGGTGTCGGTGTTCTGGACGCCGAGCCCGCCGTGGAAGAGCTGAACGAAGCGGACGCCGCGCTCGACGAGGCGGCGCGCCATCAGGCACTGGCGCCCGAACGGCTCGGTGATCGTCTCGTCGAGGCCGTAGAGCTTCTTCGTGGCCTCGGACTCGCTCGAGGTGTCGACCGCCTCGGGCGCGCAGCCCTGCATGCGGTAGGCGAGCTCGTAGGACGAGATGCGGGCCGCGAGCTCCGAGTTGCCCGGATTCCGGGCCATGTCCATCTCGTTGAGCCGGGCCAGAGTGTCGAGCCGCGCCCGCTGCTGCTCGACCGACATCCCCTCGGGGGGCTGCAGGTCGACGATGGGGTCGCCGACGGCGCGGAACAGGGTGCCCTGGTAGGCCGCGGGCATGAAGCCGGCGCTCCAGTCGTTGGGGCCGCCCAAGGGGCCGCCGCGGTAGTCGTTCATGACCACGAACGCGGGCAGGCTGGAGCTCTCAGACCCCAGGCCGTAGGTCACCCACGAGCCGACGGCGGGGAACCCCATCCGGATCTGGCCGCTCTGCATCTCGTAGGTCGCCTGGATGTGGTCGTTCGACCGGCCGTAGAGCGACCGGAGAAACGCCATCTCGTCGACCTTCTTCGAGAGGTGCGGGAAGATCTCGGACACCTCCATGCCGCTCTCGCCGTGCCGGTGGAACTCGAACGGGCTCGGCATGAGGGGACCGGGATGGCCCTGCCGCACCACCACCGACTCGGCCATCGGCTGGCCCGCGTACTTCTTCAGCGCGGGCTTGTGGTCGAACGTGTCGACCTGGCTGACCCCGCCGCTCATGAACAGCGAGATGACCGCGGTCGCCCGCGGCTCGAAGTGCGGGGCCCTGGGGGCGAACGGGTTCCCGGGAATCGGGTCGCCGCAGCCGTCCGCGGGCGCCGCCGCGAGCACGCCCTCGCGGTCGAGCATGTGGGCGAGGGCGAGCCCCGCGATGCCGCCCCCCGACTGGAACAGGAAGTTGCGGCGGTCCCAGAGCGTCCGCTTCCGGCAATGGTGATGATGGTGATCGTGCATCGTGGCTACCTCAGGCCGGGAATCTGCGCCGTGGAACGGCGCCGACTCCCGCAGGGTTGGTCGGGCCGGGAGCGGAGCCGACGGCCCCGCCCTCCGGGCTACCTCAGGTACAGGAACTCGTTCAGGTTGAGCATCACGTGGGTCAGGTCGACGAGCGACTGCGACGACACGAGGCCGCGGGCGATCTCGGCCTCCTCGGGCGCCGGCGGCCGGGTCAGGGCGATGCGGTAGGCGAGATCGATCTGCCGGTCGACATCGCCGGGCGCCGCCCGCTCCAGCCGGTCCGCGAAGAGCCGGGCCTGGTTGAGCACGAACTCGTTGTTCATCAGGGTCAGGGCCTGCGTGGCCACCGTCGACACGTTGCGGGCCGCCGCCGTCTGGTTCTGGTCGGGCAGGTCGAACGTCTCGAAGAACGGGAAGCCGAGCGACCGGCGCCGGTAGACGTAGACGCTGCGCCGCCACACCTCTGGGCCGTCCCCCTGGTCCTCCCAGTAGCCGTTCCTCGCGGCCAGGAGAAGCTCCCGGGGCACGTGGGGGAAGACCGGCGGGCCGCCCACCGTGAGGTCGATGCCGCCGCTCACGGTCATGATCGCGTCGCGCAGGGCCTCGGCCTCGAGCCGTTGCGGGCGGTACTGCCAGAGCAGCCGGTTCTCGGGGTCGGCGGCGCGGTTGCCGGCGTCCTCGTGGGCCGAGGCCATCTGGTAGGCCCCGGACGTCATGAGCAGCCGGTGCATCTCCTTGACGCTCCAGCCGCGGTCCATGAACTCCACGGCCAGCCAGTCGAGCAGCGCGGGGTGGGTGGGCTCGTCGCCCATCCGGCCGAGGTTGTCGAGGGTGCGCACGATGCCCCGGCCGAAGTGGTGGTGCCAGATGCGGTTCACCATGACCCGCGCGGTCAGGGGGTTGTCGCGCGACGCGACCCACTCCGCGAGGGCGAGCCGGCGGCCCGACGTGCGCCCGTCCGGCCGCGGCAGCGCCGTCGGGGGGTCGCCGTAGGTGGCCACGGTCAGGAACCCGGGCGACATCGGCGATCCCGGGCTGAACGGGTCGCCGCGAATCAGGAAGTAGTTGGGCGGCGCCTCGTAGGCCGGTCCCCCCTCCTCGTGGAGGTACGATCCCGGCTCGTCGGGCAGGATGCGGCACTCGGGGCATCCGATGACCTGGTCGCCGGGGCCGTCCGGGGCGAACCGGTAGTCGCCGTCGGTGACGATCTCCGCCATCGGCGGCTCCGGCGGGCGCAGGGCCTCGAGGGCCTCCACCGCCGCCGTCAGCTTGCTCCAGCGATCGCCCTCCTCCTCCGACAGGGCATCGACGACCTGCCGCCTGGGCGGGTTGATCGACAGCACCTGGGCGGCCAGCAGCTGCTCGCCGGCGGTCCGCTCCTCCTCCGGCTTCAGCGCCGCCTGCTGCACGTTCTCGGGGAAGCGCTCCTTGATGAGCTCGAGGCGCAGGCGCTCGCGGTGCGGGGCCTCGATCTCGGCGATCTCGTCCCGAAGGGGCTGCTGCTGGGCGTCGAGGGCGGCGTTCTTCTCGCGGTACTCGGCCACGCCGGCCCTGTCGAGCAGCGGGTACTCGATCTCGACGTAGCCGAAGATCGACGCCTGCATGCTGTAGTAGTCCTTCTGCAGGATGGGGTCGAACTTGTGGTCGTGGCACCGCGCGCAGTGCACGGTCATGCCGAGGACCCCGCGCCCCAGGGTCGCGAGCACGTCGTCGAGGTAGTCGTGCCGCCGCTCGGGGTTGTCCTTCTCGCGGAAGTTCACTCTCGGCCCCGCCCGCAGAAACCCGGTGGCGATGCGGGTCTCGTCGGTGACGTGGTCGAGCTCGTCGCCCGCGATCTGCTCGCGCAGGAACTGGTTGTAGGGCTTGTCCTGGTTGAAGGCGTTGATGACGTAGTCGCGGTAGCGCCACGCGTTCTCGCGGCGGTAGTCCTGCTCGAACCCCGTCGAGTCGGCGTAGCGGGCCACGTCCATCCAGTGCCGGCCCCAGCGCTCGCCGTAGTGCGGCGAGTCGAGCAGGCGCTCGATCAGGCGCTCCCAGGCGCCCCGCTCGGTGTCGGCGAGGAACTCGTCGACCTGCTCGGGGGTCGGGGGCAGCCCGGTGAGATCGAGATAGGCCCGGCGCAGGCGGGTCAGCGGATCCGCCCGCGGCCCCGCCTTCACCCCCGCCTCGCGGCGGGCCGCGTCGAGGAAGCGGTCGACGGGGTGGTCGTAGACCTTCGAGGCCGGCACCGTCGCCTTGGCGGGGAGCCGGAACGCCCAGTAGTCGCGCGCCCCGTCGGGCAGCATGGTGTTCTCGAGCGCGGCCAGGGCGGCGTCGGCGCTCGTGGCCCCGCCCGCGTCCCAGTGCGCGCCGTCGTCGATCCAGGTGCGGATGGCCATGAGCTCGGCGTCGCTCAGCGGGTCGCCGGCCATGGGCATCGGCGGATCGTCGAGGCCGGCCAGCATCCGGTAGAGCCGGCTGTCCTCCGCGCGCCCCGGCACCAGGGCCGGGCCGCGGACGCCGCCTTGGACCGCGGCCTCCCGCGTCCGCAGGTCAAGCTCCGAGAGCTGCGACGCCTCGCCGTGGCAGTTCCAGCAGCTTCGCTCGAAGATCGGCCGGATGTGATCGGTGAAGGAGATCTCCGCCCCCGTCTGCGCTTGCGCGACGGAGCCGGCCGCCCCCAACAGGAACACGCCGACCAGCCCCAACAACGTGGTCGTTCGCCGCATCGACATTCCTCCAACGTGACGTTAAGGACTACGAAACGCGGCTACAGCATAGCACTTCGCGCAAGCGTCCGCGGCTCACTCCCGCCACGTCGGGTTGACGAACGCGCCGTTGCCCGCCACATCCCAGACCGCGACTCGCGCCCACGTCCAGCCGGGGGCGTCGGTGGCGAGCCCGAACCCGCCGGCGCCGAAGGCCCGGGTCCGCGACAGCGGGGTGATCTCGCGGTGGGTGCCGCCGGCCGCGTCGCCCCACACGATCTCGGCGAACCGCAGGGGGAACGTCCAGTCCGCCTCCATCCAGACGTCGAGGCGGTCGGCGGTCGAGGCCGAGAAGTCCACCTCGGGCAGGAGCACCTCGCCGGTGGTGGTAAAGAAGTCGCCCCGCGCGAGCGGCTCGACCGCCTCGCCCCAGCGGTCGAACGGCGGGAGCTCGTCGAGCCGCACGTAGTTGATGTTCATGTGCGCGTACAGCTCGTGGGTGGCGTCGAACTGGAACACGTCGACCTCGCCGAAGATGCGCTTCCGCAGCCCCTGCGCGCTCAGGTCGTCGAGCAGCCTCAGCGACCGCTCGCCGAGCCGCGGCGACGAGAGGTCGGCGGGCATTGCCTTCCACCCCGCACCGAGGTACGCGGGGTCGCGGAAGTGCTCGGTGTCGGCGATGCGGTCCGGATAGCCGGTCGAGCCCTTCGTCCGGGGGTGGGTCTGGTACATGACCCCGCCCTCCCGCCGCACCAGCTCGAGCAGCTCGGCCGCGTCGGCGGTGCTGTAGACCCTGCCGTAGCGGGGGTGGGTCATCTCGAACGCGCCGCCCTCGGGCCGGTCCATGAACCAGTACACCGGCCGGGGGAAGATGAGGGCCCAGTGCCCGCCGAGGTGCACGTTGGCCTCTTCGCTGGGAATCAGCAGGAAGTCCGGGTCCGACTGGGCGCGCAGGGCGCGGAAGTAGGCGTCGAGCTCGTCCAGGCGCAGGTCGGTGAGGTCGCGCGGGTGGCCGTCGCCGTGGAAGTCCATGATGATCGACGCGTCGACCCCCATCGCCTTCAGGACCGGCTTGAACGGCGGCGTCCAGTCGAACCCGTGCTCGAGCGCCTGCATCGTGTAGGCGAGGTGCCAGTGGGTGCTCAGGGTCTTGTAGCCGTCCAGGGGGCGGAACCGGTCGCGGTTGGTGAACGCCAGGACCTCGTCGAGCGTCGCCTCCGCCGCGTCGTCGGACAGCAGGAAGAACACCGACATCCGCTGCGTCTCGCCCGGCGGGGCGTTCATCCACGGATAGAAGCGCCAGTTGGTGTCGCGGATCTGCCGGATGCCGAGCGACACCCGTCCCCGCCACGACCGGTGCCACACGTGCCCCAGGTTCGACGTGAAGTCGCGGGGGAAGAAATACTGGTGCGGCGGGGGGAAGACCGCCACGCTGCCGCCGGCGGTGGTCGCGGCGAGGGTGCGGTAGCGCACCTTCACCGGCTTGCGCTCGGGATCGAAGCCGGTTGCGACGTCGTGGCGCAGGGCGCCGGCGGTGTCGTACCAGCTCACCCGGGTCTGCATGTTGCCCCCGGGCGTCCGGTCGGCGTCGGCGGCCATCTCCCAGCCGCCGTCGTAGTAGTAGGCGACGTCGGGGGCGTCGGTGGCGGCCACCGCCTCCTGCTGGATCAGGCGGCTGCCGGGATAGATGGTGTAGACGATCGCCCCCTCGAACACCCCCATGAGCAACCCGTCGAAGGTCAGCTCGACCCGCTCGCCGACGGTGCGGACGGTCGCGGCCCGGAGTCGCAACTCGCCCTGGGCGTGCCGCGTGCCGTCGGGATGGCTGGGCGGAAAGTCGAAGAAAGCGTTCCACCCCCGCCGCCGCGTGCCGGTCTCGACCTGGTAGAACGGGCGCACCGCCGACACCACGGCGACGCCGTCCACCGCGATCGACTCGACGAGCGGCCGGTCGGGATCGAGCGAGAACGTCGCCCGCCAGTCCCGGTCGGCCGCGTCCGGCCACTCCACCGCCACCGCGTCCTCGGCCGCGGTAACCGTCGCCGGGCCGGGCCGCACGCCGCTCACGTCCAGCGGCACGGCCTGACCGAGGGCGGCCTCGGCAGCCAGGCCCACCGCGAGACCGAAACAGACGATTGATGCCCTTCTCATGGCTTTCTGGCTCCCATCACTTCGCTCCGTGGACGCCGATCCCGAAGAGGGACATTCAGGTTCTCGATGCCGCCCTCGACGCGCCGCCGCCTGCCGCATCCCAGACGGCGACTTGCGCCCGCGTCCAGCCGGCCAGACGGCGACTTGCGCCGGCGTCCAGCCGGCGACGTCGACCTGCAGCTTGATCGGCCCGCCGCCGAGGGAGCGTTGCAAAGGTCGAGCTCACTTGCCCGCGTCCCGCAGGGGGCCGAACAACCCGCCTGTAGACGGCGGAGGCGCGGGTGGCGGTTGTCCCAGGCTTGATCTGCCCCATCCCGCAAAGAGCTGCCGCGACCACGCCTGTGACGGATTGTTCACGTACTCCCAGAGATCCTTCGGCAACCATCCCTGGACGGACTCACCTCTGAGTTCCGTCACCATGAACCACACACCCGGCGGCAGCCGATTCCGAAGGACGGCGGCAAGGTCGTTCACATTGAGGCTGGAAACGAGAATGGCCGCATACGGAAACGGGGCCACCCACGTCACGACGGCCTCGGTATCGTTGAGCAGGTGTTGCATCTGCTGAGGCGCGTACGCCTGACTGTACGCAAGGAGATAGGCCTTCATGGGAACCGTCCCCCACCCTTCGTCGAGTCCGCTTCTTCGCTCTTCACGTGCTCTACCGGATTCTCCGCCGGATCTGCCAGCGGGAGACTGTCAGCGGGCATCGGATGCTCCAGCTCCTTGGCAGCTATCATCTGCATCCGTTGCGTCTCGTATCTGTACTTCTCGGATTGCAGCCGGTCCGGGTCGTGTTTCGCAAATGACTCGTAATGGCGAAGATAGCGGAAAACAATCACCAGCGCCGCCAGCGCGAACAGAGCGCTGAAGAGCGGCACTCCAGCGACCACAGCTACGGACTCAAACAGCCAAGCCGCCCCGAGGAAGACCGGAACCAGCAGCAGCAAGGGAACCAGTGGTCCCATCGCCGTGCCTCTCTCGATCAGCAGGCCGCCGACGTCCTTGACGGCAGCCAAACCGTTGCGAAACAGCGACATCGATACCAGTCTACCCGTAATCCTCCGCGCCCTGCCGGTCCGACGGGCGGGTCTCAGAACACCGCGATGACGTTGAGCGGCGAGCCGGTGCCGCCGGTCACCGGGATCGGCCCGGCCGCGATCAGGAACTCCCAGCGCCCCTCTTCCGCCGCCGCCTCGGCCAGCGCCTCGAGGTCCATGTTGTCGAAGATGTTGGTCCCGAGGCCGGCGATCAGCAGGGTGTGCAGCGGCAGCGGGACCCCGTCGACGCCCGACGGCTGCACGTCGGTGGCGGAGTCGCTGCCCCACAGGGCCACGTCCGCTCCGCGCACCCAGCGGATGACCGACGCGTGGATGCCGGCCGAGTTGCCCGAGAGCTGCCACGGCCCCACGTCGGCGCGGCGGGCCCACCGGCCCGTGCGCAGGAACACCGCGTCGCCCGGCTGCATGGTCACCCCCGCCTGGTCGAGCCACGCTTCGATGTCCTCGGTGTAGACGGGCGTCCCCGGCTCGAGGTAGTCGACCCCCTTCAGGCGGGGAATGTCGAGGAGCACGCCGCGGGTGACGATGCCGTCCTTCAGGTTGTCGATGCCGAGCTTGACGCAGCCCTCCTCGGCCGAGCTCGTGTCGGCGGGGAGGCCGTTGTACATCATCCCCTTGTGCAGGAAGTGGCACAGGGCGTCGATGTGGCTGACCCCGTAGCCGTGGTACGAGAACTCGATGGTGTCCGACCGCAGCGTCTCCGCCATGGTGTGGTTGAACGCCGAGTCGGGGTTGTCGGGGTGGACGCCCGGCATCGGGTTGTGCGACAGCGACACCGTCCGGCCGCGGGTCGCCAGCGCGAGGGCCTGCCGCCGCTTCTCCTCGGTAATCAGGTTGGCCGTTCCCAGCTCGTCGTCGGCGCCCCAGCGGCCCCAGTTCTTGACCTCCTCGAACAGCGCGTCGAACTCGGCCTCGTCGTGCGGACCCGGCCCGTCCTGGCCCGCCGCCGGCGCCGCCGTCAGAACCGCCGCCGCCGCGACCGCCGCAAACCAACCGCCGACGCTTCTGCTTCGCATCATCTGCTTCGTCTCCTCGTCCGGCAGCCATCGCCTCGCGGCGCTCTGCCGGCGAACCGAACCCCAGCAGTCTGCGGTGCAGGCTCCTGGCCCTGCGGCTCCGCCTTGCCGCCCAACCAACCTCCCGGCGACCCGCGCGCCGCGCCGGCCAGGTCGTCTCTCTGGCCCGGCAATCGTCGTCTGCTACCGCTCCGCTTGCCGCCCAACCAACACGCCGGGAATCCGCTCCGTTCCTCGGCGCCGACCCCTGCGTCCCGCCTCGACACGACAGCGACTCGCGCCGACGGACGACCCGCGCTCAGTCTATCGCGGGTTCGCCCTCTCGTCCCCCTCTCGCGCACCGCCGCGGTCGCAGGCGCTGAAGAGAGTCTCCTCCAGCGCCACGATCACCGTGTCCTCCCGCGACAACGCCGCGAGGGCCCCCGCGAGCACGTCCGGGTCGGCCTCGACGGCGCCCGTCCGCGGCCTCTTCAGAAACTCGTTCCAATCGTCCTCGCTGTGGTAGTGGAACTCCAGCACACGGGAGAGCTCGGCCCGCGGGGTGAACAGGCCATCGCGAATCGACTCGGCGAGCGCCTCCCGGGACGACCGCATGTCCCGCTGCCCGGCGTCGGTGGAGTACACCAGGCCCACCGGCTCGATGCCGCCGGCGCGGCGGACATGGAAGGGCGTCGGCCGGCCGATCGGCTGCATGCTGACCAGACGCCCGCCGGGGCGCAGCCAGCCGGCCACCTTGCGCAGAGCGTCACCGACGCTCTCGGGGGGCAGTCATCACATCGAACGCGAGAAGACCACCAGATCGAAGCTGGCCGGCGGCAGAGCGAGATCCAGGACGTCCGTCGCCCGGAAGCGGCAGGTGTCGGTGGTGCCGCCGGCGCTGGCCTGGGCGATGGCGGCCTCGTCCGGGTCGACGCCGAGCACGGTCGCGCCCCGCATCGCGAGGCGGCGGGACGTTCGCCCGTCGCCGCAGCCGATGTCGATCACGTCCTTGCCGGCCAGCTCCGTGAATCGAGCGATCAGCTCCAGCTCCCGCCCTTGCGGGTCCACCGTTCGCGCCATTGTCATCCTCCAACAGCCGGCCGGGCGGGCGGCCCTTGGCGTTGCACCCCGCTGCATCGACCGGCGATGCATCCTGCCCGACTCGTCGTTCCGTCGAGCGTGCCCGATCGCGTATGCCCGACAAGGCTCCCCGGTCACGGCCTGCCCACCGGCGGCCCGCGGCCCGCTGGCGCCCTCGCCGACCTCGGCGCAACGCGGGTCTCACCACCCGGTTCACGGGGGTCCCCTCGGCAGACCGATTCCGTCCGCCTCCCGGCCGGGCCGGAAGCGCGGCTACGATCGCCCTCTGACCGAGAGGAGAACCCACATGAGAGATACCTTCGACACGTTATTGAAACAGTACGAGGATGGCAAGCTGACGAGGCGGCAGGTGCTGGGCGCCTTCGCCGCCATGGCCCTGCCGGCGGGCGCGCGCGCCCAGGCGGGCCAGGTACGGGCCCGCACGCTGCATCACGTCAACGTCGGGGTCGCCGATCTCGACCGGTCGGAGGCGTTCTACCGCGACCTGCTCGGGCTGCCGGCCCGCCGCTACATCGTCGGCGACGCCTACGCGCTCGACTTCCCCGACGGCGGCCTCATCAGCCTGTGCCCGGTCGAGGGAGGCAACTGCAGCCTAACCGCAGGCAGCGCGGTCGCGGGCGAGATCGACCACTTCGGGGTCGGGATCGAGAACTTCGACGGCGACCGTGTGGCGAGGACGCTCGAGGACGCCGGCTTCGAGGGCGTGCGGGGCGGGGGAGGCAGCGTCCTCGTTCCCGACCCGGACGGGCTGGTCGTGCAACTCTCGGCGGTGACCGAGCGCTTCGAGGGAACGCCGCCCGACCGGGGGTGCTAAGGACAGTGACGGGAATAACCTTGCCACGCGGCACGCTCGGAAGACGGTAGAGAGCGGGTCGTGCCTGGGTGTAGTTGGCAGATCTATATCGATCACTGTCCTAAGCGCTCGCTGGCGTCACTCCGGACCCTCCCCCGGCGTCGGAGAAGGGTCCGGAGCGCGACTACTGGTCGGTCGCCGCCGCCCGGTACGAGTCGTCGAACAGGTCGAGCTTGGTCTCGCGGATCTTGCTCGCCGCCGCCGTCCCGAAGGTCGCGAACTCGATGGCCGGCTCGCCCTCGCGGTCGTACTTCGGCCAGAGCGGCAGGCCGTCGCCGTTCGGGTCGCCGGTCTTCGCAAAGTTCACCCAGTACTGCGACATCTGGCCCGACAGCTCGTGGTCGCGCGCGTTCCAGCCGACGCCGACCAGCCCGACGTTGTCGAACGCGTAGGCGAGGTCGCCCGAGTGGTAGGCGCCGCCGCCCCGCAGGCCGCCCGGGTAGTCGAGCTCGGGCCGGTCCGGCAGATAGAGCCGGAACACCGGCGGGGCGTGGCTGAAGAAGTAGAGATAGACGTCGTTGGCGTCCGCGTGCGCCCGCGCCCACTCGCGCATCTGCCACGTGAAGCTCCGGTCGGCCTGAATCGCCTGGCCCGCGGTGCGGGTCGACGCGGCGATCTCGCCGGCATAGGCTTCGAGCAGGGCGTCGGCCCGGTCGCCGTATCGATCCCGGAGGCCGGCCACGAACTCGTCCCGCGGCGGCCCGGCCATGCCCGCGTAGAGGGTGGTGCCCTCGTCGGACAGCGACCCGACGATCACCGGCACGTCGTTCTGCTGGCCGGCCGCGAAGATCGCGCCGGGCAGGTCGGGCAGGACCCAGCCGTCGACCACGACCCCCGTGCCGCGGCCGGCCTCGAGCACCGCCGCCGGCTCGGCTGCCCGGAGGGCCGCCGCCGCGTCGGCTCCCTCGCCCTCGACCCCGAGTCTGGCCGCGACGGCCAGACCCGCGTCGTGGCCGGAAACCGCGGTCGCCGGTCCGCCGGTCGTCGCCAGATGCGCTCGCGGGGCGCCGAAGCAGCCGCCGGAGTGGCCGATGGCCTTGTGGAACAGTCCCTTCGCCAAGGGAGACGCCTGAAGCACGCACACCGACCAGGAACCGGCCGACTGGCCAAAGATGGTGACGTTGCCGGGGTCGCCCCCGAACGCCGCGACGTTGTCGCGCACCCACTCGAGGGTGGCGACGTGGTCGAGGATGCCGTAGTTGCCCGACGCCTGCTCGGGCGACTCGGCGGTCAGGGCGGGGTGCGCGAGGAAGCCCAGCGGTCCCAGGCGGTAGTTGGCGGTCACCATAACCACGCCCTTCTTCGCCATCGCGCTGCCGTCGAAGATTCTGGCGCTGCCAGTGCCCGAGCTGTGGCCGCCGCCGTGGAACCACACCATCACCGGCCGACGCTCCCCCACCCGCGCCGCCGTCCACAGGTTCAGGGTCAGGCAGTCCTCGCTGCGCGGCAGTTCGCCCCGCGCATAGGGCGAGTTGTCGGCGTTGCGGGCCTGCCAGCACGCGGGCCCGAACTCGGTGGCCGCCCGCGTCCCGTCCCACGACTCCACCGCCACGGGCGGGCGCCAGCGCAGGTCGCCGACCGGCGGCTGCGCGAAGGGCACGCCCCGGAACACCGAGACTCCAGCCTCCGCGTCGGCCCACGCCCCTTCGAGCTCACCCGAGGGCGTCAGCACCACCGGCCCGCGCTCCGACTGGGCGGCGGCGCCGGCCGCGCCCGCCGCCACGAAGAGCGCGGCCAGTCCCAGGACCACAAGATTCCGCATCGTGCGCATCGCAATCTCTCCCCGCCCGGCGACTCCGCCCTGCGGCACAGCCGCCCGGCCAATCCTCCAGGACATCCGCGCGTGACCCCCGCGGAGATCCCGCGTTTCTGCCAATCAGTTGCCGGTCGTTCTCAGAATCCCGAAGATGAGCGCAGACAACGCGCCGGTCGCCGTGATCATGATGCCGAGCCCCCACCGCAACAGCCGGTTGAAATGCAGCTCCAGATCGGCCTTCGTCGCGACGTGCTTCATCTCCGTCCCGAATCTGGCATCGAGTCTGGTCAGACCCGCCTCAACCGCCCGCAAGCGACCGTCGAGTCCTGACACGGCTCCTTCCACTCCCCGCAAGCGACCGTCGAGGCCCGAGACGGCTCCCTCCACCCCCCGCAAGCGACCGTCGAGGCCCGAGACGGCTCCCTCCACCCCCCGCAAGCGACCGTCGAGGCCCGAGACGGCTCCCTCCACCCCTCGCAAGCGAGCGTCGAGGCCCGAGACGGCTCCTTCCGCCCCCGCCGCCGTGGCCTGAGCGTGTCCGTCGGTCAATTACCCCGCTCCTCGTTCGGCGGAGTCGCCTCCGCATGACGCTGCGTCCCCGATCGTCCACGCGTATCGGCAGCAATCGCCATGCCAGCTTGCCCACGTCCGCCGGCCCGTTCTTGCCGGTAGGGCTATTCTACCAACTGAAGCCGGCGGGAGCCGGAGAAGGCGGCACGTGGACCGGGCCCCGGGGCGACCTGGGCCGGCGCGCCCGACGCGCGTCGGGCGCGGAAGGGATTTGCGACCGACGACAACAACCGAGGAGACACCATGCGCAGAATCTGCACCACCTTCGTCGCCGGCCTGGGGGCCGGGCTGGCCGCGGCCGCGGTCCTCACCGCCCAGATCGACATTCGGCAGCAGGCGCCGCTCGACCGCGCCGTCGACTTCCCGACGGCCGAGATCGACGACATCATCGCGGAGATGGACGCGGCGGGACGGGTGACCACGCGGCTGCTCGAGGGGGGCAGCTACAACGTCAACATCCGGCGCATCAGCAACGCCGAGACCGCGCTGATGCACCCCCGGACGACCGACGTCTACGTGGTACGCGAGGGATGGGGCACCCTGGTGACGGGCGGTCGGATCGTCGACGAGCAGGGCGAGCCGGTCGACGGTACGCGGGGCGCGGCCATCCGCGGCGGGTCGGAACGCGTCGTCGGCGTCGGCGACGTCATCTACATTCCCGCCGGGGTGCCGCACGGCATCCGCGACACCGAGGGCATCACCTGGTTCAACATCCGCTTCGACACCCGGTGACGCGGAAGGCAGGACGACGGTCGAGGATTCGCCGCCTTCGGCGAAGCCCGGCCCCTGGTCCGTTCGTGAGACACCCGGGGACCACGGCAAGGCGATTCTCACCAGCGTCCTTGGCCGGGCAATCGTCGGCTTCCGCCGCGACCAACCTGCCAGCGATCCGCCTTGCGGTCTGACCGTCTATCGAGGCGCTGATGTGGTGGTGGACGTGTACCTGGCGACCAACCCGCCAGCGATCCGCCTTGCGGTGCGCCCCAACGCGCCGTACACGAAACGGGCCGCCCGGGCACCCGCGAGGGCGCCCGGCCGGCCCACGATAGTGAACGCCGACGCCAACCGCACCCTCAGGGCGCGCGGCAAACGAAGTTGTCGGCGTCGTCGGTGCTCCCGCTGCCCGTGTAGACCGCCTGCTGCGGATACGGGCAGAGCGGCCGGGTGCGGTCCACCGCCCCGTCGCGCACGCGCGACGCCACGATGTTGTCCGGCGCCTCGCCCCGCTCGACCCACGCCTCGAGGGCGCTCACCATGTCGAACTGGCTCGGACCCGCCCCGCCGCCGCAGTGCCCCATGCCGGGGGCCATGAACAGCCGGTAGTGGTCGTGCACCGTCTCGGCGTCGCCGACGGCGTCCACGACCCGCCGGTAGTACTGCGTCGCGTTGGCCGGCGAGATCTGCGGATCGGCCCAGCCGTGGTACGAGATGAGCCTGCCGCCGCGGTCGAAGAACGGCTTCAGGTTCGGGTCGAGGGCGTTGAGCGTGTCGTTGTCGACCTCTTCGGCCGCGACGATGTCGGTCTCGAAGTTGAACTGGTCGATCGTCCACTCCGGATCCGCGAACGTCAGGTAGCGGAACTGCTCGAGCCCGGTCGACCGCGCCGAGCGGGTCCATCCGAGATCCGTCCAGCCCAGCTCGCTGCCGGGCAGGAGGCCGGTGATGGGGCGCCCCGACCGCGGGTTCTCGGGCGACGAGTAGAGCATGCGCACGGTGTTGACCTGGGTGGACGACAGGCAGCCCTCGCCCTGGCCGTCCGCGCACTGCAGCACCGCGGGGTCGAAGTCGCACCGCTCGGGATCGCCCACCACCCCGTCGGTCACCCCGTCGCCGGCGTCGCACGCCTCGAGGACCGCCCCGTGCACGAGCTCGCGCAGGTCGGCGGTGAGGCGGGCCGCCTCGTTGGCCTCGAGCGGCTTGGCGACGCGCAGCGACCCGCCGGCCCGGCCCGTCCAGTCGTTGCCGGGAGCCCCGGCGACGATGCCGTCGAAGTGCTCGGGGAACCGCTGCGCCGCCTTCAGGGCCTGGCGCCCCCCGGCCGAGCAGCCGTTCCAGTACGTGTACTGCGGCGCCCTGCCGTAGTAGGCCTCGATGGCGGCCTTGGCCATCACCGTCATCTCGCCGATCGAGCGGTAGCCGAAGTCGATGACCTTCTCGGGATGCCCGAGCCCGAAGCTCGCGGTGTTCCCCTCGTGCCCGGTGTCGGTCGAGCTCGCGGCGTAGCCGCGGGCGAGGGCGGCGGCCATCGAGTTGTGCCGGATCGACCCGGTGAACGCGCCGTTGCCGACGGCCTGGTACTTCCCGTTCCAGTCAGCCCCCGGCATCCACACCTCGACCTTGATGTCGGAGTCGTCCGACGGCGTCAGCGTCGCCTCGACGCGGCAGAACCTCGGCTGCCCGCCATAGGTGCGCGCCGCCGCCGCGCGCGCCCGCTCGCTCTGGGGCCCGGGCGGCGTGAAGGCGCCGGCCTCGACGAGGGTCGCGCCGGTGATGGTGGTGTTCGGCAGGGCGAGCGACATCAGGCTGTCGCAGCTCGCCATCCCGGTGGCCGACTGTGCGCCACCGGCCACCGGCTCGGTGTTGGCGGTCGCGGCGACGGTCGCCGCCGCGGCCAGCGCCGCCGCCGCAGCGGTCGCGCTGATGAACGTGAGCAAACGTCTCATGGTTTCGTATCCTCGCTGAGTCGGGGAACTGACGGAACTGCCTTGCCCTGCACCAAGGACAGCGAATAACGCTGCCAACTTCACCCAGGCCGCAGCCCGCGTCCCGCGATTCCGCCCGCCTGGCGCGTGGCAAGGCAATTTCCCGCCCGCGTCCCAGGCGCCAGAACCCCAAGAAGCGGGCTGCACCGGGCTCGGAGAGCGTCGTCCCGAGGCTCCGCTCGCCGGCCGACCGACTACCCTTCAGGAACCCGCGCCGCTCTACGGGGCCGACTCCCGGGGGCCGGCAACCTCAAGTCGCTCCCTACTGGCCGCCCTCGGCCTCGGCCCTCTCCAGCACGCGGGCCCCGGCCATGATGCCCTCCATGCCGATGTTGCCCTCGTGGCACGCGTACTCGAACACCGGGTCGGTGCTGTGCCGCAACGGGATCATCGCCGTCCACGGCGCCGCCCAGGTGTCGGGGTCGGTCACCGTGACCTCGTACTGCAGCACGTCGTCGCTCGCCCGGGTGAACCGCTCGAGCACGTTCAGCTTCTCGCCGGCCGAGCCCATCACCGAGGCCTGCGGCGCGTAGTTCGTGGTCTCGACGACCAGGGTGTCGCCGTCCCAGTGCCCCCGCGAGTCGCCGTGCAACAGCCGGACGCTGTCGTCCACGTGGGGAGCGCCGGTCAGCGGAATGACCCGCGGCCCGCCCATCTCCTGGTAGAGCACGACGTGGCTCGCGCTCTGGAAGATCTGCAGATAGCTGTTGTAGCCGGCGCCCAGTCGCGGCGCGCCCCAGCTGATGCACCGCTCGCCTAGGCTGCGGTCCTCCGGCCCCCAGGCGTGACGCGCCCGCGCCTCGGCCCGCGCCGCCGCCCGGGCCGCCGCCGCCTCGGTGCGGGCGGGCAGCCGCCCGTCGGGCGGATCGACGATGAGCGAGGTCCGGTTGTCCCAGTCGCGCTCGACCATCCAGAAGTGGTTGTAGTTGCCGGTCGCGCGGTCGCGCGACGAGAACGACTCGGCCTCTTCCAGGGCCGCCGCGAAGACGCTGTCGCCGAAGGCGGCGTCCCCCGCCTCGTCGTTGAACAGGTCGCCGGCGCGCGCCTGCAGGGCCGCCACCTCCTCGTCGGTGAGGGTCTCGCGGTCTCCGAGGATCTCCGGCCGCTCGAGCGGCGTCACGTTGTTGTTGGCCCAGACCCCCTGCAGGTCGGGGTGGCCGTCGGCGGTCCGGGAGGGCGCCCAGTCCTGCCCCGATGCGACCGACGCCGTCGCGAACACCGCCACCGCGACGAGAACCATCGCTTTCAGTCTCACGTCATCCTCCTCTTCCCGAAATGCGAACGCAACTCGACGCCCGCTCGTCTTGACTCTGGTTTCGGCCAGAATACCACCGCTCGCCAGCCGTTTCACGCGTTTCCGAGGCGGGCTGCTGCAGGGTCGCCCGGCCCAGACTCACCGCCTTGCCGGCGCCGCCCGACCCGTCGCCAGGCCGCGCTGGGGGTTGTCTCGACCCGTACCGCCGCCGACGCTCGCCCAACCGAACCGTTCCACCGCTGACGCCAGGCGCAGAACGGCGCGGACTCCTGCAAGGTCGGTCGGGCGCCAAGCGGAGCGGCCGCGACGCTTGGCGGGCTACCGCCCCGTAATGACGCCTGGCGGGCTACCGCCCCGTAATGACGCCTGGCGGGCTACCGCCCCTTGTCCAGCCACTCCACCAGGCGCGGGGTGACGAACTCGGGCACCTGGTTGTGAGGGCCATGCCCCACCCCAGGCAGGACGTGGATGGTCAGCTCGCCCTCGACCCGGCCCCAGAGGTCGTTCAGGGTCTCGTTCAGAAACGGCCCGCTGTCCTTCCCGTAGATGAACAGGGTCGGCGCCTGCACCGGCGGGAACGCGTCCATCGTGAAGCCGAAGCCCTCGGTCTCCGCCGTCACCGGCGAGTACGGCCAGTTGGCCTTGTAGAAATTGACGATCGACTCCGCATAGAGGCGCTCGTAGGCCGCGGCCCGCAACCGGGCCAGCTCCGGGGTGTCGCCGGGCCGCGCCCCGCCGCTCCGCATCCTCGCCCCGAACTGCGCACCCGCCTCGGGGTTCTCCTGCATGTTCCGCTGGAACGTGCTCGCGCGCTGCTGGTCCGGGTTGTCGATGAGCTCGCGGATGAGCCCCGCGGGATGGACCGACCCCAGCGAGATCAGGCGCTCGGTCCGCTCGGGACGGGTCATGGCGAAGTGCCAGGCGTGGAGGCCCCCGCTGTCCTGGCCGACCACGGTGGCCCGCTCCTCGCCGAAATGGTCGATGATCGCCTCGATGTCGTCGGCGATACGGGCCGACGCGTAGTGCTCGACCCCCTCCGGCTTGCCGCTCTCGTCGGTGCCCCGCGTCGACATCGACACCACCCGGTACTGCTCGGAGAGCGCCACCATCTGGTGGCGGAAGTCGAACCATGGCCCGGTGATGCTGTGCACGAACACCACGAGGGGCCCCTCGCCGGCCGCGTGGTACACGATGGTGACCCCGTCCGAGTCGACCTCGCCCTTCTCGAAGGTGGCCGACCGCCCCATCCAGTCCGTGAGAGTCACCTGGGCCCCGGCCTCGACCGGAGCGAGGCCGAGAAGGCCGACGAGCAGCAGTGTGCAGATGATTCGCAAGAAAGACTCCGTTTCTCCTCCCGCAACCGCGGGGTTCCGATCTCGACCCGGCAATACTACGTCATATCCTGCCGACGCCGACGCCCGCCACGGACCGCGGCGACGGGTTCTATGGACCCGCGGCCTTCGCCGCCTCCGCCGGCCCCAGGCCCAGATCGCGGCCCTTGTCCACGGCCGGCACCCCCTCGGCCATCCACCGCGGGGCGGGGGCGTCGAGCAGGTGGTGGTCGAAGAACTGCTGCATGCGGACCGCCCAGTCCTCCTGGTTGGCCTGGCGGCGCAGGCCGTGCGCCTCGCCGTTGTAGTTGAGCATGTACACCGGCTTCTGCAGGCGCCGCAGGGCCGTGAACAGCTCGATGCCCTGGTACCAGGGCACGGCGCCGTCCTCGTCGTTGTGCATCATCAGCAGCGGCGTCCGCACCTTGTCGGCGAAGAACAGCGGCGAGTTGTGGATGTAGCGGTCGCGCTCGTCCCAGAGCGTGCCGCCGATGCGGCTCTGCGTGCGCTCGTACTGGAACATGCGGCTCATGCCGGTCTGCCAGCGGATGCCGCCGTAGGCGCTGGTCATGTTCGAGACGGGGGCGCCGGCCTCGGCCGCCGCGAACAGGTTGGTCTTGGTCAGCATGTACGCGATCTGGTAGCCGCCCCAGGAATGGCCCTGCACCCCGATGCGGGCGGGGTCGACGAACCCCCGGCCGAGGAGCTCGAGCACCCCCGGCACCACCGCGTCGAGGGCACTCTCGCCCGGATAGCCGACCTCGTAGGGGATGTCGGGCACGAACACCACGTAGCCCCGGCTGGCGTAGAACGAGAACGCGACCGACGAGCCTCCCGGCGTCGGCGCCCGGTAGTCGTGCAGCCCGTCGGACATGCGCTCGTAGAAATAGACCATCAGCGGGTACTGTCGCGACGGGTCGAACCCGTCCGGGGTGATGAGGATGCCTTCGAGCCGTGCGCCGTCGTTCGAGGTCCAGTCCATCAGCTCGGCCGTCCCCCAGGCGTACTCCGCCTGCTGCGGATTGGCGTCGCTGAGCTTGCGCTTCTTCTCGAAGTCGGCGCCGCTCGTCCACAGGTCGGGGAAGGTCCCGAAGCTCTCCCGGGTCCAGAGGAGTTGCCCCGCGTCCTCGGCCCTGGCCTGGAAGCGGAAGCGGAACGGCTCCGACACAAGCCGGGTCACGCCGGCGGCGCCGTCGGTGGTCCCGCGCGCGTAGCCACCGGCCCGCGTCCGCTCGTCGAAGGTGGAGAACAGGAGGTCGCCCTCGGCGAGGGCGGGCTCGTCGTCGGTGCGGACGAGCCGGTGCCGGACGCGGCCGGCCCGCCCCGACGTCAGCCGCACCGGGGGCCCGTCCCCCGCGGGGTCGACCCGCCAGGCGTCGTAGCGGTCGTGGACGATCAGGGCGGCGTCGCCCTCGATCCACTGCGCCCCCCCGTAGGGCGACGGCCCCTGGGGGCGGTCGTTCAGCTCGTCGTGGAACGCCTGGGGAATGCCACCGGTCAGGCTGACCGCGCCGGCCGAGCCGTCGACCGGCGCGGCCTTCCAGTCGCGGTCGCCGTCGTCCCACCAGTAGGCGTAGGCGGCGCCCGGCGACAGGCCCACGCCGCGGCCGCCGCGCACGCGCTCGGCGACCTGCCGCCGCTCGCCGGTACGAGCGTCGACCGCGTAGGCGTCCCGGTAGCGGCCGTCCCACGAAAGCTCCTGCCGGTACGGCACGTCCGTCGTGCCCAGCAGGAAGTCGGACTCGCCGTCCCGGGTCCGCGCCACGTCGGGCATGTCCGGCGCGCCGAGCTGGATCACCCCGTCGCCGTTGCGCGGCGCAACCGCGAGGTACGAGCGGTCGCGCTCGTCGTCCAGCTGCACGAGCTGCATCGGCTGCAGGTAGGGGTCCTTCCAGTTCCAGACGTCCAGCCGCACCTCGTCGCGCTCGAGCGGCGCCTCGTCCGGCTCGGGTTCGGGCCGGGGAGCAATCCCGAAGAACAGGCGCCCGCCGTCGTCCGAGAACGAGACGTCGCCGTGCTCGCTGACCCACCATCCCGCCGGCACGCCGGTCGTCGACGTGGTCGCCACCAGGACCGCCCCGTCACCCGCGTCGGAGCGGTATAGGGAGAAGGCGGGCCGGTCGCGCTCCCATTCCGCCGCGTCGCTGACGAAGGCGAGGCTGGCGCCGGACTCGTCGAAGGCGATCTGGCGATAGTGGCCCTCGCCCTCCATGACCGCCGTCGCCGCCCCCGTCGCGGCGTCGACCCAGTGGATGCCGTCGCCGCCCTCCTCGTCGGTTGCAGCGGCGTAGGCGAGAGCGGCCCCGCTGTCCGCGACCTGGTAGGACACCGCGTCGGGGAAGGAGAACTCGTCTCCCGTGTCGAGATGGCGCAGCACGAGCGGCGTCCCCGCGTCCTTCGCGTGGCGCTTCTCGTACTCCGGAGACCGCTTCTCCGCCGCCGCCTCTTCCCGTTCGCCGGCTTCCGCCGCCGCGGACTCCGCCTCGCCGCCTTCCGCGGTCCCGGACTCCGCCTCGCCGCCCTCCGCCGAGGAGGCCTCCCCGTCCTCGGCCTCCGCCGGGTCCTCGGACAGGTGATAGGCGATCCACGAGCCCCCGTCCTCGGGCACCTGGAACGACTCGATGGGACCCGCCGTGAACTCGGCTTCCGCGCCGCCCGGGGACGCCGCGAGCGCGGCGAGCGAGAGCACCCCCAGCGAATCGCCCGGCAGCTCGTCGCCCGACTTCCCCTCCCGGCGTAGCGCGTCGACCTCAGACTGCGGCGGCGGCACCCGGTACGCCACGTGCCGCGAGTCGCGGGTGAAGACGGGGCCGCGACCCCTCACGCGCGTCGTCGCGGTCCCGTCGGTGCGGGACACCACCAGCTCGGGGTCGCCGTCCCAGGGCTCCACCACCCAGGCCGCCCAGGCGCCGTCAGCCGAGATGCGAGGGCTCCGGACGGTGTTCCAGCGGTAGGTGTCCCCGTGGTCGAGGGCGGGCCTGGGGCCGGGAGCCTGGGCCAGGACCGGGAGGCCCGCCGACAGCATCGCCGCCGTCGCGACCACCGTGGTCGCGGCGGCCCGGACCCACGCCGTCCTGCCCCGCCGAAGCGACCGTTCGAGCATCGCCGCCGAAGCCTCCGGCGCGAGCCGGCGTGAGCGGGCCGCCCGCAACGCGGGCCACCGGCCGGTGCATGGGGTCGTGGTCATTTCTGCCTCCCGGGCTATCGGGCGCCGTCCTTCATTGGCCCACGCGGCCGGGCCGGCGCGCCTCCGTCTGCGACATTCTCCCCCGCTTCGCGCCCGGGCGTGAAGCAGGTCGACCCTGGCCTCCGTTCGACCGTCCCCCGTGCGCTCCCCGACCGGTCGAGCCGGCTGGAGGACGTGCAGGTGGTCGGCGGCGCGTCGGCCGGCTGGTGCGGGCTCCTCGCTGGCCCAGTCGAGACGGTCGATCGCGGAGGGGCCGCCCACCCCACCGGGCCGCGCCTGACTCGAACCGGCCTCCCGTCGCTTCCGCGGCGCGGCAACGGCCGGCCGCGGAACTCCCCGCCGGCCGCGTCCGTCTTCTTTCCCAAGGAACCGCAGCGTCGGGGAGACGCAACCACCCGGAGCGGGTTCAGATTCAGGGAGCGACAGCATGGTTCCAGCAGGCACGAGATCGGGCGGCACAGCGTCGAGGCGGTTGTGGGCGGTCCTCGCGGCGGCGGCAATGCTGGCCCTGGCCCTGGCCCTGCCGGCGGCAGAGCAGGCCGGCGCCGCGCCGGACTTCCGGTGGCAGGGCAGCGTCGAGACCGGCCGGACCGTCACCGTCCGCGGCGTGAGCGGATCGATCACGGCGGCCCGGGGGAGCGGCGAGGTCGTGGTGGAAGCGGTCAAGACGGCGCGCCGCAGCGACCCCGACGACGTCACCATCGAGGTGATCGAGGACGGCGACGGCATCCTCGTCTGCGCCGTCTATCCGTCGGGCTGGTTCCGGCAGAACCGCTGCGCGCGGGGCGACTCCTACCGCATGAGCTCCCGGAACAACGACGTCAACGTCGCGTTCACCGTGTCGGTCCCGGACGGCGTGCACCTGAACGCCCGGAACACCAACGGCGTCGTACGGGTGTCGGGCCTGTCGGGCGACGTCAGCGCCACGACCGTGAACGGCAACATCGAGGCGGAGAGCGCCGGGCTGGTGTCGGCGAGGACGGTCAACGGGAGAATCGACGCGGCCGTGGGCGCGTCTCCGCGGGAGGACCTGTCGTTCAGGACCGTGAACGGGCGCGTTCGCCTCGCGCTGCCCGCCGAGGTCGATGCGGACCTGAGCCTCCGAACCGTCAACGGCGGCATCGACAGCGACTTCCCCGTCGACGTCCGGGGCCGCTGGGGCCCGCGCTCGGCGTCGGGCCAGCTCGGACAGGGCGGACCCGACATCGACGTCTCGACCGTCAACGGCGGCATCGAGGTGCGCCGCCGCTGATTCGCCGCGGGCCGACCCGAGCCCGCGAGTCAGCGCGATGCCGCCTCCGCCGCTTCCTCCCCGCGGGCGATCTCGAGCGTCGCCGCGATGCCCGTGTTCCCCTCGTGGCAGGCGAACTCGAACATCGCCCCCTCGGTGGGCGGCATCAGGATCTCCGCCGTCCAGGGCTGGGTCCACAGCTCCGGGTCGTCGTACGTCACGGCGTAGTGCACCGTCGCGGCGTCGAGGCGCGTGAAGCGCTCGACGAGGCGCATCCCGCCCTGCGACAGCCCCTGGAACCACTGGTCGTCCCGGAAGTTGGTGGTCTCGACCACCAGCGTGTCGCCCTCCCAGCGGCCACGCGAGTCGCCGAGCCACTGGCGGACGTGGTCCGGCAGGTGGGGCCGGCCGTCGAGGGGAATGACCCGGAACTCGTGGACCATCTCGTGCAGCAGGAGCACGTGGTCGGCCGTCTGCGCGATGTGGACGTTCTGGCTGTAGGGGCCGCCGAGGCGCGGAATGCCGTAGGAGATGCAGCGCTCCTGGGGGCTGCGGCCCTCCGGCCCTTCCGTCGTCTGCCCCGGGCGGGCGGCGCGGCGCGCCCGGCCCGCCGCCGAGTACGGGATGCGCCCTTCCGGCGGGTCGACGATCATGGACGTGCGGCCGTCCGACAGGCTGCGCTCCCACCAGACGACGCGGCGCGCCCCGACCCCCTCCGCCGATTGCTGCGCGGCGTCGACCTCGGCGATCTCCGCGTCGGTCAGGCGCTCCCGCTCGCCGTAGCGCTCGGGACGCTCGAGGGGTGTGGCCGTCCCGTGGCTCCAGACGCCACGCAGATCCGGCGCCCCCCACGGCGTGCGGGGCGGCGCCGTCTGTCCGAGGACCGCGACCGGGACCAGCGCCACGGCGGCGACGGCGGCGACGGCGGCGACGGCGGCGAGTATCTTCGTCTGCTCCATCCGCCGATCCTACCGCCGTTGGCAACTGCGCCCGCGCCCCTGGCGTCCCGGGACGCCACCCCCCCCGGATCGGCTGCCCCCGCGGCAGAGCCTTGCGTCGCACCGCGCCCGGAGGGTGCCGGCGGATCGCTCCTGCCGCCGTTGGCAACTGCGCCCGCGCCCTGGCGTCCCGGGACGCCGCACGCCCCGGATCGGCTGCCCCCGCGGCAGGGCCTTGCGTCGCACCGCGCCCGAAGGGCGCCGGCGGATCGCCGAGGCGCCTGTCTGACAAGGCGTGCCGAGAGAGGCAGGACCTTACGTCGCACCGCGCCCGGAGGGCGCCAGCGGATCGCCGGGATGCCTGCCTGACAAGGCGTGCCGAGGGAGCATGTCGGACATGCCCCGACCGAGGCGCCACGCGGTCAGGCGGGGCGCGTCAGGCAAGATGCGTCGCCGGTCGAGTGCAGCGGGGCGTTCCGCCGCGCGGTGCTAGGATATTGGCCCTGACTCAACCCGCGGAGATTCAACCCAGGAGAAAGACGAACATGACCGACCACCGAAGGAATGTTGTGAAGCGGAGCCTCGCCCTCGCGGCGCTGCTCGCCGTCGCGGCGGCGCCGGCCGCGGCCCAGGAGGGCTCGGCGGATCTGGTGCAGCGCGATCTGCCGAACCCCAACCCCGAGGTCGCCCTGAACTGGGCCGCGCTGCCCGACGACCGCGTGTGGGGCTCGACCGCGGGCATCGACATCGACCCGACCGACGGCCACGTCTGGGTCTACGACCGCTGCGGCGGCATCGGGCTCGCGGGCGGGTGCGCGGCCAACCCGACCGTCGATCCCATCCTGAAGTACGACCGGAACACGGGCGAGCTGCTCGCCGCCTTCGGCGCGGGGCTCTTCGTGCTGCCGCACGGCCTGCACGTCGACGACGACGGCAACGTCTGGGTCACCGACTCGCAGGGCAACGACGAGATCGGCCACCAGGTCTTCAAGTTCAGCCCCGAGGGCGAGGTCCTCATGACCCTCGGCGTCGCCGGCGAGCCGGGCAGCGACCCCGAGGGCGTCCACCTGAACGAGCCGTGCGACGTCATCACCTGGGGCCCGACCGGCGACATCTTCGTCTCGGACGGCCACAGCGGCCAGAACCCGGATCCCCCCGCCGGCCGGACCGGGCGCATCCTCAAGTACGACCGCGACGGCAACTTCATCAAGCAGTGGGGCGAGATCGGCTTCCGGCCCGGCCAGTTCCGCACGCCGCACGGCATGGAGTTCGACTCGCAGGGCCGCCTGTTCGTGGCGGACCGCGGCAACCACCGCATCCAGATCTTCGACCAGGAAGGCGAGCTGCTCGACATCTACTACCAGTTCAGCCGCATCAGCGGGCTCTACATCACCGCCGACGACACGCTGTACGCCATCGACTCCGAGTCGCAGGAGACCAACCACTACGGCTGGCTGAACGGCGTCCGCATCGGATCGGCCAATGAGGACGTGGTGACCGGGTTCATCCCGCCGCACGTCCCCGAGGAGGGCCGCACCCTGCAGGGCCTCGCCGGCGAGGGCATCGCCGTCGACGAGGACGGCAACGTGTTCGTGGCCGAGGGGCCTGCGTCGCGCCCGTTCGCGGGCGGCGGCGTCACGAAGTACAGCAAGGCCATGAACTGATCGGCGCCGTACCCGCGTAGTCTGCACGATCGTCCCCGCGAGGCATTCCGAGCCTCGCGGGGACACCCTCCCGTCCGTTGCATGGTCCGCTCGTGCGCGACACGATGGGCCCTCCCCACGCCACGAAGAGTCCATCGACGAAGTCGAGCGATGCGCCGCGTCCATCGCTTGCATCCGACCGCCGCCGCGGCGGTCCGCGGGGACGTTCGCCGGGGGTTCCTCCGGCGATTCCCCTGCGCACTGCTCTATCGCGCGACCGCGGGCACCGTCCGCATTCTCGCCGTGATGAATCTGCGACGACGGCCCACCTGCTGGGTGGCCCGAAGGTAGTCGGCCGTTCGCGGGCTCTCGGGACTCGTCCGCAACGCCCCGAGGCGCGCTGACGAGCCAATCCGCATCGGTTGCGCGGTCAGCCACCTTGTGATTGCCGTGGTCATCCCGCAACAAAAGGACTACGCTGTGCAATCCAGGGAGCAGGACGGGCCGCATCGACCGCGGGCCGTCCTCGCACGACCTCGAGAAGCGAGACGGAGGAGAACCATGGTCAAGCGAGTTGTATCGTTCGTTGCCGTCGCGATGCTGGCGGCCGGACCGGCCTCGGCCCAGGACCCGGCGGCGGCCCTGCAGGCCGCCATGGACACGATGGGCGTCACCGACATGACGTCCATCCGCTACACGGGAAGCGGCTGGGTCGGCGCGGTGGGGCAGAACGCCTCCCCCGCCGAGGACTGGCCGCGCTTCGAGCTGGCGGAGTACACGCGCACCATCGACTTCGAGACGAACTCGTCGATGGAGGACATGGTCATCCGGCAGGGCGACTATCCCGCCCGGGGGGGCGGCGGCGCGCCGATCCAGGGCGACCGCATCAGGAACCCGCGGGTCCGGGGCGAGTACGCCTGGGACGCCCCCGGGGTCGATCGGGTGGTCCCCCAGCCCCAGCAGGCCGAGCGGCGCCTGCTCGAGATCTTTCTCACCCCGCACGGGTTCCTGCAGGGCGCCGCGGCCGGTGACCCGATCGCGATCCAGCGGAACGAGTACGGGCAGCGGGTGACGGTCGTCTCGTACATCGCCCTCGGCAAGTACCGCGTAAACGGCACCATCACCGAGGACAACGTCGTCGAGCGCGTCCAGACGTGGATGCCCAGCCCCGTCGTCGGCGACATGTACTACGAGACCGTGTACACGGACTACCGGGACGTCGGCGGCGGGATGATGTTCCCCTTCAACTGGCACCAGCACCAGGACTACGACGACGGCGCCAACGAGCCCAACGTCAGCGGCGGCGACCACTCGTTCAGCCTCACGACCATCGAGAGCGTCGAGGTGAACGTGGACGGCGCCGCCCTGACCGTGCCCGACATCGTGCGCACCGCCACCGTTCCGCCGATGCGCGTCGAGTCGGAGGAAGTGGCCGACGGCGTGTGGCTGATCGCCGGCGGCTCGCACCACAGCGTGGCGGTGGAGTTCGCCGACCACGTGGCGGTCATCGAGGCCCCGCTGAACGAGGCGCGGTCGCTCGCGGTGATCGACGAGATCATGAGGCTCGTGCCGGACAAGCCGATCCAGTTCATCGTGACCACGCATCACCACTGGGACCACATCGGCGGCCTGCGCGCCTACGTGCACGAGGGCGCTACCGTCGTCACCCACTTCGGGAACCGCCCCTACTACCAGGAGGTGCTGCGGGCGGGGCTGTGGGTGCTCGAGCCCGACCGGCTCTCGCTGCATCCCCCCGAGGAGTGGTCCGAGGGCTACATCTTCGAGACGATGCACGAGAAGTACATCCTCGGCGACTCGACGCGACTCGTCGAGCTGCACCACGTCCAGGGCCTCGCCCACGCCGCGGGGATGCTGATCGCCTACCTCCCCGCCGACAAGATGCTGGTCGAGGCGGACCTGTACACGCCGCCCGGCCCCGGCCGGCCGCTGCCCGACGCGCCCAACGCCAGCGCCCGGGCCCTCTACCGCAACGTGCAGCGCCTGGGGCTCGACGTCGAGACCATCGTCCCCATCCACGGGGGCACCGGCTCGTGGGCCGAGTTCGAGGAGTTCGTGACCGGCGCCGCCGAGTGACGCGGCGGCGGGCGGTCGCGGCGCACGGCCGATCCTCCGCGCGTTGCGACCTCGGCTATCGAACCGACGGCCGGTCGAAGCAACGGATCCGCTTCGGCCGGCCGTTTCTCGTTGCCGACTCGACGTGCCGGCGGGCGCCGCGACGCGACACGGCGGGCGGGCCTTCCGGCGCGGCGACCTCGACGCGACACGGCAACCGAGAGGGGTCGCAGCGCCATCGACGTCGTCGCGAGCGGGAACGACCGGCTGGCGTGGCGACCTCGACGCGACACGGCAACCGAGAGGGGTCGCAGCGCCATCGACGTCGTCGCGAGCGGCAACGACCGGCTACGGCCCGCGATCGAGGTCGAGCCGGCTCCCGCCAGTGTGGCGCCGCGTCCCGCGGCTGACTATCGGCGCCGTTCGTACTCGCGCCGGAGTTCCGGCGAGAGCGGGTAGACGTCGCGGAACCGGTGCTCGCCCGACTGCAGCAGCTCACGCTCGTGCTCCTCTAGCGCGGCCTGCTCCTCCGCCGCCCGCAGCACGTCGCCGACGAGGTGCGGCGGAAAGAACAGCACCCCCGTCTCGTCCGCCACGACGACGTCGCCGGGCAGCACCGTCGCCGTCCCGATGCGCACCGGCGCGTTCCACTCGGCGCCCAGCCAGCTCGTCGTCGTCACGTCGAAGAAGCGTGCGAAGACCGGGAAGTCCGCGAACGCCTCCCCCACCAGCTCCGCGAGGTCGCGGCTGCCGCCGTCGATGACGACCCCGGCCGCCCCCCGCAGCTTGATGCCGAGCGCCCCCATGCCGCCGAACAGCACGTGGCCGTCGGCGCCGCCCAGCTCGGCCACGATCACGTCGCCCGGCCGCGCCTCCTCCGACGCCCGCGCATAGTAGCGCCGGTCCCAGTCGCCCTCCGCCGCGAGCTGGTCGATGGCCTCGACGAAGTCCGGGCGGGGCGGCAGGAAGCGCATGGTCAGCGCCCGGCCCGCCACGCGCCGGCCCGGCTGCGTGGCCCGGAACCCCCGCACGTAGTTCCTCCGGTAGTCGCCGAGCGAGCGCCAGATGTCCTCGAGCTGCATGTCCGCGAGCCGCGCGAGATCCGCGTCGCTGACCGTCACCTCGCTTTGCTTGGAGCGGATGACGTCCATGATGGCGCTATAGGACGAGCGGTTCGCCCGGAAGCCCTCCGGGGGGGCGATGTCCCCCTCGTCGCCGTGCGGGCCGGGTTCCTGGGCGAGCGCGGCAGAGGCCAGGAGTCCGAAGCATAAAGTGATCCGAATCGGCATGGAACCTCCTCGCTTGGAGCGTCGGGGGAACGGTGATGGGCGGACGGTGGCGGCCGTCATGATGCCATTCCGGCGCCATGCTCCGAGAGCTGCCGGGCGTGCCGGTCGAGTGTCCGGATCGTCGCCTGGATGGTTTCGACTTCCCGGCCTTCGAAGTAGGCCTCGCCGCACTGGTCGCATACCCACGCCGGCACGGCATCCAGCATCAGGTGATAGCCGTTCCGGTCGACGTGGAACGGTGCGGTCGCGGACTTCATGTCGCCGCGACAGTGAATGCACTTCATTCGATTCTCCTGGTTCTCAGATCGCCGTGCCACGCGCGTTTCGAGGGCAGGTACGCCGTGATGATAGCGAGGAAGTCCTCTTTCGGCGAACAAACGACATGGATGTCCCGACGTCCGAGTCCCTTGCCGTGCACGAGGCAACTGTGGCCACGCGCGTCTTCCGGATAGTCCTCGATCAAGTCGCCGTGCTCGACGGCCATGCGAACCTCGTTCGGCGTAATCATCCTGTCGGGTCGGGCCATTTGCCGAGCCGCGTGGGGCAGGAAGAGCAAGCGCCGTCGCGCAGAGCGGCGCACCTCCTCGAGTATCGATTCCGGTTTCTCCACCGTTCCTGCAAGCGGGTCGCGCCGGCCCACCCGTCCTCAAACGATTGTCACGATCCCCCTGTGTGCCATGCCGTCGACGCCTCCGGCGGGGCATTGGCGACCACATGCTCCGCCATCTGACGCACCAGGTCGGCGTTGGTGAAGGGCGACCAGAGGTGGCCCTTCATGGGGCGGCCGTGGACGAACTCGCCGTCGTAGTACGGATCGGTTGTGCCCTCGAGGAAGGCCTCCAGCAGGTAGACCGCGTAGTTCAGGTAGAACTGGTCCATCTCGGGGTTGTAGACGTGGATCTTCCCGACGAGATCCGGACCGATGCGCGACCAGTTCTCCTCCAGGTAGTGCCGCAGGTCGTAGCCGTTGTCGCGCATGTAGTGCGCCGCCTCGCGGTCGATGACGCCGGTCTCGAGGTCCCACAGCCGCCGCGGGTAGCCGTCGTCGCCGACCGCCCCCCAGGCTGCGTTCCACGCGTCGATCTGCCCGCCCGAGCGCCCGCGCGAGCCCTGGGCCCGCTCGAGCTGGCTGAGCTGGCGGACGCTGCCCATCGGCTGACCCTCGATGGTCCGCTGGAACATCCGCTCCGGTGCGCCGGGCACGGCACCCGGAACCAGAAACGCGTTCTCGTCCGAGTAGATGTCGACCAGCTGGTAGCGCCGGAAGTCGACGGAATCGGGGTAGAAGGTCCAGGTGCCCCCGTAGAACGTCGGGCGGCGGACCTGCCACGCCAGCGAGATCCAGCCGCCGGTGGAGCCGCCGGTCAGCACCCGGGCCCAGGGCTCGCCGATCATCCGGAAGTTCTCTTCGAGATACGGGATCAGCTCCTGGTGGATGGCGTCGCCGTAGGGGCCGTTGTTGGCGGAGTTGACGCCGTAGGAGTCGTCGAAGAACGGCGTGGGGTGCTGAATCGTCACCGCGATCACGCGCGGGAAGTCGTCGCCGGTCCACGCCCGCTGGAAGTCGTAGCCCGACTCGCGCATCCCGCCCGCGTCGCGCAGCATCCATGCGAAGAGTCCCGGCTCGCCCGAGGGCGGCTCGGTCGTGAAGCCGAAGGCGGGCTCGAGCCGGAAGTGGTCGGCCTCGAAGACGACGGGGTAGCGCAGGTCGGAATCGTCGTCGTAGCCCCGGGGCAGCAGGACGACCGCCCCCAGGTACATCGGGTGCCCCCACCACTCGCTGAGGATGCGGCTCCGGATCTTCACGCGCCTGACCCACTCGGTGTCCGGGGGCACCTCGACGGGTGGGATGACGTCCGCCAGCTCGAGGCGAATCGGCTCGTCCGAAGCGGGGTCCACGCGGACCCGCCGCGGGGCGCTGACGAGGTTGCCCGGCGAGAACGCCCACCGCTGCCCTTCCCACTGATCCTGGGGCGCCCGGATGACGTGGCCGTCCTGCCGGCGGAACTCGGCGTAAACGTGGATCAGCGCCTGCAGCCAGTACTCGCCCGGCGGCAGCTCGCCCAGGCGTGCGTAGGGATAGCCGTCGGCGGCGGCGTCGATGACCATCGCCTCGCCCGGGTCGACGCCGGCCACGTCGGCCGCGAAGAACGGCACGCGCCCGTCGCGCTGCCTCGCCGAGTTGTAGGCGGCGATGCGCGGCTCGGGCTCCGCGGTCGGGGCCAGGGCCAGGAAGAGGCGGCCGGTGAGGGGGCCGTCGTGGAGACCGGCGGCGTAGCGGACCTCGACGCGGAGGCGCGCCTGCTCTCCGCCTCCAGAGGTCTGCCCACCCGCCGCGGCGGAGCAGGCGGTCAGCATCACGACCACAGCCCCGCCAAGGCGAAAACCCGGAGTCGGCGACGAACGCATGAGCTGTCTCCCCCGCCAGCCCGTGGCGAGGAGTCACCCCCGCATGCGAGCGGCGATGCATCCCGCCGGGCCGCGTTGCACGTGGGCGGTCAATACCCCGAGCAGTCTCCCTCGTCGCCCGCGATGAGGCACGGGCGCTCTCCGCCCCGGGCGCTCTCCGCCCACGAGCGCTCTCCGCCCACGGCGCTCTCCGCCCACGGCGCCCTTCGGCCCGCTAGCCGCCCCGCGGCTCTCGGTGCAACGCGAGGTCTCGCCTCGCCGCCAGCGGGCGGGGCATCGAAGACGCAGTTCGGTGTTCCTCGCCGCGCGCACCACATCGACGGTGCCACTTTCCCTCACGGCGACATACACTGTACGCCATCGACGTGGACCCGGTTGCTCAAGGAGGTCGACATGCGCGTGACATCGCGGATCGGATTCCCGGGGGCTCTGCTCCTGGCCGGCGTCGTCCTGTTGCTGACCGGCGGCGGCGCGGCGGCGGCCGACGAGGACATCAGCGGCGTCGTGCGGGGCGCCGGCGGCGGCGAGGCCGGGGTATGGGTGATCGCCGAGACCGGCGACCTCGAGACCACGTTCCGCAAGATCGTCGTCACCGGCGACGACGGCCGGTTTCTCGTGCCCGACCTGCCGGACGCCGGCTACGAGCTCTGGGTGCGCGGCTACGGCCTCGTCGACTCCGGGAAGCAGGCGGCGCGGCCCGGGGACGAGGTGACCCTGACGGTGACCGCGGCGGCCACCCCGCAGGAGGCGGCGCGCATCTACCCCGCCAACTACTGGTACTCGCTGCTCGAGGTGCCGGCGGCGAGCGAGTTCCCGGGCACCGGCCCGAACGGCAACGGCATCGGCCGGGCCATGCGGCACCAGGCCGAGTGGGTCGACCGGCTGAAGGACGGCTGTCAGCTCTGCCACCAGATGGGCAACGTGGCCACCCGCGAGATGCCCATGCTGGACATCGACGACTTCGACTCGACCCTCGACGCGTGGGACCACCGGGTGCAGGTGGGGCGTAGCGGCCCGAGCATGAACGCCGGGCTCAACCGCATGGGGCGCGAGCGCGCGCTGGGCCTGTTCGCCGACTGGACCGACCGCATCGCGGCCGGCGAGGTCCCGCCGGCGCCGCCCCGCCCGCAGGGGCAGGAACGCAACCTGGTGCTGACGATGTGGGGCTGGGGCGACCCCATCGCGATGGTCCACGACGAGATCGCCACCGACAAGCGCAACCCCCACCTGTACGCCAACGGCCCGGTCTACGGCGTCGGCGGCGCCGGCCTCGTCATCACCGACCCGGTGACCCACCGCTCGGAGCGGCTGGACATGACGACCCGCGTGCCGATGGCGGAGCGCGGCGACTCCTACGCCGGCACCGCCGCCCGCATACCGTCGCCGTACTGGGGCGACGAGCGCTCGACGGCGCGCGGCTTCAGCGCCCACAACCCGATGATGGACGACAAGGGGCGCCTCTGGATCACCCAGCTCATCCGGCCGTCCGACAACCCCGACTGGTGCAAGGCGGGCTCGGACCATCCCTCGGCGCGGCACTTCCCCATCGACCGCAGTCAGCGGCAGCTCTCGTACTACGACGTCGAGAGCGGCGAGTTCGTGCACGTCGACACCTGCTACATGACCCACCACCTGCAGTTCGCCGAGGACGAGGACGACACCCTCTGGCTGAGCGGGTCGACGGACGTCGTCGGGTGGCTCAACACCCGGCTCTACGACGAGACCGGCGACGAGCAGGCGGCCCAGGGCTGGTGCCCCACCATCGTCGACACCAGCGGCGACGGCGTCATCGGCGCCTACACCGAGCCCGGCGAGCCGCTCGACCCCGCGAAGGACATGCGCATCGACGGGTTCGCCTACGGCGTCATCCCCAACCCCGTCGACGGCTCCATCTGGATCGCGCGGCGCCTGCCGGTGCCGGGCAACATCGTCCGGCTCGAGCTCGGCGACAACCCGCCCGAGACCTGCATCGCCGAGGTCTACGAGCCGCCGTTCGAGAACCCCGACGTCGACCCGGGCCAGTGGGGCCACGGCGGCCGCGGCATCGACGTCGACCGCAACGGGGTCCTCTGGACCGCGCTAGGCGGCAGCGGCCACCTCGCGAGCTTCGACCGCGGCAAGTGCGGGGTGCTGAACGGCCCCACCGCCACCGGGCAGCACTGCCCCGAGGGGTGGACGCTGTACTCGACCCCCGGCCCGCAGATGAAGGGCGTGGAGGCGGCGGGCAGCGCCGACTTCCACTACTACAACTGGGTCGACCAGTTCGACACGCTGGGGCTCGGCGAGAACGTCCCCATCGCGAACGGCACCAGCTCGGATGCGCTACTCGCGCTGCTGCCCGGAACCGGCGAGTGGGTCACGCTGCGGGTCCCCTATCCGCTCGGCTTCTACACCCGCGGCCTCGACGGCCGCATCGACGACGCCGGCGCCGGCTGGAAGGGGCGCGGCGTGTGGGCCAGCTACGACTCGGTGACGAACTGGCACAACGAGGGCGGCAAGGGGATGACGAGCGAGATAGTACGCTTCCAGGTCCGGCCGCATCCGCTGGCGGAGTAGGCCGGTGGAGTAGGGCAACGAGGCGATGCTGCGCGCCGGCCCCGCCGCGTGGCGCGGGGTCGGCCACCGGCTGCACGAGAGGTCCCGTCGCGAGACCTGATCCAGTGTCCCGGCCGTGAAGTTCGTGAGCGGTTTTGGTATCCGTAAGTGACTGCAAAAACAGAAGTAATGCCGCTCAAGACTGTTCCACGAACCACAGTTGCGGGACACTAGATGAGCCGGTGGTGATGAGGGAGTTCGTTTTCTTCGTTCTCGCCCTCGTCCTGCTCGGTGCGCTGTTGCTGACCGCCTGGGGCCTCGGGCCGTTGCTCCTGTACGCAGCCGTCGTGTCGCTTGTGCCGCTATCGCTCGGGGTGGGCGTCGTGGCCACGATTGCCGTCTTGCACGTCATGGCCAACGTGGTGTGGCGCAGGTGAGAACGGTGAGGCCGCCCCGACTCCTGACGACGGTGCTGCTCGCGGGCGCGGCTGTCTCGGCTTCCGGGCAGGCGAGCTGCGACCCGTGCACCGTTGGCGTGGTGTCGAACGGTGGTTCGCGGAACAATTCTACGCGGCAGTTGTTCTGTGTTTACGGTTATTTACAGCGATCCGGCGCTTTCGCGAACTTCACGGCCGGGACAATAGGAACGCAACGGGGAGCTGCCGGGATTGCCAACAGGCACAACGAGGGCGGCAAGCGGATGACGAACGAGACAGTGAGCTTCCAGGTCCATCCGCATCCGCTGGCGGAGTAGTGCGACGGGGCGATGTCGTGCCGCACCCGTGGCGCGGCACCGCCCGTCCGCGCGACGAGGCGCAGCCGCCTGCGAAGTTCCATCCGTTTCCTGGAGAGCAACCATGCCCATGCACCCGCACCCGTCCATGTCCGTGACACGCCGTGGCGCCCTGCGCCGGCTCGGCGCCGCCGGCATCGGGATCGTCGCCGCACCGAGCCTGGCAGTCGGCCTGCCGTCGACGGGGGGCCGGCGCCAGACCAGCGGGGTGACATTCCCCGACGGCGCCATCATCCGCACCGTGCTTCGCGACATCTCGCCCGACGAGCTCGCGGGCGGGCAGACGCTGTTCCACGAGCACCTGTCCATCGGCGACCCGCGCCCCCCCTGGCTGCCCGCTCTCGAGAACCCGCAGCCGTCGTTCACCGCCGACCTCGACCTGATGGCCGACGAGGTGAACGCGACCGCGCAGGAGGGGGTGGCGTGCATCGTCAACGGCGGCACCCGCGACCTCGGCCAGAACTTCGACCGGCTCGTCGAGCTGGCCCGCCGCGTCGACCTGCACATCGTCATGGCCGGGGGGCTGTGGACGCAGCCGCGCTATCCGCCCGAGATCGCGCAACAGACCGAGGAGGAGGTCGCGGCGGACTTCCAGCGCGACGCCGAGGCCGAGCGTTGGGGGGCCATCGGCGAGATCGGCTCGTCGATGACCATGCACGCCGACGAGCGCAAGGTGCTGCGCGCGAGCTGCCTCGTGCACCAGCGCACCGGGCTGCCCCTGTTCACGCACACCCCGCACGCGGGCTGCCCCTCGTGCGCGCGCGAGCAGCTCGACATCATCGAGGACATGGGCGTCGACCCGCGGCTCGTGTGCATCGGCCACCTCGCCGACATCGTCGGCGACCCCCGGGCCGAGCTGCACCGCGAGCTGGCGAGCCGCGGCGCGTTCCTCGGCTTCGACACCGTCGGCCACCAGATCACGCAGGGCGACGCCGAGAAGCTGCGGATGATCGTGTCGTGCATAGACGCCGGCTACGAAGACCAGGTGCTGCTGTCGGCCGACTTCGCCCGCGAGGCCGAGCTCAAGGCGAACGGCGGGGCCGGGTACTCGTCGGTGACGGCGATCTTCCTGCCGAAGCTGCGCTACGCCGGCGTGCCCGAGGAGACCATCCGCAAGATCATGGTCGACAACCCGCGGCGATTTCTCGCGTTCGTGCCGAAGAACGGGTAGGGCCTCGCCGGGCCCCGATGACCGGTGGCCGTCGCACTCAGGAGATACCGATGCCGAACCGACCCCTGACGCTCGCGTGCCTGCTCGCCGCCCTCGCGGCCCTGTCCCTCGCACCCCTCGCGGGGGCCCAGGAGGGCACGACGATCACCCGCGAGGCGCGGCCGTTCGTGCCCGTCACCGACGAGATGCTGCGGGACCCCGCCCCCGGCGATTGGCTGATGACCCACCGGACGTACGACTTCCAGGCCTACAGCCCGCTGGACCAGATCAACCGCGACAACGTCGACCAGTTGCAGGTGGCGTGGATGCGGGCGATGGACGACGGGCCGCAGCAGACCCAGCCGCTGGTCTACGACGGCGTCATGTACCTCGCCCACAACGACGACCACATCCAGGCCCTCGACGCCACCACCGGCGACATGCTCTGGGACTACCGGCGCGAGTCGCCGCCGGACCTGCGCCAGTACGTCACCCTCGGCAACCGCACCCGCAACCTCGCCATCTACGGCAACCACATCTACCACCTGACCGCCGACGCGCACCTCCTCGCCCTCGACGCGGCCACCGGCGAGGTGGCGTTCGACACCGAGATGGCCGACTACCGCGACGGCATCACCCACTCCACCGGGGCGATGATCATCGACGGCCGGGTCCTCGCCGGCCGCACCTGCAGCCCGCGGAGCGTCGAGGCCCGCTGCTTCATCTCGGCCCACGACTCCGACACCGGGGCCGAGCTGTGGCGCATGTACACCGCGGCCGGCTCCGACGACCCCGGCGGCCGCACGTGGGGCGAGCTGCCCGTCGCCGACCGCGTCCACGTGTCGCCGTGGGGCGCCCCCGGCAGCTACGACCCCGAGCTCGGGCTCATCTACTGGGGCATCGCCGTCCCCCTGCCCTACCCGCGCATCGTGCGCCGGGGCACCTGGGACGTCGGCGACAGCACCCCGTGCGAGCTGTACTCCAACTCGACGGTGGCCCTTGCCGTCGGCGACGGGGCCCTGGAGTGGTACTACCAGCACCTGCCCTGCGACGACTGGGACCAGGACTTCGTGCAGGAGCGGACCCTCATCGACACCGTCATCGACCCCGACCCCGAGGCGGCGATGTGGGTCAACCCCAACCTCGCCGGCACCGCCGAGGAGCGCAAGGTCGTCGTCACCATGGGCGAGCCCGGCGGCCTCTTCGTCCTCGACCGCGAGACCGGCGAGTTCCTGTGGGGCCACCCGACCCCCTACGACAGCACCGAGCGCTTCGTCATCAGCGACATCGATCCCGCGACCGGGCAGGTCTTCATCAACATGGACCTGGTCGCCCGCGAGCTCGGCCAGCAGTTCATCATCTGCGGCCACAACGTCAAGGGCTGGTGGTCGTGGTCGTACAGCCCCGAGACCGGGATGCTCTATGTCCCCATCAACCGCTCGTGCCTCAACCAGACGACCAACGAGCGCTCCGTCTCGGGCGCGAGCCCCCGGTTCACCCAGCCCGAGCCCGGCTTCGAGGTCGACGGCCACCTCACCGAGGTGCGGGCCATCGACATCTCCACCGGCCGCGAGGCGTGGCGCTACACCCAGCGCGCCCCCAACGCCGGCTCGACCCTCGCCACCGCCGGCAACGTCGTCTTCCACGGCGACCTCAACCGCCGCTACCGCGCCTTCGACGCCGAGACCGGCGACGTGCTGTGGGAGACCATCCTCGGCAGCCAGATCACGGGCTTCCCCGTCACCTACACCGCGGGCGGCCGCCAGTACCTGACGGTGCCGGTGGGCGGCGCGTCTATCTTCCAGCTGAACAACTACGCCTCGGAGCTGGAGGCCCCGATGGGGAGCAACATGATCGTCACCTTCGCGCTGGCGGAGGAGTGATGCGGCGGGCACGGCAGTTCGCGCTGCCCGAGGAGTGAATGCGGCGGCCGCGGGCTGGCACGGACCGCCCGAGCCCCTGACAGCGGAAATCGCGGGCCGTCGCGCTAGGCATGCACGATCTGGGTCGTGTCCACGGGGAGGGCCTGACCGCGCTCGGCGTGCTCTTCCGCGATCAGTCGAAACACGCGATGCAGCTCTGCCAGTGCCGCTTCGCGGGTGTCCATCAGTGCGTAGCAGCCGCCGATGGTCGGCACTTCCGCGACCCACGCGCCGTCGCGCTGGCGGTACAGGACGACCTTGTAGTCGGCAAGGGCCATGCCTCGAGTATGGCCGTTGCCGAGGTGTCACGGCCGGCGGTCGCCCAAGCTCCTACTCGCCCGGCAGTGCGAACACCACCAGCCGCTCGTTCCCCCGCGGCTCGCCACTCGCCGGGGCCGAGACGTTGGCCGCGACGTACTGCCGGCCGTCGCTGCCCGCGTAGGTGATGGGAACGGCCTCGACGTTGTAGTCGAACGCCGCCGACCACAGCTCCTCGCCGGTGCGCGAGTCGAACGCCCGGAAACGCCGGTCGACGGTGGCCCCGATGAACACGAGGCCGCCCGCGGTGGCGATGGCGCCGCCGACGTTGCGGCTGCCGACGCGCTGCTTGCCCTCGGGCAGGAGCTCGTCGATGCCCAGCGGCACCTCCCACGCGATGGCGCCGGTGGCCGCCTCGACCGCGACGAGACGCGCCCACGGCGGCTTGAAGCAGGGCAGGGCCCCGAGACGCTCGCCGTCGGCGTCGAAGACGGGGGCCTCGAACGGCGGGCCCGCCTCGCGGACGAAGGCCACCTGGTCCTCGACCTCGGGGCCGTACTCCTCGTTCTCCGTCAGCCAGCCGCTGATGGGCTGGTCCTTCGAGTTGACGAAGATGTAGCCGAGCTCGGGGTCGTAGGCGGTGCCGTTCCAATTGACGCCGCCTCCGGTGCCGGGGAACACGAGCGACGGCGGGGTGCCCTCCTGCCGGTAGCGGATGGGCGTGTAGGGCCCGTCGTTGTAGTAGCCCACGGTGTCCCACAGCTCGCGGCAGGCGGCGGCGTGCTCGGGGGTGGTGTCGCCGGCGGTGACGATGTCGTCGGGCCCGATGCTCACCCGCGACACCGGGGGCGGCGCGAGGGGGAACGGCTGGGTCGGCGAGTACTGCTCGCCGGGCACGTCGCCGACGGGCACCGGCCGCTCCTCGACCCCGTGGACGGGCTCGCCGGTCACGCGGTTGAGGATGAACATCCAGCCCGACTTGCCGACCTGGGCGAGGGCGGGGATGACCTCGCCGTCGCGCTCGATGTCCATCAGGCCGGGCGGCGGCGGCAGGTTGTAGTCCCACAGCTCGCGGTGGATGTTCTGGAAGTACCAGGCGAGCTCGCCGGTGGCGATGTCGATGGCGATGGTCGAGTTCGCGAAGAGGTTGGCGCCGGGGCGGTCGCCGCCGTAGAAGTTCGACCCCGGGCTGCTGACGGGCATGTAGACGAGACCCCGCTCCTCGTCGACGGTGAGGGTGAACGCCCACACGTTGTTCCCGATGCGGTCGCGCCAGCTCTGGTTGCCCCAGGTCTCGCTGCCGAAGTCGCTCTCGGTGGGCAGGGTCGGGAACTCCCAGAGCAGGGTGCCGGTCACCGCGTCGAGGGCCCGCGGCCAGGCCCGGGCCGGCTCTCCCCCGCCCCGGGGCTGGTTCAGGTGGGGCGCGATGTGCCGCTGTCCCGGCCCGAAGGCGCTCGAGCCCAGGATCAGGGTGTCGTCGTAGACCACCGGCACCCCGGTGTAGGGGATGCGCAGGGCCGCCTCGCCCCCGTCGCCGAACGCGGGGTCGGGCTCGCCGGTCGCCGCCTTCAGGGCGACGACCTTCGACAGGCTCGTGAAGTAGATGCGGGCCTCGTGGTCGTCGGTGGCCGGGCCGTAGGCGACCCCGCGGAACGACGCCAGCCCCTCGGCCAGCTCGTGCCGCCAGATCTCCTCGCCGGTCTCGGGCCGCAGGGCCACGACCCGGTTGCCCGACGCGAGGTACATCACGCCGTCGACCACGATCGGCGTCACCTGCTGGAAGAGCTCGGCCGGGCTCGGCCCCTCGATGAACCCGTCCTCGGGATGGAACCGGTACGACCACACCTCCTCGAGCGAGGCGACGTTCGACGGGTCGATCTGGTCGAGGGGCGAGTAGCGGGTGCCGGCGAGGTCCCGGTTGTAGGTCGGCCAGTCGGCGGCGGCGCTGCGTTCCGCCTCCTGGGCCGGTACCGGCGCCGGCGCCGAAGCCATAGCGGTCGCGACCAGCGCCCAGACCACCCGGCCCGTCCAGGACGAATGCCGTCGGGACGTGCGCCCTGCAGTGATGAATCCCATGGGGGCTGTCTCCTCTCGCTGCCGGGGAAAGGCCCCGCCGTCAGGTGATCCGCTGCCGACCGAACTCCACCTGCAGGCGCTGAATGCGCTCGCCCGTGGCGCGGCGAATCTCCTCCACGACGGACAACGCGCGCCGGCCGGCGTCGCCGGCGAGCTCCGCCTCGGTCGAAGCGTCGATCTCCGCCCGCAACGCCGCAAGCTCGTCGAGGGTGTCCCGCGCCTCGTCCAGGCGCTGCCGCCACACCTCGTGGCGAGACCGCGTGTCCGGCAGGCCGCTCAGCTCGTCCAGGATTGCGATCTCGTCGCGGGCGATCGCTTCGAGATCGGCAATGGTCTCCAGCAGCGAGCCCCGCACGTCGCCGGCATCACGCTCGCACCCGAACGCGGCCAGCATCGCCAAGGCGGCGAGGCCGGCCGCAACGCGCCCGAGCATGGCCCTACACGCCGGACAGCGGCTCGAGCGGCAGCCGGCCGTTGCTGTGGCCGAGCTTCTCGATGGGCACCCCCATCTTGTCGAGCAGGCTCAGGTGCAGGTTGGCCAGCGGCGTGTCCTCGGAATACTTCACGTGGCGCCCGCCCGTGCCCGCGCCGCCGCCGGCGAGGAGGATCGGCAGGTTGTACGAGGCGTGGGCGTTGCTGTCGCCCATGCCCGCGCCGTAGACGATCATCGAGCGGTCGAGCAGCGTGCCGTCGCCGTCGGGGGTGTTCGCCAGCCGGTCGACGAAGGCCGAGAAGAGCTGCACGTGGTACTGGTTGATCTTCGTCAGCTTGGCGAGCTTCTCGGGGTCGCGCTGGTGGTGCGAGATCGGATGGTGGGCGTCGGGCACGCCGATCTCGGCGTACGTCCGGCCGGTGATCTCCCGCCCCATCATGAACGTCACGACCCGCGTGAGGTCCGTCTCCCAGGCGAGGGCCATCAGGTCGAACATCAGCTTCGCGTGCTCGCCCACGCTGTCGGGAATGCCGGCGGGCTGGGCCACCACCGGGAGCTCGCGGTCGCTCTGGGCCTCGGCCATCTGGATGCGGCGCTCGATGTCGCGCACCGCGTCGAGGTACTGGTCGAGCTTGGCTTGGTCGCCGGCCCCGAGCTGGCGCGACAGATGCGCGGCGCGGTCCGTCACCGAGTCGAGGAGGCTGGCGTCCCTGGCGAGCCGCGCCCGGCGAATCGCGGGGTCGGTGCTGCCGGTGTCGCCGAACAGGCGCTCGAACACCGCCCGGGGGTTGTTCTCCATCGGCAGCGGGGTCACGTCGTTGGCCCACGTGATGGTGTTGGTGTAGGCGCAGCTGAAGCCGTCGTCGCACGACCCCGCGAAGTCGCGCCCGTCGAGGGCGAGCTCGAGGGTCGCGAGCTGCGTCTCGCGGCCGTGCACGCGCCCTGCGAGCTGGTCCATCGACACGCCGCCCCGCAGGTCGGACCCGTCGTCCGGCTTCGACGGCACCCCGGTGAGGAACCGGGTCGAGGAGCGGGCGTGCGGCCCCTCGCTCTCGACGCCGTGCATGCCCGACAGCACCTGGACGTGCGAGCGGAACGGCTCGAGGGGCTTGAGGATGGTCGGGAACTCGAACCCGGCGCCCTCGGAGGGCGGCGTCCAGTGCGGCATCATCATCCCGTTGGGGACGTACACCACCCCGAGGCGGCGCACCGGGGCCGCCGCGGTGGTGCGCAGGGCCGCGAACGCCGGCACCATCCCGTCGAGCAGCGGCAACGCGAGCGAGGCTCCGAGCCCTCGGAGCACGGTACGACGGGGAAGCGCCTTCTGGGTGACGATCATGATTCGGTCCTCCGCATCCGGAACGGTGTGCTCTTGACGATGCCGACAATGATAGACGACCAGCGGTAGTTGTCGGAAGCCGCCTCGCGGGTGATGGCCCGCACGGTGGGACGGTCGTAGTACTCCGGCCCCCGCCCCAGCCCGTAGGCCAGCAGCTTCTCGGTCAAGGTCTGGGCGAACTGGTGGCGCCGCTCCATCAGCAGCGAGCGCAGCCCGGTCGGCCCGTCGAAGGCGGTGCCGTCGGGCAGCTGCCCCGACGAGTCGATGGGCAGCCCGGCGGTGCCGGTGGTGCGCCAGCGCCCCACCGCGTCGTAGTTCTCCAGGGCCAGCCCCAGGGGGTCCATCGGGGCGTGGCACACCGAGCAGGCGGGGCTCTCGCGGTGGCGGGCGAGCCGGTCGCGCACGGTGGCGGCCCGGCCGTCCTCGCCCCGCTCCGGCAGGTCGGGGACGTCGGCCGGGGGCGGTGGCGGGGGCGTCCCGAGGATGTTGATCAGCATCCACTTGCCGCGCAGCACCGGCGACGTCCGGTTCGGGTACGACGTCACCGTCAGCACGCTGCCGTGCCCGAAGATGCCGCCGCGCCGTTCCGCCAGCTCGTCGTCCAGGCGCACCCGCCGGAAGTGGCTGCCGTAGACGTTGGGGATGCCGTAGTGGTCGGCGAGCCGCTCGTTGACGAACGTGTAGTCGGCCCCGAGCAGGTCGAGCACGCTGCGGTCCTCCCGCAGCAGGCTGTCGACGAACAGCTCCGTCTCCTCGCGGAACGCCTCGCGCAGGTTCTCGTCGAACTCGGGGAAGGTGATGGCGTCGGGCACTACGCTGCGCAGGTTGCGCAGGTACAGCCACTGGCCCGCGAAGTTCCGCACCAGCTCGGTCGCCCGGGGATCGGCGAGCATGCGCCGCGCCTGAGCCTCGAGCACCGCGGGGTCGGCGAGCCGGCCCGCCTCGGCGAGGGCGAGCAGCTCGTCGTCGGGGCCGGTCGACCACAGGAAGAACGAGAGCCGCGACGCCAGATCGAGGTCGCTGAGGGCGTAGGCGGTCCCGGGGCCGGCGTCGACGGGGTCGCGCACCACCCGGAACAGGAAGTCGGGGGCGATGAGCACGCGCTCGAGGGCGAGCTGGATGCCGGCGTCGAAGCTGCCGCCCTCGCGGCCCGCCCGGTAGAACTGCATCAGGGTGTCGAGGTCGCCCGCGTCGACGGGCCGGCGGTAGGCGCGCCGGGCCAGCGAGCCGAGGATCTCGCGCGCGCACCGCGCCTCGTCGGCCGCCGTTCCGCTGTCGGGGCGGCACGTGAAGATGGCGCGGCGGCTCGGGGTGTCCCCCGGCCCGCCCGCCGACGAGTAGGGGCCGCCGATGACGACGTGCTCGACCGCCGCGTAGCCGTCCCGCATCTCGTTCACGGCGACCGCGAACACGCTCTGCCGGGGTTGCAGCACCCCTTCCGGCTCGGTGAACCGCCGCACGAACGAGACCCCGACGACGCGCGGGCCGGCCTCGGCTTCGAAGCGCACCCGCATGTTGGCGTCGGCGAAGAGCATGTACTCTTCCCACTCGGGGTCGCCGAACTGGTTGCCGCCGTAGCTGGCCGGGGCCTGGACCCCTTCCGGCTCCTCGCCGCCGAAGACGAACGTGCGGACGAGCTCGCCGTCCACCCGGACCTCGAGCTCGTGGCGCGACCCCATGCCCCGCACGTAGTTCACGTAGTTGCGGTGGAGGCGGATCTCCAGGTCGTACTCGCCGTCCACGGGAAAGACATGCCGGATGGCGATGCCCCCGCGTGACCCGAACGGCAGGTCCTCGCTCATCCGGTCGTCCTGCAGCAGCAGGATGGGGACCTTGTAGGTCTCCGCGGCCGGCCCCAGCGGGGCCTCGCCGAGGGCGGTCCGCCCGATCTTCCGGGCGGCCGACAGGTACCGCTCCATGAGGGCGGACGAGACGGTCAGCACGTCGGCGTTGTTGTCGAAGCCGTACTCGTCGAAGTCGTCGGCGGGCAGCAGGTCGTCGACGTCGACGTCCACCGCCAGCAGGTCGCGCACGGCGTTGGCGTACTCGGCGCGGTTCAGGCGGTGCACGGCCTGCGTGCGCCCCGGGTCAGGCGCGCCGAGGGCGACGCGGTCGATCTCCGATTCCAGCCACCCCGCGACCCCGTCGTAGATCCCGGCGTCGGGCCTCGGGCGGCCGACCGGCGGCATGGCGCGGGTGCGCAGCTTCGCCACCACCTTCTCCCACAGCTCCGCATGGCTGGCGACGGAGGAGAGATCCTGGCCGTCGAGGCTCAGGCCGGCGGTGCGCAGCCGGTCGTTGTGGCAGGTCAGGCAGTAGCGGTCGACGGTGGCCGCGAGCAGGTCGGCGCCGCCGGCGGGCTGGGCGAGCGCCCCGGTGGCGGCGAGGGCCTGCGCGAGAAGCACGGCGGCGACCGCGTCAGCCCGGAAACGGAAACCTGGCGAGACAGCCAGCATCATCAGCCCTCCAAAGCCCGCCAACCGTCGCCCTACGGGCTCCGCTTGGCGCCCAGCCAAGCCTGCCAGCCGTCTACTGTTCTACGGCCCGGACGCCTGGCACGCCGCCGAGAATCCGCCTGAACCGGTGTGCCGCGACACGCCGGCATGCCAACACGGCGCCGGACGGGAGCGGGCGCGTAGAGCGCGTGACGCCAGTCAGGAAGGCCCCTGCACTCCGGTCGATGTGACTGTGGAACGGCGATATCGCCACCGATCGACTCGCTGATAGTCTGGCCGAACCCCCGCACGCTGTCAATCGAGCGCGATCCGGCGGCCGCTCCGCGGATATCATTCCCGGGGGCGCGCCGGGCTCGGACATACCGCCAGGAGCCCGTGGTGAAGCCCGGCCTCGCACCGCGCCCCAGCGCTCTGCGGATGCCGGGGCGCCCGCCCGAGGAGGCGCGGCGAGGGCGCATATCGGGCCCGGCGGCATAATCCGCGCCGGCCGGCGGTCTACGGTGTCGAAGCCAATCGAGGTTCATGGCCATGCCGCTCACCCCCGGGACGCGAATCGGCATCTACGAGGTCATCGGCTCGCTCGGCGCCGGGGGCATGGGCGAGGTGCACCGCGCGCACGACACCACCCTCGACCGCGACGTGGCGCTGAAGGTGCTGCCCGAGGCGTTCAGCGCCGACCCCGAGCGGCAGGCGCGCTTCGAGCGCGAAGCCAGGGTGCTGGCCTCGCTGAACCACCCCAACATCGCGCAGATCTACGGCTTCGAGGAGAGCGGGGAAACGCGGGCGCTGGTCCTCGAGCTGGTCGAGGGCCCGACCCTCGCCGACCTCATCGAGCGCGGCCCCGTTCCCCTCGACGACGCGCTTCAGGTCGCGTGGCAGATCGCCTCGGCCCTGCAGGCGGCGCACGAAGCGGGCGTGGTGCACCGGGACCTCAAGCCGGCCAACGTCAAGGTGCGGAACGACGGGACCGTCAAGGTGCTGGACTTCGGCCTCGCCAAGGCCCTCGACCCGGAGCCGGCTCCCGAGGAGGACGTGTCGCAGTCGCTCACCCTCACCGCGTCGGCCACCCGCATGGGGGTGATCATGGGGACCCCGTCCTACATGTCGCCCGAGCAGGCCGCGGGCACCGCCGTCGATGTCGGCACCGATCTCTGGTCCTTCGGCGTCCTGCTCTACGAGATGCTGGCCGGCGAACGCCTGTTCGGGGGCGAGACGGTGCCCCATGTGCTGGCCCGGGTGCTCGACCGCGAGCTCGATCTGTCGAACCTGCCGCCGTCCACCCCCGCGCCCGTCAGGCGTGTGCTGCGACGGTGTCTCGAACGCGACCCGCGGCGGCGCATGCGGGACGCGGGCGAGGCAATCAGCGACCTCGAGGCGGCGCTGAAGCCGGAGGTGACGGCTTCCGGCGGCGGGACCGCGGCGATCGCCCCACCACCCCCGCCCGGGTGGCGGCAGCGGACCGCGTGGGCCGCCGCGGGTCTGGCCCTCGGCGCGGCCGCGGTGGGCCTGGCGCTCTGGAGCCTCGCGCCGCCGCCGGCGCCGTCCGGCGTCCGGCGCCTCTCTCTCGACCTGCCGTCTCCGATGGCGCGCGGCACCAGCTTCGCGCTGTCGCCGGACGGCTCGACCCTGGCCTACGTCGGCCGCGACGGCCGGAGCCGGCGCCTGATGGTCCGCCGTCTGGACCAGGCCGACGCGCAGCCGCTGGCCGGCGCCGAAGGCGCGCTCGACCCGTTCTTCTCGCCCGACGGTGCCTGGATCGGCTTCTTCGCGGGCGGCGGACCGGCGGGACCGACGGAACGGCTCCAGCCCCGCTGGACCCTGATGAAGGTGCCCGGGGCCGGAGGGGCGCCGGTGGCGCTCGCCGAGAACGTGCCCGCCATCGGCGCGAGCTGGGGGGACGACGACCGCATCGTCGTCGGCGCCCTCGGCGGCCTGCTGCGCGTGCCGGGCGACGGCGGAACGCCGGAGGCGGTGCTGCCGGCCGGCGCGGTCCCCGAGCTGGCCGCGTGCATGGCGCCCCACGTGCTCCCGGGCTCCTCGGCGCTGCTCTTCGTGGAGTTCGTGCCCGACGGAGAGCTGCAACTCAAGGCGGTGACCCTGCCGGCGGGGGAACCGCGCCTCGTGGCGTCGGCGGTCACGGAGGCGACCTACGCGCCGACGGGCCACCTCCTGCTCCGCGAGGTCCGCCAGGCGCCCAGCCGGCGCGGACCCGCCACCGCGACGCTCATGGCCGCCCCCTTCGACGCCGAGCGCCTCGAGCTGACCGGCCCGACGGTCCCCGTCGTCCCGGACGCGGGCCTCAGCGCCTGGGCCGGCGACGGCACGCTCGTCTACGAGGTCGACGCCTTCTATCCCGCCGAGAGCCGCCGGACACTGGCATGGGTGGACCGCGAGGGGGGCGAGGAGCCGCTGCCGGCGCCGCCGCGCGCGTACCGCACGCCGCGCGTCTCGCCCGACGGCGGCCGCATCGCGCTGGCCGTCACCGCCGCCAACGGCAGCGACGCCGACATCGTCATCTACGACGTCGCCCGCGAGGCGTCGAACCGCCTGACCTTCGAGGGGTGGAACGTCAATCCGCTCTGGTCGCCGGACGGCCGTCGCGTCGTGTACACGACCGCCGGTGCCGACGGGTTCGGCCTGTTCCGGAAGGCGGCGGACGGCACGGGGCAGGCCGAGCGCCTGACCTCGACCGGACCGATGCAGACCGGGGCGGCGTGGGTGGAGAGCTCCGCCACCCTCGTGCTCTCGCACGCGGCCGGCATGACCGACGTGGACATTCACCGGCTGCCGCTCGACGGCGGGGTCTCGGAGCCGCTGATCGCGACCGCCTTCGCGGAAGCGCTGCCGGCCGTCTCCCCCGACGGCCGCTGGATCGCCTACCAGTCGAACGAGTCGGGTCCTCCCGCCGTCTTCGTGCGGCCGTTCCCCGACGTCGGCGACGGCAAGTGGCAGGTGTCGCAGGGCCCCGGCCTCGCGCCGGCGTGGTCCCGAGACAGCCGGGAGCTCTTCTACGTCGCCGCCGCTCCCGGCGGCAGGGCGATGATGGCGGTCGAGTACGACGGCGACCCGTCGTTCACCTGGTCGCGCCCCGAGAGGCTGTTCGAGCTGTCTGGCCGCATGGACATCTGGATGGCGGCGGCCAGCCGGCAGTGGGACGTGGCGCCGGACGGCGGCCGGTTCCTCATGATCAAGGAAGACGAAAACGCGCCCGGCGACGACCCGCGCCAGGGACCGACGGATCTCGTCTACGTCGCCAACTGGTTCACTGAGCTCGCCGAGCGGGTGCCAATCCCCTGAATGCCCGTTCCGCCCCCGTCGCCCTCCACCCGCCCCCCGATCGCGGGCAACGCGGGCTCGACCACGGGCGCCTCCCGGGCCGTTGCCCTTGGGTGCACGACAGGGAAAGTTGTGCGCCGTCACGCAAGACGGGCACCACCTCGTGTGCGGGCGCGGCAGCCCAGGGATTGGCCTGTTGCGGGGGTCTTGGCCCGAGCCGCTCCCCGTGAATCGAGAGCCCGACGGCGCCGGGGGCCGCATCCAACAATGTCGTGCACCCGTTTTCCTTGCGGCCCGTGCCGCACTGTGGTAAAAGCACTCGTCGGGGCGTCTGTCCCCACACGCACGCGACCCGGGCCGCCAAGGAGATCTTGAATGAAGCTCACGCGCACTCTCGCCGCTCTTCTCGCGTTCGGCATGGTTTCGACGTTCGCCGCCCCCGGCTACGCCGAGAACGGCGCCGAGGCCGCGGTGACCTACTACAAGGACGTGCTGCCGATCATGCAGGAGAACTGCCAGACCTGCCATCGGCCGTCCGGGGCCAACATCGGCGGGCTCGTCGCCCCGATGTCGTTCATGGACTACCGCGAGACGCGGCCCTGGGCCCGCGCCATCGCCGCCAAGGTCGAGTCGCGCGAGATGCCGCCGTGGTTCGCCTCGGCCCCCAAGGGCGTGTTCGAGAACGAGCGCGGCCTGACCGACGGCGAGATCGACACCATCCTCGGCTGGGTCGAGGCCGGCGCCCCCGCGGGTGACCTGGCCGATGCCCCGCCGGCGAGGCAGTTCGCGGAGGACGCCAACGACGGCTGGACCCTCGGCGCCCCCGACTTCGTGGTCAACATGCCCGAGCCGTTCCTCGTCGAGGACGACATCTACGACCTGAACATCACCTTCTATGCGAAGCTGACCGAGGACATCCTGCCCGAGGACACCTGGGTCAAGGGGTGGGAGTTCCGGGTCGGCGACAACAAGATCACCCACCACATGTGCTCGTCGATGATCGCGCCCGGCGCCTTCATCCCCGAGAGCGCGGTGGAGGACGAGGGCGCCGACGCGGCCGGCAGCCAGCTCCTGAGCTGCGTGGCCGAGGGCGGCGAGCCCGACATGCTGCCCGAGGGCTTCGGGGTGCTGCTCGAGACGGGGTCGAGCATCTCGTTCAACATGCACTACCACAAGGAGCCGGCCGAGGGCTCGGCCGCCTGGAGCAACCCGCAGGTCGCGTTCTGGGTCGCCGACGAGCCGGTGCGGCACAAGGTCGTCAACGACACCCTCTACAACCGCGGGTTCGAGATTCCGCCCAACCATCCGAACTACCGCGTGGGGTCGTCGCGCGTCCTCGAGAAGGACACGCTGGTGCTGACCTACTGGCCGCACGCTCACCTGCGGGCCGTCGCCGCGCGCTACACCGCGTTCTACCCCGACGGCACCGAGGAGCTGCTGCTCGACGTGCCGCACTACGACCAGAGCTGGCAGGTGACCTACAAGTACAAGGAGCCGAAGCTGCTCCCGAAGGGCACCCGCATCGACGTCGACTTCTGGTACGACAACACCGCGGAGCGCGCCTCGCGGCGCAGCTTCGACCCGAACCGCTTCGTCGGCTACGGGCCGCGGACCGACGACGAGATGTCGCTCGGGTTCATCGGCTACGCCGAGATCGACGAGCCCGCGGCGATGCCGACCACCGACAACGACTGACGGCCGTCGACCGCCGTTCGACGTTCACAGCAGGGCGGGGCCGAACGGTCCCGCCCTCGCTTTTTCTGCGGGGAACATCGCGACCCCGCGGGCACCATCTCGACCCTCCGGAACACGTCACGATTCTGCGGGGAACATCGACATGCCGACCATCGGTGACAACCATCCTGCCGGTCTCGGCCGGCGCGGCCCCCTGCCGGTGCGTCCGGCCCTCATCGCCGCCCGGGATGTCGCGGGCGGGCGGGGGGCAGCGGTTCGTCGCGGCGGGGGTGCTCTCCCACCCCGGCGCCCCTGCCTGCTTGCCGGTGATATCAAGGGCGGGCGAGGGGGAGCAGCGGTCCGTCGCGGCTCCCTGCGCGTGTGCGCCACCTTCCTCGCCGCGGGGGTCGCCTGCGGCCTGACCGCCCTGGCGGCGACCCACGCGGGCGCGCAGACACCGCCGCCGACCGAGGAAGCTGACGGGCTCGTGCACGCTTCGCTCGTGCTGGAAGGACAGCAGATCGACGTCGCGTTCCCGCCCGACCTGGCCGCGAACGAGCCGGCCTACGCGGAGCTGCTCGCGGGCGTCCCGGTACGCCTCGGCACCTTCGAGGGGCATCGCGCCCTGAGGATCGGAACGCTCGAGGCCGACCTCGAGGCGCTGGCCGCGGAGCGCGCCGCGGCCGCGGCGCGGGTGGAGGCCGAGGCGCGGCGGCAGGCCGCACCCGCGCGGGAGGAGCCGGCCGAGGGCGAATCCGCGGACGAGTCCGATGAAACGGCGGCCGAAGCCGTGACGGAGCCGGCCGAGCCCCCCGATCCCGAGCTGTGGATCGCGAGGGACGCCGAGGGCTGGCGCCTCGAGATCCGGACCACCGGCGACGCCGACGGCGACGGCGGCACCGTCCACGTCGTGCCGCTGCAGCATCGGGAGGCCGCCGCTTCGGCGCCGGTGTTCACCGCCTCGGTGCACGCCACCGCGGCCGAGACGGGCCGGCTGGAGCTGCGCTGGGGACGCCAGGCCTGGAGCAGCGACTTCCGCTTCGACGAGCTGCCGCCGCCGCCCCGCCGGCCCCGGGTCTCGGGCCGCGGGACCCCCCGCCAGGCCGCGGACGACAACAGCCCGACGGCCCGGAACAACATGCTCAACGAGCGCAACGAGACGGCCCTCGTGCTGCCGGACGGCGCTCGCATCTCGATGTTGTACTGGAAGGGCATCGACGTCGAGGACGAGGACTATCCGACACTGGCCGAGACCCCCGACGGGGCGGTCGTCGAGATGATCCGCGCCCCCGTCCTCCGCCTCAAGTCCGACGTGTCGCTGCGATTCGGCGACGCCGGCGTCCCCACCGGCAACCTCGCCCCCGGATTCGCCGGGGCCTACGGCGTCTGGCTGCGGCGGGCCGGCGCCGGCTGGCGTTTCGTGTTCAACCACGAGCCCGATTCCTGGGGCACGCAGCACGACCCCGACTTCGACGCGGCGGAGACCCCGGTCGAGTACTCGCGGGCCGCCGGGTCCTTCCGGCCCCTCGGCGCCACCCTCGTCCCCACCGGAGACGACCGCGGCCGCCTCGTCGTCCACTGGGGCCCCCACGAGTGGGCCACCGACTTCACGGTCGTGCGGGAAGCGGCCGACTAGCAGCGGCGGTGTCCCGGGGCGACACTCTCGCCCCACATGCAGCCTACCGGTTTCGCACATCGTGCAAATCGTTCGATGACATCGCAGGATTTGCACGATGTGGATCGATCGTCAGATCGAGCCGCTTCTGCTGTGGCGGGCGGCGACGCGGCCGGTGGTGGTGCTGACGTGCTCCCGCCAGACTGGGAAGACCAGCCTGATGCGGCGGTTTGGCCGACTGGATGTAGTGCCCCGAACCGCGCGCCGACGACGATCACGACCAACTCGAGCCAGATTCGCCGTTCGCGCCGGCTACGCGAAAGTGAAGACGCGGGCGGCGTCGAAAGTCAGGTCCGGAAGCAAGACCGACCGCACGGTGTCTCCCGCCGACGCCGTCTGCACCCGCCGGTACGCACCGTCTGCGAGAACGTGCACTTCGATCTGCTCGTCGACGGGGTCGACGATCCAGACCTCGGGCACGCCGTAGCGCGCGAACATCCGCATCTTCCGCCCCCGGTCGACAGCCGCGGTCGACGGCGAGAGCACCTCCACGGCGATGTCCGGCGCCGCCCGCGTCACCGCGAACGGCTGCACGAGCCGGCGCCGTTCGGCGCGGAAGAACACGACGTCCGGCTGGACGACGTCGTGCTCGTCGAAGACGATGTCGAGCGGCGCCACCAAAGCCAGCCCGCCGGACCTCCGCCGGTAGTCGTTCAGCAGCGTGAGGATCTCCACCGCGACGATCTGGTGTGCGGGCATCGGCGACGGGACCACGACGAGCTCTCCCCCGTGGATCTCGTACCGGCGCCCGTCGTCGGGCATGACCAGCAGGTCGCTGTAGCTGACCGGCGGCTGCACATCGCCCATGGGCGCCATCGTATCACCGCCTGTGTAGCGAAACCCGTGCCAGCGTAGCGGGTCCGCCGCCGCCCCGGGGGTCCGCCGCCTCGCGCGCCTCGACACCCCGCAACGGCGTGCTGGCGCGGTACGCGCCGCACGAAACGGCGAGGCGCCCGGACCGAACGGCGGCCGAAAGCATGCCGGTTCTGCACGCACGGCGACGGCAGCGTGCGCGGGCGAGGGCGGCCGAACCCCACCGACGCCATGATGGGACGGTAACCGCGGTTCCCCTCGAGGAAGCGGCAGGCGCGATCGGCCCAGCCGACCAGCTCGTGAGGGTGTCCCCGTCGACAGGGCATCGAGCGAGGGAAGGTGAAGAGTCCTGATTCCGGCTCTGGTGGCACCCGATCCGGTGGAGTACGGCCCGCTGGCCCCGGCCGCATCCGGAACCGCGTCCCCGCCGCGCCGCCCGGTCCGGCGTCCGCAGGCGGCGTCATCCTGCCCCGGCCCGCCCTCCAGCCGGACGGGCGGCCACCCGTTTCAGAACCGGAACAGGCGGTTGAACTTGACGACGAAGCCGCGGTTGCGGAGGTCGAGGCCGCGGTCGGGGCGGAAGCCGTTGGTGACGTCGCGGTCGTCGGTGTAGACCACGAACAGCTCGCTGCCGGGGCTGTACTCCCAGCGCAGCCGCAGGTTGCTGCTGAACGAGTTGCCGGCCGAGTTGTACTGCAGCAGGCCGCTGAAGAACATCCGCGGGTTGAACGCGTAGTTCACCCGCGTGACCGCCAGGTTCGACTGGAACTTTCCGAACGGCGTGTCTATCCAGTTGAACGACACCGTCGGCTCCACCGACATCTGCGGCAGCACCGCGATGCGCCCCTGGCTCAGCTCGAGGCTCGTCAACCGGCCCCCGAAGTAGTCGCCCCGGCGGAGCGCCACCTGACCGTTGATGCGCCGCTGCTGCCCGACGGCGTACGCCACCTGGTAGTCGGCGAAGCTGTAGTCCCCCACCGGGATCGTGAAGTCGGCGCCGGGCGGCGTGAACGGCTGCAGCAGCAGCTCGTAGTTGTCGGTCGCCGAGAACGTCAGCAGGTCGCTCGACTCGAACTCGGTCTGGAACGACACGAGGCCCTGGCGCGTCTCGAGCTGGGTGACGTCGGCCATGAGGATGTAGTCGACGGCCCCTTCCAGGCTGAACTGACGCACGCTCTCGATGGACGCGGGCCGCGGGCTGAACCGCCCCGACACGTAGGTGCGCCGGAAGTTGTCGCGCCGGAGGAACCCCACCTCGGGCAGGAAGTTGTCCTCGACCAGCAGGTGGTCGACCTGCATGCCGTAGCGGTCGGCGGCGTACTCGAACTTGCCCTGGTAGCTCGTGTCCTTGCCCTCGTACTCGGGGATCGGAACCCGGGTCTTGGCGAAGTAGCTGATGAGGCTGACGTTCTCGAAGAACGCGAACGTGCCGTCGACGCCGTAGGCCTGGCTCGCCTCCCCCGGGGCCACCCGCGACACGGAACGGTTGGTGAACATCCCACCGATCGAGCTGCGCCGCAGGACGTCGCGGCGCAGCCGCACCACCGTGAAGTTGGTCGGCTCGCTGGCCGAGACCACCTCGTCGCCGGCGTGGATGTTCAGCGCCCCGACGTCGAACGGTCCCATCTTTCCGGTGACCCGCGCGCCCCCGACGATGGGGACCACACGCCCCCGCTCGAGCCCGATCTTCCGGCTGTAGAAGAGCTGCGGCACGTTCACGTCGCCGAACACCCCGCCCACCGGACCGCCCCCCGGCCCGCCGAACCGACCGGTGACGCCGCCGCGCGCGAAGCCGAAGATGCCCCGCCCCTCGAGGAAGAACTCGCGCTTCTCGGGGAAGAACAGCGGGAACCGCGTCAGGTTGACCTGACGCTCGTCCACCTCCACCTGCGCGAAGTCGGTGTTGTAGGTGAAGTCCGCGGTCAGGTTCTGGGTGATGCCGTACTTGACGTCGATGCCCCCGTTGCCGCTCCGCTCGTTGCTCACCACCGGATCCGCGGTCATGTCGGTGGAGATGCCGCCGATGCCGTACGGCTTCACCTCGAGGTTGCGGCTCGCCGGGGGCGGCTCGAGGCCGACCAGCGACCCCGCCGCCGAGACCCGGAAGATGCCGGCCGAGCCGCTGCCGCCGCCGGCGGAGATGGGCAGCCGGGTCAGGTAGACCCACTCGTTCTTGCGGCGGATGGCGCGGCGGAGCTGGATGCCCCAGATGTGGGGCGGTTCCGAGCGGTAGCGGAGGGTCTTGAAGGGTATCTCCATCTCGACCGTCCAGCCCCCGGCGAAGCGGCCGGTGCGCACGTCCCACACCGGGTTCCAGTCACTGTTGGGATTGCCCTCGTTCGTGAACTGCTGGTCGGCGCGGGCCCCGAGGGGATTCGTGTAGAAGTTGAAGCCGTTGCGGCGATCGTAGAAGGTGTCGAAGAAGGCGGTGAACGTGTCGTTCTGGCGGAGCTGGCTGGTGTCGCGGCGCATCTCGTTGGCGACCCACTGACTCTCGGGGGCCGAGTCCCAGACCCGGGCGGAGACGTAGACGTTGATCTCGTCGAAGAGGATCCACGCCTCGGTCCGCTCGGTGGCGGGGGCGCCGATGTCGGGCACCTGCTGGATGAACCCGGTGATCGGGGGGACGGTCTCGTAGACCCCCTCGTCGAGCACCCCGTCGAGGCGGATGCCCTCGGCCAACCGGATCGCCCGGACCGTGGTGCGCCCTTCCTCGTCGCGCGTCATCACCTCGGGCGCGACCGGGGCCGGCGGTCCGTCGATGAGCGATGCGAGCGACGCGGCAGTGCCGGCCAGGAAGCCGCCGGGCGCCACCGTCCCCGCCTCGGCGGCCGGACCGGCGGGCGTCGCGGCCGCCCCCCCCGCGAATGGCGCCGTCCGGGGGACGGTCGACGCCTCGCCGGGACCGCGCGGGGCCGGCGGCCGGACCGGAGCCGGTCGCGGCCTCCCGGACGAGCCGGCGCCGCCCGACGGTGCGGTCCCAGCGAACGGGGCCGCGCCCACCGGCGAAGCGGACGCGCCGGCCGCGGGACCCTCGCTCGGGGCGCCTGCTCCCCCGGCGGGCGCCTCGGCCGCCGACAGCGCGAGCACCAGGCGGTCCTGCAGGTCGAACAGATCGTGCGGGCCGCCATCGACGATGGCGGAACGGACGATGCCGCCGGCGGTCACCGACACGACCCGGGCGGTGATGCGGAGCCGACTGCCGAACCGCTGATAGGCGCCGACCAGCACGAACGGCACGTCGAGGGCGCGGCCCACGCCGGCGGCATCCTCCGCCGACACCGGCGCGGCGGCCGCCTCATCGGCCGCAACGGTGCCGTCCCGCCGCGCGACGACCGCCGTCCCCGCCGGGAACCCGGCCGCGAGCGCCTCGGCGATGCCCAGGCCCATCCAGTCGTCGACCGCACTGCCCGTCAGGTTGGTGAACGGGACGATGGCCACCGTACCGGGCAGCGGGCCGCCGACGGGTGCCGGGGCCGGCTGCCCGAACACCGGGACCGCCGCCAGCGCCATGCCTGCCAGTACCGCCCACGACGGCCCCACCCGACGCACACGTCTCGCTCCCACGTTTACGACCTCATCAGTACGGAACCCGATCTCGCCACGACCTCGCGGCTACATAGCATACGTCCAATCCAGTCAGCCGTTTACCCGACGCGGAACGGGCCGGGGCGCCTGACGCTATAATCCATCCCGTTCGTGCGAACCGACGACACCGCCGGAAACCGGCAGGAGATGCCCCGACCGGGGCCGCGGGAGGACCTCGCAATGGCTTCATCACGACGACGATTCCTGATGCACGCGGCGGCCGTGGGCAGCGCCGCGCTGGCCCGGCCCGCCTCGGCCCTGGCCTCGCCGGCGGGCGCCCCCCGCACCGGCGCCGGGACCTTCTCTCCCCCGGAGCTCCTCGCCCGTCAGGCCGCCCGGAACCGGGCGGCGGCATCGGCCGCGGCGGCGCCCGCCTCTCCCGCCGTCCGGGCCGGACAGGCCGCCGACACCGACTACGCGGCGATGTACCGCGACCGGCGCAACTGGGGCCGCTGGGGCGACGACGACCAGGTCGGCGCCATCAACCTCATCACCGCCGAGAAGCGCGCCGCCGCCGCCGGCCTCGTCCGCACCGGCCGCACCGTCTCGCTCAGCCGCGTCTTCGAGCCGCCGCAGCACTTCATCACCAAGGACTCGCTCGGCGGGAACGGCGGCTACGTCATGGACTACCTGGGCTTCATCTACCACGGCTCGACCGTGACCCACATCGACGCCCTCTGCCACATCTGGGACGAGGACGGAATGTGGCAGGGCCGCGACCCCGACGACGAGATCACCACCCAGGGCGCCCACTTCGGCGACATCACCCACTGGAACCGCGGCGTCATCACCAAGGGAGTCCTGATCGACGTGCCCCGCCACCGCGGCGAGCCCCACGTCACGGCGGACCGTCCCGTGCGCGGCGACGAGCTCGAGGCGATCGCGGCCGCGCAGGGGGTGACCGTCGAGCCGGGCGACGCCCTCCTCGTCCACAGCGGCTGGGCGTCGTACATGCAGAGCGGCGACGACGGCAGCCAGGGGCGCCCCGGCCTGCACCCGAGCTGCGCCGAGTTCATCCGCGACCACGACGTGGCGCTGCTGGGCTGGGATCTCATGGACGCCCGCATGGGCGCGGACGGGCTGCCCTGGCCCGTCCACGGGGTGCTCTTCAACTTCGGCGTCGCCCTGCTCGACAACGCGCGGCTCGAGCCCATCGCCGACGCCTGCGCCGAGGAGGGCCGGCACGAGTTCATGTTCATGCTGCTGCCGCTCAACGTGGCGCGCGGCACCGGCAGCCCCGCGAACCCGATCGCGATGTTCTGACGGGACTCGACAGCACCCCGGAGGGCGGGCTGCCGACGAGGGGCGGCCGGGCTGTGTGTCGGTCCCGTGAACGAAGCGGAGCCGGTCGATACCCGGTTGGCGGCGGTGGTGTCGATCCACGAATGGAGTGCGATGATGATTGCGATGCAGGCGCGGCGGTCCGCCACGGCGATCGGCGGCTTGCTGATCACCGGCCTTCTGGCGGCCGGGGGGAGCCCGGCTCGGGCCCAGCCGGCGGGGGAAGAGCCCGACTATCCCCACGCCTATCCGCGCGAGGGGGTCACGAAGCGGTTCGAGAACGACCGGGTAATCGTGTGGGAGGTCCTCTGGCTCGACGGCTTGCCGCAGCCCTACCACCGCCACCGCTACGACATGACCGGCGTGTTCCTGCGCTGGGGGCCGCTGCGGGTGACGCGGCCGGACGGTACATTCACCGTCAGCGAGACGCCGTTCGAGATTCCGAGCACGTTCCTGCTCCCCAAGGGGGTGACCCACAAGGAGGAAGGCATCGGGCAGCCCGAGCGGCACTCGATCATGATCGACCTGAAGGACGATCCGCCGCCGGCGCCGGCGGCCCGGATCGACCTCCCGCCCGCGGTTCCGATGGACGGGGCCACCCTGATGCTGGACCACGCGCGCGTGAAGGTGTGGGACGTCCCGTTGACCGAGGGGCAGGACCTGCCGCTCCACGTCCACGAGACCGATACCGCCGTGGTCTTTCTCGAAGGCGGCTCCCTCCGGTCGATCGACGAGGACGGCGCCGGGGAAGACCGGACCTACGCCTACAAGGACGTCGACTACTGGCCGGCCGGCCGCGCGCACCGGGTCGAGGTGCTCGAGGGCGCGCCGCGCGCGATCCTGTTCGAGCTGCAGGACTGACCGCACGGGGTGTTCGCGCCGGCGAGTCCGCGCCGCAGTCCGACGCCGGCCGCTCCGCCCAGCCCGAATCGATCGGGTGGCTCACCAACCGCTGCTGAGCTTCCGCGCGTGGACCACCCGCTTCGCGGCCGATCCGGACATCGCCGGGGCGCCGATCGAGCTCGACGGCGAGCCGTACACGGTGGTGGGGGTGCTCGCCGAGGGGTTCGCGTTCCCCGGCCCCGAGGACGAGCTCTGGACCCCCATGGTGATGCAGCCCTCCGCCCCGGTCGAGAATGCCGGAGGCCGCACGCTCACGGTCTCGTTCGCCTTCTCGGCCCTCGGGCGCCTCGGGCCCGGCGTGTCGCCGGCGCAGGCCGCGGCCGAGGTCGATGCGATACTGCGGCAGCCGGACATCGGTGGCGCGGCGCCGGGCGCGGGGCGGGCAGCGAACGCGGCCCCCGCCTTCGTGGGGCGCGTGGTCCCGCTGCAGGAGGAGATGGTCCGCGACCACCGGCCGGCGCTGCTGGTGCTCAGCGCGGCGACGGGGCTGGTGCTGCTGATTGCCTGCGTCAACGTAGCCGGCCTGCTTCCTCGCCCGCGGCATCGCGCGGCAGCGCGAGCTGGCGGTGCGGGGCGCGCTGGGCGCGGCCCGCGGGCGCATCGTCCGCCAGCTCCTGACCGAGAGTGTGGTGCTGAGCGCGGGCGGCGGGGCCCTCGGCCTCCTCGCGACGGCGGCGGTCCTGCGGACGCCGATCTCCCGCCGCCGCTGCGACACGGTGTAGCTGAGCAGCCCGTAGAGGCCCGTCGCCGCGAGGATCACCGCGAGGGCGGCGAAGAAGCCGACGAAGAGCGAGGAGACGCGCGGCTGGGCGACGGCGGCGGACAGCCGCGCGTCCATCGTCATCACGCGGCGGAGGGCGGAGCTCTCCCCGCGGGCTCCCGGGCCGTCGGAACATGCCGGCTGCGGCGCTTCTGGTGGCGCCGTCATGGCGGAGGAAGCTGGATACGTCGATGACAGACTGGAGAGCGGACCGAGAACGACGCGGAGCAGCACGCAGCCGATCCGTAGCCACGACACGCCCCATTCCTCGCTTGATTCCCGCCCTCGCGCTGGCCGGCTGGGCCGCCGCCTGCGGGGCGCCGGGCGGCGACGGCGCCGGCGACGACTACCTGTCGCCGGCCCTCCGCACCGCCGTCGAGCAGCTCAAGGCCGACGTCGCGGCGAGCCCGACCGACGAGACGACCATCGCCGAGCGCGCGCGCATCCTCGACGAGTGGGTCGACGCCTACGCCCTCGGCGGCGGCGAGGTCGGGCTGGAGGGCCCGCGCGTGCGGCTGCAGGCGACCCTGCCCCCGAGGGGCCAGGCGGCCCTGAACCAGGGCGCCGTCATCGACCGGCTCGTCCGCCAGTTCACCCTGCACGACGAGCCCGGCGCCCTCGGCGAGCTCGCGGCCGAGTCGCTCGGCCCGTTCGAGGCGCGCAGCCACCAGACCATCCGCCAGACGTGGACGGCGGGAACGCGCGCGGTGGAGACCGGCGGCGGCTTCTGGGTGGCCCGGCACTTCAACATGAACTACGGCCCCTTCCAGACCGACGACCCCGCCGGCGAGGGGTACGTGACCATCGCCACCAGCGACGGCGACGCCGAGTTCCAGCCCGACGTGTACATGGCGCGCGGCCCCCACGGCGGGTTCCGGGCGCCCGAGCCCGCCCTCGTCTTCCGGCTCGCCTCGGGCCGGCTCGACCCCGGCGAGACGGTCACCATCACCTACGGCGACACCAGCGGCGGCGGCCCGGGGCTGCTCATGACCGGCACGTCGAGCGCGCGCATGCCCCTGCCCCTCTACGTCGACCTCGACGCGTCGGGCGAGTGGCGGCCGCTGCCCATCCTGCCCTTCGTCGTCAGCGGCACGCGGGTGGCCGGCGTGCACGGCTTCGCCCCCAGCATCGTCGAGCCGGGCGAGCCGTTCGAGCTGTCGGTGCGGGCCGAGGACGCGTTCTTCAACCGCGCCACCGGCGACATCCCCGCCTTCGAGGTGCTGGTCGACGGCGACGTGCGCGCCACCACCCCCGCCGGCACGGAGGCCATCACCGTGGTGCCGCTGACGCTGGACGAGCCGGGACCGCACTGGATCACCCTCCGCTCCGAGGACCGGGAGATCACCGGCGACGCCAACCCGGTCCTCGTCGTCGAGGACCCCGAGCGGCGCATCTTCTGGGGCGACACCCACGGCCACTCGGGCTACGCCGAGGGCATCGGCACCATCGACTTCTTCATGACCTTCGCGCGCGACGACGCCCGGCTCGACTTCGTCACCCACTCCGAGCACGACGTCTGGCTCGACGACGCCGAGTGGGAGCTGTCGAAGAGCGCGGTCGAGGCGTTCGACGACCCGGGCCGGTTCATCCCCTACCTCGGCTGGGAGTGGACGCGGCCGGCCCGGTTCGGCGGTCACCACAACGTGCTCTACCGGAACACCGTCGACCGCACCCCGGTGTCCGCCGTCGAGTACCCGACCCTGTCCGAGCTCTACCAGGGCCTGCACGCGCGCTACGACCCCGACGACGTCCTCGTCATCCCCCACGCCCACAACCCCGGCGACTACCGCCAGTCGGACCCGCAGCTCGAGCCGCTCATCGAGATGATGTCGATGCACGGCACCTTCAACTGGTTCGTCCGGCAGTACCTGTCGCACGGCCACCGCGTGGGGCTCATCGCCGCGTCCGACGACCACCTGTCGCACCCCGGCTACTCCGCCCCCAACCGCGACTCGCTGGCCCAGCGCGGCGGCCTCGGCGCGGTGATGGCCCCCGAGCGCTCGCGCGACGCCATCTTCGACGCCATGAAGCAGCGGCGCACCTATGCGACGACCGGCGACCGCATCATCCTCGACGTCACCGTCAACGGCACCCCGATGGGGCAGGAGGCCGGGTACGCGGACGTCCGCGAGGTCGAGGGCCGGGTCGTCGGCACCGCGCCCATCCGGTCGGTCGAACTGCTGAAGAACGACGAGGTCATCTGGAGCGAGGAGTACGCGGTGGGCCGCGGCCGGCCCGCCGACACCGAGCAGTGGCTGCTGTCGTTCTCGTCCGGCGAGACCCCCGTCCATCCCGGCGACGCCCCGAGGGGCTGGCGCCACTGGCGAGGCGAGGTGCGGGTGACGGGGGCCAACGTCGTCGCGGTCGCGGCCACCGACTTCGTCAACCCGACCACCCAGTTCCTCGATCGGACCGGCAACGGCGCCCGCTTCGCCACCCACACCCGCGGCGACAGCAGCTCGCTGCGGCTCACGCTGTCGGGCATCCGCCCCAGCGTGGCCGTCACCGTCGACCTCGAGGAGACCACCGAGACCGGCTCGGCGCCGCCCTTCTACCGGCCCCGCGCGGTCATCCCCGCCAGCCGGGTGCGGATGACCCTCAACGCCGGCGGCATCTCCCGCGCGATGCCCATCGACGACTACCCCGACGACCGCGTCACCCTGCGCCGCCTCATCCGCAACGGCCCCCGCGACGTCAGCTTCGACTACACCGACGAGGACACCCCGCGGCAGGGCGACTACTACTACGTGCGGGTGCGGCAGGTGAACGACGCGATGGCGTGGTCGAGCCCGGTCTGGGTGGGGGGCTACCCGTCGCGGTAGCCCGACTCAATTGTGGCAGGCTCGGATCATGACGACGACCGACCGGCTGACGGTCATCGGCATCGGCGCCACCGTCGTGCTCGCCATCATCGGCGGCTCCTGTTCGACGAACGGCCGGATCGATGACCTCCGCGCCGACATGAACGCCCGATTCGCCGATGTGAACGCCCGCATCGGCGACACGAACGCCCGCATCGGCGAGCTCAACGCCGAGGTTCGGGCCGAGCACGCCGAAATCCGCACCGAGATCCGCCGCATCGACGATCGTCTGCGCGTGGTCGAACTCGCGGTGGCGTCCGATCAGCCCACCCAGTAGTCGGGCCTGGCGCTCCGGCCGGTCCCGACTGGGAGCTTCCGGCGGACCGCGGTTACTCTACGGCGCGACCCGCGCGCAGTACCGCTGCAGCTGCTCCAGGTTGCGCTGCATCTCCACGAGCGACAGGCGTTCCCGGCGCATGTCCATGTAGGCCGGGTCGCGACATAGCGCAGGAGAGAGCAACGACCTCGTCATGTCGGACGGAGGCCCGAGATACAGCACGGCGTCGAACTGCTCTTCGGCGGGCAACGAGCGCCACTCTTCAGGGGGAACCGGCACGATCCGGCCGTCCCGGCTCGTCACGATCCGGCCGTCCCGGATCGTCGCGCGGGGCACCTCGGCCGGGTAGAACGCGCTGAAGTCCGCCGCCCCGAGCACGGTGCCGCGCACCAGGGCAAGGCTGGGAGCCCGCCATGACGCCACGTCAGGCTGCGCTTCCTGCAGGTCGACGCCCGCCGTCGACCAGGCCGTCGGCCAGACGGTGAACACGCGCGCGCCGCCCTCGCGCTCGAGCTGCTGGACGAGCGTGTGGAGGTTCGGGTCTTCGACGAGCTCGTAGTTGGAGAACAGATTCCGCCGCTGCAGGTGCATGCTGCCGTAGACGACGAGAGCGCGCCGGCCCTTCTCGATCACCTCGCGTCGAATCAGCGCGGCGGCGTGCGTGTCGCGCAGCTCTATCCACTTCTGGTGGTCCTCCCGGCTCTCCACCGCATCCCAGTCGATCGGGGGGTCGCCGAGCAGGACCCGGAGCCGGCGCTCAGGCGGGAGCGACGCGTTGACCTCGCGCACCGCCCGGAAGAACGCTTCCGTGATCGGCCGATCGTTGCCCAGTCCGGGATGCGTAGTGTTCTGCCAGACCTGGCGCAACTCGGCGTCGGGGACGTCGTCGCCGTCGACGAAGCGGTCCATGACGCCTTGATAGTGGGCGTTCCCCCATTCCACCACGATGTCGTCGACGGCCGCCGCGAACCGGGGGTCGCGAATCAGCGAGAGCCGGAACTCGTGGGCCTGCTCGTTGTCGTGCGGGTCGCCGACGGCGACTATCGCGTGCCGCTCGAAAGCAAGGAGGATCGCGGCAATCGGCTCGAACGGCGTGGCCGGCCGTGGCGGGGCCTGCCCGGCCGCGGCTCCACCGGCGCCGGGCGTCACGAGAAGCAACGTAGCCAACAGCCCCGCATGCGAACCGGTGATCCTGCTCATGTGACGACTCCTTCCAAGCGCCGGGGACTTGGCGTCGCATCTCCCGATCCATGCCGCCCCCCGAACCGTCGTTCGTCGCGGTACCCGACCGGGGACTTGGCGTCGCATCTCCCCGGTCCATGCCCGCCCCCGAACCGTCGTTCGTCGCGGTACCCGACCCGTGACGTCCTTCACTCCGGCGGACGGCCGGCGGCGCCGTGCGTGTCGCTCCCGCCCACCAGGCCGGACTGTCGCAACGCCGCGGCGCCCATCAGGCCGCCCATGCCCATCGACTCGACGGCGCTGCTCGGGACCAGCATCAGCGCGCCCTTCTCCTTCAGGCCCTCGTAGAGCATGTTCATCGCCCGCAGATGCAGGGCGGTCGGGTTCTCCTGATACCTTGGCGGCTTCCTGGAACGAGCTGGCGATGGCCATCTCGGCTTCGCCCAATATGACGCGCGCCTGCTTCTCGCGGGCCGCCTGTGCTTCACGCGACATGGCGTCCTGGAGCGCGTCGGGTATCACGACGTCCCGCATCTCGACGGACGACACGGTCACCCCCCACGGATTCGAGCGCTGATCGATGAGCTGCTGCAGCTCGGCCTCGATGCGTTCCCGGCCGCGCAGGAGATCGGCGAGGGTGGTCCGGCCGATGATGTCGCGCAATGCGGTCTGCGCCGCCCAGCTCACCGCCTGCGCGTAGTCCTGGACCTCGAGCGCCGCCTTTTCGACGTCGTGCACCATCCAGAACAGCACCGCGTCGACGTTCACCGGCACGGTGTCCGAGGTCAGGGTCTGCTCGGCCGCGAAGGTGGTCGTGACCGTGCGCTGGTCGACCCACGCGGATACGCGGTCGACGAACGGCACGACCCAGAACAGCCCGGGCCCCCGCAAGCCGACGAACCGTCCGAGCCGCAGCACGACGCTCCGTTCCCACTGGTGCGCGATCCGCGGCGACTGCATCAGCACGAGTCCGATCGACACGGCCGCGACCGGCGGCGCGGGGTTGCCCGTGGTCTCCCATCCCCACAACGCGATCGCGCACCAGGCCAGCAGGATTGCGACCGACACGACGTTGATGCGCCGGACGTGGCGGAGGCGGGATTCCGGACGCTCTCCGAAGATTGTGTGGGCCATCATGATCCTCCGTGCTGACGCGCGCGAAGCGCCGCGGTCACCTCGTCGATGGTGAAACCGGCCGAGTCGGCATCCGCCAGCAGGCGCGTGACGAACGCGTTCAGCCGGCGATGGTGTTCCCGCGGTGGGCGAGCCTGCGCCGGGGTGGCGCTGACGAACGAGCCGACGCCCCGCCGCGTCTCGAGGACGCCGCGCCGCTCGAGCTCGCCGTACACGCGCGCGACAGTGTTCGCGTTGACGCGCAGATCGACCGCGAGCTGCCGGACGGTCGGCAGTCGATCGCCCGGCTGCAGGCGTCCCGCCGCGATCGCGGCACGCAACCCGCGCTCCAGCTGCACGTAGATCGGTGTCCGGTCCCGCGGGTCGACGCTGACGAGATCCACGTGCCCTGTTGTACTAGACAATAGGTACAATTACAAGAGGCTTCGACCACGACCCGACCGAACGCTGGGGTCCCTCCGCAGGATCCTGCGTGGCCGCCTGCCGAACGCTTCGTTGCTCGTCTTCGACGAGCTGCACAAGTTCCGCGGGTGGCGCGGCTTCCTCAAGGGCCTCTACGACCGGCAGGACGGGACCCGCATTCTCGTCACCGGTAGCGGCCGGCTCGACTACTACCGCCACGGCGGCGACTCCCTGCAGGGGCGCTACCACCTGCTGCGCCCGTCCGCGGGCGCGACCTCGACCTGCGGTACTTCCGCGACGTCGACGGCCGCGAGGTCGACTTCGTGGTGACCGACCGGGAGGTCCCGGTCCACCTGTCCCGGTCCACCTGATCGAGGTGAAGTGGAGCGACCGCCCTGTGGACAAGGCCCAGCGGTACCTGCACGCCCGCTTCACCGATGCCGAGGCGACCCAGATCAGCGCGACCGGCACCGACGACTACCGGACCCCGGACGGCATTCGCGTGCAGCCGGCGATTCCGTTCCTCCGGAGCTTCGTGTAGCGACGAACGTGGAGATCCGTGTCGGAAGCTCCCACGCTGTTCTCCCGAGTTCGTCCCGGTGGAAGATGAAGCCCGATGGGCCGACATCATCGGGCGAGCCTTGCCACTTTTGTCCACATAGAATGGTCCGTTGACGCCACTTTCTCCGAGACAGCGGTGAATCGGACGGTAGTGCGGACACGCGGGGATGTCGATCGCATCGCGGCCGGCGCCGCCCCGGCGCAGTTCTTCATCGCGCCGGCACGCGCGTCCACTTCCGGTCCGACCGCGCGCTCTCGAGCAGGGCCTCGATGAACAGCATGCCGCGCAGGCCGTCGTCGACGGTCGGGAAGTCGAGGGCCAGCGGGTCGGGCTTCACGCTGGCGAGACGGGCGCGGATGGTGTCGGCGGCGTTGCGGTAGACGTTGGCGAAGGCGCCGAGGAACGCCTCGGGGTGCCCCGCCGGCAGGTGGGTGGCCCGCGCCGCGGCGGGGCTCTTCGCGGCGACGTAGCCCGAGCCGCGGGTCCAGATCTCGACCGGCCCGTCGTTCGACCGGACGCGGAGAGCGTTCGGGGCCTCCTGCCGCCACTCCAGACCCTTCTCCTCGCCGTAGACCCGGAGGGTGAGGGCGTTCTCCTCCCCCACCGACACCTGGCTGGCGTGCAGCACGCCCCGCGCGCCCTTCTGGAACCGCACCAGCACGTTGCCGTCGTCGTCGAGGCGGCGCCCGCGAACGAAGGTCGTCAGGTCGGCGCACAGCTCGACGATGCGCAGGCCGGTGACGTACTCGGCGAGGTTCTCGGCGTGGGTGCCGATGTCGCCCATGCAGCCGGCGCCGCCGCTGCGCCGGGGGTCGGTGCGCCACTCGGCCTGCTTCATGCCGGTCCGCTCGAGGCGGGTGGCGAGCCAGCCCTGCGGGTACTCGACGACCACCTTGCGGAGCCGGCCGAGGTCGCCCGCCCGCACGAGGTCGCGGGCCAGCTTCACCATCGGATAGCCGGTGTAGTTGTGGGTGAGGGCGAAGACGCGGCGGCTCTTGCGGACGATCTGGCGCAACTCGCGCGCCTCGTCCACCGTGAACGTCATCGGCTTGTCGCAGACGACGTGGAACCCGGCCTCGAGAAACGCCTTGGCAACGGGGAAGTGGACGTGGTTCGGGGTGACGATGGACACGAAGTCGATGCGCTCGCCGGCGGGCATCGCGCGTTCGCCGTCGACCATGGCGGCGTACGAGGCGTAGGCGCGGTCGGGGTCCAGCCCCAGCTCGGCCCCCTTCTGCCGCGACCGGGCGGCGTCGGACGCGAACGCCCCCGCCACCAGATCCACGTCCCCGTCGATGCACGCGGCCCGGCGGTGGACGTCGCCGATGAACGCCCCGGGGCCTCCCCCCACCATGCCCATGCGCAGCCGTCGTTTCGTCTCGATGTCTGTACTGCTCACGTGGCTTCACCCATCGCGTGACGCGCCTGCGCCAACAAACCGCTGACGATTTTCTGCACGTCAGGGCCCCCACAATAGTCGACCACGGCCGCTTCAAGCCGCTCGTCGTTCTCGCACGTGACCGGATGAATACCCTCGCCCCATTCCGGAATCAGTAGTGCGGGATACTGGGTGACCGGTTGCCTCACTCGAAACAGGCGGACCTCGTAGTTGTTCAGCGTCGGGACATAGGCGCAGAAGGCGACGGTCGTTTCCGCACGGCCAAGTCCTCCCTCGACGTCGGTACTCCCTCTAATCAGTCCATCGGTGGCCTCGTTCAACATATCCGCCTGCCTGTTGAGAATCAGGACAGGCGTACGGATCTTCGACGCCTCATCCTTCAGCTTGAGCCATGGGTTGAGCGCTGCCATGCAAAACTCCCGCCTCTATCGACAAGTCGAGAAACAACGGTAGATGATCAGATCCTGTATTGCGATCGGGGACTCCGCGTCGATTCACGAGCGACCGCTGCCCGATCCGCGTGACGACTTCCAGGCCATCATCCATGAAGTAGTCGAGTAGTTCCGGTCGAAGCAGAACCTGATCGAACAGGTGCCAGAAATACTCGGTCTGTCGGGAACCGCTGCGATAGTAGGAGCCGGGAGGACCCGGACTGCGGTCGCCGAAGTGACTCCACATCGGATTGTAGAAAAAGCGCCGTTCACGGCGGTCGGACCTGCGCAATCGTCGGCGCGCCGTAGCTCGCGACATCACCGCGTGAAAACAGTCGAAATTCACCAACCCGCGCTCGAAGGGGTTCATGTTGAAGTCGCCGATGACGAGGGTTCTGCAGTGGCCCACTTGACGCTCGGCCGATTCGATGTCCGCGTTGACGTCCTTGGCTTCGGACACCTGATCGTCATGGTCCCGAAACAGCTTGCTGCGAAGGTGCACGGCGACGATGGTGAAGTCCGGTCCGATGACAGGGAATACTCGCCTCACCGTGACGCCATCGCTGTCATGAACAGCCTTCACACGGTTCTCGGGCAGGCGCGTCAGCACGCGTAACGGCCGCTTGACCAACCCCGCCAGCGGGTCAGGCGCAGAAGAGTAGAGCCGTCCTGCTCCCCTGTTCAATTGAGAGACGAGACGTTCGACGGGGTCGACCGTCTCCGCCAGGACGAGAACGTCCAGATCCCGGCGACCGCATACATCCCTGAGCAGGTCTACTACGGGACGCCTGCCGGTATTCCAGAAGAGAATGCGCATCCGAGTCCCTTGGAGGGCCGTCGTTTCGCTACGTTCAACCGTTATACCACGGTTCCGGGCGCCGGTCGCCGGCCCTCCACCCCTACTCCTCGAACGCGGCGTCGAACGCCACCGTCGACGGCTCGAAGTCGGCGTCCTTCACGTACTCGCACGACTCGCGGGCGCCGTGCTCGCGGTCCATGCCCGAGTCCTCCCATTCGACCGAGAGCGGCCCCGCGTAGCCGATGCGGTTCAGGGCGCGGATGATCGCCTCGAAGTCGACGTCGCCCCGGCCCACCGAGCGGAAGTCCCAGCCCCGGTCGGCCGCCCCGAACGGCAGGTGGGACGAGAGCAGGCCGGTGCGGCCGTCGAGGGTGACGGCAGCGTCCTTCATGTGCACGTGGTAGATGCGGTCGGAGAACTCGCCGATGAACCGGGCGGGCTCCATCCCCTGCCACTGCAGGTGGCTGGGGTCGAAGTTGAAGCCGAACGCCTCGCGCCGGCCGACGGCGTCGAGGGCACGGTGGGCGCTGACGATGTCGAACGCGATCTCGGTGGGGTGCACCTCGAGGGCGAACCGCACCCCGCACTCGTCGAACACGTCGAGAATCGGGTGCCACAGCTCGGCGAACCGCCGGTAGCCGACCTCAAGGGTCTCCTCGGACACCGGCGGGAACGAGTAGAGCAGGTGCCAGATGGGCGACCCCGTGAACCCGCATACCACCTTCAGCCCGAGGTTGCGGGCGGCGCGGGCGGTGTTCTTCATGGTCTCGACCGCCCACGCCCGCTTCGCCTCGGGGTCGCCGTGAACCGCCTCGGGGGCGAACGCGTCGGACCGGTCGTCGTTCGGGTCGCAGACGAGCTGGCCGGCGAGGTGGTGCGAGATCGCCCAGCAGCCGAGCCCGTGCTCGGCCAGCAGGGCATGGCGCCCGTCGCAGTAGTCCTGGTCGACGGCGGCGCGGGCGACGTCGAGGTGGTCTCCCCAGCACGCCAGCTCCAGCCCGTCGAAACCGAACTGCTTCGCCTTGGGGGCCAGCTCGGCGAGCGGCAGGTCGGCCCATTGTCCCGTGAACAGCGTTACCTTTCGCGCCATCGTTCGCCTCGTCTCCTTCCGTCGCGGCGGGAACGCCGCGCGGCATTGTCATATCACAAGCGCCGCCGCGGCAGCCGATCCGTGCCGGACGAATGCCCTGCTGCCCGCCGCAGGGAGGCCGCCGAACGTCCTCGCAGGTTCGGGAGCCGGAGTCGTCCGTGGCGGCGGATTCGGGCAAGGCTCAACGCGTCCCGCCCGCGGAGGAGCCCCCCCCGACGCGCTGGCCGCAGTGGGGCCGGATCGTCGGCGGCAGCCGGTCCCGGTAAGATCGACGCGCTCCACCACGGGAGGGAGACCGCCTGATGAGGTTCGCCGCTCTGGACTGGATCGTCGTCGGCGCGTACTTCGCGGCCCTGCTCGGCATCGCGGCGTGGGTCGCGCGCCGGCGCCAGCAGACCGCCGCCGACTACTTTCTCGCGGGCCGGCACGTCGGCTGGTTCGCCATCGGGGGGTCGCTGTTCGCCTCGAACATCGGCTCCGAGCACGTGGTCGGGCTCGCCGGCTCGGGGGCCAGCACCGGCATGGTGCTGGGGCACTACGAGCTGCACTCGTGGATCATCCTGCTCCTGGGCTGGGTGTTCGTGCCGTTCTACCTGCGCAGCGGCGTCTTCACGATGCCCGAGTTCCTCGAGCGGCGCTACGACGGCCGCAGCCGCTGGTTCTTGTCGGTGGTCATGCTGGTGGGCTACGTCCTCACCAAGGTGTCGGTGACCGTCTACGCGGGCGGCGTCATGCTGCAGGGGCTGATGGGCCTCGACTTCTGGACGGGGGCGGCGGCGGTGGTCGTGCTGACCGGCGTCTACACCGTGCTCGGCGGCCTGCGCGCGGTGGTCTACACCGAGGCGCTGCAGGCGTTCGTCCTCGTCGGGGGCTCGGCCGCGGTGACCTTCTTCGGGCTCGCGGAGATCGGCGGCTGGGGCGAGCTGCGCGCGTCGGTGGGGAGCGACCTGTTCGACATGTGGAAGCCCCTCGACGACCCCGAGTTCCCCTGGCTCGGCATGGTGCTGACCCCGCCCATCGTCGGCCTCTGGTACTGGTGCACCGACCAGTACATCGTGCAGCGGGTGCTGGCCGCCGAGGACGAGGCCACCGCGCGCCGGGGCGCCATCTGGGGCGCGTGGCTGAAGCTGTCGGCGGTGTTCCTCTTCATCGTGCCGGGGATGATCGCGCTGGGCCTCGCCAACCGCGGCCGGCTCGACCTCGCCGAGGCCGACCAGGCCCTGCCCGTGCTCGTCAACGCGGTGCTGCCGGTGGGCCTGCGCGGCCTCGTCGCCGCCGGCCTGCTCGCGGCCCTGATGAGCTCGCTCGCCGCCGTTTTCAACTCGTGCTCGACCCTGTTCACGATGGACGTCTACCGCAAGGTGCGCCCCGCCGCAACGGGGGCGGAGCTCGTGCGGGTGGGGCGCTGGGGCACCCTCGCCGTCGTCGGGCTCGGCATCGCGTGGATCCCCGTCATGCAGGCCCTCGCGACGGGGCTCTACACCTACCTGCAGAACGTGCAGGCGTACATCGCCCCGCCCATCGCGGCGGTGTTCCTGCTGGGGCTGCTGTGGAACCGGGTGAACGCGACCGGGGCCATCACCACCCTGGTGGCGGGGTTCGTCCTCGGGATGGCGAAGCTGCTGCTCGAGCTGCGGGCCGACGCGCTGTCCGGTCCCCTCGGCTGGCTGGCCGGCGTGAACTTCCTGTACTTCGGCTTCGCCCTGTTCGTGGTCTGCGTGCTGCTCCTCGCCACGGTCAGCCTCGCCACCGAACGGCCGGACCCGGCGCGACTACGGGGGCTGACGTTCAGCGCCCCGGAGGCGGAAGACGCGCCGCGCGAGCGGACCTGGACGACGGGGGACCTCGTCCAGTCGGCAGCGATCGTGTTGCTGGTGGCGGGGGTGCTGATCTACTTCAGTTGATCCCAGAGGCAACGGCGTAGTCCTCCGGAGCGGAGGTGCGGCAGAGGATCGCGGCGCGAGCGGACCTGACGACGGGAGACCTCGTCCAGTCGGCAGCGATCGTGCTGCTGGTGGCGGCGCTGGTACTTCAGTTGAGCCGGGGGCGACGGCGTGGTCGCCGAGAGTGGAGACGACGACGAAGCCCTGGGGTCGGCTTCAGGCGGACGCCACCGGCGGATGCTGGCGATCCTGCCAGCCCTCGATGCGGCCTTCGAGGCGCGCGAGCCGCTGCGCGACATCGCCCAACCCTCGCTCGACGGATCCCAGGCGTCGATCCAGGCTGGAAATCTGGCGCCAGAGGAAGCCGCCGACCGCGAGTACGGGAAGGGCGTCGAGCAATACGTCCATACTCACAACGTAGACGAAGGCAGCCGGTACCGGCAACCCCGGGGGGTGGCCCGCGGCCCGCAGCGGATGACAAGCCGCGGGTCGCCGGATTATTCTTGGAGCCGCAATCCGCCCTGACGTGATCCGCCGACGATGGAGAGTGCCATGAGCCTGTCGAGACGCCGCTTCCTCCAAACCTCCGCCACCGGCGCCGTGGGCGCGAGCGCCGCCCTGTGGACGCCGCCCGCCTACGCCACGGGCCGGCAGGCGACGGCCCCGAGCGACCGCATCGTCATCGGCGCCATCGGCGTCAACGGCATGGGGTTCTCGAACGTGCGATCGCTGCTGCGGCAGCCGGGCGTCGAGTGCGCCGCCCTCTGCGACGTCGACCCGGGCGTGCTCGAGCGGCGGGCCGGCGACGTCGAGGCGATGGGCGGCAAGCGGCCGGCCCTCTACGCCGACCACCGGGCGTTGCTGGAGAACGACGACCTCGACGCGGTGGTCATCGGCACCCCCGACCACTGGCACTGCCTGCAGATGGTCGACGCCTGCGCGGCCGGCAAGGACGTGTACGTGGAGAAGCCGCTGGCCAACTCGATCTACGAGTGCCAGGTCATGACCACCGCCGCCCGCCACTACGGCCGGGTCGTGCAGTGCGGGCAGTGGCAGCGCAGCGGACCGCACTGGGCCGAGGCCATCGAGTTCGTGCACGGCGGGGCGCTGGGGCGCATCCGCAGCGTGCGGGCCTGGGCCTACATGAACTGGCTGCCCCCGGTGCCCGACGTGCCCGACAGCGAGCCGCCCGAGGGCGTCGACTACGACCGGTGGCTCGGCCCCGCCCCGAAGCGGCCGTTCAACCCCAACCGCTTCCACTTCAACTTCCGGTGGTTCTGGGACTACGCGGGCGGCCTGATGACCGACTGGGGCGTCCACATCATCGACATCGTGCTCTGGGGCATGCAGGCCGAGGCGCCGCGCAGCGTGGTCGCGAGCGGGGGCAAGTTCGCCTATCCCGACGACGACCAGGAGACCCCCGACACGATGACCGCCCTCTACGAGTTCGACGACTTCCTGATGACGTGGGAGCACGCCACCGGTATCGAGCTCGGCCCCTTCCAGCGGGCGCACGGGGTCGCATTCGTCGGCAACAACGGCACGCTGGTCGTCGACCGCCAGGGCTGGGAGCTCTATCCCGAGGAGAAGCTCGAGAACCGGCGCCCCGTCGGCTACAAGATGCCCGGCCGGCCGCGCGTCGCGGCGAACCCGGCCCAGCGAGGCCTCGACCAGCACACCGAGAACTTCATCGCGTGCATGCGGTCGCGTGAGCAGCCGGTCTGCAACGCCGACGTCGCGAGCCTCGCCGCGGTGAACGCCCACCTCGGGAACATCGCGTTCCGCACCGGCGGCAAGGTGGTGTGGGACGCCGGGAAGCAGATGTTCGAGGGCGAGGCGGACAGTGCCGCCAACAAGATGCTGCGGACGCCGTACCGCGCGCCCTGGATGCTGCCGCAGGTATAGTCAGTCGAGGCGACCGACGACATACCGCGCGCCAAGTGCCATCCGGGCTGTCCGTGTTGGGGGCAGCCCACGTCGCGACCACGGATTTGTCCCCTGTGCGACCATGCGTTCCGTGGCAATGGGTGGGACGGCATCGACCGGCATTACCGGACCAGGCACGAAGGGCAGACCGGTGAGTCTTGCGAGGACTGGTGGAACCGAGTCTGCGCGGAACACAAGAGTTGATGGAGAGGACGCAACCATGCTGCGCAACACAGGGTTCATGGCGGGCGGGCTGATCGTGTCGGTGCTGACGGTCGCGGCGGGGGCTCAGGAACGCGGCGCACTGCCGCCGCCCGAGAAGACCGAGGTGTGGAAGCCCACGCCCGCCGCCGTGGACCCCGGCCGGCCCGGCCACGCGCCGGCCGACGCCATCGTCCTGTTCGACGGCACCGGCCTGTCCGAGTGGCGGGGCCGCGGCGGCGAGCCCGGGTGGAAGGTGGCCGACGGCGCCATGACCGTGGTCCCGGGCACCGGGAACCTGACCACGAAGCGGGGGTTCGGCGACGTGCAGCTCCACATCGAGTGGCGCACGCCCGCCGAGATCGTCGGCGAGAGCCAGGGCCGCGGCAACAGCGGGGTGTTCCTGATGGGGCTCTACGAGGTTCAGGTGCTGGACTCGTGGCAGAACCCCACCTACGTCAACGGGCAGGCGGCGAGCGTCTACAAGCAGCACATCCCCCTCGTGAACGCCTCGCGGGGGCCCGGCGAGTGGCAGACCTACGACATCATCTTCGCCGCTCCGCGGTTCACCCCGGACGGCGACCTGGAGAGCCCCGCCACGGTGACGGTGCTCCACAACGGCGTGCTCGTGCAGAACCACGTGACCCTGGAAGGCCCGACCGTCTTCCGCGGCGATCCCCGCTACGAGGCCCACGCCGACCGGCTGCCGCTCATGCTCCAGGATCACCGCAACCATGTGAGCTACCGCAACATCTGGGTCCGCGAGCTGTAGCGCCCGCGCCGTGGGACCGCGCCACCCCGACAACGGCGATAACGCCGCCCGGGGGTTCGACAATGCGGACATCGGAGTTGCAGTGCGAGATTCTGCGGGCGACGGGCGCGTGGGCAAGTGCCCCGCGGTTGCCCCCGCCCCGTAGCGTCGGCAGCGACGCCGCGGCCATTTGAAAGGAACGCCAACGATGCGAACCTGCCGCCGACCCTTCTCGTGGATGCTTGCCGCCGTCCTTCTCGCCGTGGCGGCGACGGCGGGCGCCCAATCGGCCCAGTCCACCCGGGAGACCTTGATCGAGCTCGAGCGAAGCTGGAACGACGCGGTCTACACGGGGGACGTGGACGTCATCGAGGGCCTGCTCGCCGACGAGTTCCGCGGCACCTACGACGACGGCAGCCGCGGCGACAAGGCGCGGGAGCTGGAACTCGTCGCCAACTTCAACCAGGCGGTGATCTCGGCCGTCCAGGACGACTTCCGCGTCGCGATCTACGGGGACACCGCGGTGGTGTGGTTCACCCTGCACCTCGTCGGCCTGCGCCAGGGACAGGAATCCGAGCTGACATTGCGGTACACCGACGTCTGGATACGGCGCGACGGCCGCTGGCAGTGCGTCTCGGCGCACAGCACGCGGGTGCAGTGAGGACACTGACGAGAATTGCCTTGCCGTCTGCCTGGAGCGCGAAACCGTAGAATACGGGCTGAGCCCGAGTCCAGTTGGCAACCCTGTGTCGATCACTGTCCCAACTAATGACGGAAATTACCTTGCCACGCGCCAAGCGCCCGAAACGGTGAGAAACGGGTTGCGCCCAGTTGCAGTTGGCAACCTTATGTCGATCACTGTCCCAAGGGGTCGGCGAGCGTCCGGCGCCGGTAGCCGGATCGATACCCGCCCGACGGCTGCTTGACTTACGGACCCCTCCGCGGGCGGCGTTGGCCACGAACCGGCGAGAGCACGTGGCGTCGCCCGGCCTGTCGTCGCCAGGTTACGGCTCGGGCGACAGACGATCGGGAGCCCAGGAGATGACAGAATCGGAGAACGGCCCGGCCCGCGGAAGGCAGGCGGCCGGCGGCGAGCCGGGCGGACACGAGCACCACCACGACCACCAGGTCGTGCCCGACGACATCGCGCTGCGCGTGCGCGCGCTCGAGTCGATTCTCGTCGACAAGAAGATGGTCGACCCCGCCGACCTCGACGCGGTGGTCGACGCATACGAGAACCGCATCGGCCCCCGGAACGGCGCCCAGGTCGTGGCCCGGGCCTGGGCCGACCCCGCCTACAAGACGCGGCTGCTCGACGACGGGACCGCGGCCATCGCCGAGATCGGGTTCGGCGGCACCCAGGGCGAGCACATGGTGGTCGTCGAGAACACCGCCGATGTCCACAACCTCGTCGTCTGCACCCTCTGCTCCTGCTACCCGTGGCCGACCCTCGGGCTGCCCCCGGTCTGGTACAAGTCCAACGCCTACCGCGCGCGCGCCGTCATCGAGCCGCGCGCGGTGCTGCGCGAGTTCGGCGTCGACGTCGGCGACGACATCGAGGTGCGGGTGTGGGACAGCACGGCGGAGATCCGCTACCTGGTGCTGCCCGCACGACCTGCCGGCACGGAGGGAATGACCGAGGAAGAGCTGGCCGGTCTCGTCTCGCGCGACGCCATGATCGGCGTTGCCGTCGTGCCGCCGCCGGCCGGCGGGAGGTCCGCATGAACGGCGTCCACGACATGAGCGGCATGGACGGATTCGGCCCCGTCGAGCGCGAAGTCGCCGTCGAGCCGCCCCCCACCGGCGGGAGATCGACATGAACGGCGTCCACGACATGGGCGGCATGGACGGATTCGGCCCCGTCGAGCGCGAAGACGACGAGCCCGTCTTCCACCACCCCTGGGAGGGCCGCGTGTTCGCCATCCGCGCCGCCCTCCGGCCCAAGGACCGGGTGCCGGGCTGGGGCAGCTTCCGCTACGACCTCGAGCGCATCCCCCCCGCCGACTACCTGCGCATGTCGTACTACGAGCGCTGGTTCGCGATATCGATGGACCGGCTCCTACGCAGCGGCCTGGTGACGAGGGCCGAGCTCGAAACGGGACGGCCGGGGCCGGGACCGGCGGGGTTGGCTCTCCGCCCCGGGCCCGTCGCGCGCCCCTCCGGCCCCGGGCGACTGAACGCCGACGTGCCACCGCGCTTCCGACCGGGCGAGGACGTGCGCGCGCGCAATCTGCATCCGCCGGGACACACGCGGCTGCCGCGCTACACGCGCGGCAAGACGGGCGTCGTCAAGCGGGACAACGGCGTGTACGCCCTGCAGGACACCGACGAAGCCGGGCAGGCGATCGACCGCCCGCCCCAGCACGTCTACACCGTGCGCTTCACGGCGCGCGACCTGTGGGGAGAGCGCGCGTCCGCGCGCGACACCGTCTACGTCGATCTCTGGGAGGACCACCTTGAACCTGCCTGACCCTGGGCCCCGCGCACCGGGCCCCGGCGCCCCTAGGCCGGACGCCCTCCCGGCGCCGCGGGCCGACGGACCGACGGCTGAGCCACCCCCCCGCGCGCCCCGGCCCGCCGTGCCGCGGCTGGACGCCGAACGGCTCGCCGCCCTCCCTCCGCTGCCGCGCGACGAGGACGGACCCGTGTTCGCGGAGCCGTGGCAGGCGCAGGCGTTCGCCCTCGCCGTCAGCCTCAGCGAGCAGGGCCACTTCACCTGGAAGGAATGGACCGGCGCCCTCGCCGACGAGCTTCGCGCCGCCGCCGCGCAGGGCGAGCCCGACGACGGCTCGCGCTACTACCACCACTGGGTCGCCACCCTCGAGCGCCTCGCCGCCGCCAAGGGCCTGACCGACGCGCCGGCCCTCCACGCCCGCAAGGAGGCGTGGGCCGACGCCTACCGCCACACCCCGCACGGTCAGCCCGTGGAGCTGCGCGAGCCGTGAACGATCCCTCGGATACAGGGTCGCCCGCTTGCGGCTATTCGGTGCTGAATCGCCGGACCTCGATCTCACGAGTACGCGTGCGCATCTGCCAGAGGTCGTACGCGATCTGCATGCCGAGCCACGTCGCGGGCGACGACCCGAACGCCTTGGACAGCCGGATCGCCATTTCCACCGAAACGCCGGTCTTCTCGTTGACGAGATCCGACAGCGCCTGGCGTGTCACCCCCAGACCGGCCGCGGCCTCCGTCACCGACAGCCCGAGCGGATCGAGGCATCGGCGCCGTACGATTCCTCCCGGGTGGGGCGGATTCTGCAAGGCCACCACTCCAACTCCATCAGTGACAATCGACGTAGTAGACGTCCGAGAAGACGCAACGGAAGAGCCCGATGACAGGAGGCCTGTAGTATGACAGCAACGCATCACGCCGGCTCCGCGACCACACGCCACGACCTCTGGAGCCGACGCGGGTTCCTGCGCCGGGCGTCGGGCCTCGCCGCCGCCGGCGGCGCGGCACGGCTGCTGCACGGCGAGCCGGCCGCGACCGTTTCCGCGTGGGGCCAGGAGACGGCCTCGGGCGCGACGGTCGAGACAACCGCGGGCCGCGTCCGAGGCGCCGTCCGCGCGGGCGTCCACGTCTTCAAGGGGGTTCGATACGGCGCACCGACGGGGGGGCGGAACCGGTTCATGCCGCCCGCGGCGCCGGCGCCGTGGACCGGCGTGCGCGACGCGCTGGACTACGGCGCGGCGGCGCCGCAGGGTCGCTCCCAGCCCGTCGCCAGCGAGGACTGCCTTTTCCTCAACGTGTGGACGCGGGGGCTCGGCGACGGTGGCCGGCGGCCGGTCATGGTCTGGCTGCACGGCGGCGGCTTCAGCTCCGGCTCCGGGTCTTCGGCCACCTACGACGGCGTCAACCTGTGCAACCGGAGCGACGTGGTCGTCGTCACCATCAACCACCGCCTCAACATCTTCGGGTCGGCGTACCTCGCCGAGCTGGCCGGCGACGACTTCGCGGCGTCCGGCTGCACGGGCATGCTCGACGTCGTCGCCGCCCTCAAGTGGGTACGCGACAACATCGAGGCGTTCGGCGGCGATCCGGGCCGGGTGACCGTGTTCGGAGAGTCCGGCGGCGGACGGAAGGTCTCGACCCTGCTCGCGATGCCCGACGCCAAGGGCCTCTTCCACCGCGCGATCATCCAGAGCGGCGCGGTGCTGCGCGTTCGCCATGCGTCCGATGCGACCCGCGAGGCGGAGCTGCTGCTCGCGAAGCTCGGGCTGCGCGCCGACCAGGCGCGGGATCTGCAGGCGGTCCCGACCGACCGGCTGTTCGCGGCATTCACCGAGGTGTCCGGCGACTTCGAGCCGGAGGAGCACGTGGTCGGCATGTCCGGCAGCACCCCCGTGCTCGACGGCCGCTTCATCCCGGTTCATCCCTTCGATCCGGCGGCGGCCGAGATTTCGAGAGACGTGCCGGTGATCGTCGGCTACAACCGCACCGAGGAGACGCTGTGGTGGCGGGGCCGCGAGATGCCGCTCGACATGACGGAGACCGACCTGCAGGGGCGCATGGCGGCACGGCTGCGGAGCGACGCCGACGCCGGCCGCGTCGTCACCGCCTATCGCGACGCCTACCCCGACGCGCGCCCGTGGGACCTCTACATCCTGATCTGCACGGACCACCCGCGCGGCATGTACGCGCGCGAGCTCGCGGCGCGGAAGACCGCGCAGGGCGGCGCCCCCGCCTGGCTCTACCGCTTCGACTGGGACATGGGGGGCGAGATGAAGACGCCCCACGCCCTCGAGATTCGCTTCGTCTTCGACAACGTCGACCACACCGAGACGCGGCTGTTCGATCTGCCCGGATCGCCGGCCGCGCGCGTTCTCGCCGGCCGGATGAGCGCGGCGTGGACGGCGTTCGCCCGCACCGGGAACCCCGACACCCGGGACCTGCCGCACTGGCCCGTTTACGCCGCGGACACCCGGCAGGCGATGATCTTCGACAACGAGAGCCTCATCGTGCGGGACCACGACCGCGGTCCGCGGCTGGTCATGGAGGAGGTGCTTGGACTCGCGTGAGACCGGACGCGCAACGTCGTACGGGACCACGACCGCGGTCCGCGGCTGGTCATGGAGGAGGTGCTTGGACTCGCGTGAAACCGGACGCGCAACGTCGTACGGGACCACGACCGCGGTCCGCGGCTGGTCATGGAGGTGCTTGGACTCGCGTGAGACCGGACGCGCAACGTCGTACGGGACCACGACCGCGGTCCGCGGCTGGTCATGGAAGACGTGCTTGGACTCGCGTGAAACCGGACGCGCAACGTCGTGCGGGACCACGACCGCGGGCCGCGACTGGTGATGGAGGAGGTGCTTGGACTGGCGTGAACCGGACCGCACCTTGGGACCGGCGACCGCAGGATCGGCCGAGGAGGTCGAGCGATGAAGTGGGTGCAGCCCGACGCGCGAGAGGGGTTGCGGGAGGGCCTTGCGTTTCTGCGGCGGCGGGCGTGGGCAATGGCGCCGCTCGCCGTTCTCGTGGTCGCGGCCACCTGGCCGGTCCCGGACGACACCCTCCACAAGGGTGTCGTGCCAGCGGGGCTGCTCCTGTGCGCTTCGGCCGTCTGCCTGCGGTCCGGGTACCCGCTCCTCCTCCGGCGAACGGCTGTTATGTACGTCTTCTGCGACTTCGTCTTCATGGCGTCGCACATCGTGCGCTGGGAGTTCCTCGGCTGGTGACATCTCACCGCACTGACGCCAGCAGGCCAACACCGAACCGGGCGCAGGGAGAGCAACATGAGGAGAACATCGATACTCGTGGCGGGCATCACCGGACTCGGCCTGGTCGGGTCGACCGCCGACGCACCGGCCCAGTCGCCCGAGCGCGAGCCGGTCAGCATCGCGCAGTTCGACCGGTGGATGGACGAGCTGTCGAACTGGGGCCGGTGGGGCGACGACGACCAGATCGGCGCCGCCAACCTGATGACGGACGAGAAGCGCCGCGAGGCGGCGGCCCTCGTTCGGACCGGCACCACCGTGTCGCTGTCCCACGACTTCCTCACCGAGGAAGCGCCCGACGCGGCCGAGCCCTATGTGCTGCAGATGAACGTCAATCCCGAGGGGCAGAACTCGGGCGACCGGGTCGAGGTCTATTTCCACGGCGTGAGCTACTCCCACCTCGACGGGCTGTGCCACGTCTTCTACAAGGACAGGCTCTACAACGGCCTCGACTTCCGCGACGTGGTCACCGAGGACGGCTGCTCGCTGATGGGTGCGGCTCTTTTGCGTAGAATGTTATCTCACTCATTCATAAGGAGTTATGCCCACGGGGCCCGCGCTCGCTAGTGCGCTCTGGCCGGGGACAGCTTCCGGCCAGCGTCTCCACCCGCCGCTTTCGGGCCTTCGCCCGGCCTGATCACGACGCCGGCGCGCTCCGGTCTTCCCGTCCGGCGCTCCCTCTGGACATTCGCGCGGCGTTTTGGTACGGTGTCGTGGGGAAGGAAAGCCCCTGCGATGGCGGCTGCGACGACGAGATTCTCGGGACGCACCTTCAGCGGGCGAGAGATGACGCTGATCCGCGAGGTCGTGCGGGACTGTCCGGGCTTGAGCCGGATGGAGCTGGCGCGCACGGTGTGCGAGCTGTTGCGGTGGCGGCGCCCGAACGGGAGGCTGAAGGCGCGCGAGTGCCGCGAGTTCCTGGAGCGGCTCGACGCGGAGGGTGCGGTGGCGCTGCCGGACAAGCGCCTGGGCCGCGCCCCCGGCTCGGTCACCCGCGTGCCCCGGACGGCGGCGGGAGAGCCGGGTTGCCCGCTCGTCGGCAGCGTGCGCGACGTCGAGCCGCTGGATGTCGAGCTGGTACGCGAGCCGGCCGAGCGCCTGCTGTTCCGGGAGCTCGTGGGCCGCTACCACTACCTCGGGCACACGGTCCCCTTCGGCGCCCACCTGCGCTATCTGGTGTTCGCGGCGAGGCCTCAGCGGGTGGTGGTCGGCTGCCTGCAGTTCTCCAGCCCGGCGTGGCGGATGGCGGCGCGGGATGGCTGGGTCGGCTGGGACGACGCGACTCGGGCGCGGAATCTCCAGCACGTGGTCAACAACAGCCGCTTCCTGCTGCTGCCGTGGGTCGGGGTGAGGAACCTGGCCAGCGCAGTCCTGTCGCGCGGGCTCGGGCACTTGATGGTCGACTGGCCGCGCCGCTACGGCCTCGAGCCCTGGCTCGTGGAGACGCTGGTGGACCCGAGCCGGCACCACGGCGGTTCGTATCGCGCCGCCAACTGGGTGGCGTTGGGCGCCACGGCCGGTCGAGGGCGGATGGACCGGTACGGCCGCCGTGTCGGCGAGGCGCCCAAGACGGTTCTGGTCTATCCTTTGGTCCGGGATGCGAAGCGGCGGCTTCGGGAGGGTTGAGCCGTGCGAGTTGTTCCCCACCCCGCCGCGGCATCCGCACCGGCGCCGTATGCGGCGGCGGACGAGGCCTTTGCGGAGGCCAAAGCCTACCTCTCTTCGCGTGAGGCCCGGCAGATGAGTGAGAGCGATCTCGAACGGGAGCTGCACCGGCGGGGCCAGGAGCTGATGCAGAAGCTGCTGCAAGGTCACCTCGACCAACGCAGTCCTGGGGAGGCGGCGGGTCCGGTCGCGGGGTCTGATGGTGTCGAGCGCCGGGAACGGCGCGTGCACAAACGCGCGGTGGAGACGGTCTTCGGGACGGTGGATGTCGGTCGCGTGGGCTATGCGCGCCCCGGTCACGATAGTCTCCATCCGCTCGATGCGTCGCTCAATCTGCCGGTGGAGCGCTACTCGCTGGAGGTGCGTCGGCGGGTGGCGGAGGCGGCGGCCTCGCGGTCTTTCGACGAAGCGTTGTTCGATCTGTCCCGGAGTACCGGCGCGGAGGTGCCGAAGCGTCAGGCGGAGCAGTTGGCGGCTCGCGCGGCCGTGGACTTCGACGCGTTCTACGAAGCCCGCCGTGCGGCGACGGGCGAGCCGGCCCCGGAGGAGTCGGTTGTCGTGCTCACCTTCGACGGCAAGGGGGTGGTGCTGCATCGCGAGGACCTGCGCGAGGCGACGCGCAAGGAGGCCGAGCGGCGTCGGCGGCAACGGGAGCAGCTCTCCCCGTTCAATCGCCTCAAGCCGGGGGAGAAGAAGCACTCGAAGCGGATGGCGACGGTGGCCGCCGTCTACACGGTCGCGCCGTTCGTGCGGAGTGCGGAGGAGTTCCTGCAGAGCTTGATGCCCCGACAGCCGGGGGACAAGACCAAGAAGGGCAAGGGCAAGAAGGCCGCGCCCCCGGCGGTGCGGCCCCGCCCGGTGGCGAAACGGGTCTGGGCGAGCCTCGAACGGGAGCCCGGGGAGGTGATCGTCGAGGCGATGCTGGAAGCGGAGCGCCACGACCCGAAGCGCGTCAAGCGCTGGGTGGTGCTCGTCGACGGGGCCGAGACGCAGCTCGACCTGGTGGAAGCGGGCGCCGCAGAATTCGGGGTGGAGGTCACGGTGGTCCTGGACATCATCCACGTGGTCGAGTACGTCTGGAAGGCGGCGCGCGTATTCCATCGCGAGGGGAGCCCCGAGCTGGCGTGTTGGGCGTGGACGCGGGTGCGGGACATTCTCGAGGGCAAGGCCCGCCAGGTGGCGTCGTCGATGCGGCGTGCGGCGACCGTCGCCGGCTTGTCGCCCGACACCCGCAAGCCGGTCGATACGTGCGCGGACTACCTGCTGAAGTACGCACCGTATCTGCACTACGACCGCTACCTCGCGGCGGGCTATCCCATCGCCACCGGCGTTGTCGAAGGGGCGTGCCGGCACCTCGTCCGCGACCGGATGGAATTGACCGGCGCCCGGTGGCGCCTGGTCGGGGCCGAGGCGGTGTTGAAGCTCCGGGCGCTGCGCGCCAGCGGCGACTTCGATGCGTACTGGACCTTCCACGAAGCGCGCGAGTACGAACGGAACCACGCCCAGCGCTACGCCGACGGGATAGTACCGCCCGTCGCCGAGCCGCCCCCACCACCCTCACCCCGCCTTCGACGGATCAAGTAGGTCTTGCCATGCTCCTCGCAGAAGCCCATGGACCCCTCGATCGCCGATGAAAAAGAGCCGCACCCCTCGCTGATGGACACCACCCAGATGAGGGACGGCCTGGTGACGCGTGGGGTGCTCGTCGACATGCCCCGGCTGAAGGGCGTGCCGTACCTCGAGCCGGGCACGAAGCTGTACCGCGAGGACATCGAGGCGTGGGAAGAGTATGCCGGCGTGCGGCTGGGGCCGGGCGACGCGCTGCTGCTGCGCACCGGCCGCTGGGCCTACCGCGAGGCGGTGGGGCCGACGCGGGAGATGTCGGGGTGGGACGCCTCGGTCATCCCGTTCCTGGCCGAGCGCGACATCGCCCTGCTCGGGGCCGACTCGGTGCACGAGGCGCCCGACAGCGTGCCGGGGCTGCGCGTCAACCCCATCCACCGCTTCGCCATCGTCGCGCGCGGGATGAACCTGCTCGACAACATCGACCTCGACGCGGCGGCCGAGACCGCGGCCCGGCTCAACCGCTGGGAGTTCCTGCTGGTGGTGGCCCCGCTACGGGTGCCGGGCGGCACGGGGTCGCCGGTGAACCCGATCGCCATCTTCTAGTGTCGGGGCCGTGAAGTTTCGCGAAAGCTCTGGATCGCGGTAACTGCCTGCAAGACTAAAGTAGTGCCGCACAGGATTGTTCCTCGAACCACGGTGGCGGGACACTAGGAGTCTGCGCCGTGGAACGGTCTTGGGCCCGATCGGCTACTGCATGTTGTGGTTGGCACTGGAATTAACCACTTCATGTTGGGGCGAAAATTTCCTGCGGCGCAGACTCCTAGCTCCAATCGGGACCACACGGACGACCGATCGCTCCGCCACGCGAGCGGTGGGGCCGGGGATCAGCGCACACCCGCCCCGTCCCCCGCGAAACCGCCGGAATGTCCAGGACCGTTTGTCATCGTTGGCCGCGAGGCACCATGACCAATCTGCCGTCCCTCCGCGCAGGGGACGGAACCCGAAGCGACACGCCATGTCCGACCACGTCATTCCACTCTTCAGCGACACCGAGACCCGGCCCACGCCCGGCATGCGCGCGGCCATCGCGGCGGCCGAGGTCGGAGACGAGCAGAAAGGAGAAGACCCCACCGTCATCCGTTTGCAGGCACGCGTGGCCGAGCTGCTCGGCAAGGACGCGGCCCTGTGGCTGCCCACCGGCACGATGTGCAATCTCGTGGCGGTCAAGACCCACACCCGGCCCGGCGACGCCCTCGTCGCCGACTGGATGGCCCACGTCATCCGCGCCGAGTCGGGCGGGGCCGCCCTCGCCTCCGGGGTCATCGTGGAGGGAATCCGGACCGAGCGCGGCATCTTCACCGCGGCCGAGCTCGAGGCGGCGATGGACCGGGTCGTCGCCGTGCCCGAGCCCTACGGCCAGCCCGTGGGGCTCGTCTGCGTCGAGCAGACTCACAACTTCGGCGGCGGCGCGGTGTGGCCGCTCGAGGCGCTCGACGCCGTCGCGGCCTGCGCGCGGGCGCGCCGCGTGCCGCTGCACATGGACGGCGCGCGGCTGCTGAACGCCTGCGTGGCCCTCGGCGTCCCCGCCGCCGCGGTCGCGGCCCGGGTGGACAGCTTGTGGATCGACTTCACCAAGGGGCTCGGCGCCCCCATCGGCGCCGTGCTCGCGGGGACGGCCGCGTTCATCGCGCGCGCGCGCCGCTACAAGCAGCTCTTCGGCGGCGCCATGCGGCAGGCGGGCATCGCCGCCGCGGGGTGCCTGTACGCCCTTGACCACCACGTCGACCGTCTCGTGGAGGACCACGAGAACGCCCGCCGACTCGCCCGCGGGCTGGCCGAGATCGACGGCATCAAGGTCCGCACCTCGGTGCCGGACACCAACATGGTGTTCTTCGACGCCACCGGGTTGGGTTTGAGCAATCGGGAGTTTCTCGACCGCCTCGCCGCGTCCGGCGTCCGCCTGAGCGGGGCCGGCGGCGCGATCCGGGCCGTCACCCACCTCGACGTCTCGCTCGCAGACATCGACCGCGCCCTTGCCGCGGCTCGCCAGGTAGCCGCCGAACCCGCATGAGCAGGCGCGGCCGCCACCCTCGCCGCGGTTAGCCGCCCTGCTGCTCGGGCGCCGGAAGGACGACGCGCTCGATGGTGAGGAGTCTCTGGTCGACCTTGCCGAGCGCGATCCCGACGTTGCGCAGCCGTTCGTCGAGCCCGTCCAGGCGCGTCTCGATACGGTCGATTCGGGCGTTCACGGCGCCGATCTGCGTCGTCAGCTGCGCCGTCAGGTCGGCTCGCAGGTCGTCGACGCGGGCGTTCACGCCGGCGATCTGCGCCGACAACAATCCGGTCAGCACCACGGCGGTACCGACGATCCACTTCGTGTCGTTGCTCATCCAGACCTGCCCGCCAAAGTTATCACGCGGCGGCGCCGGGACGAAGCCCCGCGAGGTCCTCCCGCGCGTGGAAACGCGGGTTCACGCACTGCTCCTGGAATTGCCGGCCGGACCCAGGCTCCCGAATCCCGCCATCGCAGTCCCGGCGGCTTCCTGAGCTGTCGACGGCGTCGACTACGGCGAAGCTCCGACGCTCGTCGCAGCGAGGTAGGGCAAGAGCGCTGCCATGACGAGGTCGCCCGGGGTGACGACGGGGTCGTCGACCTTGCGAATGCCGACCCGCGGCCGCCCTCGGGCACGCCGGCTACGGGCCGGGCGCGCCGCTTCGGACGCCCCCCGGAATAGCCGCGGGTGTCAAGGCAGAGCGAACACGTAGAGGGTATTGCCCGAGGCGGGCCGGATCTCCGGGGTCAGGGCGCTGAAGTGCGACGCCGTCCCCCCGGCTCCGGTGCCCACCGCGAGGTACTGCCGGCCGTCGACGGCATAGGTGATCGGGAAGCCGCTCACCGGCGAGCCGAGGCTGATCTCCCACAGCACCTCGCCGGTCTCCTGGTCGAAGGCGCGGAACCGCCCCGCGATGTCGCCGCCGAAGACCAGCCCCCCGCCCGTCGCCACCATCGACATGGTCGCCGCGCGCTGCTCGTGGAGCCACAGGGTCTCGCCGGTCTCGGCCGAGATCGCGCGCACCGTGCCCGCGTTCTCGTTGCCCGGCGCGAGCTGGTGGCGGTAGGCGATGGCGTAGGTGCGCGAGCGGCTCTCCGTGCGCGCGGCCGGGGTGTCGTCGGGGAAAGTGGTCGTCGCGAGCATGCGCGCGCAGGTGTTGCGCAGCGGCATGTACATGGTGTTGGTGAGGGGGCTGTAGGCGCCCGCCTCCCAGTCCTTGCCGCCGTTCCACGTCGGGCAGGCGAAGACCTGCTGTCCTACCGCGGTGAACACCACCTCCGCGTTCTCGGTCACCGCGCCCGTCGCCCCGTCGATGCCGCTGATGACGTTCTGGGCGACGGTGGGGGTGGCCCACAGGAACTCGCCGGTCTCGCGGTCGAGGGTGTAGACGACGCCGGTCTTGCCGGGAATGCCGGTCACTACCCGCCGCGTCTCGCCGGGCTGGATGCGCGGGTTGATCCAGCTCACCTCGGACGGGTCGGGGGCCACCGCGGTGTCGACGAGGATACGCTCGAAGGGGTGGTCGAGGTCCCAGTGGTCGTTCAGGTGCTGGTAGTACCAACGGATCTCGCCGGTCTCGACGTCGATGGCCAGCGTCGAGTTGTGGTAAAGGTGCGTGTTCTCGACCCCGCCCAGCATGAACTTCGGGGCCGGCGACGTGACCGACGTCCCCTGGTAGATGAGCCGCAGCTCGGGGTCGTAGCTCGCCGGCATCCACGTGCCCACGTGCACCCGCTCCTCGTAGGGCACGTCGCCCCACGTCTCGTCGCCCGGCTCGCCCGGGGCCGGCACCGTGCGCCGACGCCACAGCTCCTCGCCGGTCCGCGCGTCGTGGGCCACGATGACGCACGACTCGGGACCGCCCTGGGGACGGCAGCTCCGGCCGGAGATGGCCCGGCCGTCGGCGATGATGGGGCCCGAGCTGTGCCCGGCCGGCGTCTCCTGGTAGTCGAAGATCTGCGTCTCCCACGCGATCTCCCCGGTCTCGACATCGAGCCCGAAGAAGTAGTCGTCGTCGCTGGTGTTGACGATGAAGCGGTCGAAGATGGCGATGTTGCGGTTGTTGCGGGCGTTGCCGCCGACGAAGTCGTAGACGTCGTCGGGCAGGTTGCGGCGGTGCTGCCAGATCAGGTCGCCGGTCACCGCGTCGATCGCCTCGATGACGTCGCTCGACTGCGGCATGTAGAGGACGCCCCGGTAGGCGAGCGGCGTGCCCTCCTGCCGCCCCGTCGCGAGCCCGCGCGACCACACCATGCGGAGCCGGCCCACGCTGCCGCGGTCGATCTGGTCCAGCGGGCTGTAGCCCCACCCGTCGAGGGTGCGACGCCACGTCAGCCAGTCCTCGGGGGCCGGATCGTGGAGCATCGCGTCGGTGACCGGCACGAACTCGTTCGCGGACTGGGCCGACGCGCTGCCGGGCGGCGACGCCAGCGTCAGGGCCGCGAGCGCGATCCCCGAAACACATCGTGAAGCACGAAACTGCATCTGCATCGCGGCTCCTGTTCGCCGGGCTGCGGCGCGGCCCGCACTCGGCGCGGAAGACGGTTTCGCCGCCATGATCGGCGCTGCCCCCCGGGGTGTCAACTCCGCCAATCGCCCCAGGACGACGGTTCCCCGGACGCGAGCTCGCGTACACTGGACTCCATGGCCAACCCGACCGACGTCGCCAAGTTCGCATGGAACGACATGCCCAGGGAGCGGGTCACCAACCGCATCGAGCGCCGGATCGTGACCGGCGCGAGCACTATGGTGGCCCACGTCTACCTCGAGAAGGGCGCCATCGTGCCCGAGCTCGCACCACAACGAGCAGCTCGCCTACATCCTCAAGGGCAAGCTCCGGTTCTGGGTGGGCGACGACCTCTCGCAGGTCTTCGACGTCGCCGAGGGCGAGGTCCTGCGCCTGCCGTCGAACGTCCCGCACAAGGCCGAGGCCCTCGAAGAGACGCTCGACGTCGACATCTTCAGCCCCCCGCGGCAGGACTGGCTGGACCACACGGACCACTACTTCAAGGACCAGTAGGGATACGGCCGCGCGCCGCCATTGCACGCCCGTCCGGCTCGGGGAACGTGAGGGAGATCGAATGATGCGGCGGGGGGTCAGCCACGGACTCGGGCTCTCCGAGTCCCGGGCGGCCGTACCGTCGGCAGTGGTGCGCCGGCGGCGGACACCGCCGTGTCGAGGATCGGCCCGATCCGTCCTTGCGCGCGACCACCCTCCGGATCGATGATTGGCAGGACACGGAAAGACGACCGGGACACCAGGAGGTGGATGCAATGACCAATCGTTCTCTCGTCGCGGCGCTCGCCGTGATCGCCATCGCGGGGCTGACCGCGGCCCCGGCGGCGGCCCAGGACGCGCCCCGGACCCCGTGGGGGGCGCCGGATCTGCAGGGCATCTGGGACTTCCGCACCATCACCCCGCTGGAGCGGCCGGAAGACCTGGGCGACCAGGCGTTCTATACGCCGGAGGAGGCCGCGACCCTCGAGCGGGAGGCCGTGGAGCGCGACATCGAGCTCTGGGAGCGCGAGGCGCAGAGGACCGAGGCTGGCGGCAACGTCGGCGCCTACAACAACTTCTGGATGGACCGGGGCACCCGGCCCATCGAGACGCGGCGCACGTCGCTCATCACCGATCCTCCGAACGGCCGGTTCCCCGAGCTGTCCGAGGTCGGCGCCGAGCGCGCCGAGGCGCGGCGGGCGCACATGGCCGAGCACCCCGCCGACACCTACACCGACCGCAACACGTCCGACCGGTGCATCGTGGGGTTCAACGCCGGCCCCCCCATCACGCCGCTCGCCTACAACCAGAACATGCAGCTCTTCCAGACCCCCGACCACGTGGTCATCCACACCGAGATGGTGCACACCTCGCGCATCGTGCCCCTCGACGGACGCCCCGCCCTCGACGACGGCATCCGCCTGTGGACGGGCGACTCGCGCGGCTACTGGGAGGGCGACACGCTGGTCATCGAGTCGGCGAACTTCAACGACCAGCGCCAGTGGATCCCGCTGACCTCGGGGGGCTCCGGCGTGGCGTCGAGCGACAGCTTCACCCTGGTGGAGCGGTTCACCCGGCTGGACGACGACACCCTCGAGTACACGTTCACGGTGAACGACCTCGACACCTGGGCGGTCCCCTGGACGGCGTCGATGCCCATGCAGCGGACCGACACGCCGTTGTTCGAGTACGCCTGCCACGAGGGGAACTACTCGATGGAGGGCATCCTGTCCGGGGCGCGGGCGGACGACAGGGCCGCGGCCGAGGAGGAATCGCAGCAGTAGCGGCCGCCTCTGCTCCGACTCGGCCGGCTTCTCGCTTCGACCCGGCCGGTTTCTCGCTTCGACCCGGCCGGCGTCTCGCTTCAACCCGGTCGGCGTCTCGCTTTGACCCGGCCGGCTTCTCGCGACCCGGCGGCGTCTCGCTTCGACCCGGCGGCGTCTCGCTTTGACCCGGCGGCGTCTCGCTTCGACCCGGCGGCGTCTCGCTTCGACCCGGCGGCGCGGTCCCCGAGGGACCGGCCGCCGGTGTCGCGCCGCACCAACGAGCCGGCCGGACCGGAGCAGCCGCCAGCCCTCCGATGACCGCCGACGCCACGGCGGGGCGGCGCCACGCGCCGATCTCGCGGGCGTCCTGATGGCCGCCAGCCCTCCGATGACCGCCGACACCGCGGAGCCGGCCGCCGCCGGCTCGCTCGCGTCCCTCACCATTCGCGGTGCGATCGGCGGAGCCCTCATGGGCCTCGCCAATCTCGTCCCCGGCATCAGCGGCGGCACCATGCTGCTCGCGGCCGGCGTCTACCCCGCGTTCATCGCCGCGATCGCCGACGTCACCACGTTCCGGTTCGACCGGCGCACCCTCGTGATGCTCGGCGCCGTCGGCGGGGCGGCGGCCCTGGCCATCCTGCTCCTCGCGGGACCCATGCGCAGCCTCGTGATCGAGCAGCGCTGGTCCATGTACAGCCTGTTCATCGGCCTCACCCTCGGCGGCGTGCCCCTCGTGTGGCGGCTCGCCCGACCCGCCACCCCGGCCGTCTACGCCGCCGCGGTCGGCGCCGCCCTCCTGATGCTGCTCATGCAGCTCGGCCTCGGCGCCGGAAGCGCGGGCGGCGAGGCGAGCGGGCCCCTGCTCTTCCTGTCGGGCCTGGCCGGCGCCTCGGCGATGATCCTGCCCGGCGTCAGCGGCGGCTACCTGCTGCTGCTGCTCGGCCAGTACGAGACGATTCTCGGCGCCGTCGACACGCTGAGGGCCGGGCTGCTCGACGTGGACATCGGGCTGCTGCTCGACGCCTCGGCGCTCCTGCTGCCGGTCGGGCTCGGTGTTGCCGCCGGCATCGTCGGCGTCTCCAACCTGCTGCGCTGGCTGCTCGACCGCTACCGTCAGGCGACGCTCGGCGCCCTGCTCGGGCTCCTGCTCGGCGCGGTGGCCGGGCTCTGGCCCTTCCAGCAACCGGTCGAGCCGCCCCCGGGGTCGATCGTCGGGGGGCAGGTCGTCACCGAGGCGTCCCTCCCCGGCATCGACCCGGCCGATTGGCCGCTCGCGCGCTTCGCCCCTTCCGCCGGCCAGGTCGGCGCCGCGCTGGCCCTGATGCTTGCCGGCCTGGCGGCGACGACCGCGATCGCGCGCATCGGGAACGATCGCCAGCCCTGATTGACCGCCGGACCAAGACCATCCGTGTGCAGCCGGCCCATGTGCTACGATGTGCGTCAAGATGTCCCGGACAGTTGCCGGCACCTCCCGAGTGGGCATACGCGAGCTGCGGCAGAACCTGAGCGTGTACCTGCGGCGCCTGGATGGCGGCGAACGATTCGAGATCACCGACCGCGGCAGGCCGGTGGCCCTGCTCATCCCGCTCGCCAGCAGTCAGTCGCCGCTCGAGAAGCTCGTTGCGCAGGGGCGCGCACGCATGCCGGCACGGGACCTTCTCGACCTGCCGTCGCCGCCGGGCGAACCGTCGACGGCGGCGAGCGATGCGCTCGTCGCCGACCGCGACGATCGGCTCTGAGCCGCCGTGGTCTACCTCGACTCCTCCGCCATCGTCAAGCTCGTCGTACCGGAGCCCGAGTCGGAAGCACTCCGCCGGTTCCTCGCCGACCATGAGGACCGCGTCGCCAGCGGTCTCGTCCGCGTCGAGGTGCTCCGGGCGCTGCGCCGCACGCACGGCCGCTCGCGGGCTGCGCCGCGCCGGGCGGAGCAGATCCTGGAGGGAATCGCCCTGGTCGCCGTGGACGAAGCGATCCTGCATGACGCCGCTGCACTGGGACCGGCCCCCCTGCGCAGCCTCGATGCCGTTCACCTCGCCACCGCGCTGTCGCTGGACGGACTCGAAGCCCTGGTGACCTACGACCTCCGGCTCCGCGCCGCCGCCGTCGCGGCGGGTCTCGATGTCGAGTCTCCGGCGTGAAGCCACCGAGTCGAGGAAGGGGATGGCGTGATGGAGCCGATGATCGACCACATCGAGATCACCGTGAAGGACATGAGCGTCGCGGTGCCCTTCTACGACAAGCTGCTTCCGCTCCTCGGCTTCGATCTCGAGAGCAGGAACAGCGCCGTGCTGGACGATCACGAGCTGCACGTCGTCGAGTACCTGCATCCGCGGCTGGGCTTCGCCATCAACTCGCCGAGGAGCGCGTTCCGGGGCGATGCCGTCAACCGCCGCAGGCCCGGCGCGCTGCATCACCTCGCGTTCAGGGCGGAGTCGCGCGCCGAGGTCGATCGGCTGCATCTCGAGCTGAAGGAGATCGGAGCCACGATCGTGATCCCGCCGCGCGAGTTCCCCGAGTACGTCCCGCCGGGCTACTACGCGCTCTTCTTCAAGGACCCCGAGGGCATCAAGTACGAGATCGTCCACACGCCGCCGCAGCCGGGATAGCGCTCGCCCGGCATCCCTCCGGAACACCCGCTTGACGAGGCCATGGCGCGACTGTAACCTAGCTAGGTCTAGCTAGGGCGCGAAGGAGACCGATGAAGGTGAACATGCACGAGGCGAAGTCGCAGCTCTCGCGGCTTGCGAAGGCGGCGTGGGCGGGGGAGGACGTCGTGATCGCCAAGGCCGGCGAGCCGTATCTGCGGCTGGTCCCCTACCGCGAACCGAAGGCCAAGCGCAGGCTCGGGGCGCTGGAAGGCCAAATCTGGATGGCTCCGGACTTCGACGAGACGCCGCCGGACGTGATCGAGGCGTTCTGGAACTCGAGAATATTCCCCGGCGAAGAGGAAGAGTAGTCGTGCGCCTGCTGCTGGACACGCACGCGCTGCTCTGGTCGCTGACCGAGCCGCGGAAGCTGAGCGGCGGGACGCGCGCGGCGCTGGCTGATGCGCACAACGACATCTTCGTCAGCGCGGTCAGCGGCTGGGAGATCGCAATCAAGCGGGCGCTGGGCAAGCTCGAGGCCCCGGACGATCTGGAAGCCGGCGTCCGGCAGCAGGGTTTCCTCCCGCTGGACCTTACGTTCCAGCACGCGGAGCAGGCCGGCGCACTTCCACCCCATCATGGCGATCCGTTCGACCGGATGCTGGTCGCGCAGGCGCAGGTGGAGGGGCTGGTGGTCGTCACCCGCGATGCGCGGATTCCGCTCTACGGCATCCGTACGATGGCGGCGTAGCCGCGCATCACCCACCGTCGCGCCGTTGAGTCGGGTGAGAAGCATGAGCCACGAACCGCCTTACCGCATCACCACGGGCATACTGTCCCGGGTCGCGCAGATCGCGGAAGCGGTCGGCCGCACCGAGGCGGGTGGCCTCTCACAGGATCTTCGACTACGGCGCATCAACCGCATCCGCTCGATCCAGGGTTCGTTGGCCATCGAGGGCAACATCCTCACCGAGGAGCAGATCTCCACGATTCTCGACGGCAAGCCCGTCGTCGCCCCGTTGAGGGACGTTCAGGAGGCCCGGAACGCCATCAAGGCCTACGATCGCTACGAGCGGTGGGACCCGGCCAGCGAGGCCGACCTGCTGAACGCCCACGAGGTCCTGATGACCGGCCTCGTGGATGCCCCCGGCCACTATCGTCGCGGCAGTGTGGCGGTGATGGGCCAGGACCGGGTCCACCACGTGGGCCCGCCGGCAGCGCGTGTGCCGTCGCTGATGGCCGAGCTGCTGGCGTGGCTCGGCGGCACCGACGAGCACCCGTTGATCGCCAGCTCGGTCTTCCACTACGAGTTCGAGTTCATCCATCCCTTCGAGGACGGCAACGGGCGGATGGGCCGGCTCTGGCAGACGCTGATCCTGACCCGTTGGAAGACCCTGTTCGCCTCCGTGCCCGTCGAGAGCCTCGTCCGCGCCCGGCAGAGCGAGTACTACCAGGCCATCCGGGAGAGCTCCGCCGAGGGCGAGAGCACGCGCTTCGTCGCCTTCATGCTGGACGCGATTCTCGCCGCGGTCCGGACCCCCCAGGAAGCCCCCCATATAACCCCCCAAGTCCGGCGCCTGTTGTCCGTGCTGACCGGCGAGATGTCGCGGCGCGACATCCTCCATGCTCTCGGCCTCAGCGACCGCAAGTCGCTGCGCGAACGCTACCTGTCGCCCGCGCTGCAGGACGGGTACGTGGAGATGACCCGCCCCGACGCACCCAACGCCAGGAACCAGAAGTACCGGCTGACCGTGCTGGGGCGACGGCTGCGGTCGACGGTGTGATGAGGCCGGAACAGGAACCGAACCCCATTCTCGCGCGGGGGTTGCGCGCCCTGGGGAAACTCCTTCGGAGCACGCCGGTCGATCGTGAACGTGCCCGCGACACCCAGGCCTGAAGGAACGGCGCAGGCGTCCCGCGCCTATCGCGGGGGCTCCGGCGCGGTGGGCGAGGTGGCCCCAAGACCGAGGAGCAGCGCCTCCATGTCGGGCCAGCGCCGGCCGAGGTTGGCGTAGAAGATGCCCTGGGCGATGGTCAGGGGCGTCCACCCGTTCTCGTTGACGGGGTTCAGGGCCGCGCCGCGCTCGAGCAGGTAGAGGACGAGCTCGGGCGAGCCGCGCATGACGGCGCCGTGGAGGGCGGCGTCGCCGTTGGCGTCGACGGTGGCGACCGAGTCGCCCAGCGCCACCATCAGCTTCACCGCCTCCAGCGCCTCCTCGGCGCTGCCGGGGCTCTCGCTCGACGACCAGATGCCTACGCCGGCCGCCACCAACAGTGCGGTGGTGCCGTCCTCGTTCTCGGTCAGCGGTTCGGCGCCGAGCTCCAGGAGCAAACGCATCAGGTCGAGATCGACGGCCTTGGCCGCGAGGAGGAACGGGGTCGCGCTGGTGCGGTTGAGCTGGTTGCGGTAGCCGTCGCGCGGCTCCGCCGTCTGGCGGGCGTCGACGTCGGCGCCGTGGGCGACGAGGGCGCGGGCCAGCTCGAGATCGCTAACAACGCCGGTCGGGAACGCCGACGGGTTGTTGTAGTGCCGGTTCGGCCGGCGCGTCCAGACGAGCTGGTGGAGCGGTGTCCATCCCGGCCCGGCGGCTGCGGCGTCGGCGTCGTGCTCCAGAAGCTGCACCGCCACGTCGTATTGGGCGTTGACGACCGCGAGGTGGAGGGGGCTGGTGCCGTCGGGCAGGGCGAGGTTCACGTCGGCCCCGGCCGCGAGCAGAGTCTCCACGGCGGCGCCATGGCCGGCGCGGACGGCGAATGCGAGCGGCGTGAACCCGGCGTCGGAGCGGGCGTCGACGTCCGCCCCCGCCGCTACCAGCGGGTCGACGACCGCTGCATGGCCCTCGGCCGCCGCCCACATCAGCGCGGTCTGCCCGCGCCACCCTTCGCGGGCGTCCACGCCCGCCGCGGCCCCGTGCCGCAGCAACGCCTCGACGCTGTCGACGGCGCCGGTCCGCGCCGCCGCCATCAGCGGCGACTCGCCGTCCGGCGACGCCCGGTTGGCGTCGGCCCCGGCCGCGAGCAGCGCCTCCACGACGGCGTCATGGCCGCCGGCCGCCGCCAGCGCCAGCGGCGTCACCCCGTGGCGAGTCGCGGCGTCGGCCTCGCCGCCCGCGTCCAGCAGCCGGGCGACCGCTGCCCCGTCGCCAGCGTGCGCGGCCCGGTGCAGCGGCGTCGCATCGTCTGCCGGCTGCGCCGCGGATGCTCCCGCCCAGCCGAGCATCACCGCAAGGACGCCGGCGAGGCCGCACGGGCGCGTGCGGGCCGGACCATGGTGCATCGTCCGCACCTCGCTACACCCCCGCCAGCGGCGCCAGCTCCTTGAGACGCCCGGTGCTGTCGCCCAGCCCGTCGTCGAGCCGCACCCCCGCCTTGTCGAGCTGGCTGACGAGCAGGTTCGTCATCGGCGTGTCCCGCGGATACCGCAGGTGCCGCCCGCCCTTCAGGTGCCCGCCGCTGCCGCCGACGAGCATCAGCGGCAGGTCGTAGTGCAGGTGCTTGTTGCTGTCGCTGAGCGAGGCGCCGTAGAGCAGCAGCGAGTTGTCGAGCAGCGAGCCGTCGCCGTCCGGGGTCGACGCCAGGGTTTCGAGGAAGCCGCGGAAGAGCGACACGTGGTAGGTGTTGATCTTCGCGAGCTGGGCCAGCTTCACCGGGTCGTAGCGGTGGTGCGAGATGCCGTGGTGCGACTCGGGGATGCCGACCTCGGGATAGGCGCGCCCGTTCAGCTCGCGGCCCAGCATGAACGTGAACACGCGGGTGATGTCGGCCTGCCAGGCCAGCGCCGTGAGGTCGAACATCAGCCCCACGTGGTCGGTGTACGACTCGGGAATGCCGACCGGCCGGGCGAGCTCGGGCAGCTCGGTGTCGCTCTGCTCCGAGAGCTGGATGCGCCGCTCGATGGCGCGCACCGCGTCGAGGTACTGCGCGACGCGCGCGCGATCGCCGGCCCCGACCTCGCGCTCGAGGCGCGCGAGGTCGGCCCCGATGGCGTCGAGGATGCTCCGGTCCTTGCGGAACTGCGCGCGCCGCTCGGCCGTCGAGCCGCCCTCGCCGAAGAGCCGCTCGAAGACGACGCGGGGGTTGTTCTCCATCGGCAGCGGCGTCGTGGGATCGCGCCACGCGATGGTGTTCATGTAGATGCAGCTGTAGCCGTTCTCGCAGTTGCCGACGAGGAAGTCGCGGTCGATGGCGAGCTCGAGCGACGGCAGCGGCGTCGCCCGCCCGAGCTGCGCGGCCGCGATCTGGTCGGCGGTCATCCCCGCCCGCACGTCGGCCCCCTCGGTCTCCTTCGGGTGGACGCCGTTGAGCCACGTCGCGGTGGCCCGGGTGTGCTCGCCGTTGCCGTCGCCCAGCGCCTCGGCCTGCCCCTGGGCGAGGCCGCTCAGCACCACCATGCGGTCGCGGAACGGGTCGAGGGGCTGCAGGGTCGGCGACAGCTCCAGCGCGGTCTTCGCGGGCGGCGTCCACGACTCCATCGCCATGCCGTTGGGCAGGTACACCCACCCGAGGCGGCGCACGGGCTCGGCCGCGCGGACGCCGATGCCGCTCAGCGCCGGGGTCATCGCGTCGAGCATCGGGAGGGCCAGCGCCGCCCCCGCGCCGCGCAGGAACGTGCGCCGCGGCAGCGTCTTTCGGGTGATGATCATGGTTCCGCTCTCCTCATCCTGAACGGCGCGCTCTCGACGATTCCGACGACGAGCGACGAGAACCGGTAGCCGTCCTCCGCCGCGGCGCGGGTGACCGCGCGCACCGCCGGCGCGTCGTAGTGCTCGAGGCCGCGCCCGAGGGCATAGGTCAGCAGCTTCTCGGTCAGGGTGCCGACGAAGCGTTCCGGCCGGCCCACGAGGGCCTCGCGCAGCCCCGCCGCCCCGTCGAAGCGGGTGCCGTCGGGCAGCTCGCCCGAGGCGTCGATGGGCGTGCCCGCGGCGCTGCGGGTGCGGAAGCGCCCGACCGCGTCGAACTGCTCGAGGGCGAATCCCGGCGGGTCCATCAGCCGGTGGCAGCTCGCGCAGACGGGGTTCGCGCGGTGGCGCTCGGTCGCCTCGCGCATCGAGAGCGCTTCCCCGCTGCCCGTCGTCTCCTCCAGGGCCGGCACGTCCGGGGGCGGCAGCGCGGGCGGCGTCCCCAGCAGGTTCTCGAGCACCCACTTGCCGCGCAGCACCGGCGACGTCCGGTTCGGGTACGACGTGACCGAGAGGATGCTGGCGTGGCCGAGCAGCCCCCGCCGCGCCTCGTGCGCGACGGGAACACGCCGGAAGTGGCTGCCGTAGACGCCCGGCATGCCGTAGTGGCGGGCCAGCCGCTCGTTGACGAAGGTGTAGTCGGCGGTCAGCAGGTCGAGGACGCTGCGGTCCTCGCGGAAGACGCTCTCGACGAACAGCTCCGTCTCGCGCCGCATCGCCTGCCGCAGCCCCTCGCCGACGTCGGGGAACCGGTCCTCGTCGGGGACCACGGCCGGCACGTTCCGCAGGTAGAGCCACTGGCTCGCGAAGCTCGTGACCAGCGCCCGCGACCGCTCGTCGGCGAGCATGCGCCGCGCCTGCGCCTCGAGCACCGCCCGATCGCGCAGCCGGCCCGCCACCGCGAGGTCGAGCAGCTCGTCGTCGGGAATGCTGCTCCACAGGAAGAACGACAGCCGCGACGCGAGCTCGAGGCCGCTGACGGCGTAGCTCTCCCCCGCCGCGACCCCGGCCGGGTCGCGCTCGACCCGCAGCACGAACTCGGGGCTCGCGAGCAGCCACCGCAGGGCCATCTCGACGCCGGCGTCGAAGCCGCCCTCCCGCCGGCCCTCGTCGAAGAACCCGACGAGGACGTCGAGATCGGCCGGGGTGACGGGCCGCCGGTAGGCGCGGCGCGCCAAGCCCGAAAGGACGCGGCGCGCGCACGCGGCCTGCTCGGCCTCCGCCGCGTCGGCGGAAGGACGACACGAGAAGATGCGCCGGCGGCTCGGCGTGTCCTCTGCCGACGGTCCGCCCACGGCCGCCAGGGACCCGCCGCCGACCGCGGGTCCGCCTCCGATGGCCGCCGGAGATCCGTCGCCGGCCGGGAACCCGACGCCCGCCGGCGGAGACCCGCCGCGGGCCGGCAGTCCACGGCCCGACGCTGTCGGGGATCCGTCGCCGGCCGGGAGCCCGCCGGTGGGCGCGAACGGCCCGGTGACGGTGACGCTGCCCAGGTACGGCTGCACCCGGGTGTCGCCGCCGGTGATGCTGGTGTAGGGCCGCAGGAAGGGCTGGCGCAGGGTCTCGGGATAGGCCGCGGTCTTCCGCACGAACGCCGCCCGCAGCTCGTGCGGCCCGGCCGAGACCGGCAGGCGGAACTCCCAGTCGCGATCGACGGTCCGCTGGCGGCCGCGCCACGCGCGGTACTCGTCGCTGTCGCGCGGCGCGTCGGGGGGCGGCCCGCCGACGGTGAAGGTCCGCACGAGATCGCCGTCCAGGCTGACCTCCAGCGTGTGCGGCACCTCGAAGACGGCGAGGTCGTCCCCGGCGTTGCGGGCGAGCCGCACGCGGATGTCGTACTCGGCGTCCTCCGGGAACGTGTGGCGGAACGCGCCGCCGCCGCGGGTGCCGAACGGCATGCCCGCCAGCCAGTCGTCCTGCGGCAGGTCGCTCGCGAGCCGGAACACCTCGGCGGTGGCCGAGGGGGCGGGGCGCCCGACCGCCACGCGGGCGAGCTTGCGCGCGGCCGCGAGGTAGCGCTCGAGCAGCGTCGGCGAGACCCCCAGCACCCCGGCGATGTTGTCGAAGCCGTAGCTCGCGCCGTCGGCCGGCAGCAGCTCCGCGACGTCGATCTCCAGGTCGAGGAGGTCGCGCACCGCGTGGTGGTACTCGGTCCGGTTCAGCCGGTGGAACGCCTCGGTCCGCCCCGGATCGGGGTTGGCGGCGGCATGCCGGTCCAGTTGGGTCTCCAGCCAGCCGACGAACCGGTCGTAGGTCGCCGCGTCGGGCCGGGGCCTGGGCGCGGGCGGCATGGCCCCCGCCCGCAGCTTTCGGACCACCGTCTCCCACACCGCCGGCGCCGCCCCGACCGCCGCCACGTCGTGCTCGTCGAGGGCGAGCCCCGCCGTCCGCATGCGGCCGTTGTGGCACGTCACGCAGTAGCGGTCCAGCAGCTCGCGCTGCCAGCCGCCGGATGCCTCGGGCTGCCCCGCCGACTCGCCGGCCAGGGCCGGCCGGGCGCCACCGGCCCACGCGACGACCAGAGCGAGCGCTGTGCACGCCAGTGCGAGGGTGTTTCGCCGTCCAGGCATATCTTGTGTACCCGCCGTAGTATCCGGGGGAAGGGAAACGCTGTCAATCGGCGTCCGGCGCGCCGGCGGATGCGGGGACGAGTCCAGAGCGGGCTACCAGGGTCGCGTCATGCCATCATGCGCAGAGAGGGAGGCGATGGCGTTTACGAGGATTACCGAGGACGCCGAACGCATGGGGGGCGTTCCCTGCATTCGGGACCTGCGCGTGCCGGTGGCCACGATCGTGGGTACGGTCGCGGACGGAATGACCAATGACGGACATCCTTCGGGCCTACCCGGATCTGGAAACCGAGGACGTCGCTGAGGCCCTCCGTTTCGCAGCAGACCCTGTTCGTGAGCGGAAGATCCGACCGACGTCGTGACTCACCGGCACACCTGCCGAACGCCAACTCTCTGCGCGCTACAGGAGATCGCCCTGCCAGAGCTCGCGCACGAAGGTCTCCGCCGGCAGGACGTCGATGCCGTCGGGGGTCCGCCGCGCGCGCGGCTCCAGGCAGACCACGGCCCGGCGGCGAACGCCGGGGTGATCGACGGCGAGGCTCCGCAGGCCCTTCAGGTGATCGCGCGTGATCCGCGGACTGGCCTTCGCTTCGACGGCGAGCCGCAGGTCGCCGACCACGAAATCGACCTCCGTGCCGCCGGCGAGCCGCCAGTACGCCAAGTCGTCGTCGAGCTCCCGGTAGTCGAGGCAGGCGGACAGCTCGTGGAAGACCCAGTTCTCGAACGCCCGGCCGTAGAGCTCCGAGCCGGGTGACAGCTCGCCCCGGCGCGCCAGCCGGTTGACCACGCCGACGTCCGCGAAGTAGAACTTCGGCGCGCCGATCGTCCGGCGCCGGGAACGCTTCCGCCAGGCCGGCAGCCGCCATCCCAGCAACGTGTCCTCCAGGATGTCGAAGTACCCCCTCACGGTGTGGCTCGACACCCCGCATTCGCGGGCGAGGTTGGAGCAGTTGACCACGCCCCCGTCCCCCAGCGCCGCCGCGTCGAGGAACCCCGCGAACGCCGGCAGGTTGCGCACCAGCCCTTCGGCCGCCACTTCCTCCCGGAGATAGTCGGCGACGTAAGCGTCGAGCAGGCGGCTCGGCCGGCGCACCTCGTACATCCTGGGCAGATAGCCGTGGTTGAGCAGGCGGGTCAAGTCGAACCCGCTTCCGATCTCCGCCGCCGTCAGCCCGTGCATCCGGTATCGCACCGCCCGGCCGCCCAGCAGGTTGGCGCCGCCGCGCTTCACCTTCCGCGCGCTCGACCCGCACAACGCGAAGTGCAGCCCGCGGTTCTCAATCAACCAGTGCACCTCGTCCAGCAACGCCGGCGCCTTCTGGACCTCGTCGATGACGATCTGACGCCCGGGCTGCGGCCTGCCGGCATCGATCTCCTCGCGGAGGAGCTCGGGATTGACAGCGTAGCGCCTGAACTCGTCGGCCTTCAGCAGATCGATCCAGCGTCCGTCCGGGTATCGCCGTCTCAGGAGGGTGCTCTTGCCGGTCTGGCGGGGACCCCACAGGAAGAAGGTCTCCTGGCCGGGGGCGGGAAGGTCGAGGTGTCTTTCGAACATCCACTTTTAAATTATCATGATATTTTGAATAGACCATTCAAAAATCTCACCCACGCCGCGCTCCCGCCACGGGCTGCCGGGGCCGCAAGTGCGGTAGACTGGCGCCGATTCCAGGAGGGAAAGCCATGCCGGAGCGGACGAATCGTGGGGTGCGGGCGGGGGCGATGGTCCTGGCGGGGACGGTGACCCTGAGTGTAACGGCGCTCCCCGCCGCCGGCCAGACGGTCGAGTGGCCTGCCTACGCGGCCGACCAGGCCGGCACCAAGTACCTGCCCCTCGACCAGATCGACGCGGAGACGGTGGCCGACCTCGAGATCGCGTGGCGGCAACCCGTGATTCCCGACGCCATCCGGAACGGCGAGACCACCCGCGGCCCCGTCGGCTCGCAGACGACGCCCCTGATGGCGGGCGGCCTGCTGTACTTCAGCACCGGGCTGGGCACCGTCGCCGCCCTCGAGCCGACCACCGGCGAGGTGGTCTGGAACACCGGGCCGAGCGACGGCGTGCGGGTGCGGCAGACGCGTGGCGTCGCGTACTGGACCGACGGCGAGGAACGCCGCGTGCTCGCGACCCTCGGCCCGAGGCTGGTGTCGCTCGACGCCCGCACCGGCGCGCGCGACCCCGGGTTCGGCGAGGCCGGCGAGGTCGACCTGCGCGAGGGGCTGCTGCGCCCGTTCCCCGACTTCTACTGGAACTCGGCCCCCATCATCGTCAACGACGTCATCGTCATCGGCTCGTTCGTCGAGGACATCACCACCGCCCAGCGCACCGCCAACAAGGAGTCGCCGCGCGGCGACGTCCGCGGCTACGACGTGCGGACCGGCGAGCACGTGTGGACGTTCCACACCATTCCCCTCGAGAACGAGTTCGGGGTGGAGACGTGGGGGGCCGACCCCGTCGACGACCGCGCGTCGTGGGAGTACAGCGGCAACACCAACATGTGGGCCCACCCCACCGGCGACGAGGAGGCGGGCATCGTCTATCTCCCGCTGTCGACCCCGACCAACGACTACTACGGCGGGCACCGGCCCGGCGACAACCTGTTCGCCGAGAGCCTCGTCGCCGTCGACTCGCGCACCGGCGAGCGGCTCTGGCACTTCCAGGCCATCCACCACGGGGTCTGGGACTACGACTTCGCCTCGTCGGCGGTGCTGCTGGACATCACCGTCGACGGGCGCGAGATCAAGGCGGTGGCGCAGCCGAGCAAGCAGGCGTTCACCTACGTCTTCGACCGGGTCACCGGCGAGCCGGTGTGGCCGATCGAGGAGCGGCCGGTCCCCGGCTCCGACGTGCCCGGCGAGCGGCTGGCCCCGACCCAGCCGTTCCCCACCAGGCCGCCGCCGTTCGAGCTGCAGGGGGTGACGGTGGACGACCTCATCGACTTCACGCCCGAGCTGCGGGCCGAGGCCGTCGAGCTGCTGGACCAGTACGTGTGGGGACCGATGTTCACCGCGCCCATCCTGCTCGACCCGCGGCCGGGCGGGAAGAAGGGCACCATCTTCAGCCCCGGCACCGCCGGCGGCGCGAGCTGGAGCGGGGCCGGCGTGGACCCCGAGACCGGCATGTTCTACGTGCCGTCGGCCTACAGCCAGAACGTCGTCGCCCTCGTGCCGTCCGCGCACCCGCGGGCCGACGTGCGGCTGGTGCGGGAGAGATACACGCCGCTGCCGGGGCCGCAGGGGCTGTCGCTCTTCAAGCCCCCCTACGGCCGGCTGACCGCCATCGACATGAACGCCGGGGACATCGCCTGGCAGGTCGCCAACGGCGAGGGCCCGCGCGACCACCCCGCCCTGCGCGACCTCGACCTGCCGCGGCTGGGCCAGGGGGGACGCGCGTCGGTGCTCGTCACGAAGTCGCTGGTGTTCCTGGGCGAGGGCGGCAACACCGGGGTCTCGGCCCTGCCGCAGTGGTACAACGGGCCGGGGGGCAAGATGTTCCGGGCCTACGACAAGGCCACCGGCGAGGTGGTGTGGGAGATGGAGCTGCCGGGCGGCACCACCGGCGCCCCGATGACCTATATGATCGATGGTCGCCAGTTCGTCATCGCCACCGTCGGCTGGGACGACATGGCGAGCGAGCTCATCGCGCTGGCCCTGCCCGAGGCGCGGTGACGCGGGGCCGGCCTCGCCGGACACCCCTTGGCCGGTGTCGAGGCAGGACTTGCCGGGCTCCCGTGGCTTCGCGCGGGCACCTGGGAACCGCGAGCCGCGCGGCGCAGACACGACGCGTGGACGACACGAACGAGTGCCGCCGCAACGGTCCCGGATTCCACGACGGCGCTGCCGTTCGTCGACGGGCCGACGGGGACGTGCTGATCCCGGTCCCGCAGGTCGATCCGGGACGGCCGGACGCGGGTGAGACGGTCCGGGACCCGGCTCACCGTCTTGCGGGCCGGCGGGGCTGCATCGAGGAGGATCCCGCATGCGCAGGACGACCATCGCGACCTGGGGCGGCACCGCGCTGCTGATCGCGGTCACCGCCGGACCGTGGCCTGCGGCCCCTCGGGCGCAGGAGTCGGAGAACCCCTTCACGGGCCGGATAGACGTGCGCATGGGCCGGCAGGGCTACCGGGCCCAGTGCTCGGCGTGCCACGGCATCAACGCCACCGGGAACCCGGAGGTGGGCGGACCGGACCTGTCGACGGGGCAGTTCCAGCGCGCCGGCGGCGACGCGGGGCTGTTCCGGGTCATCCGCGACGGCATAGACGGCACCGCGATGATCGGGCTCGGCGCGGACGCGACGGAGCAGTCGGTGTGGCAGATCGTCACCTTCCTGCGCTCCCTCGCCCCCGCCGCCGTCGATCCCGGCGGGTCGGCGGCGGCCGGGCAGGCGCTCTTCGCCGGCAAGGGCGACTGCGCGCGCTGCCACATGGTGAACGGCGACGGCGGCCGCCTCGGGCCCGACCTGTCGTCGGTGGGCGACCGGCGCACCCCCGCCGAGCTCGAGAGCGACCTCGTCGACCCCGACGCCCGCGTGCTCCCCCGCTGGTGGACGATCACCGCGACCGGACCCGGCGGCGAGACCGTCGAGGGCCTGCGCATGAGCGAGGACACGTTCACCTTCCGCATCATGGACGCGGACGAGAACCTGCGGGCGTTCTCCAAGTACGGGGACTGGTCGTACGAGCGGACCCGGGCCTCCACCATGCCCGGCTACGCGGCGACCCTGACCGCCGAGGAGCGGACCGACCTGGTGGCATACCTCTATTCCCTGCGGAGGGAACCATGACCCTGCCCCGCACCCTGATGAATGCTCGTCACCGCGGCGGGACCGGCCGCCCGCTGCGCCCAGTGGAGGGAACCATGACCCTGCCCGCCTCGTCCCGCTCGCGGGCGACGGCCTCGACCGGCCAGGCTGGAGACTCGGCGCGGACCTCGCCCGCGGCGGCCGAGCCATCGGCGGCGGCCGAGAGCCCGGCTGCGAGGTTCATCGGGCTGGCGCTCGCCGCGGCGGCCCTGGCGACGGGACCGGCCGCGGCGCCGCTCCACGCCCAGGCCCCGGCCGCCGAGGGCGCCCCCATGTTCACGCCGGTGACCTGGGAGCGGCTGGTGAACGCGGCCGACGAGCCCCACAACTGGCTGATGTACAACGGCACCCTCGACAGCCAGCGGTTCAGCCGGCTCGACCGGATCGACCGGAGCAACGTCGCCGACCTCGAGCTGAAGTGGGCCCACCACATCCCCCAGCTCGACCGCGCCGAGACGACGCCGCTCGTCGTCGACGGGGTGATGTTCATCACCGAGTCGCCGAGCAACGTGGTCGCGGTGGACGCCGCCACCGGCCGCCCGTTCTGGCGCTACGACCATCCCCTGCCCGACGACCTGCGCATCTGCTGCGGGCGCAACAACCGGGGGGTCGCGATTCTCGACGAGCTGCTCTTCATGAGCACCCTCGACGCCCACCTCGTGGCCATCGACGCCCGCACCGGCAGCCTCGTGTGGAACCGCGAGGTCGCCGACCACCGCGGCGGCTACAGCAAGACCGCCGCCCCCCTCGTCGTCAAGGACCGGATCGTGACGGGCATCGCCGGGGGCGAGTTCGGCATCCGCGGGTTCCTCGACGCCTACGACGCCCGCACCGGCGAGCTCGAGTGGCGCACCTACACCATTCCCGGGCCCGACCACCCCGACAACCTCACGTGGGCCGGCGACTCGTGGCGCACCGGCGGCTCGCCGACCTGGATCACCGGGTCGTACGACCCCGAGCTGAACCTGGTCTACTGGGGCACCGGCAACCCCGGCCCCGACTGGAACGGCGAGGTCCGGCCCGGCGACAACCTCTACTCCGACTCGGTCCTCGCCCTCGACGGCGACACCGGCGAGATGTCGTGGTACTTCCAGTTCACCCCCCACGACATCCACGACTGGGACGCGATACAGATTCCCGTCCTCGCCGACATCGAGCTCGGCGGCGAGCCGCGGCAGGCGATGCTGTGGGCCAACCGCAACGGCTTCTACTACACCCTCGACCGGGCGACCGGCGAGTTCCTGATCGGCGAGGCGTTCGCCCACCAGACCTGGGCGGAGGGGCTCGACTCGAACGGCCGGCCCATCCGGCGGCCCAACACGTCGCCCAGCCGGACCGGCACCCTCGTCGCCCCCATCGCGGGCGGCGCCACCAACTGGTGGTCGCCCGCCTACAGCCCGCGCACGGGCCTCCTCTACGTCAACGCGTTCGACGGCGAGGCGCTGTTCTTCATCCGCGACGAGGAGTACGTCGAGGGCGACATCTATTTGGGCGGAGGCACGGAGACCCCGTTGCCCATCGACCACTACCACAGCGCCATCCGCGCCATCGACCCGGCCACCGGCGACGTCCGCTGGGAGTTCCCGATGACGCCGCGGAGCCGCGCCGGGGTGCTGGCCACGGCCGGCGATCTCGTGTTCAGCGCCAGCGTCGACGGGTACTTCTACGCCCTCGACGCCGAGAGCGGCGCCCCCCTGTGGCAGATCTCCCTCGGCGGCCGGGTCAACGCCTCGCCGATGAGCTACGCGGTCGGCGACCGGCAGTTCGTGACGATGACCATCGGCAACACCCTGTACACCTTCGGGCTCGACGAGTAGGAGTCTGCGCCGCGGAACGGCGCGGACCCCTGAAGGGCCGGGGTCGGGCGGCAGATCTCCGTCGCCGACTGCGGCCCTCGCCGAGCCAACGGCGGATCCCCTTGCGACTGTCGATCATCGTCCCCGTCTACAACGAGGCGTCCACCATCGCCGAGGTGCTGTCGCGGGTGCTCGCGCTCGCGCTCGACCTCGACCGGCAGATCGTGGTGGTCGACGACGGCTCGACCGACGGCACCCGCGAGTGGCTCGACGCCTGGGTCGAGGACCAGCCCGACTGGATCGCCGTCGAGCACCACGCCGGCAACCGGGGAAAGGGGGCGGCAATCCGCACCGGGCTCGCGAAGGCCACCGGCGACTACGTCATCATCCAGGACGGCGACCTCGAGTACGACCCGCGGGACTACCCGCGCCTGCTCGCCCCCCTCGTCGAGGGCCGGGCCCGGGTCGTCTACGGCTCGCGGTTCCTGGGCGCGCGACCGCCGATGTTCTTCACCCAGCGGATGGGCAACGTGTTCCTGACCCGGCTCACCAACCTGCTCTACGGCGCGTCGCTGACGGACATGGAGACGTGCTACAAGCTGTTTGCGCGCGACGTCATCGCGAAGCTGCCCCTGGCCGCCGACCGCTTCGACATCGAGCCGGAGCTGACGGCGCAGGTGCTGCGGCAGGGGATCGAGATCGTCGAGGTGCCGATAAGCTATTCGGGACGCTCCTACGTGAGCGGGAAGAAGATCGACTGGCGCGACCTCATCGTCGCGGTCCGGACGCTGATCCGGCTGCGGCTGTGAACGGCGGCGGTCGGTCCGGACGCCGTACGAGCGCCCGCACGGCGACCGGATCCTGAAGTCGGACTCCTTGGTCGACGGGCGCTGCAGCCGGTCGGCGCCCGGGCGTCGCGACGGAGCAGCGAATCAGCCCGGACCGTCCGACGGCCGGGAGCCGCCGACAGCGTCGAGCGGAACTGCGGGCAGGGCCGGACAGCTTCCTGCCTCGGATATGACGACATGAGCACCGAGCAGTCGGCATCGCCCCAGGCCGACGAGGCCGTCGACCTCGTCGAGTGGTACTTCCGGCAGGGCTGGACGGACGGCCTCCCCGTCGTCCCGCCGACCCCGGAGTCCGTCGAGGCGATGGTCGCGGCCCTCGGGGGCGAGCCGGATCGGGTCGAGGCCCGCGTCCCCCCGCGGTGGGGCAACCTCACCCGCGAAGTGCTCGCGGTCAACCTCGTGCTCGCCGGCTGCCGGCCCGCCTATGCGCCGCTGGTGCGGGCCGCGTTGCTCGGGCTGTGCAGCTCCCACTTCAATCTCCACGGCGTGCAGGCCACGACCCACATGGCGGCGCCCCTGCTCGTCGTCAACGGCCCCGTCCGCACCGAGATCGGGATGAACGCCGGCGCCAACGTCTTCGGCTCGGGCAACCGGGCCAACGCGACGATCGGCCGCGCCGTGCGGCTCGTGCTGCTCAACGTCGGCGGCGCGCAGCCCGGCGACCTCGACAAGAGCACCCTCGGCCACCCCGGCAAGTACACGTTCTGCATCGCCGAGAACGAGGAGGCGAGCCCGTGGGCGCCGTACCACGTCGAGCAGGGCTACCGCCCCGAGGACAGCACCGTCTTCGGCATCGCGGCCGAGGCCCCGCACAGCGTGACCAACCACGTGGCCCACGACGCCGAGGGGGTGCTCGACAGCATCGTCTCGGCCATGAGCACCATCGCCCACAACAACGCCGTCAGCAGCGGCTCGTGCGCCGTCGTCATCGGCCCCGAGCACGCGGCGACCATCGCCGCCCGCGGCTGGACGCGCAGCGACGTGCGGCGCTATCTCTGGTCGCACACCGAGAACACCTACGACGACATCAGCTTCGGCGGCCGCTACGGCCGCATCTACAACCGCAACCTGCCGCGCTGGTACCGCCGCCGTCCCGGCGCCCGCATCCCCATCGTGCCGACCGCCGACGACATCCATCTCTTCGTCGCCGGCGGCGACGCGGGCCGCTTCTCGGCCTTCCTCCCCGGCTGGGGCCACATGACGTCGCCGGTCCTGCGCGCCCTCGACGGACGCGCCCCGGGCGGCCGGGCGCCCTGCGTGGGCGGGACGTGCGAGCTGTAGCGATGAAGCGGCATTGGCGGCAATTGTCTACCCCAGGACATGGACCAGTGGAAGCCCGAAGCATTCCGGACGCACCCGCCTTGCCCTGGGAGGCCTCGTTCGCGCAGTACGTGGAGGAGCTGCTGCTGCCGCTGTTGCCCCACGAGGACGTCGTCTGCGCGTTTCATTGCGAACTGATGAAATACGTATGCGGCCGCGATCCCCTGTTCATCGTTCGGTATGTCAAGGACTTGGAGCGCGGCGAGATCGTTCGCACTGACCACAGGGCCCGGCTTCTGCCGTCCGACAATGCTCCGGCGTGGTGGTGGCACATGAAGATGTTCCGCGGGGAGGCCGTTTCGACCGAGAACTTCGCGGAATTCGTGAGAACTACACCCACTCATTTTTTTCAGGTGGCCAGGTACCGCACAGTAGCCAGGGCCGGCTGGCACGTCGCCCACATTCTCTCCGCCAAGGACGGTAACGTGAACTGGAGGTCCTGGACGCGGGCCGACGCAGCGTGGCGGTTCGTGCGGAACGTGCACCCGCTCAACCTGTTCTACGTGCCCGGGACGAAGGCCGTGAAGGTCGGGGGATGCCCGAAACTCATCGGCTACGTCGCGTCGGAGTACGCCACCCGATGGCCGAGCGTCTGGGAGGAATTCACGGCGGTGGCGGGGCAACCGACCTTGCGGCCGGACGCAGGCAACGAAATTCTCAGGGTGGGCCAGATGACGGCTCCACCCCCGGCCGCTTCATCCGACGCGGACGGGATTCTTCAGGTACACCAGTGGGAATCCACTCGGTTGACGTTCTATCGACATCAGATCGAACCACTGGGTTCTTTGGGCCGATTCCGTATCGTCACCCCGCACGGTACGTTCGAAATGACCAAGAACGACTTCTGCAGCGTGTTCTCCAATGTCGTTCGGTCATCATCCTATTTGGATCATGGATACTACAACTATCCATCGGTCCCGAAGAAGGCGCTTCCTTTCCTGGTGTGAACGACCAACGGATCCGGACCCCGGGCTTCAGGAGAGAAACAGAATGACAGAAACCAGTCGACAGACGCTGCCATCCGGCCAGATCGTGTTCGACCCGCGCGGCGCCGTCACCGCCACCGAGATCCGGCTGGCCCGGCGGCCCGAGACCCTCCGCGGCGTGCGGCTGGGGGTGCTCGACAACTCGAAGTGGAACGCGTCGCGGCTGCTGCGGCACACCGCCGCCGCCCTCGACGACTTCGAGCCCGCCGCCGTCAACCGCTACGTCAAGGACAGCTTCTCGCGCGAGGCGGCCGACGCCCTGCTCGACCGCATCGCGGCCGAGAACGACGTCGTCGTCACCGCGATAGGCGATTGAGGGTCGTGCACGTCGTGCAGTGTGCACGACACGGCCCGGCTGGAGCAGCGGGGCGTCCCCACCGCGGTCATCGTGACCGCCGCCTTCGTCGAGGAGGCCGAGGTCCAGCGCGCCGCCCTCGGCGCCGACGACCTCGAGCCGGTCGTCATCACCCACCCCCTGAGCACGCTCTCGGAGGAAGAGATCCAGGATCGCGCGAAGGAGGCGGCGCCACAGTTGGAGCGCGTGCTCACTCGGCAGGCCGAGTCCCCCGAGCCCGTGCCGCAGGAGTCCGCGCCGTAGAACGGCGACGCTTCTTCAAGGAGGCGCCGACTCCCTGTAGGATTGGTCGGGCGGGCAGCGGCGCCCCCGGGCGGCGATGTCCGGGCCAGGAGGTCCCGTCATGATCGTCAATCTCGCGTACGGCCGCACCGGGCTGCCGGTCGAGTTCCCCGACGACCGGACTACGGTCATCGAGCCCACCTGGCTCGACGGGTTGCCGGACCAGGCCGGGGCGGTCCGGCAGGCGCTCGAGCAGCCGATCGGCAGCGCGCCGTTGCGGGAACTGGTCCGCCCCGACCAGACCGTGGCCATCTCCGTCTGCGACGTCACCCGGCCGATGCCGAGCGCGACGGTGCTGCCGGTGGTGCTCGAGGCCCTGTCACACGTGCCCGTCGACCGCATCGCGATCATAATCGCGAGCGGCACCCACCGCGCGACGACCCGGGACGAGCTCGTGGAGATGCTGGGCGCGGACATCGTCGAGCGCAACCGCATCGTCGTCCACGACGCGTTCGACGACGCGAAGCTCGTGTCCCTCGGCGAGGTCGAGGGCGGCGTCCCGGTCTGGCTGAACCGGACCTGGGTGGAGGCGGACGTCCGCATCACCACCGGCTTCGTCGAGCCGCACTTCTTCGCCGGCTTCAGCGGGGGCCCGAAGATGGTGGCGCCGGGGCTGGCCGGCTTCAGGACGATCATGCGGCTCCACGACGCCGAGATGATCGGGAGCCCGCGGGCGCGCTGGGGGGTCGTCGAGGGCAACCCCATCCACGACGGCGTCCGGGCCATCGCCGCCCGCTCGGGGGTCGACTTCAGCGTCGACGTCGCCATCAACCGCGACCGGCAGATCACCCACGTCGCGGCCGGCGAGCTGTTCGCGGTGCACCGGGCGGTGCGGGCGGTGGTCAGGCGGAACGCGATGCAGGCGTTCGACCGGCCCTTCGACGTCGTCGTCACCACCAACAGCGGCTACCCCCTCGACCAGAACCTCTACCAGACCGTGAAGGGCATGTCGGCGGCGGCCCAGGTGGTGAAGCCGGACGGCACCATCGTGTGCGCCTCGGCGTGCGCCGACGGCTACCCCGACCACGGCGAGTACCTGGACATCCTCACCCGGGGCGACGGCCCCGACGCCCTGCTGAAGATGATCAACGCCCCGGGCCACAACCGCCACGACCAGTGGGAAGTGCAGGTGCAGGCCCAGATTCAGCAGCGCGCCGCCGTGCTGCTCAAGACGGACGGGCTCTCCGACGACCAGGTCCGCGCCGCCCACCTGACCCCCATCGACGACGTCGGCGACGCCACCCTCGACGCACTCTCCCGGTCCGGACCGGACGCCCGCGTCTGCGTGCTCCCGGAGGGCCCGCAGACGATTCCCTATCTGGCGGAGGCGGCCGCGGCGGAAACCCAGCCGCAGGGTCGCTGACGACGAGCACCCGGTCGAGCGCCGGAGCATCGTCCACGGGCTGGCCCGCGAGCGCCCAACCTGATACGGTCGGAGCGGCATCGCTCTACTCCGGAACCGAACCTCCACGTCGTCGAAGTGGCGCATCGTCTCCGGCCCGAGCAGCGACTCGCCCTCCCGAACCGGACCTCGTTGGCCCGAAGCGCGGAATCCCGCCGCCCGCCCGAACCGCGCCGCACTCGGCGACCCACGCGATATGATCTTGACGATGGCCCCCAACGACGCATCCGCGGACGCGAGGCGGCGCGCGCGGGCGGGCTGGCCGGTCAGGGTCTTCCGGCTGGGCGAGGAACCGTCCGAGGACCTGGGCGAGCGCACCACGGCCGAGGAGCGCCTGGCCATGATGTGGCCCCTCGCCGTCGATGCCTGGACGACGAGCGGCCGCCGCCTCCCCGAGTACCCGAGACACCGGATGCCGGGCCGGGTGATCCGCGGCCCCGGATCCGGCCCGCCAGAACATTGAACGCCGACTTCATCGACTTTCTCGCCGCCCTGCTGCGGGCCCGATGCGCGATTCCTGATCGTCCAACCCGGCTTGAACGGTGTCCAAGGAAGAGATGTACGCTTTCCCTCGGAGGCAGGGCGTTCTACCGCGTTGGGCAACTGCGATGCGACACATCCCCCAACCGACGATTCTGCCGGCGCTCGTGGTGCTGGTGTGTTCCTGTTCCACTACACCTCCTCCCGTGGTGCCGGACCCGATGGACGCGGTCCGGGCGCAGCTTGCGCAGGCGCAGGAGCTTGGCCTGCGGGGATGCTACCGGTGCCTGATCGAGGCGCGGGACCTGTACGAGGAGGTGGCCCGGCAGGGCTTCGTGCCCGACACGGTGAACGCCGGTCTCCTGCGGACCACCCTGCTGATCGGGATGCGCGAGCGGGAGATGGGCCTGCCCGGCGGCGGCAGGTTCGAGCGGGCGGCGGCGCTCGCGGGCCTGGGCCTCGCAGCAGCCCGAGAGGCCGCGGAAGCCCGGGAGGCCGCGGCGGCCGAGGAGGAAGCCCTGGCGCCGGAGGGGGAAACCCGGGAAGCCTCGGGAGCCGGACAATCGCCGGAGGCGGCTCGCGAGGCCGACGAAGCCGCCGAGAGCCCGGAAGCCGCCGAGAGCCCGGAAGCCGCCGAGAGCCCGGAAGCCGCCGAGACCGCGGCAACCGGCGGGGCCGAGTCGGCCGGCCCCGAATGGGAGACGTTCCTGCAGATCGCGGCGACCACCCCCTGGCAGGACGTGGGCGTGCCCAAGGACCTGTCGGAGGAGAACGTCTACGCCCGCGCCATCGCCGATCGCGACCGCGACGCCTGGAACCGGGCGCTTCAGCCGCTGGTGCCCGCGGATCCCCTCGCCGCCTACCTGTACCTCAGTCTGAACTGCACGAGCGAGTGGCTCGCCGAGCAGCCGCCCGAGCTGGCCGAGGTCCTCGCCGCCCACGACGACGCCGTCTACGTGCGATACCGGCAGGCCCTGTGCGCCGACGAGCAGGTGGCGCTGGCCTCGGTCCAGACCATCGAGCCGCGCTTCACGGAGATGGAGTTCTTCCTCGGCCGGCACGCGCTGGAGCAGGGGCGCGGACCGCAACAGGGAGACGTGGCCCTGGCGGAGTTCCACTACCAGCGGGCCCTCGACGAATGGCCGGAATGGCCCGCCCCGGCCCTGGCCCTGGGCGAGGTGGCCCGCACCGTCGAGGACTACGAGGCGAGCCTGCCCTTCTACGACGCCGCCCTCGCCCTCGTCCCCGACCAGCGCGACGGCCTGCTCGGCCGGGCGCAGTCGCTGAGCTACCTCGATCGCAACGCCGAGGCGGTGCCGCTGCTCGACCGGCTGATCGTGATGGGCCGCTGGTACCTGGCCGAGGCGCACTTCTGGCGGGCGTACAACCGCTTCAACCTCGGTGACATCGAGGGGGCCCGCGACGACGCGGCCACCTCCATCGGCCATGGTCCCGACGCCCAATCGTACGCGCTCTCGGGGCAGATCGCGCTCGTGCAGCGCCGGCTCGACGACGCCCGAACCGACCTCGAGACCGCCCTCGACATCAACCCCGAGTACTGCTACGCCGCGTTCCACCTCGGCCGCGTGCACATCGAGGAGGCCCGCTGGATCGAAACGGCTTCCGCCTTCAGCCGCGCCGCCCTCTGCTTCCGGGAGAATGCCGGCCGGCTCGCCGCCGACCTGAGCGAGATCGAGCAGAACCCCGACCTCGCCGAGGACCGGCGCGCCCGGCTGGTCGCGCGGCGCACCGACGAGATCGCCGTCGTCCGCCAGCAGGCCGCTTCGTCCTTCTACAACGCCGCTCTCGGCTACTACAACGACGGCGTCCTCCGCCTCGCGCGCCGCTACGCCCAGTTCGCGGGCGATCACGAGATGTTCGCCGAGCGCGCCACCCGTCTGCTCGGACTCATGGAGAATCTCCGGTAAGCGGACGCGCTCGCTGTTTCGGTCAGTCTCGACGAAGACCGGCGCCGCGGGCCGCCATACCGCGTCCCTGACACGTTTCCCGGCCAATCCGGCTGCCCGCGCCACGTCGCCGCCGAGAGCCGCCCTGCGCTCGACGAGCTCCGACTCGACGTCTGTCAGCGCGTCGAGCTCCCGTCCGAGTAGTGTCGCGCCTACTGCACGATCCGCCGTGGCCGGGCTGACCCGCCCGGCCACGGGCGCCGACCACCGTCCCCTACTGCACCGTGATGTCGTTGATGACCACCGGGGTCACCGGCGCGTCCTGGTGGCTGCCCTGCGGCCGGGTGTCGACCCCCGCGATTGCGTCGACGACGTCCATGCCCTCGGTCACGCGGCCGAAGACGGCGTAGCCGAACTCCTCGGCCGTGTCGCCGCGGTAGTCTAGGCCGCGCCGCGCATTGTCGCTGAGGTTGATGAAGAACTGCGACGTGGCGCTGTTGACGGCCGCGGTGCGGGCCATGGCGACGGTGCCGCGGGTGTTGCTGATGCCGTTGTCGGCCTCGTTCCGGATCGGCTCGCGGGTGAACCTGCGGCTCAGGTCGGCCCCGAAGCCGCCGCCCTGAATCATGAAGTCGTCGATGACGCGGTGGAACACCGTGTCGGTGTAGAAGTCCGCGTAGACGTACTGCAGGAAGTTGCGGACCGAGACGGGCGAACGGTCCTGGAACAGCTCCATGGTGACGTCGCCGTGGCTGGTCTGCATGACCACGGTCGGGTTGCTGCCGGGGATCGTCCCCCCGGTGTCGAGCCGGATGCGGTAGACCCCGGTGCTCGCGGTCATGTACAGCGTCTGCCCGTCGTCGCCCCAGGCCACGTTGGCCACCACCTCCGGCATCAGGATCGTCCCCAGGTGCACGCCGTCCCAGCCGATGACCCAGACGCCGCCGGGACCGGTGGCGAAGAGGTTGCCGCCGAGATCGACCTTCAGGCCGTCGGCCGCCCCCGGGTCGGTCTGGTCGTTGACGTCGTAGAAGACGCGCCCGTTCGAGGCGCCGTCCTCGCCGAGGTCGTAGGCCATCCAGACCTTCTGGCTCTCGTCGGAGTTGGCGACGTAGAGGACATCCTCGTCGGGCGACAGGGCGATGCCGTTGGGGCGGCTCTGGTCCTGGACCAGCAGCTCGAGCTCGCCGTCGGGGCGCAGGCGGTAGATGCCGTTGAAGTCGAGCTCGCGGAGCGGCGACTCCTCGAGCCCCTCGAGGCCGTACGACGGGTCGGTGAAGTAGAGCGACCCGTCGGAGCCGAAGACGGCGTCGTTGGGGCTGTTGAGGCGGCTGCCCTCGTAGCTGTCGACGAGCACGGTGCGGGTGCCGTCCTCCTCGAGCCGCGAGATGCGGCGGTTGCCGTGCTCGCAGATGACGAGCCGGCCCTCGCCGTCCAGCGTCAGCCCGTTCGACGAGATCGACCGCAGCCCCTCGCGGTCGCCCTCGAACACGGGGTCGAGGAACGGGCTCGCCCCGTCGGCCCCGGTCCACTGGTGGATGGCGTTGGCCCGCACGTCGGAGAAGAGCAGCCGCGACTCGCCGCGGATCCACACCGGGCCCTCGGTGAACACGTAGCCTTCGGCGAGCTTCTCGATGGTGGCGCCGGGGGGCACCAGCGAGTCGAGCCGCGGGTCGACCCGGAGGATGCGGCCCTCCCCGGCCGCTTCCCCGACTTCCACTTCCTCGGGCGGCTCCTCCGGCGCCCCGCCGCAGGCCATCGTCAGGGCCGCGAGCGCGGCCGCCATCATCCATCTGGTCGGTCTCATCATGTCGTCCTCGATTCGGGCTGCAGTCAGGGCTTGGCGAACCGCGCCTCCTCCTCGGAAGGCGCCGGCTCCCCACGGAGTTGCCACCGCCACCCTCGTCATGCGATGTCTCCTTCCGCGGCGGTCCCCGGACAAGAGAGACTGTAACGCAATCCCGCCCCGCGGTGAATGCCTGCCGGCTCGCTCGCGGCAGGTGGCCGCGGTTCGTCTCGGCTCCGGGCGCCGTCCCCGTCCGCGGGCCGGCCGCTCCTGACCGAGGGCACGAGTGGTAGAGTGGCGGACGGGAACAGGCTGCCCCGGCGCCGATGCACGGGCGCGCCGTTGCGTTCCCCAACGCGTCCAAGTCGCCTGGTCGCCTCCCGAACCCTGGCAGCCCGTGGCGAGAGCCCCCGCTGCATTCGAGCGGCGACGCATCCCGCTTGTCAGGCGGGCGCCTCGGCGATCTGCTGGCGCCCTCCGGGCAACGCGGGGTTTCAGCACCGGCTGCCAGCGCCTCGCCGGAGACACTGGATAGAGACAGCTCTTCGCGGAGCACGAGCACCGCCCGAACGCCGCCCGATCGATGCCGCCTACCTCGCCGCCGGCCCTCGTCGCCCTCACCATCTGGACTGCCCTGGTGCTCTACACCGCGGGCGAGTACGGCCGCATCCGCCGGCCCGTGGCGACGTGGGCCCGGCCGGTCTGGCTGCTCGGCGCCGCCGCCTACCTCGCCCACGTCGCCGCCGCCTTCGCCACCCACCACGGATGGAGCCACGCCGCCGCCCATGCCTACACGGCGGCGCGCACCGAGGCGCTGCTGGGCCTCCCGTGGGGCGGCGGGTTGTGGGTGAACTATGCCTTCACCATCCTCTGGGTCGGCGAGGCCCTCTGGTGGCAGTTGTCGCCGGCCACCTACGCTCGACGCGCGCGAGCCTGGGGGCCGGCTGTCCGGGGGGCGTTCCTCTTCATGATCGTCAACGGGGCGGTCGTCTTCGTGGACGGATCGGGGCGCTGGCTCGGCGTCGGCATCGTGGCGGCCCTGCTCGCAATCTGGCGGGTTGACAGCCCGTGGGTGAAACCCCGCGTCGCACCGCGCCCGGAGGGCTCCGGCAGCTCTCCGAGCCGCCCGCCTGACAAGGCGTGAGGAGGGCGCACACTGGGCATCTGTAACCGACGAACAACGCAGTCAGGCGGGATGCATCGCCGCTCGAATGCAGCGGGGCCCTCGCCACGGCTGCTGAGGGCGGGCCGAGAGACGTCTCCCCGGCGGAGGGCGGCTGGAGTCGGCGGCGCATGACGGCGTGGGCTCTTGAAGGACCCCGACCGCTGGCGAGGGGAGTCGGAGGGCGACATCCGCCCGCGCAGGACCATGGAGGTGAACTCGTGTCGGATCAAGGCATGGAATCGGCATCGACGACCTCGCCGTTCACCGTGACGCTGCCCTCGGGCGACACCGTCGGCGCCATCGCGTACCCGGCCGCGGAGACCTCGCCCGCCGGCACGACGATGATCCTCGCCCACGGCGCCGGAGCGCCGCAGACGCACCCGTTCATGACCGCCTACGCCCGCCGGCTCTCCGCCCTCGGCATGGACGTCGTCACCTTCAACTTCCTCTACATGGAGCGTGGACGCCGGGTGCCCGACCCGAAGGCGCGGCTCGAAGCCTGCTACCGGACGGTCATCGCGGCCGCGCGCGCCCGAATCGGGGAGCGCAACCGGATGGTCATCGGCGGCAAGTCGATGGGCGGCCGCATCGCCACCCAGGTGGCGGCCACCGAGGCCGAGGCCGGCGGCGACGAAGTGCGAGTGGACGGCCTCGTGCTCCTCGGCTACCCCCTCCACCCGCCGGGCCGGCCCGACAAGCCGCGCACCGCGCACCTGCCCGCCGTCACCTCCCCGATGCTCTTCGTGCAGGGCGAGCGCGACGCCTTCGGCACCCCCGACGAGCTGCGCCCCGTCCTCGCGACCTGCGCCGACGCCGAGCTGGTCACGGTGGACGGCGGGGACCACTCGTTCAAGATGCGCGGAAAGAACGCACCGCGGGCCGAGGAGGTCCTCGAGACGGTCACCGGGACGATCGTCGGCTGGCTGGAGAGACACCGGCTCCTGGCAAGAGCCGAGGGGTGAGAACCCGGCTCGAACGGCCGGAGAGAGACGTTACGGATCTACGGAAGGCCGTTCCCGGAAGAAGAAGCTGAGGCAGAGGCGCGGGAGCTCCTGAACCGGGCGTCTTCGCCCCCGACCGGCTTCATCGAAGAACGACGATGGGCGACCCACCCTCAGTTTCGTGGTTCGCCGACCGAGAGCGGTGGAAGGAAGGCGGCCGTACGAGAAACGGGGCCGGGAGAGAGGATTCTCTCCCGGCCCCGAACGAAGGCAGGAGTCACCGCCCGCGGGAAGCGGGCGGTGACGACCGCGCGCTAGAAGCGGGCGGTAACCGCGAACTGAATGACGCGACCCTCCAGCATCCGGTTGCCGCGCTCCCAGGAGCTCAGGGCCTGGTAGGTGGCCCCGGTGCTGCCGCGAGAGTTGCGCGACCCGGTGTGCTCGAGGACAACGCCGTTGTTCAGCACGTTGTAGAACGAGAACCGAGCGTCGTAGCGCCAGCTCCCGATGTTGAACACCTTCTGGACGTTCACGTCGAGCTGCGTCCAGTACGGCAGGAACTTCACGCTGCTCAGCGGGACCATCGGATACCAGGCTCCACCCGTGGAACGCTCGATGTTCCCCAAGCCGGCCGGGATGATCGCCTGCCCGAGCTCGCACGGCGCCATGCAGTGGCCGGGCTGCCCGTAGAGCTCAGGCGAGTAGGTCCGGTACGTGTCGTTGCTCGACGTACGGTGAACGTAGAGGCCCTCCTGCAGGCCGCCCCAGTCGCCGAGACCGCCCGGATACGCCTGCAGCGAGAAGCCGGCCTGCAGGTCGCCGATGCCGGGCATCGAGAACGGCTGCGTGCCCGACAGCTTGAACTCGTTCCGGAACGGACGCGGATACGCACCCGCGTCGCAGAAGCGAAGCTGCGTCGGGTCATCACCGCGCTCGAGGATGTCCGAGCAGGCGTTCACCTCGCCGCCGTACCGGCTGCCCGCGCCGCCGTTGGTGTCGTAGCCGTAGATCGACGTCCGGCCCGTGTCCTCCATCGACCAGCCGCCGAACAGCGTGCCGCCGCCGGGCAGACGCCCCTGGAGGCTCAGCTCGAAGCCGCGGTACACATTGGTGTACCCCGGACCCATGCTGCGGTCGGTTCGGCCCACCGTGTTGGTCCGCACGGCCGGGTCGATGCTGAAAGCGGTGAAGGTACCGACCATGGGGTACGGGCGCGCCACCTGGAAGTGGTTGATGCCCGCGTATTGGGGCAACGGGTTACCCATCGCGTCCGCGCCGTAATTGGCAAACGTCCAGTTCGGGTTGTCGGTCTCCCAGGTGTTGTGATAGGCGCGCTGCCTGTACTCCGCGCTCACCGAGATTCCCGGGATGATCTCCTGCTGGATGCCGGCGGTCCAGATGCGGTTGTACTCCCGCGCAAAGTTGTCCAGGTTCGGCGTGAAGTTGGGATCGGTGATGGACCCGAACGTCGCCGACTGAATCGCCCCAATCTCCCAGTTCTGCGCGACGCCGTCGAAGTTGCTTCCGTAGCGGTTCATCCCCGAGCAGGCGTCTCCCGCCGCGTTCATTTCGCAGTCGTACCAGTCACGGGTCTCGTAAACCGAAGCCCCGTACGAATAGCGGCGCGACAGGTTGCCGCCAACGTCACGCACGTACTTGTTCCAGCCGAACTTCAACGCCGTCCGCGCATCGCCGAACAGATCGTAGGCAACGCTCAGCCGCGGCGAAAAGTCGGGGCCGAAGCTGGGAAGCGTGCTCCGCTCCCGGCCCGGCTGGAGCTGCGCCGGCACGAAACGCCCTTGGCCCTTGGGAGCCTCGGGAATCGAGATCGCCGCAAAGTCGACCCGCATCCCGTAGTTGAGAGTCAGCCGGTCGATGGTCCACGAGTCCTGTGCGTAGACGCCGCCGTTGTAGTCCAGCTTGTAGGACTCGAAGGAGGGGAAGTTCTGGATCCGCACTGCATCGGGCGTGCCGATCAGGCCGCAGGAAGTGCCGGCGTCCTGGTTCGCCTGTGCCTGGGGATGGTCGCAGTTGAACCAGGGGACGCCGAGGGGAAGCGGCGAGTCCGTGATGAGCCGCCCGCGGGGGTTGGCGCCGTCGTCGTAGTAGAGCGACAGGTTGCCGTTGCTGTTCCGCGTGTGCCGGTTGTGGCCGTTCGTGAAGTTCATCCCGAACTTGAAGCTGTGCGAGCCGGTGACGTAGGACAGCGCGCTCTGGTAGGCCCAGCGGTGGGTGTAGTTGTTGTTCTCGCCGTCGTTCCGAGCGCCGTACAGCATGCCAAGCCGCCCGTCGTTGACCGCGACCTGGCTGTACCACGGATCACCGCCCATCGACACCGGCATTTGCGCCATGTGCACGGACGAGCCCACCTCGGGGAAGCACGGGGTCGAGAAGCAGGTCGCCAGCGCCGATGCGTCGGGCTTGTCCTGGAAGATCAGCTCGCCGTCGGGGCGGTACCGGTAGTAGCCGGGGTCCCAGTCCTCGTAGATGATCGAGAACCCGAACTCCGCCAGCATCCGGTTCGACAGCGTCCCCGTCCACTTCGCGGTCCCCGTGTCGTAGTGCGGTGACGTCCACGACGACGACGCCGTGTTCAGGTCGGTGCCGGGGCCGTGCTGGCTGAACCGGCGCTTCCGCACCTTGTCGAACATCGTCGAGAACTTGTGCTGCTGCGTCACCTGCCACGTCAGCCGCACGTTCGCGCTGTGGATGGTGTTGTTGTCCAGACCCTGCGTGTAGTCGGGGTTCACGCTGTTGGTGATCTGGTTGTTCACTCCGTTGAAACGCCCGGTCGAGAAGAACCACAGCCGGTCGCGGAACACCGGGCCGCCGACCGACCCGTTGTTGTCGAAGATGAGGTCCACGCCCGTCGCCTGCTGGATGCCCTGGGCCTGCGCCGCCGGATTGAGGTTGTCGGCCTGCCAGTTCCCCGGCGTGAAGCCCGTGAACCAGTTCCCGCTGAACTGGTTGCCGCCTTCGTTCGGGATCATGTTGATGCGCAAACCGCCGGTCTGGGTCTCCGCCCCCTGGCCCGACGTCGTGTACGACGTCTCCGCCGCCAGCATCGGGTTCAGGTAGGCCTGGTACCGGCCGTCGCTGATCATCGTGTTGATCATCATCCCGTCGACCTCGATCGTCGTGTTCGACGCGTCGAGACCGCGGCCCATCATCTCGGACTGCTGCACCCCCGCGGTGCCGCCCACGTCCGGCTTGTGCACCTTCACCCCCGGGATCAGGAGCGCGTACGACCACATGCTGCGGCCGGTCGGAATCGCCTCCTGCGTCTCGCGGGTCATGACCTCGATGCGCTGCACCTGCTGCACGTCGACCACCGGGGTCTCGCCGGAAACCGTGATGGTCTCCTCGACGGAACCCACGGACATCACCGCGTCGATCGGCAGGGTCACGTCGGCACCGAGGATGAGCTGGTCACGCACGAGCGTGCCAAACCCGGGCAGGGTGAAGACGACGGAGTACTCTCCCGGCCGCAGGTCGATGATGTTGTAGGAGCCGGTGCCGTCGGTGAAGACGACACGCGACCCCTCGATGAGGACGTCGCTGGACGCCTCGACCGTCACACCGGGCAGCACGCCCCCGGTGTCGTCCGTGACCGCGCCCGCAATCGAGCTCTGCGCCACGGCAACAGCGGGCGCCAGCAGCAATAGCGCTGCCGCGACCGCAAGGAACCTACCCAACCTCATGCGTGCACCTCCTCCATCAGAGACAACCAGTGAGACATCTCTCTCCTCTGTTCATTCAACGCTGCCCCGGCCTCAGTTGCGCCGGTCGCCGAGCCTCACGACGAAGCCGAGCGAGAACGAGAGCTCCTTGAAGTCCTCGCCGCCCGGGTTCACCAGCGACGACGTCCCGCTCAGGTCGGTCTGGGCGTCCTCGTTGGGGAACATCGTCAGGCGGTAGTCCGCCTGGATGCGGAACGCCGTGTTCGGCGTCATGTCGATGTCCACTCCGCCGCCGGGCTGAATCGCCCAGTGGGTCGCGGTGTGCGCGAAGAAGCCGATCTTGCGCAGCGACCGGGCCACCCCGAACAGCGCGTGGAAGTACGGCCGGACGCCGCCCGCCTGCATGTGGAAACGCGGGCCGCCGACGACGCTGGCGGTCTGGATGTGCACCTGGCACAGGTTCGAGTACTCGCCCACGTGCAACGGCGAGCAGTACTCCTGCTCGGGCCGGTTGAACGAGAGCGCCTGGAAGTCCTGGTTCGGGTTGGGCCGTACCGGCATGTCGTTCGGCCCCCCGGAGTACATGTTGGACGCCTCGATGCCCCGCCGGTAGTGCCCGTTCACGTCGAAGGCCAGCGACAGGCCCTCGTTGACCTGGTACGACGTGTCGAAGAAGAAGCCGAGGGGCAGATTGGACGCGTTCGCGGCCAACTGGTCGTTGGTCAGGAACGAGTACCCGACCGCCAGGTCTCCACCGACCTGCGCCGACGCCGGCTGGGGCATGCCGAGCGCCGCCACCGCCAGCACACAACCGAATACAAGACGCTTACACATTATCCAGAACCTCCTCCGAGAGCCGTATCCACCACCGTTCGCACCCCAGCCGGCCACCGCGATGGGACTCCACACGCAACCTGGCGCAGTCGCCCGGCCGCCGCCGAAGCCGATGTCGGCTTGTCATGAAGCAAACACCGTGCCGTTCGCATGACGCAATCCGGGCAGCGCCACTCACGCGCGTACAGCGGCTGCCGGCATCGGGCGCGAGCGCCGATTCAACGCAAGACACAAGGCCAGCCTGACCGGACGGACGACCGCGCTCCAGTTGCATGCATGGTGTTGGCGGAAGCCTCGCAGCTCCGAATGGAACCCGCGATCCATGCGAACACGATTCGGTCTCCAACAAACTGACGATTGAGTTCCATTCGCACGTCTTCACGGGATCGGGAACCGGCCGAGCCCAGTCCCAGCACGCACTCCTGACGAGCAAGTACCATGCCAACCGACCCGAAGGGCCGGCTGTCGCCGCCAACACCCCTGATTCGCGATGGATTTCGAGCCTCGGTCGCCCGCCGGTCCCGGAGCCCAAGGAACTCGGAATCCAACGCCCGCCAATCTAGCGACCAAGAACATGGATATTCAGGTTCCATTCCTGGCACGTCGAGACGGTGAGGCACCGACGAGTCCCAACTCCATCGGCCCCGGTCTGCTGGCTGCTGGTGCGGAAGTGGAAGGAGGGCTGACGCGATCGGCCGGCTTCATGGCCGATCCCAGGCGACCGAAACTGCGGAAGCCCCGGCCGCCTGAGCGTGCGGTCGTGATTGTCGAGAAGCCTGCGGCAGGTGTCCAGCCGGGCCGTCAGAGGCCCAGCGAACGCTCGTAACTCGCGTTCGACGGCTCCACGAGACCCCGTCCGAGGGATTCCGCCGGATTCGCGTCGACCGGGTTCGTCGAACCTCTAGAGAGCGCATCAATGGCCACTCGAGCACGAGCCAGCCGCGAGCGCACCGTGCCGATGGGAACACCCAGGCGGCCCGCGATATCCGCGTAGCACATCCCTTCTCGAAACCGCAGCCTGACCACCTGCCGCTGTCGCGGCGAGAGCGACTTGACGTAGGGTTCCATCCTCTTCCACCGGTCGTGCAGCCTGCGCGCCTTCGTGGAGGCACCGACGGCGAGCGGGTTCGAAGTACCCTGCCGGCTCTCGTGGATATGTCTCTCGATGACCAGACTCGCGATCGAGCTCAGCCAGGCGGCCATCCCGACGGCGTCCCCTCTCTCGATACGATCTTCCAACATTCCCGCTCCCCGGCGCGTACGGTGCCCCTCGGCGAACATGAAGAATCTGAAGGCGGCGACTCATGCACAGGGCGAGCACGAGAAACCCCAAGAACCCATGAAACAACCATAGCGACGCTTGCCGCCGGTCCGCAATACCGGGAAACTGGTATATTGCCCGGGTCTGGACGTGGCGACGACGGTTTACGGGTCGGCGATACCTGAAAACAGGTATGCCGATGCCTGGCGATACCTGAAAGCCGGCATGTTCGGGGTTCGAGGGACCGGCGGCGTCCGCGCCGTCAGCGGATGTGCAGGATGCCCCGTCGCAAAGCGACCTGCACCGCCGCGGTGCGGTCGCGCGTGCCCAGCTTCTGGAAGATGTTCCGGAGGTGCACCTGGGCGGTTTCCTCGCTGATGCCGAGCATCGCGGCAATCTCCCGGTTGCGAAAGCCCTCGGACACGAGCTTGATCACCTCGACCTCCCGGGGGGTGAGCCTGGGACGCTTCGAGTGTTCCGACAGCTTCGCCTCGATGGCCGGCAGCATCGGACGCTCTCCGGCGTGAACGCCGCGCACCAAGTCGATGAGCTCGTCCGCCAGGCTGTCCTTGAGCAGATAGGTCGCGGCGCCGGCCTCGAGCGCGCGGAAGATGGCCTCGTCTCCCTGATACATCGTCAGCACGACGATCCGGGCGTCCGGGTGGTCCTTCCGGATGGCGCGAATGGCGTCGAGCCCGCTCATCCCCGGAAGCTGCAGGTCCATCAGGGTCACGTCGGGACGATGCGCGCGGTACTCCGACACCGCCTGCTCGCCGGTCTCGGCGACGGCCACGACGGCGAGATCCGGCTCCCGCTCGAGGAGCAGGCGGATGCCCTCGCGGACGATCCGGTGGTCCTCGACGCACAGGATGCGGATCGGCTCGGACGTGGTCATCGGGTCGGCAGTGTTCCGAGGGTGGCGGTCCACCCACATGCCGCGCCCCTCGACGGGGCCCGGCTCGTCACCACATGCGGTCTCCGCGGTGTCTCGGCGCCGGCAGCGACACCCGCACGGTGGTGCCCCGGCCGGGCTCGCTCGTCACCTCCAGCGTGCCCCCGACCGATTCGGCGCGTTCCCGCATGCCGGTCAGCCCCCACCCCGCCATATCGCCGTCGGGGCCGCCCGGCCGCGTCAGGCCCGAGCCGTCCGGCCGCGTCAGGCCGCGGCCGTCGTCCGTGACCTCCAGCCGCAGGCCGGCGCCGCGGTAGTCGACACCGACCACGAGGTGGCGCGCGCCCGCATGCTGCATGACGTTGGCGACCGCCTCCTGACCGATCCGGAGGGCCTGGCCCTCGATCTCCGGCGGGCAGGGGCGGGGCTTGCCTTCGACCTCCAGGGAGAAGATGGTCGAGGTGCCCCGGGTGGCCTGCTCGCCCACCTCGCGGAGCGCCTCGACCAGGTCCATCCGCTGCAGCATCGGCGAACGGAGATCGGAGACCACCTGACGGGCTTCGCGGATATGTTCCTCGACCTGCCTGCGCAGGCGGATCAAGTGGTCCCGGAGCGGCCCCGCCGGCGGATTCCGTCCCTTGGCCAACATCTCGATCTGCAGCGACAGCCCGACGAGGCTCTGGAGCAGCGTGTCGTGGATCTCCCGGCTCAGCCGCGTCCGCTCCCCGAGCACGAGGACGAACCGCCGGCGGGCCATCCGTGCGTTGACGCGCCAGGCGCACGCGGTAACGCCCAGGCCCAGGACCGCGATCATCGGCAGGAACCACGCCCGCTGGTGGAGCTGCGGTCGAATGGAGAAGCTCCACGACGGCCCGACCTCGGACCAGTCGCGGTGGCCGTCGTTGGCGACGACGCGGAACGTGTAGTCGCCGGGTCCAAGGTTCGTGTACACGGCCTGGCGTCGCCCGCCGGCGTCGATCCAGTCGGCGTCGAAGCCCTCGAGGCGATAGCGGAACCGCATCTTGGTGGCCGCGGCGTGGCTCGGGCTCGTGTAATCGATGACCACGCGCGAGGGCGAGGGTGGAATCTCGCTATCATCCCGCGTCTCCCAATCGCGGTCGTCGACGGACGCGCCCTCGATGAGCACCCGCGGCGGCGAGGGCGGTTCACCCAATGCGCGCGGATCCAGCGCGGTGAGTCCGTCTCCGGTGACGAACCACAAGCGGCCGTCCGCCCCTCGAGCGGCGCTCGGGCTGCCCAGCCAGATCGGCGGCCCCGCGAGGCCGTCCGACGCGTCGTACACGCGCAGGTCGACCTGGTGGGCGGGGTCGTTGGCCACCATCTCGACCTCGTCCGGGTGAAGGCGGACGATGCCCAGGCCGAGGCCGGCCCACAGGAAGCCCTCCTCGTCCTCGACGATGCCGCTGATGACGTTGCCGGGCAGGCCGTGGCTCCCGTTGACGGTGGTGAACACGCCGTCCCGATACCGGGTGAGACCGCCGGTGCCGGCGAGCCACAGCACGCCGCGGCCGTCCTCGTGGATGGACCAGATCGCGGAGATGTCCGGGACCTCGAACGACTCGAAGGCGCCGTCGGGCCGGAGCCGCCCCAGGCGCCCCGCCGTGAAGCCCACCCAGACGTCTCCGCCCGGGCTCGCGTGCACCGAGTAGAGAGGTGGTTCGATCGGCAGCGGAACCGCGTGCAGCCGATCGCCATCCCACCGGTAGAGGCCGGTGGCGAGGTCACTGACCCAGAGGTCGTCTCCGGCGACGGAGCTGATGCCACTGACGAGCCATTGACGTCTCCCGGCCGGCCCGGAGACGCGCTCGAGACGTCCGCCCGCTAGACGGTCGAGGCCGCGGGGCGTCGCCAGCCACAGCGCGCCCCGGCGGTCCCGGTGCAGCGCGCTCACCGACTCCGTCGCGGGGACCTCGCCGCCGTCGCCGTCGCCGCCGAAACGCCGCAGACCGAAGTTGGTACCGGCCCAGACCGACGGTCCGCTTCCTGCCGCCACGGCCCGGACGCCGCCGCGCGTTGCGTACCCCTGCACCCTGCTCGGCGACAATCGACGCAGGCCACTCTGCGACCCGACCCAGATGTTCCCCTCGAGGTCCTCGTAGACGTCCCGAATCGACTCGTCCGTCAGCCCGTGGTCGACACCCGCTCCCGTCTCGGGCCCGCGAGGGTCGGGATGGATGTGCCACAAACCGCTGCCCAGCGTGCCGGCCCAGATCCCGCCGGCACGGTCGCGCACCGCCCGGAACGGTGGCACGTCCGAGGGGAGGTGGCGCCTCGCGTCGGTCCGAGCCGACGGGCGACCCCTCAGGCTCGCCCGTTTCGGAAGCCTCCCAGTGATCTTCCACCAAACGGAAGGTCTCACCCAGCACGCTGGCCCAGACGCCGCCGTCGTCCTCGCCGAACGTGGTCACCCGGCCGCTGCCGATCGTGCCGCCACGATAGAGCGTCACTTCGTCGGCGCGAATACGCGCGACGCCGCCGGTCCCGCCGAACCCGACCCAGAGGCTTGCGTCCCGGCTCCGGTAGAGGGCCAGCACCTGCTCCACCGGCAGCGCCGGGCGCCCCAGGTTGGCCCAGGGCACGAAGCGCACCCCGTCGAACCGGATGAGGCCGTTGTCGGTGCCGAGCCAGATGTAGCCGTCCCCGTCCTGGGCGACGGACCAGACGGTGCTCGCCGGCAGGCCGCTCCGTGCGTCCCACGCGGTCAGGGTATAGCCGGGGAACTCGTGCGGCGCCGGTTGCCCCAGCGCCGCGGCCGACATCGTGGCGCACAGGACGGGCAGGAGAAGCGCGGCTCGGAGACGAGTCATGGGTTCGAGCTCGTCGCGCGGGATGCCGACCCGGTGAGATCCAGCGGGCGCACCGGCGAACCGGGCGCGAGCGGGTGGTCGAAGATCATCGGCACCATACCGCAGGGGGTCTGCGCCGCGGAACCGCGCCGCCGCCCGCGGGCGGAGCTGACTCCCTGCAGGATTGGCTGAGCGCATCGGCTGCGAGGCGGCGCCCGCCGGGTCCCTCCGGTCACGCCGGACGCACTCCACCGCCGCCGGCAACGCCCAAGTGTAGATCATGGACTTCTCGTACTCACCAAGAACCGAAGAGCGCCGCCGCCGGGCGTTCCACCTGGAGGCATGACGACAGACGGGTCGCCGCCCGCCCACGCGCCCTGATCGGTTCGCCAGGAAGATCGAGACTCACGGCCGGTCCGACACCGACCGCCGTCAGGACCACGGCACCTGCTGCAGGTCGTCGAGGATCGCGTAGGCGACCGGCACCAGGAACAGCGTGATGACGGTGGCGAACAGTACGCCGAACGCGAGCGAAGCCGCCATCGGCACGAAGAACGCGGCCTGCATGCTGCGGTCCGCCAGCATCGGGATCAGGCCCGCGAAGGTGGTCAACGAGGTGAGGACGATGGGCGGAACCGCTGCCCCCCGGCTCCAGGGCGGGTTGGCCGCCTACGCCGGGGTCTTCGGGATCGCCGATTCCGGTCGCGCCGGCAAGTCGGAGATGCGGCTCGACATCCGCCCCGCGGCCGAGGGGCTCGGGCTGCGGCTGGAGGACCTGGCGCGCCAGGTGCGGCAGGCGTTCTACGGCGAGGAGGCTCAACGCATCCTGCGCGGGCGGGACGATGTCCGGGTCATGGTGCGGTTTCCGCGCGAGGACCGGCGTTCGATCGGCAACCTGGAGAGCATGCGCATACGCCTGCCGGACGGTGAGGCGGTGCCCTTCAGCCAGGTGGCGCTGGTCGAGCCCGGGCGCGGCTTCGCGTCGCTGCTCGGCTTCGTCGCGCTGACCGGCATCGTCGTCAAAGTGTCAGAACAGCAAGGGGGGGAGCAGAGGACAGCGATGCCGATGGAAGTCGTCGGGGACTCATGATCGGGGTCGGCCGGCCACGCCCTCGGGGCCGCACAGGACGAGGCAGTCGCCAGCGGCAACCCGCCGGCCAGCGGCTCGCCGACGTCGAGGGTGACGTCCGCGAGCCGCATGTCGGAACAGACCGCCGCGGGGTCGCGCGAGGTCATGAACCCCGTCAGCGGGGAGAACCCGCGGTTCAGCAGCAACTCGAGGTCGCGGTCTGGCGGGGGGCGAGGTCGTGGGACAGCCAGTCGTCAGGGCTGGTTCGTCGTCTCCTCCGCCGCGACCTCGACGGTGCCGTAGTAGCCCAGCATCATCTCTTCCCACGTCTGGTCGCCCCAGCGCACCTCGGCCGACGGGTCGGGGTTGTGCCGGTTGTTGGGCGAGTTGTCGTAGGTGAACACCGCCTCGAGGGTCGAGCCGGCGGGCATGAAGATGGGCTCCTCGAGCTGGTAGCGGATCTGCCAGTTGAAGTCGTAGTCGGGCACCCACAGCGCCACTTCCTCGGTGCCGTCGGGGTAGCGCACGATGTACTTCGCGGACTTCCCGCGCACGTGCATGTGCGGCATCATGTTCGACAGGTACGCGGCCTCCTCGAACCGTTGCGTCGCCCGGACCTCGTAGGCGGGGTTCCCCGGCTCGATGCGGAAGCTGCCGTTGCTGACCGCGCCACCGCCGGCCCGCCGGCGGTCGCCGGCCGGCCCCTGGGCCACCACCACGCCCCAGCTGCTGCGGTCGAGGACCGGCTCGCCGATCGTGGTGTAGTGCATCTGTGCCTCGATGTCCGCGCCGGCCGGCAGCTTCACGGCGACGCCGTCCTCGTACACGGTGCCGAGCCGGTTCGGCACGTAGCCGCCGACGCGGGCGCCGCGGGCGCGGGTGCGCGAGCGGTCACGCTGCAGCCTCACCTCGGCCGTCGCGGGCACGCCGTCGTCCTCGAGAACCTGCGAGATGACGTGGTGGACGACCCGCCGGTCGCCGGGACGGTACTCGTGGGCCGAGATCCAGGTGTCTTCCGGCAGGTTCGTCGGCACGGTGACGTAGGAGTAGGGCACGGTGCCGTCGGCGGGCACCGGGAACGGCTCGAGCATCGTGAAGATCAGATCGGGCTCGCCGATGGACCAGCCCTCGGCGAACTCGGGCATCTCGGGCAGCTCGCCGTCGTTGCCGCGCGGCGCGCCCCCGTCGACCCACGCCGCGATCAGCTCGATCTCGCCCTCGGACAGGCTCACGTCGTTCTTGTAGGCGCGGACGCCGGAGTCGGCGCCCCACGGGGGCATCTCGCGCGAGACGACCTTCGACTTGACGGCGCGCGCCCAGGGACGGACGTCGTCGTAGGTGATCAACGACATCGGCGCGAGATGGTTGGGCCGATGGCAGGCCACGCAGTTCTCGTAGAGGATCGGCGCCACGTCGGCAGAGAAGGTCGGCACCCCTTCCGCCGCCTCGGCGCCGGCCGCCACCGTTCCGAGCAGGAGCGCCGCCGTGCACAGACCGGCCGCCGTCTTCGATACTCGCATCAGTCACCCTCCCCCGAACACGCGATTCCGTCCGGCAGCCGTGGAACCGACAATCGCCGCGGCGCGGTGGCGCGGAGCCCCGCAGCAGTCCGCAGGCGATGCCCCCGGCACGACCACGTCGTTTTCCGTCACGTGCGCCGCCAATCGACCGGGGCACGCCTGCGCCGAGCCGGCTGCCCGCCTTTCTCGGCGCCGGGCGCGACGTTCACCCCAATCGCCGGCACTATACTGTAGCGCCGTTCCGTCACACGATGGCGCCGTTCCGCCGCGCGGGACGCAACGCCGCCATCGACGACTCCCAAGTGTAAATCATGGACTTCTCGTACTCACCAAAAACCGAAGAACTGCGACGCCGCGTCCTCGACTTCATGGACGAGGTCGTCTACCCCGCCGAGCCGGTGTACGCCGGGCAGCTCGCGGCGGCGGACGACCGCTGGAAGTCTCCCCCCGTCATGGAGGAGCTGAAGGCCCGGGCCCGCGAGGCCGGGCTGTGGAACCTCTTCCTCCCCGAGAGCGACCTCGGGGCGGGCCTGACCAACCTCGAGTACGCCCCGCTGTGCGAGATTCTCGGGCGCTCGCCCATCGCCCCCGAGGCGTGCAACTGCTCGGCCCCGGACACCGGGAACATGGAGGTGCTGGTGCGCTACGGCACCGAGGCCCAGAAGAAGCGGTGGCTCGAGCCGCTGCTCGACGGCGCCATCCGGTCCGCCTACACCATGACCGAGCCCGAGGTGGCGTCGTCGGACGCCACCAACATCGGCGCCCGCATCGAGCACGACGGCGGCCACTACGTCGTCAACGCGCACAAGTGGTGGGCGTCGGGGGCCGGCGACTCGCGGTGCGCGCTGTTCATCCTGATGGGCAAGACCGACCCGTCGGCGGAGAAGCATCGGCAGCAGTCGATGATCCTCATCCCGGCCGACACCCCCGGCATCACCCTCGTCCGCCCGCTGACCGTCTTCGGCTACGACGACGCCCCGCATGGGCACTTCGAGATCACCTTCGAGGACGTCCGGGTGCCCGCCGACAGCCTCGTGCTCGGCGAGGGCCGGGGGTTCGAGATCGCCCAGGGGCGGCTGGGTCCGGGCCGCATCCACCACTGCATGCGGCTCATCGGGCTCGCCGAGCGGTCGCTCGAGAAGATGTGCGCGCGGGCGAAGAGCCGTGTCGCGTTCGGGCGGCCCCTCGCCGACCAGGGGGTGGTGATGGCGGCCATCGCCGACTCGCGGATCCAGATCGACCAGGCGCGGCTGCTGACCCTGAACGCCGCCCACCGCATGGACGCCGTCGGCAACAAGGCGGCGCGGGCCGAGATCGCGATGATCAAGGTGGTGGCCCCGAACATGGCCCTCGACGTCATCGACCGCGCCATCCAGGTCCACGGCGGGGCCGGCATCTGCGAGGATTTCGGCCTCGCGGCGGCGTGGGCGCACGCCCGCACCCTGCGCCTCGCCGACGGACCCGACGAGGTGCACCGGCGCGCGGTGGCCCGGCTGGAGCTGAAGCGGGGCGACGCGGCCGGTCAGGCGTAGACCAGCGTGACCGCATCGGCCACGCACGCCGGCTTCGACTCGTTCTCGATCTCGACGACGAACCGGCTCGTGAACCGCACCATCCCCGGCTCCACGCGCTTCGTCGTCAGCAGCGTCTGCACGCCCCGCACGCGGGCGCCGGTCTTGACCGCGTTGGGAAACCGCACCCGGTCAACGCCGTAGTTGATGGCGCGGGAGACACCGCGAACTTGGGATATCTGCCGCCGGAAGTGCGGCACCAGCGACAGGGTGAGAAAGCCGTGGGCGATGGTCGTCCCCCACGGCGACTCGGCCGCCGCGCGGGCGCGGTCGACGTGGATCCACTGGGGGTCGAGGGTCACCTCGGCGAACCGGTCGATCATCTCCTGGGTCACCGTCATCCACTCGCTCGCGCCGAGCTCGGTGCCCGCCAGCGCCTCGAGCGCGTCGAGGCCGTCGATTACGCGCATGCCTGCTCCAATCCTCCTGTCGCGCCCGCCGTCGGGGCATCCGGCCACGACCGAGCGACTCTGACCACTCCTCGCCGTGTCTCGGGCTTCGCGTCGGGATCCGGCCCATCCCGAGGCAGCACGGACCGACCAGGCGAATTCCCGCCGGCCGGACGACCCGGCTCGAGTGCCGGCTCGCCGCCGACCCGCGGCGACGGCCGACCCGCGGCGGCGGCGACCCGCGGCGGCGGGCGACCCGCAGCCTCGCAGGGGCTCGGGTAGTATAGGCCGGCTTCGCGAGCCCGTGGTACAACGTAACGAGGCCGTCGCCCGGCGGATCGCGGAGCCGCCGTACGGGCGCCACCGGTGACGGCGCCGCGGTTGTCGCATGCTGACGGGGGTCGCATGCTGACGGGGACAGAATCATCGTGAGACGCCACCGGTGACGGCGCCGCGGTTCGCCGCATGCTGACGGGGACAGAATCATCGTGAACCCAGCCGTCGATCCCGAGGTCATCGAGGTCCGCCCCGACGAGCAGCTCGACCGCGCGCGGCTCGAGCCGTGGCTGCGCGCGCGCCTGCCCGAGGCGTCGGGGCCCCTGGCGATCCGCCAGTTCGGGGGCGGGCACGCCAACCTGACCTACCTGCTCCGGTTCGGGACAGCCGAGTACGTGCTGCGGCGCCCGCCGCTGGGGCCCGTGGCCCCCACCGCCCACGACATGGCGCGCGAGCACCGGGTGCTGGCCCGCCTCGGCGACGCCTTCCCGCTGGCCCCCCGCAGCTACGCGCTCTGCACCGACCCCGACGTTCTCGGCGTCGACTTCCACGTCCTCGAGCGCCGTCGCGGCGCCGTCATCCGGCGCGAGCTGCCCGCCGCCCTCCGCGATCGTCACGACCTGCAGCGGCGCACCGGCGAGATGATCGTCGACGTCCTCGCCGACCTGCACGGCGTCGACCCCGCCGCGGTCGGCCTCGGGGATCTGGGCCGCCCCGAGGGGTTCGCCCGGCGGCAGCTCGAGGGCTGGCGCCGCCGCTGGCACGCGGCGAAGGACCGGGACGTCGAGGACGTCGACCGGATGCTGCGCTGGCTCGACAGCGGGGTTCCCACGCCGCAGGCCACCGCCTTGCTTCACAACGACTACAAGCTCGACAATCTGATGGTCGACGCGGGCGATCCCGCGACCCCCGTGGCCGTCTTCGACTGGGACATGGCGACGCGCGGCGACCCGCTGATGGACCTGGGGTACCTGCTGAACTTCTGGAACGAGCCGGGCGACGACCCGCGCTGGCACCACGTCTCGCGGATGCCGACGAACCACCCGGGGTTCCCGACCCGCGCCGACGTCGTCGAGCGCTACGCGCGCCGCAGCGGCCTCGACCTCGACCGGATCGCGTGGTACCACGTCTTCGGCGTGTTCAAGCTCGTGGTCATCGTGCAGCAGATCTACATCCGCTATCTCCGCGGGCAGACCCGCGACGCCCGCTTCGCCGACTACGACGTCCGCGTGCGGGACCTCGCGAGGAAGGGCGTCGTACTGATGGGCGGGTAACGGAGGTCCGCGCGCGGTCGACCCGTCGTGTGGCCGAGCGCTCAGCCGCCGACAGCGCGCCGGGAACGCCGACGGAAGCTGGCTCGATCGCGTGTCGGGCGCGCGGGGCCGCCGAGAAACGGGTCGTGCCTCGGTGTGCCGGGCGTCTCTGCTCCGATCGCGGTCCGGACGCGCCACCCGCGGTCGCCGGCCCGCCGCCGCTCGCCATGGATGATCCGAACACCGCCGCCCCCCTCCCTCCGGCCACCGTCGAGAAGCTCGTCGACCGCCTGGCGTCCGGCGACGGCGCCGCGGTGGCGGACCTCATGCCCGTCGTCTACGACGAGCTCCGCCGGCTCGCCCGCCGCTACGTCCGGCGCGAGCGCGCCCAGAGCGTGCAGGCCACGGAGCTCGTCCACGAGGCGTACCTGCGGCTGGCCGGAGGCCGGCCGCAGCGCTGGCAGGGCCGCACCCACTTCCTCGCCATCGCCGCGATCGGGATGCGGCGGCTGCTGGTGGAGCGGGCGCGGGCGCGCGGGGCCGAGAAGCGGGGCGGCGGGCGCGTGCAGGTGACGCTGGACGACGCCCTCGTCGCCGGCCCCGGGGGCGCCGTCGACCTGCTCGCCGTCGACGAGGCGCTGGCGGCCCTCGCGGCCCTCGACCCCCGCCAGGCCCGCATCGTCGAGCTGCGGTTCTTCGGCGGGCTGACCGTCGAGGAGACGGGCGAGGCGACGGGCGTCTCCCCGGCCACCGTCAAGCGGGACTGGACGCTGGCCCGGGCGTGGCTCAAGCGCCGGCTCGGCGCCGGCCCGGGCGGCGCCGAGGGCGGCGGTGGATCCTGAACGCTGGCGGCAGGTCGGCGAGCTGTTCCATCGGGCGCTGGAGCACGGCCCCGAGGAGCGCCCGCGGTTCCTGGACGAGGCCTGCGGCGGGGACCCGGCGTTGCGGGCCGAGGTCGACTCACTGCTCGCGCACCACGACGACGGCGCCCCCCCGGTCGTGCCCACCCCGCCGGAGGTCGTACCGACCCCGCCCGAGGCCGTGCCGACCCCGCCCGAGGTCGTGCCGACCCCGCCGGAGGACGCGCCCGCGGGCGGGGACGCCGACAAGCCCGAGCTGGCGGCAGGGCGCCGACTCGGTCCCTACCGGATCGTCCGCAAGCTCGGCGAAGGCGGCATGGGGGTCGTGCATCTCGCCGAGGACACGCGGCTCGGCCGGCGCGTCGCCATCAAGGCGCTGCCCCCGCGGTTCACGAGGGACGAGCGCCGGCGGCGGCGCCTGCGCCGCGAGGCGCGGGCCGCGGCCAGCCTGACCCACCCCGGCATCGCCACCGTCTACGCTCTCGAGGAGTTCGACGGCTCCCTCTGCATCGTCAGCGAGTACGTGCCGGGCGAGACGCTGCGGCAGGAGCTGGCGGCCGGACCGCTGCCCCCGGCCGACCTGCTCGACACCGCGACCGCCATTGCCCGCGCCCTCGCCGCCGCCCACGAGGGCAACGTCCTGCACCGCGACCTGAAGCCCGAGAACGTGATCCGCGTCCGGGACACCGGCACCGGGGACGCCGGCATCAAGATCGTCGATTTCGGCCTCGCCCGCTTCGGCGATCCCGAGGCCGGCGCCGCGTCCGCGACGCAGCTCACCGCGCCGGGGGCGATGCTGGGCACGCCGGGCTACATGGCGCCCGAGCAGATCCGCGGCGAGCCGGTCGACTTCCGCGCCGACATCTTCGCCTTCGGGGTGCTGCTGTTCGAGCTCGCCACCGGCTCGCACCCCTTCACCAGCGCCACGCCGGTGTCGACGGTCGCCCGGGTGCTCGAGGCGACGCCGCCCGACCTGCGGCAGCTCGCCCCGGCCTGCCCCGCCGCCCTCGCCGCGATCATTAGTCGGTGCCTGCAGAAGGACCCGGAACAGCGCCATGGCTCGACGCGGGAGCTGGTCGACCACCTCGCGGCCGCCCGGCGGACCCCCGCCGGCTCGGCGGCCGCCCCCCGGGCGGCGAAAGCGTCGCACCGGAGCGCCGACCCGCAACGCGGACAGCGGCCGGGTGCGACCGGCGCGGCGGCGCGGGACAGCGACGATCCGGAACGCGGAACGCGGTTGAGCCCGGTGTGGTGGTGGCAGTTCCACCAGCGCGCGGCAGGCGTCGTCTACTACGCGATGCTGTATCCCCTGTGGCGCGTGCGAGAGTGGGCCCCGCCGCCGTGGGGGTCCGCGGTGTTCTTCGCCGCCCTCGCGGCGGTGCTGGTGGCCGCCAACCTCCGGTTCCACCTCTCCTTCACGGAGCGGTTCACCCCTGACGAGCTCCACCTCCAGCAGACCCGGGTCGCGCCGTGGGTCCGCGCCGCGGACTGGCTGTTCGTGGCCCTGCTGCTGGCCGCAACCGCCCTGACCGCCGCCGCCCACCCCGCCTGGGCGAGCCTCACGGCCGCGGTGGGCATCGTCAGCGCCGTCACCTTCCTCGTCATCGAGCCCGCCACGACCCGCGCCGCCTTCCGCGACCGCCCTTGAGCAGTGTCTCCCCCGGTCGATCGCCGGTCGAGGGCGGCCAGGCCCGGCCATGCCTCGACAAGGCCCAGTTGGTCTCGCTGTCCACATCTACGAGCCGCTGGTAGCACAGGCCGGCTGGGATGCTGTTCGCCCGCAGAAGCGCGGCCAGCAGGTGGCTCTTGGCAAAACACCACCCCGCCTTGTGGCGTAGTACTTCGGACGCAGCACACGTTGGCTGATTCACTCTGAAGTCGCCGCTGTGGCTGATTTCGTCGCGCACCCACTCGAAGCACCGCTTCGCGATCATCGCCCGGTCCGAGCCCGGGGCCAAGTACCGCGCCAAGTCCCGGACGTCGGGGTGGCGGTAGTCCATCACTTCCGTGGGCCGCAGGTACTCGTCCATGCCAGGGACACGTCCAACAGCTGGAATCCTACCCCCGACCGATACCCAGCACCAGCCCACACTGCGGCGGCTCTGATCGACCCGCGTAGGCCCTCGCGGGGCCCCAGGCAGCTGTCGAGTGACCGGCCGGTCTTCGCGGACGCCGGAGGCGAGGTCGTGATAGAGGTTGGCCGCGTCGTCGATGCCCGCGGCCCGCAGTGCCCGCACCGGCCCCGACGGCGACGTGAGCATGGGCCTGGCGGGAAGCTGGGCGGCGGGGGCGGTCCTCGTCGATGGAGACGAACCGGCCCGCTTCGACCAGGTGACGACGGGGCGCGCCGCCATCTTCACGGCCGGCCGGCCCGGCCGGCTGCCCGACCACCGCGACGGCTGGCGCTGGGAGCCGGTACGCAGTCGACGGGCGCCGACGTCGAAGCGGCGCGTCAGCAGCTCCAGCGCCTGATGCGTGACGCCGAGGCGGACATCGCCGAGGCCCTCTCAAACGACGGGTGGCTGACGGTGCTCGACGGCCCCCTGCACGGCATCCGGCACCGCCGCGGCCTGCCCGTCATCGGCTACGTGAAGACGCACCACCCCCGCATGCTCGCCCGCGAGCACTGGGTCAGGGTGCCGGAGCTGACGGCCGGGGAACGGTCGGGCCTCTTCGCGACGAAGGACGCTCTCGACGACGAGGGGGACAACCCCCCGCAGTCGAGATCCACGACCGCCGATACCGCCTTCAAGGACGACCTCGCGCCGCCTTGCCCCCCCCGCGTCGCGCTCGCCGAGCCCGTTCCAGCACCGTACAGCCGCACCGCCACTGTCGCCGGCGGGCGCCCCGCGGGGCAGCCCTGGCGTCCGCCTCCGGCCGCGCAGTTTGCTGTCCGGACGCCGACACGTCCATCCGGACATCCGCGCTACGGACGTGAACACTCTATTCACCGGCTGGTTGTATCTGTCAAGCTGGCTGCCGGCGGTGTTTCCTGCTCTTTTTCCAGCAGGTTTGCCGGCAAATGGAGCAAGCGACTCCGAATACATGACCGCTTTCCCCGACCATGCCATCAATATTGACGGGTATGAATTCGTCGCGATACGGTATGCTCGGGCCCCGGTCGTCCTCGCAGGCGGGCGCGGGGAACGTGAAGGCGGGAACGAGCGAAGACTCCGACACGACGCGGAGCCATCTACCAGAAGCAGTCCATCTCGCGGCAGGTGGACCTGGTGCGGCTGGTGCTGTCGCTCGCCGAGTTCGAGTGAGGGCGGCGCCGGCGTTCCGGAAGAGTTGCGCATCCCTGACCAACCCGTCCTCCACGCAGAGGCGTCGCGCTGCAGGTCCAGTGACTGGCCGAAGGGGACGTCCACCGCTCAGATCACGATGCGCTCGATCTCGTCGACCGTCACCGTATCCGCCGTCCGGTCGTAGAGCTTCGTCGTCTTCGGAGATGCGTGCCCCGCGATCTGCTGCGCGTGCTCAAGCGTCCCCCCGTTCGACAGGTACGCCGTGATCCCCGTCGCCCGGAACGTGTGGCAGCACGTCGAGGGCGGCAGCCCCGCTGCCGCGGCGCGCCGCTTGATCATCGCCAGGGCGAGCCGCCGATCGAGCGCCCGGCCCGTCAGCCGCCCCCCCGACGGGTCCATGGTCTGGAAGAGCGCCGACTTCGGCTCCTGGAGCCCGGCCACCTCGACGTACGCGTCGAGGGCCGCGGCCGCCCGGTGGTGCGCCGGAACGTCGTGCCGCTTCCCGCCCTTCTCGTGGAGCCTGAGCCACCCGCGGCTCCCCTGGCCGAAGTAGTCCTGCCGCCGCATCCCCAACACCGCGCTGACCCGCGCGAAGCTGTAGGGCATCACCGAGAGCAGCGCCCGGTCCCGGAGCCCGGCCAGGGCGCCCGTGTTGATCGTCTCAAGGAGCTTCCTCGCCTCCGCCGGAGACAGGACCGGCTTCGCCCCCTTGGTGACGACGTGCTTCGGCCCCCGCACGGCCGCGACGGGGTTCACTGGGAGGACCTGGTTGACGACGAGCCAGTCGCCGAGCATGCGGATCGCCGCCAGGTGCTGCTTCACGGTCGGCACCGAGCCCGGGTGCGTCCGGATGTAGGCAGCCACGTGGAGCGGGGAGACGTCGCGCAGCCCGATGCCTCGCCCCTGCGCACCCAAATCCGATCACCGCCTCACGGCCCGCCCGTACGCCGCCCGCGTCCGCGCGTTCGCGATCCTTCCGGCGAAGAACTCCAGGAACCGCGCCGTGGCCTGGGGCCCCGCGTCGACGATCACCCGCGGCAGGACGCTCTCCCCCTCCCCGCCCGTCGCGACCGACGGCTCCCCGGCCGCCGGCACCAGAGCCTCCGTCGTCATCTCTTCACCGCCTCTCCCCCACCACCGACGCCGCGATCGACGAGCGCCTCGAACCGTTCGTAGTCGTTCACGAGCGCGAAAGCCAGCGCGTAGAGCCGCTCCGTCGCGTTCTTCGCCCCGCTGAACCGCACCTCGATCCGGTCGCGCTCGACCGTCACCCCCTCGGGCAGGCTCGCCAATTTCGAGTTGAGGGTCTCGGCGGGCAGCGGCACGCGGATCCCGGTGATCCGGGCTTTCCGGAGCTCGGTCACCAGGCGGGCCCGGCGTTCCTCCTCGCCGCGGAACGCGGCCCGGCCCCGGTGCTTCTTGAGCTGCTGCGGGAGCTTCGTCCGGGGCAGCGTTCTCTGGTTGCCGACGAGCTCGGCGCCGAAGGTCTGCATCAGCGTCGCCGCCCTGGCCTTCGACACGCCGAAGAGCCGCTCGATGTCGCGCCGCGTGAGCAGGGTCCGGTCGAGGTTCTCGAGCTGGCTGATGGCGTCGGCCGAGGCGGGCGTTCCGGGAGCGAAGAACCTCCGAAGCGCCGGCCTTGATGCCCTCGGAGACCCGGCCGCGTTCCTCTCCCGAGCCGATTCAGGCCGCTCCCCCGCTGGACCCCCGCCGTTCGGGGTCAACCTGCTGGCGGTGGGGGTTATGGGATAGCCTTCTGGCGAGGCGCCTCGCGCAATCGAGCACCGCTCGCGCTGAGCCCCGAAGGGCGCGCGGTCTGCGACGCCTTCGCCAACCTCGCCCGCTCCCGCCGGATCGCTTCCTGCCGGGCGTCCCCCCGGCCCCGACATCGAACCCATCCTCGACGCGGGCACCCGGAAGGAACTCGAGACCGGAAAGTTCGACCTATCCGGCGCCGTTGGCCGAGTCGTCGATGTCGACCCACCGCGGAACCTCCGCGATCACGGCGTTCGAGGCGACCGCGCTCGATGGCGACGAGGGTCGGGACTCGGCCGCCGCGGGCGCGGCAGGACGGACCCAGTCGCCGCCCCCTACATACCAGATATATTTAATTGACAGCTACTATTTATAACGGTATAGTGCGCTCATGGACGTCACAGACAACTGGACGACGCAGTTGAGGAAAGGGGTGCTGGAGCTGTGCGTGCTGAACGTCGTGGGCCAGGCGCCGGTCTACGGCTACGACATCGTCAAGCGGCTCCGCGGCATCGACGCCCTCGTCATCCGCGAGGGCACGGTCTACCCCATCCTCAGCCGTCTCAAGCGAGACGGCCTGGTGATCACATCGCTCCAGGAATCGCCCGAAGGCCCGGCCCGCAAGTACTACGAGCTCACCCCCCGCGGCGAGCTCGTGCGCGGGGAGATGAACGCCTACTGGGAGGTCCTGAAGCGAGGCATGGACGCCCTCAAGAAGGAGGTCTCATCATGATGACGGCGCTACCGAGCTTGACCCAGGACGCGCAGGGCGACCTCGAACGCTACCTCGGCCGCGTCAAGAGCGCGCTCAGGCCGCACCCGTCGGTCGACGCCGACGACGTGGAGCGCGAGATCCGGGGCCACATCGAGGCGGAGCTGGAAGGCGCGGCGGCGCCGGTCACGGCCGAGCGCCTGCGCAGCGTGCTCGACCGCCTCGGCAGCCCCGGCGACTGGGTGCCGACTGACGAGCTGCCGGCGTGGCGGAAGCTGCTGCTCCAGCTGAGCTCCGGACGCGAAGACTGGCGACTCTCGTACCTGGCGTTGGGCCTCTTCGTGGGCTGTCCGCTGCTCGGCCCAGTCGCCCCCCTCGCGTTCTTCACGAGCATCCTCGTCGCGCGGGCCGGGCTGGCGCTGCTCGACGAACGGGGCGAACCGGCCGGCGCCCGCCGGTGGTTCCTGTATCCGCCGCTCGTGTTCATCTACGTGGACCTGGCCGTCGTTGTGGTCATCCTCCCTCCCGTCCTCCTCCTGGGACTTGCCGCCGATCCGAGCCTGCCGCCGGAGCTGCTCGCTGCCCGCGATTTCTTCTTCGGGGGGCTTCCCGACCCGTTCTGGCTGAACGCGACCCTCCTGATCGCGGCGGTCGCAGGCACGTGGTGGCTCGGGCTGGGGCTGGCCTTGGCGGGGTTCAGGCGGGCCGTGCGATGGGTGTTCTGGCCGTTTGCCGACTGGTTCGACCGACGCCACGGCCTGCGGCTCGCGTTGGTCGGAATCGTCACCGCGGTAGCGGCGGGCATCGTCCTCGGGGTCGTGCTCTAGCAGCCCGTGGTGGAACCCCGCGTTGCACCGAGAGCGGCGAGGCGCCCGCCTGACAAGGCGTGAGGAGGGCGCATATTGGGCATATGTAACCGACGAACAACGCAGTCAGGCGGGATGCATCGCCGCTCGAATGCAGCGGGGACTTTCGCCACGGGCTGCTAGCACCCCCGTGGCAAGAGCGCCACACCTCGACCACGACTCCTGGTGGGGACCGGCCGCTCCGGCCCCGCTGCCGCGGCGCGCCCTTGCACGGACCACGATGCATTGGACGGCGCGAGACAGCATGCGGCGAATCGTCGACAGGAAGGAGATCACGGGATGGGCACGTTCATCGGCGAGACGAGACAGGCCGTGCGGACGCTGATTCGCGACCCTGGCCTCACGGCTGCGGCAGTGTTCGTCCTGGCGATGGCCGTCGGCGGCAATGCCGCCATGTTCGGCATCGTCGACGCGCTTCTGCTTGAGCCCCTGCCCCGAGGCTCCGCGACGGGCGTCCTCGTCGGGGTGTACTCACGGGACGGCAGCAGGCCGGATGCGTTCCGCAGCTTCTCGTATCCGAACTATACGGACCTCCGCACCCGCCGGCAGCTGTTCAGCGAGCTCGTCGCCCAGCGGTTCGCGCAGGTGACGTTGACCGAAGGCAACGCGACCCGACGCACGGCGGCGGCGATCGTCTCGTCGAACTTCTTCTCAGCCCTCGGCGCCCCCGTCATCCTCGGGCGCGGGTTCTCCGCGGCCGAGGAACGGCCCCGCGCGGCCGCCGCCGTGGCCGTCGTCAGCCACGCCTACCTCCGCCGGCGCGGACTGGAGCCGCGTGAAGCGATCGGTGACGCCATTCTCATCGACGGCAAGCCGTTCACCGTCGTCGGCGTCGCACCGCGCGGGTTCACGGGCACCACCGCGGTGATCTCGCCGGAGGTGTGGCTGCCGGTCGGGGTCTACCACGACCTCGCGTCCTCGGGCGGGAACCAACGGGCGGACCCAGCGGACAGGGCGGCCCACCTGTTCGTGCTGGCCGGGGTGCTGGCGCCCGGCCTCACGATACCCGCCGCGCAGGAACCGCTCGCCGCCGTCGCGGAACAGATGGAAGAGGCGTATCCCGGCGCGAATGCAGACCAGACGCTGCTCGCCGCGCCGCTGCCTCGCCTGTCCGTCAGCCCGCGGCCCCGGAACGATGCGCAGCTCGCCATCGTCGGCGTGCTGCTGCTGGGGATGTCCGGCTTGGCCCTCGTCGTGGCGTGCCTGAACCTGGCGAACCTGCTGCTCGCGCGGGGGATCTCCCGAGCGCCCGAGGTCGCCGTCCGGCTGGCGCTCGGCGCAACGCGCCCTCGGATCGTGCGCCGGTTGCTCATCGAGGGCTTCATCCTCTCGCTCGCCGGCGGCGCCGTCGGTCTCGTGCTGGCCCTCGGGGGCACCGTCCTGATGGTGTCCTCCATCCTGCCCTACGTGCCGGTGGGGATCGAGTTCGACCCGAGACCGGACTCGCGGGCAATGGCGTTCACCCTGGTGATCTGCGCCGTCAGCGCGCTGGCGTTCGGCCTGGGTCCGGCGTGGAAGCTGTCGCGGCCGGACCTGGTCACCGCCCTGAAGGCCCGTCGCGGCGACTCGGGGACGCGGGCGGACCGGCGATGGCTTCCGGCAGCGACGCAGATGCTGATGATCGGCCAGCTCGCGATCTCGCTCGCGCTGCTGACAACGGGCGCGCTCTTCGCGCGAGCGGCCGCCTACGCCGGTGCGTCGGATCCCGGATTCAGCCCCGAGCGCCGCGTCCTGGCCACCGTCGACGCCAGCGCGTCCGGATACGACGACGCTCGCGGCCGCGCGCTGTACCGCACGCTGCTCGACCGCATCCGGGCCCTGCCCGGGGTGGAGGCGGCGACGCTCGCGTAGATCGTTCCCTTCGGCGACATCACCGAAGATCGTTACGTGGAGCGGCGAGACGCCGACGGCCGCGACGGCCGCGGCGAACCCACCCGGGCGGTGTACACGGTCATCGGGGCGGAGTACTTCCGCGGGCTCGGCCTGTCCGTCTCCGGACGGGAGTTCTCACCCGGCGAGGAGGCCTCGTCGGCGGGGCTGCCAGTGGCGATCGTCAACGAGCCGCTCGCCCGACGCCTCTTTCCGGGCGAGGCGGCGACGAGCCGGACGCTGTGCCTGAGGACCGGGCAGGAAGGGACATGCGACGTCGTGCACGTCGTCGGCATCGTGCCCGGCCTGCGGCATGACCTGCTCCGCGACGAGCCGGGGCCGCACGTCTACGTCCCGTTCGGGCAGCGGTACCGGGGCAACATGACGTTGCAGGTGACCACCGCCGCATCGTCCCTCCGGGCGGAGGCCGCGATGGTGCAGCGCCTGCGCCGGGTAGTCGAGGAAGTGAACGGCGGGTTGTCGATCCTGTCGGTCGAGACGATGCGCGAGCACCTGTCCGGCAACATCGGCCTGTGGCTGACGCGAACCGCCGCCGTCCTCTCGGCGAGCTTCGGGATACTCACGCTGCTGCTCGCCGCCGTCGGCACCTACGGTCTGCGCTCGAACCTGATCGCCCGGCAGACCCGCGAGATCGGCATACGCCTCGCCCTCGGCGCCACCCCGGGCCGCATCGAGAGGCGTTACGTCTTCGAAGGGCTCAAACTGACGGGGGCCGGGGTGGCCGGCGGTCTCGCCCTCGGCGCCGCCGCCGGGACGCTCTCGAGCTCGCTGCTGTACCGGGTCAGCCCCTTCGATCCGGTCGCGTTCGGCGCAGCAGTCGCGGTTCTCGTCCTGACGTCGACCGTCGCCTCGTACCTGCCGGCCAGGCGCGCCGCGCACATGCCGCCATCGCAAACGCTGCGTACCGACTAGCCCTGCCCCGGTCCTCGATCCGCCGACGGTCCGCCGGGTAGCCGCCGAGAAACCCGGCCAAGGGTTGCGGCCCAGCGCCGGGCAGCGGCGAGCCGCGGTTAACACAATCCCCCCTTATCCGACCCAACGTGAGCGTCGAGCCGAGGGGAACGCTGGCGGGACTCGGCGGTCCGCCGGGAGCCGGGGAGGATCCGTCGCCGGCGGCCCCCTCGTCGATGTCGGCCCAGCGCAGGGCGCTGACCTCGCGCTGCCGCATCTCGACCATGAAGAGAACCACCCGCGATCACGACGTCCGAGGCTGCGGCCGCGCTCGAGGGCAACGCGGATCGGACTCGACGCCACTGCCGCTGGCCAGAGGACGAGGACGGCGGCCAAGTCCGGCGGCCCGGGCGACCGCGCCTCCCCGACCTCGGATCGCCGGTCCGCCGCCGGTTGGCCGGCGAGAACCGGGCCGGTCGTTCCCGGCGGGACTGGGCTCGCCGGTGAGGTGGGCGCGGAAGCGCTGCTCGTGCAGCTCGGCGAGGTAGCCGGGCAGAATCGCGGCCTGCGGCGGAGCGCCCGGGGCGGGTGTTGAGTGCCCGACGAGGAGGCGACCAGGGTCCGCGAGCCACCGCCCCCGTGGCCGCGCCCTAGCTCCGAACCGCAGGTTATTGGGATAGCCTGGGCCGAGGCGTGAATGTCGGGTCGCCCGCGTTCGCGGTCATCCCTTCCACGTCTTCTAGTCCGCCCGGAGAATAGCCGCGGGGTCGATGCGGCTGACACGCCGGGCCGGCAGCCAGCACGCGAGCAGGGCGGCCGCCGCCACCACGAGCGGTGCCGCGAGGAACGTCCGGCCGTCGAGCTGGCCGATGCCGAAGAGGAGGCTCTCGAGAAGGCGCGTCGCGGCCGCGGCGGCCGGGATGCCAGCGGCGAGCCCCACAACCACCAGGGCCGCTCCCCGTCCGACAACGAGCGCGAGGATGTCACCGCGCCGCGCGCCCAGCGCCAGCCGCAGGCCCATCTCGCGGCGCCGCTCGGAGGTGACGAAGCTCAGCAGGCCGTAGATGCCGGTCGCCGTAAGCACGAGCGCCAGCGCCGAGAACACCGCGGCGAGGAGAGCGTGGAAGCGCGGGGAGGCGACCGATTCCGACAGGCGCGCGTCCAGGGTCCGCACGTCGTCCAGCCGTGCGTACGGGGCGACCTCGGCTACCGCCTCGCGGAGGAAGGAGACGGCCGACTCCGGATCGCCGGCGGTCCGCACCGCGACGAACGGCGCCTCGGGAAGGCGGTCGAGCGCGAGCGCCGCCGCAGCGCCCGGCTGCCGGACCGGGAGGTAGACCTCCCCGTACCGGTCCACCGAGTCGAGGCCCACTTCCCGCACATCTGGTACGACGCCGATGACTTCGAGCGGCGTGTCGAACGGCGGCAGCCGGAGTTGCCGTCCCGCGGCCGGACCGCCGCCGAACACTTCGCGCGACAGGGTCTCGTTGATGACGGCAACCGGGGGACCGGCCTCGGTGTCCCTCTCGGTGAAGACCCGGCCGCCCTGCGCCACGCGCCAGAAGCAGACCGCTGACGTTGATGCACGCGATCAGCAGCACGAGCGCTGTGGCTGCCGTCAGCCCGAGGAGCGCGGGACGATACTCACGCGCCAACCCGTCTCGCAGCGGGACGACCGACAGGGTCCAGGGCAGGAGCACGCTCCCCTCGGCGGCGGCCCGGGTCGGTGACACGCCCGGGCGCAGCCGTGCTATCGCCGCGTGGAACGAGACGAATCCGGTCTGGCCGTTCTCGGCAGATGGCATGCGAAACGGTCGAATCACCAGCGGCTTCCAGAACTCCTCCGCGAGCGTCGGGAAGTAGAAGCCCTCGGGGAGCACGCCGACGACCGTGTGCGCGGCGCCGTCGAGGACGATGAACGATGCGCCCTCGTCGCGGAGTATCTGCAGATCGCTGGTGGCGGCCCACGGGACGCGCGCCTTCGGACGCACCCGTGGCCACGGTCACGATGGCCGCCGGGTCAGGATAGGGAGGCGGCCGCAGCAGCAGGGCGTCGACGATGCTGAACATCGCGGTGGTCCCGCCGATGCCGAGCGCGAGGGTCACGACGGCGGGCAGCGTGAAGGCGGGTCGCCGCGCGAGCGCTCTCACGGACTGCCGGAGATCTCCGCGGAGGTGGTCGGTAGCGATGCATAGCTTGCCGAAGATTCCAGCCATGGTTTCGCCTCCAGCGAGCCTCGCGCCGATGAGCCGCCCGAACCGGCTCGCGCATTCCCTGTCAGTGCACGGATTCTAGCAGGGGCAATAGGCTGTGATTGAGGCGTCCCCGTTCTCTGGGAATCGTCACGTCTCCCCCCGCTCGCCGCTCCAGAGTAGGGAGGCCCGTCCGGAACGGATCGGGAGGTTGCCCGTCCCCGAGCCTGCCCGCGGCGGCGAGTTCCGGCCAGGTCGCGGTACCTGAGACCCGACTCGATGCTCCTGCCCCACCGCGCGGCCACGCTCGACAGTCAACCCCCCGGCGGCGAGGCGCCCCAGCCCCCGAACCTCGGGGTTATGGGATAGGCGCGGCGGGCCGGGATGAGCCGGGGTCCAGAACGCTGGTCGGAGCTGGAGCGGGCGCACGGACGGCGGGGCCGGCCCACTGGGGATTCCACTGCGGAGCCAGCACCACGGCCCGTGCATCGGCCTGCTCGAACGACAGGCCGGGTCGGATGCGTGCCAGGACGGATACGTAGCGGGGGCGGTCGTCGGCCGGGATGGCGTGGCCCGGGTCGAAGGGCTCCCAGAAGGCGGCGTCCGCGTCGCGGAGACCGGACCGGCGTCCCCGCCGAACAAGGTCTGCCAGATCGCGTGGCTGACGACCACGACCGCGGTGCCCGCTTCGTCCGGCGCGAAGGCCCTCCCCCACTCCGGGGCGACGCCGAGCAGCGGCAACAGTGACCCGGAACCAGCGGCGGCTCAGTTGCCGAGGAAATACTTGACCGTGAACATCAGCGCCAAGGAGCGCGCGCCGGCGAACGTGTCGTGGTGCTCGAAGTCCGGGTCGAACGCGTGGGCGGCGTGCAGGTCATACCCGCCGCTGGTCTCAATATCGCCCAGCATCGAGTAGGTCAGCTTCAGCCCCAGCGAGGTCCTGTCGGCAATGCGGAAGTCGGCCCCCGCATGCAGATGCCCAGCCAGCACTGTGCCGGACAGATCGTCGTCCAGGATGGCGTTATAGAACGAGAGGGGCGGTTCGTAGACCGCGCCGTTGACGGCCGTGTCCGTGTACATGTCGGAGAAGCGCACCCCGGCCACCGTGACGAACGCAGGCCCCACCCCGGCGCCCAGGTACGGCGAGACCACGGACCCGGCCGTGAAATCGTAGTACGCGTTGACGGTCAGCATGCGCACCGCCAAGTAGTCGATCGACGAGCTGGTGTCGGACGTGACCGTGCTGCCGACCCGATCCTCCATGGCCACCCCGTCGTAGCCGGTGACGCTGAGGAACATCTGATCGAGGTCGTTCCACTTCTGCCTGAACGCGAGTTCCACACGCGCGCGATTCGTGATGAAGCCGGCCGAGAGCTCGAACTCGGGACCGGTGGCCGCGGCGATGTCGTAGTGCCAGCGGTATCCGGAAACCTCGGGTCGGGGATCCAGATCGAAGCACGCGCCGGTCGGATAGCAGAGGGGATCCAGATTCCAGCCGCTTTGCGCGATGTTCGATGCCCAGTTGGCCCCGCCGCCGCCGCCGACGTACCACCCGGAGCGGCGCGGCTCCTGAGCCGCATCCTGGCCCGACGCGCCGGTGGCCAACGACAGCACCAGGATGCCGGTAGCTGACGCGATGAACGATGCGAGACGCACGAATACCTCCTGCGTACGATTCTGCCACGTATCGGCCGTCGCGGTTAGTGAAGACTCCGCCCCCGCTGGTGGAGGCAACGTGTCCGGCACGCGCACACGCGCACACTCGGCGGCGGTCACCTCGGCTGGCCGCCCGGCTCTGCCGGACGACACGCGGCCGGCGGCAACAAGCCAAGCCACCACCTCGGGGGGGTGAACGGGGCGGCGGCAGCCGTGTGAGCTTTCGGCTTCTCGGCTCGCAGTCAGTCGACCTCGACGAGATGGAGGACCGACTCGGCCAGCACTCCCCTGTCGACCCTGACCCCGCCGGCGGACGACGCCCGTGATCGCCGAGATCGCAGTTAACGTAGCCCCGCTTATCCGACCCACCACCGGGCCGCGGCGGTCGCGCAGGCCGTCGCGGGCGACGCCGTCACGGCGCCGTTAACACGTTTACAACCACTCCTCCAATCCGCGCGCGCTCCCTCCATGCCGGACCCACCTGTTCCGTTTTGCATTCCCGGACGTCTTGTCCTTAATAGGCGGACCAAGCTGGGTGAGGGCCGCTCGGGCACGGTCCGTTGGATCGGGACCGTGGCACGGGACGAACATGACCGACGGGCCGAGGATCGTCATTGCGGGAACGCGGAGGGACTGGCCGGGCGGCCCCCGGACCCTGATACCTCGCGACCCCTTCCTGGAGCCCAACCGGCAGACCTTATGGGTCGGCGCCGATCTCGCCCCGGACGGCGTCCAGGTGTGGTTCCGGATCGCCTCGGAGGCCATCCGCCGAATGAGAGCCGATACGCCCGGCGCCCGCGGCGACCGCCTGGTCGACGCCCTCCTCGCCTGGATGACGCCGGATCGTGCGTTGAGACGCGACCTCAACCGCTTCGAGGTGCGGGTCTCCGCCGACGGCGATACGTGGATCGAACGTCTACGGTGGTGAGACACGGCGCCACGGCCGATCCTCGGGAGAATCAGCGAGGAGCAAGGAAACGCCGGTTGCAGGTGTGGCCGCGCCACGTCTCAACTCGTCCGTGACCCCAGGCCGCGCGCCTGCCGGCAGTCGTCCTTCAGGACTTCGATGCTGCCGAACTGCACCCGCGCGCGGCGCCCCGCCTCAGCCGGCGGGACCCCGGCGCGGACGAGGTCCTCCGCCTGGGCGGCGAGGTGAAAGCGCATCTCCTCGTCGAGCGAGTCCTCGAAGCGCTGGCGTCGGATCAGGGTCGTCACGAAAGAGCGCAGGCGCGGGAAGAACATGGGCCGCTCCTTTCGACTGGTTGGGCCAGCCCGTCCGCGTGTGCCCGGGCTGCGCCTTCGGCAACCGGCCTGCAGGTTGCCCCTTTGCGGCTTCCGGCAGCAGGTTTGGCCTGCCAGCGCCTTCTACAGAATACAGACGACCGGGGGTGCGAAGCGAAACAGGCGGGTCGAGAATACGGAGGGAGCGCGATCTACCGCTTCGTCACCATCCCGTGAAGCGCATCGACGAACCCGCGCGCGGTCGCCGGCCGGGCCGACCGCGCGGCCGACAGCACCGATGCGGTGAACGCCAGCACGGCCGGCGGCGGCTCGGAGTCGGTTCCGGACCAGGCGCCGCGGGCGAGGTGCCTGCGCCGAATGCGGCCCGTCACCTCGTCGGCGTCGGCGCCGCCGCCCGCGAACGGATGCCGGCCCGACACCATCTCGTGCAGGACCACGCACAGCGACCAGACGTCGTCGGCGTCCTCGGCCGGGCGGCCGGAGAGCACCTCGGGCGAGAGGTAGCGCACAGTGCCGCCGATCGCGTCGGCGTCGTTCGTCCCGCGGGCCAGGCCGAAGTCCAGCAGCTTCGGCAACCCCTCGGCGGTGAACCCGATGTTGCTCGGCTTGACGTCTCCGTGCAGGTAGCCGACGCGGTGCAGCGCCGCGAGCGCGTCGCCCAGCACCGCGGCCATCGCGACCGCTTCCGCCGGCGCCACCGGTCCCCGCCGAAGCCGGTCGGCGAGGGTACCGCCGGGCAGGTACTCGACGACGAGGAACGGGCGGCCTCGCCACGACTCGATGGCGTGGATCTGGGCCACCGCGGCATGCGTCACCGTCGCCATCGCCCACGCCTCCGGCTTCAGCCCCATCAGGCGCGACACCGACGTCCCCGCCAGGGTCTTCACCGCGACGTCGCGACCGAGCCGAAGGTCGCCAGCCAGATAGACCGCGCCCATCCCCCCGGCGCCCAGGCGCCGGGTCAACCGGAACTTGCCCGCCAGCAGCTCCGGCGCCGCGATCTCAACGTAGGCCGACCCGCAATCGCAGGCGGGCGGATCGCCGGGCCCCGTCACGCAACGACACGCGGGGCACTCCCGCGCCGGGGACGGCTCGGGCGACGGGGCCCCCGGCGCCTCCATCAGAAGCAGCCGCGCGACCGCGAGCCCCGCGGCGGCGCCGAGCACTTCGAGGAACGGGACGTCGACATACCTCAGCGTCCGGTCGTCGAAGCGCCGTCCCGCCACCAGAATCCCGATGAGCTCGGCCCCCGGACCGGGAACCGGCACGATGACGTCGGCCGCCGACTCCACCACCCATTCCGCTTCCTCGGGTGGCAGCAACACGAAGATCGACGTCTCGTCGTGCGGGTGAACGCGCAACGCCCCCCCGGCCGTCTCCAGCATGTGGACGATCGCCGACGTGCCGGACAAGGGTGGAGCCCGCGCGTCCGGCGCGCTGAAGCCGCGCCCGTGCGTGTCGGTATCGCCCGCCAACAGCAGAGTGGCGGTCGAGCCGCAACCACGCCTCACGGTTCGCGTCACGGTGTGGCCGACCGTCGCGATGCGTCCAGCCTGCGCCAACCTCGCGGTGGCGGAAACCAGCACGCGCCGCTGGTCCGGCGTCTCGGGATAGAGCCAGGCGTCCAGACGGCCCAGGAGCTCCTCGCGGCCGGCGAGCAGCACCAGCATGATCCCCGCCGCCGCGAACAGCGACTGCGCCAGCGGGTCCGCGACGACCGCGCCCACCGCGCGCTCGGGGCGGCTCATCACGAGCCAGACCAGCGCGACGGCCGGCGCCCCCGCCGCCAGCCAGAGCCGTCCGCGGCGCATCAGCAGTTGCCTGGAGACCCTCCGCGCCACCTCGCGGGGGTGGGGAATGCGCACCGCGACCACCGAGTACCAGAGCAGGAGCATCCCGGGGAAACGCGCCAGCTGAGCCAGCAGCATGGGTGGGGTCCACTCGTAATCGAACACCCAGTACCCCGGCGAGAACGTCTCGCCGATGTTGTGCGCCGTCATCACGCCCAACCACAACAGGAACCCGGCGCTGAACAGGACGACGCGCCGCACCTCCGCGGCCGGCGCCGTGTGCGCGCGCAGGGCGACGACCGCCACCGCGGCCAGCGACAACGAGTTCGGGATGGCGAGGCTCGCCTCGAGGACCACGGCGAAGGTCGCCTCGCCCACGGCCCTCGTCAGATACAGCACCGGCACGCCCACCGCTATGGCGAGGCCGATCGCCGCGCTGACGGGAATCATGCGGCGCGCAAGGTCGTCGAGACGGGTGCGGCGCCGGAGCCGGGGATACTCTCTGGCGAACGCCCAGAGAAACGCCGGCGCGAACAGGAACGGGCGCGCGTAGAGACTCAGGAAGACGACGGTCGACGCGGGCGCCTCGAAGAGAGCATCCTGCAAGACGTGAGGCGGCGGCATCAACCCCAGGAAGGCGGGGAGGATGTGCTGCGGCGGATGCGTGGCCTTGAGAAGAAAGAAGATGCCCAGCAGCCAGATCCGCCGGTCGCGGCGGCCGGCGATCAGCAACAGACAGGCACTGCCGGAGTGCGCGAGGAGCAGCGCCGTCAGATAGGCGGCCAGGTCGCCATGCTCCCGGTGATAGTCGTCCCAGGCCCACGGAAGCACCAGCAGCGCCGCCGCCACCTCGATGGCGGCGATGGCGGTGATCGCGTTGACGCCGAGCCGGGCCAGGACGCCGGCTCCCGCATCGGCCGCCGTCGCTTCCGTCACGGTCGGGGGCCGCGCCGTGTCGCGCGACGCGAAGACCGGGGCGAGCGCGCGCAGGTTGTCGAGCAGCCGGCGACCGGCGGGGGTGGCCAGCCTCGCGTACCGGTCCCATTGCACGTCCTGGTTCCAGGCGACCGATTCCGCCGCCTCGGTGACCAGTTCGTCGCTGTCGTCGCTGCTCATCCGACACCAGATGGTCCGGCCGTATCGATGCCCGCCGCGGTCCGCTCGCCCGAACGACGGACCCGGACGCCGCCGGAAAATGTCTCGTAAAAAGATATGGACGACCGGGAGCGCAATCCGAAACAGGCGGGCCGCAAGATCGCTGGCGGGGACCCAATCTACGGCGCAGACTCCGGGCCGTCCGACATCAGCGCGCTCAGCCGTATCAACGCCCGCCGCAGCGTCACTCGCGCTACCGCCGGACTCGACAGGCGTTCCACGAACGCGAGCTGCTCGCTGTTGTAGCCGAGCTCGGCGCGGGCCACGATCAGCCGGCGGTCGCGGTCGGGCAGGCGCTTCAACGCGTCGAGGTAGCGGCTCCAGGTCTCGGCGCTGATGATCTGCCGCAACTGCAGCGCGGCGTCGTCAGAGGCCCGAACCGGCTCTTCCGGCAGGATGATGCTCCGGCGGCGGGTCGCGCGCCGCAACTCGTCCCGAATCCGGTTCTCGACGGCGCGCCGGAGGTAGACTCGCAAGGCGCCGGCCTGACCGGACCGGAACGTCGCGAGCTGGGCGAACGTACGGTGCAGCGAGTCCTGAACCAGATCGCTGGTGTCGATGACCCCCCGCAGCCGCCGCGGCAGGCGGCCCCGCGCCCATCTCCTCAGCCACGACCGGTATCGCTCGAACAGGGCGTCGATCGCCGATTGACTGCCCTGCCGCGCCGAACCCCGGGAATCCGTTTCCACCTGGTCCCTTCCGAACGATGGAACACCTCGGCACCGAGCCGCACGACGCTCCCCGGGATCTGCCGGTGAGCGGCACGCTCGCGCTGCTGTTGCTGGGCGGCGGCGCTCGCCGACGGACGGCGAGCTGACACGCGGCGCCCGCCGGCGCCGGAACCGCGGTTGCGTCCCGTCCGTCGCCAGGGCGGCGGCCGCCCTCGAGGACGACACGCGCCGTTGCTCGCCCGGTGCCACGGTCGCCCCGCCCGGCGGCGAGCACGTGACCCGCCGTTGCACGCGGACGCCCCACGGGGCAGCCCTGGAGTCCGCCCTCGGACCCGCGGTGTCGGTACCCTTACGGACACTACGTCCTGCGCCGCCACCCGCCGGCGAGCAGCGTGAGCAGGAGCGCGAGCACTCCGCCCAGGGGAAGGGCCGGCACCGGCGTCAACCGGCCGTCCACCTTGTAGTTCGGGTCGTTGTTGAACGCCCGGTAGCCGAGATCGAGGTCCGCATCGTTGCCGGCCTTGTCTCGTAGCGTCCCCCCGTCGAGGTCGATGGCGTCGGCGGCGATGCTGATACCGTCGTCGTCGCGATCCGATTCCTCGACGACATAGTCGAACACCAGCGTCGTCGTCCCGAAGCGCTCCCGGTACGTCGCGTACCGCGCCCCGCCGCCGATGCGGAGCGCGAACCGCGGCGCGCCAATCATCGTCACGTCCTCGGTGAACGTCACGTGTACCGAGATCGCGTCACCGGCGCCGAACACGCCCCGCACCGGCGCCTCGACCGACATGGCGAGAATCCCGGGCGCGACATCGTCACCCAGGCTGCCGTCGACCTTGCGCCTGGGGTCGTCGTCCACGCCATCGTGATCGAGGTCCGCGTCGTTGCCGTCTGCGTCCTGTATCGATCCGCCGTTGAGATCGATCGCATCGGCGGGAACGCTGACGCCGTCGTCATCGACGTCCGACGGCTCCACGACATACTCGAAGTAAACGATGTACTCGTTACCGTGAGCCCTGCTTACCTGCGGCAGTAGTTGGGCGGCCCGTCGCGGCGGAAGATGCTGCGCCCGCCGCGCCTGCGCCCCCACCTGCAGGGTGAGTTGCGGCGAGCCCGTCACGTACACGGGCCGGGAGAAACGCACGATCGGATAGATCGTTTCGCCGGCCACGTACGTGCCCTCGCTCGCCGGCGATCGCAGGAAGATCAGGTCTCGGACACTCGGGCTGCCGGAGGTGCCGTTCACCTTGTACTGCGGGTCCGCGGGCAAGGCGTCATGGGTCAGATCCGCCCCGTTGCCGTCGGCATCCCAGATGGAGCCGCCGTTGAGGGTCAGCGCGTCGGCGGGGACACTGAACCCGTCCGCATCGACGTCGGAGGTCTGCACGAGATACTCGAATTCGAAGTCGGAGAAGCTGGAACCTCCTCGGCGGTGCAGGTCCGCTTCGCGGATCGCATTCCCCACCTGCAAGGAGAGCTGCGGCGCGCCCGTGACGGCGACGGGTTCGGAGAACGTCACCCGCACAATCAGGGACTCGCCCCGGCCGAAGGTGTCGCCCACGAGCGGCCGCCAGGCCCGGCGGACAGCCGTTATGGTGGGGATGGCGTTCAGACGTCCGTCCACCTTGCGTCCGGGATCGTCGGGGACCGCCTCATGAGTCAGGTCGGCATCGTTGTTGCCACCCAAATCTCGTATCGAGCCCCGGTTGAGTAGCACCGCGTTCGCGCGAACACTGATGCCGTCGTCGTCGCGGTCCGACGCCTTCACGTAGTAGGAGAACCAAGCACGACGTCCGCTGACCACGGCGAGATCGGCCGAGCGGGACTGGTCGCCAATCTGCAGCACCAGCCTCGGATTGCCGGTGATAACCACGGACTCACTGAACGTCACGGACGTCCAGACCCGTTCACCAGGACCGAACGTGTCGCCGCTGAGCGGAGCAGCCAGCCTAATCTCCTCCACCACCGGGACGGAATCCTGTGCGAACGCGCCGGCCGAGAGTGTCAACCAGAAGATGATGAAGGCGGGTGCAACGGAGACGCGGCTGACATGGCGGAGTCTCGCGATTCGCTCGGTTGCCCACGAGGACACCGATAAAGCGGCGCGCGAACAGTAGCTACTACCCATAGAATAGCGCCTATGCAGGAAGTGAGAACAGTGACAGTCTTTGTCCAATATAGACGCCCACGAATTCCGTGTCTCCAGCGCATTGATACGCCGCCAGATTCAGAAGCCGGCGCGGTGACACGGCACCGGAATCAGCGTCTCCTCGAAGAGCGTCTCGACGTGCAGCGTCTCGGCGACACGGTCGGTGGCCCGTCTCGAACTCAATGGAGATGTCGGGGTGCGCGGCCTTGAAGTCGGCGAGCCGCGGCCGGGTCGACGCCCGCCAGCAAGGTTCAGGGTCAGGGCCGCCGCCGTCCGCGGGGAGCGCCATGGTCGTCCTCCGGTGTGACGTTGAGAATCCGCGAAGTGACGCCGGCTTCGGCGGGCGTGTGCCCGATGCGTGGAGTATGCCTCCGCGAGAACGGAAGACGCGACGGTGGGAAGGCGCGCCGACGGAAAGCAGAATCCACTGGTCAGGCGCATCGGTGAGCATCTTAATCACCGGCCGGTTGCGTCTGTCAAGCTGCTGCCGGCGGTGTTTTCTGCTCTATTCCAGTAGATTTGCGGGCAATTGGAGTAAACGACTCCGAATACATGACCGCTGTTCCCCGACTAGCCGTCAATATTGAGTGGTAACGAATCGTCGACGATCCCTCGGGTCGTTTGCGGGAAGGGGGGTAGAGTCGACGACTGGCGCGGTGGCGGTAGGCGGAGGGGGTGGCTGTTCCCGGCGGTTTTCGCCGATGCCGGTAGCCTCACTCCTCGCCGTGGCTCCGTTTCCAGTCGCCGCTCGTCGAACCGGACATGCGGATTTCCCGCATCCGGCTCTCGGACGAGACCATGCCTTCGCCCAGCCGTCAGCGACGTCGAATCAGCGGCCTGTTCGCGCACGACAGCCGCACCGTCGCCCTCGCCGGCGGCGCGGCGCTCCCGGTATCGACGCTGGCTCTCGGCGTTGGTCAGGGCGACCACCGCCCGGCGTGAGCTTCGTCGTCTTCCTCGGGGCCGCCGCCGGCGGTTTCCGCCGGGCCCTACTCCGGGGCGCTGCGCCGCCTCGACGACTGGCTCAACCTCGCCGAGCTCCACGACCAGGGCCGCGCGCCGGCGAGCGCCGCGACGGCGGCGGCGTGCTTCCGCGAGCCGAGCCCCGATGGCGAACGGACCCGCCCAGGTCTTGGCCGGCTACCGCCGGACGACCGCGGCCGCGGGCAAGCGCGTGACCGTTCGGGGCCGGGAACCTCGCCGCGGGCCTCGCCACCTTGCCACCAGCGACGCCAGACCGGCCGAGGCCGCGAGGCTGAGCCGGCTCGAGAACGGACCGGCACCATCGGCGTCGAGGCCTTCGACGCCACCTACGGGGCCGGCTTCCAGGCGTCGGACGACTTGCCGCACACGCCGTCGAGTGCGAGCTCGTCGAGGACGGCGGGGCGTTCGTGGCGCACCGGCCGAGCGCCGCGGACCGCTCCCGCCGCGTCGCCTTCGTCGACGGCACCCTACGCACCGAGGCGCGGCTGACCCGCACCAACGCCGACGGCGACGTGAGCATGGGTCTGGCGGGAAGCTGGGCGGCGGGGGCGTGCTCGTCGATGGCGGCCCGTCCGGCTGCCAGACCACCGCGACGGCTCGCGCGGGGAGCCGTACGCGGTCGACGGGTCCGACGTCGAAGCGGCCCGTCAGCAAGCTCCAGCGCCTGATGCGTGACGCCGAGGCGGCGGCTGACGGTGCTCGATGGCCCTCTGCACGGCATCCGGCACCGCCGCGGCCTGCCCGTCATCGGCTACGTGAAGACGCACCACCGCCGCATGCTCGCCCGCGAGCCCTGGGTCAGGGTGCCGGAGCTGACGGCCGGGGAACGGTCGGGCCTCTTCGCGATGGAGGACGCCCTCTCGGCTGCTACCTGCGCGTGGGCGACCCGGGGCCCGAGGCGGGCCCTTGGGCGGGCATCGCCCGCCTCGAAATGCCGTCAGGCATCGGCCGCGACGCCGCGGTCCAGGCGGCCGACCAGACCGCGGGGTGGCTGCCGGGCTTCGCGTCGGCGCTGCACCGGGACGCGCGAGCCCCGGTGAACCTGACGCCGATCGCCGGCCTCGAACGGCATCTGCACCGGCTGCAGGGGGACGCACGCCTCGCCCTGCAGCCGGTGCGTGAGGCGGTGCTCGAACGCAACCGCGAAGGACGGATGGCATGATCGCTGACTGTCTACCATCGTCTCGCCGCGGCCGTCAGCGACGTCGAACCAGCGCGCCGTTCGCACTACGACAGCCGTACCGCCGCCCTCGCCGGCGGACGCCCCTGCGGGGGAGCAGCCCTGGAGTCCCCCCCATCCTCCTCGCCGCGACATGACCAACGCCCACCGCTTCCGCCGTCCGTCGACAGGCCGGGGGCCGCGGCGCCGCCCGGCCGCAACGCCATCATGTACACGTACGCGAGCGGGCCGCGCGAGTTGAACAGCGTCCCCCAGCGCTGTTCCTGGAAACCGCGCGGTCCGGGGGCTGGATGGCGCGCAGTAGTCGTCGATGGTGTCCCCGAGAGTATTCTCGAGCTCATGGCCGGGCTGCGTGCTCGTCACGCTGCCCTCCCCGGTCGGCCGGGCGGCGGGAGCGTGTCGACGCGGCCCGGACAGATACAGCCTCGACCAGCTGGTGTCCTCTCAGCGCCGCCGCCCGGGCCAGATTCCGGCAGCCCACCCAACGCAGCAGCCGCGCCACGCAGTACCACGTTCTCCAGTGGATGCGGCTCAACTTCCCTCTCCAGAGAGCGGGATTCCCCGGCCCGTCGGTGGGTCACAGGTTGGTGGACCGCGTGGGTCGGGCTCTCGTCGACGGCTCATCGCCCGTCGGAGTCGAGAATTCAGCGGGTTAGGAGAGGGCCCGTCGAGACCATGGCCAGTCTTGTCCAGGGAACCTCCGGTCGTTGCCACGATACTCCCGAGCTCGTCCAGAATGTGGGTAGCCTCTTCCATGCCGTGAATCTCGTGGTTCCGTTTCCGCGGGCGTCTTCTCCATCGGAACATTTCGAGTTTTCCTTCGTCTCCGCGACGAACGGCTTGCTCGCGGGATTCGTCCAGCGCGCCAAGATCGTGCTGCTCCTCGCCGAGGGCGTTTCCGCACGGGCGGTGGAGACGAAGCTCGACGTCCGCGCTACGGACGTGAACACTCTATTCACCGGCCGGTTGTATCTGTCAAGCTGCTGCCGGCGGTGTTTCCTGCTCTTTTTCCAGCAGGTTTGCCGGCAAATGGAGCAAGCGACTCCGAATACATGACCGCTTTCTCCGACCATGCCATCAATATTGACGGGTATGAATTCTTCGCGATGCGGTATGCTCGGGCCCCGGTCGTCCTCGCAGGCGGACGCGGGGAACGTGAAGGCGGGAACGAGCGAAGACTCCGACACGACGCGGAGCCCGGCGCGGCAGAGTCCCGCGGGGCTCCGTTCCCACGGTGCGCGGAGGAATAGGGGTGAAATCGTCTTGAGCGACCAGGACGCATTAGAGCGAGTCCGGGCGTCGGTGTACGACGCCATGCTCGACGATGGCCGCTGGCCGGCCGCCTCGGCCCAGATCGACGAGGCCTGCGGACTGGCGGGCAATACCGTCATGGTCGGCGAGGGTCCCAGGGACGACGTTCGGGCTCTCTTCGTTGGGGCCTACTGCCGGGGACGGCGACACGAGGACCTGGAGCGCGAGTACCTCGAGCACTACTATTCCACCGACGAACGCGTGCCGCGTGTGCGGCGGTTGCCATTTGGTCGTCTGGCCCACGTCAGGGAGCTGTACACGGCCGAGGAGCTGAAGACCTCGCCCACCTACAACGAATTGATGCATCGGTTCGAGCGGCAGAACAGCTTGAACGTGCGTCTCGACGGGTCGGACGGCTCCCACGTCACCTGGGGCCTCGGGGACCCCGTCGACTCGGACGGCTGGGGGGCGTCCCGGATCGCGATGGTCACGGGGCTGCTGCCCTGCATCCGACAGTTCGTCCGGGTCCGGCAGGCGCTGGTCCGCGCCGAGGCGCGGAACACGACCGTGACCGCCCTGCTCGACAACCCGCGGCTGGGCGTTCTGCACCTGGACGGCCGCGGGCGGATCCTGGAGGCCAACGACCGCGCCCGCGGCATCCTGCGGCGCGGCGACGGGCTGTCGGACCGAGGCGGGACGCTGCGCGCCCGCGCGCCGGCCGACCACGCCCGTCTCAAGCGGCTGGTGGGCCGCGCGCTGCCGGCCTCGGGCGCCGCGGTCGGCGGATCGATGCTGCTCCGCCGCTCGGCGGTGTCGCCCCCGTTCGTGCTGCACGTCAAGCCCGCGGGCGCCCGGCAACCGGACTACGGAGCGCGGCACGTCGCGGCGCTGGTGCTGATTGTCGAGCCGGGGCGCCGACACCGCGTCGATCCCGACCTGGTGGCCACGACCCTGCAGCTGACGCCGGCGGAGACCCGGGTGGCCGTCTCGCTGGCCGAAGGCAAGAGCGTGCGCGACATCGCCGAGGCGACGGGGCACGCGGAACGGACCATCTACTGGCACCTGAGGCGGATCTACCAGAAGCAGTCCATCTCGCGGCAGGTGGACCTGGTTCGGCTGGTGCTGTCGCTGGCCGAGTTCGAGTGAGGGCGGCGCCGGCGTTCCGGAAGAGTTGCGCATCCCTGACCAACCCGTCCTCCACGCAGAGGCGTCGCGCTGCAGGTCCAGTGACTAGCCGAAGGGGACGTCCACCGCTCAGATCACGATGCGCTCGATCTCGTCGACCGTCACCGTATCCGCCGTCCGGTCGTAGAGCTTCGTCGTCTTCGGAGATGCGTGCCCCGCGATCTGCTGCGCGTGCTCAAGCGTTCCCCCGTTCGACGGGTACGCCGTGATCCCCGTCGCCCGGAACGTGTGGCAGCACGTCGAGGGCGGCAGCCCCGCTGCCGCGGCGCGCCGCTTGATCATCGCCAGGGCGAGCCGCCGATCGAGCGCCCGGCCCGTCAGCCGCCCCCCCGACGGGTCCATGGTCTGGAAGAGCGCCGACTTCGGCTCCTGGAGCCCGGCCACCTCGACGTACGCGTCGAGGGCCGCGGCCGCCCGGTGGTGCGCCGGAACGTCGTGGCGCTTCCCGCCCTTCTCGTGGAGCCTGAGCCACCCGCGGCTCCCCTGGCCGAAGTAGTCCTGCCGCCGCATCCCCAACACCGCGCTCACCCGCGCGAAGCTGTAAAGCATGACCGAGAGCAGCGCCAAGTCCCGGAGACAGGCCAGGGCGCCCGTGTCGATCGACTCGAGGAGCTTCCTCGCCTCCCCCGCCGAGAGCACCGGCGTCGCGCCCTTGGTAGGGTACCGACCAGATCCGTGCAGAAATACACTGCAAGGGACTCGGCGGGGCGGGGTTGTCGAGCTCGACGCCCTAACAGCCGCCGACCAGCCCCAGGTACCCGCCCCAGAGGGCTCCTGAGAGAGGGGTTCTCCTGAATTGCCGGTCCGGGGTTTCAGCGGTCGAGGGAGGTGGTCGGGGGCCGACCGGAACCTGGCTGGCTTCTTCGTTTCGGGCTCGGGGGTCGGCTCGGGCTGCGACCGTTGTGGCGGACGGCAGACGGGCTGCGGCGGTGGTGCGGCCTCCGGTTCTGGATCTGGCGGCGTGGGCGCGCCCCGCACAGCGGGGGCGGTTGGGTGCGCGCGCATGCAGCTCGACGGTAGTCTCCGAGTCACACGGCTGCCCCGGAGGTTCCCATGTTCCGCGACGCAGAAGTGAATGGGCATGCGCGCCGCACCATCGGCTGCGCCGTGATTCTCGCCTTCGCTGCGGTTCTCATGCAGTGTGCGCACGGACAGCCGGGCAGGGGCGAGCAGCCGCCTCTGCTCCCGCAGCCACTGGGGGCCGAGACCCGCGTGTTCAGGGACTGCCCCGGCTGCCCCGAGATGGTGGAAATCCCCGGCGGGACCTTCCGCATGGGCACCAACGGTTGGCGCGACGACACCAGGCCGGCGCACACGGTCACCGTCGACCCGTTCTCCATGGGCCTCAGGGAAGTCACCCGGGACGAGTACGCCGCCTTTGCCGCAGCAACCGGACTGACCCCGCGCAGTTGCCCGTACCGCCCGTACGACAACGGCGCTGCCCGGTGCCTGACTTGGCACGACGCCAAGGCCTACGCCGGGTGGCTCAGCCACCGTACGGGTCGGCCCTATCGTCTCCCGAGCGAATCGGAATGGGAGTACGTGGCTCGCCGGCCGGACCTCGACGGCGTGTCGAAGTTCGGCGTTCAGGACCTCTTCACCGGTGTCGGCGAATGGCTGGCGGACTGTTTTTTCAGGAACTACGTCGGTGCGCCGGCCGATGGCTCCCCCTGGGATCCGGACCCCTCAGTGCAGAAACCGTGTGATCCGCGGCTATGCCTGGTCGGCACTCTGGACGAGGTATAACCGAATGTTGTGGATCGGGGCGTGAGACAGGTGGCGTATCCTTCCGTGTGAATCAACCCAAAACACCCTGGCTGGCACGCCGGGGGGAAGGAGACACCACCCATGCTGACGGTACCCGACAACAGGAGCGAAGACAACCCCGCGGCCGGCGACGAACACACGACGACGTTGGCTGGTGAAGGGGTCGGCAACGTCGGCCCGGACGAGGAACCGGCCGAACCGCCGACACTGGACACGCTGGCTCGCGCGGGGGCGCGGCGGATGCTGATGACGGCCCTGGAGGCCGAGGTGGCGGAGTACATCGAGCGGTTCGGAGACACGCGCGACGCGGACGGGCGGCGGCTGGTGGTGCGGAACGGCCAGGCGCAGGAACGCACGGTGACGTGCGGGGCGGGCACGTGGCGGGTGCGGGCGCCGCGGGTGAACGACAAGCGGGTCGATGGCGACGGCGGCCGCGAGCGGTTCACCAGCCGCATTCTGCCCCCCTATATGCGCCGCTCTCCGCAGGTTCCGAGGTGCTGCCGCTGCTGTATCTGCGAGGTCTGTCGACGGGCGACTTCCGGGAGTCGCTGCCGGCGCTGCTGGGGAAGGACGCGGCAGGCCTGAGTCCGACGACCATCTCGCGGCTGACGGCGGCCTGGGACGAGGAGTACGAGGCGTTCCGGCGCGGCGACCTGTCGGATTGCGACTACGTCTACGTCTGGGTCGACGGGATTCACTTCAACATCCGGCTTGAGGAGGACCGTCTGTGCACGCTGGTGGTGATCGGGGTGCGGGCGGACGGCATCAAGGAGCTGGTGGCGCTGGAGGACGGCTATCGGGAGAGCCAGGAAAGCTGGGCGAGCGTGCTGCGGGACCTGCGTGGGCGTGGACTGCGGGCGCCGGCGGTGGCGATTGGGGACGGGGCGCTGGGCTTCTGGTCGGCGTTGCGGGACGTGTGGCCGGAGACGACGGTGCAGCGGGACTGGTGCCACAAGCTGGCCAACGTGCTCGACAAGCTGCCGAAGCGTCTTCGGCCGCGTGCGAAGCGGGCTTTGCGGGACATCATGTATGCGCCGGTGAAAATCGACGCGGAGCGTGGCATCGACGCCTTCGTTGCCGAGTTCGAGGCGAAGTACCCGAAGGCGGCGGCGTGCTTGGCAGAGGACCGGGAGGCGCTGCTGGCGTTCTTCGGCTTCCCGGCGGAGCACTGGCTTCACCTGCGGACGTCGAACGTGATCGAATCGGTGTTTGCGACGGTGCGTCTTCGGCAGCGGGTGACGAAGGGCGCGGGCTCGCGCACCAAGGGGCTGCTGATGGCCTACAAGCTGGTGGCGATGGCGCAACGGCGATGGCGCCGGCTGAACGGGGCGCACCTGCTGCCCCTGGTCCGGGCCGGCGTGGCCTTCGTCGATGGCGTCATCCAGATCAGCTCGCAGACGGAGGATCGGAAGGAGGCCGCCTGATCACGTCAAGGGCCGATCCACAACATTTGACAATTCCTCACTCTGGACAACCCCGAACTCGACGCCGGATCGACGGAAGCGCGCCCTCCTCCGGCAGTACGCCATGGACCGGCAGGGGCACCCGCCCCAACGCACGACGTCCACCGTCGGCTTGCGGGTCGCCAAGACTCTCGGCTCCCCCGAGCTGTGAGCGTTTCGGCTTCGGGGCGAACAGCAGCATCACGAATCGCGCGAATCGGGACGGTCCCGGCGGACGACGGCGACAGGCTCGTGGGACTCGGAGACGGCTTGGTCGCCCGCACCGCGGGGGAGTCGAGCGAGAGTCCGACGTCCTGGAGTACGCGCGGAAGCACGACCTCCACATCGACGACTTCATCGAGGCGACCGCCTCCGGACAGGCTTCCGAGAAGCGCCGCCGGTTGGACGAGCTGACGAGCGTCCTCGGCCGCGGCGACCGTCTGGTCGTCAGCGAACTCTCCCGGCTCGGCCGGTCGCTGGGTCAGGTCGTCGCCGTGCTCGACGCCCTCGCCAAGGCGGGCGTCGCCTTCGTGGCCCTGAAGGAGAACATCCGTGTCGAGGGCAAGCGCGACATCCAGTAGCGATCAGCCCGCGGTACGGGCTGGAGCTCCGCCCGCATCGGCGACGGCGTGGCAGACGCGCCGGCCCCCGAGCTGAATGCATCGAGCTCGGGCCGGGGCTCACCCGAGGACCGCAAGGATTGGCCGCCGCATCCGCGAGCGTCGCGAGCACGGCGCGCGGACGATCCCGCTCAGATCAGCTCGCCGGTTCGAGTCCGCCTGGCAACATGGCGGTACGCGCCAAACACAAGCAACGATGCCAGCAACCCCGCCGCGGCGAGCGGGAACGCCGACACCGGCTGAGCCATGGTCAGCTCGGCGACGACGCGTTGGCCGTCTGTCCAACGGAATCCGGGATCGGCCCAAGCGACTCCCGTCCATGGAGGATCGTCGGAAGGGTAGTCGACGACCTCCAGTGTATCGCTCACGTGCAGCGCCTTGCCGTCCACGGTCAGGGTCATGGGATTCCAGATCCCCATGACCCAGAAGGGGCGTGAACGCGAGGGCGACACCCCAATCCCCTGCCGGATTACGCTCGACCTGAAACAGCGAAAAGACCTTGTACGTGGTTCCGCCGAAATTCGAATTCGGGGTCATTGATTTCGCCGAAAGGCGGCAGTAACGGATTCCCGTTGTAGCCTACGATTGCGCCGGTCAGAGGTGTCTCGATCTTCCCTGCGGTTATCGTTCCTGACCAACAACTCCTGAGCTGCGAGGGGGATGCTGACGACCAACACGAAGGCGGCTACCAACGGACACCGATGCATGGAATCCTCCCAAACGTCCTCTATCTGATGATCGGAATTGCAGCCCAGGTGGGGGCCTCTCTGCCATGGATCCGATTATATGTCGGACGGGGAGACGGTGGGTCCGCCTCCGCACTCAGCCTCTGCCCTGCGCCCAGAAACGCTTGGGGCCTGTGATGGTCACGACTTGTCGGTCGCCCCACTTCGGAGGAACGGCTCGGGTGCGATGTGTGCCCGCGGTCTCGACGCCTCGGCTACATGTACGCCACCGGCCGGGCGTGCGATTTAATTAACGCGATCCCAGCGATGCCTGACCGTCTGCGCATCCGGAGCGGCTGCAGCGGTCCGTCGCCGCTCCGGACCCGGGCCGGACCACCGCCCCCAACCTGACGCCGGTTCCGGCTCTGCCGGTGATCGGCGCGCTCGTACGGTGCCGGACGGTAGGCTGCTGACACGCCCCCGGGGGGTGGCCACGACCCGCCGGCGTCTCCGCGGGCATCCGCCTACTGGGCCGAACGGAGGAAGAAGGCCGCCAAGAAATAGGCAGACTGCAGCTGCCCGCGCCGGTGCTCGACACACACGGCCCTGGACAACGGTGGACCCGTCCCCGTCGAGACCGCCAGCCCGACCGGCATCAGGTTAACGGAACCCCGCCTATCCGACCCACCAACCCAGCCGCGGCGGTCGCACGCCGAACCGCCAGCTCCGGATCTCCGCCGCGGCCCGGAGCCCGAGCTGTCACTGGACGCCGCCCTTCGGCGGCACCGCGGCGGTCATGACGCGGGCGGCGATCTCATCGTCTTGAGGCCAGACCAGCCGCGCCTTCCGGGCCCGCTGGGTCGCCGCGAAGATCGCGAGCGTCAGGGTGTGAACGTAGATGTCCTCGATCACGTCGTCGGGGGTGCCGGGCTTGAAGAGCCAGTTCACGTACAGCGTGCCGGCCGTGTCGGCGTCGGGGTCGCTTGAGAGGGCCGCCTGTACGGCGATGTGCCGGCGCAGGCGGTCTGGCGTACCGGCTGCGAGCACCCGGCGCACGCGTTCGATGGTCTCGGGCAGGCCGTCGCCGTGACCGAAGACGGCGATGAAGCACCGCAGGTTCTCGGAGGTGTTGCCCGGGCCGTCGCCCGCGACGAGCCGCCGGACCCATCCCAGGAACGGCGTGCCAACTCTGGGTCGATACGGGCGATGGAGACCACCGCGGGGCCGGTCATTGGCCGCTCGAGCGGCTCAGCGCGACACCGAAGAGGTCGTCGCATCCCCGTCGTCGTGCGAGCCCATGCGCATTGCGCGCAACCGCTCGCGAAGACGCGCCCTATCCGATCCCCTTCCGGGTCCGAACCGCGCCCGGAGATTCATCAGAGCCGCATCCATACTCGATGGAGTCGACAATGACCTACTGATGGAGCTTGGCCCCGCAAACCCCGGTGCCCCGGCCGCCGACATCAGGCTGACCTCGATCTCCTCCGGAAACGCATACAGCGACCCCGTTACCAAGACCGGCGCCAACCAAACCGCCGTATACCCGCCGACGCAGCCACGGCCCCCGGGTGCCCAGCTGCAGTTCCGCCTGCAATAAACGAAACGACGGCTAGTACGCCCGCGAAAACCAAGTCAGACCTCCCCGAGCCGCTGATCTCTCGCGGCAGGATGCGCTCGGCCGGTGCGAAGCCGTTCTTCTCGATGCGCAGCGCCGGCCCGGCGTTTCGTCGGCGCACCTCCACGTCCAACGGTGTTGTTCCGACCCTCTCACCGTCAAGCCACACCTGAGCGTCCGGGGGAACGGAACGGACCCGAACGATCTGCGTCCGACCGTTCGACAAGGAACAGCCCGAGAGGGCCGCGGCGAGACCGGGGTCGACGTCAAGCCCGAGGATCCTCGCGTCAGCGACCACCCCGACCACTTCGTGCCGTTCCCGGCTGTTGCCGCCGAGAAAGCGCTGGCCGACGGGATTCAGGTCGGGCCAGAGCCGCGACGCCGTCTGCGCGGTGACGACGGCGACCGGGCGGGTGCGGTCCTCCTCGGTGAAGAGACGGCCGCGCGTCAGGACCATCCCGAGGGTCCGGAAGTAGTCCGGGCTCACGAAACGGTAGTTGCCGAGGAGGGCGGCCATCTCCGCCGGGCCCGGGGGCGTGTCGCCCACCGGGATCAGGGTGTCGACCCACGCCTCCCCCTCCAGGGGCAGACGCTGGGTGATCCCGGCCGACGAGACGACCGGCGCAGCCGCCAGCCGCGCCAGGAGATCATCATGGAGCTGCGTACGGCGGGCGGAGGCGGGCGGGGTCGTAGCGGGACGCCGGCAGATTGAGGTCGACGGCGACCACCGAGGCCGGCTCGAACCCCCGGTCGACCTGCATCACGCGGACGAAGCTGACCAGCAGCAGCCCCCCCGCCACCAGCAATACGACGGTCAACGTGACCTGCACGCCGACCAGCAGATCGCCGAGCCGATGCCACGAATGGTCGCTGCCGGTCCGCGCGTCGGCCTTGAGGACCGCGGCGGGAGCCGTGCGGCTGGCGCGCCACGCCGGCGGGAGGCCGCAGCCGATCGCACTGACCGCGGCCGCTCCCGCGGCCACGGCCAGCGCGAGCCCGTCGATGCCCACCTCGACGAGGCGCGGCACCTCCAGCGGCGCCGCCGCGACCGCGAGTCGCGGGTCAGCGTCGTCAGCTCCCGGCGCGCCTGCTCGGCGGAGACCCCCGGCGCGAGACGCGCGATCGCCGGATAGTCGAACTCGCCGAACCGGCTCGCCTGCTCCGGCGTGTAGCGGAGCGGCCGGAAGAGCTCCGGGGGACCGCCGCCGCCGGCCGGCAGCGGCATGAGCCGCTCCAGGTCGGGAAGCCAGAGCGCCTCGGGAAGCACGCCGATTATCTCGACCCGCTCGTCGTCCAGCGTGAGCACCCGCCCGAGGACGCGGAGGTCGCCGCCGAACGACCCCTGCCAGAAATCGTGGGTGAGAATCGCGACACCTCGCCCGCCGACGGCGGTATCGGCGGCCCGGAACCCCGACCGATGGCCGGCGCCACCCCGAGGAGGTCGAAGAAGTTTGCCGTCACCCGCGCGCTCCGCAGGCTCCGTGGCTCGCCGGCATTCGTCAGAGTCGACCGGAAGGGCCGGGCGGCCGCGACGCCGGCGCAGGCGTCGCGGCACGCGCCCCACGCCTCGAGCGCCCGGAGGCTGGCGGGGAACGCCGGGAACCGATCCTGCATCTCGCGGACGTGGATCTGGACGGTGACGAGCTGCCCCGGATCGCGGAACGGCAGCGGCGCCAGCAGCACACCGTGGACAAGGGAGAAGACCGCTGTCGACGCCCCGATGCCCAGCCCGAGCACCGCGACCACGACGGCGGTGAATCCCGGGCCGAGCCTCGTTGGTCGGCTACACTGAGCCGGCAAATGGACCAGGGTGTGCCTCCGGATCCGCTCAGCAACTCCGCAGACCCGACCGACGCGGCGAGTGTGGTCGATCCGCGGCGGGCGTCTCCGCCGAGCAGGCGGCAGCCGCACGACGGCGGACCGCGTTGCGATGGGGGATCGCCGGGGTGCTGGCTCCGCCGCTGACCGTCCTTCCGCACGAGCTGGGTCATTACCTGGTCTATGCGTGGTTGGGTCTCCCCGATGCCACCCTGCATTACGGCTCCGCCACTTGGACCGGCAGCAGCGCGTTCTGGGACGCCCATCCGGCAGGGGGACCACGCTGCCGCCGCCGCTATCGCTCCCGTCTCCGGTGTCGCGACCGGCTACGCGATGGGACTGGTGGCGACGTACCTGGTTGTCCTCGCCTGCTGCTGGCTCTGCGCGAAGTGGCGCCCGCATCCGCTGCTGGTGGCGGTGGGCCGCCTCTCCAACCTTCGCATCGTGGGCCCGGGGTCCGTTGTCGTGCTGCAGAACCTCGGATACCGGGTGCGCAGCACCTGCGACGAGTGTCAGCTCTCGGCCCTCACGGGGGTTCCTCTCGGCGTCCTCGCCTCGATTGGACTCGTCTCGCTCATCGGCGCCGGCATCTGGCTGGCACGCTACTTCCCCCGCCGCGATCGGCGCATCGCCGTTCTCTCCTTGGCACTCGGATTCGGGCTGGGATCGGTGGTCTACGCTCAACTCCTCGGGCCACTTCTGCTGCCCTGAGGGGGGCGGAGGAAGGCGCGGCAAAGCTGGCTCGTGAGAGATCGAGAGCCCGGGCTCGCCCCGGGCGACGGCACGGGCGTCCGCCAGCACCCGAGAGGCGGCCGCGCCCACCCGGCCCCCCTGCCGTGGACCCCATCGCGCGGGAGCCCGGCAGCCGGTGGCGCCGGCACCGGCCGGAGTCACGAGCCGGCCGTGAGCCGGCGCCGGGCCGCCTCCAGGGTGAGGGTCAGCTTCTCGCGGGGCACGCCGGTCACGAACGGCCGGACGACGCCGAGAAGAAAAGGGATGCTCCGGGTGAGGGTGATCGACTCGCACTGCATGAGAGTGCCCTCGTCCCGCTCCTCGAACGAGCAGTAGTTGTTGAGCCGCCACGCGAACCCGCGGTCGTTTCCCTCGGGCCTGGCGCGTTCCCGCGGCGTGTCCGGGTGGTCGATCTCGAGGATGCGGGTGCTGCGGCTCGGCACGTGCATGCGGGTATCGCCGACCGGAACGAACTCCACGCTGTGCTCCGTGTCGGCCACCCACGTCAGGACCTTCTTCGTGTAGAGCCGCAGGTAGATCTGGAAGCGGGCGCCCGCGCGCGACCGGATCGCCGAGGCCCGGACGTCGGGCGCATAGACCTCCGGATAGCGGTCGTAGTCCTGCACGAGCGCGATGGTCTGGTCGAGGGTCGCACCGGGAATGAGGACGGTGCCGATCCAGTGATGGACCATGCCGGACGGGATGTCGACCTCGTCCCCGTCGTCCCGCGTCCGGAGCCGCTCGATGACGACCTCGCCGGATCGCAGCCGCGCGAGCACCTCGTCGTGCCCGGCGGCATCGAGGCGGTCGAGCCACAGGAACGGGCTTCGCCCCCCGACCTCCGCCCGCATGCGCTCCTCGGTCAGCTCCACGTAGCGGTCGAAGGCGCGGACGGTCTCCGGCCTCAGCTCGGCCGCGGCCGCCGGCGCCGCCGACGCGGCCAGGGCCAGGCACCCGATCGCCGCCGCACCGGTCGTTCTCATCGTCGTCCTCCCGATCGCCGGGTTCCGCCAGCGGCGACCGCGACCGGTCGCCCTCACCCGGACAATGCGCAAAACGCGCCGCAATCGGCTCAGGACCGGCGAGGGCGGCGGCCGTGCACGAACCGCCCTGGCGGCCGACCGCCCCGTCACGGCCGCTCGGGGACCCTGCATTCACTAGAATAGCGAAGACCGGGGGGCGGACCGTCCGCGGCGCCGCTGTCGCGCCTGGACCGCGGCGCCGCGCGGTCGGCGGCATCCGCGCGCACCGCCTCTGCAACCGAATGGAAGGACCCACCCATGCCTGAAACCCGTGCACGAACCGTTCGCCGCGGCGTCGCCGCGACAGGAGCCCGGCGCGAGGGCCCCGTCGCATTCGGGCTGCCGGCAACCCGCCCCGCCACGCTGGGGCGTCCTTCAGCAGGAGCCCGGCGCGAGGGCCCCGTCGCATTCGGGCTGCCGGCAACCCGCCCCGCCACGCTGGGGCGTCCTTCAGCCCGCGGGCGCCGTCGCCGGTCCCGGTGCAACGCGGGGTTCCGCCACGGGCTGCTCGCCGTGGCCCTGGCCGCCGTCGCCGGAGCCGCGACCGACACCGCGGCCCAGGACACGGACTGGCCCGTCTACCTCGGCGACGCCGGCCGGTCGCACTACTCCGCCCTGGACCAGATAGACCGGGGCAACGTCCACGAGCTCGAGGTGGCGTGGATCTACGACTCCGGAGATCTGCGGGGAAGCCGCTCCACCATGTACACGAGCCCGCTCGTGATCGACGGGGTGCTGTACGGCCTGTCGCCGCGGCTCGTCGCGTTCGCCCTCGACGCGGCCACCGGGGTGGAGCTGTGGCGCCACGATCCCGGGCTGCCGGGGGCGGCGCAGCGCGGGCTGATGTGGTGGGACGGGGACGGCGGCCCCCGCCTCTTCTACACGGCGGGACGGATTCTCATCGCCCTGGATCCGGCGACCGGCGAGCCCGCCGAGGCGTTCGGCGACGGCGGTCGCCTCGATCTAATGCCCCCCGGCGAGTCGGGGCCGATGACGGTGACGGCCCCCGGGGTGGTGTTCGAGGACCGGCTGGTGTTCGGCTTCTCCACCTCCGAGAGCGACGGGGCCCTGCCGGGCAGCATCCGCGCCTTCGACGCCGGGACCGGCGACCTCGAGTGGCAGTTCCACAGCATCCCGCGCCCCGACGACCCCGGGGCCGAGACGTGGGCCCCCGGCTCGCTGGAGAACGCGGGGGGCGCGAACACGTGGACGGCGATGGCCCTCGACGAGGAGCGCGGCCTGCTGTTCGTCCCCACGGGGTCGGCGACGCCCGACTTCTACGGCGGCCGCCGCCCCGGCGACAACCTCTACGCCAACTGCCTGCTCGCCCTCGACGCCCGGACCGGCGAGCTGCGCTGGCACTTCCAGGTGGTGCGGCACGACATCTGGGACCGCGACCTGCCCGCGCCGCCGACCCTGGTCGAGCTCGAGCGCGATGGAACCCTTATCGACGCGGTCGCGCTCACCACGAAGTCGGGCCACCTCTACGTCTTCGACCGCGACACCGGCGAGCCGCTCTACGACATCATCGAGGAGGAGACCCTGCCGAGCGAGCTGCCCGGCGAGGTGCCGGCCCCGACCGAGCCGGTCTCCGCCGTCGCAGTGACCCGCCAGGCGTTCGAGCTCACGACTCGCAGCCCGGAGGCGACGGCGCACGTGCAGGAGATCATCCGGGACTTCGATCTCCGCCCGTGGGCGCCGCCGACCCTGAACGGCACGCTGTTCTTTCCCGGCTACGACGGCGGGGCGGAATGGGGCGGCTCGGCGTTCGACCCCGGGACCGACCGGCTGATCGTCAACATGTCGGAGATCGGCGGCATCCTGCAACTCTACGAGATTCCCGTGGGCTTCAGCGACAGGGGCGTGTACGCCGAGCACTGCGGGAGCTGCCACGGCCCCGACCTGGAGGGGACGACGAACGGCCCGGCCCTCGACGGCGTGATCGACCGGCTCGGCCGGACCGAGGTCGAAACCATCGTGCGAGAGGGGCGCGACCGCATGCCGGCCTTCGCGCACCTCGCGGAGATCGAGCGCCGGGGCGTGCTGCGACACCTCGCGGCGCCGGCGGCGGCGCGGTCGGGCGAGGCGCCGAGCACCGAGGTCCGCTACGCGCACGGCGGCTACCGCTGGGTGCGCGACCACGAGGGCCTCCCCGGCAACACGCCGCCGTGGGGCACCCTGACGTCGGTCGACCTCGCCACCGGCGAGTTCGACTGGCAGGTGCCGTTCGGCGGCTATCCGGGCCACGAGGACCTGGGGTACGGGTCGGAGAGCTACGGCGGCCCGGTGGTGACCGCGGGCGGGCTCGTCTTCATCGCGGCGACCCCGGATCGGAAGCTCCGCGCCATCGACGTCCGGAACGGCGAGGAGCTGTGGCAGGCGGAGCTGCCGGCGGCGGGCTACTCGACGCCGGTGACCTATGCCGCCGGGGGCCGGCAGTTCGTGGTCATCGCGGCCGGCGGCGGCCGGCAGGGGCCGCCGTCGGGTTCGGAGTACCGGGCGTTCGCCCTGCCGGAACGGTGATGCAGACGCCCTCCGGAGCGGAGTACCGGACGTTCAGCCTGCCGGGGTGATGCAGACGTCCTCCGGAGCGGAGTACCGGACGTTCAGCCTGCCGGGGTGATGCAGACGCCCTCCGGGTCGGAGTACCGGGCGTTCAGCCTGCCGGAACGGTGACGCCGTAGCGTCGCGCCCGGACGCCTCGACCGTGGACGCGACGCCGCGGGCCGGCGCGGGACGGGGCGCCGGCAGGCCGCGCGAGAGAGAGCGGCCTGCCGGCGGGTCGGTCGGAAGGCAGGCGCAACGGCGAGGGGCGGCAACTCGAATTGCCCGCCCCGGCCCCCGCGCCGCCGGAATCAGTGGTCTGCCGCCACGTGCTCGCGCAGGAGGTCGCGGCCGAGGTCGCCGTCGAAGTCCCGGAACGCGGCGTGGATGTGATTCGGGTCCTCCTGGGTGTTGTCGAACTCGATGAGGAAGTTGGTTCCCTGCACGCGGTAGTAGGCCACCTCTCCCCGCTCGGTCGGGCCCGCCCACGCGAACCAGGTGTTCTCGATGCCACCCTCGGCCACCTCGGCGCGGCGGAGCTCGGCGATGTCGTCGGCCATCAGCCCGACCCACGACTCGATGATCGCCATCAGCATCTCCTGCTGCCCGGTCGAGAGGTCGGCGCCCTTGACGCCGATCGGCTCGAGCGGGTCGACCACGAGGTCCGCCCCCGTCACCACGTTGGCGGGCGCGACGTCGTCGAAGATCGCCGCCTCGCGCTGGCTGGCCCCGAGCGAGGCGAGCAGGTCGCGCGCAGTGTCCTCCTGCGCCTTCATCGCCCGCAGGCCCTTCCGCGCCCCCGAGGGCACGGTGGCGGGGTTCGCGCCGAGGAACGTCGGCGTGCTCACGGTGACCGCCCCGTCGACGACGGTGAAGTGCAGCGAGAGGTGGTGCCCCTCCCAGCGCCATCCCCACGTGCCGGTGGTCGACGGCGTCCCGAACACCGACACCCAGTAGGCCTCGGGGTCGCGCGAGAACTGCCGGCCCTCGCCCTCCACGAGGACGCCGAGGATGCCCTCGACCTCCATGATCTGCTGGGCGGTCATGTAGCCCTGCTGGCTGAGGCCCGACCGCAGCAGGTCCTGGGCCCGCACCTTCTGCTCGAAGCCGAGGTCGGCGTAGGAGACGCCGTGGCGCTCGAACACCTCGGGGGGGATGAAGTGGTGCCGCGAGCGCTCATCCGAATCGAAGTCGAAGGTCGCCGCCGACTGTTGCGCCTCGGGGAGCGACGCGAGAAAATCACCGGCGGCGGCGGCCATCCCCTCGACGGCCTGGTTGCTCTGGAGCGTCTGCAGGGTGACGGTGCCGCCGAGGGCGAGCACGACGGCCAGCAACGCGATTCTGGGTCGGTTCATCGATTCCTCCTGAGTGTCCCGAATACACTCAATGGTATCCCGCCGGGCGCCGGCAGGGGAACGCGGCCGGCGGGCGGCGCCGCGGCAGGGCCCGGTCGCCCGTCGCAGGATGGACGCCGGCCGCCGGCGGCGAGAACGCGAGAAGGAGCCTCCACCATGCAGCAGCGCTATCGCATCGGGGCCATCCACGCCCTCATGAACGCCATCCCCACCACCCAGCTCGCGTTCGACCGGGGATGGCCGGCCGCCGACGTCGCCCACCTCCTCGACGGGTCGCTGTACCTCGACCGCAACCTCGGCGCCGCCGACGACGCGGAGCTCGCGGGCCGCATCCACCGCCTGGTCCGCTACAGCGCGGAGACGGGGGCCGAGGGCATCATCATGACCGGGTCGTTCTTCGGCGAGGCGGTCAAGCAGGCCCGGGTGGGCATGGAGATTCCGGTGGCGACGTCGTTCGAGGGCATCGTCGAGCGGGCGTTCGAGCTCGAGCGCCCCCTGCACGTCCTGGCGACCGCCCCCGACTCGGCGACGCTGCTGGCGGAGGAGCTGGGGCGGGAGGCGGCCACCCGGGGACGGGAGCTGTCGATCGCCCGCCAGGCGGTGGACGGAGCGATGGACGCCCTGATCGGCGGCGACCCCGAGAGACACGATCGCCTGGTGCTCGAGGCGGTCCGCGCCGTCGACGCCCGCACCGCCATCCTCTTCGCGCAGTTCTCGATGGAGCGCATCCTGCCGGGGGCCGCGGTCGCGCACTCCGCTCCCGTCGCCGGTCCCGCCAGTGCGGGGGTGGCCCGGCTGCGGCAGCTCATCGCGGGGCGCTGATCCCGGCCACAACGGGGATCACGCCGCGCGCTGTTCACGGCGCGGCCGGAGGTGGCCTCGAGCCCGGGAGCGCAACGGCTCCGGGCGCCTGTCCAACCGCGGGGAACGGACCGGCGCGACTGGCCGTTCGGCAGAGACGATCCGAGAAAGAGAGGTAGAGTTCGCGGCCGGAGTGCGCCGGCCTGCGGGTATAATCGCTTTTGGCGATTACGGGCCGTTGAAGGGCTCGGATGCCAAGGTTGTTGGGCGGCAAGTCGGAGCCGCCGCAGAAGTTTCGCGTCAGCGAAACCTCCGACGCGACCGCCAGGTCGCGCGGTCGGGCGGCGACGATTTGCCGGGCCAGGACGGGGAGCAGGATGGACACCCTCAGAAGCCTCTACGCCCGGCGCGTGGCCATGGTCGTCGCCTTCACCTCCATCGCCACCCTCGGCCTCGTCTCCGGCGTGCTCTTCGCCTACTCGCCCGACCTCGCAATCATCTCCGAGCTGGACGACTACACGCCCGGGACCATCACGCGGATTCATGCCCGCGACGGTCAGGTCATCGGCGAGTACGCCACCGAGCGGCGCGTCATCCTGACCTACGACGAGATTCCCGAGGTGCTGCGCAACGCGATCATCGCGGCCGAGGACGGCGACTTCTTCAGCCACGTCGGCTTCAACATCCCCCGCATCGTGATGACGCTCGTTTCGAACGTCCTCGAGGGCGACCTGACGGCGGCGGGGGCCAGCACCATCACCATGCAGCTCGCCCGCAACGTCACGCTGGGCGGCCAGAGCCTCGGCCTCGAAAAGACGTGGCAGCGCAAGATCGTCGAGGCCTTCTACACGGTCCAGATCGAGAAGCGCTACACGAAGCGCGAGATCCTGACGCTCTACGCCAACCAGATCTGGCTGGGCACGGCCCGGCACAGCGCGTTCGGGGTCGAGGCCGCTTCGCGACTCTACTTCGACAAGCCCGCGACCGAGCTCGAGCTCGGCGAGGCGGCCACCATCGTCGGCACCTTCCCGACGCCGGCGCGGTCGAGCCCGCTCGTCAACATGGACATGGCGGTGAGCCGCCGCAACCTCGTTCTGCGGCGGATGGTCGACGAGGGCTTCATCACCGAGGCGGAGGCGGACGAGGCGACGGCCCGGCCCATCGTGCTCGCCGAGCGGCAGGAGCGGAGCAACTCCATCGCCCCCTACTTCATCGAGGAGGTCCGCCAGCACCTGGAGCAGGAGTACGGGGTGGAGCGGCTCTACGAGGAAGGGCTGCGCGTCGACACCACCCTGGACGTGCGGCTTCAGCAGGCTGCCGCCCGGGCGATCGAGGCGGGGCTGCGCGCCCACGACAAGCGCCGCGGGTTCAGGCCCCCCGCGCGCAACGTCCTCGCCGAGGCGGCGGAGAGCGGCGACTACCGCGACCCGGCGGAGATTCTCGCCACCTGGGAGCACTACCGCTGGCGGCTGCCGATCGACGCGGGAGACATCGTGCCGGCGGTCGTCACCGGCGCCGATGGCGAGGCGATGCAGGTGCGGTTCGGGCCGTATGCCGCGCGGGTCGTGCCGAGGGGGCTGCAAGTGACCGCGGCGCGCGAGTACAAGGGGTTCCGGCGCCTCGGCGGAGAGCGTGCCGACGAGGTCGTCTCCCCGGGCGACCTCGTCGAGGTCGAGGTCACCGTCCTCGACACGAGCGGCGACCGGCCGGTGGTGGAGGCCGAGCTCGAGCAGGAGCCGCTGGCCGAGGCCGCGCTCCTCGCCATCGAGAACCGGACCGGCCGCATCCTCGCGATGGTGGGCGGCTACGACTTCGACCGCAGCAAGTTCAACCGTGCGACGCAGGCCTACCGGCAGCTCGGCTCGCTCTTCAAGGGCGTGCTCTACGCCGCCGCCATCGACCAGGGCTACACCACCACGGCGATCGTGCAGGACGAGCCCATCGCCTACGACGTGGGACCGGGGCAGCCGCTCTACCGGCCCACCAACTACGACTACACCTACGAGGGCCCGATCACGCTCCGGCGGGCGCTGGAGAAATCGCGCAACGTCCCCGCCGTCTGGATCATGAACGAGCTCGGCCCGCAGAACGTCCTCGACTTCGCCGGGCGGCTCGGGTTCACGTCCGAGGCCCCGCCCTACCTCTCGGTGGCCCTCGGCTCGGCCGAGGCGACGCTGCTCGAGGTCACCAGCGCCTACTCCGTCTTCCCCAACCGGGGCGTGCGGATGGTCCCCTACCAGATCGACCGCATCGTCGATCGCGAGGGCAAGGCGCTGGAGGAGAACAGTCCCGTGTCGGAGGACGCCATCCCCGCCGACACCGCCTACATCATGACGAGCCTGATGGAGGGCGTGGTCCAGCGCGGCACGGGCGTACGCGCGAGCCGTCTGGGATGGCCGCTCGGCGGCAAGACCGGCACGATGGACGAGTACACCGACGCCTGGTTCGTCGGCTTCGACCCGGAGGTCACCGTGGGGGTCTGGGTCGGCTACGACGAGAAGGTGACGCTCGGCTACGACGAGCAGGGCGCTCGGGTCGCGCTGCCGATCTGGATCGACTTCATGCGGGCCCACATCGACGGGCGCGAGGCCACCGAGAACGACCGTTTCGTGCCGCCGGGCAATATCGTCTTCGAGCCGGTGAATCCGGATACCGGCGAGGTGTCGCCCTGGGGCGGCAACGTCATTCGGGAGGCGTTCATCGCGGGCACCGCGCCGGGTACCGAGCTCGAGCCGTAGTCCGGCCCCGCTTCTCCCGACCGCATCCCCCACGGCGTCGGAGTCACCCGGCGGCCCGCCGGACATGGCGTGGCCGTCGGCGGCAACGGCGGGGAGTTCCGCGGCCCGCCAGGTCACGCACCGGGAACACCGCATGTCACCAAGCGCGCAGTCGCCACCGCCCGTCCGTGAGATAGCCGACGCCGCCGCCCTGGCGGCCGCCATCGAGAGCCCGCGGGCGGTGCTGTTCAAGCACAGCACCCGCTGCCCGGTCTCGGCGTACGTCATCGACGAGGTCATCGACTTCGCCGAGGACCATCCCGAGTGGCCCGTGTACCTCCTCAAGGTGATCGAGCAGCGTCCGCTGTCGAACGAGGCGACGGAACGGCTTGGAATCCGGCACGAGTCGCCGCAGGCGTTCGTGCTCCATCAGGGCCAGGTCCGCTGGCACGGCTCCCACAACGAGGTCACGGCCGATGCGTTGCGGCATCAGTCTCGGCTCGCCGAGCAACCGCCGAACGCGGTTCCGTAGAGCCGCGGCAGCGTGACCGCGGGCCGTCGCCTCTCCGGCGCCGCCGCAGCGCATGAGCCTGTAGCCCTGACCGGGCGCCGGGCCCTGACTCCAGCACGGCAGGATGCCGTCTGAGCATCCGGGGTGCAATGCCGCCCGGCACGCGCTACCATGTCGAGTGTCGGCATGCTGGCAGCTCGTGACGAGCCCCTGCGTCGCATCGGACGCCAGCACGCAGTTGCGCCGACAGGGAGGCCTGAGATGTCAGTCAAGACCGCCACGATCGTGACGTTGCTCGGCGCCGTGGGCCTCGCGCCCCTCGCCGGCGCGCAGTCGGCGAACCTCCGGACGCCGTGGGGCGATCCGGACCTGCAGGGCATCTGGACCGGCTCGACCCTGACGCCGCTGGAGCGGCCGGCGCAGTTGGCCGGCAGGGAGTTCCTGACCGAGGAGGAAGCGGCCGCGCTGGAGAGGGGCGCCGACGAGACCCGGTTCGTCGAGCGGGTGCCGCGCGAGGGCGACCCCGGCACCTACAACCAGACATGGTTCGACCCCGGCACGCGCCTCGTGCCCGACCGGCGCACGGCCCTGATCACCGATCCGCCGGACGGGCGCGTCCCCTACACGCCGGAGATGGCCGAGCGCAGCCGGCTGCAGGCGGCGTACCGCGTGAACGGCGCCCGCAACACGTGGGTGGACGTCGACACCGGCGAGCGTTGCATGTCGGACGGCGTACCGATGTTCTGGCTCGGCTACAACCCCAATCACCAGATCCTCCAGACCCCCGACCACGTCGTCATCGTGCACGAGATGTTCCGCGACCGGCGCATCGTCCCCCTCGGCGACCGGCCACCGAACGGCATCCGCCAGTGGAACGGCGACATGCACGGCCACTGGGAGGGCGACACGCTCGTCGTCGAGTCGACCCACTTCATCGACGGCACGGCCGACCGCTGGGCGCAGACGTGGCGCATGCCGACCCACACCATGCACCTCGTCGAGCGCTTCACCCGCGTCGACGCCGACACCCTCGAGTACGAGTTCACCCTGACCGATCCGGCGAAGTTCACCTCGCCGTGGAGCGTCCGCAACCCGCTGACCACCAACCAGGCGTCTCGCGGCGTCACCGAGGGCCCGCTCTACGAGTACGCCTGCCACGAGGGCAACTACAGCATCGCCAACGTCCTCCGCGGCGCCCGCGTCGAGGAGCTGACCGCGGCCAACGAACAGCACTGATGGCGCGCGCGTCGTCACCGCCGCTGACCACGATTTCCGAGGCGCTCGAGCTCACGAGCGCCCACCTGCTCCGGCCCATGCTGGGGCTGTTGCCCGACGCCCCGCCACCGCCCCGGCGCAAGGCCGACATGATGGCGGAGGTCGAGGGGCGGCTCTTCGGCGACTCGTTGCGCGCGCTGTGGGACAGGCTCGACGAGACCCAGCAGCTCGCCGTGCGCGAAGCGCTGGACAACCCGTACGGGTTCTTCGACCAGCACCACTTCGAGCTGAAGTACGGCCGGCTGCCATCCCCCTTCAGCGAGGCCACGGAGCCGATCGGAGATACCACCGAGCTGAACGCGTCCCTTCTGCACTTCTTCCTCTACGCGCAGCGACGGCGCTTCACCCTGCCGACCATCGTGCCCCTCGAGCTCTTGCACCGCCTCCGGGCCTTCGTGCCGCCGCCGCCGCCCGAGGCCGAGGTCCCGGCGGCGGAAGACCTGCCCGAAGACGTGCCGCTGACGCGACGCGACATGGAACGGCCCGCGCAGCACGACCTGCTCGCGGTCCTGCGGCTGGTCGAAGCGGGCCGCGTCGCCGTCAGCGCCAGCACGCGACGGCCGGGCGCCGCCGCGACCGAGCGCGTCGCCGAGGTGCTCGCGGACGGCGATTACTTCGAATGGAGGGCGTCCAGGGCTCCCCGGCGGGTCCGGGAGATCGGTCCGATTGGGGCGTTCGCCTGGCCCTGCCTCGTGCAGGCGGCCAGGCTGGCTGAACTCCGCGGATCGAAGCTCGCACTGACGAAGTCGGGCCGCGCCGCGCTGAACGCGCCGGCGGCGGAGACGCTGCGTGCGGTCTGGAAACGGTGGCTCGGGAACAAGCTGCTGGACGAGTTCAACCGCGTCGACGCCATCAAGGGGCAGACCCGAGGCAACGGCCGGCGAACGATGACGACGCCGGCGGGCCGCCGCTCGGCCCTCGCCGACGCGCTGTCACGCTGCCCCGTCGGCCGATGGGTGAGTCTCGATGACTTCGGCCGATTCATGCAGGTGGCGGGCCTCGAGTTCGCCGTGAACCGCGACCCCTGGAACCTGTACCTCGCGCACCCCGAGTACGGCAGCCTGGGCTACGACGGCTCCCACGACTGGGACATCCTCGAAGGCCGGTACGCCCTCTGTCTGCTCTTCGAGTACGCGGCCACCCTGGGCCTGATCGACATCGCCTACACCGAGCCCCACGACGCGCGGCCGGACTATGCGCACCTGTGGGGTTCTGAAGACCTGCCGTACCTGAGCCGCTACGACGGCCTCCATTACTTCCGGCTGAATCCCCTGGGCGCCTACTGCCTCGGCATCGCCGAGGCCTACGAGGCGAGCACGCCCTCGTCGCGAGCCCCGCTCACCGTCTATCCGGACCTCTCGATACACGCGGACGCCCCGTTGTCGCCGGAAGAGCGGACGTTGCTGGAGACGTACGCCGCCGCCGAAGCCGACGGCGTGTGGCGCCTGGACCGCGACAAGACCCTCGCCGCCATCGAGGTCGGCCACGACCCCGATGAGTTCCGCGAGTTCCTCGCCGCGCGGGACCCTCAGCCCGTGCCCGAGACCGTCGAGGGCTTCCTCGGCGCCGCGAAGCGCGGCGCGCGGGCGCTGAAGATTCGACGGACCGCGCTACTCATCGACTGCGCGGACGCGGCGATCGCCGCCCGGCTCACCACGGACAAGCGGACGGCCAAGCTCTGCCTGCGCGCCGGCGAGCGCGTCCTCGCGGTCCCGACGGCGTCGGAGGCGGCGTTCCGCAAGGCCGCCCGCGCGATGGGCTACGGCATGGCGCCGCGGTGATGGGCCTTCACCGATGTCCGCAAGGCATGGGCAGTTCACACCGGCGGCCGACGGGGCGATCGAGCAGGTCGGCGTAGACCTCCTCGAAGTGGATCTCGCGCTGGGCGTAGAGCGACCGGAAGCCGGGACCGTTGGACAACGTGGCCGCGGAACCAGGGAATCGGTGGCTCCCGTGTCGACCAGGAACAGCCCCTCCCAACTGCGATCGCGGTCCGCGATGTTCCAGACAGTGGCGGTGACGTGCGTGGCTCCCATTCCGACAGACTCCGTTCAGTTGCACCGACCCGCCACGCACCGGATGGCATCGTCTCGCCGAACCACAGCCTTCGGTTGACAGTCCGGCGGGGCGACGCGTGTCCAGTCGCTCACGGCAGCGTGAACGCCGTCCCGCCGAACCACAGCCTTCGGTTGACGGTCCGGCGAGGCGACGCGTGTCCTCGTGCTCACGGCAGCGCGAACGTCACCAGCATGTTGCTCCCGGTCGGCGCCTCGAGCTCCGGCGCGTAAGTGCGCAGACGGTTGCCGACGCCGCCGACCGGCACCGTCAGGTACTGTCGGCCGCCGGCCTCGTAGGTCACCGGGTAGCCGCTGATCTGGCTGCCGAGGATCGTCTCCCACAGGACCTCGCCGGTCTCGGCGTCGAAGGCCCGGAAGCGCCGGTTCGAGTCGCCGAAGAAGACGACGTTGCCGGCGGTGGCGAGGGTGGTGCCGGCGTTGGGCGCGCGCTGGCTGTAGCGCCAGACCTCGCGGCCGGTCGAGATGTCGATGGCCCGCACCTCGGTGAGGTCGCCCTCCGGCCCGATATCGGGGTCGGGAATCGAGAAGCGGGGGCCGGTGCCCGAGACGGTCCGGGGGTTGAGGGTCTGGTTCAGGCACGAGCGGTTGATGGGAATGTAGAGCATTCCCGTCACGGGGCTGTAAGACCACGACCACCAGCCCTTCACGTTGTGGCCGCAGATGATGAACTGGTCGCCGGCCTCGCGCGCCACCAGATCCATGTTGATGGTGGTCGCGCCGGTCTCGACGTCGACGTCCGAGATGACGAAGCGCTCGGTGCTGTCGAACGGGAGGGGGTCGGCCCAGAGGAACTCGCCGGTCTCGCGGTCGTTGACGAAGAGGCCGCCGGGCTCGCCGAGGACCACCACGATCTTGCGCTCCTCGGCCGTGCCGGCCAGGTTCGGGTTGATCCAGCGCACCGCCTCGGGGTCGGGATTGACCACGGTGTCGATGAGGGTGCGCTCCTGCACGAAGTCCTGGTCCCAGTCGTCGCACGGCAGGTACTGGTAGTACCAGTCGATGGCGCCGGTGTCGGCGTTCATCGCGAGGGTCGAGTTGGAGTACAGCTCGCACGGGGTGCGGTCGCCGACGTCCCAGGTGCCGCGGCGCATGAGGCGGGTGTAGGGCAGGGGCACCGCGACGCCCCAGAACACCCGGTTCAGCTCGGGGTCGAAGCTGCCCGGCACGCCCCACGGCGAGACGTGGACGCGGTCGGCCGTCGGCACGGTGCCCCACGTGGCGCCGCCGGGGTCGTCGGCGCCGGCCGCGGTGTAGGTGCGCCAGCGCTCGACGCCGTCGCCAGCGTCGTGGGCGGCGACGAAGCAGCGGGCGTCGAGGCTGGCGGGGCTGCACGTCCGCCCGCTGACCACCATGCCGTTGACGATCGTCGCGCCCGACGAGTGGGTGATGCCGTCGCGATAGTCCGCCGTCTGCGACTCCCAGGCGAGCTCGCCGGTGCGGGCGTCGACGGCGATGATGTGGGCGTCGGCGGTCAGGTGATAGACGTGGTTGCCGTATAGCGCCAGGTTGCGCGTGCGGGCCCCGAACTGCGCGTACTCGCGGATATCGTCCGGCTGGGCGCGCCTGTACTCCCAGATCAGGTCTCCGGTCGTGGCATCGAGCGCCTGCAGGTGGTCGTAGCCCGGCTGGGCGATGTACATCACGCCGTCGTAGACCAGCGGTCGGATCTCCTGGGCCCCCTCTTCCATCGCCCGCATCCACGCGAGGCGGAGCCCGCCGACGTTGTCGCGGTCGATCTCGTCGAGGGGGCTGAAGGCCTGGAAGTCGTAGGTGCGGTACGCCATCAGCCAGTCCCCGGGGTCGGGGTCGCGGAGCATCTCGTCGGTGATGGGCTCGAACTCCTGCGCCTGGCCGGCCGCCGCCGCCGGAAAGGCGCCGCACGCCAGCCAGACGAGACCGGCGAGAGCAACGACGGATACGAGTTTGGGCTGTGCCATGGTCATCTCTCCCTGGATCGCGCGCGGGGCATGTTCAGTCGAAGCGGCCCCCGGCTCCTCGTCGCCCCCGGTCCTGCGGAGCCGCCGGCGGCGGCCGACGCCTCGATTCTACGACGACGGCGCCGCCGCCACCGCCGAATTCCGCCGCGGCCGGTCGACAGGTTGTCCGAGGGACGCGACCGTCCCGGGATGGCGCGGAGGTCCGCTCAGGACAGTGATTGATACAGAGTTGCCAACTGCACCTGGGCGCAACCCGTTTCTCACCGTTTCGGGCGCCTGGCGCGTGGCAAGGTAGTTTCCGTCACTGCCCCTCCGCAGCGCCGTGAGCCGGTACCGGGTCCCGGGACCATCGTGAAAGGTAGCCGGACGGCGCAACGCGTGCCGCCGACGCAGTCGGGAGAGCGAACGAGAATCACGCGGGGGTCCGTCCACGCAGCGCCGTAAAGCGCCTCAGGGCGATTCTTGGGCCGTCGTCGGACGGCGCAGGGGTGCCGCCAGCGCAGGGCCGGGGAAGCGGCCGAAATCGGCGTCGGTCGACACGAGCGCCTACCTGCCGGTCTACGCGGGTCCGGGCGGCCGCGGTCGTGGTGGTCTTCCCGCCGCTCTTCGGCTACCGGTGAGGTATAGTCCCACCCGGCGGGCGAGCCGACCGCCCCCGAGCCCCTGCACGTTGGCCGGCGGGCGGGCGGAGCCGCGGTCGACTCTCTCCGGGCCGGCAGTCTGCGGCCGGAACCGCACAGACTCCCGGCGGAATCGGGGGGGGGTGTCAATCCTCGCGCCGCGGAGGTTGCGCCCCGGCGAGCCTTCAATCCGACCGAAGGTCGCGCGGCGGTGCCCTCCGGGCCGGGGCGGACATGATTGCGCTGGCGGACATGATTGCTCTCGTAGTCGGGCTCGGCATCCTGGCGGCGGCGCTGTACCTGGTCGTCGCGCGACGGCGGCAACCGCGGGACATCCGACAGCGGATCTACCGCCGGCAGGACGGGCGCTGCCGCGACTGCGGGCAGGCGATGGAGGAAGGGTGGCTCAAGCTGGACGAGCCGCCCGGCGGCGAGCCGGCGCTCGTCTGCGCGGTGTGCCACATGGCACGGCACGCCTGAGTCCGCGAGAACCGAGACGGCGCCGGCGCCCGGTGGAGACCGCCGCATCACCGCGGCTGACGCGGCCCCGTGGCTCGGCGGAAACCGCCGCATCACCGCGGCTGACGCGGCCCCGGGCTCGGTGGAGACCGCCGCATCACCGCGGCTGACGCGGCCCCGGGCTCGGTGGAGACCGCCGCATCACCGCGGCTGACGCGGCCCCGGGCTCTGTGGGGATTGCCGCGTCACCGCGCTCGCGCCGGCCCCGGCTCGGAGCCGCCTCCCTGAAGACCCGCCGGGTCCCCGACGGTTCCCGCGCTACGGGATCGGGGCGAACGGCACCGCCGGCTCGCGCACGCCGGGGTGGCCGGCCTCGACGCGCTGACGCGAGACGAGCGCCGCCGCCTCGAGGGCGAGCTCCTCGTCGGCCCGGCCCGCGTGGAGCAGGTTCACCATGGCGCGGTTGCCCTCGTGGCAGGCGTACTCGAAGAGGGTCACGTCGGAGGCGGACCGCTGCATGGGAATCGCGACCGTGTACGGCACCGCGAACGTCTCCGGGTCTTCCACCGTCACGAGGTAGTCGATGGTGTTCGCGTCGACGAGGGTGAACCGCTCCACCAGGGTCAGCGTCTCGCCCGACATGCGCGGACCGGTCGGGGTGACGTGCGACGGCTGGTAGTCGCCGCCGTCGAGCTTGCCGTTGAAGTGGCGGGTCTCGACGACGAGGGTGTCGCCCTCCCAGTACCCGCGCGCGTCGCCCAGCCACTGGCGGATGTCCTCGTCGGCGTGCGGCCGGCCGTCGAGCGGCACGATGCGCGCCTCGTGGATCATCTCCATCAGCAGCACGAAGTGATCGGGGGTCTGGAAGATCTGGTAGTTCGCGTTGTACAGGGTCGGGATCATCGCCGTCGGCAGCGTCCGCGAGATGCAGCGCTCCCAGTTGTTGCGGTCGAGCCACGAGTCGGCCTCGCCGCGGCCCTCACGCGCCACCTCGCGGGCGATCAGCCGCTCGACGCCCTGCTCGGTCATCCGGATGCGGCCGTCCGGCGGGTCCACGATCAGCGCCTCGCGGTCGATGCGGCCCGCCTGCTCGAGCCAGCCCGCCCCGGTGCCGCCGGTCGCCTCGATCACCGCCCGCTGCGCGCGGCGGCTCAGCGCCCACTCCTCTTGTGTGAGCCGCTCCAGGGGCGTGGTCGTGGAGTTGTTCCACAGCCCCTGCAGGTCCGGGGCTCCCCACGGAGTCCGCGGAATCGCCGAGCCGTCCGACTCGATGCGTTCCGGGACCCACTGCCCGGCCGCGGGAGCCGCCACCGCCAGGGCCGCCACGAACGCCGCACCGGCGCCGATAGTCCAACGTGTATTCATCCGCATCCGCGCACCTCCCAGACCCACCCTCGCCGCTCCGGCCGCACGCCGTTCATGCGTCGCCGGCCGCCTCGGGCGGCTGCTCCTTGTACTCGGCCCACGGTATCCACCCGGACCGCGCCCTGAACCCCCACTGGCGAACTCGCCGGCCGCGCACCACGACGGTCACAGGCCGCACCCCGTTCATGCGTCGCCGGCCGACTCGGGCGGCTGCTCCTTGTACTCGGACCACGGTATCCACCCGGACCGCGTCCTGAACCCCCACTGGCGAACTCGCCGGCCGCGCACCACGACGGTCAGGGGCGGCCGGGCGGTGTTGATCTCCAGCCGATGCAACCAGCGTGCCGGGCGCAGCCGGATCGCCCCCGGCGGGTGCCACCGCCGCACCGGCGCGCCGTCCGGACCGGGCGTGTGCTCCCAGTAGCCGCCCCGGAGGATGAAGGTCACGAACCACCACGGGTGATCGTGCAGCGAGTCATCGTCGCTGGCGTGGAACCAGTGGACGTAGACGCCGAACCAGCGGCAGGAGACCACCCGCAGCCGGCGCAGGTACAGCTCGCCCTCGTGCCGGTGGATGGACTCCCACTCCCAGATCCGGAACCGCCCCGATTCCGATTCCATCACGACGGCGGCCGGCCTCCGTCCCCCGGCTGCTAGCGGCGGGTTCCCTCGACGTCGGTGCGGACGCTGAACAGCGTCTTCCCCGCGGTGACGTACAACGTGCGCAGGTCCGGCCCCCCGAAGGCGGCGTTGGTGATGGCGTCCTCCGGCACCGGGATGTGCTCGAGCAGCTCGCCGGCCGGCGAGAACACGTGGACGCCGGCCACCGTGTCCAGCGTCTCGCTCGTCCCCCGCGTGCGGTTCAGCCCCGCCGCCACGTAGAGGTTGCCGGCGCTGTCGATCGTCATCCCGTCGCCGCTGCGCCCCGGAAGGAAGTCGTGAAACACGCGCATGTTGTCGACCGTGCCCTCCGGGCTCAGGTCGTAGGCGCGGATCAGCCGCGGGCCGCCCTCGGCCTGCTCGGTCTCGATGACGTACAGCGTGGTGTCGTCCGGCGAGACGACGATGCCGTTGGGCCGCACCACCTCCGGCTCCGTGAGGATGCGCGCGACGGCGCCGTCCGGGTCGATGCGGTACACCCCGTGCACGCCGGTCTGGTTCGCGGTCGGGTTGGGGCCGGGCCGGTCGGTGAAGTAGATGCGCCCCTGCCCGTCGATGGTCAGATCGTTCGGCTGGTGCAGCTCCCTCCCCTCGAACGAGTCGGCCAGCACCTCGACCTCGCCCGTCGCCATGTCGGTGCGGGTGATGCGCGGCAGGGCGGTCTCGCCGTCCCCCCCCTCGCACGCGAGCAGGCGCCACTGGCTGTCGAAGATCAGCCCGTTGGCGCGGTTGCTGGGCTGGCGGAACGTTGTGAGCTGGCCGTCGGCCGACCATCGCATGATGCGGTTGTTGCCGAGGTCGGTGAAGTAGACCGAGCCGTCCTCGGCCACCGTCGGGCCCTCGGTGAACGCCACGGTGGTCTCGACCGCGAGCTCCCGCGCCGGCGCCGCGTCGCCCGAGGCGGCCGTCGCGGCCGGCGCCGCCCCGCCGCTCAGGGCCCCTTCCAGGGCGCCCACGCTGTCCTGCAGGTCCGCGATGCTCTCCGCGGTGGCCGCCTGCTGGGTCTCCAGGCTCTCCAGCACCCGCAGAACGTGGGCGGTCCCGACGAACTGCGGCTCGGAATCGCCGCACGCGGACAGGACAGGCGACAGGACCGCGATAGCCGCGATAGCGGATCTATTCATCTGGTAGCTCCCCGATCTGGATTGTGAGTCGTACTACTCCGGCAGCCGGAACGCGATCAACTGCGGCGGACGCCCCCCGATCGTCAGGGCGATGTACTGGCGCCCGTCGACCATGTAGGTCATCGGCGTGCCCAGGGCCCCGGTGGGCAGGTCCACCGAGCCGAGCTCCTCCCCGGTCTCCTTCGACCGCGCCACCAGCCGCGGCCCCCCGTCGCTGCCCCCGGCCGAGAGGGCGCTGACGACCAGGGTCTTCGTGAGCACCGGCCCGCCCACGCCGTCGCCGCCCAGGGGCGGCAGGTTCAGGTCGCGCAGCCTCGGGTGGTTGCGGTAGCGGTCGCCGTTGCCCAGCGGCTGCATCCACACGTGGTCGCCGGTGTTCATGTCGATGGCCGTCATCCGCGAGTAGGGCGGCTTGAGCAGGGGCAGCCCCTGGGGCATGAGGGCGCCGCTCCGCGACGGCCCCAGGCCGCGGGTCATCCGGTCCCCTTCGGGGGCGCCGTGGGTGTAGGCGACGGTGGCGCCCAGTTCGGGGTCCGGCTCGTACATCGTGATGACCACCGCGTTGTTCCGCGACGGCACGTAGAGCATGCCGGTCTCGGGGTCGATGGCGGCCCCCGCCCAGGTCGCGGCCCCGCCGTCCGGCGGGCGCATCAGGGTCCCCTGCCAGCCGCCCTCCTCGGGCCTCGAGATCGGCGTGAACAGCGGCCCGAGCCGGAACGGCCGCACCGCCTCGATGGCCAGCTCGCGCATCTCGGGGGTGAAGTCGACGAGATCGTCGATGGTCACCCCCTGGTACTCGAACGGCGCCGGCCGGGTGGGGAACGGCTGGGTCGGCGAGACGTACTCGCCGGGCATGTTGGTGTCGGTCGGCACCGGGCGTTCCTCGATCGGCCAGACCGGCTCCCCCGTCACCCGGTCGAACGTGTAGACGAAGCCCTGCTTGCTCACCTGCACCAGGGCCTTGACGTCGCGCCCGTCCACGGTGACGTCCACGAGGTTGGGATGGGTCGGAAAGTCGTAGTCCCAGAGGCCGTGGTGCACGGCCTGGAAGTGCCAGATCCGCTGCCCGGTCTCGACGTCGACGGCGATGATCGTCTCCGAGAACAGGTTGTCGCCGGGCCGGTCGGCGCCGTAGTAGTCGTTGGTGGTGGTGCCGGTCGGCAGGTAGACGTGCCCCAGCTCGTTGTCGCCGGCGAGCATCGACCAGACGTTGGCGTTGCCCGAGTACCGCCACGACTCGTTCAGCCAGGTGTCGGCGCCGAACTCGTCGGCGCTGTTCGGCACGGTGTGGAAGTCCCAGGCATGGGCTCCCGTCTTGACGTCCCAGGCACGCACCCAGCCCGGCACCGCCTCCCTGGTGATTCGCCGGTCGGCGACCTGCGAGCCGTGGATGACCCGGTCGCGCACCACGATGGGCGGCGAGTGGATGCCGTAGAGCATCGCGTTCAGGTAGTCGCGATCCTCGCGCTCGGCCCGCGGCAGGCCGACCATCGCGTCGACGATGCCGCTGCCGTCGGGGCCGAAGTCGGGGCAGGGCCGCCCGGTGCCGGCGTCGACGCAGACCAGGTAGCCGGCGCCGGTGCCCCAGAAGATGCGCTCGTCGCCCTCGCCGTCGGTCCAGTAAGCCACCCCCCGCTGCCGGAAGGTGCCGGTCATCGGAGTGGTGCCCTCCTCGTAGCTCTTCGGGTTGAAAGCCCAAAGGGTCTCACCGGTCACGGCGTCGACGGCCACGCCCTGCGAGAGCGCGGTGTTGAAGTAGAGCACGCCCCCGACCATCAGGGGCGTCGCCTGCATGCCGCCGGGGCGCGGGGGATGCCCCCGCCGGTACAGGTTCGGGTTGTCTTCTTCGAGCGAGGCGACGATGGTCTCGAGCGGCGCCCACCACTCGCTGCCGTCGGGCATCGTGCGGCTGACCATCGCGTCGACCGACTGCCAGCGCCACGCGATCTCCAGGTCGCCGAAGTTGACCCCGTCGATCTGGTCGAGCGGCGAGTACTTCTGGCCGGCGATGTTGCCCGCGTAGCTGCGCCACTCGCCGTTCTCGGTGCCATAGGTCTGCCACGGACCGTCCTGCTGTCCCCGGGCCGCCCCCGGCGACGACACGAGCACGAGCCCGACGAGCCCGGCCGCCAGACGTGTCGACATCTGCGCCATCGACTGAACCTCCCTCGACTCTTCCCGAATCCGAAATCGCCAGATTATACCCAGGAGTCCGCGCCGCACGCCCCGGCGTGAACGCCTTGCGCCCCCGAGGCGGCGCGTCGAACGCGGAATCGGCGGCTCGTTCCCCGAGTGCGGCGCGCCGATCGGGGGCGGCCCCGAGGCGCGGTACGGCTCCCCGGCGGGCCCCGGCGGGACGGGAAGCGGCTACCGGTCACCGCGCCGGCCGCCCGGAAGGCGGGGATGATGGCCGTGCACGTCGGTCCGGGCCGCGGGGTTGGCGGGGGTCGACGCCCCGGCCTGCGGCCCCTCTCCCATGATCTTGACGACGCCGTCGGCCACGAGCTGCTTCACGGTGTCGCCGCCGGCGTCGTGGGTCGAGATCTGGCCTTCTTTCCGGGGCCCCAGCCGCAGCACCTTCCCGCGGGACAGGTGGATCCTGAGGAACCGGGAGGTCTGATTGAGAATGGTGATCATCGTCTCGCGCGTCTCCGTGGCCGCCCCGATGATACTGCACCGCGGCGCCGCCGGGCCGTGGCCGCGCTTTTGCGTTTCCAGCGGCGACGGAGTATGCTGAGCGTTCCGCTCGCGCGGCGCGCGCCGCCGATATCGGCGGCCGTGTTACATTTCCCCGCACCACAACAGGAGAGGCACACCATTTCTTCACGAATCTTCGTCGGCAACCTCAGCTACGAAACGTCATCGACCGACCTCGAGAACCTGTTCGGGAAGGTGGGTCAGGTCACGGAGGTGTTCCTCCCCGTCGACCGCGCCACCGACAAGCCTCGGGGGTTTGCCTTCGTCGAGTTCGGGGACGCCAGCTCGGTGTCCGAGGCCATCCAGAAGATGGACGGCACCGAGCTCAACGGCCGGAACCTGCGTGTGAGCGAAGCCCGGGACCGGGCGCCGCGGCCGCCGATGGGGGGCCCGCCGAGCTTCATGGACGACGGCCCGCCCTCGATGGACTTCGGCCGCCGCCCGGCAAAGCCGAAGGGCAGCCGGCGCGGCCTCCGCGGACGCAAGCGCGGGTTCTAGCCATCCGGCCCGGAAGTCGTCGCCCGCGGCTCCGACGCCGCCCGACCAACATCCGGGAGTCGGCGCCGTTCCACGGCGCGGGCTCCCAGCAAGCTGTCGCCGGAGAAGCGTCGCCGCGCGGGCGACCCCGGCTTGGCGGCAGTGCGCTCTTGCGGCGGTTCGGCGGCCCGCCGGCGGGAAGACCACCCACGGCTGGCTTCCCTCTGCGCATCAAGCGCCCGCCCACGGCTCGCTTCCCCCTGCGCATCAAGCGCCCGCCCACGGCTCGCTTCCCCGTGCGCCATCAAGCGCCCGCCCGCGGTCAGGGCAGCGCGAACGCCAGCGTCTCGCCCGGGGTCTCGACGTCCCCCGTCGCCACCAGCACATACTGCTTCCCGCCCGCCAGGTAGGTGACCGGCGGCGCGATGGTACCGGCCGGCAGCTCCGTCTCCCAGACGACGTCGCCCGTGGCCTTGTCGTAGGCCCGGAAGATGCGGCCGCCGTAGTTGGTCACGATCTGCGGGGGCATGCCGTCCGGCACCCGGGCCCCGCCCGGCAGGTTGGTCGAGCCCTCGCCGATGAACAGCAGCGTCCTCGTCAGCAGGGGCGCGGGGCGGCCCGGCACGCCCAGCTTCCCGAGGTTGAGATGGCGAATCGCGGGATGCTCGCGCGGGCCGTCGCCGTTGGGGGTCATCCAGACGATCTCGCCGCGGTTCATGTCGATGGCGGTGATGCGCCCGTAGGGCGGCTTGAAGAGCGGCAGCCCCCGCGGGCCGCCGATCCACTGCCGGCTCCCCTTGATGAAGGCGAGGTTCGTGCGGTCGGGATTGCCCTCGATGATGTCGGCCACGAACGGCGACGTGATCGAGGGGATGTAGAGCATCCCCGTCTCGGGATCGAAGGCGCCCCCCTGCACGTCCGAGCCGCCCTGCGACCCCGGAAGCTGAATCGTCCCCTGCCTGTCGTTCGGGCCGTCGCCCTTCACCGAGGGCGGCGTGAACATCGGGCCGATGACGTAGCGGTCGGTGATGGCGACGGCCTCGGCGCGCAGCTCGGGGGTGAAGTCGATCAGGTTCTCGATGGTCGCCCCCTGCCGGTCGAACGCCGGGGGCTTCGTGGGGAAGGGCTGGGTGGGCGAGGTCAGCTCGCCCGGCGTCGCCGACTGCGGCACGGGGCGCTCCTCGATCGGCCACACCGGCTCGCCGGTGGCCCGGTCGAAGACGAAGACGAACGCCTGCTTGGTGAGCTGGGCCACCGCCGCGATCTCGCGGCCGTCGACGTTGATGTCCATCAGGATCGGCGCCGCCGGCAGGTCGTAGTCCCACAGCCCGTGGTGCACGGTCTGGAAGTGCCAGATGCGCTCGCCGGTCTCGGCGTCGACGCAGACCAGGCTCTGGCCGTACAGGTTGTCGCCGCCGCGATGGCCGCCGTACATGTCGTTGGTCGGCGAGGTGACCGGCATGTAGAGGTAGCCGAGCTCCTCGTCGGCGCTGAACAGCGACCACACCGGCGCATGCCCCGAGTACTGCCAGGAGTCGTTCATCCATGTGTCGGTGCCGAACTCGCCTTCCTGGGGGACGGTATGGAACACCCAGCGCAGCGCGCCGGTGCGCACGTCGAAGGCCCGCACGTCGCCGCGGATCGCCTCCATCGTCTGGAACGTGTCCGACATCGACTGCCCGACCACGATCACGTCCCGCACCACCGTCGGGGCCCCGCCCCACCGGTAGCGGGCCCCCTCGGCAAGCCCGATGGTGAGATGCACGCGGCCCCCGTCGCCGAAGTCGGGGAACAGCTCGCCGGTGTCGGGGTGCAGCGCGTAGAGGTACTCGCCGCGCTGGGCGATGATGCGCGACTCGTCGCCGTCGGCCCAGTACGCGACGCCGCGCGTGCCGGCCCCGCGCGCGTCGTCGGCGCCCCCGTACGGCGTCTGGACCCAGCGGGTCTCACCCGTGGCCGCGTCGAAGGCCTCGACGAGACCGACCGCGTTCGGCACGTAGCCGGTGTCGCCCACGATGAGGGGGGCGGCGGTGGACACGTTCGAGAACCGGAGGTTCGGGTCCAGCTCGAGGTAGGCCGGATCGACGATGGGCCGGCGCCAGGCGATCTCGAGCTGCCCCACGTTGTCGGCCGAGATCTGGTCGAGGGCCGAGTACTTGGTGCTGCCCAGGTCGGCGCCGAAGCTTCGCCACTCGCCGTCCACCGCCCCCTGCTGGGCGAACGCGGCGGCGGTCACCGCCGCCAGGGCGGCCACGGTCATCAACAACGTCGCACGAGGACGCATGTGCAGAGCCTCCTTGGGGAACCGGGTCGGTCGACGATGAGTTCGACAATGAGCGCTTGTTTCAGGTCAGGGTTGCGCCGACGGCCTGTTCGTGGATTCCGGCGCGCGGCCGGCCAGGAGGGTCGACACCGTCTGCATCGTGGATTCGAGCGCGTCTACCCGGCCCGACAGCCGCGCAATCTGCCAGCCGTTCCACAATGCCCCTCCCGCCGCAATCACCAGCAGCAACTGCTCCACTGCCGTGCCTCCATTGTAACCGCGTGACGGCAGAAGACGGCCGCCGTCCGCGTCAGCGGACTCCCGGCGTCGATTCTTCCGGGGTCCCCGGGGCAACTTCAACCGGACGGCTGGTCGCGGGCGGTCCCGACCGAGCGCGGCAGGCGCTTGACGATGGCGCTGTAGTTCAGCAGGGTCCGCTCCCCCGCCGTCACCTGACCGCGGACGAAGGTCAGCGACCGGGTGCGCCGGACGACCTCGGCCGTCGACTCGACGAAGTCCCCGACCTCGCCGGGCGCGGTGAACTCGCAGCTCAGCGACACGGTGACGCAACGCTCGCCGGGCAGCCCGTGGATCGCGGTCAGGCACAGGGCGTAGTCGGCGAAGGTCATGAGGATGCCGCCGTGGAGCTGCCCCGCGGTGTTCGCGTGCTTGGGCTGCGCCTCGAACGCGAAGTGCAGCCGGGCGTCCTCGTCTTCCCGGTAGCAGAGTGGTCCGACCAGGTCCTCGAACGGGTCCACGTACTCGAACAGCCGGTAGCCCTCGGGAACACGTGTCATGACTGCCTCAACCTGTGCGAGAACGCTGGCCGCCGGACAGAAGGCCCCCGCTGCATTCCACCGGCATGCATCCTGCCCGAACGCGCTACTCCCGTCTCACCGGCCCGATATGCTCACCCGCTCTCTCGTCACACCTTGGTCCACCGGCATCCTTCGCCCGCGGGCGCCCTTGGAGCCGGCTCGGCGCCTCGCTGGTCTCGGCGCGGCGCGGGTCGTGCCGGGGGCTGCGGGGTCCGGCGTCGATGCCGCTCACCGCAGCCCCAGGATCGCTTCCGGACGCTCCAGCCAATGGTCCGGATCGTGCGGGTCGAGGGACGCACGAGAGAACGGCCCCCAAAGCGCCGCCGCCGTCGACACGCCCGCCGCCCGGCCGGCCTCGCAGTCGTGCGGCGAGTCCCCGATGAAGACGGTCTCCGCCGGCCGCGCCTCCAGCCGCGCCAGGGCCGCGAGCACCGGCGCCGGATGGGGCTTGTGCTCGGTCACGTCGTCCGACGTGACCAGCATGTCGAAGAACCCGTCCAGACCGCAGTGGCGCAGGCCCTGCTCGGCCGCGGTCCGGTTCTTGCTAGTGACGATGCCCAGCCGCGCCCCGCGCTCGGCGAGCTCGGCGACGACGTCCGGGATGCCCGCGTACGGCTTCACGAGCCGGTCGTGGTTCTCCAGGTTGTGGGCGCGGTAGGTGACGGCCATCCGCGTAACCTCGTCCGCGTCCCGTGCATAGACGGCGAGCTGCGGCCGGAGCGGGCGGCCGAACCCGGCGCGCCACTCGCCGTCGGGAGGCACCGCCCCGCGGTGCGCCAGCATGGTGTGACGGAAGGACGACATGATCAGCTCGATGGAATCGATCAGGGTCCCGTCGAGATCGAACAGATAGGTCGAGAGCCGCGTCATCGTGGTGCCGGCGGATTATAACGCCCGCCTCCTTCCAGGTGGTCCCGCCCTGGCATGGGCGCCCGCGTCATCCCCGACGAGGGCGAGGCCGCCCCCGGGTCGTCCCTCCGGGAATGGGTGCCGCAGCCCGGCATTCCTCGCGGGAGCCGCCCGGCGCCCCCCCCGCGACCCCGTCAGATACTCACGCCGAGTCCCGGGGAGCCACCCGGCGACGCCCCTCGCGACCCGGTCAGAGGCTCACGCCGGTCCCGGGGAGCCGCCCGGCGGCGCCCCTCGCGACCCGGTCAGAAGCTCACGCCGGTCCCGGGGAGCCGCCCGGCGACGCCCCTCGCGACCCGGTCAGAAGCTCACGCCGGTCCCGGGGAGCCGCCCGGCGATGCCCCTCGCGACCCGGTCAGAAGCTCACGCCGGTCCCGGGGAGCCGCCCGGCGACGCCCCTCACGACCCGGTCAGAAGCTCACGCCGGTCCCGAAGTGGAGCCGGACGCCGTCGTCGAGGTCGTGGGCCACGTCGGCCTGCAGGTTGATGAACGCCGCGTTGAGGAAGACGCCGGCCCCGGCCCCCTGACTGAACCGGGTGCGGTAGACGTCGTCGCCGGCCCCGTAGACGGCCCCGGTGTCGAAGAACACCCGCACGCCGGCCCGGCCGAAGCTCATCGGCGAGCCCACCGGGAACCGCAGCTCGGCCGAGGCGGCGGCCAGTCGGTCGCCGGCGCGGTGCCCGAACCGGTGCCCGCGCACCGACGCGAGCCCCCCGAGCAGGGGCTGGGCGTATCCCGGGAGGGGGCCGCTCGCCCCCTGGTAGAGGACCCGAAGCCCCAGCACCGTCTGTCCCGACAGCCCCAGGAACCCGCGCACGTCGGCCTGCGGCTGCGTGACGACGCCGCCCGCCCCGCCCCGGTCGAGCCACTGCCATCCCGCGTGCGCGACCACCGCGTCGCGGGGGAACCCCGCGTTCCGCCGCGTGTCGAGCTCGACGCCGACCCGATAGGTCGCCACCCTCTCTGCGAGGGCCCCGAAGCCGACGTCGCTCCATTCCGCCCGCGCCGCCGCCCGCAGCGGGCCGGCGACCCGGCGGTCGGCCCCGGCCCACACCGACAGCCGGCGGTCGTGCTCCCGGTAGTGCTGGTTCTCCTGGCGCGTCGCCGCCGCCCCGGCCCGCAGCGCGTGGACGACGCCGGTCTCGAACCGCTTCTCCAGGGCGACGCCCGCCTGCCGCGTCCCGCCCCAGGTGAGCGGGACCGACAGGCTGCTCCCCGCCCCCGCCACGTCGACCAGCCTGAACCGGGCGCCGTAGCTGTACCCGTGCCCCTCGGCGTAGTCGAGAATCGGCAGGAACATGGTGCGCCGCGCCAGGAAGCCGAGGGCGCGGCCCATGACCCCCCGCGCCGCGTCCGCCGCGCCGGGGCGTTCGCGCACCAGCAGGATGAGCGCCACCGCCTCGCGCCGCACGAACGACGTGTACCGCTTCCTGACCTCGACCGACTCGAACCGGCCGCTCGCCCGCAGCCGGGCCGCGATGGCGTCCAGGGTCTCGGGTTCGACCGGATCACCGAGGGCGACCCCGGCCATCTGCAGGATGTCCGCGTCGGGGATCGAGTGGTTGCCGTGCACCCGCACCTCGGCCACCACCTCCGGCCCGGCGGCCGGAGCGGCGGGGAGCTGGACCGGGGACGGCGGCCGAGATTCGGCCGGGGGCGGCGCGGCGAGCCGGACCGGGAGGAGCGGAAGGAGCCGGACCGGGGACGGCGAGAGGAACCGGGCCGGGAACGGCGAAGCGAGCTGCGCCGGGGTCGGCGAAAGGAACCGGGCCGGGGACGGCGAAGCGAGCTGCGCCGGGGTCGGCGAAAGGAACCGGGCCGGGGACGGCGAAGCGAGCTGCGCCGGGGTCGGCGAAAGGAACTGCGCCGGGGTCGGCGAAAGGAACCGAACCGGGGACGGCGAAGCGAACTGCGCCGGGAACGGCGAAAGGGACCGAATCGGGGTCGGCGAAGGGAGCTGCGCCGGGGTCGGCGAAGGGAGCTGCGCCGGGGTCGGCCAAGGGAGCTGCGCCGGGGTCGGCGAAGGGAGCTGCGCCGGGGTCGGCCAAGGGAGCTGCGCCGGGGTCGGCCAAGGGAGCTGCGCCGGGGTCGGCGCGGCCGCTAGCAGCAGCAGGAGCGCCGTCGCCGCGGCTCGTCGCGTGGGCGCGCCGAGGCCCCCGGCGACCGCCGCGGCCCCGGAGGCGGATGTCGTCCCGCGGCTCGCGACCGCGGCGATGCTCATCTCCGGTCTCCGGTCACGTCCCCGGTCCCGACCACGCGCCCCGAGGTCAGCGCCTCGCGGTAGTCGGAGTACTCGCGAGTCAACCGGATCTCGAACGCCCCCAGCGCCATCGTGGCGCCTCCGGTCAGGATCATCCGGCTGGGCAGCCAGACGCCGCCGATCGGCTGCGCCATCTCGATCGACGCGTGCCACCCGTCGACACGCACCAGCCATCGGCCCGGCAGGAAGTCGAGCCCGACGTTCTCGAAGGTGTAGCGGACGACCTCGTGGACCTCGGGGTCGATCCAGAGGGTGACGAGCGAAGTCTTGGCGAACTGTTCCTCGATGCGCTGCTCGCGCTCGGACTCCGGCTTCGAGTCGTCCTCGAAGAGATCGGTCGGGTAGTGCTCGATCTTCACGACCTCCCGGCCCGCGATGGTCTCGTACCCGGCGAGATAGTAGTTGCCTGGCTCGAACGAGAACTCCAGGAAGTAGCCGGCGTCGGTGACGAACTCGGGCTCGAGCCGCTCGGGGTCCGCCACCTCGGCCTCCCGTTGGCCGGCCGCCGGCCCGGCATCGTCCGCCGCGGCGCGAGCCGTGTCCGCGGCGCGAAGCGTGTCCGCCGCGCGAGCCGTGTCCGCCGCGCGAGCCGTGTCCGCCGCGCGAGCCGTGTCCGCCGCGCGAGCCGTGTCCGCCGCGCGAGCCGTGTCCGCCGCGCGAGCCGTGTCCGCCGCGCGAGCCGTGTCCGCCGCGCGAGCCGTGTCCGCCGCGCGAGCCGTGTCCGCCGCGCGAGCCGTGTCCGCCGCGCGAGCCGTGTCCGCCGCGCGAGCCGCACTCTCCACCGCGGGGGCGTCACGCTCCGCGGCGGTTTCGCCGGCGGCCGTGGCTGCCGCCTCCTCCGCCGCCCGGCGCCTCTCCTCCCGGCGCTCCGCGGCGCGCCGCTCGCGCCGGCGCAGCCACTCCGCCTCGTATTCCCGTCGCTCGGCCTCGCCGATGTCGACCCCGTCGAAGCGCCGCGGGCTGCGCACGACCACGTCTTCGCGGACGTACCATTCGTACTCGTGCCGGAACCCGCTGATCGGCAGGCCGGCGGGGCCGTCGACGTCCAGCGTCAGGACCTCGCGCAGCACGAAGTCGCCGATGCGCCGCCACGAGGCGTCGCGGTTCTCGAGCACGCGCTCCATGAACGCGTCGATCTCGTTCCCGGACTGCGCCGCGCCCGACGAGGAGGCCTGGCCGGCGGCGGCGGAAACGCCCTGCCCGGCGGCGGCCGGCAAGAGCGACACCGCCGCCGCGAGCACCGCGCCGGCGGCCGGGAGTCGGCGTCGAACCAAGCCCTGCGCCGGTCGCGCGGCGCGTCGCCCGGCCCGGCCCTGCGCCGCCGCTTCGGCCGGGACCGGACGGATGGCCTGAGCCGGCATGCGGCGCGCGGTTGCGAGGCTTGTCATGGCGATTCCCCTCTCTCCATGGCGACCCGATCGGTCCTCGATCCGGACACGTCGCCAATACGCAAGCACGCTGCGTGCCAACTGCCGGTCGCGCCTGGCCCGGAGAGCGTCGCCTACGGCTCCGCTCGCCGCCCAACCAACCCTGCCAGGAGTCTGCACCGTTCTATGGCGCAGTCTCCCGGTCCGGAGAGCGTTGCCTGCGGCTCCGCTCGCCGCCCAACCTGCACCGTTCTACGGCGCAGTCTCCCGGCCCGGAAATCGTCGCCTGCGGCTCCGCTCGCCGCCCAACCAACCCTGCCAGGAGTCTGCACCGTTCTATGGCGCAGTCTCCCGGTCCGGAGAGCGTCGCCTGCGGCTCCGCTCGCCGCCCAACCTGCACCGTTCTACGGCGCAGTCTCCCGGCCCGGAAATCGTCGCCTGCGGCTCCGCTCGCCGCCCAACCAACCCTGCCAGGAGTCTGCACCGTTCTATGGCGCAGTCTCCTGGCACTCCCGGCGCCGGTTGCGTTCACTCAACCGACCGGACCTGCCCCACTCGGTGTCACTGCCGGATGGCAGGTGTCCGCTCGAGAGCACGGTCGCCTGCGCCCGCCGCGCCGCCGCGAGAACGCCTCCTCGGGTGCCGGTCCGTCCGGCTCCTGCCGTACCGACGTTGCCGTCCTACCCGATACAATAGCCCCTGCGCCGTCCGGTTGCGATGCGCGCGGGCGTCGCCCGGCTTCTCCCGTCATGACGACCGGCGCCGCCGCGAGGTTCCCGAAAGCAGAGCTCCCGGTGCCAGAAGAACCGACGCGCATCTATCTCGACTACAACGCGAGCACGCCGGTCGCACCGTCGGTGTCGGCGGCCATGCGGCCCCTCCTCGACACGGGTTTCGGCAACCCCTCGAGCGGGCACTGGGCGGGCCGCCCCGCGCGCGACGCGGTCGGCGCGGCCCGCCGCCGCATCGCGTCGCTGCTCGGGTGCGACGCGGACGAGATCGTGCTGACGAGCGGCGGCAGCGAGGCGAACAACCAGGTCGTCAAGAGCGTGGTCCGCGCCGACACGTCCGCCCGGCACATCGTCACCACCGCGGTCGAGCACCCCGCCATCCTCGAGCCCTGCCGCTTCGTCGAGACCCTCGGTGCCCGGGTCACCGTCGTGCCGGTGGACGGCCACGGCCTCGTCGACCCCGACGACGTCCGGCGGGCCATCGCCCCTGACACGGCGCTCGTCAGCGTGATGCACGCCAACAACGAGGTCGGGACGGTGCAGCCCATCACCGAGATCTCACGCATCGCGCGCGGGCACGGCGTGCTCTTCCACACCGACGCGGCCCAGTCGGCCGGCAAGATCCCGGTGCGGGTGCGCGAGCTCGGCGTCGATCTGCTCAGCCTGGCCGGACACAAGCTGTACGCCCCCAAGGGCGTCGGCGCCCTGTTCGTCCGGCGCGGCGTGGCGCTGCCCCCCCTCATGCACGGCGGCGGCCACGAGGACGGCCGGCGGGCCGGCACCGAGAGCGCCCTCCTCGCCACCGGCCTCGGGGCAGCCTGCCACCTCGCCGAGACGAACCCCTGCGGGGAACGCCTGCGCGATCTGCGAGACCGTCTGTGGCGCGGACTGCAGTCGCGGCTGGGCGATCGGGTCGTTCTGAACGGCCACCCCACGCGGCGGCTGCCGAACACCCTCAACGTCGGTTTCCCCGGCCGCCACGGCGACGACATCCTCGCGCGGGTGCCGGAGATCGCGGCCTCGACGGGTTCCGCGTGCCACTCCGGAGGACGCGTGCTCTCGCCGGTGCTGGCGGCCATGGGGGTCCCGCCCGCCGTCGGTCATGGGGCCATCCGGCTCAGCGTCGGCCGCGGGACGACCGAGGCGGAAATCGACGACGCCGTCGAACGAATCGCGGGGTGCCTGTGATGGCCGCTGGCAGCCGCGGCGGGCGACCGGTGCCCGGGGCGGGCACGTGGTCCGACAGACCGGTCCCGGGGCGGCGCCGCGCCGTACCGGCCCGGCCGCGGCGGAGCGTCCGGCCGCCGGCTCCCGCCTGGACCGTCGTGCTGACGGCGGCCCTGCTGGCGGGGTGCGCACCGGGAGGCGGAGACACGGGGGCCCTGCCCCCCACCCGGGCGGAGCGCACCGGCTGGGAGCAGACCACCGGCCACGGCGAGGTCGTGCAGCTCGTGACGCTGGCCGCGAATCGGTCCGAGCGCATCCACGCCACCAGCTTCGGGTCGACCGTCGAGGGCCGTCCGCTGCCCCTCGCCGTCGTCGGAGACGTGGCCGATGCGCGGCCCGCCTCGGTCGTCGGCGCCGGCGGCCTCCGCGTCTGGCTGCAGGGGGCCATCCACGGCGGCGAGGTCGCCGGCAAGGAGGCCCTGCTGATGCTGCTTCGGGACCTCGCGGCGGGCGGACACGCCGAGTGGTCGTCGTCGATGACCCTGCTCATCGCCCCCGTCTACAACGCCGACGGCCACGAACGCATGGGGCCCGGCACCCGCCCCTATCAGCTCGGCCCGTTCGCGGGCCAGGGCGAGCGCGCCAACGCCCAGGGCCTCGACCTCAACCGCGACCACATCAAGCTCGAGTCGCCCGAGGCCCGGGCCCTCGTCCGCGCCTACGAAGACTACGACCCGCACGTGGTCATCGACTTGCACACCACCAACGGCACCGAGCACGCCTATCACCTGACCTACTCGCCGCCGCTCCACCCGAACACCCATCCCGCCATCGACGCCCTCCTCCGGGACGAGTGGCTGCCCGCGATCACCCGCGCCGTCGAGCAATCCGACGGGTGGCGCTTCTACTACTACGGCAACCTGCCGTCCGCCGACGACGGGGCCGAGCCGACCTGGCGCACCTTCGACCACCGTCCGCGGTTCAACAACAACTACGCCGGGCTCCGCAACCGTGTCGCCCTGCTCGCCGAGGCCTACGCCTACGCGCCGTTCGACGAGCGCATCCGGGCCTCGCTGCGGTTCGTGGAAGAGGCCCTGGCGTTCGCGCACGACAACGCCGGCGCCATCGCCGCCCTCGTCGAGACCGCCGACGCCGAACCGATCGCCGGCGCGCGGCTCGCGACGCGCGCGGCGCCGACACCTTCGGCCGCCCCGGTCCAGATCCTGCTCGGACGCACCGAGGAGGTCGAGAACCCCTACACCCGGGCCCCGATGCGGCGCCGCCTCGACGTGGCGGAGCCGACGGAGATGGTCGAGTACGGCACGTTCGCGGCCACCGACGACGGCGTCGATGTCGCCCCCGCCGCCTACTACGTGCCCGCGGACCTGGCCGCGGTGGTCGACGTCCTCGCCGCCCACGGCGTCGACGGCGCCCCCCTCGCCGCCGACGCGACGCTCGCCGTGGAGGAGTTCGTCGTGCGCGCGTCGTCGGTCGCGGACCGCCCCTTCCAGGGCCATCGCGAGCGCACCGTCACCGGCGACTGGACCCCGGTCGAACGCGTCGTGCCCGCCGGCACGCTGGTCGTGCCCCTGGACCAGCCCCTGGGACGGCTCGTGTTCACGCTGCTCGAACCGCGGTCGGACGACGGCGTCGTGAACTGGAACGTGGTCGACGACCACGTGGGAGCGGCGGGCTCGGTCTACCCCGTCCTCCGCCGACCGGCCGGGGCGGACACGGGGCCGCAGGAATCTGCCAGATGAAAACCGGCGTCCCGTGGCGGCGGCTTTCAGCATAGCAACGGATTCGCAACGCCGGAGCACCGCTGCCGGGCGCGGCAGAGAACAGAGACGGCTCGCTTCAGCCCGCCCGCATCCAGACCGCCACCTGCGAGCGACTCATCCTCATCCGCGAGTCGGCGTACCCGCGCCCTGCCCCGGGACGCGGCCTGCGCCGACGCATCAGACCCTCCTGGGGTCTTGAACCGCGGGGGACCGTCGCGCCACGGGGTGTCAGCGCGGCGATCCGAGTGCTACCATGCGCACGCTGAAGTTGGTCCATCCCTGCGTCCGGAGCCTCGAGTCGGTTCGCCGCGGTTCGAACCCTGGCAACGAGCGCGATCCGGAACGAGGCGGGATTACGGCCGGTTCGGCGGGCGCGGGATCCGGATTGGCACCGCCTCGCCATACTGCCGGTTCGGCGGGCGCGGCATCCGGATTGGCATCGCCTCGCCATGCGGAAGGAGGACGACAATGAGACGGCGTGTCCGGTTTCCCCGTACGGCTACCACCGGTGCGGCCTTCGCAGCGGCGCTTCTCCTGGCCGCATCCGCCGCCGCCCAGGTCGACCTCGGCCGGATCGACGTCACCGTCCAGGACGCCACCGGCGCCGTGCTGCCGGGGGCGGGGGTGTCGGTGACGGGGCCCGAGAACCGGTCCGACGTCTTCACCGACGTGCAGGGCGAGGCGCGCCTCCTGCGGCTGCCGGTAGGCACCTACGAGATGAGCGTCACGTTGGCGGGGTTCCGCACCTTCGTGGACACTGCGGTCCAGGTGCGGGCGGCCGCGTCCACCCCGTTGGTGGCGATGCTGGAGGTGGGCGGGATCGACGAGAGGGTGACCGTCTCCGGCACCGCCCCCATCATCGACCCGCGGCGCCAGAGCACCGACACCCACATCACGGTCGAGGAGCTGCAGGAGATTCCCTCCTCCCGCGACCCGTGGGTGCTGCTGCAGACCATTCCGGGCGTCGTCGTCGACCGCGTCAACGTGGGCGGGGCCGAGTCGGGCCAGCAGTCCCTGTACATGGCCAAGGGGGCGAGCACCGAGGAGAACACCTGGACCCTCGACGGCGTCGTGGTCACCGACATGGCGTCGCTCTCGTCGCCGACCTACTGGGACTTCGACCAGTTCCAGGAAGTGCGCATCAACACCGGGGGGGCCGACGTGCGGAACCAGACCCCGGGCGCCGCGGTGGACGTCGTGCTCAAGAGCGGCACCAACCAGCTCAGCGGCAGCACGCGGGGCTACTTCGCCAACGAAGGGCTGCAGCGCAACAACCTGTCGCCGGCCCTCGCCGAGGCCATCGGCGGAGAAACCATGAAGGGCAACCGCATGGAGCAGTACGCCGACTACGGCTTCGAGCTCGGCGGCCCCATCGTCAGAGACCGGCTGTGGGGCTGGGGCTCGCTCGGCGAGACCGACATCCGGCTGCGCACGCTCATCGACACCCCCGACCGCACCACCCTGACCAACCGGGCCTTCAAGGTGCAGGGGCAGGTGACCGACGGCCTGCGCGTCGGCCTCAATCACTTCAACGGCGCCAAGATCAAGCTGGGGCGGAACGCGGGGCCGACGCGGCCCGACGAGACCACCTGGAACCAGGGGGGCAGCGGCGCGGGCCTGTTCACGGGAACCGCCAACTGGGTGGGCAACGACAACCTCGTCGTCACCGCCAAGGCGACGCAGTTCAACTGGGGCTTCTTCCTCACGCCGCGGGGCGGCCTCGACACCGACGTCTACCGCGACGTCAACCGCGTCTACCACAACTCGTTCGCCGACTTCCGGTCGTGGCGGCCCCAGTCGGTGGCGGACGTCGACGCCAACTACTTCCGCGGCGACCACGAGATCCGGTTCGGCGTGAACTGGCGGAGGAACATCCAGCAGGAAGAGTTCATCTGGCCCGGCAACGGAACGCTCTCCCTGCACCAGCCGAGCTATGCCGACGACGGACAGATGCTGGCCATCGTCTACGGGGACGAGGTGCTGAACGCCGAGGGCCGGTACCTGAGCCTCTACGCGAGCGATCGGATATCGCTGGATCGCCTGACCGTCGACGTCGGCGTCCGCTTCGATCGATCGACCTCGTCGCTGCTGGAGGCGAGCCGCCCCGCGAATCCGCTGCTCCCGGACCTGCTGCCGGCCCTGACGTCTCCGGCCCTGAGCAACACCCACGTGTTCGACATCCTGGCGCCGCGCATCGGCGTCAGCTACGCCCTCGGGACGGAAGCCGACACGCTCGTCCGGGCCAGCTACGGGCAGTTCGCCTCGCAGCTGCCCGTGGGCGCCGCCAGCATTCTGGCCGCGGGCACCAGCTATTCGGCCGCCTTCTTCCTGGCCGCCGATGCGAACGGGGACGGCGTGACGCAGGCCGACGAGCTGGGCCCGATGCTGTTCGCGGACGGCTTCGATCCCGCCAACCCCACGTCGGCCGAGAGCGTCAACCGGGTGGCGCCGGACCTGTCTTCTCCGAGGACCCACGAGTTCATCTTCGGTCTCGACCGCGAGCTGCCGATCCCCAACTCGGCCCTGACCACGTCGGTGACGTGGCGCCGGTTCACCAACTTCACGTGGGCCCCGCTGATCGGAATCACCGCGGCCAACTACGGCGTGGTCGACACCCTCACCGCGACGCTGCCCGGAGCCGGCGGGGGCGCGACGGTCAGCCAGGACGTCTACGCGCCGCTGCCTGGCGTCGTGCTGCCGCCCGGGGGAGGCGCGGAGGAACGCAACCGCGACGGCTACCACCAGAACTACTGGGGCTGGGAGACCAGCTTCATCAAGCGGCTGGCCAACCGCTGGCAGGCCCGCATCGCCTACTCCTTCAACGATCACCGCGAGTACTTCACGGACCGGGCGGCGGCCATCATCGATCCGACGCCGACGCCCACCAGTCCGCTGCGTGACGGCGGCCTGGTCATCACCCGCACGGGGGGCAGCGGCAAGTCGGACATCTACTTCGTGAGCCCCCGGTACCAGTTCGTCGCCAACGGGCTCTACGAGGCGCCGTTCGGCATCAACATCGCCGGCAACCTGCTGATCAGACAGGGTTTCGGGCAGCCCTACTTCCAGGAGATCCAGGCCCACGCGAGGGATGCGGGGGCATTGAAGGACGTGCTCTTCGCGCCCGACGTCGGGGCCAACCGGCTGCCGACCATCAAGAGCTTCGACGTGCGGATCGGCAGGGCGTTCCGGGGCGACGGCTTCACGGTGAACGTGGACTTCGACTGGTTCAACATCCTCAACGCCGGCACCGTCCTCGGGCGCCAGTACGACGTCGGCACCGCCGAGGGGCCTACGGGGCCGGGCCAGACGCTCGAGATCATGAATCCGAGCCTGCTGCGGTTCGGATTCCGCCTCGGGTTCTAGCGCCAGCCACCTTCACGTCGGTCCCGGCCATCGTGACCACGGCGCGGTGCGCCCCGAATGAACGGCGCGGGCGCCCCGGCTGAGAGTGGGCCAGACCCCGGCCGCCCGCCGCCGGTCACCGAAGGTCGACGGCGACCAGGGTGTCGGTGTTCCTCGCGTAGAGGCGGCCGTCGGCCAGCGCGGGATAGGCGCGCACCACCCCCGGCAGGATCCGCGCGCGGGCGATCGGCCGCAGCGCCTGGGGCGTCGCCTCGGCCAGCATCAGCTCGCCGCTCTCGCGCAGGATGACGAGGAGGTCGCCGGCGAGGGTGACGGTGCCGCCGCCGAAGCGGTCCTCGCTCCAGCGGACGGCGCCCGAGCTCAGGTCGACGGCCCGCAGGCTGGGGCTGTACTCCTGCCGGCCGTGGTAGCCGTAGAGCACGCCGTCGCGGATCACCGCGGTGGCGTAGTGGTTGGTCATGCTGTCGTCGCCGGACCACTCCTCGGCGAGGGTTCCGCCGTCGACCCGCAGCAGGGCGGCCCCGGTGCCGTAGCTGGCGGAGATGAACACGCGGTCGCCGACAACGAGGGGCGTTGCCGCGTTCACCGACGCACCCATGCGCGAGCGCCACCGATTCTCGAACCGGATCTCGCCGTTGGCGGGGTCGAGTCCGACGAGCCCGGTGCGGGTGAAGACGAGCGCGAGCCGCCGCCCGCCGAAGGTGCCGGCGGCGGGCGACGAGTAGCTCGCCTCGTGGGTGGTCGCGGTCCACAGCTCGTCGCCGGTGGCGGCGTCGAAGGCGACAATGCCGCCGCGCCGGCCGCCGACGTTGGCGATGACCCGGCCGTCCTCGACGAGGGGCGAGCCCGCCGCCCCGAAGAACCCCTTGCGCACGCCGTAGCGGGCGTGGGTGTCGACCTGCCAGACGCCGGCCCCCGTCTCGAGGTCGACGGCGTGGAGCTGGCCCTGGGCGCCGAAGGTGTACACCCGGCCGTCGTGCACGACGGGCACCGACCGCGGCCCCTCGTCGAACCCGAAGTCGTCGCGGTAGCTGGTCGGGTAGTCGTAGCGCCAGACGGTGTCGCCGGTCCCGGCGTCGAGGGCCTCGACGACCTCGCGCCGCCCGAGACGGTGAAACAGGATGACGCGGCCGCCGGCCACCGCGGGACCCGCGAACCCGGCCCCCACCTGCCGCGACCACAATTGCGTCGGGCCGCCGCCCGGCCAGCTCGCCGCCAGCGGCGGACCGGTGTAGCGGCCGTCCCGCTCCGGTCCGAGGAACTGCGGCCAGTCCTGCGCGGCCACTTGGGTCCCCGCCGCCGCCACGACGATCATGGCGAGGGCGCTCCACCGCATCCGGCGCCGTATCGGTGTCACGGTCTGTCGTAAATGCATCTCGGCATGATTCTACGCTGCTCGCGGGCCGGAGCGTAGGCCCCTCGCCCCGCCCCCCCGCGCCGGCGTGCGGGCACCTCGACCCGGTGCGATTGCCGGGCACGCGGAAGCGCTGCCCGACGGCATGCCAACATGATGTCATGCTGTCGCTTTCGCGGGGCACGCCAGGATGGAAGACGGCCATCGCCTTCGCGGCGGAGGCGCGCGCGTTCGACATCGAATGGGTCGACCAGTCACTGCACGACAGCGCGGTCGACGCCCTCAGGGACGCGCACCGCGGCGTCGGCCTCGTCGACCAGGTCAGCTTCCTCGTGATGCGCCGGCGCGGCGTCGACGCGGCGTTCGCGTTCGACCGCGACTTCGAGACGGCCGGCTTCCGGCTGTACCGGGCCTGACTCCCTCACATCACCCGGACCCGCCGGGCCGTGGTATAACGGTTCGGTCGGGCGGTCGGGGCAGGGCCGCGGGCGGCCGGCCCGGACGCGGAGCCACGCACACGGCGGAGGATCGCAGATGAGACTCGCGCGGCGCCGTCTCCCGGCGGGAATCGCCCTGTTGCTCGCGGTCGGCCTGGCGGCCTCCCTCGCCGCGGGCGCGGGCGCCCAGCGGTTCTTCGGCGAGGGCAACATGCCCCCCCGCTACCCGCCCCCCTCGATGCCGGACCGCGACTTCGCGTTCTGCAAGCTGATGTACCGCAGCGTCCGCTACGAGGCGCTGGGCATGGGCTGGATCACCGACTACCCGTACGCGGGCATCAACCTGATGTTCCGGTTCTCGGAACTGACCACGGCCAAGGTGAGCCGCGACCGCCGCGGCGAGCCGAACCACTGGGTGGTGTCGCTGACCGACCGCGAGCTGTTCAACTGCCCGTTCATCATGGCCGCCGACGCCGGCACCATCGGCCTGAGCGGATCGGAGATCACCCAGCTCCGCAACTACCTGCTCAAGGGCGGGTTCCTCTGGGTCGACGACTTCTGGGGCACCGCCGCCTGGCAGCACTGGCAGTCGGAGATCAGCCGGGTGCTGCCGCCGGCCGAGTACCCCATCCGCGACCTGCCCCTCGACCACCCGGTGTTCCGCGCGCTGATGTACGTCGAGGAGGTCCCGCAGATCACCGCCATCCAGTTCTGGTGGCGTAGCGGCGGCACCACGTCGGAGCGCGGCCGCGACAGCGAGACCGCCCACCTGCGCGCGATCACCGACGAGCACGGGCGCATCCTCGTGCTCATGTCGCACAACACCGACGTCGCCGACGCCTGGGAGCGCGAGGGCGAGGACCCGCGCTTCTTCCGGCAGTTCTCGCCCAACGGCTACGGGCTCGGCATCAACGTCCTGCTGTACGCGATGAGTCACTAGGAGTCTGCGCCGTGGAACGATTTTCGGCCCGATCGGCTACCACATGTTGTGGTTGTCACTTGACGTAACCACTTCATGTTGGGGTCTAAATTTCCTGCGGCGCAGACTCCTGGCAGCCCGGCGTTGACGTTCGCGAACGTCTCGAATCACGGCAAATGCCTGCAGGAGCTGAAGTAGTGTCACTCAGAATTGTTCCGGGAACCACGGTTGCGGGACACTGGCGGCCCGCGGTGACAGCCCCGCGTCGCACCGCACCCGGAGGGCGCCGCCGAACCGACGAGGCGCCCGCCTGACCAGGCGTGAGGAGGGCGCATGGCGGGCATACGCAACCGACGAACGACGAAGTCGGGCGGAGTGCATCGTCGCTCGAATGCAGCGGGGGCTTCGCCACGGGCGGCCAGACCGTGTTTGGTGAAAGGTCGCCGCAACTTCGGTCGTCTTCTACCCATGGTGGCGCCGGATCGGCGTCAGACCGACAGTCCCCGGGAACACCAGGAGCCAGCGCCGTGACACGGAGCAACCCACGTTCCACGAGCCGCCTCGCCGCCCTCGTTCTCTCGCTGGTCATGCTGGCCGCCCTCGCGCCGGCGGCCGGCGCCCAGGACTCGGCCGGCGTCCGCATGGTCCCGCCGGAAGGAGACGGCGCGCGCTACTGGTCGCGCTGGCGGGGCCCCTCGGGCCAGGGCGTGGTCGAGGGCACGGGGTACCCCGACCGCTGGTCGGACACCGAGAACGTCCTCTGGAAAGTCCCGGTGCCCGGCCGGGGCCATTCCTCGCCCATCGTGTGGGAAGACCGCATCTTTCTGACCACGTCGCGCGACCGCGGGCGGCGGGTCTCGATTCTGGCCTTCCGCCGGTCCGACGGCATGCTGTTGTGGCAGGCCGACGCCCCCAACGGCCCGGGCGAGCGCACCCACGGCAAGAACAGCCCGGCGTCGGCGACGGTGACCACCGACGGCGAGCGGGTGTACGCCTCGTTCGGCAGCCGCGGGCTGCTCGCCGTCGACTTCGACGGCAACATCGTCTGGCACCACGAGCTGAGCCGCATCGACAACTACCACGGCCCCGCGGGATCGCCGCTGCTCTACCGCGACAGCATCATCATCTACCAGGACCAGAACCGGGGCGCGTTCGTCATCGCCCTCGACGCGCGCACCGGGGAGACGCGTTGGCGGACCCCGCGGGCGGCGCGGGTCGGCTGGGGCACGCCGATCGCCATCAGCGTCGGCGACCACGACGAGCTGATCGTCAGCAGCCAGCGGTACGTCCAGTCCTACAATCCCTCGACCGGCGAGGAGTTGTGGCGCTGCGAGGGCATGCTGCGCGAGGTCATCCCCACCCCCGCGGTCGGGCACGGGCTCGTCTACTGCGCCTCGGGCCGGGCGGGGCCGACGCTGGCCATCCGGCCGGGCGGACGCGGCGACGTCACCGGCACCCACGTCGAGTGGAGCATCACCCGCGGCTCGCCGTTCGTGCCGTCGCCGACGGTCTACGGCGACTACCTGTACCAGATCAACGACATGTCGAGCATCCTCACCAACCTGAACGCGCGGACCGGCGAGACGGTGTGGCAGGAGCGCCTCGGCCGCCCGCGGCGCGAGGGCATCTCGGCGTCGCCGATCGTCGTCGACGACAAGCTGTTCGTCACCAACGACGAAGGCCAGACCTTCGTGCTGAAGACGGGCCCGGATTTCGAGATCCTGCACGTCAACGACATCGGGGCCCCCACCCTCGCCTCGCCGGCGCTGGTCGACGGCATCTGGTACATCCGGACCGCGGACGAGCTGTTCGCCATCGGGCATTGACCCTGTCGCCGGCGACCCGCGAGCCCGCCGGCGGCGGCCCGTTCTCGCCGTGCAGCCCCCTGCCCTCCCGAGGGCCGCGCGGAAGCTTGTACCGTCACCCTGTGGGGCGCTGCCCTTGTCCCGCTCGTCGTCGACCCCGGACCGGCGCGTCGCCGTGCGTGTACCGTGACCCGTCGGGCGCTGCCTTGTCCCACTCGTCGTCGACCCCGACCGGCGCGTCGCCGTGCGTGTACCGTGACCCGTCGGGCGCTGCGCCTTGTCCGACAGGATCGTTCCGTGGTACCCTGATGCGTAGTCGTCGTTCCTGACCGTTCCTTTGCCTCGGGACGCCCCGTCCCGCGGGCGCCCCCACCACGCACGGTTTCACCCAGGGATTGCCGGCCCGATGCCCGCAAGAGTGTAGTTTCTGATTGCCGGGCACGGACAGGATTGTAGAGCGGGCGCATTCCCGCCGCCCGGGAGGCGTCGTTCTCCAGGTGCGTCGCGGGCCCCGCCCAGTTGGCACGACGTTTGCTAGACGTTACTGACAGACAAGAGAGCCTGACAGACAACAGAGAGCCTGACAGACAAAGAGAGAAGATCGCCCGTTCCCCGTTCGATCGTTCCCGGCGCTGGTCGACCCGGCGCCCTGGAGACCTGTCAAATGACTGCTGCACGCAACGATTTCCTCGTGGAAGAGTATGGCCCCCTGACCGCACGCCCGGGTGACGGGCGTCCCGCACTCGCGCTCGACGACGATACCTGGAGCGACTATCCGTGGGGCGAGCGGAATGCCTCGGCTGCCGCGCAGCGGCGCGAGACCGCCGTCTGGATCGAAGAGATTCTGGCCGAAGTCGATCGACGGCCCTGACCCGCCCGTGAGGCCCTGCCGGACCCAAGCACCGGCTGGGCCCCGTCTCGGAGGCTCCGGCGTAGCCCGCGACCGAACCAGGCACCAGAGACGAAAGAGAAATGAAGCCATTTGTCGTCAACTCGCACCGCCGCCTCGTCTTCCCGTCCAACTTCTTCCCCGAGCCGGACTTCTCGTCCATCGACACCGTCGACGATCTCGCGGCCATCGTGCGGCGTGACTTCGAGGTCAAGGCGCCGACCGGTTCCGAGATCCGGGAACGCGCAGAATCGGGCGGGTACGCCAACCGGTACGAGTTGCTGCGCGATCTCGGGCTGCACCTGTTCTGGATGAACCGCTACGTCATCACGATGTACGAGAAGCGGCCGACGCGGTGGCGCGACGTGCCCCGGCGCCGCGACGACATCTTCCTCCCGGCCCTGACGCCCTGGGAGGACGGCGAACGCAAGGTCGCCGCCGTCGAGTCGTGCTACCGGCAACTGCCGGCGGCGTGGGCGCCCGAGGTCGAGCACGAGCTGTTCCGGATGCTCTTCGACGTGTTCCGTCACAAGCGGCACCATGCCACCGACCTACCCGCGATCAAGCCGACGGTCGCGGAGGCCGTCGCCACCGGGTCCCAGCTCGTGTACCGCCTGGGAACGTTCGAGCCCGACTATCCCCGGTTCACCCTTGGCGAGATCCTCGACTGCCACGAGAGCGTGCCCGAGCTCGAAGCGCTGCGCCGCTGGACGATGACCCTGCACAACCAGTACCCCTGGGACCGCTCGGACACCCGGCTGACCCCGGTGGGGGCCCTCAAGCCCGACGACGTGGTGGTCGTCTACCAGCCCCGCAGCGGCGACGTGCTCGACTTCATCCGGCGGGTGAAGAACGGCGCGCGGCGGCGGCGGCGCATGCCGCCGGCGGCCCCGCCGCGGCAGCCCGTCGCCCCCCTCGCCCCCGTGCAGGTGCGGTCGCAGTTCGCGGTGCAGCCCCGCATCGAGTCGCTCGCCGTCCGCCGGGGCGAGATCCTCTGCACCAACGACGACATCATCCGCAACTCGGCCTCCAACTGGTCGCCCATGAGCGCGGCCGAGATCGCGGCCAAGACCGGCATCGAGAGCCGCTGCTACACCGAGGGCGGCCTCGAGCACCTCGCCCTCGACGCGGCGTCGAGCGCGCTCGACCGGGCCGGGCGGGCGCCGGAGGAGATGGGCGCGGTCCTCTTCTGCACCTGCACCAACACGCGCCTGCTCCCGTCGGCAGCCACCTGGCTCTCGGGCCAGCTCGGCATGTTCCAGACCCATACCTCGGTCGACCTCGTCGCCGCCTGCGCCGGGTTTCCCTACGGCCTCGCCGACGCGATCCGCATCCTGCAGGAGGTGCAGCGCCCCATCCTGCTCGTCTGCGCCGAGAAGTTCTCCGACAAGGTGGGCAGCGTGCGCACGTCGCGCATGATCTTCGGCGACGGGGCCGCCGCCCTCGTCGTGGCCCCGGCCCCGGACGGCGCCGCCGGCGACGTGGACGTGCTGCAGACCTACGCCAGCGGCCCCGAGAGCCAGGTGAACTCGATCATCTGGCCGAACGTCGAGTTCGGCTGCGACATCACCGTCTACGGGCCCGAGGTCAAGGCGCTGGTGAAGCGCTATCTCGAGCAGATGATCGGCGAACTGCAGGCCTTGCCCCATCCCGACGGCGAGCCGGGAAGCCTCGTCGACGCCGTCGAGCTGATCATCCCGCACCAGGCGAACAAGCGGATGGTCATCGACCTCGCCGAGCAGGCGGGCATCGGCCGCGACCGGATGTACTTCAACATCGCGCGGGTCGGCAACACGTCGGCCGCCAGCATCCCCCTCGCGATCCACGACGCGGTGCGCGAGGGCGTGCTCTCGACGCCGACCCGCGTCTTCACGCCCGGGTTCGGTGCCGGCGCGGTCGCGGGATACGCGGTGCTGCGCGTCGACCCCGCCGTCGTCGCGCCGGAGCGGACCGGGCCGCCGCTGGCCATGGACACCGGCCCGTTGCCGGCGCCGCCCCACACGTCTTCGTCGGCCGACGTCGAGGACGCCTTCGGCGGCTGACTCCGGTCTGGAGCGAACCCGGCCGCCTCGACGGCCCCGCGACCCGGGGGGGGCCGCGACGGCCGTGTTACCCTTCCGCTGCCTCCGGGGAGGGTGCGGCGGGGAAGCAGCGTCGCGGAGCTCTCGCCGGCGGCTTCCGCCAACCCGGGGGAAACGGAGAAACCAGGATGTTCACAGGAAAGGTCGCCGTCGTCACCGGGGGATGCCGCGGCATCGGGGCCGCCATCACCCGGACTCTCGCCGAGGCCGGCGCCCACGTCGCGGCCGGCTACAACCGGGGAGCGGAGACGGCCGAGGCCCTCGCGGCCGGCCTGCGGGCCGACGGCCGCTCGATCTCGCTGCACCAGGGCAACGTGGCCGAGCCCGACTCGTGCGCGCGGGTGATCCGGGAGGTGCTGGACCAGCAGGGGCGCATCGACTTCCTGGTCAACAACGCGGGCATCAACGTCGACAAGACGGTGCGCAAGATGTCCGTCGACGACTGGCACGCGGTCCTCCGCGTGAACCTCTCCGGCGCGTTCTACATGATCAAGGCGGTGCTCAACCACATGACCGAGCGCGGCAGCGGCCGCATCGTCAACATCAGCTCGGTCATCGGCCAGAGCGGCAACATCGGGCAGGCCAACTACGCGGCGTCGAAATCGGGGCAGTTCGGCTTCACCAAGAGCCTCGCCCTCGAGGTCGCGCGCAAGGGCATCACCGTCAACTGCGTCGCCCCCGGCTTCATCGAGACCGAGATGGTCGCCTCGGTCCCCAAGCCGGTGCTGGAGCAGATCGTCGACCGCATCCCGCTGGGCCGTCTCGGACAGGCCTCGGAGGTCGCGCGCTGCGTGCGGTTCCTGCTCGAGGACGAGGCCGGGTACATCACCGGCGCCGTCCTCACCGTCAACGGCGGCCTGGAAATGTAGCAACTCGTGGTGAGAGCCCCGCGTTGCACCGCGCCCGACGGGCGCCGGCGAACCGCCGAGGCGCCCGCGTGACAGGGCGCGACGAGGAAGAAGGCAGCCCCGCCGAGGAGCCGGCATGACCGTCAAGCGATCCGGTCCCGATGTCGGCCTCGGCGAGTTCATCCGCCGCCAGCGCGAGCTGGGCCACCTGTCGGTCCGCCAGCTCGCCGACGTGTGCGGCATCTCGAACGCCTATCTCAGCCAGATCGAGCGCGGCCTGCGGAACCCCAGCAGCTTCGTCCTCAAGGCCCTCGCCGACGGGTTGGAGCTTTCCGCCGAGACCCTGTACTCCCAGGCCGGCATCCTCGACCCGTCGGACGGCGAGGCGAGCGACGTCGTCGAGACCATCCGCCGAGACCCCTACCTGTCGGCCCGGCAGCGCGAGATGCTCGTCGAGATGTACGAGTCGTTCCGCAAGGTGAACGACGCCGCCGAGTGACCCCCGCCGCCGGGCCGTCCCGCGCCGCCCGCCCGGGCGCCTCCGAACAATCGCTTGCAAAAGTTATCATTCCTTGTTACCATTCGCTCGTCCATCGATGGCCGGACGCCGCGTGCGCGGCGTCCGTACCGCACGCGGACGTCGGCGAAGGCTCGCACCCGCGGTTTTGAAGGAGAATCCCATGATCAACTGGACCAAGCAGACCGACGACATGCTGCAGGCGTGGACGGACACCCAGAAGAAGCTCTGGAGCGGCTGGGCCGAGGCGACGGAGCAGCAGGCCAGCCAGGCCCAGCTCGCCGAGACCTGGCGGAAGGCCGTCGACACCTGGGAAGAGGCGGTCAAGAACGGCCTCGAGACGCAGAAGGCGGTCATCGGCAGCCTCGCCGACAGCGCGTCGGCCGTCCCCAGCGTTCCCAAGGACCTGCTCGACTGGGCCGAGCAGACTCAGGCCCTCGGCAACCGCTGGACCGAGGCCCAGGGCGAGCTCTGGGAGAGCTACTTCGGCATGGTCCGCAAGGCGGTGCCGGTGAAGATGCTGGGCACCATCGACGACGAGAACCAGAAGCTGTTCGCGGCGTGGCAGGAGTCGGTGGAGAAGGTCAGCGCGGCCCAGTCGGCGTGGGCGCAGATGTGGACCGAGCGCGCGGCCAGCGCGGTGCCCAAGGGCACCCGGACCGCGGCGAAGGCGCGGCCGGCGGCCAAGAGCGCCGCGTAGCGGCAAGGATCGCCCCGCAGGAGTCTGCGCCCAGGCACGGCGCGGGTCTCCTGCAGGCCCGGTCGGGCGGCGGGGCGGCCGGTGGCGCGGCAAAGGACCGCCCCGCAGGAGTCTGCGCCCAGGCACGGCGCGGGTCTCCTGCAGGCCCGGTCGGGCGGCGGGGCGGCGGGCCGGCGGCGACGCATCCGGGCGAGCCGCGATTCGCCGATTGCCCCGGCACGGCCGCCCGGCCCCGAAGCGGCGGGCGGTGGCCGGACGCAGCCCGCTCGATGACGATTCCCCGGCCCCGGCGCGCCTCGCGCCGGAGCTCGGTTTCGCGGAGGAGATGACCGGCATGTCGGTGCAGTCCACCCCCGGCGGCGAGAACGCCTGGTCGGCCTGGCAGACCGAGATCGAGCGCACCATGCAGCGTGTGCGCAACATCGGCGAGCTCGTGGCCGAGTCCAACGAGCCCGCGGTCGGGCAGAGCCCGCGCCGGGAGGTCTACCGCAAGCACAAGGCGCGCCTCTACCGCTACGACGGCGAGGCCCGCCACGACACGCCGGTGCTCTTCGTGCCGAACCTCGGCATCAGCCGTCCCACCGTCTTCGACCTCCTGCCCCAGGCGAGCTTCATCGGCTACATGGTCGAGCAGGGGTTCCCGTTCTATCTGCTCGACTGGGGGGTCTTCGGCCCCGAGGACGACCACCTGACGTTCGCCGACTGCGCCACCCGCATCCTGCCCCGCATGGGGCGGAAGCTGCTGGCCGACGCGGACGCCGAGGCCTGCTCGGTCGTGGGCTACTGCATGGGCGCGCCGCTCGCGGTCAGCTTCCTCGGCAGCCATCCCGATTTTCCGGTCCGGAACCTCGTCAACCTCGCCGGCCCCATCGACTTCTCGAACGCGGGCCTGTTCGGCTGCTGGCTCGACCGCCGGTACTTCGACGTCGACAAGCTGGTCGACACGATGGGGCAGATGCCGGCCGAGATGGTGCAGCTCGGCTTCAAGCTGCTCCGGCCCACCATGGACATGAGCACCGGCCTGAACCTGTGGTGGAACGCCTGGAACGACCGCTATCTCGAAGGCTACAAGGCCCTCCAGAAGTGGGCCAACGGTTACGTCCCGTTTCCCGGCGAGTTCTTCCGGCAGTGGGTCAAGGACTTCTACCAGGAGAACCGTCTGGCGCAGGGCACGCTGGCGCTCAACGGGCTGCGGGTCGATGTCGAGAGCATCACCTGCCCCCTCCTCGTGGTCGGGGCCCGCGACGACAACATCGCCCCGCCGGCGGGGGTCAGGGCGCTCGTCGACCTCGTCGGGAGTCGGGACAAGGACTACATGGAGCTGCCCGGCGGGCACATCTCGCTGATCGCCGGCCGCAGCGCGTCGCGCGACTGCTGGCCGCACGTGGCAAGCTGGCTGGCGGCGCGATCGTAGGTATCGGTGCCGCGGCACGGCGCCGATTGGTGGCAAGGTCGGGCGGAGGACAGACCCCGAGGCGACCGCGGCCCGGCCAGGATTTCGCGCCCGGGAACGGCGTGAATTGCTGCGGGGCGGTTGGGCGCCGAGCGGAGCCGTGAACGACGATTGGCGGGCCGAAGACAGTGATCGACATGACTTGCCGCCGGCACCCGGACACAGCCCGTTCTCGACTGTCTTCCGGGCCCGCCACGTGGCAAGGTGATTCTCGTCACCGTCCCAAGGGAGCTTCGTAATGGCAGACCCCACTTCGGACCGCGACGACCTGTTCGCGCAGTGGCGCAAGCAGGTGGAGGCGGGCACCGACGCGTGGATCAAGACGGTTCGGCAGATGGCGAGCCAGGGGCACGTCCCGCCTCCGCCGGACCCGATGCAGTTCTGGAGCCAGTTCTCGAACCTCGGTCCCATGAACGCGCCCCCGTTCCCGGGGGCGGGACCCGTCGATCCCGAGACGCTCGCCCAGTGGAAGCGGTTCCTCGACGACTGGATCGCGGCGTGGAGCCGGGGCCTCGAGAAGGCGATGGGCACCGAGGCGTTCGCGGAGGCCCTCGGCAAGACCCTCGACCAGTTCCTGACCATCCAGGGCAAGGCCCGCCAGGCCGCGGAGCGCTCCGGCAAGGCCGCGATCGACGCCGTCGGCCTGCCGTCGCGCGAGCAGGTCGTCGGCCTGTCGCGGCAGATGATGGACCTCGAGGACCGGCTCGAGACGCTCGAGGACAAGATCGAGGACGTTCGGAACACTCCTCGGCCGATGGACATGGGCGACCGGCTCGAGGCGCTGGAGAACAAGATCGAGGGCCTCCGGAACAGTCCTCGGATGGTGGACCTGGGCGACCGCCTCGAGACGCTGGAGAACAAGATCGAGGGCCTCCGGGACAGTCCTCGGATGGTGGACCTGGGCGACCGCCTCGAGACGCTGGAGAACAAGATCGAGGGCCTCCGGGACAGTCCTCGGATGGTGGACCTGGGCGACCGCCTCGAGACGCTGGAGAACAAGATCGAGGGCCTCCGGGACAGTCCTCGAATGATGGACCTGGGCGACCGCCTCGAGGCGCTCGTGAACCAGATCGAGGATCTCCGGAACAATCCGCCCGCCCCGGCGTCCGCCACGGGCGACGGCCCTGCGCCACGGCGGCCTGCCGGCGGCACGGCAACGGCAGGCGGCGGCGCCGCGAAGACGAGCCGCACCGCGAACACCGGCGGCGCCGCAGCGAAGGCCGGACGCATCGGCACGTCGGCCGGGCGCGGCGCCACGACGAGCAGACGCAGCACGACGAAGGCCGGAGCCGGCGCGGCCAGAACCGGAGCCGGTGCCGCGAAGACCGGAGCCGCGAAGACCGGCAGCAGCGCGAAGACCGGAAGCGCCGCGACGAAGACCGGAAGCGCCGCGAGGACCGGAAGCGCCGCGACGAAGACCGGGGCCGGCACCGCGAGGACGCGGAAGCGTCGGGCGTGACGCCGGCCGGACGCACCATACTGGCTGGCGCCGCCGTGAGACACCGATCAAGGTCGGGAAGGCCTTCGGTACCTGGGCAGGGGTGACGCACAATCTGGCGGCGCCGCCCTGAGACACCGTCAAGATCGGGAAGGCCCTCGGTACCTGGGCAGGGGTGACGCACCATACCCGCGGCGCCACCCTGAGACACCGAGGTTCGGGGAGTGAACGGCGGCGGGATGCCTACGACCCTTGCGCCGCGGCCGGTCGATCGCCGGCGCGGAAGGAGACGGACCGGACCGATGCGAGGACGCCCCCTGAACGACCTGGCCGTCGGCGACAACGCGGAGCTGACCCGCGTCGCCACCGCCGGGGACGTGGCCGAGTTCATCGACTCGATCGGCGACCACAACCCCATTCACCGCGACTACGAGTACGCCGCCTCGACCCGCTTCGAGAAGCCCATCGTCCCCGGCATGTGGACGGCCGCCCTGGTCTCGGCCGTGCTGGGCACGCGACTGCCGGGGCCCGGCTGCATCTACGTCGGCCAGGAGATCGCGTTCACCCGGCCCGTCTACTTCGGCGACCGCATCACCGCACGGGTCGAGGTCGTGGAGCGGGTGACCGAGCGGAACCGGGTGCGGCTGAAGACGGTGTGCGTCAACCAGGACGGCCAGGAGGTGCTGGTCGGCGAGGCGCTGCTGTCGCCCCCGAAGCAGGCGGTCGCCTACACCCGCCGGGAGACCGGCCCGGCCCGGGTCGCCCACTGGACGCTGCAACCGACCCTGTGGGCCGCCCACGCCACCAGTGCGTGGGCGCGGCTCGGCACCGCCTGGGTGTCGGCGTGGCACGGAGAGCCGCGCCGGCCGGGCCCGAGCGGCGCCAGCGGATCCTGACGGCTTCCTTCGTCACGCCTTGTCACGGGCGGCGTTGCCTGCTGGCGCCTCGCTCCTGCAGGCGCCCGGCGACCGTGCCGCTCGTAGGCGGCCTCGTCGCGCGCTCGCATCGTGCACCCCTGGGCCTGCCACCTCCCGGTGGCTTCCTGCCCGCCCGCCGAAGTGCCCGCCCCTCCTTCGCAACCGGGAGCGCCATCACCGTCCGACGCCGAGAGTCCCGCCCGTCCGGGGGCGTGTACACTGGCGTGCCGATGCCCGACCCCACGTCCGACCCGACCGAAGACCTGTGCGACCTGACGGCGCGCCGCCTCGCAGATCTGATCCGCAGCCGGGCGGTGTCGGCGCGCGAGGTCATGCAGGCGCATCTCGCCCGCTACGAGCGCATCGACCCCCACGTCAACGCCATCGTGACCTCGGTGGCCGACGCCGCCCTCGACGCGGCCGATGCCGCCGACGCGGCCCTCGCGGCAGGCCGCGAGCCCGGCCTCCTGCACGGCCTGCCCGTCGCCCACAAGGACCTCTTCGTCACCGCCGGCATCCGGACCACCTTCGGCAGCCGCGCCTTCGAGCACCACGTGCCCGACGAGACCGCCCTCATCGTCGAGCGAGAGCGGCAGGCCGGCGCCATCACCGTCGGCAAGACCAACACGCCCGAGCTGGGGGCCGGCTCGCAGACCTTCAACGAGGTGTTCGGGGCCACGCGCAACCCCTGGGACCCGTCGAAGACGTGCGGGGGCAGCAGCGGCGGGGCCGCCGTCGCCCTCGCCACCGGCATGGTGCCGATCGCCGACGGCAGCGACTTCGGGGGGTCGCTGCGCAACCCCGCCAGCTTCTGCAACGTCGTCGGGTTCCGCCCCTCGTCGGGCCGCGTGCCGCGGTGGCCCAGCGCCGCCCCGTGGTTCTCGTTCCACGTCCACGGGCCGATGGCCCGCACCGTGGCCGACGCCGCCCTGCTCTTCGACGCCGTCGCCGGCCCCGACCCGCGGGCCCCGCTGTCGCTGACCGTGCCGCCCGTCGCCACGCGCGATGCCCTCGGGCGCGACCTCGCCGGCGTCCGCATCGGATGGTCTCCCGACCTCGGCGTCCTGCCGGTGGAGCCGCAGGTGCGAGCCGTCCTCGAGGGCGGCCGGGCGGTCCTCGAGGACCTCGGGTGCGTCACCGACGAGAGCGCCCCCGACCTCGACGGCGCCCACGAGGTCTTCACCACCTGGCGGGCCTGGTACTTCGATCTCGCGTTCGGCCCAATCCTCGACCGCCATCCCGGCGTCCTGAAGGACACCGTCGTCTGGAACATCGAGGCCGGCCGCGCCCTCCGGGGACCGCAGATCGCCGAGGCGGAACGCAGGCGCGCCGCCCTCCACCGCCGCCTGCAGGCCTGGTTCGCCGAGCACGACTTCCTCGCGCTGACGGTGGCCCAGGTCGCGCCGTTCGACATCGACCAGCCGTACGTGTCGGAGATCGCAGGCCAAGCCCTGCCCACCTACCTCGACTGGATGAAGTCGTGCTACCTCGTGAGCGCGACCGGCCTCCCCGCCATCTCGGTACCCTGCGGGTTCACCCCGGCCGGCCTCCCGGTGGGCCTGCAGATCGTCGGCCGCCCCTACGACGATCTCGGCGTACTGCAAATCGCACATGCCTTCGAGCAGGCCACCGACTGCCGGCGACGCCGGCCGCCGGTCTTGTCGACCGTATGAGCCGGAGGAACCCGCGACGGTGCCGATGACCACGTCGCGCAGAGCCACGCGGCGTGTGTTACTCTTCTCTCATGGACGGCGTCACCGCCTGGATAACGCCAGCCCTGCTGATCGGGCTGTTCGCGTGGCTGCGGTTCGACATGCGCGAGCAGCGCCGCGAGGTCCGGGAAGAGGTCCGTGGACTGGGCAAGCGCTTCGACGACGTGCACAAACGCTTCGACGACGTGCACAAGCGTTTCGACCAGGTCCAGCGAGAGCTGGGCGAATTGCGAGAGCGCATGGCCCGGCTCGAGGGTGCGCTCGACGGTTTCCTCGCGGGTCGCCGTGATCGGAACGTAGCCTGATGCCCTTCTCCCACTGAAGAGCCGCCGCCCGCGACGGCCCTCCGACCGTCGAGTCCGCCGCGCCGCACCGACGGCCGCGACACTGGCCGCTTCCCCATTGACACGGCGTCGACGGTGTTACAACGTACGGACAGCAAAGCCTTCGCGACGGGCTTCAGGGGAACGGACGACAGGTCTGGCGACCCGCGCATCGATCGCGGCACGGGACGACGTCGTCCGCGCGCAACGGGAGACGAGACGATGCAAACGCGACTGATACGCGGTATCGGCGGCATGCCGGCGTTCATGGCGGCGCTGGTGATCGCGGCGATGACGGCGCTGTGGCTCGGGGTGGCGGCGACGGCCCAGACGGCCCTCGACGCCGACGATATCGGCGGCGTCGTGCGGAGCCCGAGCGGCCCCGAGGCGGGGGTCTGGGTGATCGCCGAGACCGACGACTTCGACACCAGGTTCCGCAAGATCGTGGTGACCGACGACGCCGGGCGCTACGCGCTGCCCGACCTGCCCGACGCCAGCTACGACGTCTGGGTCCGCGGCTACGGCCTCCGCGACTCCGAGCCGGTCGCCGCGCGGCCGGGCGACTCGCTCGACCTCGACGCGATCCCCGCCGCCGACGCGCGGGAGGCGGCGCAGGTCTACCCCGCCAACTACTGGTACTCGCTGGTGGAGGTGCCGGCCGCGGACGAGTTCCCCGGCACCGGCGACGCCGGCAACGGCATCTCGCCGGGCATGCGGCACCAGGCGGCCTGGATCGACGGCCTGAAGCAGGGCTGCCAGCTCTGCCACCAGCTCGGGAACCAGGCGACCCGCGAGGTGCTGAACCCCGGCGACTTCGACTCGACGGAGGCGGCGTGGGCGCACCGCGTGCGGGTGGGACAGCGCGGCGCCCTGATGGCCGGCGGGCTGCGCCGCTTCGGGGCCGAGCGCGCCATCGCGATGTATGCCGACTGGACGGACCGCATCATGGCCGGCGAGGTGCCCCCGGCCCCGCCGCGCCCGCGGGGGCGCGAGCGCAACGTCGTGCTCACCCTGTGGGAGTGGGGCGGCGAGGCCGGCTACATCCACGACGAGATCGCCACCGACAAGCGCAACCCGCAGGTGAACGCGGGCGGCCCCGTCTACGGGGTCGAGTTCGCCAACGACAAGCTGGTGTGGGTCGACCCGCGCACCAACGAGGCGCGCGAGGTGGTCCTGCCGGTGCGCGACACCCCCGGCGAGGGCGACTTCCGGTCCTACATCGACCGGGAGAACCTCGAGCCGTCGATCTACTGGGGCGACGAGCTGATCTGGAACAACCCGGGCAACCCGCACAACCCGATGATGGACGGACAGGGGCGCGTGTGGATGACGCACCAGATCCGCGGTCCCGGCAACCCCGCGTGGTGCCGCGAGGGCTCGGACAACCCCTATGCGCAGCACTACCCGCTGAACCGGGCGGCGCGGCACGTCGCCTACTACGATCCGGCGACCGAGGACGTCGAGCTCATCGACACCTGCTTCAACACCCACCACCTGCAGTTCGGCTACGAGGACGGCGAGCGCCTGTACCTCAGCTCGGTCGGCCCCGTCATCGGCTGGCTCGACGTCGACGTGTACGAGGAGACGGGCGACGCGCAGGCCGCGCAGGGCTGGTGCCCGCTCATCGTCGACACCAACGGCGACGGCCGCATCACCGAGTGGGTGGGCCGCGCCGGCGACGTCGACCCGGCCCTCGACAAGGAGATGGGCGGCGGGTGGTACGGCATCGTCCCCGACCCGACCGCGGACAGCGTGGTGTGGGCCGCCTCGGGAGGCGTGCCGGGGCAGATCGTGCGCCTCGAGCTCGGGGACAATCCCCCCGAGACGTGCGTCGCCGAGTACTACCAGCCGCCGTTCGAGAACCCCGACGCGCCGATCCAGGGGTTCTCGCCGCGCGGCATCGACATCAGCACCGACGGCATCGTGTGGACCGCCCTGTCGGGCAGCGGGCACATGGCCAGCTTCGACCGCAGCCGGTGCGACGTGCTGAACGGCCCCACCGCCACCGGGCAGCACTGCCCGCAGGGGTGGACCCTGCACGCGACCCCGGGACCGCAGATGAAGGGAGTCTCGACGCACGGCAGCGCCGACTTCCACTACTACAACTGGGTCGACCAGCACGACACCCTGGGCCTCGGCCCCAACGTGCCCATCGCCACCGGTAGCACGTCCGACTCGCTGCTCGCGTTCCTCCCCGACGAGGAGGAGTTCGTGATCCTGCGGGTGCCGTACCCGATGGGCTTCTACTCCCGGGGCATGGACGGCCGCATCGACGATCCCGACGCCGGGTGGAAGGGCCGCGCCGTGTGGGCCGACTACGGCACCAACGCGGTCTGGCACTCGGAGGGCGGCAAGGGCACGCAGGGCAACCTGGTGAAGTTCCAGATTCGCCCCGACCCGCTGGCGCACTAGGCTCACCAGCCAGCCAGGAGTCCGAGCCGTAGCACGGCGCGGACTCCTGGCGAGACGGTTGGCGGTGAGCGGAGCCGGCAATGCGCTCCGGGCCAGCGGACCGCCGCAGAAGCGGCCTCCGCGCCCGGCTGCGGCCACAGGAACACGAACCGGCCGTTCCTGGCGCCAGCCGTGCTCCCCCGGCGGTCTGCACGCCCGGCCATCGGCGCACCGCGCCGCCGACGCGTCGCGTGCCGAGGCAGCCCCAACCCGGACGCGCCCGGCGTTCGCGCCATTCCGCGGCCGGACGCCCGGCAATCCGCCGGTCATCCCGTGGATGCAACTTCCCCGCCCGGTGCGCCGGACACGCCCCCGCCCGCCCGGGACGACCTGGCCCTCGTCCTCGTAGGCGGAGGAGCCCGGGCCGCCTATCAGGTCGGCTTCCTGGGAGAGCTGATCCGCCGCCACCCCACGGCGCGGTTCCCCATCCTCGTGGGGACGTCGGCGGGCGCCATCAACGCCACCTATCTGGCCGCCCGGGAGGGCTCGCTGGCCGAGGCCGTCCGCGACCTCGTCGAGCACTGGCGGCATCAGCGGGTCGACCGGGTGTTCCGGGTCGACACCGGCTCGCTCGCCGGCCTCGTCGCGCGCTGGGGCATCCGGCTGCTGTCGGGCGGCGCCACCTTCGCGCCCCGGGTGCGGGGGCTTCTCGACACCGCGCCCCTCCGCGCCTCGCTGCACGAGCGGCTGAAGCCGAACCACAAGGGCGAGATCGCCGGCATCGCCCGCAACCTCGAGGCGGGCCGGCTGCGGTCGCTCGCCATCTCCACGAGCAGCTACAGCACCGGGCAGTCGGTGATCTGGGTGCAGGGCGGAGACATCGAGGACTGGAACCGCCCCTACCGGCGCGGCCGCCGCGTCGCCATCACCGTCGAGCACGTCATGGCCTCGGCCGCCCTGCCCCTCTTCTTCCCCGCCGTCCGGCTCGACGACGGCTGGCACGGCGACGGCGGCATCCGGATGATGGCCCCCTGCTCGGCCCCCATCCACCTCGGCGCCCGGCGCATCCTCGCCGTCTCGAACCGCCACCGCGGCATCACCCAGGAGGCCAGCCAACCCGTCATCCACGACTACCCGCCGCCCGCCCAGATCGGCGGACAGCTCCTCAACGCGATGTTCCTCGACGACCTCGATCACGACGGGCTGACCCTGCAGCGCCTGAACTCGCTGATCCGGGACCTGCCTCCCCACCGCCGGCAGGGCCTGCACCCCGTCGAGCTCGTCGTCATCCGCCCGTCGGAAGACCTCGGCCGGCTGTCCCTCGAGTTCGAGCCGCAGCTCCCGCGGGCGTTCCGCTACATGACCCGGGGCCTCGGGTCGCGCGAGACGACGAGCCCCGACCTGCTGAGCCTGCTGATGTTCCAGCCCGACTACATCCACCGGCTGCTGGAGATCGGCGCCGCCGACGCGGTGGCCGCGGGTGCGCGACTGGCGGCCCTGCTGACCCCGGAGTCCGCGGCTACCGAACCGACGACGGGAACGGGAGGCGCGGCTAGAGCGTGACCGCGACTGCGCTCCCCGCCGTCGGACCGTCCCCGGCCCGGATCCGCGGTTACCGAACCGACGACCGGAGCGGGGAGGCGCGACTAGAGCGTGACCGCGACTGCGCTCCCCGCCGTCGGACCGTCCCCCGGCCCGGATTTGCTCGATGGCTCCCCAGCCCCGTCGGCTGCCGCCGCGCACCCGACCCGGGAGGACCGCCCGGCGTGAGACCCTGCCAGGCCGGGACCGAGGCTCAGCCCGCGACCCGACGGCATGCGCAGCGTGGGTTGTAGTCACGCTGTAGTGTTGTTTCTCCCCCCGAGCCGGCCGTATAGTGGATCGACGTCAACCGGACGAGGAGACGACCCCACATGGAACTCGCCGTACGTGAAGCCAAGGCGCGACTGTCGGAGCTCATCGCCGCCGCCCAGAAGGGCGAGCGCGTCGTGATCACGAAGCACGGCGTCCCCGCCGCCGAGCTCGTGCGCTGCCGCCCGCGCGGGGCGATCGACTTCGAGAAGCTGGCGGAGACCCTCCGAGAGCTCGGCATCGATGGCGACGGAGAGCGCTGGCCGGAGGAGTTCGACGACCCGGCGTTCAGCCGACGTGTGCTCGGTCTGGAGCCGGAGGACGGATAGGGGCTCGTGCGTATTCTCCTCGACACGTCCTATCTCTTCGACCTGATGGGAGCGTTCGGCCGCTTCAGGGATGCGGAGCGTCGGTTCTTCGAAGAGCACGCCGCCCGCCTCCACGCGAGCGCAGTGTCCATCTGGGAGATGCGGCTGAAGTACCACGCACGGCACGCGTCCGGCGCCCGCAAAAGCCGCTTCGACCCGGAGGACGTCATCCCCGCACTCGAACAGCATGACATGACGTTCCTGCCGATGACGACGGCGCACGCCGCCCGCAGGCTCCAGGTTCCCATTCCCCACCGCGACCCGTTCGACGAGCTCCTCTTGGTGCAGGCCCAGGAAGAGGGCTTGAAGCTCCTGACACATGACCGGCGACTCGTCGGACATCCGCTGACGGTGACGCCGTAGCCAGCTTGCCGCTGCCCACGTGGCACCGCTGACCGCTCCCCGCGCGTCGCACGCGCGTAGCGCACATCCCCTCGCGCAACCGAGCCCGGACTACTCCATTTGACATCCCAATAATGCACTGATACGCTTCATTGGAATGCCAAATGCACAACCATCGAAAACCGAGGTCCTTCGCGGCACCCTCGACCTGATGGTGCTGCAGACGCTGGTCTCGCTCGGCCCGTCGCACGGCTACGCGATCGCGGCGAGGCTCGAGCAGGTCTCCGGCGGCGCCCTCGTCCTCAACATGGGCACGCTCTATCCCGCCCTGATGCGGCTCGAGCAGCGCGACCTCGTCCGGGGGCGTTGGGGCACGACCGAGAAGAACCGGCGCGCCCGGTTCTACGGGATCACGCCGGCCGGGCGCCGGCACGTGGCGGCCGAGAAGCGCGGCCTGGACCGGATGGTCTCCATCATCGACGCGCTCTTTCAGGAGCCGGCGGCGACGGCGAGCGGGCGTCACTGACGAGGCCGCGCGAGTCGCTGCGCCGCACGGGGCGGGAATGTCGACGACCGCCGGCCGGGGCGCGGCCCGCCGACGAGGAGAACCACGATGGCCATGCTTCGCGAGTGGCTGCTTCGTCTGTGGGGGGCGCTCCGGCGCGACTCCACCGATGAGGACATCGAGCGCGAGCTGCGCTTTCATCTCGAGCACGCGGAGGAGGAGCTTCGCGCGAAGGGCCACCCGCCCACCGAGGCCGCGCGGCTGGCCCGCGCGCGCCTCGGCGGCCTTCCCCAGGCGATGGAGGCGCTGCGCGACCAGCGCGGCCTGCCCTGGCTCGACGATCTGCGGACCGACGTGCGCATCGGCGTGCGCGGCCTCGCGCGGCGTCCCGGGTTCACGGCGACGGCGGTGCTGGCGCTCGCGTGCGGCATCGGCGCAAGCACGACGGCGTTCACCATCGTGAACGCCGTAACCCGGGGGCTCCCCATGGACGAGCCGGACCGCATCGTGCGGCTCGGCGTGCTCGACGCGTCGCAGCGCCCGGCCCGCGTATCGCACCGCGAGCTCGAGGCGTGGCGCTCCGCCTCGACGCTGGCCGGCATCGCCGCTTTCCGCGAGACGATGGCGACCGTCAGCGAGGGAAGCCAGGCACCCGAGCCGGTGGCCGGCGCCTACGTGTCCGCCGCCACGTTCGATCTCCTCGGCGAGCGCCCGGCCCTGGGCCGCACGTTCCTGCCGGAAGACGATAGTCCGGGCGCACCGGTGGTGGCGCTGCTCGGCGATGCCGTGTGGCGCAGTCGCTTCGGGGGCGACCCGTCGATTCTCGACCGCCCGATCACCGTCGATGACGTGCCGGTCACCATCGTCGGCGTCATGCCTGCAGGCTTCCGGTTCCCGATGGTGGCCGACCTGTGGCTCCCCCTTTCGGCGATGCCCGGATACGGGGAGGATCGCAACGCGCGCGTGATCGACGTGGTCGCTCGGCTCGGCCCCGAACGGTCGACGACCCAAGCCGTCGCCGAGCTCGAGCCGATCGCCCTCCGGCTCGGCCCCGACCTGCCCGAACCCCGTCGCGCCACCGCCGTTACGGTGTCGCCGTTCACGGGCGACGACGGTCCGATCCAACCGTTTCTCATCGCGCTGATGACCGCGGTCGGCCTCGTGCTCCTCATCGCCTGCGTCAACGTCGCCCACCTCCTGCTTCTGCGCGCGCTCGCTCGTACGCGGGAAGCCGCGGTCCGGCTGGCGCACGGGGCGACGCGGTGGCTCGTCCTGCGCCAGTTGCTCGTCGAGAGCGCGCTGCTCGCCGCGATGGCCGGCGCGGCAGGCGTCGTGCTCGCCATGCTGGCAACGCGTCTGTTGAGCGAAACGCTCGCAAGCATCAACTTCCCGTACTGGCTGAGCTGGACGATGGACGGCCGCGTGTTCCTGTTCGTCGTGCTCGTCTGCGTGGCGAGCGTCGCCATCTCGGGTCTCTGGCCCGCCGTGCATCTCGCCCGGAGCGATGTCATGGACGGCCTGCGGGAGGCTGGGCGATCCGCCACCCTTGGAGCGCGGCCGAGACGGCTCGTCGCCGGCCTGCTCGCGGTGGAGCTTGCGTTCACGCTCGTCGTCCTGGCGGGGGCCGGGCTGATGACGCGCAGCTTCATGTCGCTGTATCGCGCCGACCTCGTGATCGACCCGACCAACGTGCTGTCGACGCAGATCCGGCTGCCGCCCGAACGCTATCCGACGCCCGAAGCGCAGACAGCGTTCTTTCGCCACCTGGAGGAGCAGCTCGGCGGCCTGCCGACGATTGGCGCGGCGGCCTTCGCCAACGCGGTGCCCTTCATCGGCGCCCCGCGCCGTGAGCTGTGGGTCGAAGGCCGCGCGGACCCGCCCGACGCGCCGCGTCCGAGCGTCTCGATGGTGTCGATCAGCCCCGCGTACTTCGAGACCCTGGGCGTCGGTCTGATGCGCGGCCGCGCCTTCACCGGGGCCGACATGGGACCCGGAAGCGGGAACGCGATCGTCAACGAGCGCTTCGCCGCGATGTTCTTCCCCGATCGGGAACCCATCGGAAGGCGCGTTCGCCTGAGCGGGGGACCGACCTCGTCGCAGGACGCCGACGCCTGGCTCACCGTGGTCGGCGTGGCGCCCTCGGTGCGACAGCAACCGACGCTGAACCTCCAGGACCTCGACCCGGTCGTGTACGTGCCGCGCTCGCCGGCCTCCGGATCGGTGGCCTGGTTGCTCGTGCGCGGCGCGCCGTCGGCGACCTCGGTCGCCACGGCCGTCCGCGAACGCATCTGGACGCTCGACCCCGACGTGGCGCTCGCGCGGCTGGTGCCGCTCGACGAGACGATCTCGCAGTCGCGCTGGACGGTACGCGTGTTCGCCGCGATGTTCGCCGCGTTCGCGTGGATTGCGGTAGTGCTGTCGGCGGTCGGTCTGTACGCCGTGACGGCCTACTCGGTGACGCAGCGGCGGCAGGAAGTCGGCGTCCGAATGGCGCTCGGCGCCCGGCGCGGCGACATCGTCTGGCTGTTCACGAGACGGGCGTTCGTCTCGCTGGGCGTCGGTCTGGCGGCCGGCATCGCCGGCGCGTTCGCGATCGGGCCGCTCCTGCGGGTGTTTCTCGTGCAGACGAGCCCCGGCGATCCCGCGACGCTCGCCGCGGTCGCAGGCTTGCTGGTCGTCGTCGCCGCCGTCGCGAGCGTCTGGCCCGCGCGCCGCGCGACGCGAGTGAATCCGGCGACCGCCCTGCGCGCCGAGTAGATTCCAGAATGGAAAGTGGTTGCGTGTCTGTGGGGCGCGCTCCGGGCGACCCGACCGATCCTGATCTCGATCCCGAGCTGCGCTTCCACCTCGAGTCCCTCGCATCACTCAGGCGAGTTCGGTCTCGAACGCGACGATGTCGCGGGATTCGGCGCCGATCTCCACGCCGACCAGATGGATCGCGCAACCCTCGGCGCGGTACTTGTCCGCGTAGCCGCGCTCCTTCAGTTGCGCCAGCGCCGCGCCGGTCCTCTCCGGGGAGCTCCCCCTCGCGCCGGCCGGCTGAACGCTCCCCGACGGCTGGGCCATCTTGAACTCGAACAGGTAGACGTGCGCCCCCAGCCGCACCGCCAGGTCCAGCCGCCCGCGGCTGGTGGCGTCCTCAGCCGCCACGTCCAGTCCCAGCGCGGCGAAGTGGGCGTAGAACACGCTCGCCCAGTAGCCCTCGTAACGGGCGATCTCGTTCCGACGATGCCAGTCGTGCGGAATGCCCGCCAGCAGCGCCCGCAACGGCGCTTCCACCCCCGCCGCGTCGCCCGCCGCCAGCACGTCGTACAGCCGGGCGGCGTGGCGCTCACGCCTCGGGTCGGGCGCCAACCGGTCCAGCAGGCTCTCGCTGAGCCCCTGGCGGACCTCCCGGTTCGGGTACCCCAGGCGGTACACGGTGCGTCCGCCGCGCCGATCCTCGCCACGGATGGTGAGGTAGCCCGTCTGGAACAGCAGCGCCTCGGGCGCGATGGCGTCCACGTCGAACTCCGACAGCAGGGCCTCGCTGGCGTGGACGTCGTCGAGCTCCGAAGCGGCGACGCCCCGCCGGATCAGGGTATCGACCAGAAACCTCGGCGTGCCGGTCTCGAACCAGTGCGCCTCGAACCGGCGGCTGCGGAACAGCTTCAAAAGGCCGAACGGGTTGTAGACCTTGTCCTCTCCCAGCCAGCCGTAGCCGTCGTACCAGGCGCGGATCTCGTCCCGGTCGAGGCCCGGCAGCTCCGGCGCGAAGACCCTGTCCAGGTCCGCGTCGGTGTAGCCGCAGATGGCCGAGTAGTCCGGGTCGAGGGTGAGATCGACGAGGTTGTTCAGCCCGGAGAACAGGCTGACCTTGCTGAACCTGCTCACCCCGGTGATGAACGACAGCTCCACGTGCGCGTCACAGTCCTTGAGCGTGCCGTACAGCCCGCGCAGGTCGTCGCGGTTGGCCCTCGCCCGTTCCGGCTCGTCCAGCGCGTCCAGGATCGGCTTGTCGTACTCGTCCACCAGCACCACCACGCGCCGGCCCGTCCGCCGGTGCAGCGTCTCCAGCAGGGCCGCGAACCGTCCCGGCGCAGAGTCGTCGCCGGACGGCGCGGGCGGGCGCCCGCGCACCGCATCGAGCAGGCGGCCGAGCCGCCCCGGCGCGGCTCGGCGTTCCGCCGCATCGAGCTGCCGGAGGGCGCTCGCACGCAGCTCGTCGGACCGCTTGAAGTTGCCGGCGCCGAAGCTCAGCCGCACCACCGGATGACGCCGCGACCAGTCCCACGCGCCGTGGACGGCGAGGCCCCGGAACAGCCCCTCGGCCCCCTCGTACAGCTCCTTGAGCGTGTCGACGAACAGACTCTTGCCGAACCGACGGGGGCGCGACAGGAAGTAGTGCTTGCCGGCGTCGTCCGCCAGCCGCCGCGCATAAGGAGTCTTGTCGACGTAGTAGCAGCCTTCCTCCCGGATCTCCCGGAACGTCTGGATGCCGACAGGGAGCCTGCGCCTGTCCATGAGGAGACTCACGCCCGGGCTGTGCAGGGAACGTTCACCCGCAGCGCCGGGGCCAGGTCAGCGCCATCTACGGCGCGGCCTCCCCGCTCGCCGACCCCAGAATCGGCCGGCCCGGAAACACGCCCTCCACGAGTTCCCCGTCCCTGACCACGAAGGTCCCGCCCACGAGGACGTGGCGGATCCCGTCCGAGTACCGGTCGGGCGCGTCGTAGGTCGCCCGGTCGATGACCCTGTCCGGGTCGAACAGCGTGAGGTCGGCGTCGGCGCCGGCCTGGACGCGGCCCTTCACGGCCATCTGCGGGGTCACCGCCTCGAGGCGCCGGGCCGGCAGCAGGGTCATCTTGCGCAGGGCGTCCATCAGCGACAGGGCGCCGCGGTCGCGGACGTAGTGGCCGAGGATGCGGGCGAAGGTGCCGGCGCCGCGGGGGTGGGAGCGGCCCTCGGTGAAGGGGATGCCGTCGCTGGCCGCGATGACGTCGGGCTGGGCGACGATCCACTCGTTGGTGGTCTCGGAGCGGCCGTGGGTGATGACCCAGCCGCCCTCCTCCCGGTAGCGGGCGAACGTCTCGGCGGTCAGCCGCTCGCCGGTCTCGACCCACTGCAGGCGGGCGTAGTCGTCGGGCGACCGGCCCTGCCACCCGTCGAAGAGGGCCGACTCGATGAGGCTTGCGCTGGCGGTGTAGGGGTAGGCCTCGGTGGTCACGTCGACCCCCCGCGCCTGCGCCCCCCGGATCAGCTCGAGGGCGGCCGGGGCCGACTGGCCGGCGCTGCTGTTCATGTGGACGATGTGCAGGGCGGCGCCGGTGGCGGCGGCGTTGGCGATGGCCTCCTGGAACGGGGCGATGGCCTCGCGGCTCGCGAACGCGCCCGCCGATCGGAGGTGGATGAACACCGGCGCCCCGCGTTCCGCCGCCGCCGCGAACAGGCGCCAGATCTCCTCGTGGCTCGCCCCCGGCGTGTAGCTGATGCCGAACCCGAAGCCGAGGGCGCCTTGGTCGAGCCCTGCCTGCATCAGGCGGGCGACCCGGCGCAGCTCCTCCTCGGTGGCCTCCTCGTAGAGGTAGGCGCCGCCGCGGCCCAGGGTGAAGGTGCCCTCGTCGTTGCGCTCGGTCTGCACCGCCCCGAACGCCTCGCGGCGGGCGCCCTGGTGGCTCACCGTCGCCCCGTAGTTGATCAGCGCCCGCCCCTCGCGCTGGGCGTACCAGGTGTCGACGGGATAGACGCCGATCTCCAGCTCCATCGCGGTGGTGACGCCGTCGCGGGCCTGGTAGCGCTGGCTCACGGGGTCCTGGCCGTGGGCGTGGAGGTCGACGAACCCCGGTGCGACGACGAGGCCCGACGCGTCGAGCACCTCCCGCGCCTCGGGTTGCCCGTCGCCGACGGAGACGATGACCCCGTCGCGCACGGCGACGTCGGCGACGGCGTCGAGGCCGCTCTCGGGATCGATGACCCGTCCGCCGGTCACGAGCAGGTCCACCGGCCCGGGCTGGGCGCCGCCGCCGCACGCCGCCGCGAGCCACAACGCCGCCGCGAAGGCCGCCCACCGTCCCGCTCGCCGCCCTTGCGAGTTCCATCCGGTCATGGCGTGTTCCCCCGTTCCAAACCGGCAACCATCGCCCGCCACCGCGTCATCGCTTCGGGGCAAACCGCCGCCGGCGTCTACCTGGCGCAGGACCCGGCGACCATCGCCCGCCACCGCGTCATCGCTTCGGGCCAACCGCCGCCGGGGCCTACTTCGCGCAGGACCCGGCGACCATCCCCCGCCACCGCGTCATCGCTTCGGGCCAACCGCCGCCGGGGCCTACTTCGCGCAGGACCCGGCGACCATCCCCCGCCACCGCGTCATCGCTTCGGGCCAACCGCCGCCGGGGTCTACTTCGCGCAGGACCCCGCGAGACCATCGCCCGCCGCCGCGTCATCGCTTCGGGGCGCCGCCCCGCCGGCCAACCTCGCCGGGCGTCTGCCGCGCCCCACCGCCGCGCGCCCGGCGCTGCCCGCGGCCGCCGGCCCGTCCTGCCCGCGCGCGTCACCCCGCGCGCGTCACCACAGTCCGAGTATCTTCCACCACAGCAGCCCCACCGGGATCCAGATCGCCAGATTGGCCACCGACGCGTAGAACCCGACCCGCCACCAATCCTTCAGGCTGACGTACCCCTCGACGAAGATGATCGGCGATGTGGTCGTCCCGTAGTGGGTCAGCCCCGCCGTCAGGTTGTTGATGAACACGAGGCTGTAGACGACCACCGGGGCCGGCGCCCCCACGCCGACGAGCAGGGCCAGGAACGGCGGGTACATGGCGAGGGCGTGGACGGTGGTGCTCGCGAAGAAGTAGTGCGCGTAGAAATAGATGACGAGGGTCGCGACGAAGACCACGGCCCAGTGCACGCCGGTGAACCACGAGCCGAACCACCCGGCGAAGAGGGTCGCGACGCCCGTGTCGTTCAGCACCCCGCCCATCATGAGGAGGCCGCCGTACCACACGAAGATGTCCCACGCGGAGCGTTCCGAGAGGGCGCTGTCCCACGTCAGGGCCTGGGTCGTGAAGAGCACCGCGATGCCGAGGAGGGCGACCAGGGTCGGCGAGAGCCAGCTCACGTAGGACGAGAGGACCCAGAAGCCGATGAGCCCGACGAACACCGCCCCCACCACCGCCTCGCGGCCGCGAATGGGGCCGAGCTCGGCGAGCTGCTCGTTGGCGAACTCGGCGGCGGCCGGCGTCTTCTTCAGCGACGGCGGTATCGCCCGGTACACCAGCCACGGCACGAAGGCGCTGGCCACGAGTCCCGGCAGGAGGCCCGCCGTGAACCAGCTCGCCCAGGTGATGGTCACCCCCGCGTACTCCGCCGCCAGCTCGCCCAGCAGCAGGTTGGCGGCGCTGCTGTAGTAGAACATCGCCGACGCGATGACGCTGCCCTGGTACATGCAGGTCATCAGGAACGTGCCGAGGATGGCGGACGACGGGCCGGGATGCGACTTGTAGAGGCCGCTGATGCTGCGGGCGATGGGGAAGACGATGCTCGCCGACCGCGCCGTGATCGACGGCACCCCCGTCGCCAGGGTCAGATCCGTCAGGTGCATCGAGTAGCCGAGCCCGAGTGACGTGCCCCCGATGGCCCGGATGAACCAGAGGGCGATGCGGCGGGCGAGACCGCAGTCGCGCAGGGCGCGCGACATGAGCATGGCCATCAGCACCATCCACACCGACGAGGCCGAGTAGCCGCTGAGCGCCCGGTCCATGGGCAGGCCGCCGAGAACGACCATACCGGTGATGCCCACCAGCACGACCTGGGACCCGGGCATGGGCTGCAGCATCAGCCCCGCGATGGTGGCGAAGAAGACGCCGACCCGGCGCCAGTCCTGGGCCTCGATCCCCTCCGGCGCCGGCAGCACGTGGGCGATGGCGACGTAGATTCCGACCAGCGCCAGCAGCCGGTAGGGCCGGACGGGAGAGGCGGGGGTTGCGGCGGCGGGTTCGTCAGCCATGGCTGGGCGCCCCGATACCGCCCGTGGCAGGACCCCGCGGCGAGACGCGCCCGGAGGACGTCGGCGGAGCGCCGCGGGTCATGCCTGACCGGGCGTGACGAGGCAGCATGTCAGGACGCCCGCTCGAGCACCGCCGCCAGCCCCTGGCCGACGCCGATGCACAGGGTCACGAGGGCGTAGCGCCCCTGGCACCGGTGGAGCTGGCGCGTCGCGGTCAGCGTCAGCCGGGCGCCGGACGCGCCGAGGGGTGTCCGACCGCGATGGCGCCGCCGTTCGGGTTGACGCGGCTGTCCTCCTGGTCGATCTCGAGCGCCTTCAGGCACCCGAGCACCTGGGTGGCGAACGCCTCGTTGATCTCGATGACGTCCATGTCGGCCAGCGACAGCCCCGCCCGCGCCAGCGCCTTCCGGCTCGCGGGCACGGGCCCCAGGCCCATGACCCGCGGCTCGACCCCCGCCGCCGCGGCCGAGACCACCCGGGCGAGCGGCGTCGCCCCCGCCCGCTCGCCGGCGGCGCGGCTGCCGACGACGAGGGCGGCGGCGCCGTCGTTGATGCCCGAGGCGTTGCCCGCGGTCACGACCCCGTTCTCGAAGAGCGGCCGCAGCGACGCCAGCTTGTCCAGCGAGGTGCCGGGCCGGGGATGCTCGTCGTCGGCCACAACCGTCTCCGCGCCGCGCTTCCGGCCGGGGACGGTCACCGGGTCGAGCTCGTCCTTGTAGAAGCACTCGGTCTTGGCGCGGGCGAACCGCTGCTGCGACGCGAGGGCGAAGCGGTCGCTGTCGGCGCGGGTGACGCCGAGGTCGGCGGCGACGTTGTCGGCCGTCACCGGCATCGCGTGGTCGCCGTACTGCGCGGTCGTCCGGGGGTTCGAGAACCGCGACCCCAGGGTGCTGTCGTGCACCGTGAGCTGCCGCCCGAAGGCCCGCTCCGACTTCGCCATCACGAACGGGGCCCGGCTCATGCTCTCGACCCCGCCCGCGATGAACACCTCGCCCTGCCCGCAGGCGACGGCCCGCGAGGCGTCCACGACGGCGGCGAGCCCGCTCGCGCACAGCCGGTTGACGGTCATGCCCGCGACCTCCACCGGCAGCCCCGCGAGCAGCCCCGCCCGCCGCGCGACGTTGCGGCAGTCTTCGCCGGCCTGGTTGGTGCAGCCGGCGATGACGTCCTCGACGTCTTCGGGCCGGAACGGGCTGCGGGCCATCAGGGTGGCGATGGGGCCGGCCAGCAGGTCGTCGGGGCGCACGGGCGAGAGGGCCCCGGCGTGGCGGCCGAACGGGGTGCGTACTCCGTCGTAGATGTAGGCGTCTGTCATGGTCGAGGCCACCGTTTCCTGGGCGAAAGGCACCCATTATACGTGGGCGGGCCGGGGGAACGAGCTGCGCGCAGGACGGGGCGGCACGCCGGAACGGGGTTGCACGCCGGAACGGGGTTGCACGCCGGAACGGGGCGGCACGACGGAACGGGGCGGCACGCGAGAAACGGGTTGGGCGCCCGGCACCGGTCGCGGGCCGCCCCAATTTCCGGTCGCGCAGGCGCCGCGTCCCGAGCAACTGGTCGCGGGTCGGCACGCCGGTCGCGGGCCGCCCGACGCTCTTGTCGGGCAAGCGCCGCGTCCTGAAACTGGTCGCGGGTCGGCGCGCCGGTCGCGGGCCGCCCGACTCTCTTGTCGGGCAGGCGCCGCGTCCTGACCAGTTGGTCGCGGGCCGGCGAACCGGTCGCGGGCCGCCCCAACGCGTCGCACGCCGGCCAGCGGGCCGCGGGCCGCATTCGGTATCATCACGCGTCATGCGCGGACGACGCGGAGTCGTGGCGGCGGGGCACGCGCTGACGGCGGAGGCGGCGGGCGAGGTGCTGCGCGCCGGCGGCAACGCCTTCGACGCGGCGCTGGCCGCCCTCTGCGCCGCCTGCGCCGCGGAGCCGGCGCTGGCGTCCTTCGGCGGGGGCGGGTTCCTCCTCGCCCTGCCCGCGTCGGGGCGCCCGCGGCTCTACGACTTCTTCGTGCAGACGCCGAGGCGGCGCCTCCCGGCGGACGAGGTCGAGTTCGAGCCGGTCGTCGTCGACTTCGGCCCCGCGCGGCAGGAGTTCCACATCGGCCGCGGCACCGTCGCGGTGCCGGGCGTCGTCCGCGGGTTCTTCGACGTCCACCGCGACCTGTGTACCCTGCCCGCCGCCGACCTCGTCGCCCCCACCTGCGCCCTCCTGCGCGACGGCGTCGAGATGACCGCGCTGCAGGCCCACTTCCTGCACCTGTTGCGGCCCATTCTCGGCGCCACCCCCGAGGCCCTCGCGCTCTACTCGAGCCCGCGCGGCGGTCCCGCCCTGCTCGAGGCAGGCGAGCCCCTGCGCAATCCGGACCTCGCCGACCTCCTGGAGCTGATGGCCGTCGAGGGAGACGACGTCTTCTACCGCGGCGCCGTCGCGCGGGCGCTGGCGGAGGACCTGCGCGACGGCGGCCTCGTCGGCCTCGACGACCTCGCCGCCTACCGCACCGAGGTCCGGGCCCCGCTCGCCCTCGACTACCGCGGCGTCGAGGTGCTGACCAACCCGCCTCCCTCCGCGGGCGGCGCGCTGATCGGGTTCGGCCTGGGCCTGCTGAACGGGCTGCCGGTCGCGCCGCCCGGGAGCGGCCGCGCCGTCGCGATGCTCGCCGACGTGATGCGCGCCACCCGGGCCGCGCGCGCCGAGGCGCACGGCGGAGGGCCCGCGGGCTCGAGCGAGGGCATGCTCGACCCCGCCCTCCTGGCGCGGTGGCGGGACGAGGTCCGGGGGCGGGCGCAGGCCGCCCGGGGCACGACCCATCTCGGGGTCATCGACGTCCGGGGCAACCTCGCCAGCCTCACCCTGTCGAACGGGGAGGGCTCGGGGCGCGTGGTCCCCGGCACCGGCGTCATGCTGAACAACATGCTGGGCGAGGAGGACCTCAACCCCGCCGGCTTCCACCGCTGGCCGGCCGATCACCGCATGACGTCGATGATGGCCCCGAGCGCACTGCGGTGGCCCGACGGCCGCCTGGTGGCGACCGGATCGGGCGGCTCGAACCGCATCCGCAGCGCCGTCCTGCAGGTGATCGTGAATCTCGTCGACCACGGGATGGACGTGGACGCGGCGGTGAGCGCGCCCCGCATCCATGTCGAGGGCCCGCTGCTCAGCGTCGAGGGGGGCCACGACAGCGACGAAATCGCCGGGGCGCTGGCCGCGTGGCCCGAGCACCAGGTCTGGGACCACCGCAGCGTGTTCTTCGGCGGCGCGCACACCGCCGAGCGCCGCGGCGATGTGCTCGGCGGGGCGGGCGACCCGCGACGGGACGGCGTCTGCGTCGGCGTCTGACCACCTGCGCCGGGGACCCCGCTCGACGAAGCGCTGTTCGAGGCGTCCGGGGACCGCCCGTCAGGGAGGTACCCTGTCCAGGGACCCGGATCGGCGATCCGGTCGGGGGCGCGGCTGAATCGATGAGCGAAGATTCGGGGGCGGACGGCGCGGCCGCCACACACGCGGCGTCAATGGCCACGGAGGAGGCGGCGCATGGCGTCCACGCGTCCACCCAAGACGTACTCGCCAAGCTCCCGAACCGGCAGGCGTAGCGAGGGGTCTGGTGGCGTGGTCGGCATGGTCCGGCGCGCGGGCTGCGACGCATGGCGGGGGTCTCTGCGCTCATCCGCGACGGTGGACGGGTTGGCGGGGGCAACCTCGCGGTTCTGACGTTCGTGCTGGTTCTTCGATGCGCACGTCCCGAGAGGCCTGCTCCGGCTGGGTGCGATCGAACTGTCGTTCTTGGGAGCCACACTTCACGTATCGGCACACGCGCCCTTGACCAGCACGGACACCTCGACGCCGCGGGCGGGGTCCGGGCCAGAGGTTCCGGCTACGGCGGGAGCGGGGCCCGCCGGAATCGTCGGGCAGCTACCGACATCCGAGGGCTGCCCCGCTGGCGACCAGAAGCCGTGGTCGACCGGCGAACGGACCGAGATCCCCCGGGCCGCCGATCAGGAAGCCCATGGCCTCGGTCGGGTCGAGCCCGTCGATGCCGCCGAGCGGGATGACGATCCGTCTCCACGCGGCGCCGACGGTGAACTCGATGGTAGCCGGCATCGGACCGAGGCTCTCAGCGAAGGCCAGGACCCGGTAGGTCGCGCCTTCTCCGCGGGCGTCGAAGACGAGCGCGGTGATGTCGCCGGCGTCGACCGGTTGCATCATGCCCGGCCCGAGACCGATCATGACGCCGGCCCAGGGCGCGGGGAACCCGGCCGCGATCTCCCCGCTGACGGCGAGGGCACTGCCGCTCCCGTCCTCGCCGGCCACGGTGACGCGCAGGTCGACGGTCGAGCCGCCGCCGAACATCGTATCGGTCGACGGGATCCACCCGGCGGCGGGGAGGGCGTCGCTGGTCAGATCCTCGAAACCGGTCAGAACGCGCGGGACGATCCGGGGCCGGCCGGACGGCACCGCCTCGGGGCGGACGCGCTCGATGCGCACGCCGTTCTTCCAGATGCCGGCGAGGTCGCGCGTCGCCAGCACGGCCGCTCCGCCGTGACCGTGCCGGACAACGCTCTCGTCATTCAGGGCGAGGACCGCTTTCTGACGCCGGGCCTGACCGACACGCACGTCTACCTGGTGGGAGACGGCACCGCGTTCGGCGGCGGCGCGCGCTCCGACTTCGGCGATGCCCCGTTGTATCTCGCCCACGGGGTGACCACGGTCTTCAGGCGTCGCGGCGGTCGCCGCCCGGCGGGGAAGAGAGACGAGGTGCCGGCCGCCTACGGTGTCACGCCTTCGGGCGCTGACCGGCTGCGTCCTGGCCGCCGGCCTGGTCGCGGCCGGGTACGCCGCTCTGTTCCTGCCGGGGGGCCGTTGTTCAACAGCTTCACGTTGCGTTTCGTGTTCACGGGGCTCGCCTTGCTCGTCTCCGCCGGGACCGTGGTCCTGGTGCTGGCGGCGATCCTTCGCCGCTTCGCGCACTACAGCCCCGGCTACCGCGAGTGCTACGAGGCCCCAGCTCAAGCTCGACAAGCCCCCGGGTGCCCTTGCCTGGACGTGCCGAGTTCTTCAGGTAGCTGACGGCGGCTGGATCACCGCCTACACTGGCCCCCTGAATCCCGCGGCCCCGACTGCGGGGGCAGACGTGAGGTCCGCCCCGCGGTGGCAGCTCTTGGTGTCCCTGTGCTGGGGCTCATCGAGCAGGACCTTCAGATGGCGACCAGCGATGGACGTGCCGCCCGGCGCACCGCTGCCACGAGAATGGACGTGTCGAACGTCACGAGGCGACAGCCGTGCTCAACAGCCAGGGCGAGAAGATAGACATCCGTCAACTGCCGGGGGCGCGAGACGCGCCGGCAGTCCACCACCGCATCATCCAGAAGGCTGACGCTGTCCGCCAAGAACCGGTGGTACGGTCCCGAAATCGCAGTTCGCAACCGCATCACGGCGTCGGCAACGCTCAGCGTGTTCGGATACGCAGGTTGCGACAGAATGCGCACGCAACCGTTCTGCGTCAGCGGGCAGGACGCCCAACCGTGGTGGATATTGCCCGCGAGCCAAGTCTCGGCCGCCGAGTTGTGCGTGTGGTTCTCGTCGAGCAACGCGACGAGTAGAGTTCACGTCCAGCAACGCCCTCAACGTTCAAACGCCCAGATCATCGCGAATCTTGTTGACGACTTCGTTGGTCACCACCGCCCCGCCGGCCGGGATCGGCCTGAACCCGTACCGCTCGCGCGCCCGCATGGCGCTCGTCCCGCCGCCTCTAGCTGGCAACGCCTCCCGCAGGAGCTCGGAGACGAACTGTCCGACGGGCTTGCATTCCTGCGCCGCAAGCACCTTCGCTGCATTCAGGATGTCCTCGTCGAGATCGAGGGTGGTACGCATGGCTCTTCCTCTCCACCAAACCGCGACGCCCCCACACGCACCAAACCGCTGGGAGACCCTGTGCCGACGCCGACGGCTCCTGCGACTCATGCTGTCACCCCAGGGCGGGGGCGCTGAACGCCGTCTCACGAAGGCCGTCGATTATCGCGTTGAGGGTCGCGCTCGGCCGCATGGCGCCCTCGGCGAGGGCGTCGTCGGGCCGGAAGTAGCCGCCGACGTCGACCGGACTCCCCTGGGCGGCGAGCAGCTCGCCGGTGATTGCCGCCTCGTTCTCGTCGAGGCGGGCCGCCGCCGCCGCGAAGCGGGCCTTCATCTCCGCGTCCTCGTCCTGGGCGGCGAGGGCCTGCGCCCAGTAAAGCGCGAGGTAGAACGTGCTGCCCCGGTTGTCGATCTCGTTGACCTTCCGCGAGGGGTAACGGGCGTTCTCCAGGTACGTCCCGATGGCCTGATCGAGGGTCCTCGCCAGCAGCCCCGCCCTGGCGTTGCCGCTCCGCTCCGCGATCAGCTCGAGCGACGGCACGAGGGCGCAGTACTCGCCGAGCGAGTCCCAGCGCAGGTGCCCCTCCCGCAGCATCTGCTCGATGTGCTTGGGGGCCGACCCGCCGGCGCCGGTCTCGAAGAGGCCGCCGCCGTTGAGGAGCGGCACGATCGACAGCATGCGGGCGCTCGTCCCCAGCTCGAGAATCGGGAAGAGGTCGGTGAGGTAGTCGCGCAGGACGTTGCCGGTCACCGCGATGGCGTCCTCGCCGCGGCGGACCCGGGCGAGCGAGAAGCGCATGGCGTCGACCGGCTTCAGGATGCGGATGTCCAGCCCGTCGGTGTCGTGCTCCGGCAGGCAGGCGCGCACCCTGGCGATGATCTGCGCGTCGTGGGCCCGCGCCTCGTCCAGCCAGAACACCGCCGGCGCCCCCGACGCCCGCGCCCGGCCGACCGCCAGCCGGACCCAGTCGCGGATCGGCTCGTCCTTGGTCTGGCACATGCGGAAGATGTCGCCGGTGCTCACCGCCTGCTCGAGGAGGACGGCGCCGTCGCCGGCGACGACCCGGATGGTCCCGGGGCCGGGGCCGGTGAAGGTCTTGTCGTGCGAGCCGTACTCCTCCGCCTTGCGCGCCATCAACCCCACGTTGGACACGTTGCCCATGGTCGCGGGGTCGAACTGCCCGTGTTGCCGGCAGTCCTCGATGATGGCCTGGTACATGGTGGCGTAGGAGCGGTCGGGCACCATCGCCACCGTGTCCTGCAGCTCGTCGGCGGCGTTCCACATGCGGCCGCCGTCGCGCACGACGTTGGGCATCGACGCGTCGATGATGACGTTGTTGGGCACGTGCAGGTTGGTGATGCCCTTGCGCGAGTCGACCATCGCGAGGGGCGGGCGCTCGGCGTACACCGCGTCGATGTCCGCCTCGATGGCGGCGCGCTCGGCGGCCGGCAGCTTCGCGACCTTCTCCAGCACCCCGGCGAGACCGTCGTCGACGTTGGCGCCGATCGCGCGCAGGGTTTCGGCGTGCTTCTGCAGGGCCGGCTCGTAGTACACCGACACGCAGTGGCCGAACATGATGGGGTCGGAGACCTTCATCATCGTCGCCTTGAGGTGGAGCGACAGCAGCGTCCCGTCCTCGCGCGCTTCCTCGATGGTCCGGCTGAAGAAGGCCCGCAGGGCGGCCACGCTCATGACGGCGGTGTCGACCACCTCGCCCGCCTCGAGGGCCACCCGCTCCTTCAGCACGGTGACCGCCCCGCCGTCGTCGACGAACTCGATGCGGACGTCGCACGGCGCCTCGACCGTGACGGAGCGCTCGCTGCCGAAGAAGTCGTTCTCCCGCATGTGGGCGACACGGGCCTTCGAGCCGTCGGCCGGCCACGACTTCATCATGCGGTGCGGGTGCTTCTGCGCGAACCGCTTCACGGCGGCGGCGGGCCGGCGGTCGGAGTTGCCCTCGCGGAGGACGGGGTTCACGGCCGACCCCAGGACGGCGGCATAGCGCGCCCGTATCGCCCGCTCCTCGTCCCCGGCGGGCTCCTCCGGGTAGTCGGGAACGTCGTATCCCCGGCCCTGCAGCTCGGCGATGGCCGCCCGCAGCTGGGGGACGGTGGCGCTGATGTTGGGCAGCTTGACGATGTTGGCGGCCGGCGTCCGGGCCATCTCGCCGAGGGCCGCCAGATGGTCGGGCACGCGTTGGTCCTCGCGCAGCCGGCCGGGAAACGCGGCGAGGATACGCCCGGCGAGGGAGATGTCGCGGGTCTCGACCTCGACTCCCGTCCCCTTGGTGAACGCCCGCACGATCGGCAGCAACGCGAACGTGGCGAGCGCCGGAGCTTCATCGATCTTCGTCCAGATGATGGTGGAAGCTGACATGGTCTCCCCGAATGACGGCGTGGAAGCGACAGTGGACCGGCCCCGGACGGGCGTGGATCAGGTGATCGTACCCGATCCGCGCCGCCGGCACACGGCGCGGCGCCGCCGCCGGTAGGGATATAATTCCGTCCCTGCAATGCCGCCGCTGCATGGGCTGCGCGTCGTCGACCTGACCCGGGTGCTGGCCGGGCCCTACTGCGCCATGATGCTGGGCGACATGGGGGCCGACGTCATCAAGGTCGAGGAGCCCTCGCACGGCGACGACACCCGGGCGTGGGCGCCCTTCGCGGACGGCGTGAGCACGTTCTTCCTGGGGCTGAACCGCAGCAAGCGGAGCGTCGCCCTCGACCTCAAGACCCCGGCCGGGGCCGACGCCCTGAGAGGGCTGCTCGCCGAGGCCGACGTCCTGATCGAGAACTTCAGGCCGGGCAGCCTCAAGAAGCTGGGCTTCGACTACGAGTCGATCCGCGGCGCCTTTCCCCAGCTCGTCTACTGCTCGATCACCGGCTACGGCCAGCAGGGCCCCAGGCGCAACCTGCCCGGCTACGACGCCGTCATCCAGGGCGAGTCGGGGGTCATGCACGTCACCGGCTCCCCGGACGGCCCCCCGACCCGGGTCGGGGTCGCGATGACCGACTTCCTGGCCGGGCTCTACGCCATGAACGGCATCCTGCTCGCGCTGCGCGACCGCGACGAGACGGGGCTGGGGCAGCACGTCGACATCGCCCTCCTCGACTCGATGACGTCGACCCTCGCCCTGCCCGCCAACGTCCTCTTCGCCACCGGTGAGGAGCTGGGGCGCGAGGGCAACGACCACCACTCGCTGACCCCCTACGAGGCGCTCGAGGTGAGCGACGGGCTGGTGATGATCGCGGTCGGCAACCAGCGGCTGTGGCGCCAGTTCTGCCGGGCCATCGGCCGGCCGGAGCTGGAGGCCGACCCGCGGTTCGTCACCAACACCGAGCGCATGCGGCATCGGGGCGAGCTGAAGGCCGTGCTCGGCTCGGTGCTCGGGACGTGGACCCGGGACGAGGTGATCGAGCGCCTGCGGGCCCACGCGGTCCCCTGCGGGCAGGTGCGCTCGCTGGCCGAGGCCCTCGCCGACCCCCAGCTCGCGGCCCGCGACATGGTGGTCGAGCTGGACCATCCCCGGCTCGGCGCGATTCGGGCGCTGGGGAACCCGATCAAGCTGTCGCGCACGCCGGCCGTCGTCGACCGTGCTCCGCCGGCCCTCGGGGAGCACACGGAGGAGGTCCTGGCCGAGTTGCCGGACGACCTGCCGGCGGCGGACGTGCCGGCGGCCGACCCGGCGGCGGCAGACCCGTCGGCGGCGGAGACGCCGGCGGCAGATCCGTCGGCGGTGGCCGCGGTCACCGCCGACGTCGGGGAGTGACGGATGCACCATCGCACCATGCTGAACTCGCCCGGACCGGATCGGCGCGCAAGCGGCGCGGCGCGGCACGCCGTCGGTCTGGTCTGCGCCGGCGTGCTGCTGGCCGCGGCAACCGCCGCGCATGCGCAGGACGGCGCCCGTTTCGGGGGCCGTCTCTCGATCGTGCCGGTCGACTTCGCCACGCGTCCCAACGTGTCGGGCTCGGGCGAAGCCGAGGCGGTGCTCGAGGACCGCACCCTCACGGTCGCCGGCACCTTCGAGGGGTTGAGCTCGCCCGCCACCGAAGCCCATCTCCACCGGGCCCCGCCGGCCCGGCGGGGGCCCGCGGTGTTCACCCTCGACGTCACCGCCGCGGCGGCGGGCCGGGTCGAGGGCGAGGTCGAGCTCGACGACATGCAGGTGGAGGCGCTGCGCCGGGGCGACTACTACGTGCAGATCGCGACCCGGAACAACCCGGACGGGGAGATCCGCGGATGGCTGCTGCCCCGTCCCGAGGAAGCGGCCGAGGCGGCGGCGCCGGCGGCGGCCCGCTACCTCGCCGTTCAGGCGCGGACCGGTGAGCGCGCGTACCGCGACGTCTGCGCCTCGTGCCACCAGCGCGACATGAGCGGGGGCTTCGACACCCCGGAGCTGGCGGGTTCCGCGTTCCGCAGCATGTGGAGCGGCCGGCCGGTGGGCGATCTGCTCGGCTACGTCAAGGCGGCGATGCCGCCGGCGGGCCGCCAACCCGACGACGACACCCTGACCGCCATCGTCGCCTATATCCTTCGGGAGAACGGCGCCGCTTCCGGCGGCCCGGCGCTTTCTTCGGCATCGGCGGGAATAATCGGCCCCTGACTCCGGGAACGGCTGGCCGTACGGCGGGCGTCTGCCGTATCATGGGTTTGGAGCCCGTGTCGAACGCCCCCGCGTCGCGCCATGAGCTCCTGGCGGCGCGAGCGCCGCACCGGGTTTCCTGATCGGGGTGTCGTGTATGGCGGTACGTCCGCGCGGCCGGAGCACCGGGCCGTTCGTCGGCGTTGTCGCACTGGCGATAGTCGCCGGTGTCGCCTCGTACGACTTCTTCCTCGCGGATCCGGGTGTCGAGGAGACACCCTCCCGCGCGGAAAGGCCGGCTTCCGCGCCGTCGGCGGTGGACGCCGCCCCGGACCCCGCACCCGACCCGCCGGTTTCCCTCGACGAGAGCGACGGCATCGTGCGGCACCTGGTGGTGAAGCTGTCGTCGCACCCGGGCCTGGCGGCGTGGCTCATTCCCGACGATCTGGTCCGCATCTTCGTCGTGGTGGTGGACAACGTCGCCGACGGCCACACGCCGGACCGGCACCTGACGCCGTGGCGCCCCACCCGGCGCTTCCGGACCACCGGCTCGTCCCGCGAGCTTCACGTCGATCCCGTCAGCCACGCGCGCTACGACACTCACGCCGAGATCGTGGCCGCGATAGAACCTGCGGTGGCGGCCGAGCTCTACCACCACTTCCGGCCGCTCATCGCGGCCGCCTACGCCGAGCTGGGACGTACCGGGGACGAGTTCGACGCGACGGTGCTGCGCGCCCTCCGCAACCTCCTCGAGACCCCGGTGCTGGAGCGCGAGGTCCGGCTGATTCACCGCGCCCCGTTCTTCGAGTTCACCGACCCCGCGCTCGAGGATCTCCTCCCCGTTCAGAAGCAGTTTCTGGGCATGGGCCCACGCAACGTGCGCGCGGTACAGGCCAGCCTGCTGGAGATCGCCGAGGCGATCGGATTCGACCTCGCGAACCTGCCGGCCCCCGAGGTCCTCCGCTAGCTAGGGCCCCCGGCATCGACGCCCCCATGCGGCTCATCGTGAAGCGTCTCGACCGGGCCGGGGCCCGCCTGCCCGAGCGCGCGCACCCCGGCGACGCCGGGCTCGACCTGTTCGCGGCCGCCGACGTCGACATCCCGCCCGGCGAGGCCCGGCTCGTCGGCACCGGGCTCGCCATCGAGCTGCCCCCGGGCACCGAGGGTCAGATACGGCCGCGGAGCGGCCTCGCCCTCCGCCACGCCGTCACCGTGCTGAACGCGCCGGGCACCGTCGACGCCGGGTATCGAGGCGAGATCGGCATCCTCCTCGTCAACCACGGCCGCGAGGCCTTTCGCGTGCGGCGGGGCATGAGGGCGGCCCAGCTCGTGGTGACGCCGGTCGTCGACGTGGAGGTCGTCGAGGCGGACACGCTGTCGGAGACGTCCCGGGCCGGGGACGGCTTCGGGTCGACGGGGTGATGCGGGTCGACGAGGTGATGCGGGTCGACGAGGTGATGCGGGTCGACGGGGTGATGCCGGGTCGACGGGTGATGCGGGTCGACGGGGTGATGCCGGGTCGACGGGTGATGCGGGTCGACGAGGTGATGCGGGTCGGCGGGGTGATGCGGGTCGACGGGGTGATGCCGGGTCGACGGGTGATGCGGGTCGGCGGGGTGATATGGTGAGATCGCCGACGCCATGGCGACCGATCCGAACCGCCCCAGAGCCGACGGCGCCACCCTGCGGGTGGCCCTCTGCCAGTGCAACCTGCCCGTCGGCGATCTCGCGGGGAACCTCGACCGGCTCCGCGACCAGATCGCCTGCGCGTCGGAACGCGGCGCCGATCTGACCGTCTTTCCCGAACTCTCCGCCACCGGGTACCCGCCCGAGGACCTGCTGCTGAACCCGCGGTTCACGGAGGCCGCGGCGGACGGGGTGCGCCGCCTCGCCGCATCGGTGACCGGGACGGTGGCGGTGGTGGGGCTGCCGGACCTCGCCGGCGACCTCCACAACGCGGCCGCGGTGCTCGCGGGAGGCGAGGTCGCCGCCGTCTACCGGAAGCACTTCCTGCCGAACTACGCGGTGTTCGACGAGCAGCGGTACTTCGCCCGGGGCGACGCCGCGCTCACCCTCGACCTCGGCGGCACCCGCGTCGGCGTCACCATCTGCGAGGACCTGTGGTACCCGGGGGGGCCGGGCCGGTGGGCGGCGATCGACGGCGGCGCGGTGGTCCTGGTCAACCTCTCCGGCTCGCCGTACCACCGGGGCAAGGGCGTCGAGCGCGAACGCATGCTCGCCCAGCGCGCGGCCGACTACGGCTGCTTCGTGGCCTTCTGCAACGCCGTCGGGGGCCAGGACGAGCTGGTGTTCGACGGGCACAGCCTCGTCATCGACCCCGCGGGCAGGGTCGTCGCCCGCGGCGCCCAGTTCGAGGAGGACCTGCTGGTGGTCGACCTCGACATCCTCTCGGCCACGCGGCGGCGCCTCCACGACCCGCGGTGGCGGCAGGCCGGGGCGGATCGTGACCGGGTGAGATCGATCGCGGTCGCGACGGCCGCACCGCCACCTCTCCCGGCAGGGCCGACCATCGGCGAACGGCCATCGCGAATGGTCGAGACAGCCTCGCCCTCGGACCCCTCGTCGCCGCCTCTCGGCAAGCGGCGATTGCGAACAGCCGAGACCGCCGCGCCGCCCACTCCGGCGACGGACCCGGCCCGCGGCGAACCGCGACCATCCCTGGCCGAGGCCGCCGCACCGCGGCCCTCCCCGGCCCCGCAAGTCCCGCCGCTGCTCGGGCCCGAGGCCGAGGTCTACCGCGCGCTCACCCTCGGCACCGCCGACTACTTCCGCAAGAACCGGTTTCGCCACGCGGTGCTGGGCCTCTCCGGGGGCATCGACTCGGCCCTCGCCCTCACCGTCGCCGCCGACGCCCTCGGCCCCGGCGCGGTCACCGCGGTCTCGATGCCCTCGCGCTTCACCGCCGCCGAGAACAGGGACGACGCGCGGGAGCTGGCCGACCGCCTGGGGGTCGAGCTACTCGATCTGCCCATCGCGGACCTCGCCGGCGCCTATGACCGCGCCCTCGCCGAGCCGTTCGGCGACGCCCCGCCCAACGTGGCCGAGGAGAACCTCCAGGCGCGCATCCGCGGCAACCTGCTGATGGCGTTGTCCAACAAGTTCGGATGGCTCGTGCTGACGACGGGGAACAAGAGCGAGATGAGCGTCGGCTACGCCACCCTGTACGGCGACATGGCCGGCGGCTTTGCGGTGCTGAAAGACGTCCTGAAGACCTGGGTGTACCGTCTCGCGCGCTGGCGGAACCAGGATGGCGAGGTCATCCCCCAGCCCATCATCGACAAGCCGCCGACGGCCGAGCTGCGCGAGAACCAGCTCGACACCGACAGCCTGCCCCCCTACGACGTCCTCGACGCGGTGCTCGAGGCCTACGTCGAGGACGACCGCAGCCCCGAGGACATCGCCGGGGCCGGCCTCGACCCCGCCCTCGTCGACCGCATCGTCGCGATGGTCGACGGCGCCGAGTACAAGCGCCGCCAGGCCCCGCCGGGGGTCCGCATCTCCGTGCGCGCGTTCGGGCGCGACCGGCGGCTGCCCATCACCAACTGCTACACGCCACGATCGAGCCCCGGCGTGCCAACCTGAAACGGATGGAGACAATCACTTCTTGGCTTAGGACAGTGACTCGCTCGTGGTCGGCGAGCCGCAGATCTTCGGCCAGGTCAAGGACGGGAATAACCTTGCCACGCGGCACGCTCGGAAGACGGTAGAGAGCGGGTCGTGCCTGGGTACAGTTGGCAGATCTATATCGATCACTGTCCTTACCCCCGCTCTGGTCATTGCCCTCGGTGCATGGCTTCGTGCGGATCTGCAAGGTGTCAACAAGCGTCTCGACCTCGTCAGCAAGGGGATCGGCGACCTTCGCGAGCGGATGGCCCGTCTCGAAGGCGCCCTCGAGGGGTTCCTCGCCGGTCGGCGTGACCGCGACGCCGCGTAGCCAGTAAAGGCGTCGCCTGCGGCTCGGCCCGCCGCCCACCCCCCCTGCGAGGAGCCACGCGGCTCATCGGTGCAGACTCCCCGCCTCCGTCAATCGGGTCCGTCCGGCTCCTCCACCGCGATCATCCTGCCCTTCAGCATCCGGCCCACGAAGCGGGCGAGACGTTCGTCGGCCGGCTCGACCCGCTTGCCGAACGCGGACCGCATCGCCTGGGCGATCTCGGCCAGCGACGTGCGGCCGTCGCACGCCCTCCAGACGAGCGTGCCGACCTCGTCGAGCCGGATCCGGTAGTACGGGTCGCCGGCGAGGCCGGCCAGCCAGCGCCCCGGACGGCTCGGGCCGAAGCGCGGCCGCAGGAGCACGCAGCAGCCGTCCTCCTCGCGCCACTCGAGCAGCCGCCGCGGCCGAGCCTCGAAGGAGATCACGACGACGGCGCGCCCGGGCTCGAGTCCTCCTCGCTGGCGGCCAGGGGCACGCGGACCAGCAGGTGGTAGAGGAGGATGAACACGAGGGCGCCGAGCAGGGACTGCAGCCAGGTGGGGAGGCCCGCCATCTCGGCGATCGACGGCAGCACCCGCTCGACCCCGGCCGTGATGCCCCCCAGGACCGCGAACGCCAGCAGCACCGCCATCAGTGCCTCGCCCGCGATGAAGCCCGACGAGAGCAGCACGCCGGTGTTGTTCGCCCGCGTCACCGCCGCGTCGCCGGCGTTGCGGGCGGCGAGGGCGCGCGAGAGCATCCAGGCGATGATGCCGCCGACGAAGATGGCGGAGGTCGCCGAGAACGGCAGGTACATGCCGACCGCGATCAGCATCGGCGACGGCGACTGGATGAGAACGAGCCCGAGGGCGAGGAACATCCCGGCGATGACCAGCGGCCAGGCCATCTCGCCGCCCACGATGCCCTCTGCCATCAGCGCCATCAGCCCCGCCTGGGGCGCGGGCAGGTCGGCGCTGCCGATGGTGTAGACCTCGTGCATCGCCATCATCGGCAGGATGAGGACCAGCGCCGCCACGATCACCCCGATGATCTCGCCGACCTCCATCTTCCAGGGGGTCCCGCCGAGGATGTGGCCGACCTTCAGGTCCTGCAGCATGTCGCCGGCGACGCCCGCCGCGCAGCAGACCACCCCCGCCACCCCGAGGACCCCGAGGATGCCGGCGGGGCCGGTGACCCCCAGACCGACCATGAGGATCGCCGCGATCAGGAGGGTGCTGAGGGTCAGGCCGCTGATGGGGTTGTTCGAGCTGCCGAGCAGCCCCACCAGGTATCCCGCCACCGCCGCGAACAGGAAACCGAGGACGACCATGACCACGGTGAGCACGAGGGCGCCGGGAATGCTGCCGCTGAAGAACCAGTAGAGGCCGAGCAGGGGCAGGCAGAGGGCGGCGATGGCGATGCCGATCTTGTTGAAGTCCAGATCGAGGTTCAGCCGGGTGACCGTCCCCGCGCCGGTCTGCGCCCGCTGGACGTCGGTGAACGCCCGGCCGATCCCCTCGATGAGGGCCGTCCGCAGGTTGAACAGCGTGTAGAACGCGGCCACGATCATCGTCCCCACCGCGAGCGGGCGTACCTGCCGCAGCCACACCTCCTCGCCAAGGGCCATCAGGGCCGCCCCGTCCGCCGTCTCCGCCGCCGCGGCCGGGTTCAGGAACAGCCCGAGCGGCACGAGCAGCAGCCAGCCCAGCACCGCCCCCGCGAACAGCGTCGAGGCGATGCGCGGGCCGACGATGAACCCGACCCCGACGAGGGCCGGCGAGGCGGCCGGCGACTGCAGAAGGAACCCGCCGGCGTAGCTCACGGGCTGGCCGAGCATCTCGACCGTCGACCGCCCGAGGTTGACGAAGGTCGTGGCCGAGTCGCGCACGATCTGGAGGCCGTATGTGTTCTCGACGAGCTCCCACGCGCCGGCGATGCCCATGGCCTGGAAGACGTACTTCGCCCCCGTCTGGCGGCCCTGCCCTGCCTTCACCAGCTCGGCCGCGGCCACGCTCTCGGGAAACGGCAGGTCCGCCTCGACGACCATGGTGCGGCGCAGGACGATGATGAACAGCACCCCGAGGAGCCCGCCCACGAGCATGATGGCGGTGCTCTCCCAGTAGCGCAGCTCGTCCCAGACCCCACTGATCACGAAGGCGGGAATCGTGAAGATGGCCCCCGCCACGAGGGCCTCGCCGACCGAGGCGGTGGTGCGCGAGATGTTCTCCTCGAGCACCGACCCCCCGAGCCCCCGCAACGCCGCCATCGCCACCACCGCGGCCGGGAACGTCGCGGCGACGGTGAGGCCGGCCCGCATGCCGAGATAGGCGTTGGCGGCCCCGAGCACGATGGCCATCACGACGCCGATGAGCACCGCCCGGACGGTCAGCTCCGGCAGGTCGGTCTCCTCGGGCACGAACGGCGTGAACCGCGGCGGCGACGGGTCGGGTGCGCTCATGGCTGCCTGTCTCCCTGCGTCCGGGGCCGGGAGTCCGCGCCGCAGAGCAGCAGCCGACTCCGCCAGGGGTTGGTCGGGCGGCAAGCGGAGCCGCAGGCGAAGACCGGCCGGCCCGCTCGCCCCGCGGTCCTGCAGGGGCCGTGCGGTCCTGCAGGGGCCGTGCGGTCCTGCAGGGGCCGTGCGGTCCTGCAGGGGCCGTGCGGTCCTGCAGGGTCGACCCGCCCGCGACCGGCGCCGCCGACACGCCGACACATCGGTGCGGAATCCTCTCGCGTCCCGCCTTTATACGGGCATCCGCGGCGGGACGCAACCGCCGGTCGCCTTGTCAGCCCGCGAAGCCGGATGGTACTGTCCTGTCAGCGAGGCCTCGAACCGACCTGTATGACATCAGCCACAGAACGGCGCTCCGACCCCGGATCGGCGAGCGCCGCCGCCGTCCTCCCCGCCGCCCGTCTCGTCCGCGACATCTACGCCGAGGAGCGGCGGGCGGGCCGGCCCGTCGTCTCGATCGAGCTCTTCCCGCCGCGGACCCGCGAGGGGCTGGTCACCCTCTTCGAGCGAACGCTGCCGGCGATGCAGGCGCTCCGGCCGCACTTCTACTCGGTGACCTACGGGGCCGGCGGCAGCACCCGGGACAGGACCCTCGACATCGCGGACCGAATCCAGCGGGAGCTCCACGCCACCGCGATGGCCCACCTGACGTGCATCAGCACCCCGCGCCCCGAGATCGAGCGGTACCTGCTGGAGGCGCGGGAGCGCGGCATCCGCAACATCCTCGCCCTGCGCGGCGACCCGCCGCAGAACGTGGACGAGCTGGCCGAGCTGGAGAGCGGGTTCGAGTACTCGTACCAACTGGTGACGTTCATCCGGCAGCTCGGCGGATTCTCCATCGGCACCGCCGGCTTCCCCGAGAGCCACGTCGCGTGCACGGAGGGGAAGCACGTCGACTGGCAGCGCCTCAAGGCCAAGATCGACGCGGGCGCGGATCTGGTGCTGACCCAGCTCTTCTTCGACAACGACGACTACTTTGCGTTCCGCGACCACCTGGTGGACACGCTGGGGGTTCGGGTGCCGCTGACGCCGGGCGTGCTGCCGATCCTCGGCACCCAGCAGATCAAGCGGTTCACGGCGCTCTGCGGGGCGACCCTGCCCGCACCGCTGCGGGCGAAGCTGGAGAGGTTCGGCGACGACGCGGAGGCCGTCGCCGACTTCGGCATCGAGTTCGCGTCCCGCCAGTGCGAGGCCCTGCTCGCGGGGGGGGCGCCGGGCCTCCACGTCTACTCGCTGAACCGCGCCCGCGCCGTCACGACCATCGTCGACAGCCTCGGGCTGCGCGGCTGAGTCGCGGCCCGCCTTGCACGTCTACACCACTTTCTTGACGTGCATCGCGCACGTCCCCGCGGGTTGAGAATGGCGGCGGACTTCGTGTAGCCTGCCCGTGGCGCACGCCGTCAGGCGCCGCCTCGACGCTCGGCCGGGTCTCGTGGCGCGAACGCCGCGGGGTCCAAAGGGGGATCCAACGATGAACGCTCGACCCGCCGCCGCCAGGCGCCTGCTCCCCGTCCTCGTCGCCATCGCCATGCTGGCGCCCGCGCTCGTGGCGGCGCAGCCGGCGTCCACCGAAGCGTCCGTGCCGCGCACGCCGGACGGCCGGCCCGACCTGCAGGGCGTCTGGGACTTCAGCTCGCTGACGCCGCTGCAGCGACCCGCCGAGCTGGCGGACCGGGAGTTCCTGACCGACGAGGACGTGTCGGCGGCGGAGGCGCGGGCCGCCGCGCGGGTGGACGGGGCGCCGCGCCCGGGCGACCCCGGCAGCTACAACCGGTTCTGGTTCGACGACGGCACGACGGTCGCCGGGACCCGCCGCACGTCGCTCATCGTCGACCCGCCGGACGGGCGCCTGCCGGCCCACGCCCCCGAGGGCCGGGCGCGAATGGCCGCCCGCGCGGAGGCGCGGGGCCGCAACGCCGGCCCGGCCGACCGCGACGTGGACGAGCGGTGCATCCTCGGCTTCAACTCCGGACCGCCGATGCTGCCCGGCGCGTACAACAACTTCGTGCAGTTGTTCCAGACCCCGGGGCACGTGGCGATTCTCAACGAGATGGTGAACGACGCGCGGCTCGTCCCGCTCGACGGCCGGCCCACCCTCTCCGCCGGCGTGCGGCAGTGGCGGGGCGACTCGCGCGGCCGCTGGGAGGGAGACACGCTGGTCGTCGAGACCGCGAACTTCAGGGACCTCGGGACCGCCCACCCCGCCCCCAACATGGAGCTCCTGGAAGCCCTGGGGCCGGACCTCAATCTCGTCGAGCGCTTCAGCCTGCTCGACGCCGACACGCTGCTCTATCGGTTCACGGTCGACGATCGAACCGCCTTCACCCAGCCGTGGAGCGTCGAGACGACGATGACCCGGTCGGCCCAGCCGCTGTACGAGTACGCGTGCCACGAAGGCAACTACGGTCTCTACAACATCCTCGCCGGCGCGCGGGCCGCGAGCCGGGCGGCCGGGCCGTAGCGCCGCAGCGTCAGGAACGCTCGATCCACTCGACGAACTTCGACCCTTCGGACGCGTCGACGATCATCACCCGGGTCACCCGGGCGTTCTCGTGGATCAGCGCCTTGGTGGCGTCGCGGGCCTCCTCGATGCTGGCGTAACGGTTGAAGAGGATCGGCGAGTTGGCGGCGCCTCCGCGCACGGTGGGAATCAGCTTGAACATGGCGGGGAGATCATACTCCCTGCGCGGCCGTTGCGGCGCCGTCTCCCGCGACGGGGCCGGCGCGGGAGGGCGGCAGCCGCGGTGGAGAACGGAAGCCGCGGTCCGTCCCGCCCGGGCTCGATTCCTATCCGCCCGCACGCCGACGCCCGCCATTCCTGTGCCCCGAGCCGGCCGCCTCCTGCGCCCCGGGCCGGCCGCCTCCTGCGCCCCGGGCCGGCCGCCTCCTGCGCCCCGGGCCGGCCGCCTCCTGTGCCCCGGCCGGCCGCCTCCTGTGCCCCGGCCGGCCGCCTCCTGTGCCCCGGCCGGCCGCCTCCTGTGCCCCGGCCGGCCGCCTCCTGCGCCCCGGGCCGGCCGCCGGCGCGAGCCGCGGGGCCTCGCCGCCGGCCTGCGTCACTCCGCACCCGGCCGCTCGACGGCATCCCTCGCGGGCCACCGGCGGCGCCCGAGCTCCGTGCCCACCGCCAACTGCAGGACCTCGCCGTAGCTCCGCACCCCGCCGGCCACCCGGTTCGCGCGGAGATACCCGTCGTTGAGGCGGCGGGCGTTGCGCTGGATCACCGGCACGACGCGGCTCGTCCGTGCGCGGACCGCAGCGTAGTCGGCGCGCGGACCCGGACCGAGCCGCGCGCCGAGGGCCTCGCGCGACGACTCCGGCACCGCGCCGAGGAGCCGTCCCACCAGATTGAGCCACCCGCTGTACTGCATGCGCTCGTCCCCCTCCAGGCAGGTGAGCCACGCCACGAAGTTGGCCTCGGCCTCATGGGCGTAACCGGCCACGTGGGCCCACTCGTGCGCGGTGACGAAAGGCCGCTCGAACGGCAGCACGGTGTCGTTGACCAGCACCTGCAGCGAGAACGGGTCGGTCATGCCGTCGATGCCGGCACGCCGGAAGTACGGGGTGAGCAGCGAGCGCCGCGGCACGACGGCGGGGGCGGGTCGGGACGCCCCGAGCTCGCGCTGCACGCGCTCGAACGCGGGGCCGAGCTCGGCCGGCAGCTCCTCGAGCTGCGGCCACGACCGCGCTTCGATGACCTCGAACAAGCGGTTGAGACGGGTCACGGCGGACGCCGTCAGCTCTTCCAGGACCGCCGCGGTCACCCGGTCTTGCGCGTAGCCGAGCTTCACGGCCAGCGTCTCGCGCCGGTAGTTCAGTCCCCAAGTGGCGAGAAACACCAGGTAGAGCGCGGCGGCGACGACCGCGAGCCGGGCCGCCACGACGCCGAGCACGCGCAGCCGGCCCTGCCTTTCCCGGCGCCACAGCCGCCAGGCGCACCAGCCGAGGATGGCTGCCGCGCCTCCGAACAGCAGCCAGTCGAAGAGCACCAGGGGCACCCGATTCGTCGCCGCCGTCACGAGCTGCCGCAGAACGGGATACACCCCCTGCGAGTACACGGACTCGACGGCGGAGCGCGAGACCGGCAGCACCGCCATGAGGACCGCGCCGACGACGAGCAGTGCCCGCAGCCAGCCCGGCCCGCGGCGAACGGGCCCCGGTCGGGATCGACGCCGCGCCATGTCCGTACCCTACACCACCCGGGCGAGCTCCCCCGGCGACGCCGCCGGGGAGCTCGCGGGTCGTACCGAGCGGGACCTCCACCGGGGCTCCTCGCCTACCGCCCCGGGCAAGCCCTTCGTGGCTCCGACAAGGAGGCAACCGGACGAGGACCGCGAGGAGCCGGTTCGACGGGAGCCGCGCCCTCGCGGACCACCGGACCCCGAGCGCGTCCGCAACGGCGCGGCGGGGGCGTGGGGCCGCCGCCGGGCGCCGGACCGAGTGTTACACTGGGCCGATGTCCAGACCCGACGACGAGCCGACCTGGGGCCGGTCAACGGTGCACACCGTGTGCCCCCTCGACTGCCCGGACACCTGCAGCCTCGAGGTCGCGGTCGAGCAGGGGGCCATCGTCTCCATCGACGGGTCGCGCAGGAACCCCGTCACCGACGGCTACATCTGCGGAAAGGTCCGCCGGTTCGGCGAGCGGGTGTACGGCGACGCCCGCCTGACCCAGCCCCTCGTCCGCCGGGGCCGCCGCGGCGACGGCGAGTTCCGGGAGGCCGCGTGGGACGAGGCCCTCGCCCTGATCGCCGAGCGGATGATCGAGATCCGCGACACGGTCGGGGCCGAGGCGGTGCTCCCGTTCTCGTACGGCGGGTCCAACGGCCTGCTGACGCAGGACACCGTCGACGCCCGGCTGTTCCGCCAGTTCGGCGCCTCGCGGCTCGCCCGCACCGTGTGCGCCCTGCCGACCAGCACCGCCAACCAGGCGCTGTACGGCAAGATGCCGGGGGTGACCTACGCCGACTACCGCCACGCCCGGCTCATCGTGGTGTGGGGCGCCAACCCGGCGAGCTCGGGCATCCACCTGATGCCGCACCTCAAGGCGGCGCAGGAGGCGGGGGCGGCCCTCGTGGTCGTCGACCCCCGCCGGACGAAGCTGGCCCGGCGGGCCGACATCCACCTCGCGGTGAGGCCGGGGACCGACGTCGTGCTCGCGCTGGCCGTGCACCGCTACCTGTTCGAGAACGATCGGGCCGACCAGGGGTTCCTCGCCGCCCACGCCGAGGGCGCGGACCGGCTGCGCGAGCGCTGCGCGGAATGGACCTTCGACCGGGCGGCGGAGGTGGCGGGGCTCGACCCGGGGCTGATCGAGAGCTTCGCCGAGATGTACGCCGACTACGCCCCAGCCGTCATCCGCTGCGGGTGGGGGCTCGAGCGCAACCGCAACGGCGGCAGCGCCGCCCTCGCGGTGCTCGCCCTGCCCGCCGTCGCCGGCAAGTTCGGGGTCCGTGGCGGCGGCTACTCGATGAGCAACACCGCCGCCTGGAACCTCTCGGCCGAGTCGTGGATCGGCGCTCCCGCGCCGGATACGCGGGTGGTCAACATGAACCGGCTGGGCCGGGCCCTGCTCGAGCTGCAGGACCCGCCGGTCAAGATGCTGTTCGTCTACAACTGCAACCCGGTGGCGACGATGCCGAGCCAGAACCGGGTGATCGAGGGGCTCTCCCGCGACGACCTCTTCACGGTGGTCTTCGACCAGGTGATGACCGACACCGCCAAGCTCGCCGACGTGGTGCTGCCCGCCACCACGTTCCTCGAGTCCTACGACGTCGCGCAGAGCTACGGGTCGACCAACCTGCAGCTCGCCCGCCCCGTGATCGAGCCGGTGGGCGCGTCCCGGCCCAACGTCGAGGTCTTCGCGGAGCTCGCGGGCCGGCTGGGCCTCGACGTCGGCGCCGGGTACGGGAGCGACGCCGAGGCCCTGCTCAAGCTCGCGGCGGCCCTGCCCGAGGAGGCCCGCGGCGATCTGCTCGAGTCGGGCATCGCCCCCGGGGTGGCGGAGGGCACGCCGGTCCAGTTCGTCGACGTCCATCCCCGGACCCCGAACCGGAGGGTGCGCCTGTTCCCCGACGAGCTCGATCGCGAGAGCCCGGACGGCATCTACCGGTTCCGGCCCGATCCCGCCACCCCCGACTATCCCCTCGCCCTCATCTCGCCGTCCACCGGCAAGACCGTCAACTCCACCCTCGGCGAGCTGCGGGCGCGCGTGGCCAGCCTGCAGATGCACCCCGACGACGCCGAGCCGCGCGGCCTCGCCGACGGCGACACCGCCCGCATCTTCAACGCCCTCGGCGAGGTCCACTGCCCGGTGGCCCTCGACGCCGGCATCCGGCGGGGCACGGTCGCCCTGCCCAAGGGCCTCTGGCGCATGAGCACCCTCAACGGCGCGACCGCCAACGCCCTCGTCCCCGACGACCTGACCGACGTCGGCGGCGGCGCCGTCTTCAACGACGCCCGCGTGCAGGTGTCCCGCGTCGTCACCGCCACCCTGCAGCTCGACGGACAGGAGCCGGCGGTCTCCGCCGCTGGCCGGGATGCGTCCGTCCACTAGTCGGCGCGAGCCATGAAGGACACCCATACGGCGGTCGTCAAGCGGTCCGGCTCCTGGTGGATCGGTTGGGTCGAGGAGTACCCGGTGTCAATTGCCAGGAGGCCTCGGAAGCGGAGCTTCTCGAAACGCTGCGGGTGACGTTGCGCGAGGCCCTCGTGTTCAATCGTCAGGACGCGCTGGAAGCGACAGGAGACGGATTCGAAGAGTGATCCGTTTCCGCGTGAAGCGCAACGCGCCAAGCGAGATCCGCGCGCGACCCACCGGCCCGTAATCGGACCGCGGCCGGGCCGCGCGCGAAGCGCGGGGAACGGCGTTCAGTCGGAGTGAATGCCGGGCGTGGTCACGTGCGTGACGAGCAGTTCCTGGAGGGCCTGGACCTGACCGGTCAACCGGTCGACCTTGCTGTTGACGATCAGGACACCGATCGCGCTGACGAGCGAAACCAGGAGCGTCAGCACCTGCAGCACGGTCGAAAGGATGGCGTTGCGCTCCATGTCTTCCCCATTCTAACCCCGGCGGCCGCGGACGAGGCTGCCTCGAACGGTCAGGCTTCCCGCGGCGCCGCCGGGGCCGGTGCGTGGTCGGGATGGACGAGGTCGGAAACCCGGCCGCCGGGCATGCGGACGGCCGCGATCACCGCGACTCCGGTGACGGCGGCGGTGAGCCCGAAGACGCGGTGAATCGCCTCGAGCATGCCGGCCTGCGAGGGTTCCGGGCTCGCGGCGAGGGTCGCCGCGATCACCGCGCCGAACAGGGCGACGCCGACCGCCCCGCCGATGCTGCGGGTGAACTGCCCGAACGACGTGGCGACCCCGAGATGGCGCCGCGCGACCCCGCTCTGCATGGCGAGCACGAGCGAGAGCATCGCCGTCCCCATGCCCATGCCGATCAGGGCGAGGTCGGCCCGGAGCACCCAGGCCGGGGTATCCGCGCCGACGAGGGTCAGGCCCACGAAGCCGAGGGTGACGCCGCTCAGGCCGCCAAGCACCATCGGCCGGTAGCCGGTCCGGTGCACGAGGCGGCCGGCGATCACCGACACCACGACCCAGCCGAGGACCAGCGGGGTCAGGGCGCGGCCCGCCTCGACCGCGGTGCCGCCCAGCCCCTCCTGCACGAGGAGCGGCACGTAGGTGATGGCGCAGAACATGGCGGCGCCGACGAGGAGTCCGATGCCCGCGATGGACGCCACCATCCGGTCCGCGAGGAGATCCAGGGGCACCATCGGCTCTGCCGCCCGCCGCTCGACCCTCGCCAGCCACCAGCCGAACACCACCGCGGCCCCACCCGCGAGCGCGGCCCACGCCCCGCGGCCCGCCACGCCGGTCTGGCCGACGGCGAGCAGCAGCAGCGTGACCGACGTCATCAGCAGGGCCGCCCCGGCGTAGTCGACGTTGCGCCGGACGCCGGGCGCGGGGTCCCGCAGGGCGGCGCCCACCGCCACCGCGGCGAGGATGCCGAACGGAATGTTCAGGTAGAACACCCAGCGCCAGGAGAGCAGGGCGGTGATGTAGCCCCCGGCGAGGGGCCCCACCACGGAGGCGACTCCCCACACCGCACTCAGCAGCCCCTGCGTCCGGCCGCGCTCTTCCAGCGTGTAGTGGTCGCCGATGATGCTCATTCCGAGGGGCATGAGGCCGCCGGCACCGAGCCCCTGCAGCGTCCGGAACGCGATCAGCGCAGCCATCGAAGGAGCCGCCCCCGAGAGGGCCGAGCCCAGCAGGAAGATGCCGATGCACCACAGGTAGAAGCGCCGGCGTCCGTACAGGTCGGAGAGCTTGCCCCACAACGGAATCGAGACCGTCGACGCCAGCAGGTAGGCGGAGAAGACCCAGCTGTACCAGGCCAGCCCGCCGAGCTGGTCGGCGACCGTCGGCATGGCCGCGGCCACGACGGTCATCTCGATGGCCGCGAGAAACGTGCCCCCGAGCACGCCGGCCATGGCCACCGTCCGGCGAGCGCCGCGGATGGGTTCGTGATGGGTCATTCCCGGTTCGATCCTCTCCGACCGCCGTCGCGACGGTGGCGAACGCCGCCCCAAACTTCTCATGTTACGATCCCGGGACCCGCGCCGCCAGCGCGACCACCACCATGCCTGATTCCCAGACCCCCGTCCGAACCGTGAAGTGCGTGAAGCTCCAGCGGGAGCTGCCCGGGCTCGACGAGCCCCCGTGGCCCGGCGAGCTGGGCCGGCGCATCTACGAGCAGGTCTCCGCCGACGCCTGGAAGCAGTGGGAAGAACGGATGACGATGATCCTCAACGAGTACCGCCTCATGCCCTGGCAGAAGGAGGCCCAGGACCTGGTGGCGAAGTACATGGAGGAGTTCTTCTTCGGCGAGGAGTCGGCCCTGCCCCCGGACTACGTGCCCCAGCAGCAGAAGTGACGCCCCCGCTCGCGAGGCCGGTCCGCCGGCGGTGAGCCGGGGCTCCCCCGACGGCCGCGACGGCTTCCCCGTCGACGGCCGAGAGGCTTCCCCTCGACGGCCGAGAGGCCTTCCCTCGACGGCCGAGAGGCCTTCCCTCGACGGCCGAGAGGCCTTCCCTCGACGGCCGAGAGGCCTTCCCTCGACGGCCGAGAAGCTTCCCCTCGACGGCCGACCGGAGGTGCGCGCGGAGGGCGCGCACGGCTCCTTCAGGAGGCCGCCGCGCGGTCGAGGGCCGCCGGCCGGGCGACCGGAGGCGTCGCCAGGCTCACCACGATGAGGGTCCCGATGGACAGCGCCAGCGCCGGGTACGCGGTCTCCAGGCCCAGGGGATAGGCGGGCGCCCCCTCGACGCTCCGGGCGAGCCCGACGATCTCCCACCCGAGGGTCGTGACCATGCCCACGAGGATCGACGCCACGCCCCCGGCCGGGGTCGCGCGGCGCCAGAGCAGGGCGCCGAGAAGCGCGGGGGTGATGCCCGCGCCGTACATCGTGTACGCCCACAGGGCCATCGCGAGGATGGTCGGGAAGAACCGCCCCGCCACGTAGCCGAAAAGGCCCAGCACCACGACGATGACCCGCGTGTAGACGATGACCTGCGCCCCGGTGATCGACGGGTCGACGAAGCGCTGATACACGTCCCGGATGAGGTTCGTGGCGGGGGTCAGCAGGAAGCTGTTCGCGGTCGAGACGATGATCGCGGCCGCCCCGCACACCAGGACCACCCCCAGGAACGCGGGCAGCACGTCGGTCGCGACCCGGATGACGATCTCCTCCGACTGCGCGTCGGTCAGCCCCGGCGTGACCGTGCTCGCGAACACCCCGGTCGAGTCGATCAGCGTCTCGACCACCATCGTGCCCACGATCCACCCGCCGACGGCGAGCCGCGCCGCCCGCTCGTCGCGGGCCGAGAAGAACTTCTGGTACATGTTGGCTTCGCCGAGCAGCAGGAACATCGTCGGCAGGAAGAGCGCGAGCGACGCCTGCGGGCCCAGGGTGCCGAACAGCGACACCTGATCGGGCCGCAGCGCCCCCACCGCGGCGCCTAGCCCGCCCGCGTCGCCGACCATGAAGGTGACGGCCAGCACCACCCCGATGGTCATGAGCAGGCCGTTGCCGACGTCCAGGTAGGCGATGGACAGCATGCCCGCGAGGGCCGTGAACACGACGCAGAACGCCATCGTGATGAACGCCCCGGTATCCGGATCGACCCCGGCGACCGACGCCAGCAGGCGGCCGCCGCCCCGGAACTGGTAGGCGGCGATGGTCGAGTAGGCGAGCACCGTGGTCACCGTGCCGAGGACCCGGGCGGCCGGCCCGTAGCGCAGCTCGAGGATGTCGGGCACCGTGTACTGCGCGATGCGGCGCACCCGCGGCGCGATGAAGTAGACGAGGGCGATGCCCACCCATGCGCCCGCCGACTGCCACAGGGCCGGGAAGCCGGCCCGGTAGCCGAGCCCGGCCCCCGCGAACAGGCTGCCCGACCCGATCCAGGTCGCGAGCAGCGTGAACACCAGCACCCGCGCCGGCAGCGCCCGGCCCGCCACGAGGAAGTCGTCGCCGGTCCGCACCCGGCGGCTGCGGTACGCGCCGACGAGAACCAGCACCGAGAGATAGAGCAGGAGGGCCGTCAGCATGGATGTGTCTCCACCTGCATTATGTACCGACCCTCGAGGCGCAGCCCGGAGAGCGCCGCCGCCGGACCGCCCCGACGGGCCGGCCAAGGCGCCCGCCAGGCGCCGCGGGTCCCGGTCCCGAAGAGCGCCTCCCGAGGCTCCGCTTCGCTCCCGGCCAACCCGACAGGAAGTCGTGTCCGCGGCGTGGCCGGCCGCCCGCCCGCGCCCGGCTGGTATGCTCGGGCCATGCCCCTCGACGAGTACCATCGCAAGCGCGACTTCTCGAAGACGCCCGAGCCACGCGGGGACGGCAAGCCGCGCAAGCGCGGCGGCGCCAAACGGAAGCCGCCGTACTTCTGCGTGCAGAAGCACCTCGCGAGCCGCCTGCACTACGACCTGCGGCTCGAGCACGGCGGCGTCCTGCTGTCGTGGGCGGTGCCCAAGGGGCCGTCGCTCGATCACCGAGACCGCCACCTCGCGGTGCAGACCGAGGACCACCCCCGCGAGTACGGCGACTTCGAGGGCGTCATCCCCGAGGGCTACGGCCAGGGCATCGTCATGCTGTGGGACTACGGCACCTGGAGCCCGGAGGTCGACGACGTCGGCGAGGCGCTCGGCAAGGGGGACCTGAAGTTCACCCTCGACGGCTACAAGCTCAAGGGGTCGTGGGCCCTGGTGCGGACCCGCGACCGCCCCGACACCTCCCCGTCGCAGCGGGGCCGAAGCTGGCTGCTCATCAAGCACCGCGACTTCTGGTCGGGCGCCCTCGACATCACCACCTTCGCGCCCCTCAGCGTCAAGAGCGAGGGCGACTTCGACGACATCCTCGCCGCCGATCTGCCGGACGTCTGGGTGACCGGCCGCGCCGCCGCCCGCGGAGGCGCCACCGGCAAGGCGCTGCGCGAGATCATCGAGAGAGCCGCCGCCAAGAAGCTGGCCCGCGACGACCAGGAGTCTGCGCCGTAGCACGGCGGAGACTCCCGCAGGGTGGTTGAGCGCCGGGCGGGGGCCGACCCTGTGGGAACCCGGGGCGCGCTATCCCCGCCCCCCGTCGTCCCACAGGAGCCGGCGGGACAGGACGCCCCACACCGCGTAGGCGAGGCGCCGACGGGCGTGGCGGGCGAACGTCCCCTCCCAGAACTCGCCGGTGACGACCTCGCAGCCGTCCGGGACGCGTCCCACCGGCAGGGGCCGCTTGTCCTCGGCGGCGTAGCGGTCGACGGTCTCGCCGTCGGGTCGCCCGGTGTTGACGACGACCGCGTCGACCCGGCGGCCGATGACCTCGCCGATGCGCTCCACCGCCGTCGCGGCGCTGAAGCCCTCCATGCCGCGGCCCTCGGTGAGCAGGTTGGCGACGAGCACGATCGGCCCGTCGACGGCAGCGAGGGCATCGCGCACGCCGGCCGGGAGCAGGGTCGGCACGAGGCTCGTGTGGAAGCTGCCGGGGCCGATGACGACGGCGTCGAAGCCGGGAATGGCCTCGGCCGCGGCGGGGTGGATGGCGACCCGGGGGTCGAGCCAGATGCGGCGGACGCGGCGTCCCTCGCGCTGCCCGGCGTCGACCTCGACCTCGCCACGGGTGGTCGACCCGTCCTCGTACTCGGCGCACACCGTCGCCTGCTCGACGCTGACCGGCCACACCAGCCCGACGCAGTCGAGCAGCGTGCGCAGCCCGTCGACGGCGGCGAGGAAGTCGCCGGTGTACTGCTCCATCATCGAGAGAAGCAGGTTGCCGCCGGTATGGCCGCCGAGCCGGTCGTGCTCGAAGCCGGAGAGGCGGGTCAGCAGGATGCGCCGCGCCTCGGCCTCGTTGCGGGCGAGGGCCAGCGCGCAGCGGAGGACGTCGCCCGGAGGCAGCACGCCGAGCTGATCGCGCAGCACCCCCGAGCTGCCGCCGCTGTCGAACATGGTGACCACCGCGTTGACGCGCAGCCACGGGTTCTGCTTGAGGCCGCCGATGAGGCTGGGCAACCCCGTACCGCCGCCGAAGCAACCGATGTTGAGCTGCCGGAGCCGCATGGGGATATTGTCCCGAATCGGCCGGCGCCCGGTCCAGAAGGCCGCCTGACCATCTCCGGGCGCGGACGGGCGCGGCTCCGCCCGGGCGGACGCGCAGGGCGACCTCGCGGAGGCTGCCGCGTCCGCCGCGCCGGGTTCGCGGGTACAATCCCCGCGCGTCGGTCCAGGTCCATGCCGCTCATCGACATGCTTCTGCCTCAGTTCGACCGGGAGCTGGAAACCACCCGGCGCCTCATCGAGCTCGTGCCCGGGGCGGAGCTCGCGTGGGGGCCCGGCGGCGGGGCCCGGACGTTCGCGGAGCTGACCGGCCATCTGGCGGAGATTCCCGCCTGGACCTGCGGCATCATGAACGAGGAGGGCTGCGATCTGGCCGACGTGCGGGTGGGAGGCGCCGTCGGGTCGGTGACCGAGGCGCTCGGCCGGTTCGACGCCGGCGCGGCCGCGGGCCGCCGCACTCTCGTCGGGCGCCCCGACGACGAGCTCGTCGCAGACTGGACCCTGCGGCGCGACGGTCGGGTGGTCTTCTCCCTGCCCCGGATAGCGATGGTGCAGACGCTCGTGCTGAACCACCTCGTCCACCACCGCGGGCAGCTCAGCGTCTACCTGCGCATGCGGGCATGCCGGATGCCTCCGATCTACGGCCCCACCGCGGACGACGGGGAGCCCGCGGAGAGGAGCCCGTGGTGAAGCCCCGCGTTGCAGCGCGCCCGAAGGGCGCCAGCGGACAGCCGAGACGCCCGCGTGGCAAGGCGCGACGAGGGCATATACCGGGCATCGGCAACCGAGGAACGCCGGTCTGACGGGGCCGGCTCCTACGATCCGGGCCAGGCCCCCTGCTCCTCGCGACGCAGCCACGCGGGATGCACCGCCGGTCGAATGCGACGTGGCCTTCGCCACCGGCTCCCGGACCCCGACGATGACGACGACCATCCCTTGCGGCGGCCCCGCAGACCGCTACGTTTCCCATCCCCGTCTCCGGGACGGACACCGCATGACCCTGTTCACGTGGGGCCGCCCGCGGCGCTTCCCGCGCCTGCCGCCGCCCGTGCCCCGCTACTTCGACGTCGGCCCCGCCGCCCGGGTGCTCGCCCACTGCCACTGGCAGGCGGAGCCGCGCCGGCGCCCGACCCTCGTCGCCCTGCACGGCCTCGAAGGCTCCAGCGGGGCCCACTACATGCGCGGCCTCGCCGACAAGGCCCTGGCCGCGGGCATGAACGCAGTGCTGCTGAACCAGCGCAACTGCGGCGGCACCGAGGCGCTGTCGGCCGGGCTCTACCACTCGGGCCTCTCGGCCGACCCGCGGGCGGTCATCGAGGAGCTGATCGCGCTCGACCGGCTTCCCGCCATCGCGGTCGCCGGCTACTCGCTCGGGGGCAACGTGGCCGTACGCCTGGCCGGCGACTACGGGGCGGAGGCACCGCCCCAGCTTCGCGCGATCGTCGCGGTGTCGCCCACGATGCACCTGGCGATGTGCGTCGAGGCCCTCGAGCGGCCCGCGAACCGTCTGTACCAGTGGAACTTCGTGCGCAACCTGAAGCGTCGCATGAGGCGGAAGGCCCGGGCGTGGCCGGGCCGGTTCGACCTCGGCCGGCTCGGCTCGGTGCGGACGGTGCGGGAGTTCGACGAGCGCTTCACGGCCCCGCACCACGGGTTCCGGGACGCCGACGACTACTACCACCGGGCGAGCAGCCTCCGCGTCGTCGACCGCGTCCGGGTGCCGACCCTCGTCGTCAGCGCCGCCGACGACCCCTTCATCCCGCCGGAGCAGTTCCACGACCGGGGGATCGTCGAGAACCCCCACGTCACCGTGCAGATCACGCCCCACGGGGGCCACTGCGGGTTCTATGCGCGCGCGGAAACCGGCTTCGACGGCTACTGGGCGGAACGGCGGACCGTGGAGGTCGTGCGGGGAACGGGCGTCGCCGGCGACGTAGACGCCGCGTGAACCCCGACCGGATGCGGCCGGCCGTCCGGTCGCCGCGCAACGGCAGCGGCGCGGGTTTCCTCGAACGGGGTCCGTCGAGTCTGCAGCTGCGAGACTGCAGGCGACGGCTGCCAAGCCAGACGCACCGCCCCCGGCTCGCGGCCCTGCAGGTAGTCGCGCGCCCACCGACCGCGGATCGCGCACCCGCCGAGTGTCGATTGTCTCGGGTGGAACCCGGTCCGGAGGCCGTTTCGGGTCAGGCCGGACCAGGCAGCGCGTCGACGAACTGCCGGGCGAACTCGGGCCCCTTCCCCTTGTCCTCGTGCTTGAAGTAGACGAAGACCTCACGGCAGGCCCGAGTGGCCCCGGCGATCGTCTCCGCCCACAGGGCGATGTCGTCCGGCCCGTACCCCTCGTCGCGGAGCCGGAAGTAGCCGTAGTCGGCGGTCACCTCCATCGGCGTCGTCATTCGCTCGCTGTCGGCGATGCACAGGGCCAGCCGGCGCGACCGCAGCCGCTCGAACACCGCCGGGTCGTGCCAGGATGCGTGACGGAACTCGAACGCCGCCCGCACGCCCGACGGCAGCACGGCCAGGAAGTCGTCGAGGACCGAAAGGTCCTTCCTGAAATACGGCGGCAACTGGAACAGAAGGACGCCCAGCTTCGGACCCAGCGACCGCGCCGCTCCGCAGAACGCGGCGGTGGGGTCCCCGCTGCCCCGCAGGCGCGCCTCGTGGGTGATGCGCCGCGGCGCCTTGAGGGTGAAGCGGAAGTGCTCGGGGGTCAGGTCGGACCACCCGGCGAGCAGCCGTTCGGTCGGCATGCGGTAGAAGGTGTAGTTGATCTCGACCGTCGCCAGCCGCTCCGCGTAGAAGGGCAGCATCTTCTTGGGAGACAGCTTCTCGGGGTAGAAGCTGCCCCGCCATTCCACGTAGTTGTAGCCGGAGGTGCCGACGAGGATGCGCGGCGGCGCGGCCGGGACGCGGTCGGAACCGGCGTCCGGCGGGGGTGCGGGGACAGGCATCGGCAGAGTCTTCCCGACGCGGTCGTCTGCGCGTGGCTCGCGGTCGGCAGGGAGGGAACGGTGGACGCCGCAAAACGCGGCTCAGTCGAGGTCGAAGTCGCGCTCGGGACGCGTGACGGGCTCGTGGCGGGCCCGCTCGATGGCCTCGTCGAAACGCTTGGAGAGGACGTCGCCGCGGGTCCGCTCGTCGGTCACCGACTGCCGGAACAGGGCCTCGCGGCGGGCCGCTTCCTCGGCGAGAATCCGCTGCGCCTGGTCGAGCTCGGGCTTGTCCTCGTGCTCGGGCTCGCGATGGGCCACGACACGCTTCAGCCGCGCGTCGACGGTCTGCACCGCTCCGCAGCATGGGCAGACGACGTCGAACTCCGACGACAGCAGCGTGGTCATACCAGGACCGCCCCGGCCGTCACCCTTCCTCTTCGTAGCCCTCTTCCTCCACGGGGCTGATGCGGGTCGAAGGTCGCAGCGCTTCCCGATAGTCGTAGACGGGGAACCCCTGCACGTGCAGGGAGAGGGTGCAGACGGGCGCCTTCCGGTCGACGACCACGGTGACCGGGCTGCCCTCCACCCCTTCGCGAAATGCGAGTCGACAGCCGCAGGCCAACTCCGCGTGGACGAACCCTTTCAGCATCGGCACCCCTCATCCGGATCATACATCAGACGACCGTCCCCCCCGGGACTCGATCTGCCCTGCCCGGCCGTTCCCGGCCGTACCACCCGGTGCGGTTCCCCGGGAACGCGCCGCGCCGCTTCACGCCGCGCCGACCCGCCGGGGCGGCTGCACCGCCCCCGGCGGTCCGGACGGCGCAGACTCCCCGCCCGCCAACCGCCGCCGAACGCGAACCGCGAGGTCGCGTTGCGGTCTCCTCTCGGCTCGGCGCCCCACCGGGAGACCGCGCCGTTCCAGGGCGCAGACTACAGCAGATCCCGGATGTCCTGCTCGAACTCGTCCTTCGTCGCGATGCCGGCGTGCGTGCGGCACACCGTGCCCTCGCGATCGATGAAGAAGGTCATCGGCACGCCCCAGATCGGCCCGTAGGCCTCCTGGAAGTCCTCGCGGCCGAGGCCCACCAGCATCGGGTAGTTCACGTCGAAGTCGTCCGCGAACTCCCGGATCTTGTCGACGGTGTCGTCCACCGACAGGCCGAGCACGACCAGCCCGTCGTCGGCGTACTCCTCCGCGAACTCGACGAACCAGGGCACCTCGATCTTGCAGGGACCGCACCACGTGGCCCAGAAGTTCAGCAGCACGACCTTGCCGCGCAACGACTCGAAGTCGACGTCCCGCCCGTCGTGGTCCTGCAACACGAAGTCGTAGCTGGCCGGCTTGGCCCCGGCGTCGCAGGCGGCGACCGCCTCCCCCTCCCCGCCGAGCGCCGCGACGGCGCCGCCGTGCGGGTGCGCATGGGACGACACGAGGCCGGCCGGCAACGTGGACATCGCCAGGGCCAGCGCCCCCGCACCCGCGACCATCCAACGCAAGGTCATGGCTCGCTCCTCTCGTCGGCCGGCGCCGGACTCCGCCAATTCGGCACCGCCTTCCTACAATAGCGTCGCACACGCGGGCGGACTTGTCCATGTCCTCTCCGGTGGTCGATCTCTCGCCCGCGGAGGACACCGGCCGCCGGCCGGCGGCCGGCGTCTGCGCGGTCCTCCCGGCGGCGTCGGGAGTTCAGCCGGCGCGAGACTCCCGCGCGGCGCGTATCCGCCGCGGGCTGCCCGCGCGTCCGTCCTCCGACCGCGGGATCACGAACGGCCGACGCGGGAACGGGGGGCAGCGCGGCCGTTCCCCACCCCGGCGCAGGACCTTGCCGCACGCGACCGGCGCGTCGCCGGGACCGTTGATCTGGCGAAGCTGGGCCAAGGCCATGGCCAGCTGAGGGCCTTGCCGCAAGCGACACGCGTGTCGCCGGAACCCGCTCGAAGACCCCGACCCGTCACGTCCCCGGGGTCCGCGCCGACCGGGCGCGGTTCTTGCTAAGATGGGTACCGAAGGAACCGCGGCCCCTGGTCGCCAGCGTCGCGACCGCCACGGCCGTTACAATCAAGGTGAGACAGACTCTCCGCCAGCTCCCGCCGCACGCCGCTGGCCCCTCACGAGGTGAACCATGAGTTGCTCCCCCCGCGGGCGCGCCCTCCGGAGCCGCGTCGTCCGTGCCGGCCTGATCGCCGCGCTCGCCCTCGGCTGGACCGCCGCCGACGCGATGGCCCAGGCCGCCACCCAGTTCTTCCCGTACTACGGCAAGAACCGGGTCAAGTACGACGACTTCCAGTGGCACATCTACACGACCGAGCACTTCGAGATCTTCTACTACCCCGATGTCGAGGAGCACCTGGAACGCATCGCCAGCTACGCGGAGAGCGCGTACGCCCAGATCAGCGCCGACCTGACCCACGACCTCGCCAACCTCGTTCCCCTCGTCATCTTCAAGACGCACAGCGAGTTCGAGCAGCAGAACATCATTCCGGGCGCGGTGTCCGACGGGGTCGCGGCCTTCGCGGAACCGTTCCGGCAGCGCATCGTGCTGCCCATCGACGAGCCGCCCGACCAGCTCTACCGGCTGATCGCCCACGAGCTGACCCACCAGTTCGCGTTCGACATCATCCCGCGCTCGGTCATCCGGCGCGGCATCCCGCTGTGGGTCGACGAGGGGCTCGCCGACTTCATGGCCGGCGTGTGGCGGCCCCTCGACCTGATGACGGTCCGCGACGCCGCCCTCTCGGACACCCTGCCCGAGATGAGCAACTACCAGGGCTACGGCATCAACGCGAGCCCCCGGCTCGTCTACAACCTCGGGCACGCCGCCTTCGAGTTCATCGAGGACCGCTGGGGCATGGCCGGCGTCCGCGAGTTCCTGTTCTCGCTGCGCAAGTCGGTGATCGGCGGCGAGAGCGACATCTACGAGGACGCCTTCAACATCCCCGCCGAGGAGTTCGACGTCGAGTACTCGTCCTACATCCGGCGCCGTTTCCAGGCCTTCCGTGACAAGGAGCGGCCCGACGACTACGGCCGCGACCTCGCCCCCGACCCCTTCGAGACGCGGTATCTGGCCGTCTACTCGATCGAGCCGTCGCCGTCGGGCGACCTCCTCGCCGCCTACGCGGTCAACCGCAAGGACCGGGAGATCGACATCATCCTCCTGTCGACCGAGGACGGCGAGGTCGTGTCCAACCTGACCGCGGGCTTCAACCAGGATCTCGGCTACGAGTCGATTCAGCTGCCCGGCGCGCGGTGGAACGCGGTGCCGTGGATGTCCTGGTCGCCGGTCGACGACCGCCTCGCGTACTTCGTCCGCAAGGGGAAGTACCGATCGCTGATGCTGCAGAACGTGGTGACCCGCGAGACCGAGGAGCTGATCGACCTGGAGATGGTCGACGCGCCGGAGTCGCCGGACTTCTCGCCGGACGGGCGTTACGTCGCCTTCTCGGCCCTGCAGAACGCGGTGGGCGACATCCACCTCCTCGACCTCGAGACCCGGGAGGTGACCAACCTGACGCAGGACGACTTCGCCGACTACGCGCCGACATTCTCGCCCGACGGCTCCTACCTCGTCTACGTGGCCCGCATCAGCGGCAACAACAAGCTCTTCAAGCTCGACCTCGAGACCCGGGAGAAGACCCAGCTGACGTTCGGCACGTTCAGCGAGGCGAGCGCGCAGTTCCTGGACGAGCGCACCCTGGTGTTCTCGTCGACCGCCACCGACCCGCTGGCCCCCGTCGACCCCGACGTGGCCGCGAACGGCGACATCTACAACGTGTGGACGCTCGACCTCGACAACGGCGAGCTGCGCCAGTACACCGACACCGCGACCGGCAACGTCTCGACCATCGTGCTCCCCGGCGACCCCGAGGCGCGCATCGCCTTCGTCACCTACTTCAAGGGCGAGTACGGCATCCACACCGTCGAGCGGCAAGAACCGCTGTACACGGCGTTCACGACGGACTTCGGCGCTCCCGGCCCCAACATCGACTTCCAGGCGCCCCTGACCCACACCCTCGTGACCGCCAACAACCGGCGCAAGGGGCGGTTCGAGAAGATGTTCATGGACGGGACCCCGCCCATCAACGTCGGCATGACCAGCAACGGCGACTTTCTCGGCGGAACCGGCATCTCGTTCTCCGACGTCCTCGGCGATCAGGGCTTCAACCTGATGGCCTACTCGATCCACCAGTACCGGACCTTCTCGGGCTCGTACTTCAACCAGAGCGGCCGCCTTCAGTTCGCGCTGCAGGGGTTCTCGCAGGAGATGTTCTTCTACGGCGCGGCCGGCTGGTACGCCCCGTCGCTCGCCTTCCTCAGCCGCGACGACGCCATCGCGTCGCAGTCGATCCGGGGCGGCAGCGCCTTCGGCATCTATCCGCTCGACCGCTATCGCCGTCTCGAGGTGAACGGCGGGATATTCCACTTCAACGAGCGGTTCAACGACCCGTTTCTCCAGCAGCAGTCCGACCAGTACCAGCAGCAGCAGTTCGGCACGCAGCTCTTCCGCAACGGCGCGCAGATGCCGGTGGGGGTCTCGTTCATCCAGGAGACGACCGTCTTCCGCGAGTTCGGGCCGGTGTCCGGCAACACCATGCGCTTCGCCTTCAACTACGCGCCGACGGTGGGCACCACGTTCCTCGGCAAGAAGACCCTCGACGCCGACGCCCGCTACTACATGCGGATCGGAGAGACCGGCGTGCTCGCCCTGCGCGGCCGCGCCCTCAAGAGCTTCGGCGACTTCCCGGACTTCCTCTACTTCGGCGGCAACTCGGAGATGCGCGGCTACGAGTACCTCGAGTTCATCGGCCACAACGCGGCGTTCTTCAACGCCGAGCTGCGCTTCCCCCTCATCGAGGCGATGCTCACCCCGATCGGGCTGATGGGCGGCATCCGCGGCACCTTCTTCTTCAACATGGGCGGCGCCAGCCTGAACGACCGGCCGTTCACGTGGTTCGCCACCGGCGGCGACACGGTGACCCCGACCATCGGCTTCGGTCAGAACCCCTTGACCGGCGAGTTCTTCGAGGTGTTCGGCGACGCGGCGCCGGTTTCCGGGTTCCGCCTCGTGGACGGCCGGGCGTCGTACGGCATCGGCCTGACGACGGCGGTCATCGGCATCCCGATGCACTTCGACTGGTCGTGGCGGACGCTCTTCAACGAGGACTGGGAGAACATCCTCTTCGCGACCCGCGGGGGGAGCGCCGCCTTCCGGAATCCGCGCTTCGACTTCTGGATCGGGTTCGACTTCTAGTGCCCCGTTACGGTGGTTCGCGAAATATACAGATGCAGCTCTTGGATCCCGGTTCAACAGATGCGCGCGACGGCAGCGTTATTCCGCTCGCTTCGGTAACGGGACACTAGCTCTGGCTCTGGCCCTGGCCCGCCAGTCGTCGCCTTCGGCTCCGCTTGGCGCCCAACCGACCGTCAGGCGTCCGCGCCGTACCACGACGCAGGCACCTGCCCCGCCGAGGGACCGGCGGACCGCCCGGGCCTGAAGGGCGTGACGAGAAGCGGATCGGGTGCGGTGGGTGAACGGAAGCAGCCCGTGACGGCCCCCGGTCGGGGGTCCCGTCACGGGCTGCTTTCGCGTTTCTGACGACGTCGGAGGGACTCGACCGGTCAGAGGCGCGTCAAGCGCAACTCGCTACGTCCCAGGTCGAACACGACCCGGTAGTCGCGGAGGAAGTGGTGGCCGACCGTGCCGCCGATGTGGAAGCCCAGCAGGGCGCTCGGGCGGTGCAGGTTCAGCACCACCACCGAGTAGTTGGGATAGAGCAACTGGTCGAAGGCGAGCGAGGTGCCGGGCCGCAGATACGCCTGCTCGTCCCACCCGGAGGTCCCGTACACGTTGACGGGCACCTGCCGCACTTCGAGCGGGGGCAGGAGATTCGCCGTGCCCCGGCTGATGGAAATGACCTCGCCGCCGGTGTCGACCACGAAGCTCCGCGGAATCTGGTCGTTGACGATGCCGCGAACCACCGCGAGCCGGTGCTGCCTGAGCGGCATGGAGACGTCGAAGGGCTCGTCGGGCAGCTCCTCGCCGATGACGATCTCCTGGCGGGCGTAGTCGACGATCATCGACAAGCCGACCGCGAGCGGCGAGAACGCCTCCGCCTCCGGCGTGGGGAGGCCGCCGAGCGGGGGGCTCTTGATCAACGCGGGCAGATTCCGGATGCCGAGCGAGCCGAACTCCAGCGACTCGAGCCGGCCCGCCTGCAGGCCCCGAAAGCCGATCTCGCCGACGCCCGCGCTCAGCGTGGTGCTGACGGGGCGAACGCCGAGCTGCTGCGCGACGGGCTGCGACAGCACCGTCTGCTCGGCCCCCGTGTCGACCACGAAGTCGACCATGTCGCGGCCGTTGACTCGGCCCTGAACGATGACCTTCTCGTCGACCAGCCTGAACGGAATGGTGTGAAGCCGCCCCGGCGCCATCATCTCGACCGCGGGGCGTTCCCCGAACGACCGCAGGAACTGCACCTCGGCCCGCGCCCAGCCGGCCCTCTCGGTATCGGCCCAGCCGGGAATCAGCCCGATGTACCGCTCGTAGGCGTCGGCCGCGTCGGCGAACCGGCGCATGCGCCGGTGGATGTACCCCAGCGTGTGATACGCCGCCGCCAGGTCGGGGGTGGCGTCGAGGGACGCCTGCACCCAGTCCAGAGCCTCGTCGTAGCGCTGGCGGGTCGTGAGGCTCTTCGCCAGGCCGTGCCGGGCCGCGCCGGATGCCGGGTCGAGAGCCAGCGCGTCGCGGTACAGCTGCTCCGCCTCGTCGAACAGGCCCCCGCCCCACAGTGCGTCGCCGACGAGGGCGACCATCTCGGGATCGTTCGGGGCGAGCTCCAGAAGCACCTGCGCCTCGATCTGCGCGCGCGTGAACTCGGCGACGGGCAGCAGCGCCCTCAACATGCCGGCGGAGGCGCGCACGCGTTGCTCGTAGGCGGCCCCTTCCTGCGCCTCCTCGAAGGCGCGAACGGCCTCCCAGTAGCGCATGTCGTCGAGCAGCAGCTTGCCGAGTTGAACGCGGGCCTCCACTCGCGACGCGGTCGGCGTCGGCTGCGCGCCGAGCACTACCGACAGCGCCGCCACCACCACCACGAGCATCAGGGCGCGTGACGCCAGTTTCATGTCACCTCCACCGGGAACGGCTGACGCCGGGAGAAACTCGTTTGCGCCGCCGAGGCCCCCCAAGTCCACTCCGGGCACGGACGGCCGTCTCCCATGGTTCCCGCCCCGCAGCTTCCGCGCCACCGAAACGCCCAGCGCATCGGCCAACGCCGCCCGGGCACCGGCAACCACGGAAGTCTTCGCGCGAGCGAAACTCCCGACGCGACCACAGGTCACGCGTCCGCGCGATTGCGCTACCGCGAGTACTGCTCGATCGCCACGCCGTCGTACATGTCGTCGACGCGAAGAATCTGCTTCTGGCGGTCGTAGCTGCCGAGCTCGTAGTCCTCGCTCATGATGAGCGCCTTGACCGGCTTGGTCGGGCACACCTCGGCGCACAGGCCGCAGAAGCTGCAGCGGGACAGGTTGAAGTCGAAGAAGTCGAGCACCTTGATCTTGTGACCGGGCTCCCGATGCCCCCCCAGCAAGATGAGCTCGTCGGGGCAGACCTTGGCGCACTGGTCGCACACGATGCAGGTTTGCGCGCCCGTCTCCGGCTCGACCTGCAGCCTGAGCACCCCCCGGAAGCGGGGCGCCACGGGGCGCCGTTCGGCCGGATACTGGAAGGTGAACGCGGGTTGCGGGGTGTACCTGAGGGTGACGAGCAGCCCCTTGATCAGATCGACCAGGAACACCATCCGAAAGAGCTTCGCCAACTGCTGCACGGCCGCTACCCCCGGTCCTCGACGAGAATCGGATCGCTCTGTCCCGCCATGATGACCCGTTCCTTGCGCAACACCGTGTTCTCGCGCCGGATCTTGTCCTGCAGCCGCATCAACCCGTAGAGCAGCGCCTCGGGGCGGGGGGGACATCCGGACACGTAGACATCGACGGGCACCACCTTGTCGACACCCTGCAACACCGAGTACGTGGGAAACGGCCCCCCGGCGTTCGAGCAGCTTCCCATCGAGATGACCCACTTCGGCTCGGGCATCTGGTCGTAGAGCCGCCGCAGGACCGGGGCCATCTTCTTGGTGACGGTGCCGGCGACGATCATCAGGTCGGCCTGGCGCGGCGACGCGCGGAAGACCTCGGCGCCGAACCGGGCGATGTCGAACCGGGACGCCGACGTCGCCATCATCTCGATGGCGCAGCAGGCCAGCCCGAATCCCATCGGCCACAACGAGGACTGCCGCGCCCAGTTGAGGACCTTGTCGAGATTCGTGGTGATGAAGTTGTCTTCGAAGCGATGGTCGATCAAACCCATGGGCGGCTCGCTCAGCTACCGGCCTTCGTACCAGTTGGCGTTGACTTCGATGAAGCTCTCCCACTGATCGGGCACTTCGTCGTTGGCGAATATCGCCTCGACCGGGCACGCGGGCACGCAGGCGCCGCAGTCGATGCACTCTTCCGGATGGATGTAGAGCATCGTCTCGGCTTCGAACTCCTCCTCGTCCTTGCGCGGGTGGATGCAGTCCACCGGACACACGTCCACGCAGGCGGTGTCCTTGGTCCCTACGCAGGGTTCACAAATGCTGTACGCCATCGACTCCTCCGTGTCGTTCACCGGCCGCGGCGCCGTGGGGGCTGCCGGGCCGAGGGGGGTGAGAGTGTCGGTCCGAGTGGGCCGGCGCGCATCCCCGCCCGATCGCGCCTTTCGTCAACCGAAGAACACGGCGCCGCGTCCCGCTGGCCGACCCTCGCCATCCCCGCTTGCCGGACCGCCAGCCCCTGGCATCCCTGTGCCGGACGGCCGGGACCGGGGCCGCGTCTTTCCGCACGGGCGGCGCTACGCCGCCCATACGACACCGGGGCAAGTGTACACGATTTTCCCCCACCCGGCGAATCGCGGCCCCGCGGGGGGTGCACGACATCATTGTTGGATGGCGGCCCCCGGCGCCGTCGGGCTCTCGATTCACGGAGAGCGGCTTGGGCCAAGACCCCCGCAACAGGCCAATCCATGGGCTGCCGCGCCCGCACACGAGGTGGTGCCCGTCTTGCGTGACGGCGCACAACTTTCCTGTCGTGCACCCCCCCGCGGGCCCGGGCGAAGCCCGCGGCCGACCCGGCCGCGTTGCGCCGGGCAGCGGCGGCGCGGTACGATCCGGGGCATGGCGATCCTGGACGACGGGACGGCCGCCTCCCCCGCCGCGCCGGCGACCTTTCACCGGGGACGCCGGGTCCGCCCCGAGCCGGCCCCGGCGGCGGCCAAGCCCCGCTGGCTGCGGGTCCGGGCGCCGGGCAGCGAGGGCTACCGGCGCCTCAAGCGGCTCGTCCGCGAGCAGGGGCTGCACACCGTGTGCGAAGAGGCCAACTGCCCCAACATCGGGGAGTGCTGGCACCACGGGACCGCGACCTTCATGATCCTGGGCGGGGTCTGCACCCGGGCGTGCGCCTACTGCAACGTCGAGCACGGCCGCCCCGGCCCCGTCGACCCGGGGGAGCCGGTGCGGGTGGCGGAAGCGGTGCGGACCCTCGGTCTCGAGCATGCGGTCGTCACCTCCGTCGACCGGGACGACCTCGACGACGGCGGCGCCGGCGCCTTCGCCGCCACCGTCACCGCCATCCGTTCTCTGGCCCCGGACTGCCGCGTCGAGACCCTCGTGCCGGACTTCGGCGGAAGCACCGACGCGCTCGACGTCGTGCTGACGGCGAGGCCCGACGTCCTGAACCACAACCTGGAGACCGTTCGCGGCCAGTACCGACGGGCGCGCCCCGGCGGCGGCTACGACCGCGCCCTCCGGGTCCTGGCCCATTCCCGCCGCCACCGCCCCCGGGTGGCCACGAAATCGGGAATCATGGTGGGCCTCGGCGAGACCCGAGACGAGCTCGCGGCGGCGCTGGCCGATCTGCGGCGCGCGGGATGCGACATCGTGACGATAGGCCAGTACCTCCGCCCGTCGCCCGCCCACCTGCCGGTCGCCCGCTACTACCACCCCGACGAGTTCGCGGAGCTGAAGGACGAGGCGCTGGGGCTCGGCTTCCGGCACGTCGAGTCCGGGCCGTTGGTGCGAAGCTCCTACCACGCCCATGAGCAGGCGGACGCGGTTGCCGCGGCGAACCGCGGCGCTCCCTGACACCGGGACCGGCCCCCGACCCATCGGTGAGGAACTCCGGCCAAGCCGCTCCGTGGCTGGGGTCAGCGTTTCCGTTTCGGCCGGTAGTGGCTGGGGTCAGCGTTTCCGTTTCGGCCGGTAGACGTGGGTGCTCTGGCCGAAGAAGACCTCGGCCGACTCCATCAGGGTCTCGGACAGGGTGGGGTGCGGGTGGATGCAGAGCCGCAGGTCGGACGCGGTGGCCCCCATCTCGATGGCCACCACCCCCTCGGCGATGAGCTCGCCCGCCCCGCTTCCCGCGATGCCGACCCCGAGGATGCGTTCCGACTCGGGCTCGATGACGAGCTTGGTGACGCCGGCCGGCCGGTCGAGGGTGACCGCCCGCCCCGAGGCCCCCCAGGGGAACTTCGCCACCTCCACCGCGCGTCCCTCCGCCCTCGCCTGCGTCTCGGTGAGGCCGCACCAGGCCACCTCCGGGTCGGTGAACACCACGGCCGGGATGGCGGCGGGCTCGAACACCGCACGGTGTCCCGCGATGGCCTCGACCGCGACACGCGCCTCGTGGCTCGCCTTGTGCGCGAGCATCGGCTCGCCGACGAGGTCGCCGACCGCGAAGATCGTCGGCTCGGCCGTCCGGCGCTGGCCGTCGACGGCCACGAAACCGCGTGAATCGCGGCCGACCGCGGTACGGTCGAGCCCCGGCACGTCCGAGTTCGGCACCCGGCCCACCGCCACCAGCACGCGGTCGAACCGCTCCGCCGACTCGCCGTCCTTGCCCTTCAGGGTCACCGAGACGCCGTCGCCGTCCTCGGACAGCGCCGTCACCGTCGTCTCCAGGCGCACCGCCTCGCACGCCCGGCCGAGCCGGCGAGCGACGACCGCCACGAGGTCGCGGTCGGCCCCCGGCAGCAGGCCGGCGGTCATCTCGACCACCGTGACCCTCGACCCGAGGGCGGCGTACACCGACCCCAGCTCGAGCCCGATGTAGCCGCCGCCGACCACGAGCAGCGAGCCGGGCACCGACGGGATCTCGAGGGCGCGGGTCGAGTCCCAGACCCGATCGCTGTCGAGAGCGAGCGGGCCGGGCGCCGCCGGCCTCGATCCGGTGGCGAGAACCGCGTGCTCGAACTCGAGCGCGGTGACCCCGCCGCCGGCCGCCGTCACCTGCGCCGAGGTCGGCCCCGACAGCTCGGCCCGGCCGTGGAGGTAGCTCACCCCGCGCTGGCTCGAGAGCTGGCCGAGCCCCCCCGTCAACCGGGCCACCGACTCGTCCTTCCAGCTGCGCAGCCGGTCGACGTCCAGCGCCGGCTCGCCGAAGTCGACGCCCCAGTTGCGGGCCTCGCGGGCCTCCGTCACCACCTTCGCCACGTGCAGCAACGCCTTCGACGGCATGCAACCCCGGTACAGGCACACGCCCCCGGGGTTCGGGGCCTCGTCGACGAGGGTCACGCGCATGCCCAGATCCGCAGCGAGGAACGCGGCGGCGTACCCGCCCGGCCCCCCGCCGATCACCGCCAACTGTGTCGAGCTCGTCATGTACACTCCTGGCGCCGACGCGTCCCGGAACCGGCGGACGCAACCGCCCCGTCCCGCCACGGCGAAACGCCGGGATTCCGCGCCCGGCCCGGATCCCCGCGTCGGCACGGTCGGTTACCAGTGTAGCAATCTCCCCGCCTTGCCTCGGCCCCGCCGGCCGTTCCATGATGGTAGCGAGCCGCTCGGACACTGGAGGTGCCAAGGATGAGAAGGACGCGGAGCCGGTTCGGCGGCACTGCGACCGTCCTGCTGGCCGGGGGCGTCGCCGGAGTCGTTGCCCTGACCGGCACGCCGGCCTCCGCCGGAGGTCAGGGAACCACGATGACGCGATTGTTCGCACCCGTCGACATCGGCGCGGACCCGTCGGGGCTGCCCGACTCGGAGCGCCGCGCGCTCGGCCACATCATCGACGCCGCCCGCGTGATGGACGGCATCTTCCTCGAGCAGGTCTGGGCCGGCAACCCCGCGATGCTCATCTCGCTCGCCGGGGACCGGAGCGCCGCAGGGCAGGCCGCCCTCGACTACTTCCTGCTCAACAAGGGTCCCTGGTCGCGCATCGAGAACGACCGGCCGTTCGTGGCCGGCGCGCCGCCAAAGCCCGAGGGCGCCAACTACTACCCCGCCGGGGCGACGCGCGACGAGATCGCGGCGTGGCTGGACGGGCTCGAGGGTCCCGCCCGCGCCGCCGCCACCGGGTTCTTCACGACCATCCGCCGCGCTCCGGCCGGGGGGTTCACCAGCGTGCCCTACAGCGTGGAGTACGAGGGGCCGCTGGCCATCGCCGCCGCGCACCTGCTGGCGGCCGCCCGCGCCACCGCGGACCCGACGCTGCGGCGCTACCTGGAGACCCGCGCGGCCGCGTTCGCGAGCAACGACTACTACGACAGCGACGTGGCGTGGATGGAGCTCGACTCGGCGATCGAGCCGACCATCGGGCCCTACGAGGTCTACGAGGACGAGTGGTTCAACTACAAGGCGGCGTTCGAGGCGTTCGTCACCATCCGCGACGCGGCGGAGACGGCGACGCTGGAACGCTTCGGGGCCGAGCTGCAGGGGCTGGAGGACACGCTGCCCATCGACCCGAGGTTCCGGAACCCGGCCCTCGGCGCCCTCGCCCCGATCCGCGTCGTCAACGTCGTCTTCACCGCCGGCGACGCGAACAGCGGCGTGCAGACCGCGGCCTTCAACCTGCCCAACGACGAGCGGGTGGTGCGCGAGAAGGGCTCGAAGCGGGTCATGCTGAAGAACGTGCAGGAAGCCAAGTTCCAGCGCGTCCTGACCCCCATCGCGCAGGTGACGCTGCGGCCGGCCGAGCAGCGGGAGGTCTCGTTCGAGGCGTTCTTCACCCACATCCTGATGCACGAGCTGATGCACGGCCTGGGGCCCGGCACCATCACCGTCGACGGCCGGCGGACCACGGTTCGGCAGGAGCTCCGCGAGACCCACAGCACCATCGAGGAGGCCAAGGCCGACGTCGCCGGCCTCTGGGCCCTGCGCGAGCTCATCGACCGGGGGGTCGTCGACCGGTCGCTCGAGCGCAGCATGTACACCACGTTCCTCGCCTCGACGTTCCGCTCGATCCGCTTCGGCATCGACGAGGCGCACGGCCGCGGCGTGGCCATCCAGCTCAACACGTTCCTCGACGCGGGGGCGGTGACCGTCGACGTCGACGGGCGCTTCGCGGTCGACCACGGCCGCATCCGGGACACCGTCACCGCCCTCACCCGCGAGCTCATGACGGTGCAGGCCACCGGCGACTTCGACGCCGCGCAACGGATTCTGGAGACCCGGGGGGTCGTGACCCCGGCGGTGCGGCAGGCCCTGGACCGGCTCGGGCACATCCCCATCGACATCCAGCCCCGCTTCGTCACCGCGGAGGCGCTGGCGGCCGGAGCGCCCTGATCGAGCGGAACGTCGCGGACGCGCCGGCCGCGGGCTGCTGGCAGCCCGCGGCGGAGGCCCCGCGTTGCACAGCGCCCCAAGGGCGCCGGCGGATCGCCGAGGCGCCCGCCTGACAAGGCGTGAGGAGGGCGCATGTTGGGCACATGCAACCGACGAACAACGCAGTCAGGCGGGATGCATCGCCGCTCGAATGCAGCGGGGGTTTTCGCCGCGGGCTGCTAAGATCGCACCATGCCGCTACCGGAACGTCTGGGAGAGCTTCGTGAGGCGGTCGACGCCGGTCGCCTGCCCCGCCGCAGCGTCAGGCTCGAGATGCGGGAGAACCTCGTGCGCCGCCTCGCCGAAGGGGGGCCGCTGTTCCCCGGCATCGTCGGCTACGACGAATCGGTCATTCCGCAGGTCGTCAACGCCATCCTGTCCCGGCACGACTTCGTGCTCCTGGGCCTGCGGGGGCAGGCCAAGACCCGCCTGCTTCGCGCGCTGGTCTCGCTTCTCGACGAGGCGGTGCCGGTCATGCCGGGCTGCCAGATCAACGACGACCCCCTCGCGCCCCTGTGCCGCGCCTGCCGCACCCGGGTGTCGGAGGCCGGAGACGATCTGCCCATCGCCTGGCTCCCGCGGGAACGCCGGCTGGTGGAGAAGCTGGCGACCCCGGACGTCACCATCGCCGACATGATCGGCGACGTCGACCCCATCAAGGCGGCCCGGGCCGGGCTCGAGCTGTCCGACGAGCTCACCATGCACTACGGGCTGCTTCCCCGCGCCCATCGCTGCATATTCGCCATCAACGAGCTGCCCGACCTCGCCGGCAAGATCCAGGTCGGCCTGTTCAACATCCTCCAGGAGGGCGACGTCCAGATCAAGGGCTACCCGGTGCGGCTGCCGCTGGACGTGGTGATGACGTTCACCGCGAACCCGGAGGACTACACCGCCCGCGGCAAGATCATCACCCCGCTGAAGGACCGCATCGGGTCGGAGGTTCGCACCCACTATCCGCAGACGCGCCGGGAGGGGATGCGGATCACGAGCCAGGAGGCGTGGACCGCGCGGTCCGGCGGCGCGGCGGGGGCGCCGCGCGTCCCGCCCTACATCAGCGAGATCGTCGAGGAGGTCGCGTTCGTCGCCCGCGGCCACGGCAAGATCGACAAGCGTTCCGGCGTCAGCCAGCGCATGCCGATCACCTGCCTGGAGAACGCGGTGTCGAACGCCGAGCGGCGGGCGCTGGTCAACCGCGAGGCCGCCGCCGCGGTCCGCATCGCCGACGTCTACGCGGCCCTGCCTTCGATCACCGGCAAGTTCGAGCTGGAGTACGAGGGCGAGCTGCGCGGCGCCGGCCAGGTCGCCCGCGACGTCATCCGCACCGCCGTCGGCCGCGTGTTCGAGGGGTGGTTCGCCACCGTCGACGCCGGAACCGTGGTCGAATGGTTCGACCTGGGAGGGACGCTGGATCTCGGCGACGCGACGTCGGCGGCCGAGCTCCTCGAGCAGACCGGCCAGATCCACGGGCTGCACGAGCTCGCCGGCCACCTGGGGGTCGACGCGGACGAGCCGCCGCCGGTGCTCGCGTCCGCCGTCGAGTTCATCATCGAGGGCCTCTACTCGCAGAAGAAGATCAGCCGGAACGACACGTGGCAGTACAGCGCGGTCGAGTCCGGGCGGCGGAAGCCGATGACGGCGGAGCAGCTGTTCGAGACCGACGTCCGCGTCCCGCCCGGGAAGAAGAAGTACTACAACTAGGGCGAGCCCGCGCGCGGGCCGCAGACGCGCCGACGACGATGAAGTACCGATACACCCGCTACACCGGCGACGAGCTCGACGGGCTCGACATCGAGGAGCTGGTGTCGAAGCTCTCGCGGCTGCTTCTCGACAGCGGCTTCGGCAGCGCCTCGGGCGACCCCGGCGATCCGGATGCGGACGGCGATCGGCGCTCGGAGCAGGCCCTGCGCGACGCGATCCTCGAGGCCCTTCTCAACGGCGGGATGCTGTCCGACGAGACGGTCCTCAACCTGCTGGGCGACGCGGCCGACGCGGACCACGACGGGGCATCGCGACTCGAGTCGCTCATCGACCGGCTCATCGACCAGATGGCCCGGCAGGGCTACATCACCCGTCATCCCGACCTCGAGGCGGCGGCCCGCGACCGCGAGGGCCGCGGGGGCGGCGAAGGACAGTCGCCGCCCATGCAGTTCGAGGTCACCGACAAGGGCCTCGACTTCCTGGGCTACCGGGCCCTGCGGGACCTGCTCGGATCGGTCGGCCACAGCAGCGTCGGCCGGCACGACACGCGCGACTACGCGACGGGCGTCGAGGCGGGAGGCGCCCCCAAGCCCTACGAGTTCGGCGACACCATGAACCTCGACGCCGCCGCGACCATCCTGAGCGCGGTGAAGCGCATGGGACGCGATGCGATCGCCGGACCCGGCATCGAGGTCGAGCAGCCGGACCTCATGGTCGCCCAGGGCGAGTACCAGAGCGCCTGCGCGACCGTGCTCATGCTCGACTGCAGCCACAGCATGATCCTGTACGGCGAGGACCGGTTCACGCCGGCCAAGCAGGTGGCCCTGGCCCTCGCCAACCTCATCCGGCGCCAGTATCCCGGCGACACCCTGCGCGTCGTCCTGTTTCACGACTCGGCCGAGGAAATCCCGCTCCGCCAGCTCGCCCGGGCGCGGGTCGGGCCACACTACACCAACACGCGGGAGGGGCTCCGCCTCGCCCGGCGCCTGCTGGAGCGGCAGCCCCGCGAGATGCGGCAGATCGTGATGATCACCGACGGCAAGCCGTCGGCCCTGACCCGACCCGACGGCAAGATCTACCGCAACGCCTTCGGCCTCGACCCCTGGGTCATCTCGGAGACGTTCGCCGAGGTCGCCACCTGCCGCAAGGCGGGCATCATGATCAACACCTTCATGCTCGCGCGCGACTACGAGCTGGTGAGCTTCGTGAAGCGGGTCACCGCGATCTGCCACGGCAAGGCGTACTTCACGACCCCCCACACGCTGGGCCGCTACGTCCTGATGGACTTCCTCGACAAGAAGACCCGGACCGTGCACTGAGCTGGAGGAGTCCGGGCCGGGAGGCCGCACGGCCTCGCCCCCGGGCTGCCGGACGTCATGATGCTGCCCTCGACGATTCCCATCTTCCCGCTGCCCAACGTCGTCCTGTTCCCGTCGGTCTGCCTGCCCCTGCACATCTTCGAGCCGCGGTACCGGCAGATGCTGGCCGACGCCCTGTCGGGAGACCGCATCATCGGCATGGTGCTCCAGAAGGCCGGCCGCGAGCCCGGCCCGGCGCCGCCGGTCTACGACGTCGGATGCGCGGGCCTGATCACCCACGCCGAGCGTCTGCCCGACGGCCGGTCGAACATCGTCCTCCGCGGCATCGAGCGCTTCCGCATCGTCGCCGAGGTCGGCGGCCGCGCGTACCGCCGGGCCGAGATCGCCGCCCTGCCGGAGGCCGACTCCGAACCCATCCGCGACGAGCTCCGCCGGCTGCGGACCCGCCTCGATCCCCTGCTCGCGGGCCAGTTCGACGATGCGAGATGGCGCCGGATGGTGCCGACGGACATGGGAGACGACGCCCTCGTCAACACCCTGGCGCAGTACCTCGACCTCGAGCCGGTCGAGAAGCAGGCGCTCCTCGAGCAGGGCGACGTCGCCGGCCGCTCGCGGGCCCTCATCGACCTGATAGAGATGCACGCGGTCGCGGCGCGGACGGGCCGGCCCGGGCCGCAATAGGCTCCATCCGGTCCCTCTCTACCGAAGCGCCCCTCCCCAACTTGGGCAGCCTGTCACGAGCACCCCTTCCGTACTCCGCCTCCGGCGCCATCCCCTTGCACGATTCACCAGCTCGCCGTCCGTCTCGTACCCGATTGCCGGCCGCCAGGTCGTGAGCGCGCCGGGCGCGGCCTCGGAATCCCTCGGGGAATCGGCACCGCTGTTGCGGTGGCCCATGCTGCGCGCTCGACGGAGGTTGCCCGCCCTATCGTCGCGCCGCACTCCGCCGCCAGTGCGCGCCGGCCCACACCTCCATCCGAAGCAGGGCCAGCACCGTCACCACCTCGAGGCGGCCGATCCACATGGCCGCGGTCAGGGTCAGCCTCGACAGCGGGTGCAGCTCGCCGTAGCTCGCCAGCGGACCGACCTCGCCGAAGCCGGGGCCGATGTTGCCGAGGCTCGCGGCGGTGGCGGTGATCGCGGTCTCGAGGTCGGCCCCGAGCTCGACGACCACCGCCACGCAGGCCGCGAAGGTCGCGACGTAGAAGGCGAAGAAGACGAGGACGGACCGGATCACGACCTCGGGCACCACCCGGCCGCCGAGCTTCACCGGCATGACGCCGTGGGGGTGGAAGGTACGCCGCAGCTCGACGCGGGTGAACCGGCCGGCGAGCATGTGCCGGAGCACCTTGGGACCGCCCGCCGCCGAGCCCGCGCAGCCGCCGACGAACATCATCGCGAGCAGCACCACCCTGGCCTGATCGCCCCACAGGGCGAAGTCGGCGCTGGAGTAGCCGGTCGTGGTCAGGATGGAGAGCACCTGGAACAGCGCCGTCCGCACCGGGGCGCCGTCGCCCTCGACCCGCCACAGCAGCACCGCGAGCAACGCGGCCGCGACGGCGACGATGCCGGTGTAGACTCGGAACTCGTCATCGCGGGCCAGCACTCCCGGCCCGCGGCCGAGCGCGCGGTACTGCAGCGCGAAGTTGGCGCCGGCGAGGAACATGAAGACGCAGAGGATCCACTCGACGGCGGCGCTGTCGTAGCCCAGGATCGACTGCGGGTGGGGGGAGAAACCGCCGGCCGAGAGCGTCGTCATGGCGTGACAGACGGCGTCGAAGAGCGGCATGCCGGCGAGGAGCAGCGCCGCCGCCGCAGCCGCGGTCAGGCCGGCGTACAGGTACCAGAGAACGGCGGCGGTCCTGCGGATGTGCGGCCCCAGCTTCTCTTCCGCGGGGCCGGGCACCTCGGTGAAGAAGAGCTGCCGGACCCCGTGGGCGAGCCGCGGCAGCACCGCGACCACCAGGGTGATTACGCCCATGCCGCCGAGCCACTGCGTCAGCGAGCGCCAGAAGAACAGGCCCCGGCCGGGGGCCTCGAAGTCGGTCAGGATGGTCGCGCCGGTCGTGGTGATGCCGGACATCGCCTCGAAGAGCGCGTCCACCACACCGAGCCCGGCCCAGACGTACGGCACCGCGCACAGCGGCGCGAGGAGCAGCCAGGCGCCGGCCACCACGGCCAGCGCCTCGATGCGGCGGAGGTCGTCGCCGGCCCCGCCGGAGACGCCGACGAGCAGCTGGCCGGTCGCCGCGCTGGCGGCGCCGCCGGCGAGAAAGCCGCCCACGTCGGACCACTCGCCGTAGCCGGCCGCGACGACGGCCGGGGCCAGGAACGACGCGCCGAACAGCCGGATGATCCGACCCGCAACCTGGGCGACGATGCTGAGGCGCATGTACCTCTCGGACCTGTCCCGACCTGAACCAACGCCCGTTCCCGGCGTGCCGGCCTTAGGACGCTGACGGGAATTACATTGCCACGTGCCAATCGCGTCGCTCGGCAGAAAACGGGTTGCCAATGGACGCAGTTGGCAACCTTATATCGATCGCTGTCCTTGATGAGCGGGCGGCCAGCCCGCCAATCGTTGCCCGACGGTACCGTCGGCGACCGACCGGCCCTCCAGGACGGCTAGCAGCCCGTGGCGAAAGTCCCCGGTGCATTCGAGCGGCGATGCATCCCGCCTGACTGCGTTGTTCGTCGGTTACCTATGCCCGATATGCGCCCTCCTCACGCCTTGTCAGGCGGGCGCCTCGCTACTCTCGGTGCAACGCGGGGTTTCACCACGGGCTGGTGGTGCGTCACGTCCCAACCTTCGGACACGGACATGGGTTCAAGGCCCGCAATCGTTGACGAATCACAGCCCACGCTCCGAACACTCAGTCATGACGCGGCACTGGCCGATCACCGCGCCGGCCCCCGCGGGCCGGCGAACAGGTCGCGCACGCCGCCGACGGCGGCCTCGGTGCAGCAGATCAGGAGGCGGTCGCCCCCCTGCACCCGGTCGTCGCCGCGGGGCACGATGACGTCCGTGCCGCGCAACACCGTGCCGATGATCGATTCCTCGGGAAGCCCGAGGTCCCTGACGACGGCGGCCGCGAACCCTGCGGGGACCGCCACGTCCAGCACCCGGGCCTGCCCCTCCTGCAGGACCGCGAGGAGGACGGCGCGGCCGCCGTCGATCCGGTGCACGACCGAGGTCACCGCCGAGCCGCGGGCGGAGAGGGCCACGTCGACCCCGACGCGCTCGAAGAGGCGGTGGTTGGGCCAGTTGCCGACGCGGGTTATCACCTTCCGCACCCCGAGCTGCCGGCCCAGGAGCGAGGCGAACAGGTTGCTCTCGTCGTTGTCTATGACCGAGACGAGCACGTCGCTGCGGCCGATGTCCTCCGCCTCGAGCAGCCCCAGGTCGGTGCCGTCGCCGCACAGCACGAGGGCGTTCCGCAGGGTGGACGCGAGCAGCTCGCCCCGCCCCGGGTCCCGCTCGATGACCCGCAGCCGGATGCCGTCGACGCCGTCGAGCCGCTGCGCGAGCCGCCAGCCGACGTCGCCGCCGCCGACGATGGTGACGAGCTGGGAGCGGGGGCGGGCGCCGGGGGACACCCTTCGCAGGGACTCCGCCATGCCCTCCCGCGTGCCCATCATCACTATCTGGTCGCCGGACGAGAGCCGGGTGCGGCCGCGCGGAATCGACGTCGAGCTCCCGTGCTTCACGGCGGCGATGACGACCCCCGGGGGCAGGTCGAGCGACGCCACGTCGCGTCCCGCCAGCCGGGAGTCGGCCGCGAGCCGGAACCCCAGGAGCTGGATGCGGCCGTCGGCGAACTCGGCCGCGTCGGTCGCGCCCGGCTCCCTGACGATTCGCTCGATGTCGGCCGCGAGCTCCGCCTCGGGCCAGACGACCTCGTCGATCCCGAAGTGGCGCCGGAGGTCGCCGTCACCACCGTGAGCGCGAAGCAGGTTCTCCTTCGTGACGAAGCAGATGGTCCGGCCGGCGCCCAGCCGGCTGCCGAGCGAGCAGGCGACGATGTTGATCTCGTCGTGGCGGGTGGCCCCGATGAAGACGTCGCAGCCCCCGGCCCCGGCGCGCCGCAGCACGTCGGGGTCGGCGCCCTCGCCGGTGACGAGCTCGACGTCCAGATCGCCGAAGCGCTCGGCCCGCGCCGGGTCGACGTCGACCACGAAGACGTCGTGGTGCTCGGCGAGCCCCTTGGCGAGCGGATAGCCGACCGACCCGCCCCCGACGATGATGATGTGCATTTGGCGCTGCGCGCCGGCCCCTCGGGTCGCGGGGCGGGACCTACGCCGGCACGGCGTCGCCGGCCGGCGCCAGGCGCCGCGCGATCTCGCCGATGACCCGCTGGCCGTGGAAGCGGCCGTTCTCGATGAAGATCTGTCCGCTGTAGACGCCGGAGATGACCTGCCCGGCGAGGAACAGGTTGGGCACGTTGGTCTCGTAGGTCTCGGGATCGTGGGCGGGCACCATGGTGGCGTCGTCGACATCGATGCCGAAGCGGCGGAGCATCGCGGTGTCGGGGTGATAGCCGGTCAGCAGGAGGACGGCGTCGGCCGGCAGCACCTCCCGCCCCGCCGCCGACTCGACGACGACCTCGCGCGGCCGGATCTCGACGACGCGGGTCTCGAACCGCGCGGGTATGGAACCCTCCTTGATCCGGTTCTCGATGTCGGGCCGGACCCAGTACTTGATGCCGTCCCCCAGCTCGGCGTGCCGGTGCACGAGGGTGACGTGAACGCCCGAGCGGTACAGCTCGAGGGCCGCCTCGGCCGCCGAGTTCTTGCCCCCGACCACCACGACCCGCTTCCGGTACCAGGGATGCGCCTCGGTGTAGTAGTGCGAGACGTGCGGGAGGTCCTCGCCGGGAATGCCCAGCCGGTTGGGGCAGTCGTAGGCCCCGACGGCGACGACGACGGTGCGGGCGAGCCGCCGGAGCGAGCCCTCGTGGGGGTGGTGGACGTCGACGGCGAGGGCCGCGGCGGCGTCCGGGCCCGGCTGCCGGTCAATCGAGGCGACCTCGTAGCCGAGCCGGACGGTGAGGTCGAACGCGTCGACGGTGCGGCGATAGTAGCGCAGGGCCTCGTCTCGCGTCGGCTTCGCGTAGGGGGTGACGAAAGGCAGCTCCCCTATCTCGAGGAGCTCCGGGGTCGTGAAGAAGACCATGTTCGTCGGGAACTTGAGGATCGAGTTGACGAGCGCGGCCCGCTCGAACACCTCGCAGTCGAGCCGGGCGCGGCGCGCCGCGATGGCGGCCGCGAGGCCGGCCGGCCCCGCCCCGACGACGATGACGTCCCTCACGCGTTCCGGATCGCTCTGTTGATGCTCCATGGTCTGGCCCGCCAATCGTCGCCCGCGGCTCCGCTTGCCGCCCAACCAACCTCCGGGAGTCCGAGCCGATCTGCGGCACGGACTCCCGGCCCGGTAGAGCGGCGCAACTCCTCGCCCGCGGCTTCCGCCGCCCCGCGGCGCCCCCTCGCCCGGGGAGCGGGGCCTTCCGCGGAGAGCGGCGCAGACCCGCTAGCGCGCGCGGTACTCCACGTTCACGTCGCTGATCAGCGCAATGGCGCGTCCACGCGCGATCTGCGTCTCCTCGCTGTCGACGCGCCGGACCTCGAGCTCGAGCCCGACGACGCTGACTTCGGTCACGTTGGACGGCACGATGACGCGGATGCGTTCGGCCCCCACCGGCGCGATCGCCTTGACGCCGCCCGGGCCCGCCCCGCCCCCGACCCGGTCGACGAGGTCGGCGGCGCCGTGGAACTCGGCGAGAACGACGGGGCGCGCCAGCACCTCCTGGGCGCTCGCCACCGCGGCCGTCGCCAGATAGCGTGCATAGCCCCGGCCGCGCGCCACCTCGTCCTCCGAGTAGGTATGCCGGCCGTGCAGCGTGAACGTCACCGTCGCCGGTCCGCGGTGCGGGGGGATCCGCACGATGACGCCGTCGGCGATCTCGTCGCCGATCTGCACGTCGCAGTAGGTCCGGTCGGTGTCCACCCCGACGCCGAGGACGGACGGACACTCGACCTCGGCGGGCTCGATGCGGCGCGACTGCGCCCCCGTCGAGGCGACGGACGAGAGGGTCACAGCGACCGCGAGGGCCGCCGTCCGCAACCGCCGGCGACGACGCTCAGCTGTGTTCGGCATCGATCGCGTGCTCCGTGACATCCCGGAGGACGGCGGCGCCGCCCCCCGGACGCAACAGGTTCAGAAACTCCATCCGGGTGCGGGCGTCGGTGCGGAACACACCGTGCATGGCGCTCGTCAGGGCCACCGAGTTCTGCTTCTCCACGCCGCGCATCGCCATGCACAGATGGGTGGCCTCCACCACCACGGCGACGCCGAGAGGGCCCGCCTTGGCCGCGATGGCCTCGGCGATCTGGCTCGTCAGCCGCTCCTGCACCTGCAGCCGGCGGCTGAACACCTCGACCAGCCGGGGCAGCTTGCTCAGTCCGATGACCTTCCCGTCCGGCACGTAGGCGACGTGGCAGCGCCCGAAGAAGGGCAGCAGATGGTGCTCGCACAGGCTGTAGAAGTCGATGTCCTTCACGATGACCATCTCGCTGTAGTCCACCGTGAAGAGGGCGTCGTTGACGACGCTGTCGACGTCCCGATCGTAGCCGCTGGTCAGGAACCGCAACGCTTTCGCGACCCGGTCCGGCGTCCTGACGAGCCCTTCCCGCGCCGGGTCCTCGCCCAGCCCGGCGAGCAGGACCCGCACCGCCTCGGCGATGCCCTCGTCGGCGCCCTGCGCGGGGACGGCGGGCGCCGTCGCCTCAATACCTGAAAAAGCCATGACCGGTCTTGCGTCCCAGCCGCCCCGCTAGCACCATCCGTTTCAGCAGGGGCGGGGGGGCGTACGCGGGGTCGCGGAACTCCTCGAACATGATGTTCGCGATGTAGTACGTGGTGTCGAGGCCGATGAAGTCGGCCAGCGCGAACGGCCCCATGGGATGGCCGCATCCCTGGGTCATCGCGGTGTCGATGTCCTCCAGGGTGCCGCATCCCTGCTCGTAGGCGCGCACCGCGCTCAGCAGATAGGGAATGAGCAGCCGGTTGACGATGAACCCGGGCCGGTCCGGCGCGGTCACCGGCTGCTTGCCGAGCGACTTCGCGAAGGCGAAGGCCCGCTCCCAGGTGGCGTCGGAGGTGGACAGTCCGCGAATCACCTCCACCAGCGACATGATCGGCACGGGGCTGAAGAAGTGCAGCCCGATGAACTTGTCCGGCCGCGTCGTCGCCGCCGCCAGCTCGGTGATGCACACCGAGGACGTGTTCGAGCAGAACAGCGTCTCGGGACCGACCAACGGCTCGACCGCCGCGAACGCCGCCCGCTTGGCGTCGACGTTCTCGACGATCGCCTCGACGATCAGGTCGCTCTCGGCCAGCGCCTCGAAGCGGGTGGTCCCGCCGAGCCGATCCATCGCCGCGTCCCGCGCCTCGCGGGTCGTCTTGCCGCGGGCCACCCCGGTATCGAGAGAGCGCTCGATCCGGCCGAGCCCGGCGTCGACGGCGGCCTGATCCACCTCGCGCACGACGGTCCGGTAACCCGCCTGCGCACAGACCTGGGCGATGCCCGAGCCCATGAGCCCGCACCCCAGCACGCCGACGACCCTCACTTCCGCGTTGTCTGCCACGCTCACCCGCCAATCGCCGCGTCGCGGCCCCGACGCCGGCCGACCCTCCAAGCCGTCCCCCCCCGCGGGAACCGGCGACTCCCGGTGGGCGTCCGGGCCGTTCCCCGGCGCGAACCCCCGATCCTGTTCACGTACGAACCCGCCCGAGGTTGTCCTGGAGCCTGGGAGCCCGTCGCCGATGCCGCGCCACGGGCTCGTCTTTCCGGATAGCCATCCACGTCCGCGGTCACCGCGCCGCGGCAGGGAACAGTGCCGGGCGGGTCGTCACCGCAGGGTCAGATCATAGCAAAACGGCTGCCCGGTCGGGGGCGGGCGCACGCAACGGATCGGTCGATCCCGGGGCCGCGGGCGAGCGCCCCCGGGCCGCCGCCGGACAGTCCCGGAGCCGATTCAGGAGGTTTCGCCGGGAGCCACCATCGACAGCAGGAAGTCGAGCGCCTCGGCCGGCACCCGGAAGGACAACGTCACCGCGGTTCCGTCGCCGCCGGTCTGCAGCGAGTCCAGGACCGCCTGCAGATCCGGGTTGCCAAACGTCTGCAACTGCGCCAGAGCCACGAAGCCCCGAACGACGTCACGCAGGTTCTGCGCGGCCGCGTCGTCGCGGCCCTCGACGGCCAGCGCTACGCTGATCCCGCCGTTGATGCGTCCCTGTACCGCGAACGCGGTCACCGGAGGCAGCCTCTCCGACACCTGCTCCGGCACCCAGCCGAGCAGTCCCGCCTCGCCGAACCGCCCCACCGCCCAGAAGCTGCTCCGGTCGTCGACCCGGCCCAGGAGCCGCATCATGTCCGCATCGGCGTCGATGGCGTCGCCACCGGTCCCGCGGCGCGCCGCCGACCGAACGGCGGCCAACTCCCCCACCGCCACCAGCCCCGGCTCGAGAAACGCCATCGCCAGCGACCCCGCGCCCTCGATCTCGCGGGTGACGATGCGCAAGCCGTCCTCTTCGGTGACCTCGGCGCCGCCGCGGCGGGCCACGGCCTCGAGCCGTTCCGCGTCCAGCCGCCCGCGGAAGAGGGCCAGCCCCGAGGAACCCTCTCCGTCCGGAGCGTCCGCGTCCCGCACCGGGACCCAGAAGACGAGCACGCGGTCTATGTCCCGCTCGATGTCCAGGCCCAGATGCCGCTCGAGCTGCTCGCGCCCCGCGGCGTCCGGCACGATCCGCCGCACCCGCTCCCGAAGCTCGGACGCCATCACCGCCCGCACGTCGGCGAAGGCGAGGGCCGTCGCGTGCGAGGGCACGAACGCGAGCTCGGAAGGCGCGTCGGACGCCACCCCGCGCGCGGCGTCGCGGTTGAGATAGGCGAGCAGCCCGCCGCAGAGCCCGACCGCGAGCACGCCGCCGGAAGCGAGCGCGACGTAACGCGTCCGACGCGACATGGAGGCCATCATCGATCACCCGCCAGCCCGCCGGTGCGACTGGCGGCCCTTCGAGTCCGTCGTGAGCGGGACGGTTGCGCCACGGGCCCTTATGATACCGTTGCGGCGGCCGCGCGCGCCCGCGGCCGGCCTCATTGCTCCAGCACGTACTCGCGACGGTCGACGAGCCGGACCGCGACGGCCAGACCTCCGATCACGATCACCGCGAGCCCGACGAGGCCGACCGTCGCCGACGGCACTATCTCGTTCGCCTGCAGGACCCGGAGGACGAGGTTGGTCACCCCCCCGTCCTCGGGCATCGCGTGGGGAACCAATCCTTGCAGGTAATACGACACGGTGAACCGCTTCATGTAGCCGGGCACCATGATGACGACCGGCTCCCAGCCGAAGATGAACACGAGGCCGGTCAGGAGCGGCCGCTTGAACAGGGCGCCGACGAGGGCGAACAGGGCGCCGTAGACGGCGAGCCCGACCGCCAGCAGGGCGAGATCCTTCAGCAGGTCGGGGAAGCCGGCGCCGACGCTCCCGCCGAGGAGCGGGACCACGAGGAAGAACACCAGCACCACCGAGGGCAGCACCAGCAGGCCGGCGCACACCAGATAGGCGAGGTACTTGCCGACGAGGACCGCGCCGCGCGGGACGGGGCGGGTGAAGAGGTACGTGATGGTGCGGTCCTCGACCTCGTCCGCGATCAGCGACGTCCCGTAGAACACCCCCAGCAGCGGCACCGAGAAGCTCAGGTAGAAACCCCAGATCATCAGCCCGAAGATCGTCGGGCCGTCGATGGTCACAGGGCGGCCGTCAATCTCGCCGCCGGCTTCGAACAGGTCCATCGACACCAGCAGCCGCAGCATCAGGGCCACCGCGACCGGTCCCCCGACCACGAGGACCATGAACACCGTGCGGCGCGACCACAGCATCTGGCCGAACGACAGGTCGTAGATGCGCGCCACCGATCCCGGGAACGAGGGTCCGACCGGCGTCGAGGGGGGCGGCGGGGGCTCGTGGGGGCTGGACATGTCGAGCGGACCTACTTCACGAGATAGTCGAACACCGCCTGCAGGTTGTCGTCGGGCGAGCTGACCTCGTGAATCTCGCCCAGGGCGCCGGTCGCCGCCGCCTCCGTCAGCCGGCCGTAGAAGGCGTCGGGGCGGTCGGTCTCCAGCACCACCGCGCCGTCCTCGAACTGCAGCTTGAGGACGTCGTCGTGGGCGATGAGGCCGCGCGCCAGCCCCCGGGGGTCGCTGGCGCGGACCCGCACCTGGTGCGGATGCTCGTCGATGAGGTCCCGAATGGTGTGGATGTTGCCCTCGGCGAGAATCCGGCCGTTGTGCATCAGGAGAATCGTCGCGGTCATCGACTCGATCTCGTGCAGGATGTGGCTCGAGACGAGGACGCTCCTTCCCCGCGCCGCCCGGTCCTTGATCAGCCGGATCACCTTGCGCCGCGCGATCGGGTCCAGGCCGGCCAGCGGCTCGTCCAGCACCAGCAGCTCGGGATCGTGCGCGATGGCCTGGGCCAGCTTCACGCGCTGGCGCATCCCCTTGCTGTAGCCGCCGATCTTGCGGTCGGCGGCGTCGAGGAGGTCGACGGTGTCGAGGGCGCTCCGGGCCGCCTCGGACGCCTCGGACTCGGACAGCCCGTTGAGCCCGACCAGCGCCGTCACCCACTCCATCCCCGTCATCCGCTCGTAGAAGGCGTCCTGCTCCGGGCAGAACCCGAGCCGGAAGAAGAGCAGCGGGTTCCCCCAGATGGGCTCGCCGAGCACCCGGACGCCGCCCTTGCTGGGCTTGAGCTGACCGGTGAGCAGCTTCAGCAGGGTGGACTTGCCGGCGCCGTTCGGGCCGAGCAGTCCGGTGACGCCGGGGCCGACCTCGACGGAGACGTCGTTCAGCCCGATGACCTGCCCGTACCACTTCGAGAGGTGGTCGGTGGCCACCACCGGCGCGGTCACGTCACCACCTCCACCCCGCGCACCCGGCGGTCGAGCACCAGGGCCGACAGGCCGATCAGCAGCGCCACCACCAGCACCGACAGCGCCCACGGCGACTCGAACCGGGGCGGGAGGCGGAAGATGACGTCGCCGATCTGCTCGACGTTGGCCCGTAGCGAGAGCCACGCCAGCATCGAGCTCGCGGTGGCGCCGCGCAGGATCGCGAACACCGTCGCCGTGAAGAACAGCACGCCAGCGTAGAGCATCGCCGTGTAGCGGGCGCTGGTCGACAGGGACGACAGGGCGAGCATCGTGAACGAGGCCAGCGACACCTCCATCAGGGCGTACAACGTGATGGCCGGCAGCAGGAAGAGGTTGTCGAGAAGGAACGCGAGGCTCGCCGTGAACATCACCTCGATCAACAGCAGCGCCAGCGCCGGCACCAGGGTCACCATCAGCAGGAAGAACCCGAGGATGCCCAGCTTGCCGGCCACGTACTCGGCGCGGCTCATCGGCTTCGACAGGTAGATCTGCAGGGCGTTCGAGCGCCGGTCGTTGGCGATGAGGCCCGAACCGACGTAGACGGTCACGAACAGCACGAAGATCTCCTGCATGTCGAAGAATTGCCGGAAGGTCTCGACCGACGGCGCCAGCACGTTCATGGTCGGGAAGTTCGCCGACAGGTAGAACATCACCGCGCGCACGAAGAACTGCCCCCACGCGGCCAGCATCACCGCGAGGAACAGCTTCCGGCCCAGGAGGGTGCGGATGCCGGCGGCGGCGATGACCAGCCACGCCGACCCCGGCTCGTTCCGGGGCCCCGCGTAGCGGCGGTAGCTCTGGTCGTGAATCGGCATCACTCTTCCCCGACCGCCTCGGCGAAGACGTCCTCGAGGGTGGGCACGCTCGGCCGCAGATGGCGCACCTGCACCCGGTGCCGCACCGCCGCCTCGAAGAGGTCGCGCGGCCCCTGGCCCGGCTTGACGAAGACCCGCATGACCTCCTCGCCGGACCCGCGGCATTCCACGCCGTCGGCCTGCAGCCCCCGGATGAAGGCGCCGACGTCTCCCTTGACCCGCAGCTCGAACACCTCGCGCCGGCCTGTCTTGAGGTCCGCGATCGCCCCCTGGGCGGCCACCGCCCCGCGGTACATGACGATGACCTGGGCGCAGGTGGCCTCGACGTCGGGCAGGAGGTGGGACGACAGGATGAGGTTGACCCCCTTGCGCGTCGCGAGGTCCCTCACCAGGGCCAGCATCTCGTCGCGCCCCTTCGGGTCCATCCCGTTGGTCGGCTCGTCGAGGAACAGCAGGTCGGGATCGTGAACCAGCGCCTGGGCCAGCTTGATGCGCTGCTTCATCCCGGTGGAGTAGGTCTCGAGGTTGCGGTAGCGCGCCTCGCCGAGCCCGACGTAGTAGAGCACCTCGTGGGCGCGCTGCATCGCGTCGCTGCGCGGAAGGCCCGCCAGCTGCCCGCAGTAGGCCACGAACGAGACCGCGTTCATGCCCGGCACGTGCCCGTCCGATTCGGGCATGTACCCGAGCCGCGCCCGGATCTGCATGGGGCTCGCGGCGACGTCGAGCCCGAGCACCTGCATGCGGCCCGCGGTGGGCGTCACGAAGCCGAGCAGGGCCTTGAGCAGGGTGCTCTTCCCCGCCCCGTTCGGCCCCAGCAGGCCGACCGCCCCGGGCGGGAACGTCGCCGCGACGTCGCGCAGGGCGGCCTGCTCGCCGAACTGCACCGACACCCCGTCGAGGCGCGCCACGGGCGGGACGTCCGCGGGTGGAGTCGTCATGGCTTCTGGTAGCGATACGGAGAACGGCGGCGCGAGGTTCGCGGGACGCGGGGATCGGGGCGCGCCTCAGAGACTGCCCCGAAGCCCGAGCTCGTCGGCCGCCGCCCGCATGAACCGGATGACGTTGGCGATGTGCTCGTCGAGGGGAAGGCCCAGCTCCTCGGCCCCCTGCCGGAGATCGTCGCGGGGCACCGCCCGCGCGAAGGCCTTGTCCTTCATGCGCTTCCGGACCGACCTGGCCTCGAGGTCGAGCACGCTGCGGGACGGCCGCACGAGGGCCGCCGCGGTCACGAAGCCGGCCATCTCGTCGCACGCGAACAGGGTGTGCTCGAGCCGCGACTCGCGGGTCACCCCGGTGTAGTCGGCGTGCGAGAGGATGGCGCGCATCACGTGCTCGGGATAGCCCCGCTCCCGCAGGATCTCGCATCCGCGGTACGGATGGTCCTCGGGGCTCGGCCAGCGCTCGTAGTCGAAGTCGTGCAGCAGGGCCACGATGCCCCAGTCCTCCTCGTCCTCGCCGAGCTCGCGCGCGTAGCCGCGCACCGAGGCCTCGACGGCCAGCGCGTGCTTCAGCAGGCGATCGTTCCGCGTGTACTCGTTGAGCAGGCGCCACGCCTCGTCGCGAGTCGGTGTCACGGTCATGCTCCCCCGGGATCGGGCCGAGTCGTAGTCACCCTGCCCGTTACAACGCCTCCGCCCGACGGGGCGCACGACCCGCCTGCGCCCTCGCCGGATGCGGGACGACGCGGGGTGCCGCCGGCGGCGGCGAGCGGAAGGGCGGGGTCCGCGTTCAGGTCGAGCCGCGCGGTCACCCCGGCCGAGATCTGCCGGAGGCCGGCAGCCGCGATCATCGCCGCGTTGTCGGTCGACAGGTGCAGCGTCGGCAGCACCACCGGCAGCCCCTTCTTCTCGCCGCGCTCCCCGGCCAGCTCCCGCAACCGGCTGTTGGCGGACACCCCGCCGGCGATGCCCAGACCGCTGGCCCCGAAGCGGCGAACCGCCTCGAACGTGCGGTCGAGCAGGGCGTCGATGACCGCGCGCTGGAAGCTGGCGCAGATGTCCGCGAGCTCGGACTCCGACATCGGGCCCGGGTCCTCGGCGCGGCGGCGCTGCAGGTGCCGGGCGACCGCCGTCTTCAGTCCGCTGAAGCTGAAGTCCATGCGCCCGTCCCCCCGCCGGGGGAAGCCCGGAGGGTTGACCGTGGCCGGCCCCGCCACGCGGTCGTCATGGGTCATCCGCGCCACCGGAAACCGGACGGCCCGCTCGTCGCCCCCGCGCGCGATGCGGTCTATCACCGGGCCGCCCGGGTAGGTCAGCCCCAGCAGCTTGGCGACCTTGTCGAACGCCTCCCCGGCCGCATCGTCCCGGGTCCGGCCGACCAGCTCGTAGCGGCCCGCCTCCGGCAGGTGATACAGGTTCGTGTGGCCGCCCGACACGACCAGGACCACGGCCGGCAGCGGGAGGTCGGGCCGGCAGAGGAACAACGACTCGATGTGCCCGGCGAGATGATGCACGGGGACCAGGGGCCGCCCCAGCGCGAGAGCCAGGGACTTCGCGAACGCCACGCCCACCAGCAGCGAGCCGACCAGGCCGGGCCCCTGGGTGACCGCAATCGCATCCAGATCGCCCCAGCCCACGCCGCCGTCGGCGAGGGCCCTCTCCGCCACCCCGCACAGGTCGCGCAGGTGCTGGCGCGACGCGAGCTCCGGCACCACGCCGCCCCACTCGCGGTGGATGTCGACCTGGGAGGCGATGACGCTGGACCGGATCGCCCACGAGCCGGGCCCCGTCTCGTCGCCGGTGGCGACGGCGGCGGCAGTCTCGTCGCACGAGGTCTCGATGGCGAGTACTGTGGTCATGCCGGGGTCGCGGCGGGAGAGCAGACCGCCTTCAGGCTGTCGGCGAGGGGCGGCCGGCAGATGCCCCGCTCGGTGATGATGCCGGCCACGAGGCGGGCCGGGGTGACGTCGAACGCCGGGTTCCAGACCGCGGCGCCCTCGGGCGTGAGCCGGGCCGAGCCCAGGTGCGTCATCTCCCTGGCGTCGCGCTCCTCGATGGGAATCGCGGCCCCGTCCGGCGTCTCGAGATCGATGGTGGACACCGGCGCCGCCACGTAGAACGGGATTCGGTGCTCCCTGGCGAGGACCGCCACCGTGTAGGTCCCGATCTTGTTGGCGACGTCGCCGTTGGCGGCGACGCGGTCGGCGCCCACCACCACGACGTCGATCCGCCCTTCGCGCATGAGGGAGCCGGCCATGCCCTCGGCGATCACCGTCGTCTCGATGCCGTCCCGCACGAGCTCCCACGCGGTGAGGCGGGCCCCCTGCAGGAAGGGCCGGGTCTCGTCGGCGTACACCGCGACCCGCTTCCCCGCCTCGACCGCCGCCCGCACCACCCCGAGGGCGGTGCCGTAGCCGCCGGTGGCCAGCGCCCCCGCGTTGCAGTGGGTCAGCACCCGCGCCTCCGCCGGCACCACCGCGGCCCCGTGGCGCCCCAGCGCCCGGCAGCCGGCCACGTCCTCGTCGTGGATGCGCGCGGCCTCCGCGTCCATGGCGTCGCGGATCTCGTCCACCGACCGCCCCGCCCGCATCGCGGCGGCGAACGTCCGCTTCATCCGGGCGATGGCCCAGAACAGGTTGACGGCGGTGGGCCGGGTGGCGGCAAGCAGGTCGCAGGCCCGGTAGAACTCCGTGGCGAGCTGCGCGGTCCCCGACGCGGTGCTGCGGCGCAGCTCCAGCACGAGGCCCATCGCGGCGGCGACGCCTATCGCGGGCGCCCCGCGGATGACCATCGTCCGGATTGCACGGGCCACCTCCCGCGCGGTGCGGCAGCGGACGTACGCCTCCCGGGCCGGCAGCCTGCGCTGGTCGATCATGACCACTTCGCCGTCTTCCCATCCGATTGTCGGCAACATCCGGCCGATTCCCTCCACCGGGAGCCCCACGAGACTCCCCACCGCCTCACGCTCTCCGTCGCCGTGAGCCCGTCGCGAAGGCCCCGCCGGATTCGACCGGCCGAGCGGCGACGCATTCTGCCCGACCCGGTCGTCCCGCCGAGCTGCAGTCGCTCCGCGGTCACGAACGTCCGACAACTCCGTCGTCACGCCTTGTCAGGCACGCGCGTCTTCCCGACCGCCGGCGCCCTCGGCGGTCTCGCAGCGCACGGCTCCGCCAAAGGCCCTCACAGCAACACCGACGCGATGGCGGCGTTGATCAATGTTGCCAGAAACCCGCCCAGCAGCGCCACCGGACCCAGGCGCGCCAGATCGGGGCGCCGCTCCGGGGCGAGGCCGCCGATGCCGCCGAGCAGAATCCCGATCGAGCCGAAGTTGGCGAAGCCGGTCAGGGCGAACGTCGCGACCAGACGGGTGTGCTCGCTCACCGTGCCCAGGTAGTCGGTGTTGAGCTTCACGAAGGCCACGAACTCGTTGGTGGCGAGCTTGGTGCCGAGAAGGTCGGCCACCGCCGGCAGGTCGGCCGAGGCCACCCCCAGCAGGGCGGCCACCGGCGCGAAAAGCCACCCGAAGATCACCGCCAGCGACAGGCGCGGGCTGACGACTCCGAGGCCGTAGTCGAGCATCGCGATGCACGCGAGAAAGGCGATGAGCATCGCCGCCACGTTCATCGCCAGCCGCATGCCGTCCGACGCGCCCGCCGCCAGCGCATCGATGACGTTCACGTGCTGCCGCTCGACCGCCACCCGCACGGTGCCCGCGGTGGCGGGCGTGCCAGTCTCCGGCAGCAGGATCTTCGACAGGTAGAGGCCGCACGGCGCAGCCATCACGCTCGTGGTCAACACCCCGACCGGATCCGCGCCCAGACTGATGTAGATCGCCATCACCGTGCCCGCGATGGTCGCGAGGCCGCCGGTCATCAGCGCCAGCAGCTCCGACCGGGTCATCCCCGCGACGTAGGGCCGCGTCATCAAGGGGGCCTCGGTCATCCCGAGAAACACGTTCGCGGCCGCCGACAGGCTCTCCGCCCCGCTCGTGCCCATGACGCGCGCCATCACCCGCGCCATCACCCTGACGGCCATCTGCAGGACACCGAGGTGGTAGAGCACGGTGAACACCGCCGACATGAAGATGAGGATGGGCAGCGAGGCGAAGGCGAGCACGAACCCGTCGGGGAAGACCGCCGACATCTGCCCGGGGTCGGCCAGCACCCCGAACACGAACCGCGAGCCGGCGTTGGTGAACTCGAGGAACTGCGTGGCGACCGCCGCTATCGCCGCGAACACCGCGTAACCCGGGCGCACCCCGGCGATCTCCACGTTCAGGATGAGCACCGCGAGTCCGATCTGCAGCAGGAACCCCCGCCCGACGAGCCGCCAGTTCACGTCGGCCGGCCGCGCCGAGCAGGCCGCGGCGACCGAGATGAACGCGACGATGCCGGCGAGCGCACGCAGCCGGGCGTCGACGACGTCGTGCAGCCACAGCGCGCCGGCGCCGAGGGCGACTGCGGCGACCGCCGGACCGAGGCGCACGCGCCAGTCGGACGGCGCCAGACGTTCGAGCCGGCTCGGGGTCATGACGCCGCTGATCATACGCGGGTCAGGGCTCCGATCGGAGATACCGGACTCGCGGCAGGGCCCGGAAGCTCTGCGTCGTCACCGAGAGCGACTGGCGCAGGCCTTGCCCGGAGCACCCCTCGCCACGCCCGGGCGTACTTCAGCCCGCCGGCGCAATCACGGATTCCGGTGCGAGGCGAAGTCCACCATGGGCCGCCGCGACCGCCGCTCGGGCCAATCGGGCGGGTATCATGATGGAGGCTCCCGATCAGGTCGTCCGGCGGGGCGCCGGCGACCCCGTCATCGGGAACACGAGACCCGTGCAACCGACATGACCGACAGCGCGCGCGCCTTGCTCGTCGCCGGGGCCGCCCTCGCGATCATCCTGGTCAGGCTGGCCCTCGTCGCGGTCCGGGCCGACCCGAGCTCCCCCGCCCGCCTCGTCGCCGAGCTCCGTCTCGCCCAGTTCGCGGCGATGATGCTGACGCTCGACGCCGGGGTCTACGTCGGGTTCGCGCTGGCCCAGGAATCGACGGCCGGCAGCGGACTCGACATCGCCCTCGCGGTCGGCTTCCTGGTGCTCGCCTCGATCGCGGTGACCCGCGATCCGGGGACGGCGCTGACCCTGCTGGCCCTGGCGTTCGCGGGTCACGCCGGGGTCGACCTGCTCCACGGCGCGGCCATCCTGCCGCCGGAGTCGATGCCGCCCTGGTATGCGACGGCCTGCGCCGTGTACGATGTCGGGGTCGCTGGCGTCTGCTACTTTCCGCGGGTGTATCGATGAACCGGTTCGACATGGGCGCCGCCGAGGCCGAGCGGCCGCAGGGCGGCGCGCCGGCGACTTCCGGGACGAGGATTCGACGATGAGTGACGCTGGAAACCGGCTGCTGCTGGACACCGCCCGCAAGCGCCTCGTGGTTCACCAGGCGGGCCAGGTGCGGACCTGCATCGAGGCCCTGAACGAGGGCCAGATGTGGTGGCGCGCCAACGAGGAGTCGAACGCCGTCGGCAACCTCGTGCTGCACCTGTGCGGCTCGACGCGTCTCTACATCGGCCATGGGGTGGGCGGGAACGGCTATCGGCGCGACCGCGACGCGGAGTTCGCGGAGCCGGGCCCGCTGCCGAAGGAAGACCTGCTGGCCCGCTTCGACTTCGCCATCGCCGAGGCGGACCGGGCGCTCACGGCGTTCGACGCCGACCGGCTCGGCGAGACGACGGAGCTGAACGGCAAGACCCTCACCTTCGGCGAGCTCATCCTGAACCAGGTGCTCCACTTCACCACACACGCCGGGCAGATCGTCTTCGCGACCAAGCTCATCCAGACCGGACTGATCCACGACGTCTGGAAGACGACCCCGACGGAGTAGCCCCCGTCGCGCACCGACCCCTTCCTCAGGAACCCGTGGCCTCCTCCACGCGCCCTCCTGACGGTTCGTTTCAGACGCGGGTGATCGCGGTCGTCCGCCGCATCCCCCGGGGCCGGGTCGCCACCTACGGCGACGTGGCGGCCCTCGCCGGACGTCCCCGGGCCTGGCGCGCCGTCGGCACCATCATGCGGACCTGCCGCCTGCCCAGCGTCCCCTGCCATCGCGTGGTCGGGGCCGGCGGCCGGCTCGGGGGCTACGGCGATCCGCTGCGAAAGCGGCGGCTCCTGCAGGAAGAAGGGATCGTCGTGGGCCGCGCCACGCTCCGACGTTTCGACGCGATTCGGTGGACCCCGCCCCGCGACGCGGGTCGGTGAGCCGGCGCGTCCCCGGTCGCGTCGACGTGAAGGACAGCGATCGATCTGGATCTGCCAACCGCACCCAGGCACGACCCGCTCTACCGTCTTCCGAGCGTGCCGCGTGGCAAGGTTGTTCCCGTCACTGTCCCAAGTCGAGAACGCAGTTCCGACCCGGTCGCCGTCCCGCGCCGACGTCCGGTCGGCCCGGCGCACGCCGCTACATGGCCGTCACGTCGAACTGCTCGTGATGCAGAATCGCGTCGGGGCGAAGCGTGACCTCGCGATCGAGGGTGCGCTCGATCTCCTTCAGCACCCCGCGCTCCTCCGACTTCAACGCCCGCGCCACGTCCGGGTTGACCCGGAGCTGGATGCGGTGGCCGTTCAGATCGCCGCTGACCTTCCGCAGCTCGGCGAGAATCTCGAAGCAGATGGTCGAGGTGGACTTGACCACGGCGCTCCCGGAACAGTAGGGGCAGGGCTCCGTCAACTGGCGCTCGAGACTCTGCTTGACGCGCTTGCGGGTGGTGATGATGAGCCCGAACTCGGAGACCTGCACCGCCTTCGACGGCGACCGGTCGCGGCGGACCTCCTGCTCGAAGAGCTGGTAGACCTTCTGGCGGTTCTTGCGCTCCTCCATGTCGATGAAGTCGAGCACGATGATGCCGCCGAGGTCGCGGAGGCGGACCTGGCGGACGATCTCCTTCGCCGCCTCGAGGTTGGTCTTGACGATGGTGTCTTCCAGACGCCCCGTCCGCTTCCCGACGTAGCGCCCGGTGTTGACGTCGATCGCCACCAGCGCCTCGGTCTGGTTGATGACGAGATAGCCGCCGGACTTCAGCCAGACCTTGCTCCGGAGCGCCTTGTCGATCTCCGTCTGGACGCCGTACTCCTCGAAGATCGGGAAGTTCTTGTCGTAGTGGTGCACCCGGGCCACGAGGTCCGGCATGATCCGCTGGACCAGCTTCACCGCCTTGCGGTACTCGCCGCGCTGGTCGATGCGAATCGCGGAGAAGTCGTCGGTCAGCAGGTCGCGCAGCAGCTTGGCGACGAGACTCTCCTCGCGGTGGATGACGGCGGGCGCCCGGCGGGACTCGCTCTTCTCGAGGGTGTCCGACCACAGCTCGTGAAAGTAGGTGAGGTCGCTGACGATGTCCTCCTCGGGCCGATCCGCGGCGGCGGTCCGGATGATCACCCCGCCGGGCATCTCGTGCTCGGCGCGGAAGTCGCGAACGATGCGCCGCAGGCGCCCGCGCTGCTCGCGCGACACGATCTTGCGCGACACGCCGATGTGCTCGACCGTCGGCATGAACACCAGGAACCGGCCGGGAATCGTGACGTGCGACGTGATGCGCGCGCCCTTCGTGCCCAGGGGCTCCTTGACGACCTGAACGACGATCTCCTGACCGGCGGTCAGCAGCTTGTCGATCGGCTGGTCGCTGGCGTTGCGGTCGCGCCCGCGGCCGCGCCCCCGGGCGCCGCCGTTGCCCTGGCCCTCGGGAGCGGCGGGGGGCTCGGCGGCGACGCCCTCCGCGTCCGCGGCGTCGATGCCGTCGAGGGACGCCATGGGATCGATGACGTCGGACACGTAGAGGAAGCCGTCGCGCTCGAGCCCGAGATCGACGAAGGCGGCCTGCATGCCCGGCAGCACCTTCGAGACCCGGCCCTTGTAGATGTTCCCCGCGACGCTGCGCGACTTGTCGCGCTCGACCGAGATCTCGACGACCTCGTCGTCCTCGAGAATGGCGGCCATCGTCTCGTGGCCGCTGGCGGAGATGATCATCTCCTTGCTCATCACTACCACTCCAGACGGGGTGACGCCGCGATGCCCGGCGCCGAGCCCGGATGCCCGGCCCCGACAGGATGCGCGGGCGTCGACGGGCAAGTCGGCGGCGGGCGGCGCGCTTCGCGTCGGCGACGCCCCTGATGCCCGACCGGCCGGCCGCCCCTCGGGCGCCGTCCGGCCGGCGTGTCTACCGGATTCTCGTGCGCCGGGCAGCGTTCCCGGCCACGTTCCAAGGCGGGTTCCGAACGTCTCGAGACGGTGGGAGAGCTGCGCTCAGTTCGTGAACCTTCGCATTCGCACGTTGAGCACGAACCCGAAAGCCGCCAGCGTGGCGATCACCGACGAGCCGCCGTAGCTCATCAGCGGCAGGGTGAGCCCCTTCACCGGCGCCAGTCCGGCCGACATGGCGATGTTGTAGATCACCTGAAACGTGAAGCCGGCCATGATCCCGACGACGAGATACATGCCCAGACGGTCCTTGGCCAGTCGAGCCGCATCCATCCCGCGCAGGATGACGAACAGATACAAGCCGAGCGCAACCACCACGCCCAGAAACCCTTGTTCTTCCGCGAGTACCGAAAAAACGAAATCGTTGTGCGCGACCGGCAGGAAGTTGTACTGGCTCTGGGTCCCCCTGAGGAACCCCTTGCCCGTCGCCCCCCCCGATCCGGCCGTGATCTTGGCCTGAAGCTGCTGGTACCCCGCCCCGCGGGGGTCCTTCTCGGGATCCAGGAAGCTCAGGATGCGCTCGCGCTGATAGTCCTCCAGGCCGTAGGCCCACACCGCCGGCGCGCTCAGGGTGCCCACCACCATCAGCAGGCCCACGTACCGTAGCGGGAGCCCGGCGAAGACGAAGATGACCAGTGCGACCGGCAACAGGGTCACGGCAGTGCCGAGATCGGGCTGCTGCGCGATCAGCACGAGCGGGATTCCGACGATGAGCACCGCCATCACCCAGCCGAAAGGAGAGCGCCCCCTCCACCGGTGGCGCGTGAACAGCGTCGCCAGCCCCAGGGCCACCACCATGCGGGCGAACTCCGAGGGCTGAAGGTTGAAGACCCCCAGGTCGATCCAGCGTCGGGCGCCGCCGCCGGTGGTCCCGAACAGGAGGGCGTAGGCGACCAGGCCGACCAGACCCATGAAGATGAGGGGCGACAGGTCGGCGAACCACCGGTAGTCGATCGAGAGGGTGACGATCAGGGCCAGGAAGCCGAGGCCGAGCGCCCACAACTGGATCGAAACCAGGGGGCCGGCGCCGCCCGTCGTGGGATCGTACGTCGTGCTGTAGATCATCGCCACGCCGATGGCCGACAGGAGGAACAGCGCTCCCAGCAGCAGCCAGTCGATGTGGCGATAGAGGCGTTGCTCCAGCATCTGCAGCCCGGTGTCGGAGACGAGGTCGGGACCGCCCATCGGCCCCGTGTCTCACCGACTCCGCCGCTCCTGGCCCGGAAATCGTCGCCTTCGGCTCCGATTGCCGCCCAGCCAACCCTGCCAGGGAGTCTGCGCCTCCTCCGGAGGCGGCGCCGTTCTACGGCGCAGACGCCTGACCCGCCCAGCGTCGCCCTCGGCTCCGCTGGGCGCCCAAAACCTTCCAGGGAATCTGTGCCTCGTCCGGAGGCGGCGCCGTTCTACGGCGCAGACGCCTACTGATCCGCCACCGCCGCCGGGGCCCTCCTCGCGAACGGCGGCACCGGCAGCGTCGGCCGCGGCCGCCCTTCCTTCTTGGCGAAGTACGTCTCGAGGACGTGCCTCGCGATCGGGGCCGAGAGGTAACCGTGCTCGTTGTGCTCGCCGAAGACGGCGCCCGCGATCTCCGGTGCTCCGGCGGGGGCTGCGAAGACGAACCACCCGTGGTCCCGAAGGTCCTGTTCCGAGCTGCCCGCCGCCGCGGCCCGGCCCTGCAGGGAGATCACCTGGGCCGTGCCGGTCTTGCCCATCACGTCGCGCCCGTAGATCCGACCGCGCCGGCCGGTCCCGGCCCGGTTGACCACGAACCAGAGCCCTTCGGTGACCACGTCCAACGTCGTCGGGCTGATGGACACCCGCGAACGGGGCACGGGTCGGCGCACCCGCTCGAACCCCTGCCCCTCGTTGACGGCCGCGAGCAGGTGCGGCGTGACGCGCGTGCCGCCGTTGGCGACCGTCGCCATCATCACCGCGAGCGAGATCGGCGTCACCGACACCGCCCCCTGGCCGATGGCGACGGAGATGGTCTCGCCGGGGTACCAGCGCTCGCCGCGCCGCTCCCGCTTCCAGGCCGTGGACGGCATCAGCCCCTGGACCTCGTGCGGCAGATCGACGCCGGAGAGCTCGCCCAGACCCAGGGCCGTCCCCCACTTGTGGATCTGGTCGATCTCCATTTTCTCACCGAGCGCGTAGAAGTAGGAATTGCACGACTTCTCGAGGGCCTCGCGCATGTCGACCGAGCCGTGGGTCGAATGGCACCGGAAGAATCGCCCGTGCACGCGGCGCCCGCCGCGGCATGCCACGCGGAAGTCGGGAGTGACCACCCCCTCCTCCAGCGCCGCGACCGCCATCGCCACCTTGAAGGTCGACCCCGGCGAGTACCTCCCCTGCAGCGCGCGGTGGTTCAGCGGGCGAAGCCGGTCGCGGTTGAGCCGCCCCCAGGTCTCGCCGTCGATGCCGCGGGCGAAGACGTTCGGGTCGTAGGCGGGACGGCTGACGAGGGCGAGGATCTCGCCCGAACGGGGATCCAGGAACACCGCCGAGCCGTTGAAGCCGGCGTCGCCGAATGCGTCCTCCGCCGCCTCCTGCAGATCGTAGTCGAGGGTGAGCTGGATTTGCCGGCCCTCGAGCGGCAACCGCCCGTCGAGGACCCGGATCTCCCGGCCGACGTTGTCGACGACGACCCGCCGGGCGCCGTCGCGGCCCATCAACAGCCGGTTGTAGTTACGTTCGATGCCGGACTTGCCGACGATCGCGCCGCGTCGGACGCCCTCGAACTCCGGCGTGGCCATCTGGGCTTCGCTGACCTCGCCGACGTAGCCCAGGATGTGCGCGGCCACCTCGCCGGCCGGATAGAACCGGACGGGAAGCTGCTGCACGTAGATTCCCGGAAGCTCCCGGGCGTGCGCGGCGACCGCCGCCACCTGGTCGAACGCGGCGTCGCGAATCAGGACCACCGGCCGGAAGGGCGGGTCCCGCCGGTGCCGTTCCACGATGGCCCGGAGCTCCGACAACGGCACGCCGGACAGATCGGCGAGAAGAGCCACGGTGCCCTCGAGGTCCTCGGCCTGCTCGCGGGACAAAGTGATGTTGAGCGAGTTGCGGTTCTCGGCCAGCACGCGGCCGTCGCGATCCAGCACCGCGCCGCGCGGCGCGCTGAGGACCAGCGTGCGCTGGTGATTGTCCTCCGCGTGCTGGAGGTACTTGTCGTACTGGACGACCTGCAACCACCAGAACCCGGCCGCGAGACCGGCGAACACGAGGACGATGCCCCACCGCCACATCGCCAGGAGAACGGCGAGGCTGTCGCGCGGCGCCTCGAGTGCGCCAGGAGCGAACCGGCTGGACATGCTGCTCATCGGCTCGGTCTCGACCTCTGCCGGACTCCTACTCGGCGTGGCGACCGCCCGGCCACCGTCCACGCAGGCGCTGCCTTTCGGCCTCGTCGGGAATCGTCTGCAACCCCACCGCCACCACCAGACCGACGACGGTGTTGGCGGCCGCCTGCATCAGCAGATCGCGCTGGGTGACGACCACGCGGTCATCGAACAACAGGCTGTAGCCGCCGACGAACAGGGCGGCGTGGAGCAGCGAGCCGCCCACGAAAACCAGCGCCTTGTGCCACAGGCGCGTCACCATGAACTGGGCGGCGAACTGACCGCCGAGATAACCGACCACCGTCTTCGCAAGGCCGCCCATCCCGATGACGCCGCCGGACAGCGCGTCCTGAAGCAGCCCGCCGACGGTGCCGGTCCACAAGCCGGCCCGCGGTCCGTTCACGATGGCCACGACCATGACCACCATGAGCACGAGGTCGAGAGGCGCTCCGGTGCCCGCGACCATCTCCACCAGCGTCGTCTGTATCGCCAACGCCGCCGCGAGAGCGAAAGCGACCCACGCGACCCTCATCCACCACCGCCCGCCGCCGCCAGAGGGATCGAAGGCGGCGATTCGGGCAGGATGACCAGCACCTCGTCGAGGTCGCCGAACCTGATGCGGGGACGTACGTGAATGGTGCGATACAGCCCGGGACCCCGCTGCACGACGGTGACGTCCCCGATGACGAACCCCTTGGGATAGATGCCGTCGCTTCCGGACGTCACCACGGTGTCTCCCACCTCGACGTCGTCGAGGTTCGACACGTACTCCATCCGCAGCAGCCGATCGTCCGCGTCGCCGGCCACCAGCCCGGCCACCCGGCTCCTCTCGACGAGCGCTCCCGCCGCCGCGTTCCGGTCGATCAACAGCTGGACGCGCGACGCCCGGTGCCCGGGCTCGTCGACGACGCGCCCCACCACGCCGGCCGCCGACAGGACCGCCGCGTCGGGGCGGACGCCGTCGCGCCGCCCTCGGTCGATGGTCACGGTCCGGAAGTACGGCGTCGCGTCGCTGCCGATGATCCGGGCGCCGACGGTGGCGAGACCGGCGGCGTCCCGCAACCCCAGCAGAGCCTCCAGACCGCGGACCCTCTGCGCGCCGGCCCGGTCCATCTGCCACTGCAGCCTGACCGCGTCGAGCTCCCGGCGCAGCGACTCGTTCTCGGCGCGAACCGCCTGCAGCTCGACGTACCCGATCCACAGCCCGCCCACCGTCCCCACCGTCCCCGTCACCGCGCGTTGGACCTCCGAGAACACGCCGAACGCGACGGTCTGGAGAACCGGCACGCCGGCAGCGGTGTTGGCCTGGGTCGACAGCAGCACGAGGTGGCCGACCACCGCCACCAGCAGGGAGACGCCGGTGCGACGCGTCAGGTCAATCAATGGAGATCTTCCGCAGCAACCCGAAGTCCGACAGCATCCGGCCCGCGCCCAGCACGACCGATGCCAGCGGGTCCTCGGCCAGGGCCAGGGGGAGCCCGGTCTCCTCCCGCAGCCGCTTGTCCAGGTTCTTCAGCAGGGACCCGCCGCCCGTCAGCACGATCCCCCGATCGACGATGTCGGCGGACAGCTCGGGCGGCGTCCGCTCCAGCGCGACCCGAACCGCATCGACGATCACGCGCACGGTGTCCGCCAACGCCTCGCGAATCTCCTCGTCGGTGATCGTGATCGTCTTCGGCACGCCCTCGACCAGATGACGGCCCTTGATCTCCATCGTGATGCGGCCGTCGAGCCCGCACGCGGAACCCATCCTCATCTTGATCGTTTCGGACGTACGCTCGCCGATCAGCAGGTTGTAGGTCTTCTTGATGTACTGGATGATCGCCTCGTCCATCTCGTTGCCGGCGACCCGCACCGCCTTGCTGTAGACGATGCCGGCGAGCGAAATCACCGCGATGTCGGTGGTGCCGCCGCCGATGTCGACGATCATGTTGGCGGACGGCTCGGTGACCGGCATGCCCGCCCCGATGGCCGCCGCCATCGCCTCTTCGACGAGATGCACCTCGCTGGCCTTGGCCCGGTAGGCGCTGTCCTTGACGGCCCGTTTCTCGACCTGGGTGATCTCGGACGGCACGCCGATCACGATGCGGGGCCGCACCCAGACCGTCCGGTTGTGCGCCTTCTTGATGAAGTACGTCAACATCTTCTCGGCGATCTCGAAGTCGGCGATCACCCCGTCCCGCATCGGCCTGATGGCGACGATGTTGCCGGGGGTGCGTCCGAGCATCTCCTTCGCTTCGCGCCCCACCGCCTCGGTACGCCCGGTCACCTTGTTGATGGCCACGATCGACGGTTCGTTCAGCACGATCCCCTTGCCCCGCGCATAGACGCACGTGTTGGCGGTACCGAGATCGATGGCGAGGTCACTGGAGAACAGCGAGAACAGGGAGCTCACACTCAAGAGGGACACTCCTCCGGCATCTGCGACGAAGGGTGACGGCGGCGCACCGTCGAGCTGTTCGTCTTCACGGCCCGAGTCGTCCCGGCGAGCCGAGACGCCGATATCCGCATGTCGCGAGAATACGCCGCGCTACGCCACCGGAACGTCACGACCATCTCACGCCCCGCCGGCTCCTGCAGAGCGAACCGGCAGACGGGACCGAACGGCGTCGACGAGCCCGGCGCGGCGGATGCACCTCTGGCCGCGGAAGATAGGCCGTCGACAACGCTCCGAAAAGATCGCGGGGAATCCGGGCCTGGCCGGCGGCGCCCCGGACGAAACTGCCGCAGGAGGCGAAGGACAGGGCCGACGCCGTCCGGAGCGGTACGGGGGCCGGTTGCCGATCCGGTCGATCATCAGAGGAACATCCGAAGCGGCAACGCCACTCCAGCCAGGCAACATGGACTCCCCCGACATCGGAAACACCTCCAGCCATGCCCGACGGGTTCGACTGACTATAGCATATCCGGCGGTCATTTGCGCCGACCTACCCAACAGGTAGTGGCCCCGGGCGATCCGACCCCACCGGTAGTGGCCCGAGGCACGGCCAACCGCCCCGCCGGACGGCCCCGTACGCGTCATGTCATGGGTCTTATCATAGAATGTAGCGATTCGCGTGCCGGCGGACCGGCGCCGGGTCGGAATCCGCCCCGGAGCGCCGACCGGCGGGACGCCCCGCATCCCGCGACCGAAGTGTGCAGCAGTACCAGGAGTTGAGCACAAGATGACGATGCTGGACCGCATGCGACGCCACAAGGCGTGGCTGAAGTGGACCCTTGCCCTCGCCGGTTTCGCCCTGCTGGTTCTCGGGTTCCCCCTGATCCAGCCTCCCCCGGAGACCCCCGGCACCCTGACCGACGTGCTCGCCCAGGTCGGGGACCAGGAGATCACCGTCGGTGAGTTCCAGACGCTCTTTCGGCGCCAGCTCCAGAGCTACCAGGTCCAGTCCGGCGGCGAGATCACCGCCGACCTCCTGCGGTCGATGGGCATCGACCGGCAACTGTTGCAACAGGTGATCGACGAGTACGCGGCGCTGCAGGAAGCCGCGCGCCTCGGCGTGACGGTCAGCGACGCCGAGGTCCGGGAGGCCATCGTGTCGCTCCCGGCCTTCCAGCAGGACGGGGAGTTCATCGGCGAGGCCGCCTATCTCCAGATGCTGCGGATGCAGCAGCCGCCGATGAGCCCGGCCGAGTTCGAGGAGAACGTGCGGCGGTCGTTGATGCTCCAGCGGCTGCAGGCGGCGCTCACCGACTGGATCACGGTCAGCGACGACGACGTCGAGCGCGAGCACGTCCGTCGCAACGAGCGCGTCCGCCTGAGCGCGATCTCGTTCCGGGCCGACGATTTCCGGGAGGGGCTGGAGGCGACGGACGACGACGTGGCCGCCCTGTTCGAGCAGAACGCCAACGACTACCTGGTGCCCGAGCAGCGCCGGCTCCGGTTCGTGCTCATCGACGTTCCGGCCCTGAAGGCCTCGTTCACCCCGAGCGACGCCGACGTCCAGGCGTACTACGACAACAACCTCGACAGCTACACCGAGGAGGTCGATCTGCGCGTCAGCCACATCCTGCTCCGGACGCAGGACGCGGAGTTGGCCGAGGTTCAGGCCCAGGCGGAGTCGATCGCGGCCGAGGCCCGGAACGGCGCCGACTTCGCGGAGCTGGCCCGCCGGTACTCGGAGGACGAGGGCACCCGCGAAGCGGGCGGCGATCTCGGACGGATCACCCGCGGCCAGATGGTGCCCGAGTTCGAGGGCGCCGCGTTCGCCCTCGAGCAGGACGAGGTCAGCGGGCCGGTCACGAGCATGTTCGGCGTGCATGTCATCAAGGCGACCGAGAAGACCGGCGGCGCGACCCAGACCCTGGACGAGGTACGGGACAGCATCGTCGACATGCTCCAGCAGGAGAGCGCCGATGCGCGCGCCGGCGCCCTGGCCGAAGCGATGTCCCTGGAGATCAGCGAGGCCGCCGACCTCGAGGCGGCGGCGGCGCGCCGCGGCCTCGAGGCGCAGGAGAGCGGATTCGCCGCCCTCGGCGAGCCGATTCTCGGACTGGGCTTCTCGTCCGAGGTGACCACGCAGGCCTTCCAGCTCGCCGAGGGCGAGGTGGCGGGTCCGATTCCGACCCCGACGGGGCCGGCCTTCGTGACCGTCACCGGCATCCAGGCACCCTACGTGCCGCCGCTCGAGGAGGTCGAGGCACGGGTCCGGGACGACGTGATCCGCCGGAAGGCGTTCGTCCTGGCCCAGGAGCGCGCCGACGCCGCGGCCGCGATCCTCCAGGACGCCGACGACTTCGCCGCCGCGGCGGAAGCCGAGGAGCTCGCCGTGAACGAGAGCGGCCTGATCGCCCGCGGCGCCTCGGTCCCGGGGGTCGGCGTCGACGCCCAGGTCGAGGCGGTGGCCTTCTCGCTGATTGCCGGCGAGACCAGCGATCCGGTCCTGACCGGCAATTCCGCCGTGGTCCTCCACGTCCACGAACGCGAAGACGCCGATCCGGCCGCCTTCCAGACCAGCCGCGAGCAGTTGCGGAGCGAGATGATCCTGGAGCGGCAGAACCAGTTCTACGGCGCGTACATGGAGAACGCCAAGGCCCGCATCCCGATCAGCATCGACATGGGGGCCTTCGCCCTGGCCACCGCGTAGGAGTCCGCGCCGTGGAACGGCGCGGACTCCCGGCGGGTCGGTTGGGCGCCAAGCGGAGCCGCAGGCGACGATTGGCGGGCGAGGGTCCGCGCCGTGGAGGAGCGGTCGGGCGCCAAGCGGAGCCGCAGGCGGCGATCGGCGGGCCCGGGGCCCTGACGACGCTCAGTTCACGAACGCGCCGGGCATGATCGCCAGCGGCTCGCCGGGGCGGAAGAGCCGTGCCGGCGCCGCCGCCCGACCCACCAGCGCGGCCTCGGGAGCCGCCACCCCGGCCCACGCCGCGGCGATCCGCGCCATCGGGAACCCCTCGTCGAGCAGCTCGAAGAAGCCCTTCGGGCGCGGGTAGATGACCAGCTCGACCTCGTCGCCGGGGTCGATGCCGGCCTTCTCCTTGGCCAGCGCGATGGCCCGGCCGAGCCCGCCGACCTCGTCGATCAGGCCGTGCTCCAGGGCCTGTCGTCCCGTCCACACCCGGCCCTGGGCCACCTCGTGGAGGCGGTCCCGCGTCGTCTGCCGTCCCTCGGCCGCCTTGGTGACGAACTGCTCGTAGATGGCGTCCACGTGCTCCTGCACCTTGGCCCGCTCGGCGTCCGAGAACCGGGTCACGGGCGAGTAGATCTCGGCGAACCGGCCCTCGCTCACAGGCTCGATCCCGACCCCGAGCTTCTCGTAGGTGCCCCCGGTGGTGAACTTGCCGAACACGACGCCGATGGAGCCGGTCAGCGTGGCCGGCTGCGCGACGATGGCGTCGGCGCCCATCGCGATGTAGTAGCCCCCGGAGGCCCCCAGGTCGGACATCGAGGCCACGATCGGCTTGCCGCTCTCGCGGACGAGGCCCACCTCGCGCCAGATGACGTCCGAGGCGATGGCCGAGCCCCCCGGGCTGTCGATGCGCAGCACGATGGCGCGCACCGAGTCGTCCTCCCGGGCGCTGCGAATGGCGCTCGTCAGGGTGTCGGAACCGAGCACCTCCCCGTTCAGGACGTCGAAGCTGCTGGACCCCGAGTTGATGGCCCCGACGGCGTAGATGAGGGCGATGCGCTCCCCCTGGTCAAGACCCACCGACCGCAGACCGACCTGCCGGTAGTCGCCGTCCGATACCTCCCGCCGGTCGGCCGCGTCGAAGGGTTCCCGGTGCTTCAGCTCGTCGGCGTAGGCCAGTCCGTCGACCAGCCCCGCGGCGAGCGCATCCTCCGGCAGGAACGGCCCCTCGTCCACGAGCCTGCGCACCTCGTCGCCCGTGAGGCCCCGCGACTCCGCGATGCCCTCGACCATCTGCTCGTAGAGGTCCCGGTTGAGCGACTCGGCCATCTCGCGATGCGCCGGGGTCATCGTGGTCTCGGTGTACTGGTTGGCGGCGGTCTTGTAGTCGCCGGCCGCGAGCACGTCGGGATAGGTCCCCACCTTGTCCAGGGCGTCGCGGAAGAACATCTCGTACTGGGCGCGGCCCACGACCTCCAGGGGGCTCCCCGGCATCAGGTAGACCTTGTCGGCCGCCGACGCCAGGTAGTAGTCCTCCGCCCCCCCGTACTCGAGGAACGCCGCGATCGGCTTGCCGGACTCCCGGTAGTCGGCGACCGCGTCCCGGATCTCCTGCAGCTTTCCCCACAGGAGCCGAGGTCCGATCTGCGGCTTCAGGATCACCCCGCTGATGCGGTCGTCCACCTTCGCCTTGCGCAGGCTGTCGGTAACCGACCGCACCGTCGGCCCTCCGGGGCCGAACGACGTCAGCAGCGCGTTCTGGCGGTGCTCGGCGAGTCCGCCCCGCACCGGCAGCACGAGCACCGAGTCGGAGGCCACCGACGGGGCCCCCGACACCATGAGGTAGAGGACGGCGATGCCGGCCATCGAGACGATGATCGCCAGCGACAGAAAGACCACGATGAACCGCACCCCGCGACTGACCCCCACGACTGACCTCCTTGACGCGCCGTCGCGCGACGACCGCGGCGCGGACCGGCGACGCACCTTCCGAGCGTGCTTCGTCGCCGGCGGGCACCGGCCGGCGATCGACACGAGTATACGTGACGATGGCAGCGGAACGCCGCGGCTGGCGCCCGCGTGGGTGTCTTCGGTATACTGGGAATCTGCGAGGCGGTTCCCCCCAACTGCGGAAGTGGCGGAATTGGCAGACGCGCAGGCCTCAGGAGCCTGTGGGACCTAGTCCCATGGGGGTTCAAGTCCCCCCTTCCGCACCATCACCGGCTTCGATCCCCGCCGCCGTGAGCCCGCCCGCGGGCGGATGTCGCATTCCCAGTAGAAGGGAGTGAGACGATGTCCGATACCGCCGTTCGAACCCACGTCCGCGAAAACGGCAGCCTTCTCGCCGCATCCGAGCGGCGCGTCCTCCTCTGGCTCGCGACGCGGCTGCCGGGCTGGGTCACGTCCGATCAGCTCACCGCCCTCGCCCTCGCCGCGATGCTGGGCTCGGGGCTGGCCTACTGGACGGCGAGCCTGAACCCCGCCGGGCTGTTGCTCGTCGTCGTCGGCCTCGCCGTCAACTGGTTCGGCGACAGCCTCGACGGCACCCTCGCCCGGGTGCGGAACCAGCAGCGGCCGCGCTACGGTTACTACGTTGACCACGTCGTCGACCTGATCGGGGCGTGCGCACTCCTCGGGGGCCTCGGCCTGTCGGGCTACATGAGCCCCCTCGTCGCGATGGGGCTGCTCGCGGCCTATCTGCTGGTCTCGGCCGAGGTCTATCTCGCCACCCACGCGTGCGGCGTGTTCCGACTGTCGACGTGGCGCTTCGGACCGACCGAGCTGCGGATCCTCCTCGCCGCCGGCACCCTGGCGCTGCTCGCCAAGCCGACGGTGACGCTGATGGGGCAGCCCTACCGCCTCTTCGACGTCGGCGGGGTGACCGCGATCGGCGCGATGACGGCGGTCCTGCTGTGGTCTGCGGCCCGCAACACCGCCGCCCTGTACCGGGCGGAGCCGCTGCCGGCCCGGGAGCGGCCCGCCGCGGCACAAACTCCCGCCCCGCCAATCGCCGCCTGACGGCTGCGCGCGACGCCCGACCGACCCTCCGGGAGTCCGCGCCGTTCCACGGCGCAGGCCATCGGGCCGGCGCTCATGATGGCGGTGTGGCGCAGGCCATCGGGCCGGCGCTCATGATGGCGGTGTGGGGCGGCGTGACCTACGGGACGGCCCGCGGCACCGGCTGGCATCTCGTCACCGCGGGCCGGCCCGCCAATCGTCGCCTGACGGCCCCGCCGGACGCCCAACCGACCCTCCGGGAGTCCACGCCGTTCCCCGGCGCAGGCTCCCGACCCGCCCATCGTCGCCGCAGGAGTCTCGCGCCAGCGAGACTCAACGCGACCGCAAGATCGCCCTACGGCCTCCGCCGGGAGCCCGATCAACCCTCCGGGAGTCGCGGGTCAGAACGGCCGGTAGACGACCATCACGACGGCGACGACGATGGCGGCCGCCGCCACCGCCTGCAGCGTCGGAGCCCGATCCGGCATCCGGAACGCCATGCCGGTCAGACCGGACAGGGCGAGCCAGCAGACGACCTTGACGAGGGCCCAGCCCGGGAATCCGAGCCCCATGACCCCCATGACCCCGAAGCCGGTCAGGAAAACCAGCAGGCTGAGCGAGCCGGAAGCCATGAGCATGCGCTGGCGGCTGTCGGGATGGGGCGCCGCGAACGCGGCGAACGTCACGCCGGTCATCAGGAGGACGGCGATCAGGTGCAGGGTCAGGAACGTCTGGTAGCTCATGCGATTGGCTCTCCGCACGGACAGGGGCGGACCATCGGCGCCACTGTCGCTCAGGGGTAACGGGTGGACGAGATCGTCGCGCCGCCGTCGACGACCAGCACCTGCCCGGTGATGAAGCGGCCGGCCGGCGCGGCCAGCAGGAGCGCGGCGCCGGCCACGTCCTCGGGCTCGCCGATGCGGCCGAGGGGATAGGTGGAGACCGCCTCCCGCAGGCGGTCGGGATCTTCCCACAGCTTGCGGGCGAAGTCGGTGCGGACCAGCCCCGGCGCGATGCAGTTGACGCGGATGTTGCTGCGCCCCCACTCGACCGCGAGGTTGCGGGCGAGCTGGTGATCGGCCGCCTTCGAGATGGCGTAGATGCCGAGGGTGTCGTGCCCCTTGAGCCCGCCGATGCTCGACACGATGATCACCGACCCGTCGCGGCGGGCGGCCATCTGGGGCAGCACGAGGTTGCACAGCCACAGGTTGTGCTTGACGTTGGTGGCCAGGATCTTGTCGTAGGCCGACTCGGTCACGTCGGCCATCGGCCCGAAATGGGGGTTGACGGCGGCGTTGCAGACCAGGACGTCGATGCGGCCCCAGCGCGCGAGGGCGGCGTCGGCCAGCCCCCGCACCTGGTCGAGGCGGGACATGTGGCACGGGATGGCCGCCGCCTCGCCCCCGGCCGCGTTGATGGCGTCGGCCACCGGACCGCAGCTCTCGAGGCGGCGACTCGAGACCACCACCCGGGCCCCCGCCTCGGCCAGCGTCTCGGCGATGGCCCGCCCGATACCCTTGGACGATCCCGTCACCACCGCGACCCGCCCCCGCAGGTCGAACAGATCCCGATAGGCCATGCGGCTCGCGCCCTCCCCTCGACGCCGCAATCCGGCGTTCGAGGCACCGAGAGTGTGTCAAACGGGGTACGGAGCGTCAACTCGTCCCGACCGCCGGCCGGAGGCTCTGCCCGACGGCAGAATGCCCCCTCGTCACGACCACCCGACCCCTGCCCGCCCGGGCGCCGGTCAGCGCCGCTGGTCGAAACGCCGGCCGACCAGCGCCGAGGCGATGTTCACCTTCTGGATGTCGATGGTGCCGCCGGCGATGCCCCATCCCCACGCGTCGCGCATGCGCCGCTCCATCGGGTACTCGCGGGAGTAGCCGTAGCCCCCCATCAACTGCACCGCGGCCCCGGTGACCTCGCGCGCCGCCTCGTTGGCGAAGCACTTGGCGATGCTCGAATCGAGTATCGACGGCAGGCCGCCGTCGGCGTTCCGGGCCGCGCGGTGAATCAGCAGCCGCGCCGCCTCGACCCGCATCGCCATCTCCGCCAGCTTCAGCTGCACCGCCTGGAACTCGACGATGGGCTTGCCGAACTGCCGGCGCTCCTGCACCCAGGCGAGGGCGTCCTCGAGCGCGCCGGACGCCTGCCCGAGGGCCATCGTCGCGTTACCGCAGCGCTCGAGGTCGAACGCCCGCATCAGCTTCGGGAAGCCGCCGGCCGGCACCACGAGCTGATCGAGCGGCACCGACACGTCGTCGAAGTAGAGGTCCGACTCGGGAATGCCCCTGAACCCCATCAGCCGCTCCTGCTCGCCGAAGGTCAGCCCCGGCGTCCCCTTCTCGACGTAGACGGCCCCGATGCCCCTGGCCCCCGGCGCCTCCGACAGGCGGCAGTAGACGAGGTAGGCGTCCGAGTGACCGCCGCCCGAGCACCAGCGCTTGGCGCCGTTGACGACGACGCGGTCCCCGCGCACCTCGGCCCGCGTGCGCAGGTCGGTGAGGGCGGTCCCCGCGTCCGGCTCGGACATCGCCACCGCCACAATCAGCTCGCCGCGGCAGACGGCCGGAACCACCCGGCGCTTCAGGGCGTCGCCGCCGAAGTGCTCGATGGCCCGGACGGGACCGGCCACCGACTCGAAGATGGGGAACGCCACCGCCGAGGAGACCTTGGCGAACTCCTCCAGGACGAGAAACGCCTCGACGTTCCCCAGGCCCAGGCCGTCGTGCTCGGACGGGATGTTCACCCCGAGAAACCCCATCTCGGCGTAACGCTCGACCCAGCTCCGCGACAGCGGGGCCGCGTCGCGCTCGGTCTCCTCGGCGACCGCGGTCATCTCGCCGCGGGCGAAGTCGCGCGCCGCCGCCTGCAGGGCCTGCTGCTCTTCCGTCAACGTGAAGTCCATCTGGACCCGAATGGTACACTCGCGGCCGACTTCCGGTCCCCACGCGAGGCCCCTCTGATGACCACACCCCTGGACGAAGACGGACTGAAGGCCCGGCGGCGGGTGCTCGGCGACGAGTACGTCGACCGCGCCCTCGGCGGGCTCGACGCGTTCAACGCCGAGTTCCAGCAGCTCGTGACGGAGTACTGCTGGGGCCGGGTCTGGACCCGGTCGACGCTCGACGACCGTCAGCGCAGCCTGATCAACCTCGGGATGATCGCCGCCCTCAACCGGAGCGGCGAGTTCAGGACTCACGTCCGGGGCGCGCTGCGCAACGGGTGCACGGTGGAGGAGATCCGGGACACCCTGCTGCAGGTCGCCGTGTACTGCGGCATCCCGGCCGGGGTCGAGGCGTTCCGCCTGGCCCGCGAGGTGTTCGACGAGGAAGGGGTCACGCCGGGTCCCGCCGCAACCGCGTGACTGCCAACCACTAGCCGGCCGCCCGGAGGTCCGCCTCCGCCCGGCGCGCCGCCGCCTGTCCCGCCTCGACGTCCACCCGCGACAGCAGCAGGCCGCCGACCACGAAGAACGTGATCAGCGAGAGGATCGCGCCCCGGCTGGAGCCGGTCAGCAGGATCATGACCGCGAACACGCCGGGCCCGATGATGCCCGCGAACTTCTCGAACACCCCGAAGAAGCCGAAGAACTCGGCGGACTTGTGGCGGGGCACCATGCTCGCGAAGAGCGACCGGCTGAGGGCCTGGCTCCCCCCCTGCACCATCCCCACGAGCAGGGCGAGGGCGTAGAACCCCGTCGCGGTGGTCATACCGTAGGCGAGGACGCTGATGACGGTGTAGACGACCAGCGACAGGAAGATCGCGCGCTTCGCCCCGATGCGGGCGGCGAGCTGTCCGAACACGAACGCGAACGGCACCCCGACGAACTGCACCAGCACCACGGCGGTAATCAGATCGCCCTGCTCGAGGCCGATCTCGGTGCCGAAGGTCGTGGCCATCCGGATGATGGTGCCGATGCCGTCGTTGTAGACGAGGAACGCCAGCAGCATCAGGAACGCCTGCCGGTACCCGCGCAGCTCGCGCAGCGTCTCGCCGAGCCGGACGAACGACGCCCGGATGGCGCTCTCGCCCGCGTGCTCGTCCGCCTCGAGGGTCCGGACCGGCTCGGGCACCTTCCGGAACAGGGGAATGGAGAACCCCAGCCACCAGATCGCCACGCTCACGAACGACAGCCGGCTCGCGAGCTCCGCGCCGCTCAGCCCGAAAGCCTCGGGGGCCTGGATCCACGCGAGGTTGACGACGAGGAGGAGGCCGCCGCCCAGGTAGCCCAGGGCGTAGCCGGCCGTCGACACCCGGTCGAGCTCGGCGGGGCTGGCGATGTGCGGCAGCAGCGAGTCGGCGAACACCAGGCTCGACGTCACCCCGATGTTGGCGAACGCGAACAGCAGCGCGGCCAGCACCCAGTCGCCCTGCTGGATGAAGAACATGCACGCGGTCGCGACCACCCCGAGCCCCACGCAGGCCCCCAGCATCTTCTTCTTGATGCCCGCGAAGTCGGCCAGCGCCCCCAGCACCGGTGCCAGCACCGCCACGAAGCTCAGCGCCAGCGTCGTCGTGACCGCGAACCGGAAGCTGGCCGTCGCCGGGTCGAGGTCGGCGGCGGCGACGGACGAGAAGTAGATGGGGAACACGGCGGTCACGATGGTGACCATGAACGCGGAGTTGGCCCAGTCGTACATCGCCCAGGCGCGCAGCTCGGGGCGGTGCAGCCCGAGGCGTTCGAGGATGGGGGTTGCAGCCATTGGCGGAAGCTACCACACCCGCGCGGGAAAACACCTATCGGCGGCCGGGGCGGGGCGGGGGCGGGAATCGGCGTCGCGGTCGAGAAGAAGCGGCGCGGCGCCGCCGCGTGGTATATAGGTGAGCGTTCCGAGCGTCCGAATCGCGGCCGCACCAGTGAGAAGAGACATGCCATCATTCCGCAGAATCGCCCTCGTGACCGCGGCCCTCGGCTGGGTGCCGACCCTGGCCCTCGTGGCCGTGCACTGGACCGGCGAGACCCATGCCGCCGCCCAGGAGCGGACGCCCATCAAGGTGACCCGCATCTACACCGGGGAGGACGGCAAGACGCACGCCGAGGAGTACGACGTGCCGCTGGTCGCGCCGCGCGGCGCGACCGAGGTCTCGGAGCCGGTCGACGTGACGAGCGTGCAGTTCCGGCGGACCTCGCCCGACTACTTCATCGACTGGCACACCGCCCCGCGGAAGCAGTACGTCATCACCCTGAGCGGGGAGAGCGAGGTGGTGATCGGCGACGGGACGGCGATTCGCCTGCACCCGGGGCATATCCTCCTGGCGGAGGACACGACCGGGCAGGGGCACATCTCGCGGGCGGTCGGCACCGAGGACCGGATCTCGCTGTTCCTGCCCCTGGTGGAGCAATAGGCCCGCACGGCACACCGCAAGGCTCGCGCGAAAGGGCCTCCAGAACGCCGCACGACCTTCCGGGTCGCGATGCGGCCCAAGTGAGTCGCGACCCGGCCCGGCGGGCGGGTCGGGAGTCTCCGGCGCGGAGTTCCTGCGTCACGAGCTCACGGCTCCGATCACATTCAGCGAGCGACGCCCTTGACTGGCACCCCTCCGCCGTCCGGCATCGACACGACCACACTGTTCGATCTCACCGGCAAGACGGCGCTGGTCACCGGCGGGTCCCGCGGCATCGGGCGAATGATCGCCGAGGGGTTCCTGCAGGCCGGGGCAACCGTCTGGATCTCGTCGCGGAAGTTGGAAGCCTGCGAACGGACCGCGGCCGAGCTGTCGGCCGCGGGGCCCTGCCACGCCCTGCCCGCGAACGTCGCCGACGATACGGACCGCGGCCGGCTGGTGCAGGCCCTCCGCGAGCGGACCTCGCGGCTCGACATCCTGGTGAACAACGCCGGGGCCGCGTGGGGCGCGCCCTACGAGGCGTTCCCCGAGTCGGGGTTCCGCAAGGTGCTCGAGCTGAACGTGACGGCGCTGTTCTTCCTGACCCGCGACCTCACCCCGCTGCTCGCGGCCGCGGCCACCCCCGACGACCCCGCCCGGGTCATCAACATCGGCTCGATGGACGGCCTCAGGGCGCCGACCATTCTTCAGAACGGCACCTTCCCCTACTCGGCGAGCAAGGCCGCGGTCCACCACCTGACGCGGTCGCTGGCCCTCGAGCTGGCCCCCCGCCACGTCACCGTCAACGCGGTGGCGCCGGGGTTCTTCCCCAGCAAGATGACCGAGAAGTCGCTGGAACGGTTCGGGGACGAGATCGAGCGCCGCTGCCCCCTGCACCGCATCGGCCGCCCCGAGGACATGGCCGGCGTCGCCATCTACCTGGCGTCGCGGGCCGGCGCCTACACGACCGGCGCGGTCATACCTGTTGACGGCGGGACGTCGATTGCGTAGCGGGACGTCTACGAGGTATGCTTCTTGTGTTGCGTTTCGCACGAGCCATGACGGACCCCGCAGACACCCTCCCGGCCGCCGCGGCGCGGCGGCGCCAGTCGATTCGATGGTCGCAGGAGACCATCGCGATCGTCGGGGTCGGCGTACCGATTCTCGTCGCCGTGCTCGGCGTTCTGTGGAACACGTTCAGTCTCGACGACAGGATCACGTCCGAAGTGGAGGATATCCGGGGCGTCATCCGCGAAGAGCACATCGAGATTCGCGAAGCCATGCGTCTCGAACACATCGAGATTCGCGAAGCCACGCGCCGCGGGCAGGCGGAAATCAGGCAGGCGCTCCGCGACCACGCCAACCGGTAGCCCGACAATCCCGACGGGCGCGTCGTTGCCTCGCTACGCGTCGCGTTCCCTCTTGGCGACGCCCGTGCACTCGAAGCGATTGTCGAGCTCCCGAAAATCCAGATTGACCAGCTCCCACCCCTCGTTGCCGAGGTCGTTCAGGTACGCTTCGACGTCCGACCGTTCCTTGCCCTTGAATAGCCCCCCCGGCCACATCCTTCGAATCGACAATCCCACCTCGTCATCGGAGCCTCCTTCACGATACACGGGGCGCCCGCGGCAAGGCCTCCCGCCTCGTCGCCGGCACCCGCATGAACGCCCCGGCGGTCAGTCCAGCAGCCGGTACGCCAGCAGCTCGCCGGCCTGCCCGCCGCCGCTGACCGCGACGACGATGTACTGCGCCCCGTCGTGCATGTAGGTCATCGGCGACCCCGACACCCCGACCGGCATCAGCACCTCGCCGACCTCCTCGCCGGTCATCTTGTCGTAGGCCCGCAGCATCGCGCCGACCTCGCCCGAGGGCGTGGTGAACGTGCCCGGCTCGCCCGCGATGACCAGCGTCTTCGTGATGAGGGTGCCGACCCGGCCGACGCGGCCGGTGCGGGGAATCTCGACCCCCTGCAGGTCCGGGTGGTTGCGGACGTTGTCGGGGGTCTCGCCGTGCGGGATCTGCCAGAGGTGGTCGCCGGTCTTCAGGTCGATGGCGGTGATGCGGCCCCACGGCGGCTTGACGAGGGGCAGCCCGCGGATGGTCAGGGCCCGGTCGCGCGGCGCCACCCCGGCCGGGTTGCCGCGGATGAAGTCCATGTCCGACCGCGCGGGATCGTTCACGAGCCCGAGCGAGGTCACGTTGGTGAACGAGTACCCGTAGAAGATGTCGGTCTCGGGGTCGAGGGAGCCGCCCGGCCAGTTGGTGCCGCCCCCGGCCGACGGCAGCATCAGGGTCCCGTAGGGGCCGTCGGGGTCGGCGACCACCGGCGGCGTGAAGATCGGGCCCATCCGGAAGTTGGCCACCCGTGCGAGCGCCTCGGCGTGCAGCTCGGGCGTGAAGTCGATGAGGTCCTCGACCCCCACCCCCTGCCGGTCGTAAGGGGCGGGACGGGTCGGGAACGGCTGGGTGGCGGCGAGCAGCTCGCCCGGCACGTCGGACTGCTCCATCGGCCGCTCCTCGATCGGCCAGATCGGCTCGCCCGTCTCGCGGTCGAGCACGTAGAGCCACGCCTGCTTGCTCGGCTGGGCCACGATCTTCCGCTCGACCCCGTCGATGACGACGTCGGCGAGGATCGGCGCGCACGGGAAGTCCCAGTCCCACACGTCGTGGTGGATGGCCTGGAAGTGCCACAGGCGGTCGCCGGTCTCCAGGTCCACCGCGACGATGCTGTCCGAGAACAGGTTGTCGCCGTGGCGATGCCCCCCGTAGTAGTCGTTCGTGGGCATCTCCGTGGCCAGGTACACGATGCCCAGCTCGAGGTCGACGCTGGTCTGCCCCCACACCCCGGTGTTGCCGGTGTACCGCCACGAGTCGTTCAGCCATGTGTCGTTCCCGAACTCGTCGGCGCCCGGCAGGGTGTGGAAGATCCACTTCCGCTCGCCGGTGTCGGCGTCGAACCCCCGGACGTAGCCCTTGGTGTTGCGCATCGACACCGGGGCGCTGCCGGGCACGTGGGCGGCCCCGATGACGATGGTGTCGCCGGCCACCAGCGGGGTGGAGTGCAGGCCGATCGAGCCCCCGAGGGGGTCGATCTCCTGGTCCATGTTCTGCATCAGGTCGACGATGCCGTCGTCGCCGAAGCCCGCAATGCGCTGCCCCGTCTTCGCGTTCAGCGCCACCATGCGGTAGCCGGGGGTGACGTAGATGATCTGCCCGTCGCCGCCGTCGTCCCGCCAGGAGAGCCCGCGCCCCGACCGGCGACGGGGCGACACCTCGGCCCGCTCGCCCTCGTCGAGGCGGTGCATCCACAGGTACTCGCCGGTGGCGGCGTCGGCCGCGACCACCGCCCGACGCGTGCCCGCGGTCGTGTAGACGACCCCGCCGACCATCAGCGGCGTGGACTGGAAGTTGTACTCGGGCTCGGGGCCGAAGTTGTCGGTCTTGAGCCGCCACACCAGCTCGAGCTCCTCGAAGTTGTCCCGGTCGATCTGGTCGAGCGGCGAGTAGCGGGTGCTCGCCTCGTCGCCGCCGTAGTAGCGCCACTCTCCGCCCTGGGCGCCGCCGCCGGTCTGCCCCGACGCGAGCGGCGCGGCCAGCAGGGCCGCGATCAAGAACGCGATGCGCCGGCGCCCGGCGCCGTGCCCATCCCTCTTCGTCCCCGGGTAACGATGGTTGCTTGCGATCATGTCTGCAGGGCTCCTCGCGCAAGGCGTCGGTCCGCCCGCGCTCAACCGACCATCGACGACGCGACCTGGCTCGCGCGGTTCTCGATCCACTCGTGACGCGCGCCTGGCCGACCATCGCCCTCCCGCCCCCCGCCGAGACTACCCGGCGCCGGCAGCGGGCGGCGAGGACCGGCGGCGGCCCGCGACGGCCGGCACGATCTCGTCCTCCATCAGGCTGTACAGCGACCGCCGGTGCTCGCGCAGCGTCCGCCCGGGATTGGGCGACGAGGTCATCACGGTGACCAGCCGCAGATCGGGCACCACGTAGATGAACTGCCCGCCGTAGCCCCAGGCGTAGAAGGCGTCGTAGCCGGCCAGCTCCCGCACCCACCAGCCGTAGCCGTAGGCGCGGTCCGGGCTGCGGGTCCGCGTCGCGTGGGCGACTATCGACGTGTGCACCCAGTCCTCGGACACGATCTGCCGCACGCCGACGCGCCCGCACTCGAGGTACATCTCGCCGATGGCGAGCATGTCGCGCGGCAGCATCGACATCTCGTTCCCACCGAAGTACACCCCCTGCGGGTCGGTCGTCCACCGGGGCACCGAGATGCCCATCGGCTCGCCCAGGTACCGCTGGGCGAAACGCCACGTGTTCATGCCCGACGCCTCGGCGACGATGGCCGACAGCAGGTGGGTGTTGCCGGTGCTGTAGATCATCCGGGTGCCCGGCTCGGCCACCAGGGGCCGGGTCAGCACGTGGCGGACCCAGTGGCGGCTCGCCACCCAGCGGCCGTAGTTCCGGTTGCTGGTGGTCTCGAGGCCCGACCGCATGGTCAGCAGGTCCTCGACGGTGATGCCGCGCTTCGCGGGGTCGTCGACGAGGTCGGGGAAGAAGCGGTCGACGGTGTCGTCGACGGCGAGATGTCCGCGGTCGACGGCGATGCCGACGAGCAGCGAGATGATGCTCTTCGAGGCCGACTTCAGGTTGGCGGCCCGGTTCGCCCTCGCGCCGTTGAAGTACTCCTCGACGAGCAGCGACCCGTCCACCGAGACGAGCAGCGACCGCATGCGCGGCAGCTCGGCGAGCTGCGAGAGGACCGGCTCGAACGCCGCGTCGGGCTCGACGCCGCCGACGCTTCCGGCGCGGGTCGGGCCGAGCAGGGCCAGACCCGTGGCTACCGCCGCGCAGGCCGCGTAGCCACGGAGACGCCGCCATCCAGCTGGCCTGTCGTGCATGAAGCTCAACCCGTCGCCGGCCGAAGCGTCCGAAGCACCGCAGGTCGACGCAATCCGCAGCATCCTACCATTGACCGCCACAGCGCGTCGGTGCGCCCGCTCTCCGCATCCGACTCGCGATATCGCCGCGCTGCCCGATTCACAATAGAATCTCGGCAGAACGGCTCCTGTTCAGGAGGCCCTTGCCGGCACGAACAGACGGCCGGGGGCGCCGCCGGCGTCGAGTCGAACGGGAGGCGCGGCCGTTCCGGAGGAGGAGATCGACAGATGAGACGCACGATTTGCCTGACCACGCTGACGGCGGTTGCCGTCCTCACCGCGGTGGCCGCCAACGAGGCGCGGCAGGACCGCTTTGGCATCCGCCAGCTGCAGCTCGCGGACAACCTCTACGTGCTGACGTCCGATCCGGCCGAGCAGGGCATGCGCACCGGCGGGAACACCGCGGTGTTCGTGACCGCGTCGGGGGTGACCCTCGTCGACACCAAGATCCGCGGCTACGGCAAGGACATCCTGGCCGAGGTCGCGCGCATCACCGACAACCCGGTGACGACGATCATCAACACCCACACGCACTGGGACCACAGCGGGGCCAACACCGAGTTCCCCGACACCGTCGACTTCGTGGTGCACGAGAACACCGCGGGACACATGGCGAGCACCGACTGCGACGACGGCTCGGGCTACCAGGGCGGGTCGATCAAGAACTGCGAGGCGTTCACCGGCGACGACGCGCGCTTCCTGCCGAGGATCACCTTCGCGACCCGGACCTCGCTCTACAGCGGGGCGGACCAGATCGACCTCTACTACTTCGGGCGGGGCCACACCGACGGCGACACGTGGGTCGTGTTCCGCGAGGCCCGGGCCATGCACACCGGCGACATGATGGCGCGCAAGGGGCTCCCGTTCATCGACGCCGACAACACCAACGGCAGCGCCACCGAGTTCGGCCAGACCCTGAAGAACGCGGTCGACGCCATCGAAGACGTCGACACCATCATTCCCGGACACAACGACGACCCGCTGGTCTGGGACGATCTGGTCGACTACGCGGCGTTCTACGACGACCTGCTGACGCGCGCGCAGGCGGGGGCCGCGGCCGGGCAGAGCGTCGAGGAGACGGTGGCCGCGTACTCGGTGCCCGAGGAGTACAGCGACTTCCAGGCGCCGGCGGGCCGGGTGGAACAGATCGTCGGGCTCATCTACGAAGGGCGCTGATCGGCAACGGACGGGTCGATCCCTGCTCGAGGGCACGGACCTCGCCGTCGGGGTCGGCGAACGCTTGCGCCACGGGTCGATCCCCGCTCGAGGGCACGGATCCCTCGGGCGGGGGACAGATTCGCCCGGCGTCGACACGCGGCTTTCGACGGCGGGCGGATCCACGGGGAGCCTCCGGCGCCGCGCATCAGGCCGGGACGACCGCCTGCCCGCCGACCGTCCCGCCGGGAGCCTTCACGGTCACAGTGGCGCAGGCTCTGGACGAAGCGCACGCGCACCAGCCGCGACGAGGCCGGCGGCAGGCCTTCACGTCCACGGCGGCGCAGGCTCCGTACGAGGAGGACCGATGACCGTACCCCACCATCGCTCGCCCCGGCTCGCGTACCTGCTCGGCGCGGCGCTCCTGCTGGTCCCTGCGGCCCCGCGGGAAACGCCGGCCCAGGCGCAATCACCCGGCGCGGTCGAGTGGCCGTACGTCGGCGGCGACGCCGCGAACACGCGCTACTCGGCCGCCGACACCCTGGCCCCGCACACCGTCGACCGGCTCGAGGCGGCGTGGACCTGGCGCCCGGCGGACCGGCCGCGGCAGGAGTTCGGCACCATCCCCGGCAGCTTCACGAGCACGCCGATCATGCTCGACGGCACCGTCTACGTCAGCTCCAACTACAACCGCGTCGCCGCCCTCGACGCCGAGACCGGGGCCGAGCGCTGGGTCTTCGACCCGCGCGCCTACGCAGACGGCATGCCCGCCCTCGGCGGCGGCTTCCGCCACCGCGGGGTCACGATGTGGCGCGACGGCGAGGAGCTGCGCATCTTCCTCGCGAGCCGGCACCGCCTGTTCTCCCTCGACGCGGCAACCGGCGAGGTGGTGCCCTCGTTCGGCGACGACGGCGTGGTCGACCTGAGCCGGGACCTCATCTGGCCCATCGACCGCAGCCACTTCGCGTTCAACGCGGCGCCGGTCATGTACAAGGACCTCGTCATCGTCGGCAGCGCCGTCGGCGACCGCGTCATCTACCGCCGCGCCCCGCCCGGCGACGTCCGCGCCTACGACGCCCGGACCGGCGCCCTCGTCTGGAGCTTCCACACCATCCCCCAGGAGGGCGAGTTCGGCAGCCAGACGTGGGAGAACGAGGCGTGGCGCCACATGGGCGCCACCAACGTGTGGGCCGGGGTGACCGTCGACGAGGCGCGCGAGCTCGTGTTCCTGCCCGTCGGCAATCCCACCAACGTCTACTACGGCGGCCAGAGGCTCGGCGACAACCTCTTCGCCGAAAGCCTGGTGGCGCTCGACGCCAACACCGGCGAGCGGGCGTGGCACTTCCAGATCGTCCATCACGGCGTCTGGGACTACGACCTGCCCACGCAGCCGATGCTGACCCCGATAACCGTCGGCGGCCGGCGCATCGAGGCCGTCACCCAGCTCACCAAGCAGGGGCTGGTCTTCGTCTTCGACCGCGTCACCGGCGAGCCCGTCTGGCCCGTCGAAGAACGGGCGGTGCCGCAGAGCGACGTGCCCGGCGAGCGGACGTCGCCCACCCAGCCGTTCCCGACCCGGCCGCCGGCCCTGCTTCCCACCCTCGGCATGACGCCTGACGACGCCTTCGACCTCACCCCGGAGCTCGAAGCGGCGGCGCGGGCCGCGATGGACGCCTTCCGCACCGGCCCCCTCTACACGCCGCCCAGCCTCGAAGGCTCGCTCGTGCGGCCGAGCGGCGGCGGCGTCGCCAACTGGGGCGGCGGGGCGTTCGACTCCGAGACGGGGATGCTCTACGTGAAGTCGTCGAACGTCGCCGGCGTGCAGCGCCTGGTGAAGTTCGACCCGGAGACCACCAACAACCCCTTCGCCGACGCCGCGGACCCCGACTACGTCGGCTACGACGCCGACCTCGGCGGCCGCGCGACCTTCGAGGGCGGCATTCCCCTGAACAGGCCGCCGTACGCCTGGCTCGTCGCCGTCGACCTGAACGCGGGCGACATCGCCTGGCGGGTCCCCTTCGGCCGGGGCAGCGACCGCCTGCGTGCGCATCCCGCCCTGCGCGACCTCGACCTGCCCGACCGGCTGGGCACCCCCGGTGCGCCGGGGGCCATCGTCACCCGCGGCGGCCTCGTCTTCGCCGGGGGCGGCGAGGATGCGCTGTACGCCTTCGACAAGGCCACGGGCCGCGAGGTCTGGTCGGCCCCGCTCGACGAGCGCTCGACCGCGACGCCGATGACCTACCGGACGGAATCGGGCCGCCAGTTCGTGCTGATCGCCACCGGATCGGGGGCCAGCCAGGAGCTCGTGGCGTTCGCGACGCCGTGACGAGACGCTACCGGGTCGCATGAACTACTCATGTTGGGGCGAAAATTTCCTGCGGCGCAGACTCCTCCCGTCGAGGTCGAACGCGTCTGACGCGCCGCGCCGTCGCCTGATCGGGCGTGACCGTCCGCCGGCGGACCGAACAGGGCTCCTCAGGCTACTCGTAGTACGCCGGCGACTTCTCCAACAGCGCGTTCTCGGCGATGTCGTGCTCTATCCAGAGCCGGGCGCCGGTCTCTATCAGGAAGTCCTCGACCCGGTCCATCGCCTCGAGGGTCATCTCGGTGTCGAAGTTGAACGTGGGGACGCGTTTCAGCGAGCGGCTCTCGGGGAAGTGGTAGAGGTCGCCGCTGAGGACGACGGGGCCGTACTCGGCGAGGTCGACGAAGAGCACCTGGTGGCCCGGGGTGTGGCCGGGGGCCGACTTGATGACGACGGTGCCGTCGCCGAAGACGTCGTGGTCGCCGTCGAGTATGACGGTCTCGGCCGTCTCGAGGGCGCCGTAGTACTGCGGGTCGAAGCTGTACGCGGCGGGGTCTTCGCTGAACGCGGCCTCGTGCTCGGGACGCTGCACGAGCCACGTCGACGCCGCGAAGTCGTTGGCGTTGCCGGCGTGGTCGTAGTGCAGGTGCGACATGGCGATGTAGGTGACGTCGGGCGGCTCGTAGCCGAGATCGGCGAGCTGCGCGCGCAGGGTGGTGGTGACGGTGGCGACGCTGCCGCTCGTCTGCGGGCTCGCGTCCTCGCCGGCGAGGGCGTCCGAGAGGCCGGCGTCCCACAGCAGGCTGCCCTCGGCGTGCTCGACGAGGTAGCAGGGCACCGAGAGCTCGAGGGTCGACACCTCGTCCATCGTCAGCGAAAAGCGTCCGGGATCGCCGACCTGGAGATGCCCGCAGTCGAAGACGTAGAGGCGGGGCGAAGCGAGGCCCGTCTCGGCCGCGCCGGCGTCGGCCTCGCCCGCGGGCTCGCCGCCGGAACAGGACAGGGCGCCGGCGGCAATCAGGACCGCCGACAGGATCGACAGGCATCTCGAGGTCATTCTCTCGCTCCCTCCGTCACTCGTGCCCTGCGCGGCCGGCCGCGACATCCTGGTCGACGTCATCGAGGACCGCCCGGCCGCTCTCGACTGCTCTCTCTGCTCGCGCCGGAATCCCGACGTCACCCATTTGCTCCCGTCGTCAACCGTGCGCAGATGTCGGCGGTCCGGGCGGTCATCTCGTCAGTCGGTGCTGCAGGGCGCTGAGCCTCCCGCGCCGGACGACCCGAGCTCAGGCTCCCGCTCCCGCCGTCAACCGCGCGTAGACGTCGAGGGCGCGGGCGGTCATCTCGTCGGTTCCGTAGCGTGCCCGCACCCCTTCGACGGCGCGCCTCCCGAGCTCGGCCCGGCGTTTGGGGTCGGCAGCCAGCGCGGCGAGGGCCTGCTCGAGCGCGGCTGCGTTCTCGGGCTCGACCAGCACGCCGCCGCCGGTGCGCTCGACGAGTTCGGTGTAGGTGCCGCGTCGCGGCGCCACCACCGGCACCCCGCACGCCATCGCCTCGATGAGTGAAAGCCCCTTGGGGTCGTCGTACTCCGCCGGCACCACGAACAGGTCGAGGCCCTGCAGGAAGGCGACCTTCTCGTCCAGCGCCAGTTCCCCACGGTAGTGGATGTCCCCGGCCAGATCGCGGCCAGCGTTCGTGCGCTCGACCGACCGCCAGTACTCCTCGTGCTCGGGACCGAGGTACCCCCCCAGCTCGACCCGGCATCCGCCGAGCTCGCCCCGGCCCCGCAGCGCCGCGTAGGCGTCGCACAGCCGGTGGATGCCCTTCTCGGGCGCCATGCGGCCGAAGTAGCCGAGGGTCACGGCCCCGGCAGAGGCGCGGTCGCCCGGCCGGAAGCGGTCGACGTCGACCCCGAGCGGCACGACGTGCATCTTCGCCCCGGGAATCTCCAGGTACCGGCTCATGCACCCCGCGTAGTAGTCGCTGACCGCGACGAACGAGTCGACGTGCGCGACCTGCTCGCGGATGAGGGCCACCGCCCGCGACCGGTACGGCTCGGGCAGGTGGCTCAGGAAGATGTTCTCGCCCTGCAGGGTGCAGTTGACGGGACGCCCCAACGCCTGCTTGAGGGGCTCGGCAATGCCGATCAGCATCGAGTTGGAGATGTCGATGACGTCGGGGCGGGGCTGGTCGCGCAGCCAGTGGACGAGCTTGTCGAACTCCTTGCGCTGATGCCCGTGCGTCCCCTCGAGCATCGACACCGTCAGCCCGCCGAGCTGACCGGGGTCGGTCTTCATGCGCCCCGAGACGAGCCTGAGCAGCCACGGCGACTCCCACAGCCGGTCGAGCAGCCACGGGGTCCAGCGGAAGAGCGAGACGTACTCCTCGAGGTAGACGCTGATGCCGCTGAAGAAGACGCGCTTCTGGCTGACGTTCTCCTCGTCGGTGCGGGTCGGCGTGTAGAGGGGCAGCAGGGTGACGTCGTGCCCGCGGCGGGTCAGGGCCGCCGCCAGGGCGTTGTCGCGGATGCAGCTGCCGCAGTACATGCCGCTCGCCCCGGCCGTGATGCTGGTGATTCTCACGTGTCGCCCGTCCGCTGGTCAGTCCGCCGCGATGGCGTACAGAAACTGCCGTCCCCGCAGGTAGATCTCGTCGCCGGCGATGGCCGGAGAGGCGTCGAAGTCGTCGTCGAGCGAGTTGACGGCGAGCACCTCGAACTGCGGCCCCGCCCGCAGCACCGCGGTGGCTCCCTCGCGGCTCGTGACGTACAGCCGTCCCCCCGCCGCGACCGGCGAGGCGTAGACGTTGCGGATGCCGCGCAGGCGCTCGGGCCCGTAGCGCCGCGCGCCGGTGGCCGCGTCGTACGCGGTCAGCACCCCCGTGTTGCTCTTGAGGACGTAGAGCTGGCCGTCGAGCAGGAGCGGCGACGGCACGTAGGGCGTGTCGCGGTCCACCGACCACACCACCGCGTCCGACCCGCGGATGTCGCCCGCCGCCGCCGACAGGTCGATGGCGGCGAGCCGGCTGCCGCGGTAGCCGCTGGTGACGAAGACCAGCCCGTTCGCCGACACCGGGGTCGGGATGGCGTTCTCGGTCACCCCCCGGTCCCACCAGAGCAGCTCTCCGGTGGCCGCGTCGTAGCCGCGGACGGCCTGGGTGGCGCTCGTCACGACCTGGGCGCCGTCCTCGCCCTCGATCACGAGCGGGGTGCTCCACGAGGTCTCCTCGTCGCGCGGCGTCCGCCAGCGCTCGCGCCCCGTCCGCTTGTCGAACGAGGCGATGAACGACTGGCCCTGGTGGTCCCAGGGCACGATGAGGACGTCCCCGTGGAGGGTCGGCGACGCTCCCTCGCCGAAGCCCAGCCTCGTCCGCATGTCGCCGAGGTCGGCCTCCCAGAGGAGGCTCCCGTCGAGGTCGTAGCAGTACAGCCCGACCGATCCGAAGGACGCGCAGACCACCTCGCCGTCGGTCACGGCGGACGGCGAGGCCCAGGTGTTGGTGCCGTGCCGGCCCTGGTGCGGCGCCGCCTCCCGGGCCACGCGCTCCCACAGCACGCTGCCGTCGCGGCGGTCGATGGCGAGGACGACGAACTGCTGCACGCCGGTCGGCGACGTCCGGCGCATGAACCGATCGGCGAGGCGCGAGAAGAACCCCGGTCCCGAGCTCGCCCGCTCGCCGGTCGGCGCCGCCGTCAGCACGAACAGCCGGTCGCCCCAGATGACCGGGGTGGCCGAGCCGAGCCCCGGCAGCTCGACCTTCCACCGCACGTTCGACGACTCGCTCCACGTGACGGGGGGGTCCCCCGCCGGCGCGACCCCGCTGTGCAGGGGCCCGCGCCACTCCGGCCAGAACCCGGCCGCCCCGCCCCCGGGCTCCTGGGCGCCCCCCGAGGAAACCGCGGCCGCCGCCAGACAGGCGGCCACGACACCGGCCCGCGCCACCCCACCGCCGTTCATTTGCAGCATTTCGGCTCCACCTCGAATCGAGCGCCGTCAGTCCACCGGGCCGCCGACGGACCTGACGTCTTCCGGCATCCCGCCCTCAGTTGACGATGGCGCTGTAGACCGCCACCTCGAAACGGTCCGTCAGCCGCGACCGGTTGTTGGGGTAGAGCTGGGTCATGACGATCGCCACGAGCTGCTCCTCCGGGTCGACCCAGTAGACGGTGTTGAAGAAGCCCAGCCAGCCGAACGCGCCCTCCGACCGGGGGCCGCCGGTCACGCCGGGGTCGCCCGATATCGCGAACCCGAGCCCGAACCGCTGGCCGGTGTCGGGCACCCCGAGCCCCGCGAGGTGGTCGCGGGTCATGAGCTGCACGGTGCGGCGGCCGAGGATGCGGGCCCCGTCGAGCTCGCCGCCGTTGAGGAGGGCGAGGAGGAACCGCGCGTAGTCGGAGATGGTCGAGGTGAGCCCGGCGCCGCCCGAGTGGTAGGTCCGGGGGCCGTCGTAGGGGTACCCGGCCGAGTAGACGGTGCGGCCGTCGGGGCTCGACACCGGATCGGCCGACACCTCGACGAGGCCGTCCGGCCCCGGGGCGTAGACCGCGGCGTAGCGGTCCGCGTCGTCGGGGTCGCGGAAGAAGCCGGTGTCGACCATGCCCAGCGGCTCGAATATCTCGTCCCGCATGTAGTCGGCGAGCGACCGGCCGCTGACGACCTCGGCGACCCGCCCGAGCACGTCGACCCCGAGGCTGTAGGTGAACCGCGCCCCCGGCTGATGCAGCAGGGGCAGGCTCGCCAGCCGGTCGACCATCTCGCCCACGGTGCCCGGGGTCTGCGCCAGCCCGTCGGTGATGCCCGCGTCGATGTAGCGCGGCGCGAGCCGCGGCGGGGCGAGAAAGCGGTAGCTCAGGCCGGACGTGTGGGTCAGAAGATGCCGGATGGTGACGGGCCGGTCGAGCGGCGCGAGCCGCGCCTCGGACCCGCCGCCGGGCGCCAGCACCTGGACCGTCGCGAACGCGGGCAGGTACATCGAGACGGGGTCGTCCAGCAGCAGCGCGCCCGACTCGTAGAGCTGCATCGCCGCCACGCTGGTGACCGCCTTGGTCATCGAGGCGATGCGGAACAGCGTGTCGGTCTCCATCGGGGCCCGGCCCTCGATGTTGCGCCAGCCGACCGCCTCGAGGTGTCCGACACGGCCGAGGCGGGCGACCAGGGTGACGGCGCCGGCGACCTCCTGCCGGTCCACCGCCTCCTCGACGAGGGTCACGATGCGCTCCAGCCGGTCCGGGTCCAGGCCGAGCCGGGCCGGCGCGGCGGTCGGCAGAGCCTGCCCTGCCGCGAGAGGACCCGTCGCCAACGACAGCAGGAAGACACACGACCACCGCGCCGCGCGCATCACTCGTTCGGACATGTACTCACTCTCCGGATTGAGGCCGCTCAAGGCGCGAACAGCGACCGGTGCTCCTCGGCGATCGCCTCCAGCCCGCCGCGGTGCGACGGCAGCAGGTAACCGCCGGCGATCAACGGCTCGGCCGCGGCCATGTAGCGGCTCCGGTAGTCGGCGAAGTCCGCATAACGCTCCGTCACCGCGCGGCGCGGATCGCCGGTCCGCTCCCGTTCCTGCGCCGTGGGGGGGAACGGAATCCGCCCACCCTGCAGATCGAGCAGCTCGGTGGGCGCCCCGATGGCCGGGTTGCGCAGGTTCCACCCGGTGTAGGTAGCCACCGGCGCCGCGACCCGCGGGAGCCGCAGCACCCCCCGCTCGTTGTTGTCGGCATCGAGGGCCGGCACCCGCACCCCGTAGCGCTCCCCCGTCCGGCGGGGCGGGTGGAGGTCGATGCGGCGCTCGCCCTCGAACCGCCCCCCGTAGTCGAGCCGTTCCGGCTGCTGGATGACCGTCGGGTACGAGACGCCGGGCAGGGCCCGCCATCCCGCGGCCGACACCGCCCATCCCGCCAGCGTACCGTCCGCCACGCGGGGATGCACGCTCGGCGGCGGCTCGACGCCATCGCTCACCCACCGGTCGAGGGCCAGGAACAGGGCCTCGCGTATCGGCGCATAGTCGTTCGGGTTCACCGGCACCTGCCCGCGGTCGGACGGGGCGCGGGCCGGGCGGTGCTGGGCGCCGCCCACCACGTAGACCCGCACCTCGGGCGGGAGCACGGTGTCCCGTTCGCCGAGGGGGTCGGTGACGACGAGCGACCCGCCGCGGTGCCAGTACTCCGACGACGTGTCGAGGTGCATGACCCGCGGCACCGTCCCGCTCGCCCGGGCGCGGCGCAGCAGCCCGTCGGTGCGGCCGGTGAACGGGTCGGTCTCGTCGCCGTAGGTGAACGGGAAGAGGTCGACCGGATAGAGGTGGCCCAGGTGCTGGGTCGCGGTGCGCGTCGGCGACGCGAAGCGGTGGTTGAAGAACCCGCGCCCGGCGCCGGCCACCGTCGGCATGACGCCGTCGAACACCTGCCGGCCCTGCTCGTCCGCGTTGAACCCCTCGTAGAGGAACGCCCGCAGGGCCCGGCCGCTCTGCGACCGCCCCTGGCCGATCACACGCTCGGCCACCGGCGCGCCTTCCGGCCGGCGGAGCGGGTTCATGTCCGACCGGTCGTGCTTGAGGAACGAGACGAGGTCCCGCATGGCCGCGAAGCCGGCGCCCTGGACCACCGATCCCCGCGCCTCGTAGATGAGCTCGTAGATGGCCCCGGGCTCGAAGCCGCCCGAGAGCGCCATCTCGAGCTCGACGAGGCCGCTGCCCTCATCGCGGCCGTCGTAGCGGGCCCCGAGGCGCCACCGGTCCCGCGGCAGCGGCTCGCGGGGGTCCTGCTCGCGCAGCCGGCGGGTCAGGGTCGCGTCGGGCAGGGCGCTGACGAGGGGCTCGAAGGCGAGCTGATTCCGGTCTCCGACGGGCAGGCGATCGATGGCGGCGTCGGTCGACAGCTCGGCCCGGACCGTTCCCACGACCGGTATCAGGTCGTCCGGGTCGAAGGCCACCGGCGCCTCGAGCCGGAGCAGGTCCCGCGTCAACGGCACCTGGGCGATCCAGCCGCTCGACACGGTGACATAGCCGCGCTCGAGGAAGAACGGCTCGCCGCCCCACGTCCGCCGGCCGCGATTGTTCACGACGTAGAGCACGGTGGGGCGGGCGAGGGCGCGGTCGACGGGCGCGATGATCTCGACGTCGCCGTAGAACTGAACGCGGCCCCGCTCGTCGGCGAGCGCGAGGTCGAGATCGACGATGCCCCGGTTGGCGGCGGCGTCCGGATCGAGGGCGTAGACGACGCGCCCGCGAAGCCGCTCGTAGGCGCCGACCTTCGACTCGACCCCCGCGCCGAACCGCTCCCGCGACGTGATGTCGAGGCGGATGACCTCGGCCGTCGCGGCCGAGGTCATCGCCCCCCACGCCGCCAGCGCCAGCCAGGCAACGCGGCGGCGCGCCGCGAGCGGAGCCGCGCTGCCCCCGGCGCTTCCCGAGACGCCGCCAGTCTGCGCCGTAGAACGGTGCAGACTCCCGGCAGGGTCGGTGGGACGCCCAGCGGAGCCTGAGGCGACGATGGGCGGGCCAGGAGTCTGCGCCATAGAACGGTGCAGACTCCCGGCAGGGTTGGTGGGACGCCCAGAGGAGCCTGAGGCGGCGATGGCCGGGCTAGCGCTTCTAGCGCTTCGCGAGCTGCACACCGTTGTAGGTCCCCGACATGAACTGGTCGTTCGGGAACTCGACCACCAAGGGGGTCTGCAGGCTGAACTTGTCGTCAGGCCCGTCGTACTCGCGCACGGTGAGGACCGCGCTGAGGCCGACGATGCCGTAGGTGCCCTCGCCCTCGCCGTCCTCGTCCTCGAACTCGAACCGCTCGTCGTCCTCGAAGCGGAACCTCGGGGTGCCGCCCTCGGCCCGGAACTCGGTGCGCTCGCGGAAACGGCCGCCGGCCGGGCGGGCCGGCATCTCGAAGCGCAGCGGACGGGTCTGCCCCGTCCGGCGGACGTTGGCGACCTGCGCCAGGCCCTGGTAGCCGTCGAGGAGCACCGTGAACTGCCAGTCTCCCGACCCCAGCCCGATGAACGAGAAGCTGCCGCCGTCGTCGGTCGTCGTCGTCTGCTGCGTCCCGTCGGCGCCAGCGGGATCGGCCAGCACCGTGACGCCCTCGAGTGCATTGTCCCACTCGTCGGTGACCTGTCCCCGCTTCGCTCCCTGGGCCTCGGCGAACGCCGCCGCACCGAGCACGATACCGAACGCCGCTGCCGCCAACACCGTACGCAAGAACGGTCGTCGCATCATCGACTCCTTCCCGGCAAAGACCCGGCGCCCTGTCGACTGCACACTACACCGACGTGCCCGCGGACATCGTGCGGACGACGCGACGCCGAGCGACGGCCGGTTGACCGGCCGAGCTCACGGACCGCAGTCGCGCCGGGCATCGCCGGCGCCGGACTCCCTACGACCCCGGCTTGATCCGGTAGCCGTCCGCGGTCTCCTCCCGGTGCGCGTCGTGGCACGACTGGCAGGTGGCGCGCAGGGCCCTGATGCCGGACCGCGCGCTGCCCTGGTCCATCGCGATGCCGGCCTGGCCGATCTCCCGGAGCGCCTCGATCGTGATCAGGGTCTTGGCGACCGCGTCGTCGTTGCCCCGCTCCCCCCAGAACGCCTCGATCTGGCGGAACATCGGGAACAGCTTGTCGAGATCCTCCCCCAGCTCGGGCCAGTAACGCGAGTCCGTGTGCAGCTCGGCATCGCCCACGATGAGGCGGATCTCGGCCATCGTCGGGCCGTACGTCTCCTCGGTCAGCGCGTCCTGCGCCGCCGCGACCCCGAAGCCGCCGGCCACCACCGCCGCCGCGCAGACACCGGACACCAGAGCTCTCTTCACACCAGACCACTGCATCATCGGACCTTTCTCCCCTCGGAGGGCCGGGCCTGCCAACGCGGCGCCTCCGTTGAACAGGAAAGGCCGGCCCGCCGCACGCTGCGGGGACCGGCCTCGCCATCTCACGACTTCACGAACGTCTCCCGGGCGGCTTGCGCCGCAGGAGCTCCGTTCGGGCGAAGCTCCCGACGCGACGGCAAGCAGCGCCAAGAGTCTCGCGTCAGCGAAACTCCCGACGCGACCGCAAGGTCGCGCCGTCGCCGGAGCCTAGTTCCCGGTCGGCCAGAGCACGCCCTGGCTGTTGATGCCTTCCGCGCCTTCCGGCACCGGGCCGTAGCCCTTGAACACGAACTTCTGCAGCCGCGACCCCTCGTAGGTCTCGGTGGTGTAGATGTTGCCGTCCGAGTCGGTGGCAATGCTGTGCACCGCGAAGAACATGCCGGGCTGGCGCCCGCCGTCGCCGAACGCGGTCATCACTTCCATGGTGTCGCGCTGGATGATGTAGACCTTCATGTTCTGCCCGTCGGCCAGGTAGATCCAGCGCTGCTCGTCATCGTGCGAGAAGGCGATGTCCCAGGTCGACCCCTGCGAGCGGGTCAGCGGGGCAACGATGTGCTCGGAGACGAACGTCCCGTCCTTCTGGAAGATCTGGATGCGGTCTTCCGCCCGGTCGCAGACGTACACGAGGCCGTCGTCGGCGATCACGGCGCAGTGCACGGGACCGCGGAACTGCGAGGTGGGGTCGCCGCCGGGCTCGTAGCGGCCGAGGTCGAGATCGTCGTCCGGCTCGTTGCCGTAGGCGCCCCAGAACCGCTTGACCTCGCCGGAGTCCATGTCGACGACCGCGACGCGGCGGTTGAAGTAGCCGTCGGCGAAGTACGCCTCGCCCGCCTCGTTGTCGATGCCGATCTCGGCGACGCGGCCGAAGCTGTCGGTGGCGTGGCTGTCGCGCTGCGGGGTCGCCTGACCCGTGCGCTCGCTGACGGGGCCGTCCATGCGGGCGCCGGCAATCCCGACCTGCATCAGGAAGTTGCCCTGATGGTCCATCTTCAGCACGTGCGAGTCGGGCCCGCCGTTGCCGCCGATCCAGACGTTGTTCATGCCGTCGACGGCGATCCCGTGGTTCGACAGCGGCCAGGTGTAGTCACCCGTCTCGGTGCCGGGGCCGCCCCAGGCCTGCAGCAGGTTCCCCTCCTGGTCGAACTCGAGGATGGGGGGACCGGGCTGGCAGCACTCCGCGACCGGCGGGTCGGTGGTCATCCCGATCTCGGTGTTCAGGACGAACTGGTTGGGGGTGTTCCGATGCACGACCCAGATGTGATCGTCGGCATCGACGTCGACCCCGATGGTCGGCCCCATCAGCCAGTGGTTCGGCAGGTTCTTGGGAAACAGCGGATCGACCTCGAAGGTCGGGACGCCGTCGTTCGGGTCCATCGAGAGCGCGGCGCTCCCGCCGCCCTGCTCCTGGGCGCCGGTGGCGGCCACCACGACGAGCGCCGCCGCCGCCAGCGCGCCTGCGAATAGAAGATGCTGCTTCCGATTCATTCGACTTCCTCCCTTGAAACCGGCGCCCTGCGCCGACCCGCGCCGGCTACTTCGTGTAGCACGAGCCCGTCAGGCCCCCAACGCGCACCATGGAACCGCTGCTCGGACCCGAGCCCCTCCCGCCGGCTCGCATGCCAAGGGCCGACAGGCCCCCCGGTGCGTACCGAAGGACAGCCACTCCGACCCGAGCCGCCCCGGACCACGACCGCCCCGGACACACAGCGGGCGCCATGACCCCTTCGCGGGGGTCGCCAGTATACTTGTAAACCTCATGAATTGCGCACTCTTTTCGATGCCGGCCCGAGGACGCCCTGCCCCGGGCGACTCCACCCCAAGCACTCGCCTGCCGCGAGCCTCCGGAGGCGGCCCACGGCCGGGCGCCGCAGACGCCGGAGCCGCCGGACCGGGGCGGCGCATGCCCCGGGGGCTCCTCGTCCGGGGCCTCGCGGTCATCGGCCTGCTCCTGACGCTGCCCACCGCCCAGTCGGCCCACGACATCCCCGGCGACGTGACGGTGCAGGCGTTCGTCAAGCCCGAGGGGCAACGCCTGCGCCTCCTCGTGCGCGTGCCGCTCGAGGCCCTGTCGGACATGGCCTTCCCGACCTACGGGCCGGGCTACCTCGACTTCGAGCGGGCGCGCGAGCGGGACGAGTTCACCGACGCGGCCATGGTGTGGATGGGGCAGGAGGTCCGCATCTTCGAGAACGACGCCCCCCTGCCCGAGCCGTCGATCACCGCCATCAAGATCTCGCTGCCGTCGAACCGCTCGTTCGAGACCTGGGAAGAGGCGCTCGCCGACGTCCAGGGCCCGCTGCTGCCCGCCGACACCCAGATCGTCTGGCAGCAGGCGATGCTCGACGTCCTCTTCGACTACGACATCCAGTCCGACCGGTCCGACTTCTCGATCCGCCCGAGCTTCGAGCGGATGGGCCTGCGGGTCGTCACTGTCCTGCGGTTCCTGCCGCCGGGCGGTGCCGAGCGGGCGTTCGAGCTGCGGGGCGACCCCGGGGTCGTCCGCCTCGACCCGCGCTGGCACCAGGCCGCGTTCCGGTTCGTGGCGATGGGCTTCGAGCACATCCTCGACGGCACCGACCACCTGCTGTTCCTCGCCTGCCTCGTCATCCCGTTCCGGAAGTTCAAGCCCCTTGCCATCATCGTCACCGCGTTCACCGTCGCCCACTCCGTGACCCTGATCGCCTCGGCCTACGACCTCGCGCCCGACGCTTTGTGGTTCCCGCCGCTCGTCGAGACCCTGATCGCCACCTCGATCGTGTACATGGCCATCGAGAACATCCTCGGGGCCAACGTGCAGCGCCGGTGGACCATCACGTTCCTCTTCGGGCTCGTGCACGGGTTCGGCTTCTCGTTCGCGCTGCGCGAGACCCTGCAGTTCGCGGGCTCGCACCTCCTCACGTCGCTGCTCTCGTTCAACATCGGGGTCGAGTTGGGCCAGCTCCTCGTCCTGGCGGTGCTGGTGCCGGCCCTCCACCTGCTCTTCCGCCACGTGGTGGCCGAGAAGGTCGGCACCATCCTGCTGTCGACGCTCGTCGCCCACACGAGCTGGCACTGGATGACCGAGCGGTGGGGGGTCCTCACCCAGTTCCCCATCACCTGGGAGGCGTTCAGCCGGGCGATGTTCACCGGCGCAATGGGGTGGATGGTGCTCCTGCTGCTGATGGCCGGCGCCCTCTGGGCCGGGGCCAAGGCGATTCAGTCTCCCCCGCCCCGGGAGGCGGCCGCCGACTGAGGATTCGCCCCGGGGCGGCGGCTTGCCTCGGGTGGCGTTGTCGGAGCAATACCGAGGTTGTGGACTGGCGAATCGTGATTGACGTTCTGACGGCGGTCTGCGCGGCCTGGCAGCAGCGCGGCCAAGACCGGCCGGCAGGGTGCAGGCCATCGAGGCCGCCCAGAACGCACACGTGAACGCGCCCGGATTCCACGGCCGGTAAGGACAGTGACGGGAACATCCTTGCCACGCGGCACGCTCGGAGGACGGTAAAGAGCGGGTCGTGCCCGGGTGCAGTTGGCAGCTCTATATCGATCGCTGTCCTAACTAAGCGCTCCGTCGTTTACGGCAAGTACTACGGCTCGGCGAGGAACTGGATCGCGCCCAGGGGACCGGTCCGGCTCGCCAGCTCGGTGTCCCCGGCGGGCATGCCGTTCGCCTCGAGCATGAACGCGAGGATATCGGCCTTCTCCTGCCGGCTCACGCGGTTGGGCTGGTCCGGGGGCATCGAGACCCGCAGCCGCTCGAAGAGGTCGCGGGCCGAGAACCCGTGCCAGTTGTAGACGAACTGCACCCCGGCGAGCCCCGGCGCCATGTCCCCGCCGCCGAGGTCGGCCCCGTGGCATTCGGCGCACGCCTGCTCGTAGGCTTCGGCGCCGCGGCGCGCCTGCTCGGCCGTGTAGACGCCGTCCCACACCGTTCGCCCCTGCACGCCGGCGGCGCCGGCTCCCGGCCGGACCGCCGCCGCCGCGCCTGCGATCAGCAGCACCGCGGCCATGCGGTTCGTCATTGTCACTCGCGCCCCTCCAGTTCTGCCGCTTAGGACAGTGTCGATATAACCTTGCCAACTACAGCCAGGACGCGGTCGGCTTCCTGCCGTTCCGCCGCGCGGCAGGTGGCAGGGTAATACCCGTCACCGTCCTTAGGACAGTGACGGGAATAACCTTGCCACGGCGGCACGCTCGGAAGACGGTAGAGAGCGGGTCGTACCTGCGTGCAGTTGGCAGACCTATATCGATCACTGTCCTTACCCCCCGACCGGGGCCGGCATCCAATCGGGACATCGGGTTCCCGTCACGGCCGTCGTCGGAATCGGTACTCCGATTTCGTGCCCACGCGGAACCGGGCGACGTCGCCGGTCGTGACACCGCGGGTCGCCGACGGGGAATCGGCGGCCCCGCCGCTGCCTCCGGTCGGCGGCGGCGTCACCCGCGGGCCGCGCGGGCGGCGGCGCGCTTCTGAATCAGCCAGTGCGGGCAACGGTCCTCGTCGGCGTAGAGGCGCTCGCAGTCGTCGCACCGCACGCACTCGCTGACGAGGATCTTCGGGCCGTCGATGGCCCCCCACTCGCACGTCTTCTCGCAGAGCTTGCACGTGTCGCACTCGCGCCAACGCTTGATGCGGAACACGGTGAGGTTGGACAGCAGCCCGAGGCCCGCCCCCACCGCGCACAGGTAGCGGCAGTAGAGGTTGCGCACGAACACCGTCGCCACGAGCAGCATCGCGAGCAGCGTCCACATCGCCGCGTTGCCGCTCAGGGTGAACATCCAGAACGGCTCGATGTAGCGGTACACGAGGGTGTCGCCGCCCCCGAGGACGTACAGGACCGCGGCCGCGAGGACCCCGTACTTGAGGTAGATGAGGCGCCGATCGAGCCACGCCGGCGGCTCGACGCGGAGGCGCGCCGGCACCACCCGGTCCATGAGCTGGGTGAGGGCCCCGAAGGCGCAGATCCGCCCGCAGTAGAGGCGCCCCCAGAGAACCGTCGAGACCAGCGTGAACGCGATGAGAAGGTAATAGGCCTGCCCGTCCGTCCACGCCGGCAGGCTGCCCCGCATCGCCCCGAAGATGTCGACCACCGACACCAGGCTCGCCTTGACGAACCCGAGATAGGCGACGGCGAGCACGAGGCTCGCGACCTTGAGCCGGTCGTCCTTCTTCACGAAGCTGAACACCGCGAACGCGAAGAAGAGCCCCAGGACCGCGACGTCGACGGCGGCCCCCGCGTCGAGCAGCGCGGCCGACTCCGCCTCGTCCTCCTCGAGCAGCGCGTCGAGGGCGGCCAGGTCGTCCAGCGACAGCGGCGGCGGCTCCGCCGGGGCCGGCTGGGCCGCCGCGGATGGAGCGATGCCCAGCACGAGGAGCAGCACGGCGCCGGCGACGGTCACGCGGGGAGAACCACAAGTCATGGAGACACCCGAAGGCTGCCGATGCAGGGCGGAACGCCACGCCGGCGCCAGTCGCGGCCTGCGCGTCCCTATTCTGTCCGATCCGCCGCGGCCGGAGCCAACCCGGACGGCTCGGACGCGCGTCGACCGCCGGCCGAGGCCGCGGAACGGCCTTCGGGTGCGGGACCACCGGCAGGCGCCACTCACGGCCCTGTCGCACGGGCCGGCGAGGCGGGGAACGTCCTTCGCGTTGGGGCAGCCCGTCGGGATGAGCATCTGCCCGGCGGTCGCACGGCCGGCCGAGGCGGCGGCACGTCCCTCGGGCGCCGAGCCGCGGACATCAGGGGTGGCACGCTGTTTGCTGGACGTATGGGCCATGGAACCGATGATAGAATGCCCACCTGCAGGACGGCGGCCTCCTCATCGCAGCCGGGGCGGGCGAAGGAGGGTTGCCGTGGACGGCCGGACGATGGAAGAAGTACTCGAGAACCTGAATCGCCGAGTCGATCGGATCGAGCAGATCCTGCCGACCCTGGCGACGAAGGACGACGTGAAGGCCGAAGGCGAGCGCACGCGGGCGCATTTCGACGCGGTGGCCGAACGCCTGGAAGAGCAGATACGCCTCCTCGCCGAAGGCTTGCTCTCGCTCACCCGCCAGTTCGACGAGTTCAAGGCCGAGACCAACACCAGGTTCGCCCGAATCGAAGATCGCCTGATCCGGCTCGAAGCCCGATACGCCGGGAGCTGAGACGGCCGCGGAGGCGCGGCCCGGATGCGGCGGGATTCCCGCTCCCGCCCCTGCTGCCGCGGTACGCCGAGGCGCAGACGATCTCGTTCACCGACCCGCGGATGAGGGGGACCTGCGTCGAGTATCCGACCTCCTCGACGGTCGGCTCGACCACGCGCGGCCCCGGATGCGCGGGGCAGTCTCGAGCCGACCACTCAACGGTCGGCGCTCTGCTCCGCGAGGAAATCGCGGGCGAGTTGCCTCGCGCCCTGGCGGATCGCGCGTGTCGCCGCCTCCATGGTGATCGTGGCGCGCGAGACCGCGTCGATGTCCCCGCCCACCTCCAGCGGTTCGAGGATGCTCTTGCCGGTGAACTGCGGGGCGAAGCCGGGCAGGTCTATCGAGAAGTACCCGAACGGCTCGTAGTGGTGCACCACCCGCACCCCGATCAGGCGGCCGCCGGGGTCCATCGCCACGAGGCTCGTGATGCGCCCCTTGTACGCGTAGATGCGGGGGGCGAGATCAGTGGTGAAGAAGGCCAGGCCGATCAGCCGGGGGGCGGGGCCGGCTTCGGGCGCCGCAAACGCCCGGAAGTGCCGCGGGCCCCGGTCGTGCAGCTCGAAGTGGTCGGCGTCGGGCAGGAGGCCGCGCAGCGCCGCCTCGTCCGCGGGCGAGACCAGCGGCTGCGCCGCCGCCGCGGCCCCCGCCAGCACCAGCGTCAGCACCACCAGCCCGCGGCGGCAGGCGCCGCCGCCTTCGCCGGTCTCGGCGACGCGGAGACTCACGGCGTTGTCGCCGGTCTCGGCCCGGCAGCCGGCCTCGGCGTCACGGAGACTCCCGGCGTCGTCGCCGGTCTCGGCGCGGCCGCCGGCCTCGGCGTCAGGGAGGCTCCCGGCGTCGTCGCCGGCCTCGGCGCGGCGCGTGCACCGGCCGCCGGCTGCGGGGACCGCGGACCGACGAAGGTCCGGCAGCCGGCGGTCACCCGCACGGCGAATCGGCACCGACTCCCGTCCCGCACACGTACGCGCCATCACCGGCCCGTCGGCTCGGCCCCGTCGACGCCCACCCGGTACACGCCGTTGCGGTGACCGCGGAAGGTCCCCTCCGCCAGCCACTCGAGCGACGCCCGGTGCATGAACCGGTACTGCGCGCTCTCCCAGTTCGCGAAGTGGGTCGCGCACTCCATGGTCACGAGCACCCGCGAGTCGGTGCCGGTCAGGTCGGCGTGCAGCACGCCGCGGGCTTCGGGGTTGTCCTGCGCGCCGACCACGATCATCGTGGGGGCGCTGACCTTCGCGGCGTACTCGCGGTTCCAGCCCCACGACGGGTTGCCGGCCCGCACCCGCATGACCCCCTCGGGCGGCCCCCAGACCGACCCCAGCGAATCGAACGCCAGGATGCTGCGCCAGATGGCGGCGCGGACGCCGGGGTCGACCTGGTTCTCGCAGGCGACGTTCTCCTCCCACCGGCCGTGCATCAGGGTGTCGCGCGTCTGCAGGCGCATCGGCACGCCCGGCGCGGGCAGCTTGCCCGGAGCCGCCGCCGGCCCGTCGGGGCTGTAACCCGGCGCAAACAGGAAGAGCTTGTCCACCTTCTCGGGGTGCCGCGCCGCGTAGCCGCCGGTGCGGCGGCCGCCCGCCGACCAGCCCACGAGGCTCACCCGCTCGACCCCCCGCAGCTCGCGGATGTAGTCGACGACGGTGTCGATCTCGTCCCAGTCGGACTGCACCGTGGTCGACCCGAACGGGTAGCTCGGCTCGCACGGCGCCGAGAGAGGATGCGGCGTGACGAGGGCCTGGTCCGCCTCGCTCATGTTGCAGGCGTCGTCCATCTTCGGGCGCGGCGACCGGCCGTAGCCGGTGTGGTCCATCGCGAAGGTGTCGAACCCCGCCTCGGCGAGGTGGCCCATCCAGCTGTAGTCCTCGTAGTCGAGGTCGTAGTCGGGCACCGACGGCACCGAGCCGCCGTGCACGAACAGCACGACGCGCCCCTCCGGGGCCGCACCGGCCTCGAACCGGGCCAGCGCCTCGGCCGACGCCTTCTCGCGCAGGTAGAGGCCGACCCGCGCCCCCTCGTTGGCGGGCACCGTCGACGTGTGGGCGACGAAGCGCTCGATGGTCACCAAGCCGTCCTCGGCGACGGCCGGAGCCGGCAGCAGGGCGGGAGCGGCGACCGCGAGCAGCACGAGAGCGGCAACGGAGCGCATGGGCATGGAAACCTCCCCGGAACGGTGTCCTGTGGTCCTCGGGGATTATAGCCGGCCGGGAGATCCCACTTCCCCGCCGTCCGGCGGCCCGGCGCGGCAGAACCCCGCGTTGCACCGTGCCCGGAGGGCGCAGGCGGCCGCCGATCGCGCCGGCGGGCTGTCAGACGCCCGCAGGCTGAACGCCGTGCCTGACCAGGCGCGACGAGGCAGCACATCGGGCGATGGCGACCGCGGGCTGACACACTGCCCGGGCGGAGAACGCAGTCAGGCAGGATAACGCCGTGCCTGACCAAGCGCAGCGAGGAACGTCGCCTCCGGCATCCGGTTCGCGTCGTCGGGCTCGCTAGACGGGGCCATCCGATAGCGCGTCACGCCGTTCTGGCACATCGGGCGATTGGCGACCGCGGGCCGACACACCGCCCGTCGGGAGAACGCGGTCAGGCAGGATGCCGCGCCCGGAACATCCTCCGGACGCGGCAGGAGCCACCGACTTCGCGACGCCCGCATCGCACCTGTGCACTCGCCGACCGAACGCAGCGGGACCCCGCGCACGGGCTGCTATGATGCGCGTACCGTTACCGGTTCGACGCCTCGACCGTCGACCAACCCGGAAGGGGACGAACATGAGCATGCGACACGCGCTCGGCGCCGCGGCGGCGGCCTGCACGCTGGCGGTCCTGGCGACCTGGACGACCGGGCCGGCGGCCCGGCAACTGGCGGACGACGGGGTCATCACCGGCGTGGTCCGCAGCGACGACGGCCCCGAGGCGGGCGTCTGGGTGATTGCCGAGACCGACGACCTGCAGACGAAGCTCGTCAAGATCGTGGTGACCGACGACGACGGGCGCTTCCTGCTGCCCCAGCTCCCCGACGCCGCCTACGACCTCTGGATCCGGGGCTACGGGCTCGTGGACTCCGACAAGGTGACCGGTCGCCCCGGCGACGACGTCGACCTGCGCGCGGTCGTCGCCCCCACGCCCCGCGACGCGGCGCAGATCTACCCCGCCAACTACTGGTACTCGCTGATCGAGGTGCCCGACGAGAGCGAGTTCCCCGGCACCGGGCCCAACGGCAACGGCATCTCGCCGGCGATGACGAGCCAGGCGCGCTGGGTCGACCGCATGAAGCAGGGCTGCCAGCTCTGCCACCAGCTCGGCAACCGCATCACGCGGGAGATCGACCAGCTCGACGACTTCGACTCGGCCCTCGCGGCCTGGGACCACCGGGTGCAGACCGGCCAGCGCGGCGCCTCGATGAACGCGGGGATGAACCGCTTCGGCCGTGAGCGCGGCCTGCAGATGTACGCCGACTGGACGGAGCGCATCGCCGACGGCGAGCTGCCGCCCGCGCCGCCGCGGCCGTCGGGAGTCGAGCGCAACCTCGTGCTGACGATGTGGGACTGGGGGCGGCCGACCGCCTACATCCACGACGAGATCGTGACCGACAAGCGGAACCCGCGCGTGAACGCGAACGGTCCCGTCTACTCGGTCGACGCCGGGCACGGCACCCTCGTCGTCACGGATCCGAACGCCCACACCTCGACCGAGATCGTCATTCCCGTGCGCGACGATCCCGAGACCATCGTGTCGCGGTTCCCCCAGACCCAGCTCCAGCCCTCGTACTACTACGGCGACGAGATCCTGTGGGGCAACGACCCCGACGAGCTCGCCGACCCGCACAACCCCATGATGGACGGGAAGGGCCGGGTGTGGATGACCTCGACGGTGCGGGGCGCGCAGGGGCCCGAGTGGTGCGGCGAAGGGTCGGACCACCCGTCGGCGCAGTGGTTCCCGATGTCGCGCACCGGCCGGCGCCACGCGTCGTACTACGACCCCGCCACCGGCGAGTTCGCGCTCCTCGACACCTGCTTCAGCACCCACCACCTGCAGTTCGGCGAGGACCCCGACGACACCCTGTGGTTCAGCGGCAGCGGCAACGTCGTGTCGTGGATCAACACCCGGCTCTACGACGAGACGGGCGACGAGCGGGCGGCCCAGGGCTGGTGCCCCAAGGTGCTCGACACCAACGGCGACGGGCGCATCACGCGGCCCTGGAACGAGCCCGGCGGCGACGTCGACCCGGCGCGCGACACCCGCATCGGCGGCGGCTTCTACGGGGTCATCGCCAACCCCGTCGACCACACCGTGTGGGGGGCCGAGACGGGGCCGTTCCCGGGCCGCATCGTGAGACTCGACCGCGGCGACAACCCGCCGGAGACGTGCATCGCCGAGGTCTACGAGCCGCCGTCGATCGAGAACCCCGACGTGGACCCGGCCCTGACCGGCCACGCCCCCCGCGGGATCGACGTCGACCGCAACGGCGTCATCTGGACCGCGCTGTCGGGAAGCGGCCACATGGCGAGCTTCGACCGCGGCAAGTGCGGCGTGCTGAACGGTCCGGAGGCGACGGGCCAGCACTGCCCCGAGGGATGGACCCTCTACCCGACCCCGGGCCCGCAGATGAAGGGCGTCGACGATCCCGGGAGCGGCGACTTCCACTATTACAACTGGGTCGACCAGTTCAACACCCTGGGGCTCGGCGAGAACGTCCCCATCGCGAACGGCTCGGGCTCGGACTCGCTGCTCGCCCTCGACCCCGAGACCGGCGAATGGGCGGTGCTGCGCATCCCCTACCCGCTGGGCTTCTTCTCGCGGGGCCTCGACGGCCGCATCGACGACCCGGACGCGGGCTGGAAGGGGCGCGGCCTCTGGGCCAACTACGGCGGCAACTTCAACTGGCACATCGAGGGCGGCAAGGACACCCCGAGCAAGATGGTGCACTTCCAGCTCCGGCCGCACCCGCTGGCCGACTGACGGCGCAAGGAGGAGACGACGTGAAACCGGCTGCATGGCTGACCGCCATGCTCGTGATCGCCGGCCTGCCCACCGCTGCCCTCGCGCAGCGGTGGCGGGCCACCGACGACGTCCCGCGCTACGAACGGTACCTGCGCGAAGCGCTGCCAGGGGCCGAGACGTTCCGATGGATCGACCGCGGGACGCCCCACTACCGAGGCTATCGGACAGGACCGGACGGCGAGGAGGTCCTGGTCGGCCTCGGGTTCTTCACTGTCGACTTTGCGCGGGACGTCCGCGGCTACAAGGGCGAGATCTGGATGCTCGTGGGCATGGCCCCGAGCGGCGTGCTGCTCGACGTCAGCATGGTGTACCACGACGAGCCGTTCGGCTACTTCTCGATCGACCTGCCGGAGTTCATCGAGCAGTTCCGGGGCAAGAGCGTGCTCGCCCCGATGACCGTCGGCGACGACATCGACGGCGTGTCGCGGGCCACCATCACCAACGACGCGGCGGTGCGCTCCATCCGCGACAGCGCCCGCCGCATGGCCCGCGAGTTCATCGCCGAGCGGCGGACGGATCCCTAGCCCGAGCGCGTCGTGAGAATCACGCGTCACGCGGGAAAGGGCGAGTGCGCCAGCGGGCCGAAGGGCGCGGGGCCGGACCGCGACGCACGCCGTCAGCCACGGGAAACCGACGTCACCCGCCGACTGAACGAGCTGTTCGCCGATCCGGCACTGGCTCGGGAACAGCTCCGGACCGCAGCCGAACTGGATACGGTGGGCACCGGCTGGGGTGACGAGAACTGGTGAGCCCTGACCGTCCGCCGCCCGCTGCTTCACCCTCACCGAGCATGGTGTCTGTATTGCAAAACCTCCCGTTGGACAAGCTCACGCCGGCCCGCCTGTGGTCGGCCCTCGACGATCCGGTCCGCCGGCTGGCCGTCCACGCGATGTACGACGACGACCCGGACCTGCGCCGCGAGGCCGACCAGGCCCTCGCCGACGCCCTGCGCTTCCGGCCCGCGGGGGTGCGGAAGCTGCCGGTCGACAGGCGGGTCGACTACTTCGTGCGGCGCGTCCGTCCGGACAACCCGCTGGCCTCGACCCTGCTGACGACGCTGCACCTCGCGCACCGGCGGGCCCTGCTGGGCGCGTTTCTCGACGCGCTGGAGATCCCGAACGACGACGGCCTGATTGCGTCCGGCCACGAGGCGGAGCCGGTGCCGACCGATCGCCTCGCCCCGGCCGTGGACGGCCTGCGCGGGCGCTTCGACGCCCCCGACGTCGACCTGTACCTGGCGACCCTGCTCGCCCTCGACCCCGACGTGTGGGGAGGGCTGAGGCCCCTGCTGGAGGCGGACGGGGCCTCGTAGCCGCGCACACCGCAGAGCCATGCACGCCGACCTGCAGGACGCCGTCGACTTCCACGACGCCATCATCGCCGAGGGCGGCAAGGCCCTCGTCGGCTACGAGCGCGAGAAGGCCCTCGCCAACATGGTGCTGCTGGCCGAGATCCCCACCACCTACGACCAGGAGGAGCAGCGGCAGGTGAACGCCGGCAACCTGCTGCTGCGCGGGGTGCCCGGCGTCGGCAAGACGTTTTTCGGGGTCATCCTCGCCGCCATCAGCGGGGCCCGGTTCGCGCGCCTGCAGGGCCGCGCCGACCTCCAGCCGACCGAGGTCGTGGGGTTCCAGATGATCAACCCTGCCACCGGCGAGTTCATGACCGAGTTCGGCCCCCTCGCCTCGGCCGAGGTGATCCTGCTCGACGAGCTCAACCGCATCCCCCTCAAGTCGCAGAGCGCGTTCCTCGAGGGCCTGCAGGACCGCTCGGTGACCGTCGGCAAGGAGACCTACCGGCTGCCCGCCTTCAGCTTCGCCATCGCCACCATGAACCCGATCGAGCTCGGCCAGGGCACCTTCCCCCTGTCGGAGGCGGCCACCGACCGGTTCGCGATCATGGTCAACATCGGCTACCTGCCCCCCGAGGAGGAGCAGAAGCTGGTGGCCTTCGACTTCAAGAAGGTGCACCTCGAGGGGCTGATGCCGAAGGCGCGGGTGCTCGAGCTGCGGGCGCGCATCGGCGAGCAGGTGTTCCTGCACGAGGCCCTCGGCAAGTACATCCGCCGGCTGGTGGCGGCGACCCGGCCCTACAGCCCCGAGACGGAGTGGCGGCAGCACTCGCCGTCGCCGCTGGTCGAGCAGTTCGTCGACCTCGGGGGATCGCCCCGCGCCACCATCTGCTGGGGCCGGCTCGTCAAGGTGTGGACCCTCCTCTCCGGCCGCCGGGCCGAGGTCTACCCCGAGGACGTGCAGGCGCTCGCCCCCTACGTGCTCGGCCACCGCATCTGGCTCGCCCCCCACGCGGCCGGCCGCGGCGTGCGCGTCGACGACGTCATCGCGGACATCGTCGACCGGGTGCCGATTCCATGAGCCTCGACGCCGATACCCCGTTCCCGCCGACGCCCCACGCGGCGAGCCGCGGCGTGCGGGTCGACGACGTCATCGCGGACATCGTCGACCGGGTGCCGATGCCATGAGCCTCGATGCCGACGACTCGCTCGTGTCGTGGGAGGAGATCCGGGACGTCGAGCTCGTCATCCGGCGGCGCATGCAGGAGTTGATGGGGGGCATCCACCCCAGCCTCGTCCATGGCCCCGGCCACGACCTCGCCGGCCTGCGCAACTGGGAGCCCGGCGACCGGCCGTCGGCTATCGACTGGGCGCAGTCGACCCTCACCAACTTCAGCCCGTTGATGACGCGCGAGTTCGACCAGGAGAGCAGCGCGGCGGTGATCATCGCGGCCGACGTCTCCGACTCGACCCGGTGCGGGGCGGGCGGCGAGTCGATCGCGCGAGTCATCGCCCACACCGTTGCCACGTTCGCTCTCGCCGCCGCCTTCTTCCAGGACCGGGCCGGCCTCGTCACCTTCGACCGCGACGTGCGCCGCATCGCGGTGCGCCCGCAGCCGGGACGCAACCACGCCATCCACTGCGTGGATGTCTACCAGGACCAGCTTCTGGGACGCTACGGCGCGGAGCCCGCCTCGCACCGGACGTTCGCGGAGCTGCTGCGCCGCCGGTCGCTGGTGCCGGTGATCTCCGACTTCCTGTTCGACGACACCGACGCCTTCCTCACCGAGCTTGCCGACCTGAACAGCGCCCACGACGTGTTCGTCGTGCTGATCGACAGCGCGTTCGCGTTCGAGCTCCCGCCCCTGTCCGCGGGCTGGATCGAGGCCGCCGACGCGGAGACCGGCCGCACCCGGATGCTCGCTGCCGACGACGTGCGGCAGCTCGCCCGCCGCATCGGCGAGTGGCAGGACTCGGTGGAGCACCAGGCGCGCGACCGCGGCCTCGACGTCCTGCGCCTCGGCGGCGCCGGGCGGCACTTCCACGACACGGTGGTCGCGTTCCTGCTGGAGCGCAAGCAGATGAAGCGGCGGTAGCCGAGGAGTAGCGCAGATGTCTCTTTCCGCAACTCTCCGACGTGCGCAGGCGCTGGCCGCCGTCCTGCTCGTCCCGGTGGGCGCGCTCGCGCAAGCCGAGGTCGAACAGGGTGGGGCAACGCCGGCGACCCTCTCCGTCTCGCCCGAAGAGATCACGCTGACCGCCGGCGAGGGCGCGCAAATCACCGCCACGGTACTGGACGGCGACGGGAACGAGATGGAGGCCGACGTCCTCTATCTGCCGCTGTACGGGCAGTACTGGAACCTCGAGGAACGGACTTGGGGGTTCAACATCTTCACGGTAACGCCCGACGGCCGAATCTCGACCCTGCGTCCGGGTCGGTACGCGGTGATGGTGCGGGTGGTGGGCTCCGCGCCCGACCCGTCGGCGCCGGCTTCGGATGGCGAGGGCCGTCTGCAGCGGCGCATACCGCTCGCCATCCTGCCGCGCCCGGCGGCGTCGCTCGCCCTCGACGCCTCGGGGCCGTTCTACGCCGGCACCGAGGTGGCCGTCCGGGCCGAGGCGCGGGACGAGACGGGGGCGGTCGTCGAGGACGTCGTGGTCGACTGGCGTTCCTCGGACGGGTCGGTCGCCCTGCCGATCGGTCGGCCGCCGGCCACCGAGGGCAGCGGCAGTCGAGGGGTGCTGGCGCTCGGAGCGCCCGGAAGTGTCACCGTGACCGCCACCGCCGGCGACGCGACCGCCGAGCTGCTCCTCGACGTGGAGCCGAACCAGGCCGCGAGCATCGATCTGACACCGGACCGGAGCGCGGTTCGGACCGGGGACGTGACGCACCTGACGGCCAGGGTGAGCGACGCCGAGGGACGGCCGCTCGACGACGTCCCGGTCGGGTTCAGCGTCTCGGCCGTCACCGACGAGCTGGGCAGCGGCGGCCCGTCCTCGGGGCTGGTCACGCAGGACGGCCGGTTCGTGGCGGATCTTCCCGGGGTCTATACCGTCGTCGCCCGCAGCGGCCCGGTATCGGCCGCAACCGTCATCCGCGTCGTCGAGCGCGGCGTCCAGCGCCCCATCGAGCTGGTCGGGCACGCCCGGGTGCAGGACCGGGCCACCACCGACCTCTGGGTGTGGGAGGCCCCCGACGGGCACGACTACGCGGTCACCGGCACCCACAACGCGGGCGGCCACGCCTACTTCTGGGACGTGACGGATCCGGCGAGCATCGATCTCGTCGACGTCGTGCGGGTGGACGCGCGCTCGGTGAACGACGTCAAGGTCTCGGAGGACGGCCGAACGGCGGTGCTCTCGCGCGAGGGCGCCTCCAACCGCCGCAATGGGCTGGTCATCCTCGACGTGTCCAATCCGGACGTCGGGGTGCGGAAGGTCGCCGAGTACGACGACCAGCTCACCGGCGGCGTCCACAACACCTTCATTCACGACGGCTACGTGTACGCGCTCTCCGGCGCGCGGCGCTTCGACGTCATCGACATCGCGGATCGCGCATCCCCGCGGCGGGTCGGCAGCTTCGCCCTCGACAACCCGGCGCGCTCGATACATGACGTCGTGGTGGTGGACGGCATCGCGTACTCCGCGAACTGGACCGACGGCGTGGCGGTGGTCGACGTGGGCGGCGCGGGACGGGGCGGCAGCCCGCGGGACCCGAGGCTCATCGGGCAGTTCCCGTTCCCGACCGGCTGGAACCACGCCGTGTATCCCTACCGGAGCGTCTCGACCGGCAAGTTCTACGTCTTCGCGGGGGACGAAGCGGCGCGCAGCGGCCCGAACTACAGCCCGCAGGCGGCCGTCGGCACGGGCACCCCCCTCTATGTGAACGAACCTCATCGCTGGCGCGGCTGGATCCACATCCTGGAGTGGGACGAGCGCTTCGAGTCGCCGCCGCGCCTGGTCGGCCGCTACGAGGTGCCCGAGGCGGGGAGCCACAACATCTGGGTCGAGGACGACGTGATGTACGTGGCGTTCTACAACGGGGGCCTGCGGGTGGTCGACGTCTCGGGCGAGCTGCTCGGCAACCTCTACCGTCAGGGCCGCGAGATCGCCCGCTTCCTGCCCCTCGACCCCGAGGGCTTCGTGCCCAACGCGCCGCAGGTCTTCGGCGCGCAGCCGCACAAGGGGACGATCTTCTTCTCCGACATGAACTCCGGCCTCTGGGCCGTGCGCCTCGGGGAACTGCCGGGCGAGGCGGCGACGGACGAGCCGTAGCGCCTGAAGCCTCGGAGCGCTGCCCGTGGTTGCACGCGCTGCGGCGGCTGAACGGCGCTCGCTCCCGGCAGAACAGCATCCGGATCAACCAACCGAGCATGTGAGAAACCTGGAGGCACAGGGTCTGCTCAAGCGAGGCCAGAAACCCCTGCCCCCGGATTTCTGGGACCTGCCGCGGCCCGCGGACCCGCAAGGAGCCGTGCAGGCGGCGGACTTGCGTGAGCGCGACGAGAGCTTGTGAACGGACCCGGGGCTGACGAGCGAGGTCAGACGGTCCGGTCGATGGTCTTGCTCCGCTTGGCAGCCTCGCCGGAGACGTGGAGAGGCGTCAACCGGTATACACGATCAGCGATCTTGGATGCACGCGCAATGTCCCCCGCACAGAGCGCGTCCCGGACATCGTCGAGCCTGCAGGCGTCCTCCAGTCGCAGGTAGGGGGCCCAGCCGCCATCGACTTCCACCAGCTCGACATCGACGTCCGCCGCGAACTCACCGCCTCGCACGAGTCTCAAGGTCGATCGCGTACTCATGATCGCCTCCTCAGCCACCTCTCGTCCCATCTCGCGGGGTCGGGCCTGTACGCCGTGACGACGACGGCCGGCGACTCCTGTCCGGCGGGAATACCCCAGACTACATGAATCGGGTCGATTCGCTCCATCGCGTTGCAGGACGAGACAGCAGCGCCCTTTCGGATAGTCCGGATAGTCCTCGACCACGAGAGCCTCCGCAACCCCCGCGACGACATCACGAACCCGCACGGCATCCGCCGCCAACTCTTCGAATCCATGAAGCGAGACCCGCACTTCGCCGCGTGCGACCAGCGTCCGGATCTGCTCGAGGGTGCTACTCACACGACTCCGTCCGAGTGACCACGCACATCCAGCCCGAGAGGCGCGACTGTCCTACGGCTTCGGCAGCGCGAAGACGAAGATGTTGTTGCCGCTGCTCGGCCGGAGCTCCGGGGTCATCGCGCTCCAGCGCGAGGCGTTGCCGCCGGTGCCGGTGCCGGCGACCACGTACTGGCGGCCGTCGACCGCGTAGGTCACGGGGAACCCGCTCACCGGCGAGCCGAGGTTGATCTCCCAGAGCACCTCGCCGGTCTCGTCGTCCATGGCCTTGAACCGGCCGTTGATGTCGCCCACGAAGACGAGGCCGCCGGCCGTTGCCGCGAGCGACATGGTGGCGGAGCGCTGCTCGTGGGTCCACGCGACGGCGCCGGTCTCGGCCGAGATGGCCCAGACCGCGCCGAGCTGGTCCGTGCCGGGGGCGAGCTCGTTGCGCATGCTGAGGCTGTAGAGCGACCGCCCGCCGTCGTCGAGGGGGGCCATGCGCGCGCAGGCGTTGCGGAGCGGCATGTACATGGTGTTGGTGCGCGGGCTGTAGGCGCCCGCCTCCCAGTCCTTGCCGCCCATGGCGGTGGGGCAGGTGAAGACCTCCTGGCCGAAGCCGCGGAAGACCGCCTCGGGGTTCTCGGTCACGGCGCCGGTCGCGCCGTCGATGCCGTTCACCACGTTCTGGGCCACGGTGGGAGTCGCCCACAGGAACTCGCCGGTGGCGCGGTCGAGGGTGTACACGATGCCGGTCTTGCCGGGGATGCCGGTCATGACCCGGCGCTCGCGGCCGGGCTGGAGCCGCGGGTTGATCCAGCTCACCGCAGTCGGGTCGGGCCGGACGACGGTGTCGACGAGCAGCCGCTCGAAGGGGTGGTCGAGGTCCCAGTGGTCGTTCAGGTGCTGGTAGTACCACACGATCTCACCGGTGTCGGCGTCGAGGGCCAGTGTCGAGTTGTGGTAGAGGTGGGTCAGGTCCGCGCCGCCGACCAGGAACTTCGGGGCCGGCGAGGTCACCGACGTGCCGATGTAGAGCAGGTTCAGCTCGGGGTCGAAGCTCGGGGCCATCCACGTGCCGACGTGCCGTCGGTCCTGGTCGGGCACGCCGCCCCACGTCTCGTCGCCGGGCTCGCCGGGGGCGGGGGTGGTGCGGCGCCGCCACAGCTCCTCGCCCGTGAGCGCGTCGTGGGCGGTGATGACGCAGGCCTCGGGCCCCGCCGCCGGCATGCAGCTCCGGCCCGAGATGACCTTGCCGTTGGCGACGATGGGCCCCGTGCTCTGGTTCGCGGGATGGGTCTGGTAGTCGAGGACCCGGGTCTCCCAGACCAGCTCGCCCGTCCGCGCGTCGAGGGCGAAGACGTACTCGTCGACGCTGGTGTCGATGATCAGGTTGTCGTAGATCGCCAGGTTCCGGTTCGTCGTGCAGACGCCGGGCATGATGCGCTCGCACGCGTCGTCGGGAAGGTCGCGGCGGTACTCCCAGAGCAGGTCCCCCGTCGCGGCGTCGATGGCCTGGATGACGTCGCTCGGGTTCGGCATGTAGAGGACGCCGTCGTAGACGAGCGGCGTACCCTGCTGCCGGCCGCCGGAGCTGAGGGCCCGCGACCACACCATCCGCAGATCGCCGACGTTGTCCCGGTCGATCTGGTCGAGGGGGCTGTAGCCCCAGCCGTCGAGGGTGCGACGCCACATCAGCCAGTCGCCGGGCGCCGGCGCCTGGAGCATCGCGTCGGTCACCGGCACGAACTCGGACGGGGCCTGCGCGTGAGCCGCGGGGGCGGCGAACGCCACCGCGAGAACGAGCCCGGGAAGCCCGCGACGGAGCCTCCGCGCAGTCTCGCCGAGGGCCGAGGGTCGAGGGGCAAGCACTGTCGTCTGCATCGTCTGACTCCGGAGTGAATGGCGGCTCCCGCGGGCCGATTGTCGCCGCGGGCTCGTGGTCCGGGCAAGGGCTGCCAATCGCGTCGTCCGAAACGGAACGGCGGCGTTCCCGCCATTCCGCCAAGGTCAGGAACGCGAGGCGGCCAGCCTACCCCAAGTCACCCGCCCGCGCGAATGCCCGTCCGCGCAAGTGAACGCGGCCATCGGTCGCACCAAGGCAGCAACGCGAGGCGGCCAGCCTACCGCAAGTCACCCGCCCACCCGAATGCCCGCCCGCGCAAGCGAACGCGGCCATCGGTCGCGCCAAGGCAGCAACGCAAGGCGGTCAGCCTACCCCAAGTCACCCGCCCACCCGAATGCCCGTCTGCGCAAGCGAACGCGGCCATCGGTCGCGCCAGGGCAGCAACGCGAGGCGGCCAGCCTACCCCAAGTCACCCGCCCACCCGAATGGCCCGCGCCATTGATCGTGGCCATCGGTCGCGCCAGGGCAGCAACGCGAGGTGGGCCAGCCTACCGCAGGTCGCGCCGGGGCCCAAGAGGGACCGCGACGGACGGCATCCGCGGCGCGTTCCGTGGTCTAATGCACCGTTCATGCGAGGGAATCCACGTTTGCGGACGACGCGATTCGGCGGCGCCGGCACGGCGTCGACAGACGACCGTCGAGCGGAGCGGCCGGCGAGAGCGATGACCCGGGCGTCGAGCCACGCGGTCGGATCCTTGATGCTCGGCGCCATCCTGGCCGCGACCCTCGCGGCGCCGATCGCCGCGGCAGCGGTGGCGACGTCAGCGTCGGTCGCGCAACGGGACGCCGAAGAGACCGCGGTCGACTCGACGGGTGTCGATGCGACCGCGACCAACGAGACGTCGGCGGTCGAGACCCTGACCGGCGACGCCCCGGCCGACGCGACCGCGGTCGACGCGCTGCGGTGCTGGCGCCGTGTGGACCGCAACGCCGTCTTCGTCGGCGAGCGGTTCACGATGACGGTGACCTGCCGCACGGTGGAGACCGAGGCGGCGCGGACGCGGCTCGACGAGGCCGCGCTCGAGCCGGCGACCATCGACGCGTCGCCCTTCGAGGTCCTCTCCGGCGAGCGCTTCGACGACGTGCTGACCGGGCCCTACCGTTTCTCGCAGCACGACTACACCCTGCGGCTGGTCGCCGAGACCGGCTTCGGCGAGGACGTGGAGCTCCCCGCCCTCGACCTGCCGTACCGGATCGAGCGGCGGGTCGGCGACGGCCCGGCCCTCGCGGGGCGCGAGCTGACCTACATCCTGCCGGCGGAATCGGTGCGGCTCCTGTCGCTGGTTCCCGACGCGGTCGACGACATCCGCGACCTGCCCGCGGCCGGCTTCGCGGCCGCGCAGGCGGGCGAGCTGCGGGCCAACGTGCTGGGGCTGCTGTCCGCGTTCTTCGGGGTCGCCGCCCTCGGCCTCGTCGCGCTCGGCGCGCTGCGCGTCGTGCGCGACCGCACGGGCGTCGCGGTGGTGACGGAGAAGCGGCTCTCGCCTGCCCTCGCCGCGCGCCGCGCGCTCGAGGAGCTGGTCCGGGTGCGCGGGGCCGCGGCCGGCAACGGCTGGACGCGCGACGCGGCGGGGCGCGCCCTCGCCGCCCTGCGCATCGCGAGCGCGGTGGCGCTGGGGCGGCCCGTCACCCAGTCGCCGATGGCCGCGGGCGAGGCGCCGCGGGACGGGCAGCTGCGGGTGCGACACGGGCTGCTCGGCCGCCGCACCTCGGCCCTCTCATCGAGCGTCACCGCGACGGACTGGCACGAGCCGAGTCGGGAAGACGGGACCGGGCCTCTTGCCGGCCGGGCTGAGCATTCCGGGCAAGCGGAGCATTCCGGCCGCGACGGGCGTTCTTCCGGGGACACGGGTCGTCCCGCTGCCGTCGGGGTCCGTCTCGCCGGGGCGGGGACAGCGGCCGACTTCCATCGGGCGATGACCCTGCTCACCGCCTTCCGCTACGGACGCGGCGACGAGCCGACGGGTCCAGGCGCCGGACCCGACGCGCTCACGCGGGCCGTCGATGCCGGCATCGGCCACGTCGCGCGCCTCCGCTGGCGCGCCCTCGCGCCGGTGCGGCACTTCGATGGTTGGGCCGACGCTACCGGCCGAGCCTGGCAGAGTGTGGTGAGACCGCGCGGCGCACCGCGCCCGGAGGGCGCCGGCCGACCGCCGACACCCCCGTCGGACAAGGCGTGAGGAGGACGCATGTCGGGGGTGCATGAGCGGCGAGGGACGCAAGGCGGAACGGCTCGCCGTTGCCGGGCAGGCCGTGGTGAGACCCCGCGGCGCACCGCGCCCGGAGGGCGCCAGCCGACCGTCGACGCGCCCGCCCGACAAACGTGAGGAGGACGCATGTCGGGGGTGCATGAGCGGCGAGGGACGCAAGGCGGAACGGCTCGCCGTTCGACTGCGGCGGGGACTGTCGATGTCGGCGGCTGGACCCGACTGACGAGGGAAGCGCCGTGGGGACCCTGACCGCGCTCAGCGAGCGCGTGCGGCTCACGCTGGAGGAACTGGGCGGGATGCCCCTGTCCGCCCTCCCCCTGCCGCGGCGCGACGAGACGGTGATCGCGCTCGGCGTGCTGGCCCTGCTGGCGCTGGCGGCGCTGCTCGCCCGCGCGGTGATGCGCGCGCGCGCCGGCCGCACCCATCTCGTGCTGCCGACCCTGCTCCCCGCCGCCATCACCCGGCGTTCGGCCCTCGCGCCGCTCCGCCACGCTCCGTTCGTGCTCGTCCTCGCGGGCCTGCCCTTCTTCGCCGTCGCCCTCGCCGACCCCCACACCGCGCTCGTCCAGGAGCGCGCGACGTATCCGGGGCACCGCATCGCCATCCTCATCGACGCCTCGCTCAGCATGGACAGCTCGTTCGCCACCGACCAGCTCGGCTGGGGCAACACGTTCCTCGCCAACGCCGCCGCCGCCGAGTACTTCGTGCGGCGGCGCATGGAGGGGTCGCACCGCGACCTCGTGTCGCTGGTGCAGTTCGGGGGCGAGGCCTACGTCGTCACCCCGTTCACCAACGACTACGAGAACGTGCTGCTGAGCATCGGCCTCATCGGAACCCCCGAGGAGTACGACCGCTTCCCCGACCACGGCACCCTGATCATGCGCGCGATCAGCCGCGGCGTGCAGCTCTTCCGCACCTTCGACTTCCTCCGGGCGCAGGGCAACCTGATGGTGGTGTTCAGCGACGGCCAGGACACCCACGCGGTCTACGAGGGGCAGTCGCTCGACGACATCCTGCAGGAGGCGGCGGACAACTCGATTCCCGTCTACTTCATCCGGACCGCGTACGACCAGGGGCTCGGCGACGTCCTGCCGGACGTCACCTGGAAGCTGGCCGTGGAGAAGACCGGGGGCCGCTTCTACCCCGCCGCCGACGAGGCCGCGATCCTGCAGGCGGTGCACGAGATAGACGAGCTGTCGGCGGGAGAGATCGAGGTCACGCAGTACGTGGCCCACCAGCCCCGCTTCCCGCCGTTCGCGCTGGCGGCGACGGGCCTGTGGAGCCTGGCCCTGGTCCTGGGGCTCGCCGTGAAGCCGTTCAGGAGGTTCCCGTGAGGCGCCCGGCTTGGTCGCCGTCACCGCTGCGGCCCGGCGTGAAGCCGTTCAGGAGGTTCCCGTGAAGACCGCGCTGCGCTACGTGGCCCACCAGCCCCGCTTCGCGCCGTTCGCGCTCGCGGCGGCGGGCCTGTGGAGCCTGACCCTGGTCCTGGGGCTCGCCGTGAAGCCGTTCAGGAGGTTCCCGTGAAGACCGCGCTGCGCTACCTCGTGCCCGCCGCGCTCCTCGCCGCCGCCGCCCTCGCGCTGCTCGCGGGCAGCCGCCTCGAGCGGCGTCTCGCGGCGGCCGACCGCGCCATCGCAACCCTCGACCTCGCCGGTGCGGCGGCCGGGTACGACGGGGTCGCGGCGTCCCTGGCGCCGACCGCGCGCATCCCCGGGCTGCTCGGCGGCCTGCGCGACACGGTGGCGGTGAAGCAGGCCGCGGTGCGCTACTGGCGCGGCGACTACCTCCCCATCGTCACCTTCTACGACTCGCCCGACAGCCCCAGCATCGCGGGCAACGTCGACCTGCAACTGCTCGTCGCCAACGCCCGATACCGAGCCGGCCAGCGTCCCGACGCGAGCCGCGACATGGCCTTGGGCGCGCTCGACCGGGCCATCGGCGTCTACCGCCGCGTGATCGAGGCCAACGACGGACATCCCGAAGCTGCGTTCAACTACGAGCTGATGGTGCGCCTGCGGAGCCGCATCGCGGCCGGGGGTCCGGTGCCGGACGTGCGGCCGCCGAGCGTGCCGGGCAACGAAGGGACGGAGCCCGAGGAGGCGGACATGGAGGACATCCAGATCTACGTGCCCCGCGACCGCTTCGTCGAGCCGGAGGAGACCGAGGACCCGACCATCGGCGAGAGCGCGCCGATCCGTAGGCGCGGCTAACGCCAGGGGCGAGAGTCCCGTCGCGCAGGGGGCGGCGCCGCTGCCCCGGAGCGAGTCGTCGCCCCGGTTCGTGCTATCGGCAATCCGAAATGCGGCGAGAATTGTCGAGGGCGCACGACAGGAAAGTTGTGCGCCGCCACGCAAGACGGGCACCACCTCGTGTGCGGACGCGGCAGCCCATGGATTGGCCTGTTGCGGGGGTCTTGGCCCAAGCCGTTCCCCGTGAATCGAGAGCCCGACGGCGCCGGGGGCCGCCATCCAACAATGATGTCGTGCACCCACTTGTGGACCTGACGTTGACGTGACCCTGGGAATCGTGAGACGAGAGGATCGGCCGTGACGCCGACGCAGCTTCCCGCGCTTCAGTTCCAGGAGCCGCTGTTTCTCTGGCTCCTGCTGCTGCCGTCCGGCCTCGGGCTGCTCTGGCTGTGGCAGCTCGCGCGGCGCCGGCGCGACGCCCGCGCCGCGCGCCGCGGGCGGACGACGCCGGTCCCGGAGCGGTTCGCCCTCGCCGGCGGGCTCTCGTTCTGGCTCTGCCTGCTGCTCGCGGTCGCGGCCCTGACGCTCGCCCTCGCGCGCCCCCAGGCGCTGGTCCCCGTCACCCGGAGCGCCGGCGCCGATTTCATCATCCTGCAGGACGGCTCGGCGTCGATGCGCGTGAGTGACGTGGCGCCGGACCGCTGGCAGCGGTCGGTGGCGTGGATCCGGACGTTCACCGAGCTCCTCGGCTGGCAGGACCAGCGCGTCGCCCTCGCCCTCTTCGCCCACCGCGCGGCCCCGCAGGTACGGCTGACGCGCGATCCCAACGCCCTGTTCTTCTTCCTCGATCACCTCGGCGACGAGCCGCCGTTCCGCCTCGAGGACGACACGAGCTGGGACACCAACATCGAGGAGGGCATCTACTGGGGCGTGCAGATGTTCGAGCGCGACGCCCAGCTCCACGGCGAGCGGCCGAGCGCCAAGGCGTTCGTGGTGCTGTCGGACGGCCAGGCCTGGAGCGGCGAGGTGGACGACGCGCTGCAGCTCGCCCGCGACCGCCGCATCCGGGTGTACACGGTCGGGGTCGGCACCACCGCCGGCGGGCTCATCCCCCAGCTCCCCGCCGGCCCCTACGACGCCCCCGAGGCCCCCATCCACTCGGCCCTCGACCGGCAGTCGCTGCGCGCGATCGCGCAGGCCGGCGACGGCGCCTACTACGAGCTCGGCGTCGACAGCGGCCAGGACATCGCGCTCCGCATCCTCGGCGACGTCGAACGCCGCGCCCAGGCGACGCACCGCGAGGAGACGTTCACCGAGCTCTACTGGTACCTCCTCGCCGCCGCCGCCGGGCTCGTCGGCCTCGGCACCCTGCTCGTCAGGGAGCAGGCCCAGCTCTGGTGGCAGCTCGCGACGGCCGCCGCGCTCGCGGTGCTGCTGATGCGCACCTGAGCCGACCTCCCCGACGCCCCTGAGCGCCTGAGCCGACCTCCCCCGACTGGGCCGGACCCGTCCCGGCCGAGTCCGCACCCTGCTCGTCAGGGAGCAGGCCCAGCTCTGGTAGCAGCTCGCGACGGCCGCCGCGCTCGCGGTGCTGCCGATGCGCACCTGAGCCGACCTCCCCGACGCCCCTGCACACCTGGGCCGACCTCCCGGACGCCGCTGCGCACCTGGGCCGACCTCCCGGACTGGGCCGGACCCGTTCCCGGCCGAGATTGATGCAGACTCTCCGGCTTCAACCCAGGTGCAGCCGTAGTCCCGTTCCTCGAACGCCTGGAATACGCCAGGGGTTTCGTGGGCGGCTCCCACCGCGCGGCGGCCCGCACCTTCCGAGACGCGTCAGCGCGCCGCAGGCGGCCGCGGGCCGTGGGGGACTCGCCGCAGGCGGCGGTACAGCGCCATCCCCGCTCCACCGAAGAGCGCCCGGTCGAACGCCTTGAGGGCGGGCTTGAACCCGAGCGCGCGCGCCTGACGCGCGAGCCCGAGGAGGGTAGTCTCGTGCAGCCGCCGGCCCGATGCGGCCCCGCCGGCGCCCCGGGCATGGCGGCTCTTGCGCACGATGGGGCAGGACTGCGAGCCCAGGCAGTACGCGTGGAACTCGCCCCGCGCGATGTGGCGGCGGATGTCCTGGAGGATCGGGGCGTTCCATGTCTCGCGATACTCTCCCATGGCGGCGAGGGGACGGTCGCCGTAGCAGCAGGGCATGACGCCGCGGCGCAGGACGTAGAGGCTCTTCCACGGCTCCAGACAGGCCGGCAGCCCGCCCTCGCCGAGCGTGTCGTCGCCGTCCTGCACCGCCTCGGCATCGCTCCCGACGGGGCGGGTCGGCTCCGCCTCGGGCGGCCGCTCGCGGTCGCCGGGGTCGGGGCGGACCGGCGCCGCGGGGGCCATGGACGGGCGGTCGGCGTGGGGGCGAGCCGCCGCCGCGGACGCCGTGAACGAGCCGTCGGCGTGGGGGCGAGCCGCCGCCGCGGACGCCGTAGACGAGCCGTCGGCTTCGGCCAGCGCCTCGTCGAACGCCCGCCGGTAGATCGGCTCCATCTCGCCGCCGAAGTCGAGCTGGTTCGAGAAGGGCACGCCGCGACGCCGGCACCGGGCGGCGGCGCGGGCGCTCAGCCGCACCAGCGTGTCGAAGTCGAGCCGCTCCCGGCTGTAGACGAAGTGGTGGCCGGCGCGGGTCCAGTCGAGCTCGTCGCCGATCTCGTTCAGCGGCCGCAGCACGAAGCGGTCGGCGTCGAGGTCGGCGCACAGGTCTACGAACCCGTCCAGCTCGTGCATGTTGACCCGCATCGGCATGAAGACGAGGTGGATGCGCGGCAGGCCGCCCCGTCCGCCCTTGGCCGCGATGAGGCGGCGCAGGTTGGCGAGGATGCGGTCGAAGGTGTCGTTGCGCAGCTTGGCGTAGGTCGCGGCGGTGGCCGCGTCGAGCGAGACGTACAGCTCGATGCGGCGGCCGAGCAGCCGGCCGATGTTCCGGTCGGTGAGGATCTGACCGTTGGTGGTCATCTCCACCAGCTTGTTTCCCTCGCCGAACGCGTCGAGGAGGGCGTCGAAGTCCTTCATCATGAACGGCTCGCCGATGGAGCAGTTCACGAGCGACGCCGCGTTCTCGAAGAAGGGTCCGTAGTCGCCGAGCGTGTCGAGGTTGAACGGCGCCTCGACGTCGTCCTTCTCCAGCGCCTTGGCGAAGTCCCAGTCGCAGTAGACGCACGGCGGCTTGACGTTGCAGACGCCGTACATGTCGATGCCGAGGTTGGTAGGGGTGGACGCCACCTCGGCGCGGCCTTCGAGACCCTCGCGGGCGTTGAGGACGGCGTTGCGCAACTGCCCCGCCACCGTCCGGTGGCGCTCCGCGTCGCGGTGGGTGCGGGGGGCGGCGACGCGGACCGCGAGCTGCCGGTCGTCGCCGGGGCGCGCCGAGGGCGGGAGCTGGCGGTCGGCCCGCAGGGCGATGGCGCCGCACCCGGCCGGCACGGGGACCGAGACGGTCCACCAACCGTGGGGAAGCTCGAACGTCTCCGGGGGGCCGACGGTCTCGATGGTCAGGTGCTGCCGCAGGTCGTGGAAGCCGCTCCAAACGCGGAACTCGGCGAAACCAGGCTCCTCGCGCGGCTCGAACTCGATGCGGCCCCGCAGGCCTATCCAGCGGAAGCGCTCGAAATCGTCGTGCTCCAGCCCGTAGAAGCCGGCAGCATAACGCGCGTCGGCGGCGGTATGGTCGAACGCGGTCGGCGCCGGCCGCGCCGGGTCGTTCAGGACGGTCAGCATCGTGCCGGGCACGCTCTGCACGTCACGATTCTACCGGCATGGGCAAACCCGTCGCACGGGGAAGACGGCCCGCCATGCGTCCTCGTCGCGCCGGGAAGGCGATTCGGGCCGGCAGACTCGATCCGGGCGCTCTCAGTGCGCGCTCGCCGCCGGCTCGAGCCCCGACTCCGCGATCGTCGGGGCCGCCGCCTCGGACGCCAGGAAGTCGATGAGCCGCTGCGCGCCGGCCGGGTTGGCGGCGTCCGCCGCGATGCCCGCCGAGAACGTCGTGACCCGCTGGTACTCGGCGGGGATGGGGCCGGCGTAGGCCGCGCCCTCGATGGAGAGTATCTCGCTGACCTGCTGGAACCCGATCTCGACCTCGCCGCGCGCCACCACCGCCGCCACCCGCTCGCTGACGATGCGGCGGCTCCTGGGCGCCAGCTCCTCGGCCACCCCGAGCCGGGGGAACAGCTCCGTGGACACGTAGGTCCCGCTGACGCTCGCCGAGTAGCCGATGGACTCGGCCGCGAGCAGGGTCTCCACGAACGCCTCGGGGGTGCTGACGTCCGGCAGGGGGGCCCCCTCGCGCACCGCCAGCCCGATCGACGAGGTGGCCAGGTCGACCCGCGTCTCGGGCCGGACCAGACCCCGCTCGGCGAGCCCGTCCAGGCCCGCCTGCGACATGACGAGGACGTCGAACCGCTCCCCGCGCTCCAGCCTCGCCGGTATCGAGTCCGGCGCCCCGCCCGTCGACGCCCCGTACGCGGTCGCCAGGCGGACGCCCGTCTCGGCCTCGAACCGCGGGGCCAGCACATCGTAGGCCGCGGCGAGGCCGCCGGACGTCACCACCGCGACCTCCCCGGGCGCCTCCGCCGCGCCGGCCGCCGGCGTGTCGCCGGCCGGCGGCGCGCAGGCCGCGATGGATGCCGCCAGGACCAGCAGAAACGTGATCATCGGGCGTCTGGACATGCTCTGCGTCTCCAGGGCGCGACACCGCCGGCCCCCGGCCGATGGTATCAGGAAGTCAGGGGCGCCGTCGGCGACCCTCCGCCCGATGACGAGTTCGGCGGCCGGGGTGTGCTGCACGTGTTCACTGACGAACGGGACGAACGTAAACGGAGCAGCGGAGGCACAATCGCCGACGGCGAGCCGCTGGCCGAACTGTTGACGGGTCATCTCATGATGCCGGTGGTGAACGAGACCTCCGGTGCGGCCGCGCAGCCCTTCCGCGTCATCCTCCACGGGTCGGCTCTCGGGACGCGGCGGCTGGACCTCCTGATTCGGAACCTGGAGTCGCAGACCAATCTCGATATCGCGGTGGAGGATCGCTCCCACGAGGTCCTGATCGTCTCGGAGCGTCCGTCGTAGCCCGCCCATCGTCGCCTGACGGCTCCGCCGGGCGCCCAACCACCCTCCAGGAGTCCGAGTCGTTCCACGGCGCAGACTCTGCCCCGCATCCGTTCTACACTGGGGCGCGTGACCGCCAATCGCTCCCTGAGCGTGATGACCGCACTGTCACTTCTGCTGACCGCGAGCTGGGCCCGGGCCCAGGAGTGGCCGGGGTGGCGCGGACCCGAGCGCGACGGGACCGTGCCGGCCGCGCAGGCGCCGGCGACGTGGCCCGAGGCGTTCGCCCCCGCGTGGCGGGTCGAGATCGGCGAGGGCTACTCCTCGCCGGTGGTCTCCGGGGGCCGCGTCTTCGTCCACAGCCGGCGTGGCGACCTCGAGATCGTGACGGCCCTGGATCTCGAAAGCGGCGGGCGCCTGTGGCAGCACGACTACCACGCGCGCTTCGTTCAGAACACCATCGTCCCCACTGCCCTGCCCGGCCCCTTCGCGACGCCGGCCGTCGACGGCGGGCGCGTGTTCACCCTGGGCGCCGGCGGTATCCTGTCGAGCTGGGACGCGGCGTCCGGCGACCTGGTGTGGCGCAACGACTATTCGGCGTCGGTGCACGTGTCGGGTCTGTTCTGCGGCACCGCGGCCTCGCCGCTCGTCGACCGCGGCCGGCTCATCGTCCAGGTCGGCAGCGACCCGGGCGGCGGCCGCGTGCTCGCCCTCGATCCGACGACAGGCGACGAGACCTGGTCATGGCGGGGCGTGGGTCCCGGATACGCGTCGCCGATCCTGATCGAGGTCGACGGGCACCGCCAGCTCGTGACCCTGACCGAGTCGTCGATCATCGGGCTCGACGCCGCGGACGGCATGCTGCTCTGGAGCGCGCCGTTCACCGACGAGTGGCACGAGAACATCATGACCCCCGTCTGGACCGGCACTCACCTGGTGGTCTCCGGCCCTCGCCGGGGGACGCACGCCTTCACGATTCACCGCCGGGAACGCGGCTGGGAGGTCGCCCCGGCCTGGAGCAACACGGGCCTGACCATGTACATGACCTCGCCGGTCCTCGCCGACGGCATCGTCTACGGGCACGCCTCGACCCGGGCCGGGCAGTTCGTGGCTCTCGAGGCGGCGACGGGGGCCGTGCACTGGTCGAGCGAGGGGCGCGAGGGCGAGTTCGCGTCGGTGCTGCTCGCGGGGAACGACCTCCTGCTGCTGACCGGCGACGCCGAACTGCTGGTGGCGGAGCCGAGCCCCGCGGGCTTCGCCGTCGCGCACCATTACGACGTCGCCAACGGCGTCACCTGGACGGTGCCGGTGCCCCTGCCCGACGGGCTCCTCGTCCGCGACGCGACCGGCCTCGCTCGGCTCGTGGCGGCGGATTGACCGGCCGATCGAAGGAATCCGCATAGCGAACTACCGGGTGTTGAAGGACCTGACACTCGGCAAGCTGTGGAATACGCAGCGGGTCCAGCCCTTGACGCCGATGTCCGTCGTGATCGGGAAGAACGGGGTCGGCAAGAGCTCGCTCTTCGACGCCTTCGGCTTCCTCGCCGACTGCCTGAAGCTGGGCGTGGAAGAGGCGTGCGACGCGCGGGGGCGGGGTGGATTCAACCGGATTCGGTCCCAGGGCAGCGATTCTGCCATTCGATTCGAGCTCTACTACAGACAGGGTGCGGGAGCGCGCCCCATCACCTACGAGCTGGAGATCGACGGGGACGACTCCGGACGGCCGTACGTCTCACGCGAACGCCTTCGGCAGCGCCGCAAGGGACAGAGCCACGGCCGGCCCTTCTCGTTCCTGATGATGCAGGACGGCAGAGGCCTGGCCTGGAAGGGAGAAGCGCAGGGCCGGCGGTTCGATGAGACGCGCGACGCCCTATCCGAGCTGGAATCGTTGATCGATCTCATCGAGAAGGGATCGCCGGGAGAAGAGACCGCCGAAACGGAGATCGTCGAGCTTCAGGACAAGCGCAAGCTCGGCATCGCCACCCTGGGCGCCCTGAAGCAGCATCCCAGGATATCGTCGTTCCGGCAGTTCGTGGAAGGGTGGTATCTGAGCTATTTCACGCCGGATGCCGCCAGAAGCCTCCCGTTGGCCGGACCGCAGAAGCACCTGAAACGGCCTGTACCACAAGCTGCTGGAGGTTCTGGCCGAGGAGCTGCGCGCACACGCCACGGCCGGAAGGGATGCACCGCAGGTATTCGTCACGACACATCAACCTTACTTCGTCGACGCGCTGAAGCCGGACGAAACGTGGATTCTCGAAAAGCAGGACGACGGCTTCGCGACGATACGTCGGGCCAGCGACGATCCGATCGTCAGCGCACTGTGGAACGAGGAACTCCCTCTCGGAGGCCTTTGGTACAGCGAATACCTGGATCGGACGTAGACGAATGCACTTCGAGGTGTTGGTCGAAGACCAGTCCGGGAGCATCGCGCTCGATGTCGTGCTGGAGAAGATTCTCGGCACGAACGGACAGACTCACTCCTGGAGGCTGCATCCCTACAAGGGCGTCGGCCGGATACCCGCCAACCTGCACACCGCACCGAATCCGCGAAAGCGCCTCCTGCTGAATCATCTGCCCCGGCTGCTGCGTGGGTACGGCCGGAGTCTCCAACCCGGACATCACTGCGTGCTCGTCGTCGTCGACCTGGACAGTCAGGACTGCGTCAAGTTCAAGCGGGAGTTGCTCGGGGTGCTGCAGGCATGCAACCCTCGTCCGACAACGGTGTTCAGGATTGCCACCGAGGAGGGCGAAGCCTGGTTGCTGGGAGATCGCGACGCCGTGAAGGCCGCGTATCCCAACGCGAAGGACGCTGTTCTGAACGGCGATACCCAGGACAGCATCTGCGGGACCTGGGAGGTGCTCGCGGACGCCGTTCACCCCGGAGGATCCGCGCCGCTCAAGAGCGCCGGCTACCCGTCGGCGGGCAGGGCGAAGTGCGACTGGGCGCGCAACATCGCTCCCCGCCTCGACGTGAACCGGAACCGGTCGAAGAGCTTCCAGGTGTTCCGCGACGGCGTGAGGCGCCTCGCCGGCATCTGAACTGCTGGCGGACCCTGGCCCGCCAGTCGTCGCCGTAGAGTTTCGCGCCGGCGAAACTCCCAAGGCGACCGCGAGGTCGCGCCGCGGCCTTCCCTTGGCGCCCAACCGACCCTCCAGGGGAGTCTGCGCGTCCTCTGGAGGCGGCGCCGTTCTACGGCGCGGATTCCTGGTCCGTCTTGTCCTCGTACTCGCAGAGATCCGCGATGACGCACGCCCCGCAGCGGGGCTTGCGGGAAGTGCACGTGTAGCGCCCGTGCAGGATGAGCCAGTGGTGGGCGCCGCGCCTGAACTCTCTCGGGACCCGGCGCAGCAGACGGTCCTCGACCTCGCGGGGGGTCTTGCCGCGGGCGATCCGCGTGCGGTTCGAGACCCGGAAGATGTGGGTGTCGACGGCGATGGTGGGCTCGCCGAACGCGGTGTTGAGCACGACGTTGGCGGTCTTGCGGCCGACGCCGGGCAGAGCCTCGAGCGCCTCCCGGCGGCGGGGAACGTCGCCGCCGTGCTCGTCGACTAGAATGCGGCAGGTCTTCATGACGTTGGCCGCCTTCGTGTTGAACAGGCCGATGGTCTTGATGCAGTCCCTGAGCCGGTCGAGGCCCAGATCGAGCATCGCCTGGGGGGTGTTGGCGGCCGCGAACAGGGGACCGGTCGCCTGATTGACGCTGACGTCGGTGGCCTGGGCGGACAGCACGACGGCGACGAGCAGCTCGAACGGCGTGCCGAAGTTCAGCTCCGTGGTGGGTTCGGGGTTCCCGGCCCGCAGGCGGGTGAAGATGTCGGTGCGCTTGACCTGGTTCATGAGCCGGACCGGCGGGCGTCGATTCGGCTATTATAGGCGCCGCCCGGCCGCCCCGCGGGAACGCGCGCCGGGCCGAGTACCCGCCAGGCGGCGGACCCCTTGCCACGGGCTGGCGGGCAAGAATGATGCAGACCAGGGAGCTCCCGGATACTTGCACCGTCCTCGCACCCGACGGATCGGAGATTCGCGAGCTCGTCGCGGTGCAGGGCGGCAGCCTGGTGCACTGCCGGCTGCCGCCGGGCGCGACGTCCAAGGCGGTCGTCCACGCGACGGTCGAAGAGGTCTGGTACGTCATCGAGGGACGTGGACAGGTCTGGCGCGCGCACGGCACGGCGGAGTCGGTGGTCGACGTGTCGCCCGGGGCCGCCCTGAGCATCGAGACGGGATGCCGCTTCCAGTTCCGCAACACCGGCGACGGCGATCTCTGTCTTCTCATCGTCACGATGCCGCCCTGGCCCGGTGCGCACGAGGCGCGGCCGGCGCCGGGCCGCTGGCCCGCCCCGAGCGGGTAGGGACGCAGGCGCGGAACGATGGCCGTCGCCCCACCCGAAACGCCCATCGAGGACGATGCCGCGACCCCCTTGGTGGTGGACGTCGACGGCGCCCTGGTTGCCGATGATCTGTGCCTCGAGGGCGCGGCGCGGCTGATCGCGCGATGCCCGCTGAAGGTCTTCGCGCTCCCGTTCTGGCTCCTGCGGGGCCGGGCCGCCCTGAAGCGCCGGGTCGCCGAAGCGGTTCCGCTGCCCCCGTCAACGCTGGTGCTGAACCCGGTCGCGCTGCGGGAGATCGACGCGGCGAGGGCGGCCGGGCGCGAGGTGTGGCTGGCATCGGGCGCCGACCCGCGCGCGGTGGAGCCGTTGGCGGAGACCGTCGGCGCGACCGGCTGCATCACCTCCGACGACGGCGCCAATCTCACCGGCGAGGCTCGGGCCGCCGCCCTCGTGGCGCGCTTCGGCGAGAGCGGATTCGACTACCTGGGCAACGCGCGACGCGACCTGCCGGTCTGGCGGAGCGCCCGGCGGGCCATCGGCGCGGGGCTGTCCGCGGGTCTGGCCCGCACGCTGCGGGGGATCGACGGTGACGCCCGGCTGCTGCCGGGTGCGCCGGGCTCGCCGTTCGACTACCTGCGGGCGTTGCGTCCCCACCATTGGATAAAGAACGCGATGGTGTTCGTGCCGCTGCTCGCGGATCACGGCACCGACGCGGGGCTGTACCTGAGGCTGCTCGGCGTGTTCGCGGCGCTGTCGGCCTGCGCGTCGGGCACCTATCTGCTGAACGACGCGCTCGATCTCCCCCACGACCGCCGGCACCGCCGCAAGCGGCACCGTCCGTTGGCGGCGGGCAGGACGGGGCTGCTGCCGTCGGTCGGAATCGGGTTCGCGCTGGTGACGGCGGGCCTCGCCGCCGCGTTCGGACTGTCGGTGACCGCCGGATACGGCGTCCTTGTCTACCTGGCCGCGACGTTGGCCTACTCGCTGTGGCTGAAGCGCAAGACGTTCATCGACGTCATCGTCCTGGCCCTGCTCTACGCAATTCGCGTGCTCATTGGCGCGGCGGCCGTCGCGGTCGCGCCTTCGCCGTGGCTGCTGGCGTTCTCGCTATTCATATTCCTCGCGATCGCCATCGCCAAGCGGCAGACGGAGCTGGCCGGCGCGGAGGGCGCGGACGGGCGCGCCTACCACGCCGGGGACGGTCCGGCGATGGCCGCCCTCGGCGCCGGCAGCGGATTCGCGACGGTGGTGGTGGTCACGCTCTACATCCAGAGCCCGGAAGTGAGCGCCCGCTACGCGCAGCACGAGCTGCTGTGGCTGGTCTGCCCCCTGCTGGTCCACTGGCTGGGGCGGCTGACGCTGCTCGCCGGCCGCGGCGCGGTGCACGACGACCCGGTGGTCTTCGCGATGCGCGACCGCACGAGCTGGCTGACCGGCCTGGCCATCGCCGCCACCGTCCTGGCCGCGCTCCGGGAGCCCTAGCAGCCCGGGGTGGAACCCCGCGTAGTAGCATCGAGAGCGGCGAGGGAGCCGGCGGGCTGCATCCCTCCCGCGTACAGGGCGGTCGGGGTGCAGCGCCGCTCGAATGCAGCGAGGACTCTCGCCACGGGCTGCCAGGCGGCAGCCCGTGTCCTGCCCTACATGAACTCGCGAATCAGCTCCCCACGCGTGTCGGCGTCGACCGTGCAGTTCTGGTGCACGAGCGGCACGCCCGTGGTCAGGGCGGGGTCGAGCGTGTCCAGCGACGGCTGCGGGTCAGGATTCCTGTAGAAGAGCCCGATCGGGATCTTCGGGTCCCACTCCAACGCCCTGTCCATGGCGGCGTGGAAGCTGCTCGTGTCGTGCGATTCGTCTTCGAGCTTGTAGATCCGTTCGCGGAAATACTGATAAGTGTTGAGCTTGTTGAAGGTCACGCACGGGCTGAACACGTCGATCAGGGCAAACCCCTTGTGCTGGATGCCTGCCTTGTACAGCTCCGCCAGATGCTTGGGCTGGCCGCTGAAGCCGCGAGCGACAAACCCGCACCCGGCCGCCAGCGCCAGCGCCATCGGGTTCAGCATCCCCTCCAGGTTGCCGAACGGGCTGGTCTTGGTCTTCATGCCGGTCTCGCTGGTCGGCGAGACCTGACCCGTCGTCAGCCCATAGATCTCGTTGTTCATCACGATGTAGGTCACGTCGATGTTCCGACGCATCGCCTGGATGAAGTGGTTGAGACCGATGCCGTACCCGTCGCCGTCGCCGCCGGTGCCGACGACGGTCATGCTCTGGTTCGCGAGCTTGCAGCCGGTCGCGAACGGCAGCAGGCGTCCGTGCAGGGTGTGGACGCCATACGACCGGATGAAACCGGGCAGGTTGGAGGAACACCCGATGCCCGAGACCACCATCAGCTCGTGGGGCGGTATCTGGAGCTCGGCACAGGCCTTGTAGAGCGACGTGAGCACACCGAAATCGCCGCAGCCGGGACACCAGTCGGGGTGGACCTCGGATTTGAAATCCTTGACTTCCACGAGGGTTGCAGGAGGTGTCATCGTTGTTTCCTCACGCCTTGGCCGGCACACCGGGCCTGGTGACCTGTTTCAACCCTTCCCACGGACCACTGGTCCCGGTGGGATGGTCGGTTCGCCAACCGGGCTCGGTTGACAGGACGTTGACGATCGTCTGACCGTCGATGATGCCGCCGACCGCGGACACGATGTGCTTCGGCTCGAACGGCTCGCCGTCGTACTTCCGGATGTGCCCGTCCGCCACGATGCCGGTCTCCGCCCGCAGATGCCGGGCGAACTGGCCGCTGTGGTTGTTCTCGATGATGATGAGCCGCCGGCTCTTCTCCACGACGGCCGCGACGTCGTCGCAATGCAGCGGGATGATGGTCTTGATCTGGAGGTGGTTCACCGAAACCCCGGCGGCCGTGAGCCGTTCGGCCGCCTCCTTGATGACGCCCCACGTCGAGCCCCACCCGAGCAGGGTGGTCTCGGCGTCGGCCGGTCCCTCCAGGATCGGGGCCGGCAGGTCCTGGAGAATCGTCGACAGCTTTCGGTGCCGCTTGTCGACCATCTTCTTTCGCCGGATCGGGTCGGTGAAGACGTCGCTCAACAGCACGCCGTCCTCGTCGTGCTCGTCCGTGCCGGATGTATACAGATGCCCCGGGAGCCCCGGAATCGCTCGAGGCGATATACCCGAGGGCGTGTCCTTGTAGCGCAGATACGGATCCTGCCGCGACCCGTCGGCGGTGGTGATCAGCTCGCCGCGGTCGATCGGGAACCCGACGTCCAGGATCTCGGTGGCGACCGTCTCGCTCCCCTCGCAGAGCAGCAGATCCCCCAGGATCAGGACCGGGAGCTGATACTTGTCCGCGACGTGGAAAGCCGCTGCCGGGGTCACGAAGCAGTCCCCCATGCTGAGCGGGGCGAGGACGACGCGCTCGAAGTCGCCCTGGCTGGCGCCGAAAGCCTGGTTCAGGTCGGCCTGCTCGGTCTTGGTGGGCACGCCGGTGGAGGGTCCCGCCCGCATGACGTTGATGACGACCGCCGGGGTCTCGAACATGGCCGACATGCCGATCGCTTCGGTCATCAGGGCAAACCCCCCACCCGAGGTGGCGCACATCGCGCGCACCCCCATGTGGTTGGCCCCGATGCACATGTTGACGACCGAGATCTCGTCCTCGACCTGCCGCACACAGATACCGAGCCGCTTTGCGTGATTCGCGAACCACTCCAGGACGTGCGTGGCGGGGCTCATCGGATAGGCGACGTAGAACTTGCACCCGGCCAGGGCGGCGCCCATCGCCAGGAGCTCGTTGCCGGAGCATTGCGCCCACTTCTGGTCGGTCGGATGGAGCGGCGTCGCGAGCGGCCGGAAGTTCTTGGCCGCGTAGTCGTAGCCGTTCCGGGCGGCCTCGACGTTCTTCTGAACGACCGCCGGCTTCTTGGCGAACGTCGTCTCGAAGACGGATGCGAGCGTCTCGAACCCCAGACCCATCAGCTGCACCGCCGCCCCGACCGCCACGGTGTTCTGCATGACGGGCAGCTTGGCCGAGTCGGGGGCCAGGTCGGGCACCGGCAGCCCGCACAGCTGGACGCCGGCCGGCGGGTCGTAGCTGGGCTGAAACTTGGCGCCGTTGTAGAGGCAGATGCCGCCAGGCTGCAACTCCTGCAGGTGCCGATCGAGCGAGTCCTGGTTGAGGGCGATCGCCACGTCGACCTGGTCACCCTGGTTGAGCGGCTTCCTGGCCGAGAAACGCAGACGCAGCCAGGAATGCCCGCCGCGAATGACCGACTGGTAGCTGTTGTAGCTGTACCCGGCGATGCCCTGCCTGGCCATGGACAATACCAGGGTATTGCCCGCGGAAGCCGTGCCGTCGCCGGCTGCGCCTCCGATACCGACAACGACTTCTGGTTCTGACATATCCACCTCGGGGCTCCCTCGGACCGGCGCCGGTCAGGTCGCGGCCGATCCTGTAAAACGGGGCACGACAGACAACTCGGATGCCCGATGCCCGCTACATTTTAATCGCGACCGACCGCCACGGCAACGCCGGCGATGCGCCAGCCCGTCCAGGCGGCGCGGATGCGCTCGATGACGCGCGCCGCCGACTCGCGCCCCACGCGGTGGAGCGCAGCCCGGCCCGCGCCGTTCTCGAACCGCGGGATCGCCGGTTGCGACGCCTGGGGCGCGCCCCCCACCGGGTCTCGCCCGAGCAGCAGCTTTGTGGATCGGGTCGTCCGCCAGGTGGTCGGCATCGTCGCCAATCGCGATGACCGGACGCGATGCCGAAGACCCGCCGGCCTCGTGTCCCTTCCAGAATCGGCTTCTTCATGCATAATCCGGGACTGGGAGTCTGCGCTGCAGGAGACTTCAGCCCCTGCACGGGGTGCGGCTCGGGGTCCATGACCCCCATATTGCGGAGTCCGATCGCGCCCGGAGTCGTTCCACGGCGCAGACGTCCGGGGCTCCCGGTCACGCGATCGAGGCGATGGAACTGTCGGGATGGGGCCGTTACCCGGTGCTGGATTGCCGGCTCGCGCGGCTTCGGCGATGCGAGGAGCTCGGCGACCTGCTGGCGCGGCACCGCACCCTGATTGCGCGCGGCAACGGGCGTGCCTACGGCGACGCCGCGCTGAACCCGGGGCTGACGCTGTCCATGCTGGCGATGGACAGGCTGCAGGCGTTCGACGCGGAAACGGGGTTGCTGACGTGCGAGGCGGGGGTGCTGCTGTCGGACATCCTTGCGACGTTCGTCCCCCGGGGCTGGTTTCCCCCGGTGGTCCCCGGCACCGAACTCGTGACCGTCGGCGGCATGATCGCAGCCGACGTGCATGGCAAGAACCATCACCGCGACGGCTCCTTCGGCGCCCACGTGGAGTCCCTGACGCTGGCGAGGGCGGACGGCGAGACCCGGCTCTGCAGCCGCTCGGAGCATGCGGGCCTCTTTCGCGCGACCCTGGGCGGCATGGGCCTGACCGGTGTGATCCTGTCCGCCAGCTTTCGCCTGCGCCCCCTCGACTCCGCGTTCATCCTGGCGGACACCGTCGCCACGCGGGACCTCGACGACACCATGGCCCTGTTCGAGGCGTCCCGGGACCGGCCCTACAGCGTCGCCTGGATCGACTGTCTGGCGGGCGGCGCCAGGCTGGGCCGCTCGCTGGTGTCCCGCGGCGCGTGGCTGCCGCGGGACTCGCTGCCGGCGCGCCTCGCGGCGAACCCCTTGCGGGTTGCGTCTCCAGCGGCGCTGGCCGTCCCCGTCGACGCGCCGTCCGCGCTGCTCAATCGGAGGTCGATCCGCCTTTTCAACGCGCTGCACTACCGGCGGGGACGGGTACGCCGCGGCGAGCGCCCGGTCCACTACGGCGGGTTTTTCTTTCCGCTCGACCGCATCAGGGCCTGGAATCGTCTGTACGGGCGGCTCGGTTTCGTGCAGTACCAGTGCGTGCTGCCGAAGGCCGAGAGCCGGCGGGGCATTGCGGCGCTGCTCGCATGCGTCTCGGCGGCCGGGCAGGGCCCGTTCCTCGCCGTCCTGAAGCTGTTCGGGCCGGCCGGCGAGGGGATGATGTCCTTCCCCCTGGAGGGCTATACCCTTGCCCTGGACTTCCCGATGCGCTCCGGCACGGTAGAGCTGCTGAACCGGCTCGACGCCATCACCCATGCCCACGGCGGGCGGGTGTATCTCGCCAAGGACGCCTGCTGCGCGCCGGAACGCGTGCGACAGGGCTATCCTCGCCTCGACGAGTTCAACGCCATACGGACCCAGGCGACCCGCGGCGCACCCCGGTTCGCCTCGGCGTTGTCGCGGAGGCTCGCGCTGTGAAGATCCGCGAGACCGTGCTGATCATCGGCGCCACGTCGGACATCGGCCGCGCCGTCGCCCGGCGCCTGGCCCGGGACGGCTGCGCGTTGCAGCTCGCGGCCCGCGATTCCGAGAGCCTCGCCGGAGAGGTTCAGGACATGCGGGCGAGGACCGCCGCCGCGGTGAACGGGCACCGTTGCGACGTGCTCGATGCGGACGGCGGGGTCTCGTTGCTGGACGCGCTCGAGGTGCTTCCCGACGTGGCCGTGTGCGTCGTGGGGCTGCTCGGCGATCAGAGAGCCGCCCAACGCGACGGGGCGGTTGCCCAACGGATCATGCGGACCAACTACGTCGGGCCCGCCCTGCTGATGGCGGCGCTGGCGGAACGGTTCGAGCAGCGCGGCAGCGGCGTGCTGGCCGGGGTGAGCTCGGTGGCGGGCGACCGCGGGCGCGCCTCGAACTACGTCTACGGCTCCGCCAAGGCCGGCTTCTCCGCGTTCCTGTCCGGCCTGCGCCACCGCCTCGCCGGCTCCGGCGTTCACGTCGTCACCGTCAAGCCGGGCTTCGTCCGCACCCGCATGACCGACGGCCTGGACCTGCCGCCGCGGCTGACGGCCGAGCCGGACGAGGTGGCCCGGGCGGTGGCCGCCGCGATCCGCCGGCGGCGGGACGTGGTGTACGTGAGACGCGTCTGGCGCCCGATCATGCTGATCGTGCGAGCCCTCCCCGAGCGCGTCTTCAAGCGCACGAGACTGTAGCGGAGAACGCCGCGGAGGGCTTCGATGTTGACGGCCACGGCCGGCGTGGATAGATTCGGGACGAATCGACAATGACGCTCCGGCGTCTTCCGCGGGGCGTTCGCCGGCACCGGGCGCTACCGTGCGGTCTCGCGCCGGCGCGGCCCGGATGACTCGACCCCTTCCCCTCATCGCCGCGATTCTCTGCGCCGGCGCCGCCCTCCAGGCGCTGCTCTGGTCGCGCCAGTGGATCTACGGCGACCAGTACGCCCTGCTGCTGTCCGGCATCGGGGTCCTCGAGACCGGCAACCTGCCGCCGTTCGCGAAGACCATGAGCGGCGGCGGCCGCATCCCCGGCGCCCTCCTGCCGCTCCTCGTCGCCGCCCCGCTCGAGATGTGGGCCGACTATCGGGCCCCGGGACTGCTCATCGGCCTGTCCCACCTCGCCGCCGCCGCAATCCTGTCGGTCTGCATCGGGCGCGCGCTGGGCGCCCGCTTCCTCGCCGCCTATCTCGCCGTGTACTGGCTGTCTCCCTGGCGGCTCTACCACGCCGGCTTCGTGTGGGAGCCGGCCTACGTGTTCCTGCCGGCGGCGCTGCATCTCGCCAGCGCGTACCGGCTGCGCGAACGGCCGCATCGGGGGTGGAGCCTGCTGCATGCCGCCACCCTGACGCTGGCGCTGCAGCTCCATGGATCCTTCCTCGTGCTCGTGCTCCTGACCGCGGGGCTCGCGGCGGGGCGGCGCATCCGCCTGGACGTCCGGGGGTGCGTCCTCGGCGTGCTGGCCGGGGGGCTCACCCTCGTTCCCACCGCGCTGGCGTTCGTCGCCGGCCGCCTGCCGCGGATTCTGCCCGGGAACACCGACGAGCTTTCCCCGGTGCTCGTCGGTCTGGTGAACCTGCCCAAGAGCCTGGCCTACTGGTGGCGCCTCGGCTCGCTGTATATCGGAAGGCGGTTGGAGCAGACGGTCTACGCCGAGGCGGAAGCGGCGGCCTCGGGAGCCGAGACCGCATTCGCCTCGGGGCTGACCAGCGTCGTCATCGCGGTGAGCACCGTGTCGGTGGCGCTCGCGGTGTTCGCGTCCTGGCGCTACTTCCGGCGGCATCCGTCCTTCGACCCCGACGACCCCGACCGCCGGAGGCCGCAGGCGGACTGGCTCCGCGCCTACGCCGGGTGGTGTCTGGCTGCCCTGTGCGCGGCGGCCACCCTGTCTCCCGTTCCGGTCCAGGGCTGGCACGTCGTGATCGCGTTCCACGCCGCGTGCCTGCCGGTGGCGGCCTGGTTGGACGCCGCGTTCCGAGCCCCGTCCCGCCTGCTGCGGGCCGGGGCCGCGACGTTCATCCTGCTGGAGGTGGTCGTCGTGCTCCTGCTGGCCTTCGGGCATCCGATGTATCGGCCGGTCTCCGGCGACGCACTGCTTCGTCAGGACCTGCCCGACGCCGTCCGCCCGCTCATTCCCGACCGCCCCCGTTGACGCCGCCGCCGCCGCGGCGTTGAGAGCGCGCGGCGGGACGCCCCCGAACCCAGTACCAGGAGGGTCTCTACCCTGCCGCGGGCTCGCTGGCTTCAGTCCAGCAGCCCCGACAGCCAGTGGAGCATGTTGAGCAGGAACTGGCGGTTGTCGTAGCCCGGCACGTTTCATGCCAGCCCGTATCGTCCGTGTGGGATTGGTGAGGGTCACGACCTGGGCCGACAGCATGGCTGCTTCGCCGAGCACGACGACCCTGCCCTGCCCGGACGTCAGGGCGACGCCCTGGGCCCGGCCGCCGACGGGCTGCGAGCGCGCTTCGACGACGGCCCCGAACGTCTCGGGCGACCCGTCGACGGCGAACGCCGCCCCGATGGCCTCCAGGTCGGGCCCGGACGGCGCCTCGCGGGCGATCTCGCTGAGCCTCATCAGCACCGTCGCCCCCGGCGGGACCCCCAGCGACTGACCCGAGAACGACCTCAGGCTCGTCACCTCCTCCGACGCGTCGCGCCCCCGCAGCAGCGGATGGTATCCGAGCAGGCCGTTCTCGCGCGAGCTGACGAGCTGCGTCGTGATGTTGTCTCCCGACTCGCGGAAGTCCCACACTCACCCCTTGCCCATCGTCACGCCGAAACGGAGACCGAGGTTCTCCACGGCGCTCCCGAACGGGGTGTGGTCCGCGATCAGCAGGAGCGAACCGCCGTCCCGGACCCAGTCGCGCACGGCGTCGGATTCCCGTCCCGTCAGCGCCGGCGTATCGGAAGCAGGCCCGTCGAGAGGCAGGGCGTTGGCGATCACGAGCACGTCGACGTCTTCCAGAGCCTGCCGATCGAAGGCGGTCTGGCCGGCGACCACCGTGTAGCCGTCGTTCCTCGACAGCTCCGCGAACGGCTGGTAGCGACCCGCCGCGGTGTGGAAGTTGGCGTGCGCCTCGTCGAGGACGACGACCGGTCCGTCCTGCGGGTAGGCCGGTCGTGCGACGGAGGTGCCGCGGGGCTCAACCGGCCAGCAGGATCAGATCGAGCCCATCGAATCGGCGGCAGCCCCGGTCGAACGTCGCAAGACGGTAGCGGCCGGCGCGCGCGAACGCGGCGAGATAGGCGTCGGTCCAGAAGCCCGTCGAGAAACGCCCGCTCCGGCAGGCGCCGGCGAAGTGCTCGTCGATGCCCGCGGGCTCCGGCAGAAAGCTGACGCCCCGTTGAGCGGTCACCCGCGTCACGACCTCCCACGCCCGCGAGTGATCGAGACGGCGCGGGCCCATCACGCGCTCGTTCGACAGCAACCGCAGCACGCCGAGCTGCGTCAACCGGCAGAAGCCGGGGCGGTGGCCGGCCGGAACGACGTCGTCCCGCCACCAGCGGGTGGCGGCCCGGTGGTGCGGATGCTCCGTGACCAGCGTGGCCACCCACAGGTTGACGTCAGCGAGGATGGGCGTCACGGTCGATGTCCTCGCGGTCGAGCAGCCGCTGGGCGCCGTCGCCCTCGAGGTCCCGCATCGCCGGCCCGGTCGTGCCGGAAATGAGGGGAAAGACGCAATCCGGCCCCAGCGTCTGCTCGTCGAGGCCGCTTCGATCGGCCGGCTCCGGAGAGCCGTCGGTCTCCTGAAGCAGGCGTTGCAGCGCCTCTCGCACCAGGTCCTTGAGGCGCAGACCGCGCAGGGCCGCCTCGGCCTTCGTGCGCCGGAGAAGATCGTCGGGAATGTCGATGGTCGTCCGCATGACGAGGCATCTTAGCATCGATGATGCATTGATGCATGGGCAGCCTTGCGGCTCACGGCCGGCAAGGAACGTGACCACTCTCCGGCAGCGGGGGTTCACGCCGCGGTGGATTCCACGACGAGCTCCCGGCCGAGCAGGCGCAGCGCCTTGTGGAGGCGGTTCGCGGCGGTGGCGTGGCGCGGATCGAGCATGCGGCGGACCACCTTGTCGTCGACCCCGAGGCGCCGGGCGAGCGCGAGCCGCGTCAGGTCACTGTCACGGAACGCCAGCACCAGCGCCGCCTTGGCGGCCATCGTCGGCGGCACCGCGACCCGATGCTCGCGGGGGCGCCGAGCGCCGGGCCGAGGAATCGGCTCTCCGTCGACGATGCGCCCCGCGATGGCTTCCTCCAGTGCGTCCCCGGCCTCCGTCAGCGCCTCGGCCTCGTCCCGGCCGGATGTCAGGCACTCCGGCAGGTCGCGGAACGACACGACGACCTCGTCGGGTCCGGCCCGGTGCAGGCGTGCCGGGTAGATGAACCGCATGAACCACCTCCACATTGCGGGACGACTACCGGAGGTCTCGCTGGGTGAGACCCAATTGGTGGAGCATGGCGGACAGCAAATCCGGGACCGATTTCCCTGCGGCGATCCTTCACCACGGTCTTGCGGTCGCCGTAGTGGAGCACAACATGGCTGCCCTTGCCGCGCTTCATGTCGGTGCGAACCGGCATGCCCCGCTCGCGTCCGATCGTGGTCACACGGTCGATGAACTGGCGCCCCCTCACGGATCGAGAATAGAATAGGACAGAAGTGTCCGAACAACAAGAGCGTCGAACCGCCTCCCGGAGATGCCTGGATCGCTCCGTCTCGATTCTCGGCAAGAAGGGCCAGGTGACGATTCCGAAACCTCTCCGAGACCGCCTGGGTCTCGAGCCAGGCCAAGAGATCGAGTTCGAGGCACGGGAACGCGCCCTGATCGTCAGGCGCCGGGCGCCCGCCGACCCGCTTCGGAGACTCGTCGGCCTGCTCCCCAGTCACATCGACGTCGACGCCTACCTGGAGGAGACGCGGGGCCCGGCGTGGCAGCCCGATCTGGACGGCGGAGAAGGCGGCGGCTCGTGATCACGGCTGTCGACAGCTCCGTGCTTTCTGGATGTCCTGACCAACCATCCGGTCCGCGAGCCGGCGTCCGTGCGGGCTCTCGCTGCCGCATGCGGCCTCGGCCGTTGGTGGTGTGATCTGCCCCATCGTCTGGACGGAGGTCGGCGCGCACTTCCCCGATTCCCGCGAAGATACCCGGATTCATTCGGGGAGAATCTCACCCCGTCTGGTTCTCGTATCCGATCCCCCCGTCAGAACGGGACATCATCTTCGGTCGGCCGGTCCGGCCCGCCGGCCGGCCGGCCCGGCTTGCTCGCATTCGGCTTCCCCCCAACGCCCGTCGTCCACACTTCCCCGTAGGGGGAATCCTGTTCGCACCGATCCAGCGTGACGGGAAAGGCATCGCCGGACCTCAAGACCTTGCGGCACGGCATCCCCGCCGCGCCCTTGACGCCCTTCGGCAGCCTCACGCCCCACGTGCCGTCGTCAAGGCGAGCCGCGGCCACCGTCACCGGCTCGTCGTTGCCCCCGGTCGGCAGGGGCTCGCCACCGGCTCCGGCCGGGTTCGGCTCGCTCCCATTCGGCCGCTCCGCCGAGCTCGTGAAGGTATCAGCGTAGGAGGACCACGCCTCGCGTTCCTGGCGCAGCTCGCCCATGAAGGCCACGACGTCGCCCTTGCCGACGCCCGCCGCCCGTTCCCGATCCAGGGGATCCCGGCGGCCGGTCACGATGACGTCAACGAATCGCGCGGGGTCCTCCACGGCCAACCGGACCTTCACCAGCACGTATTTCGTCCCTCTCTTGGAAATCCTGACCTCCGCGTCCCGGATCGCGTAGCCCTTCCTGGTCAGGGTCGGTTTCCCGCCCATGGTGCAGCCTCCATCAGTCTGAGAGTATCTGTCCGCAGGGACCGGCGTATCGAGCATGGCTTGAGCCTCACCCTTTCGGCCCGGACCGGAACCCTCGGACCTATCCGGCCGAGCCTCAGCACCCCGGCTCACGTCATCGCGCTCGATCCGCTTGTTCGTGTCGTCGATCCGCGGTTCTGGCCCCGGGCTACCGCGTTCTGGACCCCAGGGATCGGCTGGCGACTACCCTCCCAGGGTGGCTCCGGCCGAGCACCCCGTGGCCACCCCGCCGCCCACGAGGTCCGCGGATGCCAACCCGCCAACGAGAACTCCAGTGTGACGCGAGTCCTATGGTTCCACAATGCGGTACACAGCCTCGGCGGTGCGGATGATCAGGCTGTCGTCGAGGATGGCGGGGGTCGCCATCGTGAACTCGTCGAGGGGGTTCTCGGCGAGGACCCGGAACTCGGGCCCCGCTTCGATGACGTAGGTGGTCCCCTGCTCGCTCAGGGCGAAGACCTTGCCGTTGTAGGCCCAGGGCGAAGCGGTGAAGGCGTGGCCGACGTCGATGCGCGTGCGCCCGTAGACCTCGGCGCCGGTCCGGGCGTCGTGGGCGGTCATCATGCCGCGGTCGAGCAGGGTGTAGTAGTAGTCGCCGTAGACGAGGGGCGAGGGATGGTATGAGCCGCCCTGCTCGAGCGACCACGCCACGTACTCGTTGGCGGTCTCGCCTTCGGCCAGCGAGATGTCCCCGCTCGCGCCGGGCCGTATCGCGTAGACGGGACGGAAGAAGTCGGCGATGTAGCCCGACTCGAGGTAGAGCAGCCCGTGGGCGGAGGTCGGGGTGGGGATGACGATGGACGACATGCCGGACAGCCCCCACAGCTCGCGGCCCGCGAGGTCGTACGAGCGCACCCGGTCGGTGCCGGTGGTGACGATCTCGGTGCGCCCGTCGTGCTCCCAGACGTAGGGCGTCGACCAGTTGCTCCCCTCGTCGCGGTCGGTGCGCCACAGCTCGGCCCCGGTCTCGGCGCTCAGGGCCGCGAGGTACGACTGCTCCTCGTTGTCGACCACGAGGTAGACGCGGCCGTCGTGGAGCACCGGCGACGACGCGGTGCCCCACCCGTTGCGGGTTTCCGCCGGGGGCAGGTCGCGCGACCAGCGCACGGTTCCGTCGAGGCCGAGGGCAAAGAGACCGACGTTGCCGAACAGCACGTAGACGTGCTCGCCGTCGGTGATCGGGGTCTCGGAGGCGAAGGTGTTCTTGAGATGGTGTGACGACGCGGGCACCCCGGCGTGGACCTCGGTGCGCCAACGTGTCTCGCCGGTCTCAAGGTCCAGGGCGTAGACCAGCCAGTGGTGGACGTCCTGCGGAGTGGCGCGCTCGCCGCCGCGGTACCAGCCGCTCTCGGGCGCCTCGACCTCTCCGTCGCTCGCGACGGTGGTGACGAACACGAGGCCGCCGGCAACCACTGGCGAGCTCCAGCCGAGGCCGGGAATCGGGGTGCGCCACGCGACGTTCTCGTCGGCGCTCCACCGCTCGGGCAGGTTCGGGTTGTCCGCGACCACGCCAGCGGCGCCGGGGCCCCGGAACTGGTTCCATTCCTGGGCCGCGGCGCCGCCCGCGGACAGCATGGTCACGGCCGCGAGCAGCAGCGCAATCCGTTTCCGGGCGGCGATGCGACCCGTGTGCAGCATTGCAGCGTTCAACATCAGAACCATGTCGTCATTTTTTCTTGCGCCAGACGCCGGTGTTCCGGCTTCACGTGAGCCAGAACGGCGGCCAGCGCCATGGCGACCGCGCCCAGGTCATCGGAGAATCCGACGCCCGGCACCAGGTCGGGGATGGCGTCCAGGGGAGCGATGAAGTAGCCGAGCGCGCTCACGATGACAGCCTTTGCCCACACCGGGGTATCGCTGTCCAGGCAACAGTAGTACAGCACGAGCACCTTCTCAATGGTCTCGCGACCCGCCCGCCCGGCGAAAGCGGCAATCTTCCGCCACAGCGACTCCTCGCTGTACTCGGCACCGTAGTCTCTGTCCGGGTCCGCACCGCCGGCGTCCGTCGCCATCGCGCCCTACTCCCGCCCGTAGACGAGAATCGCTCCCTGCGTGGCCACGAACACATGCTCCTCGTTGACGGCCACCGGGCCGGTCGGCCCGCCGGCATCGGACGACGCGACGAGCACGGGCCGCGCGGGATCGGTCAGGTCGAACGCCTGCAGCAAGCCGCCGCCGGCCGTGTAGAGCCGGGGCCCCCACAGCGCCACGCCGCTCGGTCGCCCCTCCGCCGGTACCGCGGCGGCGACGCGCGGGGCGGCCGGATCGGACAGGTCGACCGCCTGCAGCCCGCCCATCCCGCTCACGATGCAGACGACGGCCGGCGGGTCGCCGCCGGTCGAGCGATCATCCGGAGCGAACACCTGGAGGACAGGGTCGCGGCCGAGCGACAGCCCGCCCGCGACCCGGGGCGATGCGGGGTCGGACACGTCGACGACCATGAGCCCCGCGGGCTGGTCGGCGACGAAGACGCGCGGGCCGGCCGCCGCGATGCCCCGCGGGAACCCATCGGCGAGATACTCCCCAGCGCGAGTCGGGTCGCCGGCCACGTCGACGATGTCGAAGCCGATGGAGTTGTCGGCCGTGAAGAGATAGCGGCCCGACCCCGCGACCCCGACCGCCTGCCCGCGGGTCGGGGCGGTGCCGGTCAGCGCCGGGGCGGCCGGGTCCGACAGGTCCAGGCGGCGGAGCCCGTCGTGGCTGTTGGCGACGTAGGCCAGACGACCGTCGAGGACCACCCCCAGGGCCGGCTGGTCGAAGTCGTGGCGCCCGACGACCTCGGGCGACTCGGGCCGCGTGACGTCGATGACGTGGACGCTCGACCCGATGGCCGCAACGACGAGCCCGTCCCCCGCGGCCAGGGCGGTCACCGGACCGGGGACCGGAACGGACGCGAGCCGGGCGAGCGGCGGGGCCTGGGCCGAGACGTCGACCGCCGCCGCCGACAGGGCCAGTGCGACAACGACCGCCCGCATGCACCCCCGCACCGCGGGCGACGCCGGCCGGCGTCCCTGCGCCACGGCCGGCGCCATCCGGCAGCCCTGCACCACGGCTGTCGCCGGACGGCGCCCCTGCACGACGGCTGACGCCGGACGGCACACCTCCACAGCGGGCATCACCGTCCGGCACGCCCGCGCCACGGCCTTCACTGCCCCGCGCTCGCCCCGCCGAAGCGGAGCCAGGTGTCCGGCGGGGCGGCCTGGCCGACGCCGGGCTGCGACCAGTCGCAGACCCCGGCCGAGAAGGTCTGCTCGAGCGTCGCGCGCTGCTCCGCCGTCAGGTCGACGCTGTAGTCGTCCAAGTCGACGGGCTTGAGCTGGCACTTGAGGACATCGCTGCCGACGGGCGCGCCGGCCACCTCGCGCGGACCCGGGGCCGAGGGATACAGCTCCTCGCACCGGCCGCTGCCCCGCACCATGGGCTCGGCGATCTTGACGGGGTCGTCGTCCCGGCTCCAGCACGCGTCGACGAGGTCGGCCGGCTTGGCCCGGGCGATCCGGTCGAGGGCCGCCCCGGACGACTCGTCGGCGGACAGCGCCCCGAGCCATTCGTCCATCTGGCGCAGCGCCTCCTGGGCCACGGGGCTGGCCGTCGAGTACAGCCCGTAGCGGTCGTCCTCGACGAGCATGACGTGGTTGTCGGCCCGCCCGTTGGCCCGCTGCAGCCGGTCGCGCAGCGAGAACGAGTGGTACCGCACGTGCACGTCGCCGTTGTCGCGGTCGTCGCTGTAGGCGCGGTAGTCGATGATCGGGGTCTCGGCGAGCCCCCCGCCGCCGTGGGTCACCCGGCCGCTCTCGTAAACCGCGCGCAACGCCTCGGGGTCGGCCACCGTCCGGTCCGCCTGGAAGTTGCCGTCGCCGTCGTACCCGCCGACGCGGGCGTTGAGATCGAGGAACTGCTCGGCGGTGATGGCCCCGGCGTTCAGCGCCTCGAGCCCGTACTGCACCCCGACGTTGTCGAGGGGGCGACGCGCGAAGCCGGTCTCGGGGTCACGGCCGAGCACGTTGACGGTGTGCTCGAAGACGTCGCAGCGCGCCCCCTCGGGATTGGTCTCGGGGTCGTAACGCTCCGCCTCGGGCAGCGCGTCGGGACAGAACTCGCCGGTGGTGATGCGGCCGGCGTTGCGCGACACGTTGGGCATGGTGGCGAGGACGAGGAAGCCGGTCACCGCCCGCTGCTCCTCCTCGGTGAAGGGCACCCCCGCGTTCTCCTGGAAATAGTGGTTCAGGAGGCGCGCGTCGGTCACGAACGGTATCGTCCCGGAGATGACGTCGGGGAAGCTGCACCCGGGGATGATGCCGTCGAGCAGGCCCGGATAGTTGTCGGCGATCTGGTGGTTCTGGTAGGAGCCGCCCGAGCAGCCCCAGCCGATGGTGAACCGGGGCGCGCCGTAGGCCTCGACGAAGCGCTCCTTGACCATCATCATCGTCTCGGCCGCGAGCAGGTCGTTGCAGTTGTTGCCGAAGACGTTGAGGCTCGCCGACGCCACCGCGTAGCCCTCGCGCAGCATGACGTCGTCGGTCACGCCGCCGGTCGTCGCCCCCTGGCGGAACCAGCCGTTCACGCAGCCGCCGCCGAACGTGTAGACGAGCCGCCGGTTCCACCCCGCGGGCGACTGCCACGGGTCGGGCGCGGGCTCGTTGGCGGGGTCGTGGAGCATCGCGATCTGGTAGACGGCGCGGTTGATGGTCCCGGTCTCGATGCGTACGACGTAGGGCGCCTCGCGGCCGTCGAGGGTCGTCGTGCGGGCGAGGTCGGCCGGCCGCATGGCCGGATCGGCCAGCGGCTTGAGACTGCCGTCCTCGGCCGACCGGTAGGCGTAGTCGACCCGGCGCTCGACCGAGCAGTGGGCGTCGAGCGGTTCGCCGAGGGTCTCGCCCGACACGAGCTCGAAGCTGTCTGTCTGGCAGACGAAGGGGCTCTCGTGGGGACCCGAGAAGACCGGCCCCGCAATCGGGTGGCTGACGACGTCGATGCCCGCCGCCTCGGCTCCGGCGGTGCGGACCTCGATGCGGTGGGTCCCCGGCTCGAGGCCGCTCACGAGCCCCTCGAGGGTGCCGTCGTCGAGCCGGCGGAAGTCGCCGGTGACGTCGCGGCCGGCCGCGAGCACCGTCAGCGCCGCGTCCGGGGCGCCCGGCGCGGGCGTCACCCGCACGAGGACGTCGCCGCCGCTCACCATGTCGGCCCGGTTGGACAGCGTCACGATCTCGGAGGTGCCGGCCGCCGGCTGAGCCCCGGCGGAGGCGGCGGCGCCGACCACCAGCAGAACGAGCAGGGCCGCGACCCGCGGCCGGATATGGATGAACGTCAGCGTCGGGATGGACACGGTCGGCTCCTTTGGTGTCTTGGGCTGTGCCGCCCTCCAATACGCGGCAGGACAGGGAAACCGGCCCCTAACCGCGTAGGGCGGGCATGATACCAGACCCGGCCGCGGCGGCCCGACCCGCGCCCGCGCCGGCCGTCCGGGCCTTTGATTTTTCGCGGAACCGGCGCGTATAGTGGATTCATGCGGGGCGGGCGGCGCCCCGATGGGAGACGGGCGTCTGCACGTTCAGTGGACGGCAGGCGAAGACCGGCAGACGCGGGTGCCGGGCTCGACTCCTGGCCGTCGGACAGGAGTCGGACGACCGCGGCCGAACCGGCCGACGATCGCCCCCGGGCTTCGCGCCCACCCGGCATCGCTCGGCGGCCGGGCGCGAAGCCCAACCGCGCAGGCGGCGATTGCGGCGCGACGCTCACTGCCGGGACCAGGTTCGGGGAAGGTGTTCATGCATCGACGACTCGGGTGGATGACGATCGCGCTGGCGGCCGGACTCGCCGCTCCGGCCCCGGCCCAGCCCGATCCCTGGGCGGGCACGTGGCGCGGCGAGCTGACCTCGGGTTCCGAGGCGAGCAGCCCGGTGTCCCTGACCCTCGTCGCGGGCGACGACGGCGGCTTCACCGGGCTCGTCGACGGGCTCGCGCCCAACCACGAGGTGCGGCTCGACCGGGTCGTCGTCGATGGCGAGCAGGTGACGGTGGAGGCCGCCGCCGACACCGACTTCGGCCCCCTGTCCTTCGTCTACACCCTGATCCGCGACGGCCGCGACCTGTCGGGCATCGGCCGCGTCACCGCGGGCGGCCACGGCTTCGACGTGACGCTCGCGCTGGAGCGGGCGCGGCGCCCCGACGTGCCGCAGCCGCAGATCGAGCCCCGCATCGACTACTTCAGCGGGAGTTGGCGCTTCGAGTACATCGGGGGCGAGTTTCCCCCCCTGAGCGTGGGGACCCGCGAGGGCACCGTCTCGTTCGAGCCGCTGCCGGCGGGGCCGTTCGTCCGCGGGCGGGCCGAAAGCGACCTCTACGGCGAGCCCTACGAGGAGACCTGGACCATCGGCTTCGACGGGGCCACCCGGGCCGTGGTCTGGCAGGAGGAGCGGCCCGACGGCCGCACCCTGACCGCCCTGGGCAACTGGACCAGCCCCATCGCCATCACCTTCCTGACCGCCCCGATGGAGGCGGACGGCGCTGTCCACGTGCTGAGGCGCGTCGTCCGGACCACGTCGGACAGCGCCTTCGCGGTGGTCGACGAGTTCTCCGTCGACGGCGGACCGTTCCGCCGCCTCGGCGACGGCTCCTATCTCCGCATCGGCGATCCCGACCCCGAAGCCCGCTGAGGATGCCGACGATGACCCTGACGACCACGAGCGAGACCGCGACCAACGCGGATCTCGTCGCCCGCGACGCCGCCCACCTCATTCATCCCCTGCACGACGCCGCCGCCCACCGGGGGGCGCGGGTGTGGGTCCGGGGCGAGGGGGCGCTGCTTTTCGACGCCGACGGCCGGGAGTACATCGACGGCCTCGCGGGGCTCTGGAACGTGCTGGCCGGCCACGGCCGGCGCGAGCTCGCGGAGACGGCGCGAGCCCAGATGGAGACCCTGGCCTACGCCTCGGGCTACACCGGCAGCTCGAACCGGCCCGCCATCGAGCTCGCCGAGCGGCTCGCGGACATGGCCTACCCGTCCATCAACCGCTTCTTCTTCACGAGTGGGGGCGGCGAGGCGACCGACAGCAGCATCAAGATGGCGCGCGCCTACTGGAAGCTGCGGGGCCGGCCCGGCAAGACCAAGGTCATCTCCCGCATCGAGGGCTACCACGGCGTCACCCTCGCCGCCATGAGCGCGACCGGGCTCTCTGCCTACTGGCCCCTGTTCGAGCCCCGCGTGCCCGGGTTCGTCCACATCCCTTCGCCGTACCCCTACCGCTACGAGGCGCCGCCGGGCGTGAGCCAGGGCGTCGCGGCCGCCGACGAGCTCGAGCGGGCGATCGAGCGCGAGGGCGCCGACACCGTCGCGATGTTCCTCGCCGAGCCGGTGCAGGGGGCGGGCGGGGTCATCGTGCCCCAGGACGACTACTTCCCCCGCATCCGCGAGATCTGCGACCGCCACGACGTGCTGCTGGTCGCCGACGAGGTCATCACCGGCTTCGGCCGCACCGGCACCCTCTTCGCCCTCGACCACTGGGGCGTCGAGCCCGACATCATGCAGTTCGCCAAGGCCATCACGTCGGGCTACATGCCGTTCGGGGGCATCGGCGTCAGCGACCGCATCGCCGCCGCCCTCGACGAGGACGGGCGCGCGTGGATGCACGCCTACACCTATTCGGCCCACCCCGTGGGCTGCGCCGTCGCCGCGCGCAACCTGCGGATCATCCGCGACGAGGACCTGCCGGGCCGTTGCGCGGTCCAGGGAGAGCGGCTCCTCGCCCGCCTGCGGGCCGCCCTCGGCAACCACCCCCACGTCGGCGACATCCGCGGCAAGGGCCTGATGTGCGCGATCGAGCTGGTCGCCGACCGCGCCACGAAGCAGGCCTTCCTCCCGAGCGACAAGGTCGGCCCCCGCGTCCAGCGGGAAGCGGCGGAACGGGGCCTCTTCAGCCGCGTCAAGGCCGACACCTACGTGCTCGCCCCCGCCGCCGTCATCACCGACGAGCAGGTCGACCGCACCGTCGACATCCTCGCCGGCGCCGTCCGGGCCGTGCTCGGATAGCAGACTGCGCCCGGGGAACGGCGCGGACGGCTCGGGGTCAGGCGGCATCCGGGGCCGCAGGCGGTGATTGACCGGGTCGGGCCCGACAGGACCGGGGCCTGCCGAGGCGCGCGGGCAGGAGCGGCCGGGTCGGCTACCCGGCCTTGCGCAAGGCGGCGGCCGCGTGCCAGAGGTCCCAATCGGCCTGGATGCCCATCCAGAACTCGGGCGACATCTCGAACAACCGTGCGAGCCGGAGCGCGGTGTCCGCCGTGATCGCGCGGCGCCCGCGGACCACTTCGTTCAAGCGGTTCAGCGGGATGTTCATGCGCCGGGCCGCCTCGACCTGCGTGAGGTTCGCGGGCCGGAGAAACTCCTCGAGCAGCATCTCCCCCGGCGGCGTCGGCGGACGCTCCAGATCCAGCACGGACCGCGGTCCCTCAGTCCTCGCATCTGACCGCATCGGCGTGGCCTCCTACGAACCGAGAACGGGATCCGATTCTACCGAAGGGTCTTGAACAAGATATCTATGTGATATCATACTGAAATCACAGTCGGACCAGTCCATCCCAGAGACGGGTCCATGACGGGAGAGGGTTCCAATGCTCAAGGAAAGAGTGCACGTCGCGTCGTCGGGCTGGCTCGCGCTGGCCATGCTGCTCACCGCCCTCCTGGTCGTCATCGTCCTGTTCCTGTTCGATGTCGCGGACAACGGCCAGATCGGCTTCCTCGGTTTCACCATGTTGCTCTCGGTGCCGATCATCGTGTTCCTCCTGGTCGGGCTGTTCGTCGTCAACCCCAACGAGGGCCGGGTGCTGCAGCTCTTCGGGCGCTACGTCGGCACGGTGAAGGACCCGGGCCTGAGATGGGCCAACCCGCTGTTCACCAAGCGCCGCATCTCGCTGCGCGTACGCAACTTCGAGACCGAGCGGTCGAAGGTCAACGACATCGACGGCAACCCCATCGAGATGGCCGCGGTGGTCGTGTGGAAGGTGGTGGACACCGCCGAGGCGAGCTTCGAGGTGGACGACTACGTCGACTTCGTGCAGGTGCAGAGCGAGTCTGCGGTGCGGAACCTCGCGACGCGCTATCCGTACGACACCCGCGAGGCGGGGCGCCGGTCGTTGCGAGGCGACACGGAGGAGATCGCCGGGCAGCTGCAGACCGAGATCCAGGGCCGTCTCGACAAGGCGGGCGTCGAAGTGCTCGAGGCGCGCATCACGCATCTCGCCTACGCGGCAGAGATCGCGGCCGCGATGCTGCAGCGTCAGCAGGCCGGGGCCATCGTCGCGGCCCGGACGGAGCTCGTGGAGGGCGCGGTGGGGATGGTCGAGATGGCCCTCGAGCGCCTGTCCAGCCAGCAGATCGTCGAGCTCGACGAGGAGCGCAAGGCCACCATGGTCAGCAACCTGCTGGTCGTGCTCTGCGGCGACAAGAGCACGCAACCGGTGGTGAACGCCGGGTCGCTCTACACCTAGCCGGGGGGACCGCCCCGATGCCTGGACGCAAGCCGTTCCTGCTGCGAACCGAGCCGGAGGTCCTCGCCGCCCTGCAGCGCTGGGCCGCCGACGAGCTGCGCAGCGTCAACGGCCAGATCGAGTTCCTGCTCCGCCGGGCCCTGCAGCAGGCGGGCCGGCTGCCGCCGCGGAAAGAGGCGCCCCCCGGCGGGGACGAAGACGAATCACCGTCTGCGCCGTGAGTCGAGGGCGGCCGCGCCACGACGTCGGTCGCCGCTCCTCGCCCCCGGGACGAGCCTCACCGCCTTCGCATCCCGGCCCGGCGGCGCTTCACCCGCGGCCCCGTCCGCCATCGCCCACATGGCGAACGCGACCGCCAGCGCCGGCAGGGACCTCGGCCATCCACGCCGCCAAGGACAGTGACGGGAATAACCTTGCCACGCGGCACGCTCGGAAGACGGTAGAGAGCGGGTCGTGCCTGGGTGCAGTTGGCAGATCTATATCGATCACTGTCCCAAGTCACCACGGCAAGGGCGACGAAGAGACCGCACGCGACCCCAGGTGGCTGTAGTTCCAGGGCCGGCCTTCCCCTTCCACGGGACGCGGCGGCGGCCGCCGGTTCCTTCCCGACCTGCCCGCGACGGCCCGACAGCTGCTACCATAGCGGGCGGATCGCCCATTCACGGAGACGCGCCATGCAGAACCGGTTGACCCTGATCATCGCCTCCTTCGCGCTCGCCGCGGCCGGCGCCCCGGCCGGCGCGGCGGAGGCGCCGACCTTCGCCGCCGACGTGGCGCCGATCCTCTACGAGGAGTGCGCGAGCTGCCACCGGCCCGGCGACATCGCCCCGATGTCGCTGCTGACCTATCCGGAGGTGCGCCCGTGGAGCCGGGCCATCAAGGACAAGGTGGTGTCGCGCGAGATGCCGCCGTGGCACGCGGCCCCCGGCGGGGTGCCGATTCGCAACTCGCGGGGGCTGAGCCAGGACGAGATAGACACCATCGTCGCCTGGGTCGACGCGGGCGCGCCGCTCGGCGACGCGGCGAAGCTGCCACCGCTGCCCACGTTCTCCGACAACGAGTGGCATCATCCGAGCGGACGGCCGCCCGACCACATCCTGCCGCTGCCCGTCGAGATGCAGATTCCCGCCCAGGGCGAGCTGCCGTACATCACGATTTACTCGGCCATCCCGTTCGAGGAGGACGTCTTCGCGAACGCCATCGAGATGCTGCCGTCGAACCGCAGCGTGGTCCACCATCTGTCGGTGAATGTCACCACCCTGCCCGCGGGGATGGTGCTCGTCGACGGGCAGCCCTACGACGCCGCGGGGGCTCCCCTCACCGACGAGGCAATCAGGGCCGCCCGCGGCAGCGACTCGAACGCCCTCGGCGGCGCCACCAAGCTGATCTGCTTCGTCCCCGGCCGCGGGTTCGAGATGTTCCACGCCGGGGTCGCCAAGCGGGTGCCGGCCGGCAAGGCGCTGCAGTGGAGCCTGCACTACAACGCGACGGGCCGGCCCGAGACCGACCGCTCGCGCATCGGCATCTGGCTGTCCGACACGCCGGTGACCCACGAGATGCTCTCGCGCACCATCGGGAGCCCGCTGCCGACGACGCCCGACCGGACCCTGCCGGTGGTCGTCAACGGCGAGGAGGTCCCCCGGCGCGAGGTCCCGGTCATCCCGCCCTTCGCCGACGACTGGGCGATCACCATGCAGACCGACGTCGCCGAGCCCATCACCTTCTACGCCATCTCGCCGCACATGCACCTGCGCGGCAAGGACATGCGGTTCCGGCTGGTCTGGCCGGACGGCCGCGACGAGGTCCTGCTCGACGTCCCGCGCTACGACTTCAACTGGCAGACGGAGTTCGAGCTCGTCGATCCCCTGCGCATCCCCGCCGGCAGCCGGCTCATCGTCGAGGGGCACTACGACAACTCGCCGCGGAACCGGTACAACCCGGCCCCCCACCGCGAGGTCTACTGGGGCGAGCAGAGCTGGGACGAGATGTTCGAGGGGTGGATCAAGTACTCGATCGACAGCCAGGACCTGTCGAAGCCCGCGACGAATTGAAGACGGCGTCGGCGGGAGCGATACGAGCCGAACCGACCCTGCGAGCCGGGACCACGGTTGAAACGCGCGGGCGGTCCCCGGCAGGGCGCCGGTGACCGCCGCGTTTCGGGGAGCGGCCCGGAGCGGGGGACCGCCGGCTCCACAGCCGCCCGCCCCGGCCCCGACGTCCAGCCTCGCACGCCTACTTCGGCGCGATGGGTCCTGGCGCCGGCTTCTCGGTCTCGCCCAACTCGTAGCCCTTCGACTTCCAGTCGTTCAGGGCGCAGAATTCCGACGTCCGGTATCCGTTCTCGGTGAAGAGCTCCGCTGCACGGGAGCTTCGGCCGCCGGCGTTTCAAAAGAAGACGAGCCGCACGTCCTTGGGGATGTCGGGCATCCGTCGCTCGAGTTCCGCCACCGGGATGTGGATCGACCCCGGCATCGACCCGCTCGCCACCTCCCAGTCCTCGCGCACGTCGATGAGCAGCATGGTGGCGCCGGCGTCGAGCGCCGCCTTCAGCTCGTCGATGTCCGCGCGCTGCTCGGGCGGCGCCTGACCGCTCGCGGCGGCCGCCGCGAGCAGCAGACCGCACGCCGCCCCGAGCAGCACGCGCCCCTTGCCCTCGACCAGTCTTGGAATCATGTCGGACCTCCCTCTCGCCACCGGCGGCCGGCGATGGCCGTTCACGCCGATGCTCCAATCCATGCGGCCGCCTCACTACGCGCCTCGCGCCACCGGCGGCCGGCGATGGCCGTTCACGCCGCATCGAACACGTCCGCCACGCCCACGACGAAACCCTCCAGCGACGCCGACTCCGCCTGTTGACCTCTTCGAAATACACCGTGCTCGGCGTATTCCGCGCCCGCCAGGGTCAACACGGTGATCGTCTCGTCCAGGGGATTGACGATCCAGTACTCGGGTATGCGCGCCTCCGCGTAGTCGCCGCGCTTGACCTGCGTGTCCCGCTGGGGATCGTCGGGGCTGACGACCTCCATGACGAGGTCGGCGCCGCGCCAGTAGTCGTTCCGCCGCCGCGGGTCGCCGGCGGCGCGCACGAGGAGCAGGTCGGGTTCGCGGAACTTGCCCTCGCGGATGCGCAGGCGCAGGGGAGCGTAGTGCACCTTGCCGCCACGGGCGCCGACGAACGACAACAGAGCCAGGAACAGGCACTGCGAGATGGCTTGGTGCCGATCCGTCGGCATGGGAAGGACCTCCAGCCGACCGTCCGTGAACTCGATCAGCAGCCTGGCGTTATCCGTCAGTCGGAGGTACTGCGCCTGTGTCCACAGCCCTTGAAGCGGCTCGACGTCGATCTCGGAGCGGCCGTCCGGAGTGGCAATCCGCAATCCGAGGCGCTGTACGGCTGCGCCAGGGCCGTGCTCGGCCACTGCCGGCGGCACGCGGGGCGCCTGCGTCGAGGCGGGTGTGGCAGTCATCACCAAGCGCCGGAATGGTCGCAGTGTAGCACGTCGCCGCCGGCAACCCGGAGCAACCCGGCGCCGACCGAGACCTGCGTTCTCCGCGCCGGCCGGCGACGGTCGCGCGGGGGTTTGCGGCGCGCGATCGTTGACGGATCACGGCGGCGCACACCCGGACGTTCAGTCATGGCGCCGCACTGGTGGACCGTCCCGGAGCCAACGCTGCCGCCCAGCCGCTGACCTCCGTCGACATCTGCGGCGCGCGATCGTTGACGGATCACGGCGGCCCACACCCGGACGTCCAGTCATGGCGCAGCACTGGTGGACCGTCCCGGAGCCAACTCTGCCGCCCAGCCGCTGACCTCCGTCGACAACGGCCATGAAAACGCCTGCGCCAAGGGCAGCCTTCCTCCAGGACGACCCACCGGTCGTCGGCCACGAATGGATTGACAGCGCGCATCGACCAATCACGCCGAACCGTACCCGAAGACTCGGTCAGGGCACCCCACTACTCTTCGGCAATCACGAGCAGGGTGTTGACCTCGATCGGCCCCGGCACCGTCTGCTCGCTCCCCGACGGCCACCGCACGTCGATGCGCTCGACCGAGTCGGCGGCGCCGAGGCCGAAGTAGAGCGGCATGGAGCTCTGCGACAGGTAGCCCGACTTGCCGTCGTGGAGCTGGGTGTAGGTCCGGCCGCCGGCCGTCACCCGCACCACCGCGCCGAGGCCGTCCCGATTCGAGGCGGCGCCGGCGAGCCGCACCTTCAGGTAGCGGATACCCTGCCGCTGGGCGAGGTCGCTGACGAGCACCATGGGAGCGGCGTTGAACTCGGAGGTCACGACGTCGAGGTCGCCGTCGTCGTCGAGGTCGAAGATGACGGCCGAGCGGGAGCCGCGCGCGGCCCGGATGGTCACGTCGCGCGGGGTCCCGGTGAACCCCGGCAGGCGATCCGCCTCGCCGAGCACGAACCACGGCGTGGTCAGCCCCCCCTCGCGCGGCTCGACCCCGAGGATGAACTCGGCGTCCAGGAACCGCGTGCCCCCGTTGTTCAGCAGCACCGTGTTGACGCCGTAGCGGAACGGGAAGTTCATGCTCGAGGCCACGAACAGGTCCTCGTAGCCGTCGGCGTTGAGGTCGCCGGCGCTGGGACCCCAGGGCCAGTAGTTCTCGGCCCCGATCTCGTCCGACACCTCGCGGAACTGGCCCGACCCGAGGTTCATGTAGAAGGCGTTGCCCCAGATGCTCGTGCTCCCGTCGCCCACCATCTCGCGGTCCCAGATCATGACCGCCTTCCGCTTCTCGTCGGCCGGCCCCACCTCCTGGCTCATGTCCGAGTGCATGTCGGTGATGTAGATGTCGAGCCGGCCGTCGTTGTTGAAGTCGAGGACGGCGATGCCCATGGCGCCCCACGAGGTCCTGGGAAACACGTCGCGGCCCCGCGCCACGAAGCGGGTCCCCTCGACGTTCTCCCAGTACTCGTCGTCGCCCTGCATGTTCAGCACGTAGAGGTCGGTCCAGCCGTCGTCGTTCAGATCGACGAGGTTGGCGTCGCCGGACCACCGCCCGTCCACGAGGCCGGTCGCCTCGGAAACGTCGGCGAACCGGTTGCCGCCCTCGTTCCGGAAAAGCAGGCTCTGCTCGGTCCGTTCCGGGAAGAGGTGCCCCCGGAACGCGTCTTCCTCGAACCCGACGTAGTAGCGGTAGCCGTCGCCGCCGATCTCGTCGGTGGTGTACACGCCCACGTTGGTCAGGAACAGGTCGAGCCGCCCGTCGCGGTCGTAGTCGAAGAAGACCGCGCCCGACGAGTGGCCCACGTAGCCGAGCCCCGACGCGGCCGTGATGTCCCGGAAGCCCCCGCTGCCGTCGTTCTCGAAGAGCACGTTCCCGCCGCGAACGGTGGTGACGTAGAGGTCGGGGTCGCCGTCGTTGTCGACATCGGCGAACGAGGCGGTGACGCCGATGCGGTCGGCGACGCCGACCCCCGCCGCCTCGGTGACGTCCTCGAAACGCCCGCCGCCGAGGTTCCGCCACAGCCCGTTGGCCCCGACCTGGGTCACGAAGTAGAGGTCGTCGAGGCCGTCGCCGTCGACGTCGGCCACCGCGATCCCGTTGCCGTGGTCGTAGTGCACCGCCTTGTAGTTGCGGCCGGCGTCGCTCACGATGCGATGCACGAACGTGATGCCGCTCTCGGCCACCCGGTCCGCGAACCGGAAGTCGTGGAACACGTCGAAGTCGCCAGTCGTCCGCAGTTGCGCGTCCCGGCGGGGTGCCACCCAGCTCTCGTCGACCAGCACCCGCGGGATGTGCACGACGTCCTGCACCGGCTGGCCCTGCGGCGGCTGACCCTCCGGGCCCGGGGCTGCGCTGCCGCCGAGGGGTGCGGCGCCGAGGCCGATGACGCCGAGGCCGATGACGCCGAGGCCGATGACGCCGAGGCCGATGACGCCGTAACGAACCGGTTTCATGTCGAGGTCTCCTACTGTCCCGCAGCTGTGGTTGTGGAACGACTTCTCGCGGCACTACTTCTGTTTGCAGGCATTATCAGGAATTCGAGGCGTTCACGACTTCTCGGCCGCGACACTACACGCAACTGGACGCCGCGATTGCCGCTCGCAACTGGACGCCGCGATTGCCGCTCGCAACTGGACGCCGCGATTGCCGCTCGCAACTGGACGCCGCGATTGCCGCTCGCAACTGGACGCCGCGATTGCCGCTCGCAACTGGACGCCGCGATTGCCGCTCGCAACTGGACGCCGCGATTGCCGCTCGCAACTGGACGCCGCGCTACCACACGCGCGATGCGGGTGAGAGCCTGCGAAGATCCCACCCCGGCTTCGCGGGCTCCCGGAATCAGTCGCCGGGGCCGGGCGCCAGGAGGTCCGGGTCGACGGCCGGGCCGGGGTTGTGCTCCGGCTCGTCGTCCCGCCAGGGCGTCCGGCACGGCTCGTTTCTCTGATAGAGCGCCAGATTGGCGCTCATCCCCCGTGCCACGTCGCCCCGGGCGGCGCCGGCCGCAACCTGCATCGCGCGCCCCTGCCACTCGACCGCCTCCGCGAACCGGCCCAGCTCGGCCAGCGCCATCGCCATGGTCTCGGCCACCCCCGCCGTCCGGTATCCTTCGGTTACCAACCCCTCGACCACCGCCAGCGCCCGCACCCCGTCGCGCACGCCGTCGTCGGGGGCGGCCGCGAGCAGGCGGGCCCTGGCATGCGGGAAGGACGGCTCCCCGGGGTACCGCTCCGCCGCCGCGTCCAGCACCTGGAGGGCCTCGTCGTACCGGCCCAGCCGCACCAGGGCCATCGCCTCGCCGAAGCGGGCCTGCTCGCCCTGCACCTGCCGGTAGGGGAACAACGCAGCCTCGAACCGGCCGGTGCGGCGCAGGGCATCGCCCAGCCGAAGGTGGGCGGCGCTCAGGCTCGCGTCGGCGTCGGCCGCCATCCTGAACCGATCGATGGCCTCCCCGTCCCGCCCGCTGCGTTCGAGGAGGGTGCCGATGAGGAAGTGCGGCGCCGCGAAGCCGGGGTCGAGGCTCGCCGCGGCCTCGAGCTGGGTCAGCGCGGCCGGAGCGTCGCCGGTTCGAATCAGGGCGGTCCCGAGGTTCAACCGCATCACGGGGTTCTCCGGCGCCATGCGCGCGCCGAGGGTGAACTGGCGCGCCGCCTCCCGCCAGTCTCCCCGCTCGGCCGCCTGGAGACCGAGGTCGCGATGGGACTGCGGGCTGCGGAGCAGGGTGTAGATCTCGGCCATCAGGGGATCGGGCAGCACCCCGCCCTCGGCCCCGCGGCCGTCGCTGCGGGCGCCGCCCCGGTCCAGATGGGCCCGCGCCCGATCGAGGTCGCCGAGGCCCCGGTAGGCCATCGCGAGGGGATAGTGAATCACGGTTGCGGCCGGGTTCAGCCGCAGGGCCTCCTCGAGGCGCGCCGCCGCCGCCGCATATTCCTGCGCCGCGAGGGCCGCTCTCCCCCCTTGATACAGGAGGGCGGGCGTGCCGGGATGGCTCGCCCACGCCCGGGCCAGCAGTTGCTCCGCCTCGGCCGGCTCGTCCAGATCGACGCGCACGTGCACCAGCCAGACGAGGGCCGCCAAGTCGTCGGGGTCGATGGTCAACGCGCGCTCGAAGGACTCGACCGCCCGGTCCAGATCTCCGAGACGGATATGGACGTGCCCGAGATAGTAGGGCCAGCGGAATTCGCCCGGAGCCAGACGCGTGGCGTTCCGCAGGCAGCGCCCCGCCGCGTCGGGATAGTCGGCGGCGAGCAGCAGCATCCCCAGGACGCCGTGGGCCTCACCGCGCCGGGGGTCGCTGGCCGCGGCCGGCGCGCCGGTGCGGCCCGCGGGCTCCGCCGCTTCCAGTTCACGGTAGGCGTCGCCGAGCTGCGACCGCGTCGCCGCGTGCATGCGGCTCAGGTCGGGCAGCGTGCACGCCGCGGGAGCCGCTTCATCCTCCGCCGCCTGCCACGGGGCGGCCGGCCGTGCTGAGGCCGCGAGGGCCGCGCTCAGGACGAGCACGACGCCGATGCAGTGCACCAGACCGGCTCGGGTAACGACACCCTCAGGGCCATGCCGGAAAGTGCAACGCATGCCTTCAATTATCCGCGTGGGGCAGCGGTTCCTTCAAGCCGCGAATGTTGAGGGCCAACGGAGGCCGGGTGGTCTCGTGCCAGGCACGGTTGTGGGATGTTCGACACGCATGCAACCGCCCGCGCGTTGACCGATGCGGGCGCGGACCCCAAGCTCGCGGACGCCATCACCGATGCCGTGAAGCAGGCGGCCGACCATGGCGGTCACGTGACCCGCGACAGGCTCCGCGCCGAGCTCACGAGCCTGGAAGCGAGCGTCACCTGGCGGGCGCTCGGAACCGCCGGCATCGCAATAGCGGCCCTTCGTCTGCTCGGATCGACCTCGTCCTGGCCGGCGTCGGATGCAACCGTAGTACAGGGTCGTCTCAACGTTCACTCCGCGGGCCGGCCCGTTCCCTGGACCAGCGTCGTCCACCGGTCGACGGCGACGTCGGCCCACTCCTCGACCCCGCCGTCGGGCCAGACCACGCGGACGCGGTCGACGGCGGCGGCGGGGCCCAGGCCGACGAGCACGCGTGGGTCGTTCGCCGAGACGTAGCTGCCGTCGGTGCGCGCGCGCCGCCACAGCGGCGGCCCCGCATCGCGGAACACCGCGGCCCGGGCCCCCAGCATGTCGCGGCCCGAGGCGCCGACCAGCCGCAGCCCGACCCAGCGGTTGGCCCCCGCCGCCTCGTTGATCAGCAGGCGCACCGGCCCGTTGTTGTTCGTCAACAGGACGTCGACGTCGCCGTCGTTGTCGACGTCGCCGAACGCCGTGCCCCGGCTGACCTCCGACAGCTCGAAGACCGCGCCGGCCTCGCCGCTCACCTCCGCGAAGCGGCCGTTCCCCAGGTTGCGGAAGAGCTGGTTCCGCTGGTGCAGGGGAAACGGATCGTTCACCCGCGCGAGGGCCTCCATGGTCCGGATCTCGCCGTTCGCGACGACGAGGTCGAGCCAGCCGTCGTTGTCGAAGTCGAACCACCCGGTCCCGAACCCGGTGAACGGCAGGCTGGGCGGACCGAGGCCGACCCGCACCGTCCGGTCCTCGAAGAGCCCCAGGCCGTCGTTGACGTAGAGGGTGTTCGTCTCGGTGGCGATGTGGGTCATGAACAGGTCGTCGTCGCCGTCGGCGTCGAAGTCGCCGGCGTCCACCCCCATGCTCCCCTCCGGCCGCCCGTCGCGGTTGACGGCGGCCCCCGCGAGCCACGCCATGTCCTCGAAGGTGCCGTCGCGCCGGTTCATCCAGAGCTGGTTGGGCTCGCCGTCGTTGGCGACGTAGAAGTCGGTCCATCCGTCGCCGTCGAGGTCGGCCGCCACCACCCCGAGGGCGGGGCCGAACTCGCCGCCGCGCAACGCCTCGAGGGTGACGTCGGCGAACGTCCCGTCGCCGTTGTTGCGGTAGAGCCGGTCGGGCACCGGCGGGTAGCGGTTGGGGCCGCAGTAGTCCTTCTCGCCGGTACGGCTGAAGCACTCGAGGTCGTCGTCGAGGCGCGGGTCCACGTAGTTGGCCACGTAGAGGTCGAGCCGGCCGTCGCGGTCGAAGTCGGCGAACGACGCCGCCGCCGTCCACCGCGCGTCGTTCACGCCGGCGCGCGCGGTGACATCGGCGAACGTCCCGTCGCCGTTGTTGCGGAAGAGGTGGTTGTCGCCGAGCCCGATGCGGTAGACATCTATCCGGCCGTCGTCGTCGAAGTCCCCGGTCGCCGCCCCCATGCCGTAGGACGCCACGCCGAGGCCGCTCCCCGCGGTCACGTCGGTGAATCGCAGGGTGCGGGTGCCGTCGGCGTGGATCTCCAGGTCGTTGCGATAGAGCCGGTCGGTGAGGGGTCGTCCGGCCGGGGGCGCCACCAGGGCCTGTGCCAGCGTGCGGCCGGGGCCCAGCATCTGGCCCTGGACGAGGTAGACGTCGAGGTCGCCGTCGTCGTCGAAGTCGAAGAGGGCCCCGCCCGGCCCCATGATCTCGGCCGAGTAGTACTCCCCGGACATGCCGTTGAAGTGGACGAAGTCGAGGCCCGCCGCCGCGCCGTCGGTGAACCACGAGCCCGCACCGCCGCGCTGGGCCGTCGCCGGGCCGACGAGGACGATGATCACGCAGGCGGCCAGAAGCGCCGCCGCGACTGCGCGGAGAAGCTGCCGCCGGATGCCGCTGCCCGCGGGTCTGGCTCGCCGGTCCGCTTCGCCTCGAGATTCCGCGGCAGCGACCGCGCCGCCGCTCCCACCGTCGCTGTGACAACCTGCGGCTGCAGGACGCGACCGGGCCAACGTGACCATCCCGCGATGATACCGCAACCGGCCGGCGGGGCCGCCGCCGCAGCGCGGAACGGCACCGCCGGCCCGAGCTGCACCGCCGCCCGTCCGCGCACCTCACCCAACGCGAGCGAACCGGAACGTGGCCGAGAACGTCGGTATAGAATAGAAGGTTGGGCAGGTCACTATCAGCCCTGCCTGTAACCCATGAGGAGAAACATGCCGACACGACACGCAACTGGAAGGCCCCTTGCCCGTAATGTCCACCCGCGGCTGCGGCTCCCTGCCGCGCCGCTTCGCCAGCACCGCCGCACATCGATCCGACCGACCGCCGACGCCAAGCCTCCGCAAGACCTCCGGTCCATCTCCCTGCAGCTCGTGCGACGGCTCCGGCTGATCGCGCCCTAGCCGCAGCCACCCATTCGCAATCGCAGAGTCGCGGCTCGCCGGAACGGGCGGCATCCCGCTTCGGGTGTCATCCGCCCGGCGGCAATCAAGGCGGGCCTCGCCGAAGTGCGGGCGGAGAACACCGTCCTCGACACGCCGCTCTCGACCCGGATCGCGGAACTGCGCACCCTGGGTTCAGGCGGTCTCCGGCAATCCGGCGATCCAGGAGCCAGGAGGGCTCCAGGAGCCAGGAAGGCTGGCGGACTCACGGGACGGGACCCGCCGCTGTGGACTGGGAGTCTGCGCCGTGGAACGGCGCGGACTCCCGGAGGGTTGGTCGGGCGCCAGGCGCAGACCGCGGTGCGACCCGCGGTCGCGGTTGGGGAGCTTCGCCGGCGCGAAACCGCCGAACAACGCAGCCGGCAGTCTGCGCCGGTCACGGTGCAGACTGCCGGTAGGCGTGGCTGGGCGGCTATCGGAGCCGAAGGCGACGCTTGCCGGGCGCAGGCGGGATGCGGCGCCGCTCGAATGCAGGGGGACTCTCGCCACGGGGTGCTAGGAGTCTGCGCCGTAGGAAATTTTCGCCCCAACATGAAGTGGTTCATGCCAGTTCCAACCACAACATGTAGTAGCCGATCGGGCCCAAAACCGTTCTACGGCGCAGACTCCTAGCGCGCCGCCTCTCCGTCCGGGTCCGGGAAGTACGCGATCATCCCGCCGCGGTTCGTGCCCAGCCAGATCTCGCCGGCGATGCGGATGGCCGCGGTGGACGACGCGAACCCCTCCATGCGCGGGTGCCGGAAGATGCGCCGCACCTCCAGCGTCTCGGGATCGACGAGGGCCACGTTCGAGGTCTCCTCCGGCGTGCCGAAGTCGCCGTGGCCGGCGGCCAGGATGACCGCGCCGCCGTCGACCGACCGCAGGTTGTCGGGCCGGAACCCCATCGGCACCACGTCCTTCTGCTGCGGCGTCCGCCCGCGCGACAGACGCGTGAGCTTCTCGCCGCGCCAGCCCGCGACGTAGAGCCACTCGCCGTCGGGGGAAATCTCGAGGCCGTTCGGGGTCGTGTCCTCGGTGCCCGCGATGAGCGACCAGCCGGCCCCGGCGCGCCACGCCCAGACGTCGCCGGTCGAGGTGCTCGTCGCCGCGAAGCCGCCCTCGGGCAGCGCCACCACCGAGTTGAGGCGGAGCCCCTCCGGCGCCACCGCGCACCCGACCCACGCCAGCGAGATCTGCTCCGCCCCCGCGTTCACCTCGAAGACCTCGATCGACTCGCGCCGGCCGTGGTGCACCACGTACAGATCGTGGACGCCGCCCTCGCCGGGGTCGAGGTAGAGGCCGTGGGCGCGAAACTCGTCGTTGTCCAGCTCCCCGGCATCGAGTGGCCCGGGACAGTCCGGCCAAGCCGACGCGTCGAGGCGCTCGGTGCGCGTGGATGTCGGGAAGAGGACGGAGGTGGACTTGTCCGCCACGTTCACGAGATGAATCCGGCCCCCCTCCTGGTTGCCCGACGCGATGACCCACTCCTCGCCGGGCAGGATGGCGAGGTCCTCGGGGCCGATGAGATCGCAGATGAACCGGATGTCGCCGACCGGCTCGCACCCGGGCGTCTCCTGCTCGGCGAGTCCCCCGGAACCCGACAGCACCACCGCAACGCAGGCGACCAGCCACATCCGTGCTCTCATGACGCTCCTCCCGGGTCTCTCGATTCGCCGGCGCGGCACCACGACGAACCGCGGCCGGCGAGCGCAACCGTCGCGCGATGATAGCGCAACCGACCGCCCGTCGACAGCGCCGTGCCCTTCCGCCGCGAGCACGCCTGCCCCCCGAGTTCGCCCCGCGATGCAGCCCCTCGGGCAACGGGCCACGCTGTCCTTGTCGGCGCTCGACCTCGACTCGCGAACGGGTTCCCGGCCCCTGCCGCGCCCCCTCGTTTCGGCGTCCGGCCGACAGCCGGTGGTGGTCTGCATGGCGGAAACGATGCAGACTACCGGCAGGACTGAGCGGAAGGACGGAACCGCTGGCGGCGACGCAATTGAGGCGAGCTCTGCCGACGACCGTCCGCCTATCGCCGAGAGCACGGAGAACCGCATGAGACTGAGCCTGCTGCTTCCACTCCTGACCCTCGCGACCGGCGCCGCGACCTTCGCGGCCGAGGCGCAGGAGCGCGCCACCACCCCGAACGTCGTCCTCATCCTTGCCGACGACCTCGGCTGGGGCGACGTCGGGGCCATGCATCCGGAGTCGGGCGTCCCCACCCCGCACATCGACCGCCTCGCCAGCGAGGGCATGCGCTTCGTCGACGCTCACGCGCCGGCCGCGGTGTGCACGCCGACCCGCTACGCGCTCCTCACCGGGCGCTACACGTGGCGCACCCGGTTGACGAGCGGCGTGCTCGGCGGCTACAGCCCGCCCCTGCTCGAGCCGGACCGCCCCACCCTGGGGAGCCTGCTCCAGGCCCACGGCTACCGCACCGCCGCGGTCGGAAAGTGGCATCTCGGCATGGCGATGCCGTTTCTCGACCCCGCGTCGGCGCGCACCGAGCCGTGGGAGGGCGACCCCGGCATCGACTTCGCCGGGAGGATCGCGGACAGCCCGATCCACCACGGCTTCGACGAGTACTTCGGGGTGAGCGCATCACTCGACATGGCGCCCTACGTCTACATCCGTGACGACCGCTTCACCGCGCTCCCGACCGGCGAGCAGCCGGCCTTCCCCTTCCCCCACTTCATCCGGCGCGGACCGCGGGCCGATGACTTCGTCGTCGACGACGTGCTCGACCGCCTGGTGTACGAGGCGGTGGCGTTCATCGACCGCACGGCGCCCGCCGCCGAGCCCTTCTTCCTCTACCTGCCGCTGACCGCGCCCCACAAGCCGACCCAGCCCCACCCGCGCTTCCGCGGCCGGACCGGGCTCGGCGAGTACGGCGACTTCGTGGCGCAAACGGACGACGCCGTGGGGGAGGTCCTCGCCGCCCTCGACCGGAACCGCGTGCGCGGCGAGACCCTAGTCGTCTTCACCTCGGACAACGGCTCGTACATGTACCGGCTCGACGACGCCGAGCCCGACCACGTCGACGACCCGTCTGTGCAGGGCTACCGCGTCGGCCGCCACCGCTCCAACGCCGGCTGGCGCGGGACCAAGGCGGACGTCTGGGAGGGCGGTCACCGCGTGCCGTTCGTGGTGCGGTGGCCGGGAATCGTCGAGGCCGGGTCGGAGAGCGCGGCCGCCGTCGTCCACACCGACCTCTTCGCCACGCTGGCGGACATCGTGGGGGCCGCCCCGGGGCCCGACGCGGGCGAGGACAGCGTCTCGTTGCTGCCGATGCTGCGCGGCGAGCCGGAGACGCGTGGCGTCCCGGTCGTCCACCATTCGTCGGGCGGCACGTTCGCGATTCGGGACGGCCGGTGGAAGCTGGTGCTCGGCAACGGCTCGGGCGGCCGCCAGGGCCCGCGGGGCGAGCCGTTCGCCCGGCCCTACCAGCTCTTCGACCTGTCCGACGATCCGGGCGAAGCGAACGACGTCGCGGCGGAGAACCCCGGCGTCGTCGAGCGGCTCGAGGCGACGTTCGAGCGCGTCCGCCGCGAGGGCCGCAGCGCGCCGAAGCCCCGCTAGTTTGACGAGCACCGAGAGCTACTTCATCGGGCTGGACGAGTACCGCGGCCTCTCCGGCTCCGTCACGCTGTCCGTCAACGAGCGGAGAGGGACGCGCTGCCGGTCCCCGCAGCCCGCCCCTGCGTGTCTCCACCGGGCCGCGGAAGCGGCCGGTCGTCCCGACTGTTTCCGCGTCGACGTCACGCCGAGCGCGCCCATGGCCGCCGCTCCGCTTCGAACGCGGCGTGCTCGCAGCTCGGGCAATAGAAGCACATGCGACAGTGCCGCCCCTGACGCGGCGCATCGCCGCCGGACAGTCGCCGGATCCAACGGCGAAGAGCGAGGCAGACGCTCGCCGTCTCGTCGCGACAGAGCAAGAGTCTGTCTTCCTCGCCGCTCTCAAGATAGTGCCGGCGCAAGAACACCTGCTGCGTCTGGTACTCCAAGAGCGCAGCCACGCCGTAGCCGGCGAGCTGCAACAGGTCCGGGATCCGCGGTCGGGACGAAGAAGCCCGAAGGCGCGTCTTGTAGTCGATCACCTCAATGACCCCGCTCCGGGTTCGGGCCAGTCGGTCCATGGTCCCCGTCAGGACGACACCGCCGCCGAGATCGAGTACAACGCGCTTTTCCGTGCTCAGAGTCTCGCGCGTATCGCTGGCGAACCCCGTTCGGTAGTGGAACTTCAGGATCTCGCGTCCCTGCTCGATCAGCCATTGGCGCTCCTCTTCCACCCGAGCCTCGGCCGCGACTATCATCTCGAACAGCACGACCAGCGCGCCAAGACTCATCCTGGACGCCTTCGCCAAGTACAGTTGTGCGAGAGCGAGGTGCAGGCACTTGCCCAACCGGACCGGCGCGGGCATGAACTCCTCTTCACGCCCCTCGATGTACTTGAAGCGGTGCGAGAGTGGGCAGACTTCGTACGTTGCGAGCCGCGAGAAGCTAAAGGTGCCCGGCACCACTCTCCGCCTGGCCGGCTCGTTCTTGAGTGCTTTCAGGATCTGATCGGCCGCATCCGACGGACCAAGCTGCTCTGTCGATACGCAGACGTCTACAGGGACCAACCGCAGCCGTGTCTGTACCCACTGCAAGTGCTCGAACCAGGATCCGCCTCCGCGCGGCGGCTCACGCTGGCCGCGCTTCTGCAGCCGTCGCGTGACGGTCTCGAAACTCGCGTCCAGCAACGCGACGAAGGGCACGATCCCGGCCGCTTCGATCTCGAACAGGGTTTCCTCGAAGTCCGGGTGGGCTCCGGAACACTCGTAAACGACCGTTCCGGAATCCGCGAGAGACCCAAGCTCGCGAGCGACCCCTGAGGGGCTCGTATCCGAACCTGCGACCCTTAGCTGTTCGATTCCCGTGACGCGCCCCGCGAGCCGTCGCGCGAGCTCGCAGGCAACGGTCGTCTTGCCGCAAGCAACCTGGCCGATCACGACAATCGCCCGACGTTCCGAACTCATGTTCCCTGGTCGACACCGTCCTTCTTCTTCGAAGAACTCTTACCCGTGATCAGGTTGGTTAGCACTTGACTGAAAAGCCGGTCCGAGAAACCCGATGCGAAGCCAAGCACCGCCAAGAAAGGTATCGCCATCTCGGGCTCCGCGGGTATGGCAAGCGGAAGCACATGCGCCAGCGTGGCGCTGTAGACGATGAACGCGTAAACGCCGCCTAGAACCACTCGTACGACCATGTGCCATATGTACGTCCGTGAGTAGTCGGACCGCTTCTTTCTTTCGTTGATCGTCGACGGAACGATAGTAATCATCGCCCCCAATCCACCGGCGAAAAAAACTAGTTTGAGCCATTTCCAAGAAAGAGCGGCACCACAAACGCAGTCCTGCGTATTGCCCACCCCGTCGCAGCAATCCAACATCAGGCCGTTAAGTGACCACATGACCCCAGCCAAGAGTACTATCACGATCACGAAGGAGCCAGTCAGGATTGCCTGGATCGCACTCGACCGCTCCTTGGCGAGCCGCTCATAGCGTTCTGCCGCCTCTGTTGACTCGTAGGTAAGACTCTTCAAGCGAAACCGAACGGCCTGCTCTGCTTGCTCGTCAAGAGCGTCGCCATTTCTGGTCAGCCGATCGAGATATTTCTCCCAAGCCTCCTCGCGTCGCTTGGAGTCCAGCCGGTAGAGCTTCTCGCGCAGACGGTTGGCAGTAGGGACCAACAAGGGCACTGGCTTCGTCAGGCAGAGCTCGGCCTCGGCCCTCAGCGCGGCGCGGATCCGGGCGGCCTTGTCGCCCTCCGCGCGTGCCTCGGCGACCGCCTGCTCGGCCACCTCAAGGTCCTTGAGGCGGTTCTGCTTGTCCACGCCGTCGGGTAACGATTCGCAGTACAGCCTCGCTTGGCGACACTCGGACTGGAGGCGATCTGCCCGCGATTCGAGCTCGGCGTCGGACTCAGGCTTCCGCTGGAACAGGCCCATGCCAGCTACCTCGTGGTGCCTCGGATCCGGGCCGCAGATGCCGTCCGTCCGGATCGGGTCGCCAATCCCCGAGCACCCTTGCCAACCGCCGCTCCAGCCCCCCCCATCGTGTCGGTCCGCCGTCGAAGGCGACCCGCTCCAGGCCGCACCGAACCCTCCCACCGTGACTCGGCGCGAGACAGGTCCAAAGATCGCGCACGACGATGCTGTCGTCTTCACGCACCAGCGTGGTCACTCTGTCACGGAGCGTGGGGACGAGCCACGCGAGCGCCAACGCTGCCCGCCGTGCGGAGGCGGACTCGAGGGCAGGGACTCGGTCGAGGAAGTCCCCGACAAGCCGCGCTTGTTCTCCCGGGGATGATACTCGCGCCAGGCACGCTTGCGCCGCGACCCGCGCGAGCGCGTGGCAAGGGCTCGAACCGAACGACGCGTCGAGCAGGGCAGGCTTGACTTCCGGCACGGTCCGGGGCGAGGCGCAGTCGTTCAGGAGCGCGCCCAAGGCCGAGAGTGCGAGCGTGTCGTGGGACGGCCGGCTGACAGCTCGCAGCAGCAGCGCCCGGCCCGGTTTGGGCCATCCCAGCGCGGCGAGGTAGCGGAACAAGCTGCGTTCGACGACCGGATAGCGCTCGAGATCGGCCTCTGCTCGGCCTGCGAGCGCCGGGGTCCGCGCAAGTGCCGCAAGGTCATAGGCGCGCTTCAGCAGCCGCGCCGCTCCCTCACGGTCCGCGCTCTCCAGCGAGTTCAGGGCCGCCAGAAGCACCTCGACTTCCGACTTCGCCCCCCCCTTCCGATGAACGGCGATCAGGTCGTTGACGCTCTCGTGTTCCGACGCGAGATTGCGCGTTTGGTAGTCCTGCCACGATGAGAACACGCGTGTCTTTCGAGCGTTCAGCCTGAACCCGTTTTCGTCGGCGCACGTAGCGAGACGGCGCAGCGCCGCGCCCTCGGCGCCCGGCCTCGCAGACAGGAGGAAGTCGTCGCTCCAGCGTGTGTGCCCGAGGACGTGGGACGCCCGGTCGAGCGCCGTATCGACGTTGAGAAGAACCCGGTCGGCGACGAGCCAGAAGAAATCGCCCGGACACACCGGCAGCCCCGCGCCGGACGCCACAGAGCAACGCCCAAGCCTCCGCAGCCGATCGAGAACGCGCAAAGTCAGCCCCTCGATGTCCGGGTCGAGGCCGCTCCGCTCCAAGACGCCGGCGATGGCCGGCGCGGAGATGGATGGAAAGAAGTTCTCGATGTCGGCGTAGATGACGATCCGGTCTGCGGCCAGCTCCTTGCGAATCCATGTTCGGATATCGGAGGACCACTCCTCGTACTGATTCGCTGGTGTCAGGCGAACGCCATGAGGAACCCGGGGCGCTGACGTGGCCGCGCTCATGTCGCGCCGCTGCAGGCGGTCGGCCACGGCCTGGAGGAGCGTCGCGGTGTGTGGGTCGGGGAACAACTCCGTCCGAACGCCTCCGCTCTGCTTGGGGCGCGTACACGCATCGACCTCAACCCGTTCGGGCGTGAAGTCCGACCCGGGAGGCACATTCGCCATCTCGAACTCCGCGTGCAGCAGCGGGTCCGAAAACAACTGTCCCTCTCGCGTGGATCGACACGTCGTCCACGCGGACCACAGCTCACCGGGTTCGAACGCCATCGCAGGACGATCCTACGCTCGAATGGTCTTCGATAGTGAGCACCCTCACGGCCGCATGAAGATCGAGCGCGCGGGCATCGCTCACGAAGCCAGCGTATCATGTGGAGAGACTCCCACGCCGCTCCGCGAGCCCCTCACGCACGCGTCCTGCCGCCCCCCGGAAGCGCGTTGCGCGGGTCCGGCATTCCGCAGGGCGCCCTCCGTCGTGGCAACGGCCGCGACCCCGGTCGTCAGGGCGAGTCGGGAGGCGGCGGCGGGTCCGCCGCCCCGCGGGAACCCTCGCGCTCGACCTCGATGGTGCAGCCGGTGACGAGGGCGGTCATCGCCCCGATGGCGGCCAGCAGCGGCGCGAACACGGCGCCAACCAGCCCCACCGTCAGCGGGAACTCCGCGATGACCTGTCCCTTCTGCCGGACCCGCACGCGCCGGATGTTGCCCTCGGCGAGTAGCTTCCTGAGTTGATCGAGCACCGCACTGCCGGTGCCTCCCACCGTCTCCCACCAGGTGTTCGTCGACATGAGTCCTCCTGCCTGACATTGGACGGACGCGCACACCACGAAGTTCGGGCCCTGGCTGAACCTGCGCGTCACACGGTCACCGGCGAGGCGCCCGCCCGGCAAGGCGTGACGCAGGCGAACCGGGCGCCGCTCTTGCCGTGCACCGGCTCGCCCCGGGCAGGGCGTGATGCGGAACAGCCACGCGCCGTCTTGTGCCGCGGGCCACCCCCGCCGACAATAGCGGCATGGCGAAACGCTACTGGTTGATGAAGTGCGAGCCGAGCGCCTACAGCATCGACGACCTGGCGCGCGACGGGGAGACGTGCTGGGAGGGCGTGCGCAACTTCCAGGCCCGGAACTTCATGCGCGACGAGATGCGGGTGGGCGACGGGGTGCTGTTCTACGCGTCGAACGCCGAGCCGTCGGGGGTCTCCGGGCTCGCGAAGATCTGCCGGACCAGCTATCCGGACCACTACGCGTGGGAGCCCGGCCACAAGTACTTCGACGCCCGCAGCAAGCCGGACGCCCCGGTCTGGTTCATGGTGGACCTGGCCTTCGTGGAGCGGTTCGCGGAGACGGTGCCGCTGGCGGCCCTCAAGACGACGCCCGGGCTCGAGGCGATGAAGGTCGTCCAGAAGGGCAGCCGGCTGTCGGTGCAGCCGGTGACCAAGGGAGAGTACGACATCGTCGTCCGCCTCGGGCGCCGCACTGGCGGTTGATCGGACGACGGCCCGGGCCGCGGCACCACCGAAAGCGGGACATCGTCGGCCTCGACGGCGGGCGGGGCGGCAAGGAGCCTGCGCCGCAGGAAGGCGCGCGGCGCGGCAACGACGCACGCCGACGGCGCGGCGCAGACTCCCCGAGCGGCAAGGAACCTGCGCCGCAGGAAGGCGCGCGGCGCGGCAACGGCGCACGCCGACGGCGCGGCGCGGACTCCTCGAGGCGTTTGGCGGCAAGCAAGCCGCCGCCTGCTCTACTGCCCCTCGTCCGTGGGCACCCGCACCGCCTTCAGCACCTCGCGGACCAGCCCCCACCGGTCGAAGCCCTGGCGGCCCCAGTCGAGGCCGCGGCGCACGATGACCAGATCGTGCGACGGCACCACGACCGCGTACTGGCCGCGGTTGCCAGAGGTCGAGTAGGCGTCCTTCGGCACGTCGTTCCGGTTCTCGGGCACCAGCCACCACTGGCCGCCGTACTGGCCGCCGCGCCCGACCGTGGCCGGGGCGGGGGTGCGCACGAAGTCGATCCACTCCTCGGAGATCAGCCGCTCGCCGTTCCACACGCCGTTCTGCAGATAGAGCAGGCCGAAGCGGGCGAGGTCGCGGGCGTTGGTGTAGACCTGACTGCTGAGGATGAAGTCGCCGAAGCGGTCGGTGCTGACCAGCGTGTTGCGCATGCCGATCTTGTCGAGCAGGGCCCGCCGCGGGAACTCGCGGTAGGTCTTCTCGTCGCCCAGGACCTGCTTCATCTTGAGGACCGCGAGCAGCGTGTCGTAGTTCTCGTAGTCCCAGTTGGTGCCGGGCTCGCGGATGAGGGCCTGGCGCAGGGCGCCGCGCACCGAGCTCGCCCCGGCCCAGTACGACATGCCCGAGCCGGTGGCGTACTCGAGGCCGCCGTTGTCGACGACGTCGAGGCCGCTCGACATGTTGAGCACGTTGCGCAGGGTGATGGCGTTGCGGGGGTCGGTCTCGGGCGACGCGGCGCGCGGCAGCCACTCGAAGCCCAGGGGCTCGTCGAGCTTCAGCCGGCCTTCGTCGACGAGCATCCCGATGAGGGTGGCGGCGATGCTCTTGGCCGTCGACCACGTGCGGGTGCGGGTGGACACGTCCACGCCGGGCGCGTAGCGCTCGTGGATGATCTGCCCCTCGTGCACGATGAGCAGGCTCAGGGTGTCCTGCTCCGGCGTGCCGCGGTCGAAGGCCCAGTCCGAGGCGGCCTGGATGGCGTCGGCGTCGATGGACGGCGAGAGGGCCGCCTCGGCGACGAGGTCGCCGTCCGGCCAGGGAATCCCGGCGGGGTCGCCGTCAGGGTACGGCAGCTCGAGGACCGGCAGCGAGTCGATGTCCTCGAAGGTCTGGTCGGGGGCGAGAATCACGCAGCCGACGCCCTCGCGGAACGCCGCCCGCATGACCGGGGTGCCCCCCGGGGTCCCGATGGCCACCGCCTTCCGCTTCTCGTCGACGACGTAGTCGCCGCCCCGCGGCGTCCCCACCGGCCGGGGCAGGAAGGCGAGCTCCTGCGCGAAGACGTTCTCCAGGCCGCGGTTCGACGTGAACAGCCCGTTGCACATAAAGATGGCCTGCTGTCCGTAGCGGACCATCTCGCGCTGGAACTTCCAGTAGTCGTAGGTCTCTTCCTGCTGGGCCGCCGCCGGCATCGGGGCCGTCAGCAGCGCCAGGATCAGCGCCGCCAGCACGCGCTTGGTGGTCATGGGTCCTCCTCGGGGCCGCCCCACGCAGAGACAACCCGGTGGTCGCGTAGCGAAACGCCGCAGTATAGCGCGGATTCCCGCGGGCCGCCCTCCGCGGCGGGGCTCCACGCGCCGGGGGCGCCGGACCGGCCAGTCGTCGCCTCCGGCTCCGCCTGACGCCAACCGGCCCTCGAGGAACCGGCGCCGTCCCGCGGCGCAGACTCCCGGTACTGCGCCATGACCGGCGTCCCGGCCGTGAGGTTCGCGAACGCTCGAATCTCGGCAAGTACCCGTAGACACCGAACTGATGTCGCGCAGAATCGTGCCACGAATCACGGTGACGAGCCCCCCCTGACGCTGGGTCTGCGGTGCTGTTGTGTCGTCAACGATTGCGCGCTGCAAGTCCATGCCCGCGGCCGAAGATCGAGACGCGACGCACCACGAAGATCGAGACGCGACGCACCACTAGGAGTCTGCGCCGCAGAAAAAATAGGCCCCAATATGAAGTGGACACGGACGTTGATGACGACTACATCTAGTGCCGCGTCACAGCCAAAAGGTCGGGTGTGCGGTGCTGGCAAGTCGTTGACGATGAGGTCATTGGGTCAGGCCCGCACCCGAAGATTATGGCGTGACGGACCACTAGTAGCCGATCGTGCCGAAAATCGTCCCACGGCGCAGACTCCTAGCCCGGCGGGTCCAGCAGCGGCTGCTCGGCGAGGTAGAGCAACTGCGTGCCCGGATGCACCGGGTAGTCCTTGGGCGGGTTGATCACCTCGTCGCCGTCCGCGGTGCGCAGGCCCACCACGAGGCCGCCGCGCTTCGAGAGCTGCATCTCCACCAGCAGGTCGCCGAACGGCACGGGCTCTTTGCCCCCGCCGGGCAGCACCCCGATGTACACGTTGTGCGCGCCCGACATCAGTACCCGGCTCATGGCGGTGGCGGTGCCGTGGTAGCCGACCGCGTGCGCGATCATCGCGTAGCCGATCTTGCGGGTCTCGAGCACCTCGTCGGCGCCGGCCTTGCGGGCGTGGTCGACGTTCTCGGAATCGAGGATCTCGACCACCACGTAGAGGGGAAAGCGGCGGCGCCGCACGTGGCTGCGCTGGCGGCTGAGGTAGGACCGGATGGTGAACGTGATGAGGATCGAGCGCGCGTCGGCGGCCTGCGGCGTGGTGTCGCGCTCGCCGGGCACGATGACCGCCGCCGCGTGCGTCAGCCGCACCTTGTCGAGCTCGCTCTCCTTGGTGGGGTCGCCCTGCACCCACACGAACTCGGGGGGCACGTCGCGCGGCCGCTCGTGGGTGTCGAACAGCACCACCCGGGTCTCGGCGAGGTCGAGCTCGGCCCGCAGCGCCTCGAGCATCAGGTGGGTGCTCTGGTCGTACCCGCACACGACGATGTGGTTGACGTACTCGCTCATGCGGAACTGCTCCTCGCGGACGCTGACGACGCTGCTGACGAGGCTCGACCCGACGATGCCGGCGAACAGGGCCAGGGTGAACATGCCGGCGACCATCATCACCGCCCCGATCAGGCGGCCGAGCCCCGTCACCGGGGCGATGTCGCCGAACCCGACGGTCGTCGTCGTGACCAGCGCCCACCACATGCCGTCGAGGATGGTGGCGATGCTGGGGTTGTCCCTGACCTCGACGAGGTACATGCTCGTGCCGCCCAGCAGCGTCGCCACCCCCAGGACCCCGAAAGCCAGGGTGAACAGCACGCCGTTCTCCTCGAACGCCTGCAGGACGATGGCGAACGGGTTGCGGTAGCGGAAGAGCCGGTTCGACCGCAGGAGCCGCAGCAGCCGCAGCGCCCGCAGCCCCCGAAGCTCGGGGAACAGCGCCAGCACGGCCAGGATGTCCACCAGCATGATGGGCCGCATCAGGAACTGAAGCCGCCCCCGGAGATGGGTCCTGAGCCGCCCCCCGGGGGGGCGCCGGAAGATGGTGAGTGCCGGCGGCCGGTACGACCCGACGCGGAGCAGGATCTCGACCGCGAAGATCGACAGCAGCACGACGTCGATGCGCCGGAGCGAAACGGCAGCGGGGCTGTCCGCCGGCAGCAGGGCCTCGACGACGAGGAGGAGGACCGACGTGAGGATGAGCATCCACACCGTGCCCTGCACGTACCGATACAAGGGGGTGTCGCGCTCGTGGAACGCGGCGTGAAGCAGGTCGGCGAAGGCGCGCATGGACTTCAGCGGGCCTCGGGGACGGCGGGTCACGGCGGACCGCCCCGGTCCGCCGCCGGCGCCCCGGCCTCGAGCAGCATGAGGCCGGGCTGCTCCAGGCGGGACTTGATGGCTCTCAGCAACTCGGCCCCCACCGCGCCGTCGATGACCCGGTGGTCGGCGGAGAGCGTGCACGCCATCACGCTGCCGATGCCGACGCCGTCGCCCTCCGCCACCGGACGCCGGGTCGCGGCCCCCACCCCGAGGATGCAGCTCTGGGGCGGATTGACGATGGCGTAGAGGCTCTCGACGCCGTACATCCCGAGGTTGGAGATGGTGAACGTGCCGCCCGCGTACTCGGCGGGAGCGAGGCGCCCCTCGCGCGCCCGCGCCGCGAGCGCGCGGGTCTCGCGGGCGATGGCGCCGAGGTCCATGCCGTCCGCACCACGCACCACCGGCGCCACCAGGCCCTGCTGCGTGGCCACGGCGACCGCGACGTCGACGCGCTCGTAGACGCGGACGACGCCGTCCGCCCACGCGGAGTTGGCCTCGGGCACGGCGCGGAGGGCCGAGGCGGCGGCCCGGACGACCAGGTCGGTGAGGGTCGGCGGCGCGTCCGGGAAACGCCGCTTGGCAGCGGCGAGCAACCGCAGCGCCCCGTCGACCCGGCACTCGGTGCGCAGGTAGAAGTGCGGGACGGTCTGCTTGGCCTGCTGCATGCGGGTGGCGGTGACCCGGCGCATGGCCGTCAGGGGCCGCTCGTGGTGAGGCGCCTCCGCGGCCGCCGGAACTCCTGCCTCCGCGGGTGAGCCGGGGGGCGCGACCGCGGCGACCGGTGCCGGCGCGGAGAACTCGCCGGCGTCACCAGCAGACGTGCTCCCGTCACCGGGCGCGCCCCGACGCTCGGCAAGCACCCGGTCCACGTCCGCCTTGCGAATGCGGCCATCGGGATCGGCGGCCCGGACGGCGGACAGGTCGAGCCCCGCCACAGCAACCATCCTCAGGGCCAGCGGGGTCGCCGCGGGAGTCTCTCCCGTCACCGCCGGCGACTCGTCCCGCACTGCCGGTGCGTCAGCCGCGGCGGCCGGGGCCTCGCCGGCGGGCCCGGGCGCCTCGTCCGCCGGCTCCACCGTCGCCGCGGCCGGGGGCGGGACCGGCGCCGCACCGTCGGGCTCCCCTCCGGCGGAGGCGATCCGCCCGAGCACCGCCCCGGCCTCCAGGCCGTCCGCGCCCGGCGCGACACACAGGTCGCTCAGCACGCCGGTGGTCGGCGCCTCCAACTCGACGGTGGTCTTGTCGGTTTCGACCTCGGCGATGGGCTCGCCCGCCTCGACCCTGTCGCCCTCCTCCTTCAGCCACGCGCCGAACTTGACCGTCGTGACGGAATCGGCCAGCCGGGGCAGTCGAATCTCAGTCGTCTCGGCCATCGCCCGTCAACGTCAGCCAAGAAACCGCAGAGCCGCGACGACGAGGCCAGCGACGGCGAGCATGCACCACGTCATGCGCGTTTCCGCGGCGCCGAGCACAGTCAACACGTCTGCAATGCGGGCGTTGAGCTGATCGGGGGCGACATGCTCGCCGTGCTCGGCAGCCTGGCGGATGCCGTCGGCGATGGCGTCCGCCTGGGTGCGCTCGATGCCGGCGTCGGTCAGCTGCCGAGCGACGGTGAGGGGGTCGAACACGGGGAACCTCCCGGCCGGGGGGCGGCGGAATGGCCGCGACAGTACCATTATCGGCCATCGCGGACGCCGCGTGCCGCCGCGACAGCAGCTTCGTTCGCTGCACCTCGCTCAGTCACACAGCCCCGGCCCCACGCACAGCCGCGCCGCGGCGTCGAGGATGGCGTCGACGTCGAGCCCGCACGCCCGGTAGAGGTCGGGGATGTCGCCCGACTGCCCGAACTGGGTGACCCCGAGCGGCTGCACCCGGTGCCGGCCGACCGACCCGAGCCAGGAGAGGGTCGCAGGATGGCCGTCGAGGACGGTGACGAGCCCAGCCGTCGGGGCCAGCGGCTCGAGCAGCCGCCGCACGCAAGCCCGTGCGGGCCGCCCCGCCCTGACCGCCTGCATCCAGCCCTGCTGCAGCCGGTCCGCGGAGGTGACCACGAGCAACCCGGCGCCCGGCAGGTCCTCGGCGATCTGCCGGTGGGCCTCCGCCGCCTCGACGACCACCGGCCCCGAGACGACGATCGCGAGCTCGGCTCCCGACGCAGGAGGAATCAGCCAGTAGCCGCCGTCCACGATGCCGGCCCGGTCGGCGGGCGTGAGCTCGCGCCGCGGCTGGGCGAGGGGCCGGGTCGACAGCCGCAGGTAGACCGCCCCGCCGTCGTCGGCCTGGACGTGCTCGAAGCTCCAGCGCAGAATCTCGGCCAGCTCGTCCACGTAGGCCGGCTCGAACGAGGTCAGACCCGGCTGCCCCATGCCGATGAGGGGCGTCACCACCGACTGGTGGGCGCCCCCCTCGGGGGCGAGGCTGACCCCGGACGGGGTGGCGACGAGGATGAAGCGCGCGTCCTGGTAGCAAGCGTAGTTGAGGGCGTCGAGGCCGCGGCTGATGAACGGGTCGTAGAGGGTGCCCACCGGCAGCAGCCGGGTCCCGAAGAGCGGCCCCGTCAAGCCCAGCGCCGCGAGCAGCACGAAGAGGTTGTTCTCGGCGATGCCCAGCTCGAGGTGCTGGCCCTTCGGCCCCATCGTCCAGTCCTGGGCCGACAGCGGCCGGTCGCCGCGGAACGCGTCGGCCTGCGCCGACCGGGCGAAGACGCCGCGGCGGTTGACCCAGCCGCCGAGGTTGGTGGACACGGTGACGTCGGGCGAGGTGGTCACGATGCGGTCGGCGAGGTCGGGGTGGCGGCGCGCGACGTCCGCGAGCACGCGGCCGAAGCCGGCCTGCGTCGACAGGGGGTCGCCGGGCGGCACCTCTATCTCGGCCGGCACCGCGATGCGCGGGGCGTCGTGGCGACGCGTCGCGGCCTGGTTGAACGGCACCGCGTCGAGGAACGTCCGCAGCGTCTCCAGGGGGACGTCGAGCCCCGCGAACGGGTCCCACTCGTCGCCCTCGGCGATGCCCATCTCGTCGCGGAGAGCCGCGATCTGCCGGGCATTGGTCAGGCCCGCGTGGTTGTCCTTGTGGCCCTCGAAGGGCAGCCCGTGCCCCTTGATGGTGTAAGCGATGAAGCACGTCGGCACGTCGTCCTGCGCGGCCTCGTGGAACGCCTCGCGCACCGTGTCGAGGTCGTGGCCGGCGAGGTTGGTCATCAACCCGTGCAGGGCGTCGTCGTCGTGCTCGTCGAGCAGCTCGCGGATGCCCTCGGCGTCGCCGAGATCGCTCACGAGCCGCGACCGCCACGCCGCGCCCCCCTGGTAGGCGAGGGCCGAGTAGGTGGAGTTGGGGCAGTCGTCGATCCACTGGCGCAGCGCGCCGCCCCCGCGCCGCGTGAACGCCGCCTCGAGGCGGTGGCCGTACTTCAGGGTGACGACCCGCCACTCCATGGTCTCGAAGACGGTGTCGAGGCGGTGGAAGAACCGGTCGGCGACGATGGCGTCGAGGCTCTGCCGGTTGTAGTCGATGATCCACCAGACGTCGGTGACGTGGTGCTTCCAGGCCTCGAGCAGGGCCTCGAAGACGTTGCCCTCGTCGAACTCGGCGTCGCCGGCGATCGCGATCATCCGTCCCGGCGGGGCGTCGTCGGGGGCGAGCCCGCGCGTGCGCAGGAACTGCTGGGCGAGGGCCGCGAAGCTCGTCATCGCCACCCCCATCCCCACGGACCCCGTCGAGATGTCCACGTCGTCCTTGTCCTTGGTGCGGGACGGATAGGACTGGGCGCCGCCGAACGCGCGGAAGCGCTCGAGCTGGTCGCGGGTCTGGTTGCCGAGCAGGTACTGGATGGCGTGGAAGACGGGGCTGCCGTGGGGCTTCACCGCGACCCGGTCGGCGGGGCGGAGGAGGTCGAAGTAGAGCGCGGTCATCAACGTGACCATCGACGCGCACGACGCCTGGTGGCCGCCGACCTTGAGGCCGTCGCGGCTCGCCCGCACGTGGTTCGCGTGATGGATCATCCAGGTGCTGAGCCACAGCACCTTGCGCTCGATGGCGGCGAGACAGCGGGCGCCTTCGCCCGCGGGGGCCCTGGACGGCGGGGGGAACGAAGGTAAGGCGGTCATCGCCCCTGTGTCGTATGCGGATGCGGGCGCCGCGCGCGGCCGGCTCGAACCGTCCGCCCGCCACCCGACTGCCCTTCAGGCGTCCGCGCCGCCCGGGCGTGCCGCGTTCCACGACCGCCGCCGGCTACTGCGTCGCGATGGCCGTGCGGCCGCTCCGCAGGACGTACTTCTGGATCTTGCCGGTGGCGGTCTTGGGCAGCTCCTCCACGAAGCGGACCCTGCGGGGCACCTTGAAGTGGGCCATCTGCTCGCGCGCGAAGCCGATCACGTCGTCCTCGCTCACCGCCGCCCCCGGCGCCGGCACCACGAACGCGTGAGGCGTCTCGCCCCACTGCTCGTCGGGCATGCCGACGACGGCGACCTCCTGGATGCCCGTATGGCGCATCAGGACGCCCTCGACCTCGACCGAGGAGATGTTCTCGCCGCCGCTGATGATGACGTCCTTGAACCGGTCGCGGATCTCCAGGTAGCCGTCGGGGTGGACGACGGCAGCGTCGCCGCTGCGGAACCACCCGCCCCGCATCGCCTTCGCGGTGGCCTCGGGGTCGTTGTAGTAGCCCTCCATCACCACGTTGCCGCGCACCACGATCTCGCCCAGGGTTTGCGCGTCGCGCGGGACGGGCCGGTCATCCTCGTCGAAGACCTGCAGCTCGCCCGACGTGATCAGCTCCACCCCCTGGCGCGCCTTGACGACCGAGCGGTCGGCCGGCGACAGCCCCGCGTGCTCGGGCCGCGGCTCGCACACGGTGATGAACGGGGCGGTCTCGGTGAGGCCGTAGACGTGGGTCAGGTCCCACCCGAACTCGCCCTCGACCCGCTGGATCGTCGCCGCCGCGGGCGGGGCCCCCGCCGTCACCACCCGCACGCCGGCCGGCACCTCCCCCCGCTGCCCGGGCGGGCACCCGGCCAGCCCGATCAGCACCGTCGGGGCGGCGCACAGCATGGTCACGCCCTCGTCCCGGATGAGGTCGAACGCCTGCACCGGATCGACTTTGCGGAGACAGACGTGGGCGCCCCCGACGGCGGTGACGATCCACACGAACGTCCAACCGTTCGCGTGGAACATCGGCAGCGTCCACAGGTACCGGTCCGCGCAGGTCATCGGGAGGTGCACCAGGGTGCCCACCGCGTTCATGTACGCGTTGCGGTGGGTGATCATCACCCCCTTGGGCCGCGAGGTCGTGCCGCTCGTGTAGTTGATGGTCAGCAGGTCCCGCTCGTCGACGTCCGGGCGGTCGAACGCGCCCGACTCCGCGTCACGGAGCTGCCCGTGGTCGAGCCACCCCTCTCTGCTGCCCTCCAGCGCCACGTAGTGCTCGACGCCGGGGCACTCCGCGCGAATCTCGTCGACGGTGTCGAGGAACTCGGCGTGGGCGCAGACCACCTTCGCCCCGGAGTGCTGGACGATGTAGGCGATCTCCTGCGGCTTGAGCCGGAAGTTGATGGGGACGAGCACCGCGCCGATCTGGGGCACGGCGTAGAACGACTCGAGGTGCGACGCGGTGTTCAGCGAGAGGTACGCCACGCGGTCGCCCTTGCGCACCCCCAGACGCTGCAAGGCCGCCGACCACCGGTCGCACCGGTCGAAGAACTTCGCGTAGGTCAGGCGTTCGCCGCCGTCCACCACGCACTCGCGGTCGGGATAGAGCGCCCGCGAGCGGCGCTGGAACTCGAGCGGCGTGAGCGGTGTCTCCACGTTCCGCCGGGGCCCTCGGCAGCGCTGGCGGAAGCCCCGCTGCAAATCGAGCAGCAATGCATCCCGCCAGACTGCGTCGTTCGTCGGTCGCCTATGCCCGATAGGCGCCCCCCTCACGCCTGGTCAGGCGGGCGCCTGGCGGTTCGCCGGCGCCCTTCAGGGGCGGTGCGACACGGGCTGCTAGTCGTCGGTCCGGCTCGCCTGCCGGTCCGCGATGATCTGCTCGTAGTCCTCGTCGGTGAGGTAGGTGATGTTCACGTGCGCATGGTACATGTCGTCGTAGCTGCGCTGGCCCCACCCCACCCACTGCGTGTGGTCCGGGTTCGCCCGGTTCGCCTCGGTGTTGTCGTGCCACGCGGTCAGCTTGATGACCGTGCCCGCGGGCAGCACCGGGGCCGAGTCGTCGGTGTAAACGTAGTTCACGTGCCAGTTGAAGTCGAAGTCGGCGACGTGGTTCAGCATCTCGACCCGGCCGTTCGGGTAGATGGCCTCCATAGACATCGCCTTGCCACGGATGTGCATGTGGGGCTGGTAGTTCTCGAGCCGCGCGGGCAGGGCCAGGGGCACGTAGGCGTGGTGCACGGTCACCCTGCCGGGGGGGATGTCGAGGGTGTCCATGGCCTGGCGGACCCCCAGGGCGCCGCCGTAGACCCGGTACTTGGGCACGTAGCCCTTCGGGTGGAACCAGATGCCCACCGCGGTCGAATCGACGAGCTCCTCGCCCACCGAGTGGTAGTGGTTGTCGAAGGCGATGCGCGACCCCGCCTTCATCAGCTTGCCGGTGTTCTCGCGGAACACGTCGCCGATCTTGCCGACCGCGAACTCGGTGAGATAGCTGCCGCGGCCCGGGACGTCCACCGCCGCCTCGTGGTCGCCCGGCTGCTCCTCCTGCTGCAGGTAGACGACCGAGTGATGGGTGACGCGCCGCTCCGACGGCCGCACCTCGATGCCCGTCACCCAGCGGTCCTCGGTCAGGCCGGTCTCGTGGATCGGCTGCCACCACTGGTCCTGCCCCTCGGCGCTCTGGGTCCAGGGCTCGGAGCTGACCACGAGGTCGGGCTGGCGGCCGTAGCGGTCGGCGAGGCGCCACACGTCGGTCTCGGGCCAGTCGACGGGCGGGGGCAGGTCGGCGGGGTTGCCCCGCGGGGCGCCGGCGTCGACCCACCGCGCGATGATCTCGACCTCGGCGTCGCTCAGCGAGATGTCGTTCTCGAACTGCTGGATGCCAACGGTCTTGTCGAGATGCCAGGGCGGCATGGACCGCTCGACCACCTTGGTGCGGATGGCGCGGGCCCAGGGTCGCACCTGCTCGTAGCTCGTCAGGGCCATCGGCCCCATCTCGCCGGGCCGGTGGCAGCCCTCGCAGCTCCGCTGGAGGATGGGAGCCACGTCGCGGCTGAAGGTGACGTCCGCGGTCTGCGCCCCGGCGGCGCCGGCAACCAGCGCGAACGCGGCGGCGGACAGGGCAAGCCGCGAACCGCGGCGTCTCGTGGTCTGCGTCATCGTTGTCTCCAGGCGTGTTCCGAATCCGTCTTCCAACCGGCGGCCGCGTCGGGGCGGGGCCTCGGGTCTCCGGCCGTATCGCCTGACCGCGGCCGCCGCCCGGCCGACCCGCCGGACGTGTGCACCGCCTCGGCAGCATACGCCCGTTCGCGGCGCGGTCCCGTCCGTGCTCCTCGACCCTACTCCTCGACGTCGACCGTCAGGTAGCCGTTGGTCCAGCAGCAGAAGAAGCCGCCGGCCATGATCGCCGCCTGCCCCCCCGAGTCGTCCCACGCCAGCACGCGCAGGACGTAGCGGCCCGGCGCGTCGAAGGTCGCCGTCGTCACCGCCTTCCCGGCGTCGTCGGTCGCCGGCTCGACGGTCTCGAAGGCCACCGCACCGGGCCCGCGGTACTTGCTCCACACGAGCCCGAACCGGTTGGGCCGATCCGCCGCCCGCCGCTTGCGGACACCGTCGTCGGTGGCCCACACCGCGATCGGCGCCGGCTCGGACACCGCCGCCCGCGACGCGGACGCCGAGCGGACTCCGTACTGCCCCTGCCCCGGCTCGCCGTCCGGCGACCCGAACCGCACGACCGGCGGCGTGTTGCCGCTCGTCACCTCCTGGAGCGCGTCGATCTCCCACTCGGGGCGCAGGTGGCCGGGAATCGCGATGGTCTCGCCGTACGCGGTCAGCGACCACGTCACCCGCCCCTCGAAGTCTGCCGGCACGACCACCGCGAACATGCCGGTCTGCCGCCGCGGCAGGAAGTGGGTGGGCTGCCCCCGGTCGGCGGGACCGGGCTCGAAGCGGTTGTCGGGGCCCGCGGGAATGTCGAGGTGCTCGTCGTAGTTCCGGTTGAAGTAGCCGAACACGAGGCTGCGGGTCCCGTCCGGGTTGCGGTACCAGCCCTCGAACGAGGGCGACACGCTCTGCCCCCGCACGTGCGGTATGGGGGCGTCCAGGCGGACGTCCTGGGCCGTCGCGCCCGACCCCGCCGCGAGCAGCGTCAGGGCGGCCAGACCCGCCATCGACAGTCGTTTCCCGCGGTGTACAGACTCGTTCACTATGGGTGAGAGTTTGAACCAGGACCGGAGTCGTGTCAACGCCGCCGCGGCGCCGCCTCCCCGCGGGCCCAACTTGCACGGAGACGCGCGGGCGTCTGCCCGACGAAGCGTGACGCGAGTGCCCGTAGAGTCGAGACCTGGTCGACAACTGGCGCCGAAGCGACGCCGGCCGGCCGTATACGACTGCCACGAGGCTGCGGTGGGTCAGGCGGGCCTGCGTAGAACTGCCGCCGAAGCGACCCCGGCCGGCCCGGATGCGACTGCCACGAGGCTGCGGTGCGTCAGGCAGGCCTGCGAGAGCTGCCGCCGAAGCGACGCCGGCAGGGCCGGATGCAACGCTCGCCCGGAGCCGGGGCCGCTTGCCCGCGGGCTGGTAAGATACGCGCTGTCGATGCCAGCTCCCGTCAGATCTGCCCGCCGATGACCAAGACCACCGGGGCGCCGGCCCCGCCCGCGCCGTCCGCCCATACGACCGTGTCGGGGCGGCCCGTCGAGCCGCTGTACACCGCCGACGACCTCCGGGAGATCGAGCCCCCGGCGCCGGCCGGCGAGTACCCCTACACCCGCGGCATTCACGCCGGCGGGTACGGCGGCAAGCTGTGGACGATGCGCCAGTTCGCCGGCTACGGCACGCCGGAGGAGACCAACCGCCGCTACAAGGAGCTGCTCGCGGCGGGCGGTACAGGGCTCAGCGTGGCCTTCGACCTGCCGACCCTGATGGGCCGCGACCCCGACCACGCCTGTTCGCAGGGCGAGGTGGGCAAGTGCGGGGTCAGCGTCGCGTCGCTCGCCGACATGGAGCGGCTCTTCGACGGCATCGACCTCGGCGCCGTGACCACGTCGATGACCATCAACTCGCCGGCCGCGATGATCTTCGCGATGTACCTCGTCGTCGCGGAGCGGCAGGGGGTCCCCTGGTCGGCGCTGTCGGGCACCCTGCAGAACGACATCCTGAAGGAGTACATCGCCCAGAAGGAGTACATCTACCCGCCGGCCCCGTCGATGCGGCTCGTCACCGACACCTTCGCCTTCTGCGCCCGCGAGACGCCGCGCTGGAACACCATCTCGGTCAGCGGCTACCACATCCGCGAGGCGGGGGCGACGGCCCTGCAGGAGCTGGCGTTCACCCTGCGCGACGGCATCGAGTACGTGCAGCACGGGGTCGACGCCGGTCTCGAGGTCGACCGCTTCGCCCCCCGCATCTCGTTCTTCTTCAACGCCCACAACGACTTCTTCGAGGAGATAGCCAAGTACCGCGCCGCCCGCTCCCTCTGGGCGACGGCGATGCGCGACCGCTTCGGGGCGCGGGACGAACGGTCGTGGAAGCTGCGCTTCCACACCCAGACCGCCGGCGTGTCGCTGACCGCCCAGGAGCCCCACAACAACGTCGTCCGCACCGCCGTGCAGGCGATGGCCGCGGTCCTCGGCGGCACCAACTCGCTGCACACCAACTCGCTCGACGAGGCCCTGTCGCTGCCGACGCGCGAGGCGGCGCTGCTGGCCCTCCGCACCCAGCAGGTCATCGCCCACGAGAGCGGCGTCGCCGCCCACGTCGACCCCCTGGGCGGGTCGTTCTTCGTCGAGCGGCTCACGCGGGACATGGAGGAGGGCGCGCGCGAGTACTTTCGGGCCATCGACGACCTCGGGGGCATGGTCGAGGCCATCGAGGCCGGCTATCCGCAGCGCGAGATCGCCGAGAGCGCCTACCGGTTCCAGCGCGAGGTGGAGTCGGGCGAGCGGAAGATCGTCGGCGTCAACGACCGCACCGGCGAGCCCGGGGCCGCGGTCGAGACCCTCTACATCGACGAGACGGCCGCATCCGCGCAGGGCGACCGCCTCGCGGCGCTGCGGAAGAGCCGGGACGGCGCCGCCGTCTCCCTCGCCCTCGACCGCCTGCGCGAGGCCGCCCTCGGCACCGACAACCTCGTGCCTCTCCTGATCGACGCGGTGCGCGCCAGCGCCACCCTCGGCGAGATGTGCGACGCGCTCCGGGACGTCTGGGGCGAGTACGAGGAGCCGGCGTCGTTCTAGCCCGCCAATCGTTACCCGCGGCTCCGCTTTGCGTCCAACCACACCAGCGTTCCCACTGGCCGCCGCCGGGGCGGACCGACCGCACCGTCGCGAACCACCGGCGTCTCCGATTCCGTCAAGTACTTGTAGGGAGTTGCTACACTCCCAGACACGCAAAGGGAACCGGCGCGGCACGGCGGCCATGGCGACCGCCCCGGGATCGACGCCGGAAACGGAGTGACGTTGTACTCGCGACTGCGTTCGTTCCTGACGGCGTTGTTCTGGCGGAGACGCTTCGAAGACGAGCTCGACGAGGAGTTGCGCTTTCACCTTTCGGCGTACGCGGAAGACCTGATGCGCGAGGGGATTCCGCCGGCGGAGGCGGCGCGGCGCGCCCGGGCGCACTTCGGCAGCGTCGAGCGCGCGAAGGACGCCTCCCGGCTGGCGCGGGGCCTGCGGCTCGCCGACGAGCTGGATCGGGACCTGCGGCTCGCGGCCCGGCTGCTCGTGAGGGACCGGTGGCACGCGCTCGGGGCGGCGAGCGTCCTCGCCCTGGCCATCGGCGCCGCGACCGCCATGTTCACCCTGGTGAACGCGGTGCTGCTTCGCGGGCTGCCCGTGGACGACGAACGGATCGTCTTCCTGGGCGCCCGCGGCGCCGACGGACGGGAAGCCGGGGTGCCGCTCGCCGACCTCGAGGACTGGGATGCCGACGCCCGGACCCTGAGCGAGATCGCGGCCTACCTCCCCTCCGGCATGACCGTCGGCGACGACGTGCAGTTCCCGGCCGTCGTGCCCGGAACATCCGTTTCCTCCGGCCTGTTTCGCCTCCTGGGCGCCCGACCCGCTCTCGGGCGGGTGTTCTCGCGGGCGGAGGAGCAGCCGGGAGCGGCGGGCACCGTGGTTCTGGGGTACGCGCTCTGGCAGGACCGGTACGGCGGCGACCCGGAGATCGTCGGCCGGCGGATCCGGGTCGATTCCCGCCCCGCCGTGGTCATCGGCGTCATGCCGGAGGGCTTCAGGTTCCCGGTCATCTCGGACCTGTGGCTGCCGCTCGGATTCGCGGACGGATCCGTTTCCCGCCGTGACACCCGCGAGCATTGGGCGGTGGGGCGGCTCGCGGACGGGGTCACGACGGACGACGCGCGGGCGGAGCTGGAAGCGATCGCCGCACGGCTGACGTTGGAGCGTCCGGAGACGGAAGCGGGCATACGGCCGATCGTCCAACGCTATTCGGCGCGCGCCGTCGCCCCGCAGCGCGGCCTGCTGCTGATCCTGATGGCCGCGGTCGGTCTCGTCCTGCTGATTGCGTGCGCGAACGTGAACGGCCTGTTGCTGTCGCGGCCGGTGCGACGGTCCGACGAGGTCACCCTGCAGACGGCCCTCGGTGCGTCCCGGGGGCGCATCCTGCGCCAGCTGCTGCTCGAGAGCACGCTGCTGGCGGCGGTCGGGTGCCTGCTCGGGGCCGCGGTCGCCTTCGTGGCCGTCCGCTTCTTCGCCGCCCAGCTGGAGCAGTGCGAGCTGGGTTGCATGCCGTACTGGATCGAGTGGACCGCCGACGGCCGGGTGCTGGCGTTCATGGGCTTCACGGGTCTGGCCACGGCCGTCCTGAGCTGCGTCGCACCCGCCCTGCACCTCTGGCGGCACGATCCCGACGACGGTCCCGCGGGGATGGGCCGGGCCGAAGGACGCACGCCCGCCGCGCGCTGGACCAACGGCCTGCTGGCCGCCGAGGTTGCGCTGACGCTGGTGCTCCTGGTCGCCGCCGGCCTCATGCTGCGCAGCTTCGCCGCCCTGCGGGACGCCACCGACATCGTCGACGGGGAGGGGCTTCTCTCGTTCGCGATCGGCTTGCGGGAGAGCGACTCGACGGAGGATCGCCGGGCGCTCCTGCGCGCGCTGGAGGAGCGGCTCGCCGCGATGCCGGAGCTCTCCGCCTCGACGCTGCTGAGCGCGCTTCCCTTCGGGGGCGGCCACCGGGGCGCCCTGCAGATCGACGGCCGCCCCCCCGGCGGCCCGTTGCCCGAAGTCACCCACGTGACGGTCGGCGACGAGTACTTCGAGATGCTGGGGCTGCCCCTGATCGAGGGCAGGCGGTTCGGCCCGGGTGACGGAGAACCCGGTCGAGAGGCCGCGATCGTGAATCGGCGATTCGTCGACGTGTTCTTCCCCGACGAGGCCCCCCTCGGCCGGCGCCTTCGCCTGGACGACGGCAACGCGCCCGCCGGCCCGCCGCCCTGGAGGATCGTCGTCGGCGTTTCGCCGGACGTCCCTCAACTGTCGAGCCCCCACGAGGCCGAGCCGGTCGTCTACCTCCCCTTGCGAGGAGACGTCATTCACGACGTGGGCGCGCTCGTGCGGCCTCGGGACGCCGGCGCGGAGGTGCTGGCCAGCATCCGCGAGGAGCTGTCGCTCGCGGACGAGAACCTCGCCCTCTACGCTGCGCAGCCGCTGGAAGAGGTGATGGCCAGGTCCCGCCGGCGGCAGCGCGCCCTCATGACGCTGCTCGGGATCTTCGCCGGGTTGGGGCTGGCCCTCGCATCGGTCGGCGCGTACAGCGCGTGCGCCTACGCGGTCGTCCACAGAAGACGCGAGATCGGCATCCGGATGACTCTCGGCGCGCCGCCGGCCCTGGTCGTGCACCACTTCATGCGCCAGTCGATGGCGCCCGTCGTGACCGGCCTCGTCCTGGGCGGAATCGGCGCGGCGGCCGCGGGGCGCATCCTGAGCGGCCTGCTCGTGCAGACCGGTGCGACCGACCGGCTCACGTTCCTGGCCTGCGCGGCCCTCCTGGTCACGATCGCGGCCGCCGCGTGCCTCGTCTCCGCGCGGCGCGCCACGAGCGTCGATCCGGTGTCGGTCCTCCGCACCACCTGACGAAGGGTCGGCGGCCGGCATCGCACGAACGAACGCCCCCCTCCGCCCCGGCGGGCGAACCGCCCGCCCCGGGCGGCCCGTGGCGAGACCTCGCGTTTCACCGCACCCGGAGACGCCGGCGGCACCGGGCGGCGGCCGAGGGCACGGCGGTCGCCCGACGACTGACGCGGTCCGGGCTGGGCCGGGACCTGCTGTTCGGGGTGGGCGGCCGGCCGTGCGCGTGCGCACCATGGCTGTTCGGCGTCGCGCCGCTCGACCCCGCGACGTTCGTCGCCGCGCCCGCGCTGCTTGCGGTCACCGCATTCCTCGCCTGCCTGCTGCCGGGCCTGCGCGCAACCGCCGGCGAGCTCGCGTGCGTGCTCCGATGCGAATGACGCCGTCGGTCACCGGGCGGACGACTCTGGCGCGCGCGAGTACACCGATCGTCCCCGCGAGAACGTCTCGATCACGGCGACGTGCTCGAGGTCGGCCGGATCGACCGTCAGCGGGTTCCGGTCGAGCACCACGAGGTCGGCCTGCTTCCCCACCGTGATCGAGCCCTTCCTGTCCTCCTCGAAGTACTGGTACGCGGCCCCCAGGGTGACCGCGTGGAGCGCCTCGCGAACGGTGGCGCGCTGGTGCGGCCCGAGCACATGGCCGCTGCGCGTGGACCGGTTCACGGTGATGGCGACCAGCCGCATGATGTCCGGGGGCACGATGGGGGCGTCGTTGTGCACGGTGAAGGGCACCCCGCGCTCGATGGCCCAGCGCACCGGGCTGACGTTGTTGCCGCGCGCCTCGCCGAAGCTGCGCCGGTGCCAGTCGCCCCAGAAGAAGGCGTGGGCCGAGAAGAACGAGGGGACGGCCCCGAGGGCGGCGGCGCGGTCGAGCTGGTCGGCGCGCATGAGCTGGGCGTGGATGATGACGGCGCGGTGGTCGGGCATGGGGTCCGGGCCCGCCACCGCCGAGGCGACCCCGTCGAGCATCAGGTCGATGGCGGCGTCGCCGTTGGCGTGGACGATGATGGGCACGCCGCGTCCGATGAGGTGCGCGGCCCCGGCGCGGTAGGCATCGGGGTCGAGGGTGCCGTAGGCGCGGTAGTCGGGCGGCGCCCCCGGCGGCCCCTCGGCGTACGGCTCGGTGACCCACGCGGTGCGCCCCTGGGGCGACCCGTCGAGGCTGAACTTGACGCCGGCGACCCGGAGCCCGCCGCGGTAGGCCGGCTCGTACGTCACGCCCTCCGCGTCGGCCATCGTCCGGAACCGCGGGAACACCGCGACGTCGACCGCGAACGGCTCGCGCGCGGCGGCGGCGCGCAGCGCCCGGACGACCTCGCGGCCGGTCGAGCCGTCCTGCACGGTGGTGGTGCCGTAGGCGGCGTAGACCTCGAGGGCCCGCCGCGCCAGAGCTTCGAGCTCGCCCGCGGTCGGGGCGGGACCGCCGCTCGCGACCAGCCCCCCCGCCGTCTCCTCGAGCACGCCGTCGGGCTCTCGCGACCCCGCGCGGCGCCGGATGAGCCCGCCCGGCGGGTCCGGGGTGTCGGCGGTGACGCCGGACGCCGCGAGGGCGGCGGAGTTGGCCGCCCGCAGGTGCCCGGAGACGTGGGTCAGCACGATGCGGTGGCGGGTCGAGGCACGGTCGAGGTCGTCGCGCGTCGGGTGGCGGCGCTCGGCGAGCAGCGAGTCGTCGTAGCCGCTGCCGAGCACCGTCTCGCCGGGCGGAATGTCCCGCTCGGCGATCCACGCCCGGATCTTGCCCACGAGGCCGTCGACGTCGGTGACGTCGCCCACCGGCGGCGAGTGCAGCGACAGGGTGTCGAGCCCCCGCCCGACCCCGAGGAAATGGCCGTGGGTGTCGATGAAGCCGGGGAGCAGGGCGCGGTCGCCGAGCTCGACGACACGCGTCTCCTCCCCGCGCCGCGCCATGACCGCGTCGCGCGGCCCCGCCGCGGTGATGACGCCGTCGCGGATCGCCACCGCCGCGACGGCGGGCCGCTCCGGATCCATGGTGACGATGTGATCGCCGACGAAGACGGTGTCGGCGGCCTGCGCCAGCGCGGGCGCGGAAGTGCCCGCCACGAGCGCAACGGCAGCGACGGCTGCGACGACCGGGTTCGGCATCCGGACCTCCGTACGCCGCACACGGTCGGTCGAAGACGAACAGCCTGAGAAGTACCAAGCCGACACCGACCAGTGTCGACGCGCCAAGGGACAATCGGGACGTTCAGCTTGATGTCGACTCGAAGCGGGCGGGAGTCGAGAGCGGCGCTCTCCTCCGCCGCCGCGCGGGCCTGCTCGTCGGACACGCCGCTCGCGGATCGGAATGCGTCATGCGTCTTCGACAGCATGACCGGAATGCCAGTCTACCACCTGCCACGGTGCTCAGCCGACCTTGACGCACCCTCTCCCCGGCCATGATACTGGCTTGGCGGGCGCCCGCACGCTGCCGCGACAACGGCAAAGCGTCCGTCATCCGACGACTACCCTGCTCTGCCGCGGAAACCCATGACCACCGACATCATCGCCCCCGCTCCCACTCCCCTGACCCGGCTCTCCGAGGAGGAGGACCTCTTCCGCGCCAGCGTCCGCGCGTTCGCCGAGGCGGAGATCGCCCCGCAGGTGCGCGAGATGGACGAGCGGGCGGTCATTCCGCGGGCGCTCATCGACAAGCTGTTCGACCTCGGGGTAATGGGCATCGAGATTCCGGAGTCGCTCGGCGGGGCCGGCGCCCCGTTCTTCCTGTCGGTGCTCGCGGTCGAGGAGCTGTCGCGCGTCGACCCGTCGGTCGCGGTGGTCGTCGACGTCCAGAACACCCTCGTCATCAACGCCCTCCTGCGCTGGGGCTCGGCCGACCTGCAGCAGCGATTCCTGCCCCGCTTGGCGAGCGGCGTCATCGGCGCCTACGCGCTGTCGGAGGCCGGCTCGGGCAGCGACGCTTTCGCGCTGAGGACCCGCGCGGTCGAGGACGGCGGAGACTACGTCATCACCGGCCGCAAGCTCTGGATCACGAACGCCCGCGAGGCGGGGCTCTTCATCGTCATGGCCAACGTCGACCCCGACGCCGGCCATCGCGGCATCACCGCCTTCGTCGTCGAGCACGACCGCCCCGGCCTCGCCGTCGGCAAGAAGGAGGACAAGCTGGGCATCCGGGCCAGCAGCACGTGCGAGCTGCTCCTTGACGGGTGCCGGGTCCCGAAGTCGCACATCCTCGGCGAGCGCGGCAAGGGCTACAAGGTGGCCATCGAGACCCTGAACGAGGGCCGCATCGGCATCGGGGCCCAGATGGTGGGGGTGGCCCAGGGCGCGCTCGACCACACCATCCGCTACGTGCGGGAGCGCGAGCAGTTCGGCCGGCCCATCGCCGGGTTCCAGGCCGTGCAGTTCCAGGTGGCGCAGGCCCAGACCGAGGTCGAGATGGCCCGGCTCGGCACCTACAACGCGGCGCGCCTGCGCGACGCGGGCCGGCCCTTCCTCACCGAGGCGGCGATGGCCAAGCTCTTCTCGTCGCAGGTCGCCGAGCGGGTCACCTCGCTCGCCGTGCAGCTCTTCGGCGGCGTCGGCTACACGAAGGACTACCCCGTCGAGAAGCTGTACCGCGACGCCAAGATCGGCCAGATCTACGAGGGCACGTCGAACATGCAGCTGCAGACCATCGCCCGGCAGATCCTGGGCGGCTAGGAGTCCCGACGTGGCGGGTGCAAGGCGGTGAAGAAGCCAAGAGTGACGTGTACGGCTTCGTGCCGGATCCGCAGCGCATGCGCCCGCTCGAAGAACGGCTCCCGGTCGTGCGCGCGACGTTCCGCACGCAGGTTCGGGGCTTCCTGAACTGTGTGGCAGGCGATCCACCGGACGGATGATCGGCCAGCTCGTCGTGGTCGGGAGCCGGATCGCCCGACCCGTCTCTCGCCGACCGCCGTGCTACCATCCGCCGCATGACTGCCGACCGCGATCCGGTCGCGGCCTATCTGGAGACCTTCGAGCGCCTGCGGACCCGCAAGCGCTGGACGACCGACACCGCCACCTACCGCTTCGTGGCCCTCACCCTCGGGGCGGCCGGAAACCGCGTCTCGCACGACGGGCTGGAGGAGGTCGCGGCAGGACTGCAGCGACGCGCCGGGTGGACGAGCCCGCTGCGCTCCGAGATCCGCTATGTGGTCGCCGCGATGATCCTCCGGCGGGATCTCGATGCGGCCAGGGTGCACCACCAGGTGATCGCGACGCGGGTCCGTTTCGGCGAGCACGGCGTCAAGCGCCGCGGCACCGGCGCGACCCTCGCGGCGTTGCTGCTGGTGCTGCAGACCGAGGGGAAGCGGGTGCCGAAGGCGCACCTCGATCGGCTCGCACGCATCTACGCGCAGTGGCGCGCCGACCACTTCTGGCTCACCGACGCGAACGACCTGCCGGCCGCGGCCCTGCATGCCGCCCGCGACGTGTCGGTCGAGTCGCTGACCGGCGACGTCCAGCGGGCCTACGCGCGCCTGCGCGAGGCCGGGTTCCGCCGCGGCAACCAACTGCAGCTCGTGTCGCACCTGCTCGCCGTGGACCCCCGCGGCACCGACACCGGCGTGCAGCGCTTCGCCGTCGTCGCCGACCGGCTGCGGAGTGCAGGCGAGCGCGTCGGCACCGGCCGCTACGACGAGGTTGCCGTCCTCGCCCTCACGCAAGGCTCGCCCGGGCACGTCGTCGACCGCGTGCTGCGTTATCGCGACCGCCTGCGGAGCGCAAGGCCGCGGCCCTCCAAGGACCTCGCCTTCTCCCTCGCCGCCGGCATCGAGCTGGCCGAGGACAGCGAGAAGGCCGGCGAGCGCAGCGCCGGCGACCTCGCCGCGCTGCAGTCCATCCGCGCGATCCTCGACGCCCAGCAGGCCGCCACCATCGCCGCCATCAGCGCCGGTGCCGGTGCCGGTGCCGCGGGGTCGGGATCCTGATCACGGGCGATGGACTTCGACACTCGAGGCCGCGCGACTCCCGTTCGAGTCCATTACGGTTTCGGTCGCCACTCCTCGTACGCTATACCGGATGAAGCACGACACCGTGCGCCTGAAGGACCGGGCGGACGCCGCCTGGCTGCGGGAACGATTCGGTCTGGACGACGACTGATGCCGGTGTTCAAGTTCCGCGGCATCGAAGAGATGAAACGGCGCGCGTGGCGCCGGCCCGGCGACCCATCGCTCTATCGCGCGATGCGGCTCGTCCTCGACGTCGGTCGCCGGACGCGCCCGCGCCACTTCCCCCCCGGCGTGCACAAACATCGCTCCATCGAAGCGCTGAACGCACAGACCGAGCGCTGGAGTGCGAAGACCAGTCCGCCCTTGCTCGGCTTCCGACAGGACGTCGATCCCGACTAGAGAATCTACCGCCCGTCGCCCGGCCGCGCGCCCTGCGACTCCAGGAACGCGGCGACGGTGCGCATGCGGGCCATGCGGGCGCCGTCGAGGGCGGTGCGGCCGCCGAGGTCGGTGGCGTGGAGGTCGACGCCGAGCTCCAGGGCGACCTGGACCGCGTCGAGGGCGAGCAGCTCGACTTCGGCGGGGTCGGGGGGGACCCACGCCTCCAGGCGCCCGCCGCCCATGCCGGCGGCCGCCATCAGGGTGGTCGTCGACTCGGTGAGGATCTGGGAGTACCGCCGCTTGTAGCGCGCGTGGTGCACGAACGAAGGGTCGGCGCCGTGGTCGGCGAGCAGGCGCATGACGTCGGGGGCGGCGAAGCGCGCGGCGAGCCAGATGGGGGTGGCCCCGATGAGGGCGGGCCGGAAGTTGAAGTCGCGCGAGGCACGCCGGGTGGGGGTCCAGGTGCGCAGCACCGCGTTGGCGTCGGCCCCGTGGTCGAGCAGGGTCGCCACCATTTGCGCGTCGCGGCGCATGACGGCGGCGTGGATGGCGGCGAAGCCCGCCTCGGCCGCGTCGGGGTCGGCGCCCGCTTCGAGCAGGAGAGCCACGAGCCGGCCGTAGCCGGCGTGCGCGGCCATCGTGACGGCGCTCACTCCCCACGCGTTCCTGTCTTCCACGTCGGCGCCGGCCGCGATGAGGAGGCGCGCCGAGGCGAGGTCGCCGTTGCGCGCCGCGAACATCAGGGCGGTGTTCCCGCCGTGGGGGACGTCGGCGTTGTACTCGGGCTGGCCGTGCGGCGGCACCGCCATCATCTGGCTCCACACGTCGGAGCGCGCGGCGATGTCGGCCCCGTGGGCCAGCAGCACCGCGACGACGTCGGCATGGTGCTGCGCGACCGCCCACATCATGGCGGTCTGGCCGCGGGGGCCGCGGGCCTCGGTGTCGGCCCCGAAGGCGAGGAGCAGGCCGGCGACGTCGGGGGCGCCGGCCCGGGCCGCCACCATCAGCGCGGTCTCGCCGGCGAGGAGCGGCCGGTTCGGGTCGGCCCCGGCCTCGAGCAGGGTCTCGGCCAGGGCGGCGCTGGCGTTCTGGCTCGCCGCCCACAGGGCGGTCACCCCGAGGTCGGTCGCGGCGTCGACGTCGGCCCCGGCGTCGAGGAGCCGCGCGACGGTCGCGGCGTCGTCGCGGTGGCTCGCCCAGTGCAGGGCGGTCGAGCCGTCGGCGTCCGCCGACGCAACGCTGGCGCCGCCGTCGAGCAGTGCTGCAACCGTCGCACCATCGCCCCGCTTTGCAGCGTCGACGAGTGGCGGGGTCTCCGCCGAGGCAACACTCCCGGCGGCAGCGAGGGCCGCTGTGACAACGACGATTCGGGCTTTCAACAGGCGCATGGTGGGTACCGCCCTTGCCTACGGGAAAGTGTCGATACAGACAGAGTTGCCGAATGCACTCTGGCGCACGGCTCTGTCTCGGCGCTACGCGCCTGTGCGGCCTCCGCGCACCTGACACGGCACGGCCGCTTGCGTCTCGTTCCCGAGAACGTTCCGGACAGCAACCGCTACCGACTCGCCGACTCTGCGCGGAACGCAGCCCCCATCACGGGCCGGAATCGCCTCGGACACATACCGAGGCGATCCCGTCGCCGAACCTACAGCAACCCGGTCAGGGTGTCGACGGGCAGCGCGCCGGTGCTGCCGCCAATGCGCTCGACCGGCACGCCCATCTTGTCCATCAGGGTGACGAGCAGGTTCGCCATCGACGGCTCGTCGGTGTACCGGATGTGGCGCCCGCTCGGCAGCCGCCCCGCCCCGCCGCCGGCCAGCATCAGCGGCAGGTCGATGCCCGAGTGCCGCGTGCTGTTCGACAGGCCCGACCCGTAGAGGATCGTGATGTTGTCGAGCAGGGTGCCGTCGCCGTCGGGCGTCGCCCGCAGCTTCTCGAGATAGCGCGAGAAGAGCGCGGTGTGGTACGCGTTGATCTTCGACATGTGGGCGACCAGCGTCGGGTCGTCGTTGTGGTGCGACAGGGGGTGGTGCGCCTCGGGCACGCCGATCTGCGGATACGGCCGCGCGCTCTGCTCCTTGCCGATCATGAACGCGATGACTCGGGTCAGGTCCGACTGGAGGGCCAGCACCTGGAGGTCCATCATCAGGTCGTAGTGGTCCTCGAAGTCGGAGGGCGCTCCCTGTGGCTGCTCGAGGGTCGGCAGCGCGAGGTCGCTCTGCTCCTCGGCCTTCTCGATGCGGCGCTCGACGTCGCGGATGGCCTCGGTGTACTCCTCCATCTTGGTCTGGTCGCCCGGCCCGAGCTCGCGGCGCAGGGCGGCGAGCTTGTCGCCCACCGAGTCGAGCAGGCTCTTGTGCTGCTGCAGCCGGGCCGCGCGCGCCTTCGGGTCGGTGGTGCCGCTGTCGCCGAACAGGGTCTCGAACACCGCCCGGGGGTTCGACTCGGTCGGCAGGGGCAGCGTGGGGCTGCGCCACGACAGCGTGTGCGTGTAGACGCAGCTGAGGTTGCCGGTGCACGCGCCGGCGTTGTTGGGCGGGTCGAGCGACAGCTGCAGCGACGGCACCTGCGTGTCGTCCTGGAAGTGCCGGGCCAGGAGCTGGTCCATCGACACGTCGGCGATGATCTCGATCTCGTTAGTCCCGCCGCGGGTGGTGCCGGTCAAGAACGAGCCCGACGCCCCGGCGTGGATGTAGTTCCAGCTCGCGTTGAGGCCCGAGAGGACGATCATCTGGTCCTTGAACGAGGCCAGGGGTCCGAGAATCGGCGACAGCTCGTAGCCGGTCCCCTCCCCCTTCGGCTGCCAGTATGGAATGGCCATGCCGTTGGGCACGTAGAACGCCTGGAAGCGGGCCACCGGCCCCGGCGCTGCGCGGCCGCGCAGCGAGAACGCCGGATGCATGGCGTCGAGAAGCGGCAACGCCACCGTGGCGCCGAGCCCGCGCAGCACCGTCCGCCGCGGCAACGTCTTCGTCAGGAACGTCATGGAATGCCTCTCTCCTCGTCCGCCAATCGTCGCCCGACGGCTCCGCTTGGCGCCCAGCCGACTCTCCGGGAGTCCGCGCCGTCGCACGGCGCATGCTCCTGCCTCTGCCGGCGCCGCCCTGCGGCTTCACCGGCCGCCCGGCCAATCCTACCGCAGCCCGCGCGGCACCGTCCGCCGCGGGCTCCTGCTCCGCCGCTTCAGTTCACCGTTTCCGGGTCCCGGACGCCGCGCATCCGGAACGTGGGACTCTTCACGATGCCGACGACGAGCGACGACCAGCGGTAGTCGTCGGCGGCCGCCTCGCGAACGATGCGCCGCACGGCGGGCCGGTCGTAGTACTCCAGGGGACGACCCAGCGCATAGGCCAGCAGCTTCTCGGTCACCGTCCGGGGGAACTTCTCGGGGTCGTCGAGCAGCAGGGCCCGCAGGCCCGCGAGGCCGTCGATGCTCTCGCCGGCCACGGTGGTGCCGGTCGCGTCGACCGGCTCGCCCGCCTCGTCGATGGTGCGCCAGCCGCCGATGACGTCGAAGTTCTCGAGGGCGAACCCCAGCGGATCGATCACCGAGTGGCAGCTCGCGCACGCGGGGCTCCGCCGGTGACGGGCGAGCCGCTCGCGGATCGACGGCGGCCGCACCCCGGGCTCCTCCTCGAGGGTCGTGTCGACCTCGGGGGGAGGCGGCGGCACCGGCAGCCCGAAGATGTTGTCGAGCAGCCATTTGCCGCGCAGCACCGGCGACGTGCGGTCGGGGTAGGACGTCGTGGCGAGCAGCGCCCCGTGCGCGAGGAGCCCGCCGCGCTGGCTCGAGTCGGGCAGGGGCACCCGCCTGAGCCGGCTGCCGTAGATGCCGGAGATGCCGTAGTGCTGCGCGAGCCGCTCGTTGACGAACGTGTAGTCGGCGTCGAGCAGCTCGTGGACGCTGCGGTCGCCGCGCAGGGTGCCGGCCACGAAGAGCTCCGTCTCGTCCCGGAACGACTCGAGCAGCGTCTCGTCGTAGTTGGGATAGATGATCGGGTCGACGACGACCTCGGCGACCCGCCGCAGGTTTAGCCACTGGGCGGTGAAGTCGTCGACCAGCGCCTCGGTGGCGCGGGGGTCGGCGAGCATCCGCCGCGCCTGCCGCTCGAGGACCGCGGGGTCCGACAGCGCGCCCTGCTCGGCCAGGGCGAGCAGCTCGTCGTCGGGGACGCTGCTCCAGAGGAAGAACGACAGCCGCGACGCGAGCTGGAAGTCGTCGAGGGGATAGGCGGCCTGCGCCGCCGGCAGATCGATCGGGTCGCGGTGCACCCGCAGCAGGAAGTCGGGGTCGATGAGCAGGCGCTCGAGGGCGAACTGGATACCGTGCTCGAAGCTGCCCGCCGACCGGCCCTGGTCGTAGAAGTCGAGCAGCACCGCGACGTCGGTCTCCGTGACGGCCCGACGGTACGCCCGGCGCGCCAGCGTCGACAGGATCTCGCGGGCGCACGCCCGCTCGTCGGCCGCGGCGGCGGGGCGGCAACTGAAGATGGCCCGCCGGCTCGGGGTGTCGGCGACGGTACCGGCCGCCTCGTAGGGTCCGCCGATCTCGACCGCGCCGACCGCCGCGTAGCCCATGTAGATCTGGTCGTTGGTGAGCACCCGGCCCCGCTGCAGCGGCTGCGGCAGGCCCTCCTCCTCCCACAGCTCGCGCACGAACGACACCCCCACGGTGTGGGGCCCGGCCTCGACCGGCACCTGGATGACCAGGTGGTCGTCGCCGGTGAGCTGCATGAAGGCCTCCCACTCGGGGTCCTTCACGAACCCCGGCTCGCCCGCGCCCGCGTAGCTGGCCGCGCCGGGAATGCCGGGGGCGTCGCCGCCGACGGTGAAGCGTTTCAGCAGCCGCCCGTCGAGGCGGACGTCGAGCCGCTGCGGCCAGCCCATCCCCATGAGGTAGGCCTGGTACTGGCGGCGCAGCCGCACCCGGATGGCGTACTCGCCGTCGACCGGGAACTGGTAGGGGACCGCGAGGCCGCCCCGAGAGCCGAGGGGCAGGTCCTCGCTCTGCCGGCCGTCCTGCACGATGTGCAGGGGCACCTCGAAGGTGTCGAACCCCGCCGCCGGGGGCGGCAGCCCCACCGCGAGGCGGGTGACCTGCCGGGCCACCGACAGGTACCGCTCGAGATGGGCGCGCGAGATGGTGAGGACGTCGGCGAAGTTGTCGAAGCTGCCGTCGGCCGTCTCGTCCCCCGGCAGCAGCGAGGAGACGTCGATGTCGAGGGCGAAGAGGTCGCGGACGGCGTTGGCGTACTCGGTCCGGTTGATCCGGTGCACGGCGCTGCCGCGGCCGGGATAGGGGTCGGCGGCCCACGCCGCATCGAGAGCCCCTTCCAGGCGGTCGGCCACCGCGGTGTAGGTCGCGGGGTCGGGCCGCCGCCGCCCCGGCGGGGGCATCGACGCCGCCCGCAGCTTGGCGACCACCCTCTCCCAGAGCTCGGGGTCGGCCTCGGGGTGCTCGGCGTCGGCCCCGGCGAGGCTCAGCTCGGCCGTGCGCAGCCGGTCGTTGTGGCAGGCGACGCAGTACCGGTCGAGCATCGCCTGCACGTCGGCCGCGTCCACCGCGCCCGGAGGCTCCTGCGCCGCCGCGCCCGCGGCCGACGCCGCGATGAGGCAGACGGCTCCGGCGACCGAGGACATCCCGAAACGCCGCCAGAGACCCGTCCGACCGCCGTCACGCAGTAGCCGCATGCCTCTCCCCGTTCCCGTCCGGGTCGTGCTGCGCACCCGCGGGCACATTTGGACCGGTCAATTGTGCCCCATCGTCATCGACTTGGCAACGCGTATTCCCGGCCGCGTCGCCGCGGGCGGAAGCGCCCTGCTTGCCGCTCGCCTCAGGCGAAGGGGTTCCGAACCGTCACGCCCGCGAAGTTCATGCCGGACTGCAGATCCTCGGACAGTACCGTCGGGCAGCGCCCGATTCGCGCGGCTTCGACGACCGCGGCGTCCCAATACGATATCCGCCAGCGCGCGGCGGTCGCGAGCGCCTGCCGGACCAGGGACACCGACGTCTCGATCACGGGATAGCGCGTCCATGTCTCGACCAGTGCCACCGCGTTGTGGTGGGCGAGAGGGTCCGGCCTGGTGGTGCGGGTGGCCTGCACGTAGAACTCCTGCAGCACCTGCGTGGACAGCACGAGGTCGTCCCGCTTCAGAATAGCCCGCGCCGCCGCCCGCTTGTCCCGATCCTCGACCAAGGCGCCGACTGCGTACAGGAGCACGTTGGTATCAACGAAGTCGGCCACGGCGATAGATCTCCTCTCGCGGCAGCCGATCTGCACCGTTGAACGTGTCGATGGTGCGCAGCGTCTCATCTTGGAGGCGCTTGAGACGGTCGAACTCGGTCTCCTCTCCCGACCAGCGGATCAGGAACTCTCTGACCGCGGCAGACAGCGACGTGCCGGCTTCAGCCGCCCTGATGCGCGCGCGCCGATGCACCTCGTCGTCTATCGAAACTGTGATGTTTCTCATATGCACAGTTTCACACAATTGGGTTCCACCTTCAATCCGGAGCGCGCCTGCCCCGGTGCCCGCTCTCCTTGGCGCCCCCTCCCTCACCCTATAATGGACACCTCGACAATCTCGACCGCGTTCCCTAGGAGGTCGCCACGATGACGAACCGCGCCCTCGCGCTGCTCGCGGGGCTCGCCCTCGCCCCCGCGGCACTCGACGCGCAGCCCCGCCCGGCGCGGCCCGACGCCCCCGGCCTCTCAGCGATCGTGAACGCGCGGGTGGTGACGGTGTCGGGGGCCGCCCTCGAGAACGCCACGGTGGTGATGGAGGACGGGGTCATCACCGCGGTCGGCGCCGGCGTGGACGCGCCGGCGGGGGCCCGCGTCCTCGACGGGGCGGGCAAGACCGTCTACCCGGGGCTGATCGACGCCCTCACCACCCTGGGCCACGGGCGGGAGCCCGAGCCGGGGGCCGGCCGCGGCGGCGGCGGAGACGGCGACCGGCCCCACGCGTGGGGACCGGAGGACCGGCCGGGCACGACCACGTGGCTGACCGCGGCCGACGGCATCGACCCCGGCGACGAGCGCTTCGAGCGCTGGCGCGAGGCGGGCTTCACGTCCGTCGTCAGCACCCGCCACGAGGGGCTGGTCCCGGGCCAGGCCGCGGTGCTCAACCTGGGCTCGTTCGAGCGCCCGCGCGAGCTGGTGGTGGCGAGCCCGGTGGCGATGCGGGTGAACCTGCAGGACCGCAGCCGCAGCTACTCGGGGTTCCCCGGCAGCGCGATGGGCGTCTTCGCCTACCTCAAGCAGCTCTACTACGACGCGGCCCACCACGCCGACGCGTGGGCCGCCTACGAGGCCGACCCGCGGGGCCGGCGGCGGCCCGAGTGGGACGGGGCCCTCGAGCCGATCCGGCGCCAGCTCGACGAGGGCTGGCCGGCCCTGTTCCCGGCGTCGGGCCGCTCCGACGTGTTGCGGGCCCTCGCCACCGCCGCGGAGATGGGCGTCCGCCCCGTCGTCTACGGCGCGCACGGCGCGTGGGAGGCGGCCGACCTGCTCGCCGCGAACGAGGTGCCCGCCCTGGTGAGCCTCGACTGGCCGGCGCCGCCGCGCGACGGCGACCCCGACGAGGTGCCGACCCTCGCCGAGCTGCGGCGGTACGACCGCGCACCGACCGCCCCCGCGGCCCTGGCCGAGGCCGGCGTGCAGCTCGCGTTCTACTCCGGCGGACTCGACGACCCGGCCGAGGCCCTGCCGGCGGCGCGGCGCGCGGTGGCGCAGGGGCTCCCGGCCGACGCCGCGCTCCGGGCCCTCACGCTGTCGGCGGCCGAGATCTTCGGCGTCGACGATCGGCTCGGATCGATCGAGACGGGCAAGATCGCCAACCTCATCGTCGCCGACGGCGCGCTCTTCGACAAGGGCACGGCCATCGAGACGGTCTTCGTCGACGGCGAACGCTTCGACGCGGACGGCGGGGCCGGAGACGAGGAGTCCGCCGGGAACGGCGGCGAGGGCGCTCCCGATCCCGCCGCCCCGCCGGTCCCGCTGGCCGCCGACCGGGGGCCGTACCGCGACGACCCGGTGACCTTCATCCGCGGCGCCACCCTCCTCACCGCCTCGCGCGGGACCATCGAGAACGGCGACATCCTCGTCCGCGACGGCCGGATCGCGGCGGTCGGGACCGGCCTCGAGCCGCCCGCCGGCGCCACGGTGGTCGACGCGGCCGGGAAGTACGTCACCCCCGGCATCATCGACGCCCACTCGCACCTCGCCGCCCTCAGCATCAACGAGGGCTCGGTGAACGTGTCGTCGATGGTCACCATCGAGGACGTCATCCGCCCCGAGGACGTCGGCATGTACCGGGCCCTCGCCGGCGGGGTCACCACCATCAACGTCCTCCACGGCTCGGCCAACCCCATCGGAGGCGGCAACGCGGTGCTCAAGCTGCGCTGGGGCGCCGACGCCGCCGACCTGCTGATGGGCGCGCACCCCGGCATCAAGTTCGCGCTCGGCGAGAACACCACCCGCGACCGCAACCCCGACCGTTACCCCGGAAGCCGCATGGGGGTGCAGGACGTCATCCGCCAGGCGTTCCTCGACGCCGGGCACTACCTCGCGGAGTGGGACGCGTACCGGGCCGCCGACGGCCGCCGCCCCGCCCCGCGCCGCGACCTGAAGCTCGAGCGGCTCGGCGAGGTGCTGCGCGGCGAGCGGTGGGTGCACGCCCACAGCTACCGCGGCGACGAGATCCTCCAGTTGCTGCGGGTGGCCGAGGAGTTCGGGGTCACCGTCCGCACCCTCCAGCACGTCCTCGAAGGCTACAAGGTCGCCGACGAGATCGCGGCCCACGGCGCGGGCGCCTCCACCTTCTCCGACTGGTGGGCGTACAAGGTCGAGGCCTACGACGCCATCCCCCACAACGCGGCCCTGATGGCCGACCGGGGGGTGCTCGTGTCGATCAACTCCGACTCGGGCGAGGAGATCCGCCACCTGAACCAGGAGGCGGCCAAGGCCATGAAGTGGGGCGGGCTCGACGAGGAGGAGGCCCTGCGGCTGGTGACCCTGAACCCCGCCATCCAGCTCGGCATCGACGACCGCGTCGGCTCGATCGACGAGGGCAAGGACGCCGACCTGACGGTGTGGGAGGGCCACCCCCTGACCATGTTCGGCAAGCCGGTGCAGACCTGGGTGGACGGGAAGCTGTACTTCGACGTCGAGCTCGACCGCGAGCGCCAGGCCGCCGTCGAGGCCGAGAAGCAGGCCCATCTGGCGAAGCTCGGGCTGGCGCCGAAGAAGTCGGAGGAAGACCGATGACTGTCGCGCTCCGCATTACCGCCATCGCAGGGGCCGCCGCCGCCACCCTTGGCGCCGCCCCTGCCGCCGCCCAGACCTACGCGATCCAGGGCGGGACCGTACACACCCTGGCCGGCGAGCCGTTCACGGGGACCGTGGTCGTCCGCGACGGCCGCATCGCCGCGGTGGGACCCGACGTGGAGGCGCCCGCCGACGCCGAGGTCGTGGCCGCGGCGGGACGGCACGTCTACCCGGGGCTCTTCGACGCCGTCTCGCGGCTCGGGCTCATCGAGATCGGGGCGGTGAGCGTGACCAACGACGCCCGCGAGCAGGGCGGCTTCAACCCCCACCTGCAGGCGGCGACGGCCATCCATCCCGCCAGCGAGCACATCCCGGTGGCCCGCGCCAACGGCATCGCCGCGACCCTGAGCGTGCCGCAGGGCGGGACCATCGCGGGGCAGGCGTCGCTCGTCGGGCTCGACGGCTGGACCGTCGAGGAGATGCTGATCGACCCCGGGGCCGCGATGGTCGTCAACTACCCGTCGCTGGCGCCCGGGTTCGGCAACCGCGGCGACTGGTCCGACCGGCGCGAGCGGTACGAAGAGGCGGTCGCGCGCCTCGACGACTGGCTCGACGCGGCGCGCGACTACCACCGCGCCGTCGAGGCGGGGGCCGGCGTGCGCCGCGACCTCGAGCTCGAGGCGACCGCCAAGATTCTGGACGGCGGGATGCCCGTCCTCCTCGCGGCCAACGGCGAGCGCGATATCCGCAACGCCGTCGAGTGGGCGCGAGGCCGGGGGCTCGACTTCGTGGTCGCGGGGGGACGCGAGGCGTGGAAGATCGCCGACTGGCTCGCCGAGCACGACGTCCCCGTCATCCTCGGGCCGACCCAGTCGATGCCGACCGGGCCCGACGAAGCCTACGACGAGGCCTACGCCAACCCCGGCCGGCTGCACGCGGCGGGTGTGCGCATCGCCTTCGGCACGTTCAACTCGTCCGACTCGCGCACCCTGCCGTACGAGGCGGCGCAGGCCGTCCCTTACGGCCTCCCGCGGGAGGCGGCGCTCGCCGCGATAACGAAGAACGCGGCCGAGATGCTGGGCTTCGACGACCGGCTCGGGACGATCCGGGAGGGCCGCATCGCCAACCTCATCGTCACCGACGGCGACCCCCTCGCCATCCGCACGCGGGTCAGCGAGCTGTTCATCCTCGGCCGCCGCGTGAGCACCGACAACCGGCACCGGTCGCTCTACGAGCGGTACCGCGCGCGGCCGCGCTGACTTGCCCGGGCATCGGAGGGGAGCCGGCGAGGGGGTCGACCGGCGACTCAGGTTCGGCCGCTCGACCGCCGCTACGGCTCGATCGTCGCAGCAGTAGATCCCGGAACTCCACCTCCACCGCGGACCGCAACCCGCCGAGCCAGCGTGTGGATCCGGCACGTCGGCGGGCTGCTCGCCCCCGACTCGGGACGGGTACTCGTGCAGGCGGCAGAACCTCACCGGGTGTCGGCGCGACGAGAGATCGATTCCCGCTACCGAGTCCGGGATGTTGAACGCCGGATCCGGTGCAGTTGAACTCCGATTCCGGTCGTCGTGAACGCTCGGCGGTAGCCCCGGTCGGCGCAAGCTGGTCTTCCGAGAGGAGATGGCCGCGCCGCGCCGAAATCCGGCCGGCGGCATGCGCAGCAACTCCCCCCGCACGAGCGCACGCCGGCAACCGTCGTCGGGCAGGCCAAGAAGCTCCTCCGCGGTCATGACCCGGCTGGCGACCGACGCGGCCGGGGACGAGGACGCGGCAGGCTGAGACAAGCCAACCCTCGGACGCTCGCCGTGAACGCGAACGAACCCAGTATGCCGTTCACTGTCTGACCGCGGAGGCGGGCATCTCGCCCCCCAGCCGGTCGGTCTCGACGAACATCGTCAGGGCCACCCCGTCCCAGCGCCCGTCGCGGCTCGGGCTGCCCTCGGCCGCGGACCCCATGGGCATGGCGCCGGTCAGCGACGCGGCCCGGCGGTAGGCGCGCGCGAGGTGCGAGCGCACGAGGTCGGCGCGCACCTGCGACTGACGGTACTCGAGGCCGGCGCCTCCGCCGGCGGCGTAGCCCTCGACCACGATGGGACTGTCGCGGGGATAGGCCAGCAGCCCCGCCATCGCTTCGTCGAGGCGGGGAACCGCCTTGTCCGCCAGTGTGACCCGCCCCGCGCCGTCCGTCTCGAACAGGTGCTTCGCCTCGACCCAGATGCGCAGCGGCGTATAGCGGTCGTCGCGGAACAGCTCGCGGTACTCGTCGCGCGTCAACTGGTCGAGGTTGTAGAAGCCGCGGTCGGCGAAGAACCCGCTGAAGGGCCAGCTCCGCTTGAGGGCCTCGGTGTTCTCGGCGATGTCCGCCATCGCGTTGCGGGCGAGGGCCGCGGCCTCGCCGGCGTCGGCCACCAGCCGCGCCGCGTCGCCATCGGGGCCGCCGAGGCGGGCGACGACCCCCTCGAGCTGCTCGGCGCTCTTGCGGACCGCCCGCACCGTGGCCTCCGTCTCCGCCACCGTGCCGACCAGCCCGTCGTAGAGGGCGTCGTCCTCGAGCAGCCGGCCCACCGTGCCCTCGCCCGCCGACAGGCCGGCGACGAGCGTCTGCGTCTCCGCCAGCACCGCCAGCGCGCCCTCCATGACCCGGGCGCTGGCGCCGGTGATGGCCTCGATGTCCGCGCCGACCGTGTCGACGAGCTGCGTGGTGGACTCGATGGTGGTACCCAGATTCCCCAGAGCCAGGGCCATCTCCTCGCGCAGCCCGGTGAACTCCTCGGCCACGGTGTTGAAGGTCTCGCGGCCTTCCTCGATGAGGTCGGCGATCTCCACCGCGTCGACCCCGCGGATGCGGTCGCCGTCCTCGACCGACGGCGCCCCGGCGCTGCCCGACCGGATCTGGATGAACACCGACCCCAGCAGCCCGTCCGTCAACACCGCCGCCACCGAGTCGCGGCGCACGAGCGGCCGCAGGTCCTCGCGCACCCGCATGCGCACCACGAACCGCTCGCCGGGGTTCAGCGGAATCTCGATGCCGAGCACCTCACCGGCGTCGAAGCCGGCCAGCCGCACGCCGGTGCCGATGGCGATGCCGGTGACGTTGCCGAAGTCCGCCTCGATCTCGAAACGCTCCGTGAACAGCAGCCGGCGGTCGCCGATCATGAACAGCCCCACCGCGAACAGCAGGAGCCCGCCGATAACGAACGCCCCGACCCAGGCCAGGCGCGGTGAACCCATGCGTTCATCCCTCCCGCTTGACTTCGAGCGTGTGCGTCCGGCCGGCCGCCAGGTCCTCGCGTCCTTCGTTCAGGAGGCGGCGTCCGCTCTCGCTCAGCTCGTCTTCATCCTCCGGAGCCGACAGCACGGCCCTGATCAGCGGGTCGCCATGTGCCGTCAGGTATTGGAGATACCGTTCAGCGGCGAGCCCCTCCCCATCGGGCAGGCGATCCACGAGCCGGTACAGCCGATCTCGGAGATTGGCGTCCATGCCGAGGATTGTAGCGCGGCTTCGCGCCCCGGAACGGCCTCAGGGCCGCTCAGCGCGACTTGCCATCAAGGAATGCGGGGGCGGGACCGACGGGCGACGGAGAGCAGCTCGAGGGTCCCGGCGACAGGCCCCGCAGCCCTACCCGCCCGACTCCGACGCCAGGAACTGCCGCACGATGGCGTGCCGGCTCCGTTCGAGCTGATCGGCCGACCCGCGCTCGAGCACCTTGCCCTGGTGCAGGAACACCAGCGTGTCGCCGATGCGCCGCGCGCTCGGGATGTTGTGGGTCACGATGACCAGGGTCGTGCCGAACTCCCGCTTGACGCGCACCAGCAGGTCGTCGATCTCCTCCGAGGTCACCGGGTCGAGACCCGCGCTCGGCTCGTCCACGAGGAGGACCGACGGCTCGAGCACCATCGCCCGGGCCAGCCCCGCCCGCTTGCGCATGCCCCCCGACAGGTCCGCGGGCATCTTGTCGTAGTCGCGGGCGAGACCGACCAGCCCCAGCGTCGCCTCGGCCCGGGCGCGGATCTCGCCGTCCGGCAAGCCGGTGTGACGGCGCAGGGGGAAGGCGACGTTGTCGCCCACCGTCAGCGAGTCGAACAGGGCGGCGTTCTGGAACAGGAAGCCCACCTGCCGCCGCACCGCCGCAACCGCCGGGGCCGAGAGCCGGGCCAGGTCCTGCCCCAGCACCAGCACCCGCCCCGAGTCGGGGGCGAGCAGGCCCACGATGTGCCTGAGCATGACGCTCTTGCCGGTGCCGCTGCGGCCGAGGACCACGGTGGCCCGGCCCCCCGGCATCTCCAGGCAGACGTCGTCGAGCACGGTGAAGCGCCCGAACCGTTTCGACACGTGGTCGAGGCGGATCGGGGCCCCGTCGCCGGTCATTCGGCCGTCTCCGGGAACACGAAGAAGATCAGGCGCACCAGCACCACGTTGGCCGCGATCATCAGCATCGACGCCAGCACCACGCTCCGCGTGGCGGACCGGCCCACCCCCTGCGTGCCGTGCGACGTGTGCATGCCGATGTAGGACGCGGTCATCGCGATGATGAAGCCGAAGACCATCGTCTTCAGGGTGCCGGGCAGGTAGTCGGTGAACTGGACGATCGAGAACGCGGCTTCGAAGTAGGTGCGGAACGCCATGCCGGAGATGGCGGCCTCGGCCACCCACCCGCCGACGATACCGGTGAAGTTCATCACCGTCGTGAGGATGGGCATCGCCACCACGCAGGCCACCATGCGGGTGACCACCAGGAACTTGAACGAGTCGACGGCCACCGCCTCGAGGGCGTCGACCTGCTCGGTCACCTTCATCGCCCCGAGCTCGGCCCCGACCCCGGCGCCGACCCGGCCCGAGACGAGCAGGCCGACCACGAGGGGGCCGGTCTCGCGCACGAGGGCCAGGGTCAGGGCGGCGGGAATCAGCGCCTCGGCCCCGAAGCGCTGGAGCGAGGCGCGGGTGTGCATGGACAGGACGATGCCCACCGCGAAGCCGGCGGCGGCAATGAGGGGCACCGACAGCCAGCCTATCTCGTAGAGCTGGCGCGCCGTCTCCTTCAGCTCGAACGGCGGCCGGAAGGCCTCGCGCACCGCCCGGGCCGAGAAGAGCACGGCGTCTCCGGCCCGCGCCAGCGGCGCCACCACGTAGCGGTCGAGCAGATCGGCCATGCCGTGTTCCGTTTCCTACGCGCTTCCCGCCATCCCGGCCAGCGTGATCTGTCGGTCGCCTCGGGAGTTCCGTTGACGCGACCCGCCGCACCGCAAGCGCCTGGCCGGTTCGTGCGAACCCGCCTGTGTGCCGCCACCGTGGTTCGTGGAACACTCCTGTGCGGCACTACCCTGGTTCTTGCAGGCGGTTACCGCGACTCGGAGCCTTCGCGAGCTTCACCGCCAGGACGCTAGAAGACCCACCAGGCCAGGCCCAGGCTGACGATGGCGGTGTCGGCGTTCACGCGCCGGGTCGCCACCGACCCGCCGCTCAGCAGCGCCAGCTCGGGACGGGTGACGAGATAACCCCCGAACAGGTTGACGCCGAGGCGGGGCGTGACGTCGACCCACAGCGACCCGCCGGCCCGCCAGACGAAGCTGTTCCCCACCTCGACCGCCCACTCCGGCCCCGCGTGCTCCCGGTCCAGCCTCAGTCTGTTGAAGGCATAGCCCGCGACGAGCGAGGCGCCGGCGCTGACGCGCCGGTCGCCCACCCGGTACTCGACGCCGCCCATCACCGGACGGACGCTCAGGCCGGTCCCCGGCGACACCCCCGAGTCCTCGGCGAACCGCGTGTTCCGCCAACTGAAGGCGAACACCGGCGCCAGCCCCGCCCGCGGCCGGAGCCGCAGCATGGCGCCGACCCCGATGGACCGGTCCATGGCGTCGGGGGCCGGGAGCATCACCGTCCCCGAGACCCCGATGCCGATCAGCCGTACCGGATCGCCGCTCGGCGGCGGCGCGAGGGCGGGCAGGGTGGTCCTCGGGCGAACCCGGGGCGGCGGGCCGCCGGCGACGACGTCGAGCTCGGAGCGGACGCTCGCCACCCCGTCGACGCCGCGCGCCAGGGCCACCGCGCGCTCTGCGTCGGCGGCCGAGCCCACGGCGCCCCGCAGCGTCACCGCGCCGGCGCGCGCCACGACGTCGATCGGCATCGTGCCCAGCTCGACGTCGTTCACGAGGGCCGTCTTGACGCGGACCGCGAGCTGCGCATCCCGGGCCGCGTCCTGCGCGCCGGCGAACGCCTCCGGCGCCACGAGCGCGCCGCCCAGCACGACGGCGAGGCACACCGCGCCGGCGAGCCGCGGAACCACGCACCCGCGGTCCCGGGCTCGGCGGCAGAAACGCAGGCGATGCGCGTCGGGAACCACGGTTCGTGTCGTCCTCGTGTCTACCGAATCGAGCCTCGATGCTCGCCGTCTACATCCTGGCCCGGCTCGCGAACACCGAATCGGCCGGGCTATTGGACCGCGGGATCTCAATGGGTTATGTTCGACACATGGAGACCGCGTTGCTCGTCGTCAGCGCCATCAGCGCCCTCGCGGCGCTGGTCGGCGCCGTCTCCGGGGTGTGGGCAGCCATCACGTCCTCACGAAACTCGAAGAGCATTACACACCTCACGGGCCGCGTCGAACGCCTCACGGGCCGCGTCGAACACCTCACGGGCCGCGTCGACGCCCTTCAGGTCATCTTCGCCGCAACGCTCGAGCCGTCTCAGCGGTCCTGACCATATCGGCGTCGCCAGTCCACGGCGCAGACTCCTACCCCTGACGAAAGAACGTCGCGGTGACCGCGTCGCCGACCTGGTTTAGGCGGTCCTGCAGGGCGTCGATGAACTCGTGCAGGCCCTCGCCGATCACCTCGCGGGCGTCGGTGTAGTCGAGCTCCGACGCCAGCCGGCCCAGCAGTTGCTCGGCCCGGTTCGCGAAGCGGCGCATGGGGGTGCCGGTGACCCCGTGCAGCGAGAACTCGGCCTGCGACACGCAGTAGCCCACCGAGCGCGGGAACGCCCGGTCGAAGAGAAGGAACGCCACCACCGACTCGGACGACACCAGCCCGTGGGCGCGGCGATACGCCTCGAAGCCGCTGGCCGAGCGCAGCAGGGCGCTCCACTGGAGATCGTCGACGGGCCGGCCGACATCGGCGGCCGACGGCAGCAGGAGGAAGAACTTGACGTCGAGGATGCGGCTGGTCTGGTCGGCGCGCTCGATGAAGCGGCCGAGCCGGCCGAAGTTCCAGGCCTCGCCGTGCTCCATCGTCTCGCTCTTGGTGCCGGCGACGACGTGGCAGGCCCGCGTCACCGACCCGAAGAAGCGGACCGCGTCGTGGAGGGCGAACCGCCTCGCCTCGGGCGCGGTGACGTCGAGATAGAACTCGTTGATCTCCTGCCACACCTCCGAGGAGATGATCTCGCGCACCGTCCGCGCGTTCTCGCGCGCGGCGGCCACGCACGAGGCGATGGAGTTGGGGTTGGTCCGGTCGATGGTCAGGAACTCGATGACGTTCGACCGGGTCGGGGCCCCGTAGCGGTCGGCGAACACCGATTCGTCGCCGCCGACCTGCACCATGGGGAACCACTGCTCCTCGGCGAGGCCGGACAGGTCGATCTCGAGGTTGAGGTTCACGCCCACGACGCGGGCGACGTTGGCCGCGCGCTCGAGGTAGCGGCTCATCCAGTAGACCGACTCGGCGGTGCGGCTGAGCATGGAGCCCGCTAGGCGAGGACCCAGGTGTCCTTGCTGCCGCCGCCCTGGGACGAGTTCACGACCAGCGAGCCCTTCGTCAGGGCGACCCGGGTCAGGCCGCCGGGGAGGACGAACGGCTCGCTCCCCAGCAGGATGTAGGGGCGCAGGTCGACGTGGCGGCCCTCGAAGCGATCGTCGACGAGGGTCGGCACCCGCGACAGCGACAGGGTCGGCTGCGCGATGTAGTTGCGGGGGTCGGCGGCGATGCGGCCGGCGAACTCGGACCGCTCGGCCGCGGTGGACCGGGGGCCGATCAGCATGCCGTAGCCGCCCGACTCGTTGGCCGGCTTCACCACCAGCTCGTCCAGATGGTCGAGCACGTGGGCCCGGTCCTTGTCGCGCCAGCACAGCCAGGTGGGGACGTTGGGCAGAATCGGGGCCTCGCCCAGGTAGTAGCGGATCATCTGGGGCACGTAGGCATAGACCACCTTGTCGTCGGCCACCCCCGTCCCCGGCGCGTTCACCACCGTGAGCCGCCCGTTGCGGTAGGCGTCCATCAGGCCGGGGACCCCGAGCACCGAGTCGGGCCGGAACCAGTCCGGGTCGAGGAAGTCGTCGGCGATGCGGCGGTAGAGCACGTCGACCTGCTCGAGCCCGCGCGTCGTGCGCATGAACAGGGCCCCGTCGTTCACGACGAGGTCGCGCCCCTCGACCAGCTCGACCCCCATCTGCTGCGCGAGGAACGAGTGCTCGAAGTAGGCGGCGTTGTGCACGCCCGGGGTCAGCACCGCGACGCTCGGGCGGCCGGCGCCCCGCGGGGCCACCCCCTCGAGGGTGCGGAGGAGCCGGCTCGGGTAGTCGCTGACCGGCCGGACGGGGAGGCCGTCGAAGATCTTCGAGAAGGTCTGCTTCATGACCGCCCGGTTCTCCAGCACGTAGGAGACGCCGGACGGGCAGCGCAGGTTGTCCTCGAGCACGTAGACGGTGCCGTCGCCGTCGCGGACGAGGTCGGTGCCGGTGATGTGGCACCAGACGCCGCCCGGCGGGTCGAGGCCCATGCACTCGCGGCGGTACCCCTGCGAGCTCTCCACCACCTCCGCCGGCACCACCCCCTCGGCCACGATGCGGCGGTCGTGATAGACGTCGTCGATGAAGTGGTTCAGGGCGGTGATGCGCTGCTGCAGGCCGCGCTCGATCTCGTGCCAGGCGCCCCGGGGGACGATGCGGGGAACGACGTCGAAAGGAAAGATGCGCTCGGTGCCGTGCCCGTCGTGGTAGACGTTGAAGGTGATGCCCATCCGCAGGAGCGCACGCGTGGCCGCCTGCTGGCAGCGCAGCAGCTCGCCGCCGGCGAGGCCCTCGATGCGCTCGACGAGCGGGCGGGCCTCGGGCCGCGGCGCGCCGTCCGCGCGGAACAGCTCGTCGTAGAACCCGCCGGTCGCATAACCCTCGAACGTCACTCCCGCGCCAATCGTCGCCTGCGGCTCCGACCGCCTCCCTGCCGTCCCCACGATGAGAGCCGCGCCCAAAGCGCGCTTGAGTCTCGCGCCGGCGAGACTCCTGACGCCCCGACGCGACCGCCCCGCTGCCGCCCCCGCGCTCGATGCCGTGTATCCCAAGCGCGCAGGAGCTTCGCGCCAGTGAAACTCCCGATGCACCGACGCGATTGCCCCGCTGCCGCCCCCGCGCTCGATGCCGCGCATCCCAAGCGCGCAGGAGTTTCGCGCCAGCGAAACTCCCCACGCGCTGACGCGCCAGCGTCAGCGCGCAGCCGCCCGCGCGTCGTCCTCGAGAATCCGGGCGCCGCGCAGGATGCCGCCGAACGAGTAGTTCGCCTCGTGGCAGGCGTACTCGTAGACGCGATCCTCGCTCGCGGGCCAGACGTACTCGCCGCTCCAGGGCGCCGTCCACACCGTGGGGTCGTCGACCGTGAACTGGTACAGCAGCGTGTCGGCGTCGATGCGGCTGAACCGCTCGACCACGTGCAGGTTCCGCGACCCGCCGCCGAGGGCCGGGCTGTCGGTGAAGTTGGTGGTGTCGACGACGAGGGTGTCCCCCTCCCAGCGACCCACCGAGTCGCCGAGCCAGCTCCGGATCCCGGGCGGGGCGTGCTCCTGGTTCATGCGCACGACGCGCGCGTCGTGGACCATCTCGACGAGAATCAGGACCGTGTCGTCGGTCTGCACGATGCGCTTCAGGTTGTTGTAGAGCACCGGCAGCATGGGCGGCCCCGCCGTCGAGCCGAACCCCATCAGGCACCGCTCGGCGAGGGGACGCTGCTCGGGGTTGTCGTAGGGGCCCGGGGCCTCGAGATCGTCCGCGAGCCACCACGCCGTCCCCGTGTTCGGCCGCACGTAGGCGGCAGCGTAGGCGGCGCGCGCGGCCCGCGCCTCCGGGGTCATCGGGGGCTGCCGGCCGTTGGGCGGGTCGGTGATGATGGAGGTCCGCCACTGGCCGTCGATCTGGAAGCCCCCGGCGCCGCGGTCCATCCAGAACGAGTTGTAGCCGCCCACGTTGCCGGCCGCGCCGGTGGAACCGTCGCCGCCCACCGGCGGGGCCTCGCGGGGGGCCTCGGCCTCCACGTTCCGTTCGTCGGGAATGTTGAAGATCCGCTCCAGGGACTGGCCGCCGGCCGCGAGCGCGGCCGCCTCCTCCTCCGTCAGCGTCAGCTTGTCGCCGTACTCCGCGGGACGCTGGAGCGGAGTCAACGTGGCGATGTCATAGGTCCCCGACAGGTCCGGACGGCCGTCGGGCCGGCGTGGAATGTCCTGGCTCGATTGCGCGAACGCGGCTGTCGCCGTGAACGCCAGGGCGAGGATCCCGCACGAGAAGCCGCGCAAGCTCATGGTCGTCGTACCCAACATCGTTCCCTCCATCAGGACCGCGGCGCCGCGCACGCTCTCCGCGGCGCGTCCGGACCGCCGGCTCTCCGACAGTCTACCCCGGATGCCGGCGAGCCGGGAGCGACCGTAGTCGCACGCCCCGGGGGAAGGCGGTCGCGCCAGCGCACACGGCGTTCCACAGCCCTCGGCAAGAGACCCGGCTGCATTGCACCGGCGACGCTCCTGCCTGACCGCGTCGCTCCTCGAAGCCTCGAGGCGGGAGTCACGCCCGCCCCACGTCGCTCACATCCAACCGACGGCACGTCCTGTCGTCCGGGCACCGCGCCCGGCCCGCGCGGTCTCAGGACGCGGCCGGGTTCCGCACGGGCGCCGAGACCCGGCCGCGGGATCCAGGGACGTCGGTTCCTGCCGGCGTCACGGCGCCGCCGACGCTTCCGCCGGTAGCGCGAAGACGAACACCGCGTTGGTACGGTCCCCGCCGACGGGTACCGCGAGGTGCTGCCGCCCCCCCACCGCGTAGGTGATCGGGAACCCCGACACCGAGCCGGGCAGGCGCGTGTGGAACAGGACGTCGCCGTTCGCGGCGTCGTGGACCGAGAGGTTGCGGTCGGTGTCGGCGCTGACCACGAGGCCCCCGGCCGTCGTCAGCGCGGCGCCCCCCGGGCGGGTCATCATCGAGTGGCGCCACAGGACGCGCCCCGTCGCGATGTCCATCGCGATCAGGTGGCCCCGGTAGGGCTCGCTGTCGGGATGCACGGTGCTGCCCCGCGACAGCCAGCCCGTGTTCTGGTAATAGGCGGCGCCGGGCACCCTCTCGATCTCGCCGAAGGCGCCGCTGACGCAGGTCGGATGGATGGGGATGTAGAGGGCGCCGGTCTCGGGATGGTAGGCCGAGGCGCGCCAGTTCCGGACGCCGCCGAAGTCGGGGCAGAACCCGAGCTCGACGTCCTTCACCGGCAGCATCTCCGGCCGGTAGATCGCCCGTCCGGTCTCGGGATCGACGTCGAGGACGTTCTGGTAGCCGAGATCGTGGGCGGCGATGAACGCGCCGGTGTCGCGGTCGAGCTCCCACAGGATGCCGAGCTTCCCCATCTTGAACAGCGACCGGCGCCCGGCGTGGTCGATGAGCACGCTCTCGAACACGTCGTCGAGGTCGTGCGTCTCGGCCGGCGTGAACTGGAAGTACCACGACAGCTCCCCGGTGTCGCCGTCCAGCGCCAGCACGCTGTTGCTGTAGAGGGCGTCCCCGTCGGTGCCGCGGGTCAGGCTGGCCCACGGCTTCGCCTGCGACGTCGACCAGTAGGTGAGGTTGTTCTCCGGGTCGAAGCTGCCGGGAATCCACGAGTCGGCCCCGGCGCGGTAGAGCAGCGGCAGGTCGCCCCAGGTGTCGCCGCCGGGGTCCCCGGGGCGCGCGATGGTCGACGTGCGCCACAGCTCCTCGCCCGTCTCGGCGTCGTGGGCCGAGATGAAGCAGACGTCCTCCTTGAAGCGCTCGCACCCGGTCATGCCCGCCACGACCTTCCCGTTGGCGACGATGGGGCCGCTCGTGTAGCGGTAGCCGAGGGCGTTGTCGGCCACCTCGTGGTCCCACGCCACCTCCCCCGTGCGGGCGTCGAGGGCGACGATGTGGGCGTCGGCCGCGTTCAGGTAGACCTTGTCGCCGTAGATGGCGATCGACCGGCTGCGGGGGGCCAGCACCGTCTCGACCATCGCGCTCAGGTCGCGCCGGTACTCCCAGATGCGGTCCCCGGTCGCGGCGTCGACCGCCTGCACGACGTTGGCGGGGCCCCCGATGTACATCACCCCGCCGTGCACGAGCGGCGTCGTCTGGTTGACCCCCGGCGGCATCGACCACGCCCACGCGAGCTGCAGCCGGTGCGCGTTGCCGCGGTCGATCTGGTCGAGGGGGCTGTAGCCCCACCCGTCGAGGGTGCGGCGCCAGTTCAGCCAGTCGGCGGGGTCGGGGTCCTGGAGCATCGCGTCGGTGACGGGCGCGAAGTCGCGGTCCTGGGCCAGGGCCGAGGCGGGGCCGGCGATCAGGACGGCGACCGTAACGGCCGAGACGACGACGGGGACAACGCGGCATCCACGACGGAATCCGATGTGCATCGGTGCCTCCTTGCCGGCGCGATCCGCCGCGCCGTATCGCCGCGGACACGCGCGGACGGGCCGAGACGATGAATCGGTCCACTATACGGACCACGCCGGACGGGGTCCAGCGCTCCGCCCGGAGACGCCGCATCCAGACCGGAACTCATCGCCCGCCGCTCCGATCCGGGCCGCCCCCCCTCGACACCTCCTCGACAACCTCTCGCAGGAGCGCGGCGGCATCCACCCGGCTTGCCTGTCGCGCCGGCAGCCGCCCAGCCGTCATGGCGGTGGGCAGTCCGGGGCGGAGCCCCCCGGCGCCGTTCCGACCCGCGAGCCGCTACTCGGCCCGGAGGACGTCGGTGGGATCGACGCGCGTGGCGTACCGGGCAGGCCCGCGGCAGGCGAGGAACGCGGCCGCGAGGAAGAGGACGGGCACCACCGCGAGCGTCGTGGCATCCGCCGCCCCGACCCCGTAGAGCAGCCGCGAAAGCAGCCGGCCGGCGCCGGCGCTCGCCGCGAGGCCGAGGGCGAGGCCGAGCGCGGTCAGCCGGAGGCCGCGCCCGACGACAAGGCCGTAGACGTGGCCCAGGGTCGCGCCCAGCGCGATGCGGATGCCGATCTCCCGCTCGCGCCGGCGGACGACGTAGCCCATCAAGCCGTAGAGGCCCACCAGGGCCAGGCTCAGGGCCAGCCCCGCCGTCACCGCGGCGAGACCCGCGTGCACCCGCGACTCGCGGGTCGCGGCGCGACGCAGCCCGGTGAAGGTCGCGGCCTCGGAGAGGGCAATCGCGGGGTCGAGCCCGCCGGCGCGGCGGCGCAGCGCGCCCGGCCCGTCCGCCGCGCCGCTCCGCGTGCGGATCGTCACGTAGGCGCTGCCCTGCGGGTCGACGTACGGCACGTACACCATCGGCCGGGGCGGGAGACGGACGTCGAGATCCGCGGTGTCGCCCACGACGCCGACGATGCGGCGGGGTTGCTCGTCGCCCGGCAGGCGCAGCGTCCGTCCCACTGCACCGCGGCGGGGGAAGTGGTCCGCGGCCAGAACCTGGCTGATCACCGCCACCGGCGCATCCGCCGCGTCCGCGCGGCCGAACACGCGTCCCGCGCGCACCGGGATGCCGAAGGCCTCGAAATAGCCGCCGGTGACCGCGTTGAGCTGCGTCTCCACCGGCGTCTCGGGTCCCACCCGGGCCGAATCGGACAACCGCACCTCGAAGCGCCCGGGGCCGGACCCCGGACGGCGGGTCGAGGCGCTCGCGGCGGTGACGAAGCCCTCGGCCATCAGATCGTCGAGAAGACGGTCCACCGCCGCACCGGCCACACCGGGATCGTCCTCCCACGCCAGCGGAAACGACATGCGCAGGCTCGCGCCGTGGGGCGCGTCGAACCCCTGGTCGATGCGCTGCGTGTTCCAGGCGCTCCGCAACAGGAGGCCGCATCCGACCACGAGCACCGTCGAGAGGGCCACCTGCGCGACGACGAGGCCGCTCATCGCGGTGGACCGGCCCGCCGCGCTGTAGCCGCGGGACAGCGACGCGGCCTCGGGCAGGTCGCGGAGCACCCGCCACACCGCGGGCATCGCGAACGCGAACCCGGTCACCGCGGTGAGGACCACGCCGATGCCCAGGAGGCGGCGGTCCGGCACGAGGTCGAGCTGATAGGGCACGGTGAGTGGCAGCAGCGGCGCGAGGGCGCTCGACCAGACGACGAGGGCGGTCGCGCCGAGGCCGCCGGCCCCCACGAGAAGAGCGATCTCCACCCCGAGCCGCCGCACCAGGTCGCCCCGCGAGGCGCCGAGGGCCCGGCGGATGGCCAGCTCTGGTCGCCACTCCGTCGACCGCGCCAGCAGCAACGTGGCCAGGTTCGCGCACGCCACCGCGAGCGCCGCCGCCGCCATGAGGCCCAGAACCGTCAGGAACCCTGCGACCTCGTCGCGGAACGCCGGCCACAGCCGCAGGTAGCTCCCGGGCAGAACGCGCGCGCGCCAGGGCGCCGCCAGCTCCCGGTAGTAGACACCGACACGGTCTCGGGCGAGGACGTCGTCAACGGGGTCGATCCGCGCCTGCACCCCCGCCAGGGAGGCCCCCGCGGCAAGCCGGCCGACGGTCTGGAACGCCGGCAGACGGCCGTTCACGACGTCGCGTCCCCCGAAGTACTCGTCGGCCATCATCGCCGGAATCCAGAACGCGCTCTCGAACGACGGCCAGACCGCGCCCCGGAAGCCCGGGGGCGTCACCCCGACGACGTCGTACACCGCCTCGTTCAGCCGCACCGTCCTGCCCACGATCGCCGGGTCGGCCGCGAACTGGCTGCGCCACAGGAAGTCCGAGAGCACCACGACGCGATGCCCGCCGGGGACGACGTTGTCGGCAGGGCCGATGAGCCGCCCGAGGGCGGGCCGCACGCCGAGCACGGAGAAGAACGTGCCCGACACCATCTCGCCCTCGTGGCGCTCCGGAAACGATCCGCCGGCCACCGTCATGAATACCCGGCAGAACGCCGCGAGGTCGACGCTGCCGTCGAGCGCGGTCCGGAGCTCGGCGTAGTCGGGGTACGGCATCGGCGAGTACTCCGGGCCGCTCGTCACGTACAACGTGACCAGCTCGTGGCCGGCCGCGAAGCGCAGCGGCCGCACGAACGCCTGGTCGAGCAGGCCCGCGACGAGGGTCGAGCCGGCCACCCCGATGGCGAGCGTGAGCACGCCGGCCGCCGTCCAGCCGGGCTTGCGGGCGAGGGCGCGGCCGGCGAGGCGCAGGTCCCGCCGCACGTCGCCGAGCCGGTGACGCCGCGATTGGCGGGGTTCCCTGTCTCCCATGGTCGGATTCTATCCGCGGTGGGGGCGGCTCGGCCGCGGTAACATCGGCGCCATGCCCTGGATTCGAACCGTCGGCGTCGAGGCGGCCAACGGACGTCTCGCCGATACCTACCGCGCCGCGGTCGAGCGCGCGGGGCGCGTGTTCGGCATCTTGAGGACCATGAGCCTGCAGCCGGCGGTGCTGGACGCCTCGGTGGGGCTCTACACGGCCGTCATGAAGGCCCCCGGCGACCTGTCCCTGGTGCAGCGGGAGATGCTGGCCACGGTGGTGAGCCGCGCCAACGACTGCCACTATTGAATGCTGCAGCACGCGGACGATCTCCGGGCCGAGATCGCACGGGAGGGCGGCGACAAGGGGCTGGCGGACGCGGTGCTCGCCGACTGGCGCAACGCCCCGCTCGCGCCGGTCGACGCGGCGCTCTGCGCCTACGCCGAGAAGCTCACGCGCGAGCCGGCGGCGATGACCGAGGCGGACCTGCAGCCGCTGCGCGACGCCGGCCTCGACGACCGGGCCATCCACAACGCCATCCAGGTGATCGCCTTCTTCAACTACATCAACCGCGTCGCCGATGCGGCCCACGTCGAGCTCGAGCCGGAGATGCCGCCCTACCCCGACGGATCGCGGTGACAGGGGCGCGAACGGAGAGCGGACCGCTTCGTCGCGCCTTCCCTGCCGGCGAAGCGGGACTGCAAGGCCCCGCCCATTCGCCGGACGCCTGCTGCGCATACTAGAATCACGCCAGCGGACACAGCCGGCAGGACGGTCGCGGGGAAGCGGGGTTCAGGAGATCCTAGGGAGAGCACTCATGAAGCTCGATGACGCACCTCGGCTTGTCGGAAGACGCGGCCGGCCCCTTCGGGGCGGCTTCCGGGCCGCAGTGACAGCTGCGGCGGTGAGTTGCGCGGCGGTCACCGCGTCCGCGCAGCCCGCCGGCGGCGCACGCACCCCCTGGGGCCATCCGGACCTGCAGGGGGTGTGGGACTTCCGCACCATCACGCCGCTGGAACGGCCGGCCGAGCTGGCCGGGAAGGCCGTCCTCACCGAGGAGGAGGCGGCCGAGTACCAGACGCTGGAGAACCGCCGCCAGAACCGCGACCTCGTCGATCCGGAGAAGGGCGGGGCCCTCTTATCCGCCGGAATCGCAGGGCGGCGTGGTGCCCTACAACGAGTTCTGGTACGACCGGGGGAACACCCTGGTCGACGACCGGCGCACGTCGCTGATCGTCGATCCGCCGGACGGTCGGATGCCGGCGCGGCGTCCGGGCGCCCTCGAGCAGATCGGGTCGGCAGGCGAGGACCTGCCTGCGTCGCGCCCGGTCCGCTACCGCGCCGGCGGCATCGGGGCCGACGGCCCGGAGGACCGCGGGCTCGGCGAGCGGTGCCTGCTCGGGTTCAACAGCGGCCCTCCGCTGATTCCCGCCGCCTACAACAACAACATCCAGGTGTTCCAGACCCCCGCCCACGTGGTCATCCATCACGAGATGGTGCACGACGCGCGGATCGTGCCCCTCGACGGGCGCCCGCACCTGCCCGACGCGATCCGCCAATGGATGGGCGATGGGCGGGGGCGCTGGGAGGGCGACACGCTGGTGGTCGAGACCACCAACTTCACCGACAGGACCGCGAGCTTCCTCCCCGCCATCACGAGCGCGGTGGGGACCGGCGCGACGCTGAACCTGACCGAGCGGTTCACGCGGGTGGATCGGGACACGCTGCTCTACGAGTACACCGTGCACGATCCCGCCGTCTTCACGCGCGACTTCACCGCGGCCATTCCGTTGAGGCGCTCCGAGCTTCCCGTCTACGAGTACGCGTGCCACGAGGGGAACCGCGGGCTCGAGAACATCCTCGCGGGGGCCCGGCGGTTGGAGCGGGACTGATTCCGGCGGACACCCGGCACGACCGGCGCGGGTCGGTTCGAATCACCCAGGAGTCTGCGCCGTAGAACGGTGCAGACTCCTGGCAGGGTTGGTTGGGCGTCAAGCGGAGCCGAAGGCGACGATTGGCGGGCTAGGGATGAGAGGCTACCGATGAAACGACTTCATCTGCTGGCGGCGGGACTGGCCCTGACGCTCACCGGCTGCGGCGAGGCTCCCCCTCCCGAGGGGGCGGGCGCCGTCGCGCTCGTCGGGGCGCAGCTGATCGACGCGACCGGCGCGCCCCCGGTGGCCGACTCGGTGGTCGTCGTCCGCGACGGCCGCATCGAGAGCGCGGGCGCGCGGGACACGACGCCGGTCCCCGAGGGCGCCGAGACCGTCGACCTGAGCGGCAAGACCATCATCCCCGGCCTCGTGAACCTGCACGTGCACTATCGGGAGGGGCCGGAGGAGCTCGAGCGCCAGTTCCGGTCGCAGCTCCACTACGGGGTGACCACCGCGCGGAGCATCGGCAGCGACACGCCGGAGCGGGTCGCCTACCTGCTCGGGGCCGCGGGCCGTTCCGACGCCCCCCGGACCTACACGGCGGGGATGGGATTCTCCTACCCCGGCGGCTTCAACGCCGCCGGCCGGAACGCCCCCACCACCGAGGAGGAGGCGCGGGCGCTGGTGCGGGACCAGGTTGCCCTCGGCGTGCACTTCATCAAGATGTGGGTCAACGCGGTCGCCGAGCCGGGCCTGAAGATTCCGCCCGAGATACGCGCCGCCATCATCGACGAGGCGGTGGCGAACGGCGCCATCCCCGTCGCCCACATCGACGACGAGGCCGACGGCCGCCAGCTCGTCGAGGCCGGCCTGCGGGATTTCCTGCACAGCACCGTGCTGACCTTCGGCCCCGGAGCGGGTGTCCCGGTGGACGATCCCGAGCCGTCAGCAGAGTTCATCCAGATGGCGCTCGACAACGGGGTGTACTTCACCCCCACCCTGTCGATCGTCCAGAACCGCTGGCACTTCGCCGAGCATCCGGAGCTCCTGGACGACCCCGAGCTGCGCGCCGCGTTCGAGATGTACAATCCGGACGCGCTGGCCCGGTTGGACGACCCGGACGTCAGGGCGGAGATCGTCGACGACCCCGGCTTCGACGACCGCAAGGCCGCGTTCCGGCAGGTGCAGGACTTCGTGAAGACGATGCACGACGCCGGGGTCGCGGTCGCGCTCGGCAACGACGCCGGGACCCCGAACGTGCCGTTCGGCTGGGGCATGCACCACGAGATGGCGCTGTACGTCGAGGCCGGCCTGACCCCGATGGACGCCATCGTCGCCGCCACCGCCACCGGCGCCGGCCGGATGCCCCCGGTGGGCGAGGCCGACTTCGGCACCCTCGAGGCGGGCAAGGCCGCCGACCTCGTGGTGCTGAACGCGGACCCGATCGCCGACATCCGCAACACCCTGGACATCGACCGGGTCATGCGGCTCGGCGAGTGGGTGGACCGCTCGGGATTCGTGCCGGGGCCGTAGCCGGACCTACCCGGCGGCCCGCGGTGGAACGCAGCATCGCGGGAAGCTGTCGAGGGCGGCCCACGCCGATCGCGCAGGAGCTCCGCGCACGAACTTCCCGACGTGACCACAAGGTCGCGCCACGGCCCCCGATCACCATCCGACCGACCCTCCGGGAGTCGGCACCGTCCAGCCCGCCCATCGTCGCCTTCGGCTCCGCTGGGCGCCCACCAAACCCTGAGGAGCCCGCGCCGCTCTACGGCGCAGACTCCTAGTGTCCCGCAATTGTGGTTCGTGCAACAATTCTGTGCGGCATTACTTCTGTTTTTGCAGGCACTTACGGAGACGAAACCGTTCACGAACTTCGCGGCCGGGACACTAGCCCTCCCATCGTCGCCTACGGCTCCGCTGGGCGCCCAACCAATCCTGCCAGGAGTCTGCACCGTTCTACGGCGCAGACTCCTAGGGCGCAGATGCCGGGTCGCGCGGCCCATAGTGCGGCGCCGCGGCTCCGACCTCCAGCGCCCCGAGGTCGGGCGCGGTCCCGGTGAAGCCGTCGGTCACCGTCGGCAACACCATTCCGCGGTCGACGGCGGCCGAGCCGGGCCTCAGGCGAAAGTCGAGGTCGTCCGCGTCGTGGACGGCCTGGAGCGTGCTCGGGTCCCGGGCGTCGAGCACGGGCACGTTCACGAACACGTCGTATCCCACCGGTACGCTGTTCCGGTCCTGCCCGGTCGCCGCGCTGTACTCCTCGAGCGTCGCGAACTCGCGCAGCTCGAGGGCCGGCGCGTGGTTCGGGGCCCGGAAGTCGGCGGCCACGTCGAACGGCGGGCTCTCCCACCGAAACGGCATCGCGGTGTCCGGCGCGGGGCCGAAGCCGTTGTAGTCCGACGACGTGTAGTTGGTGAACGTCGTGATCCCGAACAGGTTCGGACGCTGCCCCCGGAAGTCGGGTGGCGCGTTCTGCCCGAGAATCAGGTTGTTCCGCCAGTGCGTGTTCGACAGGGTCCCGGTGGTCTCCGCCAGGATGGTGTTGTTGTAGAACACGACGCCGGCGGCGCCGAAGAAGCGGCTCGATCCGCCCGGCAGGTTGTAGCCGATGTTCCGGATCCAGTATACGGGTCCGCCGAGCACCGGCTGGCTGCAGAACGCGTGCGACGGGTGGTTGAGGAACAGGTTCCGGAGCACGCGCACGTTGTGCAGGCTCCCGTCGGTCTCGATGGGGTTGTCGTGCGAGTTGGTGATGAGGTTGTTGTAGAAGTCGATCGCGACGGGACGCCGGTCCCAATAGTCGCGCGGCGGATACCTGGGGCCGTCGGGCATCCCGGGCCCCGACGCGACGCTGCCGTCGGGCATCCCGTAGGTTTCCACGTTGATCCCGTCGTGGAAGTCGGCGATGTAGTTGTAGGCCACGACGTGGCCGGGGCCGTAGAGCTTCACGGCCACGTAGGACGCCATGACGGGAGGATGGACCTGGCCGTCGACGCCGTCGAACCGCCCCCACAGCGGCGCGTCGGTCCAGCCGATCATGCGCTCGGGGTCGTTCCGGCCGTGGAAGCGGTTGTCGGCGATGTAGAAGTTGCTCGACCCCGAGTAGTTCGTGAAGACGCCGACCCCGACGTCCTCGAAGCGGCTGTGCTTGACGGTGAGCCCCGTCGCCCCCGCGATGGACTGCTGGCCGGCCCAGATGGCGAACTCGGTGTTGCGGAACGTGATGCCCTCGAAGTACGTGTGGTCGGCCGCCATGACGTTGAAGAGGGCGAAGTTGCCGTCGCCGTCGAAGACCACCTCGCCGTCGCCGGCGGCCTTGATGGCGATCGGCCGCTCGGGGGTGCCGTCGGCCGTCAGGTAGTACGTGCCCTCGAACGGGAAGGCGCGGTTGGCCCCGCCGTACTCGAGGTGGTTGTACCGGTAGATGCCGGCGTGCACGAGCAGGGTGTCGCCGGCGCGCACCCGGGGACGGCCCGCCGTGGCGAAGTCCCCGCCGCCGCACGAGGAGTTGTACGCGCATATCAGCCCCTCGAACGACGGCTCGATCTTCGCGCCGTCGAAGCCGTGCGGATAGACGTGCAGCACCCTCCCGCCCTCGTAGGGGACCGGCTCGGGCCGGGTCCGCACGGTCACGGTCCGGTCGGCCTCGCCCGTCACGCCGTCGGGATCGGTCATCACGAACCGCGCCTCGTACGCGGTGTCGGGCTCCAGGTCGAGGATGCTCCCGGCGAACATGTTGGGCACGACGACGTCGAACTGGTTGCCCACCGAGATCCGCTCGCGCTGGAGCCGCAGGAGCGGGAGCGCCGGCGACCACGCCGCCCCGCCCTGCCGGCGGTACGACACCTCCACCGCGGCGTTCCGGTTGTCGTCGCCCTCGATGAACCACTCGAAGCCCAAGTTGATCAGGGTCGGCGGCTCGACGAGAAGCTCTCCCGCCGCGACCGCGTCCCCCGGCGCCTCTCCCCGCTGCGCCAGGGCGACGGCGTCGCCGCCCGGTGGCGACGCGCAGATCACCAACAGGCCCGAGACCACGATGCGTACGAGTCGACCGACCCTCTCACCCACGAACAACCTCTCTTTCTGCGTCTCGGCAGGCGGCGCGAGCCCGGCCCGTGGACCCGGACTCAGCCGATTCCATCGGCAGTCGACGGCGCTGGCGGCGCCGGAGCCGTTGGACGCCCAATGCGTTCCGACGCCATCACGGTTCACTCGTCAACGCCGGCCACCAAGCGCCGGGTGTCCGGCCCATGCCGCCGCCGGCCGGTGCCGACGGCGCCCCGGGGCGGCGTCGATGACAGCGTCGCTCTCACCGATCGTACGCCGCCTCATCAGAACCGCCGGCGGTGCGCGCGAGGATCACGGATCAGGCTCCGCAGGGCAGTTCCACCAACCAGCCATCTTGCGGACTTCGGCCGAGGGCATCCCGAGGCGCGTCTGGCAGCGCTTCGGGTCGAGCCCGGTTTCAGGCTATCATCCGACCGTCGTCCGTGCAGGGCGACAAGGCCGGAGCCGAGAACACGAGCTCGTTGAACGCGGGCTCAAGGGGAGAAGAAGCCATGTCATCGTCACGTTATCTGATGTCCACGTTGTTCGCCTGCGGCGCGCTCGTGCTGGGCGGGTCGACCGCCGGGGCGCAGTCGGCGGGAGACACCATCACCGGCGCGGGCCTGCCGAACCCGACCGCCACCGTCACCGCGAACTGGGGCGACCTCCCCGAGGGCCGGGAGTGGGGCTCGACCGCCGGCGTCGACATCGACCCCATCGACGGCCAGGTCTGGGCCTACGAACGCTGCGGCGCCGGCACGTTCGGCGCGGGGGTGCCCGTCAACTGCGACTCGAACCCCGTCGACCCCGTCTTCAAGTTCGACCGCGACACCGGCGAGGTGCTGGCGAACTTCGGGGGCGGCATCATGGTGACGCCGCACGGCATCCACGCGGATGCCGACGGCAACGTCTGGGTGACCGACTTCGCGGGGAACGCGGAGGGGACCAAGGGGCATCAGGTCCACAAGTTCAGCCCCGACGGCGAGCTCCTGATGAGCCTCGGCACCGCGGGCCAGCCGGGGACCGGCCCCAACCAGTTCAACCAGCCCAACGACGTGGTCACCGGCCCCGACGGCAGCATCTACGTCGCCGACGGGCACAGCGGCCAGGGCATGACCACCAACCAGGCGATAGCGGCGGGACGCGAGGCGGGCCTCACCGGCCGCATCCTGAAGTTCGCCCCCGACGGCACGTTCATCAAGGAGTGGGGACGGATCGGCACCCTGCACGGCGAGTTCCGGACGCCCCACGCCGTGGAGTTCGATTCGCAGGGACGCCTATTCGTCGCGGACCGCGGCAACCACCGCATCGAGATCTTCGACCAGGACGGCAACTACCTCGACTCGCTCTACTCGCACGGGCGCATCAGCGGCATCTTCATCACCCCCGCCGACACGCTGTACTCCATCGACTCCGAGTCGAGCATGACCAGCCATGCGAACTGGATGAACGGCGTGCGCATCGGGCCCGTGGACGAGGACCGCGTCATCGGCTTCATCCCGCCGTTCGAGGCGGAGACGCGGCCCTACCAGGGCGCGGCCGGCGAGGGCGTCGCGGTCGACGCGGACGGCAACGTGTTCGCGGCCGAGGGGCCCAACTCGCTGCGCTTCGCAGGGGGCGCGTTCACGAAGTACTCGGTCGCCGAGTAGCAGGTAGGGAGCCGCACACGCCCGAGATCGACCGGGTCATCCGACCCGGCGGGTGCGTGGACCTTTCACGGCGGCCGCCCCTCTCGTCGGGACCGACGAGGGCGAGGCCGTGGTGCGGTGCGGCGACACCGACCTCCGGCGCCCGGGTCGGGTGCGTCAACCTCGTCGTGGAGCCTGAAGGCCGACGGTCCTGGCGGTCGCGACCGTGAGAAGTCCCGGCAACGGCCGAGTCGAGGCCGTTGCCGGGACACCCGGCCGTCGGCCCTCGCTCCGCATCGAGCGCCCGCAAAGAGAAATCAATGTCGAAGAAAATACTCGTGCCCGCAATCGCCGCCGCACTCGCAACGCCGGTCGCCGGGTTGGCGCAGCCGCCGCAGGGGGTGATTCTCCAATCGGCGGAACGCACGGCAGTCGGGATGGAGCTGCAGTCGGGCGCCACGCGCAGCTGGCGCTCGAGGAGCCGGACCTGGGCCGGCATGATCATGATCGCCGGCGGCGCCGTGCTGATGTCGGGCAAGAAGGAGACGGTACGCTGCACCGGCGGCGACTGCGTCTCCGAGACGGAGCGGTACAAGGCGCTGGTCTACCCGGGTATCGGATTGGCCGTCACCGGCGTCCTGCTCGCGACGGTGTGGTCGGACGTCCCCGCGAATCCCCACATCGACTTCGCGGTGACGCCGGACCGCATCCAGGTCGGCAAGACGTTCGGGTTCTGATCCCGGGCCGCCGCATCCGGCGGTCACGGGCGCGGCCAATGCGCGGCGCCGGCTCGCTCAGGCGGCGGAGCGCTGCTGGGCGGCTGCCCGCCCGGAAGCAGCAGCACCAGCATCGACGTCGCATCCCCCGCATCCCGCCCCCTCGCTCTCCGTCGAAGCGTGCCGATCTCCCGCGCGAACCAAGGCGGGGCCCCTGGCCGACATATCGCCTTCTTTGCGCAGGCGCTCGGTCCGGCGAACAGACGGCTGCAACATGGCGTAACGTTCTCCGTATAGAAGAGAGTACGCGATACCCTCGGGGCCCGCGACCCGCGCGAGCAGAGAGGGCCGGCGGAGGACTCATGACCGGGGACACCCAGGACGCCGCGGCGCCCTCCGGCGGGGCGATCGAGATTCAGGGCCTCAGCCACACCTACAAGGGCGGCCACACCGCCCTCGACGGGGTCGATCTGTCCTGCGGCGCCGGCCTCTTCGGCCTGCTCGGCCCCAACGGCGCGGGCAAGAGCACCCTCATGCGAATCATCTGCACCCTGCTTCCGCCCACCGCGGGGCAGGTCAGCGTGTGCGGGCACGACGTGACCCGCGACCCCCGGGCGGTCCGCGCCCGGCTCGGCTATCTGCCGCAGGACTTCGGGGCCTGGAGGCTGCACCGCGTCGAGGAGGTGCTCGACACCCTGGCGCAGCTGTCCGGCATGCTGGACCGGAAGAAGCGCCGGGCCCGCGTCGCCGAGGTCCTCGACCAGGTCGGACTCGCCGACGTCGCCCACCGCAAGGTGAAGAAGCTCTCGGGAGGAATGGTGCGCCGGCTGGGGGTGGCCCAGGCCCTGGTCCACGAGCCCGACGTGCTGGTGGTCGACGAGCCCACCGTCGGCCTCGACCCCGAGGAGCGCATCCGCTTCCGGCAGCTGATGAGCGGGCTCGGCCGCGAGCGCACCATTCTGCTGTCGACCCACATCGTGGCCGACCTCGGCGCGGGCTGCCGCGAGATCGCCCTGCTGGACGCGGGCCGAATCGCGTTTCAGGGTCCCCGTCGAGGCTGCTGGGGCTCGCCGCCGGCCAGGTCTTCGAGGTGACGGCGGCCGCGGCCGACGCCGAGGCCATCGAGAGCCGCCACGAGATCGTCTCGAGCAGCGTCTCGGCCGGGCAGGTTACGCTGCGCGGGGTGGCGGGCGGCGAGCCGTTGCCACCGGCGGCGGCGCCGGTGGCCGAGCCCACCCTGGAGGAGAGCTACATCGCGTTCATGGCGGCCCGGGGCCGCACCGAAGCGGCCCGCCAGCATGCCGGGACCGCGCCCGGGGGGAAGGCGCAGTGATGCGGCTGCCGATGATTCTCGCCATCGCCCGCGCCGAGATCCGTTCCGTGCGGCGCCTGGTTCGCTACTGGGTGTTCGCGCTCCTGTCGGTGGCCTTCACCTTCCTGGCCTACGGCTACTACACGGTCATCCACACCCTCGCGTCGCGGTTCTCGGCCACCGTCGGCGCCGTCGGGCCGCGCTATCTGATGTCGGGGGTGGGGCTGTACTTCGTGGTGATCTTCCTGTTGGGCCTGATCTTCCTCGCTTTCGACGTCCGGGCCAGGGACGAGCGCGAGCGCATCGCCGAGGTGCTCGACTCGCGCCCCGTGTCGAACCCCGAGTTCCTGACGGGGCGCGTCCTCGGCCTCGTGGCGATGGCCTGGGGGCCCGTGCTCTTCACGGCGATGGCGCTGCAGGCGCTCGGCGCACTGGCGGTGGGGCTCGACTGGTACGGGGGCGAGCCCATCGAGCCGCACTCCCTGGTCGGTTTCCTGCTCGCCGCGCTGTCGATGTTCACGCTCTGGTGCGCGGTCGTCATGCTGCTCGCGGTCCTCGTCCGAAACCGCCTCGTGGTCGCGCTGGCCGCGCTCGCCCTCGTCGGGCTCCAGCTCTGGATGCAGTTCCGCCTGCCGATCTACCTCCAGCCCGCGCTGGGCATGCTCAACTTCGAGATGGCGTCCGACCTCGTCCCGAGCCTCGCGGGCGGCGTCAGCGTCGGGCAACGCATCGCCGCGCTGATCCTGGCCGCGGGGTGCCTCGTCCTCGCGGCGGCGTTCCACCCGCGCCGCGACGGCGGGTCGCGATCGCGGCGCATCGCCCTCGGCGGCGGGCTGGCCGCCGCGGCCGGCGTGGTCGTCGCCACCCTGACCTGGCAGGCGGCCGGCGCCATGGCCGACCGCGCCGCCTGGCTCGCGGCGCACGAAGCGCGCCGCGACGACCCCCGCGCCGACGTGCGGGCCGTCGCCGGCACGGTGCGCATCGAGCCGGGCCGGCGCGTCGTCCTCGACCTCGAGCTCACGGTGCAGGCGCCGCCCGACCGGGGCCTCGACACGCTGCTGTTCACGTTCAATCCGGGGTTCGCGGTGGAGCGCGCGGCGGCCGGCGGGGGCGAGGCGGCGTGGACGCACGACGCCGGGCTGCTGGAGATTAAGCCCCGGCGCGCGCTCGCGCCGGGCGCCGAGACCACCGTCGAGCTGGCCGCCGAGGGCCGCCCCGACGTCGGTTTCGGCTATCTCGACTCGGCGCTGGATCTGCCCGCGGCCACGATCATGGAGGCGCAGATCGCCGTCATCGGGGTCGACCCCGGCGTCTTCGACCGGCGCTACGTCGCGTTGATGCCGGGCCTCGGCTGGCTGCCGCACGCCGGCAGCGACGTGCCCGGCGGCGACCCGCGGACGCATCCCGCCGACTACTTCGAGGTCGATCTGGAGGTCGAGGTGCCTGAGGGCTGGCTGGTGGCGGGCCCCGGCCGGCGGGAAACCCTCGACCCGGGCGGCGGGGCGGCGCGCTTCCGGTTCCGCCCCGGCGCGCCGGTGCCGCACGTCGGTCTGCTGGCCTCGCGCTTCGAACGGCGCGCGATCGAGGCGGCGGGGGTCGAGGTCGAGATTCTCGTCCACCCCGGGCACGACCGCAACCTGCGCTTCTTCGCGGACGCCGCGGGCGAGATCGGGCAGCGGGCCGGGGAGACCCTCGGCGACGCCGAGCGGCTCGGCCTGCCGTATCCCTACGGGGGCCTGACCCTGGTCGAGTCGCCGACCCGCCTGCGCGGCTTCGGCGGCGGCTGGCGCATGGACACCGCGCAGGCGCTGCCCGGGGTGCTGCTGCTGCGCGAGAACGCCTTCACGACCTCGCGCTTCGAGCTCGAGTTCATCGACCCGGACAGCTTCGAGGGACGCGACGGCGGGCTCGCCCGCGCCAAGGTGGAGGCCCTCGAGCGGTTCTTCGAGAACGACGTCAGCGGCGGCAACGTGTTTCTCGGCGCGTCGCGCAACTTCCTGCTCCATCAGACCGGCGCGAGAGGCGAGGGCGCGCTGGCCATCGACTTCGTGCTCGACGAGCTCGCCAACCGGCTGCTGACCGGCAAGGCCGGCTACTTCTCGGCGTTCATGTTCCGCTCGCAGGCCAACGCCCTGATCGGCGAGGTCATCGTCGACATGATGACGGGCCGCGTGGGCACGGTCGCCGACGCGGTGCTGGCGGCGGCGTCCGACCGCCCGTCCGTCTGGGACCGGGCCCTCGGCGCCCCGCTGGCCGACCTCGACCCGGCCGCTGACGCCGAGGCGGCGTTCAACGTCCTCGCCCTCAAGAGCCGGGCCATCGCACGGTCGATGCTCGACGGCCTGGGGCGCGAGAAGACGGCGGCGCTGCTGGCCGAGCTGCGCACCCGCTACCGCGGCCGGCAGTTCACGGCGGCCGAGCTGGCGCAGCTCGCCAGGGAGCTCGACGCCGACCTGGAGCCGCTGATCGGCGACTGGCTGCACGAAGCCACGCTGCCGGGCTTCGTCGCCTCGCCGGTCGCAGTCGAGCGGCTGGCCGACGACGAGCGGGGCGCTCCGCGCTACCAGACGCGCGTGCACGTGCGCAACGACGAGGCCGTGCCGGGCCTGTTGCGCATGCGCTACGCCACCGCCGGCGACGACGAGGCGAACGTCTGGCAGGAGACCGAGCCGGTGCGGGTGGCCGGACACGAGACGGTGGAGATCGGGATGCTGAGCGCGACGCCTCCGGTCGAGCTGTGGCTGCAGCCGTATCTGTCGCTCAACCGGCAGGACGTGCAGTTGAGCCTGCCGCGGATCGATGAGGAGGGGCAGGTACGCGCCGAGCCGTTCCTCGGCAGCCGTGCCAGCGCGTGGCGGCCGGCGGCGACGACGGACATCGTGATCGACGACCTCGACCCGGGATTCTCGGTCGAGTCGGACGAAGAGCAGAACGGCGTGCGTCTCGCCGGGGGACTGTCGAGCTTCTTCGTGCCGCCGGTCGACATGGACCAGGGGCTGCCGGAGGCGAGCGGGACGACCGGAACGCCGACCGAGTGGAGCCGCCGGGAATGGTCCTCGAGCTGGGGCAAGTACCGGCATACGATGGCCATGGTCCGGAGCGGCGCCGGGGACCGGCGCGCCGCCTTCGCGGCCGAGCTCCCGCAGGCGGGGCGCTGGCGCCTGGCGCTGCACCTGCCCGAGTCGGCGACGCGGCAGGGCAGTGCGTCGCCGGGGCCCGGCCTCCGGATCAACGTCTCCACCGGACTCGGCAGATTCGGGACCTACGACCTGACCCTGATCGCGGGCGGCGAAGAGCGCGCCCTGGAGTTCGACGCCGCCGCGGCCGAGACCGGCTGGAACACCCTGGGCGAGCTCGACCTGTCGAAGGGCGCGGCGCGGGTCGTCGTGTCCAACGAGACCTCCGGCAGCGTGGTGATCGCCGACGCCGTTCGGTGGCAGTTGGTACGCGAGGACCCGTAGATGCGCCACCCACCATTCGGCCCCCGCGTGCCGGCCGCCTCGTTGCTGCCGGATGAGGTGGGATGCCGCAGCGGCGCCGGAATCGGCGCCCGATTGCCGGCGGCGCCCCTGCTGCCGATCCTGCTCTCGGATGGGGTGGCATGCGCTGCCGGCGGAATCGGCGCCCGATTGCCGGCGGCGTCCCTGCTGCCGATCCTGCTCTGTTGCGCCGCCGCCGCGTGCGGCCCCGCCGGCGGCAGCGAGCCCGCCTCGGTCGAGTTCCGCATCCCGGTGGAGGTCGCCGAGGTGGGGCGGGACGACGTCGAGGACCGCATCGTCACCACCGGGACGCTGCGCACCGAGGAGAACGTGGTCCTGAGCGTGGAGACCCCGGGCTTCCTGGTGCTGGGCCGGGACGGGACGGGGGCCCGGCTCGTCGAGGGCTCCTCCGTCTCCGAGGGGCAGCTCGTGGCCGAGATCACCGGCGAGGACGCCCGGCTCGCGGCCGGCCTCGAGGCGACCCGCCAGCACCTGGAGAACGCCGAGGAGGAGATGGGCCGTCGCCGGATGCTCTTCGACCGGGGGCTCATCACCGAGGAGGAGTACCGGCGCACCCGGGTTACCTACGAGGACGCGCTGCGCAACTTCGAGCTCAGCCAGCGCGCCGACGAGAAGACGCGGCTCACCACGCCCATCGCCGGGGTCGTCCTCGAGCTGGCGCGCGACGAGGACGGCTTCCCCGTCGCCGACGGCCAGATGGTCCTGGCCGGCTTCGAGGTCGCCCGCATCGCCCCCATCGGCCGGTTGATCGCCGACGTCGATCTGGTGGGCCCCGAGCTCGCGCGGGTCCGGCCCGGCCAGCCCGTCCGCATCCGCCACTACGCCTTCGACGACCTGTCGATCACGGGCCGCATCCTGCGGCTGTCGCCGACGATGGACCCCGAGAAGCACACCTTCCGCGCCGAGGTCGGGGTCGACAACGCCCGCCGGCTCCTGCGGCCCGGCATGTTCATCGAGGCCGCGATCGTCGCCGAGCGCCGCACCGGGGTGACGGTGGTGCCGCGCGACTCGGTCACCGAGCGCGCGGGCCGCGACGTCGTCTTCACGCTCGACGGCCAGCGGGCGGTGCGCCGCGACGTCACCCTGGGCCTCGGCGACGACGATCGGGTCGAGGTGCGCGAGGGGGTCGAGCCCGGCGAACGCATCGTCGTGCGCGGGCTCGAGACGCTGACCGACGGCACCCGGGTGCGGGTGGTGGGCGCCCCGTGACCGCCGGCGGCGAGGTCCCGCGCCACCCCGCCGAACGCGGCGCCGACTCTCACCAGGGGCCGGCGAGCCCGCCCGCGTCGATAGCGGCGTTCGCCGTGCGCAGGCCCGTCGCCGTCACCGTGTTCGCCGCCGCCGTGGCCCTCGTCGGGGCGCTCGCGTGGCGTCAGCTGCCGGTCGACCTGCTTCCCGATCTCCAGAGCCCCACCATCGTCGTCTCCGTGCGCTCGGGAGACCGCCCCCCCACCGAGATGGAGCGTCTCTACGGCGAGCAGGTCGAGCAGCGCCTGTTCACGGTGCGGGGCATCCGCGAGGTGTCGCAGGTCGCGCGCACGGGCCGGCTCGTGGCGACGGTGGTGTTCGACTGGGACGCCGATCTCGACCTCGGCCTGATAGACGTCCAGAAGGCGGTCGGTCCGGTGAGCGCCGACCCCGACGTCGACGAGGTGCTCGTACGGCGCCTCGATCCCCGCGAGGCGCCGATTCTCACCCTGGGCCTGGTGGCCCCGGCCGGTCGGCCCGACCTCGCCGAGCTGCGCCGCCTCGCCCGGCGGCAGGTCGCGCCCGGCCTCGAGGCCCTGCCCGGCGTGGCCGAGGTCCTGGTGACGGGCGGCCGCGAGCAGGAGGTCCGGGTGCTGCTGGACCGCTACCGTCTCGAGGCCTTCGGAATCACCCTGGCCGACGTGGAGAGCCGGCTCGTCTCCGAGAACGTGGACATCTCCGCCGGCACCCTCGAAGAGGGCTCGCAGGTCTACCTGGTGCGGGGCATGTCGCGGTTCCGCCGGCCCGAGGACGTCCGGCGGGTGGTGGTGCGCTACGTCACCGGCGGCGACGGCAGCCGGCAGGCGATCCGCGTGTCCGACCTCGGCACGGTGCGCATGGTCGATCGGGAGATCGATCACCTCGTGCGGGTGAACGGCGTCGAGGGGGTGGGGCTCGCGATCTTCAAGGAGGCGGGCTCGAACACGGTGCAGGTGTCGGCGACGGTGCGCGACGCCCTGGCCGGGCTGGCCGAGGATCTGCCCGGCGTCGAGCTCACCGAGGTGAGCGACGACGCGGCCCTCGTCGTCGACGCCCTGTCCGACCTCCAGACCGCGGCGGGGCTCGGCGTGCTGCTCGCGGTGGCGGTGCTCGCCCTCTTCCTGCGTTCCGCCGGCGCCACGCTCGTCGTCACCGCCGCCGTCCCGGTGTCGATCTTCGCCGCCCTCTTCCTGATGCGGTTCGCCGGCCAGAGCCTCAACATCGTCACCCTGGGGGGCCTGGCCCTGGGGGCGGGCATGCTCGTCGACAACGCCATCGTGGTGGTCGAGAGCATCTACCGGCGCCTGTCCCGGGGCGACCCGGCGCCGGCGGCCGCCGCGGCCGGCACCGGCCAGGTGGCCGGCGCCATCACCGCCTCGACCCTCACCACCTGCGTCGTCTTCCTGCCCGTCCTGTTCGTCGAGGGTCTCGCCGCGCGGCTCATCGAAGGCATCGCCTTCGCGGTGGCGGCGTCCCTGCTCGCCTCGCTCGCCGTCGCGCTGCTGCTGATACCGGCCCTGGCGGGCTGGTTCCTGCCCCGGACGGCCGCCCCCTCGGCCGCCGCCGCCGAGGTCGTTCCCGGCTACCGGCGCCTCCTCGAGCGCCTCGTCCGCGGCCTGCTGCGCCGCCCCCTCGCCACGGTGCTGGCGGCGGCGGTGGTCGCCGGGCTCGGCGCGTGGCGGTTGCTGGACCTGGGGACCGAGCTGCTGCCGCCGGCCGATCCGCGGCAGTTCTCGCTGCGGGTCGTGGGGCCGCCGGGGCAGCGGGTCGAGTCGACGGCGCAGGTCGCGGCGGGCCTCGAGTCGCTGATCGGGCAGGCCGGCGGGGGCCACCTGCGCGCGGTGCTGTCCGAGGTGGGCCGGCTGCCCGAGGACGACCGCATGATACGCAGCGAGCTGACCGAGGAGAACACGGCGCGGCTCACGGTCCGGATGGCGGCGGAGGGGCCGACGGGCCGGCAGCTCGCCGCCCGCCTCACCCCCGAGATCGAACGGCTGGCGTCGACGGAGGTCGACTGGGAGCTCGGCTCGTCGGCCCTCGCCGGCGCCCTCGGCACGAGCGGCCCGCCGGTGGTGGTGGAGATCTCCGGGCAGTCGCTGCCCGACCTGCGGCGCGGGGCCGAGGTCGTCAGGCAGAGCCTCGCGCGACTCGACGAGCTGTGGGACGTCCGCTCGTCGTTCGAGGGCGGCCCGCCCGAGCTGCGGGTCGAGCTCGATCGGGCGATGGCCGATGGCCTCGGGGTCGATCTGGAGACGCTCGCCCGGGTGCTCGAGACGAGCCTCGACGGCCGCGACGTGACGAGGCTGGCGATGGGCGACGAGGAGCGCCCGGTCACCCTGCGCCTGCCGACCCCGCGGCGCGAGGACCTCCCCCACCTCGTGTTTCGCAACCAGGCGGGCCGGCCCATCGCGATCGACGAGGTGGCCCGCTTCGCCGAGGCCGAGGGCGCCCGCGAGATCTTCCGCCGCGACCAGCGGCGCACCGCCCGGGTCAGCGCCGACATCACGGAGGGCACGGCCGCCCCGGACGCCGTCGCCGCGGTGGCCGCGGCCCTCGACGAAGCGCCGCTGCCGCCCGGCCTGCGGGCCGAGCTGCGGGGCGAGGAGGAAGAGCGGATCCGCACCTTCGGCGAGCTGCAGCTGGCCGGCATCCTCGCCGTGGTACTCGTGGTGATGGTGCTCGCGGGGACCTTCGAGTCGCTGCTGCACCCGGCGACGGTGCTGGCCGCGATTCCCCTCGCGCTGGTCGGGGTCGCCCTCGTGCTGGTGCCGGCCGGCCGGCCGATCGGGGTGATGGCGATGCTGGGGCTCATCGTGATGGCGGGGGTCGCCGTCAACGACGCGGTGCTGCTGCTGGCGACGGCGCGCCAGCTGATGGCGCGCGGCGCCGCGCGGGTCGACGCGCTGGCGCAGGCGGCCGGCATCCGGCTGCGCCCCATCGTCATGACCACCCTGACCACTGTGCTGGCGTTGCTGCCGCTGACCCTGGGGGCCGGCGAGGGCGCCGAGCTGCGCGCCCCCATGGCGCTGACCATCATCGGGGGCATCCTGGCCTCCACCGTGGGCTCGCTGCTCGTGCTGCCGTGCCTCTATCTCGTGCTGGACCGGTTGGCGGGCCGCGGCGAGACCTGCATGGCTGAAGGTCTGAGGTAGGATTGGAGGTAACATGAATCTGGAGGTCATCGGGGCGGCGGTGGCGGTGGTCGGCGCGCTGTTGTGGATCCGGCGTGACATGCGGCACGACATCGCCGAGGTGCGGCGTGACCTGAGCACGCTGCGCAGCGACCTGACCGCACAGATCGCGGCCGTCAACACCCGCATCGACAACATCCTGCTCGCGGACCGCGGCCCGAAGACCTAGCCCCGGTGAGCCTGCCCATTCGGCGGCCGGTCGCGGTGGCGATGTTCTTCCTGGGCATCGTCATGATGGGGGCGGTGGCGTGGCAGCGCATGCCCGTCGAGCTGTTCCCCGCGCTGGCCGGCGACCGCCTCTTCGTCACCTTCTCGCGGCCCGGCAGCGAGCCGCAGGTCGTCGAGCGCGAGATCCTGCTGCCGCTGCAGGCGCGGGTCGCCGCCCTGCCCGGGGTGTCCGAGAGCTGGGCCGAGATTCGCGGCTCGTCCGGCCGCTACCAGGTGCGCTTCGAGCCCGGCGCCGACCTCAAGGTGCGCGAGCTCGAGCTGCAGCGCATCGCGGCCGCCCTGCAGCGCGCGCAGCCGCGCGGGACCCGGGTCGTGGTGTCGTCGTTCGACACCTCGCTGCTCGCGAGCTTCGCGATGATGGTCCACGTGCTCGGCCCCGGGGGCGAGGACCGCAACGCGCTGCACGACCTCGTGGAAGAGCGGGTGGCGCCCCGGTTCGCCTCGGTCTCCGGCGTCAGCCAGGCGACGACGGGGGGCGGGGCGGGGCGCCAGGTCACGGTGGCGGTCGACCCCGATCGCGTCGCCGCCCTCGGCGTGACCACCGAGGCCGTCACCGAATCCGTGAACCGAAACGTCGGCCACCTGCGGTACCTCGGCCAGCTCGAGAGCGGGGCGGGGCGCATGCCCGTCCTCCTCGACGGACGCCCCCCCGGCCTGCACTCGCTCGGGGAGGTCCGCGTCGACCCCGAGCGCCCCGTCCTGCTGCGCCACGTGAGCGACCTCGGCTACGGCTCGGGGCGCGAGGAGGTGCGATTCCGGGTCAACGGGCAGCCCGCGGTGGGCGTGATCGTCTTCCAGGAGGAGGGCGCCAACCTCGTCCGGCTCGGACGGCGGCTCCGCGCCCGGACGGCCGAGCTTCAGCAGGAGCTGCGACCGCTGGGCCTCGACCTCGTGGTCGGCTTCGACGCGGCGGAGCTGGTGGAAGACCAGATCGCCCGCCTCGCCCGCCTCGGGGCCTCGGGCTTCGCCATCGCCCTGGTGGTGCTGTTCCTCTTCCTGCGGGGCTGGCGCGCGGTGGCCGTCGTCGCGGTGGCGGTGCCCGTGAGCCTGCTGGCGGCGCTGGCGATGCTGTACCTGGCGGGCCAGTCGCTGAACCTGATCACGATCTTCGGGCTCGCCCTTGCGGTCGGGCTGCTGGTCGACAACAGCGTGGTCGTGTACGAGGCGGTGCAGCGCCGGCTCGAGCGCGGTGCCGGCGCCGACGCCGCGGTCCGGGACGGCCTGCGGCGCACCGTGCGGGCCATCGTCGCGGCCAGCGCGACCACCGCCGTCGTCTTCCTGCCCCTCGGCCTCGTCGACTTCGACGACGTCCTCGTGCGCGAGCTGATCGAGGTCGTGGCGCTCTCCATCCTGCTGCCGCTGGCGGCCTCCCTGGTGGTCGCGCTGGGGCTGGTGCCGCTGCTCGCGCATCGTCTGGCCGCGCCGGCCGCGCTGCGGCGGCTCGCCGTGGCGCGCCGGCGCCGCGCCGCCCGCGGGGGCCTCGTCGCCCCGGACGGGGCGCGGCTGCTGTTCGGCGGCGTCGTGGCCGGCGCCCTGCGGCGTCCGCCGGCCTGGATCGCGGGCACGGCGGCGGCGGTGCTCGCGACGCTGGTCATCGCGGTGCCGTGGGTCTCGGTGCAGACCGCGACGCAGGAGGCGCCGGAGGCCGATTCGGTGCAGCTCTCCACGCGGTTCTCCGCGGGTCAGGGCTCGATCGAGGCGGCCAGCCAGGCCATGGGCCGCCTCGAGCGCGCGGTGCTCGACCTGGAGGGCGTCGACACGGTGGAGGCGACGGTCCGCGAGGACGGCGGGTCGCTGACCGTGCAGCTCGTGGACCCCGCCGACCGGCCCGCGAGGTTCGGGGCCGGGCGCGTGCGGGCCGCGGTGCGGGAGGCGGCGCGCGAGGTGCAGGGGCTCGAGATACTGCGGCCGGGCGAGGACGAGATGGGCGGCGGCGCCGGCGGGGGCGGTGGAGGGCCGGCGGGGCTGGGCGGGCTGCTCGGCGGCTCGGCGGCCGAGGTCGTGCTGTCGGGGCCGGACAGCGAGCAGCTCGAGAGGCTGGCCGAGAGCGTCCGCACGCGGCTGGAGTCGATGCCCCAGGTCGATCAGGCGTGGATGTCGGCCCGGCCCGCCGTGGACGAGATCTGGGTCGAGCCGAACCGCCGCGCCTTCGAGGCGTTCGGGCTGACCCTCGACGACGTGCTCCCGTTCCTGCGGCTGGCGGGGCGCGAGGGCGAGGAGATGGGGACCGGCTTCGTGCTGCCGACGGGCCGCGAGCTGCCCCTCGTCGTGGAGCGCAGGGGCGTCCGGCGCCCGCGGGGGGCCAGCGGCGACCTGGCCCGCATGCGCGTCCGGACCGAGACCGGGGTGGTGCCGGTGATGGCCCTCGCCTCGGTGCGCCGCATGCCGCCGCCGTCGACGATCGCGCATCACAACGGACGCCGCGAGCTGTCCGTGCTCTACCGGCTGGCCGGCGACGTGCCCGCAACGGGGCCCAACCGGGTGGCCATCGAGGACCGGATTGCCGCCGCGGTGCGGACCGTGCCGCGCCCCACCGGCTTCGCGGTCGAGACCCCCGGACAGGACGAGGCCGCAAGCTGGTTCCGGCGCATCGTGCTGCCGGTCGTGGCCCTGCTCTTCCTGGTGCTCGCCATGACCTTCGAGTCGCTCACCCTGCCGGTGCTGGTGCTCTTCGCGCTGCCGCTGACCCTGCTCGGGGCGTCGTGGGCCCTGGTGCTCGCGGGCATGCCGCTCGACATGATGGCGATGCTCGGGGCGCTGACCCTCTTCGGCCTGACCGTGAACCCGGCGATTCTGCTCGTCGACCGCATGCAGCAGCTGGCGCTCGGCGGGGGGTGGAGCGACGGCGCGGCAGCTCTCGCCGCGGTGCGCGAGCGGACCCGGCCGGTGTTGATGACGACGGCGACGACGGTGGCCGCGCTCTGGCCCCTGGCCCTCGCGACCGGCCGAGAGAACGAGATCTGGCCGCCGTTCGCGACGATCGTCATCGGGGGACTGGTGACCTCGGCCCTGCTCACGCTGCTGATGGTGCCCGTGGGCTTCGTCCTGCTGCGCAGGCTCGACCAGCTCTTCGGCCGGGTGGGCCCGTGGCTGGTGCTCGCGTGGCTCGGCGCCACCGTCGCCGCGGCGGGCGCGCTCATCGTCACCGGCACGGTCACCTCGCTGCTCTGGCAGGTCGTGGTCAGCCTGTTGATCGGCGCGACGCTGCTGGCCGTCGTGGTGCTGATCTTCCGCCCCCGCGACCTCCCCGAGCCGGCCGCGGATCAGGGGCCGCCGGTGCTCGACGTCCGCTGCCTGCGCAAGGTGTACGGGCTGCCCGGGCCGCTGCGCGCCGCCCTGCGCGCCTCGAAGGACTACGCGGCGCGGGTGGTCGCGCAGGGCGGCCGCGCCTTCGACCCGGCCGAGGCGCGCGAGCGGCTCCTCCCGCTGGCCCTCGGCGCGGCCGGGGTGGGCGTTCTGGCGCTGCAGCTCCAGTCGACCTTCTGGCGGCTGGCCGTCTGGATGGCGGCGGCGGCGTTGTGCTCGCGTCTGGTGCTGGAGGTCCGCCGGGCGCGCGGCAAGGCCGACGCGGCCGGCGCCGTGCAGCCGGGCGGCATCGAGGGCTGGACGGCCAGAATCATCCCCTGGGGCGCCATCGGCCTCTTCACGTGGATCCACGAGCTCGGGCCGCGCCTGTCGAGCGGGGGGGCCGAGGCGACCTCCGCCCTGTCGATCGCCGTCTGGCTCCTCCTCGTCGTCGTCTCGCTCTTCCTGGCCGTGGGCCAGGCCGCCCGCCGCAGCGCCCTCAGGCAGTCCCGCGGCGAGCTGGGCACGCGGGCCACCCGCGGGTGGTTGCGCGCCCCGCGCAGCCTCTGGCGGCGGTGGGCGAAGCGTCTCGGCGGCCTCGACCTGCCGGCGAGCCCGGTCCTCGCCCTGGCCGGCGTCAGCTTCGCGGTCGAGCGCGGCATGGTGGGGGTGCTGGGTCCCAACGGCGCCGGCAAGACCACGCTGCTGCGGCAGCTCGCCGGCGTGCTCGACCCCACGCGCGGCGCCATCGGCCTCGGCGGGGTGCCGCTGCGGGCCATCCAGCGGTATCTGGCGCGGTGGGTGGGGTATCTGCCGCAGGACGCGGGGCTGCCGGGGGCCATGACCGCCCGCGAGTACCTGTCCTGGTTCGCGGCGCTCTACGACCTGCCGCGCGAGGTCCGCGCCGAGCGGGTGGACGCCCTGCTCGCGGAGGTCGGCCTGGCCGGCAAGTGCGACGAGCCGATCGGGGCGCTGTCGGGCGGCATGCGCCAGCGGGTGGCGGTGGCCCGCACCCTGCTGCGCCTGCCCCCGGTCATCGTCGTCGACGAGCCCACCGTCGGCCTCGACCCCCGCGAGCGCATCCGTTTCCGCAACCTCCTGAGCCGGCTGGCCCGCGACCGCATCGTGCTGTTCTCGACCCACGTGGTCGAGGATGTCGAGGTGGCCTGCGACCGGGTGCTCGTGCTGGCCCGGGGACGCCTGCTCTTCGACGGGGCGCCGGGCGCCCTCGCCGACACCGCCCGCGGCCGGGTGTGGGAGCTGCGCACCAGGCCCGGCGCCGAGCTCGAGCTGCCGGCGGGAGCCATCCGCGCCGAAGAAACGCCCGCCGCGGACGGCTCCGTGGCCCACCGCGTGCTGACCGCCGAGCCGCCGGGCGCCGCCGGCCGCCCGCTCGACGCCGGGCTCGAGGACGGCTACCTCTGGCTACTCGCCGGAGGCGCCGCCGGCGTGCAAGGAGCCCGGCGGTGAGCCGGCTTCCCGACCTCGGACTTCTGCGCCTCGCCCTCGTCGTGGCGGGCGGCCGGCGCTTCTGGCTGCTGCCGCTTCTGCCGCTGCTGTGGCTGCTGTTCCAGGCCAGCGTGCTCCTCGCCGGTGCCGGCGAGGCCTTCGAGCCGAACTCGGCGCAGGGAACCCTGATCGGCCTGCCCCTGACCCTGCTGGCCGTCTTTCTCGGCATCCGGATCATCGCGGGCGAGATAGACGGCCGCAGCCTCGAGATCGCCTACACGGTGCCGGGCGGCTGCGAGCGGGTGTGGTGGGTGAAGCTGCTCGCGGCCGCGTCGATCCTCGTGGCGAGCGAGGCGCTCCTCGCCGGGGTCACCTTCGTCTTCTTCACGCCCTTCCCGTGGACCGCCCTCTACGGCGCCCTGCAGGCGGCCGTGTTCTACCTCGTGCTCTCGATGGCGATGGCCACCCTGTTCCGCAGCGAGACGGCCGGGGCGATGGCCGTCGCCGCGGTCCTGGGGCTGAACGGCCTGCTCTCCGGCTTCGGCGAGAACCAGATCCGGATCTCGCCGTTCTGGAACCCCGCCGCCCTCGACGAGGCGGACCCGACCGAGCTCTTCGCATGGACCCTGCAGAACCGCATCGGCATGGTGCTGGCCATGGCCGCGATACTGGGGCTCACCTTCATGCGGGCCAACCGCCGCGAGCGGATGCTGGGGAGCTGACGGCGATCGCGGAGCTCGCCGCCGGTGCTCGATAGTCGTTCGACCATGAAGGGAGCGGGCGGGACGCCGGCCGGGCGGCGACGGCATTCTCCGGGTGACCCGACGTTCGGCCGGCGACGACGGCCACGCCGCGTAGGCCGCCCTCGTTCACGATCCGCACGGCGAACCGACCCGGACTCGCGTCGAGGAGCGCCGGATCGATGGGACCGCCGCCCCCGCCGGCGCCCCGGGCGTGGCGGGACCACTCGAGGGCATCCTCGCGAGGTCCCGCCATGCGTGGGCTCACCGCTCCTGCATGTGCGGGTAGCGGTAGTCGCGCACCGGCACGAAGGTCTCCTTCGTGGTGCGGGTGCTGACCCAGCGCAGCAGGTTCTGCGAGCTGCCCGCCTTGTCGTTGGTGCCCGACGCGCGCGAGCCGCCGAAGGGCTGCTGCCCCACCACCGCGCCGGTCGGCTTGTCGTTGATGTAGAAGTTGCCGGCGGCGTGGCGCAGCCGTTCGTGGGCGACGCCGATGGCCCGCCGGTCGCGCCCGAAGATCGCCCCGGTCAGGGCGTAGGGCGAGGTCCGGTCGCACAGGTCGAGGGTCTGCTCGTAGTCGCTGTCCTTGTAGACGTGGACGGTGAGCACGGGACCGAACAGCTCGGTCTCCATGGTGGCGTAGCGCGGGTCGTGGGCCTGGATGATCGTCGGCGAGATGAAGTACCCGGTGCTGTCGTCGCACACGCCCCCGCAGATCACGTCGGCGTCGCTGTCGGTCCGCGCGGCGTCGATGTAGCGCTTCTGCTTGTCGAACGAGGCCTTGTCGATGACCGCCCCCATGAAGTTGGTGAAGTCGGTCACGTCCCCGTAGCGGATCGCCCCCACCTCGCCGACGACCTCGTCGCGGCACCGGTTCCACAGGCTCTCGGGGACGTAGGCGCGGCTGGCGGCGCTGCACTTCTGGCCCTGGTACTCGTAGGCCCCCCGGATGAGGTTGGCGGTCAGCTCGTCGGGGTCGGCCGAGGCGTGGGCGAACACGAAGTCCTTGCCGCCGGTCTCGCCGACGATGCGCGGATAGCTGCGGTAGCCGGCGATGTTGCCCCCGACGGTGCGCCACATGTCCTGGAACACCTCGGTGCTGCCGGTGAAGTGCACGCCGCCGAGGTCGGGATGGGCCATGGCGGGTCCGCCGATCTGCCCGCCCGAGCCCGGCACGAGGTTGATGACCCCCGGCGGCAGGCCGGCCTCTTCGAGCAGCTTCATCAGCCAGTAGGCCGAGAACACCGCGGTGGACGCCGGCTTCCAGAGGACGGTGTTGCCCATCAGGGCCGGGCTCGTCGGCAGGTTGCCGGCGATGGAGGTGAAGTTGAACGGGGTGACGGCGAGGACGAACCCCTCCAGGGCCCGGTACTCGACGTAGTTCCAGATGCCCGCCGCGCTCTCGGGCTGCTGCCCGTAGATGTCGGGCAGGTACGAGACGTTGAACCGCCAGAAGTCGATGAGCTCGCACGCCGCGTCGATCTCGGCCTGGAACACCGTCTTGCTCTGGTTCAGCATGGTGGCCGCGTTCACGATCGGCCGGTAGCGGCCCGCGAGCAGCTCGGCCGCCTTGAGGAAGATGGCCGCGCGCGACTCCCACGACATCTCGCTCCACCCCGGTCGGGCCGCCGCCGCCGCCGCGATCGCCTGGTCCACGGTGTCGGCGTTGCCGCGGTGATAGGTGGCCACCTGCTTGCGGTAGTCGTGCGGCAGAACGCAGGCGCCGAGGTCGCCGGTGGTCACCTCGCGGCCGCCGATGATCAGGGGAATCTCCACCGACCCGGCCGCGAACGCGTCGAGCTGCGCCTTGAGGGCGGCCTTCTCCGGCGATCCGGGCGCGTAGCTCAGCACCGGTTCGTTCCGAGGGGGGGGCACCGTGACACGAGCGTTGTTCATCGAAAGGACTCCTGACAGAACATCGAACACGAAGGTACCGAAAACGATCAATTGTGTCACAGATGGGCTCTTCGATGAGCTCTTCGACGCTCCCGGGGCCATGCCCGGCGCGAGATTCGGCCCGCGCGATCCGCACGTCGGTCGACGGCTCCGGCCGGGGGGTGCACGACGGATTCGTGATCCGACCGTCAGGCGGCCCTTGCGAGTCGTCGTTCCCAGAAAACCCTCGACGCGGCCGTGAGCCTGCAGCGCCGCCGGGCGATGATGGCGTTGGCGCCGGCCACCGGTCTGTTGACCGCCCCCCGCGTTCGGGATAGACTCGTCTCTCCATATTGAGACTCAGTTTCACTTGAGGCCGCCGAGCCACCGGCGCCCGGAGCATCTTCTCGTGCACCAAGGTCTCCACACCCTCGACCAGCTGCCCATCGGCGACAGCGGCGTCATCCACCGCGTCGGGGGCCAGCCGCGCGTGGCGCGGCGGCTGATGGAGATGGGGCTGGTGCCGGGCACCCCCATCGAGGCGGTGGGCCGGGCGCCCCTGGGCGACCCCCTCGAGGTCCGGCTGCGCGGCTACCTGTTCTCGCTGCGCCGGGCCGACGCCGCCCACATCCAGCTCCTGCCGGACGGCCGCGCCGACCTCGCGGAGACCGGGGGCGGCGACGCCGAGGCGCCCCGCCGCCTGCCGGCGCACGACCCGTCGGCCGGGGCGGCACCCGGCGACGACGGGGGCGCCCGCGTCCCCCGCGTGCTGGTGGCCGGGAACGCCAACTCGGGCAAGACCACCGTCTTCAACGCCCTGACCGGGGCCCGCGCCCACATCGGCAACTATCCCGGGGTCACCGTCACCCGGGCCTCGCGCCAGATCACCCTGCCCGACGGCGCCCCCGTCGAGATCGTCGACCTGCCCGGCACCTACAGCTTCACCGCCAGCTCGCCGGACGAGCAGGTGGCGGTCGACGCGGTGCTCGGCCGGCACGACGGCCCGCCGGACGCGGTGGTGGTGGTGGTCGACGCCGGGGTCATCGAGCGGGCGCTGTACCTCGTGCTGCAGATCGCCGAGACGGGCATCCCGGTCATCGTGGCCCTCAACATGATGGACGAGGCGGAGGCGGCGGGGGCCGACTTCGACACCGAGCGGCTGGCGGGCTGGCTGGGGGCCAGGGTGGTCCCGACCGTCGCCTCGAAGGGCCTCGGATTCGACGACCTTCGCGACGCGATCGGCGACGCGGTGGCGCTGGCGCCACGCCCCGACGAGGCCTGGACGGGCCTGCCGCCCGAGGCCGAGCGCGACGTGTCGACGGTGACCCGGGCCCTCGCCGAGGCCGACTTCGGGAGCACGCCGGCGGTCCGCCGGGCCTGGGCGCTCTGGTCGCTGCTGTCGCTCGACACCGACGACGGCGCGACGAGCGGCCTGCCCGCCCCGGTGCTGCAGAAGGTGCATGCGCTCCGCCGGGACGCCGCCGGCGCCGAGCGCCGGCTCGACGAGGAGATCATCGCCGCCCGCTACCGCTGGACCGAGGCGGTGGCCCGGGACGTCAGGACCGTCCGGCACGAGGACACCCGCACCTGGACCAGGAAGATCGACGACGTGCTGACCCACCGGGTCTACGGCATGGCCGTCTTCGCGGTGGTCATGGCGGTGGTCTTCGAGGCTCTGTTCACGTGGTCCGAGCCGTTCATGGGGGCCATCGAGACGGCGACGGCGTGGCTGCAGGGCGGGGTGAGGGCGGTCCTGCCGGAGGGGAACCTGGCCGACCTGCTGGCCGACGGGGTCGTCGCCGGGGTCGGCAACGTCGTGGTCTTCGTGCCGCAGATCGCGATGCTGTCCTTCTTCATCGCCCTGCTCGAGGCCTCGGGCTATCTCGCCCGGGTGGCCTACGTCATCGACCGGCTGATGGGCCGGGTGGGCCTGCACGGCAAGGCGTTCGTGCCGATGCTGTCCGGCTTCGCCTGCGCCATTCCCGCCGTCATGGCCACCCGCACCATCGAGGGGCGCCGCGACCGGCTCATCACCATGCTGACGCTGCCCATGATCTCGTGCAGCGCCCGCCTGCCGGTCTACGCCATCGTGACCGCGGTGGCGTTCGCGGGCGCCCCCCGCGTCCTCGGCATCGTGAGCGCGGGGGCGGTGGTGCTGTTCTCGATGTACGCGCTCTCGGTGTGCGCCACCCTCGCGGCGGCGGCGGTGCTGCGCCGGACCGTGCTCAAGGGTCCCCGCCTGCCGCTGCTGCTCGAGCTGCCTCCATACCGCGTCCCGGTCTGGAGCAACATCTTCCTCGTCGCGTGGCGCCGGACGCGCAAGTTCCTCGAGGACGCGGGCGCCATCATCCTGACGATGACGGTCATCCTGTGGGCGCTGCTCTCGTACCCCCACAGCAGCGAGATCGACGCGCGGTACGACGACGCGCGGGAGGCGGCGCTCGCCGCGACGACCGACGCCGCAGCGCAGGAGGAGCAGCTGGCCGAGCTGGCCGGGCAGCAGGCGGGCGAGCAGCTCCGCTACAGCCTCGGGGGCCGGCTGGGCCAGGCGATCGAGCCAACGATCGAGCCGCTCGGCTTCGACTGGCGCATCGGGGTCGGCATCATCGGGGCCTTCGCGGCGCGCGAGGTCTTCGTCTCGACCCTGGGCATCGTGTTCGGCATCGAGGAGGCGGACGAGGAGAGCGTCAGCCTGCGCGAGTCGCTGCAGAACGCGACCCACGCGGACGGATCGCGGCTGATGACCCCGCTCGCCGGCGTCTCGCTGATGGTGTTCTTCGTGCTGGCCTGCCAGTGCATGAGCACCATCGTGGTCGTGCGCCGGGAGTCGGGAGGCTGGTACTGGCCGACCTTCATGTTCGGCTACATGTCGGTGCTCGCCTACGTCGCGTCGCTGGCGGTGTATCAGGTCGGCTCGGCCCTCGGCTGGGGCGTCTGACCGGCGGGCCGTGGTGTCGGCCGGGGAGCGCGATGACGGGCTGGCCCGCCAATCGTCGGCTCCGCTTGGCGCCCAACCATCTGCCGGAGTCCGCGCCATCCCACGGCGCGGACTCCCGGCTGCGTCGAGCAACGCGCCACCCGGTTTCGGCGGGAGTTTGCGCGGACGAATGACGGGTGAACCCACCATGACCTTGACCTGGCAGGATCCGATCGTCGCGCTCATCGTCGGCTACGCGGTGGTAGCGCTGGTTCGGCATCTGCGCGCGATCGTCGGCAGCGCCACCCCCGACACCAAGGCGTCCTGCCACGGCTGCGACGACTGCGGGACCGACGACGTCGCGCCGCCGCGGCGTCCCCGCGCAGCGCCGTCCCTGCCACCCGGGAACCTCCGGGTGCACTGAGCCGGATGGCGAAGAGCGGCCACCCGGGCGAACAAAAAACACGCGCACCCGCTCCCTCGGTTCAAGCCAGTGCCGTCAGGGTGGCTTCGAGGAGCTTGTAGAACCGCCCCACCGACCCGACGTGCACCCGTTCGTCGGGCGAGTGCGGAAACTCGATGCGCGGCCCGAACGAGATCATGTCCATGCCGGGCACCTTCTTCCCGAGGATTCCGCACTCCAGACCCGCGTGGATCGCCTTCACCCCGGGTTCGCGGTCGAACGCGCGCCGATGCACGGCGGTGACGACGTCGAGCAGCGGGGACTCGAGATCGGGCTTCCACCCCGGGTACGCCTCGCCCTCCTCGACCGCCGCCCCCGCCAGCACCCCGATCGCTCGCACGCGGCGGCGCATCGCCTCGAGGGCCGAGTCGATCGACGACCGGCTGCTGAGGCCCACCCGCAGGGAGCCGTCGACGGGAACGACGGTGGCCAGGTTCACGCTGGTCTCCACGAGGTCGGGAATGTCGTAGCTCATCGCCTCGACCCCGTGCGGCAGGGCGTTGACGAGTCGGAGCACGCGCTCGGTCGTCGCCCCGTCCCACACCGTGCCGGGCCGGGTCACCGCATCGGCAGCGAGCCTCATGTCCGGTTCCGCCGGGGCGTACTCGTCGCGAATTGCCGCCAGCTCCCGGTCCAGCGCGGCCAGGAGCGCGCCCTGGCCGTCGGCCGGCACCACCACCGTCGCGAACGCCTCGCGGGGAATCGCGTTGTGGGCGCTGCCCCCGTCGAAGCGGGCGAGGTCGTAATGGTGGCCGAGGAGGTGCACGGCCCAGAGGGCCCGCCCCAGCAGCTTGACGGCGTTCCCCCGCTGCAGATGGATGTCGACGCCGGAGTGGCCGCCCTTGAGGCCCCGCAGGGCCACCGCGAGTGCGACGCCGGTGGCCGGGGCCGGCGCGGCGCCGAGCTCGACGGCGAGCTGCGTGTCGCCCCCGCCCGCGCACCCGACGTAGAGCACGCCGTCCTCCTCGGAATCGAGGTTGATGAGCCGCCGCCCCTGCACCAGTCCGCCGTCGAGGCGGGCGGCGCCGGTCAGCCCCGTCTCCTCGTCGATGGTGAACAGCAGCTCGAGCGGCCCGTGCGGGAACGCCGTCTCCCCCATCACCGCCAGCATCGCCGCCACCCCGATGCCGTTGTCCGACCCCAGGGTGGTGCCGGCGGCGGTCAGGTGCTCGCCCTCCATCCGCGGCACGATGGCGTCGGTGGCGAAGTCGAACGCGACGTCCGCGTTCTTCTCCTGCACCATGTCGAGGTGCGACTGGAGGACGGTGATGTCGGCGCCCTCGTGGCCCGTCGTGGCCGGCTTGCGCACGACGAGGTTGCCGGCCGCGTCCGCGTGATGGGCGAGCCCGAGGCCGTCGGCCGACGCCACGATGTGATCGCGCATCCGGCCTTCATCCTTCGACGCGCGGGGAATCGTGAGAATGGTGTCGAAGTGCCGCCACAGCGCGGTCGGCTCCAGGTCGCTGACGAAGGTCATGGCGTCTCCCGCAGGGTCATGGAGGTTGTCGAGTCCCGTATCCTACACTGCCCCGCACCGCGGAACGGGAACGCGGACCCGGCGGACGGGCCACCGCCTCGGCGTCCGATGACGAGACCGGACCCGGGCGGACCCGGGGCGGACCGAGGCGGGGCTGCGCCAGTCCCGACACGTCCCCCGACGGTTCGCAACCCCGTGGCGGACCCGACTCCCTGGCCTTGTAGCCGTCGACCACGATCTCCGTGCCGGGGCGGACCGCGGCGGGTGTCGATGTATCATTTGTGGCAGACCACCACATGCTCGCGTTCACATGCCTGAGGGTCATGGGATGACCGGTCGGATCGTCGCCGCGGCGGGCGAGCCGCGCGGGGAACGATGCGCGCGGCGCCGGCGGCGGCCCCGAGGCGCGGCCCGCGCGACCGCCGTCGCCGTCCTGCTGATGACGGCGCCGGCGGCGGCGCAGACGCCGGCGGCCGACGAGACGTCCCCCGACGAGAGCGCGGTCGGCGCGCTCAGCCCCGAGTCGCTCGCGCGCATCCGGGCCGCGCTCCAGGCCGACCGGCAGACCGAGGGGTCGGTCCGTACGGCGTTCGGCGATCCCGACGCCGGGTGGATCGTCCCCCCGCGACCGCCCGTCGAGCTGGCGCCCGGCCTCGGCTTCGTCGAGGGACTCGGGCTCTTCGACGACCTGACCCGCGGCCGCGAGCCGGCCCCGTTCGGCGGGCCGAGCCACTGGGAGATGATGAACCACATGCAGCCGCGCGAGGTGACGGAGGTGGCCCAGACCGACGTCCTCGGCATCGGCACCGCCTCGGCCGTCGCGGTGGGGCTGCCGTACGTCTATCGGAAGGTCGCCGGCTGGTTCTCCGGTCTCCGTTCCCGCGGGGGGGTATCGACCCCGCCGGTCCTGGCCTCCACGCAGGAAGCCGCGGTGCTGCAAGACATGCGGGCGGACGCCGGCGTGCTCGATGCGACCCTGCGCCAGCGCGGCCGCACCGTGACCCTCTCGCTGGTCGTACCGGCCGAAACCGAGCTCCGGGCCGCGCGGGCGGCCGGCGAGCGTTTCGTCCGCCTCGTCGGCCGGCGGTCGGCGGCAGGCCCCGACGCCTTCGACTACGTCGTCAGCGTCCGCTCGCCCGAGGCCGTCATCGCGACGGGCGGCAAGCCGACGACCGACCCCCTGGTCCGCTGGTGACGCCGGCGGCCCGCCCGGGTCCCGCCCCGTCCCTGCGCTCGCTTCGGAACCCGAGGATCCGCCCCGTCCCTCCGTTCCCGACATCGATTCGACGTTCCCGTCGCCGACCCGTATGCCCGGACCGGCCGGAAGCCCCGGCCGCGGCTACAGGTCCATCACCTCGTCGATGTCCGGGTCGAGGGCGGGGGGCGGCGAGGCCAGCGAGATCCCGAAGAACAGGGTCATCGAGAGCAGCAGGGCGACGAACCCGCCGTTGATGCCCCAGGGCATGGCGACCCCGAACAGCTCGATGCCGAAGTTGACGACGAGGCTCGACGCGATCGCCACGTTGGCGGCGGCGGCGGTGGCGCGCTTCCAGTTGAACCCGATGGCCACCGCGGGCACGAGAGCCGCCGCGAACGTGCCCCACCCGAACGCGCCGAGCAGGGCCACGAGGTCCTGGCGCGAGTAGAGGACGAAGAGGGCCGAGCCCACCGCGAGCCCCACCGTGGCCACGCGGGCCCAGAACAGCTCGTTGGCCAGCGACCGGCCGTAGAGCGCCCGGGGAATGTCGTGCACGACGGCCGCCGCGCCGAGGTTGAGGAAGCTGTCGGCGGTCGACATGATGGCCGCGAAGAGCCCCGCGAAGACGATGCCGGCCAGCACCGGGCCGGCGTGGAACTGCAGGAACTGCGGCGCCGCCTCGTCGGGGTTGGCGAGCTCGGGGTGGCCGCCCTGGATGACCAGCGCCCGCATCGCCAGCCCGATGCTCAGCCACAGCAGCGAGCAGATCGCGTAGCCCACCGCGCTGACGGGCAGGCTGCGCCGGGCGTCCTCGATGCGGCGGTTCATCATCAGCTTGGTGATGACGTGGGGCTGGCCGGCCCCGCCGAGGGTGAACACGACCAGCCACGACAGCGACCCGAGCATGCCCAGGGTGCCCCACGGGCTGATGGCCTCGGGGTCGTCGGCGACGAGGGTGGTCACGATGCCGCCGAGTCCGCCCTCGACCGCGGCGAGGGCCGCGAAGAACACGAACACCGCGGCGACGATCATGATCGCGCCCTGCACGAGGTCGGTGTAGACCGACGCGAGGATGCCCCCGGTGACGCAGTAGAACACCAGCACCGCGCAGGCGACGGCCATGCAGGTGACGAGGGACACCTCGGGGATGAACGACACGTTGTTGAGGATGTCGCGCAGCACCGTGGCCATCGCCAGGATCTGCGTCCCCAGATAGCCGACCACCCCGAGGAGAATGGCGACGGCGGTGAGCAGCCGGGCGAGCTCGCTGCCGTAGCGCGCGGCCACCGCGTCGGGCAGCGAGATGGTGTCGCGCAGCTCCGCCACCATGCGCAGGCGCTTGGCCAGCAGGTAGTAGACGCTGCAGAACGCGAGGGGGCTCACCACCGTCATCCACGCCGAGCTCAGCCCCATGCGGTAGACGAGCCCCGGCCCGCCCACGAAGCCGAACCCGCTCATGACGCTCGAGAACACCGCGAGGCCGGTGACGAGGACGCCGAGGTCGCGCCCCGCCATGAAGAAGTCGCGGGTGGAGTTGGTGCGGCGCAGGGCCCAGATCCCCACGCCGATGCACATCGCCAGGTACGCAGCGACGAAGGCGAGCACGACGAGCGAGCGCGAGTCGTCCATGGGGGGATCAGGCGCGTGGCGGCGCGTGCCGGGCGAGGATCTCGCGGAAGCGGTCGAGGTCCCGCCGGGTCACGATCTCCCTGTCGAACGGCAGGACGTAGAGCCCCACGACGAGGAACTGGGCCGGCCAGAACCCGTAGAGGAACCAGGCGGTGGGGACCGGCAGGGCGAGGAACGCCGCATCCGGGTCGACGAGGTAGCCGCGGTACGAGACCACCATCATCGTGAGGATCAGCGCGACCACGAGCCCGCCCGCGGCCAGGCGGGCGCGCATCCGGCCGCGCCGGACCCCGAGGGCGAGGCAGCCCACGACGAGGGCGAGCTGCAGGATGCCGAAGGCCCACGCGAGGCCCAGCACCGGCCCGTGTCGCCGAGGGCCGGATCCGCCATGGTCCATCGAGGGGAACCGCGGATGGGTGGCGCCGGACGCGGACAGCGCCTCGAGGCTCCCGTCCCGACCCGAGCCGTCCCCGGACGCGGCGGGTTCCACCGCGATCGCGAGGCACAGGGTCAGGCACAGGGCCAGCAACAGGCCGAAAAGGACGACGGGCAACCGCGACGACTGCTCGGCCATGTCGCCCGAAGTGTAACCCGGCGGGGCGGGGTGCACTCCGGCCCGACAGCAAGGGTAGAATCGTCACAGCAATCATGGTGAACACGACACGACGGTGGGCGACGGGCCGGCGGTGGGCGGGGGCTGGGCTTCTCGCGGTGCTGGCCGCGGGGGCGGCGAGCGGGCAGCGCGGCGGCGTGTTCCGCGAGTCGCGCGACCATCCCGCCATCCGCTACACCGACGGGGCGCGGGACGACGCGGTCACGGCGCTCAACCAGGCCCTGCAGTCGGGCGACGTCGAGCTGGCGTTCGACCCGACCAGCGGCTACCTGCGGTCTCTGCTCGACGCCCTCGACGTCCCCGTCGAGTCGCAGGTGACGGTGTTCTCCGAGACCAGCTTCCAGGCCCGCTGGGTCACGCCCGAGAGCCCGCGCGCGATCTACTTCAACGACACCGTCGCGGTGGGCTGGGTGCGGGACGCCGACGTGCTGGAGATCGCGTCGCTCGACCCGGTGCAGGGCGTCGGCTTCTACTCGCTCGACCAGCAGCCGGCCGAGCACCCCGAGCTGACGCGCAACGAGCAGTGCCTGGCCTGCCACCTGTCGTGGGACACGCTGGGCGTGCCCGGGTTGATGACCCTGAACACCCTGCCCCTGCCGGACGACCCCAACGCCTACGCGGTCGGCTGGGTGACCGACCACCGCAGCCCCCTGGAGGACCGCTGGGGAAGCTGGTACGTGACCGGCGCGCCGCCATCGCTGCGCCACCTGGGGAACCGGACCGAGCCGTTCGAGTACATCCCCGGCGGCGGCGATCCGGCGCCGGTGCTCGACACCCTCGACGGCGTCGTCGATCTCGACGGCTACGCCACCCCGTACAGCGACCTCGTGGCCCTGATGGTGCTGGAGCACCGCAACCACATGACCAACCTGCTGGTGCGGCTGGGCTGGCAGGCCCGCGTCGACGCGCACCCGGCCGCGGCGGGGAGGCGGCCGGCCGCCGGCCAGGACGCCCCCACCCTCGAGGAGGCCGCGGTCGAGCTGGTCGACTACCTGCTGTTCGTCGACGAGGCGCCGCTGCCGCCGGGCATCGCGAGCACGTCGGGCTACGCCGAGGTCTACTCGTCCCTGGGCCCCTTCGACAGCCGGGGACGCTCGCTCCACCAGCTCGACCTCGACGCGCGGCTGCTGCGCTACCCGTGCAGCCCCCTCGTCTACGCCGACGCCTTCGACGCCCTGCCCGCGCCGGCCCTCGACGCGGTGTACCGGCGCATGTGGACGGTGCTGTCGGGCGCCGCCGGCGAGCCCCGCTACGCCGGGCTGTCCCGCGACGACCGCACCGCCATCGTGGAGATCCTGCGCGACACCAAGCCGGGCCTGCCCGACTACTTCCTTGGCGAGGTCGGCTGACGCGGATCCGCAACGTCGGTCAAGCTGCAGGCGATAGCGTGGGCGTCGAGAATGGCCCGGCGTCCTCCTAGCAGTCCGTGGCGAAAGTCCCCGCTGCATTTCGAGCGGCGATGCATCCCGCCTGACTGCGTTGTTCGTCGGTTACGTATGCCCAATATGCGCCCTCCTCACGCCTTGTCAGGCGGGCGCCTCGGCTGTTCGCTGGCGCCCTTCGGGCGCGGTGCAACGCGGGGTTCCACCACGGGCTGCTAGTCTACAAGTCCAACGCCATCGCTCGAGGCCTCAGCAGCCAGGCCTCCCCCTGGAGCCCTCCGGACGGCAGGCTCAGCTCGCCGGCAAGACGAGTAGACTTCGTTGGGAGGTGGGGACGATGAGTAATTTCGGACAAGCCAGGGTGCTCGGCGTGCTGCTGCTGGCCGTACCCCTGTCCGCGGCGGCGCAGCCGGCCGAGCCACAGGAGCAGGCCGAGGCCGAAGACACGGCGCAGTTCGCGGAAGAGGTGACGGTCACCGTCACCGCCCGCAAACGCGAGGAGAACGTCCAGGCGGTGCCCTTCTCGGTGGCCGCGCCGTCCGGGCGGGCCCTGCGCAACCGCGGGGCCGAGACCATCGAGGACGTCTCCGCCAACGTCGCCGGATTCTCGGTGCAGAACCTCGGTCCCGGCCAGAGCCAGGTCGCCATGCGCGGCGTCTCGGCCGGCCAGATCGTGCGCGACCAGCCGGGGGTCAAGGAGCAGGTCGGCGTCTACCTCGACGAGTCGGTCGTCTCGATGTCGCTGTTCACGCCGGACCTCGACCTGTTCGACATGTCGCGGGTCGAGGTGCTGCGCGGCCCGCAGGGAACCCTGTTCGGGTCGGGCTCGCTGTCGGGCACGGTGCGCTACATCACCAACCAGCCGGCCCTCGGGGTCACCGAGGGAACGGGCGAGCTCGGCTTCAGCTCGCTCGCCGGCGGCGGGCTCGGCAACGACGCGAAGCTCGCCGTCAACGTGCCCCTGGGGTCGGCGGCGGCGCTCCGCGTCGCCGCGTACAACACCGCCATCGGCGGCTTCATCGACGCCGTGCAGCCGGACCTGGCCGTCCGCGAGAACGTGGACGACGGCCGGCGCACCGGCGCCCGCGTGGCCGTGCTGCTGCAACCCTCCGAGCGGCTCTCGTTCACCCCGCGGCTCGTCTACCAGGACGTGTCGATGAACGGCTGGAACCGGATGGACGCCTACAACATCCTCGCGAATCCGTTCACGACCACGCGGCCGGCCGTGTCGCTGGAGGACCGGCAGCAGTTCACCCAGATCGACGAGCCCTACACGGACCGGTTCGTGCTCGGCGACCTGACGGCGGAGATCGACTTCGGCGACGTCGTGCTGACCCAGATCACCTCCGTCATCTACCGCGACGTCGAGGTGGTGCGCGACGCCTCGGCACTGGGCGCCAGCGTCTCGTTCAGCCCGTTCGGCGCGCCGGAGGCGGGCTACACCCTCGACGTTCCCCTCGTCGACGCCACCACCGCCGAGGGCGTGACGCAGGAGATCCGCCTCGCGGGCGGCGGCGAGCGGCTGGACTGGTTGTTCGGCTCCTTCTACGGCTCTTCCGAGCGCCGGTACGGGCAGAGCGCGTACGCGAGGGACTACGTGGCCGCCAACGGCCCCGCCGTCACCGACTTCCTGCGGGCGGTGACGGGCATCCCGGACCTCGTCTGGTCGGGGTCCCGCCCGCTGGCCGGCCATCCCGACACCGAGGAGCTGTTCTTCTCCGATCTCGACTACGACTTCGAGCAGCTCGCCTTCTTCGGCGAGGCGACGGTGGCCGTCACCGACCGGCTCAGCCTGACCGGCGGCCTCCGCTGGTACGACTTCGACGAGGAGCGCACCCAGGTGTTCGACGGGCTCTTCGCCGACCCCCTCGACAGCACGGGGACCACGTCGGCGAGCGGCGTCGCGCCGCGAATCATCGCCAGCTACGACGTGACCGACGCGACGCAGGTCAACGCGCAGGTGTCGAAGGGCTTCCGCCTCGGCGGCATCAACGACCCCCTCAACGCGCCCATCTGCTCCGAGGCCGACCTCGCCACCTTCGGCGGCCGCGGCACGTGGGAGGACGAGGAGCTGTGGAACTACGAGGCGGGCGTCAAGTCGACCTTTCTCGGCGGCCGCGGCACGTTCAACGCCTCGGGCTTCTACATGGACATCCGCAACCTGCAGGCGACCCTCACGGCCGGCACCTGCTCGTCGCGCATCATCTTCAACATGCCCGACGCGCGCAGCACCGGCGTCGAGCTGGAGCTGGCCGCGCAGCCCACCACCTTCTTCGACTTCGCGGTCTCGGCCAGCGTCGCCGACGCCCGGCTGCAGTCGACAATCACCTCGACCGACGCCGACGGCGCGGAGGGCGTGGTGTCGGGCATCGAGGCGGGCCGGCGCCTGCCGACGACGCCCCGCTTCCAGGCCGCGGCCGCGGCCACGTGGCGCTGGCTGGCCGGCGGCGGCTGGGTCGGCTACCTCAGCGGTACCTTCCAGCACGTCGGCTCGCGCTACACGCAGGTGGGCGACCAGGCGGCGGGCTTCGGCTCGGTCGACCTGACGGCGCTATCGCCGGCTCTCAGCCCCGGCGCGCACATCGGCGGCCCGCTGACGCAGGGCACCTTCACGTTCGCTCCGACGCTGCCCGCCTACAACATCCTCAACACCCGCGTCGGCTTCCTGAACGGCCGCTGGGACATCGCCTTCTTCGTCGACAACGTGACCGACGAGTTGGCGCTGCTGGCCCTCGACCAGGAGCGCGGCACGCTCGCCCGCGTGGGCTACCTGACGAATCGGCCGCGCAGCTTCGGCGTCAGCACCCGCATCGACTTCTGAACGCTCCCGCGCCAGGTCGCCGCGGCCTCCACCGGCGCGGTCGACACGGCGTGCCTGCGAAAAGCAGGTCGCCCGTGGCCATGACGGCGGCCCTGACCGTGTCGACCGGCCGGTCGTCGAGGCCCGTTTGGCGAGCATTCAACGCCGCGACGCCGAAACGCCCGACACCGACAGCACCAGCCGCACCAGGTCCGCCTGCCGGGAAATCCGTTGCTTGATGAAGATCTGCTTCAGGTGCCAACGGACCGTCGCTTCACTCCGGCGCGTGGCCTCCGCGATCTCGCGGATGCTGTAGCCCGTGGCCAGCATCGCCGCCACCGAGCTCTCCGTCGGCGTCAGACCCAGCGCCGCAGCCACGAGGTTCGCGTCGATGGAGGGCCGACGCCCCGGCTCGACGACCAGCACCAGCGCGGCGACACGCCGCGTACGGGCGTCCCTCGAAGACCCGCCCACGGGGCTGACATGCAAGACGAGCCGCGGCGAGACGGACAGTCGTCCGACCGTCACCGAGCCCCCGGCGCCCTGGCCGCCGGGAAGCGGCAAGACGCGCCTCAGCAGCCCTTGGAGGTCGGCATCATCCGCAGGCTCGACGGCGTGCAGGACACCGCCGTCGTCGAGCAATCCGTCGCGCCGCCGGAGGAGCTCGACGGCGCGGTCGCTCGCCGCCACCATTTGACCTCTCCGGTCCAGGTGGATGACGCCGGTCCCCGCGACGTCGAGCAGTCCCGTGAGCGACTCCCCGAGCGCCCCGGCCTCGACCAGCGCTTGCCGGACGAGCACGAACTGGCGCACATGCGGCAGAAGCCGCTCGACCATCCGGGTCTGCCCCGACCCCCACCCGCTCGCTGCGACAGGGTCGCCGAGGACCCACACCACGCGGGTTCCATCCGGCCCGTCCAGCCGCACGTTGAGGCTGTTCTGGACATCCGACTTTCGCAGCGCCTCGTTGTAGGTCGCCGACATCTTCCTCTCCGCCTCGCTGAAGAGCTCCGCGGAGTGGACCAGCCGGCCGTGGGGCAGTTGCCTCAACCGGGGGAGGCGTTCGTCCCGGATCCAGTAGTCACGGAAGTACTCCTGTTCCCAATCCTCGCGGCGGTGCCCCCGGAAGCAGAACCGGGCCCAGTAGATTTCGACGTCCGGCTGCGCACGCCCCTCACCGAACACGAGAATGTTGCCCTTCAGACCGCAGGCGGCATCGATGAGGCCGGCGGTTCCCGGCCAACCGGCGTCATCGAATGCCGCCTCGTGAAGCGACCCGAGGATGCGGTCGTACAGCTCCTGTTGGTTCATGGCGCGGCCCTGCTCCCGGCTCTCCTCGCTGCCTCACGACCTCAACAGGCGTCTGCTGCCGAGCCCCCCACGTTGCCCCGAATGCATGTACGTGGATTATCCCCCTCAAGATTGATAGGCAAGGCCCGTATTTCCACCTCATACAGGGGGGAAATGTTCAGAACGTATCGCTTCTGTCGGGATCGCTCCCGCCCGGCCTGGACATTCTTCCGGAGGCAAACCTCGTCGTCACCCAGGCGTGTGCGCCGGCCGCGCTGCGGGACCGGCTGTGTGGGAACGCAGGAGACCTGACCATCGAACGTGCTCGTCGTCTACACCGTCCGCGCGCGTGGCGGCGGGCGGGGCGACCGCAATAGAAGCGGTGATCGACCTGATGGTCGCCGAAACGAACCAGGACCTATGAGGCGAGCGGGGTGAGACACCGCGTCGCGTTGCTGCACAGGGGTGGCGTTGCACCGAGGCGGGCGACGACAGTCTTCTCGATGTCGAACGCGTTGCCGGGCGGGTCCCGCACCCGCTGAGGAACGGCTTCCTTCACGGCGCACACGGGGGTCCGCGTTATCCGACCCAAAGGGGCGAAGACGGCCGGAACCTGGCCGACCGCTCACGCGCCCGTCAAGTCGATCTCGTTCGTCCCTGCGGCGATCTCGATCTCGAGCTCGCTGCGGTCGCCGCCCTGGATGACGGTCGCCGTGTAGAGACCGGGAATGACGTCGGGCAAGGCGAAGCGGCCGTCCCGGTCGGCGACGACGGCGTAGGGCGTGTCGACGACCATGATGTCGGCGAACATCTCGGTGTGCGTGTTGCAGATCACCGAGTACTCGTCGCCGACCTCGAACGTGTGCTGGTAGGTCGTCCCCATCATGGTGGCGATGTTGAAGATCGACTCGCCGTGGCTGTCCTTCACGTGCACCGTGTGCAGCTCGTCCTCGCTGTTGGTGAAGTCGATGGTCTGGCCGGCCCGCACGAGGATGAACCCGGGCACGAACTGGCGGCCGATCTGGTCCATGATGGGCGTCTCGTCCGGCACCGGCACCTCGATCTCGGCGTGCGGCTCGAGGAGCACGATGGACACCAGCATCCCCGTCGCGGGGCGGGCCTGGCCGGCGACCTGGGCGAGACCGCCCGCGGCGGCGGGGGCACCCGACTCGGCCGCGGCGGCCGGCGGCGACTCCGCGGCGCGCGCCGATTCGGCGGCCGGCGGCGTGGCGGCCGGCCGGCCACGCTCCGCCGCTCCGCGGCCGGCCGGCGGGGGGCCGCCGCCGCAGGCGCCGAGCAGCAGGGGGCACGCAAGGGCAAGCGAGAGGCAAAAGGCGTGATGAGGCCGCATCAGCCGATTCCCGGCCTCGGACATGCGGTAAGGTGACAGCAGCATCAAGCGGTTGATCGTACCAGAAGTCCGGGCTCGCGTGACGGGCCTTCGGGCCCGGAATGGTTTCGGTGCGATCGTGGTCCGCTCGGCGCGACGGCTCACCGAGCAGAGTAGCCGATAGGGGTTGCCCAAGATTCGCAGCACGGGGGAGAGGCCCCGGGGAGCACACACGATGACGACATCGACATCGCGACGTCTTGCCGCGCGCGGTCATGGCGCCCGGAATCATGCGCGGGCCCACGACGAGCTCCAGGCGACGGGCGCCCGGCACGGCGCCGGGCCGGGCCGCGCGCTGCTCGCCACGGCCCTCGCCGCGGCGCTGGCCCTGCCCGCGGCCGCCCAGGACCGGCCCACCCTGACCACCGAGGCCGACTTCCTGCGGGCGATGGAGGAGCTCTCGAACTGGGGCCGCTGGGGCCCCGACGACGGCCTCGGGGCCGCGAACTTCATCACCCCGGAGAAACGGAAGGCGGCGGCGGCGCTGGTCACCGAGGGCATCAGCATCTCGCTCGCCCACGACGTGCTCCAGGAACCCGCGGTCGACGGCGGCACGTACCTCGACCGGCAGGTGATGCGGGTCAGCGACACCGGCGCCTCGGATCGATACCAGTACAGCGACACGTATCACGGCGCCATCCACAGCCACCTCGACTCGGTCGCCTGCCACGTGATGTTCGAGGGCGTGGGCTACAACGGCGTGACCCGGGAGCAGATCGAGACCTCCGGCGGGTGCCCGCAGGGCAGCATCCACGAGCTGCGCGACGGCATCATGACCCGCGGCATCCTGTTCGACGCCACCCTGCTGCCGGGGCGGGCCACGCCGGAGGGGTGGCTGGAGCCGGGCGAGGCCGTCACCTGGACCGACCTCGAGAAGCTCGAGGAGATTCAGGGCGTGCGGGTCTCCGAGGGCGACGTCATCCTGCTGTACACGGGGCGCTGGAAGCGGCGGGCGGCCCTCGGCCCGTGGCCCACGTCGGAAGGGGTCGCCGGCTATCAGGCCGACGTCGCCTACTTCCTCAAGGAGCGCGGGGTGTCGTTCATCGGGCACGACATGTACAACGACGTCTCGCCCCACGGGTTTCCCGAGAGCGTCGGCCTGCCGCTGCACCGGCTCGCCCTGGTGGCCCTCGGCGTGTCCATCTTCGACAACCTCGACTTCGAGCGGCTCGCCGAGGAGGCGCGCCGGCTGAACCGCTACGAGTTCCTGTTCACCGCGTCGCCGCTCCGGATCCGCCAGGGGATGGGATCGCCGCTGAATCCGATCGCGACGTTCTGACCGGGCGGACCAAGACGCCACCGGGTTCGTGGATCTCGATCCCCGGGGGGGCCCACGGAACGGGCGTATAATCACCGTCCGGACTCGAACCGGACGACGCGCGGCGCGTACCGCGCACATCGGGCGACGGCGCGCCCGACGGGGAGGATGCAGAATGTCGATTCCGAAGAGAATCGTCCCGCTGGCGGCGGTCGCCGTGGTGGGGCTGGCGGTCGCCTGGGGCAGCGGGCTGGGCAACCTCGAGACCCCCCTCCAGGGGCAGGGGAAAGAGGCCCCCATGTTCGAGGTCGATCCGTTCTGGCCGCAGCCGCTGCCCAACCACTGGCTGCTGGGCTCGACCATCGGCGTCGACGTCGACGCGCAGGACCACGTGTGGATCGTGCACCGCGCCTCGACCCTCGCCCGCAACGAGATTCCCGCCATCTCCGACCCGCCGTTCGCCGACGACTGCTGCGCCCCGGCCCCGCCGGTGCTCGAGTTCGACGCCGACGGGAACCTCGTCGGCCACTGGGGCGGCCCCGGCGAGGGCTACGACTGGCCGTCGTCGAACCACGGCGTCACCGTCGACCACATGAACAACGTCTGGGTCGGCGGCAACGGGGGCGGCGACTCGCACGCCCTGAAGTTCACCCGTGACGGGCAGTTCCTGCTGCAGGTCGGGGTGGCGGGGCGGGCCCCCGACAGCCTCAGCCTCGACAGCTACAGCCGCATCGCCAAGATCTCGGTGGACGGCGACGCCAACGAGATCTACTTCGCCGACGGCTACGGCAACAAGCGCGTGGCAGTGGTCGACGCCGACACCGGCGCCCTCAAGCGCTTCTGGGGCGCGTACGGCAACGAGCCGGACGACAGCCACGACGAGCGCTACGTGCCCGGCGGCCCCAACCTGCAGCAGTTCATGAGCCCGGTGCACTGCGCCGAGGTGTCGAGCAGCGGGCTGATCTACGTGTGCGACCGCGCCCACGACCGCATCCAGGTGTTCCAGAAGGACGGCACCTACGTCGACGAGATGCTGGTGATGCCCAACACCACGGGCTCCGGCGCGGCCTGGGACATCGACTTCTCGCACGACGCCGATCAGGCCTACATGTACCTCGCCGACGGCGTGAACCAGCGCATCCACGTCATCGACCGCGAGAACCTCGAGCACCTGACGAGCTTCGGGGACGGCGGGCGGCAGCCCGGGCAGTTCTTCGGGGCCCACAGCATCGCGGTCGACTCGGCCGGCAACATCTACACGACCGAGACCTACGAGGGCAAGCGGGTCCAGAAGTTCGTCTACAAGGGCATGGGCGAGGTCACCACGATGAACCAGGGCGTGGTGTGGCCGACGAGCGGCGACTGAGCCGGGAGCGCACACGGCGTCACTGAACGGCGCCTGAGGATCGGCCGGCCGACCGCAAGGGCGGCGGGCGCTGGCGGCCGGCCGTCTTCGACAAGGTAAGGAAACGGGGCGGCGTCTCCTCGGAGATGCCGCCCCGACATGCGGCGGCATGCGTCAGGACCGGGCCACGGGGCGGCGATGCGGGGCGCCGGATGAAGAGTCGGAAATCGGGGGAATGACGATGCGGAATCGGTGTATGGCGGTCGCCGGAATCGTGGGGGTAATCGTCACCGCGAGCTGGACGCTCCTGTCGGCCGGACAGCTCCTGCTCGCCCCGGTCGGCACCCATGGACAGACCGTCACCCCCGTCTACGAGGGCTGGTACCCCAACCCCGACGGCACCATCAGCGTGTCGTGGGGCTACTTCAACCGCAACTCGGAGGAGATCGTCCGCGTCCCCATCGGGGCCGACAACCGCATCGAGCCGGGAGGCCCGGACCGCGGGCAGCCGACGGTCTTCCTGCCCCGCCGCCACCGCGGCGTCTTCACGGTGGTCGTGCCCGGCGACTTCGGCGACGACGAGGTGATCTGGACCCTCACCTTCCGCGGCGACAGCCAGACCATCCCCGGCCACCTTCACCGCGACTGGCTGCTAGACGCGCTGGGCGGGAACACCCGCGGCGACACGCCGCCCGCGGTCAGGTTCGCCGAGGGCGGCCGCGAGTTCCGGGGGCCGGGCGGCGCGCCCGAGGGCCCGCTGACGGCCACCGCCGGCGAGCCGATGCCGCTGGCGGTGTGGGCCACCGACGACGGCGTCGCCCGGCGGCCCGGCGAGGCGGACGACGAGCCGCCGCCCCTCGTCCGCCTGTCCCTGCACCCGCATCAGGGCCCGGGCGAGGTGACCTTCGCCGACCCCGAGATCGAGATCGCGGAGGGCGGCCCCGAGCGCGTCGAGACCACCGCGACCTTCAGCGAGCCCGGCGAGTACGTCCTGCGGGTCTTCGCCAACGACCGCTCCGGCGGCGGCGGCTCGCAGTGCTGCTGGACCAACGCCTTCGTCCGGGTGAACGTGTCCTGACCGCGTCTCCGTCGGCAACCGCGCGGAATCGCAACGGCGGCCCCGGGATCGGGCAAGCCCATCTCCGCCTCCCTCTCCGCTTCGCGGCGGAACGTATCCGTCCGTGCTGGTTCCATCCCGATCTCCAGCGGCTCGACCGCCAACCGCTCGACCGCCGACCGCCGAGCCGCTGACGCCCGGCGACCCGGCAGCCCCAGGCGAACGCACCGCCCGCCGGCGCCTTCAGGCGTGCGCCCCGGCGTCTCGACCGACCAGCTCGCTCGCGACCCGTCGCGCGAGTTGCCGCATCGCGGGCATGCGCGCCGACCGGGACGGCAGTCCGAACAGCTCGTCGAGCGCGTCGCGGGTCACCCCCGGCAGCACGCGGCTGGCGGCGATGCCCCGAACCGGCTCGGGCGCCTCGCCGGGGACCCAGATGGAAGCGCCGCCGCGACGGCTCCAAGTCCACGTCTCGCGCACGCCCATCCGGAAGCAGGGGGCGAGCTTGCCGCTCGATTGGGTGCTGCGGTCGATCTCGACCACCAGATCAGGCACCGGATGGCCGCGGCGGACGTCGAGCCAACCCCCGGCGCGTTCCGCGGCGGCGATCCTCTCCGAGCCGATGAACAACCCTTCGTCCGGCTCGAACGCGCCGTCGTCGCTCATCAACCGGGTCGCCCGCGAGGCCTGCAACTCGATCGGCGACCCGGCTGTCTCCAGCTCGACCGCGACCCGCGTGAACAGCTCGCCGGCGACGGCGGCTCGCGACTCGTGCGCAAACGTCGGCTCCGCCACGAACTCGGCGCGTCCGGTCGCCGTCTCGTAGCGGCACGTCGGCGCCTCGTCGTGGTCGGTCAGGCGGTCGAACAGGTCGCGCGGCATCGCCACTTCGACTCGGCCCGGCGCATCGGCACCGGTGCCTGCGAACCGGCAGGACGACGAGTCGAGGCTCTCGCGATCCGCCGTCGCCGGGTCCGGCGTCGAAATCCCTGCCCCTCCCGACATCGTCTGGGTCATGCGCTCCAGACTCCTTCCCTGACTCCACCCGCATCGACCGACGGCGGCTCACGCCGACGGTCGAGTCGCCCGCACGAGTCACTTCCGTCATGCTACTACGGCCGCATCGTCCGAACCGGGAGCGGAGGCGTGGGGCGAAGGACACAGGGGTGGCGGGTCCGCCGGCTGACCCCGGTTCTCCGCCCTCCTCACACCCGGGTCGAGGTGACGACGGGCTCGAGGGGCGTTCGGTAGAGCGCGTGCAGGAAGCAGGTCTGCTCGCCCATGTCGAGGCACCGGCGGGCGAAGTCCTCTCCCTCGCGCGTGTCGAGATGGACGTGGGTCTCGACCGCGCCCGCGGCGCCCGCGGGCGCCGAGCCGGCGGGCGGGGCCGCGACGGGGCCGACCGGGGCCGCGCCGTCGCTCGAAGATGCCCCGCGGGGGCCGGAGCGGCCGGGAAATCGCGCGTCCTGCACGATTCGGTAGCCGTGGAGGTCCTTCCCGAGGATGGAGGCGTAGCGTCCGAGCTGGGTCATGAAGCAGAAGGCGACGCCGGCCGCCATGTAGCTGGCGGCGGAGGGCGCGGCGCCGCGGCCGCCCTGCTCCCGCGGCTCGTCCGACCGGAATCGGAACGTCGACCCCAGCGGGCTGTGGAGCTGCTGATCGATCTGCTTCACGCCGTCGGGGCGACGCCGGCAGACGGCCTGCAGGTGGAGCTGCCGGCGCTGCTCGGCCCGCAGGCTCGTGCCGGCGCCGCCGGCCACGCCGGCCACCGGCTTCACCGCCTCGAGGCGCACGACCGGCACCCCGGCCGGGTCGGCCGGCGCGACGCGAGAAAACGCCGGCGCGGGGTCGGCCGCGGGCCCGCCGTCCAGCCCCGCGGCCCGGCCCAACTGCGCCTCGGCGCCATTCACGGCCAGGGTGAACCGCGACACGTGCGGCCGACGCAGCACGTCATGGACGGAGGCGCCGCGTACCGCCGCGGCCACCAGATCGCGCACCGCGTCGTCGCCGGCATCGGCGTCGATGCGCACCTCGAGCTCCACCGGCAGGGCGCCGCCGGTCATCGTCCCGTTCAGGGCCGAGCCCTCCATGGTGTAGCGGTTGTCCTGCACGAGGACGAGGTCGCGGACGGTGAGGCGGCGCGCCCGCGCCGCGTCCAGCACCGCGTTCATCCACGACGACACCATGCCCACGGTCATGAACGCGAGCGGGCAGGGCGCGGCGTCGAAGCCGGCGAGATACGGTCCCTCGTCGCTGGCGAGCCGCCACGCCCCGCCGGCGGTGGAGCGGACGATGGCCTCCTTCTGCATGCCGGAGAGCGACCGCGCCCACACCCGGACCGTCTCGCCGTCGCCGGGCGGCGGCCCATCCAGCCCGAGCGCGGCGGGCCGGTCCACCGCGAAGAAAACGGGCCGCGGGTCGCCGCCGAGGACGTTCTCGGCGCCGGCGGCGGCGGTTCCGGGACGTTGGGTGACCATATCCTGTTGACCGATGGAGCCGGAGCGGCCATTGTGACACACTGGCGCGGCGCTTCCGGTCCGGCGGGCGGCCCCCTGGGCGCCGTCTACGGACCGCACCCGAGGAGATTCGATGCAGGCATCCGCCCCGACCGTGAACGAGCCTCCCGCCCCCACGACCCAGGCCCTCGCCGGGGTGGTCGCGGCGGCGGTGCTCGCCCTCGTGCTGCTGAGCCTGCCGGGACCCGAGACGCTGTCGCCCGAGGGTCAGCGGATGGCCGCCATCTTCGTGGTGGTGCTGGTCCTCTGGGTAACCGAGGCCCTGCCGGTGGGGATGACGGCGCTGCTCGCGGTGGTGCTGCTGCCGATCTTCGGGGTGGCCGACCTGCCCACGGCGTTCAGCACGTTCATGAGCCCCGTCTTCTTCTTCGTCCTCGCGATGTTCGTCGTCGCCCAGGCGTTCATCAGCTCGGGGCTCGACCGGCGCTTCTCGCTGTGGCTGCTCTCGAAGGCGGGCACCGACAGCCGCCGTGTCGTCTGGGTGTTCATGGTCGGCACGTGCCTCGTATCCACCATCATGTCCGACGTGCCCGCGACCGCCATCTTCATGGCCCTCGCCGTCGGCCTCTTCGACAAGATGGGGCTGACCCCGGGCCGGTCGTCGTTCGCCAAGGTGGTGATGATCGGCGTCCCCTTCGCGGCCCTCATCGGCGGCGTGGCGACGCCGGCCGGCAGCTCCATCAACATCCTCGGCATCTTCTTCATCCAGGAGTACGGCAACGTCACCGTGCGCTTCCTCGACTGGATGGTCATCGGGGTCCCGATGGTGGTGGTGCTGCTGCCGGTCGCGACCGTCATCCTGCTGCGCTTCTACCCGCCCGAGATGGACCACGTCACCGCGGTCGGCGACGTCGCGGCCGAACGGACCGCCCTCGGCCCCGTGAGCGGCCGCGAGTGGCGGGTCCTCGTCGTCCTCGGCACCATGATCGTGCTGTGGATCCTCAGCACCTGGTTCCCGGCCCTGAACGTGGTGATGGTGAGCATCCTGGGGGCCGTCGTCATGTTCCTCCCCGGCATGCGCATCTTCGCGTGGAAGGAGGTCGAGCGCGGCATCGGCTGGGAGGCGCTGCTGATGGTGGGCGGGGTCACCGCGCTGGGGGCCGCGTCGGTCGAGACCGGCCTCGCGCAGTGGCTCGTCGACGGCTCCCTCGGGGGCCTCGAGGACTGGAGCGCGCTGGGCATCGTCGCCCTCGTGAGCGCGTTCACGGTCGTCATCCACCTCGCCCTGCCCATCGGCCCCGTGATCAACACGGTGCTGATTCCGCCCCTGGCCCTGCTGGCCCTGTCCACGGGACAGAACCCCGCCCTCTACGCGCTGCCGGTCGCGTTCACCGCCTCGTGCGCCTTCCTGCTGCCCCTCGACGCGGTGCCCCTGGTCACCTACACCAAGGGCTACTACCGCATGCTCGACATGCTGGCCCCGGGCACCCTGCTCTCGGCGGTCTGGGTGGTGCTGATCACGATCCTGATGGTCTCGCTGGGGTCGCTGGTCGGCTTCCTGTAGCGCAGGCATGCCTGCCCACGACAGGCCCGATGTCTCCGCCATCGGCCGGAGAGTGTGCGTCTCTCTGGAAAACCGATAGCCGATCCCGGCGACGTGGACGCTGTCGGGAATGGGTCACGCCGTCGGCCGTTCCACCCGGGGCCTCAACCGCGAATCGGCTTCCAACCCGCTCGTTGTCACGCGCCTGATCCATGAAGCCGGCTCGGACCGGAGGTGGAGCCACAGGCCGAACAGGCCTAGCCAGAGCGCGTGGGCCAGGAGCAGGTGCGCCATCTGCAGGGAGATCGGGGCCAGCAGCACCGCGTCCAGGAGCCCCACAACCAGTTGCGTAGCCAAGATCGCCGCCGCCCACAGAAACGGCACCGGCACGCCGTCCGGCCGCGTCCGGCGGAACCACCACCCTAGCCACACGAGATAACCGCCGAGGGCGACAACCGCGACGGGGTGCCAGACGCGCAGGCGGATCAGGTAGTGGGCGCCGCCCGCGAAGTCGCTGCGGACGCCGTCCAGAAACGACTCGGACGGGAAGACGGTCGAGGCGAGGGACGCGGCGGTGCCGAAGGCGCTGACCACGATCAACCCGCCGAGGGCCGCCGCCACGAGCCGGTCGGGGCGGCCCGGGTCGAGCGGCGCCGGCCGCCGGGGGCCGGACCACCACGCCGCGCACGCCAGCGCGCCCATGAGGAAGTAGGTGTTGGCGAGGTGGACCGGCTGGACGAGGGCGCGGGCCAGCGAGACGTTCATGTCGACCCACTGGAAGATGACGAGGGCGGCCCCGATGAGCGACTCGACGACCATGAACGCGAGCGACAGGGCGGCCCAGTAGCGCGCGCGGTGGCCGGGCGGGAACCGGCGGCGCGACCAGACGGCGAGGCCGGCGACGGCGAGCAGGGCGAGTCCGCTCGTCGCGCGGTGGGTGAACTCGACCAGGGTGTCGGCGGCGTCGGCCGCGGTCGCCCCCGCCGAGGGCGAGAGCAGCTCGCCGCAGAGCGGCCAGTCGTCGCCGCAACCGTCGCCGGCGCCGCTGGCGCTGACGAAGCCGCCCCACAGCACCACGAACAGCGTGAAGACGAGCGCCGCCCAGGCGGCCGCGGTGTAGGAGACGCGAGAGCTCATGGCACGGACATCTGCACGAACGGCGTGAAGGCGAATGCGGCCCAAGCCGCCGCCGTGCACGCGGCGCGAAGAATCGTGACCCGGAGGTCAGCAGCCCGCCGGCCCGGGGTCACCGCCTTGCGGCACCGCCCGACCAACCGCTTGGCGTCCACTCCCATCTACGGCGTGGCGGCGCCCTCGGGCAGCGCGAACACGTACACCGCGTTGGTCCGGCCGCCGCCGACCGGCGCGGCCAGGTACTGCCGGCCGCCGACCGCGTAGGTGATCGGGAAGCCCTGCACCGAGCCGGGCAGGCGGGTCCGGAAAAGGACCTCGCCGGTGTCGACGTCGTGGACGAACAGGTTGCGGGCGGTATCGGCGGAGACCACCAGGCCGCCCGCCGTGGTCAGGGCCGCCGCGCCCGGCCGCGTCGCCGTCGAGTGCCGCCAGCGGATCTCGCCGGTGTCGATGTCCATGGCGATGAGGTGGCCGGCGTGCTCGCCGCTGTCGGGGTGCACGCGGCTGCCCCGCGAGAACCAGCCCCGGTCGGCGTAGTAGTCGTTCCCCTCGACCTGCTCGAGCTCGGTGAACATGCCCCGCACGCAGGTCGGGTGGATGGGGATGTAGAGCAGCTGCGTCCCCGGGTGGTAGGCGCTCGCCCGCCAGTTGCGGACGCCGCCGAAGTCGGGGCAGAAGTCGAGCTCGACGCCGGCCACCGGGATCATGTCGGGCCGGTAGGTCACCTCGCCGGTCGCGGGGTCGACGTCGAGGACGTTCTGGTAGCCGAGGTCGTGGGCGGCCGTGAACGCCCCGGTCGCGCGGTCGAGCTCCCACAGGATGCCGTGCTTGCCCATCTTGAAGAGCGACCGCCGCCCCCGGTGGTCGATGAGCACGCTCTCGAACACGTCGTCGAGGTCGTGGGTCTCGCCCGGCACGAACTGGTAGTACCACTGCAGCTCGCCGGTCGCGGGGTCGAGCGCGAGCACGCTGTTCGTGTAGAGCGCGTCGCCGTCGGTCTTGCGCGACACCCGCGCCCACGGCTTGGCCTGCGACGTCGACCAGAAGGTGAGGTTCGTCTCGGGGTCGTAGGCGCCGGGGATCCACGAGTCGGCGCCGGCCCGGAACGTCAGGGGCAGGTCGCCCCACGTGTCCCCGCCGGGCTCGCCGGGGCGCGCGATGGTCGACGTGCGCCACACCTGCTCGCCCGTCTCGGGGTCGTGGCCGGAGATGAAGCAGACGTCGTTCTTGTAGTTCTGGCACCCCGTCATGCCGGCCACGATGAGGCCGTTCACCACGATGGGCCCGCTGGTGTAGCGGTAGCCGAGCCGGAAGTCGGCGACGGTGTGGTCCCACGCCACCTCGCCGGTCCGCGCGTCGAGGGCGACGATGTGGGCGTCGGAGGTGTTGACGTAGATCTTGTCGCCGTAGATGGCGATCGATCGCGTGCGCATGCCCGCCCCCACCGCCTCGAGGGCGTCCGACGCCTCGAACTCGCGGCGGTGCTCCCAGAGGCGGTCGCCGGTCACCGCGTCCACCGCCTGCACGACGCGGGGGCTGGGAACGAACATGATGCCGTCGTGCACGAGGGGCGCCGCCTGCACCAGCCCGGGCGGGAGGGACCACCCCCACACGAGCTGCAGCTCCCCGACGTTGCCGCGGTCGATCTGGTCCAGCGGGCTGTAGCCCTGGCCGTCGAGGGTGCGCCGCCAGTTCAGCCAGTCGGCGGGGTCGGGGTCCTGCAGCATGGCGTCGGTGACCGGCGTGAACGCCCGCTCCTGGGCGCCGGCCGCGGTGGCGGTGAGCAGCAGCACCAGGAGCGCCGCCCCCGCGGCGCGCGTCATCCGTCCAGCCAACGAGCTCCGAGCCGGGCCCTTCATTGCGGTCATCGGCGGCATCCCCCCCTTTGTTGCGGTTCACCCAACTATAGCCGACGTGCTCGCGGCCCGCGCGAGTCTCCGGCGTGGCGTGGTGAACTCGCGGTGGCGGGGCGCCTGCGCGAGGGGCGTGGCGTGCCGATGTCCATCGGCCGTACCTTGGGCGGAAGTCCGAGGTCCGCTACGGATCAGCCGCCCGGAGAGCGACAGATCCACAGTCCGCTTCGGATCTGCCGCAACACCGCCGTGAGGAGCCGGACGTCCTCGCCCGGACAGGGCTCCTCCGACTGCCGCTCCTCAGCGCCACCACGACGACGAGGCCGTGGGCGGCCGTCGTGACAAAGGCATGAGAATCCATTATCATGACGGTCGGCCTTGCATCCTGCTTTCCGCATTCATCATCGACGCGACACCATGAAGTACTCTCTCGCCACCTTCCCGTCGAGCACGTATCTGGCTTCCGGATCGCGACTGACGGCGTGCGCCGCGGCCTGGTGTGGCGTGCACTGCGCGCTCACGCCGTTCCTGGTTGCGGTGGCACCTGCGCTCGCGCTATCCGAAGGCATCGAGCGAGCCGTCTGGGTCGGGACCGTCCTGCTCGGCGCGGTGATGCTCGCCCTGGGCCCGGCCCGCAGAAACGCGGCCGTGATCCTCACCTTTGCAGGGGGAACCGCGCTCTGGGCAGCCTCCCTCGCCGGTTGGCTCGAGCCGTTGCCCGAGACCGTGACGTCCGCCGCCGGCAGCCTGACCCTCGCGGGCGCTCTGGTGCAGAGCGCCCGTATCTGCCAGACCGGCGCGTGCCCGGTCTGCGACGACTGAGGAGCGCGCGGATCGAGGAGGCTGACGACGACCGCCCTCCAGTGGTCCGGACAGATCGCTCGGGCCACGGTCGTCGTCGTCTCGCACGACCGCTTTGGACCCCTGGCAAGACCCCTTCTACAGTCCGCTATGGATCTGTCGCATTCTCACCGGCGGCGACCGGATCCGTAGGCGCCGCGGCGCGCGCCACCAGCAGCGTCAGGTCGTCGCTCTGCACCACGCCGGCGAACTGCTGCACCTCCGTCTGGACGGTGGCCAGCAGCTCGGGGACGCCGAGGCCGCGGTGGGCGGCGACGGCGTCGCGGAACCGGTCCTCCCCGTACTCCTCGTCGTCGTCGCTGAGCGCCTCGGTCACCCCGTCGCTGCAGACCACGAGCGTGTCGCCGGGCTCGAGCGCCGTCAGCGCCGAGTCGCCGAACCAGTCCTCGAAGAGGCCGATCACGGTCCCGGTCGCGTCCAGCGTCTCGACGGCGCCGTTGGCGCGGGCGAGCACCGGCGCCACGTGTCCGCAGTTGACGTAGCGCAGCTCGCGGGTGGCCCGGTCGAACTCGGCGAGGAAGAGCGTCGCGTAGCGGTTGCCGGGGGTCGAGGCGAAGAAGAGACGGTTCGCGCGCTCGAGCATCCGGGCCGGATCGTCGACCCCGCCCGCGTACTGGCTGCGAAGCGTCGCCTGCAGGTTGGCCATGAGCAGGGCCGCCGCGATGCCCTTGCCGGAGACGTCGGCGAGCAGGAACGCGATGCGGCCGCCCCCCAGCTCGACGAAGTCGTAGTAGTCGCCGCCCACCGACTTCGCCTGGATGCACGCCCCCGCGCACGCGAACCCCGGCAGGGCGGGGGCGGCCGCGGGCAGCAGTTGCCGCTGCACCTCCTTGGCGATCTCCACCTCGTGCTCGGCCCGCCGCTCGGCCTCGATGCGGGCCGCCATCTCCTCGCTCAGGCAGATGGTCTGGACGGTCAGGGCGGACTGCAGCGACACCACCGTGAGGAGCCGGACGTCCTCGCCCGAGTAGGGCTCCTCCGACTGCCGGCCGCCCAGGGCCACGACGCCCACGAGACGTCCGTTCCGGTCGACCATCGGCGCCAGGCACTCCGGCTGCAGGGGCGCGAGCAGGCGATGCAGCTCGTCGGCCGCGTCGTCCACGCCCGGCGGGGGCAGGACCGAGGCCCGGGCCCGGCTCGCCAGCGCCGCGAGGGCCCCGGCGTCCCGGGCGAGGATGCCGGGGCCGTCCGGCAGATCCGCGGCCGCCAGGCGGCCGTCCGGATCCTCGAGATAGACGGCCAGCGACACCGGCCGGAACGCGGAGCGCAGCATGGCCTCGAGCAGCGACGCGAGGGCCGGGCGGTCCTCGGCGGTGCGGGTGCGGTCGGCCAGCTCCTCGAGGGCCCGGCGGGCCTCGTACCGCTCGGGGAAGAAGGCGCGGTCGATGCGGTCGGTGATGCGCCGCTCGACCCGCGCCCCCGCCCGCGCCACCCCGACGCCGAGCAGCCCGGCCGCGACGACCGCGACCGGCAGCCCCACGTCGGACCCCGCCGGCAGCCACCGCTGCGCCAGCATCGCCAGCACCACCGCCACCACGAGGCTCGACGCCACGCTGGCGACGGCCAGCCCGCGCTGCACCAGCAGGTAACGGGCGCCGCGCTGCACCAGCACCGGGACCGCCATCACGCGGTGCCTGACGACGGCGTACGCGAAGGAAAGGGGCATGAGGGGAAACGCGAGCAGCGCGCACGCGGCCAGCCAGTCGGGCACGGAACCCACGAGCTCGACCACCGCGATCACGAGCGCGGGCGCGATGGCCGCGACCGTGCCCCAGGCCAGGACCCGCGCCTTGCGCCGGACCTCGGAGGACGCGGCGCGGGCCGCGTGCCCGATGAGGGCCAGAACGCCCACGCCGGTTCCCAGGAAGACGTTCCCGAACACGCCCCAGGCGCGCCAGAGGGCCAGCCGGCCGGGCAGGATCGTCTCGGCCGCCAGGTTCCCCGAGAACGGCTGACCGAGGAGCGGCCGCCACGGAGCGCCGGTCAGAACCAGGAACGCACCGAACCCCACGAGGAGCCACTTCAACCACGGCGCGAGCTCGTCGAGCCGCGAGCGGGCGGGGAACACGAGGAAGAAGAAGCCGAACAACCCCGGCGCCATCATCAGCAGCGTCAATCGATACGCCATCATGTATCCGGGAAGGGCCGGGGAGGCCCCCGCGGCGCCCGGATTCATCAGGCTCATGAAGCCACAGAACATGAGCGCCATCACCCAGGCGTTGCGGTCGTGCAGGCGCTGAAACAGGACGGTCAGGGCGACGAGCAGGAAGACGAGCGGAATCGAGCTGACCCAGACCTGGAGGAACGCCCAGCCGATGCCGGAACGGTCCCAGGATTGCGAGAACACCAAGCCGACCGCGTAGGTCCCGGAGAGCCCCGCCAGGAGCAGGGCCGCGAGGCGCGGCAGCGTCGATGACTGGTTGCGCACGAAGGACTCTCCTTCTCTGCCTGGCGCCTGACCCCAACCCGCCAGGAGCCCAGGCCGTTCTACGGCGCAGACTCCTAGCCTCGCAAGGTCGATTGTAGCGCCCCGTGCGCCCCGACGGTCTTCTCCCGCCCGTGGGCGGAGGGAACGCGACGCACCACGGCCGGCTGTTACAATGGCGCCCTCCAGGAAACAACGCCCGTTCAGTTGCCATCGCCGTCCGGGATCTCGGTCAGGAGGTTGCCATGCTCCGTCGATTGCCCCGTCGATTGCTGCCGACCGCCGGCACCCTCGTCCTCGCCTCCGCCGTGCTCGCGCTGGCGCCGGCCGGCGTCGCCGCGCAGGCGCCGGCACCGAGGACCGCCGACGGCCACCCCGACCTGCAGGGCGTCTGGAACTTCTCGACCGCGACGCCGATGGAGCGGCCCGACGACCTCGCCGAGCAGTCGACGCTGACGCCGGAGGAAGCCGCCGCGTGGGAGCAGCGGCTCGCGGAGCGCCGCGAGGCCAACGAGTCGGAACGCGAGGACGCGCCGCTCGGCGCGCGCCTCGGCTACTCGGTGCGCATCTGGTTCGAGCACGGGCACACGTTGACCGACCAGCGGACGTCGCTCGTGGTCGACCCGCCGGACGGCCGCATTCCCCCCGCGCTGCCGGTGGTCGAGGAGCGGGCCGAGGCGCGCCGCGTGCTGCGCAACCGGCACGCCCACGGCCCGGAGGACCGCGGCTTCTCGGAACGCTGCCTCCTCGGGTTCAACTCGGGACCGCCGATGACCCCGAGCGCCTACAACAACAACGTGCAGCTCTTCCAGACCGCCGACCATGTGGTCATCCTGAACGAGATGGTGCACAACGCACGCATCGTCCCCCTCGACGGGCGCCCCCACCTGCCCGAGCGACTCCGGCAGTGGGTCGGCGACTCTCGCGCCCGGTGGGAGGACGACACCCTCGTCGTCGAGACGCGGAACTTCCTCGGAGAGACCTCCCTGGGGGGATCGAGCGCCAACCTGCACCTCGTCGAGCGCTTCACGCGGGCCGACGCCGACACCCTGGTCTACGAGTTCACGGTGGACGACGCGACGAGCTGGACGCGGCCCTGGACCGCGCAGGTGCTGATGGCCCGCACCGACGAGCCGCTGTACGAGTACGCCTGCCACGAGGGCAACTACTCGATGGCCAGCTCGCTGTCAGGGGCGCGGGCCATGGAGGCGCGCGAGGCGGCCGAGGGCGGCGGGCTGCAATAGCCGGCGAGCCGGTCCGCGCATCAGGAGCAGGCCCTCGCACTCACCGCGCGGGCGTCGCGGGCCTCCAACCCGGAGTCCCGAGCCGCCGGGCGACTCGCCCGCAACGCCTTGGGCGTGCGCGCCAGCAGGGCAGGAAGTGGTGGGCGCGGAGCGAGTCCGCCATCGCTCGGAAGCGGACTGAAATGACAAGGCACGGGAGGCCGGGCCCGACCCGCTACGTTTCCTGCCCGGCGCCGGCCAGCGCCGGTTCCGAGGCCGGACCGGTCGGAACGCCGGCCGGCCGCAGCATGCGCAGGCCGTTGAAGGTGACGAGCAGCGACGCGCCCATGTCGGCGGCCACCGCCATCCAGAGGGTGGCGGCCCCGAAGGCCATGAAGGCGAGGAAGACCGCCTTGGCGCCGAGGGCCACGGTGATGTTCTCGATGATGACCCGCCGGGCGCGGCGCGCGTGATCGACCACGAACGGGAGCTTCCGCAGGTCGTCCTGCATCAGCACCACGTCGGCCGACTCGGCCGCGACGTCGGTGGCGTTGCCGCCCATCGCGACGCCGACCGAGGCGCGGAGCAGGGCCTGGCTGTCGTTGATGCCGTCGCCGACCATCGCGGTCGGACCGTGGCGCGCGATCATCTCGTCGATGGCCTCGGCCTTGCCGTCCGGCAGCAGCTCGGCCCGCACGTCGGTCACCCGCACCCGGTCGCCGACGCTGCGGGCGGTGGCGGCGTTGTCCCCGGTGAGCAGGGCCGACCGCAACCCCTGGCGGTGGATCTGCGCCACGCTGGCCGGCGCTTCCGCGCGTACCGGGTCCGTCAGCGCCACCAGCGCCCAGACGTCGTCCCCGGCGCCGCACACGACGACGGTCTCGTCGGCCCGCTGCATCTCGGCCAGCTCCGGCTCGAACGCCTCGATCGCGGCCTGTTCCCGGGCGAAGCGCGTGCTCCCGACCCAGAACCGGCGGCCGTCGATGCGAGCTTCCGCCCCCCGCCCTTCGATGGCCGTGAAGTCGGTCACGTCGGACGGCTCGACCCCTCGCTCTCGTGCGTGGCGAACGATGGCGCGCGAGAGGGGGTGCTCGCTGCGCAGCTCGATGGACAGCAGGCGGGCCAGCACCTCCCGCTCGGAGCGGCCGTTCACCGGCCGCAGCTCGCGCACGTCCGGCTCGCCGCGCGTGACGACGCCGGTCTTGTCGAGCGCCACCGCGCGCAGGCGCCCCAGCTCCTCGAGGTGCGAGCCGCCCTTGATCAGCACGCCGTGCCGCGTGGCCGACGTGATGGCGGCGGCAATCGTCACCGGCGTCGAGATCACGAGCCCGCAGGGGCACGAGATCAACAGGATGAGCATCGCCTGGTAGAACCACTGCTGCCAGTCGCCGCCGAGCAGCAGCGGCGGCACCGCCCCGACCGCGAGCGCCACCGCGAACATCAGCGGCGTGTAGTAGCGCGCGAACTGGTCGATGAAGCGCTCGGTCGGCGCCCGGTGGTGCTGGCTCTCGCCGACCATGCGGGTGATGCGGGCCAGCATCGTGTCCGACGCGGCCCGGGTGGTGCGCAGCTCGAGCACGCCGTGCCCGTTCACGGTTCCCGCGAACACGTCGTCCCCGGCCGTCTTCCAGGCCGGCACCGATTCGCCGGTGACCAGTGCCTGATCGACGTAGGAGCTGCCGTCGGTCACCTCCCCGTCGCACGGAATGCGCTCGCCCGGCCGCACCCGTACTTGCGTCCCCACCGCGACACGGTCGACCGGCGTCCGGTGCTCGTGATCGCCGTGCACCACCGCCGCCGTCGCCGGCGTGATACGCAGCAGCGAGCCGATGGCGTTGCGCGCCCGCCGCGCGCTCCAGTTCTCGATCAGCCCCGACAACCCGTAGAGGAAGGCCAGCACCGCCGCCTCGGCCCACTCGGCCAGGAACATCGCGCCGGTGACCGACACCAGCACCAGCGCGTTCATGTCCGGCCGCAGCCGGACCAGCGACGCCACCGCCTTCGGCGCCGAGGGAAAGAGCCCGGCGACGATGCCGGCGAGCAGCAGCAGCACCACGGGCCGGTCGACGCCGTGCGCCCCGTGCGCGTGCCCCAGCAGGGTCTCCACCATGCCGCCCCCCGCCACCGTGACGTGCAGGACGAGACCGGCGACGAGCGCGAGCCCGCTGGCCGCCACCAGGGCGTGGCGGCCATGCGCCTCCCACCACGACTCGACCCGCGGCGCGGCGTCCCACGGCTCGGCGCGCATCCCCAGCCGGGAGACCGCCTCGGCGACCTTCTCGGCGCCGAAGGCGTCCGTGTCGGCGTCGACGGTCATGCGGCCGTCGACGACGTGGAACGAGACCCCGTGAACGCCCTCGCGGCCCGCGAGCGCGTCGCGCAGCAGGGTGGCCTCCTCGTTGCAGTCGAGGCCCTCGACGCGGTAGTCCAGTTTCTTGCGGATGGTGCCCTCCTCTCGCCGTTCCGAATCGGCCGCCGCTACCAATCATCCCCCGAACGACCCACGCCCGTCGACGGGGAACGGGGCGTGACGGCGCAGGGAGAGCGCGTCAGCGGCCTTTCATGGCAGGAAGTCGTGGGTCCGGAGCGGCAGCGCATCAGCTATCGCCCGAAAATGAGCGTCCTGATGGGCCAGGATGACGTCGTGGCGACAAGCGATGGCCGCGATCAGCAGGTCCAGGAGGGGCACGGTGCGGCCCAGATCCGCCATCGACCTCGCCGCCGCCTCCACCGCCATCCAATCGCGCTCATTCGTGTCGAGGCGGACGAGCGCGGAGAGAGCGCCCGCGATTCGGGACGCTTCCGCCCGGCGCGCCCCGCGCAGGATCTCCGCGCGAACCGGGCCGCAGACGGCGATGCGATCCGCTGAGAGCCACCGCTGCATCTGCTCCCGGACGGCGGCATCGCCGTGGGGACGGAAGAACTCGATCCAGCAGGACGTGTCCGGCAGGATCAGCACTCTTCGAGACGCTCCAGCTCATCGTTCGTGTACCGAAGCTCCACCTGGCCGGCCAGGCCGCCGAGCCTGCGCAGCCTCTGCGTGCGCAGATACTCGGTCAGCGCGAGCCGGACCGCAGTCGCCTTGCGTTTCTCGTTGGTCTCGCGCTGCACCGCGCGAACGATCTCGGCGTCCAGCGTCACTGTTGTTGCCATAACCTGAATCCTGTTGCCTTGTTGGACAATTTACCAACAGGATTCTAGCACGCAACCGGTTGATTCCAGTGACCCCGCCCCGCGGGCCGGCTAGCCCGGAGAGCGTCGCCTACGGCTCCGCTCGCCGCCCAACCAACCCTGCCAGGGGTCTGCACCGTTCTACGGCGCAGCCCCCTAGCAGCCCGTGGTGGAACCCCGCGTTGCACCGCGCCCGGAGGGCGCCAGCGAACAGCCGAGGCGCCCGCCTGACAAGGCGTGAGGAGGGCGCATATTGGGCATATGTAACCGACGAACAACGCAGTCAGGCGGGATGCATCGCCGCTCGAATGCAGCGGGGACTCTCGCCACGGGCTGCTAGAACCGAAAGCGCAGCCCGAAGGTCGGGACGCGGGGGAACCCCTGGCCCGGCGCCTCGAACAATCGCGGCAGCTCGGCGCCGGGGTCGTGCTGCAGCCGCGGCTCAAGCACTATCGCGTTGTCGCGCCCGAGCAGGTTGATGACCTCGACGTAGAGCGACCACCCCCCGTCGGCGCCGCCGCGCTGGTAGGTGGCGCGGACGTCGACCCGGGCGTAGTGCGGCAACCGGCCCGAATTGAGGTTCCCGACCCCGCCGTAGTCGACGGTGTACTGCAGGTTGCCCGCGGAATCGGTGGCGGGGACGAGCCGGCCCCGGTCGTCCTCGACCGACGCCACCCGCAGCCCGAGCGCCGGGGTGTGCGGAAAGCCGCTGGCGAGCCGCAGCGTCGCCGCGAGGTCCCAGCGGCTGGTCAGCCGGTAGCGGCCGACCGCGTTGAAGGCGTGGGGCCGGTCGTACTCGAACGCATAGCGCCGCCCGTAGCTCTCCCGCTCGGCGCGGCCCCACGCATAGGACAGCCACCCGGTGAGCGGCGCGGCGGGGTTGCCGTGGGCGAGATAGACGTCGAGCCCCCACGCCTCGCCGCCCGCGTCGTTGGTGGGCGCGCTGAGAATGATGGGGGCGGCGGGCACGCTGTCGCGGACGGCCTCGGGAAAGTCGTAGCGCCCGAGCCGCGTCCGCCGCTCCGCCTCGGTCTCGAGCCGTCCGAGCAGCAGGTCGTCGAAGCGCTTGTAGTAGCCCTCGACGCGCGCGGTCAGGTCGGGGCCCAGCGCCTGCTCCAGGCCGACGACGACGTGCGTGGCCCGCTCGTGGCGCAGCCCCAGCTCGCGCGCCCCCGACAGGTCGATGAAGTAGTCCGACTGCGTGAGCTTCTCGTAGCCCGGACTCTGGGTGTACAGCCCGCCCGCGGCCCGGACGCGGGCCCCGCGCCCGACGTCGTAGCTCCCCGCGAAACGCGGCGACAGGGTGGCGCCGCCGTTCACGGTGCTCCAGTCCAGGCGCAGGCCGGGCTCGAACGAGAGGCGCTCCGACGGCGTCCAGGTGTCCTGCAGCCACACGCCGCCGCGCGTGCCGTTCACGACGGAATCGAGGTCGCCCGGCAGCCCCGCGCCCCCCTGAACGCTCGAGCCGTTCGGCTGCACGTCGTTCCGGTCGCCGGCGATCAGCCATCGGTAGCCGGTGTGCAGGCGGTGCAGCTCGAGGCCGGTCTGCACCAGGTGCCGCGGCGAGACCTGAATGCGCAGGTCCTGGCGCAGGGAACGGTCGGCCACCGTGACGTCGCGATCGAACAGGACCTCGGTCTGCCCGAACGCCACGTCGTCGTCCGGCGCGTTGGACCGGGTGGCGTCGGACCGGACGAGCCCGTCGAAGCGCAGCGACTCGCGGTTGCGGTACCACGACACGATGGTCGTCGCCGTCGCCCGCGGGCCGAGCACCGCGTCGAACCGGGCCGACGCCAGCCCGTTGGCGATGTCCGATCCCAGCGCCGCGCGCCCCTCCGAGTCGTCGAAGTCGAACGCGAGGTCCGCGTCCTCGACGCTGCGGAGCCCGGTCAGGGTGAGCCGGTGACCGGGCCCGAGGTCCCACCCCGCCTGCAGCTGCAGGTCGGCGAACGACGGGAAGTTCTGGTCGGCGACGCGCCCCGCCACGAGGTCGTAGTAGGTGCGGCGGGCGCTGAGCAGCCAGGTGCCGTCCGACCCGATGGGCGTGCTTCCCTCGAGGACGACGTTGGCGTCGGTGATGCTGGCCGCCGTCGAGCCCTCGAATCCCGGCCGGCCCGCCCGGTTGTCGACCACGAGCAGCGACGACAGCCGGTCGCCGTACGCGGCCCCGAACCCGCCCGCGGTCAGCTCGAAGCTCTCGACCGTCTCGGGGTTGAAGGCGCTGGCGATGCCGAACAGCCGGTAGGGGTTGTGGACCTCGATGCCGTCCATGACCGTCAGGTTCTGGTCCGGCGTGCCGCCGCGCACCGCGAGCCGGCTGCCGAAGTCGTCGGTCGACGCCACCCCGGCCAGAGTGTCGAGGGTGCGGAAGACGTTGTCGATGCTGCCGGGGGCCCGGAACACCGCCTCGGGCGTCACCGGCGTGGCGGACGGCCGCTCCTGGACCGTCATCTCCGACACGACCTCCACCGTCTCGGCGAAGGTTTCGGGGAACAGCCGCACCTCGACGGCGGCGCGGGCGGTGGACCGGTCGATCGCCACCGCCGTCTCGAGGTAGCCGTCCGCCTGGAACTGCAGGGTGGCCGCCTCGGCGTCGAGCGCGATCTCGAACCGCCCGTCCGGCCCCGTCAGCGCCACGCGCTCGCTCCCGACAACCCGAGCCCCGGACATCGGCGCCTCCGTCACGCCGTCGAGCACGACGCCGGTCACCGTCGTGACCGGCTGCCCCGCCGCGACCGCCGGGCACAAGAGCAAGAGCCCGATCACGGTCCAGCAGAGTTTCAACCGGGAACGTCCCGCGATGCGGGGACGGGGGCGCACGGTAGAATGCACGTTGTACACATCGGGAACGACGCGCCGGGACGAGGGCCGAATGGACATCACCAAGGATATCCGACCGCTGACCGAGTTCAAGCGCGATACTGCCCGCTTCATGTCCCGTCTCAAGGAAACCGGGCGGCCATCCGTCCTGACCGTCAACGGCAAGCCCGCGCTGGTCGTCATGGACGCTGAAGCGTGGCAGGACGTCAGCGACCGGTTCGAGCGCGACTACTGGCTGCCCTGACCCCACTGCGCAACGCGCTTCCTCACCCGGCGGTACAACTGTCGTACCCGCGGCGACGCCGTTCGCGCCGCCAGGTCGACGCAACCCGGAGGACTCGATGTCAGTACGCGCAATCACCTGCCTCGCCCTGGCCGTCGCCCTGCCGGGCCTCGCCTCCGCCCCGGCTATGGCCCAGCACGGGGCGCCCGGCGGCGAGTGGCCCACCTACGGCGGAGACCTCGGCCACACCCGCTACGCCGCGCTGGACCGGATCGACGCCGGGAACTTCGGCGACCTCGAGCTGGCGTGGCGCTTCCGCACCGAGAACCTCGGCCCGGGCCCCGAGTACGTCTTCCAGTCGACCCCGCTCATGGTCGGCGGCGTGCTCTACACGACGGCGGGCACGCGCCGGGCCGCGGTGGCCCTCGACGCGGCCACCGGCGAGCTGTTGTGGGTGCACCGGCTCAACGAGGGCGCGCGGGGCGCGGCGGCGCCGCGGCGGCTCTCGGGGCGCGGCCTGACGTACTGGGACGACGGGGGCGACGGGGTGATCTTCTACGTCACTCCCGGCTACCGGCTCGTCGCCCTGAACGCCCGCACCGGCCGGCGGGCCGCGAGCTTCGGCGAGAACGGCCTGGTCGACCTGAAGCAGGGCCTCGACCAGGAGCTCGACCCCGTGACCGGCGAGATCGGCCTGCACGCGGCCCCGGTCATCGCCGACGGCGTCGTCGTCATCGGCGCCGCCCACCTCGCCGGGGTCGCGCCGGCCACGAAGGAGAAGCCGACCGGGCACGTCCGGGGCTACGACGCCCGGACCGGCGAACGGAAGTGGATCTTTCACACGATTCCCGGCGCCGACGAGTTCGGCAACGACACGTGGCTGGCCGACTCGTGGCGCTACACGGGCAACACCGGCGTGTGGGGTCAGATGACCATCGACCCCGAGCTGGGCTACGTCTACCTGCCGGTGGAGACGCCCACCGGCGACCTCTACGGCGGGCATCGGCCCGGCGACAACCTGTTCTCGAACAGCATCGTCGCGCTGGATCTCGACACCGGGGAACGGGTCTGGCACTTCCAGACCATTCACCACGACGTGTGGGACTTCGACCTCGCCAACGCGCCCATCCTCGTCGACATCACCGTCGACGGGCGCGACATCAAGGCCGTCGCGCAGCCGAGCAAGCAGGCGTTCCTCTACGTGCTCGACCGCGCTACCGGCGAGCCGGTGTGGCCCATCGAGGAGCGCCCGGTGCCGCAGTCGGACGTGCCCGGCGAGGTGACCGCGGCCACCCAGCCGTTCCCGACGAAGCCGCCGCCGTTCGACCGGCAGGGCATCGGCGTCGACGACCTCATCGACTTCACCCCCGAGCTGCGCCGGCGGGCCGTGGAGACCATCGAGCCGTACCGCATCGGCCCGCTCTACACCCCGCCGTCGGTCGCTTCCTGGGAGGGCACCCTCGGCACCCTGCACGTCCCCGCCCTGACGGGCGGCTCGAACTGGCCCGGGGGCTCGTTCGACCCCGAGACCGGCATCTTCTACATCTACTCGAAGACCGAGGTCCACGCCCTCGGGCTCGTCAGCGATCCGCGTCGCTCGAACATGGACTACATCATGGGCCGTCCCCGGCCTCCCGCCGGCCAGCGCCCGCGGGGCGGCAGCGGCTTCGGGCTCAACGTGGAGGGCATTCCCGTCATCCGCCCGCCGTGGGGACGCATCACCGCCATCGACCTGAACGCAGGGGAGATAGTCTGGCAGGTCGCCCACGGCGAGACCCCCGACCACATACGCGACCACCCGCTGCTCGAGGGCGTCGACGTGCCCCGCACCGGCGTCGCCAACCAGCGCATCGGCACCCTGGTCACGAAGACCCTGGTCATCGCCGGCGACGGGGGCCTGTTCACCGGCCCCGACGGCACCCGCGGCTCGGCCCTGCGGGCCTACGACAAGGCGACGGGCGAGGAGGTGGGGTGGGTGCCGCTGCCGGTCCCCGCCACCGGGTCGCCGATGACCTACAGCCTCGACGGGGAGCAGTACGTGGTGGTGGCCATCGCCGGCGGCGGTTTCCCCGGCGAGCTGTGGGCGTTCAGGGCCCCGTAGCCGCCCTTGGCGGGAAGCTTCTCGGCGCGGCGCCCCGGCGCGCGCGAGCGATGGGAACCCGCAGACCGCCGGGCCCGAGTACCCGGGGGCACGGCACCGTCAGACCCGTGCAGCAGACTGGGAAACGCTGTTCCCGAGCGCGTTGAGCACCCAGGCCCGGGCCGGCGCCCCCGCCGCGGTGCTCGGAAGACCGCGAGACTGATCAATGGGTCGCGGTCCGGGCGACGGTCGGAAACCGGGCCTCGAACATCCGGCTGGCGCGCACCGTGACCGGCCGCGTGTCGGAGTCGGGACGGGGGGTCAGGAACACGGCCGCGACACCGTGCCGCTCGGCGTAGTCCAGGCCCTCGGCCACTCCCATCACGTAGAGCGCCGTCGAGAGGACATCGGCGGCCAGTGGGTCCTCGTGCCATACGGTAACGGACTCCGGCCGGTGGATCGGCTGGCCCGTCCGAGGATCGAGGATGTGAGCCACCGGTCGGCCGTCGACCACCACGGACCGCTCGGAGGCGGCGCTGGTGGCGAGCGACCCGGCGGTGAGGGTGAGCGCCAGCGCCGCCTGATGTCGCCGGGCGGGATGTGCGATGGCCACCGGCCAACCGGCTCCGGCGGGCTTCCCGCCCACCGCGATCTGGCCTCCGAAGTCGACCATCCACGGGTCGCCGCCGGCCGAGGCGTCGACGAGCCGCCGCAGGGCCTCGCCCTTGCCGAACGCTCCGGCATCGAGGGTGGCGTCGGCCGAGCGCGTGACGCGACAGTTTTCGGCATCGAACCGGAAGTGCTCGAGGCCGGATGCCGCCCGCACGTCCCGCAGAGCGTCGGGCGCGGCCACTGAGCCGCCTGCCCGCAGGCCCCACGCCTCGACGAGCCGCCCGACCGCGGGGTCGAACGCGCCGCCGGTGAGGCGATGCCAGCGGACCAACCGCGGCCACAGACCGCAAAGCGCCGGCGGCAGCGCGAACGGCTCGCCGACCGGCTGCCGGTTGAGGGCGCCGAGAACGCTGTCGTCCCGCCACGTGCTCAGCGACGCCTCGGTGCGCTCGATCACGCGGACCATGCGCTCGAGCGCGTGCAGCCCGGCCGAACGGTCGGCCGCCTGCACGGCCAGGGTCGCCCACGTCCCCATCAGGTAGACCGTGCGCTCGACCTGAATCGGGGCGGCGGCGGGCTCCCTGCGGATCTCGGCCCCGCCCGCAGACTGAAGCCCCGCGCGCCGGTGCTCGCCGTGGTCCCCTTGGACCATCCGGGGAACCGAAACGCCCGCGGAGAAGGGACCGTGGGGCCCCTCGGCGATCGTCGGGGCCAACCCGCCGCACGCCAGGCAGACCGCCGTGACGATCGTCGCGGCTCTCATGGGGCCGGCGGGGCCGCGGGGCGGAGCGTGCCGGGACGAAGAGCCGACGGGCGCCCGAGCCGCCAGCCGATGACCATGTGGGTCGTGTAGCCGACCGCGAAGCGCAAGGCAGACCGCCGCGACGATCGTTGCGGCTTTCATGGGGCAAGCGGGGCCGCGGGGCGGAGCGTGCCGGGACGAAGAGCCGACGGGCGCCCGAGCCGCCAGCCGATGACCATGTGGGTCGTGTAGCCGACCGCGAAGCGCAAGGCAGACCGCCGCGACGATCGTTGCGGCTCTCATGGGGCAAGCGGGGCCGCGGGGCGGAGCGTGCCGGGACGAAGAGCCGACGGGCGCCCGAGCCGCCAGCCGATGACCATGTGGGTCGTGTAGCCGACGACGAAGACGGCGCTCGCGGCGACGTGGATCCAGATCCACGCCGTGATCCACGACGGGCTCGCGGTGACCTGGATGAGATAGCCGGTCAACGCCATCGCCGAGAAGCCGACCAGCGACGTCCACCCCGTCCGCCGGTTCCGGGGGCTCGCCGACAAGAGCTTGCGCAGGGTGTGGGTGCGGAAGAGCATGCCGAAGAAGACGATGAAGAACGGCGCGGCCACGATGTGCCAGGCGAGCATGGACGGCTGCCAGGGATGGTTGACGACCGCGAAGGGATCGGTCGGGGCGACCAGGTACTTCATCCAGAAGTAGGCGGTGCCGGTGGCCGCGACCAGGGCGTGAAGGAGGTTGAAGGCCCACTTCTCCCACCACGTCATCGCCATGGTGACCGCCGGACGCGGTGCGGCGGTCCGACGGCCGTCCGCCGCGTTGTGCTTCGCCGGGCTGTGCATGACCGATTCCCACCTGGGACGCCGCGTCATCCGGGGCACGCGGCGAGGGCTCCCACGTCCATTCGCCCCCGAACGAGCCGGCGCAGCGGCCGGCTCACTCGGCCGCGACGCGCGCCAGCACCCGGTCGGTGGCCAGCACGCGCCGCACCGCCGCGTTCGTGGCGACCCCCGACAGGGTCGCGCCGGCAATCGTCCGGATCGCCCGGCGCAGCGCCAGGTCGTCGTCGAGCGGACGGTCGTCGTACTGCGCGAGCCACCGCCGGGACGGAAGGTACTCGATGGGCTCGAGGAACGCGGTGACGTCGACGCGCCGCACCGTGCCGTCCGCGTGGAGCGAGATCAGCAGGCTTTCGCGCTTGGTCCGCACGACGTGCGTGTCGACGTACGCACGCCCCACGACGGCCCCGCCTCTCGTCGCCACGTAACGGGCGACGAGGCCGCTCACGTCGTCGACCCGGGCCAGATTGCCGATCGCTCGGCGCTGGGCCCGGGTCAGGAAGACGCGCTCGGCCGCCACCTCGGCGCCGGGGAAGACGGCGGCCAGGGCCTCCTCGCGTGTGATGCGGCCGCCCTGGGCGGACGGCACCGCGCCCGCCGCCAACAACAGCGCCAACGTCATCCACCCCGCCAGACGTAATCGCAACGTCACCTCGCGCGCCTCCTGCGCACCGCGGGAAGCCGCCGCGCTCCGACCGAGCGCACGAGACAGCAAAGCCAACGTCGTCACTGCCGCCAGGCGTAATCGCATCGTCACCTCACGCGCCTCCCGCGTACCGCGGGAAGCCGTCGCTCTCCGGCCGAGCGCGCGAGGGGCAGGAACATCCACCGCCGCACCCGGCTGCCTCAGAACGCGTACCCCAGGTTGATGTTGAACTGGTCGACCCCGGAGTTGGCGTCGTTGCTCACCCAGGCGTGGTCCACCTTGAGGACGACGCCGGGGTTCGGCTTCAATTCGATGCCGAACGTGAAGTAGGTGTTGTCGGTCGAGAGGCTGCGCTCGAACCCGGCCGGCATCTCGGCCTGGGTATCGACCGTTTCGTAGCGCACGTAGGGCGTCAGGCCCACGCCTCCGGCCTCGGGGACCTGGGACAGCAGGTCGTAGCCGACCTGGATGTACTGACCCGCCAGCCCCGAGCCCACGCCGCTGCCGCCGCTCTTCCCCAGCCCCAGGTTGAGCATGGCCGCGTCGGAGAGGCTGGCGCGCGCCATGAGCGCCCGCAGGTCGAACCCGCGCACCTGGGCTTGGCCGTGCAGGTCGAAGATGGTGGTGCCGATGCCGTACTCGGTGCCGTCCACGACGATCTCGCCCTGCCCCGAATCACCGGCGTAGAAGCTCGCCCCGAAGAAGACGCCCGGCGTGGGCGTGATGTCGAGCCGTCCGGTGTAGGCGAGGCTCGTCGACTTGGCCTTGCCGCCCTTCTGGCGGCCGCCGCGCAGCCCGCCCGACGAGAAGGCCGACCCGTCGAAGCCATTGAGGACGTAGGCCCGGAACGACACCTGCTCGAAGGCGCCGTAGAAGCCGCCGCCGTTCTCGCGCCAGCTCGACGGGATGATCCTGTTCTCGGTGACGGGCCGCTCGGCCCCCATGAACACCGTCGGCTCGTGGAACTCGTTCACCAGCCCCATCGGCACCAGCAGCATGCCGCCCCGCAGCCCGAAGTTCTCGGTCGCCTGGTAGTCGACGTAGGCGAACTCGACGAAGATCTCCTTGGCGTGCTCGACCTCGATCTCCGAGTTGAACAGAAACTTGTCGTTGAACCGGTAGCCGGCGTAGAGGATGGCGCGGAGATAGTCGAACTGCGTCGTCTTGCCGCTGCTATCGGCGTAGTTCTCGAGCAGCATCTCGCCGTACCCGGCGATGGACACGCCCTGGTCGATGGCGTAGGTCGCGGACGCCGACGGGGCGAGCCCCAGCCGCCGCGCCTCGTCGACGTCGAGGCGCTCGTCCTCGCCGCTCCGCAGCAGCTCGATCTCCTCGGCCAGCACGTCGATGCGCCGCTCGAGCTCGGCGACGTCGGCCTCCTGCTCCTGCCCGGCCGCTTCGGGCTCCTCGGCTGCCTCGGGCTCCTCGGCCTCGGGGTCCGGCTCGGCTTCAGGGTGCGGCTCGGCTTCAGGGTCCGCGACCTCGACGGCCCCGGGCGCTGCCGCGGCCGCAGCCGGCAGTTCGGCCGCGACAGCGCCCGTCCGCCCGGTGTCCGGCAGGGCTCGCTGTCCCGACGCGGTGGCGGCGATGCCGCAGAGCATGATCGAGATGAGCACGCGCTCGAGGGGGCGATGGCGGTCGTTCGTCATGGGCATGTCTCCTCACGGATTGGTTGCATACCCCGACCGTCGCCCTATAATGGCCCTGCTGGACAGGTCGAAAGCCGCGACTTCCTGAAGGGGTAGCGGTGTGTGACCGTTCGGTCGGCCCGCCGGGTGTTGCCGCACCCGCGGGCCTTCTTTGCTCTTTGGCCGGTGTGCCGGCCAGTGGCCCTTGACCCGGCCAAGTTGAGACCAAATCTCAACTTCGGGCGCAACTATACCCGCCCGCCAATCCGGCCGTCAACACAAAAGTGCGACACGATCTCAATTCCGGTCATTGAACCGGATTCTCCCACCGCCGTCCCGGAGTCGCGAACCAGGGTTCGGGAGAACAGGGGAAGAGACACCGATCAGTTCGACGTCCTGACTGCGCGGCCGCTCACGAGGCGGCCGATCGCCTTCATCTTGCTCCAGAAGAAGTCGAACTGTCCGAGGAGGGTCCCGTATCCGAGCAGCAGAGCCTGATAGATAGGCAGCATGACGACCAGATAGACGGCCCATTGCAGCCACCCCGGCGTGGCGTCCGAGAACATCAACCCCATCACCGGCTCCTTCAGCCGGACGGTGGTCAGGCCGGCGAGCGAGAAGGCCACCAGAATGGCGACCACGCCGCCGGGCCCGACACCCCAACGCGTCTTCATGCGTTCGACAATCGTCATCAGTCCACCTGCACGCAGTACTCGAAGCGGTCCACGTCGCCGCCGTCCACGTACCTGCCGATCTCGCGCGGGAATTGTGTCACGTTCCGGTGGGGGCGGTAGCCCCTGAACTCGTGAAGCAGCATCCGCTGCCCGAGCCGCAGGATGCTCCTGAACACCTCGTCGTTGGTGCCGTCGAGGCCGATTGGAGTTGAACCCACGTTCGATGGCCCGGTCCAAGGAGCCAGCGCCGCTCCTGCGCGACGGGGCAGCGCCGCCCGCGGCGCGCGTTGCTACTAGCGAGGAGCCACCTGCGTCAGCACCCACTCGGACAGGCGTTCGTCCGGCAGCAGGGCCTGACGGGCCATCCGGTACGGCAACCCCTCGAGCCGCTCCCGGATGCCGGCCTCGATGCCGCCGTAGGACAGGAGCAGCGGCACGATCAACACGGACTTCCCGTCATCGACGGCGCCCTCGACCGCGGCGCGCAGCTCTGCCGTCGCCTGGTCCTTCACCGGTCCCGACGCATCGTCACGCACCGTCAGGTGCTCGATGCGGCTGAAGCGCGTGCGGGTGCGCATCGCCTCGACCAGGATGCTCATGTTCTCGAGCCAGAGCTCGTTGTCATCCTCGGAGCTCGGACCGTGCGCCACCACCACGGCCACCTCGTCTTCCGGCGCCTTGCTGACGTCGAGGGCACGCGACAGCAGGATCTCGGCGACCAGCGCGTGGCCGTCCAGCCCCCGCCCCACCGAGATCGGAGTCATCGTTTCGACCGGCGTGGTCCAGTCGAAGCCGGGGTCGTCACCCGTCGCCGCGTCCGGATTGCGGCGGGCGTGCATGCGAACGGCCATGCGTGCGAAGGCCGCCATCTGCGGCGGCGCCTCGTCGCGACTCCCCAGCAGGTACTCGGTGGCCCGCATGACGCTGCTGTGCGACGAGATGAACAGGGGAACCGCCACGATGCTCGTGACGTCGCGCGCCGCCAAGCGGTCGAGCGCGTCCCGGATCGTCCGCTTGTTCGCCATGCCGAACGCCACCTCGACCGGCACGCTCGCGTCGACCCGGGCGGCCAGGGCCAGAACCTCCTGGTTCCAGTCGGCGCGGCCGCCGTGGGCCAGCAAGAGGATTCCCTGGGCGCCGACGACGCCGGGCGCCAGCAGCACGAACGACAACAAGGCAGGCAGCCATCGCTTCCAGGCCATCTTCGACATGTCTCTTCCTCGCCCGCTTCGCCTCGGGGGGCCGCCCTCCGGGCGCCGCCCCGGAGCGAAGGGGCTTCGCGGCATGCGCAGTTGCCATGCGGCGAGTTGAACCGCCGGGCGTCCCTGACAGACCTCCCGGCGCGTCGGCCGAGCCGCTCAGCACCTGGACGAGAGTGAAGACGAGGCCGTCGCGACCCGGCAGCATTTCCGGTGTGAGGCCCTGACTCGGTCCCGTTCAAGTGATATTGAGTCTGAGTCTCACTTTTAACTGCCGCATTCTATGTGCGACCGATTCGGTCGGTCAAGAGGAAAATGGACCGCGCCACGAGAGTGGCGGGCCCTGTGTGGAACGAGGGAACGAGCGGGACAGGAGGAGACGGCAGCAGTCACGCCGTCCGGTTCATGGCCGAGAGCCCGTCGGCAACCATCCCGACAGGGGGCCGCGCGCGGCGCCGCCCCCTCAGCCGAGATGCCTGATCTCGACGCGGCCCCAGTGGTCGCTCAGGTACTCTGCCACCAGCCGGCGGTGGCAGTGATGCGGCGTGTCTTCGCTGCACAGCAGACAGCCGCCCGCGATAACCTCCCGGGGAACCGTTCGTTCGATGCGCCGCTCGCGCATCAGGTCGAGAAACCGGCGCTCGTAGGTCTCCCAGTCGCCGCGCCGCTTCTTGAAGTCGTCCAGGATGTCCTTCGTGGGCGCCAGCTCCGGCAGATGGACGTACTCCATGCCGCAGAGCTCGGCGAGGAAGTACGCCAAGTCGTTCTTCTTGGCGAAGCCGGCGAGCTGCGACACGTTGTTGAGGCGCACGTCGACCACGCGCCGCGCTCCCGAGCTCCGAAGCAGCCCGAAGAACCGATCCGCGGACTTGCGGGTGAAGCCGATGGTGAACACGTTCATGCGTCCCGCCCCGCAGCGGCCGGCACCTCGTAGACGTGGCCGACCCGGGCGGCCTGCCGTACGACCGCCTCGGCGACGAGCTGCGCGCGGGTCCGGAACAGATCTTCGCGGGGCAGCTTCAGCGAGTCGAGCAGCCGATCCATCGTCGCCCCGTGCGGTTCGACGCCGCCGTCAGCCAGGATATGCGTCACCGCGATGTCCCGCGCTTCGAGGGCCGGCGCCACGAGCAGCGTGCGGTGACAGTCGAGCGGCTCCTTCTCGGCGCACATCAGGGCGATGCGCCTGCGCTCCGCCCCGCGGACGACGCGCTCGACGCCGCGGCGGAAGCGCTCCGTCCCGCGGAGGCGGTCGTAGTCGATGCGGCCGTCCCGGTAATCGGCCGGGTCGGCGGAACGCCCTCCCAGCTCCCGCCCCAGGAAGACGTACTCCAGCCCGAGGGCGGCGAGCCCGGCGGCAAGGGCGTCGCGCTTGAACTGCGGATTGAACCGGCTGTACGGCGCGGCGCGGACGTCCGCCACCGCCGTCACCCGATGGCGCCGCAACAGCCCGGCGAACTCGTCGAGCGTGTGGGTGGAGTGGCCGATGGTGAAGACGGCGCCGCGAATCGTCGTCATGACGCCAATCGACCCTCGCCCGCCCATCGTCGCCTGACGTCTCCGCTGGGCGCCCAACCAACCCGCCAGGAGTCCGCGCCGTTCTACGGCGCAGGCTCCTGGTCAGCGATAATCGCCGCGATCAACTTGTAGCACGCACCCTCGTACGGCTCGCCGAGGCTGACGGTCAGATAGCATGCATCGAGCATGTAGGCGCCGTCCAGCTTCGCGAGGTACCGGCGCTCCTGCACGGGGTCGGTCACCCACAGCGCATACTCCGTGCCCGCGTGCGTGAACCTCCCCCGCACACGCCGCTTCCGGTTTCCGAAGGCCTCCCCCGGACTGAAGACGTCGAGCCTGACGCGGTCGACCTGGATCAACCTCAGCGAGCTGTCGAGCGATCCGACCGATTCCAGCGGCACCTTGTCGTTGCGACCGTGGTAGGTGCCGATCCCGTCGATCCAGAGGGGCTCCACCGGATCGGCCAACGCCGGCAGGTCGAACCACGACATCCTGCCGACCTTCTTCCAGTACCGCGTCGAATCGAGCAACCAGTTCTCCGTCTGATAATCGCTCGGCCGTGGCTCCAGCATCGGAACATCGATGACGTCGAGCACACGCGGATCGCTGCCGTCCTCGTACTGGCGCTCGTATTCCGATACCTCCCCGCCTTCCCGTTCGCTGACCGGCCGAATCCACGGACCGGCCCGCCCGGCGGCCCATTCCCGGCCGGCGACGCAGCGTCCATGCAGCTTCCGGGAGTTCGCGAGACAGACGATGCGCTTCACGTCCCGCATCGCCGCTCACCCTTCGTCAGTCTCATCCGGCAACGGCTGCGCGGCCCAGATCACGAGGCGGAGCTCGCCGTCGTCGATCGGCGTGTACTCCGGCAGGCGGCCCGACAGGGTCCGACTCTCGCGGCGAATGATCGGTACTCCGTCGCCACGACGGTCCATCAGGTTCATGCGGCCGACGCCGCTCGGCGCGGGGCAGCGCGCCAGGAGCGACACGATCAGCTCGTTCCGGCTGGCCTGCCGCAGGTGCAGGCTGTCGGGAGTGAGGGTGTTGGCGAGGGCGCCGGGGACGTACAGCTCGAGGCGGTCTCCGAACAGGTGCAGGCGCACGCGCGAGCCCGCCACCGAGTAGTCCCGATGCGCCACGGCGTTCACGAGGGCCTCGAACACCGCGCGCTCGCTGAACTGGGGACGCTCTGTCCGTCCCGTCGCCTTCGCGGCGCGCACCAGCATGTTCCGCCGTACGAAATGCAGGGCCTCGGCGACCTGAGCGTCGAGCGGCCCGCCGATATCGCGGGCATCGGTCTGGTAGTCGACGTCCGTCCGCTCACCGGCATAGCTGACCGCCTGGATGCAGGCATGGGGCAGCCAGCGCTGCGGCTCGCGGGTGCACATCAGCACGCCGGCGAGGGTGAGTCGCGCCGCGTCTTCGTCCTCGTCGACCAGAAGACCGAGCTTCCGCGCCGCCTCATGGGTGACGCCCGTCTCCACCGCGTCGTCGCTCAGGAATCGGCGCGTCAGCGCGTAATCCAGATCGGCCGGCCCCGTGCGCGGGACCGGCGATTCGTCGAAACGAATCATCCGGCTCTGGCTGCGCTCCTGGATGAGCCGCGCCAGAATCTCGACCGGCATCTCGCGTTTCGCGCTGCCGAGCCGGCGGAAGTACCCGCCGGGACTCTTGTGCACGAAAAGGCTGCGCGGGACGTCCACACGAATGACGGGCGCCGGTCGACCGTCGGCGCCGTTCAGCTCCAGCCGGTAGATGTCCGCGTCGAGCGGCGGCTTCAAAGAGTCGTTGCAGACCTCGTGAAGCCAGCGTTCGACGACGTCGAGACTGCCGAGGGGAATACCGTGAACTTCCCGCGTCGCATCGTCCACACCAAGGACGACGGTTCCGCCGCGGGCGTTGGCGAGGGCGGCCAGCTCGTCCGCGAAGTCGTCCCGGCGCGGGCCGGTCACGCGATCTCCGGCGAGCACGATCCGCTTGAGCTCCAGGCCCGAGTCCTCTCCGAGCCGGATGCGCCGCGCGAGGTCTTCCGAACGGCTCATCTCTCCCGCTCCCGACGCCGTCGGGCCCGTTCAACCAACCGCGTCGAGGATGACGACGCTCCGCCTTCCCCGCCCGGACGCCGGCGCTGCGCTCACTCCACCCAGTCGGCGATGAAGATGTTCGTCTCGCCCTCCTCCGCGGCGTTGCGGTTCGAGGCGAAGATCAGCTTCGTGCCGTCGGGCGAGAACATCGGGAAGCCGTCGAAGACGTCGGTGAAGGTGATCTGCTCCAGCCCCGTGCCGTCGAGGTCGATCATGAACAGGTCGAAGTTGCGGCCCTCGGGGTCGTGCTGGTTCGACCCGAAGATGATACGCTCGCCGTCGGGGTGCCAGAAGGGGGCGAAGTTGGCGCCGCCGAGGTCAGTCACCTGCTTGAGGTTCGAGCCGTCGGCGTCCATCACGAACACCTCCACGGCGCCGGGCCGCCAGAGCCCCTGGTCGAGCAGGCGCTTGTAGTCGTCGAACTCGGGGCCGTCGGGGATCTCGCGCCCGCGGAAAATGATCTTCGAGCCGTCGGGCGAGAAGAACGGACCGCCGTCGGGCCCCTGGCGGTGCGTGAGGCGACGGACGTCCGACCCGTCGCCGTTCATCGAGTAGATCTCCTGGTCGCCGTCCCGCACGCTCATGAAGACGATGCGGCCGTCGGGGCCGATGGTCGCCTCGGCGTCGTAGCCGGGGGAGTCGGTCAGGTTGGTCAGGGTGCCGTCGGGCGACGCCCGGAAGATGTCGAAGCTGTCGTAGGTGGCCCAGACGTAGCCCATCCGGAAGCTGGGGGCCGGCGGGCACTCCGGCGAGCCGAGGTGGGTCGAGGCGTAGACGATCGTCTCGCCGTCGGGGTAGAAGTAGCCGCAGGTGGTCCGGCCCTCGCCGTTGCTCACCATGCGCTGGTTCGACCCGTCGAGGTTCATCCGGAAGATCTGGTCGCACGGCACCCCCTCGCGGGTGCTCTGGAAGATGATCTCCGACCCGTCGTGCGAGAAGTACGCCTCGGCGTTCTCGCCGCCGAAGGTCAACTGCCGGACGTTCGCGAGATGGACCTCGGCGCCGGAAGCCGCGGCCGCCTCCTGTTCCGCGCCCGCGGTCGCCTCCCCGACGCCCGGACCTGAAGCCGCTCCCTCGACCGACGGGCCGGTCCCCGCCAGCGCGACGGCCAGCGACAGCATGAGGAGGATGGACAAGGGGATGAAACGGTTCGACATGGCTCCAGTCCTTTCGTTCGCGAACCCGCGGAAATCCCGACCTGACCGGCGCGCGCCCGCGGCCGACGACGACCATTCATGGTACGCGAGGCGCTCTCCCGACGCCAGCATCGGCGCCGACGCCGACCGCGCAGTCCCGGGATGCGCGACCGCCAAGTCGGCGGCTCCGGTTCTCCGGACGGTGACGACGGTCCCAGGCTCGGCGCGTCGTCGGCGGCGCGGCCCGACGACGTGTCGCAAACCCGCCGACCTCGCGAAGGATGACCGGCTCGCCCGCGTCACATGCCCCAGATGGTCACCGGGCCGCCGGCCGTCGAGGCTTCGCGACGGAAGATCTTCTCTCCCCACGTGCGGTCCGGCGCCCGGTCGAAGACGATCAGGTGGCCCGCCACCGCGCCCCAACGATCCATGTAGCCGCGCGTCTGGGCCAGCCCCTCTTCGATGGTCCGCTCCAGGTCCTTGTGCAGCAGCTTGCACTCGACCACGAACTTGCGCGTCCTTTCCCCCTGCGGCCACACGATCAGCAGGTCCACGCGCCCGCTGCCCAGGGCGTATTCCCGCTCGATGCGGCCGCCGCCGTTGACCACCTTCTGCAGATACGCCTGCAGCAGCAGTTGGGGGCCCGCCTCCCGATACCGGTCGAAGCGCTGCGTCCAGTGCTCCGAGTTTTCGCGGAAAAACTGCTGGAACGCCGCCAGCAACCTGTCCACGTCCAGGCCGCCCGCAGCATCCACGTACCACGCCGTCTCCGCCTCGACGTCGTCCTGCGCCATCCACGTCAACTCGCGCGGAATCACCTCCGCGTAGATCGGGTTGGCGATGCGCTTGGCGTCGCGCAATGCCAGCAGCCCCAGGTCGCGCGCGTACTCCACGTCCCGATTGCGGTCGGCGTAGCTTCCCCGGTCCGTGTCGCCCGTCAGCATCGGCGCCACCACCCGCCGCACCCGGTCCTCGCGCAGCTTGTCGGCCAGGTCGTCCAGGTGGGTCACGCGGCCCAGGATCAACCGTTCCTGTGCGTCGAGGATAGCGCCTTCGGCAACTGCGCGGGAACGGTCGCGGCCCTCCGGGCTCTCGAAGCACGCCTCCCGGCACAGCGCATTCACCAGCCACGGCTGGCCCGCCGTGCGCATCCACACCGCGGCCACGGCGTCGGCGGTGAACACCTGCCCGGTGTGCGCCGTGTGCTGGGCCAGCAGCGCCCGCGTCTCCGCTTCGCTGAAGTCCCCCAGCCGCAGTGACTTCGACTTGATGTTGAAGGCGCTGCCCCCCGGAACTGCCGCTTTGCGAGCCGTCGAGTAGATGCGGTAGTCGCGCACGTCCCGCACCCCGCACAGGACGACGCTGTGCGGAAAGCGCCCGGGCCGGTCCGGGTACCCGGCGCGCAACTGCCGCAACACCGACAGCAGGGTGTCACCCACCAGTGTGTCGATCTCGTCGATCAGCAGCACCAGCGGCCGCGGGTCGGCCATGCTCCACCGGGCCAGCGACGCCCGCAACGCCCCCAGCGCCCCGGCCCTTTCCAGCGCCCGCGGCCAGACATCCGCCAGCGTGTCGCTGCCCAGCGTCGCCTGCTCTTCCGACTCCAACTGGAAGAGAATGGCGCGCATGGCGTCGCCGACGTTCTCCCGCGCCGCCTGCGCCGCCTCCACGGTCACGTAGACGCAGCGGTAGTCGCCGCCGCCGTTCAGCAGGTCGCGAAGCGCCAGCAGCGCCGACGTCTTGCCGGTCTGCCGCGGGGCGTGGAGCACGAAGTACCGCTTGTCGCGGATGAGACCAAGCAGGTCGTCGAGGTCCACCCGCTCGAGCGGCGGGACATGGTAGTGCTCGTCGGCGCGGATGGGGCCTTCGGTGTTGAAGAATCGCATGTCCCAGGCAACTCTATCCCACGGCCGGAACATCGACGGGGGAGCGGCGGGGCCGCCAAGTCAGTCCGTACTCGCGCCGCGACCGGGCCGGGACCGCACCATGCCAACGCAACGTTCCAGCCAAGGAGCTCCGAGACCGGCCTGTCCTTGCAGATTCGCGGCGACGTTCACTCCGAGGCGAGTCGGCACTCGGTCAGACGCAGCGGATTCAACCTGCACACCGAACCGCACGTCCCGTTTGATAGACTCGGACCCGCATACCGAGGAGGGCAGCCGTGTACGGTGCGTATCAGTCGCTGAAGTTCCTGTTCATCGCTCCGCTGCTGATCGTCGTCCTGTTCTTCGTCAACCTGATGACCTCGCCCGGCGACTGGTGGGTGCAGTGGGCCGGCCTGGGCATCGGCATCGCCTGGGTCATCAACCTGTTCAAGGTGGTCAGGGCCGTCATTCTGCTCGGCGGCCTCGCGGCGTTCGTCGCCTATCTGAACCGCCGCTGAGAACCCGCTTCGAAGACCCGCCCGGGAGCGCGTGGAGGGAGGACGCCGAGCCCCGCCAGCGCGGGGCCCGGCATGAATCGCCCGGTGCCTACTCGTCGTCGGTGGGCAACGCCGTCTGGTTGAGCAGCAGCTTCTGGACGCGCCAGTTGTTCATGTCGGCGACGATCAACTCGTTCTCGTCACGGCAGGAAATGCCGTGAACCCAGTTGAACTGCCCGAGCTGCCGGCCCGACTCGCCCAGCCAGCCGAGAATCTCGCCGTCCAGAGTCATCTTGTAGATGCGCCCCGGCTCCACGTCCGACGCGAACAGGTACTGCGTCTCGCCGGCCGAGATGCACAGCGTCCACGGCGCGGTGTTGTCGGGCTGGTTCGGCCGGGGATTGCCCAGCACCGGCTGCCGCGTCTTGTCGAACGGCACGTTGAGCAGCATCGTCTTGACGTAGTTGCCGTCCGAGTCGAACTTCTGGATGCGGCTGTTGCTGCGGTCGGCGACGTAGACGTAGCCCTCGCGGTCGACCTGCAGGTTGTGCGGCAGCCGGAGCTGATCGTTGTCGGTCCCGTAGGTGCCCCACGACTTGATCCAGTTCCCGTGCTTGTCCATCTTGCCGACGCGCGAGTTCATGTAGCCGTCGCTGACGAAGATGTTGCCGTCGGGGTCCCAACCCACGTCGGTGGGGCCCTGGAAGTAGCCGTCGACGTGCCGCGCCTCGCGCGGGTCGACGTGCTCGTAGTGGTCGAAGCCCTCGGGGCGCCGGCCGAGGTTCAGGGTGACGTAGCCGGCGGGGTCGAACTTGGTGACCGCGTTGGTCCCCTTGTCGACGACCCAGAGGTTGTCGTCGTCGTCGAACCGCACCGAGTGCCCGTACCCCAGCCCGTAGACGCCCTGGCCGATCTCGCGCACGAAGTTGCCCTGGTCGTCGAACTCGAGCAGGTTCGTGGTGGCGTTGCCGTAGAGCGGCCCGGTGGTGGCGGTGCCGGGATGGTTCAGCAGGATGATGTGGCCCTTCGAGTTCTCGGCCACGGCCAGGGTCTCGCCGAGGTTCATGGTCGGCGGGTACTTCAGGAAGTTGGGCACCGACACGAAGGGAATCTCGGGTGCGTCCTGCGTCTGGGCGCCCGCCGGCGCGGCGCCGAGAGCCAGCGCGACAGCCGCGGCAACGATGATGAAACGTCTCACACGAACCTCCTTGCAGCCCGGTCCATCCGACCGGAGAGAACGGCATTCGAACACGCGAACGCCCGTATGATAGCGCAGGTGCCGGCGGCCGTTTCCGCCGTCACCCGCCCTTCTTCGGCCGCCGGTTCGCGGCCAGGACGCGCTTCCGGAGCCGGATGCTCCGGGGCGTCACCTCGACCAGCTCGTCGTCGTCGATGAACTCGATCGACTGCTCGAGGTTCAGCAGCCGCGGGGGCACCAGGCGCAACGCCTCCTCGGCCGTCGACGAGCGCATGTTGGTGAGCTTCTTCTCCTTGGTGACGTTGACGTCGAGGTCGTCCGGGCGCGCGTTCTCGCCGATGATCATCCCCTCGTAGACCTCGGTGCCGGGAGGAATGAAGATCTCGCCGCGCTCCTGCAGGTTCGAGATGGCGAAGGCGGTGGCCCTCCCCGCCCGATCCGCCACGAGGGCCCCGGTGGGCCGGCCCGCGATGGGCCCGTGCCAGGGCTCCCAGCCCGCGAACAGGTGGTGCAGGATGCCGGTGCCGCGCGTGGCGGTCAGGAACTGCGACCGGAACCCGATGAGCCCGCGGGTGGGAATGCGGAACTCGAGGCGGACGCGGCCGCTGCCGTGGTTGACCATCTTGGTCATCGTCGCCCGGCGGGTGCCGAGCTGCGCGATGACCACGCCCTGGTAGTCCTCGGCGACGTCGATGACCAGCTCTTCCACCGGCTCCTCGACGCGACCGCCGCTGCGGCGGGTGACGATCTGCGGGCGGGCCACCTGCAGCTCGTAGCCCTCCCGGCGCATCATCTCCACGAGAATCGACAGCTGCAGCTCGCCGCGCCCGACCACCTGCACCTGCTCGGGCGACTCGGTGTCCTCGACCCGGAGCGACACGTTGCCCACCAGCTCGCGGGCGAGCCGGTCGCGGAGGTTGCGCGACGTGACGTACTGCCCGTCCCGCCCCGCCATCTGCGACGTGTTCACCCCGACGACCATCGACACCGTGGGCTCGTCGACGTGGAGGGGCGGGATCGGCCGCGGATCGTCGGGGTCGGTGATAGTCTCGCCGATGGTGATGTCGTCGATGCCGGCCAGGCAGATGATGTCGCCGGCCGCGGCCGACGCGACCTCCTCCCGCTGCAGGCCGTCGAACCGGTACAGCTTCGTGACCCGGGTGCGGTCGACGGTGCCGTCCAGCTTCGAGACCGCGATGCCGTCGCCCAGCGCCACCCGGCCGTTGACGATGCGGCCGATCGCGATGCGGCCCAGGTAGTCGCTCGAGTCGAGGTTCGCCACCACCACCTGCAGCGCCGCGTCCGGGTCCCCCCTCGGCGGCGGAATGCCCTCGACGATGGCGTCGAGCAGGGGGCGCAGGTTTCTTCCCGTCGAGGCGGGGTCGAGGCTCGCCGCGCCCGCCTTCGCGTTCGCGTAGATCACGGGAAAATCGATCTGTTCCTCGGTGGCGTCGAGGTCGATAAACAGGTCGTAGACCTCGTCGAGCACCTCGGCGGGACGCGCGTCGTGACGGTCCATCTTGTTGACGACGATGATGGGCGGCAGCCCCTGCTCGAGCGCCTTCCGCAGCACGAAGCGGGTCTGCGGCAGGGGCCCCTCGGAGGCGTCGACGAGCAGGAGGACCCCGTCGACCATCGTCAGGGTCCGCTCGACCTCGCCGCCGAAGTCGGCGTGGCCCGGCGTGTCGACGACGTTGATCAGAAGGTCGCGGTAGCGGATGGCGGTGTTCTTGGCGAGGATGGTGATGCCCCGCTCGCGCTCGAGATCGATGTTGTCGAGCGCGCGCTCCTCGACCCGCTCGTTGGCGCGGAACACGCCGCTCTGGTGCAGCATCGCGTCGACCAGGGTCGTCTTGCCGTGATCGACGTGGGCGATGATCGCGATGTTGCGCCGCAAGGGGTTGGCGACAGGGGAACCGGCCGCCTTCATAGTTCGTCAGGTCCGTACAGAAGAGAAGAAGAGAGGTTCATGCCTCGATCGTACCCGAGGCGACGGCGCGTTGAAACCGGGACGCGGCGCCGCCGACGCTCGTCACCCCCCGGTCGCTGACCAAGGAGACCCCTCGGACATGCGTGTTCAAGCAGGCGTGCAAGTTTGCGTGATAGCCATCGCCGCGTCTTTGCTCGCGGCGTGCGGACCGGACCCGGAGCCGGCCGCGACCGCGCCGCCCCCCGAGGCGGCGGCCCCGCCCATGCTCCCGGACGTGATCGTCGCCGAGCGCGGCGGGTTCATTCCCGAGGGCGTGGAGTACGACATGGACAACGGCCGGCTGCTCACCGGGTCGCTGTCGGAGGGCTCGGTGTTCCAGCTGCACGACGACGGCAGGGTGACGCCGCTCGTGAGCGATCCCGACCTCGTGTCCTCCGTCGGCATCGAGGCCGACGAGCTGCGCGACCGGCTGCTCGTCGCCAACTCGGACCGCTCGGTGTTCGAGGGCGGGACGCGCGGGCAGGCGATGCTGGGGGTGTACAACCTGACCACCGGCGAACGGATCGCGATGGTCGACCTCGCGGCGGCGGTAGAGGACGCCGGCGACGACGCGGCGTTCTTCGCCAACGACGTCGCGGTGGCCGACGACGGGACCGCCTATGTCACCGACACGCGCATGAACGTCATCTACCGGGTCGACACCGACTACCAGGCCTCGGTGTTCCACCGCTTCGACGACGACGGAGCGGGCCCCAACGGCATCGTCGAGCATCCCGCCGGCTATCTCCTGGTGGCGCGCGGCGACGCGCTGTGGAAGGTGCCGCTCGACGATCCCGCCTCGGCCACCGGGGTGATGCTGCCCGAGGACATTCCGGGCCAGGACGGCATGGTGTGGAGCGCCGGCCGCCTCGCCATCGTCAGCAACTCCGGCAACCGGGTGGTGGCGCTGACCAGCAGCGACGAGTGGATGACGGCGGACCTCGCCGGGGTCGCCGCCTACGAGCCGCAGGCGACCACCGCCGCGGTGGTCGGCGACGACGTCTACGTGGTGCACCCCCATTTCGCGGACGACGATCCCCCCAGCGTGTCGCGGGTCGAGTTCCAGTAGGGCTGCGCGCTTCGCCGGCGGGACCTGCTTGAGCCGCCTGAATGCTCGCGCTTGCGCGGTTCGGGTGGCAGGCAGGGGCGCGATTGGCCGGAGTGAGCTCCTGCAGGTCGGGGGCAATCGAAGCTGCAAGGCGACGAGTTCCGGACCGGCACACGAAAAACTCCCGGCCGGCGACGGTGCCGGCCGGGAGCCCCGCGCGACCGCGCGACCTTCGGTCGCGTTCGGAGTTTCGTTGGCGCGAAACTCCTGCGCCTCCGGTCGATGTCCGAGAGTTCGCCGGCGCGAAACTCCTGCGCCTCCGGTCGATGTCCGAGAGTTCGCCGGCGCGAAACTCCTGCGCCTCCGGTCGATGGTCCGAGAGTTCGCCGGCGCGAAACTCCGCGGCGCAACTAGTCCATCTGCTTGGCCACGTACTTGGTGATGCCGCCGCCGGCTGTCGGCCGCGACCCCGGACCCTCCGCGGCATAGATGTTGCCGTCGGCGTCGACCGCGACGCCTTCCCCGGCCACCCCCTGGAGCACCCGTACGCCGTGCGCATGCGGCGGGACGAACCCGGTCAACCGGTCCTCGCCGGCGGGACCGATGCGGACGCCGGTCTTCCAGCCGGGGTGGTTGCCCACGCCCGACTCCGAGTCGATCGCGTAGAGGGTGTCGTCGTCGGTGATGAACAGCCCGCTGATGCGGCTGTACTGCACGTAGGTGTCGAGCAGCTCGCCGTCCTGGCTGAAGATCTGAATCCGGTGGTTGCCCCGGTCGGCGACGAAGAGCCGCCCCTGCGAGTCGAACTCCATCGCGTGGGGGGTGCGGAACTGCCCGGGCCGGAACCCGATCTCGCCCCACTCCTTGATGAACGTGCCGTCGGGGGCGAACTTGAGGATGCGGCCGGTGGCGCCGGCCGGCGGATCGGGGCTCTGGCCGCTGTGGCCGTCCGAGACGAAGATGTCGCCGTTCGGCGCCGTGATCACGTCGCACGGCTCGTTGAGCTGGCCGGGGCCGCTGCCGGGCTGGCCGGCGATGCCGAGGCGCATCAGCTCCTCGCCCTCGGCGCTGAACTTGATGACCTGGTGGCCCTTGGTGCCCGCCTCGTTGCCCTGCGAGTCGGTGACCCAGACGTTGCCGTCGGCGTCGACGTGGATGCCGTGGGGCAGCACGAAGAGGCCGGCCCCGAAGCTGGTCATTATCTCGCCGGTGTCCTTGTTGAACTTGAAGACGGGATCGCGGTCCGGGTTCTCTTCACAGCCGCCGGCCAGGGCCAGGCCCCCGCACCGGTCGTAGGCCCAGACATGGCCGTCGGGACCGATGTCGATGCCCGCCGTCGAGCCCCACTCCCGGTCGTCGGGCAGGGGCGCCCAGTTCAGGATCACCTCGCCGGTGGGGTTGGGCAGCGGGCGGTCGACCCAGTCGCTCTCGCCGTTCTGCGCGGCGGCGATCGAGGTGGTCCCCACCACGAACGCGGCCGCCGCCAGCATCATGCCGGCGCGTGTCGATGTCCTTCTCGTGTCGATCATGCCTGTTCTCCTCGTCCTCGGGCGGCCGGCCGACCCGGCCGCCCCGTTCACGTGCGCGTATGACGTCGACCTCGAATCAGTCGAAGTGCACCTCGGCCAGCGCGATGCCGCTCTCCCCCGCCACCGCGTAGAGCAGGAAGACGCGGCCGTCCTCCTCGTGGATCGCGGGGTCGCGGAGCTGGTTCACGTGGCCGTAGGCGGTGCTCCGCACCGACGGCTCGAGCGGCGCGTCGGCCCCCTCCCAGTCGTGCTCCGGCCGCAGCACCTCGGCCCCGGGCGTCTCCGTCCAGGTCATCCAGTCGCCCGAGACGTCGATGGTGCTCAGCTTGATGTGCTCGGGCGCGTCCCCGACCTGGGTCCAGAACACGTGCAGGGTGTCGCCCCGCTGCAGCAGCGCCGAGTGCCGCATCAGGGGGTTGAACAGCAGCGGCCCCTCCTCGAACCCGCCCAGCGGGTCCCGCGACCGGTAGAACTGCCCCGGCATCGCCATCGAGTAGGTCCAGCCGTCGCGCTTGAACACCCGCATGTAGGTCCGCCCCAGGCGCTCCGGCCGCGTCGTGAACGCGATGCCGTCCGTCGAGGTCGCCACCCGCGACACCTGCGTGGCGATGCCGTCGAGGCCGTGGAAGTACATGACGATGCGCCGGTTGGCGTCGTCGACGTGCACGTCGGGCGACGCGATGTGGGGCGCCGACGCCTCGAAGAGGGCGTCGTGCGACATCGGCGCCGCCCCGCGCGCCCGCCTCGCCGCCTGGACGCGCTCGAGTTCCTCGGGCGAGATCTCGGGCGGCTCGGCCAGGAAGTACGAGTCGGCGATCTGCAGGCTCCCCGGCGGATGCACGCGCCACGGACCGCGCAGGTCATCGGCGTAGGCGAGCCGGATGTAGCGCCCCTTGTGGTCGGCGAAGTACAGGTAGTAGGCGCCCAGGGGATCGGCCACCCAGTCGGGAACCCGGATAAGCGACGGCCCCTGGATGTTCTCGCCGATGCTCGGATGCAGCCCGGGCCCGACGATCGGCGCGTCGGCCAGCCTCTCGATCCGCACCGACTGGGCCGCCGCGTCGGCGCCGATCGCCGTCAGGCAGCACGCCAGCGCGGCGACGAGGGCGATGCCCGGTGCGTTCCTTCTGATCACTTTCCCACCTCTCGCGGGGGTCCTCGGCCGGGCCGGGAACCGGACGGGCGCGGACCGCATGCAGCCACCGGCGGCGGCGATTTCAGGTTAACAGAGTACGTGATCGGCCGCCGAGAAACCAAGCCCGACACTGCCCGGGAACGGCGACTCGCGGATTACGGGGAAACGGGATCGGACCACTTCTCGACGGCCGGGGGCGCGTAGGCCTGCATCCGGTCGAGCAGGGCGGCGCCATCGCTCTCCGCAAGGAGCATGGCGCGATGCTCGGGGGCGAGGAACCGCCGTTCGACCGCATGGTCGAGAAAGGCGAGCAGCGCATCGAAGTAGCCGGCCACGTTCAGAAGGCCGCACGGTTTCCGATGCAGCTCGAGCTGCCCCCACGTCAACATCTCGAACAGCTCGTCGAGGGTCCCGAAGGCGCCGGGAAGGGCGATGACGCCGTCGGACAGCTCCGACATCACCATCTTCCGCTCGTGCATCGAGTCGACCACCCGCAGCTCGGTCAACCCGGGATGAGCAACCTCTCGCGACGTCAGATGGCCGGGAATCACCCCGATGATCCGCCCGCCGCAGGCCAGGACCGCATCGGCCAGGACCCCCATCATGCCCACCTGCGCGCCGCCGAAGACGACGGTGTGCCCGCGCCCGGCGAGCAGGGCGCCCAGCTCTCGCGCGGCCGACGCAAACTCGTCGCCCGCGCCGACTCTCGACCCCGTGAAGACGCAGATTCGAGTCATGGCTGCCCTGCTTCAACGGGCCAGGGCGCCCAGCTCCCGCGTGGCCGACGCGAACTTGTCGCCCGCGCCGACCCTCGACCCCGTGAAGACGCAGATTCGAGTCATGGCCACCCTGCTCCAACGGTATCATGCGACCGGGAGGGCGGACGGCGCGGAGCGGCGCCGACGGCGGGAGCGCGAACGACCGGCGCGCACACGCCGGCCCATGTTCCGGTGTGACCGCCCACGAACCGCAGCCGCCACGAGGCCGTGCCACTGCGGGCGTCGCGCCGAGGGGGCGGCGCACCCGACCGGAGATCCGGCGACCAGACGAGGCCGTGCCACCGCGGGCGTCGCGCCGAGGGGGACAGCGCGCCCGGCTGGAGGGTCCGGCGACCGGACATGGAATCCATGCGACCGAGGAGCGGCACGAGCAGCCCGGACGCGTCGGTCGAGCACGGCGGAGCTTCCTGCCCCGGGTTCCCGGATCTCGCCCGGGCCCTTGTCTGTGCCGTCATGACCGCCGCCGCCCTCGCCGCCGAGCCCGCCGCGGGCCAGACCCGCACGGCGTGGGACGGCGTCTACACCGAGGCCCAGGCGGAGCGCGGCCGCGAACGCTACCGGGCCATCTGCGGCTACTGCCATCGCGACGACCTGAGCGGCGGCGGCAGCGAGGCCGGCGCGCCGGCCCTGCGCGGACCGTTCTTCCTCAACCAGTGGCGGGGCCGACCCCTCGTCGACCTCTTCGTCACCATCGGCACCACGATGCCGCAGCAGGACCCCGACTCCCTGCGCGCGCAGGTGGTGATCGACGTCGTCGGCTACCTGCTGCAGCAGAACGGCATGCCGGCCGGCGACATCGAGCTGCCGCCCCGGCTCGACCCATTGCGCGACATCGTCCTGAGCCGGCCGCCCGACCGGTAGCGGCCGGGAGCGTCGTCCGAGCTCCCACCCCGACCGGATCCGTTGCGCAACCTCGTCCCGAACCCCTCGCCCGGCCGGTAGCGGCCGGGAGCGTCATCATCACCGAGCTCCCACCCGACCGGATCCGTTGCGCGACCTCGTCCTGAGCCGGCCGCCCGGCCGGGAGCGTCGTCATCATCGCGTCGGCCCGCCGAGCCGTTGCCGGTCCCGGCGGGCCTGTCCCCGATCCGGAGTTGGCGCGGGCCGTTCGCCGACGCGGCCCGCATTCTCGGGGCCGCCCGGGGATACGGGGAATTGGAGGTCGCCCTCGATTCATACGGATCCTTGAACCGGAGGGGGGCCCGAGCCGCGCCGCCCGCGCTCGGCGGGAACGCGGCGACAACGGTACCGCCGCGTTCCGCAAGGTCATGGCGTGCCGACCCCCAAGGCGGCACGGAGTTTGCTAATACGGACCCGAGGGCCGGGCGCAATCACCTCGTTCTTCCGTTGTCGTAACCGTAGGCGTATCGGCCGGTCGTCGTCCTGTCGCTTCGGAGCGACACGGGAGATCAGAAGATGCGCAAGTGGTTGCTGTTCGCATGCGTGGTGCTGGCGTCCGCTTCCGCGGCCGCGCAGAGCTCGATCACGGGTACGGTGACCGACGACGCCGGACGGGTGCTGCCCGGCGTGACCGTCGAGGCTACGAGCGGCGGCTTCGCCGAAGGGCGGCGCGCCGTCACCGACGGCGCCGGACGCTACGGGATCACCGACCTCCGGCCTGGCGAGTACGCCCTCTCCTTCGCGCTGCCGGGGTTCGACCCCGCGAGGCGCGACGGGCTCGTCCTCGGGGCGGGGGCGACGCTGCCTGTCGACGCCACGCTGTCGGTCGCTCCTCCCGGGGTCGACCCGCGGCGGGCCCGGCGCGGCCTGGTGATGACCCGCGACATGCAGGAAGCCATTCCGACCGGGCGCAGCCCGTGGTCGTACGCCCTGCTGATTCCGGGCGTCAGGGTCCACAAGCCGGACGTGGGCGGCACCGCCGGCGTGCAGCAGTCCGAGATGCTCGGCCGCGGGCTCGACGCCGCCCACAACACCGTCGAGATCGACGGGATGACCGTCAACACGATGATCAGCGACGGTCGCTATCAGGCCTACCTCAACCCGATGCTCGCAACCGAGACGTCGTACACGATGTCGGGACACGGCGCCGAGACGCAGACCGGCGGCCTGCGCATCAACATGATTCCCAACGAGGGCGGCGACCGTTTCGGCGGGAGCGTCTTCATCGGCGGGTCGCCGCGCGAAGCCGACAACCTGAACCCGCGTCTCGAGGCGCTGGGCGTCAGTCGGCCGGCCCGGGTCAAGCTCTACGACGTCAACGGGTCGTTCGGCGGTCCGGTCCTCCGCGACCGGCTGCGGTTCTTCACGTCGGCGCGGCAGATCGCCGCCGACTTCGGGGTCGGATATCGAGGCGCACTCGAAGGAGAAGCAGGAGAGAACAGCCTGGCCGGCGCGAACACGCGGCTGACATGGCAGGTCACGCCGCAGCACAAGCTCTCGGTGATGTTCGACAAGGCGCGCAAGCGCCGGTTCGGCCAGCACGGCCCGGGCGTCGACCTGGGAACGGCGGCGTCGGCGTGGACCTCGCCGCACTACGACACGGGGACCGCGAAGTGGACCGGCGCGCCGAGCGGGCGGATGCTGGCCGAGTTCGGCTTCTCGCTGTCGTACCAGGACTGGGACACCAACTACTACCAGTACCGGCAGCACGGCCCGAGCATCTTCCAGGCGCGGCCGGACGCCGCCGACCTCGCGGCGTGCTTCGAGACCCCGTGCTTCCCGCCGGTCGGCTCGGCCCGGCACGCGGCGCAGCTGGCGCCGGCCCTGGGCGGCGACCCCTGGTACAGCCAGGTCGCCACCTACGACGGCCTGCTCGGCCTGCTGTACGGGGCCAAGGCCGACGGCGAGAACAACAACTACACGCGCCGCTGGTCGTATCGGGGCGCGCTGTCCCACGTCACGGGCTCGCACAGCGTCAAGCTCGGGATGGACTTCTCCCGCGGCCGCAACCGCCACACCAACACCAGCAACGGCCACCTGGAGCTGCGTTACGAGGACGCCCCGAACCCCCGCGGGCGCCTGATTCAGGACCAGCACCAGGGCCTGCCGTGGTTCGACTGCTACCATCCCCAGGCGCAGGCGAACCGGGACGCCGGGCGGCCCTGCGGCCTGATGGGCACGCCCGACCGGGTCGTCGTCTACAACCACCCGTCGAACCTGGCCTACCAGTTGGACTACAACGGCGGCTTCTACGCGCAGGACTCGTGGACCGTCGACCGCCTGACCCTCGACTACGGGATGCGGCTCGACTTCGCGGCCGTCTCGGTGCCCGACGCCCCCCGGGGCCCGGGCCGGTTCGTGCCCGCGCAGCGCCAGCCGGCGCGCCCGTCGAGCAAGCTGCCCCGCTTCGGCCCCGACCTCTCGCCCCGCCTCAACGCGGCCTACGACCTGTTCGGCGACGCCCGCACGGTGCTGAGACTCGGCTGGAACAAGTACGTGCGCGACGTCGGCGGCAACCTGGCGCGGCGCTACGCCTACGGGTTCGCGGCCGGGGACGGCCGCGACTGGTGGGACTGCCACATGACGGCGGGCGGGAGCGCCTGCTCGGGCCTCGACCCGTACGGGAGCAACCACGACGGCATCGCGCAGAACTGGGAGATCGGGCCGCGGGAGTCGCTGACCTTCGGGTCGGTCTCGGCCCCCAGCCGGCTACACGACATCACCGCGCGCGAGCACAACCGCATCTGGACCGTCGGCGTGCAGCAGGAGATCGTCCCCGGACTGTCCCTGAGCGGAGAGTACCGCCGGCGCACGTTCCACGACACCTGGTGGGACGACAACCCCAACTGGTCGTTCGCCCACTTCGGCGCCGACGCGGCGGGCAACCCGCTCCCGGAGCTCGCGGGCGTCCGCCACTTCCAGGTCGCGCGGCCGTACCCGCTCGTCGGGCAGTTCACCGCGTTCAGCATCGACCCGGACGTGCGCACCAACACCGTGGGCTTCACCGACCGCACCCGCGGACCGGGCTACAGCAACGTCTACCGGGGCTTCGAGCTGAGCCTGCAGGGCCGGCTGCCAGGCGGCGGCGTCCTGTTCGGCGGCTGGTCGATGGAGGACGCCGGCCGGACGTCGATCTACGGCTACGACACCAACGGCGGCGCCGGCAGCCGGTACGGCGGCGAGGTGAACAAGTGCCAGGACATCGTCGATCGCGGCGACGAGCCCCACCAGTTGCGGTTCTGCGACGCTGCTGCCTATCCGCGTCCGTTCCGGAACGAGTTCAAGCTGTCGGGCACGCAGCCGTTCTCGCTGCCGGGCGTCGGCGACCTGCAGCTCGGGGCGTCGCTGCAGGCGTATCCGGGGGGCCTCGGCGACTGGGGCGGCCTGCAGGAGGGCATCTACGTCAGCCGCACGTCCGAGAGCCGCAGGTACGGGACCTACTCCGAGGAGCTCTACGGGCAGCCCGGCCACTGCGTCGCGCCGTGCGCCCTCGGACAGAACATCGTGCCGGACGGCATCGCCACCGTCGAGCGGAGCACGGACGCCGCGTGGTACCCCATGATCCCGGTGAACAGCGTCAAGTTCCTGCCGTTCTGGACGCAACTCGACCTGAGCCTCCAGAAGGTGCTCAACGCCGGGAGCCGGCGCTACGACGTGCGGCTGGAACTCTTCAACGCCCTCAACAACGGCGTGGACCTGGAGCACGGCGCGTCGCGGGACGCGAGAGGCAGCACTGGGGCGGCGTACCAGACCCTGAGCGCCTGGGAGCGCGCCAACCGCGTGCTCGAAGGCCGCGTCATCCGCTTCGCCGTCACCGCCACCCTTTAGCTATTCGGTGTTCAGCTTCGGCCGGATTCGGTGTTCAAGATCCCCCCGGACTAAGCATGACCAACCGCCGCAGAACTTCACCGTCCACCGGTATCCCCCCTTGAACTGGTCGGACGTGACGCGCTCGCCCTGCTCGGCGACCAGCCCGAGGGGCGTCCGTGGAGGAGCGTCGAGGTCGGCGGCGCAGACGAACCCTCGAGGAGTTTGTGACCGCCGCCGTCGACGCGGTCATCCCCGCCACCACGCCATGAAGCTGCTCAGCCAGAGGTAGGTGAAGGCTGCTGCGAGGATGAGGCGCTCGGGCCAGCCCATCACCCGCTTCCCCGCATCGATGCGCCGGCCCCACTCCGCGAGCCGGCGCTCCTCCTCCTCGGTCTCGCGCCGCCGGCGGTCCAGGTAGCGCTCGTGCCGCCGCCGCGACGCCGCAAGCCGACGACGCCGCTCCGCCTCGATCCACACTCGCATCACAGCCACTCTATCCTGAACGCCGTTCAGTCGCGGGCCGAGGCCTGACGGCATCTCGAGGCGGGCGCTGCCCGCCCAGCGGCCCGCCCACGGCCCGGGGTCGCCCAACGAGCAGGTCGACTCGACGTCGGTCGCGTCGTCGACATCGCCGCAGCATCCCCGGCTACGGGCGCCGCGAACATCGTCGGCCGGCGTCGGCCGCGGTAGAGCAACCCGGGACTGAGCGGCATCGGCGGGCAGCGGGTCGGCATCGGGCGTCTCGATGACCGGGGCGGGCCGCGGCGAGGGACCACCAGGTCCGCGAGGTGTTGGGGGCGCGTCGGCGTCGGGGGCTTCGAAGACCACCGTCGTGGCCGGCGTACCGCCGGCGCCAATGGCGCCCATCACGGCTCCCCAGACGCCGCTTGAGCCGATTATGCCGGCCACGGCGTCGAGGGGGATGTCGCCCCCCTCCGCCGCGAGAGCGATACCCATGACGGCGGCGCCGAACAGCAGACCGGTCCTCAACCCGTTTCCGAGATATCGCCTGTAGGGTCTTCCCGACACCACGGACACGCGGGCCACGCGCTCACGGAGAAGACGGCGGCGGTCCCTGCATTTCCCTCCAGTACCAGCTCCTCGTCGCCGGCGCGCACGAAACGGCCCGGCTCGGCGGTCTCCGAGCCCAGGCGCCACACCCTCACTTCCGCGCCGGGCGGAATGGCCGCGACGCGCGCCCAGCGGTCGAGTCGATCCGGGGTATGGAATATCTCGGGTGACCGCGCGATGCACCCCGCCGCCAACAAGCCCACCAGGACCAGCACTGCCGCCGTTCGCATTAGTCGCATGAAGAGAATCCCTCCCAAACCGTCATGAGCGGCGTCGCGCTCACCCCGACGTCACGAGACGTGACCTGGGCTTGGCATCGGTGTCGGCGGCTCCTGCGCATTGACGCGCCCGCGACGGCCCGCGCGACCGCCGCGGCCGGGTGGTGGGTCGGACTAAGGCGGTCTTGCGTTAACCAACGGTACGGTCTTAGCCTCTGGCGCCGCGCCGGCCGAGGTGGACGAGCATGACGATGCTCGCCGGCACGATCAGGGCGGAGACGAACTGCGAGGTCGGCAAGGTGTCGAAGACCATGCCGCGGGGGTCGCCGCGGTAGAGCTCGAGGAGGATGCGGGCCACGCCGTAGAGCAGCAGGTAGGTCCAGAAGGTCCGGCCCGGGAACGCCCGCCACCGGCGCTCGCCGGCGAGGAGCACGCCACGAATCAGGAGAACCGCGGCCGACTCGTAGACCTGGGTCGGGTGCAGGTCGACGCCGAGGGGGGTGCCGCTTCTCGCGGTGGCCAACGCGCTGGTGAAGGTGATGCCCCACGGGGCGTCGGTGGACCGTCCGTAGCAGCAGCCCGCGAGGAGGCAGCCCATCCGGCCCACGCCCTGGGCCAGGGCGATGCCCGGTGCGAACAGGTCGCAGGTGGTCCAGAGAGGCAAGCCTTCCGGCGGATGTACCACCAGCACATCGGCACCGCCAGCAGCAGCCCGCCGTAGAAGACGCCGCCCACCCACATCAGCCCCATTACCGCGCCGGGGTCGCGGGCGTAGCGGTCGAAGTCCACCAGCAGCAGCATCAGCTTGGCGCCGACGACGGCGCTGAAGATGCCGACGAGGCCCAAGTCCACGATGCGCTGCTCGTTCAGGCCGGCGCGGCGCGCCCGCTGCAGGGCGTACCACAGGGCCAGGAAGTACGACCCGCCCAGGATAACGCCGTAGCTGTAGATGTTGAGGGGGCCGAGCTCAAACAACAGCGGATACATCGTCGGGGCTCCGGCGCAGATCCAGAATCAGGAGGTCCGTCGGCCTAGGCCGGCATGATCTCGGCGGCGGGCGTCGACCGGACGACGGACGTCATTGTGGGCACTCGCGGCTGCGGTGGCAAGAGGTCGCCGATTTGGCCGAGAGCGACACGACGCGGGTTCGTCCGGCGCCGGGGCTCGCCGCGGTTCGCAAAGGCGGTCGGGGTCGAGGACCTCCAGCCGGTCCGGAACCGCCAGCACCGGCCACTCCGGGGTTGAGTCGGAAGCACAACCGTGATGGCCTTGGGGGGCGGACGATCTGCCCGTCGCGGTCACGGTCGCCGCCGTCGGCGGCCTGAGCGGCCCCCACCTCGACCCGGCTGATCGCCGACGTACCGATAGCGAGGGTCTCGTCCATCAGGTGGGCGACCTCTTCTGAGTGCGGCTCGTCTACGTAGCGCTTCACGAGCGCGCTGCTGTCGAGATACAGAAACATCATCTGCGCTCGTTGATGATGATGTCGCTCACGCTGCCGCCGTCTCGGAGCCGCACCGATGGCCTTCTGCTCTTCGGCCGTCGGCCGCTCCAGTCGAATGCCCCGGTCGCTTTCAGTGCTGTGCGCTGCTGCTCGGCGGAGTCCGCTTCGGGGATGATTCGTGCGACCTGACGCCCATCGCGACTCACGACAACCGTCGCACCGTTCTCCACGTCGTGAATGTACCTGTCGAGCTCCGACTCCAGTTCCTGAAGGCTCACCTGCTGTTCTGACATCTCTGGTCCCCGTGGTCCTCTCGATTCTACCGTCTCGCTGTTCCGTACGGTCGGTCGTTACCCCGGCGGCGGTTGTCGGGCGAGCGCCTCGCCGCCGCCAGCGGCCGCCGCCGTGCTTCCGGACTCGGGCTCGGCGGCTGAGAGCCCGGCCGGGGGAACCGGGAAGGACCCGAGTCCTGGGTGGCTCCCCGTCTGCCAACGATCGAGGTCGGAGGGGGACCGTTCGAGGCGCCGGCAGCTGTTGACCACGCCGCGGCTGGGGGCGGACGGCGCGTCTGCCACGGCGCTCCAGCCACCTCCGCACCTGTTGACCACGCTTCCCGTACCGGCTGGGGCGGACCGGTGGCGTCCGCCCCGATGCTGTCGCCCACGGTCGGGGGAGAGCCGACCCAGGCCGGGGGAACGGACGGCCAGAGGTCCTCGCCGGCTACCGGCGGACGGCCGGCGATCGCGGCCGAGGACGTATGTGAGCGGCTGAGCAGCCCGATCTTGAGCCGTCTCGCTCGCCGTTCGCGCACTCCGGGGTGGAGGTGCACCATGAGGGCGGTGAGATCGGGCGCGTGGATTCTGTTTGCATTGCTGGCGGGCTCGGCGGGAGCGCAGCCCGGCGACTCGTTCCGCGAACTCGCGGACCTGATCGAACTCGGAAAAGACGTCGTGGTCACGCACGGTCCCGAGGAGGAGGTGATCATAGGCCGGGCCTTCGATGTCTCGGGGTCCTCACTGAGCGTGGTCGTCAGCGGGCGCCGGGTCGAGTTCGACGAGTCCCGCGTCCTGCGGATTCGCCAGCACTGGGAGGATCCCACACGGGACGGCTTCGCCATAGGGTTCACGGTGGGGGCGGCGCCGCTGCTGGTAATGTTCGTCCTGATGGTGCACCACGAGGGAGAACTGCCGAGTGGGGGTGGAGCCGGACTTGTCGGATTTGGGCTGCTCACGGGCGCGGGCGGCACAGCAGGGGGCTTGATCGGCGCCAGCATCGACGGCCGCCACACGGGGATGACGGATCTCTACCGCGCCTCGACAGGGAAGCGGCGCGCGGTGCTCAGGCCGCTGGTGTCGAGGGAGCATGCCGGGGCCGCCCTGTCGATCTCGTGGTGACGGAGCCCGCCGGCCGACAGGATGATGTCGATGGTGGGGGCGGAAAAGTCCAGGTGTCCCGCCTCCCGGTCGGTCCGCAGGCGCGGCCCGTAGTCGTCGAGATCATGCCGTCCGTCCTCCGCGATTGCGCTCGAGCATCGCCGCGCGCACCGCGCGCACCGCGAGGCGCGCGTCCCCCTGCAACCGGTGCAGGTGCCCGTTCGAGGCCCGCGATCGGCGTCAGGTTCACCGGGGCCCGCGCGTCCCGGTGCAGCGCCGTCCGAGATGCTCGGCCGGGGGCTCGACGCCGCGCACAACACGTCGAGATCGACGGGATGACCGTCAACACGATGGTCAGCGACGGCCGCTATCAGGCCTACCTCAACCCGATGCTCGCAACCGAGACGTCCTACACGATGTCGGGACACGGCGCCGAGACGCAGCCCGGCGGGCTTCGCATCAACATGATTCCCAACGCAGAACATGAACGCCACCGCCCATGCTCGTCAGACCCGCGGGGGTGCATGCCACTTCAGATCGCGCTGTCCCCCGCGGGAGAGAACTCGAACGTAACCGCGTAGCGACGCAATGAAAGAGACGGTACGACACGGGCCGCAGCGCGAGCCTTGCCGTCGAAGTCACCAGCGACGAGAATCCCTCGAACGTCGCCCGGTTCCTCGTCGGCGAGATCTCCCATGTAGCTGAGAACCTGGCCGACGGCCTCGCGCCGAGCTGTTCCGGCCTTCAGTTCGATTACGACGACCGTGCCATCAGCGGCCTTGGCAGTGATGTCGATGAAGCCCGAAGCTACGGAACGCTCAGAACCGCCATCGATAATGTCCAGACCCGGCTCGAGCTGTTCAATGCTGTCGCGGAGCGCGGCCTGCAGGTCGCGCTCAAGTCCGATGAGCCGCGCCCGTCCGTCGTCTTCGACTTGTGCAACGGAATGGTGACCCGGACGGTCGGCATCTGTCTCTCGGTACTCGCGGTACTTCTGAACGGTCCCCCTATAGGGTGAGAGACTCTTTGGATTCGTGGGAATCTTCGACGGGTTGGGAGCGTTCCTTCGCGCATCCTCCGCGGAATACTTGAGCTCTTGGAGAACCCCTTCGAGGCGGTCTTCTTCGTAGAACTTGTCAAGGTCGCCGTAGTGACTCTCGACTCGCTTGGCGTCCGATACGTATGTCCTGACGCTCGATTGACTGAGGCCTCGCTGCTCAAGCCACGCCCTATAACCGTCTGTATCCAACTTTGGTCACCCGGATTGTAGAAGTCGAGATGATACCGACGCTCGTACCAAGCCTGACCATGGGCGCACTACTACCGTGGGGCGCGGAGGTATCCGACGTCCCAGATCCGAAGTAGTTCGCGGCAGCCAACGTCGAATTCGCCCGTGAAGTCGATCATCTGTATCTGGGGAAGGGTCCATGACAGCTTCCTGTAGTCGCAGGAGCGATGCAACAGCGGCGCGATGCGGCCTTCGAATCGGTTCTCCTGGAGGCAGTACACAAGCTCTCTCCTCACCCACATCGAATCTACGGCGTCCGGCGAGAGGACGACGATGAACCACTCGCAGCGCTGCAGCGCTCGGCCGATCTCGTCGTGCCACTGCTGGCTACCCCGGATGTCGGTTCTGCTGTACCAGACCGGAATCCCATGGCGGCGCAGGACATCAACCAGACGCTCCGCAAACGCCCGATCCTGGCTCGAGTGGGAGAGGAAGACCTCGTTCGACACTGTGCAGGCTGGACGGCGCGGACTCAAGGGAGGTTGCGGATCGCATTGGCGATCGGTTCGACTTCGACGTCACCGCCCTCCGACTTCGAGAGTTCGACCCAGGGCAAACGTCGCACTATCCAGGGAATCTCCCGCGTGGGGAGTTGCTCCCGGTCACCGATTGCTACGGGAATCAATCGGTTGTCGTAGTTCTGCGAGCCTAGCGCGAAACCTATCTCGCGCCTCACGTACGGCGAACGGAGCGCGTCGGGCGTCACAAGGACGACCATGGCCTCGGACTCGTTCAGCGCGCGGGCCACCTCCGCTGCCCAGTTGTCGCCGGGCAGCACGTCGAGGTCGTGATTCCACACATCCAGCCCGGCTTTCCGGAGCGATTCGGACACGCGGGCTGCCAGCGACGAGTCCGAGTGTGAGTGACTGATGAAGACCTGCATGGAATGGTCCTCCCCTCGTCCTCCTTGGCAACACCAAGTATGCTGGACGGCGCTGCGGCGAGTCAAACGCCGAAAGAAGTCGGTCGCTCCGGGATCCGAGAATGCCGGTTCTGGAGGTGCAAGCGGCGCCCTCGTCCCGTCGAGAGGCGAGGGCGCCGGGTACGGCCGGTCTACTCCGGAACCGGCTGCGCCGCTTCCTGCTCGGCCGGCTCGACCGCCGAGGGGACGCGGTCGGGGGTCGGCTGGGCGACCCGGCGGCCCTCGGCGTCGCGGGCGTTGCCGCGGTTGCGTCCGCAGTCGAAGCAGGTGCGCAGCTCGTCGGCCATGCCCGCGGTCGACATGCCGCGCTCGGCCATCAGCTCGGCGAGCCGGTCTGCCGTCGCCGGCTGCTCCTTGTAGAAGAGCGAGTAGAACACGCCGTTGGCGATGGTCCACGGGGTCCAGCCCTGGGCGCTGCGGGCGTCGAGCTGCGCGCCCTGCTCGACCAGGTAGTCGACGATGCTCGGCGCGCCGCGGTACGCGGCCCCGTGCAGGGCGGTCTCGCCGCGGTCGTTGACGGCGTGGATGTCGTTGCCCAGATCGACGAGCATCCTGACCGCCTCGAGGGCCTCGGGCTCGTGCTCGACCGTCGCCCCGCCGTCCTCGCCGGGGTTCCACATGTCGACCCCGGCTGCGACCATGAGCGGGGTCGTCAGGTCGGCGTTGGGAACCAGGGGATCGGCCCCGGCGTCGAGGAGCACGCGCATGACCTCGGTGTCGACGTTCTTCGAGGCGAGGAGGAACGGCGTCGCCCCGACCCGGTTCAACCGGTTGCGGTAGCCGTCGCGGAAGTCGGCGGTCATCGGCGCGTTCACCTCGACCCCGGCCTCGAGCAACGCGTGGATGAGGTCCATGCTGCTCAGGTTGCCCCGGCCCTCGGGCGGCGGCATGTGGCCGATGTTGGTCCGCCGCAGGCGGATGACCTGGTGCAGCGCGTTCCAGCCCTGCTCGGCCGCGTTCACGCCGGCCCCCTGGTCGATGAGGTGGATGCCGACCTCGTGCTGGCCGTTCATCGCGGCCACGACCAGCGCGCTCGTCCCGTCGGGGAACGTGTCGTTCACGTCGGCGCCGAGATCGAGGAGCGTTCGCACCGCGTCGAGCTGGCCGAGCTGCACCGCGAAGAGCAGGGCGGTGAACGAGGGGCCCGACCGCGCGTCGCGGGTCAGCCCCACTTCGGCGGAGAACACGCCGCCGGACTCCCCGGCCGCGGGGTCCCCCGTGCGCGCCGCGACGTCGGCGCCGTTGGCGACGAGGACGCGGATGGCGCCGACGTTGTTCTCGGCTGCCGCCCACATCAGCGCGGTCTGACCCCGCGCCGGCTCCGACGCGTTGGGATCGGCCCCGGCCGCGAGCAGCGCCTGGACGACGTCGGGCCGCCCCGTGCGGGCAGCGGTCATCAGCACCGTCTCGCCCTCCGCGAGCCGCCGGTTCGGGTCGGCCCCGGCACTCAGCAGCCGGCTGACGATGGCCGCGTTGCCGTTGATGGCGGCGAGCGTGAGGGGCGCGACCCCGTAGCGGTTGGGCGCCGTCGCGTCGGCCCCGGCGTCGAGCAGCAGCCCGACCACGTGGGCCGCGTCGGACTGCACCGCCCAGTGCAACGCGGTCATGCCGCCGGTCTCCGACGCGTCGACGTCGACCGCGCCGTCGAGCAGCGCCGCCACCGCCGCGCCGTCGCCGGCCCGCGCCGCCGCAATCAGCGACGCATCGGCTTCCGCGGGAGCAGCCGCCGTCGGCGCCGCGATGGACAGGAGCACGCCGGCTACCGCAGCCGTGAGCCCGGTGCTCCACTGTCGTCGATTCATCTCCATGGTCGATTCTCCGGCGTCCAGGCACCTGCGTCGTCGAAGGCGCAGCCCCCTGACGGGTTGATTCGGCGGCAATCGGAGCCGCAACCGACGACTTGCGGGCCAGGAATCCGCACCGTCGAAGGCGCGACTCCTGACGGTTTGTCGGGCGGCAACCGGAGGCCGCCGCGCAACCCTGCGCCCGCGTTCGGACGATTCTCCGACGTCCAGGAGTCTGCGCCGCCGAACGGCGCGGGCTCCTGAAGGACCTGGCTGAACGGCAATCGGAGCCACCGGCGACGATTCCGGGCTACAGGTCCGTCAACAACCCGGTGGAATCGGCCACCCGCTCGCGCTCCACCCCGACCTTGTGGAGCAGGGTCAGACCGAGGTTCGTGAACGGCGTGTGCATCGGGTACCGGATGTGACGCCCGCCCGCGATGGCTCCGCCGCCGCCCACCACCACCGCCGGCAGGTCGACCGGCGTGTGGTGGTCGCTGTCGCCCATGCCCGTGCCGTAGAGCAGCAGGGTGTGGTCGAGCAGGGACCCGTCGCCATCCGGGGTGTTCTTCATCCGGTCGAGGAACCGGGCGAAGAGCGACACGTGGTACGCGTTGATCTTGGCGCCCTGGGCGATCTTGACGGGGTCCATCTGGTGGTGCGAGACGGCGTGGTGGCCCTCCGGCACCCCGATCCAGGGATAGGGCCGCCCGTTGAGCTCGCGCGAGACCTGGAAGGCCACGACCCGCGTCACGTCCGACTGGAACGCGAGCAGCTCCAGATCGAACATCAGCTTCGCGTGGTCGTCGAACGAGTCGGGCACCCCGACCGGCGGGTCGGCGATGGGCATCGGCGACACCTTGCTCTGGCGCTCGGCCCGCTGGATGCGCTGCTCGACGTCGCGCACCGAGTCGAGGTACTCGTCGACCATGACGCGGTCGCGGACCCCGAGGCGGCGCTGCAGCCGCGCCATGTCGGCCATCGCGAGGTCGAGGACGCTGCGGTCGCGCTTCAGCCGCGCCGCCTGCTCCTTGGGCGAGCCCCCCTCGCCGAAGAGCCGCTCGAACACCGCGCGCGGGTTGCTCTCCATCGGCATCGGGGTGGTCGGGTCGCTCCACGAGTAGGTGTGCTGGTAGACGCAGCTGTACCCGTTCTCGCAGCTGCCGACGATGTTCTCGTGGTCGAGCGAGAGCTGCAGCGAGCGCAACGGGGAGTCCTTCCCGATGACCGCCGCCGCCATCTGGTCGATCGAGGTGCCCGCCTCGAGGTCGGCCCCTTCCGTCTTCTTCGGGCGGACGCCGCTCAGCCACGCGGTGTGCACGCGGGTGTGCACGCCGCCTCCTTCGCTCTGCGTCTCGGCCCCCTTGTTGCTCAGGCCGCTCAGCACCACCATGTCGTTGCGGAACGGCTCGAGCGCCTGCAGCACCGGGGTCATCTCGTAGCCCTTCCCGGTGGTGGCGGGGTGGAAGTTGGGCAGATACGTGCCGTTGGGCGCGTAAACGAAGCCCAGGCGGGTGACCCGGCCCGGCCCCGGCGCAGCGGCCGACAGCGCCGGCACCATCGCGTCCAGGAACGGAAGAGCCAGCGTCGCGCCCATCCCCCGCAGGAAGCTCCGCCGCGGCAACGCCATCTTGGTGATGATCATCCCGATCTCCTTCAACTCAACAGGTCGACTCGCACGGATTCAATCGGCTTCGAGTACGAACGAGCCCGCAACTCGATCCCGGCCGCACCCGACCGGCGGGCGCGGGCACTCGCCGGGGCTTCCAGCCCGCCGAATCGCGCCTTCGGCCCGGCTTGGCCCTCGACAAACCCTCCAGCCGTCTGCGCACCCCCATCGAAGCGGCACCGTTCGACGGCGCAACTCCCAGCCCGCCAAACGTCGCCTGCGGCTCCGCTCGGCGCCCAACCAACCTGCCAGGAGTCCCGGGCCGTACTACGACGCAGGCTCCTACGGCGCCGCGGCCAGCGGCGTCTCCGGCCCGGCCGCGCGCCGTTCACGAAACGGCAGACTCTCGACGATGCCGAGGACGACCGCCGACAGGCGGTAGCCCTGCATCTCGGCCTCGCGCACGATCCGGCGCACCGCCGGCATGTCGTAGGGCTCCAGCCCCCGGCCCAGCGCATAGGTCAGCAGCTTCTCGGTCAGCGTGCCCACGAACCGGTCCGGCAGCGCCAGCAGCGCCGCCCTGAGCCCGAATACGTCGTCGAACGCCGTCCCGTCCGGCAGCACCCCCGACGCGTCGATCGGCAGGTGCTGCTCGTCGACGTCGCGCAGCCGGCCGACAGGGTCGAAGCGCTCGAGCCCGAAGCCGAGGGGGTCGATCATCGCGTGACAGCTTGCGCAGGCGGGGTTGTCGCGGTGCGCGGCCATCCGCTCGCGCATCGACGGCGTCCGGTCGGCGTAGGCCCCCGCCCGGTCCGGCAGCGCCGGCACGTTGGGCGGCGGGTCGGGCGGCGGCGTCCCCAGGATGTTGGTCAGGATCCACTTGCCGCGGAACACCGGCGACGTCCGCACCGGGTGCGAGGTGATGGTCAGGATGCTGCCCTGCCCGAGCAGCCCGCCCCGGTGCCCGCTCACCGGCACGCGCCTGAAGTGGCTCCCCTGCACGTAGGGAATGCCGTAGTGCCGCGCGAGCCGGTCGTTGACGAAGGTGTAGTCGGCGTCGAGGAGGTCGAGGACGCTGCGGTCCTCGCGCACGATGCTCTCGAAGAACAGCTCCGTCTCGCGGCGGAACGCCTGCCGCAGCCCGTCGTCGAAGTCGGCGAAGAGCACCTGCGACGGCCGCGCCGCCTCCAGGTTGCGGAGCTGCAGCCACTGCCCGACGAAGTTGTCGGTCAGGGCGCGGGCGCGGTCGTCGGCAAGCATCCGGCGCACCTGCCGCCCCAGCTCCCCGGGGTCGGACAGGCGGCCCGCCGCCGCCGCGTCCAGCAGCTCGTCGTCGGGCACGCTGCTCCAGAGGAAGAACGACAGGCGCGACGCCAGCTCGAGGTCGCCGACGCGGTAGTTGCCGCCGGCCGCGGCCGGGACGTCCGCCGGTTCGGCCTCGACCCGGAACAGGAACTCGGGGCTCACCAGCAGCTGCTGGAGCGCGCGCTCGATGCCGGCCTCGAAGCCGCCGCCTTCGCGCCCCGCCGCGTAGGCGATGCGCAGGATCTCGAGGTCGTCGTCGTCGACCGGCCGTCGCCACGCCCGCCGGGCCAGCGTCGCGAGAATGGTGTCGGCGCAGGCCTCGTCCTCGCCGGCGGCCGCGGGCCGGCAGACGAAGAGGCGCTGACGGGCCGGGGTTGCGCCGGGGCCGGTCACGTCGAACGGCCCGGTGACGGTGAGACTGCGCAGGTACGGCAGCTCGCGGCGGCTCACCGTCGGATTCAGGAAAAGGCGGCGCGGGTTCTCCGACAGCAGGGCCGGCGTCTTGAGAAACGCGATCCCGATTTCGCGGGGTCCGGCCGCGATGGGCAGCCGCACCTCGAGGTTGTCGCCGACCTCGTTCCCGTCGATGTCGAGCGAGGGCAGGCCCTGCAGCATGCGGAACAGCTCGACGCGCTCGCCGTCGATGGTCACCTCGAGCTGCGCCCCGCCCGACACCCGGGACACGTCGACACGCAGCGCGTACTCGGCGTCGAGGGGGAACCGATGGGTGATCAGGGCGCCGCCGCGGGTCCCGTAGGGCAGGCCCTCGACATGGTCGTCCTGCGGCAGGGCCGGCGAGACGGTATAGGTTCGGGCCACCGCGGTGGGCGGCGTGGTGCCCACCGCGGCGCGGCCGATGCGCCGGGCCGCGGTCAGGTAGCGCTCCATGAGCGACTCGGACACGCGCAGGACGCCCGCGATGTTGTCGAACCCGTAGCTCGCGCTGTCGGCGGGCAGGAGCTCCTCGACGTCGACGGCGATACCGAGCACGTCGCGGACCGCGTTCCGGTACTCGGCGCGGTTGAGCCGGTGGAAGGTCTGGGTGCGGCCCGGGTTGGGACGGGCCGCCGCCGCGGCGTCGAGCTCGGTCTCGAGCCACGTCGCCACGCGGTCGTAGGTCGCCTCGTCGGGACGCGGCCGGCCGGCCGGGGGCATCAGCCCCGCGCGCAGCTTCCGGACCACCCCCTCCCAGAGATCGGCGTGGTCCCCGACCTGCGTCATGTCGACGTCGTCGAGAGCCAGCCCGGCGGTGAGAAGGCGGGCGTTGTGACAGGCGACGCAGTAGCGCCGGAGCACGGTGCGGGACGCCTCGGCCGAATCAGAGGCATCCGCGGGCGCCTGGCGCTCGATGGCCGACTCGATGGGCGCGGACGACTCGCCCGCCGCTGCCCCCGCGAGCGCGCCGCCCGCCAGCAGCAACAGCGTTCCGGAGCCGACGAATACAAGCCAAGTGCGCATCGTATTCCTGGTCATGTTCAACGGCAACCGTGCCAAGAACCGCACGGGCTCCAGTTTCGAGATCAGCCAATCGCGTCCGCCCGATGGCGGGAAACACGTTATCCCGCGCAAGACAGGCGACCGGATTCGTGCCATGATAGCGCAAGTTCAAGGCGGCCGCATGGATGCACTCGCCGTCACCGCGGCCGACCGGGCACGGCATCGCCTCGTGCGATGGACCTGTCGCCCCGGCTGCGGCTCCAGATTGGCCGGCACCGCCCACGAGCGGACACGGAGGTCTTGAATCATGCAGGTAATCACTACGAAGTCGGTCGCCGCAGGCGTCGCAACCGGCGCGCTCGTCGCCGTCGCGGTCGGGCAGCTCATCGGGGCGCCCTGGATGCTCGCCGGCCTGAACGGCCTGGCCGCCGGCGCATTGGCACTGGCGTTGTTCATCGTCGTTGGTGACGGCCGGTTCGGCGTGATGAACGTCCGTCGACGGCCCGGGCTCCGCGCGTTCGCCTTTGCCGTCATGTTTCTCCCCGCGTTCATGGCGGGCAACGTCATGGAGGTCGAGCTCGCCCGGGCGGAAGGACTCGCGCTCGCCCTGCTCTTCCTGTTCACGGGATTCGCCGCCCACGCCCTCGGCGGCATCCTGTCGACGCTCGAGCATTTCGAAGACGCCGACGGCTGATCGTCGAGCCCGACAACGTCGGGATCCACGGCGAGGGGGTCGGCCCCGGCAGCGAGGAGAGCCCCGGGGCGGTCGCCGTGCCGTAATTCTGGGCAGGGTCACACCATGAAGCGATCGGTCCGTCTCTACCTGCTCGTACAGCGCCTCGGCGGCGGGCGCGGCTGGCGGCCCGAGGAGATCGCCGAGCACTTCGAGATATCCCTCCGCACCGCGTACCGCGACCTCGGGGACCTGTCGAGCACGTACAGCATTCCCGTCACCACCGACGACGAGGGGCGCTACCGGCTGGTCGAAGGCGCCACGATGCGCCTCCTGCCCCTGACCGCCACCGAGCGGGCCATCCTGACGCTGGCCCTGGACAATCCGGCGCTCCGGACGGCCCCGGACGTGGCGTCGGCCATCGACCGGCTCGGCGACAAGCTGAGCGCGGCCACGCGCCAGATCGAGGAGACCCCGAGCGGGCTCGCCCTGACGGGACCGGAGAAGTCCGGCGACATCAAGGAAGGACTGCTCCTGCTGCTGAACGGCGCGGTCCGCGACCGCGCCCCCGTATCGCTGCGCTACCGCTCCCTGTGGAGCGGCAACACCATGCGCCGCGGCGTCGATCCGTACAACGTCTTCCACCGCGAGAACGCCTGGTACCTGGTCGGACACTGTCACGAGCGCAAGGAGCTGCGGGCCTTCCGCCTCGACCGAATCGCCGACGCCGATCGGCTCGACGGCCGGTTCGCCCCGCCGGACTTCGACCTCGCCGAGTTCCTCAAGCACAGCTGGGGCATCTACCACGGCCGGACCGTCTACGACGTCGTCATCCACTTCGACGCCGCCCTCGCCGCCCTGCTCGAGGAGAGCACCCACCACCCGGACCAGCAGATAGTCCGCCTCGGGAACGGCGACCTGGAGTACCGCGTCAGCCTGTCGCACCTCGAGGAGGTCGCCCGCTGGATCGTCGGCTTCGCCGGCGCCGCCCGCGCCGTCGAGCCGCCGGCCCTGGTCGACCTCGTCGCCGGCATGGCGGCCCGCGCCCACGAGGCGCACCGCCGCGACGACGCGCCCAAGGAGGCCCGCGAGCAACGCGATCTGCCGCACGTGCGACCGGGCGACGGCGGCCCGCCCCGGCAGGGCTCGCTTATCTGACCGCCGGCCGACACGCGCGACGTCCCCCGTTTCGGTCCTCGTTCCCTTGCATCGTTGCCCCGATCCTCGCGCCCACCGCGGCCGGTCAGCCGGCTCCTCGGCGCCGGGGCCGATCTGCCTCCGCAGGGGGCGTCCCGTACCCATCGTCAGTCCTCCGCGGAACACTGACAGGTTCTGACAAGCCCTCCCCCTACGCTGCGGGAGTGACTCGACGACGGCGGACGAACGGTGCACCGGCGGACGCCGGCCACCGCCGCCACGCCCTCGACCCACTTCCAGCCACGCGCTGCAGACAGGGAGGAAACCGCCCGATGAAAAAACCGTTAGCCATCCTCGCCATCGTCGGATGCGTCGCCAGCACGCTCCAGGCCGCAGAGCCGGGACCAATCCTGCAGTCGGCCGCCCGACACGCCGCCCGCATGACTCTCGTCCGCGGACAGCAGACGGATTGCCAGCTCGCCGCCCGGCAGGGCGAGCAGGACGGCCGCACTCGCCAGGGCTCCGGCGGGTGGTTCGCCGGCGGGCTCCTGCTGACCCCGTTCTTCGTCCCGATCATGCCGATCGTGGCTCACACCGGCGACCCCACCCCGCCCGCCGACGCGCTGTCCGGCATCTCGCGGGACGACATGGGCTGCTACACGACCGGCTACGTGCGTACCGCCAAGGGCAAACGCGTGAAGGCCGCCTGGATCGGGTACGGCGTTTCGGCGGGCCTGTGGGCCGCCCTCGTCTCGACGCTCGTCGCTTCCGACGGCTACTGAGCACGGCCTTCCGGCGCCTCCCGCAGCCGGCTCCGGCGGTCTGCGCCGCCGGAGCCGGCTGCGCCACCTCCAGCCTCCTTGCCCGAACGCTTCCCGCGGCGGCACAGGGCGCCGCGGGCTGCTAGAATCTGGACGGAGCGCCTGCGCGTGCGGGCGCCATTCCGGGGCCGGCAGCGCTCTACGGCCGCCCCCGCCCGTCAGACGAAAGGAAGCTACAGTCATGCGCAAGACTCACATCGCCGCAGTCGCCCTCGCCGGGGCGGCCCTGCTGGCGGCGCCGGCGACGGCACCGGGCCAGACCATGGAAGAGGAGATTGCCAAGGCCACCATGGCCGCGCCGGCCGCCCTCCGCGCCAACGCCACCGTGCTCCGTCTCGCCCCCGACGGCGCCGAGACGGTGCTGCGCGAGGGCTCGAACGGGCTCATCTGCTGGGACCGCTCGGACGAGCCGAGCCGCGAGTTCGCGGTGCAGTGCACCAGCGCGGGGAACCTCGCCCGCGTCAAGCAGAACCGGGCCTGGGCCATGTCGGACATGAGCGCCGACGAGCTGCGGGCGACGCGGGAGACGGCCGAGGCCGACGGCTCGCGCGAGGTCTCGGAGTTCGGCTCGGTGTACTACTCGCTGAACGGCGCGGACGCCGAGTCGGCCAACCTGCACACGACCGTCGCGGTGCCGTTCGCGACCGCGGAGTCGCTGGGCCTGCCCGATGCGGGCAGCTACACGCAGGCCGGCACCTGGATCATGGAGGCGGGCATGTCGGCCGCCCACATCATGCTCCCCGGCCAATAGCCGAAACGGCGGCGGCCCGAACCAACCCGCCCGCCCGCGGCGCCGGTCGGCGCCAGCGGGCGGGCCCATCAGGTGGACACGACGATGAGACTCACGACGACGGGATGCGCACTCGCCCTCTGCCTCACCCTCGCGGCCGCCACGGCGGCGGCCGGGAACGACAACTGGCCCCAGTTCCGCGGGCCGACGATGAACGCGGTGGTCGCCGACAACCCCGACCTGCCGGAGGTGTGGAGCGAGACCGAGAACGTCGAGTGGGTCGCCGACATCCCCGGCCTCGGCTGGTCGAGCCCGGTGGTGTGGGGCGACCGGGTGTTCCTCACCACGGTGACCGCCGAGGGCGATTTCGAGCTGCCCAAGCCGGGGCTCTACGCCCCCCGCGGGCGGCCCGACCCCGTGCCCCTGGAGCACGACTGGCTGGTCTACTGCCTGAGCGTCGAGACCGGCGAGGTGTTGTGGCGCCGCTCGGTGAGTACGGGGCGCCCGGCCTTCCCGCGGCACATGAAGAACTCGTACGCCTCGGAGACCCCCGCCACCGACGGCGAGCGGGTCTACGTGCGGTTCGGCGAGCTCGGCCTGTACACGTTCGACATGGACGGCAACGAGGTGTGGCGGCTCGAGATACCCGATCGGCAGACCCGTTCGGACTGGGGGTCGGCCTCGTCGCCGGTGGTGCACGGCGACATGGTGATCATCGTGTACGACAACGAGGAGGCGTCGTGGATCGCGGCCCTCGACAAGCGCACCGGGGCCGAGATCTGGCGGACCGAGCGCGACGAGGTCTCGAGCTGGGCGAGCCCGTACGTCTGGGAGCACGAGGGGCGGACCGAGATCGTGACGTCGGCGGTGAACCGCATCCGCTCCTACGACCTCGACGGGAACCTGCTCTGGGAGATGGACGGCCGGATGTCGTGGGCGGCCATCGCCACCCCGTTCTCGAGCCACGGCCTGGTGTACGTGAACTCGGGCTACTTCCGGGACGAGCACCGGCCCGCCTACGCCATCCGCCCCGGGGCGAGCGGCGACATCACCCTCGCGGAGGGCGAGAGCTCGAACGAGTACGTGGCCTGGTACCAGCCGCGGGCCGGGAACTACAACACGTCGCCGCTGATCTACGGCGACATCTACTACAGCCTGCTCGACCGCGGCTTCTTCGAGGCCTATGACGCGGTGACCGGCGAGCCGGTCTACGGCCGGCAGCGGATTCGCGTCGCGGCCAGCTTCACGTCGTCGCCCTGGGCCTACAACGGCAAGATCTTCGCGCTGAGCGAGCAGGGCGACACCTACGTCATCCGAGCCGGGCGCGAGTACGAGGTCATGGGCGTCAACAGCCTCGGCGAGCTCGCCCTGGCGTCGCCGGCCATCGCCGGGGACCGGCTGCTCATCCGCACGCAGTCGAAGCTGTACAGCATCCGGAAGGAGCAGGAGTCCGCGCCGTAGAACGGCGCGGACTCCTGGAGGATTGGGTTGGGCGGCAAGCGGAGCCGACAGGCGACGATTGCCGGGCGAGGAGTCGCCGTAGAACGGCGCGGACTCCTGGAGGATTGGGTTGGGCGGCAAGCGGAGCCGACAGGCGACGATTGCCGGGCGGGGAGTAGGAAGCTGAGCCGCCGCGCCACGGTGCGCCGGTGGCTGCTCTGGCTGACGATCGGCGCCCTCCTGCTGTATCAGGCGGGCGCCATCGTCACCACCCGCGACGGCGATTTGCTGCTCCCCCCCGGGGTGCTCACGGGCGCACTGCTGTTCTGGCTCTTCGTCACCGCCGCCGTCCTGAAGCGGCGGTTCATGTGGTCGCGGGAGCAGCGACCGGTGGCGGCACCGCCTCGGACGCCCGAGACCCCGCGCGATTGACGCACTCGAGCGTGCGGCGCCGACCCCGACCTCCCGGCGTCGCGGCGCTTGCCCTGCGTCTCGAACCGCCAGAACGCGGGGTAGCGGACCTGCATGCCAGGCAAGCCGCACCCGACCGTAACGGATGGCGGGTTGCCGGGTTGACCCGGCAACACGTCTCTTCATGAGAGATGCGCGGCGACGAGGCCCGATTAGACCGCAGCGAGGACTGAAATGCGCCGTCGTTGCCCGCACCGGCCGGCCTGCATTCCGCTGATCCTTATCGTCGGTCTGTGCGCATTCACGGCGCCGGCCTCCGGGCAGCCGGAGGAGGCCCCACCCAACTTCGTCCTCGTGTTCGCCGACGACCAGGGCTACGGCGACCTCGGGGTGTTCGGGGCCACCGATTTCGACACGCCGCGCATCGACCGCATGGCGCACGAGGGCATGCGGTTCACCAGCTTCTACGCGCAGCCGGTGTGCGGGCCGTCCCGCACCGCGCTCCTCACCGGCAGCTACCCCATCCGGGTCGCCGAGTACGGCAACCAGAAGAACAACTTCCCCTACGTCCACGAGCGAGAGATCCTGCTGCCGTCGGTCCTCCAGGCCGCCGGCTACGCCACCGGGATGGTCGGCAAGACCGACATCACCCAGCGGCGGCGCGGCTTCCGGCCCGAGCTCAACCCGGTGCGGCGCGGCTTCGACTACTGGTTCGGCGTCGTCGGGGCCAACGACAGCGGGGAGGTCCACTGGGTCTACCGCAACGAGGAGCGAATCGAGGAGTCGGCCCCGCTCCACGACCTGACCCGCCGCTACACCGACGAGGCGCTCGCCTTCATCCGCCGGCACCGGGACGAGCCGTTCTTCCTCTACGTCGCGCACACCATGCCCCACGTCGTCCTCGACGCGAGCGAGCCGTTCAAGGGCCGCTCGGGGCGCGGGCTCTACGGCGACGTCGTCGAAGAGCTCGACGCGAGCACCGGCGAGATTCTCGACCTGCTCGACGAGCTGGGCCTCGCGGAGAACACCATCGTCGTCTACACATCCGACAACGGCCCCTGGAGCAACCACGCGCTGCCGCGGTACCGGGAGAACATCACCGCCCACGCGGGCTCGGCCGGCCCCCTGCGCGGGGCCAAGGCGACGACCTGGGAAGGCGGCATCCGCGTCCCGACGGTGATGTGGGGGCCGGGCCGCATCCCCGCGGGAACCGAGACGGCCGAGATCGCCACCACGATGGACCTCCTGCCCACGTTCATCGCCATGGCCGGGGTCGAGCTGCCGGCCGACCGCACCATCGACGGCCGCGACATCTCGGCCCTGATGCTCGGCGAGCCGGGCGCCGCGAGCCCCCACGAGGCGTTCTACTACTACCGCGAGACGCACCTCGACGCGGTGCGCAGCGGCCCCTGGAAGCTGATGTTCCCCCGGCCGGGGCGCGACGAGTCCGAGTGGCTGCTCTCGAAGACCGGCGCGTTCATCGGCGACCTGCTCGAGCCGGTGACCGGCCTCGAGCTCTACAACCTCGAGACGGACATCGGCGAGACGAGCAACGTCGCCGGCGACCACCCCGACGTGGTCGAGCGCCTGACCGCCCTCGCCGACCGGGCGCGGGCCGAGCTGGGCGACCACGACCGCATCGGCAGCGGCGTGCGCTTCTTCGAGGACGGACCGAAGTGGCCGCGCCGTCAGCAGTGGATGACGCGGTGACCCGAGGCCCCGCGTCCCTGCGGTTCCTCGCCGGGCTCGACGCGGACCTCCGGCAGTCGTTGCTCAATCAGATCCGCGACGCCTGGACCCACAACTCCACCGCACTCGAGGGCAACTCCCTCAGCCTCGGCGACACCAAGTTCGTCATCGAAGAAGGCCTGACGGTCGCCGGCAAGCCCATCAAGGACCACGAGGAGGTCATCGGCCACGCCGCCGCCATCACGCAGATCTACGAACTGCTCGGCCGCGACGTCACCGCCGACGACCTGTTCGCCCTGCACCGCAGCGTGCAGGCCGAGCGCGTCTCCGACATCTACAAGCCGCTCGGTGCCTGGAAGGCCGAGCCCAACGGCACCTACGCTGTCGACGAGAACGGCGCCCAGGTCTTCGTCGAGTACGCCGCGCCGGAACACGTACCCGCCCTCATGGCCGAGGTCCTCGACCGCGTCAACGCCACCCGCCTCCGGCCCGACGACCCGGGAGAGGCCGCGCCCGCCTACGCCCGCATCCACGCCGGCTTCGTGTCCATCCACCCCTTCTGGGACGGCAACGGCCGGCTCGCCCGCCTGCTCGCCAACGTTCCCCTGCTGAACGCCGGGCTGCCGCCGTTGGTCATCCCGAAGGAAGAACGCCGCACCTACATCGACACCCTGGCCCGCTACCAGCGCGGGATCGGCCCGATCACGCCCGAGACCGGCGTCTGGCCGGCTCCACCCGAGCTTGCGCCGTTCGCCGACTTCTGCCAGCGCTGTTACGCAACCACGCGAAGACTCGTGGACCTCGCCTTCGAACAGCAACGCAGCCGCGCCTGAAGGCCGCGCCCCGACGCGGCCGGTCCTCGTGGGTTGCGACACCGGGACGCAGTTCCTGGCCCGTATCGCGGACCCTGCCTCCGCCGACAACGTCGCGCGCGAGACTGACGCGGCAGCCAGGCGTCCACCTCGGGCGGGACTGCCGAATGTCGTCGGATCGGCCCCGGCACCAGCGACAACGAGCGTGGCCGCGTGAGCGCCCGGGACGCGAGACTGCTTGCAGGCGTTCTTACGCCCGGTAGACAACACTCGAACGCCGCCACCCGGTCGTCCCGGTCGAGCCTGCAGGGAGGGTCAATGGCGGGGGTTGTCGACTCGACCGATGATCTCGTCGACCGTGACGCGCAGGCCGGCCGCCGTGGTCGACGCAATCTCGGCCCCGGGGCGGAAGACCTGCTCGCTGGCGTAGCCGCCGGCACCGGGAGTCGTGTAGACGGTGACGGCGCCGCCGGTGACGTCAACCAGCCACGCTTCCGGTATGCCGGATCTCCCGTAGCGCGGCATCTTCTCCGCTCGGTCGTAGCGCAGCGAAGAATCGGCGACCTCGATGACGAGCAGGACGTCGCCCGCCTCCAGGTGGCGGTCCGCGTAGTCGTCCTCGCCGCCTCGCGCGACCACCAGGTCCGGTTGCGGCTCGGAGTGTCCATCCAGTCGAAGCGGGTTCTGCACGCTGACGTAGGTCCGGTCGGCCAGACGCGTGAAGAGCCGCCGGGCCAGACGATTGACGATCCAGGCATGCGGCTGTCCGATGGGCGTCATGTCGCGGATCTCGCCGTCGATGAGCTCCACGCGGTCGTCCGCGGCGAAGATCCCCGCTTCGCCCAGACGAGCGAAGTCCTCGACGGTGAAGCGATGGCGCGGAATGGCGACGGCGGCTTGCGGATCGGCCGTGGACATCTCTGTCCCCCGCGTAGGTCCGACAATCACCCGAGCATCACCGGGGGTTGATTCCATCCTGATCCCGACGTGTCCGACCACGGGCCGCGGCCTCGCTCGGCCAACGTCGCCTTGCGACACCGCCCAAGCCCTGCGCTGCGGGAGTCTGAGCCGTCCTCTGGAGTCTGCGCCTCCCGGCGGAGGCGGCGCCGCTCTGCGGCGTACACATCTGCCCCCGGTTCAGAGCCGGGTGTTCAGCAGCCCCGTGCCGTCCTGGCCGCCCATCGTCGCCTGACGGCTCCGATGGGCGCCCAGCCAATCCCAGAGGAGTCCGCGCCGTTCTGCGGTGCAGAATCCTACACCCCCGCCAGCGGCCGGGTGTTCAGCAGCCCGGTGCTGTCGCCCAGCTTGTCGGCCGGCACCCCCGCCTTGTCGAGGACCGTCAGCAGGAGGTTGGTCATCGGGGTGTCTTCCGGATAGGCGAGGTGACGGCCGCCCTTCAGCCGGCCGCCTCCGCCCCCGGCGACGAGGCACGGCAGGTTGGTGTGCTCGTGGAGGTTGCCGTTGCCGATGCCGCCGCCGTAGACGGTCATCGAGTGGTCGAGGAGGTTGCCGTCGCCGTCGGGCGTCGCCCGCAGCTTCTGGAGGAAGCGGCTCAGCAGCGACACGTGGTAGAGGTCGATCTTGGCCTTCCGGGCCATGTAGTCGGGGTCGTCCCGGTGGTGCGACACCGTGTGGTGCTGGTCGGGCACCCCGATCTGGGGGAAGGTGCGGGGGCTGGTCTCGCGCGCCATCATCAGCGTCCCCACGCGCGTGACGTCGGCCTGCCACGCGAGGGCCATCAGGTCGAACATCAGGTTGGCGTACTCCTCGAAGTCCTCGGGGATGTCGATGGGGCGGTCGGGCAGGTCGATCTCGGCCTGGTCGTCGCGGGACTCGGCCCGGCCGATGCGCTGCTCGAGGTCGCGCACCGAGTCGAGGTACTCGCTGAGCTTGTTGCGGTCGGACGGCCCCAGGGTGCGCTCGAGGCTCAGGGCCTCTTCCGTCACCGAGTCGAGGATGCTGCCGGCCTGCCGCGCCTGCGCCCGCCGGTCGGCGGCGCTGCCGCCGTCGCCGAAGAGCCGCTCGAACACCACGCGGGGGTGCGGCTCCATCTCGAGCGGCGTCGTCGGGTCGCGCCAAGAGATGGTGTTCGAGTAGAAGCAGTCGCCCGAGTCGCACGAGATGGCGGTGGGCTTCTCGAGCACCAGCTCGAGCGACGGCAGGGGCGTCTCGCCGCCGAGCTCGCGCGCCGCGAGCTGGTCGGCGGTGGTGCCGAGCTGGATGGCGGTGGGGCCGATGCGCCCCCGGCGCTCCCACGCGTGCACCCCGCTGAGCCACGCCGCGGTCGCCCGCGGGTGGTCGCCGTTGCCGTCGCCGAACGAGTCGGCCTGCCGGTGGGCGAGGCCGCTCAGCACGAGCAGCCGGTCGTGCACCGGCGCCAGCGGGCTGAGGGTGGGCGACAGCGCGAACCCGGCCCCGGTGGCGGCGGGCACGAACTGCTCCTGGATCACCCCGTTGGGGATGTAGACGAAGCCCAGCCGCGTGGCCGGCCGCGCGGCGGTGTTCGCCAGCGCGGTCGCCGCCGGCACCATGGCGTCGAGCAGCGGCAGGGCCACGGCGGCCCCCATGCCGCGGAGGAACGTCCGACGGGGCAGCGCGAGCTTCGAAATGGTCATGACTTTCTCATCTTGAAAGGCGTGCTGTTGACGATGCCGAGGACGATGGACGCGAAGCGCCAGTCGTCGCGTTCGGCGTCCCGGACGATGGCGCGGATGGTCGGCGCGTCGAAGTGCTCGACGGGGCGCCCGAGCGCGTACATCAGGAGCTTCTCGGTCACGGTGTGCACGAACTGGTCGGGCGCGTGCAGCAGCGCCGCCCGCAGGCCGGCCGGCCCCTCGAAGCGCCGGCCGTCGGGGAGCACGCCGCTCGCGTCGATGGGGTCGTTCGACTCGCCCACGGTGCGCCAGCGGCCGACCGCGTCGAAGTTCTCGAGGGCGAAGCCGAGGGGGTCCATCTGGGCGTGGCAGCTCGCGCACGCGGGGTTGGCGCGGTGCTGCTCCATCGCCTCGCGCATCGACCGCGGCTCGCCGCTCTCGGTCGTCTCCTCCAGCGCCGGGATGTCCGGCGGGGGCGGCGGGGGCGGCGACGCGAGCAGGTTCTCGAGAATCCACTTGCCGCGCAGCACCGGCGACGTGCGGGTGGCGTACGACGTCAGGGTCAGGATGCTCCCCTGCCCCAGCAGCCCCTGCCTCTCCGGGGCGTCGAGCTCCACCCGCCGGAAGTGGCTGCCGTAGACGTGGGGAATCCCGTAGTGCCGCGCGAGCCGCTCGTTCACGAACGTGTGCCGGGCGGTCAGCAGGTCGAGGACGCTGTTGTCCCCCCGCAGCACGCTGTCGACGAACAGCTCCGTCTCGCGCCGGAACGCGAGCCGCAGGTTCTCGTCGAAGCCGGGGAAGAAGCCCGCGTCGGGCTCCTTCGCGTCGACGTCGCGGAGGAAGAGCCACTGCTCGGCGAAGTTGTCGACGAGGGCGGCCGACCGCGGGTCGGCGAGCATGCGGCGCACCTGGCGGTCGAGCGCCGAAGGGTCGCGCAACTCGCCGCGGATGGCGGCGTCGAGCAGCTCGTCGTCGGGAATGCTGCTCCACAGGAAGAACGACAGGCGCGACGCGAGCTCGAGGTCGCTGACCGGGTACGCCTCGCCGTCGGCCACGTTCTCCGGGGCGCGCTCGATGCGGAACAGGAACTCGGGGCTGACGAGCAGCCGCTCGACCGCCCGCTGGATGCCGCGCTCGAACCCGCCCTCGCCGCGGCCCTGCTCGTAGAACGGCAACAGCCGGTCGAGGTCGCCCTCGGTCACCGGACGCCGATAGGCGCGGCGCGCCAGCGTCCACAGAATGGAACGCGCGCAAGTGGTCTGCTCGACCTCGGGGGCGCCGGTCCGGGGCCGGCAGATGAGGATGCGCTCCCGGCTGGGGGTGTCGCCGGCCCCGTCGGCGCCGTAGGGCCCGCTGACGATGAGGCTGGCGATGGACGGCTGCCGGCTCCGCGAGCGGTACGACCGCACGAGGCCCTCGGCCAGCGCCCCGCTCTTGGGCAGGAACGCGACCGACACCTCGCGGGGGCCGGCCCGCAGGGGCACCCGCACCTGCACGTCGGGGTCCGCGTCGAAGGCGAAGACGCCGGTCGCCAGCCGCTCCGGCGGGTTCTCGCCGACCGTGAACAACTCGACCCGCCGGCCGTCCACGCTCACCTCGACGTCGTGGGGCTCGCGGGCGGCGCGGGAGAACTGCACCGTGACCAGATACTCGCCGTCGAGCGGCAGGTGGGTCCGCACCCGGGTGCCGCCGCGGGTGCCGAGGGGCAGCCCCTCGAGGTGGCCGTCCTGCACCAGATCGCGGTCGAGCTGGTAGGTGTCGACGATGGGCAGCATCGTGGGGTCGCCGATGGCGAGCCGGCTGATCTTGCGCGCCGCCGCGAGGTAGCGCTCCATCAGGGTCGGCGACACGAACAGCAGCTCGGCGAGGTTGTCGAACCCGCTCGTCGCGTTGTCGGCCGGCAGCATCACGGCGATGTCGAGCTCCTTCGGCAGGTCGTCGAGCCCGAGCAGATCGCGAACGGCGTTGGCGTACTCGGTGCGGCTCAGCCGGTGCAGCGCCGGCCGGCGGCCGGGGTCGGGCGCCGCCGCGGCGGCGCGGTCGAGCGAGACCTCGAGCCACGACGCGACGCCGGCGACCGTCGCCTCGTCGGGCCGGGGGCGGCCGATGGGCGGCATCGCGCCGCCGCGCAGCTTGCGGACCACCGCCTCCCAGGCCCCCGCGTCCCCCGCCACGTCCGACGCGTCGAGCCGGTCGAGGGACAGCCCGACGGCGCGAAGCTGCGACACCAGCGACGAGGGCGCCGCGCCTTCGCCGTCGACGACCCGCGCGTTGTGGCAGGTCACGCAGTAGCGGTCGAGCACCGCGGACACGTCGCCCGCGGAGAGGACCGACTCGTGCCCCGGCGGGGTCTCCGCCTCGCCAGTCCGACCCGCCGGCTGACCGGCCGCCGCGGGCTGCACGAACCACCCGCTGCAGGCCAGCGCGACCGCGGCGAACGCACCTGTCCATCTGTTGGCCATTGAACCCCTTTTAATACGCTCAATGCCCGGGGTTGTCAACGCTGACGTGGGCGCCGGCGCGCCCTCCTCGAACAGGACCCCCACCACCGCCAGCGCTCCCCCATCGTCGCGATGCACGAGGTGCATCTCCAGCGGCAGCTGCGCGCCGTCGACGGTGTGCTCGCTGCCATGATGGAAGTGGTACTGCTGCAGCCCGTAGCGGACGCCGTCGAGCACGATGCCGCTGCCGGGATCCGGGTTCACCTGAATCGTGCGCCCGGTGATCTCGACGACGATGCGGGTCCGCCCGTAGTCGAACTCGACCGGCGTCAGGTCGGCCTGCCGGCCGCCCGTCAGGTCGATGGGCGACTGCTCCCGGCCGACGGCGCACGCGCGGAACGCCGGGTCGAGGTTGCCCCACAGCGCCGGACCGTCGTGGGGCGCATAGCCCCAGGGCAGGCCGACGGGCGCGTTCATGGCTGAGTCCATGGGTCAGCTCCTGCCCCCCGGCGGGGCGATACCCTTGACCCGACGCAGATATCCCGGCCGGGCGAGGGCCGGTAGTACCGGCGGGTGAACTCGTTGGCGAGGCCCGACGAGTTGTGCGTATACCGGGTCGGCGTCGAGGAGCTGCAAGCTGCCGTGCCCGGCCCCGTCCCCGGATTCGGTATAGTGTGCGTGCACACTGGGCGGATCCGGATGAGACTCGTTCACGGCCGGTCACGAACGGCGAGTGACCGCGTAGCTGATTCGATGTCCGGCGAGGGTTGATCATGAGCATGCGCGACCGTTCTGCACGATGGCCGCAGGCCGGCGTCATCGCCGCGCTGCTGGCGTTCTGTTGGGGGCAGCCGGCGGGGGCCCAGCCGGCCGACTCGGCGCTCGTCGAGGCCGCGCGGCAGGGCGCCGTCGAGACCGTGGCGACCCTCCTGGAAGCGGGCGTCGACGTCGACGCCGCCGGCCCCGACGGCACGACGGCGCTGCACTGGGCGGTGCGGCGGGACGACCGTCCCCTCGCCCGCCGGCTCCTCGCGGCCGGCGCCGGCGCCGACGCCGCGAATCGCTACGGGGTGACTCCACTCGCCCTGGCCGCCGCCAACGGCAGCGCGCCTCTCGTGGGGGCGCTGCTCGACGCCGGCGCGGATCCGGAGGCCCCGAGCCCCGGCGGCGACACGCCGCTGATGATGGCGGCCCGGACGGGGCGGCCCGAGGTCCTGCGGCGGTTGCTCGAAGCCGGCGTCGACGTGCACGCCACGGAATCGTGGCGGGGGCAGGATGCCCTGATGTGGGCGGCGGCCGAGGGCCACACCGACGCCGTCCTCGCGCTGATCGCGGCGGGGGCGGACGTCGAGGCCCGGTCGAACGGGCGCCTCACGCCGCTGCTCTTCGCGGTGCGCGGGGGGCACATCGCGGCGGCGGAGGCCCTGCTGTCGGCGGGCGCCGACATCCACGGCGCCGCGCGTGACGGCACCACGCCGCTCGCCCTCGCCGTCGTCAACGCGCACTACGCGCTGGCCGGCCGGCTGATCGAGCTGGGCGCAGACCCCAACCGGCCCGACCCCCGCGGCTCGGTGCTGCACGCGCTGGCGTGGATACGGCGCCCGGGGTCCGGGCGGCCCCCGCTGCCGACCGGCACCCTCGACAGCCTCGATCTCGCGCGCGCCCTCCTCGAGGCGGGCGCCGAGCCCAACGTGCGCATCGACTGGCGGGAGATTGCCTTCGAGGTCGACCTCGGCATCGTCCGCCCCCCGCCGGGCATCTCGGTCGGCCGCAACTTCCTGAGCTTCGTGGGGGCGACCCCGTTCTACCTCGCGGCCAAGCACGCCGACGTCGACCTGATGCGGCTGCTCGTCCGGCACGGGGCGGACCCCCTCGCCCCGACCGACCAGCGCATCACGCCGCTGATGGCGGCGGCGGGGGTCGGCTTCTGGGACGGCGAGAGCCCCGGCCCCCTGAACGGCACGCCGGAGGAGGTCCGGCTGCAGGCGGTCCGCCTCGCCATCGAGCTGGGCAACGACATCCACGCGGCGGCCGACTTCGGCGACACCGAGCTGGTCGGCGACGGCCCCGACCTGCTGCTGCGACACCCGCTCAACCTCCTGCAGCTCGACGCGCAGCAGGACCGCGGCGACATGCGCTGGGGCGGCAGCACCGCCCTGCACGGCGCGGCGATGATGGGGTCGAACCTGATCGTGCAGTACCTGTTGGAGCAGGGCGCCGACATCGACGCCCCGAACGCCCTCGGGTGGACCCCCTTGATGATCGCGGGTGGGGTCTTCGTGGCCAACACCGAGAAGGCGTGGCCGGACACGGTGGCCCTGCTCCGCGACCTCGGCGCCGGATCGGACTAGGAGAACAACCATGATGCGAAGGATTTGCGCACTTGCGGCCGCCGCCGTTCTCGTGGCCGTCGCGGCGGGCACGTTGCATGACGATGCGCTCTCGGCCCAGGCCAACGACGGCGTCATCACCGGCGCCGTCAGCAGCGCCGACGGGGCCGAGGCCGGCGTGTGGGTGATCGCCGAGACCGACGACCTCGAGACGGTCTTCCGCAAGATCGTCGTCACCGGCGACGACGGCCGGTTCCTGCTGCCCGAGCTGCCGGCCGCGACCTACGACGTGTGGGTGCGGGGCTACGGCCTCGTCGACTCGACCCCGGTCGAGGCGGCGCCGGGGGCCGAGCTCGATCTGCGGGCGACGGCCGCGGCCACCCCGCAGGAGGCGGCCCAGGTCTACCCGTCCAACTACTGGCTCGCCCTCATCGACCTCCCCGACGCCCACGAGTTCCCCGGCACCGGCGAGGCCGGCAACGGCATCAACGAGCGGCTGCAGAGCCAGGACGAGTGGATCAACGTGCTGAAGGGCTGCCAGCGCTGCCACCAGGTCGGCAACGAGCGCACCCGGGTGGTCCCCGACCTCGCCGACTTCGACTCGAGCATCGCGGCGTGGGACGACCGGACGCAACGCGGCCAGCGCGGGTCGCTGATGGCCAGCTTCATCACCCAGTTCGGCCGGACCCGCGGCCTCGAGATGGTCGCCGACTGGAGCGACCGCATCGCCGCCGGCGCCGTGCCCCCGGCCCCGCCGCGGCCGGCCGGCATCGAGCGCAACGTGGTGCTGACGCAGTGGAACTGGGGCGACAACGTCGCCTTCGTGCACGACGAGATCGCCACCGACAAGCGCAATCCGACGGTGAACGCCAACGGCCCGATCTACGGGGTCGACATCGGCAACGACTTCCTCCTCATCACCGACCCCAACCGGCATGCCTCGCGCATGATCAAGATCCCGCTGCGGGTCGAGCGGTCGACGGTGCCGTCGATGTTCCGGACCGAGGGCTTCAAGGCGTGGCGCGACTTCGGCGAGCGGGCGGTGTGGAACGATCCCGCCAACCCCCACAACCCGATGCTGGACGCCCGCGGCCGGGTCTGGCTGACCACCCGGGTGCAGTCCATCGACAACCCCGCCTGGTGCCGCGAGGGCTCCGACAACCGCTACGCGCAGTACTTCCCGGTGGACCGGGCGGGGCGGCACACCGGCTACTACGAGCCCGAGACGGAGGAGTTCGAGCTGATCCACACGTGCTTCGGCACCCATCACCTGCAGTTCGCCGAGGACGACAACGACACGCTGTACTTCAGCGGCGGCGGGCAGGTCATCGGCTGGCTCGACACGAAGATGTACGACGAGACCGGTGACGAGCAGGCGTCGCAGGGCTGGTGCCCGACGGTGCTCGACACCAACGGCGACGGCGCCGTCACCAAGCCGTGGAACGAGCCGGCCCGCGGCGGCGCGGTGGCGGAGCACGACCCGGCGCTGGACACCCGCATCATCGCCGGCGCCTACGGCGTCATCACGAACCCCGTCGACGACGCGGTGTGGATAGTCTCCGACCGCTATCCCGGCGACCTGGTGCGGCTCGACCGCGGCGACAATCCGCCGGAGACGTGCGTGGCCGAGCTCTACGTCGTGCCGGCCGAGCACGGCTACCGCACCCGCGGCCTCGACGTCGACCGCAACGGCGTGCTCTGGGCGGCGCTCGCCGGGAGCAGCCACTTCGCCAGCTTCGACCGCTCGAAGTGCACCGTCTTCAGCGGCCCCGAGGTGCGCGACGGCCGCCAGTGCGACGGGGGGTGGAGCTTCTACAAGGTGCCCGGCCCGGACTTCGCGGGCACCGACATCGGCACCGACTTCCACTACTACAACTGGGTCGACCAGTTCGACACGCTCGGGCTGGGCGAGAACGTCCCGATCGCGAACGGCTCGAGCTCGGACTCGCTGCTCGCGCTGATGCCCGACACCGGGGAATGGGTTACGCTGCGGGTGCCCTATCCCCAGGGCTTCCACAGCCGCGGGCTCGACGGCCGCATCGACGACCCCGACGGCGGCTGGAAGGGACGCGGGGTCTACGCCACCTACGGGGCCGACGCCGCGTGGCACGTCGAGGGGGGGCCGGTGGAGCCGGGCAACCTGGTGAAGTTCCAGATTCGGCCCCACCCGCTGGCGAACTAGCGACGGCGCGACCTGCGGTCGCGTTGGGAGTTTCGCTGACGCGAAACTCCCGCGGCCTGGGCGCCCGGGCGTCCGGGGTCGCGACACGCCGCAGGTTGCCGAGAAGGTTGGTCGGACGCGGCAGACGAACGATTCCAGACGGCGGCCGGTCGGTCGGGCGGCAACGGAACCGGCGACGATGGACGACCCCGGCGCTGCCCCGCAGAGACACAAGTGAAACGCAGACGGCAGTTGGCGAGTAGAGAGAGAACAGCAGACAGAGCAAGTGGCAAGTAGTAGAGACCGGCAAGCAAAGAGCACAGCAAGGAGTAAATCCATGACACGTCTACAGCAGCTATCGCGCGTCGTTCCGGCGGCCCTCGTCGCCGCCGGCCTGACCCTCGGGGTCGCCCCCGCCGCCCACGCCCAGGACGAGGCGCCCGAGGGCGTCGTCAACTACACCCGCGTCGACGCCACCGTGGCGTGCGCCGGGGCGACCCCCGCCTCCGCGATGCCCGCGCTCGCGGACCTCGGCTTCTCGTCGGTCATCAACTTCCGCACCGCCGGGGAGAACGGCGCGAACATCGAGGGCAGCCGGGCCGCGGCCGAGGAGGCCGGGCTGAACTACATCCACATCCCGTTCCGGACCCCCACTGACGAGATCACCGAGACGTTCCTCGCCGCCATCGCCGACGAGGGCAACCAGCCCGCCTACATCCACTGCGGATCGGCCAACCGCGTGGGCGCGATGTGGTTCATCAAGCGCGTGGTGGGCGACGGCTGGGACACCGACCGGGCAATGAACGAAGCGGAGACGATCGGCCTCCGCAGCGAAGCCCTGAAGGCATTCGCGACCGAGTACGTGGCGAGCCGGTAAGGACAGCGCTCGACGTGAACCGGCCGACCTCGCCCAGGAGTCTGCGCCGTAGAACGGTGCAGACTCCCGGCAGGGTTGGTTGGGCGGCAATCGGAGCCGAGGGCGACGGTTTCCGGGCTGGGCGCGAACCGTTTGTGGCGGCTTCGAGCGCCGGCCGCGCGGCAAGGCGGTTTCCGTCGACATCCTGACCAGGAGCGCGCCCATGGGCTGCTGCGAGGCGACCAACCCCAACCTCCTCGGGGTGGTGTCGGGTCCCGCCGCCGGGCCGGACCGGGCCGGCGGCGAGCGGCCCGATCCGGGGACGGACTGGGACCGGCGCACCGCCCTGAAGACGCTGCTCGGGGCGGGCGCCGTCATCGCCGTCAGCGGCGGGTGCGGACCGCGCCCGCGGGACGGGGCGGCGCCGCTCAGCCTGGCGTTCTGCGGGCAGCTCCTTTGCGTCGTGCCCTACGAGGTGACGCGGGCCCGGGGGCACTTTGCCGACCAGGGGTTCGACGTCGAGCTGATCTACACGCGCGGGGGCAACGCGGCGGTCCAGGCGCTGGTCGGAGGCGCCGTCGACTACGCGGGCAGCTCATTCGACGTCGCCCTGCAGGCGGCCGCCAACGGCGCCGCGATCCGCCGAGTGGCGTCGACGGGCCGGCTACCGCTCTTCGCGCTCGCCGTCGCCCCCGATCGCAGCGCCGAGATCGACACCGTCGCCGACCTCGAGGGCCGCACCGTCGGCGTCTCCGCCCTCGGCAATGCCGACCACGCGCTGCTGCTGTTCCTCCTCGATCAGGCCGGCGCCGACGCCGCGAGCGTGCAGTTCGCCACGGTCGGCACCAACCTCTTCGACGCGCTGCGCATCGGGCAGCTCGACGCGGCCATGGTGCAGGAGCCGGCCCTGACCCTGATCACCGAGGCGGGGGGACGCGAGCTCGTGAACTTCATGGAGCTCGACGAGGCCCGCGAGCATGTCGGCGGCGCCTACGAGTTCATGGGGGTCGCGGTGCGGGCGGCCGAGCGCGACGAGCGTCTCGACGAGATGCGCCGCCTGGCCACGGCGCTGGAACGCGGCCTCGCCGACACCCGGACCCTGCCCCCGGCGGACATCGTGGCCGCCCTGCCCGCCGCCCTCGTCGCCGGGGGCGATCTCGACCAGCTCGAGGCGATCATCGAGCGCTACCGGCTCTCGCTGTATCCGGAGCGGGTCACCGTCGATCTCGACGCCGCGCGACGGGTGGTCAGGGCCCAGGAGATCGCCGGGCTCCTCGAGCCGGGGCAGGTCGATCTCGACACCCTGGTCGACGCGGATGCCCTCGCCGGCTGAGACCAGCGGGCAGCGGGCCGCCGCACCCGCTCGTTCCACCACGGCCTCCGAATCGACGCGAGTGCCTTCGACGGCCGAGCCCGGGCCGCCCGACGCACCTGCTCGACTCTCCGCCCCCGAGTCGACTCGAATGCCTTCAACGGCTGAGACCAGAGGACGGCCACTCCCCGCACCCACGGGCGAGGAGGTCTCCGAATCGACGCGAATGCCTTCGACGGCCGAGTCCACGCCCCCCTCCGCATCGGTGCAACCCCCGCCCCCCGAGGCCCTGCTGCGCATCCGCGGCCTGTCGGTCGGCTTCGGGGGACCGCCCGTCATCGAGGGCATCGACCTCGACGTGGGGGCCGGCCAGTTCGTCAGCCTCATCGGCCCGTCCGGCTCGGGCAAGACGAGCATCCTGCGGGTGGTGACCGGCCTCCTGGAGCCCCTGCAGGGCACCGTCGACCTCCGCGTGGCCCTGCCCGACGTCGGCTTCCTGTTCCAGGACGACGCCCTCCTGCCGTGGCGCACGGCGCGGCAGAACGTGGCCCTCGGGCTGCGAATCCGCGACGTCCCCCCGGCCGACGCCGACGCCCGCGCCGACCACTGGCTGGCGACGCTGGGCCTCGCCGGCTACGGCGACCGCTTCCCCGCCCAGCTCTCCGGCGGCCAGCGCAAGCGGGTGGCCATCGCCCAGGTGCTGGCCCTGCGCCCGCGGCTGCTGCTCATGGACGAGCCGTTCGCGGCCCTCGACGCCATCGTGCGGACCCGCATCACCCAGGAGCTGCTGGACTGGGTCGAGCGCGACCGCCTCACGGTGCTGCTCGTCACCCACGACCTCGAGGAGGCGATCTGCGCCTCGGACGCCGTCGCGGTGCTCGGCCACGGCCCCCGGGCCACGATGCGGGCGCGGCACGCCGTCGACATTCCGCGGCCGCGCGACGTCCTCGACGCGAAGCGGCATCCCGCCTTCGGGCCGTTGCTGCGGACGCTGTGGAACGACCTGACGGCGGGGACCCCGCCCTCCCCCGCCGCCGGCGGGGAGACGCCAGGCAGGACGTCGGGCCTGGCGGGAGACTCGGTGGCGGGCTCCGCTTCCCCCGCCGCCGACGGGGAGACGCCGGGCAGGACGTCGGGCCTGGCGGGAGACGCGGTGGCGGGCTCCGCTTCCCCCGCCGCCGGCGGGGAGACGCCACGCGGAACGTCGGGCCTGGCGGGAGACCCGGCGGAGAGCCCACCTTCGCCCACCGCGGCCGGCGAGGCTCCCGTCGGCAGGTCGGGCGCACTGGGAAACCCGGTGGAGGGCTCACGTGCGTCCACCGCTGCCGATGAGGCGGGTAGATGACGGCAATCACCGCCGGCCCGGCCCTCCGGCGCACCGCCGCACTGATGGTCCTGCTCGCGGTGTGGGAGCTGCTCTCCCGCGTCGGCTGGCTCGACCCGTTCTACGCGCCGCCCCCGTCGGCGGTCGGCCGGGTGATGTTCGACCTCGCCGGCGGCGAGCTTTGGCCGCATCTCGGCGCGACCGCGACAGCGGCCATCGCCGGCCTCGCCGCCGGCCTCGCCATCGGGATCGTGCTCGGATTTGCCGCGGCGCTGCTCCCGCGGCTGGCCGAGCTGCTCGAGCCGGTGATGATCCTGCTCAACGCCATCCCCCGCGTCATCCTCGCCCCGCTCTTCGTCATCTGGCTCGGCATCGGGCTCGCGTCGAAGCTCGCCCTCGCCACCATCCTCGTCGCCGTGCTCATCTTCTTCGCGGTGTTCAACGGCATCAAGGAGGTGGACCGGCGCCTCGTCGAGCGCGTCCGCACCCTGGGGGGCGGGCGCGGCGTCCTCGTCCGCGAGGTCTACATCCCGTCGGTCACCGCGTGGGTGCTGGGCAACTTCAAGGTCGCAGTGGGGTTCGCCTTCACGGGCGCCGTCGTCGGCGAGTTCGTCGCGTCGAGCCGCGGCCTCGGCTACCTTCTCCAGTTCGCCCAGAGCACCTACAACGCGGCCCTGACCCTCGCCCTCATCGTCATCATCATGACGTTCGTGCTGCTGCTCTTCGCCCTCGCCGCCCGTCTCGAGCGCCGCCTGCTGCGCTGGCGGTTCTCGTAGCCCGCCAATCGTCGCCTTCGGCTCCGCTCGGCGCCCAACCAACCCTCCAGGAGCGTTCTACGGCGCAGATTCCTACTCGGGCCACGCCTGCTCGAGTTCCCAGTCACCGAACTCATCGCCCCGTACCGGATGGCGCTCATAGCCGCGGCGGTGGCGCTCCTCCAGCGCTTCGATCCGCAATCGCTCCAGAGCATCGGCCAACGCCTTGCGGGTGAAGGCAGACCGCGTGGTGCCGAGTCGTCGTGCAGCGCTGTCCACAGCTTCCACGAGCGCGTGGTCCAGCGTCAACCGAACGTTTCTCGTTGGGCTCATGATCCGTGAACGCTGGCGGCTCCAGGCTTCGAGCGCGGCGCTCAGTAGAGCCGGTTACGAGCCGCCTCTTCCAGCGAGGCGTCGATGGCGGCGGCGTCCGCGCCCCGGATCTGGTCGGCCAGCATCTGCCCGTAGGTCGGGAGGCTCGCGCGCTCGACCTGCGCCGCGGGGTCCCACAGGCGGGCGCGGATGAGGGCCTTGGCGCAGTGCAGGAACGCGCGCTCGACGGTGACGCGCAACACCGAGACCGGGGGTCGGCCCTTCATCGACAGGGGCTCCAGCACGTCGGGGTCGGTGACGACCTCCGCCGTGCCGCTCACCCGCAGCGTCTCGTTCATGCCCGGCACGAGGAACAGGAGCCCGACATGCGGCTGGGCGACGACGTTCCTCAACGAGTCGGTGCGGTTGTTCCCGGGGCGGTCGGGAATCAGTAGGGTCCGCTCGTCCGCCACCGCGACGAACCCGGGGACGTCGCCGCGGGGAGAGACCTCGGCCCGGCCGTCGGCGCCGGCGGTGCTGAGCACGCAGAACGGCGAGAGGGCGATGAAGCGCCGGCAGTGCCGGTCGAGGTGGTCGAGGACCTTCTGCTGCGACCGCTCGCTCGGCTCGCCATAGACCGTGCGCAACTCCGACTCGCTCGTGATGGGCATGACCGTATCTCCCGCGCGGCGGCCTGGCCTTCGGGGGCGCCCCGCTCTGATCGACCCGCCCGCCGGCGGGCGCCGTCGTTGCACGACCCGGAGCGCCGCGTGGATCACCGGGGGCGGGGCGCATCCCCCCGCCCCCGAGCCCGCCGCCTGAATCGCTCAGGACTACCACAATTGCGGGGTCCTGTCGACATCGGCGGACCGGAGGGTGCACGACATCATTGTTGGATGGCGGCCCCCGGCGCCGTCGGACTCTCGATTCACGGGGAACGGCTTGGGCCAAGACCCCCGCAACAGGCCAATCCATGGGGCTGCTGGCGCCCGCACACGATGGTGCCCGTCTTGCGTGGCGACGCTCAACTTTCCTGTCGTGCACCCGGACCGGAGAGCCCAACGGCCGACCCCGGTTCCCCTCGGTCTGCGCCGTGGACGGCGCAGGCCATGGCACGGGCGGTTGGGCGGCAACCGGAGGCCGCGGCGCGACCTCGCGGTCGCGATGGAGTTTCGCTGGCGCGAACTCGTGGGGCGACGATGCCCGGCCGGCGGCACCGGTTCCGCCCTGACCGCCGCGCCGGCCGGCGGCAGGACGGGTCGTCCCGAAAAATACCGTAGCGGCGGCACCGCGGATGGATCTAAGGTAATGGGGAACGCACATATCCGATCGACCCATCAGCGCATGCGGAGGGAACCTGCGATGAAATCCACCCGACACGTCGTTGCCCTCGCCGGGGTGCTGGCGGCGCTCGTCGCCATGCCCGCGGCGGCCCAGGAGGCCGGCTTCCACCACATTCACATCACCGCCTCGAGCCCGACCGAGGGCGTGCGGTGGTACGTCCGGCACCTCGACTGCGAGCCCGTGGCCGACCGGCCCGACACCGCCGACTGCGGCAGCGCCGAGCTGACCTTCATGGTGCAGCCGACCCTCGGCAGCACCCAGGGCACCGGGGTCAACCACATCAGCTTCTCGTATCCGGACCTGGCGGCCAAGATGGCCGAGCTCGAGGCGGTCGGGGTGCGGGGCTCGGGGGTGCGGCTGCAGCGCTTCCCCGACGGGTCGACGTGGCGCGACGTGCCCGGCCTGTACAAGCTCGGCCACATCTTCGACCCCTGGGGCACCCGCATCCAGATGGTCGAGGACCCCGACGCCCTGGGCTTCCACCACGTCCAGCTGAGCGCCGAGGACCCGGAGGCGACCCTGGCGTGGTACCGCGACGTGCTCGGCGGCGAGCCGGCGAACCTGCGGGGACAGATCGACGCCCTGCGGTTCGGCGACGTCTGGGTGCTCGTTTCCGAGCACGAGTTGGGGGTGCCGGCGTCGACGGTCGGGCGCGCCATCGATCACATCGCGTTCGTGGTCGACGACCTGGACGCGGCCGCGGCCGAGATGGCCGAGTTCGACGTCGTCTTCGAGCAGGAGCCGTCGGTGCCCGCGAACGCCCGCACCCAGGTCCAGCGGGCGTTCCTCGTCGCCCCCGACGGCGTGCGCCTGGAGGTGGTCGAGACGGGCTGGGCCGGCGTGGAGACCGACCGCCCGGCGGAGGTCGCCACCGCCGACCTCGAGCCCTACGACGTTCCCCGCACCCCGTGGGGCGAGCCCGACTTCCAGGGCGTGTGGACCGGCAACTCCGCCCACGGCATCCCCCTCGAGCGCCCCGAAGAGCTGGAGGACATCGAGTCGCTGACTCCCGAGGAGGCGGAAGCACGGCGCGAGCGCGGGACCCTGGGCAGCATCTGGGGCTACGAGCGCGAGTGGCGCGACACCACTCTCGGCTACGTCAAGACCGCCCCGTCGCGGCAGGTGGCAATGGTCGTCGATCCACCCGACGGGCGCATCCCGCCGCTGACCGCCGAGGCCGAGGCGCGCCTCGCCGCCCGCGTCGACACGTCGGGGGTGGGCCGCATCCCGGAAGGCCCCGAAAACCTGAGCCTGTTCGTGCGGTGCATCACCCGCGGCCTGCCCGGCCTGATGATGCCGTCCATCTACAACAACGGCCTGCAGATCGTGCAGGGGCCGGGGTTCGTCGCCATCCAGAAGGAGATGATCCACGAGACGCGGATGATCCCGACCGAGCCGCGCCCCGCCGCCGGCCCCGGCCTGAGGTCGTGGTTGGGCATCCCCCAGGGCCGCTGGGAGGGCGACACCCTGGTGGTCGAGACCACCAACTTCAACGGGCAGGCGCCGTACCGCGGCTCCACCGAGAACCTGCGGCTCACCGAGCGCTTCACCCGCCTCGGCCCGACGGTGCTCGAGTACCAGTTCACGGTCGACGACCCCGCGACCTGGGCCCGGCCGTGGACCGCCATGTTCCGCTACGACAAGGACGACGAGCAGTACGAGCTGGTCGAGTACGCGTGCCACGAGGGCAACTACGGGATGACCAACATCCTGAGCGGCGCCCGGGCGCGCGAGCAGGCGGAAGAAGGCGGCCAGTAGAGTCCACGTCCGACCGGCCGGCTGGGCGGGTCGTCACGCTGCATGAACGCGCAACGTGTTCGATTGCCGTTTCGCCGGCCGGTTGGTACCAAGGACGGTGACGGGAATAACCTTGCCACGCGGCACGCTCCGAAGACGGTAGAGAGCGGGTCGTGCCTGGGTGCAGTTGGCAGCTCTATATCGATCACTGTCCCAAGCGAGACGGGTACGAATAGCCGAAGCGACGAAGACAACGTCCAACTGTTCACGGCGGGGGCCCGCCGGTTCGCTCAGCTTGCGGGCAAGGTGGAGACGCTGTAGACGGCGCACAACGTACACTCGACTCGGGGCAGCACTGAGCCGCACCGGAGCAGAACATGACGAACGCCCCACGACGGAACGGGTTTCGGTTTGGCGCCCTCATCGCCTTGGCGCTCACGGTTTCTCTGGCCGTCCTGCCCGCGCCCGCGGCCGGCCAGGGGGCCGAGCCGGTGAGCCGGGCCGAGTTCGACCGGTGGATGGAGGAGATCTCCAACTGGGGCCGCTGGGGCCCCGAGGACGAGCTGGGCACCCTCAACCTGATCACCGACGAGACCCGGCGGGCCGCCGCCGGGCTCGTCGAGCACGGCGTCTCGGTGTCGATGGCCCTCGACCTGAACACGCAACGCGACGCCCTGAACGCCAACCCCTTCGAGCACACCCTGTCGACCTCGCGCTTCGCCGAGCACGAGGTGGCGGGCGACGTCTACAGCGTGCAGTACCACGGGTTCGCGCACTCGCACGTGGACGGCCTGCCCCACTTCGCGCACAAGGGCCGGATGTACAACGGCTTCCCGGTGAGCGGGCTCCGCGAGGACGGGGCCGAGCGGCTCGGCATCCACAACGCGCGGAACGGCATCGTGTCCCGCGGCGTCCTCATCGACATGCCGCGGCACCGCGGGGTCGACTACCTCGAGCCGGGCACCGCCCTCACCGCCGAGGACCTCGAGGAATGGGAGCAGGCCACCGGCGTCCGCGTCGGCAGCGGCGACGTGCTGCTCGTCCGGACCGGCCGCTGGGAGGCGGTGCGGCAGCTCGGGCAGTGGAACTTCGTGGAGCGGGCGGCCGGCTCGCACGCGTCGGTCGCGAGGTGGCTGAAGGAGCGGGACGTGGCGGTCATCGGCAGCGACGGCGTCAGCGACGTCATGCCGTCGGGCATCGACGGGCTCGCCAACCCCCTCCATGAGCTCGTCATCGTGGGGCTGGGCATGCCGATTCTCGACAACCTCGACCTCGACGCGGTCGCGGCCGAGGCGGCCCGCCGCGGCCGTTGGGAGTTCTTCTTCGTGGGGGCTCCGCTGCGGGTGGTGGGCGGCACCGGATCGCCGCTGAACCCGCTCGCCGTCTTCTGATTCGGCGCGGGGTGACGCCGGTCACCCCGCACGCGTCTCCCGCCGCCGCGGCGGGTTCCTGCAGAAACTGCCCATGACCTTGGGGATCGAGTTGGACCGCGAGGACGACGGCCGGTGGCTGGCGGAGGTGCCGGCCCTCGCCGGGGTGATGTGCTACGGCGAGACACGGGATGACGCCGTCGCCCGGGTCCAGGCGCTGGCGTTGCGGGTCATTGCCGATCGGTTGGAGCACGGCGAAACCGAGCCGTCGCTCCTGAATGTGTCCTTCGAGGCGGCGTGAGTCGCTGGCCGGCAACGAAGGCGCATCGTGTGCTCGACGCCCTCGGCCGTATGGGCTGGACCGTGAAGCGCCGTAGAGGCTCACACCGGACGCTGCAGCGCACGGGCTGGTCGGACTTCGTGTTCGCCTTTCACGAGAAGGAAGAGATCGGTCCCCGGATGCTGGCCCGCATCGCGCGCCGGACCGGACTCACGCCCGAGGACATGTAAGCAACCGGCGCCAGAACGGCGCGCCGGTTGCCCTTCCGGCTCGAAGCCGCTCAGTCCCGTCCCGCCGCCCGGCGGCCGACCTCGATCATCTCCGGACCGCCGATCAGGACCCGGAACCCCTCGCGGATGCGGCGCTCGACGTCGTCCGGCCCCGCCGTGATCGCGCACGGCAGCCCGGCCGCGGTGGCCGCGCGCAGCACCGTCTGCAGCGCCTCCTCGGTCGCCTCGGCGTCGCCGCCGTAGGCCATGCCGAGGTCGCCGGGGGCCGCCATCAGCATGCTGACCCCGGGCACCGCCGCGATCTCGTCCACGTTGGCGATGCCGATCTTGTTCTCGATCTGGATCATGTTCAGCAGCTCGCCCTGCGGGTCGAGGGGCCAGACGTCGGCCTTGGCGATGTAGTCGGCGCCGGAGACGCCCCAGTAGCGGACGGCGTTGCCAGGGCCGGAGCCGCGCAGCCCCTCCGGCTCGGCGTCGGGGGCGCCGACCCGCTGCGGATAGCGCATCGACCGGACGAGGTGCAGAGCCTGCTCGGCCGTCTCGATGTGGGGCGCGATGATGCCGTGCGCCCCCTGGTCGAGGGCGTTCTTGATCATCCACTCGTTCATCTCGCGGCCGTTGGCGGGAATGCGGACCCACACCGCCTTGTCGGTGCCCGGGCGGCCGCGGCGCAGGATCTGCGCGGGGTCGAGCAGGTACTGCATGTAGTCGCGCAGCTCGACCATGTCGAGGGGCCCGTGCTCCATGTCGAAGAAGATGTAGTCGGCGTCGGACCGCGACATGTCGACGGCCCCCGAGGCCCCCGACTCGACGTTGGCGAACGAGCCGAAGACCACCTCGCCGTCGGCGAGGAGCTGGACCACGTCGAGCAGGTGGTCGGGCCCCTGCGCGGCGGGTCGGGCGGGGGCGGACGCGAGGGCGGCGACGGCGACGAGGGCGGCGGCGAGGCAGGCCGCGCGTCGGGTGGTCGGCATTGCGGTCATGGTCGGTTCCTTTCCCGGAGCACGGCTCCGGCTCACTTGGTCGGGAGGGTGTAGTTCGCCATCCAGTTGATGCCGAACTTGTCGGTCCACAGCCCGTAGTACGCGCCCCAGAACGTCTCCTGCAGGGGCATGATGACGTTGCCGCCCTCGGACAGCGCCGCGAACACCCGGTCGACATCCTCCCGGCTCTCGCCATCGAAGGCGATCGAGAAGTTGTTGCCGACGACTATCGGCGGCCCGAACCCCGTCCCGCGGTCGCTGCCCATCAGGACGCTCGACCCGATGGGCAGGGACACGTGCATGACCTGATTCTTCTCCGCCTCGGGCACGGGCAGGTCGGGCGGGGCGTCCGCGAAGGTCTGGAACGACTGGAACTCTCCGCCGAAAACGGAGCGGTAGAACTCGAACGCCTCGCGGCAGTTTCCGTCGAACGTCAGGTACGTGCTCAGCGACATGTTTCCTCCTGGTGCGGCGAATAGCGGGCTTCCTGAAGCCTCACAGCATACTCGACTTCGAACGAGCCGGGCCGCGAGTAGACCCCGGGCCGAATCAGGGCGCCCAGGGAGCGGGGCCGCCCGCCCTGGCCGTCAGGAACCTCGCGTCGACCTCCCGGTACCAGGCGTGCAGCCGGGCTCGCAGGTCGGCCACCCGCTCGGGCTCCCGCTGCGCCAGATCGGTGCGTTCCCCGAGATCCTCGACCAGATCGTGGAGCTGCACGCGCCCGTCCTCGTAGCGTTCCAGCAGCTTCCACCGGCCGAGCCGGATCGCGCCGCCGGGGAAGCCGCCCTGGTTCGAGTAGTGCGGATAGTGCCAGAAGAGGGCGTCGCGGTCCGACGGCGGCCCGCCCTCGAGCACCGGCAGCAGGCTGACGCCGTCGAGATGCTCCCCTGGCCGCGCCGGCAGCCCCGCCAGCGCGAGGATCGTCGGGTAGAGATCGGTGGTCAGGACCGGAGTCGAAGAGACGCTGCCCGCCGCCGTGACCCCGGGCACGCGCGCGAGGAACGGCACCCGGATACCCCCCTCGTACAGCCAGCCCTTGCCGCCCCGCAACGGCAGGTTGCTCGTCGGCAGGCCCTCCGCAGTCGACAGCCCGCCGTTGTCGGAGACGAAGAAGACCGCCGTCCGGTCGGCCAGGCCCGTCTCGTCGAGCGCGTCCAGCACGCGGCCCACGGCCCGGTCCATCGCCTCGACCATGGCCGCGTAGACGGGATGCGACTGCACCACCCGCACCTGCCTCGGCGCGTCGGTGGGCCACACCTGCTCTTCCTCCAGGAACTCGGGCCCCGCGGCCGCGCGCGCCGCGCGCGCCTTCTCCTCGTACTTGGCGACCAGATCCGCGGGCGCCATCAACGGAATGTGCACCGAGTAGAGCGACATCACCGCGAAGAAGGGCTCGCCGCCCCGGCCCCGCACGAAGTCGGCGGTCTCCGCCGCGAGGCGGTCGGTGAGGAACTCGCCGGGGGCAGCGGCGTCGAGGCGGGGATTGTCCCAGGGCGCGAAGTACCGCCCGGGTCCGGGCGGGCTCCCGCGGTGGTGGCCGCCGCGGTTCACGTCGAAGCCCTGTGCCTCGGGCCACCACGCCGCGTCGGGGCCGAGGTGCCACTTGCCGGCGAAGAACGTCGAGTAGCCGGCCGACCGCAGCGCCTCGGCGACGGTCACCTCCTCGAGCGGCATGCGGTCCCGTAGCGGCGCCGGCGCGAACCGCTCCACCCGTCGGCCCGTGAACCAGTCGGTGGCGTCGACCCGCGACGGGTAGCGCCCGGTCATGATGCTGTAGCGCGTCGGCGAGCACACCGGGCTGGCCGCGTAGCCGTCGGTGAAGCGCATGCCGCCGCGGGCGAGGGCGTCGATGTTCGGCGTCTCGTAGAACGTGTCCGGGTTGTAGGCGCCGACGTCCCGGTAGCCGAGATCGTCGATCAGGAACAGGACGACGTTCATCCGCCCGCCGTCCTGTGCGCCGGCTGGGCCCGACGCCAGCACACACGCCGCGAGCGCGATGACGCCGACCGCCAGGGCCCGAATAGAACCGAAGAGCCGTCTCGCTCGCATGCTTCGAGATTGCATCGGCCGCTCCCCCTGTGCAGCACGGGGTCTCCCGTCGTGCCCGCCAGAATCGACATCGTATCGTCGATGGTATAATGCCGCGTTTGGTTACCTGGACGAGGAGCAGACAGTGAGGGTTGGCATTCATCCGGAATATCACGAAGTCGAGGCCCGTTGCGCCTGCGGAGCGACGTGGACGACCCGATCCACCCGCAAGGAGCTCCGGCTCGAGATCTGCTCCGCCTGCCACCCGTTCTTCACCGGCCGCCAGAAGCTGGTCGACACCGAGGGACGCGTCGAGCGGTTCACCAAGAAGTACGGGCAGCAGACGGTGGCCGCTCTCAAGGCCCGTCAGCAACAGGCCCGCAAGGCGACCGCCAAGCCCGCCGCCGAGGCGGCGACACCGACAGCCCCGGCCGCCGACGCGAGCCCGCCGACGGACACCCCGGCCGCGCCAGCCTCGTAACGGCGCGGCACGCCGTTGGCCCGCCTTACCGTCCACGGACAGGCTTCGAACTCGAGGCAGGCCTTCGCCCTCTCGCCGTCGTGCGACGACGTACGGGCATGGCCGTTGGCCGCTCCGGCCCGGGCATCGGCATACCGCAACCAGGGCTCCACGGGCGCGGCGAAGAGGTCGTTCTCGAAGGCGATCCTGAAGACGGGCCTGGGGCGGTTGGGCGTATCGGGCAGGCCGATGAGCCCGCCCGCGGACCGCCGCACCCTGCGGCGGCCCGCGAGCGGGCAAGGCCCACTACTGCTCGAGCTCGTCGACGATCACCTGGACGTTTTGCTGCACTCCAGCCGCGTTGGGCGCGGCGTAGTGCGAGTAGGCGGCCGGCAGCGACCACCCCGCGGCGATCTCCTCGACCGACTTGCCCTCGGCCCGGCCGTCGCGGACCATCTGCAGGAAGTCGCGGTTGAAGGCGGCCCACTCGTTCAGGTCGGCCCACGTCATCTGGGTGCTGTGCCCGGTGATGATGGTGTCGATGCCGCTGATGTTGTCGTGGGCGTTCTGCAGGGTGTCGGGAATGTCGACGCCGCTGCCGCCGTTCTCGGCGTCGAGGAACGGCACCCGCTGGCCCAGGAAGACGTCGCCGGCGTGGAGGGTCCGCAGGGCCGGGAACGCGATCCAGGCGTCGCCCCCGGTGTGGCCGCGGCCGAAGTAGTAGAGGTCGACCCGGTCGTCGCCGCTGCCCAGCGACATGCGGTCCGAGAAGGTGATCGTCGGCAGCCCGTGGCCGTCCGAGTCGGCGAACACGTTGACGGGGGGCTCCGTGCGGCCGGTGTAGGGCCGCATGACCTCCATGTTGGCCTTGGTGGTCTCGTGGGCCACGAACTGCACGTCTGCGAACGCCACGTTGCCGCTCACGTGGTCGTGGTGACTGTGGGTGTTGATGAGCGTCGTCACCGGGTTGTCCGTCAGCTGCGCGATCTGCTCCAGGATCGGGGCGCCCCAGCCCGGGTTCTTGCTGTCGACGACGACGACGCCGTCGGTGGTGACGAACACACCGGTGTTGCCGCCGCCCCCCTGCCCCCTGAGCACGTAGAGGTTGTCTTCGAGCTGCTCGACCTCGATCTCCATCGGGCCGTCCTGCGCGGCGACCGCCGCGAGCGAGACGGCGCCCACTCCGACCAACAAGGCGAGAACGATGCTGCGTTTCACGTCATGCCTCCTGACTGACTACCGACGCGGCCGGCCCGCGGGCCCAGGGCCGGCGTCCGCCCGCTACACGATCCCGGCTCCCGCTCGAGAGCCGAACCGCAACGTAGTTTCCCGCCTGACGGGCGCGATCTACACGATCCCGGCTCCCGCTCGGAAGCCGAACCGCAACGTAGTTTCCCGCCTGACGGGCGCGACCGTCAAGGCCGGGTCCGGCCCGGCTCCATGCCCAACCGATTCCGCCGGCATCCGCCCGCCTCTACGGCACGCGGTCCGGGCGCCGCGTCAGGCGGACCGATGCCGCCGGCGAGGCCGGCTCGGCCATGGTCGACGAGCCCGCCCGTGAACGTCGCGCGCCCCGCCGCGCGCCGTCGATGCCGGCGGGGCACGGGCAGCCGGGCTTCATTCAGGCTCCTCCTCGATCTCCAGTCGCAGCACCGTCAGGGCCTCCCGCGACCGGCCGCGCAGGTCGAGCGGTCCCGGCGCCGCCTCCCAGCGGCGCACGGTCGTCCCGGTGACCTGCAGCAGCTCCGCGAACTCGGCGACCGAGAACCCGCACCGCTCGCGCAGCTCCGCGATCAGCGCCCCCGTGGGACGGAACCGGGGCGCCTCGGCGCGGTCGTCCTCCCGCCGCGGGAGCGCGGGCGGTCGGTCGGCGCGCGGTGGTCGACGGCGCGGCGCCCTCTTCGGTCTCTTCGGTACGGGCGAAGGGCTTGCCGCAGACCTCAACGAATCCGCCGCAGGCGCGCGGGTCGCCCCGGCCGGAGCGGTGCCTGCCGCGGGCTTCAACGAGTCCGCCGCCAGAGCGCGGGCCGCCCCGGCCCGGTCGGTGCTTGCCGCGGGCTTCAACGAGTCCGCCGCCGGCACGCGGATCGCCCCGGCCCGGTCGGTGCTTGCCGCGGGCTCCAAGGAACCCGCCGCCAGAGCGCGGGCCGCCCCGGCCCGGTCGGTGCTTGCCGCGGGCTCCAAGGAACCCGCCGCCAGAGCGCGGGCCGCCCCGGCCCGGTCGGTGCTTGCCGCGGGCTTCAAGGAACCCGCCGCCAGAGCGCGGGTCGCCCCGGCCGGAGCGGCGCTTGCCGCCGGCTTCCACGCACTCGGCACCGGCGCACCGGCCGCCCCGGCCGGATCGCGGCTTGCCGCGGGCTTGGACGAGTCCGCCGGCGCGCGGGTCGCCCCGTCCGGAACGGTGCTTGCCGCGGGCTCCCGTGCGTTCGGCGCGGCCGCGCTGCCCGCCGCGTCGAGATCGATGCCGAAGATGTCCCCGAGATCGCCGTCGGCCAGGGTGTCGGCGCGCGTCGTGCCACTCGGTAGCGCCATGTCGGCGCCGAAGAGCTCCGCCTCGTCGACGCCGCGGAGGCGGAAGAGCAGCTCCGGGCTGTCGTCGAGACGGCTGCCGACGCCGTAGAGCACCGCCGCCGCGTGCTTGCACACCGTGGCCGAGTCGGGGCAGTCGCACGTCAGCTCGATCTCCCCCGGTTGCGGAAACAGGCCGGTGTCGCGGTGGGCGACGATGTCCATGACCCGATCGGGCAGCCGGCCCTCGAGCAGCTCGAGGACCGATCCGATCTCCCCGGCACACGCCTTCTTGATGGCCTTCCACGCCGGCCGCTCGATTTGCCTGATGCGCACGACGACCCGGTAGAGCTCCCGTCCCGCCACCATCGCCTCGACCCCGCCGGGCTCGACCGCCAAATGGCACACCGAGCCGTTGCGCACGTAGGTGCGGCCCCCCGGCAGCCGGTTGGCGTAGTCGGAGAACGACTCCAGGTGCTCGCACCAGCGCCGGCCCCAGAAGCCCCGGACGATGTTCCGGTCCCGGACCTCGACCGGCTGCACCGTCACCCCGCGTTCCCGCAACTCGTGCATCTCGACCGCGGCCCGGGCGCGCCGGACGCCCACGGGCACGTACTTCGGATACCAGTGCACCATCCGATCTGTCAGCCCTCTGCTTGTGGATTCGCACGCGTGACGTCGAGCCGGATCAGATCGATCAGCTCGTCGTCGGAGAGTTCGGTGAGGTCGATCTCACCGCCGCCGTCCAGCAGATCATCCGCGAATTGCCGCTTTTCGGCAATCATCCTGTCGATCCGGTCCGCGGCCAGCATGTACGGGCTTCGCGCCAGTCCGCGGCGAAGGGGGGGTTCCGGGCCGGCGATCCCGGGGTTCACCGTCGCAAGGCGACCACCGCAACTGCCCGGCCGGCGTGAGTCCGAGGCTCATCTCGGGAACACGCCGTCCGAATGTCGGGGAGACGCTCGCGCGTCGTCGCCATCGACGACCACCGCATTCACCGGCGGGTCGTGGCGATGCCGCTCCGCGGAGCCGCCGGCCCAGGCGTTCGGGTTCATCCGGCCGGCGTCAGAACAGCGACCGGGACTGCCCGCCGTCGACGGTGACGCAGGCGCCGGTCACCCAGCTCGCGCGGGGGGAGGCGAGGAAGGCGACCACGTCGCCGACTTCTTCCGCGCGGCCGAAGCGGCCGAACGGGATCTCGCGCCGGACGAAGGCGGCCATGCCCTCGGGGTCGGCCGCCTGCCGCTTCGCCCACGAGCCGCCGGGGAACGAGATCGAGCCGGGGGCCACGCTGACGACCCGGATGTCGTCGGCCGCGAGCTCGCCGGCGAGCGACTTCGCGAGGCTGATCTCCGCCGCCTTGACGGCGTTGTAGGTCATGCGCCCGCCCGACTCGCGGCCCCAGATCGAGGCGATCATCAGGATGACCCCGCCGCCCCGCGCGCGCAGGTGCGGCACCGCGAGGCGCGAGGCGCGGATGGCGGGGTGCAGGGTCTGGTCGAGCGCCGCCTGCCACTCGGCGTCGGTGGCCTCGGTTATCCCCCCGCCGCCGGCCTTGCCGACGTTGTTGACGAGGATGTCGAGGCCGCCGAACGCCTCGACGGCGCCGTCGATGACCCGGGCCACCCCGGCCTCGGTGCTCAGGTCGGCCTCGATCCCGATGACCTTCCCGTCCCTGGCTCCGGGCGCCGCGGCGCCCGCGCCCCCGGGCTCGCCGACCGCGCCGCGCGGGTGCGCGGCGGCGCCGGGATGGCCGGTGCCGCCGTGCCGGAGCTCCGCCACGGCACGCAGCTCGGCCACGGCGTCGGCCAGCCGCTCGGCGCCGCGGGCCGAGATGCACACCCGGGCGCCCTCGGCCACGAGCGAGCGGGCGCTGGCCAGGCCGAGCCCGCGGCTCGACCCGGTGATGACGGCCACCTTGCCGTCGAGCTGCAGGTCCATGTCGTCGTTCCCGTCCAGACTGGGAGGTCTGTGCTGAAGAAAGGTTGCCGGCGCCGCCGTCGTCTTCTACGGCATAATAGGCGACTCAGATGCTGACCGCTGCCACGCTCGGCATGACCTGCTACGGGCTGTACTCCCTGGGAACCGGTCTGGTCGACCTGTTCGGGGCCTCGCGGCTGGAGCTCGTGGCCAACCTCGGCCTGATTCTGCTGGGTGCGATGCTCGTCCTCGCGGGGCTTCTGATCCGGGTCGGCCTGCCCGGCAGCCTGGCCCTGGCCCTGGCCGCGCTCTTCGGGTTGCAGTCGCTCGCGCTCCACAACGCCGGGCAACTCTACGGACAGATCGCCCCCGAGCCCCAGATCGCCCGCGCCCTGTTCGCGACGGTCCTCGTCGCCCTCGCCTACTTCGGGCGGAGCGACGACTCTCCGTAGCCCGCCAATCGTCGCCTGCGGCTCCGCTCGGCACCCAACCAACCCTGCAGGAGTCCGCGGTGTTCCGCGGCGCAGACTCCTCGCCCGCGGCGGAACGCCCACGCAGCATCGCGCCCGACGGGAACGGTGCGGCGAGCGCCACCGGCGGCCGGACTTCCTGCTTTCCGTTCCCCGCCCTCACCCTCGCTGCTGGCAGGCGGGACCGCCGACCGTTAGGAGCACCCGCTGGTGGCGCCGCAGTTGACGCACTTGTAGCAGCTTCCGTTGCGGATCATGATGGCGCCGCAGGTGGAGCACGACGGCGCGTCCTCGTCGTTCTGGATCGCGAACGGCGCCCTCCGGCTGCCCGGGCCCGGCCTGGCCCGCTCGTCGTTCGCGGCCCGGGCCGCGGGCTCGCCGGCATCGACCGGCTCCCCGGCCGGCACGTTGACCCCCGCGTGGTACTGCGCCTCCGGGGACAGGAACTTGGTGGCCATCCAACGGAAGATGTAGTCGACGATCGACTTGGCAATCGCGACGTCCCGGTTCCGGGTCCGTCCCGACGGCTCGAACCGCACGTGGCTGAACTTGTCGACCAGCACCTGGAGCGGCACGCCGTACTGCAGCGCATAGGACACCGCCTGGGCGAAGGCGTCGGCGAAGCCGGAGATGGTCGAGCCCTCCTTGGCCATCACCAGGAATATCTCGCCCGGCGCGCCGTCCTCGAAGAGCCCCACGGTGATGTACCCCTCGTGCCCGGCGATGTCGAACTTGTGGGTGATGGCCTGTCGCTCGTCCGGCAGGCGGCGGCGGGACGGCCCCGCGCCGGCCACGGCATCCGCCGACGCCGCCGCGACCGCCGACGCCGCCGCGACCGCCGACTCGGCGGCCGGGCCCGTCCGGGTGGTGTTCAACGGCTGCGTGCGCTTGCTGCCGTCCCGGTAGATGGAAACCGCCTTCGTGCCGAGGCGCCAGGCGTCGAGGTACGCCTGCTCGATCTCCTCGACCGTCGCGTCGGGCGGCACGTTGATCGTCTTCGAGATGGCGCCGGAGATGAACGGCTGTACCGCCCCGATCATCCGGATGTGCCCCATGTGGTGGATCGACCGGATCCCGCGGGCCGGCTTGAAGGCGCAGTCGAACACCGGCAGGTGCTCGGGATCGAGGTCCGGCGCGCCCTCGATCGTCTCGTGCTCGTCGATGTAGGCCACGATGGCGTCGACCTGCGGCTCGTCGTACCCCAGGTTGCGCAGGGCCATCGGGACGGTGGTGTTCACGATCTTCATCAGACCGCCGTCGACGAGCTTCTTGTACTTGACGAGGGCGATGTCCGGCTCGACCCCGGTGGTGTCGCAGTCCATCATGAACCCGATGGTGCCGGTGGGCGCGAGCACCGTGGCCTGGGCGTTGCGGTAGCCGTGGGCCTCGCCCAGCTCGACCGCGTCGTCCCAGGCGCGGGACGCCGCCGCGAACAGCGCACCGGGGATGCGCTCGGAGTTGACGCCCCGCAGCGCGTCGCGGTGCTTGTGCATCACCCGCAGGAACGGCTCGCGGTTCCCGTCGAACCCCGCGAACGGGCCGCCGTGGTCGCGGGCGATGCGCGCCGACTGCGCGTAGGCCTCGCCGGTCATGAGAGCGGTGAGGGCGGCGGCCCAGTCCCGCCCCTCGTCGCTGTCGTAGGGAATGCCCCGCGACATCAGCAGCGCCCCGAGGTTGGCGTAGCCGAGGCCGAGGGGGCGGTAGTCGTGGCTGTTGCGCTCTATCGCCGCCGTCGGATAGCTGGCGTTGCCGACGATGATCTCCTGCGCGGTGATCATCGTCCGGACCGCGGCCGCGAACGCGGCGGCGTCGAACTGCCCCCCCTCGTCGAGGAACTGCATGAGGTTGAGCGACGCCAGGTTGCACGCGGAGTCGTCGAGGAACATGTACTCCGAGCAGGGGTTCGAGGCCCTGATGCGGTCGGTGTTGGGGCAGGTGTGCCAGTCGTTGATGGTGGTGTCGAACTGCATCCCGGGGTCGCCGCACACGTGCGTGCCCTCGGCGATGAGGCGCATCAGGTCGCGGGCCCGGTGCGTCGACATGGCCTTCTTCTCGCCGGTCACCGCCCGGGTCTCCCACGCCTCGTCGTCGACGACCGCGCGCATGAAGTCATCGGGCACCCGCACGCTGTTGTTCGAGTTCTGGAAGAACACCGACGAGTACGCGGTGCCGGTGAACGACCCGTCGTAGCCGGCGTCGATGAGCGCCCACGCCTTGCGCTCCTCGTCCACCTTGCAGTTGATGAACTCCTCGATGTCGGGGTGGTCGGCGTTCAGCACGACCATCTTCGCGGCCCGCCGGGTCTTCCCGCCCGACTTGATGACCCCGGCGAAGGCGTCGTAGCCCTTCATGAACGAGACCGGCCCCGAGGCGGTCCCCCCGCCGGCCAGCAGCTCCTTCGACGACCGGATCGACGACAGGTTGGTGCCGGTCCCGGACCCGTACTTGAAGAGCATGCCCTCGGTCCTGGCGAGGGTCAGGATCGACTCCATCGTGTCGTCGACCGAGTTGATGAAGCAGGCCGAGCACTGGGGCGCGGTCTCGAATCCGCAGTTGAACCAGACCGGGCTGTTGAACGCCGCCTTCTGGAAGACGAGGAGATGCTTGAGATCGTCGCTGAACGCCTGCAGATCCGCGTCGCCGGCGAAGTAGCGGTCCTGCCGGGCCCACCCGGTGATGGTGTCGACCACCCGCCCGATGAGCTGCTTGACGCTCCGCTCGCGCTCGGGGGTGCCGAGCACGCCGCGGAAGTACTTCGACACCACGATGTTGGTCGCCTGCTGGGACCAGAACGCGGGAACCTCCGCGTCGCGCTGCTCGAAGACCACCTCGCCCTGCTCGTTGCCGATGACCGCGCTACGCGCCTCCCATTCGATCTCGTCGAACGGATCGGACCCTGCTCGCGAGAAGTACCGCGGGAACTCCAGGCCCTCGCGATCGGCCGCCGACGGCTGCGCGTCCAACTGCGGCGCAGTCGCCTCGGGCTCATGAACGGCGCTTCTCTGCATCGGGCAACTCCTCTGGGCGCGACGCGGCGATGCGCGCCGGACACCGGGTTCAGGATTCTACGGCGCACCGGGCTGTCGGCCGGCCGCTCGTGAGGATCTCGACTCGAGACCGACGGCAAGGCGGGGCGCGAAAGGAAGGCGCAACGCTTGCAGGCGTGAGCCGGAACCCGGGACATCGCATCCGGTCCGGAACTCGATGCCGCCCCAGCACGCGGGTCTTCCCGGAATCGTGGTGCGAGGCATCCGCGTGCGGGTCTCGAAAACGGTTCCCCTGCTGGTCAAGGCACTAGATGTTGGGGTCTGGGGGGGGAAGATAGCCTAGATGTAGACGGTTTGTCAACAGATCGAAACCCGGGGCGTGGTAGAGTCCGGTTCATGTCGCACGGAGCGCCGCCGGAGGATCCGTCGGCGGGAGTCGACGTTCCGCCCCCCGAGCAACCCGAGCTCGCGGTCGATCCGACGCCGCCGCCGCCGCCGTTCCAGCGGCGTCTCGCGGCGGCCGGGGAGGTGGTCCTCTGCTCCGGGTTCCCGACCCAGTTGACCCTCGTCGTGCTGCTCGGGATGCTCGGAGCGGGGCCAACCGAGGGCTCGGGGGACCTCTCCCTCGGCTACGTCGTCACCCTGTCGCTGGTCGACGCCGCACTGATCCTGGCGCTGGTATGGATGCTCATGCGGGCCCGCGGCGAGCATCCCCTTGCCGTGATGGTGGGCCGGCGGCCGATTCGATCCGAGCTGCTGCTCGGACTCGCCCTCGTGCCCGCCGCGCTCCTGGTCGTCGCGGCGGCGTTCGCGGTCCTGTCCCGGGTCGCCCCCGAGCTGCGCAACGTCCCCGACAATCCCCTCGAAGCGCTCATCACCACGCCCGCCGGCGCGTTGACCTTCGCCGCGGTCGCGGTGATCGCCGGCGGACTGCGGGAAGAGGTGCAGCGCGCGTTCATCCTGCGCCGCTTCGAGCAGCACCTCGGCGGCGCCGCGGTCGGGGTGGTGGTGTTCAGCGTGGCCTTCGGCCTCGGCCACCTCGTGCAGGGCCGGGATGCGGCCATCATCACCGGCCTGCTGGGGGCCCTGTGGGGCGTGCTCTACCTCGTCCGCCGCAGCATGGTGGCGCCGTTCGCCTGTCATGCCGGCTTCAACGCGACGGAGGTGCTCATCGCCTACGTCGGGGCCGGGGGCGGATGACCCGCGGCGACGACGGCGGCGGGGCCGGATGACCCGTGGCGACGACGGCGGCGGGGGCGGATGACCCGTGGCGACGACGGCGGCGGGGGCGGATGACCCGTGGCGACGACGGCGGCGGGGAGGGGATTACCCACGGCGGCCGCGGCACGGGTCGCCCGTGTCCAGCCGGGTCCGCGCCGCAGAAACATCGCGCATTCCCGCGTTGGTTGGGCGCCGGGCGGAGCCGCGGGCGGCGATGGGCGGGCCAGGAGCCCGCATTCCCGGCCGGTGGATCGCGCCGGCGCCGGCCGGTGCGGTCGCGCGTCAAGGCGTGACCCGGATGACCGCGGCGCGGGCCGGGAGCGACGCCAGCCAGTCGTCGATCAGGGCCTGCCGGGCCGCCGTGTCCGTTGCGCTCGGCCGCGCCGGGGGAGGGAACCGCCGCGCCAGGTAGCGCTCGATACGCAGGTCGTTCCGGACTACCTGCTCGAAGTCCCGCGGCGCGTATCCCGTCGCCGCCAACGCCGCGGCGAGCCCGCGAGGGCCGTCGAGGCGCCGCTCGATCTGCCCCAAGCGGGCGTCGACCTCGCCCTGGAGCGGTTCTTCCACGACATAGCGGGCCGCCTCGTCCAGAATCAACCGTCGCTCGATCAGGCGTTCGAGCGCGGGCGGAACCGGGTCGGCAGCCCCCGAAGGCTCCACCAACCCCGTCTCCAGGAACAGGCGAACGTCCGACAGCAGGATGACCTGTCCGCCGACCACCGCGAGGACACGGTCGAGGAGCTGTCCAACCCCCGGCGGCGACTGTCCGGCGCCCATCGCCGGACGCCGGTCGCCACCCGCGGCCAGGGCGGCCACCAGCACGCACAGCCCCACGACACTCCCCCGCCGTTTCGGCACCGTCGACCGCTCCCGCGCCACACCGGACGAGCCCCCGACCGCTACCCCGGCCGCCCGGCCCGCCAATCGCCGGCGGCGGCTCCGCCCGGCGCCCAACCAAACGCTCACGGCCACGCTCGCGCAGCCACCCCGACCGCACGAAAGTGCCGTAGCCTGTCCCCGCTCACGGCACGCACGCCGTCGAGGCCGCATGGGCAGCCTCAAGAGCGAGCGTCGCCACGTAGCGCATGAACCGCCGCTCCTTTGCGACCCTCCCGTCGTGTCAGGGGTCGTTTGTCTTCACTGCCCTGTATTTCACGGCAAACCCTCCAGGGGGCTCCGCCGTCCTGCGCCGCGGACCCCTAGAACGCCTGCCCGATGCTGAGGTGCAGCGCCGTGAGACTCTCCCGCTCGCCCGCGAACTCCCGCCGATCGAGCTTGAACCCCAGGTCGATCCGGATCGGGCCGATCGGCGAACGATAACGCACCCCGAAGCCGGCCGCCCCGCGAATGCGTGCCAGATCGAAGTTGCCCACCCGGTCCAACACGTTGCCGGCATCGAGGAACCCCACCACCTGGAGCGGCCCGAACACCGGCATCCGCAGCTCCGAGTTCAGCACGATCAGGGCGTTCCCCCCGGTCGGGAAGCCGTTGGCGCCGATGGTCGACTCGTCACCGAGACGATCGAGGGCGAACCCCCGCACGGTGGAGTCGCCCCCCGCGAAGAACCGCTCGCTCGCGGGCACGGTGTGGATGAAGGTCAGCTCCGCCACTTCCCGGAGCACCGGCAACCCCTGGTCGTTCAGCACCAGGGTCGATGCCTGGAGGAACGTGGTCGTGTAGCTGCGCGCCAGCCCCAGGCGCCCCCCCGCGGCGAATACGGCGTCGCCGGGGAGCTGCCGGTACAGGAACCCCTGGAGCACGGTCTTGGCGAACCCGACGGCCGAGCCGAGCACCGACGAGGACGCTTCCACGTCGAACGCCAGCAGGGTGCCCCCCGTCGGCTCGAGCGGGTCCGTCCGCGTGTCCCGGATCAGCCCGGCGGAGAGGGTCGAGAGCCTCACCTCGGGAAACAGCCGGTCGACGAGAGGGCGGTCCGCGGACTGCAGCTGCTCGTTCGCGATCCGGTTCACCCCGTAGGTATGGCCCACACGCGCCGTCATCGTGGTCCCGATCGCGCGCCTCAGCTCGGTGTTCACGCCGCGGCTTATCAGGTCGAAGCTCGGGCGAATCACCTGCTCGGCGAACCCCGACACCAGGAGGTCTCCGGACTGGCCGAACGCCCGGGGCTCGCGGAAGTTCAGGAGGAACCGGTACTCGTTGAACGCCAGGTCGGTCCGCGAGACCTCGCCGGCGGGGGCCCCGCGGGGCCACAGGCTGACCCGGGTGTAGAGGTCGATGGACCGGTTCTTGCCCCACAGGTTGCGCCGGCCGATCTCGAAGAAACCGCGCGGGGCGAACTCGAGCTGCTCGGCCGCAACCCCGCTGGCGGCGGCGCGAAGCCGCTGGCTCGCCTCCATCCCCCCGCCGTATCCGACGCTCGTGGCCGGGGCCTCCTCGACCACCACCACGACGTCGCGCCGATCCGCGGCGCCGTGGCTGAACTCGCGGAGCTCGATGCGCCGGAAGATCCCCAGCGCGGTGAGGCGGCGGCGGGTCTCGTCGATCTCGTCCCGCCCCAGCGGCTCGCCGGCGCGCAGGGCAAGCTCGCGCCGGATGGTGGAGGCGGAGATCTGCCGGTTCCCCACGATGAGCACGTGCTCCACGAAGACCTGCGGCCCCTCGCGCACCCGGAACGCGACGTCGGCGGCCTCGCCCGACTCGTCGAAGCGCGGCTCGACGTCCACCTGCACCGCCTCGTAACCCTCGTTGAGATAGCCCAGCAGGATCGCCGCGGCGGCGGCCCGCGCCCGCGGGGCATGGAAGGGATCGCCGGGTCGAACATCGATCGAGGCGGCGAGCTCGGCCTCGGTGAAGGCGGTCACGCCCTCGAACGTGACGGCGCGGACCATCGTGGCCGGCCCTTCGGCGACGTCCACGAGCAGGCGCACCGGCACCACCTCGGGCCCGGCCCCGCCGGCCGGCGGAGCCGCCTCGCCGAGCTCCGGCCGCACCGCGACCTCGACGCCGCGGTAGCCGCGCCGCTCGTAGGCGGCCCGCACGGCGGCGGCCCCCGCCTCCACGCCGTCCATGACCAGCGCCGCCCCCGCCACCACCTCGAAGAGCGCGGCCAGCTCTGCCGCCGGCAAGACCCCGGGCCCGGAGAACTCGACCCCGTCGACCACGTGGCGTGCGCCCCGTTCGACGGAGAACACGATCGCGAGCTGGCCGGGCTCCTCCAGGCGGCTGTGGGTCACCTGCGCGTCGCGGTAGCCGAGCTCCCGCAGGTGGGTCGTGATGCGGAGGCCGGAGTCTTCGAGCAGGTCCTCGTCGATCGATCCCTCCCGGGCGATGGGCACGAGCTCGTCCACCCGCGCCCCGGGGACCGGATCTCCCTCGAGACGGATGGCGACCTGCGCGCCGGTCCGGACGTCCAGGTCGAGCGACACCTCCAGCCCGTCCGGGCTCGGCACGGCGGCGTAGGAGAATCGCGCCGCATAGAACCGGCGGGACCGGACATCGCCCTCGTACTCGGCGAGGCGGCGATCGAGCTCGGCCGGATCGTAGGGGTCCCCTTCCCGAACGCCGAGCCGGTTCAGGACGACGGGCCGCTGGGGGGGCTCGACCCCGCGGACCTCGATGCTTCCGATGCGCGTCGCCGGGCCCGGGTCGACGTCGATGACGAGCCGGCCGTCCGGCGCCGGCGGCCGCGGCGTGATGCGCGCTGCGAACCGGCCCGCGTCGCGATAGTACTGGTCGAGGAGACCCGCGGCGGCGTCGACCTGGTCGGGCGCCACCCTGCTTCCCAGCCGGCGTCGGACGAGGGCCGCCGCCTCCTCGACGGGGCGGCCGCGGGGGTCGAGCACCTCCATCCCGCCCGCGCCGCGGAACGGCACCAGGTCGTAGCGCAGGCTGACGCCCTGCGCCACGGGGGCGGCGCTGGCTCGAACGTCGACGAACTCGCCGAGGCTGAACAGGTGGGTGAGGCTCTCGCGGACCTCCCGCATCGACAGGGGCTGGCCGGGACGGGTCTCGATGAAGTCGACCAGCGAAGGCTCGTCGACGGGCCGCCCGTCACGGAACAGCCGCACCTCGGCGACGTTCTGCCCCGCGAGCGCCGCGGGGTCGGCGGCGCCGGCCGCCGGCGCGGCGAGGGCCAGCGCGGCCCCCGCCGCGCCGGCGATGAGGACCTGGCAGCCCGTGGCGAAAATCCCCGCTGCGTTCGAGCGGCGATGCATCCCGCCTGACTGCGTTGTTCGTCGGTTGCATATGCCCAATATGCGCCCTCCTCACGCCTTGTCAGGCGGGCGCCTCGCCGCTCTCGGCGCAACGCGGGGTTCCGCCACGGGCTGCCAAGCTCAAAATGCATGCCTCACGCGGAAGTCGAGGGCGTAGGTGCGATCCTCGTTCTGCGACAGGATCCACGTCAGCCGGTCGCTCTGGTCGTGCTCGAGGACCACGAGGAGATCGCGGTTCGCGCCGCTGATGGCCCGCGAGAGCGTGATGTGGGTCCGGTCGGATATCCGTTTGCCGATGAGCGCCCGCGCCGTCGGGTTGAGCTCGGCCGACTGCTGGGAGGACGGGTCGCCGAGCGACGGCGTGATCTGGAACGTGTCGACCCCGAACGAGTCCTGGACGACGCGGCCGACGCTGGAGGAGAGGGGGCTCGTCAGCAGGCGCGCGGCGCCGGCCTGGAAACGCTGCTGCTGGGCCAGCTCGGGGGCGCGCGCGGCCCGCAGGTCGGCGCTGAGGGGATCGCGGATGTCGCCCAGCAGCAGCGAGAAGATGTCGACCTCGGGCAGGGGCGGATCCGACGACAGGACGGGAACCAGCCCGTCCGGCGTGCCCGTCGCCCGGACCATGACCCGATAGGTCTGACCGGGCACGCGCACGTCGGTCTCGACCTCGATGTCGACGAACGGCTCTATGCGGCTCAGGTTGGCGAACCCGATGGTCCCGTGGTTCAGGCGGTACCGGTTGCCCTCGAAGAACGCCGTGCCCCGCTCGAGCTCGATCGTCCCGAGCAGCACCGGCTGCTCGTAGGTGCCCTGCAGGGTCAGCTCGGCGCTCGACACGATGCGGGCGAGGCGGTTGTCGATGCGCAGGGTGGACGGCGCCTCGATCCGGATGTCGAAGCGCAACGGCAGCCCGGTCTCCGCCGTCCCGCCGCCGTCGGCGTCGTCCCCCCCGAGCAGCCCGGTCGCGACCTCGTCGAACCCGCCGAGGAGCACCGCGTCGCGCACGTTGACGGCGCCGCCCAGGACCGGCCGGTCCGGCGCGCCGCGCAGCACCAGGTCGGTGTCGACGTTCGACCGGAACCCCTCGGGAAACCGCAGCTGCATGTCCCGACCGGTTGCGGTGATCCCCAGCTCGCCGAGCGTGAACCCGTCCACGCCGGCCCGCCCGCCGAGCTGGACGGGACCCGAGCCCATCGACGCCACGAGCTCGTCGAACCGGACGCCGCCCCGCTCGAAGACGATGCGGCCGTTGATGTCCTCGAGCGCGTGCGGCAGCGAGATGTGCCGGATGCGCCCGTCCCGCACCGCCGCCTCCCCGGTCAGCACCGGCTGCCGCACCGTGCCGGTGATCTCGGCGTCCACGACGGCCGAGCCCGACCCCCGAAGGCTCTGGAACATCCCCTGGAGGATGTCGAGGTTGGCGTTGCCATCGACGCCGACCGAGACCTCGTCGTTGCCGAGATCCACCACCCCCGTGAGATCGAGGGCGGTGCCGACGCCGGCGAGACGCAGCCGATCGATGCCGACGACCCGCCGGTCGAGACTGAGCCGGATGGGCCCGTCGTTGCCAATCTCGTAGTCGAGGAGGCTCGCCTGCAACCGCTGGACGGTGGCGGTCGCGTCCAGTCGGTCCCAGTCCCGCAACGGCCCGACGACGTCCAGCGAGCCGCTCAGCACCGCCCGCGTGTAGGGGGACCACTCGGGGACGAACATGCGGACGTAGGGGTCGAGCGACCAGTCCGCGACCCGCAGCGAGAGGTCGGCGTCCTGCGCCCCCGAGAGGGTCACGCGTCCCGCCGCGGAGAACGCGACGGTCGACGACGCCCCCTCCAGGTCGAGCCGGAGATCCCCGTCCCGGATGTCGAGCCGGCCGGTGATGTGTCCGACCTCCTCGTCGCCGATGCGCAGGTCGCTGACGGTGGCCCGGACCGTGTAGCTGGGGTCGTCGAGCGACCCGACCCCGGACGCGGTGCCCGCGATGGTGCCGGACGGGGGCCGCGGCAGCTCGGGCAGGAAGGCGAGCGAGGCGACGTCGACGCCGCGGGCGTCCAGATTGAACGAGTACGACGCGTCCCACTCGATGAACGCGGCCCCCGTCGCCGAGCCCGCGCCCTTGCGGATGTCGAGCCCGTTCAGCCGGACGCCGCCGCCTTCGAAGCGCAGGTCGGCGGCGGCGGAGTCGAAGGGCTCGCCGTAGGCGGTCGGCCGGTCGAGCCGCAGCCGCCCCACCCCGAACAGCCGTCGGTAGGCCCCGTAGAGCCGCATCTCGCCGGTGGCCGGCCCGTCGATCAGGTAGCCCTCGGTCAGCCCGAACGCGGCCCGGATGCTGGCGGCGGGGAACGACTCGAGCCGCACGAGCGCGTTCATCTCCTCGCCGCCGTCGCGCCGGGGCCAGCTCAGCGCGAACTGCCCGTCTATCGCCATGGCGCTGTCGTCCCGGCGGAAGTCCCCGCCGATGACGTCGAGATACGAGTCCTCCACCACGAACTCGCCGCGGCCCGTGCCCCAATCGACGTTCCAGGCCCGCACGTCCTCGCCGGCGAAGGTCGCCTCGACGCGCGGCGACGCGAGGTCGCCGAGAAGCACGCCGTCGAGGGTGCCGTAGCCGTCGACCGCGAAAGCGGTGGTGGGCGAGCCTGCCGCGGTCATGACCGCGGCCATCAGGCGGTCGCTCTCCTGCCAGCTCGCGCTCGCCACGTCGAAGGCGATGCGGGTGTCAGCCCCCCACGCGGTGCGCCCCTCGAACGCGATGTGGGTCGACGGCGTGGCCACGTAGGCGTCTTCCAGCTCCAGACGCTCGCCGGTAGCCCGGTACTCGACCTGCCCGCCGAGGTCGAAGGTGCGCGTCGTCAGATCGGGCGGCCGGCCCCGCCGCCCGGCCACCCCCGCCGCCGCGCCGGGATCCGGCTCGGGGCCGGCGAGCCGCACCCCCGCCGGAGGGGCGAGCCGGACCGCGCCCTCGCCGGCGAAGTCGGCGAAGCGGCCGATCGGCCACTCGAGACGGTTGCGGCCGGAGGCCCGGCCCGTCGGCCGCAGCCCGCGCACCTCGAGGGCCCGCGCGAGCGGCGCCAGCCCGATGCCGGCGTAGCGGACGTCGAACGCCGCCTGCCCGGGCTCGCTCGCGCCGAGGGGGGCCATCGTGAAGTCGAACCCCGCCTCCCCCCCGTAGGGCGACGCCTCGGCGTTCCGGACCTCGAAGAGGTCGTGCCGCCACCTCAGGTCGCCGGCCATGTTCGGGAACCGCAGCTGATTGATGCCCGCCTCGTCGCTCGTGAACGATCCCCTCAGGTCGTGCCCCCCCTCGAACTTGCGGAACGTGCCGCGGAAGCGCGAGAAGCCGGCGGCGGTGAAGTCGTCGTCGGCGAAGAAGATCTCCCGCATGCGGGCGAGGTCGATGTCCGACTCGAGGGTGTAGGACATCTCGGGGAAGCTCGACAGGTCGACGTTGCCCTCGAGGCGCGTCGTCGCGCCGTCGGTGAGGAGGCCGATGCGCGTCAGCTCGACATCGGAGCCGTCGATCAGGAAGTCGGTGTCCAGATCGAGCCACATCGGCACGAAGTCGCCGATCCGCAGGACGCCTCCCGCCGATGCGGCATGGCCGCGATAGTCGAGGACCTTGGTGATCGTCAGGTCCATGTCCGGCAGGTCGACGCTCCAGTTCGACCCGTGGTCCTCGAAGCGGAACTCGCCCTCGGACGCCCTCAAGTACTGCAGGGTCGTGACGAACCGCCGCCCCGCCTCGGCGTCCGCCTCGGCCGGGTCCGGGGGCAACGAATCGGCAACGACGGCGATGGACTCCTCACCGGCTTCGGCGGCGGCTTCTCCATCCGTCTGGCGCACGAAGGCGGGAAAGCTCTGGCGGCCGTCGGGGAACGACTCGGCCAGCATCCGCCAGTCCCGCATGTGCACCGTGTCGGCGAGGAACTCCCCGTGCAACAGGGCCGACCACACCACCGACAGCGTGATCTCTCCCGCCGTGAGGAAGGGCCGGTCACCGGGGTTCAACCCTCCGATGGTCAGGTCCTCGACGCTGAAACGGCCGCCAAGCAGCCAGATGCCGATCCGGCCGATGCTGACCTCGCGCTCCAGATAGGCGCCCAGCGCCCGCTCGGCCCGGGCCCGCACGGCCGGGCCGAGGTCGATCGTCACGAGCCCGACGAGGGCCACCGCGACGACGACGGCGGCTCCCGCCACGCTCCGCCGCACGTAACGGCGGGACCACCAGCGGGTCCACGCGGAACGCAGCTCACGCAGCGGGGAGGTCCCCGCCCGCGGCTCCGGTGACGCCGGTGAGGCGGCCTCGGGGAGGCGCCGCGAGTCGCCCTCCGGCGACGCCGGGACAGAGGTCCTCGCCCGCGGCTCCGGTGACGCCGGTGAGACGGCCTCGGGGAGACGCCGCGAGTCGCCCTCCGGCGACGCCGGGACAGAGGCGGGCAGACCGGCCCCGTTCGGCGCCGTTCGCCGTGCGACCGCTCCCTCGGAAACGGGCGGTGCGGACCCAGGGCCGTCGTCCGGCGGGTCGACCTCCCCGCCGGCGGGCCGGGAGGTCGGCGCCCCCCCCAGGTTCAGGCTGGTCACTCGCCCTCCTCCGCGGTCAGGGTGACCAGCACCGCGCCGGCCTCGACCGAGTCTCCCGGGGCCGCCCGCACGTCGGACACCACGCCGGCGGCCGGCGCCGCGACCTCGTTCTCCATCTTCATCGCCTCGACGACCGCGAGCCCCTGCCCCGCCGCCACCCGATCCCCGGGCGCGACCAGCACCCGCACCACGCGGCCGGGCATCGGCGCCGCCACCGCGTGGTCGCCGCCGGCCTGCGACGCGGCCGCGCGGCGGCGGCGGCGGCCGTCCGAGACACGGGCGCGGACCTGCCGCCCGCCGATGCCCACCACCCAGTCCCCGGGGGCGGGCTCGTCGCCGCGAACCCCGCGGCTCGCCCGGCCCGTCCCCGGCAGAATCATCGAGAGGCGTCCCGGGCCCAGCGCCGACACGTCCACCTCGCGGGTCGTCTCGTCCCAGCGCAGCGCCAGGCGGGTCGCGTCGCCGTCGGCCCCGAGCGGCTCGACGATGACGAGCCGCGGCCGGCCGGCCACGTCGACCTCGAGGCGCATGGGGCCGCGGTCCTTCACGGTCATCGCCGCAACCCCTCGAGCCGGGCCGCCCGGCGCCACGGCGTCGACCCCGCCGACTCGCCGCCGCCCGCGGGCCGGTCCGGACCGGACAGGTAGCCCAGCAGCGCCGCCGCCATGACCGCCACGTCGACGTCGTCGTCGGGCAGCTCGGAGAACGATCGACCGCGGCGCTCGGCGAGGACCCCGTCGAGGAAGGCGGTGTCGAAGTCGCCGGCCGCGAACGCGTCCTGCTCGAGAATCCACAGCAGCGCGGGAATCGCGGTGGTGATGCCGCCGATCTCGTACTCGCCCAGGGCTCGGCGCAGACGGGCGATGGCGCCGTCGCGGTCGGGGGCCCACGCCACCACCTTGGAGATCATCGAGTCGTAGTGGACGGGAACCGTGAAGCCGGCCTCGACGCCGCTGTCGTCCCGCACCCCGGGACCGGACGGGCTGCGCAGGAAGGTGATGCGGCCCGGCGCGGGGATGAACCCGGCGTCGGGGGCCTCGGCGTAGACCCGCGCCTCGATCGCGTGCCCCTGCGGGGTGAGGGCGCGCCCGCGGTCCAGGGTCAGCCGCTCGCCGCGCGCAATCCGGATCTGCCAGTGCACGAGGTCCACGCCGGTCACCATCTCGGTGACCGGATGCTCCACCTGGAGCCGCGTGTTCATCTCGAGGAAGTAGAACCGACCCTCCTCGTCGAGGAGGAACTCCAGCGTGCCCGCGTTGGCGTAACCCACCGCCGAGCACAGGGCCGCCGCGGCCTCGGCCAGCGCCGTCCGGATCGCCTCGTCGACTGCGACCGAGGGCGACTCCTCGATGACCTTCTGGTGACGCCGCTGGATGGAGCACTCGCGCTCGACGAACGGCACCACCGTGCCGTGCTCGTCGCACAGCACCTGGACCTCGATGTGACGCGCCCGCTCGAGGAGCCGCTCGAAGTAGATGGCCGACTCGCCGAAGGCGGCCCCCGCCTCGGATCGCGCGCTCTCCACCCCGGCCGCCACCCCGTCGGGACCGGCGACGCGGCGCATTCCCCGGCCGCCGCCGCCGGCCACCGCCTTGATGAAGAGCGGATAGCCGACCTCGTCGGCCCGCGCGCGCAGCTCGGCCTCGGACAGGGTGTCGGGCAGGGCCTCGGTGCCCGGCACCACCGGCACCCCGGCGGCGACGGCCGCCTGCCGCGCCGCCGTCTTGCCGCCCATGGTCTCGATGACGCCGGCATCGGGCCCGATGAACACCAGCCCCGCCGCGCGGCAGGCGCGCGCGAACGCAGGGTTCTCGGCGAGGAACCCGTAGCCCGGATGCACCGCCGTCGCACCGGTACCGGCCGCCGCGGCGAGCACCCGCTCGATGTCGAGATAGCTCTCGGCGGCCGGGCTCGGGCCGATGGCGACCGCCTCGTCGGCGTGGCGGACGTGGGGCGCGGTCCGGTCGCACTCGGAGTAGACCGCGACCGAGGGAACCCCCATCTCCTGGCAGGCCCGCAGGATGCGGACGGCGATCTCGCCTCGGTTGGCGACCAGGATCTTCATCTGACGATTCGCGGCATGCCGGATCGGACTAGCCGCATCGCGCCACCGGCGGCCGCCCGCGCCCGCAGGCTTCTCCATCAGCCCGCGGTGAACGTCTCGCGCCGCACCGAACCGGGGGCGAAACGACCAGCGACGCGCGACGTGGGAACCGGAGGCGACCTTCTGTTCACAGTGTATGCCAATCTCCCCCAGGTTCCCAGGGTTGGAGGGGGCGCCGGTCGGCCCTGCCCGCGAGCGGTGCCGCGACGTCGCAACCATGGCCGCACGCTGTACCTCGCCCGGCTAGCAAGGGGTCACAGTTGACACAGGGTCGTCCGGCATGCGGGCGGCACAGCCACGCCGGGCGGCCGTAGGGCGCCCCCCGGGGTCTAGGGTGCGCGGGCAGCTCGCATGACGCGCACCATCGTCTGCAACTGGACGCATGCCCGCCACATGACCTGGTTGCCTGGCAACGGGCTACGTTTCGAGGGGTGCCAGCCGGCCATGCGCGCCAGCAGCACCACCCAACTGCGAATGTCGGGCGGAAACGGCTTGTCACGCTCGGCCGGCGGCAGCAGCCGTTCGGCCCGCACCACGGTACCGATGACCTGCCGCTCGTCCTCGGTCAGCACCTCGGCGGCGGGCGTGTCGGGCGCGTCCCGCGCATAGCGGTCCAGACTGCACACCCGCCAAGCAGTGACCGCGTCGAAGGCCAGGCAGTTGATCAGGGCGTCGGCCTCCCGCAGCCGCCGGTCCTCGATCCGCGTACCGCTCTTGAGCACCCGGAAATACTCCTCGATGCCCCAGCGGGCCTCATACCAGCCGACGATCCGTTCCGCCCAGTCGGCCGTCGCCCCCCCTTCGCTCGACACCAGCAGCCACTCCAGCGGCTCGCGGCCCGCCGGCGGGTCGGTCTCCAACACGCGCACCACCCACGCCGTCACCGGACCGTCCCCGGGTCGCTCCTTCGGCGGCTGCAAGGCCACCTGCCCGATGCGCAACTCCGTCACCGCCGTCCGCCGCCCCCGCGCCCGCTTCCCGCCCTGCGAGTCGATGAACACCTCCCGCCCTGTCTTCACCGGCTCCTCGAAATCCAGCTGCGACGCCAGCGCCCGGCGCATCGTCGTCCGAAACTGCGGGTCCCACACCTCCACCTGCCGCTGCCGGCTCGCGTTCGCCCGCACCACCAGCCCAGCCTCGTCCGCATGCTCGGCCTGCCACTTCAGCAGGCCGTAGATGTCGCTCTCCCGGTCCCCGACCACCACCACCCGCGTCTCCGGGCAGGCCCGCCCCAACGCCCGGCCCTGATCGAATCCCCGGAACCAGCGCCGACTCTCCTTCTCCCGCTCCGCCGCCGGCGCGGCTTCCGGCCGCGCCCACGTCTCCAGACCGCTCACCCCCAACGGCCGCCGACCCGCCGTGAACGCCACCGCCGCATGCACGAACAGGCCCCGCGAGCTGCTCTCGCGGTCCTGAAGCGGACCCAGACCCGACGTGCTGTCCTTCAACCCCGTGTAGTTCAGCGTCGTCGTGTCTTGAACCAGCAGCACCGTCGACTCGGGCCGGCAGCGCTCCACCAGCGCCTCACGATGCGGTTGCAGAATGTCCTCGCCGCTCACCTTCTCATTGTGCAGGAAACGGTACGCTGCCTGCTGCTCGGCGCTGCCCGGGAAAATCGCCGGCAGCGGCTCCCCGGGATGCTCCTCCCACGCCGCCCCCAACCGCTCCAGACGCCGACGCAAGCGCCCGTCGGCCAAGTCCGAGCGCCCGAATTCGAGCCGCGCCCAACTCGAATCGTCCTCAAGCGCCAACCCCGGAAACGACCCCGGCGACCGCGCCGGCGCACACCGCAACGTCTCCGCCCAGCCCCCGGCCAGACCCCGCAGCAACACGTTCTTCGGCTCCCTCGCCACCGACGACCCGGGCGGACGACCCGCCGTCCGGCCCACACACTGCCAGCCCGCCGCCCGGTAGCTCGTCGCCCGACGCGACGCCTCCACGCAGGTCTCCAACAACACCGGACGAACCCCGTGCCGGGCCTCCCAGTCCGCCGCCAGACGAGACGCCGCACGACCCAGCACGTGCGACGCCAAGTGCGGAACCCGCACCTTGTCCAACAGCAGAAATCGGTCGTTCGAGACCACCTCCGCGATGTGCGCACCACGCGTGCGGTCGTCCCAACCCAGATGCGCGTCGCGGGGGCCCAACCGTAGCGGCGCCGCCACAAAGCTCAGCACCCCCACAGGACCCACCGCCGCCGACAACAAATACGTCAACCGGCAGCCCGGCGCCCGACCCCGACCCCGCGGATGGGCCGCCTCCAGCAGATGTCCGCACTGCTGCCGAACCGACGCCGTGTCCGCCAATACCAGCCGGACCTCACCCAGCTCCGACAAACTGCCCGAAAACGCCGTCTGCGCCAGTCCCGACACGTCCCCCGACGGTGCGCAACCCCGTGGCGGACCCGACTGCGCCGGCGGCAGAGACAGACCCAATTGCTCCGCCAGGCGCGGCAACGCCTTCCGAGCCGACGACGTGCACAACTCTCCCCGCCCGTTGCGCCAATCCTCCCGCTCGCACAGTCCGCGTCCCAGAGCGGCTCGTGACAGCGCCCCCCGGCACAACTCTTGGCGCAGCCACTCGACCGACTCCGGCTGGAGAAGGCGAAGCCCAATCCGCACGGACCTGTTCTACACGGGACCCCGCCCTGTGTCAACTGTGATTGAGTGCTAGACACGGGACCCCGCCCTGTGTCAACTGTGATTGAGTGCTAGCTCGCCCGGGGCCCGCTCTCGGCGATGCGCTAGAATGCGTTCGATTCTGCCCGTTTCGCCGATGCATCAGGATGCCCCCGTCGATCGTCCAGCAGACGGAACCGACGCGGCTGGAGCTCCGCCCCGCCGCAACCCGAACCGGCTTCGCGATCCGCTCGTGGTCTTCGTCCTGCTGGCCGTCGGGGTGTTCGCGCTCGATCGCTGGGTGCGCAGCGCCGAGGTGGAACGGGGCGTGATCGAGGTTACCGAGGACGAGGTCGAGCGGCTCCGCGCGCGCTGGACGGCGCAGTGGGGCCGTCCGCCAACCGATCCGCAGCTGGAAGGGTCGATCGGGGAAGCCGTGGACGAGGAGATCCTGTATCGCGAGGCGCAGCGGCTGGGCCTCGACCGCGAGGACGCCATCGTGCGGCGGCGCCTCGCCCAGAAGCTGACGTTCATCCTCGAGGACGCGGGCGGCGCGGCAGCGCCCTCCGCCGACGAAGTCGAGGATTACTTCGCCCGGCACGCAGAGCGCTACCGGCGGCCGCCGCGGACCACGTTCGACCACGTGTTTCTGTCGGCGGATCGCAGGACCGACCCGGCCGGCGACGCGACCGCCCTTCTTCCCCGGATCCGCGCGGCCGGCGGCGCGGACTGGCAGCGGCTCGGCGATCCCTTCATGCTGTCGCGCACCTACGCGGACAGGACGGACGCGGAGATCGCGGGGATGTTCGGGGCCGGCTTCGCGAATGCAGTGTCCGCGCTTCCCAAGGACGGTTGGAGCGGGCCGGTCGAGTCGACGTACGGCATGCACCTCGTCCGGGTGCACGAGCGGACGCCGCCCCGCAGGCCGTCGCTCGACGAGCTTCGGGAGCGGGTGGTCGCCGACCTGCGCGAGGAGCGCCGGCGCGAGCGTGGCCGCGCCGCCTTCCGGGCGCTGCGCGACGACTACGAGGTGCGTCTGCCGGCGGCGAACGGGCAGGGGGCGGGACCATGAACGGCCCGGGACCCCGGCCGTGCCGGGAGACCGGCGCGGCGCCGGTGCTACAGGAACGTGACGAGGGCGCGGCGAGGCAGCACGCGGGCACGCGGGGACGCCTGTGAGCGCGGAGCTGCACGGCTCGGCGAATCGGCCCAGCCGGGCCGGTCGCGGCGCCGGTCGGTTGAGGCGGACCCCGGTTCAAGGGCCGCGGTCCGAGGGCGTGGCGCGTCCCCGGGACGCGAAGGAGACTGTCGACATGACGGCACTACGACTGTTCACGGCCTGCTTCCTGACCCTCGTCGCCCTCGCGTGCACGCCGGCCGGCGACGGAGAGCCGCCGGCCGCGGCGCCGGAGCGCCCGGTCGTGGAATGGAGCCCGCCGAGCGCGCCGGCCCAGGCGGCGGACCTGGCCTCGCGCGAACCGTGCGCGCACCACGACCCGCTGCGGCAGGTCTTCTTCGGCGACCTCCACACCCACACCGCGTTCTCGCTCGACGCCCTCGGGCGGGGCGGCTTCCAGACCCCCGACGACGCCTACCGCTTCGCGCGCGGCGAGGAGATCGGCCTGAGCCCGGTCGACGCCGAGGGCCGGCCGACCCGCACCGCCCGGCTCGAACGCCCGCTCGACTTCGCGGCGGTCACCGACCACTCCGAGTGGCTCGGCGAGGTCGCCGTGTGCACGGACCCGTCGTCCCCGGCCTGGGACACCCCCGCCTGCCGCGGCCTGCGCCCCGGCGGCACCGCGGACGATCGCGCGGCGTGGCAGGCGGATCGCCAGGCGGGCCGCGGCCCGGGCGTCTGCGGCGAGGACGGCAGCCGCTGCCGCGACGGCCTCCTCACCGCGTGGGAGGCGACCCGCGAGGCGGCCGAGCGCTACTACGACCGGTCGAGCGACTGCGCGTTCACGACGTTTCATGCGTGGGAGTACACCCGGGCCCCGGGCCGCTCCAAGGTCCACCGCAACGTCATCCTGCGCAACGAGATCGCGCCCGAGTTGCCCATCTCGTGGATAGACGCCGACCAGCCGCGCGACCTCTGGACCCGGCTCAAGGCCCGCTGCAACGACACCGGCACCGGCTGCGAGGCCCTCACCATCCCCCACAACCCCAACATCTCGAACGGCCAGATGTTCACCCTCGACTGGGGCGGGCTTCCCCTCGACGAGCAGCGGGCGCGGGCGGCGCTGCGGACCGAGATGGAGCCGCTGGTGGAGATGATGCAGGCCAAGGGCGAGTCCGAGTGCCGGCGCGGCATGTGGAACGTGGTGGGGGGCGAGGACGAGCTCTGCGACTTCGAGAAGGTGCGCTACATCGACGGCGAGCGCCCCCCCGACTGCGAGGACGGCACCGGCGAGGGCGGGCTCCGCGGCGAGGGCTGCCAGTCGCGGCTCGACTTCGTGCGCTACGCCCTCATCGAGGGCATCGCCCGGGAGGAGCGGATCGGCGTCAACCCCATACAGCTGGGGCTGATCGGCAGCACCGACGGCCACAACGGCCTGCCCGGCGACACCGACGAGTTCGACTACCAGGGCCACAACTCGAACGTCGACTCGGACATCGAGAAGCGGCTCACCACCGACGCCTACGCCCCCCACCCCCTGCGGAACCCCGGCGGGCTGGTCGGCGTCTGGGCCGAGGAGAACTCGCGCGACTCGCTGTTCGACGCGATGCAGCGGAAAGAGACGTTCGGCACGAGCGGCGTGCGCATCCAGGCGCGGCTCTTCGGCGGCTGGGACCTGCCGGACCTGTGCGCCAGCAACGACATGATCGCCGAGGCGTACGAGGCGGGCGTCCCGATGGGCAGCGTGCTGCCTCCGCGGGACGGGTCCGAGGCGCCCAGGTTCTTCGTGACCGCCCTCGCCGACCCCGGCACCGACGCGTATCCGGGCACCCCGCTCCAGCGCATCCAGATCGTCAAGGGGTGGGTCGGCGACGACGGCCTGTTCCACGAGGCCATCCACGACGTGGCCGGCGACGCCGACAACGGCGCCGACGTGTCGCGGAACACCTGCGAACGGACCGGTGAGGGCGCTGCCTCGCTGTGCGGGATCTGGACCGACCCCGACTTCGACCCGTCGCGCCCGGCCGTCTACTACGCGCGGGTCCTCGAGAACCCGAGCTGCCGGTGGAACGCCCTGCAGTGCGCCGCCCTGCCCGAGGACGAGCGCCCGGCCGCCTGCGGCGGGGACGACGACCTGCCGTGGCGGATCCAGGAGCGGGCGTGGACCTCGCCCATCTGGTACCAGGCCGCCGAGCAGTAGATTGCCCGAAGCGACCCGTGTCGGCCTCCTCACTCGAAGGCGACGAGCCCGGGAGTCTGCGCCGCAGGACGGCGCGGGCTCCTAGGGCCCGTACGGGATGCCCGCGAGCCGGCAGGGGCCTGAAGTCTGCGCCGGGAACGGGCCTCGTGCTCTCCGAGGCGGGCGGGATGGCCCTGCTCGGCGTGGTGCTGGGGGTGGCGTCGGCGGTGGTGCTGACCCGCCGGCTGCAGGCCCCGCTGTTCGAGACGGCCCCCCTCGACCCCGTCGTCTTCGGCGCGGTGCGGGCTCCTGCAGAGTTGGACGCCAAGCGGGCCGAAGGCGACGATTGACGGGCTACGGCCCCGCGACCTCCCCAACCGGCTCGAGCCGGAGCAGGGCCCCCTCGTCCTCGTCGGTCAGCACGTACAGCAGGCCGTCCGGACCTTGGCGCACGTCGCGGATCCGCTGCCTGAGATCGGCCAGAAGCCACTCCCGGGCCAGCTCCTCGCCCACCTCGTTGAAGACGATCCGTTCGAGGTGCCCGGTCCCGCGGATGCGGCCGGTCATCATCGCCCCGACGAACAGGTCCCCCTGCCACTCGGGGAACCGGTCGCCCGTGTAGAAGGTCAGGCCGCCCGGGGCGATGGACGGCGACCAGAAGACGAGGGGCTCCGCCATGCCCGGCGCCCAGAACCGGGCCGACACCCGCTCGCCGTCGTACTGCCGCCCGTAGGACACGATGGGCCACCCGTAGTTCTTCCCGGCCTCGATGACGTTCAGCTCGTCCCCGCCCTGCACCGCGTGCTCGGTCGTCAGCGGGGCGAACGTCTCCGGATGCAGGGTCAGCCCCTGGTGGTTCCGGTGCCCCAGCGAGAAGATCTCCGGCAGGTAGCCCTCCCGGCCGACGAACGGGTTGTCGTCGGGCACCGAGCCGTCGTCGTTCAGCCGCAGCACCTTGCCCGCGTGGCTGCCCGGGTCCTGGGCGCGCGACTCGGCCGGGTCGGTGCGGAAGGCGCCGCCGACCGTCAGGTACAGCGAGCCGTCGGGCGCGAACCCCATGCGGGCCCCCGCCGTCGACCCCCCGAACGGCTCGGCCACGAACACGTCCTCGACGTCGCGCAGGGCCATGCCGTCGAGCCGCCCCCGGACGAGGGCGACGGTGGCGGTCCGCCCCCCGTCGGCTGAACGGGCCCCGGGGTCGTCGTCGGGCAAGGGCCGGGTGTAGCTGAGATAGACGAGCCGGTTCTCGTCGAAGGCCGGATGCAGCGCCACGTCCATCAGGCCGGCGAGGCCTCCGGTGAACACCTCCGGCACCCCGGCGACGGGCTCGGGGTCGAGCACCCCGCCGCGGACCATCCGGAGCGTCCCGAGATCGCGCTCGGTGACGAGGATGCCCCCGTCGGGCAGGAACGCCATCCCCCAGGGATGCGACAGCCCCTTCGTCACCACGGCCACCCGGACCTCCGCGATCGCATGGGTGTTGATGACGAACGGCTCGTCCGGAACGGAGACGCGGGGGAGGCCGGGAGGCTCGGGCTCGGCCTGCTCCTCCTGGGCGGCGGCGGCGGCCGGCGGAAGGAGCAGGACGCCGGCCAGCGCGAGCCGGGGGACGACACGACGACACGCCGCAGGGTTGCTGCCCATGACGGTGACCTCCGGGTGACGTGACGGGATCGCGGGACCCATTCTATCCGGATCGGGACTCCCGCACCGTCGCGAACGGGCCAGGGGCCGCCGGCCTCGTCCCGGCGCGTACCGGCCGCGAGCCGGTGTAGGATGAAGACGTGGCCCTTTCGCGTCCCGCGCTGCCGTCCGCGATCGGCCCCGCGCTCACGCGCAGTGCCGTCGAGCCCCCACCGCCGGAGTTCCCCGGCTGCCGCGCGGTGCGGATCACCCGCGAGGCCATCGCCGACTTCGAGGGCCGCTTCGAGTACTGGGACGCCGATACCCAGACGGCGTGGATGGTGCGCGAGCCCACCACCGTCTACCACGAGGGCCCCGGCCAGCGGCTGGCCCAGCTCGCCGCGCTGATCGCGGCCGGGCGGGGGTCGCCCATCACGACCCTCGGGACGGCCGACCTGCTGGTGCGCGACGCCCGCGGCGAACGGCGGCGCATCATGCAGGCGGACCAGATCGTCTACCTGCGCCCCGTGCAGACGGCGCCGCGCGGCGCCGCCGTCGAGGTGGGCACGGACCACCTGCCCGACGTCGTGCTCGAGGTCGACTACTCGACCGACGTGCGGCGCGGCAAGCTGGGGCTCTACGGAACGTGGGGGTTCCCGGAGGTATGGGTCGAGGTGCCGGAGGCCGAGTCTCCGAGCCGGTCGCGGCGCCGCCCTTCCGGCCTGACCATCCACCGGCTCGGCCCCGGCGGCTACCGTCGGGCCGCGGCAAGCGCGGCGTTTCCGGGCTGGAGGGCGGCGGAGATCCACGCCGCCCTGAACGAGCCGCGGCTGTCCGAGGCGACGAGCGCCGTGCTGACCCGAGTCGGCCGCGCGTTGGGCGACGCCGAGGGTACCACCCCCGACGACGACCCGTGGCTGCGCGGGCAGCGCCGGGAAGCGGTACTGGACGCAGCGCGGCAAGCGGCGCTGGGCACGGCCCGGCAAGTCCTTCGCGCCCGCGGCATCGCCGTCCCGGAGCGTCTCGAAGAGCATCTGACGGACGCATCGCCGAACGATTTGGTCGACGCCGCCCTCGCGTGCCGGGACGGCGCCGATTTCCTGGCCCGCGCGAAGGGTCGACGACCCTGATACGCGCGGGCTCGACGGTGAGACTCGAATCCCCGGGAGGTGACCGATGACCCTCAGGCGTCTCGCGGCGTTGTGCATCGTGGTGGCGTTGACGTGGCTGGCGCCGTCGGGCTCTGCGGCCCAGGCGCAGGACACCGCCGCGGAAGACTGGACCCCGTCCTACACGAGCTGGGGCGACCCGGACCTGCGGGGCGTCTGGTCGTTCGCGACCATCACGCCCCTGGAGCGGCCCGCGAGCGACGCGGGGCGCGAACGCCTGACGGCGGAAGAGGTGGTGGCGCTGAACGCCGAGGCGCTCACGCGCGGCGACCAGCCGCCGCCGCCCGGCGACCCCGGGGCGTACAACGCGTTCTGGTTCGACCGCGGCGAGTCGACGGGCCGCACGGCGCTCATCGTCGATCCGCCGGACGGGCGCATTCCCTTCACCCCGGATGGGCGGCGACGGCTGGACGCCCGCCGGGCGCTGCTCGGCCGCCCCGCCCACGGTCCCGAGGACCGCACCCCGGGCGAGCGCTGCGTCCATCACACCAAGGCGGGCCCGCCGATGTCCTCCGGCGGCTACAACAACCACGTGCGGTTCTTCCAGACGCCCGGCTACGTCGTCGTCTGGACCGAGCAGATCCACGACGCGCGCATCGTCCCGATGGACGGCCGCCCGCCCATCGCCGGCGCGATCCGGCAGTGGATGGGCGATTCGCGCGGCCGGTGGGAGGGCGACACGCTGGTCGTCGAGACGACGAACTTCAACGGCAAGGCCGCCTACCAGGGGTCGGCCGACGGCCTGCACCTCGTCGAGCGGATCACGCGCACCGGCGCCGGCGCGCTCGAGTACGAGTACACCGTCTCGGACCCGGCCACCTACGCCCGGCCGTGGACGGCGTCGATCACGATGACGCCCATCGAGGGCGACCTGTACGAGTTCGCCTGCCACGAGGGCAACTACGGCATGGAGGGTATCCTCGCCGGCGCGCGGGCCGACGAGCGGGCGATGCCCGGGCCGCGGTGAGGCGCCGCGCCTGAACCAACCGGACCTTCTTCGACGAGGTCCACGTGGCACCACAAGGTTCCATCGCCTGGAGCGACGGCATCGAGATCTGCCCGGACGTGCCCTCCATCGATCCCACCGGCAAGTCGAGCGCCGGGCGGGAGGAGCTTGCGCCCACCGCCGCCACCGATACCTACTAAGCTAAGCAGGTTCTACCGATCACCATCCGCATGTGGCCCGCATGTCCCCCGAGTTGCCACCCGCCCTCGCGAACCTCCTTGCACGAGTCCGCGCCACGCCCCTGCTGCAGCGGTTCACGCTGATGAACCGCCTCCTCCTCGCCATGGCCTTCCTGCCCACCGGCCTCGTCAAGCTGACCGGGCACCGCTTCACCATCCTGCCGGTCGACGACCCCGTCGGCTTCTTCTTCGAGGCGATGTACCGCACCGGGCCCTGGTGGCGCTTCATCGGCCTCGTGCAGGTGCTCGCGGCGGTGCTGCTGCTGGTTCCGCGGACCGCGACGCTGGGAGCGGTGCTCTTCGCGCCGGTGGTGGGCAGCATCCTCCTCATCACCGTCGGCGTCGGCTTCGGCCTCACCGCCGTCATCGTCGCGGGCATGCTGCTCGCCAACGTCTGGCTCATCTGCTGGGACGCCGACCGGATCTGGGCCGCGGCGGACGGCCTGTGGGGCCCGCGCCAAGAGCTGGATCCGCTGCTCGACATGCACTGGGTGGAGAGGGCCGGCTGGCTCCTCGGCGGCGCGGTGGGGATGGGGCTGTTTCTCGCGACCCGCAGCTTCCTGCCGATGTCGGCGGCGCCTGCGCTCCTCGCGGTCGGAGCGCTCGCCGTCGCCCTGGTCATCGGCGGCGGGATCGCCGGCGGGCTGCGCGCGCGGCCGTCACGGAACGGGTGACTCCGCCCGCTATCGATACACGTCGCGGCGGTTGCCGATCCTCACCACGAGAACGCGCAGCATGTGATCCTGGATGTCGCAGATCACGCGGCAGCTTCCGACCCGGTAACGCCACAGCCCACCCAGCGCGCCGGTGAGAACCTTGCCGGTGCTGCGCGGGCCATCGAGCGCTGCAACGCGCGAGTCCATGTGCTCGAGGATGCGACGGGCCGCCTGCCGGTCGAGCGTGCGAAGCTGAGACTTGGCGGTGGCGGTGTACTCAATCGCCCAGGGCAAGATCCCGTCTCACGTCGGCCGCCGAATGGACCCGTTCCTCGCCCTTGCGAATCCGCTCCAGCACCTCTGCCGCGAGATAGTAGTCCTCGAGATCCTCGATGCCGCGTTCGATGAGCTCGCGCAGGTAGAACGTCTTCGTCCGCCCGGTCTGCGCAGCCAGGAAGCCGAGCCGCCGCTCGGTCTCCGGAGCCAGTCGAATCGATGTCGCCATCTCGTGTGCTCGCGAGGCGTGAATACGAGTATTCAGCGTATCACGGCGGCGGAGCCCGTCCCCACCCCGACGGGCCGGACGGCCCGCGTTGCCCCGCCGACGCGCCGGCGACCCCGAGCGTCGAGCAAGGCCGCCCACGCGAACATCCGCCCCGGCAGCTCACCGGTCGCAGCGCGCGGTGTGTGGACACGGCGAAGGCGGATCGCCTAGAGCGGGATGTTGCCGTGCTTCTTGGGCGGGTTGCGGTCGCGCTTGCCGTCGAGGCTGCGGAGGGCGGCGATGAGCTTCGGCCGAGTCGCGCGCGGGGGGATGACCTCGTCGATGTAGCCGCGGCCGGCCGCGACGAAGGGGTTGGCGAGCTTCTCGCGGAACTCGGCGATCTTCTCGGCCCGCAGCGCCTCGGGGTCGGTGGCCGCTTCGAGCTCGCGCCGGTAGAGGATGTTGACCGCCCCCTCCGGCCCCATGACCGCTATCTCGGCCGTGGGCCACGCGAAGTTCGCGTCGGTGCGGATGTGCTTGCTGGCCATGACGCAGTAGGCGCCGCCGTAGGCCTTGCGGGTGATGACCGTCACCTTGGGCACCGTCGCCTCGGCGAACGCGAAGAGCAGCTTGGCCCCGTGCCGGATGATGCCGCCGAACTCCTGCTGCGTCCCGGGCAGGAAGCCGGGCACGTCCTCGAACGTCACCAGGGGGATGTTGAACGCGTCGCAGAAGCGGACGAAGCGGGCGCCCTTGACCGAGGCGTCGATGTCGAGGGTCCCCGCGAGGTGCGCGGGCTGGTTGGCGACGACGCCGACGGACTGGCCGCCGAGGCGCGCGAAGCCGACGAGGATGTTCTTCGCGTAGTGCTCCTGCACCTCGAGGAGCTCGCCGTCGTCGACCACCGCGCGGATGACGCCGCGCATGTCGTAGGGTTGGTTGGGCTGCTGGGGCACGAGGTCGTCGAGGGCGGGGTCCTCTCGATCGATGGGGTCGGTCTCCGCCCCCCGGGGCGCATCGTCGAGGTTGTTGCCGGGCAGGTAGCCGAGCAGGTCGCGGATAAGCGCGAGGCACGCCTCGTCGTCGGGCACCACGAAGTGCGCGACGCCGCTCTTCGCGTTGTGGGTCATCGCGCCGCCGAGCTCCTCCTTCGTCACCTCCTCGAGGGTCACGGTGCGGATGACCTCGGGCCCGGTGATGAACATGTAGCTCGTCTTGTCGACCATCACCGTGAAGTCGGTGATGGCCGGCGAGTAGACGGCGCCGCCCGCGCACGGTCCCATGATGGCGGAGATCTGCGGCACGACTCCCGACGCGAGGGTGTTGCGCAGGAAGATGTCGGCGTAGCCGCCGAGCGACAGCACCCCTTCCTGGATGCGCGCGCCGCCCGAGTCGTTCAGCCCGACGACGGGCGCGCCCGACTCCATCGCCATGTCCATGATCTTGACGATCTTCGCGGCGTTGGTCTCGGACAGCGAGCCCCCGAACACCGTGAAGTCCTGGGCGAAGGCGTAGACGAGCCGTCCCTCGACCCGCCCGCGCCCGGTGACGACGCCGTCGCCGGGCACGATCTGGTCTTCCATGCCGAAGTCGCGGCAGCGGTGGGTGACGAGCTTGTCCACCTCCTGGAAGGTGCCCGGATCGAAGAACCGGTCGATGCGCTCGCGCGCGGTGAGCTTGCCGGCCGCGTGCTGGCGGGCGAGGCGGGCCTCGCCGCCGCCCTCGTGGGCGCGGCGCTCGTAGTCCTCGAGCAGCTTGTGCTTGTCCATCTCTCGGTGCGACGGCGGGGTTCGACGGGCGAGTCAGACGACGGGCTGGCGGGCCTTCGCCCAGTCCGCGAGGAAGCGCTCCAGGCCGATGTCGGTCAGGGGGTGGTTGAACAGGGCGTCGATGACCTTCGGGGGGCACGTGCAGACGTCGGCCCCGAGACGGGCCGCCTCGACGATGTGCATGGGCCCCCGGGTGCTCGCGACGAGCACCTCGGTCGACAGGGGGAAGTTCTGGAAGATGTCGACGATCTGGGTGATGAGGTCCATGCCCGGGGTGGAGATGTCGTCGAGCCGGCCGACGAACGGGCTCACGAACGTGGCCCCGACCTTGGCTGCGAGCAGGGCCTGGGCGGCCGAGAAGATCAGGGTGACGTTGACCCGGATGCCGTCCTCGGTCAGCTCGCGGCAAGCCTGCACGCCCGGCTTGCCGAACGGCACCTTGACGACGATGTGGGGGTCGATGGCGGCGAGCTCGCGGCCCTCCCGGACCATGCCCGTCACGTCGGTCGCCACCACCTCGGCGCTGACCGGGCCCCCGACCACGTCGCAGATGCGTTTCAGGACGGCGCGCGGGTCGGCCGCGGCCTTCGCCAGCAGCGACGGATTGGTGGTCACGCCGTCGATGATGCCGAGCGGTGCGAGGGCCTCGATCTCCTCGACGTTCGCGGTGTCTGCAAACAGCTTCATGCCATCCTCGAATCGATGATCGCGGGTCGGCGGCGCCAGCTCCCGCCGGAATCACGACAGCGCTTCACGCCGTCGTGGAAGCGGCGATTCCCGGTCCGGAACGCCGCCCCGCGGAAACCGCGAGCACCGTGCCAGCCCGCCGTTCGCCGCCTGCGGCTCCCGTTTGGCGCTCCCAACCGATCCTCCAGGAATCCGCGCCGTTCCACGGCGCGGACGCCTGCCCCGCCAATCGTCGCCTGCGGCTCCTGGCGCCCAACCGACGCCTGCAGGAGTCCGCGCCGTTCTACGGTGCGGACGCCTGCGTACCCGGACCCGGCGCGCCGGCCACGACGTCGTTCTCGAGCTCGCCCACGCCCTCGATCGCGATCACCACGCGGTCTCCCGGCGCGAGCGGCCCGACCCCGGGAGGTGTCCCCGTGGACAGCACGTCGCCCGGCAGCAGCGTCATGACCGCGGTGACGAATTCGACGAGCCGACGCAGCGGGAAGATCAGCTCGCGGGTGCTCGAGTGCTGCCGCCGCTCGCCGTTGACCCGGGTCTCGATGCCGAGCGCCCGATCCAGGTCCGGGGGGGCGATGCACGGCCCCACCGGGGCGAACGTGTCGAAGCCCTTGGCGCGGGTGTACTGCACGTCGCGGCGCTGGAGGTCGCGGTCGGTCACGTCGTTGACGCAGGTGAACCCGGCCACGACCTCGTGCGCGCGCTCCGCGGGCACGTGGCGGGCGGTACGCCCGATGACGAGGCCCAGCTCGGCCTCGTAGTCCACGCGCCCCGCCCCCGGCGGCAGGACGATCGACGCGCCGGGCCCGATCACCGCGGTCGAGGGCTTCAGGAAGATCAGCGGCTCGTCGGGCAACGCCTTGTTCATCTCCGCCGCGTGATCCCGGTAGTTCAAGCCCACCGCCACGATCTTGGACGGCGCAACGGGGGCGAGGATGCGCGGCGCGGCGCCGTCCAGGCGCGCGCCGACGGCCGAGGGGCCGAAGGGACCGCCCTCCAGCCCGTGCCACGCGCCATCCCGCCGGACGGCGTGGAGCACCCGTCCGTCCTGCTCTACTCGATAGATCGGCTCCATGTGAAACCCGCTCCAGCCCGCCCATCGTCGCCTGACGGCTCCGCCCACCGTCCAACCAAACGCTCATGGCCACGCTTCGCGCAGCCACCCCAACCGCATGAAAGTACGGTGGCCTGTCCGCGCTCACGGCACGCTACGCCGTCGAGGCCACATGGGCAGCCTCAAGAGCGAGCGTCGCCACGTAGCGCATGAACCACCGCTCCTTTGCGACCCTCCCGTCGCGTCGGGGGTTGTGTGTCTTCACCGCCGTGTACTCTCACGGCAACCCTCCAGGAGTCCGCGCCGTTCCGCGGCGCAGACGCCTGGCCCGCCCATCGTCGCCTGACGGCTCCGCCGGGCGCCCAACCAACCCTCCAGGAGGTCCACGCCGTTCCGCGGCGCAGACTCCTAGCGCGCCGCCGCCTCCACGCGGTCGGACGGCTCGCTCAGATTGGACGTGGCCGCGTCGTCGACCGCGCGCACGGCGTAGACGTGACGCACGCCCGGCTCCGCGCTGACGTCGCGGTAGGTGTTGTCGACGAGCGGCGCGTCGGTCAGCGGTTGCAGTGTCTCATCCCCCGGCAGGCCGCGCAACACCACGTACCCCGCGAGGTCCTCCTCTTCGTTCGGCCGCCACAGCAGGCTCACCTCTCCCTCGCTCCCGACCGCCGTCAGCGCCTCGGGGGCGGCGGGCGCGAAGGTGTCGACGAACGTGACGCAGGTGACCGGTGACAGCCGGCTGCGCACCTCGAACCCCGCGACCACGTCGAGGGTGCGCACGGCGTAGCAGCGTTCGACCCCGTACTCGCCCCGCGGCTCCGAGTACGAGGGGGCCTCCAGCGGGGTCTCGCTCAGCCGCGCCGGAACCGCCGGGGACCCGTCGTCCGTCTCGACGATCTCGAACACCTCGTAGGTCGACGCGGGCGGCCACTCGACGATCGGCCGCGACTCCAGCGGCGGGCGCGGCCCGGCCGGCTCGTCCTCCCCGACCGCCTCGTCCTCTCCGACCGCCTCGTCCTCTCCAACCGCCTCGTCCTCTCCAACCGCCTCGTCCTCTCCAACCGCCTCGTCCCCCCCAACCGCCTCGTCGCCACCGGTCGCGGCTTGCGGTCCGCCAGCCGTGTCGGCGACGGCATCTCCCGCCGGTGCCTCGCCGGAAACCGGCGCCTCGTCGGCAACCGCCGTAATGGGGACCGGCGGGTCATCGGAGGCCGGCGTCTCGCCGGAGGCCGGCGCGGGGTCGTCCGGTCCGGCGGCATCCGGTCCGGCGGCATCCGGTTCGACGGCATCCGGTCCGGCGCCCCCGGCATCCGGTCCGGCGCCCCCGGCATCCGTCTCCTCCGCCTCCTCGGCTGTCGCCGGCCCCTGCACCGTCTCGCGGACCCCGGGCGGGAGCTCCCAGGTCACGTCGGCCGTCGTCTCGGTGTAGACGACCTCGGGCGCGGGCGGCGGCTCCGGCACCCGGATGCCCAGCGGCACCGCGGTCCGCTCTCCGCCCTCCGACTCGTCGCCCGCCTCCGACACCTGCACGACGACGTACTCGCGCTGCAGGGGCCCCGGCAGCGGCGGCGTCATCAACGGCACCATCACCGGCCGCTCCGGCTCCTCCGTGTCGTCCTCCTCGACCCGCGCCGCCTCCGCCGCCTCTTTCTGTTGCCGGCGCTCCTCCTCCCAGGGGTCGACGGGCACCTCGGCCTCGGCCGTCAGCGCCTCCGCGAGCAGCACCGGGTCGCCCTGCTGCAGCGGCGGGTCCGCCGATTCCGTCCCCGCCGGGGGCGTCCCCGCGGCGGCCGCCTCCGACGGAGCCGTACCGCCCTCGGCCCCGCCCTCCGACTCGGTGTCTTCCGGATCCGGCGGTGGAGCGACGTCGAAAGAGGCGACGAGGGTCGCCGCCTCCGTGAACTCCTCCAGCTCGAGGGTCCGGTCGGGGGTCAGGCGGGGTCGGGTGGTCATCGCGTAGACGTCGACCCGCGCCAGCGACGCCGGCTCGGAGTTGTCCTCGTTGGCGGTCGGCAGGGTGAAGCCGATGGAGACCTCGTCGCCGAGGCGCTGCACCACGAGCTCGCCCACCGCGGCCGGCACGCGCACGAACGGCGCCTGCGGCGGCCCCTTCATGCCGCACCCGCAGAGCTGCGCCGCGAGCAGCGCGATCACCGCAACGCGCCCGGGTCCGAGCACGGTCACAGGATATATCGGGAGAGGTCCTCGTTCCCGACGACGTCGGCGAGCATCCGGTCGACGTAGGCGGCGTCGACGACGACCTTCTTCTCGTCGAGGTCCGGCGCGTTGAACGAGACGTCGTCGAGGAGCTTCTCCATGATGGTGTGGAGACGCCGCGCCCCGATGTTCTCCGAGCGCTCGTTGACCTGCGTCGCGAACTCCGCCAATCGGTCGACGGCATCGGGCCGGAAGGTCAGCTCGATCCCCTCGGTCGCGAGCAGCGCCGTGTACTGCTTGACGAGCGAGCCGCGCGGCTCGGTGAGGATGCGCACGAAGTCGGCCGTCTCGAGGGCGTCGAGCTCGACGCGGATCGGGAAGCGGCCCTGCAGCTCCGGGATGAGGTCGGACGGCTTCGCGACGTGAAACGCCCCCGCCGCGATGAACAGGATGTGGTCGGTGCGCACCATCCCGTGCTTGGTGTTGACGGTGGTGCCCTCGACGATGGGCAGGATGTCGCGCTGGACGCCCTCGCGGCTGACATCGGGCCCGTGCCCGCCCTCGCGGCCCGTCACCTTGTCGATCTCGTCGACGAAGATGATGCCGGCCTCCTCGACCCGGTTGACCGCCGCCGACCGCACGCTGTCGGTGTCGACGAGCTTCTGCTCCTCCTCCAGCACCAGGTGGTCGAGGGCCTCCGGCACCTTGACCCGCCGCTTCCGTCCCCGTCCCTGGAACAGGGTGGGCAGCATGTCCTTGACGTTGATGTCTATCTCCTCGATCGACGACCCGGAGATCACCTCGAACGAGGGAAAGTTCTTCTGCTGGACGTCGACCTCGACCTCGCGCTCGTCGAGACGCCCCTCGGCGAGCTGGTCCCGCAGCCGGGCGCGGGTCCGCTCGTGCTGCTCGCGCGCCGGTCCCGGGTCGTTCTCCTGCACCTGCTTCGGCAGCGGGGGCAGCAGGAGATCGAGCAGCCGCGCCTCGGCGTTCTGCCGGGCCTTCAACCGCACCCCTTCGACCCGCTCCTCGCGCACCATGTCCACCGCCAGCTCGACGAGATCACGCACCATCGACTCGACGTCGCGGCCGACGTAGCCGACCTCGGTGAACTTGGACGCCTCGACCTTGATGAACGGGGACTGCGCGAGCCGCGCGAGGCGGCGGGCGATCTCGGTCTTCCCGACCCCGGTCGGCCCGATCATCAGGATGTTCTTCGGCGCCACCTCCTCGGCGAGCTCCGGAGACAGCTTCTGGCGCCGCATCCGGTTGCGCAGGGCCACCGCGACGGCCCGCTTCGCCTGGGCCTGGGAGATGACGTACTTGTCGAGCTCGGCGACGATCTGACGGGGGGTCAGGGTGTCGACCGACGGCCCGACCGGCGCTGCCGGCTCGGGCCGCGCCGGGGACGCCAGCGATTCGGGGAGATAGATCGGCATGTGGCTAGTGTCCCGTTACCGAAGCGAGCGGAATAACGCTGCCGTCGCGCGCATCTGTTGAACCGGGATCCAAGAGCTGCATCTGTATATTTCGCGAACCACTGTAACGGGGCACTGGGACCGGGCCGCAACCTGGCAGCCCGTGGCGAAAGTCCCCGCTGCATTCGAGCGGCGATGCATCCCGCCTGACTGCGTTGTTCGTCGGTTACATATGCCCAAGATGCGCCCTCCTCACGCCTTGTCAGGCGGGCGCTTCGGCGATCTGCTGACGCCCTCCGGGCGCGGTGCAACGCGGGGTTCCACCACGGGCTGCCGGTGCACCCGGCGCATCGGCCGGGGACCAGGGCCGCCGCGGCTGGCCGGGACGCCACATCGCCGCCCCGACCGGCGGACGACGACCTGGCAGATCGGGGCTCGGGTGTTCGCTACAACTCTTCGATCGTGACACTGGCGTTCGTGTAAATGCAAATGGACGCGGTAATCCCCATCGCGTGCTCGACGATCTCCTTCGCCCCGAGGTCGGCGTGCAGGGCCAGGGCCTTCGCGGCGGCGAGGGCATAGGCCCCGCCCGACCCGATCGCGACGATGCCGTCGTCGGGCTCGATCAGATCCCCGTTTCCCGACAGCAGGAACGTGGAGTCGGCGTCGAGCACGATCAGCATCGCCTCGAGGCGGCGCAGCAGGCGATCCGTTCGCCAGTCCTTGGCGAGCTCCACCGCCGACCGTTCGAGGTTGCCGCGGTACTGCTCGAGCTTCGACTCGAACCGCGAGAAGAGGGCGAACGAATCGGCGGCGGAACCGGCGAACCCGGCGAGAATTCGATCGTTGTAGAGGCGGCGAATCTTGCGGGCGCCCTGCTTGACGACGGTCTCGCCGAACGTCACCTGCCCGTCGCCGCCCATCACCGTCCGTCCCCGGTGCCGGACGGCCAGTATGGTCGTGCTCCGCGTAGTGGACATCCTCCCAGCGTATCCGCTGCCGGACGCGCCCCGCAACCCGGCCGCCCTCGCCGGTCGAATCCGGGGACGCGGTCCCGCGGGGGCGCGACGACCGTGCGCGGCGCCTCCGGGCGGCGCCCGGCCGGCCGGCGGGGACGCCTCAGGACCCGCGGGACGCTCCCGGCCGGGTGAGGAGATACACGGGGACCCCCGCCGCGATGAGCGCGATGCCGGCCAGCGAGGGCCCCGGGTTGATCCGGATCGCGTTGACGACGAGGGCGGCGCTCACCACCACGAAGACGAGGGGGGCGGCCGGATAGCCCCAGGCGCGGAACGGCCGGTGCGCGTCCGGCTCGCGGAGGCGCAGCACGAAGAGCGCGCCCACCGCCACCCCCGCGAACAGCACGACGGCGAAAGCGGTGTAGTCGACCAGCTGCCGGAACGTGCCGCTGAGCACGAGCACGCCCGACCACACGCTCTGGGCCGCGATGGCCACCGCCGGCGTGCGGAACCGGGGGTGCACGGCGGCGGCGGAGGCGAAGAACTGCCGGTCCCGGGCCATCGCGTAGTACACGCGCGGACCGGCGAACACCATCGCGCTGAGGCTGGCCGCGATCATCACCGCCGACGCGACCGCGACCGGGGCAGCCGCGGCCGGGCCGAACAGGCGCTCGGCGACCCCGTCGGCCATGTGGCCGGCGGAGCCGAACTCGGTGACGGGCAGGGCGTAGACGTAGAGCAGGTTCAGCAGCACGTAGAGCACCACGACCGCGGCCGTCCCCAGCCCCAGGGCCAGCGGCACGTTGCGGCCCGGGTCGCGGATCTCCTCGGCCAGGTAGGACGCGGCGTTCCACCCCGAGTAGGCGAACATGACCGGCAGCAGGGCGAGCAGCCAGCCGGCGCCGGATACCGCCTCGCCGGTCTCCGCGAAGTTCGCGCCCGAGCCCTCGCCGAGGGCGAAGCCGAGGGCCACGAACGCCGCGAGCAGCGCCACCTTCATCACCGCCAGCAGGTTCTGGACGACGCGGCCGGGCCCCAGCCCGACGAGGTGGACGGCGGTCAGGACGCCGATGACCGACAGGGCCACGAGAGCCTGGGGCGAGACGGTGAGGTCGACCACGCCGAGGGGCAGGACGGCCCAGGGCTCGGTGTCGCCGGCCGCGGGCAGGAGGCGGCCGAGGTAGCTCGCGAAGCCGACCGCGCCCACCGCGATGGCCCCGCTGAAGCCGGCCATGAACGAGGTCCAGCCGGTGAGGAAGGCGGGCAGCGGGCCGAAGGCTTCGCGCAGGTAGACGTACTCGCCGCCGGCCCGCGGGCGCAGGGCGGCGAGCTCCGCGTAGGCCATCGCCCCCGCGAACGCGAGGGCGCCCCCGGCCGCCCACGCCCCGATCATCCACCACGGGTGCGGCGTCAGGCCGGCGACGACGGCGGGGAGGAGGAAGATGCCGCTGCCGATGACGTTGGAGACGACGACGGCGGCGCCGTCGAGGGGGCCGAGACGGCGGTCGAGGCCGGACATGGCGGTGGATCGAGACGCGATCGGACCCGCCGGTCCCGGCGGTCGCGAATCGGGACTGGAAAACCTGGCGTCAGCGGGTCAGGAGCTGGCGCTCGACGGGGACCGTGTCCAGGAACACCCACTGGTCGCCCCGGTGCTTGACGAAGAGGTCCATCGTGACGTCGACGAAGTCGCGATGGGAGAGCATCTCGGCGCGCGACTGCTCCCCCGTATAGCCGCGCGACGACTCGAGCCGCAGGATCTCGGTGGTCCGGCCGGACTCGAGACCCTCGGTGCTCACGGCGCGCACGAACGCGTTTCCCCACTCCTCCGTCTCGTTCATGCGCTTGAACACCGCGTTGAGCTGCAGATACTGCACGGTGTCGGGCGTCAGGTTCTCGAGGCGGAACGAGACCGTGGGCACAAGCTTGTTCCGGCCGAGCGGATCGAGGCCGGCGTCGAACCAGCCGCTGGACACCTGGGTGACCTGCAGGGCCGTGGGCACGTCGATCGACTGGCCGCACCCCGTCGACAGCACGAGCGCGACACAGGCGCCGAGCCACGCCCGGCACACCCTCGCGCGACGCCTCCGATCAGCGGTCATGAACAGATTGTAGATCATGTTCTCGTGCGGGTTCCGCCCGGCACCCTCACCGGCGTTCCGAGACCTGACGCACGTAGTCCAGGAGCTCCTGACGAGCCGACGCATCGTCGCGAATCAGCTCGCGAAGCTGCTGCAACAACGCCTCGTCACCCGTCAGCGGGTCCGGCTCCGGGTCCGCCCCGACCCCGGGGCCGGGGACGGGCATCGCCCCGCCTCCGGTCCGCATGCCGGCAGGCGTGCCCCGCAGGGTCGGTCCCGCCGGCGCCTCCACCGCCGACGACCGCGCCGCATCGGGCTCGGACGGCTGTCCGTTCGACTCGGCCGGCGCCCCGCTCTCGCCGTCGCTCCAGCCGATGCGCAATACCCGCTCCCCGATCGGTAGGTCGATCTCGGGCCGCAGGATCAACGCCGCCGCCACCGCCAGCACCGCCGCCGCGGCCAGGGCCAGTGCCGGCCGCCAGTGGGCGCGGGCCCGCGCCGGCCGGCCCGCATCGGCCACCACGCGGAACCCGAGGTCGGCGTCGGGAGGCTCCCAGGCCCCGATGGTCCGACGGATGTCCGCCAACGACCGGGCCTCGGCGGCGCAGCGTGCGCAGGACCGAAGGTGCGCGTCGACGCGGCGGCGCGCATCGGCATCGGACTCCCCGTAGAGGTAGTCGATCAGCGCCTCCTTCTCGATACAACTGCTCTTCTCACTCATCGTTCTCGCGACTCTCCGTTGACATCCGCGGCCGACCGGGGACCGGCCTCCGCCGCCCCCCGGCCCACCAGATCGGCCGCGCCGTGCACGCCGTCCCGCTGCAGGTGCCTCCGCAGGACCCCGAGCCCCTGGTAGAGGCGGGTCTTGACGGTGCTCAACGGGCATCCCTGCAGATCGGCGATTTCCCTGAAGGTAAGGCCATGGTACTCCTTGAGCACGATGGTGATGCGCTGATCGTCGGACAGGGCGGACATCGCCTCCGTGATGATGCGCCTCATGTCCTGGCGCAACGCGTGGTCCTCGGCCGTCTCCGGCCGCGCCGCGCCCGGCGCCCGGGCCGGCTCGGCCTCCTCGTCGAGCGGCGCCAGGCTGGCCGAGCGTCGTTCCCGGCGCATCCAGTCGCGGCAGAGGTTCAGGGCGATCCGGTACAGCCACGACGAGAACTTCGACTGGCCCTTGAACCCCTTGATGCTGCGAAATGCCCGGAGGAAGGTCTCCTGGCAGACATCGCGGGCGTCCTCCTCCCGGCCGAGGACGCGGAACGCGAGCGCGAAGATCGACCGTTCCCAGCGGAGGATCAGCTGGTTGAAGCTCTCGGGGTCGCCGGCCGTCGCCAGCGCGACCAGCTCCTCGTCCGTTCTCTGCATGCCCACCGCGGCCGCCCGCGTCGCGCTCATCGTGTCGCACTCGTTGTGACGTGTCGGTTCCGCCTCGGGTTCCGGCCGGTGCGCCCGCCCCGCCGGCACTCGGAGCGGCGCGATCCGTCCGCCGCCGCGCCCCCCCGGAGCCGGCCTCATGCCGCGGCCTCACCCGCCGCCGACGCGGTCCCGGCCGCGCCCTCCCGGCGCGGGCCCCGTGCCGGCGCCATCACCCGCCGCTGACGGGGTGGTCGACAAGCCCGTCGGCATGCCCCCGCTACCCGCCGCTCGGGGGCGGAACCTCGACGTTCTGGGCCAGCCGCCCGCGCCCGTAGTGGATATCGACATGCCCCCGCTACCCGCCGCTCGGGGGCGGAGGACTCGAACCATTAGACGCCGCCCGGCTCGAAATGGCCTGCGGCACGAACCACGGCGGGGCGGCTCCGCCCCGAGATCCCGGGCCGACGCGGGACGGGCGCCGCGGCCCTCCCGCATCGCCGGGCGGGGCCGGTGCGGTATGATTTTCCCGGGGCCTCTCGCGGGCGCCGGCCGCAACCCGGAACATCCACCCACCAGACCCTCTCCTGACCGAAGAAGACCTCGATGCTCCAACTGTCGTCGCTGACCAAGGGGTTCGGCGGCCGCACCCTGTTCGAACGGGTCACCTGGCAGGTATCGGCGGGCGACCGCGTCGGCCTGTGCGGCCCCAACGGCTCCGGCAAGACGACGCTGCTGCGGATGCTCGCCGGCCTCGACGAGGCGGACACCGGGGAGATCACCAAGCGCAGCGGGCTGACCATCGGCTATCTCCCGCAGGACGGCCTCGGCCACTCGGGACGCTCGCTCGTCGACGAGGTGCGCACCGCGTTCCAGCCGCTGCTCGACGTCCAGCGCACCATGGAGGAGCTCGAGCATCAGCTCGCCGACTCCCGGTTCTCGCGCGAGGAGCACGACGCCATCCTCGAGCGCTACAGCGAGCTGCAGCACCGCTTCCGCGACGAGGACGGCTACACCATCGACCTCAGGGTCGCCGGGGTGCTGAACGGGCTCGGGTTCTCGCCGGACGACTTCGACAAGCCCGCCGAGACCTTCTCCGGCGGCTGGCAGATGCGCATCGCCCTCGCCAAGCTGATCCTCCGCCGGCCCCACGTGCTGCTGCTCGACGAGCCCACGAACCACCTCGACCTCGAGGCCCGCAACTGGCTCGAGGACTATCTCGTCGACTATCCGCACGCCCTCGTGCTCGTGTCCCACGACCGGTACTTCCTCGACCGGGTGGTGACCCGCATCGTCGAGATCGACCGGCGCGGCCTGACGCCCTACGTCGGCACCTACTCCGAGTACCTCGTCGAGCGCGACGCGCGGGTGGCGACGCTGCGCGAGCAGAAGAAGCGGCAGGACGAGGAGATCGCGCGCATCCGGCACTTCATCGACAAGTTCCGTTACAAGGCGACGAAGGCCGCGCAGGTCCAGAGCCGGGTCAAGATGCTCGAGAAGATGACCCCCATCGAGGTGCCGCCGGAACGCAAGCGGGTGCGCTTCTCGTTCCCCGAGTGCAGGAAGAGCGGACGCGTGGCCCTCGAGCTGCAGGAGGTCCGGAAGGCCTACGGCTCGACGGTGGTCCTCGACGACGTCGACGTGCACGTGGTGCGGGGCGACCGCATCGCGATCGTGGGCCCGAACGGCGCCGGCAAGTCGACCCTGATGCGCATGCTCTCGGGGGCCGAGCCTCCCGACCGGGGAGCGCGGGTCGAGGGCCACAACCTCGTGGCGCAGTACTTCGCCCAGGACGAGGCCACCCGGCTCGATCCGAGCCTCACCGTCTACGACACCCTCGGCGCCGCGTCGTCGGTCGACATGCTCCCCGCCATCCGCAACATCCTCGGCGGGTTCCTGTTCTCGGGCGACGACGTGACCAAGCCCGTGCGGGTGCTCTCGGGCGGCGAGCGCACGCGGCTGGCGGTGGCGCGCATGCTCCTGTCCCCCGCCAACACCCTGCTCCTCGACGAGCCGACGAACCACCTCGACATCGACTCCACCAACGTGCTCCTCGACGCCCTCGCCGACTTCGACGGCACCCTCCTCTTCGTCTCCCACGACCGCTACTTCGTGGACAGGCTCGCCACCACCGTCATCGAGGTCGGCCACGGCGCCGCCGTGCGCTATCCGGGCACCTACGAGGAGTTCCGCTGGAGCCAGGCCCACCGAGAGGAGCACGCGCGCGAGGGGAATGGGCGTTCGGCTCCGGCCGACGGCCCGAAGCCCCCCGAACGCATTGACCGCACGCCCGCCGCGAAGAGGGCGGCGCAGGCCGCGGGACGGCAGGGCCGGGACGAACGCCGGCAGCGCGCCCAGGTCGAGCGCCGCCTCAAGCGGGCGCAGGCGTCGCGCGACAAGCGCATCGGCGAGCTCGAGCGGCGCATCGCCGAGCGCGAGGGCAAGATCAAGGAGATCGAGGCGACGATGGCCTCGCCCGGGTTCTACGACGACCGCGCCGCCGCCCAGCCCGTGGTCAACAAGCACCAGAACCTGATGTGGGAGGTCGGCGACCTCATGGGGCAGTGGGAGGCCCTGCAGCAGGTCGACGGCGATTCGGGCCAGGCCTGACGGCGGGCGGCGTGCCGCCCGGAGACCGGCCGCGATGGGGTCGAGACGGCGACGCCCTCGACCACGTATAGAATGGCTTCAGTGGATGAGGTTCGAGTTCGACGCAACGAAGTCGTCGACCAACAGGCTCAAGCACGGAATCGACTTCATCGACGCGCAAGCCCTGTGGAGCGACCCGGATCGTCTCGAGATCGCCGCGCGCAGCACCGACGAGCCCGCTGGCAGATCATCGGCTGCATCGGGGACACGTTGTGGTCGGCGTTCGTCACCTATCGCCGGGGGCAAGTCCGCATTATCTCGGTTCGACGGGCACGAACCGAGGAACGAGCACGCTATGAGCGACGTTGACGCACTCAGCTCGGATCGCCTCGATGCGCTCCACGACGCCGGCGCCGACATGACGCCGCACCTGGACATCGAGAGCGGGAGGCGACCCGGCCGAGAGACGCGCCCTGTCAGTGTGGACCTTCCCGTCGATCTACTGGACGAAATCGACCGGGAGGCCGGAAAGCTCGGGGTCACTCGGCAGGCATTCATCACCGCCCGTCTCGCCGACGCCGTCCTCCCGCGTCAAGCGAATCGCACGAGTTGACCGGAGCTCTCCTCCTTCGAGCCTGCCATGAAGATGTGGCAGCTCGACGAAACCGAAGGAACCGGCCATGAAGCTCACGAGCCGCCGCGTGACCACCGTCGCCGCGATCGCCTGCGTGCTCGCGCTCCGGGCGGCCCCCGCCCTCGCGCAGCCCGCGGCGACCCTCACCCACGGCCCAGCCGCGTCGGTCGGCATGGACGCGGGCCTGCTCGACGAGGCGGCCCGGCTCTACCGCGACGCGGTGGACCGCGGCGACCTGAAGGGGGCGGTGCTGATGGTGGCGCGCCGCGGCGTCATCGTCCTGCACGAGGCCGTCGGGTGGCGGCACGAGGCCTACCGGCTGCCGATGGAGCCGGACACGCTGTTCCGCATGGCCTCGAACACCAAGCCGGTCATCGGGACAGCGGTGCTGGTGCTTCAGGAGGACGGCCGGCTCTCGCTCGACGACCGCGCGGCCGAGCACCTGGAGTCGTTCGACAACGTCCGGTCGCGCGACATCACCATCCGACAGCTCCTGAGCCATTCCTCCGGCCTGCGCGTCCGCCCCATCTTCTATCCCTTCGAGCCCGACGAGAACCCGACCCTGCTCGGCGCCGTCGCGAAGTTCGGGGCCGAAGGACCCGAGGTGGAGCCCGGCACGTCGTACAGCTACAACAACGCCGGCTACAACACCGTCGGCGCAATCGTCGAGGTCGCCTCGGGCATGCCCCTCGAGGCCTTCCTGCGCGCCCGCATCTACGACCCGTTGGGCATGGCCGACACCCTCAACCACGAGGACGAGGCCAAGCTGCACCGCATGGCCACCGTCTACCGCGGCCGCCGCGGGGAGGACGGCGGGGTCGTCTTCCGCCAGGGCTTCACCCCCGGGGACCCGCCCGACTTCCCCGTCGTCCGCGCCTCCGGCGGCATGGTCTCCACCGCCCCCGACTACGCCCGCTTCCTGCAGATGTTCCTGAACCGCGGGCGGTACGCCGACGCGCAGATTCTCTCCGAGGACTCGGTGACGGCGGCGACCCGCGGCTACATCGCCAGCGGCGACCGCACGTCGTACGGCCTCGGCTGGCAGATCGCGTCCGACGGCGCCTACTCCCACGCCGGCTCCGACGGCACCATGGGCTGGGTCGACCCCGCCCGCGAGCTCATCGGCATGGTCCTCACCCAGAGCCCCGGCGGCCGCAACCCGACTCGCGAGTTCCGCGAGCTCGTCAGCCGCGCCGTCGACCACGCGGCGGGACGATAGGGGACGGTACGTGGCGCCACCCCGTACGCCGCGGACGGATTGACGTCATCGCCGAGTTTCGCTCTGAAAGCACCCGAGTGGTGATCACGGCGTGGCGAACGGAGTGAGCAATGGCGACGAAGTGCCTCCAGTGCGGACACGCGATGACGACACGCCGCGAGCACGTGCGCTACGACGCGTCGGGGCTGCCCGGAGTCACGCTCGTAGGCGTCGAGGTAAGCCGGTGCGCCCACTGCGGCGAGTACGAGGTGGCGATCCCCCGCATCGCCGACCTGCACCGCGTCATGGCCCACGCCGTGGTCCGCAAGTCGAGCCGCCTGACCCCCGCCGAGATCCGTTTCCTGCGCCGGAGCCTCGGCTGGTCCGGCCGGGATTTCGGCGATCACATGGGCGCCACGGCCGAAACCGTGTCGCGCTGGGAGAACGGCAGGGCCGCCATGGGAGCACAGGCGGACCGCCTGCTGCGCCTCCTGGTGCTGCACAGACAGCCCGCTCCGTCGTACGACCTCGCCGAGATGAAGCGCATTGCCAGGCAGGACGCCACCGACCTGCACACAAGGCTCGTACCCACCGACACGGGTTGGGCCGCCGAGGCGGCCTGACGGCCGTCTCGCCCCCTCCCGTTTCTCGCCCGCCCGTTCGTACGGGGCGCCGTGGAGCCCGTTCAGCGCGTTCGCGATCGGATCACGGACGGTCCGCCAGAGCCGCTCTCCGGTCGTGGGCAGCGTCAATCGTTCAACGCCCATCGGCGTCGAATCTGGCGTTCGCCAGCAGACCGTGGAGGTTCTTGGACTCACCCCGTACTTTCCTCATGTCGAGTTCTCCGCTCTTCCGCTCCTCGCTGACAGGAAACCGCGACTGGGTACGTTACGCCTTCGGGTGGGTCTTCTTGTAGACCGACAGGAGTTGGGCGGCGCTGACGTGGGTGTAGCGCTGGGTGGTGCTGATGCGGGCGTGGCCGAGCATCTCCTGGATGGCGCGCAGGTCGGCGCCCCGCTCGAGGAGATGGGTGGCGAAAGAGTGGCGGAGGGCGTGGGGGCTGATGCCGTAGCGGGTGCTCGTCGCGGCCGCGTAGCGCCGCACGAGGCGGTCGACGCTGCGGGCGGAGAGGCGCCCGCCCCGGTAGTTCACGAACAGGGGCTCGGCCGCCGCGCGCCCGCGGCGGCCGGAAGGGGCCGCCCCGCCGTCCGGGCGCGCGAGGGACCCGCGGTCGGGAAGCCAGGCCCGCAGGGCGGCGGCGGCGGCGCGGGTGAACGGCACGATGCGCTCCTTGCCGCCCTTGCCGAGCACCCGCACGAGCCGGTTGCCGAGGTCGACGTCCTCGAGGCCCAGCCCCACCAGCTCGCTGAGGCGGAGGCCCGAGGCGTAGAACAGCTCGAGGATGGCGCGGTCCCGGCGCCCCAGCGGGGTCGAGACGTCGGGGGCCTCGAGCATCCGCGCCATCTCGCGCTCCTCGAGGCGCGCCGGCAGCTTGCGTTCCTGCTTCGGGGTCGCCATCAGCGCCCCGGGGTCGCGCTCGACGTGCTCCTCGCGCCGCAGCCAGCGGCCGAACGAGCGGATCGCGGCGAGGCGCCGCGCCGCCGACGAGCGCGCCTGCCCGCGGTCGTACTGCTCGCGCATGAACGCGCGCACCGCGGGATAGTCGACGTCGACGGGGGCGATGCGGTCGGCGGGACGGCCGAGGTGCCGTTCCAGGAACCCGAGGTACTGGGTCAGGTCGCTCTCATACGCGCGGACGGTCCGTGCCGACAGGTTGCGATTGAACCGCAGGTAGTCCAGGAACTGCCGCAGATGGGTCCTCATTCGCGCCACCCGGGCCCTCTCGGGCCGCCCGCCATTCCTCGATCTGCGCGAGCGCGCGCGCGGCCACCGCGCGCCGGCGGTCGCGCCGGCGGCGCGGGACGTCGCCGGTCACGGGTATGAGCCCGAACGCGATGTTGGACGGCTGGTAGTCGGCCGCGTTGGCGTGCGACACGTAGTGGCCGAGCGCGCCGATGGCGGTGGTCCTCGGCGGCGCGGTTGGCGCGCGCCCCCGCGCGAGCGCGGCCGCGTTGAGCCCGGCGATCAGCCCGCTCGCCGCGGACTCCACGTAGCCCTCGACCCCCGAGATCTGGCCGGCGAAGAAGAGGCCCGGCCGATGCCGCGACTGCCACGTCGGCAGCAGGGCGGCCGGTCCGTTGATGTAGGTGTTGCGGTGGATCATGCCGAGCCGGACGAACTCCGCCTGCTCGAGGCCGGGAATCGTGCGGAAAATCCGCTTCTGCTCGCCCCACTTGAGCTGGGTCTGGAACCCCACGAGGCTGTAGTGGTCTCCGGCCAGGGTGTCCTGCCTCAGCTGCACCACCGCGTACGGCCGCCGGCCGGTCCGCGGGTCGGCGAGGCCCACCGGCTTCATGGGACCGAACCGCAGGGTGTCCTCGCCGCGCCGCGCCATCACCTCGATCGGCAGGCATCCCTCGAAGAAGCGTCCCTGGTCGATGGCGTGCAGGGCCGCGACCTCGGCCCCGCACACCGCCCGGTGGAAGTCGCGGTACTCGACTTCCGTCATCGGACAGTTCAGGTAGTCGCCCTGTCCGTCGTCGGCCCCGCAGGCGGCGCCGTCCGCGGCGGCGCCGGGCGGGCCGGGGTCGGCGGCCGCAACGGCAACGCCGTCCGCGGCAGCGGTGCGGCCCGCGCCGGCGGAGCCCGGCGGGCCGTCGTCGCCGCCCGCGACGGCAGGGTCGTCCGCGGCAGCGCCGCCGTCCGCGGCAGCGCCGCCGTCCGCGCCGGGCGGGGCCGCGGCGGCCGGCGAGTCGCGCCCCCAGCGCGACGCCCGGAACGCGATATCGCGATCGATGGACTCGGCCAGGACTATCGGACTGATCGCGTCGTAGAAATAGAGGTGGTCGCGGCCCACGAGGGCGGCGACGGCGGCGGACAGGTCGGGCGAGGTCAGCGGACCCGTGGCCACGACGACCGGCTCGCGGGGGTCGCCGGTGCGGGAGAGGTCCCGGACCTCCTCGCGCCGCACGGTCACCAGCGGTTCCTGCTCGAGGGCCGCGGTGATGCCCTGCGCGAACCGGGCTCGATCGACCGCGAGGGCTCCGCCCGCGGGCACCCGGGTCTCGTCGGCCACCCGCATCACCAGCGACCCGAGCTGCCGCATCTCTTCCTTCAGCAACCCCACCGCGTTCTCGATCTGGTCGGCGCGGAACGAGTTGCTGCACACGAGCTCGGCAAGGCGGTCGGTGTGATGGACGGCGGTCGGCCGCACCGGCCGCATCTCGTAGAGGGTGACGGGGACACCCTGCCGCGACGCCTGCCACGCCGCCTCGCTGCCCGCGAGCCCCCCGCCGATGATGTGGATCACGCGCGACTCCCCCGGCGCGGATCAGGCGACTCGCCGGCGCGGGCGGCCGCCCGGCCGCTTCGGGCGCCCCTTGGAGGCCGGCTTCGCGGCCGGCTGCTCCTCGACCCAGCGGCCGTCGCGGTAGACGGCGCGCCACCGGGTGGCCCGGCCGCCTTCCTCCGATGTCACGTACTGCTCACCCGCCTTCCGCGAGAACCGGATCACCGCGGGCCGCCCCTCGGGGTCCTCGGCCGGCGCGTCGAGCAGATAGCGGAACTTGGGATCGAGCTCTTCCGCGTGCGGCTTCAGCTCCGATACCTTCGGGGCGCGCGTCTCCCGGTGGCGCGGAAAGCCGCTCGCGGCCAGGAACAGGCCGGCGGCGCCGTCGCGCAGCACGTAGTGGTCGTCCACCGTCTCGCACCGCAGCTCGGGCATGGGCACCGGATCGGCCTTCGGCGGCGCGGGCTCGCCGTTGCGGAGCAGCTTGCGCGTGTTTCCGCACTCGCGGTTCGAGCAGCCGAAGAACTTGCCGAACCGTCCCGACCGCAGCGGCATCTCGGCCCCGCAACGGTCGCACTCGATGATCCGCTCGGCCGCCGCGCCGGCGCTGAACGTCCCCTCCTCGATCTCGTGGCCGGCGCAGTAGGGGTTCTTGCCGCACACGTGCAGCTTGCGCCGGGCGTCCACGACGTAGCTGTCCATCCCTGTCCCGCACGTCGGGCAGCGGCGCTTCGCCCGCAGAAGCCGGCTCTCGCCCTCGTCGTCCCGGTCCGCGTCGGCCGTCTCGTCGGCCGGCGTGAGATCGACGGTCTCCTTGCAGCGCTCCTTGGGCGGCAACCCGTACCCCGAGCAACCCAGGAAAACGCCGGTGCCGGCGGACCGGATCTGCATCGGGCGGCCGCAGGCGGTGCAGGCGATGCCCGTCTCCGTCGGCCGGTTGGGCCGCATGCCCTCGGGCCGGGCCGCCGCCTCCAGCTTGCCCGAGAAATCGCGGTAGAAGGTGTCGAGCACGCCGATCCACTCGCGGTTGCCGGACGCGATCTGGTCGAGGTCCTGCTCCATGCCCGCGGTGAACGAGTAGTCGAGGAGGTCGGCGAAGCTCTCGACGAGGCGATCGGTCACGAGCTCGCCGATCTTCTCCGCGTAGAACCGGCGCTTCTTCAACGACACGTAGCCCCGTTCCTGGATGGTGGAGATGATCGCGGCGTAGGTCGACGGCCGCCCGATGCCGCGCTTCTCCAGCTCCCGCACGAGGCTGGCCTCGCTGTAGCGGGGCGGGGGCTTGGTGAAGTGCTGGACGGGCTCGAGCTTCGCGCAGTCGAGCCGTTCGCCCGACGCGTAGGCGGGGATCTCGGTGAGGTCGCCCTTGCGGGACGCCGGCGGCAGCACCCGCGTGAAGCCGTCGAAACGGACCACGCGTCCCCGGACCCGCAGCTCGAACGGGCCCGCCTCGACCGTCACCGTCGTGCTCAGGTACTGCGCCGGGGTCATCTGGCAGGCGATGAACTGACGCCGGATCAGGTCGTAGAGGCGGCGGCCGTCGGCGTCGGGGCCGGACAGCGCCTCCGGCAGCGCCGCCACGTCCGTCGGCCGGATCGCCTCGTGCGCCTCCTGGGCGCCCGCCTTGCTGGCGTAGACGTTCGGCCGCGCCGGCAGGTACTTCGGGCCGAAGGCCGAGCCGATGTAGTCGCGCACACCGGTCACCGCCTCGCGCGACAGGGTCGTGGCGTCGGTGCGCATGTAGGTGATGTGACCGGCCTCGTACAGCCGCTGGGCCAGCGTCATCGTCTTCCGCACCCCGAAGCCGAGGCGGGCCGAGGCGGCCTGCTGCAGGGTCGAGGTGATGAACGGCGCGGCGGGCCGGGCCGACGTCGGCTTGTTCTCCACCCCCGCGACCGTGAACGCCAGGGGGCCGAGACGCGCGAGGGCGTCGTCGGCCTCCTGCCGGTTCCGCGGCCGGAAGGCCCGGCCGTCGGCCCTGAAGACCTGGAAGCGGCAGGGGCCGCCGCCGTCCGCGCGCGCCAGGTCGGCGAAGACCTCCCAGTACTCCTCGGGCTCGAAGGCGCGGATCTCCCGCTCGCGCTCGACCACGAGCCGCACCGCCACCGACTGCACCCGGCCCGCCGACAGGCCGCGGGCGACCTTCGCCCAGAGCAGCGGGGAGACCTCGAAGCCGACCACGCGGTCGAGGAACCGCCGCGCCTGCTGCGCGTTCACCCGGTTCTCGTCGATCGCCTTGGGGCGCGAGAACGCCTCGCGGATGGCGTTGCTGGTGATCTCGTTGAACACCACCCGCCGGAAGCGGGCGGGGTCGCCGCCCATCTCCTGCTGGAGGTGCCAGGCAATCGCCTCCCCTTCGCGGTCGAGGTCGGTGGCGAGATAGACGGGGTCGGTCTTGCCGGCCAGCCGCTTGAGCTCGCCGACGACCTTCTCCTTGCCCGGCAGGACCTCGTAGGTGGCGCGCCAGCGGTTGTCCGGATCGACGCCCATCCGGCGCACGAGCTGGCGCCGCGCCTGCCGCAGGCGCTCGGCCGGACTCGTCCGCGTCCCCGCCTTCCGCCCGCCCGACGCGGGACGCCGCTCGCGGGCGCCGCCCTTGCCGCCGACCGGGAGATCCCTGATGTGCCCCACGCTCGACTTGACGAGGTACTCGGGGCCCAGATAGCGGTTGATGGTGCGGGCCTTGGCCGGCGACTCGACGATGACCAGGGATCGTGCCATGGCTCTACTGTAACGCGGACTGTCGAGAACGGCGCATTCGCCGCCGTCCCGTGGCGCCCGCGTTCCCGCCGCGGCGCCCCCCGCTCCTGCCCGGCTCTCCGTTGCCGGCGGCCGCGATCGGTTCGCAACCCGTCCTCCGGACTCTCCCGGAGCGAACGGATCCTAAGTTACCATCCCGGCCCGCACGAACCGGCCGGCGCCGGCGCGGGCGATCCGCCCCTGGAGCTCCAGGTCGGTGAGCCGGGCGAGCAACGCCGCGCTGTCGAGGCCGCTCCGGGCGGCGAGGTCATCGACGCCGTAGACCTCTCCCGCGTCCATGTGGCGCAGGACGGGGTCGAGCGCGTCCCGCGATCCGACCTCGTCCCGAGACCCCGCCGCACCGGCCTCTCCCGATGCGCCGCCCACCGGCAGGCCGAGCTCCTCGACGACGTCGTCCGCGGTCTCGACGATCCGGGCGCCGTCCTTGAGCAGGGCATGGGCCCCGCGGTTCCGGCCCGTCAGCACGTTGCCCGGCACCGCCATCACGTCGCGCCCCTGCTCGAGCGCGAGCCGGGCGGTGATCAGCGATCCGCTGCGCTCGGAGGCCTCCACCACGACCACCGCCCGGGACAGGCCGCTGATGAGGCGATTGCGCAACGGAAAGTAGGCCGGACGCGGGGTGGTCGCCGGTGGAAGCTCGCTCACGAGGAGGCCGCGCACGGCGATCTCGCCCGCGAGGCCCGCGTGCTCGGGCGGATAAACGACGTCGACGCCGGACCCGAGCACCGCGATCGTCCGCCCGCCCGCCGCGAGCACGCCCCGATGCGCGGCGGAATCGACCCCGCGCGCCAGCCCGCTGACCACGGAGACGCCCCTCGACGCCAGATCGGCCCCGAGGCTGCGGCTGACCTCGCAGGCATAGGCCGTGCCGGCGCGGGAGCCGACGACCGCGACCGCGGTTGCGTTCAGGGCGGTCAGGTCGCCGCGGAGCCACAGGACCGGGGGCGGGTCCGCGATGGCGGCCAGCGGCGCCGGATACCGCGGGTCCGGCCAGGGCACGGCCTCGATGCCGACGGCCGCCGCCGCGGCCATCGCGGCCTCGGCCCGGTCCCGCGCCGCCGACAACCGCCCGGGGGCCGCCAGATGGGGAGCGATTCGCGCGACGACGGCGGGCAGCGCGGCCTCGGACGCGCGCCCGAGGCGGGCGGCCCCGTGCGGGTCCGAGAGCCAGCTCGCGATGGCGCGGCGACCGCGGTCGCGCCACCAGAGCATGGCCAGGGCGACCCAGTCGTCGAGCGTCATCGTCCTCGCCTCCCGGGGCCGCGACGCCGCGCCCCTGCGGATCGGGCCGCGAGCGACCCCACGGGGTATCGCACGACGGCACCGCCGATGAAACGGCGTTGAGCTGAGGAGACGCCCGGACGGATCCGCCCGGCGAACGGCACCCCGACCGCGTTCAACGCGCAACCGGCGTGCCCGACCTGCTCTGCAGTATACCGCGGGGCCGGCTGGCCGCACCCCCCCGTTTCGGGCCTCCCGCGCGCTCAGGCTTGCGTCGACGATGGACGACTGGCTATAGTGGATTCGAGCGGATGCGAACGACACTTGCCGTCCTGATCCTCGTCGTCGCCTGCGGCGCGACCGCGCCCGGCGCACAGGACCGGTCGGAGGCGCAGGCGCAGCTCGACTTCGGCATCGAGGTGGCCCGGCGCGGCCTCTGGAACGAGGCCATCTTCCGCTGGGAGCGCGCCGTCGACATCGATCCGACCTACGCCGAGGCCTGGAACAACCTGGCCATCGCCTTCGAGCAGCAGGGACTTCTGGACCAGGCGCGCGAGGCCTACGAGACCGCTCTCGACCTCGCTCCCGACAACCTGGCCATCGAGCAGAACTACGACCTCTTCCTGGAAGTGAGTGACCGTGTCAACCAAAGCTCTCGCTAGTCTCGGTTGTGTCGGACTGCTCGCCGGGTGCACCTCGTTCTACGATGTCGCCATCGAGACGCCGCTGACGCCGAAGCTGGACATCTCGAGGTTCCAGCGGGTGCTGATCGCCGGCTTCGTCTCCGGCGGCTCGGACGACGTCGACGCCAACCTCGAGACGGCCCGGCTGCTCCGCAGCCAGCTCCGCCGCAACTCGGAGCTGCAGGTCGTCGACGCCGACGTCCTGCCGTTGCTCGAGATCGCGGCCGATCAGGGGGGCGGACCGGAACCGCGCGGCGACTCCGTCCCCGAGGGTTCCGATCCGGCAGAAGGGTCCGGCGACGTCGACCCCATCGAAGACGACGACTCGATGAGCGAAGAGGAGCTGGAGAGCTACGAGACGATCTTCGCCAACATCGGGTTCTGGCGCGACCTGGGCGAGGAGTACCAGGATCCGCTCATCCTGACCGGCACAATCTACTTCTCTCCGCACGCCCGTTCGGGCATGGTGACCAACCAGCGAGAGGTCTACGACTCGTTCGGGCGCCGCCGCACCGTGCCCGTGCGCACCTATCGAGACCGCCGCGGCTTCGTCCTGAGCCCGAAGTTCATCTTCATCGACGGCTCCACCGGAACGACGCTCTACACCGAGCGCCACCGCGAGGAGATCCTCTACGACGCGTCGCAGAACACGCCCGCCCTGTCGTCCTACTTCGAGCTGATGGACCGGCTGCTGCCGTCGGTGCTCGGGGCGTTCAGCACGCAGAGCGTACGGGGCACCCGCACGCTCCTCCGCTGAGGCGGCGCGACCGCGCGACCAGCGGTCGCGTTGGGAGTTTCGCTGACGCGAAGCTCCGGCGCGGCGGGCGCGGGCACGGCAACGACCAGCGGTCGCGTTGGGAGTTTCGCTGACGCGAGACCCCGGCGCGGCGGGCTCGGACGCGACAATGAACTGCGGTCGCGTTGGGAGTTTCTCTGACGCGAGACTCCGGCGCGGCGGGCTCGGACGCGGCACGACCTGGCGGTCGCGTGGGGAGTTCCCTGACGCGAGACTCCGGCGCGGCGGACTCGGACGCGGCACGACCTGGCGGTCGCGTTGGGAGCGACAAGCGTCCCACGATCGGGCAACTTTACAGACGTGCCGGTCGCGAGTACCCTGGATCGCTGTTACGAGGCGTCCGAGCGCCTCCGCATACGAACGAAAGGTCCAAACGCGTGTACGCCATCATTCAGGCCTCCGGGCACCAGTACAGGGTGGAGCCGGGGCAGGTTCTCGATATCGACCGGATCGGCAACGAACCCGGGGAGACGGTCACGTTCGATCAGGTGCTGCTGGTGGGCCGGGACGACGGCTCGGTCGCCGCCGGCAACCCCACCGTTCCCGGAGCGACCGTCACCGGGTTCGTCGACTGCCACGACCGCGGGTCGAAGATCCGGGTGTTCAGGCACAAGCGGCGCAAGGGGATGCGGCGCACGCGCGGACATCGCACCGATCTCACCAGGGTCCGCATCAGCGACATCTCCGATTCCGACTGAGGCAGTCATGGCGCACAAGAAGGGACAAGGCAGCTCGCGAAACGGCCGTGACAGCAATGCCCAGCGGCTGGGCGTGAAGCGCTTCGACGGCAACATCGTCACCGGCGGCTCGATCCTGGTGCGGCAACGCGGACAGCGGTTCCGCCCGGGCCTCAACGTCGGCCTCGGCAAGGACGACACGCTCTTCGCCAAGATTGCCGGCCGCGTGCGATTCGAAGATCACGGCGGCCGGGGACGGGCCATCAGCGTGTTGCCACTCGAGTCCCAGGAGTCGGCGCCGTAGAACGGCGCGGACTCCTGCAGGGTTGGTTGGGCGCCCAGCGGAGCCGAAGGCAACGATGGGCGGGCCAGGGGCCGGCGTCCTGCCGCCCCGCGAACGCGGGCACCCGCAGACCGGCCGCCGAGAATCCGTACTCCTTCAGGCATGTTCGTCGACGAGGTCGACATCCACGTGACCGCCGGTGACGGCGGGCACGGGTGCCTGAGCTTTCGTCGCGAGAAGTCGGCGCCCCGGGGTGGACCCGACGGCGGCGACGGCGGCGACGGCGGCTCGGTCTACCTGGTCGCCAGCCCCCACCTGAACACACTGGTCAACTACCGTTTCCATCCGACCTACACGGCGCAGCGCGGCGCCCACGGCAGCGGGTCGACCCGTACGGGCCGCAACGGCCGTGACCTGCAGCTCGAGGTCCCGGCGGGTACGGTGGCCTTTGAGCACCGTGACGACACGCTCGCGGAGCTGGCGGACCTCGTCGAGCCGGGGCAGCGCGTGATCGTCGCCCGCGGGGGGCATGGGGGCCGCGGCAACCGGCGCTTCGTCAGCGCGACCAATCAGGCCCCGCGGCGCACCGAGCCGGGCCGGCCGGGAGAGCAGCGGCACCTCCGGCTCCAGCTCAAGCTTCTCGCCGACGTGGGGCTGGTGGGTTTCCCGAACGCCGGGAAGTCGACGCTCATCGCCCGCATCTCCGCCGCGCGGCCGAAGATCGCGGGCTATCCCTTCACCACCTTGACCCCCAACCTCGGGGTGGTCGACCTCGGCGACGACCGGAGCTTCGTGGTCGCCGACGTGCCCGGCCTGATCGCGGGCGCCCACGCCGGGCACGGCCTCGGGGACCGGTTCCTGGCGCACCTCGAGCGCACCCGCGTCCTCGTGCACCTGGTCGACGTCTCGTCGCTCAGCGGACGGGACCCGTGCGAGGACTTCGAGGTCGTCTGCCGCGAGCTGGCCTCCTTCCACGACGACGGTGCCGGCGCCGGCATTCGGGAACGGTTGTCCGACAAGCCCCAAGTCGTCGTGGCGAACAAGGTCGATGCCCTCGACGAACCGGACCGGCTCGAACGGCTCCGCGCCCTCGCGCGACGCCGCGGGGTGGATCTGCACGCGATCTCCGGGGTCACCGGAGAGGGAGTCGCCGGCCTTCTCGAGGCCGTTTGGGCCCGCTTCCGCGACTCGGACGGCGCCGGCGAAGCCGCGAACAGGCCCGAATGAGCGCAACAGCCCGGCGCACCGGCATCCTGGGAGGGCGATTCGACCCCGTTCACCGCGGTCACCTCGCCGCCGCGGCGGTGGCGCGGCGGCTTCTGCACCTCGACCGCGTGCTCATGCTGCCCTCCCGGCTCTCGCCCCACCGGAGGCAACCCGCCCGGGCCGGCGGCGCCGACCGGCTGGCCATGGTGGCCCTCGCCGCGCAGGATGACCCGTCCCTGGAGCCGTGCGACCTGGAGCTGAAGGCCGACGGGCCCTCCTACACCGCAACGACCCTGCGCCGGCTCCACGAGCAGGGGCATCCCCGCACGTCCCTGTACTTCATCGTCGGGGCCGACGCCTTCGCCGACATCGCCTGCTGGCACGACTATCCGCGCCTGCTCGACGCCGCCCACTTCGTGGTCGTCTCCCGTCCGGGTTGCCCGGCGGCGTCGCTCGCCGATGCCCTCCCGGCCGTGCGGCCGCGTCTGCGGGTGGTCGCGAACGACACCGATCCGCATGCGGAAGGGACCCTCCGCACGCCGGTCGTGTTCCTGATCGACGGTGACACGCCGGACGTCTCGTCGAGCGACATCCGCACGCGCCTCGCGAACGGATGCCCGCTGGAGGAACGCGTGCCCGCGGCGGTGGCCGCGTACATCGACCGGCGGCGGCTCTACGTGCGCGACCCGCTGGCAAGAGAGTTGCATGACTGACCACGAGGCGGCCTCGCCCGGGACGGCGACGGAATCGCTGCCGGAACCGCTGCTCGATGCGGTCGAAGCGGCGCGAGACCGGAAGGCGGACGATCTGCTGGTCCTCGACCTGCGGGAGTCCGACGCTTTCACCGACCATTTCCTGATCTGCTCCGGCCACAGCCCGCGGCAGGTCACCGCGATAGTCGACGGCATACTCGCCAGGCTCAGGGCGGTCGGTGTCCGACCGTCGAGCGTCGAGGGCTACACGGAGGCCAACTGGGTGCTGATCGACTGCTTCGACTTCATCGTCCATGTGTTCACCCCCGACACCCGACGCTTCTACGCGCTCGAGCGGCTCTGGGGCAACGCCGGCCGCCGGGAGATGTAGCCGCGCGCCGGCGGGGCGGTCGCCCCACCCCGGGGTCGCCCGGGACGCGGCACGGATGGCGCGCCGCCTGGCGGAGGCGGGGCGGCAGGGCCTGGACGCCCTGCTCGCGGTGCTCCTGGCCCCGGACTGCGCGACGTGCGGGACCGTGCTCGACGCGCCTACCCGAGGGCCGGTCTGCGCGGCGTGCTGGCGGGCCGTGCGCCGCATCACCCCTCCCGTCTGCGACCGCTGCGGCGATCCGCTGCCCGCCGGGCAGACGGCAACCCCGCCCCCGGCGCGCTGCCGCCGCTGCCGGCAGCCGCACGCGCTGATAGCCCATCGACGAGCGGCCGGGCCCTACGAGGGCACCCTCCGCCGCCTCGTGCACGCCTTCAAGTACGAGCAGCGCCATACTCTCGCGCCTCGTGTCAGGCGACAGTGAAAACTGACCCCCTGGCGACAGTGAAAACTGACCCCCCTGGTCCAAGGGAGGAGTCAGCAGATGACGGGATGCAAGGATGTCGGCCCGTGGGCGAGGAGGCCACGGGCACAGATGGTGAAGCCAGACGAGGTGGAGGCGATGCTGCACCTGCGGGCGCTCGGCTGGGGGCTGAGGCGCATCGCCAGGGAGTTCGGGTGCAGCAAGAACACGGTGAAACGCTACGTGGCGGCCGACGGCTGGATGACGTACAGCCGACAGCCGGGCGGCGGCAAGCTCGAGGATCAGGAGGCGTGGCTGAAGGAGCGCTTCTTCCAGCACCGCGGCAATGCCGAGGTGGTGCGCCAGGACCTGGTCCGGGAGCAGGGGATCGACGTGAGCCTGCGCACGGTCGAGCGGGCGGTGGCACCGTTCCGGCGGCTGCTGACGGCCGAGGCGAAGGCGACGGTGCGGTTCGAGACGCCCCCGGGCCGTCAGCTGCAGATTGATTTCGGCCAGCTGCGGGTGCCGATTGCCGACGAGCGGGTGCGCGTCTTCCTGTTCGTGGCGACGCTGGGCTACTCGCGGCGCTGCTACGTGGCGACGTTCAGACACGAGCGGCAGTCGGCGTGGTTTCGCGGCCTGGAGGGCGCGTTCCATCACTTCGGCGGCGTGACCCGAGAGGTGCTGATCGACAATCCGCGGCCGCTGGTGGTCGTCCACGACGCGGAGACGCGGGAGGTCGAGTTCAACAAGCGGTTCCTGGCGTTCGCGTCCTACTGGAAGTTCCGGCCGCGGGCCTGTGCGCCGTATCGGGCCCGGACGAAGGGGAAGGACGAGCGCGGCGTCGGCTACGTGAAGGGAAACGCCATCGCCGGACATCGCTTCGAGAGCTGGGCGGGGATGGACGCACATCTCGGGTGGTGGCAGCGGGAGATTGCCGACCGGCGTCGCCACGGCACCACCGGCGAGGTCCCGCTCGAGCGCTTCGCCCGGGAAGCGGAGCGCCTTCGGCCGTGTGCAGGCCGGCCGCCGTTCGGGCAGTTGCGGGACCTGGTCCGGACGGTCCACGCCGACTGCGCGGTGGTGGTCGACACCAACGCCTACTCGGTGCCGTGGCGGCTGATCGGCGAGCGGGTGCGGGTGGTGGTCAGCGGCGGCCGGGTACGCGTTCACCACGGCCCGAGGGTTGTCGCCGAGCACGTCGAGCACGAGGGACGCCACGCGCGGGTCACCGACCGCGCCCACCTGGTCGGCGTCGTGGGCGGCCCGCGCCCGGCCGAGACCGAAGCGGTGCGGCCGAAGCCGGAGCTGCTGCGTCCGCTCGACGAGTACGCGGCCGTGGCCGGGGGGAGCTTCTGATGGCCGTGGACCATGAGACGCTTCTCGGCTGGTTGACGCGGCTGCGGCTGACCGCGATTCGCGACCAGCTCGACAACCTGCTCGACGAGGCGGCGGAGAAGAAGCTGACGTTGCGGGAGGCGCTGGCGATGTTCGTCGAGCGGGAGGTTTCCCGCAAGGACGAGCGGCGCATCGAGATGGCGCTGAAGATCGCGCGCTTCCCGATGGTGCGCGAGCTCGCCGACTTCGACTTCAAGGCCCAGCCGAGCGTCGACCGGCGCCAGGTGCGGGAGCTGGCGACGTCGCGGTGGGTGGCGCACGGCGACGCGCTCCTGGTGCTCGGCCCGCCGGGGGTCGGGAAGACGCATCTCGCGATCGCGCTCGGTCGCGAGGCGATCCGACAGAACTACTCGACCCTGTTCACGACGGCGCAGGCGCTGATGGCGGCGTTGGTCAAGGCGCAGAGCGCGGGCCGGCTGGAGGACCGCCTGACCTTCTACGCCAAGCCCAAGCTCTTGGTCTGCGACGAACTGGGGTACCTCCCTTTCGAGGCGCATGCCGCGCACCTGTTCTTCCAGCTCGTCTCGCGGCGCTACGAGCGCGGCAGCATGCTGATCACGTCGAACCGCTCGGTCGGGGAATGGGGCGAGGTGTTCGGCGACGCCGTGGTTGCGACCGCGATCCTCGACCGGCTGCTGCACCACAGCCACGTGCTGACGATCACCGGGGAGAGCTACAGGCTGCGGGAGAAGCGTCGGGCGGGTGCCCTGAAGACCCCGGCGCTGAGGCCTGTCGCGTCGGAGACCCGCCCGGGAGCATCGTCATGATCACGCGACCGACACCGTGGCGAGCACAGACAGGGACTCGCGCTCACGCGCCGGTCCCGCCCCACGCCGCCCTTCGGCCGGCGTGGCCGTTGTCAGGAGGGTCGGCCCGCTGCAACGCGGCACCGGTCGAGTCCGCCGACGCTCGACGTCGTGAACGTCCGGGGGCCGAGCCGCCTGTCACCGGTCCGTTACGTAACGGTGTGGAGTAGTCGTGGCGTTGACGAACGCGGAGCGGCAGGCGCGTTACCGGGAGCGGCGGCAGGCCGGCGCGGCTCGGATCCGGTACCGCCGGCCGGCGGATCGGAGGTCGCGGCCACAGCAGTGGGACGACGCGGTACGGACGCTCCTGGCGCTGCAGGACCAGTATCGGGAGTGGCGGGAAGCGTTGCCGGAATCCCTCGCCGGGTCCGCGACCGCGGGGTTGCTCGAGCAGGTCTGCGATCTGGACCTGTCGGTACTGGAGGCCGTCGAGCTGCCCAGGGGCTTCGGGCGTGACGGCTAGAGGCAGCTTGCCGGGAGGTCGAGAGCTCGTAGCTGCGGGCCGGCCGGCGTGTCAACGTGCTGCGCACGTCCTCCGCTCCGCTCCGGCCCTGCCGGGTGACACCCCGTCCGCCCCGCGGCTCGGATGGCAGTTATGGGCCTTGCGGCCCGGCCTGGACGGGGCGTCCCGGCCGTCCACGACGCTCGCGGGACGCGGTGAACCGCCGGAAGTCGATCTACATACGCCGTTTCTTCGGGGGTCAGTTTTCGATGTCGCCAAGGGGTCAGTTTTGAGTGTCGCTTGACACCTCGTCTGGGGGGGCTGATGCGGGAGTCGGGGGCGGGGATACTGGGCGGCGTCGACTGCGCGGTGGCCGTCCCGCTGCACCCGCGGCGGCACCGGACGCGGGGCTTCAATCAGGCGGCGGAGCTGGCCGTCCAGCTCGGCCTCCCGGTCGTCGGCGCCCTGCGGCGCACCCGGGCCACCGCGCCGCAGACGGAGCTCCCGGCGAGCCGGCGGCGAGTCAACGTGAGGGGGGCCTTCGCCCCGGCCCGGCGCCTCGGAGTCCGGTCGGGCGGGGCGGTCGAGGGGGCCTGCGTGCTGCTCGTCGACGACGTCACCACCACCGGGGCGACGCTCGATGCCTGCGCCCGCGTGCTTCGGCGAGCCGGGGCCCGCGAGGTGCGGGCGCTCACGCTGGCGCGAGCCGTCCATCGAGCGCGGACATGATCTCGTCCGCGACCTCGGCCCTGGCGCGGCTGCCGTCCACCCGGATCCAGCCGTCGTGCTCCGCCTGGCGCAGATAGCTGGCCCGGACCCGGGTGAGGAGCGCCAGGTCGCGTTCGTAACGGTCGAGCCCCGTCGACTTCCGGGTCGCGGCGAGCTCGGGGGGGATGTCGAGGAGAAACGTCACGTCGGGGGGCGGGAGAAACCGTTGCATCCCGTCGAGCCACTCGACGTCCAGGTCCTGCGCTTCGCCGTAGGCCACGCTGGAGGCGACGTACCGGTCGCAGATGACGATGATCCCCGCCTCGAGCCAACGCTGCAGGTCCGCCTTGCGCTCGTAGCGGTTGGCGACGTAGAGCAGCTGCATGACGTCGGGGCCGTAGTCGCGCTCCCCCTGCAGCGCGCGGGCAATCTCCTCCCCGATGGAGGTGCCGTAGTCGGGGAAGGACTCGAGGCGCGCCCGCCGGCCATCGGCCCTCAGCCCGTCGCGCAGGAGCTGCCCCTGCGTCTCCTTCCCCGCCTGATCGAGTCCCTCCAGCGCAATCAACATCGGCACGTCTCCCAGCCGCCAAATCGTCGTCCGACGGCTCCGCCCGGCGCCCGACCAACCCGCCAGGAGTCCGCGCCGTTCCACGGCGACTCCCAGCCCGCCAATCGTCGCCCGCGGCTCCGCTCGGCGCCCGACCAAAACCTCCAGGAGTCCGCGCCGTTCCACGGCGACTCCCAGCCCGCCAATCGTCGTCCGACGGCTCCGCTCGGCGCCCGACCAACCGCCAGGATTCCGCGCCGTTCTACGGCACCGGCTCCCGGGGCGCGGGCGCCGCAACCTCGCCGGCGAGCTGCTCGTCCATCGTCTGCCGTCGGCGCACGACCCGCCAGGCCGATGCGTCGACCATGACCTCGGCCGGCAACGGGTGCCGATTGTAGTTGGACGCCATGGCGGATCCATAGGCCCCGGCGTCGAACACCGCGACCAGCTCGCCCACCGCGGGCAACGGCAGCCGCCGCTCGACCCCGAAGACATCCGACGATTCGCAGATCGGACCCACGACGTCGCAGGTCACCACGTCGTCCTCACGCTCCTCCACGAGGGCAATCCGGTGATACGCCCCATAGAGGGCCGGCCGCATCAGCTCGCTCATGCCGGCGTCGAGCACGACGAACCAGGTGCCGTCGGCCCGCGGCTTCACGTCGACCACCGACGCCAGCAGGACCCCCGCGGGGCCGACGATGGCGCGGCCCGGCTCGACGATCAAGGTCAATCCCGTCGGCCGCGCCGCCTCGACGAGGGCCTCCGCGTAGGCGTCGACCGGCGGCGGCTCCCCGCCCGCCTCGTCGTAGGCGATGCCCAGACCGCCGCCAAGGTCGAGGTGCTCCAGCTTCACGCCGTCGTCGGCCAGCTCCTGCGCCAGGACGACCACCGAGGCCGCCGCCCGCCGCAGCGGCTCCAGCCCGAGCATCTGGGAGCCGACGTGGATGTGGAGCCCGGTGAAGCGCAGCCCCTCGCGGCCCGAGGCATCGCGCACGATCGCCCGAGCGTCGCCGATCGCGACCCCGAACTTGTGCCGGCTCAGTCCGGTCGAGATGTGGGGATGGCTGTCGGCGGCGATGTCCGGGTTGACGCGGAGGGCGACGCGGGCCGTCGTGCCTCGCCGCCGCGCCGCCCACGATATCCGCTCCAGCTCGCCCGCCGATTCGGCGTTGATCGCCTTGACGCCCAGCTCGACCGCCCGGTCGATCTCCGCCGGCGTCTTGCCCACGCCCGTGAAGACGATGTCCCGGGGGGCGAAGCCGGCCCGCAGGGCCACCTCGATCTCGCCCCCCGAGTTGGCGTCCACGAGGCCGCCGGCGGTCCGGACGACCTCGACCACCGCGAGGTTGGAGTTGGCCTTGAGCGCGTAGTGCACGGCGTGCGGCCACGGCTCGAAGCCGGCCCGGAAACGACGCACGCGCTCGCGAATGACCGCCGCGCTGTAGACGTAGACGGGCGTTCCGACCTCCGCCGCCATCGCGGCCAGCGGCACGCCGTCGCATTCCCATCCCCCGCCGCCGCGAACGAAACCCGACATCGAAGGCGCATTGTACGGCACGGGGGCAGCGCCCGCGCACCGGCGCCGCGCACCCGCCCCCGCGGCCGGTCGTGTCTCTTTTTGAAATCAGGCCCTCTTGACACGCGTACTCGATCCTGATCCGGCGTATTCAAGTGCGAGCCGGCCCGTTCGGCCGGTTAGAGAGGAGGTCCCATGAGTGTAGACTCGGCGGATGCCGAACACGATGCGCAGAGCCTTCCGCCCTCGCCAACGTCGCCGGTGGACGCGGCCGGGCGCCCCCGGGAGCGCACCGCGGGGGGCACCTATCTCATGACCGACGACGAGCTGGATCGGGCGACCCTCGCGGCCGTCCGCCGTGTGAAGCGGCTCAGGAGAAACCTGGAGGCCCGGAGGGAGGGGCTGCGGCAGCTGGTCCGTCTATTCGACGACGCAGCGCCTCGGAAGGGGTCGAAGGTCAAGTACGACCCGGACACCGAGGGCGTCGACGTCGACGGCCGCGCCTGCAGGTGGCCGTCGGTGGGGGCGGTCACGACAGCGGCGAAGGCGGTGTTCGACCTCGAAGAGCAGCTCGGCCAGGCCGAGGCACACCTCGACAAGCTCGACCCCGACTTGGTATAGCAGCCCGGCTGGGTCCGACACCTCGCCGCAGGGGCGGCATGAATGAAGAGCGAGACGCCGACGACGGAGGAGGTATCTGATGGACCGGGAAGAGCGGTGGCTCGCGGCCGCAACGCTGCTGATCGCGACAGTGGCGCTGCTGCAGACTCTCGGCTTCTGGCGCGCGGTCTACATCGGCTGGTGCCGTCGCCGCGAGTACTACCCCGCACGTCTGAAGGCGTGGCAGAAGCGGCGGGAGCGTGAAGCCTCCCTGCGGGAGGCCGAGCAGGCCGCGCCCGGGCTCTTCGGGTTCCTGCGTCAGAAGCTGACGGAGGACCCGCACGGCCGCCTGCTCCGCGTGACGTGGGGAGCGGCTGTCAGGATCCAGCACACAGAGCCAGACTTCGAGTACGCCGATGACAGTCGAGCCGGAGATCTGGGCCCCTGGCTGAAGCACCAGCTTGTACACGGCGATGGACTGTTCCTGCTGGTCGATGCCCTCGACAGTCCGCCCGTGTACGAGATGTCGGAGGACTTGGTGAGCTACCTGCAACGGACCTAGCGGGACGGCCCTCGCTCATGCCACGTCGAGGAGGAGGTACATCCGTGGGCGCGACCGAGACGAAGACCGAGTCGGGAACTACAGGCGGCGGGGCCGGGTACATGAATCGGCAGCTTGACTGGGTCGCGGTGCTCGGCCGTGAGCACGTCGAGGAGGTCTTCCGACGCCTGCACGAGGTCGTGCAGAGGGACGTCGAATCCGCGAGGAAGCACGCTCGGGCCGACCAGGGCAAGTTCCGCGGGTTCGGCCAGATCGAGTTCCATTGCTCCGACGTAGAACGCTGGTACTTCGGGGTGAACGTCATGCCGGCCGGCCATCGGAGTCCTCAGCTGTGTGTCCGGAGGGGCTTCGAGCTGGAGTCTCGGGGCACGCGGATTCTCGTCCGAGGGGGCTACGGGGAGAGGGGTGTTCTGCATGCGGCGCGCCCGGCCCTGTACGCGCCGCAGCACTGCCTGCTCGACGTCGAGGGCCACGAGCGTCCGATGCGGCTCTGGCAGTTCAGCCGGCTCGTCCTGGAGCCGGCGTTCTTCCCGAAGGGCGAGGACCGATGAAGACGGGGCCGACCGAGCCTTGCCGCACCAGTTCACGGTACAGAAAAACAGGCGGGCCGCCTCCGTGGCTGTGCCCGCCCGTCCCTGTTCGGCTGTGCCCGCCCGCCTAGCTGGCTGTGCCGCTCTGGGCCGCCTAGCCGGCTGTGCCGGGCCGCGAAACACCAAAGACTATACCACACACCCGGCCCGCCGGGCGCGCAGCCCAGCTTCACTTGAGCATGTCGATCAAGCGGATCACCAGTTGCATGGCGACCCGGAGGGCGGTGATCAGCTCACGCCGCCACCTCCAGTCCGGTGGCCGTCTGCTCGTTTTCATGGCAAACGTCTCCTCTATTGGCCGATTTCGAGTTGACGAGCGGGTGCTGAAGGGGGATACTGGAGGGGCCTGTCAGCCTTTCCAGTATGCCGTCCTCAGTGCCGAGAGACTGCGTGGTGTCACACGCAGTCTCGCTCGCCGCTCTACGATCATCCGGTTCCGGTAGTCCCGGCTGCACCCCCTGATTGCCCCCAAGCGGCCGCACGCCGCTTGGCGCCGACGATGTCTGAAGGATCTCTGCGGCCTGGATGGCCGCGGGTCAACCGGTCTGCGCAGCCAGGAGGCTGCGGGTCTCTTGGGGCGTCACGGGCGGTGAGGCACCGAACCTCAAAGCCGCGACAGGACCCAGGATAGCACGGAGAACGGCGGTGAGCGGGGTCCGGCCCTGCCTGGTCGGAGGTCGATGCGTCCGGCCGGTGTAGGCGGCGCGGAGTGGCCGCCGCGTTCTCGGGGGCCCTCGCACCGCCCAGAGGCGGGTCCTTACCCCCCCCCCGGGGGGGGGGGTCACTCCAGATCACAGTGCGGACACTCGATCGCGGCGTCTTCGATGACTCCCTTGATCATGTCCGCCAACTCGCTCCAGGAATCGTAGTCGTTCAGCAACGTCCCCTTCGTGAAACGCGAGTTGGCGATCCGGTACGCGCCTGCCGGATCTCCCCCATGGTCGTACACGACGCCGTGGTAGTCGCATCGCGCGACGGCACCGCCCTCGACGGCGATATCAACCACCTCGGGCAGCTTGTCCTGCTGTTCCTCCCAGTGCCGCTTCATCTGCCCCAACTGGCCCTCCTCCCCAAGGTCTCTTCAGTGGCCGGCGGCGATTAGTCGTCCGACAGCGTCAAGTACGGCTCGAATCGGCGCGGCGCACCTTGGAGCTGATCGGCGAACCACTCCAGCTCAGCCTGATCCTCGGCGACCACGTTGTCGTGGTCATGGCCTGATAGCTGCGTGGGGGGCTGGCCTGATAGCTGCCTCCATTTCTGGAAGGCCGCGCCGTGCCTGATCAGCTCTTCCAGATAGCCTTGGACATCTTCGTTGAAGAGGAATCGCGCCCCCGCCCTCACATGATGGAGTTCGACTAATGCCTTGCGCATCGTCTCGGGTTTCAGGTCGCTCGTCATCTCGAAGATGTAGGTCATGACCCCTTGGTAGGCGATCCAGCGGCGATCGAACAGATCGTGCTTCCGCTGAAGCTGACGATCAAGCCGTTCGGAGTCGGCGCGCTGCCGGTTGGTCTGCCATTGCTGCCAAGCGATGTATACCGCGATGGCGCCCAGGACCGTGGTCGGCGACAGTACGGCCTCGGCTAGCCGGGCGAGCGCTGAACAGGGTGGCATCTTCAGTCCTTGCGCGTCACTTCTTCTTGTCTCCACTGCGATCGCCGCCCCGGCGGGATTGCGCCGTTGAGTCTTGCCCCTGCGCGCGGCCCGGAGGGCCCACGATGTCGTGACCACGTTCTTCTGCGGTGGTGCCCCCGCCGGGCCGCGGGGCGCGTGGGGTCTCGGTGACGGTGGCAGGCTTCGTGTCGGACTTCTTGTCGTTCTTGGCCATCGAGGCTTCTCCTGTGTTGAGGTAGACGAACATGCCCAGGAAGACTACACCTGCCGCGAACAGGATCCATCCCCAGGGATTGAGCTTCTTCACGACCCGGTTCTGCCAGCTGTCATCGGGCCCCGGATCTCCGCGATCGAGTCCCACGATTCGTGGTCTCCTCATCGTCGCCAAGGCCGCATCCGCCGCCAAGGTGCTGTAGCGATGAGACGCGATGACCCCGACGAGGGCCAGGGCCCAACAGGCCCAGGCGAGCAAGAGCAGCCAGACAAAAGCCGGAGAGCCCTCAATGAAGTTGCTCACGAAGGCGAACGACACGCCGAGGGAGCCGCCGCAAACTTTCAGGATCCCGTCGTCGTACGCCTGCTGCGACTTCTGCTTGGTGCTGACTAGGTGGTCCCACCAGTACCTCTCGCGCGCCTTGTCGTCCATGGGCACTGAGGCCAGGTCAACCGCGATGCGGACCTCCACCGACCATGCCTTCAAGCAGCCCCTCGATGCGGGCCTGGCCGGCCAGTAGTAGCGCGACGTTCACCTCGACCGCCTTGACGTCCGCCTCGACCGCCTGATGTCCGCCTTCAGCCCCCTGGCGCGCGTCGGCGATCTCCGCCTTCAACTCCCGGTGCGCCTCGTCGTTGTGGGTGATCTCGCGCCGGAGCACCTGCAGCGCCAGCCCCGCCATGCCTCTGAGCGGGACGGTGATGGCGATTGCCGCCGCCGAGACGACGGTGGACAGCTCGATCGAGAGTGCTGGGACGGCGCTCGCCGCCATCAGGAAGGGCATCCGGGTCTCTGGGCAACGCCCGGCGCGGCCCATGGTATCCAGGGTCTCTGGCGGCCTGCGCCGACGCGCCCGCCACCCCCGATCCTACCACTCTCTGGGCCTCACCCCAGGGGTCAGCCGGGTGAGCCCGGCGTGCCTGTCGGCGCTGGAGCGGATGCCGGCGCCGAGGAACGGCGGGAGAGCCAACCCGGCGATCTCGTCTCGATGGCCCACATTCCCCCGCCGCTATCAGAACAACGCCCGCTACTACGCCGAGCGCCAGTGCATCAGCATTTGCGGCATGTCGTGGGCTCGTCCTCGGGCTTCTCGGCCCTCTCGATGTCGGTCAGGGGGATGCGGCGAGCCCCGCTGTGCGTCAGGACGCCGATACCGTCGAAGTTGGATCGCCGGCCGCGAGAAAACTTGCCGCTCACGACCCTCCCGCCGCTCAAATGCACACGAATCGGGTCGCCCTCCCAGAAGTTGAGGCCGTTCCCGCTACGCCAGGCCGCGCTCCTCTCGTGATAGCACCGTTGAACCACAGACATGCTCTTCAACGCCTCCGCGCCCTATACGCTTGCACTGCGCCGCCGCCCACGTCCCTCGGGTAGCGGAGCGGCGACGCCCCTCCCGGCCACCTCCTCCAGCCTGCCTGCGCGCCGAAGCTGGCGGCTCGCCGCCATCGACGGCGACCACGCCGCGCGGTAGATCGCGGGCCGGATCTCGTCGAGCCGGACCAGCTGAGGTGCGCCGCCGAGCGCCACCTCGTCGACGAGGCGCCCCACGCCGCCCGCTCACCCACCGTAATCGCCCCTGGTCACGTCGCCCGGCAGCACGGATCTGTCACTCCGGGCGCCCGGAGAGAAGGTACTCCCTGCCGTCAGGAGAGCGCAGTTGGATGCGCCACCACGAGTCGTAGTCGTCTCCGACGGCAGCGGCGATCTCGGGGTTCACGATTCGGCTGTAGCCCTCGCGGACGGCGTATAGCCAGCCCCCGCGACGGAACAGGTACGACCACTCCTCGCCCCCGCAGCAGCCCTCGCTGTGGACGTAGTAGAAGCCGCCAGAGTCCGCGGAGGCCATGATCTCCTCGGGAACGTGGTTGTACAAGAGAACGCCCGTGATCTCGGCCAGCAGCGGGCCGCGGTAGACGAGCTCGGGATCCTCGCCGAGCGTGCCATAGAAATACGTGAACTCGGACGAGGCCGGATCTGGGCAGACCGAAACTGTCTTCCCGTTCTCAAGGTCGAATCCGATGAGCGCCTCGACGTCCGGGGGGCACCAGCTCCCGTACGCCAGTCCGGGGATGGCGGTCAGGGCGAAAACGAATGCGATTCTCGTGAGCATGTACATCGTCTCAACTCCTCTGCGTCCCGATCTCGACGTGGACGCCCCAGCGGGGTTGCGCATGCCCACCTCCTGCGCTCTCGCAACCATGGGTCAAGGTCGGTAATGCGGGCCACGGCGGCGGCCCGCCCGCCGTCTGACCTGGGCCAGCACGATGCCGTTCTCCCCGCAGTCCGACTCTCAGTTCAGCCGTTCCTGAAGCTGTTATAGCCCCCGCCGCACAGCTCCAGCGAGCCCAGCTCCACGGCCGCGTGGAGCGCCACGAGGGCCTGCGCAGCGCCGGCGTCCTCGTCCTCCGGGAGCACGACGTACCGGGCCTCCATGGCGCGGATGCGGTCCACCGCCTCGTCGAACGCAGCCCGGAAGGCCGGCGAGGTGTGGTACAGGTGCATCCCGCTGTTTGCGCGCTTCTTCCCGGCCGGCTTGCCGACCTTGGCCCGCGCCATCCGGAGCGCCAGGATCGCGTACCTCGGGGCCGAACTCTTGTGCTGGGTCAGGCGGGCGCGCAGGTTGCTGATCCGGCCGACGTAGACCGCCCTGCCGCCCTCGTAGAGGACGTAGACCCCCGGCTCCTCCGGCGCCCACACCGTCCGCATCGGGGAGCGGCGCTCGCGGCTCACGGAGACGGGGCGCCGGAGGACGTCGCGGCCGACGCGCTCCGCGATCGTGACCAGGCACCCCGGCCGCGCCGGGTCGCGATGCTCGAACTCGTCGTGGAGGCTCCGTCCGTGGCGGCCGTAGCCGCGGCGGCGCAGGAACTCGGCGACGGGCTCGTCGCGGCCGAGCACGCCTTCGAGGTGCAGGAGCATCCGGAGGGCCTTGGCCTCGTGCCCCGGGATGAAGCTGCGGCTGGTCATCCGCCCGCAGCCGCACTCGCATTCTCGACGCATAGGGTGCCGGTATTCGCGTGGCCGGAGCGGGGCTCGGTTGCGGGCCTGGACGGGGACCGTCCAGGCCCGACCGCCACGCCGTAGCGCTGGCGCAGACTGCGAGATCGCAGCACGATCGCCGTCAGTCACCGAGAATCAGTTGCCGAGTACGGCGAGCGCACTCTTCCGAGCCCGTTCGTCTATCGCGTCCACGCGGCCGCGGACGCCGCCGAGGTCGGTGCGGATCTTCTCGATGTCGCCGCCGAGGTCGGTGCGGACCCTCTCGATGTTGGTGCCGATGGCCGCGTGCGCCTCGCGGTTCTCCACCCGCATTCGGGCTTCGGAGCCGCGGATCTGGAGGATCAGGGGTACCAGAACCCCAACCAAGCCGATGAACACTGTCACCGCTACGCCGACCCAGTCCGCTGCCGTCATCGCCGAGGTCTCCGAATCCGCAAGCGAGTGGCCCCGCTACGGATCCATGGTCTCGCCCCTCTGCCCTGGGCGGGCTTCGGGACATGGTCTCTCACCGGGCGTGTGCCCCCGAGGCCGCCGGATGCGTGGCACCCGCGCACATCAGGACCTCATAGGTCTCCGTTTGGGTCTTCAGGTCTCCTGGGTATCGCAGGCGCACTGGTGAACAGCCACAGCGCCATATCATCATCCTAGCACAGGACTGGTCGCGGCCGCGCAGGCGGCAGCAGGCGGCAGCAGGCGGCTGGGGGGAGGCCCGGACGCCTGCGCGGCTGCTTGCGGACGTCAGCGTACTGTAGCGGATCGGCCGTGCAGCCGGAAGGACGGGAGCGGCGGCGGTCAGTCTGCCCGTTCCCGCCAGCCCGATCCGTCTAGCTCGCCCGCGCCGGGTGCGGAACCCCGGCCGTCCCCACTCCCGTCCAGACCGCCAGCCGCGTCGCCGCAGCGCGTACACGTGAACGCCGCGGTGACGGCCCGCTCGTACTCGTCGGCGTCCCCGTAGTCGTACCGATTGGGCTGCATCGGCGACGCGACGCCCTCGATGTGCTCGCCCTCGCCGACGCAGCCGAAGTGCCGCAGCTCGTACCGCGGCCGGTCGCCGTGCTCCACTCTCACCATCAACATCTCGCCCTCCTCTCAGTGATTCGCCCACGCTACTCCACGAAGAGGCGGGCCGGTACCCGTACCGGCTCGCCCATGCCACACGGGGCCGCGCCCCGGTGGAGGCCCACCCGCCAATGCGGGCTGCCGCGGTAGCCGAAGGCTTCCAACCTCCTCTGCGGTGGCACATCAGTCGTCGAGTTCAACCGCGAGCCCCTCCGCCACTTCCACCAGCACGTCCACAGCACTCTCCGCCAGTGCGAGACTCGGCGGTCGAGCCATGGTCGGCAGCTGAGTACGCGCCGCGCCTATCAGCATGCGAGCCTCGAAGGACATGCCCTCGGCCCCGAGATCGCGGCTGCACATGCTCTCGTCCAGGGCCGCGGGGCGTACGCCTTCAACGAACTTCTGCGCCAGGGTCTCCCTCTCGTCCGTCATGCACCTCGCCAAGTCCGAGAGGAACGCTGATACCTCCTGCTCGGGGGTGGGCGGCGAGCACGCAACCGCGAACGAGGTGCCGATCATCAGGGATATCAACGCCGCCTGGGTCTGAGCACGCATGATCCCCCCCTCTACTCCAGACCGAACTGCGCCTTCTGAATCAGTCGGCCGTCCTGGAACATCGCGTTCATGTTGGCCCCGCTGAACCCTCGATTCGTCCACTGGTACATGACCGTTGTGATCCCTGCGATCTCAGACCGGCTCAATTCCTCGCCCTCGAAGCCGATGATCTCGACCGCCTGCCGGTACGTCATGCCGGTCGTCAGCCGGGCGTACTCGGCTGCCGTCACGGTACGGTCGGCTCGCGAAGGCGCAACCTGCCGCTGACCGGCCGTCGCCTGTGAGCGCCCGGCGGGACGTGCGCTTTGCGTCCCCGTGTCAGGCGCGTCGGGCAGCATCGCCGAGCCAGCTACAAGCAGGACGACAGACAACAGCCAGACGCCGACCGCTGCCGCCCGCCCGGGGAGTCGGCCCCAGGCCGGGCGGATCAGCCCGACGACGGCCCAGAGGAACACGATGAAGGATGCCGTAACGAGGAGCGGTCCCATGTCGAGCCCTCCTTTACCCGCACCCGAGGGCGCTGATGGCCGCGTCGGAACCGGACAGGCTGATCCGGCCGGCGACCCGTTCATCGCGCCACTTCGTCACGCGCAAACGCAGCTCGGAGTGCTGTCTCAGCTTGGCGAAGAAATCGGGCATCCAGCCCTGAACGCCGGCGTTCAGGGACGACCAGCCCAGCAGGTTGTCGTTGCGGTCCTGGAACTGGAAGCGGTCCACTTCGCCGCCATCCCATCGAGTCTCGACGACTCCATTGGCGAAGGTGCCTCCGTCGTTCAAGCTAAGGAGCGCGCCGTACCCGCCGGCCAAGCAGGTGACGCCCAGGATCACAGTGTCGCCAGTGGTCCGGGCGAAGGTCGTCGTCTCGTCGGTGAAGTCGTCCGTGGTCGAGACGACGACCCAACTCCCGTGGCGCGTCTCTTGAGCCGAGCCGGTGAGCGGGGCGGCGAACAGAGCGACTGCGGCGACGACACCAACGACTGCGGCCTGCATGCGCATGCAGCCTCCCTTCAGACTGGGTGTTCGACCGGACGGTGCGTACGACGGCGACGACGCGGTGGCCCCGGCATGGGTCGCCGGGCCAGTCGCCAAACACCGTTGCGTGTAGTTGCAGGGTCCCGCTGATTTCCCGCCTGGCGGCAGGTGTTGTATTCGCGGGCGACCCGACGTCGAGCACGCACGGTGTTTGGCACTCCGAGAATACCACGGACCGCTGACACGTAGGCAACCGTCAGCAACCGTCCTTGCGGTACGCGCTACAATGCTGCCTGAGATGGCGTCGAGCGACCCCACAGGCGGTCAAGCAGAGGAACAACCCATGCCGAGAGGATGGACCCGCGGTCCGCAGGGACAGGTGCGCCCGGTTGGCGCAGGCGAATGCGCCGTGCACGTCATGAAGATCGCGGTCGGCGAGATCGAGGAGCGCGTGGAGAAGCCGCCCCTGGAGGAAGCGGGCCAGCCTCGGCAGCCCGAGCGCGGGGGTGCGGCCCGCACGTTCGCTCGGGCGCGAAACGTGACGAAGACGTGGGACGACGTCGGGGAGGGCGACGAGGCGCCTCCCCCGCATCCGTTGTACGGACCCGGGCTGCCCCCTCCCGGAGCGAAGGTCAAGCCCGGCCCCTGACAGGGGCGCCCCCTTCTTGAACCGGCCCGGCCTTTAGGTGTATCCTTTTGAAATATGAACCGGCTCAACCGGCTGCAGCGCACGTCGATTCTGCGGCTGCTCGTTGAGGGGGCCAGCCTCCGGTCGATCTCCCGCACGACCGGGCACACCGTCAATACCGTCACGAGAGTACTGGTCGCCGCTGGCGAAGCGTGCCTGGACTACCACCACCGCGCGGTCCGCGGAGTCCAGGCCAAGCGCGTGCAGACCGACGAGATCTGGAGCTTCACCTACTGCAAGGAGAGCACCCTCGCCCGCGGGCGGGCAGCGCGCCCGCCAGCGCACGCCGGCGACACGTGGACGTGGATCGCGATCGACGCCGACTCGAAGCTGTTGATCACGTGGCGGATCGGCCAGCGGGACTACCGGACGGCTCGGAACTTCATGTTGGATCTGCGGTCACGGCTGGCCGGCCGGGTGCAGCTGACGACGGACGGGCTGACCCACTACCTGTCCGCGGTTGAAGAGGCGTTCGGCGACGACGTGGACTACGCCCGGCTCGTGAAGGAGTACGGGACGGGCGAGAACCCGGAGGACGAACGACGCTACAGCCCGCCGGCGGTCCTCAGCTCCGACGCGCGGGCGGTCACGGGCAACCCGGACCCGGCCCACATCTCAACGTCGTACATCGAGCGGCAGAACTACACGCTGCGGATGTCCGTGAAGCGGTTCACGCGGCTGTCGAGCGCCTTCAGCAAGCGGGCGGACAACCACGCCCACCACGTGGCCCTCTACGCCACGGCCTACAACTTCACCCGAATCCACACCTCGCTGCAGATCACCCCCGCGATGGCCGCGGGGCTCGCCGGCGAGGTTCGCGACATCGACTGGATCGCGGAGCTGATCGAGCTGAACACGCCGCCGCCGGGACCGCGGGGGCCGTACGGGCCGCGCGGCCGGAAGGGCGAAGCGTGAGGCGCGCTACCCCTCGCGTGCCGCCTGGTCGCCCGCCGAGGTGATCCGGAAGATGCCCGCCGGGGTGTCGATGTTGATGTGGCCGAGCTGGACCAGCGCCTGCAGCTCGCTGATCTCCGCCTGCTGACTGGAGATCACGCCGCCGTGGGCCTGCGCGATCTCCAGGATCTCGCGCCCGCGCCGCGTCAAGCCGTTGACGTTGCCGCTCATGCGCGGATTATACGCGGGACGGCCCACGTCGTGAGTGATCCCCCCCGGCTCCAAGTGTCCTGCGACGGATCCGTCTGGCGTCGAGCTGTAGGTGCCTCAGACACCATCCGCATCACTCGGAGCGGGGCTGTAGAGGTTCCACCCGCCGCGGGCACCTCGGGGCTCCGGCGGCCCGAAGTCTCGGCAGAGCGTGGCCATCGCGCTGTTCACGTGGTTGAGCGTGCGGTTGTCGTCGACCCCGAACCCCGAGTCGACATCAGCTGCTCTGAGTCGAGCAACCATGGACCGCGCCTTGATGCGCGTCAAGGCGATTCTACGGCCAGCAGCTCCGTGCTACACTCCCGCCCAGACGGCACCCAGCCCGGAGTCCGCGTCGAGCGTGGCCGCTGGTGTAAGCTGGGTACGCACCCGTTTTTCAGGCCGGTGCGACGGCGATACGAGGGGCCTGCCCGAATGCTGGCAGAGCGGAGGAGACGATAAATGGCTCGATTCACTTTGGCCGCTGCCGTAGCACTGCTATGCGCCACGTCCGCGGCGGCGCAACAGCAGTCCGCTGTTGCCGCCGCCGAGCTCGTTGTGGACAGCGCACCGTACGAGCCCTTGGCTTGGATCGATCCGGCTGCGGCGTTCACACGCGGGCTCAGGGCCACCTTCATCCGCAACGAGTTCTTGCACGCGGACGATACGGAGCCGTTCCCGCAGAGCGCTGTGATGGCGTACACCGGGGATGTCTGCCCGGAGGGGTGGCAGCAGCTCAAGAGCGCCGACGATGACGGCGTACCCCTCTTCTTCGCCTTCGGTCTGATGGTTGATGCCGATGGCATCCCCATAACGCCCTTCGTCCGCATGCTGGCGTGCGTCAAGCAGTGACGTCATGAAACTCGGCGAACTCGCCGCCGCAACCGCCATCGCCCTATTTAGCTTCAGCGTTGGCTTTGGGGTTTGTAGGCTGTACACGAGGATCGACTCTCTGGAGCAGTCCCGGGAGGAGGCTCGAGGGGACCAACAGGGCATCTTCAGCCAATGCCCCCCGGGTTGGGAGCTTGTGGGCGTGACGTCGAACGGACTCGACATCTGCGATCCACCAGAGCCGGCACCGGGGTCACGTTCGCGGTGACCGAGACTGGTCAGCTGCGGTGATCGGGTTGCCAGCGATGTCCTGGGCAGCGCCGGCCGCGATGTCGCTTGTCACGGTGCCCGAGGCTTCGGGCGTGATCGTGGCTATGTAGATCGCCTCGGTTCCCTGCAGTTCCGAAGCGCTGCCGTTTCCGACGACCAGGTCCCTCCAGTTCGAAGCCGGTCACCGGCTCCGAGAGGGCTACGACCCTCGGGAGCTGTACGGCGAGGGGCTGTTTGGCGCGACGGGGGAGGTACGCCAAGACGGCATGAAGGCGTCGTTCGTGATCGTCGACTGCGACGGCCAGCAGATGACCGTGGCGATCACCTCGGTGGAGGCTCTTCCAGACCGAGAAAGCGGTGATGCTCGATCGGCGCCGCGGGCCGAGCGGGGGAGATGAGTGTCGGCTCTCCCCCGCCCGGCGGCGCGACGAACGGCCCGCGCCCTCACCTACGTGGCCGGTCCGGTTTTCCGAAGAACAGCGGCCCGAGGGCCCGGGACAGCAGCTGCCACGGGGCGTCGGAGTAGGCCATCAGGTCGTCGCCGTTGCTCGTGTAGCTGAGCATCGCCTTGACGAGGCCGTCCTCGTGGTCCATCTCGAAGACTGCAGTCAGCGGGTTCCGGTGTCCGAAGCCCGCCGCCTGGACGACGCCGGGCCGCCGGAGAAACGCGACCTCGTCGACCGACCCGTCCGGCCGCCGCCGCCTGACCACGAACGAGTCCTGCGGCGGGTCGTCCTCCTCCCCCTGCGGGGCCGGCTCCAGGCTGAACGGCCTCTCCACCCCGCCGGAGAGCAGTTCGTTGGCCGCCTCGACGTCCGCGGCCGCTTCTCTCCACAGCACCGCGAGCGCCCCGGGGCCGCGGCAATAGTGGCGCTGCCGCACCCAATCGAATCTCCTGTTCAGCATTCGAGCACCTCTTTCCTGTCACGAACTGGGAAGTCGATGACCCGCCCCGTCCGTTTCCGGGCGGACCGTCTCGGCCGACTCGGCGGCCGCATCTGGTGGATCCCGGAGTCCCCCGACTCCCGGATGCGCACGATCGTCCGGAGGCAGTCGCCGCGCTCCTCGTAGGCGCGGCTCGACTGCGCGATGTCCTGCCCGTCGGCGTCGCGGTACCGCCAGCGCCAGCGGCGGTCGGCGACGCCACGGTAGATCTCGTAACGCGCCTTGGTCTGGGTCACGGTCCCCCCTTCAGCGGCGCTGCGAGCGCCACAGCTTCCGGGGGACGTGGACGTGCGCCCGCGGTTCAGCGCACCTCCGGTAGGGCTTGCGGCTCCGGTAGAGACTGTTTCTGCGCATGCTGGCTCCTTTCCGAATTTCAAAGAGGATCGCCAAATTCAAAAAGGATCATAGCGCAAGTAGAGGCTGGAGAGGCACTTGCAGGATTTTCAAAAAGAGACACGACCCCGCGGCCGGCACGCATTGACCGTCTCCGACGCCGTCGCTATACTCCGTCGATCCGCCTTCGTCGGCGTGCCAGCGACCCATGCTCGCGAGCTCAGCACCTTCCTCATCCGAATCGATCGACGAGCTCATTGAACGGTGTCTCGCGGGGGACGAGCGCGCCTGGGATCGGATAGTCACCCAGCACTGGCGCCGGGTCTTCAACGTCGCCTACAAGTTCGTGGGCCGCCACGACGTGGCCGAGGACCTCACCCAGGACATATTCCTCAAGATCTTCAGGGCGCTGGGCACCTTCGACCGGCGCGCCAACTTCCAGACGTGGCTCATCAGCGTCAGCCGCAACCTGTGCATCGACCACTACCGCAGCGTCCGGAAGGAGCGCGAGCTGGTGGACCGCAGCGTGGACGCGGAGGACGCCTCGCCGGTCAGCCGCGAGCCGGACGCCCTCACCGCCCTGGAGCGGAGCGATCGCCGGGTGCTGCTGCATCGGGCGCTGGAGCAACTGCCCGACACCCTGCGCACCGCGGTCCTCATGCGCGACATCCAGGAGCAGTCCTACCGCGAAATCGCCCAGGAGCTCGACCTCCCCGAGGGCACCGTGAAGTCCCGGATCAACCGCGGCCGCCACGAGCTGGCCCGGCAGATCCGCCGGCTGATCTCCGAGGCCGAGGCGCGGACCACCCGGGCCGGCAGCCAGCAGCCCGCGGCGGCACCCCGCGTTGCATCGCCCCCGGAGGGCGCCGGCGAACCGCCGAGGGCGCCAGCGGGCCAGGAGCGCCCGGAGCCTGGCAAGGCGTGAGGAGGGCGCATGTCGGGTGAACTGGCAACCGCGGACTGCTACGCGGTCCGTCCGGACAACGCAGTCAGGCGGGATGCATCGCTGCTCGAGCGCAGCCGGGCTCTCGCCGCGGGCTGCCTGGAGTGACCCATGAAGCTCACCACCGAACAGAACGGCAACGTCGCCATCGTCCGCGTCGGCGAGGAGCGGCTGGTGTACCCCCTGTTGCCGACGTTCGCGGACGCGGTCAAGACGATGATCGAGGGCGGCGCCCACAACGTCCTCATCGACCTGTCGCCGGTCGTCTACGTCGACAGCGCCTCCATCGGGTGCCTGATGGACCTGTACCGAAAGTCGTCGGCGGCGGGGGGAACGCTGAAGCTGGCGAGCGTCCAGAAGCGCGTGGAGACGATGTTGACGATGACCGGAGCCCATTACTTCATCGAGATCCACGGCGACGAGCCCGGTGCGCTCTCGGCCTTCGGGGTGTGACATGCGCAGCATCACGACGACCAGCGGGATTGCGCTGCCCCTCGACGGTGATCTGCTGGGGATGCTCGAGACGCTGTACAAGGAGCTGAACACCCGCTACGCCCTCGATCGCACGTTCGAGGACACCGTCCGCGAGATCGCCCACCTGCTCGATCAGATGACCGAAGAGGAACGGCGCGCCTATCTCGCCGAGAGCCTCTTCCTCAATACCGTGACCTACGAGAACGAGCGCCTGGGCGCGTACATGCGGAAGGTCACCGGGAACGCCTGAACGAAGGCGGAAGCCGGGCGCCGGGTCAGCGGGTGACGAAGTCGGGCGCCTCGGCGGCGACCGTCGCGGCCGGCGCGTGCTCGAGCCCCGGCGACTCGACGAGCCGCCATGACTCCGGCGCCTCCAGGATCTTCGCCGCGAAGGCGGTATGCAGCTCGTGGCCGCCACGGTGGGCGACGAGATGCCCGATGACGGGATGACCCACCAGGGCGAGATCGCCGATCGCGTCGAGAATCTTGTGGCGGACGAACTCGTCCTCGAACCGCAGCCGGCTGTTCAGGATCCCGGTATCGCCCAGCACCACCGCGTTGTCGAGCGACCCGCCGAGGGCGAGGCCCTTCCGGCGCAGCATCTCGACCTCCTTGAGGAACCCGAACGTGCGGGCCGGCGCGATCTCGTCGACGAACGACGCCTCCGTGACGGTCAGGGTGCGGCTCATGTGCCGGAGCAGCGGATGGTCGAAGCTGATGCTGTAGGTCACCTTGAAGTGGTCCGACGGGTACAGGGCGATGCGCTTGTCGCCGCGTGACAGCGACACCGGCCGGAACACCTTGAGATAGCGCCGCGGCGCGGACAGCCGCCGCAGCCCCGCCTCGTGCAGCAGGTACACGAACGAGGCGGCGCTGCCGTCCATGATCGGCACTTCCGGCTGGTCGAGGTCGACGACGACGTTGTCCACGCCGAGGCCGACCAGGGCCGCCAGCAGATGCTCGACGGTCCGCACCGTCTCGGCGTTTCGCGACAGCCCGGTGGCGTAGTGCAGCCGGTCGACGTTGTCCACCGTCGCGGGTATCTCGACCCCGTCGAGATCCGCCCGGCGGAAACGGATGCCGCTCCCGGCCGCGGCGGGCCGCAGCGACAACGTCACTTTCCGGCCGGAATGCAGGCCGATTCCGGTGCACGAGACGGAACGTCGAACGGTGTGCTGAGAATCAGTCACGGAGCGGCGACCTCCAGGGGGGCGGGGCGGACGACCGATCGACGACAGGGCGCGGTCCAGGGTGTTTCACTGAACCGCTTATCGGCATGTTCCGCGAGCTCATGCGCGACTCGACCCTTTTGTCACCGTAACACATCTGTCACGCGTGCGGCGCCGCCGTTGCCGACGCCGGCCGCGGATCCGCCCCCATCTCCCGCGAACGCGGCGGTCCGATGGGCGGCTCACGGGCCCGCCAATCGTCGCCGAACGCGACCGCGGGGTCGCGCTGCGGCCTCCGCCTGGCGCCCCAACCAACCCTGCAGGAGTCCACGCCGTCCTACCGCGTGGACTTCTGGGCGAACAGCTCCGCCAGGCAGCGGCCGGTGGCCGACTCGGGCTCGCCCGCGACCTCCTCCGGCGTTCCCGCCGCCACCACCCGGCCGCCGCCGTCGCCGCCGCCGGGCCCGAGGTCGATCACGTGATCGGCGCTCTTGACGACGTCGAGCTGATGCTCGATCACGACGACGGTGTTGCCCTGGTCGACCAGCTTCTGCAGCACGTCGAGCAGCTTCCGCGTGTCCTCGAAGTGGAGCCCCGTCGTCGGCTCGTCGAGGATGTAGACGGTGCGGCCGGTGCTCCGGCGGGACAGCTCCTTCGCCAGCTTGACCCGCTGAGACTCGCCGCCCGACAGCGTCGTGGCCGACTGCCCAAGCGCGATGTAGCCGAGTCCGACGTCCTGCAGCGTGCGCAACTTGGCGGCGACGGCGGGCACGTTCTCGAGCAGGGGCAGCGCCTGATCGACGGTCAGCTCCAGGACGTCGGCGATGGACGCCCCCCGGTACCGGACCTCCAGCGTCTCGCGGTTGTAGCGGCGCCCCTTGCACTGCTCGCAGGTGACGTAGACGTCGGGGAGGAAGTGCATCTCGATGGCCTTCACCCCGCCCCCCTGGCACGCCTCGCACCGGCCGCCCTTGACGTTGAACGAGAACCGCCCGGGCCGGTAGCCGCGGGCCCGCGCCTCGGCGAGCATCGCGAACAGCTCGCGGATGAGGGTGAAGAGCCCGGTGTAGGTGGCGGCGTTCGATCGGGGAGTCCGGCCGATGGCGGTCTGGTCGATCTGGATGACCTTGTCCACCAGATCGCCGCCGTCGATGCGCCGGTGAGCGCCCGGCGGCGCGGTGGCGCGGTACAGATCGCGGGCCAGCGCCCGGTACAGGATGTCGTTGACGAGGGTCGACTTCCCGGAACCGCTGACCCCGGTGATCACGTTGAACAGCCCGACGGGAATGGCGACGTCGACGTTCTTGAGGTTGTTGGCCCGCGCGCCCCGGATGACGAGGTCCCCCCGGAGCGGGGGACGGCGGGCACGGGGGACCGGAATGCCGAGCTCACCCCGCAGATAGCGCCCGGTCAGGGAAGGGTGCCCGTTCGTCGTCAGCTCCGCCGGGGTCCCCTGGAACATCACCTCTCCGCCGTTGGCGCCGGCCCCCGGCCCCAGATCGACCACGTAGTCGGCGGCCCGGATGGTCTCCTCGTCGTGCTCGACGACCACCACGGTGTTGCCGAGGTCGCGCAGCCGCCCCAGCGTGGACAGCAGCAACCGGTTGTCCCGCTGGTGCAGGCCGATGGAGGGCTCGTCGAGCACGTACAGCACGCCGGTGAGGTTGGCGCCGATCTGGGTGGCGAGCCGTATGCGCTGCCCCTCTCCCCCCGACAGGGTGGCCGCGCTCCGCGCCAGCGTCAGGTATCCGACGCCGACCTCGGTGAGGAACCGCAACCGGTCGCGGATCTCGCGGAGCACGCGGCCGGCAATCAGCTCCTCGCGCTCCGACAGCTCGATGGCGGCCAGCGCCGCGTCCGCCTTCGCCAGCGGCAACCGGGTGTACTCGGCGATGGTGCAGCCCTTCACCCGCACCGATCGGCTCTCGGGCCGCAGGCGCTCGCCGTCGCAGGCGGGGCAGCTCTGCAGGGAGCGGAGCGGCTCGAGCAGCTCCTGCTGGGCCCAGGTCCCCGTCTCGTAGCGGCGGCGCAGGTTCGGCAGGATCCCCTCGAAGTCGCGCCCGAACGGCTCGCGGCGACGGCCGCCGCGACGGTGTCCACCCTCCTCGGGTTGCGCCGCGGAGGCGCGGGGGCCGTGCAGCAGGGTGTCGCGGTGCCGGCGGGACAGCCGGTCGAACGGCGTATCGAGATCGATGCCGAAGTGCCGGCTCAGCCCCGCGAAGGCCTCTCGGACCAGCTTCGCGTCGCCGTCGACCCACGGCGCGATCGCGCCCTCCCTCAACGATTTCGAGCCGTCCGGCACGATGCGGACGGGGTCGAAGTCGTCGACGGCGCCGAGGCCCTGGCAGTCCGTGCAGGCGCCCTGCGGCGAGTTGAACGAGAACACCCGAGGCGTGATCTCGGGTACGCTCACGCCGCACTGCACGCACGCGAGCCGCCGGGAGAACAGCCGGTCGCCACCCTCCAGGGTGTTGATGATCACGACGTCGTCAGCGAGGCCCAGCGCCAGCTCGATGCCGTTGCGCAGACGCCGCTCCACCCCGGCCCGGACTACGAGCCGGTCGACGAGCACCGCGATGTCGTGGTTGCGGCGGCGCTCGAGCGGGATGTCCTCCTCGAGGGAGCGGACCCGGCCGTCGACCCGCACCTTCGCGAACCCCCGGGCCCGGAGGGCAGCGAAGTCCTTCCGGAACTCGCCCTTGCGGCCGCGCACGATCGGGGCCAGCACGTTGATGCGTTCGTCGGTCGGACCGCCCAGCACCATCTCGACGATGCGGTCGACCGACTGCCGGGTGATCGGCCGGTCGCACCGCGGACAGTGCGGCACGCCGATGTTGGCGAACAGCAGGCGCAGGTAGTCGTAGATCTCGGTGACCGTCCCCACGGTCGAGCGGGGGTTCGAGCCGGTGGTCTTCTGCTCGATGGAGATGGCGGGCGACAGGCCGTCGATCAGGTCGACGTCGGGCTTCTCGACCTGCTCGAGGAACTGGCGGGCATAGGCCGACAGCGACTCGACGTACCGTCGCTGCCCCTCGGCGTATATGGTGTCGAAGGCCAGCGACGACTTGCCCGACCCGGACAGCCCGGTGACGACGACGAAGCGGTCGCGCGGCAGACTGACGTCGATGCTCTTCAGGTTGTGGACGCGGGCTCCCCGTACCTCGATGCGATCGTGAGCCATCGCCGTGATCAGGTCCCAGCCCGGAGAGCGTCGCCTACGGCTCCGCTCGCCGCCCAGCCAACCCGGCTGGGCGTCTGCACCGTGCCACGGCGCAGATTCCCGGTCCCGTCGGGCCGCGGTCGGCGGCCGCCCCGGGCACCGCCCCAAACTGTTGATGCTATCACGCCGGGGCGGGCCCGGGCAGGCGCTCGAACCGGTACGCGCGATCGTCGGACGTCACCACCGCACCCCCGTGCGGGTCGAAAGCGACCCCGACCAGACCAGGCGCCGCCACGACCTGCTCGGCCTCCTCGACGCCCCCGACGCGGTAGAGCCCGCTCGCCCCGGCCAGGGCCTCGACGACGTGAAGGGCGCCCCGGGCGTCGAAGGCGAGACCCTGGGGCCGGCCGAACCCCCGGTGGACGGTGGTGACGGCCCCCGCCGGATCGATGCGGTACACGGCATCGCGGGTGGCCAGCGTCGGCGCCGTCACGTAGAGGTCGCCGGTGGGGGCCATGCCGAGGTGGAACGCCGCCACGCTGGGGGGCAGGGTGGCGAACGGCGACACCTCGCCCGACGGCGCGATCTTGAAGATGGTGCCGGACCGGTCGCCGACGAACAGCGTGCCGGCCTCGTCGAACGCCAGCCCGCAGGCCACCCCGAGCTCCGCCGCCAGCTGCTTGTGCTGCCCGTCGGCCTCGACCCGGAACACCGCGCCGTCGAAGCGGCTCGACACGAACAGCCGGCCCAGGGGATCGAGGGCGAGTGAGGTCGGGTTGGTGATGCCGGTCACGAACGGCTCGCGAAAGCCGTCCCGCCGGACCCGGAACACCGAGACCGGCGCCGACTCCCCGCGGGTGCCGCTGTAGGTCAGGAAGAGCGTGCCGTCGGCGTCGATGACCGGGCTGTCGACCTGGTGCACGCCGGCGGCGACCTGCGCGCCGACCTCCAGCCGGGCGGTCTCCCCCGGCGCGGTGTCGAGCCGGACGGGCAGCGAGCCGCCCCCGGTGTCGGGCGGAACCAGACAGGCGACCCGGTCCCTGCCCGCGCAGACGACCTGCGCGGGATGGTCGCCGATCCGCGCCTCGGGCACTCGGCGGCCGTCCCCCCCGACGCCGGGTCCGAGGACGGCGATCCGTCCCCCGGCGACCGCCGCCGGCGGGTGCACGGACGTGATTCGGGTAGCTGACGCCTGAGTCATCTACGACGGCGGGAGCGGACGGCCGGCAGCCCGGGTGACGCCACCAAGGACAGTGACGTGAATAACTTTGCCACGCGGCACGCTCGGAAGACGGTAGAGAGCGGGTCGTACCTGCGTGCAGTTGGCAGATCTATATCGATCACTGTCCTAAGCTGCCTACGCCGGGTCCAGCTCGACGTTCCAGTAGAGGTAGTCCCGCCAGCTCGCGGGGGTGTCGCGCAGGCCGACGGCGATGCGCACGGTCGCGGGCCGCAGCGGGCGCCGGGGCGGCCGGATGACCCGCATGCCGGCCTCGGCGGGCGTGCGCCCGCCCTTCCGCCGGTTGCACGACACGCAGGAAGTGACGATGTTCTCCCAGTCCTTGCGCCCGCCGTAGCGCACCGGAACGACGTGGTCGAAGGTCAGCTCGGCGGGCGGGAACCCCCGGCCGCAGTACTGACACAGGTGGTCGTCGCGGGCGTAGATGTTGGCGCGCGAGAACGGCACCAGGTTGAAGTGGCGCTTGATGGTGATGTAGTTCAGCAACCGGATCACCGAGGGCAGCTTCACCGTCAACGAGACCGAGTGCACCTCCCGATCGTAGACCGAGAGCACCTCGACCTTGCCCTGACACCACAGCCTGATCGCCCGCCGCCAGTCGACGACCTTCAACGGTTCGTAGGTCGCATTGAGCAGCAGAGTGTGCTCCATGGGTTCGCACCGTTCCGGCCCGCCAGTCCAAAAAGCCGATTGTGCCCGAATCCGATACCTCGTGTCAAGCGGCACAACCTCACTAAAGCATTGCCGCGTAACGAGTTATGGCACCACCGCGGCCGCGCCCCTGTCCGCCCCGAGGAAAGGTGCCGACAATAGAAGACGATGCGCCGGTTCGTCTGGTGTCCTCTCGTTCTCGTTCTCGCCGGATGCGCGATACGCCCCGGCTCGACGCCGCAACCGTTCCCCAGACCTCACCTCGCCCCCCCGGACCTGCCCGTCGTCGGGGCCGGAGAACGCCCCGCGCCCGACGCGGTCACCGCCACCGCCCTCGAGTATCTGGGGGTGCCGTACCGGTGGGGCGGCAGCACGCCGCGGGGGTTCGACTGCAGCGGGTTCACCTGGTACGTCTTCAGCCGCCACGGCATGGAGCTGCCGCGGGTCGCGGGCGACCAGTTTCGCGTCGGCAGGCGGATCGACCGCAACGCCGTTCGACCGGGAGACCTGCTGTTCTTCGAAACCATCTCCGAGGGGCCGTCCCACGTGGCGCTGGCCCTCGACGCCGATCAGTTCGTCCACGCGCCGTCGAGACGGGGAAAGGTCCGGGTCGAGCGCCTGAGCTCGCAGTACTGGGCGAGCCGCTTCCTCGGCGCCCGGCGCGTGCTCTAGTGTCCTGCCAGCGAAGTTCGCGAAATATCTCGCATGGTGAAAACGCCCGTGGCCCGGGAAGAAAAGTCGCCCTGGATTATTTCGCGAACGACTGATACGGGGCACTGGGAGTCTGCGCCGCAGGAAATTTCGCCCCAACATGAAGTGGTTCATGCCAGTTCAAACCACGACATGTAGTAGCCGATCGGCCCAAAACCGTTCCACGGCGCAGACTCCTGGCAGCCCGTGGTGGAAGTCCCCGCTGCATTCGAGCAGCGATGCATCCCGCCTCACCGGGTTGTACGTCGGTACATGTGCCCGACATGCGCCCTCCTCACGCCTTGTCAGGCGGGCGCCTCGGCCGTTCGCGGGCGCCCTCCGGGCGCGGCGCAACGCTGGGTTCCACAACGGGCCAGGAGTCTGCGCCGTGGAACGCGATGGAGTCCTCGCGCCCCCGGGCGGGGGGTCAGGCACCGGCCGGCGCGGCCGCGAACTGCTCGATCTGCCGGCGGATCTCCTGCGCCGCGTCGGGGGCGACCGGCGCCAGCGGCCGCCGCGCCCGCCCGCCGGCGTAGCCGAGCTCGTCGAGGGCCGCCTTCAACCCCGGGATGCCGTGCCTGGTGGTGAGCAGCCGGGCGAGCGGGACGACCTGCCGCTGCAGGGCGCGCGCCTCGTCGTGGCGGCCGGCCGCCACGTGCTCGTAGATCCGCACGCAGGCGTCCGGGATCGCGCACGCCAGGGCCAGGATGCCGCCGCTCGCGCCGAGCGCGAGGCTGGCATAGAACGTCGGCGCCGACCCGACGACAACGCTGAAGCCGTCCCGGGCCGCGCCGATGAGGTCGCCGACGTAGCCCAGGTCGGGGCCCGACTCCTTCAATCCCACGATGTTCGGATGATCGACGAGTCGGGCGACCGCCTCGACCGGCAGGGTGACGCCGGTGAGGGCCGAGAAGTTGTACAGGACGACGGGCACCGGCGACGCATCGGCCACTGCCGCGTAGTGGCGCACGAACGCCTCGGTGGTGAGCTGCTTCTTGAAGTACGACGGCGTCCGCACGAGCACGCCGTCGGCGCCGGCGTCCGCCGCCCGGCGCGCGGCGGCGACGGCCGCGCGGGTCGACTGGCGGCCGGTGCCCGCGAGCAGCAGGCGGTCGCCGGGCACCCGCCCGCGCGCCTCGCGAATCAGCCGATCGGCCTCGTCGTCGTCGACGAGCGGCGCCTCGCCGGTCGACCCGAGCACCACGAGCCCGCGCAGCGGCGTAGCCATCCAGCGATCGATGTTGGCGCGCCAAGCGTCGAGGTCGACCGCCTCGTCGTCGGTGAACGGGGTCGGAATGGGGGCGAGCACGCCGCTGATGGTCATGATTCGACTCGTTGCATGAGACACGAGACAAGGACGAAAGGACGACCAGACTACGGTAGCGACGTGGCCCGGCCGTTGTCAAACGCAACCCCGCCGGACCGCGGGCCGTACAAGGCGGGACCCGGCGGCACCGTCTCGAGACGGTTCCGGCCGGGCCGGGGGTGGGTCACGGGCGGATATGGGCCGCGGTGCCGCCGATTGACTACCGGCCGGCCACGGCGCGTGAGGCTTGAGATGTGACGTTCGCCCGGCTCGCCGCGTCGACGCGACACCCGAGCGACGAATGCCAATGATCTATGCAAGGGGCGCGCCAATTCCGCTACTCACCAACAGAGAATACCGTAAACCCTTGCAAACAATGGCCTTGCCATGAGCACACGCTGGCCGGAGACAGTGCCGCTCGTGACGAGCCCACCGTCGAACGGAACCATCGTTCGCCAACGATGTCGACGCCGCTCCCCGACCCGTACACATTTGGGGACGGCGAGGGCGGTCCCGCGACCAGCGGGAGGGGGGGAGAGGGAGAACCGGAGTCAGCGTGGCTCGCCCGACGGCCTCGTCGGCCGCAGCGGACGCGCAAGGATGCGCGCCTCCTCGACCACGCGGCCTGCGATCAGGTGCCGCTGGATGATCCGCTCGAGAACCGGGGGGTCGCACGCGCGGTACCACGTCCCTTCCGGGTAGACGACGGCGATCGGCCCGCCTTCGCAGACCCGCAGGCAGTTGGCCTTGGTGCGCAGCACCCCGCCCTGCTCGGACAGCCCCAGCTCGCGTAGCCGGCGCTTCAGATAAGTCCAGGCGGCGAGGCCGCGCTCGCGTTCGCAGCACTTCGGATTGGTCTGGTCGGCGCAGAGCAGCACGTGCCGCTCCGCCGCGTCCACCCCGACGGCGGCGGCGGCGCGCTGCTGGCTCTCGACGGAGCCCTTGCCGGAGTCGGGAGCGTCCATGATGCGCAAGACTCTTGCCCGGACGGGCAACGCGCGCGGGCCCGGCGCGGCATCGACCCGGAGCGGGAAGACGGGACCCGGCGGCAACGCCGGCGGCGGCACTGGAACGAGCCGCGCGACCCGCGTAGCATAGCACGCCATGAGCAAGCGCCCCACCGCCGTCCTCGACCGCGCCATGACCGTCTTTCTCGCCGCCGTCGAGCGCGGCGGCAACGCGCTCCCGCATCCCGGCACGCTCTTCGCCCTGCTCGCGGGAGTCATCGTCGTCATCTCGGCCATCGCGGCCCGCACCGGCGTCGAGGTCGTCCACCCCGGCACCGGCGAGCTGATCCGGCCCGTCAGCCTCGCCACGGTCGAGGGGCTGCACCGCATCCTCACCGAGATGGTCACCAACTTCACGAGCTTCGCGCCCCTCGGCACGGTGCTCGTGGCGATGCTGGGCATCGGGGTCCTGGAGAGCAGCGGGCTCATCGGGGCCGCCCTGCGGCTGCTCGTGCTGTCGGCGCCGAAGCGGCTCCTCACGTTCGTGCTCGTCCTCGCCGGCGTCCTCTCCAACACGGCGAGCGAGATCGGCTACGTGCTGCTCGTGCCCCTCGGCGGCATCATCTTCCTCGGCGCGGGGCGCCATCCCATGGCGGGACTCGCGGCGGCGTTCGCCGGCGTGTCCGGCGGCTACAGCGCCAACCTGCTCCTCGGCACCATCGATCCCCTGCTGGCCGGCCTCTCCGAGGAGGCGGCCCGCATCGTCGACGACGGCTACCGGGTCAACCCCGCCGCCAACTACTACTTCATGGTTGTCTCCACGTTCATCATCGCGGGGGCGGGAACCTGGGTGACCGAGCGGGTCGTCATCCCCCGGCTGGGTCCCTACAAGGGTTCGACCGAGACGCAGGAGAGCGATTCGGACGTCATGCGGGCGCTCTCCGACGTGGAGAAGCGCGGCCTCTACGCCGCCCTGGCCGCGACGGCGGTCTTCGTGCTGTTCCTGCTCTGGGGCACGGTGCCCGCCGACGGGTTCCTGCGCAACCCGGACGACGGCGGGCTGCTGCGCTCGCCCTTCCTCTCGGGCATCGTCGCGTTCATCTTCATCGGCGGCCTCCTCATCGGCGTGGCCTACGGGGCCGCGACCGGCGCGTTCCGCAACGACGCCGACGTGATGAACGGCATGGGCAAGACCATCAGCACGCTGGGCACGTACCTCGTGCTGGTGTTCTTCGCGGCCCAGTTCGTCGCCTACTTCAACTGGACCAACCTGGGCTTGATCACGGCCGTCAAGGGCGCCGAGTGGCTGCGCAGCTCGGGCATGGGCGGCATTCCCCTCATGCTCAGCTTCGTGGTGCTCTCGTCGATCATCAACCTGGTCATGGGCAGCGCGTCGGCCAAGTGGGCCATCATGGCCCCGGTGTTCGTCCCCATGTTCATGCTGCTCGGCTACACGCCCGAGCTGACCCAGACCGCCTACCGGGTCGGCGACAGCACCACCAACATCATCGCCCCGATGATGTCCTACTTCGCCCTCATCGTCGCGTTCTTCGAGCGCTACGACCGGCGGTCGGGCATCGGCACGGTGGTCGCCACCATGCTCCCCTACACCTTGACGTTCCTCGCCTGCTGGTCGGTGCTTCTGGTCGTCTGGATGCTGCTCGGCCTCCCGGTGGGGCCGGGGGCGGGACTGCGGCTCGAGCCGTAGGCGTCCGCGCCGCAGAAAGGCGCAAACGCCCCGGGGAGGTCGGGCGGGCCACGCGCGAGCCGGCGGGGCGGACGCCTAGCGCGCGAGGCCGAGCTGCGCCGGCCGGGAGTCTGCGCCGCGGAACGGCGCGGACTCCCGGAGGGTCGGTTGGACGCCAGGCGGAGCCGAAGGCGCCGATTGGCGGGCTACCGCACGCCCGGCCGGCTCGAGCTGGCCCCGAAGTAGGTGTAGTGAGAGCGGTGCTGCACGTCCACGGGTCCCCGTCCCCGCACCCGCACCATCAGCCGGCGGGTGCGGACCGTCGGCTCGGGATCGGTCAGGGCGAAGCCGAGGATGTAGAACTCGCTGGTCTCGGCGTCGATCTCGCGGAACACGTCGTCGAAGTCGTTCCGGTTGATCATGGCGCGGCCGCCGGTCTGCTCGGCGAGCGACCTCAGGCTGTTCTGGGTCGTGAAGCTCCACTCGTCGAACGAGCCCCGGCCGGTCAGCAGGAAGTCCGCGGGCCCCGGCCTCGCGGCGGCCAGACCGCGGGGATCGACGGTGTAGAACGCGGCGTTCGCCCGGTTCGCGGCCTCGGCGAGCTCGTCGATCCGCCTCGCGAGGTCTCCGTCGCCCTCCAGGCCGTCCACGTCGCCCAAGGGGGCGTCCTGCCGCAGGAGGCGCGCGATGCCCTGGTTTATCAGCCCCGGCTCCGTTCCCGGCTCGCGGTGGTACCCCCTGCGCTCGGCCAGGAAGGGATTGAGGTCGTAGCCGCTGCTGAAGTAGACGACCACCTTGCGGAGGTGCTGGACCTGCTCCAGGCTCTCGACGACGTTGCGTATCGTCGTGAACGCGACCCCGGCGCGCGCCATCAGCTCGGGGGTGTACCCCGGCCTCGGCGGGAAGTTCTGGATCAGCTCGGTGGGGTCGAACCCGTCGCCGGTGATGCGCTCGGCCGTCGAGCGGAGCAGGCCGCGATCGGTGGTGACCTGGACCGCGATCGCCGACGGCCCGGTGGACACGACGGCGAACTGGTCGCCCTCCTGAATGAGGTTCTCGGCCATCTCCACGAACGCCGTGCGGGCGCGAGGCGTCAGGCCGGCCGGAATGTGCAGGTCGTCGACGAGAATCATGAAGAGTCGGCCGGTCAACTCGTCCGGCGGCCGCGGCGGCGGCGGCAGGAGCAATCCGTTCTGGGCTCGCAGGCCCGGCGCGAGCTGCTCGCTGACGCGCCCGCTCTGCACGCGCACGAGCGAGGCGACCTCGCGCACCTCGCCCTCGTCCACGACCACGAAGTCCCGGGCAATCAGGTCGTCCAGGAAGAGGCCGTCACGGTCGCGGGGAACCACGACGAGCGTGACCAGCGTGACGCCGGACCGAAAGGTCGGGTCCGGACCTCCGGCGCCCGGCCGGTCCGTCGGCCGGGCGACCGGCGACGGGGCCTGCGCGGCTGCCGGGACATCGAGCGCCGCGAACGCCAGCGCCGCGGCGAGCGCCAGACGCCGTCCAACGCGGGGAGCCGTCGTCCTCATTTGTCCTCCATTCTCTCACTCCGCCGGCCAGGCGAGGTCCGCGCGGATCCCGGACAGGTTCCCGGCGACGTGCACGGCGGCATAGAGCTCGCCGGCCCGCAGGCTCTCGAGGTCGCGGGCCGACAGCCGCAGCCGGCCGGACGACCGGGCGCGCCCGCGCCCCCCCAGCAGGTGCACGACCGGCCCGGCGCCGCCGCCCTCGACGGCGCGATGCAAGTGGGCGAACAGCACGTCCTCGTCCGCGACGCCGTACGCGGAGACGGAGTAGACCAGCTCGCGCCGCGTCCGGTCCAGCTCGAACCGGCCGCGCAGGCCGGCGCCGTTCGCCTCGGCCGCGGCCTCGATGACCACCGGCGGCGGCGGCGCCACCAGGCTCGGGGTGCTGTCGGGCGGGCGGCGGTGGCCGGTCGCCTGCTCGAAGGCGTAGGCGAGGCGGATCAGGTCGGACTCGGCGAACTCGCGGCCGATCATCTCCAGGCCCACCGGCATGCCGTCGGCCGCGTAGCCGGCCGGGACGGTGATGGCGGGCAGTCCCGAGATGGCGCTGAGGGCGCAGTTGCTGCCCGGCTGCGCCAGGCCCACGGGGCGGGCGGTCTGGCGAATCGTGGGATAGACGAGCGCGGTCAGATCGTGCTCGTCGAGGAGCCCCTCGACGGCGGCCCGCGCCGCGTCCCGCCGGGCCAGCCGGTCGCGATAGTCGTCGGTGTCGAGGGTCTCCACCTCGAGCGACGAGCGGAGTCCGTTGTCGATGATCTCGTGGTAGAGCCCCTGCTCGACCAGCTCGGCGAGGGTGCGCACCGGGGCGTCCGGGGTGTCGGCCAGATAGGCGTCGAAGTCGCGCCTGAACTCGAGGCCGATCACCGACGCGTCCTCCAGGAACGAGCGCAGGTCGGTCTCGCCGACGTCGACGATCTCCGCCCCCGCCGCCTCCATCGCCTCCGCCCCCGCCTCGATGACGGTGCTGACGGGGCGCTCGGCGCCGCTGTCGCCCAGCAGCTCGTGCAGCACCGCGAGCCGCGCCCCCTGCAGCCCGTCGGGGTCGAGGGCGTCCCGGAACGAGGCGGGAATGCGGCCCTCGCTCCGGGCCGTCACCGGGTCGGCGGGGTCGACGCCCACGGTGGCGTCGAGCGTGATCGCGAGGTCCTCCACCGAGCGCGCGAGGGGGCCGCCGATGTCCTGGGTGGTCGAGAGGGGCACGATACCGTCGCCGCTCGCCAGCCCCCGCGTCCCCCGCAACCCCGCCAGGGCGTGGTGGGCCGACGGAATCCGGATCGACCCGCAGGTGTCGCTCCCCATGCCCACGGCGCCGAAGCTCGCGCCCACCGCGGCGCCGGTGCCGCCGCTCGACCCGCCGGGGTTGCGGGTCGGGTCGTAGGGGTTGCGGGTCTGGCCGGTGAGCGAGCTGACGGTGGTGATGCCCCGCGCCAGCTCGTGCATGTTGGTCTTGCCGAGGACGATCGCCCCCGCCTCGCGCAGCCGCCGCACCTGGGTCGAATCGTCGGGCGGCACGGAGGTCGCGAGGGCGATGGCCCCCGCGCTCGTCGGCATGTCGCCGGTGTCGTAGTTGTCCTTCACGACGACGGGGATCCCGTGCAGGGGGCCGCGCACCTGCCCCGCCGCGCGCTCGGCGTCGAGCCGGTCGGCCTCGTCGGCGGCGTTGGGATTGAGGACGACCATCGCGTTCAGCATCGGCCCGCGCTGGTCATAGGCGTCGATGCGGGCCAGGTACCCCGCCACCAGCTCGCGCGACGTCACCTCGCCCGCGTCGAGGGCCGCGGCGAGCTCGGTGATGGACCGCTCCATGACGTCGAAGGCCGCGCCCCCGGCCCCGGCATCCACCTCACCGCACCCGGCGGCGACGGTCAGTAACAGGACGAACGCGATGGCGAACGCCGGGAAGCCGGGCCGGATTCGCCGCGCACCCGCGCGCACCATCATCTGTCGCCTCCTTGTCTCACGATCGCGGACGGTGATGGTACACCAGACCATCCCGCCCGCCCCGGAACCCGCGCCGCGCCCGGGCGCAGACTTCCGCCCCCGGGCCCGCGCACGCCGTGGAGCACGGGCGAACGCCCGCGGGTACAATGGCCCGATGACGACCCGCTGGGCGGCGGCGGCAACGGCAGCGGCGCTCCTCGTCGCGGCGGCGGTGGTGGCGCAGGATCCGGCCCCGGCGCCGGGCAGCGGCTCGATCCGGGCCGGCGACCTCGAGGCGGACGTCCGGTTTCTCGCCGCCGACAGCCTGCGGGGCCGGCTGACGGACACGCCCGAGAACCGGATCGCGGCCGACTTCATCGCCTCGCGCTTCGCCCGGCACGGCCTCGCCCCCGCGGGCTCCGACGGCACCCACTTCCATCGGTTCGATCTGCTCACGACCGCGCTCGGCCCCGACAACGACCTGCGGGTCACGGGAGCCGGACAGCCGGACCTCGCGCTCGGCGGGGCCTTCTATCCCGACCCCGCCAGCGCCACCGGGAACGCCGCGGGGAACATCGTGTTCGTCGGGTTCGGCATCGACGCCCCGTCGCTCGGCCACGACGACTACCGCGAGGCGGACCTCGCCGGGGCGGTCGCCCTGATGCTCGACCACGAGCCCGGCGAGTTCCGCCGGGACAGCCCTTTCGACGGCACCATGCGATCGGAGTCGGCGCGGCTCGTGCGCAAGGTCCTGGCCGCCCAGGCCCGGGGCGCGGCGGCGGTGCTGGTGGCGCCCGACCGTCACAACCACGGGCGCACCCGGGGCCCGGCCCGGCCGATGGGCTCGGTGTGGCCGTCGCGGCCGCCCCGGGTGCCGCGCTACGGGCTCGCGAGCTGGGTCGAGGCGGTGGACATCCCCGTCGTGCACATCTCGGGCGACCTCGCGGAGAGCATCGCGGAAGCGGCGGACCGGTCGTTCGACGAGCTGACGGAGGCGGCCGAGCGGCCCGGGGGGGCGGCGGCCCTCCTGCTGGCGGGACCACGGGTCGAGCTGGCGACCTCGGTGCGGCGAACGACGGTGGCCAACCGCAACGTGGTCGGGTTGATCGAAGGGGCGGACCCGGCGCTGCGGGACGAGTGGATCATCATCGGCGCCCACTACGACCACGACGGTGCGCGGGGATCGGTCATCTACAACGGGGCCGACGACGACGCGTCGGGGGTGGCGGCGCTCCTCGAGATCGCCGAGGCCTACCGCGCGGCCGCGCGCGCCGGAGACCGGCCGGGCCGGTCCATCCTGCTCGCCGCGTGGAACTCGGAGGAGCAGGGCCTGCTGGGGGCGTGGGCGTACACCGAGGCGCCCCTGCACCCGCTCGACCGAACCGTGGCGATGTTGAACATGGACATGATCGGCCGGGACGAAGAGGTCCCCCGCATCGGGGGCCTCCGGTTCCGCGGCCTCGAGCCGCAGTCGGCCGAGTCCAACCGCAACGCCGTCAACATCCTGGGCTATAGCCGCTCGCCGGACCTGCGGCGGGCGGTCGAGCGGGCCAACCGGGCGACCGGCCTCGACGTGCGGTTCCGCTACGACGACAACGCCTCGAACCTGCTGCGGCGCAGCGACCAGTGGCCCTTCCTGTTCCGCGAGGTCCCGGCCCTCTTCGTGCACACCGGGCTGCACCCCGACTACCACACGGAACGGGACACGCCGGAGAAGCTCCGCTACGACAAGATGACCCGCATCGTGCGGATGGTGCACCAGTTGAGCTGGAACCTCGCCGGCGATGCGGAGCGCCCGGCCTACGTCCGGCCCTGACCGCCCGTGGCGAAGGCCTCACCGCGCCGGGGAATCCGACGGGCCGGCGCGGCCCGCGGGCGCGGCGCCCCGGTCCTCGAACGTGCAGGCGCGCCGCATGCTCCGTTCCAGCAGGGCCAGATACCGGGCGCGCGGGATCTCGACGGCGCCGAACCGCTCCAGGTGGGGCGTCACCCACTGCACGTCGAGCAGCCGGTAGCCGCGCTCGCGCAGGCGCCCCACCAGGCAGCTCAGCGCCACCTTCGAGGCGTCCGTGACCCGGTGGAACATCGACTCCCCGAAGAAGGCGCCGCGCAGGCTGACGCCGTAGAGGCCGCCGGCGAGCCGGTCGTCGGCCCACACCTCGACCGAGTGGGCGTGACCCGCCTCGTGCAGGCGGCAGTAGCTCTCCCGGATCTCGTCGTCGATCCAGGTGCCGTCGCCGTCGTCCCGCGACGCGCAGGCGGTGACGACGTCGCCGAACGCCTCGTTCACGGTGCAGCGGAACCGCGCCTGACGCAGCAGCCGGGCGAGGCGCCGGGAGGTCCGGAAGCGGTCGATCGGAATCACGCCGCGCCATTCCGGCGAGAACCAGCGGATCTCGCCCTCCACGGACATCGGGAAGTACCCGGCCCGGTAGGCGCCGAGGAGGGTCGCGGTCGGGATCATGACCGGCCGCGCGACCCGGCGTCGAGAACGGGCTCGCCGTACACGCTGATGCGGGTCATCTTCATCGTCGTCGTGACGTGCCGCGGCCCGTACCCCAAGTCTTACAATAGTCCGAGACGCGGCCGTTCGTCTCCAAGCCTCCGTTGCGAGGCACGGACGACCGCGGTCTTCCGCTGCGACGCCGGGGACGGCCCCGCGGGCCGGGGCCGTTCAGGCCGGCGGGCGTTCGGCGGAGACGAAGACGATACTCTCGAGGATTCGATGCGGAGCAGCAGCGTCCACACGTCGCAGGCGGTCACCCGGGGCATCCGGGTCGACGTCACGTCACGATTCTCTCATCTCGAGCCGCACCAGAACCGGTGGTTCTTCACCTACACCATCCGAATCACCAACGAGGGCCCCGAGACCGTGCAACTGGTCAGCCGGCACTGGATCATCACCAACGGGTCCAACGAGGTGGAGCAGGTGCGGGGACCCGGCGTGGTCGGGCATCAGCCGACGCTCTCGCCAGGGCAGTCGTTCGAGTACTCGTCGGGCTGCCCGCTCTCGACGCCGTTCGGGTCGATGCGCGGCACCTACCAGATGGTGACGGCGGACGGCGCGACGTTCGACGCCGAGGTCGCGGAGTTCGCGCTGACGGAGCCGTACACCGTGCACTGACGGCGTTCCGCACCGCGGCGCGCGGCCCTAGCAGCCCGTGGCGAAAGTCCCCGCTGCATTCGAGCGGCGATGCATCCCGCCTGACTGCGTTGTTCGTCGGTTACATATGCCCAATATGCGCCCTCCTCACGCCTTGTCAGGCGGGCGCCTCGCCGCTCTCTGTGCAACGCGGGGTTCCACCACGGGCTGCTAGGCACCGGACGACCGATCGGCGGTTCCCACCGGCGCGAGACGAATGCCCGCTGCCTCCAGCCGGGCGCGCAGCTTCGCCGCGATGTCGCCGGCTCCCGGCGTGTCGCCGTGCAGGCAGATGGTGTCGCGGCGCAGCTCGATGACTTCCCCGGTGACGGTCGCGACCTCTCCTCTCTGCACCAGGCGGAGCGCCCGCTCCGCCACCGCCGCGGGATCGGTGATCACCGCGCCCGGCTCGCGACGCGACACCAGCGAGCCGTCGGGACGGTAGGCGCGGTCCGCGAACACCTCGGCCGCGGTCGGCAGCCCGAGCGCATCGCCGGCCTCGACGAGGCACGACCCCGAGCCGCCGAACAGGATCAGCCGGTCGTCGACCGCCCGCACCGCCCGCGCGATCGCGTCGGCCAGCGGCCGGTCGCGGGCCGCCCGGTTGTACAACGCCCCGTGAGGCTTGACGTGGTTGAGCCTGGTCCCCTCGGCCGCCGCCATCGCCGCGAGGGCCCCGATCTGGTACACGACCAGGTCCTCGAGCTCCTGCGGGTCCATGGCGATGTCCCGCCGGCCGAACCCCATCAGGTCCGCGTACCCGGGATGCGCCCCCGGGCTGACGCCGCCCGCCACGGCGAGCCGCACGGTCCGGCGCATGACCGACGGGTCGCCGCCGTGAGACCCGCAGGCGATGTTGGCGGACGTCACGTGCCGGAACATCCGCTCGTCGTTGCCGATGACGTAGGGGCCGAAGGACTCGCCGACGTCGGCGTTCAGGTCGATGCGCTCCATGACCCGAATCATACGCCGGGTTCCCCGAGCCCGGGCCAAGGGCCGCGCGGCTTCCGACCGGCGAGCAGGGCGTCCCCGCCGCGGGCTCTTCGCGCCTCGTCCCCGCGGACCCCGAGGCCTGCGCACCGGCTGCCGTCGACCGGTGCCGCGCCCCCTGCCCGCCGCCCCCAGGGCGGATCGCGAGCGGAAACGATCCGGTAAGATCAGGCTCTCTCGAACGCCTCGACCCGGCGTTCGCGGCAATGGACACCGCCAGACGGAAGCAGAGGAAAAGCAGATGACGGACCGGGTGAACGCGGGAGGCCTCCAGGTCGCCAAGGAGCTGTACGACTTCATCAACGACGAGGCGCTGCCGGGCACGGGCATCGCCCGCGAGGCGTTCTGGTCCGGCTTCGACCGCCTCGTGCACGACCTCGCGCCCCGCAACCGCGAGCTCCTCGACACCCGCGACGAACTGCAGCGGCGCATCGACGCCTGGTACCGCGAGAACCGCGACCAGCCCATCGACCTCGCCGAGTACAAGGCGGTGCTCCAGGAGATCGGCTACCTCGTGCCCGAGGGCGACGACTTCGCGGCCGAGACCGCCAACCTCGACCCCGAGATCTCGACCATCGCCGGCCCTCAGCTCGTCGTCCCCGTCACCAACCCCCGCTACGCCCTGAACGCCGCCAACGCCCGCTGGGGCAGCCTCTACGACGCCCTCTACGGCACCGACGCGATTCCCGAGGACGACGGCGCGGAGCGGACCGCGGCCTACAACAAGGTGCGCGGCGACCGCGTGATCGCCCACGTGCGCGGGTTCCTCGACTCGGCCGCGCCCCTCGCGGCGGGCAGCCACGCCGACGTCACCGCCTACGCGGTTGCCGACGGGGCCTTCGCGGCCACCCTCGAGGACGGGCGCACCACCGGCCTCGCCGACCCGGCGCGGTTCGCCGGGCACCGCGGCGACGCGGCCGCCCCGTCGTCCGTGCTGCTGAAGAACAACGGCCTGCACATCGACATCGTGATCGACCGCGCCCACCCCGTGGGCCGCGACGACAAGGCCGGCGTCAAGGACGTCATCCTCGAGGCGGCGACGACGACGATCATGGACCTTGAGGACTCCGTCTCGACGGTCGACGCCGAGGACAAGGTGGTCGCCTACCGCAACTGGCTCGGACTCCTCAAGGGCGACCTCAAGGACCGGTTCGAGAAGGGCGGCCGCACGGTCGACCGCGCCCTCAACGCCGACCGCACCTACACCGCGCCGGACGGGTCGGAGACGACGCTCAAGGGCACCAGCCTGATGCTCATCCGCAACGTCGGGCACCTGATGACCAACCCCGCGATCCTCGACCGCGACGGCAACGAGGCCCCCGAGGGCCTGCTCGACGCGATGATCTCGACGGTCATCGCCCTCCACGATCTCCAGAACCGCAAGAACAGCCGCGCGGGGTCCGTCTACATCGTCAAGCCGAAGATGCACGGCCCCGAGGAGGTTGCCTTCTGCGACCGGACCCTCGCGCAGGTCGAGGACATCCTGGGGCTCGACCGCCACACCCTGAAGATCGGCATCATGGACGAGGAGCGGCGGACCACCGTCAACCTCAAGGAGTGCATCCGCGCCGCGAAGGACCGCGTGTTCTTCATCAACACCGGGTTCCTCGACCGGACCGGCGACGAGATGCACACCGCCATGGAGTCGGGGCCGATGATCCGCAAGGCGGAGATGAAGTCGGCCCCGTGGATGACCACCTACGAGGACTACAACGTGGACGTCGGCCTCGAGTGCGGCCTGCCCGGGCACGCCCAGATCGGCAAGGGCATGTGGGCCATGCCCGACCTGATGGCGGCCATGCTCAAGGCCAAGATCGGCCACCCGCAGGCCGGCGCCAACACCGCCTGGGTGCCGTCGCCCACCGCCGCCACCCTCCACGCCACCCACTACCACCAGGTCGACGTCAACGAGCGGCAGGAGGCGCTGAAGTCGCGGCCCCGCGCCGACCTCGACCGCATCCTCACCATTCCCCGCGAGGAGTCTCCCGACTGGTCGGCGGAGGAGATCCAGCAGGAGCTCGACAACAACGCCCAGGGCATCCTCGGCTACGTCGTGCGCTGGGTCGAGCAGGGCATCGGCTGCTCGAAGGTCCCCGACATCAACAACATCGGGCTGATGGAGGACCGCGCCACCCTGCGCATCTCCAGCCAGCACATCTGCAACTGGCTGCACCACGGCATCTGCACCGAGGCCCAGGTGCGCGAGACCCTGCAGCGCATGGCCGCGGTCGTCGACGGCCAGAACGCCGGCGACCCCGACTACCGGCCGATGGCTCCCGACTTCGGCTCGAGCATCGCCTTCCAGGCCGCCTGCGACCTCATCTTCAAGGGCCGCGAGCAGCCCAACGGCTATACCGAGCCGATTCTGCACGCGCGACGGCAGGAGGCGAAGGCGAAGCTCGGGCGGTAGGCGCGGGTCTGGGGCGCGGTCTCGCGGCCGTAACGAGATCGATCCCTGGGTTGCCGGGCCAGTCGTGGAAGCTCACGGCGGCGTGGCCCCCCCCCGCGAGCAGCGACTGCACCCGCGACATGCCCACCGCGGCTGTAGAGTGAAGAGCGGGCCGACGCCGGGTCGATCACGAACGAGCGCGGGAGACACCGCATGCTGAAGCGAGTGCACATCAAGGGCTACAAGTCCCTGACCGACGTCGAGGTCGCGCTCGAACCGCTGACCGTGTTGTTCGGACCGAACGCCTCCGGCAAGAGCAACTTCCTCGACGCGCTCCAATTGCTCTCGAAACTCGGTACGAGCCGGACCCTCAAGGACGCGTTCGATTCTCCGTACCGCGGCAAACCTCTCGAATCGTTCCGCATCGGGACGAAGGGCATCAAGGGGCTCGTCGAACAGGAGCGCCTGAGCTTCTCCATCGAGGCGGACCTGAGGTTGTCGGATGTCGTCATCGACGCTGTCAACCGGCAGATACGGGACATGCGTCGACCCGCCTCGCCGAAGGCCGGTCAGCCCACATCGCCCACATCCCAGGATGCCGACCCTTACCGCCCCCGCGTGCGTGAGCGCGACCTGCGATACCGCATCGAGATCGAGATGCTGCCGAAGTTGGGCCTCCTGCGCGTCGCCGACGAGTACCTTGCCGCCCTGAACAGCAAGGGCGAGCCGACCGGCAAACGCAAGCCGTTCTTCGAGCGGCGGGGCGAAGAGATCCACCTCCGGCTCGAAGGACAAGGCCACCCCACCCACTACGACCGTTTCCTCGACCACAGCATCCTGTCCCTGCCCCACTATCCGCCGCACTATCCGCATCTGGTCGCGGCTCGGAGGGAACTGGAGAGCTGGCTGTTCTTCTACTTCGAGCCGCGTGAACGGATGCGCGCCGCCAACCCGGTGAAGGAAGTCCGTCACATCGGCCTGATGGGCGAAGAGCTCGCCGCGTTCCTCAACACCGTGAAGGCAGCCAGCCCCAAACAGTTCCGCGCAATCGAGAAAGCGCTGCACACCTTGATGCCGAACGTCGACGGCATCGAGATCGACGTCAGCGAACTCGGCGAAGTGGAACTTCGCCTGAAGGAAGGCGGCGTGGCCATACCGGCGCGGGTGCTCTCGGAAGGCACGCTTCGCATGCTCGGGCTGCTGGCGCTCACGGGCGCCGACGAGCACCCGGCCCTCGTCGGCTTCGAAGAGCCCGAGAACGGCGTCCACCCCCGTCGCATTCAGTTGATTGCGGAACTGCTGAAGACACGCGAGACCCTGAAGCAGAGCCAGTACATCGTCACGACGCACTCGCCCATTCTGCCGGACATGCTTTCGGACAAGTCCCTGTTCGTGGTCCAACGCATCGACGGTCAGACCCGCATCAACCGGTTCTCGACGACCTGGGGTCCCTTGGGCCGCGACAGCGACATCGGCGAAGCCCTGTCGGACGACCGCGAACGATCGCCCATCTCAGAACGCATCCTACGGGGCGACTTCGATGCGTGACGTCGCCCTGTTCGTCGAAGACGACGCCCATCGCCAGATCATCGGCCCCCTGGTAGAGCGCATCGCCGAAGAGCAACGCGCCGCAATACGACTCGACTGGCGCACCGCCCTACGCGGCCATGGGAGAGTCGTGCAGGAATTGCGGGACTACCTCCGCGACCTTGACCGGATGGGCGCCGCCGCGTTCCCACACCTCATCATCATCGCAACCGACGCCAACTGTGCGGGCCTGAACCACCGCGCCCAGCAGCTCCGCCAGCACACTCAAGACGCCTCCGCGCCGGTGGTCTTAGCCATTCCCGATCCCCACGTCGAACGCTGGCTCCTGCTCGACGGCGCGGCGTTCAAGACCGCTGTCGGCCAGGGCTGTAGCGCGCCCGACCAGAAGTGCGACCGCAACCGCTACAAGCAACGTCTGATCGAGGCGATCCGCGATGCTGGCGTAACTCCCATCCTCGGGGGCCTCGAATACGCCGAGGACATCGTACGGGAAATGGACATAGGCCGCGCAGCGCAGGCCGACAAGTCGTTCGGCCGCTTTGTCCACGGACTCCGCACCGCGTTCCGCGCCTGGGAGCCCTGACCCCGAACTCCGCGCGCGCCCGAACCGCTGGCCGCACCCGTGCGCGGCTCCCGTTTGACAGTCCAGTCAATCGCCTTCCTCTCCCCATCACCACCCGTGGAGGTCTTCCTGGCGTTCGATTCCGCGCGCGTGCCTTTCCCGGTCGCCGGCTATCTCCGCGCCTCGTTCTCCGATGCTGGCAATTCGTCGGTCGACATCACCGAGCAGGCGCTCCGCCGGCGTGGACCCGCCGACCCTGACAGGGGCGACCCGGGGATCAAGAGCCATAACATATGCTATATTGCATTCCATAACACACAAGCCGGCAGACCGCACAGGCATCGACGATGCAACAGCCCGCCCCCGCCCTCCCCGCGGACTACCCCGCCCGCGTCAGGTCCGTTCGCGAGCGGCTCGAGCTGACGCAGGCGCAGCTCGCGGAGCGCATTGGGGTGTCGTTCGCGACCGTGAACCGCTGGGAGAACGGCCAGAATCGGCCGGCGCGGCTCGCGTGGCGGCAGATCCTCGACCTGGAGGCGGGGCTGACGCCGGGAGCCGGGGAACCGGAGACGACAACCACCTCGACCCCGGCGCCGGAACTCGACTTCACTGCCCGGCCGGCGGTCGTCTCGGCCGTGGCAGAGGCGACCCGGCTGTCCTACGGCCACCTCTTCAACCCCGCCTTCGCGACCGAGGTCTCGCTGATCGATCCCCTGCCGCATCAGCGCATCGCCGTCTACGAACGGATGCTCGGCCTGTCACCGCTCCGCTTCCTGCTGGCCGACGACGCCGGAGCGGGCAAGACGATCATGACGGGCCTGTACCTCCGGGAGGTGCTGGCCCGCCGCCTAATCAGACGCGTGCTGGTCGTGCCGCCGGCCGGCCTGGTAGGCAACTGGGAGCGGGAGATGCGGACGCTCTTCTCCCTTCCCTTCCGGATCATCCGAGGCGAGGACGCGCGCCGCGGCAATCCCTTCACGGGACCGGAGAGCCACCGGGTGATCGTCAGCGTCGACACGCTGGCCGGCGAGCGCACGTTCGGGCGGCTACAGGAAGCGGGGGCGGCGGGGGCGGGGCCGTACGACCTCGTGGTGTTCGACGAGGCGCACAAGCTGGCCGCCCACCGGCAGCCGGACTTCTCCGTCCGCAAGACAGACCGCTACCGCCTCGCGGAAGCGCTGGCGGGGCTGCCGGCCGATGAGCCGCGGTGGGAGCTGGGCTGGTCGGCGACGCACGTCCTGCTGCTGACCGCGACGCCGCACATGGGGAAGGGCTTCCCCTACTACTGCCTGTGGCGGCTGCTGGCCCCGGACGCGCTGCCGACGTTCGACGCGTTCCAGGCGTTCCCGGAGACTCAGCGCCGGCGGCACTTCATTCGGCGGACGAAGGAGGAGATGGTCCGCTTCGACGGCCGTCCCCTGTATCCGCAGCGGCGGTGCGACACGCTCAGCTACGGGCTGAACCCGTCCGAGCAGGCCCTCTACGAAGCGACGACCCGCTACATCTCGGAGATCTACAACCGGGCGCGCGTGCTGAACCGCTCCGCGGCACGACTCGCGATGAGCGTCTTCCAGCGCCGGCAGGCCAGCTCGACCTACGCACTGATGCGGTCGTTCGAGCGCCGACTCGGTCGGCTCGACGACGCGATCGACCTGGTGCGCGCCGGCCGGGTGGACGAGCTGGAGCGCGGCCAGCATCGTCTGGCTTCGACCCCCGACTTCTTCGAGACCCGGACGGCGGACGAGGACGCCGACGAATCGGCCGGAGGCGAGGGTCACGAGGCGTTCGAGGACCGCGTGCTGGGCGGCATCGTCGCGCCGGCCCTGGCGCAGCTGCGGGAAGAGCGTCGCGAGGTCGAGGCGCTCCTCGCCCGGGCGCGGCGCCTCGCCGACGAGGGCGAGGACTCGAAGTTCGAGAAGCTCCGCGGCGTGCTGCGCGGCTCCAGCTTCGCCCGCGAGAAGTTCATCGTCTTCACCGAGCATCGCGACACCGCCGAGTTCCTGGTCCGGCGCCTCGAGGGGCTGGGCTTCACCGGACAGGTGGCGTCGATTCACGGCGGCCTCGACTACCGCGAGCGCGAGGCACAGGTCGACCTGTTCCGGCGCCCGCTCGCCGACGGCGGCGCCAACTACCTGGTCGCCACCGACGCCGCGGGCGAGGGCATCAACCTGCAGTTCTGCTGGCTGATGGTGAACTACGACGTGCCCTGGAACCCCGCCCGCCTCGAGCAGCGCATGGGCCGCATCCACCGCTACGGGCAGCGGCACGACCCGGTGGTCATCGTCAACCTCGTCGCCGGCGAGACGCGCGAGGGCCGGGTGCTGAAGACGCTGCTCGACAAGCTGGAGGCAATCCGCAAGGAGCTCCAGTCGGACAAGGTCTTCGACGTCGTGGGGCGCCTGTTCGAGAACGTGTCGCTCAGCACGTATCTGGAGACGGCGGCGACCGACGAGGGCGCGACCGCGGCCATCGACGGCATCCGCGGCCTGCTGACGACCGGGCAGGTACGCGCGCTCGCCGACCGCGAGCGGGCGATGTTCGGGGGCGGCGACGTCAAGAGCAGCCTGCCCGCGCTGCAGACGGCCATCGATCAGGAACGGTACCGCCGACTGCTGCCCGGCTACGTCCGCCGGTTCGTCACCACCGCGGCGCCGCTGATCGATCTCCGGGTCGAAGGCGACCCCGACGGCGCCTTCCGGCTCGCCCAGGCGCGCCGGCGCGGCCTCGATCCCGTCCTCGACGCGATGGAGACCTACCCCGTCGGCTCTCACGGCCGATTCACGGTCTACCGGCCTGCGGAGCGCGCCGACGTCATCTGGCTCCACCCCGGCGAGCCGGTGTTCGACCGATTCTGCGCCACGCTGCGGTCGCGCCACGAGGACGAGGCCCGGCGCGGGGCCTTCTTCGTCGACCCGCACGCCGGCGAGCCGTACCTCTTCCATCTCGCGCGGGTGACGGTGGTGCGACGTCAGACCGCGCTTGAATCACCGAAGTCCGATCCCGATGCGCGCGGCGCCCGGGCCGAGCGAGAACGAGCACGCTCCGAGATCATCGAGAGTCGCCTGATCGGTCTGCGCCAGGACGGAAAGGGCGCCATCGAGCCCTGTCCGCTGGAACACCTGCTGTTGCTGCGCGGCGCGGACAACGTCGCTCCCGGCAGCGTGCCGCTCGCCCGCGTCGCGGCCCGGCTGACCGACGCCGCCCGCGAGTGGATCGACGGCGATGCACTCCCCCGCCTGATCGACGAGCATCGGGCGCGCATCGGGCAGTCTCTGCCCGAGCGCCTCGACTGGGTCGCCCGAGGCTGTGACCACCGCGCGGCCGAGCTGATCGCCCGGCGGCAACAGGTCGGCCGCAAGGCCCGCGCCGGCGACGCCCGAGCGGCAGAGGACCTCGCCAAGGTCAAGGAAGCGCAGCGGCGGCTCGTCGCCGACAAGGACCACCGGCTGCGCCTCCTTCAGATGGAGCCGTCCCTCGTCGTCGCCGGAGACGTCGAGCTGATCGCCCACGCCCTGGTGCTGCCGACCGGCGATGCCGACGAGCGCCGGCGGCACGAAGCCCGGGTCGAGGAGATCGCCATGCGCATCGCGCAGGCGCACGAGGAGACTGCCGGCGCTGCGGTTCACGACGTCTCCCGCCCCGAGCTGGCACGCCGAGCCGGGCTGGGCGACTGGCCCGGCTTCGACCTTCTGTCCGTCAGTCCGGCCGGCAACCGGCGGGCCATCGAGGTCAAGGGCCGGTCCCGCGCCGGCGACATCGAGCTGTCCGAGAACGAATGGGCCAAGGCGTGCAACCTGCGCGACGGCTACTGGCTCTACGCCGTCTACGACTGCGCCACGCCCCGGCCCCGGCTGGTGCGGGTGCGCGACCCGTTCGCCAAGCTGCTCGTGAGGAGTCGAGAGTCTTCGACCTTTTCCATACCGGCTTCGTCAGTGCACGCAGCGGCCGAGGGCAAACACGAAGGTGGACGATAATGGTTCCACCGACGCGGCGAACGGTCCGCCGAGCGGAGCGCATGCACGCCCGAGAGGAGACCAACATGGGCGCAACCCACGTGACCGTCACCATCCGCAACCCCGCCGATCCGGTCAGAAGCTGGGAAGGGCTGTTCCTGGTCGATACCGGCGCCACGGATTCTCTCGTTCCGCGGCCTCATCTCGAGGCGATCTGTCTCCGGCCGAAGCGCCGCCGCGTGTACGAGCTGGACAATGGACGCGAGGTCACGCTGGAGATCACCACGGCGGACATCGAGTTCATGGGCGAAATCGTCGGCGGCACGATCCTTTTCGGTGAAGGCAACGCGAAACCATTGCTCGGGACAACCGCCCTGGCGTCCCTCGGGATCCAAATCGACCCGAACAACCAGCGCCTGAAGAGACGCCCGGCGTTGCGGCTCAAGACGGTCCGAGAGCCGATTGACCACACAGAGATCGAGCGCTCGACGCCTCACCATCAAGACCGCACGCCGCTGCGGCGAAGGGCTCAGCCCCACGGAGTCACCGGATGAGGCTGACCACCGTCAAGATCCGCAACTTCCGTTGCATCAAGGATCTCGCCGTCGACCTCGACAAGACCACGGTTCTGATCGGGGAAAACAACTCGGGAAAGACCGCTTTTCTGGAGGCGGTCCGCATCTGTCTCGAACGACTGCGTGGTCGTGGCCGGGGTCCGTTCGACGAGTACGACTATCACCTTCCCGACGATGCGTCGACGCCCGTGGACGCCGCTCCCATTGAAATCGAGCTGTCGTTCGTCGAAGCGGAGACGGAGCCGTGGAGCGATGAGGTCGTCCAGGCCCTTGCAGATCTGTTTGCGCTCGACGCCGACGACCAGCGGCGGATCACGTTGCGCGTCACCTCGTCCTTCGACCAGGACACCGGCGAGTTCGTGACGGACTGGGACTTCCTCGACGCCAACGGCAATCCGTTGCCGGCCGGCAAGGCCCCAAGTCAACTCAATACGCTCCAGAGGCTGGCTCCGCCGTTCTACCTCTCAGCCCTTCGCGACGCATCCAGGCACTTCGCGGCCAAGGGCCGTTTCTGGCGCACGTTCCTCGCCGAGAGCGGAATCCCCGAGGACGCCAGAGAGGACTTGAAGGCGGCGCTCGCGAATTTGAACGAGCAACTGATCACGGCCCATCAACCACTCCTCGACGTCCGCACCCGTCTGGCCGACGCCCGCAAGGTGATCGAGTTCGGCGCCAACGAGACCGTATCCATCGACGCGCTGCCGACCAAGCTCTTCTCGTTGCTTTCCCGGGCCCAGGTGAGCCTCGCATCGCGTTCGGGCGCCCGAATCCCCGTGGAGTTCCAGGGGGAGGGGACTCAGAGTCTGGCCGTGCTTCTGCTGTTCGGAGCATTCCTCCGCAGCAGGCTTTCCGACCTCGACCCCGACGCGGCGCCGATCACGGCGCTCGAAGAACCCGAGGCCCATCTGCACCCGTCGGCCATCCGCTCGCTGATGGGCATCGTCAGCGACCTGCCCGGCCAGAAGCTCCTGTCGACCCACAGCGGCGACCTGCTCGCAAGCGTGCCGTCGTCGGCCATGCGCCGGTTCGCGCATTCCCGCGGTGGCATCCACGTGCATCGGATAGAACCGGGGACGCTGACGTCGGAAGAGGCGCGGAAGTTCGACTCCCACGTCCGTCGCACGCGGGGCGAGTTGCTGTTCGCCAAGTGCTGGCTGCTCGTCGAGGGCGAAACCGAGACGACGCTGCTGACCGGCGCAGCCGAAGCGCTCGATCTCGACATCGACCGCAGGGGCGTGCGTTGCGTCGAGTTCAGCCAGACCGACGTGGGCATGTTGGCGAAGGTCGCCAACAGCCTCGGCATCGTCTGGTACTGCGTGCTCGACGACGACAGCGGACGCGGCAAGTACGAGCACCGCGTGAGGAACGAGTTCGGCGCCGCACCCCCGGCGGATCGACTGACCATGCCCTACACCAACGTCGAGCTGATGCTCTGTGAAGGCGGATTCGGCGATCTGTACGAGTCGCGCATGTCCCGACAGAAGCCGCCACCGACGTCTGCGAGAGACACCGCGGCCTACTGGACCGACGTCCTGAACGCACTGCCGAACAGCTACAGCAAGCCCGAGGTCGCGGCAGAAGCTGCGGCCCGGATGACGACCGGCGCAGCGGTGCCGCCTGCGCTGTCGAGTATCCTGAACAAGGCCTCGGCGCTCGCCGGAGCGTGACCATGCTCGATCTCGACTCCCTGAACCCCAACCAGCGACGGTCCGTCGACTGGAACGACGGCCCAATGCTCGTGCTCGCCGGGCCCGGGGCAGGCAAGACGCGTGTGCTGACGACACGGGTGGCGCGGCTCATCCAGGAGACCCCCGACAAGCGGTTCAGAGTCCTCGCGCTCACGTTCACGACCAAGGCGGCCGAGGAGATGAGGGGCCGAGTCGCCCAACTGCTGGGCCCCCGCATGCGCCGGGCTCGGCTGACGACGTTCCATGGCTTCGCGGCTGACGTGCTGCGCCAGCACGGCAGCCACTTCGGCCTGCGGCCCGACTTCACGATCCTCAACCAGGACGCGGACCGGCATCTGGTCCTGCACGACGCGATACAGGACGCCAGCCACCCCGGCACACCGCCGGGCGCGACCGGAAAGGGTCTGCTACCCATGGTCGATCGCCTGCTTCGGGACGGCCAGGACGGCTGCGAGAGTCACGACGCGCCCCTGCCGTTCGCCGCCCCGGGCAAGGAGTGGATTCGTCCCATCTACACGGCGTACATCCGGCGTCTGATCGAAGGCAATCACCTCGATTTCGGCGCGCTCCTCGTGTGCTGTCTCCGCCTCTTCCGGGAACGCCCCCGCATCGCCCGTGACTACCGCATCGTGTACCCGTTCGCCTGTGTGGACGAGTACCAGGACACCAACAAGGTCCAGGATCTTCTGCTGCGGGCGCTCTACCCTGAACGCAACAGCAACCTCTTCGTGGTCGCGGACGATGACCAGACCATCTACCAGTGGAACGGCGCCAGCCCCGAGCGACTCCGTCGACTCCGGACCGACTACGGCATGGAGGTCGTCCAGCTCCCCGAGAGCTTTCGATGCCCACCGGACGTCGTTCGCCTCGCGAACAACCTCATCGCTCACAACGCCGACCGGGATCCGGACAAGAAGCCCCTGGTGTCTGCGACCGCGACCAGCTCACGTTCCCCTGTCGTCCGAGTCCGGCGATTCGCCGACTGCGCAACCGAATTGTCGTGGGTCGCCGAAGATATCAAGACGAGCTCCATCGAGCCCGGAGATTGCACCGTCCTCGCCCGAAGCACGAAGCTCGTCCGCGCCGCCGCCGCCGTCTTGTCGCGAGCCGGCCTGCCGTCGTACGTGGTCAAGCGCAAGGCCGAGTTCGAGTCACCGCTCCTGCGTTTCCTCCACTCGTCCTTGCGCCTCGTCCGTCGCCCCGCCGACACCGAGCAGCTCGCTCTCTTGTGCGGGGCCTACCACGAGCTCACCACAGCCCGCGTGCAACCCCCGGACGCGGAGGCCGAGAGCGCTCTTTCGGGAGACCCTCTGCTCGTGGGGTTCTTGACCGTTGCATCCTCGTGTGCCCGCACCCCGGCACGACCCTTGCTCGACATCCTGCGGAACGACCTTCTCGATCGCGGGAAGTACCACGAGTTCATCAAGAACACCTTCGCTTGGCGTGACCGGACACCGCGAACGGCCGATATCGACTGTGACGAGGAATCGGAGGAGAGGAACATCTGGAGGTCTCTGACGACCGAGATCCGACACCACCTCGGCGCTGACCCGCCGTTGAGCCAGTTCCTCCAGCAACTCGACCTCCGTCAGAAGACCTCGCCTCCGAGCGCGGCTGACGTTCAGTGCCTGACGATTCACCTCGCCAAGGGCAAGGAGTTCCGACACATCTACCTCGTCGGTCTCGCCGAAGAGCAGCTGCCGTCGTTTCACGCCCGCCGGGGCGGGCCCGCCGCCATGGAAGAAGAACGTCGCAACTGCTTCGTGGCCATCACCCGCGTTCAGTCGAGCCTGACCCTGACCCATGCCGACTCGTACTTCGGCTGGGCCAAGCAGCCGTCGCGGTTTCTGCAGGAAATGGGCCTGCATTCTGGAGACGCCGCGTGCTGAAGCGCGTCCACATCAACGGCTACAAGTCCCTGTCCGCCGTCGAGCTGGAACTCGGGCCGCTGATCGTGCTGTTCCGAACGAACGCCTCTCGCACGCGCAACTTCCTCGTCTTGGTCCAGTTGCCGTCGAAGCTCGGCACGAGCCGGACGCTCCGGCACGCATCCGACCCCCTGTACCGCGGCACGCCGCTCCAGTCGTTCCACACGGGACCGCAAGGCCTCCACGACCTGGTCGAGGAGGAGCAGCTGCTGTTCTCCATCCAAGCCGACCTGCGCCTCTCGCAATCGACCCTCACCACCGTCAACCGACACGTCCGGAACATGCGCGGTTCGAGCCGGCGGGCCAGGTCCCGGGACTCCGACAGCCAGTCCGACGCCGTACGGTCACCCAACCTGCGGTACCGCATCGCGATCGATCTGCTGCCCACGTCCCCCGCCCAGCGCGTCGCCGACGAGTACCTCGCTCCTCTGACGACCCGTGCAGAGCTGCCCCGACGGAAGCCGTCGCGGCGACCGGTCCGAGCGCCAAGTACCGCGGTCCGAGGTCATCGAGAGTCGCCTGACCGGTCTGCGCCCGGGCCGGGAGGCCACCATCGAACCCTGTCCCCTGGAGAATCTGCTGCGTGCCGGCCGCAACGTGGCACCGCGCAGCGTCCCCTTGGCCCGCGTGACGGGCCGGCTGACCGACGTGGCCCGCGAATGCACCGAGAGCGATGCGCTCGCCCGTCTCCCCCACGAGCACCGGGCCTGCATCGAGCCACAGCAGCCCGCCCGGCTCGACTGAGTCGCCCCTGCCTGCCACCGCCGCACGGCCGAGCTGACGTCCAAACTGCACCATGTCGGCCGCAAGACTCCTGCCGACGACGGGAAGGGGCAGACGCGTTCGCCAAGCCAACCAAGCGAACCACCCTCTTGCCGCCGAACAGAACCGCCCGCTCCGCCCGCTTCAGCCCCAACCGCCCGGCCGCCGCGGGCCGGTCGCGACTTCCTACGGCCTGCCGCGGTGCGCCGGCGTTGCAGCCATCCCTCGTCGTACCCGCCGACGGCCACGCTGCTCGCCCACGCCCTAGTGCTCCCCACCGGCGATGCCCAGGAGCCCCCGCGACAGAACCCACGGGCTCGCCCTGCGCATCGCGCAGGCGCCCGAAAAAGGCGTCCCGCGCCGCCATCCGCGACGTCTCCCGTCTCGAGCTAGCGCGCCGAGCCGCGCTCCGCGACTGCCCAGGTCGACCCGATGTCCGTCAGGCCAGCCGGCGACCTACGGACCATCGAGGTCAGGGCTGGGCTCGCACCGGCGCCATCGAGCTGTCCGAGAACGAATGCGCCAAGGCGTCCAACCTGTTCCAATTGCACACCTTCCCCCAACTACACGATGATCCCTGTCACGACTGAACAGGCCCTCGACTCCATGACCGACCAAGGCCTATTCGAGCACCTTGCCACCACAATTCTACGTGCCGCCAACCCATCCTACGCCGCCCTGGTTCATACCGGCACCAACGTCGACCGCAAGACCGTCAAGGGTCCCCTCGACGGTCTTTGCTTTGTCCCCGGCGTCACTCCGCCCCACTTCGTCGCTGTCCACCACACCATCACCGCCCGCACTCAACTCCACCGAAAGTGGTTGCGCGATGGCGACGTCCCCAAGACGCTTGAGATCGTTTCTCAGGAGCGCAAACACCACCCCACGCTACGTGCCACCTTGGTCTTAACTACGAACCGCGAGCCAACTGCCTCCACAGTACGCGCCCTCACACACGCCACGCGCCCCTCCGGAATTGACGTCGACATCTGGTCACGCTCCCGCTTGGCGCACTATCTCGATAACTACCCGACTGGACATTGGATCCGGCATCAGTTTCTTCACATCACCCAGCGACTACTTTCGCCCGAACTGCTTCACGAACTCTCTTGCCGAAGCCTCGAACACCACCGCCCCATCGACGACCCCAAGGCTTGGATCCCACGCTTGCATATTGCCGCACTTCACGATTGCCTCCACCGCAACGTGACTTTCGTCGTCGGCGGAGCCGGACAAGGCAAATCCGTTGCCTGCTACCAAGCGCTCCTCGCCCACGTAACCCGCGGAGGATGCGGAATCATCGTCCCTCAGGACGCCGTCGTATCTGCCACTACCCTTGAACAAGCCATACTTGCGACGCTAAGGCAACTCCATCCCTCACTCACCGACGCTGGGCATACAGCCTTGGCACTGTGTTCTTCCCAACGACCCCTATTAGTCGTAGTCGAAGATATCAACCACATCTCCCATGCACAATTTCAAGTCATAAAGATCGCCAAGTGGGGCCGACCAGCCATGAACTCCACGACGGCGCCCCTCCACTCCGCCACATGGCGCATCTTGTGCCCATTGCGGCCCCATGCCTTGTCCCTATTAGACGACCAAGCCAGGCAATTCATCGAACCACTCGTCTTTACTGTTGGTTGTTTCACCAACACTGAAGGCCGGGATGCCGTGCTCGCCCGGGCGCGCTTGTGTGGCCACACCCCTAGCTCATCCACCGCGACCTCCATTGCTCAGAAGCTCGGGAACGACCCGCTCCTGATTGCACTGCATGACTTCCGTACTACGCCAGACCCCCACCACGTGATTGGACAGTTTATCGATGCTTCCGTTCGCCGCACTGCCGCGACTAACGGGGACTACCTCCCCACCGAGTACCGCCGGGCTCTAAGCCGCCTAGCCTGCGAAATGCTCCGCAGCCGCACAGTTGACCTATGCTGGACCGCCGTCGCCGCATTCCCGGCCCTGAGTCGCGACACCCTGGGCTTGATCGCCTCCATCGCCCACTACGGCGAACTCCTTGGCTTTGCTGGTCCTACCTCAGATGAACGGGTCGTATTTCGCCACGATCGCGTGCGTGATTGCCTCCTCGTTGACGCCGTCGCCGAGCTTGCTCGCCAAGGGGAGTTGCCCGACTTCGTTCTCTCCGACCCGTACTTCGCGGAGATATTGGGAACGGCTCTCGCCTGTCGTTTGCCGAACAGTAATTTTCTCTCATCTATCGCTGTCCATAATCCACTAGCACTCTTCGCCGCCCTGCGGCACTTCGATGATGGAAGGCGGCCCGCTCCCGACGAACTACTTCACGCGATCCGGCGGTGGCTCCAAAGTCCCGAAGCGCAAGGTCGATCTACCCGACACCTCCGGTGGGAGGCGTTGGCTATGTTGGCAGAAACCGATGCTTCTTGCATACCGGGGATCGTACAAGCGTTTCCGGACCATACGCACTACGGTCAACGTGCGCGACTACGCAACGGTGATATCCGTGGCGGTATCGAACTGTGCGTGAATCTGGAACCAAACCTTCATGAACCGCGACGCGATGCTGACGTGGCGCACGCCAAACTACACCACGGTGAACGACTCGTTGCGGATCTCAATGGCTTTCTCAAGCAAGAGGGTATTGGCAAGTCCGCCAGAATCGGAGCGTTACGTCTAGCCGGCCACATCGCGGATGCCAGGTTGGCTGGAGCTGTAGAGGTTTGTTGGAATTGCGACGGAGACCGAGAGCGACATCTCGCGGAGTACCTATGGGCGTTCGCGCAATGTTGCGGCGACGAGCCCGCGCGCTTCTTGAAACCGATCTGCGATGCTTGGGCTACACTTCCGGACCAACCGAAGCGGGAGGGCATTCTTTCGGCCCGCGTGAGCATCGCGGAAGACGAGCTGCGCTTTGCGTTTCGTCGATGGCCACCGCGGTCGGCGATCGACTATCTTGTCTCTCGAGGGTCCCACGATGACCTGAGATGGCCGATCACTTCCCTGTTGCGGAGCGTCGACGACCGGAGTGCGTTGTTGTTTATGGTTGGAGAATTGGCATCGGTTCGGCGACAACTTGTTGGTACCGACTCGTGGTCCCCCTTTTCCCATAGCGTAGTGCACGAATGGGGGCGTGCTCAAGAAGATGGAAGGCGTATGGGGGATGAATCGCGCCGCTTTCTACTGGTTCTTTGGTCGGGCGAAGAGCACGACGAACATATTCGAACTTCGGCCTTCCTGCTGTGGTCCGCGACGAGGGGAGACGCAGATTTGGACGTGCTACGTACGGTCACGGCGCCACGACATTTGGCCGACCTCATTGTTCGCGAGCGACTACGTCGTGGGGACGAGCTGGCGATTCCCGCGATGATTGAGAAGCTGAGAGCGGGGCACGACTACGGCTGGTGGTGGCAATTCGGGCGTTATGTGTGGTCACCTGTGCTCACGGACGAGTTGGATCGGTTCCTTGGCACACGGCGTGAACATGCCCAACGAATTTGGGGCGAATCAATTGCGGAAGACTGGATCACCGGAGAGCTGATTTGTCGACTGGCCCGCGAGGATGCGGAGCGTTTGCTTCTCAAACATTGGGATCATGGTCGGTTTTCACCCTATTATGTTCAGGCGGCATTGTATGTCGCGACGGATCAACTCCTGGCGGCCGCGGCCGGGGCGATTGAAGGCTGCCCGTGTCCTGAGCGGCTATTGAGACACTTGAGTTTTCACATGGGTGTACGGGTGGCAGGTCACCCCGGCCTCCAAGGGGCGAACCGAATATCGGTTCTGGCACCTTACCTGGACCTCGTTTCGGACGGCGACCTGTTCGCTCTCTGGCAGGAATGCAACGAGCGCGGTTGGTTCGGGGCCCGTCGGCAACACTTGGACGAGCGATTGGGGGATGCGTATGCGACGCGTTTGTGGAATCGAGAGTTCCTCGTGGAGAGATTGGAGAAAGCTCTTGGGGAAGAGAAGATACACTCCATTGATTTCTTGATTGAGGAATACCTCAAGGCGAACGTATCTTGGAATGAGATCCTGGAGGTACTGATGGGATGGCTCGGTGGTCAAATGTCGGTTGCGGCGTTAAACCTCGTGTGTTCTGCGATCGCGCATAGGGGTCGGCGAGCGGACTTGAGAAGTTTGGAAACCTACAGGAGCTTGGGGGACGAGGCGGAGAAGATTGTTCAGGACGTTGGGTTCGCGGTACGACGACGGGCGATCAGCTAATGGGACGTCGCGAGGGCGTGTTTTCCATCCAAGACGGGAGACGCCTCATGGAGGTCCGGTTCCCCTTGGAACGAGTGTCTCTTGACGCGGTCCACGAGAAGAATGTTCGCCACGGACACATTTCCACACTGCACATCTGGCCGGCGCGGCGGCCGCTGGCGGCGAGCCGGGCGGCGCTAATTGCGACGCTGCTTCCGGACCCCGGCAACGCTCGGGAGCGGCAGGCCATCTACAGACGGATGGCGGGCGAGGTCGTCGAGACGGTCGAGGACGAGCGGGTCGGCGGGCGGACGGTGGCGAGGCGGAAGCGGGAGACGCAGGGCGGAATTCTGCACTGGAAGCGGGAGCAGGGGCCGGACGTCGAGTGGTTCCGGGCGCAGATTCGCGACGCCTTCGGCGGGCGCGCGCCGCGACTGCTCGATCCGTTCGCGGGCGGAGGCGCGATTCCGCTGGAGGCGATGCGACTCGGCTGCGCGGTCACGGCGGTCGACATCAATCCGGTCGCGTGGTTCATCCTGAAGTGCACGCTCGACTACCCGCGGAGGCTCGCGGGCGAGACGCGGCCGTTGCCGGCGTTCGCGCTGCGGGACCGGGCGTTCATGGCCGCCTTTCTGAAGGCGCGGGGCGTCAAGGGCCGGGCGTTGAAGCGGGAGCTCGCCGAGCTCTGCCTCGGCGAAGACCGCGAACCCGAGCCGCGTCTGATCGCCACAGGACCGGCGCTGGAGGCGGACCTGGCCTGGCAGGCCCGCGCATGGGGACGCAGGGTGCTGGCCGAGACGCGGCGGCAGCTCGCGCGACGGTATCCGACCTACGCGGCGTTCCAGGCGTTGAAGCCGGGCGGCCGGACGTTCGAGCCGCAGCCCCTGACGCTGCTGGCCGCTGACGCGAACGGGGACGCCGACGTCGGTCCGCTGAACGCGGAGTTCGACGCGGTGTACCTGAAGGACCCGCGGAATCCGCGCTGGGTGGCGAAGCCGGCCGTCGCGTATCTCTGGGCGCGCACAGCGCGCTGCAAGGGATGCCGCGCGACGGTCCCGCTGCTCAAGACCCGCTGGCTCGCCAGGAAGGGCGCCAAGCGCGTGCGCCTGACGATGGCGGCGAACCCGGACAAGACGGGGGTGGTGTTCGGGGTCGAGGCCGACGTGCCGCGGGGCGAGGGCAACCCCGCGCGCCGGCGCGAGCACGACCGGCGCGTCGGCGCCGGCACCATGAGCCGGTCCGGCGTGCGGTGCCCCCTCTGCCAGGCCATCATGACCATGCAGGACCTCCGCCTCGACGGCCGCGCCGGGCGGCTGGGCGAGGTCATGACCGCGGTCGTGGTCGACGGCCCGCACGGCAAGGAGTATCGGCTGCCGACGGCCCTGGAGCTGGAAGCAGCGCGGGTGGACGGGGCGGAGCTCGAGGCGCTCTACGCGGACATTCCGTTCGGCGTGCCGGACGAGCCGACGCCGAGCGCGGAGAACCTGGGGATGCGGGTTCCGCGCTACGGCTTCGACACGTGGCGTACCCTGTTCACGAACCGCCAGCTCCTGGCTCTCGGCACGCTGGTCCAGGAGACACGCCGCCTCCCCGCGACGATGACCGGATGGCCGGAAGCGTGGCGGGAAGCGGTGGTCGCGACGCTGACGCCGACGATCAGTCGCGTGGCCGACCGCGGCAGTACGCTGGCGACCTGGACCAACAATCCCGAACAGATCCGCAACACGTTCGCCCGCTTCGCGCTGCCGATGGTCTGGGACTTCGTGGAAGCATGTCCCCTGACCGACACCAGCGGGGGCTTCATTCAGGCCGTCGAGTGGACCGCCGAGGTATGCGAGCACCTGCTCGCCGCCACGAACGACGCGCCCGCACCGGCCGTGCTGCGCCGGTCCGCGACCGAACCGCAGGCCACGGCCGCCCCCGGGGCACGTCCGCCGGTAGTCACCTCCGACAAGACGCCTGAACGTACCGCCGAGCCCCAAGCCACCGCCGAACCCGGCCAGCGGACATTCCGCGACGAATCTGCGAGTGTGCCGGCGGCGGTCCGTGCGCCCGCGGGTGCGGCAGCGGCGACCGAGCCGCAGGCCCACGGTGCCGAGAACCCGGGCTTCGACCTCATCTGCACCGACCCGCCCTACTACGACGCTATTCCCTACTCCGACCTGATGGACTTCTTCCATGTCTGGCTGCGGCGCGCGTTGTGGGGACTGTCGCCCGAGATCGACGCCGCCTTCGAGAGCCCCCTCGGCCCGAAGTGGAACGCGGCGGCCAACGACGGCGAGCTCATCGACGACGCGGCCCGCTTCGGCGGAGACCGCGGGGCGTCGAAGCGCAACTACGAGGACGGCATGGCGCGCGCGTTCGCGCGGTTCCACGCCGCGCTGCGCGACGACGGCCGGCTCGTCGTCGTCTTCGCCAACAAGTCGCCGGACGCGTGGGAGACGCTCGTCTCCGCCCTCATCCGGGCCGGCTTCGTGGTCGTCGGCTCGTGGCCGATCCAGACCGAGCGGCTCGCGCGGACGCGCGCCATGCAGTCGGCGGCCCTCGCCTCGTCGATCTGGATCGTCTGCCGCAAGCGCCCGGCCGCGCGGGCGGGCTGGGACGCGGCGGTGCTCACCGAGATGCGCGAGAACATCACCCGGCAGCTGCGCGACTTCTGGGTCGCCGGCATCCGCGGCCCCGACTTCGTGTGGGCGGCCACCGGGCCCGCCCTGGAGGCGTTCTCGAAGCACCCCGTCGTGAAGAAAGCCGACGCTCCCGGCGAGCGGCTCGCCGTGTCGGAGTTCCTCCGCGAGGTGCGGCGCTTCGTGGTCGACTTCGTGGTCGGCCGAGTGCTGACCCACGACGGCGACACTCAGGTCACCAGCGGGCTCGACGACGTCACCACCTACTACCTGCTGCACCGCAACGACTTCGGCATGGGCGACGCCCCGGCCGGCGCCTGCATCCTCTACGCGCTATCCTGCAACCTGTCCGACCGCGAGCTGACGGATCGCTACGACGTCCTGTCCCGCGGCAGGCGCCCGTCCGGCGGCGACGCCGGCCACGACGACGCCGACCTCGACGAGGATGCCGGCCCGGCCGACGGCGCCGGCTCGATCGACGGTGCCGGCTCGACCGACGGCCCCGGCGGCGCCGGCAGCCACATCGCCCTGAAGCCGTGGAGCCGAAGGACGGCCAGGTCGCTCGGCGACCCCGCGCCCGACGGCCGCCCCCCGCCGCTCATCGACCAGGCGCACCGGTTGATGCACCTGTGGCGCGCCGGCGAGGAGGCGCGGGTCAACGACTATCTCGACGACCGCGGCCTGAAGCGCCACGCCCTCTTCGCCCGCCTGCTGCAGGCCCTGATCGAGCTAGCCGACGCCGGCTCCGACGAACGCGCCATCCTCGAGTCGCTCTCGAACCACGTCGCCGCCCGCGGCGGCCTGGCGCCGCCACGCCAGCCGAAGCTGCATCGCCTCGGAGAAGAACCGTGACGTTGACCCGAACGCATGGACGCCCGCACGGCCGCCATGCTAGTTTCACGCCCATGCGTCTGCACAACGAGCGGGTAGTGGCCGCACCGGCGTTGCGTTCGCCGGACCCGAACGATCCCGCGGTGGAACGATTCTTTGGCCGAATCGCGGAGCGCGATGGTCGCGCGTTGCGCTTCGTCGTGAACACGAACGCGGCGCCCTGGCGCGTCGTGAGCGTCTTCTTCGACAGGAACATGAGGAAGAAACCATGAAGCTGTATGTCGACAAGGAAGCCGATGCCCTTTACCTGCGTCTCGACGACTCCGACATCGTCGATTCCAGGGAGGTGTCGCCTGGCGTAGTGCTCGACTACAACCAATCGAACGAGGTGGTGGGGGTGGAAATGCTCCGACTTTCGAAACGGTCCGCCCGGCTGAACCTCTCGGCACTGCAATTCGAAACAGCTTGAAAACCGGGAACCGCAGTGCGTATTGAGTGGCTGCCACGGACGCGTGTCCGTTCCCGTCGTCGACGCAGACCGTCGCGGCTTGCCGCGAAACGCATCCAAGACCCGCAGGCGCCGACGTTCGCCCGATGACAACCAACGCCAACGGAATCGGCAGATGACCCAGAAGCTCCCCTGGACACCCTGGCACCACGTCGTGAAGCTGCGCGAGGACGTGCGCACCGGCGAGCTGTCGCTGGCCGACTTCGCTGCCGATCTACACGACGTGATGATGCAGCGGGGCGCGCGGCCGATCTACGAGGATCCGACACGCTTCTTCGCCCTGACCTACCCGACCTTCTCGCTGCGCGAGCTGGCCCGGGACGTCGTCCTGCGCCTCGCGGGCCGGAACACCAAGGCGGTGAGGCAGCTCGAGCTGACCTACGGCGGCGGCAAGACGCACACGTTGGTGGCGCTGCGGCATCTCGCGCACGACCCCGCGTCGCTGCCCGGCCTGCCCGCGGTCGAGCAGTTCAGATCCGACGTCGGCGCGCCGTTGCCGCCGGCGCGGGTCGCGGCGCTCGCCTTCGACAAGCTGGACGTCGAGAAGGGCATGGAGGTGCGCGGGCTTGGCGGCGAGCTGCGATGGCTGAAGCACCCGTGGAGCGTGCTCGCCTTCCAGATCGCCGGCGCGGACGGCCTCCGGGGGCTGCACGCCGAGGGCCGGGACGAGGAGCGCGAGACGGCCCCGGCCGAGCCGCTGCTGGTCGATCTGCTGTCGCGGCCCCAGGCCGAGGGGCTGGCGACGCTGGTGCTGATCGACGAGGTGCTGATGTTCGCGCGCGGCAAGGTCGCGGTGGACGAGGCGTGGCGCGGGCGGCTGACCGACTTCTTCCAGTACCTGTGCCAGGCGGTGACCAAGGTCGACCGCTGCGCGCTGGTGGCGTCGCTGCTCGCCTCGGACCTCGACAAGAGCGACGACACCGGCAAGGCCATCAGCGCCCAGATCGCGGAGATCTTCAACCGACAGAAAGAGGAAGGGGTGCAGCCGGTCCAGAAAGAGGACGTGGCCGAGGTGCTGCGCCGGCGCTTCTTCACCCCGGCGTCGATAGCGGATGCGGACGTCTTCCTGCCCCACGTGACGACCGCCGTGCGCAATCTCGCCGCGGTGGACGACGTCGTGCGCAAAGACCGCAGGAACGCCGAGGAGCGCTTCGCCCGCGGCTATCCCTTCCACCCCGACCTGACCGACCTCTTCTACGTGCGCTGGACGCAGCTCGACCGGTTCCAGCGGACGCGCGGCATACTGCGAACGTTCGCCATCGCGCTGCGTGACGCCGAGAGCTGGGACACGTCGCCCCTCGTCGGCCCCAACGTGTTCCTGCCCGCGCCCGACCGGGACGGCATCGCCGAGGCGGCCCGCGAGCTCACGGGCGTCGCGACGCGAGAGGTGACCGAGAGCCGCGGTAACGACTGGGCGGCGATCCTTGAAGGCGAGCTCGCCAAGGCGCGGGCCATCCAGGACGAGCAGCGCGGACTGAAGGGCCGCGAGATCGAGCAGGCGGTCTGCACGGTGTTCCTCGCGTCGCAGCCGACCGGTCAGAAGGCCCAGACGAGAGACCTGATCGGGCTGGTGGGGGCCACGCGCCCCGACCGCATCGAGCTCGAGCAGGGATTGCGCCGCTGGACGGATCTGTCGTGGTTCCTCGACGAGAACGAGTTCGGGAGCGACCCGGCGACGGACGGCGGGCCGCCGCCGCTGCCGAAGGCGTGGCGGCTCGGGAACCGGCCGAACCTGAAGCAGATGCACCACGACGCCTGCACGAACCGCGTCACCGCGGAAGCGGTCGAGGTGAAGCTGCTGGCCGACATCCGCGCGACGAGGAGCCTGACGCACGGCGCACGGGCGTTCGGCGTGCGGGTGCACATGCTGCCCGAGCGGCCCCGCGACGTCGAGGACGACGGCGAGTTCCACTTCGCCGTCCTGCCGCCCTCGTGCGTCTCGAACGCGGGACGGCCCAGCCGCGCCGCGCGCCGCTTCATCGACGAGACGACCGGACCGGACCGGCCGCGCATCCGCCGCAACGCCGTCGTGCTGGCGGCGCCGTCGACCGACGGGCTCGAGGTGGCGCGCACCCGCGTCCGCGACTACCTCGGCTGGGACGACGTGCAGCACCAGCTCAGGGGCCAGCCGCAGGACGCAGTGCGCGAGGAGATGCTGGCGACGTGGACCGAGGACGCGCGCCGCCGTATTCCCGAAGCGATCCGGCAGGCGTGGACCATCGTGGTGACCGTGAACCCCCAGAACGAGGTCCAGGCGTTCAGGGTGACGGTCGGCTCGGACCCGTTGTTCGCGACGGTCAAGGCCGACCGCCGGGCGCGCGTCCAGGAGACGGCGATCAACGCCGAGGCATTGCCCCCCGGCGGACCGTACGACCTCTGGCGCGACGACGAGCCGTCCCGCCGCGTCAAGGACCTGGCCAGCGCGTTCGCGGAGAACCCGCGGCTGCCCAAGATGCTCCGCACGCAGGAGATCCTGGCCACCATCGACCGCGGAGTGCAGGACGGCCTGTTCGTCGCGTCGCTCCCGCGGCCCGACCGGTCGGTCAAGACCTGGTGGCGGACGCCGATCGACGAGGCGGCGCGCTCCGAGCCGGCCCTGGAGCTCTTCCTGCCCGCGTCGGCGACCCTCTCCGACCTCGACCCGGGCGTCCTGGCCCCCGGCGTCCTGCCGGAGCTCTGGGCCGGCGACTCGATCACCGTCGGCACCGTCGTCGACTACTTCTCGGGCGACCGGACGGTCACGGTGCTCCGGGAGGGCTACGAGGAACCGATCGACATTCCGACCTGCCCCACGGACGCGGTCGAGACCGCCATCGCGGCCGCCGTGCAGGAAGGCAGCCTGTGGCTGCTCAACGGACCGGCCAGCTTCCAGGGCGAGCCGCTGCCGGCCGGCGTGCTGACCCCCGCGGCAGCGCTGCGGGCGCCGTTGAAGCCCCTGCCGGTGCAGCGCCTGCTGAAGGACGCCGTGCCGGACGCCTGGAAGGCGAACGAATCGACGGTGCTGGCGCTCTCCGTCGCCCTGGCCAACCAGGAGGGCCGTCCCCTGCCCTGGGCCGTGCTGCGCCGGGCCATCGACGACGCCATCGCGGCCCGCTGGCTGGAGACGACGCCCGAGAGCGGCGCGTGGCCGTGCGAAGTGGCCGCCGCGGGAACAGTCTCGCTGAGACCGCCCGCCGGGTTCGATCCGACCTCCGTCACGCCGGCGGTCTCGAAGGCCACGACCGGGTACGGGTCGTCCGCGGTGCTCGACCCCGCGGCGCTGCAGGACCTGGTCGACGCGCTGCCGGAGATCGTGAAAGCCGCAGCCGGCCTGCCGCTGGAGTTCCGGCTCGACGTGAAGCTGGGCGCCAGCGTCAAGGACATCCAGACGAACACGCTGGAGTCGATCGACAAGCTGCTCCGCGACGTCAGCCCCGATCTGGGACTCAAGCGCTGATGTCGCGACGTCCTTCCGCCGAGGGAACTCCCGTCGCAGACTCCCCGAGCGTTACATTCCTGCCGCTGGAAACATTACATTCATGCCCCTGACGGTGCTCGCATGCCCCTGACGGTGCTCGACGCCCTTCCCGGGGGGATGCACCGACGCGGCCACCTTCACGCCAGCAGCTCGCCGCGCAGGACGGTGACCGCCTGCCCCGACAACAGGACCCGATCTCCCGCCACCACGACCCTGACCACCCCGCCGCGCGCCGAGGCCTGACACGCCGTGAACGCGTCACGGCCGAGCCGGCGGCGCCAGTAGGGCCCGAGGCAGCAGTGCGCGGAGCCGGTGACCGGGTCCTCGTCGACCCCGGCACGGGGGGCGAAAAAGCGCGACACGAAGTCGAACTCTTCCGTCTCACTTCGCGCGGTGACGATGACGCCGCGCACCGGCAGCGCGGCGAGGCCGCGGACGTCGGGCGCGAGCCGCCGCACCGTCGCCTCGGAATCGACCTCGACGAGACAGTCGAACCGGTTCCGGCCGAAGTGAACGGGTGCGGCCCCGAGCGCCTCGGCCAGCCCGGCCGGCACGGGGACCGGCTCGGCCGGCTCGGCCGGAAAGTCCATCTCGATCCAGTCGCCGCGGCGCATGGCCGACAACCGGCCCGAGCGGGTGTGGAACACGGCGGGGGCGTCCCGCGGAAGGTGTCCGTCCTCCCACAGGACATGGGCCGAAGCCAGCGTCGCATGGCCGCACAGGTCCACCTCGACAGCCGGGGTGAACCACCGCAAGTCGTACTCGCCTGACTCGCGGCCCACCAGGAACGCCGTCTCCGACAGGTTCATCTCGCGCGCGACCCGCTGCATCCACGCCGGCTCGGCCACCCGCGGCAGCACGCAGACGGCGGCCGGATTCCCGCTGAAGGGCTCGCAGGTGAAGGCGTCGACCTGCACTATCGTCACGCTCACGCCCTCGCTCTCGGCGCCGCCGCGTCCTCGCGTACGAACTCCGCCCCCTTCTCGGCGATCATCACCGTGGGCGCGTTGGTGTTGCCCGACGTGATGCGCGGCATGACCGAGGCGTCGATGACCCGCAGCCCCGAGACCCCGTGCACCGCGAGCCGGTCGTCGACGACGGCGAGGGGGTCGCTGCCCATCCTGCACGTGCCCACCGGATGGAAGATCGTCGTGCCGAGATCGCGGGCGGCGGCGGCCAGCGCCTCGTCGCTCTCGACCTCGGGACCCGGCTTCCACTCCTCGGGCTCGAACCGGGCCAGGGCCTGCGCGGCCATGATGCGCCGCGTGAACCGCAGACCGGCCACCGCGACCCGGAGGTCCTCGTCGGTGGACAGGTAGTTGAGGGTGATGGCCGGCGCCTGCCGGGGGTCGGCGTCCCGGATGCGGACGTGCCCGCGGCTGGTCGGCTGGAGGTTGGCGACCGACGGCGTGATCGCGTTGAACTCGTGCAGCGGGTCGCCGAACTTGTCGAGCGACAGCGGCTGCACGTGCCACTCCATGTTCGCCGACGCCCGCGACGGGTCGCTGCGCGCGAAGGCCCCGAGCTGCGACGGGGGCATCGTCAGCGGGCCGGTCTTGAACAGCAGGTACTCCAGCCCCATCGCCGCCTTGCCGAACAGCGAGTTCACCCGCACGTTCAGGGTGACGGTGTTCTTCACCTTGTAGATGTTGCGTATCTGCAGGTGGTCGTGCAGGTTCTCGCCGACCCCGGCGAGGTCGCGGACGACCTCGATGCCGTGCGCCTGCAGCAGGGAGCCGGGGCCGATGCCCGAGAGTTGCAGGATCTGCGGCGAGCCGATGGCCCCGGCGGCCAGAATCACCTCGCGCCGCGCCTCGAGCCGCTCGCCCGTCACCAGCTCGATCCCGGTCGCACTCAAGCCCGCATCGCCCCCCTCGACCGCGATCCGCCGCACCTGCGCGCCGGTCCGGACGGTCAGGTTGGGCCGGTGCATGACGGGGCGCAGGTACGCCTTGGTGCCGCTCCAGCGCCGGCCGGCGCGCTGGTTCATCTGGAAGTAGGCGTTGCCGAAGTTGTCGCCCCGGTTGAACTCGGCGATCTTGGGGATGCCGCACTCCTCGGCCGCGTCGCGCCACGCGTCGAGAATCTCCCAGCTCACCCGGCGCTCCTCGACCCGCATCTCGCCGCCGACCCCGTGGCACTCGTCGGCGCCGTGCTGGTAGTCCTCGGACCGCATGAACACCGGCAGCACGTCGTCCCAGCCCCAGCCGCGGTTGCCGAGCGACGCCCAGTGGTCGTAGTCGCTCCGCTGCCCCCGCATGTAGATCATCGCGTTGATCGACGAGCAGCCGCCGAGGACCCGGCCGCGGGCGTACAGGATGGTCCGGCCGTTGAGCCCGGGGTCGGGTTCGATGCGGTAGCACCAGTCGGTGCGGGGGTTGCCGATGGTGTAGAGGTAGCCGACGGGGATGTCGATCCAGAAGTAGTCGTCCTTGCCCCCCGCCTCGAGCAGCAGCACGCTGGCGTCCGGGTCGGCCGACAGCCGGTTGGCGAGCACGCAGCCGGCGGTGCCCGCGCCGACGATGACGTAGTCGTGAGTCACGCGGGGATCCTACACGAGCGGATCCGGCAGGCGGCCCGCAATCGGCTGCGGAGGTTCACGGTGCTCGACCCGGCCTGCTTGGGTGAGGTCGAGGCCGTTCACCCACGGCTCCAGGTTCGTCACGACAGACCGCGGCGCCCGAAGGCCCGGGCCGCCGTCGACATCCGCGGGCTCGCCGATGATGTCCCGGTTGGCGTGCGCGGTCTGCCCGCCTGCGCGGCGGGGCTCGGCGGAACGGGTGGTTCGGGAGGCCGTCGCCCCGTCGTGGGTTCGGGGCGGGTTTCGGTGGAACGGGCGGTTCGGGAGGCCGTCGCCCGTCGTGGGCGGTTGGCGCGACGCGTCGACACACCGAGGATCCGTCACGCCCCGGCTGGAGCCGGTGGCGCCTTCTGTCCGGTCGTGGACGGGGGAATCCGCGGCGCGGATCCCCCCGTCCGACTCGATCACCAGAGCGCCGGCGGCGCGTTCACTGCTGCGTGGCCCTGGCCGCCGCGTCCTCGGCCCGTCCCGCCCGCAGGCTGTTCTCGAGCCCGTAGTTGCCCTCGTGGCAGGCGTACTCGAAGAGCTGGTAGGTGGTGTCCCGGTTCAGGGGCATGGCCACCGTCCACGGCGAGGTGAACACGGAGTTGTCGTCGACGGTCACCTCGTAGCTGATGGTGTCGTCGTCGTGACGCGTGAACCGCTCGACCACCCGCAGGTTCTCGCTCTGGGGAATCCCCCGCACGCCGCGGGTCGCGATGTTGGTGCCGATGGTGCCCTGGTCGTTGTAGTTGGTGGTCTCGACCACCAGGGTGTCGCCCTCCCAGCGCCCCCGCGCGTCGCCGTTCCACTGGCGGATGCTGTCGGGGAGGTGGGGGCTGCCGTCCACCGGGATGATGCGGGCCTCGTGAATCATCTCGTAGAAGAGCACCACGTGGCCGGGAATCTGCAGGATCTGGTAGCCCGCCCCGTAGCCCGGCGGGAAGATGCCTCCCGGCACGCCGCGGGTGATGCACCGCTCCCACGGGGTGTGGTTCAGCCAAGAGTCGGTGAGGTTGATCAGGTTGTAGTCGCGGACGGCCCGCGCCTCGTCCCGGACCGGGAGCCGGCCGTTGGGCGGGTCGACGATCATCGACCGCCGCCGCGGGTTGCGCAGGGCGTCGCCGGGGCCGTCGCCCCACGGGCCCTGCGGGGGACGGGCCCGGTCCTCGACGGACTGGGGCATCGCCGGCATGCGCTGAGGCTGGTTGCTGCCGGGGAACCAGGCGGCCAGCGGGGCCAGCCGCTCGATGTCGGCCTCGTCGGGGGCCTCGAACGGGGTGGGGTCGAAGTTGGTCCAGACGCCCTGGATGTCGGGCTGGCCGTCCGGCGTCCGGGGGCCGGTGTAGTGCTGCGCCCCCGCCGGAGCGGCGCCGAGGGCGGCGATCGCGGTCAGGACCGCCGCGACGCAGGCTGTGCGACATGCCGTGCTCATCTGCAGAACTCTCCTTCCATCGGCGACGCGGGCTCGCCGGGCGCGCCGACTCCTAATGGTACGCACTCCGCCCGCCAGAGCCAACCTTCGAGGCGTGCCCGCGCGGCCCGCGATGAGGGACCCACCGCGTTCGACCGGTACGACACGGAAGTTCATGGCGAGCGTGCTAGACTCGCATTACGATTTCAGGATCGATGTCCGGGCGAAGTACATGGACCAGGTGAAGATCTCCCCGAAGTTCCAGGTGGTCATTCCCAAGGCGGTACGGGAATCTCTCGGCCTCGTGGCCGGCCAGCGACTCCAGGTCGTTCAGTATGGCGACCGTATCGAGCTCGTGCCGGTCCGCGACATCCGGGAAATGCGCGGCTGGCTCGCCGGGATCGATACGCGCGTCGAGCGCGAGCCGGACCGCCCGCTGTGAACCCGGCCGATGGACGGGTTGCATGTCGTCGACTCCTCCGGTTGGCTGGAGTACCTCGCCGATGGCCCCAATGCACGCCATTTCATGGCGGCGCTTGCCGATCCGAGTCGACTCCTGGTTCCGACGATCAGTCTCTACGAAGTCTTCCGGGTCGTCTTGCGGGAACGGGGAGAAGACTCTGCGATCCGCGCGGCCGCGTTGATGCGCCAGGGGCGTGAGATCATCCTGTCTCCGGCGCTGGCCCTGGAAGCGGCACGGCTCGCGCACGAGCGCAGCCTCGCCATGGCCGACGCGATCATCCTTGCGACCGCGCGGGCCAACCGTGCGACGCTGTGGACCCAGGACGCCGACTTCGAGGGCGTCTCCGGCGTGCGTTACTACGCAAAGACGACGGCGGACTGAAGCCCGCCGGGGCTCACGCCGGCTGAACGGCACGGACCGGTGGGCGTAATACACTCCACGGGTCGATGCACGACCGATAGTGTCGGGAGCGGCTTCGGACCGGACCGACTCGAGTGCGGATCCGCGACGACGTCACCCCGGCAGGCCGCCGGACCAGGACGCCCCTGGCCGGGGGCGGGAGAACGCGATTCTTGACTGGCACTCTGCTCCATCGTTCCTGCGCTCCGGCCATCACCGCGGCCCTCGGCCTGTGGGGATTGGTTCCAGCCGCGCCCGCCGCGGCCCAGTCCGATCCCGGCCTGCGCCGGATCGAGGCGCGCGAGCTGACCGTGGCCGGATTCCCCCTGGTCCGCGCCCGGAGCGTCGAGGAAGCGCCGGCGGTGGACGGCGACGTCCTGAACGACCCCGCCTACGCGGGCGCGATGCTGGCCACCGGCTTCGTGCAGAGCCGTCCCTTCGAGGGCCGGCCGGCCTCGGAGCGCACCGAGGTCCGCATCGTCTACGACGCCGACACCATCTATTTCGGGGTGGTCTGCTACACCGAGGACCCGGGCACGATCATCGTCGCCGACAGCCGCCGCGACTCCGAGCTGACCGAGACCGACAGCTTCCGGGTCATCCTCGACACGTACCTGGACGGCCAGAACGGGTTCGTCTTCGGCACCAACCCCGCCGGCATCGAGTACGACGGGCAGCTCACCAACGAGGGGCAGGGCAGCGGCCGGTTCGGGGGCGGGGGCAGCGGGCGCCCCAGCAACAGCCGGCAGCAGCGCGGCTCGGGCGGCGGCCTCAACGTCAACTGGGACGGCGCGTGGGAGGTGGTCACCCGGGTGAGCGATGTCGGGTGGACGGCGGAGATCGCGATTCCGTTCCGGACCCTGCGCTACCCGACCAGCGAGGTGCAGACCTGGGGCGTGAACTTCCAGCGGAACATCCGGTTCAACAACGAGCAGGTTTACTGGTCGCCCCTGCCGCGCCAGTTCAACCTCAACCGCCTGTCGCTGGCCGGCGAGCTGCAGGGGATCGCGGTGCCCCCCCAGCGCAACCTCCAGCTCACGCCCTACCTCCTCGGCTCGACCCTGCACCGCACCGAGACCCGGAGCAACGTCAACGACGGCGACTGGGGCGGGGACCTGAAGTACAGCGTGACCCCCAGCATGACCCTGGACCTGACCGCGAGAACCGACTTCGCCCAGGTCGAGGTCGACGACGAACAGATCAACCTCGACCGCTTCACGCTGTTCTTCCCCGAGAAGCGGCCGTTCTTCCTCGAGAACGCGGGCCTGTTCTCGGTGGGCCAGCCCGGCGCGGTCGACGTGTTCTTCAGCCGCCGCATCGGGCTCGGCGAGAACGGCGAGCAGATTCCCATCATCGGCGGGGGGCGGCTGTCGGGCAAGGTGGGCAGCAACACGAACATCGGGTTCCTCAACATGCAGACCGCGGCGGTCGGCGCCCTGGGCGACGAGGATGCGCTTCCGGGCCAGAACTTCACGGTGGCGCGGCTGCGGCAGGACCTCGCCAACCGGTCGAACGTCGGCGCCATGGTCGTCAACCGCAACGCGACCGGCGATCTCGCCGCCGGCAGCGGCGCCAACACCACCGTGGCGTTCGACGGGCGCTGGGGCATCGGACAGGGCGGCACGGTGAGCGGCTTCGTGGCGGACACCGGCGCCGTGCACGACCTCTCGGCCGGACCGGGCGGCTCGCACGCCTACGGGCTCAGCGCCCAGCACCAGTCGGAACGGGCCCGGCTCAGCCTCGGCTTCAACGAGGTGGCCCCCGACTTCAACCCGGAGGTCGGCTTCCTCGCCCGGCGCAGCTACCGGCGGATGAACGGCAGCGTGTTCACGACGTTCCGTCCCGAGAACTTCATGGGCGTCCACGAGCTGCGGCCCCACGTCTCGCACAACACCGTGTTCGACTTCGGCACCGGCATCCAGGAGACGCAGTTCACGCACATCGACAACCACATCGAGTGGCGCAACGGCTACGAGATCCACACCGGCATGAACGTCACCCGCGAGGGCGTGTTCCAGCCGTTCGAGATCTTCCCCGGCGTCATCGTCCCGCCGGGGAAGTACGACCACCAGGAGGCGCAGATCGCCGGCAACACGAACCTGGGGGCGCCGGTCAGCTTCAACATCAACACCATCGTCGGCGGGCTGTTCGGCGGCGACCGGGTGACGCTCACGCCGTCGGTCACGGCCCGCGCCGGCGAGACGTTCAACGCGATGCTGGAGTGGAGCTACAACGACCTGCGGCTTCCCGTCGGCGACTTCACCACCCACCTGGGTCGCCTGCGCGTGTCGTACTCGTTCACCACCCGGATGTTCCTCCAGGCCCTCGTCCAGTACAACACCCGCGCGAGCCTCTGGTCGTCGAACGTGCGCTTCGGCCTCCTGTCGGACGCCAACACCGGGCTCTTCATCGTCTACAACGACATCCAGGGGTTCGGCCAGACCCTCAGCAGCCACGACTACATCCCCCCCGGCGCGGGGCGGACAATCACCGTCAAGTACAGCTATCTCTTCGACCTGCTGCGGTGAGCGCGCGCCGGCCTCGACGCCGGCGCGCCACGTCCGTTCGAGAAGCCACGAAGCGGGACGCCTCCTCGCAGGCCCCCTGTGCGCGTGGCAGACTGGCTGTGTGACGAACGACACGCGGTGGATTGTCGTTACCGGCGTAGCGATCCTCACGGCCGTCGCGGGTCAGCGGTGGCCGTGATCGCCGTCGTGGTCACCCTGACAGGCGATGTTCGCGCCGACCTGCGGGACGTTCGCGCCGACCTGCGGGACGTTCGCGCCCGCCTGGACGACTTCGACGCCCGGCTCGACGGAATCGAGGTCCGCCTCCGCGCCGTCGAGGTCGCCCTCAGCCGGGTCGAACAGCGCCTCGACCGGGTCGAGCAGGCGCCTCGACCAGGTCGAACAGCGCCTCGACCGGGTCGAACAGCGCCTCGACCGGGTCGAACAGCGCCTCGACCGGGTCGAACAGCGCCTCGGGACGCTGGAAGGGTTCCATCGACCGACTCCCCCGTGAGTGCGCCCTGACGAGAGCGTTCGCCTTCACCCGGGGAGATGGGCCAGGAAGCAGCCGGGATGGAGAGCCAGTGGATCGGGTTCCTCACAGTCGTCGTGGCCATCGTCGCCTCACACGCGATGCTCCATCGCGACCTCGCGGCCGTTCGTGAGGGGCTGGCGAAGCTCGAAGGCACCGTCGAGGGGTTCATCGCCGGCTTCCGGGCCCGGCAGGACCCGCCGGGACAGGGACACCGACCGCCTAAGCCGCCCCGGCAACGCCCTGTCTCTGCATGAAGCCACCACGATTCGAGCAACAGACCGCGCCTCTCCTCGGCGGTGTCAGCTCGCGTGACGCTATAATCCGACTCCGGTGGCGGTTCGCCGGACGGTCGCGCCGATGGCCACGCCGCTCCAGGCTTGCATGCAGATGACCATTCGCCCTGTCCCGACTCTCGTCCTCCTCGCCGTCGCCACCGCCGGTTGCGGCGGCGACGCTCCCGAAGCCCCGATCAGCACCGTCGTCGCCTACCAGGGGGCGACCCTCATCACCGGAGACGGCGGCCCGCCCATCGGGGGCGGGGTGCTGGTGGTCGACGAGGGGCGCATCGTGGCCGCGGGCCGCCCCGCCAGCGTGCCGGTCCCCGAGGACGCGGCGGTGGTCGACCTGAGCGGCAAGACGGTCATGCCGGCGCTCGTCGACCTGCACGGGCACGTCGGGTTCCAGCAGGGCCTCAGCTACGACTACGCGAACTACACGCGCGAGAACCTGATCGACCACCTCGAGCGGTACGCCTACAACGGCGTCGGCACCATCGTCTCGATGGGGACCGACCCCGGCGAGCTTGCGTTCGACATCCGGGCCGAGCAGGAAGCGGGCACGCTGGGCGGGGCCCGGCTGCACACCGCGTTCCGGGGCATCGCGCGGCCCGACGCGGGGCCGGGGGCCGCGACGATGCGGCCGACCGCGCTCGGGGTGTCCACGGAAGACGAGGCGCGGGCGGCGGTCGACGAGATCGCGGCCACCGACGCCGACTTCGTCAAGATCTGGGTCGACGACCGGGGCGGCTCGGTCGAGAAGCTCACCCCGGACCTCTACGAGCCGATCATCGCCGCCGCGCACGAGCACGGCCTGCAGGTCATCGCCCACGTCTACTACCACGACGACGCCCGCGCCCTCGTCGACGCCGGCGCGGACGGCTTCGCCCACCTGCCGCGCGACCTCGCGATGGACGACGAGCTGGTGGCTGCCGTCGTCGAGAACGACGTGTTCGTCATGCCGAACTTGAGCATCTCGGAGCGGGGCCGGCACGTCGAGCCCCCCGCCTGGGTCGAGCACCCGCTGCTGCTCGAGTCGGTGGCCGGCGACATCCTGGCCCGCATTCGCGCGTCGTTCGAGAACCGCACGCCGGAGGCGGCGGGGCGGGCCGCCGAGTCCTGGGCGGCGATGCAGGGCAGCCTGCGGAAGCTCGCCGACGCCGGCGCCCGTCTCGTCCTCGGCGCCGACACCGGCGTGCAGGACCACGTGCCGGGGTTCATGGAGCACCGCGAGCTCGAGCTGTTCGTCGAGGCGGGGATCTCGCCGGCCGACGCCATCCGCATCGCCACGAGCGCGTCGGCCGAGGTGCTCGGCGTCGACACCGGCCTGATCGAGGCGGGGCGGCGCGCCGACTTCGTGGTGCTCGACGCCAACCCGATGTTCGGCATCGCGAACACCCGGCAGATCTCGGCCGTCTATCTGAACGGGGAGGCGGTCGACCGCGAGGCCCTGCGGGCCGGCTGGCAGTGAGGAAGACCATGCGACGAGCCCTTATCGGCGGCGTTCTCGCCGCGGCGGTGGCCGCGGGCGCGGTCGACGCGCACGCCCAGGCGGGCCGCTACCCCGCGTCGCGCCATGGCGGGAACTACATGCACAACTTCTACTTCCCGCCCGCCCCGAGCTCGACCCCATGGGCGCCGAGCTGGGCGCCGGACGGCGAGTCCATCGCGGTGGCGATGAGCGGGTCCATCTGGCGCGTCGACCCCGACACCGGGGCGGCCGAGGAGCTGACCTACAGCCCCGACGCCTACCACTCGTCGCCCGACTGGTCGCCCGACGGCCGGTGGATCGTCTATACGGCCGACCACGACGGCGACCGGGTGCAGCTCGAGCTGCTGGAGGTGTCCACCGGTGAGAGCCGCGCCCTGACGAACGACGACCACGTCTACGCCGACCCTACGTTCTCGCCGGACGGCACCCGCATCGCCTACGTGTCGACCCGCCCCAACGGCTACTTCAACGTCGCGGTGCGGCCGGTCGGGGAAGGCCGGTGGGCCGGCGACGAGATGCCGATCACGAGCGACCACGCCTATCCCGCGAACCGGCTGTACTTCGGCCCGTGGGACATGCACCTGACCCCGGCGTGGCTGCCGGCAGGCCCCGACAGCACCGAGAGCGACGAGCTGCTGCTGGTCTCGAACCGCGACATCCCCCTCGGCTCGGGCAACGTCCTCCGCGTGCCCGCCGCCCCCGGGGGCATCGTCGACGCGGTGACGGTGCTGCGCGAGCAGACCCTGTACCGGACCCGGCCCGACATCGCCAGCGACGGCCGGCGCTTCGTCTACTCGTCGACGCGGGGGGCGGCCGACCAGTTCAACAACCTCTACGTGCAGCCGACCGCCGGCGGCGAGCCCTACAAGCTGACGTTCTTTCAGCACGACGCCTTCCATCCGCGCTGGTCGCCCGACGACGAATGGATCGCGTTCGTCACCAACGAGGGCGGCCTGCCGCAGCTCGCCCTCCTCGAGACCCACGGGGGCGCGCTGCGCACCGTCGAGATCACCGAGCGGCGGTGGCAGCGGCCCATGGGCACCCTCTCGGTCCGCACGCGCGCCGCGGACACCGGCGAGACGACCGGCTCGCGGGTCCACCTGACCGCCTCGGACGGGAAGTCCTACACCCCCGCCGACGCCTACGCGCGGCTGAGCGCGCGCGGCGATCACCTCTTCCACACCCCCGGCGCGTTCACCGTCGAGGTGCCGGCGGGGCCGGTCGAGCTGACCGTGGTCAAGGGCTTCGAGTTCCACCCCGCCACCGCGACGGCCGAGGTCGCGGCCGGCGGGACGACCGAGCTGACGGTCGAGCTCACCCGGATGGCGGACATGGCCGCGGCCGGCTGGGTCAGCGCCTCGACCCACGTGCACGGGAACTACGGCGGCAACCTGCACAACTCGCTCGAGAACCTGATCATGATGTCGGAGGCCGAGGACCAGGACATCGTGCTCCACCAGGTCGCCAACAAGGACAACCGCATCCTCGACTACCAGTGGTTCGAGCCCGGCGGCGGCGCGCACTCCACGTCCACGCCGGAGCACCCGGTGGTGGTGGGCCAGGAGTACCGACCGCCCTTCTACGGCCACGTCTTCATGTTCGGGATGCGCGACCACCTGATCTCGCCGTTCACGATGGGCTACGAGGGCACCGCCATCGAGAGCCTCTACCCCAGCAACACCGACATGTTCCGGAAGGCGAAGGCGCAGGGGGCCACCGTCGGCTACGTGCACGCGTTCACCGGCGAGAACGACCCCCTCGACGGCAGCCTCGGCGGCGGCAAGGGGTTCATCGTCGACGCGGCCCTAGGCACCACCGACGCGGTCGAGTGGTCGGACGCGGCGCGGTCCGGCTTCTTCCCCCTCTACGCGGTCTGGAACAACGGCCTCCGGGTCACCGCCACCGGGGGCGAGGACTCCATCAGCAACCTGCACCGCTCGAAGCTGGTGGGGTCGGTGCGCACCTACGTCCACACCGGGTCCCGCGGCCTCGACGTCGACGCGTGGCTCGAGGAGCTGCGGGCGGGTCGGGCATTCGTCTCGTCGGGGCCGCTGCTCGAGCTGACCGTTGACGGGCGGATGCCGGGCGAAGAGGTGAGCCTGCCGGCCGGCGGGGGCGAGGTCCGGATTGCCGGCCGGGTGCGGTCGATCACTCCCCTGGACAGTGTGTTCCTGGTGTGCGACGGGGAGACCGTGCAGGAGGTGCCCCTCGGCGTCGACGGCCGAACGGCCGCCTTCACCGTGGGCCGGCGCGTGACCGGCAGCGGCTGGTGCCACCTGCGGGCCGAGGGCGCCCCCGCCGACCGGTTCCCGATGGACGTGACCTACGTGCAGGCGTTCACCAACCCGGTGTGGCTGCTGGTCGGCGACGAGCCGATCCGGGATGCGGACGCGGCCGACTACGCCCTGCGCTGGATCGACAGGCTGCAAGCGATGGCGGACGCGTGGCCCGGCTGGCGGGCCGAGCGCGAGCGCGCCCATGTCTTCGCCCAGTTCGACGAGGCGCGCGAGGTCTACCAGCGCTTCGCGCGAGAAAGCACGGGCCCCACGGCCCCGCGGCCGTAGGGTATGGACAGCTGCTTGCCGGGCCCCCGGGCGCGCCGGGCAGCGAGGACGCTGACGGAACCACCCTGTCGTGCACCGAGCGCGAGCACCGAAACGGGCTGGCTCGGGTAGGAGGGCGCGAGCCGCTTCACGCCGTCGATCAGCGGCGAGAATCAGCTGCAGGCCCTTCTTCACCTTGACGACTTCGGGTTGGACTTGCGCCAGGGGGGTCTGGCGCAACAGGTCGTAGATGAGCAGCCGGTCGCCCGCGTCCGGGCTGGTCCGACCTCCGGTCGATCGCGGTCCCAGGCGGGGGCGCGACGCCCGGTAACGACGGCGAGTCCACATCGATTACCGACTGGAGGCATCTCCCATCGAAGTCTTCGGTGATACGCACGGCGGCGCCCGGGTAACGACGGCGAGTCCACATCGATTACCGACTGGAGGCATCTCCCATCGAAGTCTTCGGTGATACGCACGGCCTGAAGGCCAGCCAGACCCGCCAGCTCGAGCGCCTCTTCCGGCGCCGGGTCCCCGCGGACCGGCTCGTCACCCAGGAGCTCGCCCGGCAGCTCACCGAGATCAGCCACGAGATCCGGCGGCAGGTCGGGGTGCTGCTCGACCGCCGCGGGCTCGTCCAGCACGTGATGGTGGGCGACGCCCACTCCATCGCGCTGCCCGACTGGGGCCGGCTGCGGGCCGGCCGCGGGCGGCTGCGCGGCCTCCGCTGCCTCCACACCCACCTCGCGAACGAGGGCCTGACCCGGGACGACCGCACCGACCTGCTGCTGCTGCGCCTCGACGCGATGGTGACGATCGGGGTGGACGACGAGGGCCTGCCCGACCTCGCCCACGCCGCCGCCCTCGCGCCCGCCGGCGACCGGGCCCCGGGAGACCGCAACGCCGGCATCGAGCGCCTTGACCCTCAGCCGCCGGCCCAGTTCGCCTTCGACTTCCAGGACTGGATCCGCGAGCGCGAGGCGGCCCTCGCGCGCGAGACCGACGGGCAGCGGGTCGGGGACCGCGAGCGCGCCATCCTCGTCTCGGTCACCGCCGGCCGCGCAGCACGCGAGATGCAGGTCCACCTCGCCGAGCTGCGCGAGCTCGCCCACTCGGCCGGCGTCGACATCGTCGACGCGGTGACCCAGAACCGCCCCCGCGTCGACCCCAAGACCGTGCTCGGCTCGGGCAAGCTCGACGACCTCGCGATACGCGCCTTCCACAGCGGCGTCGACCTCGTCATCGTCGACCAGGACCTGACCCCGACGCAGGCGCGCAACCTCGGCGAGCGCATGGAGCTGCGGGTGATCGACCGCACCCAGCTCATCCTCGACATCTTCGCGCAGCACGCGACCACCCGCGACGGCAAGCTGCAGGTCGAGCTGGCCCAGCTCAAGTACCTGCTGCCCCGGCTCGCGCAACGGGCCGAGGTCTCGCTGTCGCGGCTCGCCGGCGGCATCGGGGGGCGCGGACCGGGCGAGACCAAGCTCGAGGTCGACCGCCGGCGCACCCGCGACCGCGTGACCCGCCTCGAGCGCGAGCTCAAGAAGCTCGCCGCCCAGCGCGAGAACCGGCGGCAGCGGCGGGGGCGGCGCGCGGTGCCGGTGCTCTCCATCGTCGGCTACACCAACGCGGGCAAGAGCACCCTGCTGCGGTCCCTCACCCGCACCGAGGTGCACGTGGCCGACCAGATGTTCGCGACCCTCGACCCCACCTCGCGCCGCCTCCGCTTCCCGCGCGAGCGCGAGGTCATCGTCACCGACACCGTCGGGTTCATCCGCGACCTCCCCGCCGATCTGGTCACCGCCTTCCGCGCCACCCTCGAGGAGCTGGCCGACGCGTCGCTGCTCCTCCACGTCGTCGACGCCGCGACGGCCGACTGCGAGCGCCGCATCGAGGCCGTCCGCCGCGTGCTGGGTGGAATCGGCATCGAGGCGCCGGAGCTGCTCGTCTTCAACCAGATCGACCGCATGGCGGACGGCGAGGGCGAGGCGCTGGCGCGCCGGTACGAGGGCGTCGCGGTGTCCGCCCTCCGCCGCACCGGCCTCCGGAGCCTGCTCGAGCGGGCCGAGCGGATGCTGTGGACCGAGGACGACGCACGCCCCGACCGGCCGGACGGCCTCATTGGACTCGCCGGGATTCCCGGCCCGGGCAGTCCGCAGTAGAAGGCCCCGCTGCATTCGGCCGCGAGGCATCCTGCGGAGCGCGGCAAGCGCCGCCTGCGGCTCCGATTGCCGCCCAGCCATACCTGCCGGGGACCTGCCGCGACCGGCGCAATCCCCCGGTTTCGTTGTTCCTCGGTCACATGTTCCAGTCTGCGCTCTCGTCACGCCTTGTCAGACCGGCGCCTCGCCGGTCTCGGTGCAACGCGGGGTTCCGCTACGGACTGCTAGAATGACGTGTCCCGGCCGCGGGGCGGCCGGACGTTCGCTGACTCTTCCCAGGAGGACTTGCCGTGTCCCAGGCTGACGGATTCGACGCGTTGTTGCAGGAAGACCGGGTATTCGAGCCGCCGGCCGAGTTCGCGGCGCAGGCCAACGCCAACGACCCCGGCATCTACGAAGAGGCGGACCGCGACCACGAGGGGTTCTGGGCGAAGTTCGCCGGCGAGCTCGAGTGGAGCCGCCCCTGGGACACCGTGTGCGAGTGGACCCCGCCCACCGTCAAGTGGTTCCTCGGCGGGAAGATCAACGCCAGCGTGAACTGCGTCGACCGGCACGTCCGCACCGCGCGGCGCAACAAGGCCGCCCTCATCTGGGAGGGCGAGCCCGGCGACCGCCGCACCCTCACGTACTGGGACCTCTACCAGGACGTGAACCGCTTCGCCAACGCCCTGCGCGATCTCGGGGTCGAGAAGGGCGACCGGGTCGCGGTGTACCTGCCGATGACCCCCGAGCTGCCCATCACCCTGCTCGCGTGCGCCCGCATCGGGGCGGTGCACAGCGTGGTGTTCGCCGGCTTCAGCGCCGAGTCGCTGCGCGACCGCATCAACGACATGCAGGCCAAGGTGGTGGTGACCGGCGACGGCGGCTACCGCCGCGGCGGGGTCATCCCCCTCAAGCAGATCACCGACGACGCCCTCGACGGCGCCCCCAGCGTCGAGTCGGTGGTGGTGATGAAGCGCGAGGGGCTCGATGCCGACATCGAGATGCAGGACGGCCGCGACCACTGGTACCACGACCTGATGGCGAAGGCCGCGCCGCGCTGCGACCCCGAGCCGATGGACTCCGAGGACCTGCTCTTCACCCTCTACACGTCGGGCACCACCGGCAAGCCCAAGGGCATCGCCCACACCACCGGCGGCTATCTGGTCGGCACCTACGCCACCTCGAAGTGGGTGTTCGACCTCAAGGAAGAGGACGTCTTCTTCTGCACCGCCGACATCGGCTGGGTGACCGGGCACAGCTACCTCGTCTACGGGCCCCTCGCCAACGGCGCCACCTGCGTCATGTACGAGGGCGCTCCCGACACCCCGCACCGGGGCCGGTTCTGGGAGATGGTCGAGCGCTACGGGGTCACCGTGTTCTACACCGCCCCGACCGCCATCCGCGCGTTCATGAAGTGGGGCACCGACATCCCCGCCAAATTCGACATGTCGACGCTGCGGCTGCTCGGCACCGTCGGCGAGCCCATCAACCCCGAGGCGTGGATGTGGTACCACGCCAACATCGGCGGCGAGCGCGTCCCCATCGTCGACACCTGGTGGCAGACCGAGACCGGCGCCATCTGCGTCGCCCCCCTGCCCGGCCTCGTCGCCCTGAAGCCGGGCTCGGCCACCCGCCCCTTCCCCGGCATCAAGCCCGTGGTCGTGAACGAGCAGGGCGAGGAGGTGAAGGTCGGCGGCGGCTACCTCGTCATGAAGCGCCCCTGGCCGTCGATGCTGCGCACCATCTACGGCGACCACGAGCGCTACGTCAAGACCTACTTCGGGCGCTGGGGGCACGACGTCTACGTGACCGGCGACGGCGCCAAGATCGACGACGACGGCTACCTCTGGCTGCTCGGCCGCGTCGACGACGTGCTCAACGTCTCGGGCCACCGCGTCGGCACCATGGAGGTCGAGAGCGCCCTGGTCGACCACCCCGACGTCGCCGAGGCCGCCGTCGTCGGCAAGCCGCACGAGATCAAGGGCCAGGGCATCGCCGCGTTCGTCACCCTGAAGGAGGGCGTGACCCCGCACGACGGCACCATCGGCGTCCTGAAGCAGCACGTGGTGAAGAAGATCGGCGCCATCGCCCGCCCCGACGAGATCGTGCTCGCGGCCGACCTCCCGAAGACCCGGTCGGGGAAGATCATGCGGCGGCTGCTGCGGGACGTGGCGGAGGGCAAGACGCTCGGCGACGTCACCACCCTCGCCGACCCCACGGTGGTCGCCAAGCTGCGCGACCAGTACGCGGACAAGGAGGGGTAGGCGGCGTCATGACGATTCACGAAACAGAGTCCGAGGCGCTGAGATTGAACCCCTCGGACCGCGCCAAACTGGCGGAGAGACTTCTGGACAGTCTGGAAACGCTCTCCGACGAGGAGAACGCAAGAGTCTGGGCCGACGAAGCAGAACGGCGAGATCGCGCCTGGGACGCGAACGGCAATGCCGGCCGCTCCGCGTCGGAGGTGTTCCGTGACGCCCGCGCCCGGCTGGGATGACCGCGCCTCGTTCCCGCACCCTTTGCCGAGCGCGACTTGGAAGACACCCTGCGTACAGGCTCGGCGGCGCATGGAGCGCAACGCTGGGTCGTGACCTCTTCTCGATCACCGGCCCACCGACAGCCCCGCCGCGTGACCGGACAGGCTACGAAGGCGCCCAACCGATGGGCGCCTTCGTAGTGCCCGCCCGTCGCCGAGGCGAGCCCGGCGACGCCGCGCACGGCCGCCCCGAGCAACGCCAGCGAGCGTCGCCCCGAGCAGAGCGCCGGTCACCCGCCCAGCAATCCCGCCCCGGCTCGGCTCCAACCATCCGAGTCCCGCTTGGCCACCTAACGACAGCGACCGATACAAAGTTGCCAACTGCACCTCGGCGCAACCCGTTCTCCACCGGGGGCGCTTGGCACGTGGCAAGGTAATTTCCGTCACTGTCCCAAGCCAGTCAGCTTCCGCCCGCCAGCCGGCGACCACCGCCGGCTCCGGCCAGCCGGCTCCGTGGCAGACAGTCGTCTCCAGCCGCCCCGTCAGCACTGATGACGACGGCTACGTGTCGCGGCTCGGCCGGGTCGACTTCTCCGCCGACCTCCGGAATACCCCGTAAGGCAAGAGCGACGCCGATGTAGAAACCGCATTTGTCTCTATATCGCCACCGACCTAGCCCGACTGATCGCCCAATTGTCACTTCGATGTGATACGATCAAGACGTTCAGTGCTCCGCGAGCGATTCCGGCACCGCACGCGAGCCAGACGTGACCCGTACCCCACAACGTCTGCCGGAGAGGAGAGCGGCTCCTTGCACTTCATGGTATTCGCGAACTACAACGCGAAACTCGTGTCGCAGCGCCCGGGCGACGCCTTCGCCGCCTACGTGCGCGATCGCGACCGTCATCCCGACGTCGACCTCCTTCACGGGGGAACCACGCTGGACGACGACGGAGCGACGGTCAACGGCATGCTCATCGTCGTGCAGGCCTCCTCACTCGAAGCGGTCCGGGCGTTCGTCGCCGAGAGTCCCTTCGGCCGAACGGGTCTCCTCAAGGACCTCGTGGTCAGGCCGTGGGACTGGATGACGGGACGGCCCGGCTAGGTCCCTTACGATGGATGCAGGCCGGCGCGTTGCGCAGTTCCGATATGGTCGCCTTGCCTCGGATCGTGGCCTTCCTCGGCTCATTCGCAACCCGAAGCGCGCCAGGCGCGGCCAACAGGTCGTCTCGGGTGGGCGGCCCGTCAACCCGGCACTGTTCGCCAATTTCAGAGCGCAGGTCGACGTCTGATTGGAGGGCATGTCCATGAATTCCGGTGCTTCCTCGCTCGGTCACATGCCCGGAGAGTCGTGGCGATTCGATGAATCCGTAACCGCGGTCTTCGACGACATGTTGGCTCGATCGATTCCCCAACTCGACGCCATGCGGAACAGCGTGTTCCAGGTAGCCAGTCATCTGATCCGACCGAACACTCATGTTGTTGATCTGGGGTGCGCGCTCGGGGCATCAATGGCGCCGCTGATCGATCGGTTCGGCGGACACAACCGGTATGTGGGAATCGAAGCCTCGGAACCTATGGCCGACGCCTGTCGCCGACGCCTCAGGTCGTTCATCGACGCCGGTCTGGTCGAGATTTGCAACGTGGACTTGCGCCACGGCTATCCGGACGTTCAGGCATCCGTCACACTTGCGGTACTGACGTTGATGTTCGTGCCCATTGACGATCGCCTTCGGACGCTGACCACCGCATACCGGCACACGACGCCCGGCGGAGCGCTGATCCTCGTTGAGAAGATCCTCGGCAACGACTCCGCGTCCGACCGGCTGCTGGTCGATCTCTACCACAAGCACAAGCGAGCGATGGGCTATACGCGGGAAGAGATAGACCGAAAGCGCATGGCCCTCAGAGACGTGTTGATCCCCTTGGATGCCGCTACCAACGAGCGGATGCTGCGGCGGTCCGGTTTCGCGCACGTCGACTGCTTTTGGCGCTGCCTGAATTTCTGCGCCTGGGTGGCCGTCAAGGGAGAATAGCAGAGAAGGCAACGGCGAGCCCGTCGTTATCAGCGGCCCGTCCGAGTTGCCGAGAGAACCGCTCGCCCGCGGCGCATCTGCAGGATGGGCGCGCCAAGGAAGGCGAACAAGTACCAAGGGAGACCATTTGAGGAGGGCAATAGTCGATGATCAATATGTTCCCGGGAGTGGGGACATGACTTGTGGTCATGATGGCCTTGTCTCCCCAAAGTGCGATATCGCAGAAATCGCCCGGCGAATAGGCCGAGCGTGGGGCGTGTCTGCCGGGACTTCACTGGCACAGTATGTAGAGTGGAGCAGCCGTACAGGGCTTCTTCGCGCGCTCGCATCGCGTGAGGGACGCTCCGTATTCCAGGTATGTCAAGAGACGGTCTTGAATGAGAGTGGAGCAGAGGCGTTGATCGGCGTACTCATTAGCATGGGTTTCGTCGAAAGCGCCTCCGGTGACGACTGCTACGTGCTGACGGATCTGTCCCGCGAGTACCTGCTGCCCGACAGCCCCTACCATGTCGGTGCGGGTCTCTTTTGGGACTGCACGGACGATGTCCCGAATGCGTATTTGGCCGGGGCCGGACGCACCATGACAACTGCGAACTGGAGCGCGGAGACCCGGCTTGGCATTCAGCACAGTCGGAACTTCGCTCCTTGTGTGACAGCCGCGAGAATCGGTGTTTTTGACGGGGTTAAGTGTATAGTGGACGTTGGAGGCGGAAGCGGTACGTTTGCGATTCCTTTCGCTCTTGACAATCCCGAAGCGTCAGTGCTTCTGTTGGAACACCCGACCGTGGCCCCCTTCGTCACGCCGTACCTGCAAAGATACGGCGTCGCGGACAGGGTCACCGTCATTCCGATGGATGTCTTTCAAGCGGATTGGGAACTCGATGCGACCGATGTTGTGTTTCTCGGGAACTTTCTTCATAGTCAGAACGACGATAGCGCTCTGGCGCTTCTTGATCGTTGTTCGCGGCATTTGACTGAATCCGGAGCGTTGTGGGTTCACGAGGTTCTTTTTGATGAACGGCCCGGGCGGCCTCAGATAGCGGCGCTGTGGAATGCGAACATGGTCGCGCGCGGCGAAGGTGGGGTGCAGCGGACGCACGATGAAGTTGTTCGACTCCTGCGGCAAGCGGGTTTCGCCGATTTCCGACGAATACCGACGTCGGGGGCGTTCTCGCTGGTGGGTGGACGCAAGTCGCGCCGAGAGAGAGTGTGAGGAGAGTGACGACCACCAACGAATCCGGAACGGAACCGGTGCGGCTCAAGCCCGCGAACCCCTTCGCCGACAGCCGCTTCGCCGGGGCGGGCATCTTCGAATGAGCGCCAGGGACCCCGATTCCGAGCCGGGCGTTCGCTTCGAGCCCGGCGAGATCCCACCGGGTGGCCTCACCCTCGGCGGCGGCGCGCAGCTCGTGATCCTCGGCATCACCGGCCTCGTCCTGATCCCCACGACCGTGATTCGCTCCGCCGGCGGAACCGATGGGTACCTGTCGTGGGCGGTGTTCTGCACGGTGGCGATCGCCGGGGCGTGCACGGGGCTGCAGGCGGTCCGTGTCGGCCGGGTCGGCGCGGGGTACGTGCTCTGGACGGGACCCGCCGTCGCCTTCATCGGCGTCTCGGTCGCCGCCCTCGCCGCCGGCGGCCCGGCGCTGCTCGCGGCCCTCGTCCTCGTCTCGTCGCTGCTCCCGATCGCGATCTCGGCGCGGCTCTCCCTGTTCCGGCGGCTTCTGACCCCGACCATCGTGGGCACGGTGAACATGCTCATTCCGGCCACTGTGCTGCCGGTCGTCCTCGGCCGCCTGAGCGAGGCGCCGGACGAGGCGGCGGCGCTGGCCGCGCCCCTGACCGCAGCGGTGACGGCGGCCGTCATTGCTGGCGTCTCACTGAAGGCGGCGGAGCGCCTGCGCCTGTGGGCGCCGCTCATCGGGGTCGCGGCGGGCTCCGCCACGGCCGGGGCGTTCGGGCTCTACGACCTCGACGGCGTGCTCCGGGCACCGTGGGTCGGGTTGCCGCCGGCCGTCTGGCCGGGAATCGAGCTCGACCTCGGGCCGACCTTCGCAGGGCTTCTTCCCGCCTTCGTGATCGTGGCCCTGGTCGGCGCCATCCAGACCATCACCGCCGCCATCGCCATCCAGCGCGTGTCGTGGCGCCGGACGCGGGCGGTCGACTACCGGGCCGTGGAGGGCGCGGTGGCCGCGGACGGCGCCTGCAAGCTGCTGTCCGGCTTCGCCGGCATCATGCCCACCCAGACCATTGCGATCAGCGTGCCCACCGTCGAGCTGACCGGGGTCGCCGCCCGCCGCATCGGCATCTCGGCCGGCGCCGTGATGCTCTGCCTGGCGTTTCTGCCCAAGGCCCTCGCCTTGGTCCTGGCCATCCCCGGTCCCGTCGCCGCCGCCTACATCACGGTGCTGCTGGCCCTAGCCTTCGTGCGGGGCATGACCGAGGTCGTCCAGGACGGGATCGATCACCGCAAGGGGCTCATAGCCGGCGTGGCGTTCTGGGTCGGCGTCGGTTGCCAGAACGGCATGGTCTTTCCGGAGCTTCTGGCGAGCCTCGCGGGCGGCCTGCTCCAGAACGGCATCACCGCCGGCAGCCTCGTGGCGATCCTGATGACCCTGTTCCTCGAGGCGACCGCCCCGCGTGCGAGCCGGCTCGAGGTCGAGGCCGACCTCTCCGCGCTGAAGAAGATCCAGGAGTTCGTGGCCGCGTTCGCGTTCGGCTGCGGCTGGGATGCGAGGATGGTGCACCGGCTGGACGCGGTCAGCGAGGAGACGCTGCTGACCCTCGTCGAGCAGGAGGACGGCGGCGGGCAGCGTGAACGGCGGCGCCTGTTCCTGACTGCGCGCAAGGAGGCGGGCGGGGCGCTGCTCGAGTTCACCGCTGCGGCGGGCGAGGAGAACATCCAGGACCGGATGGGGCTGCTCGCGGACCGGCCCGACGACGCGCTGATGGAGCGGGAGGTCTCGCTGCGCCTGCTGCGCCACCTCGCGTCGTCGGTGCGGCACCAGCAGTTCCACGACACCGACATCGTGACCGTGCGCGTGGACGCGCCGCCCGGGTAGAGCCGCTCATACTTGTCCGCACCGCCGAGAGCCGTGACGGAAGCCTGCTTCCCCGGGGATACGGACGCCGACGACCGGAACCGCGGGCAGCCAGCGCCGGTCGCCGCAAACCAGGGCCGGTCGCCGCAAAGTTGCGCGACCGATTGGCCGATAGGAAGGCCAGCACCCAGCCGCGACAGCGGCAACCTCCTACCGAGGCGACCCGGCGGGGGCCGAAAGCCCCCGCCGGGTGACTAGATAGGCGGCGAAGGTGCCCAGCCAGTGGCCGCCCTCGTAGTGCTCGCCGGTGACCGAGGCGAGGCCGGCGTCGCGGTGGCGCCCGGCGGCGTCGAGCAGAGCCGGCCGGCGCCTGTCGCCCGCGGGCAACGCGGCCGCAATCCCCTCCAGCATCCAGGCCCGGCTGAGATTCAAGCCGTCGAGGTGCACCAGCTTGCCGTCGCCGGCGTCGGTGACAACCGCCGGCTCCAGCCAGCCGTCGCCGTCGCCGTCGGTTGGAATGCCCGGCAGGAACTCGCCCAGCCAGGACGCGAAACGGTCCCGTTCGAGCACGCGGCGCAGGAGGTCGGCCTCGGCCAGGCACGGCGACAGGAAGTCGTGCCCGGACGGCTCGTAGGCGAGGGGACAGCTCCGGTCGCCGAGGTAGTAGTCGGCGATGCGGGCTTCCAGCAGATCGAGCATGGCGGCGTCGCTGGCCCGCAACGCCCAGTCGTGGATCAGCCCGAAGGCAAACGCGGTCTGGGAGTGCTCGCCGACGCGGATGGGATGGGTCAGCCTCGGCAGCCACGCCCTGATCTGCGCCGACGCGATGAACTCGAGCGGCGCCAGCGCGTCGCGCCACCGCCGCGCCACGGAGTCGTCCCACTCGCGCAGCTCGGCCGCGAGCTGCAGCAGCCACGCCGATCCGTAGGGCCGCTCGAAGCCAGCCCGTCCCGGCCCCTGGAAGTAGCGGACCTCGGCCGCGACGTTCTCGACGGTCAGGCTGCGGTCGAGCGCGGCCCGGGCCGACGCCGCGAAGTCCGCGTCCGGATAGAGCCGCGCGAGACGGGCCAGCAGCCAGTGCCCGTGCACCGCCGAGTGCCAGTCGAAGCAACCGTAGAACGCCGGCGTCAGCTCGCGGGGCGGGCGCACGTCGCCGTCGCCGTTGAGGACGTGGGCGATCTTGTTGGGGTACTCGCGGTGCACGCAATCGAGGGCGAGCCGCGCGAAACGCTCGACGATGGGCACGTCGGCCGGTTCCGGTTGTGACGCGCCGGCCGGACCGGCGAGGACGCCGAGCAGCACCACTCCCGCTCCCAGGACCCGCCGCGATCGGCCGCGCCGCCGCCGCCCGCCTGAACACGCAATCATTCGAGACATGCCGCACAGGGTACCGGATCAGCCGCCTCCCCGAACATCGAACCGCGGGTCCCCGCCCGGTCGATGCCGGTCCGCGGCAGGCCCGGCGGACCGCCGAGCGCCCGGCCGGCGTATACTGCGCGCATGCCGACGTTGCGTCACGCCCTCGCCGCCGGAGGCCTCGGCCTTGCCCTGGTCTGGACCGCCGCCACGACACCCGCCCAGACCGGCGATGCGCTCTACGTCTGCGCCGACCCCGACGCCACCCGCGACATCGACATCGGCGCCACCATCTGCGACGCGGCCCCCACCGGCGCCCTGACCGCGCGCCTCGAGCCCGACAACCTGCAGCTCCGCGAGGGCGCCCTCGTCACCGAGGTGTCCCCCGGGGGCATCGCCCAGGTGGCGGGGCTCCAGGCCGGGGACGTCATCTACCGCGTGGGCGGCGTCGATGTCGAGGACAACATCGAGGTCACCGCCCGCCTGAGCCTGTTGGTCGAGAGCGCCGACACCGTGGTCAACTTCCTGCGCGGGGGCCGGCCGTACCTCGTCAGGCTCCGGAGGCCCTGACGGGGGCCGGCGGAAGCCGGCGGCCTTCGCTTCGCCGACTTGACGCAGGTGGCTACCGGAAGCTACCTTGGCGCATGCGCTCCGTGGGGCTCAAGGTGCTCAACAACAAGCTGAGCGAATACGTGCGTCTGGCCGCGGCGGGCGAGACGGTGCTCGTGACCGATCGCGACCGTGTCGTGGCCGAGATCGTCCCGCCGAGGGCCGAGCGGAGCCCCCTCCTCGCCGACGCCCTGCTGGCCGACGCGGTGAGAAAGGGCTGGCTGACGCCGCCGGCCGCGCCGGGCGCGGGGTCCCCGCCCCAGCCGCCCCCCGTCATGTCGCTGGAGCAACTGATCGCCGAGCTGGACGACGAGCGAGGCGACCGGTGATCTACGTCGACACCTCCGTGGTCCTGGCCCACCTGCTCGCCGGGGTCCGTCATCCGCCGGCCGGGCTCTGGCGGGAGACGCTCGTCGCCAGCCGCCTCGTCGAGTACGAGGTCTGGACCCGAGTGCACGCGCGCAAGCTCTTCGACTCGCACGGCGACGTCGTCCAGGCCCTCTTCGGGAGAATCGCGCTGCTTGAGCTGTCGCCGCCGGTGCTCGCGCGCGCGTTGGCCGCGTTCCCCGTACCGGTCCGCACCCTCGACGCGTTCCACCTCGCCTCCATCGACTTCCTGCGCCGGCAGGGGCAGTCGGTCGAGCTCGCCACGTACGACCGCCGCATGACCGATGCGGCCCGGACCATGGGGTTTCCGATCAGGGACCTGACCGTCTGAGCACGGGCGCTTCGACTCCAGCTCAGGACAGCAATCGACATGAATCTGCCAACTGCGACCGGACACAGCCCGTTTTCTGCTGTTTCCGGGCTTGCCACGTGGCAAGGTAATCTCCGTCACCGTCCTCAGGGACAGTGATCGATACAAGGTTGCCAGCTACACCCAGGGGCAGCCCGTTTTCTACGGGATGGCACTCTCGGCACGTGGCAAGGTAATCTCCGTCACCGTCCTTGGCGAACAGCATGCGTGCAGGCACCGTCATCCCAACGAATCGCCGACAGGGCACGATGTGCGCCCGTCCGCGCGCGCCCGCTGTCGCAGAGACGTGGATCCGGCGGCTCCGGCTGCCGGCGGCCGCGATGCTCGCCCTGTTGCCGGCGGCGGCCGCCGCCCATCCCCTGACGTTCACCGACACCACCGTCGTGCTGCAGCGGGACGGGACGTTCCGGGCCGATCTGGTGGTCGACCTTGACGCGCTGGCCCTGGGGGCGCCGCAGAGCGCCGACGACGCCGAGCTGGCGGCGGCCGTCCGGGCCCTCTCGCCGGCCGAGCTCGACGAGGCCCTCGGCCGGCTGCGGCGGCTCTTCGAGCGCCGGGTCCGGCTGCGCTTCGACGGCGAGCCGGCGCCCTTCGAGGTGTCGTTCCCGGACCACGGCGCGCCCGCGGCGACCGAGTCGGCGATCCCCACGGTGCTGGGGCTGACGACCCGGCTGACCGGGGCGGTGCCGGCCGGCGCGGCCGAGCTGGAGTTCTTCGCGTCGCGCGCGTTCGCCGAGGTCAACCTGACCATTCGGGACGAACGGCGGGGGGTGACGCGGCAGACGCTGCTCGAGCGCGGCGCCCGCAGCGACCCGTTTCCGCTGACGGGCCCCGCCGCCCCGGCCGGCGCGTGGTCGACGGCCGGCCGCTACCTCCGGCTCGGGTTCGTGCACATCCTCCCCCGCGGACTCGACCACATCCTGTTCGTGCTCGGCCTGTTCCTGCTCGGCGCCCGGCTCGCCCCCCTCGTCTGGCAGGTGAGCGCGTTCACCGTCGCCCACGCGGTGACCCTCTCCCTCGCCGTCTTCGACGTGGTCTCGCTGCCCCCGCGGGTGGTCGAGCCGCTGATCGCGCTCTCCATCGTCTACGTGGCGGTCGAGAACATCCTCACCGAGCGGCTCACCCCCTGGCGCCCGGCCACCGTGTTCCTGTTCGGCCTGCTCCACGGGCTGGGGTTCGCAGGGGTCCTTCGCGAGCTGGGGCTCCCGGCGGAGGAACGCTGGCTGGGGCTGCTGACCTTCAACGCGGGAATCGAGGCGGGGCAGCTCGCGGTCATCGGCCTCGCGTTCGCCGCCGTGGGCTGGTGCCGGCGCCGCCCGTGGTACCGGCGCCGGGTCGTCATCCCCGCCTCGGCCCTCATCGCCGCCGTCGGGCTGCTCTGGACCGTGGAGCGGGCGCTCGGCGCAGGCGGTCCGTGACTTGGGCCGCAGCCGGGCCGGATCGAGGGCGGGCGGCCCGCACACGATTCCGCACCCGCGGCTTGGAGGCAGGCTCCCCCGGACCTCCCGTGAAGGATTTTGAGCAATATTTGGGAGTTTATCCAGCAAGCATAAACTGCCTAATATCCGTATAATCGTCTCGTGGACCCGATCCGCAATCCCTACGCACCAGGAGCCGGCACGCCTCCCCCCGAGCTGGCGGGGCGGGACGAGTTGCGCGAGACGGTCAGGGTCGCGCTGGCGCGGGTTCGGCTTGGCCGACCGGCCAAGAGCGTCCTGATGGTCGGCCTGCGCGGCGTCGGCAAGACGGTCCTGCTCGACCGGATACGGGAAGAAGCGGAAGCGGCCGGCATACACGCTCTGTTCGTCGAGGCTCCCGAGGACCGGTCCCTGCCCTCGATGCTGGCCCCCCGACTCCGGGAGGCCCTGCTGAAGCTGTCCAGGCACGAGAGGGCGCGAGACTTGGCGCAGCGGGCGTTGAGGGGACTGGCAGGTTTCGCCGGGGCCCTCAAGATGAAGTACGAGGACATCGAAGTGGGCCTGGACTTCGCCCCCGAGCCGGGTCTGGCCGACAACGGCGACCTGGAGCAGGACCTTGCGGAGCTGCTGATGGCGGCGGCGGCGGCGGCCAGGGAAGCAGGAACCGCGCTGTCCCTGTTCGTGGACGAGCTGCAGTACGTCGACGAGGAGGAGCTCGCGGCGCTCATCACCGCGCTGCACCGTGCCGCGCAGCGCCGATCGCCGGTGACGCTCGTCGGCGCCGGCCTGCCGCAACTGCGCGCCCGCACGGGCCGGGCAAAATCGTATGCGGAACGGCTGTTCGACTTCCCCGTAGTCGGGCCGCTCGCTCGGGATGCCGCGAGAAGCGCCATCGAGAAGCCCGCGCAGGCGGAAGGTGTGGCGATCTCGGGCGACGCGCTGCAACGCATCCTCACGCAGACCCACTGCTACCCGTACTTCCTGCAGGAATGGGGCAAGCATGCCTGGGACGCGGCGGACACCTCGCCCATCGATCTCCGCGACGTCGAGAGGGCGTCCAGGACGGCGACCGCCGCGCTCGACGAGAGCTTCTTCCGGGTTCGCTTCGACCGCCTGACCCCTTCGGAACGGCGCTACCTGCGGGCAATGGCCGAGCTCGGTCCGGGGCCTCACCGGTCGGGCGATATCGCCCGGATCATGCAACGGCAGGTCACGTCGCTCGGACCGACCAGAAGCCAGTTGATCGCGAAGGGCATGGTCTGGAGCCCGAGCCACGGCGACACCGGTTTCACCGTGCCGCTGTTCGATCAGTTCATGCGGCGCATCATGCCGGATGACGACCGGCGGCTCTGATCCAGGGTGGGGGGAACCTTGACGCGTCTCCTTGCACCGACCCGGACGGGCTGAAGCAACCCCCCGACGCTGTAGTATGATTTCTTGTTCGAATCGCCATGAACGGCTCGGTTCGACGAGGCGGGAACTCGATGCTTCAGCGAGGGTTGACGGGAATGAAGACGGCAGCACACGGCACTGCGCGGGGGGTGGCCGCGGCGCTCGTGGCCGGACTGCTGGCGGGCCTGCTGGCCGGCCCGGCCGCGGCGAACGACTGGCCGAGCTGGCGCGGGCGCGCCCAGACCGGCGTCTCGGACGTGACCGGGCTCGTCTCGAGCTGGTCGCCCGACGGCGAGAACCTCATCTGGTACGACCGGTGGGTCGGGCGCTCGACCCCCGCCGTCTTCGACGGGCGGGTCTGCGCCAACGGGCGCACCGGCGACGGCGTGGACAAGCAGGAGGTCGTGGCCTGCTGGAACGCCGAGACCGGCGAGAAGCTCTGGCAGCACAACTACAACGTGCTGAACACCACGGTGCCCTTCAACCGCGTGGGCTGGGGCAGCGTGACCGGCGACCCCGAGACCGGGTACCTCTACGCCATGAACATCGACGGCCACCTGAACGTGTTCGACCGCGACGGGGCCGTCGTGTGGAGCTGGCGCCTCGCCGAGGAGCTCGGCCGGGCCTCGGGCTACGGGGGCCGCACGTCGACGCCGCTCGTCGACGAAGACCAGCTGCTGCTGAGCATCATCGGGGGTGCCTGGGGCAACCTGGGCGGTCCGCCCCGGCACCGCTACTTCGGCTTCGACAAGATGACCGGCGAGGTGCGGTGGCACTCGACCCCGGGGGGCAACGTCGCCGACATGAACACGCAGTCGGTGGGCGTGGTGGGAGTCGTCGACGGCCAGCGCCTGTGGATCGACGGCAACGCCGACGGGCACATCTACGCCCTGAACGCCCGCACCGGCCGCAAGGTGTGGCAGTACCAGTTGAGCAAGCGCGGCATCAACGTCTCGCCGGTGCTCGCCGGCGACACCGTCTACGCGGCCCACAGCGAGGAGAACGTCGACTCGGGCATCATGGGCCGGGTGGTGGCGATAGACGCCACCGGCGAGGGCGACGTCACCGCCACCCACGAGCGCTGGCGCGCCGACGAGCTCGCCGTCGGGTTCTCGTCGCCGCTCATCCACGACGGGCGCCTCTACGTCATCGACAACTCCGCGAACCTGTTCGCCCTCGACGCCGCGACCGGCGCCGTGGCGTGGGAGCAGAGCGTCGGCACCGTCGGCAAGGCGTCGCCGGTGTGGGCCGACGGCAAGCTGTTCGTCACCGAGACCAACGGCAACGTCACCATCCTCGAGCCCGGGCCGGACGGGGCGACGGAGCTCGACCACGACGAGCTCGCGGTCGAGGACGGCCGCTACGCCGAGATTTACGGCTCGTTCGCGGTGGGCTACGGGCGCCTGTACGTGACCGCCGAGTCCGGCATCTACGCCATCGGCGACCCCGATGCGCCGTTCACCATGGCGCCCGGGACCACGCCCGAGGGGCCGGCCGAGGCCGCCCCCATGGACGCCGCGGCCAGCCTGCAGGTGGTGCCGGCCGAGGTCATCGCGTCGGCCGGCGACACCGTCGAGTTCCGCGTCCGCGCCTACGACGAGAACGGCCGCTTCATCGGCGCCCGCGACGCGGCCTGGTCGGTCGACGGCCTCGCGGGGGCGAGCATCTCCTCGGGCGGCGTCCTCGCCACCGACGGCCGCGCCTCCAACCAGGCGGGCACGGTCACCGCCACCGTCGGCGATCTGAGCGCGGTCGGCCAGGTGCGGGCCTACGCTCCCCTGCCGTGGACCGAGAACTTCGAGAGCGGGCGCCCGCCGCACTGGATCGGCGGCGGCGCGAGCCTCGCCGTCGAGGAGCTCGACGGCGACCAGGTGTTCCGGAAGGGCGCCTCGCGCACCGGCATCCACCGCCATGCCACCTACCTGGGCCCGACCGACATGTCCGGCTACACGGTGCAGGCCGACGTCAGGGCGTCGCAGTGGCGGCGGCGGCGGCCCGACGTCGGGCTCATCAACAGCGGCTACACGATGGACCTGCAGGGCAACCGGCGGAAGATCCAGATCCAGTCGTGGGCGGCCGAGCTGCGCATCCGCGAGGAGGTGGACTTCGAGTGGGAGGCGGAGACCTGGTACCGCCTGAAGCTCCGGGTCGACGTGGACGGCGACCGGGGGCTGGTGCGCGGCAAGGTCTGGCCCCGCGACGAGCCCGAGCCGGCCGAGTGGACGATCACGGCCGAGGACCCCGTCCCCAACCGCAACGGGAGCCCCGGCATCATCGGCTACTCGCCTATCGACATCTACTTCGACAACGTCAGTGTGGTGGAGAACCAATGACTCGACACGGTGCAACCCGTCTACTGCTCGCCGGCCTCGCCGTCGCGGCGACCGCGGCCCCGGCCGCGGCCCAGAACGAAGTGGCGATGTTCGGCAACACGCCGTCCCGCAACATGGTGTCCGACGAGACCGGCGTCCCCGAGAGCTGGGACCCGCGGTCGGGCGAGAACATCCTGTGGACCCAGCCGGTCGGCTCGCAGGCCTACGGCGGCCCCGTCGTGGCCAACGGCAAGGTCTACGTCGGCACCAACAACGAGGGGGTCCGGAACCCCGCCTACCAGAGCGACATGGGCGTGGTGATGGCGTTCGACGCCACGACCGGCGAGTTCATCTGGCAGATGGTGCACGAGAAGCTGTCCGCGGGGCGGGTCAACGACTGGCCGCTGCAGGGCGTCTGCTCGACCGCGTTCGTCGACGGCGACCGCGTCTGGTACGTCTCGAACCAGGCCCACGTCATCTGCCTCGACGCCAACGGGCTCGCCAACGGCAACGACGGCCCGTTCACCGACGAGCCGGGCACCGACCCGACCGACGGCGACATCATCTGGTCGTACGACATGATCGGCGAGCTCGACGTGTTTCCCCACAACCTCGCCACCGGGTCGCCGCTCGTCGTCGGCGACGTGCTGTTCACGGTGACGAGCAACGGCGTCGACGAGGGGCACGTCAACATCCCCTCGCCGTTCTCGCCCCACGTCATCGCCCTCGACAAGAACACCGGCGAGCTGCTGTGGGAGAACACCGACGTCGGCGAGGGGGTGCTGCACGGCAGCTGGACCAACCCCGCCTACGGGGTCATCCAGGGGCGCGCGCAGCTCATCGTCGCGGGAGGCGACGGCATCATCTACAGCCTCGACCCCGAGACCGGCGAGCAGCTCTGGCACTTCGACTGCAACCCCGAGGACGCGGAGTGGATTCTCGGCGGGCGCGGCACCCGCAACAACATCCTCGCGACGCCGGTCATCTGGGAGGACAAGGTCTACGTGGGGGTCGGCCAGGACCCCGAGCACGGCGAGGCCCCCGGCCACTTCTACGCCATCGACGCCACCGGCTCGGGCGACGTCACCGACACCCACAAGGTGTGGAGCCGCGACGGCGACGACTTCTACCGCACCATGTCGACGGCGGCCATCGCCGACGGCGTCCTCTACATCTCGAGCCTCTCGGGCTTCCTGCACGCCCTCGACCCGAACACGGGCGAATACCACTGGACCTACGACACGTTCGCGGCCGTCTGGGGCTCGCCGTTCGTGGCCGACGGCAAGGTGTTCCTCGGCGACGAGGACGGCGACATCGCGGTGCTGCGCGCCGGCACCGAGATGGAGCTGCTGGCCGAGGTCAACATGGGCGCGTCGGTCTACAGCACCCCGGTGGTGCGCGACGGCGTCATGTACCTGCTGACCCGCAACCGCCTCTGGGCGGTGCAGGCGGGCGCGCAGTCGGAGCCGCTGGGGAACTGAGCCGGCGGCGGCGACAGGCGGGAACAAACGACGGGCGCCCTGCCGCAGCCGACTCGGCGGCGACAGGGCGCCCGATTTGCGTACGGCGACGAGGGACCGAAGGCCGTTGCTGGCCTGGTGTTTGCCGAGCAGCGTCGAAGTCGTCGTGCCAGCACGCGTGCGGTGGCACGACTCCCGCTCCGCCAGAATCTACTGGCTCGGCTGGCGGAGCAAGAGCACCGCCGCCACGGCGCAAATGGCGCCCGTTGCTCCGCCAACCACCCCGGCCCCGAGACCAAGAAAGTGCCCCGCGACGCCGGTGAGCGCTCCGATCCCGATGCTGATCGCCACCACCGTCAACAGGTTCTTCCTCGGAATGCCCACGGGTCACCCCCCCCCGCACGCGGATCCCGGGCAGCGCCCGGCACACTCGACCGGACACCCACGAAAGTGCGGCCTAATCCTGTTGCTGCTGCTCCGCCGCGGCCCGCGCCTCCTCTGCGCGCGCGCCGGCGAGGATGTTGAACAGGCCGTAGTTCCCCTCGTGGCAGGCGTGCTCGAAGAGCGGCCCGCGCGACCTCTTCATGGGCATCTCGGCCGTCCAGGGACGGGCCCAGGTCGCCGGGTCCTCCACCGTGAACGTGTACAGGACATCGTCGTCGGCCACGCGCGTGAACCGCTCGACCACCCGCATCCGGTCGCTGGACCCCCGGAACGGGTTCTTGCCGTTGATGTTGGTGGTCTCGACGACGAGCGTGTCGCCCTCCCACCGGCCCCGCGACACCCCCATCCACTGCCGGGTCGCCTCCGGCGGCTGGGGACGGTCGTCGATGGGGATGATGCGCGCGTTGTGGAGCTGCTCGATCAGGATCATCACGTGGTCGCGGCCCTGCACGATGTGGAAGTTGGCGTTGTAGCCCGCGTTCAGCATGGGCGGCCCGGCGCTGCCGGTGATGATGCAGCGGGCCCCCAGCGGCAGGTTCTCGGCCCGGTCGTACTGGCCGCCCCTCGCCTCCCGCGCGGCCCGGCGCTCGTCGGCGCGCCGCACGCCCTCGGCCGTCCGTTCCGGCAGCCTGCCCGTCGGGGGGTCGACGATCAGCGAGGTGCGCAGGTTCGAGGCCATCGTGGACTGGCTGCGGTCGAGCCCGAACTGCGTGAAGTCGTAGTGCACGTCGGGAATCGTGCCCGGCGTGGTCAGCGACGACTCCCGGCCCGCCCTCCCCTGCCAGATGGCCGCCGCCTCCTCCTCGGTGTAGAACGCCTTGTCCACGTCCCGCGGCCGTTCCAGCGGCGTATAGGTCTGGTTGGTCCAGAACCCCTGGAGATCGGGGTGACCGTACTCCGTGCGCGGTACCACGTAGTCGCCCTGGGCGGCGACCGAGCCCGCAGAGCAGACGACAACCGCCGCGGCGGCGGTCAGGACGCCGATCGAGACGAGGGATTGTCGAGTCACGTGACCTCTCCTTGTCACCGCGTGACGGCGGTAGTCCCGCCGCCGGTGCACAATCACGACCGTTATACCAGATCGCGGGCGGGGGCGGCTCCCGAGCGGCGCCACCCCTCGAGACGCAGACGCTCTAGTCCCGGGCCACGGGCACGAGCTGCGTCTCCCGGCGCTCGCCGTCGCGCATGAAGACGACGGCGGCCGGCTCGTCGGCCTTGAGGAGGTCGAGGGCGCCCATGTAGTCGTAGATGTTGCCCACCGCGACCCCGGCCATCCCCACGATGATGTCGCCCGCCTCGAGGCCGGCGCGCGCGGCCGGTCCCCCGGCCATGACCCCCGACAGCCGCAGCCCCTCGATCTCGGCCCCGTAGTCGGGGATGGTGCCGGTGGTAATCCGCGTCATCGCCCGCCCGGGCTGCTCGGTCCGCTCTACCGCGACGAAGTCCGGGGGCGCGAGCTCGTCGATCAGACGTGCCGCCACCGCGGCGCCGTAGCGGGCGGTCCGCTCGAGGTCGGGGAAGTTGATGGTGTCGGTGTCGTCGCTCGGGCGGTGATAGTCGGGGTGGCTGCCGGTGAACAGCGCCAGGCTCGGCACGTCGGCCTCGATGAAACGAATCGAATCGGTCGGCAGGTAGGGATCGCCGACCCGCTGAAGATCGAACTCGAACGCGCTGTTGACCTCGTCCACCAGGCCGGGCCAGACGCTGCTGCTCCCGAGCCCCTGCGCGGTGAGGATGTTATCGCGCATACGCCCGACCATGTCGAAGTTCACGTAGGCGGCCACCTCGTCCATCGACACCGGTCCGCTCCTCACGAACTCCTGGGAGCCCAGCAGGCCGATCTCCTCGCCCGACCAGAAGCCCAGCACGACGCCGCGCGCGCGGTCGCGGGCGGCCAGCTCCGCCCCCGCCGCGAGCACCGCGGCGACCCCCGACGCGTTGTCGTCGGCCCCGTTGTGCACCTCGCCGGCCGCGTCGGCCCCGGCCAGCGAACCGCTCTCGCCGCGCCCCAGGTGGTCGTAGTGGGCACCCAGCGCGACGTAGGGCTTGTCGTGCGGCTCCGTCGTCGTCGGCGGCAGATACCCGACGACGTTGTAACCGGTCCGCCGCTCACGGCTCACCCGCGCGTCGACGGTCACCTCGACGGGAATCTCGAAACCGGCCACGTGGGGGTTCCCCGAGTCGAGCTCGGCCTGCGCCTCCTCCAGCGTCCGGTCCGGCATTTGCTCGAACAGCGCCTCGGCCACCGCGCCGGTCACGCTGACCGCGGCGATGCCGGAGTCGGCGACGGCCGCGTCCGCGGTCATTCGCACCAGCCGGCCCGCCCCCGGCGACCGTGGGCCGGTCACCACCACCATGCCCCGCGCGCCCCGCTGGCGCAGCGCCGCCGCCTTGAACCGCAGGTCCGAGTAGCGCGAGAACAGCGCCCGCAGGTCGCCCTCGCTGTCCTCGGGGAAGTACCGCAGCACCAGCACGATCTTGTCGGCAACGTCGAGGGTCGCGTAGCTGTCGTAGCTGAACCCGTCGGTCTCGGGTATCACCAGCCCGTAGCCGGCGAAGACCAGCGGCCCGCTCGCCGTCGTCGACTCCGAGAACGAGAGCCCGCGCACCGAGTCGACGAAGTCCAGGCTTTGCCCGTCCGCGGTCTCGAGCCGCAGGTTGCTCCCCCCGTCGCGGGCCGAGCCGGTGTACTCGAACGGCAGGCGGAAGTCGCCGACCCCCGGCAGCGGTCCCGCCCCGATCGCCTCGAGCTCGCGGATGATGTGATCGGCCGCCTTGCGGATGCCCTCGCTGCCCGTGAACCGCCCCTCCAGGGCGTCCGAGGCCAGGAACTCGACGTTCGCGCGGATCGACGACGGCTCTCCGTCCGTCCCGGACTGGGCCGACGCCCCGCCGGATACGAGGGCCAGCACCGCGAGACTCACACCGACGACGGCTGCCAACTTGGTCATTTGGTCTACCTTGCCTTGTCACCCGGCTGCCCGGCCGCGCACTCGCGACGGGGACCTCCGCGGACGCTCCCGGTCTCGCCGAAACCGCCCGGAACGCCTTCGCCCGCCCCCACTCCCGTGCTTGTCGCCGGCACCGGATCGTAGCGCGCCGACGGCTGGCCGCACAAGACAGCCCGGTCCGATCCAACCGCACCGGGAAGGAGCCGCGGGGCCGTTGAGAAGCAGTCAGGGCGTCGCCCGATCCTCAGCAGCAGGCTTTGTACGGCGAGCCGGCAATCGCACTTGTTCCCGCACGGAGGCCTCATTCCGCCGCGAGCCTGTCGAACGCCGTACCCGCAGGGTAACACCCACGCCCCCGCCCCGCTCGCCGTACAGGAAGGACGGGTCGGGCAAACTCACGGGCTGTCCCCGCAGTCGGAAACCGTGACCGCCGACACGGTGCTCCACCGCTACGCCTTCGGAATCGATACGCGGGCTTCGCGCGTGGGCCGAGGGCTGGAGGGCGGGGCTGGCGTTGGCGAAACCCCTCCTCCACGAGCAGCCGGCTGAACGGCCGGACGCACTGTCCGCCCCACATTGTCCGGGCTCTCGCCCCGTGGTAGAGTCGGCCGAACACACATCACGGGACGCGCCATGAGAGCTGGACTCCTCGCGGCGGGCTGCTTGGCGGCGTTCGCGGCGAGCGCCTTGGCGCAGGTGCCCGCCCTGCGTTCGCCCGCCCACGAGGCCCGAGCCACCGCCCTGTCCGCGGCGGACGCGGGCACGCTGCTGGACGAGTACTGCGTCCGCTGCCACAACCAACGGTCGACGATAGGACGCGACACCGGCGTCATGTGGGACGCCGTCGATCTGACCCGCGTGGCGGACCACGCCGAGATCCTCGAGCGGGGCGTTCGCCGGCTGCGGGCCGGCATGATGCCGCCGTCGGGCTCGCCGCGTCCCGACCCGGCGACCTACGCGGCGCTCACCGAGTGGCTCGAAGCCGAGCTCGACCGCCACGCGGTGCGCCGCCTCCCGCCCCCGGGCCTGCACCGCCTGAACCGCACCGAGTACGCCAACGTCGTCCGCGATCTGCTGGCAGTCGAGGTCGACGCGGCGCGGCTGCTGCCCGCCGACGACTCGAGCCGGGGGTTCGACAACCAGGCGGGGACCCTGAGCCTGTCGCCGGCACTCATCGAGGCCTACCTGACGGCGGCGGCCCGCATCAGCCGGCTCGCCGTCGGCAACGTCTCCACCCCGACCCAGACCGTCTACCGCGTCGCCGAGGACGCCACCCAGAACTACCACGTGGAGGGGCTGCCGTTCGGCACCCGCGGCGGGCTGCGCGTCGAGCATCTCTTCCCCGCCGACGGCGAGTACGTGCTCCGCGTGGTGCCGGTGAACATGGGCAACATGGGCAACACCCGGCCCTTCGGCGAGGTGCGCGGCGAGCAGCTCGAGATCCTCCTCGACGGCGAGCGGGTGGCCCTCGTCGACTGGGACGACGCGCTGGGGGTCGGGCGGTTCGGGCGCGGCGCCCGCGAGCTCGCCATCGACCTGCGGCTCCCGGTCACCGCCGGTCCGCACACCGTCGGCGTCACGTTCCTCGCCACGAACCTCGCGCCCGGTCTCGACCTGAACGACGCGTTCCTGCGGAGCACCATCGAGACGGGGGGGCTGCCGGGCTTCACCTTCCATCCCCACGTCGGCAGCCTGCGCATCGACGGCCCCTACGACGCGGCCGGGGCCGGCGACACGCCGAGCCGCCGCCGCATCTTCATCTGCCGGCCGAGCGGCCCCGGCGACGAGGACGCCTGCGCCGAGGAGATCCTGTCGACCCTCGTCCGCCGCGCCTACCGGCGGCCGGCGAGCGCGGCGGACCTCGACACCGTCATGCGCTTCTACCGGATGGGCCGGGAGGGCGGCGGCGGCTTCGAAGCCGGCATCGAGATGGGGCTGCAGCGGATTCTCGCCGATCCGCGGTTCATCTACCGCGTCGAGGTCGAGCCGCCGGGCCTCGAGCCGGGAGACGCCTATCCCGTCGGCGGCCTCGAGCTGGCGTCGCGGCTGTCGTTCTTCCTGTGGAGCAGCGGCCCGGACGACGAGCTGCTCGACCTCGCCGAGGCGGGCCGCTTGCGCGAGCCGGGGGTCCTCGAGGGCCAGGTGCGGCGGATGCTGGCCGACCCGCGGTCGGCGGCGCTGACCGCCAACTTCGCCGGCCAGTGGCTGACCCTGCGGGGCCTCGAGAGCCACGTCCCCGTCGTCGAGCGGTTCCCCGATTTCGACGACAACCTGCGGCAGGCGCTCCGCCGCGAGACCGAGCTGCTCTTCGCGAGCCTCGTGGACGAGGACCGGAGCGTGCTCGACCTGCTGACGGCCGACTACACGTTCGTCAACGAGCGGCTCGCGCGCCACTACGGGATCCCGGACGTCTCCGGCAGCCGGTTCCGCCGCGTCGCGCTCGGCGAGGCGCACGACGCCCGGCGGGGACTCCTGGGCAAGGGCGGCATCCTGACGGTGTCGTCGCAGCCCGGCCGCACGTCCCCGGTGCAGCGGGGCAAGTGGGTGCTGCAGAACCTGCTGGGGGTCCTGCCTCCCGACCCGCCGCCCGACGTGCCCGACCTGCCGCCGCCGGCCGACGACCCCGCGGGCAACGCCCGCGAGCCGACGATGCGGGAGAAGATGGAGGCCCACCGCGGGAACCCCGCCTGCGCGGCGTGCCACCGGCTGATGGACCCGATCGGGTTCTCGCTGGAGAACTTCGACGCCATCGGCCGCTGGCGCGACCACGAGCAGGGTGTCCCCGTCGACGCCTCGGACGTGCTGTACGACGGGCGGGCCATCGACGGCCCCGCCGGCCTCAGACGGTACCTGCTGCGGTATTCGGACCAGTTCGTCCGGACGGTGACCGAGAAGCTGCTGACCTACGCCCTCGGGCGAGGGGTCGAGCACCACGACATGCCGGCGGTGCGGGCCATCGTGCGCGAGGCGGCGGCCGACGACCACCGCTTCACGGCGCTGGTCCTCGGCGTGGTGCGGAGCGACGCGTTCCGGATGAACACGAGGGGCGGCGGCGAGGCGGCGGCTGGCCCCTGACTGCGGAAGACCGGTTCTCGCCCGGCGCGGATGAACGAGAAGGGCGGTGACGGCGGGCGGCAGATCGGGGGCAGGGAGGATGACAATGTTCATCGCGAAGCGGCGCCTGCCGCGCCGAACGGTCCTGCGCGGAATGGGCGCGGCGGTCGCGCTGCCACTGCTCGAGTCGATGGTGCCGGCGGCCACGCCGTTGCGGGCGGCGGCGCCGACGCCGACGCGGTTCACCGGCATCTTCATTCCCCACGGCGCCGCGCCCGGCTACTGGATTCCCGACGCGGTCGGCCGGCACTTCACGTACCCGTACATCTGGGAGCCGCTCGAGCCGTTCCGCGACCAGGTGGTCCTGACGAGCGGGCTCTGGTCCCACTCGGCCGAGTCGCCGCCGGGGGTGACGGGGGCCGACCACTTCGTCGCGGCCGCGTATCTCGGCGCCGAGAAGCCGAAGAAGACCACGGGCGCGGACATCCGCGCCGGGACGACCATCGACCAGCTGATCGCGCAACGGACCGGACAGGACACGCTGCTGCCCTCGCTGCAGCTCGCGGTCGAGGACCCCGGCGCCAACTCGAGCAACTGCGGCGAGGGCTACAGCTGCGCCTACACGAACTCCATCTCGTGGCAGACACCGACGCGGCCGCTGCCGATGGAGATCAACCCGCAGGTGGTGTTCGAGCGGATGTTCGGCGACGGGAGCACCGCCGGGGAACGGTTCCGCCGCCGCGCGCAGCAGCGCAGCATCCTCGACTCGATCACCGAGAGCCTCGCGCGCCTGCGCGTCGACGTGGGGGCCGGCGACCGCGTCCGGCTCGATCAGTACCTGTCGGACGTGCGCGAGATCGAGCGGCGGCTCGAGGTGGCGGCGCGGGCGTCGGTCGAAACGCCGGACGTGTCGATGCCCTACGGCGTGCCAGCATCGTTCGACGAGCACATCCGGCTGCAGCTCGACCTGCTGGCCCTCGCGTTCCAGGCGGACATCACCCGCGTGGCCACGCTGCTCTACGCCCGCGACCTGACCGGCCGCGTCTACCCCGAGAGCGGCACCAACGTCAGCTTCCACGGGGCGTCGCACCACGCCGAGGAGCCGAGCCGCGTGCGCGAGTACGCCAAGCTCAACCGCTATCACGTGGCGACCCTGGCCCACTTCATCGAGAAGCTGCGGTCGACGCCGGACGGCGACGGGACGCTGCTGGACCACGCGCTGGTGCTGTACGGCTCGAACATGGGGAACTCGAACCAGCACCTGCACTACGACGTGCCGCACGTGCTGATCGGCGGCGCCTCCGGGCAGCTGGCGGGCGGGCGCCACATCGCCTACCCGCAGCGCGGGGTGACGAGCGGGAACCTGCTGCTCAGCATCACCGACATGTTCGGCGTGCACCTCGACCGCATCGGCGACAGCACCGGCCGGCTGGCCGGGCTCTAGGAGTCTGCGCCCCGGAACGCCGCGGACTCCTGGAGGGTGGTTTGGGACGCCCCGCGCAGCCGAAGGCGGCACGGCCTCCGGAGCGACCGTGTTCCCGACGGACGAACAGAACGAGGCGAGGCGCCGCGCAGCCGGAAGGCGAAACCGGCGAGGCAGAATCGAAGAGGTTCATCATGCGGCGGCACGATCTCCTGGCGTTCACCACGGCTCTCGCGATGTTGCTGGCGTGCGGCGCGGGCTCGCCCGTGCTGGCGGCCGACCCGCCGCTGATCGAGGCGGTTCGAGCCGGCGACACGGCCGGCGTACGCACGCTTCTCGATGAGAGAGCGAACGTCGACGGGCGCAGCGCGGACGGCGCGACGGCGCTCCACTGGGCCGCGTATCTGGACGACCTGCCGGCGGCCGAGCTCCTGATCGACGCCGGCGCCGACGTCGCGGCGGCGAACCGGGCCGGGGTCACGCCGCTGTCGCTCGCCGCCGCGGGCGCGGGGGCGGGGCTCGTGGCGCGGCTGCTCGAAGCCGGGGCCGACCCGAACGAGCGGCTGCCGGGCGGCGAGACGCCGCTGATGATGGCGGCCCGGACCGGCCGCGTGGGGGTGATGGACGTTCTGCTGGGCCGCGGCGCGGACATGAACGCGGCCGAGGAGCGGCGCGGCACCACGGCGCTGATGTGGGCGGCGGCGAACGAGCAGCCGGACGCCGTGCGCCTCCTCGTCGAGCGCGGCGCCGACGTCTCCGCCCGCTCGAAGACTGTGCCGATGGGCCGGGGGCCGTACCTGGCTCCTATCGCCCGCGACCGCATCGAGGACGCGCGGCGGGGGGTGGGCCAGGCGGGGGCCCCCGCCCGCACCGCGGATCTCAGCGACGTGCCGCCGCAGACGCGGCCGGATCGGGATGCCGGCGTCGGCGCCGACGACCCGGGCAGCGCCGCGGCCGAAACGCGGGTCGACTCGGACGCCGGGCGCTCGGCCGGTCCCGCCGTTGCGGGGTCGGCACCGCCGCGCGGGCCGCGTCGCCGGGCGCGCCCCCTGACCGGCGGCCTCACCGCGCTCGTCTTCGCGGCGCGGCAGGGCGACCTCGAGTCGGCCCGCCCGCTCCTCGGCGCGGGGGCGGACGTCAACCAGACCACCGAGTACGGCTGGACGCCGCTGCTGACCGCCGTGCACAACCGGCACTACCGGCTCGCCGCCTTTCTGCTCAGTCGCGGCGCGGACCCGAACATCGCCAACGAGGGCGGCTGGTCGCCGATCTACATCGCCGCGGACAACCGCAACATCGAGTCCGGCGACTACCCGACGCGCCGGCCCGACATGGACCACCTGGAGCTGATCGACCTTCTCCTCGCCGGGGGCGCGGACCCCAACGCACGGATGGCGTCGAGCACCGAGACGCGCACCATCTTCACCCACCAGTGGCTGTACGAGCCGGGCGCGACGCCGTTCCTGCGCGCCGCGCAGTCCGGCGACCTGACCCTCCTGCGGCTGCTGCTGGAGCACGGGGCCGATCCGGCGCTGGCGACGACCAACGGCACCACCCCCCTGATGGTCGCGGCCGGCATCGGCTGGGTCGAGGGCGTTACCTACGAGTGGTCGCGGGAGGACTCCCTCGCCACGGTGCGGCTGCTGCTGGCGCTGGGCGCCGACGTCAACGCGGCGGACCGAGACGGGCGCACCGCCCTGCACGGCGCCGCCCACAAGGGCCGCAACGACGTGGTGCGGATGCTCGTCGACCACGGCGCCGACCTCGCGGCCCGCGACCACGGCAGCCGCGACAGCATCCACGCCCTGGCCGGCGTCACCTGGCAGGCCATCGACTACGCCGATGGCCTCGTCCGCATCGGCGTCCAGTCGTCCATCGCCCATCCCGAGACGGCGGCGCTGCTCCGCGCCCTGATGACCGAAGCGGGGCTGCCGGTCCCGCCCGAAGGCCGCACTCTCGACTCGGTCTGCGTGACCGCGGTCTGCCGCTAGAGTGCCGACAGGCTCGGCTCCGCGGGATGAGGTTGCCGGGCGGCTGGCATGACCCCCTGAGCGGGCGTTTCGGTCACGGTTCTGCGCGGCCGGCAACCGGGCGCGACGTGACTGTTGTCGTACGCAGCCCGCGTGGCGCGGTTTCGGGTCGACGACCGCCTGGCGGATCGAGCCACTCCTCGAGGCACAGCTCGCGCTCGAAATCGCGCGGGGCCGGGCCGGAAAGGAGGCCGTCGGGATACATCTCGCAGGGGGTGGGCCAGATCCGATCGTACAGTACCGCCGCCACGCGGGAGCCCCGGCGCGGCGGGGCCCGCGGCAGGCCGCTGACTGGAGGAACCGGCATGACACTTGCCACCGACCTCGCCGCGACGGCGCAGGTTCTCGTCCACAGACCCGTGGCGGATGTCTTCGACGCGTTCGCGAATCCGGAGACCATGAGCCGGTTCTGGTTCACCCGGCGTGACGATGGCCTCCGCGCAGGGGAAACGGTGACCTGGTATCTCGGCGCGCAACCGGATGCGCCCCGGTTCGAAGTACAGGTGACTTCGCTCGAGCGGCCCAGCCTGATCGTCATGGAGTGGGAGAACGCGGGGGGCTTCACCACGGTCGTGTGGACGTTCGAGGCGAAGAGTCCGAACACCACGCTTCTCCGTGTCGAGGAGACGGGCTACTCCGGCGATCCGCAGATCGTCATCGCTGCCGCGCTCGACTCGACCGGCGGCTTCAACCAGGTGATCATCGCGGCGAAGGCGTGGCTGGAGCATCGCGCGCCGATCAACGTGGTGGCGGATCACGCGGGGCATTCGTGAGCGATGGAGCGAGGAGGCGGTCCGCGCGCTCGACGAGAGCCGTGCGGACCATGGACGCAGAGAGCGAGCCGGGTCAGTCCCGGGGCAGCGCGAAGACCTGCAGGACGGAGCCGGCCCCCGGCGGCCGCTGCATGGTCTCGGGAAACGCCAGCCGCGCGTTCCGCCACGAGATGCTCCAGCCGGGGCCCGACGGAACCGCGAGGTACTGCCGGCCGTCGACCGCGTAGGTGATGGGGAAGCCGTCGGTCGCGGTCGGCGTGCGCGTGCGCCACAGCTCGGCGCCGTCGCGGGCGTCGAAGGCGTACATGTACCGGTCGATGTCGCCGACGAACACCAGCCCGCCCCCGGTGGTGAGGACCGCCGTCCCGTACTGCCACTGGCTTCGCCGGCGCCAGAGCAACTCGCCGGTGCGGCTGTCCATCGCCACGAAGTCGCCGAGCTGCTCGGGGCTGTCGGGATGGACGACGAAGCGACGGTCGTTGGGGCCGACCCCGCCGCCGCCCAGCTCGGGCGGGGGCATCTCGCCGAAGACGGAGCGCGCGCATCCCGGCGTCAGCGGGACGTAGAACGCCTCGGTCTCCGGATGATAGGCCATGGCCCAGAGGTTCTTCAGGCCGCCGGGCCCCGGGCAGTAGTCGACCGGCACGTCGACCTGCGGGATGCGCTCGGGGACCAGGATGCCCTGTCCGCTCACCGGGTGGATGTCGACGATGTTCTGGTAGCCCAGGTCGAACGCGTTCCGAAACGCCCCGGTGCGCGGATCGAGCTCCCACAGGACCCCGATCTTGCCCATCTTGAAGAGCGAGAGCCCGTCGCCCCGGTCGACGAGGACGATCTCGAAGACCTCGTCGAGGTCGTGGGTCTCGGCCGGGATGTGCTGGAAGTACCAGCGAATCTCGCCGGTCTCGGGATCGAGGGCCAGCGTCGAGTTCGTATACAGCGCCGCGCCCGCGGTGCCGCGCTGCACGATGGCCCACGGCTTGGCCTGGGCGGTGGACCAGTAGATCAGGTCGGTCCCGGGGTCGTAGCTGCCCGGAATCCAGGCGTCGGCGCCGGCGCGCCAGCTCAGCGGCAGGTCGCCCCACGTGTCGCCGCCCGGGTCCCCGGGGCGTGCGACGGTCGACGTGCGCCACAGCTCGGCGCCGGTGTCGGGATCGTGGGCGGAGATGAAGCAGATGTCGTTCTTGTAGCGCTCGCACCCCGTCATCCCCGCCACGACCTTGCCCCGCACGACGATCGGGCCGCTGGTGTACCGATAGCCGAGGCTGCTGTCGGCCACCTGGTGCTGCCAGACGAGCTCGCCCGTCCGCGCGTCGAGGGCGATGAGCTCGGCGCGGCTCGTGCCGGCGAAGATCCGGTCGCCGTAGATGGCGATGCTGCGCCGCGCCATGCCGGGGCGGCGGTTGATGGGCAGGCTCTCGTCCTCCGGAACCGCCTGCCGGCGCGAATGCTCCCAGAGAAGGTCGCCGGTGGCGGCGTCCAGCGCCTGGACGCCGCTCCGGCTGGGAACGAACATGACGCCGTCGCGCACGAGGGGCGTGACCTCGTCGGTGCCCGGCTGCATCGCCCAGGACCAGACGAGCTGGAGGTCACCCACGTTGTTCCGGTCGACCTGGTCGAGCGGGCTGTAGCCCTGGCCGTTCAGCGTCCGGCGCCAGTTGATCCAGTCGCCGTCGTCCGGGGCCAGGAGCTCCTCGGTCGTGACCGGCTCGAAGTCCGGCACCTGGGCGCGGGCGGCGGGAGCGACTGCGCCGAGCAGCAGCACCGAGACGAGCAGGGCGAGGGTTGCGCGGGTCATGGGTACCCCTTCTCATGCGGGAACGTCGTCTGGGTCGTGGCGATGCTCTCGCAGCCGCTCAGCGCCTCGCCCCCGCCGCGATGACCGCGTCTCGCGCCGCCGCGTTCACCGCGGTCAGGCCGCCGTTGGCGCCGCCGAAGTTGAAGATGCGGTACCCCTGCTCCATCCGCAGGGCGGCATTGGCCGGCGTGACGGTGCCGCCGCAGGCGAGATCGCGCGCCCGGCAGACCTCCAGGAGATGCTCGAAGGCGGCCGCAACTTCGGGATCCTCGGCGTTCTCGGCGCCGTACGAGGAGCTGAGGTCGCCGCCTGCGCCGAGATAGAAGCCCCCGACGCCGGGCACCTGCGCGATGGCGTCGGCGTTCTCCACCCCCTCCCGCGTCTCGATCATCGCCCAGAACACCAGGTCACCCTGCGGATTGAGCGGCCAGAGGTCGGCGCGTTGCCGGCACTCGGCGCGCCCGATGCCCCAGAACGGGCACTGCACGGTGCCTCGCACCCCCGGCGGGTTCGGAATGGCCGACGACCGTAGCTGCCGGGGACGGATGGTCCGCACGATGTTCTCGGCCTGCTCGGGGGTCTCGATGTTGTTGATGAGGATGCCCATCAGGCCGATGTCGAGGGCGTGCTTGACGATCCACTGGGTCTGCTCGCGGCCGTAGGGCGGAAAGCGCGCGAACACCGGCGGACGCGCCTGCGCGTTGCCCCGCTCGACGATGCCGGCCTTGTCGCTCGCGACCAGGTACGCCACGAACTGCTCGAGCTGCTCGAACCGCAGCGGGTTGTGCTCCATGTCGACGTAGACGTAGTCGATGCTCGGATCACCCGCCAGCGACCGCGCGTTCTGCAACGACAGATCGGCGGTGCTCACGCCGAACACGTGCCTCCCCTGCTCGAGCTTCTCGACCACGGGATTCAGGTGGAGGTAGGGCTCCTGGGCCGACGGAACGGAGACGAACAGGGCCGCGATGCCGATGCCTGCCGCGAGAAGCGGCCCGGCGAGACGGTGACGTGATGCGAGCGCCATGGGAGACCTCCTGCTACCGAGTCTACGCCCGCAGAAGCGCCGACGCAGACAACGTCAGCCTGGCGGCTGGCTGAACCCCAACGGGGTCGCGCAAAAGCCGACCGGCCCGGACCTACGGAATCCTCGTTGGGCTGGCAGCGTATCACGTGAGTCCGACGACGACATCGAAGCTGACGGACCAGATTCTCGAGGCGGTCAACCGGCCTGCTCGCAACCCGCGCCTCGCACTTGACAACAAAACCGTTTGACAGCATTATCGATGGCAACGGGATTGTTGGAGACACGATGACAGGATTGAAGAAGGCGGGTTCGAACTGGGTCGAGGGCGATCGCTTTTTCGACCGGGATGCTGAGCTCGACGTGCTCAACGCCCGAGTCCAGAACGGAACTCACACATTGCTGACCGCGCAACGACGGATGGGCAAGACGAGCCTGATTCGGGAACTGCTGCGCCGCTTGAAGGCCGAGAGGCACTTCGAGACGGTCTTCGTCGATCTGGAGGATGCAACCACGGCGGCGGACGCCGTGGTCGAAATCGGGGTCGAGTCGCGGCACGTGCATGGTGCGTGGGACCGAATCAGGTCCGGATTCGCCAACGTCCTGCGCGGAATCGAGGATCGAATCGATGAGCTGGCCGTCGCCGAGGTGCGCGTGAAGCTGCGGGCGGGGATTGACCCCGGAAACTGGCGGCAGAAGGGCGACGCGGTCTGCGCCGCCCTGGCGAAGAACGAGCAACCCGTGGTGCTCGCGCTCGACGAGCTTCCGATCCTCGTCAACCGAATGCTCAAGGATCACCAATACCGAATCACGCCCGCGGGAAGACGGGATGTCGACGAGTTTCTGAGCTGGCTGCGCAAGATTGGCCAGGACCACCGAGACCGGCTATGCCTGATCCTCTCCGGCAGCATAGGTCTGGAGCCGATCCTGCACCAGGCGGGGCTCAGTGCTCACGCGAACATCTTCTCACCCCTGGATCTGAAACCCTGGAGCGAGAAGACCGCACTCGACTGCCTCGCCGAGCTCGCGAAGACATGCGGCCTCGACCTGCCCCTCGCCGCGCGTGAGGAGATGTGCCGCCGGCTGCGGTCTCTCGTTCCCCACCACGTGCAACGGTTCTTGGACAGCCTGGACGAGAGGCTGCGCCTGGACGGTCGGCGCCGTGCCTCGCTCGACGACGTCGAGCGCGTGTACACCGGCGAGATGCTCAGCATTCGCGGACAGGCGGATCTCGACCACTACGAGAGCCGGCTGAGACTCGTCCTCGGACCCGACGGCTATCGGGCCGCGCTCGCTCTGTTGACCGAAGCCGCGGTCAACGACGGCGTGCTGCAGCGGGCTGCCATGGACCTGTATCGCGAGCAATTCCGGGTCTGGGCGGTGAGCGACCATCCCGTGCCGATCGACGACGTACTTCGAGTGCTCGAGCACGACGGGTATCTGGAGCCATGGGGAGACGACGAATACCGCTTCGTCTCGGGCTTGCTCCAAGATTGGTGGCTCGCCCGGCATGGCCGACACTTCGTCCCCGTCGCGCGGCGCTCCGGGTCGCAGGGGAAATGACGGAATGGGCGCGCCCAGTCGCAAGTACAACCCGCGGTTTCTCACCGACGACGAGCTCGTGGCGTCGTACTGCGTACGAACGACGGAGTTCGAGCTGCTCGTCGAGGTCCTGCGCGAGTGCAACGGACGCTCGAACCCGCACCAGATCGTGATCGGTCCCCGGGGCAGCGGGAAGACCACCCTGCTCTTGCGCGTCGCAGCCGAGGTGGGTCGCGACGCGGCGCTGGAGTCGCGCTTCTTCCCGATCGTCTTCGCGGAGGAGAGCTACGAGGTCGCCACCGCCGGGGAATTCTGGCTGGAGTGTCTGACCAATCTCGCGGCTGAGGCCCCGCGCGGTGAGCAAACTCCCGACCTGAACCGAACTGCCGCTGAGCTGCGAACCATCCGCGACGACCAGGCGCTGTCGGATCGTTGTCTCGGCGCGCTGCTGGACTTCGCCGATCAGGAGGACAAGCGGCTCGTGCTGGTGGTGGAGAACCTGAACATGTTGTTCGGGGACATGGCCGATCCCGAGGCGGGTTGGCGGTTGCGGAAGGTCCTCCAGACCGAGCCGCGGATTGTCGTGTTCGCGAGCGCAACCAGCCGCTTCGACGAGATCGACAACCCGGACCGCGCCCTGTACGACCTCTTCCGGGTCCGCACGCTGCGCCCCCTCGACCGGAAACAATGCGCCGACCTGTGGGAGAGCGTGTCCGGCCGCCACCCAGCGCCCGAAACGATTCGTTCACTGGAGATTCTGACCGGCGGGAGCCCGCGGTTGATCTCGATCGTGGCTCGCTTCGGCGCCGGGTTGTCGTTTCGCGATCTCATGTCGGACCTGTTCGATCTCGTCGATGATCACACCGAGTACTTCAAGAGCCATATCGACTCGCTCCCGGCGCAGGAACGGCGTGTCTATCTCGCGCTCGCTACGCTGTGGAAGCCGGCGACCACGCGGGAGATCGCGGACCACGCCCGGCTCGAGACGAGCACGTGCAGCGCCCAGCTTGCCCGCCTCGGCGACCGCGGGGTGGTCCAGGTAGCGGGCGGCAGCGCCAGGCGGAAGCAGTACTACCTGACCGAGCGCCTGTACAACATCTACTACCTGCTGCGGCGCCGGCGTGGGCCGGATCGCCTGGTCGAAGCCCTCGTCCACTTCATGGAGTCCTACTACTCGTCCCACGAGCTGAAGGACATCAGTGCTCGGATGGTCCGTGACACGACCGGTCTCGGTACGGAAATGCGGTCGCTACACCGAATGGCACTCGCTTCGCTGATGAATCTACCGAGCCTGGCCGAGTACCGCACTGAGCTGCTGGAGAAGATGCCCGCCGGTTTCGTAACAGTTTTCGGTCGGGACTCGGCACCCGTGGAAGTGGCAGCACCCACGGTGGCTGGCGTGGAGACGGATGACGATAGCGTGGGGCCGTCTCAGGCTAGCTCCCTCGAATCGGCAGAGAGAACGGCGAGGGAGCTCTTCCAGAACGCTCTGAGTGTTCGGAGCGGTGCGGCAGACACCGTGGCCGCCTACGAGGACGTAATCCGAAGCGCCGGAAAGAGTGAGAGTCCCGCCGTTCTGGAGTGGGTCGCCAAGGCTCTGGTGAACAAGGGGGCCGCCTTGAGCGCGCTGAATCGGCCGCAGGACGCCCTGGAGGCCTGCGACGGGGTCGTCCGTCGGTTCGGGAACAGCGACATCCCGACCCTCCGGGAGTCGGTCGCGAGGGCCCTCGTGAACAGAGCGACTCCCCTCGCCGCGTTGAATCGGCCGCAGGACGCGCTGGAAACCTGCGACGAGGTGGTCCGCCGGTTCGGGCAGGGTGACACGGCAACCCTCATGGCGTCGGTTGCGACCGCGCTTGTGAACAAAGGGATCGCTTTCGATGAGCTGAACCAACCGCACGACGCGTTGGAGTCGTACGACGAGGTAATTCGTCGTTTCGGAGAAAGTGAGGTTCCGGCCGTTCTGGAGTGGGTCGCCAACGCTCTTGTGAACAAAGGGGCCGCCCTCGGTAGGCTGAACCGGCCGCAGGACGCACTGGAGTCGTACGACGAGGTAGTTCGTCGTTTCGGGGGGAGTGAGGTTCCGGGTCTCCTGGCGTCGGTCGCGAACGCCCTCGCGAACAGAGGGGCCACCCTCGGCACGCTCAACCGGCCTCAGGAGGCACTCGACGCCTGCGACGAGGTCGTCCGTCGGTTCGGGAACAGCGAGACCCCCGCCCTTCTGAAGTCGGTTGCCACGGCCCTCATGAACAAGGGGGCCGCCCTCGGCACGCTGAATCGGCCGGAGGACGCGCTCGCTACCTGCGACGAGGTGGTCCGTCGGTTCGGGAAGACCGATTCCCCGGCTCTTCTGGAGCCAGTTGCGAAGGCTCTCGTGAATAGAGGACACGCTCTCGGCTCGCTGAACCAGTGGCAGGGTTCGCTGGAGGCCTGCGACGAGGTGGTCCGTCGGTTCGGGAAGAGCGATTCCCCGGCTCTTCTGGAGGCGGTTGCCACCGCCCTCGTGAATGGAGGCGGCGCGCTCGGCGCGCTGAACCGGCCGAAGGACGCGCTGGAGGCCTGCGACGAGCTAATCCGACGTTTCGGAGAGAGCGATTCCCCGGAACTCCTGAGGTCGGTTGCGACCGCTCTCTCGAACAGGGGAGGCGCCCTGAGGGCGCTGAATCGACCGCAGGACGCGTTGGAGGCCTGTGACGAGCTAATCCGACGCTTCGGGGAGAGTGAGGTTCCCGCCGTTCTGGAGACGATCGCCCAGGCTCTTGTAAACAAAGCGGCCGCCCTGAGCGCGCTGAACCGGCCGAAGGACGCGTTGGAGGCTTGCGACGAGATGGTCCGTCGCTTCGGAGAGAGTGAGATCCCTGCCGTTCTGGAGTGGACTGCGAAGGCTCTCCTGAACAGAGCAGCCATTCTAAGCGCGCTGAACCGGCCGCATGAGGAGCTGGAGGCCTGCGAAGAGGTGGTCCGTCGCTTCGGTAAGAGCGACACCCCCAGCCTTTTGGAGTCGGTTGCGACCGCTCTCGTGAACAAGGGGGTTGCCCTCATCGCGCTGAACCGCGCGCAAGACGCACTGGGAGCCTGCAACGAGGTGGTCCGTCGCTTCGGAGAGAGCGATACTCCGGCCCTCCTGCGGTCGGTTGCGACCGCCGCCGTGAACAGTGCACGCGCCCTCGGCGAGCTGAACCGGCCGCAGGGAGCGCTGGAGGCCTGTGACGAGGTGGTCCGTCGCTTCGGCGAGAATGAGAATCCCGCTGTTTTGGTGAGGGTTGCGACCGCTCTCGCCAACAAAGGGTTCGTCCTCGGCGCGCTGAGTCGGCCACAGGATGCGCTGGAGGCATACGACGAATTGGTCCGCCGTTTTGGGGAGACAGAGACCGTGGCCCTTCTCGAGCCGGTTGCGGACGCTCTTGTGAACAAGGGAGTCGCACTCGGCGCTCTCAACCGGCCCGACGATGCGGTGGAGGCCTACGACGAAGTCGTCCGACGCTTCGGCAACAGCGAGGTTCCTCCACTCCAGGCGTGTGTGGGGGCGGCACTGCTCGGGACCGCGGGTATCGAGATCGAGGGGCGTCAATACGAGAAGGCCGTCGAGACGGCGACAAGGGTCATCGAACGCCAGAAGGGGGCGCCGGTGCAGCGATTCCAAGGCCACGTAATCCGCGCGAAGGCGCTCCTTGCGGGTGGCGTCGACCGGGCCGCGTGCGAGCATGACGTCGAGGCGGTTCTTGCGCTCCTGCCAGAGTTGGGTCCTGTCGCCGGAGAGGCCGTCACGGCCCTGATGGACTTCACCGTCGCTCTAGGGCCGCAGCGCATGCGTGAGCTCATCCAGGCGTCGCGGTCGCCGCATCTTCTGTTGCCGTTGACGACAGCGCTGGAACGGGAGCTTGGGCTCGAGCCCCGGGTGGCGCGCGAAGTCGACGAGGTTGCTCAGGACATTCGGCAGAGGCTGGCAATACTGAGAACGCACCGTACGCGTCAAGTAGAGAAACACGAGGACTGACTTGATGGCCGCGATTCCCCGTAACGCGAGTCTGACAGCAGCCTCACGACATCCGGGCTCATCGACGCCATGGCACGGGCATCCCAGCCTTACACGGCGCACGTGCATGGAAGCGTGCCGACCTCCGACCGCCAGCGCCGCAACTCGACCGAGCATCACACCACCGCCCGACGTCGTGGCTCGGGGCGCGGGAACCTTGGGCGGGCCTACTGTACGCCGCCACCCCCGCCCGGGAGCGCGAACACGTACAGCGCGTTGCCGGTCTGCGGGTGGTGGATGTCGGGCGCCAGGGCGCGCGGGGCCGCCCGCGGGCTGCCGCCCCCGAGGCCGGTCGACACGGCGACGTACTGCCGGCCGTCGACCGCGAACGAGATCGGGAAGCCCTGCACCGACGTGCCCAGCCGAGCCTGCCACAGCACCTCGCCCGTCCGCACGTCGAACGCCCGGAACCGCCGGTCGAGGTCGCCGGCGAAGGCGATGTCCCCGGCCGTCGACAGCACGCCGGTCAGGAACGGGGCCCGCTGCTCGATGCTCCAGACCTCCTCCAGGGTCTCGGCGTCGAACGCCGCGAGCTTGCCGAGCCGGCCCTCCGTGTCGGGCATCTCGAAGAAGGGGCGCGCGCTCATCCCCACGCCGCCCGAGCCCGGCTCGAGGGCGACCTCGCGGGCCGACAGCTCCATGCAGGTCTGGGAGAGCGGGAGAATGAGGAGCCCCGAGCCGGGGTGGTAGCTCATCGGGTGCCAGTTCTTGCCGCCGGCGGTGCTGGGACACGCGGGGACGAGCTGCTCGAACTGCGGGTCGGCGATGTCCTGGCGGTAGGTGACGGCGCCGGTGTCGGGGTCGATGTGGTCGAAGACGTTCTGGAAGACGGTCTCCTTGTGGCCGAGGAACTCGCCGGTCTCGCGGTCCAGCTTCCAGAGGATGCCGTGCTTGCCGGCGCTGAACACCACGCGGCGGTCGTCGAGGTCGACGAGCACCCGCTCGAAGACCTCGTCGAGATCGAGGCTCTCGCCGGGGACGTGCTGGAAGTGCCAGGCGAGCTCGCCGTCCCCCGGCCGCAGGGCCACCGTCGAGCTGGTGTAGAGCGCCGGGTCGTGCACGGTCATGCCCCGGCTCACCGCGACCCACGGCTTCGCCTGCGCCACGCCGAAGTAGACGAGGTCGAGCTGGGGGTCGTAGCTGCCGGTGATCCACGTCTCGCCGCCCCCGCGCAGGTAGTCCGGCAGCTCGGCCCACGTGTTCCCCCCGGGCTCGTCCGCGCGGGCCACGGTGTTGAACCGCCACAGCCGCCCGCCGGTCGCGGCGTCCCAGCCGCTGATGAAGCAGCCCTCGCGGGTGAACTGCCCGCAGCCGCCGAGCCCCTGCACCACCGTGCCGCCGGCGATGACCGGCCCGCTGGTGTTGCGGAACCCCTCGGCGTCGTCGGCGATGCGGCTGGTCCAGACCTCGGCGCCGGTGCGGGCGTCGAGCGCGATGAGCCGCGCGTCGGCCGTGGCCAAAAATAGCTTGTCCTGGTAGATCGCGAGGTTGCGGCTCGAGCTGGCGAGCTGGCCCGCCTCGACGCCCACCTCGTGCTCCCAGATCAGGTCGCCGGTGCGGGCGTCGAGCGCCTGCACCACGGGGCCGAAGCCGGCGAAGTAGAGCACGCCGTCGTGCGCGATCGGCGACGGCGCGTTCCTTCCGCCCTCGTTCATGGCCCACATCCACTGCAGCTCGAGCTCGCCGACGTTGTCGCGCGTGATCGCGTCGAGGGGGCTGTGGCTCCAGGCCTGGTAGTTCCGCCGCACCATCAGCCAGTCGCCCGGCTCGGGATCGCGCAGCAGCTCGTCGGTCACCGGCGTGTAGCTCTCCACCTCGCCCGCGACCGTCAGTCCGCCCGGCACGGCCGCCGCCGCCGTGCGCGTGTCGGGCCTCCGCGCCCGGCCCTGGGCCGCTGCCGTAATCGCCGGCGCGGCTCCGGTCTCTCCGGTCGCCACCTCGCCGATCGGGACGGCGGTGGCCGCCGTCAGCGCCTGGTCCCCGGCCGGCGCGCCGTTCGCCTCGAGCAGGTACGCGACGATGTCGAGATAGGCCTCGTCCCCGAGGCGCCCCGGCCGGTCGGGGGGCATCGTGGTCCGGATGCGCTCGACGAGCTCCCCCGGGGTGAGATCTCCCCAGAAGCTCAGGAAGTTGGGACCGGCCAGCGGCGGGGACTCGAAGTTGCCCCGCAGATCGGTTCGATGACAGATGGCGCAGCTCCGCGTGTAGACGGCGCGGCCGTTCTCGGCCTGACCCGCGGTATGGATGCCGTCGCGGGCCGGCTGTCCGGCGGCGAACGCGGCCGGGCCGAGGAGACCGCCGGCGACTCCCAGCGTGGCCGTCGCCGCAGACAGACGCCGGTGGAGGTTCTTCGCTGAGATCATCTCGCCACTCCCTCTCTTGACCGGAATCCCCGTAGTCTACACGCCCGTACCGCAGGATTCCGCGAGACCGGCGCCTGCTCGGTCACGCCGTGACCGCGAGTCGGCGCTCCTTGCAGGAGGCGTCGCCGTTCTACGGCGCAGACTCCTGGCCCAGCAAGTCCCGGAACGCCGGTTCGATCTCCGGAAAGCGGAACGAGAAGCCCTCGGCAAGCGCGCGGCCCGGGGTCACGTGCTGGCCTTCGAGCAGCAGCCCCGCCACCTCGCCGAGGGCGAGCCGGAGCGCGAAGGCCGGCGCCGGGAGGACCGCCGGTCGATGCAGCGCCCGGCCGAGCGCCCTGGACAGCTCGCGATTGGAGACCGGGTTGGGAGCCGTCCCGTTGTAGACGCCCTCCGTGCCCTCGTTCTCGAGGAGCCAGACGAACATCGCGAGGAGATCGTCGACGTGAATCCACGACACCCACTGCCGGCCGCTGCCCACGGGCCCGCCCACGCCGAACCGGAACGGCAGCAGCATCTTCTCGAGGGCGCCGCCGCCTCGCCCCTGAACCACGCCGATACGCACCGTCGCCGTGCGCACGCCGGCGTCGAGGGCCGGTTGCCGCGCGGCCTCCCAGTCGGCGCAGAGCCGCGCCAGGAAGTCGTCTCCGGGTCCGTCGCCGGCGACGAAGCGGCGGTCCGGGCTGGCCCCGTAGTAGCCGATGGCGGAGCCGGTGACGAACACCCGCGGCTTCGTGTCGGCAACCGCCTCGGCGAGCTGCCGCGTGGTGTCGATGCGGCTGGCCCGCAGCCGCGCCTTCTGGCCCGGCGTCCATCGCCGCGCGATGAGGTTCTCGCCGGCCAGATGCACGACCGCGTCGCTCTCCGCCACCGCCGCCCGGAGCGCCGCCGGCTCCCACGTCACGTCCCCGCCCGACCCGCGGCTCACGATCCGGACCGCATGGCGCCCTTCGAGCCGCGCCTTGAGCCGTGAACCGATGAAGCCGGTTCCCCCCGTCAGCAGGATCCTCATGTCTTCCTCCCCCGGCGGTGGCGTCTGGCCGTGGCGGTGATCGTCCTGAGCCCGAGGTCGCTCAGCATGCCGCCGTCCAGAAACCGCCGCGCCATGCCGTCGGCCATGCCGACGCAGGCCTCGATCGATTCCAGGCGCTCGCGCAGCACCGTCGCCTCTTCCGAATCGTCCGAGGCGAGACGAGGAATCCAGTCCCTCACGCCGTCGAGAATCGGATCCCACTCGCGGCGCTTTCTCGCCCGGACGATGTTGCGCACCACCGTGACCAGGTCCGTCTCGACGACGTGGCGCCCTCGCCTCTCGCCGGGATCCTGAACCGTGATCACGAGCCCCCAGTCGCGCAGCTCCTTGCAGGCCATGCTGACGGCGCCCCGGCTCATGCCGAGGCCCGCCATGATCGCCTCGCTGCCCGCCCCGTCGGGCCGGCTCAGCAGCCAAGCGTAGACACGGGACGTGCCGGCCGGGATGCCCCAGAACTGCCCCAGCCGGGACCAGAGCTGGATGAACTCGTCGCGCACCTGTTCGGTCGAGGCGTCCATGATGGACAAACCGTATCATCGTGTTTCTATACTTTCAATAATTATTGAAATACGCCGCGCTTGATCGCGGGATACACCCGTGGTATTCCGTGGACCATGAAATCCGGATTGACGCGGCGGAGCCTGTTTCAGAGCGCGTTGGCGGCGGGCGGCGTCCTCGGCGCCGGGGGCCTGACGCCGGTCGCCCCGTCCGCGCGGGGAATCCAGACGCCCGATGGCGCGGAGACCGACCCGTCGACGCCGATCAGCCGCCAGCTTGCGCGGTGGGTGGTCGGCCTGCGCTACGAGGACCTGCCGCCGGAGGTGGTCGACCGCGCCAAGGGGCTGACGCTTCAGGCCCTCGCGTCGGCGCTCCTCGGCTCGCAGCTGCCCGCGGGCCGACAGGCCATCGAGCTCGTCACCCGGGAAGAGACGGGTGTGCCGAGCGGCGCCACCCTCCTGGTGGACGGCGCGATGGCCACCAGAGCCGGCGCGGTCTTCGCCAACGCCGAGCTGATCCTGGCCGGCGGCAAGTGGGACACGTTCCGCATGCTCCTGCATCCCGGCACGTGCATCGTCCCCTGCGCGTTCGCGGCGGCCCAGGCCGAGGGCGCCTCCGGGCGCGACTTCGTGACCGGCCTCGTGGCCGGCTACGAGGTGATGGAGCGGATGGCCGCCGACTTCATCCCGACGATGATGGCGCGCGGCTTCCACGCCGGCCCCGTGTTCGGCATCTTCGGCGCCGCCGTCGCCGCCGCGAAGATCATGCGCCTCACCGAGGACCAGACTACGAACGCCATCGGCCTCTGCGTCAACCTGGCCGGGGGCAACCTCGAGAGCCGCGGCCTGCGGGAGAGCGCCGCAGCCCGCAACGCCATGCTCGCGGTGGCGCTCGCCCGGCAGGGCCGCGAGGCGGGCGAGGCCGCCCTCGAGGGCGACGCCGGCTTCTATCACGCCTATGCCGGCAACAATCGGGGCGACCTCACCTACAGCTTCGTCGGCGACACTCGGGCCAGCCTTGCCGCGATCACGGCCGGGCTCGGCGAGGAATGGCTGTTCCTGGAGACCCTCTACCGCATCTACTCCACGGCCGGCTACAACATCGCGCACGTCGACGTCACGGCGCAGCTCTGCGAGGAGCACGGCATCGAGTACGAGGACGTCGAGCGCGTCGAGGCGGTGGTGAACTGGCTGGAGACGCAGTACCCGAGCCCCGCCTTCCCCACGCGGCGGGAGGACCTGGGCGAAGCAACCGTGGGCAGCACGCGGTACCACGCCGCCTACGGGGTCGTGCGCCGCGGCTTCCCCCTGCTGGCGGGGGCGCCGGACCCGCCGGAGGTGCTCGACCTCATGCAGCGGGTCACGATCATCCCGTCGCACGAGATGACCCTCTTCGGCCCGCGCATCACGATCTTCACCAAGGACGGACGAAGCTACACGAAGCAGGCCACGGGGCGCGAGTTCATCTGGGACTTCGACGAAGAGGCGCGGCGCATCCGCGACGTCGCCCCGGGAATCCCCATCCCCGCCGCGCGGTTCGAGGACATCATCGCGACCTGTGGCGGCCTCGACCGGATCAACCCGGCCCACCGGCTCGTCGAGTTGACGGTGGCGTAAGGACAGTGATCGATATCAGGTTGCCAACTACGCCCAGCCGCAGCCCGTTTTCTGCGGGACGACGCGCCCGGCACGCATGGCAGGGTAGTTCCCGTCAGCGTCCCAAGGATGGTGTCGAATCGAAGACGCCGACTGCACCCGGGCGTGGCCCGTCTGCGGCGGTTTCGCGCGCCTGGCGCACGGCGAACGCAAATTCCCGTCAGCGTCCCGATAACCGGCGATAGCCGAACCGTGAGCGCCACCATGTCCGGGTGCGCAACAGATTTCCGAGGTTTCCGATGGTGACAGGCATGCTCCGCTCGGTGGTCGTCGCGGCCCTCGGTCTTCTCCTGGCGGTCGAGCCGGCGGCAGCCGCCTGCGGCGAGACCGGCGTGCAACTCCAGATCCTGGGCTCGGGAGGACCGGGCGCATCGGCCGGGCGGGCCTCGGCCGGCTACCTCGTCTGGATCGACGGCGTCGGCCGAATCCTCGTCGACGCCGGCGGCGGCATCAAGCAGCGCTTCCACGCGTCCGGCGCCGAGCTCGGAGACGTGGGGCTGCTGGCCCTCAGCCACTTTCATCCCGACCACTCCGCCGAAGTACCGGCGCTGTTGTGGCCCGGCGGCGCCGGGTTGCGGGTCGCCGGCCCGTCCGGCAGCGATGCGTTCCCGTCGCTCGACGACTGGCTGGACGGGCTCTTCGGGCCTGACGGTGTCTTCCGTGTGCTCGCCCCCCGCCTCGATCTGGATGCGGTCACCGTGGACGTCGCCACCGGCGCGCCGGCCGAGGTCTGGCGCGACGGCGACGTCCGGGTCCGCGGCATCGGAGTGCCGCATGCCGATGTGCCGGCGGTGGGGTACCGTGTGGACGTGGGAGACGTCAGCGTGGCGTTCAGCAGCGATCAGAACGGCTCGGATCCCGCCTTCGTCGAGCTCGTGCGAGACGTGGACGTGCTGGTGGTGCATCTCGGGCGCGGCGAAACGGCGACGGGACGGGGGGCCGACCTCCATGCCCGGCCGAGCGTGTGGGGCGCGCTCGCGGCCGAGGCGGGTGTCGGCCGGGTGGTCGCGTCCCACGTTTCCACCTCCTCGCCGCAGGTCCTGGCGGACAGCCTCGCGCATCTGCGCGCGGCCTACGGGGGGCCGGTCACCGTGGCGGAAGACCTCCTGTGCGTGCCGTTGCCGTGACCGCGCCGCCCGCCCCACTCGCGGAGATCGAGGGGTTCAGGCGAGGCGCCGGCCACGGCTCGAAGCCCAGGCAGCCGGCAGCAGAGCCGTCCCGCGAATGGAGACGGGGTCGAGCGGGCCGTCATCGGTCGTCAAGGCGGCCCGCTCTCGCCGTGGGAGTCTGGTGCCGGCGAAACCCCCGACGCGTCCGCGAGGGTCGCGCAGACTCCTTGCCTACCGCAGCTCGTCCAGGGCCACGCCGCGCGCCTCGAAGGCGGCGGTGAGCAGACGGCCCGCGTTGACCGCGGCCGGCCAGCCGGCGTAGAAGGTGACGTGCAGGACGACCTCGGAGAGCTCCTGCGGCTCGACGCCGTTCTGGTCGAGGGCGCGGTCGATGTGCAGACGCAGCTCGTTGGTGACGTAGAGGGCCTGGTTGACGGCGACGGTGACGAGGCTGCGGTCGCGCTTGGAGAGCAGCGGCCGCTCCCAGATGTCGCCGTAGAGCAGGCTGTTGCGCAGCGCCCCCAGCCTGGGCACCGCCGCGTAGGCGTCGCTGAGCCCGCCCGGGGTGGTGACCTCGGCCTCGAGGGCCGGGGCCCGCGGCAGGTCGCCGAGGGTCAGCCCGCGCGCCTCGAACGCCTCGGCCGCGGTCAGCGACGCCTGCACGCCGGTCGGCCATCCCGCGTAGAAGGTCACGTGCAGGATGATCTCGGAGATCTCCTCCGGCGTCAGCCCGTTGTCGAGCCCGCGGGGAATGTGAATGGCCAGCTCCTCCCGGGCAAGGGCCTGGAGGACGGCGATGGTGATGAGGCTGCGGTCGCGCTTGGACAGGTACGGGCGCTCCCAGACCTCGCCGTAGACCAGCGAGTTGCGCAGCTCACGGAGGTAGGGCGAGCCGGCGTACAGATCGGGGCTCGGCACGGCCGGGACGTCGGCCTGCTGGGCGGCGGCGGTCGGGGTCGCCGAGCTGAACGGCAGTCCGGGGAGGCAGAGCACGGCCACGACGAACAGGAGCGTTACGCGGGTTCTCGTCAACATCGTTCTGGACTCCTTCGGGGTTCCGGGAATCGCCCGCCATCCGCGGGCGCGAGCATGCGGACGCGCCGATGATGGCCGGGCGCGTAGATTATCGCGCCGGCGCTTCTTTCGCATCCCGCAGCACCCCGTCGGCGGGGCGGCGGGACGCTTCTCGTGGACATCCCAGCCGGGGCGTCTCGGGCGAACGCTGGACGGTTGGTATGGCGAGCGGCGCGAGGATGGCAGTGACCGCAACGGTCGCGGCCTCGCCAGCCAATCGTCGCCTGCGGCTCCGCTCGGCGCCCAACCAACCCTATTGGAGTCCGCGCCGTTCTACGGCGCAAGACTCCTGGTCGAACGGTGTGAGGAGGAGCCTCCGGGAGGGCGAAGATCCGGGGCCGAATGGGTCATTCGCCAAACCGGCGGCGTGCGTCACGCCGTCCGCGCCGCGCCGGCTCCGCCTGCAGCAGAAGACTCGCCCGGCTCGGCGCCCGCCCCGGGCAGCAGCTCGACGGTCCCGCCGGTCAGCGCGCTGACCCGGGGGCCGGGCAGAAGGACCCCGGTGAGGTTCAGGGGATCGGCGGCCGGCACCCGGACCGGGTCGGGCGGCGCGTCCTCGCGGCGCACGACGCGCAGCAGCTCGACCGCATCGGGACGGGCGAACTGCTCCCCCACGACGCCGGCGACGAAACGCCCGCCCCGAATCTCGCCGCGCGCCTCCATCCGGCGCAGGGCCCGAAGCAGGTCGCGCCACGGCGGGGCCAGGGTCTCGCGCGCCGCGAGATCGCGGCAGACGACGCCCCAGCGGTCCAGGAGCTGGCGGGCGAAGCGGGCCACCTGCTCCTCGTGGCGGCGGCGCGCCTCGTCGTCGTCATCCGGAGACGCCGTCGCGGCGGTCGGCGCACCCGCTCCACCGGCCGGCGCGGCCGGCACGGCGCCCGGCGCGGCCGGCACGGCCGGCTCGCCGGTATCGAGCAGGGCCCACCGGCCGGCGGCGTGGCGCGGGCGCGCGGCCCGGCCGCGTCCCTCGCCACGGCGGCGCTTGGGATCGACGAGCGCCCGCAGGTTGTCGTAGCCGTCGGCGCTGACGAGGCCGGCCGCCACCAGCTCCCACAGCCCGTCTTCGACCTCGCTCGGCAGGCGGCCGGTCGCGCGCACGAGCTCGGGCAGGAACGAGGCGCCGCGGCTCGCCAGGGCGTGGCGCACCTCGCGCGCCGGGTGGGACAGGGCCGCGTCGTCCGCGCCGGCGCCGCCGCGTCCGGCCGCGGCGAGCAACCACTCGGCGTCGTCGCGCAGGAACAGGGTGATCGGGGCCACCCGAGTCGGCCGAACGCGCGCGGGGCGAACCCCCGCCGCTCCGCGCCGCTCGCCGGACGGTCCGGACCGCCTGCCGGACGGCGGCGGCGCGCCGGGCAGCCGGGACCGCGCGCCGGACGGCCCGGGCGGCCCAGCGGACGGCAGCGACGCCTGCGACGGCTGCGACGGAGCACCGGGCGCCTGCGACCGAGCACCGGGCGCCTGCGACCGAGCATCGGGCGCCTGCAACCGAGCATCGGGCGCCTGCGACCGAGCACCGGGCGCCTGCGACCGAGCACCGGGCGCCTGCGACCGAGCACCGGGCGCCTGCGACCGCCCGTTGTCGGCTGCGACCGACCGGATGGAGGCGGGCGACTCGAACGCCGGATGCGGCGACAGGCGCCCCCACATGACCTCGCCGGACAGGCAGAGCCGATCGAGCAGCTCGGGGTCGTACGAAGCGACCCGCCGCGCGACGACCTCCCGCTCGAGGGCGGCGCCGGAGATTTCCCAGCCCTGGAGCTGCTTCAGGATCTGCAGGAGGCCGTCGGCCCCGTGCATCTGCGTACCCGGCGCGAGGTGCTGCCAGCGCAGCAGGAAGCGGACGAAGTCGGCGGTCGAGACCGGCTCGATCTCGCGGCGCAGGCTGCCGATGGTCAGGCGATGGATGCGTGCGAGGACCCGCCGGTTGCACCACTCGCCCTCAGCCGCGCCCCCGTCTCCCGTCGCCGCGGCAGTGAACCGGCCGCGCAGCACCTGTCCCTCGCCCTCGAGACGCGTCAGGCCGGCCTCGACGAGGGCCGGCGGCAGCGCGAGCCGCTCGGCCATCGCCGACGCCGTCACCGGCCCCGTCGACTCGAGCCATCCCCGCAGCAGCTCCGCCGCCGCGGCCTCCCGTTCCGCGGGGCCGGCGTGGCCGATGTCCGGCAGTTCCGGCTCGACGGCCTCGCCGGGATAGAGGCTGCGGACGAGCCCGAGGCGCTCGGTGGGCACCCACAGGGGGGTCTCGCCGACCCGCAGCACCCCCGCCCGCCGCGACGCGGCCAAGTCGTCGAGCCAGAGCGTCCACTCCGGCACCGGCGGCAGCGCCACGAGCGTCAGCAGCGCGTCGTGAAGCTCGTCGGGGTCGCGCACCACCGGCCAGCTCTCGCCGGCGACGGTGGCGATGGCCGCGGGGTCGAGGGCGCCCATGCCGCCCGGGTCGGCGCCCAGCGTGCGCCGCAGCTGCACCGCGCGCGCCCGGCGCTCCTCGAGCGGCGCGTCGTCGAGAAATGCGTAGGGATTGGCGTTGAGAATCTCGTGGCAGAGGGGCGACGGCTCCGCCGTGTCGACGGCGCGGGTCTCGATGGCGCCCGACTCGATGCCCGCGAGCACCGCGCGCAACCCGTCGAGGTCCATCGCCTCGTGCAGGCAGTCGCGCACCGTCTCGTTGACGAGAGGGTGGTCGGGAATGCGGATGTCGCCGGTGAGGTTCTCCTGGCAGGCGACCTGGTCGGGGAACACCGAGGCGAGGAGGTCGTCTGACCGCATGCGCTGGATCGGCGGCGGCACTTTGCGCCCGCCCGCGAACCGCAGCACCGCGAGGGCCCGCGACGCGTTCCACCGCCATCGCACCCCGAACATCGGCGACGGCAGCATCGCCTGGGTCAGCACCTCCTCGACGGTGTCGACGTTGAGGAACCGGAAGATGACCTCGAGGGGGAAGCTGTGCTGCTCGGCGAGCGAGATGAGGACCCCGTTGTCGGTGGCCGCCGCCTGCAGCTCGAAGTTGAACGAGCGGCAGAACCGCTTGCGGAGCGCGAGCCCCCACGCGCGGTTGATGCGGGCGCCGAACGGGGCGTGCACGACGAGCTGCATGCCCCCGCCCTCGTCGAAGAAACGCTCGGCCACCACCGTGCGCTCCGCCGGCACCGCGCCGAGGGCGGCGGCCCCGGCCCGGATGTAGGCCGCCGCCTGCTCGGCGCCGGCGCGGTCGAGGCCGCAGGCCTCGGTCAGCCACGCGGCGGCGCGGCCGAGGCCCTCGTCTTCGGCGACGCCGGGCCCGGTCTCCGCCGACGCCGGCTCGGGCCGGCCGGCCTCACCGCCGGGCCCGGTGTCGTGCCCGGCGGCGGTCATCTCTGCGATCCGCTCGCGCAGGCGGGACACCTCCTCCGACAGCTCGGGGGTCCGCCCCGGGGCCTCCCCGCGCCAGAAGGGCAGCGACGGCGCCGCGCCGTGGGCGTCCTCGACCCGCAGCCGGCCCGACTCCACCCGGCGGATGCGCCACGAGGTGGTGCCCAGCAGGAAGATGTCGCCGGCGAGGCTCTCGACCGCGAAGTCCTCGTCGACGGTCCCCACCGTCGTCTGGTCGGGCTCTGCCACCACCAGGTAGTTGGCGTTGTCGGGGATGGCGCCGCCCCCGGTGATGGCGGCGAGCCGGGCCCCGCGCCGACCGCGGACGGTGCCGTTCACCCGGTCGCGGTGGAGGTACGCCCCGGCACGTCCCCGCGACGTGGCGATGCCGTCGGACAGCATGTCCACCACCGCCTCGAACGCGGGCCGCGGCAGCGCCGCGTAGGGCGCCGCGGATCGCACCAGCTGGAACAGGTCGTCGACCGGCCACGTCTCGGACGCGCACGCGGCCACCAGCTGCTGGGCCAGCACGTCGAGCGGCCAGTCCGGGATCTCCAGTTGATCCAGCCGCCCCTGCCGGATCGCGTGGACGAGGGCGGCGCACTCGACGAGCTCGTCGCGGGTGGTCGCGAAGAGCCGCCCGCGCGGCACGTGGGAGCCGTCCGGAGTGTCGACGTGGTGCCCGGACCGGCCCACCCGCTGCAGGGCGACCGCGATCGACCGCGGCGACCCGATCTGGCAGACCAGATCGACGGTCCCGACGTCGATGCCGAGCTCCAGCGAGGCGGTGGCGACGACGGCGCGCAGCTCGCCGCTCTTGAGCCGACGCTCCGCACCCTGGCGGATCCGCCGGGAGAGGCTGCCGTGATGCGCGAGCACCGCCTCCTCCCCCAGCCGCTCCTCCAGGTGGTGGGCCACCCGCTCGCACAGCCGCCGCGTGTTGACGAACACGAGGGTGGTGCGGTGCGCGAGGATCAGCTCGGCGATGCGGTCGTAGATCTCGCCCCACATCTCGTTGGTGGCGACCACCCCGAGCTCGTCGCGCGGCACCTCGACCGCCAGATCGAGACGCCGCCGGTGTCCGCTGTCGATCACGGTCACGGAGGCGGCGGCCGGGTCCGGGTCCGGGCTCCGTGGGGCGCCACCCGCCGGGTGCGCCGGGCCCTCGGCGCCCTCGGGGGCCTCGCCGGTGGCAAGGGTCCCCTGCAGGAACCGGGCGACCGCGTCGATCGGCCGCACCGTGGCCGACAGCCCGACGCGCTGGGGCCGCGGCTTCCCCGCCTTCCGGACCAGGTCGTCGAGCCGGGCGAGAGTCAGCGCGAGATGAGAACCCCGCTTGTCGTCGGCGAGGGCGTGGATCTCGTCGACGATGACCGTGGCCGCGTGGCGCAGCGCGGCGCGGCTGCGCTCGGCCGTCAGCAGGATGAACAGCGACTCGGGGGTGGTGACGAGGATGTGCGGCGGTCGGCGCACCATGCGCTCCCGCTCCCAGGCAGGGGTGTCTCCGGTGCGCACCGCGGTGCGGATGCCGGGGGCGGGCAGCCCCCGCTCGAAGGCGAGCTGCTCGAGCTCGGCGAGCGGGGTCTCAAGGTTACGCCCGATGTCGTTGCTGAGCGCCTTGAGCGGCGAGACGTAGACCACCTCGACCCGATCGTCGAGCCGCCCCGCGAGGCCCGCGGCCACCAGCCGGTCTAGGCAGATGAGAAACGCGGCGAGGGTCTTGCCCGAGCCGGTGGGGGCCGACACCAGCACGTCGCGGCCGGCCCGGATGGCCGGCCACGCCTCGAGCTGCGGCGCCGTCGCAGCGGCGAACCGCCCCCGGAACCACTCCGCGGTGAGAGGATGGAAGTCCTGCATGGTGGGGCTGGCTGCCTCCGGGAGTCGGTGGCACGGGCGATTCCACCACGAGCCCCGGGACGCTGCGCGAGGCTCCGGCGCCGCGGCCGTCCTCCGAGAGTCGGTGGCACGCGATTCCACCACGAGCCCGGGGACGCTGGCGCGAGGTTACCGCGCCGCAGCCGTCCTCCCGGAGTCGGTGGCACACGCGATTCCACCGCGAGCCCGGGACGCTGGCGCGAGGCTCCGGCGCGGCGGCCGTCCTCCAAGGGGACCCGGCGCCATCGGCGGCGCCGGGCGGGACCCGATCTACCGTCAATCGCGGCGCCGGCGCGGCCCGGCGCCCCGGGACGCGTCACTGCGGCGGGGGCGGCCGCCGCGCGGCTTCGACGCCCCCGGCGGCGGGGGCGGGGGCGGATTGAGCTGGAAGAAGCGGTCGCACGCGGCGCGAAACCGCTCGGAGAGCTGGTGCCCCGTCTCGCCCGGGATCACCCCCAGCGCCCGCCGCTCGGCCTGCAGCCGCCTCACCGTCTCCGCATCCTCCCGCCGCTTCGCATCGGCATCGGCCCGGCCGCCCATCGTGTTGCTGGCCAGCGCCTCCCGCAGCCGCGCGGCGAGAACCTCCGACGGTGAACGCTCGTCCGCGGGCGCGGCGCCCGTCCCCTTGCGGATCATCGACTCGACGCGTTCGCAGAGCCGCTCGAGCGCCGGCACGTGGCGCAGGGGGTCGAGATCCGTGCCGGCGAAGGCGCCGGGGAACCGATCGACGATGCGACCGACGGCGGTGTCGAACCGCGCCGTCAGGCTGCGCTCCTGCGGCCGCGGTATCGGCTCCATGGCGCGCCACTCGGTCCGTGCCGCCTCGACGATCTCCGCGAGATCGGCCGGGGGGCCGGCGTCGGCGGTGTCCTCGCCAGCGGCGCCCTCGCCAGCGGCGCCCTCGCCAGCAGCGCCCTCGCCAGCAGCGCCCTCGCCAGCAGCGACCTCGCCAGCGGCGCCCTCGCCAGCAGCGACCTCGCCAGCAGCGACCTCGCCGGCGGCGACCTCGCCAGCAGCGACCTCGCCAGCAGCGACCTCGCCAGCAGCGACCTCGCCAGCAGCGACCTCGCCAGCAGCGACCTCGCCAGCAGCGACCTCGCCAGCAGCGACCTCGCCAGCAGCGACCTCGCCAGCAGCGACCTCGCCAGCGGCGCTCTCGCCAGCGGCGCCCTCGTCAGCAGCGCCCTCGCCAGCAGCACCCTCGCCAGCAGCGCCCTCGCCAACAGCGCCCTCGCCAGCAGCGCCCTCGCCAGCAGCGCCCTCGCCAGCAGCGCCCTCGCCAGCAGCGCCCTCGCCAGCAGCGCCCTCGCCAACAGCGCCCTCGCCAGCAGCGCCCTCGCCGCGGGCGTCGCCGCCCGCGTCGGGCGCAAGCGCCTCGAGGCGATCGCACAGGGCGGCCCGGGCCCGGATGTGCTCGACGTAGGGGGCGTCCACCGCCTCGCGCGCCCGCACAAAGACCTGGTCGCACGCGGCGCGGAAGCGCTGCCACAACGTCTCGGAGCGCGAGCGCCGCACCGGCCCCACCGTCTTCCACTCGGCCTGCAGTTGCCTGACCACGGCCTTGGCCGCTTCGAGGTCGGTCTCGTCGGCCAGCGCCTCCGCCTTGCCGCACAACTCCTCCTTGAGCTGCGCGTTCTTCGCCCAGACCTCCTTGCGCTCCGCGAGGTCCTGCCGGCGCCGCCGGAAGAAATGGCCGCAGGCGGCCCGGAACCGGTTCCAGACCTCGCGCTCGTCCTTGCGGGTCGCCGGCCCCACCTGCTTCCACTGCTCCTGGAGCTCGGTCATGCGCTGCGCGACCTTGATCCACTCGGTGGAGTCGGCCAGCCGCTCCGCCTCCTCGCACAGCGCCACCTTCTTCGCGAGGTTCTCGCCGCGCACCGCGTCCTTGGCCGTCCGGTACGCCTCGAAACGGGGAAACAGCGCGTCGTGGGCGGTCTTGAAGCGCTGCCAGACGTCGTTCCCCTCGTCCCGGGCGACGTCGCTGGCCTCCCGCCACTCGTTCATGATCTGCCGGAAATCGCGGGCGAACGCCTCGTCGTCGTCCTCGCCGCGCGCGGCGAGCGCTTCGAGGCGCTGGCAGAGGGCCGCCTGCACGCCGACGTTGGCCCACTGCTTCCACTCGACGAGCGCACGCAGCTCCCGCACGCGGCCGGTCAACCCGGTCTGGGCGGCGCGGAGCCGATCGGTGAGGGTCTCGCGGTCCTGGCGGGTCGGCAATCGCCCCAGATTGCCGAGCAGGGAACGGGTGAGACGGAGAAAGTGCTCGGCGTCCTTCAGCGTGAGCTGCTCGTCGGCGAGCGCCCGTTCGATCTCGTCGCACCGGGCCTTCTGCTTGACGAGACTGGCCTGTTCGCGACGGCGCCGGGCTTCGCGGGCGGCGAACAACCGGTCGCCCCGCTTCTGTTCCGCCGCGGCCACCCGCGGGGCCAGCTCGGCCAGCTCGCCCGGCGTGGACTCGCCCGCCAACGCCGTCCACTCGTCGTGCGGCGCCTTCCACCCCGTCGTCAGCTGCTCCGGGTCCTCGGTCGCGCTCACCGCCTCGAGCTTCTCCGCCAGCGCCGCCAGCCGGACGACGCGGTCCGCGGCCATACGGCGCCGCTCGGCCTGACGCTCGGCCGCCGCCACCAGATCGGCGAACCGCCGCTCGACCTGGGTGGAGGCGTCACCTCCCGTGCGGTCCTCCCCGACCGTCCCGTCATCGACGGCGCCGTCGCCGCCGACGGACGGAACGTCGGGCAGCGCAGTCCACTCCGCGCGCACGACCCCGATCTCGGCCGCGAGGGCATCGGCGTCCCGGGTCTCGTCGGCCGCGAGCGAGATCAGCCGGTCGCACAGCGCGACGCGCGACGCGAGGGCGTCGCTCCGGACCTGACGACGCCGGTCGGCGGCGCTCCGCGCCGCATCGAGACGCGCCAGGTGGTCGAGCCCCGCCGCCACCGCCGCCCGCCACCGCGCGGCCACCGCGGCATCCGCGTCGGCGGGCGCAGCGGCGGCGGCCTCGACCGGGACCGGGGCCGGGGCCTCAGCCGCCGGGGACGCCTCACCCTCGGCCGCGACCGGCTCCTCGGTGACGACCGGCTCCTCGACCGCAACCGGCTCCTCGACCGCGACCGGCTCCTCGGTGACGGCGCGCCCCCCGGTGGCGACCGACTCCGCGGCGCTGGCGGGCACTTCGGCGCCGCCAGGCGCTTCGTCTTCTTCCGCCAGGTCCCGCCAGTCGCGCTCGGCCTGATCGAGCGCGGCGGTCACGGCGTCCCACTGCCGGACCCCGGCCAGCGCCTCGACGCGCTCGCACAGCTCCTCGCGCCGGCGGCGCCGCTCTTCCGCGCCGAGGGGGACGGGCTGGGCGTCGATATCGGCGAGGGCGGTCCTCGCACGCCGCGACACCGGCTTCGTACGGGCGCGGACGGCGACGGTCCTCAGGAGGTCCCGGTCGGCGGGACCCAGGGGCGCGAGCCGATCGAAGGCGGCGAGGGCGACCTCGCGATGGTCGGTCTTGATCGCCACCGCGGCCAGCTCGTTGCGGTCGTCGAGCCGGTCGAGGGCCGCCCCCCGCACGGCGCGGTGCGTCGATCGCCGGGCGACGGCGCCGATCGCCTTCTGGGAATCGAGACGCCCGAGGGCCGATCGGCTGACCGCCTCGATGCGGGCGGTCCGGGCCACCTCGCCGAGATCGCGCTCCTCGGACAGCCCCGCGAGGGCGGCCTCGCCCGCGTCGGGCTCCGTCGCCTCGACCGCGATCGCCCGCAGCATCGAGATCGCCTCGTCCCGGACCTGGCCGTCCGCGTCCGTCCGCGCGATCCGCCCGATGGTGGCGGGGTCGGACAACCGAACGACGGCGGCCAGCCGCACGCCGGGGTCGGCGTCCTCGGATGCAATGGCCGCGAACACGTCCTGGGCGTCGTTCTCCAGGTCGTCCACGGCCGAGGCCCGCACCAGCGGATCCTCGTGCTGCCAACCCGGCTGGCCGCGCAATCGATCGAGCAAACTCATGAGGCTGTATGGTCCCGCTCAGTTCGTCCGTGGGTCCGGGCGCCGTGGGCCGCCGGCGCCCGCCGTCGGCGCCACTGGACAGCGCCAAGGGGAATTATGCATACTCGGGGCCAAAAGTGGAGGGTGGCGCGTACTCGGGGCGAGATCGGCCGCCCGGCCGCCGACAGGCCGGGGGCCGGGCCAAGTAATCCAAGCAATTGGATCGAGTATATCAGATAATTGAATGAGCGGCATCCGCCGCTCCCGGACGAAGCAACCCGTCGCTCCCGACGGTGCGGGGCGTCCCTGCCCGGGGCCGCTCATCGCTCCCGCACGGGCGAACCGCCGCTCCAACGGCCAAAGGAGGCCTCTTCATGTCGCATCGACCTCTCTCGTTCCTCGTGATCTGCGGCCTCGCCGCCATCCTGACCGCCCCGCCCGCCGCCGCCCAGAACCCCGTCGTCGTGATCGAGACCAGCCTGGGCTCGATCACGGCCGAGCTCGATCGCCGGAACGCACCGGTCTCGGTGGCCAACTTCCTCGCCTACGCCGAGAGCGGCTTCTACGCCGGCACCGTCTTCCACCGCGTCATCAGGGGCTTCATGATCCAGGGCGGCGGGATGACGGCCGACCTCGAGCGGAGGGAGACCCGGGCCCCGATCCGGAACGAGGCGACGAACGGGCTCTCGAACGACCGGGGCACGCTGGCGATGGCCCGCACCAACGTGGTCGACAGCGCCACCGCCCAGTTCTTCATCAACACCGTCGACAACCCGGGCCTCAACAACCGCGGCACCGACCCCGGCAGCTACGGCTACGCGGTGTTCGGCCGGGTCATCGACGGCCTGGACGTCGTCGACAGCATCGAGGGCGTGTCGACCGGGCGCCGCGGACCGTTCAACGACGTGCCGAACACGGCCGTCGAGATTCTCTCGGTCACCGTGCAGTAGCACGAGGACGGAACCTGCAACCACCCGCCGGCCCGCCGGGCCGGCGAACCCGCGCGAAATCAGTGAAGGAGCACGTAGTGCATCTACGCATCCGCCCGGTACCCCGGATCAAGTCCTCTCGCCCGCTCCGCCCAACCGACCGTCGACGAGTCCGCGGGGCCGGATCCCTGCTGTCGGCTTGCCTCCTCGCGGCCATGATGGCCGCGCCCGCGGCGGGCCAGCAGATGCCGCCCAACCCCCACGTGCTGGTGGAGACCAGCATGGGCGACTTCGAGATGGAGCTGTTCCGGGACCGCGTCCCCGCGACGGTGGTCAACTTCCTGGTCTACGTGCGGGACGGCTACTACGACGGCACCGTGTTCCACCGGGTCCTGCGCGACGTGATCGTGCAGGGCGGCGGCTTCGCCGTCGGCGAGGACGACCTGATCGCGCCGAAGATCGAGGGGCTCCGCGGCACCATCATCAACCAGGCGAGCCGCAACCTGCTCAACCTGCGCGGCACGGTGGCGATGGCGCGCGGCTCCGCGCCCGACAGCGCGCGGCAGCAGTTCTTCATCAACCTCACCAACAACGACAACTTCAACTATCGGAACAGCCTGCCGTCGGGCGTCGGCTACGCGGTCTTCGGCCGGGTGACCGAGGGCATGGACGTCGTCGATCAGATAGGCCGGGTCCGGACCGGCCGCCAGGGCGGGATGCAGGACGTCCCTCGCGACCCGATCGTCATCCACGCCATCACCCGGATCGAGGCCGGCTAGGAGCCCGCGCCGTGGCGCGGCCCGACGCCGCGGCGTCGGGCCGCGGTTCGGACCCGTCCCGTTCCCCCCCGATCCGGATGGCAGCCCGCCGCCGGGATCGGGGGGCGATCCGATCACGCCGAAGGCCCGCCGATCATGTCGGATCGCACCCCGCCGCCGGGCGACGACACTGCACTCCGACGCCGCATCCTGGACCTGGTGGGGCAACTGGTCGCGGAGCTCCGTCCGGGTTCCGCCGCCGCCGCAATCAACCTCGACGACTCGCTGGAACGCGACCTCGGCCTGGGCTCTCTCGAGCAGGTCGAGCTGCTCGGCCGCATCGAACGGGCCACCGGCGTCCGGGTGTCGGACACCGTGCTCGGAGCGGTCGACACCCCCGCCGGGCTGGTGCGGGCGGTGCTCGCGGCCGAGCCGGGGGCCGCGGAGACGCCGAGGTCGCGAACGGCGGCCGACGCGCGGCCGGGGCTCGGGACGGCGGCCGCCGCTCCCGCCACCGCCGAGACCCTCGTCGACGTCCTCGAGTGGCACGCGCAAGCGACGCCGGATCGGCCGCACGTCTACCTGCGAGAGGACGACGGCCCCGAGAGGACCCTCACCTACGCGTGGCTGTGGCGCCGCGCGGCCGCGGTGGCCGGCTCGTTGCGGGCCCGCGGCGTCGGCCAGCGCGACACGGTGGCGATCATGCTGCGGACCGAGGCGGCGTTCTTCCCCGCCTTCTTCGGGACGCTGCTCGCGGGGGCGGTGCCGGTCCCGGTGTACCCGCCGTTCCGCCCGGACCGGATCGTCGACTACGCCGCGCGCCAGGGGCGCATCCTGTCGAACGCGGGCGCCCGCCTCCTCATCACCTTCGCCGCCGTCGAGCGGTTGGCGGGGCTCCTGCGGGGGCAGGTCCCGACGCTGTCGGGGGTGGCGACCCTGGACGACCTCGCGCCCGATGGCCCCGCCGAGGGCCCCCTGCCGCACCGGCCCGCGAGCTGGCTGACCGGCGAGGACCCGGCCCTCATCCAGTACACGTCGGGCAGCACCGGCCAGCCCAAGGGGGTGCTGCTGACCCATGCCAACCTGCTCGCCAACATCCGCGCGATCCGCGACGGCCTCGCCATCCGGCCCGACGACGCGGTCGTCAGCTGGCTGCCCCTGTACCACGACATGGGGCTCATCGGGGCGTGGCTGGGCAGCCTCTACACCGGCATCCCCGTCGCCATCCTGTCCCCGCTGGCCTTCCTGTCGCGCCCCGCCCGCTGGCTGTGGGCCATTCACGAGCACCGGGCCACCCTGTCGGTGGCGCCCAACTTCGCGTTCGACCTGTGCGCCGCCAAGGTCACCGCGGAGGAGATGGAGGGCCTCGATCTGGGGTCGCTCCGCATCCTCCTCAACGGGTCGGAGGCGATACTGCCCCGCACCCTGACCCGCTTCGCGGAGCGCTTCGCCCCGGCTGGGCTGCGGCCCGACGCCCTGCGGCCGGTCTACGGGCTCGCCGAATGCTCGGTGGGGCTCGCGGTGACCCCGCGGCGTCACCCGCCCCTCGTCGATCGCGTCGCTCCAGGGTTCCGGGCCACCGGCCGGGCCGCGCCGAGCGCCGCGCCAGAGGCGCTGGAGTTCGTCTCGTGCGGCGCCGCCCTGCCGCGGCACGAGATGCGGATCGTCGCCGAGGCCGGCGCCACCCTCGGCGAGCGCCTCGAGGGGCGGGTGCAGTTCCGCGGCCCGTCGACGATGGCCGGGTACTACCGCAACCCCGACGCGACCCGGGCCGTCACCACCGGCGACGGGTGGCTCGACTCGGGCGATCTCGGCTACCTCGCCGGCGGCGAGCTGTTCCTGACGGGACGGCGGAAGGACATCGTCATCAAGGCCGGGCGCAACATCTACCCGCACGAGGCGGAGGCGGTGGTCGACGGGGTCGACGGCGTGCGCAAGGGCTGCGTCGCCGTGTTCGGGGTCCCCGACGCGGCCCTGGGAACCGAGCGGCTGGTGGTGGTGGCGGAAACGCGGGCCGCCGAAGCGGAGCGGCGGGAGCGGATGCGGCGGGAGATTCTCGAGCGGGTGGCCGACGCGCTGGGGGTACCCCCCGACACCGTCGTGCTGGCCCGGCCCGGCTCCGTGCTCAAGACTTCGAGCGGCAAGGTGCGCCGGAGCGGGACGCGCGACGCGTACCGGGCGGGAACGCTCGAACGGGGCGCCGGCTCGCTCGTGCGCCAGTGGGCGGCGATGGCCTGGCAGGCGGCGCGCGGGCACTGCGGCCGCGCCCTCGACGTCCTGCTGCGATCGGCCTACACCCTCTACATGGTCGGCCTGCTCGTCGTCCTGGTGCCCCCGTTGTGGGTCCTGGTGCGTACGAGCCGTCGGCCGGGGCGGGCCCGACGGTGGCTGCGGCGGTTCGCGCGGTTGCTGGCCGCGGCCTCGCTGTCCCGGGTCACCGCGAGCGGCCTCGAGCACCTCCGCGGCCTCGGACCGGCCGTCTTCGTGGCCAACCACGCGAGCTTCGCGGACGTCGTCGTGGTGCTCGCCAACCTGCCCGCCAGTATCCGCTTCGCGGCCAAGGGCCGCCTGGCGACCTATCCGATCCTGAAGACCATCATCCGGCGCGGCGGCTACCTGCGGATCGAGAAGACCGAGCTCTCGCAGCGCATGGAGGGCGCCGGCGAGGTCGGAGCCACCCTGGCCGCGGGAGAGTCGATGTTCGTGTTCCCGGAGGGGCGCTTCGTCCGGGCGCCGGGACTGCTGCCGTTCCGCCTCGGCGCGTTCCGCGCCGCGGCCGAGGCAGGATGCCCGGTGGTGCCGGTGGCCCTGGCCGGCACGCGGCGCATGTTCCCGGCGGGGACGCTGCTGCTGCGGCCCGGCCGCATCCGCGTGGTGGTGGGGCCGCCGCTGCAACCCCGGAGCGCCGACTGGAACGAGGTGATTCGGCTTCGTGACGAGGCGCGGCGCGCAATCGCGGAAGCGGCAGGCGAGGAGTCCGCAGCGTAGGAGTCCGCGCCGTAGGAGTCCGCGCCGAAGAACCGGCGGGCGGCGCGGCGCCCCCGTCAGGACGCGAGCACGATCCGGCCGACCGCGCGGCCGGCCCGGAGATCGTCGAGCGCCGCCTGAGCGTCGGCGAAGGGCCGCGGCTCGATCGGGATGGCCGGCGCCCGCCCGGTCCCGGCCAGTTGCATCAGCTCGCGCATCTCCGCCAGGCTGCCGACGTACGACCCCTGCACGGTGAGGCTGCGCAGCGGCCAGAGCGGCAGCGACGCCCGCAGCTCGCCCCCGAAGAGCCCCACGACGACGAGCAGGCCCCGGGTGGCGAGGACGCCGAGCCCGAGGGCGGCGCTGCTCTCCGACCCCACGAAGTCGATGGCCGCGGCGGCCCCCCCGCCGGTGGCCCGGCGGATGCGCCTGGCCGCGTCCGGGGCGCGGGCGTCGACGACCTCGGCCCCCGCCTCGGCCCCCGCCTGGAGGGTCGCGTCGTCGACGTCGGCGACGACGATGGAGGCGTCGGTCAGCGCCTGCGCGAGCCGCAGGGCCGCGAAGCCGACGCCGCCGAGACCGATGATGACGAGCGGGCGCCCGTCGACCCGCGCCCGGACCTTCCGCACCGCGCCGAGGGCGGTGAGCCCCGAGCAGGCGTAGGTGCAGGCGAGGGTCACCGGCAGATCGCCGACGTCGAAGAGATAGCGGGGATGCGGGACGAGGACGTGATCGCCGAACCCGCCGCCCCGGGTGACCCCGAGCGCCCGCGGCTGCGGGCACAGGTGCTCCTGCCCCGATTTGCAGGTGTCGCAGCCGCCGCAGCCGATCCAGGGGTAGGCCACGTAGCGCGCCCCCACGTCGACGCCGACGGCCTCGGGGCCGCACGCCGCGGCCACGCCGGCGATCTCGTGTCCCAGCGTCAGCGGCAGCGTGCGCCCCTTCGACAGGTCCAGCCGCCGGCCGCCCCCCATGTCGAAGAACCCGTCCTGCAGGTGAAGGTCGCTGTGGCACACGCCGCAGGCCTCCGTCCGGAGAAGTACCTCGGTCCCCTCCGGCGCCGGCGGCGGGGACTCGACGCGCTCGAGGGGATCGCCGAACCGGGTGAGCTGATAGCTGATCATCGTCGACTCTCCGCGGCGCGCCGGGGGACGCGGCCGGACTCTACAGCCCTTCGTCCGCCAGCCGGTCGAGGGCCGCGCCGGTCAGGCGGTACACCGTCCAGTCGTCCATCGGCGCCGCGTCCAGGCGACGGTAGAATCGGATCGCCGGCTCGTTCCAGTCCAGCACCGACCACTCGAAGCGACAACAGCCGCGATCACGGGCAATCCGGGCGAGATGCCGCAGCAGGCGGCGCCCGATGCCGCGCCCGCGGTGCTCGGGCCGCACGTAGAGGTCTTCGAGATACAGGCCGCGCTTCCCCGCGAACGTGGAGAAGTTGTGGAAGAACAGCGCGAAGCCGACCGGTTGCTCCTCGGCCTCGGCTATCACCGCCTCGGCGCACGGGGCGGGACCGAACAGCGCCTCCCGGATCTCGGCCTCGGTGGCGCTGACCTCGCCGGCGAGCCGCTCGTACTCCGCCAGCTCCCGGATCAGGGCGAGGACGAGGGGCGCGTCCGCCTCGACGGCGGGCCGGATGCGGCACGGCGGCGCTTCGCGCTCGCCCGGGGCCATGGTCACGCCGCCGGCGCCGCGGCCAGCGCCCGGTCGAGGTCGGCCAGCAGGTCGTCGACCGCCTCGATGCCGATCGACAGCCGCAGCAGGTCGTCGGGCACCCGCGTGCCCGGTCCCTCCACCGGGGCCCGGTGCTCCACCAGGCTCTCGACGCCGCCCAGCGACGTGGCGTTACGGAACAGCCGCAGCGAGCCGGCCACCCGCTTGGCGGCCGCCGCGCCGCCCCGCGGGCGGAACGACACGAGCATGCCGAACCCGCCGGACATCTGCCGCGCCGCCACCGCGTGCCCCGAGTGCGACGGGAGCCCCGGGTAGTGGACCTCGAGCACCGCGGGATGCGACGCCAGCCGCTCGGCGATGCGCATCGCGCTCTCCGCGGAACGGGGAACCCGGAGAAACAGGGTCCGCATGCCCCGCAGCAGCAGCCACGTCTCGAACGGGCCGAGCACCGCGCCCCGATAGCCGCGATCGTGGACGAGCCGCTCCCAGAACCCGTCGCGGCGGGCGGTGACGATCGCCCCCGCGAGCACGTCGGCATGGCCGTTGAGCTGCTTCGTGGCCGAGTGCATCACCAGATCGGCGCCGTGCTCGATGGGGCGGCACAGCACCGGGGTGGCGAGGGTGCCGTCGACGACGAGCCGGGCCCCGGCGACGTGGGCCGCCTCCGCCGCCTTCTCGATGTCGGTGATCGCGGTGCCCGGATTCGCGGGGGTCTCGATCCAGACGATCTTCGTCCTGCCGGGCCTCAGCGCCGCCTCGAGCGCGCCCAGGTCGCCGTTGGGCACGAGGTCGAGGGCGATGCGGCCGCGGCCCGCGAGCTCCTCCAGCCACCGCTGGATCGTGAAGTACATCTGCTCGGGCGCGACCACGTGGTCGCCGGCGTCGAGGGCATCGAACACCGTCGTCGCCGCCGCCATCCCCGAGGCGAAGAGCAGGGCCCCCTCGCCGCCCTCCAGGCGGTTGAGCAGGGCCTCGGCCTGGTCGTAGGTCGGGTTCTCGTCCCGCGTGTAGCTGTGGCCGCCGGGGTAGCTGCCGTCCGGCGACCGCTCGTAGGTGGTGGACGGGTAGATGGCCGGAACCACCGACCGAGTGATCGGCTCCACCCACCCCAGCGCCTGAGCGGTCAGCGTCTCCGGGCGGTTGCGGGGGTCGCCGGCGGCGGTCGCTTCCACCCTGCCGCCCGAACGATGTCGGTCCTCGGTCACTGGGCTCCCATCCTATCCCAACCGTCTGTCATGCCGCGCCGAGGGAGCTCAGGCCCGGGCGGGGCCGATGTCGACGGCGATGTGCCGCCACTTGCCCTGGCGGAACCGGGCCACGCTGAGCCCGCAGCGGGTCATGTGGCCGATGACGATGGCGAGCCAGATGTCGCGCGACTCGAGTCCGGTCGTGGCCTGGAGGACCGCGCAGATGCCCAGGGGCACTATCACTTGCGAGACGATGGAGATGTAGAGGGGGCTCCGGGTGTCGCCGGTGCCCTGCAGCCCGCCGGTGTGGGCGAGGGCCACGGTGACGAAGAGGCCCGACACCGCGAGATAGCCGAGCAGCTCGACCCCGATGTCGACGACCGCGCCCTCGTGCATTCCGAAGATCGCGAGGAGCGGCCGCGGTATCGCGATGAAGAGCAACCCCACCCCGCCGGCGACCATCAGGCCCATCAGGGACGCGACCCACGTCGACCGGGCGCTGCGGTCCGGGAACCCGGCGCCGAGGTTCTGCCCGGCCACCGCCGCGGTGGCCCCCATCAGGCCGACCGAGGTCCACGTGATCAGCGAGAAGAGCTCGGTGTACCCCACCGCGAAGGCGGCCTGGGCGGAGGCGCTCTCCTGGAGGGAGCCGATGAACCGGAGCATGAGCACCCCGCCCAGGTTCATCACGATGCCCTGGAACCCGGCCGGCAGGCCGAACTTGAACAGGGACCGGATGATCTCCAGGTTCGGTCGGTACGACATCGTCCGGGAGAAGTGAATGACGAGCCGGTCGGAGAACAGCAGCCACAGGAAGACGCCGGCGGTGATGCCGCTCGCGATGGCCGTGCCCATGGCCGCGCCGCGGGTGCCGAACGCGGGAATCGGTCCCAGCCCACGGATCAGCACGACGTTGAGCACGATGTTCATCGCGGTCATCGCAATGCCGAGACGCATCGGCGTCTTGGCGTCGCCGGCCGCCCGCAGGGCCCCGCCGAACATGAAGAACAGCAGCATCCCGATGCTGAAGACGAACAGGATGCGGATGTACGGCAGCGCCTCGACCTGCACCTCGGGGGCCGCGTTGATCATCGTCAGCAGGGTCGGGGCGAACCAGTAGCCGATCGGGGCCATGACCCCGACGGCGAGGGCGACGGCGACGATGAACGCCTGATAGACCGACTGGTTGACCTTGTCGGGCTCGTTCGCCCCCGCGAACCGCGCCACCAGCACCCCCATGCCCGTGAACACGGAGGCCACGAACACGATGACGAGGATGAAGATCTGGAGGCTGACCCCGATGGCGGCGTTGCCGGTGTGGCCGACGAAGTTGCCCACCATCGCCTGGTCGATGATGCCCTGCAGCCCGCCGATCACGTTCTGCACCATCGTCGGCCACGCCAGGTGCCAGACCGCCCGGGTCAGCGGACCCTCGACGATCGACCGGTCGAACTTCGACTTGGCGGGAGCGGGCTCGGTCATGGGGCTCGGAGGGGTCGAACGGCGACCGTGCCGGAAGGAACGGCCGGCGCCGGACCGGGGCTGGCTGCAGCGGCGATGCGCGGGCCTCGCCGCACATCGGTCAGCGCGGGAACGGACTCGTGTCGGGCACCCTCATCGGACGCGCCGGGAGTCTACGCCGCAAGCGGTGCAGACGTCCGGCAGGATTGGCCGGGCGGCAATCGACACCGCAGGCGACGATTTCCGGGCTAGGATAGAAGCCCGGATCGTGGAAGCAGCCCCGACACTCTATCAGATCGAAGATCGGCTCCGCGCGGCCCTCAACGACCCGACGCCGCGTCCGGATGTCCACGACGCCCTGGCTCCCCGGCCCCGGCGGAACTGGCGGGCCGGGGTCGTCCCGTCGCCGACCCGGCCCGCCGCCGCCCTCGTGCTCCTCTACCCCATAGACGCGCGAGTGCACCTGGTGCTTACCCGGCGCGCGGCCACCCTCGGCCGGCACGCGGGCCAGATCTCGCTGCCGGGCGGCGCCGTCGACGCGCACGAGACCCTCGAGGCGGCGGCCCTGCGCGAGGCTCGCGAGGAGGTCGGGGTCGGGACGGACCCGCGGGTGGTCGGACGCCTGACCCCGCTGCACATTCCCGTCAGCAACTTCGCCCTGCATCCCGTCGCCGCGGTCGCCGACCGCCGACCCCGGTTCGTCGCCGCCGCGGAAGAGGTGGCCCACGTCCTCGAGGTGCCCCTCGACGACCTCCGGGGGGCCGGGGCGCGCCGGAGTGGATGGAGCTGGCGCGGGGACGAGATGATCGCCGTGCCCTACTTCGAGGCGCAAGGAGAGCGCGTGTGGGGAGCGACCGCTATGGTGCTGGGAGAGCTGATCCACCTGCTGGAGGCGGACGGCGGGGACGGAGCGTGACGCGCGACCGCCACGGGCTCGTCCGGCAACCGGCAGCATGCGGACCCGCACCGGAACAGCATGCGTACCGGCCGGCGGTTCACTGTCTTCCCGGCTTGGCGCGCGGCTACGCGAGGTCCGGATGCCACCCCTGCCCGCGGGCTCCGCGTGGTGGGCGATTCCGGACCTGATCGCAAACCACATGTAGTAGTCTGTATCAATCGGTACCCCTACATGTGGGGTCGCGTCGTTCCTGCGGCGCACACGACCAGCCGATGGCCAAGAGACATCCCCAGGGGACCCCGCTGTTCGACGCTCCGGAGCCCGGCGACGGCCCCGCCGGACCGCCCCCGATCGAGACGGTCGAGCTGACCGACGCGGCGCAGGCGCGGTACCTCAACTACGCGCTGTCGGTGATCACGGCGCGGGCCCTGCCGGACGTGCGCGACGGCCTGAAGCCGGTGCAGCGGCGCATCCTCTACACCATGTGGGAGCAGCGGCTGAACGCCGACGCCAAGCCCCGCAAGTCGGCCAAGGTGGTGGGCGACGTCATGGGGAGCTACCACCCCCACGGCGACACCGCGCTCTACGACACGCTGGTGCGCATGGCGCAGCCCTTCGCCCTGCGTTATCCGCTCGTCGACGGGCACGGCAACTTCGGGTCGCTCGACGGCGACGCCGCCGCCGCCATGCGCTACACCGAGTGCCGCCTCGCGCCGCCGAGCGCCGAGCTCCTCGACCAGATCGACCAGGACACGGTGCCGTTCCGGCCCAACTACGACGGCACCCGCACCGAGCCGGTGGTCCTGCCGGCCCGGCTGCCGAACCTGCTCGTCAACGGGGCGACCGGCATCGCCGTGGGCATGGCCACCAACATCCCCCCGCACCACGCGGGCGAGGTGTGCGCGGCCCTGCTCGCGCTCCTCGACGACCGCGAGCTGAGCAGCGCCCGGCTGTGCCGGCACATCAAGGGCCCGGACTTCCCCACCGGCGGGCAGATCCTGAATTCGCCGGAAGAGCTGGCGCGCATCTACGAGACCGGCAGCGGGGCGGTCCGCGTTCGCGCCACCTGGGAGCCGGGCCCCAGGACCCGCGGCAGCCGGACCCTCCACGTCACGAGCATCCCCTACGCGGTGAACAAGGCCCAGCTCGTGGAGCGCATCGCCGAGGTCATCCTCGCCCGGAAGCTCCCGCCCCTGCTCGACGTGAAGGACGTGTCGACCGACGACGTCCGCATCGCCCTCGAGATCAAGCGGGACGCCGACGAGCGGATGGTCATGGCGTACCTGTTCAGGCACACGCCCCTGCAGACCAGCTTCGCCGTCAACCTGACCTGCCTCGTGCCCACCGAGCAGCCCGAGGTGGGCCGGCCCCAGCGCCTCGATCTGCACGAGGCGCTCTCCTACTTCCTGCAGTTCCGGCTCGACGTGGTGACCCGGCGGCTGGAGCACGAGCTGCGGGCCCTCGAGCGCCGCATCCACATCCTCGAGGGCTTCGAGACGGTGTTCGACGCGCTCGACGAGGTGCTGCGCATCGTGCGGCAGTCGGACGGGAAGGCCGACGCGGCCCGCCGCATCATGGGGCGCTTCGAGCTCGACGCCGAGCAGACCGACGCGATCCTCGAGCTGAAGGTGTACCGGCTCGCCCGCCTCGAGATCATCGTCATCCGCGAGGAGCTGGCCGCCAAGCGGCACCGGGCGCGAGAGATCGCGGAGCTGCTCGGCGACGAGGACCGGCGCTGGGGGCTGGTGCGCGAGGAGATCGCCGCGATAAGGGAGGCCTACGGCGAGAGCGCCAATCCCCGCCGGACGCTCATCGAGAGCGCCGGCGAGGAGGCGGAGTACACCGCCGACGACTTCATCGTGGCCGAGGACGCCATCGTCCTCGTCACCAGCGACGGCTGGATAAAGCGGCAGAAGGAGGTGCGCGACCTCGCCGCCACCCGGCTCCGGGAGGGCGACGCCCTGCTCGCCGCCCTCGCCGGCAGCACCCGCGCCACCGTCGTCTTCTTCAGCAACTTCGGCGCCGCCTACACCGCGCGCATCGTCGACGTGCCCGCCACGACCGGCCACGGCGAGCCCGTCCAGCGGCTGTTCAAGCTCAGGGACGGCGAGCGCGTCGTGGCCGCGATGAGCCTCGACCAACGGGCCGCGCCGGGCATCGCGGCCGCCGGCGAGGGGGAGGCCCCGCCCCTGCACGCGGTGGCGGTGACCAGCGACGGCTACAGCCTGCGGTTCGGCCTCGAGCCGTTCGCGGAGCCGAGCACCCGCGCGGGACGCCGGTTCGCCCGCCCCGCCGCGGGGGCCGAGGTGGTCGGGGTGGCGGCCGCCACGGGGGCCGAGACGATCATCGCGGTGACCGCCCGGGCCCGGGCGATGCTGTGCCCGGCCCGGGAGATCAACTTCCTGTCCGGCCCCGGGAAGGGCGTCATCCTGATCAAGCTGGCCCGGGGGACGGACCGCGTGCTGGGCTTCGTCGCCTCGACCGGCGACCGGGACCTGCTGACGGTCGAGACCAGCCGGGGGGCGGCCCAGACCGTGAGCACCGCGAAGTACGCGGTCACCAACCGCGGCGGCAAGGGGCGGGAGCTGCTGCAGCGCGGGCAGTTCAAGCGGGTGATCCCGCCGCCGGTGACGGTGCCCGTGCTCGACGACTAGTGGTGTGTCACTGGAATGACTTTACAGTTCAGTTTCCGTGGGCCAGACGCGGCTGCCCTCAGTTGGCGCCCGAAAATCGAGGTTCTCGGCCTTGTCGACCACGGCGGTGCGATGTAAAGCCATTTCGCGGACACCACTAGAAACCCGTGGCGAAACCCCGCGACGCACTGCGCCCGAGGGCGCCGGCGCGCGACGAGGCCGCCGGCGGGCCAACGTGGCGCCCGAGCGCGACGAGGCGCGACGAGGCGACCGAATCACCGACTCCGTCAACCCCGACGATCGGGGGCGACCGACGATCCATGGCGAACAGCTACACCGCGAAGGACATCACCGTTCTCGAGGGCCTCGAGCCGGTCCGACGCCGGCCGGGCATGTACATCGGCGGCGTCGGCCCCGCCGGGCTGCATCATCTGGTCTGGGAGATCATCGACAACGCCATCGACGAGGCCATGAACGGGCACGCGGCCCGCATCGGGGTCACCCTGCACGCCGACGGGTCGTCGGTGACCGTCAGCGACGACGGGCGCGGCATCCCCGTCGACACCCACGCGCCGAGCGGACGCGGCGCCCTCGAGGTGATACTCACCACCCTCCACGCGGGCGGCAAGTTCGAGCACCGGACGTACCGCACGGCGGGCGGGCTGCACGGGGTGGGAGCGAGCGTCGTCAATGCCCTGTCGAAGGAGCTCGTCGCCACCTCGACCCGCGACGGCGCGCGCTGGGAGCAGCGCTTCGCCCGGGGGCGGCCGGTCGCCCCGCTGCGCCGGCTCGGCCCCGCGCGCGGCAGCGGCACGACGGTCTTCTTCCGGCCCGACGCCACCATCTTCCCATCCACGGCCTTCGACGCCGACGTCATCGCCGAGCGTCTGAAGGTCGCCAGCTATCTCCATCGGGGGGTGACCGTCACCTTCTCCGACGAGGCGACGGGACGGACCGACCGCTTCCATCACGAGGACGGGCTGGCCGACTACGCGCGGCGCATCGTCGCCGACCGGCAGGCGTCGCCGGTGCACGAGGCGCCGTTCGGGCTCACCCGCGACCACGACGCCGGCGGCGCCCGGGTGGACCTCGTGCTGCAGTGGACCGAGGCCACCGACGAGCACGTGCGCAGCTACGTCAACGGCATTCCCACCGGCTCGGGCGGGACCCACGAGAACGGGCTGCGGGCGGGCATCGGCAAGGCCGTCCGCAACTTCATCGAGACCCACGGCCTCACCCCGAAGGGGGTCGCGCTGACCACCGACGACATCCGGGAGGGCCTCGTCGGGGTGCTCAGCGTCTTCGTCCCCGACCCGCAGTTCCAGGGGCAGACCAAGGACCGCCTGAACAACCCCGAGCTGACGTCCGTGGTCGACGGGCTCGTGCGCCCCGCCCTCGAGCACTGGCTGAACCACAACATCAGCGTCGCCGAGTCGATCGTGGCGCGCATCATCCTCGCGGCGCGGGCCCGCGCCGCGAGCCGGGCCGCCCAGCAGGCGGTGTCGCGCAAGAGCGCCACCTCGAACCGCCTCAACCTGCCCGGGAAGCTGAGCGACTGCACGTCGCCGGGCAAGGCCGGGAGCGAGCTGTTCGTGGTCGAGGGCGACTCCGCCGGAGGCTCCGCCAAGCAGGGGCGCGACCGCGCCCGCCAGGCGATACTGCCGCTGCGCGGGAAGGTGCTCAACGTGGAGAGCGCGCCCCTCGCCAAGGTGCTCGAGAACAAGGAGCTCTCGGACCTCGTGACCGCCCTCGGCTGCGGCCTCGGCAAGACGTTCGACCTCGCCCGGCTCCGCTACGACCGCGTCATCATCCTCGCCGACGCCGACGCCGACGGCAACCACATCGCCACCCTGCTCCTCACGTTCCTCTACCGGCACCTGCCGAAGCTGATCACGAGCGGCAAGGTGTTCCTGGCCCAGCCGCCCCTCTACCGCATCGACGCCGGCAAGCAGACGCACTGGGCCCTCGACGACCGGCAGCGGGACGCGACGCTGGCCGCCGTCGCCAAGGGCAACGGGCGGGTCCGGCCCGAGGTCACCCGCTTCAAGGGTCTCGGCGAGATGATGCCGAAGGTGCTGTGGGAGACGACGCTGAACCCGCAGACCCGGCGCCTCCTGCGGGTCGACATCGCCGACCAGATCCGGACCGACCGGGTCATCGCCGACCTGATGGGGCGCGACGCCTCGGCCCGCTTCCGGTTCATCATGGACCGGGCCGAGGACGCCGACGGCCTGGACGTCTGACCCCTGCCGGGAGGGCGCCCCAGTCCCTCCGACGATCCGGGACCCGGCCCCTTCAGGCTCGTCTCACGTTGGAATCAATCCCCCCTTCAGGCTCACTTCTCATTGGACAAGGCTTCGGGTGGCGCCGGGGCGCCGGTGGCTGATACGATAGAAGATTGGTGGCGGAGGGGCCCGCCGCTTTCGATCCGCGCTTCCCGGCCGACCACGGCTCTACGCACTGGAGAGATCGCCGATGCGCTGTGCAACCCACCCGGTTCGGATGCTCCCGCTGGTTCTCCTGCTGGTTCTCCCGCTGGCGCCCGCCCCCGCGGCGGCCCAGTCCGGCGGCAAGGCGCCGGCCGCGGCGCCGGCCGACGCGTGGCCGCAGTTCCGCGGCACCCCGGCCCTGAGCGGGGTGTCCGAGGCGGAGCTGCCGGCCGAGCTGACGCTGAAGTGGACCTATCAGGCCGACGACATCATCGACTCGTCGGCGGCCATCGCCGACGGCACCGTGTACGTCGGCAGCTACTCGGGCAACCTCATCGCCCTCGACCTCGACACCGGCGAGGAGCGCTGGAAGTACTCGACCGGCAACATGGGCATCGGCGAGTCGTCGCCCGCGGTGGCCGGCGGCCTCGTGTTCATCGGCGACCTCGGGGGCGTGTTCCACGCCGTCGACGCGGCGACCGGGAAGGCCCGCTGGACGTTCGAGACCCTCGGCGAGATCAAGTCGTCGCCGGTCGTCGTCGGCGACCGCGTGCTCATCGGCTCGTACGACGGCTTCCTGTACGCCCTCGACGTCGCCGACGGGGCCCTCGTCTGGCAGTACGAGACGCTCAACTACGTGCACGCGACCCCCGCCGTCTGGAACGGCGTGGCCTACTTCGGCGGGTGCGACGAGGTGTTCCACGGGGTGCGCGTCAGCGACGGGGCCGAGATGGTCAGCCTGCCGGCCGGCGCCTACACCATCTCCTCTCCCGTGATCGACGACGGGCAGGTCTTCTTCGGGACCTACGACAACGAGGTCATCGGCATCGACCTCGCGACACAGTCGCTGCTCTGGCGCTACGAGCACCCGCGACGTCACTTCCCGTACTACTCGTCCGCGCTCGCGACCCGGGACACCGTCGTGGTCGGCGGGCGCGACAAGATGATCCACGCCATCGACCAGCGGACCGGCGAGGCGCGGTGGACGTTCACGACCCGGGCGCGGGTCGACTCGTCGCCGGCCGCGAGCGGCGACCGGGTCTACGCGGGGTCGAGCGACGGCCGGCTCTACGTGCTGGATCTGGCGAGCGGCGAGAAGCTGTGGGAGTTCGACACCGCCGCCCCCCTCGTGGCGTCGCCGGCCATCGCCGAGGGCCGGTTGGTCATCGGGTCCGAGGACGGGGTGCTGTACTGCTTCGGGTAGAGCTGCGAACGCGCGATACCTGAACCAGCGGCGTATGGGCCTGTCGAGTGGATGGCTCGGGAGGCTGGTCGAACGCGTGCTCGACGGGTCGCCACGAAACGGGCCGCAAAGCGGTCGCATTTGAAGCCAGGCGGAAGCGAGAGCGCGCTCATCAGGAATCGGGCCCGGGGCGGTCGCAGCGTCGGCCGCACGACTGGGCTCATCGAGCAACAGGGATCGAGGGTGGGCCGGCGCGCGTACGCTGCAATCGACGCGGCGGTGAGGGCCGGGACGACGGGGAGCACGTCGAGATCGCTGAAGGCACCTGCCGCTGGTGCCCGTTGGAAGCTCCTGCCAGAAGCCAGAGATGACCGAGACAGCACAGGCGGCGGCCGAGCAGACCGAGGTCGGCAGCTACTTCGTCGCCAACTATCCCCCGTTCTCGACGTGGACGCACGAGGCGGTGGCGGCCGACGCCCGGCCGGCGCTGTCCCAGCCCGCCGCCGACGTGCCGCTCGGCCTCTACCTGCACATCCCGTTCTGCCGCAAGCGGTGCCACTTCTGCTACTACCGCGTGTATACCGGCAAGAACGCGAGCGAGGTGACCGAGTACCTCGACCTCCTGGGCCGCGAGTGGGAGCTCTACGCCACCCAGCCGGCCATCACCGGGCGCCCCCTGCGGTTCGTGTACTTCGGGGGCGGCACCCCGTCGTTCCTGTCGGTGAGGCAGCTCCGCGGGCTCGTCGACCGGCTCTCGGCGGTGACGCCGTGGACGGGGGCCGAGGAGATCACCTTCGAGTGCGAGCCGGGCACCCTCACCGAGTCGAAGCTGGCCCAGATCCGCGAGCTGGGGGTGACGCGCCTGAGCCTCGGCATCGAGCACTACGACGACCACGTCCTCGAGCTGAACGGCCGCGCCCACCGCTCGGCCGAGGTGTTCCGGGCCTACCGGTTCGCGCAGTCCCTGGGCTTCCCCCAGATCAACATCGACCTCATCGCGGGGATGCTCGGCGACGACGACGCGAAGTGGCGGGCGGCGGTCGAGCAGACCATCGAGCTCGACCCCGACAGCGTCACCATCTACCAGATGGAGCTGCCCTACAACACCACCATCAGCCACGACCTGCTCGAGAAGACCGGGCAGTTCACCGAGGCGGTGGCGGGCTGGCCGACGAAGCGGCGCTGGGTGGACAAGGCGTTCGCGGCGCTGGAAGACGCCGGCTACACGGTGGGCAGCGCCTATACCGCGGTCAAGAACCCCGCCGCGACGCGGTTCGTCTACCGGGACCAGCTCTGGCGGGGGGCCGACCTCGCGCCGCTCGGGGTCGCCTCGTTCGGGCACGTCAACGGCGTCCACATGCAGAACTTCGACAGCTGGGGCCCCTACGCGGCCGCCATCGGGCGGGGCGAGATTCCCCTGAACCGCGCCTACCGGCCGACGGCCGAGGAGCGGCTGATACGAGAGTTCGTGCTCCAGCTCAAGCTGGGCTCGGTGCGGCCGGACTATTTCCGGGCCAAGTACGACGTGCCGGTGCTCGATCGTTTCGCCGGCCCCCTCGCGGCCCTGCGCGACGACGGCTACCTCACGGCGGCCGACGACGACCGGATTGCCCTGACCCGCGACGGGCTGCTCCGGGTCGACAGCCTGCTGCCGCGCTTCTTCCTCCCCGAGCATGTCGACCTCAGATACACGTAGGACGCGGCGCGAAACGGACTCGCCGACCGTCGAGGCGCCATCACTCCCCTCCGGGGGGGGCGTCCGAACCGCCGAGGCCGCAGGCAGCGGGGCCGGCGGAGGCACGCCGCGAGACGGGCGACGCGACGGATCGAGGGCAGTCAGCGTCCCGACCACCGCTCCCGGCCGGGAGAGCGTTGCGGGCGCGTCCGGCCCACCGTACGACGCGATCGTCGTCGGCGGCGGGCCGGCGGGGGCGACCACCGCGACCGTCCTCGCCCGGCACGGGCGCCGGGTGCTGCTGCTCGAGCGCGAAGAGTTCCCGCGGTACCACATCGGCGAGTCGCTGATGCCCTGGACCTGGTTCACCTTCGAGCGCCTCGGGGTGCTCGACTGGCTGAAGCAGTCGGGCAGCCCCCTGAAGCACAGCGTGCAGTTCGTGTCGACGAACGGCAAGGTGTCGCAGCCGTTCTACTTCTTCCAGACCATCGAGCACGAGTGCGCGAGCACGTGGCAGGTCCTGCGGTCGGACTTCGACGCCATGATGCTGCGGAACGCGGCCGAGAAGGGGGCGGAGATCCGGCAGGGCGCAACGGTACGCGAGGTCCTGATGGAGGACGACCGGGCGGTCGGGGTGCGCGCCGTCCTCGCCGACGGGAAGACCGCGACCTGGCGGGCCCGGGTCGTCGTCGACGCCACCGGGCGCGACGCCCTCCTGGCGAGCCGGCTGGGCTGGAAGCGGCGCGACCCCGACCTGAACAAGATCGCCATCTTCACCTATTTCACCGGTGCGCTCCGCGACCCCGGACTGGACGAAGGGGCCACCACCGTCGCCTACATCCCCGACAAGGGCTGGTTCTGGTACATCCCCCTCGTGAACGACACCGTGAGCGTGGGCGTCGTCGCGGAGCGCGACTACCTGTACCGGGATCGGGACATGCGCGACCCGGAGGCCATCTTCTGGCGCGAGGCGGCCGACTGCAAGTGGATCCGCGAGCACCTCGAGCCCGGCAGCCACCGGGGGCCGGTGCGGGTCACCGGCGAGTTCAGCTACCGCGCCGTCGCCGCCGGCGGCGACGGCTTCTGCCTGGTGGGCGACGCCTTCGCGTTCCTCGATCCGGTCTTCTCGTCGGGGGTCTTCGTGGCCCTCAAGAGCGGCGAGCTCGCGGCCGACGCGATTCACGCGGCCCTCGACCGCGGCGAGGGCGTCACCGCCGCGACCTTCGAGGACTACGCGCGCGAGGTACGCTACGCCTTGGACAGCTTTCGCAAGATCGTCATCGCGTTCTACGACCGGACGTTCAACTTCGGCGAGTTCATCGGCGCCTATCCCGATCTGCAGCCGCGGCTCGTCGACCTCCTCGTGGGCAACGTGTCGCGGGACCTCGATCCGCTGTTCGCAGCGCTGGCGGAGTACACCGGGGAGCGGGGACGGCAGCCGGCGGCGGAACTGCCGTAGCCGGCCGCCGGTCCCGGCGCTGCGCCCCGCCCCGAACACCCACGCCGTTCAGGACGCACCGTGATCAGCGAATTCCGCCTCACCCGGCGCGTGCAGTTCCACGAGACCGACGCCGCCGGCATCGTCCACTTCAGCTGCTTCTTCCGCTACATGGAGGAGGCCGAGCACGGACTGTGGCGGGCGGCGGGCCTGAGCATCGCGCCGCCCGACGCCCGCGTCGGGTTTCCGCGGGTGGCCGCAAGCTTCGAGTTCCGGCGGCCGCTCCGGTTCGAGGACGAGTTCGAGGTGCTGCTGCGGGTGACGAAGAAATCGGCGAGGAGCCTGTCCTACCGCGCGACGGTCACCCGGGACGGCGACCTCGCGGCCCGCGGCACCCTCACCGTCGCCTGCGTGGCCAAGCAGCCCGGACAGCCGTTGCGGAGCACACCGATTCCCCCCGACATCGCGGGCCGCTTCGCAGTGGCGCCGGACGCCGAGGACGACGGCTGATGCCGGATCAGGGGCCGACGCCGCCCGCCGCCGAGCGCCAAACACGCACGGCGCTCGCCGAGCGGCAGGGCCGTCGGCTCGCCGAGCTGCTGGCCGCCATAGACGGCCGGAACGCGTTCTACACGCGCAAGCTCACCGAGGCGGGACTGAAGCCGGCCGCGCTCCGGCTTCCGGGAGATCTCCGGGTCCTGCCGTTCACGACCCGCCACGAGCTGGCCGCCGACCAGGACGCGCACCCGCCGTGGGGCACCAACCTCACCGAGCCGCCGGACCGCTACTCGCGGTACCACCAGACGTCCTCGACCACGGGCCGGCCGCTGCGTTGGATGGATACCGGCCCGAGCTGGCAGTGGGTGGTCGATTGCTGGAAGTCCGTGTACGGGGCGGCGGGCGTCACCGCCGCCGACCGCATCTTCTTCCCGTTCGGATTCGGGCCCTTCATCGGCTTCTGGGCGGGGTTCGACGCGGGCGCGCAACTGGGGGCCCTGTGCATCCCGGGCGGCGGGATGTCGAGCGAGAGCCGGCTTCGCATGCTGGACGCGGTGCAACCCACCGTGGTCTGCTGCACGCCCACCTACGCGCTCCGGCTGGCGGAGGTGGCGCGGGCGAGCGGGCTCGTCGATCTGGCGGCGGGACCGGTGCGGACCGTCATCGTCGCGGGCGAGCCCGGCGGCCACGTTCCCGCCACCCGGGAACGGATCGAGCGCGACTGGGGGGCCCGCGTCATCGACCACCACGGCCTGACCGAGGTCGGGCCGTTGAGCTTCGAGTGCCGGGAGGCGACCGACGCGCTGCACCTGAACGAGAGCGAGTTCGTCTGCGAGGTGGTCGATCCGGCAAGCGGGACGCCGGTCCCGCCCGGCGAAGCCGGCGAGCTGGTGGTCACGAATCTCGGCCGCACCGCGAGCCCGGTCATCCGCTACCGGACCGGCGACATCGTGCAGGTGCGGCAGGGGACCTGCGCGTGCGGGCGGACCCTCGCCCGCGCCGTCGGCGGTATCCTGTCGCGGGCGGACGACATGGTCTGGGTGCGGGGCGTCAACGTGTACCCGACCGCGGTCGAGGCGGTGATCCGCCGGTTCGCCGAGGTCGTGGAGTACCGTTGCACGGTGTCGACCCGCGGCGCGCGCACCGAGCTGGCCGTCGAGGTCGAGCTGCGGGGGAACGCGACCGACACGGGAGCGGCGCACGCGGTGGGCACCGCCCTGCACGAGGCGCTCGGCCTGACCGTGCCGATCCGGGTCGTGGACGCGGACACCCTGCCCCGGTTCGAGCTCAAGGCGCGGCGCTTCGTGGTGGAGGGACCGACGCCGGAAACGCTGGACACAGGAGCACGGCAATGAGCGAGGTCAAGTTGTCGGGAATCGCCAACGTCATGCTGGGGACGACCGACCTGGCGCGATCGGTGGCCTTCTATCACGAGACCCTGGGGCTCGACATCCGGTTCGAGTCGCCTGGCTTCACCTTCCTCGACGGCGGCGGCGTGACCCTCGCCCTGAGCGAGGCCCACGCCCGCCTCGCCGACCCGGTGGCGGGGGGGACGGAGATCGTGTTCGGGGTCGAGGACGTGACCGCCGCCCACGCCGCGCTGGCGGCACGCGGGGTGGAGTTCCTCAGCGCCCCCCGCAACGTCACCGGCGACCAGTGGGCCGCGAACTTCCGCGACCCCGACGGCCACCTGCTGTCGGTGTTCGGCCCCCGGGGGTCCGGAGCCTGAACCGGACGGAGAGAGGCGTCCGGGCTTTTCGGGCCGGCCGGCCGCTCAGGACAGTGATCGATATGGATCTGCCAACTGCACCAGGCACGACCCGCTCTCTCCCGTCTTCCGAGCGTGCCGCGTGGCAAGGTTATTCCCGTCACTGTCCTTGATTCGGATTCCGGCCCCTGGACCGGCGCGGACTCCCGCCGGGTCGGGTCGGGTGCCGGACCGTGAGACGTCCTCGACCGGACGTTCCACGGCGTCCCGGCGCCCGCGAGGCCGGGCGGCGTCGCCGAGACGACGACGTACCGGGCTATAGTGAACGGGCACGGGTGGCGCCCGAGGTTTCGGCGACGCGACCCGTGCCGCAGCGCCGGGGGAGCATCGGCCCGGACCGGCAGGAACCGGCGACCAGGAACGACGCCCATGGACACGCGCATCTCTCGCCGCCAGTTGCTGCACGCGGTCGGGGCGGCCGGCGGAGCGGCCGCCGTGCACGCCGCGGCCACCGCCCTCGGGCTGCTGCCGAAGGCGGCGCGGGCCGGGCAGCCCGCCCTCCGCCCCGCCGGCGGCCGGCCGCGCCACGTCGTCGTCATCGGCGCCGGCATCGCCGGCCTGACCGCGGCCTGGGAGCTGCGAAAGGCGGGCCATCGCTGCACGGTCCTCGAGGCCTCGCACCGCCCGGGCGGACGCAACCTCACCCTGCGGCGCGGCGACGTCGTCGACGAGCTGGGCGCCCGGCAGGTCTGCGAGTTCGACGACCACCCCGATTTCTACTTCAACGCCGGCCCGGCGCGGATTCCCGGCACCCACACGAACCTCCTTCGCTACTGCCGCGAGCTCGAAGTCCCCCTCGAGATCTTCGTCAACGACAACCGCAACGCCTGGGTGCAGGACGACGCCGCCTTCGGCGGCCGACCCGTCCGCAACCGCGAGTACATCACCGACGCCCGCGGCTTCCTGGCCGAGCTGCTCGCGAAGTCGGTCGACCCGAGCGCCCTCGACGCCCGTCTCGACGCCGACGACCACGAGCGGCTGCGCGAGTTCCTGCGGGCGTACGGCGACCTCGACGCGACGCTCGCCTACCACGGCTCCGACCGCGCCGGCTACGCGGGCGGCGGCATGACGTCGCCCGGCGTCAAGAAGCCGGTGCGTGGCTTCTCCGAGCTGCTCCGCGCGAACTTCTGGCGGGAGTACATGCACTGGGGCGAGCTGGCCGACCAGGCCGCCCCCATGCTGCAGCCGGTCGGGGGCATGGACCGCATCGTCGACGCGTTCATGCGCCGCGTGGGCGACGCGGTCGAGCTGCGGGCGGCGGCGCACGAGATCCGCCTGGGCGAGACCGGAGTGGAGGTGGCATACACCGGCGCCCGCGGCGAGGTGCGGACGGTGCAGGCTGACTACTGCCTCAACAACATGCCCTGCCACCTCGTGGTCGGGTTGCGGCACAACCTTCCCGCGCGGTACGTACGGGCGCTCTCCGCCCCCGGACGCGGCAGGCTCTTCAAGCTGGCGTTCCAGGCGAAGCGCCGCTTCTGGGAAGACGAGCAGATCTACGGCGGCATCTCCTGGACCCACCAGGACATCACCCAGATCTGGTATCCGCCGCACGGCATCCACGGCGCCGGCGGCGTCATTCTGGGCGCCTACGCCTTCGATGACGACCCCGGCGGGCGTCTCACGCGGCTGTCGCCGGCCGAACGCATCGAGACGGCGCTGGCCCAGGGCGAGAAGATCCACCCCGACTACCGGCAGCTCGTCGAGCGGGGCATCAGCGTGGGCTGGCACCGCATGAACCACGCGCTCGGCTGTTCGACCCGCTGGACCGACGAGGCGATGCGGGACCATTTCCCGACCCTGCAGAACCCGGCGGGGCGGCACTACATGGTGGGCGATCAGATCAGCTACCACCCGGGCTGGCAGGAAGGCGCGATCCAGTCGGCCTACCACGCCCTCGAGGACATCGAGCGCCGCGAGCGGGAGGCGGGAGCCGCCGGCTGATCGGGCGATCAGATCAGCTACCACCCGGGCTGGCAGGAAGCGCGATCCAGTCGGCCTACCACGCCCTCGAGGACATCGAGCGCCGCGAGCGGGAGGCGGGGGCTGCCGGCTGATCGGGATCCGGCCCCGAGGAAGACCGCGAGAACCATGAAGCATCTTCTCCGTTCGCGAGCGACCGTTCGATCCGCGGTACTCGTTCGATCCGCGGTACTCGTTCGATCCGCGGCACTCGTTCGATCCGCGGCACTCGTTCGATTCGGGGCGCTCGCTGGCGTGGTGTTTCTGTCCGCCGCCGGGCAGACCGCGGCGCAGGCGCCGGACGCCGCGCCGTCCGCGCCCCGGGCCATGTACGTGGCCGCCTGCGCGTCCTGCCACGGCGCCGACGGACAGGGCAATCCGCTCATCGACGCGCCGGTGCTGGCGGGGCTGAGCGCCGCGTACCTGGAACGCCAGATCGACGGCTTCCGCCGCGGCTACCGGGGCCGGCACCCCGAAGACCGGGAAGGCGGAGAGATGCGCCCCATGGTCGATGGGTTCGCCGACGCCGACCTCGCGGCGCTTGCGGGCTGGCTGGCGTCGCTGCCCCTCCCGGCGCCTGCCGGCGCGGCGGCGGGCGGCGCGGAAGCGGGGGCCGCCGGACGAGCGCCGGAGGGCGACCCGTCGCGCGGCCGGACGCTCTACGCGGCGTGCGCCGTCTGCCACGGGCGATCCGGGGAGGGCAACGATGCCCTCGGGGCGCCCCGGCTTGCGGGCCAAGCGAGCTGGTACACCGCGCGGCAGCTCCACAAGTTCATCGACGGGGTCCGCGGCTCGGACCCCGACGACACCTCCGGCGCGTCCATGCGTGCGAGCGTGGCGAACCTCGACGCGCGCGACGTTCCCGACATCGTCGCCTGGATCGAGACGCTGCGGCAGCGCGCTCCCGGCGAGTGAAGGGCGCCGCGAGGACCTCGCGTTTCCGCACCCTTTCGTTGGGTTCTGCCCCGCCCGGAATCTCTCGGAGCCCGATCCAATCGGACGCGGTTCTGTGGTACGGTTTTGGCCGCTGGATTCGATTCGCCGGGGCGTTCAGTCAGCCGCGCCGGAAGACCCCGAGACCCCATCATGAGACCGCGACGCTCGCCGTTCATCTGCATCGCCGGCCTGTTCGCCGTCCTGACCGCCGGTTCGGCGCAAGCCCAGTTCCTGGAGAGCTTCGACGAGACGCTCTGGGGGGTCCAGGGCTCCTTCACCCCGAAATGGCGATTCCCGGACCAGTTCAAGAACCTGCTCAAGGACGTCGGCGAAATCGACCTTTCCGGGTCCGAGTACACCATCGGATTCGCGCGCGGACGCATGTCCGGAGGACATTGGGGCCTGTCCCTGGTCCGACAGCGGATCGATGAAGGGTCGTTCTGCCAGAGAGACGATTGCACCGACCTGGCGGGCGTGTCGCTGCAGGGCTTCGAGTTCGGCGGGTTTCTGCCGTTCGGCGAACCGTTCGCAGGTGACCGCATTCAGGTCGGCATGCACCTCGGCGGCGGAGCCGGCTGGTATCGAGGCGTCGTCCCGTGGCGCGGCGAGGACACTGACGTCAGCGAGCTGCTGACCGTTGGGAACCAGAGCATCCCCATCCCCATCTTCCGGGCCGAATTCGCGGTCGGGGTCACGGTGGCCCCCGGACTCAAGATCATCGGCAGCGGCGGCTACGGCTTCCCGGGCAACCGCCGCCCCACCGTGGGCGTGGCCTACTTCCCGCTGGGCGGCCGCTGACGGGTCGCGGCGACGAGAGCGCACCCAGCGGTCGGCGGGCATGCCCGCCGGCGAGCCCTCGACGGCCCGGGGAGGAAGATTCGTGAGACACGTGATACCCACGCTCGCTGTCGCCGCGTGCGCCGGGCTGATCGTGTCGCCGGCGGCCGCCCCCGCCCAGTCCGTGTGGTTCGACCTCACCGTCCCCGGATCGATCGAGGAGATGCTGGGCACCGCGAACCGGTCGCTGGAGGGGCCCCACCTGCTGCGCCGGCTGATCGACGTTTTCCACGACGGGACGGGCACCATCGCCAACCCCGCTCAGGCGGCGGGGGCGTTCCGCGACTGTCTCGGCGACGTGCAGCGGTTGCGCGACCGGTGGCGCGCGGTCGAGCGGGCAGTGGGCGAGGTGAACCTGTCCGCGGCGGCCCATGCGGACGGACGGCGGGCGCTGGAGCCGCTCCTCGATCTGTTCGGCCTGCATCTCACCGGCGGCCCCGACCCCCGGGTGGCCCCGAACCGCGAGGGCGGGCGCCGCCGAGGGGCCGTGGAGACAGCCGATGAGGAGCGGCGGGCCGTCTGCGGCGTTGGCGACGGCTGGGGATCGGCCGATATCGAACGGCGCCTGAACGCGGGCGAGACGATCGCCTGGGACGCGCCGCGTTTCGAGGTGTCCTTGCCGCTGTCGCCGCGGGTCTGGCTGCAGGTGCTGTACGGCGACGAGCCCGCCGGCGGGGCAGCCGGACAGGCGGCCGAGCGGGCCGCCGACCTCGTGGGACGGCTGGTCACGAACCCGCGTGCGGCCAGGTTCTACGCCGGCCTGGCCGCGCTGGACGATGCGACCCTGGCGTGGTTCCAGGCGAACCCGCGGGTCCTGGCGCGCCTCGCCGACGAGCACCTGACGGCGTTCGCCCAGTATGGCGGTGGTCTGCGCGTGCGCGACGGCGCGGTGCAGGCGCCCGGCGGCGCCGCCTTCTGGGAGGCGCTCGTCGGCGTCCCCGTCACCGAGCCCGAACGCTTCGTGGACCGGCTGTTCGCCTCGGCGCAGGCCGCCAACGCCTACGACCTCGTGGCGCGGCTGCCGGAGGCGTCGCGGCGGTTCGTGACCGGCGCGGGACAGCCCGATGCCCGCGACTGGCGCCGCGGCCTGGCCCTGCTCGGGCGGGTCATGGAGACGCTGCCGCTGCCCGACCCCCGGTTCGCCGAACGCGCCGACGCCCGGGACCCGGACCGGGTGTTCACACCGAGGCCGGGCCTCAGGTCCGGAGACCGTCTGAACGAGAACATCTGCAACCTGCCGGACGACGAGGCGACGATCGTCACCTGGGAGCTTCGACCCACGGGCGGAATCGCAGCAGGATGGCCTGGGACCAGGTTCAGGTGGGGAGCGTGCGGTCCTTTCTCCTGCACTCGCCCAGGACACTCGAACTTGATGGACGCCATGGATCGCGTGTATGCCCGCGGACGACCCGAGTACGTCTGTCAGGTCGAAATCCGGCTGCGCATGGAACTCGACGGGAGCATAGTCCCACAGGCAGGAGACACAGGCCGCGGCGGCATACAGTGGCCCGCGGCACTGTATCGGCTCGGCTACCCGCTGACGGACGGGCAGCAGGACGCCCGGCGGTTCATCAGGAGATAGCAAACCCTCCCTCGGCCGAGCGGCCCGGACCGAACGACGCGAAGAGAGCCTGCCGATGCGAAGACTGCTCGTCGCGGCGCTGGTCGTCGGCGCCTCCCTGGCGCCGTCCGCACCCGCACTGGGACAGGAGGCCGACTCGCTACGGCCCCTCGATCCGGCGACGGTGCTGCGCGCCCTGACCTTCGACGAGTCCGGGAACCTCGCGGGCCCCGCCGCGCGCGACTTCTGGGACCGGGTGTTTCGCGACGACCGGGTTCCCGACGACCCCCGGCGGGCCTTGGGCCGCGTGGACGCCTCCCCCCTGGTGGACGCGGCGTACGTCCTGGCCGCGACCTGCACCGGGCCGCCGGTCACGGGCCGAGCCCGGCTGCGCGCCCTCGCCTTCGCGCAGCGGGTCGCGCCGGCCGGCGGCGAAGCGGACCTGACGGCGCTGCTCGTGGCGGCCCGGGCGGTCATGCGCTACCCCATGCTGATGCTGTCGGTCGAGCGCATGGGCATCGACGACCTCGACGTCCACGCGGCGCTGGCGCGCGCCGCCCGCGGCTTCGAGCGGATCGCCAATCCCCTGCGGCTGCGGCGCGCCCTGTCGCAGTTCCAGGGGGCGATGGCGCTGGTCGAGCGCGCGCGGACGGCGGGCCGCCTGCCGCGGGACGAGGCGGGGGCGGCGCTGCTGGCCCTGGCGTCGGTCCCCATGTCCCGCGACGGCTTCGAGGGCGCGATGGCCGACTGGCTCGCCCGCGATCTGCTGCCCCGCCTGGGGGTGCCGGTGACGCCGTCGCTCACCGGCGTCACGATGGACCAGCAGCTGCTCGCGGCCCTCGCCGGCCCGCGGGGTGCCGAGACGCCGGTCGTCGAATGGGAGGGCCTGACGTATCGGTTCGACCGCCGCACCGCCCAGTTCGAGCGGTACGTGCGGTCGCGCACGCAGTTGGGCGGCAACTCGCTCGACGCGGTGCTCGCCCTGTGGGAAGTCGCCGACACGCTGGCGGCGGGAGCCGTCGCCGTCGGCGACGTGCCGTCCCTCGTCGAGCAGTTGGAGACGTCGGCCACCGTCGTCCGGACCCCTCGGATCGGGTTGCACGTGCCGGGCGCGCGGAGCGTCCCGTACGCGGAAGAGATCCACCCCCTCGTGGACGACCTGCGGGAGATCACCGACCGGGGACGCCTGCGCCGGCTGCCGGGTATCGCCGAACGCCTGCGCTACGTGGTCGACGTGCTTCTCGCCGACCTCCTGAGAACCCTGCCCTACGTCGTGCATCTCGCGGACGCCTACGGCGCGGAGACCCTGGGGGACGATGTCGCGGCGCGCCACGAGTTCGGCGTCCGCCTCGCCGACCCCGGCCACCGCGGCCAGGCCCCGTGGGCGGTGCCGCAGGGACGGGTCGGCCCGCCCGTCTCGTTCGACCGGATCGGCGAGCCGTGGACCGCCGCGCCCGGCGAGGACCGTTTCTCGATCGCCTGGCACGTCTACGGCTCGCTGCTCTCGCTCGATCTCGCGCTGGCCCCGCTGTACCTGCCCCGGTTCGCCGGGGTGATGCCCCCGGAGGTCCCGGCCTTCCAGGCCGACGAGGAGGAGTACTTCGCGCAGGCGGTGGCCCTGTTCGATCCGGCCGCCGCGGACGGCACGCAGGCGGCGTCCCTCGCCGGTGCCATCCGGCAAGGCCGGGCGCGGGTGCGCCGACTGACCGCCGATGCCGCCAGCCTCGCGGAGATCGCGGACGCGGCGGGGCTCGAGCCGGCGCGCCGCAACGATCTGGCCTGGGTGCTGCGCCGCCGCCCCGGCGAGGTCGACGGGTTCTTCTCGCGGTCCGAGCTCCTGTGGCTGGGCCTGCGCCCCGGCGATGGACCGCCCGACCGACCGCCGCGCGGCTGGGGAGCGCCCGCGGTATGGCCGGCGGGTTGCCTGTGCACGCGGATGCCGTTGCCGGACGCCGAGGACCTCTTCCGCGCACCGGCCGGCCGCCTCGCGTCCCGTTTCGCCGACCTGCAGCTCGCGCTGGCCGAGGCGGTGGACGACATGGCCCTCCCCGCCCCGATCGTCAGGGACCTGTTGCCGATAGCGACGCGCGAGATGCTCGACGGCGTCCAGTTCACCATCGCGGGACGCTTCGACGCCCTGGCGCGCTACGTCCACGAGCTGCCGCGGGCGCGCATCGAGGACTACGTGGCGGCCCTGGTGGGCCCGGGCCGCCCGTTGCGCCCGGTGGGACCGGCCGGAGGACCGGGAGGGTGACGACATGAACGTCCGAGCGACGTGGGCCGCCGCAGTCTGCACGGCACTCGTATGGGCACCGGGCGCCGCTGCATCCCCCGAACCCGGGTCCGCCGCCGGTGCCCGGGCCGGTGCCCAGGCCGACCCCGCACTGACCATCGTGGAGCCCGACGACCAGAGCCAGCTCGCCGGCGTCGTGCGGCTGCGCGCCGACGTCGCCCCGGCGGACGCGGTCGAGGCGGTCGAGTTCTTCGTCGACGGCTCACGGGTCTGCGTGGTCCCCGCCCCGCCGTTCGAGTGCGCCTGGGACGCGGGGCGGCGGGCGGAGGCGCACGTGGTCCGCGTGGCGGCGCGCCTCGGCGGGGGGCGGCGGGTGGTGCGCAGCGTCCTCACGCGCGCTGGCCCCGTCGCGTTCTTCTCGACCGAGACCAGCGCGGTGCTCGTCCCGGTGGCGGTCCGCGACCGGCGCGGGCGCTTCGTCGACGGGTTGACCCGCGACGACTTCGCCCTCTACGAGGACGGGGTCCGGCAGGAGCTCTCGTTCTTCGAATCGGCCGACATGGACCTGGTGCTGGCCGTCGATTTCAGCGCCAGCATGGGCTCGTCGATGCAGCTGCTTCGGAGCGCCGTCCGGCGCTTCCTCGGGGAGCTGCCGGGGACCGCCCGTCTGAGCCTGCTCGCGTTCAACGACCGGGTCTTCGTCGTCGCGCAGCACGAACAGGACCGCGACCGGCTCCTGGCGGCGGTGGACGACCTGCCTCGGCCGTACGGCGGGACCTCGCTGCTCGACGCCGTCGTTCATGCCCTCGAGATCCAGGAGGGCGACGTCGCGCACCGGGCGGTCGTGCTGTTCAGCGACGGCGACGAGCGCGACAGCTTCACGAACTTCGCTACGGCCGAGCAGCGGATCCGGGCGGGCCGGGCGACGCTGTACGCCATCACCATGGGTCGGAACCGCGCTATCGAACGCGTGCGGGCGCAGTTGGGGTCGCTGGCGCGGATCAGCGGGGGCCAGTCGTTCTCCATCGCTCGCATCGACGACCTCGACGAGGCCCTGACGTACGTTCGAGAGGATCTCGAGAACCGCTACGTCCTCGGCTACGCGCCCTCGAACCGCCGCGTGGATGGCGCGTGGCGCAGCATCGAGGTCCGCACCGCGAACCGCCGCCACGCCGTGCAGGCCCGGGAAGGGTACCTGGCCGTGCCATCGTACTGAGCCGCCCCGGCGCACACCGCTGCCGCTGGCGCAACGCCAGACCGCCCCTGACGCCGCGAAATGCCTGGCCGTCTGGTGGGCTCTGGGCGGCAGCCGGTCCCGCGGAGCCGGGCGCCAGCACCGCGACGGCGACCGCGCCGATCCCCGAGGAACAGGTAAACCGTGGCGTCGCCATTTCCAGGAGCCCGCCAATCGTCGCCTTCGGCTCCGCTTGGCGCCCCACCAAGCCTCCAGGAGTCCGCACCGTTCCACGGCGCAGACTCCTGGCCCGGCTTCGCGCGGCTGGAGTAGAATCTCACCCGGACAGGGTTGGCTTCCCTCGGTCACACGTACCGACAAGCAGCGAGAAGCCCCGGCGCGGGACGCTTGGGCGCGCGGCGGCTCGAGAGGCAGGTTGCAGGCATGCGTCGAAACGGACTGGTGGCAATGGCACTGGCGTGCGTCCTGGCCGCGTCGTGCGGCGGGGGCGGCGGCGAAGGCGGGGACGCGGCGCCGGAGCGCGTCTTCCTGAGCATGGGCACGGCGCCGCCGGGGGGCGCCTTCTTCGTCGTCGGCAGCGCCCTCGCCGAGGTGCTGAACGAGTTCGGGGCCGGGTTCGGCTGGAACGCCACGGCCGAGGCCACCAGCGGCTCGCAGGAGAACATCCGTCGGCTCGACAGCGGCGAGCTCGACTTCGCGATGTCGAACGCCGCCATCACCTACTTCGCGGTCCGGGGCGGCGACGGTTGGGACAAGGCGTACCCGATGCGGACGGTGATGACCCTGGCCCCGAACGTGGCCCTGTTCATCGCCCCGGAAGGGTCCGGGGTCGAGACCATCGCCGACCTGCGCGGCGAGCGGGTGGGGGTGGGGCCGGCCGGGGCCGGCTTCGAGTACTTCGTGGGGCCGCTGCTCGGAGCGCACGGTTTGACCTACGACGACTTCTCGCCGCTGAACGCCACCCAGTCGGGCGCCGTCGACCTGATCGCGGACGGCTCGGCGGCGGCGGTCTTCGTGGGCGGGGCGGTGCCGACGGCCTCGATCACCCAGGCCTCGGCCTCGCAGGACATCCACTTCATCCCGTTCGACGAGGATGCGCGACAGGGGCTCATCGACGAGTATCTCTTCTTCCGCCCCGCGACGATCCCCGCCGGCACCTACCGCGGACAGGACGAGCCGTTCGAGGGCCTCGAAGTCGGGTCGATGCACCTCATCACCTCGGCCGCCGTCAGCGACGACCTCGTCTACAACGCGACGAAGACCCTGTACGAGCAACGGGAGAGCGTGGTCGAGAAGCACGCCGCGGGCCGGGCCATCAACCCCGGCAACGTCGTGCGCGACACCGGCACCGAGTTCCATCCCGGCGCGATCCGCTTCTACCGGGAGATCGGCATCTGGCCGGAGGGGGAATCCGCGCCTTAGGACGGTGACGGAATTGCCTTGCCACGTGCCGAGAGTGCCATCCCGTAGGAAACGGGCTGCCCCTGGGTGTAGTTGGCAACCATATCGATCACTGTCCTTAGGACGGTGGCGGTGCCACGCACAGGAACCGCAGGAAACGGGACAGCTCTGGACGTAGTTGGCAAGGTAATAACGATCACTGTCCTTAGGACGGCGTCGCCCTCGGCCAGGTGGCAGACTCCCGGGAGACTGCGGGGCGGCTAACGGAGACGCACGGCGACGCTCGCCCTGTTCGGAGTCCACGAAGCGGAGCGTCGCCAGTCCGGCATCCTCCCCACCCCCGCGACAGGCGGGTGGAGGGCGAGCCGACCCCACCAAAGAGCACCATGCCCGAAACCACCGCGCCGGCATCGACCGGCCGCGACCCCGACGCCCTGCGACAGACGGTCACCCGCGTGCTCGCGGTGGGCCTGTGCGTGTTCACCCTGCTCCAGGTGAACTACCCGATCCTGGCCCCCCAACCGCAGCTCGCGGTCTTCGCCCTGCTGGGACTGGTCATCTGCTTCCTGAACGTCCCCGTCCACCCGACCCTGAAGAACCACCCCGCGGCGCGGGCGAGCGACCTCGTCCTGGCGGGGCTGGCGACAATCTGCTGCGGGTGGATCCTGGTGCAGAACGACCCGTTCTTCGAGGGCCTGTGGCAAGGCGGCTCGAGCCTCGGCAACCGCGCCGGGTTCGAGACCGGGACCGACATCGCGGTCGGCGTCATCGGCCTGCTGCTGGTCATCGAGGCGGCGCGCCGATCGCTGGGGCTGGCCTTGCCGATCCTGTCGGGCCTGTTCCTGGTGTATGCCTACGTCGGCGCCGGCATGCCCGACTGGCTCTTCCCGCACCGCGGGTACTCCATCGAGCGCATCGTCGCCCAGGCGTTCCTGCAGGCGCAGGGCACCTTCGGGGTCGCCCTGGGGGTGATGTTCACCTACGTCTTCCTGTTCGTCATCTTCGGCGCGTTCCTCTCGGCGTGCGGCGCCACCCGCTTCATCATCGACTTCGCGCAGGCGGTCTTCGGACGCAGCCCCGGCGGGCCCGCCAAGGTCGCGGTGCTCGCGAGCGGCCTGATGGGCTCGCTGTCGGGCAGCGCCGTCGCCAACACCGCGACCACCGGCACGTTCACCATCCCGATGATGCGCAGCGCCGGCTTCCGGGCGACGACCGCGGCCGGCATCCAGGCCGCGGCGAGCTCCGGCGGGGCCCTGATGCCCCCGGTGATGGGAGCCGGCGCCTACATGATGCTCGAGATCGTCGATCCCCCGGTGACCTATATAGAGATCATCCGGGCGGCGCTGATTCCGGCGATCCTCTACTACCTCTCGCTGTTCCTCATCACCCACTTCCACGCCCGCGGGACGATGGCCGGCGAGCACGCGCGCGGGACGGCGGTCGACGCCGGCGGGGGGAGCCCCGGCGAGACCGCGGCGGCCGCCCCCCTCGCGGAATCACGCCACGAGGGCATCGTCTTCGCCACCGCCCTCGGCCTCCTGATCCTGCTGCTGATCCTCGGCTACACGCCGTTCCGGGCGGTGACCGCGTCGCTGGTGGGCATCGTCGTCGTCGGGGCGTTCAACGAGCGCACCCGCCTGTCGATTCAGGACGTCGTCAAGGCCTTCGTCAAGTCGGCGCGAGACGTCGTGTCGCTCATCGCCGCCTCCGCGTCGGTGGGCATCATCATCGGCATCGTCACCCTGACCGGCATCGGCACCCGCCTGCCCGCGACCATCCTGCCCCTCGCCGAGCAGAGCCTGTTCCTGGCCCTCGTGCTCATCATGATCTCGTCGATCATCCTCGGCATGGGCCTCCCCTCGGCCGTCTGCTACCTGCTGCTCGCGACCCTCATCGGGCCCGTGCTCGGCAACCTCGGGGTGGTACCCCTCGCCGCCCACCTGTTCATCTTCTACTTCGGCATGATGTCGATGGTGACGCCGCCGGTCGCCCTCGCCGGCTACGCCGCCGCCTCGATCGCCGGCACCAACATCATGTCGACGAGCCTCGCGGCGTTCCGCTTCGCCCTCGTGGGGTTCACCCTGCCCTACATCTTCGTCTACCGGCCCGAGCTGCTCATGCTCACCCCGGCCGGCGAGACGGCCGGCGTCCTCGCGATGCTGGTGCCGGTGGCCATCGGCACCCTCGGGGTGCTCTGCTTCGCCTCGGGCATCACCGGCCAGCTCCGCACCGCCCTGCCCCTGCCCCTCCGCCTCGCCATGTTCGCGGCCGCCGCCCTGCTCCTCGCCCCCGGCCCGACCGTCGCGGTGGCGGGCCTGCCGGTGCCGGTGCTCGACGCGGCCGGGGTGGTGCTGTTCGGGGCGATCTTCGCGATGAACCGGGCGCGGTGAGACACACGGGGTTCGGCCTGCGGGCCACCGCCAGCCGGACACAGCCGATGACGTGCCGGGCGGCGCGGTGACGAAGCCTGTCCCTGACACCTAACGCCGCGCGTCGAACGTGGCCGCCACGTCGACGGCAACGCCGCGCAGCAGCGGCGAGGTCGCCGATTGTCCGCGCAAGAAGACGCCGTGCTCGACGTAGTTGCCGTCCCTGAGCGTCAGCACGGTGATGGTGTCGTGTCGCGGGTCGACGATCCAGTACTCCGGAATACCGGCCTCGGCGTAGTCGGCCCGCTTGTCGACGAGGTCCCGTTCCGGGCCATCCGGGCTGACGATCTCCGCGACGAGGTCCGCACCCAGCCAGAAGCGATCCTGAAAGCGGGGATCCGAACCGTCACGCAGCACCAGGAGGTCGGGTTCGCGGAACTTGCCCTCGCGCACGCGCAGCCGCAGGGCCGAGAACATGACGACGCCGCCCGCGGGTTCGAGGTGGGCGTAGAACCGGCGATAGAGAAACGCCAGGATGGCTTGGTGTCTCGAGGTCGGCATCGGCAGCTCCTCGACGTAGCCGTCGGTGAACTCGACCAGTCGGCGGGTCCGATCCGTGAGCCACAGGTATTCCTCGTCGCTCCAGTTGCCTTGGCGCGGCATGGTGTCGCACAGGATGGCGTCGAGGGCCTCCTGCGACGTCGCGGCGGTGCTTGCCGAAGCCATGGGAAGAGTATAGCCGTGTCGCGTCAGGCCAACGCTCTGCGCTCAGGCTCGAACGCTCACTGCAAGTACCACGGCAGCACCCGGAAACCCCGGAACTCGAAACGCTCTGTGCCGCCGTGGACGAGGACGCCGCCGCGGTTCGGGTTGCCGGGAAGCGCGGTCCACCAGGCGAGGGTGGCGACAGCGTCGGCCGGCACCGTCCGCCCCGATTTCACCTCGACGGGGACGATGCGGCCCCCGGCGTCGATCAGGACGTCGATCTCGCGGCCGGTCGCGTCTCGCCACCACGAGAGCGGAGGCTCGAGGCGGCGGGCGGCGAACGCCTTGACCAGCTCGGACACGACGAACGACTCGAAGACGGCCCCGCGCAGCGGATGACGCTCGAGGGTCCGGGCGTCGGGAATGTCGAGGAGATAGCAGACGAGGCCGGTGTCGAGGAAGTGGAGGCGGCGCCGCTTGCGCAACCGCTTGCGGTAGCTCGCATGATGCGGCGGCAGCGTCGTTGCGAGAAAACCGATCTCGAGGGCCGCGAGCCAGCGCTTCGCGGTCTGCTGGGTCACGCCGGCGTCCGCCGCGAGGGCGCTGAAGTTCACTTCCTGCGCGGTCCTCGCGGCCGCGAGGCGGAGGAAGTTCTCGAAGCTGCGGGGGTCGGACACCTGCAGCACCTCCCGGAGGTCCCGTTCGACGTAGGTGCGCACGTAGTCGGCCAGCCACGGCTGCGCGGGCAGGCTCCGGGCGTGGATGCGCGGATAGAACCCGTTCACCAGGGTCTGCCAGAGATCTTGCGGCGGCGGGCCACTGGGGGTTCCGGCCGGCGGGCCGGCGGCGCCGTCGAGGTTCAGGGGATCGAGCGGCGGCCGTTCGTGGAGCTCAGCCAGCGACAACGGATGGAGACGCAGGAGCGCCGTCCGCCCCGCCAGCGTCTGCGAGACCGACTCCATGAGCAGCAGGTTCTGCGAGCCGGTCAGGATGAAGCGCCCGGGCTCGTCGTGCTCGTCGACGAGCACCTGGACGTAGGACAGCAGCTCCGGCGCGCGCTGGATCTCGTCGAGGATCAGCCCGCGACCCTCCGCCTCGGCCAGCACGCCCCGCGGATCGGCGAGGGCCCGCGCCCGTTCGTCCGGCGCTTCGAGAGACAGATAGCGGTGCGCGGGAAACGTCGACCGCACCAGCGTCGTCTTGCCTGACTGACGAGGTCCGGTGAGGGTGACGACCGGATTCTCCGCCGCGGCGGCCCGCAACGCGCCGGTCAGATGCCGCGTCAGCACGCGTCATCCTGGCATGCCCATTCAGGCCGCGTCAAATTCGTGATTCGATCACCAAAAAGACACAGCCCTTCTGATGCCGGATACAGTCAAGGCCGCAACTGATAGGATCAGCCGGACGCAGCAACCGTCGCCCCACCCATGGCCCCCGCCGAAATCCCCTATAATCGCTCGCGGTTCTCGACCCGCCTCCTCGAGGACAGGCTCTACACGGCCGGCCACAGCTGGCTCGAGCGGGAGGACGAGGAGGTATGGCGGGTCGGGTTCACGAAGTTCGCGGTGCGCATGCTCGGCGAGATCGTCGAGCTGGGGTTCGAGACCGAGCCGGGCGCGACGGTGGAGACCGGGCAGGTCATCGGCTGGCTGGAAGGCTTCAAGGCGGTGACCGACATGTACTCGCCGCTGGCGGGCCGGTTCGAGGGGTTCAACCCCGCCGTCGACGAGCGGGCGACGCTTCTGTCGAGCGACCCCTACCGCCGCGGCTGGCTCTTCCGGGTGCGCGGGCAGCCGGGCGACGACTGCCTCGACGTGCACGGCTACGTCGCGCTGCTCGACACGACCATCGACAAGATGCTGGGACGACGGCATGGCTGAGCCGCTCACTACCACCATCGACAAGCCACTGGGCGACGGCATGGCTGAGCCGCTCACTACCACCATCGACAAGCCACCGGGACGACGGCATGACTGAACCGGTCGGCACGCCCATCGACGAGATGCCAGGACGACGGCATGGCTGAGCCGGCGCGCTACGTCATGATCGGCGGCTTCCTCGGGGCGGGGAAGACGACCGCGGTCGCGCGGCTCGCCCGGCACCTGACCGAGCGGGGCCGGCGGGTCGGGCTGATCTGCAACGACCAGAGCAGCGGGCTCGTCGACACCACCCTGCTGCGTTCCCAGGGCTTCCCGGTCGAGGAGATCACCGGCGGCTGCTTCTGCTGCCGCTTCAACTCGCTGCTCGAGGCGGCAGAGAGCCTGACCCGCGACTCGCGGCCCGACCTGTTCCTCGCCGAGCCGGTGGGAAGCTGCACCGATCTGGTGGCCACGGTCTCGTATCCGCTGCGCCGCATCTACGGCGACCGGTTCACGGTGGCGCCGCTGAGCGTCATGGTCGACCCCGTGCGGGCGGCCCGCATGGTGGGCCTCGTCGACGGCCGCAGCTTCTCGGAGAAGGTGACCTACGTCTACCGCAAGCAGCTGCAGGAGGCGGACGTCATCGTCGTCAACAAGTGCGACGCGCACCCCGCGGATCTCCTCGATCGCCTGTCGGCGGCCCTCGCGGCAGAGTTCCCGCAGGCCACCGTCCTCACCTGCTCGGCCCGGACCGGCGCCGGCGTCGAGGCGTGGTTCGAGACGGTGCTCGCGGAGAATCCCGCGTCCCGGTCGCTGGAGATCGACTACGATATATACGCCGAGGGCGAGGCGCTGCTGGGCTGGCTGAACTGTACGGTTCAGCTCAGCGCGGAGAACCCCTTCGACGGCAACCGGACGCTGGTCGATCTGGCCCGGCAGGTGCGCGAGCGGCTCGCGGCGGCCGGGGAGGAGATCGCGCATCTCAAGATGACGCTGGACGCGCGTGACGGGTCGGGCACGCTGTCGGTGGTGAGCCTCGTCGGCAGCGACCGCGAGCCGGATCTGCGCGAGTCGCTCCTCGACCGCATCGACGCGGGCGAGCTGGTGGTCAACCTGCGGGCCGAGACCGACCCGGTGCGGCTCGAGGCGGTGCTGCGCGAGACCCTCGGCGCCCTCGACGGCGTCGAGGCGCGGGTCGAGCACCTGGAGCAGCTGCGGCCGGGACGGCCGGTTCCCACGCACCGGATGGCGTGACGGCGCGGCGGATGGCGCGATGAAGATCCTCTACTGCAACTGCACCTACGCCAAGGTCGTGCCGGCCGACGTCAAGAAGGACGTGCTGCGCCGCCTCTGCGACTCGGGCCAGGCCTTCGACGCGGTGGCCGACCTCTGCGACATGTCGGCGCGCAAAGACGCGGCGTTGCGCAAGATCGCCGAGGGCGGCGACACGAAGATCGCGGCCTGCTATCCGCGCGCCGTGAAGTGGCTGTTCCACGCGGCGGGCACGCCGCTGCCGAGCGAGGGGGTCGACGTGCTGAACATGCGCGAGGACTCGGCCGAGGATATCGCGAAGGAACTGCTCGCATGAGCCGTACCGACCACGCCACGGGGGGAGTTGCCCGCATGAGCCGCATCGAGGGACGCAACCTGCGGGTCGTGCTTTACGAGGGCCCGGGCAGCCAGGCCCTGGCCGACGACGAGCGCTTCCAGGCCCTCTCGGCCCTGCTCGACAACGGCTTCGAGGTCACCCGCCCGATGGCCGGCCAGGAGGTGGCCCCGGCCGACGGCGCCCCGATGCTGGTGCTGGGCAGGCTGGAAGACGCCCCCGCGGCGGATCCGGACCAGGAAGTGCACTTCCGCGACCTCGGCGAGGTCGACGCGCTCGAGGCGGCCCGCGAGGTGCGGGAGGCGGCGGGCGCACGGAAGCTCGAAGCGTGGAAGCCGTGGTTCCCGGTGATCGACTTCGACCGCTGCACCAACTGCATGCAGTGCCTGACGTTCTGCCTCTTCGACGTGTACGGGGTCGACGAGAAGAAGCAGATCACGGTGCAGAACCAGGACAACTGCAAGACCGACTGCCCCGCCTGCTCGCGCGTCTGCCCCGAGGTCGCGATCCTGTTCCCGAAGTACGGCAAGGGGCCCATCAACGGCGACGTCGTCCGCGAGCAGGACGTGCAGCGCGAGGCGATGAAGGTGGACATCTCCACCCTGCTCGGGGGCGACCTCTACGGCTCGCTCCGCACCCGGCAGCGCGAGGCCCGGAAGCGCTTCTCGACCGAGCGCGACGAGTCGAAGGCCCTGCTCGAGCGCAAGCGCTGCCTCGGCAAGCTCAAGAAGGACCTCGACATTCCCGACGAGGTGCTGATGACCCTGCCCTCGGCCGAGGACATCGAGGAGCGGGCGGCCCGCGCCAAGGCGAAGATGGAGAAGCGCCTCGCGCGCTCGCAGACCGTGCAGGACACCCGGCCGGCGCCGACGGAGCGGGAATGGGGAATCTGATCGCGGGCGGCTCGGCGGCCACCGCGGGAATGCGCGCCGTGGAACGGTGCAGACTCCTGCGGGACTGGGTGGGCGGACAGCGGCGCGGGGCGGCTCTGCCCCGGCTGGAACCGACGGGGTTCGGAGCGAGACCATCATGTTGAGGGCGGCGGCCGGACTCGGCTATCGCACCGTGCGCTCGACCGACGCGCGCGTTCTGCGGAAGTTCGCCTGGAACTTCGGCTACAAGGGCGTCCGCTCGGTCCAGAAGTTCAAGAAGCGGCTGAAGGCCGGGGTGTCGTTCCCCCCGTTCCTCTACATCTCCATCACCAACGCCTGCAACCTGCGCTGCCAGGGATGCTGGGTCGACGTCGACAAGCCGCAGCACGTCATCAGCTACGACGACCTGAACCGGCTCATCGACAACGCCAAGCAGCACGGCAACAGCTTCTTCGGCATCCTCGGGGGCGAGCCGTTCATGCACCCCGACCTCATCCGGGTCCTCGAGGCGCACCCCGACTGCTACTTCCAGATCTTCACCAACGGCCACCCCATCACCGACGCCGTGGCCGAGCGGCTGCGGAAGGCGGGCAACGCGACCCCGCTCATCAGCGTCGAGGGGACCGAGTCGATCAGCGACGAGCGGCGCGGCCGCCAGGGGGTGCTGAACCGCACCCTCGAGGGCATCCGGGCCAGCGTGCGCCACGGGCTGATCACCGGCGTCTGCACCAGCGTCTGCCAGTCGAACATCGACGATCTCGTGCGCGAGGCGTGGATCGACCGGCTGATCGGCATGGGGGTCCACTACTGCTGGTTCCACACCTACCGGGTGGTGGGACCGGTCCCCAACCCCCAGCTCGCCCTCAGCCCCGAGCAGGTGCTGTCGGTGCGGCGCTTCGTGATGGACATGCGCAACCGCAAGCCCATCGGCCTCATCGACGCCTACTGGGACGACAAGGGGCAGGCGCTGTGCCCGGCCGCGACCGGCATCAGCCACCACATCGGCCCGTTCGGCGACGTCGAGCCCTGCCCCATCATCCAGTTCGCGAACGAGAAGATTCAGGACAACGACGGCGACCTCTACAAGACGATGACGGAGTCGCCGCTGCTCGCCGACTTCCGCCGCACCGCGGCCGACGCGACGCGGGGCTGCATCGTGCTCGAGCGCCCCGACCTCCTGCGGGAGATCGTCGAGCGGCACGGCGCCGACGACACGACGATACGCCAGACCGCGGCCCCCGAGCTCGAGGCGCTGCGGTCGCGGCCCAGCCAGCACAACCCCGGGAACGAGATTCCCGAGGAGAACTGGGTCTATCGCTTTGCCAAGAAGCACTGGTTCTTCGGATTCGGTGCCTATACATAGAGGATCGATCGGATCCATGGCCACGGACACATCGAACTACGCCGCCGAAGCCCAGGTCATCCCCCTGTTGCAGCTCCCGGCCCAGGTGCCCCGGCAGGCCTACCGGCAGGCGCAGTCGAACATCCCGGACGACAAGGCGGTGCGGGTCCGGCTGAAGCAGATCACCGAGGAGCACGTCCGGCGGTCGGGCGCGGTCCCCCCGCTGACCCTGGACGAGCTGACCGAGCACACCGCCGCGGTGCTCGCCGAGGCCGGCCTCGACCCGATCCACGGCGACTACGCGTCCATCCTCGTCAGCAACGCCGCGTGGCGGGACTCGCTGGCCCGGATTCCCTACGAGCGCCGGCTCCTGCTGATCCCGAAGTGCCTGCGGGTCGAGGAGAAGTGCCCCGCCCCGTTCGACGAGTTCGGCCTGCTCTGCAAGGAGTGCGGGCTGTGCTCGATCCAGGACCTGACGGTCGAAGCGGAGCGGCTCGGCTACGCGGTGCTGGTGGCCGAGGGCTCGGCCATCGTCCGCTCGATGATCGAGACGGGCAAGATCGAGGCGATCGTCGGGGTGAGCTGCATCAACGTGCTCGAGAAATGCTTCCCGCACATGGAGGCGGCGGCCATCCCCGGCGTGGCCATCCCCCTGCTCCAGGACGACTGCGTCAACACCACGGTGGACCTCGACTGGGTCTGGGACCTGATCCACCTCACGAGCGACGACAAGACCTACCGCCTCGACCTCGACGGGCTCAAGACGACGGTGCGGAGCTGGTTCGCCGCCGACGAGCTGGACGACATCATGGGCCCGGTGGACGCCGACGACGCCACCGCCCGCATCGCCCGCGACTACCTGGAGAAGGGCGGCAAGCGCTGGCGCCCCTATCTCGCGGCGTGCACCTACATGGCCCTCGAGACCGACCGCCGCGACACCGAGCCGGACCTGCCGGCCGCGGTCCGGAAGGCGGCGGTGGCCATCGAGTGCTTCCACAAGGCCTCGCTCATCCACGACGACATCGAGGACGGCGACGAGCGCCGCTACGACAGCCCGGCCCTTCACGCCGAGGTGGGGGTCCCGGTGGCCCTCAACGCGGGCGACTTCCTGGTGGGCGAAGGCTACCGGCTGCTCGCCGAGGCCGGCCACCCCGAGGCCGTCGCCATCGCGGCCGAGGGCCACGTGACCCTGAGCCGCGGCCAGGGGCGCGAGCTGCTGTGGGCCCGCGACCCGCAGCCTCTGGCGTCGTTGCAGGTGCTCGACATCTTCCGGCAGAAGACGGCCGCCGCCTTCGAGGTGGCGCTGCGCATCGGCGCCGTCCTCGGCGGCGCCGACGCGGCGACGCACGACGTGCTCCGCAAGTACAGCGAGTCGCTGGGCATCGCCTACCAGATCAAGGACGACATCGACGACTTCAAGGGCGAGGCCGACTCGAACGACCTCGACCAGGTGAGGCTGTCCCTCATCCTGACCATCGCCCACAAGCGCGCCGAGGGCGCCGACCGCGATCGCGTGGCGGCGGCCATCCGTTCGGGCGCGGCCGACGGCGGGGAGGAGCTGCGCCGCATCGCCGAGCAGTACGGCGTGCTCGACAAGTCCGAGGACCTGCTGGCCGCCTACCGGGAGGACGCGGTCCGCTCGCTGCGGTTCCTCGCGAGCCCGACCCTCAAGGGCCTGATGCGCCGCATCGTCGGCAAGATCTTCGGCGAGACGTTGATCGAGGGCTACTGCAGTGAGTTTGAGACTCGAAATGCTGCAAGTCGCGCGGCTGGCGCCGAAGCTGCTGCAGGAAGCCTCTGACCCCGTCGCCCGGTTCCTCCACTCCCAGTTCAACGACGACGGCGGCGCCGCCGACCGCTCGGGGCAGAGCGATCTCTACTACACGGTCTTCGCGCTCGAGGGCCTCATCGCGCTGCAATGCGATCTCCCGCCCGGCGTGCGCGGCTTCCTCGAGTCGTTCGGCGACGGCGACGACCTCGACCTCGTGCACCTGTGCTGCCTCGCCCGGTGCTGGGCGGCGGTGAAGCAGCCGGGCCCCGACCTCGCCCCCCGCATCCGCGAGCAATGGGACCGCGGCAGCGTGTACCACAGCTTCCTCGCGTGGGGCGCGCTGGAGGACCTGGGGCAGCGGCCCGAGCCCTTCGCGGTGCCGGGCGGCACCGGCGTCCGCACCACGCCGACGACGGCGGCGGCGGTGACCCTGCTCCGCCGGATGGGCGTCCCCGTCCCGTCCGAGGCGACGAAATGGCTGCTGGCACGGGCCCACCCCGAGGGCGGGTTCCTGGCCACCGACGCGGCGCCGATGCCCGACCTGCTCTCGACCGCGACCGCCCTGCACGCCCTCGCGGGCGAGCACGTCCCGTTCGCGCACCTGAAGGAACCGACCCTCGACTTCATCGACACGCTGTGGACCGGCAAGGCGTTCTGCGGCACCTGGGCCGACGATGAACCCGACGCCGAGTACACCTGGTACGCGCTCCTCGCCATGGGCCACCTCAGCCTTGCGTGAGCGGCCAGGGCTTCCGCGGCACGCAGGCCAACGATGAGTCCGACGCCGAGTACACCCGGTACGCGCTCCTCGCCATGGGCCACCTCAGCCTTGCGTGAGCGGCCAGGGCTTCCGCGGCACGCAGACCAACGATGAATCCGACGCCGAGTACACCCGGTACGCGTTCCTCGCCATGGGCCACCTCAGCCTTGCGTGAGCGGCCAGGGCTTCCGCGGCCTGTAGACCAACGATGAATCCGACGCCGAGTACACCCGGTACGCGCTCCTCGCCATGGGCTACCTCGGCCTTGCGTGAGCGGCTGCTCGCAGCCCGCACGCCGGCCGGCCACTGGGAGGGCGAGCTGTCGTCGAGCCCCCTCTCGACCGCCACCGCGGTAACCGCGCTGACCATCGCGGGGGGGCACGAGGAGCTCGTGCGCGGCGGGCTCCGGTGGCTGGCCGCCCACCAGAACCCGGACGGCGGCTTCGGGGACGCCGACGGATGCCCCAGCAACATCAGCACCACGACCCTCGCGTGGGCGACCCTCGGCCAGCACGGGGCCGTGGGCACCGAGCGGACGGAAGCGTGGCTCTCGCGGCGCGTCGGCCCCCTGACGGCCGACTCGCTGGCCGCCGCCATCACTCACGTGTACGGCGACGACCGCACCTTCGCGGTCCCCATCCTCACCCACTGCGCGCTGGCCGGGCGCTTCGGCTGGGAGCACGTCCCGGTGCTGCCGTTCGAGCTCGCGGCGCTGCCCCACGCCTGGTTCAAGTGGGTCGGGCTGCCGGTGGTGAGCTACGCGCTGCCCGCCCTGATCGCCATCGGCCAGGCGCAGCACCACCACCATCCGACGGCGAGCCGGGCCGGCCGCGCCGTGCGCGACGCGGTGCGCGCGCGCACGTTGCGCATCCTCGAGTCGATCCAGCCCTCGTCGGGCGGCTTCCTCGAGGCCGCCCCCCTGACGAGCTTCGTCACCATGGCCCTCGCCGGCAGCGGGCTCGCCGGCCACCCGGTGGCCCGGCAGGGCGTCGCGTTCCTCACCGGCTCGGTCCGCGACGACGGAAGCTGGCCCATCGACACCAACCTCGCCACGTGGCTGACCACCCTCTCGATCAACGCCCTCGGCGGGGCGGCGTTCACCGCGGAGGAACGGCGCCACCTGCGGCGCTGGCTGCTCGACCAGCAGTACCGCGTCGTGCATCCCTACACGCAGTCGGCCCCGGGCGGCTGGGCCTGGACCGACCTGCCGGGCGGCGTGCCCGACGGCGACGACACCCCCGGCGCCCTCCTCGCGCTGGCCGAGCTGGCCGCGGCGGACGATGGCGCGCGGCGTCGCGCCGGTACCGGTGAAGGCGCGGGCGGGGAAAGGGCGCCGGCGACGCAGGGCGCGACGACGGCCTCCGCGGAACCTGGACGACCCGGGACCGAACGCAAGGCCGCGAGCAGTGCAGTCCACGCGGCACGCCGCGCGGGTCGAATGCGGCAGGGCTCCCGCCGCCGGCTCCCCGCCCACGATGCCGAGATCCTGGCCGCGGCCACGGCCGGGGTCGGCTGGCTGATCGATCTGCAGAACGCCGACGGCGGCATCCCCACGTTCTGCCGGGGCTGGGGCCGGCTGCCGTTCGACCAGAGCAGCCCCGACCTCACCGCCCACGCCCTGCGGGCCTGGCGGGCGTGGCGCGACCTGGACCCGCGCGTCGACCGGGCGATGGAGCGGGCCGTCGCCTACCTCGTGCGCCACCAGCGCCCGGACGGCTCGTGGGTCCCCCTGTGGTTCGGAAACCCGTGGACGCCGGACCAGACCAACCCCGTCTACGGCACGGCGCGGGTCCTCGAGTGCGGGGACCTCCTGCCCGCGCCGGCGAGACGGCGCGGCGAGGCGTTCCTGCGCACGATGCAGCAGGAGGACGGCAGCTTCGGCACCGTCGAGGAGACCGCCCTCGCGGTCGCCGCCACCGGCGACGCCCGAGGCCGGCGGTGGCTCCTGACGCGCGCCGCATTCGAGCCCGCGCCGATCGGACTCTACTTCGCGAAGCTCTGGTACTTCGAGAAGCTCTACCCGCTGATCTTCACCGTCGCGGCACTGGAAGCCGAGGATAACCGTTGACGGCGCGGTGCGAGCTCCCACCCCGTCGCGTCACCGCCACCTCCGCTTCGATGTCAGCATCTTCAGCGATAATGGGAGATGTCGCCGCCCGCATGGGCCGGATCGACGGACCGGGACCGCGAAGCGGGCTCAGGCAGCGTCGACGAACTGCTCGACAACTCCTCCGAGGACACGTCGCCTCGCCAAGGACGCTGACGGGAATTGCATTGCCACGTGCCAATCGCGTCGCCCGGCAGAAAACGGGTTGCCGCTGGACGCAGTTGGCAACCTTGTATCGATAACTGTCCTGACCAGCCGGGCCGGCGACCCCGTCGCCGGCCCCACGCCGGAGCGGCGGGCTGAATCCCGGGGTCCGATGATCTACCTCGACCACAACGCGACGACGCCCCCGGACCCCCGCGTCCTCGACGCGATGATGCCGTTTCTGACGGACCGCTTCGGAAACGCGGCGAGCCGGCATCACGCCTTGGGCTGCGACGCCGCCACGGCGGTCGAGACGGCGCGCGAGCAGGTGGCGGCGGTCATCGGGGCCGACCCGCGGGAGATCGTCTGGACGAGCGGCGCGACCGAGTCGGACAACCTGGCCCTGCTGGGGGTCGTCCGCGCGCCGGCCTACGCGAAGAAGCGGCACGTCGTGACGGTGACGACCGAGCACCGCGCCGTCCTCGACACCTGCGAGCACCTCGAGGAGCGGGGAATCGAAGTCACGTACCTGAGGGTCGACGGCGACGGCCGGCTCGACCTCGACGACCTGGCCGAGGCGGTCACCGAGCGGACCCTGCTCGTTTCCGTCATGCACGCCAACAACGAGACCGGCGTCCTGCACCCCATCGCGCGCATCGGCGCCCTGTGCCGCGAGCGCGGGGTCCTGTTCCACACCGACGCCACCCAGTCGTGGGGCAAGGAGCGCATCGACGTGAACGCGATGCACGTCGACCTGCTGAGCGCCAGCGCCCACAAGCTCCACGGGCCGAAGGGCGTTGGCATGCTCTTCGTCCGGCGCCGCGGTCCCCGGGTGCGGTGCGAGCCCCTGGTGCGCGGCGGCGGCCACGAGCGCGGCCTGCGGTCGGGCACCCTCAACGTCCCCGGCATCCTGGGGATGGGGGCGGCGGCCGCGCTGGCGGGCGGGGACGACGCGGTGCGCGCCCTGAGGGACCGACTGGAGGCCGGCCTGCGAGACCGCGTGGACGGCGTCGCGGTCAACGGCCACCGGGCGGAGCGTCTCGCGAACACGACGAACCTCAGCTTCGCGGGGGTGGACGGGGCGAAGCTGATGAAGCGGATGCCCGAGCTGGCGGTGTCGTCGAGCTCCGCCTGCACCAGCGCCGCCCTGCAGCCCAGCTACGTCCTCGGCGCGATGGGCTGCGACGACGCCCGCATCCGCGGCAGCGTCCGCTTCTCGCTCGGCCGCTTCAACACCGCCGAGGAGATCGAGACTGCCATCGAGACCGTCGCCGGGGCGGTGGCGGCGGTGCGGCGTGGATAGCTGTCCGTCCGTGCACCGAGACCGAGATCGCGACCGAGACGGCGGTGGTGGCGGCGTGGATGGACGGCCGTCCCGTGATAGGCTGGCGGATACGCTGGCGAGCCGGGACGGGCCGGGGGCACCGGGTGAGACCCTGACGGGGCCTTGGACCCGCTTGAAGGCCGCCGCCTGCGCGGCTCTCTCCGCCGCCGGATCGAGACCGCTGCCGGAACGAGAGAGGAGCACGGCATGATCGCCAGACGGCTGCTCGGCGTGGTCGGACTCGCAAGCGTGCTGTGCCTGCCCCTTCCCGCCGGGGCGCAGGAGACGACGCGGGGATACGCCCCGGCGACCCTTCCCGGCACGATCCCGATCTTCCCGCTGCCCGACGTCATGCTCTTCCCGGGCGCCACCCGCCCCCTGCACATCTTCGAGGCGCGCTACCGCGAGATGATCGCGGACGCGCTGGAGGGCGACCGCCTGATCGGCATGGTGATGCTCGAGCCCGGCTACGAGGCCGACTACGAGGGGCGCCCCCCGGTCCATCCCGTCGGCTGCGTCGGGGTCATCGCCGAGGCCACCGAGCTTCCGGACGGCCGCTACAACATCCTGCTGGGCGGCCTGACCAAGTTCCGCATCCTCAGCGAGGACGACAGCCGCGCCTACCGGCTCGCCGACATCGAGCCCATCAGCGACGCCATCAGCACCGCCGACCGCAACCGGCTGCGCGACGTGAGCGAAGACCTCGCGGCCCTGATTCCCCTCGGCATCCCCGGGCTGCAGGTGCCCGACGGCCTCGACGACGAGGATCTCGTCAACGGCATCTCGCAGCTCATCGACATCGCCCCCGCCGACCGGCTGGGGCTGCTCGAACAGCCGGGGCCGCTGGCGCGGGCGGAAGCGCTCATCGACCTCATCTACATCCGCTCCGCCCTCCGGCAGTGAACGCCGACGACCGTGAGGCCGCTCGTCCACGGTCGCGCGTCGTTCGCGAGCCTGCCCCGGTACGTCCGAACGGCGGCGCCCGCGTCGCTCCTCGCCCGGCCCTTCGACCGCACCGGCGACCGTCCGTGAAGCTGCTCGTCTACCTGTGGGCGCCGTTCGCGAACCTGCTCTGGTACGCCCACACGGTGGTCATGGCGAGCCTGTCGTTCCTCATCTGGCCCTTCGACCGCACCGGCGACCGGCAGTTCTGGTGCGCGCGCTGGTGGTGCCGGCTCGTGGCGTGGTCCATCTTCGCCCGCATCCGGGTGCACGGCGCCGAGCGGGTGCGGCGGGACCGGAGCTACGTGTACGTCGCGAACCACGCGAGCCTCATCGACACACCGGCCCTGTTCGCCTACCTGCCGCACCCGTTCCGCATCGTGGCCAAGCGCAGCCTCTTCTACGTCCCGTTCATGGGCTGGCACCTCTGGACCGCGGGCCACTTCCCGATCGACCGCGGCGATGCGCGCAAGACCGCGCGCAGCCTGCGGCGGGTCATCGACGGGGTTCGGAACGGCCGGTCGCTGGCCGGGTTCCCCGAGGGCACCCGGACCCGCGACGGCCGTCTCCAGACGTTCCAGCCGGGCCTGTTCCGCATCGCCCTCAAGGCCGGCGTGCCCGTGGTCCCCGTCACCATCCTGGGCACGTTCGCCCTGCTGCCCCGGACCACCCTCGCCCCGCGGCCCGGCCCGGTCGACGTAATCGTCGGCGAGCCGATCGCCACCGCCGACCACGGTGAGCGCGGTGTGGGCCGCCTGATCGACCGCACGCGGGCGGTGATACAGCAGACGCTCGAGGCGGGTCCACCCGGCCGGTGCGGGTGAAGGCGTCGATGACGGGCACGGGCGCCGCAAACGCCGGCGCCCGGACCCGCCCGCGCGGCCACCAGCGCATCCCTGGAGGTCGATGACGGGCACGGGCGCCGCGAACGCCGGCGCCCGGACCCGCCCCGCACGGCCGCCACCGCATCCCTGGGGGTGATGACGGGCACGGGCGCCGCGAACGCCGGCGGCGGTCGGTCGCCGCAGAGCAGGACCCGCGCCGAGGCGCAGCCGGCGGCCAGCCACTTCCAGAGGGTCACAGCTGCGGCCGCAGAGGTCGGAACGTCGCGACCCGCCGCGGTCGGAGCGGCCGGGCTTGCCAATCCCCCGGACAACGGGTAGCCTGATATGGCTACAAACCACGAAGGAGCCTTCATGCGCACGCTGCTCGCCGTTCTCTCGTTGCTGGTGGTCGGCCTCGGGGTCCACACTGCCGTGCAGACCCAGGAGCCCGTCATCGAGGTCTACAAGTCACCCACCTGAGGGTGCTGCGTGGGATGGGTCTTGCATCTCAAGGAAGCGGGTTTCAACGTACGAACCACCGACGTGCCTGACGTGACGCCCCTCAAGCAGGAGAAGGGGATTCCGCAGCGGCTGTTCTCGTGCCACACGGGCCTCGTCGACGGCTACGTCATCGAGGGTCACGTGCCGGCCGAGGACATCCGCCGACTGCTCGACGAGCGTCCCGACGTCGCGGGCATCTCGGTGCCGGGCATGCCCATGGGATCGCCCGGCATGGAGGGGCCGAAGTCCCTCTATCGGGAGTACCCGGTCATCTCGTTCACCGACGACGGCGAGTTGGCGCTCTACAACACCCACACGCCGCAATAGCGGCGACAGCGGACCGGAGCTGGGCGCGCCCTCGGGGAGACCATCGTGAAGCACCGTTCCCCGAGGGCGCGCCTCTTTGTACGCATCCGGCCCGTTGCCGCAGGCGCCGGCGGCCGCGCGCACCGTTCGCGTCCCGGCCGCCGGCGCCCTCGTCCCGCCGCCTTGTCCCGGCTGCCGGTCGCCGTGTCCTGACCGGAGGGCGGGATGCCTCGGGACGCGTATCCGCCCGGCGACCGCCCCCCGCAACAGGCGGCGGCCATCCCTTTCAGGTACCGCGAAGGCGCGGTCGAGATCTGCCTCATCACGACCATTCGGACCGGCCGGTGGACCGTACCCAAGGGGTTCATCGAGCCCGGTGAAACCGCGGCGGAGACCGCGGTCAAGGAGGCTCGCGAAGAGGCGGGCATTCACGGGCGTGTCTTGGGCGGCCCGGTCGGTTACTATGACATCGCGAAGCAGGGCGCCCGTTACCACGTCGCCGTCTACCTGATGCACGTCGACAGGGTGGACGAAGCCTGGGAGGAGCAAGCCCTCCGGCAACGGCGCTGGGTTTCCGTCCGCCGCGCGGAGAAACTGCTCGCCGGCCGGCCCGTCGAGGCCGGGTTCCGGCAGGCGTTGACACGAATCGTCAGCAAGGAGCCATCATGACCATCAACACCCGCCATCTCGTCGTGTTCGTCACCGCGGTTTTCGTCGCCGGCTTCGCGGCCGGGACCCTGTGGCAGGCGGACACCGCCGTCCACGCCCAGGGGGAGAAGGTCTTCGAGCTGAGGACCTACACCGCCCCCGAGGGCAAGCTGCCGAACCTGGAGGCCCGGTTCCGCGACCACACGATGCGCATCTTCGAGAAGCACGGCATGAGCAACGTGGGCTACTGGGTGCCCCAGGACGCCCCGGCCTCGGACAACACGCTCATCTACATCATCTCGCACGACAGCCGCGAGCAGGCGGCCGCGAACTGGGACAGCTTCCGCGCCGACCCCGAGTGGGCGGAGGTGTCCCGCGCGTCGCAGGTCGACGGCCGTATCGTGAGCGGCGTCGAAGCGGTGTTCATGGACGCGACCGACTACTCTCCGCTGAACTAGGGGTCCACGCCGCTGAACGGCGCCGGCGTCCTGCTCCGCCCTCCGCGGGGACGGGACGCCGGCCCGGCCACTCCGAGGAAAACGCGTGAGCGAGGCAGACGGTTACGTCGTCATCTCCATCGTGCAGGGCCAGTTCGTCGAGGCCCAGATCAAGGCGTTCCTCGAGGCCCACGGCATTCCCTGCCAGCTTCGCGGCGAGGCCTTGCGGGTGACCCACGCCATCTCCATCGACGGCATCGGCGCGGCCGAGGTGCTGGTGCCGGCGGATCGGGCCGAGGAAGCGCGCGACCTCCTGGCGCGGGCCGACCGCGGCGAGCTCGCCATAGACGATCCGTCGGCGGAGCCGCCCGCCGAGTCCTGACCGGACCGCGACGTCCGCGCGGGATCCAGCTCCCGACCGATGACCTCGGGGAGGTTCCGTTGCGGCCGGAGTGCCGCGACCGCGACGCCCGTCGGTCGGGATCCGGCTCCCGACCGACGGGCGTCCGGGGGCGCCGAGCCCGACCCCGCCGGACGCCATGAGACAGGCCCGCCGGACGCCCCCCGGCTCCCCCCCAAGCCGTTGACGATGCAGGCAGGGTCCGCTGGACGTCCACCGGGGCGCGGTCCACGAGGTTGACGATGAACGACTCCGTCCAGCTCATCCCCCTGACCCGGCTCGCCCTCGCGTTCCTTCCCGTCCTCGCCGTCCTCGTCATCATCCACCGCTGGTCGCTGGGCACCCGCACCGCGACGGTCGCGGTCCTGCGCATGGTCACGCAGCTCCTGCTGGTGGGCTACGTGCTGACGTTCATCTTCGGGTCGGAGCGGGCGATGGTGACCCTCGCGGTGGTCGCCGTCATGCTCGCCGTCGGTGGCTGGATCGCGCTGCGCCCCCTCGGAGACGAACGGGCGGGCCGCTACCCGGCGGTGCTCGCGGCCATCGGCGTCGGCGCCCTGACGGTGCTGGCCCTGGTGACCCAGGGCGTGCTCGGCGCAAGCCCCTGGCACGACGCCAGCGTCGTGATTCCCCTCGCCGGCATGATCATCGCCAACTCGATGAACACCGTCAGCCTCGCGGCCGAACGGTTCCGGACCGAGCGCGGGCGCGGCGCCACCTACCCCGAGGCACGGTACGCGGCCATGAGCACGGCCCTGATTCCGATGACCAACTCGCTGCTCGCGGTGGGGCTGGTGTCGCTGCCGGGGATGATGACGGGGCAGATCCTGTCCGGCGTCGCCCCCCTCGTGGCGGTGCGCTACCAGGTGCTCGTGATGTGCATGATCTTCGGGTCGGCAGGCCTCGCCACGAGCTGCTACCTCGTGCTGCAGCGTCCCCGCTGACGGCCGCCGCGTCATTGTCCGGTCGGCGGGCCTGACGGCTGCCACCATGCGGCAACGTCCCCGCCGACACCTCCTCTGCCCGCGCCCCGCCGAGGCCACGGTCAGGATGGACTGCGGGCCGCGTCGGGCGGCAGCGGTGGGGATCGACGGCCGCCGAGGCGAAGCAACGGTCAGCGTGGCTCGACGGACTCCGCGGCCGGCCCGAACACGCGATCGAAGTTCCCGCCGAAGATCGCGGCCCGGCCTTCGGCGTCCAGCTCGATCGCATCCACCGCCGCCCGTTGCGCCTCCCAGACCGGCCGCTGCCATCCCCGCGGGAAGAACGACGAGTCCGAGCCGAACAGGATCCGCTCGGGGCCGAGGACGGCGAGGGCCTGCCGGAACACGCCGGCGAGGGTGAGAGGCGGCGCCTGGTACTTCACCCAGCCGTTCGAGCTCGACGTGTCGACGTGGACGTTGGGACAGAGGTCGGCCGCCATCAGCGTCTCGCGGAAGAAACCGGCCCCGAAGTGGGGGACGACCACCGGCACCGAGGGGAACGCCGTGGCGGCGGGCACGAGGTCGAGGGGGTTGCCCCGCCGCACGTCGAACCGGCACGGCAGGCCGAGCTTGCGGCGAACGCCGACCGAGAGGACCCCGCAGTGCACGAACACCGCCCGGCCGTGCTCGGCCGCCGCCTCGAAGACCGCGAACACCCGCGCGTCGTCGAGCGCGAAGTGGTGCATGGCGGGAAAGAGGCAGGCGCAGCGCAGCCCGTGCTCGCCGAACGCCCGCCCGAGGCGGCCGGCCACGTCGGGCGCGGTCGGGTTGAACATGAAGCTGCCCGCAAACCGCGTCGGGTGCCTCGCCACCGCCGCCGCGACCGACGCCTCGTCGCCGGGGACGCTCGCCATCAGCGCCGCGCGCGCCACCCCATGACCGTCGAGTTCCTCCACCCAGCGGTCCGCGAGCGCGACGGGGCTTCCCGGCGCGTCCCATCCCAGCCGCGCCGGCAGATCGACGGCGGGGTCGGCCGCCGGCGGCGCCGCAGGGTCCTTGGCCAGCGTCTCGAAGAAGCCGGCCGAGAAGAAGTGGCAATGGGCGTCGTTGAGCGTGTCGGGGGCCGGAGTGGTAGTCATGCTCGTCGTCGTCCGCCAGCGGCCGCGGCGCGCATCGAGTGAACAAGAAGCCGGAGCAGCGCCGTTCCCGGGCCGGCAACCGGGCGATTCCGGGCGCTCCGACGATAACCCGGAACCAGGTTCCGACGGGCTCGGCCTCATCCTTCACCGTCGTCGGAAGGACATGACGCGCCGCCTATTGTCGAATATCTCACTATTGTCGTCAGATATTCAACAAAGACAGTGCATTCGGCGAGCCCGCGGCGCAGCACGATCGGATCCATCTCCGAGACCTCGGCGACGAGCTTCGCCGCGCGCCCGTTGGCACTGCGGCGATGTCGATCGGACGCGCCTCGAATCCCCGCATACGTCAGCAAGCTCTCCACCCGTCCCTCCGGGCGCACGCCCTCTGCCCTGGTTTACCGAGAGGACTCGTGCCACAATGCACGGTAACCGAGAGGAGTGGAGGCGTCATGCCCTTCGAACGATGGCCGTACGGGTGGCGGGTCCGGCTGCGGACGCTCATCGACCGGGACGGCGCCGACCGCGAGCTGGACGATGAGCTACGGCACCACGTAGCGCTCGAGACGGAGGCCCGGCGCGCAAGGGGCGTCCCGCCGGCGGAGGCGCGCCGGCAGGCGCTCGCGACCCTGGGCGGCCTCGAGTCGACCCGGAGCCACGTTCGCGAGGCGCGATTCGGCGCGGCGCTGGAACACCTGCTGCAGGACACCCGCTACGCGTGCCGCGCCCGATGCCCTACCCTTCGCCGGACGAGCTGGTCATGCTGTGGACCGAGACGCCGGGCCAGGATCTTCGAGAGGACCGGTCGGCGTACTGGAACGTCGACGAGTGGCGCCGCCAGAGCCGGAGCTTCACGGACCTCGCGGTGTTCGACGGCGTGTCGGCGACCCTGACCCATGCCGGCGAGACCCGGCGGATTCGCGGGGCCCGGGTCTCGCCCAATCTGTTTCCCCTGCTCGGCATCGAGCCGAGGCACGGGCGCGGCTTCTCGGCCGCCGAGGCGGCCGAGCGGCGGCGTGTCGCGGTCATCAGCCATCGCTTCTGGCAGGCGCGGTTCGGGGGCTCGCTCGACGCGCTCGGCGCGTCCGTCGATCTCGACGGGCAGGCGTCCCGCGTCGTCGGCATCCTGCCCGAGGGGTTCCGGTTCGCGAGCCTCGACGCCGACGTCTTCGAGCCGCACACGCTGTTTCCCGACTGGGAGGCCCGCCGCCTCGTCCGCGGGCGCGACTCGTGGTTCGTGGTCGGGCGGCTGCGGCCGGAAGTCACCATCGACGAAGCGCAGACGGAGATGAGCACGATCGCCGGCCGTCTCGACGCGCAGATGCCGGCGACGGAACGAAACCGGGGCGTTCGGGTCGTGCCCCTGGGCCGCCACGTGATCGGGGCGCGGTCGCGGCTCGCGTTGTGGATGCTGGCGGCGGCGGTGGCGTGCGTGCTGCTGATCGCCGCCGCCAACGTCGCGAACCTCTGGCTGACCCGGAGCCTCGGCCGGGGGCGGGACGTGGCCCTGCGCGCCGCCCTCGGCGCCAGCCCCGCCCGCATCGTCCGGCAGCACCTGACCGAGGGCACCACCCTCGCGGCGGGCGCCGGGGTCGTCGGCATCCTGCTGGCGCTGGCCGGCCTGGGACTCGTGCGCACCCTCGGCGGGGTCGAGGTGGCCCGCCTCGACGAGGTGCGCCTCGACCCGGGCGTGCTCGGCTGGTCGCTGGCCCTGACGCTGCTGACGGGGATGGCGGTGGGGCTGGCGCCCGCGCTCCTCTGGCGCCGGGGCCTGCGGTCGTTCGGCGACGCCAACCGGCGAGGCGTCGCCGGAAGCCTGGCGGCCAGGACGATCCGGCGGGGGCTTCTCGTGGCCGAGGTAGCCCTGGCCATCGTGCTGCTGGTCGGCGCCGGGCTGTTGCTGCGCAGCTGGTGGCAGGTCGAGGGCGTCGACCCCGGCTTCCGGCCCGAACGGGTCCTGGCGCTGCAGCTCGGGGCGCCGGTCGGCATGGCTCCGGCGCAACGCGCCGACTTCTACCACCGGGTGCTCGAACGGATCGAGTCGCTGCCGGGGGTGGAGCGCGCCGGCTTCATCAGCGACGCCTTCATCACGAGCAGCCCCGAGCGGACCCTCACCACCGAGGGCGGCGGCGAGGCGGTGTCCGAGCGCCTGCAGTTCCGCAGCGACGAGGTCAGCGACGGGTTGTTCCAGGCCCTCGGCACGCGCCTGCTCGCCGGCCGTTTCCTCTCGCCGCGCGACGGCCCCGGGGCGCCGCGGGTCGCATTGGTCAACGACGCGCTGGCGCGCCGCCTCTGGCCGGACGGCGACGCCGTGGGCCGGCGCTTCAAGCGGGGACCGGCGGACGCCGCCGGCCCCTGGCTGACCGTCGTCGGGGTCGTCGACGACATGCGCCGCCAGGGCCTGGAGACGGAGCCGATTCCCCAGGTCTTCGAGCCCGTCGCCCAGAACCCGTCGGGGGCCGGGTTCCTGATCGTCCGCACCGCGCGCGATGACCCGCTGGACCTCGCGGCGACGGTGCAGGGGGCGGTGTGGCAGCTCGATCGCCGCGCCCCCCTCTACGAGGTCGCGACCCTGGAGTCGCGGCTCGGGGCGTTCTACGCGCCCCGCCGTCTCCAGACGTCGATCGTGGTCGGGTTCGCGGCGGTCGCGCTGCTGATGGCGGCCATCGGCATCTACGGGCTCATCCACTATGCCGTCTCGACCCGCACGAAGGAGATCGCGATCCGCATGGCCGTCGGCGCCGACACCCGCGACGTCTTCCGGATGGTCGTCGGCGAGGGGCTGGGGCTGAGCGCGGCAGGCCTCGCGCTCGGGCTTCTCGGGGGCGCCGCGGTGGGTCAGGCCGTCCGCAACCTGCTGTTCGGGGTGGGGGCCCTCGACCCCGCGACCTTCGCCGCCGGGTCGGCGCTGCTGCTCTCGGTGACTCTGGCTGCGTGTTGGGTTCCGGCCCGCCGCGCGATGCGGGTCGAGCCGATCGTCGCGTTGCGCGAGGACTGACGGCGGCGAGGAGACATCGCCGCTCACGAGCCCGTTCGACGCCGCGACCCTCGCCGGGGTGTCGCTGCTGCTCCAGGCGGTGGCCGCGGCCACCGCCTGGTTACCCGGCGCGGCGCGCGAGCCGGGTGGACCCGCTCGTGGCGCTGCGCACGGATTGAGCGAACGTCGCATGAGCCGCACGGCTGTTCTCGCTTGCATCATCCACATTTCCTCTCTATAGTGGAATAAATGGCGGGCCAGGCCCGCCGCAGTCTTGACATGGCGATCACCAGTCCTCCCGGATCCGCTGCGGCCTGGAGAAACCGATCTGCAAGGCGCATCCGGTAGCGCGCACTTCCGCCATCGGTTGACGGCGGCTCGTGCAGGCTCGGGAGACCCCGCCGCTTTCTCCGGCGTCGACCGCATGCCATGGGAGTTGTGCTGATGAGTACCCGCGTATCGCTGACAGGCCGGTTCGCTGCCGTCGTTCTCGCGCTCGCGGGGGTCGTGTCCGATTTGCGCAAGGACGGGGCCTACGCGGTTCGAACGCTCGTGAAGTCTCCGGCGTTCGCGACCGTCGGCGTCTTGTCGCTGGCCTTGAGCATCGGCGCGAGCGCGCTCTACTTCGCCCAGGTCGATGCCCTGGTCCGGCGCACGCTGCCGGGCGCGGCGGACCCCGAGCGTCTAGTCGCGACCCAGGCGCCGGTCTCCTTCCCCGATTTCGAGCGTTTCCGGGAGCAGCGGTCCATCGCTGCCCGAGCCGCGGCGTTCATCGGGCCGGTTCCGTTCAGCGTGGCCCTCGAGGGTGCGGAGGATGGCTCGCAACGAGTTTTCGGACACATCGTGTCGCCGGAGTACTTCGTGACGCTGGGCGTCGCGCCCGTCGCCGGTCGGTTGTTCCAGCCGGATCTCGAGATACCCGGATCGGCGCCGGTCGTGGTGGTGAGCGAACGGTTCTGGCGCACGCGCATGGATGCGGACCCGAACGCCGTCGGACGCCCGCTCCGGGTCAATGGTCAGAGCGCGACGATCATCGGCATTGGCCCGAAGGACTTCCTGGGTGTGTACCCCATAAATCCTGCCGACCTGTTCGTGCCGGTCACCGCCGGCGCTTCGATGGCGCCCGAGCTGCGTGACGACGCGCTGGGCAGCGATCGAGAGAGCTTTCGCGTCGTCGTTCGTCTGGCCGGCGGTGCGACGGTCGCTGCCGCCGAGGCGGCGCTCGACGTTGCGACCGCCGACCCCGACCAGCAGGCTCGGGGCCTCGACGACGCTCGGTCGAGCGCTTTCGCGCTCAGACCGGGGGCGCGCCTGCTCCCGGCCAGCGGTCTGGCGCCCATACCTCCCGAACAACGGGCGCAGCTGTTCGGGGCGAACGTCGTGCTGCTGGCCCTCGTGCTGTCGGTGGCGTGCAGCAATCTGGCCGCCCTCTCGCTCGCCCGTGCGATCGGGCGCCGTCGTGAAATCGCGATTCGACTCGCGGTCGGCGCAAGCCGGCGCCGCCTGGTGCGGCAGCTCCTGACCGAGAGCGTCGCCCTCGCGTTGGCGGGGGGTGCCGCAGGCGTGTTCGTCGCCTACTGGCTCGTCGAGCTGTACCCGTCGACGGTCGGCCTGTCGACGTCGGCGCCGGTAGAGCTGAGCACGCGGCTCGATCTCGGTGTCGTGCTGTTCTCGTTCGTCGTTGCCGCCTTGGCCGGCGTCGGATTCGGGCTGATACCGGCCCTCGTCTCCACACGCGCCGAGGTCGCGACCGGCCTGAAGGCCGGTCCGTCCCGACGGGCGCGCAGCCATCGCCGTCTGGGGTTCCGGAACCTCTTCGTCGCGTATCAAGTCGCGGCTTCCCTGATGCTGCTCCTCGTGACCGGCCATCTCGTGGTGGGCTATCAGCGGTCTGCCGGTTTGGACACCGGCTACCGGACAGCGGGGCTGTATCTGTTCGCGCTCGACCCGATTCGCGACGGCTACTCCGCCGACGAGTCGGTCGCGATCTTGAACGCGCTGCCGCGTCGACTGTCGGAGCTCGCGTCGGTGCGAGCCGCGACGTCGAGTCGGCGCGCGCCGCTTGCCGACCTCCTGATCCGGCCGAGCGCCAGGGTGTGGGTGCCCACGGGCGACGACGCCGGCACGGTGACGATGTTCCCGGTTGCCGAGGAGCGTGTCGGTGCGAGCTATTTCGCGACGCTCGGACTGCCCATCGTGCGTGGCCGAGCGTTCATGGACGGCGAGCAGGGCACGAACTCGGCCGCCGACGCGAGTCCGGACCGGAATGTGCCGATCGTCGTGAATCAGACCGCCGCGCGGGAGCTGTTCGGTGGCGTGGATCCCATCGACCGTCGAGTCCACGCGGCGGGCCGGGTGTACTTCGTCATCGGCGTGGTGCAGGACGCCCGATCGGGCTTCATGCAGCCGGAGCCGCCGCCGACGGTGTTTCTTCCGCTGACGCCCGAGGCAACGGGCCGGGCATCGGCGCAGGGCACCACGGTGGTAGTGCGCGCCGCGCCGCGGCCGGGCGCGCTCGCGGGAATCCGCGCCGAGGTCCAGTCCCTGTATCCCGACCTGACGGTCTTCAACCTGCGCACGATGCGCGGGCAGCTCGACCAGTTCAACGTGTTGGCGCAGCAGGCGTCCATGATGGGTGTCGGTCTGGGAGCGTTCGGACTGATGCTCGCCTGCATCGGACTGGCCGGCGTCACCACCCAAGCGGTCGCGCGGCGACGGAAGGAGATCGGCATCCGCCTCGCGCTCGGTTCCAGCCGGGGCCGGGTGATGGGTCTGGTCCTCAAGGAAGGGGTCGTGCTGGTGACGGCCGGCGCGGTGCTCGGCTTCGCCGGAGGGTTCGTCCTCTCCCGTGTGCTCTCGGCGACTAGCGCCGAGCTGGCGCGCCTCTTCGCGGCCGGCACCGGAGATCCGGTCCTGCTCGTTGGCGCGCCCCTGCTGCTGGGCGGCCTGGCGCTGGCCGCGTGCTATCTCCCGGCGCACCGGGCGGGCCGCATCGATCCGCTGTCATCCCTGCGAGAAGAGTAGCGGGCACCGCGCTCTCGCCCACGCGCTCTCCGTCCGACCGTTGCTTCATCGAGGAGTCACCCGAATGACTGTGAAGAAGGTCACGTCGGCGCCGCCCGCGTCGGCTGACGCCCCGTCACCGACGCGTCGACTGGTCGGAGTCGCGCTCGTCCTGGCAGGCGTTGTCGCGGGATTCGTCGGCAGCCCGGTCCTGACGTTCTTCCTCGGGTGGATCGGCTTCGTGATGATCCTCAACGCGTCGCCGATCGTCCGGATTGGCATCGGCCTCGTGCTGGGGCAGTTCCTGATGATTCCGTTCCTGCTGTAGTCTAATGGCGGAATTGCCGACGATCTGCTCGTCGCACGGACGCGTTCCCAGCACCCGTTCCGATGTCTCGCGGGCCAGCCCGAACAGCTCATCCAGCATCTGGCCGAGGGATACCCCCTCACCGACGCGCGTCTTGAGCCTGCGCGCCCAAGCGGTGAGCCCGGCATCGTCGGTCCCAGCCACCTCGGTCGCCAAGCGATGGGTGGGGCTGCGGTCCTGCGACCTGGGGCCCGCCGGGCGCCGCTAGGAGTCTGCGCCGCAGGAAATTTTCGCCCCAACATGAAGTGGTTCATGCCAGTTCAAACCACGACATGTAGTAGCCGATCGGGCCCAAAACCGTTCCACGGCGCAGACTCCTAGCCAAGAGCGACCCCTCTTCTGCTTGCATGCCCAAGCCGGCACCACCACCGGGCCGGATCGACGAGCACGACGAGCGCCGAGAGTACGAGCAGGCCCGCGACGAATGCCGAGAGCTCGGCAGGACCGATGTAGCCGGCCCGCATCTGTTCCAGGACGGCCGACACGGCACCCGGCAGACCGAACACCAGCCCCGCGAAGAAGAGCAGCGAGACGCCCCAACCGATTCCACGTCTGCTTATTTCATCGCTCAGCCAGATGAGACACGCGGTGATGGTGGTGACGGTCAGGACGAGGGTGAGTCTGAAGCCCCAGCCAGGCTGGGCCACGAGCGGCGACCCATCCGCGAGGGCGGTCTGCTGCTCCAGCCAGATCGCGATGGCCATCGCCTGCACGACGCCCAGCGACAGCGCGGCACCCCGCACGGACCATGCCAGCCCCCGGCGCCCGCGGGCGCCCCAGCCACGCGCGAATCCGAGCTCGGTCGCGAGATAGGCGATGAACAGTGCCGAGACGTAGGGCATCATGCCGAGAGCGAAGATCGTGCCTCGCCCGAGATTGCCGCCGGTAAAGAGGTCGTAGAGCCCCAACTGGCCGGGCAGCCCGAACTGGCCGTGTCGGGTCACGGGCGCAAGCGCGTCGGCGTTCACGCCGGGCAGGGGCACGTGCGCCCCGACCCAGTAGAGACCGAGAGCCACCAGGCCCAGCAACGCCAGCGGCCGATGCGCCGCGACGTACTTCGCCGCACGTCCATGCAACACGCTCATCGTCTGCCTCCAGAACCACCCCGCCGACCGACCGTGTCGCCACTCTTCATGCAAGTCGCCCACCAGCGGGCTGCACGAGCCCTCCAGCCAGCCGAGGAGCCATGTCGCCAGTCTGGGTGGGGTCATGCACGTCCTCCTTCCAGCTGCGGCAGGCCCTCCCAGAGCACCGACAGCGCCTCCCGTGTGGAGCGGGCCTCGCGCACGCCATCCGGCGTCACTCGGAAATACCGCTTTGCGCGGCCCCCGCGTTCCGGCGTGGGCTCTCCGAGCCGCGATGTGACGAGGCCCTTCTCCTGCAAGCGCTCCAGCGCCGCGTAGACGCTGCCTATCGCGATCTCGCGGCCGGTGCCGGCCTCGAGCGCGCGCGAGATCGTGACCCCGTACGCGGCATCATCCAGCCGGATGACCGCCAGCAGCACCATCAGCTCGAAGTTCCCCAGGTACGGTCGGCTTGCCATTTCTTTTAATCTAGCGAAGAAATACGGACGATGCAAGCGAAAAGTTGCTGCGTCCTTTTCCGCGGTCGCGACCCCGCGTCAGGGGTGCACAGGTCATCCTGCGGAAGCAGCCACATCCGGGTCGTAGCGCGCGACCTCGATCTCGTCTTCCCGCGCCTGCGCTTGCGCGACATCGTAGGCCGCCTGCAGCCGTATCCAGGTCTCGGTCGTCGAACCGAAGGCCTTGGCCAGCCGCACCGCCATGTCGCCCGAAATCCGAGCGCGGCAGTTCACGACGTTCGACAGCGCCTGGCGGCTGACGCCCAGGACCCTCGCCGCGTCGGTGACGCTGAGGCCGAGCGGCTCCAGACAGGATACGCGCACCACCTTGCCGGGATGCGGCGGGTTCTTCATCGGCATCGCGGTTCTCCCTCCGTCAGTGGTAGTCGATCAGCTCCACATCGTGGACGTCCGCATTCTCGAAGCGGAAGACGAGCCGCCAGTTGGCCTTCACCGTGACCGACCAGTAGCCCTTGCGTCCCCCCTTGAGGGCGTGCAGTCGGTAGTGCGGGAGACGCATCGCTTCGGGGGAGCCCGCGACATCGAGTTGGGCCAGCATGGCTTCCACCCGGTCGTGCAGATCCGGACGGATGAGGCTCCTGTCCCCGCGCTCGTAGAAGCGCTTGAGACCGCGATGCCGGAAGCTCCGTATCATCTGCAGAACGTAATGTGTCAATAGACACTTGTCAACCTCGAACTGGGCGGCCAGGCCCGCCACGGAATCGGCACGACCGCCCGCCCTCGACGCCAGGACCGGCCCGTCGACACGCGGGTTCCCCGCCGACGCGGCTGGCGATATGATCGACACGTCCGCCACGACCCGTGCCGGCCATCCACGCCGCAACCACCACATAGCCAACGGAGCCCGTCATGCACTTCGCACGAACGCTCGGAACGACCGCCCTGCTCATCGCGACCGCGACCTTCCCGGCCGCGGCGCAGGTGGAGCCCCTGGCCGACCCCATTCCCGACCCGATCCGGAAGGGCGACCTGGTCGTGGCAGCGACCCCGTTCGTTCGCGCGCCGCGGACCGCGGACTCGGCCGTGGACGCCATGACGAACGAGGCCTACGCCCGCATCCAGTACCTGACGCCGGTCGGGGACGGCTCGGGGCGGCTGGTCCTCAACGACCTGCGCGGGCTGCTGTACATCACCGACGAGAACGGGGCGGAGCCGATCACCTACATGGACATCCGCACCCTCGACGTCGGCTTCGACGACTCGATGTTCCCCAACGAGACCGGCCTCGTGGGGGTGGCGTTCCACCCGCAGTTCGCCGACGCCGGCACGCCCGGGTTCGGCAGGTTCTACACGGCGTACAGCGCAAGGTCGGACAGCGGGACCGCCGACTACCTGGACGACGACGCGGGGAGCCACGAGAGCGTGATCCGCGAGTGGACGGTCGACGATCCGGCGGCGAACGCGTTCAGCGGCACGTCGCGCGAGGTCTTCCGCATCGGCCAGTTCGCCCCCAACCACAACGTCGGCACCATCGCGTTCAATCCGAACGCGGCCCCGGGATCGCCGGAGCACGGGCTGCTCTATGCGAGCTTCGGGGACGCCGGAGCGGCCCACGATCCCCGCGACTTCGGCCAGTCCCTCGCCGCACCCCACGGCGCGATCATCCGCATCGACCCCCTCGGCGGCGACGGCAACCGGGGCTACGGCATTCCCGCCGACAATCCCTTCGTGGGCGAGGCCGGCGTCGCCCCCGAGATCTGGGCCTACGGCCTGCGGCACGCGCAGCAGTTCTCGTGGGACACCGACGGCCGGATGTTCATGGGCGACATCGGCCAGAACGTCGTGGAAGAGGTCAACCTGGGGGTGCCCGGCGCCAACTACGGCTGGCGGCTCCGGGAGGGCACGTTCGGCACGGGCTACACGCTCACCCCCCGGCGTCCGGGACCGGCGTATCCGCCCCCGGCCGAGGACGACCATCCCTTCGTGTACCCGGTGGCCCAGTACGACCACGACGAGGGCTACGCCGTCAGCGGCGGGTTCGTCTATCGCGGCGAGGCCATTCCCGAGCTGCAGGGCAAGTACGTCTTCACCGACTTCCCGCGGGGCCGGGTGTTTTACATCGACGCGGACGCCCTCGTGCCCGGCGAGCTCGCCGAGATCCGGGAGCTCCGGCTGGTCATCGACGGCGAGGAGCGCGACCTCGTCGAGGCGGCCGGCATCCCCAACACGTACGCCCCGGGCGACCGGGCCGACGCACGCCTGGGCATCGACTCGACGGGCGAGCTCTATCTGCTGACCAAGAGCGACGGCTGGGTCCGGAAGCTGGAGCCGGCAGGAGCGCGGTAGCGACGGTCGCTCGCATCGGCCGGCCCGTCCGTGTCGAGCCGGTCTCGATCTTGACGCGGGACCGACTCGGCAAGGCTCATGAAGGCGAACCACCACTCCAGCGCGGCTCGACGCAGGGCAGCGGCTCCAGGGCGGCGATGGCCGCCGCGCGCGCCGGCGTCGCCGCGTGCCACAGGTCCCAGTCCTGTTGCAGGCCGAGCCAGAAGTCGGCGCTCATGCCGGTGACGCGGGCCAGCCGCAACGCGGTGTCCGGCGTGACGCCGCGCCTGCCGCGGACAACCTCGTTGAGCCGCGGGTAGGAGACGCCGAGACGCTTGGCGAACGCCGATTGCGACACGCCGAGCGGTTTCAGGAATTCTTCGAGCAGCATCTCGCCGGGATGGGTCGGCGGCTTGCGGCGTGGCAGCCGGCGGCCGGTCACGTTCGACACGCCCCGGGCTCGTGTCGAGGCATCAGTGGTAGTCGACGATTTCGACGTTCTCGGCATATCCCGCCTCCCAGGCAAAGCAGATCCGATACCGATCGTTGATCCGGATGCTGTACTGGCCGGCCCGATCGCCTCTCAAGCGCTCCAGTCGATTGCCCGGCGGCACGGCAAGCTCCCGGAGGTCACGGACGCGGTTGATCTGGGTGAGTTTCCGCCGCGCCGCCGGCCAGGCCGTGACCGGGCATCGAGTGCGAGCCGCTCGGGTCTCCGCGCCATCGAAAACGTCCTCCGTGGCCTGGTCGGCGAACGAGCGAATCACCCCTGGATTATAATGGATCTCGTTATAGGTTTCGCCGCGATGCGCGGGTGTCGGTGTTCGGGTTGCCGGCGACTCCTCGCGCGTCGGGTCGCGTCCTCGGAAGGGCTGCTTGCAGACGACGTCTCAGGGAACCGACGCCGACCCTGCTGCGAACGCTCGACGGCTTCCGGACGTATGTACTTCAGGACACCATGGCCACCTCGCACCCCCTGGTCGGCCGATACGGATTGCTGAAGAAACGCCGGCTGACGGTTCTGCTCGCCGGCGGCCTGCTCGGTGCCGCCGCCATCGCCGGCGCCGGCCTGGCATCCGGCATCCTGGGCGAATCGCCGGCGCCGGCCGGGGCGCCGACCGTCGTCCTGGCCCACGGCCTGGGCCGGACCCCGGCGTCGATGGCGGTCCTCGCCGGCCGACTCGAGCAGGCGGGGTTCAGCGTCGTCCGGTTCGGATACCCGTCGCGCACCGAGCCGATCGAGACACTCGTCGATCGCCTGGAGGAAGCCGTCGCGGAATGCTGCAGGGACAATCCCGGGGCGGTGCACTTCGTCACCCACTCGATGGGCGGGGTGCTCGTGCGCAGCTACCTCTCCGAACGGTCCGAGCCGCATGAGGGACGCGTGGTGATGCTGAGCCCGCCCAACCAGGGCAGCGAGATCGTCGACGCGTTCGCCGACTCCGATCTGCTGCGGTCGTTCCTCGGCCCGGCGGGGTCGCGGCTCGGCACCACCCCCGACGGCATCGCGAGCCAGCTCCCGCCGGTCAGGTTCAGCCTCGGCATCATCACCGGCAGCCGGAGCATGAACCCCATCGGCTCCTGGCTCATCCCCGGCCCCGACGACGGCACCGTCGGCGTCGAACGGGCGAACATCGAAGGCGCGGCGTCGTTCCTCGTCGTGCCGGCCACCCACACGTTCATCATGAACCGTCGCGATGTCGCCGACGAGGTCGTGCACTTCATCCGGAACGGGCGCTTTCGCCGGGAGAGCGACTGAGCCGGACCGGCCGGTCTCGTTCCCCGCGGCAGAATCAGGGGGACGGCACGCCAGGGAGCCCGGCGGCCCACGCCCACCCGCACTACCGCGAAAGCCGGGTGGTCCAGGTCCGGCGCTTGCCCATTGTAGCCACTGAGGCTACAATCCTGTTCATGACGACCGTGGGCATCCGAGAGTTGAAGAACCGCCTGAGCGAGCATCTTCGGATGGTGCGCGAAGGCGAGGCGATTCTGGTCACCGATCGCGGCAGGGCCGTGGCGGAGTTGCGTCAACCCACCACCGTGGCGGGAACCAGCGCCCATCCCGAGCTTGCACGCCACGCCCGTGCCGGGAGGGCGCGCATCGGCGCCCCGAACCGGCCGGGCCTCTATCCCACCCTGAAGCCGCTCCTGCCGCCAGGTGCCGCGCAACGCCTGCTCGATGAAGAACGAGGCGCACGGTGAACCTGTACGTCGAATCCAGCGCCGTGCTGGCGTGGTTGCTGGGTGAGGATCGTGGACGAGAGGTCGAACAGGGGCTCGCGGCCGCGGATCTGATTCTCGCCTCCGACCTGACCTTGATCGAGTGCGATCGTGTTCTCTCTCGTGCCGCATCCCTGGGAGAACGGCCTGCCGCAGAGGTCGCCACGCGCAGAACGCTCATGGCCACCGCGGCCGAGCACTGGGTCGTGCTCGGCATCGACAGCGAGATCGTGGCCAGGTCACGACAGACGTTCCCTCGCGAACCGGTCCGAACCCTCGACGCCATTCACCTGTCCACCGTGTTGCGGGCTCGCCACCTGGTGACGGAGGTACAGCTGCTGTCTCTGGACGCTCGCGTCCGCGACAACGCCGCCGCACTGGGCTTCCACGTGACGCCGGCCGCCTGATCCCGTTGCTCTCGATCAGCCGCCGCCCCCGGCGCGCTCGCCGATCGCGTAGAGATGACCGGTGGTGCGCAGGAAGATCTGCCCGTCGGACACCGCGATCGAGCTCAGGACGTAGTCGTCCATGTCGTTCTCGGCGAGCAGCTCGAACTCCGGTCCCGCCCGGAAGACGCTGGTCAGGCCCCCCTCGCTGGTGACGTAGACCTTGCCGTCGGCCAGCACCGGCGAGGCGCTGTAGGTGCCGGGACGCAGCCGCTGGCGGCCGTAGATCTCCTCCCCGGTCTGCGCGTCGAGCACCCAGACGATGCCCTGGTCGTTGACGATGTAAAAGTACCGGCCGTCCGTCACGGGCGTCGGCACGTCGGGGCCGTTGTCGGTCTTCCACACGAGGTGCGACGTGGTGACGTCGCCGCGGCCGCCGGCCCGCAGGGCGAGCAGGGGGCGGACCCGAGTCGGCGCGTAGATCATCTCGCCGTGGACGACCGGAGACGCGATGATGCGGTAGGCGCCGTTGTTGCGCGGGTTCAGACCGTCGGCGCGCCACAGCTCGCGCCCGGTCGCCAGGTCGTGCCCGGTCACCACGTCGCCCCCGGTGATCACGATCTCGCGCGTGCCGTCGTACTCGAGGAGGGCGGGCGTGGTGTACGAGTCGGGCGACTCGCGGCGGGCGTTGGTGGGCCGCTCGACCCGCCACACCGTCTCGCCGGTGTGCCGGTCGATGCGCAGGACGTAGGACGGGTCGTCGGTCCGCATGCCGTGGATGACCTGGACGAAGAGCGCGTCGTCGACCAGGAGCGGCGACGACGCGTAGCCCCAGTTCAGACCGAACCGGCCGTACGACGCCTGGATGTCGCGCTGCCAGAGCTGGTCGCCGTCGAAGTCGAAGGCGGTCAGCCGGCCCGTGCCCGTCATCGCGTAGACGTGCTCGCCGTTGGTCACCGGCGACGGCGACGACATGTTCTGCTTGCGCAGCCGCCGGTCGCCGTCGCTCAGGTGACGCACCCAGAGCGTGTCGCCACGGTTCCTGTCGAGGCACCACAGGCTGATGTTCTCGCCGTCGGCGACGTTCAGGAAGATGCGCTCGCCCCAGAGGATGGGCGTCGACCCCGTCCAGGCCGGCATCGCCACCTTCCACGCCACGTTCGTGTCCGGCCCCCAGGTCACCGGCAGCCCCGTCTCGGCGCTGATGCCGTTGGCGGACGGCCCCCGCCAGTGCGGCCAGTTCTCGCCCGCCCCGGCGGCGGTCGCGGCGGCCAGACCGGCGAACATCGCCATCGCCGCGACCCCGACCCGGCCCCTGCGCCCCCTTGTCCAGACTCCGCTTGCAACATCCGGCGCCCACTGCAGCTGCATCACGTCAGTCGTCCCCTTGGAGAAGCCCGCGGCAAGAGCCCGGCCGCCCCCCGCCGCTACTGCTGCTCGGTGGCCGCGGCCCGTTCCTCCGCCCGGGCGCCGCTCAGCAGGTTGAACATCCCGTGGTTGCCCTCGTGGCAGGCGTACTCGTAGAGCGGCGCGTCGGACCGGTTCAGCGGCAACCGGCCGGTGAACGGCGCCGTCCAGGTATCGGGATCGTCCACCGTGAACTCGTACCGCACGGTGTCGCCGTCCACCCGCGTGAACCGCTCGACGAGCCGCGTGTTCTCGGCCGACCCCCACGAGACGAACGAGGTGTTGAAGCTGCCGGTCCCATTCGTGAAGTTCGTCGTCTCGACGATCAGGGTGTCGCCCTCCCACCGGCCGCGCGAGCTCCCCAGCCACTGGCGGACGCCCGACGGCAGCGCGTCGCGGCCGTCCAACGGCACGACACGCACGTCGTGCACCATCTCGTGCAGCAGCACGACGTAGCCGGGCGACTGGAAGATCTGCACGTTGTTGTTGTAGCCGCCGGGCAGCATCGGCGGTCCGGTGCTGAAGCCGAGCAGGCACCGCTCGGCCACCCCGCGCGCCTCGGGACCGTCCTCGTTGAGGCCGCCGACCCGCACCCGCACCGGATAGCCGCCGGCCTCGCGGTGGGCCTCGGCCGCCGCCTCGGCCGCCGCCGTCAGCGCCGGCAGCCGGCCGTCGGGCGGGTCCACGAGCAGCGACGCCTGGGTGAGCGCCGTCGGCCGCGCCCGGTCCGTCCACACCTCCTGGCTGTACCCCCCGGGGTCGCCCGGCGGCGGCCCGTCCGCGTCACGGGCCAGCGCCGCGGCGGTCCCGCGCTGGCCGACCACCGCCGCCTCCTCGGCCGTCAGCTCGCCGCGCTCCCCGAACTCCTCGGGCCGCTCGAGCGGCGTGAACGTCCAGTAGTCCCAGACCCCTGCAGGTCCGGGTCGCCCCACGGCGTGCGGGGCCCCTCCGCCCCCGTCTGTCCGGCGGCGAGGGCCGGTGAAAGAGCCAACCCCACGACCACCGCCGCAACCCCCGCCAATCTCGACAATCGCTTCATCACCGCTCCCCTTTCCCGCCAGCCACGCTTTCCGAACCCTGCATCCGGCCGAGTCCATCTCCGATTCCTGTCATTATCGCTCATGTCCAGTCCCCGGTCGGTGCGAGTCGCTCACGGGGAGGCCACCCGGAGAAACTGCCACCTGCCGCGCGCACGGGACGAGTTGTGATAAGTTGCCCTTCTGAAAACACCGAGGCGACCGTGGTGACAACAACGACCGTCGGCGTCAAGCTGGATGACGACACGCGCGCCCGTCTCAAGGAGTTGGGCCACGCCAAGCAACGCTCGACCCATTGGATGGTCAAGGAGGCCGTGGCGCGGTATCTCGAGGTCGAGGAACGATACGAAAGGGAGAAGGCCGAGGACCTGGCCCGCTGGGAGCGCTACGTCGAGACCGGCCACGCGGTTCCGCACGAGACCGCCTCGGCGTGGCTCGACGAGCTCGCGGCCGAAGCCGACAGACGCGCCGGCGACACATGACCGTCCGCTGGCTCGAACCGGCCCTCGACGACATCCGGCGCCTCTACGACTTCCTTCTCGACAAGGACCCGGCCGCCGCCGGGCGCGCCGCGCGCGCGATTCGCGCCGGAGCCGACCGGCTCCTCGACTCGCCCGAAATCGGCCGGCCTCTCGCCGACGGCACCGGCCGCCGCGAGCTCGTGATTCCCTTCGGCGCAGGCGCCTACGTCCTGCGCTACCGCGTCCACGCCGACACCGTCGTGGTGATACGCGTCTGGCACGGTCGCGAAGCCCGGTAGGCCGCGGTCGAGGCGTACGAGAGCAGAGCGCGCGATGGCACCGTCGAGCAGCTCTACGGGAAGAACACCAGCTTGATCAAGAGCCCCAGAATGAGCGGGCCGAACATGAAGATCGCCACCTTCAAGGCCGCGATCTCCGCCTTCAACTCGGCCTTCAGCTCCGCGATGTCCTCCTTGGTCGCGAGGTTCTCGCCGACCGGGATGGCGGCGGCCGCCGCCTTGGCTTTCGCCTCGGAGGCTCCGGCCTCGAGCAGAGCGTCATAGACCTCGCTGACGATGATGCTCATCTGTTCAATGTAGCCGGTGGCGACCACGTTGACAACCGCCCGACTGCTCGCGCCGCAGAACCGGGCCGGCCGGCAGAGCTGGTTGGGCGGCGAGCGGAGCCGCGGGATGCGCTCCTCCGGCTACGCCAGCCCCGCCTGCCGGAGCAGGAAGGCGTACTGCAGGGCCGTCTCGCGGTAGCGGCGGTAGCGGCCGGAGACGCCGCCGTGGCCGGCGTCCATGTTGGTCTTGAGCAGCAGCGGGCGGCCACCGGTCTTGAGGACCCGCAGCTTCGCGACCCACTTGGCGGGCTCCCAGTACTGCACCTGCGAGTCGTGCAGGCCGGCGAGGACGAGCAGGGCGGGATAGCCGCGGGCGGCGACGTTGTCGTAGGGCGAGTAGGCGAGGATGTCGTCGAAGGCGCCCCGCTCGTGCGGGTTCCCCCACTCGTCGTACTCGCCGGTGGTCAGGGGAATGCTGTCGTCGAGCATGGTGGTGAGCACGTCGACGAACGGCACCTGCGCCACGGCGCCGGCGAAGAGGTCGGGACGCATGTTGAGGACCGCGCCCATCAGCAGCCCGCCGGCGCTGCCGCCCATGGCGTAGAGGCGCCCGGGGCTCGTGTACCGCTCGCGGACCAGGTGCTCGGCGCAGGCGATGAAGTCGGTGAACGTGTTCCGCTTGCGGCCCAGCCGGCCCTCCTCGTACCACTGGCGGCCCATCTCCTGCCCGCCGCGCACGTGAGCGATCGCGAACCGGAAGCCGCGGTCGAGCAGGCTCAGCCGCGCCGAGTTGAACGCGGGGTCCATGGAGATGCCGTAGGCCCCGTAGCCGTACAGCAGCAGCGGGCCGGCCCCGTCGCGGGGCGCGCCCGCCCGCGCGACGAGGGAAATGGGAACCTGCCGGCCGTCAGGCGCGGTCGCGAGCACCCGCTCGGCCTCGTAGTCCTCCGGGTCGAACCCGCCGAGCACCTCCTGACGCTTCAGCAGCGTGCGCGAGCGCGCCTCCATGTCGTAGTCGTAGGTCGACCGCGGGGTGGTCAGCGACTCGTAGCCGAACCGAAGCAGGCGGGTGTCGGCCTCGCGGTTCACCGACACGTGCACGTCGTAGACGGGCTCGTCGAAGGCGATGTCGTGGGCGCCGTCTCCCGACCACGGCCGCACGTGGAGCCGCGCCAGCCCGCCGCAACGCTCCTGTAGCACGAGATGGCCGCGGAACAGCGCGAACGACTCGAGGAGCACGTCCTCGCGGTGCGGGACCAACTCCACCCACTGCTCGGGAGGGGTCCCGGCGGCGGCGGTCTCCATCAACCGGAAGTTGCGGGCGCCGTGGTTCGTACGGACGTAGAACCGGCCGCGATAGTGGTCGACGTCGTACTCGTGGTCGCGCGCGCGGGGCCAGAACATGTCGAACGCCCCGTCGGGCCGGTCGGCGTCGAGGAACCGGTACTCGGTGGACACCGTCTGCGCCGACGCGATCAGCAGATAGCGCTTCGACCGGGTCTTGCCCACCTCGCAGTTGAACGTCTCGTCCGCCTCCTCGTAGACGAGGACGTCGTCGGCCTGCGCGGTCCCGAGCGCGTGGCGCCAGACCTCGTGCCAGCGCAGGGTGTCGGGATGCTGGCGCGTGTAGAAGAGGGTGCGGTTGTCGTTGGCCCAGACGAGGTTGCTGGTCACCCCCGCCAATTCGTCACCGAGTAGCGCCCCGGTCGACAGGTCCTTCACGCGGATGGTGTGGATTCGGCGCCCCTCGACGTCGATGGCGTAGGCCAGCAACCGCCCGTCGGGGCTGACCTCCAGCGCCGACACCTGGCAGAAGTCGTGGCCCTCGGCCAGGGCGTTGACATCGAGCAGGATCTCCTCCCCGTCAGGCGACGGAATGGCGGGCGGCGCCGGCGGCGCATCGACCACCGGCGGCGCATCGCCCGGCGCGGCCGCGTCAGCCGGCCGCCGGCAGTGGATGGGGTACTCGCGCCCGTCCTCGTAGCGGGTGTAGTAGAGGTAGTCCCCCTCCCGGTACGGCACCGACATGTCGGTCTGCTTGATGCGCCCCTTGATCTCGGCGAACAGGGTCTCCTGCAGCGCCTCGGTCGGCGCCATCACCGCTTGCGTGTAGGCGTTCTCGGCCTCCAGATGGGCGGTGACGGCGGGATCGCCGCGCTCGCGCAGCCAGTGGTAGTCGTCGGTGCGCACCACCCCGTGCTTCTCGAGGCGCACGGGCGAGACCCGCGCCCGCGGCGCGGGAATCCCGGCGGTGGAGAGCGGCTCGGGTGAAGCGGGCGCGACCGCGGTCACGGCGTCTTCACCGGCGGGGCGGGACGGGTCGGCAGGGGCCGCGGATCCTCCCGGATCATGCGGGCGATCTCCTCGATGGCCCGCTCGAGCTGGGGGTCGCCGCCCGCGATGACCGACTTCGGGTCGTTCTCGACCTCGATGTCGGGCTCGACGCCGTAGCCCTCGATGACCCAGCTCCCGTCGCGGCCCGCGGTGCCGAACTCGGGCACGTTGACGCTGCCGCCGTCGACGAGGGGCCCGCGGTTGGTGATGCCGATGACGCCGCCCCAGGACCGCTTGCCGATGAGCGGCCCGAGGCCGGCCTCCTTGAAGCGGGCGGGGAAGATGTCGCCGTCCGAGGCCGAGTCCTCGTCGAGGATGCACACGAGGTGGCCGGTGAACACCGTCGTGGGATAGGTCTCGGTGTTCTCCACGGTGCGCGAGAAGCCGGTGCCGAGAAGCTCGCGGCTCAGGCGCTGGATGAGCATCGCCGACACGTTGCCGCCCCCGTTGCCGCGCACGTCGATGATGAGGCCGTCCTTGCGAATCTGCCCGTAGAAGTACTTGATGAACTCCTGGATGCCGGCGACCCCCATGTCGGGGATGTGCAGGTAGCCGACCCGCCCCTCGGTCGCGGCGTCGACCTTCTCGCGGTTCGCGGTCACCTCGGCGAGGTAGCGCAGGTTGGTCTCGCTCGTGATGGGCCGGAAGGTCACCTCGCGGGCCGCGCCTTCGTCGGCGGGGAACGCCGGGTCCGCGCTCAGGGTCAGCCGCACCGGCCGGTCCGCCTTGTGCCGCAGCAGGCGGTAGGGGTTGTCGCCGCCCGCGAGCTCCTCGCCGTCGATGGCCAGCACGTAGTCGCCGACGCCGGCGTCCACCCCCACCTCGGTCAGCGGCGCCCGGTAGCGCGGCTCCTCGTTGTGCCCCTCGAAGATCTCGACCAGCCGGTAGCGCCCGGCGTCGCGGTCGAGCTCGAACACCGCCCCGGGCAGGGCCACCGCGGGCCGGTCCGGGGTCTCCCAGTCGCCGCCCGCGATGTACGCGTGGCTGACGTTCAGCTCGGCCACCATCTCGCCGATCACGTAGTTCAGGTCCGAGCGGTGGGCGACGTGCTCGAGCCAGGGGCGGTACTGCTCGCGCAGGGCCGCCCAGTCGTAGCCGTGCATGTTGTCGACGTAGAAGAAGTCGCGGAAGCGCCGCCACACCTCGTCGAAAATCTGCGCCCACTCCTCGGCCGGCACCCGGTCCACCATGAGCCCGCCCGTCGAGACGGTCTGTGGGTCGCCCTGACCCGAAGCGTCGTGCAGCTCGTAGCGCCCCCCGGTGGCGATGAGCACCTTCTCGCGGTCGCCGGACACCGCGTAGCCGCCGGCCGCGGCGAGGGTCTCTGTCTCGCGATCGTCGAACGAGAACGTCTGCACCTCGGTCGGCACGTCGCCGCCGCGCCCGTAGAACTGCGCGCCGGTCCGGATGAAGAACACCCGGTCGTTGCCGGCGCTCAGGCCCACGTAGTTGTCGAACGTCACGGGCAGCCGCACCACGCGCCGCGCGAGGCCGTCGAAATCGATGCGGATCGGCTCGTCGTCGTCGCCGTCCTCCGACGCGTCGTCGTCTCCGTCGTCCCCGTCCTCGGCGTCCTCGTCGTCGGCCTCCACCGTCACCTCGTCGCTCTCCGGCGGCAGGGGATGCGGCACGTCCTTCCGCAGGGCCAGCGCGTAGATGCCGGTCTCGCGGTCGACGAGGTAGTTCCACTCGAACGACCCGAGCTGGGGCGTGAACGAGCGGTCCGACAGGTAGTAGAGGTACTCGCCCTCCGGGTCCCAGGCCGGGTTCCACTCGTGGAACAGGTCGCTCGTCACCTGGCGCGACTCCCCGCCGGCCCGCTCCCAGACGTGGATCGAGCTGAAGCCGGTGTCGTCGGTCAGCGAGAACGCGAGGTAGCCGCCCCGCGGCGACCACACGTAGTCCTGGAGCTGCCCGTTCGCCTCGTCGGCGACGAGCGTCGACTCCCGCGACTCGACGTCGAGGACGTGGAGCCGGCCGTCCTTGTCGCTGAACGCCAGATGGTCGCCGCCGGGCGACCACGCCGGCGCGTAGCGCATCACCTCGCCGCCGTCCGTGAGCTGCTCGGGGGGGCCGCTGCCGTCTTGGGGCACGACGTATATCTCGTCCTCGCCGTCGCGGTCCGAGACGAAGGCGATGCGCGAGCCGTCGGGCGACCAGCGCGCCCACTTGTCGTGGGCGTCCGAGCTGCGGGTGAGGTTGCGGGTCGGGCCGTTCTCGATGGGGGCCGTGAACACGTCGCCGCGGGCCACGAACAGAGCGCGCTCGCCCCCGGGGCTCAGCTCGAAGTCCTCGATCTGCCCCGCCGCCGACACCCGCGCCGGCCGCGCCGCCACCCCGTCGTCGGGCACCACGATGGAAATCGGCCGCGACTCGCCGCTGTCGATGGCGAACAGGTGCAGCTCGCCGTTCATCTCGTAGACGATCTGGTTCAGGCCGTCGTCCCCGGGCCACCGCACGTCCCACAACGTGCTGGCGGTGAGCTGCGTGGTCTCGCCGGTGCCGATGTCGGACGCGTACAGGTTCAGGGTGCCGTCGCGGTCGGACGTGAAGTAGATGGCGTCGCCGATCCACATCGGGTCGCGGTCGGCGCGCGGGTGATCGGTGACGCGCTCGACGTCGTGGGTCTCGCGGTCGAACACGTAGAGCTCCTGCGCCCAGCCCCCCTCGTAGCGCTTCCACGTCCGGAAGTCGCGGAAGAGCGGCGAGTACACCACCCGGGTGCCATCCGGAGAGAGGTCCCCCGCGCCCGACTCGGGCATCGGCAGCGGCACCGGGAGCCCCCCGTCCATCGAGGCGAGGAAGAGGCGGCTGTCCGACAGGTCGGTGCTGTAGCGCAGCGACCGGAAGAGCACCGCGCTGCCGTCCGGGGTCCAGTCGTAGACCTGGTTGTCGTAGCCCCAGCGCGGCGCGAGCGGGCCGCGGGCCGGGTACCACGTCAACTGCCTGGGCACGCCGCCGGCGGCGGGAACGACGTAGACCTGCTCGTCGCCGTCGTACTGCCCAGTGAACGCGATCCACTGCCCGTCCGGGGAGAACTTCGGGAAGATCTCCAGCCCCGGGTGGGCGGTCAGCCGCACCGCGGTGCCGCCCGCGGACGACGTGGTCCACAGGTCGCCGGCGTACACGAACACGACGCGGTCGCCGTGCACGTCGGGAAACCGCAGCAGCCGGGTCTGGGACTCGGCCGCAGCCGCCGCGCCGACCAGCACGCCCAACGCCAGCACACATCGAACTGCACTCATGAGCTCTCTCCCGGCGCCGGACTCTTCGCGACGCCGCCCTGACCTGGTCCGCAACAAACCCTCGGACCAGCGGCTACCTGCTTGAACGCTCTGCACATCGGGGGGGTGAAGCGACGGTCCCGGCGGTCGCCGCCGTGCGGCCAAACTCACCCTCCCAGTAGGTTTCGACCGATTCTGCCGACTCCTGCACCGCTCGTGGGTCAGAGATGTCCGGCTACCGTCCGACGGACCCGCTGGCCCCGCCCATCGTCGCCCGCGGGGCCGGGTGGCGCCCAGCCAACCTTCCGGGAGTGCGCGCCGTTCCTGCGGCGCGGACGCCTGGCCAGGGCACAGGCGATCCGCCCCTACTCCGACCGCAGCGACGCCAGCAGCGGCGACCGGACCGCGGCAGCGGTGGCGGCCAGGGACGAGGCGAGGCCGGCCGCGGCCACCGCCAGCAGCATCCCCCCCAGCCCGACGACGGGGAACTGGCCGCCCCGCTCGATCCAGGCGGGGGCTATCGCCACCACCGCGCACACCGTGCCGATGGCGAGGCCGCCGAACAGGAGCAGGCCGTTCTCGACCAGCACCATCAGCGAGACGTGCCGCGTGTCGTAGCCGACGGCGCGCAGCAGCGCCAGCTCGCGCCGCCGCTCGAGCACGTTGCGGAGCAGCACCGCCCCCAGCCCCAGCGTCCCCAGCAGCAGGCCGAGGGCCCCGAGGGTCTGGAACGTGGCGAGGTAGGTGTTGTTGACGCGGTGGAAGGCGGCGAGGCGCTCCGGCGTCGAGGTCACGTCGAACCCGTAGTCGGAGAGCCGGTCCTCGAGGGCCGCGGTCGCCTCCGCCGTCCGGTCGGCCGGCGCGTCGACGAGGAAGAACCGGTACCCGTCGTGCTCGGGGAACAGGCGCAGGAAGGCCGCCTCGCCGATGATCAGCTCGCGCTGGAAGATGCTGTCGGAGAGGGCCGCGACGATGCGCAGCCGGACCGGGTTGTCGCTGTCCCGGTTGAGCACGAAGTCTTCGCCCACCGAGAGGTGCAGCGCGTAGGCCAGCGACGTGGCGTCGGCGATGGCGGGGACCGCCCCGTCGTCGAAGACGCGGTCGAGCAGCAGCCACGGGTTGGCGGCCTCCTCGTCGGTCTCGGCCAGGGTCGCCCCGAACCGGAAGCGCCCCTCCGGCAGGAACGCCGTCTCGGGCGCGAGCACCCGCGGGTCCTTCGCCTGGTAGAGGTTGAGGCAGCTCGCGTCCTCGCCCGGTCGCAGGCGGAACCGCGCGTAGGACACGTCCGCGAAGATCTCGTCGTCGAACGACGACACCCCCAGCTCCTCCCGCTCTTCCTCGGAGCCCAGGTCGCGCACGATCGGCAGCAGCGATTCGGCCAGCAGCGGATAGCCGCCGGTGCCCGACGAGCGGTCGCCGGCGTCTCCCCCGCCCTCCAGATGGAACGCGTCGACGGCCACGATGATGAACGAGGCGAACGCGATGAGGGTGATGCACAGGACCGACCGGCCGGGCCGGGCCGTGGTGTTGCGCAGTCCGACCCGGGACACCGTCCACGTCGACGGCGCCGCCACGCCCGCCGGCGCCTGCCGGCCCAGCCAGGACCACGACAGGGTGAGCAGCGAGGCGAGCAGCAGCATGCCCGCTCCGAAGAAGCCGGCGGTGTCGCCGACGACCCCGGCCAGGGTCACCGCGAGCACCACCGCCCCGAGCAGCCCGAGGACGGCGGGGGCGTGGCGCGCGGCGGCGGCCGCGCGCGACGGCGCCTCCTCGTCGCCATCGCCGTGCGACGCGACGGCTCCGGATGAAGGCAGCACCCCGTGGATGAGGGCGCGCGGCGTCGCCCGCGCGACCATGCGCAGGCTCCACGCAATGGAGACCACGGCCGCCGCCATGCCGCCGCCGATGCCCGCCGCGAGGGCGAGGGGCGAGACGTGCAGCACGAGCAGGGTCGTGCCCACCGCGTCCACCCACCACGTACGAAGCCCCCACATGATCAGCTCGGCATAGCCCACCGCGCCGGCCGCCCCCACGAGACCCCCGGCGAGGGACAGCGCCCCCGCCTCGGCCCAGAACAGCCGCCGCACGCTCCCCTCGTCGAAGCCGAGGGCGCGCAGGGCGCCGATCTCGCGCAGGCGCTGCTCGACCCCGAGGCGGAAGAAGAGGCTCGCCAGCAGCAGGGCCGACACCACCAGGAAGAAGCTGAAGTAGGTGAAGTACTCGCCGAAGTCGGTCACCCCGGCCGACGCCTCGAGGGCGAGGTCGCGGGCCGGATAGACGACGAACCCGGCCGCAAGGGGATCGAGCCGGGACCGGAGCGCGTCGCGGAACGCCGCCGCCGCGAGGTCCGAGACCCCGTCCGGGGGAACGACCCGCAGCGAGGTCACCTGTCCCCACCGCGACCCCCACAGCCGCTGGCCGTCCTCGAGGGCGATGAACCCCTTCGACGCGGTGCGGTACTCGTCCCAGTAGTCCTCGTCCTTCGGGCGGACGAGGCCGAGGTCGATGGGGAACGGCGGGTCCCAGTCGGACAGGTCCGTGGCCTCGGTGATGCCGGGGTACTCGGGCGCGAGGTCCTGGTCGGCGGCCAGCCCCTCCATCGGCACCACCCCGGCCACCCGGAACTCGGCCTCGTCGGTGACCAGCGCGCCGGCATCCTCCCACAGGTAGTACTGCAGCGTCACCACGTCGCCGGGCGCCGCTTCGAGATCGTCGGCAGTCCACCTGTTCAGCCAGATCGGACGAGGCGCCTCGCCGGCCGGCGCGCCCTCGTCGGCGGGGGGCGACGGCGCGCCCCCGCCGGGCGTGGGCGACGAGCCCGCACCCGGGTCGGACGACGCGCCTCCACCGGGCGTGGACGACGAACCGGCGGGCGAGGACGGCGCGTCGGCAGAGGCCGTCGCACCCGCGCCGGCGGCGTTGGGCGGCGCCGCGCCGGCCGGCGGCGCGACGCCAAGCGCGGCCGGGTCCAGCGCGGTCACCAGCGAGTAGGGCGTGACCCGATCGCCACGGCGGATCTCGTTGGCCAGATAGGTCAGGATGGGCTGCTCGCCCATGTCCCCCGCGGCGGCCGCGGTCCGCGCGGCGGCGACGACCTCGTCGTTCAGCAGCCCCGCCGTCGACTCCACCGCCAGCGCGCCCGGACCCGGAAGCGCCCGCACCCGCAGGCCGAGGTCGGTGAGCCGCGTGGTAGCCCGCAGCGCCGCCTCGATGGCGGCCACCGCCGGCGCCCCCGCCCCGATCCCGGCGAGCAGCAGGGTGTTGGCCTCGCGGCCCACCTCGAGGTCGCGCTGCATGCGCTCGAGATTGACGAAGACGGCGCGCGAGAATCCCTGCTGGGGACGGAACGAGAACTCCCCCAGATCCTCCGGGGCGAGCACCTCGCGGATGCTCAGCCGCATCGTGCGGCCGAGGTCGTCGCGGCGCCCGTGGAGCGAGCTGACGGGAATGGCCGAGGGCTTCTGCACCCGCACGAGCAGCGTGTCCTCGGCCGTGGCGCCGAGCTCGCGGGCGAGGCCGCCGCTCACCAGCACCTCGCCGGGCTCGGGCCCGCGCCCGGCGCCGGCGGGCTCACCAGGCCTGCCGACAGGCCCGTGAAAGGCCCAGAACCGGTCGTCCACCCCGTAGACCTGGATGCCCCCGGCGCGGCTGCCGCTCTCCTGGTGGGTGACGAAGCCCTCGAGCGCGATCATCGGCGCCGCCGCTGCCGACGTCGGCGACCCCGCGGGCGTCGCACCGGCGCCGGCGCCGGTGCCGGCGAGCGAGTCGGTGCCCGGAAGCTCCTCGGCCAGCGCCTCGCGGAAGAACGCCCCCGCCGTCACCACCTGGTCGACCTGCCCGAGCCGCTGCAGGGCAAGGTCGCGCAGGCTCGCGCGCACCGACGTCCCCACTAGGAACGCCCCCGCGAGCACCGACACCGCCACGCCCACCCCCGCGACCACCGCGAGGTTGATCCGCCAGAAATGGGTCAGGCTCCGGAGCAGCAGGGTGATCGAGGTCATGATGCTTCGCTCCCCGTCGTCTCGCCGGCGTTCACGCGCGCTTCGGCGCCGGCCATGTGTGTCTCGTCGCCTCCCGCGCCCTTCCTCGCCACCGGCCGCGCCGCCGCCCGCGACGCGCTCCGCGCCACCGTCTTCGCGCCCCTCGCTGCCGTCCTCGCTCCCGCCGTCGCCCACTCGCTCCGTCTCGCTGGCCGCGCGCTCCGCGCCTGGGTTCACGCCCTCGGCGCCTCCGTTCACGCGCCCCTTTCGCCGTCCACGCGTTTCAGCCCGAGGCCCTCGAGCTGGTACCGAATGGGACAACGCGCCGCCAGCTCGACGTTGTGGGTCACCACCACCAGCACCGTCTCCTGCCGGCCGTGGAGATCGAACAGCATGTCCGCCACCACCTCGCCGGCGGCGCGGTCGAGGTTGCCGGTGGGCTCGTCGCACAGGAGCAGCGGCGGCCGTCGGATGAGGGCGCGGGCGAGGGCGACGCGCTGCCGCTCTCCCCCGGACAGCTCCGCCGGCCGGTGGTCGAGCCGGTCACCGAGGCCGGCCCGCGCCAGCAGGTCGCGGGCGCGATCCGAGGCCCCGTCCATGCCCTCCCCCACCAGGGTCGGGACGAGCACGTTCTCGAGCACCGTGCACTGGGGCAGCAGCAGGTGGTCCTGGAACACGAAGCCGACCCGGCGGTTCCGGAACGCGGCGAGCTCGGCCGTCGCAAGGGTGAAGGGGTCGACGCCGTCGAGGGCGACGGTGCCCGCGGTGGGCGGCTCGAGGGCGCCCAGAATGTAGAGCAGGGTGCTCTTCCCGCTGCCCGACGGCCCCACGATGGAGGCGGCCTCACCGGGTCTCAGCGTGAAATCGACCCCGGAGAGGATGTCAAGGGCGCCCCGCGGCGTCGGATACGACTTCGCGAGGCCGGTGACTTCGAGCACTGGGACCTCCGCCCTGGTGGTGTGTTAAACTTGACGCAGCAATGGAGACCGTCCTGCTCTCGTGCGCTGCCGTCGGCGGCGTGGTCGCTGCGGTGGTCGGCCTGTGGAACGCGTACCAACTCACGCGACTGACCGGCCGTGTCGACGAGCTCAGCGTGCAACTGAAGTCTCACGTCAACGCACCCGGTCTTCACAACTGACTCACCCGGACCTGGATCCCTCCGCCGCCTGGTCCCGGCCCGCCAACCGTCGCCTTCGGCCCCGCTTGACGCCCAGCCCCCCAAGGAATCCGCACCATTCTACGGCCCAGACTCCGCGTCCAAGACGCAGACTCCAGGCCACCGTCAACGACATTCACGACGCCTGCTGGAACGCCCGGGGGCGGAACAGAAAGTCCACGATGTTCCCCTCGTGCGGCTGCAGCCAGTTGAGCCGGGTCGTGGGCACCGGGCCGAGGTTGAGCCGGTCGATGTTGCGGGCGTCGAGCAGCGCCTGCGCGAACGCCCGGTCCTCGGTGAGCCCGGTCGCCACGAGGGTCGTCCCGATGGCGCCGATCATCTTGTCCTGCGGGCACTCGACGACGGTGACGAAGGGGTACATGTACTCCTTCTTGGCCATCGCGACGTCGGGCGAGCCGCAGTGCACGACGGTGGGGCGCAGGTAGTCGCAGCGCTCCATCGAGACGAGGCGGCCGCCGTCCTGGTGCCGCGCCGACACCTCCTCGACCCCGCCCTCCTTCAGGGCGTTGTCGATGTCGGCCGAGATCGCCTTCGCCTGACCCGGCACCGTGAACGCGGCGAGCTCGGCCTTGGGGTCGTCGGGAGGCAGGGGGGCGATGGGGCCGATGCGCTCGGCCACCGCCTCGGCAATCTCGCGGGTGTGCCGCGGCGCCCAGATGCCCGAGCAGTTGATGCAGCCGCGGCCGCTGTTGATGGCCACGCTCTCGACCATCAGGTCGAGATACTGCTCCCAGTCGTCGACCTGGTCGTCGCCGATGAGGATCTTGCTGAAGCCCGGCCCGTGCACCTGCACGCCGGGGTTGGCGGCGTACTGCTCGACGGTCGCGGTGCCGCCGAAGATGAGGCTCCGCGGCGAGTTGTTCAGCACCGCCGCGCCGACCTCGCCGAGGCCCGGGTAGAGGGCGATGGCCTCGCGCGGAACGCCCGCCTCGAAGAACGCCTGGGCCATCCGCCACGGGGTCCACGGCTCCTGCGGGCCCGGCTTCAGCACCAGCCCGATCTGCAGGGGGATGATCGGCAGCCACAGGCTGTGCACGCCGGGCGAGTTCGACGGCAGCACCATGCCGAGCACCGGCGTCGTCGCCTGGTAGCTGCGCATCACCCCGTCCTCTTCCCCGTAGCCGCGGGTGAGGATGTCGTAGTCGAGGCGGCGGGTCAGCGAGCGCAGGACGTCGTCGAGGTGGGCCAGCACGTACTCGAGCTTGCCCATGTTCATGCGGCACAGGTGCTCGGGCAGCCCCGTCGTGGCCGACTGCTGGCGCACGAAGTCGTCGGGGGTCTGCACGCCGTCCCCCAACGGCAGGTCGGCCGACTTGAAGAGCTCGCCGCCCTTCTTGACCATCGCCAGCAGCTCCGCGCACGGAATCTCCCGCAGCACGTCGCGGGCCCGGCCCGCCCCCTTGCGCAGGTCCCGGGCGACGATGCCGGGGTTGGCCTGGCTGACCTCGGCCACCGGCTCGCCGGTCAGGAAGTGCTCGACCTTGGCCAGCTCGAGGCTCTTGTACTCCCGTCCCCAACGCAGAATCGGAAAATGGATCACACTAGTCCGCCAATCGTCGTCTCGCGGCTCTGCCGCCGACTTGCGGCGCCGCCGCCCGACCAACCCTCCAGGCTCCCTCGCGGTTGCACCGCGCGGACGCCTAGTACACTCCCACCGTAGTCGCCGACGCGAGCCGGCTGAAGGGGCGCACGCCGCTCACCCCGTCCCACGGATACTGCTCGCACGGCGGCTCGCGCTCGCCCTCGTCCCGCTCCTGGAAGCGCGGCACGAAGAACTCCTTCGTCAGCGTGGTCAGCATCACGCGGCCGGTCTCGCCGTACCCGACCACGCGGTCCGCGTCGTCGGGGTCCACGACCTGCAGGACGGCCCGCGGCTGCGGCGCGTAGTAGGTGATCTTGTACCCGTTCTCGGGGCCGCTCGGGGGGCTGCCGGCGAGCCCCATGAGGGTGTTGCCGTAGGTCGGCGTCATGTAGATGCCGTCGAGCAGCTCCTCGTGGGCGAACCGGTTCCACTGCGGCGTGAACTCGGTGCCGCCGGCGAAGATGCCGGTGATGCCGGTGTCCTTCAGGCACGACCCGTCCGCCTCGAGCCGGTTGGCGAGGGCCTCGAGCAGCTTGGGGGTCGAGAACAGGCACTTGATGTCGTGCCCGGCCGACAGCACCGTGATCGCCTGGTCGACGACGTGGTCCTGGTAGGCCTTGAGGTGCTCCATCCAGCCCTTCTTGATGAGCTTGATCACCCACCGCGGATCGAGGTCCACGCAGAAGCAGATGCCGCCCCGGTGCTGAGCGAGGTGCTCGACCGCGAGCCGCAGGCGCCGCGGGCCGCTCGGCCCCAGCATGAGCCAGTTGCTCCCGCGGGGGAAGTGCTCGTCGGGCAGGGTCTCGGAGAAGAGCTCGTAGTCGATGCGGAAGTCCTCCTGGGCCACCCGGCTCTTGGGGATGCCGGTGGTGCCGCCGGTCTCGAACACGAACGTCGGCCGGTCGGCATAGGCCCTGGGCACCCAGCGTCGGACGGGCCCGCCCCGCAGCTTCTCGTCCTGGAAATGCGGAAACTTCGCGAGGTCTTCGAACCCGTGGACCTCGCGGCGCGGGTCCCACCCCGCCCCGCGCGCCCAGTCGAGCCAGAACGGGCACCCGGTGTCGGGGTTGAAGTGCCATTCGACGATCTCGCGCACCCAGGCGTCGAGCGCCGTCCTCGCCTGAGCGGCCCTGGTCTCAGCGGTGCTGTTCTCCGTAGTCATCAACCCATGATCCTACACTAGTAGTCTGCGCCGTAGAACGGTGCAGACTTCTGGCACGGTGTTTGGGCGCCCAGCGGAGCCGAAGGCGACGATGGGCGGGCCGGTAGTCAGCGTAGCGGGACGGCGCCGGACGCCTGGAGGGTCGGCCGGGCGCCAGGCGGAGCCGCTGCGCGACCTTGCGGTCGCGTCTGGGAGTTTCGCCGGCGCGAAACTCCGGAGGCGACGAACGGCGGGCCGGGAGCCGGCGGCGCGGGTCGGCGCGGACTCCGGGGGTTGGTGGGACGCCGGGCGGAGCCACGAGGCGACGATTGGCGGCCGGGGCGGTGGCGCGGCCTCACTCGCGGGTCGACCGTCGCGGGCTGTCGGGAGCGAACGAATGGGACGTCTCGAACGAATCTGGGTGAAACGGTTCCACCGCGGCCCGATGGACCCGGCCGCCGCCGCCGACCTCCGGCGGGGCGCCGGCATCGTGGGCAACGCCAACCAGGGGGGCTGGCGGCAGGTCACGATCGTCGCGGCCGCCGACTGGGACCGCGTCGTCGAGGCGCTCGGGACACCGGTCGATCCGGGAGAGCGGCGCGCCAACCTGCTCGTCAGCGGGGTCGCCCTCGCCCACACCCGCGACCGCGTCCTGCAGGTGGGCGGCTGCCGCCTGCGGGTGCGCGGCGAGACCCGCCCGTGCGAGCGGATGGACGAGGCCGAGCCGGGGCTGCGCGCCGCCCTCGACCCCGGGTGGCGGGGAGGCGTGTTCGCCGAGGTGCTCGACGACGGCCGCATCAGCGTCGGCGACCCCGTCGCCTGGGCGGAACCGGCGCCGTAGGAGTCTGCGCCGTGGAAGGGGCAGAGCCCCGGACCGCGGGGTCGGGGCGCCAAACGGAACCGAAGGCGACGATTGGCGGGCTGGCCCGCTGCCCACGGCCAGGTACCCGGAACCGGCAACGCGGTGCCGACTCCCGCCCGCGGTCACGCGGTCAGACCGATTCCGGCCGGTCCGCCCTGGCCGCGAAGACGTCACGCGATCAGACCGATTCCAGCCGGTCCGCCTTGGCCGCGAAGACGAAGTCGCTCTCGGTCAGGCCGTCGATCTTGTGCGTCCAGATGGTGACGGTGGCCCGGCCCCAGGCGAGCAGGATGTCGGGGTGGTGACCCTGCTCCTCGGCCATCTCGCCGACCCGCACCGTGAAGTCGAGGGCCCGGCGGAAGTCCTCGAAGCGGTAGGTCTTCTCGAGGTGGTGCCCGTCGACCACCTCCCAGCCGCCCCCCAGTTGCCGCTGGTATCCTGCCAGCTCCTCGCCGGCGAGGGGCGGAACCCCGCCCCGGCAGGGCACGCACTGCTTCGACGCGAGATCGCTCATGCGCCTTCCTCCGAATGCCGATCATGACGGCCGGGCCGATCCCGGCCTCTCCCCCGATAGTGTAGATGCATCTCTGCCGCGCGGCGGCGGAGAGCCCTCTGCGACGAACCGCCGGCACGGTGGCTCGCTCCGATCTGACGAGCGGTACCGTCGCGGAATACCATAGGGGGTTGGACCGCGGCGGGCGTGCCGTGCGCAGAGCTTCGCGCAACGTCGCCACCGCCTGCCGTCTTTCCCCGATGCCCCTCCGGCCGCCGCCAGAGCCGGGGGTCGCGGCGGGACGGGAGTCGAGAGAGCTCCCGGCGCCGGACACCAGCACTCCCAGGAGACTATCGATGGCCGACCAGAAGCAGAGCTTCGAGAACCATGTCCGTTTCGTGCCCGTCTACCACTACGTCGCCGGCCCGATCCTGCTCGTCAACCTCGTCTGGGCGGTCTGGAGCCTCCGCGCTCCGTCGTTCCCCGCCCTGCTGGACGTGCTGGTGGCCGTCGCCCTGCTCATCCTCTTCCTGTACGCAAGGGGCTTCGCGCTCAAGGCGCAGGACCGCGTGATCCGCGTCGAGATGCGCCTGCGCATGCGCGAGCTGCTGCCCGAGGACCTGCAGGGGCGGATAAACGAGTTCACGCCGACCCAGATGGTGGGCCTCCGGTTCGCCGGCGACGCCGAGCTGCCCGACCTCGCCCGCAAGGTGCTCGACGAGAACATCACCGCGGCGACCCCCATCAAGAAGCTCGTCACCGACTGGCAGGGGGACCACCACCGCGTCTAGGAGCCCGTGGTGAGACTCCGCGTTGCACCGTGCCCGGAGGCGCCAGCAGAGCGCCGAGGCGCCCGCCTGACAAGGCGCGACGAGGGGGAATACTGGGCATATTCGACCGAGGAGCAACGCAGTCAGGCGGGATGCATCGCCGCTCGAATGCAGCGGGGACTTTCGCCACCGGCTCCTGGCGGCCCGAGGCGGGCGCGCGTCGCACCCGGCCCGGCGGGGCCCCGATGGCCGCGAGACACCCGTGCGACGGGGCGTGACGAGCGAGCGATGGAACAAGCGGTGCGGCGGCATCGTCCATGACGGCGGAGCGCCGGCGTCGGTGTCGCCGCGAGGTCGGTGTCGCCGCGAGACAGGGCGCGGCGGCCGGGCGATGGAATAAACGGCGCGGCCGCGTCGTCTACTACTATTGGTGAAGTTGCGCTCCGCCCCGGGATTCCGGCGGCGGGCGCGTTGCGCTGGAGTACGAGCCCGAGTCGAGCCGGCCACGCTCATGCGCCGGCGCGGCGCGGTTCGCGTTTCTCACTATCGCTCCGGGACGGAATCACGGAAAGGGAATCAGTCATGAAGGGCGGGATCGCCTGGTTCGCCCGCAATCCGGTCGCCGCGAACCTGATGATGATCTTCATCATCATTAGCGGCGCGATTGCGACCACCGCGGTCAAGGAAGAGATCTTCCCCGAGATCGAGCTCGACCGGGTCAGCATCAACATCCCCTATCTCGGAGCCGCGCCGGAGGAGGTCGAGTCGGGGGTGATCCTCCGCATCGAGGAGGCCATCCAGGGCATCGACGGCATCAAGGAGATCCAGTCGACGGCGTCCGAGGGCAGCGCCTCGGTCATGGTCGAGCTCGAGCTCGGCGCCGACGCCCGCCGCGTCGTCGACGAGATCAAGAACCAGGTCGACGCCATCACGACGTTCCCCATCGAGACCGAAGAGCCCATCGTTCGCGAGCTGATCGCCCGCAACCAGGTCACCGACATCGCCATCTCCGGCGCCACCGACGTCTTCACCCTGAAGGCGATCGCCGAGCAGGTGCGCGACGAGCTGACCGTCCTGCCCGAGATCACCCAGGCCGACATCGTCAGCGCCCCGCCCTACGAGATCTCCATCGAGGTCTCGGAAGTGGCGCTGCGGCGGCACGGCATGACCTTCGACCAGGTCGCCGACGCGGTGCGCCGCTCGTCGCTCGACCTCCCCGGCGGGTCCGTCCGCACCGACGGCGGCGAGATCCTGCTGCGCACCATCGGCCAGGCCTACCGCGGCGGCGAGTACGAGGACCTCGTGCTCTGGACCCGCGCCGACGGCACCCGCCTCAGGCTCGGCGACGTGGCGAACGTCGTCGACGGCTTCGCCGAGACCGACCAGCAGGCCCGCTTCGACGGCGACACGACGGTGATGGTGTCGGTGTTCCGCACCGGCGACCAGAGCGCCCTCGACATCGCGGCGGCGGTGGAGCGCTACGTCGGGGACGTGCAGGCGCAGGTTCCCGAGGGCATCTCGATCACCATCTGGCAGGACCAGGCCGAGATACTCGCCGACCGGCTGACCCTCATGGTGCGCAACGGCGCCACCGGGTTCGTGCTCGTCTTCATCGTGCTCGCCCTCTTCCTCCAGTTCCGCCTGGCGTTCTGGGTCAGCCTCGGCATCCCCATCTCGTTCCTCGGCGCCATCGCGCTGATGCCGGGGCTCGACGTCTCGGCCAACGTCATCTCGCTGTTCGCGTTCATCCTCGTGCTGGGCATCGTGGTCGACGACGCGATCATCGTGGGCGAGAACATCTTCCGCCACCAGGAGAACCACGGCGACGCCCTGCGGGGCTCCATCGAGGGGGCGCACGAGATCGCCAAGCCGGTGACCTTCGCGGTCCTGACGACGGTGGCGGCGTTCATGCCGCTGATGTTCGTGCCCGGCATGATGGGGAAGGTCTTCCGGGTCATTCCCCTCGTCGTCATCCCCTGTCTGCTCTTCTCGCTGATCGAGTCGCTCGGCATCCTGCCCGCCCACCTCGCCCACATGCGCCAGCGCCGCACGTCGGGCGGCTGGCACCGGTTCCAGCAGTTCTTCGCCAACGGGCTGAAGACCTTCGTTCGGACGGTCTATCAGCCGCTGCTCGAGACCGCGCTCCGCTGGCGCTACGTCACCGCCGCGGTGGGGCTCTCGACCCTCATCGTGACCGGGGGCATGGTCCTCGGCGGGTGGACCAACTTCCACTTCTTCCCGTCGATCGAGGCCGACTTCATGGCGGCGTCGCTCACCATGCCGCAGGGTACGCCGGTCGAGTCGACGTCGCAGGCGGTCGAGAAGCTCGAGGAGGGGGCCGTACGGCTCCGCGCCCGGCTGCGGCAGGAAACCGGCATGGACTACTTCCGCCACGTGTCGGCGGCGGTCGGCGACCAGCCGATGATGTCGCGCGGGGGCGGACCGATGGGGCCGATGGAGGTGGCCAGCGCCGCGAACCTGGGGGAGGTGACGGTCGAGCTCGCCCCGGCCGAGACCCGGGCGTACACGAGCGAGCAGCTCGGCCTGATGTGGCGCGAGGCGACCGACCCGATCCCGGAAGCGGTCGAGGTCAACTTCGACATGTCGCTCATGACTCCCGGGGACGACGTCGACGTGCAGCTCGCGGGGCCCGACATCGAGCAGCTGCGGGCGGCCGCCGACGAGGTCAAGCGGCGGCTCACGGCGTACGCCGGCGTCTACGAGATCTCTGACTCGTTCCGGGCCGGCAAGGTCGAGATGCAGCTCGGCATCAAGCCGGCGGCGGAGACCCTCGGGCTGACCCTGCAGGACCTCGGCCGGCAGGTGCGGCAGGCGTTCTACGGCGAGGAGGCCCAGCGCATCCAGCGCGGTCGCGACGACATCCGGGTCATGGTGCGCTACCCGCGGGACGACCGCCGGTCGCTGGGTGACCTCGAGAACATGCGCATCCGCACCCCGACCGGCGGCGAGGTGCCGTTCAGCCAGGTCGCTCTGGTCGAGCCGGGGCGCGGCTTCGCGTCCATCAAGCGGGTCGACCGCAACCGCGCGGTGAACGTGACCGCCTCGGTCGACCCCGCGATCACGTCGGCCGGCGCGGTCATCGCCGACCTGGAGGCGCGCATCCTGCCCGACGTTCTGGCCGACTACTCCGGCGTGTTCTACACGTTCGAGGGCGCCCAGGCCGAGCAGGTCGAGGCGGTGGGCGGGCTGCAGTTGGGCTTCCTGCTCGCCGTCCTCATGATCTTCGCCCTGCTCGCGGTGCCGCTCCGGTCGTACGTGCAGCCGCTGATCATCATGGCGGCCATCCCCTTCGGCCTCGTCGGGGCCATCTGGGGGCACATGGTGTTGGGGCTCGACGTCACCATGATGTCGATGTTCGGCCTCGTCGCGCTGACCGGGGTCGTCGTCAACGACAGCCTCGTGATGGTCGACTTCATCAACCGCGCGCGGAAGGTCCATGAGGACGTGGGCAACAAGGTGCGCCAGGCGGGCGGACAGCCGCGGGACAGCCACGCCTTCGAGTCGGCGGGTCTCCAGCTCGCGATCCGCGAGGCGGGGGGCAACCGGTTCCGACCCATCCTGCTCACGTCGCTGACCACGTTCTTCGGGCTCGCGCCGCTGATGCTGGAGCGGAGCATGCAGGCGGCGTTCCTCGTGCCGATGGCGGTGTCGCTGGCCTTCGGGGTGCTGTTCGCGACGTTCATCACGCTGATCCTGGTGCCGACGTCGTACCTCATCCTCGACGACGTCCAGCGGACGCTGCGGCGGCTGTTCGGGCAGGAAGAGCCGGCGTTCGCCCCCGAGGCGCCGCCCCTGACCGACGACGCGGTGGTGGCGGGCGGCGCCCAGGCGGCAAGGACCGCCGAGGCCGCCCCGTACACGGCAACGGCGGCGTCCTGAAGGACGGCGTCGCGGACGACGGTTTCGCAGACGGCGCCGCGACGGCGGCGTAGACCGCGGCGTCGCAGCCGGACCGGCGCACCGGCGCCGAGGGAGCAGCCGGCGCCACGTTCGGGCGGGGTCGCGATCGGACCCCGTCCCCGATGGCTCGCCTTCTTCTCCTCCTCGCCCTCCCTCCTTCCTCCTCTCGGATCGGCCCTCCTCTCGATTCGACCCCCTCCTCTCGATCTCGACCCTCCTCTCGGATCTCGATCCGCCCGATCTCCTGATATAGTGGGCGCCCCATCCAGTGGGCACCGATGGTGTAGTGCGCGTGTCGCGCACCGACTCGCGACACATGCCGAGGAAGGAGCCGCAGTAATGAAGCAGGTCACCGCAATCATCAAGCCGCACATGCTGGACGAGGTTCGTGACACCCTCTCGCGTCTCGGCGTCGCCGGCATGACCACGACCGAGGTCAAGGGCTTCGGGCGCCAGAAGGGGCACACCGAGATCTACCGGGGGGCCGAGTACTCGGTCGACTTCGTGCCCAAGGTCAAGCTCGAGATCGTCGTGGACGACGACCGCATCGACGCGGTCGTGGACGCCATCAAGACCTCCGCGCGAACCGGCCAGATCGGCGACGGCAAGATCTTCGTGGCCGACATGCAGCAGGCGGTCCGCATCCGGACCGGCGAGGTGGGATCCAACGCGCTCTAGCCGCCCGGGGCGAGGCCCCGCGCCGCACCCGACCCGCCACGGCCCGGCCGCCGCGTCCGACGCGGCGCAGAGGCAGGCGGAGCGTCGAAAGGATTCCCGCGTCTCGGACCGTGTCTGGAGAAGGAGGATACGCATGACCTTGAAGTCGAAAGCGATTTTCGTCGCGCTGGCCGGCGCGTTCGCCGTCACCCTCCCGCGCGCGGCCTGGGCCCAGGAGGGACTGAGCTCCGGCGACACCGCGTGGATGCTCACGTCGAGCGTGCTCGTCCTGTTCATGACGATTCCCGGGCTCTCGCTCTTCTACGCGGGCCTGGTGCGGGCCAAGAACGTCCTGTCGGTGATGATGCAGTGCTTCGTCATCACCTGTCTCGTGACGCTCATCTGGACGGTGTACGGATACGGCCTCGCCTTCGGCGACGGCGGCGGCCTCAACGCGTTCGTCGGGGTCGGCAACTTCTTCCTGTCCGACATCGCCGTCGACACCGTCTCGGGCACGATTCCCGAGTCCGTGTTCCAGATGTTCCAGCTCACGTTCGCGATCATCACGCCGGCCCTCATCGTGGGCGCGTTCGCCGAGCGGATGAAGTTCTCGGCCATGCTGCTGTTCATGGCCCTCTGGGTGACGGTGGTCTACGCGCCGGTCGCCCACTGGGTCTGGGGCGGCGGCTGGCTCGGCGAGATGGGGGTCCTCGACTTCGCGGGGGGCACCGTCGTCCACATCAACGCGGGCGTCGCCGCCCTCGTGCTGTGCATCGTCCTCGGCAAGCGCCGCGGCTATCCGACCACCCCGATGGCGCCGAACAGCCTCGTCCTCACCGTGGTCGGGGCCTCGATGCTCTGGGTCGGCTGGTTCGGGTTCAACGCCGGCAGCGAGCTGGCGGCGGACGGCGTGGCGGGCATGGCGATGACCGTGACCCACATCGCCACCGCCACCGCGGCCCTCGCGTGGATGACCACCGAGTGGATGATCCACGGCAAGCCGAGCGTCCTCGGCATCGCCACCGGGGCTGTCGCCGGGCTCGTGGCCATCACCCCCGCCTCGGGGACCGTCGGCCCCGTCGGGGCCCTCGCCATCGGGCTGGCGTCCGGCGTCATCTGCTACTGGGCGGCGAGCAGCCTCAAGCGCAAGATGGGCTATGACGACTCGCTCGACGTCTTCGGCGTCCACGGGGTGGGCGGCTTCATCGGGGCCATCCTGACCGGCATCTTCACCGCCGAGGCGTTCGGCGGGTCCGGGCTCGACAACGGCATCGGATCGCAGCTCGGGCTGCAGTTCATCGGCGCGGCGGCCACCATCGCCTACTCGGGCGTCCTCACCTTCATCCTCGCCAAGGCGCTCGACGCCACGATGGGGCTGCGGGTCACGGCCGAGGAGGAGTCGGAAGGCCTCGACCTCGCCCTGCACGACGAGCGCGGGTTCAGCCTGTAGTCCGGAGCCTGGGCGGGCCGCGACAGCCGCGGCCCGCCGGGCCACGCGGGAGTTGCGCAGGCGCCCCGCCCCGCGCACGACCCGCCGCTACTCGTCGAAGTGGTACTCCACGTCCGCAAAGCGGTCGCGCGCGAACGCGAAGACGAAGATCAGCGGCTCGGCGCCGGTGCAATACAGGGTGTGGCGGTCCCGCACGCGCCTTTCGTTACTCGTCGAAGTTGTACTCCACGTCCGCGAAGCAATCGCGCGAATGTAAAGACGAAGATCAGCGGCTCGGCGCCGGTGCAATACAGGGTGTGGCGGTCCCGCACGCGAGCCTTTCGTTACTCGTCGAAGTGGTACTCCACGTCCGCGAAGCGATCGCGCGCGAACGTGAAGACGAAGATCAGCGGCTCGGCGCCGGTGCAATACAGGGTGTGTCTGGCGTTCGGGGGAATGAAGACGGCCGTTCCCGGACCCACGTCCCGCCGGACGCCGTCTATCTCGACGTGGCCCCGGCCGCTGACCACGTAGTATGTCTCCTCGGGCTCGTGGTGATGCCGCAGCAGCACGCCGCCCGGCACCACCTCCCCGACCCCGGTGACGAGCCCCGCGGCCGGGGCGCGGTCACCGCTGACGAGCAGCTTCCACCGCACCGGGCTCCGGGCGGCGAGGGCCGGATCGTCCCAGCCTTCCCAGTCGAGCGCCGACTGATCGACGACAACCGGCTTCAGCCCACGCATGCCGGTTGCAGGCAGATGCCGCACTCGTTCCGCGAGCGTGGCGACCGCTTCGGCCACCAGCTGGACGTCGTGACGGAGATCCTCGGCCGCGACATCGAAGTGCGTGCGCATGCGCTCTTCCGTCGCCTTCAGATCGTCCTTCGTGGCCAGCGCCGGCACGACCTGCTCGAGACGGTCAAGGTCCTCCGTACGCCGTTCCAACCGCTCCATCCCCTCGGTCTGCATCGCTGCTCTCCCTGCTACGCGGGCGGCGGCGATCCCGCGCCGCACGCGGCCTCTCCCATCGTAGCACCGCTCAGCGGGTTGCGAGCGTCGGCAAGACCTGCTCGATCCGGTCGACGCGACGTCGAGGCTCTCGGAGCGCGTTCCCGGGAGAAAGCCTGCGCGACGACCCAACCGTTATCGCGCCCGCTCGGCAGGCGAGCGGAGACGATGGGCGCACGACTGACCGTCGCCCCGCCAGCCGGACGTCCCGCATTCGCCCGGCGTTCCGGAAGTCTCCACTGGACAACCGGGCCGTGACCAGTAAACTAAGTCCTATCAACTAAGTTCAGCGGTACCCGCCATGCGCACCGTCAACATGCACGAAGCCAAGACGCACCTGTCGCGGCTCGTCGAGGCTGCGGCCAACGGCGAACCGTTCATCATCGCTCGTGCCGGCAAGCCCGTGGTCAAGGTCATCGCCGTCGATGCTCCGGCGCCGGCCGCGCGCCGGACCGGGTTCCTCGCGGGAAAGATCTCGGTGCCCCAGGACTTCGACAGCATGGGAGCGGACGCGATCGAACACGGGTACGGCCCCATCGACGACCAGCTGCCGAACCCACGGCGGGTTCAGTCGTCGGCGGTCCCGAAGATCTCCCGGAGCACGTCGCGGCGGTACTCGAAGATGCGCTCGATGTCGGGCCGCACCAGCAAGCGGTCTGCGAGGCGCCCTCCCCAGACCGCGTACTGCACGTGGTCGCTCGCCCGCGTCTGACCACCGCGCTCCTCGAAACGGTGCTCGTGGATCCAGAGCCGGTACGGACCGCGCCGCTGCTCGTCCACGAAACGGAACGGCGGCTCCCACGCGGTGATCTCGCTCCGCCAGCGGACGGGCACGCCGCGCAGGCGCAGCCTGTAGTCGATGGTCGCGCCCGGCCGCATCTCGACCGGCTCCGGCGTCAGCACCTCGAAGCGGAGCCACGGCGGGGTCAGCCTTTCGAGGTTCCGAGCGTCCGCGAAGAACGGGAACACCTCGGTCGGGGGCCGCGGCAGCATCACCTCGCTGGTCAAGCCGAACGTACGCACTCTTCGGCCCCCTCAGTCCGCGACACGCCCGACCGTCGCGCCCGGGCAGTGGTGACGATGGAGGTCAACGCGCCTCCCGGGGAAGCGGCATCTCCGGGCTGTCCTCGGTGCGCGCCCGCTCGAACGCCGGGCGCGGCGTGTCCGAGCGCACCTGCTCCAGCCAGAACACGCCGTCGTAGGGCGCGCTGTTCCCCCGCGTGCCCACGAAGTCGACGTCACCGTCGCCGTCGACGTCGCGGGCGATGAACTTGTCGTACATGCCCCGCTTGCGGCGGGAGACGTCGTGCCGCCGCCACTCGCCGGCGGCGTCGCCGGGGTGCTCGAACCAGCCGATGCGCCCGAGGGCGTCGTCCTCGTCGACATCGCCGTCGCCTTCCCGCGGACCGCGGCTGTAGCTGCCGGCCATGACGTCCAGGTCGCCGTCGCCGTCGATGTCGGCCACCTCGAGGCCGGTCATGCTGTCGGGGGCGAAGCTGCCGATCGGATGCGCGTTCCACGCGTCGTCGATACGCTCGGGCTGCTCCAGCCAGGCGAGGCCGCCGGTGGCCGCACCGATGATGTCGAGCCGGCCGTCCCGGTTCAGGTCCGCGTACTCCAGGTTGAAGCCGGCCGCCCGCGCGCCGTAGATGCCGATGGCGTGCTCGCGGAAGTCCAGGCTGCCGTCGCCCGGATTCTCGAAGAACAGCAGCCGGTTCTCTCCCCGCGTCCCCACCACGATGTCGAGGTCGCCGTCGCCGTCGATGTCCACCGGCTCGGCGTTCTGCGGCACGCTGTAGCGTCCGAGCACCGTCTCGGTCCAGTTGCCGCCCTCGAGCGGGTCCCCCCGCACCGAGAAGATCGAGACCGGCGTGGAGCGCGCGAAGTCCTCCGGCGCGGGCCGTTGCGCGCCCTTGTTCGGAGCGGTCATCTCCGGCAGGCCGTCGCCGTCGAGATCGGCCAGGAACACGCGGATGTAGGAACCCCGGCCCTCGGTCATCGGCAGAATCAGCCGCGGCCATTCGGCCTGGCGCACGTCGGCGCCCGGATTCTGCAGATAGACGAGGTGCGAGAGCTCCGCCGCGACCACGACGTCGAGGTGTCCGTCGCCGTTGACGTCGGCGATGGCGGCGTCCTCGGGGGCGGGCGCGTCCGCTCCTTCGGCGATGGTGACGTTCGTCCAGACGTCGGGGTCGGCGGAGGCGAAGGCGATGCGCACGTGGCCCTCGGCGTCCGGCACGTAGTCGGGGTCCGGCACCGTCGAGTCGTACTCGCTGTCCGACTCGTGCACCGACACGATGTCCTCGTGGCCGTCGTTGTCGAGGTCGCCCATCACCAGGCCGTCGCTGCCGCTCAGGCCGAACCCGGCGGTGGCGGGCTCGTCGATGATGTGCTCGCGCCAGCTGATGTAGCTCCCGTCCGCCGCCCGCGCGGCCGTGGGGGCGTCCCCGACAGGGAGCTGCGCGCCCGCGGGGGGCGGCCAGAGCCATACGAGGCACGCGAGGAGGAGCCCCGCGCGAACGCGGCCGATTCTGAACCGCACCGACGCGCCAGCGGGGTGGGCTCGATCGAGAGTCATGGTGATCCTCCTGGCCAGCGCACCTCGCCGGTGCGGGCGTCGAGACCGACGACGTGGGCGTCGACGGTGTTTTCAGGGTGATCCCTGAATCCGTGTTCCAGTGGCCAGCTCACATCCGCCATCATCACGCCTCCCCCCGCGATCATGCGTGCGGCGGTAGGGCTTGCCGGTAGCGACGATGACGGCGCTCAGCGGGAACTCGATGGCGTCGTGGGCGTTCTCGCAGAGTACACGCGGGTCGTCGAGCGGGTCGTGCTTCCTCGCGCACCGCAGCCGGTACGCGGCTTCATCGAGCAGCAGCCCGACATCGTCCTCGTCCCCGGTTGATGTCATGGACTACACGCCCTTCCTTCAACGTCGGGCCGATGACGAACTGCTGCCTTCTCCATGGTCAGCTCGACACTCGGCCTGCGAGGCCAGGACGATGTCCACCGGTGCGGGCGGGCGACCCGGCCGGCGCACCGCTACTTCCAGCTACGGCAACGCGAGCAGCCTAATCCCCGTAAGTGACTATAAAAACGTGATTTACTGACGTGCCGCCGGTTGTGGTTCCCCCGTCCATTACCACACTCCGCGCGGGAATCCAGACGACCATCCGAGCCGTCCGCGAACCACTCCGGACCGTAGCGCGTTCATTCCTCGCCGCCGTTCAGAGCCAACGACTGGTGCAGAATCTCGTCGTCCGAGATGTTCGCCGACCAACCGTACGCGGCGGCCACGGCCGCGTCAAGAGGGTCGTGCGCATTCGGCGAGTCACTGCGTGCGCATTCCGGTGAAGTTGAACGCCGGGTCCGGTGATCGTGAACAGCGAATCCGGCGAACGTGAGCGCTCGTCGGAGGGGAGCGATGACCGGTCTCGAGGACAGTCCCACGGCCGGGGCCGCCATCCAACGATGATGTCGTGCACCCCGTCGCGCCGGTGTCGTTGCGCCCGGAGTGCTGCATGCGCTAGACTCGGCTCTGCCAAACACTCCGTCGTCGCGCCTGACGTCGGGTCGCCCGCCGAATACGAGACCTACCCAACTTGGGCGGGGAATAGGCGGGACCCTTCAACGCGAATGACGGGGTGTTTGGCGACTGGCCCGGCGACCACTTGCTGGGCGGGGTCGTCCGATGTGCTTCGATTCCGAGCGGGGGACGCGTGCGGACGGACTTTCGCCGCACGGTATGGAAACGGACCCCCGGATTCCGGTGTGGGCCGGGTCACGGGCGACCACGGGGTAAGTCATTGACCTGACGAGGCTTGTGTCCGCAGGGGCCGGTTCGTGATAGTTTCGCTTTCGGCGCCCTGTCGGTACTCGGATTTGGGCCTGAATTTGAGCCTGCGGAGATGCCCCGAAAACCGAGCGGAATGCTCCCGAAGAAGCGCCGGGAGTCGGCGAAGCGCAAGGGCCGTCACCCGCACAAGGCCCTCACGGACGCCTTCTGCCGCAACGTCACCGAGGCGGGTCTGTACGCGGACGGGGACAGCCTCTACCTGCTCGTCTCGCCGTCAGGCGCCCGGCGCTGGATCCAAAGGCTGATGGTACGGGGCCGGGCGCGGAAGCTCGGCCTCGGAGGGTTCAGCACCGTCTCGCTGGCCGAGGCCCGGGAGCTGGCCCGCGCCAACCGCAAGCTCGCACGGGATGGCGGCGACCCGCGGGCGGGCGGCCGACACCACACCGCGGGCGTCCCGACCTTCGAGGAGGCCGCGCACAAGGTCCTCGCGATCCACAAGGGCGCCTGGCGGAAGGGCAGCAAGACCGCGAGCCAGTGGGAGGGCAGCCTCCGCGACCACGCCTTCCCGGAGCTCGCCGGCGTCACCGTCGACCGGGTGACGACGGCGGACATGATGGCGGTGCTGCTGCCGCTGTGGACGAGCAAGTACGTGACGGCGCGGAAGGTGCTGCACCGGGTTAGCGCGGTCATGAAGTGGGCGATGGCCCAAGGCTACCGGACCGACAACCCGGCGGGGGATGCGCTGCTCGCGGCGCTCCCGCGGCGGCCCACGCCGGTACGGCACCGACGGGCCCTGTCGCACGGCGACGTCGGCGAGGCTCTCGCGAAGGTGCGCGGCGCCAAGACCTGGGAGGGCATCCGGCTGGCGTTCGAGTTCCTGGTGCTGACCGCGACGCGCTCGGCCGAGGTCCGGCTGGCGACGTGGAGGGAGATCGACCTCGTCTCGATGGTGTGGACGATCCCTGAAGAGCGGATGAAGGCGAAGCGCGAGCACCGGATCCCGCTGAGCAAGCGGGCCGTCGAGGTACTGCGGGCCGCGGAGCAGCTGCGCCCGTCGCCGCAGCCCCACGAGCTGGTGTTCACGAGCGTCCGCGGGAGGCGGATCGACGCCTCGGTCGTCTCGAAGATGGTCGCCCGGCTCGGGATCGACGCGGTCCCGCACGGCTTCCGGTCGTCATTCCGGGACTGGGCGTCGGAGCGGACGGACCACCCGAGGGAGGTGGTCGAGGCCGCCCTGGCGCACACCGTGCGGGACCAGACCGAGGCCGCGTACGCGCGGTCGGACCTGTTCGAGCGGCGCCGGCACCTGATGGACGACTGGGCGGATTACCTGAAGGCGCCGCGGGGGCAGGTGGTGACGCTGGGGCGGTGACGGGCTAGCAGGCTAGCAGGACGAGGGGAGGCTGCTCATGGGTGAGATGAGCACGGCGGAGTCCCTGCCGGCCGTGAACGGTGCGGCGGCTGTCGGGATCGTGTTCGGCATCTGGCGGATCGTCGAGTCGACGCGAGGCGGCATCGAGAAGTCGATCCAGGAGAACGACGAGCTCGACCAGCGGGATCGGCGCCGCCTCCGTGCGATGCTGGAGTAGTTGGCCGGCGAGCCAGCGGGGTCAGCCGTTGCGCCGTGGTGGTCCGGGCCCGGTTTCTGAGGAGTTTCCTGGTGTCCGCATCCTCCGCGCCTGTAGTGGCGCCCCGCTGGCCCGCCGGCCTCAACGGAGAAGACCCTCCCCGCCGGGGCTTTGGCGGGGAGGGCCGAGGGAGAGAGCGAACCGTCCGCCTACGCCGCCGCCGAACCGCTACGTCCCGCCGCCTGAAGAACGCTGCCCGCGCCCCGTCGCCTTTCGAGCTCCGCCATTGATGCCCCGCACGGACAGCGGACCCGGGCGACTATCGGAACGCTTGTACGGAAAAAGCCCCTCCCTCGAAGGTCGAGAAAGGGGCTTCGCAGACTACGACCGCCGACGATACCGCCGGAACCCGCCAACGGCCAGGAGACCGCCCAGCAGGAACTGCGCGATGATCGGCAGCGCCGGGACCGCGGCGTCCCAGAGGTAGAGCTTGACTTCACCCTCGACCATCGAGTCCCCAGCCATGGCGAAGAGCACCAGCTCTTCCATGTCTTCCGTCATGTTGTCCTCGACGGCCATCACCATGGTCGAGCCCGACGTGCCCCCGGCCATGATCGTGATCGCCTCGGCCATGTAGTCGTCGTCGTCGGCGCTGCTGGCCGCCCGGTCACGCATGATCATGACCTCGGTGTCCATCGGGACCGGATCGCTCGCCATCACCGTGACCATAGCCGACATGCCCTCGGCGAGGTTCATGTTCTCGGGCCCGGACAGCGTGTAGGTGATGGCCGCCGGGTCGACAGCCATGACCATTGCCGTGGCCATCACGGTGGTCGCCATGCCTTCCGCCGCGTCCACCGCCGTCACGCTGATCTCGGCCATGCCCGCGGACATCGGGGTGAGGGCCACGTGATCTCCGTAGATCTCCGCCATGACGTCGTCCGAGTCGCTCGACTCGGCCAGATACGAGGCCATGATGGACTCGGGCACGTCGAACAGCTTGTCGAGAGCGACCATCGCCATCTCGCCGCCGGGCTCCCAGGCCATGCGCGAGTTGCCGGCCGCCGCCTCGGCGATGGCCGCGTCGAACGCCGCCTGCACGTCCGCGTCCGACATCGCGGTAATCGCGTACGCGTCGACCATGACCGGGAACTTGATCGTGGCCACGTTGGAGACGGTCTGCGAGACCTCGAAGGACGACGACTCGCTGACCACCGTCGCGGTGACGCTGACCGGGGTCTCTCCGGGCCCCATCGCCGTGAGCGTCAGCATGTCGTTGGAGGTGGTGGCGCTGAGGACGCTCGTGTCGTCGACCACGACGTTCCCGAGAACGACGCTCGTGGTCGTCTCCGGCCACATGAACATGTCCGACGCCTCGAGGGTCATCGTCTCGCCGGGGTTCCACATGCCGTTGGCGCCGGCGCCCTCCGCCCTCGCCTCGGCGAGCGCATCCTTGACGTCGTCGTACGACTTCGGCTCGATCTTCTTCATGGTGTCGTCGGTGAGGGTGATGGCGTCGAGCATCACGGTCATGGTTTCCTTGCCGAAGCCATCCTCGCCCGACACCGTGGCCATCAGCACCAACGTCTCGTCGCCGACTTCCTCGTCCTCCAGGACGTCCAGCACGAACGTGCCGGAAGTGTCATCGTCGTCCAGCTCCACCTTCGAGCTGTCGAGCCGGTAGTCCTGAGCGTTGGCGGTGCCGCCTTCTCCCAGCGACAACTCGACCTCGATGTCCTCGCTGTCGGGGACACCGTCGCCCGTCCGGTCGGCCACCAACGTCACCGTCCCCTTCTGGCCTTCCATCAGCATGGTCACCATGCTCTTCGTCGTCCCGACGGTGACCTCGATGTCCTCGGCACGGCTGATCGAAGGCAGCTTGTGCTGGTCCAGCACCGTGATGACAAGGGGCTCCGTCACTGAATTCTCCCCTGTCGCCGAATCCTCCACCGTAATGGTGACGGTGTCGTCCACCCGGTCGCGGTCGTTGTCTGACCGCGAGTCAAGCGTCAGCATCGTCTCTCCTGCCCCGGCTTGCTCGGTGGTGGGGTCGGTGGTGTCTCTGCGGCCCGGCAATGTCACCAGCTCGGTGTTGCTCTCAGTGCCGCCCAACCCATAGTCCGAGTCCTGTTCGGCCGAACTCAGTTCCACCCTGTAGTCGTGGTCCGTTGTTCTGGCCGGACGCGCTTCGAAGAGGAGAGCCAGGTTCTCCCCCTCCTTGATCGTGCGCTGGTCTCGGGGGTGGTTGTCGGGCAGAAGGACGTAGTTCTGCGTCTCGTCGTCGTCGATCCTGACCGCCACGTGCCGGCTGATGCTGTAAGCGTCGATGATGCCGGCCACCTCCGCGCTCGAGCCGTCGATGTAGAAGTGCTCATCTTCGGCGTCCTCATCTTCGTTGATGTCCAAGTACACCGTCCGCTCGTCGCTGAATGCGCCGGGATCTACGGAGAACGTGAGTTCCAGCGTATCTGTGTCGGCCGTACCACCACGCCATGCCATGTCATCACCATCGATGACGTTGCCGGAAGGCAACTCCGCCCGCCGCGAAGCGGAGATGGTGGACTGTCCGCTTCCGCCGGCGGTGGTCAGCGTCAGTGTCACGGTGACGGTCTGATCTGTGGTCCTGGCGGTGCTCGACCGGGGAACAGACAGCCTCACCGTCACGGGCAAGCGGTTGCCATTCTCCTCAACCACGGAGGACGCTGTCACGGTCAGGGTCGGATCGACAGCCTGCGCGGCCGCCTCCCCGATGCCCAGCGCGAACACCATCCCCATCAGCGCCACCCACTTCAGTGCTCGGCAACTGCCTCTCGCGAAAATCGCTCCTGTCCGCATGTCGCAATCTCCCTTGTGAATCCGTCCGTTTGTCGCCAGCAGCGGGGGAAAACCACTCCATCCGCCCCCTGCTTCCCCCCGATGTCGGCTACCGCTCCGCATCTGCTCCTGAGCCTCCCGACTGCCCGCGTCGAAATCCGATTTGGGCCTGTTTTTGGGCCCTACGCTTGGCTCGTGTCCCACAAGTTGTTCTACGCCGGAGGTTTACGCCGACCGGTCGCTTGCGCATATGGCTCGGGTGTTTGGGTGTGACGACAAACGAAGGGCGAGGAACCCCGACGGGGCGGGACGGCGTCAGAAGCCGAAGACGGCGCGTACCGCGGCGCCGCCGCCAAGGCAGGCTCGAAGGTGACGGCCGGCAAGGCGGGGACGTCGGAGAGGACGGTTGTGAGGAGCAGGCCTGAGGCGAGTGCGGCCGCCGGCTGCCCGCGCCGCCGAACCGGCAGCAGAGGCGGGCGAGACGGCCGACTTCGGCGAGGGCCGGCTGGCGGGGCCGGACGGCGAAACGGCGCCAATTGGCGCATCATGACAAGTGCGGCGTTATGACAAGTGACCGTCAGTCGACGCCGTGTTCTGCCGACGTGGCGGGCCTTGGCATCGCGGCGAGCTTCACATAATACGCGTGGTCTCTGAGGTCCCCAGACGGGGACCGAGGAGGAGGCCATGCTTGAAACCTCGGTTCACCCACGCATCTGCGAGCGGATCCGGTCAGGACCGCTGGGCCGCTGGGTCGACGACTTCGTCGACGTACTCGCGGGGCGCGAGTACGCGACGGACGATCCGGCCGGCATGTTCGAGCCGCCGCGATCTTCAGCGATTGGCTGGGTCAGCAGAACCTCGCGGCGACCGACATCGACGAGACGCTGGTCGGTCGGTTCGTCAGCGGGTTGCCCCGGCGACCGTCCTCGACGCACCCGAGCAGCCGGCAGGCGGAGGTGGCAGGCGGCGTCATGACAAGCGGCGCTGGGGAAGCTCGGCGGCGGCCGAGGTCGAGGGTGTCCTGCGCTTTCCATAATCAGAGGCTCGCCAGGAAGGTCAGCAGAGAGGAGTCGGCCTTGAACCGCCGGGTTCGTTGGCCGAGCGGATCGAGTTTCCGCAGGGCGCTTTCCTTGAGCTGCAGGTCCGCCTCGACGTAGTGATGGGTGGTCTCGAGCCCCTCGTGGCCGAGCCACAGGGCGATGGTCGCCACGTCGATGCCGGCTTGGAGCAGATGCATGGCGGTCGTGTGGCGGATGACGTGCGGCGACACGCGCTTGGCGGCGAGGCTCGGACATCGCTGGCGGGCTCGCTGACAGGCTTGGTCGAGCAGATGGGTGACGCCCTGCCGCGTCAAGCGGTCGCCGCGCGCGTTGCGGAACGCGTAGTCGGGCTCGGCCTCGCCCTCTTCGTCGAACCACTGGCGCAGGCAGCGGCCGGTCCGGGCCCACAGGGGTACGGCCCGCTCCTTGCGGCCCTTCCCGAGGAGTTGGACGACCGTGGCGGCGCCGAAGCGTACGTGGGAGCGCCGTAGGGCCACAAGTTCAGAGACGCGCGCCCCGGTGTTGTACAGGGTCAACAGCAGGATGTGGTCCCGGCGTCCGCCGTGGGTCGAGCGGTCGCACGCGGTCAGGATGGCGTCCATTTCCGGCCGCGTCAGGTAGTGGACTTGGCGTCGTGGCGCGCGCTTGCAGGGAATCGCCAGGACGCGGGACGTCAAGTCGACGGACTCGGGCGCGCGCAACGCGGCGAATCGAGCGAACGAGCGAACGGCGGCCAGCCGTGCGTTCCGGGACTGAACGCTGTTGGCGCGGTCCTGTTCGAGGTGGTCGAGGAACTCGAGGATCACCGGAGCATCGAGGTCGTCCAGGGTGAGCGCCTCGGGCTTCCGGTGACGGTGCTGATCGAGAAACGTGAGCAGCAGGCGGAAGGCGTCGCGGTAGGCGTGGATGGTCTGGGGGCTGGCGGCCTTCTGCTGCACGAGATGGTCGGCGAAGAACGCGCGGAGCAATGGGCCGAGGGGGGCACGGTCGTTCATGGCGCCCCCTTCCCGTCGACGAAAGCCTCGAAACGTGCGGCGGCTGGTTCGAGCACCGGCGGCGTGGCGGTCAGATACCAGTAGGTGTTCTGCGGGCTGACGTGGCCGAGGTAGACGGCGAGCGCGGGAAGCCGGTCGCGGACCACGACGCCCTGCTGCGCCCAAGCGGCGAGCCGGGCCACGGCGAAGCTGTGGCGCAGGTTGTGCAGGCTGACCCCGCGGCCGACCGGCCCGCGCAGCCCGAGCCGGCGGGCCAACTGCCCGAAGGTCCGGGCGAGGGCTTTGTAGTTGAGTCTGCCGCCGCGGGAGACGAAGAAGGCGCTGCACAGGCCGTCGTAGCCGAGGTCGCGGCGTTGCTGCGCGTAGGTCCGCAACGCGGCGGCGGTCGTGGGGTGCAGCGGCACGAGGCGCGACTTGCGGAACTTCGTGCGCTGAATCTCCAGGCACGGCGGGTCGCCGAGGAGATCGACGTGGTCGATGTCGAGGCGAATCGCCTCGCCGGCCCGGAGCCCACAGCTTGCCAGCAGCCCGATCACCGTCGCGACCGTGTGTGGGCGTAGGCCGGCACGCGGTCGGAGGGAGCGGGCGGATTCCATCAGGGCGAGGATCTCGTGGGGCGCCAGGATGCGCGGGGTGGGACGCTTGCTCGTGCGCACCAACCCGGTGCCGGGCACGTCGACGCCGGGCTCGGCCGCGCGGACCATCGTGAGGAATCCACGCACGATGCTCAACCGCCGCGCGTGCTGGCTCTCGGCGCTCGCCGAGGCCCACTCGACGGCGACCTGCGCAGCCGCGGCGTCGGGACCGCGCCGTTCGAGATGCTCGACGAAGTCCTGCAGGAGGCGCGCCTCCAGTCGCATGGCGAAGCCGATGGCGCGGCGCAACGCCAAGTAGGTCTCCAGGTGCCGGCGCCAAGCCTCGCCGGTCATCGTGCACCTCCCGGCCACGGCAGGGCGATCGTCGCCAGGGTCTCGCGGTCCAGCTTGGCGTAGATGGCGGTGGTCTCCAGGCGGGCGTGGCCGAGCAGATCGGAGACGGTCTTCATCGGCACGTCCCGGCGGACCATCTGCGAGGCGAAGGTGTGCCGGAAGACGTGTGCGCCAGACCGCGGGACGGTGACGCCGGCGCGGCGCAGCGCCCGCTTGGCGATACCTGTCACGCTCGTACTGCTGAGCTGCCGATACGGCGGTAGCGCGGTTACGAAGAACACATCCGGCGGGCTGGTCCGGGGCCGCGAGCGCAGCGCGGCGACCAAGGCGGCCCCGACGTCGGCAGGCAAAGGCAGCCGCCGCTCCCGTCCCCCTTTGCCGACCACACGGACAACCCCGTTGTGCCAGTCGACGTGCTTCACCGTGAGGGCTGCGGCTTCTCCTGCCCGGAGGCCGAGCCGGCTCAGGAGCAGCAGGATGGCGCGGTCGCGATGGCCGCTGGAGCACGTCTCGTCCACTGCGGCCAACACCCGTTGCAGGTCGTCATTGGCGAGGGCGCGGGGCAGTCTGGCGTGCTTCCATTCGCGGATGGTCGGGACGGCGCCCTCGATACCGGCGGGAACGACGCCGCAGGTGGCGAGGAAGCGAAGAAACGCCCGGGTCGCGGTGATGGGCGGCCGACAGGCCGACGGGTGGAGCCGGCTGGCCTGGGTCTGCACGAACGCCGCGATCGTCGGCACGGTGAGCCGGAACCAGTCGGGCGTAGGCGTCCCCGCGCACTCGGCAAGTAGAGCTGCGGCATAGCGCCGGTAAATCCGCCGGGTACCGACGGCCAGGCCGTGCACTTGTACGAGGTGATCGTCGAAGCGCTCCAACCACTGGTCGGTCTCGCATCGGGCGGGGACCGGCCGGCGGCGTGCTGCCACTTCCCGTGCCCACAGGTGTGCAGCCAGCAGACGGACGCCGCCTGCCACCCTCGACTGCCGGTCGCTCGGGCGCGTCGAGGACGGTCGCCGGGGCAACCCGCTGACGAACCGATCGACCAGCGTCTCGTCGATGTCGGTCGCCGCGACGTCCTGCTGATCCAGCCAATCGCTGAAGATCGCGGCGGCTCGAACATGCTGGCAGATCGTGCTCGTCGCGTACTCGCGCCCCGCGAGTACGTCGACGAAGTCGTCGACCCAGCGGCCCAGCGGTCCTGACCGGATCCGCTCGCAGATGCGTGGGTGAACCGAGGTTTCAAGCATGGTCTCCTCCTCGGTCCCCGTCTGGGGACCTCAGAGACCACGCGTATTATGTGAAGCTCGCCGCGATGCCAAGACCCGCCACGTCGGCAGAACACGGCGTCGACTGACGGTCACTTGTCATAACGCCGCACTTGTCATGATGCGCTTTATGACCAGCTGGTCATAAGGCGCAGTTTCCAGAAGGCTGCGGCCGAGTTGATGCAGGTATCGCGGCGTTCGACGCGCGGGCCGCGCCCCATCAAGAACGATCCGGAATTGGCGCCGGCCGTGGAACGCGGGCAGGTCACCGTCGCCGACGCCGATCAGGTCCGGGACGAACCCGCCGAGGTCTAACGCCGGGCCGTGGAGACTGTCGCGGCCGGCGAGGCGCCGACCCTGGCCGGGGTCGTCAAGCGGATCAAGCAGGAGGCGGCGCGGGAGCATGCCATCGCCGAAGCGACGAACACCGCCGCGGTACCGAATCTGCGTGCTGCGCCGATCGGCGAACTCGAACCCGGGGTCGGATCGAGTAGCGTCGACATCATCGCCACGATGCCGCCGACGGCGCAGCCGCAGGATGGTGAGCGGGCTGGCCACCGGGAGCACTGCGCCGCCGCGGTCGGTGCCAACGCATCCGCCCCACCCAAGCCCGCTCGACGGACCGCATCGACGGCGCGGCCGAACCGGCGCGGCGTCACGCCGTACGTCCGTCCAGGAGTCGAGGGGGCGGAGCCCTCCGGGAGCCGTGTCGAACAGGGGCGTGAACCCCTACGGCCGGCCGGAGTCGCGGACGACGATGCGCTGCTGGTTGCGGGAGACGACCTCGGTGATCGTGGCCGTCCAGGAGCCGCCCCGGCTGGTCGGTGACGCTGACCGGGGTTCCACGCGGGTCCTCCGCGAGGGCGGCGGCATCGGATCCGTCGAGCACGGCGCCCCAGCCGTCGTCGAGCTTGCAGGGTCTCCAGCCGGCGAGGGGTTGTCTCTTCGGCGCCTCGAGGTCGGCCGGGAATTCGCGGTCGAGTGCCGCCGCGATGACGTCGCGAGCCCAGGCGCTGATGTTGACGTGCCGTCATCGCGAAATCGCGCGAGGCCGTCGCGGAGTTCGGGTTCGATGCGGATCTGGAATACGTCTGTACGCCGCATGACATGACACAGTAGCACGAGCTGGCGTCGAGCGTTCCAGCTTTCACCTTCGGGATGCCGCCCACTCGCCATCAACGTGACCGAAGTTGTAGATGATGCCACGCGCCGTGACCCGAGCGGTGACATTCATCCACACTGTCCCTAATGTCACGGCAGCGCCGACCCTGGTGCCAAGCGCCACCGAACCTAAACCTATGACACACGGAGACTTTCGCCTGGCAGACGACACAAATTGGATCAGCATGACGATGACACTGAACACCTGAGCGACCCCGCTACGTACTACTCGTTTCCGACCCGGAACGTGGCACCAAGGTGTCACTTCCGGGTCAGCACCGCGGGGTCGCTCAGGCTGGACTTGTCCGCTCCGCGGAAGTGGGAAATGTGGTAATGCTCCAACGCCGGCCCCGGGCGCAGGCCCGAGGCGAGACCATGGACACCGCACCGCCTGGACGGCGAACGACCGGCGCCAGGTCGAGGAGATCCATGGTGCGCTGGCTCCCGGGTAGCTGCGGGACGGTCGGCGTGTCAACGCGCTTGCGCGCGTCCTCCGCGATGCTCCGGTCCTGCGGATGACACCCCGTCCGCCCCGCGGCTCGGATGGCAGTTATGGGCCTTGCGGCCCGGCCTGGACGGGGCGTCCCGGCCGTCCACCACACTCACGAGACGCCGGCCGACCGCCGGATTCCGGGATGGCGCGCCGGACCGGAACGGGTGGGGTCGGCAGTCCCCGGCCGTTCACGTCTCCGCCGCCCGCGGCGCACGGCTCCGGGTCGTGCGCCGGGATCCTCAAGGACTGCAACATCCCGGCCGTGGTCCATGGCTTCCGGTCGACGTTCCGGGACTGGACGGCCGAGGAGACGGACCATCCGCGCGAGGTCATCGCGGCGGCGCTCGCCCACGTCGTCGGCAACAAGGTCGAGGCGGCGTACGCGCGGCCGGACATGTTCGAGCGGCGGCGGCGCCTCATGGACGATTGGGAAGCCTGCCTTGCCGGCGAGCGCCCGAGGGTGCCGGCGCCCACCGGGTGGACCGAACGACTCCATGCCGCGCAGGAGTCGGCCACGGTGATCGTGACCCTCTCCACCGCGACCGCGTCGTCGTCCCCCGGCGCCCGTCCTCTCCCTGCTCACGCCGTGCCAGGTTGAGAGGTTGGCTTGCACGCACAGTCGTCCCATCCGCCCCCGCAGCGGGTGAAGACCAACCCGCTCCGAACGCCGGCTCCGCCGGCGGGGCGGACGCCGCCCACGGCCGGACCTGGAAGGGCGGTCCGGCCTCCATGCCGGGGCCGTGAAGGGCGACGGCCCCGGCATGGGCGGCGAACCCCTGCCCTTGCGACGGCGCACCCGGCCGGCCTGAAGAGCGGGCCGGCCAGACGGGTGCGCCTCTCGCAGATTCCCGCGTCAAGGACGGCGAAGACGAAGAGCGATCGCCGCCGCTGAACGCCCGGGCCGTCGAATCTCCGCTCGTTCACCTTGACGGCGCCGGCAAAGAACGCGGCTTCGCCGCAGGCCGGCACCTCCTCCCCACCACCACCGTCCTCCCCACCACCCCCGCCATGCCCGCGAGGGACCGCTCTCCCGGGCCGGCCGGCCTGAACGCCGGCGCCGAAAAGCATCGGCCGGTCGATTAGACACCCCGGGCAGCGGTTCCCTTCGGGAATCCCTGACCCCGGAATCGCGGGCAGGGGTCCTGCGGCGCGACGTGTGCGCACGAGCGCGGGTCGGCATGAGGCCGGACGCGACTCGCCGCAGGAGGAGTGAACGATGGCCAGCACTCGCGTCCGCAACTCGAGGAGGGACCGGTTCCGCGACGGCGGCGGGAATCCGTTCCGGGAGGGCCGGCCGCTCCGGGTCGGCTCCGAGATCGTCGTCCGCTCGATCGACGGCGCCGGCTCGACGATCCGCGCCTTGCGCGTGGCGACGAAGCTGCGCCTGCAGGGCTCCGCGCTGGCCGCGGCGCTGGCGAGTCCGGCCGTGAGCTCGGCTCTCGCCGACGTGTCGTATCGCACCGGCGCCGGCCACACGACGGGGCTGTCGGTCGTCTACCACCGCGTCGAGCCGCTGACGACGGTCGTCCGCGAGTCGGCCGTGAGCCCCGAGCAGGAGTTCGAGGTCGCGTGGCGCGGCGGCGACGGCCTCCTCGACCAGATGCCGGACCCCGAGCCCGTCGACGGCGGTCCGACGCGCGCGGCCGTCGACTGGCACGAGCTGGCGAAGCACGCGCCCGACGTCGACGACGACGAGCGCTCGATGCCGGCCCTCGCCGACCGGAAGGTCCTGCGCCGGCGCGGCCGCGTGACGGTCAGGCGCGGGTTCCTGCGCCCGCCGATGTCGGCCGAGGCCGTCGCGCGCATGGTCGAGCTTCGCGCCCAGGGCCTCGGCTTCGGGCGCATCGCGCGGGCGATCGGCTGCGCGCGGATCACCGTGTCCCGTTACCTGCGCAGCTTCGAGGAGGAGGGCCGCTGACCGCTGCCGGCCTGCGGCGCCGCGCGTCCTGCGGCAGGCCCGGCCGAGCCGCGAGTCGTCGCTGACGCCGTACCGTGACACGCCCCGGCCATGGCGCCGGGGCGTGTTCTCCCGGGTCGGCTCGTCCGAACGCTCGTGGAGGGCGGGACGACGGGCTGACCCTGCGGCGTGGCGCCATGACGCCCGAACAGTTGATGTCTACCCGCTCGTCGAATCCGCGCCAACGCGCCGGCGCCGACGTCGCGTTGGAGGAAGCGCCGGCTCTCGTCCTCCCTGCCATCGAGGAGCGAGACGCCAGGCGAGCGCTTCGGGCGGCCGAGCTTCCGGCCCGAGGCCCTGGCCCGGGCGAGACCCTCCCGGGTGCGCTCGGAGATCAGGTCGCGCTCCACCTCGGCGGACAGCGCGAAGAGCGTGGTGGCCATGACCTTCGTCGGGATGTCGTGCTTGCCCCCGACCCGGATGTCCTCCTTGAGCACCACGAGGGCGACGCCGGCCTTGGCGAGGGCGTCAAGGCTGCCGCCCGCCGAGCTCCACGACCAGGGCCGGGCGCCGACCCGGGCTCGGCGGCTGTGATGACGTTCGGCGACATGAACGCCGTGCCCTCGAACGGCCGTGCGCCGGTCTGAGTGGCGACGACCAGAGCGAGCGAGCACCGCCACGAAACACCCCCTCTTTCCGTCGTACCTGCACGCCGCGGCCCCACGCTACCCCCGAGTTCAAGGTACCAAGAACGCCCTTGATTTCTCTTCTGGGTGACCCAAACCGTGGAATCCATCGACTTGACCCAATTTTCACGCCTGGTGTGGACCTGATTTCATGCTCCCTACAACTCAAACTACTGAAAAATAGACACTTACGCTGCGACAACAGCACAGTTTGGGTCACCGCCGCAGTGAAAAACAAGACCTGAGCGACCCCGCTACGTACTACTCGTTTCTGACCCAGAGCGTGAAACCAAGGTGTCACTCCTGGGTCAGCACCGCGGGGTCGCTCAGGCTGGATTTGTCCGCTCCGCAGAAGTAGGAAAATGCGGCCAAATGCCACAAGGACGGCCCTGCGCCGTCAGCGGCATCGTAGCGATGATGTCGACGCCGCCCCGGTCCGAGCCCGGCCTTGAGTTCGCCGCCTCCTCCCGGATCCGGTACGCGTCGGCAACGGTGACGTGTTCCACGGCCGGCGCCAGGTCCGGATCGTTCTTGATGGCCGCCGCCCGCTGCGTCGAACGCCGCGATACCTTCATCAATTCGGCAGCAGTCTTCTGGAAACTGTCAAGCGACACTCAAAACTGACCCCTTGGCGACATCGAAAACTGACCCCCGAAGAAACGGCGTATGTAGATCGACTTCCGGCGGTTCACCGCGTCCCGCGAGCGTCGTGGACGGCCGGGACGCCCCGTCCAGGCCGGGCCGCAAGGCCCATAACTGCCATCCGAGCCGCGGGGCGGACGGGGTGTCACCCGGCAGGGCCGGAGCGGAGCGGAGGACGTGCGCAGCACGTTGACACGCCGGCCGGCCCGCAGCTACGAGCTCTCGACCTCCCGGCAAGCTGCCTCTAGCCGTCACGCCCGAAGCCCCTGGGCAGCTCGACGGCCTCCAGTACCGACAGGTCCAGATCGCAGACCTGCTCGAGCAACCCCGCGGTCGCGGACCCGGCGAGGGATTCCGGCAACGCTTCCCGCCACTCCCGATACTGGTCCTGCAGCGCCAGGAGCGTCCGTACCGCGTCGTCCCACTGCTGTGGCCGCGACCTCCGATCCGCCGGCCGGCGGTACCGGATCCGAGCCGCGCCGGCCTGCCGCCGCTCCCGGTAACGCGCCTGCCGCTCCGCGTTCGTCAACGCCACGACTACTCCACACCGTTACGTAACGGACCGGTGACAGGCGGCTCGGCCCCCGGACGTTCACGACGTCGAGCGTCGGCGGACTCGACCGGTGCCGCGTTGCAGCGGGCCGACCCTCCTGACAACGGCCACGCCGGCCGAAGGGCGGCGTGGGGCGGGACCGGCGCGTGAGCGCGAGTCCCTGTCTGTGCTCGCCACGGTGTCGGTCGCGTGATCATGACGATGCTCCCGGGCGGGTCTCCGACGCGACAGGCCTCAGCGCCGGGGTCTTCAGGGCACCCGCCCGACGCTTCTCCCGCAGCCTGTAGCTCTCCCCGGTGATCGTCAGCACGTGGCTGTGGTGCAGCAGCCGGTCGAGGATCGCGGTCGCAACCACGGCGTCGCCGAACACCTCGCCCCATTCCCCGACCGAGCGGTTCGACGTGATCAGCATGCTGCCGCGCTCGTAGCGCCGCGAGACGAGCTGGAAGAACAGGTGCGCGGCATGCGCCTCGAAAGGGAGGTACCCCAGTTCGTCGCAGACCAAGAGCTTGGGCTTGGCGTAGAAGGTCAGGCGGTCCTCCAGCCGGCCCGCGCTCTGCGCCTTGACCAACGCCGCCATCAGCGCCTGCGCCGTCGTGAACAGGGTCGAGTAGTTCTGTCGGATCGCCTCGCGACCGAGCGCGATCGCGAGATGCGTCTTCCCGACCCCCGGCGGGCCGAGCACCAGGAGCGCGTCGCCGTGCGCCACCCACCGCGACGTCGCCAGCTCCCGCACCTGGCGCCGGTCGACGCTCGGCTGGGCCTTGAAGTCGAAGTCGGCGAGCTCGCGCACCATCGGGAAGCGCGCGATCTTCAGCGCCATCTCGATGCGCCGCTCGTCCTTGCGGGAAACCTCCCGCTCGACGAACATCGCCAGCGCCTCCCGCAACGTCAGCTTCTTCTCCGCCGCCTCGTCGAGCAGGTTGTCGAGCTGGTCGCGAATCGCGGTCAGCCGCAGCCGCGTCAACCAGCCGAGAAGCGTCTCATGGTCCACGGCCATCAGAAGCTCCCCCCGGCCACGGCCGCGTACTCGTCGAGCGGACGCAGCAGCTCCGGCTTCGGCCGCACCGCTTCGGTCTCGGCCGGGCGCGGGCCGCCCACGACGCCGACCAGGTGGGCGCGGTCGGTGACCCGCGCGTGGCGTCCCTCGTGCTCGACGTGCTCGGCGACAACCCTCGGGCCGTGGTGAACGCGTACCCGGCCGCCGCTGACCACCACCCGCACCCGCTCGCCGATCAGCCGCCACGGCACCGAGTAGGCGTTGGTGTCGACCACCACCGCGCAGTCGGCGTGGACCGTCCGGACCAGGTCCCGCAACTGCCCGAACGGCGGCCGGCCTGCACACGGCCGAAGGCGCTCCGCTTCCCGGGCGAAGCGCTCGAGCGGGACCTCGCCGGTGGTGCCGTGGCGACGCCGGTCGGCAATCTCCCGCTGCCACCACCCGAGATGTGCGTCCATCCCCGCCCAGCTCTCGAAGCGATGTCCGGCGATGGCGTTTCCCTTCACGTAGCCGACGCCGCGCTCGTCCTTCCCCTTCGTCCGGGCCCGATACGGCGCACAGGCCCGCGGCCGGAACTTCCAGTAGGACGCGAACGCCAGGAACCGCTTGTTGAACTCGACCTCCCGCGTCTCCGCGTCGTGGACGACCACCAGCGGCCGCGGATTGTCGATCAGCACCTCTCGGGTCACGCCGCCGAAGTGATGGAACGCGCCCTCCAGGCCGCGAAACCACGCCGACTGCCGCTCGTGTCTGAACGTCGCCACGTAGCAGCGCCGCGAGTAGCCCAGCGTCGCCACGAACAGGAAGACGCGCACCCGCTCGTCGGCAATCGGCACCCGCAGCTGGCCGAAATCAATCTGCAGCTGACGGCCCGGGGGCGTCTCGAACCGCACCGTCGCCTTCGCCTCGGCCGTCAGCAGCCGCCGGAACGGTGCCACCGCCCGCTCGACCGTGCGCAGGCTCACGTCGATCCCCTGCTCCCGGACCAGGTCCTGGCGCACCACCTCGGCATTGCCGCGGTGCTGGAAGAAGCGCTCCTTCAGCCACGCCTCCTGATCCTCGAGCTTGCCGCCGCCCGGCTGTCGGCTGTACGTCATCCAGCCGTCGGCCGCCACGTAGCGTTTCACCGTGTTCTTGCTGCACCCGAACTCCCTGGCGATGCGCCTCAGCCCCCAGCCGAGCGCCCGCAGGTGCAGCATCGCCTCCACCTCGTCTGGCTTCACCATCTGTGCCCGTGGCCTCCTCGCCCACGGGCCGACATCCTTGCATCCCGTCATCTGCTGACTCCTCCCTTGGACCAGGGGGGTCAGTTTTCACTGTCGCCAGGGGGTCAGTTTTCACTGTCGCCTGACAGGAAACGGCGCCAATTGGCGCCTAATGACAAGTGCGGCGTTATGACAAGTGACCGTCAGCCGACGCCGTGTTCTGCCGACGTGGCGGGCCTTGGCATCGCGGCGAGCTTCACATAATACGCGTGGTCTCTGAGGTCCCCAGACGGGGACCGAGGAGGAGACCATGCTTGAAACCCTCTCGGTTCACCCACGTACCTGCGAGCGGATCCGGTCAGGACCGCTGGGCCGCTGGGTCGACGACTTCGTCGACGTACTCGAGGGGCGCGAGTACGCGACGAGCACGATCCGCCAGCATGTTCGAGCCGCCGCGATCTTCAGCGATTGGCTGGATCAGCAGGACGTCGCGGCGACCGACATCGACGAGACGCTGGTCGGTCGGTTCGTCAGCGGGTTGCCCCGGCGACCGTCCTCGACGCACCCGAGCGGTCGGCAGTCGAGGGTGGCAGGCGGCGTCCGTCTGCTGGCTGCACACCTGTGGGCACGGGAAGTGGCAGCACGCCGCCGGCCGGTCGCCGCCCGATGCGAGGCCGACCAGTGGTTGGAGCGCTTCGACGATCACCTCGTACAAGTGCACGGCCTGGCCGTCGGGACCCGGCGGATTTACCGGCGCTATGCCGCAGCTCTACTTGCCGAGTGCGCGGGGACGCCTACGCCCGACTGGTTCCGGCTCACCGTGCCGACGATCGCGGCGTTCGTGCAGACCCAGACCAGCCGGCTCCGCCCGTCGGCCTGTCGGCCGCCCGTCACCGCGACCCGGGCGTTTCTTCGCTTCCTCGCCACCCGCGGCGTCGTTCCCGCCGGTATCGAGGGCGCCGTCCCGACCATCCGCGAATGGAAGCACGCCAGACTGCCCCGCGCCCTCGCCAATGACGACCTGCAACGGGTGTTGGCCGCGGTGGACGAGACGTGCTCCAGCGGCCATCGTGACCGCGCCATCCTGCTGCTCCTGAGCCGGCTCGGCCTGCGGGCAGGAGAAGCCGCAGCCCTCACGGTGAAGCACGTCGACTGGCACAACGGGGTTGTCCGTGTGGTCGGCAAAGGGGGACGGGAGCGGCGGCTGCCTTTGCCTGCCGACGTCGGGGCGGCCCTGGTCGCCGCGCTGGGCTCGCGGCCCCGGACCAGCCCGCCGGATGTGTTCTTCGTAACCGCGCTGCCGCCGTATCGGCAGCTCAGCAGTGGGAGCGTGACACACATCGCCACGCGGGCGCTGCGTCGCGCCGGCGTCACCGTCCCGCAGTCTGGCGCACACGTCTTCCGGCACACCTTCGCCTCGCAGATGGTCCGCCGGGACGTGCCGATGAAGACCGTGTCGGACCTGCTCGGCCATGCCCGCCTGGAGACCACCGCCATCTACGCCAAGCTGGACCGCGAGACCCTGGCCACGATCGCCCTGCCGTGGCCGGGAGGTGCACGATGACCGGCGAGGCTTGGCGCCGGCACCTGGAGACCTACTTGGCGTTGCGCCGCGCCATCGGCTTCGCCATGCAACTGGAAGCGCGCCTCCTGCCGGGCTTCGTCGAGCATCTCGAACGACGCGGCCCCGACGCCCCGGCTGCGCAGGTCGCCGTCGAGTGGGCCTCGGCGAGCGCCGAGAGCCAGCACGCGCGGCGGTTGAGCATCGTGCGTGGATTCCTCACGATGGTCCGCGCGGCCGAGCCCGGTGTCGACGTGCCCGGCACCGGGTTGGTGCGCACGAGCAAGCGTCCCACCCCGCGCATCCTGGCGCCCCACGAGATCCTCGCCCTGATGGAAGCCGCCCGCTCCCTCGGACCGCGTGCCGCCCTACGCCCACACACGGTCGCGACGGTGATCGGGCTGCTGGCAAGCTGTGGGCTCCGGGCCGGCGAGGCGATTCGCCTCGACATCGACCACGTCGATCTCCTCGGCGACCCGCCGTGCCTGGAGATTCAGCGCACGAAGTTCCGCAAGTCGCGCCTCGTGCCGCTGCACCCCACGACCGCCGCCGCGTTGCGGACCTACGCGCAGCAACGCCGCGACCTCGGCTACGACGGCCTGTGCAGCGCCTTCTTCGTCTCCCGCGGCGGCAGACTCAACTACAAAACCCTCGCCCGGACCTTCGGGCAGTTGGCCCGCCGGCTCGGGCTGCGCGGGCCGGTCGGCCGCGGGGTCAGCCTGCACAACCTGCGCCACAGCTTCGCCGTGGCCCGGCTCGCCGCTTGGGCGCAGCAGGGCGTCGTGGTCCGCGATCGGCTTCCCGCGCTCGCCGTCTACCTCGGCCACGTCAGCCCGCAGAACACCTACTGGTATCTGACCGCCACGCCGCCGGTGCTCGAACCGGCCGCCGCACGTTTCGAGGCTTTCGTCGACGGGAAGGGGGCGCCATGAACGACCGTGCCCCCCTCGGCCCGTTGCTCCGCGCGTTCTTCGCCGACCATCTCGTGCAGCAGAAGGCCGCCAGCCCCCAGACCATCCACGCCTACCGCGACGCCTTCCGCCTGCTGCTCACGTTTCTCGATCAGCACCGTCACCGGAAGCCCGAGGCGCTCACCCTGGACGACCTCGATGCTCCGGTGATCCTCGAGTTCCTCGACCACCTCGAACAGGACCGCGCCAACAGCGTTCAGTCCCGGAACGCACGGCTGGCCGCCGTTCGCTCGTTCGCTCGATTCGCCGCGTTGCGCGCGCCCGAGTCCGTCGACCTGACGTCCCGCGTCCTGGCGATTCCCTGCAAGCGCGCGCCACGACGCCAAGTCCACTACCTGACGCGGCCGGAAATGGACGCCATCCTGACCGCGTGCGACCGCTCGACCCACGGCGGACGCCGGGACCACATCCTGCTGTTGACCCTGTACAACACCGGGGCGCGCGTCTCTGAACTCGTGGCCCTACGGCGCTCCCACGTACGCTTCGGCGCCGCCACGGTCGTCCAACTCCTCGGGAAGGGCCGCAAGGAGCGGGCCGTACCCCTGTGGGCCCGGACCGGCCGCTGCCTGCGCCAGTGGTTCGACGAAGAGGGCGAGGCCGAGCCCGACTACGCGTTCCGCAACGCGCGCGGCGACCGCTTGACGCGGCAGGGCGTCACCCATCTGCTCGACCAAGCCTGTCAGCGAGCCCGCCAGCGATGTCCGAGCCTCGCCGCCAAGCGCGTGTCGCCGCACGTCATCCGCCACACGACCGCCATGCATCTGCTCCAAGCGGGCATCGACGTGGCGACCATCGCGCTGTGGCTCGGCCACGAGGGGCTCGAGACCACCCATCACTACGTCGAGGCGGACCTGCAGCTCAAGGAACGCGCCCTGCGGAAACTCGATCCGCTCGGCCAAAGCACCCGGCGGTTCAAGGCCGACTCCTCTCTGTTGACCTTCCTGGCGAGCCTCTGATTATGGAAAGCGCAGGACACCCTCGACCTCGGCCGCCGCCGAGCTTCCCCAGCGCCGCTTGTCATGACGCCGCCTCCCACCTCCGCCTGCCGGCTGCTCGGGTGCGTCGAGGACGGTCGCCGGGGCAACCCGCTGACGAACCGACCGACCAGCGTCTCGTCGATGTCGGTCGCCGCGAGGTGCTGCTGATCCAGCCAATCGCTGAAGATCGCGGCGGCTCGAACATGCCGGCCGGATCGTCCTCGTCGCGTACTCGCGCCCCGCGAGTACGTCGACGAAGTCGTCGACCCAGCGGCCCAGCGGTCCTGACCGGATCCGCTCGCAGATGCGTGGGTGAACCGAGGTTTCAAGCATGGTCTCCTCCTCGGTCCCCGTCTGGGGACCTCCGAGACCACGCGTATTATGTGAAGCTCGCCGCGATGCCAAGGCCCGCCACGTCGGCAGAACACGGCGTCGACTGACGGTCACTTGTCATAATGCCGCACTTGTCATGATGCGCCTTATGACCAGCTGGTCATAAGGCGCCGTTTCAGTCTCGCCAGCCGGCCCTGGCCGTCGGCGTCAACGGGCGGCGCATACTCGACGGGCTCGTCGCCGGGCATCCACCGGACCGCATCCTCGCCGGCCTGACCAATCACGTGCAGGCCAAGCTCGAGCCGTTGGCCCAAGCCCTGGCCGCCGCCCTCGACCCGCTCGCGCTGATCAACCCCGTCGAGGCGGGCCGGGTACCCCCGCGTGACGTCGACCGGGACTCGGCCTCAGCCGTTAGGAGTCAGGGGCGCATCACCGGCCCTTGCCGGCGAGGTACTCCGCCCAGTCGTCCATCAGCAGCCGCCGCCGCTCGAACAGATCCGACCGGGCGTAGGCCGCCTCCACCTTGTTCTGCACCACGTGGGCGAGCGCCGCCTCGATGACCTCCCGCGGGTGGTCCGTCTTCTCCGCTGCCCAGTCCCTGAACGACGAGCGGAAGCCGTGGGCCACCGCCGCGATCCGGTGGTGCTGGAGCATCTTGGGCAGCGTCGACGCCGAGATCGCCTTCCCGCTCCGCATCGGGAACACGAGCGGCGCGCCGTCGCCGAGCGTTCGCGCCGCGTCGAGGACCTCGACCGCTCGCCGGCAGAGTGGAACCCGGTGCTCGCGCTTCGCCTTCATCCGCAGGGCCGGCACGGTCCACACGCGGCCGGCCACGTCGATCTCGTCCCACGTCGCGAGCCTGACCTCCGCCGAGCGGGCGGCTGTCAGCACCAGAAACTCGAGCGCCAGCTTGACGGCCGGCTGCGGCGACGACGACGCCCGCACCGTCTCGATGGCCGCGGCCACCTCCTGGTGGGGCAGCGCCTGCCGGTGCGTCACGATGTCGTTCTGCGGACCGAGCACCGGCACCACCCGGTCGCACGGATTGTCGTTCCGCATGTCGAGGGCGATGGCCCACTCCAGCACCGCGCGGATGCGCTGCCGGACCTCCCTGGCCGTCGCCGCCTTGACGTGCCAGATCGGCGAGAGGATCTCCAGCACGTCGGCCGTGTTGACCTCGGAGACGGGCCGGCTGCCGACGCGGGGGAAGACGTACCGCTCCATGCTCCGCCACCAGTTCTTCGCGTGCCACCGGCCGCGCCAGCCGCCGCGCTTCTGTTCGAGCACGCGTTGGGCGGCTTCGGCGAACGTCGGAACGCCCTGGACGCGGCGTTTCTCGGAGAGGGGGTCGCCGCCCGAGCGGGCCAGCATCCGGTTGGCGAGGGCCTGCTCGCGGGCCTTGGCGAGCGGGACGAGCGTGGCGGCGCCGAGCCCGAGTTCGCGGCGCCGGCCGCGGATGACGAGCCGCTGGACCCAGCTTCGGGTTCCGGTCGGCTGGACGAACAGGTACAGCCCGTTGCCGTCCGCGTGGCGTCCGGGCGGTGCGGAACGGACGAAGGCGGCCGAGAGGGCCTTGTCGGGATGGCGGCCCCGGCGCTTGGTTCTGCGGGGCGAGGGGTCGGATTTGGCTACAACATCCATTCCCCCATTATATACGGGATTGAGGCGGATTCCACCATACGTCCCGCTCCGGTCAGTCCGTGCCTCCAGAACCATAACCTATTATGAGTCAGTATTTTACAGACTGTCCTGGACGGCCCCGGACGCTGGCGGACTGTTGTTGGTTGTCAAGGCAACGCAAACACGAACAGCGCGTTGCCCTGCCGCGGGTTCCGCATCTCCCGCAGCAGGTCGGCGGGGAGGATGCTCGTCCAGCTCGAGCCGCCGAGGGGACCGCCGGCGGTGAACGCGATGTACTGCTTGCCGTCGACCGCGTAGGTGATCGGATAGCCGTTGGACATCGTGGTCAGCCGGCTCTGCCAGAGCTGCTCGCCGCTCGCGGCGTCGTAGGCGAAGACGTAGCGCTCCCAGTCGCCGACGAAGACGAGGCCGCCGGCGGTGGTCAGGGCCGCGGTGTTGTAGGGGGCGCGGCGGCGGTGCTTCCACAGGGTCTCGCCGGTGCGGATGTCGAGGGCCTGGAACTCGCCCATCTGGTCGGGCGCGTCGGGGTGGAAGTGATTCAGCCGGCCGCGCACGCCGCCGGTGCCGCCGCCGCCCAACCGGCGCTCGACGGGGCCGAACGCGGCGGTCTCGCAGTTGAGGTTGAGGGGGATGTAGAGCGCGGTCGTGTCGGGGTGGTAGGCCATCGCCCGCAGGCTCTTGAAGCCGCCGGTGCTGGGGCAGAAGAAGAGCTCCTCGCCCACGCCGGAGACCATGCCCTCGCGGTAGGTGACGGCGCCGGTGTCGGGGTCGACGTCGAGGATGTTCTGGTAGCCGAGGTCGACGGCGCTGGTGAACGCGCCGCTGGCCCGGTCGAGCTCCCAGAGAATCGCGAGCTTGCCCATGCTGAACACCGACTGCTTGCCGTCGTAGTCGATGAGGATGCGCTCGAACGTCTCGTCCATGTCGTGGCTGTCGCCGGGGATGTGCTGGAAGTACCACTCCATCTCGCCGGTGGCGGGGTCGAGGGCGAGGGTCGAGTTGCTGTAGAGGGCGTCGCCGTCGGTGCCGCGGGCGTCGCGCGACCACGGCTTGGCCTGGGCGGTGCCGTAGAAGACGAGCCCCGTCGCGGGGTCGTAGCTGCCGGGAATCCACGCGTCGCTGCCGGCGCGGAAGAGCAGCGGCAGGTCGCCCCAGGTGTCGCCGCCGCGCTCGCCGGGGCGGGCGATGGTCGACGTGCGCCAGAGGGCCTGGCCGGTGCGGGCGTCGAGCCCGACGATGTAGCAGGTGTCCTCGCGGAACCGCTCGCAGCCCCGCAGCCCCGCCACGATGACGCCCCCGGCGATGACCGGGCCGCTCGAGAAGCCGTAGCCGTCCTCCTCGGGCATGACCGGGGTGTCCCAGCGCACCTCGCCGGTGCGGGCGTCGAGCCCGACGACGTGGGCGTCGACGGTGTTCAGGATGATGAGGTCCTCGTAGATGGCGAGGCTGCGCATCTGGGCCGCGGGCCGCCGGGCCGCCTCCATCTCGCGCCGGTACTCCCAGATGAAGTCGCCGCTGCCGGCGTGCAGGGCCTGCACGACGTTGCCGGGGTTGGCGAGGTAGAGGATGCCGTCGTGCACCATGGGCGTCGTCTGCGACACGCCGGGCTCCATGCCCCACGACCAGGCGAGCCGCAGCTCGCCAACGTTGCCCCGGTCGATCTCGTCGAGGGGGCTGTAGCCCCACCCGTCGAGGGTGCGCCGCCAGCTCAGCCAGTCGGCGGGGTCGGGGTCCTGGAGCACCGCGTCGGTGACCGGCGTCAGCTCCTCGATTTGCGCGTGGGCGGGCGCCCCCGTTCCGAACAGCACCACGACGCTTGCACATGCAACGAACCAGGCACGAACTGTCATGCGAACCTCCTCGAAATCACTACCAGGAGCCAGCGCACCGAACAGCGCGACTCCTCCACGACCTTAGAGCACACAACGTCGCCGGAACAGCGGCCCGGGACAAGGGCTCCGCCGCAAAAGACCGGGCGATGCATCCTACCGGCCTGCGTCGTTATCGGTCGCCTCTGCCGGCAGTGGCTCCGTCGCCACGCCTTGGTCCGGCAGACGCACACCGGTCTCCGCGCGACGCGGGGTGCTGCCAACGGCCTCCGGGCCGCAAGTCATCACCCGCAGCTGCGATTGCCCTTCAAACTGCCCTGCCCCATTCCTGCGGCGCAGAATCCTACGCGATCCCCGCCCCGCGCACCCCCACGTACACCGAGTAGAGCGACTGGCTGGCCGTCATGAACAGCCGGTTGCGCTTCGCCCCGCCGAAGCAGACGTTGGCGCAGACCTCGGGCAGCCGGATGACCCCGATGGTGTCGCCGTCCGGGGCCACGATCTGCACGCCGGGCCGCGCGCCGGCCCAGATGTTGCCGTCGACGTCGCAGCGCATGCCGTCGGCGCCCGAGATGGTGTCCGGGTCGCCGGGCATGGTGAGCTGCACGTGGCGCCGGCCGTTGCGGAGGCCGGTCCCGTCGACGTCCCAGACCCGGATCTCCCGCCCGCTTCCGGTGTCGGCCACGTAGAGCCGGTCGTAGTCCGGCGAGAAGCAGATGCCGTTGGGCGCCCCGATGTCGTCGGTGACCCGCGCGATCTGCCCGGTCTGCCCGTCCACCCGGTAGACCGACAACGGCAACTCGGCCTCGGCCCGGAAGCCCTCGTAGTCGCCGCGCACCCCGTAGGGCGGGTCCGTGAACCAGATGCTGCGGTCGGGGTGCACCACCACGTCGTTGGGCGAGTTCAGCGGCGTCCCCTCGTAGCTGTCGGCGATGACCGTCACCTCGCCCGACTGCTCGTAGCGGACCACGCGGCGCCCGCCGTGCTCGCACGAGAGCTGCCGGCCCTCGTGGTCGAACGTGTTGCCGTTGCTGTAGCCCGACGGGTTGCGGAACTCGGTGACCCGGCCGTCGTCCTCGATCCAGCGCATCTGGCGGTTGTTGGGGATGTCGCTCCAGACCACGTACCGGCCCACCCCGTTCCACGCCGGCCCCTCCGCCCAGAGGGTGCCGGTGTAGTGGCGCCGGATCGGGGTGTTGAACAGCACGTAGCGGCGGAACCGGGGGTCGAGGGCGATGATGTCGGGATCGGGATAGGGAAGGGGGTTGCCCCCCGACCAGTCGCGCGGCCGGTACGGCGGAACGGCCGGCGGCTCTTGCGCGAGGACAGGGACGGCGGCGGCAGCGGCACCGACGGCGGTCAGAAACGTGCGGCGGTCTACGGATCGGCGGTTCATGGTCACCTCGGTCACACTCTCGAACATGGGAGCCCGCGCGGGCAGGAGTTTCGCGCCGGCAAACTCCCGACGCAGCCTCGAACATGGGAGCCGGCGCGCCAGGAGTTTCCGTGCCGACGAAACTCCCAACGCGACCGAAGGTCGCGCGGTCACTTCGTCACGCCGGCGAGAGCGGCAACGGACTCGCCGGAAAACAGCTCGTCGGTCTCCTGCGGCGGCGCGCCCGGGCGTTCGGCGACATCGCCAGCGGTCGGCCACCGGTCATCACCCACGCTCGTCATCTCGCGGCGAGAGCGGCGACGGCCTCGGCCGGGAACAGCTCGTCGGTCTCCTGCGGCTGCACCCCCAGCGCGTTGAGCGACATCGACACGAGGCGGTAGTTGGCCACCGTCATCACCACGCTCATCATCTCGCGGGTGTCGTAGCGCGACGCCAGGGCCGCCCACGTGTCGTCGGAAATGATACCGTCCCGGTAGATCTCGTCGGCGGCCCGCACGTGGGCCTGCTCGAACGGGTCCCACCCCGCGTCGCGCCCGAGCGCGATCCGCTCCGGCTCGAGGCCGTGGTCACGCGCCCGGCCCACGCTGCCCACGTGCTTCGCCCACTCGTAGACGGCCTGGCAGTTCCAGCCGATGCGCAGGATCAGCAGCTCGCGGAAGTAGGGGGTGAGCGGCGAGACGCGGTTCACGTAGCCCGACTGCCCGCTGCGCGCCGCCTGCATGCGGGGATGGCGCCCGAAGGTGCGGCCCACCCGGATGCCCGGCCCCTCGAGGGGCGCCACCCGCGGCTCGCGCAGCGGCGGCTCGGGGTCGGCCACGTCGAGCCCGTACGGGACGTCGGCGGGCCAGCGGGCCAGCGCGTCGTCGTCGGGCTGGACGCCGAACGAGTTGAGCAGCATCGCCAGCAAGGTGGTCTGGTTGACGGTCATCACCGCGTCGACGAGCTCGAGCAGGTCGTAGCGCTCGTCGAGGGCGGCCCACACCGCGTCGCGGACCGACGAGTTGCGGTACAGCTCGTCGGCCAGCCGCAGCAGCGTCGCCTCGAAGGGCGACCACCCCGCCGCGGCCGGGCCGGCCGCGATTCGGTCCACCTCGTCGCCGGTGAGGCCGACGAGGCGGGCGGTCGGCGCATGGTCGGCCCACAGATGGCGGTTCTGCGTGAGCCACGCCGTGCGCAGGATCAGCAGCTCGCGGTGGCGGGCGGGAATCGTCGTCTCGCGGGTGATGTAGACGCGGAACGGCATCACCGCGTCGACGAGCTCGGGCACGTGCAGCAACGTCCGGAAGGCGTTGCCGATGCGCACCTCGGGGGCCCACCGGTCCACCCGGGCGCGATGCTCGTCCGTCCACTGCGACTCCGGCAGGGGGGCGATGCGGGACTCGTCGAGCCGGACGAGCGCCGCGGTTCCCGGGGGATCGGGCCGGAGCTGCGCCGCCGCCGGAGCGGCGGTCAGCAACGCGGCCCCGGCGCTCACGGAGACGGCGATGCGAACGATGGAAGAGGCTGCGGACATCACGGCATCCTTTCGTGGGCGCGCGACATGCGGGTCGCACGGCCTGACATGCTACCAGCCCGTGGTGAAGGGTCCCGCTGCGTTCGACCGGCGACGCACCCTGCCCGGGTTGTTCCACGGAACAGCTCGCAGCTCCGCGGTCACGGTATGCCCAGTCTGCTCCCCGTCACACTCTCTCGTCTCGGGCACGGGCGTTCTGCAGCACGCCGGCGCTCTCGCCGGTCTCGGTGCAGAGCGGGGTCTCACCACGGGCTGCATCCCCCCGCGGCGGCTCCTGGCGACAGGAACCCGCGCCGGCCCATTGTGACACGCGGGCCGCCGCTCGGCCCCATAGTCGCAGCCGGCCGCGATGGACTACCATAGGTGGTTTGTCGTCACCGTCGAGGATGTCGCAGTATCACCCGCAATCCGGCAACTCATGACCCCCGCCGCACGCGCTCTCACCGTCGGTCTCTTGCTGCCGCTGGCTGCTGTTGGCGTCCGCGCGCAGGAACCGCAACCCGTCCGAGGCTCCGATGCCATAGCGGTGCTCTCGTTCACGAACCTCTCGCCGGATCCGGAGAACGCCTGGCTGGGCGACGGGATCGCCGAGACGCTCACGGCCGAGCTGGCAGCGCGAGGCCTGACGGTCGTCGGCCCCGCCGGGCTCTCGCACGCGGTCGCCGACCGGGCGGGGGGCGGCGAGGCCCCGGCCGTAGACCTCGGTCGACTGCACCGCCGGCTCGGCGCACGCCGGGCGGTCACCGGCAGCTACCAGCAGATAGGACAACGGCTCCGCATCAACGCCCGGATCGTCGACCTGCCTTCGGCCGTGGTGGTCCACGCGGTCAGGGCCGACGGCGAGCGGCACGAGATCTTCGCGCTGCAGGACCGCATCGCCGGCGAGCTCGCGGCCGGCCTGTCCACGGGACGAGTCAGCACGGGGATGCTCCAGCCGCTCCGGCCTCCGGCGGCCGGCGGCCGGCGTGCGGGAATCGTGCCGCCGGGGCCTGGCAGCGAACTGCCTCTTCCCTTCTCCGCCGCACCCCCGACGCGCCGACCCCCGATGGAGGCCGCCGGGGTCCCGGGTGCGATCGCCGGGCGCGAGCCGGCGGAGATTGCGGCGGCCCCGGGCGCAGTCGCCGGACGCGAGCCGGCGGAGACCGCGCCGGTCCCGGGTGCGACCGCCGGGCGCGAGCCGGTGGAGACCGCGCCGGTTCCGGGTGCGACCGCCGGGCGCGAGCCGGTGGACGCCGCGCTGGTCCCGGGTGCGACCGCCGGACGCGAGCCGGCGGAGACCGCGCCGGGCGCTGGTGCAATTGCGAGACGGGAGCCGGCGGGCACCACGCCAGGCGCTGGTGCGACGGCGAGACGGGAGCCGGCGCCGGCCGCAGGGGGCGTCCCGGGCCGGGCCTCGGGCGCAGCCGTCCCGGAGCGGGCCGGCGGGGCCGCCGGGCTCGGCATCGCCAGCGGCGCCGGCATTCTCACGGGCCGCCCCAGCGTGCGCCCCGAGCGCACCAACGCCGCCCCGCGCATCGACGGGACCCTCGACGACCCGATGTGGGAACGGGCCACGCGCATCACCGAGTTCGTGCAGCAGCGCCCCCTCGACGGGGCGCCGGCCACCGAGGACACCGAGGTCCACATCGCCTACGACGACGACAACCTCTACTTCGGCATCCGGGCTCACTACTCCGACCCCGCCCTGATCCGCGCCAACCGGGCCGACCGCGACCAGACGTTCATCGACGACACGGTGGCCGTCTACTTCGACCCGTTCCTCGACCAGCAGCGCGCCTACGTCTTCTCGGTGAACGGCTACGGGGTGCAGGCCGACTCCCTGCTCGAGTCGAGCGCCGAGCGCACGCCCGGCGGGGGCGGCGGAGGCGGGGGCGGAGGCGGGGGACGGCCTGGGGGCGGGGGGCGGACGCCGGGCAGCGGACGCGGCGGCATGAGCGCGGCGCTCGCGGCCTCGCTGGGCGCGCCCCCCACCGGCGACCTGTCGTGGGACGCCCTCTTCGATTCGGCCGCGAGGCTGGCCGCCGACGGCTGGACGGCGGAGATGGCGATTCCGTTCAAGAGCCTCCGCTATCCGGAACGCGGTCCGGGCGAGCCCCACCGGTGGGGCTTCCAGATCGTGCGGACGATCTTCGGCAAGGACGAGGCCGACGTGTGGTCGCCGGTCTCGCGCGGGGTGGCCGGCTTCCTGACCCAGATGGGCCTGCTCGACGGGCTCACGGGCCTGTCGACGAGCCGCAACCTGGAGATCCTGCCGACGGTCACCGCCATCCGCATCGGGTCGCTCGACGCCTCGACGGGGGCGTTCGAGGAGACTACGCAACCCGAGGGCGCGTTGAACCTGAAGTACGGGGTGACCCCGAACCTGACCGCCGACTTCACCTACAACCCCGACTTCTCGCAGATCGAGTCCGACACCCCGCAGATCGAGGTCAACCAGCGGTACCCCCTCTTCTTCCCCGAGCTCCGCCCGTTCTTCCTCGAGGGCCAGGAGGTCTTCACGGTGCCCGGACAGGTGAACCTGCTGCACACCCGCACCATCATCGACCCGCGCTACGGCGGAAAGCTGACGGGCAAGGTCGGCAACACCACCCTCGGGGTCCTCGTCGCCAACGACGAGGCGGCGGGACGGCGGGACGGCCTGCCCGCGGACGCCATCGGCAAGACGTCGCAGGTGTTCGCGGGGCGGGCCCGCTACGACCTCTACGCGGAGTCGTCGGTGGGGGTCATGGCGACGGGCCGGGAGTTCATCGACGCCTACAGCCGGGTCGCCGCCGTCGACGGCCGCTTCCGCCTCGGCCGCACGTCGTCGCTGACGATGCTCTACGCGGGGTCGCAGCACCGCGACGACGAGGGGGCCGAGCGCACGGGACCGACCGCCCACGTCGCCTACGACCGGCGGGGCCGCAACCTCAGCTACGGCGCGTCGTTCGACACCGTCGACCCGAACTTCCGCACCGACACCGGGTTCGTGCAGCGCGTCGACACGCGGAGCGCCCGGGCCAACGCCGGTTACCAGTGGTGGCCCGACAACCTCGTGATCAACTGGGGCCCCTTCGCCAGCTACGGCCGGATCTACGACTTCGCGGGGACGCTTCAGGACGAGCAGACGGGTGCGGGCGTGCGGGCCACCCTGGCCAACGGCATCATCACCGTCGCCAACGTGAACCGCGACCTCGAGCGCTACGGCGGGCTCGACTTCCTCAAGACCTCGGCGTTCATCGGCGGCGGCGCCAGCGCCAGCCGCAAGGTCGCCTTCGGCGGGTTCCTCAACTGGGGCGACCAGATCCGCTACGGCGACGACCCTTTCCTGGGCCGGTCCGTCAACACCACGGTGTTCGCCAACCTGCGCCCGACGAGCCGCCTCAGCGCCGACCTGACCCTCATCACGAGCCGCCTTCACGACCCGATGACCGAGGCGCTGGTCTTCGACGTGAAGATCCTGCGCACCTTCACCACCTACCAGCTCACCAACCGGCTGTCCCTCCGCAACATCATGGAGTTCAACTCGCTGAACCGGACCCTCGGCGCCAACGTCCTGTTCACCTACCGGGTCAACGCCGGCACCGTGTTCTTCGTCGGCTACGACGACCACTACCAGCAGGGCGACCTGTTCGACGCGGTGCGGTTCCCCACCACCGCCCTGCGGCAGACCAACCGGGCGTTCTTCACGAAGCTGTCGTACCTGTTCCGGTACTGAAACTCCTCGTTTCGAGGCCGCGGAAGAGCTCTTCTCCATGGGTTGAGTAGAGCACAGCCGAGTCGCCCGCCGGCGTCCGGAGACAGGTGCCGACCGGCAGACCTCGTCGCGCATCGCCGTGAGCCTCACCATCCCCGGGTGACGCAAATATCGCAGAATAGTGTCAGAATTGTCACTCTGCCGACACCCGAGTCGACGCTTGACGAAACGCGATCGGCGCTAGGGGCACGGCAGGCATGAGGACTAATCCCGTCCGCGTCGCTTCCTTCGAGCGCTCCCGGCCAGGGAGCCACGAAGGCGTTCGGCACCACGCCCCTGGTGCCTGAGGAGATCCCGATGACGTCATCGTCCCGTTCTCCACTGCAGACCGCCCTGGCGGCCGGCCTCCTCGCCGCATCGACGCTGCTGCCGGCGCCGCGGACCCTCGCGCAGACGACGGGCGCGATCGACGGGTCGATCACCGACATCGGAGGCGGCGCATTGCCCGGTGTCACCGTCGCGGTGACCGGCGGGCCGCTCCCGGCCGCCCGGCTGCAGGTCACCGGCCTCGACGGCCGCTTCGTCTTCGACACGCTGCCCGCCGCCGAGTACCTGGTGCGGCTCACCCTGCCCGGCTTCGAGACGCAGGCAATGCTGGTCGCGGTCGAGGCCGAAGTCGCGGTCTCGCTCGACGTCGTGCTCGAGATCGAGCGGCTGCTCGAGGCGGTGTCGGTCATCGCCGACGAGCCGACGGTCTTCGCGACCAACGTCGTCGCCGAGCCGATGCTCGAGCAGCAGGCCGCCATCACCAGCGTCGTCGCCGTCGTCGACAACCTCCCGGGGGTGTCGGTGCAGGAGGGCGACACCTACGGGTTCGACGACTGGTCGAGCTCGGTCGCCGTCCGCGGCTTCCAGACCAACATCAACGAGGCCCAGATCGGCACCACCATCGACGGTTTCCCCAACGGCACCTCCGACTACTGGAGCGGGGCCAAGGCCAACCGCTTCGTCGACCCCGCCAACCTCGGCGGTGTGGAGGTCTCGCAGGGCACCGCCGACGTCGCCTCCCGCTCGGTCGAGGCGCTGGGCGGCACCTTCAACTTCATCACCGACGCGCCCGAGACCGAGCGCACCTACACGGCGTCGGTCACCCTCGGCGAGAACGACGGCGAGCGCTACTACATGCGGGTCGACACCGGCTCGCTCTTCGGCCGCGAGACCCTCGCGTGGCTGTCGGCGGGGCGCCAGACCGCCACCGACTGGGTGCACGGCGCGGCCCGGAACGAGCGCGAGCACCTCGCGGCCAAGCTCGCGTCGTCGCACGGACGGCTGGAGCTGACGTCCTACTTCTCGTACGACCAGATACGCGAGGACGTCTACCAGCGCCTCTACTCGGCCGCCGACTTCGCGGCCGCCCCCCGCTGGGACCGCCTCATCGACGACTGGCCCGGCGTCCCCTACCTCAACCAGTTCTACCGGCGCGGCTGGTCCACGTACCGCAAGAACACCTTCGGCTACCTGAAGGCCGACTGGGCGTTCAACGACGCCAGCACCCTGAGCGCCGGCGCCTACTACCACCGGAACCGCGGCCGCGGCGACTGGCTGCCGCCGTACGTCGTCGACGTGACCGACGACGGCGGCGGTCCCGAGTCGGAGCTCATGGGCGGGGCGCCGGTGCGGGGCGGGGACATCCTGGGGCAGATCCGCTTCGTCGACCGGAACCTCGTGGCGGTGGGGCCGCAGCCCGGCTGCACGTCGTCGTTCATCTTCAACTACTACGGGGCGGGGGGGCCCGAGGTCGACCCCGCGTGCCACCCCGGGGCCAGCGCCGTGCAGTCGTTCCGCCACAGCCACTACGGCAAGGACCGGCTGGGCTTCACCCTCGACGAGGAGTGGACCGGCGCCGTCGGCGCCGCCGGCAACACCTTGCGGGCGGGCCTGTGGTTCGAGGACTCGACCCGCATCCTGGGCCGCGACTGGCATCGCATCCTCGACCCCCGCGTCAACATCGCCTTCGACGAGAAGCCGTACTGGCAGCAGTACGACTGGGACTTCCCCCAGCAGGTGTTCAAGTGGTACGTCGAGGACACCATCTACGCCGGTCCCCTCGCCGTCTCCGGCGGCGTCAAGCAGTTTCTGGTGAACGTCTCCCGTCGCGACCTCTTCGGCATCGACCCCGGCCTCGGCGTCGACTCCGACTCGGACCTGCTGTTCTCCGGCGGCGTCACCCTGGAGACGCCGGTCGACGGCCTCGAGCTGTTCGCCGGCTACGCCGAGAACTTCAAGTCGCTGGCCGACCGCCTGCTCGAGGTGCCGGGGCGGAGCCTCGCCGCCCTCGAGCCCGAGACCGCCACGAACGTCGACGTCGGGATGCGGTACTCGGGAGAGAACGTCGCCCTCGGCGCCACCTGGTACGACATCGACTTCGACAACCGCATCTTCTTCCTCGGGCCCACGACCACGACCGGCCCCAACTACCTCATTCCCGGGGGCGGCGCCTACTTCAACGCTGGCGGCATCGACACCAGCGGGGTCGAGCTCTCGGCCACCGTGCAGATGCCGGGGCGGACGTCGTTCTACACCGCCTGGACCTTCAACGACTCGCAGTACGTCGGCACCGGCGACGCGCAGGTGGACGCCTCGCAGAACATCCAGCCGGGCACCGACGTGACGGCGGTGCCCGGCCGGCTGTGGGTCCTGTCGCTCGACCACTCGGGCCCGCTCGGGATGGGCATCTCCGCCAAGTACACCTCGTCGCGGCGGGTCAGTCTGACCGCCGACTGGTACGCGGACGCCTACTGGCTGGCCGACGCCTACCTCACCTTCTCGGTCGAGTCGCTGACCGGCCGCTTCGAGTCGGCCGAGGTATCTCTGGTCGCGAACAACCTCTTCGACGCGTCGTACCTCGCCGCGATCGTGGAGAACGCGGCGTGGCTGGGGGCGCCGCGCACCATCTCGATGAACATGTCCGTGTCGTTCTGACCCGAAACAGACCGGCGGTCGGGGGTTCCCGCAGCTGACCGACGACGAGCCGGCGTGCGTCGATCGGCGCTGCCCCGAGACAGACCGGCGGGCGGGAGTGTTCCGCCCGAATCGTCCGACACGCCGCGGGGACGAGCGGACGAGATTCGGATGGCGGCCCGCGGGCGCGGAGCACTTCGCACGCGACCGGAAGGACCGGACGCCGGCGTTGCAACGGAACCGGCCGCCGACGCCGGACGCCTCTCTCCGCCGGCCGCCGATCGGGTCTGCGCCGCTCCGTCCACCGCCCGCGGCCGGCTTGCCGGCTGTCGTATCCTGTGCGGCGTGCCGAGCTTCCAGTGCCAGGTGTGCGGGGCGCAGTTCGACGTTTCCCGGGCGGCGCTGGACCGCTATCCGGGCTGGCGGCCCAAGTACTGCCGCGACCATTCCCCCAGGAAGGCGGCCGCTTCCGCGAGCAGGTCGGGCTCTTCACCGAAGAAGACGGCCGCGACAGGTCCGGGCCGCGGCGGCGCGGGCCGCGCGCGCCCCGTGCGCGAGGAGAACCTGACCCCGGCCGAGGCCCGCGCGAAGTACACGGACGGCCCCGCCTCGGGCGTCTTCACCGACGGCAGCGCGTCGCCGAACCCCGGTCCCGGCGGCTGGGGGGTGGTGTGGGTCGAGGACGGCCGCATCGTGTCCGAGAAGCACGGCCACGACCCCGACACCACGAACAACCGCATGGAGTTGCGCGCCCTCATCGAGGCGTTCGCGATGCTGCCGGAGGATGCCGCGGTCACCGTCTACACCGACAGCCGGCTCTGCGTGAACACCATCACCCAGTGGGCGCCGGGGTGGGAGCGCCGGGGCTGGAAGAAGAAGACCGGCCCCATCATGAATCTGGCGCTCGTGCAGGAGCTGCTGGCCCTCTACCGCGCCCATCCCGCCTGCGATCTCCTCTGGATCGCCGCCCACGCCGGCCACCGCTGGAACGAGTACGCCGACAGCCTCGCCACCGCCTGGATGCGTTCCGAACGCTGAGTGGCGAAGGCCGCGTCGCGCAGTGCGGCCCCGCTACTAACGCCTCCCGTCGTTCGAGCCCGGCGGTATCCGCTTTCGCAGTATGCGGCCAGGGGCCGCCCGGTCAGTCTGTCCGTCGGCCGCGCCGGCGTCGCCGCAGCGTTCGACGCGGTCTGCGGCGCCAGGATCCGCGTGATCGGTCTCGGACGATTGACGTGTGTTATATTTAACAAGACGGTTGGTGATCGGCAGGGTGGTTCTCCCCAGGACCATTGAGCAACGTCTTCTCTCAGTAGAGGCAGAGAGGATCGGCGCCCTGCACACCGGCTACGCCGTACTTCCAGTCGAGCCACGACACATGGCCAACCCAGCAATCCTGCCCGTCCCCTCTCCGCCGTCGGCGCGCCAGTCCGAAGCGGCCGCGCCGCCGCCCGACCCCGCGCCCGCGCACGCGGTCGCGGCCTCGGAAGACGTCATCACGGCGCGCGACGCCGACGACTTCCCCGGCTGCCGCGCCGTACGCATCACCCGCGAGGAGTTCGACGACTACGACGGCCGCGTCGAGGTCTGGGACGCCGCCACCGAGACCGCCATGGTCTGCGAGGCGGCCGGCATCTACCACGAGGAGCCCTCGCAGCGCCTGGCCCAGATGGCGGCCCTGATCGCGGTGGCGCGGGGCTCGCCCATCGACACCTTCGGCTCGACGGACCTGCTGCTGCGGGACGAACACGGCGCGCGGCGTCGGATCATGGAGGCGGACCAGACGGTGTATCTGCACGCGGGGCGGGACCGCCCCGACGGCCCCGCCATCGTGGTGGGCGAAGACGCCCTGCCGGACGTGGTGGTCGAGGTGGACCACACCACCGACGTGCGCCGCCGCAAGCTCGCGATGTACCAGTCCTGGAAGCTGCCCGAGGTGTGGGTGGAGGTGCCCGACGTGCGCGCGCCGAGCCGGGCCGCGAACCGCGAGCCGGGCCTCACGATACACGTGCTGCAGCCCGACGGCCGCTACCGCCCGGCGCCCGAGAGCCGGGCGTTTCCCGGCTGGACGGCGGCCGAGATCCACCGGGCGATGAACGAGCCCGTGTTGTCGGCGGAATCGATCTCGGTCCTCGAACGTGTCGGCCGGGTGCTGCGCGACCGGGACGGCGCCGGTCCGCGGGAAGTCCCCTTCCTGCGTGGGGCGCGCGCCGAAGCACGGGCGGAAGCACGCGCCGAAGGACGGGCGGAAGCACGCGCCGAAGGACGGGCGGAGGGACGCGCCGAAGGACGGGCGGAAGCACGCGCCGAAGGACGGGCGGAGGGACGCGCCGAAGGACGGGCGGAAGCACGCGCCGAGCAACGGGCGCTGCTGCGCCGACTGGCGGCGCGCCGGTTCGACGCGGGAACCGCGGAACGGCTGGCGGAGCTGCTCGCCGAGATCGACGACCCGGCCCGCCTCGCCGAGGCAGCCGACCCGATCGTCGACTGCGCCACCGGCGAAGAGTTGCTGGACCGGTGCTCGCGCTTGCGCGGACGGCTGCCGCCGGCATCGAGCTGAGCGATCCAGCCCGCCCATCGTCGCCTGACGGCTTCGCACGGACCAGCGATGCGCGCTCCACCGCCGGCACCAGGCCGGCCTGCCCGGAACGCGAAGTGTGCGGGCATCGCGGTGGCGGGCGACGTCTTCGGCGCTCCGGGCGAGGGCTACCGCCCGGGAGCGTGCCCGCGCGGGGCATCCGCCTCGGCCCGTCGCGACAGTCCCCACCCGCGCCAGATGGCGTAGACGGCGGGGAACACCAGGAGCACGACGACTGCCGTCGTCACCACCCCGCCCACCATCGGCGCCGCGATGCGCTTCATCACGTCGGCCCCGGTGCCGGTGCTCCACATGATGGGGAGCAGGCCGAGCACGGTGGTGGCGCTCAGCATCACCACCGGTCGGACGCGGCGGGCGGCGCCGTCGAACACCGCTTCACGGAGCTCGGCCGGCGTGCGAAGCCGCCCGTCGGCGAGAGCGTCGGCGCAGGCGCGGTCCAGGTACAGCATCATCACCACCCCGGTCTCCGCGCTCAGGCCGGCCAGGGCGATGATGCCCACCCACACCGCGATGCTCAGGTTGTAGCCGAGCACGTGCAGCAGCCAGAAGGTGCCGATCAGGGACAGCGGCACCGCCGACAGCACGATGAGGGTCCTGGCGACCGAACGCGTGCTGGCGTAGATGGTCAGGAAGATCAGCAGCAGCGTGATCGGGACCACGAGCCGCATCCGTTCCTGCGCGCGCACCATGTACTCGTACTGGCCGCTCCACCCGAGGCTGTAGCCGGTGGGTATCTCCACCTGCGCGGCCACCGCCTCGCGCGCGCGCTCGACGTAGGTGCCGACGTCGACATCCTCGATGTCCACGTAGACCCAGGCGTTCGGCCGCGCCTGCTCGCTCTTGATGGCCGGCGGTCCCTTGACGAACGACATCGTCGCGAGGTGGCCGAGGGGAATCTGCTGGCGCGTCGGCGTCTGGACGAGGATGTCCCGCAGGGCGGCGGGGTTGTCGCGCAGGTCGCGGCTGTAGCGCAGGTTGACGGGGTAACGCTCCAGCCCCTCGACCGTCGTGGTGATGTTCATGCCCCCGATGGCCGACTGGATGACGTCCTGCACGTCGCCGACGGTGAGCCCGTAGCGGGCGATCTCGTCGCGACGGACCGAGAAGTTCAGGTAGTTGCCCCCCATCACCCGCTCGGCGTAGGCCGAGCGCGTGCCCGGCACCTGCCGGACCACGGCCTCCACGTCGCGGCCGACCTCCTCGAGCACCGCGAGATCGGGTCCTGATATCTTGATGCCCACCGGGGTCTTGATGCCCGTCGACAGCATGTCGATGCGGGTCTTGATGGGCATGGTCCAGGCGTTGGTGACGCCCGGGAACCGGATGGCGCGGTTCATCTCGTCGGTCAGCCGTTCGGGGGTCATGCCCGGCCGCCAGGCGTCCTCCGGCTTGAGCTGGATGGTCGTCTCGAGCATGCTCAGCGGCGCCGGGTCGGTCGCGGTGTCCGCGCGCCCGACCTTGCCGAACACCTGCTCCACCTCCGGGAAGGTCCGCAGGATACGGTCGGTCTGCTGCAGGATCTCGCGGGCCTTGGTAATCGACACCCCGGGCAGGGTCGTCGGCATGTAGAGCAGGTCGCCCTCCCACAACGGCGGCATGAACTCGGAGCCGAGCCGCGAGAAGGGAACCGCGGTGGCGACCAGCGCCGCCAGCGTCGCCGCGACGACCGCCCAGCGCCCGGCCAGCACCAACCGCAGCACCGGCCGATACAGCGCCATGAGCAGCCAGGTCAACGGGTTGACCCGCGCCGACACCACGCGGCCGCGTATCCAGTAGCCGACGAGCACCGGCACCAGCGTGACCGAGAGCAGGGCGGCGGCGGCCATGGCGTAGGTCTTGGTGAACGCCAGCGGCTTGAAGAGCCGGCCCTCCTGCGCCTCCAGGGTGAAGATCGGGGCGAACGAGATGGTGATCACCAGCAGCGCGAAGAACAGGGTCGGGCCGACCTCGGTGGCCGCGCGGGTGACGATCTGCCAGTGCGGCAGGCGGCCGGCGTCGCGCTCCAGGTGCCGGTGCGCGTTCTCGACCATCACGATCGCGGCGTCCACCATCGCGCCGATGGCGATGGCGATGCCCCCCAGCGACATGATGTTGGCGTTGATGCCCTGCAGGTACATCACGACGAGGGCCATCAGCACCGCCAGCGGCAGGGTCAGCACCGCGACCAGCGCCGAGCGCACGTGCAGCAGGAAGACGGCGCAGACCAGCGCCACGATCGCCATCTCTTCGAGCAGCTTCTGCCGCAGGGTGTCGATCGAGCGTTCGATCAACGACGTCCGGTCGTAGACGGGGACGACCTCCACCCCCGGCGGCAGCCCGGACTGCAGCTCCGCGAGTCGGGCCTTCACCCGCTCGACCACCTCGTGGACGTTGGCGCCGTAGCGCACCACCACGATGCCGCCGACCACCTCGCCCTCGCCGTTCAGCTCGGCGAGCCCGCGGCGGATGTCCGGGCCGATCTGCACCGTGGCGACGTCCTGGACCGTGATCGGGGTGCCGGACTCGTCCACCCCGAGGGCGACGCGCCTCACGTCGTCGACGCCCTGGATGTAGCCCTCGCCGCGCACCATGAACTCGGCCTCGGACATCTCCAGCACGCGCCCGCCGACGTCGTTGTTGCTCCGTTGCACGGCGTCCCGGATGCGCGACAGGGAAATGTCGTAGGCGCGCAGGCGGTTCGGGTCGACCGTGATCTGGTACTGCTTGACGAAGCCGCCGATGCTGGCGACCTCCGACACCCCCCGCACCGCCGTCAGCTCGTACTTGAGGAACCAGTCCTGGAGCGAGCGCAGCTCGGCGAGGTCGACGTCGTCGGAGCGGAGCGCGTACATGTACGCCCAGCCGACGCCGGTGGCGTCGGGGCCGAGGGTCGGCGTCACGCCCCGCGGAAGGCGCCCGCCGGCGTAGTTGAGGTACTCGAGGACCCGGCTGCGCGCCCAGTACAGGTCGGTGCCGTCCTCGAAGATCACGTAGACGAACGAGAAGCCGAAGAACGAGTAGCCGCGCACCACCGTGGCGTTGGGGACGGCGAGCATCTGCGTGGTGATGGGATAGGTGACCTGGTCCTCGACCACCTGGGGGGCCTGTCCGGGGTAGTCGGTGAAGACGATGACCTGCACGTCGGAGAGGTCGGGCAGCGCGTCGAGGGGCGTCGCCCGCAGAGCGTAGATCCCGCCGAAGGCGATGAACACCGCCCCGAGGACGACGAGGAAGCGGTTGCCGATGGACCACTCGATGACCCTGACAAGCATCGGTCTCCTCCCGCGACGTCGGTCGCGGCGGTCGCGTCAGCGGCGGCGGCCGGCCGGCCCCGCCGGTGGCCCGCCCGGTCCCTCGGGCCGAACCGGCGCCGGTTCCGTGCCGTGCACGTGCTCCGCCGGCATCCCGGGCATGGCCGGCGCGCCGGACGCCGGCGCCGCCGGTTCCGCGCCGTCAATGTGATCCGCCGGCACCCCTGGCATCGCCGGTGCGCCGGCAGCGGGCACCGCGGGTCCCGCGCCGTGCACGTGCTCCACCGGCATCCCGGGCATGGCCGGCGCGCCGGACGCCGGCGCCGCCGGTTCCGCGCCGTCAATGTGATCCGCCGGCATCCCGGGCATGGCCGGCGCGCCGGACGCGGGCGCCTCGGGTTCGGCGGCGTGCATGTGCTCCACCGGCATCCCGGGCATGGCCGGACCCGATTCGATGCTCCGGATCGCCTGCGTGAGGTTGCTCTCGGAGTCGATGAGGAACTGGGCCGACACCACGACCGTGTCCCCCTCCTCGACGCCGTCCAGCACCTCCCAGACGCCGCCGCCCTGCCGGCCGAGAGTGACGGGAGCGACCTGGAACGTGCCCGTCGACCGTTCGAGGACCACGAGGTCGCGGGTGCCGCCGCGTATCACCGCCTCCTCGGGCACGGCCAGCGCGTTGCGCGCCACCGGCACGTCGAACGTCACGTTGGCGTACATGCCCGCGCGCAGCGTCAGGTCGGGGTTCTCGAGCTCGATCGAGACGGTCATGGTGCGCGTCCGTTCGTCGAAGTGCGGGTACAGATAACGCACGAAGCCCGTGTAGGGCCGCCCCGGCAGGTACGGCAGCTCGACCTGCGCGCGCTGCCCCACGCGCATCGCCTCGACCTGGTGCTCGAAGACCTCGACGTCGACCCAGATCGTGGTCAGGTCGGCCATCTTGTAGAGGTTCATGCCGGCCTCGACGTACATCCCGTCCAGCGCCTGGTCCATCTTCTCGACGACGACGCCGGTGACCGGGGACAGGACCGACAGGGTGCGGCGCGGCGTGCGTTCGCGCTCCAGCGTCGCGATCTGCTGGTCGGTGATGTCCCAGTAGCCGAGCCGCGCGCGCGCCGACGCGACGAGCGAGCGCGCGCGCTCGGCGATGGCGGGATAGGCCGACGTCTCGAGCCGCGCCGCGTAGTCGACCGCCTGCAGGTACTCCATCTGCGTGGCGACGAGCTGCGGGCTGTAGATGTCGAACAGGACCTGTCCCTCCTCGACCGTCTCGCCGAGGTAGTTCACGGCCACGTTCTCGATCCAGCCGTCGTACTTCGTGTTCACCCAGGCGATCTGCCGGTCGTTGTGGGCGAGGGTGCCGACGGTGCGGATGGTCTGCGCGATGCTCTGCCGGGCGACGGGCTCCTTGCGGACGCCGACGCTCTGCACGAAGCCCGGGTCGATCCGGACCGTGCCCGGCGGCGCGTCCCCGGCCCCGTCCGCGTACACCGGAACGAGGTCCATGCCCATGGGCGACATCCCCGGCCGGTCCGACGTGAACGTGGGGTCCATGGGCGCGCGCCAGTACAGGATCTCGCGGTCGACCTCGGCGGGTGCGCGGGCCGGCGCACCGCCGGACGGCGCCGCCGCTTCGCGCACCGAGGCGAAGGAGAAGACGCGCGAAGGCCACTGCCAACCCGCCGGATTGACGGCGACCAATGCCGCGGCGGCCATGCCGAGAACGAAGCTCACGACGCCGACCGCGATCGCCTTGTTCATGCCGTCCTCCCGGTCCGGGGAGCCCGTGGCGAAAGCCCCGCTGCATTCGACCGGCGATGCATCCCGCGTGGCTGCGTTGCTCCTCGGTTGCATATACCCAATATGCGCCCTCGTCGCGCCTTGCCACGCGGGCGCCTCCGCGATCTGCTGGCGCCCCTCGGGCGCGATGCAGCGCGGGGCTTCACCGCGAGCTCCCGGGAACGCGCGTGCCGATCGCCCGCTCGAGGGCGGTGAGCGCGACGAGGATGTCCGAGAGATAGCGCGCGCGCATCGAGCGGACGTCTATCACCGTCCGCTCGCTGTCGAGCAGCTCGAGCACGCCGAGCTCGCCCGTCTCGTAGGCGGTCTCGGTAGCGCGCAGCGCCTCCTCGGTCTGCGGAATCAACACCGTGTCGAGCAGGTCGATCTGCCGGTCGAAGGTCTCGAGGCGGACCAATGCCTCCTGGACCTCCATCTCCATGGCGTTGCGCGCCGCCGCCCGGCGCCGGGTGTGCGCGCGCAGCTCCGCGCCCGCTTCCACGACACCCGCGCGGTACTTCGCGCCCCAGAGGGGCAGCGACATGCCCAGGGAGACGGTGACCGAGTTCCTGCCGTCGTCGAGCAGCGGCATGAGGGCGGCGTCGTCGCGCCGGCCGACGTTGGTCACCCCCACGCTCGCGGTGAAGCCCGGCCGCGCGCTCTTCTTCGCGAGCTCGACGGACCGTTCGCCCCCCTCGATGAGCGCGCTCGCCGCCCGCAGCTCGTGGCGGTTGCGGTCGCCGAGGCGGTAGAGCTCGTCGCGGTCCACCGCGACGGTGGGCCGCACCAGCGGCGCCACCGCCGGCACCGGCGCCTCCGCGGGCCGGTCGAGCAGGGTGTTGAGGCGCGCCGCGAGGGTCGCGCGCTGCCGCTCGAGCAGGTGCCGGCGGTCGATGACGCGGGTTATCTCCGCCTGCAGCCGGATCACCGCCTGCTGCAGCCCCTGACCGGTGGCGTAGCGGGCGCTGGCCAGGGTCTCGTAGTGCTCGAGCAGCGACTGCTCCTCGCCGGCGAGACCGAGCGCGGCGTCGACGTACCCGAGGTCGTAATAGACCTCCTTGACCCGGGCGACGACGTCGCGCCGAGCGGCCTGGTAGAGGTGGTGCAGCGCCGTCGCCTCGAGCAGCGCCACGCGGCCCCGCAGCTCCAGGGTGCCGAACCAGGGAAAGGCCTGGGTCAGGGTGACGCTGTTCAGCTGAGGACCGACCCGGGTCTCCACGCTGCGCAGCGCCTGGGTGAAGCTGACGACCGGATCGGGCAGCGCCGCCACCTGGGGCGCCCGTTGCCGGGCGGCCTCGTAGCGCGCGCGGGACTCGAAGATCTCGGGATTGCTCTCGACCGCGGCCGTCACGTACGCACGCAGGTCCGGCGCAACGGCGTAGAAGTCGAGCGGGTCCTCCGTCGGCGCCGGGCCGGCCGTGGCCGGCGCCGACGGCCGGGCCGGCGCCGGCTGGACCGCGGGCAGCCCCGACGGCGCCGGCTGGACCGCCGACAGCGCCGGCCGGGCCGCGGCCGACGGCCGGGCCGGGTCTGCTGTCGCGGGCGCCGACTGGACTCCCGCCGTCGGCGCGGACCGAGCCCCCGCCGGCGCCGCCGACTGGGCGGCGGCCAGCGTCGGGATCAGTCCCGCAGCGACCAGCCCGGCCGCCGACAGCCGAGAGCGTGGTGCAGGCATGCGATCGTCCCCCGTGTTCGGTCGCGTTCCTGGAGCTCGCGGCCAAGCCTTGCGGGCTCGCCACGGGCTCCCGGGCAACGGGCGGCTCTCCCCCGGCACGAACCCTGACGACATCGGCGGGCGCGCGGGGCGAGCGGCGCCGCGGCGCGCGGTCGCGCCCCGGGCCGTCACGCTCGGGCGGAGAGACGATGGACGCGACGGAGGACGATCAGATCAGCAGGGAGGCGTGCCGCACGAACAGCGGCGGCGATGCGGATCGAGGCCGCGGATGGTCGGCGTGCCACCCGGCGCGTGGCGCCGGGTGCAACTCGAACCCGATGGCGGGCGGCAGCACGGCGGCGGCCTCGGGCGCAGCCTTCAGCGCCGCCGCGGCCACGACGGGAGCGCAGCAGGTGAACGCGGGCGAGGTGTCGCCGTGGTGATCCTGGCTCGGGTGCTCGTGGCAGCTCGACGCGGCCGGCATCGCCGCCGCGGCCGCCATCAACGGGCAGAGGACCACGGCCGCCAGCAGGGACGAGCCGACGCCGAGAACGAGCGACCGGCGCCACCCACGCAGCATGCACCCATGGTCGCACAATCCCATCGCATTTGCACGAACGCGGTGCTTCGGACCGCGTCCGTTCGAGGCAGCCGGCTTCCGACCGCACGATGCCTGAGGACTTCAAACGCGACGAGGAACGACTCGCGGGACCTCCGTAACGGCGATTCCGGGGCGCCTGCAGGACGGGACCGACACAGCCGCTGCCGGCCCCGATGCGGAGGCTTCCTCCAGTCGAAGGCCGCTCCTGCGCCTCGGTAGTCCCGAACCCGACCCGCGGTCCCCCGGCCGGCCGGACCACCGAGACCCACCGACCGTGCACCGTGCCTCCCTCCCGGGCGCCCAGCGCCGGATTCCGGGCGTTATAATCGACCCTTCCGAATCGGAGGATGCGATGACCACTCCCCAAGGACGCTCGCGGCGCCGTTTCGTGAAGCAGATGGGCGCCGCCGCCGGCATGCTCGCGGTCCGGCCCGGCGAGGCGGCGGCCCGGGCGCAGGCTGCGCCGGCGATGCCGACCCTGCAGGAGACCCCGCGGTCGGTCCACCCCACCCTCAACCGGCGGACGCGCGGCTGGCTGCGCTTCCTGTGGGAGAAGGCGACGACCCCCGACGACTGGAACGCCGACGGGATTCCCCACATGTGGTGGGACCGCTACTCCAACCCCGTCGTCACCAGCTACGGCCGCTTCGACCTCCACAACTCGTCGTACGCGCTGCTGCTCATGGCCGACCAGACGCCGGCGTGGCGCGAGGTCTACACCCGCATCGCGGACGGGCTGGCGAGCCGCTACCCGACCTACTGGGGGGCCGTCGACTGGCTGACCCAGATCGGCGACGACCCGCGGCGCGAGAACTATCCCCCCCAGGTGATGCGGGCGATTCCCGAGCGGCTCCGCGGCCAATACAACCGCATCGGGTGGACCGCGAACGGCATCGAGCCGTGGGGACTCTCGCCCGATCCCATCGGCTCCGAGGGCAACCTCTTCTTCCGCGGCTGGTTCAACCTGGTGCTCGGCATCTACAAGTACGTCTCCGGAGACGACAAGTACGAGCGGCCGTTCCCGGTGACCGGCTACGGCGACGAGCGCTTCGAGTGGGACCAGCACCGCATCGCGGCCCTGCTCGAGAGCCAGTACCGGGAGCGCCCGGAGGGCCCGCACTGCGAGAACACCAAGATCTGGTTCCCCTGCAACGCCGCGGCGGGCCTCGGCATGTTCCTGTACGACCGGCTGTACGCGCGCGATACCCACCGCCCGGTGCAGGGGTGGCTGGAGTACGCGCGCGACAACTTCATCGGGATGTCCGGCGACGGCCGGCTCGAGTGGGTCACGAGCTACTACGACCCCATCGTCAACCACAAGGCGAACGGCGGCCCCGGAGCCGGGGTCGGCGTCGCCTTCCTGCTGCTGCCCCAGGACCGGGAGACCGCGACCCTGCTCTACGAGTCGGCCGCCAACGCCCTCGGCTGGAACGACCCCAGCGTCGAGATCCGCGCCTCGGCCACCGGCCTCGTGATGGCGCGCGAGCTCGGCGACCACACCGCGGTGGAGCGGCTGCGCGCGGCGGCCGAGCGCGAGTACGACCCGCGCTTCTTCGGCGGGCACGACGAGAAGTTCGGCTGGTGGTTCGGCCTGAACGAGGCCTACCCGCGCGGCCAGCGCAGCGCGAGCATGATGGTGGCGGAGGTGGGCGACGGCGACGCCTGGAACCGCGCCTTCGACGCGCCCCACCTGGACAAGTTCGACGCCCCCACCGTGGAGGGCATCGAGTTCCCGGCGCTCGGCGTCTACCAGGCGTGGAACGACGTCGAGAGCGGCGCCCTCCACGTGGGCACCTACGCGGCGGCGCCCGAGCGGCGCGGCGACGCGACCAGTTGGCGGGTGACCAACCTGCCCGACCCCGGCGACGTCTTCATCCTGTGCGACGGCGCGCCGTTCTCGCGGTTCGCCGCCGACGGGCCCAGCGCCGTCCGCATCGACGGCGACATCGGGCTGCACCGGTATCAGATCTTCACCGGCTACCGGGGCCCGGACGCGCGCCAAGCCGAGGCGCGGCGCCAGGAACGCCGCCGCCGCGCTACGGCGGCCGCAGGCGTCGCGGCCAGCGCCGCCGCGCCTGCCGACCGGCCGCCGCGCGACACCCGTCAGGCCACGGCCAGCTTCTCCCAGGGCGACGGCCCCACCTGCGCCTGCTGTACGGGATGACCGCCTGGACCAGGGTGCCCGTTTCGCGGCCGCTTCCAGGACGCGCTCGCCGCGCAGCGCGGGTTGGCCATGCCGTAGTTCCCCTCGTGGCACGCGTAACCCGTCAGGCCACGGCCAGACTCCTCGCCGGAGAACGATCCCACCTGCGCCTCTGTGGGGTGAGGGGTCGGCCATCCGCCGCGCACGCGAACCTGTCCCGCCTGAACACCCGCGTGACGATACGTTCGATTCCTGGCGTGGTCTGAGCCAACTCGAACGCTCGTCCCTCCGACCGGCACGAGTTCGCTCGACCTACGGCGCCCGTTCCGCGGCCGCCTCCAGGACGCGCTCGCCGCGCAGCGCGTTGGCAATCCCGTAGTTCCCCTCGTGGCACGCGTACTCGTAGATGACGTAGCCGGGAGGGCTGACGAGGGGCAGCTCCACCGTGAAGGGGCGCGTGTACGTCGCCTCGTCGTGAATCGTGTAGCGGTACTCGATGGTGTCGGCGTCGATACGCGTGAACCGCTCGACCGCGCGCAAGCCGCGGGTGCCCGGGAACCCCCGCCACGTCGTGTCGTCGCGGTAGTGCGTGGTCTCGACCACGAGGGTGTCGCCGTCCCAGCGGCCGCGCCCGTCGCCGTTCCACTGGCGGATGCGCCCGTCGATGGGCGGACGCCCGTCGAGCGGCACGACGCGCACGTCGTGGATCATCTCGTTGAGGATGACGACCTGCCCGGGCGCCTGGAATATCTGATAAGCGTTGCTGTAGCCGGACGGCACGGGCGGCACCCGCTGGTAGGTCATGCACCGCTCCTGCAGCGGCCGGTCGGCCCAGGAATCGAAGGGACCGGCGGCGCGCCGCTCGCGTGCGGCCGCCAGCCGCTGCTCGGCCGCCGGGGTCAGGGGCGGCAGCCGGCCGTCGGGCGGGTCCACGATGAGCGACGTGCGCCCGGTCGACTCGCCGCGGTCCCACCAAACCTGGTCGTAGGCGAGGGCGAGGTCGCGCTCGGCCGAGAGCTCGCCGCGGCGTTCGGACGTCGCCCGGGTCGCGTCGGCGAGGTTCAGCTCGGCCACCTCCTCCGGGGTCAGGAACTCGCGCCCGGCGAGGTCCGCCGGCCGCTGGAGCGGCGTGAAGGTGGCATAGGACCAGATGCCCTGCAGGTCCGGATCGCCCCACGCGGTCCGGAGCGTCGTCGGCTCCGCTGCCGATGCGGCCTCCTGCGCGGCCGCCGAACCCGGCATCAGCCACGCCGCCGCGACCATCGCCACCACCGCCCGGACCAACCTTCCACGAGTCATGTCAACCTCCTCGGTTCGGCGAGGGCGGATTGTCCGACGGGGCCGGGTTGGCAGCCCGCGGCAAGGTCGCGCCCGGTCGGACTCGGGCGCCCTCCAGCCCGCCGACCCTCGCCGGTCTCTCGATTCCGTGAGGATACACCGACCGTCACCGGACCGCGCCGACGGGTTCACCCCGCCGCCTCCCGGAAGCGCACCACCTCGTACTCGAGACCCACCGTCCCGGTCTTCTCGTGCGCCTTGCAGGAGAGCAGCTTCAGCGTCGCCCGGCCGGCCGGCGACGGCAGCAGCGGGATGCCGCCACCGAGCAGGACCGGGATGATCCCCACCTCGACCCGGTCGACGAGACCGGCGGCGAGAAGACTGCGGAACAGCTCTCCACCGCCGAAGAGGCAGATGTCCTTCCCCGGCTGCTCGCGCAGTTCCCTCACCACGCGCACGGCGTCGTCCTCCAACACGACCTTGGGGTGGTCCGCCGGGTCCAGCGTGCGCGAGAACACGATGTCGCGCGCCCCCAACTGGGCCGGCGACGCGCCGCCCATCCGCCGCATCGCCTCGAACGACTTGCGGCCGACCAGATAGGTGTCGAACCGCGCCGCGTGCTCCGCGAAGTCGATGCCGGGGTCCATCACGATCCAGTCGAACTCTCCGTTCGGGCCCGCGATATAGCCGTCCAGGCTCATCGCCACGCTGTAGTGCACCTGTCGCATGTGGCATCTCCAGGGAATCCAATGAACGATGTTTCGCTGAACCTCAGCTCAGTCGAATCGCCCGCTGACGTCCGCCGAATCACCCGTTCAACGTCCGCCGAATCACCCGCTGAGCGTTCGCCGAATCACCCGTTGACAGTTCGCCGAATCACCCGCTGGGGACGACGCTCAGCCGACGAGCGGGTTGCGGGCGGCGAGGGACGGAAAGCGGCCGAAATCGCGGTCGGCGGTCAACAGCTCTTCAACCCCGTGACCGATGCAGATGGCGGCAACCCGCGCGTCGTGCACCATCGGGCCCAGAACCCGTCCCGCCGCGAGCTGCCGGCGCAGGAACGCCCAGTGATCGTGCGGCTCGCCGAGGACGACCAGCCCCGGCGACTCCATCCACGCGTCGACCTGATCGAGCGCCTCCTCCATCGTGGACGGCGGGTCGTAGATGCGCGGGTGGGTGACGACGGCGAGGAACTCGTGAAGGCAGGGCCACGGAATCGCCCAGGCGGCGCGACCTTCCGCGAGGCGTCGAACGCACGCGCTCGCACCGGCGTGCCAGCGGGAATCGCGCCGGTGAGCGTGGACGAGCACGTTCGTGTCGACGGCGGTCACCCCCCCCGCCCTTCGTACGCGGCGTCCCGAAGCCGCGACCAGGCTTCGTCGCGGAACTCCGCTTGCAGTCCGGAGCCGTCCACGCTGGCATCCCGGAGGACGAACGAGGCTCGCGCCCCGGTCTCGCCGCGGAGCGTCGAGCGAATCCCTTCCTCGATCACGGCCCGAAGCGTGAGCCCCTGCCGGGCGGCGTACCGCTTGGCTTCCCGCGCCAGATCATCGGCCAGATCTACGGTGGTCTTCATGGGAGCCACTCTACCATATGGGGTAATATGGGCGCCCGTATCGACCTGCAAGCCCGTCGAGTCACATCGATCTGAACGCGGCTTCTGCCCGTGTGAAGTAGATTCCCGTCCTGGCCTCGAATCCCGAGTCGACCCCGAAGAGCAGCCAGGCCCGACCACTGGAAGGTACCGAGACCAACGCCGGTACCGGTCTGCCCTCGAAGGACTTGCGCTCCCACTGGCGCGGCTGCTCGCAACGTCTCGAGTTGGCGACGTCGCCGAGCACCACGCCCTCGGAGCCGCCCGCCGACTGATTGCCGATGTCGATGTTCATGCGCAGGTAGGAGCCGTCGCGCACGGGGAGCGGCTCGACGGCGGTCGCGCCGGCCTTGACCCAGACGCTCTCGCCCGGCGCACCACCGACGCCGAAGCACCCGGCCGGCACGTCGGTCGCGATCTCGACGCTGACGGTGACCTCGTAGCTCGCCCCCGGCGACAGCCCGTCGACAGGCCCCTTGAAGAACATGAAGAGGTCGTCGCTGCGGTTGACGCCGGAGATGAACAGGCCGGACTCCGACGCCAACGGCGGCGGAAGGGCGCGGTAGTCCGAGGTCAGCTCGTAGATCTCCGCGTTGCCGGGCGGGTAGTCCACGAAGCCGGCGACGAACCCCTGCGGCCCGCGGCGGAAGTCGAACGTGAACGTCAGCGTATCCGTCGGGCCCGTCGGGTTCCCCGAGCATCCGCCGAGCATCGCAGCCAAGAGCGTCACCGCCGGCCGCGCCGAGCAGTTCACGAGGGGATCCTCATGCCGTGCAAATGCAATATGACATATCCGATTTGACATCGACCCGACCGGCAATGCCGTACGTCTCCCGAGCGCTGGCGGCGCCCTTGCAGGAGACGGCGAGCGAGCACCGAACCGATCCCCTCCTTCGTCACGACCACGTCGACGTTCTTCGTCTTGAGGCCGCCGTACACCGTGCGCTCGCCGGAGCCGCCGCGGCTGGGGTCGTGGACCAGCACCGAACGGCCGCCCTTCCGCTCCACGCGGAACGGCGGTCGCGGCACGATGTCGTCAGGGTCGAACCCGCCCTCGACGACGAGACGGCAGGCGACGTACCAGTGGAGCGGCTTGATGTGCCGCTGGCTCTGCGTCGAACCGCGGAACGTCACGAAGCGGGCCAGCGCCGAGCGTAGCGACACCCACTCGCAGGAGCTCACGCCAGTTGTCGCCACTGCTGCATCACCTCGATGCCCTCTTCGAGCAGAACGCGGTCGCGCCCGGTGACGGCGGCATCCGGCGCCAGGAGCACGTGTCGCGCCTCGCCTGGCTCGAGCTTCAGCATGCCGCCGCCGAGCGGATGCCCCTCGAGCCCGCAACTCAGCCGGCCGGCGGGCGAGCCCCACGCCGCCGAGAACCCCGGTTCAAAGAAGCCGCAATTGCCGAACAGGTCGGACCGGAAGTCACCGCCAGAAAAGCGTTCGTGCATGTGCACCGGCCACGGTTCACGGCCAACGCCGGCGACCTTCCGCTCATGTACGTCAGGACGAAGGCGGGACGCCGGCATCGGCCCGCCAACTGGGGCGGTAGAGCCGCGCGGACTGCCGGGAATCGGGCGCCAAGGGGCGCGAAGGCGACGATTGGCGGACCGGCGCCAGCGATGACGACAACCGCGCCGCGTGGAGCGCCGCGCCGAAACCGACGAGACTGGTGCCGAAGCGCCGAAGGTCAGCCCTGATCCCGCACCGCCGCGGCCCGGCGGCGGGCCTGCGCCGCGATCGCGAGCAGGAGCGCCATCAGCGCCGCGAGGACGGGCGGCGGCATGACGGGCGTCGCCGTGGCCACCACGCCGCACGCCAGGCGCGCCCCGCCGCCGCCCAGCGGCGACGGCGAGTCGGAGTAGTTGTCGCCGCCCTCGTGAATCACCAGCGCCCGGCCGTAGAGGTCGCTCAGGGTCAACCGAGGCGCGACGACCGCCGCCGTCACGCGGCCGCCGTCGGACGTGAGGCGCGGCAGGTCGCCCAGGTGACCGTTGCCTTCGGGCCCCTCGTGCACGCCCGTGTTCGCCGGGTCGTAGTGCCCGCCGGCGGCCTGGCCCCCCGACCCGCAGTCGGGATTCAGGTGGGCGTGGAAGCCGTGATCACCCACGGGTAGAATGCCGTCGAGGTCGGGCGTGAAGCGCACCCCGCCCCCGGCCTCCTCCTCCAGCGTGACGCTCCCCAGTGTCCCGTCCGTGGCGGTGTTGTGGATCTCCACCGTCATCTGCGCCGCTGCCGGCGCTGCCAGCACCACCGCCGCGATCGCGACCGCCAACGCTCGTGTCCGAGCCATGTCGCTCTCCCTTCCGTCCGGGGTCACGACAGTCCCGCCGTCACGACCAAGATCGATATCGCCTTGCCAACTACATCCAGGACCCAGCCGGCTCTCTGCGGTTCCTGCGCGGGGCACTTGGCAAGATAACTCCCGTCAGCGTCCTAAGCCAGAATCCCCCGGATCGGATGCCCGTCCACGTCGGCCAGCCGGAAGTCGCGGCCGCCGAAGCGGTAGGTCAGGTTGCGGTAGTCGAGGCCCAGCAGGGTGAGCACCGTCGCGTGGAGGTCGCGGACGGTGTGGGCGTTCTCGACGACGCGGTAGCCGTACTCGTCGGTCCGGCCGTAGATGAAGCCCTTCTTCAGGCCGCCGCCGGCCAGCCACAGGCTGAACCCGTAGGGGTTGTGGTCGCGCCCGTTGGTGCCCTGCACGAACGGGGTCCGGCCGAACTCGCCCGAGAAGATGACGAGGGTCTCGTCGAGGAGGCCGCGGGCGCGGAGGTCCTTGACGAGGCCGGCCACGGGCTGGTCGACGGTCAGGGCGTTGGCGGTGTGGCCCTCGATCAGCTTGGTGTGCTGGTCCCACGGGTTGGCGGCCTGCCCCATGCCGTCGGTACCGACCATGGTGAGCTCGACGAAGCGGACGCCGCGCTCGACGAGGCGGCGGGCGACCAGGCACTGCCGTCCGTAGGCGGCGGTCGACGCGTTGGGCGAGTCCATGCCGTAGAGCCGCTTCGTCGCCTCGGTCTCGCCCGCGAGGTCGACGAGCTCGGGCACCGCGGTCTGCATGCGGTAGGCGATCTCGTAGTTGTCGATGGCCGCCTCGACCTGACGGTCGCCGCCGATGCGGTCGAGGAAGGCGGCGTCGAGGTCGCCGATGAGGCCCAGACGGTCGCGCTGCTGCCGGTCCGTCTCGCGCGGCTGCACGTTGTTGAGGGGCTCGGGGTTCTCGGGATAGAGGAACGAGCCCTGGTGGATCGCGGGCAGGAAGCCGTTGCCGAAGATGTTGACGCCGCCCAGGGGGATGCCGCCGCTGCCGAGGACCACGAACCCCGGCAGGTTCTGGTTCTCGGTGCCGAGGCCGTAGGTCACCCACGCCCCCATGCTGGGGAAGCCGTTGAACGGCATGCCGCTGTGGAAGTAGAAGTTGGCCTGGGCGTGCTCCATGAACGGCGCGGTCATCGAGCGGACGACGGTCAGCTCGTCGGCGACCCCGCCGATGTGGGGGAAGAGCGCGCTGACGGGGATGCCGCTCTCGCCGTAATGGGTGAACTCCCAGGGGCTCGGCCAGATGTTGCCGTCCTGGTTGAACATCGTCCGCTCCGTCCGGAACGGCATGGGCCGCCCCTCTTCGGCCGCGAGCCTCGGCTTGGGGTCGAACGAGTCGATGTGCGAGAGCCCGCCGGACATGTAGCAGAAGATGACGTTCTTCACCTTCGGCGGGAAATGCGGCGCCTTCGCCGCGAGCGGACCGTCGTCCGCCTCCTGCGCGAGGCCGGCATAGGACCGGTCGGCCATCAGCGCCGACAGCGCCAGCAGGCCGAAGCCGCTCGACGTCTGGCGCAGCATCTCGCGGCGCGTCAGGAACGGGCGGGGGGCGGGGTGGCGACGTGGATCAAGACACATGGGAGAACCTCGGGACCACGAGTCTGCGCCGCAGGGCAGCGCGGATTCCTGCAAGATCGGTTGGCGGCGAGCAGGGCCGCCAGGCAACGCTTCCGGGCTGGCCCGCCAATCGCCGCCGAACGCGCCCGCAGGGTCGCTCCGCGGCCTCCACTCGGCGCCCAACCAAGCCTACAGGCGTCCGCGCCGCGCTGCGGCGCAGACTCCTACCGGACGAACAGGTATTCCTTCAGGTTGAACAAGCTGTGCGCAACGTCCTGCCACACCTGCGGGTCGTAGAGCAGCAGGTGCGGCGCGCTGCCGCGCTCCGCTGCCACCGCCTCGAGATAGCCGGCGACCCGCGCGCGCTCCGCGTCCGAGGGCCGGCGGGTCAGCGCCTTCACGAACATGTGGTCGATGCGGCTCTCGATCGACCCCGCCTCGCCCTCGGCGAGACGCCGCCCCCACTCCGCCGCCTGCCCGATGACGAACGGGCTGTTGAGCATGGTCAGCGACTGCGCGGGCACGTTGGTGGCGTCGCGCTGGCCGCGCGTCGTCGCCGGCCGCGGCAGGTCGAAGACGTCGAGGAACGGGTTGTGCGCGTTGCGGCGAATCTCCTGGTAGATGCTGCGGCGCCCGTCGCCGTCGACGGGGCCGTTGTTCGGGTCGCCCTCCGTCAGCCCGTACCGGGTCGCGTAGTGCACCGGCACCGACGGGCCGTACATCGTCGGGTCGAGCCGGCCCGAGACCGAGAGAATCGAGTCGCGGATGGCCTCGGCGTCGAGCCGGCGCAGGTTGGCGTGCTGCAGCAGCCGGTTCGACGGGTCGGCCGCGAGGGCCTCGGGCGACCCCTGGCTGCTCATGCGGTACGCGGCGGTCGACACGAGGCGTCGGACGAGCCGCTTCACCGAGTGGCCGTCGCCGGCGAACTCGGCCGCGAGGTGGTCGAGCAGCGCGGGGTGGGTCGGCGGGTCACCGAGCCGCCCGAAGTTGTCGACGGTGCGGACGAGGCCGTACCCGAACAGGTGGCGCCACACCCGGTTCACGGCGACGCGCGCGGTGAGCGGGTTGTCGGGCGCGGCGATCGCATCGGCGAGACGCAGCCGAACGAGGCCGGGGTCGTCGTACCGCCGCGCATCCAGCGCGGTGAGGAACGCGCGGGGCACGGCCTCGCCGAGGGTCCTGTGGTTGCCGCGCACCAGCAGCGGCTGGTCCGGCGCCGCCTCTTCGACCACCCCGGGGGCACGGCGCGCCACCGGCACGTCGCGCTCGAGCAGCCGGTAGCGGGCGGCCGGCGCGCGCAGGGCGACGAGCTCTTCCAGCGACCGCGGCAGCAGATCGGCGCGCACGAACTCGTCGAGGAACGCCGCCTCGGTCTCGGTCAGCACGCCGAGCCGCCACCGCGCCACCACCTCGCCGAGGCGCGCGCCGACGCGCGCGGCGAGCTCGGCGCGCGAGGCGGGCGGCGGTGCGCCGTCCCCGCCCAGCAGGTGCAGCACCGGCAGGTCGGTATCGCGCGGCGTCGCCGCCTCGTCGTGGAACACGACCCGCGCCACCCCCATCGACGAGCGGCCGTCGCGGCGCCGCACCGGCCGGTTCGTCTGCCGGCCGTCCTCGGGGTCGAGGGTGAACTGCGTCACGTCGTCCTGGGTCGCGAACTCGATGTAGGCGGTGAAGCCCTGCCAGAACGTGGCGTCCCACTGCGCCCAGGTCATGCGGTCGCGCTTGGGGCTGTAGCGCAGGTGGTAGATGCCGCCGCGCGGCACCGCGTAGTTCTCGATGATGAGGTTCGCGAAGCTGAGATCGCCGCCGAGCAGCCGAAGGCTGATGAAGTCGCTGTCGATGGTGAACCGCGGGGTCTGGATAACCCCCGCGTGCTTCGACGACAACAGGTGCGTGTAGGCGCCGCCGGGATAGATGCCGTTCAGCAGCCGGTCGCCCCGCCGCTCGATCGCGAACTCGCCCGGCGGCGACGGCACGTCGGGACGGCCCACGCCGTGCCCGACGGTGGCGGCGTAGTCGGGGCCGGCGAGGTCCCACGCCACCTCGAAGTGCTCGCGGTTGAATTGCTCGCGGTCGGCGAGCTCCGCCTCCCAGCGGGCGCGCAGCTCCTCCCACGCGCGCGGCAGGTCCGCGTCGTCCACCGCGGCCAGTCCGCGCCACGCGGCCAGCGCTCCGCCGTCGCGCTCGTCCCGTCCCGCGCCGCGCGCCCGGGCCGCGTCCTCGGAGGCCGCCGCAGCCGCATCCTCGAAGGCCGCCGCAGCCGCGTCCTCGGAGGCCGCCGCGGCCGCGGTCGCCTCTTTCAGCAGCCGCTCGCCCACCGACCCGGCCGCCTCGAGCCACGCGTCGGCCAGCCCGTCGCGTATCTCCTCCTTCAGCGCGGCGAGGGCGTCCCGGTTGGTCTCGAGCAGGGTCGGGTCGTCGATGGCGCGCTGGGTGGGGCGGGCGCCGTAGAGGGTGCCGAACAGCGAGTAGTAGTCCTTCTGGCTGATCGCGTCGAACTTGTGGTCGTGGCACCGGGCGCACGAGACGGTCAGGCCCATGAACGCCTTCGACACCACGTCCACCTGGTTGTCCTGCCACTTCACCCGGTCTTCCCACGGGTCGACGGGCTGATAGCCGTGCTCGATGAGCCGGTAGTGGGCGGTGCCGATGATCGACTCGTTGGTCCGGGTCGCCGCGTCGAGCCGCGGCGCCGGCAGCAGGTCGCCGGCCACGTGCTCGCGAATCAACTGGTCGTAGGGCACGTCGGCGTTGAACGCGCGGATCAGGTAGTCGCGGTAGCGCCACGCCAGCGGGATGTCGGGATCGCCCTCGCTGCCGTGCGACTCGCTGTAGCGGAACAAGTCCATCCAGTGCCGCGCCCACCGCTCGCCGAAGTGCGGCGACGCCACGTACCGGTCGACGAGGTTGGCGTAGGCGTCGGGCGACGGGTCGCCGACGAACCGGGCGATCTCGGCCGGCGTCGGCGGCAGCCCCCGCAGGTCGAACGACAGGCGGCGGATGAGCGTCCGGCGATCGACGGGCGGGGCCGGCGCGAGCCCCTCGGCCTCCAGTCGGGCGAGGATGAACCGGTCCTCCGCGCCCCGCGGCCACGCCTCGTCGGCGACGGCAGGGGGCTCGGCCGCCTCAACCGGCTGCCACGCCCAGTGCTCGCGCCGCCGCTTCTCCAGGTCGAACGGCTCCGACGGGTCCGGCGTACCCGCCGCCACCGTCGCCGCCTCGGGCCACGGCGCGCCCATCTCGACCCAGGCGATCAGGCTCTCCACCTGCGCCGGGGCGAGGGCCCCGGTCGGCGGCATCAGCACCGGCCGCCCCTGCACGCGCTGCACGAGGGGGCTCGCGTGCGGGTCTCCCGGCACCACCGCGGGGCCGCTGTCGCCTCCCGCGAGCAGCCCGTCCCGGCTGTCGAGCCGCAGCCCCCCGAACGGGGTCTCGAGCGCCGCCCCATGGCACTGGAAGCACTGCTCCGCGAGCAGCGGCCGGATCTCGGTCTCGAAGAACTCGACCTGCTCCGAGCCCGGCCCCGCCGGCTGGGCGCCGGCGTGGACGCCGGCAACCAGAGCGACGGTCACGCCCAGGAGCACCGCGTTGATTCTGAAACTCATCGTGCCCCGCACTTTAGCGCCGGGCCGACCTCGACGCAAGCGCCGGACCGGGCTGATCGGCTCGACGGGTACTGGACCGATCAGTCGGGCCGCACGGCACGGCGTGACCGGTGGCGCGGTTGCTCGCAAGCTGTATTCGCCATGAAGAACATCACCCTGAGCGTCGACGAAGACGTGCTTCGCGCGGTCCGCCTCTGCGCGGCCAAGCGGGGTTCGCCTGTCAACGCCATCGTCCGCGAGATTCTCACCGAGTTGGTGAACCGAGAGGATCGAGGGGACCGAGTACGCAAGGCGCGACGGCGAATCGTCGAGTTGAGCGACCGGTCGACCGCGCGAATCGGCTCTCGCGCGGGGACCCGCGACGAGCTGCACCAACGCTGACTTCGTCTGGACCCCTGCCTCGAGACGATCAGCCCTCGGGGCGGCCCCTGCCGACATCGGGTGCAGAGAGCATCCTATCCGCGACGCGGCGGGCGAGGGTCTGCGAGAACCGGGCGCGATCGGGCGGACTTCCAGCCGCGAACAGCCGGTCGAGGTCGGCGCGGGTGAGACCCGGACAGACGCCACTGTCCTCGACGAGCCGGCAGCCAGCGACGGCCCCGGCGTCTGCCCGCCAGATGGTCGCGCGGTCAAGCCGGTGGTTCGTCCAGGCTTCCTCGACGCCCATCCGGAAGTACGGCCGGAGCTTGTGGCGCGACCGCCGGCTGCGGTCGATCTCGACGACCAGGGTGGGCGGCGGCAGGCCGGTGCGAACGTCGACGTAGCCCTCCACCTGCCCGAGCGCGCGCGCCGCCTCGGCGTCGAGATAGAAGCTCGCGTCGGCCTCGAACGCCCCGTCGTCGCTCAACAGGCGCAACGCGCCGGTGTATCGCCACGAGACCACGCGGCCGCGTTCTGCGAGCGCGTCAGAGAGGCGGTAGAAGAAGCCGGTGACCTCTGCGGCCGGCTCTTCATGGGCGACTCCCGGCTCCGCCACGAACTCCGCGATACCGACGTGTTCGTCGTACCGACAACGGGGCGCTTCATCGTGACTGGTCAGACGGTCGAATAGCTCGCGCGACATCGCAACCTCGATGCGCGCCGGGGCATCGGGTCCGCCGGCCGGCGCGGGTTCGTCGACCGTGGGGTGAACGATGTCGGAGGCGATGGTCGGGGATGCCATTCCTCCAGCCTTCCACCATGCTGCCAGAATCCGCTCGACTGTCAGCGGACTGAAGCGGCGAGGATTCGCTCGGCGACACGGCTTGCGAGACGCCGGGAATGTCGGGCCTGCTCGCGCGGGTCTCCGCTGGTGCAGAGCGGAGCCAGATCGGTGGCGGTCAGCCCCGGGAGGACGACGCTGGCCGCAACCGACCGGAAGCCCTCGGCCGCACCTGCATCGGGCGTCCAGATGGTGACGCCGTCCCTCCGATCCGACGTCCACGTCTCCTTGACGCCCATCCGGAAGTACGGGGCGAGCTTGTGCCGCGACCGACGGCTGCGGTCGATCTCCACCACCAGATCCGGCGGCGCCAAGCCTGTTCGCACGTCGACATAGCCGGCAATCCCGCGATCCCACAACGCGCGTGCCGCTGTAGCGTCGAAGTAGAAGCTGGCGTCGGCCTCGAAGGCGCCGTCGTCGCTCAGCAGACGCAACGCACCGGTCGCCTGCCAACCGACATGGCGCCCGCGTTCGGCGAGCACGTAACGGACACACGACACCAAGTCGCCAATGGCCCAGGCCGGCCCCTCATGCGCCACACCGGGCTCGGCCACGAACTCCGCGAGCCCCGTGAGTTCGTCGTAGCGGCAGCGCGGCGCGTCGTCGTGGTCAGTCAGACGGTCGAAGAGATCGCGCGGCATCGCGATCTCGATCCGCACCGGCGCATCGGGGCCGGAGGCGGGTGCCGGCGTGCCGGCCCGCGAGGGAACAATGTCGGGATCGGTCGGCACCGGCTCGCCGGCCGTCGAGCGAGCGGCATCGGGAGCGGCAGTCGGCGGGGGCATGTGTCTAACGTAACACAGAACCGCCGGGCCCGCCGGGCCCGCCGGGTCCGCCGGCCCGCGGGACCGGTTCGGAAACCGCCGCCTGCGGCTCCCGACTGCCGCCCCAGCCGACCCTCCGGAAGTCAGCGCTCCGGCAGAAGGCCGCGCTGTTCTGCGGCGCAGCCCCCTACGGCGCCCGCACGTCCGGTGCGACCTGCAGCACGAGCTGCGAAGGATGCAGGTCGTCGTGCAGCACCCGCTGGGTCGCCGTCTCCACCTCCGCGCCCTGCCCGAAGGGGGCGCCGGTGTTCGGGTTCCGGTCGAAGTGCGGGAAGTTCGACGAGCTGATCTCCAGGCGGATGCGGTGCCCGGCGCGGAACACGGTGGCGGTGTAGCCGAGGTCGATGGTGTAGTCGTGCGCGGCGCCCGGGGTGAGCCACGACTCGAGGTAGTCCGAGTTGCGGTACCGCGCGCGGACGATGCCCTCCGACACGTTGTGGGCGTAGCCGTCGAGGTGCACGTCGACGAGCTTGGCGGTGAAGTCGGTGTCGCGGACCGACGACGCCGCCCACAGCTGCACCTGCACCGGGCCGATGACGGTCAGGTCCTCGGCCAGCGGCTCGCTGGTGTAGACGAGCACGTCCTCGCGCTGCTCCACCTCGCGCTGGTCGAAGGCGCCCGAGGCGAGGAGGCCGTTCTGGCAGCACATGTTGCCGCCGACGGTGGGAACGGGGTCGTTGGGGTCGTAGACGTACTCGTCGGCGGGCCCGCCGGGCCCCTCGCCCGAGAGGACGCCGTCGCCGGCGGCAGAGTTGGCCCCGCCGCCGCTCTGCAGGTAGAAGCGCGTCTCGACCGCGCCGGGCAGCGGGAACGTGTCCGCGGTGATCCAGAACCCGCCGCCGGCGGTGCCCTCGTCGGGCGGCGCCATCACGAAGAGCCGCACCGGAGGATCGTCGGCGACGCCGTTGTCGACGCCCTTCAGCCAGTAGTCGAACCAGCGCGCCCACGCCGCATTGAGGTCGAGCGCGTTGTCGGGGCCGAAGTCGATGTCGCCGGCGGTGGTGTCGCCCGGGCAGGCGTGGCAGAGCGCGCGCATGACGAGCTTCGTGCCGTTCCGCGCGGCATCGGTCCCGCCTTCCTCCCGCACCCCCATGAAGTTGCGAATCGTCCCCTCCTGGAAGATGTCGTACCAGCCGCCGGTGATCAGGGCCGGCACCTCGACGCGCGGCCACTTCGTCTCGACGTCGAGGTGGGCCCAGTAGTCGTCGTAGCTCGGCCGGGCCAGCCACTCGTCGTAGTAGGCGGCGATGTTGCCGTCGCGCCGGAACCCGGCGAAATCCGTGAGGGGGAGCTGCCAGAGCCAGTCGTCGAGCAGCTTCTCCTGTCCCTCGGCGACGAACGCGCCGACGGCGTCGAGCGCCTGCGCCCTCGGCATGCCCCCGGCCTCGAGCCGCCGCTGCAGGGTGTCGGGGGCGAGGGTCTGCGCGGTCCAGCTCATGGCGAACCACAGGTCGAAGGCGCCGCCCTGATACGTCCACCCCTTGTGGTAGTCCGACGAGCTGTAGTGCGGGGCGATGGCCACGAGGTGCGGCGGCTGCTCGACCGCCGCCTGCCACTGCGTGAGCCCGACGTAGGAGCCGCCGATCATGCCCACCTTGCCGTTCGACCACGGCCGGACCGCCGCCCACTCCACCGCGTCGTAGCCGTCCGCCGCCTCCTGCCGCATGGCGTCGAACTCGCCCTCCGAGCGGTAGCGCCCCCGGGTGTCCTGGTTGAGGGTCGCGTAGCCGCGCGCCGCGAAGTAACGCCCGGTGCCCGAATCGCAGTCGCTGCCGGGGGCAGGCGACCGCCGGTTGTACGGCGTCCGCTGCAGGATCACGGGGAACGGCCCGTCACCCGCGGGCAGGTACACCTCGGTGGCGAGCCTGACGCCGTCGCGCATCGGCGCCCACTCGACGGCGCAACGCACGCTCTCCGCATCACCGTCCTGCCCCTGACTCGCGGCCCGCGCCGCGGCCGGCGCGGCGAGCAGGAGGACCAGACCCGCCGCCGCCGCGAGAACCACGCGCTCGATCGAGCTCTGCTTCCACATCGATGCCTCCCTCGCCGTCGCCGCACGAAGATCGGGCTGCCAGGGATTATGCCGCGAAGGCGACCGGATACACTAGGCGGCACCGTCATCTTCCCGGAGGCCTCATTCCCGACCAACACGAGACCCGCCAGCCGCCGGCCTCCCCGTCCGTCGACCGGCCGGTGTTCGGCCTCGCCCTGCTCTGCCTGCTCGGCGTCAGCATCCCCATCCTGATCGCGCCGGGGCCGGCCGGCGCCGTCGTGACCGCCGTCTACGAGTGGATGGCCCGCGAGCTGGGCCTGATCTACCAGTGGGCGACGCTCTTCACCCTGGGATTCCTCGCCTGGCTCGCCCTCGGCCGCCACGGGACGCGCGTCCTCGGCCGCACGCCGAAGCCGGAGTACGGCAACGCGAGCTGGATGGCGATGCTGTTCTGCGCGGGCATCGGCGGCGGGCTGATGTACTGGAGCACCATCGAGTGGGCGTTCTACGTCGACCAGCCGCCGTTCGGGGTCGAGCCCGGCAGCGCGGCCGCGCGCGAGTGGGCCGCGACCTACGGCGTCTTCCACTGGGGCCCCGCCGCGTGGGGCCTCTACGCGCTGCCGACCGTCGCCATCGCCTGGCCCTACTACCGCTACGACCTGCCGTGCCTGCGGTTCTCCGGCGCCCTGGTGGGCCTGTTCGGCCGCGGCTTCCCCGACCGGCCCCTCGGCCGCGCCGTCGACTTCTTCTTCATCATCGCCATCATCGGCGGCACCGGCACCTCGCTCGGCCTCACCACCCCGATGCTCGGCGCGGTGGCGGCCCGGCTCTTCGGCATCGACGAGTCCCTCGGCCTGACCTGGCTCATCACCGTCGCCTGCGTCGCCCTGTTCGGGACGAGCGCGTACCTGGGCCTCGACCGCGGCATCAAGCGTCTGTCGAACGTCAACCTCGTCCTCGCCGCCGTCTTCCTCGCCTGGGTCCTCGCGGCCGGGCCGGCCCGGTTCGCGCTCGAGCTGGGCACCTCGTCCGTCGGCCTCATGCTGCAGGAGTTCGTCCGCATGAGCACCTGGACCGAGCCCCTCGCCGACACCGGCTTCGTCGAAGACTGGACGATCTTCTACTGGGCATGGTGGATCGCCTACGGCCCGTTCATGGGGCTGTTCGTGACCCGCATCTCCCGCGGCCGCACCCTGCGCGCGCTGATCCTGGGCATGGCCGGGTTCGGCACCCTGGGGTGCGCCGCGTTCTACATCGTCTGGGGCAACAGCGTCCTGTGGCTCGACTTGCAGGGGGGACTCGGGCTGCTCGACCTCGTCCGCGCCGGCGACGCGGCCACCGCCATCGCCGCCGCCCTCGGGGCGCTGGCGGGCCAGCCGTGGCCGCTGCTGCTGTTCCTCGTCCTCGGGTTCGTCTTCATGGCCACCACCTACGACTCCGCCTCCTACGCGATCGCGGGGGCGGCGACCCGCGACCTCCGGCCCGGCGCCCATCCCCACCGCGCCCACCGCCTGTTCTGGGCGGCGGCGCTCGCCTTCCTGCCCGTGGCCCTGGTCGTCATCGACAGCCTCGAGGCGGTGCGGTCGGCGGTGCTCGTGGCGTCGCTGCCGATCCTCGTCATCGGGGTCCTGGCGGTGGTGTCGCTGCTGCGGTCCCTGCAGGTAGATGACGCGACGTGACCGGCGCCGCTGCCGAGATGTGGTTTCCGCCCGTGGACCGCGGCCCGGCAGGTTGAAGCGCGGCCTTGAGTGGACGCCAGACCGGCTCGGTGGGGGCTTCGGCTGGTGGGACTGCGACCCTGCAGGAGAGGGAGAACCAGGCGTGACCGACGCCACCGCCGGCAGTGCGACCTCGGCCGGCGGTAGCCTTCGGATCCGCGAACTTCAGAAGCAGATCCGCGTGTCCGTTTCCGAGATCCACCTCGAGTCCGGGGGTATGTGGGTTGAGTCAGCTCCAGCCGGGTCGGCGATTCGTGAGCCGGAGTAGCGAGGACACGGCATGACCAACGGCGCCGCGAGCCCGCGAACGCTCGGCATCGGGTTCATCGGCAGCGGGTTCATCACCCGCTTCCACATCCGGTCGATGGTCGGGGTGCGGGACGCCGACGTCCGCGGGTGCTGGAGCCCGCGCCGCGGGCACGCCGACGAGGCGGCGGCGCTGGCCCGCGAGCTCGACGTGGGCGACGCCCGCGCGTTCCCCTCGATCGAGGCGATGGCCGCCGACCCGGCCGTCGACGCGATCTGGCTGTGCGGACCGAACCACACGCGCATCGAGAACCTCGAAGCCGTCGTGTCCGCGGTCCGGGCCGGCGCGACCCTGCGCGGCGTGGCCTGCGAGAAGCCGCTCGCTCGCACCGTCGCCGAGGCGAAGCGGATGCGGGCACTCGTGGCCGAGGCCGGCCTCCCCCACGGCTATCTCGAGAACCAGATCTTCGCGCCCGGCGTCGCCCGCGGCCGCGAGTTGCTGTGGCGCCGCGGGGCGGCCCTCACCGGCCGGCCCTATCTCGCCCGCGCCGCCGAGGAGCACAGCGGCCCCCACCGCCCGTGGTTCTGGCGCGGCGACCTGCAGGGCGGCGGCGTGCTGAACGACATGGCCTGCCACTCGGTCGAGGTGGTGCGGCACCTGCTGACCGCCCCCGGCGCGCCGCGGGCATCGATCCGGCCGCGGCAGGTGACCGGACGTATCGCCTCGCTGAAGTGGACCCGCCCCGAGTACGCCGCCCGGCTGCGGCAGGCCATGGGAGCCGAGGTCGACTACCGGGCGCGCCCCGCCGAGGACTTCGCCAGCGTCACCATCGAGTACGAGGCCGAGGACGGCGCCACGCTCGTCGGCGAGGCCACCACGTCGTGGGGCTTCGTCGGAGCGGGGTTGCGGCTGAGCCTGGAGCTCCTCGGCCCCGAGTACTCCCTTTCGGCCAACTCCCTCGACAGCGGCGTGAAGCTCTTCTTCAGCCGCGCGGTGCGGGGCGAGGCGGGCGAGGACCTCGTCGAGAAGCAGAACGCCGAGGTCGGCTCGATGCCGGTGGTCGTCGACGAGGCGTCCGAGTACGGCTACACGGCCGAGAACCGCCACATGGCCCGGGCCTTCCTGCGCGGGAAGGCGCCGGAGGTGACGTTCGACGACGGCGTCGAGGTCGTCGAGCTGCTCATGACCGCGTACATGAGCGCCGAGCGGGGCCGCACCCTGCCGTTCCGCCCGGCCGGGCTCGAGGCCTTCGTCCCCGCGGTGGCGCGGGGCACGTGGAAGGGGGGAATCGACCATGCAAATGAACGCTGAGAGACTGCGTCAGGCGAGAAGGAGAGCCTGCTATCTCTTGGGTCGGTGCGTGAACTTTCTCCCGCAAGTGGTATGGCAGTTTGTCCACAAGGGTAGATTGCGCCAGAGTTGGCCTTCTCGACCGGAAATCGTTCTTATGCAGAATGCTCTGACGTGCGTGCACAAGAGAGGAGGCACGGAAGTCACCGTGGCCGACTTGCGAGCGGCTGTGGACGCAGGCAACAAGGTTCTGCCGCGTTACGGTTTCAGGCATTGGCCGTACGCCCCGGATGCCGAGCGTTTGTGGAGAAACGCCACTGACGCCGCAGGGGGGCTCAACCCGAAGGCCGTCGAGCATCTGCGCAACGCCCTTGCGTCGGGGTCGGGCATGGGGGCCCAGGCCAACGGGCGTTGATCCTCCGCGGCCACGTGACGGGCCGCCCCCTCGTCGCGGGCCCTTCCGGCGCGGGGCCGGACCGTGCTTGCCGTACTGGTGGAGGATCAGCTTCATCATGCCTCCCCGGACGGTACGCTATCGTGGATCCCGTGAAGACTCCGGCGACCTTCGATATCGTCGGCGAGACTGCGCGGCGCCGCGTCGAGAACGACAAGTGGGCGCCCGCCACGCTCCTGCCGGCGGAGGCCTTCAGCGACGACCCCGCCGGCGAGGCCGTGTTCCGCCGGCTGTGCACCCCTGAAACGCCGCGCGGCCGACACGCCCGGGCGGTGCACCGCCGCATCATGAGCAGTTGCGCCGGATGGGAGAAACGCCCGACCGCGGGCGAGTTCTACGACGCCGTCCGCGCGAGCCGGCCGACCGACCGGCAGAAGGTGATCATCCGGATGTGGGGCGCCGAAGCGACCCTGGAGGACCTCGTCGAAGCGTGGGCGCAGCAGGCGTACACGTTCCGTCAGCTTGTGCGCGCGCTGCACCGGACCGGATTCAGCCGCGGATCGCGAATCCGGACCATCAACCGATGGGCACGGAAGTTCTGACCGTGTCCACGAGCGCCCGCCGGTTGTGGGAGCTCGTGCACCGCCCCGTCGCCCTCGCCCTCGCAGAGCTCGACGGCGGTCCCCACGAGTTCCGGCTCGGCGGCGGGACGGCCCTCGCCGCTCGGTGGCGGCACCGCGACAGCTTCGACATCGACTTCGTCGTCGACCGGGACGTGCAGCTGAGCGAGCTCGCCAACCCCGCCAACCCGTTCGACCACACCATGCGCGCGCTCGGCGGCACGCCCGAGTACTCGCACCGGCAGTGCACCGTGACCTTCTCCTCCGGACAGGTCGACCTCCTGCAGGTGGACCCGGTGCCCCCCGGGGAGCACATCGCCGTCGTCAACGGATCGCCTGCGCTCGTCCTCGACACCGCACAGATTCTCCATGGCAAGCTCGAGCGGGCCGACAAGGTCGCGGTGCGAGACGTCTTCGACCTCATCAAGGCGGCGGAGCTCGACCCCGACGCGCTGGCCGCCGCCGTGAACTGCCGGAACCGGCGCGACACCGAGGTCATCGCCGTGACGTTCGAGGAGGCCAACGCGGCACTCGAGCGCGACGCCCGCGAGCGGCTCGTCGGGGCCGGTGAGATCAACGAGCCCGAAACGCTCGGAACACGAGCCGCAACGGTCATCCGGGAAGCCGTGTACCGGCACGTGACCGTTCGAACCGAAGGACCGTCGGCCATCATCGAGACCAGGACCAACGGCGGGACGGCCCGACGGATCGAGATGACGCACGACGAGATCGAACGGACGATGGCCGAGACCGGACTCACCCGCTACCTCGGCGCCAACGCCTTCGGGGCCCATCGGATCCGTCGCGCACTCCAGCGGGCCTGCACCCACGGAGAGGGCGACCAGGTCGTCTGGGAGACGCCTTGACCTCGACAGGCGCCTGTGCGATGTTTGCGGTTGGAAAAGCGTGAATCGAGGAGACCGCAACGGCGCGGTCCCGATCGAGGAGACCGCGCCGCGGTCCTGAAGGAGGATACAGATGAGAAACAAACGGTTTCGTGCATTCGCCGTACCCGTCCTGGCGTTCGTCGTCCCGGTCCTGGCCGCCGCCACCGCCGCCGGGCAGGCCCCCAAGACCCCGTGGGGCGATCCGGACATCCAGGGCATCTGGTCGTCGTCGGGCGCCACCCCGATGGAGCGGCCCGACCGCTACCAGGGCCGGGAGTTCCTGACCGCCGAAGAGGTCGCGGAGATTCGCGGCGACACCGACGCCCGCAACCAGCAATTGCTGCAGGCCTCGGCCCAGCGCACCCAGGCCGGGGGCAACGTCGGCGCCTACAACAACTTCTGGATGGAGCGGGGGGCGCGGACGAACCGGACGTCGATGCTCATCGACCCGCCGGACGGCCGCTTCCCGGCCCTGACCGAGGCGGGCGAGATGGCCCGCAACAGCCGGCCGCGCGGCGACGACACCTGGGGCGACCGCCACATCTGGGAGCGCTGCGTGACGCGCGGCGGCATGCCCAACGCGATGTTCCCGCGGTCGTACAACAACAACATGCAGGTGTTCCAGTCGCCCGGGCAGGTGGTGATGCTCCTCGAGCAGGTCCACGAGCTGCGCGTCGTGCCGCTCGACGACCGCCCGTTCCCGCCGCAGCACGTGGGTCAGTGGAACGGCATCTCCCGCGGGCGCTTCGAGGGCGACACCCTGGTCGTCGAGACGAGGAACCTCGACCCGCGGGTGAGCGCGCTCCAGCCGTGGTCGGCGTTCAGCTCGCACGACGACGAGGGCTCGGGCGAGGGCCTCACCCTCGTCGAGCGCTTCACCCGCACCGGCCCCAACAGCCTCGAGTACGAGGTGGAGGTCACCGACACGCAGATGTACACGCGGCCGTGGACGGTCGCCTATCCCTTCTCGCGGATGACCGACCAGGTGATGTACGAGTACGCCTGCCACGAGGGCAACATCGGCATGGAGGGCATCCTCTCGGGCGGCCGCGCCGAGGATGCCGCGGAGACGACACAGCAATAGCAGGAAGGGGCCGGCCGCAGAGGACGGGCCGGCCCCGGTTCAGCAGGAAGGGGCCGGCCGGGGAGGACGGGCCAGCCCCGGTTCACGTCCTGGCTCGGCCGTCTCTCATGGCGGCCCGGCCTTGCCGCCCGACCGGCCCTGCCGGGAGCCTGCACCGTTCCGCGGCGCAGGCTCCCGGCTCACCTGGACATCACGTCACAGGGGCGTGCTGCGCCCCCGCTCACGGTAGCTCTCCAGCAGCGCCTCCAGCCGCTCGACCACCTCGGGAAAGCCGTCGTACACGTTCCGCCTCTCCCCGACGTCCGCCTCCAGGTCGTAGAGCTGGACGGGCGGGAGGTTGCGCCTCCGCGCCTCCTCGGCGCTCAGGTTCGCGTAGCCGCCCGAGCTGGGGGTCAGCTCCAGCTTCCATCGACCCTGGCGGATGGAGAACGAGCCGTCCCCGGCCTGGTGGACGGTCGCCTCCCGGATGGGTCCGGCCAGCCGCTCGCCGACGAGGGCGGGCAGGATGTCGTAGCTGTCCTCGCCGGCGTCGGGGGGCAGCTCGGCGCCGAGAATGGCGGCGCATGTGGCGAGGAGGTCGGTCAGGCACACCGTCTCGTGCGAGCTCGACCCCGCCCGGACCCGCCGCGGCCAGCGCGCGAGCAGCGGGATGCGGTGGCCGCCCTCCCAGATGTCCGACTTGTAGCCGCGGTAGATGTAGCTCGGGTAGTGCCCCTGCTCGTTCATCTCCTCGACCCCGATGTAGGGGGCGCACCCGTTGTCGGCCGCGAAGATGACCAGCGTGTCGTCCGCGAAGCCGCGGCGGTCGATGGCGTCGAGCACCGCCCCCACCGACTCGTCGACCTGGATGCAGAAGTCGCCGTAGGGCCCCAGCGGGCTCCGGCCCACGTACTCGGGCGACGGCACGATGGGGATGTGCGGCGCGGTCAGCGACATGCACAGGAAGAAGGGGTCGCCGTCGGGCCGGCCCTCGATGTACCCGACGCTGCGGCGGGTAATCTCGGGCAGGACGTCCTCGGCCACGAAGTCGGCGTGCGACGGTCCGGTGTTGTCGGCGTAGCGCGCCGGCCGGAAATCGCGGGTGACGAACAGCAGGTCCTGCGTGGTGGTGCACTCCCCCACGAAGCGGTCGTCGTCGATGTAGATGTAGGGGTGCATGTCGAGCGACGCCGAGATGCCGTGGAAGTGGTCGAACCCGACCGCGAGGGGGCCGTTGCGGATGGTGCCGGACCAGTCGACGTCGGCGGTGTAGGCGCGCCGGTCGGCCTCGGCATGGGGCAGCCGCGTGCCCCGGCCGTCCCGGGTCGGCATGTCCATGCCGAGATGCCACTTGCCGATGCACGCGGTGTGGTAGCCGTGCGCCTTCAGCAGCGAGGGGACGGTCGTCCGCTCGGGCTCGATGAGGTGCCGGCTGTAGCCCCACAGCACCCCCCGCTCGACGCGGGTGCGAAAGCAGTAGCGCCCGGTGAGAATGCCGTAGCGGGTCGGCGTGCACAGGGCCGACGGCGAATGGCCGTCGCTGAAGAACATCCCCTCGCGCCCGATGCGGTCGATGTGCGGGGTGGGGATGCGCGATTCGCGATTGAGGTACGACAGGTCGCCGTAGCCCATGTCGTCGGCCAGCACGAACACGATGTTGGGCCGGCCCTCGCGGGTCTGCGCGCCCTCCGCCGCGCGGGGCAGCGCCGCCGACGCGGTGGCGGCCCCCACCGTCTTCAGGAAGTCGCGTCGCTTCATGGTGTCCCTCCGTTCCGGCCGCAGTATACCGGCCCGCGGGAACGGCGCCCGTGGTGGCCGTAGCGATCGCATCGCGGACCTGGCCGGGCGGCCATCGTGGCGGCGGCCGAGGCTCGGCGGCTCGGCGGTGACGACCCGGAAGGGTCCAGCGACTTGCCTGGTGCCAAGCCCGCCAGGCCGCCCCGGCGGGAACCCCGATCATCGCCCTGACGGCTCGTGACGACTGGTCCCCGATTCGAACGTCGCCACGGTCTTCCCCCGCGCGACCGCCGTCAGGCCACGCCACGACCTGGCGCATCAGGAAACGCTGTGCCCTGCGGTCATTCTGCTTGCCCCCGGATTCGGCGCAGCGTGGGATGGTGTTGGTGCGGGGGCCGCCGCCGAGCCCTCGTCGCGCGGCCCCACGAACGGGTCGAGCATAGTAGTATTGGCGGATCGAGAGGACAGGCAGCATGCGAGGTCTACTAGCGTTCGGGCGGCGGATGCCGGCCGTTGTCGCGATGGCCGGCCTCGGCGTCGCCGGCGCCGGTTCGTACGCGACCGGGCAGGGGGCGGACGGGCAGGACACCGCCCTCGCCGAGGCGGTGCGGCGCGGCGACCGGGCCGCCGTCACGTACCTGATCGAGCAGGGCGCGGATGTCGACGCGGCGGGGGACGACGGCGCCACCGCCCTGCACTGGGCGGTGTACCTGAACGACCGGGAGACGACCGCCGCCCTCATCCGGGCCGGGGCGCGGGCGGACGCCCCGAACCGCTACCGGGTGACCCCGCTGGCCCTCGCGGCCAGGAACGGCAACGCCGAGATCATCGAGCGGCTCGTGGCGGCCGGGGTCGACCCGAACGACCCGCGGCAGGCGGTCAATAGCGGCGAGACGCCGCTGATGCACGCCGCGCGCTCGGGACAGGCCGCGGCGGTTCGGGCCCTCGTCGCGGCGGGGGCCGACGTCGACGCGCAGGAGGGCTGGAACGGGCAGTCGGCGCTGATGTGGGCGGCGGCCGAGGCGCACGTCCCCGTCGTCGAGGCCCTGATCGCGGCCGGCGCCGACATCCGCGCCCGCTCCAACAGCGGCGCGACGCCGCTGCTGTTCGCCGCGCGCAAGGGCAGCCTGGGCGCCGTGCGCGCGCTCCTCGCGGCCGGCGCCGACGTGAACGAGACGCGCCCCGACGGCGCCGCTCCCCTGCTGGTCGCCGTCGTCAACGGGCACGAGGACCTCGTCGACCTGCTGCTCGCGGCGGGCGCCGACCCCAACGCCGAGGGGGGCTCGACCCGCCTGACGGTGCCGGGCATGCGGGCCCAGCCGATGCCCCTCGAGATCCGCAAGCTCGGCTACAGCGAGCGCGAGTCGGAGGGCATCGTCCGGGGCAACATCTTCGGCCGGCCGCTGCAGGCGGCGGTGCACGTCGCCAACTGGCACATCAGCGACCAGTTCATCTCGGTGAACATCGACCGGCTGCGGGTCCTCCGGGCCCTGCTCGCCCACGGCGCCGACGTCAACGGGCGCAACTCGATGGAGGAGCCGCGCTGGTCGGGCGCGCGCTACCGCCGCCACATGACCGGGGCGACCGCGTTCATGCTCGCGGCCAAGTCGGCCGACGTCGAGGTGCTGCGACTGCTGCTCGAGCACGGCGCCGACCCCACCATCGACACCGAGGACGGCATCACCCCGCTGATGGCGGCGGCGGGCATCTCGTGGGCGTCGAACCAGGACCGCGCGAGCGAGGCGCAGGTGCTCGAGGCGGTCCAACTGCTCGTGGAAGAGCTGGGCCTCGACGTCAACGCGGTCAACGACGTCGGCGAGACGCCGATGCACGCGGCGGCGTACCGCGGCGCGAACAGCGTCGTGCAGTACCTGTTCGACCGGGGCGCGAAACTCGACGTGGTGGCCCTGGACGGGCGCACCCCCCTGCGGGTCGCCGACGGCGTCGAGTACGGCAACTCGTTCGCCGCGCACCCCCACACCGCGGTGCTGCTGCGCGAGCTCGGGGCCAGGGAGATCCCGTGCCCGGCGCCCTGCGCCGCGGCCATCCCGGAGGAGGCGCTGAACCGATGACGGTCTCCTCCTCGTCACGTCTGTCAGGCAGGAGGGCTACGGTCGCTCGGCGCCCGGAAGCCCCTCGGCCGCGACCATCCCGGAGGAGGCGCTGAACCGATGACGGACGCTACCTCGTCACGCCTCGTCGGGCACGCGGGCCTCGCGGCTCACTGGCGCCCTGCAGCCGACCGGAGCGCTGCCGCCGGCTGGCGCTCTTGCTGGCCCCGGCGCGCCGCGCGGTCCCTGCCCGGGCTGCCGGCCGCCGTCCTCGTCCTCGCCACCTCCGTCTCGGCGGCCGGCGCAGCCGGGGCGGGTCAGGTCCCCGAGCCTCAGCCAGCGCCCGCGGCGCGTGAGGCCGCGAACGGGCCCGCTCCCCGCGCCGTCCTCCAGCGCTACTGCTTCGCCTGCCACAACGAGCGCACCCTGACGGCCGGGCTGGCCCTCGACGTCCTCGACATGAACCGTCCCGGCGAGCACCCCGAGGTGTGGGAAGCCGTGATCAACAAGCTGCGGACGGGGGCGATGCCACCCCTCGGGCGGCCGCGACCCGACCGGGCGACCTACCGCGAGGTGGTGGCGTGGCTCGAGACCGAGCTCGACCGCGCCGCCCTCGCCAACCCCGATCCCGGCCGCCCCACGCTGCACCGCCTTAACCGCACGGAGTACCGCAACGCCGTCCGCGACCTTCTCGCGGTGGACATCGACGCGGCCCTGCTGCCCGCCGACAACGCGGCCTACGGCTTCGACAACAACGCCGACGCCCTCACCCTGTCGTCGTCCCTGACCGAGAGGTACCTGGGCGCGGCGGCCCGCATCGCCGAGATGGCCCTCGGCCGGCCGCGGGGGGCTCCCGCCCCCGAGACCATACTCGTGCCGACCGACCGCGACCAGGGCGTCCGCATCAGCGACGACCTGCCGTTCGGCTCGCGCGGCGGGGCGGCCTTCTCTTACTACTTCCCCGCCGACGGCGAGTACGTCTTCCAGCTGCGGCCGAAGGAGAGCGGCGTCGCCGGCGGGTTCGAGGGCGTCACCGCCGAGCCCCACGAGCTGCACGTGAGCATCGACGGCGCCCGGGTCTGGACCGGCATCGTGCAGCGGCCGGAGGGGGCGCGCGGCAACGAGAGGATCCGGCTGATCCTCGAGCGCATGCGGTTCCGGGCCCCGGTGACGGCCGGCTCGCACCTCGTGCAGGTGTACTTCACGGCCAAGACCTCGGCCTACGTCGAGGACCTGTTCGATCCCGACCTGCGCCGCGACCCGTACCGGGCCGCGAGCGGCGCGCCGGTGGTGTCCAGCGTCACGATCACCGGGCCGATGCCCGATACCGCGTCGCCCGGCGACTCGCCCAGCCGCCGGAAGCTGCTCGTCTGCACGCCGACTCCCGATGCGACATCGGAGGAGGACGCGGCCTGCGCCCGCGAGATCGTCTCGACCCTGGCCCGGCGCGCCTACCGGCGTCCGGTGACCGAGGCCGACCTCGAGATTCCGCTCGGCCTGTACGGCGAGGGCGCCGCCCGAGGCGGCTTCGAGGCGGGCGTCGAGCTGGCCGTGCGCGGCATCCTCGTGAGTCCCAACTTCCTGTTCCGGTTCGAGGACGAGCCGGCGTCGGCCGAGCCCGGCGCGCCGTACCGCATCTCCGACCTCGAGCTGGCCTCGCGCCTGTCGTTCTTCCTCTGGAGCAGCATCCCCGACGACGAGCTGGTCGACCTCGCCGTCGCCGGGAGGCTGCACGACCCCGACGTGCTCCGGCGGCAGGTGCGGCGCATGCTGGACGACCCGCGCTCACGGGCGCTGGTCGACAACTTCGCCGGCCAGTGGCTGCACATCCGCAACGTCTCGGGGTTCCAGCCCAGCCCCGAGCTGCTGTTCCACTTCGACGACAACCTGCGCCAGGCGTTCGAGCAGGAGACCAAGCTCTTCTTCGAGAGCATCGTCCGCGAGGACCGCAGCATGCTCGACCTGCTCGACGCCGACTACACGTTCCTGAACGAGCGGCTCGCCCGCCACTACGGCATCCCCGGCGTCTACGGCGAGCGCTTCCGCCGCGTCACCCTGCCCGCCGACAGCGTGCGCCGCGGGCTCCTCGGCCAGGGCTCGGTCCTCACCGGCACCTCGCGCGCCAACCGCACCTCGCCGGTCATCCGCGGCAAGTGGATCATGGAGAACATCCTGGGCACGCCGCCCCCGCCGCCGCCCCCGAACGTGCCCGACCTCGTCGAGGAGCGCGACCCCCGCAAGGTGCTCCCGATGCGCGAGCAGATGGCCGCCCACCGCGCCAACCCCGTCTGCGCCGCCTGCCACGCCCAGATGGACCAGCTCGGCTTCGCGCTGGAGAACTTCGACGCCATCGGCGAGTGGCGCGACATCTACGCCTCGGGCCTGCCCATCGACGCCTCGGCCGAGTTCCCCGACGGCACCACCTTCGACGGCCCCGCCGAGCTCCGCCGGCTGCTGCTGAGCCATGCCGACGACTTCCTGACGACGGCGATAGACCGGCTGATGACCTACGCCCTCGGCCGCGGCCTCGAGGCCACCGACATGCCCACCGTGCGCCGGATCAAACGCGACGCTGCGGCCGACGACCACCGCTTCGCCGCCCTCGTCCAGGGCGTCGTCGCGAGCGCCCCGTTCCGGATGCGCATGGCGCAGGACCGGGCGGACTGAAGAGCCGGCCGAACCGAGGTGACGAAGACGAAGCGCAAGCTGCCCATCGGCATTCAGACCTTTCGCGAGATCCGCGAGGACGACTGCTACTACATCGACAAGACCGGCTATGCGCGACAACTGGCGGAGCGGGGAAAGCACTACTTCCTGTCGCGCCCCCGCCGCTTCGGCAAGAGCCTGTTCCTCGACACGCTGAAGGAGCTGTTCGAGGGCAACGAAGCACTGTTTCGCGGGCTGGAGATCCACGACCACTGGGACTGGTCGACGCGCCATCCGGTGCTGCGGCTCAGCTTCGGCGGCGGCAAGTTCACCGAGCCGGGCCAACTGCACACGAACCTGATGGCGCAGTTGACCGCCGTCGAACGGCGTGCCGGCGTCGGTTCGGACCATGACACGGCGCCGGAGCGCTTCGGTCACCTGATCGAGGCGCTGCACGAGCGCACCGGCCAGCGCGTCGCGGTGCTCGTCGACGAGTACGACAAGCCGATTCTCGACGCGCTGAGCATCCCCGAGGTCGCGCGCTCCAACCGCAACTACCTGAACGGGGTATACGCGACCATCAAGGACCGCGACGCCCATGTCCGTTTCACGTTCCTCACCGGGGTCAGCAAGTTCACGAAGGTGAGCCTGTTCTCAGGCCTCAACAACCTGCAGGACATCACCCTGGACCCGCGCTACTCGGCCGTATGCGGCTACACCGACGCGGATCTCGACACGGTGTTCGCGCCGGAGCTGCCGGGGCTGGATCGCGAAAAGATCCGCGCGTGGTACAACGGCTACAACTGGCTGGGCGAGGAACGCGTCTACAACCCCTTCGACATCCTGCTGCTCTTCGACACGCGACGGTTCGGCGCGCACTGGTTCGAGACGGGCACGCCGGCGTTTCTGATCGAGACGTTGCTCGCGCGCGGAGTGGGATCGCCGGACCTGAACGACATGCTCGGCAGCGACGAGCTGTTATCGGCGTTCGATGTCGACCACATCGCGACCCAGGCGCTGCTCTTCCAGGCCGGCTATCTGACCATTCGCCGCGTGGAGCCGCGGGGCGACGAGGTCTTCTACCGGATGGGGTACCCGAACCGGGAGGTCTGGCAGAGCCTCAACCGGAGCCTGCTGAACCACCTGACGCGGGACTCGCCGCACCGCGCGGAGCACAGCGCCCGGCTCTACGACCTGTTGCTCGCCAACGACTTCAAGGGCCTGGAGGCGGTTAGTGAAGCTGCCGGGCAGCCCAGGCGAACCCGAAGAAGTACCGGCTGAGGCCGCGGGCCGAGTCCGGCGGCACGTCGGGATCGAAGAAGAGGCGGCAGAACGGCCTTGATCCAGTCCCCGAACTGCTCCTCGGCCAGACGCGCCAGGTCGGCACGCGAGATGCGCTCTCTGAAGATCCTTCCCCTGGTCATCTCTCCGCGCGTTTCGCATGGCGGGCCCGGCGCCCTCCTTCGCCGGTCCCGGAATCGGACCGGCGTCGGGAGCCAAGCCCGGCGGTTATCCCACACGGGGCGGCGGTGGTCAAGGCGGCCGTACGCACGGAACTGGCCTCGCCCCTCCAATCAGCCGACCGCCACCTTTCAATCAGCCGCCCCCCAACCTTTCGATCAGCCGCTGCATCGGGTTGCGACCGGCCGCCTGCCGGACGTCGCCCTGCAGCCCGTGTTCCGTCGAGCTGCGTGTATCGAGCCGCCCGCGAGGAGGTCTTCGCCCGCCTCGCCGAGCCGCCGCCGAATCGCGCTCGATTCCCCCGCCGCCGAGGTCCTGCGCGACGACCGGCGGCGACGCTGACAGGCGCGCCGATTTCCTCTATAATCCAGCCTTTGGTGGACTTCCCGCTTGCGGTGATGGTGCGCCGGAACAGGCTTCACTCGCCGGTGGGCGCAGACCGGCGTCGAGACCGGGACGCAACCCGACGGTCGATTTCGGACGATGGGAGCTGCACGATGGTGATGACGAAGCTGGCGCTGCCGAGACGGACGTTCCTGCGCGGCGTGGGGGCCACCCTGGCGCTGCCGCTCCTCGACGCGATGGTGCCGGCCCTGTCGGCGCGGGCGCCGGGCACCCCGCGGTTCGCGGCGGTCTACGTCGGCAACGGCATGAACATGTGGGACTGGACCCCGCCCACCGAGGGCAAGGGGTTCGAGCTCTCCCCCATCCTGCAGCCGATGGAGCGGTTCCGGAGCCGGACCCTCGTGCTGAGCGGGCTCGACAACTACCCGGCGACCGACCAGGGCGACACCGGCGGCCAGCATCCCCGCGCCGCCCCCGCGTTCATGAGCTCGGTGCACCCCAAGCAGACCGAGGGTGCGGACGTCGAGGCGGGCACGACCGTCGACCAGATGATCGCCGAGCTGATCTGCCGCGACTCGAAGCTGCCGTCGCTCGAGGTCTCGGTCGACCGCAACGACGTCGTCGGCGCCTGCGACCACGGCTACGCGTGCGCGTACATGAACTCGATGTCGTGGAAGACGCCGACCCAGCCCCTGCCGGCCGAGACGAACCCGCGGTTCGTGTTCGAGCGGCTCTTCGGCACCGGCGACACCCCCGAGGAGCGTCAGGCCCGGGTCGAGGAGGACCGCAGCATCCTCGACGGGCTGACCCGCGAGATCGCGGCCCTGACGAGCCGGCTCGGCGGCCACGACCGCACCAAGCTCGGCGAGTACCTCGACTCGATCCGCGATGTCGAGCAGCGCATCGCCCGGGCCGAGTCGACCAACAGCGACTTCGCGGTACCCGAGCGCCCCGTCGGCGTGCCGGAGACGTTCCGCGAGTACGCCGAGCTGATGTTCGACCTGCAGGTGCTCGCGTTCCAGGCCGACATCACCCGCGTCACGTCCTTCATGATGGCCCGCGAGAACATCAACCGCTCGTACAACGAGATCGGGCTGCCCGAGGCGCATCACTCGATGTCGCACCACGGCAACAACCCCGAGAAGATGAAGGACTTCACCAAGCTGAACACCTACCACGTCGACACCCTGACCTACTACCTCGACCGCCTGCAGTCGGTCCCCGACGGCGACGGGACGCTCCTCGACGGCACCGTGGTCCTCTTCGGCAGCGGGATGAGCGACGGCAACATCCACAACAACTACGACGTGCCGGTGGTGGTGGTCGGCGAGCCCGAGCGCGGGCTCAGGGGCGACCGGCACCTCGTCTATCCGAAGGGCACCCCGCTGGCCAACCTGTCCCTCAGCCTGATGGCCAAGTTCGGCGTGCGCGAGGAGGCGTTCGGCGACAGCACCGGGCGGCTTCCGCTGTTGTCCGGCGTGTAGGGAAAGCAGACCCCGGGCGTCTCACGGGTCCGGACCCCCGGCCGGAGCGGCGCCCGCCACCCGCCGGGCGGTCCTTCGTCCTTTCGAGGCTCCGGAGCCCGACTTGGCGCGGTAACCGCCGCGTCCGGCCGGGGAGGGCCATCCTCTCACGGTCCGGGAACCCCGGCTGGGGCGGCACGACCGCGTTCGCCGGGCGTTTCCTCACACCTTCATCCGCGTGTTCCCCGCATCTCGGTCCCCGACCGCGGCGGCTCTCACCCGAGCACGCGCGGCCACCGGCCGCCCCGGTCCGTCTCCGGCGTTCGACACCGGCGGTTGACCGGCACGGCCTCGCGTGAATGATCACCCGGGAGGTTCGACTTCTTCAAGGCGGGCCGAGGGCGGCTCGCACACGCCCCGGCGACGACGCCGCGGGCCAATCGCCCGTTCCCGGAGAGAGCCTTCCCAACGCCGAGGCGCAGCCCGTAGCCGCCGGGAAACGGGGCAGCGGCAGGACCGCTCTCGCGCAGAGCGTCCACTAGCCCATCCAGAAACCCTTGCGCTGGGAGATGCCGAGCACCTTGTGGCAGGCGGTGCAGAAGTACACGTAGCGCTTGCCCAGGAACCCGGACAGGGTCCGGTACTGGATGCTGCGCAGCGGCTCGCCGCAGTGCGGGCACAGCGGAGTGATGTCGTTGCGTTCTTCGCTCTGGATCATGAGGCTCCCTTCCTGTGCATCTACGCCGCGCCCCGGCGGGTTGTTCGCCTGCCGACGCGGTGGCGGCCCGAGCCGCGTCAACGATTCGGAGGCGCGCGCCGCGTTCGGCGTCGTGCGCAGGTCATCCCGGTCGCCCGGCGACGACGCGTGAACGATTCGAGCTGGCGCACGACTCTCGGCCGGTCCGGGGGCATCGCGCTCGACCGATGAACGGAGACCGGCCGGGCTGAACGCCGCCTTGCACGAACGGGCGGCCGCGTCCATCATTGGCAGATACGGACGCGGGCCGCGCGCACGATAGAGGAGGGTCAGATGAGCCGATGTTGTCTCGTTGCGGTGTTGGTCGTGTCGGCGGGGCTGGCGGCGACGCCGGGGCCGGCGGCGGGGCAGACGGATGCCGAGGCGGACGCGCTCCGGACGGGGTGGGGCGAGCCTTCTCTGCAGGGCATCTGGGACTTCCGCTCGATCACGCCGCTGCAGCGGCCCGAGCGGTTCGCGGACCGCGAGTTCCTGACCGCGGAGGAGGCGGCGGGCCTGGAGCAGGCGACGGTCGACCGTGAGCTGGAGCTGCTGAATCGCCCGGCCCGGAGGACGCAGGCGGGGGCCAGCGTCGACCGGGGCGAGGACGGGGCGCTGGGCGCCTACAACGACTTCTGGCTGGACCGGGGGACGACCACCCAGACCACGCGGCGCACGTCACTCATCGTGGACCCGCCGAACGGGCGCATGCCGCCCCTGACGGCCGAGGCCGAGCGGCGGCGGGCGGAGCGCGCCGCGTACCGGCGCGAGCACCCCGCCGACTCGTGGGAGGACCGCGGCCTGAACGACCGGTGCATGTTCACCACCGGCCTGCCGATGGTGCCGAGCGCCTACAACAACAACGTGCACATCTTCCAGACCCCCGACCACGTGGCGATGGTCATCGAGATGACCCACACCCTGCGGGTCGTGCCCCTCGACGGGCGCCCGCGGCCGGAGCAGGCCATCCGGCAGTTCGTGGGAGAGTCGCGCGGCCACTGGGAGGGCGACACCCTCGTCGTCGAGACGATGCGCTTCAACCGGCTGACCAGCGTCCGGGGCTCGACCCCCGACGCCCGGCTCGTCGAGCGCTTCACGCGGGTCGCTCCCGACGTCATCGAGTACGAGTTCACGGTGGAGGACCCGGCGACATGGACGCGCCCGTGGACGGCGCGGGTCGAGCTGCAGAAGACCGACGAGCCCCTCTACGAGTACGCCTGCCACGAGGGCAACTACTCGATGGAGGGCATCCTCGCCGGCGCGCGGGCGGAGGAGCGGGCGGCGGCCGAGGGACTGCGGTAGACGCCGGAGTCAATCAAGACGTGCGCGGCGCGCCAGGAATCTCCGCGAACGGCGTCGCCTCGTAGGTAAGGACAGTGACGGGAATAACCTTGCCACGCGGCACGCTCGGAAGACGGTAGAGAGCGGGTCGTGCCTGGGGGTAGTTGGCAGATCTATATCGGATCACTGTCCTAACCCGGGTCGACTCGCTTGCCTCGCTGCGCATCCGGGGTCATCATCGGTGAGGTGCCCGTCATGCATGAGCCAGCGGAGACGGCGACCGCGCAGGGCCGGGCGGTGACGGCTGACGAGCTCTTCCGACTGCCGGACGACGGCTACCGGTACGCGCTCGTCAGAGGAGAGCTCCAGCGCATGACCCCGGCCGGGTTCGACCACGGCGCCGTCATCATGAACCTGGCCGCGCCGCTTGCCCATTACGTCAAGACGGAGCGCCTCGGCGTCGTGTGCGGCGCCGAGACCGGCTTCGTCCTGGGGCGGCAGCCCGACACCGTGCTCGCCCCGGACATCGCGTTCGTCCGGCGGGAACGGATCCCGGCGATCGGTCGCCCCAGGACCTTCTGGGACGGCCCGCCGGATCTGGCGGTGGAAGTGCGGTCGCCCGGCGACACCCGCAAGGAGGTCGCCGAGAAGGTGGCCGCGTGGCTGGCGTCCGGCACGCCGGCGGTCTGGGTGGTGGACCCGTCGGATGCGTCGGTGACGATTCACCTGCCGGACCGGACGTCCCGCCGTTTCGCCGAGGGCAACACGCTGGACGGGGCTCCGCTGCTGCCCGGATTCCGTCTGCCGGTCGTGGAGATCTTTGCGCTGTAGCCGCCCGACACCGCCCGCCGACGCCGGGCATGCCGCCCGAGCGGTCGCTGGTGCCCTTCGAGGCAAGCCGACCGCGGATCACGTCGATGGACTTGCACCACCGGAATCGAGCCTTGCCGCTTGCCGTCGACATCAGCCGGACGCGAGCGCAAGACTGCATGCGCCGACCGCCGCGAACCGGCGCATCGGTGGGCACAGACCGGTCGCGTCTCATGAAGGCGGGTTGGTGGCCCCCGACCATGACGGTATGGACAGACGAGAAACGAGAGCGATTCAGGTCGAGGAGAACAGCATGAATGGCCGTGTGCGCTGGACGATGACGATTCCCTCCCCCGGAACGAGGCGGCGCCAACAGGTCGCCCTGGCCGTGGTTCTCGCATACCTGTGCGCTTCTGTCGCGCAGGCCCAGGCGCCGGCCGCGGTGGCGCCGGCGCCGCTGCACTACGCCGAGGTCGTGGACGAGGCGCGCGCGCTGGTGCAGGCGGACATCGCCGAGCGCGGCTACCCGGGCATCGCGATCGCGGTGTCGGTCGGCGGTGCGACGGTGTGGTCGGAGGGCTTCGGCTACGCCGACCTCGAGCACCGGGTCCCGATGTCGCGGTCGGTGAAGTTCCGGGTCGGCAGCATCTCGAAGTCGATGACGGCGGCGGCGGTGGCGAGCCTGGTCGAGGACGACCGGCTCGACCTCGACGCGACGGTGCAGCGGTACGTCCCGGCATTCCCCGAGAAGTCGCATCCGGTCACGACGCGGCAGCTCGGCGGCCACCTGGGCGGAATTCGCCACTACCGGGGGAACGAGAACTTCATCCGCGATCCGTACGCGACGGTGGTCGACGGGCTGTCCATCTTCGCCGACGATCCCCTGCTGCACAAGCCGGGCACCGCATTCTCGTACACGAGCCACGGCTTCAACCTGATCAGCGCGGTGGTCGAGGGGGCCGCGAAGCAGCCGTTCCTAGACTACATCCGCGAGGCGGTGTTCCGTCCCCTCGGCATGCGCGACACCGTCGCCGACCTCGTGACCCCGATCATCCGCGGCCGGACGCGCTACTACGTGCGGGACGACGAAGGGCGGCTGGTGAACGCGCCGTTCGTCAACAACAGCTACAAGTGGGCCGGCGGCGGCTTCCTGTCGACGACAGGGGACGTGCTGCGCTTCGCCAACGCGCACCTCGACGACGGGTTTCTGTCGAAGTCGTCGCGGGAGCTGCTCTTCACCGAGCAGAAGACCCGCGACGGCGAGGGCGTGGGCTACGGCTTCGGCTGGTTCATCCGGACCCGCGACGACGGCCGCCAACTGCTCTCGCATTCCGGCGGATCGGTCGGCGGCACGTCGCTGATGGTGATGGAGCCGGAGACCCGCGTGGTCGTCGTCGGCCTCATCAACCTGAGCGGCGCCGACAACGGCGTCGTCCGCGAGGTGCTCGACCTGTTCATCGACGCGGCGGCCGCGACGGCACATTGAGCCGCCGCGAGCCGGCCCGGCACATCACGGACCGGCCGTGGGCGCGCGCCATCCGGCAGCGGGGTCGGGGAGCGGGTCATGCCGCCGTGGTTCGCGGACCGGTGACGCCCCTCGCGCGGTTCACGGGGCGGCCGCTTCCCGGGGGCGGATCGTCTGCAGCGCTCGTCCCGCGGCCGACTCGGCCAGTGCGAGCTCGTAGCGGGTCTGGAGGTTCATCCAGCTCTGTGCGTCGGTGCCGAAGTACTTCGCCAACCGCAACGCCGTCGCCGCCGTGATGCCGCGCCGGCCGCGGACGATCTCGTTGATGCGCGCCGGTGTCACCCCGGTCGCCTTCGCGAGCGCGGTCGCCGACAACCCGAACGGCTCCATGAAGTCGTGCTTCAGGACCTCGCCGGGATGTACCGGCGGCAAACGGGTCATGGTTCCCCTCCTCTCAGTGGTAATCGACGATCTCGGCATCGAACGCGTTTCCGTCCTGGAAGCGAAAACAGAGCCGCCACTGATCGTTGATCCGAATACTGTACGAACCGTGCCGCTCGCCCTTGAGCGACTCGAGACGATTGCCGGGCGGCGCCCGCAGGAAATCGAGGGTCGCCGCGGCATCCAGCTGCACGAGCTTGCGTTGCGCGACACGCTCGAAGGCCGCGAATCGCCGCACGCGGTACCCGGCCGCGAGTCGCTCGGTGTCCCTGCAACGGAAGCTCCAGATCATCGGGCAGTATATCGTATATCGATATACGGTCAGCGGCGACGCGTTCGATCCGGACGCGCGGCGCCGGCACGGCCCCGGGACCCGGCTCGTTCCAGGCGCGCCGGCACGCCGATGGCGGCGCGCACCGTGTCACCTTCAGTTGACTGCGGCCGGCGCGCGGCGGCCCCGCACGGCCAGGCGACCAGGAGGGCGGTCGAGCCGTCCCGCAGCACCACGTCGACCCGGCCGGCGCCGTGCTGGCGCAGCCACCGGTCCGCCTTCGCGAGCCTGCACGGCGCGCCCGCCGCGTACCCGCCGAACGTCAGGGTCACCGGCCCGACCAGCACGCCGCCGGCCGGGTTCTTCCGGCCCGGCGCCCGCCCGACCACGGCCGGTCCGGCCCGGAGCGTCGCCGCCAGCATGGCGCGCGCATCGCACCGATGGCGCCGCCGACCGTGTCGCACCCTCATGTCGCACCCGTCCTCGAAACCGGTTCCCTCAGGCATGCGGCCAACAAGCAGCAATTTCCATGCCCGACTGATTCGATGCGGCGATCCGCGGGGGCGCCGGCTCAGGGCGTGCAGGCGCGCAGCCCCTCCACGTGCTCCGGCACATCGCGAGCAGGACCAGCGCGAAGGGGAAGCCGGTCGCGAGGGCGGCGGCCTGCAGGGCGACGAGGCCGCCCCCGAGCAGGAGGGCGATGGCGACGATCTGTCGCGAGCCAGTTCCTGATGTGCCGGGCCGGCGCGGCGATGCTGCAACGGTTGCGCCGGCGCAGGACGCCGGCTGCCGCCCTGTCAGGGTGATGGCCGCATGGAGTTCACGGTCGGCGTCATCCGGACGGGCACGGCCACGCCGTCGGACACGGTCCCGCGACCCGACCTGCACCGTTACCGGAGGGCGGCGGCCCGTGGTAGATTGGCAGGTCAGATTCACGGTAACGGAGTGAAGCTATGAGCATCTTGTTGTCGAGAACCCATGTGCGGGCCGTCGCGCTGTCGGCGTTCGTGGCGGCGAGTCCGATGCAGGCGGCCGCGAACGAAGGCGGAACGGTGCCCGAGCACCCCACGTTCACCCGCGACGTGCTGCCCATCCTGCAGGAGTCCTGCCAGGTCTGTCACCGGCCGGACATGTTCACGCCGATGTCGCTGCTGACCTACGAGGACGTCCGGCCGTGGGCGCGCGCCATCCGGCAGCGGGTCGCGGAGCGCGTCATGCCGCCGTGGTTCGCGGACCGGACGGTGGGCCGGTACCGCGACGACCCGTCGCTGAGCGAGGCGCAGATCGCGACCATCGCCCGCTGGGTCGATCGGGGCGCCCCGCGCGGGAACCCGGCCGACGCCCCGCCTCCGGTCGAGTGGCCGGCCGTCGACACGTGGTACCACGGCGAAGAGCCGGACCTCGTCGTCACCAGCCCGCCGGTCGTGGTGCCTCCCAACTCGATCGAGACCTATCCCGAACCCGAGATGTCGACCGGACTCACCGAGGACCGCTACATCAAGTGGATCCAGGTCATGCCGGGCGAGTCGCGCGTGGTCCACCACGTGCTCGTCTACGCGGTGCGCGGGGCGGAGGACGAGGCGGCGGACGACGGCGCGCCGAGCGGGGTGCGCCAGCTGCTGGCCAATCGCGCCCGCGGCGACTTCGTCGGCGACCACTTCGAGGACGGCTACGCGCGGCTGCTGCGCAAGGACGACCGCATCCGCCTGCAGCTCCACTACCTGCCGGACGACGAGCGGAGCTTCACCGACCAGACCCGCGTGGGCATCAAGTTCTACCCGGCGGGCTACGAGCCGGAGTACGTGGTGAGGACGAGGGCGGTGTCGAACCGCGCCGGCCTGATCATCCCGCCGGGGGCGCCGAACGTGCGTAGCGACGCCTACTTCACCCTGCCCGAGGCGACCCGCATCATCAGCTTCCAGCCGCACATGCACTACCGGGGCAGGGCGATGACCCTGGAAGCGATACGGCCCGGCAGCGCGACCCCCGAGCTGCTGAGCGACGTCGACCGGTTCGCCTGGGACTGGCAGCCGACCTACGTGTACGAGAAGCCGCTGACCCTGCCGGCCGGCACCGTCATGCACGTCACCGCGTACCACGACAACTCGGCCGCCAACCGGGTCAACCCCGACCCGGACGCGGCGGTCGGCTGGGGGCAGCGGACCATCGACGAGATGAACATCGGCTGGCTCGACTACTTCCACATCTCGGAGGAGGAGTACGCCGAGCTGCAGGCCGAGGAGTAGCCGCATGCGCCGGGCCGCCGTAGTTCTCGCGCTGGCGGGCGCCGCCGCCGCGTCCGCCGCCGGGACCCAGCCCCGGCACCCCGTCTACCTGATCTACGACGGCTTCATCGTGAACGCCGACGGCTCGCGAACACTGGCGTTCGGCTACCACAACGTCAACCACGTCGACGTGACCGTCGCCGGCGACGACAACGCGTTCCTCGCCAGCACGGCCGACCGCAACCAGCCCACCGTGTTCCGGCCGGGGCGGCACCGATTCGCCTGCGTCATGGTCGTGCCGGACGGCCTCGACGCCCAGCTGCAGTGGCGGGTGCGCTTCGCCGGTCACACGTCCACGACGACCCCCCGCATGCTGGATCCCCTGTACGCCCTCGAAGAGGCGAGCGCCCGGGCCGCGGTCGAGGGCATCGACGTCGACAGGGCGCCCCCGGGGACCTGCCTGGAGCGAAATGCCGGGAGTGAACGACCCCGGTAGCCTGCGCCGTAGCCAACACAGCTCCTGCAGGGTGGTCGGGCGTCAGGCTGAGGCGTCGGGCGCGAACTGGCGGGCCTGGCGACGCCCACTCCGTCGCACACAGCCCCGTGACGAATCGCGCACGTGACCGACCTGAAGGACGATCGAGCCGGGCCGAACCCCTGCCCGCCGGTGGTCACAGGCGCTCGTCGTCGTCCCGGAGCCGGAAGTTCATGGTCACCGTCATCAGGATGGAAACGGGCTCGCCGTCGACCAGCGTGGGCTCGTACCGCCACTGCCTGACCGCGGCGACCGCCGCCTCGTCGAGAAGCGGCACGGAACGCAGCACCTCGACATCGCTCACCTCGCCCGTCCGGCTGAGGGTGACATCCATGATGACGACGCCCTGAACGCGGGCCTCCCGGGCCTCGGGCGGATAGACCGGGTCTGCGTTGACGATCTTCGCGGGCGGACGGATCCCGCCACCGATTCGGAAGGGCTCGTCCGGGCCCCCGGCCGACCGGCCGGAATCGCCGAGCAGGGCCTGCAGCTCGTCGAGCACGGCCCGAAGCTGTTCCTGGAGGGCCGCGGCTCTCGCGACGAGCTCCGCGATTTGCTCGCTCGACGGCTCCGCCGGCTGCTCCTGCCCGACCGCGCCGCCGATCGACCCGGCGGGACGGGCGGCGGACACCGGACCGACCTGCAGGCCGGCGACGATGATCGAGGCCGGCACGAGAACGCCCAGGCTCCGGCCGAGGCGCGTCAGCGGACGCCGGTTCGTGCGGGAATTCGACATGGCGGAACCTCCGTTCCGGATGTGACGGGACGCGCAATCGGCGGCTCGGCGGACCCGTCGAAGACCATTCTCGGCGAGACGCCGGCAGCGCCGGACGGTCCTTCCATGCTATTGGACTCCGACCGGTTGCGGCGGTTCCGGCCGGCCCGGGTGTTTCCTGAAGCATATGCTCCGCCATCGAGTCGATCGCTGCTTCGGACAATCGCAACGGGCAAGCCGACCGGTCGTCGGCGCGCACAGTGGCGCCGATACCCGACGAGAGGGGATAATCGAGTCGATGTTGAATCCCCGATCCACGTTCTCCGGCCCGAGGTCGACTGGGCGGCACCGGTCGACATGAGCAGCGACAACCCAACCTCGACGCACTCAGGCCCGAGCAGCGGGCGCACGGTCCGCGCCGCGACGGCGCGGCTGGCCGTCGCGCTCCTCTGCGCCCCGCCCCTCGGGGCGGCGGCCGCGCAGCAGCAGGCCCTCGCCCCGCAGACCGGCGCCATCGACGGCCCGCCCGCCCCGGTGCCGCCGGCCACCATCACCCGCGACGCGGCCGGCGGGGCGACGGTGCGCGCCGTCCGCGTCGATCAACCGCTGCGGCTCGACGGCGTGCTCGACGAGCCGATGTACGCCGCCGTCGAGCCGTTCGGCGGCTTCATCCAGCAGTCCCCCGACGAGGGGGCCCCGGCCACGGAGCCGACCGAGAACTGGATCTTCTTCGACGACGAGTCGATCTACGTGGGGGCCCGCGTTCACGAGTCGGTGCCCGAGTCGGCGTGGGTCGCCAACGAGATGCAGCGCGACTCGTTCCAGCTCATCAACAACGACGGGTACATCGTCGTCTTCGACACCTTCCACGACCGCCGTAACGGCTTCTCGTTCCGGGTCAACCCCATCGGGGGGTTCAGCGACCAGCAGATCACCGACGAGGGGAACCCCAACCCCGACTGGAACCCGGTGTGGGACGTGCGCACCGGCCGCTTCGACGGCGGCTGGACGGTCGAGATGGAGATTCCCTTCCAGTCGCTCCGCTTCCGGCCCGGCGCCGAGCAGGTGTGGGGCATCCAGCTCGGCCGCGACATCCGGTCGAACTACGAGGAGGCGTACCTGACGGCGGTGCCCATCTCGGCCGGGCCCGGGCAGTTCCGCCTCTCGGTGGCCGGCACCCTCGTCGGCCTCGAGGTGCCCGACGACAGCCGCACGTTCGAGATCAAGCCCTACGCCATCGGCTCGCTCAACACCGACCGGACCGTCTCGCCCCCGATCTCGAACCACGGCGACGGAACCACCGGCGTCGACCTCAAGTACGGGCTCACCGAGAACCTGACCGCCGACTTCACCCTGAACACCGACTTCGCGCAGGTCGAGGTGGACGAGCAGCAGATCAACCTGACCCGGTTCAGCCTGTTCTTCCCCGAGAAACGCGAGTTCTTCCTGGAGAGCCAGGGCATCTTCGACTTCGCGCGGGTGGCCGGCTTCGGCGGCTTCGGCGGGTCCGCGCGGGGAAGCCTCAACGCCGCGCCGGGGGTGTTCCCGCCCGGGGACGCGCCGACCCTCTTCTTCAGCCGGCGCATCGGCCTCGACGCGGCGGGACGGACGGTGCCGATCGTGGGCGGCGGACGCCTGACCGGCAAGGTGGGCGACTTCAGCGTCGGGGCCATCAACATCCAGACCGACGACGCGTCCGCCACCGACACCGCCGGCACCAACTTCAGCGTGCTCCGCATCAAGCGCGACATCCTCCGCCGCAGCCGCGTCGGCGCCATGTTCACCAACCGGTCGGTCTCGCTGGAGGGCGACGGCGCGAACCAGGCCTACGGCCTCGACGGGTCGTTCTCCTTCTACGACAACGTCAACCTCTACGGCTACTACGCCCAAACGAAGACACCGGGCCTCGAGGGCGACGACGAGAGCTACCAGGCCGCGTTCTCCTACGAGGGCGACCTCTACGGCCTGCTCGTCGACCACCTGCAGGTCGGCGGAAACTTCAACCCCGAGATCGGCTTCATGCGCCGGCACGACTTCCGGCGCAGCTACGTCCACGGGCAGTTCAGCCCGAGGCCCGAGGGCATCGAGGCGGTCCGCCAGTTCACGTGGGCCGGCAGCCTCGACTACATTACGAACGGGGCCGGGCAAATCGAGACCCGCATCCTCTCGGGGCGCTTCCAGACCTCGTTCGAGAACAGCGACAGCCTGAGCGCGGACATCCAGCAGGACTACGAGTTCCTCACCGAGCCTTTCGAGCTCGCCGGCGCGGCGACCCTGCCCGTCGGCGGCTACGAGTTCACCGACTTCCAGGTGTCGTACCGCATGGGGCCGCAGCGCCGGGTGGCGGGCAACCTGTGGGTCCAGCACGGCGAATTCTTCGACGGCGACATCACCGCCGTCGGCTACTCGCGCGGCCGCATCGAGGTCACGCGGCAGTTCGCGGTCGAGCCGAGCGTCTCGCTCAACCGCATCACCCTGCCGCAGGGCGCGTTCACGGCCCGGGTGACGACGACGCGGCTCACCTACACCTTCACCCCGCGCATGTTCGCGAGCGCGCTGCTGCAGCACAACTCGGTCGACAACGTGCTGAGCACCAACGTGCGCCTGCGCTGGGAGTACCAGCCGGGCAGCGAGCTGTTCGTCGTGTACAACGACCAGCGCGACACCTGGCTCGACCGCGGCTTCCCCATGCTCGAGAACCGCGCCTTCGTCGTGAAGGTCACCCGTCAGTTCCGCTTCTGAGCCGACACCGTCCGGATGCACCCGTCGCCGAAGGCGTCTCCGACGGGCGGGCAGGGGGCTCCCGGGACGACAGACCCCGTTCCGCGAGGGCCAAGTGAACGTTCGCCTGACGACGCTTCTCCACGACATCCTGACCAGCCGGGTCTACGACGTCGCCCGCGAGACCCCCGTCGATTCGGCGGCGGGGCTGTCGAGCCGCCTCGGCAACGCGGTGCTGCTCAAGCGCGAGGACCTGCAGCCGGTGTTCAGCTTCAAGCTGCGCGGCGCGTACAACAAGATCGCCCATCTCGACGAGGCCGAGCGCGCGCGCGGCATCATCACCGCCAGCGCCGGCAACCACTCTCAGGGCGTCGCCTACTCGGCGCGGAAGCTGGGGCTGCGCGCCACGATCGTCATGCCCGAGACGACCCCCCGCATCAAGGTCGACGCGGTGCGCGCGCTCGGCGCCGAGGTGGTGCTGCACGGCGACAGCTATCCCGAGGCGCAGACGCACTGCGACGGGCTGGCGGCCGAGACCGGCATGACCTTCATCCATCCCTTCGACGACCCCCTCGTGATCGCGGGCCAGGGGACGATAGGGGCCGAGATTCTGCGGCACACGCGGCAGCCCGCCGCGGTCTTCGTGCCCGTCGGCGGCGGGGGGCTGATCGCGGGCATCGCCGGCTACGTCAAGTCGCTGCAGCCGGGCGTGCGGGTCGTCGGCGTCGAGCCGTTCGAGGCCGACGCCATGCACCGGTCGCTCGACGAAGGCCGACGCGTCGATCTCGACCACGTGGGCATCTTCGCCGACGGCGTGGCCGTGCGGCAGGTCGGCGCCCTGACGTTCGACATCGCGAAGGACACGGTGGACGAGGTCGTGCGGGTGACCAACGACGAGACGTGCGCGGCGATCAAGGACATCTTCGACGACACGCGCACGGTGATGGAGCCGGCCGGCGCGCTCGCGGTGGCGGGGCTCAAGCGGTGGGTCGCGCGCGAGGGCGCGCGCGACCGGACGCTGGTGGCCGTCGCCAGCGGCGCCAACGTCAACTTCGACCGCCTGCGTTTCGTGGCCGAGCGCGCCGAGGTCGGCGAGGCGCGCGAGGCGCTGCTGGCGGTGACGATTCCCGAGCGGCGCGGCGCGTTCCGCGAGTTCTGCGCCACCATCGGCCGTCGCGTCGTCACCGAGTTCAACTACCGCCTCAGCGACCGGCAGATCGCGCACATCTTCGTGGGGCTGGCCGTCCAGTCGCGCCGCGACGCCAGCGACGTGGCCGGCCTGCTGTCGGCCCGGGGGTACGAGGTCGAGGACCTCAGCGACAACGAGATGGCGAAGCTCCACGTCCGCCACATGGTGGGCGGCCGCGCCTCCGAGGTGCACGACGAACGGCTGTGCCGGTTCGAGTTCCCGGAACGGCCGGGCGCCCTCATCGACTTTCTCGACAAGCTGGCCAACCGATGGAACATCAGCCTGTTCCACTATCGGAACCACGGCGCCGACTTCGGTCGCGTGCTGGCCGGGCTCGAGGTGCCCGACGCCGAGACGCCCGACTTCCGGGCGTTTCTCGAAGCGCTCGGCTATGCGTACACCGTCGAGGCCGACAACCCGGCTTACACGTTCTTCCTGCAGCACTGAACGGGCGCGAGACGTTCCCCATGTTTGGTGATCGACGCGGGCATGGCACAAGATGAACCGCAGTAGCAGAGCTCAGGAGCAGACGATGACAACGCTGTCGAGCCCCAGGATTGACATTGGACGCGTGGTCGCCGTGAGCGTGGCGCTCGGATGCGCGTGGATGACGGGCGCGACCGCCGCGTCGGGGCAGGAGGCATTTCAGATCGAGGAAGCCACGATCGGCGACATCCAGCGCGCGATCCGGCAGGGCGAGACGACCTGCGTGCAGGTGGTCGAGGCCTATGTCGAGCGCGCGAGGGCCTACAACGGCGTCTGCACCCAGCTCGTCACCGCGGACGGCGCACCGGTCGCGCCGGGCCGGGGCGCCGTGCGGGCCGGGGTCCCCATCGAGTTTCCCTCCACCACCGTGCCGGTGCGCGAGATTCTGCCCGACTACGACGACTACCGCGGGCGGCCGATCGAGTTCGGGCGCATGGAGCCGACACGGTCCGACCCGACTGTCGAACAGCAGTACGGCATGGTCGTCGGCATGGACGACGCGGGCCAGCTCAACGCGCTGAGCACCCTCAATCTGCGCGGCGAGCGCTCGGTAACGTGCAAGGCCGGGTGCGACGCGCACCCGTCGGACGGCGCCCTGCCCGCGCACTGCCCCGCCGCGTGCGAGGCGTTCCGGCGACAGCCCGACGCGCTCGAGCGGGCGGCCGAGCTCGACGCGTTGTACGGCAGGAACCCCGACCTCGACCGGATGCCGATGTACTGCGCCGCGATCTCGTTCAAGGACGTCTTCGATACGACCGACATGCGTTCGACGAGCGGGGCCGACACCGCCTACGCGATGGATGCCGCGCCGCGCGACGCGACGGTCGTCGCCGAGCTGCGCGCCAAGGGCGCCGTCGTCTACGCCAAGGCCAACCTCTCGGAGTACAACGCCGGCGGCGGCGACCCGGGGGGCGCCGTCGCCCGATCGAGGACGTTCGGCGCGGGCGTCTCCCGCAGCAGCTGGGCCGGCCCCTCGTGCAACGTCTACGACACCGCCCGCGAGCCCGGCGGCTCGAGCTCGGGGTCGGCGGTGTCGGTGGGCGCGAACCTCGCCACCTGCTCGATATGCGAGGAGACCGGCGGGTCGTGCCGGCAGCCGGCGTGGCGAAACGGCGTCGTCGGCCTCGTGACGACCAAGGGGCTCGTGCCCTACGGCGGTGCGACCGGCGTCGAGCCCTACCTCGACCGGGGAGGCATCAACTGTCGCACCGTCGAGGACGCGGCCCGGGTCCTCGACGCGCTCGCGAACCCCGACCGCGGCTTCCACGACCCGCGCGACATCTACGCCGCGCTGCCGCGCGCGCTGGTCCCCGAGGCGCCCTACGCGAGCTTCGTCGTCGACGCCGAGACCGCCCGCGCCAAACCGCTCGCCGGCGTGCGCATCGGCGTCGTGCGCGAGTACATGGTCAGGCACACCGACAACGACGCCGCGGCGAGCGATCTCGTCAACGAACAGATCCTCCGCGTGCTACGCGACGAGCTCGGCGCGGAGATCGTCGAATCGTCCGACCCGGCGTATCCGGACGACCCATCGATCCCGAACATGGCGTACGACTTCCACCGGGCGATAGCCGAGATCCTGCCCGTCCACATGCCCGAGTACATCCAGGCCAGGGACGCCGGCGGCGGCTACCGGTTCGCGGTGCCGGGTCACGACGTGACCAGCCGCGACTATCTCGTGAGGGCGGCCGAGGGCGCCGCGCCGCTGTCGCCCGACCTGAACCTCCGCAGCATCAACCGCTCGCCGCGCACCCTGAGCCTCGGCTTCCACCTGGCCCAGTACCTCATGCGCCGCGGGGACGCCACCGTGACCGACTGGACGAGCCTGAACGCCAACTCGAAGTACTACAGCGAGCGGCGCGCGGTGGCGATGCGCAACTGGGAGAACACCCGCGACATCCGATCGGCGGGCATCACCCGGCGCGTGAAGATGCGCGAGGTCATGCGGCTCGTTCTCCTCAACGTGCTGCACCGCAACGAAATCGACGTGCTCGTCAACCCGACGATCACGGTGCCCCCGGTGCGAATCGGCTACGCCGGCGAACCGTCGGTCGACGACCGTCCGACCGGCCGGTTTCCCACGAGCGCCAACCTCGGTGTTCCGGAGATCACCGTGCCGGCCGGCTTCAACCGCATCGTCTACGACCCCGAGTACGTGCTCAACGACGAGCGGAACGGCTACGACAACGTCACGGGCAGCCGGCGCACCGAGCTCGACGCCGCGCTCCCGGTCGGCATCTCGTTCTGGGCGGGGCCCGGCGACGAGCCGATCGTCCTGCGCGTCGCGTCGGCGTACGAGACGGCCACGAGGCACCGGCGGCCGCCGCCGGACTTCGGCCCGGTCGGCCGATGACGCCGACGCGCGAGGCGCTGCGCCGAGCCGCGGCAGCGAACGGAACCGCCGGCCGGCTCGTCGGGCGATGATGCGGGCGCGCGAGGGGGCGCTCCGCCGAAACGAGCGGCGCCGGCCGGCGCCTGCGATAGTCGATGACGTCGGCGCGCGAGGAGGCGCCGCGCCGAAACGAGCCGCAGGGTCGGCGTGACTCGGCCGCGAGAGGAGGCGCTCTGCCGGGGGCGGGCCGCTGGCGGGCGGACGTCACTCGACCGATGCCGCGACGCGGCTCGTGATGATAGGATGGCCGGCCTGCGCGGCGGACGTACTACGGAATCGGAGAGTCTGATGACGAAGAACGCCCTCATGCTGCCACTCGCCCTGGTGCTCGCCGTCGCGTTCGCCGCGACCGCCGGCGCGCAGCAGGCCGCGTTCGACCGCCTGCCGCCCGATGTCCTCGACGCCGAGGCGCCGTCGGAGCGCGTCACCGGCGAGCCCGGCGCCATGAAGATCCGCCGGACGTCGTGCCACACGGCACCGATGAACGAGGCCCGGCGGCGCATCGTCGACCTGGCGGTGCAGGAGTGGGCGTTCTTCGGATTCATCGTCGTGGACCAGACGATCGTCGAGGACTCCGGCTCGGGCCAGCCGCGCCGGCGCCGTTGGCGGCGCCCCGGCCGGGCCGAGTCGGCCCGCGTGGCCGCCTCCATCGCCGGCTACTGGACGGTCACGCCGCAGGGCGGCTGGATAATCGGCGAACAGAACGACGCCTGGAGCGGACCGCGCGGCGTCGCCTCGCGCTGGCGCTACCCGTGGTCGGCGGCCTTCGTGTCGTGGGCGATGTGCGAGGCCGGCCTCGGCGAGGCGTCCCGCTTCCAGCGCGCGGTAGCGCACCACGTCTACATCGACCAGGCCATCCGCGCACGCGGCGGCCGAGCGCCGGACGCGGCGTTCGCGGCCTACGACGTCGGCGAGGCGCCGGTCGTGCCGGGCGATCTGCTGTGCAGCGCCCGACGGCCCGCCTACCGTTCCATCGCCGAACGCCGGCGCCAGCTCGGCGTCGGCGCCCGGACCCACTGCGACATCGTCGTGAAGGTCGAGCCGTCGCGCAGCCGCATTCTCGCCGTCGGCGGCAACGTGCGCGGCGCCGTGAGCCTGAAGCTGCTCCCGGCGTCGGCCGATGGTGCCGACGGCACGCTCCGCACCCTCCCCGGCCGCCGCCGAATCTTCGCCCACCTCAAGCTGCGCGCCCCGGCGCTCGCAGCCGACGCGCTGGACCGCACGCCCACGATGCGCGCGGTCCGGTGCACCGACGACTTCCCGCTGCCGCCACAGGCAGCCGCCGCCGGCCTCGTCCGTCCCGGCGAACACTGCTGACCAACTGCAACCGTTCTGACGGAGCTCCGCGGTCGTCTGCCGGTCGCCGGCGCCGAGAGGTGAACGAAGCCGCTCAACCGCACGTCCAAGCAGGCACGGAAGCAGGAACAAGACGAGGGGCTCGGGGTCCAACGTCCTGGGGGAAGAGATGCGCTACTTCATCGCTACGCTGACGCTGCTGGCCTCGCTGGGCGCGACGACCACCTGGGCCCAGATCGACGCCCGGATGCTGCGCTACCCCGACGTCTCCGCGACGCAGATCGCCTTCGTCTACGCCGGCGACATCTGGGTGGTCGCCAAGGAGGGCGGCCCGGCCCGCAAGCTGAGCTCGCCGCCCGGGGAGGAGGCCTTCCCGCGGTTCTCGCCCGACGGCGCGCAGATCGCCTTCAGCGGCAACTACAACGGCAACACCGACGTCTACGTCGTCCCGACCCTGGGCGGCGCGCCGTTCCGGATCACGCACCATCCGGGCGACGACCGGGTCCTCGACTGGACGCCGGACGGCCGGGGCGTCCTCCTCGCCTCCAACCGGCGGAGCGGCCTGCCCGCCTTTCGGCAGATCTACCGCGTCGCCATCGACGGCGGTCAGCCGGAGCGGCTCGCCGTGCCGTACGGGGAGTTCGGCACGCTGTCGCCCGACGGGCGGCGCATCGCCTACACCCCGGAGACCCGCGGGTTCCGGACGTGGAAGCGCTACCGGGGCGGGGCCGCGCCCGAGATCTGGCTCCTCGATCTCGAGACGCTGGACGCCGAGAACGTGAGCGACAGCCCGGCCAACGACGCCCAGCCGATGTGGCACGGCGACCGGCTGTACTTCCTCTCCGATCGCGGGCCGGCCCAGCGGTACAACATCTGGGCCCACGACCTGACGACCGGCTCGAAGCGGCAGGTGACCGCCTTCACCGACTTCGACATCACGTTCCCCGCCATCGGGCCGTCGGATCTCGTCTTCCAGGCCGGGGGCCGGCTCTTTCGCATGGACCTGGCCACCGAGCGGGTCTCGGAGGTGGAGGTCGACGTCGTGACCGATCTGGCCGCCCTGGTCCCGCGCACCGCGGACGTGGCGAGCCGCATCGCCTCGGCCGGGATCTCGCCGACCGGGCAGCGCGCGGTGTTCGAAGCGCGGGGCGAGATCTTCACGGTCCCCGCCCGGCACGGCGCGGTGCGCAACCTGACGCACTCGTCGGGCGCGGCGGATCGATTCCCCGCCTGGTCGCCGGACGGCCGGTGGATCGCCTCGTGGAGCGACAGCGGAGGCGAGTACGAGCTGACGCTGCACCGGGCCGACGGCGCCGGCGAGCCGCAGGTCGTGACCGAGCTCGGACCGGGGTTCCGCTACCGGCCGTTCTGGGCCCCCGACAGCACGAAGCTCGCCTTCATCGACCACACGCAGCGCATCCACGTCTTCGACCGCGAGACCGGGGCGCTGACCGAGGTCGACCGCGGGCTGCACATGCTCCACGGCGCGCTGGCCGGATTCGAGCTGAGCTGGTCGCACGACAGCCGCTGGGTCGCCTGGTCCCGCGGGCTCGAGACCAGCAACAGCGCCGTCTTCCTCTTCGATACGGAGGCCGGCGAGCGGTTCCAGGTGACCTCCGGCTACTACAACGACTTCCGGCCGGTCTTCGACCCCGCCGGGAAGTACCTCTACTACTACTCGAACCGGACGCTCGCCCCGGTCTACTCCGATCTCGACGCCACCTGGGTCTACCCGAACGCCACGAACATCGTGGCCGCGACCCTGCGCGACGACGTGCCGTCGCCCCTCGCGCCCCGCAACGACGAGGAGCCCGTCGCGGAGGACGACGACGCGGCCGAGCCCGACGAAGAAGCGTCCGGGGAAGGCGACGAGGTCGGGCCCGGGTCGGACGACGAAGACGATGCCGGGACGCCGCCGCTCGACATCGACGTCGACGCCTTCGAGAGCCGGGCCGTGATGCTGCCGGTCGAGGCCGGCAACTTCGGCCGCCTGCGGGCGGTCGACGGCAAGGTCGTCTTCCACCGGAGGCCGCGCGCCGGCGCCGCCGGCGACCAGCCGAGCCCCATCGTCGCCTACGACCTCGAGGAACGGGAGGAGCAGACCATCCTGCCCGACGGAGACAGCTACGAGATCTCGACGGACGGCAAGAAGCTGCTCGTGTCGAACGAGCGGTCGTGGGCGATCGTCGACGTCGCGCCGGGGCAGACGCTGGAAGACCGCCTAGCCACCAACGCGCTGACGATGACCCTCGATCCGTCGGCCGAGTGGCGGCAGATGTTCGACGAGGTGTGGCGCACCTATCGGGACTACTTCTACGACGACGACCTGCACGGCCTCGACTGGAACGGACTGCGGGCGCAGTACGGCGGCCTGCTCGACCAGGCCGTCACGCGCTGGGACGTCAACTTCCTGATCGGGGAGCTCATCGGCGAGGTCAACGCCTCGCACACCTACGTCGGCGGGGGCGACACCGAGGCGCCGCGCCGGCGCGGCGTCGGTCTGCTCGGCGTCGACTGGTCGCTGGAGAATGGCGCCTACCGCATCGCCCGCATCGTGCGGGGCGCGCCCTGGGACATCGCCGACCGGTCTCCCCTCGACGAGCCCGGCGTCGACGTCGACGAAGGCGACTACCTGCTCGCCGTCAACGGCAACCCCCTCGACCCCGCGCGCGACCCGTTCGCGGCCTTCGAGGGACTGGCGGGCGAGACCGTCCTCCTCACCGTGAACGACCGGCCGACGACCGAGGGCGCCCGCGAGGTCGTCGTGACGACGCTGGGGAGCGAGGCGACGCTCCGCATGCGCGACTGGATCGAGCGGAACCGCCTCCGTGTCGACGAGGCGTCGGGCGGCCGCATCGGCTACGTGTACGTGCCGAACACGGGGGTACCCGGTCAGACCGAGCTGGTGCGGCAGTTCAACCACCAGCACAACAGGGACGGGCTGCTCATCGACGAGCGGTGGAACGGCGGCGGTCAGCTGCCGGACCGCTTCGTCGAGCTGATGAACCGGGAGACTGTTGGCCACATCTACTTCCGGCACGGCGCGACCGCGCGTCAGCCGACCATCACCCACCGCGGCCACAAGGCGATGCTGATCAACGGCCAGGCCGGCTCGGGCGGCGACGCGTTCCCGTGGTTCTTCCGCGAGATGGACGCCGGCGTGCTTGTGGGCGAGCGCACCTGGGGCGGCCTGATCGGCCCCGCCTCGGGACACCAGCTAATCGACGGCGGCTTCTACACGGCGCCGCCCGGCCGGCTCTATCGCAACGACGGGCAGTGGTTCGCGGAGGGGCACGGCGTCGAGCCGGACATCCCGGTGACCGACCACCCGGGCGAGCTGGCCAAGGGCAACGACCCGCAGCTCGACGCCGCGGTCGCGGAGCTCATGCGCCGAATCCGGGAGGATCCCCCGGTGCTGCCCGCGCCGCCCGCTGACGAGCGCCGGATCGTTACCGATGCCAACGGCGGGGACGGGGACCGTTGAGTCAGGACAGTGATCGATATGGATCTGCTGCACCCAGGCACGACCCGCTCTCTACCGTCTTCCGAGCGTGCCGCGTGGCAAGGTCGTTCCCGTCACCGTCCTTAGCTGACGGCCACCCCCTTCGGCCTCATTGGCGCGGTGTGGAGTTAGCGAGAGATCACCAACCGGCGCCCGGTTTGTGCTACACTTCGCAACAAGATGTCAGCAATCGCCGAAGACGCTGGCCCTCGCCGTGGCCACTGCCACGGAGCAGCTCCGAGCGCGATCGACAACGACCCTGCGCGCGTGGTGCTCGCTGTCACACGGGGCGAGTCCTGAACCATGACCCCCGAGTTCTGGGCCATCATCGGCGTTGGGGTTGCCGTTCTGACGGTCGGCGCGACGGTTGTCGCGTCTCACTTCAGCCTGCACCGCGACATGGCCGATCTCCGCGAACGGATGGCGAAGCTGGAGGGCGCGATGGACGGCTGGACGAAGGCCGTCGACGCCCTCACCCCGCGCGCTCTCCCGCCAGCCTGATCTCGCGCCGCGTCCCGCCACGACGTGTTGAACCGAGGAGTCAGAACGTGGCGATCGGGTTGATCGGCGACCCGGTGCCGCGCGTGGGCAGCGGCGCCGCCGTCAGCAGGAACTCGTAGCGGTTGAGCGAGGCGGCCACCTCCCCCACCGCCTCAAGGTCCAGGTTGTCGAACAGCGGCATCCCCAGGTAGATCAGCGCGAAGCGGTGGAGCGGGCGGGGACCGAGGTCGTCCGCCGCCATCACGGCCGCCTCGGCGTCGGCCGGGGCCATGTCCTGGGCCGCCTCGCCCCCCAGTATCGCGATGTCCCGCTCCCTGAGCCACGGAATGACCGACGCGTGCAGACCGGCCGCCGCGTTGGCCACGTCCCAGGGGCCGACCTCGGCGCGCCGGGCCCAGCGGCCGGTGCGGATGACCACCACGTCGCCGGCGGAGACCGTCACCCCCGTCGCCGCCTCCCAGGCTTCGATGTCCTCGATGCGGATCGGCGTGCCGGGCTCCAGGTACGGCACGTTGCGGAACCGCGCCATGTCGATGAGCACGCCCCGGGTGACGATGCCCGACTTGGCGTTGTGCACGGTGTTCCGGGCGTGGCCGCCGCGGGCCGCGACCTCGGCGGGATCGGGCCGGTAGTTGTTGTAGGTCACGCCGTCGCCGATGAAGTTGTGGTTCAGGAAGTCGAGGTGCGTGTGGATGAACCCGTGGTACGCGATTCGGATCTCGTCGGCGGTGATGCCGAGCGGGGTGACCTGATAGGGCCGAGGGCCGTCGATGGTCGCCTCGGTCTCGGCGTCGCGCGCGAGCGAGACGGAGATGCCCTCGCGCACGAGGGCGGCGGCCCGCCTGCGCTTGTCCGGCGTGATGAGGTTCAGGGTGCCCCGCTCGTCCTCGGCGCCCCACCGGCCCCAGTTCGTCAGCTCCTGCTTCCACCGCTCGACGTCCGCCTGCGTGACCCGCTGTCCGCCGGCGGCTGGCGCCGAGCCCGGCTGGAAGGCCGGGGAGCGGACGGTCTGCCCGAGCAACGGCACCGCGACGACGCCCGCGAGCGCGACGACGCCGGCAAGGCTCGATCGTCTCCTGGTTGTTCCCATCGGTCCCCCCTGGTGCCGCTCCGTGGTCGGTCGCGGCTCCGCGACCCGGAGCCCGAGACGTCCTCCGCCGATCGGATCGGGCCATCGAACGGTTCCCGGTCCCGCGTGCCTCACCCGGCGAGGCACGTCCTGATGATAGTCCGTCCGCCGGTTCGCTCAGCGCGTCGGCAGCATCGACCAGCGCAGTGCGGGCGCGAACGTACAGCCGGTCAGGACCGCCAGACGTGCTCGTTCCTCGCCATCCACGCCAGCATCTCTTCGCCTTGTGCGCCGTACCAGCCGTCGCAGCGATACCATGTTCTGGACGTGGCGCGCGCGGCGGACGCCGACCTGCCGGCGGGCAACTTGGTGTCGGCGCTCATCGGTCTGGAGAAGACGCGAGACGCGGCGGGCCTGCGCGAGCCACTGAAGGTGCTGTCCGACCTTCTGCGGAAGCAGAAGGACGACGCGTTGACGCAGGCGTTCGTGACGTGGCTGCACCAGGGGTTGCGGCATGCGGGCCGGCTGCCGGCGGACGGGGAGGACCCGTTGGCGCAGTTGCGGGAGACGCAGACGATGCTGGAAGAGACCGTGCGGGAATGGACGCGTGAATGGCTCGAGCAGGGCATCGCCCAAGGCATGGAGAAGGGCATCGAGCAGGGCCGCAACGAAGAGCGGGCGCTGCTCTGCCGCCAGGCCGCCCGGAAGTTCGATGCCGGGGCCGCCGAGGGGCTGGCCGCCGCCCTGGCCGGCGTCACCGACCCGGACCGCCTGGCGCGGGTCGGCGACTAGATCATCGAGTGCGCGACGGCGGCGGACCTGCTGGCCCGCGTCCGCGGCGACAACGGGCCGGGCGGCTGAAACGCCCGTTGCGGTTTGCCGCACAGGCTCCTAGAATGGGGTTCCGGCACCAGCCGGAAACCGCGTTCGCACCGAGGAGGCCCCGGATGACGACCACGCGAAACCGGCGGCGGACGTTCCCCTGGCAGATCGTGCTCACCACGGCGGTCGCGGCCCTCGCCGCGATGCCGGCTCCGGCGGCCGCGCAGGCCGCGGCGACGGACGAGGTCACGTTCACGCGCGACATCGCCCCCATCCTCCAGCGCAGCTGTCAGAAGTGCCATCAGCCCGACTCGCTGGCCCCGATGTCGCTCATCGACTACGCGGAGGTCAGGCCTTGGGCCCGCGCCATCAAGCTCCGCACGGGGCTGCGCGACAAGCCGGGGGTGATGCCCCCGTGGTACATCGAGAAGGACATCGGCATCCAGCGGTTCAAGGACGATCCGTCGCTGAGCGACGACGAGATCGCCCTCATCGCACGGTGGGCCGACAACGGCGCCCCGCGGGGCGATCCGGCCGACCTGCCCCCGCCGGTCGCGTTCATCGACGTGGACCAGTGGGAGATCGGGCAGCCCGACCTCATCGTGTCGTCGCCGAGCTTCGAGGTGGCGGGCGACGCCCCCGACTGGTGGGGGTCGATCGGCGAGGTCCCGACGGGGCTGGCCGAGGACCGCTACGTCTCGGCAATGGAGTACAAGGAGGTCACCGAGTCGAGCGAGGGCGAGGTCCGCGAGACGGTCGGCGGCCTCTTCGTGGTGCACCACGCCACCCTCGGGGTGACCGATCCGAGCCCCGACCCCGACGAGGTCGATCCGCTGGCCGCGCAGCGCCGCTGGCCGACCCACGAGGTGGGGCGCAACGCCGACGTCTTCGACCCCGAGGCGGGCAAGATCATGAAGGCGGGGTCGAAGCTGCAGTTCAACTCGATGCACCTGCACGCGAACGGGGCGGACACGCGGGCCCACCTGAAGGTCGGCTTCAAGTTCCATCCCCCGGGGTACGAGCCGACCCGCAAGTGGGTGCGCATGTCGTTCGGCAACGGGGTCGACCTCGACATCGAGGCGATGGATCCCGACCAGCAGATGGAGGCCTACTTCACGCTGCCGGAGAACACGCTGATCACCATCTTCGAGCCCCACATGCACGCGCCGGGCGTGCGGATGTGCCTCGATGCCATCTGGGGGCACCACGTCCAGACCCTGAACTGCGCCGGCTACGACCACAGCTGGGTGCGGGTCTACAACTACGAGGACGACGCGGCGCCGCTGCTGCCGAAGGGCACCATCCTCCGCATGACCGGCTACTTCAACAACTCGCCCTCGAACCCCAACGTGCCCGATCCGCGCAACTGGTCGGGCGGCGGACACCGCTCGGTCGACCAGATGTTCATCAACCTGATGCGCGGGGTCTACCTGACCGACGAGGAGTTCGCGGCGGAGACGGCCAAGCGGCGCGAGGCCCTCGGCCTCGCCGACGGCGAGGTGGTCCTCGGCTGTCCGCTCTGCGGCACGCTGAAGCTGGCGCCGGCCGCGACAGCCGGAGGCGGACAGTGAAAGCCGCGGCCGGGCTCGGCGCGGGGGACGGCCGGCGCCGCCAGCGGGCGACGGTGAGCGCAGCCGGCGCGGCGGGCAACCGGAAGCGCCGGACGAGGACCGTGGGTTCCGCGGGGACCCTCGGCGGCAACCTCCCGGCGCTCGGCGTCCTGCTCGCCGGTCGCGGATGGCGGGGGGCGGCCGAACGACTTCTCCTCGCGACCGTGGTCCTCCTCGCAGGGCTGCTGCTGGTCGGCCCGGCCGTGCAGGACGCGGGCGCGCAGGGCCCCCGCCGCGCCTACGACTACGGCCAGGAGGTGGTGCCGGCCTACGAGGGCTGGGAGCAGAACCCCGACGGCTCGTTCAACCTGGTGTTCGGGACGATGAACCGGAACTGGGAAGAGGAGTTGCACATCCCCGTCGGCCCCGACAACAACATCGAGCCTGGCGGGCCCGACCAGGGGCAGCCGACGTGGTTCCTGCCGCGGCGCAACCGCTTCCTCTTCCGCATCCGGGTCCCCGCCGACTTCGGCGACCGGGAGCTGGTCTGGACCCTCACCAGCCACGGCGAGACGAAGCGCGCCTACGGCACGCTGTTGCCCGACTACTACATGGACGACAACGTCCGCATGGCGAACAACGGGGCCGGCGTCTCCGGCGAGCTGTTCAAGAACCTGGCCCCGACGCTCGAGGTGCACGGCGAGTCGACCCGCACCGTGAAGGCGAACGCGCCGGTCACCGTGACCGCGGTCGCGCACGACGAAGACGGACTGCCGCGGCGGCGGCGGATGCGTCCCGTGGACCCGGGCCGGCCCACGAGCCTGACGCCGATCGCGGCGACGGGCCTCCGGCTCTCCTGGTTCGTCTACCGGGGGGCGGTGCCGGTGACCTTCGATCCGGTGCAGACCAAGGTGTGGGAGGACACGCGCGCCAACTCGAACTCGCCGTGGGGCGCGGGCTGGGAGACGCCCGAGCCGCCGTCGGACAACGAGTGGGTGGTGCAGGCGACCTTCACCGAGCCCGGCACCTACGTGCTGCGCTGCATCGCCCACGACGGCGCGCTGGCGACCTACGAGGACGTCACGTTCGTGGTGACGGAGTGAAGCGGTCCATGACCAATCATGTCGGCGCCTTCCTGATTCTGGCCGTGGGGATCGTGGCCGCAGGGTCGCCCGGACTGTCCCAGACCCGGGATGCCGAGGCGCGGGACGCGGCGGCCGAGGCGGCCACGCGTGCGGCCCTGGAGAACTTCATCACGCGGTGGAATAGCGCCGACGATGCCAGCCTGCGCCTGGCGATGCACTTTCCGTTCGCGACGGTGCCGGGCGGCGGGGCGCTGCTCGTCGACGCCCGACCGGAGGACTTCTCGGCCGGCTTCGACGAGATGCGGTCGCGCGAGGGATGGAGTAGCAGCTCGTTCGACTTCGACTCGCTCGCGGTGGTCAAGTCGTCGCCCGACAAGGTGCACGCGGAGATCGGCTTCAGCCGCTACCAGGCTGACGGCGCGGCCTATCGCACGTCGCGCGTGTTCTACATCGTGACCCGCCGGGACGACCGATGGGGCGTGCAACTTCGTAGTCCGGCGGCCGAGCCGGAGGATATGGGCGCCGCCGAGCGGGCGGAGATCGTCTCGTCGGCCCGTCGGGCCGTGCTCGACTTCTTCACCGCCTTCAATGCCGGCGACGTCGACGGCGCCGTCGCCACGCTGAACCACCCGCACCTGTTCATGACCCCCGGCGGCGGCTTCTCGGTGGCCGAGTCACCCGCCGACGGCCCCCGCCCCGACTTCGACCGGATGCGCCGCGACGAAGACTGGCACATGAGCACCATCGACGCACTGGAGCCGAGCATCGTCACGCGGAACAAGGTGCACTTCGAGCTGACGTTCACCCGTTGGCACCCCGACGGCACCCGCTACTGGACGGTCCCCGCGCTCTGGATCGTGACCCGGGCGGGAGACCACTGGGGCATCCAGGTCCGGTCGCTCATGCCGCCCACGTTCGACGCCCGCGAGTGACGGGCGCTCGGCCCTTCTCTCAGCCAGTTCGACTCGGGAAGCGCGCCTCCATATCGCGCCGCGTCTTCACGGCCATCCCGTCCGGATCGATCTCCACGTCGTCCCAGCCGACGATCTCGCCAGCCCCTATGGCCCGCGTCAGCGCCGCGCCGTGCGCGAGGCCGATCGGCAGGGCCCCGCGCTCGAGCGACGTCCGCGCCGGCAGCAGCTTGCCGTAGACGGTGAACCCGCCCTCGCCGTCGAGCGTCTCCCCCGCCGCGAGGTCGCGCTTCGCCGTCGCCGCCACGTCGCCGACGAAGTCGCGCGCGGCGCCGGTCGGCTTCCCGAGCAGCCCCGCCGCGAGGACCGACACGTTGAGCTCGAGCCCGATGAGGTGGAACGGCTTGTACATGGCCGAGTACCGGCCCGTCGCGTCGGTGTTCATGCCGTACTGCCGGAAGCAGCCGGCGGTGTAGTCGTTGGGCGCCTCGACGACGACGTAGACGCCCCAACGCAGGTCGCCGGGCACCGGCCGCCCGTCGCGCTCGAGCGACGACACCACCTCGACCTGCCCCTTGTGGTGGAGCTGGCCGCCGGCCTCGGCCGGCCGCAGCACGTGCGCGAGGTCGTCCCGGCCGCAGGGGGGAAAGCGCAGGCCGTCGGGTGCGGGGGCGAGGCCCGTCGCGTTGGCGATGGCGGCCATCTCGATGGCCGACTTCGTGCCGTCGAGGAACGAGTTGAACATGCGGCTGTTCATGCCCGCCGCCCGCGCCTCCTCGGCGGTGAGGCCGTAGTGGTCCCACACCGTGTCGGGCGTCGAGGCGTGGTACGACGGCAGGTACTTGGTGCCCTTCCCCGCCGCCACCACGTCGAAGCCGCACGCGCGCGCCCACTCCACCAGCTCGCAGGTCAGGGCGGGCTGGTCGCCGTAGGCCATCGTGTAGACGACGCCGGCCGCGCGCGCCTCGGCCGCGAGCAGCGGCCCCGCCAGCACGTCGGCCTCGACGTTGACCATGACGATGTGCCGCCCCGCCGCGCGCGCCGCGCGGGCGTGCGCGATGCCCGCCGCGGGGTCGCCGGTCGCCTCGACGACGACGTCGACGGCGTCGTCGCGCACCGCGTCCATCGCGTCGTCGGTGAACCGGGTCGCCGCGATGCGAGCGTCGTCCCAGCCGACGCCGCGGCACGCGGCACGCGCGCGGTCCGGGTCGAGGTCCGCGATCGCGCGCACCTCCAGACCGGCCGTCGACGGGACCTGGCTCAGGAACATCGAGCCGAACTTGCCGGCGCCGATCAGGCCGACCCCCACCGGCCGGTTGTCGGCGGCGCGCGCGCGCAACTCGTCCCAGAGATACATCGCGCCCCTTCAGACCGCCGCGCCCGCGCGCGCGAGCTCGGTGAGACAGTCGTCGGCCAGCGGCTCGATGGGCGTGAAGTCGCGGTGCGCGATCCACGCCGCGCGCTTGAACCGGCGGATGTGGTTGTCGACATGGCACAGCGAGAGATACACGATGCTGCGGCCGAACGGACTGATGTTCGGCGGGCTCGCGTGCACGAGGGTCGAGGCGAACACGATGATACTACCCGGGGGGCCGGTCGGCGCCACGCAGCCGCCCCGCTCGGCGAGCCGGGTCACGGTGGCGCGGTCGAGGGTCCAGAGCGGATAGCTCGTCGTCTCGAGGTCGTGGCCGGCCTCGAACACCCCCTGCCGGTGGCTCCCGGGCAGGAACAGCAGCGGCCCGTTGGCGGCGGTCACCTCGTCCAGGAACACCGCGATGTTCATGGCCCGCGGCTCGGGCATCTCGTCGTCGCGGTGCCACGTGCCGAAGTCCTGGTGCCACTGCCAGACCTCGCCGTCGAACGCGGCCTTGGCGTTCACCTTGTACTGGTGCATGTACACGGGGCCGTCAACGAGCTGCATGACCGGCTCGACGAGGTGCGGGTGGCGCCCGAGGCGGCGGAACGCTTCGTTGTAGGTATGGGCCGCGAACGCGGTGCGCGCGACGCCGCTCGACTCGCGCCACACCTCGTCGCGGTCGAGGGCGTAGACCTCGTCGGCGGCGGCCCGCAGCACCGCCGCCTCCTCGGCCGAGAAGCGCGAGGGGAAGAACAGGTAGCCCTGCTCGTCGAACCGCTCGAGCTCGTCTGGGGTCAGCTTCATGACGAATCCTCCTCGGTCGCGGCACGGGCCGGCGCCGCGGGCCGGCCCCGACTCGCCGGCCCGCTCCGTCCCCGCGTCACGTACACTGTAGGCCATGTCAGCCTTGACCGACTACCGCGTCCTCACGTTCGACTGCTACGGCACCCTGATCGACTGGGAGGGCGGCATCTGGGACGCCCTGCAGCCCGTGATCATGCGGAACCCTGGCGCCGGCGTCACCCGCGACGCCGGGCTCCGCGCCTTCGCGCAGTGCGAGAGCCGGCAGGAGCAGGCCACGCCCAACCTCCGCTATCCGGAGCTGCTCGCGCGCGTGCACCGGCGCATCGCCGAGAGCGTCGACCTGCGGACGGACGACGAGCTCGACGCGGCCTTCGGCGCCTCCGTGCCGCACTGGCCGGCGTTCCCGGACACCGCCGACGCCCTGCGCGTCCTCAAGCGGCACTACCGCCTCGTCATCCTGTCCAACGTGCACCGCGACGGCATCGCCGCCTCGAACCGGAAGCTCGGGGTCGAGTTCGACGCCCTCTACACCGCCGAGGACATTGGCTCCTACAAGCCGTCCGACGCCAACTTCGAGTACATGCTCGCCCGCCTGAAGTCCGACCTGGGCCTGGAGCGGTCGGACGTGCTGCACACCGCGCAGAGCCTGCACCACGACCATGCGCCCGCGAACCGATTCGGGCTCGCCAACGCCTGGATAGACCGGCAGCGGCTGTCGGAGGGCGGGAGCTGGGGCGCCACCGAGCGCGTCGATCCCATGCCGTCGACCGATTTCGTGTTCTTTTCGATGGGCGAAATGGCGTCGGCGGTGGAGGCCGCTTGAGCCGGCGTCGGACGGCTCGCGACCGGCCGCCCACGGGGAGACGACCGACACCAGCAGCAGGACCGATGCGTCCAGGACTCATCCGGCAGCGGCGCGGGGTTGGCCGACAGAGGCACCGGTTTCGGGATTCGTTCACCGCCTGTTCGTAGCGGCAGTGAGGCCGCATGGGCGGCGTCGCGTTCCTCCTCGCCCCGGGCTTCAGCCGCACTCGATCAACGACCGCAGGCGCCTCCAGACCCGGGACCACTCATCCTCCAGGATGCTGTAGTAGATGGTGTCGCGATAGCGCCCGTCGTGCATCAGGGTATGCGAACGCAGCGTTCCCTCCGGCGTCGCGCCGATCTTCGTCAGCGCGCCGCGTGCGCGACGATTGACCGCGTCCGTCTTGAACTCCATCCGATGAGCCGACAGCGACTCGAAGCAATGCTCGAGAAGGAGATACTTCGCGCGCGTATTGACCCCACTTCCCTGCGCTCCGCCCGCGAGCCAAGTCCAGCCGATCTCGATCCGCCGGTCCTTCGGCGAGGCGTTCCCGAGGGCGGTCCCTCCGACCACCGCCCCCTCTCGGCGATCGACCACGGCGAACGGCAGGAGCCGGCCTGTCCGCTGATGGTCGAGCGCCGTTTCGATGTAGTCGCGGGCATCGGCCGGGCTCGCGAGGCGGTTCACGCTGTGCCGCCAGATGCCCGGCTCCAGACCGACTTCGATCAAGGCGTCGAGATCCTCGAGACTCCACTGTCTCAGAAGCACGCAATCGTCGGAAAGGGACACCCTCTCGGTCAGGTCCACGTGCCACCTCTCCCCTTCGTCCTCGATGCCGTGACTGTCGTCGATGCCGGCGCCCCGCGCTAGCCGACTTCAGCCGGCGCCTCGAGACGCCGCCGTACGCTCTCGAAGAACTCGGGATCCGTCAGCAGTCGGCGGAGAAGGTCCTGGTGCAGGATACTCGGGGCCTGCACGCTGACCTCGGCCGTCACGCGCACCCGGCCGTCCTCGGTACCCGCAACATCCTGTCGCACCTCTGCCTGGGCCAGCCTGAGCCAGACCGCGAGGGGAAGTTCCTCGAAGAAGAGGACGGCGACCCCGCCCGACGCGGCATCTCGCGACACCGCGTAGGTAGCCTCGGTCAACACGCCGGCCAGGCTGCCGCCCTTGGTGCCGAATGACGTGAACTCGCGCCGGATCGGTTCGTTCTCCATCGGCCATTCGAGGAACCCGCGCATCGTGGCCGACACGGTGTCCGAAACCAGGTCGCCACGCTGTATCCGCTGCATCAGTCCGGCGTAGTCTCGTGCCGTACCCCTGGGAGAGCGCGCGACGCCGAGGCGCGCCTGGTCGCGAAGCGAGACCTCGCTCGTCATCGGGTTCTCCTGTCGGGCCGTCCGGAACGCGGGATCGCCCTGCAGGCGATCCGCCAGCTCCCAGGCGGCGTCCGCCAAGGGCTCGTCGACCGCCTCGGCCCAGCTCAGGAAGACGCCGCCGATGGGCAGCGGCGCATCCGACCGCCGAGACCGAGCCGGGCCGGGAGCGCTCCGGCGCGCTCGCGTCCCAGTCGATGCAGCAGATAGTCGGTAGCGGCGTTGTCGCTGACCGTCATCATCGCCCAGACCACGTCCCGCAGGGAGACGGCGCCCGACGCGTCGAGCCATCCCCGCTCCCGATAGACCTCCACCGCGCGGTCGTGCGCGCCCCCGTCGGTCCCGGGCAGGAAGAAGGCCTCGACGTCGGCGAGCGGAACCCTCTCGTCGGGCGACCACCGGCCCTCGTCGACCGCCTCGGCGTAACCGGCGAGCACCAGGATCTTGACGGTGGAGGCGAGCGGCCGCGGCACGTCGGGATTCAGGAGGATCGCGGAGTCGGGATCGTCCAGACGATAGGCGACCAGCGAGACGCGGGAGCGGTTGGCGTCGATGAAGTCGAGCAGCCCGTCGACCGATTGCAGCGCTTGGGCGTCTTCCACCCCGTCCAGCATCGCTGCCAGATCCCGGGCGACGGACGTGATTCGGTCCCAGTTGGCTGCGACCAGGATCGCGCCCGCTACCAACACGGTGAGGCACCCCACGCCGGCGATCTTCAGCACCTGTCTCATCGAGGCACCCATTGGTCCGTCGCGCCGCTCGCTCCCGTCGCGCCCCGCGGGTCCGGAACGCAGGGTCGGATGAGGCGGTGCGGCAGACCCGGCTCAGAATGGCGGCTTCCAGACGGCGGCAAGATCGAGCGAGAACCCCGGCAGGACCGATTCGCCGGTGACGACGTCGGTGCGCTGTTCGAGGCTGCCATCGGCGCGGTAGATGGCGACCTGCCGCCGAGCGGGATCGATGAGCCAGCCCAGGCGGGCGCCGTTGGCGCGGTACTCCTCCATCTTTCGCCGGGCGGCCGCACGAGAGTCGGACGGCGAGAGCAGCTCGATGACGAAGTCAGGACACAGCGGCAGGAATCGCTCCTTGTCCCTGGGAGAAAGCCGGACAAGCCGGTTGCGGAGGACCCAGGCCGCATCCGGCGCACGCACCGCGCCGTTGGGAAGCTCGAACCCGGTCGAGGAGTCGAAGGCGACGCCGGTCCCATCCTCTTCGGCCCAACGAAACAGCGCGGCCGACAGCAGAAGGCCGCGCGCCCCCGTTTCCCCGCCGGCGGGCGTCATCACCGCGATGCTCCCCTCCGCGTTGCGCTCGAACCGCAGGTCGCGATTCAGTTGGCAGAACTGGAAGAACTGGTCCCGGCTCATGTCGATGGCCGGGGCCATGTGCAGCTCCAGGGCCACCGGGCCGGGCCGCTGATGGAGGACCGCCACGACCTCAGGCTACCGCACGCGCCTCGCGGGAATCAACGGAGCCGGACCGCCCCCCGGAGTGCGCCCCACGGAAGCCCGGCCACCTGGCACCCGACCCTTGACGCCATTCCGTCAACGGGCCGAACCGCCGGTCACGGGAGGGTATTTGGCGCGCGGCCCCTGACGCCATCCCCGTCAACGAGCCTAACCGCCGGTTGCGCCGACGAGCCTCGCGGCGACCGTGGAGAGGCCCAGCCGGTGATCGGCCGGGTCGATCCAGCGCGCGGCGTCCTCGCGGACTGCGGCCGGCCGGGACTTGAGGCGGACGTAGACGGGCTCGACGTCGAGGTCGTAGTGGGTGAACGCGTGGCGGAAGACGTCGGCGGGGCGGACCTCGTCGACGAGACCTGCATCCACGCCGGCCTGATCGAGGAATCCGTCCACCGTCTCGCGGGCGTCGCGGTCCGGCGGCGACCAGAGGCCGCCCCAGATGCCGGTGGGCGGTCGCCGTTCGACGAGGCACGCGCCGTCGGGGTCCACGAGCACGAAGAACCGGCGCCGCTCGAGGCGGCGGGGGCGGCGCGGCGCGGCTTCGGGATACCGCTCGGGGTCGCCCGCCGCGAAGGCCCGGCAGCCGGCGCGCACCGGACAGTTGGTGCAGCGCGGCCGGCGGCGCCGGCACACCGTCGCCCCGAGGTCCATGATGGCCTGCGTGTAGTCCGCGGCGCGGTCGCGCGGGGTATGCGATTCCGCGAGGCGCCACAGCTCGCCGAGGGTAGCCGATGACGACACGGGACCCGCGACGCGGTGCCGCCGCGCCAGCACGCGCTTGACGTTGCCGTCCAGGATTGGCGCGCGCCGGCCCCAGGCCTGGGCGACAATGGCGGCGGCGGTGGACCGCCCCACGCCGGGCAGCGCCTCCAGTTCCGCCTCGGTGTCGGGGAACGTGCCTCCGCGGTCGCGGACGACGATGCCGGCGGCGCGATGCAGGTTGCGCGCGCGCGCGTAGTACCCAAGGCCGCTCCACAGGTGCAGCACGTCGTCCAGGGCGGCGCGCGCCAGCGTCTCGACATCGGGGAAGCGGGTCGTGAACCGCTCGAAGTACGGCACGACCGTGCCCACCTGGGTCTGCTGCAGCATGATTTCGGCGACCCATACGCGGTACGGCGTGCGATCTCGCTGCCAGGGCAAGTCTCTGCGGCCGTGGACCTCCCACCAGGCGAGCAGGCGGCGGGCGAAGGAACCCGCGGCGGCGCGGGCCATCGGCTGCGTCACTCCAGCATCACCCGCGCCAGCGCCGCGAAGTCCTCGACGACGATGTCCGGCTGGTGCGGCGATCCGCCGAAGGGACGGCGGCGCCGGTCGATGAACGCGGTGCGCATGCCGCAGGCCTTCGCGCCGATGCAGTCGAACGCGTGGTTGGCGACGAAGAGCACGCTCGGGGGGCCGACGCCGAGGCGGCCGCAGGCGGCGGCGTACGTCGCGCGGTGCGGCTTGAAATAGCCAGCCTCCTCGACCGAGATCACCGCGTCGAAGTCGAACCCGATGTGCGGTTTCGCGGCCTCGAGCATGTCGCGGTCGCCGTTCGACAGAATCGCGAGGCGGTACCGCCCGCGCAGCCGTTCGAGCGCCTCGATCACATCGGGGAACGGCTTCAGCCGCTCGATGCAGCCGACGAGCCGGCGCACCTCGTCGGGCGTGTGGTCGATGCCCGCGCGCCGCATGACCTGCGACACCGCGCGCTGGCCGATCTCGCGGTAGGACGTGTGGCCGCGGTCGCACAGCGAGTCGATCATCGAGTCCTCGAAGTGCGTGCGCCGCCACCAGGTGACGAAGCGGTGTGGGTCGCCGCGCCAGCCCTTGCCGGCCAGGAACGGCGCCACCATCTCGGTCAGTCCCCCCTGCATGTCGACGATGGTGCCGTACTGGTCGAACATCAGGGTCGAGACCTCGCGGCGCAGGCGACCGGCCGGGTCGGCGCTCATCGCGTTCTCCTCCTCCCGAGCCGGCGCACTCAGCGCCGCGCCGCCGCCGCGTCCTCCAGGAAGCGGCAGCAGTCCGGGTCCGCGTCCGCCATCAGGTACGCCGGAGCACTCACCGCCGAGCCGCCGCCGCGTCCTCCAGAAGCGGCAGCACCTCGGGGGTCGCGTCCGCCATCAGGCGGTTCAGGTACGCATCGTCGTCCGGCCGGCCCGGGTAGTGCAGGCCGGCCCCGGCTTCGAGCAACAGCCGGACGACCTCGACGTAGGCGTCGCTACGGTCTCGGGCGCCGCCCGAGTAGCGCGCGCCGTGAACCGCCCACCCGAGCGGCGAGCTGTCGTGGCACGCATCGAAGACGTCGAGCGGCGCGCCGGCCTCCAGCAGCAGCCGGGCGTTGTCGGGCTGGCCGAACCACGCGGCCTGATGCAGCGGCGTCCCCTCGTCGAGGCCCGTCGCCGTTAGATCCGCGCGCGCGGCGATGAGCAGGACAACGGGGGCGGTGCCGTTCCTTCCGGAGACGTCGGCGAGCAGGCGGTCCTCCTCGGGATCGCCGGTGCGCGCGCAGCCGGGGTGAGCCTCGAGCAGACGCCGGGCCTCGTCGAGCCTCCCGCCGACGATGGCCACGGCCAGCCGGTCGGCGGGGGCAAGAGTCGTGTCGGCTCCGCGCTCGGCCAACAGGCTCGCCAGCTCGGAGAACCCGCGGCGCGCGGCGTGGGCGTAGGCGGTCTTACCGCCCGCGGTGCGCGCGTCGATGTCGGCGCCGTGGTCCAGCAGACGCCGCACCGCGCCGGCGCGCCGCCGGCGCGCCGCCAGGTGAAGCGGGGTCTCGGCGGCAGCGCCCGCCCGCGCCGTCAGGTCCGCCCCCGCCTCAAGCCGGCGGGCGAGCTCGGCGTCGCCGTCCCGGCCGTAGGCGTTGTCGAGGAACTCGTGCAAGCTCGGCTCTGCCTGCGACCCGCCGGGGGCGAGGCCCATCTGCGCGAACGCCGCGAGGTTGTCCCACTCTGCCCACGCCTCGACGAGGCGTCCCGCCTCGAGGCGGTAGACGGCGAGGTAGCCGATCCGCACCGGCCGGCCGGTCGGGGCATGGTCGCCGAAGGGACCGGTCTGGGTGCCCGCGAGGAGATGGCGCGCGGCCACCCGGTCTCCCTCGGCGACGAGGTCCTCGACCGTCTCCCGCGCGTCGGGGAACGTGAGGTACTCGTTGCGGAGGAACCACTTCAAATCGTCGCGGCTGCGCACCCCCGGCTCGCCGGCCGCGTCGCTGTGCCGGACGAAATCCGGAGACACGAGGCCGTCCAGCGCATCCCAGTCCTGCGCGTTGACGGCGTCCACGAACGCCAGGACGGTCCGCTTGTTGCGCTCGGGGTCGCTCATCTCAGGTTCCCGCAGAATACGAGGGCACAGAGCCGGATCTCGGAACGCACGGTGCGGGGAATGCCTGGACCGTGACGGAAACCGCCGTGTTCGACCCGCGATGCATCCCGCGTGGCTGCGTTGCTCCTCGGTTACCCATGCTCGTCATGCGCTTTCGACGCGCCTGCCCACGCGGGCGCCTCGGCGCCTCGCCCGCGCCTCCGGGCACGGTGCGCGGGGTTTCACCACGGCTCCTGTACCAGACCACGGCTCTATACCTGATAACGGGCTACCGCCGCCTCGTCCCAGTCCATGCCGAGGCCGGGGCCGCGCGCGCTGACCGCACCGTCGACCACCTTCGGCGGGTCGGCGAGGACGGCGCCGGCGAGGTCGAGGTACTCCAGGTAGTGGGCCAGCGGCGTCACCGGCAGGACGTGGGCGCTGGCCTCTACAAAGAGGTGGCTGGAGACGGGGACGGCCGCCGCCTCGGCCTGCCCCATGGCACGCAGCCAGCCCGTCACCCCCCCCATCTTCATGATGTCGGGCATGCACAGGTCGCAGGCGCCGGCCGCGAGGGCGTGGGCCATGTCGTGGCCGAACCACCAGTTCTCGCCGGTCTGGATCGGCACCGGAGACGCCGCGCGGATGCGCGCATGGCCGGCGAGGTCCTCGGCCGGCACCGGCTCCTCGACCCATTCGAGGTCGAAGCGGGCCAGCGCGCGGATGCGCCGCAGGGCCTCGGGCGCGGTCAGCGACTGGTTGTAGTCGACCATGAGCCGCACGTCCGGCCCGATGATCTCGCGCACCCCGGCGACCCTGGCCACGTCCCACGTCAGATCTCGGGCGCCTATCTTGATCTTGATTGCGCGGAAGCCCTGCTCCAGGCTGCGCTCGAGCGCGGCCCGGTCCGCCGCCGGGTCGACGATGCCGTAGCTGTCGTAGGCCGGCACCGGCCTCGCCTGCCCCCCGAGCAGCTCGACCACCGGCCGCTGCTGCGCGCGCCCCTGCAGGTCCCACAGCGCCATGTCCAGGCCGGACAGGGCCATGCCGACGAGCCCTTGGCGCCCCATCAGGCGGAAGCGCGCGGCCAAGTGGTCGTACAGGACCGCGGGGCTCGCCGGGCGCCCCCGCACGACCTCCTCCACATCGTCGAGGAACGCCTTCAAGGCCCGCAGTGTGAGCGCGGTGTAGCCGAAGACGTAGGCGCGGCCGACCGGGCCCTCGTCGGAGGCGACATCCACCAGCAGGAGCGGCGATACGGGAATGTCGCCCGACGCGGTACGCAGGGGCCGGGCCAGCGGCGCGGCGACGGCGCGCGCGGTCAGCGCGCGGATGGTCAGAGCGGATTCCAGCATGACAGGCTCCGTGACAATCGTCGGTCGACCCCGTGCGCGTTTCGACGCCGCGGGCGGCGCGCCGGCGGCGCGCCCTTCCCCTGCCGTCCGGCCGGCGCGCGCCTGCAGGCCGTCCTCAGCTCGAGGGGCCGGCCGACCCTGCAGCCGTCCAACGCCGCGCGCCCGGGGGTCATCCTCGTCACGGCCGCAAGCTCACCCGTCAAGCCCCCGCGGCGGCCCGCTCGGGGGTGAGCCGGAAGCGGCCGATGTCCCAGCTCGGCGTCAACTCCCGGCACAGCTCGGCCATGACCCGGCCGACGACGCTGCAGAACTTGAACCCGTGCCCCGAGAACCCCGCCGCGACGAACACGTCGTCCGCGTCGCCGCACCGGTCGAGGATGAAGTCCGTGTCCCGCGTGTTCGTGAACATGCACGCGGACATCCGCCGCGTGGCGCCGTTCGCCTCCGGGAAGTACGCGGCGATGCCCTCGCGCAGCACCGCTTCGTCCTCCGGATGGCACTCCCGGTCGAGGCGATCGGGGTCGCTCACGAATTGCCGCAGGTGGTAGTACCTGCCGATCTTGAACCCCTCGCCGCGATCGTCGGGAAAGCCGTAGTACCGGCCGGACGGCGCCTCCATGTTGAAGACGGGGAAGCGTTCCGGGTCGAAGGCGTCCGCGCGCAGCGGCGCCGTCCACAGCATGACCTGCCGTTCGGGCCGGCACATCCGTCGCAGCTCGGGCAGCAGTCCGCCCACCCACGGGCCCGCGGTGACCACGAGCTTCCTGGTCTCGTAACCGGTGCTCGCCGTGCGGACCCGCAGGCCGCCCGGACCCCGCTCCCACCCCAGCACCCGCGCGTCGGTCGAGATCTCCGCGCCGAGGGCGCGCGCCGCGTCGGCGTACGCCCGGATGGCGTCCTCGGAACGCACGTATCCCCCGTCGGGCTGGTAGACGGCCCGCATCGAGGCGGTAAGGCGATAGCCGGGAAACCGCCGGTTGACCTCGGCGCCGTCGAGCTCCTCGAACGCGAGGTCGTGCTCGCGGCACGACTGCCGCGAGCCCTCGATGCTCCAGCTGCCCTCCGGCCCGATATCCAGACCGCCGGTCACCTGCAGGATCGACTCGCCCGAGACCTCTTCGAGCTCGCGCCAGTAGCCATAGGCCGCGCGCAGCAGGGGGACGTACTCGGGCCCCTCGGAGTAGGCGAGGCGGATGATGCGGGTCGACCCGTGCGAGGAACCGAAGGCGTGCGGGATGCCGAACTGCTCCAGCCCCAGCACCCGGCAGCCGCTCCGGGCGAGGTGGTAGACGGTGGCGCTGCCCATCCCGCCCACGCCGATGACGATTGCGTCGTACATGGTCGACTCGCGAACGGGCTTGCACGGCGCGGGGCCGGACCCGCCCGCGCCAGACGATACGCCGGGGGCCGAACGAAGGTCAACGCAGGTCTGCGGCTGCGCCCGTCCGCGCGCAGGTAGAGGACCGCCGCCGTTCGTGCCTGAACCGCGCTGCTTCGCGAGGCAGCGTCGTCTTGCCGTCGCCTGCACGGAGTGTCCTGCCTTGCAGGTCACGTCCCCGGCGCGCTCGTCGGAACCGGAGTTCCACGAGGGCCGCAGGCTGCGATGGGGAAAGGCAGCGTACCCCGAAGGACCGATTCCGCTCGGCTGGCGGTGTGAAGGCTGCGATGCCGCAAGGCAGCGTGCCCCGAAGGACCGATTCCGCCCGGTTGGCGGTAGACTCGCATCGAGCGGCGCCGCAACAATCCCGGGCGCCGCGGGAGGCAAGGCAATGACGATTCCCGGTTCGACCCATGCAAGAACCCGTCAGCGGCTCGGCATCTGCCTCACGCTGCTGCTCGTCCTCGTAGCGGCCGGCGCGTCCGGCCAGGACGGCGGCCGGCGCCATCTGGCCCTCGACGACTATCTCTCCTGGGAGACGGTCGCCAGCCCCCGCATCTCGCCCGACGGCGCGACCGTCGTCTACGAGCGGCGCTTCGTCGACCCGGTGGCCGACGGGGTCCGGGGCGAGCTGTGGGTCATCGGCGCCGACGGCTCGCGGAACCGGTTCCTCACCGAGGGCGCCGGCCCCCGCTGGTCGCCGGACGGCACCCGCATCGCCTTCACGCGGTCCGGCGAGCCGCGGGGGTCGCAGGTGTTCGTCCGCTGGATGGATGCCGAGGGCGCCGAGAGCCAGATCACGCGGCTCGAGAACCCGCCGTCGCAGATCCGCTGGGCGCCCGACAGCGGCTCGCTCGCCTTTCGGGCGGTGGTCTCGCCCTCGCCCGACCCGGCCTGGGACATCGACATGCCGAGGGCGCCGGACGGCGCCGAGTGGACGGCCCCGCCCCGCATCGTGACCCGGCTCGGCTACCGGCGCGACGGCTCGGGGTACACCCCCGCCGGCTACCGCCACGTCTTCGTGGTCAGCGCCGCCGGGGGCACGCCGCGGCAGGTGACGAGCGGCGACTTCCACCACGACGACCCGCGGTTCACGCCGGACGGCGGCGGCATCGTCTTCTCCGGCCTCCGCGAGCCCGACGCCGAGTACGCGTGGCGGCAGTCCGAGGTCTACCGGGTGGACCTGGCGACGCGCGAGATCACCGCCCTGACCAGCCGCGACGGGCCCGACGCCGGCGCCGTCCCCTCGCCCGACGGCCAGGCCATCGCCTATACCGGCATGGACCACACCACCGACACCTATCGCGAGGAGGGCCTCTACGTGATGGCCGCCGACGGCTCGGGTCCCCGCGTCGTCGCCACCGAGATGGGGCGGCGCCCCGGCATCGTGGGCTGGGCCGCCGACGGCACCGGCGTCTACCTGAACGCGCAGCTCCGGGGGACGAGCAACTTCCATTTCGCGTCGGTCGACGGCGAGGTCCGCCAGGTGACGAGCGGCAACCACATGCTCTCGGTGTCGTCGGTCAGCGACAACGGCATCGCGGTCGGCGTCGTGTCCAGCTACCACGTGCCCGGCGACCTCGTCGCCTTCGACGTCGACGATCCGGGGACGATGCGCACCCTGCACCGGACCAACGCGGGGCTGCTCGCCGACGTGCGCCTGGGCGAGGTCGAGGAGATCTGGTACAAGTCGCCCGACGGGCTCGACATCCAGGGGTGGATCGTCAAGCCCCCGGACTTCGACCCCGTGCAAGAGTACCCCCTCATCCTCCGCATCCACGGCGGCCCCCACGCGATGTACAACGCCGGCTTCGACTTCAAGAACCAGGACCACGCGGCGAACGGCTACGTCGTCCTGTACACCAACCCGCGCGGCAGCAGCGGCTACGGCAGCGCGTTCGGCAACGAGATCAAGAACGCCTACCCGGGGGAGGACTACGACGACCTGATGGCCGGGGTCGACGAGGTCATCTCGCGCGGCTACGTCGACGAGCGGAACCTGTTCGTGTACGGCGGCAGCGGCGGGGGCGTCCTGACCTCGTGGATCGTCGGCCGCACCGGGCGCTTCACCGCCGCCGTGGTCAAGGCGCCGGTCACCAACTGGCTGAGCTTCGTCGGCACCACCGACGGATCGGGCTGGTACCGCAACTTCGAGAAGCTGCCCTGGGAGGACCCCGAGGAGCACCTGCGGCGGTCGACGCTGATGGTCGTGGGCAACGTCACCACCCCAACCCTGCTGATGACCGGCGAGCGCGACCTGCGGACGCCGATGGAGCAGACCGAGCAGTACTACCGGGCCCTGAAGCTGCGCAAGGTGCCGACGGCGATGATCCGGCTGACCGACAGCTGGCACAGCCGCAGCTCGCCCCCGACCAACTTCCTGCGGGTGCAGCTCTATCTGCGACTGTGGTTCGAGCGGTTCATGGTCGGGGGCGCCGCGGCCACGGACCAGGACGGGTAGAGGACCTGAGTGCGCGACAAGAAGGGAGAGGGCCTGGGTGCGCGACAAGAAAGGAAAGGGCCTGGGTGCGCGACAAGAAGTGAGACGCCGCCGAGAACCACACCGAGGCTGCGGGCTTGGCAGGCCAGAGGGCGGTCATCTCACAATCCTGTCGTGCACCCTGGAGGCCTCGCGGCCGCTTGGGAGATTGGATTCGGGTGGCAATCCGAGCCGCAGGCGACGATACCCGGGCAGCACTCCTCCTGCGACAGGAGGTCGAGGAGTCATGCCGTCGAGCTTCGGTGCGGTCGCCGGGGTCTGCCGAGAGGAGCTTCAGTGATGTCTGTGACCAGTAGTTGCGTTGGGGCGGCCGCCGCCGCGATCCTGGCGCTGGCCGGCGCCGCAGGGGCGCAGTCGGCGGCCGAGATCGGGCCGCAGGCGGCGCTCGACGAGATGGGCATCGTCGGCTACGCCGACGGGATGAGCGTGGCGCCGGGCGAGACGATCCGGTTCATGGTGAGCAGCGGGCTGCCCACGTACCGGGCGGAGATCGTCCGGCTGATCCACGGCGACGCGAACCCGAACGGGCCGGGCATCAAGGAGGAGCTGATCGAGACGCCGGCCAACGGCGACTATCCCGGCCGGCGCCAGGAGCTGCCGCTCGGCTCCTACGTCACGGTGCCGGACGCGGCGGCGCTGCGTCTCGGCGGGAGCTTCACGGTCACGGCCTGGGTCGCCCCGACGCGGCCGGGGGTCGTCGGCTGGGTGGGCGAGCCGGGCGCGCAAGGGGTGGTGACGAAGTGGGCGGCGGACCGCGGCTATGGCCTGATGATCGACGAGCAGGGGCGGCTGGCGCTCTGGCTCGGCGGAGCCGACGGCCAGGTGGCGCGGGTGGCGGCGGAGCCGGCGCTGCGGCGCTGGATGCCGGCGATTCCGGGCGCGGGTCGACCGCGCCCCCACGGCGTGCCGACGCAGTGGTACTTCGTGGCCGCGACGTTCGACGCCGAGACCGGCGGGGTGACGCTGTACCAGGCGCCGCTCGACCTCTACGCGAACGACCCGACGCGGGTCGTGGTTGAAGAGACGACGCCCGTGCGCGCGCTGGCGACGCCCGACGTGCCTCTGCACATGGCGGCCTACGCGACCGCCGAAGGCGGCGTGGCCGGGCACTACAACGGCAAGATCGAGAACCCGCGCATCTACGCGCGGGCGCTGAGCCCGGCCGAGGTCGAGGCGATCGCGGCCGGCGCGGGGCCGGACGACGCGGTGGCGGCGTGGGACTTCGCGGCGGACATCGAGACCGATCGGGTGCGCGACACCGCGGGGAGCGGGCTGGACGGCCGCACCGTGAACCTGCCGACGCGCGCGGTGACCGGGCACCTGTGGGACGCCACGGAGATGGACTACCGGCAGGCGCGCGAGCAGTACGGGGCCATCCACTTCCACGACGACGACCTCCTGGACTCCGCGTGGGAGGTCGGCTTCGCCTTCGAGGCGCCGGCCGACCTGCCGAGCGGCGTGTACGCGGCGCGGCTGCGGACGATAACGAGCGAGGACTACGTGCCGTTCTTCGTCCGGCCGCCGCGCGGCACGGCGACCTCGAACATCGCATTCCTGGCCCCGACCGTCAGCTATCTCGCCTACGCCGGGACCGGCGGCACCGGCTTTCAGCCGATGAGCCTGTACTCGACCCACACCGATGGGAGCGGCGTGACCTACTCGTCGCGGCTGCGCCCCATCACCAACATGCGCCCGAAGATCGACACGCGCAACCCGTGGCAGTTCATGGCCGACACGCACCTCGTCGACTGGCTCGAGGTCAAGGGCTTCAACGTCGACGTCGTCACCGACCACGACCTGCACGCCGAGGGGGCGGCGCTGCTCGAGCCCTACAACGTGGTGCTGACCGGCACCCACCCGGAGTACTACTCGTGGGAGATGATGCAGGGGATGCGCTCGTACCTCGAGCAGGGCGGCCGGCTGATGTACATGGGCGGCAACGGGTTCTACTGGGTGACGCCGGTCGACCCCACCGGGACCTTCATCGAGGTGCGGCGGCGCGACGGCACCGAGCACTGGCAGGGGGCGCCGGGCGAGAGCCACCACAGCCTGACCGGCGAGCCGGGCGGACTGTGGCGCTTCCGGGGCCGGGCCCCGCAGTGGCTGGTGGGGGTGGGGTTCACCGCGCAGGGATTCGACCGGAACTCCCCGTACCAGCGAATGCCGGACAGCTTCGACCCGCGGGTCGCCTTCGTCTTCCAGGGCATCGGCGACAACGAGCTCATCGGCAACCACCCGTCGCTGGTGCTCGACTTCGGGGCGGCGGGGTCGGAGCTCGACCGCGTGGACCACGCCCAGGGCTCGCCGCCCCACACGCTGGTGCTGGCGCGGTCGTTCGGGCACTCCGACGCCTACCAGCACGTGATCGAGGAGGTGAACACCAGCAACTCCGAGCAGGGGGGCACGGTCAACCCGCTGGTCTACGCCGACCTCGCCTACGTGGAATACCCCAACGGGGGGGCGGTCTTCTCGACGAGCTCCATCGCGTGGAGCGGCAGCCTGTCGTTCAACGACTACGACAACAACGTCTCGCGGCTGACCGAGAACGTGCTGCGGCGGTTCGCGTCGGACGAGCCGCTGCCGGGGCCCACCGCCGCGCCCTCGGAGGATGGCGCCGGCGCCGGCGGCGGCCGATAACGCCCCGCGCGCACCAGGAGCCCACGCCGTAGGAACGGCGCGGAAGCTGGGAGGGTTTGGTTGGGCGGCAATCCCTGCGGCGCAGGAGTTCCGCACCAACGAAACTGCCAAGGCGACCGCAAGGTCGCCCGGCGACCGCAAGGTCGCCCGGCGACCGCAAGGTCGCCCGGCGACCGCAGGGTCGCCCGGCGACGACGGGCGGGCCAGGCAGAATGGACGCACCACGAGGCGCGATCGGCGCTGCGGCGGCCTCGCCGCGCGGGCGCGCCTGGAGCGCGGAGGCGCGATGTACCAGGTCGAGGCGTGGTCGGCCCTGCGGCGGGCCCGGCGCGACGCGGGCGCGGGCATCCGCTGGCCGCACGTCAGCGGCACCGTCTGGGCGCTCGGCTTCACGAGCCTCTTCACGGACGTCTCGTCCGAGATGGTCGCCACGGTGCTGCCCGTCTACCTGGTGCTCTACCTCGGGCTCACTCCGTTCCAGTTCGGGATCGTCGACGGGCTCTACCACGGGGTGACGGCGCTGCTGCGGCTGGCCAGCGGCGTCGCCGTGGACCGGACCGGCCGCTCGAAGGAGATCGCCCTCGCGGGCTACGGGGCCTCGGCGGCGTCGCGCCTGGGCATGCTGGCGGCCGGCGCCTCCTGGCCGCTCATCGCCGGCGTGGTGGCGTTCGACCGGGCGGCCAAGGGCGCGCGCGCGGTGCCGCGCGACGTGCTGATCTCGCTGAGCAGCCGCCCCGACGGCCTCGCCACGGCGTTCGGCGTGCACCGCGCCCTCGACAGCGCCGGCGCCATGCTGGGGCCGCTCGTCGCCCTCGCCATACTCGGCGCCCTCCCGAACGCCTTCGACGTCGTCTTCGTCGCCAGCTTCAGCGTCGCCGTCGTCGGCCTCGGCGTGCTGATGCTCTTCGTCACCAACGCCGAACCGTCCACCGCATCGGCACCGGTGGCCGTCGCGCCGCCTGCCGCCCCCGCACGCACGGCGCCGACGGCTGTCGCGCCGGCCGCCGCCCCCGCACGCACGGCGCCAGCGGCGGCGCGGTCCGGGGCGCCGGGGACCGCCGACGGCGGGCCGGCCGCCGGCGAGCGGCCTCACGCGTTGGCCGGCGGGCGCCCAGCCGGTCCGGCGGCGCCTTCCGGTCGCGGTGCAACGGGGGCTCTCGCCACGCGCATCCTGCGCGTCCCCGGCCTGCTGCGCCTCACCGTCGCGGCGACGCTGCTCGGCGCCGCGACGGTGAGCGACGGCTTCCTCTACCTGCTGCTGCAGCGGGAGGCCGGCTTCAGCCCGGGACTGTTCCCGCTGCTCTACGTCGGCACGTCGGGCTGCTATCTGGCGCTGGCGGTGCCGGCCGGCAGGCTGGCGGATCGCATCGGGCGGCAGCGGGCGTTCCTTTCGGGCTACGGCTTGCTCGCCGCCGCCTACGCGGCGACCATGCAGCCCGGCATCGGCCTGCCGGGGGTGGCGGCCTGCCTCCTCCTGCTGGGCGCCCACTACGCGCTGACGGACGGCGTGCTCATGGCGTTCGCCAGCGGACGGCTGTCGCCGGAGCGGCGCGGAAGCGGGCTGGCGCTGATCACGACCGCGGCCAGCCTCGCCCGACTTCTCGCCTCGGTCGCTTTCGGCACGCTCTGGACGCGATACGGCGCGGGAACGGCGGTTCCGGTGTTCCTGATCGCGCTCGTCGCGGCGATGGCCGTCGTGGCGTTCCTTCTGCGAAACACGGAAACCAAGGGTCCAGCATGACGGCTCCGACCGAGGATCGGCGGAACGGGCACGCGTCCCGCAGGACGGGCGAGGCGGCGACGCACTGGCGCCCGCAGCCCCGCCTCGTCGCCTTCGTGCTCCTGTGCGCAGCCTCCGTAATGCTGGCCGGCGGCTACGCCTGGTGGTCGCAGGCGCGCCGGGCGAGCTACTTCCGGGAAGCCTCCCTGCCGCCGATCGGCAGTCTCGCCGAGCTCGATCCGCCACGTACGGGGGAGGCTTCAGCACCATCCGCGAGGGAGAGCGCCGAACCTTCGCCTGCGACTTCGCGCGACGACCGGGCGGCGCCTCGCCCGCCTGCCGCACAGATGCCGGCGGATGGGTCCGGAGACGCCGCGGGGCTCCCGCTGGAGCCGGAGCCGGCTCCAGCGGCGCGACCGGCCGGCCCCGCGCCGGGAACCGTCGATTCGGCGCCCGGCGAGGCCGACCCCTCGGCACGGGTGGACATCGACGGTCCGCAGGCCGGGCGTGCCGTTCTCTTTCGCCACACGGGGCTCGACGAGAGCTTCGGCGTGGCCAGCGTCCAGCCGCTGGACGGGGCCGCCGGCGGTCGCCGCGCGACGCCGCTGCGCTGCGATCGGGTCGACTTCGCGGGCGAGCGCGGCGTCTGCCTGACGACCGACCGCTTCTACACGACGCACGCGATCATGGTGTTCGACGGCGCGTTCGAGCCACTGCACCGGCTTCCCCTGCACGGCGTCCCCAGCCGCGTGCGCCTCGCGCCCGACGGCCGGCTGGCCGCGGTGACGGTGTTCGTCTCCGGCCACTCGTATCTCGACGAGGGCTTCTCGACCGAGACGAGCATCGTCGAAACCTACTCCGGCGAGCGGCGCATCGCCAACCTGGAGGAGCTCCAGGTATACCGGGACGGCGCGCCGTTCCGGGCCGTCGATTTCAACTTCTGGGGCGTCACCTTCGCGGCCGACAGCGACCGGTTCTACGCGACCTGGGCACCGGGCGGACCACCTATCTCGTCGAGGGACGCGTCTCGACCCGCCGCGCGGTCGTCGTGGCCGAAGGCGTCGAGTGCCCGTCGCTGTCGCCCGACCAGAGCCGCCTCGTCTTCAAGAAGCGCCTGCCCCTCGCGACCGGGCTCGGGTGGCGGCTCCACGTCATGGACCTGCGGTCGCGCGCGGTCACGCCGCTCGCCGAGCGCCGGTCCGTGGACGATCAGGCCGAGTGGCTTGACGACTCGACGATCCTGTACGCGCTCCCCGACCCCTCCGCTCCCACCCCGATGGTGACCGACGTCTGGCAGGTCCCGGCCGACGGCGGCGGGGCGCCGGAGCGGCTCCTCGAGGGCGCTTCGTCCCCGACCGTGCTCCGGTAGGTCCCGTCAGCGCCGCGGCGGCCAGGACATAATGACACCATGGCTGAGAGACCGACCGACATCCCGCGCGGCGCGCGCGCCCCCGGCTACCCCCGCGCCCCCGGACATCGCATCGCCTTCGTGCCCCGCCACGTCCGCGTGCGCGTGGCCGCGGGCGGGACCGAGATCGCCGCGACCACCGACGTGGTGGCCCTCGAGGAGAAGGGGTACCCGACGCGCCACTACCTGGCCCGCGACGGCGTCGACATGTCCCGCCTGGAGAAGACGGACAAGACGACGTTCTGCCCCTTCAAGGGGCTGGCCACCTACTACGTGATCAACGGCCCGGATGGCGAAGTCCGCGACGCGGCGTGGAGCTACGAGCAGCCGTATAGCGAGGCCGAGCTCGTGCGCGACCGCCTCGCGTTCGATGCGGACGCGGTGAAGGAGACGGTCGGCTCGACGCCGTGACCGGGTCACGGCGGTGGTCGAGGCGCCGGTCACCAAGGGGCTGAGCGTCGTCGGCACCACTTACGACTCCGGCGGGTGCCGCCTCGCTCCCGGCGTGAGAGAATTCGTCGGTGCTATTCGCGACGACGTCCTGCATGACGCGGGCGACCGCGAGTCTCCGCGCGAGCGCGACGATGCCGGGAGCGGCGAACGAGAACGATGAAGAAACGAACGGACGAGGCCGCACATCTGGAGGCTCAGGCGAACCGCCTGGAAGCGTACGTCGACTTCGGCAAGCCGTCACCCGCGGCGTTTCCAAACCTCAAGCCGTCGGTCGCCGGCGCGACGCGGCACACGCCGAGCAAGCCCCCGCACGGCGTCAACCCCGACCGCTCCGACTGACGAGATGACGCCCGCACGACTCTACGAAGCCACGTTCCCCTTCGCCGACGATGTCCTGGCCCTGCCCGTCGAGGACATCGACCGGGCCGCGGCCTGGTACGGCCCCAGGTTCGGCCTGATCGAAGTCGAGCGACGGGACGACCCGGTGCCTACGGTAATTCTCGAGCGCGACGGCGTGCGCATCGGCTTCGCCGTCAATGGCGGCGACCCCGCCAACGAGGGAGCCGCCATTCGGGTGACGGACATCCGCCGGGCCCGCGACGAGCTCGAGGCCAACGGCGTCAAGACCGCCAACTGGCGCGTCGACGAGCGCGACGGCGAGCGGTACCAGGTCTTCTTCGTCGTCGCGCCGGACGGCCTCTGCTACTACTTTCACCAACCGATCGGTGGTGCCGACAAGTAGGCCCGAACCGGCCGTTGCACCCGCGGAGCGCATGCTCGAATGGACGCGGTACCTGTGGACCAACCGCGTTGTCGACATCCTCGACCACGGGAGCCGGCGCCGAGCCCGGCCATAGGCGCCCCATGCCGCCTCCACGCATCCTGCTGATCTTCGCGCATCCCGACGACGAGAGCTTCATCGCCGCCGGTCTGGTGCGGGGCCACGCCGACCGCGGCGCACGAACGGCGCTCGTGACCGCGACCCGCGGCGATGCCGGGCGCGTCGGTGATCCGCCTCTGTGCGACCGGGCAGCGCTGCCGGCCGTCCGCGAGGCCGAGCTCCGCCGGGCCGCCGCCGTCCTCGGCATCTCCGACGTGCAGCTGCTCGACTACCGCGACAAGCACCTGGCCGAGGCGCCGGCGGACGGCATGCGCGAAGCCCTGGTCCGCCGCATCCGAGGGCACCGGCCGCACGTGGTGATCAGCTTCGATCCCAACGGGATGAACGGCCATCCCGATCACGTCGCCATCTCCCGGTTCACGATCGACGCGGCCGCAGCGGCGGCCGATCCGCGGTGGATGGACGGGGCGGAGCGGCCGTACCGCGTGCCGCGCCTTCTCTGGACCACGCCGGTCCTGCCGTGGGAGGTGACGCGACCGCGGAATCTTGGCCGCGAGCCGGGCGTCGACTTCGTGATCGACGTGTCGGCGCAGCGGGCGGCGAAGGCGGCCGCGCTGCGCGCTCATCGCACACAGCACGTCCCGATCGATCGCTGCTTCTTCAGCAAGCCGGACGTCGACCGAATCCTGAGCGTCGAAGTGTTCAGGCAGGCCTGGGGCCCGCCGCTGCAGCGTGTTCCCGAGAACGACGTGCTGGCCGGAATCGACCTGTCGGAGCCGGCTTCGTAGCAAGGGCGCAACGAACCAACCAAGTGCGGAGCGCCGGTTGCCGGCCATCGCTAGCGTGCCGACAGCTCGCGCGGACACCTGACGACCACGGTGAGTGGTTCACGCGATGCCGACAACAAGAACCAGCGAGAACAGCCCCCTTCGCATCGCCGCGGTGACCCCGGGGAACGGCCAGGGCCGGATTGGCATCACCCTGTGTCCCGGAAAGACCGATCCCGCCGCGATGTCCGGGCCGGCGGCGCGCGATCTGGACACGGACCTCGACGCCATTCGGGGCTGGGGAGCGAGCGCGGTGATCACCCTGATCACCGACGAGGAGATCGACCATCTGGGGGTCCGCGATATCCAGGAGGCGGTGCGCGACCGGCACATGGAGTGGTGGCACGCGCCGATGCCGGACGGGATGCCGCCGGGAGCCCACTTCGAAGAGGCGTGGACGGTGTCGGGCGAAGCGATCCGGGACCGATTGCGCCTGGGGTTCGACGTGCTCGTCCACTGCAAGGGGGGTCTGGGCCGGGCCGGGACCGTCGCCGCCCGCCTGCTGGTGGAGCTGGGCGAACGCCCGGACGAAGTGATTCGCCGCGTGCGCGAAGTCCGGCCGGGAGCCATCGAGAACGAGGCCCAGGAAGCCCACGTGGCGACGTGCGCGCGACGGCCGCCCGGGGTTCCGCCTCGGAGCGCGGACGCCATCGACGACCGCGCGCTCGGGGCCTTCCTCGGTCTCGCGGTGGGCGACGCGGTGGGGACGACGCTCGAGTTCCGGCCCCGCGACGCGCAGCGGCGCCTGGACGACATGGTCGGGGGCGGCCCGTTCCGCCAACCGCCCGGCGGGTGGACCGACGACACCGCCATGGCGCTGGCCCTTGCCGACAGCCTCGCGGCCACGGGGACGCTCGACGTCCGGGACCTGATGGACCGCTTCGTCCGATGGTGGCAGCACGGCGAGTACTCGCACACCGGCGAATGCGACGACATCGGAACACCACCCTCGATGCGCTCGACCGCTACCGCCAGACCGGCAATCCGCTCGCGGGCTCGACCGATCCGCGCAGCGCCGGCAACGGCTCGCTGATGCGGCTCGCCCCCGTCGCCGTCCGCTGGTGGAACGACCGTCCCCGGCTGGTCGAGGCCGCCGCCGAGCAGTCCCGGTGCACCCACGGCGCGGAGGAAGCGGTGGACGCCTGCCGGGCGTTCGCGGAGCTGCTCGCCGAGGCCATCGCGGGGTCTCCGCGCGCCGAGGTCCTCGCCCCGAGACGGTTCGAGGGAGCGGCGGCGATCGCCCGGATCATGGCCGGCAGCCTTCGCGGGCGCCCCAGGAACGAGATCGACTCCAGCGGCTATGTCGTGGACACCCTGGAAGCCGCCCTCTGGTCGGTCGCCCGCACCGGGAACTTCCGCAACGCGGTCCTGCTCGCGGCCAACCTGGCCGATGACGCGGACACGGTGGCGGCGGTGGCGGGGCAGCTCGCCGGCGCTCTCTACGGCCTGGACGGCATCCCCGACACCTGGCTGGAACGGGTCGCCTGGAATGATCGACTCCTCGCGGCGGGGCGGCGGCTGCTCGCGCCGTCGCTCGGCGAGCGGGGGCCAGCCAGCGAATAGCGGAAACGCGGGGACCGGGAATCAGACCTGCACGCGCCACGTGGGGAGGTGACGCGCCCGGCTCACAATCACTTCCACAAGGCCGCCCGGACACTACACCTGACCTGCAACTCTACAGTCCGCCGAGTTGCCCGGGAAGCTGCTGTTGTGAGGTGACGCGCCCGGCTCACAATCACTTCCACAAGGCCGCCCGGACGCTACACCTGACCTGCAACTCTACAGTCCGCCGAGTTGCCCGGGAAGCTGCTGTTGTCGAGCGTTCCCCTCCGGCGCAGGTCGTCGCAGGCCAGCCTTCTTCGGGCCAGCTGATCTCCGGTCGGCCCTGGAAGCTGACCGGTCACACGCGCGGCGCTACTCCGGCGCCGGCAGGTAGGCAAGCCGGTCGCCCCGGTACGACCCCAGCCACAGCTCGTCGCCGATGCGAAGCGCGGTGGTGGACGAGATGAACCCGTTCATGGCGGGGTGCACGAAGATGCGCTCGACCTCGAGGGTCCCGGGGTCGACGGCGGCGACGTTGCTCGTCTCCAGGGTCGGCTCGCGGGGGTCGGTGATGGAGTTGCCGTCCCGGTCGGTGTGGCCGGCCGCGTAGATGACCGAGCCGTCGAGGGCCATGCGGAGGTTGTCGGGCCGGAAGCCGAGGTCGATGACGTCCTTCCGCACCGGCTCGACGCCGCGCGACAGGCGCGTCAGCTTCTCCTCGGCCCAACCGGCGATGTAGAGGGTCTCGCCGTCGTCGGACACCTCGATGCCGTTCGGCGCGGTGTCCTCGCTCTCGGGCAGCACCGCCCAGCCGCTGTCGGCCTGCCACTCCCACACCCCGATGCCGGCGTTGGTGGTGGCGAAGCCGCCGCCGGGGAGGGCCACCACCGAGTTCAGGCGGGCGCCCTCCGGGGCCACCGCACAGCCGGTCCAGGCCAGGGTCGGCGGCCCGTCTCCGGCGCCGACCTCGAAGAACTCGATCGACTCGCGGGGGCCGTGATGGACGACGAGCAGGGTGTGGGCGTCGTCGGACCCCTGCGCGAGGTAGAGCCCGTGGAACACGGACGCGGGGTCCGCAAGGTCGAGCGGACCGGGGCAGTCGGGATACGCCTCGGCGTCGAGCCGCATCTCGCTGTCGGGCGTCGGGAAGAGCACCGTCCTGGTCTTGTCGCCCACGTTCACGAGGTTGATGCGGCCGCCCTCGCGGGCGCCGGACACGATGGCCCATTCCGCGCCGGTGACGACCACGATGTCCTCGGGGCTGACCATGTCGCAGATGAACCGCACGTCGCCGACCGGGTCGCAGGGGTGCTCGCCGGTGACCGCGAACTGAGGGGGCGGCGCGGGGTCGGCCTCCGGTTCCGGCTCGGGCGCCCCGGCGCCGCAGCCTGCCGCGAACATCGTCACCAACCCGAGTGCCGCCAGCTTTGCCGCGCTCATGACGTCCCTCCTCCCAGAACGAGTTGGCGACAGAATACCACCGCAGGGCTACGATGCCCGGACCGCCGGAGGGCAGCGAGGCCCCAGGCGGCGACCTCTCCTTTCGACGACGCGAAAGGACGAGCAGCGGTCCGAGCTTCTCGACGCGGCGCGGGTAGTCACCGGTTCGGGCCCGTTTGTGCGGGCAGGGAGGGAACGATGGACATGAAGCGCATCTGCGGCGTGGTCCTCGTCGTGATGGCGGTCGTGGTCGCCGGTCACACCATCGTCGAGCCGCTCTACTACGCGTCCACGGAGGAGAGCCCCTACAGTCCCGTGTGGGGCGTCCTGGGCTGGCTGATGTTCGTGCCTCTCGCCCTGGGCGTGGCATTCGGCTACGTCCGCAAGAAGGGGGTCGAGAGCGGCGGTGGCGGGGATGCGGTCACGCGCGAGCTCGTCGCCGCCAACGTGCACTTCTACGGCGGCCTGTTCTTCGGCATCATGTTCGCTTTCAACTGGTTCGCCCAGCTCACCCCCACGTTCACCGCACTGGGAGCCGACACCGTCTCGCTCGTGTGGATCATCGTCGACGCCGGGTTGCCGCTGCTGTGGGGCGCGATGGGCATTCACCTGCTGCGCGGCGACGGAGACTAGTGGTCCGTCACGCCATAATCTTCGGGTGCAGATCTGACCTTATGGCCGCATCGTCAACGACTTGCCAGCACCGCATACCAGAACATTTAGCTGTGGCGCTGCACTAGCCGGCGCCGCCGGGTGCCGTCGGTGCGGTGGGACATGGTGGTGGCGTTGGCGGCGGGGGGCCACGCCGAATCGACCTGAACGCCGGTTGGCGGCGGTCTTGCCGCGACGCCGGGCTGCCGCTGCTGTGGGGCGCGATGGGCATTCACCTGCTGCGCGGCGACGGAGACTAGCCGGCGCCGCCGGGTGCCGTCGGTGCGGTGGGACACCGCCATGGTGGTGGCGTTGGCGGCGGGGGGCCGCGCCGAATCGACATGAACGCCGGTTGGCGGCGGTTTGCCGCAGCAGCGCTGACGCCGGCGCGAGGCGGCCGGTGTCCGGCGTAGCGAGCCCGGGGGCTCGAGGGGCGGCAGAGGGGCAGCGTTCACGAGGCGCGGAGCGGTCCGGCTCGGACCCGTGCGACGGCAGCGGGCCGAAGTGGCATAATCCGGGCGATGCGCTACCCCCCGCTCACGCGACGCCAGCTCCTGCAGAGCGCCGCCGCCGGGATCGCCGTCACCGCGGCGCGACCTGACCCCGCGGCGGCCGTGAACATGACCACGCAGCGAGACGACATCGGACCGTACGCGGACGGCGTGCTGCCGCCCGGCGTCCGCTCCCGCTTCGTCGCCGGCGTCAACGCCATCCGCATGCACGTGCTGGAGGCCGGGTCGAAGGCCGGCGCGCGTGGGGGCGTGCTGCTGCTGCACGGCTTCCCCGAGCTCGCCTACAGCTGGCGGCGCCTGATGCCGGCCCTCGCGGCAGAGGGCTACCACGTCATGGCCCCCGACCTGCGCGGCTACGGCCGCACCGACGGCACCGGCGTCGGCTACGAGGAAGACCTGCGCCCGTTCCGGATGCTGAACGAGGTGCGGGACATGCTCTCGCTGGTGGCGGCGTTCGGCTACCGCGAGGTCCACCTCGCCGGCCACGACTTCGGGTCGCTGGTGGCGTCGTGGTGCGCGGTGGCGCGGCCCGACGTGTTCCGCTCCGTCGTCCTGATGAGCGCGCCGTTCGGCGGCACCGCGACCCTGCCGTTCGACACCGCCGACGCGCCCGCGGCCGCCGGGGGAGCCCCCGCGCCCGACATCGACGCCGGCCTCGCGAGCCTCGACCCGCCGCGCTGGCACTACCGGCGCTTCTACGCCACCCGCGGGGCCAACGACGACCTGTGGCGGGCGCCGCAGGGGGTGCACGACTTCCTGCGCGCCTACTACCACATGAAGAGCGGCGACTGGAGCGGCAACCGCCCCGAGCCGCTCCGCGAGTGGTCGGCAGCCGAGCTGGCCCGGCTTCCCCGCTACTACGTCCTCGACCTCGGCCGGGGCATGGCCGAGTCGGTGGCCGAGCACATGCCCTCGCCGGCCGAGATCGCCGCTTGCGAGTGGCTGCCCGACGACGAGCTGCGAGTCTACAGCGGCGAGTACGAGAGGACCGGGTTCCAGGGAGGGCTGCAGTGGTACCGCAGCGTGGCCTCGGTATCGTCCATCTTCGGTGGCGGCGTCAACGCCGATCTGCAGGTGTTCGCCGGCCGCACCATCGACCAGCCGTCGATGTTCATCGCCGGCGCGCGCGACTGGGGCATCCACCAGCGTCCGGGGGCACTGGAGCGGATGAACGGTCAGGCCTGCACCGACATGCGGGGCCTGCACCTGCTCGACGGGGCCGGGCACTGGGTCCAGCAGGAAAGCTGGCCGGAGGTCAACCGGCTGGTACTCGACTTCCTGCACTCGCTCTAGAGACGCGCGGCCCGCCACGGCGGCATCGCGGCCATCGACACCCACGCGCGGCAAGGCGGCTTCTTGCGGGCCTGGCGTCGCCGCGGTTCGCGCCCCCGACGGGCCCGGAACGGCCTTGACGTCGACGCCGGGGCGATCGTGCTACTGTGAGCCCATGACGAGGAAGCGCCCGGTTTCGCTCACCGACAAGCAGCGCGCGTTCGCCAGAACCCTCGCGGAGAACGGGGGCCATACCACCGTCGGCGCCTTGCTGGAGCAAATCATCGACCTGCTGGGGGGGCTGCTGGAGAGAGCACAGTCGAAACGTGCGGCACCATGCGAGCCTCCCTCCCGTGGGCCGGAGCGCGAGCTCGTTCCCGCGAAGGGGAAGGACCGCCGCGCGTCCCGCCCAACCACCGCGAAGCGCCGTTCGCATGGACGTGCGTCCCGAGTGCCCCGCTGAGGCCGAACCGGCCTCTCCCCCGCCCGACATTTTGCGCGCGCGACATCCTCCCTTCACCGCAACGTCATACGGTTCTCCGTAAGATGGTTGCAGGAGGTGTCGGAGATGATTCGTCGTACGTCATGGAGGATTGCAGCAGCGCTCGCCCTCGCCGCGGCATTGGGGACGGCCGCCGACGCGCGGGCGCAGAACGCCACCACCGGGACGCTCGGCGGCGTGGTGCGCGACGCGCAGCTGGGAGTGCTGCCCGGCGCGAGCGTCGTCGCCGTCCATGCCCCGACCGGGACCCGGTACGAGGCATTCACCAGAGCCGACGGCCGCTTCGACCTGCTGAACGCGCAGGTCGGCCCCTACGATCTCGAGATCGCCCTGAGCGGCTTCGGCACGCGGGCATTGTCGGGCGTCGTCGTCACCCTCGGCGAGGCGACCGAGGTCCCCGTCACCCTGCAGCTCGCCACCGTCACCGAGACGGTGGAGGTCACCGCCGAGGCGAGCGCCGTCTTCTCGCCGTCGCGTTCGGGCACCACGGCCGGCATCGAGTCGGGCGTCATCGAGGCCCTGCCGACCCTCGAGCGCAGCCTCCAGGACTTCGCCCGCACCAACCCGTTCTTCGTCAAGACCAACAGCAATGCCAACGCCGAGAGCTTCCTGAGCGTCGCGGGGCGGAGCGGCCGCTACAACAACATCCAGATCGACGGCGCCGTCAACAACGACCTCTTCGGGCTGGCCGCCCAGGGAACCCCGGGGGGCCAGGCCAACACCGAGCCCATCAGCCTCGACGCGGTCAGCGAGCTGCAGCTCGTGGTGGCGCCCTACGACGTGCGCCAGAGCGGCTTCTCGGGGGGCGGCGTCAACGTCATCACCCGTAGCGGCTCGAACCGCTTCAGCGGCACCGCCTACCTCTACAGCCGCAACCAGGGGCTGGTCGGGCGCGGCAGCGACGACGTGCCCATCGCGACCTTCTTCGACCGGCAGCAGGGGGCGAGCGTGGGCGGCCCCCTCGTCCGGAACCGCGCCTTCTTCTTCGCCAACGTCGACGTCCAGCGGCGGGAGACGCCGGTCGGCTACTCGCTCGACGGGTCGTCGGGCGTCGACTTCGGGCGGCTCGCCGAGGCGCAGCGCATCGCCGACGCCGCGCGCACGCGGTACGGCTACGACATCCCGGGCGGCTTCGGCGAGCTCATCCGCGGCAACCCGAACGACAAGATCTTCGTGCGGTCGGACCTGAACCTCTCGCCCGCCCACCGGCTGTCGGTGCGCCACAACCACGTCGGCGCCACCGCCGACGTCGGCTCGCAGTCGAACTTCCGCTACCGCTTCACCGACAACTTCTACCTCTTCCGCAGCCGGACCAACTCGACGGTGGCCCAGCTCAACAGCACGTTCGGCCGCGCGTTCAACCTGGCCCGGGTGAGCTATCAACGCATTCGCGACCGCCGGGGGCCGCGGACGGCCCCCTTCCCGCAGGTCACCATCGATCTCGAGGGCGGAGAGGAGATGCGTTTCGGCAGCGAGCAGTTCTCGACCGCCAACGAGCTCGATCAGGACATCGTCGAGATCCACAACGACCTCACGTGGGTGCGGGGGCGGCACCAGATCACCGTCGGCACCCACAACGAGCTCTTCCGGTTCCGCAACCTGTTCATCCGCGACAACTTCGGCGTCTACGAGTTCGCCAGCCCCGAGCTCTTCGAGCAGGGGCTCGCCCAGTCCTACAGCTACAGCTTCTCGCGCACCGCCGACCCCCGGCAGGCGGCCGGGTTCCGGGTCTACCAGCTCGGGTTCTACGCCGGCGACCAGTGGCGGGTCCGCGACGACCTCACGCTGACCTACGGCATCCGCCTCGACGCGCCCATGTTCCCCGACGCCCCGTCGGCGAACCCGCTCGTCGAGACCCTGTACGGACGGGCCACCGACGTCGTGCCGGCGACGCGGAACTGGTCGCCGCGCATCGGCTTCAACTACGACCCGGCCCCGCGGTCGCGGCTCCGCCAGCAGGTGCGGGGCGGCTTCGGGCTGTTCCACGGCCGCACGCCGTACGTCTGGCTGTCGAACCAGTACTCGAACACCGGGAACGAGTTCCAGCGCATCCGGGTGTTCTTCGACCCCGACAACCGGATACCGTTCTCCCCCGACCCCCATGCCCAGCCGACCGACATCGGCTCGGCGTCGACCAACGAGATCAACCTCGTCGACCCCGCCTACCGCTTTCCGCAGCTCGTACGCGGCAACCTCGCCTACGACCGCGACCTCGGCTTCTTCGGCCTCGTGGCCAGCGTCGAGCTACTCTTCTCGAAGGCCGTCCGCGACATCGACTACCGCAACCTCAACCTCGTCGCGAGCGGCGCCGCGCCCGACGGGCGGCCCACCCACGCGCGCCTGCACCGCGACTTCAGCAACGTCGTCCTGCTCACCAACACCGACCAGGGCGGCAGCTGGACGGTGGCCACGAAGGTGGACAAGCGGTTCGGCGACAACTGGTTCATGAGCGGCTCGTACCTCTACGGCGAGTCGCGGTCGGTCAACGACGGCGGGTCGAGCCAGGCGACGTCGAACTGGCGCTACAACTACCACGACGGCGACCCGAACGCGGTGCCGCTGGCCGTATCGAACTTCTCGCCCGGGCACCGGTTCAGCCTGTCGGGGTCATACCGGATCCCCGCCGGGCCCACCGGCATCACCCTCTCCGCCTACTACGACGCGCAGCAGGGGCGCCCCTACAGCTACCTGGACGGGAGCGACAGCAACCGCGACGGGACACGGGGCAACGACCTGCTCTACGTCCCCCGCGACGCCGCCGACGTCATCGTGACCAACGGGACCTTCGACGACCTGATGCGCTTCCTGTCGGCCGGCTGCGACGTCATGCCGGGGACCATCGTGCCCCGGAACGCCTGCCGGGGCCCCTGGGTGTACTCGCTCGACTTCCGCCTCGGCATCGACTTCCCGCGGGGGCCGAACGAGGTCGAGGTGTTCCTCGACGTCCGTAACCTGGTCAACGCGTTCGACGCGAGGAACGGGCTGGTGGAGTTCGCCTTCTTCCAGAACCTCCAGCCGGTGCGGTCGAGCGTCGACCCCGACAGCGGCCGCTACGTCTACAGCCTCAACACGCCGGCCCGGCCCGGGTTCACCGGCGACCGCTTCGCCCGCGACGACCTGCGGAGCCGCTGGCAGGCGCAGCTGGGGGTGCGCTACTCGTTCGGACGGTAGCCCACGGCTGGTGCTCGACTGTCGCGCCGCCGTTACCGGTCAAGCGCCGTCATCCGTGATCATCGCCAGAAGCCGTAGTGCGAGGTCATCCACCCGCACGCTCGTGTTGGAGAGCGCGACCACCCCGAACCGCCCGTCAGCCGTGAATCCAAGAAAGCTGCTGAATCCGAAGGTGCCGCCGTTGTGCCAGATTACCGTCTGGCCGATGTCTTCCCGCCGGCTCCGCACCCACCCGAGCCCCATCCCGCGGTCCGGACTCGTTCTGAAGCGCTCCTGCTGCGACAGCTCGACCGCCGCGGCAAGCGGCGTCGCTCTGCGCTTCATGTTGGCGGCGAGATACCCCAACATGCCGTCGAGCGTGCTGCGAAGCCCACCGGCGCCGCCGAATGCCTCCGTCATCTCCCACGATTGGGCCCGAAGACCGAACCGCAACGGTCCGATGCCGGCTGCAACTCGGTAGCCGGCTGCCCGCCGCGCTGCCGTTTCGCCGGCTTCAGCTTCGATGCCGTCCACGTCCAGGGGAGCCAGGACCAGGTCGCGGATCGCCCTGCGGTATCCGACGCCCGCTTCGCGACCCAGAATCCACCCGAGAAGCGCGAAACCGAAGTTCGAGTACACCGAGCGTTCGCCGCGGGCGCCCGTCAGCGACGTCGAGTCCAGCGCGCCGGACAGCTCATCCGCGGTGTAGCCCCGATACGGGTCCATGCCGACCACGGCTCGAACGAATCCGCCGACGCTCAGCATTCCCGGTGGCTGCCTCGGCAATCCCGCAGTGTGCGTCGCGAGCTGCTCGAGAGTGATCGCCCCGACCTCGACCGGCAACTCGATTCCGGGCGGAAGGGAGTCGGCCACCCGTCGGTCGAGATGGACGACACCCTCTTCGACCATGTGCGCCAGGAGGATGCCGGTGAACGTCTTAGTGATCGATCCGATCTCGAACAGGGCTTCGCGAAGAGGTGGGCCACCCGGCAACAGTCGGCTTCGACCGAGCGTCGCTCTCGCGACGCCGTCGTCCGCGACGATCCCGACCGCGACGCCCACCGGGCGATGCTGCCGGGCCCAGCCCACGATGTCGCTGCGTAGCCTCGCTTCGAGGGCGGGCACGCCGCCGTCACTCCAGAACGCCGCCCCTTCCGTCTGCCATCCGACCGAGTTGCTGGCAGCCGTCAGTCCGAGCAGACCGAGCACAAGCCAAGCAGCCCCCGCCCACCGCGATTGAAACCATCGGTAGCGCGACGCCGACGGCCGGGGCGCGTCACGATCCTGCGTCCGGGCGCGTTCCCGCGGCCGCACCAGTTGCCAGACGCCGTAGGCGCTCGACCACATCAACAGTGCGACCAACACGAACGAAAGCCAGGGACTCATCATCGTCACCCGTGAAACCAGTGTCCGAACTCGTCCCTGAAGCGGCGCTTCCGCTCGTCAGGATCGCTCAGCCGCGGATGCCAATCCGGGTGCTCCGCCAGCACGATGCCACGATGAGGCAGCAGTTGGGACAGATCACCCTCGAACGGTCAGACGGCGAACTCCCGGGTCTCCGCCAACCGAGGAATCAGCTCCATCCACAACGACCCAGTTCCCGACCCGACCGTTCCGGGAATGCCGCTCACGGCGAATATCGGGTTTGCGCCGGTGACCTGGTCTATCTTCCGCCCGAGACCATCCTCGAACCTGTTCGTGAAGGCTCGGCGACCGCCCTCCCTGGCGCTGGGCACGCGAAAGAAAGGTCGGTCGACACGCCAACTTGCTGGATCTCGAACAGGGGCGAAGAACCCAGACTCCGGATCGAGACGGGCGAGCCAATCGACGAATCCAGCCGGCGGTGACGAACCTCCCCAGTGCCCCGCTCGCTGCACTTCGCGCCAATAGCCGGCAGGAACACCAAGCACTGCGTCTATCCCGACGAGCACGGCTCCACGCTTCGTCAACTCGCCGGCACGCTTCAACAGCGCCTGCAGATTCCAGCCGGCGCACTCCTCTCGCCAGATGCGGCGATTCCGTAGGTCCGCCGTATGAACGGATCGCTTCCGCTCGTCCTTGCTCCAATCGGCGGAAATGAAAAAGACCGGTGTAGTCACGACGTGAGTCACCCCATGCGAACGTGCTGTACGACGACACCCAGTACCGGCGCTCTCGATAGCCTGCCGTCAGCAGTGAGCAGCGTGGCGTCGTGGACGCGCGCGGCGGCCACGTAGAAGGCGTCGTACGCACTGACGTTGTGGAGATGCCACCAGGCCAGGCGGGCCAGCGTGCGATTGGGAATGCGGTCCAGCGGCCAGACCGACAGGTCGTCGAGCGCCGCCACCGCACGCCCCTCTTCGATGCGGCCGCCGAGCACCGCCCCGCGCAGGACCGACAGCACTTCCGCATCGATCAGCTCGGGCGCGAACAGGGGCGCACGCTCGACGAGGTCGGCCAGCGCCAACCCAATCGGCGTCTTCAGAAGGTACTCGACCGCCACCGACGCGTCGATGACATATCGGGTCACCGGGATCCCAACTGGCGGTCCCGGAGGGCGCGCGCCTCGGCAAGGAGTGTCGCCGCATCCATGCCGAGGTCGGTCTCGGGTCGCTGAGCCAGCCGCTTGCGCCACTCCCACGCGTCCAGCTCGCGCTCCACGGCGGCGAGCACAGCCGCGCTCAGGGTGCGGTTCGTCTCGCGGGCGAAGCAACGCAGACGATCGTGGAGCGAGTCGGGTATGTTCTTCACCTGCAGATGAGCCATGTCATGATAGTAGCATGACGTTGGCATGAAGGGCGCCTGCAACTGCCCCCTCGGGCGCCATGACGACGCCGCGCTGCCGCCGCGCAAGCCAAGCTCGCGCGTGCCGCGTACGCATGCTCTGACGCGCGTCCCGGACCATGGAAGCGGGTGGTAGGATAGCGGCCATGCTGACTCATCCCTCGGTCCGCATCACGCTCGTGGTGGCCGTCCTCATGGGCGCGACCGCCGGGGCCGCGGCGCAGACGCTCCCCAACCCGTACCGCCTCGTCGACGAGTGGCCGAGCCTGCCGTCGCACATGAACGGCGGGCGGTGGGGCGAGACGATCGGCGTCGACCGCGACGCGGACGGGAACATCTGGGTCTTCCACCGCTGCTTCAACAACCAGCCGCCGGGCGCCGCCACCTGCGTGGGGCGGGACGACGACCCACCGGTCGTGAAGTTCAGTCCCGCCGGCGAGCTCCTCGACAGTTGGGGCGAAGGGGTCTTCGCGGCCCCCCACGGCTTCCACATCGACCCCGAGGGCAACTTCTGGGCGACCGACTACAACGGGAGCGAGACGGTGCTCGGCCTTCCGGCCGGTGGGCGCGGGCACCAGGTCTTCAAGTTCAGCCCGACCGGCGAGATCCTCATGACCCTCGGCCGGGCGGGCGTGGCCGGCAACGGGCCGGACACCTTCGACCGGCCGACCGACGTCGCGGTCAACGCCGACGGCGACGTCTTCGTCACGGACGGACACGGGCCGAACAACCGGGTGGTGAAGTTCGACCGGAACGGCCGCTTCCTCCTGACATGGGGTGGGCCGGGCAGCGGCCCCGGCGAGTTCGACCAGCCCCACACCCTCAGCCTCGACAGCCGCGGGCGGGTGTTCGTCGGGGACCGCTCGAACGGCCGGGTGCAGATCTTCGAGCCGGACGGCACGTTCGTCGCCGAGTGGCGGCAGTTCGGGCGGCCGAGCGGCATGTTCATCGACGAGGACGACGTGCTCTACGTCACCGACTCGACCTCGAACTCACGGAACAACCCCGGCTTCGGCCGCGGCATCTACATCGGCAGCGCAATGGACGGAACGGTCCACGCCTACATCCCCGACCCGGACGTCGACCGGCAGGACGAGCTGCGCATTTCCGGCGCGTCGGGCATCACCGCCGACCGGGAGGGCAACGTCTATGCCGCCGACGTCGGCCCGCAGCGCATCAGGAAGTACGTCAGGCGGTAGCGGCGCGACCCGGCGGGGACGATGGGCGGTTCGGTACCGACCCGCAGAAACAAGCCGGAAGCGAGCCGGTAGTAGCCCCCGGGCGCAGCCGGGAGAATCCTCGCCGACCCGCGGTCGTCAGCCCTGGTCGAGGTAGCCCCCGGCCGCGGCCGGGAAAACCGGCTGCGACCGTCCGGTCACATGCCCCAGACAGTGACCGGCGCATCGCCGCGGGCCGACTCTCCGCGGCGGAAGATCTTCTCCTCCCACGTCCTGGACGGCGAGCGGTCGAAGACCACCAGGTGCCCCGACTCCGCCCCGCAACGGTCCATGTAGCCCCGCGTCTGCTCGACCCCCTCGCGCACCGTGCGCTCCAGCCCGTCGCGGCGCACCTTGCACTCGACGACGAAGCGGCGGGTGCGGCCCCCGTGCGGCCACACGATCAACAGGTCCACGCGCCCGCGGCCCAGGGCGTACTCGCGCTCGAGACGGCCTCCCCCGTTCACCACCTTCTGCAGATACGCCTGCAGCAGCAGTTGCGGGCCGGCCTCCTGGTACCGGTCGAAGCGCTGCGTCCAGTGCTCCGAATGCTCGCGGAAGAACGCCTGGAAGTCGGCGAGCAGCCGGTCCACGTCGAGCGCGCCGTCCGCGAGCACGTACGACGCGGTCTCCGCCTCGACGTCGTCCTGCGCCACCCACGTCAGCTCGCGCGGAATCACCTCGGCGTAGATGGGGTTGGCGATGCGCTTCGCGTCGTGCTGCGCCAGCAGGCCCAGGTCACGTGCGTAGTCGACGTCGCGGTCGCGGTCCGCGTAGCTCCTCCGGTCGGCGGCGCCTGTCAGCATCGGCGACACGACGCGCCGCACGCGATCTTCGCGCAGCTTGTCGGCCAGATCGTCCAGGTGGGTCACACGGGCCAGGATCAGCCGCTCCTGGGCCTCCAGGATGTCGTCCGCGGTGACGGCCCGGGTGCGGTCCCGGCCCGCCTCGCTCTTGAAGCACGCCTCCCGGCACAGCGCGTTCACCAGCCACGGCTGACCCGCCGTCCGTGTCCGGATCAGCGCCAGGGCGTCCTCGGTGAACGCCTGCCCGGTCTGCGCCGTGTGCTGCGCCGGCAGCGCCCGCGTTTCGGCCTCGGTGAAGTCGCCCAGGCGCAACGACTCGGACTTGATGTTGAAGGCGCTGCCGCCGAGAACGAGCGCGTCCTGCGCGGTGGAGCGGATGCGGTAGTCGCGAACGTCCCGCACGCCGCACAGGATCACGCTGTGCGGGAAGCGGCCGGGCCGTTGGGGGTAACCGGCGCGGAGCTGCCGCAGCACCGACAGCAGCGTGTCTCCCACCAGCGCGTCGATCTCGTCGATCAGCAGCACCAGCGGCCGCCGGTCGGTCCGCGCCCACCGGGACAGCACGTCGATGAGGGCGCCGTCGGCGCCCTCGGTCTCCAGTGCCGAGCCCCGCAATCCGTCCGGCGTGTCGTCGCCCAACGTCATGTGGGCCTGGCGGGCCAGCTCGCCGAGCAGGGCCCGCATCGCCCGCGCCGTGTCCTCCCGCGCCGGCTGGCCGATCTCGAAATCCGCGTAGATGCAGCGGTAGTCCCCGGCGGCGCCGCTGTTCAGGAGGTCGCGCAACGCCAGCAACGCCGATGTCTTGCCCGTCTGCCGCGGCGCGTGCAGGACGAAGTACGTCTTGTCCCGCACCAGGTCGAGCAGCTCTTCCAGATTCACGCGCTCCAGCGGGGGGATGCAGTAGTGGTCCGCAGCCACGACGGGACCCGCGATGTTGAACTTGCGCATCCACTCCATTGTCGCACCCGTCTCCGTTCACCGAACCGGGGATGCGATAGACTCACGCCGGTCCGAAGGGCGCCAACCGAGTGACGGACCGACGTTTCTCCGCACTCCTCCCGACGCCTCTGCGCCGACGCGGTGACGCATGGACGAGAACACCCCGCATCCACCCGCCCGCGCCCCCCGAGTGGACGCCGCCCGGCTCGGGGTGGTGGCCGCCATCGGCGCCGCCCTGTGGCTCGTCCCGACCCCGGAAGGGGTCGAGCCCCGGGCGTGGCAGCTGCTCGCGGTGTTCGTGGCCACCATCGTCGGCATCATCCTGCGCCCCCTGCCGATGGGGGCGATGGCGTTCGTGGGGGTGGCCTTCGCGGTCATGTCGGGCACCCTGACCATCGCGGAGGCGACGGCCGGCTTCGGCAGCACCGTGGTGTGGCTGGTGGTGGCGGCGTTCTTCATCGCCACCGCCTTCGTCAAGACGGGGCTCGGGGCGCGCATCGCCTACCACTTCCTACGGATCCTCGGGAAGCGGAGCCTCGGGCTCGGCTACGGCATCGTGGCCACCGACCTCGTCCTCTCCCCCTTCATTCCCAGCAACACGGCGCGCGGCGGGGGCGTCATCTACCCGATCCTCAGGTCGCTGTGCGTCTCGCTCGGCAGCGACGCCGCCGACGGCACGCAGGGCCGGGTCGCCGGCTTCCTGACGTTCACCGCCTATCAGGGGGTGGTGGTCACCAGCGCCATGTTCCTCACCGCCATGGCCGCGAACCCGCTCGCGGCGGAGCTCGCCGCGCAGCAGGGGGTGAACATCACCTGGGCGGGCTGGGCGGCGGCGGCGATCGTCCCGGGGATGCTGAGCCTGCTGCTGGTGCCGCTACTGATCTATCGCCTGTACCCCCCGGAGGTCACCCACACCCCCGAAGCGCCGGCGTTCGCGCGGGAGCGGCTGCGGGAGATGGGCCCGCCGACGCGGGACGAGCGGGTCCTGGTGGCAGTCTTCGTCTTCCTCCTGAGCTTCTGGATCGTGGGCGGCGAGCTCGGCATCAACGCCACCGCCACCGCGATGGCCGGGGTGGCGGCGATGCTCGCCACCGGCGCCCTCGACTGGCAGGACATCCTCGAGGAGCGCAAGGGGTGGGACACCCTCATCTGGTTCGCGGTGCTCGTGATGATGGCGAGCCAGCTCGGCGAGCTGGGCCTCGTGGGGTGGTTCACCGAGCGGGTGTCAGGGGTGCTGGGCGAGGGGCACTGGCTGCCTGCGTTTCTCGGCCTGTGCCTGATCTACTTCTACGTGCACTACTTCTTCGCGTCCAACACCGCCCACGTCAGCGCGATGTACGCCCCGTTTCTCGCCGTCGCCCTCGCGGTGGGGACCCCGCCGATGCTCGCCGCCCTCGTGTTGGCGTTCTTCAGCAACCTGTTCGCGTCGCTGACCCACTACGGCACCGCCGCCGCCCCCATCCTCTTCGGATCCGGCAACGTCGACATCGGCACGTGGTGGAGGCTCGGGGCGCTCATCGCCGCGGTGAACATCACCATCTGGCTCGGCGCCGGCAGCCTCTGGTGGCGCCTGCTGGGCCTGTGGTAGCCGCACCGGATTTCGTGCCTGCGCGGCCGAGCCAACCGGGCGGGGCGCGAGCGACCATCGAAGAGCGAGGCCACGGCAAGGCGGGACTCATGCCGGAAATGGAAATATGTGCGCACGCCGCTCATCTTTCAAATGCAATGGCGATCGCACACGCGGAGGATCCGCGGACGCTGGCGGTATGACGTCATGCTTCGAACAGCCGAAAGCCGCGCGTCCCAGGCGGCGCTGCAGTAGCGCCATCGACTCGACCAGCACGTAGCTGTGGGTGAACAGCCGCCGACCGGTCCGGAGAAGCGCATCGAACGCCCTCGTCGCCTCGTCGTGGCGGGCGTCAATTCCGTCCGCCAGCGCGAAGATCGCCGACGTGTCGACGAAGATCATTTTCGGCCCGGCCGCTTCCAGTCGGCGAAGGCGTCGGCCAACGCGTCGTCGTGGTGCTCCGATACCGGCGCGTCGGGCGGATTGTCGGGGTCACGGCCCATCCCGATGAACGTGAAGTCCTCGATGGTCCACTTTCTCTTCTCCACCCCGGGCTCCACGCCGAAGGCCTTCGCCAGCGCCTCCCGCACGACCGACGACATCGAGCGGTTCCGTTCGTAGGCCCTCCGCCGCACCGCCTCGTAGGTGGCGTCGTCGAGCTGAATCTGCGTGCGCTTCATCGAGCGTCCCCTGTTGTCTCCCATCGGGCGGCCTCGCCACGCGCCCGGCCCAGGCTCGCGAGCGCCAAGGGCCGTCGGGTCCCGGCAAGCGCGCCACCCTCCCTCATGACCCCATGACCACATGCCCCAATGCCAGCATGCTAGCATGGTGTCTCGCGCAGTTCCTCACGTGCCCGGCGGAACGTCGCCACGTCCGACGGTGGTAGAGTGCCCAGATGTCCCCTCCCCCGCCCAAGGTCGTCGATTGCGCCTTCGCGACTCGGGGCTCTCCGAACCGACTCGAGCGCCTTCGACGCGGCCGGCCCGTGAGACACTAGCGGAATGAGCCTGGCCTACCACGACTTCGACTCACCGATCGGAACCCTGAGGGTCGTCGGCGACGACGGCGGCATCGAGCGCGTCGACCTGCCCAACGCGGCGGAGCGTGTGCCCGATCCGGGGTGGCGGGAGCGGCGCAGGCCGCCGGCCGGACCGCTACGAGAAGCGAAGCGGCAGCTTCTGGAGTACTTCGACGGCGAGCGCCGCGACTTCGACCTGCCGCTCGCGCCCTCGGGCACGGCGTTCCAGTGCCGGGTGTGGGACGAGTTGCGCCGCATCCCCTACGGCGAGACCGTCTCCTACGGCGAGCTCGCGCGGCGCATCGGCCGGCCGACCGCCTCGCGCGCCGTCGGCGCCGCCAACGGCCGGAACCCGCTGGCCATCGTCGTGCCCTGCCACCGCGTCATCGGGGCCGACGGCACGCTCATCGGATACGGCGGGGGGCTGCCGGTGAAGGAGACCCTGCTCGCGCACGAGCGGGGCGTTACGGGCGGGACGCGCTGACGACGGCGAGAAGGGCGCTTCCGGCGAGCCGCCGGGGCCGCTCCCACAACGGCGGCTCGCCAGCCAAAGGGGGGTGCGGCGGGGGCGTCGACCCGACGCCCCGGCCCGATACCGGTAAGACCCGAACCCGCCGCCGGCCGGAGGATCCGACCGTCGGCGCGCTCGCAGTCCGGCCCGGGACCTCTAGCGACCCGCCTCCTCCATGCGCGCGCCGCCGAGGGCGTTCGGCACCGAGTAGTTGCCCTCGTGGCAGGCGTACTCGAACTGCAGGTACTCGTCGTCGCGGTTGAACGGGAACGCGGCGGTCCAGGGCGCGGCGTAGGTTTCCGCGTCGTCCATGGTGACGGAATACCGCAGCTCGTCGGGACCGGTGAGCGTGAACCGCTCGACGACCCGCTGCGCCTCGGACTGGCGCGAGCGAATGCCCGCCGACGGCCCGCGGATGTTCTTGACGGCGCGGAAGTTCGTCGACTCGACGATCAGCGTGTTGCCCTCCCAGCGCCCGCGGGGGTCCCCCTCCCACTGCCGCACCTTCGCGTCGGCATGAGGCTTGTCGATGGGAATGATGCGGGCGTTGTGGATCATCTCGCTGTGAATCACGACGTAGCCCGGCGACTGCAGGATGAGGGTGCCGTTGTTGTACTCGGTCGGCATCATCATGCCGAGCACGCCGCGCGAGATGCAGCGGTCGCCCGACTCCATGTTCTCGGCCGCGGCGTGCAGCTCGGCCATGTTCATGGCGATCGACTCGCGCGCGTTCGCGGTGCGCTCGGGCACGCGGCCGGTCGGCGGGTCCACGATGATCGATGCCTGGCCGATGTCGACGGGCGTCTCCCAGTACCAGTCGAACCAGTAGGTGCCGTAGCCGCCGACGCCCCGCGAGTTCTCGTGGCCGCGCCACTCCGACCCTGCCTTGCGGCCGCTCGCGCGCGCCTCGGCCCGGACCTGCAGCTCGTCGGCCGACAGCTCCCGGCCGGCCAGCTCCTCCGGCAGCTCGAGCGGCGTGAACATGGCGTTCGAGTTGTTCCACATGCCGGTGATGTTCGGCTGCCCGTCGGCCAGGATCTCCGGCGTCCACCCCGTGTCCGGCGCATCCTGCGCAAACGCCGGCGTCCCCGATGCGGCGACCACGACGGTGACAATCCCTGCGGCGATTCCGATGTACGGTCCTCTGGAGCGGTTCATGGACTCTTCCTCCCGGCCATATATCTGCTTCCCGGTCTTCCGAAGACGAGCCCGCTCCGGCGCCGGCCGCGCCGAATCGGTCCCAGTGTTCGCAGAATAGCACGCATGGGGCCCGTCATCGCTCGTCATCGCCCCACCCGACCTGTCAGCTGCGCATCACCATGGCGGCCCGCGGCGAGAGTCCTCGCGGCACTTGGGCGGCGATGCACTCCGCCGACTGCCTTGCTCGGGCGGACTCGCTCGCGGCCCCTTGCGGAGCAAGCTCGCGGGCAGGATGACCCCGATGCCGACTGCCCTGCTCGAGGGGACTGCTCGCGGTCCGCGGCCCGACCACCGGGGCGACCCCGCGAGCTGGCCGTCCCCGGTCAGCCGGCGCTCTGACCCCGGTCGGGAGCGGCGGCAGCGCGTCATCGGCCTGTTCCCCGACTGGTACGTGGCGGTGCAGCCCGACTGGCCGCGGCAGACGAGCCGGCTCTCCCCCGTGCGACGCCGGGGAAGCGGCCCCTGCGCATCATCATGACCCCGGTCGGGAGCGGCGGCAGCGCGTCATCGGCCTGTTCCCCGACTGGTACGCGGCGGTGCAGCCCGACTGGCCGCGGCAGACGAGCCGGACCGGCTTTCCCCCGTGCGACGCCGGGGAAGCGGCCCCCCCGTGGCACCGCGCCACGATCGGCCCCGCGATGGCGCGGGATCGACGAATGGGGTAGAATGGACGAGCAATTTTTCTACCAGGATCCGGAATGAGCCTCAACATCAAGAACCAAGAGACCTGCCGGCTGGCCGCGGAGCTCGCCCGACTGACCGGCGAGACGATGACCGGCGCGATCACCGTCGCGCTGCGCGACCGTCTGGAGAAGGAGAAGCGCGTGCGCAACGCGGACGCGCTGGCAGCGAAGCTTCACGCCATCGGACAGCGTTGCGCCGCCCGCATGGGGCCCGGACCGTCCGCGGTCGAGCACGGGGACTACCTCTATGACGAGCGGGGACTGCCGAAGTGATCGTCGACACGTCGGCGGTCGTGGCGATCCTGCTCGCCGAATCGGATGCGGCGCGTTACGAACGCGCGATCTCGCTGGCCTGGCCCCGGCGCATGTCGGCGGTCGCGCTGCTCGAAACGACGATGGTCATCGAGGGGAGAAGCGGGCCGGACGCAGGAGATGACCTCGACCTGTTTCTGCGGGAGGCCGACATCGAGCTGGAGCCGGTCACGCTGGAACAGGTCGAGGCCGCGCGCCACGCCTGGCGGCGATTCGGCAAGGGCAATCATCCGGCGGCGTTGGACTTCGGCGACTGTTTCGCCTATGCGCTCGCGAGCACTAAACGCGAGCCGTTGCTGTTCAAGGGCGGCGATTTCGCCCGGACCGACGTCGAAGCGGCGTGAAACGGGATGGCCGCAGCGGAGAGACGGCATCGATGTCGTACGGCCCGCGGGCGGCGGCCGCCAGTCAGGTGACACGGCCGCGGGTCGATGTGGTCTAATGGACCAATTTTCGTAGCCTCGGCGGTCGGGGTGCACCCCCGATCCGGCCCGAAGACGAGACCGAAGATGCGACAGAGTGCCCGACTCGTGCTCGCTGCCTGCGTGATCCTCGCCGGCTCCACGCCGGTCCGCGGCCAGTCGCAGGCTCCGCCGGTGGGCGGCGTGGAGCCGGCGTCGATTCAGATCACCCCCCCCGGCGCAGGCATGAGCGCTCCCGTCGCCGGCAAGTGGGCGGTGGCGCAGTGGCGCGAACAGGCGCCGAACCTGGACGGCAACGTGCTCGACGACGCCGCCTGGGCCGATGTGCAGCCGGTCAGCGGGTTCCAGCAGAGCGCGCCCGACGAAGGGCAGCCGGCGACGGAGCGGACCGAGGTGCGGGTGGTGTTCACCGACGACACCATCTACTTCGGCGTCGTCTGCTACGACCGGGACCCCTCCGCCATCATCATGAGCGACAGCCGGCGCGACTCGTCGATGAACGACGCCGACAGCTTCCAGATGGTGCTCGACACCTTCCGGGACCGGCAGAACGGCTTCGTCTTCGGCACCACCCCGGCCGGCCAGGAGTACGACGGCCAGGTGACCGACGAGGGCGGCGCCCGCCGCGGCAGCGGCTCGGGGGGCGGGGGCGGGTTCTCGCGCGGCAGCGGCAACGGGTTCAACCTCAACTGGGACGGCGCCTGGCAGGTGCAGACGGCGATCTCCGACATCGGGTGGAGCGCCGAGTTCGCCATCCCGTTCCGGACCATCCGCTACCCGGACCGCGAGGACCAGGTGTGGGGGATGAACTTCCAGCGGAACATCCGGCGGCGGAACGAGACCGCGTACTGGGCGCCCCTGCCCCGGCAGTACAACCTCTACCGGGTCTCGCTGGCGGGGCAGATGACGGGGGTGCGCGCGCCCGCCGGCTTCACCGGGAACCTGCAGGTCACGCCTTACGTGGTCGGCGAGATGACCTCGCGCGAGCTCGAGCCGAACCTCGGCGTGCAGGGGTTCGGGGACTACGGCGCCGACCTCAAGTACAGCGTGACGCCGGGGCTGACCCTCGACGGCACCTGGAGAACGGACTTCGCGCAGGTCGAGGTCGACCAGCAGCAGATCAACCTCGACCGGTTCAACCTCTTCTTCCCCGAGAAGCGCCCGTTCTTCCTGGAGAACGCCGGCGCCTTCTCGGTCGCGAACCAGTCCAGCGGCCGGAACCTCGGGCAGACCGAGCTGTTCTTCAGCCGGCGCATCGGCATCCAGGACGGGGCCCAGATCCCCATCATGGGCGGCGCCCGGATGTCGGGCAAGGTGACCGACTCGATGACGGTGGGGTTCCTGAACATGCAGACCGAGCAGGTCGGCGGCACGGCGAACACCGCCAACAACTTCTCGGTGGCCCGACTGCGCCGCGACCTGCCCAACCGCTCGAGCATCGGCGGGCTCTTCGTCAACCGCCAGGGCACCGGCAGCCTCGCCCTGAACGACGACTACAACCGCACCTACGCCTTCGACGGCCGGTGGGGCATCGGCGAGAACGGCATGGTACAGGGCTACATGGCCCGCACCGAGACCCCCGGCCGGGACGGGCGCGACCACGCCGTGAGCGTGACGAGCCAGTACAGCTCCGAGGCCTGGCGCGTGGGCGCCGGCTACCAGGAGAACGGGGAGGACTTCAACCCCGAGGTCGGCTACCTGCGCCGCTGGGGAGGGTTCCGGAAGGTCGACTTCTCGCTCTACAACACGACCCGGCCCGACGAAAACGTCCTGAAGTACCAGGAGTTGACGCCGCACATGAGCTACACGCGGTTCTGGAACCTCGACGGCATCATGGAGACGACCTACGTCCATCTCCACTACAACGGCGAGTTCGAGGACAGCTCGTCGGCCGGGGTCGCCTACGACATCCGACAGGAGTACGTGTTCGAGGACTTCACGGTGTCGGGGCTCACCGTGCCGGCCGGCCGCTGGGACTTCAACGAGCTCACCTACTCGTACAACTCGAACCGGTCGGCCCCGTTCAGCGCCGGCATCCGGGCCACCACCGCGGGGTTCTTCAACGGCCACATCGTCACCGTCCGGCCCTCGATAAACGCGCGCTACGGCGAGACCTTCAACCTGTCGCTGAGCTACAGCCGGAACGACATCGACCTGCCCAGCGGCAGCACCGTCACCAACCTGAGCAGCATCGACATCGGCTACAACTTCTCGCCGCGGCTCTATGCCCAGACCCTCCTGCAGCACAACGACAGCGCCGACCTCTGGGCGGTGAACTTCCGCGTCGGCTGGCTGCAGGACGCCAACACCGGGCTCTTTTTCGTCTACAACGAGACCGACGGGCTCGGCGACTTCATCCCCTCCTACGCCGGCCGTAGCGTCATCCTGAAGTACAGCTACCTGTTCGACGTGCTCGACTGACGGCGCCATGAAGACGGCGGGGCCCGACGGCAGGCGGAGGTTCATCCATGGCGAAGGAACAATCCGACGGGCCGAAGACACCGGCCGCCGCGCAGGTCAGCTTCGTCGACCGCGCCCTGAACGGCATCGAGACCATCGGCAACCGGCTGCCTGACCCCGCCATCCTGTTCCTCCTGCTGCTGGTGCTGACCTGGATCGCCTCGGCGGTCCTGGCCCCGGTCGAGTTCGCCGAGGTCGACCCGCGCAGCGGCGAGCCGCTCCGAATCGCCAACCAGTTGACGGGCACCGCCCTCGCCACCTTCCTGGTGCAGCTCGTGCCCACCTTCACCGGGTTCGCGCCGCTGGGCGTGGTGCTGGTGGCGCTGCTCGGGGTCGGCGTGGCCGAGAAGACCGGCTTCATCAACGCCGGCCTCAAGCTGATCCTGGGCCGGACGTCGCCACGCCTGCTGACGCCGATGCTCATCCTGGCCGCCATCGTCAGCCACACCGCGGCCGACGCCGGCTACGTGCTCGTCATTCCGCTGGGCGGGGTCATCTTCTACGCGGCGGGCCGGCATCCGCTGGCCGGCATCTCGGCCGCCTTCGCGGGCGTTTCGGGCGGGTTCTCGGCCAACTTCATCCCCTCGGGCATCGACCCCCTGCTGCAGGGCTTCACCCAGCAGGCGGCGCAGATTCTCGACCCCGAGCGGCTCGTCAACCCCCTGAGCAACCTGGGGTTCACGGCCGTGTCGTCACTGCTCGTCATCGGCGTCGGCTGGTACCTGACCGACCGCGTCATCGAGCCGCGCCTCGAGGCGACGCCGGTCGACGGCGACCCCGAGCAGATGCCGAAGATGGAGGAGCTGACGGCCGACGACCGCCGCGGCTTCCTCGCCGGGACGGGGGCGATGGTCGCGGGGCTGCTGCTGCTGATCCTGTGGGCGCTGCCCGCGGGGTCGGCCCTGCGCAGCCCGGAGGGCTCGCTGACCAACTTCACCGCCCCCCTGATGGGCATGATGGTGCCCCTCATCTTCCTGCTCTTCCTGATTCCGGGAGTGGTGCACGGCTACGTGGCGGGCACCGTGAAGACCCACCGCGACATCGTCAAGGGCATGACCGCGGCCATGAACACGATGGCCTACTACCTGGTGATGGCCTTCTTCGCGGCCCAGTTCATCGCCGCGTTCAACAGCTCGAACGTCGGCCTCCTCATCGCCCTCAAGGGCGCCAACTTCCTGCGCGACCTCGCCCTGCCGCCGCAGATCACCATCGTCGGCATCATCCTGCTGACCTCGGTCGTCAACATCTTCGTCGGCTCGGCCTCGGCCAAGTGGGCGCTGCTCTCGAGCATCTTCGTGCCGATGCTCATGAGCCTCGGCATCGCCCCCGAGCTGACCCAGGCCGCCTACCGCGTGGGCGACAGCGTGACCAACATCATCACCCCGCTCATGCCCTACTTCCCGCTGGTCGTCGTCTTCTGCCAGCGCTACGTCAAGTCGACGGGCATCGGCACCGTGGCGTCGCTGATGCTGCCCTACTCGGTCGTGTTGCTGGTGACATGGACGCTGTTCCTCATCGTCTACTGGGTGATCGGCCTGCCCCTGGGCATCCAGGGCGCCTACACGTACCCCTGACGGGCGCAGACTGCCTGCCGCCCGAAGACTCGCCGGCGCCGCTCGTTAGCCGCCCCCCCGCGAGCCACCCTGCGGCCCGTGGCGCCGCGGGGCAAGGCCCGCGGCGGTTCGTCATCGGCGAATGCCGCTCCCCCGTCGTCCCCGGCACGTACCGGCGTTATCCATGTCACCAATCGTGTTAAAATTATCTCGCCGTGGGGATCCTGGCGAGGCTCGTGGACGGTGTGAACGCCGCCGACATCGGCGTGCTCCTGGCCCTCGTCTGGCTCGTGGTCCGGCTGGAATGGACGCGGTCCGAGAACACGATTGCCCACGACGGGATCACCAGGAACATCGACGGCGTCAAGCGGGATCTCACCGAGAAGATCGACGGCGTCAAGCGGGACCACACCGAGAAGATCGACGGCGTCAAGCGGGACCACACCGAGAAGATCGACGGCGTCAAGCGGGATCTCACCGAGAAAATCGACGGCGTCAAGCGGGATCTCACCGAGAAGATCGACGGCGTCAAGCGGGATCTCACCGAGAAGATCGACGGCGCCAAGCGGGACCACACCAAGGACATCGACGGCGTCAAGCAGGACGTCGACGACGTCAAGCAGGACGTCAAGAAGCTGCTCACCGGCGACGTTGCCTGGATGCAGGCCGTGTTGCAGGAGCGCCAACGCGGCGAGTAGCCGCCCTTCGCTCCTCGCCGTCCCCCCGCTCCGGGCGGTTTCCGGCTTCGCCTGCACCGACAGGTCGGTTGAGATTCGTACCCGGAGGGACGCGCCGGGAAGGAGGCAGAGGAGGGCTGCGCCGACATGCGGCACAGCCCCCCTGAACCCTGCTACACGCCGGCGAGCGGCTCGATGGGCTCGAGCGGGAGGGTCCCGGTGGCGTCGCCGAACTCCTCGGCCGGCACCCCGGCGCGCTGGAGCATCGCGACGAGGAGGTTGTTCATCGGGGTGTCCTTCGAGTGCCGCAGCACCCGGCCGCCCTTCACCCCGCCGGCGCCGCCCACCATGACCAGGGGCAGGTCGATGTGCGAGTGCTCGTTGGCGTCGCTGATGCCGCCGCCGTGCAGGACGAGCGAGTGGTCGAGCAGGTTGCCGTCGCCGTCCGGCGTCGACTTCAGCTTGTCGAGGAAGTGCGCGGTCAGCCCGATGTGGTACTGGTTGACCTTGGCCCCCTGCTCGAACTTGAGGGGGTCGTGCTGGTGGTGCGACACCGCGTGGTGCGCCGCGTTCACGCCCAGCTCGGGATAGGCGCGGTTGGTCTGCTCCTTGCCGAGGGTGAACACGAAGACGCGGGTGATGTCGGCCTTGAAGGCGACGGCCAGCAGGTCGAACATCAGCTTGGCGTGCGCGTCGTAGTCCTCGGGCACGCCGATGGGCCGGTCGGGCAGCTCCAGGGTCGACTCGCCGTGCTGGCGCTCGGCCACCTGGATGCGCCGCTCGATCTCGCGGACCGAGTCGAGATACTCGCCGACGCTGTTGCGGTCGGCCGCCCCCAGCCGCTTCTGAAGCTGCGAGATGTCCTGGGTCACCCAGTCGAGGATGCTGCGGTCCTCCTGGAGCTGCGCGAGCCGCTGCTCGGGGGTGCCGCCGTCGCCGAACATGCGCTGGAAGACGATGCGCGGGTTCGTCTCGTGGGGGTTCGGGGTGGTGGCGGTGCGCCACGAGATGCTGTTGGTGTAGACGCAGCTGTAGCCGTTGTCGCAGTTGCCGATGAGGTAGGTCTGCTCCATCGCCAGCTCGAGCGACGTCAGCGGCGTGTCGCCGCCGATGTGCTGCGCGGCGATCTGGTCGGCGGTGATGCCGTTGCGGACGTCGGCGCCCTCGGTCTCCTTCGGGTGCACGCCGCTGAGCCAGACGGTGCCGGCCCGCGAGTGCTCGCCGTTGCCGTCGCCGAGGGCCTCGGCCTGCTTCTGGCTGAGGCCGATGGGAACGACGACCTGGTCCTGGAACGGGGCGAGGGGGCTGAGGGTCCGCGACAGCTCCGTCATCTTCCCGTCGCCGGCCGGCTGCCACGACTTCATCACCGCCCCGTTGGGGATGTACACGAAGCCGAGACGGCGCACCGGCTTCGCGGCGGTGCTGGCGAGCGCGGTGGCGGCGGGCACCATCGCGTCGAGCAGCGGCAGCGCGAGGCTGACCCCCATGCCGCGAAGGAACGTCCGACGGGGCAACGCCATCTTGCTGATGAACATGACAGTCAGTCTCCTCGACCCGAGCTCGACGCCCTGGACCCGGAACCGTAGCCTCACGGCCCCGCTTCCCGCCCGACCGATCCTACACGAACCGGCGCCTCCTCGCAGAGGGTCCGCGCCTCGCGGCGCCGCTCCGCAACGCGGGCTCCAAGTCGCCAGTCGTCCTGTGCGGCTCACGGCCGCCTCGCGGCGCCGCGGCCTCGATCGACAGTGCCGTCGCGCGTCGCCCGGCCCGGGAATCGCCGCCTGCGGCTCAGATTGGCCGCCCAGCCAACCTCCGGGGGGTCCGCGCCGTCTACGGCGTCGGACTCCTGCTCCTACTCCGCGTCTGCGACGACGCCGGCCAGCCGCATCTGGAACGGCGTGCTCCGCACCACGCCGACCACCAGCGAAGCGAGGCCGTAGTCGTCCGCCGCCGAGCCGCGCACGATCTGCCGGACGGCCGGCGGGTCGTAGTACTCGATGCCGCGGCCGAGGGCATAGATCAGCAGCTTCTCGGTCACCACCGTCGCGAACTGCTCCCGGTCGCGCACGAGCAGGCCGCGCAGCTCCGCCGGACCGTCGAACCCCGTGCCGTCGGGCATGGTGCCCGAGGCGTCGATGGCGCTGCCGCCGGGCATGTGCCCGCGCCACCGCCCGATCGCATCGAAGTTCTCGAGGGCCAGCCCCAGGGGATCCATCACGCGGTGGCAGCTCGCGCACACCGGGTTCTCGCGGTGCTGCTCCATCCGCTCGCGCATCGCCAGGACCCGGCCCGTGTCCTCGGCCGGCTCGAGCTCGGGCACGTTCGGGGGCGGGGGCGGGGGCGGCGTCCCCAGCACGTTCTCGAGCACCCACTTGCCGCGGCCCACCGGCGACGTGCGGTCCGGATACGACGTGACGGTGAGGATGCTCCCCTGGCCGAGCAGCCCGCGGCGGTTGCCGTCGGCGAGCGACACCCGGCGGAAGTCGCTGCCGTAGATGCCGGGGATGCCGTAGTGCCGGGCCAGCCGCTCGTTCAGGAACGTGTGGTCGGCGGTCAGGAGGTCGATGACGCTCCGGCCCTCGCGGAGGATGCTGTCGAAGAACAGCTCGGTCTCGCGCACGAAGTCCTGCCGCAGGCTCTCGCCGAAGTCGGGGAAGAGCACGTCCGAGGGCAGCGCCCCCGAGATGTTGCGCAGGCGCAGCCACTGCCCCGCGAAGTTCCTGGCGAGGGCCTCGGAGCGGGGGTCGGCAAGCATGCGCCGCACCTGCGCCTCGAGGATCGCGGGATCCTCGAGGCCACCCGCCTCGGCGACTTCCAGCAGCTCGTCGTCGGGCAGGCTGCTCCACAGGAAGAACGAGATGCGCGACGCCAGCTCGAGGCCGCTCAGCCGATAGGGCGTGCCCGGCTCGGCCCCGGGCGGGTCCGACACCACCCGGAACAGGAAGTCGGGGCTCACGAGCAGGGCCCGGAGGGCGCGCTCGACGCCGGCCTCGAACCCGCCGGCCCTGCGTCCTTCCTCGTAGAAGGCGACCAGCGGGGCGAGGTCCCGCCCGGTGACGGGGCGGCGGTAGGCGCGGCGGGCCAGGGCCGACAGGATCTGGCGGGCGCAGGGCGCCTCCTCGGCTGCGTTCCCGGGCCGGCAGACGAAGATACGGCGCCGTGTCGGGGTGTCCGCGATGCCGGTCTCGTCGAACGGCCCGGTGATGGTGAGGGTGCCGAGGTGCGGGGCGTACAGCAGGTAGTCGCCCTCGCCGTGGGGGCGGTCGAAGGGCTGCCGGAGGCTCTCGGCCAGCGCGCCGGTCTTCCTGATGAAGGTGGCGGTGACCGTGCGCGGGCCGGCCGTGACGGGGACGCGCACCCGGAGGTCCTCGGGTCCGGTGTTGTAGGCGGCGCCCTGGTCCCGGTCGGGGTCGACGGGCGCCAGCGGGAACAGGGCGACCCGCTCGCCGTCCACGCTGACCTCGAGCTGGTGCGGCTCGCGGATCGGAGCGCCCGCGAACAGGTCGAGCATGGCGAGCTCGATGTCGTACTCGCCGTCCCGCGGGAAGTTGTACGAGACCGAGAGGCCGCCGCGGGTGCCGAACGGCAGGCCGTCCTGGTGTCCGTACTGCGACAGGTCGGAGACGATGCGGAAGGTCTCGCCGGCCGGGGCCATCGGCGACGCCCCCACCGCGAGGCGGCTGATGTGGCGCGCCGCGTTCATGTAGCGCTCGAGCAGGGTCGGCGACACCTTGAGCACGCCGGCGATGTTGTCGAATCCGTAGCTCTGGTCGTCGGCGGGCACCAGGGCCGCCGCGTCGACGTCGAGGTCGAGGAGGTCGCGGACGGCGTTCTGGTACTCGGTGCGGTTCAGCCGGTGCAGAGGCACGGTGCGGCCGGGGTTCGGGCTCGCCGCCGCCGCCCGGTCGATCTCGGTCTCGAGCCACGCCGCGAGCCGGTCGGCCGCCGCCGCGTCGGGGCGCGGGCGCCCGAGGGGCGGCATGGTGCCGGTGCGGACCTTCCGGATCACCTTCTCCCAGATCTCGGCCTGGGCCGGCACGCCCTCGAGGTCGGCGCTCTCGAGCTCGACGGGGACGGTGCCGCGCTCCATCATGCGCTGGGTGTGGCAGGTCAGGCAGTACCGCCGGAGCAGCGCGGCGTGGCCGGCTATCTCGCTCGCGCGCTCGGGCGCCGCCGCCGGGGCTGTCGGGAGTGCCGCCACCGGCTCCGACGCCTGGGCCTGGCCGGCCTCCGCTAACCCGCCCGCGGTGAGCGCGGCAACCACCGCGATGCCGGCGAGCCACCGAGAGCGCCGCCTGGACATCTGCTCCATCGCCATCATGCTGTTGTGCCTTCCGGGTATGCGGGACAGATGGTCAATCCTACAGCTTCCCCCCAAGGTGTCAACCCGGCAGCAGAGACGAGCCGGCCGCCGGCGCTCGGCACCGGCTCGAAACCCGGTTGGTGCTCCAGGTGAAGAGCTTGTCTGCTCCACGTAGCGGGTCCGGCGACCCGCCGGAATCAGAGCCCGCAACCGCGACACGGGGAACGCGGCGGGGACTTAGGACAGTGACGGGAATAACCTTGCCACGCGGCACGCTCGGAAGACGGTAGAGAGCGGGTCGTGCCTGGGTGTAGTTGGCAGATCCATATCGATCACTGTCCTTACCGTTCTCGCTCGGAGAGCGCGGCAACCACCTCGGCAAGCAGTTGGACCTGGTGCCGCAAGCTCTCGGCGACCACGTCGAAGTGGACGCGCAGCCGCTGTTCCGACTCGCTCACGGCGGCCCGCAACTCCTCCTTCGTCGCCAGCGGCGCTATCTCCTCCTTCGTCGCCAGCGGCGCTATCTCCTCTTTCGTCGCCAGCGGCGCGACCGCCGCCCGCAACTCCTCCTTCGTCGCCAGCAACGCGACCGCCGCCCGCAACTCCTCCTTCGTCGCCAGCGGCGCGACCGCCGCCCGCAACTCCTCCTTCGTCACCAGCGGCGCGACCGCCGCCCGCAACTCCTCCCTCGTCGCCAGCGGCGCGATGGCACCCCTCAGATCGTCTCTTGTCGCGAGAATCGGCACAATCTGCTCGACTCGATCGAGCCGACGTTCGCAATTCCCGACACGCTGATCCATCTGCTCGGCGCGCATGGCTCCTCCGTCCCACGATGGCGGCGGGTCGCGAGCCGGTCACCGGACCGGGACCACCGCAAGCGCCACCAACCTCAGCAAGAGCCGTGCCAATATCAGCGAAATCCGCCGCCTCCACATCCCGGTTGCGGATCGCTCGAACGGAACGGTAGCATACAGGTCTTCATTGCGGGCCGGGCCAAATGCTCGACCGTGACACCTGGAGTCACCGATGCGCACGAGTTCTGAATCGGAGTCGCGGCCCGTCGCCATCCGGACCTTGTCCCTCGTCGGCGCGGGACTGCTGGCGGCCGCCGCGGCGGCCGCCGCGGCCCCAGTGGTGCCCCTCGTCGACGCGGCGAAGGCCGAGGACGCCTCGGCCGTCCGCGCCCTGCTCGAGGAGCAGGTCGACGTGAACGCGGCCGAGGTGGACGGCACAACCGCGCTGCACTGGGCGGCATACCGGGGCGACGCCGAGACGGCCCGCCTGCTGCTCGCGGCGGGGGCCCGCACCGGCCTCACGAACCGCTACGGGGTGACCCCGCTCGCGCTGGCCGCGGAACGGGGAGAGGCCCGCATCGTCGGGGCCCTGCTCGAAGCCGGCGCCGACCCCAACGCCACCCTGCCCGAGGGCGAGACGGTGCTGATGGCCGCCGCCCGCGCCGGCGACGTCGACACGCTGCGGCTGCTGCTCGCCCACGGGGCCGACGTGGCGGCGCGCGAGAGCTGGCGGGGCCAGACCGCGCTGATGTGGGCCGCCGCCCAGAACCACGCGCGGGCCGTGCACACCCTGATCGAGCTCGGGGCCCGGGTCGACGAGCGCTCCGACGCCGGCTGGTCGGCGCTGCTCTTCGCGGTGCGGGCCGGGCAGCCCGACGCGGTCGACGCGCTGCTCGCGGCCGGGGCCGACGTGAACGACACCATCCGCCCCCTGTCGGCGGAAGCGGAGGCGGGGCCGGGACGCGGCGTGGGCGGCCCCGCGGGCACCAGCGCCCTCGTCATCGCGGTGACCAACGGGCAATTCTCGCTCGCGAAGCACCTCGTCGAGCAGGGCGCCGACCCCAACGCGGCGGACCAGGGCTGGACCGCCCTGCACCAGCTCTCGTACACGCGCCGTCCGAACTCCGGCAAGGGCATGCCCCCGGTGCGGCTCCTCGACAGCCTCGACACCCTCGAGCTCGCGCGCTTCCTCCTCGAGAACGGCGCCGACCCGAACCTGCGTCAGACCCGGCGGTTCAACAACCGCGAGCGGAACAACCTGAACCGCGTGGGGGCCACGCCCTACCTGCTCGCGGCCAAGCACGCCGACGCCCCGCTGATGCAGCTCCTCGCCGACCACGGCGCCGACACCCGCCTGTCGACCGGGGGCAACGCCTCGCCGCTGATGGTCGCGGCCGGCGTCGGCATCTTCAACCTGGGCGAGAGCGCGGGCACCAACGATGAGGCGTTCGACGCGGTGCAGCTCGCGTGGGAGCTCGGCGACCGCAGCGTGCTGCAGGCCGACGACCGGGGATACACGGCGCTGCACGGCGCCGCCCTGCGGGGGGCGAACCCCATCGTCGAGTTCCTCGTCGACCGCGGGGCGGACCTCCTGGCCGAGAGCCGCGAGGGCTGGACGCCCCTCCGCATCGCCGACGGCGTGCACTACACCGGCACCGTCAAGCGCGCCGACCACACGGCCGAGCTGTTGCGCGGGTACATGCGCGAGCAGGGCGTCTACCGCGCCGAGCACGAGAAGGACGTCAACAGCGTGGCGGTGGTCAGGCCGGCGGGCGGTCAGTAGACGAACCCCACCGCAGGGCGCGGGCGTCCCGGCACGCTACCTCGGCGCAGCCGGTTCGGGGGAATCCGTGCGCCAGCTCTCGATTCTGAGGCCGGGAACGCGGCGCATGTGCTCGACGTTGTCGCTGACCAGCGTCGCGTCCAGCGCCACCGCGTGGGCGGCGATCGCGACGTCGAAGTCCTCAATCCGGACCCCTCGGCGCTCCAGCTCGGCCTTGACCACGCCGAACGCGTGACTGACCGCGTCGGTCCAGGGCGCCCTCGGCATTTCCTCGAGGAAAGCCCGAAAACGCTTGATCAGCCGGTCCCGCCTCTTCGACTTCCGCAGCCGCGCCAGGCCGTACTCGACCTCGGAGATGACCGGTTGCGGCAACAACACGTCGGTTCGCGCCTCCGTGAGCAGCCGCCCGCAAACCGACGGATCGCCGGCCATCGCGTAAGACAGCGTGTTGGTGTCAAGCACGTACTTCACAACGCGGGCGGGCCCTTTCGCGTCCGGGCCGCCGCCACGGCAGCCCGCAAGTCCTCGAGCTCGCGGCGTCCGTCGAGATCGTCCCTGGCCGCCGCCAACTCGGCCACGAACCCCGCGCTCCATTCGGTCTCGGTGGCCAGCGCCCGCTCCAGGGCGCGGACGACGTAGCGGTTCCTGCTCATGCCCAGCTCGCGCGCCCGCCTGTCGACCGAAGCGAGCAGATCCGCGGGCAGATGCACGGTGGTGCTCATGACGGACAGAATACGATTCTATCCACTTTGAGACAAGCTGCCCTCCCCGAGCCGGCGGCTCGAACCCGCGGCGCCGCGAGATCGTCTAGTGCTGTAGGCCTCCCTCGCGTGAAGCGGCGACCGCGCCTCGGACCAACGTCGACACGGGACAGCAGCCCATGGACACACTTCTGCAGGATCTCCGGCACACCGTCCGCGGGCTCGCCCGCAGCCCCGGCTTCACCCTGGCCGCCGTCGCGGCCCTGGCCCTGGGAATCGGGGCGGCCACCGCGGTCTTCTCCATCGTCAACACGGTCCTGCTGAAGCCGGCGCCGTTCCCCGAACCCGATCGCATCGTGTGGCTGCAGGTGGTGTCTCCGCAGGGCCGCAACCCCGGGGGGTCCCCCGCGAAGTTCGCGTACTGGCGGGCGCAGGACGAGGTGCTGCAGCACGTGTCCGCCTTCCGGGGCGGCCGCATCAACGACACCGGCGGGGACGTGCCCGAGCAGTTGCGCTGGGCCCAGGTGTCGGCCGACTACTTCCGCCTCTTCGGCGCCGCCATCGTCTCCGGGCGCGCCTTCACGGCCGAGGAGGACCTGCCCAACGGACCGAAGGTGGCGCTCGTCGGCGAACGCCTGTGGGAACGCCGCTTCGATCGCGATCCGGAGATCGTCGGCCGCAGCCTGTCGCTGAGCGGGGAGCCGCACGTCGTCGTCGGCGTGGTGGGCGAGGGCTTCGACTTCAGCGACTTCGGCGCCGCTCCCGACGTCTGGACCCCCTTCCAGCTCGACCCCAACGCGACCGACCAGGGACACTACTTCACCGTCGCGGGCCGGCTGAGGCCCGGCGTCTCGCTGGCCCAGGCGCAGGCGGCGCTGGCCCAGGCGACCGGGGCGTACCGCGAGCGCTTCCCCGAGGTATTCCCCGACGGGGAGGCCGCCTTCGGGGCCGAGCCGATCCGGGAGATGCTGGTCCGGAACGCCCGGCCCCTGCTGCTGGTGCTCCTCGGCGCCGTCGGCCTCGTGCTGCTCATCGCCTGCGCCAACGTCGCCAACCTGCTGCTCGTGCGGGCGGTCGGCCGCAAGCGGGAAATCGCGCTCCGCACCGCCCTCGGGGCCGGACGCGGGCGCCTCGTCCGGCAACTGTTGACGGAGAGCGTCGTGCTGTCGGTCGTCGGCGGAGCGCTGGGGCTCGCGGCCGGCGTCGCCGGCGTCCGGGCCCTCCTGTCGGTGAGCACGGTGGGGCTGCCGCGCATCGGTCCCGACGGGGCGTTGGTCGCCATCGACTGGCGCGTGCTGCTGTTCGCGGTCGCGGTGTCGGTGGGGACGGGGGTGCTGTTCGGGCTGATCCCGGCGTTGCAGGGGTCGCGCACCGACCTCGGCGGGACCCTCAAGGAGGGCGGCGGGCGCACCGGCACGGGCTTCCGTCAGAACCGCACGCGCGCGGTGCTCGTCGTCGGCGAGGTCGCGCTGGCGTTGATCCTGCTGATCGGCTCGGCCCTGCTGATCCGGACGTCCATCGCCCTGAACGCCGTCGACCCCGGCTTCGACGCCGGCAACGTGCTCACGATGCGGACGTCGCTGACCGGACCGCGCTTCGAGACCGCCGCCGGCGTCGAGCAGGTACTGCGCACCGGGGTCGACCGCCTGCGCGCGGTGCCGGGCGTCGAGCATGCCGCGGCCACGTGCTGCGTTCCGCTCGAGGGCGGGTTCGGGCTGCCGTTCATCATCTCCGGGCGGCCGCTCGAGGACGGGCCGTTCCACGGCGGGGGCGGATGGGTGACGGTGTCGGACGGTTTCTTCGAGGTGTTCCGCATCCCCCTCCGGCGCGGACGGGTCTTCACGGATCGCGACGTCGGGGGGACGCCGCCGGTCGTCGTCATCAACGAGACGATGGCGGACCGCTACTGGCCCGACGGCGACCCCCTCACCAGCCGGCTCGTCATCGGCCGGGGCGTCATGCAGCAGTTCGCCGACGAGCCCGAACGGCAGATCGTCGGGGTGGTGGCCGACGTGCGGGACGCAGGGCTCGACACCGACCCGCAGCCCCGCATGTACGTGCCGCAGGCGCAGTTGCCCGACGCCGTGAGCGCGCTCGCCCTCGAGATCGCACCGATGGGCTGGACGGTCCGGACGCGGACCGGCCCGGGCGCGCTCGGCCGGCAGATCCAGGAGGAGTTGCGGCTGGCCACCGGCCTGCCCGTCTCGGACGTCCGGACCATGGACGAGGTGGTGGCGCGTTCCACGGCCCGGCAGCGGTTCAACATGCTGCTGATGACGGTGTTCGGCGCGGCGGCGCTGCTGCTCGCCGCCATCGGCGTCTACGGCCTGATGGCGTACTCGGTCGAGCAGCGGACGCAGGAGATCGGCGTCCGCCTCGCCCTCGGGGCCGAGACCGCGCACGTCTGGAGAATGATCGTGATGCAGGGAATGCGGCTGGTCGCGGCCGGCGTCGTCATCGGCGTCGCCTCCGCATCGGGGCTGACCCGTCTCCTGGCCAGCTTCCTCTTCGGGGTCGAGACGTCCGACCCGGCCACGTTCGTCGCCGTGCCGGTCGTGCTCGCCGCCGTGGCCCTGGGCGCGGTCGCGCTGCCGGCCCGCCGCGCCAGCCGGGTCGACCCCCTGCTCGCCTTGCGCAGGGACTAGCCGCCCGCGGCGAAGCCCGGCGTTTACACCGGCGCGACTCAGGGGTCGCAGGCGTCTGCGACCATGCCGAGGGTGCTGACGTTGACGCGGTCTCCGTCCGGGGACCGGATGAGGAACCCCTTCGCTTCCATTCGGTGGCCGGCGTGGGCAGCGGGGTCGGGATAGACGGCCATCAGCTCGAACGTCCGGGTCCCGGGGGGCCGGTCGGCGAGCGCGGCGAGCGCCTCGGGGCTCGACTCCGAGGGGTCGGCGGTGCGGATCGCGGGGGCGGCCCGGGTCAGCATCCAGTCTCCGCCGTCGCCGCGCTCCAGGCAGCCGACGACGCTCACGAGCGCGAAGCTCGGCACGTCGCCGGGGCCGTCCTCGGCCTCGATGCGGACGTCGGCCGCCCCCGCGGCGGTCAGCTCGCGGGGGCCGGCAGGGAACCCGTTGACCTGCAGCAGGTAGGCGACGCTGTCGACGTAGGCGTCGTCGCCGAGGCTGGCCGGCTCGTCGAACGGCATCAGGTTCCGGATGCGGGTGTAGAGATTGCCGACGGTGTCCTCGCGCCACGATTCCATGAACGGCTCGCCGGACAGGGCGCTGGCCTCCTCGGTGCCGCTGAAATCGGCCTGGTGGCAGCTCAGGCAGTGGCTCTTGTACACTGCTTCGCCGCGCTCCGCCTGCTCGGCGGTGTACACCCCGTCCCACACGGTGGTCCCGCTCTCCTGGGCGCCCGCCGCACCGGCGGCGACCGCGAAGGACAGACCCGCGACGGCCAACGTCAATCGCATGTTCATGGTCCTCCCGCCCTGGTCCGACCACCGCCCCGGCGGGGGCCCGGGTGTCCCTCTCACCCGGCCTGTCGGGGGTCGGGGCCTTCCGGCGCACACCCTCGGATTCTCATGCCGCCGCGAACGGCTGACGCGAGCCGCGAGCCCCCGACTGCAGCCGCGCACCCCGACCGGGGCTGCGAACCCTGCCGGCGGTCGTGAACCGCATCGCGGCGCCGAGCCGCTACTTCGGCGCGCCCTTGATGCGCACGCCCTCGTCCTGAATCGTCCGGTTCAGCAGGCTCACGCAGGCGTACAGGGCGCGCAGGGTGGGCACCTCGACCCCGGTCATCTCGGCGAGCTCGACGACGACGCCGAGCATGCCGTCCACCTCGAGGGGCTTGCCGGCCTCCACGTCCTGCAGCATCGACGTCTTGTGCTTGCCGACGCTCTCGGCTCCCGCGATACGGCGCTCCATCCCCACCCGGAAGTGCGCGCCGAGCCGCTCGGCCACCTGCTGGGCCTCGGTCATCATGGTGGCGGCGAGGCCGCGCGTCAGCGGGAACTGACAGATGTCCACCAGCGTCGAGTGGGTGAGGGCGCTGATGGGGTTGAAGGTCAGGTTGCCCCACAGCTTCAGCCAGATCTCGGACCGGATGTCGTCGAGGACCCGCGACTTGAAGCCGGCCTCTGTGAACAGGCCGGAGATCATCCGCACCCGCTCCGAGTCGCGGCCGTCGAGCTCGCCCACCGGGAAGCGGTTGCCCTCGATGTGCCGGATCACCCCCGGCTCGGCGATCTCGGCCGCTGGATAGGCGATGCAGCCGATGACGCGCCCCGGGTCGATGGCCCGGAACAGCACGCCGCCGGGGTCGACCGTCTCGACGACTCGGCCCGCGTACTCGCCGTCGACCTGCTGGAAATACCACCAGGGGATGCCGTTCTGCAGGGTCACGACGACGGTGTCGGGGCCGAAGAGGGCCGGCAGGTCGTCGACGACGGGGACGATCTGGTGCGCCTTCAGGGCCAGGAGCACGATGTCCTGCGGCCCCGGCTCGCCGACGCGGTCGGTGGCGGTCAGGTCGGACGCCACGAGCTCCCGGTCACCCTCGACCAGCTTCAGCCCGTTCGCCCGGATGGCGGCGAGATGGGGACCGCGCGCGATCGCCGACACCGCGTGACCCGCGTGGGCCAGCCGCACCGCCATGTAGCCGCCGATGGCTCCCGCTCCGACTACGCAGACCTTCATGTCGCTCCTTGCGTGGACGCCGCCCCGACCTCCGCGAGAGGCCGGTCCCGGACGAACTCCAGCCCGGATTCCGGTCGAACCGTCCCGTCAACCGACCGGTCGCAGCACCGGCCCTGCCGCCATCGTCCGACCCCGCCTCCTTCCAGGACCGACCCGGCGGGGCTCCGCAGCATCCGTGCGGCTCCGAATCCTGGCCCGCCAATCGTCGCCTTCGGCTTCGTTCGGCGCCCGACCAACCCTCCAGGTCCCGCGCCGTTCCACGGCGCGGACTCCTACACCGCCCTGTCGGCCCGGGCCTGCGCGATGGCCCCGTCGTCCATCCCGAGCACCTCTCGCAGCACCTCGTCCGTATGCTCGCCCAGAAGCGGCGACCGCTTGACGTCGGCCGGCGAGTCCGACAGCTTGATGGGGTTGCCCACCGTGAGGTACGGACCGCGCTTCGGGTGGTCGACCTCCACCACCGTCCCCGTCGCCCGCAGCGACGGCTCCTCCGACAGCTCCTTCATCGACAGCACCGGCCCGCACGGCACGTTCAGCGGATTCAGCACCTCCATGACCTCGAACTTGGTCAGGGTCTGCGTCCACTTCTCGATCTCGTCGAACATCTCGTCGATCTTGGGCAAGCGGGCCTCGGGGGTGTTCCACTCCGGATCGGTCAGCCAGTCCTCGTGACCGATGACCCGGGCGAGCCCGTCGAAGGCGGCGGCCTGGGCGATGACGTAGATGTAGGCGTCGGGGTCGGTCTCCCACCCCTTGCACTTGACGATCCAGCCGGGCTGGCCGCCGCCCGACGCGTTGCCGGCCCGCGGGGTCGCCTTCCCGAAGGTGCCGTGGGGATACTGCGGATACTCCTTCAGCGGCCCGTGCGTCAGCCGCTGCTGGTCGCGCAGCTTCACCCGGCAGAGGTTGAGCACCCCGTCCTGCATGGCGCACTCGACGCGCTGTCCGCGCCCCGTCTTCTCGCGCTGGAAGAGGGCGGTCACGATGCCCAGGGCGAGGTGCAGGCCGGTGCCCGAGTCGCCGATCTGCGCCCCCGCGACGACCGGCGGCCCCTCGGGGAACCCCGTCGTGCTGGCCCCGCCGCCCGCGCACTGGGCGACGTTCTCGTAGACCTTGCAGTCCTCGTAGGGCCCCGGCCCGAAGCCCTTGACCGAGGCGTAGATGATGCGCGGGTTGATCTGCTGGATGCGCTCCCAGGAGAAGCCCATCCGGTCGAGCGCGCCGGGCGCGAAGTTCTCGGCGAGGACGTCGCAGCTCTCGAGCAGGCGCGTGAAGAGGGCCTTCCCGCTCTCGCTCTTCGTGTTGAGGGTGACGCTGCGCTTGTTGTGGTTCAGCATCGTGAAGTACAGGCTGTCGACGTCGGGTATGTCGCGCAGCTGACCCCGCGTCGCGTCCCCCCTGCCCGGGCGCTCGACCTTGATGACGTCGGCGCCGAACCAGGCGAGCAGCTGGGTGCAGGTCGGTCCCGACTGGACATGCGTCATGTCCAGAACTCGTACTCCCTCGAGGGCTTTCATGGACTCTCCGTGGACTTGACGGCGGCGGCTCCGCCGACGGCTTGCCGACTCGACGTTCCCAGCGCGCAGCCGGGCCGCCAGCCTCCACCCGCCGGTGGATGATGCCGCCCGGCCACCGCAAACTGTACATTATCGCATCTATCGGGCACTCGCGCGCCCACACACTCGGCGAGCCCGGAGTCAGGTCCGCATCCTCGACGAACCCCGTGATGGGCACATCGGCTGGCGACGGCGAGCGCCCCGTGAACGGCCGCGGGCGCTCAGTCTGTCGGGCGAAAGGCGAGCCACCGGCGGGGGTTGTCGACCAGGATCTTCCGGATGACGTCCTCCGGCACCCCGCGATAGCGCAGCTTCGGGACGAACTGCACCAGCACCGTCGAGAACCCGTTCCCCCAGTTGGCCTTGAGCTGGGTGGTGTTGGCGAAGTCGGACGACAGCAGGACGTGGTCCTCGAACCCCGCCTCGATGGCGCCGAGCACCATGTCGACCTTCTCGCTCTCGGGGATGAACGACGCGCTCATGCGGTGGCCGACGGTGTCGAACCCGATGAACGCGCCCCGGCGTGCGAGCTCCCGGTGTGTCTCCCACCCCGGATCGTCCGAGCGCTTGATGGTCGACTGGTGCCCGATGCACAGGTGGGCGAGGTCGACCCCCTGCGCCTCGTAGATGTCGAGCTGCTCGATCGCGCACGAGGGACAGCTCTCGTGGGGCACGTGCGTGAAGACGGGCAGCCCCGTCTCCCGGTGGGCCCGGCTCACCGCGCGCAGCATGTTCCGCTCCTCGTCGTGCATCTCGGGGAACGAGGTGCCGACCTCGCCCAGCGCCCCCCAGCCCTCGCGGCCGGCCTGCTCGACGAGGCGCGCCGCGATCTCCTCCTCCGCCAGCCCGACGATCTCCTCCGGATAGGACCGCAGCAGGAAGTAGCTGCCGCCGAGCACGACGTGCACCCCCGACCGCCGCGCCATGGCGGTCAGGTTCGCGAGCTGCTGCTCGGTGCGGGGGCCGATGGACGAGTCGACGATGCAGCTCACCCCGTCGAACGCGGCCATCTGCAGCTCCTCCACGACGAGGTCGACCATCTCGTCGTTGGAGGGCGGCGGGGGCGGCGGGGTGCCGGGCGCCCGCGGCTCGGGGGGCGGGCTGCTGTACGCGAACGAGAGGTGCTCGTGGAAGAGGGTCGCGCCGCCCCCGAGGTCGTCGGGAGACACATCGCCCAGCCGCGTGCGCACCACCGCCCCGTCGGGAAAGCGAACGTCGGATGCGGGCTGGAGCGCCCCCCCGATCGGGACCGGAGGGTGACCGGAGACCGGGGCGCCGACCCCGCCGAACCCCAGTCCGACCGCCCCGGCGCCCAACGCCCGCATCGCCTCGCGCCGGCCGATGGACCTCGTGCGTGCTTCTCGCATCGTCGTCACCCCGTCCCGCCATCCGGTCCCATCCACACCAACCCGCGCCGCAACCCGCAGGCCCGGCTGCCGACCGTCCCCGGCGGGTCGCGCGCCGCCCCGAAGCCCCACGCGTCATCGCGGGGCCGGCGGCCCGACTTGCCGCGGGGGGCGCCGCAACGCGTCCGTACCACCCCTGAAGACGTGCGCCTTCGCCGGGCTCACCCGCCTGTCGTCGCCTGCGGCTCCGCCCGGCCCCCAAACGACCCTCCAGGACTCTGCGCCGTTCTACGGCGCGACTCCTGGCTCCGACCGTCCCCGGGAGCCGCCGCGCCGCGAGTCCCATGCCGCCCCGGACCCTCGTAGTATCGCAGGTTCACGAGGCACATCGCCCCCCGGGCCGCATATAATCTCCCCCATGTTTCCACGATTCCCTATGCTGTACCTCCGGCCGGCCGGTCTCGCCGGCAGAACCCTCCCGGCAGCGCTTCTCGCGGCGGCGCTGGCCGCGACCACGACCCTGACCGCCGAGAACGAGAACTGGCCCGCGTTCCGCGGCGCCGACGCCCTCGCCACCGCCGACGACGACCCGCGCCTGCCCCTCACCTGGAGCACGACCGAGAACGTCGTGTGGAAGACCCCCGTCGACGGCCTCGGCTGGTCGTCGCCGGTCATCTGGGGCAACCGCATCTTCCTGACCGCCGTGGTCAGCGACGGCGAGACCCAGGAGCCGCGCATGGGGCTCTACTTCCCCTACGGGTCGCCCCAGGAGATGCCCGGCGGCCCGTTTCCCCCCGCCCGGCCCGGCGACCTGATGGAGCGGGAGGAGGACGTGCACCACTGGCTCGTCTACGCTCTGGACTTCGAGACCGGCGAGGTCGTCTGGACCACGGAGGTCAACGCGGGCGCACCGCAGTTCGACCGGCACCTCAAGAACACCTTCGCGTCGTCCACCCAGGTGACCGACGGAGAACGGGTGTATTCATACTTCGGCAACGTCGGCGTCTTCGCCCTCGACATGGACGGCGCCCTGGTCTGGGAGCGGCGATTCGACCCGGCCGAGACGCGCCTGGGCTGGGGCCCCGCGGCCTCGCCGGTGCTCCACGAAGACACGCTGTTCATCGTCAACGACAACGACGAGCAGTCGTTCGTGGTCGCCCTCGACGCCGCGACGGGGGCCGAGCGCTGGCGGGTCGACCGCGACGAGGGCACCAACTGGGCGACCCCGTTCATCTGGGAGCACGATGCGCGCACCGAGCTCATCACCACCGGCAGCAACCTCGTGCGGGCCTACGACCTCGACGGCAACGAGATCTGGTCGTTCCGCGGCATGAACTCCATCTCGATCCCGCAGCCGTTCAGCGCCCACGGGCTGCTCTACGTCATGTCGGGCTACGTCGGCGACGCGGTGCGGCCGGTCTACGCCATCCGGCCCGGTGCGAGCGGCGACATCTCCCTGGAGCCGGGCGAGACGTCCAACGACCACGTGGCCTGGTACGCCGAGACCGCGGGACCCTACCACCCGACGCCGCTCGTCTACGGCGACCACTACTTCACCCTGCTCGACCGCGGCTTCTACACCGTGCACGACGCCCGCACCGGCGAGGAGCAGTACTACACCGAGCGGCAGGTCCTCGACCGCGAGGTGCGGCGGCGCGTGGCCCGCGGCACCGGCGGCTTCACCGCCTCGCCCTGGGCCTACAACGGCAAGGTCTTCGTGCTGAGCGAGGAGGGGGTCACCTACGTCATCGACTCCGAGAACGAGTTCAACGTCGTCGGCACCAACGAGCTCGAGGAGGTTGCGATGTCGACGCCGGCGATCGCGCGCGGCAGCCTGTTCATCCGCACGCGGTCGCACCTGTGGCGCCTGACCGATCTCGGTGCCGGCGAGGGGCGGTAGCCGATCGCCGCGCAACGAGGCAGACCGGCAACCCTGAGCGGCGATACGGGGGGCAGGCCGAGCAGCAGCGCTGTCGGTCTGCCCCCTCGCTCGAGGGCCAGCAGCCCGTCTATTTCGACCCGGCGCCGCAAATCACGGCACGCGGCTACCGGTCGAGGGGGCTCGGGCGCATCTGGAACTTGACGATCTTGGGCCCGGTGCCGCCCTCGATGAAGTGCGGCGTGTAGGTCGAGTAGTTCGACCAGAGGCCCCGGCCCTTCCAGCCGGCGTCGGGATCGTCGATGCGCCCCTGGGCCGACCGCGAGAAGAAGCCCTTGGGATAGGGCACGACCATGTCCAGGAACTCGCCCGTCGCCGGAATCAGCACCTGCAGCGAGTAGCTGTTGACGGGGCCGGTGATGACCGACTCGCCGCCCAGGCCGAGCACGTCGGCGTGGTCAATCTGGGTCAGGTACATCATCTCGGCGTGGATGGGCGACGGCGTGCCCTGCAGGTTGGGGCGCTCCATCTGGTGCACGGCCCAGCCCTCGGGGCAGTGCCGACCGGTGGCGGTCGGCCCGCTCGTCACGTCGCACCGGCTGCGGTCGAAGCTGGTGACCTGGTCCGTCCCCCGCCAGTTGAGCCAGACGATGCCGTCGCCGTCCACCGCCACCCCGCCGCTCTTGAAGATGGGCACGTCGAGCTCGGGCGCCTCGAAGACCTCCGCCATGCAGCTCTCCGGCGGGTCGTCGCCCCGCACGAACCGCACGAGCTTGTTGTCGGTCTCGCCGATGCCCGCGCACCACAGGCTGCCGTCGTTGGTGTCGACCCCGATGGAGTAGCAGCCGAACTCGATGCGGCGGTCGAGGGCGGAGCTGACGGGCTCGTCGGGCTCCGTCCACTCGGTGATGACCCCGTCCCCGTTGGTGTCGAGCACGGCCGGGCACCAGCCCTGGGCCGCCTCGGCGTCGCCGGTCTCGTCCCACACCTCGGTGCTGATCCACCCCACCGCGTCGTTCACCCCGAAGTAGATGGGCTGGTCGTCCTCGTCGGTGAAGTGGTTGTGGTCGACGGCGAGGCAGTGGGGGATCTTCTCGACCGAGCCGTCCCGCGGGTCGTAGACGACGGCCTGCTTGGGGCTCCCGGACGGGCGGAAGTTGGCGAGGTACGGGTTGTCCGACCCGGGACCGCAGAAGTCCGGCGGGGTATCGCCGGGGTCGAGCCGGGCGGTGGCCCAGACGCGGCCCTCGCCGTCCATGGCGATGCTGCGCAGGCCCTGGGCGTCGAGCTCGACGCGGCCGACCTCGTGGGTCGCCGGATCGAGCCACGACAGCATGGTGTCCTCCTGGTGGACGCCGTAGACGCGCCCGCCCGCGTTCAGGGTGGGGTTCCACGCGTAGGTGCCCTGCGAATCGGCGCGCGAGCCCTGGGGGGTGGCCCAGTCCCAGACCGTGATCACGACGTTGCGCTCGAGCCCCGACGGCCGCGGCGGCGGCTCGGGATAGGCGCCGGCGGCGATGGCGTCGGTCCAGCGGCCGAACATCCGGGCCTGCTCCCCGAGCCCTCGGAACATGCCGGTCATCATGCTGCCGCCGAACAGCTCGCTCGCCAGCCGCTGTGCCCACGCCTCGTCGGTCGGGAGGTCCTCGAGGTGAGCGGGTATCCGCCGCGTGCCCTCGTTGCCGAGGGGGTGGCACTGCAGGCACGACTTGACGGTCGACGCCACCTGCAGCGGGGGGATGTCGCCGTCGGGAATCTCCAGCAGGCTGAGCCACGAGGCGGGGGGATAGACGGCGGCGGCGGACCGGGCGTCGGGGGCCACGACGGCCGCGAGGTCCAGCCGCTGCCCCCGCACCCCGGCCACCCGCTCGGAGTCGAGCAGGCCGTAGCCGCGCGCGAAGACCTCGTAGTCGGCCTCCGGCAGGTCCGGGACCACGTACCGCCCCGCGTCGTCGGTCACCACGATGCGCGCGAACGGCGTGGGCAGGTCGCGGGTCTCGGCGATCACCCAGACCCCCGCCTCCGGCCCCTGCGCGCTGGTGACCACGCCGCCGATGTCGTCGGCGTCGAGCGCGAGGCCGGCCGGCTCTTGCGCGCGCGTCCCGCCCACGGCGGCCATCAGCGCCGCCAACCCGCATGCAACACCCGCCCCGTAGAGCCTCATTCGATCACCTCCGTGCCTGTACGCGAGCCGGGCGGGCAGCGCGCGCCGCCCGCCCGGAAGTCGCCGCCACTACCGCCGGACCAGCCTCCGCACACCGCGTGCCGTCCCGCCCGCTACGACACCTGGCCCGCCAATCGTCGCCTGAGGCTCCGCTTGGCGTCCAACCAATCGGCCCGCGGTCCGCGCCGTTCCAGGGCGCAGACACCTGGCCCGCCAATCGTCGCCTGAGGCCCCGCTTGGCGCTCAGCCAACGACCCGCGGTCCGCGCCCGTCAAGGCCCGCTTGGCGCCCCAACCAACCCGCCCGCGATCCGCGCCCGTCAAGGCCGGACACCGAGCCCGAGAATACCCGCTCGAGGCGCTTCCCGCCCGACCTACCGTCCGGACGTCCGCGCGGTCTCCGGCGCGAGCGCCTACTGTCCGCCTTCCGCCGCCGCGCGCTCCTCGGCGCGGGCGCCGGCGAGGATGCCGGGCATGGCGTAGTTGCCCTCGTGGCAGGCGTACTCGAAGATGGGATCCTCGGTGCCGTCCAGCAACAGCTCGACCGTCCACGGCCGCGTCCAGGTGTCGGGGTCGTTCAGGGTGATCTCGTGCCGGAGCACGTCGGGGGCGATGCGCTCGAACCGCTCGACCAGAACCAGCCCCGCCGAGGCGCCGCTGTAGCGGGTGCGCGGGTCGTAGTTGCGGGTCTCGACCACGAGGGTGTCCCCCTCCCAGCGCCCGCGCGAGCTGCCCGCCCACTGCGCGATCCTGTCGTCGAGATGCGGGCGTCCGTCGAGCGGGATCGTCCGCGCGTGGTGGCCCATCTCCTGGATCATCACGACCTGATCCTCGGTCTGGAAGATCTGCGTGTAGCTGTTGTAGCCGGAGCCCATGTTGGGCACGCCCCAGAACAGGCAGCGGTCGCCGAGGGTGCGGTCCTCCGGGCCGTCGGAGCCTGTCGCCCCGAGGCCGCCGGCCTGCGCCGCCCGCCGGCGCTCCTGCGCCGCCTCGGTCAACGCCGGCCGGCGTCCGTTCGGCGGGTCGATGATGAGCGACGTGCGGTTGTCGAGGGTCCGTTCGACCAGCCAGAACGCGTTGTAGTTGCCGGTGACGACGTCGAAGTCCTGGAACTCGGCGTTGCCCAGGGCCTGCTGAACCAGCCGGTCGCCCAGCAGATCGCCGGCCTGCTCGGCGTCGCGGAACTCCTGGATGCGGGCGGTCAGCTCGGCGAGCTCCTCGTCGGTGAGCCGCGCCTTGTCGCCGAACTGCTCCGGACGCTCCATCGGGGTGGCGCTGTTGTTGGCCCAGATGCCCTGCAGGTCGGGATGCCCGTCCGCCGTCCGCGGCACCGTCCAGCCATCGGGGGCCTGGCCCGCCGCCGCGAGCGGCAGCGCCGCCGCAATCACCACCGCCGTCAACACCGACGCCAACCTCTGCCTGCTCATGGCCGCTGCTCCTTGCTGCTTCCTGCTTCGTTCGATGCCCTGCGTCGTCGAAACTCCCGATCGCGGGCTCTGGCCCCTTCGGCGGCCGGACGCGATCAGGTCAGTGACCGATACGAGCTTGCCAACCGCACCCGGGCGCAGCCCGCTTTCCGCGGCCTCCCGCGCCTGGCCCGTGGCAAGGTGTTCTCCGTCACCGTCCTTGGGGCAGTGATCGATTCCTGCCAACTGTACCCAGGCACGACCCGCTCTCTACCGTCTTCCGAGCGTGCCGCGTGGCAAGGTCATTCCCGTCACTGTCCTTAGGACGCTGACGGGAATTACATTGCCACGAGCCATCGCGTCGCCCGGCAGAAACGGGTTGCCGCTGGACGCAGTTGGCAACCTCATATCGATCACTGTCCTTACGGTACTCCATCGCGTCCCCGGCGCGGCGTCAGGACTCGTCATCCTGCTCCGGCATCAGCACGAACTCGGGGTATGCCTCCATGCCGAGCTCCGCCAGGTCCTGGCCGAGCTGCTCGACCCGGTCCGACACCCGGACGCCGACGGTCTTCTCCAGCGCAAACCACGCCAGCCAGGACAGCCCGAATGCGAACGCCCCGATGGAGACGATCCCGAGCAACTGCACGCCGAGGTGCCCGCCGGCCGAGATGGTGACCGCGAGCGTGCCCCACACGCCGGCGACCAGGTGAACCGGCACCGCGCCCACCACGTCGTCCACCCCGAACCTCTCCAGCAGCCGCATGGCGGTGATGCACACGACGCCGCCGATGGCGCCGATGACGAGGGCCCAGGGGTGCTGCACGATGTTGGGGGCGGCGGTGATGGCGACGAGCCCCCCGAGGGCGCCGTTCAGGCCGCCGAGCAGATCGACGCGGCCGAGGATCGGCCGCGACAGGGCGACGGCGGCGATGAAGCCGGCCGCGCCGGCGAGGTTGGTGTTGACGAGCACGATGCTCATCGCGACGGCGTCGGAGACGCCGCCCAGCGCGAGCTGCGAGCCCCCGTTGAACCCGAACCAGCCGAACCACAGGATGAAGACCCCCAGGGTCACCGTGGGAATGCTCGACGGAGGCGTCGGCCGCGCCGTCCCGTCCTTGCGGAACTTGCCCCGCCGGGGGCCGACCACGAGAAGGCCGGCCAGCGCGGCCCAGCCCCCGGTGCCGTGCACGATGGTCGACCCCGCGAAGTCCTGGAAGCCGAGCTGGTTGAGCCAACCGCCGCCCCACGTCCAGGCGCCCACTATCGGGTAGATGACCGCGGTCAGCACCAGGGTGAAACCGAAGAACGACCACAGCTTGACCCGCTCGGCGAGCGCCCCCGAGACGATGGACGCGGCAGTGGCGACGAAGACCATCTGGAAGAACCAGTCGGACATCACCGAGTAGCCGTTGGCGACGACGGCCGCCTCCGCCTCGGCGTTCCCCCCGAGCAACGCGATCTCGTCGGCCGACGGCCCGTACAGGAACCGGACCGAGCCGATCACGCTCCCGACGTCGACGTACATCAGGTTGTAGCCGATGAGGTAGAAGGCGATTCCCGCGACCGAGTAGAGCCCGACGTTCTTCAGGCAGATGACCGACGCGTTCTTCGTCCTCACCGATCCGGACTCGAGCATCGTGAAGCCGGCCGCCATCCACATGACCAGCCCGCCCCAGATGAGGAACGAGAACGTATTGAAGATGAATTGGACCTCGTCACTGACCATGTTCCCTGCCCCTTCCTCCCCTGCCGCGCCGGTGGCGCCTGCCCCGGAAGCGACGCGAGGGTGTTGGGGGGGCCGCCCCCCGGAGAGTCAGCGTGCGGAACGCGCCCGCGTGCGGCCGGCCCGGTAATCGTCGCGGCTGGAGCCTCGCGCCGACGAGACTCCCGACGCGACCGCAAGGTCGCGCTACGGCCGCCGTCTCCGGCCCCGACCGAGCCCCGAAGCCTGCGCCGTGAACGGCGCGGACGGGTGGCGCAGGCCCCTACTGTTCCGCCGTGCGCGGCACGTCGCGCAGGCGCTCCTGCACGGTGCCGGGAATGCCGAGCCGCGTGTTCGCCCCGAGGCGCGCGAGGAGGGCGGCGGTCTCCGGCCAGCTCTGGAACTGGAACGACTGCTTCGACCCCTCGGCCATCCGGTACGCGGTGCGGCCGCGGAAGTCGCGGGCGTCGATGTCGGCGCCGTTGGCCACCAGGTACTCGACGACCTCGTTGAGCCCGCGGAACGCGGCCCCGTGCAGGGCCGTGAAGTCGGCCTCGTTGACGGCGTCGATGTCCGCCCCCGCCTCGAGGAGGATGCGGACCGCCGCCTCCGCGCCGCGCGACCGCACCCCCCGCGGCTCGCGCGGGGTGTAGGTCGACCGGCCGAGCCCCGCCGCAGCCATGAACGGCGTGGTCCCGTCGACGGTGGTCAGGTGCTGGTCGGCGCCGGCCGCGAGCAGCGCCTCGAGAATCGCGCCGCCGCTGGGGGTGTAGCTGCGTGCGCCGGAGTAGCGGGGGGCGGGACGGTTCAGCTCGAACGCCGCGACCCACAGCGGCGTGGCGCCGCGGAGGTCGCCGGTGCCGCAGGCGAACGGCTCGAACGCGCCCTTCCGGGGATAGCCGATGTAGTTCATGATCATCGCCGAGGTCGTGATGCGCCCGTTGGGGTCGGCGCCGGCCGCGAGCAGCGCCTCGACGAGCCGCAGCCGGCGGTCCGAGTCGAGGCCGCTCCGGCCGAACCGGGCATAGCGGTCGATGTCGTTGTGGCGGCGGTTCCAGTCGGTCATCCACGTGAAGATGCTGCCGGCGGCGGCGTGCAGGGCCGGCACCCCCGCCATCGTCCCGTTGGGGTCGGCGCCGCGCTCGATCAGGAAGTGCGCGAACTCGTCGTGGCCGGAGACGATGGCGTAGGGCAGGGCGTGGGTGTCGTCGGTGCCCGTCTCGTCGGGGTGGACGCCGGCCGCGAGCAGCGTATCGGCCATCGCCACGTCGCCGTTGCGGGCCGCGTAGAGCAGGGGCGTGAACCCCTTGACGGTCGACGGGTGGGGGTCGGCGCCGGCGTCGAGGAGCGCGCGCACCACCGCGGGATGCGCCCCCGCCACCGCCCACATCAGGGCGGTGCTCAGGGTCTCGCGGGTCGCGGCGTTCACGTCCGCCCCGTGCGCCAGCAGTGCTTCCACGACGGCCGTGCTGCCGGTCCGCGCCGCCGTCATCAGCGGGGTCAGCCCGCTCGTGCGGGCGACGTCCGCGCGGGCGCCGGCGGCCAGCAGGCGCTCGACCATCGGCAGGCTGGCGTTCTCGGCCGCCCGCTCGAGGGGGGTCACCCCGTGGTCGTCGGCCGCGTTCAGGTCGGCGCCGGCTCGGATGAGCCGGCCGGCGAGGTCCGCGTCGTCCCAGTGGGCCGCCCACAGCAGGGCCGTCGCCCCGTCGGCGCGCGACGCGTTGACGTCGGCGCCGGCGTCGAGCAGGGCCCGCACCGTCTGCGCATCCTGGACCGCGACCGCGTCGACGAGCCGGAGATCCTGGCCGGCGGCCGCGCCGGGCGCCAGCAACATCCCTGCGACGAAGACGGTGACGGACACTCGCTGCATGGTCTTTCTCCCCCGCAAAGGAATGCGCGGCGTTCCGCGGTCCCGGTCGATATCGGGCGAATCAGGGGCAGTATAGGGCAGGCCGGCAGGGAAGTCACCACGCCCGGCGGGGCACGGCGACCGCGCGTCAAGGGCTGCCGCCACGCCGTCACGCCGCACGACACGCCCGGCCCTCCACGCCCGCCGCCCCGCCGACGTTGCTGGGGTCGCCGCCGACCCCGGGGAACGGCCAAGGACAGTGATCGATATAGATCTGCCAACGCACCCAGGCACGACCCGCTCTCTACCGTCTTCCGAGCGTGCCGCGTGGCAAGGTTATTCCCGTCACTGTCCTAAGCTCGCCGCTCGCGGTAGGTCAGAAGGTCCCGCAGCTCGCCTGCCGTTCGGTCGAGAACAACGGGACCGCGTTCGCGTTGGCCCGCAGCAGCTCGGCGTGGTCGAACGGGTAGCCGCCGTAGTCGACGCACAGGAAATGGTCGCCGATGCGGTTGGCGCAGGCGGCGGGCGGACCCGCCGGCTCGAAGGCGTCGGCGCGTCCGCTCACGAGCCCGCCGTCGACGAAGGTCGCGATGACGTCGGCGGGCGTCGAGGCCGCCAGGTCGGCGTACGGATCGCCGGATCGGCTACGGAAGACCACGAGGTCGGCGGCGAGGCCCGGCGCCAGGCGCCCCGTCCGGTCCTCGATGCCGAGGGCGTAGGCGCCGTGACGGGTGGCCATCTCCCAGAGGTCGCGGGCCGACAGGCGGTCGTCCCACCGCGCCCCGTCGACGCCCTCGGCGCAGCGGAGCTCCTCGAGCAGGTTGTACGATCCCGAGTACGACCAGTCCGAGCCGATCGCGATGCGGGCGCCCGCCGCCAGGGCATAGGGCACGTCCACCGTCTCGCCGTACAGCGCCAGGTTCGACCGGGGCGACCAGACGAGGGTGACGTTCAGGCCTCCGAGGCGCTCGATGCTCGAAGGCTCGAGTCCGACGCCGTGGATGAGCGCGTAGCGCCGGCCCGGGTTGGCCGCCACGTGATCCAGGTAGAACCGGCCCTCGAGGGCCGCCGTGCAGTCGGTGCCCTCCGCGATGTGCGGCGTGTAGGGCGCGTCCGGCGGAAACCCGGGGCTCGACCGCGGCTCGAGGGGCGCCGGCCCGTCGTAGGGGCAGGTGAGGCCGGAGAACGACTCGCTGGCCGTCCCGTAGGGGAACGTCTGCATGTCGGCCCGGTAGACGTAGGCCGGATCGTCGCGCCAGCTCGCGTTCTTGAGCAGCCCCGCCACCGCCCCCGACCCGCCGAGCGTCGTCGTGCCCGCGAGCAGATGACGGAGCTCGATCCAGAACTGCTGGACGGGAGCATCGGTCCGCGCGTACTCGAGCGGGTAGTGCTCGTCGCCAGCGAGGCCCTGCCACTGCTCGCGGTGCGTGTAGACCGGACGCATCCCCGGATCGGGGAACCCCCCGCTGACGTTCGGGTGCTCGTGCGCGTTGACGAGACCGGGCGAGACGTAGGCAGAGCCGCAGTCGATGACGGTGGCCTCCGGTGCCGACGCTCGCAGGGCGGCAGGCTCGCCGACGGCCTCGATGCGGCCGCCGACAACGAGGATCGCGCCGCGGTCGGCGCCGTCGGCGCCCAGGAGGAGCCGGCCGGCGATGATGGTCTCGTTCGACGCTCCGGGGGACACGTCGCACCGGTTCGCAACCTCCATCGCGGACGACTCCTGCCCGTGGCGAACGGCCGTCCGCGCCGCCGCGCCGGGATCGACCTCGGCGGCCGTAGCCGGGGCAGTCCCCCGGCCGTCCCCACTGACCGGGGACAACGACGCCCCGAGCACGACGAAACACGCGACAGCCGCCACGACGCCCCTGAACACCATGACCGTTCCCCTTCCTGCGACATCGCCCGACCCGCGATCGCGGCGTCGCGGTTCCACGTCGCCTCACGGATCCTATCGAAGCCCTCGCCTCGCACGGCATAATAGGGTGCGTCGTTTGCCGCAGAACAGCCCGGTGTGAAGGAGAGCGGAATGCGAGTCATCGTCGTCTGCCTGGTTTCCCTGGCCGTCGCCGCCGGCGCCGCGCCCGACGCAGCCGGGCAGGGCCCGAGCCTGGTCGACGCGGTGGCCGCGCAGGACGCCGCCGCGGTCGAGACGCTGCTCGCGGGCGGCGTCGACGTGAACGCCTGGCGCCCGGACGGGACCACCGCCCTGATGTGGGCCGCGCACTGGGACGACCTCGCCCTCGCGGCGCGGCTGCTCGAGGCGGGGGCGGAACCCAATGCGGCCGACGACCACGGGGTGACGCCGCTCGAGCGGGCGGCCGAGAACGCCAGCCCCGCGATGGTCGCGCTGCTGCTGGACGGCGGCGCCGACGCCGGCGCCGCCCGGACGAGCGGGCTCACCCCCCTGATGACCGCCGCGCGCACCGGCGACGCCGCCATCGTCGAGGCACTTCTCGACCACGGGGCGGACGTGAACGCGGTCACCGCCGAGACGTGGAGCACCGCGCTGATGTGGGCGCTCGCGGCGCCTCACCACGATGTCGCGCGCCTGCTGCTCGCGCGCGGGGCGGACCCGAACCTCGAGACCTCCGCCGGCTTCACGACGCTCATGTTCGCGGCGCGCAACGGCGACGTCGCGATGGGCCGCGCCCTCGTCGAGGCCGGCGTCGACGTCAACGCGCCGGGGTCCGACGGCACCCACGCCCTGCCGTTCGCGATCATCGCGGGCCGGGCCGGGTTCGCCCGGTTCCTGCTCGACGAGGGCGCCGACCCGAATCACCGGGCGGGCGGGGTCACCGCCCTGCACGCCGCCGCCGGCGGCGTCGGCACGTGGCTGGGCGACTGGTACCGCCGCCACGGCCGCGTCGGCGGCCGGCTCCGCGCGAGCGAGAGGCTGGAGCTGGTCGACGCCCTGCTCGCCGCCGGGGCCGACCCCAACGCGCGCATCACCTCGTGGGCGATGCTGATGTCCTACATCGGCTATCCGCGCAAGGGGGCGTTCGAGCCGTTCGCCCCCGGCACCGGCGACCTGCAGGGCGCCACCCCGCTGTGGGTGGCCGCGTTCGACCTGAACGGCGCGCCCAGCCAGGTGTTCAGCGTCATCCCCAGCTTCACCGGCAGCAGCACCGAGATCCTGACGCGGCTGCTCGCGGCCGGCGCCGACCAGACCCTGACCACCGTCGACGGGACCACGCCGCTGATGGCGGCCGCCGGCCTGGGCCGGGCCACCTACACGCCGCGGCAGCCCCGCGGGGTGCGGTCGCCGACGGCGGAGGCGGCGGTGCGCCTGCTCGTGGAAGCCGGCGCCGACGTCAACGCGACCAACGAGGCCGACTTCACCGCCCTGCACGGCGCGACCTTCCGGGGCCTGAACGAGGTCATCGAGTACCTCGTGGCCCAGGGCGCCGACATCGACGCCCGCGACTTCCGGGGCCGCACCGCGTACCGCATGGCCGAGGGAGCCAAGCAGTCGTTCCAGTTCCAGAGCTGGCCCGAGACCGCCGAGCTCCTCGCCCGCCTCGGCGCCGACATCGACCTCGGCATTCCCGGCACCGTGCAGGAGCGCCTGCGCGACGTGCCGGTCGACGCCGTTCCCTGAGCCGAAACAGACCTGCTGTCCGGTCGTTGCCGGCTTGAGTGTCACCCGCAGGCGGGCTCACCACCGGGCCGTGGCCGAATCGCGCGCCGGGCGCCAAAGCGACTCCCCGGCCCGGTGGTGACGGCGGCGGCCGCGAATGGCCGAAGGACGCGCCCAGGCGAGCGGGTTCGTGGCCGAATCACGCGCCGGGCTCCAGCCGGGCTCCAAGAGCGACTCCCCCGGACGCTGGTGACGACGGCGGCCGCGAATGGCCGAAGGACGCGCCCAGGCGAGCCCGGGGACGGGTTCGTGGCCGAATCGCGCGCCGGGCTCCAAGAGCGACTCTCCGGCCCGGTGCTGACGACAGCGGCCGCGACGACTACGGCTCGAGGTCGGCCAGGATCTTGTCGACGAGCTGGGGGACGTAGCTCCGGTACTGCCGGCGCATGCCGTCCCCCTCGCGCGGCAGGGCCCGGATGGCCTCGAGGGCGCCCAGGGCGCGCTCGTCCAGGTAGTCCAGAGCGTTGAGGGCCAACATCGCGGTGAAGAGGTCGTTGCCTTCGAGGCTCGCCCGCGCCAGCAGCACGTCGAGCGCCGGGGCCAGGTCCTCCGGCGCCCCGAACCGGCCCAGCGCCTCCGCCGCCGCCACCTGCACGCTGGCCGACGGATCGTCGAGGGCCGCCCGCAGCGCGGGACGCGACGCCCCGACGGCCGACCCGCCGCGGGCCAGCAGCCCGACCGCTCCCCAGTACCGCACGGCGCCGTCGGCATGGCCGAGGGCCGCCGTCAGCTCCGGGACCGCGGGGACGCCGGGCCGGGTCGCCAGATCCGCGATCTCGACGATCTCCGCCAGTGGATAGCGGTCGTCGTCCTGCCCGAGGTCGTACGGCGCCCCGCCGCCGCTTCGTGCGAGCAGCTCCGGCTCGGGCAGGAAGCCGAGATCGCGAATGGCGAACACTTGGTCGCGCAACGCGCCGCGCAGCCGGGCGAGGGTCGCCGCGTGCCGGGGATCGGCGGCAAGGTCGTTCACCTCGTCGGGGTCGGCCTCGAGGTCGTACAGCTCCTCCGCCGGCTTCGTCTCCCAGAAGCGGCGCTGCGCCGGCTCCAGCCGTCCCCCGTCGTACAGCGCCTTCCAGACCCGGGTGGTCGGCGTCTGGAACATGTAGGCCACGTGCTGCCCGTAGACGCGGTGCGGCGCGTAGTTCCGGACGTACACGTACCGCCCGTCGCGCACCGCGCGGACGAAGTCGTAGCGCTCGTCCATGCGGCCGCGGAACCCGTACAGGTACTCCGCGCGCGGGTCCCGATGCGGCCCCAGCAGCGCCCGCCCGTGCATGTGGTCCGGCGGAGGAACGCCGGCGAGGCTGAGCATCGTCGGCGCCAGGTCGACGAAGGCGGCGAGCTCGGCGGTGCTCGCGCCGGCGCGGTAGCCGGCGCCCGCCAGCTCGTGGAAGCGGGGCGGCACGTAGACGATCAGCGGCACCCTCAGCCCCGAGTCCAGCAGCGACCGCTTGCCCCGCGGCAGGCCCACGCCGTGGTCGCCGAAGTACACGACGATGGTGTCGCCGGCCAGCCCCGCCGCTTCGAGCTCGGCCAGGCGCTCGCCCACCTGCGCGTCCATCTCCGTCAACCGGTCGTAGTACTGCGCCCAGTCCTGCCGCACCTCCGGGGTGTCCGGGTGATAGGCGGGGACCCGCACCCCGGCCGGATCGTGCACCGCCTCGTGCGGCCGCTGGCGAATGCGGCTCTCGTGGGTGATGCCGAGGTTGAACACCGCGAAGAACGGCGCCGCTCCGGGCGTCCCGTGCCCCGGACGATTGCGCCAATGCGCCTCGTTCGACGACTCGTCCCAGACCCGGCCCGGCTTCTCGACGTTGTAGTCTTCCTTCGCGTTGTTCGTCGCGTAGTAGCCGGCCGCACGCAGGAGCTGCGGGAACATCGGCACCCCGTCCGGCAGCCGCACCCGGCTGCGCATGTGGTGCGCCCCCACGGCCGGCGGATACATCCCGGTGATGATCGCGGTGCGGGCGGGCGCGCACACCGGTGCGTTCGACCACGCGTTCAGGTAGACCGTGCCGCGCTCGGCGAGCCGATCGAGACTCGGCGTGTCGGCGTACGCGTCACCGTAGGCCCCGAGGGCGGGCCCATTGTCCTCGCTGCTCAGCCACAGGATGTTCGGCCGCTCCTGGGCGTGCGCGGCTCCGACGCCGGCCAGCACCGCAGCCACCACGGCCGCCGCTACGATTGCCCGTTTGCGCACAGTTGCCTCCGGGTCCGGGACCGCCGCCGACCGCTGGCCGGCAGCCGTCGCCCACCGCCTTCGGCCGGCATTCTAATGCAGCCGAACGCTCGTGCCGACCACGCTGCCGGCGAGCCGCCCGCGCCGCGGGGCTCCGGTTCCGGATGGGACACGGTGAACCCGCCGGTGCCGACGGCCAGAGATCCCGACGCGTCGCCAAGTCCTTCAGGCCGCGCCGGATCGCGGCGCCGGCTCGTGGAGAGTATGCTGTTTGCGGGCGGAGCACCGTCCCGGACACGTTCGTCGATCCGCCCCCGCGCGCGCATGCGGGGGCGGACTGGAGGAAACCGTCGTGGGCTTTGTCGAAACCGCCGCCGACCCGTGGGGACGCTCGGTGCTGACCCATGTCGCCTGGAACGTCCTGTGGGTGTCGATCTTCGTCTTCATCACCTTTCTCGTCGCGCACGCGTCCTACGTCATCCTGTCGGCGCACCGGGTCCGCGCCAGGGCGGAGACGGACGCCCTGGAGGAGAAGCACGCCGGCCTGCCGAAGCGCATCAAGCGGCACTCGTTCATGGCGCGGCTGTTCCATTGGGTGATGGCGGGGTCCATCTTCACGCTGCTGGGCACCGCGTTCTTCCCGATCATGGGGTGGCGGTTCGACTGGGTGGGCATCCACTACACGGCGGGCCTGGTGTTGACCGGGGCCATCGTCTTCCACATCTTCCACACCGTGTTCTTCCTCGACTTCTGGTCGATCTGGGTGGGCCCGAAGGACATCCCCGAGTTCAAGGCCGAGGTCATGCGCGAGGGGGGCCACGAGGTGCCGGGGCCGCACCCGGCCAAGTATCCCATCGGCAACCGCCTGTATCACCTCGTGCTGACGTTCGTGGGGTGCACGGTGGCCCTGACCGGCATGGTGATGCTGTGGCGCATGGGCACGCCGTTCATCACCCCCAACCCCTACCTCCTCCCCGAGGGCGCGTGGGGCTGGATCTACGTCTTCCACGGCATGACCGGCCTGTCCCTGGCCGGGCTGAGCCTCGCCCACATCATCTTCGGCGTGCGACCCCGGAACTGGTGGCTGACGAAGTCGATGATCGTCGGGTCGGTCTCGCGCCGCGAGTACCTGGAGCACCACGAACCGTCGCGCTGGCCGATCCGGGTCCGCTCGGCCGGCGCGGCGGACAACTCGGTGCCGGAGACCGGCGACGCGTAAGGGCCCCAGTGGCGCGTGGCGAAAGGACCGGCCGCATTCGGAGCGACGCGGCATCCGCCACGGACTCGAAGGGGACCTGCACCGCCTGCAGCCGAAGCGGTGCGGCAGACCCCCGCGGCGCGGCCGGGCAGGACCCGGGCCGTGGGCGCCAGCGGGCCGGCCGGACTGACCGGGAGCAAGCTGGCCGGTACCGCGGCGGGTGGCGCGCCTGACGAGCACTCGTCCGGCCCGTCGGTGCTCGGGATCAGGAAACGGGTGGAAGATACCGCCACTGACCGTCCGACTCCCGGACCGTCTGTCCGCCGTTGCCGTGCGTGTTCCAGTTCCACCCCTTCAGCACTCGCTCCGCGATGCGGATCGCCGACAGGGTGGTCGTCGCGGCAAGGTCGGCCAGGTACTCGACGAAGGGGCGCAGGTCGCCGCCGTCCGCCCACTCCAGGTTCCTGATGTAGTCGTCGCGCTGCGCCGTCGAGATGACCGGCGGGCACTCCCCGGCGCGGGCGAAGACGTAGGCCATCAGCAACCGCGCCATGCGACCGTTGCCGTCCTGGAAGGGATGGATGCGGACGAAGCGGTGGTGCAGCCAGGCCGCCTCGACCTCGGCCGGCAGGCCGCGGTCCGCGTGACCGCGGTGCATCTCCAGCAGCCGGTCCATCTCGCTGCGCGTCTGCTCGGGCGGGCAGTACTCGTGGACCACGCCGTCCGGCCGCCGGGGGTTGTTCGGCCACACCTTGTAGTCGCCGCGCCGCAGCTCGATCAGCACGCGACGCCCGTCGCGCACGCCGGCCGCGTGCTCCTGGTGGCGGGTCAGAAGCTGATGCCAGCTCTTCATCGTGTGGTGGGACAGCGGCCGGCGGCCGGCCGCGGCCTCGAAGACCAGCTCGACGGCGGCGTGCTGGTCATCGAGCAAGCCCTTCAAGGTCCGGTCCGACAGGCCGGGCTCGAGAGCGTGGGCGGCGCGCACGCCGCCGAAGCCCTCGGCAATCAGTTGCCCGGTCACGCCGCGCCGCAGCGTGTAGAGTCCCTCTATCTGTCCGGTCTCGATGGCGAACGCGCGAGCCCGCTCGCGCAGCCAGATGTCGAGCAGGGTCCGGTCGACGGCCGGATCCCGGAGCCGGGCGCGGGCGTCCCGCCAGCGCCGGACGCGCTCCTGGTAGTGCAAGGATCCCCACGAAGCGGCGTCGGCCGGCAGGTCCTCGATGGGCCTCCAGACGGCCTCGGGCGGCTTCCCGCTTCCCATACGGCCAGCGTAGCACGGCGGTCGGGCCGCCACAACGCGGCCGGAGAATCGCCATTTGCGGCCGTTCCCCGGTCGACGACGCCCATGGACCCGAGCGTCGGGTTGCGGCCAACGCGGCCGCGAACCAACACCCGTCGCACCGGCCCGGGAAGCCGGCCATGAACCCGAGTGCCGGGTCTGCGGCCAACGCGGCGGCGAACCAACCGGCCCGGAAAACCGGCCATGACGCGGACCCCCAAGGTTCATCGGATCGGATCGGCCGCATCCGCGGTGAACCGACCATGAACCCGAACTCCGGGTTCAACGTAGGAACAGGGCAGGAGGAACGTTGATCACGGTCGACGCACTGCGCAAGAGCTACGGCGATCTGGTCGCGGTGGACGGAGTCAGCTTCGTCGCCGGCGAGGGCGGCATCTTCGGGCTGCTCGGGCCGAACGGGGCGGGCAAGTCGACGACCATCGGCTGCATCTCGGGCCTGCTGGCGCCGTCGTCGGGCCGCATCCACGTGCTCGGGCACGACGTGGTGCTCGACGGACGCGCGGCGCGGTCGTGCATCGGCGTGGTGCCGCAGGAGCTGGCCCTCTACGAGGACCTGAGCGCGGCCGACAACCTCGGCTACTGGGGCGCCGCCTACGGCCTGCGGGGGCCGGAGCTGAAGCGGCGGGTGGGCGAGGTGCTGGAGCTGACCGGGCTGCTCGACCGAGCGCGCGAGCCCGTCAAGCGGTACAGCGGGGGCATGAAGCGCCGCCTGAACTTCGGCTGCGGCATCGTCCACCGGCCGCGCGTCCTGCTGCTCGACGAGCCCACGGTGGGGGTGGACCCGCAGAGCCGCGTGCGGCTGCTCGACCTCGTGCGCGAGCAGGTGGCGGCGGGGACCTGCGTCCTCTACACCACGCACTACATGGAAGAGGCGCAGGCGCTGTGCGACCGGCTCGCGATCATGGACCACGGCCGCATCCTCGCGGCCGGGACGCTGGCTGAGCTGCGCGCCATGGTCGGCGAGCGCGACCTCCTGCGGCTGACCGGCGAGTTCGACCCGGGGCGCGCGCGGGGCGCGGTCGAGGCCCTCGGCGACGCCGGGGTGGTGAGCGCCGACGACGGCGTCCTCCTGATCGCGGCGGGCGCCGCCTCACGGCGGCTGCCCGCCATCCTCGAGGCGGTCGCCGGCGCGGGCGGAGAGGTCGCCGAGATCACGCTGAGCCAGCCGAGCCTCGAGAACCTCTTCATCACCCTCACGGGACGGGAGCTGCGCGAGTGACGGGGCGCTTCATCGCCGCGACCGCCCTCAAGGACGTGCGGCGGCAGCTCGCCGACCCCCTCGGCCTGCTCACCTGGATGGGGCTGCCGCTCATCATCGGCGGGCTGATCGTCCTCGTCAGCGGCGGCGGGGGATCGCCGCGGGGACGGCTGCTGGTGGCCGACGAGGACGAGTCGTTCTTGAGCAACGCCATAGGCGGGGCCGCGGTGCAGGGACCCATCGCGGAGCTCTTCGACGTCACGCCCGTCGACCGCGACGAAGGCCGGCACCTCATGGACGCCGGCGGCGCCAGCGCCCTCGTCATTCTGCCGGCGGGCCTGCAGGACGCGGTGCTGGGGAGGGGGACGGCCGAGATCCGGCTCGTCACGAACCCGTCCCAGCGCATTCTTCCGGGGATGATCGAGGAGGCCCTCGAGATCGCGGTGGAGCTGGCGTTCTACGGCGAGCGCCTGCTCGGCGAGCCGGCCCGCCGGATTCTGGACGGACCGCCCGACGGCGGCAGCTTCTTCTCGAACGACGCGATGGCCGAGCTCGCGACCGCGATCAACACGCGCCTCAGAGGACTCGAGGGCACGCTGTCGCCGCCGGTGCTCGACATCGAGTACGCCGACCCGCCGGACGCCGACGAAGCGGAGGCCCCCGCGAGCGCCGTCGACCTCGGCCTGATCTTCCTGCCCGGCATGATCTTCATGTCCATCCTCTTCACCGCCCAGGGGGTGAGCGGCGACGTCTGGGCCGAGAAGCGGCTCGGCACCCTGCGCCGCGCCGCGTCCGCGCCGCCGCCGATGGCCGCGCTTCTCGCCGGCAAGCTCGCGGCGGGCGGGGCGCTCGTCGGCGCGGTCGCGATGGTCGGGGTGGGGCTCGGCATGGTCCTCCTGGACCTGCCCCCGCTGCACGCCCCCCTCGCCGTGCTCTGGATCACGTTCGCGGGCGCGATCATGCTCAGCTACTTCGTGCTGCTCCAGCTGCTCGCCTCGGGACAGCAGGCCGGCAGCCTGCTCTCGAACCTGGTGCTGTTCCCGCTCGTGATGGTCGGCGGCTCGTTCTTCCCGTTCGAGGCGATGCCCGAGTGGATGGCGGCCATCGGTGGGTGGACGCCGAACGGCCTCGCCCTGGTGCGTCTCAAGGAGATCGTCGCCGGGCAGCCGGATGTCCCCGGCCTGCTGACGGCCGCTCTTGCCATCGGCCTTCCCGCCGTCGCGGCGTTCGCGCTCTCGGTGCGACGCCTGCGCGGCGGCTTCCTGGTGAGCTGACGATGTGGCGTGACGCCCGGCTCATCGCGCGGCACGACCTGCGCCGCATGCTCCTGGCGCGCGAGACCCTGCTTTGGACGTTCGCGATGCCGGTGATCTTCTTCTACTTCCTGGGCACGGTGACCGGCGGGTTCGGGGCGCCGGACCCGGATCGGCCCGACCCCCTCGCGGTGCTCGGAGCCGACGGCGGCGGCTTCCTCGCGGCCGAGTTGACCCGCCGGCTCGAAGAGCAGAGCTTCAGGGTGGTGACGCCGGCGTCCGAGGCAGAGGCGTCGCAGTACTCACGCCGCCTCACGGTGCCCGGACCGGCCGCCGGCCATGACGACCTCACCGCCTCGGTCCTCGCCGGCAACCAGGCGGTCCTGACGTTCGATCGCCGCGGCGAGGACCTCAACCGGCAGTACGACCAGCTTCGGGTGGGCCGCGCCGTCTACACGGTGCTGGCCGACCTCGCGGCCGCCTCGACCCTCGACGGCGGGCCGTCGCCGGAGACGTTCGCGGCCCTCGCGGCGGCGCCGCGCACGGTCACCCTGCAGGTCAGCCCGGCGGGCCGGCGAGAAGAACCCCCGATCGGCTACGCGCAGGCCATCCCCGGCACGATGGTCATGTTCACCATGCTCGTGCTCCTGAGCAGCGGCGGCATCCAGCTCGTCATCGAACGCAAGGAGGGGCTGCTGCGCCGGCTCGCGTCGACCCCCGTCCGGCCCGCGTCGATCGTGGCGGGAAAATGGACGGCGCGGATGGCCCTGGGGCTGGTGCAGGTCGGCTTCGCGATGCTCCTCGGCCGCGTCCTGTTCGGGATGGACTGGGGCGCCGCGGTCGGCATGGTGGGCCTCGTCCTCGCCGCGTGGGCCGCGTTCAACGCCTCGCTCGCCCTTCTCCTCGGCAACCTCGCCCGCAGCGAGGGCCAGATGGCCGGCATCGGCGTGCTCGGCACGATGGCCCTGGCCGCCCTCGGCGGCTGCTGGTGGCCCATCGAGATCACTCCGGCGTGGATGCAGTCGCTCGCCCTCTGGCTGCCCACCGGGTGGACCATGGACGCCCTCCACAAGCTGGTGAACTTCGGCTACGGCCCCGCCGCCGCCCTGCCCCACGCGACCGCGCTCGCCGCAGCCGCCCTGCTCTGCGCGGCCGCCGCGGCGCGAACGTTCCGCTACCAGTAGCCGACGTGTCACCGACTCCGGCTCGACAATCCGGCAGGGACTTGGAGGTCGATCACGTCCTGCGGTCGTATCCGGCCAGGTCTTGGTCGTGCTTACCAGATGGCGACCCGGCGAGCGGGATGCTGTGTGCAGGTTCGTTCCCACGCCTTGACGATTGGCGATTCTCGGACGGCGGGTCGTCAGCCGGCTTGTGTCCGGATGTCGTCGAGCCAAGCCCGGGCGCGCTCTTTCCGCTGCTCCGGTCCGGGGCGGTCCTGCACGAAGCGTTCGAGGATTCCCCGTGTCATCAGGTGACCGACCGACCCGCGTGCGACGAGCTCGGGGTAGTCCCGAAGGTCCTTCAGGCGAATCAACTGGCTCGATCCGTCGTGGCTGCGATAGCAGCAGACCACGTGAGGCGTGGCATCGTCCGGCAGCGCATCCAGCAGGGCGGGATTGTGGCTGCTGATGAGGACCCGGAGGTTCCGCGTCTTCGCGAGACGGGACATGTGATCGAGCAGGCGTTCCGCACGACTCGGATGGACGCCGTTGTCGATCTCCTCGATGACGACCAGACGGTCCTCCGCCGACAGGAGCGCCGCCGCAATCGCGAGCACGCGGAGCGTCCCGTCTGACAACAGCGTGGCGTCGTAGGTCGTGCTGCTTCCACCGAACGTCTCGGTCAGCGTGACCATGACTTCACCGCGCGGCGTCTCGATGAAATCGATTGCCTTGATGTCCTGCTCCGGCAGTGCACGCACGAATTCGAGCAAGTCGTGCCTGGTTTCTTCGGTTTCACAGAGGTTGTACAGCGCGCCGGAGAGGTTCGCCCCACTGCCGGTCAAGCGCCGCTCGGTCTTGAAGCTGTACGCCCGCATGAGTGACGGGCGTGGATCAAGCCACGTGATCGTGGAGAGCTGCTGGTGAAATCGGCTGGTCGTAGCCGGAATCTCCTTCTGTGCCTTCTTGTGACCGCTATAGAATCTCGCCGAACTCATGAGTTGACAGAGCACGGCCATCTGGTCGCTGCAAGCGATTTGCGGCTTCCTGCCGCCGCGCGCGAAGTTGTTGTAGGCGACGGACATATCGCCAAGGGCTCCCTGCGAAGGCGTCACGACTTCGAAGAGCGGAGCGAACGAGGCACGTCCGGTTCCCGTCAGCCGCTCGTCGGCGATGTGCAGTTCGTCGTCGTCCCGCACTTCCAGCTTGATCGAGTAGTTGTCCCAATCCGACGCGTCTGTACGGCAGGCGAGGGAGAAGGCACGCTCCGGTCGGAACCCGAGATCACTCACATTGCCGCGGATCGCGTGCTCCTTCTCCTGCAGTGCATTGCGGATCGACGCGAGCCTGTTGCCCGCGGCGATCCAGGACAGGAGGCGCAGCCCCTCGACGACGTTGCTCTTGCCCGCCGCATTGGCGCCGATCAGGACCGTGAGCGGCGCCAGCTTCAGGGTGGCCTGCCTGTAGCTCTTGAAATTGGTGATCGAGAAGCTGGACAGCATCCGAAGTTCCCCTTGGGCGGGTGCGAAACATCGCGCCCGATCTCTACTCTAACCTGACGACAGCGCGTCGAGTAAACGCGATCTTCCGCCGGCCTCCGGGGGGCCATTCGACGACCACGCCGAACGTATAGGATCTGGAGCCGATGTCGACCACCGCCGCCCATCGCGAAGACACGCACCCCCTGAACCCGTCCGGACCGCCGTCCCCCGCGGACGGCCGAATCGTCGCCTGGTCGCGGCGGACGACCCGCGCCGCGTGGTTCCGGCACGGCGTCACCGCCGTCATCGTCGCCAACGCCGTCGTCATCGGCCTCGACACGTCGGTCGCCCTCGCCGCGCGCTTCGGCGGGGCGTTCGCGCTGGCCAGCCAGACGTGCCTCGCCATCTTCGTCGTCGAGGCGCTGATCAAGATGGCGGCGGTGTGGCCGCGGCTCCGGGACTACTTCGCGGACGGCTGGAACCTCTTCGACTTCACGGTCATCGCGGTCAGCCTGCTGCCGGCCACCGGCGAGCTGGCGACCCTCGCCCGGCTCGCCCGCCTGTTCCGGGTGCTGCGGCTCGTGTCGGCGCTGCCCGAGCTGCGGCTCATCGTCGCCACCCTGATCCGCTCGGTGCCCGGCATGTTCAACGTGCTCGCGCTGATGTCGATCGTCTTCTACGTCTACGGCGTCGCCGGCTACCACCTCTTCCGCGACGTCGACCCGACGCACTGGCGCACCCTCGGCATCTCCCTCCTGTCGCTCTTCCGCATCGTCACCCTGGAGGACTGGACCGACATCATGTACGCGGCCCTCGACCACCACTGGTGGGCGTGGGCGTACTTCGTGAGCTTCGTGGTGGTGGGGACGTTCGTCGTCATCAACCTGTTCATCGCGGTGGTCATCAACAGCCTCGACGAGGCGAAGCAGGACCGGCTGCGGGAGCTCGCGGCGCCCCCGACCCAGGCCGAGCTGCTGGCCGAGCTGTCGCGCACGCGGGACGCCCTCGCCCGGCTGCAGGAGCGGCTCGAGCGCGGGGGGGACGCGTGACGCGGGGGCGAGAGGCGGACAACAGCAGAGGGCCGCGCTGAATCGGACGGGCGATGCGTGCTGGCCGATTGCATCGTCCGCGGAGCAGCGCGCCGTGCAGTCGTCACGCAGGGCGGGCAGCTCGCGTCGCGCCCGTAGCACCGGGCGCCTGCAGTCGGCTGGGTAGCCCCTTGCAGCCCCCCCGGAGGCCACGCCCGTTTCGATGCGAGGCGGCGTTCCGGTACCGACTGCTACTGCCGCGCCGGGTAGTCCCGGGTGAACCTGTTGCGGCCGGGTAGCCCCTTGCAGCCCCCCCGCCGCGCACGCCTGTTTCGATGCGAGGCGGCATTCCGGTACCGACTGCTACTGCCGCGCCGGGTAGTCCCGGGTGAACCCGTTGCGGCTGTTGGTGACCGTGAACGACCCGTCCCGCCGAGCCGAGATGCGGATCCAGTGCGACTGGCCCATGTGGACGGTCCGGCCGTCGGGCATCTCGACGCCCTCGTCGAGGTTGGCGATGAACGCCTCGGGCGCGTTGAGGTCGCCGGCGGGGATGGAGTAGTGGTTCTGCCAGATGTCCGGGGGCGCCGCCGCCGCCCGCAGGATCTCGAACGTCTGGGGCGCGCCGCCCTTGCGCGGGCCGTTGTTCATCACCGCGGCCCGCGGCGCGATGGCGTGGGCCAGGGCCTCCGAGCCGGACGTCTCCGAGCCGTGGTGCGACACCAGATAGAGATCGACGGCGCCGATGCGGTCTTCGGGGCACATCAGGTCGTGCTCGCGGTTCCAGTTCAGGTCGCCCATGATGACGGTGCGGAACCGGCCGAAGCCGACGAAGGTGCTGATCGACTGGTCGTCCTCGGCGTTGCCGTAGCGGCTGGTGATGTCCTCGCCGTGGAAGGTGAAGCCCTCGCAGAACCGGTTTGCGCCCCCCGCCCCCGGCAGCGGCGCATCGAGCACGTCGCCGCCCGAGGCGATGATGCGAACGTCGAGGCCCTCGATCGGCACCCGGTCGCCCGGCGCGGCCACGACGTGCTCGCCGCTCTCTCGCAGGTCGACGTACCGGGCGAAGGCGGCGAGCGGGCGCTCGTCCTCGTCGACGGTCGTCCCGTGGTCGATGAAGCTCCCGATGGGCAGCCGCTCCGCGAGCTGGTGGGCGCCGCCCATGTGGTCGCCGTGGAAGTGGGTGACGATCAGGTGGTCGATGGCGGCCGCGCCGGCATCCGCGGCGGCGGCCGCGATGCGGTCGGCGTCGCGCCCGTCGAAGCCCGGCCACCCCGTGTCGACGAGCAACGACTCGCCCGACGGGGCGACGAACAGCGTCGCCTCGCCCCCCTCCACGTCGACGAGGTAGATCTCCAGCGTGTCGCCCGCCGCGTCCTGGGCGGCGGCCGCAGCCGGGAAGACCGCGAGACCGAGACAGAGCGCGAGACCCGACAGGGTGCCGGCAAGTCGCATGGCGTTGCTCCTGCAATCGAGTGCGTTGGTCGACGCTGAACCGCCCGCCCGCCTGACGCCGAAACGCTCCGCCGGGCCGAACCGGCCGCGCGGCGTTCGGAGTCCGATTATCCTCCATCTCCCGGGCCGCCAGCAGGGCCAGCAGGGCCAGCAGGGGCCAGCAGGACGACGGGCGCCCGGCCAGAACCGGGGGCCCAGAACGCGAGGTACGCATCGCCACCGCGGCGCTTGCTCCGGCGCCACGAAGCCAGCAGGACCAGAAGGTCCCAGCAGGCCCAGCAGGTCTGCGACGTATGTCAGAATGGGATCCTTGGGAGCCTGCGGTGAAGGCCCCCGTGTTCAAGCGGGCGACGCAACGCGGCGTCCGAGCGGGCGACGCAACGCGGCGTTTTCACCATGGGCTCCGGCGTTCAACGGAGGTGACGATGCGCTTCGCCCTCGCTCTCCCGGCCGTCCTGCTCACGCCGTCCCTTCTGTTCGCCCAGTCCGACAGGGTCCGCGGGTGCGTCGAGGAGACCCCGCAAGGCGTGGTGCTGCGGGCGAGCGGCGCCGGCCGCCAGGCCTTCGAGAGCCAGAGCTCCGTCGACGCGGGACAGCGTTTCCTGCTGGTGGGCGACGACGACCTGCTGGAGGAGATCGTCCTCCGCGAGGGGCAGGAAATCCAGGTGACCGGCCGCATCAACCCGGAGACGTCGTCGCCGGCGCTTGTCGAGCCGCCCATCTTCCGGCCGCCGGGCGGCGGCACCTTCCCTGGCGCCGGGAGACCGCCCGGCCCTCGCGGCGGCAACCCGTTCAACCCTCGAGTGTCGGTCCGGCAGGGGGACTCGCGCCGCGCCGCCGCCGAGGACGTCATCGTGGTCGAGGACTACCGGGCGGTCCGCCCCACGTGCCGGGACCTCGAGCGCTCGACCCGGTGACCCGGCGGCAGCGCATTCGACACGATGACCCGCGAGCACCGATCCGCCCCGGCCGACGACGGCATCAACCGCCTCGTCCTCGAGGCCCATCCCGACGTGCAGGCGATCTACCGCTACGGCACCTGGGGTACCGACGCCCAGCGTCCGGACAGCGACGTCGACGTCGCCGTTCTCCTGCCGCACGGCGCGGCGATGCGGGCCGACCGCTGGCAGTGGCACCTGCTCGCCGTCTCGATCGCGGGCGCGTTGGGCGCGGAACACGCGGACCTGATCAACCTACGCCGTGCCGACACGTCGTTGCAGGCCGAGATCCTGCGCACCGGACGCCTGACGTACCGCGGTGACGACGACGCGCGGCTGGGTTTCGAGTCGCTCGTCCTGTCGATGCACCAGAAGCTGAACGCGGAACGCGCCGGCATCCGGGCGGCCATCGTCGGCGGCGCACGGACGCCCGCGCCATGACCGACGTCCTGATCGCAAAGCAGCAGAGCCTCGAACGCTGCCTGGCGCGTGTGCGGCAAGCCTGGGAGCAGCCCGCGACGGTGCCGTTCGAGCGCGACTACGACCGGCAGGACATCATCGTCCTCAATCTGCAACGGGCCTGCGAACAGGCCCTCGACATGGCCAACCACGTGGTCGCCGCGAGGAAGCTGGGCTGGCCCCGAACCAGCGCCGAGAGCTTCGACCTGCTCGAACGGGCAGGCCTCGTCACCGCCGCGATGGCCGGGCAGATGAAGGCGATGGTCGGGCTGCGCAACGTGGTGGTCCACCAGTACCAGAATCTCGATCTCGACATCGTCACGTCGGTAGTACAGGAGCATCTGGACGACCTTTCCGACTTCGCCCGAATGGTGGTCGGCCTGCACGAGAGCCGGTCGTAGCCGAGCTGGCCCGGAAACCCGCTCCAATCGGATGTACGACGGTGAGCCCGCAGCTCCAGGAGTTGCCGCGGGGAGCAGCCCTCACGTCGGCGCCCGCGCTGCTACAATGCCGCTATGCGCTTCGCCCCCGGGAAGGTCGTCGGCGGCCGAGTCGAGTTCGTGGGAAATCTGCCGGAGGGCGCATCGGTAGCCGTGCTGGCGCTCGAGAGTGACGGAACCTTCGAGGCCGACAGGGAAACCGAAGACATGCTGCTCCGAGCAATCGCCCAGTGCGACGAGGGCCGGACCACCCCGATGGCCAACGTCCTGTCCGAGTTGCGCAAGCGCGAGTGAGTCGTCCTCTCGACGTCGAGGTCGGCGATCTCGCCAGGGTGCAGATCGTCGCGGCCGAGCGGTGGTGGCGTGTCAACCGCCCCGGGGCGCCGAACGCCATTCGCGAGGAACTCGAACGCGCCTCGGCTCTCATCTCCTTCCAACCGGGAATCGGCGCCCGCGCCCGGAATCTCTCGCTGCCGGGTGTTCGTCGTCTGCACCTCGCGCGCGTCCGCTACGACCTCTACTACCGCGTGGTCGAAGATCTGCGACGGGTCGAGATCCTCGCGTTCTGGCACGCGCATCGAGGCGGCCTTCCCCTGCTGTAGGAGACCTGTCGCAAAGGCGCGGCGCAGCCTGCTACCGCCGGCGGCGTCCCACGACGAACAGGACCGTGCTCATCAGGCAGCGCCAGACGAAGAGGACGCTGGTGGAGACGAGGAACAGGATGGAGGTGGTGAGGGCGTCGACGGTCACGAGCCAGCGGCCGAACCCGGACCAGAGCGGGACCACCGACAGCCCCCCGATGACGAGCGCCGCCCAATCGACGGGGGTCAGGACCAGGGGCGCGGGGTCGGCGGCGGCGCCCGGCCCGAACATCGCCGCGAACATGACGCCGGCGTCGGGCAGCGTGTCGGCCCGGAACACGACCCACAGGCACAGCACCGTCAGCAGCACGTAGCCGTGCCGTAGCGGACGCGGCCAGCGGGCGAGCCGGGTGGCGAGGCCGGCGTGCTCCAGCGCCACCACCCCGCCGTGCAGCAGCGCCCACGTCACGACGGTCCAGCCCGGACTGTGCCACAGGCCGACGCCCAGGAACAGCAGCAGGATGCGCCCGGCGCGGGCGAGCGGCCGGCCGGCGACGGGGTCGAGCGACAGGCCGGGATAGTCGCGGAACCAATCGAAGAGGGTGACGAACCAGCGGCGCCAGAACTCGGTCACCGATTCGGCCCCGTACGGCCAGCGGAAGTTCTCGGCGAGCCGAAAGCCGAACATGCGCGCGAACCCGATGGCCATGTCGGCGTAGCCGGACAGGCTGAAGTAGATCTGGAGCCCGAAGCACGCCGCGCCGAGCCATGCGTGCGCGGCGCCGAGCGCGCCGGCCGGCAGGGCGAACGCGGCGTCCGCCGGCCCCGCCAGGGCGGCGGCCAGGAACCCCACCTTCCAGAACCCCACCAGCCAGCGCCGCACCCCGTAGGCGAACGCGGCCATCGTGGCCCGCCGCTCGACGAGCTGCGCCGCGACGTCGCGGTACCGGGCCAGCGGCCCCGCGCACAGCAGGGGGAAGAAGAGCAGATACGACGCGGCGGTGACGGGATTGGCCTGGGCCGGCGCCTCGCCCCGGTGCACGTCCACCACGTAGGAGACGGCGTGGCAGACGACGAACGACAGCCCCAGGGGCACCAGCAGCTGGGGGACCGCGAACCCCGGAGCCTCCAGAACCGGCGGCAGCGGCCTCGCGTACTTGAAGACCCCGAACAGCACCGCGCCGCCGGCCAGCGCCACCGTGAGCAGCACCTCCGGGAGCAGGTTGGACCCGCCGGACGCCCCCCCCGCGCGCCGAACTCGGGCCGTCACCGTGAGCAGCGCCTCCGGGAGCAGGTTGGACCCGCCGGACGCCCCCCCCGCGCGCCGTACCCGGGCCGTCGCCAGCCCCGTCAGCCACGCGAGCAGCGCCAGGCCCCCGAGCCACCGCGCGAACGGCCCCGCCCCGCAGTAGAGGAACGCCAGACTTCCCGCCAGCAGGACAGGATTGGCGAGGACGAAGCGCCGCCCCCCCTCCTTCCAGCGACGCGGCGTGAGGGCCAACGCGAGGAAGAACAGGGCCAGCAGCAGCGGGAGGAAGCGGAGCAGGAAGGTCGAGTCGGTGAACAGCACGGAGCGACAGCCGGTGATGCCGATCGCCGGCGGCCCGCGAGATCGGCGCGGCGCCGGACGACAGCGAAACGCCGCATCCTATCAGGTTGGCCCCGAGCTCGCCGCGAGGTCCCAGGCAGGTGCGCGAACCGCCCGGTCGTGGTAGTGTCCGGTCACGCAGCACGAACGACGGAGGAGGCACGATGACACGACAGTATTGTTCACGGGGACCGGCGGCCTGGCTGGCCGTCGCACTGCTGATGGCCGCGGGCCCGGCCGCCGACAGCGCCGCCCAGGAGGGCCGCGAGGCGATGCTCGCCCGCGCAGCGGAAGCCGAGCTCGATACCGAGTACGAGGCCCCGCCCGGCGACCCCCTGTGGCACCACACCGCCGGCTTCGCCAAGACCCTGTGCTCGGCCGTCTTCGTGACTGGCCTCGACCCGGCGTTCGCGGCCGAGAACGTGGGCTTCTTCAGCAGCCCCTACGAGCACCGCGCGCACGTCACCGCGACTGAGGTCGACCGAGACCAGCGCCGGGTGCACCTGACCCTGCCCGACGGCGTGGTGCGGACCGCGAAGTTCAACGGCGACCACGGCTGCGTCGCCCTGCCCATCGACGCCGAGGACGTGTTCTTCGAGCCGGTGGACATCCCCAGCGCCCTGCCCGACCCCTGGACCCAGATGTGGCCGATGGGCGACGCGGTGCCGGTCGCGCCTCTCGCCGAGGGCGTGGACGCCGCGAAGGTGGCCGAGGCGGTGGACGCCGCGTTCGAGCCGGCCGAGGGGATGACCGCGGCGTTCGTGGTGACCCACCGGGGGCGCATCATCGGCGAGCGCTACGGCGACGGCATCGACCTGCACACCCCGCTCGAGAGCTGGTCGATGGGCAAGAGCCTGACCGCGACCCTGATGGGGGTCCTCATTCAGCAGGGCGTCTACGACCTGTGGCAGCCGGCCCCGGTGCCCGAGTGGCAGACCGAGGGCGACCCGCGCCAGGAGATCCGCATCGCCGACATCCTGCGCATGTCCAGCGGGGTGCGCTTCCGCGGCGTCGCCGACCCCGACCTCGACCCCGCCCTCGGCTACCCCGACCACCTCTACGTCTACACCGGCACCGTCAACTCGTTCGAGTGGGCCGCAACCCGCCCGCCGCAGTGGCCGCCCAACACCATCGGCCGCTACCGCAACTCGGACCCCGTGCTGACCAACTACCTCGTCCGCCTGGGCGTCGAGGGCCGCGGCGACGACTACCTCTCGTTCCCGCAGCGCGAGCTGTTCGACAGGATCGGCATCCGCGGCATGGTGCTCGAGACCGACCCCTACGGGAACTACCTCCTCCAGGGCTACGAGCTCGCCCCCGCCCGCGACTGGGCCCGGCTCGGCAACCTCTACCTGCAGGACGGCGTCTGGAACGGCGAGCGCATCCTGCCCGAGGGCTACGCCGAGTTCGTCAGCACCATCGCCCCCGCCTGGGAGGCGGACGGCCGGCCCATCTACGGCGGCTTCTTCTGGATCAACACCACCGGCACGTTCCCGGTGCCGCGCAACGCCTACTACATGTCCGGGGCGGGCGGCCAGACCACGCTCATCGTCCCCTCGCACGACCTCGTCGTCGTGCGTCAGGGCCACTACGCCGGCGCCGGAGCCGGCGGCCGGGCCCTTCGCAACGCTCTGGCGCTTCTGATGGAGGCGATACCGGCGAGCGAGTAGGTCGGAGTGGTCCGGGAGCTGTGCCCCAGCCGCGGGGCTCCGCGTGCGGCTCGGGTCCCGGGCTCGAGGCCGGGCTGGACGATCAGGGGCTTTCCCGGGAGCTCGAGGTTCCGCAGCTGAGGGCGCCTTGGTGTGCCTTTGCCCACGCACAGCGCGCGGGCTCCCCCCTCGCTTGCGAAATCCCGCAGGGAGTTCGGGCGGTGCGGGGTGGGAGCACCCATAAGCGCCGTTTACGGGCTATCCGGCTCCGAGCTCAACCCGGGAGGTCACCCCTTGCCCTCCAGGCCAGGTCCTCGGGGTCCTCGGGCCGGCATGGAACGGCTCCGGGCAGACGGCGGCAACGGCGACGAGTGCCCTCGGCCGCGGCGGGCGGCGGTTCGCCGGTAAGCCACGAAGACCGTGCGGTCCCGTTCCCCGGCCGGGCTCGGCTCGCCGGCGAGGCTCCGACTGCGGGCGATGCTTGATCGCACCCGGCGATAGAGTCGTCGCAGGAGGCGACATGAGCGAGGCAGTCACCGCGATCGAGCAACCCGACGCCACCTCGAACCGCGCCGGCGTCACCGTCTCCGATGCCATCGAGACCGAATCGGAGGCCACGGCGCCGAACCCCGCCGAACCTAAGCACGGGCCGCCCCTTGATACGCCGAACGGGTCTGGTGACGAGTCCGACCCGGGCCTTGGCGTCGAGCCGGAAAGGGACGATCCGGAAGCGGGCGCCGTCGAACGTCCGTTCGACCCGGCCAGGATCAAGATCCACACGGTTCAGGCTGTCGTGGGTCAGCTCATGACGCGCATCGAACACGACGAGATCGACCTGGCACCCGACTTTCAGCGGTTGTCCGGCATCTGGAACCCCGAACGCAAGAGTCGCCTGATCGAGTCGCTCCTGCTGCGCATCCCCATCCCCGTCTTCTACGTCGCAGCGGACGAGGACGAGAAATGGGCGGTCGTCGACGGAGTGCAGCGTCTCTCGACGATTCGCGACTACGTGACCGGCAAGTTTCCCTTGACAAGGCTCGAGTATCGCGGCGAACTCGACGGCCTGCGGTACGATGATCTCCCACGGGCGATGCAGCGGCGGATCAGCGAGACCCAGTTCGTCGTAAACGTCATCGAGCCGGGAACACCGCCGGAGGTGATGTTCAATATCTTCCGCCGAATCAATACCGGGGGGATACCGCTCAACGGACAGGAGATTCGTCACGCGCTCAACCCGGGTCCGGTCCGGGAATACTTGAAGACACTGGCCAGGTCAACCGAGTTCGTGTACGCCACGAATGGCTCGATAAGGCCGAACCGCATGGCGGACAGAGAATGCGTCCTCCGGTGTCGGCCGCGCCGCGTATCTTCGGAAACGACGCATTCCGCAAGCGCTACCGGTCGGGTGCGGCCCGCAGCCTGATCAGCATGCCGCTGTTTGAGACGTGGGCCGTGCAGCTGGCGCGCTGCTCACCCGACGAGATCGAGCGGCTCGTCGCCCAACGAGAAGCGGTGCGTAAGCGTTTCATGGCGCTATTGAGCGAGGACCCGGAGTTCGAAAAGGCGATCTCGATGTCGACCGGCACGTCGCAACGGATACGGACGCGTTTCGCCGCCATTCGCGACCTGGTGCAGGGATTTCTCTGATATTGCGGCGAATCGTACTGAAGAACTTCAAGTGCTTCGAAGCGCTGGACCTCCCGTGCGCGCCGCTCAACCTGCTGTGCGGCCTGAACGGTATGGGCAAGAGCAGCGTGATCCAGGGGCTGCTGGTCCTGCGACAGTCGTTCGACACGGGAGATCTGTCGCAAGGGCGGCTGGTGCTCGGCGGCGCCCTGACCGACCTTGGCGCCGGCTCGGACGTGTTGTTTGAGGACGCCGAGAAAGAAGTCGTGGGGTTCGAACTGCGGCGCGACGAGACGCCCGAGCCTTGGACACAGACATTCGGCTACTCGCGCACCGGAGATCAGTTGACGGTGAACGGTCCGGCCGCGGAGGCCGGGGTTCCTCCTGTATGGCGCGCTTTCCCGCCGTTCGGTGGAGGACTCGCGTATATCCAGGCGGAACGTATCGGCCCCAGGAAATCCTATCCGCTATCCGAGATGCTGGCCCGCCGCGGCAATCTCGGCGCCCGCGGCGAATTCGCCTGGAACTACCTGAACGACCGCCAGAACGACCGCTTTCCGGCGGACGATCCCGGAGTACTGGATCCTCGCGATTCCCGAATCGCGACTCGAGGTGTACCGGGAGCCCCACGGAGACCATTACGCCAGCGTCAGCCGCCACGGCGCCGGCGACACCATCTCGCCGCTGGCATGCCCCGGCGCGGAGATCGCGGTGAGGGATCTCCTCCCGGTACGGTGACCGGCAACATCGGGCATGAAGGACCGGGCGCGGGAGAGCGTGGCCGCGTCCACGCACCCCGTTTCAGCGGGTAGCGGAACGACCAACCGCAAAGCCCGCGGCGCGGAAGCGCTGGATCGAAGGAGCCGCCCGCAGGACCGACCCGTCACCCTCCGGGAAGCACCCCCTGCGGGCCGAGCTGCGCATCGAGCGGTCCAAGCCGACCCGTCAAGTACCCCTCACGTGAGGGTATCCGCGGCGCGGGTAAGCGTGGATACGGTGAGATCCCAGCGACCGGCCTGTTCCATCAGGTATCGGCGGGTCGCCGCGTCGACATCGGCCGCCTCGCCCTCGTCGAAGTACGCCAGGGCCTTCACCGCCTCCATCGGCGGGAAGCGGTTCCCGTAGAGCGCCGCCGCCGCGCCGAGCCCGTCCTCGAGAGGTACGCCGGAGCGCAGGATCGCCGCAAGGTCGAGGTAATCCCTCGCGGCGACGCGCTGCAGGAGCACCTTGAGCTTCGCGCCGAACAGATCCAGCAGCGACGCGACCAGGACCGCGCCGTCGTCGGTCCGCTGGGGCTCTCCCACCCGGCCGGTGTCGATGCCGCCGAAGAACGAGACCTTGACCGGCTGCGAGCGGCCGGATGGCCTCGTCGAAACCGTCAGCGTATCGGGCTCGCGTTGCAGGACGTCGGCGCGGGCGAAACAGGGCAGATCGAACAACGCGTCGACATCGAGCGATTCCGAGGAGAAGAAATCGAAGTCGACCGACGACCGGTGCCCCAGCCTCAGCGCGAGCGCGGTGCCGCCGTAGAGGACCAGCGAAACCGGCAGGTCGCCGAGCGCCGGCCAGAGCGCGCGCTGGGCTTCCGGGAGCACGTCGAGCATCGGCGTGAGCGTCATCGCGGCAATCGCGACGGCAGCCGCCGCGGCGGCGGACCCGCGGCCGGATCGAGACCCAGCCGGCGTCGCCAGAAGCTCCAGGAGCGGCGGTTGAAGACCCCCACCGGGGGATCGTGCAGCACGCGGCGCAAGTCGGCCGCGGGCACCCGCGCCAACAGCCAGCGGACGTCGTCCACGGTGCCCAGTGTCATCATCTGCGCGAGCAGAAGCCGCCGATCCGTCAGGGTGCTTTCCGCCGGTTGCCACCAGACGTACTTCGAGGCCATCGCCGCGCTCCGCTCGTCGCCGGTCAGCCGGTCCCCTCCCATCGCCGCCACCAGAATATCGCGCCACGCGGCTCGCGCACACGGCCGGCAAGGCGACACGGATGCGGCATCCTGGTCGACGAAGGCTGGAATCGGGCTCGCCGAGTGCAGTACCGTGTAGCACATGCCGACGCTCAGCGTCCGCATCGACGACACGCTGGACGCACAACTGCGGGAGGTGGCGGCGCGGACAGGCACGGGCAAGAGCGCGTTCGTGCGCGAAGCGGTGCGGCGCCAGTTGGCGATCGCGCGACTCGCACGATTGCGACGCCGTGTCGCGCCGTTCGCCGAGGCCAACGGCTGGCTGACCGACGAGGATGTCTTCCGCGAAGTTTCGTGAGGATCCCGGTGGACACCACGTCCTCGTCGCCGCCTCCTTCGCGACACGCAGCTCGGCACTCGCGGCGCCGCACCCATATCGCGGAGACATGAGATGACACGAGACCTGACGCTGCCGAGCCGACGACGCTTCCTGCAGACGGCCGGCGGGTTCGCCGCGGCGGCCGCGGCCCTCGGGGGCCGGCGGGCCGGGGCGACCCGCGCGCAGGGGCCCGCCCTGCGGATACGCGCCGTCGACGCCTATCCCATCTACATCAACCAGCGCTCGGACGGGCTGCTCGACCCGCCGACGTTCTCGGGCGACGACGACCCCCGGCGCTGGCGCTGGGGCGGGCCGTTCGAGCAGCTGCCGTCGGCCATCATCGCGATCGTCAAGACCGACCAGGGGGTGACCGGCTTCGGCATGGGGGCCGGGGGCAGCGCCGCCGTCGAGATCATCGACGGGCACCTGAAGCACCTGCTGATGGGCGCCGACCCCCTGAACGTGGAGCAGCTCTGGGACCAGATGTACCAGTCGGCCATCTTCTACGGGCGGCGCGGCCTCTTCGCGATGGCCCTGAGCGCGGTCGACAACGCGCTGTGGGACATCGCGGGCAAGCACGCCGGGCAGCCCGTGCACGAGCTGCTCGGCGGGGCCGACCGCGACCGCATCCCGCTCTACCAGACCGGGGGAGACGTCGCGGCGGGCGTCGCCGCCGGCGTCCGGAACTTCAAGCGCAGCCTGCCCGTGAACCCCCTGACCCCGCCGGACGTGCTGGATCGGGCCATCGACTCGGTGCTCGAGGCCCGCGACGTGCTGGGGCCCGACGGCAACCTCATGACCGACTGCGTCTCGCGCAACGGCACCGTCGACTGGGCGGTGGGGGTGGCGGAGCGGCTGCGGCCGGCCGGCCTCTACTTCATGGAGGAGATGCTCTCGCCCGACGACGTGTTCGGCTACGCCGAGCTCGTGAGCCGCATCGGGGGCGGCGGTCCGGGATGGACCCGCGTCGCGTGCGGCGAGCACGAGTACACCGAGCACGGGTTCGAGGTGCTGGTGCGGGTCGGCTCGGCCGAGATCCTCCAGCCCGACATCACGTGGTGCGGCGGCACCACCGCGGGGCGGCGCATCGCGCGGCTCGTCGAGGGGGCGGGGCTCGAGATCATCCCCCACCGCGGCGCCAGCTCCTGGGGGCTGCCCATCGCGCTCATCTCGCCGAGCTGCACCATGGCCGAGAGCTTCCCCGCCGGCTCGGCGATTCTCGACGCGATGTCGCCGCCGGTCGAGAACGGCGAGGTCGTGGCGCCGACCGACCCGGGCTTCGGGACGACCCTGACCGAGGAGATGGTGCTCGACCACCGGCTGGCGGGGCGGACCGTTGTATAGTGGGCGTCATCAACGGAACGGGAATGAACGGAGACATGACATGAGACGAATCACGGTTCTGGCCGCAGTGATCGCAATCGGCCTCGCGGTGGCCATCAGCCGCCCGGTGGCGCAGGGCAACGTCGCCGAGATCGAGCACGTCAAGGACAACCTGTACGTGATCATCGGCGGGGGCGGGAACACCGCGGCCCTCGTCACCGACGACGGCGTGGTGCTGGTCGACACCAAGAACCCCGGGTGGGGCGAGGCCATTCTCGACAAGGTGAGGACGGTGACCGACGAGCCGGTCACGATGATCATCAACACCCACACCCACGGCGACCACGTGGGCAGCAACATCGACTTCGCGCAGCCGGTCGAGGTGGTGGCCCACGTCAACACCCGGACCAACATGGAGCGCATGCCGGCGTTCCAGTCCGCGAGCGGACAGGATTACCTGCCGGGCACGACCTACGAGGACCGGCTGACCCTGCTCGACGGGGCCAACCAGATCGACCTCTACCACTTCGGCCCCGGCCACACCAGCGGCGACTCCGTCGTGGTCTTCACGGGCCTCGGCGTCGCCCACACCGGCGACCTGTTCGCGTGGAAGGGCGTCCCCTACATCGACGTGAACAACGGCGGCAGCGGGGTCGACTACGGCAGGACGGTGCTCGCCGCGGCCGACGGCATCCCGGGCGTCGACACCGTGATTCCCGGGCACAGCCCCGTCATGGGCTGGGCCGACTTCCGCGAGTTCGGCGAGTTCAACCGCGACTTCCTCGCGGCCGTCGAGGCGGGCAAAGCGGCCGGCCAGACGGCGGCGGAGACCGCGGCCTCGCTCGACCTCCCCGAGCGCTACGCGAACTACGCGATGAGCCGGGGCACCCTGACCAGCGCCGAGGACAACGCCGCGAAGATCTACGCCCAGCTCGACTGACCCTCGCGAGAGAATCCACCCTGCGGACGAGATCGGGAACCCGTCTCCCGACCACCTCCCGATCTCGTCCGGCGTGCCGCGGGAGCCCGTGGCGAACTCCGCGTTGCGTCGAGACCGGGGTGGGCGCCCGCGGCTGAAGCCCGTACCCGGCCAGGGCGCGGCGAGGAAGCACGCGGGGCAACTGCGACCGTGGAGCAGCCCTGGCCGGCAGAACGCCGCGGTCGGGCAGGATGCGCTGCCGGTCGAACGCAACGAGCCCCTTCACCACTGGCGTCCGAAGGCCCGCCGAACGACGGCGGCGGACGTGCACGGATATCGTCGGTTCCATGGGCACTCAGGTCGCCGTCAACCACCGCACCACCTACGAGTACGACCGGCGGGTGACCCTGTCGCCGCACGTCGTCCGGCTGCGGCCGGCGCCGCACTGCCGCACCCCCGTCACCAGCTACTCGCTCCGCATCGACCCGCCCGACCACTTCCTCAACTGGCATCAGGACCCCCACGGCAACCACCTCGCCCGCGCGGTCTTCCAGACCCCGGCCCGCCGGCTCCACATCGAGGTGGACCTGGTCGCCGAGCTGACGGCGATGAACCCCTTCGACTTCTTCCTCGAGCCGTCGGCCGAGGCCTTTCCCTTCGAGTACGAGCCGTGGCTGGCGAAAGACCTGCGCCCGTACCTCGAGACGGAGCCCCCGGGTCCCGAGCTGCGCAGGTTCCTGGGAGCCGTCGACACGCGGGCGCGCTCGACCGTGGACTTCCTGGTGACTTTGAACGAAGACCTCGAGCGGCGCATCGACTACGAGACCCGGATGGAGCCGGGCATCCAGACCTGCGACGACACCCTGGCCCGGGGCCGCGGCTCGTGCCGGGACAGCGCCTGGCTGCTCGCCCAGGTCCTGCGGCACCTGGGGCTGGCCACGCGGTTCGTCTCGGGCTACCTGATACAGCTCGTCCCCGACGTCAGGCCCCTCGAAGGCCCGCCGGGGCCGTCCCGCGACTCCGCCGAGCTCCACGCCTGGGTCGAGGCGTACCTGCCGGGCGCGGGCTGGGTGGGGCTCGACCCGACCTCGGGTCTGCTCGCGGCCGAGGGGCACCTGCCGGTGGCGGCGACGGCGGAGCCGGCTACGGCCGCGCCCATCAGCGGCAGCGTGTCGCCGGCGGAGGTCGAGTTCGACCATGCAGCGACGGTGACCCGCCTGGGCGACGCCGCCCGCACCGGAAAGAACGGCCCCCGGTGAACCGGACCCCGGTCGACCCGCGCCTCGAGCGGCCCCGAGGCCGCGAGGGTCGGGGGCGTGCGCCCGAGGGCGGTCTCGGCCGGCCCGTCGGCCTGCCGTCGCCGGCCGGACCCGCGGCCGGGACGGCGCCGGAGGCGGAGCCTTGACCCGGCCGCCGGCCTACGCCCCCCTCGCCGGCCACTACGACGAGATGGTGGACGCGGAAGGCGCGCTCCGTTCGCACTGGGAGGCGACGACGAACGCCTTCGCCGCGGCCGGCCGCCACGAGCTCAACCGCCGGACGCAGGAGGCCCGCCGGCTCATCCGCGACAACGGCATGACGTTCCACGTCCACCGTCGCGGCGGCACGCGGGAACGTTCCTGGCCGCTCGACCTGATCCCCTGCGTCATCGACGGGGCCGAGTGGACCCACCTGGAACGGGCGGTGGTTCAGCGCGCCCGCCTGTACGAGGCGGTGCTCGCCGACCTCTACGGCCCGCGCCGGCTGATACACGAGGGCGCCCTCCCCGCCGACTGGCTGCACGCCAACCCCGCCTTCCTGCGAGCGTGCGACGGGTTGCCGCCGCCGGGCGGGCGCTGGCTTCCTCTCTATTCCGCCGACCTCGTGCGCGCGCCGGACGGGAGATGGTGGGTGCTCGGAGACCGCACCGAGGCGCCGGCCGGGCTCGCCTTCGCCCTCGAGAACCGCATCGTCGTCAACGCGGTGCTGCCGGACGTGCTCGTGGCCTCGAAGGTCCGGCGCCTCGCCGGCACGTTCGGGACCCGCCGCATGTCGCTCGCCGCGAGCGCGCCCGGGCACCGCGAGAACCCCCGCATCGTCGTCCTGACGCCGGGGCCGGCCTCGGAGAACTACTTCGAGCACGCGTTTCTCGCCCGCTACATGGGTTACACCCTGGTCGAGGGCACGGACCTGACCGTCCGCGACTACCGCGTCTACATCAAGACGCTGGGCGGCCTGCAGCCGGTCGACCTGATCCTGCGCAGCCAACCGTCCGAGGCCTGCGACCCGCTGGAGTTCGGGGGGGCGTCGCACAGCGGCGTGCCGGGGCTCGTGGAAGCGGTGCGCCGCGGCAACGTGGGCGTCGTCAACCCGCTGGGGGCGGGGGTCGCCCAGTCGCCGGCCGTCATGGCGTTCCTGCCCGACCTGTGCCGCCGCCTGCTGGGGGCCGAGCTGCTGCTCCCGTCGGTGGCGACGTGGTGGTGCGGGGAGGAGGCGGCCCGTGAGCACGTGCTCGACCACCTCGACGAGCTGGTGATCAAGCCCGCCTATCCCAGCGTGCGGCGGGAGCGGACGTTCGGACGGCGCCTGCCCGAGGGGCAGCGGGCCCGGCTCGCCGACCGCATCGCCCGCCAGCCCCACCGCTACGTGGCCCAGGAGCAGATCGCCCTGTCGACGACCCCGGTCCGGGTGGCGGGCGGCCTCTCGCCGCGCTTCCTCGTCATCCGGGTCTACGCGCTGTCGGTCGGCGACGGCTACGACGTGCTGCCGGGGGGGCTGGGACGGGTGTCGTCGTCGACCGGCTCGCTCGACGTGACCCTGCTCGGGGGCGGAAGCAGCAAGGACGTCTGGGTGGTGGGCGAGGCGGCCGAGCCCCACCGCTCGCTGATCCCGACCAGCGTGTCCCCCATCGACGTGAGCCGGGCCACGTTCGATCTGCCGAGCCGTGTCGCCGACAACCTGTTCTGGCTGGGACGGTACTCGGAGCGGGTCGGGGCCGCGGTGCGGCTGCTGCGCGCGGCGATGCCCCTGCTCTCCGAGGAGTCCTCGCGCCGCTCGACGGCGGCGCTGACCGGCGCCCTGAGCTTCCTCACCGACCTCGACTACGTGCCGCAGGGGGCGGGCATCGCGCACCTCCCGCCCGCCCGCGCCCTGCAGGCCGCGGTCGCGGCGATGCTGTCCGAGTCGGACCGGCGCGGCGGCCTGCGCTGGCAGGTGGAGCACCTGCGGAACGCGGCCTGGCTGTTGCGCGACCGCCTCTCGGCGGACTCGTGGCGCATCATCAGCCGCCTCGAGTCCGACCTCCGGTCGGGCCGGTCGGGCCGCCGGGAGCGCAGCGGCCTGCGCCGCACGCTGGACCAGATGGTCATGATGCTCGCGAGCTTCAGCGGCGCCGTCAGCGAGGGCATGACCCGCGGCCACGGCTGGCGCCTGCTCGACTTCGGGCGGCGGCTCGAGCGCGCGCTGCAGGTGCTCCTGCTTCTGCGGCACGGGCTGACGACAGTGGCCGAGGACGAGCGCGCCCGCATCGAGCTCCTGCTCGACGCCACCGACAGCGCCATCACCTACCGGTCGCGCTATCTCACCTCGTTGCGGGCCAACCTCGTCGTCGACCTGCTGCTGCTCGACGACGCGAACCCGCGGGGAGTGGCGTTCCAGCTCGATCTCCTGAAGCGGCACGTCGCCCAACTGCCCGACCCGCCGATGCCGGCCCGGACGTCGCCGGAATCGAAGCTGATCACCGCCGCCGTCGCGGCCGTCCAGCTCGTCGAGCTCGACGAGCTGTGCGAGGTGCGCGACGGCCGGCGACACGAGCTGACGGGGCTGCTCGACCGGGTACAGGCACACCTGGGCGGCCTCTCGGACGCGCTGACCCGCGACTACCTCACCCACGCCGCCCCGGTCCGGCACCTGGCGAGCCGATGAGCACCGCACCACCGCCGGTCGGCGTGTACCGGGTCAGGCACACGAGCCGCTACGCGTACGCCGAGACGGTGTCGCTGTCCATGCACCAAGTGCGGCTGACGCCCCGGGAGAGCGAGGCGCAGGCCGTCCGGGGCAGCCAGCTCGTGATCGACCCGCCGGCGAGCGGCTCGATCACCCGCGAGGACTACTTCGGCAACCCAACCACGACCTTCACCATCCAGGACGCCCACCGCCACCTCCGAGTGACGGCGGAGAGCCTGGTGTCGGTGTCCGGACGCAGCCGCGACAACCTCGATTCTCCCTCGCTGACCGACGCCGTGGCCCGGCTGCGGGCTCGCGAGACGGCGGAGGAGCTGGCCGCCGTCGAGTACCAGGTGGAATCGCCGCTGGCTCCGAGGGGCAACCTCTACGCCCGCTACGCGGCCACGCTCCTCGATCCCCGCCGGCCGCTGCTCGAAGGCGTCGACGCGTTGATGAGGACCATCCACCGGGAGTTCCGCTACGACCCGGTCGCGACCACCGTGTCGACCACCGTCTCCGAGGTCCTGGAGGAGCGGCACGGCGTGTGCCAGGACTTCGCGCACCTGATGATCGCGTGCCTGCGGTCCCACGGCGTCCCCGCCCGCTACGTCAGCGGGTACCTGGTGCCGAAGCCCGGCGTCGTGGGTGCCCAGGCGTCCCACGCCTGGGTGTCGGTCTACTGCCCGGGCGTCGGGTGGGTGGACTTCGACCCGACCAACGACCTCCGGCCGGCCGGAGGCCACATCACGCTGGGGTGGGGGCGGGACTTCGAGGACGTCAGCCCCCTGAAGGGGGTGACGGTCGGCGGCGACAGCCACAGCGTGACGGTCGAGGTGCTGGTCACGCCGGCGGGGTGAGAGGGGGCGTCCGCACCGCGGTGCGCGGCCGGCGCCGGCAGAAAGCCGACTCCTGCAGAGTCGGTCGAGGCGGCAAGGGGAACCGTCAGGCGACGATTGCCGGCCCGCCGCCCCGCGCCGACGGGCGCCCCGCGTTCTTCACGCGGGACGCCGCCAGGCGAACGACACGCTACCCCGAAAAGCGGAAGCCGTGCGGAAAGCGGATCCGCAGGCGACGGTCCCCGGCGCTACTGCTCCTGCTCGGCCGTGTCGAGCTCGGCGACTCTCGCGCCGGTCAGGATGTTGAGCAGCCCGTAGTTCCCCTCGTGGCACGCGTACTCGTACATGCCGTTGCCGCGCTTCATCGGCAGGGCGGCCGTGAACGGCGCGGTGAACGAGGTCGGGTCGTCCACGGTGTACTCGTAGAGCAGGGTGTCGTCGGCCACCCGGCTGAAGCGCTCGGTCAGGTGCAGCGTCGTTCCGGTGCCGACGGCATGCGCCACCGACGGATTGAAGCTGGCCGTCTTGTCGCTGAAGTTCGTCGTCTCGACGACGAGGGTGTCGCCGTCCCAATAGCCGCGCGAGTCGCCCATCCACTGGGTGACGCCCTCGGGCAGGTGCTCGCGCCCGTCGAGGGGCACGATGCGGGCGTCGTGCACCATCTCGTTCAGTATCGCCACGTGGTCCGAGGTCTGGAACACCTGGATGTTCTGGTTGTAGCCGGCCGGCACGATGGGCGGGCCCGAGTTGAACCCGAGGATGCACCGCTCGGCGAGGCCGCGGTCCTCGTAGCTGTCGGCGCCGATGCCCGCCGCCCGCGCCCGCACGGGGCGCGTGCCGGGCCGGTCCTCGCCCAGCGACAGCTCGATCAGCTCCACGCCGGGCTGCAGCGCCGGCAGGCGGCCGGTCGGCGGATCGACGATGAGCGACGTGCGCCCGTCGTCGACGACCGAGGCGTCCTGGTCGACCCAGTAGCGGTTGTAGCCGCCGACGTTGCCGCCCACCGGCAGCGGCTCGTCGCGCACCTCGCTGGGAGCATTGGCCGCGGCGTTGTTCTCGGCCGCCGCGGCCTCGATCTCGGCGATCTCCTCTGCCGACAGGACCGCCTTGTCCTGGTCCGCGGGCCGTTGCAGCGGCGTCAGCGACTGGAAGTCCCAGACCCCCTGCAGGTCGGGCTTGCCGTCGGGCAGCCGCGGCGGCTCATAGGTCTGGGCGCCGGCCGAGGCCGCCGCCACCAGCAGCGCACCGACGATCGCAAGGCTTCGTACTCTCATCTCGACCACTCCTCCATCTGCACGGTTCCGTATCCACTCCGAAGGCGACCGCCGGCGTCCGTCCCCCGAAAGAAGCGCCGGCGCCTGACGGTCACCGACGCCTGCCCCGGCAAGAGAAGCGCCCGCGCCCGACGGCACCGACGCCTGTCCCGACAGCCGCTCCGAGCTCCACCCGGTCAGCAGCTCGATACCGATTCCCCAACTTCAGCCGGGCGCCGCCCGCGATTGCCTTCACTGTGACCCCGGGGCACGGCAGGGTGATTCTCGCCCGTGTCCTCCAGCGTTCCCGGCCCCGCCCCGACGGCCGTCAGTCGTCCTCCGCGCCCGCGAACTTCTGCACGCGGCCGCCGAGCTGCGCCACGAACACCTCGCCGTCCCCGGTCACGGTCATCCCATGCCCGCCGTTGCCGCCGGGCAGGGTCGCCACCGCCTCGCCGTCGAGGTCGCGCAGCGTGCCCCCGGTCCACAGGTGCTGGTCCTCGGTCATGTAAAGGGCCGAGTTGCCGCCGATCTCCGGCCACTCGGCGAGGAACCCGCCGTCGGCGTCGAAGACCTGCACGCGGCGGTTGTCGCGATCGGTGACGTAGACCCGCCCCTCGGCGTCCACCTGCACGTTGTGGGGCAGGCCGAACTCGCCGGGGCCGGTGCCCCGGCTGCCCCACTCGAGCAGGTACTCGCCGTCGGCCGAGTACTTCACGACCCGGGCGTTGCCGTAGCCGTCGCTGACGTAGATCGACCCGTCGGGTCCGAAGGCGACGTCCGTGGGGAGGTTGAAGGTGTTCCGGCTGCGGCCCGCGACCCCCTTCGCGCCCAGCTCCATGAGCACGCGGCCCTGGAAGTCCATCTTGTAGACGACGTGGCCGGGCGCGTCGACGACCCAGATGTCGCCGCCGGAATCGACCCGCACCGCGTGGGCGCCGCAGTTGTGGCAGCCCGCCGCCCCGTAGACGGCGGTGTAGCCCGACTGCCCGGGCTGCCGGTCGGCGGGGGCGATGCCCGCGACCTTGCCGTTGTCGAAGAGGCCGTCGCCCCATGCCCGCACGAAGCGACCGCCGGGGTCGAACAGCATCAGCGGCTGGGCCCCGCGGTGCAGCATCAGGACGTACCCGTTGGCGGTGGTCGCGACCCCCGACACCTGCCCGAAGTTCCACGCGGCCGGGGTGCCCGCGGCCGAGACGGGCGCATCGGGCCATCCTTCGACTTCCGCGTACTTCGGCGCCTGGCCGTGCGCGGCCTGACCGACGGCCAACGTCAGCAGGCAGCACGCCAGCACGCTTGTTCGCCCGACAGTCATTCGACCTGCTCCAGACCTCATGAACCGGCCTCCCGTCACTTGGTCACGAACGCCGTGATCACCGCTTGCAGCGCATCCACGCGCCCCGTCAGCCGGTCCACCTTGGCGTTGACGAGCAGTACCCCCACCGCCGCCACGAGCGATAGCAGCCCGGTGACGACTCCGATGATCAGCGTCAGCATCTCCACGTCCATGCGCCTCTCCCATTGCTGACCTGGTCCGCCCCTCAGATTATCACGGGGCGCGTCACGAGCCGCCGAATGCCGCGTGGTGGCCGCTGCCCGGCGGCCACGGGCGGATCCGGTCGGAATACGCGCCGCCAGCCGCCCGTGGCGGACCCCGCGCTGCACCGCGCCCGGGGGCGCCGGCAGACCGGCGAGGCGCACGACTGACAAGGCGCGAAGGGATGACTGTTGCACCGGGGAGCAGAGCAGTCAGGCGGGGATGCAACGCCGCTCGAATGCAGCGGGGACTCTCGCCACGGGCGGTCAGGCCTTGCCGATCAGACGACCCCGTCGGCGCGGAACGCCCGGATCTCCTCTTCCGAGTAGCCGGCCGCGCGCAACACCTCGCCGGTGTGCTGGCCGAGCAGGGGCGGCGCCCGGTCGATGCGGCCGGGGGTGTCGCTCAGCTCGATGGGCTGGCCGATCATCCTCACCTGCCCGGCCGTGGGGTGCGGGTGGTCGACGACCTTGCCGCGGGTGGTGAGCTGGGGATTGGTGCAGACCTCGGCCACGTTGCGGATGCGGCCGCACGGCACGCCGGCCCGGCCGAGCACGTCCATCCACTCGGCCACCGTGCGCGACGCGGTCAGCTCGACGATTATCGGCACCAGCACGTCGCGGTGCTTCACCCGGTCCGGGGCGGCGGCGAAACGCGGGTCGTCGCGCAGGTCGGGCCGCCCGACGGCGTCGCAGTAGCGCACCCACAGCGAGTCGTTGGCGATGCCCAGGTTGATCCAGCCGTCGCGGGCTCGCAGGGTCTGGTAGGGCACCACCGAGGGATGGTCGTTGCCGCGGCGGGTGGGGCTCTCGCCCGACGCGAAGTAGTTGCCGGCGTTGTAGGTCAGCAGCGACGCCACCGCATCGAGCATCGCGATGTGGACGTGCTGCCCCCGGCCCGTCGACTGCCGCGCGTAGAGGGCGAGGAGGATGCCCTGGGCGGCCATCATCCCCGCCGTGAGGTCGGCGATGGAGGTGCCGACGCGCGACGGCGGCCCGTCTGCCTCGCCGGTCAGGTCCATCAGGCCCGACTCGCCCTGCACGATCAGGTCGTAGCCGGGCCGGCTCGCGTCGGGCCCGCCCTCGCCGAACCCCGAGATCGAGCAGTAGACGACCCGCGGATGCCGCGCCGCCACCGCCTCGTAGTCGAGGCCGAGCCGCGCGACGGCGCCGGGACGGAAGTTCTGGATGACGACGTCGGCGCCCGCGACGAGCCGCCACACGATGGCCCGGCCCGCCTCGTGCTTCAGGTTGACGGTGCAGCTCCGCTTGTTGCGGTTGACGGAGAGGAAGTAGGGCGCCTCGCCCCCGAGAAACGGGGGGCCGAACGCGCGGGACTCGTCGCCGCGGCCCGGCTCCTCGATCTTGACGACGTCGGCCCCCATGTCGCCGAGGGTCATCGTGCACCAGGGGCCCGACACGACCCGGCTGAGATCGATGACCCGGATGCCGTCGAGCGGCGCGGGACGGTCCCGGCTATCCGCCATCCGGCCTTCCCGACCCCGTCACCGCCGCTCGTTCAGCAGCCTCCGGCCGGATAGCCGACGGACGAGTCACCGCGCGCCGACCCCGGCCGCCACCACCGCTGCGGCTCTTTGGCAGCCGGCCCGTCGCCCGTTTCTCGACAGACGCCGGCAACCGGCCGTCGCCGCCACCCCCGCAAGGGCTCCCCGGCCGGATGGCCCCCGGTCGCCCGATGCCGGCCCAGGCCGTCACAGCCGCCCGCTCCGCAGCTCCTCGGCGAGATGGTCGCCGGCCCGCCACGCGAGGGCGAGGATCGTCAGCGTCGGGTTCTTCTCGGAGGCACTCGTGAACGACGAGCCGTCGACGACCAGCACGTTGTCGACCTCGTGCATCCGGTTGAAGCGGTTCAGCACCGAGCGGGCCGGGTCGTCCCCCATCCGCACCGTGCCGTGCTCGTGGATGGCCGCGCCCGGTGGGTCGTGCTCGTCGGGCGACGACGGCACCGTCTCGGCCCCCGCGGTGTGCAGGATCTCGTCGGCCACCTCGTGCATGTGGCGCACCATCCGCCTCTCGTTGTCGCCGAAGGTGACGTCGATGCGCATCAGCGGCACGCCGTAGCGGTCGGTGCGCGCCTCGTCGACGGTCACCCGGTTGTCGGGGCGCGGCAGGATCTCGCCGTAGGGGTGCAGGGCGGCGAGGGCCGGGTAGCGCTCGCGGACGCGCCGCTTGAAGCCCGCCCCGAACTCGAGGCCCGGCATCAGCTCGGCCACGTTCACCCCGGTGGTCTGGCACCCGTTGCCCCAGAGCTGGATGCCGAAGCCCCCCACGTAGTCGAGCCCGGTCAGACGGTGGTTGAACCGCGGGATGTAGACGTGCCCGCCCCCGATGCCGTCGTCGTTCGTGTAGCCCTGGCCGAAGAGCTGCGGCAGGAAGCCGAAGCGGTGGAACCGGACCTGCTCGCAGTAGTTGCGGCCGAGCTGGTCGTTCCCGTTGCCGAGCCCGGCGGGATGCCGCCGCGAGCGCGAGTTGAGGAGGATGCGCGTCGAGTCCATCGCCGAGGCGGCCACGACCACGGTCCGCGCCCGCACCACCCGCTCGGCCCCGCTCTCGCGCTCGAAGTACTGGACCCCGTCGGCGCGGCCGTCGTCGCCGGTCAGCACCCGCGCCGCCACCGCGCCGGAGACGATCTCCAGCCGGCCCGTCTCGAGGGCCGGCATCAGCAGGTAGTCGGTCGCATTGAAGAACGACGCGGTGCGGCAGCCCGACCCGCACGACCCGCAGTAGTGGCAGGCGGGCCGTCCCCCGTGGGGGCGCGTCAGCACCGCGCGGCGGATGGGCACCGCCGGGATGCCGAGCTGCCCCGCCGCCCGCGACAGGATCACCTCGGCGCAGCGCGGCTTGACCGGCGGCAGGTGATGGCGGCTCCCCGGCAGCGAGTCCGAGTCGTCGTCGCCCCCGGTCACCCCGATCAGCTGCTCCACCCGGTCGTAGTACGGCGCGATGTCCGCGTAGCGGACGGGCCAGGGAATGCCCCACCCCTCGCGTTCGGGGCCGGAGAAGTCGAGGTCGGACATGCGGAGGCTGACGCGCCCCCAGACGTTGGTCTTGCCACCCCACCCCCAGGTGCGCCAGAGCTGGAAGGGGCGCCCTTCCGGCGTGAGGTACGGCTGCTCGCGGTCGTCGAGCCGGTACCGGGGCGGGGCCTCGCCCTCCCGACGGCGGCGGTCCGCCTCGAACGGCAGGACGTGCGCCCACGACTCCGACCGGTCGAACTTCCAGCCCGCGTCGAGCATGAGCACGCGCACGCCGTGCCCCACCAGGGCGTGCGCGGTCATCGCCCCCGACGCGCCGCTGCCGATGACCACGACGTCGTGCACCGGCCCCCGCTGCAGGATCTCCATGCCCTATCCGCGCCCTGGCGCCCCGTCGTCGGGCTCCCAGCTCAGGTGATGCTCGTGCGTGCACCCCTCGAACCCGGTGAGGTACTGCTTGCCTGCGTAGCCGAGCTCCTGCCGCATCCCGGTCTCCGAGCGGTAGTACCCGCTGATGGTCAGGCGGCGAACCTCACGGAAGAACTCCACGCCGGCCGCATCTTCCCGCGGCGGGTCCGCGGCGAGGCGCGCCAGCAGCTCCGCCTGACGTGGCCCATCGACGTCGGCGAACCGGCCCCCGAAGAGGGCCGAGCTGCGCCGGTCGAGCCACGCCAGACCCACCCGCATGATCTCCGGCAGCCGCGCCGGCCCGTCACCGTCGTCGGCACGGCTGACCATCCAGTCGATGTACTGGTGCACGCCGGCGGCCCGCGCCCCGGGCGTATCGGTCTCGGGAATGACGGCCTCGGCGAGGGCCTCGACGGCGGCGGTCTCGTCGGAGGTGAAGTAGCGCGGCCGCCAGCGGCCGCCGTCCGGCTGCGCGGGCACCAGGGGGTGCAGCGCCCACGCGCCCTGCACGGCCGCCGGCGCCACCGCGGCGGCGCCGAGCGCCTGCAGGGCGCGACGACGCGGAACACGCATGCTGTCGGTCACCGGCGCCTCCCCGATTCGACCGGCGGAATGGCACGCCCGGCAGGATTCGAACCTGCGACCCTCGGCTTAGAAGGCCGATGCTCTATCCAGCTGAGCTACGGGCGCGTGCCTTGGAATCAACAACTTACGGAAACCGCCCCAACACTGCCAACCGGTTCTGCCAGCCGTATCGCCTGCGAAACCGATGCTCGAGCTCGATCCGCCTGCACCGCATTCGATCGCGGCGGCCTGTTCCGCCAACTGCGGGGGCGCGAACGACCAACGGCTCCCGTTCGTCGAGGCAGCCATCGCCGGGCCGCAAGCCGACCATCTGCGATGGCCGCATGCCCGCCCGGTTGCATGAGCCTCAAGCGTACTACGGATCGTTGTGGGGTAGCGAACCGCGCAAGCCAGTCTTGCCGGGCGGCTTTCCGGGCCACGAGTGGCTCAAGCGTTGCGGCGCGCGTCTTGCTCGATGCAGGTCAGCGCGGAGCGGGTCAAGAACTCGGATCGCGACGTGCCGGCGCGCTTCGCGGCAAAGTCAATCAGCGCGAGGGCATGCTCTGGGATCGTGACGCTCAGGCGGGTTGCTCTGTTCGAGGCGCTGGGCGTCTGGAGATCCACCTCCACGAAGCCGATCAGCGCGCCGGGCACGCTCGGCGGTGAGGGTTCGATACTCGGGGCCGGCACGGGCTCGCCGTCGGCGATCATCGCCTCAAGATGCAATGTGATCGCCTCTTTGGCGTTGCGGAGTGCTTCGTCGAGGTCGTCGCCCGCAGACGTGCAGCCGGGCAGATCCGGCACGGTCACGTCATAGCCGACCCCCGGCTCGCTGCCGTCGAGCTCTACGAGATATCTCATCGGTCCCTCCAATCCCAGCCGGCCTGTCGAAAGATCTGCCTCAGCGTGCCGAGGCGGATGGCCTCGCGGGGATGCACCACGGTCACGCGGCCCGGCTTCGCATCATGCACGAAATGGTGGTGGCTGCCCTTCGTGCTGTGGAGCCGCCAGCCGTCGCGCCGAAGGCGCTTGATGAGCTCCGCGCTCTCCATGTATGTATAGTGCATATAGAGTGGCTGGAGTCAAGCGGTCTTGCGAAAGCGTCAACGAATCTCGCGGAGAGAACATCGGGGGTCTCGAACGGCCCTTGGATCCGGTGGTGGGCGTGTAGGCCGCCCGTTCTCGGCTTCCACTTGCCGTTGGTCCGCGTTCGCAGCGGGAGTCAGCATCTCCGCATCCTGCCGAGTCCTCCCCTTGTAGGGCGTTCGCGGAACAAAAGCGAACAGCCGACCGGCGCCGTTCACCCCGTGTCCCTCCGAGCGGTTGGGCTCTTCATTCCCCGTGCGGCGGCCGGCTGAAGGCGGGCGGTCCTGGCGGCCTTGGATGTCGCGGCCTTGCCAGACTGCGTGGTTCGGCTGGGCGACGTCATCGCCGATCGGTGACGACGGCCCCCGCCTGTTCGATTCCCGCTTCGCGAACGCCTGTTCGAGTAGAGGCGCCGGAAACGGCCTCTGCCTGTTCGATTCCCGCTCTGCACGGCGACGTCAAGCGAGTTCCGGGCGGCGTGTGGAGCCTAGGGGCATTCGCGACATCGGCGCACTCTCGGCGGATCTTCTCCGGCGAGGACGCCGGCCGCCCAAGCCGGCGAGGAAGCGCCGGCTGTTGACAGCCGTGGAGAAGAGGAATTCGGCAATGCGACAGCTCGCTGTCGTCGTTCCGTTGTCGGCACTGGCCTTGCCCGAATTCCCGGCCACGGGCGAGACGCTGACGCCGGCGCCCGCGGCCTCCCAGCTGCCGCCCGAGCCTTGATGACGGTGCCGCGCAGCGTCGAGCGCGGCCGCGACTCGCCCGCCGTCCACGCGACCCGGCGGCCGTTGCGTCCAGCGACCGCGCAGGCGTTCGCCGACGCGCTCCGCGGCGCAGTGACGAAAGGCCTGCAGGTTTTTCGCCCCGCCTGTTCGGTTTCCGCCGCTCAGTCGCCTCTAGTAGATAGACAAGGACAAAAGCCCAGACGGGCGGGCCGATTCGGAATCGCCGCCGTCCTCCAGGACGAGAACGGCGCAGGAAACCAGGCGTGCCGCGCAGCGCTCTCACCGAGCCCGCACGCACCCGGTCGGCGAGAGGCGCAGGAGACCGGCGATGGCATCCGTCAGGCGCACCGTCACTCTGCCGCTTAGCGGCGGCCATGTGCGTGCTCGTCGCCAGCGTGGCCGCACCGCACGGCGTTGCTGTCGGGGAATCCCTGGCGGCCACGGCCGCCCAGGACTCCTTCGCGATCGAGGCCTCGCTCGCCCTCGACCGGTCCACCCGGCGGCTGATTCCGCAGGGGCTGCGCAACGAGAGCTTCGAATACCCCTCGATGGGAACCTGATGGGAACCTGAATGCGATCGAACGCCGCTGACGCTCGCCGCGACGTGCGCTACGAGCCCGACGAGAGGCCGCCCGCCGCGCTGTCCCTCGGGCTCGGAGCGCAGTACGCGATGCTCGCCGTCTCGGGCATCGTGCTGAGCCCGACGATCCTGGTCCGGGCCGCCGGCGGCAGCGATGCGTATGTGATGTGGGCGGTGTGCGCGGCGTTGGCCATCTGCGGGGTCACAACCGCCGTCCAGGCGGTGGGCGTCGGGCGCGTCGGGGCGGGCTACGTGATGTTGATGGGCAGCAGCAGCGCCTTTCTCGCCGTCTCGGTGTCGGCGCTGGAGCAGGGCGGACCGGGTCTGCTGGCGACCCTGATCATCGTGTCGTCCCTGTTCCAGTTCGCCCTGGCGGCCAGGTTGTCGGCCCTGCGGCGAATCTTCACCCCGACCGTGGCCGGAACCGTCGTCATGCTGATCCCGGTGTCCGTGGCGCCGGTCATCCTCGGCAGGCTCTCCGACGTGCCGCAGGGCGCGTCGCCGGCGGCAGCGCCGGTCACGCTGAGCGTGACGCTGCTCGTCGTCGTCGTGACCGCCCTCCGCGGTTCCGGTCTCTTGCGCCTGTGGGGGCCGGTCGTCGGCATCGTCGCGGGTACCGTCACCGGGGGGCTAGCCTTCGGACTCTACGATACGGAGAGCGTCCGCGAGGCGGCCTGGATCGGGCTGCCGCCCTTTGCCTATCCCGGACTCGACCTCGGTTTCGGACCCGAGTTCTGGGCCCTGCTGCCGGCGTTCGCGCTGGTGACGGTCGTGGGTGCGATGGACACGCTCGGCGACGGTGTCGCCACCCAGCGCGTGTCCTGGCGCAAGCCTCGCGCCATCGACTTCAGGTCGATCCAGGGCGCGATGTCGGCCGACGGCCTCGGCAACCTGCTGTCCGGTCTGGCGGGAACGCTTCCCAACACGACGTACGCCACGGGCATCTCCATCGTGGAGCTGACCGGCGTGGCGGCCCGCTCGGTCGGCGTCTCCATCGGGGTCATCTTCTTCGTGATAGCGTTCATGCCGAAGTTCATCGCGCTGATCATCGCTATCCCCGGTCCGGTGGTGGCCGGCTACTTCATCCTGCTGGTCGCCAAGCTCTTCACCTTCGGCATGGAGATCCTCCAGCACGACGGGCTCGACTACCGGAAGAGCGTGGCGGTCGGCCTCGCGTTCTGGATCGGCCTCGCGTTCCAGCTCGACTGGATCTTCCCCGAGTACTTCCAGGGGCTCTGGAGCGAGATGCTGGGCAACGCGATGACGGTCGGCGGCCTGACCGTGATCGCGCTGACCTTGTTCGACGAGCTGACGGGGCCGCGCCGCCAGCGCCTGCGGGAGGCGCTGAGCGTCGAAGCGTATCCGAAGATCGATGCGTTCCTCGCGAAGCTCGGCGCCCGCCGGCGATGGAGCGGGGAGATGACCGAGCGCGTTCGGGCGGTCGGCGAGGAGACGCTCCTGTTGCTGATCCGGAGCGAGGAGGAACGAGCGGCGGTGGACAAGCGGCGCCTGCTGCTGGTGGCGGGCGGCGAGGGCGATACCGCGGTGCTGGAGTTCATCGCCGCCACCGACGAGACGAACCTCGAGGATCGGATGGCCCTGCTCGGCGAGCGGGCGGCGGGCGGAGGGATCGAGCAGGAAGTGTCGCTCCGGTTGCTCCGCCACTACGCCTCGTCCGTGCGTCACAGCCAGTATCACGACACCGACGTGATCACGGTCCGCGTCGAGTCGGCTCACGCACGATGAGCTGCGCCAAGGCGGAGTGAAACCGCGCCGCGGCCGCCCAGGACTCCTCCGCGGTCGAGGCCTCGCTCGCCCTCGACCGGTCCACCCGGCGGCTGATTCAGCAGGGACTCCGCAACGAGGGCTGCATCCCCGTACCAGTTGAGGTCGGAATCGGAAGAGGCGCGAAGGAGTCAGCGTGAAGCGAATCGAGAACCCGCTCGTCTTGACGGTCCTGGCGTTCGTCGTGCTCGCGATCCCGTGCACGTCGTCGGCGTCCGTGACGCCGCGGAGCGACCCGCAGCAACAGGGGGAGGAGCCGACCGACGCGCCGGCCGGGGAGCTGGGCCGCGCGCTCGGGATGACGCCGGACGAGGTCGAGGCCCTGGGACTGTCGCCGGACGAGATGCGGCGGCTGCTCGCGGGATTCACGGAGGAGGCGGTGGTTGTCGGCTCCCGCGCCCAGCCCCGCAGCGCCACCGAGTCGGCGGTCCCCGTGGACGTGCTGGCCGCCACCGACCTCGTCAGCCGGGGGGCCGGCGACCTGAAGGACCAGCTCCGCAGCATCGTCCCGTCGTTCAACACCAACACCCAGCCGATCAGCGGCGGCTCGACGGTGGTCCGGCCCGCCATGCTCCGCAACCTGGCGCCGGACCACACGCTGATCCTCGTCAACGGCAAGCGCCGGCACCGCTCGTCGATAGTCGACTGGCACGGCGGCAACGGCGTGGCGTTCGGCTCGCAGGCGCCCGACATCTCCGCCATTCCCGCGATTGCCCTGCGGCAGATCGAGGTGCTGCGCGACGGCGCCGCGGCCCAGTACGGCTCCGACGCCATCGCCGGCGTGATGAACTTCCAGCTCAAGGACGCCCGCTCGGGCGGCAGCGTCGAGCTCAACACGGGGATGTACCGCGCCGGCGACGGGGAATCGGCCCAGTTCGCCGGCAACGTCGGCCTGCCGCTCGGCGCCACCGGGTTCGCCAACCTCAGCCTGGAGTACGGCAACGCGAACCCGACCGACCGGGCCGCTCCGCGGAGGGACGCGACGGCGCTCCGCGCGGCCGGCAACACGCACGTCCGCTCCGACCGTCCGCAGGTGTGGGGCGACCCGGACGTCGACGACGATCTGAAGCTGTTCGGCAACTTCGGCTACGCCCTGCCGGGCGGGGTGGAGCTGTACTCCCACACGAGCTACTCCACCCGAAAGGTGAGCTACGGCATCTTCTTCCGGAACCCGAACACGCGGCTCGGGGTGTTCAGCAACGACCGCGGCCGCACGCTGCTGGTGGGCGACGTGCTCGCGGCGAGCGGCATGGGCTCGGCCAACTGCCCGACGGTCGCCGTCACCGACCTCGTGCCGGACCCGGCCGCGCTGCAGCAGGTGGCCGACGACCCGAACTGCTTCACGTTCCAGGAGCTGTTCCCCGGCGGCTTCACGCCGCAGACGGGGGGCACGGCGACCGAGGCGTCGCTCGTCGGCGGCGTGCGCGGCGGCACTTCCGGGGGCTTCAACTGGGACCTGAGCGGCTCGGTGGGCGCGCACCGCGCCGACTTCTTCGTCCGCGACACCGTCAATGCATCGCTCGGTCTCGCGTCGCCGAACGCGTTCGACGTCGGCCGGAACCGGCAGCGGGACGTCAACGTCAACTTCGACGTCTCGCATGCCGCCACCGACCGGGTCCATCTCGCCGCCGGCGCGGAATGGCGCGACGAGCAGTACGGCGTGCGCGCGGGCGACCCCGCGGGCTGGGAGATCGGACCGTACGCGGCGCAGCGCTTCACGGCCGGCTCGAACGGCGTCTTCGCCTACACCCCGCAGCAGGCGGGCGCCTGGAGCCGCCACAACGTCGCGGCCTACGGCGACCTGGAGGTGACCGGCACGGACGACGCCTGGACCGTGGGCGCGGCGGTCCGCGTCGAGAACTTCGAGGACTTCGGCACGACGACGAACGGCAAGCTGTCCGGCCGCTTCCGCTTCGTGCGGGGCAGCGTGAGCACGGGGTTCCGGGCGCCGACCCCGGGCCAGCAGAACGGCCTGCAAATCCAGAGCTGGTTCGACCCGACGGTCGGCGACCTGGTCAACAACGCGGTCATCCCCTCGATCTCGCCGGTTGCGCGGCTGCGCGGCGGGGCGCCGCTCGAGCCCGAGACGTCGGTCAACTACACCGCGGGCGTCGTGTTCGGCGGCGGTCCCTTCACCCTCACCGCCGACTACTTCCGCATCGACGTGTCCGACCGGATCGGCATCACGAGCAACTTCACGCTGACTCCGGCCGAGACCGCCGCGGTCGTGGCCGGGGGATTCGAGGCCGCCGAGAGCGTGAGGAACTACCGGTTCTTCACCAACGCCTTCGGCACGACCTCGCAGGGCGTCGACGTCGTCTCGACCTGGACGCCGCTCGCGCTGCGCGGGAACACCGTCATCAGCGCCGTCTTCAACCACACCGACACCGAGGTGACCGACAACGCCAGGGGGCTGCTCGACGGCCGGCGGCTCGCCGAGTACGCCTACGCGCTGCCGCGCACGCGCTGGAACGTCGGCGTCACGCAGCGCGTCGGCGGGGCGAGCCTGCTCGGCCGGCTCAGCTACTACAGCGGCTGGTACGACTACGACAGCGGGTACGGGACGGTCTTCGATCCGTCGGGCGGTCTGGAGCAGGGCTTCTTCGACGGCCGGCCGATCGTCGACCTGGAGCTGAGCGTACCCCTGGGGCGGAGCACGACGCTGGCCCTCGGGGGCCAGAACGTCTTCGACACCTACTCGCAGGTGTCGGTCATCGCCAACGCGGTCGGCGAGCAGTACAGCGAGTACATGCCGTGGGGCTACAGCGGCGCCTACTACTACGCGCGCGTCGGCTACGACTGGGGCGACTGAGCCCGGCTCGTCGTACCGGGGCAGGCCTTCAGGTCGCCCGACTGGCGGGGCTCGTTACAGAAGTCGGTGCCGCGCTCAGCCCGTCGGCGTCGGTCGCCCTCACCTCGATCCGCGCGATGTGCGCATCGACGACCTCCAGCGGGCTCGTGTCTCCGACGCGGATTCGTTGCGCCAACTCCGCGGCTCCGAAACCAATGATCCCGCCCATCGCAGGTACCGCGCGTTCTGCCGGCTTTGCATCAGACTACGGGTCGTTCGCGGGAGGGGGCAGGATCTGGGGTTCCGCACGGCACCGCCACATGCAGATGCCTTCTTCTCTCACATCCCCCAAATCGTGACCGACGAGCCGCCGCGTGCTTCCTCCCGGCGGAAGATCTTCTGGTCCCAGGCCTTCCCCTCCACACGGTCGAAGATCACGAGGTGACCTTCCGCCGCCGCACAGCGATCCATGTACGCCCGCGTCTGCCGCAGCCCTTCGCGCAGCGTCTCGTCGAGGCTCCGGCGCAGCACCTTGCACTCGATGACCACCTTCTGCGACGCGACGCGGTCGGCGTCCGTCGGCCAGACGATCAACAGATCCGTCCGCATGCGGCCCAGGCCGTACTCGCGCTCGATCCGCCCGCCGCTGTTGACGATGCGCTGAAGGAAGGCCTGTAGCAGTAGCTGCGGGCCGGCTTCCTTGTACTGGAAGCGCTCCACCCAGTGCTCCGAGTGCTCGCGGAAGAACGCCTGGAAGGCGGCCAGCAGCTTGTCCACCTGTAATGTTCCGTCGCCGCCGACGTACCAGGCCGGGTCGTCGGCCAGGATCGCCTGGGTCGAGAACGTGAGCTCGCGGGGGATCACCTCCCTGTAGATCGGATTGGCGATTGCGATGGGATCGTCGGTCCGCACGAGGCCAAGGTCGCGGACGTACCCGATGTCGTCAGCGGGAATCGCCTCGGCCGCCGCCGTGCCGCTCAGCAGCGGTTCCACCACCCGGCGAACCCGCTCCTCCTGCAGCTTGTCGGTGAGCTGGTCGAGGTGCGTCTCCCGGCGGTAGATCAACTGCTCGCGCGCGTCCTGCACTGCGGTGGCAGTGATCGGTCGGCGACGGTCCCGGCCGGCCTTGTTGTCGAAGCAGGCTTCATATGCCAGCGCGTTCACCAGCCAGGGCTGCCCTCGGGTCAGCTCCCAGATCGCACCCTGCGCTTCCGCCGTGAACACCTGAGCGGTCGCGGCGGTGTGTTGCGCCAGCAGCGAGTCGACCTCGGCCTGCGAGAAGTCACCCAGCCGCAACGACTTGGCGCGGACGTTGAACGCGCTGCCGCCCGCGACGATCGCATTCTCGGAACCGGACCGGATGCGGTAGTCGCGCACGTCGCGCACGCCGCACAGGACGACGCTTTGCGGGAACCGGCGCGGCCGCTCCGGGTAGCCGGCGCGCAGTTGCCGCAGAACCGCCAGCAGCGTGTCCCCGACGAGCGCATCGATCTCGTCGATCAGGAGGACGATCGGCTTCGCGTTCGATTCGGCCCAGCGCGACAGCGTCTCCCGCAGCGCGTCGTGGGGACCGGCGCTCTCGAGGATGCCGGGCCACGTTGCGGCCAGCCAACCGTCGTCGAGCGCGTGGCGCGCGGCAGAGGCCACCGCGCTGAGGATCGCCCGCATCCCCGCCCCTACGTCTTCTCGCGCTGTCTGGCCGCCCTCGACGTTGACGTAGACGCAGCGGACCTCATCGTCGGCGTTCAACTCGTCGCGTAGTGCCAGAAGCGCCGACGTCTTGCCCGTCTGGCGCGGCGCGTGCAGGACGAAGTACTTCCACTGCCGGATGAGCAGCCCAAGCTCGTCGACATCGAGCCGCTCGAGGGGCGGGACGTGGTAGTGCCTCTCGCGATGAATGGGGCCGGCGGTGTTGAAGAACCGCATCGCTCCGAGTATCGCACGCCCGACGGGACCTCACGATCGCACCAGCGCACCCTCCACGGCCGTCGCGGCCAGGCCGACCGACCCTCGGCACCCCGACAGCCCCATAACCGCCGCACAGCTCAACTGTGCGGCAGCCAACACGCCAATGACGACACTACCCCGTCCGGCGTTCGGGCGATCTCCCGCTGGTTGGCCGCCAAAGCGGGGTCGCTGCTCGCGGGGTGCCCGAGCTGCCAACTCTTCTGCTGACTCTTGGTGCCGCGTTGGGGCGCTTTGCGGCGGTTTCTGACCGTTTCTGACCCGGATCGGCACAACGGAATCGGAACGAGCAATCGAGAGAAATCTCAACAAGAACGGCCCTTTTTCGTGCAGAAAGGGCCCGGAGAGGTTGGCACGCCCGGCAGGATTCGAACCTGCGACCCTCGGCTTAGAAGGCCGATGCTCTATCCAGCTGAGCTACGGGCGCGTGCTGTGGAATCAACGACTTACGGAACCTGCCAACACCGCCGGCCGGTTCTGCCAGCCGACTCGCGGCCCGGCCCGTGCTCGCGACGAGACGAGCACGAGCAGCGAGCCCGTCCGCGCGACGGCCCCCGAACGGCCGGCCGGGGCATCCGGCTGCAAGCGTACCACGGCCTTCGAGCCTGGCGTCAAATGCGCCGGCGCCGTCACCAGCGTCGACGGGCGGAGCGTCGGGGGACACTCGCCTCGCCCCGGGCGCGCGCCCGGCGCGCCGGCTCGCCGGGACCGGCCGCTTCCGTCGTATACTGCGGTCTCGGCGTTCGCCGCCGGCCAGTTCGTGCGGGACGGTTTCCGTGACCCCTGGTGTATCCGTGAACACGATTCCTGCCGTTCCGGGCCGCGTCAGCCCCGTCTCGCCCACCCTGGCCGGCGATCAGTTCTCCGTTCAGTTTCCGGCCCGGCTCGGCGAGATCGGACCCCTCATCTCGATGATCGAGACCGTCGGGCGCTGGCACGACGCGCCGGGCGCGGTCGTGTACGGCCTCAGCGTCGTCGTCGACGAGCTCGTCGCCAACGTGGTCCGGCACGCCCGGCCGGCCCCCGGCGCGGTGCTCCGCGTCTCGGTCGCCTTCTCGGGGGAACGCGTCGGGCTCGTGTTCGACTGGCCCGGCGAGTCGTTCGATCCGGTCTCCTTCGTGACGCCCGATCTCGACCGGGGAGCCGACCCCGACGATCTGCCGGTCGGCGGGTTGGGGCTGTGCCTGGTTCAGGCCTTCGCTCAGGAAATGCGCTACCGCCGGGACGGCGACCGGAACGTCGTGGCGTTCGAGCGGCGGTACGACCGCGACCGCTCCGTCATGGCCGTGCCGCCGGGGGAGGCGGCCGATCGTGTCTCTCCTCCCGGGGATGGTGTTCAATGACCGAGGTTCTGCAGTTGTCGACTCGACACGTGAAGGCTCCTGCGGCCGAGTTCCAGGTCGTCGAGCTCGCGGGTCGGTTGGACTCGGGGAATGCGCATCAAGTCGAGAAGTCGATCCTGAGCCTGACCGAGTCCGGCTCCAACGTGGTCGTGAACTGCGCCGACCTCGTCTTCGTGGCCTCCTCGGGAATGCGCGCCTTCATCCTGGGCGCCCGGTCGGCCAAGGCCCGGGGTCAGGTGTTCAGGGTGGCCGGCCTCATCCCGCATGTGTCGGAGGTCTTCCGGGTCACCGGACTCTACAGAATCCTCGACATTCGACCCACCGTGGACGACGCCCTCGATCGACCGGGCGCCGTCGCCGTCGGTTCGTAGTCGTTTCCGGGGATGGTGCGGGCGTCCGCGTTCATCGACGAGCCGGAACGCCGGCCCCGAGGCCACACCCCCCGCAGCGAACCGCGCCGTCTTGACTCGCCCTGCCCTGGGAGGTACGCTCCGGCTCTCGCTCGGAATCCGGTCTTTTGCACGCCGCGCACCGCGTGCTCGGGCACCGCGGGGCGGCGTAAGGGGGTAAGGAAGGTCATGGCTCGCACCATCTTCAACGTCGCCTGCCTCGTCGTGCTGCTCGGCACGATCACGCTCACTCAGCAGCCCGCCGACCCCGCGTCGGCGATGGCGGGAGCCGCGGCGCGGTTCCTCGACACCCTGAACGACGATCAGGAAGCCGCGGTGAGGTTCCCGTTCGACGGCGAGGACCGCTTCGACTGGCACTTCATCCCGCGCGAGCGGAAGGGCGTCTCCCTGAAGATGATGACCGGCTCGCAGCGGGCCGCCGCCCTCGACCTCGTGCGGACGGGCCTGAGCGAGGACGGGTTCACCAAGGCCGAGATCATCCGCCAGCTCGAGCAGATCCTGTACGACCAGGAGGGCCGCGACATCCGCGACCCCGACCTCTACTTCTTCATGATCTTCGGCGAGCCGGGCGACGGCAACACGTGGGGCTGGCGCTACGAGGGGCATCACATCTCGCAGAACTGGACGATCGTCGACGGCAGCGCCATCGCCGCCACGCCGCAGTTCTTCGGCTCGAACCCGGCCGAGGTGCGCGGCGGGCCGCGCGAGGGCCTGCGGGTTCTCGGCAGCGAGGAGGACCAGGCCCGCGCGCTGCTCGGGTCGCTGAACGACGAGCAGCGGAAGGCGGCCAAGCTCTCGGACGAGGCCCCCAGCGACATCCTCACCCGGGCCCAGCAGCGGGTCACCCTGCTCGAGGACTTCGGGGTGGCGCACAAGGACCTCGACGCCGACCAGCAGGCGGCCCTGTGGTCGATCATCGAGGAGTACGCCAGCGCCCAGCCCGGCCCCGTCGCCCACGAGCGCCTGGCCGGGGTGCAGAACGCCGGGCTCGACGGCATCCGGTTCGTTTGGATGGGCGGCGAGGCCCAGGGCGAGCCCCACTACTACCGCATCCAGGGACCCACGTTCCTGATCGAGTACGACAACACCCAGGGCAACGCCAACCACGTGCACAGCGTGTGGCGCGACTTCGCCGGCGACTTCGGCCGCGACCTGCTGGCCGAGCACTACCGGCAGTACGACCACGGCACGCGGAACGCGGACTAGGAACCAGGGCGGAACGCAAGCCAGGGACCGGCCGGGAACGCGCGGCCGGTCCCTGGTCGTCAGGCCACGTCGCGATCGCGGCGACCGGCGAGGAAGCCCTCGAGCGAGCCCTCGAGCTTGGCCATGCGCTCACGCATTTCGGCCAGCTCCCGGTTGACTTCGTCGAAGCGCTTGTTCATTTCCTGGGCGAGGGTGCCGATGCGGGTGCCCTGCTCACGGATGTCGCGCCGAAGCTCGCCCATGTCACGGCGGAGCCAGCTGAAGAGCGCGAGCAGCAGGGCCGGGGTGAGCCAAGGGGTCAGCGCGTCCATGCGACTAGCGTAACACGCGCGGGCGAAGCGCGGCCCCGCCGTCCGCCTTGGGGAATGCCGCAATCAGGTGGACTTCAGGACGAGCAGCGTGCGGTCGTCGGGGCTGCCGAACGAGAAGCGGTGCACGTCGTCCATGACCCGCTGGCAGATCGCCTGGGCGCTGTCGGCTCGCGCCTCGTGCATCGTCTTCACCAGCCGGTCGTGACCGTACTCCTCGTCGTGGGCGTTGGCCGACTCGACGATGCCGTCGGTGTAGAAGGCCAGCAGGTCGCCGGGGCGGAGACGGGCGCCGCCCTCGAAGTAGCGCGGCGACTCGAACATGCCGATGGGGACCCCGCCGCTCCACAGCTTGTCGACGGCCCCGTCGGGGCGCACGAGCAGCGGCGGCTGGTGGCCGGCGTTGACGTAGATGATCTGGCGGGTCGGCACGTCGAGGACGGCATAGAACAGGGTGACGTAGCGGCCGGCGTCGACCGAGTCGTAGAAGAACCGGTTGGCGTGGCGCATGACCGCGCGGATGGCCAGCTCGCGCCCCACCAGCGCGTAGATCGAGGCGCGGATGGCCGCGACCTGGAGGGCGGCGCCGATGCCCTTCCCGGCCACGTCGGCGATGATGATGAGCCAGCGGTCCTCGGGCAACGGGATGAACTCGTAGTAGTCGCCGCCCACCTCGAACGACGCCTCGTTGACGCCGGCGATGTCGAACCCGTCGAGGGCGGGAATGTCGCGCGGGACCAGGTCCTCCATCACCTGGCGGGCGACGAGCATCTCGGCGTCGATGCGCCGCTTCGCCCTCACCTCCTCCTGCATCCGCGACTGCTCGATGGTGCCGGCGACGACGGCGCCCAGCAGCCGCAGCATCTCGACGGCGCGGGCGTCATAGGCCCTCGTGCGCCGGGAATGGAGCTCGATCGCTCCCATCACCCCGTGCAGCCCCACCAGCGGCACGACGAGGCCGGACCGATGACACGGCCCCCCCTCGGCCGGATCGATGCTCTCGTCCAGCAGCACCGGCTCGCCGGTATCGATGGCCCGGGCGACGGGCCGGCCCTCGTCGAGGGCGCCGTCGTGGCAGGGCACCGCCCCCGAGTCGTCGCGCCACCAGAAATGCCGCACGTGCCGGCCGGAGCTGCCCAGCACGTACACGGCGGCCGAGTCGTAGTCGACGAGCCGGGCGACGCAGTCGAGGACGCCGTTCAGAATGCGGTCGGCGTCGCGCGAATCGGCGGTGAGCCGGTAGGCGTCGACGAGCACGCGGACCGCGCGCAGCGCCTCGTCGGTGCAGGCGGTCTCGAGAACCGGCAGAGGATGGGTCATCGGCATGCCTCGGGGAAGTCGAGGTCCGGGTACCATATTACCCGGTGCGCCGCCTGCCGCTCACGACGCGCCGGCCGATGGTGGCGCAGCAGGCCGGCCACGTCGCTGGTGTCGCGGCGCGACTGGACGGCCAGCGCGATGCGGCCGCTCGCCGGTCCCGGGGCGTCCTCGCTTCACCCGGCGGACGCCTGCCCCGGCGGGGAGGTTCTCGCCGTCGGGATGCGAGCGCGGTTCGAGCGGCGCCCGCCGCCGGTGGACGGATCGCGTCCGGGCGCATTAGAATGGATGGACGGCGCTTCCGCGCCGTCGCGTCAGGGCTTCACGAGCCCGGTGGCGCCTCCGGCGCCGCACGCGTTCCGCGGTCATCGCATGGTGAGTGTAGCTCAGTGGTAGAGCGCCGGACTGTGGCTCCGGATGTCGCGGGTTCAACCCCCGTCACTCACCCCAATCCCAGCCCCGACCGCGTGCGGCGGATCCTCGACGAGCGGGGCGCCCTCGTCTTCCCCGGCGTCTACGACACGCTGTCGGCGAAGATCGCCGAGCGGGCCGGCTTCCCGCTGGCCTTCATCTCCGGCTACGCCGTCTCCGCCACGTTCATCGGCCAACCCGATCTCGGCCTCCTCACCCAGACCGAGATCGTCGAGCGGGCCCGCCAGATCTGCGGCGCGGTGAACATCCCCGTCCTCGTCGACGCCGACACCGGCTACGGCAACGCCCTGAACGTGGTCCGCACCGTGCGCGCGCTGGTCGACGCCGGGGCGGCCGGCTGCTTCCTCGAGGACCAGGTGTGGCCGAAGCGGTGCGGGCACATGGAGGGCAAGCAGGTGATCGCGCGGCCGGCCTACCTCGAGAAGATCCGCGCGGCAGTCGACGCCCGGGGCGGCCGCGACTTCTTCATCGTCGCGCGCACCGACGCGCTGGCCGCGGTCGGGATGGACGAGGCGCTGGCGCGGGTCGAGGCGGCGCGCGAGGCCGGGGCCGACGCCACCTTCGTCGAGGCCCCGCGGTCGCTCGACGAGCTGCGCGAGATCGGCCGGCGGGCGCCCCGGCCCACCGTCGCCAACATGGTCGAGCAGGGGCGCACGCCGGTGCTCGGCCGGTCCGAGCTGGCCGCGCTGGGGTTCGACCTGATCCTGTACCCGGTCGCGGGGCTCTACGCATCGGCGCAGGCCCTGACCGGCGTCTACCGGCACCTGCACGATACCGGCGCCACCCGCGGGGCCGACGACCGGCCGATGGCTTTCGAGGAGTTCAACGAGCTGATCGGCGTGGATGAATCCCGCGCCCTCGCAGCACGGTTCGAGGAGCCGTCCCGACAGGGTCTGCGTCACGGTACGGTGCGGAGGCGGGGCGCGATTGGTGGTCGCGGCGGCCGATGAGCTGACCGAGCAGCACGTCTTCGATTCCAACCGCCATGGATCGGACGTGTTGTCGATTCCGCCGCGTGACTCCGCAGCCCCCGTCCGCACCGCTTCCGCCGGCCCTCGCTGCTGGACGTTCTCGATCAGCCCGCGAAGTCCTCCGACGTCAACTTCATCGCCTCGGCGGTACACAGGCCCTCGGTGGTCCTGGACGCGCCGTCGTCCGTACTGGCGAAGTGACACCGTCCTCCGAAGTGGACGGTCGACGCTCGCCGTTTTCGGCCTCGGCCGGTCGGGACGGTTCGCGAACATGGCACGACACGTGCTTCTCGAGATGCCGGAGGCGTCTGTCGCGAGGAGCTGAGGGGAGAATGAAGGCAACAAGGGCGTTCGGGTCGCCCAACGGGAGTGTCACGCGGCCGGGGCGGGCCGCCGCATGGGCGCTGATTGCCGGTCTGTTCGTCTCGCCGGGCTCGGCGGCGGCCCAGGTGCCGCCGGACGAGGCGTGGCGGACCCTCGAGACCGAGCACTTCCGCATCACGTTCCCCGAGCACCTCGGGGACCTGGCGGCAAGGACCGGCGTCGTGGCCGAGCAGGCGCACGAGGCCCTGTCGGCGGGGTTCCGCGCGGGTCCGGGAGGCGCCATCGACATCGTCCTGACCGACCACGTCGACGTCTCGAACGGCTACGCCCGCTACTCGCCGTCGAACCGCATCGTGCTCTACGCGCGGCCCCCGCCCGACCACCTCGCGCTGGGCTACTTCGACGACTGGCTGGAGCAGCTCGTCGTCCACGAGCTCGCCCACGTCTTCCACCTCGACTACACCGGGTGGTTCGGCAGGTTCTTCCGCGCCCTGTTCGGACGGCTGCCGTCCTTCCTGACCTTCCCGGGCACGAACGTCCCGGGGTGGGTGATCGAGGGGCTCGCGACCTGGTACGAGTCGGCGCTGACCCCGGGCGGCCGGGTGCACGGCACCTATCACGAGATGGTGCTGCGGACGGCCGCGCTCGAGGGGCGCTTCGAGTCCCTCGGCACGGCCGGGGGCTACTCTCCCCAGTGGCCCGGCGGCGGCCGACGCTACGTGTACGGGTCGCTGTTCTTCGAGTACCTGCTCGACAAGCACGGGCGCGACGTCATGGCCGAGTTCGTCGAGGACCTCGCGCGCAACGCGAGCCTGCCCGGGCGCGTCCTCGACGACGTCTCGCTGACGAGCGAGTGGGACGCGTGGCGCGAAGAGATGCGCGCCCGGGTCGAACGGCTGGACGACGAGCTCGCCGCGTTCGGCCCCGTCACCGAGCCGGAGGCGCTGACGAGCGGCGCACGCCAGGCGCTGCATCCCGCGGTCTCGCCCGACGGCGGCCGGCTGGTCTACGTCCGATCGGACGGACGGTCCGACCCGAGGCTCGTGGCCATGCCGCCCGCCGGGGGGGACGCGTCGACGCTGGCGCGGACGAACCACCTCACGCGGTTCGACTTCCTGCCGGACGGCGGGATCGTGTTCTCGCAGCGCGAGTTCACGGATCGCTATCGTCACTACAGCGACGTCTACGTCCTGGCCGGCGGGGGAACGGTGCGGCGCGTCACCGAGGGCGCCCGGGTCGCCGCGCCGTCGGCCGGGCCCGACGGCGGGTGGGCCGTCGCGGTGATGGACGGCGGGGGGACCAACGGCCTGGTGCGGGTCGACCTCGGGAACGGCGCCCTGGAGGAGATCGTGGCCCCGGCCGACGACACCTACTGGGCCTGGCCCGCGGCGTCCCCCGACGGCCGGTGGATCGCGGCGAGCCGCTGGGCCGAGGGCCGGCACGACGTCGTCATCCTCGACGCGGACGGGCGGCCCGTCCACGCGGTGACCCGCGACCGGGCCCTCGACATGGCCCCGGCGTGGAGCGCGGACGGACGGCACCTCGTCTGGTCGTCCGACCGCACCGGCATCCCCAACGTCCTCGCGGTCGAGATCGACCCCCGCACCGGCGCCGCCGGCCCGCCGCGCCTCCTGACCAACGTGCGGACGGGGGCGGCGTTCCCGCGGGTCGACCCGGCCGGCGAGTGGCTCTACTTCTCGGGCTACCACGTCGACGGCTGGGAGATCGAGCGCGTGCCGTTCGCGCCCGACCGCGCCCCGACCGCGCCCGAGCCGGCCGCACGCTTCGACGACGGCGCCCACGCGGTCGCGATGCCGGGGGGCGCCGTCGCGGACCACGCGCCGGCGACCGCATTCACGGCGAACGCAACCGGGGCCACCCCGGCCGCCGCAACCGCCGCGGACGACGCGCCGGCCGTGGCAACCGCGGACACGGCCCACGACGACGCGCCGGCGACCGCCGCCCGAAACCCGCTCCAGGCGGCGAGCACGCTCCAGGCGGGCACGCTCCAGGCGGGCACGCTCCAGGCGGGCACGCTCCAGCCGACGGGCACGCTCCAGACGGCGGCGAGCACGCGCCAGGCGGCGAACACGCTCCAGGCGGGCACGCTCCAGGCGGGCACGCTCCAGGCGGGCACACTCCAGGCGGGCACACTCCAGGCGGGCACGCTCCAGGCGGGCACGCTCCAGGCGACGGGCACGCTCCAGGCGGGCACGCTCCAGGCGGGCACGCTCCAGGCGGGCACGCTCCAGGCGGGCACGCTCCGGAACGACGCGCCGGCCGTCGCGACCGCACCTCCGGCCGTCGCGACCGCGCTGGAGACCGCGGCCCTCGCGGCGCAGAACGCCGATGCCGGCGCCGAACGCGGGCCGAGCCGCGCCGACGACGCAGTTCGGGGCTACTCGCCGTTCTCGACCCTGCGCCCCACGTACTGGTTTCCCGACATCCGCCCGCCGGTGGCGGTGGCGGAGACGACCGTCGGGGACGTCGAGGTGCCGCGCACCGAGGTGCTTGGCTTCGCGTTCGGCGGCCGTACCGAGGGGTTCGACGTCGTGGGGAGGCACGCCTACGCGGTCGGCGCCGGCGTCTTCGCGACGGGCGAACGCGAGGGAGACGTGTCGTACGAGTACCGAGGGCTGGGGAACCCCACCATCGGTCTCGCGGCATCGCAGACCTGGGGCCACGACGGCGTCAGGGTGAGCGAAGAGGCGGGGGCGGAGGGCTCGCCGGAGACCTTCTTCGTCCTCGCGCGGCGGCGGCGCGTGGCGGCGTCGCTCGGCATCCGGCGGCCGGGGTACCGGACTTTCGTCGGGGTGACGTTCTCGGCCGGGCTGGTGCGCAGCGACCGCGAGGTGATCGACGTCGACCTGCAGGCGAGCAGCGGCTACCGGCTGGCGCGGCCGGGCGCGACCTCGAGCGAGCTCGCCGTCGCGCTGGACGCCTCCACCGCGCGGTCGCACGCGTTCCAGATGGGCAACGCGCGTGGCGCCGCCATCCACCTGCGCGCCCGGACCCGCCGCGATCTCGACGTGCCGGCGGGGCTCTCGGGCGCGACCGACGCCGATCGCTCGGCCGACGACCTCGTCGGCCGGTTCCGGGCCTACCTGCCGCTGCCGGGTCCCGGGTTCGCGGCCCCCGTGCTCGCGGTCCGCGCGAGCGGGGGCGCGGCGCGAGGGCCGGCGACCCGTGCGGGGTACTTCTCGGTGGGCAGCGACTTCGGCGCGTTCCCGGTGCGCGGCCACGACTCGGCGGCCCGGGCCGGGCGCCGCGCCTGGTCCGCGTCGGTCGAGCTCCGCGCGCCGCTCGCGCTGGTCAACCGCGGCGCCGGCACCTGGGGCCTGCACCTCGACCGCCTGTTCATCTCGGTTTTCGCCGACGCCGGCGACGCGCGGGGCGCCGGCGCGGCCTTCGCACCGGCGGCGGCACCTGGCTCGCGCCCGCTGACGTCGTTCGGGATCGAGCTGACCACGGACTTGCTCGCCCTCCTCTACGCGCCGTTGCGGCTTCGCTTCGGGCTGGCGGCGGTCCCCGACCCGGACGCCCCGCCGGGCGCCTCCACCGAAGACCCCCGGTGGCGCCGGGTCTTCTACGTGGGGGCCGGCGTGCCGTTCTGACGGCCCGCGCCGGCGCGCGACGACGAGCCCCGACGACGCGCAGGCGCCGCGCAACCGCCGGACGGGTGCACGAGCAAGGGGCGGGTCGCCGCCGAGAACGACACCGACATCGCCGGCCTGGCCCGTGCCGGGGCGGTCAACTCACGAATCGGTCGTGCCCTCCCCGCCGAGCCGGCGCGCAGCGTCGTCGTTCGGGGTCGAGCTCGCCACGCACCTGCCGGCTTCCGGGCGCTCCCCGCCCGCCGCCGCGTCGGCCTGGCGGCGATACCGAACCAGCAACCTGGCGGCTTCCGGCACATCGGCGAGTGCGATCGCCGCCGAGCCGGGGTCAGAGTTCCACGCCGGCATCGGCGTGCCCTTCCGGAACGGCGCTATAATTCGGTCCCATCCAAGACATGTGGGCGTCTCCGACGCCAAGGAGGTGCGGGTTGACTGTCCCCGTCTCGATCACCGTCAACGGAGAGCGGTACGACCGCGAGGTCGAGCCCCGGCTCCTCCTGGTGCACTTTCTGCGCGAGATCATCGGGTCGACAGGCACCAAGGTCGGCTGCGACACGAGCCAGTGCGGGGCGTGCACGGTGCTGCTCGACGGCATCTCCCTGAAGTCGTGCACGGCGCTGGCGGTCCAGGCCGACGGCTGCGAGGTGACCACCATCGAGGGGCTCGCCGTCGGCGACGCCCTGCACCCGCTGCAGGACGCGTTCTGGGAGAAGCACGGGCTGCAGTGCGGATTCTGCACGCCGGGCATGATCATGGCGTCGCACGAGCTCCTGCGGGTCACCGCGGACCCGAGCGACGCGCAGATCCGCCACGGCCTCGAAGGCAACATGTGCCGGTGCACCGGGTACCAGAACATCGTGCGGGCGGTCCGTCAGGCCGCCGGAACCACGGCAGGTCAGCGATGAGCACACGCATCTTCGGTTCAGGCATCCGCCGGCGCGAAGACCCGCGCCTCATCACCGGCAGCGCCACCTACACCGACGACCTGACGCTGCCGCGCATGGTGCACGCGGCCATGCTGCGGAGCCCCCACGCCCACGCGCGCGTCACCTCGATCGACACCAGCAAGGCGGCGGCCGCCCCCGGGGTGCTGGCGGTGTACACCCACGCCGACACCGAGGGCGGGCTGCAGCCCGCGCCGTGCGCGTGGCTCCTGCCCGACTCGGACCTGAAGATCGCCAGCTACCACTGCATCGCCAAGGACGTCGTGCGCTACGTCGGCGACATCGTCGCGGTGGTGGTGGCGCAGAGCCGCTACCAGGCCGAGGACGCCCTCGAGCTCATCGACGTCGGCTACGAGCCCCTGCCGTCGGTGACCGACCCCGAGGCGGCGGCGGCCGAGGGCGCCCCCCGGCTGCACGACGAGATCGCCGGCAACCAGGCGTTCCACTGGAAGGTGGCGGGCGGCGACGTCGACGCCGCGTTCGCCGGGGCCGACGTCGTGGTGAAGGACCGCATCATCCAGCAGCGGCTGATCCCCAACGCCATGGAGCCGCGGGCGGCCCTGGCCAGCTACGTCGGCGCGACGGGCGAGCTGACGGTGTGGAACACCACCCAGAACCCCCACATCGTGCGGTTCCTCACCTCGCTGGTGATGGGGCTCTCCGAGGACAAGATCCGGGTCATCGCGCCCGAGGTGGGGGGCGGCTTCGGCAGCAAGATCGCGGCCTACCCCGCCGACTTCCTCACCATGTTCTGCAGCCGCAAGCTCGGGCGCCCCGTGAAGTGGACGGAGACCCGCAGCGAGAACTACCAGGCGACCACCCACGGCCGCGACCACGTCCAGCAGGTCGAGCTGGCCGCGAAGCAGGACGGCACCCTTCTCGGGCTGCGCTGCACCGTGCACGCGGGCATGGGCGCGTACCTGTCGACGGCGGCGCCGGGCATCCCGACCATCCTGCACGGGCTCATGCTGTCGGGCGTGTACACGCTGCCGGCGGTGCACGAGGACGTCTACGGCGTGTACACGAACGGCACGCCGGTCGAGGCGTACCGGGGGGCCGGGCGCCCCGAGGCCACGTTCATGCTCGAGCGCATGATGGACGTGCTGGCGGCGAAGCTCGACATGGACCCCGCCGACGTCCGCCGGAAGAACCTGATCCCCAAGTTCGACGACGGCCACGACGTCGTCACGGCCCTCACCTACGACAGCGGCGACTATCCCGGGGCCCTCGACAAGGTGCTGTCCCACGCCGACTACTCGGGCCTCCGCGCCCGGCAGAAGGCGGGCCCGGTCAACGGCACCTACACGGGCCTCGGCCTCGCCACCTACGTGGAGATCTGCGGCCTCGGCCCGTCGCAGGTCGCCGGCGCCATCGGCTTCCAGGGCGGGCTGTGGGAGAGCGCCATCGTCCGGTTCCACCCCAGCGGCAAGGTGCACGTGTTCATCGGGGCCTCGCCGCACGGCCAGGGCGAGGAGACAACCTTCGCGCAGATCGTGGGCAGCGAGCTGGGGGTCGACCCCCAGGACGTCAAGGTCTTCCACGGCGACACCGACAACACGCCGATGGGCTGGGGCACCTACGGCAGCCGCACCACCGCCGTCGGGGGGGCGGCGCTGGCCCTGACCGCGCGCAAGATCCGCGACAAGGCCAAGGTCATCGCGGCCCACCTGCTCGAAGCCGCGGTCGAGGACATGGACTACGAGGACGGCAAGTTCTTCGTCAAGGGGGCGCCCGACCAGCACAAGACGATCGGCGACATCGCCCTGATGGCCAACGTGGCGTGGAACATGCCCAAGGGGGTCGAGGCGGGGCTCGAGGCCTCGACGTTCTACGACCCGCCCAACTTCACGTTCCCGTTCGGGGCCCATCTCGCGGTGGTGGAGGTCGACGCCGAGACCGGCGCGGTCGCCCTGAAGCGTTACGTCGCGCTCGACGACTGCGGGCCGCAGATCAACCCGGTGATCGTCGAGGGCCAGGTGCACGGCGGGGTCGTGCAGGGGGTCGGCCAGGCCCTGTGGGAGGAGGCGGTCTACGACGAGGGCGGCCAGCTCGTGACCGGCAGCATGCTCGACTACGCGCTGCCCCGCGCCGACCTGCTGCCCGACATCGAGGTGCTGTCGACGGTGACCCCGTCGCCCCACCATCCCCTCGGGGTGAAGGGCATCGGCGAGGCGGGCACCATCGCGTCGACCGCGGCCGTCTACAACGCGGTCATGGACGCGCTGCGGCCGCTGGGGGTCACCTCGGTCCGGATGCCGCTGACGCCGGAGCGGGTGTGGCAGGCCATTCAGGACGCCAGGCAGGCGAAAGGATAGGGCGATGTACGCACCAGACTTCGCATACTACCGGGCCGACTCGGTGGCCGAGATCGGCCGGCTGCTGCGCAAGCATCCCGGCGCCAAGGTGCTGGCCGGCGGGCACAGCCTGATTCCCCTGCTGAAGCTCCGCCTGGCCTCGCCGCCGGCGTTGATCGACATCGGCCGCATCGGCGAGCTGAAGGGGATATCGGTCGCCGACGGCCGGGTGCGCATCGGCGCCCTGACCACCCACGCCCAGATCGCGGCGTCGGCCGACGTGGCGACGCACGCCCCGGCGCTGGCCGCGGCGGCGGGGGTCATCGGCGACCCCGCGGTCCGCAACCGCGGGACCATCGGCGGCAACGTGGCCCACGCCGACCCCGCGTCCGACCTGCCCACGGTGCTGCTGGCCCTCGGGGCCACGTTCGCGGTGGCCACCGACGACGGCGAGCGCACCATCGCGGCCGGCGACTTCTTCCAGGGCATGATGGCCACCGCCCTGGGGGACCACGACATCGTGACCGCCATCGACGTGCCGGCGGCGCCGGGCGGCCAGGGCCAGGCCTACGAGAAGTTCTCGCACCCCGCCTCGCGCTACGCGGTGATCGGGGTGGCGGCCACCGTCGAGTTGCGGGGCGGGACCGTCGGCAACGTGGCGGTGGCCCTGGGGGGCCTCGTGCCGGCGGCGGCGCGGGCCGGGTCGGTCGAGCAGGCCCTGTCGGGCCAGGAGGCGTCGGCCGAGGCCATCGCGGCGGCGGCGGCGGCGGTCTCGAACGACCTCGGCGCCGACCTCATCGGCGACATCTACGCGTCGGCCGAGTACCGGCGGGCGATGGCCCCGGTCTGCGTCAAGCGGGCGCTGACGGCGGCCCTCAAGCGGGCCTCGGTGGCCGAGGCCCCGGCGGCGCGCAGCCCGTGGTGGAAGCCGTCCTGGCTGTAGAGGCTGGCGACCCAGGACGGCGATGACCGACAGCTCCCCGACATCCACCCTGCCCGCGTCAATAGACGAGCTGCAGGCGCTCCTCGCCCGCGAGGCGTACGTCGCCGACCGCGGGCTCGCGACGTCCATCTACCTCGCCCTGCGCCTGGGCCGCCCGCTGCTGCTGGAAGGCGAGGCGGGGGTCGGCAAGACCGAGGTCGCGAAGGTCCTCGCGAACGGCCTCGGGGCCGAGCTGATCCGGCTGCAGTGCTACGAGGGGCTCGACGTCACCCACGCCGTCTACGAGTGGAACTACGCGCGCCAGCTCCTGGAGATACGGCTGCGCGAGGCGGCGGGGCCGGTCGACCGCGCGGCGGTGGCCCGCGACCTCTTCGGCCCCGACTTCCTGATCAAGCGCCCCCTGCTGCGCGCGCTCGAGTCCGATGGCGCACGGGCGCCAGTGCTGCTCATCGACGAGCTCGACCGCGCCGACGAGGAGTTCGAGGGGTACCTGCTCGAGCTCCTGTCCGATTTCCAGGTGACGATTCCCGAGCTGGGCACGGTGCGCGCGGCGACGCCGCCGGTCGTCGTCATCACGTCGAACCGGACCCGCGAGCTCCACAACGCGCTGAAGCGCCGCTGCCTCTACTGGTGGATCGACTATCCCGACTTCGAGAAGGAGTACCGCATCATCACCGAGAAGGTGCCCCACGCGCCGGCCCGGCTCGCCGAGCAGGTGACCCGCTTCGTGCAGGAGCTGCGCACGGCCGAGCTCTACAAGGTCTCGGGCGTATCGGAGACGCTGGACTGGATCGCCGCCCTCGTGGCCCTCGACCGCCGCGAGCTCGACGGCGCGACCATCGACGAGACCCTGGGCCTCGTCCTCAAGACCCAGGAGGACCTGGAGGCGATACGCGGCGAGCGGGCGCAGGCCCTGTTCGAGCGCAGCCTCCTGCCGGCCGGCGCGGCCGGAGGCGCATGACCGGCGGCGGCGGGGACCATACCGCGACCGGCGCCCGCGGGGATGGCCGGGAGCGCATGACCGGCGGTCCTGTCGAGGGCCGTCCCGCGAGCACCGACCGCGCGCGTCCCGGCGTCCCCGAAGCCAGCGATCCGGCCCCCGTGAGCCCCGACGTCCCCGAAACGGAGGGCCCGTCCGAGGCCGGCGACACGACCACCGTGATGCCGGGCGTCGCCCGGGCTGGCGGTGCACCCGCCCTGCGCCCCGACGACCCGCGCGCGGCCGGCCATCTGTTCGGCAACCTGCTCCGCTTCGGCCGCCTGCTGCACGCCCTCGGCCTCGACGTGCAGGCGGGGGGCATGCTCGACGTGGCCGAGGCCCTCGGCCACGTCGACGTAGGGCGGCGGGCCGACTTCTACCACACGCTGCGGAGCCTGCTCGTCCGCCGGGCGCAGGACCTCCCGGTCTTCGACGAGGCGTTCCGCCTGTTCTGGCGCCCGCCACGGGGCGAGCGCACCGCCCGCGACCTGCGCGCGATGGGCGAGCGCCGCCGCTTCGCGCCGCCCGAGGTCGACGTGCCGCCCGACGCCCCCGCGCCGGGCGCGGCCGAGGAGCGGGAAGACCCCCTGCTGCGGCTCGAGCAGGTGGCGGCGATGACCTACAGTGCGCGGCAGGTCTCGCGGACCAAGGACTTCGCCACGTTCACCGATACCGAGATCGCCGACGCCCGCGCACTCCTGGCAGCCCTCGACTGGACCCCCGCAACCCGGACGACCCGGCGTTGGCGCGCCGGCGCCGGGCCGGCCGTCGACGTCCGCCGGGCGGTCCGCCACAACTTGCGCTTCGGCGGCGAGCTCGTCGTCCTCCCCCGCCGCACCCGGCGCACCCGCCCGCGCCCCCTCGTGCTGCTCTGCGACGTCAGCGGCTCGATGGAGCGCTACAGCCGCATGCTGCTCCACTTCGTGCACACCCTCGCCCGGGGATTCGACGCGGTCGAGACGTTCCTCTTCTCGACGACCCTGACCCGGGTGACGAAGCGTCTCGCCCGGCGGGGGGTGGACGACGTGGTGCCCACGCTGCCCCGCCACGTGCCCGACTGGTCCGGCGGCACCCGCATCGGCGAGGCCCTGGGCCGGTTCAACCTCGACTGGGCACGGCGGGTGATGGGCCACGCCCCCATCGTGCTCCTCATCTCGGACGGCTGGGACCGCGGCGAGCCCGAGCGCCTCGGCCGTGAGATGGCGCGGCTGCAGCGCAGCTGCCACCGCCTCGTCTGGCTGAACCCGCTGCTCGGGTCTCCCCGCTACCGCCCCCTGACCCGCGGCATGCAGGCGGCCCTGCCCTGGATCGACGACTTCCTCCCGGTGCACAATCTCGCCAGCCTCGAGTCGCTGGCCGCGCACCTGAACCGCCTCGACGACCGCCGGCCCGCCCGCCGCCAGCCCGCGCCCGGGTCCGGCCACCGAGCGACGGCCACCGGCCCGCCTGACAGCGCAACGGCGAGGCCCCCGGGCACGCCCGCGGCGGCGTCGGGGACCGGGCGGCAACCGCGCCCCGGCGCTCGTCGGCAGACCACGGCGGAATCGCCATGATCATCGCCGACGCCTTCAAGGCGACCCAAGTCGCCACCGCAGATCGCTACGCCGGCCGCTACCGCCGAATCGCCATGAACCCCGACGCCGCCTGCACCTTCGACGCGCCCTCCCGGACGCCGGCGAACGCAAGCCGGGCCGGCGCCGTCGCCCGGCCGGCGACCGGTTCGCCGCCAACCGCACCGCAATCGCCATGAACATCAACGCCAGCTACACGTTCAACGCTTCCCCGCAGGCCGTCTGGGACCTCCTCGTCGACATCGACGCGGTCGCCGCCTGCCTCCCCGGCCTCGAGTCGCTCGAGCCGGCCGGCGACAACAAGTACCGCGCCGTCCTCACCATGGGCATCGCCGCCGTCACCGGCCGCTACGAGGGCACCGTCGAGCTGCAGGACCTCGACCCCCCGAACGCCTACCGCCTCGCCATCGAGGGCCGCGGCAAGCCCGGCTTCGTCAACGGCGGCGCCGGCATCGCCCTGCGCGAGACGGACGGCGCGACCGAGGTGACGGTGGAAGGCACGGTGCAGGTGGGCGGCACCATCGCCCGCGTCGGCCAGCGCCTGCTCGGCAGCGTCTCGAAGATGATGATGGACCGCTTCTTCGCCTGCCTGCAGAAGCGGGTGGAGTAGGCCCGGCCGCGCCACGACCCAGCCCATCGGAAGGGAATCGGCTCGGTCGCGCGGTCGCAGAATCGAGTGGGGTGAGCCCGGCCGCGCCACGACACCCGGCGCGGGCGCGGAGGGTTCAATGAGCGCGACACGCGCAGACCGCACGGCGATCCGCCGCACCTCGCTGTCGCGGCCCGTCGCCCTCGGGCTCCAGGACAACCTCATCCATCCCGAACGCACGTTCTTCGACTACGGCTGCGGGCGCGGCGACGACCTGCTGCGGCTCCAGAAGATGGGTATCGCCGTGTCCGGCTGGGACCCGGCCTTCTTTCCCGACGAGGAACGGACGCCGGCCGACGTCGTGAACCTCGGCTACGTCGTGAACGTCATCGAGGACGCCGACGACCGCCTGGTCGTCCTCGCGGCCGCCTGGGCGCTCGCCCGGCGGGTCCTCATCGTGTCCGCCCGTCTCGACTGGGAGGCGACCGATGCCGCCGTCGACTTCCAGGGCGACGGCATCGTCACCGGCAGGCGCACCTTCCAGAAGTTCTTCACGCAGGAGGAGCTCCGCACGTGGATCGAACGGGTTCTCGGCCGGCGCCCCGTCGCTGCCGCGCCCGGCATCTTCTACGTGTTCCGCGACGAGGCCGAGGAGCAGTCGTTCGCCATCGGCCGCGTCTCGCGCCGCCGTCGCGCCCCCGGCATCCAGGATTGTCGGGAGCTCGTTGCCGATCACGAGGACCTGCTCGACCCCCTCATCGCGTTCTTCACCGAGCGCGGCCGATTGCCCACCCCCGGAGAGCTCCCGACCGCCCCGCAACTCCAGGATGCGTTCGGCAGCGTCGCCCGCGCGTTCTCCCTGCTCCGGCGGGCCACCGGCGCCGAACGCTGGGACGCGCTCCGCGACCACCGGCGCGCCGACCTGCTCGTGTACCTCGCCCTCGCCGCGTTCCCGAAGCGCCCCCGCCTCGGCGCGCTCCCCGAGCCGCTTCGGCTCGACATCCGCGCCTTCTTCGGGTCCTACAAGTCCGGCTGCGCCGACGCCGACGCGCTCCTCTTCTCGGCCGGCGACCAGGACGCGGTCGACCGCGCGTGCCGCCGTGCGCCGGTCGGCAAGCTGCTGCCCGACGCCCTCTACGTCCACCACACCGCCGTCGCCCATCTGCCCCCGCTGCTGCGAGTCTACGAAGGCTGCGCCCGCCAGCTCGCCGGCGCCGTCGACGGGCTGACCCTCGTCAAGCTCTCCCGCCGCCGGCCCCGCGTCTCGTACCTCGTCTACGAGTCGTTCGACCGGGTGGCTCACCCCGCCCTGCAGAGCAGCATCGTCGCCGACCTCAAGGGCCTCCGGCTGCACTTCCGCGACTACACGCGTTCCGCCAATCCCCCGGTCCTCCACCGGAAGGAGCGCTTCGTCGCCGAAGACTACCCCGCCCGCCCCCGCTTCGCCCGCCTGACCGCCCGCGAGGAGCGCCTCGGCCTGCTCGACGCCAACACCACCATCGGCACTCGCGACGGCTGGTCCAGGACTCTCTCCGACCACCACGTCACCGTTCGCGGTCACCGGGTCCTCCCGCTTCCGGCTCCCGATGCCGCCCCCGCAACACCTCCTGTCGATACCGCCCCCTGCCCACGTCGCTGATTTCCCGGCAGGGAACCGTTCCCGAAGCCGAGACGAGGAGCAACCCGTAGAGGCGCCCCGGCCTCGCCTACGTGATCTGCCAACGGCAGATCGAGGGCCTCCGCGGCTTCCCCGGCAAGGAGGGGAAGCCCAAGCTGCGCTGTTCCGATGTCAAAGTCGGCCGCGGGTCCGGCGCCACGCAACGGCAGATGCGCTGGACGCTTGCCGGGCTCGGTCGCGTGCCGACGTAGGAGTCTGCGCCGTAGAACGCTGCAGACTCCTCGCAGGGTTGGTTGGGCGCCCAGCGGAGCCGAAGGCGACGATGGGGGGGCTAGGCGGCGCCCTTGGCGCGGCACCGCTCTTCTCCCGCCAAGGACCCGGGCGGACGCCCTCAAGACGAGAAGACGTCGTCGAGGCGGAGTTCAAGGCCGGCGAGCAGCGGCGAGCGGAGCGTCTGTCCCCGACCGAAAGTGTCGATGGTCGTCAGCACGCCCGCGCGTTGGCGATGGATCGAGACGGTTTCGGCGATCGGATCGACCAGACAGTACTCTGTCACGCCGTGTCTGCCGTAGAGTTCATGCTTGAGACCCCGGTCCTTGTCGGCGGTCGATGGAGACAGTATCTCGACCACGAGGTCGGGCGCACCCCGCACGTTCTCGCCGTTGCTCAGCAGATGCGCGCGTTCACGGGACACGAACAGCAGGTCCGGCTGCACGACGTCGGTGTCGGACAGGACGACGTCGCAGGGGGCGATGAACAGCTTGCCCAACGCCCGATCCCTGATGAACCGCCTCAGTTGCGTCGCCAGCTCCAGTTGCACCGTCTGGTGCTTCAGGTTCGGGGCGGGAACCAGGGTCAGATCACCGTCCAGCAGCTCGTAGCGCTTGTCCGGCGGCGCGGTGCGGTAGGCCTCGTAGGTGAACTTGACGACGGGTTGCGGCGTGGCCACGTCGGTGCTTCTCCCATTGCCCCGGTGATCGCGAGAATCATAGCGTGCCTCGACGCGCCCGTGATCGCGTCCGTCGCCCTGCCGCAACACCATCGCGATCCCTCCGACCGCCTCTCCGTCGCTCACGCGCGTTCTCTTCGCGCGGTGCCGGTTGGCCGCGACGCCGTCCTCGACGCCCATGACGTCGCAACCCGCCGGGCCTGCGCGTGGACCAGCGGCCCAGCGCTCTCCTGCATCCACCGGCTCCGGTGTGCGTTCTGTACAATGTCCGCGGAAACAGTCCAAAAAATATATTGCGACACGTATAATGGACGTTATGAAGATCGCCCGAAGACGGCCCCTGCCCTTGCCGGTACGCCGCGTGCTCGGCAAGCTGGGCGCCGACGTCCGCGACGCCAGGCGCCGCCGCCGTATCCCCACGGCGACGATGGCCGAGCGCGCCCTGATCAGCCGAACGACGCTGCACAAGGTCGAGAAAGGCGACCCCGGCGTCTCCCTGGGCGTCTATGCGACGGTGCTGTTCGTGCTGGGTCTGGAGGCGGGCGTCGGCGACCTGGCCGACGCGAGGCGCGATGTGGTCGGGCTGGATCTCGAGGCGGAAGCGCTGCCGAAGCGCATTCGCGCCAGACACCCGCGGAAACCTGCGGCGCACGTCTGATGGACAGGGAGATCCTCGTTTCCCTCGACCTGCACGGGGCGGTCGCCTTCGTCGGACGTCTGTGGTGCCGGACGCGCAGGGGCCGGCACAGCGCGTCGTTCGAGTACGACCCGGGGTGGCTCGCCCATCCCGAGCACTTCGCCCTCGAGCCCGCCCTCATGCTCGCGTCCGGTCCGTTTCACACCGCGCCCGGACGGTCGCTGTTCGGCGCCGTCGGCGATTCGATGCCCGACCGCTGGGGCCGTCTCCTGATGCGGCGGGCGGAACGCCGCCGCGCCCGGCAGGAGGGCCGCGCGACGCGGGCCCTCTCCGAGGCGGACGTCCTGCTGCTGGTCGACGACGAAGCCCGCCAGGGAGCGCTCCGGTTCTCAACCGACGCCGCCGGCCCGTTCCTCGCCGAGGCCGGCCACGCCCGCATTCCGCCCTTCGTGGAGCTGCCGCGCCTGCTCGCCAGCGCGGATCGCTTCGCCGCGAACACGGAAGGCGATGAAGACCTCCGGCTTCTTCTCGGCCCGGGCTCCTCCCTGGGTGGCGCACGCCCGAAGGTCGCCGTTCGCGACGCGGACGGCCGTCTCGCCATCGCGAAGTTCCCTCACGCCCACGACGACGTGAACGTCGTGCTCTGGGAGGCGGTCGCGCTCGCGCTCGCCGAGAACGGCGGCATCGAGGCGCCGGAGCGGCGGTTGGAGACCATCGCGGGCCGGCACGTGCTGATCGTCCGGCGCTTCGACCGCCGCGCGGGTCGCCGCGTCCCGTTCCTCTCGGCGATGAGCATGCTCGGCGCCGCCGAACGCGAGGCGCATTCGTACCTGGAAATCGCCGACGCGCTGCGCCGTCACGGCGCCCGGCCCAGGCGGGACCTGCGGCAGTTGTGGCGGCGCATCGTCTTCAACGTGCTGATATCCAACGTCGACGACCACCTGCGCAACCACGGCTTCCTCTACGCGGACCACCGAGGCTGGCGCCTGTCTCCCGTCTACGATCTCAATCCGGTGCCCGTCGACATCCAGCCGCGGGTGCTGTCGACGGCGATCGACGCCGACGATCCCTCGGCGTCGGTCGAGCTGGCGCTGGCAACCGTCGAGTCCTACGGCTTGGAGATGAACGAGGCGAAGAGCATCGCGCAGCAGGTCGCGGCCTCCGTCACGCAGTGGCGCGAGGTCGCTGCCGGCCTGGGCGCCGCGCGCCGGGACATCGACCGGATGGCGTCCGCGTTCGAGCATGACGACCTCTACGCCGCACTCCGCTTCTGACTCGGGCAACGCCGCCGGCTGGAACGCGAGGCCAAGGACCGGGGCGGACGCCCTCAACGACGGGCCGGCTTCAATCCTGGACCTCGACTACCGGGAGCGAGGACGGCGCTACACCGCGTCGTCGAAGCGCGCGAGCAGGCGGCTGAAGTCGGCGAGGGGGACGGCCTCGCCGGCGGTGCGGGTCTGGCGATCGTCGCCGCCGTGGCTCTGCCGTTTCCGCCACCGAGAAGACCAGCAGGCCGACCATGAGCGCCAGACGCCGAAGTTGGCGGCCTCGCAGTCGGACAGCTTGGCGGCCTCGCAGTCGGACAGCTTGATGTCCAGCGCATCATGTCGCGGAGGTGGCGGCCAACCCGGGCGGGTCGCCGCTCTCGACGGCGTCATTGGGGGAGCCCCGTCGGCCGATGGTACACTGGCGCCATCATGGTGCGGACTCAGATACAGCTTGCCGAAGATCAGCACCGGCGATTGACGCGTTACGCTGGCCGCCTCGGCATTTCGCTGGCGGAAGCGGTTCGACGCTGCGTGGACGCGCAGCTCGACCGCGAGATGACGGCGCCGTCGCGCGATGATCGCGTGCGTGCGGCGCTCGCCGTCTGCGGCACGTACCACGACCCGCAAGGGGATACCGACGTAGCCCGGAATCACGATCGGCACCTCGGCGACGCGTACGTATCGGGTGCGCGTGATCAGCGCCCGAGCGGCGACCGCGTCAGAACGTCATGTCTATGGAGAAGAACCTGAGTGACGAGCGGAACGAAGACGACATGAGACCGGAGTACGACCTGCGCGGGGGGGTCCGGGGGAAGTACTACCAGCGCTACAGACAGGGTACCAATGTCGTGCTCCTGGAGCCCGATGTCGCCCGCTCGTTCCACGACTCGGCTACGGTCAACGAAGCCCTGCGTCGATACCTGTCTGAGCATGGAGCCCCACCTGCTCCAAGCAAGCCGCTACGTTGACGATCCGGCGCCAACGGCGCCGACGACTCGTTGACACTGGCGCCACGACGACCATCCTGGTGGCTGGTCACCGCGAACGCCAACCGGGAATGGCGACATCCGAGGTGTTCGGGTCGCGGGCGACTGTCCGCGCCGGCCGCGTGGACCAGTACGAGCGTACATCATCGACGAACGTCATGACCGACACGACACGAGACCTTCCCGATTTGGATCAGGACGAGATACGCGACTGGCTCGACTCGCTCGACGCCGTCATCGACCACCACGGGCTGACCGCGACGGGACGGCTGCTGCAGGAGCTGACCCGCCGGGCCGAGCACGCGGGGGTGCAGCTCCCGTTCACCGCCAACACGCCCTACGTCAACACCATCCCGGCCGAGGAGGACCCCGCCTATCCCGGCGACCGCGACCTCGAGCAGCGGCTGAAGAGCCTCATCCGGTGGAACGCGCTGGCGACGGTGGTGCGGGCGAACCGCGAGGCGGACGGCATCGGCGGGCACATCTCGACCTACGCCTCGGCCGCGACCCTCTACGAGGTGGGGTTCAACCACTTCTTCCGGGCGACCACCGACACCCAGCCCGCCGACCTCGTCTACTACCAGGGCCACGCGGCGCCGGGGGTCTACGCCCGCGCCTACCTGGAGGGGCGCATCACCCCCGGCCAGCTCGAGAACTTCCGGCGCGAGCTGCGGGGGCCGGGGCTGTCGTCGTACCCGCACCCGTGGCTGATGCCCGACTTCTGGGAGTTCCCCACCGTGTCGATGGGGCTCGGCCCCATCATGGGCATCTACCAGGCCCGGTTCCAGCGGTACCTGGAGGACCGGGGGCTGCTGCCGTCGTCCGACGCCAAGGTGTGGGTGTTCGTGGGCGACGGCGAGACCGACGAGCCCGAGTCGCTGGGGGCCATCACCCTCGCCGCGCGCGAGCAGCTCGACAACCTGATCTTCGTCGTCAACTGCAACCTGCAGCGGCTCGACGGGCCCGTGCGCGGGAACGGGCAGATCATCCAGGAGCTCGAGGCGGCCTTCCGCGGGGCGGGCTGGAACGCCATCAAGGTCATCTGGGGGCGCGACTGGGACCGGCTGCTCGCCGACGACCGGGACGGGCAGCTCGTCCGCCGCATGAGCGAGACGGTCGACGGGCAGTACCAGAAGTACGCGGTCGAGTCGGGCGCCTACATCCGCGACCATTTCTGGGCGGGGATGCACGACCGCGTGAGCCACCTGACCGACGGCGAGCTGAAGAAGCTGCGGCTCGGCGGGCACGACCCCGCCAAGGTCCACGCGGCGTTCGCGGCGGCGGCGGCCCACCGCGGCAGCCCCACCGTCATCCTCGCCCGCACCATCAAGGGCTACGGGCTCGGCGAGGGCGGCGAGGGCCGCAACATCACCCACCAGCAGAAGAAGCTGAACGAGGACGAGCTGCGCGCGTTCCGCGACCGCTTCGGCATCCCCCTGTCGGACGACGAGATCGCAGCGCTGCCGTTCTATGCGCCGGACCGCGGCACCCCCGAGATGGCCTACCTGCGAAGCCGCCGCGAGGCCCTCGGGGGGCCCGTCCCCGAGCGTCGGAACCGGGCCGCACCCCTCCACGAGGTGCCGGCCGAGCCGTTCACCGAGCTGCACGCGGGCACCGGCGGGCGCGAGGCGTCGCTGACCATGGGCTTCGCCCGGCTGCTGAGCCGGCTGCTGCGCGACCCCGTTGTCGGCGAGCTGATCGTGCCCATCGTCCCCGACGAGGCCCGGACGTTCGGCATGGAGGCCCTGTTCCGGCAGGTGGGCATCTACGCGCACGCCGGGCAGCTCTACGAGCCGGTCGACCACGCGACCCTGCTCTACTACCGCGAGGGCGAGGAGGGACAGATCCTCGAGGAGGGCATCACCGAGGCGGGGTCGATGGCCTCGTTCATCGCGGCGGGCACCAGCTACGCGACCCGCGGCGTCAACACCATCCCGTTCTTCATCTTCTACTCGATGTTCGGGCTGCAGCGCGTCGGCGACCTCATCTGGGCCGCCGCCGACTCGCGCTGCCGGGGGTTCCTGGTGGGGGGCACGGCGGGGCGGACGACCCTCGCCGGCGAGGGGCTGCAGCACCAGGACGGCCAGAGCCACCTGCTGGCGAGCCCGGTGCCCAACCTGCTGGCCTACGACCCGGCGTACGCCTACGAGCTGGCCGTCATCGTCGAGGACGGCATTCGCCGCATGTACGTCGACGGCGAGAGCGTGTTCTACTACCTGACGGTCGAGAACGAGGCCTATCCGATGCCGGCGATGCCCGAGGGGGCGCGCGAGGGCATCCTGAAGGGGCTGTACCGGCTGCGGCCGGCCGGCCAGCCGGGGAAGCACCGGGCGCAGCTGCTCGCGAGCGGGGCGATCCTGCGCGAGGCCCTCGAGGCCCAGGCACTGCTCGCGGGCTACGACGTGGCCGCCGACGTGTGGAGCGTCACGAGCTGGGGGCAGCTCCACCGCGACGGGCACGCCTGCGACCGCTGGAACAGGCTGCACCCGCTGGAGACGCCGCGGGTGCCCTGGCTGACGCAGTGCCTGGGATCGTCGCCGGGGGTGGTGGTGGCGGCGAGCGACTACGTCAAGGCGCTGCCCGACGCCCTCGGGCGGTGGCTCGACCAGCGGCTGGTGACGCTCGGCACCGACGGGTTCGGGCGCAGCGACACGCGCGAGGCGCTGCGCGAGTTCTTCGAGGTGGACGCGCGGTTCATCGCCGTGGCGACGCTCGAGGCCCTGGCCCGCGACGGCGCCGTGGAGCCGGCGGTCGTGGCGCGGGCCATCGCGGAGCTCGGCATCGACCCGGAGAAGCCGGACCCGGCGGTGAGCTGACGGGCGGCGCGGGAACCGCGCGGTGCAACGACGCCGGCGGGGCAAGCGCGACCCGCCGGGCCGCAAGTGGCGAGGGGCGAGGGCGCCCATTCGCCAGAGCGACGGGTCGTAGTTCGAGGAGCAACGCGGTCGAGGCGCGATGCCGTCGCCGGACTGCGGCCGCCCGCACGCCGAGACCCGGCGGCGAGGCGCAACGTCCGGGGCGACCTGCACGGAGAGAGACGGTTGGCGACAGAGGTCAGACTGCCGGAGCTGGGCGAGGGCGTGGAGCGCGCCGACGTGGTGCGGGTGCTGGTGGCGCCCGGGGACACGGTGGCGGTCGACCAGCCCCTGCTGGAGATCGAGACCGACAAGGCGACGGTCGAGGTGCCGTCCCCGGTAGCGGGCACCGTCGCGGCGGTGGCGGTCGAGCCGGGCGCGACCCTCGCGGTGGGCGGGCTCATCGCCGCGCTCGAATCGGACGGCGCGTCGTCGGATACGGACGCGGACTTGCCGGCGGCGGATGCGACCACGGCGGCAGACGCGGCGACGCATGCAGGTGCGGCGGCGACGCATGCAGGTGCGGCGGCGACGCATGCAGATGCGGCGGCGACGCATGCAGGTGCGGCGGCGACGCATGCAGATGCGGCGGCGCCTGAAGCCACCGCTCCCGCATCGGGCCGGTCCGGCGCGCCGGCTCCTCCTCCGACCGCGACCACGCTCCCTGCTGCGCCCGCTGCCGAGGGCGGGGCTGCCGCACCGGAGAGCGCTCCGGCTTCTGCCGCGACCGCGGCGCCCGCCGCGCAGGCGCCCGTGGCCGCGCCGGTGTCGTCTCCCCCACCGCCGTCCGCCGCGCCGCCGGTGTCGTCACCATCACAGCCGTCCGCCCCGCCGCCGGTGTCGTCACCATCACCCACAACGGCTGCCGCGCCTGCGCCCCCCGAACCGCAGTCCACGACACCCCGGCGCCGGGCGCTCGCCGCCCCGTCGGTGCGCAAGCTGGCGCGAGAGATCGGCGTCGACATCGACGCCGTGGAGGGCTCCGGTGCCAACGGTCGGGTGAGCCTCGACGACGTCAAGGCGCACGCCCGGCGGGCGATGGAGCAGTTGCGCTCGCCCGCGGAGGCGCCCGTCCCCGGGCAGCCCGCCGTCCCGGCGGTCCCCACCCTGCCCGACTTCTCCCGGTGGGGCCCCATAGAGCGCACGCCGATGCGCAACGTGCGCCGGGCGGTCGCGCGGCGGATGAGCACGTCGTGGCAGACGGTGCCGCACGTCACCCAGCACGACCGGGCCGACGTCGGCGAGCTCGAGGCGGTGCGCCGCACCCTGAAGCGCACGTCGCCCGAGCTGCCGCTCACCGTCACCGCGTTCGCGGTCGCCGTCTGCGCGGCCGCGCTGCGGGAGTTCCCGCAGTTCAACGCGTCGCTCGACACCGAGCGCGGCGAGATCGTCTACAAGCGGTACGTCAACATCGGGGTGGCCGTCGACACCGAGCGGGGGCTCATCGTGCCGGTCATCCCCGACGCCGACCGGAAGAGCCTCGCCGCACTGTCGACCGAGATCGCCGAAGTCGCGGCAGCGGCGCGCACCACCGGACTTCCCCGCGAGCGTCTGGAGGGCGGCACGTTCACCATCACCAACCTCGGGGGCCTCGGCGGCACCGCGTTCACGCCGATCGTGAACTACCCGGAGGTGGCCATCCTGGGCATGTCCCGGTCGGCGCCGGCGCCGGTCTGGGCCGGCGACCGGTTCGAGCCCCGGCCGATGCTGCCGCTGTCGCTCTCGTACGACCACCGGCTGATCGACGGGGCCGACGCGGTGCGCTTCCTGCGGTGGGTGGCCGAGCGCCTCGAGCACCCGCTGCTGCTCGAGCTCCAGGCCCCGGCCCCGAACGGCCAGGAGTCCGCCCCGGCATGATCGAGCTTCAGCGACTTACGAAACGGTACGGCGACCAGGCCGTCGTCGACGACGTGTCGCTGTCGGTGGCCGAGGGTGAACTGCTGGCGGTGCTGGGGGGGTCGGGCTGCGGCAAGACCACGACCCTCAAGATGATCAACCGCCTGATCGAGCCGTCGAGCGGCAGCGTGCGCGTGAACGGCGAGGACGTGACGGGGCTGCCGCCGCACGAGCTGCGCCGGCAGATCGGGTACGCGTTCCAGCAGGTGGGCCTGTTCCCCCACATGAGCGTCGCCCGGAACGTGGCCGTCACCCCGACCCTCCTGGGGTGGAGCGAGCCGGACATCCGCCGCCGCGTCGACGAGCTGCTCGAGCTGGTCGAGCTCGACCCCGCGGCGGTCCGCGACCGGCCGCCCGATCAGCTGTCGGGCGGCCAGCAGCAACGCGTGGGGGTGGCTCGCGCGCTGGCGGCCAGGCCCCGGGTCATGCTGCTCGACGAGCCGTTCGGCGCGCTCGATCCGCTGACCCGGCAGCGCCTGCAGGAATCGTTCGTGCGCATCCGCCGCCGGCTCTCGGTGACCGCGGTGTTCGTCACCCACGACATGGTCGAGGCGCTCGTGCTCGGCGACCGCATCGCGGTCATGCGAGCCGGCCGCCTCGTGCAGGTCGGCACCCCGGCCGAGCTGATGCGGTCGCCGGCCGACGACTACGTGCGGCAGCTGGTCGACACGCCGTGCCGCGATGCCCGGGTCGTCGACTCTCTCCTCGCCGCCGGAGCCGGCGACTCGTGACGAGACAGCTTGCGCTGCCGGCAGAGACGGCGTGCCGCGACGGCCGGCTCGGCGACCCGCATCTCGCTGCCGGGGGGCCGCACGCATGAGCGAACAGCTCGCGCTGCTGCCGGATTACCTCACCGCCCACCTGCAGCTCACGCTGCTGGCCCTGCTCTGCAGCACCGCGGTGAGCCTGCCGGCGGGGGTGGCGGTGACCCGCGTGGCGTGGCTCGAGCGGCCGGTGCTGGGGGCGGCCGCGGTCATCCAGACCGTGCCCAGCCTCGCGCTGCTCGCGGTCATGGTGCCGCTGCTGGCGGGGCTGGGGGTGCAGAGTATCGGGTTCCTCCCCGCGTTCATCGGCCTGACCCTGTACGGCGTCCTGCCCATCCTCCGCAACACCGTCACCGGCATCGCCGGCGTCGACCCCGCCCTGACCGAGGCGGCGCGGGCCGTCGGCATGACCCCCTGGCAGCAGCTCCGCCGCGTCGAGCTGCCCCTCGCCATGCCCGTCATCGTGGCCGGACTGCGCACCGCCACGGTGTGGACGGTCGGGGTGGCGACCCTCTCGACTCCGGTCGGGGCGACGAGCCTCGGCAACTACATCTTCAGCGGCCTCCAGACCCGGAACTACGCGTCGGTGCTCGTGGGGTGCGCGGCCGCAGCGGTGCTCGCCCTCGTGCTCGACGGGCTCGTGCGGTGCCTCGTGGCCGAGGGCCGGGGAGGCCGGCGGCGGCAGGCGGCGGCCGCGGCGGGGGTCGCCGCGCTCTATCTCTACGCCGGCCTCACCCTCGCCGCGGCCCTCATGCCCCGGGGCGACCGGCCGGTGGCCATCGGGGCCAAGACCTTCACCGAGCAGTACATCCTGGCCCACCTCATCGGCGGGCTGGTCGAGGCAGAGACGGGGCGCGCCACGACCCAGCTCCAGTCGCTGGGGTCGATGGTGGTGTTCGACGCCCTCGCGGCGGGCGACGTCGACGTCTACGTCGACTACTCCGGCACCCTCTGGGCCAACGAGCTGGGCCGCGACACCGCGGACACCGACCGGGCGGCGGTGCTCTCGGGGGTCGCCGACCACCTCCGCGACGCCTACGGCATCGTAGTGGCGGCGACCCTCGGGTTCGAGAACGCGTACGCGGTGGCGATGCGGGCGGACGACGCGGCGGCGCGCGGCCTCGCCCGCCTGAGCGAGCTGGCCCCGGTCGCGCCGCAGCTGACGATGGGCGGCGACTACGAGTTCTTCTCGCGGCCGGAGTGGACCGCGATCCGCGACGCCTACGGGCTGCGGCTTCGCGAGCGCCGCACGATGGACCCCGCCCTGATGTACCAGGCGGCGGCCGAGGGGGCGGTCGACCTGATCAGCGCCTTCACCACCGACGGGCGCATCACGGCGTACGATCTGACCCTGCTCGAGGACGACCGCGGGGCGATTCCGCCCTACGACGCCATGGTCCTGGTCAGCGGTCGGCTCGCCCGCGAGGCCCGGGACGTGCTGGCCGCCCTCGGCCGGCTCGACGGGGCCATCGACGCCCCCGCGATGCGGCGGATGAATCTGGCCGTAGACGAGCAGGGCGCCGACCCCGCGGAGGTCGCCGCCGACTTCCTGCGGCGTCTGCCGTAGGTAGGGTTTCCGGCTCGTACGCAACAGACCGCCCTCCCGCAGTACGGGCGCTTCCAGGGCTACTCCACCGCGATGGAGATGGCCGTCCGCCGGACGTACGTGGAGCTGACGACCGGTCTCGATTAGCCTCCAGGCGACGGGGCTTCCATGGCCTCGACGAGTCGGTACACGTCCGACGAAGGATTGTCGTCGGGAAAGTCGGTTCCGTCTCCTTCGTGCTTGGCGGTCAGAGCGCGGGCGCGACGAACCGCGTCCGCCCGCCGGGGAATGTACACCGCGCCGTCCAGTTCCTTCCCCCTGCTCCCGTCATGGCGGCGGCGCAGCTTCCGGGCGTCGTCGTTGTCGAGCCACCTGGTGTGTTCCGTGAAGTGGAGCACGAGCCATAGCTCGAAACAGGGATTCGATATGGCGAGACGGACGTCCCGCCGCCGAGCGCGCGCCTTGGCTTCGTGAAGATCGGGATGATTGCCGGGCCATTCGACATCGAACACGCACCACACCTCGTCGACCTCACCCTGCTCTCGGGGCAGCCGAACCCGAGCGGCGGCCGCACGTTCGACCAAAGTCTTCGGGACGGCGCCGCTCTCTGCCGTGTCTATTCGGATATCCACCGAAGCCACGTCGCGAATGGCGGGCTCGCGCTTCAACGCATTGAGGTAGTCGGGCTCCGTCCTCTTGCCTTCGCAGAACACCAGGAAAGTCCGCTTGGGAGTGCGGGTGCCACGCCGACGACGCAACGATCCGCCCCTGCGCCGCCGGCGGCCGGACCGGCTAGACATGGCCATCGCGGGTGTCGGAAACAAGCCCCAGGGCTCTTCTGACTTCGACCTGATCGACTTCCGGGACGGCTCCGAAACGGCCCTGCAGATACGCCCTCTCCAGGTTCAGAGACTTCCTCACCCTCTCTCCCCGGAACTCGGCCAAGGCCACCAAGCCCGTGGCGCCACCCGAGCCCTTCTCGGTGAGCCAGACCTCGTCGCGGTTCAGCGCGTTCAGGAGCGACGTGTCGTGCGAGGTGAACACGAGCTGGGCCCCGCGTGGATTCGTCTCGGGGCCCTGGAAGATCTCGAGCAATCGGACCGACAGCCGCGGGTGAAGGCTCGCGTCGATCTCGTCGAACACCAGGATCCGGCCGTCTCGAAGGGCCGCCAGCACCGGTCCCAAGAGATGAAACCAAGTCCGAGTCCCGGCCGATTCCTCGTCCAAATCGAAGGCGACCGGTTCATCGTGAACACGGTGAACGAGACGAAGGCGGCGACGACCGGGACCTTCGGAATACGGGGAGGCTTCATCGGCCATCTCGTAGTCATCGATCCCGGGATCCGCGAATCGAAGCAGGTCCAGGGCCGAACGCAGCTCTGGGGTCAGCGATCGATCTTCGCGAGTCTCGACGGATACCGCCCGATCGTCCTCGCTTCCTCCGATAAAGAGGCGCATCGTACTGTTGCCGAAGAAACCAGGGTGGAACTTCCGCCGCTTCATCCCCGAGATGGTCCGCATCGGACCGAGGAACGCCATTCGCGCGATCGCGTTTCCGACACCCTTCACGTCGAAATCCGCTACTCTCCTGGCGGCGGAGAGCGCCAGCGTGGTGGGCGTCATCAACTCCTGTATGGCCCGCGCACCCACGAAACCGCGGCGGAAGTCGATCTCCTGCCCCTCCCGAGTGAAGAGGTTTCGGCGTCGCCGTTCCGGATAGCTGTCGAGGCTCTCGTGCAGCACGAGGGCGTCGTCGACCTCGAGCCGGTACGCGAACCTCACCCCGTCGACCACGATTTCGAGCTCGAAGGCCGACGGAGAGACCGGCCCCGGCCCGAACCTGTGAACGTCGCGCGGGATGTCGTCTTCCCAGCCCCGAAGTGACCCGGCCACCGCCGACGACAGCCAGGCGATCGCGTCGAGCACGTTGGACTTGCCCGAGGCATTGGGTCCGTAGATACCGGCGACCGTCAGCACGCGCTCCGACAGGCGATCGAACCCCCGGGTCGCCGCCCGATTCTCGTCGACGGCGATCATCGACAGCTCTACCGGCTCGAGAATCGAGCGGTGGTTGGCAAACTGGAATCGCAGCAGCACGATGCTAGTCTAGCGCAAGAGTGGCACTCTCGTTCTGATTCCCGCAAGTATCGTGCAGAATCGAGTATGAGCATGCAGCCAATTGACGACCAGAGGGCGATCGGGCCATCGTCTACGAGTTGCTCCCCGTCGCCGAAAGCGACCTGATGGTGGTGTTGGGTAGGCAACAGAACGACAAGACGAGACCGCCACGGAGGTGGCCGCCGTGCGGCGTCTTCGATGCCCAACCAGTCCGCGTTGAGACCGACGGTCTGCTGTCGGTTGCCGCCAACGGCGAACGCGGTGGGCGATGCGGGACCGAGCGAGGCGTTGAGGGTGTCGTAGGTAAACAGATCGATCTCGTGGACGCCCAGCGAGCCGCTCACGTCTCAATCGAGGCCGCCCGCCGTGGCGCCACGCAGCCGCCGACGATCTCGGACGGCGACATGCCGAGCGCCCGACCCAGCTCCTCGGCCAGGGTCTCGGTCGGCTCCTGCCGGCTCTCGGGCCGAGCGGCTGCGAGCCCGTCTGCGGCGAACGCCAGCGCCAGAAGCGCGGTCGCGAATCACGGCCCCCTCTTGTCCCGTCGACGCGCCGCATCGCGGCGCGGAGGGCGTCTACGGCCGGCGCGGGCGAACCTCTCCCATCTCGCGGACGGGCGCGTCGAGGCACGTGGACTGGCCGTAGAATGATGCCATGCGCATCCTGGTCCGGAAACCGCCGCCCGGGGCCGAGCGTGCCGGCCAACCGACCCCGCGGGGAGCCTGCACGCCTCCTCGGCGCAGACTCCCACGCCTTCGCGCCCCGTTCGTCGCGCTGACGGTTCTCCTGATCGCCGCGCCGCTCGCCGCCCAGGACGGGGCGGGCCCCATCCCCAAGATCGCACCGAGCGGGCGGGTGACGACGAGCGTCACCTTCGACGGGCGCGTCCTGCGCGACGGCGGGTGGTTCACCTACACGCCGTCCCACTCGGGCCCGTCGCGCATCACCATCGACTACGGCCAGCCGCACGCGCGAGGCCGCGCGATCTTCGGGGAACTGGTGCCCTACGGCGAGGTCTGGCGCATGGGCGCGAACTGGGCCACCCGGCTGACCCTCGACTTCGACGTCCGCTTCGGCGACCTCGACGTGCCGCGGGGCGAGTACACCCTGTTCATGCTCCCGCGCGAGGACGGCGGCGAGCTGATCGTCAGCCGCCAGACCCGGCAGTGGGGAACCGACTACGACCCGTCGTTCGACTTCGGCCGGACGCCGATCCGCCGGCGGGGGCTGGCGGCGACGGTCGGCAGCCTCGCGGTCACGCTCGAGCCCGACCTGCCGGCCGAGGAGGGCGCCGTCCCCTCCGGCACGCTCCGCGTCACCTGGGGAGAGGCGGAGTACTTCACCGCGTGGCGGATGCTCTGGCCGTAGCGGAGCGTCCTGGAGAAAGGCTGCCCATGTCGCGGGGCGTGTCCGCCGGCTCCTGCCCGGCACGCTTCGGCCACCGGGCGGCACCGTCAGCGCTGGGACACTCGCCTGGCGGACTGTCGCTGCCCATGCCGCACGCGTTTCGCTGGCCCTGCCGGAGCGAGTCGACGAAGGGGAACAGGGTCGGCTCTGCAACGATCCACCGGGAGACGGGCCAGGGCGCCGCTGCACACCAACGCCGCGCGTTCCGCTTGGACCGCGGCCGCGCGCCGGGGCACGTTTCCTCCCGCCGACTGCAATCGCGCGCCCTCAAGGGCAGCTTCGAGCTCGATCGGTGCGGGTGACCCGGCCGGCATCGCCGTCGACCCTGAGCCTGTCGCCGTCGCCGATCAGGCGCATGGCGTCGCGCACGTTGACCACCGCCGGCAGCCCGAACTCGCGGGCGACGACGGCGCCGTGCGACAGGTAGCCGCCGGTCTCCGTCACCAGCGCCGAGGCGCGCAGGAACAGCGGGGTCCAGCCGGGGTCGGTGGAGGGCGCCACGAGCACGTCGTGCCGGCGCATGCGGCCGCCGTCGTGCGGCGTGCGCAGCACGCAGGCGACGCCTTCCGCCGCCCCCGGCGCCGCGGCAACGCCGGCCCACGCGTCGCCTTCCGGCGCGGGTGCAGCCGCCGCGAGACCCCCGGGGCGCGCGCCCGGCGCCGCCGACGGCGAGTCCTCGATCACGCCGGGAAGCTCCATCTCCTGCTGGGCCGCCAGGGTCGCCTGCCGGTCGCCGACCAGCGCGCGCGCGCCGGTCCCGTCCCAGGCCCCCGTCAGCCACGCTTCGATGTCGAAGATGCTCAGGTGGAAGGCCTCGCGCGCGGCGTCGATGCGGCCCGCCGCCTGCATCCGCCGCCCCGCCTCGAGCCAGAGCTGCCGGACGAGGGCAACGGCCGCCGCCGACCCCGACTTGGCGTTCTCCCGCAGCGCGGCGCCCCGTCGGGCGCGGGCCAGCATCCGCCGCGCGATCGGCCGCAGCCAGGCGGGGACCGCGGCCAGGTCCGTTTCCGCCCGCCGCCGCACCTCGGCCGCTCGCGACCGGGGGTCGCGCGCCGGCGGGTGTTCGAGGTGGAAGCGCACCTGCTCGAGCACGTAGCGCGGATCGTCGGCCCAGCGGGGGCCGGCGATCTCCATCTCGAAGACCGCCCGGTGACCGTACCGGTCCAGGTAGTCCTCCATCGCGATCCGGAACGGGGCGTCCGCCGGCAGCCTGCGCCAGGCGAACGGGTCGGAATCGCGCAGCGCGGCCACCGCGGCGGGGTCTCCCGCGGCGCCGTCGGCGAGCTCGCGGACGCGATACCCATGCTCGGCGCTGGAGACCTCTCCCGAAGCGGCCAGGAGACGGCCGACCAGCGGCCGTGCGTCGTCGCCGGCGACCAGGCCGAGAACGTCCGTCAGCAGCTTCACCCAAAGGCCGTAGTAGGTGGCCGCGAGCTGGAGGACCGGCTGATAGTCGACCCCCAGCGCCAGCAGGTCCCGGAACCGCGCCAGCAGCAGATCGTCGCCCAGGGTCGAGGGATCGGTGGCGCGGCTCGCCCGGAATCGCCGGATCAGCGCGTCGATCCGGGGCGGGGCGTCCCGGTGGAAGCGCCGGAGGCGGCGCACCAGCCGAAGGGACCGCCGCAGGCGCGCAGGGCCGGCGCGCCCAAGGAGCGGGTGGCCGGCAGGCACCGGGATCTCCGGCTGGAACCCTCCCATGGTGTGGTTCGTCTCGGCCGGGAGGATGCCGACCGAGTCGTAGAGGCTCCACTGCAGGCTGTCCAGATCGAAGTAGGGACGCCCGCCGAAGCGACGCAGCACCTGCATGCCCGGCGACAGCGGATAGCCCGCCACCTGCGCCGAGGCGTAGACGACGGCTTGCGCGCTCGCATCGAGCAGCGACCAGGTCGCCACGGTCAGCGGCCGGGGGAGCGAGTCGCGGATGTTGGCGTCCGACCAGGTCGGGGCCTCGGTGGGAACGCCGGGGAAGGTCCAGCGCGGCAGCCGGGTGACGGGGCGGGACTGGAGCATCCAGAACGTCCGCCCGTCCCAGGCCCACTCCACGTCCTGCGGCGTGTCGCCGTCGCCGAGGGCCCAGTGGACCCGCACGACGACGGCGGCCAGCGCCTCGATCTCCCGATCGTCGAGGACGGGGCCGTCGCCCGCGGCATCCACCCGGGCGACCTCGGCGTCCGGGCCGGACCGGCGAACCGAGTACCGCTGCGGCGCGACCGTCCCCCCGACGACGGCGTCGCCCAGCCCCGCCGCCAGCTCGATCGTCACGACCTGCCGCTCGCCCGTCACGGGGTCGCACGAGAAGGCCACGCCGGCCGCCACGGGGCCGTCGCGCGGGTCGCCGACCATCTCGCAGATCACGACCCCGCACGGCGTGGCGTCGTCGGCGACGCCCAGCCGCCGCCGATAGGCGACCGCGCGCGGGGTCCACAGCGACGCGAAGCAGCGCGACACGGCCTCGCACACCGCGTCGAGCCCGGTCACGCCGAGAAAGCTCTCGTGGATGCCGGCGAACGCCGCGCCGGCCCCGTCCTCCGCCGCGGCAGAGGAGCGGACCGCGAGGGGCCGGCCTTCCAGCCCGGCCTCGGTCAGGAACCGGCCCACCGCCGCGCGGGCGGCCAAAGGGAGGCCCGTACGAACGACGAGATCACGAAGCGCGGCGAGACGTGCCTGCACGTCGTCGCTACCGACTTCGTCCGGGGTCACCGCCGCAAGCGCCGCGGCCAGGGCGGCGATGTCCGGCGTGCGGAACAGCTCGGCGTAGACGGAGGCGGCCACGACGCCGCCGCGCGGCACCACGAAGCCGTAGCGCACGAGGCGGGCGAGGTTCCAGCCCTTGCCCCCGGCCGCCGCGGAGCCGGCCGCGAACGCCTGGTCCCAGGTGAGCAACGGCTCTTGCCGGTGCGCTTCGTCGGCTTCGCGCGGTCGCTCGGCAGCGAGACGACCATCCGGGTCCTTCACGTTGGACTCCCAGTCTGCCGGCGGGACGCCCGCCGGGTCGAGCCGGGCGGCCCGCCGGCCGGAGAATCGCCGAGGCGGCCGAAGCCGCGGGGTGTGCGCGCGCGTGCACCTCTGGCACCGTCACTGCCCGGACAACGCCGACCTCCCCGTCCCGCGCGGCACTACTCGCCGCTTCGAAGCGCCTCCGCGGGGTCGGCAGACGCCGCCCGTCGGGCGGGGATCCAGCAAGCCAGGACAGCCAGCAGCGCCAGCCCGCCGGAGACCGTCGCCAGCGTGACCGGATCGAGCGGGGCAACGTTGAACAATACGGCGGTCAGAGCGCGCGTTCCCAGGGCGGTCGCGGCGAGACCCGTCACGACTCCCGCCGCCGCGATCCGCAGCCCACGTCCCGCGACGAGGCGTCGCAGCGCGTGCGGGCTCGCTCCCAGGGCCGAGCGTATCGCCATCTCGACCCGGCGCTGCCGGGCGTCGAACGACACCGTTCCGAACAGGCCGACCGCGATCAGCGCGAGCGTCACCAGTCCGAAGGCGATCGAGATCCGCACCGCAAGCCGTGGGCGGGCGAGCTCCGCGGCGAGCAGCTCGTCCATCGGCGTCAGCGTGTCTATCGGCATCGACGGCTCGATGGCCTGAATCGTGTCGCGAATGGTGGACAACAGCGTCGAGGGCGGGCGCCCGGTGCGAATCGCGAGGTTGCCGGGCTGGAAGTGGAACGACTGCGGGGCCGGAAAGTAGACCGTCATCCAGTTGCTGGTGAGCTCGCGGTACCTCAGGTCGGCGGCGACCCCCACCACCGTCGCCCATTCGAACCGCGGGCTGATGCGGACCCGCTTGCCGATCGGCTCCTCGCCGGGCCAGTAGCGCGCGGCGGCGCTCTCGCTCACGACGGCCACGCGCTGCGCATCGGCGGTGTCGGTGCGCGCGAAGGCGCGCCCGCTCACGATCGGTATCCCCATCGTCTCGAAGTACCGCGGCGTCGCGATGTCCCAGTTGGCCCACTCGTTCGTCGCCGACTCGTCCGGCGTCTGGCCTTCGAACTGGAACGGAGAGCTGAGGCCGGTCGTGCCCGTCCCCGGCGGCAGGTGGAACGGCGCCGCCGAGACCACGCCGGGAAGCCGTTCGATCGCGTCGACCGCGCGGTCGTAGAATGCACGGACCTCGTCGGGGGTGCCATAGCGTTGCGACGGCAGGTATACGCGCGTCGTCACGACGCCGTCGGTCTCGATCCCACGGTCGATCGATTGCAGTTGCCACAGCGACCGGGTCAAGAGTCCGGCCGAGACGAGGACTACCACGGCGAACGCAATCTGGGCGGCGGCCATCACCTGGAGCCGTCGACCGGTCCCGCGGGGCGGCTCGGCGGAGCGATGCGCGAGAACACCGCGCAGTCTCCTCACGCGCGTCTGCCACGCGGGAGCGGTGCCGAACGCCAGGACCCACGTCGTCATCGCGGCGACGGTGAACGCCACGACCTCCGGGCCGAGCGACGCCTCGCCGATTCGCGGCACCTGCCCCGGATCGACGACCCTCGCGCTCGCGATCAGTCCGCGACCCAGCATCAGCGCCCCGCCCACGCCCGCCACGCCGAGGACCGCCGCCTCGATCACGGTCTGTCTCAAGAGCTGCCCGCGCGTCGCGCCCAGCGCCGACCGCACGGCCATCTCGACGCGCCGCGACTCGGCCCGCATGAGGAGCAGGATGGCGACGTTGGCCCCCGCGACGAGGAACACGAGCGCGGCGCCCGCCAGCAGGAGCGCGAGGGTGGGCCGCACGTGGCCGACGACCGTGTCGAGCAGCGGCGTCACCACGATCGGCATCCGCGGGTAGTCCTCGGGATACGCCGCGTTCAGTCGCCCGTGCACGACCCCCAGCTCCGACCGCGCCTGACCGATCGAGACGCCCGGCGCGAGTCGCCCCACGACGTGGAACTGCCGGGTCCGCGGGCTGTCCAGGGGCGCGTCGAGGTCGCGACCGAAGGCGGGCACCAGCGGCAGCCAGATGTCGGCGTCGACCGGGTAGGTCACGTCGGGCTGCAGGATCCCGACGACCGTGAACGGCGCATCTCCGGGGAACCTGAGGCGCTGACCCCACGAAGGCCGGGTCGCCGCTCACGCGCCGCCAGAATCGGTGGCTGACGACGGCGACGAGCGCGGCGCCGTCGACGTCATCGCCGGGCTCGAGGAGACGCCCGCGGGCCGGCCTCGCGCCGACCGCGGCCAGGAGCCCGGCCGAGGCCAGCACCCGGTTGGCCGTGACCGGCTCGTCATCGACCAGGACCGCGGTCGTGGCGCCGTCGGCATAGTTGATGGCCGCGAGTGCCTCGAAGCCGGGCGCCTCGTCCCTCCACACCAGATACTCCGGATACGAGATCGGAAACAGCAGCCCGCCGCCTCGCTCGACGTCGTCCTTCCATATCCGGACCAGCCGGGAATCGCGGTCGCCGATCGGCTGCAGAATCACCGCATCGGTCACCGCGAACAGAGCCGTCACCGACGCGAGGCCGAGGCTCAGGGTGGCGACCGCCACCGCCGAGGCGAGCGACCGGCGAACGAGCCCGCGAGCCGCGAAGCGCAGATCCTGCCAGCTCGTCATGAGGGCCGCCGCGAACCGCGCGTCGCGAACGTGGTTCCGAGTCGACTCGAGCCCCCCGAGGCTCACCAGCGCCTGCCGCCGCGCCTCGGTCGGCGGCACGCCCCGCGCCCGGCGAGCCTCCGTCGCGAGCGCGACGTGATGCCGCAACTCCTCCTCCAGCTCGCGGTCGGCACGGCGCCGGTCGAAGAGCATCCGCAGCCGGACCCGCCATGCGCAAAGCCATCGCTCGAGAAACATGCCTCGCCTCCGTCAGTCCGCGGCACGTTCCGCAGCGCAGATCCTAGTCCGCCCGCAGGACGACCATCGGGTCAAGCCGGGCGGCCCGGCGCGCCGGTACCGCCGAGGCGGCCAGCGCGGCGAGGACGACGGCGGCGGCGGCCGCCGCGAACGTGACCGGGTCGTAGGGACCGACGCCGTAGAGCAGGGAGGCGAGGCCGCGGCCGGTCGCGACCGCGGCCAGCAGCCCCGCCGCCAGTCCGGCCCCGGTGACGACGAGGGCGCTCCCTAGGACGAGCCGGACGAGCCGGCCCGGCGACGCGCCGACGGCGCTGCGGATGGCCAGCTCGTGGCGCCGCTCGGCGACGGCCCGGGCGAGGGCGCCGAAGAGGCCGACCATCGCCACGGCCAGCGCGAGAGCTGCGAACCCCGCCGCGGGCAGGACGCGCAGCCGCCGGTCGGCGATCGTGCCGGCGACGTGGTCCTCCAGAGACCGTACGTCGGGAACGGGCAGCGACGGGTTCAGGGTCAGGATGAGGTCGCGAACCGCCGGGGCCAGCGCCATCGGATCGCCGGTGGTCCGCACCACGAGGTGCGACACGCCGGTGGGCGCCCGCGGCCACGGGACGTATATCGAGCCCGCGCGAGGGGCAGCGAGCCCCTCGTACTTCATGTCGTCGACGACGGCGACGATGGGCGCGCGACGCGCGATGCCGAGGGCATCGCTGTTGTAGTACATCTGACGACCGACGGCATCCTCGTCCGGGTAGAGGAAGCGCGCGGCGGTCTCGCTCAGCATCACCGGACCCACCTCCGCGAGGTCGTCAGCGGCCTCGAACCGGCGCCCCCCCGGCAGCCGCGCGCCCAGCGCCGCGAAGTAGCCGCGGGTGACCGCGCCGAACGACAGGACGATCTGCCGCCTCGACGACTCGCCCCTGTCGTCTTCATAGACCAACTCCACCGAAATGGGCTCATCGTCGGGAGGCAGCAAGCTGCCCACGCCGGCCGCCTGCACGCGCGGCAAGCCGCGCACCCGCTCGAGCAACGTCTCCACGAAGGCGTTGTGGTCGTCGCCCCCGATGAGAGGCCGGTCGGCGAGCATCAGCCGCGCCGTCAGCGCCTGACGGGGCTCGAAGCCGCCGTCTTCGTCGAGCAGCCGGTCGACGGTCCGGACCAGCAGTCCGGCACCGGTCAGCAGCACGATGGACAGCGCGATCTGGGCGGCCACCAGCCCCGCCCGCAAGCGCCGGGTGGTCCGCGAGCCGGTCGCCGCCGCGCCGCCGCGCAGGACCCCGCCGTCGCCCCGTACCGCACCGGCGGCCGAGGCGCCGCCGCAGGCCGCGCCGGCCAGCAGGGTGAGGACGAGACCGGCGATCACGACCGGCAGATCGAGGGCGACGGCGTCGACCGACGGCATCACGCCGGCCGCCATGGCCGCGAACAGCCGAAGACCGGCCCAGGCTGCCGCGAGGCCCAGAACCAGCCCGGCGGCGGCCATCGCCAGACCCTCGACGAGGGCGGCCCTGACCAGGCGGGCCAGGCCCGAGCCGAGGGCGATGCGGATGGCGAACTCGCGGCTCCGGACCACCGAGCGGCCGATGAGGAGCGTCGCCGCGTTCGCGCACGCGACCACCAGCACGAGCAGCGCCGCGGCGACCGACAGCCGAAGGACGGGCCGGATCTCGCCTCGCAACGTCTCGTCCACCGGTCGGACCGCCGCGCTGTACCGGTCGGGCCGGTACTCGATCGTCTCACGGGCGACCCGGGTCGCGTCTTCGCGGGCCTGCGCGAGCGTGGAACCGTCCCGCAGCCGGCCCACGAGCCCGTATCTCCCCCATCCCGCCGGTGCGACAGCGGGCGCGCCGAGCCACACGTCGACATCGGCCGACGGAAACCCGAACCCGGCGGGCATGACGGCAGCGACCTCGTAACGGCCCTCGCCGACCGTCAGCGTCCCGCCGAGGGCGGACCCGCCGCTCTCGTCCTCGAGCGCCCGGGCCAGCGACGCGCTGATCACGGCCCGGCTGTCCCCCGCCGCGAAACGGGGTGCGACGCCCAGCGAGGCCGGCATGCCGACTACCTCGAAGAAGTCGCCGGTGACGCTGGCCACGTCCATCACGCGGGGCCGACCCGCGCCGCGCACCACGCGCTCCCGCGCTGCGTGGCCGGCCACCCGCATCGCTCCGAGACGGCGGTTCCACTCGTCGATCCGGTCGAGCCCTACGGCCGATTCCGAACCGTCCTCCTGGGACACCCGGGCGACCGTGACCAGCCGGGCCGCGTCCGGGTACGGCAACGGCTGCCAGAGGACGCCCCAGGCGACGGCGAGCACGGCGGTGTTGACACCCAGACCCAAGGCCAGAATGCCGACCGCCAGCGCGGCCGTCCCCGGCTGCCGGACGAGCGACCGGGCGGCGTACCGCACGTCGTGGAGGATCGATACGAGCATCGGGAACCCCGCCTGGTCCATCAGCGACTCCCGGACCTGCGCGACCCCGCCGAACTTCGCGCGGGCCAGCCGGCGCGCCTCCGCCGGAGTGTTCCCCGCCCGGACGTACTGGGCGGCGAGGAGGTCGAGGTGCATCTCGATCTCCTGCTCCGCCTCCCGCGCGAGGCGGCGGCGCGTGAACAGATCCCGGAAGCGCGCTACGAACGCGACGACAGATCGCCACATCACAGGTCTCCGTTCCGGCCGTCTCCCGGACCGTCGCCGAAATGGTTCGCTTCTCCGAGGCCGCCCGGGTCCCGTGCGGGGAGCTCCTGCCCCAACCCTCTCCGGTGCAGTGCACGGTCCCGCCAAGGGCCGGGCGACTTCCCTCCGCAACCCGACGCGACGCGTCAACCTGCTCGCGGCGCTCTAATCGGCCCGGAGCGCCCGCACGGGATCCACGCGCAGCGCCAGCCGTGCGGGCAGCCAGCAGGCCACGAACACGGCCGCGAAGACCAGCGCCGACACCTGGACGGTGACGGCCGCACTGTCGGCGCTGGTCCCGAACAGGAAGCCGGCGAAGAAGCGGGTCGTGGCCATCGCCGCGGGCACGCCGACGCCGAGACCGATGGCCGCCGTCGCCAGCCCCTGCCCGACGACCGCACCAAGCACGGCACGAGGCGCGGCTCCGAGCGCCATGCGGATGCCGAGCTCCCGCTCGCGCTGGCCCACGGCGTACGCCATCACCCCGTAGACGCCGATGGCGGACAGCAGGAGGGCCAGCACGCCGAACACGCCCATGACGGAGGCCACCTCCCGGACCCCCGCCACCCCCGTATCGACTGCGACGCTCAGTGGCCTTCCCTCGAAGATGGGCAAGGCGGGATCCATGCGTCGGAGGGCGCGGGCGGTCTCGGACAGCAGGCGCTCGAGGGTTCCCGCCCCTCGGACCGTCAGGTACATCTGGCGGTACGCGGCCTGACCGGCCGACAGGTACAGGAACGGGCGCTCGGCCTCGAACCAGTTCTGGCGGACGTCGCCCACGACCCCGACCACCCTCGCCCACTCCCCGCCGACGACGATGGCCGGCACCTGCAACCGCTTCCCCAACGGGTTCTCATCGGGCCAGTACAACCGGGCCAGGCGTTCGCTGACCACGGCCACGGACTCGCCGCCCGCCCCGATGTCGTCCCGCGCGTCGAACGTGCGCCCGTCGAGGAGGGGAATGCCCGCCGTCCGGAAGTACCCGCCGCTGGCGACGAGCACGTCGGCCAGCGAGGTCTCGCCGGGTCCGGGCTCGGGCCGCCCCTCGATCCGAAGCTCGACCGTCGGGCCGTGCCTGAGGCTGGCCGGCAGCTGGGAGACGAGGCCCGCGCTCTCGACGCCGGGGACCGCCGACGCCCGCGCCAGCACGTCGTCGAAGAGCTCGATGATGCGCGGCGAGTCCTCGACTCGCGCATCCTGCGGCCGGATCAGCATCGTCCCGACGCCCTGCGCGGAGAAGCCCCGCGAGCCCGCGTAGAGCGACCGGAAGCCTTGCACCGCCTGCCCGGCAGAGACGGTGATCACCACGGCCAGCGCCACCTCCGCCGCCACGAGGACCCGCCGCAGAGAGGCTCGGCGAACCGTGCCCGTCGCGGCCCCTTCGCGCAGCGCGTCCATCACCGCGGGCCGCCACGCCCCGGACGCCGCGACAAGGGCGAAGACGGCACCGGCGACGACCGCCACCGATAGCGAGAACGCAAGAACCGGCCAGTCGACGGCGATGTTCTGGAAGCCCTGGATCCACCTGGACATCTCGGGCGAGATGCTGTCCCTGAGCACGGCCACGCCCCATGCCGCGACCCCGACGCCGACACCGCCGCCGGCGAGGGCGAGCAGCATGGACTCGACCGCGACCAGCCGCCCGATGCGCCATCGCCCCGCGCCCAGCGCGGCACGAATCGTCATCTCCCGACCCCGGGAGGTCAAGCGGCCCAGCTGCAGATTCGACACGTTGGCGCACGCGATGAGCAGCACGAGCGCCGCCGCGAGCTGGCCCAGGACGAGGAACGGACCGGTCACCCCACGCTGCTGGTGCCGAAGCTCGACGACCTCGACGCCGCGGCCGGTGTTGGTGCGGGGATGGACGTCCGCGAGGCGGGCGCCGAGGGCGGCCATGCGGGCGCGCGCCTGCTCCAGGGTCACTCCGGGCCGGAGCCGGCCCACGGTCACCACGCTGTGGTTCCGGCGATCGTCCCGATCCTCGCCGGTGAGCACCAGCGGGGTCCACACGTCGCGCCCGCCGGGGGGAAACTCGAACTCGGGCGGCAGGACGCCGACCACCGTGCGGGGACGTCCGTCCAGCGCGATCTCGCGTCCGACGACGTCGGGCTCGCCCCCGAACCGCCGCGTCCAGAGGCCGTGGCCAAGCACCGCGACCCCGTCCCGGCCCGGCTGGTCCTCATGAGGAAGAAACGTCCGCCCCAGGAGGGGCTGCACGCGGAGGGTCCGAAAGAAGTCCGACGACACCGCGACGGTGTACAGAAGCTCGGCGCCGCCGGACGGCGCGGTCAGTCCGGACACGCTGTAGAGGTACCCGGACAGCGTCTCGAAGACGTCGCCGCGTGCCTTCCAGGCGACGTAGTCGCCCGGCGTGACCAGGAACGGGGCCGGTGGATCGGACTCCTGCACGGACACCAGCCGGTCCGCCTCGGGGTACGGCAGCGGCCGCAGCAGCACGGCGTTCACGAAGCTGAAGACGGCCGCGTTCGCGCCGATCCCGACCCCCAGCGTGAGGACGACGACGAGGCTGAAGCCCGGGCTCCTCAGCAGGCCGCGCGCCGCGTACCGCACGTCGCGGAGAACCGATTCGAGCATGGGAAACCCCGCCTGGTCCCGGAGCGACTCCCGGAGCTGCGCCACCCCGCCGAACTTGGCGCGGGCGAGGCGGCGGGCTTCGGTAGGAGGATTCCCGCCGCGAATGTACTGGTGCGTGAGGAGGTCGAGATGCATCTCGACCTCCTGCTGCGCCTCCCGCGCAAGGCGCCGCCGCGCGAAGAGGCCCCGCAGCCGGGAGACGAACGCGACGACGCGGGGCCACGGGCTCATGGGTCCGGAGACAGCCGCAGGAGACGCGCCATGACCCCGGCGATGCGCTCCCAGTCTTCCGTCTGGGCGGCGAGCCGCCGGCGGCCCGCCGCGGTGATGGCGTAGAACCGGGCGCGCCGGTTGTTCTCCGAGCGCCCCCAGCTCGCCTCGATCCAGCCCTGCTGCCTGAGGCGCAAGAGCGAGGCGTACACCGTACCCTCGTTGAGGTGCAGTAGCTCGTCGCTGACCTGCTCGATGCGCCGGGCGATGCCGTAGCCGTGCTGCGGGCCCATGACGTCGAGCGTCTTGAGCACCATCAGGTCGAGGGTGCCCTGGAGCACGTCGGTCCGTCCCTCTCCTATGGTCATCACACAGGAGTATGAGGCCAGGACCGGTGACCTGTCAAACGAAGAGGCGCGTCCTCCGATCGATGGCGAGGCCGCTGGGGGCAGCCGGTAATCGGACCACCCGCAAGGAACGGGCGCCACATCCTCCCGGTACAATCACGCCGAGCGGCATTCGCGGCCGGAAACCCGGAGTCCACATCAGTGCCAGTCGCCGCGTCCACATCACCCGAGCCCACCGGCCGATTGGATGCTCCGGCCGCCCGGGCGCCAGACGGCCCACGGCATGGCCGGAGACGCCGCCTCCTCATCGGTCTCTCCGCCGGCTTCGCGATCGCCGTCGCGGGCTACTGCGCGGTGTCGGTCGTCGTCGCCGACCGGCTGACCAAGCCGTACCGCCGTCCGTTGGCCTCGTCGCCGGCCGCCCTCGGCCTGACCTACGAGGACGTGACCTTCTCCAGCACGGTCGACGGCACGACCCTGCGGGGATGGTTCCTGCCGGCGGAAGCGAGCGACCGCGCCGTCGTCGTCGTTCACGGCCGCAACTCGTCCCGCACCGGTGACAACGGCGAGCTGGTGGCACAGGCGGCCGCCCTCGTCGACGGCGGCTACAACGTCCTGCTTTTCGACTTCCGCGCGCACGGGCTGTCCGATGGGACGCGCTACACGCTGGGCGCCGACGAGCAGGGGGACGTGCTGGGGGCCGTCGTGTATCTCGAGAGCCGCGGGTTCGCGCCGGACCGCATGGGGTTCTGGGCGCACTCGATGGGCGCGGCTACGGTGTTGCTCGCGGCGGCCGCCTCGCCCGACGTGCGCAACATCGTCGCCGATAGCAGCTTCGCCCGGCTCGAGGACCTGCTGGCGCGCGAGCTTCCGCGAGAGAGCGGGCTGCCCGGCTTCTTCAACCCCGCCATCCTCTACTTCGGCCGCGAGCTGTTCGGCCTCGACACGCGGATCCTCAACCCGGAGGAGACGGTCGTCGGCCTGCCCCCCCGCTCGCTGTTCATCATCCATGCCGAGGCAGACCGGCTCATCCCCGTCGACCACGCCCGGCGCATCGCCGCCGCGGGCGGGCCCGCCGTCTGGAACCTGTGGATCTTCCCGGGGGCGAGCCACGACCGCGTCTGGTCGGCCGCCCCCGAGCTGTACCGCTCGCGCGTGCTGGCGTTCTTCGACGAGAGGCTCGAGTGAACCCGCACCGTTTCCGCCGTCGCGGCGGACACGACAGTTAACGCCCGGCGGGACGTCTGACGTCGCGGCCCCCGACGCCGTCACGTCGGTCGACACGCGAGAGTCCAACGCGCACCGGACGCCGATTCAGCGGGTTGCCACACCGTCGCGGCGGTCGCGGCAAGAAAACGCGAACCTTGAACGAGCGCCGCCTGTATTCAGGGATCTGCATTATCCTTGAACAAGAACGCGGAGAATGGCCAGTCTGGAAGTGCGACGCTGGGAGGGCGACCCCGCCGGACTGACCCGGCGCGACCGCCGGCCATGCACCTATGAGGTCTACCTGCCCGACCGGTTGGCCGGCCGCCGGTTCGTCCTGGACGGAGATGTGGCCGCCGACATCGGCGACGCCGAGGCCGCGCTCCTGAGGCTCGACGCGTCCGCGGCCGCGCTCGCGGGCACCGAAGCCCTGGCCCGCCTGCTGCTCCGCGCCGAGTCCGTCGCCTCGTCCCGGATCGAAGGCCTGGAGGTGGGCGGACGGCGCCTGCTCCGCGCCGACGCCGCCCGCCAGCTCGGCGAAACCTCGCGCGACGTGACGGCCCTGGAGGTGCTCGGCAACATCGACGCCATGGTGTGGGGCGTGGACGCCGTCGAGCCCGGCGGCCCGATCACCGGGCACACTCTGCTGGAAACGCATCGCCGCCTGCTGGCGGGGACGCGCCTGGAGGACCACGGGGGACAGCTCCGCACCGTGCAGAACTGGATCGGAGGTAGCGCCCACAACCCCTGCTCCGCCGAGTTCGTGCCGCCCCCGCCCGAGGCGGTGTCGGGTCTGCTGGACGACCTGCTCGCCTTCTGCAACGACGATTCGCTCCCGGCCCTCGCCCAGGCCGCCATCGCCCATGCGCAGTTCGAGACGATTCACCCCTTCGTGGACGGCAACGGGCGCACCGGGCGGGTGCTGATCCACCTGGTCCTGCGGCGGCGCGGCCTCGGGCTGCGTGTCCTGCCGCCGGTATCCCTGGTTCTGGCGACGTGGGCACGGGGCTACGTCGATGGCCTGACCGGAACGCGCCACGTCGGCCCGCCCGACTCCGCCGCGGCGCATGCCGGCGCGAACCGCTGGATCGCCCTGTTCGCGTCGGCGTGCCGCCGCGCGGTGGAGGATGCCACCCGTTTCGAGGCGCAGGTGCGCGCGCTGCAGGCGTCCTGGATCGAGCGCGCCGGCCGCCCCCGCCGCGACTCGGCCGCGCGCCGGCTCATCGAGGCGCTGCCGGCCGCGCCCGTCCTCACCGCATCCACCGCGGCGACCCTCATCGACCGGTCCTTCCAGGCGACCGGCCAGGCGATAGACCGCCTCGTGAGCGCCGGCGTGCTCGCGCAGGCCAATGCCGGCCGGCGCAACCGGACCTTCGAGGCGCCCGAGCTGATCGAGGCCTTCACGGCCCTGGAGCGCCAGCTCGCGAGCCCCGCGGGCGACACGCGCGTCTCCGAGCCCGTTCGCCGCGTGCCGCGGCGGAAGTAGGATGAGACAGACCCTCAACCCTCGGGAGAAGAAACCAGTGACCGAGGCTTTCGGCAAGATAATGGCGGGGCTCAAGGATGCGCGAGCCTACCTGCACGGCGACCGCGCCGGGCTCGCAGTAGCACGAGATCGAGGTTCCGCGTCCTGACGTCGCGGCGATCCGAAGCAAGACCGGGCTCTCGCAAACGGCCTTTGCGCGGAGCATCGGCATTCCGCTGGGCACGCTCAAGAACTGGGAGCAGGGCCGCCGGCGTCCCGAGGGGCCGGCGCGCGTGCTGCTCGCGCTGATCGACAAGCGGCCGTCGATCGTTCAGGACGAGCTGGGCGGCTGACATTCCGTGCGGCCCCGCACCTCCTCCGTCACGCCTGCCCTGCCTCCGCTCAGCCGTGCGACGACGTCACTCGCCCCCCTCCCGCTGCGCCGCGTAGTAGCGGTCGAAGAAGTCCAGGCGCTCCTGGCGGATGCCCCGCTCGACGGTGATGGTGTCGCCTCAGCCGTGCGACGACGTCACTCGCCCCCCTCCCGCTGCGCCGCGTAGTAGCGGTCGAAGAAGTCCAGGCGCTCCTGGCGGATGCCCCGCTCGACGGTGATGGTGTCGCCGATGTGGAGGGCGGCGTCGGCCTCGGGGTCGTAGGCGGGCCACTCCGGCAGCCCCTCGCCGTTGGGGTCGCCGGTGGCGGCCATGTTGACCCAGTAGGAGGCGAGGATGTCGGAGAGCCGGCGGTCGGTGTCGCTGTAGTCCCGGTTGGCGTAGGGGTGGGGGCTGACCCCGAAGTTGTCGAACACGTAGGGGATCTCCGCCGTGTGGTACGCCCCGTAGCGGTCGGCGTCGGGGGCCGGGGGGACGCGGCTGAAGAAGTAGAGGTAGGCCGGCGACGAGACCGTCTCCATCATGCGGGCCCAAGTCCGCATCTCCCAGCCGAAGGTGGCGTCGGTGCCGCTGGCCATGCGGGCCTGCCGCGCCTCCTCGTCGGTCGCGGCCGGGAAGGTCTCGAGCAGCGCGTCGGCGTGCTCGCCGTACTCGCCGCGTATCGTCTCGTGGTACTGCTCCAGGGTCTCCGCCCCCGCCGCGCCGCCGAGCATGGTCATCTCGTCGGCGTTCGACCCGACGATGACGGGCACGTCGTGCTGCCGTCCCGCCGCGAAGGTGTCGTAGACGGTGTGGGGGAAGACCCAGCCGTCGACGTTCGCAGTCGACCGGACCAGCTCGGGCGCGACGCCCTGCACCGCGTCTGCGCTCGCGGCCCGCATGGCCTCGAGCGACGGCGCCGCGCCGTCGCCGAGCAGGGCCTCGACGAAGCGCTCGCCGGCCGACTCGATCTCTGCCTTCGGGGCGGCCCCGCCCCGCGGGCCGAAGCCGCCGCCGCTCTCGCCGATGGCGGCGTGGAAGAGGCCGCGCGCGAGCGGCGTCGCCATCAGCTGGTTGACGCTCCACGAGCCCGCCGACTCTCCGAAGATGGTCACGCGCGACGGGTCGCCCCCGAACGCCGCGATGTTGCGCCGGACCCAGCCGAGGGCGTCGACCTGGTCGAGGAGGCCGTAGTTGCCCGACGCCCCGTGCCCGGACTCGGCGCTCAACAGCGGGTGGGCGAGATAGCCGAACGCCCCGAGCCGGTAGTTGATGGTGACCAGGACGACGCCGCGCTGCGCCAGCCGCGTGCCGTCGTAGGTGATGTCGGCGCCGTTGCCGATGGACAGCCCGCCGCCGTGGATCCAGACCAGCACGGGGGCGCGGTCGTCCGGCTCCGCCGCCGTCCAGACGTTCAGGTAGAGGCAGTCCTCGTCCATGCGGTCGACGCCCGCGTCGTAGAACGTCTGAACCGCGGCGGGCAGCGGGTTCTGCATGCACGCCGGCGCCGCCTCGGTCGCGTCGCGCACGCCCTCCCAGGCCGCCGGGGGCTCGGGCGGACGCCATCGCAGCTCGCCCACCGGCGGGGCCGCGAACGGCACGCCCCGGTAGACCATGACCTCACCGCCGAGGGGCGAGGGCGCTCCCGCGAGCTGCCCGCCTTCGACCGTAACGACCCTGCCGGCGTCCTGGCCCGCCGCGGGCGCCGCCCCCGTACCCGGAAGACAGACCAGGACCAACGCGAGTCCACTTGCGAACATGTTGCTCATCGAGTTGCGGAACATGGGATCACCTCATTGATTCAACTTGCGTCGGCTACTCGACTGGTCGCTTCTCGAGATCGAGCCACGACGACGCTTCGGACTCGATGGCGCAGACCGCACCCCGCGGGCCGCGTTGGCGAGGAACGGCGCCGACGGCGTGGCGGGTCGCTCAGAGGGGATTGCGCCATCTGAGGCCCGGGAACCGCGCGAAATCGGCGTCGTTGGAATGCACTTCCGCCTGATACTCGATGGCCAGCGCCGCGATATGGGCGTCGGTCACCAGATCGCCGCCGACGCCGCCGGCGTCGAGGCTCCGATGCACATGCGTCAGGTGGTCGGCGCCGGGGTTGATGGGAGCGACATGGGCGTATCGGAACCAGCCCCTGACGTGGCCGATGGCGTCGGCCACCGTGATGGGCGACGTCAGCACGCGCGAATGCGTCATCAGTCGCACGAACCCGGTCGAAACCGCCCAGGGCACGCCGACTCGCTCCGAGCCGTTGACCAGCCCCTCCCACCAGCCTCTGGCCGCCTCGTGCAGCGGTGCTCCGTCGTTGTAGGCGTAGACGAGCAGATTGACGTCCGGCACGATCATCGTCTGCTCTCGGCGGCGAAGTCCTCGACTTCCAGTTGATCGTTCAGCTGGTTCAGCCTCAACGGATCCACACCCGGAACCAGTCCGCTACGGTTGGGAACCACCCGGAACCGCGGCGGTCGGGACTCGCGGGATGCGGGCGCCATGCCACGGCGCAGCACCTCGTTCACGACGTGCTTGAACGGCTTGTCCTGCAGCCGGCTCTGTGCCTTGAGGAAGTCGGCCACGTCCTCGTCCAGGGTCAGCGTCGTTCTCATGGGCTCATCATGATGAGCGTGCCCATTGATGTCAAGATGTGCAACCCGTCGGCCCGGAACCATCTTGCCGAAGAGCGCCGCGAACGGCCGAGCCGCAAGAGACCCTCGGTCCGCCCGCGCGTCGAACCTGTACCATGTCGAACCTGTACCATGAAGAGCAAGAGCTCCGGAGCCACGGGGCGGTGACCCATCCCATGCCCTCGCACTGGGGGCAGTGGGGCAGTCGTGGTGACCGTTTGCGCATCGGTCGATTGCGACGAACCCAAGCGCCTCGAACACGCTCCAGTGACAGGCGACCATCGGCGACGAATCCGGGGAGATCCAGCGTGGGCATACTCGACGTGCTGCGGGCGGTTCCCGCGACACCGGCAAGCACCGAACGCGGCGACACCGACACCGTGAAGCGCATCGTGGCCGAGCTCGACTCGCTGCCGGCCGGGCGCGCGCGCTTCCTCGCGGCCTTCGCCTACGTGCTGAGCCGGGTCGCGCACGCCGACTCGCGCATCACCGCGGACGAGACCGAGGCGATGCGCGAGATCGTGCGGAAGCTGGGCCATCTGCCGGAGGCGCAGGCGGTGCTGGTGGTCGAGATCGCCAAGCACCAGGCCCGGCTGTTCGGCGGCACCGAGAACTACCTGGTGACCCGCGAGTTCCGCGAGATCGCCACCGGCGAGCAGCGGCTCGAGCTGCTCGACTGCGTCTTCGCGGTGGCGGCGTCGGACGGCGCCATCTGCTCCATCGAGGAGTCGCAGGCGGGCCAGATCGCCAGGGAGCTCGGCTTCACGCAGCCGGAGTACGCGTCGGCGCTTGCGGCCCACGCGGAGCATCGGTCGGTTCTGCGCTCGATGCGGGCGATGCGGGCGCCGGCGTCGTGACCACCGCCGGACTGCGCGTCGGCGCTTGCGGCCCACGCGGAGCATCGGTCGGTGCTGCGGGCGATGCGGGCGCCGGCGTCGTGACCATTGCCGGGCTGCGCGTCGGCGCTTGCGGCCCAGGCGGAGCATCGGACGGTGCTGCGGGCGCTGCGGGCGACCCGGACGCCGGCGTCCCGACCGCTGCGGGCGACTCGGGCGCCGGCGTCCCGACCGCCGGCCGCGCCCGGGGCTTGGCGTCGAGCAGCACCGCGATCCACCGCAGGTCGTCGGTGTTCTCGAACGCGATCTTGAAGGTCATGGTGATGGGCACCGCGAGCAGCAGGCCCATCGGCCCCCACACCCATCCCCAGAACACCAGCGACAGGAACACCACGAGGACCGACATCCCGAGCTTGCGGCCCAGCAGGGTCGGCTCGAGGATGTTGCCGAAGGCGATGTTGAGCGCCACGTAGCCCGAGGCGACGACGAGCGCCCGGCCCAGGTCGACCTGCACCAGGGCCAGCACCGAGGGGCCGACGGCCGCGACGATCGACCCGATGTTGGGGATGTAGTTGAAGAGGAACGCGACGAGCCCCCACATCAGGGGGAAGTCGACGCCGAGGGTCCAGACCCAGGCGAACGCGAGGAACCCGGTGCCGAGGCTGACGACGGTCTTGACGGCGAGGTACTTCTGGACCTGCTGGGCCATCTGCTCCAGCCGTTCCAGGTTGCCTCCCCGATCGCCGAACGCCACGCGCAGCTTGTGCCGGAACCCGGCCGCCTCGACGAGGATGAAGATGACCGCGAGAAGGACGAGGAACGCATCCTGCAGCAGACCCGCCAGCGCCCCCAGGGTGCCGCCGAGCAGGTTGACCACCGCCTCGGGGTTGACGAGCTCGAACGCCGTCCGGTCCGCGAACGGGAGGTTGGCCTCTTCGGCCCAGGCGCGGAACTGACCGGCCAGCTCCTCGAACCGCTGGTTGTACTGCGAGTCGGCGACCACCTGGGCGAACTCGCCCACCGACTGCCCCACGACGACCCCGAGCACGCTGACGACCCCGGCGGCGGCGAGGACGGTGAGCAGGACGGCCAGCCACGTCGGCACCCGGTTGCGCTGGAGCCACGCCATGACCGGCAGGCTGACCACGGCGATGAACAGCGCGCTCAGGAACGGGAGCAGGATCTCGCTCGCCTCGCGCAGCCCCGCCACCACGACGATGGCGCTGGCGGCGATGACCAGGGCGCGCATGGCCCGGCGCGGCAACAGCTCCTCGCGGCTCATCGATGTTGCTCGGGCCTCTCGCGGCTCCGGAACTGCGTGCGATCCGCTCTCCGCCGGGCCCACATTCCGGGGCTCGGAACCTGGCCCCCAGGAGCCGGGACCGTACGCGGGAGGCCGGCCAGGAATCCGGGCCCACCCGGGAATCGGGACCCGGCCCCACGAGCCGGACCGTACGCGGGAGGCCGGCCAGGAATCCGGGCCCACCCCAGGAGACCGGCGTCTCCTCAGGATGCCGCGCCCCCTCCCGTCAGGCGGCGGCGCCCTTGCTTGGGACAGTGATCGATACGAGGTTGCCAACAGCGCTCAGGCGCGCCCCGCATATTCCGGCCTTGCGCGCCTGACACATGGCAGGGTAATTCTCGTCACCGTCCTTGGGGACAGAGATCGATATGGATCTGCCAACTGCACCCAAGCATGACCTACCGTCTTCCTGGCGTGCCGCGTGGCAAGGTCATTCTCGTCACCGTCCTTACGGTGCAGAATCCCGCGGCTCGAACGCGGTGAGCGCGAACCGGTCGCGATCGTCCACCCACTGCCGGGTCACGGCCAGCCCGGCCGCGGCCCCGAGCTTGCGCACACCCTCGGTCTCGTACTTGTACGAGCTCTCGGTCCAGATCGACTCCCCTTCCGAGAAATCGACGGAGAATCCGGCCCCGGGGATCTCGACGGTCTGCGCCCGCAGGCTCTCGAGGTGCATCTCCATGCGCGACGCCGCCGCGTTCCAGACGGCGCGGTGCGCGAACGAATCGAGATCGAAGTCCGCCCCGAGCTCCCGGTTGAGGCGCGCGAGCACGTTCAGGTTGAACGCGGCGGTCACCCCCAGCGGATCGTCGTAGGCGAGCTCCAGCTCCGCCTCGGGCTTCACGAGGTCGGTGCCGAGGAGAAAACGGTCGCCCCGCCGCAGCCCCGACCGCACCGCACCCACGAAGGCCAGGCTCTCGGCGGGGTCGAGGTTGCCGATGTTCGACCCCAGGAACGCGGCGAGCACCGCGCCCTCGCCCCGCCGGCACGCCGCCACCCGCCCGATCCCGTCCTCGTAGGTCGTCCGGTGGCCCGTCACCGGCAGGTCGGGCCAGCGGGACAGCGTCCGCGCGGCCAGCTCGAGCGCCGTCGCCGACACGTCGACGAGCTCGACCCGCACCGGGACGCGGGACTTCATCAGGGGCTCGACGACCTGCGCGAGCTTCTCGCCGCTGCCCGCCCCCAGCTCGACGATCGTAACCGGCGCGGCGAGGCCGGCGCCAATCGCGCCGGCGTGGGCGGCCAGCAGCCGCTGCTCGGCCCGGGTGATCCGGTACTCGGGCAGGGCGCAGATCGCCTCGAAGAGCCGCGACCCCAGCGCGTCGTAGAGATACCGGGGCTGTAGCCGCTTCCGCGGGCGGCCCAGATCGCGCCGCACGTCGGCCGCGAAGCGGTCGCGGACCGCCACCGCCCCGGTCACCGCGGCAGGTCCTCCACGCAGCGGAAGCCCGCGAAGACGAACGGGTAGTGGGGCCGGAACCAGTTGCGCAGGCTGCGCCGGACCAGGCCGGTCGCGGTGGCCGGGGACGCCCCCTTGATGACGTAGTGCAGCCCGTCGAAGAAGTCGGCGGAGTACTCCGGGTACGAGGCCATCGGCGCGAAACCCGGGAACCCGTCGAACACCGAAGAGGTCCACTCCCAGCCGTTGCCGACGAGGTCGTGCACGCCCCACGCGCTCGCGCCGGCGGGGAAAGAGCCGACCGGCACCGGGTCCCATCCCCGGAAACCGAAGTGGCCGCGCGTGCCGTCGGGCGGCTCGTCGCCCCACGGATGGGGCCGCTCGTCACCGTCCGGCGTCCCGTAGGCGGCGCGGTGGAACTCGGCCTCGGTCGGCAGGCGGGCCCCCTTCCAGCGCGCGTAGGCGGCCGCCTCGGCCTGGGTGACCCACACCGGCCAGGCCGGCGGCAGCGGCACCGTCTCGAACATCCCCCGCCATCGCCAGGCTTCCCCCTGGCGCACCCAGAACTGCGGATGCCGGACCCCGGCGGCCTCTCTCCACGCCCAGTCCGTCTCGGACCACCATCGGCGATCGGCATAGCCGCCCGCCTCGACGAACTCGAGAAACGCGTGGTTGGTCACGTTGTGCCGGTCGATGGCGAACGCGGGCACGTCGACCGCGAGGGTCGGGAACTCGTTGTCCCAGCCGAACGGAATCCCGTCCCGCTCCGCCCCCAGCGTGGCCCGGCCGGCGGGAACGGGGATCCGGTCGACGGCCGGCGCCGCCCCCCCGCCGACCACCTCGGCGTCCGCGGGGCGGCGCTTCAGGGCCGGCGGCAGCCGGTGCCACATGTACGCCAGGGTCTCCTGGTGCAGCTCCTCGTGCTCGATCGAGGTGAACACGGCCTGGCCGCGGTGCAGGACGGGATGCCCTTCGCGCTCGACGTCGGCGCGATCGAGCGCGTCGAGCACCATCCGGTCGGCCTCGGCGGCGTATCCGCGGACCGTCTCGCGGCTCGGCCACGACGCGACCGCGGCCCCGTCCGCCGCGGCCTGGCTCTCGGGATCGATGCCGCGGGCGAAGAGCAGCTCGAGCCCGGCGTCGACGCCCGGACGCCCGAGCCCGCGCTTGATCAACGTGTTGACGCTGAACGCGGGGATGTGCCCCTCGTAGAACACCACGGGATGCCGGAGGGGTATGGGTTGCTCGTAGTAGGCGTCCGGGTTCAACAGGTCGAAGAGCCCGGCCGTGCGTTCGCGGGTGTTCCGGAACCAGGTGGCGCAGGCCTCCCTGTCGACCACCGGCTGACGTGCCCGATCCATGCCAAAGGTCCTCCCCGCGGCCCGCATCCGAGGAGCCCGCGCTGAAGGCCCCGCTGCATTTCGACCGGCGATGCATCCCGCCCGAACCGCGCTGTACCGCGGCAACACTACCATAGCGCCCGTCGCCCCGGCCCGCCGGCGACGGGGCCGGCCGGATCGGGAGCGGCGGTATGGTAGCCTGAACGCGAGGACGGCACGCCCGGAATCGCTCTCACGCGGGGCGTCGGGCCCCGCCGCCGCGGGCTGGTCGGGTCCCCGCGAAAGTGGCGGAATTGGCAGACGCGCCGGACTTAGGATCCGGTGGCCGAGAGGCCGTGGGGGTTCGAGTCCCCCCTTTCGCACCATTCCGGATGAACCGCAGATGAAGTCGGGAATCACCGAGATCAGCGAGACCCGGCGACGTCTCGACGTCGAGATCCCCGCGGCCGACGTCGACGCCGCGATCGACCGGCTGGCCCGGCGCCACCGCGGGCGCGCCCGCGTGCCCGGCTTCCGCCCCGGCAAGGTGCCGATGCACATCGTGCGGCAGCGCTTCAAGGAGGACATCCTCCACGACGCGGCGAGCGATCTCGTGCCGGCCGCGGTCGAGACGGCGCTCGAGGAGCACGGGGTGAGCACCATCGACACCCCCGACGTCCGTGAAGTCTCGATCGACGAGGGCGAGCCGCTCACCTTCCACGCCCTCTTCGAGGTGATGCCGCCCATCACCGCGCTCGACTACGACGCGCTGACCCTGCGGAGACGGCCGGTGGCCCCTGACGCGGGGGCCGAGGAACGCGCGCTCGATCAGCTCCGGCTGCGGGCGAGCCGCGTGGTGCCGGTGACGGACCGCCCCCTCGAGACCGGCGACATCGCGATCCTCGACCTGACCCGGCGCGCCGACGGCGCCGACGGCGAGGCCGACGGTTTCCGCGAGCCCCAGCAGCGGGCGACGGTCGAGCTGGGGGTCGAGGGCAACCCGCCGGGTCTCGACGACGAGCTCGCGGGCCTCGCCGTCGGCGATTCGAAGACGTTCGACCTGACCTACCCCGAGGGCTCGGCCCCGGCCGAGCTCGCGGGCCGGCGCGTCACCCACGAGGTGACGGTGCGCGAGCACCACCGGCGCGAGCTCCCCGACCTCGACGACGCGTTCGCGAAGTCGGTGGGCGGCTTCGAGTCGCTGGAGAAGCTGAAGGCCCGGATCGCCGACGACCTCGGGCGCGAGGCCGAGATCGAGACCCGGCGCGGGGTGCGGCGCGACCTCCTGCGGCAGCTCGCGTCGCGGCTCACGGCGGAGGTGCCCGACGCCCTCGTCGAGCGCGAGCTCGGCCGGCGGCTCGAGCAGGTCGCGGCCGCGATGGCCCAGCAGGGCATCGACCCGCAGTCGGCCAACGTCGACTGGAACGCCCTGCGGGAAGAGCAGCGCGGGCCGTCCCTCGAGGCGGTGCGGGCCTCGCTCGTGCTCGACGAGGTGGCGCGGCGCGAGGACGTCAGCGTCGGCGACGAGGACGTCGAGCAGGAGCTCGCGCGGCACGCGGAACGGCTGGGCCAGACCCCCGCCGCGGTGCGGGCCCGGCTCGACCGGGACGGCGGCGTCGCCCGGCTCGCGGAGAGCCTGCGGCGCGAGAAGGCGATTGACTTGCTCTTGTCGCGTGCTACCATCGTGACGGCGTGAGCGTGCGCTCCCGCTCCAGCCGCCATTCCCCCGACCGCGACGCGACCATCCGTGAGACGAATCCCGGGCACCGCATCGCGGCGTCGCCGCGCCCCGGCCGCCGCGCCGGAGAACCCGACACGAGACGCGAAAACGACATGTCCGAGGTCCACAACCAGCTGATCCCCGTCGTCGTCGAGCAGACCAACCGGGGCGAGCGCGCCTACGACATCTACTCGCGCCTGCTGAAGGACAGCATCATCTTCATCGGCACCCCCATCGAGGACGCCATCGCGAACCTCGTCATCGCCCAGATGCTGTTCCTCGAGGCGGAGGACCCCGACCGCGACATCGTGCTGTACATCAACAGCCCGGGGGGGTCGATCTCGGCCGGGCTCGCCGTCTACGACACGATGCAGTTCATCAAGCCCGACGTCCAGACCTACTGCATCGGACAGGCGGCGTCGATGGCCGCGGTGCTGCTGGCGGCCGGCACTCGCGGCAAGCGCTACAGCCTGCCCAACTCCCGCATCATCATCCACCAGCCCCTCATGTCGGGGCTGGCCGGGCAGGCGAGCGACATCGACATCCACGCCAAGGAGATCATCCGCATGCGGACGCGGCTGAACGAGATGCTGGTCGAGCACACCGGCCAGGACCTGGCGCGGATCGAAGAGGACACCGAGCGCGACTACATCATGACCGCGGACCAGAGCCGCGAATACGGTATCATTGACGAAGTGGTCAGGCAGCGCGCCTAGCCGCCCGCGGCGGACCCGCGGCGGCGACGGTGCGCCGAGACGCCCCGCCCGGCAGGGCGTGACGAGGGACCGCACCGGCAGCAAGCGACCGCGGAACCACCGCGTCGGGGGGCAACAGGCCGGTCGCATGCCGCGGCGGCGACCCCACGGGGGCGGTTGCCGCCCAAGCGGCGGATCCGCCTCGCCCGGCCGGGCGTTGGGTGACAGATGGCCAAGAAAACCGGTGAGCCCGAGATTCTGCGCTGCTCGTTCTGCAACAAGGACCAGAACGACGTCCGCAAGCTGATCGCCGGACCGACCGTCTTCATCTGCGACGAGTGCGTCGAGGTCTGCAACGACATCATCGCCGACGACAGCCGGTTCGAGACCCGCGGCGGCCGGTCGTCGCTCCCGGTGCCGCAGGAGATCAAGCAGTTCCTCGACGAGTACGTCGTCGGCCAGGAGCAGACCAAGAAGAAGCTCTCGGTCGCCGTCTACAACCACTACAAGCGGGTCGAGATCCAGAAGCAGTCGCGCAACCGGAACGACACCGAGCTCACCAAGTCGAACATCCTGCTCATCGGTCCCACCGGCACCGGCAAGACCCTGCTCGCCCAGACCCTCGCCAAGCTGCTGTCGGTCCCCTTCACCATCGTCGACGCGACGACCCTGACCGAGGCCGGCTACGTCGGCGAGGACGTCGAGAACATCGTCCTCAAGCTGCTGCAGGCGGCGGGCGGGGACATCGAGAAGTGCCAGCAGGGCATCATCTACATCGACGAGATCGACAAGATCTGCCGCAAGGACGAGAACCCCTCGATCACTCGCGACGTGTCCGGCGAGGGCGTGCAGCAGGCGCTGCTGAAGATCCTCGAGGGCACGGTGGCCAACGTGCCTCCCCAGGGGGGCCGCAAGCACCCCCACCAGGAGTTCTTCCAGATCGACACCGGCAACGTCCTGTTCATCTGCGGGGGCGCGTTCGTCGGGCTCGACCAGACCATTCAGCGCCGCGTCGGCCGCAAGATGCTCGGCTTCGGGGCCGACATCAAGACCTCGCGCGAGCGCGACCTGGGCGCGACCCTCGAGCTCGTCGAACCCGAGGACCTAATCCGCTACGGGCTGATCCCCGAGTTCGTGGGGCGGCTGCCGGTCATCGGGGCTCTGCACGAGCTCGACAAGCCGGCCCTGATGCAGATTCTCACCCAGCCGCGCAACGCCATCACCCGCCAGTACGAGCGGCTGTTCGAGTACGAGAACGTCAAGCTCCAGTTCACCGAGGACGCCCTCGAGGCGATCGCCGAGTCGGCGCTCGATCGCAAGATCGGCGCGCGGGGACTCCGCATGATCATCGAGGACCTCATGCTCGACATCATGTACACCCTCCCGGGCCAGAAGAAGGTCCGCGAGTGCGTGATCACCCGTGAGGTCGTGCAGGCCAAGGGCGACCCGATCACCGTCATCGAAAAGGCTGGTTGATGGAAGTCTACGAAACGCTCCCGATCGTGCCGCTGCGCGACGTGGTCGTCTTCCCGCACATGATGATCCCGTTCGTCATCGGGCGGCCGTCGTCGACGCAGGCCCTCGAGCACGCGCTGACGAAGGACAAGCGCATCTTCCTCGCGGCGCAGCAGCTCGCGGTCGTCGACGACCCCAAGCCGACGGACATCTACACGATGGGCTGCATCGCCAACATCGTGCAGAGCCTGAAGCTGCCCGACGGCAACATCAAGGTCCTCGTCGAGGGCCTCGAGCGGGCCCGCGCGGTGGAGTGGAAGGAAGACAAGGGGTTCTACCGCGTCGTCGCCAAGCTCGTCCCCAAGCCCGACGACACCAACGAGGAGATCGAGGGCGCGATGAGCCGCGTCGTCTCGCTGTTCGAGCAGTACGTGAAGCTGTCGAACAACCTGCACTACGACGCGATGATCGCCGCCGTCCGCGTCGACGATGCCGGCAAGCTCGCCGACACCATCGCCGCCCACCTCGGCGTGGGGGTCGAGGAGAAGCAGAACCTGCTCGAGATCGTCCAGCCGCTGGGGCGCCTCGTGCGCATCGCGAGCCTCCTCGAGGCCGAGGTGGACAAGCTGCAGGTCGACCGCCGCATCCAGTCTCGAGTGAAGAAGCAGATGGAGAAGGCGCAGAAGGAGTACTACCTGAACGAGAAGATGAAGGCGATCCAGAAGGAGCTGGGCCGCAAGGAGGACAAGGGCAGCGAGCTCGACGAGCTGAAGAAGAAGATCGAGGACGCGCGCATGCCCAAGGAGGTCGAGGAGAAGGCCGTCCAGGAGCTGAAGCGGCTCGAGGGCATGCCCCCGATGTCGGCCGAGGCGACGGTCTCGCGCAACTACCTCGACTGGCTCATCGCGGTGCCCTGGCACAAGAAGTCGCGGGAGAGCCGCGACCTCAAGAAGGCCGAGGCGATCCTCAACGCCGACCACTACGGCCTCGAGAAGATCAAGGACCGCATCCTCGAGTTCCTCGCCGTCCGCACCCTCGTCCGCAAGCCGAAAAGCACCATCCTCACGTTCACGGGCCCCCCGGGGGTCGGCAAGACCTCGCTCGCCAAGTCCATCGCCCGCGCCACCAACCGCAAGTTCGTCCGGCTGTCGGTCGGCGGGGTGCGCGACGAGGCCGAGATCCGCGGGCACCGGCGCACCTACATCGGGGCGTTCCCCGGCCAGATCATCCAGATGATCAAGAAGGCCGGCACCATGAACCCGGTGTTCCTCCTCGACGAGGTCGACAAGATGTCGATGGACTTCCGGGGAGATCCGTCGGCCGCCCTCCTCGAGGTCCTCGACCCCGAGCAGAACCACACGTTCCTCGACCACTACCTCGACGTCGAGTACGACCTGTCGAACATCATGTTCGTGTGCACCGCCAACGTGCTGCACACCGTCCCCCAGGCCCTCCGCGACCGCATGGAGGTGCTGCAGCTCGCCGGCTACACCGAGCTCGAGAAGATCGAGATCGCCCGGACCTTCCTCGCCCCCAAGGCGGTGAAGGCGACGGGGCTGACCGACAAGAACATCCAGTTCAAGGACGAGGCGTTCGAGACCATCATCCGGCGCTACACCCGCGAGGCGGGGGTCCGCAGCCTCGAGCGCGAGGTCAACACCATCTGCCGCAAGGTCGCGCGCAAGGTGGTCATCGAGGGCAAGCAGTTCTCGGAGGAGATCGCGGGCGAGCAGATCACCGGTTACCTGGGGGTCCCCCGCTACCGGCCGACGTCGGCGGAGGAGAAGAACGAGGTCGGCATCGCGACCGGCCTCGCGTGGACCGAGGCCGGCGGCGAGCTGCTGCTGACCGAGTCGACCCTCATGCCCGGCAAGGGGCGCCTCACCCTGACCGGCAAGCTCGGCGACGTCATGCAGGAGTCGGCCCAGGCCGCGATGAGCTACGTGCGGTCGAAGGCCGAGGAGTTCGGCATCCAGAAGGACTTCCACCGGCGGACCGACGTCCACGTCCACGTCCCCGAGGGGTCGATTCCCAAGGACGGCCCATCGGCCGGCATCACCCTGGCGACCGCCCTGGTGTCGAACCTCGCCAGAGTGCCCACGCGCCGCGACGTGGCGATGACCGGCGAGATCACCCTGCGGGGCAAGGTGCTGCCGATCGGCGGCGTCAAGGAGAAGGTGCTCGCCGCCCACCGCGCCGGCGTCAAGACCATCATCCTCCCGAAGGACAACGAGAAGGACCTCGCGGACATCCCCAAGCCGGTGCTCGACGTCCTCGAGATGCACCTCGTCGAGTCGATGGACGAGGTGCTGAAGATCGCCCTCGCCGAGCCGCTCGTCTCGCTGCTCTCGGCCGCGGAAGACGTCGAATCGGCGACCGCCGCCGACGGCGGCGTGATGCACTAGCCTGGCAGCCCGTGGTGGAACCCCGCGTTGCACCGCGCCCGGCGGGCGCCAGCAGATCGCCGAGACGCCCGCCCGACAAGGCGTGAGGATGGCGCATGTTGGGCCTACGTGACCGACGAACAACGCGGCCGGCATTCTGCGCCCGTCACGACGCAGAGTGCCGGTAGGCGTGGCTGGGCGGCAATCGGAGCCGAAGGCCACGCTTGCCGGGCGCAGGCGGGATGCATCGCTGCTCGAATGCAGCGGGGACTTCGGCCACGGGCTGCCAGAAATCTGCGCCGCCGAACGGCGGCGTCGCACTTTCGTCAGCGACCCCGTGTCGCCGCCCCCGGCGGATGAAGATCCACACCGCGGAGTTCGTCAGAAGCGTCGGCGCCGACAGCCCGCTCCCCGACCCGCGGGTTCCCCAGGTCAGCCTGATCGGCCGGTCGAACGTCGGCAAGTCGACCCTGATCAACGCCCTCGCGCGCCGCAAGATCGCCCGGGCCGGGGGCGCCCCCGGCACCACCCGCCTCCTCAACGTCTACCGCATCGTCCTCGCCCGGCGCCGCGGCGAGCTACTGCTCATCGACCTCCCCGGCTACGGCTACGCCCGCGGCGGGGCCGAGAGCACACGGGTCTTCGACCGCCTCACCGAGCGCTACTTCCGCCGCGCCCCCGAGCCGGACGCGGACCGCGCGGGACCGGGCGGTCCGGCCGAACCGCCGGCCCCGGGGGCCCCGATGGGGGCGATCCTGCTCGTCGACGTCCGGCACCCCGGACTCGACAGCGACCGCAGCGCCCTCGGGTGGCTGACCGGCCTGGAGCTGCCCCTCGTCGTCGCCGCCACCAAGATCGACCGCCTCGCGCGCTCCGCCCGTCACACGAAGCTGCGGGCGCACGAGAAGGCGCTGGCCCGTCCGGTGCTGCCGCTCTCTGCGAAGCGCGGCGACGGCCTGCGCGAGCTGTGGACGGCGCTGCTCGCCCTCGCGGCCGGGGCGCCGTCTCCAGGCACGGACGGCCGGCGACCGTCGCCGGACGGATGAGAGGCCCGCGGCAGGACTTCCCGGAACCACCTCCGGCCGGCATCGCGGCGCGTGGCCGCTGGTTGGATGTCGCCCGGTTGGTCCCGTCTACCTGCCCGAGGGACGCCTGGCGGGATCTCCGGTCCAGCCAGGACGCACCAGGACGCAGTCCAATCGCAAGTCTGTTTTCAAATGGACGTCCCAATGCGAGACAGATCTGCCGAACGGGCGCGACGGGCCGAGACGGCGTTTCCGTCGAGCACGCCCCGCGCAGATGTGCCGGCCGGAGTCGAATGCCAAGACTCGCGTGCGCCTTGAGCGTCAACCGGCGGGCTCCGGGGGCAGCGGCGGCAGACCGACCGCGACCAGCGCATCCTCCACGGCCCGCTGGACGTCGGTGCCGGCGGCGAGATCCGCGGCCGCCTGGCGGATGGCGTCGGCGGCCAGCGGAAACGACGTGGCCTGGGGCATCAGCTGCGTCAGCGCCCGGAAGAAGATGCGCTCGACCTGCTCGCGGCGGGACGCGCCGGCGCCCTCGACCGTGACCTCGGTGACCAGGTTCGTCCCCCCTTCGAGGGCGAGATAGAACGCGTGGCTCAGAATCGTCGAGTTCCAGTGCTGGGCGCCGTAGCAGCAGAATTCCGGGAAGAAGCCGGCAATCCTTCCCCCCAGGAACAGGGCCCCGGAGTACGTGTAGTACCGTTCGCCGTCGATCTCGAAGAGCACGAGCGCGAATTCAAAGCGGAGGGGATAGGCCGGCGCGTCGAAGTTCGACCACGGATCCGACAGCGACCTCAGCGTTCCGGCCGCGTACTCGCTGCCGTACTCGTACGTGCCCGCGGCGCCGGCCCCGTCGTGGAAGAACCCGGTCGAAACGCCGAAGATGTCGGAGTAGGCCTCGTTGACGCCGCCCGCCTGGGAGGACGCCAGGACGAACCGGCCATCCTCGCTGCACAAGGCCGGCATCGGCTCCCACACGTCGGGTTCCAACTCGATGGGAAAGGTGGTCTCGGGACAGTTGTACGTCTCGCCCTCCCACTCGAAGCTTGGCGGGCCGAGGCGGCCGACGACGCTCAGGCGGTCGATGAGACCCCCGCCGGTCCGCTCGCTGACGGAGAACCAGGTCAGGCCGTGCATCAGCTCGTGCGCGACGGTGTGCAACGCGACGCGCGGCTGCGTCTCCTCCGAATCCCGGGCCACCTGGCGCTGGCCGAAGACATAGACGCCGGCGCCCTCCGGGCCGAACGGCGGCCGCCAGGCGACGGCGTTGAAGAAGTCGTTGTTCACGATGCCGACGATGCGCCCGTTCTGGCCGTCGAGCCCCTCCCACCCGTGGCGCTGCGCGAAGTAGTCGTAGGTCCAGCCCATGTGCACGTGGCCGTCGACCACCGCCGCGTCGCGCCAGTCGTTGTCAGCGTCGGCCGCGATGTCGCTCGACGTCCAGCGCTGGACGCGAAACGGCCCCGGCTCGATCAACCCGACGAGCCGCTCCACGTCGAAGCCCGCGTCGAGGGTCACGACCTCGCCCGGCCGGAGGCGGTCGCGGGCCTCGAACCGCCCGCTCTCCGGCGTCGTGCTGATCTTCTTCATGTCGCCGAGAAACCCGGAGCCGGTCCCGACGGCGGACTGCGTGTCGAACGCCGCCTCCCGTCGCACGACAGCGCCGTCGACCGAGGACGCGAAGTAGGTGTAGCCGTCCTCCAGGGTCAGGGGATACGCCAGCTCGTACCAGCCGCCGATCAGCGGCAGGATGACCGGCTCGCCCGGCAGGCGGTCCGCGGCGGCAGCGCCGATCCGCCGCACGAGGCGGCTCGCGGCCTCGCCGGCGCTCAGAACCGGCGCGGTGTCGATGTCGATGTCGGTGTAGAGGGTGCCGAAGAGGGAGACCGTCACGCCCCGGTCGAGCTGCCGCGACACGCCGCCGCCGTGCACCTGCACGCCCTCGTGGAACTGCGCCAGGTACTCGTGGGTGCGCCCCGGCAGGCTGCGGTCGTCCTGGCGGGACACGACGACGAGCTCGCCGGTCCGGGTCATCCCGTCGACGGTCGCGTCCCACTGCCGCAGCTCGTCGACGTTGGTCCCGTAGCCGACCGCGACGGACAATTCTCCCGGTGACAACTGGGCGCCGGCCGGCTTGCCCGTGGTCAGAATCACGACCCCCGCAAGGGCCGACACCATGACGAGTCGCGGAGCGGTGTGCATTTTCGGTTTCCTCGGTGGCAGCCGGGGCGCGGCGTCCGACGGCACGACGGTCCGGGTGCTCGCCGGGCGGCTCCCCTCCCTTTCAGTCTATGCCGGGGGAACGGCCGTCGGCAACGGACCGCCGGAAGGCGGCGGCCCACGCCCGGGGGCGTAGAGACGGCCCCGCACGAAGGCAACCGCTCATGGCACCGACCCCTTCCCGCGCGGGGGCGTAGAGACGGCCCCGCACGAAGGCAACCGCTCTTGGCACCGACCGCTGCCCGCGCGGAGGCGTCGAGACGGCCCCGCACGAAGGCAACCGCTCTTGGCACCGACCCCTTCTCGCGCGAGCGCCGCGCCCCGGCGCCGCAGCCGCCGGCGGCGAGGCCTCACCGGCACGAGCGACGGAACCGTTATACTTTGAGGTTGCAGTCGGCGGCCGGCCCAGCGCGCACGGGCTCGGCCCTGCGACAGGAGACAGTCACCATGCGATGGACGCGTCAGGGCCTCGCCGCCGTCGTCCTCGTGCTCGCCGCCGCCACCGCGGCGGAGGCACAGGCCGGCCGCGAGGTCTTTCCCTTCCCCGTCACCACCTTCGAGCTCGACAACGGGCTCACGGTGGTCGGCGTCGACTACGACAGCCCCGGCATCGTCGCCTACTACACGGTGGTGCGCACCGGCTCGCGCAACGAGGTCGAGCCGGGCTTCTCGGGCTACGCGCACTTCTTCGAGCACATGATGTTCCGGGGCACCGAGAAGTACCCGACCGAGGCCTACAACGCCGTCGTCAAGCGCATCGGCGCCGACTCGAACGCGTTCACCACCACCGACTGGACCACCTATTACATCGTGGCGAGCTCGGACGCGCTGGAGACCATCGTCGATCTCGAGTCCGACCGCTTCCGCAACCTCCGCTACTCCGAGGAGGACTTCCGCACCGAGGCCGGGGCCATCCTCGGCGAGTACAACCTGAACTTCTCGAACCCGGTGGCGCTGCTGCGCGAGACCCTGCACGACCTCGCGTACACGACGCATCCGTACAAGCACACGACCATAGGGCTCCTGGAGGACATCCGGGACATGCCCGACCACTACGACTACAGCCTGCAGTTCTACGACCGCTACTACCGGCCCGAGAACTCCATCGTCGTCGTGGTCGGCGACTTCGACCAGGCCGAGCTCGAGCGGCTCGCCCGCGAGTACTACGGCGGCTGGGAGCGCGGCGGCTTCGAGCCGGAGATTCCGGCCGAGCCCCCCCAGACCGAGGCGCGCGCCACCCGCATCACGTGGCCCAACCCGACCCTGCCGTTCCTGATGATGGGCTATCACGCGCCGGCGTTCTCGGACCGGCGCATCGACATGCCCGCCCTCGACGTCCTCTCGCAGCTCCTGTTCTCGCAGACCTCGCCGCTCTTCCGCAGGCTGTACCTGGAGGAGCAGGTCGTCGACGCGCTGCAGGGAGGTGCCCTCGACAGCCGCGACGCGCCGCTCTTCACCATCATCGCGCGCATCACCGACCCGGAGCGGACCGAGTACGTGCGCGACGCGGTCATCGCCGAGATCGAGCGGCTGAAGACCGAGCCGGTCGACGAGGCGGTGCTCGCCGCCACCAAGTCGCACATGCGCTATGCCTTCGCGATGGGGCTCGACAACCCGGGCGCGATCGCGCAGACGCTGGGACACTACCTGCAACTCACGCAGGACCCCGAGACCGTGAACCGGGTCTACGCGCTGTACGACGCGGTGTCTCCGGACGACATCCGGATGGTGGCCGAGCGCTACTTCGCCGATGCCAACCGGACGGTGGTCATCCTGACCCAGGAGGAAGCCCGATGACGGCCCCAGTCCAGTCTCGACGCCGCCGGGCGGACGCCGACGGCCCCGGTTGCTGGTCCACACGATGTTCCGGAGGCGCGCCCACGTCTCGACGCCGCCGGGCGGGCGCCGACGGCCCCGGTTGCTGGTCCACGCGGCGTTCCGGAGGCGCGCCCACATCTCGACGCTACCGGGCGGGCGCCGACGGCCCCGGTTGCTGGTCCGGACGGCGTTCGACGGTGACCACCGCCCCGGGAAGCCGCACCGGGACCGCCCGCGCTCGCCACGCACTGCTGCTGGCGCCGCTCGCCGCGGCCGCTCTCGTGCTCGCGATTGCGGCCGCCGGCCCCGGTGTCGCGAGCGCGGGTCAGGCCGACTCGGCCCTCGTCACGCTGCCCGCGCCCGGCTCGCCGCTGGTGACCCTGCGCATCGGGTTCCGCACCGGGTCGATCGACGATCCCCAGGGCAAGAACGGCCTCAACGCGCTGACGGCCCTGACGATGGGGCGCGGGGGCACCGAGGCGATGACCTACGAGGCGACCACCGAGGCGCTGTACCCGTGGTCGGCGTCGATCCGGGCGCAGTTCGACAAGGAGATGACGGTGATCGTCGGCGAGGTGCACCGCGACCACCTCGACCCGTTCTTCGATCTCGTCCGCGACCTCGTGGTCGCGCCGCGGTTCGACCCCTCCGATTTCGAGCGGAACCGCGATTTCCTCACCAACACCGTCGTGTCGACGCTGCGCGGCAGCGACGACGAGGAGCTCGGCAAGGAGGCGCTGAACGCGCTGCTCTACGCGGGGCATCCCTACGCCGCCCCCGCCGCCGGCACCGAGCGGGGCCTGGCCGCGCTGACCCTCGACGACGTGCGCGCGTTCCACCGCGAGCACTACACGCGGGGGCGGGCCCTCGTCGGCATCTCCGGCGGCTACCCCGCCGCCTTCGCGGCGCGGGTCGAGCGGGAGCTGCTCGCCCGCCTGCCCGCGGGAGGCGCCGAGCCCGCGACGCTTCCGGCGCCGCGGGCCCTCGACGGCATCGAGCTGCTGCTGGTGGACAAGGACGCCATCGCCACCGCGATCTCCATCGGCTTCCCCATCGACGTGACCCGCACCGACGACGACTTCTACGCCCTGATGGTCGCCAACTCGTACTTCGGCGAGCACCGCACGTTCAACGGCCTGCTGATGAACAAGATGCGCGGGATGAGGGGACTCAACTACGGCGACTACTCGTACATCGAGCACTTCGTGCAGGACGGCGGATCGCGCCTGCCGATACCGAACATCCCGCGCCGCCAGCAGTTCTTCAGCATCTGGATCCGGCCGGTGCCGCACCACAACGCCCACTTCGCGCTGCGGCAGGCCCTGCGGGAGCTGCGCGTCCTCGTCGACGACGGCCTGTCGGCGGCCGACTTCGAGGCCACGCGCGAGTTCCTCGTCAACTACTCGAAGCTCTACGTGCAGACGGGCAGCCGCCGACTCGGGTACCACATGGACTCGGCCGCGTACGACGCCGCGTACTTCATCGACGAGATCCAGCGCCGGCTGCCCGAGCTGACCGTCGACGACGTGAACGCCGCCATTCGAAGGCACCTTCAGGCCGACGACCTCGCGGTCGCCGTCGTCACTCGCGACGCCGCGGCGTTCCGGGGCCGCCTGCTCGCGGACGAGCCGTCGCCGCCCGCCTACAACGCTGCGGTGACCGAGGCGATCCGCGCCGAAGACGCGCTGATCGAGCAGTTCCAGCTCGACATCGACCCGGAGCGGGTGCGGGTCGTCCCCGTCGAGGAGATGTTCCGCGACGTTCCCCCGGCGCCTTCAGGACAGTGACCGTCATGAGGCTTTCGAGCTCGCCATCGACACCGGAAGGGTGCGGGTCGTCCCCGTCGAGGCGACGCTCCTCGACACTCCCCCGGCGCCCTCCGGACGGTGACCGACATGAGGCTGCCGACTGCGTCGGGACGCAGCCCTTTCTGCGGTCTCGCGCGCGTGGCGCACGGCAAGGCAATCGACCGCCGGTGTCCTGAACCGGTCCGCGAGCGCATGGACGCCCCGCCTTTGACCGACGAGCATCCGTAGATCCCATCGACAAGCTCCGACAGCGCCGCCAGACGGTTCGGCGCGAGGTCGTGCCTCGTTCACGGCCCCGGACCGCCCCGGCCCCCTGCGTGCCAAGATGCCCGACGCCATTCAGACCACGACCGTTCTGCTCGGAACCGCCGCCTCGCTGGCGATCGTCCACACCTTGATCGGCATCGACCACTCGCTGCCGCTGGCCGCGCTCGGCCGCGCCCGGGGATGGGCGCTCCGGCGGACGCTGCTGGTGACCGGGGTCTGCGGCGCCGGCCACGTCGCCTCGTCGGTCGTGATCGGCGCCGCCGGCGTCGGCCTCGGCGTCGCGACCGACTCGCTGCTCCAGATCGAGTCGGCCCGCGGGGAGCTGGCGGCGGCCCTGCTGCTCGGCTTCGGCCTCGCCTACACCGCCTGGGCCCTGTGGTCGCGGCGTCCCGGACGCTCGGCCGCGACCGCCCCGGCGGGCCGGGCGCCGCGGGCCGGCCACGAGCCGGGCGCCGACAGCGACCGTCCGGGCGACATCCGCGGGGTGACCGCGTGGGCGCTCTTCGTGGTCTTCGTGCTCGGTCCGTGCGAGCCGCTCATCCCGTTGATGGTCGTGCCGGGGCTGGCCGGCGACTGGCTCGCGGTGGCGGCGGTGGCCGCGGTCTTCGGGCTCCTGACGATCGTGGTCATGCTGGCCGCGGTGACTGCCGCCTGGCATGGCATCGGGTGGATTGGCCACTCCGCCCGACAACGCGGCGAACAGCTCGCGCATGCCGCCGCCGGTCTCGTCGTCACCGCCAGCGGCGCCGCGGTGCTGTGGCTCGGCCTGTAGGCAAGCCGGCCGCCGCGCCCGAGGAAGGACGCGGCAGAGACGTGGAACCTCGCTGCCCACGCGTATCGCGAACGCGGTGGACCGAGGGTGGGCTCAGGTCAGGGAGCGACGTGCACGGTCACGTCGGCGTACGTGAACCGGGAGCCGTCGCTGGCCACCGCCCGGAGCACGTAGTCGCCGGGCCGGTCGAAGGTCACGTCGGCCGTCCACCGGTTGCCGGGCGGGGGCTCGGGCAGGATGTAGGGCGGCGACCAGGGCGAGTTCGCCCAGACCCGGGTGTCCATCCACGCCTTCATCTGCTCGGGCGAGAAGGCGACCTGGTCGGCGGCGCCCCGATAGACGATCCAGGACAGCCGGACCCCGGGAGCGCTGCTGACGACCGACGACCCGACGCCGTCGGTGCTGTAGAGCTCGTCCAGCGTCCTGGGCGGTCCGCCGCGATCCGACCGCGGGGGAAAGTCGTCGGGGTCGTCGGCGGTGGCGGTCAGGGTCAGCCGTTCGCCGACCGCGACCCGCCGGTGCGCCGCCCCCTCCACGGAGAGGTCCGGGGGCAGATTGGTGCGCAGACGGTCGTCGAGGCTGCCGAACGCCCCGCCCACCTCGGTCGACATGACCTGCGGGTCCATGCGGTAGTCGGGGGCGAGGGTCGCGTAGGCGCGGTTGGTCCGCCCGTGGCTCTTGAGGGTCCAGACCAGCTCCCGCGTCCCGAAGTCCCCCGGCACCTCGATGGTGAACAGGAACGGGTTGCGCCGCGGGTAGAAGTGAGTCGGCTGGCCGCGGTCGGCCGCCGCCGCGTGGAAGGCGTCGCGCTCGAGGTCGTCGAGCGACCGCGGCGCGGCGACCGCGAAGTAGTTGTCGGGACCGACGGAAATGTCGAACTCCTCCTCCCAGTTCGAGTTCATGTACCCGAACCAGAGGGTGAACGAGCCGTCGTCGTTGGGCCACCAGCCCTCGAACGCGGGGTGGATGCTCTGCCCCCGCAGGTACATGAACCGGGTCTGGCCCTCGGCCTCGGGCGGCAGGGCCGCCGCCGCGGCAAGGAGGACGGAGCCGGCCAGCAGGAAGACGGCGATGCGCCGGACCGCCTCGCCGGAAGCCCGGGCGGTCCCCGGCAGGCAGCCGCAACGCGCGACAGGCCGCGAGCGGCGGAAGGCGCGGGACGAGCCGGCGCAGCTGCGGGGCATCATTCCTGGCCGCCGCCCTCGGTGGTCACGGCATCCGCCGCCGGTATCTCCGCCCAGCACAGCGGACACCCGACATCGTAGACGTTGCGGCTCGCCATCCGCTCGCGCCGCTCGGCCATCTCGGCCTGGAACTGCTCTTCGGTCAGCTCGACCGCGTAGCCGAGGTCGATGAACATGTTGGCGACCGACCGCCGGCCCCCGCCGGCCCAGTTCCGGCTGTCGGCGAGGTTGCGGTTGCCGGCGGTGGTGTCGAGGAAGCCGACGATGTGGAGGATGGTCCCCTTCGGCAGCAGCGGCGCCGCGTCGTCCTCGTACACGTACTGCTTCACCCAGCTGTGGTCGTAGCCCACGCAGTTGAGCGTGAAGTGGTTGTTGCCCCAGATCGCCTCGATGCACATCCGCGTGCCCGGAGCATGGAGATGCGGCTCGAACGCGACCAGCTTGGTGTGCTGCTCGAGGACCTCGAAGGCGTGCATCTCCTGGTTGGCCCTTCCGGGCGCCACGTCGATGTCGTTGCCGTTGCCGAGCCGCACCCGCGCCCGGTTGCCGTACTCGGGCTCGTAGCCCTTCGGGTGGAACCTGAACCCGAACTCGAGCTGCGCGGTGGTCTCCTGGATGCCGTTCGAGTGCAGGTGACTGGCCCGCAGGTGCAGGGCCGAGTCGGCGTGCAGCAGGGTGCCGAACTTCTCGGGGAAGATGTCGGCGTTGCGCCCGACCTCGTGAATCGGCCAGCGGGTGCGGGTCTCCTCGACGATGCCGGTGCCCTCGTCGTTCAGCACGCCGCTGGAGTAGGTCATGTGGTGGAAGAGGTAGCGCCCGCCCACGGTGTCGGAGCCGGTGTCGGCGGGAATGTCGTTGATTTCGCGAACCTCGACGGACTTCACGTAACGGTCCTCGGTGAGCCCGCTCGGCACCAGCCCGAGGTCGCCCCACCAGTCGGGGCCGACGGCGGGGCGCGTCACCTCGGGCGAGCGCAGCACGAGGTCCGGCTCGCCCAGGGTCCACTCCCCCGCCGCCGCGAACTCGACGGGCGGGGGCAGGTCGGCGGGATTCCCGCGGGGGGCGCCGTGGTCGGCCCAGGCCTGGATCTTCGCGAGCTCCTCGTCGCTCAGCGACGGATCGTCCTTGAACGCGAGGATGCCGATGTCCTTCTCGACGAAGAACGGCGGCATCGCCCCCTGCCGGTCGCGGATGGCGGTCCTGAGCTTGATCGACCGCGCCCACGGCCGGACCTCCTCGTAGGTCACCAGCGACATCGGGGCGCCCCCGTCGGGCCGGTGGCACAACTGGCAGCTCCGCTGCAGGATGGGCGCGATGTCCTTCGCGAAGGTCACCGACGCCGGATCGATGCCGAAGTCGGCCGCGTCGTAGAGATGGATCTCGGGGTGCGGGTCGCTCCCGGCGAGCGACTGGGCGGCGACGGCGGCCGGCGCCAGCAGGAGGACGGTGAGCGCCTGCACGAAACGTCTGGTCAACATCAGGAAGCTCCCTCGAAGAACGCCCGGCCGCAGAATCCCTCGTCTCGCGGCTCCGGTTTCCGCCCAGCCAATCGGCCGGACTCGGCACCGCTCCACGGTGCGGAAGCCTGACCGCTCGCAGCCCGCCGACGCACCACGGCGCCGTCGCCTCGTCGCCGCCGGGAGGCGCGACCGGTTCCGATTCCCGACCCCCCGCGGCCGCAGTCGATGAGGCCGCCGGACGGCGACCGGAGACGCATCCGGGGGGTCGCCGGTCCCGGTGCCTCGCGGGGTGGTGCCTGGGGACCGGCTACGGGCTCACCGTCACGGTGACGTCCTCGTAGGTCTGCAGGCCGCCGTCGTGGGCGAGGGCGCGCAGGACGTACTCGCCGGGACGGTTGAACGTGACCGCGGTCTCCCAGCGGCCGTCCCCGGGCGCCTCGGGGGTCGACCAGCCCGGCGACCAGGGCGACTCGCGCCCGACCCGGGTGTCCTCCCAGGTGACGGTCTGCGGCGGGGCGAACGTCACCTCCCCGGCGCCCCGGTAGACGAACCACGAGAACCGAAGTCCGGTCGCGGTGTCGGTGGTGATGCGGCCCGGCCGCCGGGGATTCGCGGGCGCCAGGGGCCGCGCCCGCGGGACGCCGTCGTCGCTGACCGACGCGGCGAGCGCCAGCGCCTCCCCCACCCGCGCGGTGCGGGCGGGCTCGCCCTCGACGGACAGCACGGGAGCGGCGTTCTCGGCGAGCTCCGGTGTCGAGCCGGCGGCCCCGGCCGCCCCGAAGTTCGCCTGAATCACCAGGTCGTCGATGAAGTAGTCGCGCCTGAGGGTGCCGTAGGCGCGCTGGGTCTCGCCGTTCGCGGTGAGGGTCCACACCAACTCGCGGTCGCCGAAGTCGGCGGGCACCCGGACGCTGAACACGAAGCGGTTCCGCCGCGGCTGGAAGCGGGTCGGCTGGCCCTGGTCGGGACCGCCGGGCTCGATGGTGTTCTCCGGCCCGACCGGGACTTCCGCGACCTGCTCCCAGTTCCGGTTCATGTACCCGAAGACGAGGTCGAACGACCCGTCCTCGTTCTGCACCCAGCCCTCGTAGGCGGGCGAGATGCTCTGCCCGCTCGCAAACGATTGCTGCGCGCGGGCGTCCTGCCCCGCCGCCAGCGCCGCGAGCAGAACCAGGCACGCCACCCCGCGGGATGACGGCAGGCAGCCGGCTGTTCTCCGAGACATGCTCACGCCCCGAACCGGCCTACTGGCCGCCGCCGTCGACGTTGACCGGCGTCTCGAAGTAGTCGCTGCCGCACACGACGCAGCCGATGTCCAACCGCCCGTCCGCCGCCCGCAGGCGCTCGCGCTCGGCGACCTCGGCCGCGAACTCCTCGTCGTCCATGTAGATCGCCTGAATCAGGTTGATGAACATGTTGTCGACGGAGCGATGGCCCGACCCCGACCAGTTGCGCGGATCGACCACGTTGGGGTTGGTCGGCGTGTTGTTGAAGTAGCCGCTCAGGTGGAGGATGGTGCCCTTGGGCAGCAGCGGGGCCGCGTCGTCCTCGTACTTGTAGACCCGCACCCAGTTGTGGTCGTAGCCCGAGCAGTTGAGGGTCTCGACGGTGTCGCCCCACACCGCCTCGAGGCACATCCTGACCCCGGGGGCATGCATGTGCGGCTCGTAGACGCTGATCTTCGTGTTCTCCGGCAGCGTGAAGTACGCGTCCATCCGCTGGTTGTCCTGCATCGGCAGGATGTCGATGTCGGGGCCGTTCCCGAAGAAGAGCAGCTCCACCTCCTTCGTGGGCTCGTAGCCCGGGGGATGGAACTTGAAGCCGACCTCGATGCGGGCGGTGGTGTCGATGCCGTTCGAGTGGAGGTGCGTCGACGGGAAGATCACCATCGAGTTCGCCGGCAGGATCGGCCCCGCGTCCTCGTCGAAGACGTCGGCGTTGCGGCCGACCTCGTGCACCGGCCACGTGTAGGCGTCGGCGGGGCCGCCGTCCGGCGGCATGGTCGTCAGGGCCGAGTGGTGCACGACGAAGAGCCCGCCCACGGTGTCGGATCGAACGCCGCGCGGCAGGTCGTTGCGCTCCTTGTACTCGATGGCGGCGACGTAGCGGTCCTCGGTCAGTCCCGACTCGACCTGGCCAAGCACGCCCCACCAGTCCGGCGCTTCGGCCGCGACCTCGAAGCTCGGGGACGACACGATGAGGTCGGGCGTGCCGATCTCCCACTCGTCGATGTCGATGAACGGCGGCGGCTCGGGCATGTCCGCGGGCTCGCCTCGCGGCGCACCGTTGTCGACCCAGGTCGCGATGCTCCGGATCTCGGCGTCGCTCAGCGACCAGTCGTCCTTGAAGCGCTGGATGCCGATGTCCTTCTCGATGTACCAGGGCGGCATGACCCCCATGCGGTTGCGCAGCCCCGTCCGCTGCTTGATCGACCGCGCCCAGGGGCGGACGTCCTCGTAGGTGATGAGGGACATCGGAGCCAGCGAGTTGGGCCGATGGCACTTCTGGCAGCTCCGCTGCAGGATCGGCGCGATGTCCCGCGTGAACGTCGGCGACTCCGCCGACTGCGCGTCGGCGGCGGGCGTCGCCGCGAGGCCCACCGCGGCCAGCAGCACGCCGGCCAGCCAGCGGGAAAGGACCTGCACTCCGTGATTCGACATCGCGTTCATGACCGCTCCCTGATATGGACGAAACTGACCTATTATCTCCCGGATCGGACCGGCGGCGTCAACGTCGAGCCGCGGCGGCCGCGCGCCGGGGCGACCCCGGCGGCGCGGCCGCGGCCGTCGAGGAACGCCGGTGTCGGCTCCGGACCGCCGGGCGCCGCGCTGGGTATCCCGACAGCGGAGGTTCGACGTGCCTGCGGCGGGACGTGAGGCAGGGACCATGGCCGCGCACCCGGGTCGAAGGACGTCGGCCGCGGTCGCGGATCCGAGGCGTCAACCCCGAGACGAGGTCTGCCATGCAACGGAAACGGTCGGATCGATGGCGCCGGGGGCTCGTGGCAGGCGTCGTCGAAGGACATCGGCCGGGGTCGTGAATCCGAGGCGTCAACCCTGAAACGAGGAGGTCTGCCATGCAACGGAAACAGTCGGATCGATGGCGCTGGGGGCTCGTGGCGGGCGTCGTCGCCGCCGCGTCGTTCGTCTGGGTCGGCCAGGCGCGGCAGGAACAGACCACGTTCACGGGCACGTCGTTCCGGGTCGGCTCGGAGGGCGTCAACGTGTCGTCGCGCGGCTTCGAGGCGGGCGCCCGCACGCACTGGCACACGCACAGCGCCCAGCTCCTGTTCGTCAAGGAGGGCCGGCTGCGCTACCAGGTGGAGGGTCAACCGGTGGGCGAGATCGGCCTGCACGAGACCACCTACCTGCCCCGCGGCGTCCGCCACTGGCACGGCGCGACCCCCGGCGACCCGCTGACGCACGTCTCGGTGACGTTCCCGAACGACGCCGGCGAGCCGCTGCCCATCGAGTGGATGGAGCCGGTCACCGACGACGTGTACTCCGCCGGCGACGACCGCTGACCGCCCGCGGCGCCGCGAGAGCCGATCGCGGCGGGCGGGAGAGGGGCCGCGCCGGGTTGCCGCACCGCAGTCGACGTGCTGGACGTGCTATAAGGGCCGGTGACGCGCCCCGTGCGGCGCCGAGACCGGCCCGTGGTCCGTCGGCACGGGCGGGGTGAGGAGCCGGTCAAGGCGAGCGCGGCACGAGGCGAGACCCGATCCGGGCGGTGCATCGCCGGCCGATGCAGCCGGGATTCGCGGTTTCTCGCCCCGGCAAGCCGCGGGCCGGCCGCCCCCCGCGCCGATGACGATGGACACCAGCCGGTACGCCCGACCATCGCGAGACGCCGCCCCGGCCCTCCTGCGCGAGACGGACGGGTCCGCGCTGATACCGCCCCCACGCCGATGACGATGGACACCAGCCGGTACGCCCGACCGTCGCGAGACGCCGCCCCGGCCCTCCTGCGCGAGACGGACGGGTCCGCGCTGATACCGCCCCCACGCCGATGACGATGGACACCAGCCGATACGCCCGACCATCGCGAGACACCGCCCCGGCCCTCGTGCGCGAGACGGACGGGTCCGCGCTGATACCGCCCCCGCGCCGATGACGATGGACACCAGCCGATACGCCCGACCGTCGCGAGACGCCGCCCTGGCCCTCGTGCGCGAGACGGACCTGTCCGCGCTGATGGCGCGGGCCTCGGCCCGGCGCGACGCGGGGTTCGGCCGACCCGTCAGCTACTCGCGGAAGGTGTTCGTCCCCCTCACCAAGCTGTGCCGCGACGTCTGCCACTACTGCACGTTCGCCCGACCCCCGCGGCCCGGCGAGCGGGCGTACATGACGTTCGACGAGGTCGTCGACGTGGCGCGGCAGGGCGCCCGCGCCGGGTGTCGCGAGGCGCTGTTCACGCTGGGCGACAAGCCGGAGCTGCGCTACCCGCAGGCCCGCGACGAGCTCGAGGCGCTGGGCTACCCCACCACCATCGCGTATCTCGTGGCGGCGGCCCGCGCCGTCCTCGACGAGACCGGCCTGCTGCCCCACGCCAACCCGGGCGTCGTCACCCGCGACGAGCTGATCGCCCTCCGCGAGGTGTGCCCGTCCCAGGGCCTGATGCTCGAGAGCGCGTCGCGGCGCCTGCTGGAGCGGGGCGGGGTCCACCACGGCTCGCCCGACAAGGATCCCGACGCGCGCCTCGAGACGATGCGGGCGGCCGGCGAGCTGGCGATTCCCTTCACGTCGGGCATCCTCATCGGCATCGGCGAGACGCGCGAGGAGCGCATCGAGGCGCTGCTCGCCCTGCGCGACCTCCACGACGAGCACGGGCACATCCAGGAGATCATCGTCCAGAACTTCCGGGCCAAGCCGGACACGCGCATGGCGGACGCGCCCGAGCCGACGCTCGAGGACCTGCAATGGACGATCGCGTGCGCGCGGCTCGTCTTCGGCCCCGACATGGCGATACAGGCGCCGCCCAACCTGACCCCGGACGGCTACGGCGCTCTCATCCGGGCCGGCATCAACGACTGGGGCGGCGTGTCACCGGTGACGCCCGACCACGTCAACCCCGAGGCGCCATGGCCGCACCTCGAGCAGCTCGAGCGCGAGACGGCGCGCGAGGGCAAGGCGCTGACCGAGCGGCTCACCGTCTATCCCGCCTACGTGCGGCGCCTCGACGCCTGGGTGGCGGAGCCGTTGCGCGCGGCCGTCCTGCAGGCGTCCGACGCCGAGGGCTTCGCTCGCGAGAGCGCGTGGTCGCCCGGCGACGCCGACGCGGTGCTGCCGGCCGCGCTCCTCGACCGCCTCGCGCACCCGGACGCGCCGCTCCCCGTCCCCGCGACGCGCGCGCTGTGCGAGAAGGCGACGCGCGGCGACGGGCTCGACGAAGCCGAGATCGCCGCGCTCTTCTCGGCGCGCGGCGACGACCTCGGGGCGGTGGTGCGCGCGGCCGACGCGCTGCGCCGCGAGGTCAACGGCGACGACGTCACATACGTCGTCAACCGCAACATCAACTACACCAACGTCTGCTACTTCAAGTGCCAGTTCTGCGCGTTCTCCAAGGGCAAGCTCAGCGAGAACCTGCGGGGAGCGCCCTACGACCTCGACCTGGACGAGATCGCCCGCCGCAGCACCGAGGCGTGGGAGCGCGGGGCCACCGAGGTGTGCATGCAGGGGGGCATCCACCCCGAGTACACCGGCGCCACCTATCTGGACATCTGCCGCGCCGTCAAGGCGGCGGTCCCCGCGATGCACGTGCACGCGTTCTCGCCGCTCGAGGTCTGGCAGGGGGCGGCCACCCTCGGCGTCTCGCTCGAGCCGTTCCTCGGTCAGCTGAGGACGGCGGGTCTGGGCACGCTGCCGGGCACCGCGGCCGAGGTGCTCGACGACGAGGTACGGCGCGACCTGTGCCCCGACAAGCTGACGACCGGCCAGTGGCTCGAGGTGATGGAGACCGCGCACCGGGTCGGGTTCCGGACCACCGCCACCATCATGTACGGCCACATCGACCGCCCCCGGCACTGGGCGCGGCACCTCTCGCGCATCCGCGCGCTGCAGGCGCGCACCGGCGGGTTCACCGAGTTCGTGCCCCTGCCCTTCGTGCACATGGAGGCGCCGATCTACCTCAAGGGGCGGGCGCGGCGCGGCCCGACGTTCCGCGAGTCGCTGCTCATGCACGCGGTCGCCCGCCTCGCTTTGCACCCGCTGATCACCAACATCCAGGCCTCGTGGGTGAAGCTGGGGCCGCGCGGGGTGCGCGCCTGCCTCGCGGCCGGGGTGAACGACCTCGGCGGCACCCTGATGAACGAGAGCATCACGCGGGCGGCCGGCGCGGGCTTCGGCCAGGAGCTGCCGCCGGAGCGCATGGAGGCGGTGATCGCGGCCGCGGGCCGGACGCCGAGGCAGCGGTCCACGGCCTACGGCGAGGCCCCAGCCGCGCAGGTGGCCCGGTCGTTCCGCGCCGCCGACCTGCGGCCGGTCGTGCAGACGCCGAGCCCGGGGTGGGCGCGTTCCGGCCCGCGCGAGGCGCTGGTCAGGCCCGGCCTCGAGACCGCCGGCGAGGGGACCGCCAACCGGGAGGGCCAGGCGTAGGCGCGTTCCGGTGCGCCAGGCGCTGGCCAGGCCCGGCCTCGACGCGGCCGGCGAGGGACCGTCAACCGGGCGCGATAGGCGTGGGCGCGTTCCGGTGCGCGCGAGGGCACTGGTCAGGCCCGGCCTCGAGACCGCCGGCGACGGACCTTCGAACCGGGCGCGATGGGCGTGGGCGCGTTCCGGTGCGCGCGAGGCGCCGGTCAGGCCCGGCTCGAGACCGCCGGCGAGAGACCGTCGGCTGGAGGGCTGCGGGAAGTCGCGACGACCGAGGCCGATTCCGAGTGGAGGCCGCGACCCGGTCGCGACATCGTTGGGGTGCGAGAGGCGATACGAATCCGCGACGAACCGAACCCGATCCCCGGTCCACGGCTCGCCCGACGAGTCCGACCGGGCAAGGAGACGAACCGATGAGTGACGAACGCGCAATCGGCGAACGACTGGTGAAAGCGTTGAAGCGACCGGCGATAGGGGGACCGGCGGCCCTCGTGGTGCTGCTGGTGATCGCGTTCTACGGGTGGTCGTTCACCTGTCCCTGCGAACGCACGCCGGGGGCCGTCCTCTTCGGCTACGAGCAGCCGTTTCCGGTCGACGACTGGACCTTCGCCAACGAAGTGACGTTGTGCCAGATCCAGATCAACGCCGGCTTCCGGCCGCACGCCATCAACCTGAACTGCTTCGCCAACGACGAGGGCGGCCTCTACCTGAGCTGCTCGAGCTGCGACGGCAAGCTCTGGTCCGGCTTCGCGATCCGCGACCCCCGGGCGTGGCTGCGCCTCGACGGCAACGTCTACCCCGTCCACCTCACCCGCATCGTCGACCCCGGCGAGCTCGACATGGCATGGGTCGCGAGGCTCGACAAGCTCCATTCCCTGGAAGAGCCGGCCAACCCGCCCGTGCCCCTCGGCAGCCCGCGGCCCGATGGCTGGTGGACGTTCCGCGTCAGGTCGCGCACGTAGCCCGGAAATACTCGCCTTCGGCTCCGATTGCCGCCCAACCAACCCTGCCAGTAGTCTGCACCGTTCTACGGCGCAGACTACTGGCCCGCCGGCCGCGCTACGGCGCGGCGTCCTCCCGGTAGTCCGCGCCGGTCAGGCTGGTCAGGGCGGCATGCTGCCACTCGCGCAACCGCCTCTCCAGGTCCGCGGCGACGGCGGGCTCGCTCGCGGCGAGGGTGCGGCTCTCCGCCCGGTCCTCGCGCAGGTCGAACAGCTCGACGCCCGCGCCGCGCGAGCCGTCGACGACGAGCTTGTAGTCGCCGTCCATGATGGCGCGCGCGCCCGCGAAGTCGCGCTCGTCGACGGCCGGGTAGCGGATGTTGCGGAAGTTCCGGGTCGCGATGCCGTCCATCAGCTTGACGAGGGGCGTCGTCCCCGACTGAAGGGCGGGATCGAGGTAGGGGTCGTGGTCGCGGCCGGCGAGGCCGCCGACGTCGAAGCTCCAGAAGAAGACGGGCGCCGGCCGCGACGTCATGCGGCCGTCGATGAGCGGCCCGAGGTCGATGCCGTCCAGGGGCCGGTCGGGAACCGGCTGTCCCGCGAGGGCGGCCAGGGTCGGCAGCATGTCGCTGGTCACCGCGGCCACGTCGGTCGCGCGCGGCCCGGCGATGCGCGCCGGCCACTCGATGATGCCGGGGACGCGGATGCCGCCCTCGTACATCGTGCCCTTCAGGCCGCGCAGCGGCGTTTCCGCGAGCCCGCTGCGGGGCGTCCCGTTGTCGCCGTTGTACCAGAGCAGGGTGTTCTCGCGCAGCCCCGCCTCGTCCAGGTGGTCGCGCAGCGTGCCGATGGCGCGATCCATGGCGGTGACCTCGGCGTAGCGCTCGCGGAGGACGTCGCCCAGCGGGCGCTCGATCTGGAGGCCGGTCTCGTTCGAGGTCAGCGGGACCATGCGGTCCGGGTACTTCGCGGGCAGCTCGTCGTAGAGGGCGAGGTCCTCCTCGAGTCCCTGGTAGGGCTCGTGGGGCGAGCCGAACCAGACCACGGCGAGGAAGGGCCGGCCGTCGGCGGCGGCGCGGTCGATGAACCGGATGGTCTCGTCGACGACGATGGCCGAGCTCTCGCCCTCGAACCGCTCGGGCGGCCCTCCGTTGCGCGACAAGGTCGGGTGCAGCTCGAAGAAGTTGTCGTGCGACAGCCATTCGTCGAAGCCCATCGCCCCCGGGTTGAGGGGCGAGCCGGCCTTCACGGTGCCGACGTGCCACTTGCCGAAGTGGCCGGTCGCAAATCCGGCGTCGCGCAGCACGTGGGCGATGGTGGTCTCCTCCGGCCGCATCGACCAGTTCGGGGCGAACGTGCCGTAGCGCACCGGATGACGCCCCGTCAGCACGCTCCCGCGCGTCGGCGAGCACGACGGGTGCCCCGCGTAGAACCGGTCCAGCCGCAGGCCCGAGGCGGCCATGGTGTCGAGGACCGGCGTCTGCAGGTGGGCGTGCCCGTTGTAGCCGGTCTCCTCCCAGCCGTGGTCGTCGCCCATGAGGAGGACGACATTCGGGCGGTCGGCGGCGCGCGCCGGGGCCAACGCCACCGCCAGCGCGGCGAGGCACGCAAGGACGAGTCCCGTTCCCAACAAGAGTCGCTTTCGATTCATCGCATGGAATCCCATCGTCGGTTGCCGCCCCCGCGGGACATTGCCTCCCGGACCCCTGCATCCGGCCGGGGTCGCGCTCGACGAACCATCATCCTGCCACCAACCGCATCCTGCGACAACCGCCGAGCCCGCCCGCCCGTGGCATGCGGTTGCGGCGGGCGGCCCTCATCGAGCCCGTTCGTTTTCGTCGCATTCCGCTGAACACCATCCCGACGTGGTTGGTCCACGCCAACGGTCGGTGTAGGCTGTGGCTCTTGCGTACGCCCGGAGGGCCCCTGCGCGGCCGACCGCGGCGCCGGAGCGCGGGCGGTTGCCCCCGCCTCGAATGACGGCGCCGAACCGGGCTCGATGGAGGTGGCGCCCGGCGGCTGGACACCCGGCTCGGAGAAAACTCAGTTCGAGAGCAGCGCATGACGGGGGACGGGACGTGGGGGCTGGCGTGAGCCTGTCAGCCTCAGAGAGAGTTCAGGCGACTCCAGACGGCGCTACATGCGAAAGCGAAGGAAACAGCCATGCAACGATGCGCCCTTCTGCTCCCCGTCCTGACGACACTCGCGCTGGCCGCGCCTTCCGCGCCGAGCGCGCAGGAACGCCAGGCTCAACCCTTCGCGGCCGAGGGCATACCCGCCGTGCCGCTCCCCGACGCCCCCGTCGTCTACGACACCGCGGCGGGACAGCGCATCCGCGTCTCGATGGTCGCGGACGGGCTGACCTACCCGTGGGGGCTCGCGTTCCTGCCCGACGGCCGCATCCTCGTCACCGAGCGGCTGGGCACGCTGCGGCAGATCCGGGACGGCGTCCTCGACCCGACCCCGCTCGCCGGCGTCCCCGAGGTCTACACCGAAGGGCCGCTCGCGGGGCTGATGGACGTGGCGGCGCACCCGGGGTTCGCCGAGAACCGCTTCGTGTACCTCACCTACTCCAAGCCCACCGCGGACGGCTCGACCGTCGCGCTGGCGCGGGGCCGCTTCGAGGGCGGCGCCCTGTCCGAGGTCCGCGACGTCTTCGTGGCCGACGCCGACCTGAACGGCGGCGCGTCGCGGCTCGCGTTCGCGCCGGACGGGTCGCTCTACATGACCGTCGGCGGGGCGTTCGGCGGCACGCGGCCCCTCGCCCAGGACCCCGCGAGCCACGTCGGCAAGGTGCTGCGGCTGCGCGACGACGGCAGCGCGCCCGACGACAACCCGTTCGCGGGGCGGGAGGGTCACGCGCCCGAGGTGTTCTCGCTCGGCCACCGCAACCCGATGGGCCTCGCCATCCACCCCGAAACCGGCGAGGTCTGGGCGAGCGAGCACGCCCCGATGGGGGGCGACGAGGTCAACCGCATCCTCCCGGGCCGCAACTACGGCTGGCCCGAGGTCTCCTACTCGCGCGAGTACAGCGGGTTGCGCGTGTCGGCACGGCCGTGGCAGGAAGAGCTGGAACAGCCGGAGATCGTCTGGATCCCGTCCATCGCCCCCTCGGGGCTCGTGTTCTACAGCGGCGACCGCTTCCCCGCGTGGCGCGGGGACCTGTTTGCGGGCTCGCTCATGACCGGACGCGTCGCCCGCACCGGCCACCTCGAGCGCATCGAGTTCAACCGCCGCGGCCTGGAGCAGCGCCGGGAATGGCTGCTCGCCGATCTCCGACGGCGCATCCGCGACGTCGAGCAGGGTCCCGACGGCCTGCTGTACGTGCTGACGGGAGGGAACTTCCTCGGCCGCGACCCCGCCCTGGGACACGCTGCGCTGCTGCGCATCGAACCGGCCGAGTGACCGGGTACCGGTGGGAGGAGCTCCTGGTCCGGAGACGAGTTCCGATACGACAATCAGGATCCGCTTCTGCGCGGGGCCGCCGGCGTCTTGGTCAGCCCGGCGACGAACCGTCGGTGCTCGGGAGAGTCGATGCCTCGGTTCACTGCTCCCAGCGCCTCGGCCAGACTCCCGTTCAACAATGCGGCCACGGCGATGCGCAAACCGGGGAAGACCCGACTGCGGACGACTCCGTCACTGCCGGCGGGCAACGGCCGGTAGTCGCCGTCCGTCAGTTCGAACCAGTCGATCCGGCGTTCCTGCGTGCGCCAGACGACGTATTCCCGGACGCCGTTGCGCCGATAGGCGCGCAACTTGTCGTGCAGGTCGACGGAGGTGCTGCTCGCTGCGATTTCGACCACCAGTTCCGGCGCCCCCTCGATGTAGTCGTCACCGCTCACGCGCGATTGCCCCCCCGCGTCCGGCTCGATGCGCAGCAACACGTCCGGCTGTGGTTCGTTGTCCTCATCGAGTCGCACGGTGGCGTTGTCCTCGCATCGGACTCCCGGCGTGAACGCACTGTACACGAGGAGCACGCCCTGAATCATCGCGTGCGGTCCGGAATGCGCCAGACTGACCGGCGACGGCATACGGACGATCCCCTCGATCAACTCTGCTTTCTTGAGATCCGGCCGAAGGGCGTAGCGGCGTTCGAACTCGGATCGCGCAAGTCGGTCGCCGCTCTTGAGGGTGGGTGTCCGTGTCGTGTCCCGCAGACGCTCGGTGGCGCTACGTGCCGGCGAAACCGCAGACGCAGACGTCATGTCGGGCTCTGGCATGAGCAGAGTGGCTCTTTGCTCGTTGGCGCGTTCCCTCATTATCCCACGCCGTGAGCCGGGCATCGTGACTTCGCGGTCGGCGGATCGCTTGTCCCACCGTCCGGCCCGCGGCGTCACGCGCCGGTGAGCCTGCCGGGGGTACGGTCCTCCTGCCCTACGGAACGACGAGCCCCTCGAACTGGATGCGGATCTGCGGGCGTACCCTGAGGAGGCCGAGCATGACGACGGGCGGCTCGACGCCGTAGGCGGTCATGTCGAGGCTCACCTCTCCCGCGATCTCGACGCCGCCACCGGACGGCGACAGCGAGATGGGGAAGCTGACCGGGCTGGTGACGGCCTGGATGGTGAGGGCGCCGCTGGCCCGGGCGCCCCCGCCGGAGGCTTCGTAGCCCTCGAGCTCGAAGGTGATCTCGGGGAACTCGGCCGGCTTCATCGCGTCGAGGAGGTGCTCGATCATCGTCTCGTCGGGGCAGTCGAAATCGGCCACCGGCACGGTGAGAGAGGCCGACCGGACGCCCTCGGCGAAGCCGGGGGCCGGCGAGGACGAGCCGGGGGCCACCTCGGCCGTCCCGCTCACCGTGCACGTCCATCCCCGGATGGTCGAGGTGCCGGAGACGGTGAACTCGACCGTGGACGGCTGCGCCGCCGCCGGCGAGCCGACCAGCAGCGCGAAACCGAGGCAGACGGCGGTCACGAACCGCAGCGAGAAACCCGTTCGACGTACGACCTGCATCCTGCTTCCTCCAAGTGCCGGACCGGCGCGCTCCAGGCGCCGAGCCGGCGTGCAACCGACCGGACGGGACGCGAGCACATGCGCCTCGCGGCCGGCGGGCGGGGCCTTCGCGGTCCCCGCCCGGCCGCCCCGCGGGTCAGGCGAAACCCCGGCCGATCCAGGTCGATGCCGCCCTGGAGCGGGCCTTCGCGGTCCTCGCACCGCCGCCCCGCGGGTCAGGCGAGACCCGGCCGATCCAGGTCGATCAGAGCCCGAAGCCGAACCGGTTGTCGCGCATCATGATGGGGTTCTTCCCCTCCATGACGAAGCGCGACGTGATCTGCTCGACGGAGGTCGTCCGGGTCTGCCGCATGGCAATCCGGAGCTCGGCGAGGATCAGGTCGATGACCTTGGCGACGCCGTCCTCGCCGAAGGCGCCGAGGCCCCACACGTAGGGGCGGCCGATGCCGACCGCGTCGGCGCCGAGGGCCAGCGCCTTGAAGATGTCGGTGCCGCGGCGGACGCCGCTGTCGATGAACACCGGCACGCGGCCCCGCACCGCGCCGACGACCTCGGGCAGCGAGTCGATCGACGACCACATGCTGTTGACGGCCCGGCCGCCGTGGTTCGACACGAAGATGCCGTCGGCGCCGTGCTCGATGGCCTCCTCGGCGCCCTCGGCGGTCATGATGCCCTTCAGGATCACCTTCATGTCGCTGGCGTCCTTGAGGCGCTTGACGTAGTCCCACGTGTAGGGGTAGCGCGGGCCCTCGGGGCCCCCGAGCCCCGCCCGCATCGGGCGCACGTAGTCGGGGTGGTGCTGATGGCAGCTCTGGCAGAGCACCGACTCGTAGCCCTCGCCGGCCAGCGTGCGCCGCTGCAGCTCGCGGTTGCTGCCGCCGAGCAGGTCGATGGTCCACACCAGGGCGGGGCAGCCCGCGCTCTTGACCCGGTCGATGACCCGCTTGTTCACGTTCCAGTCGGGCACGGTGTAGATCTGGAACCAGTGCGGCTCGCCGCGGGCCTCGGCGATGTCGGCGTAGGACTGCGAGCTCTGGTGCGACTGGAGCTGCAGGATGTCCCGCGACCGGGCGGCGCGGGCGGCGCCGCTCTCGCCCTGCGTGTGATAGGCCTCGAGGCTCGCGACCGGACAGAGGAAGAGGGGCGAGGGCCAACGGCGGCCGTAGAGCTCGGTCGACGTCTCGAGCTCGCCCATCGGCGCGCCGCCGAGCCGCCGGGGACGGATCATCAGGCGCTGAAACCCTTCCCGGTTCGCCCGTCGCGTCTCGTAGTCGCCGACCCCCATGTGCAGGTAGTCCCAGTGCTGGGGGAGGTTGGTGGCGTGGGCCGCCCGCTCGAGGTCCCAGACGTTGACGGCCTCGTCGAGCGACTCGATGACCTGCCCCGTCAACTGATCCTCGAGGGCGTTCTGGGGCGGCAGCGCGGGCTCCTGCAGGGCGGTGAAGCGAGGCTGCACCAGCGGCGAGGGCATCCGCGACCCGCACTCGGGGCAGTTCGGCATCGCGGCTCCGGTCGCGGTGCGGCGCTCCGCCTCGTGCGCGAGCGCCCGCTGCCAGCTCGCGGGCAGGCCCGACGCGGCCACGCCCAGCAGCGGGCTCGCGGCCAGCAGCTTGAAGAACTCGCGCCGGCTCGCGGCGCGGTCGGGGGAACTCGTTTCCGGTGCTCTTCCAGTCATCCTCGGTTCTCCTCGCAGACCCGCAACGCGGCTTCCGAATCGGCGTGGGTCGCCGTCCGCAGGTTCGCAAAGTGTAGCCGAACGGCCGCCGAATGCAACCGCCGCCGGCGGTCACGGCAACCTGAAGACGAAGAGCATGTTCCCGCCCCCCGGCTGCCGGATCTCGGGCGTGAGCCCCCGGAAGTTGATGCCGCCGCCGGACGCGATGGCGATGTACTGCACCCCGTCGTGCATGTACGACACCGGGAACCCGCCCGCGCTCGAGTTGAGGATCTGCTCCCACAGCACGTCGCCGGTCTCGGCGTCGAAGGCGCGGAGGCGCCGGGCGTCGTCGGTGACGAACACGAGGCCGCCGCCGGTCGTGAGCACCGAGCCGCCGATGCCGGCGCGCTGCCGGTACACCCACCGCGGCTCGCCGGTCCTCAGGTCGATGGCGCTGAACTGCCCGATCTGCCCTCCCATGTCCGGTGCCGGCACCTGCGCGATGCGCGCCGAGCCGTGGTGGAGGCCCGGCCGGTCGCGGAACTCGTTCAGGGTCAGGTCCATGCAGACGTTGTTGGTCGGGGCGTAGAGCACGTTCGTCCCCGGGTGATAGCCGGTGCCCTGCCAGTTGATGCCGCCGAGCGCGCTCGGGCAGACGAAGACCGGCTCGCCGACCTGGGGGAATTTGAGCGACTGGTTCACGATGACGCGGCGGCTCTCGGCGTCGATGTCCGCGATGACGTTCTGCACGTTCGTGGGCTGGGCCCACAGGAAGGCCCCGGTGGCGGCGTCGAGGGCCCACACGATGCCGGTCTTGCCGGGGATGCCGGTCACGATCTTGCGCCGCCGCCCCGGCGCGATCGAGCCGCTCCGCCACTCGACGTCGCCGGGCGACACCTCGGTCTCGACCACGAGCCGCGCGAACGGATGGTCGAGGTCCCACTCGTCGTTGGGGATGTGCTGGAAGTACCAGGCGATCTCGCCGGTGTCGGCGTCCAGCGCGAGGGTCGAGTTGGTGTAGAGGACGTCGCCGTCGCCGGTGCCCCGCTGCACCGAGCCCCACGGAATCGGCACCCCGACGCCGGTGTAGATCAGGTTCAGCCCGGGGTCGAAGCTGGGCGAGTTCCACGCCGAGCCGCCCCGCCGGTCCTCGTCGGGCACGTCCCCCCAGCTCTCGTAGCCGAACTCGCCGGGGCCGGGAATGGTGTAGGTGCGCCACACCTCGGCGCCGGTCTCGGCGTCGTGGGCCGACACCCAGCAGCGCGTGTTGAGGTGATAGCAGCCGGACATGCCGGCGACGACGCGCCCCTTGATGACCATCGGGCCGCCGGAGTAGTGCTGGCCGATGGTCCAGTCGCCGACCGGGACGTCCCACGCCACCTCGCCGGTGCGGGCGTCCAGGGCCACGAGGTGGGCGTCGTGGGTGGCGATGTACAGCTTGTCGCCGTAGAGGGCGCCGTTGCGGTTGACGCAGGCGAGGTTGGCCGCGTGGTCGACCCGCTCCCGGCGGTACTCCCAGACGCGCGTGCCGTCGCGCACGTCGAGGGCCTCGACGAAGTCGCACGGCTGCACCAGGAACATCATCCCGCCGTGCACGAGCGGGGTCGTCTCCTGCCGCCCCTCCGCCATCGTCCACGCCCACGCCAGCCGCAGCTCGCCGACGTTGGACGTGTCTATCTGGTCGAGCGGGCTGTGCCCCCAGTGGCCGTAGGTCCGCCGCCACATCGGCCAGTCCCCGGGCGGCGGGTCGAGCAGCATGGCCTCGGTCACCGGCGTGTAGCCGTCGGCGACGGACTGCGCCGGGGCGGACGCCCCGGACGAGAGGCAGAGGAGGAAGAGGAAGACGCCGAGGCCTCGCCGCATGACGCTACGCATATGCTCTCCTCCCGCGGCGGCCGCCGGCCGCCGTCCGGAAGCCGCTCTCGCCGACCCGCAACAAGTGCGACGACGCCGGCCGCCGGACGGTGGTTCCCGTTACGGCGCGGAATCGGTCAGTGCCAGGGGCACACCAAGGCCCCTCGTCGGCCTTTCGCGCCAAGGGACGCGTGGTCGTGACGGCGTTTCTTGCTGGTCCTTGCAGGTGTGAGCGGGGGCAGGGGGCGCCCCGACGAGGAACGCCCCCTTGCCGTTTGCCGAATCGGATCAGTGCCCGTCGCCGGCGTCGTCGTCCTCGCTGGGCAGGGCCATCGCGGCGAGGCCGTCGCGGAGCTGGATGATGACGTACTGCCGGCCCTCGTGCGACCAGCTCGACATGCCGTAGCGGGTCAGGCCGGGGATCTCCACCGCGCCGACCCGCTCGCCCGTCCGCTTGTCGATGGCGAAGAGGTGCGGCGTGTTGTCGGCGGTCTGGCCGCCGGCGAGGAGCATGGTCGGCGTGACCACCATCGCCGAGTTGCCGCCGCGGCCCCGGTTGACCTCGACGCCGTCGAGCCCCTGCACGAGGGGGTGGTTGCGGATGCGGTCCTGCGTCGCCTGCGGGGCGTCCCCGTTGGGGGCCACCCAGAGGTGCTCGCCGGTGTTCATGTCGATGGCGGTGATGCGCCCGACCGGCCCCTTCCAGATGGGGAGCCCGTCGAGGGTGAACGCCTCGATGCTGCCGCGCACCGTCGTCGCCACCGCGGCGAAGTCGGTGTGGGTCGTGCCCGACTGCGGGAGCTCTTCGAGGGGCGAGTCCACGCCCGGCATGACCTGCAGCCGGAAGCAGCCGCTCTGCGAGCTGACGAACAGGACGCCGGTCACCGGGTCGCCGACGGCGGGCCCGGTGATGTTGGTGCCGCCTCCGCCACCGGGGCAGTTCCACGCCGGACCGGCCGGGTCGTCGGTGTGCGTCGGCGGGTCGAACAGGTTGTTGAAGAGGTTGTTCTCGAGCGCCACCTGGCGCGCCATCTCCTTGATCTCGGGGGTGTAGTCGATCAGGTGGTCCTCGGTCCGCCCCTGCAGGTCGTAGGGCGCGGGCCGGGTCGGGAACGGCTGGGTCGGGGAGAGCTGCTCGCCCGGGATCCGGGACGGTGGGACGGGGCGCTCGTCGATGGGCCAGATGGGCTCGCCGGTCTCGCGGTCGAGGGCGTAGAGGAAGACCTGCTTGGTGGCCTGGAAGATGCCCTTGACCTCGCGCCCGTCGACGGTCACGTCCATCAGGACCGGCGCCGTCGGGGTGTCGTAGTTCCAGATGTCGTGGTGGACCATCTGGTAGTGCCAGCGCCGTTCTCCGGTGGCTGCATCGAGGGCGATGATGCTGGTGCTGAACAGGTTGTCGCCGGGGTGGTGACCGCCGTAGTAGTCGATGGTGGCGCCGTTGGTGACGATGTAGACGAGCCCGAGCTCGGGGTCGGCGGACATCGGGGCCCACGACGACACGTCGCCGATCCACTGCCAGGCGTCGTTCTCCCAGGTCTCGTGTCCGAACTCGCCGGGCCGCGGAACCACGTGGAACTTCCACTTGAAGTCGCCGGTCCGCACGTCGTAGGCGAGGATGTCGCCGGGCACGTTCTCGACCCGGGTCTGCAGGTAGCCCTGCTCGGCCGAATTGCCGACGACCACGGTGTCGTTGACGACGATGGGCGGCGACGACGCGGTGATGTAGCCGATCTCCCGGGGGATGCCGATGTAGGGGTCGTAGGGCCGGTCCATGCTCGTCCACGGGCCCCAGCCGGCAATCAGGTCCTCCACGAGGTCCACGGCCCCGGTGTCGCCGAAGCCGTCGAGCGGCACCGGGCGCCCCCAGCCCTCGAGGGGCTCGCCGGTGTCGGCGTCGAGGGCGTGCAGGAAGAAGCCCGGCGAGGTGATGAACACCACCCCGCGGCCGTCGATCTCGGCGTAGGCGATGCCCTTCCCGTAGCCCTTGCGCATCGAGTACTCGTAGCGGTAGGTGTTGGGCTCGCGGAAGCTCCACAGCAGCTCGCCGGTGGCGGGGTCGAGGGCGACCACGTGACGCCGGTTGCCGGCCACGGTGATGAGCTTGCCGCCGACCAGCGACGGCGTGGCCCGCGCCGTGGCGGGGCCGAAGCTCGTCGCGTTCCACTGCCAGGCGACCTCGAGCTGCTCGAAGTTCGACGGGTCGAGCTGGTCGGCCGTCGTGTACCGCGTGTGCCAGGCGTCGCCGCCGAGGTAGGTCCACGCGCCCTCTTCGGTCCCCGGCCCCTGGGCCGCCGCGCCCCCCGGCGCGAGCAGGCCGCACGCCGCCGCGAGCACGAGTCCGAGGACCACGGACGACGTTCGAGCGCTCTTGCGTCGTTCTTCGACTCTCATTCCCTTCCCCTTCACTACCGTGAACCAGCCCACCAGTCGTCGCCCTCGGCTCCGCTTGGCGCCCCGGCCAACCCTCCAGGAGTCCGCGCCGCTCCACGGCGCAGCGTCCTGGATCGTCACTGTGAACCAGCTCGCCCTTGCCACCCGGACGCAACGCCGCCGACGCCCGACAACCGGACCTCTCGCCGGCCGGGCGCAAGGCGGCGGCGTGACTTCAACTCCCGAACGCACGAAACCGAGCCCGCCAACGACCGGCGGGACAGCTATGGTAGCAGCCGCCGGTCGGTTTGCGCGACCTCCTTTGACTCGGGGAGGGTGCACGTCAGGAACAGTGAGACGACGACGAGAACGACACCAGGATCGCCAGCCTGAGAGTGCGAGGGGCGGTCATCCCACAAACCCGTGTCGCCCTCGGCCGCCGAGACGTCCTCCACCGTAACCGCCGCGCTGCCGTCGTCGTCGGTCAGCGTCACCGACGTGTTCGTCACCGTCAGCCCCGCCACCGCCGTGTCCCGGACACCGACAGCGTCTCCGAACCCTCGACCACCGCGTCGTCGGTCGGCGTCAGCGTGAAGGTGCCCGTCGTGCGACCTCCCCGGAGGCGCCCGGCCGGCGGGACCGCGTGGTTCCCGGGCGCCTAAAGCCGATCTGCCCGTTGCGCGGCGCAAGGGGGACGCAGGGCGACCGCCGAGCGAGCCTCGGTCCGCCCCCGGGCGGCCGGGGTGGCCGCCGGCGCCTGTCAATGTCGACAAGAACGTCGATGTCCTGTGGCACCGGCGACAGCAATGTCGATTCCGGCCAGGTCGCGGCACCGGGCTCGGATGGCTCCGGCAGACAAGAAAGTAGCGTCGATACGGGGAGAAAGGCACCGATGCCCCCCCGCGCGCGGGTGCCGTTGCCGAAAGGCGGCACGAACCTTGCTTCGAAACGTCTGAGAAATCGGAGGCCGCCGGCCTCCGGCCAACGCGCAACGCGCAAACGCGCAACGGAGGAGTATCGTTCGTGCCCAGCCACAGTCACATCGACCTCGACAACCGCGTCGGGCGCAGCCGGCGCGGCCATCCGACGGCAGTGCTGCTGCTGGCGCTGGCCGGCTGGATCGGCGCGGCGGGTCCGCTCCGCGCCCAGGACGCCGACGCCGAGGAGCCGGCGCCGCCCCCGCCGGTCTCGATCGGCGGGGGCCTGCAGACCAGCTTCCTGCACCGCACCTCGGACGACGCCGACGCCTCGCAGCACTTCCGGGTCAACAGCCTGCGCATGTACCTGAACGGAGCGGCCACCAGCAAGATCAAGTTCATGGTGAACACCGACATCGCCTACGGGGGCTCGCTCGGCGCGCCGGGGCCGCAGGACACCTCGTTCCAGATCCTCGACGCCGTCGCCCAGTTCGAGATGTCGGACACGTTCAACGTCTGGGTGGGCCGGTTCCTGCCCCCGAGCGACCGGGCCAACCTCTACGGCCCGTTCTTCGCCCACCACTGGGCGGTCTACTCGGACGGGGTTCAGGACGGCTACCCTTTCGTCTTCCAGGGGCGCGACAACGGCGCCGCGTGGTGGGGACAGTTCGACAAGGTCAAGCTGTCGGCGGGCGCGTTCGACGGCCTGTCGTCGACCGGCAACTCGTCGCTCATCGGCGCGGGACGCATCCAGGTGGACTTCTGGGACGCCGAGCCGGGGTACTACCTGAACAGCACCTACTACGGCGACAGGAACCTCCTCGCCATCGGCCTCGCCGGGCAGACCCAGGCCGACGCGGGGTCCGCGTACTCGGCCGACTTCCTGGTGGAGCGCAAGGTCGGCGACGGCGGGGCGGCGACCCTCGAGGCCGAGTGGGCCCGCTACGACGGGCTCGGCGGCTACGACCCGCGGTACCTCACCAACGACGGGGGCTACCTGCTCGCCGCCTACCTGTTCCCGCAGCGCGTGGGCGACGGCCAGTTCGAGCTGCTCGGCAAGTACGCCCGCGCCCGGTTCCGGGAGGGCATGGGCCCCGACTACGACCAGACCACCACCGAGTTCAACCTCAACTACGTCATCCGGCAGTTCAACGCGCGCGTGATGATCTTCGTGAAGGACACCGCCTTCACGGCCGTCAACCCCGACGACCTCCAGGTCGGGCTCGGCCTGCAACTGCAGATGTAGCGATCCGTTCGCCAACAGAAGCCAGATCCCGTCACTGACAGGAGCCAGAGATGAAACTGAAGCATGCCTTTCTCGTCGCCGGCCTCACCGCCGCCCTCGCCGGATGCGGCGGGGCCGGGGACGAGTCCGGATCCGCGCCGGGAACCGCCGGCGATCCCATCAAGGTCGGCGTCCTCCACTCGCTGTCGGGCACCATGGCCATCAGCGAGACGACCCTGAAGGACACCATCCTGATGATGGTCGACGAGCAGAACGCCAGGGGCGGCCTCCTCGGCCGGCCGGTCGAGGCGGTGGTCGTCGACCCGGCGTCGGACTGGCCGCTCTTCGCCGAGCGGGCGCGCGAGCTGCTCGAGTCGGAGCAGGTCGACGTGGTGTTCGGCTGCTGGACCTCGGTGTCGCGCAAGTCGGTGCTGCCGGTGTTCGAGGAGAACAACGGCCTGCTCTTCTACCCCGTCCAGTACGAGGGCGAGGAGTCGTCGAAGAACGTCATCTACACCGGCGCCGCCCCCAACCAGCAGGCCATCCCGGCCGTCGACTACCTGATGAACGAGGTCGGCATCGAGCGCTGGGTGCTCGAGGGCACCGACTACGTCTATCCCCGCACCACCAACCGCATCCTCGAGGCGTACCTGAAGCAGCAGGGCGTGGCGGACGAGGACATCGACATCAACTACACGCCCTTCGGGCACTCCGACTGGCAGACCCGCGTGGCCGCCATCCGCCGCTTCGGCTCGGCCGGCAAGCCGACCGCGGTGGTGTCCACCATCAACGGCGACGCCAACGTGCCGTTCTATCTCGAGCTCGCGAACCAGGAGGTCTCGGCCGACGACATTCCCGTGGTGGCGTTCTCGGTGGGCGAAGAGGAGCTGTCGGGCCTCGACACCGCCCCCCTCGTCGGGCACCTCGCGGCCTGGAACTACTTCCAGAGCGTGGAGTCGCCGGCGAACGGCGAGTTCATCGCGAAATGGAAGGCGTTCGTCGACAATCAGGATCGGACGACCAACGACCCCATGGAGGCGCACTACATCGGGTTCAACCTGTGGGCCCAGGCGGTGGAGAAGGCGGGAACGACCGACGTCGACTCAGTGCTGGCGGCGCTGCCGGGCACCGAGGCGCCCAACCTGACCGGGGGCATCGCGCGGGTGCTGCCCAACCACCACATCACCAAGCCGGTGTACATCGGCGAGGTGCAGGCGAACGGCCAGTTCGACGTGGTGTGGCAGACTGACGACACCGTCCCCGGCGACGCCTGGTCCGACTATCTGCCGGTCAGCGAGGTCACCGAGGCCGACTGGGTCGAGCTGAACTGCGGCAACTACAACACCGAGACGCAGGTGTGCTCGGGGCAGAACTACGAATAGGATGATTCCGCGCCGTGGTGCGGCGCCGCCTCCGTCGAGGAAGCAGAATCCCGGGAGGGCCGGTTGGCCGGCAATCGGGGCCGCAGGGGTTTCGCGCCAGCGAGACTCCAACGCGACCGCGAGATCGCGCGGCGGGGATTCCCGGGCGGGGCGCCTGCGCCGCGGAACGGCGCCGACTACTGGAGGGTTGGGGATGGGCGGCAGTCGGAGCCGCAGAAGCTCCGCGTCAGCGAGGCTTCCAACGCGACCGCGAGGTCGCGCGGCAAGGATTTCCGGGCCGCTCGTGAGGGTCCTCGGCGGGCGGCGGCTCGCGTGGCTGCTGCTCGCCGGGTGCCTGGCCGCCCATCCCGCCGCGGTGGCGGCGCAGACCGGCGACGACGCGTTCCGCACGCTCGTCGGCGAATTCGCCGACGCCACCCTCCGGCAGAAGGAGGAGATCGCCGGACGACTGGTCGCCACCGGGCACGGCGGCGTCCGCGAAGTGCTCACGGCCCTGCTCGAGGACCGCCTGTTCGAGCGCGAGGACGACGGACGGGTCTTCGTCGTCGAGTCGAACGACGAGGGCCTGGCCGTCTTCCGGCTGCTCGATCCCGCCACCCTGGCCGACGCGGGAACGATCGCCCCCGACCGGCTGGACCGCATCATCACCAACAACCGGCTGCGGCGGTTCCTCCGCACCGGGATCGCCCGGTTCGACTCGTCGAGCCCCGACGCGGGCGTCCGTCTCGAGGCGGTGCGCGAGCTGCTGCGCAGCCTCGACGACGCCACCCTCGACCTGCTCCGCCGGCGCGAGGCGGTGGAGACCGACCCCGACGTGGCCTTCGAGATCGAGACGGCCCTGTCGGTCGAGGCCCTCGACGACCCCGACCCGGGGGTCCGCCTCGCCGCCGTCGAGCGGCTCTCGGGCCGCCTGAACCCCGTCGTCCACAACCGCCTGTCGGCGCTCGTCAGGATCACCGACGACGGCGGGTTCTTCGAGCCCGACGAGGCGGTCCGCGACGCCGCGACCGACGCCCTCTGGCAGATCGACTCGCGGCGCAACGTCTACTCGGTGCTCGAGACGGTGGCCTTCGGGCTCAGCCTCGGGTCGGTGCTGGTGCTCGTGGCCATCGGCCTCGCCATCACCTTCGGGGTCATGGGCGTCATCAACATGGCCCACGGCGAGCTGATGATGCTCGGGGCGTACACGACCTACGTCGTGCAGCTGTGGATGCCGGACCACATCGGCATCTCGCTGCTGGTGGCGGTGCCGGCCGCGTTCGCCGTCGCGGGGTCGGCGGGGGTGCTCATCGAGCGGACGGTCATCCGTTTCCTGTACGGGCGCCCGCTGGAGACCCTGCTCGCGACCTTCGGCCTGAGCCTCGTGCTGCAGCAGCTCGTGCGGACGGTGTTCTCGGCCAACAACCGCGCCGTCACCACCCCCGCATGGATGAGCGGGGCACTGCGGTTCAACGAGGCGTTCGCCCTCACCTACAACCGGGTGTACATCGTCCTCTTCGCCCTCGTCGTGTTCGCCCTGGTGCTGGCGGTCATGCGGTACACGCGCCTCGGCCTCGACATCCGCGCCGTCTCCCAGAACCGGACGATGGCCCGGGCGATGGGGGTCCGCACCGAGTGGGTCGACGCCATGACCTTCGGCCTCGGGGCGGGAATCGCCGGGGTGGCCGGAGTGGCCCTGACCCAGCTGACGAACGTCGGCCCCAACCTCGGCCAGTCCTACATCGTCGACTCGTTCATGGTCGTGGTGTTCGGCGGGGTCGGCAACCTCTGGGGCACCCTCATCGGCGGCATGTCGCTGGGCATCGTGAACAAGCTCCTCGAGCCGTTCGCGGGTGCCGTGCTCGGCAAGATCCTGGTGCTGGTGGTGCTGATCCTCTTCATCCAGCGCCGTCCCCGCGGGCTGTTCCCCCAGACGGGGCGGGCGGCGGAGAGCACATGACGAGGAGGCCCGCCCCGCATCCGGCGCCGTCCCCGAACCGTTCCCCGGAGGGAGCGGGCGGCGGAGAGCGCGTGGTGAAGTCGCTGACGCCGGCGCCGTCCCCGGACGGGGCGGGCGGCGGAGAGCACGGGGTGACGGCGCCGACGCCGGCAGCATCCCCGCCAGCGGTTCCCCCGGACGGGCCGGACGGCCGCGGGCGCAGGATGAAGGCGCCGGCGCTGCGCCTGCCGGCCGTGATCGCGGACCGCGCCAGCCTGGCGTTCCTCGCGTCGCTGGCGGTGGTGGCGGTGGTCGCGCCGCTCCTCAACCTGGCGGTGCCGGAGTCGTCACCCCTCCACCTGTCGAGCTACGCCGTCGGCCTCATCGGCAAGTACCTCAGCTATGCCCTGCTCGCCCTCGCCGTCGACTTCATCTGGGGCTACTGCGGCATCCTGAGCCTGGGGCACGCGGCGTTCTTCGCCCTCGGGGGCTACGCGATGGGGATGTACCTCATGCGCCAGATCGGCGCGCGAGGCGTCTACGGAAACCCCGACCTCCCCGACTTCATGGTGTTCCTCAACTGGGAGGAGCTGCCCTGGTTCTGGTACGGCTTCGACCAGTTCTGGTTCGCCGCGGTCATGGTCGCGCTGGTCCCCGGCGCGCTGGCGTTCGTCTTCGGGTGGCTGGCGTTCCGGTCGCGGGTCACCGGGGTCTACCTCTCCATCATCACCCAGGCCCTGACCTACGCCCTCATGCTCGCGTTCTTCCGGAACGACATGGGCTTCGGCGGCAACAACGGCTTCACCGATTTCAAGGATCTGCTCGGGTTCGACCTGCAGAGCGACGCCACCCGCTCGGCCCTCCTCGCCGCGACCGCCGTCGCCCTCGGGGCCAGCTACTGGGTGTGCCGGGCCGTCCTCGGGTCGCGGACCGGCCGAGTGCTGCGCGCGATACGCGACGCCGAGAGCCGCACCCGGTTCCTCGGCTACCGGGTGCAGGACTACAAGCTCTGGGTGTTCGTGCTCTCGGCGGTCCTCGCGGGGGTGGCGGGGGCGCTCTACGTGCCCCAGGTGGGCATCATCAACCCCAGCGAGTTCGAGCCCATCAACTCCATCGAGGTGGTGATCTGGGTGGCGGTCGGCGGGCGCGGGACCCTGTACGGCGCGGCGGCCGGTGCGGTGCTCGTGAACTACGCCAAGACATGGTTCACCGGGGCGCTGCCCGACGTGTGGCTGTATGCTCTCGGGGCGATGTTCGTGGGCGTCACCCTCTTCCTCCCCCGCGGGCTCGCCGGCCTCCTGCCCGCACGGAGCCGGGACGAATGACCAGGGGCCCCGTCCCGGCGACCCCCGGCCCGGTGACACCGCTCCCGGCGACCCCCGGCCCGGCGACCGCCATCCCGGCGCGGCCGCCGGCCGGCGCGGCGTCTGGCCCGCGGGAGCGAGACCCATGACCGGCGACCCCCGTCCCCGCGGCCCTCGTGCCGACGACTCCGGTTCCGGCGCCCCCGGTCCCGGCGAGGCGGCAGGCCGGCGCGACCCCTGGCGCGAGAAGCGCGAGGCGGCAGCGAGGCGGCAGCCGTCGGTGCTGACCGGCGACGTCCTCTACCTGCAGCAGGTGACGGTGAGCTTCGACGGCTTCAAGGCCCTCGACGACCTCACCCTGCACGTCGACCCCGGCGAGCTGCTCTGCGTCATCGGGCCGAACGGCGCCGGCAAAACGACGATGATGGACGTCGTCACCGGCAAGACCCGGCCCGACGCGGGGCGGGTGTTCTTCGGCAACATGACCAACCTGCTCACGATGAGCGAGCCCGAGATCGCGCAGGCCGGCATCGGCCGCAAGTTCCAGAAGCCGACGGTCTTCGACTTCCTCACCGTCTTCGAGAACCTCGAGCTCGCCCTCGCCGGCGAGAAGTCGTTCTGGCACACCTTCTTCGCGCGCCTCACGCGCCGCGACCGCGAGCGCATCGACGAGGTGCTCGAGACCACCGGGCTGGCCTCGAAGCGCGGGTCCCCGGCCGGCACCCTGGCCCACGGCCAGAAGCAGTGGCTCGAGATCGGCATGCTGCTGATGCAGGAGCCGAAGGTGCTGCTGGTCGACGAGCCGGTCGCGGGCATGACGCCGCAGGAGACCGAGCGCACCGGCGAGCTGCTGCTCTCGCTGGCGGGGCTGCACTCGGTGGTCGTGGTCGAGCACGACATGGCCTTCGTCAGGTCCATCGCGCGGCGGGTGGCGGTCCTGCACGAGGGGCGGGTGCTGGCCGAGGGCGACATGGACGCGGTGCAGTCGGACCCCCGCGTCATCGAGGTGTACCTGGGGGCATGAGCCTGCTCCAGATCCGCCGCCTCGACCGCCGGCACACGCCGACCGACCTCGCGCGGGTCGGGGGCGCCGGCCACGGTGGCGGTGCGGACCCTGGCCGGCGCCCGAACACGCCGATCGACCACCCGGGGGTCGCGGAGGGGGCATGAGCCTGCTGGAGATCCGCGGCCTCGACCAGTCGTACGGCGGCAGCCGCACCCTGTGGGACGTCGACCTCGACGTGGCGGCGGGGACCCGCCTGTGCCTGATGGGCCGCAACGGCATGGGCAAGACCACCCTGCTGAAGTGCGTCATGGGGCTGATCCCGGTGACGTCGGGCGCGATCCGGTTCGACGGCGCCGACCTCCTCGCCCGTCCCCCCGAGAGCCGGGCCCGGCTCGGCATCGGCTACGTGCCCCAGGGACGGGAGATCTTCCCGCAGCTCACGGTCGAGGAGAACCTCCAGATCGGCCTCGGGTCGCGGCGCGGCGGCCGCCGCGGGGGAATCCCCGCCCGCGTCTTCGAGCTCTTCCCGGTCCTGAAGCAGATGCTCCAGCGCCGCGGTGGCGACCTGTCGGGCGGCCAGCAGCAGCAGCTCGCGATCGGCCGCGCCCTGGTGCTCGAGCCGCGTCTGCTCATCCTCGACGAGCCCACCGAGGGCATCCAGCCGAACATCGTCCACGAGATCGGCGATATCATCGTCCGGCTCAACCGGGAGGCCGGGGTGACGGTGCTGCTGGTCGAGCAGAAGCTGCCGTTCGCCCGCCGCGTGGCCAGCGAGTTCCTCATCCTCGACAAGGGGCGCTCGGTGGCCGGCGGCCCGATCGACGCCCTGAGCGACGATGACATCCGCAGGCACCTCACGGTGTGAGCCCGGGCTCGACGCGGCCGCGCCCGGCGAACCGCACGCGGACAGCGCGGGGCTCGCACGCGAGGCCGCGGCGCGCCCGGGACGAGGGCGGGTGGCGGTGGAGCGGATCGGCGGACGGAGCGTCGTGTGCCGGGCCTACGCAACGAGCCCCCTGCGCCTGCTGACGCCGAGGAACCACGGGCACGCGGCCTGGGTCTACGCGTCCAGCCACGGGGGCGGGCTCGTCGACGGCGACGACGTCTCGGTCGAGGCGTCGGTCGGCGACGGCGCCGCCGCGTTCCTGTCGACGCAGTCCGCGACCAAGGTCTACCGGTCGCCGCGGGGCACCCGGACCGCACTGGACGCCGACGTCGGCGAGAACGCCCTGCTCGTCGCCGCCCCCGACGCGGTGGTGTGCTTCGCGGGGTCCCGCTACCGGCAGACGCAGCGCATCGCGGTCGCGGCCGGGGGGCGGCTGGTTCTCGTCGATCGCGTCACCTCGGGCCGGCGGGAGTCTGGCGAGCGCTGGCTCTTCGACGAGTACGTCAGCCGTACCGTGGTCCATCTCGACGGCCGCCTCGTGGTGCACGACGCGACGGCCCTGCGCGCATCGGACGGCCGCCTCGCCGACCGCTTCGGCCGCTACGACGTGATGGCGGTGGCGATGGTGATAGGCCGCGACCTCGAAGAAGAGGTCGCCCGCATAGACGCCCAGGTCCGGGCCGAGCCGGTCCGACGCGCGGCCGATCGGCTCGTCGCAGCCGCGCCGGTGGGCGACGCCGGGTGTATCCTTCGCATCGCCGGCCGCACGGTGGAAGACGTGGACGACACGCTCGAGGACCTGCTCGGCTTCGTGCCGGGGCTCCTCGGCGACAGCCCGTGGGCGCGGAAGTGGTGACGACATGCCCCTGGCGCCGCGTCGGCCGGCAGGGCCGGAACGACCGGCAGGCGTGGGCCCGGAAACGGTGACGACATGCATCTGACACCCCGCGAGGTCGACAAGCTGGTGCTGCACCAGGCCGGGTTCCTGGCCCAGAAGCGGCTGGCCCGCGGGGTGCGGCTCAACTACGTCGAGGCGGTCGCGCTGATCGCGACGCAGCTCCTCGAGTTCATCCGCGACGGCCGGTCGGTCGCCGACCTGATGGACCTGGGACGCCGCTTCCTCGGCACCCGGGACGTCCTCGACGGCATACCCGAGATGGTGGACGAGGTGCAGGTCGAGGGCACCTTCCCGGACGGCACCAAGCTCGTGACCGTGCACAACCCCATCGTCGCCGAGCGCGGAGACCACGCCCTCGCCCTCTACGGCAGCTTCCTCGTGCCGCAGGCGCCGGAGTCACCGGTGGGGGCGCCGGCGGCGGCGCTTGCCGGCAACCCCGGCGAGATCCTGGCCCAGGGCGGGGAAATCACCCTGAACGACGGCCGCGACGCCGTCGCGGTGACCGTCGCCAACACCGGCGACCGGCCCATCCAGGTCGGCAGCCACTACCACTTCTACGAGACCAACCGCGAGCTCGCGTTCGACCGGCGGGCCGCCTACGGGCGCCGCCTCGACATCCCCGCCGGCACCGCGGTCCGGTTCGAGCCGGGCGAGGGCAAGACGGTGAACCTGGTGCCCATCGCCGGCGCCCGCGTCGTCCGCGGCGGGAACGCGTGGGCGAGCGGCCCCGTCGACGAGGCCCGCGACCTGGAGATGTCGGAGTAGCCATGCCCCATCGCATCGACCGGCGCCACTACGCCGACCTCTACGGACCCACCACCGGCGACCGCCTGCGGCTGGGCGACACCGGCCTCGTGGCCGAGGTCGAGGACGACGCCACCGTCTACGGCGACGAGTGCAAGTTCGGGGGCGGCAAGGTCCTGCGCGACGGCATGGGGCAGGCGGCGGGGGTGTCGGACGAGCGCGCCCTCGATTGCGTCATCACCAACGCCCTCATCGTCGACTGGACGGGCATCCGCAAGGCGGACGTCGGCATCAAGAACGGGCGCATCGCGGGCATCGGCAAGGCCGGCAACCCCGACGTCATGGCCGGGGTGAGCGACGACCTCGTGGTGGGGGTGACCACCGAGGCCATCGCCGGCGAGGGGATGATCCTGACCGCGGGGGCCATCGACGCCCACGTGCACTTCATCTCGCCCCAGCAGGTGTTCGAGGCGGTGGCGAGCGGCGTGACCACGTTCATCGGGGGCGGGACGGGACCCGCCACCGGCACCAAAGCGACGACGTGCACCCCGGGCCGCCGGCACGTGCAGCTCATGCTGCAGGCGAACGACCCCCTGCCGATGAACTTCGGCTTCCTCGGCAAGGGCAACACGTCGATGCCGGCGGGGCTCGAGGAGCAGATCCGGGGCGGCGCGGTGGGTCTGAAGCTGCACGAGGACTGGGGGTCGACCCCGGCCGCCATCGACTGCTGCCTGACCGAGGCGGACCGCTTCGACGTGCAGGTCGCCATCCACACCGACACCCTGAACGAGTCGGGGTTCGTCGACGTCTCGATGGCCGCGTTCAAGGGCCGGACCATCCACACCTACCACACCGAGGGGGCCGGCGGCGGGCACGCGCCCGACATCATCCGCGTCTGCGGCGAGCCCAACGTGCTGCCGAGCTCGACCAACCCCACGCGGCCCTACACCGTCAACACCCTCGACGAGCACCTCGACATGCTGATGGTGTGCCACCACCTCGACAAGAACGCGCCGGAGGACGTCGCCTTCGCGGAGAGCCGCATCCGCGGGCAGACCATCGCGGCCGAGGACGTGCTGCACGACCTCGGGGCCATCAGCATCATGGCGAGCGACAGCCAGGCGATGGGGCGCGTCGGCGAGGTCGTCACCCGCACGTGGCAGACCGCCGACAAGATGCGGCACGAGCGCGGCCGCCTCGACGGCGAGCAGGGCGACAACGACAACCTGCGCATCCGGCGCTACGTGGCCAAGTACACCGTCAACCCCGCCATCGCCCACGGCATCGCCCACGAGGTGGGCTCGGTCGAGGCCGGCAAGCTCGCCGACCTCGTGCTGTGGAAGCCGGCGTTCTTCGGCATCAAGCCCGAGTTGGTCATCAAGGGCGGGTTCATCGCGTGGTCGCAGATGGGCGACGCCAACGCCTCGATCCCCACCCCGCAGCCCCAGCTCATGCGCCCGATGTTCGGGGCCTTCGGGCGGGCCACCGGGGCGACGTCGCTGGCGTTCGTCTCCGCCCTGGCGCTCGACACGGGGACGGCGGAGAGCTACGGGCTGACCAAGCAGCTCTCGGCGGTGCGCGGCTGCCGCACCATCGGCAAGCGGGACATGAAGCTGAACGACGCGCTGCCGCGCATCGAGGTCGACCCGGAGAGCTACGTCGTCAAGGCCGACGGCGAGGTGCTGACGGCAGAGGCGGCGCCGGTGCTGCCGCTGGCGCAGCGGTACTGCCTGTTCTAGCCGCCGCCGATTCCGCCATGTCCGACTGGCTCGCGTGGCAGGTGGTGGACTCGGCGTTCCCGGTCGGAACGTTCGCGCACTCGTGGGGACTCGAGGCGGCGTGGCAGGCCGGCCACGTGGACGGCGACGCGGCGTTGGGGCAGTTCCTGACGGAGACGATCCGGCAGACGGGATGGAGCGCGCTGCCTCTCGTCCACGGCGCCTACCGGCGACCCGAGCGGCTCGAGGAGCTCGACGAGCTGAACGAGGCCTTCCTCACCAACGCCGTGGCCAACCGGGCAAGCCGCGTGCAGGGGCGCACCCTCGCCGCCACCGCTTCCCGGGTGTGGCCCTCGGCGGCGGCGACCGCCCTCGAGGCCCGGGTCCGGCGGGGACGGGCGCACGTGGCGCCGGTCTCGGGGGTCGTCTTCCGGACCATCGGGCTGCCGCGGGAGACCGCCGGCAGGGCGGTGCTCTACGGCGCCGCCCGCGGCGTCCTCGCCGCCGCCGTCCGGCTCGGCATCGTCGGCAGCTACCGGGCGCAGCGGATGCAGCACGAGGCGGAGGCGTGCCTCGACGCCACACTGGAGACGTGCGCGGGGCTCGCGCCCGAGGAGATCTGTCAGACCGCGCCGATCGTGGACGTGCTGCAGGGCGCGCACGATCGGCTGTATTCGCGCCTGTTCCAATCGTAGAATGGCGCAGGCGTCTGCGCCTCGTGCGCAGATTGCCGACCCGGGGCGGCGGCGTCACCCGGACGGCGACGGCGCCGTGGGCGACGATACCTGGGCTCGAGTTCGACCGCCGCTGTCCCGACATTGAGCTGTCTCGTCCGGCCGTCGACGCGAAACCGCCGAGAAACGGCGCAGCGGCAGGGACAACTCTCGTGCAGGACAGTCCACCAGGAGGCACGCGGCGACATGCACTTCACACCTGATCATCCGCACGATCACGGGCCCGGGGCCTACGCGGACCGCGACGAGCCGCACGCGCGCGACTACCGCCGGCGCGCGTTCACGGTCGGCATCGGCGGACCCGTGGGCAGCGGCAAGACGGCCCTGCTCCTCGCCCTGTGCCGGCGGCTCCGCGACCGCTACAGCCTCGGCGTCGTCACCAACGACATCTTCACGAAGGAGGACGGCGAGTTCCTGGTGCGCCACGAGGCGCTGGAGACCCGCCGCATCACCGCGGTCGAGACCGGCGGCTGCCCCCACACCGCGGTCCGCGACGACGTCAGCCAGAACCTCGACGCGCTAGGCGAGCTGATGACCAGGGTCGAGCCCGATCTGCTCTTCGTCGAGAGCGGCGGCGACAACCTCGCCGCCCAGTTCAGCCGCGACCTCGCCGACTTCACGATCTACGTCATCGACGTGTCCGGCGGCGACAAGATCCCGCGCAAGGGGGGGCCGGGCATCACCCAGTCGGACCTGCTCGTGATCAACAAGACGGACCTCGCGCCGCTCATCGGGGCCGACCTCGACGTCATGGCCCGCGACTCGCGCCACATGCGCGGCGACGGCCCGTTCGTGTTCGCCCAGGTCACCAACGGCGTGGGCCTCGACACCATCACCGGCGCGGTGGTCGAGGGCCTGGAGGCGACCCGCGCGCCGACGGCGTGAGCCGGGCCGGCCTACTCGCAACCACGTCCGGAAACCGGGAACCGGACGGCGCACGGGAGAGATGCGCCTCTGCCACCGAGCAGCTGGGACAGTGACGGGAATGCCTTGCCACGAGGCACGCTCGGAAGACGGTAGAGAGCGGGTCGTGCCTGGGTGCACTTGGCAGATCTATATCGATCACTGTCCTTGCCCTCGGCCCTCTCGGCACATGCGGACTCAGTGGCGGACGCAGATGTGACCGGGCTGTAGTCCGGTCAGGCCCGCGGCCGACGAGGGCGAGGCTCCGGGAGCGGGCCGGACGGCCCGGCAGTGCCGCCGGACCCGAGCCGGCCGCTCGGCATCGCGACCGGACGGACTCTCCTCCTGTCCGAACGTCCGGTTTCCTACGCTGAACCGTCGTCAGTCGTCGGTCGGGTATCATCGGGCGGTGACCATGAGAATCCCGGTTCCAGTCGCCGCTGTCCTCCTGTCGACGGTGAGCCTGGCCGCGGCGGACGGCGAGGAATCGTACCGGACCCGCTGCGCGCTGTGCCACGGCGCCGACGCCGCCGGCAGCGATCGGGCCGTGTCGATCCTCCCAACTCTGCACGCGAGCGAGCCCGACCGGCTGGCGCGCATCATCACCGAGGGCGTGCCGTCGCGAGGCATGCCGGCGATCGAGATCGCGGACGACGAGCTGACCCCGCTCGTCGCGTACCTGAAGGAGATGGCCGAGGCGGCGGCCCCGGCCGCGCGCGACCCGCGGGCGCCGCGGCCGCGGGCCGGGTCGCTGCCGCTCGCCGGGGGCGGCGCCCTCGACGGCACCATCCTCAACGAGAGCGGCTTCGACGCGCAGCTCCGGACCGCCGAAGGCGGCATCGCCCTCCTGCGCCGCGAGGGCGACGCCTTCCGCGCGGCGGCGGTCGAGCCGTCCGTCGACTGGCCGTCCTACCACGGCAGCTACACCGGGAACCGCCACTCCCCACTCGACCAGATCGACCGGGACAACGTCGGGCGGCTGGCCATGCAGTGGTTCTTCCCCGTTCCCGACATGCCGATGATCGAGGGCACGCCGGTGGTGATCGCAGGGGTGATGTACGTCACCGCCGTCAACCAGGTGTACGCCCTCGACGCCGCGACGGGCCGCGAGATCTGGCGCTGGGCGCAGCCCCGCACTCCAGGCCTCGTCGGCGACCCCGGCATCGGGCTCAACCGCGGCGTCGCGGTGCGCGGCGGCCTCGTGTTCAGCGTCACCGACCACGCCCACGTCGTCGCCCTCGACCGGTTCACCGGCGAGCTGGTGTGGGACACCGAGATGGACGACTACCGCGAGCACTACGGCGCGGTGGTGGCCCCGCTCGTGGTCGGCGACCTCGTCATCGCGGGCATCAGCGCCGGCGACACCGGGCTGCGAGGCTTCCTCGACGCCTACCACGCCGAGACCGGCGAGCGCGCGTGGCGCCTCTGGACGATTCCCGCGCCGGGCGAGCCGGGGTCGGAGACGTGGGGCGACCCCGAGGTGCTGCGGCGCGGGTGCGGGGCCACGTGGCTGACCGGCAGCTACGACCCCGAGCTCGACCTCCTCTACTGGGCGACGGGCAACCCCTGCCCCGACATGAACGGCGACCGGCGGCCCGGCGACAACCTGTGGACCAACTCGGTCCTCGCCCTCAGGCCCGAGACCGGCGAGCTCGTGTGGTACTTCCAGTTCACCCCCCACGACACCCACGACTGGGACGCGCAGGAACCGCTGCTGCTCGTCGACGAGGAGTTCCGGGGCCAACCGCGCAAGCTGCTCGTGCAGGGCAACCGCAACGGCTTCTTCTACGTGCTCGACCGCACGAACGGCCGGTTCCTGCTCGGCGAGCCGTTCGTCAACCAGACATGGGCGGCCGGCCTCGACGACTCGGGGCGGCCCATCGTCCTCCCCGGCAGCGTGCCGACGGAGGAGGGGACGGACGTCTGCCCGGCCATCTACGGCGCGACGAACTGGTGGTCGTCGAGCTATCACCCCGGGACGAAGCTCTTCTACCTGATGGCCCTCGAGTCGTGCGACACCTACACGAAGGCGGACGAGGAATGGCAGCGCGGCCGCAACTGGATGGGCGGCGCCACCCGCCTCGCCGACGGCGCGCCGAACCGCAAGTACATCCGCGCCCTCGACATCCAGACCGGCCGCACGGTGTGGAGCTACGAGCAGTCGGGGGAGGCGCGCACCTTCTCGGGCGTCCTGTCGACGGACGGCGACCTCGTGTTCTTCGGCGAGAACAGCGGCGCGTTCGCGGCCCTCGACGCCCGCAGCGGCGAGCCGGTCTGGCACGTCCAGATCAACCAGGAGTGGCGGGCGTCGCCGATGACCTACATGGTCGGCGGCCGGCAGTACGTCGCCATCGCCTCGCGGCTCGGCTTCTGGTCGTTCGCGCTCCCGGAGTGACCAATGGGTTGTTGCCAAGCTCCGTGTCTGTGGATAGGCATGCAAGCTATCGATTACACCTCACGGACCCTCACCGGTGCTCTCTTCCGGGTGATGGCCTCGGGCCGCTCCCGCCAGGAGTCGCGGCAGCCAGCGGCCAACCCGCTGCACGTACTCCGTGTACTCACTGCCGAATTCCCGGGCGAGGCGCGGCTCTTCGTAGAGCCGCACGAACAACGAGAAAACGACGAACAGCACCACCCCGTAGGCCACAAGGATGGCCGCTCCGAACAGGGCGGCCCACCCGGCGACCAGCGTCAGCGACGCCAAGTACATGGGGTTTCGGGTATAGCGGTAGAACCCCCGTGTCACCAGTCGCGTCGGCGCGTCGATCGGCGCGGGGGTTCCCTTTCCGATCACAGCGAAGTCCCGCGCGGAGCGCAGATAGAGGACGACGCCGAGCGCGAGAAGGCACAACGCCAGGCCGAGTGTTGCCCCGCCCGCAGCCGTGCGGTCCGCCACGAGCACGAGCGGCAGGAGAACCGCGAACGTGCCGGGCATCACCACCGTGAACAGCGCGATCTTCAGGAACAGCTTCATATGTCGTCCCATGATATGGGGTCCCGGCTTGGCGTGGCTCTTCCCAGTAGTGAGACGCTGCACAGCGCGGGTCCACCAGCGGCAGCGCCATCGACAGAGACCGCCACGGGTGCCTGAAACGTCCTGCACCCGCCCGCCCTGTCCCGCCCGCCGCGGTTGACACGCCGTCCGAAGGCGCACACCATGTCCGGCACATCCACCGGGAGGCCAGACATGCTCATCAATCGACGCCAGTTCGTCCGGGCTGCGGCCGGGGCCGCCGTCGGCGCCCGCGCGACCGGCCTGCTCGCGCAGTCGTACGACGTGGTCGTCAGGGGCGGACGCGTCCTCGACCCCTCGCTGCACGTCGACGCGGCCCTCGACGTGGCCATCGCGGGCGGGCGCATCGCGGCGGTCGAGGCGGACATTCCCGCCGGCGCGGCGGAGGTCGTCGACGCGCGCGGGCGCTTCGTCGTCCCCGGGCTGATCGACGTCCACACCCACTACGCGCGGGAGGCCGAGGGACCGGTCATCTGCCTCGAGGACGGGGTGACGGCGTGGGTCGACGCGGGGTCGGCGGGGGCCGACGACGTCGACCCCCAGGTGGTCATCGCGCGGGCGGCGCCGCAGCAGGGCCGCATCCTCGTCAACATCGGGCGGGCCGGCATCCTGCCCGGGGGCGACACCATGGACCTCGACCTCGCCGACGTCGACGCCGCGCGGGACGCCATCGCGCGGCACCGCGACATGGTGGTCGGGGTCAAGGCGCGGCTGACGGAGGGCGTGGCGGCCGACGACGTCGAGGTGCTGCGCCGCGCCCAGGCCGCGGCCTCGGCCTTCGACCTGCCGGTGATGATCCACATGGGCCAGACCGCCTCGCCGCTCTCCACCCTGCTCGATCTGCTGAAGCCCGGCGACGTCGTCACCCACATGCTGGCCCCGCCCCCGAACGCCATCGTCGACGACGCCGGCCGCATCGACCCGGCGGTGCTCGAGGCGCGGCGCCGCGGCGTGTGGTTCGACGTCGCCAACGGGCGGACCGGCCACGTGCGGTGGGACATCGTGGACCAGGTCATCGACGCGGGCTTCTGGCCCGACACCATCTCGACCGACGGCAACACCACGAGCCGGTCGGTGGCGGGGGTCGTGGACCTGCCCAACGTCATGTCGAAGTTCCTGAACGCGGGGATGCCGCTCGACGCGGTGGTGGCGTGCGCGACCGTCAACGCCTCGCGGGTCTTCCCGCACCTGAACGACCGGGGCACGCTACACGTGGGGGCGCGGGCCGACCTGACGCTGCTCGACCTGCGGGTCGGGGTGTTCGACTTCGTCGACAACTACGAGAACGTGCGCACCGACCGCCAGCGGCTGTTCCCGGCCGGGACGGTGCTCGGGGGGCGGTGGATTCCGCGGGGCTGACGACGCGGGGGCAACGGCCGGCGAGGGGTGCCAGCGGGCCGCACGTCTGCGTCGGTGACGCGATGTCGGTACGCCCGCGTCCGAAGCGGCCGGCGAGAGGTGCCAGCGGGCCACAGGGCGCCCCGTGGCCGGTCGGCGCGACAGGGCGCCTTCCCGGCACCGGCAACAAGAAGCGACGCACGGGGGATGCACGGCTCCGATGCAGCAGGCCTCCGCAAGCTCGCGGAGCGCGGGCGGCAGCGAGTCCGGCGACGCGCCGCGTTGGCAGGGCGCCCGGGAGTCTCGTCAACCGCCCGCGACGGTAGCGACCGGGCACGGTGCGAGGAGGATGAAGGAATGACGCAACGCTCTCGTGTCGAAGCGGCGGCGCGGACGGGGTCGGCGCTGCTGGTCGCGTCTCTCGTGACCGGCGCCGCCGGATGGCCGGCCCAAGCGCAGGAGGGCGCGGGCGGCGGGCCGCGGTTCGCGACCCACACCATCGCCGCCGAGCTGGCGAGCGGCTACCAGCCGGTGGTGGTCGACCTGAACCGCGACGGCCGGCTCGACGTCATCGCGCTGTCGACCCGCCTCGACGAGCTCGCCTGGTACGAGAACCCGGGGTGGGAGCGGCACGTCCTGACCACCGGGCTGAACCGGGCCATCAACGCGGCGGCGCGGGACCTCGACGGCGACGGGATTCCCGAGCTGGTGGTGGCCCACGAGTTCGGCACGACGCACGGAAGCAGCCTCGGCGTCCTGTCGCTGCTGACGCATCAGGGCGACCCGACCGAGCCCTGGAGCATCCGCGAGATCGACCGCACCCCGACGGTGCACCGCGTCCGGTGGGCGAACATCGACGGCTCGGGGCGCGACGTCCTGATCAACGCCCCTCTCTCCGGTCCCGCCGCCGAGGCGCCGGAGTACCGCGACGCCGTCCCGCTGTACTGGTACCGACCCGACGACTGGGAGCGCCGTACCGTCCCCGACGCCGGCCAGGGCGTGGTGCACGGGCTGCTCGTCAAGCCGTGGCAAGACCCCGACCGCGACGCCGTGCTCAGCACGAGCTTCGCGGGGGTGCACCTGCATCAGTACATCGACGGCGAGTGGATCGGCAGCACCATCGCCGCCGGCGACCCCGCCCCGTGGCCCCGCAGCGGCGCGAGCGAGGTCGAGACGGGCCGGCTCGGCGACTCGACGTTCGTCACCACCATCGAGCCCTGGCACGGCGAGCAGGTCGTCGTCTACCGCGAGGACGGCGACGCGTGGACGCGGCAGGTCATCGACCGCATCGGCAGCAGCCACACCATCGTCACCGCCGACTTCGACGGCGACGGCCGCGACGAGATCGCGACCGGCGACCGCGGCGACCCGCGCCGGCTCTATCTCTACACCGCGACGGATCCCGAAGGCGACGCCTGGTCCCGCCAGGTCCTCGACGACGGCGACATGTCCCCCTCGGCCTGCGTGGCCGAGGACCTCGACGGCGACGGACGGATCGACCTCGTCTGCATCGGCGGGGGCACCGCGAACCTCAAGTGGTACCGGAACGTGTCGCGGTGAGCTTCACGGCGCCTGGGCGACTCGAGCGACTCGCCCTCGAGGAGCGACCTGCCCGCCAGCGAGCGGCAGAAGGGCTGGGGTCCTGCTTACAAGGGTCCCGGCGGCCCTCGAGGAGCGACCTGCCCGCCAGGGAGCGGCAGGGAGCCTCCGTTCAACGGGATGGTTGCTACAACGTGCTACAGTTGCTACGATAGCCGCGTGCGCACCATCACTCAGCGCCAGTTGCGCAACGAGTCTGCGGCCATCCTGCGTGATGTCCAGGCCGGCCAGTCCATGATCGTGACCCGCAACGGTACGCCCGTGGCCGAGCTGAGGCCGGTGTCGCCACGTCGGTTCGTGCCCCGCGATGTCATCGCCCAGGCGGCCGCCACGGCGCCGCCGATCGACGCAGCACGGTTCCGCGCCGACCTCGACGGGATCGTCGATCAGGGCGTCGATGTCTGACGGGCCATCTCATCCGCCCCGTGCCGGCGTGTCTCGCGGCCTGTTGGACACCTCCGTCGTCATCGACATCGACGCTATCGACAGCGCGCTTCTCCCTGCCGAGACGGCCATCTCCGCCATCACCCTCGCCGAGCTCGCTGCAGGTCCTCACGCCACCAACGACGAGCGGGAACGGGGCCGCCGGCAGGATCGCCTGCACTGGGCGGCCTCTCACTGGAACCCCCTGCCCCTCAACGCGGACGTCGCGCGTGCCTACGGTCGCATCTTCGCCACGCTGAAGGAAAGCGGCCGTACCAGCCGCCGGCACTTCGCCGATCTCCTGATCGCCGCCACCGCCCTCGCTCACGCGCTGCCCTTGTATACGAGAAACCCAACGGATCTCAGAGGCCTCGCGCATCTCATCCACCTCCATGTCGTCTGAGCAGCAGCTCGTGGCCGTAGCGCGTTGATCGCCAGCCTCCCCAGATCTCCAAGCACTTGCTCAGCCCGAGCGGCCGTCATCCGCGACGGCAGAGGCATCCGGCGACCACCGTGGCGCATCCCCAGGTGTCGACGGATGCCCTATTCGCGCTCGCGTAGTTCCCGGATGACATCGGCGGCCGGCGGGTCCAGATGGACCGGCTCTCTCGTTCGAAGAAGCTCACGAAGCTCGCGCGGGGTCGGTAGCACGGCGAGCTTCTCCAGCTCGGCAAGCACGAAATCTGACAACGACGATCCCTCAATGGCCGCCTTCGCCTCGAGGGCTCGAAGGACCTCGATCGGCACGTTCCTGACTTGAAGCGTGGGCATCATCCCATGGTACCTGCATGCGTTCCATGACCAAGACAGCCCCCACGCCGGCCAGCCTCTTGCGCGCCGGGGCGGGGTGGAGACGGGCGACGGGGCTCGATGCCTGAACCGGACACTATCGCTCACGCGCTCCGCGGGCGGCGGTCGCGCGGTCGGCGATGGAGACGACGGTCGAGACGATCAGCGCGTACGCGGTCAGGCGGGCGGCCATCATCAACGCCGCCGTCAGCCCCGGCACGGCCTCCAAACGCGCGGCCGCGATCACGACCAGGGGGACGAAGTAGCCGATGCCGTTCCACCGGCCTATGGTGCTCATGCGCAGCCGTTTCCGCCGGTGCACGAGGTAGGAGTCGAAGACGTACTGGCCGAACGCGACCGCGACGAGGACCGGCAGCGCCAGGGGAACCGCGCCGGCCAGCGCCGCCCCGGTCAGCCCCGCGGTCACGAAGAGGCAGTCCGTCGCGTGGTCGAAGAGCTGGCCGGCGGACGACGCTGTGCCCCGCCGCCGCGCGACGATCCCGTCGGCGTAGTCGGTGGCGAGGGCCACGGCCAGGAACACCGCGACGAGGCCCGCGTCCAGGAAGTCCGGCCGGGCGAAGGCGACGGCCAGCGGCAGGGCCAGCCCCAACCGGACGCCGGTCAGCAGGTGGGCCATCCCGGCTCTCGCCTAGCCGAACAGCTCGCGCTGGGCCCGCGGCCAGAACGCGGCGCCGATGAGGGCGTTGAACAGGATGAAGAAGTTGTGCTGCACGAAGCCGAACGCGGCCATCTGCCCCTCGTTCTCGGGGAAGAGCACCACCCAGAAGGTGATGGCGGCGGCCCGCATCGGGGTCGGCACGGCGGCGGCGAAGAAGACCACCGGGAGATAGCCGAGGAGGGCCAGGAACGAGGCGTCGACCCCGAACAGGTTGAGCGCCGTCGTGTACACGACCACCGCGGCCAGGAGCGCGGGCGAGCGCAGCACGAGGAACAGGGCGTAGTGCCGCAGCTTCGCGGTCCTGAACGCGTGGAGGATCCGCCGGTCGCGCAGGCGGTTGCCGGGCAGGACGGCGCCGCGGAAGTACAGCACCCACACCGCGAACACCGGCACCGCGGCGAGGGCGAGCCAGGGGACCAGTGCGAACGCCGGCGGCAACTCGGGTCCCGCGAGGTAGCCGACCGTGGCCCAGAACAGCAGGTAGAACACCTCGCAGAACATCACGAACAGCATCACCGAGCCGACTTCCCAGCCCGGCACGCGGTGGCGCCGGTTCAGGTAGTAGGCCATCGCGCCCTTGCCGATCTGCTCGTTGAAGACCGAGATGATGTAGGCGCTGGCCCGGACGGGGAGGATGTCGCGGTAGCGGATGGGGGCGACGAACCAGTTGAGGGCGCGGCTCACGACCAGGGTGTCGATGAGGAAGTAGAACCCCGAGTAGGCCACCATCAGCGCGGCCCAGGCCCCCCACCGGACGTTCTCGAAGACCTGCGCCATGTAGGCGGCGAGCGACAGCCCCTCGCGCGCGGCGGCGCCGTCCAGTCGGGTGTAGAGGTACGCGAAGCAGGCGACGCCGAGGAGGAGGAAGGCGGCACGGCCGGCGCGGCCGCGGGCCGGGGGCGCCCCCGCCGGGGGCTCGCCGGTCTCGGGGGACGCAGACTCGGGCGTCCCGGGCGCGGTCTCGGGCGCCCCGGGCACCTCGGGCGCGGTTTCGGGCGCGCGGGGCGCGGTCTCGGGCGCGCGGGGCGCGGTCTCGGACGCGGCGTTCGTCGCGGGTGTGTCTGACATGACTCGGTCAGGATAGCGGAAGGCTGCGCCCGACTCCCCGGTCGCCGTGCGCAAACTCAGGCGCGGAGCTCATCGCGGGGCGGCCCGACATAGCCTGGCCAGGGTATCGGACAACGGGGTGAGGCTGACCCCCAGCTCGGCGGCGGCGTTCCGATCGACCGTCTCGTCCGATGTAATCACGTCGATCACGGCGGGGGTCAGGCCGCCCTTCCGGGCCAGGCCGGCCACCCGCGCGGCCAGCCGGGCCAGCCAGACCGGGGTCGAGCGGACCCGGGCCTCGCGGCCCAGGCAACCCGCGGCGCGCTCGATCAGCTCGCGGTGGGTGAGGGTCTCGGGTCCCACCAGGTCGCAGGTCCGCACGCCGGCCGCCGGCCGCTCGCAGCACCCCTGGACGGCGCGGCACAGGTCGTCGACGTCGAGCGGCCGCAGCCGGTGCGCCCCGCCGCCGAGGACGCGCGCCGCCGGCCCCGACGCGGCGGCGACGAGGGCCCGCCCGCCCGCGGTGCCGGGCCCCAGCAACAGCGGCGTCCGGATGATGGTGGCGTCGAGGCCCGACTCGGCCACGAGGCGCTCCGCCTCGCCCTTCGACCGGAAGTAGCCGTTCGGCGCCCGCGGGTCGGCGCCCAGCGAGCTGACGAACACGACGTGGCCCGCCCCCGCCGCCCGCGCCGCCTCGACCACCGCGCGGGTCACCTCGACGTTGCCCGACCGGTAGTCGGACGTCCGGCTCTCGAAGAGGATGCCCGCCAGGTGCACGACAGCGCCGGCCCCGGCGAACGCGTCGGCCAGATCGTCGGACCGGCGATAGTCGACGACGCGGGGCGAGATGCGCGGCGATTGCGGCAGCCCGCCCACGACCTCGGGGCGCCGCACCGCCGCCACCGCGTCGAGCGCGCCCCCGGCCGCGACCTGCGCCAGCAACGCCGACCCGACGGCGCTGTTGGCGCCGACGACGGCGATGCGCACGCTACCGGCCTGCCCTACCGGCGACTCCAGAAGTAGGCCTCCACGGTCCACACGATAGCACGCGGGCCGCGGGCTCCCGCGTCACCGTCCCGGGCCGCCGTCTCCCGCCGGCGCCGCGTCCTCGGCGACCTGCGCGATGGCCTCGAGCTTCGCACCAACCTCGGGATCGATCTCCCCGTCGGGCACGTAGTCGGCCAGCTCGTGGTAGTTCTTCTTGGCCATCAGGTTCGGCAGGCCGAGCTTCCCGAAATACGAGAGGAAGAGCGGATCCAGGAAATCGTCGCTCGCCTTGACGTCCGGGTCCCACGGCGACCCCTTGCCCAACGTCTTCAGGGCCGACTCGATCTCGGCGATGGACTCCCGCATCGCCCTCACGCGCCGGTCGGCCTCGGCCGCGGTGAACAGCGGACCCGGCCCCGCGTCGGGCGCCGAAGCCACCGCGTAGGCCTCCAGCGCGGCCGGCGTGCAGACGTAGTTCTCGATCTCGCGGCGCGTCCACGTCAGGCACTCGATCGGCGACATGTCCGGCGGCGCCGTCTCGAGACGATCGAAGAGCGCGGCGCCGCGAAGCCGTGGAAGCGCCTCGCGCAAGCCGTGGAAGTGGCTCTGCACCTTCTTCGGCTGGTTCCCCACGTAATGCACGAATGGCCGCTCCAGCGCCCGAAGCGCGCGCTCGTGCCCCAGCCGCCGGCCGAATGCCAGGAGGATCGACAGGTCCGTCGAACCCTCCAGATAGAGGGCCCAGCCGGTCTGTTCGGCCTGGTAATACTGGTCGAACCCGATCTCCCGCAGCGCCTTCAGGACCTGGCTGCTGCGATCGATGCGGTGGGGCTTGCCGACGAACGCCACCACCAAGTCCCGGCCTGCGGCCTCGTTCAGCAGCACCTCGGAGTGACTGGCCGCGATGATCTGGCTGCCGGTTTCGCGCGCCACGTCGGTGAGCAGGCGGTAGGTCTGGCGCTGGCGCAGGATCTCCAGGTGTGCGTCGGGCTCGTCGAGGAGCAGAACCGCGCCCGGATTCCCGTACATGTACGCCAGCAGGAGCAGCGTCTGCTGCAGGCCCCGGCCCGACGACGACAGGTCGAGCCGCGCGCCGCGCTCCCGGTAGGTCATCGCGATCTCGCCGCGCTCGGCGACGTAGCGCGGCGGGTCGAGCTCCGCGCCAAACAAGCCTTCGATATGACCGACCAGCTTGTCCCAGCGTGACGGTTCGGCTTCGTGAATGCTGAAACAGAGGTTGCGCAGCACCTCGGCGGTGCGGCCCTCGCCGATACGGACGTTGACGGCGCCCTGATCGAGCCGCGTTTCGGTGGCGGCGAGCCCAGACATCGGCGGCAGGAACGCGATGCGGACGTGTCCCGCCTCGTCCGGCACCGGCATGTGGCCCGCCGTCCCATCCTCGGACAGACGGAGCGGCCGGCAGTAGAACGACTCTTCGTTCGCGTAGTCGAACTCGAGCCCGCACGTCCAGGACCGGTCGCGGGTCACGCCCTCGACGACGAGTGCGATGCGGATGTTGCTGGTCCGTGGCTGGCCGTCGACGCGCTGCACGTCCCGGACGTGCAGGTCTCGCCACAACAGGTTGGCGTTCGGAATGGGAATCGCCACCAGATCCCGCCGGTTGACGGTCACCCCCTTCGGCTTCTCCGGGGTGCTCTTGCCGGCCCGCTTCTCGTTCCAGCGCTTGAAGCCGACGTCCCAGAGGGCCAGCGCCTGCATGGCCGAGGTCTTCCCCGAGTTGTTGGGGCCGATGAAGACCACCGGGCTGCCGAGATCGATCTCGACCTCGCCGAAGCGCTTGAAGTTCCGGATGACGAGCTTGGTCAGCATCTGCGACGCCAAGCGGCGCGTCAGGCGTAGCCGCCGTCCGCAACGTCGTCAAGATAGGCGTGGACGTAGTCGGCGTGCCCTTCGCGCACAAGCCGCTCGGCGGTCATGCCGTCGAAGCCGGGTAGCGGCTCCGCCCGGAACCAGGCATAGGCATCGAGATAGCCCATCCCGGTCTCCACCTTCACGCGGCGGAGGATCTCCAGCACCTGCCGCAGTCGGGCCAGCGTCGCCATGAGCGCCTACTGCCCGTCGGTCGTCTGCCCCGGCTGCAGGGCCTCGCGGTCGAGCTCGTTCACGTCGTCGACGATGCGCGCGAAGGCGCGGGCCACCGCCTCGAGGCCGGCCTCGGGCACCCACTCGGGGATGTCCTGGTCGGTGTGCTTGATCTCGGGCGAGCGGATGATCTGCACCGACGGCAGGTCGCGGGCGACGCTTCCCATCTCGCCGGCCGCCCGGTCCTCCATGCGGTCCCAGACCGCGACGCCGAAGGTGCGGTAGGCGTCGAGGACGAGATCGACGAGGCGGTCGCTGCCGTTCACCCACCACCGGCGCGGCGACGGGATGTCGGTCTTCCGCATCGTCGGGCCCCAGTACACCGTCTGCTTCACCGAGACGTGCTCGCAGTTGATCATCAGGGCGGCGTCGGCGAGCGCCGTCTCGCGGTTGTCGTGCATCCAGCGCGAGCCGGGCGAGCCCACGTGGTGGCCGGCGGTGCCGACGAAGACGAGGTTGCGCCGGCGCTCCGACGCGGGCCGCGACGCGAAGTGCTCGGCGAGGGCCAGCATGACCGCGATGCCCGACGCGTTGTCGAGGGCCGCCTCGAAGTAGCCGTCGAGGTGCGCGAGCACGTAGATGTCCTCGTCGGTCGTGCCCGGCAGGGTGCCGAAGACGCTGGCCGTCTTCAGGCCGTCGCGGTAGTCGACGTCGACCCGCATCGAGACCCGCACCTTCTCGCCGCCGCCGATCAGCGCCTTGACGGTGTTGCCGTCCTCGTAGCCCATGAACGCGCCGGGGATGGTGATGTCGCGGCCGAGGCTCTGCCAGATGGTGAAGTTGTCCGAGATGCCGTAGATGACGACGACGGCGGCCGCGCCCCGGTCCTGCGCGCGCCCTATCGCGTCCTCCCAGCTCGCGCCGGCCGAGTGGCCCATCGACCCGGGGGCGGGGATGCTGTGGATGAAGACCGCCTTGCCGGCGACGTCGCGCCCGAGGAAGTCGGCGGTCGAGCCGGTGCCCACCCACACCGCCTCGAGGTCGAGGGTGCCGTCGGTGGGGTTCGAGCGCAGGGCCGGCACCATCGAGTCGAACCGGTACGTGCGCCCGCCCGCCTCGACGCGGATGTCGTGGCCGGCCGGGAACCACTGGGTCGGCAGGTCGAACTCCTGGTTGCGGATGTCGGTGAGACCCAGCTCGCGGAACCTCCGCTCGACGTACTCGCGGGCCATCTCCTCGCCGCGGGTGCCGGCTATCCGGCCCCAGTACTTCGTGCGGTCGTCGCGGTTGGCGAGCGAGATGTCCGCGACCTCGCGCACGACGTCCTTCATGCGCGCGCCGTCGATGGCGGCGTAGCGCTGATCGGCGTCGGAGAGGGAAATCCGGATGTAGGCGTCCTCGCGGACGTTGCCGTCCGCGTCCAGGCGGCTGGTCTGGGCGAGCCCCGTCCCCGCTGCGGCCCCGGCCACGAGCACCGCCACCCCGATCACCATCCCTCGCGTCGCTGGAGTCATGTCACGCTCCCCTCGTCCGGTCCGCCCGGCTCGGTGCCTCACGGCGTCCATCACCGTCCGGCCATGGTTCGTACCCCGACGGATCGCGCGTGTCGCACCCATGCACAGAGTGCGGCCCGGCGACGATTCCCGATGATACCCGATGCTAAACTCCGCAAGAGATGCAGCCCCGTTCTCGAGGGCAGTCCGACACCGGAACACCGCCCCGCCTTGGCGAGCCCAGGTCCGCCGACGGCTCGGAGCGGATCGCTGTCGGCGGCGGCGAATCCGACGGGGCGGCTCCACGTCGCCTGGAGCGCCGAACCGGCGAAGCCGATCCGATGGTCGAGGCCTACAAGCGCGACGTCGACCGCACGCTGCTCCGGCAGAACCTCCGCCGGTCGGTCACGGAGCGGGTGGAGAACCTGATCGCCCTCCAGGAGCTGGCGGCGGAGGCGCGCCGGGCAGGGCGGGCCCGGGGGCGTGACGGGTGACCGACTTCAAGACGGTCATCCGACTGTTCGACGCCGCCGGCATCGAGTGCGTGATCTTCGGCTGCCGATGCCGGTGCCTGGGCCTGCCGGAACTGATCCGCGTGAAGCGCGCGGCGGGACGACCAAAGGACCTGGACGCCCTCGCAGAGCTGGAAGCGCTCCTCGAGGAGCGCGGCGACCACTCGAACGGGTAACCCGATGGGCTACGGTTGCGCCGGAGTCGGTGCAACCTCGCGGTACTTGCGTATCGCCCGCCCGCCGCTGGTCTTGAGCAGGAACGTCCGGCCCGGCACGTCGTACTCCCAGCGGAGCGCCTCGCCGTCGAGGATGAGCATGTCGCCCTCGCGGGTGATTCGGAACGTGCTCATCCGGATGGGGTCCGAACCGGTCACGGTCAGCCGGGCGTCATCGGGGGACGGCCCGCGCAGGTCCTCCGACCGTTCGTAGCCGTAGGTCCAGGTCATCGGGCCCCAACGGTACTCCCCGTATCCCGCCGTCGATTCGAAGTCGTCCGGTCCGTTGCGGTGGCGCGTCGCCATGACGAGCCCGTCGTGCACCATCCAGCGCCCTTCCATCTCGGGCGGCCGAAGCACACGTTCGCCCACGTGCCACTCGACGAGCTCCCACGTGCCCTCGATCACGGCCCGGACCTCGGCCGGCGGCGCGAGGTCCTGCGCCGCGGCCGCGCCCGCGCCGGCCGCCACGGCGGCCGCGAGACCCACCGCAACCAACGCCGGGGCTCTACATCCACACTGATGGTCGGTCATGGAGGGATCTTCCCTTCCTCGAACCTCGTCGACGATTGCCTGCACCATTCGGTCCATGCAGGCGCGGGTGGCCGTGGCCCTCGCTCCATCCGTCGCGCTACGTCTTGCCGGATCCTGCCTCCAACTACCGGCGACCCGGCCGGCTCACGGCAACGCGAACACGGCCAGGGTGTCGGTGGCCGCCACCGCCACGTACTGCCGGCCGTCCTCCCCGAGGTAGGTCATCGGGTTGGCGTTCCCCGGCCCCGGCAGGCGCGCCTCCCACAGCCCGCGGCCCGACGCCGACTCGAAGGCGCGCAGGCGGCCGTCGTCGGTGCCGGCCACGAACGCGAGGCCGCTTCCGGTGGTGATGGCGCCGGCGCGGATGAGCCGGCCGGTCGCCCGCCGGCCCTCGGGCAGCCCGTCGGTGACCCCGAGGACCTCCTGCCACGCGACGTCGCCGGTCGCCGCGTCGACCGCGGTCAGCCGGCCCCACGGCGGCCGGTGGCACGGCAGCGTGGCGCCGCCGATCTGCACCGCGAAGCTGGCCGGGCGCTGAGCGCCCTTGCGGTACGGTACGGGGTGCTCCGGGGGCGCCGCCTCGACGTAGCCGAGGGCGCCGAGATCCTGGGTGACGACGAGGAGATAGCCGGTCGCCGGGTCCACCGCCACCCCGCCCCAGTTGGCGCCGCCGACCCCGCCGGGGAACGAGAGGGTGGTGCGCAGGGGGACGCCGGGGGCGCGGTAGACCCACGGGGTGAACGGGCCGGCGTTGTAGATCTCCCCGAGGCTGTCGACGAGGTCGCGGCACGCGGCGGCGTGCTCGGGCGAGGTGTCCTCGCCGGTCACGAGGTCGTCGGGGTCCCAGGTGAGCTTGGACAGGCCGGCCGGCTTCAGGGGTATCGGCTGGGTGGGCGAGGTCGCCTCGCCGGGGACGTCGCTGGCCGCCACCGGGCGCTCCTCGACCCCGTAGACGGGCTCGCCGGTATCGCGGTCGAGGATGTAGAGATAGCCGGACTTGGTGGTCACCCCGAGGGCGGCGATCGCCCCGCCGTCGCGAGGGATGTCGAAGAGGGCGGGCGGGGCCGGCGGGTCGGCGTCCCACAGGTCGTGGTGGATGGTCTGGAAGTGCCACCGGTACTCGCCGGTGGCGATGTCCACCGCGACGAGGGCGTTGCCGTAGAGGTTGTCGCCGGGCCGGTCGCCGCCGTAGTCGCCGGGAATGGGGGACGCCAGCGGCAGGTACACGTGCCCGCGCTCCGTGTCCATCGAGAAGTAGAACGGCCACGCGTTGGCCCCGAGCCGGCCCTGCCAGCTGTCGCCGCCCCAGGTGTCGTGCCCGGGCTGGCCGGGCTGCGCGACCGAGCTGAACTCCCACACCGGCGCGCCGGTGCGCGCGTCGAAGGCGCGCGCGTTGCCGATGCCGCCGATGGTCCCGGCGGGAGTGTTGGCGCCGACCACCACCACGTCGCCGTGCACGAGGGGCACCGAGTTGTAGGGCACGACCATGTCGACGGCGCCGCCCTCGCCGAAGCTCTCGACCGGGTCCCCGGTCGCCGCGTCGAGCGCCCGCAGGTGCAGCCCGGTCGTGAAGATGATGCGCGGGTCCGCGCCGTCCCCGCCGGCCCACCAGGCCACGCCGCGGCGCGACGGGCGCGCCCCGTCGAGGGCGTGCCGCCAGATCTCGCGGCCGGTCGCCGCGTCGAGGGCGACGACGCGGTCGGCGGCGGGCAGGTACATGACGCCGCCGACGACGATCGGGGTGACCTGCGAGTTCGGCCCGCGAGCCCCCTCGTCCACCGCCGCGAGCGAGTAGGTCCACGCCTCGGCCAGACTGGCGACGTTGGCGGCGGTGATCCCGTCCAGGGGGGAGAACCCCGTCCCGGCGGGGTCGCCCCGGTACATGGGCCAGTCGCCGGCGTCGGACGCGGCCGCCGCCTGCTCCCCGCTCCCCTGGGCGGACACCCCGACCCCGCCGGCGCCCGCGAGCGACCAGATGGCGCCCGCGACGCCGAGAACGACCGCCGACCGCATGGTGCGCTTCACGATGGCAACCTCCTCGTGGGCAGTTCGAGCCCGCGGCGACGACGCATGTCGGCGAACCCGACCTGACGACCTCGCTGCAACCGGACCCGCATTGTATCCTGCCGCACGGGCCGCCCTCCCAAGCCACCGTAGTACCCTGTGCACCGAATCCCGCCTGCCTCCCCGGGGCAGGCGGACAGCTCAAGACGGAGAACGCCATGACCGACCCGAAGCATCCGACTCGAAACGACTACTCGCGCCGCGACGCGCTGCGCCTCCTCGGCACCGCCGCCGGGGCCGGCCTCGCCGCCGCGGCCGGGGCCCCGCCCGTCCGGGCCCAGCAGACCTTCACGAGCGTGGCCCCGCCCGACTTCCCGGCCGGCGCGATCATCCGCACCCTGCAGGGCGACGTGGCCCCCGAGGACCTCGCCGACGGCGCCACCCTCTTCCACGAGCACGTCGGCCGGGGCGACGTCGAGCTCGCGGTCGAGGAGCTGCGCGCCTGCGCCTTCGACGGGCTCGGCTGCATCGTCGACGCCGCCACCGGCCGTCGGACGCCCGAGCAGGTCGAACACCTGAACGCCATCGCCGCGCAGAGCGAGGTCCGCATCGTGATGGCCGGCGGCTACTTCGAGGACATCGGCTTCGCCATCTACCCGGTGCGCGTGGCCGAGATGTCCGAGGACGAGCTGGTCGAGGAGCTGATCGCCGACGCCGCCGCCCAGCGCTGGGGCGCGTTCGGCGAGATCGCGTCGTCGCTCGAGATGCGCCCCGACGAGCGCAAGGTGCACCGCGCCGTCGCCCGCGCCCACCTGCGGACCGGCATCCCCATCTTCACCCACACCCCGCACGAGAGCTGCCCGACCTGCGCGATGGAGCAGCTCGACGTCATCGAGGGCGCGGGCGTCGACCTCTCCCGCGTGGTCATCGGGCACATGGCCACCATCCGGCCCGAGCACGACCCCCTCGGGACGCACCGCGAGGTGGCGCGCCGCGGCGCGTTCATCGGTCTCGACACCCTGGGGCACGAGATGGGGCGGTCGGACATCCCCGCCGCCGACAAGGTGCGGATGGTGCAGGACCTGCTGGAGGCCGGGCTCATCGACCACGTCCTGCTCTCGTCCGACCAGGGCAACGTCCGCCAGTTCAAGCGGTACTACGGCCACGGCTGGTCGTCGGTGCTGATGCAGTTCGTGCCGAAGCTGCGCTACGCCGGGGTGCCCGAGGAGGCCATCCACCAGATGCTCGTCGACAACCCGCGACGCTTCCTCGCCTTCGTCCCGCTTCAGGAGGGCTGACCGCGGTTCCGGAAGCGTCCCCGGCGGACGCGGACCTGTCAAACGGCATGCTGCGCGTTGGGCGCAAGGGCTGCACCGATGCGGCTCCGCCAAACTGTCAACAACCACTTCTCCAAGTCCGAACGCGCTCCCTCCATGCCGGATGTTTCGTTTTGCATTCCCGGACGTCTTGGTCCGTACAGGCGAACAAGCCGTGCCTCTGTCTCAGCTCGTCGGCGACCTGACGCCGCGTGCCTGCCGGCAGTCGTCCTTCATGGCTTCGATGCTGCCGAACTCGAGCCGCGCGCGGCGCGCCGCCTCCGCCAGCGGGACCCCGGCCCGGACGAAGTCCTCCGTCTGGGCGGCGAGGTGAAAGCGCATTTCCTCGTCGAGCGAGTCTTCGAAGCGCTGGCGCCGGATCAGGGTCGTCAGGAAAGAGCGCAGGCGCGTGAACATGGGCCGCTCCTTTCGACTGGTTGGGGCGATCAGCCGCCAGGCCGCACGTAGCCCGGCCGCGTGCACTCGGGCTTCGCCTTCGGCAGCCGGCCTGCGAGGTTGCCCCCCCTTGCGGCTCCCGGCAGCACCCGGGCCGGGTTCGGCCTCTATAGGACAGAGACGACCGGCTGGGCGGAACGAAACAGGCGGGGTCGAGAAACGGGGAGCGCGACCCGGAGTCTGCGCCGTAGAACGGCGCGGACTCCTGGAGGGTTGGTTGGGCGCCAGGCGGAGGCCGCAGGGCAGCCTTGCGGTCGCGTTCGGCGACGATTGGCGGGCTACCGCTTCGCCACGATCCCTTGAAGCGCATCGACGAACCCGCGCGCGGTCGCCGGCCGGGCCGACCGCGCGGCCGACAGCACCGATGCGGTGAACGCCAGCACGGCCGGCGGCGGCTCGGAGTCGGACCACGCGCCGCGGGCGAGGCGCCGGCGCCGAATGCGGTCCGTCACCTCGTCGGCGCCGCCGCCCGCGAACGGATGCCGGCCCGACACCATCTCGTGCAGGACCACGCACAGCGACCAGACGTCGTCGGCGTCCTCGGCCGGGCGGCCGGAGAGCACCTCGGGCGAGAGGTAGCGCACGGTGCCGCCGATCGCGTCGGCGTCGTTCGTCCCGCGGGCCAGGCCGAAGTCCAGCAGCTTCGGCAACCCCTCGGCGGTGAACCCGATGTTGCTCGGCTTGACGTCTCCGTGCAGGTAGCCGACGCGGTGCAGCGCCGCGAGCGCATCGCCCAGCACCGCGGCCATCGCGACCGCTTCCCCCGGCGCCACCGGTCCCCGCCGAAGCCGGTCGGCGAGGGTACCGCCGGGCAGGTACTCGACGACGAGGAACGGGCGGCCTCGCCACGACTCGATGGCGTGGATCTGGGCCACCGCGCCATGCGTCACCGTCGCCATCGCCCACGCCTCCGGCTTCAGCCCCATCAGGCGCGACACCGACGTCCCCGCCAGGGTCTTCACCGCGACGTCGCGACCGAGCCGAAGGTCGCCGGCCAGATAGACCGCGCCCATCCCCCCGGCGCCCAGGCGCCGGGTCAACCGGAACTTGCCCGCCAGCAGCTTCGGCGCCGCGGTCTCGACATAGGCCGAACCGCAATCGCAGGCGGGCGGATCGCCGCGCCCCGTCACGCAACGACACGCGGGGCACTCCCGCGCCGGGGGCGGCTCCGGCGACCCGGCCCCCGGCGCCTCCATCAGACGCAGCCGCGCGACCGCGAGCCCCGCGGCGGCGCCGAGCGCTTCGAGGAACGGGACGTCGACAGACCTCAGCGTCCGGTCGTCGAAGCGCCGTCCCGCCACCAGAATCCCGATGAGCTCGGCCCCCGGACCGGGAACCGGGACGATGGCGTCGGCCCCCGACTCCACCACCCATTCCGCCTCCTCGGGTGGCAGCAACACGAAGATCGACGTCTCGTCGTCCGGGTGAACGCGCAAGGCCCCCCCGGCCGTCTCCAGCATGTGGACGATCGCCGACGCGCCGGGCAGGGGTGGAGACCGCGCGTCCGCCGCGCTGAAGCCGCGCCCGTGCGTGTCCGTATCGCCCGCCAGCAGCAGGGCGGCGGCCGAGCCGCAACCGCGCCTCACGGTCCGCGTCACGGTGTGGCCGACCGTCGCGATGCGTCCGGCCTGCGCCAACCTCGCGGTGGCGGAAGCCAGCACGCGCCGCTGGTCCGGCGTCTCGGGATAGAGCCAGGCGTCCAGGCGGCCCAGGAGCTCCTCGCGGCCGGCGAGCAGCACCAGCATGATCCCCGCCGCCGCGAACAGCGACTGCGCCAGCGGGTCCGCGACGACCGCGCCCACCGCGCGCTCGGGGCGGCTCATCACGAGCCAGGCCAGCGCGGCGGCCGGCGCCCCCGCCGCCAGCCAGAGCCGTCCGCGGCGCATCAGCAGTCGCCTGGAGACCCTCCGCGCCACCTCCCGGGGGTGGGGAATGCGCACCGCGACCACCGAGTACCAGAGCAGGAGGATCCCGGGGAAACGTGCCAGTTGAGCCAGCATCTGGGGCGGAGTCCACTCGTAGTCGAACACCCAGTACCCCGGCGAGAACATCTCGGCGACGTTGTGCGCCGTCGTCACGCCCAACCACAACAGGAACCCGGCGCTGAACAGAACGACGCGCCGAACCTCCGCGGCCGGCGCCGTGTGCGCGCGCAGGGCGACGACCGCGACCGCGGCCAGCGACAACGAGTTCGGGATGGCGAGGTTGGCCTCGAGGACCACGACGAGGGTCGCCTCGCCCACGGCCCTCGTCAGATACAGCAACGGCGCGCCCACCGTCATGGCGAGGCCGATCGCCACGCTGACGGGAATTATGCGGCGCGCAAAGTCGTCGAGAGGGGTGCGGCGCCGGAGCCGGGGATACTCTCTGGCGAACGCCCAGAGAAACGCCGGCGCGAACAGGAACGGGCGCGCGTAGAGACTCAGGAAGACGGCGGTCGACGCGGGCGCCGCCAGGAGAGCACCCTGCAAGTCATGAGGCGGCGGCATCAACCCCAGGAAGGCGGGAAGGATGTGCTGCGGCGCGTGCGTGGCCTTGAGAAGAAAGAAGATGCCCAGCAGCCAGATCCGCCGGTCTCGGCGGCCGGCGATCAGCAACAGACAGGCACTGGCGGAGTGCGCGAGGAGCAGCGCCGTCAGATAGGCGGCCAGGTCGCCATGCTCCCGGAGGTAGTCGTCCCAGGCCCACGGAAGCACCAGCAGCGCCGCCGCCACCTCGATGGCGGCGATGGCGATGATCGCGTTGACGCCGAGCCGGGCCAGGACGCCGGCTCCCGCATCGGCCGCCGTCGCTTCCGTCACGGTCGGGGGCCGCGCCGTGTCGCGCGACGCGAAGACCGGGGCGAGCGCGCGCAGGTTGTCGAGCAGTCGGCGGCCGGCGGGGGTGGCCAGTCTGGCGTACCGGTTCCATGGCACGTACTGGTTCCAGGCGACCGATTCCGCCGCCTCGGCGACCAGTTCGTCGCTGTCGTCGTTGCTCATCCGACACCAGATGGTCCGGCCGTATCGATGTCCGCCGTGGTCCGCTCGTCCGAACGGCGGACCCGGACGCCGCCGGGAGGTGTCTGGTGAAATATAGACGACCGGGAGTGCAAGTTGAAGCAGGCGGGCCGCAAGATCGCGAGGAGGACCCCTGGGAGTCTGCGCCGTGGAACGGTCTTGGGCCCGATCGGCTACTACATGTTGTGGTTTGAACTGGCATGAACCACTTCATGTTGGGGCGAGAAAGTCCCTGCGGCGCAGACTCCTAGGTCGCAGACTCCTGCCCGTCCGACATCAGCGCGCTCAGCCGTATCAACGCCCGCCGCAGCGTCACTCGCGCTACCGCCGGACTCGACAGGCGTTCCAGGAATGCGAGCTGCTCGCTGTTGTAGCCGAGCTCGCCGCGGGCCACGATCAGCCGGCGGTCGCGGTCGGGCAGGCGCTTCAACGCGTCGAGGTAGCGGCTCCAGGTCTCGGCGCTGATGATCTGCCGCAACTGCAGCGCGGCGTCGTCCGAGGCCCGAACCGGCTCTTCCGGCAGGATGATGCTCCGGCGGCGGGTCGCGCGCCGCAACTCGTCCCGAATCCGGTTCTCGACGGCGCGCCGGAGGTAGACTCGCAAGGCGCCGGCCTGACCGGACCGGAACGTCGCGAGCTGGGCGAACGTACGGTGCAGCGAGTCCTGAACCAGATCGCTGGTGTCGATGACCCCCCGCAGCCGCCGCGGCAGGCGGCCCCGCGCCCATCTCCTCAGCCACGACCGGTATCGCTCGAACAGGGCGTCGATCGCCGATTGACTACCCTGCCGGGCCCGCTCCAGCAGATGCCGCTCGGGGCTCGAACCGCGGGAATCTGTTTCCACCTCGTCACTTCAAACGATGGAACACCACGGCGCCGGACCGCACGACTCCAAGCATCTTGCACTAGCACCGACCAACCGGCAAGCGCACCGGCGCCGATCCGGGGGTGCAGACAGAGAGCCCCCGGCGGCGCCGTCAGAACATCGCGATCGGGTTGGCGGGGCTGCCGGTGCCCCGCGCGACCTTGAGGGGCAGGGCCATGAACATGAACTCGTGGCGCCCCTCCTCGGCGCACGCCTCGGCCAGCGGCTCGAGCAGCGCGTTGTCGAGCAGGGCCACCCCGTAGTTGAACAGGACGCCGTGGACGGGGAACGTGAGGCCGTAGGGGTCGGGCCGCGCGTCCATCATGTCCCACCCGAGCAGGGCCACGTCGTGGTCGCGGATGAACTTGGCGCAGGTCACGCCGAGACCCGGCCGGTCGCCGCCCCCGTACTCGCCGCCGGCCCGCACGAACGAGTCCTTGCCGCTGTAGACGAGCAGCGCGTCGCCCGGCTCGACCTCCACGCCCTGGGCGCTGGCGATCTCCTCGAGCTCCCAGCCCTGCACGGGGTTGCCGGGGGTCACGTGGGGCTCGCCGCGGTGGCGCGGCACGTCGAGCAGCACCCCCTTGGTGATGATGCCGTCCGACCACGCGTCGATGGCGCCGAAGAACGCCCCCTGGGTGGTCACCTCCACGTCGGGATCGCGCCCTCCCCACATGCCGTCGCTCTCCCACATGTGGCAGAGGGCGTCGATGTGGGTCACCGTCTGCCCGTGGTAGATGAAGCCATAGTAGTCGGACACCGCGCCCCCGCCGCCTTCGCGCCGGCTCTTGCGGATGAACTGCTGCGAGGGCTCGAAGACGCGGCTGGCCGAGACCTTGCGCCCCGTCCGCACGAGCCCGGCCGCCGCCGCGCTCTTCTCGTCGGTGATCAGGTTGATGGCGCCCTTCTCGTCGTCGTCGCCCCAGCGGCCCCAGTTGCGGCGGTCGGTGTACCACGACTGCACCTCCTCGGGCGTCGGCATCCGGGGATCGGCCTGGGCGGCGGCGCCGGGAGCACCGGCCGCGGCGGGCCGGGCCATGTGGCGTTCCAGCAGCTCGGACGGCGAGAAGCTGTCGGGGGCCGGCGGCCGCACCGCGGCTCCGCTCCACGCCGCCGCGGGCCCGCCGACAGCGGCGCTGCCGGCCGCCGCCGTCGTCAACGTCGTCAGGAACCGTCGTCTCGAAGCCATGAGTCTTCCTTTCTGCTGCCGCGGGTCTCCCGATCTCCAGTGGCAGAACCAGGGTCCATCATAGACCAGCCCCGTTCACGGGGAGCCCAGGTCGAACGAGATCCCCAGCGAGACGAAGCGGTGCTTCTTCGACGCGCCGGCGCGGTGGTAGAAGAGCGGCTCGAGCACCGCCTCGGGCGGCAGGGCGTCCGCCACCACCGGCGGCCCCGGGTTCTTGTAGTAGTCGAACTTCACGAACAGCTTCGTCCGGCCCGCGAAGCTGTCGTCCCGTCGCGGCCGCCAGTCGATGCGCACGAACCAGTCCATGCGGTACGCGAGCACGCCGTCCGAGAAGAAGCGCGGAGCGCTGATCGGCAGCTTGAACGAGGGTATGAACTCGATCGAGAGGCTCGTCAGCGGCCGCATCGCGATGGTCGGCCAGAGCAGGAACCGGTAGCGGTGGCGACCCGGCACTCGCAGGTAGCGCGGCGGCAGGAGGGCGCCGGACGCCGCGGGGCCGCCGGTCGCGGGGTCGAGGAGGGAGACCGGGGTCTCGATCAGCGCGTTCTCGAACTCGGAGAAGACCCCGACCCCCAGCGACAGCGACACCATCGCCTGCCGGGCGGCGAGGCCCCGCTCGAGCGGGGCCACGACGCCGAGGAGGCCGTCGAAGACGTCGGGGGCGGGCCTGGGGCCGCCGGTCGCGGGCCCGTACGCCGGGGCGCCGGCCGCCGCGTCGTTCCCGCGCCCGCCGATGGCCGCGGGGGTGCCGGTCGTCGCGTGGTTCCTGCCGTCCCCGGCGACCGGGGAGGCGCCGGCCGCGGCGCCCGCGGGGACGCAGCTCGGCGGCGGCGCGGCTCCGCCGGCCCGGTCGAAGCCGACCCGGAGCCGCTCGACGCCGCAGCGGAAGCCGCCGGCGCCGGCGGTCGCGAGGTGGGCGAGGGCGCGCGCCCCCGCCTCGTCGTCCCGCCGCGGCCACAGGTCGACCCCCATGCTCACCCCGCCCCCGATCTCGTAGCGCGCGGCGATGCTCATGGCGTCGTCCGAGTAGCGCTCGATGAACGCGAAGGCCCCGAGGTGGTCGGTCCGCCGGTGGTCGTAGCCGAGCCGCACGCGGCTGAAGTCCTGCTCGAAGACGTTGTCGTGGATGAGCGCCCGCATGTCGCCGAGCAACCCTATCCGCGAGCGGTAGCCGCCCCCGCCGAGCCGGGCGCCGGCGCGCAGGCCGAACAGCGTCTCGTTGCCGGGACCGCCGCTGAAGTCGCCGGTCTCGTCGGCGCTGAAGCTGAAGTCGGCCTCGCCGGCGAGGCCGCGCTGGCGCGCCTCCTGCGCGGCGAGGGCGTCGAGGGTGGCGCGGAACCGCTCCCAGTCGCCGCCGAGAATGCGCCGCGCCGGCTCGGCGAACGGGGCCAGCTGCTCGCGAAACACCAGGGCGCGCGCACCGTCGCGCCCGGGAGCGGGGTCCGGCTCCTGGGCCCGGGCGGGGCCGGCCGCCCCCGCGGCCAGCGCCACGGCCAGAAGCACCGCTCTCGTTCCATTCGCCACTCTCATGCCACTCCTCGTATCGGACGGACGGACGCGCCAGGTCGTATAATCCCCGGACCGATCGCCCTCGATCGGATCGCTTCAGATGTGGAAGGTGAACCCATGGCGACCAGCCCGCTGCCGGCCCTCGGTTTCGGCGTAAGTCTACTCGCGTTCGCGGCGACGGCCGCGGCCCAGCCGGACCCCGCGCCCGTGCCCGAGCTGCTCGAGGACTTCGTCCCCGTCACCGACGCGATGCTGCGCGAGCCCCCGCCCGAGAACTGGATCGGCTTCCGCAACGGCTACGCGCTGTGGGGCTACAGCCCCCTCGACCAGATCGACGCCGGCAACGTGACCGAGCTGCGCCTCGTGTGGTCGCGCGCCATGCAGGAGGGCTACCAGGAGGTCGAGCCCATCGTCCACGACGGGGTGATGTTCCTCGCCAACGTCGAGGACATCGTGCAGGCCCTCGACGCGACCACCGGCGACCTCCTGTGGCAGTACCGGCGCAACCTGCCCGAGAACATCGCCAACGTCACCGGCACCCGCTACCGCTACCGCAACGTCTCGATCTACGGCGACAAGATCTTCCTCGCCACCAACGACGCCTACATCGTCGCCCTCGACGCCCGCACCGGCGAGCTCGTGTGGGAGACTCAACGGGCCGACTACCGCGAGCGGGTGGCGCAGACGGCGGGGCCGACCATCGTGAACGGCAAGGTCATCAACGGCTCGCGCTGCAACCCGTCGAGCCCGCGCCCCGGCGGCTGCTTCATCACCGCCCACGACGTCGACAGCGGCGAGGAGCTGTGGCGCGTCAACACCGCGGCCACGCCGGATCAGTTCGGCGGCGACACCTGGGGCGGCCTGCCCCGCGCCGCCCGGCGGCACGCCTCGGCGTGGATGGTGGGCAGCTACGACCCCGAGCTCCACCTCGTCTACTGGGGCACGGGGCCGCCGGCGCCGCTGCCCGAGTCGCTGCGGGGGGCCGGCAAGGCGGACCTGCTCTTCACCAACTCGACCCTCGCCCTCGACCCCGACACCGGCGAGATGGCCTGGTACTTCCAGCACCTGCCCCGCGACAACTGGGACCTCGACCACGTCTACGAACGCATGATCGTCGAGACCGAGGTGTCGCCGAACCCCGCCTCGGTGCCGTGGATCAACCCCGCGGTGACCCCGGGCGAGCGGCGCAAGGTCATCACCGGCATCCCCGGCAAGACCGGCCTCATCTGGACGCTGGACGCCGCCACCGGCGAGTTCCTGTGGGCGCGGCCGACCGTCTACCAGAACATCATGACCGGCCTCGACCTCGCGACCGGACGCCCCGCCTTCGACGAGTCGACGGCGCCGGTATCGGTGCGGGACCCGGCGTTCGCCTGCCCCCACCTGCTGGGCGGCAAGAACCAGCCGTCGGGGGCCTACAGCCCCGACACCGGCGCCCTCTACATGCCGATGAACAACGCCTGCATGGACATCGCGATGTCGGTCGAGGAGGCGGGGCCGAGCGACGGCTACGACGTCCGCGTGCAGGTGCGCCACCGGCCCGACGTCGACCCCGACACGGCGCCGGTGGGCCGCCTCGAGGCGGTGTCGGCGTCGACCGGCGACACGCTGTGGCTCTACGAGCAGCGCGCCCCCATCTACGGGTCGGTGCTCGCGACGGGCGGCAACCTGCTCTTCTCGGGCGACGTCGTCCGCCGCTTCCGGGCGTTCGACGCCGAGACCGGCGACGTGCTGTGGCAGACGATCCTGAACGGGCCGGTCAGCGGCCGGCCGATGACGTTCAGCGTCGGCGGACGCCAGTACCTCGCGGTGGGGTCGGGCGGCCTGACCCAGGGCACGGGGTTCCTGCAGCTGACCCCCGAGCTCACCACCCCGAGCGGGAGCAACACGCTCTTCGTCTTCGCGCTGCCTTGACAACCAACAACAGTCCAACAGCGTCCGGTGCCGTCCAGGACAGTCCGTAATATGCTGACCCCTAATAGTTTATGATTCTGAAGGCACGGACTGACCGGATTAGGACGTGTAGCGGAATCCACTTCAATCCCGTATATAATGGGGGAATGGATGTTGTAGCCAAATCCGACCCCTCGCCCCGCAGAAGCAAGCGCCGGGGCCGCCATCCCGACAAGGCCCTCTCGGCCGCCTTCGTCCGCTCCGCGCCGCCCGGACGCCACGCGGACGGCAACGGGCTGTACCTGTTCGTCCAGCCGACCGGAACCCGAAGCTGGGTCCAGCGGCTCGTCATCCGCGGCCGGCGCCGCGAACTCGGGCTCGGCGCCGCCACGCTCGTCCCGCTCGCCAAGGCCCGCGAGCAGGCCCTCGCCAACCGGATGCTGGCCCGCTCGGGCGGCGACCCCCTCTCCGAGAAACGCCGCGTCCAGGGCGTTCCCACGTTCGCCGAAGCCGCCCAACGCGTGCTCGAACAGAAGCGCGGCGGCTGGCGCGGCCGGTGGCATGCGAAGAACTGGTGGCGGAGCATGGAGCGGTACGTCTTCCCCCGCGTCGGCGGTCGGCCCGTCTCCGAGGTCAACACGGCCGACGTGCTGGAGATCCTCTCGCCGATCTGGCACGTCAAGGCGGCGACGGCCAGGGAGGTCCGCCAGCGCATCCGCGCGGTGCTGGAGTGGGCCATCGCCCTCGACATGCGGAACGACAATCCGTGCGACCGGGTGGTGCCGGTGCTCGGTCCGCAGAACGACATCGTGACGCACCGGCAGGCGCTGCCCCACCAGGACGTGGCCGCGGCCATCGAGACGGTGCGGGCGTCGTCGTCGCCGCAGCCCGCCGTCAAGCTGGCGTTCGAGTTTCTGGTGCTGACGGCCGCGCGCTCGGCGGAGGTCAGGCTCGCGACGTGGGACGAGATGGACGTGGCCGGCCGCGTGTGGACCGTGCCGGCCCTGCGGATGAAGGCGAAGCGCGAGCACCGGGTTCCACTCTGCCGGCGAGCGGTCGAGGTCCTCGACGCGGCGCGAACGCTCGGCGACGGCACGCCGCTCGTGTTCCCGATGCGGAGCGGGAAGGCGATCTCGGCGTCGACGCTGCCCAAGATGCTCCAGCACCACCGGGTCGCCGCGGTGGCCCACGGCTTCCGCTCGTCGTTCAGGGACTGGGCGGCGGAGAAGACGGACCACCCGCGGGAGGTCATCGAGGCGGCGCTCGCCCACGTGGTGCAGAACAAGGTGGAGGCGGCCTACGCCCGGTCGGATCTGTTCGAGCGGCGGCGGCTGCTGATGGACGACTGGGCGGAGTACCTCGCCGGCAAGGGCCGGTGATGCGCCCCTGACTCCTAACGGCTGGGGCCGAAGTCCCGGTCGACGTCACGCGGGGGTACCCGGCCCGACTCGACGGGGTTGATCGGCGCGAGCGGGTCGAGGGCGGCGGCCAGGATCTGGGCCAACGGCTCCAGCTTGGCCTGCACGTGATTGGTCAGGCCGGCGAGGATGCGGTCCGGGAGATCACGCCCCGGCGCCATGGCCGGGGCGTGTCACTGTACGGCGTCAGCGAAGTCCCGTGGCTCGGCCGGTCCGGCCGCAGGACGCGCGGCGCCGCGTCTCGGAAGCGGTCACCTCACGGCTCAGAAGCCGACGACGCCGAACGCTACAGGGACCAGCGCTGGCCCGTATTCCCCCCAACCGACATCGAAGTACGAGTAGTAGCCGAGCCCGGTCTTGATCTTGAACCGTTGCGACAGCGGGATGTCTAGGACGGCCTCGCCGATCAGAACGCCCGACGCGAGGTTGTCGCGGTCGCCCTCGACGTGGACGTACTCCCAGGGCGCCGTGGGGCTTGTACGGACGAGGTTGTCGAACCTCCCGGTCGTGAAGCCGCCGCCGATCTCGAAGCCGACGCGGTTTCCAAGGCGCCGCCGGTAGCGGAGCGTGCAGGTGACGCCGTTGAAGGCGCTGATCGCTTCGTGAGTGTCCGGATGCGCGCCTTGCCAGTACGTGCTGACGCCGACCGTTCGCACGTAACGAAGACTCCAGCCCCAACTCCCATCATGCCAGAACCAGTAGGTGCCGCCGGCCTCGATGGTCGAGAGACCCGTGAACGGACCGCGCGCCGTGAGGTCGTGGAGAGCCCACCACGCTGTGCCGACCATCAACTCTACCCTCGGCCGTTCGGCCGGTTGCGCGAGGGCTGGCACCGGGATGATGACCCGTAGCGCCAAGGCTGCGATGATCGCTGATCGCATCGTTCACTCCTCCTTGTGAGGAATGCGCAGCCTGAACGGAAACCGGCTCACGGCCGGCCGCTCAATGCTAGTCGCGACCGGGTCTCCTCCGAACACGCTCCACAACCGCGTCAGCCAACCGCGTGCAGATCCGGCACCACAGAGAAGCCAGAGCGACGACCTCGTGAACTTGAAGCTCGAACAGGGGAGGACCGCGGTCAGGCACCGACGAGCGTTCACGACTCTGGAACCGGCGTTCCACTTCGGCCGAAATCGGTGTTCCACTTCCTCCGAAATACGCACTGGCGAGGCCGGACGGGGAAACTGCGCCACTTGGCGCATCATGACAAGTGCGGCGTTATGACAAGTGACCGTCAGTCGACGCCGTGTTCTGCCGACGTGGCGGGTCTTGGCATCGCGGCGAGCTTCACATAATACGCGTGGTCTCTGAGGTCCCCAGACGGGGACCGAGGAGGAGACCATGCTTGAAACCTCGGTTCACCCACGCATCTGCGAGCGGATCCGGTCAGGACCGCTGGGCCGCTGGGTCGACGACTTCGTCGACGTACTCGCGGGGCGCGAGTACGCGACGAGCACGATCTGCCAGCATGTTCGAGCCGCCGCGATCTTCAGCGATTGGCTGGATCAGCAGGACGTCGCGGCGACCGACATCGACGAGACGCTGGTCGATCGGTTCGTCAGCGGGTTGCCCCGGCGACCGTCCTCGACGCGCCCGAGCGACCGGCAGTCGAGGGTGGCAGGCGGCGTCCGTCTGCTGGCTGCACACCTGTGGGCACGGGAAGTGGCAGCACGCCGCCGGCCGGTCCCCGCCCGATGCGAGACCGACCAGTGGTTGGAGCGCTTCGACGATCACCTCGTACAAGTGCACGGCCTGGCCGTCGGTACCCGGCGGATTTACCGGCGCTATGCCGCAGCTCTACTTGCCGAGTGCGCGGGGACGCCTACGCCCGACTGGTTCCGGCTCACCGTGCCGACGATCGCGGCGTTCGTGCAGACCCAGGCCAGCCGGCTCCACCCGTCGGCCTGTCGGCCGCCCATCACCGCGACCCGGGCGTTTCTTCGCTTCCTCGCCACCTGCGGCGTCGTTCCCGCCGGTATCGAGGGCGCCGTCCCGACCATCCGCGAATGGAAGCACGCCAGACTGCCCCGCGCCCTCGCCAATGACGACCTGCAACGGGTGTTGGCCGCAGTGGACGAGACGTGCTCCAGCGGCCATCGCGACCGCGCCATCCTGCTGCTCCTGAGCCGGCTCGGCCTCCGGGCAGGAGAAGCCGCAGCCCTCACGGTGAAGCACGTCGACTGGCACAACGGGGTTGTCCGTGTGGTCGGCAAAGGGGGACGGGAGCGGCGGCTGCCTTTGCCTGCCGACGTCGGGGCCGCCTTGGTCGCCGCGCTGCGCTCGCGGCCCCGGACCAGCCCGCCGGATGTGTTCTTCGTAACCGCGCTACCGCCGTATCGGCAGCTCAGCAGTACGAGCGTGACAGGTATCGCCAAGCGGGCGCTGCGCCGCGCCGGCGTCACCGTCCCGCGGTCTGGCGCACACGTCTTCCGGCACACCTTCGCCTCGCAGATGGTCCGCCGGGACGTGCCGATGAAGACCGTCTCCGATCTGCTCGGCCACGCCCGCCTGGAGACCACCGCCATCTACGCCAAGCTGGACCGCGAGACCCTGGCGACGATCGCCCTGCCGTGGCCGGGAGGTGCACGATGACCGGCGAGGCTTGGCGCCGGCACCTGGAGACCTACTTGGCGTTGCGCCGCGCCATCGGCTTCGCCATGCGACTGGAGGCGCGCCTCCTGCAGGACTTCGTCGAGCATCTCGAACGGCGCGGTCCCGACGCCGCGGCTGCGCAGGTCGCCGTCGAGTGGGCCTCGGCGAGCGCCGAGAGCCAGCACGCGCGGCGGTTGAGCATCGTGCGTGGATTCCTCACGATGGTCCGCGCGGCCGAGCCCGGCGTCGACGTGCCCGGCACCGGGTTGGTGCGCACGAGCAAGCGTCCCACCCCGCGCATCCTGGCGCCCCACGAGATCCTCGCCCTGATGGAATCCGCCCGCTCCCTCCGACCGCGTGCCGGCCTACGCCCACACACGGTCGCGACGGTGATCGGGCTGCTGGCAAGCTGTGGGCTCCGGGCCGGCGAGGCGATTCGCCTCGACATCGACCACGTCGATCTCCTCGGCGACCCGCCGTGCCTGGAGATTCAGCGCACGAAGTTCCGCAAGTCGCGCCTCGTGCCGCTGCACCCCACGACCGCCGCCGCGTTGCGGACCTACGCGCAGCAACGCCGCGACCTCGGCTACGACGGCCTGTGCAGCGCCTTCTTCGTCTCCCGCGGCGGCAGACTCAACTACAAAGCCCTCGCCCGGACCTTCGGGCAGTTGGCCCGCCGGCTCGGGCTGCGCGGGCCGGTCGGCCGCGGGGTCAGCCTGCACAACCTGCGCCACAGCTTCGCCGTGGCCCGGCTCGCCGCTTGGGCGCAGCAGGGCGTCGTGGTCCGCGACCGGCTTCCCGCGCTCGCCGTCTACCTCGGCCACGTCAGCCCGCAGAACACCTACTGGTATCTGACCGCCACGCCGCCGGTGCTCGAACCAGCCGCCGCACGTTTCGAGGCTTTCGTCGACGGGAAGGGGGCGCCATGAACGACCGTGCCCCCCTCGGCTGTCAAGCGACACTCAAAACTGACCCCTTGGCGACATCGAAAACTGACCCCCGAAGAAACGGCGTATGTAGATCGACTTCCGGCGGTTCACCGCGTCCCGCGAGCGTCGTGGACGGCCGGGACGCCCCGTCCAGGCCGGGCCGCAAGGCCCATAACTGCCATCCGAGCCGCGGGGCGGACGGGGTGTCACCCGGCAGGGCCGGAGCGGAGCGGAGGACGTGCGCAGCACGTTGACACGCCGGCCGGCCCGCAGCTACGAGCTCTCGACCTCCCGGCAAGCTGCCTCTAGCCGTCACGCCCGAAGCCCCTGGGCAGCTCGACGGCCTCCAGTACCGACAGGTCCAGATCGCAGACCTGCTCGAGCAACCCCGCGGTCGCGGACCCGGCGAGGGATTCCGGCAACGCTTCCCGCCACTCCCGATACTGGTCCTGCAGCGCCAGGAGCGTCCGTACCGCGTCGTCCCACTGCTGTGGCCGCGACCTCCGATCCGCCGGCCGGCGGTACCGGATCCGAGCCGCGCCGGCCTGCCGCCGCTCCCGGTAACGCGCCTGCCGCTCCGCGTTCGTCAACGCCACGACTACTCCACACCGTTACGTAACGGACCGGTGACAGGCGGCTCGGCCCCCGGACGTTCACGACGTCGAGCGTCGGCGGACTCGACCGGTGCCGCGTTGCAGCGGGCCGACCCTCCTGACAACGGCCACGCCGGCCGAAGGGCGGCGTGGGGCGGGACCGGCGCGTGAGCGCGAGTCCCTGTCTGTGCTCGCCACGGTGTCGGTCGCGTGATCATGACGATGCTCCCGGGCGGGTCTCCGACGCGACAGGCCTCAGCGCCGGGGTCTTCAGGGCACCCGCCCGACGCTTCTCCCGCAGCCTGTAGCTCTCCCCGGTGATCGTCAGCACGTGGCTGTGGTGCAGCAGCCGGTCGAGGATCGCGGTCGCAACCACGGCGTCGCCGAACACCTCGCCCCATTCCCCGACCGAGCGGTTCGACGTGATCAGCATGCTGCCGCGCTCGTAGCGCCGCGAGACGAGCTGGAAGAACAGGTGCGCGGCATGCGCCTCGAAAGGGAGGTACCCCAGTTCGTCGCAGACCAAGAGCTTGGGCTTGGCGTAGAAGGTCAGGCGGTCCTCCAGCCGGCCCGCGCTCTGCGCCTTGACCAACGCCGCCATCAGCGCCTGCGCCGTCGTGAACAGGGTCGAGTAGTTCTGTCGGATCGCCTCGCGACCGAGCGCGATCGCGAGATGCGTCTTCCCGACCCCCGGCGGGCCGAGCACCAGGAGCGCGTCGCCGTGCGCCACCCACCGCGACGTCGCCAGCTCCCGCACCTGGCGCCGGTCGACGCTCGGCTGGGCCTTGAAGTCGAAGTCGGCGAGCTCGCGCACCATCGGGAAGCGCGCGATCTTCAGCGCCATCTCGATGCGCCGCTCGTCCTTGCGGGAAACCTCCCGCTCGACGAACATCGCCAGCGCCTCCCGCAACGTCAGCTTCTTCTCCGCCGCCTCGTCGAGCAGGTTGTCGAGCTGGTCGCGAATCGCGGTCAGCCGCAGCCGCGTCAACCAGCCGAGAAGCGTCTCATGGTCCACGGCCATCAGAAGCTCCCCCCGGCCACGGCCGCGTACTCGTCGAGCGGACGCAGCAGCTCCGGCTTCGGCCGCACCGCTTCGGTCTCGGCCGGGCGCGGGCCGCCCACGACGCCGACCAGGTGGGCGCGGTCGGTGACCCGCGCGTGGCGTCCCTCGTGCTCGACGTGCTCGGCGACAACCCTCGGGCCGTGGTGAACGCGTACCCGGCCGCCGCTGACCACCACCCGCACCCGCTCGCCGATCAGCCGCCACGGCACCGAGTAGGCGTTGGTGTCGACCACCACCGCGCAGTCGGCGTGGACCGTCCGGACCAGGTCCCGCAACTGCCCGAACGGCGGCCGGCCTGCACACGGCCGAAGGCGCTCCGCTTCCCGGGCGAAGCGCTCGAGCGGGACCTCGCCGGTGGTGCCGTGGCGACGCCGGTCGGCAATCTCCCGCTGCCACCACCCGAGATGTGCGTCCATCCCCGCCCAGCTCTCGAAGCGATGTCCGGCGATGGCGTTTCCCTTCACGTAGCCGACGCCGCGCTCGTCCTTCCCCTTCGTCCGGGCCCGATACGGCGCACAGGCCCGCGGCCGGAACTTCCAGTAGGACGCGAACGCCAGGAACCGCTTGTTGAACTCGACCTCCCGCGTCTCCGCGTCGTGGACGACCACCAGCGGCCGCGGATTGTCGATCAGCACCTCTCGGGTCACGCCGCCGAAGTGATGGAACGCGCCCTCCAGGCCGCGAAACCACGCCGACTGCCGCTCGTGTCTGAACGTCGCCACGTAGCAGCGCCGCGAGTAGCCCAGCGTCGCCACGAACAGGAAGACGCGCACCCGCTCGTCGGCAATCGGCACCCGCAGCTGGCCGAAATCAATCTGCAGCTGACGGCCCGGGGGCGTCTCGAACCGCACCGTCGCCTTCGCCTCGGCCGTCAGCAGCCGCCGGAACGGTGCCACCGCCCGCTCGACCGTGCGCAGGCTCACGTCGATCCCCTGCTCCCGGACCAGGTCCTGGCGCACCACCTCGGCATTGCCGCGGTGCTGGAAGAAGCGCTCCTTCAGCCACGCCTCCTGATCCTCGAGCTTGCCGCCGCCCGGCTGTCGGCTGTACGTCATCCAGCCGTCGGCCGCCACGTAGCGTTTCACCGTGTTCTTGCTGCACCCGAACTCCCTGGCGATGCGCCTCAGCCCCCAGCCGAGCGCCCGCAGGTGCAGCATCGCCTCCACCTCGTCTGGCTTCACCATCTGTGCCCGTGGCCTCCTCGCCCACGGGCCGACATCCTTGCATCCCGTCATCTGCTGACTCCTCCCTTGGACCAGGGGGGTCAGTTTTCACTGTCGCCAGGGGGTCAGTTTTCACTGTCGCCTGACACTCGGCCCATTGCTCCGCGCGTTCTTCGCCGACCATCTCGTGCAGCAGAAGGCCGCCAGCCCCCAGACCATCCACGCCTACCGCGACGCCTTCCGCCTGCTGCTCACGTTTCTCGATCAGCACCGTCACCGGAAGCCCGAGGCGCTCACCCTGGACGACCTCGATGCTCCGGTGATCCTCGAGTTCCTCGACCACCTCGAACAGGACCGCGCCAACAGCGTTCAGTCCCGGAACGCACGGCTGGCCGCCGTTCGCTCGTTCGCTCGATTCGCCGCGTTGCGCGCGCCCGAGTCCGTCGACTTGACGTCCCGCGTCCTGGCGATTCCCTGCAAGCGCGCGCCACGACGCCAAGTCCACTACCTGACGCGGCCGGAAATGGACGCCATCCTGACCGCGTGCGACCGCTCGACCCACGGCGGACGCCGGGACCACATCCTGCTGTTGACCCTGTACAACACCGGGGCGCGCGTCTCTGAACTTGTGGCCCTACGGCGCTCCCACGTACGCTTCGGCGCCGCCACGGTCGTCCAACTCCTCGGGAAGGGCCGCAAGGAGCGGGCCGTACCCCTGTGGGCCCGGACCGGCCGCTGCCTGCGCCAGTGGTTCGACGAAGAGGGCGAGGCCGAGCCCGACTACGCGTTCCGCAACGCGCGCGGCGACCGCTTGACGCGGCAGGGCGTCACCCATCTGCTCGACCAAGCCTGTCAGCGAGCCCGCCAGCGATGTCCGAGCCTCGCCGCCAAGCGCGTGTCGCCGCACGTCATCCGCCACACGACCGCCATGCATCTGCTCCAAGCCGGCATCGACGTGGCGACCATCGCCCTGTGGCTCGGCCACGAGGGGCTCGAGACCACCCATCACTACGTCGAGGCGGACCTGCAGCTCAAGGAAAGCGCCCTGCGGAAACTCGATCCGCTCGGCCAACGAACCCGGCGGTTCAAGGCCGACTCCTCTCTGCTGACCTTCCTGGCGAGCCTCTGATTATGGAAAGCGCAGGACACCCTCGACCTCGGCCGCCGCCGAGCTTCCCCAGCGCCGCTTGTCATGACGCCGCCTGCCACCTCCGCCTGCCGGCTGCTCGGGTGCGTCGAGGACGGTCGCCGGGGCAACCCGCTGACGAACCGACCGACCAGCGTCTCGTCGATGTCGGTCGCCGCGAGGTTCTGCTGACCCAGCCAATCGCTGAAGATCGCGGCGGCTCGAACATGCCGGCCGGATCGTCCGTCGCGTACTCGCGCCCCGCGAGTACGTCGACGAAGTCGTCGACCCAGCGGCCCAGCGGTCCTGACCGGATCCGCTCGCAGATGCGTGGGTGAACCGAGGTTTCAAGCATGGCCTCCTCCTCGGTCCCCGTCTGGGGACCTCAGAGACCACGCGTATTATGTGAAGCTCGCCGCGATGCCAAGGCCCGCCACGTCGGCAGAACACGGCGTCGACTGACGGTCACTTGTCATAACGCCGCACTTGTCATGATGCGCCTTATGACCAGCTGGTCATAAAGCGCAGTTTTCCCAGGAGGCTGCGGCCGAGTTGATGAAGGCATCGCGGCGTTCGACGTAGCGGGCGGCGGCCATCAAGAACGATCCGGACCTGGCGCCGGCCGTGGAACGCGATCATCGCGGCGACACTCGACCGCCAATTCCCGGCCGACCCCGAGGCGCCGACGAGACAACCCTCGCCGGCTGGAGACCCTGCAAGCTCGACGACGGCTGGGGCGCCGTGCTCGACGACCCGATGTCGCCGCCCTCGCGGAGGACCCGCGTGGAACCCCGATCAGCATCACCGACAGCCGGGGCGGCTCCGCGACTCCGGCCGGCCGTAGGGGTTCACGCCCGTGCTCGACACGGCTGGCGGGGGGGCGCCCCCTGGACCGACGTACGGTGTGACGCCGCGCCGGTTCGGCCGGGCCGTCGATGCGGCCCGTCGAGCGGGCTTGGGTGGGGCGGACGCGTTGGCACCGACCGCGGCGGCGTAGTCCTCCCGGTGGCCAGCCCGCTCACCATCCTGCGGCTGCTATCATTCCGCCCGCGGCGGGTGCCGCCGGACGGCCCCGAGCTTGTTGCCGACGACGTGGGCGAGCGCCGCCTCGATGACCTCGCGCGGATGGTCCGTCTCCTCGACCGCCCAGTCCCGGAACGTCGACCGGAAGCCATGGGCCACGGCCGGGACGTTGCAGTCCTTGAGGATCGGGGTCAGCGTCGGTGCCGTCGAGCTGCCTTCCCGGCGGCCGGGGAACACCAGCGGGTTGCCGCCGTTGCCGGGCGTCCGCGCGGCGTCGAGGATCTCGATGGACCGGCCGCACAGCGGCCCGCGGTGCGCGCAGAGCGTCTTCATGCGAGCGGCGGGGACGGTCCAAACGTCGGCCTTCGTGTCCATCTCGGAACACTGCGCCCCACGCACCTCGCCGGAACGCGCGGCCGTTACACGCGAGTCGCGACGCCTCCACCGCCAGCACGATGCCGACGCGTCCTCTCGCAGATTGCGAGCAGGGGCCGCTCGAACCGCGGACGAGCGCCGCCGCCGGACGGCCCGAGGTCGTCGTCGACCGGGACTCCATGGGGGGTGGCGTCGTTCACCTCGAGGAGGATGTCTGTGATCCGCGCCTCGGGCATCCGCCGGTAGAGGTCGGCGACCAAGTCAGCGGCCCCGTCCGGCACGGCGGTTTCCGTCCTCTCGACGCGGAGCACGCTGTCTTCGATGCTCTCGCCGGCGACCGCACCGGCCCGCGCCGCGGCGCCCGGCCGGCGCAGGCCGTCGTCGAGGGCGAACCGGCGCTCGGCAAGCCAGTCGTGCGGGCTGACCGGGACCGGCAGGCTGTGGTCGGCATCAGCAACGGCGGGAGCCGACAGCAGCGCCCTTCGGATGTCGGCGTAGCGGCGCGACCGCGCCAGCCACGTCGCGATACCTGGTCGGCACCCCCTGGACGACGGCGCCCCGCCCGACGGCGCGGTTGCTGACGTGGCGTAGAATCGACAACTTGGGAGCGGGCAGGGAGTCCGTCACTCGCGAAGATTCACAACGAAACGGGACAACCCCCTACGAGGAGCTCCACGATGACGACAGTGGTGTGCTGGAACATGAAACGGAGAAAAGACCCATGGCGGAGGTTGGTCGAGATGGGAGCGGACGTCGCGCTGGTGCAGGAGACGACCCACATCGTGCCGCCCGACGTCGCTGATCGCGTGGAAGTCGGGCCGCTGGTCGAACAAGGCGCCTGGGATCCGCGGGAATCCCAAAAGGACTTCTCGGGCCGCCGTTGGCCGAAGATCGCGAAGCTGTCCAATCGCGTGGAGGTGGAGTGGTTCAAGCCGGTCAACCCGATTGGCCCGATGTCCGAAGACACGATCAGGATCAGCGACATCCAGACCATCGCCGCCGCCCGGGTCACCCCAACGGACGGCGAGCCGCCGTTCATCGTCGTGTCGATGTACGCGGCCTGGAGACGGCCGCATCCGAACACCGGGAGAGGGTGGGACGATGCCCATGTGGATGCTTCAGCGCACCGAATCATCTCCGATCTGTCCACTTTTGTTGCCAACGCGGACCGTGAACCCCACCGCATCCTGGCGGCGGGCGATCTCAACATCGACTACGGCGCGGACTACGGTTGGAGGGAACGTAGCGACCGCCGGCTCTCGTACGCACGCTGCCGCACGGTTTGGGACCGCATGGAGGCGCTCGAATTCGAGTACATGGGGCCCTGGTATCCGAACGGCCGGCGAGCGGATACGGTTCCCGCGCACGCGCCGTCGGACACGAAGAACGTCCCGACGTTCTATTCCGACAACACCAAAGAAAGCTCTCCTGCCGACGCCTACAACCAGCTCGATCACGTGTTCGCCTCCCGCGGGTTCCATGAATCCATCCGGACGCGCGCCCTGAACGGAGTCGACGAATGGGGCCCGAGCGACCACTGCCGGCTACTGATCGAGGTGGGAAAGTGATGCCGGCGGTTTTGGCGGAGACGTCCTTGATGGTCTCGGCCCCCGCGGTTCCGCATGGCCTGCCCTGACGGCGCAACCACTGAGAAGGACACCGCCTGGAGGTTCGTGCGGGAGCGGGAGAGCCGCGGGGTTCGCCCACCCGCCCACGCTGGCTGACTCGGGCTCCGCTCAGTTGAGCGCGGCGAGATCCTCTGGGCGCTCCTGGAGCACGGCCCTGCCGACGGCGGGGAGCGGTGTCGATGGTCGCCTCGGGACCGCGCCCGGGAGTTGCTGCAGGACCTCGGGCAGGTGAGCCGAGGCGGCCCGGGTCAGCAGGACCCTGCCGGGCCTCAGCGCGTGCGCGGCGAACTGGCCCAAGTCACCGTAGACGCCACCCTGGACGCTGCCGCGCGCCGTCGGCGGCATCGTGGCGATGATGTCGATGCTGCCCGGTCCGACCCCGGCCTTGAGTTCACCGATCGGCGCAGCCCGCAGACTGGGGACCGCGGGCGTGTTCGTCGCTTCGGCGACGGCTTGTTCCCGCGCCTCCTCCTGCTTGATCCGCTTGACGGCCCCAGCCAGAGTCGGCGCCTGGCCGCCTCGACAGTCTCCACCGCCCGGTGTTTGACCTCCGCGGGTTCGTCCCAGACCCGGTAGGCGACGGCGACGGTGACATGTCCGCGTTCCACGGCCGGCGCCAAGTCCGGATCGTTCTTGATGGCCGCCGCCCGCTACATCGAACGCCGCGATGCCTTCATCAACTCGGCAGACTGAACTGCGCCAATTGGCGCATCATGACAAGTGCGGCATTATGACAAGTGACCGTCAGTCGACGCCGTGTTCTGCCGACGTGGCGGGCCTTGGCATCGCGGCGAGCTTCACATAATACGCGTGGTCTCGGAGGTCCCCAGACGGGGACCGAGGAGGAGACCATGCTTGAAACCTCGGTTCACCCACGCATCTGCGAGCGGATCCGGTCAGGACCGCTGGGCCGCTGGGTCGACGACTTCGTCGACGTACTCGCGGGGCGCGAGTACGCGACGAGGACGATCCGGCCGGCATGTTCGAGCCGCCGCGATCTTCAGCGATTGGCTGGATCAGCAGCACCTCGCGGCGACCGACATCGACGAGACGCTGGTCGGTCGGTTCGTCAGCGGGTTGCCCCGGCGACCGTCCTCGACGCACCCGAGCAGCCGGCAGGCGGAGGTGGGAGGCGGCGTCATGACAAGCGGCGCTGGGGAAGCTCGGCGGCGGCCGAGGTCGAGGGTGTCCTGCGCTTTCCATAATCAGAGGCTCGCCAGGAAGGTCAACAGAGAGGAGTCGGCCTTGAACCGCCGGGTGCTTTGGCCGAGCGGATCGAGTTTCCGCAGGGCGCGTTCCTTGAGCTGCAGGTCCGCCTCGACGTAGTGATGGGTGGTCTCGAGCCCCTCGTGGCCGAGCCACAGCGCGATGGTCGCCACGTCGATGCCCGCTTGGAGCAGATGCATGGCGGTCGTGTGGCGGATGACGTGCGGCGACACGCGCTTGGCGGCGAGGCTCGGACATCGCTGGCGGGCTCGCTGACAGGCTTGGTCGAGCAGATGGGTGACGCCCTGCCGCGTCAAGCGGTCGCCGCGCGCGTTGCGGAACGCGTAGTCGGGCTCGGCCTCGCCCTCTTCGTCGAACCACTGGCGCAGGCAGCGGCCGGTCCGGGCCCACAGGGGTACGGCCCGCTCCTTGCGGCCCTTCCCGAGGAGTTGGACGACCGTGGCGGCGCCGAAGCGTACGTGGGAGCGCCGTAGGGCCACGAGTTCAGAGACGCGCGCCCCGGTGTTGTACAGGGTCAACAGCAGGATGTGGTCCCGGCGTCCGCCGTGGGTCGAGCGGTCGCACGCGGTCAGGATGGCGTCCATTTCCGGCCGCGTCAGGTAGTGGACTTGGCGTCGTGGCGCGCGCTTGCAGGGAATCGCCAGGACGCGGGACGTCAGGTCGACGGACTCGGGCGCGCGCAACGCGGCGAATCGAGCGAACGAGCGAACGGCGGCCAGCCGTGCGTTCCGGGACTGAACGCTGTTGGCGCGGTCCTGTTCGAGGTGGTCGAGGAACTCGAGGATCACCGGAGCATCGAGGTCGTCCAGGGTGAGCGCCTCGGGCTTCCGGTGACGGTGCTGATCGAGAAACGTGAGCAGCAGGCGGAAGGCGTCGCGGTAGGCGTGGATGGTCTGGGGGCTGGCGGCCTTCTGCTGCACGAGATGGTCGGCGAAGAACGCGCGGAGCAACGGGCCGAGGGGGGCACGGTCGTTCATGGCGCCCCCTTCCCGTCGACGAAAGCCTCGAAACGTGCGGCGGCCGGTTCGAGCACCGGCGGCGTGGCGGTCAGATACCAGTAGGTGTTCTGCGGGCTGACGTGGCCGAGGTAGACGGCGAGCGCGGGAAGCCGATCGCGGACCACGACGCCCTGCTGCGCCCAAGCGGCGAGCCGGGCCACGGCGAAGCTGTGGCGCAGGTTGTGCAGGCTGACCCCGCGGCCGACCGGCCCGCGCAGCCCGAGCCGGCGGGCCAACTGCCCGAAGGTCCGGGCGAGGGTTTTGTAGTTGAGTCTGCCGCCGCGGGAGACGAAGAAGGCGCTGCACAGGCCGTCGTAGCCGAGGTCGCGGCGTTGCTGCGCGTAGGTCCGCAACGCGGCGGCGGTCGTGGGGTGCAGCGGCACGAGGCGCGACTTGCGGAACTTCGTGCGCTGAATCTCCAGGCACGGCGGGTCGCCGAGGAGATCGACGTGGTCGATGTCGAGGCGAATCGCCTCGCCGGCCCGGAGCCCACAGCTTGCCAGCAGCCCGATCACCGTCGCGACCGTGTGTGGGCGTAGGGCGGCACGCGGTCCGAGGGAGCGGGCGGCTTCCATCAGGGCGAGGATCTCGTGGGGCGCCAGGATGCGCGGGGTGGGACGCTTGCTCGTGCGCACCAACCCGGTGCCGGGCACGTCGACACCGGGCTCGGCCGCGCGGACCATCGTGAGGAATCCACGCACGATGCTCAACCGCCGCGCGTGCTGGCTCTCGGCGCTCGCCGAGGCCCACTCGACGGCGACCTGCGCAGCCGGGGCGTCGGGGCCGCGTCGTTCGAGATGCTCGACGAAGCCCGGCAGGAGGCGCGCTTCCAGTTGCATGGCGAAGCCGATGGCGCGGCGCAACGCCAAGTAGGTCTCCAGGTGCCGGCGCCAAGCCTCGCCGGTCATCGTGCACCTCCCGGCCACGGCAGGGCGATCGTGGCCAGGGTCTCGCGGTCCAGCTTGGCGTAGATGGCGGTGGTCTCCAGGCGGGCATGGCCGAGCAGGTCCGACACGGTCTTCATCGGCACGTCCCGGCGGACCATCTGCGAGGCGAAGGTGTGCCGGAAGACGTGTGCGCCAGACTGCGGGACGGTGACGCCGGCGCGACGCAGCGCCCGCGTGGCGATGTGTGTCACGCTCCCACTGCTGAGCTGCCGATACGGCGGCAGCGCGGTTACGAAGAACACATCCGGCGGGCTGGTCCGGGGCCGCGAGCCCAGCGCGGCGACCAGGGCCGCCCCGACGTCGGCAGGCAAAGGCAGCCGCCGCTCCCGTCCCCCTTTGCCGACCACACGGACAACCCCGTTGTGCCAGTCGACGTGCTTCACCGTGAGGGCTGCGGCTTCTCCTGCCCGCAGGCCGAGCCGGCTCAGGAGCAGCAGGATGGCGCGGTCACGATGGCCGCTGGAGCACGTCTCGTCCACCGCGGCCAACACCCGTTGCAGGTCGTCATTGGCGAGGGCGCGGGGCAGTCTGGCGTGCTTCCATTCGCGGATGGTCGGGACGGCGCCCTCGATACCGGCGGGAACGACGCCGCGGGTGGCGAGGAAGCGAAGAAACGCCCGGGTCGCGGTGACGGGCGGCCGACAGGCCGACGGGCGGAGCCGGCTGGTCTGGGTCTGCACGAACGCCGCGATCGTCGGCACGGTGAGCCGGAACCAGTCGGGCGTAGGCGTCCCCGCGCACTCGGCAAGTAGAGCTGCGGCATAGCGCCGGTAAATCCGCCGGGTCCCGACGGCCAGGCCGTGCACTTGTACGAGGTGATCGTCGAAGCGCTCCAACCACTGGTCGGCCTCGCATCGGGCGGCGACCGGCCGGCGGCGTGCTGCCACTTCCCGTGCCCACAGGTGTGCAGCCAGCAGACGGACGCCGCCTGCCACCCTCGACTGCCGACCGCTCGGGTGCGTCGAGGACGGTCGCCGGGGCAACCCGCTGACGAACCGACCGACCAGCGTCTCGTCGATGTCGGTCGCCGCGACGTCCTGCTGATCCAGCCAATCGCTGAAGATCGCGGCGGCTCGAACATGCTGGCGGATCGTGCTCGTCGCGTACTCGCGCCCCTCGAGTACGTCGACGAAGTCGTCGACCCAGCGGCCCAGCGGTCCTGACCGGATCCGCTCGCAGGTACGTGGGTGAACCGAGAGGGTTTCAAGCATGGTCTCCTCCTCGGTCCCCGTCTGGGGACCTCAGAGACCACGCGTATTATGTGAAGCTCGCCGCGATGCCAAGGCCCGCCACGTCGGCAGAACACGGCGTCGGCTGACGGTCACTTGTCATAACGCCGCACTTGTCATTAGGCGCCTTATGACCAGCTGGTCATAAGGCGCAGTTTCGCCAGCCTCGCCAGCCGGCCCTGGCCGGAGCCGGCCGTCTCGTCCGCCTCTGCGGCCGGTTTGGCGGCATCGGAAGCCGGCGGCCGCCCCGCGTCCAGGTTCGCCAGCTTCGGCACGGCCAGCGTCCGCTGGCTCTCATCCATGTGGCGCTGCTCGAGATTCAAGCTCGTCACGATCAGCGAGGCGTCCCCGGCACCCACGGCCGGCCGGGTCTCCCACGGAGACGACGGGTTGCGTCGTCTTCACCGGCGCCGTATCCCGGCCTCGCCGGCCGCAGAGCAACTCACCCGCGCCATCAAGGACTCGCATGATTCTCGCGTTCCGGTCTCGGGTTGGCTATGATCGGTGCTGGCCATGTCCCTCGGTGTCACGCCGGTTGATCGAGTCCGCTTGTGGGAGGCGCAGTTCCGTGCGATGGAACGCGAATGGGGCGAGATCTCGGCGCGCTGGACTCGAGTGCGCATGGCCGCCTGGCGCGGGGCGATGTCGGAAATGCAACGTCAGCACGGCCGTCTCGTTTCCGACGGCCTGTGGGTGGCCGGGCCGTTGGACTTCCTCGCCATCATCGATCAGGCCCGCGCCGAAAACACGCATTCACGCATGCTCCGGTGGCTCTTGAAGCCGACCGGCCGCCACGGACTCGGTTGTGGGCTGGTCAGGCGTTTGGTGGAACACTGCACCGGGGAGCCGGCACCAGTGTCCCTGGCAGTCAGAAAGGTGGCGTTCTCGCAGTGGCGCAACGACAGAGAGGCTGACCTCGTCGTGTGGGGCGAGGACTTCACGCTCGTCATCGAGAACAAGGTCGACGCGACGGAACAGCCCCGCCAGTGCGACGACTTGTACGCGAACTTCAAGAACGAAAAGGCGCCGCAGTTCTTGTTCCTGACCCCGGACGGCCGCAAGCCCAGCACGGCGACCACACCGGGCGCTCTGCGCGCGTTCAGGACCCTTTCATGGCCGGAGGTTCGCACGATGATAGAGACAGCGTTGAACGAATCACGGCCCGCGTCCGCGGATGCCGTCGCGGTCGATGTTGTCAGGAACTACCTGCGGACGCTCCAGGAGCAGTTCGGATGAACCGAATCGAAGACGAACCGATCAAGTTCTATCTGGAGCATGAAGCCCAGATCCGGGAGTGGGCGGCTCTGGAAGCCGAAGTCGCCAAGTTTGCGGATCGCTTCTACCGCAGTCTCAAGGGCGATATCGACGCGGCACTCAGGGCCGGAAGGATCGCCGATGAAGGCGTCGAGTCGTTTTTCCGTGAAGCGGGAGACTGGCCAGGAATGGGATTCCGCCGACAAGATTGGCCCCAAGGCTCCGAGGTCCCAGATGTGAGACTGGAATGGAACCGCAAGTCGGCGCGTTTCCCGCCGGGTGGGCACTTGGTTTGCGGAGTCAGAACGAACGCGGAACGCTACAGACAACCTTTTGCGAAGGAGCGGTGCCCCGCATTTCCACATCGGAACCTCTGGTGGCCGGCCTATGCGAAACTGGATCCTCCGGTTGGCAGGTTCTGGGAGGGTGACAACCTCAAGGGGTATCGCGAGCGACTGGTGGAGACTCTCCTCAATGCGTGGAGAGACTTGGCCCCGCTGGTGGACGAAGCAGTCAGTCATCCACACAGTTGATTCGCATTGCGGCTGTGCGTCCGACCTGTTACCACCGGACCCGGCCGCTGTATCGCGGAGGACCCGCGTCGAACTTCGATCAGCATCACCGACAGCCGGGGTCTCGAGCCTTGGCGAGGGGGACGAGCGTGGGCGCCGGGAGCCGGGAGGGGAGCGACCCCGATGGAGGGGAGCGACCCCGATGACCCGATGACGTTTGGGTTCTGCACGGCGTTGACGTACGACGGCGTCGCGGAGGGGGCGTGGGCCATCGATCCACCACGCCTCCACGTTCCCGGGGCCGTCCGGCTGTGTCCACGACACCCGCACGTTCTGGATCCATGCCGCCTCGTTGAAGTCCCCGATGGCCTCGGCCCGCACCCGCCATCGAGACCGCGGGCCGCAGCAGGTCGCAGACCTCTTCCGAGACGCGGGTCGGTTCGAGGCGGGCCTTCGGGGGCACTTGCAGCCGGCGGGGAAGACGTGTTGGCGAAGTGCGATGCCGTCGTCCGGCGGAGTAGTCGTGTTCGACCCCGCAGGCTGGCAAGGAGGAGCATGGATGCCGGAGAAGCTGTCTGCCCCGAATCCCCCGCATAGAGTCTCGATCGAGGATCTGCGCAAGGGGCGGAGCTGGAAAATCGCATCCGTTCAACCGGCCCGACGGGGTCGACGCCGCCTTATACGAGACCGATCGGCATACCCTCAGCATCGCCGGGGCAGACGAGGCATCTACGCCTGGTACGCAGGCACCCGCGCCCGAGCCGTGTTGCGAGGGGCAGGACTCGAGGTCAGGCCTGACGGATTGGTGTACATCGGCATGACGAGAAAGATGGGACGGACTTTCCGTAAACGACTGCGCCAGCACATCATGGGTGCCGGCGACGCCGATCTGCGCAGGAAGCTGAGCTGGGTCCTCGATGCCAGCCCGGATCCGGCGGGCGCCGACCTGGACGAGTTCATGCGCCGGCACTTCACCGCGTACACGCTACCGATGCGAGTGCAGCCCCTCCCCGGCGAAGAGTCGATCTCCGACGCCGAAAGCCGGCTCATCAAAGAAGCGAAGCCATGCCTGAACCGCAAGGGGCTCGACACCCCGAGCGTCAGGCGGCTGCACCAGTTGCGCGCCGACGCGGAGGCGGCGGGGGCGGCCGGCGCGGAGGACGAGCCGACGAGCGTGTGGGAGCTCTGCCAGCACCCGATACTGGCCGTGCAGCGGGTGATCTCGTCGACGCCCACCGGACAGGAGTCGGCGCCGTCCCGACCGCTCAGCGCTCTGGGTCGGTTTCGCGGAGACTTCTGGGCCCACTGCTCCCGCCGGCATCCGGGGATCGCACCGACGGGATGGGCCGACAGCAACGTCCGTCACCCGGTCGAGACCACCGGCCGGCGCTTCTCTCTGTACGTCGCCCAGGAGGGCGTAGGAGTGTTCTTCCCGCGACAGCGCGGCGAGACCTCCGCCGCGAGAGCGGCCGCGGTGAAACCAACCGTTGATTGGCTTCGCGCGGAGACCGGAACGGCGCAGATGTCAGACAACGGCTGGTCGTTTCTGGAGCTCGACGCCCGCGCCAAGCGCAACTGGGACCGCATGGCGGACTGGCTGGACGTCCACCGCCTGCTGTACGAGCGCGCGCTTCGCGAGACCGATGGCACGAGGTCGAGGAAGCACGGATAGGGGTATCGCCGCGCGACGGCGTCGCCCACCGAGCAGGTAGTCGGCCGCCGCGCTCAGGAAGCGCAGCCTGACGAACCTCTACAACGCTCGGCCGCAGTGGCTCGCCGATGCGCACGAGGACCTTGACGCCGCGGTGGCTGCGGCGTACCGTTGGTCCGCAGACATCTCCGACGACGATGTTCTCCGCGAGTTGCTGGGGCTGAACGGCGGTGCGGCAAGTGTTTGACTTCGTGGATTCCTGGCCGCTCTTGCTCGGCTGGCCGGCGGTGGCGCTGAGCGTGCTCGTGGCGTCGTTCGGACTGGCCCGCAGAAGTCCAAGGCCGCTGGTGGTGGCTGCGGCTCTGGTCGGGCCGATTTTCGGCGTACCTTGCGTTGACGCCGCGCTTCTTCGTATGGAGGCTGTTCCCGGTCGGCGTCTATCTCGGCGCCGCGGCTGCGATCCGACGACACCACAGAGAGCTGGGCGTGGCGCTGGTGGTCGCGAATGCGGCGTTCTTCGCGTGGCTGGCTGTCACGATATTCGGCTGAATCCCGTCCGCTGGTTTTCGCTGACAGCTTGGATAGTCCCGTGGGTTCCCGGTCAGACAGGGTAATGGACGAGGGAATCACGGCCGGCTGGATGACGGTAAGCCGCTTATAATGAATGGCTTGTGGACATACGGCAACTCGCGTAGTGCAAACCGGATGCTCATTCGCTCTCAGGACCCGCCGGCACCGGCTACCGCTTGGGGCGGTGCCGGATCCGGCGGGTCAGGCCACAACCGGTGCTCGGAGAGTTGCGGCCACTGAACGCGGAGGGAGCGTTTGTCGAACGGTATCGAACTGTCAGGGATGTCGGCCCACGACGCATCCATCAGGTTGGCGTCTTCGCACCACCGAGCCGCGAGCTTGAGGTATCGGCGAAAGACGAGTATCGCGGGGAAGCGGCCCTTCGAGACGAGCCAGAGAACCATGTCCTTCGGTCCCTTGGACGAGTTGCAGCTCTTGCAGGCGTAGGTGATGTTGTCGGCGGCGTCGGGTCCGCCTCTGAGTTGAGGGATCAGGTGATCCAGGGAGAGTTTCGCCTCGCGGCCGCAGTAGCAGCAGGTGGTCGCGTGGGCGATCTTCGTTTTCTCGTCGTCGTGCAGGGGACGCATCTTCATCTTGCCGGACAGGTACCCGTTCCGAAAACGACCGCGAATGATGAAGTGCAGGGGCTGGTATCGGGTCTTCCCGTCTGCGACGGCGGCGTGGATCATCGCGAGCGTGCCGTAGGTCCAGGCGAAGTGCTCGCGTAGCGAAGACTGGTCCCCCGGTGGCTTGGGCATCGTCGAAAGGTTGGAAACTGTGCCGCCGACCGCAAGTGCGGCCCGCGGCTCAGAGGATGGTCAGGTTTCGCTCAGCCTACCACATCGGATGCCATCGCCGACCACTACAGCATCCGCGCGTGGCTCACCGACGTCGGACGCGCCGCTTCCGCTGCGCGGGCTGGCGGTGTTGCCCCCCCGCACGGTCGGACTTGTTCGAGCGGCGGCGGCGGCTTATGGACGATTGGTCGGCGTACCTGGACGCCCCCGCCAAGGGCGGCGTCGCCCTCGTGGCGTGTGTGGATGCTCAAGGAGAACATCCGGGTTGAGGGCAAGCACGACATCCCGACGAAGGTCATGACCATCAGGCGCTTCGCGCTGTTCGCCGAGGTGGAGCGCGATCTGATCTCCGAGCGCACCCGGGAGGGTCTCGCCCGGTCCAGGGCCTCGGGCCGGAAGCTCGGCCGCCCGAAGGGCTCGCTTGGCGCCTCGCGCCTCGATGGCAGGGAGGACGAGATCCGGGCGCTTCCTGGAGCTGGGCGTCTCGAAGACCGCCATCGCGAAGCTCACGAGCGTGTCGCGGACGACGCTGTACGGCGTCATGAACACGCATGGACGCCGACCTGGGGAAGCACGCCCCGGCGCCATGCCGGGGCGTGTCACTGTACGGCGTCAGCGAAGTATCGCGGCTCGGCCGGTCCGGCCGCAGGACGCGCGGCGCCGCGCGTCGGCCACGGTCAGCGGCCCTCCTCCTCGAAGCTGCGCAGGTAACGGGACACGGTGATCCGCGCGCAGCCGATCGCCTTCGCGATGCGCCCGAAGCCGAGGCCCTGGGCCCGAAGTTCGACCATGCGCGCGACGGCCTCGGCCGACATCGGCGGGCGCAGGAACCCGCGCCTGACCGTCACGCGGCCGCGCCGGCGCAGGACCTTCCGGTCGGCGAGGGCCGGCATCGAGCGCTCGTCGTCGTCGACATCGGGCGCGTGCTTCGCCAGCTCGTGCCAGTCGACGGCCGCGCGCGTCGGACCGCCGTCGACGGGCTCGGGGTCCGGCATCTGGTCGAGGAGGCCGTCGCCGCCGCGCCACGCGACCTCGAACTCCTGCTCGGGGCTCGCGGCCGACTCGCGGACGACCGTCGTCAGCGGCTCGACCCGGTGGTAGACGACCGACAGCCCCGTCGTGTGGCCGGCGCCGGTGCGGTACGACACGTCGGCGAGAGCCGAGCTCACGGCCGGACTCGCCAGCGCCGCGGCCAGCGCGGAGCCCTGCAGCCGCAGCTTCGTCGCCACGCGCAGGGCGCGGATCGTCGAGCCGGCGCCGTCGATCGAGCGGACGACGATCTCGGAGCCGACCCGGAGCGGCCGGCCGTCGCGGAACGGATTCCCGCCGCCGTCGCGGAACCGGTCCCTCCTCGAGTTTCGGACGCGAGTGCTGGCCATCGTTCACTCCTCCTGCGGCGAGTCGCGTCCGGCCTCATGCCGACCCGCGCCCGTGCGCACACGTCGCGCCGCAGGACCCCTGCCCGCGATTCCGGGGTCAGGGAGCCTCGAAGAGGACCGCTGCCCGGGGTGTCTAATCGACCGGCCGATGCTTTTCGGCGCCGGCGTTCAGGCCGGCCGGCCCGGGAGAGCGGTCCCTCGTCGGACACGGGGGTGGTGGTGGGGAGGGCGGTGGTGGTGGCGGGGAGGAGCCGGCCTGCGGCGAAGCCGCGTTTTCTGCCGGCGCCGTCAAGGTGAACAGGCGGAGATTCGACGGCCCGGGCGTTCAGCGGCGGCGCTCGCTCTTTGCTTGCGCCGTCCTTGAAGCCGGAATCTGCGAGAGGCGCACCCGCCTGGCCGGCCCGCTCTTCAGGCCGGCCGGGTGCGCCGTCGCAAGGGCAGGGGTTCGCCGCCCATCCCGTGGCCGTCGCCCTTCACGGCCTCGGGATGGAGGCCGGACCGCATTTCCAGGTCCGGCCGTGGGCGGCGTCCGCCCCGCCGGCGGAGCCGGCGTTCGGAGCGGGTTGCGGTTGACCCGCTCCGGGGGCGGATGGGACGACTGTGCGTGCAAGCCAACCTCTCGACTTGGCACGGCGTGACCAGGGGGCGGGCGGGCACCGGGGGATACGACGCGGTCGCGGTGGAGAGCGTCGCGATCACCGTCGATGAGGATCGCACTCCAACGGCGCGGGGTCGTACCAGCGCAGTGGTAGCATGGCTCGTGCTCGATACCCACGCGCCCGCCGGTCGGCGCCCGGAACCGATTCGCCCGAGACCCGCCGGGTCCGGCGTTCCTCGCGCACGGTCCACGCGGTGTGGCGCGTGGCCGACTCCTGCGCGGCATGGAGTCGTTCGGTCCGCCCGGTGGGCGCCGGCACCCTCGGGCGCTCGCCGGCAAGGCAGGCTTCCCAATCGGCCATGAGGCGCCGCCGCCGCTCGAACAGGTCCCGCCGCGCGTACGCCGCCTCGACCTTGTTGTGCCGACGACGTGGGCGAGCGCCGCCTCGATGACCTCGCGCGGCTCCGTCTCCTCGGCCGCCCAGTCCCGGACGTCGACCGGAAGCCATGGACCACGGCCGGGATGTTGCAGTCCTTGAGGATCCCGGCGCACGACCTGGAGCCGTGCGCGGCGGGCGGCGGAGACGTGAACGGCCGGGACTGCCGACCCCACCGGTTCCGGTCCGGTGCGCCATCCCGGAATCCGGCGGTCGGCCGGCGTCTCGTGAGCGTGGTGGACGGCCGGGACGCCCCGTCCAGGCCGGGCCGCAAGGCCCATAACTGCCATCCGAGCTGCGGGGCGGGCGGCGTGTCATCCGGCAGGGCCGGAGCGCAGCGAAGGACGTGCGCAGCACGTTGACACGCCGACCGTCCCGCAGCTTGTCTGTTTACCATTGGCTCGAATGGGCCTTGGGATGGCCCAACCCAGCGGCGCCTCTAGCCAGGCGCCGCTGGGCGGGCGGTGGTCGGACCGTGTCCCGCACAGGCCGTCGAGGGGCCGTAGGGTAGTTTGGTCGCCACCGTCTTCCCGAGTCCTGGATGGATACGTGAGCGTTGAGGCTCGAATGACAAGCACAGGAGGACAGGGAAGATGACCGATGATACCCCCAACAGCGTCGGCGTCGACATCTCGAAGGCGCATCTCGACGCCTACATGGTCCCGGCGGGCAAGGCCGCGCGATTCTCCAACGACGCGGCGGGGCTCAAGGCGCTGATCGCGTGGGTGGAGCGCCCGGTTCGCACCGTCACGTACGAGCCGACCGGCCGGTGGCACCGGGCCTTCGAGGAAGCGCTGTTCCAGGCGGAGTTGCCGCTGGCGCGGGTGAATCCGTTGCAGGCGCGGCGCTTCGCGCAGGCCATCGGCCAACGGGCGAAGACCGACGCGGTGGACGCACGGATGCTGGCGCAGATGGGGGCAGCACTGGACCTTCGGCGAACCGAGGCATCGTCGCCGGCGCGGCGCGCCCTCGAGGAACTGCAGGTGGCGCGCGACGCTCTGGTCAAGGACCGCATCGCCGCCTTGAACCGTCAGAAGCAACTTCAGCACCCTCTGCTCCGGCGGCAGAACACGAACCGGTTGTCGCAGATCGACCGCCAGCTGACGGCGATCGACACCGAGATCGAGAAGTGCTGTTCGGAAGACGCGGTGCTGACCCGCCGGACGGAGATCCTGACGTCGATCCCGGGCGTGTCTCGGGTCACCGCGGCGGGTCTGCTCACCCAGATGCCGGAACTGGGCAGCCTTGACGCCAAAGCGGTTGCGAGTCTGGCGGGCCTTGCGCCGGTCACTCGGCAGTCGGGCACCTGGCAGGGCCGGAGCTTCATCCAGGGTGGCCGGGCGCGGGCTCGGCGGCTGCTCTACATGCCGGCCCTGTCGGCGATCTGTCACAACCCGGAGCTGCGCGCGAAGTACCGCCAGCTCGTCGCTCAGGGGAAGCCGGGCAAGGTCGCTATGGTCGCGGTGATGCGCAAGCTCCTGGTGCTGGCCAACGCGCTCCTCGGACAGGATCGCTGCTGGCAGCAGGACCGGCCTGGTCGGGCCAGCACGGCAGCGCCCTCCGCGAACCTGCCGTTCGTCGAAGCGTGACCCGTTCCCGTGGGTGTGAGCGGTTCCTCCGCGGTCAGGCCGTCGAGCCAACGTGTAGGGGGTCATGCTTGGGCATCGTCAGCTAAAAGCCGGTCTGGAGCGTGCGCGGAGCCGGCGTCAAGGCCGCAGCCCCGCGGAGCGGGGGCGGCGCGAAGCGTCGCGCCTTGACGGCGGCGAGCACACGCCGACACTGTCGGTCTAACGATGCCCCGGCCGCAACCATCGGGGCGGTCGGACGTGAGTCCAGAATGCGGCGGCCGAGACGACAGGAGTTGCGACGCCCACGGCCTCCGGATGCCGGCGCCCGGCTCCCCCTTCGTGGCTGCTAAGGGGAAGCTGTCGCCGGGGTCTACTCCACACCGTTACGTAACGGACCCATGACAGGCGGCTCGGTGCCCGGACGTTCACGACGTCGAGCGACGGCAGGCTCGGGGCAACAGAGCGGACCGGGAGCACGGCCGGTCGCCCGGAGGACCCGAGCGAGCGGAGGACCCGCGCAGCAGGTTGACGGCCGCGGGCAACGGTGCGCGAGGGGAACCCGCTCCAAGGCCCTGAGACCCGTTATGGGTCCGGCTCACGTCGCCACGCCGTCGCTCTTCGACGGCGTGGGTCGGGGTCGCGGCCGGGGGGGAGGTCAGCCCATCGGGTCTACGGCTTCCTCGATTCGGAGGCTTGACACATGGATACTACCCGGGAGCCGGCGCACCATGGAGCTCCTCGACCTGGCGCCGGTCGTTTGCCGTCCAGGCGGTGCGGTGTCGGTGGTCACCTCGGGATTGCGCCCTGGGGGCCGACGTTGGGGTATTACCACATTTTCCACTTCCGCGGAGCGGACAAGTCCAGCCTGAGCGACCCCGCGGTGCTGACCCGGAAGTGACACCTTGGTGCCACGTTCCGGGTCAGAAACGAGTAGTACGTAGCGGGGTCGCTCAGGTCTTGAGTGTCATCGTCATGCTGATCCAATCCGTGTCGTCTGCCAAGCGGAAGTCTCCGTGTGTCAGAGGTTTAGGTTCGGTGGCGCTTGGCACCAGGGTCGGCGCTGCCGTGACATTAGGGACAGGCTGGATGAATGTCACCGTTCGGGTCGATGTTGATGGCACACGGGCGGCATTCCGAAGGCGAAAGGCGAGGGCCGTCGGATGGTGTATGGGGTTGCTGAACCAAAGACGCGACTCGCTCGCGCTACTGTGTCATGTCATGCAACGTACAGACGTATTCCAGATCCGCATCGAACCCGAACTCCGCGACCGCCTCGCGCGACTTCGCGATGAACGGCACGTCAACGTCAGCGCCTGGGCTCGTGACGTCATCGCGGCGGCACTCGACCGCGAATTCCCGGCCGACCTCGAGGCGCCGACGAGACAACCCCTCGCCGGCTGGAGACCCTGCCCTCAACTGGTAGAATCAACGCCACGCACCGGCGCCACCGAACGGTTACCCGACGACGCCGACACGCCGACACCGGTGATCCAGTGATGTAGTGATGCCAGGATCCTCGGGGGTGAGGAGGGATGGCCAGGATGCCAAGGATGTTGGCCATTGATAGGAGGATCGTGGACATCTCAACCGTCGCCACGCTCGGAGCGATGGTCGTCGGGATGCTGATCGGCTTCATGATCTACGTCGACGGGGGACGGGACCTCACGGCGCGGCGCCTGTGGGCGCTCCTGGTGGGCCTCTCCCTCGTCTTCACGCTGGCCGTTTGAGGGAGTGCTCTCGCCGATGGTCAGTGCGACTGCCACGGTGGCGGTGATCCTGTTCGCCTTTCGTCGATCCCCTTGGTGGGGGGAATGACCGTAACGCCAAAATGCCCTCTGATGGACGGCGAACTGGAGCCCTGGATCCGGTGCTGCACGGCCCGGTTCCTGCCCGTCGCGCGCCGGATCGCGCGAGAGGACGACCTCGCGCACGACGCGCTACAGGAAAGCTGGATCATCGTCCTCGACAAGCTCTACCAGTACCACGGGAGCGCGCCGGCCTGCGGGTGGGTGGCCTCGATCGTACGCCACGAGGTTCTTCGCGCCGTGAAGGCGCGATCACGGGAGGTTCCGCTCGGGCAAGCCGAAGAACCGGTCAACCCGAGCGGACCCGAGACGGACGCTTTGCGCGACGAGCTACGGCGCCTGCTGCTGCAGGCCATCGACGACCTGCCGCCGACGTTTCAGGAGATCGTGAAGCTGCGGGATGTCGAAGACTGCTCCAACGTCGAGGTGGCGCGGCGACTGCACATCTCCCCGCAGAACGCTGCGGTCAGACTGCACCGGGCGCATCGGCTTCTGCGTGAACGGCTCATGCCCCTTCGCTGACCGCTGGCGGAAGTCGATCCGGGACGGGAACTTGTACGCGCCGCCGAGAGTAAAGTCGACGGCCGCCGGTATCAGAGCTGCGAGAAGTCCGATCCGAACGCTCCCCTCTGGATTCTCTTCTCCGGGGAACTTGGGGTAGACGGCGTAGCCGAGGACGAGCGCGCCCACCAGATCCAACCACATCCAGCCGCTCAGGCTGTTCCCCGGCCGCCGATACTCCGACTTGCCCCGCTGGTCGACGACGCGAACCTGGGGATTCACGGAACGGCGACTCATGACGATCTCCGTCGGGGTGGTGCCGACCAGCTCGCCGGCGACGAAGACCTCCGCGCCCGGCGGCTCCGACGACACCTTGATGCGTTGCGAGGTGCCGTTGGCGATGGTCGCGCAGCCCACCATCGACAACACGGCGCTGGCGAGCACGATGATCTGCAGGTTCTTGATCATGGGTCTGCTCCTCTACCGGATGCGCATGGCGAGCCCGTTCCGCTGGAAGCCGGGCTCGATCGCGGTGACGGAGATCACGTTCGACACTCGGCCGTCGACCTCTGCCCGAAATGCGATCGGCGTGTCCGGGATCAGCCCCCCGATGACGAACACGCCGTTCGCGTCGGTGGTCACGAACCCACGGACCATCCCTGCGAGGATGTCGGCCCCCTCTACGGACACGTCGTAGCCCACTCGGACTCTGGCGCCGACAACGGGCTCCCCCGCCGCATCGACGACGCGGCCGCCGGCGACGGCTTCGAGCAGCATGTCCAACCGTGTCTCGTAGGCCTTGCCGGCCTCGACGTTCAGCACGCCGAACCGAGGCGCGTATCCCTCCGCGTACGCGTAGACCGCGGCCCGGCCCGGCGGGAGATCGGTGAACCGGAACGATCCACGCACCACCGCCGAGCCCGAGACAGCGTTGATTGGGTTGTCGACATGGACGGTCACCGTGCCCTCAATGGGCTGGCGAGTCGCGGCGTCGAGCAGAGTCCCGCTGACGATAGCCGGCGGCACGAGCTCGAAGCGCAGCCGGCCGCCGCCATCGCGCGGTGGCCACGCCCTTCTGAGGGTGACGAGATTCCGCGCCGTGACGGTCACCACGCCCCGCAGGCCCGGAGCGAGTGCGAAGTTACCGTTGCCGCTGGTCCTGGTGGCCTGTTCGGACCCGGTGATCTCGTCGACGTAGTGGACCTCTGCGTTCGCGACGGGGCGGCCGTTGCCGTTGACGACGACGCCGGTGACGCCACCCTCCTGGGCGAGCGCGAGCGAGGCGACGAGGATGAGAAACCCTGTAGCGATGATTCTGCGCATGGTTGCCTCCGGCTTGGGGATTGAGAATGGGCCGCCCCCGCTACCTGGTCTCGGGAGGTGGTTGGCGCCCGGTGTTCTCCCATACCGCCTTGTAGACGATTCGACCTTCGGCCGAGACCTTCGTCGCGTCCCCCGAATGCCTGTACCGCCAGGAGGACGCGCCGTAGCAGTAGTTCCATCTGGGGCAGTCAACGCTGAAGCTGATGGTGCCGAAGTTGAGCGTCGTCACGAGATCGGGGTAGTCCCAGTCGAGCTCGTAGATCTCCATGTAGACGCGCCTCTTCGTGTACACCTCGGGGACCACGTTGCGGCAGTGGTCGGATTCCCAGATGATCTCCTCGCCGGCGCGCCGCTCGTCATCGGGAGCGCCCTTCTGGCGCCCGAGGCCGTCGTTGTAGTACGAGCTCCCGGTGTACGAGCCGGTGCAGGAGTTCCACTGCCGCTGGCTGCCGTGGGGCTTCCAGCCGTGGAACTGGTCTGTGTCCATCCTGGGGCCGTAGTTGCTGTTGACGCCCCAGTTGCCGTACGGGGCCGTGTGGCAGAACGGCCACGACGGCCAGCACTCGTCCCCGCACTCCACGTTGACCTGACCCCGGACGCGCCGCAGGCGGTTCTGCAGCGAGATGTCGATCTTGCAGTCGGCGTGGACCGGCCGGGTATCGATCAGGCCGAACCCCACGGTGAGGATGGTGGTTGCCACGAGGACTGCCCCGCGGCGGGTGCGATGGGTGTGTCTCATGTTCCCCTCCTTCTACTGTAGAGAGGATCGGAAGGGCGGATCCATTACGGCACGATCTCGCGAAGCGACGGACGGCCGTGCTGTCGTGCTGCCGAGGGAGGCGAACCGTTGGCGATCAGGTGGTGCGAGTGCGGCTGCGGCAGGTGGCCGACCAGAGCTTCGCCCAGCGAGCATGACTCCGAGGTGTTGAGGATGCTCCTGCATCTCGAAGGCGTCCTCGACCGCGACGAGCCGTATCGCGGACTACCCGCCCCGCCGCGGCTCGGTCGCAACGGACGGAACGTGCATCGCGACCGAGAAGCGGCTCGCCGGGACCAGCACAGTCCCCCGGCGACGCGTTGCCGCGGATCCTGCCGCAGCGGGTGCTTGCCGGCTGGACGCGCACGGCGCCTCCGGCCGCCGCTGCGACGGAATCGGCGCCGGAGATTGCCGCTTTCCGCAAGGCGGTGGTGGCACTCGACCTCGACGCTCTGGAGGCGTGGGGCGGCCTCAACGACGCCAACGCCCGCTGCGAGGCCATGGAGGAGGAGGCGCCACGAGGGGCGTGCGGTTCGTGAAGGCGTTCTCCCGGGCGCGCGGTCGAGTGCCCGGGCCGGGTCGGGGTCGGGCCTGACCGCCGCCGTCGCTCCAGCGGGGCGCACGGCGCGTCCGCCGTGTGCCGCCCCTCCCGACGCTCGACACGGCACTTTGCCTAGACCGTGGGGAGCGGCGACGCAGGCGACCTTGCACTTCGACAAGAGAGGGCGTAGACTCCGGTTCGTGTCGGAGTACAAAGGGGAAGTCGTGGCCCGCACGCGAGACGCGAGCCGCAGGCGCACCCATTTCGCCGGACGGTGGACCGGCCCGCCGATGACCGCGGATCGGATCGACCTGCCGCAGGGAACGCTCGAGCTGCTGATCCTGCGCACGCTGGCGCTCGAGCCGCGGCATGGGTGGGCCATCTCGGAGCGGATTCGGCAGGTGTCGAGCGACGTGCTGCACGTCCGGCAGGGGTCGCTCTATCCGGCGCTGCACCGGCTCGAACGGCGCGGCTGGATCACCGCATCGTGGGGAACCTCCGAGCACAACCGGCGGGCGAAGTACTACGCGTTGACGCCCGCGGGACGCCGGCAGCTCGAGTCTGACGTCGAGGCGTGGCGGGCGCTCACGGCGGCGGTCGGGCGCGTGCTCGACGCAGGATAGGGAGGCCACCGATGCTGGAAGATCTGCGCTTCCGTTTGCGCGCGCTCGTCCGCCGTGGCCGCGCCGAGGACGATCTGAACGACGAGCTGCGCTTCCATCTCGAGCGCGCCGTCGAGCAGCACGTGGCGCGCGGGCTGTCGATCCGGGAAGCGCGCCGGCGGGCGCGGCTCGCCTTCGGCTCGATCGACGCCGTCAAGGACGACTGCCGGCAGAGCTGGGGAATCCGGCAGCTCGACGAGGTGGCGCAGGACCTCCGATTCGGAGCGCGCGGCCTCCGGCGGAATCCCGGTTTCGCCGTGGGCAGTCTGTTCATCGTCGCGTTCGGCGTGGCCGCGGCGACCGCCATCTTCAGTGTCGCCAACGCCGCTTTCGTGCGGCCGCTGCCCTACCCGGAGGCTGATCGCCTCGTCGCGGTCACGCGGTTCCAGCCCGCCGGAGGCGGATACGGCATCAGCCACGACCGCGATACGAGCGCGTTTCTGACGGACTACGCGACCTCGTTCAGCAGCCTCGCCGCCACCAGCGGCAGCCCCGGGTTGACGCTGGCGTCTCCGGCCGGTACGGAGAACGTCCGCAACCTGCGGGTTTCCGCGGAGTACTTCCGGGTCCTGGGTGTAGCGCCCGCAGCAGGTCGAGCTTTCGTTGAACGAGACGAGCGGGTCGCGTCGACCGTCGTGTTGAGCCACGGCGTGTGGCTGCGGCACTTCGACGGATCCCGGGCAGCCGTCGGCGGATCCGTGCGACTGGGCGGGCGGCCGTACACCATCATCGGCGTCATGCCACCCTCGTTCCAGTCGTTCCCCCAAGTCGATGTCTGGACGCCGTTTCCGTTTCGAACGGACCCGCAGGGCGTCGGGATCAACTACCAGCTCCTGGGCCGGTTGCGAGCGGACCGTCCCGCGCAAGCCGCAGCGGCAGAGCTCGAAGCCCTCGCCCCCCTCCTCGAGCAACAGTATCCCGACGCGCTGCGCGAGGCGGACGGCCTCGGCATCCGTCCCTACCAGGAGGTGCTCGCCCGGAGCATGTTGCCCCCCCTCGTGCTGCTGGGGGCGGCGGTCGCGGTGTTCCTGCTCATCGTGTGCCTGAACATGGCTGGCCTGCTGGCGGCGCGCGCCACGGCGCGCCACCGGGAGTTCGCCGTCCGCACCGCTCTGGGCGGAACCCCCGGCCGGCTCGCCCGCCAGCTCGTGACCGAGAGCCTCCTGATCGCGATCGCCGGTGGCGCCCTCGGGCTGCTGGCGGCGGTTTGGAGCATTGAGGGACTCCTGGGGCTGCGCCCCGGCACGGCAATGTGGGACGTGGCGATGGACGGGTCCGTCCTCGGGTTCGCGTTGGCCGTCACCGTCGGGACGGGCCTTGTTCTCGCCGGGGCGTCCGCGCTCCACGCGCGACGCATCGACGTGCGCGGCGCCCTGCACGGGGGCGATGCCCGTGCATCGGCGCCGCGGGGTTCGTTGCGGTTTCGACGCGTGCTCGTCGCCGGTCAGTTCGGCCTGTGCACCGTCCTCGTCGTGACGGCCGGACTGCTCGTGGGATCGCTGGCCAACCTGACGCGGGTGGAGCTCGGTTTCAACCCGGCCGACGTCGTCACCGCACGGGCGTCGCTGCAGGACAGCGACTACACCGGCACTGCGGCGGCGGCCGGCCTCTTCAGGACCACGCTGGACGCGATTCGACGCCTGCCGGGCGTCGAGCACGCCGCCGTCGCCAGCAACGTCCCGGTGGAGCGCGGGATGAATCTGCCGATCCATGCGCCGCGGCCGTCGGCGGAGACGCCCGTCGCCAGCGTCGACTGGCGCTACGTGACCGAGGGGTACTTCGAGACGATGCAGATTCCCCTTCGCGAGGGGCGCCTGCTCGACGCGCGCGACACGGCCGGCTCGCAACCCGTCGCCCTGGTCAACGAGGCGTTCGCCAGGCGGTTGCTGGAGGCGGGACGCGCGGTCGGCTCTGAGGTCCGGATCTACGAGGCGGTGCCGGAGTTGCGGGACGCGGCGCGCACGATCGTTGGCGTGGTCGGCACCGTGAAGACCGGAGGCAGCCTCGCCCTCCCACCCGTCCCGACGATGTTCGTCCCCGTCGAGCAGGTTCCCGCAGGACTCCTGGCGGTGGTCCACAGCTTCATTCCGGCCAACTGGCTCGTGCGCACTACCGGATCCAGCCCGGAGCTTCTGGCGACGGTCGAAGATACGCTCGGCGACGCGGCCGGACCGATCCCGGTGTCCGGGCTCCGGACGATGGATCAGGTCATCGGAGCGGTGGTCACCGAGGAGCGATTCCGGGCCGTCCTGTTGACGATCTTCGCGCTGGCATCCCTGGTGCTGGCGGCGGCCGGCCTGTACGCGGTGATGGCGTTCATGGTCCGTCAGCGGACGCGGGAGGTCGGCATCCGGCTTGCGCTCGGGGCGACGCCATCGCACGTGCGGCGGTCGTTCCTGGCCCAGGGGTTGTGGCTCGGGGGCTCCGGCGTGGTCGCGGGGTTGGTCGGCACCTTCCTGGTCGAGCGCCTCCTGCGGGGCTTCCTGTTCGGCATTCAGCCTTCGGATGCGCCGACGGTGGCCGTGGCCGCCGGCGTTCTGCTGGCCGTAGCGGCCTTCGCCTCCTGGGTGCCGACCCGCCGGGCCACGCGCATAACCCCAACTACCGCGCTTCGGTCCGAGTAGGGACGGTCGCACCGCCGTGGCACGCGACCGCTGGTCGCGGCGATTCGGTGAGCGGCGTGTCGGGCGGTCACGGTGCCGACGGCGGGGGCAGTCCGTGAGTCTGCCACCACGGCGATAGATGGAGGTTCCGGTCGGGGAGATCGACCGGGCAAGAAAGGCGGGAGCCTCGCGGGGGCGGCGGCAGTCGATGTCAGATCCGGCGGACCGGTCGGGTGAGGTCCGCCGACCCTGGATGGGCTCTCAACACCCGGGGGCCTCCCGCTCGTCTGGCCGACGCGAGATCATGATCGAGTAGACTGAGGCTAGTGAATCGTAGCGAATACCTGCGTGATGCGTCCGTACAGGCGTTCATCGACTGGATGCGTCCACACGTTCGGGGCGACTGCCGCTTCCAGCACGGATTCACGATGCTCAGGCCGCATCGCGCTTGGAGCTGCAAGTCCATCTGGGAGGCGTACGAGAACTACTGGTGGCCGCTCCCCGGCCGAAACACGGGCAGCTTCGAGGCGAATCAGGGGGAGCTGGATCGCCTTGCTGCCGACGTCCGTCGCGCGTGCGACGGCGACGACCGAAACGGTTTCCTTGAGGCCGCGGGTGCCATTCTGCAGTGGGGCGGCGTCATGAACTCGAACGCCGACACGCTACGCGACCTTGGCGGAACGGCACTCTCCGTGTTCCGTGAGGCCAGCGCCTTGCTTGATCCGCCCCATGCCGACACGTCGCGACTCGACGGCGTCCGCTACATGAATGCCGGGTGGACGAAGGTCTATGCGTTGATGCTGGATGGCTTTCCGATCTACGACGGGCGCGTCGGCGCGGCGATGGGCTACCTCGTGCAGCGCTACTGCGTCAGCGTCCGCGTCTACCCGGTTCCCGCGCAGCTGCGTTTCCGGTGGGGCGTGGCGAGGGGCAGGCACAACCGCAATCCGTCGACGCCCTTGGTCCGGTTCCCGAGACTGACCGCCGCCAGCCCTCGGACGTGGGCGGAGTGCAACCTTCGGGCGGCGTGGGTCTTGGGTGAGCTGTGCTGCGAAGGTAGATTCGGCGGCTTGCTGCCGCACCGCCAACTGCGGGCTCTCGAGGCAGCCTTGTTCATGATTGGCTACGAGCTTCCGACGAATCGGACGGCCCCCGGACGAAGGTCCTGAACGTCGGCGAGCAACAGACAGACCACAGTTCGGAGCGATTCGCGGACAGCTCGGATGGTCCTGTGGATTCCCGATCGGAAAGTGGTAACGGACGGGGGAATCAAGACCGGTCGATTGTCTTTAAGTTATTTGATATGAATGAGTTGCAGGAATCCAGCAACTCACGCTGCCGGATGACGAGTAGGCGCGCAAGCGGTCCCGACAACCTGCGCAACCTTCCGTCCGGATACCGAGGGGCGTGCTGACGTACCCGTCACCGCCGCCGCTCGGCCGCGAGCTTGGCGGTTCCAGGTGGTAGGATCAAGAGGCTATGGAAACCTTGACCTTGGTCTCCGCGATATCCGCAATGCTCGCGGCCGCCGGAGCCCTGTTCAATGGCTGGATGATCGCCAAGCTCTCCGGGCGGCTCGACAGGCTGGAGGGCCGCGTCGACGCCATCGAGGCGACCCTACAGACCCTCATGGCGGCGCTCATCGGCCCCGCGAGGGTTCACCCGGGAACGAACGCGCCAGCCCGCGAGCCATAGCCCCCTCTCCCTCGTCCGCGTTCCGCCTCGAGTGCATCAGTCAGCACCTGCCGCCGCCGGCTGCGGGCTGTTCCCGTAGCCGTAGCGCGGACAAGCTCGTGCCCGGGTTCAGGGTGCCGACCAGATTCGTGCAGAAATACACTGCAAGAGACTCGGCGGGGCGGGTTGTCGAGCTCGACGCCGAACAGCCGCCCGACCCAGCCCCAGCCACCCGCTCCAGAGGGACTTGGTCGCCCGCGCCACTGGCCCCCTTGGTCGACCTTCCGAGAATTGCGCTTGAAATCCGCGTGTTTGGACCGATGCGGACCTCCACGGACCAACGCCAGCGTCAAGGCAGCGCGAGTGGTCCAATCCTCGCAAGTGACTATAAAAACTTGACTTACTGATGCGCCGCCGGTTGTGGTCCCCCCGTCCATTACCACACTCCGCGCGGGAATCCAGAAGACCATCCGAGCCGTCCGCGGACCGGTCCAGACCGTGGTCAGTCTACTTCCCGCCGTCGTTCAACGCCAACAACGGCGGCCAGAAATCCGCAGCCGGCGGGCTGCCGGCGCGAGTCGGAACTCAAGGGCCGCTAGCAGCTAGCGTTTACTTCGACACGAGTCGTCGAACGCGCAGGGCGCGACACGACGGAGCTTCGCGCCGTGAAGGCGAGATCGCGGGAGGTTCCGCTCGCGGGCAAGCCGGGGAACCGGCCAGCCCGAGCGAAACCGAGGCGGACGCCTTGCGTGGCGAGCTACGGCGCCTGCTGCTGCAAGCCATCGATGAGCGGCGGACGGCCGATCCGGGTGTTCTACGCGTTCGACCCGCGACGGACGGCGACCGTGGCCGATTCGGCGTCAGCGGCTCGGTGCTCAACCGCCGTCCAGGCCGAAGCGGTCCGGCTCGAGCACGGCCCAGGCCGTTCCGCTCGAACTTGTCGACCACGGCCTCGATCTGCGCGTCGGGCGCCCACGCGATCACGCCGGAGGTGTCGGCGACGGCGGCTACGATGTCGGGGTCACCGCGGCGGACCTCGACGCCGTCGCGCAGCTTGCCGGCCGCGGCCCGCTCGCCGAGCAGGTAGTCGACCGCCGCCTTGGCCGAGCCGGTCCCGCGGGCGATGAACTTAACGTGCATCGTCTGTCTCCTCGCCGACGTGGGCGACCTTGTCGAGCGTCAGCGCGATGTAGACGAGGTTGGCGATGATCTCGACGGCGTCGATGGCCGAGGCGTGGGTGTGCAGGACGAAGACCTACAGGACAGCCTTGAGCGCGGTGAAGGCGCCAGTGAAGAACTCCAGATACGACGTGCTCAACGACCCTCCGCGCAGGCGCAGTTCACCGATCTCGCAGGCCCACACGTAGCTTTCCGGCCACGACTTTGGCCGTTCCTTCCAGCCCGTCGGGCAGGGCAGCGTGCGGGCGCCGTCCGACTCGGACCTCCAGATCCCGACATGCGCCGACGGCAACCGCAGTCTGTCCGCGTCCCATTCCGGATCTTCTCTCCCGAAATCGAACCCGTAGATGACTTCCACGCCGTGTCGGACGATCTTGGGCGACACCCAATCGATCGAATTCTTGTCGTACCCACTCCACTTCCCCTCGGTTTCGCCAAGGGCGTCCGTCATCCCGCAGTCATCCCAGGCCGCATCCAGCAACCGCTCAAGTCGCTGCTCCACCCCGCTCGCCTTGCAGACGGTGTAGGCAGCGAGCTCGTCCATGCCGATCTCGATACTCATGCCCCGCTCCTCCATGAACCTCAGCAGCTCGTCCATGAGCTGCACGGCTTCCCCGCCGCTCCGGGTGCTCGCGGCCCAGCACCGCAGCCATTGGTAGACCTCGAACCACCTGAGGCACTCGAACCTCACGCTCGAGTCCGTCACCTCGAAATCCGGGGTCTCGGTGCTCCCTGCCACGTGGACGAGGGTCTTCGTCTCTGCCGTCAGTCCACGAAGACGCCGCTCGTAGGCCTCCAGTTGAGGCCTCTCGGCCGGAGCGCCCATCTTGTGCTCGACCATCACGACATGGCGCCGGCCTTCGGCGTCACGGGCATCGATCCACATGTCCGGCCGGGCGACGTCGAACGTCCTCTGCGTCTCGATGTCGGCGGTCTCCACGTCACGTCCAATCAGGCGGCCGGCATAGGCCCGGCCCAGCCTCGGTTGGCGGTCGAGCACGGCCGCGAACGACTCGGTGAACCAGTCCTCCTTGGGCTGGCGACCCTCCGTCGGACGATAGCGGAACAAACGCTTGAACAGACTCTCCATGCGCTCGTACTCCCTGGCCCTGGAGGCGGCGACATCGTCGAGCGCCGTCGGGACACGTCCGGCCGGGCGACGACCGGGCTGCCGACCGCCGGATTCCGGGATGGCGCACCGGACCGGAACCGGTGGGGTCGGCAGTCCCGGCGTTCACGCCTCCGCCGCCCGCGGCGCACCCGGCTCCGGGTCGTGCGCCGGGATCCTCAAGGACTGCAATATCCCGGCCGTGGAAACGTCATCGGGTCATCGGGGTCGCTCCCCTCCATCGGGGTCGCTCCCCTCCCGGCTCCCGGCGCCCACGCTCGTCGCCCTCGCCAAGGCTCGAGACCCCGGCTGTCGGTGATGCTGATCGAAGTTCCACGCGGATCCTCCGCGATACAGCGGCCGGGTCCGGTGGTAACAGGTCGGACGCACAGCCGCAATGCGAATCAACTGTGTGGATGACTGACTGCTTCGTCCACCAGCGGAGCCAGATCTCTCCACGCGTTGAGCAGAGTCTTCACCAGTCGGTCGCGATACGCCTTGAGGTTGTCACCCTCCCAGAACCTGCCAACCGGAGGATCTACCTCCACATAGGCCGGCCACCAGCCGCTCCGACGTGGAAATGCGGGGCACCGCTCCTTCGCAAAAGGTTGTCTGTAGCGTTCCGCGTTCGTTCTGACTCCGCAAACCAAGTGCCCACCCGGCGAGAAACGCGCCGACTTGCGGTTCCATTCCAGTCTCACATCTGGGTCGTTGCCGCCCTTGGGCCAATCTTGTCGGCGCAACCCCAATCCTCGCCAGTCTCCCACTTCATGGAAGAACGACTCGGCGCCTTCAGCGGCGATCTCTCCGGCCCCGAGTGCCGCGTCGACATCGCCCTCGAGACTGCGGTAGAAGCGATCCACGAACTTGGCGACTTCGGCTTCCAGCGCCGCCCACTCCCGGATCTGGGCTTCATGCTCCAGATAGAACTTGATCGGTTCGTCTTCGATTCGGTTCATCCGAACTGCTCCTGGAGCGTCCGCAGGTAGTTCCTGACAACATCGACCGCGGCGGCATCCGTGGACGCGGGCCGTGATTCGTTCAACGCTGTCTCTATCATCGTGCCAACCTCCGGCCATGAGAGGGTCCTGAACGCGCGCAGAGCGCCCGGTGTGGTCGCCGTGCCGGGCTTGCGGCCGTTCGGGGTCAGGAACAGGAACTGCGGCGCCTTCTCGTTCTTGAAGTTCGCGTACAAGTCGTCGCACTGGCGGGGCTGTTCCGTCGCGTCGACCTTGTTCTCGATGACGAGCGTGAAGTCCTCGCCCCACACGACGAGGTCAGCCTCTCTGTCGTTGCGCCACTGCGAGAACGCCACCTCTCTGACTGCCAGGGACACTGGTGCCGGCTCCCCTGTGCAGTGTTCCACCAAACGCCTGACCAGCCCACAACCGAGTCCGTGGCGGCCGGTCGGCTTCAAGAGCCACCGGAGCATGCGTGAATGCGTGTTTTCGGCGCGGGCTTGATCGATGATGGCGAGGAAGTCCGACGGCCCGGCCACCCACAGGCCGTCGGAAACGAGACGGCCGTGCTGACGTTGCATTTCCGACATCGCCCCGCGCCAGGCGGCCATGCGCACTCGAGTCCAGCGCGCCGAGATTTCGCCCCACTCGCGTTCCATCGCACGGAACTGCGCCTCCCACAAGCGGACTCGATCAACCGGCGTGACACCGAGGGACATGGCCAGCACCGATCATAGCCAACCCGAGACCGGAACGCGAGCATCATGCGAGTCCTTGATGGCGCGGGTGAGTTGCTCTGCGGCCGGCGAGGCCGGGATACGGCGCCGGTGAAGACGACGCAACCCGTCGTCTCCGTGGGAGACCCGGCCGGCCGTGGGTGCCGGGGACGCCTCGCTGATCGTGACGAGCTTGAATCTCGGGCAGCGCCACATGGATGAGAGCCAGCGGACGCTGACCGTGCCGAAGCTGGCGAACCTGTACGCGGGGCGGCCGCCGGCTTCCGATGCCGCCAAACCGGCCGCAGAGGCGGACGAGACGGCCGGCTCCGGCCAGGGCCGGCTGGCGAGGCTGGCGAAACTGCGCCTTATGACCAGCTGGTCATAAGGCGCCTAATGACAAGTGCGGCGTTATGACAAGTGACCGTCAGCCGACGCCGTGTTCTGCCGACGTGGCGGGCCTTGGCATCGCGGCGAGCTTCACATAATACGCGTGGTCTCTGAGGTCCCCAGACGGGGACCGAGGAGGAGACCATGCTTGAAACCCTCTCGGTTCACCCACGTACCTGCGAGCGGATCCGGTCAGGACCGCTGGGCCGCTGGGTCGACGACTTCGTCGACGTACTCGAGGGGCGCGAGTACGCGACGAGCACGATCCGCCAGCATGTTCGAGCCGCCGCGATCTTCAGCGATTGGCTGGATCAGCAGGACGTCGCGGCGACCGACATCGACGAGACGCTGGTCGGTCGGTTCGTCAGCGGGTTGCCCCGGCGACCGTCCTCGACGCACCCGAGCGGTCGGCAGTCGAGGGTGGCAGGCGGCGTCCGTCTGCTGGCTGCACACCTGTGGGCACGGGAAGTGGCAGCACGCCGCCGGCCGGTCGCCGCCCGATGCGAGGCCGACCAGTGGTTGGAGCGCTTCGACGATCACCTCGTACAAGTGCACGGCCTGGCCGTCGGGACCCGGCGGATTTACCGGCGCTATGCCGCAGCTCTACTTGCCGAGTGCGCGGGGACGCCTACGCCCGACTGGTTCCGGCTCACCGTGCCGACGATCGCGGCGTTCGTGCAGACCCAGACCAGCCGGCTCCGCCCGTCGGCCTGTCGGCCGCCCGTCACCGCGACCCGGGCGTTTCTTCGCTTCCTCGCCACCCGCGGCGTCGTTCCCGCCGGTATCGAGGGCGCCGTCCCGACCATCCGCGAATGGAAGCACGCCAGACTGCCCCGCGCCCTCGCCAATGACGACCTGCAACGGGTGTTGGCCGCGGTGGACGAGACGTGCTCCAGCGGCCATCGTGACCGCGCCATCCTGCTGCTCCTGAGCCGGCTCGGCCTGCGGGCAGGAGAAGCCGCAGCCCTCACGGTGAAGCACGTCGACTGGCACAACGGGGTTGTCCGTGTGGTCGGCAAAGGGGGACGGGAGCGGCGGCTGCCTTTGCCTGCCGACGTCGGGGCGGCCCTGGTCGCCGCGCTGGGCTCGCGGCCCCGGACCAGCCCGCCGGATGTGTTCTTCGTAACCGCGCTGCCGCCGTATCGGCAGCTCAGCAGTGGGAGCGTGACACACATCGCCACGCGGGCGCTGCGTCGCGCCGGCGTCACCGTCCCGCAGTCTGGCGCACACGTCTTCCGGCACACCTTCGCCTCGCAGATGGTCCGCCGGGACGTGCCGATGAAGACCGTGTCGGACCTGCTCGGCCATGCCCGCCTGGAGACCACCGCCATCTACGCCAAGCTGGACCGCGAGACCCTGGCCACGATCGCCCTGCCGTGGCCGGGAGGTGCACGATGACCGGCGAGGCTTGGCGCCGGCACCTGGAGACCTACTTGGCGTTGCGCCGCGCCATCGGCTTCGCCATGCAACTGGAAGCGCGCCTCCTGCCGGGCTTCGTCGAGCATCTCGAACGACGCGGCCCCGACGCCCCGGCTGCGCAGGTCGCCGTCGAGTGGGCCTCGGCGAGCGCCGAGAGCCAGCACGCGCGGCGGTTGAGCATCGTGCGTGGATTCCTCACGATGGTCCGCGCGGCCGAGCCCGGTGTCGACGTGCCCGGCACCGGGTTGGTGCGCACGAGCAAGCGTCCCACCCCGCGCATCCTGGCGCCCCACGAGATCCTCGCCCTGATGGAAGCCGCCCGCTCCCTCGGACCGCGTGCCGCCCTACGCCCACACACGGTCGCGACGGTGATCGGGCTGCTGGCAAGCTGTGGGCTCCGGGCCGGCGAGGCGATTCGCCTCGACATCGACCACGTCGATCTCCTCGGCGACCCGCCGTGCCTGGAGATTCAGCGCACGAAGTTCCGCAAGTCGCGCCTCGTGCCGCTGCACCCCACGACCGCCGCCGCGTTGCGGACCTACGCGCAGCAACGCCGCGACCTCGGCTACGACGGCCTGTGCAGCGCCTTCTTCGTCTCCCGCGGCGGCAGACTCAACTACAAAACCCTCGCCCGGACCTTCGGGCAGTTGGCCCGCCGGCTCGGGCTGCGCGGGCCGGTCGGCCGCGGGGTCAGCCTGCACAACCTGCGCCACAGCTTCGCCGTGGCCCGGCTCGCCGCTTGGGCGCAGCAGGGCGTCGTGGTCCGCGATCGGCTTCCCGCGCTCGCCGTCTACCTCGGCCACGTCAGCCCGCAGAACACCTACTGGTATCTGACCGCCACGCCGCCGGTGCTCGAACCGGCCGCCGCACGTTTCGAGGCTTTCGTCGACGGGAAGGGGGCGCCATGAACGACCGTGCCCCCCTCGGCCCGTTGCTCCGCGCGTTCTTCGCCGACCATCTCGTGCAGCAGAAGGCCGCCAGCCCCCAGACCATCCACGCCTACCGCGACGCCTTCCGCCTGCTGCTCACGTTTCTCGATCAGCACCGTCACCGGAAGCCCGAGGCGCTCACCCTGGACGACCTCGATGCTCCGGTGATCCTCGAGTTCCTCGACCACCTCGAACAGGACCGCGCCAACAGCGTTCAGTCCCGGAACGCACGGCTGGCCGCCGTTCGCTCGTTCGCTCGATTCGCCGCGTTGCGCGCGCCCGAGTCCGTCGACCTGACGTCCCGCGTCCTGGCGATTCCCTGCAAGCGCGCGCCACGACGCCAAGTCCACTACCTGACGCGGCCGGAAATGGACGCCATCCTGACCGCGTGCGACCGCTCGACCCACGGCGGACGCCGGGACCACATCCTGCTGTTGACCCTGTACAACACCGGGGCGCGCGTCTCTGAACTCGTGGCCCTACGGCGCTCCCACGTACGCTTCGGCGCCGCCACGGTCGTCCAACTCCTCGGGAAGGGCCGCAAGGAGCGGGCCGTACCCCTGTGGGCCCGGACCGGCCGCTGCCTGCGCCAGTGGTTCGACGAAGAGGGCGAGGCCGAGCCCGACTACGCGTTCCGCAACGCGCGCGGCGACCGCTTGACGCGGCAGGGCGTCACCCATCTGCTCGACCAAGCCTGTCAGCGAGCCCGCCAGCGATGTCCGAGCCTCGCCGCCAAGCGCGTGTCGCCGCACGTCATCCGCCACACGACCGCCATGCATCTGCTCCAAGCGGGCATCGACGTGGCGACCATCGCGCTGTGGCTCGGCCACGAGGGGCTCGAGACCACCCATCACTACGTCGAGGCGGACCTGCAGCTCAAGGAACGCGCCCTGCGGAAACTCGATCCGCTCGGCCAAAGCACCCGGCGGTTCAAGGCCGACTCCTCTCTGTTGACCTTCCTGGCGAGCCTCTGATTATGGAAAGCGCAGGACACCCTCGACCTCGGCCGCCGCCGAGCTTCCCCAGCGCCGCTTGTCATGACGCCGCCTCCCACCTCCGCCTGCCGGCTGCTCGGGTGCGTCGAGGACGGTCGCCGGGGCAACCCGCTGACGAACCGACCGACCAGCGTCTCGTCGATGTCGGTCGCCGCGAGGTGCTGCTGATCCAGCCAATCGCTGAAGATCGCGGCGGCTCGAACATGCCGGCCGGATCGTCCTCGTCGCGTACTCGCGCCCCGCGAGTACGTCGACGAAGTCGTCGACCCAGCGGCCCAGCGGTCCTGACCGGATCCGCTCGCAGATGCGTGGGTGAACCGAGGTTTCAAGCATGGTCTCCTCCTCGGTCCCCGTCTGGGGACCTCCGAGACCACGCGTATTATGTGAAGCTCGCCGCGATGCCAAGGCCCGCCACGTCGGCAGAACACGGCGTCGACTGACGGTCACTTGTCATAATGCCGCACTTGTCATGATGCGCCAATTGGCGGCGAGGCCGGCCAGGCGCCGACTCTGGGCGGGGGCCGTCAAGCGGATCAAGCAGGAGGAGGCGCGGGGAGCAAGCCGTAGCCGACGCGACGAACACGCCCCCGGGTACCCAGTCTGCGGGCTGCGCCGGTCGGTGAACTCAAGGCCGGGGGCGGACCGGGCAGCATCGACATCATCGCCACGATGCCGCCGACGGCGCGCGGCAGCGTCGAGGGTGGCGTCTACGGTGACTTGGGCCAGTTCGCCGCGCACGCGCTGAGGCCCTGCTGACCCGGGCCGCCTTGGCGCGCCTGCCCGAGGTCCTGCAGCAACTCCCGGGCGCGGTCCCGAGGCGACCATCGACACCGCTCCCCGCCGTCGGCAGGGCCGTGCTCCAGGAGCGCCCAGAGGATCTCGCCGCGCTCAACTGAGCGGAGCCCGAGTCAGCCAGCGTGGGCGGGTGGGCGAACCCCGCGGCTCTCCCGCTCCCGCACGAACCTCCAGGCGGTGTCCTTCTCGGTGGTCGCCCCCTCCAGAGGGCAGGCCCTGCGCAACCGCGCAACCGAGACCATCGAGGACGTCTCCGCACAACATTCGCCGGCATCACTTTCCCACCTCGATCAGTAGCCGGCAGTGGTCGCTCGGGCCCCATTCGTCGACGCCGTTCAAGGCACGCGTCCGGATGGATTCATGGAAACCGCGGGAGGCGAACACGTGATCGAGCTGGTTGTAGGCGTCGGCAGGAGAGCTTTCTTTGGTGTTGTCGGAATAGAACGTCGGGACGTTCTTCGTGTCCGAAGGCGCGTGCGCGGGAACCGTATTCGCTCGCCGGCCGTTCGGATACCAGGGGCCCATGTACTCGAGTCCGAGCGCCTCCATGCGGTCCCAAATCGTGCGGCAGCGTGCGTACCAGAGCCGCTGGTCGCTACGTTCCCTCCAACCGTAGTCCGCGCCGTAGTCGATGTTGAGATCGCCCGCCGCCAGGATGCGGTGCGGCTCACGGTCCGCGTTGGCGACAAAAGCGGACAGATCGGAAAGGATTCGGTGCGCTGAGGCGTCCACATTCCAGTCGGAATCCCTCTCGGTGCTCGGATGAGGCGCCCTCCAGGCTGCGTACATCGACACGACGATGAACGGCGGCTCGCCGTCCGTTGGGGTGACCCGGGCGGCGGCGATGGTCTGGATGTCGCTGATCCTGATCGTGTCCTCGGACCTCGGGCCAATCGGGGTGACCGGCTTGAACCACTCCACCTCCACGCGATTGGACAGTTTCGCGATCTTCGGCCAACGGCGCCCAGAGAAATCCCTTTTGGATTCCCGCGGATCCCAGGCGCCTTGTTCGACCAGCGGCCCGACGTCCACGCGATCAGCGACGTCGGGCGGCACGATGTGGGTCGTCTCCTGCAACAGCGCGACGTCCGCTCCCATCTCGGCCAACCTCCGCCACGGTCTTTTTCTGCGCTTCATGTTCCAGCACACCACTGTCGTCATCCTGGAACTCCTCGTAGGGGGTTGTCCCGTTCGTTGTTGAACTTCGCGAGTGACGGACTCCCTGCCCGCTCCCAAGTTGCCGATTCTACGCCACGTCAGCAATCGCGCCGTCGGACGGGGCCACGCCGTCCAGGGTGCCGACCAAGTATCGCGACGTCTGGCTGGCGCGGTCGCACCGCTACGGCGACAGCCGAAGGGCGTTGCTGTCGGCTCCCGCCGTTGCTGATGCCGACCGCAGCCTGCCGGTCCCGGCCCGCACGACTGGGCTCGCCGAGCGACGGTTCGCCCTCGACGAGGGCCTGCGCCGGCCGGCCGCCGCGGCGCGGGCCGGTGCGGTCGCCGGCGAGAGCATCGAAGACAGCGTGCTCCGCGTCGAGAGGACGGAAACCGCCGTGCCGGACGGGGCCGCTGACCTGGTCGCCGACCTCTACCGGCGGATGCCCGAGGCGCGGATCAACGGACATCCTCCTCGAGGTGGACGACGCCACCCCCCATGGAGTCCCGTCGACGACGACCTCGGGCCGTCCGGCGGCGGCGCTCGTCCGCGGTTCGAGCGGCCCCTGCTCGCAATCTGCGAGAGGACGCGTCGGCATCGTGCTGGCGGTGGAGGCGTCGCGACTCGCGTGTAACGGCCGCGCGTTCCGGCGAGGTGCGTGGGGCGCAGTGGTCCGAGATGGACACGAAGGCCGACGTGTGGGCCGTCCCCGCTGCTCACATGAAGACGCTCTGCGCACCGCGGGCCGCTGTGCGGCCGGTCCATCGAGATCCTCGACGCCGCGCGGACGCCCGGCAACGGCGGCAACCGGCTGGTGTTCCCCGGCCGCCGGGAAGGCAGCTCGACGGCACCGACGCTGACCCCGATCCTCAAGGACTGCAACGTCCCGGCCTTGGCCCATGGCTTCCGGTCGACGTTCCGGGACTGGGCGGTCGAGGAGACGGACCATCCGCGCGAGGTCATCGAGGCGGCGCTCGCCCACGTCGTCGGCAACAAGCTCGGGGCCGTCCGGCGGCACCCGCCGCGGGCGGAACGATAGCAGCCGCAGGATGGTGAGCGGGCTGGCCACCGGGAGGACTACGCCGCCGCGGTCGGTGCCAACGCGTCCGCCCCACCCAAGCCCGCTCGACGGGCCGCATCGACGGCCCGGCCGAACCGGCGCGGCGTCACACCGTACGTCCGTCCAGGGGGCGAGGGGCGCCCCCCCGCCAGCCGTGTCGAGCACGGGCGTGAACCCCTACGGCCGGCCGGAGTCGCGGACGACGATGCGCTGCTGGTTGCGGGAGACGACCTCGGTGATCGTGGCCGTCCAGGAGCCGCCCCGGCTGTCGGTGATGCTGATCGGGGTTCCACGCGGGTCCTCCGCGAGGGCGGCGGCATCGGGTCCGTCGAGCACGGCGCCCCAGCCGTCGTCGAGCTTGCAGGGTCTCCAGCCGGCGAGGGGTTGTCTCTTCGGCGCCTCGAGGTCAGCCGGGAATTCGCGGTCGGGTGCCGACGCGATGACGTCGCGAGCCCAGGCGCTGATGTTGACGTGCCGTTCATCGCGAAGTCGCGCGAGGCCGTCGCGGAGTTCGGATTGATACGGATCTGGAATACGTCTGTACGCCGCATGACATGACACAGTAGCACGAGCTGGCGTCGAGCGTTCCAGCTTTCACCTTCGGGATGCCGCCCACTCGCCATCAACGTGACCGAAGTTGTAGATGCTGCCACGCGCCGTGACCCGAGCGGTGACATTCATCCACACTGTCCCTAATGTCACGGCAGCGCCGACCCTGGTGCCAAGCGCAACCGAGCCTAAACCTATGACAAACAGAGACTTCCGCCTGGCAGACGACACTGATTGGATCAGCATGACGATGACATTCAAGACCTGAGCGACCCCGCTACGTACTACTCGTTTCCGACCCGGAACGTGACACCAAGGTGTCGCTTCCGGGTCGGCACCGCGGGGTCGCTCAGGCTGGACTTGTCCGCTCTGCGGAAGAAGAGAATGTGGTAATGCTCCAACGACGCCTTGGGCGCGGTCCCGAGGCGACCATCGACACCGCACCGCCTGGACGGCGAACGACCGGCGCCAGGTCGAGGAGCTCCATGGTGCGCTGGCTCCCGCGTAGTTGCGGGACGGTCGGCGTGTCAACGCGCTGCGCGCGTCCTCCGCGATGCTCCGGTCCTGTGGATGACACGCCGCCCGCCCCGCAACTCGGATGGCAGTTATGGGCCTTGCGGCCCGGCCTGGACGGGGCGTCCCGGCCGTCCACCACGTTCACGAGACGCCGGCCGACCGCCGGATTCCGGGATGGCGCACCGGACCGGAACCGGTGGGGGTCGGCAGTCCCGGCCGTTCACGTCTCCGCCGCCCGCAGCGCACCCGGCTCCGGGTCGTGCGCCGGGATCCTCAAGGACTGCAACATCCCGGCCGTGGTCCATGGCTTCCGGTCGACGTTCCCGGACTAGGCGGCCGGGGAGACGGACCCTCCGCGCGAGTTCATCGAGGCGGCGCGCCCGCCCACGTCGTCGGCAACAAGGTCGAGGCGGCGTACGCACGGTCGGACCTGTTCGCCACAACGCGTGGACCGTGCGCGAGGAACGCCGGACCCGGCGGGTCTCGGGCGAATCGGTTCCGGGCGCCAGCCGGCGGGCGCGTGCGTATCGAGCACGAGCCATGCTACCACTGCGCGGGGGACAACCCCGTGCCGTTGGAGTGCGATCCTCGTCGACGGTGATCGCGACGCTCTCCACCGCGACCGCGTCGTCGTCCCCCCGGCGCCCGTCCTCTCCCTGCTCACGCCGTGCCAGGTTGAGAGGTTGGCTTGCACGCACAGTCGTCCCATCCGCCCCCGCAGCGGGTTGAACTGCACCCGCTCCGAACGCCGGCTCCGCCGGCGGGGCGGACGCCGCCCCCGGCCGGACCTGGAACGGCGGTCCGGCCTCCATCCCGAGGCCGTGAAGGGCGACGGCCACGGGATGGGCGGCGAACCCCTGCCCTTGCGACGGCGCACCCGGCCGGCCTGAAGAGCGGGCCGGCCAGACGGGTGCGCCTCTCGCAGATTCCGGCGTCAAGGACGGCGACCCGAAGAGCGATCGCCGCCGCTGAACGCCCGGGCCGTCGAATCTCCGCTCGTTCACCTTGACGTCGCCGGCAAAAGACGCGGCTTCGCCGCAGGCCGGCACCTCCTCACCATCACCACCGCCCTCCCCACCACCACCGCCGTGCCCGACGAGGGACCGCTCTCCCGGGCCGGCCGGCCTGAACGCCGGCGCCGAAAAGCATCGGCCGGTCGATTAGACACCCCGGGCAGCGGTCCCCTGCGGGGCTCCCTGACCCCGGAATCGCGGGCAGGGTTCCTGCGGCGCGACGTGTGCGCACGAGCGCGGGTCGGCATGAGGCCGGACGCGACTCGCCGCAGGAGGAGTGAACGATGGCCAGCACTCGCGTCCGCAATTCGAGGAGGGACCGGTTCCGCGACGGCGGCGGGAATCCGTTCCGGGACGGCCGGCCGCTCCGGGTCGGCTCCGAGATCGTCGTCCGCTCGATCGACGGCGGCGGCTCGACGATCCGCGCCTTGCGCGTGGCGACGAAGCTGCGCCTGCAGGGCTCGGCGCTGGCCGCGGCGCTGGCGAGTCCGGCCGTGAGCTCGGCTCTCGCCGACGTGTCGTATCGCACCGGCGCCGGCCACACGACGGGGCTGTCGGTCGTCTACCACCAGGTCGAGCCGCTGACGACGGTCGTCCGCGAGTCGTCCGTGAGCCCCGAGCAGGAGTTCGAGGTCGCGTGGCGCGGCGGCGACGGCCTCCTCGACCAGATGCCGGACCCCGAGCCCGTCGACGGCGGTCCGACGCGCGCCGCCGTCGACTGGCACGAGATGGCGAAGCACGCGCCCGACGTCGACGACGACGAGCGCTCGATGCCGGCCCTCGCCGACCGGAAGGTCCTGCGCCGGCGCGGCCGCGTGACGGTCAGGCGCGGGTTCCTGCGCCCGCCGATGTCGGCCGAGGCCGTCGCGCGCATGGTCGAGCTTCGCGCCCAGGGCCTCGGCTTCGGGCGCATCGCGAAGGCGATCGGCTGCGCGCGGATCACCGTGTCGCGTTACCTGCGCAGCTTCGAGGAGGAGGGCCGGTAACCGTTGCCGAGACGCGGCGCTGCGCTTCCCGCGGCCGGACTGGCCGAGCCGCGGGATCTCGCTGACGCCGTACAGTGACACGCCCCGGCATGGTGCCGGGGCGTGTTGCCCCGCTCGGCGTCCATGCGTGTTCATGAAGCTGTACAGCATCGTCGGCGACACGCCCGCGAGCTTCGCGATGGCGGTCTTCGAGACGCCCAGCTCGAGGAAGCGCCGGCTCTCGTCCTCCCTGCCATCGAGGCGCGAGACGCGAAGCGAGCCCTTCGGACGGCCGAGCTTCCGGCCCCGAGGCCCTGGCGCCGGCGAGACCCTCCCGGGTGCGCTCGGAGATCAAGTCGCGCTCCACGTCGGCGAACAGCGCGACGAGCGTGGTGGTCATGACCTTCGTCGGGATGTCGTGCTTGCCCCCGACCCGGATGTTCTACTTGAGCACCACGAGGGCGACGCCGGCCTTGGCGAGGGCGTCAGGGCTGTCACCCGCCGAGCTCCACGACCAGGGCCGGGCGCCGACCCGGGCGCCCGGTGGGTTTCTGATCATCGACATCGAGATGACGCGCACCGAGGTGCCAAGCGCCTCCGATTTCGTCGCTGGATGCTGATCCAAATCGTGATAGCCATCGACTTGATCCAAATATCACGTTCCGTGCGACCCCGATATCACGCCCCTTGAACGTTAAATTACTGGACAATATACACTTAAGCCACGACCGCAACACGGTTTGGATCACGGCAAAGATGGTAAACAGTACCTGAGCGACCCCGCTACGTACTACTCGTTTCTGATCCAGAGCGTGATACCAAGGTGTCACTTCTGGATCAGCACCGCGGGGGGTCGCTCAGGCTGGACTTGTCCGCTCCGCAGAAGTAGGAAAATGCGGCCAATGCCCCAAGGACGGCCCTGCGCCGTCAGCGGCATCGTAGCGATGATGTCGACGCCGCCCCGGTCCGACCCCGGCCTTGAGTTGGCCGCCTCCTCCCGGATCCGGTACGCGTCGGCAACGGTGACGTGTTCCACGGCCGGCGCCAGGTCCGGATCGTTCTTGATGACCGCCGCCCGCTGCGTCGAACGCCGCGATACCTTCATCAACTCGGCCGCAGCCTTCTGGGAACTGCGCCTTATGACCAGCTGGTAATAAGGCGCATCATGACAAGTGCGGCGTTATGACAAGTGACCGTCAGTCGACGCCGTGTTCTGCCGACGTGGCGGGTCTTGGCATCGCGGCGAGCTTCACATAATACGCGTGGTCTCTGAGGTCCCCAGACGGGGACCGAGGAGGAGACCATGCTTGAAACCTCGGTTCACCCACGCATCTGCGAGCGGATCCGGTCAGGACCGCTGGGCCGCTGGGTCGACGACTTCGTCGACGTACTCGCGGGGCGCGAGTACGCGACGAGCACGATCTGCCAGCATGTTCGAGCCGCCGCGATCTTCAGCGATTGGCTGGATCAGCAGGACGTCGCGGCGACCGACATCGACGAGACGCTGGTCGATCGGTTCGTCAGCGGGTTGCCCCGGCGACCGTCCTCGACGCGCCCGAGCGACCGGCAGTCGAGGGTGGCAGGCGGCGTCCGTCTGCTGGCTGCACACCTGTGGGCACGGGAAGTGGCAGCACGCCGCCGGCCGGTCCCCGCCCGATGCGAGACCGACCAGTGGTTGGAGCGCTTCGACGATCACCTCGTACAAGTGCACGGCCTGGCCGTCGGTACCCGGCGGATTTACCGGCGCTATGCCGCAGCTCTACTTGCCGAGTGCGCGGGGACGCCTACGCCCGACTGGTTCCGGCTCACCGTGCCGACGATCGCGGCGTTCGTGCAGACCCAGGCCAGCCGGCTCCACCCGTCGGCCTGTCGGCCGCCCATCACCGCGACCCGGGCGTTTCTTCGCTTCCTCGCCACCTGCGGCGTCGTTCCCGCCGGTATCGAGGGCGCCGTCCCGACCATCCGCGAATGGAAGCACGCCAGACTGCCCCGCGCCCTCGCCAATGACGACCTGCAACGGGTGTTGGCCGCAGTGGACGAGACGTGCTCCAGCGGCCATCGCGACCGCGCCATCCTGCTGCTCCTGAGCCGGCTCGGCCTCCGGGCAGGAGAAGCCGCAGCCCTCACGGTGAAGCACGTCGACTGGCACAACGGGGTTGTCCGTGTGGTCGGCAAAGGGGGACGGGAGCGGCGGCTGCCTTTGCCTGCCGACGTCGGGGCCGCCTTGGTCGCCGCGCTGCGCTCGCGGCCCCGGACCAGCCCGCCGGATGTGTTCTTCGTAACCGCGCTACCGCCGTATCGGCAGCTCAGCAGTACGAGCGTGACAGGTATCGCCAAGCGGGCGCTGCGCCGCGCCGGCGTCACCGTCCCGCGGTCTGGCGCACACGTCTTCCGGCACACCTTCGCCTCGCAGATGGTCCGCCGGGACGTGCCGATGAAGACCGTCTCCGATCTGCTCGGCCACGCCCGCCTGGAGACCACCGCCATCTACGCCAAGCTGGACCGCGAGACCCTGGCGACGATCGCCCTGCCGTGGCCGGGAGGTGCACGATGACCGGCGAGGCTTGGCGCCGGCACCTGGAGACCTACTTGGCGTTGCGCCGCGCCATCGGCTTCGCCATGCGACTGGAGGCGCGCCTCCTGCAGGACTTCGTCGAGCATCTCGAACGGCGCGGTCCCGACGCCGCGGCTGCGCAGGTCGCCGTCGAGTGGGCCTCGGCGAGCGCCGAGAGCCAGCACGCGCGGCGGTTGAGCATCGTGCGTGGATTCCTCACGATGGTCCGCGCGGCCGAGCCCGGCGTCGACGTGCCCGGCACCGGGTTGGTGCGCACGAGCAAGCGTCCCACCCCGCGCATCCTGGCGCCCCACGAGATCCTCGCCCTGATGGAATCCGCCCGCTCCCTCCGACCGCGTGCCGGCCTACGCCCACACACGGTCGCGACGGTGATCGGGCTGCTGGCAAGCTGTGGGCTCCGGGCCGGCGAGGCGATTCGCCTCGACATCGACCACGTCGATCTCCTCGGCGACCCGCCGTGCCTGGAGATTCAGCGCACGAAGTTCCGCAAGTCGCGCCTCGTGCCGCTGCACCCCACGACCGCCGCCGCGTTGCGGACCTACGCGCAGCAACGCCGCGACCTCGGCTACGACGGCCTGTGCAGCGCCTTCTTCGTCTCCCGCGGCGGCAGACTCAACTACAAAGCCCTCGCCCGGACCTTCGGGCAGTTGGCCCGCCGGCTCGGGCTGCGCGGGCCGGTCGGCCGCGGGGTCAGCCTGCACAACCTGCGCCACAGCTTCGCCGTGGCCCGGCTCGCCGCTTGGGCGCAGCAGGGCGTCGTGGTCCGCGACCGGCTTCCCGCGCTCGCCGTCTACCTCGGCCACGTCAGCCCGCAGAACACCTACTGGTATCTGACCGCCACGCCGCCGGTGCTCGAACCAGCCGCCGCACGTTTCGAGGCTTTCGTCGACGGGAAGGGGGCGCCATGAACGACCGTGCCCCCCTCGGCCCATTGCTCCGCGCGTTCTTCGCCGACCATCTCGTGCAGCAGAAGGCCGCCAGCCCCCAGACCATCCACGCCTACCGCGACGCCTTCCGCCTGCTGCTCACGTTTCTCGATCAGCACCGTCACCGGAAGCCCGAGGCGCTCACCCTGGACGACCTCGATGCTCCGGTGATCCTCGAGTTCCTCGACCACCTCGAACAGGACCGCGCCAACAGCGTTCAGTCCCGGAACGCACGGCTGGCCGCCGTTCGCTCGTTCGCTCGATTCGCCGCGTTGCGCGCGCCCGAGTCCGTCGACTTGACGTCCCGCGTCCTGGCGATTCCCTGCAAGCGCGCGCCACGACGCCAAGTCCACTACCTGACGCGGCCGGAAATGGACGCCATCCTGACCGCGTGCGACCGCTCGACCCACGGCGGACGCCGGGACCACATCCTGCTGTTGACCCTGTACAACACCGGGGCGCGCGTCTCTGAACTTGTGGCCCTACGGCGCTCCCACGTACGCTTCGGCGCCGCCACGGTCGTCCAACTCCTCGGGAAGGGCCGCAAGGAGCGGGCCGTACCCCTGTGGGCCCGGACCGGCCGCTGCCTGCGCCAGTGGTTCGACGAAGAGGGCGAGGCCGAGCCCGACTACGCGTTCCGCAACGCGCGCGGCGACCGCTTGACGCGGCAGGGCGTCACCCATCTGCTCGACCAAGCCTGTCAGCGAGCCCGCCAGCGATGTCCGAGCCTCGCCGCCAAGCGCGTGTCGCCGCACGTCATCCGCCACACGACCGCCATGCATCTGCTCCAAGCCGGCATCGACGTGGCGACCATCGCCCTGTGGCTCGGCCACGAGGGGCTCGAGACCACCCATCACTACGTCGAGGCGGACCTGCAGCTCAAGGAAAGCGCCCTGCGGAAACTCGATCCGCTCGGCCAACGAACCCGGCGGTTCAAGGCCGACTCCTCTCTGCTGACCTTCCTGGCGAGCCTCTGATTATGGAAAGCGCAGGACACCCTCGACCTCGGCCGCCGCCGAGCTTCCCCAGCGCCGCTTGTCATGACGCCGCCTGCCACCTCCGCCTGCCGGCTGCTCGGGTGCGTCGAGGACGGTCGCCGGGGCAACCCGCTGACGAACCGACCGACCAGCGTCTCGTCGATGTCGGTCGCCGCGAGGTTCTGCTGACCCAGCCAATCGCTGAAGATCGCGGCGGCTCGAACATGCCGGCCGGATCGTCCGTCGCGTACTCGCGCCCCGCGAGTACGTCGACGAAGTCGTCGACCCAGCGGCCCAGCGGTCCTGACCGGATCCGCTCGCAGATGCGTGGGTGAACCGAGGTTTCAAGCATGGCCTCCTCCTCGGTCCCCGTCTGGGGACCTCAGAGACCACGCGTATTATGTGAAGCTCGCCGCGATGCCAAGGCCCGCCACGTCGGCAGAACACGGCGTCGACTGACGGTCACTTGTCATAACGCCGCACTTGTCATGATGCGCCTTATGACCAGCTGGTCATAAAGCGCAGTTTCAGTCTCGCCAGCCGGCCCTGGCCGTCGGCGTCAACGGGCGGCGCATACTCGACGGGCTCGTCGCCGGGCTCCACCGGACCGCATCCTCGCCGGCCTGACCAATCACGTGCAGGCCAGGCTGGAGCCGTTGGCCCAGGCCCTGGCCGGGTAGTGTATCCGTTTGCCCTTAGAATCCAAGTCGTTGGATCATGACCGTCGCTCCTGAGCCTGACGGGCGATGTCTCGCGCTGACCGATGCCTTTCCTCGACGAGCCTGGCGATCGAGTCGATCGACAGCGGCTGCGACGCGATCTTCGCCGCAACGGCCGGCGTGGTCTTGAGGGACTTGTGGTGGCGCACCCAGTTGTAGTTCAAGGCCCACAGAGCCACCATGTTGCGGTGTTGTTCGTCGGAGCCATTCGCGGCGCGCCTGCGAGACCAGCGCGATGGATGGAGCGGTGAACAGGATCGTCCCGCCGTCCGGCACGATCTCTTCCGCGATGCGCAATGCCGTGAAGGTCTTGCCTGTGCCGCACGCCATCACGAGCGTCCCGCGGTCGTGGATGGCCAGTCCGTCCGTGGTTACCTCGACAGCCTCTTGTTGGAGCGGCAGCAGCTCTCGAACGGGCCGTACTTCAGCGGCCCTATCGACCCGCCGGTCGAGGTAGAGCCTGAAGTCGATCCACGAGACGCTCGGCCGTGCCGCGTCTACGGCCGCTGCGGCGTTCGGCCCTGGCCTCGCCGTGCTCACGATCCATCGGTGCCCGAAGCACTCCGCCTCCGAAGCGCTCAGAAAGGAGTCGATCTCCTTCTTGCCGACGGTGTGGGTCTCGGCGTAGCACTTGCACTGGACCGCCGCCAGCGTTCCGTCCGTGAGTTCGGCGACGAGATCAACCCCGATGTCGCGTCCGTCCAGTCCGGTGAGACGTAGGCGGTCGGGCCATGTCTGCCAGCGGTGGATCGCGGCGACCGCCAACCTCGGGCGCTGTACGCGCGATCCGCATGAAGAGTTCCTCGAACCACTCGCCTTTCTCGCCCTCGTCCCGGGCTTCACGGCGGATCCGCCGGAGAACATCCGCCGCCGTCTTGTCGTCGCCCGCTCCGAATCCCTTGCCCTCCACCCAAGCTCCACCGAGGTTCGGGAGGTTCCGCTGGTGGGCCAAACCCGCTGTTGCGGACGACGCATGTAGAGGCATAGGCGGCTCATCGTGGACCCGCGAGGCTGCTTCCTCGAGAGCGGCGACGACGGCGCTGACTGGCGAAACCGGGCGGCGCTCGCCATTCGGGCCGGTGCGCATTCGCTGCCTACGGGACATGACCCCAAGAATACGCACGACCCACAACAGGGGTCAACTGCGGGCAGCGATGACGCGCGTACGCGTCGCGAGGCCGACGTACAGACGGGGTCGCGTGGCGCGCCGATCGAAGTTTACGCGGAAACGAGGGTGGCCCACAGTCCGGCGGATACGGCGTAGCCGATCCACGCGGCCTTGACGCGCTTGCCCTTGGCCACGCGGACGTAGCCGGTCGTGTAGCAGCTCATGTCGTTCCGGGAGATGCCGGACAGGGTATCGGCCGGCGGCGTGGGGTCGCTGGTGTGGGCCAGGATGGGCATGATGGGGACGAAGAACGGAGTCAGCAGAAGCCCGCCGGCGAACCAGCCCACGGAGCCCTGGCGAGCGCGGCCGTTCTGTTCGCCCTGCCGGGCGGCGACCTGGCAATCGGTCTGCTGTGCGCGGGAGAGCGTCATGCGGGCCGCGTGTCGGGCGGCCGACTCCAGGATCGGTCCCCGCTCGGTGGCGTGGAGCGGGCCGGTGAGGCCTCCGACGATCGTGAAGATGGCGAGCGGTTTTCTCATCGATCGTTCCTTCCTTGTCTGGACCGTGGTCGAGAGCGGGCGCGGGAGAATCGGCCGCCGGAACCTGCAGGCGGACGCCTCATCCCGCTGCGCCTGCTCCGAATCCCTTGCCCTCTACCCAAGCTCCACCAAGGTTCGGGAGGCTCCGCTGGCGTGCCAAATCCGCTGTTGCGGACGACGCATGTAGAGGCATAGGCGGCTCATCGTGGACCCGCGAGGCTGCTTCCTCGAGAGCGGCGACGACGGCGCTGACTGGCGAAACCGGGCGGCGCTCGCCGTTCGGGCCGGTGCGCATTCGCTGCCTCCGGGACATGACCCCAAGAATACGCACGACGCACAACAGGGGTCAACTGCGAGCAGCGATGACGCGGGTACGCGTCGCGATGCCGACGTACAGACGGGGTCGCGTGGCGCGCCGATCCAAATTTACGGATCAGCGGTCGGAGGCAAACGGATACACTACCCTTGGCCGCCGCCCTCGACCCGCTCGCGCTGAGCAACCCCGTCGAGTCGGGCCGGGTACCCCCGCGTGACGTCGGCCGGGACTTCGGCCCCAGCCGTTAGGAGTCAGGGGCGCATCACCGGGCCTTGCCCGCGAGGTACTCCGCCCAGTCGTCCATCAGCAGCCGCCGCCGCTCGAACAGATCCGACCGGGCGTAGGCCGCCTCCACCTTGTTCTGCACCACGTGGGCGAGCGCCGCCTCGATGACCTCCCGCGGGTGGTCCGTCTTCTCCGCCGCCCAGTCCCTGAACGACGAGCGGAAGCCGTGGGCCACCGCGGCGATCCGGTGGTGCTGGAGCATCTTGGGCAGCGTCGACGCCGAGATCGCTTTCCCGCTCCGCATCGGGAACACGAGCGGCGTGCCGTCGCCGAGCGTTCGCGCCGCGTCGAGGACCTCGACCGCTCGCCGGCAGAGTGGAACCCGGTGCTCGCGCTTCGCCTTCATCCGCAGAGCCGGCACGGTCCACACGCGGCCGGCCACGTCCATCTCGTCCCACGTCGCGAGCCTGACCTCCGCCGAGCGCGCGGCCGTCAGCACCAGAAACTCGAACGCCAGCTTGACGGCGGGCTGCGGCGACGACGACGCCCGCACCGTCTCGATGGCCGCGGCCACCTCCTGGTGGGGCAGCGCCTGCCGGTGCGTCACGATGTCGTTCTGCGAACCGAGCACCGGCACCACCCGGTCGCACGGATTGTCGTTCCGCATGTCGAGGGCGATGGCCCACTCCAGCACCGCACGGATGCGCTGGCGGACCTCCCTGGCCGTCGCCGCCTTGACGTGCCAGATCGGCGAGAGGATCTCCAGCACGTCGGCCGTGTTGACCTCGGAGACGGGCCGGCTGCCGACGCGGGGGAAGACGTACCGCTCCATGCTCCGCCACCAGTTCTTCGCGTGCCACCGGCCGCGCCAGCCGCCGCGCTTCTGTTCGAGCACGCGTTGGGCGGCTTCGGCGAACGTCGGAACACCCTGGACGCGGCGTTTCTCGGAGAGGGGGTCGCCGCCCGAGCGGGCCAGCATCCGGTTGGCGAGGGCCTGCTCGCGGGCCTTGGCGAGCGGGACGAGGGTGGCGGCGCCGAGCCCGAGTTCGCGGCGCCGGCCGCGGATGACGAGCCGCTGGACCCAGCTTCGGGTTCCGGTCGGCTGGACGAACAGGTACAGCCCGTTGCCGTCGGCGTGGCGTCCGGGCGGTGCGGAACGGACGAAGGCGGCCGAGAGGGCCTTGTCGGGATGGCGGCCCCGGCGCTTGGTTCTGCGGGGTGAGGGGTCGGATTTGGCTACAACATACATTCCCCCATTATATACGGGATTGAGGTGGATTCCGCCACACATCCTGACCCGGCCAGTCCGCACCACCGGAGCCGTAACATGTTACAAGTAATCAGCTTACGGACCGTCCTGGACGACCCCGGACGCTGACGGACTGTTGTTAGTTGTCAAGGCAGCGCAAACACGAAGACGCCGCTGCCGCCCCGCGGGTTGCGCTCGTCGGGAATGAGGTCGGCGGGGAGAATCGTCGCCCAGCTCGAGCCGCCGATCGAGGGGCCGGCCAGGAACGCGACGAACTGCCGGCCGTCGACGGCGTAGGTGATCGGGAACCCGTTCGCCATCGTCGGGAGCCGGCTCTGCCAGAGCGGCTCGCCGGTCCGCACGTCGTAGGCGTGGACGCGCCGCCCCCAGTCGCCGATGAACGCCAGGCCGCCGCCGGTCGTCAGCGCCGACGTGTTGTAGGGCACCCGGAGACGCCGGCTCCAGAGGGTCTCGCCGGTCCGCACGTCCAGCGCCCGGAACTCGCCCAGCCGGTCGGGCGCCTGCGGATGAAAGTGGTTCAGGCGGCCGCGCACGGCGCCCCCGCCGCCGCCGCCTTCGCGCCGCTCGACCGGCGCGAAGGCGGCGGTCTCGCAGCTGAGGTTGAGCGGCACGTACAGCGCCCCGGTCCCGGGGTGATACGCCATCGCGCGCAGGCTCTTGAAGCCGCCGGTGCTGGGGCAGAAGAAGAGCTCCTCGCCGACGTCGGACAGCATCCCGTCGCGGTGGGTCACCTCGCCGGTCTCGGCGTCGACATCGAGGATGTTCTGATAGCCGAGATCGATCGCGCGCCGGAACGCGCCGGTGACGCGGTCGAGCTCCCAGAGAATGCCGAGCTTGCCCATCGTGAACAGCGAGCGCCGGCCGTCGTAGTCGACCAGGATGCGCTCGAACGACTCGTCCATGTCGTGCGAATCGCCGGGGATGTGCTGGTAGTACCACGCCATCTCGCCCGTCGCGGGGTCGAGGGCGAGCGTCGAGTTGCTGTAGAGCGCGTCGCCGGCGGTGCCGCGCGCGTCGCGGTTGTGCGGCTTGGGCTGCGACGTGCCCCAGTAGACGAGCCCGGTGGCCGGGTCGTAGCTCCCGGTCATCCACGCGTCGCTCCCCGCGCGGAACATGAGCGGCAGGTCGCCCCAGGTGTCGCCGCCGGTCTCGCCGGGGCGGGCGATGGTCGAGGTCCGCCACAGCAGCCGGCCGGTGCGGCCGTCGACGCCGACGATGTAGCAGGTGTCGTCGCGGTAACGCCCGCAGCCGGTCATGCCGGCGATGATGGTCCCATCGACGACGATCGGTCCGTTCGAGAAGGTGTAGCCTTCCTGGCCGCCGGCGACCGGCGTGTCCCAGCGCGCCTCGCCGGTCCGGGCGTCCAGCCCGACGACGTGCGCGTCGACGGTGTTCAGGATGACCAGGTCCTGGTAGATGGCAAGGCTGCGCATCTGCGCCGCGCTCCGGCGCCGCTCGTCCATCTCGCGGCGGTACTCCCACAGGAAGTCGCCCGTGCGCGCGTCGAGGGCGTGGACCACGTTGCCCGGGTTTGCGACATACATGACGCCGTCGTGCACGAGCGGCGTCGTCTGCGACACCCCGGGCTCGAGGCCCCAGGACCAGACGAGCCGCAGCTGGTCCACGTTGCTCCGGTCGATCTGGTCGAGCGGGCTGTACCCCCAGCCATCGAGGGTGCGACGCCAGCTCAACCAGTCGGCGGGATCGGGGTCCTGCAGCATCGCGTCGGTGACCGGGGTGACGTCCCGGACCTGCGCCTGGCCGGGTTGCCCCGTCGCCATGGCGACGCCGGCGCATGCACACAGCATCAGTAATGCCCGACGCTTCATGTCAACCTCCTGCGGGATCACAGGCCGGGGGCGCTCTCGCCGGTCCGCGTCGGACGGCGAAGGGGCCGGCCGGCCAGCGCGCCGGTCGCCTCGCCGTCGCGTATCGCGAAGCGGCCGTTGACGAGCACGTGCACCGTCCCCTCCGAGTGCTGCCGCGGGTCGTCGTAGGTGGCGCGGTCGCGGATGCGGTCGCGGTCGAACACCGCGACGTCGGCGACGGCGCCCTCTCGCAGGTACCCGCGGTCATCCAGGCGCAGGAAGTCGGCGGCGAGGCCCGTCATGCTGCGAATGGCGAACGGCATCGTGACGACCTGCTCGTCGAGCACGAACTGGCGGAGCTTGCGCGTGAAGGCCCCGAAGACGCGCGGGTGGGTGACGTTCTGCGCGGGGGACGGGGTGCGGCCGTCGGTGCAGGTCATCATCCACGGTTGCCGCGCCAGGTAGCGCGTGTTCTCGATGTCGTAGAGGTCGAGGTTCATCACCGCCGCGTTGCCGTCGGCGAGGATGCGCCGCACCGCCGCGGGCACCGGCAGCTCCCACCCGGCCGCCACGTCGGCGAGGGTCCGGCCGTTCAGCTCGGGCCGCGGGTCGGCGAACAGGAGCTTCTCGGCGCCCCCGCGGATGGCCAGCATCTCCATCGTCTCGACATCGAGCCGGCGGACGGTCTCGGGGTCGCTGAACCGCTCGAGCATGTCTTCGCGGCCGCCGTTCGAGGCCCACCGCGGTATCGCATAGGCGGCCAGGCTCGACTGGGTCGCGGTGTAGACGTGCTGGGCCGCCGCCACCTCCACGCCGCGCGCGCGCGCCTCCTCGATGAGGCGGGCCCCCTCGGGCGCGCGGCCGTAGTTGTGCGCGCCCTGCGCGTTGAAGTGACTGAAGATGGCGCGCAGCCCTGCGCTCTCGGCAATCCGGATCGCCTCGCGTATCGACTCGAGATAGCCGACGCCCCGGTAGCTGGCGCCGAGGTCGCGGTCGTGGGTGTCGTAGATGCCGTCGAACGCGGCGGCGACCCGCGCCAGCTCGATGACCTCCTCGGTGGTCGCGTAGTAGCCCGGCACGTAGAAGAGCCCGGTAGAGAGGCCGAACGCCCCTTCGTTCATGGCCCGCCGGACCAGCGCGCGCATCTCGTCGAGCTCGGCCGGCGTGGGCGCGCGGTCGTCCGCGCCGATCACCCGTCTCCGGATCTCGCCGTGGCCCACGTAGGCGAACGTGTTCACCCCGATGCGGCCTTGGAGCCGGTCGAACAGGTCGGCGACTTCAGGCGTGCCCGCACCGTCCACGCCAATCGCCACCGTGGTGACGCCCTGATGGAGAAACTCCAGCCCGTCCCGGCCGTAGTCCTCCGTCAGCTCGGCGTGCGAGTGCATGTCGATGAAGCCGGGCGTGACCATCAGCCCTTCGACGTCCACGACCACGGCGGCGTCGAGGCCCGCCTCGGCCGCGTCGCCGACGAAGCTGATGCGCTCTCCCGTCACGCCGACGTCCTGGCGGAGCGGCGGCTGTCCCGAGCCGTCGTGGACGAGGCCGCCGACCAGCAGGAGGTCAACCGTCGGCTGGGCGCGGAAGTCGTCGATCCCGGCGGTCCACAACACCGCCACCGCCACCGCGGACAAGAGCGCCCGGTACCGCCGGCGCGTGTGAAGGTCGTTCCTGACAGGCATGACGGAGTCCTGAAGCCGTTGCCGTGACGCGGCGTGAGCTCTTGCGCTCCCCTCCCACCGACATCGCCCGAGCGTCGACCCGCGGGACCCGCGAGAAACGGGGCCGCACGGCGGCGGTCAGCGGGCCGGAGTCACGACCACGGCGGACGGGATGTTGGGGCTCTCGGGATTGACGGTCACTTCCTGCTTTCGCGGGTTGACCACGAGGTCCATGTCCTCCAGGGGAATGGCCCCCAGCAGCACGCTCTCGCCCATGACGAGGGCGCCGGTGAAGCAGGACCGGTTTCCGAAGCCCACCTGCACGGGCCCGACATACGGAACCGAGACGCGGCTCCCGGTCGCCGTCGTCACCTCCCGCCGTTCCAGCTCCGACAAGCTCAACTGGACGGCGACGTGCTCCGGAATGCAGAGCGTGATCGCCCCGGTGTCTACCATTGCCACGACCCGGAGGGCGGCCAGCTCGCGGTTGCGCGGATTCGACAGCTCCACTTCCGTGTGTATCAGCCCCATGATTCGTCCGACGCGGCCTTCCCAAGCATAGCCCGGAAACCATCGCCTCAGGAGTTCGCGACGGCGAATCTCCCAACGCGGCCGCACGGTCGCGCCCCGGCCTCCGATTGCCGCCGGCCGATGACCCGAGCCCTCCCCCCTTCGCGCATTGCAGGCTGGAGGGATCACCATGAGACCATTCGCCGCCGCCGCACTGCTCGCCGTCATCGCGCAGCCGGCCGACGCCCAGCACCCCGACCACGTCGCCGTCCACGTCGGGGCCCCGCTCTACTTCGAGGCGGATCCGCAACGCGGGGGCGCGGTCTCCTGGCGGAAGTACTTCGGGCGGGGCTGGGGTCTGAACGCGGAGTACAACTTCTCTGCCACCGGCGACCACTCGGACCACGTCTGGTGGGTGGGGGCGGCGAAGACCTTCGGGCCGCTGGACGGATCGGTGCCCTACATCGTGCTGGGTGGGGGCGGCGCCCGGTGGCACACGCGGTACGGGAGCCACCGAGGGGTCAGGATCATGCCGGGCCTCGGGGTGGGGCTGACTCGCTGGAACGAGAGCCGGACCCGGTTCGTGGCGCCGGAGGCGCGGGTCGGCATCAACGCACCCTTGACGCTCTCGCTGGCGTTCGGGTTCGCCAGGTAGGGTGCCCCGCCCTTCCCCGTCGAGCCGGGCTCGACGCGCCTGTCGCCGACCGACCCTGGCCGGGAGCCGACGCCTCCGGGTCATCCAGGACGATGCTCATGACACGCATGCCCCCCGCCGACCGACCCTGGCCGGGAGCCGACGCCTCCGGGGGAAGGCCGCTCCGCGGCGCAGACACCAGCGACCGGAAGTGGTAAGGTCGCGATCCGACCACGGTCCGGGTCGTTGGCCGCATCCGGGCTCGACCGTTCCGACGGCACAAGGACGCGAGGTTGCCCATGACGACGAACGCGTACAGACGGCCGGCGGCGGTGTCCTTCGTCTCCATCGTGCTGTTCGCCTGGGCGCTGGCCGCCGCGGCGCCGGCCTCGGCGCAGGAGGACGGCTTCGAACCCATCACCGACGCGATGCTCCACGACCCCGATCCCGACGACTGGATCAACTGGCGGCGGACCCTCGACGGTTGGGGCTACAGCCCCCTGGACCAGATCTCGACCGACAACGCGCACCGGCTGCAGCTCGTCTGGGGCTGGTCGATCGGCCCGGGGCTCAGCCAGGCGACCCCGCTCGTCCACGACGGGGTGATGTACATCCCGAACCCCGGCAACGGCATCCACGCCGTGAACGCGGCCACCGGCGAGCGCCTCTGGCAGTACGCGGGGAGCGACGGGCGGAGCGCGGAGCGGCAGAACCGGGGCCCGAGCCGCGGCAGCCGCTCGATTGCCCTCTACGGCGACAAGGTCTACCTGAACACCACCGACGCCCGCATCGTGGCCCTCGACGCGCGGACCGGCGAGGTCGCCTGGGACCACACGGTGGCCGACCGCACCCTCGGCTACCGCTACAGCAGCGGCCCCATCGTCGTCGAAGGGCTGATCGTGGCCGGCATGACCGGCTGCCAGAACTACAAGAACGACGTCTGCTTCATCTCGGCCCACGACGCCGAGACCGGCGACGAGGTGTGGCGCACCTCGACCATCGCCCGGCCCGGCGAGCCGGGCGGCGACACGTGGGGCGACCTGCCGCTGATGTTCCGGGCCGGCTCGGACTCGTGGATACCCGGCGCCTACGACCCCGAGACGGAGCTCACCTACTGGTCGACGTCGCAGGCCAAGCCGTGGGCGCGCATCTCCCGGGCCACCGACGGCGACGCCCTCTACACGAACAGCGTGCTGGCGCTGGACGCCGCGACGGGCGAGCTGCGGTGGTACTACCAGTTCGTGCCGGGCGAGACCCACGACCTCGACGACGTGTTCGAGAGCGTGCTCATCGACCACCGGGGGCGGCGGTCGATCTTCAAGATGGGCAAGCACGGCATCCTGTGGGAGCTCGACCGGGTGACCGGGGCGTTCGTGGCCGCCCACGACCTCGGCTACCAGAACGTGCTCGACGTCGACCCCGCGACCGGCGCGGTGACCTACCGGCCGGACATGATCCCGCGCGACGGGGTCGAGCTCGAGTTCTGCCCCGACCTGCTGGGGGTGCGGAACTGGCGGGCGAGCGCCTATCACCCCGAGACGCAGCTGCTCTACATTCCGATCCACCCGACCTGCGTCACCGGCACCTTCACCGAGCTGCCGCAGGAGATCGGGAACAACTACTACGCCAACCGCGGGTTCCGGCGACGGACGGGCCGGGTGCACCCCGACAGCGCGGAGTTCCCCGGGCACCTCATCGCCATGGACATCGACACCGGCGAGATCCGCTGGCGGCACTCGATGTCGTCCCGGCCGGGGGCGGCGGCCCTCGCCACCGGCGGCGGCCTCGTGGTCGGGGCCGACACCGACCGGCATCTCTACGCCCACGACGCGGCCAACGGCGACATCCTGTTCCGGACCCGGCTGCCCGGCTCGGCGCAGGGCTTTCCCATCACCTACGCGGTGGATGGGCGGCAGTACCTGGCGGTGCCGGTCGGAGGGAACCGGACGAACGCAGTCTATGCGTTCGCCCTGCCGGAGGAACCCGACTCCCCGTAAGGACAGCGATCGATACGAGCCTGCCCACTGCACGCAAGCGCAGCCCGTTTCTGCGGTTTCCTGCGATTGGCACGTGGGGAGGTGATTCTCGTCACCGCTCAACCCTGACGGCTCGGCGGTTCGGTGGAAGGGTCGCGGACCCCACCGCGTCTGCGTCGCACAACGCCGGCGCGGCTCCGGGGACGCAACGGCGGCCGGCAGCTGGCTGGACGGGAAACCGTCGCCTTGGGCTCCGCTTGCCGCCCAGCCAGGCCGGTCGTTTCGGAAGTCTGCCCTTGTCCGGGGGCAGACTTCCAGCTACGGCGCAGGCTCCTCGCGCTGCCTCGCCTCGAGGAGCTCCTGCCGGGTCTCCAGCTCGTTGATCACCCTGACCACTCCGAAGGCCTGGCGGGCGATGCTCTCCGCGAGAATCCGGTCCCCCTGGTCGAAGACCACGCCCTTCAGGGTCACGTAGCCGTTCTTGACGATGATCGACATCCGGGGGGCGAGGCCGAGGTAGCGGTCGAACTGCGGGTGGCCGAACAGCGCCCGGGCTATGCGGTGGCGTAGCCCCTCGTCGTGGATGCCCGGCGACAGGACCTCGAGCTCGTCGACGATCGCCTGCACCCCGCGCACCTTCGAGATGCGCTTATAGAGGTCGGCCGGCTTGTCGGGGCGCGCGGTCACGTCGCCGCGCAGGGTCACCACGCCGTCCTCGACGGTGACGTCCACGTAGTCGAACACCGAGTAGTAGGGATAGCGCACGATGGCCTGCCCCACCGCGTTGCCGAGCTCCTTGTCGTTCTCGGGCATCCCGACGAGGAGATCGCTCATGACGTCGAGGACGCCGTCGGTCCCCCGCGCCCGCTCGATCGCCCACTCCTTGTCCCAGAGCGTCGCCAGGGTGCCGGCGAGGGTGACCTCGCCGCCGCGGACGGTGACGTCGACCCGGTCCGCCACCGCCGCCTCGTCCGCGAGCCGCCGCTCCACCGCCTGCCGCAACGCGTCGTCCGTCTCGTGCGCTGCGCCCGTCGCGGCCAGCGTCAACGCCAGCATCCCCGCCGTCACCGCCACCGTGCCCACTCGACTCACTCGCCTGCGAACCGTCGCTGTCATGTTCTCCTCCGATTCCTCCGAGACATCGCAACCCCCGCGACCGGCTGACCGAGGCCCCCAGCCCGCGGCGGCGTTCCTGACTGAACCTATCGAAAGCATGAAGCGTGCCAACTCCAGGGTGGAGGCACGAGTTTTCATATCCTGCGGCAATCAGGGGATTTCATCGGACGGCCACGCCGCCTCGACGCCCCGGACGTCCTCACGAGTGGACACTCCCCGCACCGCGCGGAGGCCGCACGGGCCCGGCCCTGGTCCCGGGGTGCCCCGAGCTGGTGCAGCGCCACAGCTGAATGTTCTGGCATGCGGTGCTGGCAAGTCGTTTGACGATGCGGCCATAAGGTCAGATCTGCACCCGAAGACTATGGCGTGACGGACCACTAGGAGTCTGCGCCGCAGGAAATCTTCACCCCAACATGAAGTTGGTTCATGCCAGTTCCAACCACAACATGTAGTAGCCGATCGGGCCCAAAACCGTTCCATGGCGCAGACTCCTAGCCCGGCGAGCATCGCCTGCGGCTCCGCTCACCGCCCAACCAACCCTGCCAGGGGTCTGCACCGTTCTACGGCGCAGACTCCTGGAGGCCGGCCGCGGCGCGAAGCTGCTTGCGCCTTGTCCATCTGCTCCCAGGTGAGGTCGGGTCTTTCCAGGCCCCTCATCCTCGCCATCGGCGTGCGGCCCTCGTGCGCTTGGGCGGCCCGTGTCGCGGCGCAGGCGGGCTGCTATGATGGGGCCCTCATCCGATACCAGGGAGGCTGGCATGAGTCATCGCTGTCGCAGGTTCGTCGGCGTCGCGGCGCTCGTGTTCGTGGTCGGGTCGCTCGCGCCGGCCATCGCGCTGGCCCAGGAAGAGGCCCCGCGGACGGCGTGGGGGCGGCCGGACCTCCAGGGCGTGTGGGACTTCCGCAGCATCACCCCGCTGCAGCGGCCCGAGGACCTCGCCGACCGCGAGTTCCTGAGCGAGGAGGAGGCGGCCGAGCTCGAGCAGAACGCGGTGGACCGCGACATCCGCCTGTGGGAGCAGGGCCCGCGCCGGACCGAGGCCGGCGGGAACGTCGGGGGCTACAACAACTTCTGGATGGACCGGGGGCTGCGGGCGGTCGAGACCCGGCGCACCTCGCTCATCACCTGGCCGCCGAACGGCCGGATGCCGGCCATGACCGCGGACGCGCAGCGGCGGGCCGACGAGCGGCGCGACCACCTGCGCGAGAACCCCGCCGGCTCGTGGGAGGACTTCAGCGCCGGCGTGCGCTGCATCCTCGGCTTCAACGCCGGCCCGCCGTTCACGCCGAGCGCCTACAACAACAACATGCAGCTCTTCCAGACCGAGGACCACGTGGTCATCGTCACCGAGATGGTGCATACCGCGCGCATCGTCCCCCTCGACGGCCGGCCGCGGCTCGACCCCGACGTCCGGCAGTGGTCGGGCGACTCGCGCGGCCGCTGGGAGGGCGACACCCTCGTCATCGAGACCCGCAACTTCGACGCCAAGCGGCGCTGGCGGAACACCACCGGCGGCGCGCGGCTCGTCGAGCGGCTGACTCGCGTCGACGCCGATACGTTGAACTACGAGTTCACGGTGACCGACCCCGAGACCTGGACGAGCCCGTGGACCGCGTCGGTGCCGCTGGCGCTGAACCCCGAGCCGATGTTCGAGTACGCCTGCCACGAGGGCAACTACTCGATGCCGCTCATGCTCGGGGGGCAGCGCAACATCGAGCTGAACGCCTCGAACGAGCCGTAGGCGTCAAGGCGGATGCCGCCGAGCCGATCGCGTCAATCGGCTCGGCGCAGCCGGGCAGGAGCGCTGGCGGGAGCCGCCTTCAAGCGGGCGTCGAGCAGGACCATCACGTCTCCGCCTACTCGACTAGCGGCGGCTCAACGCGTTCGCGTCCGACGTACATCAAGCAGGCACGAATGTCGTCGGGCTCCAGCCACGGGTAGCCCTGGAGGAGGATCTCCGGACTATCGCCGGCCGCCAACATCCCGAGCACGTGCCCGACGGCCAGCCGGCGGTTACGGATGATCGGCTTGCCGCCGAATACGTCCGGGTTCAAGGCGATGCGACGAAGCAGAGCTACTTCGTTGGCAGGATGAGTCACCCTGCACCTTCAGGATCACGCTGTCTCATCCGGAAGAAGCGGATTCGTGGGTCGACGCGGCTCGACGCCGTCCTCCCGCCACATGTCAAGAAACACGCGGCTCGACGCCGCGCCCTCTTGCCTCAGCCCGGCGATGTCCCGCGCATAGAAGTCGGCGCCCCCGTTCAGACCGACGAACTCACCGCGATACATGTCGATGTCGGGGTCGAACCGCATTACCACACTGTAGCCGTCGATCTCCATCGTGTTTCTCATGGCTCTGCCCGGTGGAGTCTACTCCGCCTGCAGGGCCTGGCGGGGATCGGCCAGCGCGGCCCGGCGCGCCGGGAGGAACGAGGCGGCCAGGGCAACCGCCAGCAGCACCAGGGCGGCGGCGGCGAAGGCCAGCGGATCGCGCGGGCTGCGCCCGTCGAATAGCAGCGGCCCGACGAACCGGCCGGCCCAGAGCGCGCCGAGCGCGCCGGCCGCGATGCCCGCCGCCACCAGTCCCACGCCTCGCGCCATCACCAAGCGCAGGAGGTGCCACGACCGGGCGCCGAGGGCGCGCCGGATGCCGAACTCCAGCTCTCGCTGACGCACCCCGAAGGCGATGACCGCGTAGAGGCCGACGGCGGCGAGCAGCAGCGCCAGCAGGGCCGCGGCGCCGAACAGCGCGGTGCCGATCCGCCAGGTTCGGAGCTGCGGCGCAAGAGCGGCCGGCAGGCTCTGAACGTTGCTGCGCGGCAGATCCGGGAACACCTCCGCCAGCGCCAGGAGCACCGGCCGCACCATCCGTTCGGGGTCGCCGCGGGTTCGAAGCACCAGCGCGCGTTGCGACAGGGCGGTGCCCGCCGTGGCGGCGTCAGACGCGGCCTGCGCGAGCGGCAGGTAGTACTGCGGGATGTCCGCGGCGTCCGCGCTCGGACCCCGGCCCGACACCGAGGCGATGGGGCCGCCTCCCAGACCTCGCTCGAGCGGAGTCTCCACGACCCCGACGACCGTCGCGCAAAGAGCGGCATCCCCGCCCACGAACAGGCACCGGCCGATGGCGCGGGCGCCGGGCCACGCCCGCCGCGCGAAGGCCGTGTTGACCACCGCGACCCTCGGCGCGCCCGCCCCGTCGCCCTCGGCGAAGCTCCGGCCTTCCCGGATGCCAAGACCCGCCACCCAAAAGAAACCGGGGGTCACGAAGCTCACGTAGGGCCCCTCCCCGAAGGGGAGACGGTCGAGCCCGTCGACGCGAAGGGGAATCGCCATGCGAGAGGACAGCGGCGTACTGGTCCCCTGGGCGACCTCCACGACCCCCGGCATCGCGCGAACGCGAGTCTCCATCGTCTGGACGGCGGTCTCGTCAAGCGGCGTCCCGCCGAACAGGCTCCTCAATCCGCCGCCGACGAGGTTGACCGTGAGCAGGTTCTCCTTGGCGTAGCCGATGTCCACGCGCCGCGCCGCCTCGAAGGAGCGCAGAAAGAGCGCTCCGCCGACGAGGAGCACGATCGACAAGGCCGCCTGCGCTACGATCAGGAAGCTGCGGACCGGCGATCCGGCCCGGGCGCCGCGCAGCCCGTCGAGCCGGTCGAGCCCCCGGGTGCGCGCGGCGTAGAGGGCCGGCGCAAGCGCGGCAGCGAGCCCCACCAGGAGCACCGTGACCCCCGTGAACGCCATCACCGGGACATCCACCGGGCCGCCGGCCCAGTTGTATCGCGGGAGCAGCGACGCGCGGAGCACCCTTCCCGCGCCGGCGGCCACGGCGAGCGCGGCCACGCCGGAGAGCGCGGCGAGCAGGACGCTCTCGATCAACAGAAGGCGTCCGACGCCCCACCGGCCGGCGCCGAGCGCGTTGCGAACGGCCAGCTCGCGGCGGCGCGCGGCCACCCGCAGCATCAGCAGGTTGGTGACGTTGGCGACAGCCACGAGGAGCACGACGAGGGCGACGCCCCCGACGACGAGGGGCAACCGCAGGTCCCCCGCAATCTCGGACGGTCCGCGGGTCCGCAGGAGTGGGCCCAGCAGCGCGGTCGCCTCCCTGTCGTGGACGTCTTCCAGAAACGGCGAGTCAGCGCGCGCGGCGCGCACCGCGGCGGTCGCGGCCGCGGCGGCGGCTTGCGTGGTCACGCCGGGCGCGAGGCGCACGAACGGCATGAGGGAGAATCCGCCCCGGATCCGCGCCCAGTCATCGCCGCGGCTTGCCGGCGCCGCGATCCGAACCGGCAGCCAGACGTCCGCCGCGCTCGGATCGGGGCCGGAGAAGCCGGGTGGCAGCACCCCGACGATCTCGTAGGTGACGTCGTCGAAGCTGACGGTTGCGCCGAGGGCTTCCCTGGCGAGCCCGAACCGCCGCCGCGCGTAGCCGTCGCCGATCAGCGCGACCGGCGTCGCCGCGAGGTCGTCGTCCTCGGGGCCGATCAGCCTCCCGAGCGCGGCACGAACACCGAGGAGCACGAAGAACTCGCCGGTGACCCACGAGACGTGGAGATTCTCGGCCGCCTGCCCCCGTCCGTACGGCATGGTCCGCGGATTGGTGGCGCCCGCGACCGCGGCGAAGCGGGCGCTATCGGCGCGAAGGGCCGCGAACTCGCCCCACTCCATCCGGTTCACGGTGGAGATTTGCCCGCTGAAGGAACTGAGCTGCCGCACGTACACGCGGTGAACGCCGGCCGGATTCTGGATGTGCGGCGGCGCCTGCAGGAACAGCCGCGACAGCAGCCCGTACATCGCCGCGTTGAGACCGATGCCGAGGGCCAGGGTGACGACCACGGCGCCGGTATAGCCGGGGTTCCGCCGCATCATCCGAACGGCCGAGCGGGCGTCCTGACCCAGTCGCTCGGCTGCTCCCCAACCCCAGGTCTCGCGGGTCAGCTCGCGGATCAGCGGCACGTTGCCGAAGTCACGCCGCGCGGCCGTCCGGGCCTGTTCCGGAGACATGCCCGCCGCGACTAGCAAGGGGTCACAGTTGACACAGGGTCGTCCGGCATGCGGGCGGCACAGCCACGCCGGGCGGCCGTAGGGCGCCCCCCGGGGTCTAGGGTGCGCGGGCAGCTCGCATGACGCGCACCATCGTCTGCAACTGGACGCATGCCCGCCACATGACCTGGTTGCCTGGCAACGGGCTACGTTTCGAGGGGTGCCAGCCGGCCATGCGCGCCAGCAGCACCACCCAACTGCGAATGTCGGGCGGAAACGGCTTGTCACGCTCGGCCGGCGGCAGCAGCCGTTCGGCCCGCACCACGGTACCGATGACCTGCCGCTCGTCCTCGGTCAGCACCTCGGCGGCGGGCGTGTCGGGCGCGTCCCGCGCATAGCGGTCCAGACTGCACACCCGCCAAGCAGTGACCGCGTCGAAGGCCAGGCAGTTGATCAGGGCGTCGGCCTCCCGCAGCCGCCGGTCCTCGATCCGCGTACCGCTCTTGAGCACCCGGAAATACTCCTCGATGCCCCAGCGGGCCTCATACCAGCCGACGATCCGTTCCGCCCAGTCGGCCGTCGCCCCCCCTTCGCTCGACACCAGCAGCCACTCCAGCGGCTCGCGGCCCGCCGGCGGGTCGGTCTCCAACACGCGCACCACCCACGCCGTCACCGGACCGTCCCCGGGTCGCTCCTTCGGCGGCTGCAAGGCCACCTGCCCGATGCGCAACTCCGTCACCGCCGTCCGCCGCCCCCGCGCCCGCTTCCCGCCCTGCGAGTCGATGAACACCTCCCGCCCTGTCTTCACCGGCTCCTCGAAATCCAGCTGCGACGCCAGCGCCCGGCGCATCGTCGTCCGAAACTGCGGGTCCCACACCTCCACCTGCCGCTGCCGGCTCGCGTTCGCCCGCACCACCAGCCCAGCCTCGTCCGCATGCTCGGCCTGCCACTTCAGCAGGCCGTAGATGTCGCTCTCCCGGTCCCCGACCACCACCACCCGCGTCTCCGGGCAGGCCCGCCCCAACGCCCGGCCCTGATCGAATCCCCGGAACCAGCGCCGACTCTCCTTCTCCCGCTCCGCCGCCGGCGCGGCTTCCGGCCGCGCCCACGTCTCCAGACCGCTCACCCCCAACGGCCGCCGACCCGCCGTGAACGCCACCGCCGCATGCACGAACAGGCCCCGCGAGCTGCTCTCGCGGTCCTGAAGCGGACCCAGACCCGACGTGCTGTCCTTCAACCCCGTGTAGTTCAGCGTCGTCGTGTCTTGAACCAGCAGCACCGTCGACTCGGGCCGGCAGCGCTCCACCAGCGCCTCACGATGCGGTTGCAGAATGTCCTCGCCGCTCACCTTCTCATTGTGCAGGAAACGGTACGCTGCCTGCTGCTCGGCGCTGCCCGGGAAAATCGCCGGCAGCGGCTCCCCCGGATGCTCCTCCCACGCCGCCCCCAACCGCTCCAGACGCCGACGCAAGCGCCCGTCGGCCAAGTCCGAGCGCCCGAATTCGAGCCGCGCCCAACTCGAATCGTCCTCAAGCGCCAACCCCGGAAACGACCCCGGCGACCGCGCCGGCGCACACCGCAACGTCTCCGCCCAGCCCCCGGCCAGACCCCGCAGCAACACGTTCTTCGGCTCCCTCGCCACCGACGACCCGGGCGGACGACCCGCCGTCCGGCCCACACACTGCCAGCCCGCCGCCCGGTAGCTCGTCGCCCGACGCGACGCCTCCACGCAGGTCTCCAACAACACCGGACGAACCCCGTGCCGGGCCTCCCAGTCCGCCGCCAGACGAGACGCCGCACGACCCAGCACGTGCGACGCCAAGTGCGGAACCCGCACCTTGTCCAACAGCAGAAATCGGTCGTTCGAGACCACCTCCGCGATGTGCGCACCACGCGTGCGGTCGTCCCAACCCAGATGCGCGTCGCGGGGGCCCAACCGTAGCGGCGCCGCCACAAAGCTCAGCACCCCCACAGGACCCACCGCCGCCGACAACAAATACGTCAACCGGCAGCCCGGCGCCCGACCCCGACCCCGCGGATGGGCCGCCTCCAGCAGATGTCCGCACTGCTGCCGAACCGACGCCGTGTCCGCCAATACCAGCCGGACCTCACCCAGCTCCGACAAACTGCCCGAAAACGCCGTCTGCGCCAGTCCCGACACGTCCCCCGACGGTGCGCAACCCCGTGGCGGACCCGACTGCGCCGGCGGCAGAGACAGACCCAATTGCTCCGCCAGGCGCGGCAACGCCTTCCGAGCCGACGACGTGCACAACTCTCCCCGCCCGTTGCGCCAATCCTCCCGCTCGCACAGTCCGCGTCCCAGAGCGGCTCGTGACAGCGCCCCCCGGCACAACTCTTGGCGCAGCCACTCGACCGACTCCGGCTGGAGAAGGCGAAGCCCAATCCGCACGGACCTGTTCTACACGGGACCCCGCCCTGTGTCAACTGTGATTGAGTGCTAGCCGCCGCGATCCGCTCCTCCATCTCTTCGGCGAGATGGAAATGGATCTCGTCGTCGAGCTCCGATTCCTGGTTCCGCCAGCGCGAAAGCGAGCGCAGCCGGGCATAGACCTGCCGCCACATCGCCGCCTCCTTCACGATCCGGGGACCGCCGCCCCGCGGCTCCAGTTTGGTCCGCCACCCACAGCGGAGACTCGAATCGGTCGGCTTCCCGGCCCGTCACCGTGAGGGTCCACTACCTGGTCAAGCGCGGGCCCCGCCCGACCGACCCGCGAACGCGCCGGTGGGAGCCGGACGCGGCCGTCGCGCACCCTTGTTATGTAGAGACCCTACTCTTTGCAAAGTAGTTTGTCTACATAAAAAGACGTACCTTCCGCCGCGACGCCCGTCACGGGCCATTTCCGGGCGGTGGCGCGGTTCCGGCCGTCGGGGCGGTGGCCGCCAAGGACCATCCTCGACATGGCAAGGTGATTCTCGTCACCGCCCCAAGGAGTGGCCGACTTCGGCCTTCGCCAAGCGTCCCCGGCTCTCGTCCGGCCGACCCGGCGGCGGGTCAGCCCACGTCCTCCAGCAGCCAGCGGGCGGCCGGGGTCCAGACGATGCGATCGGGGAGCGGACGCGGCGGCGGGGAAGCGTCGAGGGTCACGAGAAGGAGGCCCGCATCGCCGCACGCCCGGCCCGCCGACCGGAGCGCGCGCACCTCCCGCTCCCAGGTCGCGTCGTCGGCGGTGTCGAGACAGACCTGCACGAGCAGCGGCGCCTCTCCCGGCCGGTGCGCGAAGAAGTCGACCTCCCACCCTTCGGCAGTGCGCAGGTAGGAGACGGCCCGGCCGCGCCGCTCCAGCTCCAGCAGGACGGCGGTCTCCAGGGCCCGCCCCTGGTGGCTGCGGCCGGGCTGCGCGAACAGCGAGATCAGTCCCGGGTCCACCGGGTAGGCCTTCCGGGGGTTGACCATCCGCTGCCGCTCCGAGGCGGCGTGCAGGGAGACGGTGCGGACGAGAAAGGCGTCCTCCAGGTAGCCGAGGTACGCGTGCAGGGTGTCCTTGCCGACCCGCACGCCCTGCGAGCGCAGGGTGTCGTAGTGCTTCTTGACCGAGAAGGCGCCGCCGGGGTGCGACAGCAACTGCCGCTGCAGCCAGCGCAGCGCGAGCGGATTGGTGACCGCGTGCCGATCGATCACGTCGCGCAGGACGACGACGTCGACGTAGCCGGCGAGCAGTGCGTTCCGGTCGCGCGGGTCCGCGCCCTGCGCCTCGGGGAAGCCCCCGTCGACGAGATAGCGCCGCAGGCGCGTGTCGAGCACCGCCGCCGGCCATGTCCCCGCCCCGGCCTGCGCCGGCGGCTCGTCCCCGGTGTGGCGCAGCGCTTCGCGGAAGCTGAACGGATGGACCAGCACCTCCATCGCCCGGCCGCGCAGGCTCGTCGCCACCTCCCGGCTCAGGAGACGGGCCGAGGAACCGGTGACGAAGAACTCGACGCCGCCGGCGTCCATCAGGCGGCGGACCAGCCCCTCCCACCCGGGCACGACCTGGACCTCGTCCAGGTACACGGTGACGCCGTCCGCGCCCTCGAGGTGCGGGAACCGGCGGACGTGCTCGTCAAGCAGCCAGCCCAGGTCGGCGACGGTGAGTCCCGCGAGCCGCTCGTCCTCGAGCAACAGCAGCAACTGGGACTCGGGGAGGGCGCCCGCGGCCAGGCGTGCGGCCCGCTGCTGCGCCAGAAACGACGTCTTGCCGCTGCGCCGCACGCCGATAACGGCGAACGCCTTGCCGGGGATGGCGGGAAGCCGCACGTCCCGGCGCGTCAGGTGCCGGGGCGGGCTCGCCAGCGACTCGTTGAGCTTGGCACGCAGGATCTCTCGGGATACTGTCACTACAAGAGTGACAATATCTCTAAATTGGTCACTGCGTAAAGGACAACTTACAGATAACAGGCACCCCAGCCTGCCCCGATCACCCGTCCGACGTCAGCGACAGCGGCTCGAGGTCGACGCGGCCCGTGCTGTCGCCGAAGCGGTCGGCCGGCACCCCCGCCTTGTCGAGCAGGCCCAGGAGCAGGTTGGCAATCGACCAACGGCGTCTCCGGCTCAGGTGCCACGGGTATTGACGAACATCGGGGTTGACAACAGGTCATTCCATCACAGCTTAGCCCGGAGTGCCGACCACGGCGGATCGCAGTCCGACTACGTTTTGTAGTAGAATCTACCACACCATGACTTCAATTCGTGTCACAGACGCAACGACCGACAAGCGCGCACGATCGATCCGTGTCTCGTCGACCGCGTACTCCCATCTCGTCGAGGTGGCGCGTCAAATGGGTACCACCATCTCCTTCGCAGCCAACCTGCTCATCATCCACGGGACCGTCCGGGTCGTAGCTGCAACGACGAGCGAGAACTCCCGCTCGATCCGTATCTCGCCCGCCGCGTACAACTGCGTCGTCGACAGGGCGCGTCAGATGGACCTCAGTATCTCCTACACCGCCCATCTGCTCATCACGAGCGGAACGAAGGCAACCATCGAGGACGCGTTGCTCGCGCGCGCACGCCAACCTCCCGTCATCGGTCCCGAGAAAGCCGCGGAGACCACGAAGCGGCTGATACGCACGAATGCCGAGCTGTTTCGGCGGCTGTCTTGATGCCGCCGCTCGTCCACCCGACGGTGCCAGCCGTCAAGTCGATCCACCGCGAAGTGCTTGCGGCACACGGAGGAGCGCCCGGATTGAGGGATGAGACGCGGCTGGAATCCGCGGTGGCGGCGCCGCAGGCGACAATGCTGGGCGAGCCCCTGCTCGCCGATGCGGTGGAAATCGCAGCGGCGTACCTGTTCTACCTGTACCGGAACCATCCCTTCGTGGACGGCAACAAGCGCGTAGCGCTGGCCACCTGCCTCGTCTTCCTCAGCGAAACGGTCTGCTGCGGAGCGATCGCCTCGATGCGGACGCGTGGGAAGCCCTGACGCTCGACGTGGCAGCCAGTCGGCTCGACCGGGCGCAGACCACCTCGCGTCTGCGCCGCCTTATCGCCGTGGAGCAATGAGCTGCACGACGGGCCGTGTCGTGCCTTCAAGGGACCCGGCGGCGCGCCGGAACCCGATCACCCGTCCGAGGTCAGCGACAGCGGCTCGAGGTCGACGCGCCCCGTGCTGTCGCCGAAGCGGTCGGCCGGCACCCCCGCCTTGTCGAGCAGGCCCAGGAGCAGGTTGGCCATGGGGGTCAGCTCGGGGAACTTGATGTGGCGGCCGCCGCGCAGCCGGCCCGCCCCGCCGCCGACGAGGACCAGCGGCAGGTTCTTGTGGTCGTGGAGGTTGCCGTTGCTCATGCCGCTGCCGTGCAGGACCATCGAGTGGTCGAGCAGCGACCCGTCGCCGTCGGGGCTCGCGGCCAGCTTCTCGACGAAGTAGGAGAGGAGCTGGACGTGATAGGCGTTGATCTTGCCGATGGCCGCGATCTTCTCGGGGCTGTCCTGGTGGTGGGACACCGCGTGGTGCCCCTCGTTGACGCCGATCCAGGGGAACGTGCGGGCGCTCTGCTCGCGTCCGAGCTGCAGGCTGAACACGCGCGTGATGTCCGCCTGCCAGGTCAGCAGCAGGAGGTCGAACAGCAGCCGGGCGTGCTCGTCGTAGGTCTCGGGAATGCCGACGGGCCGGTCGGGCAGGGCGAGGGCCGAGTCGCCGGCCTGGGCCTCGGCCCGCTGGATGCGGCGCTCGACCTCGCGTACCGCGTCGACGTACTGGTCGACCCGCGCGCGGTCGCCGGGGCCGAGGCTGCGCACGAGCCGGGCCATGTCGTCACTGACCGAGTCGAGGATGCTGCGGTCGCGGCGCATCTCGGCCCGCCGCTCGTCCGCCGTGCCGCCGTCCCCGAAGAGCCGCTCGAACACCATGCGGGGGTTGTTCTCCATCGGCAGCGGCGTCGTCGGCGACGACCACGACAGGGTGTTGACATAGACGCAGTTGTAGCCGTTGTCGCAGTTGCCGACGAGGAAGCTGTTCTCCAGGGTCAGCTCGAGCGACGGCAGCCGGGTGTCGCGGCACAGCTCGCGCGCGGCGATCTGGTCGACGGTGGTCGCGAGCCGAACGTCGGCGCCCTCGGTCATCTTGGGCCGCGCCGCGCTCAGCCAGCTCGCGTTCGAGCGGGTGTGCTCGGCGTTGCCGTCGGTGCCGTTGCCCTGGGCGTTCTTGTGCTCCATGTTGGTGAGCACGAGCATCTGGCGCTGCACCGGCGCGAGCGCCTGCAGGATCGGCGAGAGCTCCAACGCGCCGCCCTCGCCCGGCGGCGTCCACTGGTTCTGGCCCTCGGGCGCCCACGTCACCGAGCCGTGCGGGAAGTAGATGAAGCCGAGCCGGCGCACCGGGTTGGCGGAGGTCTTGGCGGCGGCGGTCAGGGCCGGCACCATCGCGTCCAGCAGCGGCAGGGCCAGGGTGGCCCCCATCCCCCGGATGAACGTCCGTCGAGGCAGATGCGTCTTGGTGATGATCATGGGATCGGTCTCGGTTGGTGGACCGCGGTCAGCGCCCCGGCCGGGGCGGCCGGAACCGCCGCGACGACCGGGCCGGCGGGGCCGGGGCGCCGCATGCTCTTGACGTTGCTGAAATCGGCAGACCGGTAGCCGTCCGCCACACCGCGCTCGACCGCGCGCACCGCCGGACATGGCGACGCCGCGGCAACCGGCGAGACCTCCGCCGTCGGCGCGACGGCAGCGGAGGCGGCCGACGCAGCCGGTGAAGCGTCCACCCCCGCCGGAACCGCCGCGACGACCGGGCCGGCCGGCCCGTCGGCGGCGGCCATCCCGACGGCATCGGGACGCCGCATCTGGAACGGGGTGCTCCGGACGATGCCGAGGACGAGGTCGGAGAACCGGTAGCCGCCCGCCTTCGCCTCGCGCTCGACGGCGCGCACCGCGGGCGCGTCGTAGTGCTCGGTCGCGCGGCCCAGCGCATAGGTCAGCAGCTTGTCGACCAGGGTGCGCACGAACTGGTCGGAGCGGTCGAGAATGGCCTGCCGCAGCCCCGCCGCCCCGTCGAAGGTCGTGCCGTCCGGCAGCCCGCCCGACGCGTCGATGGGGGCGAGCCCCGCGGTCAGGGTCCGCCAGCGGCCGATCGCGTCGAAGTTCTCGAGGGACAGCCCCACCGGGTCCATCAGGGCGTGACAGGCGGCGCAGGTCGGGTTGCGGCGGTGCTCCTCCATGCGCTCGCGCATCGAGAGGGCCGCGGCCGACTTCGCCTCGTCGAGCGGCGGCACGTTCGGGGGCGGGGGCGGCGGCGGGGTGCCGAGCAGGTTCTCGAGCACCCACTTGCCCCGCACCACCGGCGAGGTCCGGGTGGCGTAGCCGGTCACCGCGAGGATGCTGCCGTGCCCCAGCAGGCCGCCGCGGGGGCTGCCCGGGGGCAACGGCACCCGCCGGAAGTGGCTCCCGGCCACCCCGGGCATGCCGTAGTGCCGGGCCAGGCGCTCGTTCAGGAACGTGTAGTCGGCGGTGATGAGGTCGAGGGCGCTGCGGTCCTCGCGCAGGACGCTCTCGAAGAACAGCTCCGTCTCGCGGCGCAGCGCCCGGCGCAGGGTCTCGTCGAAGTCGGGGAAGACGATGAAGTCGGGCGAGACCGCGGGCAGGTTGCGCAGATACAGCCACTGGGCCGCGAAGTTGGTGACCAGCGACGCCGCCCGCTCGTCGGCGAGCATGCGCCGGACCTGGGCTTCGAGCACCGCGGCGTCGCGCAGCTCGCCGCGCGACGCCGCCTCGATCAGCTCGTCGTCGGGCAGGCTGCTCCAGAGGAAGAACGACAGCCGCGACGCCAGCTCCAGATCGCTGACGCGGTACGGACCGTCGGCGCCGGCGGGGTCGCGCTCGACCCGCAGCAGGAACTCGGGGCTGACGAGGAGACGCCGCAGGGCCATCTCGATGCCCTGGTCGAAGCCGCCGTCGGCCCGTCCCTCGTCGAAGAACCCGAGCAGCAGAGCGACGTCGTCGCCGGTGGCGGGCCGCCGGTAGGCGCGGCGGGCCAGGGTCGAGAGGATCTCGGCCGCGCACGCGCGCTCGTCCGCCGGCGCGGAGCCCTCTGCCTCGCGGCGGGGCGTGGTTGCGGGCGTTGACGCAAGTCTCCGGGAGGCATCCACCGGCCCGGCGTCTTGCCCCGGCCGGCACGTGAAGATGCGGCGGCGGCTCGGGGTGACGCCGGGACCGGTCGCGTCGAACGGCCCCGTCACCGAGATCGCGTACACGTTGGGCTGCGTGCGCTGGTCGCCGCCGACGGTGATGTGCACCTTCAGGAACGGCTGGCGGTGGCGTTCGACGAGCTCGCCGCCCTGGCTGACGAACGCCGCGCCGACGGTGTGGGGGCCTGCCTCGACGGGGATCCGCACGAACAGGTCGGCGTCGGCCGGCCGGTCGTCCGGCTGATAGAGCAGGCTCTGGGCCGCGGCCGGGCGACGCGCCCGCGGCGCCACCGTCAGCACCTCGACCGGGGCGCCGTCGAGCAGAATCGCGACGTCGTGCGGCTCGCGCAGGCCGCCGATGCGGTTGGTGTTCCAGCTCTTGCCCAGCTCGACCCGCAGCTCGTACTCGGCGTCGACCGGGAAGTTGTAGTCGAACGCGGCCCCGCCGCGGGTCCCGAACGGCATCCCGTCGACGTGGCCGGTCTGGTTCAGGTCGGACGGCACGATGAACGTGTCGGCGACCGGCGACCGCACCGGGGCGCCGACCGCGAGCCGCGCGATCCTGCGCGCCGCCGCGAGATAGCGCTCGAACCGTCCGGGGTCGAGGCCGCCCAGGCTCACGTTGTCGAAGCCGGCGCTCGAGTCGTCGGCCGGCAGCAGCGTGGCCACGTCGACATCGAGGTCCAGGAGGTCGCGGATGGCGTTGCGGTACTCGGTGGCGTTCAGGCGCCGTAGCGCCGCGCTCCGCCCCGGGTCGGGGTCGGCGGCGGCGGCGCGGTCGAGCTCGGTCTCGAGATAGGCGACGAGCCGCCCCGACTCCTCGCCGTCCGGCCGCGGCCGGCCGGCCGGCGGCATCATGCCCGCCCGCAGCTTGCCGACGACCTTCTCCCAGACGTCCGCGTGGTCGCCGATTCGGTCGAGATCGAGGGTGTCGAGGGCCAGCCCCGCGGTGCGCAGGGCGTCGTTGTGGCAGGTGACGCAGTAGCGGTCGAGCAGCGCGCGCTCCGGCCCGGCGGACGGCTGGCCGGCGGCAGGCCACGCCACGAGCAGCACGGCGGCGACCGGTGCGGACAGGATTCTCACGCACGTCCTCCCGAGCCGCGGCACACGGCGGCAACCGGGGCAGTCTATCACTTCCAGGACCGGTCGCCGCTCGCGAGGCTGCGGCCTCGCGGTCCGGAGCGCCGGTTGCAGGAACGAGCGCACGTCGAGCGTCAGCTTCCGCGCCACCCGGGGACGGGCAACCCGCCAGTCGACGCATGCCTCGCCGGTCGGGAGGCTACCGCCCCCGGCCGGAGAGCCCGGCAACGGCCTCGGCGAGCAGCCGGACGTCGTGCCGCAGACCCTCGGCGACCACGTCGAAGTGAGTGCGAAGCTCGGTGCGCGTGCGCTGCTCAGATGCCTCGACCGCGTCGCGCATGCGCTGCTCAGATGCCTCGACCGACTCGGATACATGCGCGCGCATGCGCTGCTCAGATGCCTCGATCGCCGCCTGCAGATCGTCCCTGGTCGCCAGGGTCGGCAGAATCTGCTCGATCCGATCGACGCGACGTTCCATCTTCTCCACTCGCGGTTCCATCTTCCCGGTGCGCATCGTCCCCTCTGCTCCCCGACGGCGCGGCGCGTCGCGGGACCGCCACGTGCGCGCAGCCATCGTAGCACCGATCGGAAGCAAGGGCCGTGCCGGTCCCGGCGCGCGCCCGGGCGCCGGCCGGTCGCAATCGCGGTAGGATAGGCGCATCGTTCAAGGAGCACGCCATGCCTCTTCCGTCCCGAACTCGACGCCCCGGTCCGGCCGCATCCGGTCCACTCGCCACCGCCTGCCTTCTCGCCTGCCTCCTGGCCGCGGGGCCGGCCGCCGGGTCAGCGGCGGATCCGCCGCTGCTGGACGCGGTCAGGGCCGGAGACCGGGCGGCGGTGCAGGCGCTGCTCGCGGAGGGCGCGGACGTGAAGGGGCCGGCCGCCGACGGGACGACGGTCCTGCACTGGGCGGCGCGTCTCGACCTGCCGGGCGTAGCGCGCATCCTGCTCGAGGCGGGCGCCGACGCCGCCACCGCCAACGCCTTCGGGGTCACGCCGCTTGCGCTCGCCGCGACCAACGGATCGGCGCCGATGCTCGATACACTGCTCCGGGCGGGCGCCGATCCCAACGCCCGGGGAGCCGGCGGAGAGACCGCCCTGCTGACGGCGGCGCGGGCGGGCCGGACCGACGCGGTGCAGACCCTCGTCGCCCACGGCGCCGACGTGAACGCGGCCCAGCGGGCCGGCCAGACCCCGTTGATGTGGGCGGCAGCGGAAGGGCACGTCGAGGCCCTCCAGGCCCTCGTCGACGCGGGGGCGGACGTCCACGCGCGCACCGTCGTCCCCGAGACCCCCCTCCGCACCGGGCTCGAAGGCCCCGCCCCCCACGGCTTCACGCCCCTGCTCTTCGCGGTGCGGGCGGGCCGCACCGAGGCGGCGCGGCGGTTGATCGCGGCCGGCGCCGACCCCGACGACCGGCTGCCGGACGGCATGAACACCGTGGTGCTGGCCGCGACCAACGCCCACTGGGAGCTCGGGGTGCTGCTCGTCGACCTCGGCGCCGACCCCGACGGGGCCGGCCAGGGCTGGACCGCCCTGCACGCCATGACCTGGGTGCGGATGCCCAACTTCGGCTTCAACCCCCCGGGACCGGTCACCACCGGCACCATGGACAGCCTGACCTTCGCCCGCGCCCTCGTCGAGCGCGGGGCCGACGTCGACGCCCGCATGACGGCCGAGCCCCGCAACGGCTACCGGAACGCCCTCAACCGCGTCGGGGCCACCCCCCTGCTGATGGCGGCCCGGCTCGCCGACGCGCCCCTCATGCGGGTGCTCGTGGACCTCGGGGCCGACCCGACCCTGACCAACGAGGACGGCACCACCGTGCTCATGGTCGCCTCGGGCGTCGGCATCCACTCGCCGGGCGAGGACCCCGGCACCGAGGCCGAGGCCCGGGCCTGCGTCGAGCTCGCCCTCGAGTTCGGCGGCGACCCCAACGCGGTCGACGAGCGGGGCGAGACGCCCCTGCACGGCGCCGCCTACCGGGGGGCGAACTCCATCGTCGACCTGCTCGTCGCCCACGGCGCCGACACCTTCGACCAGGAGAACGTCGAGGGCTGGACCCCCCTGCGCATCGCCCGGGGCGTCTTCCGCACCGCCACCTTCAAGGAGGCCCCCCACACCGCGGCCCTCCTCGGCGAGCTGATGGCGGCGCGGGAACAATAGCGCCCCGACGCCGCCCTGCCGATGCTTGCTGTTCGACGTGGCCTGGATTCGTGCCAGTCGCCGCGGTTCTCACCTGAAGTGGCGCGACGGCTGCGGTAGATCCCTGTCTCCATCCAGTCGACGGTCCGCTGCCGTCGCCCGGGCGGAGCTGCGTCAACGCCGACGTCGCCCATTGCGCCGCGATCCGCTCCCCCCGCGCGGGGACGGAGCCCGTGGGTGGTCCGGGCCCAGATCCTGAGCGCGGTTCACCCCGCCAGCCGTTGCCCCCGGTCCAGCTCGACGAGCCGCCCTATCAGCTCAGAGTGCCCGGTCACGTGGAAGATGTAGCGCGGCACGTCGCGGCCGACGCCGCGGGCCATGAAGGGCTCGCCCCAGAAGCTGAGCAGGCACTCGGTGGTTCCCGTGGCGAGCATGTCCGCCAGGATGAACGAGACGTCCTCGGGCAGGCTCGTCCACACCGGGTCGGCGACCTTGGCAGCGCCGCTGCACGCCGCCACCTTGGGCCGGACGTCGCGCTCCCACCGCGGTCGCTGCCCCTCGTCGAGGACGAAGGTGACGGCGGTCACCGCCGGGTTCTCGATGGCCGGGCGCAGCAGCGCGTCGAAGAGCGGCTGCCGCTCGAACATCGACAGGCACACGTTGAACCAGACCATGTCCCCCCTGGCGCCCCGCGAGAACTCCGCACTCACCTGCCGCAGGTCGCGCGGGCCGACGACCAGCACGTCGGGCGGCTTCGCGCTCCGGGCGAGCTGGCCCAGCAGGCGCTCGCCGCGCTCCACCCCGTCCGCGATGCGCCGCTGCCCGTGGTCCGCCCTCAGCGACCGCAGGAACATCGCGGCGAGGAGGACGAGCGTGATCACCGACAGCACTTCGGTCTCGATGACGTGGAGCAGGTGCAGCACGATGGCGATGACGGCGGCCAGCACGCCGGCAATGGCGTCCCACTCGATCTTCAGCATGCGGTGCATCAGGGCGAAACTCCGTGAACCCGAATCGTCGGCGATCGGGGCCGTCAGGTCAGCGGCGAGGTCGGTGCAACACGGGATTGCACCACGGACGGCGGAGGTGGTCTCACGACCTCAGGTACTGAACGTCGACCGCGCAATCGGAGGATGGCGACAACGGCGCCGACGATAGCGCCGGCCTGAACGAACATCGCGCGGCCGATTCGGGCTTCCCGGCTGCGCCGGCCTCGCGAGACATGGCCTGCGGTGGGGCTAGCGAGCGGTGACCGTGGCCCCCGTCCCCCCGTCGGTTGCCCCGAGCTCGGCGAGCCCCACCGCGGTGACGCCCGAGGCCAGCTCCAGGGGGGTCTGCCCGTTCCCGTTGCGGGCGTCGAGGGCCGCGCCGCGCTCGGCGAGGAGGGCGACGACGTCGTCGAGCCCCCGCGACGCGGCGATATGCAGGACGGTGTCGCCGTTCGCGTTGCGGGCGTCGACGTCGGCGCCGGCGTCGAGGGCGGCGGTCACCGACTCGAGGCGGCGGCGGGCCTCTTCCTCCGGATCCGGAGGCGCGATGCCGAAGCGGCCCCGGTTCGAGCCCCCTTGAATCGCGGCCATGAGCACGGTCTCGCCGCCGAGCTGGTGCGACGGGTCGGCGCCGTACTCGGCGAGGGCGCGCAGGATCTCGGGCTCGCGGAACCGGGCCGCGACCCACAGCGGCGTCGCCCCGATCATGTTGTGGGGCAGCCGCCAGTCGGCGCTGACGCGGCGGGCCGGGGTGCCGCGCACGAGGACCGCGTCGGGGTCGGCGCCGTGGGCGAGCAGGGCACGGACGAGGAGCGGGTCGCCGCGCAGCACCGCCGCGTGAAGGGCGGCATAGCCGGCGTCCGCCGCGCCGGGGTCGGCGCCGGCCGAGAGGAGGAACGCGGCGAGGGCGCCGTGGCCGCTGTGGGCGGCCACCACCAGCGGGCTCGTGCCGCTCGCGGCGGCGGCGTCCACGTCGGCCCCGGCCGCGACGAGGAGCCGGGCCGAGGCGGCGTCGCCGCGGCGGGCCGCGAACAGCAGCGGCGTGTAGCCGCCCTGCATGACCTCGAAGACCCCGCTGCGGTCGGCGTTGCCGGACGAGCTCACGACCTGCGGGTAGGCCTTCGAGCGGTCGTCCACCCGGGCCCCGGCCGCCAGCAGCAGCCGCACGACCTCGGGATGCCCCTGGGCCGCCGCCCACATGAGCGCGGTCTGCCGGTGAGCGTGCTCTCTGGCGTGGGGATCGGCGCGGTGGGCGAGCAGCGCCCGCACCGCCGCCGCGCTGCCGGTGCGGGACGCGGTCATCAGCGGCGTCTCGCCCGCCGGCAGGACCCGGTTCGGGTCGGCCCCCGCCGCAAGCAGCGCATCGACCGCGGCCGGGCTGCCGTTGTTGGCGGCCAGCCACAGCGGCGTCACCCCCAGCGCGTTCGCGGGGCCGACGGCGGCGCCGGACGCGAGCAGAAGCCGGACCGTCTCCACGTCGTCCCAGTACGCCGCCCAGTGCAGGGCGGTGGCGCCGTCGCCCCGCGGGCGGTCGACGTCGGCGCCCTCGTGGAGCAGCGCCCGCAGCACCGCTCCGTCCTGCGCTCTCGCGGCGTCGGCGAGGGGGCTCTCGCCGGGCTGGGCGTTCACGGCTCCCGCCCCGACCGCCGCCAGCGCCAGGCCGACGACGAGCAGCATGGAGAAAGGACCCCGCTTCACTCGAACCGCCTTCCAGCTATCGACTGCCTTCATCGAGCCCATGCTACCGTGGCCCCCGTCCTCTGGCAACGCCGCGCCGGCCGCGCCGTTGACAACGCCTGAGTCATCGGGGACCATGGGCTCGCGCGGTCGAACCGCGCGGATTCGGGCAGGATTGACGGGGCGGAATGGGCGCGGCACGGCAGCGCTTTCCGGATCGTCGTCCTGTTGTTCCCGTGTGCCGGACCGCCTGGAAAGCCGAATGAGAGCAGCTCTTTCCGCCCGGAGAGCGCCCGCCGCGGTCGCCCTCGCCACCCTGCTGTCAGGAGTCGCGGGGGTTGGGGCCACGAGCGCCCAGCCGGCCGGCGACGCCTCGCCGCACCGGGCGGTGCTCGACCGCTACTGCGTCGCCTGCCACAACGAGCGGCTCCGCACCGCCGGGCTCGCTCTCGACGAAGCGGACCTGGCGCACGTCGCGACCGATTCGCCCATCTGGGAGCAGGTGATCCGCAAGCTGCGGGTCGGCGCGATGCCGCCCCCGGGGCGGCCCCGGCCCGACCGCGGCGACGCCCGGGCCCTGGTGGCCTATCTGGAGACGGGGCTCGACCGGGCCGCCGCCCTCGACCCCGGGGTGGGCCGCACCGAGACGTTCCACCGCCTGAACCGGGCCGAGTACCGCAACGCGGTGCGCGACCTGCTCGAGGTCGAGGTCGACGTCTCGGCCCTCCTGCCCGCCGACGACGCCGACGAGCACGGCTTCGACAACATGGCGGCGGTGCTGTCGGTCTCGCCCGCCCTCCTCGAGCGCTACCTGTCGGCGGCGCGCAAGACAAGCCGGCTCGCGGTGGGGCTGTCGCCGCCGGTGCCGAGCGTCGAGACGCACCGCATTCCCCTGCTGCTGTACCAGGACGACCGGCTGAGCGAGGACCTCCCGTTCGGCTCGCGCGGGGGCATCGCGGTGCGCCACCGCTTTCCGGTGGACGGCGAGTACTCCGTCCGGCTGCGCCTGCAGCGCACCTACACCGACTACATCCGCGGGCTCGGCACCCCCCAGCACCTCGACGTGCGGGTCGACGGGCGGCTCGTCACGCGGTTCACGGTCGGCGGCGGTGCGCCCGCCCACGCCACCGCCGCCCCGGCCAGCTTCGCCGGGAACACCCCCCTCTTCGGCCATCCCGACTGGGAGACCTACGTGCTCGGGGCCGACGAGGACCTCGAGGTGCGCTTCCACGCCGAGGCGGGCGAGCGGGTGGTCGGCGTGTCGTTCGAGCGCAAGCACTGGGAGACCGAAGGCGTCCTCCAGCCCCGCCAGACCGGCTTCCCCCTCGCCATCAACGAGCGCTGGCAGGGGAACGCGGCCGTCGACAGCGTGGAGATCGGCGGGCCGTACGCGGTGGACGGCCCGGGCGACACCGCGAGCCGCCGCGCCGTCTTCACGTGTCATCCCGAGCGGGGGGACGCGGCCGGCGCGTGCGCGCGCGAGATCCTGGGACGACTGGCCCGGCGCGCCTACCGGCGCCCCGTCACCGACGAGGACGTCGACCTGCTCTTCGGCTTCTACGAGCGGCGACGGGCGACGGACGGCTTCGAGGCGGGGATCCAGCTCGCCCTGCAGCGCCTGCTCACCGACCCCGAGTTCCTGTTCCGGGTCGAGCGCGACCCCGTCGACGCGGCGCCGGGCACGGCCTATCCGGTGAGCGACCTCACCCTGGCATCGCGGCTGTCGTTCTTCCTGTGGAGCAGCATCCCCGACGAGGCGCTGCTCGACGACGCGGTCCGGGGCGGGCTGCGCGACCCCGGGGTGCTCGAGGGGCACGTGCGGCGCATGCTCGCCGACCCGCGGTCGTCGGCCATGGTCGAGAACTTCGTCGGACAGTGGCTGCTGCTGCGCAACATCCCCGGCGTCACCCCCGACCCCAACATCTTCCCGACCTTCGACGAGAACCTGCGGGAAGCGTTCCGGCGCGAGTCGGAGCTGTTCGTCGAGCACGTCATGCGGGAGGACCTCGGCCTAGCCGAGCTGCTCGACGCCGACTACACGTTCGTCAACGAGCGGCTCGCCGCCCACTACGGCATCCCCGAGGTCTACGGCAACCGGTTCCGCCGGGTGACCCTCGACCGCCGCCGGGGCGGCCTCCTGGGCCACGGCGGGCTGCTCACCGTCACCTCGTACCCGAACCGGACCTCGCCGGTGCTGCGGGGCAAGTGGGTGCTCGAGAACCTGCTCGGCGTGCCCCCGCCCCCGCCCCCGCCGGACGTGCCCTCGTTCCCCGAGCGCGGGCCGGGCGGCGAGCCGGCGTCGGTCCGCGAGCTGCTCGAGATGCACCGCGAGAGCCCGGCCTGTGCGGGCTGCCACGCCCCGATGGACCCGCTCGGGTTCGCCCTGGAGAACTTCGACGCCATCGGCCGGTGGCGGACGACGGACGGGCACGAGGCCATCGACGCGAGCGGGGCCATGCCCACCGGCGACGCCTTCGAGGGCCTCGCCGGGCTGCGCGAGCTGCTCGTGAACGACCCCGAGCCGCTGGTGCGCACCGTCACCGAGAAGCTGCTCGCCTATGCGCTGGGCCGCGGCATCGAGCACTACGACTACCCCACGATCCGCAAGATCGCCCGGGACGCGGCCGGCGACGGCCATCGCTGGTCCGCCATCGTCCTCGGCATCGTCAACAGCCCCCCGTTCCAGCTTCGGAGCACAGGCTCATGATCACGCCGCGTGGTGATCGAAGTCTGCACATCCAGCCCGTTCGAACTGCGGAGCAAGGCTCATGATCATCACGAGGAAAGCGATTCCCCGCCGCACCGTCCTCCGCGGCATCGGCGCCACGCTGGCCCTGCCCCTGCTCGACGGCATGGTCCCCGCCCTGTCCGCCGTGCGCAACACGCCGGCGCGCGGCATGCGCCGCTTCGGGGTGGTGTACGTGCCCAACGGCATGGCGATGGAGCACTGGACGCCGGCCGCCACCGGCCGCGACTTCGCGTTCTCGCCGATCCTGCAGCCGATGGCCCCGCACCGCGACCGCACCCTGGTGCTGACCGGCCTCAACCCCGGGCCCGGCGGGGGCGCCCACGCCGGCGCGTCGACCAAGTTCCTCACCGGCGTGCCCGGCCGCAAGACCGACGGGGCCGAGATTCAGTCCGGCACGTCCATCGACCAGCTCCTCGGGCAGGCCCTCGGCCGCGAGACGCAGCTCTCGTCGCTCGAGCTCGGCCTCGACAGCCGCGACTTCGCGGGCTCGTGCGACGCCGGGTTCAGCTGCGCCTACACCAACACCATCTCGTGGCGCACCCCGACCACCCCGCTGCCGATGGAGAACGACCCCCGGGCCGTCTTCGAGCGCCTCTTCGGCGACAGCGGCACGACCGACCCCGCCGTGCGGCGGTCCCGGCTCGACGAGGACCGCAGCATCCTCGACTCGGTGACCGAGAAGGCCGCCGACCTCGAGCGGGGACTCGGCCCCGACGACCGCCAGAAGCTCGCGCAGTACCTCGACGCCGTCCGCGACGTCGAGCGGCGCATCCAGATGGCGGAGGAGCAGAGCGACCGCGACCTGCCCCTCGTGCAGCAGCCGGCCGGCGTGCCCGCGACCTTCCAGGAGCACATGCGGCTGATGTTCGACCTGCAGCTCCTCGCTTGGCAGACCGACCTCACCCGGGTGGCCAGCTTCATGGTGGGCCGCGAGATCAGCGGGCGGACGTACCCCGAGATCGGCATTCCCGACGCCCACCACCCGCTGTCGCACCACCTCGACGACCCGGTGAAGATCGCGACCATGTCGAAGATCAACACCTACCACGTGTCGCTCTTCGCCGATTTCGTCGACCGGCTGCGGTCGACCCCCGACGGCGACGGCTCTCTGCTAGACCACTCGCTGCTGCTCTACGGGGCGGGCATGTCGAACTCGAACGCGCACGCGCCGGTGAACCTGCCGGTCATGCTCGTGGGCGGCGCCGGCGGCGGCCTGCGCGGCGGGCGGCACCTGGAGTACTCCCAGGACACCCCTATGGCCAACCTGCTCGTCGCCGTCATGGACGCCCTCGGCGTCCCGATGGACCAGGTCGGCATCAGCACCGGCCGGCTCGACGCGCTGGCGTTGGGGTAGGCGGGCAGACCGGTCCCGGGGCAGGTGCGCGGGCACGTTCCTGCTCTGGCAACCGGAGAGGCGGAGAGGCGCCGACGCGGGCGGGGGCCGGACTCGGACAGCGATGTCGGTGTACCGTATCCTTGGGCGAACCGCCCTGATCAGGATGACGCCATGCGACGTCTCTACCGCGCGGATGCCGCCGAACGGGCGAAGGTGGCGCGCGCCGTCACCGCCGCGCTGGAGACCGAGCCGGATGTGGTCTTCGCCTACCTCCACGGCTCGTTCCTGCACGGCGGCGCCTTCCACGACATCGACGTGGGCGTCCGACTCGCCGCACCGGCGAATCGGCGTCTTCCGCGCACGCTCGACCTTACGGCGCGGCTGACCGGCGAGACCGGCTTCCCGGTGGACGTGCGCGCGCTCGACGACGCCCCGCTCGCCTTTCGTTTCCACGTCTTCCGCACCGGGCGCCTGCTGATCTGCCGCGACGACGAGGGGCTGGCGGACTGCATGGAGCGGACGATGCGCGAGTACCTGGACATCGCGCCGCTGGCGCGGCGGGCCGTGTTCGAGGCGTTCGGCACGTGACCCTCAACCCGGACCTCGTGGGCGCGCGTTGCAACGAGATCGAAGAGTCGGTGCAGCGCCTCGAAGCGCTCGCGGCCACGCCGCTCGCCGACTTTCTCGCCGATCAGGACGCGAAGGACGTGGCCTGCTACCGCTTGCTGGTGGCGATCGAGGCGGCGCTCGCCGTCTGCTACCACGTGTCGGCGCGCCACCTGCGCAAGACGCCGGAGGACTACGCCGGCTGCTTCGCGATATTGGGCGACGCGGGCATCCTCGACCCCGACCTGACGGAGCGGCTGCAGCGCATGGCCCGGTTCCGCAACCTCCTGGTCCACGTCTACTGGACGGTCGATCACGAGCAGGTGCACGCGCTGATCCGGCGGGACCTCAGCGACCTGCGGGCGTTCGCGGCGGCGATCGTCGCGCTGCTCTGACCCGGAGGTGGGTCCGCGTGCCAACGAAGACCCTCAACGGTCGTGCACGTCGTCGCGGCTCAGTGGGCGCCCCCCTCCCAGATCATGGCCACGCCTGAGGCGAGCCAACGCCCGCTGTCTGGCTGCCGCGTAGATCTGCTCGCCGCGAACCAGCGCCTCCAACTGCTCCGCGACGAGACGACCCAGCGACGTCCCTCGCCGCGCCGCGAGTGCACTGGCGTCCCTGGCCAGATCCGCGTCGATCCTGATGGTGATGTTCATCCCGATCATCTGCGTGCGCCCCCGCTTGCGTGTGTCCGCCAGATCGCACATCTACGGTGCGGCACATTCTATCCATGTGTACCGCGGACATCGGATGCGCCCGGCTGCGAACTCGTCGCACACGCGGCCGCGCTCGACCTGCGGCGCGGCTTCCATCCGACCGCACCCCGGAGTATGCTTGCGCCGCGAGGGAGGCAACAGCATGGAGACCGGCCGCAGGAGGTTCGTCAAGACCGTGGGCGCGGCTGCCGGCGCCCTGCCGGTGGCCGGCGCAGGGCTCGCCGCAGCGGCGGCCACCCAGGGGCCCGGCCGCGCGGGCGCCGAGCCGTTCGCGTACGACTTCCTCGACCCGCGGCGCCATCAGGTCGCTCCCGCCCCTCTCGCGCAAGCGCGCGCGGAGGGGATCGAGGCGTTCGCGTTCGACGCCTACGGCACCCTGTTCGACGTCTTTTCGGTGACCGCGCTCTGCGAGGAGCTGTTTCCGGGGAACGGCGACGCGCTCGCGCAGCGCTGGCGCGCCAAGCAGCTCCAGTACAGCCTGCTGCGCAGCCTCATGGGCCGGCACCGGGATTTCTGGCTGGTCACCGGAGACGCCCTCGTCAACGCGGCGGCGGGCCTCGGGCTGGACCTGACCCCGGCACGGCGCGAACGGCTGATGGAGGCGTACCTCACGCTGGCCGCGTTCCCGGACGTGAGGCCGGGGCTCGAGGCGCTCAGGGACCGCGGCGTGAAGCTGGCGATTCTCTCGAACGGCGAGCCGCGGATGCTCGAGGCGGCGGCCCGCAGCGCCGGCATCGACACCCTCCTCGACACTATCATCAGCGTCGAAGAGGTCAAGATCTTCAAGGTCAGCCCCCGCGTCTACAACCTGGGCCCGGAGCGGCTCGGGGTCGACCGGGCCGCCCTCGGGTTCGTGTCGTCCAACGCGTGGGACGTCGCCGGCGCCGCCTCGGCCGGGCTGACCACGTTCTGGATTCAGCGCAGCGCGGCCGAGCCCCCCGAGGAGCTCGGCTTCGACGCGCACCACGTGGTGTCGGCGCTCACCGAGCTGGCGCCACTGGTGGGAGCGTAACCTGATGGACTGCCAATCGATCGGACGTTTGCCGGCCGCCGGCACCTCCCCCGGGCCGGCACGGCCCTTCCACTCGATCGCGTGCTTGCTGGCCGCCGTCGGGCTCGCCGCAGTCGCTGCAGGTGCCGCCGCCGCACGCGCCGGTCAAGGCGTCGACGGGATCGCGACGACGCAGATCCAGGTCGACAATCTCACGTTCGACGTGCGGACGGCGGGACCGGCGGACGGCGAGGTCGTCTTCCTACTGCACGGGTTCCCCCAGACATCCTGGGAGTGGCGGCACCAGATGCGTGCCCTCGGCGAGGCGGGGTTCCGCGCGGTGGCCCCCGACCAGCGCGGCTACTCGCCGGGGGCGCGGCCCGTGCACGTGGAGGACTACGTCCTGCCGTTGCTCATCGGAGACGTCGTCGGCCTCGCCGACGCCATCGGGGCCGAGCGGTTCCACGTCGTCGGCCACGACTGGGGCGCGGTCGTGGCGTGGGGGGTGGCAATCGCCGGCCGGGACCGCGTCATCACCGCGAACCCGGTGTCGGTACCCCACCCCGACGCGTTCGCGCGGGTCCTGAGCGATCCGGACTCGTGCCAGGTCGCCGCGTCGTCCTACTTCGACGTGTTCGTGCAGCCCGACTCCGAGGACGCCTTCCTCGCCAACGATCACGCCCTGCTCCGCGGCATCTTCGCTGGCATCGACGCCGAAGCGGTCGAGGAATACCTGCGGGTGCTCGGTACGAAGCCGGCCCTCGGGGCCGCCCTCAACTGGTACCGCGCGAACGTCGCCGACCGCAACCTGCAGGGCGCGGCCGTCGGCCCCGTCCAGGTGCCGACCATGTTCACCTGGAGCGACGGCGACACCGCGCTGTGCATCGACGGCGCGGTCCTGACCGAGGAGTACGTCGAGGGCCCGTACCGCTTCGAGGTCCTCGAGGGCGTCAGCCACTGGATTCCCGACCTCGCGCCCGAGGCGATGACGGCGCTGCTCGTCGACCACCTGACCCGATACTCGGAGCGCTGACGCCCGTCTCGGACCCGCCGAGAACACCAACTTGGCGCATCCCGGATATCCTGCGGAGGGTCTACCGGGGCGGGCCGCCTCGTTCGCTGGTTACAGGCCAAGTTCCGAATGTGACCCGAGGCGAACCAGCGCAGCGTGCCGGGGTCCGGCCTCTGGTAGATCAGCACGAGGTCCGGCTTCACGTGGCAATCGCGGTGGTCCCGCCACTCGCCGCTCAACGCATGATCGTGATGCCGGAGCTCCAGCGGACGGTCGTTGGCCAGGACCTCCACGAGCCGTACCAAGCTCGCATCGAGGGACGTCCGGTGACGGCCCCGGGACTCGCGCCGGTAATCGCGCTTGAACTGGCCGGTGCGCTCAATCGTCCGCATGCAGATCGTCGAGCAGATCCTGCACGCGGCTGAACCGGGGAAGACCGCCCCGGCGGGACTCCTTCATCGCCTCGATGGTGACGGCGTTGGGCACCAACGGCGCGAACGGCAGCGCCTTTTCCTGCGCCACCTTGGTCAGCAACAGCCGCACCGCGTCGGATACGGTCAGCCCCATCGCGGCCAGCACCGCCGCCGCCTCTTCCTTCACCGCCCCGTCGACACGGGCCTGGACGAGTTGATTCGCAGCCATGGCTCGAAGAGATCCTCCCCGTCTCTGAATGACATTATCATTCAAGAGGACGGTGGCTCAACAATGTCTCCAGTTCGACAGGGCAGCGACGTGAATACCGCGAAGGTCACCGGCAAGGGTCGGATCACGATTCCGAAACAGGTCCGGAACCTCGAGACGGGTGACCGCCTCGCGTTCGAGCTTGGAGAAGACGGCCGGGTGCGGGTCAGTCGGGTCCGGAACGAGCCGCGTCCACTCCGCGGTTCGCTCTCCAAGTACGGCAAGAGTGAACCCGTCGACGACGAACAGGTTCGCACGGCCCTTCGCCGACGCGCGGAGGCGAAATACGCGGCGCGTCGCCGACCGGCCTCTTGCTCGCCGCGCAGTACGGGAGCGACGCAGCACGATCAATGACGCGGTCCTCAAGCAGGGGCGCGCCGGAGAGCACGGCGAGGAAGGGAATACGGTTCGGCTTGCCGGGGCCGGCGCCGACGACCGCCGCTTTCGGACGCAGCCGTCGCGGCGAACCCCAAGCCCAACGGCCACGCGGCCCCAAAGAACGGCAGACGCCCGTAGGCGGGGCGGTATGGAGCACCGCCCCGCCTACCAACGTCGCCATCCACCGGTCTGCCGTCGACAACCTGGGGGGCTGTCGGCAGGTTGCCGCGCCTAGCGGCGCTGCTCGGTCGGATCCCGCCCGTCGAGGGGGGCGCCGGTGCCCGACGACCCCGCGAACAGCCGGCGGCCGTCGGGGAACGTCACGTCACGGCCGTTGGCCCGCAGGGCGCCGTCGATGGCCTGATAACCCTCCACCATCACCTCGGTCCCGGGCATCACCGAGCTCTTCGACCACCCGCGGCGCACCAGCGCTCCCGGGGGGCCCGCCTCGATCATCCAGTTGTCGACCGTGCCGTCCTCGTTGGTCACCTCGAGGTGCATCCACGAGTGCGGGTTGATCCACTCCATCCGGGTGATCTTGCCCTGCAGCCGGACCGGCCGGTTGGCGTCGAACTCCGCCGCGAACGCGTGATGCGCCACGACCTGGGCGGTCGCCGCGACCAGACCGACCCCGACCACCGCGGCCATGATGAACATGTTCCTTCGCATTGCCCCTACCTCGCTCCTGGAAATGCGCCGCCAACCGTTCGGGCGGTCGCCGTTCAATCCATCATCCGATCCCGGCGCTCGCGTCCGGTCCGTCGTCGCGGCAATCTCCGCCGGCGCCCGAACCGACCGCTCGCGCCCAACCGATGGCTCGCGCCCAAGCCGGCTCGCGCCCGATCCATCGGTTGCCGTCCGATTCCACCACTCGCGTCCAATCCGGCCGTCGCATCCCGAACCAGCGCTCGGGTCCAACCTGGCCCGGAGAGCGTCGCCCTCGGCTCCGCTCACCGCCCTACCAACCCTTCCGGAACCCGCGCCGTTCTGCGGCACGTACGCCTGTCCCGCCAAATCGTCGCACGGTGCAAGCTCCTAGCGGTCGCCGCCCGACTCCTCCGCGTCCCGAGCCCGCGCGCCGCTCAGGATGTTGGTCATCCCGTAGTTGCCCTCGTGGCATGCGTACTCGACGAGCTCGTACTGGGTCTCGTCCCGCACGAACGAGAACATGCCCGTCCACGGCCGGGTCCACACCTTCGGGTCGTCGATGGTGAACTGGTACTCCAGCGTGTCGGGGCCGGTGCGGGTGTACCGCTCGGTCATCGTCAACGCGTCGCTCGACCCCTGGTACGGCGCCTTGCCGTTGAAGTTGCGGATCTCGACGACCAGCGTGTCGCCCTCCCAGCGCCCCCGGGCGTCGCCCAGCCACGACGTGATGGCGTCGCCGACGTGCGGGCTGTCGTCGGTGGGGACGACGCGGGTCTCGTGAATCATCTCGCGCTGCAGCGCGACGTGGTTCGGCCCCTGCACGATCTGCAGCCCGTTGTTGTAGACCCCCGGGGTGGGGACGAGGCCGCGGGTGATGCACCGCACCCACGAGCTGAGGTCCTCGGGGCCCGCGGCGATGGGCCGGCGGGCGGCCCGCGCCGCCGCGAGGAGACGCTCGCCCTCGGGGGTGCGCGCGGGCAGGCGGCCGTCGGGCGGGTCGACGACCATCGCCACCTGCCGCGAGGGCGCCGACCGCACGTAGCCGAGGGTGGTGTCGCGCCACTCCGACTCGTAGCCCCAGATGCTGCCGAGGGTGCCGCGCTCGCGCCGCGCCGCCGCCTGCTCGGCCGTCAGCACCTCGGTCTCGGCGAGGTCGTCGGGCCGCTGCAGGGGAATGCCGTGGGCCGCGTCGCCGGTCCAGACGCCCTGGAAGTCCGGCACGCCCCAAGGGGTGCGGGGCACGGTGTACTCCCGCAGCTCGGTGGTGATGTCGACCGGCGCGTCGAACTCGGCGTCGACCCCCGCGAAGCCCTCCTCGACGACGGCGAGGCGGACGTTGTCGGGGCCGCCGATGAACGCCTGACGGGCGGCGGTGCGACCGCCCTCGGGCACCGCCGGCTCACTCAGAAAGGCGACGCCGTCCCCCCGCAACTCCGCCGCGGCCGCGTCCATCTCCGGCACCGCGAACGCGATGTGGTCGATGGAGCGACCCGCCGTCGGCGCCGGCGGCGCCTCGGCCTCCATCGCGAAGAGCCAGATGTCGCCCATGCGCACACCGTCCATCTGGTCGCGCAGCCGGGCGCTCTCGCCCCCGAACCGCTCCAGGTACCACGCGAGGGTGGCGGCCGGATCGGTGGCGCTCAGGTGGATGTGATGGAACCCCGGGGTGTCGGCGTCCTCGACGAGCTCGATGCGGGTGCCCCACGGGTCGAAGATGTAGCCGTGCTGGTACAACCCGGGCACGTCGCGCAGGGTCGACCCGTCCTCGAACCGCTGCAGCCGCACCCCCGAGCCGCGCACGCCGACCGCCTCGAGCTCGCCCATCTTCGCGGTCAGGTCGGGATAGGAGAACGAGATGTGGTCGATGCCCGTCCGCTGGCTGCTGCCGAGGGTCGGGCGCGAGTCGAACACCAGCTCGGCGCCTCCGCACAGGACCGCGTCGTCGCGGTCGGCGACGGGCTCGCAGTCGAGGTAGCGCGTGTACCAGCCCACGGCCTCGGTGGCGTTCGAGGTCGTCAGCTGCACGTGGTGGTAGTCGGCGGCGAGGGCCGAGGCCGGCGCGAGGAGCGCCGCGGCGGCCGCGGTGAACAGCAGGACGTTTCTGATCCGTTTCATCGTGCAATGCCTCTCTTCAACAGCTCGGAGCCAGCGGCAGGAGCCCCGCGGTCTCGCGGCGGGCCCCCGCGGGCGCGTCGCGAGTTCAGCGGGTGGGCACCCGGCGCAGGTGTCCGTAGATCAGGTCCTCCGAGAACTCGACGCACTTGTACTCCAGCACCTGCGCGTTGGGCTCGAGACGCCGGTAGAGGGGCATCTCGATGGTCCACGGGCGCGTGAACACGTTGGGGTCCTCGATCGTCGCCTCGTACCAGATGGCGTTCGGCCCCATCGGGGTGTAGCGCTCGACGACGCTCAGGCCGTTGCTGGCGTAGTTGCCGGCGCGGTCGAACCACGCCTCGCCGGTGAAGCCCTGGGCGTCGACGACGAGGGTGTCGCCCTCCCAGCGCCCGTGCGACCGTCCCATCCAGGTGTCGAGGGGCGGCGGCTCGGGGTTCTCCTGGTCCATGTGCACGGTGCGGTTCGCGTCGGTGAACCCGTAGACGAGCATGATCTTGCGGTCGCCCTGGATGATCCGGAACGGGTGCGGCAGATAGGTGGCCCGCGGCACCCCCGGCATGAAGCACTTCACCTCGGGGTCGTCGGTCCACCGGTTCTCGAAGTTCCGCTGCTTCTGCGCCAGCGCGTCGGCGCGGTAGGGGATCTCGTTGCCCACGACCACGCCCTGGCCGGGGGGAATCGCCCCGATGGCGCCCATGTCCGGCGGCCCCGCGCTCGCCGGGTGGTCCTGGAGGTCCCAGTGCGCGGTCCCGATGGCCTGCCAGACCCCGTTCAGATCGGGGTTCCCGTCGAAGGCGCGCGGCACATCCTGCGCCGCCGCCGGGCCGGCGGCCAGCGCCAACACCGTCAGCAACGCACCGGTCCGCACGCTCGTCCACTTCGTCATCGTCGTCAGTCTCCTTCTTCCGCCGCCTTCACATACCGCCGATGCGGCCTTCCGCCACCGGCCCACCGCGCCATCGGGAGGCGCGCGTCCGGATCCGTCCTCCGCCGCCCGCGGCCTCCGCCGCCCGCGGCCTCCGGGGCGGATCCGCCTGCGGCCCCGCCACCGCCTCCGGGGCAGCGCCGCCGCCATCGACCCCGCCGCGAGCCCCGAACCGCTTCCGGGGCTCGGAGTCCGGCCCGGGGCCGTCCGCCGTCACTCCCGGTCAGGGGGTGACGGTGATCGTCACGTTCTCGCTCGCGGCCAACGCCCCGCCCCCGGCCATCGCCCGCAGCACGTAGGTGCCGGGCTCGTCGAACGAGGCCCGGAGTCCGGCCCGGGGCCGTCCGCCGTCACTCCCGGTCAGGGGGTGACGGTAATCGTCACGTTCTCGCTCGTCGTCAGGGCCCCGTCCCCGGCCATCGCCCGCAGCACGTAGGTGCCGGGCTCGTCGAACGTCGCCTGCACCTCCCACCGCCCGTCCCCGGGAACGTCGGGCAGGATGTAGGGCGGCGACCACGGCGAGTACGAGTAGACCCGGGTGTCCTGCCAGGTCTTCAGCTGGCGGGGGCTGAACCGCACCTTCGACGCGTCGCCCCGGTAGACGATCCACGAGAACCGCTGCCCCGGCGGGTTGCCGGGCACGATCTGCTGCTGGGCCCGGTAGGCGGGGTGCGGCCGGCCGGGCTCGACCGCCGGCGGCGTATAGCTGCCCGACGGTATCCCGTCGTCGCCCGTGAACGCGACCAGGGTCAACGGCCGCCCGGCCGGCACCGTCCGCGGCTGGTCCACCCCGAGGGCGAGCTCCGGCGGCTGGTTCTCCCGCCACTCGTCGCGGACGCGGCCGAAGTTGGCGCCCATCTCCGTCGCGATGGTCTGCGCGTCGAGCAGGTAGTCGGTGCGCAGCGATCCGTACGCCCGCTCGGTCCGGCCGTTGGTGGTCAGGGTCCACACCACCTCCTGCTCCCCGAAGTCGGCCGGCACCTCGACCGTGAACAGGAACATGTTGCGCCGGGGGTAGAAGTGGGTGGGCTGCCCCCGGTCGGGCCCGCCCGGCTCGATGTGGTTGTCGAGCCCGACCGGCACGTCGAGCTCTTCCTCCCAGTTCGAGTTCATGTAGCCGAAGAACAGGCTGTAGGTGCCGTCCTCGTTCGGCCACCACCCCTCGTAGGCAGGCGACACGCTCTGCCCCCGCGAGTAGGTGAAACGGGTCTGGGCGGTCGCCGCCGCAGCCAGGGCCAGCAGCGTGACCACGGCGACAGACCGGACGCAACGCTTCCCGGTCATCCTCATGGCTGGTCGTTGCCCTCTTCCACCTGCACCTGCTGCGACGGGAACTCCGCCATGCACAACGGGCAGCCGATGAGGTGATCGCCGGGCTCGAGGCCCAACCGCTCGCGGCGCTCGGCCATCTCCTGCTCGAACTGCTCGTCGGTCAGCTCGAGGGCCTCGCCGAGGTCGATGAACATGTTGGCGACCGAGCGGCGCCCGCCGCCCGACCAGTTCCGGGGGTCGGCCACGTTGCGGTTGGCCACCGTCGTGTCCAGCCACCCGATGATGTGCACGATGGTCCCCTTCGGCAGCAGCGGGGCGTAGTCGTCGTCGAAGATGTACTGCTTGACCCAGTTGTGGTCGTAGCCGACGCAGGCCAGGGTCTCGATGTTGTGCCCCCAGATCGCTTCGAGGCACATGCGGGTGCCGGGCGCGTGCTGGTGGGGCTCGAACGAGACGATGCGGGTGTGCTGGTCGAGCACCCGGTAGGCGTGCAGCTCCTGCGAGGTCTGGTTCGGCTTGATGTCGATGTCGACCCCGTTCCCGACGAGGGTCCGCGCGTGCCGAATCTCGGGCTCGTAGCCCTTCGGGTGCAGCTTGAACGCGAACTTCAGGTGGGCCTTCGTCTCGCGGCCGTTCGAGTGCAGGTGGGCCGTCTCGAGCTCGAGCGACGAGCCCGCCTTGAGCAGCCGCCCCGCGTTGTCGGGGAAGATGTCGGCGTTCCGGCCGACCTCGTGGACCGGGAACCGGGTGGCGTCCGCCGGGTCCGCCCCTTCGGGGACCACCGCCCCGTAGGTCATGTGGTGGAACACGTAGCGCCCGCCCACGGTGTCGCCGGTGCCGTCGGGCGGGATGTCGTTGAACTCCTTCACCTCGACGGCGGCGACGTAGCGGTCCTCGGTGAGCCCGGTGGGAATGGTGCCGAGGTTGGTCCACTTGTCGGGGGCGGCGGCGGGCACGGTGACCAGCGGCGACTCCAGAACCAGGTCGGGCTCGCCGAACTCCCACTCGCTCTCGTCACCGAAGTCCAGCGGCGGCGGCATGTCCGCGGGGTCGCCGAGGGGCGCGCCGGCGTCGACCCAGCGGCCGATGAGCGCAATCTCGTCCTCGCTCAGCGAGATGTCGTTCTTGTAGTGCTGGATGCCGAGGTCGCGCTCGACGAACCACGGCGGCATCGCGCCGCGCTTGTTGCGCAGGGCGGTGCGGGTCTTGATGGCCCGGGCGTAGGGGCGCACCTCGGCGTAGGTGAGCAGCGACATCGGGGCCACCGACGCGGGCCGGTGGCACTGCTGACAGCTCCGCTGGAGAATCGGGGCGACGTCGCGCGCGAACGTGACCTCGTCGAGCCCGGACGCCGACGCGGGGGCCGACTGGGCGCTCGCGGCGGCCGGCGCCATGAGAACGAAACCGACAACGCCGGCGACCAGAAGTCCCGAAACACGCATGGCGCTCATCGCAGACTCTCCTTCGAAAACGCGTTCCGCTTCCGGAGCGCGGGCCGACCGCATGTGGACTCGACCCGATAGTATCTCTCTACCGCGGCTCCGCCCGCAACCGCGCTACCGCGGCTCCGCCCGCAACCGCGCGTCTCGTCCAATGTCCTCCAGCCGTCGTGCCCCCGCACGACCTTCAAGTGCGAGAGCGTCGGAGGGCCATGAGGGCAACGGCGATGACCGCGGCGGCCAGGGCGTAGAGCCACACGTAGACCATCATGAGCATGACGGCGACGGCGACGGCCATGCCGACCAACAGCACGGCCACCGTCCCCACGTCCTTCGCAAGCACCTTCGGCAAGCGCCACCCCGCGGTCGTCGAGTCACGCCCGGTGCGCGGCCACCGCCGCCTCGTCCCACTCGAGCCCGACCCCGGGCGTGTCCGGAATGTGCAGCTCTCCGCCCTCCACCGCCCAGGGCCGCTGCAGTATCGGGTCGGCCCAGCTCTGCCACTCGAGCCAGTGCGCGGTCTCGGTCACCCGCATCACGTGGGCGGCCACCTCGGGATACAGGTGGGTCGAGACCGGCACCCCCGCCGCCCCGGCGATGGCCGCCGCCTGCAGCCAGCCGGTCACGCCGCCGATGCGCATGAAGTCGGGCATCACGTAGTCGCACGCCTGCGCCTGCAGGGCGCGGTAGAGCGAGCGCGGGCCGTAGAAGTTCTCGCCGATCTGTATCGGCGTGTCGAGCTCGGCCGCGAGGCGCCGGTAGCCGTCGAGGTCGTCGTACACCACCGGCTCCTCGATCCACGTCAGCCCGTGGCCGTCGAGGGCGTGGCAGCGCTCGAGGGCCTCGGCGAGGTCGAGCCCCTGGTTGAAGTCGACCATCAGGTGCATGTCGCCGCCGACCGACCGCCGCACCGCCTCGAGGGCGGCGAGGTCGTCGCGCAGCCGGGCTCGCCCCATGCGCAGCTTCAGGCCCTCGAAGCCGCCTTCCTCGCGCAGCGCGACCGCCTCGTCGGCCACCGCCGCGGGCTCGTGCAGCCACAGCCCGTTGCTGTTGTAGGCGCGGACGGGGGCGACCGATCCGCCCAGCAGCACGCACAGGGGCCGGCCCGCCGCCTTCGCCAGCGCGTCCCACGCCGCCATGTCCACCCCCGACACCGCAATCGCCGACAGCCCCTCGTAGCCGACGAAGTGCAGCGACTTGCGGCTCGCGTCGTAGAGGTCGACGGGCGCCACCGCCCGTCCCCGCAGCAGCTCGCCGAGGTCCTCGAGGGCCGGCACCAGGTAGCGCATCGCCTTCGGGATGTACGGCTCCAGGTAGCTGCGGCCGACGATGCCCTCCTCGGTCTCGAGATCGATGAGCACCATCGGCCACTCGCGGATGGTGGCGATGCGCGCGACCACCGGGCGCTCGAGGGGCAGCAGGACCGGGCGGGCGGTGAGGCCGCGGATGGTGAGGCGGGGGCTCGGGGCGTTGTCGGTCATGGGCTCTCGGGGGGATGGATGAATCGGCGCGTTGTCGCGCCGCGCCCGAGCGGCTCGACGCCGGCCGTCAATCGCCGCCCGCGTCTCCGCATGGCGCCCGGCCCGTCCTGCGCGAGTCCGCGCCCCTCGGTGTCGCGGCGGACCCTCCTGGTGGACCGTCCTGGAGCCAACTTCGCCATCCCGTTATCGAATCGCGCCCGGCACGCGCACGAGACAGCCCCGGGCCATGGGCAGCTTCTCTCGCCTCGACGGTCCGTTAGTAGCGGAACAGGTAGGAGACCTTGCCGAAGAACGCCCGGTTGGTCCGCTGGAACGCCATCATCGGGAAGAGCACGCTGTCGATCTTCATCCCGTCCCGGAAGCGGTCGTCGTAGCCGAGGAACAGGACCGTGCCCGCGTTGATGCGGTAGGTCATCAGCACGTTGTTGCCGAGGGTCAGGTCCCAGGTGTTGTGCTCCAGGATGTGGCGCAGCAGCAGCCGGTCGGTGAACTGGTACGTCGTCCGCCCCCGGAGAATCTTCACGTCGTAGATCTCCGCGCCGCCGAGGGGGTCGACGAAGCTGCTGAACACGGTCCGGAGCTCGGTGCGGAGCCGCGACGTCGGCTGCACGCGGAAGTTGAGGTTCCCCGAGATCGACTGCCCCCGGTACGGATTGACCTCGTCGTAGAGGATGCCGTGGCCCCAGTTGTAGCCCCCGAACAGCGAGAACACCCGCGAGCTGATGCCGCTGAAGAAACCGTAGCCGGTCTTCTTGAAGTCGACCTCCTGAAACCGCTCGAGGTCGTGGTTCACCATTCCCGTGAACGAGATGTTGTTCGTGAACGAGAAGCTGGCCGTGCCCTGGATCTGCTCGTCCTGCAGCACCCCGGCGTGGTCGTAGAGCCGCAGGTAGCTGACCGACGGCCCCCACGTGAGGATCGACGACTCGGGCCACCAGCGGTAGCCGACGTTGCCGCTGGTCTGGCGCAGGTCGACGCGGGGGAGGAACCCGGTCAGGGTCCTGAACCCCGGATCGATGCTGCTGTAGGCGGCGCTGTAGCTGAGGTTGCGCCCCTCGCGCGAGAAGTCCGCCTCCAACGCCGGCCCTGAGAGGGCTCCCAGCTCCCCGTCCGCGGTGTCCGACCCCATCGTCAGGAAGTTCACGCGGTGGTTGCGCCCGAGCCGGAAGCGGCCGTCCACCCCCGCGACCCGGTTGTAGTCCTGCCCGAACTCGCGGGCGGTCACGATCGCCCCGACGTACGACTCCGAGTAGAGATCGTATCGGGCGCGCCCGATCACGGTCTGGGCCGAGGTTCCGGCCCGCGGATCGGTCGCGTCCAGCAGGCTCCCCGGCACCTGGTCGTCGGCCACGAGCACCCCGAGGGTGGACTGGCCGACCTTCCCGGTCAGCTTGCTGCCGAAGAGGGGGTCGATGATGGTGCGGGTGTGCACCAGCGTCAGCGGCGTCGCGGTCTGGAAGATCTCCTGCCCTTCGAGGAAGAACGGGCGCTGCTCGGGGTAGAACAGCGCGAACCGCTGATTGGTCTCGACCTGGGGCCGGTCCGACTCGATCTGCGAGAAGTCGGGGTTGTAGGTGAAGTCCGCGGTCAGGTTGGGGGTGATGCCGTACTTGACGCCGAGTCCGAACGCGCCCTCCGGATCGTTGTCGGCGAACACGCCGTCGGCAGTGTCGAGCGACCCGGTGCGGAACCCGGTGACCTCGGGCAGGAACTCGAGGTTGCGGCTCGCGGACAGGTCCGACAGCCCCTCGAGCTGACCGAACTGGGTGATCTGCCCCGCCACCCCCCGGGAGATCGGCGACCATGACTGCGCCTCGGACTTGCCCCGGATGATGCGGGTGATCTGGAACCCCCAGCGGTGGTCCACTCCGGCCGGGCGGGACGGATAGCGGAGACTCTTGAACGGAATCCGCATCTCCGCCATCCAGCCGTCTTCGACGATGCGGCCGGCGGTGTCGAAGAGGGCGTTCCACGAGTCGTCGCCGCGGATGCCGAACTGCCCCGACACGCTGCTGCTGCTGCGCCCGCGCGAGCCGCCGCCACCGCCGCGCCGCGCCGACGAGCTCGAGCCGGAGCGCGAGAAGCCGGTGCTGCCGTCGGCGTTGACGATCGAGTCGGCCTGCACGCCGTAGCCGTTCACCTCGAACTGGTAGGCCCGCTGCTGGTCGAGGAACGGATCGAACAGCACCGCCATGCGGTCGTCGCCGCGAATCTCCTCGCGGTCGGCGCGGTTGACCCGCATGATGCCGGGGTTCGAGTAGTGCGCGTAGAAGGCGAAGTACAGATGGTCGCTGTCATAGGCCATCCACACCTCGGTGTCCTCCGACCCGGGCGCCCCCTCCACCGGCGCAATCTGCACGAAGTCGGTGACGTGGATCGCGGTCTCCCACACCGAATCGTCGAGCCGGCCGTCGATCTCCGGGGGACTGGCGGTCCGCGACACCGCCACCGTCGGCCGCTCGAAGAGGCCGGGCGCGAACCCGCCCCCGCCGGATCGCCGCGGCGGCGGCGCATCGCCGGTCCGCGGCGGACGCGCGCGGTCCCCGCCGGGCAGGGCGAGGACGCCGGTCACCCCGTTCCCCGATCCGGGCGTCCCGCCCGCGGCGAAGGGGTCGGCGCCGACCCCGGCCGAGACACGACCGGCGGCGGGCAACGAGCCCGGCGTGCCGGGCGACGCCGACGCCGTGCGCGGCCCGGGCTCCACCCGCCCGCCCGGCGGCGCGGCCGCGGCCGGAACGGCGCGGGTCTCGGGCGGCGCCCTTCGGTTCGGACGTCCGGCGACGAGCGCCTCGGGCGGCGGCGCGGCCCGGGAGAGCCGCGGCGCGGTTCGGTACGACGGCGACGCGGACCGCGACGCCAGCCAGTCGGCGACGGCGGCGGCGACCCGGTCCTGCGTCTCGAACAGGTCCAGCCACGTGCCGTCCACCCTCGTGCTGAACGCGACGGCGCCGGACGCCACGTCGACGACGCGGGTCGTCACGCGGAGGCGGTCGCCGACCCGCTGCAACGTGCCGTCGACGAGCCAGCTCACGCCCCGGTCGTGCCAGGCGGCCATCGCGCCCGGCCCGCGGGCCTCGGCCGCCCCCGGCGCGGCGCCGGACCAGCCGCCCCCGCCCACGACCGACATCCCGACCCGTTGCACGTCGGCGGCGACGGTGTCGGCGATCCCCGCCCCGATCCAGTCGTCCGCCGGCTGCCGGCTGACGTTGGTGAACGGCACGACGGCGGCCACGGGGGGCTGCGCCGCGCCCGGAGCCGCCGACACGCAGAGCAGCGCTAGACCCGCAGCGGTGGTGGCCGTACGGGTGCGGCGGCCGGTGTAAGCACGCAGTCTCATATGATGTGAAGTGCTCTGAAGCGGCGAGCCCGGTACGCAGACATGCTCGCGACGCGTAGCCTGCTATTCTACCAAACTCGCGAGCGTCGGCCGGCCGTGGTAAAACCGCCCCCGGGCCCCTGCCGGACTCTCGACGCCGGAAGCCTGCGCCGCGGAAGGCGCCGGCTCGTGCAGGGTTGGTCGGGCGCCGACCGGAGCCGTCGCGCGACGATGGCGAACTGGCTGCCCCGGCAGGGCGAGCCCCCGCGGCCGGTCCCGACGCTGCGCATACCGCGGCCCCACGAACGGCATCGCCGTGCCTGTCCAACCTCCTCCGTCGGGCCCCCCGCTGGTCGCCCTGCTCGGCCCGACCAACACCGGCAAGACCCATCGCGCGGTCGAGCGCCTGCTCGAGCACCGCACCGGCATGATCGGCCTGCCCCTGCGCCTGCTCGCCCGGGAGGTCTACGACACCCTGACGGTGCGGGCCGGCGAGCAGGCGGTGGCGCTGGTCACCGGAGAGGAGAAGCGGGTGCCCGCCTCTCCGCGCTACTGGGTCTGCACGGTCGAGGCGATGCCCCTCGAGAGGACCGTCGACTTCCTCGCCGTCGACGAGATTCAGCTCGCCGCCCACCCCGAGCGGGGGCACGTCTTCACCGACCGGCTGCTGCACGCCCGAGGCCGGCGCGAGACCTGGTTCCTCGGCTCGAACACGGTGAGGGGGATGGTGACGGCGCTGGTGCCCGACGTGACCGTCCGCGGCCACACCCGGCTCTCGACCCTGCGCCACCGGGGCCGCCTGAAGGTCGGCGGGCTGCCGCCGCGCACCGCCGTCGTCGCCTTCTCGATGGCCCGGGTCTACGACCTCGCGGAGCGGGTGAGGGCACGCCGCGGCGGCGCCGCGGTGGTGCTCGGCGCCCTGTCCCCCCGCGCGCGCAACGCCCAGGTCGCCCTCTACCAGAGCGGCGAGGTCGACTTCCTCGTGGCCACCGACGCCATCGGCATGGGGCTGAACCTCGACGTCGACCACGTCGCCTTCGCCGAGCTCACCAAGTTCGACGGCCGCACGAGCCGCAACCTCGACCTCGTCGAGCTGGGTCAGATCGCGGGCCGCGCCGGCCGCCACCTGAACGACGGCACGTTCGGCGTCCTCGCGCCGGCGGAGGAGCTCGCCCCGCGCGTGGTCCGGGCCGTCGAGAACCACCGCTTTCCCGCCGCCCGAAGCGTGATGTGGCGCAACCGCGAGCTCGACTTCTCGGGCCTCGACGCCCTCATCGCCTCGCTCCACCGGCGGCCGGACCGGCCCGGGCTGCGGCTGGCGACGCGCGGCGCCGACCACGACGCCCTGTGCGGCCTCGCCCTCGACCCCCTCGTCCGCGACCGCGCGCGGGACGAGCCGGGGGTCCGGCTGCTCTGGGACGTCTGCCAGATTCCCGACTACCGGCAGCTCGTGCTGGAGGACCACGCGGCGCTGCTCGGCGACGTCTTCCGCCAGCTGACCGGAACGTCCGGCCGGCTCTCCGCGGACTGGCTCGCGGAGCGCATCGGCCGCCTCGACCAGACCGCGGGGGACGTCGACGACCTGTTGACGCGGCTCGCGTTCATCCGCACCTGGACGTACATCGCCCACCGCGCCGCCTGGATCGCCGATTCCGGCCACTGGCAGGCGCGCACGCGGGCCATCGAGGACCGGCTGAGCGACGCCCTGCACGAGCGGCTGGTGGAGCGATTCGTCGACCCCCGCCGCAACGCGGCCCGGGCGACGCGCCCGCGCGACGATACGGAGCTCCGGGACGCGAGTCCGTTCGCGGTCCTCGCCCGCCTCGTGCCCGACGCGCCCCCCGCGTCAGCGCGGCCCGCGGGCTGGCTAGAGCAGCTCATCGACGCGCCGCACGAGGACATCGAGATCGACGCGGGGGCGCGCATCCGGTTCGCAGAACGGCCCGTCGGGCGGCTCGTGCGGGGGGCCGATCTCCTGCGCCCCAACGTGGTGCTGTCCGACGGCGTGCCCCCCTCGCGGGGGCTTCGCCACCGCGTCGAGCGGCGCCTCGTGGCGGCGGCCCGCGACCTCGCGGGCGAGGTCCTCGCACCGCTGCGGACCGACCGCCTCGGAGACCTGGGGCCGGCCGGGCGCGGCGTCGTCTACCAGCTCGAGCAGGGTCTTGGCACCGTCCTCGCCCGCGACGCGCGGGCACAGCTCCAGGCCCTGACCCCGGCCGAGCGGCGGCTGCTCGAGCGGGCGGGCATCTGCCTGGGACTGCACGTGGTCTATCTGCGGGGGGCGCTGAAGGCGGGACCGGTGGCGAGCCGGGCGGCGCTGGCGACCGCATTCTGGGGCGCGGAGGCCGAGGCCGTCCACCCTCCGCCCACGGCGGTGTCCATGCCGGCGGAGCCCGACCGGCCCGCCGCCCTCTACGCCGCCGTCGGCTTCCCGGTGGCCGGCGTCCGCGCCGTCCGCGCCGACGTCCTCGAACGGCTCGTCCGCGAGCTCCGGCGCCTCGCCCGGCAAGGCCGGTTCGACCCCGCCGAGCCGGTGCGCCGGCGGCTGTCCTGTCCCCGCGCCGATGTCCTGCCGGTGGTCGAGGCCCTCGGCTACCGGGACGCCGGCGACGGCCGCGTCGTGCGCCCGCGCCCCCGCCGGCGACGCCCCCCGGCGGCGTGACTCGCCAGAGCGCCTCAGCGCCCGCCGGCCTCCCCGGGCGTCCGCAGCCGGACCGCGCCCCGGTCGGCCTCGATCCGCAGGAGCGGGCCGCCGCCGTTGACCTCCAGGCGTTCCGCCCCGCTCGACTCCGTCTCCGACCGCTGCGCCCAGCGGGCCGCGCCCAAGACGAACAACTGCTGCCCCGTCACGCCCGGCGATGGCAGCGAAACGTCACCCGGTCCGACCGTGAAGCCGGAGCGGCCGGTCAGCGCGGCGTCTATCGTCACCCCCCGGTCGGCGGCGAGCTCGATGGCGAGGTCGCCCCGGTCCATCTCCACGAGGGAGTCGTTCTCGATCGCGAGGTCGCGCAGCGTCACGTCCGTGCGCTCGGCGTCGAGCTGCAGGTCGCCCCGCACCCCGTCCAGCACGACCCCCCGGGCGCGGTCGAGGTCGATGACGATCGATCCCGCGAGGCCGCTCGCCTGGAACTCCCCCCGATCGAACGTCAGCGTCACCGTCCCCGCCAGATCCCGGGCGTCGAGGTCACTCCGGTCGAGGTCGAGCAGCAGCCGCCCATCGAACCCCTCGACGGTCGCCGCGGACCGATCGATCTCGAGGTCCAGGTCGAGCTGGCGGGGGGCGCGGATCTCGTAGTGCACGCGCGGCAGGCGGCGGTTCCGGAACAGGCCCCGCCGGGGCACACCGTCGTAGTCGGTTCGAATGCGCACCGAGCGGCGATTGCCCCGCACCTCGATGACCGTGCCCTCCACCGCCCGTTGCGCATAGTCGGCATCCACGTCCGCGGGCGACTCGATGCGCGCGAGAATCTCGGCCGTCGGGCTGTCCCAGGACTGCAGGACGACGCTCCCCCGATCGGCTTCGAGGGCGAGCCGGGCGCCGGGCTGCAGCTCCATGGTGTGCTCGAACGTCCGATCCTGGGCCGACGCCATCGCGACGCACCCCACGCCCAGACCGGTCACCAACAGCACTCGACACGTATGCGGCATGTGGTTCCTCCTCAGGAGCCGACGGGCCCCGCTGCATCATCGACCGCTCGCTGCGGCTGCGGGTCGCCGATCTCGGTGCAACGCGCCGATCTCGGTGCAACGCGCCGATCTCGGTGCAACGCGCCGATCTCGGTGCAACGCGCCGATCTCGGTGCAACGCGCCGATTTCGGTGCAACGCGCCGGGCTCGCGTTCGCGACCGGCCCGCGGGCCGACGATTTGCGCCCCCACACAGACGACGGTCGTGGACTGGGCGCCCTCCCTGGCCGGTGGTTCGCCTCGAGCTCGCGGCTGTGTTCGCCGATGCGGTTGCGTCCCCTGGCCGGCGGTTCGTCTCGATCTCGCGGCTGCGTCCGCCGATGCGGTTGCGTCCCCTGGCCGACGGTTCGCCTCTAGCTCGCGGGTGCGTTCACCGATGCGGTTGCGTCCCCTGGCCGGCGGTTCGCCTCCAGCTCGCGGGTGCGTTCACCGATGCGGTTGCGTCCCTTGGCCGACGGTTCGCCTCTAGCTCGCGGGTGCGTTCACCGATGCGGTTGCGTCCCCCTGGCCGGCGGTTCGCCTTTAGCTCGCGGGTGCGTTCGCCGAAAGAGCAGGATTTCCAGCATTATATGGGAACCGACCATGTCAACGACGTCCCGCGCCGTGGTCCCCGTCCGCCGTCCGGGTGCTCGATCGGGCCGGCCGCGAGCCGGGTTCGCGGCCCGGCTGGTCCTCGCGGCGCTGGTGCTGCACGGCATCGGGCCGGCCGCGGCCGGTGGCCCCCATTCCCGGCCCCGGGAACCCGGGGCGACGGCCCCGCCGCGGTCGGCGCGACGCGGGGCCCCGCCGCGGGCTCCCAGGACCGACAGGCCCCGAACCGAACGCCGGCCGCGCCGTCCGCACCGCGCGAACGCGGCGACGAGCTGCGCGTCTGGCTGGTGACGGCCGGCCCCGGCGACGCCGTGTGGGAACACTACGGCCACAACGCCCTCCGGGTGCTGGACACCCGCACCGGCCGCGACTTCTCCTATGACTGGGGCATCTTCGACTTCCGGCAGGCCGATTTCATGGCCCGCTTCCTGCAGGGGCGCATGCTCTACATGGTGGTGCGGCAGCGCACCGACATCGTGCTCGACTTCTACCGGGAGACGAACCGCGAGGTGGTCCTCCAGGAGCTGGACCTCACCCCGGCCGAAAAGGCGATGCTGCGCGATGCGGCGGACGAGAACGCCCTGCCGCGGAACCGCGACTTCACCTACCAGTATTTCCTCGACAACTGCTCGACGCGCATCCGGGACCTGCTCGACGGGGTGCTCGGCGGCGCCCTGCGGCGCGCGTTCGAGGGGCAGGCCACGGGCCTCAGCTACCGGCACCACGCGCGGAGGCTCACGCAGGTCGATCCGCTCGTGTACACCGGGGCGGACCTGGCCCTCGGCTCCCCCGCCGACCGGCCGATCTCGGCGTGGGAAGAGCTGTTCCTCCCCCTGGCCCTGCGCGACCGCATCCGGGCGGTCCGCATCGACCGCGACGGGGAGACGCGTCCCCTGGTGCGGTCCGAGGAGGTCCTGTACACCTCCAGCCGCGCCCCCGAGCCCGCGGCGCCGCCGGCGTGGCTCGGCCGCTATCTGGCCCTGGGGCTGCTGCTCGGGGCCCTGTTCGCAGCGGCGGCGACCCCCCGGTTCCGGGCCTCGCGGCTGCTGCGCCGCGGCGTCCTCGCCCTCGCCGCCGTTTGGTCGCTCGCGGCCGGCGGGGCCGGGACCATCCTCGCGCTGCTGCTCGCGACCGACCACGTCTTCTCGTCGTGGAACGAGAACCTCTTCCTCTTCAATCCCCTGCTGCTGGGCCTCGCCGTCCTGCTGCCCCTGTCGACCCGGAGCGAGGCGTGGCGGGGACGCGCCCGAGCCCTCGCCGCCGCCGTCGCGGCCCTGGGGCTCGCCGGCCTCGTCTGGCAGCTCGCGCCGGCCTCGACCCAGTCGAACGCGATGTTCTTCGCCCTCGCCCTGCCGGCCCACCTCGGCATCGCGTGGAGCCTCCGCCGGGGCCCGCAACTCACACACTCACCCGTGCATGAATCAACCTGAGACGCCGGCCGGACCCGAATCGGGGCGCCGCTGGAGGACCCCTTCCGTGACCAGCCGCGTCACCAGGGTCAGCTTCCCTTCGGCATCCAGGCAGTCGGGCAGGTCCTCGACCGCGAACTCGCCGGCCGTCGTCGCGAAGCGCAGCGCCGGCCAAACCGCGGCCGGCAGCCGCAGCTCGCGTCCACAGAAGCGGAGCAGGCACGTCTCGCCCTCCGCCACCGCCTCGGTGAGCAACCCGGCCCGGCGTCGCACCCGCGAGCCGAGCGTCAGCCGGTCGCGGCAGAGCCGCTGGCCGAGCAGATCGGTGAACAACGGGACGTCGGTGGCCAGGACCTCGTCCGTGAAGCGGCGCCAGACGACCTCGGGGTCGAGCCGCGACCCCACGAGCGCCAGCTTCTCGTCGAACAGGCGCCGCCGCTCGGCGGCGGGGAACCCCTCGTCGGCGAAACCCCGAGGAAGATTCCGGCGCAGCGACTCCTCCTCGAGCGCCGCCGCGGTGACGCTCTCGACGAGGAACTCGGCCCAGGTGAACGCGGTGAGTCCGAGGGTGACGTGCAGCGACGCCTCGCCCGTCGAACGGGCGGAGTGCATCAGGCCGCGGGGCAGGTAGACGGCGCTGCCCGGGCCGAGCTCGAACTCGTCGCTGACGTCGCCGGGCGGCGTGCCGGGCACGAAGCGCTGGCCCCTGAGCGGCAACCTCACCTTGGTGTCGTACATCGTCCAGCGCTTCGTGCCGCTTATCTGCAGCACGAAGACGTCATGGGTGTCCCAGTGCGGGGCGAACCCCTGCGCGTCGGGCGGCGTGAGGTACACGTTGGTCTGGACCCGCGACGAGAAGCGCCGCCCGAGCGCGACGCAGAGCCGCGCCAGGGCCGGCACCCGCTTGTGGAGCTGGTTGAAGACGACGGTCGCGCCGCCGTCGAAGAGCCTCGCGACCTCGAGGGGATGGACCCGGCCGGCGTCGTTCGCGTACTCGCGGGGGGGGACGTTCCCGTCGCCCCGGACCAGGCTGATGTCGCCGTGACCGGCCGAGTGGGTGCCCAGCACGACGTCGAGGTCGGCCACCGAGAGAAGCTCGGCGTAGTAGGACGGCGCCCGGCGCGGCACGTGCAGGAGTCGCTGCTCGTAGTAGTCGCGTTCGAACTCCGCCGTCGGCAGCGGATCGATGAGCCAGGCGTACCAGTCGCGGTCCGCCCTGCCGCCGGCGGCCGGCGGTTCCGGCTCGGTGTGGTCCGTCCTCGTCATTTTGAGCACTCCCGTGCGATTGCAGCCGCATTGCAGCCGATGGCGCCGGGGCCGGAGCCGGGGCCGAGGCCGGAGCCGGGGCCGAGGCCGGAGCCGGGGCCGGGGCCGGGGCCGGGGCCGGGGCCGGGATCAGGGTTCCCCAGGATCGGATGACGAGTTGACAACCCCGGCACGTCCCACTACGATACTGAGACTCGTTTTCATTTTACAGACTCCAGGAGAAACGTGATGCGGAAACCGGAAGATCGGAAGCTCGGCGCGGATGCCCCGGAATCGCCGATGTCGCTGACCGACGACGACATCACCACCGTCCGCGTCGACCGCCGCTCGTTTCTCTCGCGCGCGGTCGCGGCCGGCTCGGTCGCGGCGGCGGCGGCCCTGACCGCGGCCTGCCCCGGCGGGACCGACTCCGACGGCGGCGGCGACGCCGGCTCGCCCGCGACCGACTCCGACCAGGCCACCGACTCCGACCAGGCGACCGACTCGGATCAGGCCACCGATTCCGACCAGGCGACCGACTCCGACGGCGCCCCCTAGGACGGTGACGGGAATCACCTTGCCACGTGTCGCGCACAGGAACCGCAGGACAACGGGACAGTTCTGAACGTAGCTGGCAGGGTTATATCGATCACTGCCCTTGGGACGGTGACGGGAACTACCCTGCCACTTGCCGCGCACAGGGACCGCAGGAAACGGGACAGTTCTGGACGTAGTTGGCAAGGCCATATCGATCACTGTCGCCGACGGCGTCGAGATCTCGTCGAGCAGTCCGGACGTCCGTCGGTGAAGCGTCGGAGGCCCCGGGGGTCGACCAGGCGCCGACCCGCGGGAGATGACTGGCGGCCCGGGCACCGGCTAACCCGCGAACCGCGTCGGCCCGCCCCTCGGCGCGGGGCCGGCCGGCGACCCCGGCGGCGGCCCGCCGCCCCGAGACGCGACCGGACATGTCCCTGCGCAGGACGATCTTCTGGATCCACCTGGCGGTCGGCGTCACCGGCGCCGTCGCCATCCTCCTGATGGCGGCGACCGGCGTCCTCCTCACCTACGAGGCACAGCTCGACCGGTGGGCGCTTCGCGGCTATCGCGCCGACCCGGCGCCCGGCGCCGCCCCCCTCGCGCTCGACGAGCTGATCTCGCGCGTGGGCGGCGAGGCGCCGGCAGGCCTCGTCACGTCCGTGGCCCTGCACAGGGATCCGCGGGAGCCCGCGGTCTTCGGGCTCGGCGACGGCGCCACCGTCCACGTCGACCGCTTCACCGGCGAATCGCCGGGCGACGGCGCCACGCGAACGCGGCGCTTCCTGCGCGGCGTCATGTACTTCCACCGGTGGCTGGCGCTCGAGGGCGAGTACCGCATCGTCGGCCGGACGATCATGGCGACCGCCAACCTCGGGTTCCTGTTCCTGCTCGTCAGCGGGGTCTACCTCTGGTGGCCGTCGCGGGGCGGCCGCGCCGCCTGGCGGCAGGCGCTGTGGTTCCGACGCGGCCTCGGGGGGCGGGCCCGCGACTTCAACTGGCACAACGTGATCGGCTTCTGGTCGGCGGTGCCGCTCGCGGTCGTCGTCTTCAGCGGCGCCACCATCTCCTACCAGTGGGCCGCCGACCTCGTTCATCTCGCGGCGGGCGACGCGCGGCCCTTCCAGCAGTCGCCGCGGTCGTCCGCGTCGGTGGCGCGGGTGGCGGGCGACGCGCGGCCGTTCCAGCAGTCGCCGCAATCGTCCGCGTCGGTGGCGCGGGTGGCGGGCGACGCGCGGCCGTTCCAGCAGTCGCCGCAATCGTCCGCGTCGGTGGCGCGGGTGGCGGGCGACGCGCGGCCGTTCCAGCAGTCGCCGCAGTCGTCCGCGTCGGTGGCGCGGGTGGCGGGCGACGCGCGGCCGTTCCAGCAGTCGCCGCAGTCGTCTGCGTCGGTGGCGCGGGACGCCTCGTCCGTCACGCCGGACCCGTCGGCCCCGCCGGTCGAGCTGCACGCGCTCGCCGCGAAGGCCGTCGCCGAAACGCCCGGGTGGCAAGCAATCACCATCAGCCTCCCCGAATCGACGCGCGACCTCGTCGTCGTCGCGGTCGACCGCGGCACGGGCCGCCAGCCGTCGATGAGCGAGGACCTGCTGTTCGACCGGGCCACCGGCGAGCTCGTCGGGCGGGGCGGCTATCCCACCTTCAGCCGGGGCTTCAAGGTGCGCCGGTGGCTGCGGTTCGCGCACACCGGCGAGGTGTACGGCGTGATCGGGCAGTCGATCGCGGGCGCCGTGTCGCTGGGCGCCGCCGTCATGGTCTGGACCGGCCTCGCGATGACCTGGCGCCGCTTCTTCGGCGCCGCCGGCCGCGGGTGACGGGCAGACAATCACCCCGTCGCGCGGCCGATCCCCGTCACGCGTGCTTCAGATTGTCGGAACAAGGGAGCCGCGGGCCTGCGAGTGGTGCGTGCCCGCGCTTGGCGGACACCCCCTCGCAGGCCCGTCGAGACCCGATTGCGACGGCGTGATCACCGCGCCGAGATCACGCCAGGTCGAAACGATCGAGGTTCATCACCTTGTTCCACGCGGCCACGAAGTCGCGCACGAACGCCGGCCGGGCGTCGTCGCAGGCGTAGACCTCGGCGATGGCGCGGAGCTGGGAGTCGGAGCCGAAGACGAGATCGACGGCGGTGCCCGTCCACTTGACCTCGCCGGTCCCGCGGTCGCGTCCCGCAAACCCGTCGCCGTTCGCTTCCCAGGCGGTGTTCATGTCGAGCAGGTTGACGAAGAAGTCGTTGGTCAGCGCCCCCGGCCGCTTCGTGAAGACACCCTGGTCGGACTGCCCCACGTTCGCGTTCAGGACGCGGAGGCCGCCCACGAGCACCGTCATCTCGGGCGCGGTCAGGGTGAGCAGCTGCGCCCGGTCCACCAGCAGCGCTTCCGCGGCCTGGCGGTGTCCGTTCCCGAGGTAGTTTCGGAACCCGTCGGCGGTCGGCTCCAGCACCGCGAACGACTCCACGTCCGTCTGCTCCTGGACCGCGTCGGTCCGCCCCGGCGAGAACGGCACCTCGACGTCGTGGCCGGCGCTCTTCGCGGCCCGCTCGACGGCCGCGCACCCGCCCAGCACGATCAGGTCCGCGAGCGAGACCTTCTTCCCGCCGGACTGCGTGCGGTTGAAGTCGCCCTGGATGCCCTCCAGAACGCCGAGCACCTTCGCCAACTGCCCCGGCTGGTTCGCGGCCCAGTCCTTCTGGGGGGCGAGGCGGACGCGCGCCCCGTTGGCGCCGCCGCGCTTGTCGCTGCCGCGGAACGTCGAGGCCGACGCCCACGCGGTCGAGACCAGCTCGGAAACCGTCAGCCCCGAGTCGAGGATCCGGCCCTTGAGGGCGGCGGCGTCCTCGGCGTCGATCAGCTCGTGGTCGACGGCGGGCACCGGGTCCTGCCACAGGAGCTGCTCGCCGGGCACCTCGGGGCCGAGGTAGCGCGAGACCGGCCCCATGTCGCGGTGCGTCAGCTTGAACCACGCCCGCGCGAAGGCGTCCGCGAACTCGTCGGGGTTCTCGAAGAAGCGCCGCGAGATCGGCGCGTAGATCGGGTCCATCCGCAGGGCGAGGTCCGTCGTCAGCATCACCGGGGTGTGCCGCTTCGACGCGTCGTGGGCGTCCGGCACGGTGTCGGCGCCCGCGCCGTCCTTGGGGACCCACTGATGCGCCCCCGCGGGGCTCTTCGTGAGCTCCCACTCGTAGCCGAACAGGGTCTCGAAGAAGCTGTTGTCCCAGGTGGTCGGGGTGGGCGTCCACGTGCCCTCCAGCCCGCTCGTGATCGCGTCGCCGGCCTTGCCGCTGCCGAAGGCGTTCTTCCAGCCCAGCCCCTGCTCCACGATGGCCGCGCCCTCGGGCTCGGGACCGAGGTGCGAGTCCGGGGCGGCGCCGTGGGTCTTGCCGAACGTATGCCCCCCGGCGACGAGGGCCACCGTCTCCTCGTCGTTCATCGCCATGCGGCCGAACGTCTCGCGGATGTCCCGGCCGGCGGCGACCGGGTCCGGCTCGCCGTTGGGCCCCTCGGGATTCACGTAGATCAGGCCCATCTGCACCGCGCCCAACGGCTTGGCGAGGTCCCGGTCGCCGCTGTAGCGCTCGTCGCCGAGCCACTCGGTCTCGGAACCCCAGTCGATGTCGTCCTCGGGCTCCCACACGTCCTCGCGCCCGCCGGCGAAGCCGAACGTCTTCAGGCCCATCGACTCGATGGCGCAGTTGCCGGCGAGAATCATCAGGTCGGCCCACGAGAGCTTCCGCCCGTACTTCTGCTTGACCGGCCAGAGCAGCCGGCGCGCCTTGTCGAGGTTCCCGTTGTCGGGCCAGCTGTTGAGGGGCGCGAAGCGCTGCGTGCCCGAGGCGCCGCCGCCGCGGCCGTCGTGGATGCGGTAGGTGCCGGCGCTGTGCCACGCCATGCGGATGAACAGCGGACCGTAGTGGCCGTAGTCGGCCGGCCACCAGTCCTGCGATGTCGTCATCACCGCCTCGACGTCCTTCTTCACCGCGGCCAGGTCGAGCGACCTGAACTCCTCGGCGTAGTCGAACGCCTCGCCCATCGGATCGGACGCCGGGGTGTTCTGGTGGAGCACCTTCAGGTTCAGTTGATCCGGCCACCAGCGCAGGCTCGCGGCGGCGCCGGCCGCCGTGTGCACCACCGGGCACCTGCCCTGGCTCGCGGTCTTGTCGTCAGCCGTGTCGTGCATGTCCTTCAACCCTTTCTGTTCTCGATGGTTCCGTTCGTGGCCGCGCGCCGACGGCGGCAGCCGGGGCAGTACCCCCAAAAGACGACCTCGGCCTCGTCGATCGCGAAGCCGTGGTCGTCCTCGGCGGTGAGGCAGGGCGCCGCGCCCGCGGCGCAGTCGACGTCGACCATGACGCCGCAGGCGCGGCAGACCAGATGATGGTGATTGTCGCCGACGCGGTCCTCGTAGCGGGCGGGCGACCCCGCCGGCTGAATCCGGCGGGCGAGGCCCCTCTCCACCAGCGTTCCCAGGGTGTCGTACACCGCCTGGCGGGAAATCGACCCGATGCTCTCCCGCACGTCGTCCGCGAGCTCGTCGGCGGTGGCGTGCGGGTGGGTCGACACGGCCCGCAGCACGGCCAGCCGCTGGGCGGTGACCTGCACCCCGTGCCGTTTCAGGAGCCGCTTGGCGTCCTCGTTCACCGATTCCAGTCCATCATGCATTCTGGACGGAGTCAAGTATCAGTCACAATCGGAAATCCAGGCCGCCGGGGCGGCTCGATCGACCGGATTCGAGAGGAGCCCGCGCCTCCTCCCGGCGCGCCATGCTAGGATCTTGGGAGTACTGCCATTCCTGCCGGGTCCGCTCGGCCGGGCAGAATCGTCTGGCAGAGCTTCGGGAAGACACTGCAAGTCCCTCCTTCCGGACGGTGGGCCGCTAGCTCAACTGGTAGAGCAGCAGACTCTTAATCGGTTCCCACCCCGGACGAAAAACTCCGACACCCCGGTTTTATTGGCCACACCGTCCCCAGACCGGGTCCAATCGGGTCAGCAAACGGCTGGCAGTACCCGAAACGGCTGGCAGTACGGAGCACCAGACTCAGATTCTGCCGCTCCGCATCGGCCGGGACAGCACCTTCCTCTGACCCCCGCCAGTCCATGCTGCCCTACCACGGCGCGCCCACCATCTGCGCCGCTTCACAACCACCCTGCCACCCCACGTGGCCAAAGACCAACCAACGCGCTCCATCCCGCACTGTGTCAGGCGACATGGAAAACTGACCCCCGAGCGACAGTGAAAACTGACCCCCTGTCGAAGGAGGAGTCAGCAGATGAAGGGATGCGAGGATGTCGGCCCGTGGGCGGGGAGGCCACGGGCACAGATGATGAAGTCGGACGAGGTGGAGGCGATGTTGCATCTGCACGCGCTCGGTTCGGGGCTGAGGCGCATCGCCAAGGAATTCGGTTGCAGCAAGAACACGGTGCGGCGACACGTGGGCCGTGATCACGATGAAGCCGTCCTCGTTCACGCGCACCCGGCGACCCCTGCCGCGGTAGGTGGAGCAGAGGAATCGTACGACCGACCCCGCGCGCCCGACCGCCGCGGCGGCGTCCCGGCCCGGTTCCCTGTCCGCCTGGTCAACCGCCGCCCCCTCGACCGAATTCGAGTGCTCGTTTGAGGCGCCCGTGGCCATCCGCCATCCCACGATCGCGCCCCCGGCCTTACGGCGCCGCCGGCCTGCCGGCCAAGCCGCGCGAACCGGCCTTCTCCACGACCCGAGGTCGTCGACGCTGCCCGGCACGACAACGCCCGCCCGATCTCCCGCCGCGGCCTCTCCGTCGCGTCTAGCCGGGCCGGCCGACACCCTGCGGGCCCCGGACCCCGCGGACTCCAAGACGCACCGCAGCCCAAGCTCGAGGGCCGACGACGCGCTCTCCAGCGGCCGGTAGAGATCGTCGCCATAGACGACCGGCCAGTGATAAACCGCCTCCCTCCGCTGCGTCGTGCCGAGCAAAGCTGCCGCCGACGCCGCTGCGAAGCAGCCCGTGCGGCCCTGCGGCCCCGCCCTTCCTCCGCCACCAACGCGCCGAGCGCCCGCGCGAACTCCCGAGACCGGCACATGAATGACACGGCGTCGCACTCGGCCAGCATCGCCGATCGCCTGCCGACCTGTTGGTCGAGCATCTCCGCCTCGATGAACCCGCAGTAGACCCAGGCAGCGCCGCCCCGCTCTTCGCCTCCGCGCCGTTCACCGCCGCGCTCGCGGTGACTTCGTCGCGATGACCATCGAAGCCGCTCGCCTCGGAACCCCGATTGCATTCCAGCCCGCAATCGCCTCGCACCTCGACGACGACTTCTTCAGCGCCCCACCGCCGAGTCGGTGCTGCGAACTCCGGTGCCCCGCCAACCGCGCCCCCTGGGCCGTTCCCCCCTTCCCCCTCGACCCGACGCGCTGCGTCAACCCTCGTCTCCGTCCCCGCCCAACCCGCGTCGCTCGCCCATCGCAACCGCGCGACCTGACCGTCACACCCGATCCGTAAGCCGTACGACGTCCTCGAATCTACCCGCTATGTCCGGCCGACCTCTCAGCCGATCTTCAATTTCCACGCGACTCCACCAATCAACCCAATAGCCCTGCTCACGCAGCGATTCCAGGTAACCAATCAGCCCCGCGCTCAGCCGAGGGATTGCTGCCAAGAAGAAACCATCCGACCGATGCCGCTCCAGCGTGTCCCGAACGTCCCGAACATCCGACTTCCCGACAGTCCTACGCCTTCCCTTCACTTGAACGACCAACCTCCGTGTACGCACCGCTCGATCCCCTGCCCCATGGGCAACGGACTGTCCCTGTCCGGGCGGCGTCATCCAATTTGCGATCATGTCCCGTCCGCCATCCCCCTCAAATGTGTGGCTCGACAATCGCACCCACTCGAAACCCGGTTCCTCTTGCAGCACAGCCCTCACCAGCTCCTCCAGTCTCGACGCATCGACAGAATCCGACCACGTATAGCTCGCGTCGAGATTAAAGAATTCCGAGATCTCCGTGCTTCGCCGTGTCCAGTTGTCCCTAATCCCCAAATATCTCCTGTAGCTGCAGTTCCGCTTCAATACAACCACAGTCCGACTACCCAGGAAAGCGCAATGCGTCTCAAGTGGTATAGCCACCGTGGCTCTATCGCCAAGGTGCGTATCCAAACCGCGCCACGGCGGGCTCTCGGATCCCTCGACACGCCGCACCAGTTCGACTCCTCGGCTCAACAATCTACTTGATACTGCGTTGAACAGATTCCCGGCCCGCAGCACGTAGTTTCCCCCAACTCGTATCGCCTGTGGGAGATACCCGACCATCGTATCTCGCAGTGACCGCACGGCATCGCGTTCCAATTCAACAATCGACAACTCGTTCTTGTTGCTGGTGTAGTACCGCCAATTTGGATTCTGTCGCGTCACGTACAGTTCCTCTCTACGCTCCTCCATAAACTCCCGAATTGCGGGCACCCAGGACGGCGCCGACTCCCCCTGCCACGACGGTGCCCGCACTCTCTCCTCTTCCAACTTGATCGCGCCGGCGATCCCATGAAAGGCCCACGCAGTGTGCGCGAGCAGGCGTCCATAGTTCATGTCGTTCGCGTCCTTCGGAAGTACCCCTCTGGACGGCTGCTCGAAGATGAGCCATCGGGCAGAGACCTCGGGACTCCCAGCCCACCCTTCTTCGTCCACGAAACGCGACGAAGCAACACCGTTTGCACGCAAGACCAACGCCCAAAGGACCGCTAGTATGTCGTGCAGATCCGTGCGTCCCCCGCAGCCGTCCCGGTACCAGGAGTCAGTACGAACAACTCCGTAGATTTCGACGCCCTGTTCGGTCTCTGCCCGTCGGAGCGACATTGGGTAATGTTCCCGCGACGCACACGGTAAACTAGACACTCGATCTTCCAGCGACTGATTCCCGACGGCCATTGTCGATCCTTCCTCAAAGCCGTTGGCTATCCGTGTCGACCCGCAGCACCGCCAAGCCGCCCTTGTCTGGCATGCTCTCCGATGGACCGGCCAACGCTGAGCGCGGACTTAGCTCACATCCTTCACCTTGCCCATCAGAGAGTCCAGGAACATGCCCCAGTACGAGCGCAGCTCGCCGTACCGCTCGTGCGGATTCTCGTCCATCGACTCGCCCTTGCCGTACGCTATTAGCATCAACGCGATCGCTTCCACTCCACGCCTCCCCGCCCGACTCATCTGATCGCCAGTCATCGCACCCGAGTTAGTGGCGACCTCCCGAAGCGGCTCCCACACCTCCCGGTAGAATCGATGACGCGTATTTAGACGAATGATGACCTGGTGACCGAGGTGGTGAATGTCCACAAAGTTCGTACCTGGCCACTCGACGGACTCCACGACAAACGGAAGATCCCTCACCTTGGCCTTGTAAGCCTCGGTTTCCTGATCTCGGGCGCCCACGTCGTGCGCCAGTTGGTCGAGGACCGCCTCCTGCTCGGCGCTCGACTTCGGTCCCTTTGCACGACTCTTGGGAAGCGTCCGATTCACAGCTTTAACAGCCTCCGTCAACTCGGCGTGCTCACCATGATGTTCCTTGGATTCGCGCTGGGCTTCACCCCACATGCGTTCGAGTTCCGCGCGTGCGTCACGCACGTACTTCGTCAGGCGCCGCCTGATGGTTGCCCGGAGGTCGCCGTGTGGTTCAACGCCTCGCTTGACGTTTCGTACGCCGAAAAACTCATCGAGCGACGGGTCGAAACTAACCTCGATGCCGATGAATCGATCGGGGGTCTCGACGCCGCGGGGGAAAATGCGGGGCACATTTGTGTAGGCGATCTCACGATTGAGCCTCATGAAGCTGATGCTGCCCTGATTCTCCGGCACGCGGAGCTTCTTCGCTAGGTCGTCGCGGCCGAGGCCACGGCGCCGGACAACTTCGGGGGGGTACACCGTTACCGTCAAGTACGCTCTTGTTCCGTTAACGGACAGTTCTTCGCGTTCGGTTAGCACCTTAGCCCGGACGTTGTCATGACGCTTGAGTACGACGTCTGTGGCCCACGTATGTTCCATGAGAAAGAGCGGATCGTGTGGGAGCAACTTTGTGTCATTGACCCAGATTCTGATGCCACCTTCGAGGAACCTTCGAAAAATGCGAGATAGTTCCTTCTCGATGTCAACACGGAGTTGATTGACGTCACGTGCATGACGGCCCTCTTCAAGACGGTCGACTTGCGACCAAACGACCAACGTTCCAGATCCGCTCGGCAACAACGGCGCGAGAGTCTCTGGAATAGGATCAGGTGCCGGCGGATCGATCGCCGGAATCTCCCCGTGTTCTTCCTCCGCAATCGCCCGTCCGAGATCGAACGAAACGTGCAACCACGGGCCACTAGAGTCGTCGCGACTCCATACGTCGATGGCCTTCGCATAGTTGAGTGCGGCGAGCTTAGCGCCGACGCCATACTTGCCAATCGTGCTTTTCGACATGTAGCGAGTAGAGAAGCCCAACTGCAGGTAATGAAAGAGCGTCTCGTGGTCCATGCCGTTGCCATCATCGACGATCGCAATTTGCCCCACGTGGATTCGACCGCGCGAGTCTTCGCCGTCGGCAAGCACGACGCGGATTTCGTTCGCACCGGCTTCGAGGCTGTTGTCGACGGGTTCGGCGAGGGCTGCGGCTACGCTGAAGCCCGAGTCTCTCAATGACTGCAGCGCGTGGCCTGTCAAGACTAGCGGTAGGCGGTGGGGGTGTTCATTGGGCGTCATGCTCAAATCTCCAATCTTGGTGCCGGACGCCAGCCTGCCCGGCAAGTTGGCCGTCGCCGCCCCCGTGGTCGGAGTCGGCGATTGCTTCGAACTCACAAAACGGACACGATGCACCTGTGTGGGACGCTGGTCTGGCCGGATGTACCTGATTCCTGAACTGCGAACGTAGTCTAAGCTTGTGGAACCAAAAGGCCTCCAGGCAGTACGCGTGGTACGGTGTCCTACACGTCTCCCACAATACGTGCGATGCCTGATTGTTGAGAGGGTGTCGGAGTAGGCGGCTGCGAAGGCAACTATCAGATCGGCCGGCGTAGATCGGCTCGGTGTCGACGAGCAGCAGGTAGGCCCCGACGATCCCCCTAGGCAATAGTCGCGGCAGCCGCTGGAGGGGCCAGCAAAGCGGTCGTCGCGCCTCGAGCACGAGAGCACAGCCGGTCATCGCGAGTCCTTGCCGTAGAGCCGTGCGGCCGCTGCGCGAATGCGTGACCGGGCGTGGCGGACTTGGCGCACGGATAGTCCCGACTCACCGGCTGATTCGGCGATCGTGGCGCCCTTGAGTAGCCCGTCGAGGCAAACGCGAGCACCCTCGCCAGAAGCGCTCCGGACCGCGTCCGCCAGCCTGGTCTTGAGGTCGTGCGCCACGGCCAGGTCTTCCGGCGTATTGCGGGCGTCGACGAGTTCAGTGATTGCTGCGTGAGTTGGACATTTCCTAAAACAGCTATCGTCGTCCGGCGAGTCGAAGGGGAGTTCTCTTGCTCGGTTACGGCACGTAAGCTTGCGACCGTCCCGCAGGGCGTTTCGATAGAGGAAGGCCGGAACGCGGTCGTCGCGGGCATTGCTCAGAGCGAGCAGAATCGCGCGTTCGGCGCTGTCTGCCTCAAGACTGCCGGGGCTGAGGCGCCGCTCGGCAGCTTGGAGAGACTGGACGACACTCCAGCGGCTCTGAGAGACGGGTGAGGTTGACGGAAAGACGGATGAAGGTGACATGACTTCCTCCCCTCGTGCGGTGCGCTGCCACCCGGCCATCCGGTGCGGACACGCCCACGTGAGAGACTCGGCGCCTGTTTCTGCCACCCCAACCACTACGGTTTGGGGCAACCCGATGCCGAAGGGAGAGAGATTATACACCAACGCAGTGGCCCCTGCCACCCCTTTGCGCGTCGGCGACAGACTCGCTGCCCACCTATAATGGGACAGGAGAAGTTGGGGTCGGACACGGTCCGCCGGCTGAGGTCGGACGTACGTCGGCGTCAACGAGGTTCACGGACTGTCTCCGCCAACCGGCCTGTCAGGACCTGCTCGAAGGCGCGCACATCGGGTGCAACCGACGCGCGGTGGCCGCTGGCAATGGAGACCTGGCACGTGCCGTCCGGTCCGACCGCGATCATCGCCTCCGACCGGCTCCTCTCCGGTCACGTTGGCCGTGGTCACGATGAACCCTTCCTCGTTCACGCGGAACCCGGAGCGATGCTGCCGCCGTGGGTCGAGCAGGAGAACCGCAACCACCGACTCCGCGTGCCAGGCCGCCGCCGCGGCGTCCCGGCGCGGTTCCGCGTCGACCTATCGACCGCCGCTCGTAACGTCTCGACTGCGGCATGGACCGCCGCCGTCTCGCGCAGCTCGCCCGCAGGCCCTCGGCGCAGTAGCGCGGAGGCACAATCGTCGGCCGGGGGGATGGCCATTGGCGCCTCGACGAACACTCGGCGCCCTGACAAGCCGAGGTGGTCCAATTCCTTGGCGGCCGCAGACTCGTCGCCCCTGGCCGGGACGACGACGCCCCGCTCCCGCGGCGACCTCTGCATTGCGTCGAGCTGCGCGGGCGATACCTTCAGAGCCACCCGGTCGCGGCGGTCCTTCCCGTCCGCCCGCGGCGGACGTCGGCGACGGAATGGCGGGACCGGGCGGCCGGGCGACGGGGACGCCGTACGCGGGCCTGACGCAGTCAGACCTCGACCTCCCCGAGCATCTGACGCTCGGGGTCGATCGTCGCCGTTTTCGTCGACATCTGCTCGATGTCGCGGTCGCCGTTGCAGCCGCCGCATTGCTGCCGATGCTTAGCCTGCATGCTCGGCAGCGTGCGACCTCGCGGCGCCGCGGCCATGGCCGGATTGTCGTCTCGGTACGAAGCCGGCAGCGCCTCGACGTGCAACGCCGTCCTCGGGTGGCCGTCGTCGAGTATTGTCTCGACGGTTGACGACTCTCCGAGCCAGGGCGGCATCCACTTGTGGCTGGCGCCCCGTGGACCCGACGCCCACCCCACCCCATCCGTCTACTGCGACGACCCGTACCGGCGGCTGTATTTCCCTGTCTCGCTAGTGCTGCTCGATGCCATTCAGGCGCTGTTGCAGGACGCGGAGGGCGCCGGCTGCGTGCCGGCCCAAGCTCCTTAAGCTCGGCAGCCGAGGTGCGGCGGGACGCTGCGACACACACCGAGCCACGGTACCCGACCCGGAGGTTCGGACGGGGACTTCACGTCGTCAGTGGCCGGGTCATAATCTGGTGGGGCCGACGTGTACACCAACCTCGGGAGAACCGGCTCTTTCGGGGTCCGCGCAAGCGACGCGGCGTCCGGCGCCGTTGACGAGCAGTCCGTCGCGCCGCCGCCGGTCACGACCGTCTGAGGCTGGCCATTGGGTGCCCCGGCGAGCCGTCGAATCGGAGGTCGGGCTGGCGTCAACTCCGATCGTCGGCGGTAGAGCCGCACACCCCCACCTCCGCCAGCCGGCTCGCCAGGACCGGCGTGAACGCGCGAACGTCGGGCGCAGCCGACGCATGATCGCCTTCAGCGGTGCTCACCTTGCACGCGCACGTTCCGTCCGGCCCGACCGCGAGAGTCACGCCGATCACCTCGTCACCGGGAACCGTGGCCGTGATCACGACGAAGCTTTCCTCGTTCACGCGCACCCCGGTGACAGCGCCGCCGTAGGTCGAGCAGAACAGCCGCACGACCGACAGCGCGTGCCGGCCCGCCGCCGCGGCGTCCCGGCCCGGTTCCGCGTCCAACTGGTCGACCGCCGCCCGTAGCGCCTCGACCGCGGCATGAACCGCGGCCGTCTCGCGCAACTCGGCGGGCAGGCCCTCGGCCCGGTAGCACGGCGGCGTGATCGTCGGACGGTGGTTGGCCGGAGTCTCGCCTGACATTCACCAGCCGAGCGCAGCCCGGCCATGAACCCGTTGCTGGCCCCGCCCTGCATCGGGCTCTCCCGCCGCTGCGCGTCGACCCCCAGCTCGAAGCTCACCTTCCCCTGCTCCAGCACCCCGAGGCCGTAGCCGAGCCGATAGTTCCGGCCGTAGGGCGAGGTCGTCCACCCGACGCGCGGCGTTCCCACGAAGCGGGCGCCCACCGGCAGCCCGTAGCCCACCTCCGCGTCGACGGGGTCGCCGGCCCCGTACATCTGGTGCGAGCCCATGCCGTAGGCCATCTGGTTGCCCCACAGCGACTCGGCCCCGCCCCGCGACTCGCCGCCCCACGACGGGGCCACCTTCGCGCTCAGCCCCAGCGGGCTCGACGGCGTCGGGTCCCACCCGAACGACAGCGACATCCCGCGCTCGGTGAACCCTTCGGCCTGATGCACCACCAGCGTCCGTACCCGCACGTCGAGCGACAGCCCCGTGACCGTGTCGGTGAAGGCGAGCCCGCCGCCCACGTCCATGCCCGCGCCCGTCTCGGCGTCGCCGCCGTCGCGCCGCAGCCCCACCTCGACGCTCGGCGTCAGCGACAGCCGGCTACCGAGCGTGAAGCCCCGCGAGCCTTCCAGCGCCGTGCGCACCCTCGTCACCCCCGCCTCGGAGGCGTTCAGACGGCCCGCCGCGCCGTCGAGCAGATCGCTGCCCGCGCCGACCCACAGCGCGTCGGCCTTGAACACCAGCGCGAACCCGCCGGTGGCCCGCGAGCCGATCAGCTCGCCCCGCGTCCCCACCGCCGACATCGCCATCGACACCCCCGTCTCGAGCACCGAGGCGCCGTCCGGCGTCAGGCTCAGCGAGCCCGTGCCGTAGCCGGTCACCCCCCACACCGACACCCGGTCGTTGACCTGGTAGCCCGCCCACGGGTACACCCCGGTCATCGACGTGCTCATCCGCCCGCCGCTCGGGCCGCTGTAACCGCCCAGCCCGGCCGTTCGGCCCACCGACAGGCCCACCGTCAGCGCGCCGCGCGAGTAGTCGGCCCCGACCATCGTCGTGCGCACGTCGCCGTCGAGCGACAGCGCGTCCTCCAGCCCGCTGAAGTAGGACCGCGAGCTGCGGCTCCACACCGACAGGACGCCGCCGCGGCTCTCGCGGTTCAGCTCCAACTCGGAGTCCGACAGCAGGTCGCCGCCCATCCCCATCGAGCCGAACAGGCCGCCGCCGTGCGCGCCGCCCGCCGGCCCGTAGCCGGACATCGCCGCCGCGCCGCCCATCGGCGCGTGCTGGCCCGTCATGCCCATCGCACCCGCCACGCCGCCCATGCCGGCACCGTGTGCGCCGGTGCCAGCCGCGTGCACACCCATCGCCATCGGCGCCGCGCCGCCCATCGCGACGCCACCCATCGGCGCCGCACCCGCCGGACCCATGCCCATCGGCTGGGTGAACGACGACAGGAACCCGAGCGCGAAGTCCCGCTCGCTGCCGCGCTGCAGCTCACGGCCGGCGAACCGCGCCCGGAAGCCCCGCCGCCGCGGCGCCGCCATCCGCTCCTCGATGTGCTCGACCACCTGCTCGGCCGTCGCCCGCCCGAACCGCGCCAGCAGCGCCGCCGCCCGGGCGCTCGACGTGTCCAGCGACTTCCTGCTCCGGCTCACCGACGACCTGCGGCCCGCCGCCGAACTCGCCCGCGAGCTGGCCGCCGCCACCGCCGCGACGGGACTCGACGACCCGGCCGCGCGCGTCGCGGCCTTCGACGACGGCGACTACGTCGGCGTCTCCGAGCTGGCCTCGGCCGCCGGCGACGGGGCCGTCGTCGAGCAGGAACGAGTGACCGGGCGCGTGAAGTTTCGCCGCGCGTGGCTCGCCCGCCACGGCCTCGTCGCCCGCAACTGCCGGCTCATCGAGGTCAGCGGCGAGTCGATGGAACCGCTTCTCGTCGACAGCTGCTCGATCCTCGTCAACCTCGCCGCCCGCCGCCGGCGCACGGGCCGCATCTTCGTGAGCCGCACCGCCGACGGCCTCGTCGTCAAGCGCGCCGGCAAGGACCCGTCGGGCGCCTGGCGGATCGTCAGCGACAACCCCAACAAGCACGCCTGGCCTACGAGGCCCTAGCCGCCGGACGCCGAGATCGTCGGCGACGTCAAGTGGGCCGCCAGGACGTTCGTATGAAGGAGCCGACCATGACCCAGACCGTCAGCCAGACCCAGCCCGCGCCGGACGCCGCCAGCGGGGCGCCGAAGGGCCGAACCCGGAACGCGGACGCAGCCAGCCGATGGGTCGTCGTCGCGTCCGCGTTGCCGAGGGCGTCTACCGTGACCGCCACGGGCTCGCCGCCACCGTCAAGGTCAACGGCGTCCAGCGCGAGATCCGCTTCCCCCGCCGGCACACCGTTCAAGACGATCCGCGCGAAGCGCGACGAGCTGCGAGCCAGCCTGCGGACGGCCCCTGCCGGCGAGCGGAAGACGCTGGCGCATGACGCGGAACGCTATCTCGAACAGGTAACGGGTAATCTGATCGGTAGCGCCGAACGCCGTCGCGATGTCGAGGTCTGGCTGCCCGGGTTCGGCCACCTGCGCACGCTGACGCTTTCCGAGCATCTCGCAGCGCTCAACGCCCAACTGCACGAGTGGCGGCGCACTCGCGCCGCCTCCACCTGCAACCACCGCCGGCACGCGCTCATGCATCTGGCTCGGTTGCTGTACGGCCGTCGTGCGGCCATCGATCTCGAAGACCTCGTGCGGTTTCCGCTGCCGCTGCCCAGCCCGCGATGGGTCGAGCGGGCGCACATCGAGGCCGTCCTCGACCACCTTTCGCCCGACACGCGGACCTCGGCCCGACTGCGGCTCATGCACTGGACCGGGATGCGGCCCTCCCAGATGGGCCGGCTCGTTCGAGCCGACTTCCACCTTTCCGATCCTGCGCCGTACGTGAACGTGCCGCGCGGCATGGGCGGGCGCCACGCCGCCATCCCGCTGGTGGACGATGCGCTCGCCGCGGTGCGCGACTTCATGGCCGTCGACGCCTTTGGCCCGTGGTCGACCCAGAGCGCGAACAAGGCGATCCAGGCCGCGGCCCGAAAGGCAAGCCGGATGCCGTTCACCGTGTACCAGATCCGGCACTCGTTCGCGACGTGGCTGCGGCACGCGGGCGCCGACCTTGCGGACATCCAGGATCTGTACGGACACGCGGACGTCGCTACAACACGAATCTACGCGGCCCCGACGCTGGCCAAGCAGCGCGATGCCATCCAGCGCCTGCGCGTCGTGCGTGCAGGCTGAACGCCCGCATCCGACCGACGCTGTGCCCCGCACAGCCACTACAATGGAGGCTCGGAGAAGTGGAGTCGGGCTCGCGTCCGGCCGATAGAACGAGGCACACATGGCACGATCAGAAGACGAACGTCGTCGCCTCAAGAAGGCTCGTGCCGTGCAGCTCCGCTTCGAGATCGGCGCCTACTCGCCGACGACCATGCCGCTGGCACGGCTGGCGCGCTACCTGGACAACCTCGCGACGGTTCTTGGGGAGTCCAACTGTGTACATCTGGTGAGCGTCGAGGAAGGAAGCACGGTCCCCATCCTGACCGTCGACCGGGAGGCGTACCCGAAACTGAGGCAGCGAGCCAACGAGGTACGCAATCGCGAAGGGGCCGCGCACGTCCTCAAGGCGCGACGCGCCATCGAGGACGATCTGGCCGCCGACAACGCCCGGTACGCCGACCTCGTCGACGAGCACGGTGCCCGGATCCTGAGCTTTGCCGGCGCGACGCGCGTGGACGAGCCCGAGTACGGCCCGTTCGCCCAGCCGGGGACCCTCGACGGCGTGCCGATTGTCGTCGGCGGCGAGAACGATCCGGTTCCCGTGCACCTGGAAAACCCCGACTGCGTCCACAACTGCCTAGCGACGCGAGACTTGGCGAAACGGATCGGCATGCACCTGTTCACGACCCCGCTGCGCGTGTCGGGCATCGGCCGGTGGTTCCGCAACCGCGAGGGCGCCTGGACCATGAAGTCCTTCCGCATCCACGAGTACATCGAGTTGAAGTCGGAATCGCTCGTCGATGCCACCAACCGCCTTCAGTCGATTCCCGCCGGCTGGAAGGAGCGCCCCGACCCGTTGGGGGATCTGGTCGCACTGCGCAAGCTGGAGGGGTAGCGCGGTCGTGCGCGTCGCTTTCGACTCGGTGATCCTCGGCGCCTATCTTCACCCGAAGGCGGCGTACCCGCAGCCCGTTGATCGCGTGCCCGAGCGCCTGCAGCACTTCGTGGAGACGCTCGAAACCGCCCGCGCCACCATCATCCTGCCTGCGCCGGCGTTGAGCGAGTTCCTCGTCCTCGCGGCCGCGGACACGGCGGCCTACGTGGCGGAGCTGACCAACAGCGCTGTCTTCGCCATTGAGCCCTTCGACCTGAAGGCCGCGATCGAGGCCGCCGAGTCGCAACGGCGAGCGATCGACGGCGGGAGCAAGAGGTCGGGTGCAGCCGGCCCCTGGCAGAAGGTGAAGGTGGACCAGCAGATCGTCGCCATCGCGAAGGTGCACGGCGTCGACGACCTGTATTCGGATGACGAAGACGTACGTCGGATCGCGGAATCTGACGGTGTTCGCGTCAAGGGCGTTGCGGACTTGCCTCTTCCGCCTGTAGATCCCCAGCGTCCCCTCTTCGCTGACACGGGCGAGGGCTCTTCCTGAACGCCGGCCCTGCCGGCCGCTCCCGTCGGGCACAGACCGCCAGCCCGATGGGGCTCACCGTGACGCACCGGCCCTCACCGCGCGATCCGCAATGACCATGCTACGATCTACCAAGGACTTCACGATGCGGTGGACGGCGGACGACTCGTGCGCGCGTGCATGCCGCCTGACAGGGCACTTCCCGTGCCGCTTCCGGGCGGTTCTGCCCGTGCAGTCCGGCCGATTTGGCTGGCAGAGTCGGCCGGCAGAGATTCCGGCCATCGCCGTAAGTCCTTTGTTTTCAACGAGTGGGCCGCTAGCTCAACTGGTAGAGCAGCAGACTCTTAATCTGCGGGTTCGGGGTTCGAGTCCCTGGCGGCTCACCAACATAAACACAACAAAATAAAAGATTTAGGTTGGATCGGACGAACCTCGGGGAGATCAGCCGATTCGACGAGGCCGGCTGGCGGAACATCATCGACGTGATGAGCCGGATGCACCCGTATCGGTATGGCACTCCGGCCGCCGCGGCCCGTCGCCAGCCGAACGCGATCATGGTCCACTTCCGGGATGAGCTGGCGGCGTGGCTGGCGAAGGCGCGTGGTCCGGGCCCGTCGCCCATGACGTTCACGCCCCGTCGTCCGACGGGGGACTCGACGCTGATGATCGCCCGCGAATACGACGCACCCGAGCCCGGTTTCGGATTGCCGTTCTTCAACGATGGCAGCACCGATTGGGCGCTCGGCCCTGTCGATTTCATGGACGAGTCCAAGCACCACGCGATGAACGCCACGCTGGATGCCGATGGAAACGTGTGGATGGCCGACATGTTCAAGCCAGGCGCCGATCCGCGGAGCACCACGTTCTGGGGCTGCTCGTGGTACGGTGGCGGCCTGCTGAAGCTCGACAGCCGCTCTGACCTCGAAGAGATGTATCCCTTTCCGCCCGAGCATGAGGACGGGAACTGCTACGAGACGTCGGTGGACGAAGACGGCATGGTGTGGCTGCCGTTCACGCATGGCGATTCGATCGCGAAGTTCGATCCCAGCACGGAAGAGTGGACCAGCTATTTCCTGCCGACGATCGGGACCAAGACCCACGGGCTGCAGGCGGTGACGGTGAATGGCCGCACCCAGATCGGCATGGGCTACCTTGGGGCCGGGAAGGTGGCGAAGCTGGAGTTCCGGCCGCGGGAGGAGCTGCAGCGACTGAAAGCGGAGACGAGACAATGAGCATGGCTCAGTACGTCCTGCGATGCCTCGGGCTGGCCGGCGCCCTCGCGGCTCTTCCGTGCTCGGCGCTGGCGCAGCCGGCCGACGAGGCGGGCCCGCCCCGTACGCCCTGGGGCGTGCCGGATCTCCAGGGGACCTGGTCGCTTCCCACGATGACGCCCCTCGAGCGACCGGCCGAATTCGAGGACAGACTTCGTCTCACAGAAGAAGAAGAGGCGGAGTTTCTTGCCACGCGGCGGAGCCGCATCCGCCAGGGGCTCGCTCGGGCCCTGAGCGCCGACTTCGAGCTGGGCGATGGCGGGGTCGACCAGTCCATCTACGACCATCCGCTGCTGGACGGGCGCACGTCGCTCGTCGTCTCACCCGAGAACGGGCGGATTCCACGCACCGAGGAAGGCCGCTACCGGGTGGGCATGCCAGGTCGGCGTATGAGCGGCATCCCGGAGGGCCCCGAGGACCGGGCACTGGACGAACGCTGCCTGGTGGGCGGGATGCTGCCGCTCCGAGGGAGTGCGTTCCCGGCCCGGATCTTCCAGACCCCGGATCATGTGGTCATCCACTACGAGTTCATCAACGCCACGATCACGGTCCCGCTGGACGACCGGCCGCAGGTGTCCAGCGCCATCCAGCAGTGGACCGGGACCTCGCGCGGCTCCTGGGACGGCGACACCCTGGTGATCGAATCGACGAACTTCGACCCGCGCTGGACCTTTGCGGGGTCCGGGGCGGGTATGCGTCTGGTGCAGCGTCTGACGCGGATCGACCAGGCCACGATGCATCAGGAGTACACCGTCTACGACCCGGACTCGTTCACGGAGCCGTGGTCGGCGGAGTACCCACTGACCAACACCGAGGAGCCGATCTACGAGTTTGCCTGTCACGAAGGCAATCGGAGCATGACGCTGCTGTTGAACGGCGCGCGGGCCACCGAGCAGATGGCCCGGTTCGTCGGCGCGTTCGGTCTCTCGTCGTTCGAGCGGGTCGGTGGGGCGGACGCGGACGGTTCGGCGTTCACCGACGGGATGCTGTCGTATGACGCCAGCGGCCGGGTGTCGGTCCAGCTTTCAGGCCGTGAGAGCTATCTGGCCTACTACGGCCGATATGACGTGAACGTCACTCGGAGAGTCGTCGAGCATGACGTCGAGGGCGGGTCTCGACCGGATGTGCGGGGCAGCACGCTGAGCTACTCGTACGACCTCGCGGACGACGGCGACACGCTGGTGCTGTCGCTGATGGGTGACGACGGAGTTGAGAGCCGCGCCACCTGGCAGCGTCATCGCTAGCAGCCCGTGGCGAAAGTCCCCGCTGCATTCGAGCGGCGATGCATCCCGCCTGACTGCGTTGTTCGTCGGTTACATATGCCCAATATGCGCCCTCCTCACGCCTTGTCAGGCGGGCGCCTCGCCGCTCTCTGTGCAACGCGGGGTTCCACCACGGGCTGCTAGTCCCTCCGGACTGGGTTCGTCGCGGTTCGAGGCCGGCGAGACAAGCGATGCGCAAACCAGGTCCGAGAGAAGGAGAGGCGCCGGCGCGGACACGGACGATGTCTCGATGGGTGCTCGCGGCGACGGTTCTCACCGTGGCCGTGGCCGCCGCCGCGGCCGGCGGGCTCCAACCCGCCGCGGCCGGCGGGCTCCAACCCGCCGCGGCCGGCGGGCAGTCGCTGCAGCCCGCGGGCTGGGACGCCGGCGTCAGGATGGCCGAGGCGGTCGACCGCAACCCCGACCCCGACGTCGTCGAGGTCGACTTCGAGGCCCGGCTCGCGACCGTCGAGATCGCCCCGGGCCTCGAGGTCGAGGCCTGGACCTACAACGGGACGATTCCCGGCCCCATGATCCGGGTCAAGGTCGGCGACCGGCTGATCGTCCACTTCACGAACAACCTGCCGCGGCCGAGCACCATCCACTGGCACGGCCTGCGCATCCCCATCGGCATGGACGGCGTGCCGGGGTACTCGCAGGACCCGGTTCCGCCCGGCGGCACCTTCACCTACGACTTCGTGGTGCCCGACGCCGGCATCTACTGGTACCACCCCCACGTGATGTCGGCGGCGCAGGTCGGCTTCGGCCTCTACGGGGCGTTCCTCGTGGAGGACCCGGCCGAGACGGAGACGGTGGGCGTCGCCGACGACCTCGTCCTCGTCCTCAGCGACATCGACGTGACCGACGAAGGCGAGCTGCTGCCGGCCGACACCGGCGGGACGGTCGGGATGCTGTTCGGGCGCGAGGGCAACCGGGTGCTCGTCAACGGCCGGCGCCTGCCCGAGCTGGTGGCGCGGGCCGGGGCGCCGCAACGGTGGCGCATCGTCAACGCGGCCAAGAGCCGCTACTTCAACCTCGACCTCGGCGAGGGGCACGTCTTCCGCAAGATCGGCGGCGACGGGGGCCTGACGGAGTACTCCGAGGACCACGACTTCATCGTGCTCGGGGCGGGCGAGCGGGCCGACGTCCTGGTGACGCCGACCGGCGAGCCGGGGGGCGAGGGGCTGCTGCGCTCGCTGCTCCACGACCGCGGCTACGGCAGCATCTTCGGCCGCGACTTCGAGGACCTGCTGACGATCCGCTTCGCGGACGAGCCGGCGCTCGACGCGGGCCCGCTACCGCAAACGCGCCGCGACATGGAGCCGTGGGACCTCGAGGGGGCGACCCCGGTCGACCTCGAGCTGACGCTCCAGGAGGACCCCGTCGACGGGACCTTTGCCTACGGCATCAACCACGCGCCGTTCTGGCAGGCCAAGCCGATCCTCGCGGGCCTCGGCGAGACGCAGGTGTGGACGGTGACCAACACCACGGCGTGGTCGCACCCCCTCCACCTGCACGGGTTCTTCTTCCTCGTGCTCGACGAGGACGGGGCGCCGGTCCGGCCCCTGGAGTGGAAGGACACGGTGGACATCCCCCACGACCGCACGGTGCGCCTCGCGGTCCGCTTCGACGACCGCCCCGGCACCTGGATCTTCCACTGCCACATCCTCGACCACGCCGACGGCGGCCTGCTCGGCGCGGTTCACCTCGGCCTGCCGGCCGGGACGTTCCGCAACCTGACCGAGCACTGAGTCGGACGCCGGCAGCCACGGGAGACGGGGTGGCGCAGGGGAAGCGAGACTCAGCTTCGCGCATCAGCATGAGGAACAAGAACGCACGCGTCGAGAGGCCCCTGAATCCGTGCTACACTGATTTCGTGTCGGAGCCTCGACAATGAACTTGACCATCACGGTCGACAACGAAGTCCTGAAGCGAGCCCGGATCAGGGCCCTGGAGGAGGACACCTCGGTGAACGCCCTTCTTCGCTCCTTCCTGGAGGCGTATGCCGGCGGACCGAGCCGACGCCGCGACGCGGTCAACCGCCTGTTGACCCTGTCCAGGACCGCCGGCGCCGGGCGCGGGACCGCCACCTGGACCCGCGACGAGCTGCATGAACGCTGACCCTGTCCAGGACCGCCGGCGCCGGGCGCGGGACCGCCACCTGGACCCGCGACGAGCTGCATGAACGCTGAGAAGAGCTTCGTCGACACGAACATCCTGGTCTACGTGTTCGACGACGACTCGCCCCGAAAGCAGGAGACCGCCCGCCGACTCCTCGATGACAAGGCCGAGCAAATCGTGCTGAGCACCCAGGTGCTCGGAGAGTTCTACGTCACGGCGACCCGAAAGCTGGCCAGCCCGCTCACCCCGACTCGTGCCATCGAGGCGGTCGAGGCGCTCTCTGCGTTTCCGGTCCGCAGTCTGGGACCGGAGCTCGTACGAGCCGCGGTCCGGCGAAGCGCGTCCTCGCGGGTGTCCTACTGGGACGCCTTGATCATCGAGAGCGCTCTCGACGCCGACGCCACGGTGCTGCTGACCGAAGATCTGCAGCACGGTCAGAGCTTCGGACGACTTCGCGTCCTCAACCCGTTTCGAGACGACCTCGCACGGTAGCCGCCTTACGGCAGCGTCAGGGCCAGCAGCTCGGCCGGCTCGCCGCGGGCGCTCACGGCCATCGCGATGTACTGCTTCCCGTCGACCGTGTAGGTCATGGGCACCCCGCTCTGGCGCTTGGGCAGCTCCATCTCCCACACCGTCTCCCCCGTCTGCTTGTCGTAGGCGTAGAACATCTCGCCGCCCGCCCACGTGGGGGTGGCGAAGAGCCCGCCGCCCTCGCCGGCGAAGACCAGCGTCCTGGTGACGAGGATGCCGCTCCGCTCCGGCTTGCCGGTGCGCGGGATGTCGATGCCGCTCAGGGCGGGATGGTCCCTGACGCAGTCGGGGGTGTCGCCGTTCGGGATCATCCACACGTGGTCGCCGGTGTTGAGGTCGATGGCGGTGATGCGGCCCCACGGCGGGGCGATGAGGGGCAGGCCGAGGGGCCCGATCTCGCCGCACCCCTGCGGCAGGGCGGGCCCGCGGCGCCGCCCGCCCCCGCCCACGAAGTCCATGGTCGAGCGGTCGGGGTTGTTCACGAGCCCCGCGACGGTGGGGTTGGTGACCGAGGCCACGTAGAGGATGCCGGTCTCGGCGTCCACCGCGCCCCCCTGCCAGTTCGCGCCGCCGGTCATCTGCGGCAGCATCAGCAGGGCGCGCCGGCCATCCTGCCCGGCCAGGATCGGCGGCGTGTAGACGGGGCCCATCAGGTACTCGGACGCGATGCGCCGCGCCTCGGCCGCGAGCTCGGGCGTGAAGTCGATGAGGTCGTCGTTCGACACCCCCTGGCGGTCGAACGGAGCGGGCCGGGTGGGGAACGGCTGGGTCGCCGCCGCCTGCTCGCCGGGCACCGTCGACGCGGGCACGGGGCGCTCCTCGATGGGCCACACCGGCTCGCCGGTGACCCGGTCGAACACGTAGGTGAACGCCTGCTTGGTCACCTGGGCCACCGCCTTGATCTCGCGGCCGTCGACGGTGATGTCGACGAGCGCGGGCGGGGTGGGGATGTCGTAGTCCCAGATGCCGTGGTGGATGAGCTGGTAGTGCCAGACCCGCTCGCCGGTCCGCGCGTCGAGGCACACCAGGCTCTCGGCGAACAGGTTGTCGCCGGGCCGGTGGCCGCCGTAGAGGTCGTTGGTGGGGGTCTCGACGGGCAGGTACACGTAGCCCAGCTCCTGGTCGGCGGACATCGGGGCCCACACCCCGGTGTTCCCGCTGTAGCGCCACGAGTCGTTCTCCCACGTCTCGTTGCCGAACTCGCCGGGCTGGGGGATGGTGTGGAAGATCCAGAGCTGCTCGCCGGTGCGCACGTCGAAGCCGCGCACGAACCCGGCCGGGAACTCCGGCGCGGGGGCGGTGGCGCGCAGCGCCGCCCCCACCACGATCACGTCGCCGACGACCATGGCGGGCGAGTTCAGGCCGATCTGGCCGTTCTCCACCTCGGGGCGGTCGAGCCCGTCGAAGATGCCGTCGTAGAGGTCGACCACGCCGTCCTCGCCGAAGCCGGGGACCGGGTAGCCGGTCTCGGCGTCGAGGGCCACGAGGTGATAGCCCCGGGTGACGTGGATGACGCGCGCGTCGTCCTCCCCGTCGGTCCAGTACGCCACCCCCCGGCCCGAGCTCGCCCGCACCGGGGCGAGGTCGCCGCGCTCGCCCTCGTCGAGGCGGTACATCCACAGGGTCTCGCCGGTGGCGCCGTCGATGGCGACGGCGTTGCGCCGCCAGCCCGCGGTGGCGTAGAGCACGCCCCCGACCGCGAGCGGCGTCGTCTGGTAGTAGAAGTCGGTGCGGGGGCCGAAGTTGTCCGACCGCCACCGCCACGCGACGTCGAGGTCGGCGACGTTGTCGGGGCCGATCTGGTCGAGCGGCGAGTACTTCGTGCTGCCCGAGTCTCCTCCGTAGTACCGCCACTCGCCGTCCTGCGCCCCCTGCTGCGCGGGGGCGGCGGCCGCCGTGACGAGGACGGCGGCAACGACCGCCAGGCTCCGCCGGATACACCGGCTCATCCGTATCGACATCTGGCGCTCCTGTTCTCAGTTCTCGTACAAGGGACCATGAACCGTGCGGTGCGAGAGGTACCTCCACTGGCCGTCGCGCTGCGCGTAGACGCGGACGTACCAGAAGCTGAAGCTGCGTTGGGCCGCTTGGGGCCCGCCGCTGCGGGCCCGCAGCCGGCCCATGGTGATGGCGACGTCGCCGTGCACCTCGACCTGCTGCGAGTCGACCTCCCGCAGGGAGTAGCGGCCGGCCAGCGAGTCGAGCCACGCCTGCTTCCGGTCGACGCCGAGGATGGCGCCGCCGGTGGTCCAGCCGTCGCCGTGCGTGTAGGTGAAGTCGTCGGCGCACACCTCGTCGAGGAAGGCGACGTCGGCCCGCAGCACCGCCTCCTCGATCCGCCGCTCGAGCGCGAGCACCTCTTCCGCCACTGCCATCCCCGCCACGTCCGATTCCTCCTCGGGAAGCGCGAGCGCGCCCGCCGCCGCCTCGCGTAGCGCGAGCGCCGTCGGCGCATCCAGCTCCTCCTCGGGCAGCGCAAGCGCCCCCCCGTCCGCCGCGGCCGGAGCGGTGGGAAGCGCGCTCACCTCCGCCGCCGACTCGCGCAGCGTGAGCGCCTCCGCCGCCGCATCCGGCTCGCCGGCGGAGAGCGCGAGCGCCTCGGCCGTCGCGTCGGGAAGCGCGAGGGCCTCGGCCGCCGTGTCCGCCCCCGCGGGAGGCGCGGGCGCCTCGGGCAGCGCGAAGACGTAGAGGGCGTTCCCGCTGCCCGGGTGCCGCACGTCCGGCGCCAGGTTGCGGGGCATCAGCCGGGGGCTGCCGCCGCCGAGGCCCGTCGACACCGCGACGTACTGCCGGCCGCCGGCCCGGAAGCTGATGGGAAAGCCCTGCACCGAGGTCCCGAGGCGGGCCCGCCAGAGCTCGTCGCCGGTCTCGACGTCGAACGCCCGGAACCGGCGGTCGAGGTCGCCCGCGAAGGCCAGCCCCCCCGCCGTCGTCAGGACGCCGGTCAGGAACGTCGGCCGCTGCTCGATGCTCCAGATCTCTTCCAGCGTCTCGGCGTCATAGGCCGCCAGCTTTCCCAGGTTGCCGTCGGTGCCGGGCATCTCGTGGAACGGCCGCGAGCTCATCCCGACGCCGCCCGAGCCGAGCTCGAAGGCGACCTCGCGGGCGGCGAGCTCCATGCACGACTGCGCGAGGGGCAGCACGAGCAGCCCCGACCCCGGGTGGTAGCTCATCGGGTGCCAGTTCTTGCCGCCGGCGGTGCTCGGGCACGCCGGCACGAGCTGCTCGAACTCGGCGTCGGCGATGTCCTGACGGTAGGTGACGGCGCCGGTCTCGGGGTCGATGCGGTCGAAGACGTTCTGGTACACCGTCTCCCTGTGCCCCAGGAACTCGCCGGTCTCGCGGTCGAGCTTCCACAGGATGCCGTGCTTGCCGGCGCTGAAGACGGCCCTGCGCCCGCCGACGTCGACGAGCACGCGCTCGTAGACCTCGTCGAGGTCGAGGGTCTCGCCCGGCACGTGCTGGAAGTGCCACGCGAGGTCCCCGTCCGCGGGCCGGAGGGCGACGGTCGAGTTGGTGTAGAGGGCGGGGTCGTCCACCGTCATGCCGCGGCTCCGCGCCACCCACGGCTTGGCCTGGGCCACCCCGAAGTAGACGAGGTCGAGGGCGGGGTCGTAGCTGCCGGTGATCCAGGTGTCGCCGCCGCCGCGCAGGAAGTCGGGCACGTCGGCCCAGGTGTTGCCGCCGGGCTCGTCCGACCGGGCGACGGTGTTGAAGCGCCAGAGCCGCTCGCCGGTCGCCACGTCGTAGCCGCTGATGAAGCAGCTCTCGAGCGTGTAGCGGTCGCAGCCGCTCAGCCCCTGCACGAGGGTGCCGCCCGCCACCACCGGGCCGCTCGTGTTGCGAAACCCCTCGGCGTGGTCGGCGATCACGGTGTCCCACACCCGCTCGCCGGTGCGGGCGTCGAGGGCGATCAGGCGGGCGTCGGGGGTGGCCATGAACAAATGGTCGCCGTAGATGGCGAGGTTCCGGCTCATGCCCGAGTAGCCGGTCGTCGCCACCTCGACCTCGTGCTCCCAGATGAGGTCGCCGGTGGCGGCGTCGAGGGCCTGCACCACCGGACCGATCGACGCGAGGAACATCACGCCGTCGTGGACGATCGGCGACGGCGCGTTCCACCCGCCCTCGTTCATCGCCCACACCCAGGCGAGCTCCAGCCCCCCGACGTTCGACCGGTCCACGTCGGCGAGGGGGCTGTGGCTCCAGGCCTCGTAGTTGCGCCGGATCATCAGCCAGTCGCCGTCGTCGGGGTCCCGCAGCATCTCGTCGGTGACCGGCCGGTAGCCCTCGACGGCGCCGGCCAGGGTGACGCCGCCCGACGCGGGCACGGCGGACGCCGCCGACGCCGAGGGCGCAGCGGACGCAGCCGTCGCCGCGGGTGCGCCGCCCGCCGACGCCGCGGCCGCCGTCGCCGCCGGTGCGTCGCCCGACGCCGCAGACCCGCTGGCCGCGAGGCTCCCGATTGGTACCGCCGTGGTTTGGGTGAGCGCCAGGCCACCAGCGGGCGCGCCGTTTGCCTCGAGAAGGTACGCGACGACGTCGAGGTACTCCTCGTCCGTGAGGGAGCCCTCCTCCCCGGGCGGCATCGAGCCGCTGATGCGGACCAGGAGGTCGGCGGGGCTCAGGTCCCCCCAGAACCGCAGGAAGCTCTCGCCCGCGAGCTGCGGCGCCTCGAAGCTGCCCTGCAGGTTCGCCTGGTGACAGACGGCGCACTCCCGCTCGTAGATGGCGCGGCCCGACGCCGCCTGCGCCGCGGTATGGATCCCGTCTTCCGCCGCCTGCCCGGCGGCCGCCGCGGCCATCCCGGGGGCGACGACCATCGCCGCGAACCCCGCCGCCGATGCCAACCCCCGTCGCACGTATCCGTTTCTTGAGCGGTTCATCGCCACCTCACCTGCATGCGTGCCCGGCACGACCGGACCATTATCGCCTCTCCGGCGCGGCAACCCACGCGCAATCGTCGCTGCCCGGCCGGCGGCCAGGCATCCGGGCCGGCACTCGCGTCGCCGGCGGGGCCGGTGGGTCACGTCGTCGCCGGCCTCTCGCGCCGCCGGCCGGGCTGGTCGGTTCGCGTCGATCGGTCGATAGACAGCTCGATGTCGAACATCGCGCGGGCGGTCTTCCCGAGCGGCGGAGGGTCCGCCCCGGACACCCTCATCGCTTCGGGCACCGAGACTCCGCGGCGCATGGCCCCGCGCACCGCCTCCGCGACGCGGGGAGTCGACCGCCGCGGGTCATCCCGGACCCGGCGGATGGCGTTGACCCTGCGCCAGGCGGCGCGCGCCATCCCGGTCGCCATCTCCCTCGCGACCGCGGCGTGCGGGGCCGCGCGCACGAGTACACCCGTACCGCGTCCGTTTCCCTCCGTCTCCGCGGCCGTGGTCGAGACCCGCGCCGACGCGTATCCCGCTTCGCCGGGGCGTTGGAGCGGCGCCGACTTCCCCCGGTATCTCGCCCTCGTGCAAGAGGTCGAGACCGGCGGAGACTGCCTCGCCAGACCCGCCGGCGGCTCGGCCCTCGGCTGCTATCAGATGACCCGCGCCGCCCTCGTGGACGCCGGGTTCAAGGACGGCGGCGGCGGCTGGCGGGACAACCCGTGGGGCATCGACTCCGACGACGAGTTCCAGAGAGACCGCCGCGCGCAGGATGCGGCCATGCTGCGGTACACCGCGCGGAACTGGCTCCGGCTGGAGCCCTGCGTGCGGGACATGATCGGCAGGACGATCGGCGGCGTCGCCCTCGACCAGGCCGCCCTGGTGGCCGGCGCGCACCTCCTCGGCGCCACCGGCATCGTCCGTTTCGTGCGTTGCGGGTTGCACGCGCGCTGCCTCCCGCCGGGAATCGCGGCGGGGAACGGGGGCCGCGACAACCTCCGCGCCTCTGCCCTCCGGCGCATGCAGGCCGCGCGCGGGCTGCGCGTGCTGGCCCCGTCGGGGGGCGCGGGCTCCCGGTGCGGACTCCGGGGTTAGGGCAGTGTTCGACCGGCGCAGGTGACCATCAATGCGGGTGCGGCCCATCACGTCGGCGCTTCTCGTCGCGGCCTTCTTCGCCGCATCGACGGCGGCGGCCCGGCCCCCGGCGCAGCCGGCAGGGACGATGCGGCCGGACGCCGGCGGGCCGGTGCTCGTCCTGCCCTTCGTCAACCTGACCGGCGATCCGGCCGAGGCCTGGATCGGCGCGGGGATCGCCGAGGCGCTGGCGGCCGGGTTCCCGGCGGGGACGGCGGTCGCCGCGCGGGGAGACCGCGCCTCCGCCCCGGACACGCCCGCGGAGACGCCGGTCTCGGCCGCTCGCGCCGTCGACGCGGGCCGCGCCCTCGACGTGCCGTTCGTGCTGGTCGGCGCCTATCAGCGGTTCGGCGCTCAGCTTCGCATCACCGCCCGGATGGTGTCGGTGGAGACCGGCGACGTCGTCCGCTCCGCGATCGTCGACGGCCACTCCCACGACCTGTTCGACCTGCAGGACCGAGTCGTGCTGGCGCTGTCGGCGCCGGACGCGCCGGACGCGCCGGACGCGCCGGACGGCGGGGCCGGGACCCCGCGGGAGGAAACGGCGGCCCGCGTCCCGGCCTCGACGGCGAGGACGCCTTCGTCCGAGGGGGCCGTCGCGTCGGGGAGGACCGGCCTGCCCGGGAGGCCCGGACCGCCCCCGGTGCGGCCGCGGGCCGGTCGCGTCCCCGGAGAAGCCCCGACCGCCTCCCCGGCCGCGCCTTTCGGGGGTGGACCGGGCGAGGCGCCGCTGGCGGCGGCGGCCGAGGCCGGGGTCGTCGCTTCCGGCGGCTTCCTCGCCGGCAACGCGGCGGCCCTCGCGCCGCTCATCGACGGACCCCCGCCCCCCGACGCGCCCGAGGTGATGAACCGCGACGAGGCGGGCCGCGCCACGGTGCGGGCGATCCGGCTGGCCGAGGGCATCCGCCTCGACGGGGTGCTCGACGAGGCGGTCTACGAGACGGTGCCCCCGATCACCGGGTTCATCCAGCAGCTGCCCGACCCCGGCGCCCCCGCCACCGAGCGCACCGAGGCGTGGATCACCTTCGACGAAACCAACGTCTACGTCTCGGCCCGGGTCTGGGACTCGGCCCCCGAGAACCGGTGGGTCGCCAACGAGATGCGCCGCGACACCACCCAGCTCCGCCAGAACGACACGTTCACCGCCTTCTTCGACACCTTCTACGACCGCCGCAACGGCTTCAACTTCTACACCAACCCGCTGGGGGCGCGCTCGGACTCGCAATTCACCAACGAGGGCAACCCCAACAACGACTGGAACCCGGTGTGGGACGTGCGCACCGGCCGCTTCCCCGGCGGCTGGACGGTCGAGATGGAGATTCCGTTCAAGACCCTCCGCTACCGCTCCGAGCCGCCCCACCTCTGGGGCATCCAGCTCCGCCGCGCCATCCGCCGCAAGAACGAGTGGGTGTACCTGACCCGGCTGCCCCTCTCGGCCGGGGGCGGCAGCGGCGCCGCGGGCATCTTCCGGGTCTCGGCCGCCGGCACCCTCGTGGGCCTCGAGCCGCCGCCGGCGAGCCGCAACATCGAGGTCAAGCCGTACGCCATCGGCGGCCTCGCCACCGACCTGACCGCGAGCCCGGCGGTCGACAACGAGCGCAGCGGCGACGGGGGCATCGACGTCAAGTACGGCATCACCCAGAACCTCACGGCCGACTTTACCTGGAACACCGACTTCGCGCAGGTCGAGGTGGACGAGCGGCAGGTCAACCTGACCCGCTTCCCGCTGTTCTTCCCCGAGAAGCGCGAGTTCTTCCTCGAGGGTCGCGGCATCTTCGGCTTCGCGCGGGGTGGGGTCACTCGCCGGCCGGGCGGCCCCGGGGGCGCGGGGGGCGGCATCTTCGGCGACGTGAACGTGCCGCAGCTCTTCTACAGCCGGAAGATCGGGCTCGAGCAGGGCCGCGTGATCCCCATCGTCGGGGGGGCGCGGGTGACCGGCAAGGTCGGGCCGTTCGACGTCGGGGCGCTGAACATCCACGCCGGCGACGAGGTGGCCTCGGCCTCCGAGCCCACCAACTTCACCGTCGTGCGGCTGCGGCGCGACATCCTGCGGCGCAGCTCGATCGGCGGGATGTTCACCAACCGGTCGGTGTCGCGGGCAGCCCCCGAGGGGGCCAGCCAGGCCTACGGGGTCGACGGCACCTTCGCGTTCTTCGACAGCGTCAACCTCATCACCTACCTCGCCCGCACCCGGGTGCCGACCCCGGCCTACGAGGGCAGGGACACGAGCTACCAGGGGAAGTTCGAGTACTCGGCCGACCGCTACGGGCTGCAGGTCGACCACCTGCTGGTCGAGGACAACTTCCTGCCCGAGGTCGGCTTCCTCCGGCGCGACAACTTCCGGCGCACCTTCGTGTCGGGCCGCTTCAGCCCCCGGCCCGAGATGGAGAGCGTGCGGCAGTTCAGCCTGGAAGGGAGCGTCGACTACATCCTGCAGGCCGACGTCGCGCAGCTCGAGACGCGCCAGCGGATGGTGACGTTCCAGACCGAGCTCGAGTCGAGCGACCGGCTCTCGTTCACCGCGACCGACAGCTACGAGCTGCTCCTCGAGCCGTTCACGCCGCCCGGCGCCGACTTCTCGATCCCGGTGGGCGGCTACGGCTTCGCAGACTACCAGGTGGCCTACGCCATCGGGCAGCAGCGTCGCATCAACGGGCAGGTGGCGCTCCGCCGGGGCGACTACTTCGGGGGCGGGCTGACGAGCCTCGAGCTGAGCCAGGGCCGCATCGGGCTGCTGCCGCAGATGTCGGTCGAGCCCATCGTGTCGTTCAACTGGATAGACACGCCGTTCGGGACGTTTCAGTCGAACCTGGCGGTCACGCGGGTGAACTACGCGTTCAACCCGCGGATGTTCTTCAGCGGGCTCCTGCAGTACAACTCGGCCGACGACTCGTTCAGCAGCAACCTGCGCCTGCGGTGGGAGTACAGCCCGGGCAGCGAGCTGTTCGTGGTCTACACCGACGACCGCGACATCACCAACGGGTTCCGCCCCGACCGGGGCTTCGACCTGCGCAACCGCGGCTTCGTGGTCAAGTTCAACCGCCTGTTCCGGTTCTGACCGCCGCCGGCGCCGGCGCCGCCCTCACCGGTCGCGGGGGCGCGTCGCGTCGAGGGGCGACGGCCGCCGCGGGCGCCGAAGAGTCCGCCCCCCATGGCACGACGCCGATGAAGGCGGCCAAGGACAGTGACCGATATAGATCTGCCAACTGCCCTCAGGCACGACCGAGCGGCAGCTCGCCCCGGCGCATCTCCGGCGTGGCCGCCTCGAAGTCGTCGGGCAGGGGCGCGCCGTTCTCGAGGTAATCGTCCCAGTCCTTGAACGGGGGACTCAGCACCACGTCACGGCCCTCGCGCCGGATGATCACGCGGTCGGTGTCGAACCGAAACTCCTTCGGCAGCCTCACCGCCTGCGACCGCCCGCTCCTGAACACCCGGGCGAACTTGCGGCTGTCGGGCTTCTCCGGGGCATCGACACGGGTCGATCGGGCCGATCCGGGCATGGTGTCTCCTCCGGGCGGAAGGCCAGTGCGGCCAATGCCAGCAGGCATGGCATATCTCCACAAGTGATATCACACGCCCGCCCTCGGGGCGAGTCAACCACTACTCGCTCAAGCTGAACGACTTGAAGTCGCGAACATCGAGCCCCTTCCCGGCCGGAACGGCAACGTCGCTGCCGAGACCACCAACGCGAAGCCTGTTCGCCGCCGTCCCCTCGTTCAGTCGCGCTTCTGTGGGCCGCCCCGGTCGCGTGGCGGCTCGGCGGCGGCTGGGCTGCCCCTCGAGTCGTCCGGGAGGTGAGGATGGAGGCCGCGGTGGGAAGGGAAGATGGCGCGCCCGGAGGGATTTGAACCCCCGACCTACGGGTTCGAAGCCCGGCGCTCTATCCATCTGAGCTACGGGCGCGCGTTTAGAATCAACAACTTACAGCGACCGCCTAGGTACTGCCAGCCGGTACTGCCAGCCGTTTCCGCCTCGTACCGCTCTCCAGCGCGCGCAAACGCGCGATCGCAGCTTGGTGCTTGACCAGTTGTGGCGGCGCGTAAATCACCGTCGTCCTCGGGTTCGTGTGCCCGTACAGATCCTGGATGTCGGCCACGTCGGTGCCGGTCCGTCGCAACCCCGCCGCGAACGAGTGTCGAATAGCATACACCGTGAACGCGGGTCGCCGGGCGTGCCGCGCCGCCCGCACCAAGGCCTTGTTCGCGCTTGGGCAGGACCACGACCCGAAGGCGCCCTGCGACGCGAAGTCGCGGGCCGCCTGGACGCCCTCCTCGACCAGCGGGATCGCCGCCAATCGCCCGCCCTTACCTCTCGGGACCGCGACGAAGGGGATCGGGTCGTCCAATCGTAAATCGTCGGCGCGCAGACGACCCATCTGAGAGGGGCGCATGCCTGTCCAGTGCATCAACCGCAGTCTCACCTCGGTCTTCGACCCAGGTGTCAGATGAGCGAGGACCGCAGCGATGTGAGCCCGCTCGATCCAACGTGGAGGTGAGGGATCGCGCGTGAACCGAGCGAGATCCACGAACTCGGCTGCGGCACGGCGCCCGTAGAGGACCTTCACGAGATTCGTGATGGCATCCCGTCGCTGGTTGCAGGAAGACGCAGACAGCGTCTGTCGCCACTCGCGCAGCTGATGGTCGAGCAGGGGCAGCTGGTCGACGAGACTCAGGGTGTTGAGGTGACCGAACCGGGGAAGCCACGCCTCGAGGTGACGTTGCCGGTCGGCGAAACTCGTGAGCGTCGTCCGAACCTGATCAAGGTAGCGCACCGCATCGTCGGCCAGCGTCCCGCTCTCCTTCCGGCGTTGCCGGCGCAGACTGGCACGCAGCTCGTCGCGCCTCGCCCGGATGGTCTTGAGCGGCGTCCCCGGTTCGAAACGGATCTCGCGCTGGACGCCGTTTACCTTGACAGTGGCACACAAGCCCCAGCGGTCCTTGTAGATCCCTTGGGCCACGCGGACGCGGCGCCGTGACTGCGACGAGAGGCCGCTGATCTTCGGCGCGCGGCGCGCCGGCACCGGATCGCCCCCCGGCGATTCGGCTTTCCGATGCGACGTCGGCCCGGTCGACGCGGCCGCAGCATCGCCCGCGCCTGCTGACGCATCAACGACGTGATCCATTGGGTCTCCTCATGCGAACGTTCTCGCCGCCCACTTGACCTCGCCGACGATCTCGGCATCCCGCGGCCAGGGCCGCGTAGGCCAGACGTACTTGTCGGGGTTGTCGCTGACGAGCTGCCAGACGCCGGCCGCGTCCCTACCCGCGCGTTTGAGGACAAGGCCTTCCTCGCTGCGCACGACGTAAATGCGGCCCAAGCGCCGCCGACGGCTGGCGTGGTTGACGAGGATCGAGCAGCCGTCTGCCAACGTCGGCTCCATGGACTCTCCGACGACCCCGATGATCCGGCAACTGCGGGCAATGAGTCCGTGGCGGGTCAGCCACGTCCTCCGGAACTTGATGCGGCCGGTCACCCGCATGCCGTAGGCGTCGGCCCCGCTGCCCACGGAGGTCGCCAGCACCCACACACCGACGTAGTCGCCATCCCCCCCGGTTGCGCCTCGCCCGCTGAGATCGTCGAGAGACTCCCCGCCCGTGGCGGCAGCGAGGGCGCGCGCGAGCTGGCCGGCAGGGGTGGGATCCGTCGGACTCGGACGTCGCCCCGGACGGGCTGCCCGACGTGTTGTTCCTCGGCGATCTGGCAACGCTGCTGCGCTGCCACCCCAAGACGAGTCAGGCGCCGGATCGAGGCGCGTGTGTTCCGGTGGCGCCGATTCCGGGATCGACCGCCGCCCGCGCTGGAGCAAGACGGCCGTGATGGAGATCGTGTCGATCGACGGCCGTCCCGTTGCCGCCGCGGTCGAGGGTCGGTTGCCGAGCTCGTCGCCCTTCCGTCAAGGCGCGCAGGCAGCTGTCGAGACCCCGGCCGGTCGTTGCGGAGGGCGAGGTCGTGGTAGAGGTTGACCGCGTCGCCGACGCCGGCCGCCACAGAGCGTCGCGTTGCAGGTTCCAGCGACTGGGAAGCGTCGGTCTTCGAGACGTAGGCGCAGCCGAGCAACATGTGTCCTGCGCCCCTGGCGGGGCCTCAGGGGACGTCCATGCTCAGATCACAATGCGCTCGATCTCGTCGACCGTCACCGTGTCCGCCGGCCGGTCGTAGAGCTTCGGCGTCTTCGGCGATGCGTGCCCGGCGATCTGCTGCGCGCGCTCGAGCGTCCCCCCGTTCGACAGGTACGCCGGGATCCCCGTCGCCCGCAATGTGTGGCAGCACGTCGACGGCGGCAGCCCCGCGGCTGCCGCGCGCCGCTTGATCATCGCCAGCACGAGCCGCCGCTCGAGCGCCCGGCCCGTCAGCCGCCACCCCGCCGGCCCCACGCTCTGGAAGAGCGCCACCCTCGGCTCCTCGAGCCTGCCCGCCTCGACGTAGGCGTCGAGGGCAGCCACGGCCCGGTGATGGGCCGGGACGTCGTGCCGCTTCCCGCCCTTCTCGTGGAGCCTCAACCACCCCCGGCTCCCCTGCCCTAAGTAGTCCTGCCGCCGCATCCCCAGGACCGCACTCACCCGCGCGAAGCTGTAGAGCATGACCAGAGCAGCGCCCGGCCCCGGAGCCCCGGCTAGGACACCGTGTCGATCGACTCGAGGAGCTTCCTCGCCTCCGCTGGCGAGAGCACCGGCGTCGCGGCGAGCTCGACCAGCACCTTGGGCGCGGCCGGGTCCCGTCCCAGCGATGAGGTGATCACCAGCGGGTTGGCGGCTTCCGCTACGCCCTCGGCGGCGCGGCCCAGCGCCGCCGGAGCGGGCCGGGACGAACAGGCCGGCCGGAGGCGTGGAGATGCGCTTACAGTCAGCGGGGACAACGGCGCGCTGATGACGTCGACCGGGAGTGTCAGGTAGACGGGGCGGGCCGGTGGACTGCACGCGACCGCGAGGGCCCGGTCGACCACCGTCTCGAGGCCGGCTAGCGGTCCCCGCGATACCCTCGCGGGGGCCGGGCGTGCTCTGAGCGTTTCACCCGAGCTCGGCGAGCGAGAGCACCAACTGCACGAGGTCCGCCTGCCGCGAGATGGATTGTTTCCGGTAGATCTGCCTCAGGTGCCAGTAGATGGTGCCTTCGGTGTGCCCGTTCGCCTCGGCGATGTCGCGCACGCTCCTGCCTTCCGCCAGCCAGACCGCCACCCGGGTCTCCGCCGGGGTCAGGCCCAGGGTCCTGGCCACCACGCGGGGCTCGATACGATGGCGGCGCCCCGGCTCGACAATCAGTACCAGCGCGGCGACGTGGCGCGCTCCGTAGTCGGGTTGGGGGGCTCCCACGGGCTTGACGTGCAGCACGAACGGCGGCAGCGCGGGCGAGCGGCGGAGCAGCATCGACCCGCTGACCGCGGCCTCCGAGGCCGGTAGCGCATCGTCCATCAGCTGCTCGAGCCGGAGCTGGTCGGCCGGCGCGCGGGCGCGCAGCATCCCGTCCCGGTCCGACAGCCCGTCGCCGTGCCCCAGGATGCCGCGGGCGCGGTCGTTGGCGGCCAGGACGCGCCCGCGCCGGTCGAGTTGGATGACGCCAATCCGCGGGTTGTCGAGCAGGGCGGTCACCGTGGTGCTCCGCGCCTCGGCTCGGACCAGCGCCTGCCGGACGCGGACGAATTGCCGGACATGGGGCAGCAGCGCCGTGGCCATCGCGACCCGGGAAGTCCCCCAGCCCTCCGCGTCGACGGGGTCGCCGAGACTCCAGGCGACGTGGGAGCCGTCCCGTACGTCGAGCCGCACGTTCAAGCCCTCCTGGGAAGCGCCGCGGCGCAGTGCCTCGTTGTAGGTGGGCGAGGTCTTCAGCTCCTCGGCCGTGTACAGGTCCCTGGCGTGGACCAGACGGCCGTCGGGCAGCTGCCGAAATCGGGGCACGCGTTCGTCGATGGGGTGGTAGTTCTCGATGTACTCGCGCTCCAGGTCCTCGCGGCGCTGCCCCCGGCTGTACACTCCGACGAAGTGAACCCGGAGGTCGTCCCTCGGGCCTTCGCCGACCACCAGGTCATTGCCCTTGATGCCGCAGGCCTCGTCGATCAGGGCCGAGGCGTCCGGCCAGCGGGTGTCGTCGAGCATGGCGTCGTACAACGCCGCCAGGACTCGCTCGAACGCGTCTTGGTCGCTCATGATGATGCCGTCCATTGGCGGAGTCCCGGCGGGCGCTCGCCGCTTCCGGGACCGAGCCGGCCTCTGCGAGCAGGGCCCGACCGGCCTCTTGATACCACAATCGCGGCTCGCTTGACGCCTACAAACTTCAAGGGGTGGCAAACAAAAAGGGGTCGACGGAATGGACAAAGACCCACGAAATACCGAGGCAAGGCAAGACGTGACGGCGCGGCGGCACCCGCTCAATGACGATCCCGCCCACTATCGAAACCCCCGGCTGGGCGCTCGTCCGTTCGCGGCCGGCGCCTCCCGGCTGGGAGCGAGGGCCCAGGCATCGTACTGATTTATTTGTACGACGATTGCACCCCTTCTATACCCCGCAAACTTGAAGGATGGCGCAGATAGAGCCAGCAAGGCGCGGCTAATCCCACTAGATATAGAGGGCTGGAAAGAGCGGTAGCGCCAGTCGACGCTTCCTTGACAGACATAGTCAGCCGATGTACACAAGCGCTCGGAAGCGGCGGCGGCGGCGGCGGCGGCGGCGGCGGCGCCGGATCGACCGGATCGGACGCAAGTAGAGCCCCCATTCCAAGAGCCATACGGACGCTTCTCCAAGCGGAGGCGATCTTCCGGGGGTGGACTTGTGTGCGCCCCTCCTCAGGGACGACTGATGACGCAGAAACCCGCCAGCAACCACGGACCGACGGTCTCGATAGTCACCCTCACCCTGGCGTTCGCCGCGTTGCCCGCGGCGGCCGCGCCCACCGCGGCCCAGACCCTCAGCATCGGGGCGGACAGCGACGGCACGGGCGACGCGACGGGCAAGGAGGGGCAGACCGTCATGCTCACGGTGAAGATGAGCGCGATGAGCACGAGCGAGGTGACCGTGAAGTGGCGCTATGTATCCGGGGGGACGGCCGGGTCGTCCGACTACTCTCACGACGGCGGGACGTCCGCACAGAATCTGACGTTCGCCGCGGGCCAGACGAGCAAGACCGTGTCGATCGATCTGGTCAACGACGACAAGCACGAGGTGGAGGAGAGCTTCGAGGTCGAGCTGCATGAAGCGAGCGGAGCGACGATTGACCGCTCGCGGGCGACGATCACGATCGAGGTGGATGCGGACAACCCGGACCTCCCGGTCGAGATCAGCGTCACCCCACGACGCCTTCGCCTCGGAGGTTGCGGACATCACCATCCACTACGGGCTGGTCGGCATTACGGCGACCGCCCGGGTCGACTTCGCGGTGGAGGACGGCACGCTGACCCTTCCGAAGGGGAGCAAGGCGACGCGCACGATCGACATTCCGATCCTGGATGACGCGGTCGGGGAGGACGACGAGACGTTCGAGGTGCGGTACGGGGCGCCGAGCATCGGCTCGATCCAGCAGAATCCCGCCACCACGGTCGTCACCATCGTCGACGACGACCCGAACGCGACGGGTTCGCCGACGATTTCGGGCGGGGCGCAGGTGGGCAAGACGCTGACCGTCTCGACCTCGAGCATCCGGGACCCCGACGGGCTGCCGAGCACCTTCAACTACCAGTGGGTGCGCGTGGACGAGGACGGCTCGTCGAACCCGATCGACGTCGGGACGAGCTCGAGCACCTACACGCTGACGTCGGCCGACCAGGGCAAGCGGATCAGGGTGGAGGTGAGCTTCACCGACGACGGGGGCATGGACGAGGAATTGACCAGCGACGCGTATCCGTCGACGGGGACGGTGGTGGGCCCGAAGGGCGCCTGCCCCGCTGTCCACGACTGGTGCACGACGCTGACGGTGGAGGGTGACGAAAAGTTGGTGGCGTACGAGGACGGCAAGTCCGGGTCGCTCGGCGAGGCCGAGTTCAACTACGGCGGCGAGAGCTTCCTGGTGTGGAACGTCTTCTACGACAGCTTCGATCCGACGGATCCGCTGGTGTTCGTGGGGATCGATCCGGCGGTGCCGTTCGGCACGGCGTTCAACTTCGATGACACCACGCTCACGACGGACGCGGATTCGGGGAACACCATCGGCGGCCACTCGTGGCCGCCGCCCGAGGGGTTCTTCTGGGTCGACGGCCAGGAGATCACGATGAGCGTCAGCCTCGGGAACTATCCGGCGACCGGCGCCCCCACGATTTCCGGCACGGCGGAGAGGGGACAGCCGCTGACCGTGGATACGAGCGACATCGCCGACGTCGACGGCCTGACGGGCGCCGTCTACGCCTACCAGTGGATCCGGGTGGACGGCGCGTCCGAGGGCGACATCTTCGGAGCGACGGGCGGTACGTACTCGCCCGTCGCGGCCGACGTGGGCAAGACGATCAAGGTGCGGGCGAGCTTCACCGACGACAAGGGCAACGCCGAGGCGCGGACGAGCGAGGCGACGGCCGAGGTTGCGTTGGGGGAGGTGTCCACGGTGCGATTCGGGGCCGCTTCCTACACCGCGGTCGAGGGCGTTCCGGGCGCCCTGGTGGCGGTGGAGCTGAGTCCGCCGGCGGACGCCGCGGTGACCATCGCTCTGACGGCGACGGCGCGGGGCGGCGCGACGTCGGGAGACTGGTCGGGGGTGCCGTCGAGCGTGAGGTTCGCCGTCGGGGAGAGCAGGAAGACGTTCACGGTGACGGCCGTCGACGATGCGGAGGTCGACGCGGGCGAGAGCGTGCGGCTGGGCTTCGGGGCCCTTCCTGCGACGGTGACGGCGGCGCACCCGGCGACGGCCACGATCACGCTCGCGGACAACGACGACGGCACCGCGGCGAGCGGTGTCGGCGTGTCGTTCGCGGGTGGCGGGGGGCTCTCGGCGAACGAGGGCGGCGGCTCGGCGCAGGTGGCCGTCCGGCTGGAACAGGCGCCGTCGGCGCCGGTGACGATCCCGCTCACGGTGACGCACCTGAACGGGGCGACGGCGGCCGACTACCAAGGCGTGCCCGCGAGCGTGACCTTCGACCGGGGCGAGACGAAGACGTCGTTCCGGATGCGCGCGGTGAACGACACCGACGACGACGACGACGACGAACGCGTGCGGCTCGGCTTCGGGCAGCTTCCGGCCGGCTACCGCGTGGGCTGCGTGGCGACCCAGACGGTGAACCTGGTGGACGACGACGGGACCTCGACCTGGTACCTGCACTTCGGCGAGGCGTCCTACACGGCCGCCGAGGGAGGCGCCGGGGCCGAGGTCGCGGTGCTGCTGAGCGAGCCGTGGAAGCCGTGGCTCGACAGCTCGCTGACGGTGACGTTGCAGACGCCCCGACCAGGCGGTGGGGCGACGGCCGCGGACTGGTCGGGCGTGCCGTCGAGCGTCATGTTCGCGCCGGGTGAGACGCGGGCGACGTTCACGGTCACGGCGACCGACGACACCGAGGACGACGACGGCGAGAGCGTGGAGCTGTCGTTCGGGAGCCTGCCCGAGGACCTGAGGGTGGACCGTGGGCCGAGGTCCACGAGGGTACGCCTCGCCGACGACGACGGCGACCGGTCGGTGTCGGTGAGGTTCGGCGCATCGACGTACACCGCCGCCGAAGGCGGGGCGGCGGCGACGGTGAGCGTGCTGCTGAGCGCGGCGCCGGGCCGGTCGGTGACGATTCCCCTGACGAAGACCGAGAGCGGGGCGAGCCCGGCGGACTACTCGGGGGTGCCGGCCGACGTGACCTTCGGCCCGAACGAGACGCAGAAGACGTTCCCGGTGACGGCGACCGACGACGCCGAGGACGACGACCTCGAGAGCGTGCGGCTCGGGCTCGGGGCGCTGCCGTCGGGCGTGTCGGCGGGGAGCCCGGCGGCGGCGGTGGTGAACCTGACCGACGACGACAGTGCTCAGGAGATGTTGACGGTGGCCTTCGATGCCGACCCCTCGGTGACGCGCCAGCTGCGCGAGGGCGTCGGCTACTGGATGGGCCTGACCCTGGACAAGGCTCCGACCAACGCGGTGACGATTCCCCTGACCGTGACGCACCTGGGCGGCGCCTCGGCGGGGGACTATTCGGGCCTGCCGGCGAGCGTGACGTTCGACGCGGGCGAGACGAGAACGGGGGTCAGGCTGCGGGGGACGGACGACGCCGAGGACGACGACGGCGAGGGCCTGCGGGTGGAGTTCGGTGCCCTTCCCGCCGGGGTGGAGGCGCATTCGCGCTTGAGCTCGGCGTCGTTCGACATCGTGGACAACGACGGTCCGCCTGGCGTGTCGATTGCGGATACGAGCGTGCGGGAGGGGGCCGAGTATCTGGTCTTCACGGTGCGGCTGGAACGCCGGGCCGAGGAGGAGATTCGGGTGGACTACACGACCGTGGACGGGACGGCGACGGCGGGCGCCGACTACGAGGCGACCACGGGGACGGTGGTGTTCCGCAAGGGCCAGAACGAGAGGCGGCTGGGGGTGACGGTCCTGGACGACGCGCACGACGAGGGGACCGAGACGATGACGGTGGTGCTGTACAACCCCTCGGGCGCGTATCTGATCGACGGCACCGCGACCGGCCGCATCCACAACACCGACGCGATGCCGCGGGCGTTCCTGGGCCGGTTCGGTCGGACGGCGGCGGTGCAGGTGGTCGAGCAGGTCGAGGCACGGATGCGGGCGAGGCGGGCGCCGGGGGTGCGGGCCCGCTTCGCGGGCCGGGAGCTGCGGCGGGGCATGGGGCGCGACGTGGCGCAGGGTCTGCTGAACCAGCTGACCGGCTTGGCCGGCGCGGATGCGCGGGGCGCGGCGGGCGCCGACCCGGCGGGGATGCCGCCGGTCGCCGGACTCGGCGTGGCGGCGCCGTTCCGGACCCCGGGAATCGCGGGCGGCGCGGGGCTTGGCGGAATGGCCGCGGCGGCCCTCTGGGGCCGGGAGACGATGGCGGGGCTGGCGGGCCGCGGCGCGGCGCCGGGCAAGGGGCTGGAGGCCGGGCTCGGCTACGGGCTGCCGGTCGGCTCGCGGTTGGTCGGTACCCCGACGTTCGGGGTCGGGGCTTCCGAACTGGGACGGGACTACCGGCTGGGCTACAGCCTGGCGACGCTGCAGCGCGGCGCCATGAGCTTCGAGATGGGCGTCGACGCCAAGCGCCGCGAGAGCCCGGTCACGTCAGGGCCCGAACACGGCGTGATGGGCCGCGTCCGGGCGCGCTGGTGAGGCTCGGCGTGGGCTCAGGCAGGGCAATTCCCGCCCGAACGATGTCGTTGTCTCGGGGGTGGCGGCGAACCTGGACCGTGATGATCGATCGCTTCGACGTCCGGGAGTTGTTCCCGCGGCTGCGCTCGTTCCTGACCACCTTGACCAGACGCAAGCGCTTCGAGGACTCGCTCGATGAGGAGGTGCGATTTCACCTCGACGCCCAGACGGAGGACCTGGTCCGCACCGGGCTCCCGCCGGAGGAAGCGGCGCGACGCGCGCGCGAGCGCTTCGGCAGCATCGAAGCCATGAAGGCCGAGTGCCTGTGGGCGCGCGGCCTGAGGCTCACCGACGAGTTGCGGCAATGGCTGGGTGGCGCTATCCGACCGGCGTTGCGCCTGCTCCTCAGGGCTCCGGTCGTCACCCGCGTGGCACGCGCAGCCGGCATGGCCTCTTCGATGCGAGCCAGGAGCGCTTGGCGGGGGCCCAAACGGTGACGCCGGGTCCCGAGCCGGGACCCCCAAATCGTCTTGGTCATTCATGACACTTCCGTCCATCGCCGGAGCCCCCGGCGGGCGCTCGTCTCTCCCGTGGCCGCGCTCGTCTCTGCGGGAGCGAGAGTCGCGTCGTATCCTGGACCTGTCCAAGCTCGTATGGCTCGATCTGGCGGGGAACCGGTTGAGCGGGCCGATTCCGTCGGAGCTCGGGGCTCTGGAGCGGCTGATGAGGCTGTCGCTCTGGCGCAACGACCTCACGGGCTCGATTCCCCGATAGGTCGTTACCCTGCCCCGGCTCGAGCAGTCGTTCACGGCCACGGTGGCGGTGTCGCCAGGATTCACTGACGACCCGATCCGACCCGGAGTGACCCCGGTCAAGGCCGTCCACTTCACGGAGCTGCGGACGCGGATAGATGAGCTGCGGGAACGGACGGGGCTGCAGCGGTTCGTCTGGACGGACCCGGCCCCGACGGCAAGGGTGACTCCTGTCAGGTTCGCGCATCTGCTGGAGCTGCGGGAAGCGCTGGCTGCGGCGTATGCCGCGTCGGGGCGGGCGGCGCCGAACTGGACCGATGCGATGTCGATTCCGGGGACAACGCCTATCCGGGCGGCGCAGCTGATGGAGCTACGGGCCGCCGTGTTGCCGCTGGAGTGAAGGGTTGCCCGGTGCTGGAAGCTTGAGGTCCTCCGCTTTTTCCGTCGGGACGCCGTCGGCGACTCGCGGCGGTGCTGGTTCCTCCTCAACGAGACGCCAATCGCTGACGTACTTGAGCCGCCTGTAGGCGATGTCGGGCGCGACCTTCTCCATGGTAGGAGGCCGAGGTTTGAGGCAGCGACTGGCTCAGAGTGCCGGGGAGCGCCGCAAGGACGCACGCCGGCGGCCGCACGGAGGACAAATGGCTGACGGCGGTGCGCGGGCGTTGACTGGGGTCGTGACGGGCGTGGTCGCTCTCGTCCTGCTCGCGGCCGTCGCCGCCGCGCAGGACTACTTCCCGGGATTCGCGGGCGCAGCGCAGGCCGATGTCGTCTACGTGGCGAGTAACATTGTCGCCCGTCCTGACGACGATGCCTGCGTTCTCGACGCGGAGGTCCTCGCGGAGGAGGCGCGGAGCGCCCTGCGCCGGCACGGGTACAACGCAGTCGTCCTCAGGCCGCCGGCCGGGATTCGCGGCGTGACCCTCGACGTGTCGGCGCTGGTCCTTCCCGTCCTGCACACCGACTCCTGCGCCGCCGCCACGCGGGTCCAGCTTGTCGTCGGCGACGACGGCGTGCTGCTCGCTGCAGAGCACTTCAGCTTGCTGACGTGGACCACCACGGGTCTTCTGCGCCGTGTGTCGGCGTCGGTGAGCCGGGATGTGGGCGTGATTGCTGGCGAGATGAGAAGAGCCGCACATGGTGGATCGTGACCGCGGCGGGTCCGGTGTTTCCGTCCGGTTCGCGACGGCGACGGTCCCGGTGTCGGAGGCGGACCTGTCGGAGCCTCAGCACCGGGGGCGCGCTGCTCGCCTCGCCGCTCCTCGCGGACGAAGACCGCCAGCGCCGCCGACAGCAAGCCCAAGACCAGAAGCGTCGGCCGACGACGGCCGAGGAGAAGCGGGTGGTATCGGTACGCACGACCGCCTACAGCGCGGAACGCCGGAGAGGCCGGCAAGAAGCACTCCGCCCTCCCCCACTCCCGACGCGTGTCCCGCCGATGGCCGCGGTCCTTCCCGCGCCTGTTTGAGACGACTCTCCATTACCGGACCCGCGGCACTCCGGCCGCGCGCTTCGTCACTCTTACCCCATACGGTCCCTGCACGCCGACGCCCAGGGTCTCCGGCTTCGGTGGCTCAGGGGACACCGGATCGAGCCGAAATTCTCGAACGAAGGTCGCCAGCGCAAGGACGCTCAGGACCGTCGCGTATTGTGATCCCGGACACGCGCGGGGAGCGAGGCCGAACGGCATATAGGCGTGCGCCCGAGACTCGGGCGCCGGCCCCGCATCCGCCAGCCAGCGTTCCGGCAGGAACTCGTCCGCATGCTCCCAGTCTTCCGGTCGTCGGTGCGGTATGCCGGCGCACGGATGGATTGTCGTTCCCTGCGGAATGAGGTAACCGCCCAGAACGCAGTCCTCGCGGGCCGTGCGGAGCTGTCCGTTGCCTCCATATGCAGGAGGCGACAGCCGCACCGTTTCCCGAAACACCGCCCGCGCGTACGGGAGCCGGTCGAAGTCCCCGGCCACGATCGGTCGGCCGCCCAGGACCTCGTCGACCTCGCGCTCCAGGCGCTCGCGGACCGCGGGGTTTCGTCCGAGGTAGTGGATCAGGTGAACCAGAGCATTGAGCGGCGGGTCCGAGTTTCCCAGCGTGATCGAGTAGACCTCGTCGCGGATCTTGTCGGGGCTGTCGAGGATCCCGAGCCTCTTCGACTCGGGGTGGTCGGAGGCCCGCACGAAGTGCGAGATCACGTCGCGGCCTCGGCGACCCGAATCGCGGGCCCGGCGAATTGTCGCGTACGTCATGTCGTCCATCGTCTCAATGGCCTCGCGCCGACGCCGGTTCTGCGGAATGGGGACCGCTCGGAGCCACTCGGTCTTCACGGGCATATGACTCAGCGCCCAGTCCCATTTCATGGCCCACAGCGTCTCCTGTGCGTGAGCGGCAGTGACCTTCGTATCGCGTCCGTATATACTTTCGAGCATGACCCCCGACACGAGACGCGCCATTTCGTCCCGTCCGTCAATCACCTGTCCGTCGCGCCACCTCGCCGTCATGGCGGGTATGTGCCGGAGCATGATCTCTACGTGGAATGGCATGTTCTCCTCGCCGAAGGCCTCGGCAATGACATCGTGCAGGTGAAGATGCTGCTCTCCGTCGCTTCTGAATACGCCGGGGTTCTTCATGACGCCGTACGACGCCTTGTCCTGAAATGGGGGATAGGACGTGTACCGCGTCGTCATGAACTCCTTGATCAGGTCGGCATCGAATACCGCGCAGAAATCCCCGAGCATGGCCGGGAGTCGGTACAGGACGATGGCCCCGTATTCCTCGTGCAGGCGACTCATGAACCCGCGAAAATCGAGTACCCGCTCGCGGAGATTGCGCAGGCGATGCCCCTTGGGGCCCGGAGGCAGCGGCAGGTTGTCCGGGATCGGTGATTGCCCCGTCACGGGTGCGGTACTTTGGCGCGGAATCGGGCTGGTCAATGAAGCTGCTCCCTTCGTCGTACGGCCACTTGCGGGGGTGATGTTGCGGTTCAGGAGTGGCCGGCTTGGCTCGCCGCTCGGTGTGGCGAGCACCGAATTCACGGTGCACCCACGGGAAGCACGCCGACATGGAATGGCGTTTGGGAGGTCTCAGGCATGCCGACACCCGACTCTGGTCAACCACGACCCGGCGCGGTCCCGCGCGCGGCCGGCCGCCGGCCGCCCGGCCCGGTTGGCGGCCGAATTGCGAACCTGCGGGAGCGCTTCAGCGATTTCCCCGGCTTTCTGACCAGGCTCAACCGCGAATACGGCGACGTGGTCTCCTACCAGTTGCCTGGCAAGAATTTCTGCGTCGTGTTCGACGCCGATCTCATACGCGAGATGCTCGTCGAGAAGCGATCCGTCTTTCCGAAGAGCACGCTGTACGACGTCAGCGACAAGTTCATCACGAAGCCCGCGGTGTTCATCAGCGAGGGCGACGACCACCGGCGGCGGCGGAAGCTCGTCGAGCCGGCGTTCGGGCGGAAGCACCTGGAGGCCTGTGCCGAGATCATGGTCGAGAACGCGCACGCCGTGCAGACCAGGTGGAGCGCCGGCGAGGTCTTCGACGCCGACCGGGAGATGCACCGGATCGCGCGGACGGTCGCGTTCGGCGCCTTCTTCGGGCGCGACCGGCAGGACGCTCAGGACATCGGCGCGCAGGCGGTGCGCGCATTCAAGCGCGACATCGCCATCGGCTTTCTCCCCCTGTCGGGGCTGCTGCGCAGCCTGCCGCTGCCGGGCAACATCCGCGCCGCGCGCACCTGCAGGGCGCTGGACGAGATCGTCTTGGAGGCCATTCGCCGGGCCCGCGACCCCCGACATGACGGGACCGACCTCACCTCGCTGCTGGTCCGCGCCAGGGACGCCTCGGGCATCGACCCGCCGTTCAGCGACGAGGAGGTCCGCAACGAGGTGTACGTGCTGCTGCTGGCCAACTTCGACCCCATGGCGGCGGCGTTGACCTGGTCTCTCGACCATCTCACCCGCAACCCGGGGGCGCGCGAGCGTCTCGAGCGGGAAGCGGACGAAGTCCTGGGCGATCGTCCAATCGCGGCGGCGGACTACGGCCGGCTGGCCTACGCCCGGGCGGTGTTTCTCGAGGCGGGACGCCTCACGCCTCCCAACTACTACTTCGACCGGGAGGCGGCGGCGGACTGCTCTCTCGGCGATTACCTGATCGAGAAGGGAACCGTCGTGCAGCCGTGCTTTCGCGTCTGCCACCGGCAGGCGAAGTACTGGGCGCGGCCGGACGAGTTTCGGCCGGAACGCTGGCTGGACGGCGAGCCGCCGTCGGGCTGTCCGGAGCACGCGTTCCTCCTGTTCAGCCACGGCCCGCGCTCGTGCCTCGGGCAGGAGTTCGCGACGATGGAAGGGACCTACGTTCTCGCGAGCATCGCGCAGCGCTTCCGGCTCGAGGCCGCGTCGGACCGGCCACCCGGCGTGGACGGAACACTGTTGTACATGGTGAAGGGGGGGCTGCCGGTCGTCGCCAGGGTGCGCCGACCGGCCTGATTCGACCGTCCGCGGCCACCAGCGCATCGGGCAGGGTCGCTCCATGCCGGTCAGCAAGTGATGCGTCCGGCGGCGTCCGCGGGCGCCGGGAGGCTGCCGGCCGGCAGTCGGTCCCCCACGCCCCGGACATCGAAGTAGACCGTGGCGAGGGCGGGCACGATCAGCATCAGGACGGCCGTGGCGAAGACGATTCCGAATCCGAGCGACACCCCCAGGGGAGTCAGGAACTGCGCCTGGAGGCTGCGCTCGAAGATGAGGGGCGCAAAGCCGAGGAACGTGGTCAGCGAGGTGAGGAAGATCGGCCGGAAGCGGCCCTTGGCGCCCTCGATGATGGCATCCCGGGCCGGCAGTCCGGCCTGCAGGCGCTCGTCGATGAAGTCGAGCATGACGAGCGAGTCGTTCACGACGACGCCGCTGAGGCCCACGACGCCGAACATCGACGACGTGGCGCTCAGGCTGAGACCCATGATCAGGTGACCGAGGATGGCGCCGATGATGCCGAACGGTATGACGGCCATGACGATCAGCGGCTTCGTGTACGAGCCGAGGGGAATCGCCAGCAGCGCGTAGATCGCGAGCAACGCCAGGAAGAAGGCGCGTCCCACCGCGTCCACGGATTCCACCTGCTGCTGCTGCGCGCCGCCGAACGTGTAACTGAGACCCGGGTCGAGGTCCTCCAGCTCCGGCAGGATCGTGTCCGCGAGCAAAGCCGTCGCCTCGTTGCCGGTGATCACCGCCGGGTCCACGTCCGCCGACACGGTGACGACGCGCTGGCCGTCCTTGCGGCGGATCGACGAGTGGGAGCTCCCCAGACGCACCGTCGCGACCCGGCTCAGAGGCACCTCGGACTTGGCCGGCGTGCGGATCAGGTACCCCTCGACGTCGGCGATGGCGTCGCGCTCTTCCGGGGGCAGCCGCACGTACGCGCGGACATCCTCGCGCCCCCGTTGCACCCGCAGCGCTTCATCGCCGAAGAACGCGGCACGCACCTGCCGCGCCAGCCCGTCGAGGGTAAGGCCGAGCGTCCGCGCTTCCGGGCGCAGCTCGAGCTGAATTTCCTGCAGCCCCGCCGCATGGTCCGACCGAATGTCGAACAGCCCGTCGAACTCGCGGAGTCTCGCCACCACCGCGTTGCCGAGCTGCCCGAGGCGGTCGGCATCGGGATGCGACAGCTCGGCCTGCACCGGCGCCCCGAGGTCGAGCAGGTCGGCCGTGAAGGCGAGGCTGCGCGCTTCCGGAACGCCCCCGGCTTCCGCTCGCCATGCCTGCACGAACGCCGCGGCGCTGACGTCGCGCCGCTCGGCGGGCAGCAGCTTGAACTCCACGGCGGCGATGTGACTCTGCGGCCGCAGACTGGGTTGCTGAACGATCGGGCCGCCCAGCTGCCGCGCCTGCATGCCCACCGTCGAGTTGACCCCGACCAGCAGGGGCTCGGCCCCCGCGGGCCGGTCCCGGCCCAATCGGTCGATGGCCCGGCGACCCGCCGCTTCCAGGTTGTCGACGAGCTCCGCGGTCCGCCGCGCGGGCGTCCCCTCGGGCATCTCCAGGTTGGCGGTGACGATGTCGGACTGCACCGGCTCGGTGAAGATGATGCCGACGATGCCGGAGGCGACCAGGGAGACCGAGAGGATGATCATCCCGACGCCGCCGGCGATCACCACGGCGGGGCAGCCGGTGGCCACGCACAATGCGCGGTCCAGGGGACCTTCTACGAACCACCCGAACCCCCGGTCTACCCCGGATTGGACCCGGACCAGAAGGCGCTCCGGTGAGCTCGCCGGCTGGCGGCCCGGCGAGGGCAGGTGCGACAGGTGGCTCGGCAGGATCAGCAGCGACTCGATCAGGGACAGCAGGAGAATGCAGATCAGGATGAGGGCGAGGGAGGCGAACACCCCGCCGAGCGGGCCCGGCACGAACAACAGAGGGGCGAAGGCGGCCACCGTCGTGAGAACGGCGAAGATCACGGGTCGCTTGATGCGCTGTGTGCCGCGGATGGCGGCGGCGATGCCCGCCACGCCCTTCCGGCGCTCGGCATGGACGTGCTCGGCGACCACGACGGCGTCGTCGACCACGATGCCGACGGCCAGGAGGAACCCGAACAGGGTGACGGTGTTGATGGAGATGTCGAGGGCCAGCGCGGCGGCCAGGGCACCGATGAAGGACACTGCGATGCCGAGAGCGACCCAGATCGCGAGCCGGATCTCCAGGAACAACGTCAGCGCGACGAGGACGAGCAGCAGTCCCGCGAACCCGTTCTCGAGAAGCAGGTCGAGCCGGCTTTCGTACACCTCGGCGTCGTTGTTCAGGATCTCGATGGACAGGCCGGCCGGCAGCCCCGGAATCACCTCCCGCTCCAGGTGCTCCTCCACCGCCCGCACGACCTCCAGCACCTGCTCGCCCGCGGTCCGGTACACTTCGACGAACGCCGCCGGCTGCCCCTCGTAGCGGGTGATCAGGTCCACGTCCTGGAAGCCGTCGCGCACGTCGGCGATGTCGCCCAGCCGCACCACGGTGCCGTCGGCCCCGCTCAGGACGATGATCTCCTCGAAGTCCTGCTGGTCGTAGCCTTGGCCGATGGTCCGGACGCGGACTTCCGCGTCGCGGGTTTCGATGCTGCCGGCCGACAGGTCCAGGGACCCCCGGCGAACCGCGTTCGATACGTCCTCGATCGTCAGGCCGGCGGCGCGGAGCCGGTGCAGCGGCACCTCGATGGAGATTTCGTAGCTCCGCACCCCGCTCGTCTCGACATAGGAGACAGCGGGCAACGAGGCGATGTCGTCCTCGACGCGGAACGCCAGCTCCTTGAGTGCGCGTTCCGAGACGTCGCCGTAGAGCACCAGGCGAATCACGCTCTGGCGGTTGGTCATCTCCCGGATTTCGGGACGCTCGGCCCCGGCCGGAAACGTCTGGATGCGGTTGATCGCGGACTCGATGCCGTCCAGCGCGCGACTCATGTCCGTTCCCGTCCTCAGGGCGGCCATGACTGTCGCATACCCCTCGGTCGCGATGGCCGTAACCTCGCGCACGTCGTCGAGCGCCGCGACCTGTTCCTCGATCTTGACGACGATCGAGTCCTCCACCTCGTCGGGCGTCGCGCCGGGATAGGACATCGAGATCTCGACGTGGTCGAAGGAAAGGGCCGGAAACGCTTCCTGCACGAGGCCGTTCATCGAGACGAGCCCGCCCGCCACGATGAAGAACATCAGGAGGTTGGCAGCGACGCCGTTTCTCGCCATGTAGGCGATGGCGCCACGTGATTCCTGAGCGGAGAGGCCGTCCGGGCTCACCGGTCCCCTCCGGCTGTCATCCGCACCTGCATCCCTTCGGTGGCGATCTCGACCCCTCCCACGACGACCGGCTGTCCGGCCCGCAGCGCGCCGGTCACGAACACGTCGTCACCGGACCGCTGCAGAACGCGTACGGGAATGATGGTCAGGGCACCGTCGCGCACCGCCCACACTTCGTTGCCGGGCCGGAGGGCGGCGCGCCGAACCCGAAAATACGCGTCGGGAGTCCGGCCCTCAATCTCCACGTCGACGAACTTTCCCACCAGCAGGGGCGGGGCCGGGACTGACTCGACGTCGTCCCCCGTGTCGGCGCTCGGGCCGACCCCGCCTTCCACCCGGACCCCGGCCGAGAAGGGATCGGGGACGCGCACGATGACGTCCAGCGTGCGCGTCGCCTCGTCGAGCGCCGCCTCGACCCGATCGACGTAGCCCTGCCAGACATGGCTCGCGTTGCCGTAGTCGGCCGCGACGCGAACCGTAACCCGTCGGTCGGCGTCGCCGGCGCGCAGGTCCCACAGCCCCGGTATGAGTGCGGCGTCCTCGTCGGAAAGGGGGACGACCACCTCCACCGCGTCGACCGCATAGAGCCGGCCCACCGCCTGACCGGCCCCCACGAACCTTCCCTCGTCGACCGACTCGCTCCTCACCACGCCTGCGAACGGCGCGCGCACTTCCGTTCGGGACAAGCCCAGCTCGGCCTGGGCGAGCGCTGCGCGCTCCCGGGCCACCGCGGCTCGCGCCGCGCCGATCTGGGGCTCCCACATGGCCAGGGGGGCGGCGTCGGCCGTCGGTGCGGCGGTTCGCTGGTGGCGCCGGAACTGCGAGTACTGGTCCCGCGCGATGCGGGCCTCCTCTTCCACCCTCAGCAGCTCGACCTCCTGGATTGCGACGACCGCGCGCGCCTGCTCCACCAAGTGGCGGTGGTCGGCGTCGTCGAGCCGGAACAACGTCTGCCCCCGCCGGATGCGTCCGCCACTCTGGAAGGCCGGGTTCACCCAGACGACGCGCCCGCTGATCTCCGCCGCCACGTCTATCTCGGCGCGCGGCCGCACCGTCCCGGCCCCGTGGACGCGGATGGCGCCGGCGCGGGCCAGCGCGGCCTCGGTGACCACGAAGGGAATCCGGGACGGAGGCTCCCGGCGGGCCGGCTCGGGCCGCAGCGAAACCAGGAAGGAGGCCACCGCCCCGGACCCGATCAGGATGGCGGCAGCGACGATGTAGCCCGCTCGTCGACTCATCTACTTCTCCGGTCCCCCGCCGGCAGCCCACGCCGCGACGAGCCGTTCTTCGGCGGCCGCCTCCGGGGCGGTCCATGCGCCGCCCAGGGCGCGGTGCACGGCGAGTCGGGCAAGGGCGAGGTCCCGTTCCGAGGCAGCGAGGGCCGACTCGACGTCCAGGACCGTGCGCGACGCGTCCAGGAAGTCGGCGTAGCCGCCCACTCCCGACGCGTACCGCTGGGTTTGCAGGTCGAGGGTCGCCTGCGCTTCCTCCCGGGCCGCGGCGAGAAGGACATGCCGCCGGCCCTCGTGGCGCAGGCCGGCCAGGGCAGCCTCGACCTCGTTGACGGCGGTCACCACGGTCTGCCCGTAGGCGGCCGCCAGCTCGTTGAAGCGCGTCTCCGCGAGGGCGACGTTGCTCGCGAGCCGGCCGCCGTCGAAGACCGGCGCGAGGAGGTTCGAGAGCAGGTTGCCGAACCACTGCTGCACGTTGAAGAGCCCCGCGACGTCCGTCGTCTGAAGCCCGATCGAGCCCGAGAACGACAGCGAGGGCCTCAGCTCGGCGCGGCGGGCCTCGATCTCGTGGCCGGCCGCTTCCAGCCGGTGTCCCGCCGCCCGAACGTCCGGGCGCTGCCGCAGGAGATCGGCGGGAACCCCCACCGGCACCGGGTCCGCCGCCGGCGACGGCAACAGGGATTCCGGGAGGATCCCGGCCACGTCCTCCCGGTAACCCCCCAGGAGCACGGCGAGGCGCGCCTCGGCCTCGGCGAGCCGGTTGTCCAGCCGCGGCAGGCCCGCCTGGGTGTTGCGCAGGTCCTGGCGCACGCGGTAGAGGTCCAGCGAGTCGGTCACGCCGCGGCCGTAGCGGGTCTCGGCGACCCGCTCGCGCTCCTCCAGGACATCCACGGTGTCGCCGGCGATCGCGATCTGCCGCCGCTGTTCGACGATATCGAAGTACGCCGTGATCGTCTCGGCGAGGACGCCGATGCCCGCCGCGTGCACGTCCCACTCCGAGGCCACAAGCTCGGCGCCCGCCGCGAGAGACCCGTGGCGGACGCGACTCCAGAAGTCGAGCTCGTAGGCGAAGTCGGCGTTCAGCGAGTACGTCGTGAGCCCCAGCCGTTCCGGCAGGGTGAACCCCTCGGCCGCGTCGCCCAGCACCTCCTCCAGCCCCAACTCCCGCAGCTGCGCGCCGATGCCCGCGTTGATGGGCACGTCGAAGTTGTCGATGCCGGCGCGGGCCCCGACCGTCGGCAGGACCGCCGCCTCGGCGAGCCGGGCCCGCACCCGCGCCTGCTGGACCCGCGCGATCGCCCCCGCCATGTCGAAGTTGGCGTCCAGCACCGTATCGACGACCTCGTCGAGCACGGGATCGGCGAAGGCCCGCCACCATTCCAGGGGTGCGTAGGAGCGGCCCGCCGCATCCCCGGAGAACGCGTCGGGAAGCGCCCGAATCGGCTCCGGAGCCAACTCGGGCAGCGCCGCATCGGGCGCCAGCGCGCAGGCCCCGAAGAGGCCGCTCCCAAGGGCTGCCAGCATCCCGATACAGGCGGGCGCGAGACGGCGCCGCCGCCGGCGCGTCACGAGCCGCGCGGGGGGACCCGTTCCTCCTGCAGCAGCCCCGGCATGCCCTGCAAACCGGCCTCCCCTTGCGTTGCGGCCAGTCACGGAAGCCCGCGCGCCAGGAGACCGTCTAGGGCGAGCTTGAACCACGCCGTGAACGTCTTCGGGTCCTGGGCAAGCAGCGACTGGATCACCGGAAGGCACTCCCACCTCCACGCGCCCACCTCGCGGGTATCGGGCGCGGGGACGCCCTGGAACCGTCCCACGAGCACGTGATCGAACTCGTGCTCCACGAGCCCGCCGTCGAGCGCGGCCCGATAGACAAAGCCGAACACGGACCGGAGCGGGCAGTCGAAGCCCATTTCCTCGCGCAACCGGCGGTGCCCGGCGTCGAGCACGGACTCTCCCGCCGTCGGGTGGCTGCAGCAGGTGTTGGACCAGAGGCCGCCCGAGTGATACTTGCCGTTCGCCCGTCGCTGCAACAGCAGGCGATCGGCCTCGTCGAAGACGAAGATGGAGAACGCGCGGTGCAGGATCCCCTTCCGGTGAGCCGTCATCTTCTTGACGACTCCAGTTTCCCGGTCGTGCTCGTCAACGGCAATCAGGAACGAGTCGGAATCCTGCACGTCTCGAGCCCCCGCGGGCGCGCCGATACGACCTGCATCGCGCCAGTTTCCCCGTCGGCCACTTGGTTCATCGCCGAACCATCCCGGTCAGCCACCAGACCACGGCCGCCGCCGCCATCGCGGCGGCAACGGCGAACGGAAGCAGGTCGTACATCCGGTCAAGGATGTCCGCCCCCCGTGTGTTCAGCCAATCGCTCAGGGCGTCAACCACTTGCAGCCTCCCGGCACGCCCACCTCTCAACGGGCTCACCCGAAGTACAAACGCCCCCTACCACTCCCGAGAATCCTCCTCGAACACCGAGGTCGGCAAGCTGTACGAATGTCCGTATTCGCCCAGATTCGAGACGTCGAGCAGGCTGCTGAACCGTGCGCGGGCTCGGTACGCGGCCAAGGGCGGCGCGACCCTTCGCAGTATCCTGTCGCCGAAATTGCGCAACCGCAGCAACGGAAGCTCCTTCTTCAGTCGGCCGGAAGGAAACTTGAGCTCGTCAGCCAACCCGTCGCCGATCAACTCCCGGGATACCTGGTACATGTAGGTCGCCATGCCGCGTCGCTCCCTGGGTTCGGTGAAGCCCAGAACGATCGGCGCGCTGTTGACGATGCTGTGCGCCATGATGATGGCGTCCTCATCGGGCGGGGGCTCGCACAGCGTCCCGATCTCGAAGCACCGGACCGCCGACGCGAAGTCCCGGAACATGATCTCGTCGGGTATTCCGAGGAGCTGGCCAGTGTACCGCCAGACATGCACGTACGCCTCGCGTTCCCGGGGGCTGAAGTCACCGCCGAGGCTCGATACGTGCTGCATCAGCCTCCCGGAGAAAGCCGCCGCCCCGAGCAGCATGTGCGCCGCGCTCAAGGGGAGGCCGTATACGGACTGGTCCCATTCATCGGAAGCGGCCACGAGCCGTCTCGCCTGCGCATGGACGAGCCGGATCCTGAGGCTCAGCTTCCACCCGTCGCCGCCCGGCTCGATGCCTCCGGGCAGATACTGTTCCAGCAGCTGCAGCAGGTTCTGCTTGAGCCGCCGAACGCCGTTCGTCATGATCCGGCTCCGGATGCGGAATGACTTGCTGATCAGGGTGGAAAAGCCCTCGATGATGGCGCCGCCCACCAAGGCGCCCAGAACCATCTCGGAGTTCCTCAGGAACGCCCGCGTCGCGTCGCGCACCAGCTCCCGGTCGAACCAGTCCGGTATCGCCCCCGCATGTCCAATCAGATTCCGGAGCGGTTCGGAGGCGTCCTCGGGGAGATGATCGTGGTTATCGAGTGTCGTCGCGATGATCCCGTGCACCTCCGCCGGACTGCCGGTCCGCGCCAATTCCGCCACGACTGCATCGGCGACCGGATCCCCGATGGTCGTGTGACGGATGTACCGTTCCGCGAGAACCGGATCCAACTTGCGGGCGGCCTCGTAGCCGTCAACGTAGCATGATGGGATGTTCACGCCCGCTTCCCAGGATCTCCTCCGCAGATAGAGTTGTTCATCAACCCGGCAACCCCGGCCAAGAAGATAATCTATCCTGTCTTATCCTGCATCCGTAGCTGAGTGTCAAGGCCGGATGTCTAACGGCGGCCGTGGGCGGTGCTACGAAACTTGAGGGCAGTCTATTGGGTTGAAACCCGATACATGCGCGGATGCTACGAATATTGATGGGCCATATTTTTCTGTTCTCGGCTCGGGGCGGGCCGAGGCGACGCTCTGTCGAACACTCCGCAAAACAACCCCGGCCTCGGAGCTGGGGCAGGCCGGCTGCGAGCAAGAAGCAAACCTCGGCGGACAGGACCACCCCACTCTGCATCTGCTGCGGCAGCGCCCGGGTCCATGCTCTGGAAGAGCGCCGCCTTCGGCTACACGAGCCCGCCCTCGACGATGTAGGCGTCGAGGGCGGCCGCCGCCCCGGCATTCGGCACCGCCGCGGCCTGCCCTCGCGTTGCGCGCGGTACGTGAGGGGGTTTCAGGATTCCGCGATGGGCATGTCGGCGCGCAGCATGCTGAACCGTTTCGGCGAGCACGTATCCGAAACTCGTCGTCTCGACCCACGAGCCGCCCGACGACGCCACGCCGGCCGAGTAGCCTCACTCTCGCGGGACGGACGGGCGCAGGTCGACCCGGCTGGGAAGGCTCCGAGCCGGGTGGCGCAGCAGGTCGACCACGGCCCGGGCGACGTCCGACGCATCCAGCTTCCAGGCCGCGTGCGCGGACGGCCGGTCGCCCCCGAACTCGGTGTTCACCGAGCCCGGAAGCACGCAGCTCACCCGAATGCCGTCCCGGCGGACTTCCTGCATCAGCGACTCGGTCAGCGCGTTCAGGCCAGCCTTGGACGCGCAGTACGCAACCCCGCCGGCGAACGGGTGCTTGCCGGCGAGGCTGCTGACGTTGACGATCCAGCCCCTGCCCCGCCGCTTCATCACCGGGATCGCGGCGCGGCAGCAGTAGAACACCCCGGACAGGTTCGTCTCGATCGTCTCGATCCACGCGTCGACGGCCAGCTCGGACACCGGCCCGAAGCGGCCGATTCCGGCGTTGTTGACGAGGATGTCCACCGCGCCCAGCTCGTCGACCGCCGCCGTTACCAGACGCTCGGCCTCGTCATAGCGCCGGACATCCGCGACCACCGTCGCCACCCGTCCCGCACCAGAGGTGTGGACGAGGTGCGCACCGGCTCGGTCGAGGGTCGCCTTGGAACGGCCGCACACAAGCACGTCGGCGTCCTCCGCCCGCAACGCCATCGCCGTGGCCAGCCCGATTCCCCGCGATCCGCCGGTCACGATCGCGACGCGGCTCGCCAGCGATTCCGAGTGTAGGTCCGTCATGGGCCAGCAATTCTAGCAGGCCACCGGTATCACGGCCGCTCTCCTACCCTCTATATTTGCTAGTATTTGCTGCATTTTGCTGGCTCCATTTATGCTATAGCCTTGAAGTTTGTAGGGTGTCAGAAAGGAGCGCGAGATGGTCACAAGAAACCAGGATGCCTGGCCCCTCGCCCCCGCTTGCGCCCGCCGCGAGGGGACGAGCGGCCAACCGGGGGGACGCCACTGCACGCGACCGGCGACAGGTACAGAGACGCATTCGGCCCCAGCAAGTGATACCAGGATTCCGGCCAGTTGTAGCGCAGCGCGGGCGGAGCGCGAGCCTCGTCGACCGTGAACGTGCCGTCTCCGTTGTTCACCATGAAGTGGCTGGAGACGTTGGCGCCGCCGATGCTGTCGACCCACAGGTCGACGTCGCCGTCGCCGTCGATGTCGCCCGACGTCGCCGACTTGAGATGGAGGTCGGCGGGCCCCGAGTAGCGAGGGTTCGGCCGCATCTCGTGCTCGCGTCCGACCGCATCCGCCAGCGCCTCGGACGGGCGCAGCCGGCCGTCCGGGCCGCTCAGGAACAGCTGCGGCGGATTACCTACTCCGATGCTCTGCGCGACCACGTAGACACCGCCGTCGAAGACCGCGAGGTCGGCCCGCCCGTCGCCGTTGAAGTCGTCCGCGACAACGACCGGGTTGCGTGCGTCGATGGCGCCCGCGATCAGCTCCGGCGCGTGCCGGAAGCCGCCATCCCCCTGGCCGGCGAACACGCGCAGCGTCGCCTTCCTGAACCGGTCCTCGGGCAAGTTGCCGTCGCGAAAGTCGACCCCGCCCGCGAGGATGTCGTCGCGCCCGTCGCCGTTGAGATCCGCGACGACGTGCACGGATTCGAGCACGCCGAGGCCGGGCTGCGTGACGACGCGCAAGAAGCTCGGCGGCCCGGCGCAGACCGCTCCCGTGAACTCGGAGATGGTGGCCAGCCAGGCTCGTGCGGCACGCGTGTCCGGCACGCACAAGCCGCTGTCTACGAGGGGCAACCAATCGAGAGCGGACAAACCGGTGAGGCTCTCGGGCAGCGGACCGCTCAACATGGTGTTGCGGAAGCCCAACGCGGTGAGATCGACCAGGTTCCCGAGTTCCGGTGGGACTCGCCCACTGAGCACGTTGCCGCCGAGCACGAGTCCCTTCAGATGGACCAGGCGTCCCAGCTCCGCCGGGATCGCACCCGACAACCGGTTCGCCTGCAGGATCAGCGACTCGAGGTTCGGCAGATCGCCCAGCTCCACCGGGATGGGACCACTCAACCCGCGGTTGCCGCCGATCTCCAGCGACCGCAGACGGGACAGCGTCCCGAGCTCGGGCGGGAGGGTACCCGTCAACCCGTTGCCGATGAAGTCCCCGGCCGTCTCGACCCAGCCGCCGAGTCGTAGTCCGGTGACCCGGCCGTCCTCGTCCACGTCGACCCCGTACCAGTCCCCGAGCGGTGCGTCGCTCAGCCAGTTGGCGTTGTCCGTCCAGCCGTCGCCGCCGGTCGCCTCATAGAGCGCCTCCAGGGCCGCCCGATCCCTGGCGGCCCCGCCCTGAGCGACCACGACGGCCGGCAGACCCGCCGTGTACGCGGCGACCGTCAGCACGAACGCGTGAGTTGACCGTGAGCCCCACTGCAAAGTCATCCGGGTCATCTCCATCACACTCGGCAACTGGCCGGCCGGCGATCTCATCGGGCCCGGGCGTTCCGTCCGACTCGATCCCGGGCCGGCACGCGCACTCAGGCGCTGGTGCGCGGTCCGACAGCCCGCCTGGTCGGCATTGCTGCCTCACTCGAGCGCCAGCACCGCCTCGCGCAGCTCCGTCAAGTGCGCCCCTCTGATGAGAGCGTGGTCCCCGCCACCGGCGCCGCGTCGGTCCAGCCCGGCGGCGCCCGGCCCGACGCGGCGTACGCCTCGGCCAACGCCTCGCGCAGCTCGAGCAGATGCGCGAGGCGGACCGGCGTCACCCCCGCCGTCAGCACCGGATCCGTCCAGGAGAACGCCCGCAGCCCCGCCGCTCTCCGCAGTGTGACTATCCGCGCCCGCAGCTCCGTGAAGTGGACGGCCTCGACCGGCGTCACCCGGGTCGAATCGGGTTGTCGGTGAAGGCCGTCGCCGCCGTCACCGTCACCGCGAACGACTGCGTGGCGCTCAGCCCGCCGGGGTCGGTCGCCGTCACCCTGATCGTCGCCCTGCCCTCGGCCGTCGCCGTCAGCGTCACCCGCGCCCCGCCACGCTTGCCGTCACCACCCCCGGCGCCGACGACGAGGCGGCGAAGGCCAGCAGGTCGCCGTCCCGGTCGACCAACGCCCGCGGCACGTCCACGGTCAGCGTACCGCTCGCCGCCAGGGTCCGGTCCGACAGGGTTCCCACTGCCGTCGGCGGCCGATTCGGAGCCGCAGCGGACGGGGCCGGCAGGCGTGGTGTTCAACAGCGTCTGGGAGCCTCCGCCCCGGCGGCGCGCTCCGCGTCGCGGCGCTCCTCGCCGAGAACGGCGACCGCCGCCTCCGCAGAGAGCCAGCCCGAGGTCAAGCCGCAGAGGAAGCGCCGGGAGATGACGGCCGCGGAGAAGAAGGCGGTATCGGAGCGCATGACCGCCTACTGGGCCGAACGGAGGAAAAAGGCCGCCAAGAAATAGGCAGTCTGCAGCTGCCCGCGCCGGTGCTCGACACGGCCCCCGAACCCCCGCCTATCCGACCCAAGGTCGCCCCCTGGGCTGCCAAAGTAGCCTGCCAACTCACGGCCCGCCGGAACGAACAGCCGCCGCCCTCATCGCACCCTGTGCGCGAGCGCCGCGCAACACGTTCGGGAGCGCATAGTTTCCCTCGTGACAGGCGAACTCGAAGAGAGGGCCCGGCGTCACCCCCTGCGCCACCGCGTCCGCTGACAACGGGAAGCGGACGGTCCACGGCCGGGCGAAGCGGGTCGGGTCGGTGATCGTCGCCTCGTAGTCGAGCGTACCGGCGTCGACCCGCGTGAACTTTTCCACCAGGCGCAGACTCACGGTCGGCGCGCGCCAGACGTGGCGAAACCGGTCTGCCGACCGATTGGGAAAGTGGCGGCTCTCGACCACCAGAGTGCTCCCTTCCCACCGGCCGCGAGCCTCCCCGTTCCACTGCGCGACGCCGGTTCGCGGGCGGCCGTCAATCGGGATGATCCGGCGCTGCCGGTACATCTCGTGGACGATCACCACGTCGGTCGGCGTCTGGAAGATCTGGTGGTTCGGGTTGTCGCCGAACCAAATCTGCGACAGCCCGTCACTGAAGCACCGCTCGCCCGTGTCGAGGTCGAGGTGCGAGTCCCAGGGGCCCGTCCCGTACGGCCGTTCGCCGTCACGCGCGGTGGGCGTGTAGGGGATTCGGCCGTCCGGCGGATCGACGATCAGCGACGTGCGCCCGCTCGGTACCCAGGTAGTGCCTTCGTCGAACCAGAAGGCGTCGGCCCCGAGGCTGCCATCGGGCCGGTAGTCGACGTCCCCACCCGCCGGGGCCCGCCCCGCCGGGCGATTCAGTTGGCGTTCCTCCTCGGCGCGGGCCGCGGTCTCGAGCGCCTCGACCTCCTCCTCCGTCAGGAACTCCCGTCCCCGGTACTCGGGCGGCCGCTCGAGCGGCGTGAGGGTCGAGCCGACCCAGATTCCCTGCAGGTCGGGGTCGCCCCAAGGCGTCCTCGGCACGTCCTGCGCCGAGATGGTCACGCTGAGCGCGGCGGCCACAGCGATGGCTGCATACACGGACACGAACCACCCTTCTTTCATCCCCATCAGGATATCCTGCCGCCTGCCGCGCGTGGGGACGGAGCACGAACGGGTCATCCCTCGCCCGTTGCGAAACTTCCGCCCGATCGGCATGAGTCGTATCGATGGGTCCTGTGCTCGGTGAGCACCGCCGCGCGTTGCGATCACTACGCACGTCACCGGATGATGGTCCATCTGCGGGAAACCGCCCGGCTGGGCGATGAGTCTGGCGCGTGTCGCGCGGTTCCAAGGGGTATTAGTAGCATGAATCCCATGACGCCATCGCCTACGAGTTTAGGTGTGTCGACCAGATTCGTGCGCCGTCAACCTCCACGGCGGCCGACCCCGGTGGCGGTTGGTCAGGCTGGGCTCGACGGAGAGGCAGGGCCCGGAAACGCGCCCGCGGCTCGCCGCCGCTCTTCCCTGCTCTCGTGGAGCTCGGCAAGGTAGCCGGCTAGGGTCGCGGCCCGCGCCGGACGGATTCCGCACCTGCCGCAGTCCGCCCCTGCAGGGGTGCTGCAGGGCGCGCCGCCTCGAGATCGTCGCTTCCTGGCGCATCCTCGCAAGTCGATTCCGGGTGCGAGGTTCTGGATCGGCCGCAAAATCCCGACGAGATCTCGCCGAGGAGCGCAGTTAAGTAGAGTCGACGACTGGCGCGGTGGCGGTAGGCGGAGGGGGTAGCTGTTCCCGGCGGCTTTCGCCGATGCCGGTGCCTCACTCCTCTCCGTCGCTCCGTTTCCAGTCGCCGCTCGTCGAACCGGACATGCGGATTTCCCGCATCCGGCTCTCGGACGAGATCATGCCTTCGCCCACGGAAAGCTCGCCGTCCGCTTGACAAGGTGCGTGAGCCCGTACCCCTTCCGGAGTCGCTCGTTCGGGAATCGCACGATTCCGGTCCGCACCTTGTGCTTCCGGCAGAGCCACTGGCGCAGCCGCCGCGTCGCATGCTCGTCAATCGTCGCGTAGGCCGGGCTGACCTGCCCCAGGGTGAAGTAGTTCGCCCAGCCCGTCATCACACGGTTCAGGCGCGCCACCACAACCTCCGGCGGCAGCAGCAGGTCACGCGGCGTTGTCAGCTCGCTCACTCGCCGGCAGATGCTCCGGACGCTTTCCCGGCTCGGACGCGTGCCGATGTAGGCGGCACCCGTAGTCGGCCGGTAGTTGCGGCCAATCCGGTAGCCGAGGAACGTCATCGGCTCCTCCGGCACCCGGCAGCAACGGGTCTTCTCGGCGTTCATCGGCAGCTTCGGACGCCGCATCAGGCCCTCGACCGCCGTCAGCATCTCTGCTGCCGGCGCTCGGCCGAGCACCGCGAAGTCGTCCGCGTAGTTGACGATTTTCCGCCTTGAAGCGCCGGGCGTAGCCCAGCATCCTCCAGCCCAGGATGAAGCGACGCATGTAGATGTTGCTGAACAGCGGCGAAATGACTCCCCGTACGCAAATGGTAACTTCGACGGTCCGCATCGTTGTCGACGTCGTTCGGTCCGCCACCGTTCGTTGGTGGCGGACCCGAGGGCACGGGAATGCAGTGGCGGATCACGATCGTGTCGTCATTGACGAGGACCTCCTTGACGACGAGGCGCACGATTCGCTGCCGTTCCACGATGTCGAGCGTCTCGGCCGCCCCGCGCAGGCGCGTGAGAAACACCGACAGGGTCTCGGCGAGGCCCAGATGGGCGGCGCGCTCGCGAGTCTGCTCGACCAATGCGTTCAACTCATGGCGTAGCGTCTGCTCGCGTTGACGCAGCAGCGGCATCCGCTCGCGCAGCTGCCCGAGCGACAGCAGATCCTCCTGATAGGCGGTGAGCAGCCGTTCCATGCTCTTGCCGACTCGCTTGAGGTCCCGCTCCACCGCCTGCGTGCGCTTCTTCGTTGGGTCGGCAGCCTGGGCGGCGGCCAGACGGCGATCCAGTTCCTGTTGGATCAAGGCCGGCTCCTCAAGCAACCGTATCACTTCGGTCCAGACAACCTCGTCCAACAGATCCTGCCGCACGGGGCGTGCGTCGCACCGGGGACCGCCGAGGTGACGCCACCCGTCGGAGCCGATGCAGCGGTAGTAGTGAATCTTCCGGGCGCTCGACCGGGCCGACGCGCGCGACAGCGCGTAGCCGCACTTCTGGCAGCTCACCAGCCCCTGCACGAGGCTCGGTTCGATGGTGCGCCGGCGGGCGTGCACCTTGTTCTCTTGCAGCAGCTCCTGTGCGTGCGCGAAGGTCGACTCGTCGACGAGTGCCGGCACCGGGATCTCGATCCACTCCTCGCGCGGCCGTTCGTGGTTCGCACTGTCACGACTCGCCACGCCGCCGCGCAATCGCAACGGTCGCGTCACGCGCTGCCGTTGGGCTCGGCGCGTCTTGCCGAAACACGCCGTACCGCGATAGGCCGGGTTGCGCAGCATTGCCCATACGGTGGAGCGTTCCCAACGAGTGCCGGCCTTCCGCGTGGGCACGCCTTGCTCGTTGAGCCAGCGGGTGATTGCCGCGATGCTCCACCCCGTGACGGTGTAGTGCTCGTAGACATCGCGGACAACGCGCGCTTCGGCGTCGAGGACGACATACGCCGCGGGGTGGTCATCACGCTTGCGAATGTAACGATAACCATACGGAGCGCCGCCCAGGACACTGATCTCACCGGCTCGCGCGCGGTGCCGCTTGCCACGACGCGACCGTTCCAGGATCTGAGCGCGCTCGTACTCGGCGATCATGCCCTGAAACTGCACCAGCAGTTGATCCTCGGGCGTGGCGTTCGACGGGCCGTTGAGGAAGCGGGTCTCGACCCCGTGACGTCCGAACTCCTCGATCAAGAGGATCTGGTAGGCGTACTTCCGGCTCAGCCGATCCGGACTGTGCACGAGCACCACCTGGATGTCGCCGGCGGTCGCCAGGTCGCGCACCTGTTCCAATCCCGGGCGTTCGAGAGTCGCCCCGCTATAGCCTTCGTCTTCGAAGATCCACTGCCGGGGCACCTCCAGCCCGATCGTCGCGGCCCAGTCGACCAACGCCGCCGTCTGGCTCGCGATCGTGTGCGCTTCGCGCTGCTGGCTCGAGGACACGCGCGTGTAAATCGCTGCCATCTGCATGTGCACGCTCCATTCTGTGGGCTGCAACCGGACGGGTACGGGCTGGCACCAACAACGTGTACGCCTGGGCGATCTTGCGGTCGCGAAGTCGATCGAACGTGCAGTCGAGCTGCACTTGCCGCGGGCCTCTCCGTGGTTGGCGTTCACCCACGTCGCTGGGGGAAGGAGTCCAGGAACGCCGTCATCGCCTGGGCAACGACCTGGCCGAGAGACAGTCCGCTGTGGCGGGCGTAGGCGCGGATTGCGCGTACGGTGCTGACCGGCAGCTTGAAGGTGACCGCGACGGTCGGCTCGACCGCCGGCAGCGGAGCGCTCAGCCCGGCTGCTTCCTGGAGGTAGCGGTAGGCCTGTCGGCGCGACAACGCGAACTCGCGACCGAGCCGCCGAGCCGCCTCGGCGCGCTCCATCTGCTGCTCGAGCAGGCGGTACGCGGCGTTGAGCAAGCGCGCCTTGTCGGCCTTGGTGGCCCGCACCATAAGACATAAACATATTACTTTTTGAGACGAAGATCAAGTACCGGCCGGTCTCGCCAGCCAGTGACTACCCGATCGAACCGAAAGTTGCCCTTTGCGTACGGGGAGTCATCGGAGCCCCCTGCGGGGTTCCCCTCCGCTCCCGACGCGCCCGGTTCGTCCGGCGGCGTCCGCCGCGCCCGTCGTCCTCGTCTACCACCATCTCCAGCCACGCTTTGACCCAGCCCAACAGCCGCCGGTCGCTCACGCGACGCGCGATGGACCGGAGCAGTTCGGCGTGCCGGATTTGGCCGAAGTAGTCCGACAAGTCGCCGTCTACCACCTCCCGGTGGCCCGTCGTCAGCCGCCGGTGCACGCGCCTGACCGCGTCACGCGCGTTCCGCCCCGGTCGGTAGGCGTATTGCTCCGGTTGCAGGTCGGCCTCGAAGATCGGCGACAACACCAGCATCGCCGCCGTCTGCGCCACCCGGTCCCGGAGACACGGAATGCCCAACGGCCGGAACTTCCACCAAGCGTCGAGGCAGCGGAGCGCCCCGGCCCACGGATAGTCGGACTGATGGAGGCCTCGGCGAAGCGGAGTGCCGCCGCGCCGTGGACGCCGCGGCCGCGCAGGACAGTCGACCTCGTCGTCGTCGACATGCCCCCCGCCAATCGCCCGCCCTTGCCTCTCGGGACCGCGACGAAGGGGATCGGGCCGTCCCCGAGGTGGTGGTCCGCCGCGACGGAGTGAAACGGGGGCGCAGGCCCTCCCTCGCCGACGGCCGTCGCGTTCGGCTCGACGACCGAATCCCCGGCCGGCGGCGCCGACGTCCGCTGCCTGGATCCAAAAGCGACCTCCCCAGCGCGCGGCTGCCGGCCGGGGCCGACGCACCGTCCGCCTCCAGCCGGTGCGCGAAGCGTCGTCAACAGGTGCGACCGGTGGCTGTAGCGCCGCGGCAGACGCGCCGTCCGCCCACCCAAATCAGAAGCACGTCGTCGCCTTCTCCCCGGCCCCAGGGGCGCTCCGTTCGGCTACCGCCAACAGAGACGCCACTACCGATTATTGTTCGCCTGCCCCGACAGAACTTCCTTTACAATGTTCCCGTCGGTCGCGTCCCTCTCCTCGCGGAAAACGGGCCGGGACCTGTCGGGATTGGGCGGAGCCTTCGTTCTCAGGATTTGTGTGCGCCGCCGCCATAGCGCCGAGACGTATACAACAACCATACCTCAATTCATCACAGGAGCGAGGAAATTGGCAGCATACGTGATCATCGATTCTGAAGTGACAGATGAGGCCGTCTTCTTCGGCAGTTTTCTCGAGCAGGGGCGGGCGGTCGTCGAGGCTCACGGCGGCAAATACCTGGCCCGCGGCGGCGCGACGGAGGTCATTCAGGGAAACTGGGCGCCGCGCCGTCTCGTTGTGCTCGAATTCGACAGTGTCGAACGGGCCAAGGGATGGCAGGACGCTCCAGACTACGCCGACCTCAGAAAGATGCTCAACAGGTGCTCCAACACCGATGTCGTCATCGTCGAGGGGGTGTAGCCCCTCGACCCTCTCGACCGCCGGTTCCCACGCACCGACCCGGTACTTGGGGTGTCGTGCCGGCGGTCGTGCTGGCGGACGGCCGCGTGGCCCTGGTCGTCGGCAACAGCACCTCGGCTCTCCCGATACCGGCGTCACCCGGCGTCGCCCGTGTCTCGGACAACGGAACTCCATCGACCCGCCACGGAGAATACGATGCGGAGTTCGTGGGTAGTACTCGTCTTCTGCGCGTACTTCGCCGCGTTGATCGGCATAGCGCTCCTGAGATCTCGCAGAATGCGAGACATGGCGGAATACGCGTTGGGCAGCCGTCGGTTGAGCGCCTTCACGGCAGGTCTGAGCGCGGGGTCCTCGGCGACGAGCGCCTGGACGATGCTCTCGCTTCCCGCCCTGGTGTACATCAGTGGCGCGGTTGCGATATGGATTCCCATCTTTACTGCATTCGGCATCTGGTTGAGCTGGGTAGTCCTGGCCAGAAGACTGCGCCGCTACACAATCGAGGCCAACGACGTTCTGACCCTCCCCGAGTTCTTTGAAGTTCGGTTCGGAGATACGACGGGAATCCTGAGAACGCTCACGTCGCTCGTTACGGTCCTGTTCGTCATCTTCTGGTTGTGCTCCGGGTTCATAGGCGGCTCCAAGCTGCTGGAGACGGTATTCGGAATCGAAGCCGCCACGGGCGTCGTGCTCACGTTTGCGGCCATAGCCTCCTACACCCTGATTGGGGGGTTCCTGGCCGTCTCCAGAACGGACGTATTCCAGGCACTGCTGATGCTGACGAGTCTTCTGGTAGTCACCATCACACTGTTTGCGTCGACGGAGAACCCCTTCTCGGGAACGGGCGGCTCTTCCACCGGTTTCCTGGAGCCCTTCGCCGACGGCGGCGTGTCGGTCGCCCTTGTCTTCGTCTTCTCGACGGCGGGATGGGCCTTCGGGGCCTTCGGGTCCCAGAGAACCCTGCAGCGGTTCATGGCGCTGGAGCGAGAGGACAAGCACGTTCAGGGCCGCAACATTTCCACCCTCTGGCTCGTCGCGGTCTTGATGCTGGCAATAGGCGTCGGTCTGCTGGCGCCCGCCGCCCTGTCGGAGGCAGGCTTGACGACCGAAATGGACGACCCGGAGCGCGTCTATCTGGTGGTGTCGGAAGTCTTCTTTCATCCCATCGTGACGGGGGTGCTCCTGACTGCCGTGATCGCGGCCGTCATGAGCACGGCGGACTCCCAGTTGCTTCTGGCGTCCGCCATCGCCACTGGCGACATGCCGTTCGTCAGGAGATTTGCGGATACGGCGACGGGCAGCGCGAGGGTCACGTTGAGCCGCCTGCTGCTCTTCGTCATAGGCCTGATTGCCGTGGTGGTCTCCGTGTCGTACGAGGAATCGGTCTTCGATCTGGTCAGTTACGCTTGGGGTGGAATGGGCGCGGCGTTGGGGCCGGTCACCATCCTCGCTCTCTATTGGCGCAGGTTCAACTCCTGGGGGGCCGGTGCGTCGATCGTCACCGGCACTGCGGTCGCTTCAGTCTGGGGCTATCTGGAGGGTGGTCCGTCGGGCATCTGGGACATCCAGCCCGCCTCACCGGGGTTCCTGATCGCCATGCTGGTTGCGGCCGTAGTCTGCGTCCTGACGCCGCAACCGTCACGAGAGGTCGTTGAGCTCTTCGACAGAGTCAACTCGGACCGGCGCGAATCGAGAGCACCCTTGCGATAGGAATGGAGCGAACTTCGCTGACTGCAGGCTGCTGAATCGCGCCAGGTACGGAGAGATGGAAGAAAACTCGGCGCATGTCAACGAGCACGTCCGCTACGAACCGGAGGAGTCGTGCCCGCTCGCGGTCTCCATCGGCGTCGGCGCGCAGGGAGTTCTTCTCGTCGCCGCGCCGGTAGTGGTGAACGTCGCCATCGTCTTCCGCGCGGCCGGACAGTCCGAGCGCCACCTGTCGTGGGCGGTCTTCGCCGCCCTGGTGGTCAGTGCGATTACCACGACCCTGCAGGCCCTTCGCGTCGGGCGAATTGGAGCGGGGCATGTGATCATCGCAGGCCCGGGGCCCATCTTCATCGCCGTCTGCATCGCGGCGCTGGCCGAGGGCGGGCCGGCGACGATGGCGAGCCTCGTCATCGTCTCGTCTCTCGTTCAGTTCGGGCTGGCGGCTTGGCTGCCCCTGCTGCGCCGAATTGTCACGCCGGTCGTGTCCGGGACCGCGATCATGCTGATTGCATACACGATCGTCCCAATTGCACTGGGCCTGCTGGACGATGTCCCGGAGGGTGCGCCGCCGGTGGCCGCACCGTGCATCGCCGGGGCGACCCTGGTCGTGGCCACGGCGCTGGCGCTCCGCGCGTCGGGGGCATGGCGATTGTGGTCCCCGCTCATCGGAATCGTGGCCGGTTGCGTCGTTGCCGCGCTGTTCGGACTCTACGACTTTCAACGAGTGATCGACGCACCGTGGATGAGCATTCCCTGGGACGAATGGCGGGGACCGGACCTGACGCCGGGCCCGGAGTTCTGGGGGCTACTGCCAGTGTTCGTCATCGTGACCCTGATGCTCGCCATCAACAGCATCAGTGACGGCATCGTCATTCAATCGGCGTCGAGACGCAGGCCACAGGCGACCGACTTTCGCGTGGTGCAGGGCGCGCTCAACGCCAACGGCGTCGGCGTCCTTCTCGCTGGACTCGCAGGAACCCTGCCGACCATGGGCTATACGGCGGGCAGCACGTCACTGATCGGCCTGACCGGAGTCGCTGCCCGGAGCGTTGGGTACAGCATCGGCGGCATCTTCCTCGGGCTCGCCTTGCTGCCGAAGCTGGTTACCCTCCTGCTCGTAATTCCCGGCCCGGTGGCTGGGGTCTACTTTGTCATTCTCATAGGCCTCTTCTTCGTCGCGGGAATGCGGACGGTGTTGCAGGACGGCCTCGATTTTCGAAATGCCACGATAACGGGATTGGCGTTCTGGATCGGCGTAGGGGTACAGAACCAGGCCATCTTTGCCGACCGCCTGAGCGGCGCGTGGAACATCCTCTTCAGCAGCGGTCTGACCGCGGGGGCGTTTACCGCGATTCTATTGACGCTGTTCATGGAACTGACCAGCTCGCGGCGCAGCCGCATGGACGTCGAATTGAAGCTTGCCGCGCAGCCCAGAATCGACGCTTTCCTCCAAGAGCTTGCGTCCCGGATTGGCTGGAACGATTTCTCGACCGAGCGACTGCGCGCTGCCGGGGAGGAGACGCTACTGAGTCTGCTGCAACAGGACGAAGAAGGCGCAGGAGTCGGGGGCCGCCGATTGATCATCGTGGCCCGCCCAGATGGCGAGACGGTGGAAATGGAGTTCCTGGCCGTCCTCGAGGAAGAGAACCTGGAAGACCGGCTAGCGTACCTGAACGAGCAGGTCGAAACGCTGGACGAGGCGGAGACATCGGTCCGCCTCCTGCGGCACTACGCTGCCTCGGTACGGCACCGGAAGTACCACGGCATGGACATCGTTACAGTGCGGGTCACTGGCTCACGCAAGACTCAATGAACGAGTCATGCTACACACCCTCGACCAAGACAATGCTGGTCCTGGTCGACAGGGTTGAGCATCTCTCTCTGAACTCGACGTAGTCCGGGGAGGCTGGCCGAGTTCGAGCGGGAGCTGGTCCGCGAGGCAGCTGTCGAGTCCCGGCCGGTCGTCGCGGACGCGTGCTCGTCGTCTGGACGCTCGACCGGCTCCGCCGCAACCTCGCCCACCTGGTCAACACCGTGCAGCACCTGTACGCGGTGCGGTCCGAGACCCGGCACGAGCATCTTGCCGAGCTGCGGCGCCTGTACGGATTCCGGTCCTTCTCGGGCGGCGCGGCGCGTGAGCTCGCAGACCGGCTCCGCGAAGAAGCGGAACAGGCGCAGTCGAACGAGGACCTGGTCCGCAGGTTCGTCGAGGCCTGCCGACGCGTTCGAACCATCCTGCCGGCCACGACGACGATCGAGCGGCTCTGCGCCGACGCGCTGGTGGACGCGGAGCGCCGGATCGAAGGGCGCATCGCCGAGCGGGTCCCGCCCGGGCATCGGCGCGACCTCGAGCATCTGCTCGAAGAGACGGCCGACGCCGGCGTGACGCGGTTCGTCTGGCTCAGACAGTTCGAGCCGGGCAGCAATTCCGCCGAGGCCAACCGGCTGCTGGACCGCCTCGATCACCTCCGGCGCCTCGATGTTCCGGAAGGCCTCTCTCCCACTCTGCAAATGGCAACTGAAAAAGGGACCACCGTGGCCACGTGAAAGGGGACCACCCAGGTCTCCGTCAACACATCAGATTTCGGGCCTTCCTGTCTGAGCGTTCCCGGGCTGTCGGGCAGGACCTGCCAGGGCCGTGCGCGCAGCCGGCGTCAAGGCCGTCAGCTCCAATTTGCCCAGCGGTAGACCGCGAATCGTCCGCCGGTTGCGGATCGGCCTGAGGGACCTTCCGGGGCGCCGGAGGTTGGTTGGCGATGGAGCAGTCGCCGGTAGCCGCTCGTGCTCCATGAAACACGCCCGGGGGCATAGCTGTCTACCGGTACGTGTGTGCGCCACTACCGATCTTTCCTGACGATCAAATCGCCGAGGCGAGTTATCGTCACTTTTCAGGCTGCAACCGGAGAGGAGAGGGTATGAATTTCATGGTATTCGCGAGCTACAACGAGGAGCTGGTGCAGGGACGCCCGAGAGATGCCTTCGCCAACTACGCCCGTGACCGCGACCGACATCCCGGCGTGATCCTCCTCCACGGAGGGACCACGCTGGCCGACGACGGAGAAACGGTCAACGGCATGCTCATGGTGGTCGAGGCCACCTCCCTTGATGCGGCCCGGGCGTTTGCCGCCGACAGCCCCTTCGGTCAGTCGGGCCTCCTCCAGGACCTCACGGTCAGGCCGTGGGACTGGATGACGGGACGACCCGGGTAGGTAGATGCCGATGGCTGCCGGTGGAGCTCAGCGCGGTCCGAGCGTTCGCTACGAGCCCAACGAGCGCCCGCCGGCAGTTCTCGCCCTCGGGTTCGGCCTGCAACTCGTCGCCCTGGGGCTCGCCAGCATCGTCCTGATTCCGACGATGGTGGTCAGGGCCGCTGGCGGGACTGACGAGTACGTGTCCTGGGCCGCATTCTGGGTCGTCGCGGTCAGCGGGATCTGCACGGCGCTGCAGGCGGGCAGGCTCGGCCGGATCGGGGCAGGGCACGTGCTCGCGATGGGCCCGCCGGTCGCGTTCATCCCGGTCTGCATCAGCGCGCTCGCCGACGGCGGCCCCGCCCTGCTGGCGAGCCTCGTCGCCGTATCGTCGTTCGTCCCGCTCGCGATCTCCATGCGGCTCTCCGTGTTCAGGCGGCTGCTGACGCCGACCATCGTCGGCACGGTGAACATGCTGGCCCCGGCCACGGTGCTGCCGGTCATCTTCGGGCGCCTGGCCGAGACGCCGCCCGGCGCGACCGCGGTGGGAGGGGCAGCCACCGCGCTGGGGACGATCGTCGTCATCAGCGTCATCTCGCTGAAGGGAGGCGCGACGTTGCGCCTGTGGGCGCCCATGGTCGGGGTCGCCGCCGGCTCGGTGCTCGCCGCGCCGCTGGGTTTCTACGACCCGGACCGCCTGGCCGGGGCGCCGTGGATCGGTTTGCCGCCACGGGCCTGGCCGGGCATGGAGCTCGATGCGAGTCCGGCGTTCCTGGGGCTGCTTCCAGCTTTCCTGTTCGTGGCCGTCATCGGCGCCGTCCAGACCGTCACCGGCGCAGTGGCGATCCAGCGGGTGTCGTGGCGGCAGTCGCGGGCGGTGGACTACCGGGCAGTGGAGGGCGCGGTGGCGGCGGACGGCATCGGGAAGCTGCTGGCCGGCGTCGCCGGAATCATGCCGACCCAGACCATCGGGATCAGCGTCCCCACGGTCGAGCTGACCGGGGTCGCGGCGCGCCGCGTGGGAATCGCCGCCGGGGCCCTCCTGATCACGCTGGCGTTCCTGCCGAAGCTGCTCGCCCTGATACTGGCGATACCCAGCCCCGTCGCCGCCGCGTACGTGACCGTGCTGCTGGCCATGAGCTTCGTGCGCGGCATGACGGAGGTGGTGCAGGGCGGTATCGACCACCGCAAGGGCCTCATCGTCGGCGTGGCGTTCTGGGTCGGCGTCGGTTGCCAGTACGACCTGGTGTTCCCCGAGCTGCTGGCGGACCTCGCTGGCGGCCTGCTGCGGAACGGCATCACCGCGGGTGGCCTCGTGGCCATCGCCATGACTCTCTTCCTGGAAGTGACGACCCCGGCCCGACGCATCGAGATCCCCCTGGACGTGGCCGAGTTGCCTCGGATCAGGGCGTTCGTCGGGTCGTTCGCGGCCCGGAACGGTTGGGGCGAGACGATGGTCGACCGTCTGGATGCGGTGAGCGAGGAGACGCTGCTGACGCTGAGCGGGCAGGGCGAGGAGGATCGCGGCCGGCGTCGGCTGATGCTTCAGGCGCGCAAGGAGGCGGGCGGGGCCGTGCTGGAGTTCGTCGCGGGGGTCGGGGAGGAGAACCTGCAGGACCGGATGGGGTTGCTGGCGGCGCGGCCCGACGACGTGCTGATGGAGCGGGAGGTGTCGCTCCGCCTGCTGCGGCACATCGCATCGTCGGTCCGCCACCAGCAGTTTCATGACTCGGACATCGTGACGGTGCGCGTGGAGCTTCCGTCGGATCGGAGGGCATGACCATGACTTCTGGCGCTACCTCGCTCGGCCATCTGCCCGGAGCAGCGTGGCGGTTCGACGAATCCGTGACCGCGGTCTTCGACGACATGCTGGCTCGCTCGATTCCGCAGCTCGACGCCATGCGGAGCAGCGTGTTCCAGGTGGCGACTCGTCTGGTGCAGCCGGACACCCATGTCGTAGACCTCGGGTGCTCGCTCGGAGCGTCGATGGCACCGCTGATCGAACAGTTCGGCGAGCAAAATCGGTACGTGGGAATCGAAGCCTCGGAGCCCATGGCGGAAGCGTGCCGGCGCCGGTTGAGATCGTCCATCGACGCCGGTCTGGTCGAGATTCGCAACGCCGATCTGCGCGCCGGCTATCCGGACGTCCAGGCGTCCGTCACGCTTTCGGTCCTGACGTTGATGTTCGTGCCCGCCGAGGACCGCCCTCGGATGCTGACCGAGGCCTGTAGGCACACGGCGCTAGACGGAGGGCTGATCCTCGTCGAGAAGATCCTGGGCAACGACGCCGCGACCGACGGGCTGCTGGTCGACCTGTACCACAAGCACAAAGAGGGGATGGGCTACTCGCGCGAGGAGATAGACAGGAAGGCGTTAGCGCTCAGGGACGTGCTGGTTCCTTGGACCGCTGTCGCCAACGAGCAGGCGCTGCGCCAGGCCGGCTTCGCACACGTCGAGTGCTTCTGGCGTTGCCTGAACTTCTGTGCGTGGGTGGCCGTCAAGGGCGGGCAGGAGACTGAGCCGTGATGGCCCTGGCTTCCCCGAAGCACGATACCTCGGAAATCACCCGTCGGGTCGGTAGAGCATGGGGTGTGTCGGCTGGTGCCTCGCTCGCGCAGTACGTGGAGTGGAGCAGCCGTACGGGGCTTCTCGCGATGCTCGCATCGCGGGGCGGATGCTCCGTGGCGGAGGTGTGTCGGGAGACGGTCTTGAGCGAGGGCGGCGCAGAGGCGTTGATCGGCGTGCTGATCAGCATGGGCTTCGCCGAAGGCGCCGGTGGCCGTTACGCGTTGACGGAGCTGGCCCGGGAGTACCTGGTGCCCGACAGCCCCTATTACGTCGGCGAGGGCCTGTTCTGGAACTGCACGGATGACGTGCCGAGCGCGTATCTGGCGGGGGCCAGCGGGGCGACGGCGAGCGCGAAGTGGAGCGTGGCGGCGCGGCTCGGCATTCAGCACAGCCGGAACTTCGCACCCTGCGTGGCGGCCGCGAGAAGCGGCGTCTTCGATGGGGTCACGCGCGTGCTGGACGTTGGAGGTGGGAGTGGCACGTTTGCGATCCCCATCGCCCTCGACAACCCCGAGGCGTCGGTGCTCCTGCTGGAGCATCCGGCGGTGGCGCCGTTCGTCGCGCCGTACCTGCAGAGGTACGACGTGGCCGACAGGGTCAGCGTCATCCCGATGGACGTCTTCGAGACGGATTGGGGACTCGATGCGAGCGATGTCGCGTTCCTCGGAAACTTCCTCCACAGCCAGAATGACGACAGGGCTCTGGCGCTGATCGATCGGTGCCGGAGGCACTTGACCGAGTCCGGGGTGTTGTGGGTCCACGAGGTTCTCCTCGACGAGCCCGGACGGCCGCAGACGGCGGCGCTGTGGAACGCGAACATGATCGCGCACGGGGAAGGCGGTGCGCAGCGAACGTACGACCAGATCATCGGACTCCTGCGGCGAGTGGGGTTCAGCGATTTCCAGCGGATGCGGACGTTGGGGGCATTCTCGTTGGTGGGCGGACGGAGAACTTCGTCGTCGATGGGGACGAACCGGCCCGCTTCGACCAAGTGACGACGGGGCGCGCGGCCATCTTCACGGGCGGCCGGCCCGTCCGGCTGCCCGACCGCCGCGACGGGCTGGCGGTGGGAGTCGTGACGCGGTCGACGGCACGACGTCGAAGCGGCGCGTTAGCAGCTCCAGCGCCTGATGCGTGACGCCGAGGCGGACATCGCCAAGGCCCTCTCGGCCGAAGGATGGCTGACGGTGCTCGACGGCCCTCTGCACGGCATCCGGCTTCGTGGAGGCGGCACTCGGTCTTTCGCTGGCGGAAACCGAGATTGCGGTTCTGCTCGCCGCGGGCTGGACCACCCGTCAGATCGCGGCGAGGACGGGTCGCGGATACAGTACGGTCCGCACGCACCTGAAGCATCTCTTCGCCACGCTCGGGTATCGCGGCAGTTCGAGGTGCCGCAGGTCGTGTTGGCGCTGTCGAACCTGCCGACGCCCGGGAGTAGCCGCGTATCCGGCGCGCGTCGGCCGGACACGCGGACGTTCGCGACAGAGCCTGGCCAACATCGGACTCGCGCTGCGCATGCTCGGTGGCGTTCCCGCCGTCACGGTTGACCAGGCGTGGTTTCCTCAAACCGAGTCCACGTCGCTTCGGTTGCCGGCCGGGGCGGCGACGGGTCTCCGGGCCGGAACGGCTGCGCCATTTGCGGATTTCGGGTGGTCATGAGATCGAGATCAACAACAGACAGGAACAGGGCAGCTACCGGGTCAGCGTTCCGCTCCCGCGATCGGCGGCACATCGATCGCGCAGAACCGGCAGCGAGGACCAGAGGTGCGCGCTGGCGCGCGACCCTAGTCGTGGCCGTGCTCCTGCCCGCTTCGACCCCGTTCGCGATCGAAGCGGGCGCGGAGCTTCACGACGACGACCGGCAGGGGCAGGTGGAGCGCCCGACCAGCGCCCTGGCGGAAGAGTTGAGCCGGGCCCTCGGGATGACGCCGGCCGAGGTCGAGGCGCTGGGGTTGTCGCCGGCGGAGATGCGGAACCTGCTCGCAGGGTTCGCCGAGGAGACGGTGGTAGTCGGCTCCCGCGCGGAGCCTCGCAGCGCCACCGAGTCGGCGGTCCCGGTCGACGTGCTGTCGGACGCGGACCTCGTCAGCCGGGGCGCAGGCGATTTGACCGACCAGCTTCGCACTATCGTTCCGTCGTTCAGCGTCAACCGCCAGCCGATCAGCGGCAACTCGACGGTTGTCCGCCCCGCGATGCTCCGCAACCTCGCCCCCGACCACACGCTGGTCCTCGTCAACGGCAAGCGCCGCCACCGATCGTCGGTCGTCGACTGGCACGGCGGCAACGGCGTGTCGTTCGGCGCGCAGGGGCCGGACATCTCCGCCATCCCCGCGATTGCGCTCCAACAGGTCGAGGTGCTGCGGGACGGCGCGGCGGCCCAGTACGGCTCGGACGCGATCGCCGGGGTGATGAACTTCCAGCTCAAGGACGGCCGCTCGGGCGGCTCGGTGGAGCTCGACACGGGGATGTACCGCGCCGGGGACGGGGAAACGGCCCGGTTCGCCGGCAACGTCGGCCTGCCGCTCGGGGCCGGGTTCGCCAACCTCAGCCTGGAGTACGGCAACTCGAGCCGGACCGACCGGGCGGCGCCGCGGCGCGACGCCGCCACGCTGATCGCCGCCGGCAACCCCCACGTCGCTTCCGACCGTCCGCAGGCCTGGGGGGACCCGCAGGTCGACGACGACCTGAAGCTGTTCGGCAACTTCGGCTACACGCTCCCGGCCGGCGTGCAGGCCTACGCCCACACAAGCTACGCCAGCAAGACCGTGACCTTGAGCGTCTTCTACCGGAACCCGAACACGCGGCTCGGGGTGTTCAGCCGCGACGGCGGCCGCACGCTGCTCGTCGGCGACGTGCTCGCGGCCAACGGCATGGGCTCGGCCGGCTGCCCCACCGTCACCGTCACCGACAACGTGCCCGACCAGGCTGCCCTGCAGCGGGTGTTCGACGACCCGAACTGCTTCACGTTCCAGGAGCTGTTTCCGGGCGGCTTCACGCCGCTCTGGATAGGCACGGCGGCCGACGCGTCGCTGGTCGGCGGTCTGCGCGGCTCGACGGCCGGGGGCTTCGACTGGGACCTGAGCGGTTCGCTCGGCGTTCACCGGGCCGACTTCTTCTCCCGCAACACCATCAACGCATCGCTCGGTCCGACCTCGCCGAACGCATTCGATATCGGCACGAACCGGCAGCGGGACGTCAACGTCAACTTCGACGTGTCGTACGCGGTCACCGACCGGGTCAACGTCGCCGCCGGCACGGAATGGCGTGACGAGCGGTACGGCCTGAGTGCGGGCGACCGCGCGGGCTGGGAGATCGGCCCGTTCGCGGCGCAGGGCTTCATGGGGGGTTCCAATGGCGCCTTCGCCTACAGCCCAGCGCAGGCGGGCACCTGGAGCCGCCGCAACATCGCGGCCTACGGCGACGTCGAGATGACCGCCGCCGACGGAGCGTGGACGCTGGTGGCGGCCGCCCGCGTCGAGGAATTCGAGGACTTCGGGACGACGGCGAACGGCAAGGTCTCGGGCCGTCTCGGCTTCGTGCGGGGCAGCGTGAGCACCGGGTTCCGGGCGCCCACCCCCGGCCAGCAGCACGGCCTCAACATCCACAGCTGGTTCGACCCGGCCATCGGCGACCTCGTCAACAACGCGGTCATCCCGTCGATCTCGCCGGTGGCGCGGCTGCGCGGCGGCGAGCCGCTCGGTCCCGAAGAGTCGGTCAACTACACCGCCGGCGTGGTGCTCGACAGCGGCTCCTTGACGCTCACCGCGGACTACTTTCGCATCGACGTGTCCGACCGGCTCGGCATCACGAGGAACTTCGTCCTGACGCCGGCGGAGCTCGCCGAGGTTGTGGCCGGCGGGTTCGCGGCCGCCGAGACCGTGCGGAACTACCGGTTCTTCACCAACGCCTTCGGCACGACGTCGCAAGGCATCGACATCGTCTCGACCTGGACGCCGCTCGCGCTACGCGGCAACACCGTCATCAGCGCAGTCTTCAACCACACCGACACCGAGGTGACGGACAACGCGCTCGGCCTGCTCGACGGCCGGCGGCTCGCCGAGTACGCCTACGCCCTGCCACGCACCCGCTGGAACGTGGGGGTCACGCAGCGTCTCGGGCGGGCGAGCCTCCTCGGCCGGCTCAGCTACTACAGCGGCTGGTACGATTACGACAGCGGGCACGGGGAGACCTTCGATCCCTCGGGCGGACTGGCCCAGGGCTTCTTCGACGGCCGGCCCATCGTCGACGTGGAGCTCGGCGTCGACCTCGGGCGGGCCACGAGGCTGTCCGTCGGGGGACAGAACGTCCTCGACACCTATTCGCAGGAGTCCGTCATCGCGAACCTCGTCGGCGAACGCTACAGCGAGTATATGCCGTGGGGCTATAGCGGCGCCTATTACTACGCGCGCCTCGGATACGGCTGGGGCAATTGAGCTTGCCGTCGCGACCGGCCGCGGCCCGCCGCTTGATCATCGCCAGCGCGAGCCGCCGCTCGAGTGAACGCGGTCCGCTCGCGTACGTATACATGATGGACTACACCGACAGTCGCTTCGTCGCGACGCTCGAACTCTTTGCGGAGCACGAGAGACGCAGCATCAAGACGGTTTCGCGCCTGGCCACTGGCAGCGGCGACACGGTTGACAGGTTGCGGCGCGGGGTGGAAATGGCAACTGAAAAAGGGACCACCGTGGCCACGTGAAAAGGGACCACCCAGGTCTCCGTCAACACATCAGATTCTGGGCCCTCCCTGTCTGAGCGTTCCCGGGCTGTCGTGCGGGCTCGCCTGGGACCGTGCGCGCAGCCGGCGTCAAGGCCGTCAGCCCCGCGAAGCGGGGGCGGAGCGAAGCGACGCGCCTTGACGCCGGCGAGCACACGGTCATGCTGATGAGCCCGACAGCCCGGGTCAGCATCATCGACGCCCTCCCTTCTTCGCGGATGCCGGCGTCTGGTTCTGCTTCGCGGCCGCCAACCTGAAGCTGCCGCCCGTGGTCTGCAGTACGGTCGCGTGGTGCACGACCCGGTCGATGACCGCGGCGGCCGCCGTCGGGTCGAGGAAGACCTCGGACCAGCGCGCGAACGGCAGATTCGTCGTCACCACCAGGCTCCGGCGTTCGTAGCGCTGGCTGATGAACCCGAACAGCAGGTCGGCGCCGGTCTTGTCGAGCGGGACGTAGCCCAGCTCGTCGACGTGCACCACGTCGTAGCGGGCGAGCTGGGCGAGCTTCCGGGTCAGCCGGCCCTGCTGCTGCGCCTCGACGAGCAGGGTGACCAGCTCGGCCGCGGTCACGAACCGCACCCGGTAGTCGTGCTGGCAGCAGGTCATCCCCAAGGCGATGGACAGATGCGTCTTCCCCGTGCCGACCCCGCCGACGAACACGACGTTGGCGGCCTCGGCGACGAAGCGGCAGTCGAAGACCTGCAGGACGGCGTCGCGGTCGAGGTCCGGCTGCGCCTCGAACGAGAAGGCGTCCAGCGTCTTCAGCATCGGGAAGCGGGCGTCCTGAATGCGGCGCTGGATGCGGCGCTCCCGGCGTGCGGTCACCTCCAGGTGCACCAGCTGCGCCAGGTAGTCGGCCGGCGCCTGACGCTGGCGCACCGCCTGCTCGGCCAGGGGCTGCCACTGCGCCGCGACCGTCGACAGGCACAGCGCCTTCAGGTCGGCGGCCAGGTGCGGAGGCTCGGCAATCGCGGCGGCCATCAGCGAGCGCCCTCCACCAGCGCGTCATACGCCGACAGCGTCGGGGCCGGCACCGCGATCCGCGCCAGCTCCGGACGCATCTCTGTGACCGGCGGGCACACCGGCGGCGGGCCGGTCTCCTGCTGCCGGAGGATGAGCCGCACCGTCTCCAGGCGCGGGGAATGACGCTCGAGGGCGGCCCTCACCGCGCGCTCGACGGTCGCAGCCGGGTGCGTCTCCATCAGCCGCAGCATCCGGACCCATTCCTGGTCAGGCTTGCGCGTGTGCTTGGCGAGCTCGGCCCGCGCCTGCTGCCATACCGGGGCCAGCCGCCAGTCGAGAAGCGCCGTCGCCTCGGCCACGGCCCGGTGCTTCCGCTCGAGCAGCGGCAGCACGTGAAGCGCCTCGAGGACCTTCGCCCCCCGGCAGAACGCGCGGGGATGCTCGGCGACCACCTCGGCGCCGACCGCGATCGCCACGCGGTCGTGGTACAGCTTCACCCACACCGGCCGGTAGGCGTGACGGATCGGCACCGAGTAGGTGACCTTGTCCACCCGCACGTGCCCGAACTTGTCGGCGACCCGCGGGACGACGCGGCAGGTGGCCGGCAGGTGAGCGGGCATCGCCCGCAGAGACCGCCGCTCCAGCGCCAGCGCTTCCTCGACCGAGCGCCCGTCGTCGAGGTGACGCGTCGGCAGGTCCGCCTCCAGCTCCGTGACGATCGCCGCGTTCAGCGCCGCCCAGCTCTCGACCGCCAGCCGCGGCCGGAACACGAGATTCCTGACATATTTCACGCCCGTCTCGACAGACCCCTTCTCCCAGCCCTTGGCCGGCGCGCAGAACTCGGCCCGGAACGGATAGCCGCCCCGGAACGCCTCGAACGCTTCGGTCTCGACCCGGTCCCGGCCCGCCAACACGTCCTTGACCGCCAGCGAGGTGTTGTCGAGCACGACGCGATCCACCAGGCCCCCGTAGTAGCGGAACGCCGACTCGATGCCGTCGAGCAGCGACTCGAGCCGTTCGACCGCGTACGCCTTGGCGAAGTACGCGTTGGAGAACGGCAGCGTCGCCACCAGGTACTTCACCTTGCGCGGCACGCCGGCGATGTCGACCCACGACTCGCCGAAGTCGACCTCCATGGTCGTCGCGGCCCGCACGCTACGGTGCACGAAGGCCTCCTTCGGCGCCACGGCCGCCCGCAGCCCCGCGACGTAGCGGCGCACCGTGCGCGCGGAGACCGGCCCGGTCAACGGCATCAGCAGCCGGCGAATCCGCTTCGCGGTCACCTTGGGCTCCTCGCGCAGCCACTGCGTGATCCGCTCCCGCCACGGGTCCAGGCTGCTCGGCCGCGGCGGCGACACCCGCGCCGGCGGGGTCGGCTGGCTGATGGCCCGTCGCACCGTCTTGACGTCCAGCTTCAACCGCCGGGCGATCTCCCTCTTCGGCACATCCTCCACCAGATGCAGGTGGCGGACCTCGGCCCACTGCGTCATCCTGATCACCTCCACGTCCTCCTGGCTCAGTCGACGTGACGACCTGTCTCGCCGCGTCGATCATCGCCAGGGAATCGCTGATTCCTGGGTGCTCAGGTGGTCCCTTTTCACGTGGCCACGAGGTCCCATTTCATGTTGCCGCTACCACGGGGGGACTATCACGACCCGCCGTATGGACAGAGCCTTGCGCTACCTCTCGGAGCACTGGCCTGAGGACCTTGCGTGGCCGGCTCACACTCCCAGGCCGAACAAATGGGGGCAACTCTGACCGGGAGACGATCGTGCCGAGGGTCTGACGGACCCGACCGGGTTCGGGCCTGACCAGCCCGAACGGGCAGTCTGTAGCGGGAGGTCACAGTTCTCGCGCGTCCCTGCAATGACGATGGCCTGCTCGCCGCTGGTCATCATCGGGGCGGACGCGCCGTCTGCCCCGGAATTCAGGACGGGCAAACTTCAGCACCAGGGATCAGGCGGTCTCGGCTCGTTCCTGAACCGCCCCAACCGCTCCGGAGACACCGTTCAATGAGCGAACCGCAAGGATCGACCTCGAGCTCCCGCCTGCGCTACGCCGTCGACGAAACGCCGTCGGTAGGGTTGACCCTCGGGCTCAGCCTGCAGGTCGCCACCGTCATCCTGACCGGCATCATCCTCATTCCCATCATCGTCCTCAACGCCGCCGGCTACCCCGAGGGCTTGGAGTGGGCGGTGTTTGCGGCCCTCGTCGTCAGCGGTCTCGCCACCATCCTTCAGGCCCGGCCGGCGGGACCGATCGGGGCCGGCTATGCCCTCTACATGGGCACCTCGGGCGCCTTCATCGGCGTGTCGGCGGCGGCGGTGGCGGCGGGCGGCCTGTCGCTGCTCGCAACCCTCGTGGCCGCCTCGTCGCTGGTTCAGTTCTTCTTTTCCGCGCGGCTGTCGCTCTTCCGCCGGCTCATCACCCCCACGGTCGGCGGCACCGTGATCATGCTGATCGCCGTCAACCTGTTTCCCATCACGACGAACATGCTGGCGGAGGTACCCCCCGGCGTCGACCCCGCGTCGCTGAGCCGGCCGCTGGTCGCCTTCACGGCCTTCGCGACCATCGTCCTCGTGTCGTTGTACGCGCCCGGCGCGGCCCGGCTGTGGGCTCCCCTCTTCGGCATCGTGGCGGGAACCGCGGTCGCCGCCCCGACGGGCATGCTGAGCTGGACGTCGGTACTTGACGCCGCCTGGTTCGGCCTCCCGCAGAGCGGCTGGCCCGGCCTGGACCTCTCGCTCGACGCGCGGTTCCTGGGCCTGCTCGTCCCGTTCGTCATCGTCACCATCATCGGCGCCATCGAGACCTACGGCCACGCCATCGCGATACAACGGGTCTCGCACCGCACCGCGGCGCCGGTGGACTTCAAGGTGGTCCAGCGGGCGCTGAACGCCGACGGCGTGGGCAACCTGCTCTCCGGCCTCGCCGCCACGGTGCCCAACTCCACCTACTCGGCCAGCATCTCCATCGCCGACCTGACCGGCGTCGCGGCGCGGCGGGTGGCCCTCTGGGGCGGGGTCATCATCGTCCTCACCGCCTTCATGCCCAAGCTCCCGGCGCTGCTGCAGGTCGTGCCCGGCCCCGTGGCCGGTGCGTACGTCTTCGTCTTCATGGTGCTGCTGTTCCGCCAGGGCATCCGGCTCGTCACCGCCGGCGGGTTCGGCTACGAACGCGGCCTCGTCGTCTGCATCTCGTTCTGGGTGGGCCTGGGCTTCCAGTTCGGCGCCATCTTTCCGGACCACCTGCCCGAATGGTCCCGGGGCACCCTCGACAACGGCATGGCCGCCGGGGGCATCGTCGCCATGGTCCTGACCCTGCTGGTGTCCCTCAAGCAGCGCGCCCGGCACGAGGTGCTGGAGCCGGGCGTGCGCTCGCTCCCGACGCTGCGCGCCGCCCTAGACCGCGCCGCGGAGCGCGCCGGATGGGACGAGCTGGCCGTCAACCGCCTGCAGCTCGCCGGCGAGGAAGCGTTCCTGTATCTGCTGGAGCGCCAGGAGCAATCGAAGCCGCAACCTGTCCGGGTCGCGGTGCGGCCGGTCGACGACGTCCTCCAGATCGAGCTCGTCAGCGGCCCCGACGATATCAACCTGGAGGACCGCCTCGGCAAGCTGGACGCGGACCACGAGATCGTTAGGGACGTGGGGCCGCGCATCCTTCGCCACGTGGCGAAGGAGGTGAAGCACGAGCAGTTCTACGACCTCGACGTGCTCACGGTGACCGTGGATACCCGGGCGCTCGTGTGAAGGAGCCCGAGGCATGCGGTTGCGGGTGACGATGGACTGCCGACCGCCGAGGATGCTACGGCCTGGAACGCGAGGTTGTTCGCCCGCAACGGAGGAGCCGTCCGGCCCGTCGAGATGCGCCGTCAAGCTGTCCTGGCCCCCGGTCCGGAACAGCATCTCGGCCTCCCCCGCGGCGTCCTCTCAACCTCGTGACGCTGAACGCGGTAGGGTCGCTCGTCGCCGTGCCGCTGTGGGGGCACCTCTCCGACGTCTACGGCTGCCGCCGGCTGATCATGCTGGGCCGTGGCGTCATGGTCCTGTATCCGTTCGCGTACTTTGCGATGATCGACAGCGGGGTGTTCGCGCTGCCGGCGGTGGCCGTCATCCTCTCCGGGGCGGTGCACGACATGCAGTTCTGGAGCGACTCCCCCCTCGACGGGCGGCAACGTCGCGGCGCGGCGCCGCCGATGGGCGGCCGCGCACGGCCGGCGCCGCGAGGCCTAGCGCACGGCCGGCGCCGCGGCGCGGGACGCGGCGGCGCTGGACTACACCTGGATCTCGGAGTGCCTGCGCGACGCGCTCGACCCTCGGGACATCGTCGTCACCAAGATCGCCGCAGCTGCTCAGAGCGTGCCCTTCCGGACGCAAAGGTCCTCGAGGATCACGCCACCCGCCCGTCCCGCGGCTCGTCCAATCGAGGCGTCCTCGCGGATCGCCTGCCCTTGGGCCGCAAAGTTCAACCCCGTCCGCGGCGGGCGCGGGCCGGAGCTCGTCGACGACCCGGTGGGCAGCGCGCGCCGCGGCTGCCGCTCGCTTGGTCGACGTCGCACGCCAACCCGTTCCGCGTCGCCCCGGGCTCGGCGGCCACGGACCGCCGGGCGACCCCAGCGCAGTTGTTCCCGCCCGGATCAGGGGGCCCTTATCACCGGCGCGATGTCTGGCTCGTCCCGCTCCACACTGGCTCGGATCCGGTCTATCGCGGCCTGTTCGCGCACGTCCTCCGGCATCCTGACGAGCCCTTCCGCCAGCGACAGGAGATACCGCCGGCCGTGCTCTTGGACGGCGAGGCGTACGGCCGTGGGGAGCGTAGACTCCAGATAGGGTCGCACAAGATCGAGGGCGGCCAGCATACCGCGTTCGATTTCGGTCGGGGTCGGGTGTTCCTTCCCAGACCACCGGCCGAGTACCGAACATAGATCGTCGACGAACGACTGATCGCCCTTCGCCCGGTCGTTCACGTTGCCTCGGTGGCGGGCATGGCCCCAACCCTCGTACGGTCGATCCATCATTCATTCGTGCCTGGGCGCGCACCGGTGGTCAAGGGCAGGACACCCATGGACTCGGCATAGCGCACCACGTCGCGTCTCTTGCCGACCCCCGTCTTGCGGTAGATGTTCCTCAGGTGGTACCGAACGCCCTCGTCGGATATTCCAAGTTGGGTGCCGATCTCCTTGTTCCGGAGACCGTGGCGCAGGCCGGACAGCACCTCCAGCTCCCGCGGCGAAAAGACGGAGGCGGTCACCGGGGACGGGTCCTTCAACTGGACCAGTACCGACTCGGCGGCACGGCGTTCGCCGTCGTCGATGTCCGCACGGAGTAGTTGTTGCAGAACCGTTAGGCTGACCTCGCGATGCCGTACGAGCGGCCGGACGTAGTCCACCTTGCGCGTCAGGCGGAGGAACTCGACCAACCGCGTCACCGCCCGCTCCGAATCTCCGGCCTGGTGCGCGACGACCATGGACAGGGCCAGACATCGAAGCAGGGTGCGCGTCAGACCGCGCTCCGACGCCACCCGGTACAGCCCGCCCGCAAGATCTTCGGCGGCGGCGCATTCACCCTGCGCCGCAAGCAGCCGCACGCGGGCGCACGAGAGTGCCTCCATCGTGCGCCATGACTGTCCGTCGAGATCGAGCAACTCCTCCACATCGTACGGAAGATTGCCGTCTTTCCACACACTCTTACCTTCGTCGACGCGTTCGACCTCCGCGAGGTAGTACGCCAGCAGCGCGGTCACGTGGCGCGACAGACTCTTGATGCCCGTGGCGCGGACTTCGTCAGCGGCTCTTGCGAGAAGGGGGATGACCGCGTCGCGCCGATACTGCGTGAACGTCAACTCGGCGCTCACGGCAATCGCCGTCGCGTAGACCGCGACCCAGACCCCCCGCACCTCCGTCATGCACTGCAGCGTCCGCTGCTGGATCGGTTTCTCGCGATTTCGCTCCAGATCCAGCTCGATCGCCAGGACGTCGGTCCCCACCGTGAGGCAGGGGTCTGAGGAGAAGAACTTCCGGGTCCGCTGGCGCGCTCGCCTGTACCAATCAGTGGCCTCCTCCACCCGTCCCTGGGCCATGGCGGACATCCCGAGGCAGGCGCTAACGAAGATCTCACCGAACTGCACGTCGTCGCCGAATTGGGCCAGCGCCCGCCGGCCGTACCGACAGCTCTCCTCGAAGCGCGCACGCTCGAGGCAGACGAAACAGGACATCGTGTGCCGCGCACGGGCGACGGTTCCAGCCCTTTCATCATCACCCGCAGACCCCCCGCCGCCGGGCAGCCGCGAGTCGAGCTCGTCCGGCGGCAGCCGGTCTGCGCCACCGACCAGTACCCCCTCCGTGAAAACCCGGTCCACCGCCAGCCCATCCACATCCCCGCCGTTCCGGTCGCGCGTGAAGTCGTCCGTCTTCCGCGCAACGGCGTCGAACAGAGCGTTCGCCTCATCGAACTGCGATGACAGCCGCAGAATGACGCAGCGCAGCAGCTCGAGCCGCGGATAGGACGCGCCGATCTCGGGCGTCAGGAACCTGCCGGCGGAGATTACCCGCGTGACCCCCTCCCGAAGCCACAGATCGAACACCCCGAAGCGCTCGATCAACTCACCGAGCAACTGGCCGTCGCCTGCGTCGGCGGCATGACGCCATGCCGGCGTCAGGTGGCCGCGTTTCGCCAGGGCGAGCGCGATCCGCCTGTGCAGAGAACGCTTCCGATCGGGGTCTTCGGCCGAGAGCAGGGCGAGGCAGTAGTCTCTCACCAACGGATGCAGGCGCCGCACGGCGCCGTCGCTGCCGATGGGCAACAGCAGGCCATCCAGCGCCGACAACGCGGTCACGCGATCCACAGCGCCGCTGGCGCCGTGGACGTCCCTGACGAGGTCGGCATCGATCCAGTCGAAGACCGCCAGATCGAGCAGGCACGCGCGCTCCTCCGCGCACAGGTCGCGCAGCACGCACACGCCGACGTAGTTGTCGGTGAGTCTCCCGGCGTTCGCGGCCCGCTCCCCGGGCCGGCTCGCCCGCAGGTTGCGGTACATCATCACCGCGACGGGCCAACCGGCCGTACGCTTCTCGACCGCGGTCAGCTCCCGGCGCGACAGCCCGTCCCGGAAGAACCGAGCGATGTCGGCTTTGGAGAACCGGAGGTTCTCCGGGCCCAGGATCACCGCATCGCCGTTGAGCACTTGGGGGGCCAGTTCCAGTCCCGGATCGGACCGGAAGGCCATCGCGACATGGAGGTTGCCCGGAGCGCGCTTCACGAGCAGGTCGACCAGCTTCACCGTGCGCTGCGGCAACCGGTCGACCTCGTCGAGCATCAGCAGGCACGGCGCCGCATGCAGCTCGATCGCGCGGGCGAGCATCCCCATCTGCTGCACCGCCGGTGACGAGGACCAGCCGTCGTGCGCGTTGAGAAGCGTCAGATCGAGGCCGGCGTGCTCGAACGCAGCGGCGAGGTAGCTGCCGAACAGGTTCGGCGTATCGTCGCCGTCCAGCGAGATCCAACCCACGATCAGTCCCTGCTCTCGCACGCGCGAGGCGAGATCCGCCAGCACGCTCGTCTTGCCGAATCCGGCCGGCGCGCGGAGCACCGTGAGTCTCCGCTCCAGCAACCCCTTCAGGCGTTGCTGGAGCGGTTCGCGGCGCACGTATCTGGCCGGCGGCTCGGGGGCGAGCACCTTTGCCCTGAGCAACCACGAAGGTCCGCCGGTCGCCGTCGATACCTCAGGACCGGCGATTGCGCCGGACCCGGAAGTTGTCCAGAACGGTTGGGGCCGCCCCTGTATCAAAACGTGCACCCTTTCGAGACAGTCGATTGCGCTCTCGCAGCCGTCTGAGGTCGACCGAAGGTCGCCGCCGACGTTTCCCAGTCTTTCTACATCTAGCGAGCGGCAAAGCGCAAGGCCCATTCTGTGGGTCGTGGCCACCCGACCCCCGCAAAATGTCGGTAGTGGTAAATGTGACTAGTCATGTCTCAACTACCGTTTGCTGTCGCCCCCCCCGGCGTCCCCCCGGCACCCGGCGAGGATCGATCCCGTCGCCGGCTGCCGGGTCGTCGCTGTCGGCCCAGCGACAAGGGCGCCCCGGCCATAGAAGACGAAACCCCCGCGATCACGGCGTTGAGGCGGCGCAGGTAGCCGAATCGCCGAATGGAGGCATTTGCCACTACCGGCAAATGTTGTTGCTTTCTGCTCCGACGCAGAGGCAAATGGAGGCGTGGAGTCGGAGTCGGGGGTGGAGCTGTCAACGGCCGTCGAAGGCGCCGGAATCGCGGCAGTTCGTCGACCACAACATGTAGGGGGTCAGGATTGGGCATCGTCTGCAAGAGCCAGTCTGGACGAGCGTGCGCGGAGACGGCGCCAAAGCCGTAAGCCCCGCGGAAGCGGGGCCGGAGCGGAGCAACGCGCCTTGACGCCGGTGAGCACACGCGCACGCTGTCGGTCAGACGATGCCCCGGCCACCACAAGCTCTTGTGGTCGATGCGACTCCAGAATTGATCAGTTCCTCGCGGTCGCGAACAGTGGAGCCCGGCGTCGTTCACGCGCGTCTACATCCAAACGGCCACCGTGGAAGAGGCGTGGCCCGATGTTCCCGACTGGCTGCTCGGGCCGCAGATCGGGCCGCTGCTGGTCAGCCTCGAGGTCGCGCTCCAGGTTCTCGACGAGACGCTGGACGAGGCCGGGACGCGCGTGTACCTGAACGATGCCGCCAAGGTCGACGTCGTCGCGGCGTCCGTCTCGAGCGTGCTGACCCTCATCGCGGACCTCGCGTTCGAGTACCGCCGGCCCGCGGATACGCCCGAGGGCCTGTTCGGGCCGCCGTCGCGGGAGTCGGCGTGGCGCACCGTCATGGAGAAGCTGGACCGGGTCGACAACGGGGTGCGGCTCGCGGCCGATCTCCGTTCCCGGTACGACCTGGCGGTGCGGGCGCTCGGTTTCGACCTGGGGCTGGTGCGGACGCGGAGCAAGGGCCGCTTCGACTACGACAGATGGGTGCGGCCCGGCGCCGTCCATCGGCTCTACGCCCCGGACCGCCGGGAGCGCTACATCGAGGACCCGATCTTCGTCCGCGTGCACCAGGTCTGCGAGGGCATCCTGGAGGCGCTGCTGGTGGAGCTGAACAAGGTGGAAGCCGCGCTCTTCGAGGCCGACTATGCGACAGCCGAGCAGCACGTCCTGATGGCGTCCCGCTTCATGAAGCCGTTCGAGCGGACCGTCAGCCAGCTCGGCGAGATGAGCCAGCTCGACTACGCGCCGCTACGGGTGGCGCTGCGGGACGCCAGCGGCATCCAGTCGGCGCGCGCGCAGGCGCGCAAGGAGGTCGTCCAGGACCACTTCTGGCTGTTCCGGCAGCAGCTGAAGCGCCGCGGTCTCGACTGCTTCGTCGTGCTGGCGAACCACGTCGAGCTCGCGCGCGAGTACCGCCTGCTGCAGGCGTTCAAGACCCTCGGCAAGACCATCAACGAGTCGATGTCGCACCATGCTCACCTCGTCACGAACACTCTCGGGTCGACGGTCATCGGCACCGTCGGTTTCCGCATCCTGTCGCTGGGCGAGATCGCCGCCATGCCCCTGTTCCGCGACCTGGCGAAGGCCCTCGACCGGCTGACGTTGTGGACGAGCCTTCGGTTCGCGGACCATTCGGGAATCGTGATTCACGAACAGGAGCGCGAGCATGGGGCGGCGGGCAAGTACGAGTTCGACTTGCCCACGGCGCCGTGCCGCCCTGCCCTGATGACGGCGACGACGGGCAGGTACTTCGACGCCATTCGAAAGCACGCGAAGGACGAGTGGAAGGCGCTCTTCTCCGAGTCGCCGCACTTCGAGGATCCCCGCGGCACCAAGCCCTACGTCTCCGACCTCAATCTCGACGTGTTCTTCCGGAACTTCCAGAAGCTCTTTCCGGAGGTGCTGGCGGCCGAACACACGGTCGTCGAGCGGGCGCCAACCACCTGAAGGCGGCGTGGCGCATCGAGGCCGAGTCCTTCCTGCGGAAGATGGTGGTGCGCTTCGGCGGGACCGAGACGTTCCACTTCGATCCAGATGGTCGGATCCGCGCCGCCTTCGCCGACTGGCGACCGGACGCGCTGGCCGAGGAGATGATGCGGCACTATCGCGACACCCTCGCGGCGGAAGCGGCGGCGGAGCGGCTTCCGTCGACTCGACCGGCGCGGGCGAGCCGCTCGAGGTGAGGAGAGTCCTGGAACCGGGAGCCGGACTACCCGCCAGCTGCCATTTCATAACCCGCGGTTCGGGGTGCAGGACCGCTCTCGAGGTGACCGCTTTCGCCGCGGCTTGCTGCCTCGTCCTGATCGGCGGCGCGGCTGCGGCGGCGCAGGACGACGGCTCTATCTGGGGTGTCGTCGCCACGAGCTTGGCGGCCTGCTGCCCGGGGTGACGGTCACCGCGCGACATGCCGCCACCGGCCTCGCGCGCGGCGCCGTGACCGGCGACGTCGGCATCTACGAGATCGCGCGGCGGCCCCCGGGCGACTACGAGGTGACCGCCTTCCTGCCCGGGTTCCGCGGCGCTTCCGCGGCTGTGACGGTCGCGGGGTCGGAGGCTATCGTCGATTTCACCCTGTCCATCGCGCCGTTGGCCGAGACGGTCACCGTAACACGGACCGGGCAGGGCCTGGACGACGTGCCCAACGCGGTGGCAGTGCTGGGGCCCGAGGCGCTCGGCTTCACCGAGCGGAAGGCGTCGCTCGACGAGGCGCTGCGCGGGGTGCCGGGTCTGACCGTCCAGAACCGGCGCGACTACGGGCTGACCGGCGGCATCGCCCTGAGCGTCCGCGCCCCCCCGTCCGAGCCGAACCTCGGCATCCGCGGGCTCGCCCTCATCCAGGACGGGATACCGCTGACCACCACCGACGGGACCACCGAGCCGGGCAGTGTCGACCTCGGGGCGGTGCGGCGCATCAAGGTCATACGCGGCCCTAGTTCGGTCCTCTACGGCAACGCCGCCGGCGGGGTGATCAGCCTCGTCACCGAGATCGACCCGACGCGGCGGTTGACGATACGGCCCGACCTGCAGTGGGGCAGTCACCGCTACCGACGGCAGCAGCTCCGGGTCGACGGCCGCAACGACCGCGGCACACGGTTCATGGGCAGCGTCAGCCGCTTCCGCACCGACGGCTGGCGGAACCACAGCCACGCGGAGGTCCGTCAGGCCAACGTGGTCGTGCGGCAGGCGTTCTCGGACCGGACCGAGCTGTCCCTCGTCTTCAACCACTATCACCTGCCGTTTGCCGCGAACCCGGCCTCCCTGACCGGGCTGGAGGCGAGCGACCCGCGGCTGACGGCGGCGGAGCGGGGCGGCCGGGTCCCAGACCCGCGGCAGGCCCGTCCCTTCCGGGCGCGACCGTCGCCGAGCAGAACTGGGGCGAATCGGCCGTGCAGATGCAGGGCGGGGCGACCCTCGATCACCGCTTCTCGGGCGCGCAGGTCCTGCGCGCCACCGTCTGGGCCTCCCGCCGACGGGTCGACACCGGCCTCGGCATCCGCGCCCTCGACCTGAGGCGGAGTGGCGCCGGCCTGCGGTCGGAGGTCCAGGGCGCGGCCGAGCTCGGCTCCACGACGATTCGAGTGGACGGCCGGGGTGGACGTGTCGTCGAAGGACGAGAACCGTCTGGACTACCGCTTCCTGTCGCCGTTCGTCGTCGGCGCCACCGCGCACCGCGGCCCCCTGAACTTCGATCAGCGGGAGCAGGTGGCGTCGGCGGCGCCGTTCGGCCAGCTGAGCGTCTCGCCCCACCCGCGGGTCACGCTGACGGCCGGGGCCCGCTACGACCACTACCGCTTCCGGGCGGTGGACCGGAAGCTCGACGACGGCGATCAGTCGGGCCACCGCACCATGAGCGCCCACAGCCCACCTTCGGCATGACGGTGTCGGTGGCGCCGGGCCTCAACGTCTACGGCAACCTCGCGACCGCCTACGAGACACCGATCACCGCCGAGCTCGCGCGGTCGCCGGGGCGGCGGGGCGGGTTCAACCTCGAGCTGGACCCGTCGCGGCTCCGCAGCCTCGAGCTCGGCGTGCGCGGGCTGATCGAGCCGGCGCGGCTGCGCTACGAGGTCGCCGCCTACCGTTCGCGCCTCGTGGACCGGATAGTGCCAGTCCGTTCCGGCGAGTTCGGACTCTACTACGGCAACGTCGGCGAGACCGCCCGCAACGGCGTCGAGCTGTCGGTCGGCTGGCGGGCGACGGCCCGCTTGGAAGCCCGGCTCGCCTACACCCGCCAGGATTTCGTCTTCCGCCGGTTCGTGCTCGAAGGGGTCGACTACGCGAGGAAGCGGGAGCCGGGCGCCCCACCACGCCGCCTGTTTGCGGGTGTCGACTACGCGGCGCCGTTCCGCCTGCAGGCGAGCGCGTCGGTGCGCTGGGTCGACGAGTACTTCTTCACGAACGACAACGAGGCGGGGGCGACGGGCGACGTCGACCTGCAGCCCTTCGTGGGCATCGACAACGTGCTCGACGAGCGCTACAACGCGTCGGGCCTCACCAACGCGTTCCGTGGCCGCTACTACCGGCCCTCGCCCCGGCGGGAGATCTACGGCGGGTTCACCCTCGGAGGCGGGGTGCCGTAGCCGGCGCGTGACGCTCCCTTCGGGTCGGGACAATGGGAACTTCTGTTGACTTGCCGACCGGGGATCCCGACGCCGTCCGTACGCGGTCGGTTGCTGGCGGGAGCACTACCGGGCTCGGAACCCGGTCCCGGAACCCGGTCCTCCGGCGAATCGACCAGCACCACCACGGAACTCAGCTGACGGCATCCACGCCCGCATCGCCGCGGGATCTGCGTCGAGCGGCATCTCATCGAACGCTGCGGCTGACAACGCGTTACCGGAACTTGGGGTCAAGGAACTCCTCAGGGTTGAACATCCCGAGCGCCTCGCCACAGTCACGCCGTTCCCTGAGACGTGTGCGAATTTCGGATCGCTGCCCTGGTCGCGGACTCGAACTCCCCCGGAGCCAGCGCGCGCCCCGCGTCGCGGGGCGCGCACAGCTGCCAGTCTTCTGCCAGATGCGTCTCGCTCGGGGTGTAGTGCCCCCTCCGACACCGGGACCGTCCCCGTAGTGCCGGCTCGCGAGCCGGCCGGAAACACCGGACCGGCCCCCGGTCAGGGTCCTCCATCTGTCGCTCTCCTCATCTCGCCGCCAATCGCGTCCACGTCCCGCCTCACCGACATCGATACACGCTCCAGAAGACCCGTGGTCGTCCACGTCAGCAAGTTGAAGTACTCCGCAGCGAGCAGCACGCCGTCGCCGCCGACGACGAGCTGGACCCGCGTGGCGACCGCGCAGGAGTCGGTGCCCAGGACGGGAAGAACCAGCGCCGACACGTCGAGGGTCACGTCGACCACGACCGGCGGTCCGAGGACGACTGCGTTGTACCCGTGCCGGCGCAGGGCGCTCTCCGCCTCCGCCGCGAGGACCCCCACGTCAAGAACACAGGTATCGTCGTCAGGACGGGCGGAAATGTCACTCGTCACGTGGACGACATCGGCCTGCGCTGCGACCTCGAATCCGGGAAAATAGTCCTGCGCGGCGGCGTCGGCCGCAAGCAGCACGAAGGCGACCCCGCCCATCACGACCCCAGTCAACGCCCGCCCACCCCCGTCACTCATTTTGCCCTCCGTGCCGCCACCAGCGCCGTCCATCAACAGCACGCCGGCCGCGAGTCCTGCGGCCCAGGCGCAACGCGTTCCCTCGGGCTCGCGGCAGTCCTTGTCCTCAAAGCGGTACCAGACCAGCCGGCCACCCACCATGACCAGCGCCAGTCCGGTCATCATGCGCTCCATAGACCGTTGCCGCAGCACCGCGTCCGACTGCATGCCAAGTTCGAACGCCGCCGCCTTGGCCTGCTCCAGCCCGTCCGCGCCAGCATCGGCTGCCAGTCTGCCCTGCCTCGGTCGACCCGGCGGACCAAGGGGCGCCTCAATGTAGACACGTATGGAACACTGTGCCCTGCTCAAAATAGTTTCCGGGTTGCCGCCTAGCCCAGCAAGGAGAAAAAGAGGTAGTGGCGAGGACTTGATGCAGGTAGCTGCTAAATTCGCGCCAAATCGTGGGTGGTAGTGGTTTGTGTTGGCTCAGTGGCAGAGGCCCCCACGTTCCTCTAGCTTTTGGTCGTCCCACCCATCACCGCCGGCCGTCCCGGTGCGTCCCTGCCACGCCGGAGCACGACGCGTGGCGGACTCACGGACTGCCCCCTCATCCCAAACCCAAACTTCCCGCCGCGGTAACCACGACTCAAGGCGTGTGGTCAACAGGTGCGCGTGCGCCCAGGGCGCTTGAAGACCTGTGACGGTCACGACTCTGTCGGTCGCCCGGGCCGTCCGCCGCAGCCGTGGCTCGTCAGGGTTCAAGCGTTTGCCCCCCCGGCTGACCCGCCTGACCCGCTCGAGGAGCCGCCCGACGTGGGGCCCGAGGGCTCTCGTCTATCCGGCCGACTGGCCGTCGGCAGCGCCGGAACTGGTCGAGGATCTCAAGAATTTCGTGTCGCCTGTTCGGTTTCCGCCGCTCAGTCGCCTTATAGATGGGATCAGGCAGTGAAGATCTGGACGGGCGGGCCGATTCGGAATCGGCGCCCGTCCTCCAGGATGGTAGCGGCAACATGAAAAGGGATTCCGTGGCCACGTGAAAAGGGACCCCCCTGAGCACTCGGAAACAGCGATTCCCTTGGGATGATCGACGGGGCGAGACACGGTCGTCTCGTCGACGCAGCCAGGAGGACGCGGAGGTGATCAGGATGTCCCAGTGGGCCGAGATCCGGCACTTGCATCTGGTGGAGAGGATGCCGAAGAAAGGAGATCGCGCGGCGGTTGAAGGTGGACGTGAAGACGGTACGGCGAGCCATCGACCGGTCGACGCCGCCTGTGCGGGTGTCGCCGCCACGACCCGGCACCCTTGACCCGTGGCGGGAGCGGATCAGGGGGTGGCTGCGTTCCGGTACTTCGGCGGCATCGTGGATCGCGTCGTACCCTGACCAAGCTGTGATCAAAGCTGGAGGATCGCTCCCGTAGACCCCGTTAGACTGTGCGAGGGCCAGGGACAACAGCCGCGCCGGCTGCTTGCCATTCGCGCAGGAGGAGGATAGTATGGCGCACGCTCTCAGAAGACACGACGGCGCGGTTGGCTTCCGCGCGGCGGCGGCTATTGCTGCTGCTATCGCGGCTGCGCTGGTCGGGGCCTGTGGCTCCGATAGCGACACGCGGTATGGGATAATGGGACCATCGACCAGTCCGGCTGATACACTTATCGAGGACAACCAGTTCGGACCTGACGTCACCCTTGAACCAGCCGCTGACGGGTCTTTGGATCTTTCGGTGTGGGCTTTAATCAGCGCGTCCGACCCGTACGGTATTGCTGTACAAAGCGTCAAGAATGGTGACCGGATTGCCATCGAGACAATTAGTGGCATTGCGTGGTTCTCGGATCAGTCGGGATGGGGATCCGTTTTGAGCACCATTTACCATGCCACTGGTCAATTGGCCTCCAGCGGTACGGCCAAGGGCCTCATCGAGGGGTTTCGGGCTCAGGTCGCGCCGACTAGCAGCGAGAAGCGGAGCAACCCCGATCGCAGCAAGGCTCGGGATGGGTACGGTCGTGATATGAACGGCGATTATGCCCGCAATGAGGGCGGCATTGTCGTGTGCATGCCTTCGGCGCATGGTCCGATGTATGCGAACGACAAGAATCACCTCGGAGCCGATGCGGCGTCCCGTGGCCGCTTTCCGAAGTACCTTGGTTCGGAATCCGACATGAAGGACAAGTGCTTCTTCCCTGCGCGCGTCTCGCGCAGCGCACGCGCCGGGGAAGTGCTAGAGCCCGTCCTTGAGCGGTGGGCTCAACAAGATGGGGTGCTGCATGTCCTGGCGTTCGACTCCGACTACGACGACAACGCCGGGAGCTACGAGATCAAGTTTCGTATCCGGCGAATAGCGAACGGTACTGGCGAGGAGTAGATCGCTATTAGAGTTGCCAACTGCACCAGGGCGCGGCCCGTTTCTACCGTTTCGGGGGCCTGGCAGGTGGCAAGGTCATTCCCGTCACACCACTCGGCCTGGAGTTCGCCCCGAGCGGGAGCCGATGCTCCCGCTCCTCGGTTGCCGGGGTGCTCGGCCGCGCGCCACCGTCGGGGCGGTAGTTATGTGCTAACTAAGGGGGAATCCTTTTTGGGGGAGCAAGAGACCAATGGGTCCTAGCCAGGGCTGGACGTTGTCGTCGATGTGGACAGGTAAGAGCGGCGAGAACTGGAGGCGGCCTCTGCCGAAGAAGTCTGATGTGATTCACTTCGTGACGACCATGTTGGCGGTTTTTCTCGCGGTGTTTGTCGAAGGCCTTTTGCAGGATAACAACCTTCAGAAACTTGCCAATCGCGCTCGCCGGGCTGTCGAGACAGAAATCGGGCAGAATGCACGGGAATTCGCGGATAGTGCACCGTACTTGCGCGCTTTGAGATGCCAGCTTGAAATGATTGTCAAGGCGAAGGGACACGTTGAACCGGATGCCGTGAACGACCTCGCTGCTGTTTTTCCGGACGTTTCGACGGCGGCTTGGCAGGCCGCACAGATGAGTGCTGCAGGTCGTTACGTTGACTACGAAATGTGGATGCTACAGGTTGCGCAAGCTTACTTGCTTTACGACGAGTACGCGAATGCCAGGCGAGGGTTTTTCGACCATTTCGCACGATTGACTGCATGGGTGGTCGAAAATGGAGGGGTTGCAGGCGAGCCCGATGAACTAGCGCACCTAGCGCGGCCGGTATACGGCCACCTGCGGATACTAGAGGTTTTGCACTTTCAAGTACAGGCCCGTCTATCGGCCCCTGTTGGGAGCAGCAACGAACCGAGACGCCTTCAGCCCTGTAGCGGTGCCGGTGTGGGGGGCGTTAACTAACTGTTATGGAATGACCTGTTGTTAACACCCCGACGTTCGTCAATACCCGTGGCACCTGAGCGGGAGGGGTTGACGCCGTTGGCAGCGTCGCCGGGCTCCAGCGGCGTCAGCCCCGAGAGCGGGCCGCCGAGACGACGAACGATCGAGTGCGCTTCGACGACGAGTCACGCTGTTATTCGGTGATTATCACGGTTGCCCGTGACAGCGCACGCATGACGGTGCTTCGTCGGGAGGGTGGACAAGTCTAAAGGTCGCGAGTTGGCCCTGGCTGCGCGCCGGCCGGATCGCATCGTTAGCTCGCCCGTGCTCCATATCGGTGCCTCTGATCGTTCGCCGTCTCGACGGTCCCTCCTCGAGCCGTCTCGCGTTCCGGTAGAGCCAGGAAGCGGGCGATTTCGAGGAGGCCGTCGCCCTTGCGCGGCCCCATTGCGACGACGGGATGATCCTCGTCGGCCAAGTCAACAGAAGTTGCGTTATCCGACCCCAGGGGGCGGGACCGGATCCGCCCTGCCGCGGGTCCGCCCGGCGGAGGTGTGCAGGGCGCGCCGCCTCGAGATCGTCGCTCCTGGCGCATTCTCGCGGGTCGATTCCGAGCGTGAGGTCCCTGGGGTCGGCCGCAATCCGGACGGATGGGAGGTTGCCCGGACGGGAGGTTGGCCGGGTGCTTCCTTCGAGCCTGGCCCACGGCGGCGGCCCGGGCAGGTCGTGTCCGACGAACTTGACCCGGGCTCGATGCTCCTGCCCCACCGCGCGGCCACGGGTGCGGTTCGCTGTCGCGGCCAGGCGGACGCCGGCGTCGAGTCGACCTCGACGAGATGGGGGGCGACTCGGTACCGGGCCAGCACTCCCCTGTCGACCCCGACCCAGCCGTCAGACCACGCCCGTGCTCGCCGAGATCGCAGTTAACGTAGTCGCTCGTTATCCGACTCAACGGGACGGCGGCGAGGTCCGCCGTCCCGTACGGCCGCGCTTGCCTTCCGCCCGGGCTCGCCTCCCCGGTGAGGCGGGCCTGGAAGCACGCCCGCGGCGGGCCCGAGGCGCTCGCCACTCACCGGACTTGATCGTGGAGCTCGCCGAGGTAGGCGGCCAAGGTCGCGTCCTTAAGCGGCCGGCTGGGGGCCAGGCGTCGAGGTGGCGGAGCGCCCCGGCCCACGGATATTCGGACTGATGGAGGCCTCGGCGAAGCGGAGTGCCGCCGCGCCGTGGACGCTGCGGCCGCGCAGGACAGTCGACCTCGTCGTCGTCGACATGCCCCCCGCGGTCGAGGACGGCCCGCCCTCGAGGCGCCCAACGTCGCGGACCTGGTCGTCTAGTCCAGACTCCCGCCGGGCCCCGGGAGGCTGCTCGTGGTGCTTCGGCACTATCGCGGCGACGGCGAGTCCGCTCGTGTCGCTCTCCACGAGCTGGACCGGCTCGATCCTCTTGCCGTGCCGCGCGGCTGCCGCCGCGCGACTGGCGTCGCCGCAGGGGCATCGGGCGCGACCGGCGACCTCATCCGCTCCGAGATGACGAGGCCGTTCGCCCCGTGCTGAATCCCCCCCGCACTCGCCGGGCTGATTCGTAAGAACATGAAGAGGCTGGCTGGACCGTAAAGGCCAGACGATCGCTCGCCTCAACTGCGAGCGCGGAACCCTGTCCCGCAGCTGAACGGCAACGCGGGGAGTGTCTGCCAGGATGGCCCTGGTGCTGGAGAGTATCGGCTGGGGCACCGCCGATCACTGGATGCGCATGCAGGCCGCCTACGAACTAGGAGTCTGCGCCGTAGAACGGCGCGGACTCCTGGAGGGTTGGTTGGGCACCCAGCGGAGCCGTCAGGCGACGGTCGGCGGGCCAAGCCCAAGCGCGTCGCCAACACGAGACCAGCAGGCATTCCGACCGGTCGCCGACCCTCGTTGCTCATGCGGGAGTACTGCCAGCCGTACTGCCAGCCGTTTCTGTCCCCGAGAGTCCTTTTCTGTCCACGGGAGTCCCATTTGGGAGCGCGTTTTCCCAACAAAACCGGGGGTTATTGAGGTTCTTGGGTAACCCGGAACGGGTTCGAAGCCCGGCGCTCTATCCAGCTGAGCTACGGGCGCGCAATGGGATGTCGGCATGGGACCGGCCGGCCGCCGGAGCCGGCTGGCTGGTCCCGCATCGTATCACGGGCCTCAGGACCGCCGCGTCCTCTCGAGGGGCGCGTTCCAACCCCTGGCCCGCGCCGGCGGAAAGACCGCCGTCACGGCTTCGGATGGCCGAGCAGCCACTCGACGACGAGCCGGGTGAAGTGCGGCGAGAGCGCCGGCACGTGTCCGCCGTCGTTGATGGTCCAGAGCTCGGCCGACCCGCCGGGGCGGCAGCCGTCGGTGTAGCGGCGGACGTCGGACTCGGGGCCGTCGATCCCGCCGTCGAGATCCAGGGTGCCGCTGTCGACGCCGGTCACGGCGCAGCCGTTGTGCGCGGCCCAGCTCTCGACGCTCTCCCTCGCGCCGGGCAACTCGCGTTCGCGAAAGCTCCCGCTCTCGTAGGGAATCGCGGTGTCGGCGGTGCCGTGGATCTGAAGCACGTGCACGGGTTCCGGCGGCGCCGGGAGGCTCTGGTCGGCGCCGGCGAGGCTGGCGATCGCGGCGATGGCGCCCGGGTGCTCATACGCCATGCGGTACGACATGAACCCGCCGTTGGAGTGCCCGAACAGGTACACCCGCTTGTCGTCGACGGCGTACTCGGCCTTGACGGCGTCGATGAGCCCGGCGAGGTAGGCGACGTCGTCGACGGTGCTGTCGCGGAAGTTGCAGCACGCGTCCGAGGCGTTCCAGAAGCGGGGCCGGTTGCCGCCGTCCTCCCGGGTGCCGTCGGGGGCGACCAGGATGAACCCGTAGGCGTCCTTCAGGGCGCTGACCTGCATGTAGGTGTCCTGGCCCTCGCCGCTCGAGGTGTAGCCATGCAGCAGCACGATGAACGGAGCCGGCGCCGCCGCGTCGTAGCCCGACGGGACGTGCACCGGCAGCTCGCCCCGACCCCCGTCGACGGTCTGGGCAGATGCCGCCCCCGGCCCGATTGTCACCAGCACCGCCATCAGAGCCCAGCACACTCGACGCATCGTCATCTCTCCCTTCAGCCCGCAGGACGAATCGACCCGGCAGCGAACCGGTGCCCGACAGGGTACACCGTAACGACCATCAAACGCGCGGAACCCATGTACGATGACGACGGGAGCATCGAGACCATGACCGGCACTGACGACGAGCGCGTAGGCCCGATGCTGAACCCCCGCACCTGGGCGAGTTGATTCGCGAGAGCATGGAAGAGACGGGCTGGACGGTCGGCGAGACGGCGGTCCGCCTGAGCTGCGAGCGCGGGACCCTGTCTCGGGTGCTGAACGGCAGGGCGGGGGTGTCCGCGAACATGGCCCTCGAGCTCGAGAGCATCGGCTGGGGGACCGCCGACCACTGGATGCGCATGCAGGCCGCCTGGGAGCTGGCCCAGGCGCGGCGGCGGCGGGCGACCCGCGGTCAGGGGTCGACGCCTGCCCGCGAAGGGTCGGTCGATGCACATTCCTGAGCTCCGGGCGCACAGCGTCCGGTACTCGATGCGCCGCCCCCTCGACCGGCGCCCCTCAGCCCGCCTCCAGGCCCGCGAGGGCCGCACGCAGGTCGGCCGGCGCGCCGGACCGCAGCTCCGCCCACAGGTCGCCGACCCCGGAGAGGCGGTCGAAGATGTTCCCGAGGGTGAAGTCGCGCGGCGAGAGGCCGGTCTTCAGGCCGTCGTGCACCTCGACCCAGGTCAGCGGCGTCGACACCCCCGCGAAGGGGCTGGCGCGGGCGCTGTAGGCGGCGGCGAGGGTCTTGCCGTAGATGTTCTGCAGGTAGTCGATGTAGACGGCGTCGGCGGCGCGCCGCTTGACCATCCTCTCGACCGTCGCGGCCCGCGGGTGGCGCGACGCGACGATGGTGGCGACGATCTGGCAGAAGATCATGCCCGCCTCGTAGGGCGTGCCCGGGGGCAGGGGAATGTAGATGTGCAGCCCCGAGGCGCCCGAGGTCTTGGCCAGGCACGGCGCCCCGAGCCGGACCAGCTCGTCGTGCAGCCAGCGGGCGACCTCGACGACCCGGCTGAACGGCGCCTCGGGCATGGGATCGAGGTCGAGGGCGACCCAGTCCGCCTCGGCGATGTCGGGGAGCCGCGAGAACCACGGGTCCTGCGAGATCACCGCGAGCTGCGCCATCCACGCCAGGGTCTGCAGGGTGCCGCCGATGAGGTAGGGGACGCCGGTGTCCTCGCGCTCGAGGCTCTCGCTGACCGTCACCACCCGGACGCCCTCGGGCAGCTCGTCGGGCGACCGGTGCTGGTAGAACCACTTGCCGTCGATGCCGTTCGGGAAGCGCTTCATGACGAGGGGGCGGTCGGCGACGACGGGCAGCAGGAGCGGCGACATGCGCAGGTTGAAGCGCACGAGGTCGCCCTTGGTCAGCCCCGGCTCGGGCCAGAACACCTTGTGCAGGTTGCCGACGGGGACCTGGCTGCCGTCGGGCAGCACGAGGGTGCCGCGCTTGCGGCCCGACTCCAGCGCGCGCAGCTGGTCGCACAGCGCGTCGATGGCGGGGTCCGCGACGGGCTGCGGCGGCAGCGGCGCGGGGGTGAACGCCGGCGCGCGCGCAGAGCGCGATGACGGGCGCGACCCGCCGGCGCGCGCGCGAGCCGCACGGGCCGGACCGGCGGCGTCCCCGGGCGGCGGCCGGTCGGAGGCGCCGCGCGCGCGAGGCAGGCCGTCCGTGGAGATGCCGCCCCGAGCCGAGTCCGAAGCGCGGTGCGCGCGAGGCGGGCCCGCGGCGCGGCGCGCGCGAGGCGGGCCCGGGGCAGAGGTCCCGGCCGGAGCGCGGCGAGCGCCGGGCGGGTCGGCCGCGGAGATCCCGTCCGGGGCCGGGTCCGGAGCGCGGCGACCGCCGGGCGGGTCGGCGGCGGAGATCCCGTCCCGGGCCGAGTCCGGAGCGCAGCGAGCGCCGGGCGGGTCGGCGGCGGAGGTCCCGGCCCCGGCCGGGTCCGGAGCGCGGCGAGCGCCGGGCGGGTCGGCGGCGGAGGTCCCGTCCGGGGCCGGGTCCGGAGCGCGGCGAGCGCCGGGCGGGTCGGCCGCGGAGATCCCGTCCCGGGCCGGGTCCGGAGCACGGCGAGCGCCGGGCGGGTCGGCCGCGGAGATCCCGTCCCGGGCCGGGTCCGGAGCACGGCGGACGCCGGGCGGGTCGGCGGAGGTCCCGGCCCCGGCCGGCGCGCGCCGCGCGCGGTCGTCCTCGCGGCGCACGTCCCTCGGCGCGGTGTCCGCCCGCACCCCCAGGTACACGGGATGGCGCAGCACCTCGTCGACCGTCCAGCGCGTGAACTTCACCTCGACGACGAGGCTCGGCTCGACCCAGTGCGGCGTCTCGTTGGCGGGGGGAACGGCGGTGAACGGCGACTCGTCGGCCGCGATGGCGTGCAGGTGGCCGCCGATGGCGTCGAGGTCGGCCTGGGTGAACCCGGACCCCACGTGGCCCGCGTAGATCAGCCGGTCGGCCCCGCGCGGCCGGCCGGACGCGGCGGCGCGGGTGGCCACGGCGCGCGCGCGAGGGGGCGGCGTGGCCGGCGTCCCGCCCGGATAGTAGCCGACGAGCAGCGCGCCGAACCCGCTGCGCGACGAGCGGCCCTCCGTCCAGCCGCCGACGACGAACTCCTGCCGCCGCACGAGCTTGAGCTTCCGCCACGCGGGGTTCCGGCGGCCCGACAGGTACCGCGACGCGGGGTCCTTGACGATCAGCCCCTCCCAGTCGCCGGCGAGCGCCTCGTCGCGCAGATCGGCGCCGCCGCCGCGCCGGCTCGGCACCACCCGTACCGCCCCGCCGGGTTCCGGATCCAAACGGTCGACGAGGCGCGCCCGGCGCTCCGTCAGCGGCCGCGGACGCAGGTCCTCCCGCCCGTCCCGGATCAGGTCGAACGCCATCAACACGGCCGCGGTGTCGGGCGCGGCCGACGGGTGGGGGCGGCCGCGCCGATGCATGCGTCCCTGGATGCGCTCGAACGGCAACGCGCGCCCCCCGGCGTCGACGGCCACGATCTCGCCGTCGAGCACGACGGGGCCGCGAAGCCCCGCCGCCAGCGCGGCCAGACCCTCGGCGATCTCGGGGAACTGCGCGGTCTTGTCGTTGCCCAGCCGGGACCAGATGCGGACCTCCGGCTCCCCCCGCGCGTCCGCGCCGCGGCCCCCGGCCGGCGGCGTGACCTCGACGAGAGCGCGGATGCCGTCGTACTTCCGCTCGAAGACGAGGTCCTCTCGAGCAAGCAGCCGCTCGTGGACGGACTCGTCGACCGACACCGCGAGCATCGGCCGCAGCCCCGCGGCGTCTTCGGTCCACGCCGGCCCGCGGTCCGCATCGGCCCGCCGCGCGCGGCGCGGAGCCCGTGCCGCCTCCGCTGCAGGAGACCCGGTTCGTCCACCCATCGGTCGACCAGCATACCCGTCCCCCGCCCGAAAGCGGAAAGCCGGCCCGACCCCGTTCGGCCTCGTCGCCCGCAGGTCTGCCAGGCCCCTCGCGCTCATGAAGCCATTCACCTCCCGCCATCCCGCCGTCTCGTCGCGGGCCGTGGGCACGCTCGGCGCCTGCGGCGCGACGCGGGGTCCTGCCGCCCGGTTGGTGCGGTGAGTGCCACGACGCCCGGCCTTCTCGGCGCGTGGCGCGACGCGGGGTCCTGCCGCCGCCTCCCGGAACCGACAAGATGGAAGCCCCCGCCGCGGCGTCCGCGGGCAGGCGCGACGCGGGGTCCTGCCGCCGCCTCCCGGAACCGACAAGATGGAAGCCCCCGCCGCGGCGTCCGCGGGCAGGCGCGACGCGGGGTCCTGCCGCCGCCTCCCGGAACCGACAAGATGGAAGCCCCCGCCGCGGCGTCCGCGGGCAGGCGCGACGCGGGGTCCTGCCGCCGCCTCCCGGAACCGACAAGATGGAAGCCCCCGCCGCGGCGTCCGCGGGCAGGCGCGACGCGGGGTCCTGCCGCCGCCTCCCGGAACCGATAAGATGGAAGCCCCCGCCGCGGCGTCCGCGGGCACAGGGAGATAGCAACATGGCTGCACGCCCCACCTGGAAGGGCCACATCAAGATCAGTCTCGTGACGGTGCCGGTGCGGGTGTTCCCCGCCACCAGCGCCGACGCCGTGCTCCGCTTCAACCAGCTCCACGGCGAGTGCCAGACCCGCCTGCAGCAGAAGCGCTGGTGCCCGAGCTGCGACCGCGAGATCGACAAGACCGAGATCGTCAAGGGCTACGAGTTCGAGCGCGGCCGCTACGTGGTGCTCGACGAGGACGACATCGCCAAGGCCCGCCCCGAGTCGACCCGCATCATCAACCTCGAGCGGTTCGCGGACATGGACTCGATCGACCCCATGTACGTCGAGAAGCCGTACTACCTGGCCCCCGACGGCGACGTCGCGTCGAGCGCATTCGGGGTCATCCGCGAGGCGCTGCGCGGCAAGGCGGGCATCGGCAAGCTCGCCATCTCGGGCCGGGAGTACTCGGTGGCCATCCAGCCCCGCGAGAACGGGCTGGTCATGTTCACCCTGCGCCGGGCCAACGAGGTGCGCCGCATGAGCGCCATCGAAGAGCTCGACCGGGTGCCCGACGAGCCCAACGACGCCGAGGTGTCCCTGGCCCGGCAGGTCATCGGCAACTTCGAGGGCGAGATAGACTTCGGCGAGTTCGAGGATCAGTACCAGGCGCAGCTCCGCTCGGTCATCGACGCCAAGGTCGCCGGCGAGGAGTTCGTGGTGCAGGAGGAGGAGTCGCCGACCAAGGTCGTCGACCTCATGGCCGCTCTCAGGAAGAGCCTCGACAGCGTCAGCGCCGCCAAGAAGAAGCCGGCGCGGGCGAGCGGAAGCGCCGCGGCGAAGACCGCCAAGCCCCGGCGCAAGCGGGCCTAGAAGCCGGACCCTGCCGGCGTCAGAACCGGCGCGAGAACCGCGGGGTCGCCGTCCACGTCGGGGTTCGGGGCGAGGCGCAGCAGGCGGGCGAGGAACGGGTACAGGTCGACGCTCTCGACGGGGCCGATGCGCTGGCCGGGCCCGATGTCCGGTCCCGACGCGAGGAAGATGCCGTGCATGTCGGGATGGCGGGGGTCCCACCCGTGCATGCCGGCCGGCGGCGGCGGGCTGCCGAAGTCGAACATGAAGCCCGGGTCGGCGACGACCACCACGTCGCCGATGCGCGGGTTGGCGCGGTAGCGGAGCGCGGCGGGCACCTCGTTCCGGAGGTAGGCTCGCCCGCCGGTCAAGCCTGCGCCCCCGGTGCCGTCGTTGACGTCGTCGCGCACCGCCCGAGCTCGCGCCGGGCCTCCGGCGACGAACAGGTTGGCGCCCGGTCCGGTGACGACGGCGCGGACGCCGCGCAGGTCGGCGGCGCCCGACAGATCGATCATCCCCCCCGGACGGACCGCGCCCATGCCGTGGTCCGAGACCAGCACGACCGACACGGCGCCGCGGTGGGGCAGCGCGTCGATGCCGTCGAGCAGCCGGCCGAGGTCGGCGTCCACCTGCTCCACCGCCTCGGCGACGGCGGGCGACGCGGGGCCGGTGCGGTGGCCGGCGCCGTCCACGGCCGAGAAGTACAGGGTGACGAGGTGGGGCCGGCGCCCGGGCGGCAGGGCCAGCCAGTCGAGCACCTCGTCGACCCGCTCGCGATGCGTGCCGCGGTCGGCATAGCGGGTCCAGAACGTGGGCCGCACCCCGCCGATGTCCGCCTCGGTGCCGACCATCAGCATCGCCGCCGCCACCATGCCCTGGGTCTCGGCCGTCACCCAGATGGGCTCGCCGCCGTACCAGGTACCGTCCTCGACGTTGGCGCGGTCGCGGTAGTTGTACTCGGCGCCGCGGGCGGGGTCGTGGAAGCGGTTGCCCACCAGGCCGTGGCGTTCGGGGTGGAGACCGGTGGCGATGGTGTAATGAGCGGGAAAGGTCAGCGACGGATACGGGGGAACGAGCGCGTCGGCCGCCACGCCGCGGGCCGCGACCCGGTCGAAGCTCGGCGTGGCGTAGAGGTCCAGGTAGTCGTGGCGGAAGCCGTCGAACGACACGAGCACGAGGTAGGGCTTGTCGAGGGTCTCGGGCGCGTTGACGCCGCCGGTGCCGCCCGGGGTCGTGGCGCGTGCCGACTGCGCCGCCTCGACCGCCGCCGCCGAGCCCGCTTCCAGCGCGGGGGACGCGGCCGTCGGGGCGCAACCCACCGCGCCCCACGAGACGACGGCCGCCAGCGCCAGCGCGAGGCGCCACGCCGACGTCGCGCTCGCCCGAACGGTCTTCCTCATGGCGATGTCCTCGGCTCGGCCTACTTCAGGCCCATGCGCTTCTTGTACTCCGGCCACTCGACGCGCAGGCGCAGAAAGGCGTCGACGTCCTCGCAGACGAGGAACGGATTGGTCCGCCGCTCGAGCCCTATGGTCGAGCTGGGCCGCGCCCCGTAGTCGTGCCCGGGCCACACGGTGGTGTCGTCCGGCACCCCGTCGAGCAGCCGCTGCAGGCTCGCCCACTCGGTGCGGGCGTCAGCCTCGGTCGTGGTGCCCCCGACCTTGCCCACGAAGAGCAGGTCGCCGGTGACGAGCAGGCGGTGCTCCGCCTCGAACAGCACGAGGTGGTCGTCGCAGTGGCCGGGGGTGTGCAGGCACCGCAGCGCGAGCGACCCCACCGCCAGCTCGCCCCCGTCGGCGAGCGCCACGTCCGGCGGCTCCGGCGCGGCGGGATGGGCCGCCACCGGCGCCCCCGTCAGCTCGACGGCGGCGGCGTTGCCCTCGGTGTGGTCCGGGTGCCCGTGGGTGTTGACGACGTGGGTCACCGCCAGCCCCTGCGCCGCCGCCCGCTCGACGAGCACCGCCGGCGAGTACGAGGGGTCCACGAGCACCCCCTTCCCCGCCTCCCGGTCGCCGATCAGATAGCCGAAGTTCCGGTCGCCGCCGGTCCGGACCTGCTCGAAGACGAGGCGCATCGGACCATTCTATACGCACGGCCCCCGTGCACCGGCGGCACCGACCTGCTCACGTCAGAGTCAGTCCGGTCGAGCCCCTTCGCCGACCGGGACACCACCAGAACCACGCGAGGGTCCGCTCACCCAGACACGGTCTTCCGGCTGGAACTGCGGTCCCGAGGACGGCCGCTCCGCCGAGAGTACTCGCGGGCCGGATACCAAGGCGTGTCATACTGGAGGCGGCTGCAGCTTCACGGAGAGGTGCGTTGTATTCATCGATACGGATTCACGGCTACCGTGGCCTCGACTCGTTCCGGATGCAGGGACTCGGCCGCGTCAACCTGCTAGTGGGCACCAACAACTGCGGGAAGACGTCGATCCTGGAGTGCATCCAACTGCTCCGGTCGGTGGGTGACCCGCACGTACTGTCGACCATTGCGGGGCGCAGGGGCGAGTGGGCCCACACGACTGACGAGGATGCCCGGGTCTCTCTCGGATCTGGTGCGGAGCCTCTCAATGTGTCGCACCTGTTCGCCAACCATGAGCTGGCGGGAAAGATCTGCATCGAGGCGAGCCGTGTCGGTGACTCAGACTCCGCCTCTCCGAGCGACAAGGTCACCGTCTACATCAAGGACCCGACCGGTTCGGGGCCCGATGAACCTGACGCCGAACCGGAAGACGACGACGGGACTGCCCACCTCGACCTTCGTCTCGAGTGGTCGAATGCGGAAGGCGAGGCCTTGTCCAGAGCTTTCATCAACGGCGAGGGCGTGCTGCTCTGGCCTCGGCCGCCGTTGCGCGCGCGTGGTGCATCCAGCCAACCTGTTCAATTCATCAGGACCAGCGGTGTGAGGGCGACGGATGTCGTTCAGTCGTACAGCGGGTATGTCTTTACAGACAAGGAGGAACCAATCAAGCGGGCGCTTCGCATCGTCGAGCCGGCCATCGAGAATATAGCTCCTGCCGTGACACACGACCGGAGGCTGTTCGATCGGGATGCGCCCGGCGGGGTGGTGCTCAAACTTCGCGGAATAGCGGGCCAAGTCCCGATCGGCAGCATGGGAGACGGCTTGTGGCGGATGCTGGGTCTGGCGCTGTCCCTCACCAACGCTCGGGGCGGAGCGCTGCTGATCGACGAGATCGACACCGGCCTTCACTATTCCGTCATGGAAGACATGTGGCGGATGATCAGCAAGCAGGCGGCCGCGCTGTCCGTCCAGGTGTTCGCGACCACTCACAGCCGCGACTGTTACGAAAGTCTGGCGGCCATTGCCGGGCCCGACGGAGACGGCGTCACGATTCAGCGGATTGACAGAAGTCGCGGAGAAGCAGTCGGGTTCAGCCGCGAGGCCGTCGTCGCCGCCGCCGAGCGCGGTATAGAGGTCCGGTGAGTTGCCCGCGAGAATCCACCCGCGGAGGCTGCTCGTAGAGGGCGCGTCCGACAGGGGTGTAATCGCCGCGTTGATGGAAGCCAACGGTGTCCCGTGGCCTGATCCTCCCGAGTCCCCCGTGTCGGTCGACACGCGGGGCAGCGTCGACGAGATCCTGAAGCCGGGAGTCCTCGAGGCCGAACTGGGAGCCTCGGGACTCGAGGCTCTGGGGGTCGTGGTCGACGCGAACGGTGACGCCGCCAGCCGATGGGACGACCTCAGAGAGTGGTGTGGCAGTGAGTTCGGGAACCTGCCGGACCAGATTCCCGCCGACGGCCTGGAGGTTGTCCATTCCCGGGGAATCCGGTTCGGCGTGTGGATCATGCCGAACAACCAGTTCAAAGGGATGCTGGAGGACTGGCTCGTCGGACTGATTCCGGAGAAATCGCGTCCTCTGTACCAACTGGCCCGGAGCTGCGTCTCGGAGGCTCAACAACAGGATGCTCCTTTCAAGACGGCCCACCGGACAAAGGCGGAGGTTCACACTTGGCTCGCGTGGCAGTATGAACCCGGCCTTCGACTCTACGATGCCGTGCAAGACGGAGTGCTCGACCCCACCCGACCGGAGTCACAGCCGTTCGTCAAGTGGTTCAAGGGGCTCTTTCGCTTGTAGCGGTCCGAATCCCGACACCAACACCACGGGGGTACAGAGCACATGGAATGCCCCCCTGACCCAGCTCGACAACTTCCTCGGCGCCCTGCGGCCGCCCCTCGATGCGCAGGGGGCCCACGTTGCGTGGAGCTTCGGGTCGCACGCCAGCTGGACGGTGGCGGGGGACAGCGACATCGACGTTATCGTGGTGGCGCCGACCAAGCGGCCCTTCGTCGAACGGTTCCGCGACTACCTGCCAGCGATCCTCGACGCGGGGATCGGGGTCGACCTGTTGGTGTACACGCCCGAGGAGTTCACAAGAATGCGCGCCGAGGGACGGCCGTTCCTCGTCGACGCGCTCGCCGGGTCGCTCTGCGCGAGGAGTTCCACGCGCAGGCGTGCTTCATCGCGCTGCAGGCGTCGGAGAAGGCGGTCAAGGCGGTCGCCTACGAGCCCGCCGAAGGGGGTGGACGGGTTCACGCTATTCCACCAGCAGGACCGCCGGCGCCAGAGGCGTCCCGTCGAGCGACCTTCGCAGCCGCCCGTCGAACGTCACCAGGCGTCCCCGCCGGTGCGCCGCGAGGGCGGCGAGATGGAAGTCGGTCAATTGGTGGTGGCCCTGCAGCCGACCGGCCGTCGCGTCGTCCAGGGAGTCGCGCAACGACAGGTCGTCCGGCCAGAAGCGGTGCCCGGCCGAGTCGCAGAAGCGGGCCAGCCGGCGCAGCGCTTCCCGGGGCGAGGCCGAGACTGTCGGGTAGGCGGGATTCGACAACACCCGGACGCACCCGGTCTCCGTTATCGGACAGGTGGCCCAGTCGGCGGCGCCCGTCGCGCCGAACCAGCGGTGCGCGGCATCGTGGTTGACGTGGCGTGCGTCGAACAGCGCCACCAGGAAGTTGACGTCCAGCAGGTGGCTCACGGCGCCTGGTCGCGGAGCCGATTGACCAGATCGAGATCCGGCGCCGCGGCCGCGGCATCGGACCGGGCGTCCGGCGGCGCGGCGAAGATCGGAACGCCGTTTCTGACCACCGGCGCGCCGCTGGGTCGGAGCGCCTGCAGGATGAGCTCGGAGGCGATGGCGCCGAGGGTCTTGCCCCGCTGCCGGGCGAGCTGCCGCACCGCCGCGAGGGCGTCGGCGGACAGGTTCAAGGTCGTTCGCATGTACCGTTGGGACAGTGACGGGAACAACCGCGCCACGCGGCAAGCCCGGAAGACGGCAAAAGCGGGTCGTGCCTGGGTGCAGTTGGCGAATCCACGTCGATCACTATCCGCACTCTACGTCGAGGTCAGGTTGATGTCAAGCATCATGCATCACGCATCATTTCGCGCGGGGTCGGGGTCGATGGGCCGCAGGATCGATAGAGAAGGCCGAGCTTCGAGCCGATAGATCGGGCAGAGACATGACCACTTGCTGCGCAGTGTTCACGGTTGCGGTGGGCCGGCTCGCGAAGACCGCGACGGTCGCGGGTCTGCTCCTGCTGGGGACGCCCGCCCTGGCCGCCGCCGACACCGAGGCGGAGCGCCTCGCCGAGGGGCTCGTCGTCCTCCAGGAGATCATGGACGCCCCCGACGCCTCCATCCCCGAGGCCATTCTCGACCGGGCCGCCGCCATCGCGGTGTTCCCGTCGACGATTCGGGCGGGGTTCATCTTCGGCGGCCAGCGCGGCCGCGGGTTCATCTCGGCGCGGGACCCCGACACCGGCGCATGGTCCGCGCCCGCGTTCCTGACCCTGACCGGCGGCAGCATCGGCCTTCAGGCGGGCGCGCAGCAGGCCGACGTCGTCCTCCTCATCCAGAACCGGCGCGGCCTCGCCCGCCTCCTCGGCAACCAGTTCAAGCTGGGCGGGGACGCCTCGGCCGCGGTGGGGCCGGTCGGGCGCAGCCTGGAAGCGTCGACCGACCTGCAAATGACGGCCGAGATCCTCAGCTACTCCCGCTCGCGCGGGGTGTTCGCGGGGGTGACCCTCGGCGGAGCCACGCTGCGGGCCGACCGCGACGCCAACGAGCGCTTCTACGGGGTCCGGCTCGACTCGCGGCAGATCGTCCTCGAAGGCCGGACCGGGGGAACACCGCCCGAGGCGGCGGTCCAGCTCCAGCACGCGCTCGACCGAATCGCGCCCTGACAGGGAGCGCCCAAGGACCCTCCCGCACCCTTCCGGGAAGCGCACGCGCGGAAGACCCGGGGCCGTGTTCAGGGCGCCGCGAAGTCCAGCCCGACGTCGAGGGCCGGGGCGCTGTGGGTGATCCAGCCGACCGAGATCAGGTCGACCCCGGTGGCGGCGAACTCGGCGACGGTCTCGGGGGTGATCCCGCCCGACGCCTCGGTCACGGCCCGGCCGCGGGCCATCGCCGCCGCCCGCTCCAGGTCCGCGACCGGGAAATTGTCGAGGAGCACCGCGTCGGCCCCCGCGTCGAGGGCCTCCTCGAGCTGCTCCAGGTCGTCGACCTCCACCTCCACCCGCACCAGGTGGCCCGCCGCGGCGCGGGCCCGGGCGACGGCGGGGGCGACCCCGCCCGCGATCAGCCGGTGGTTGTCCTTGACGAGCACCGCGTCGTGGAGGCCGAAGCGGTGGTTGGCGGCGCCGCCCACCCGCACCGCGTACTTCTCGAGCGCGCGCAGGCCGGGGGTGGTCTTGCGGGTGCACACGATGCGGGCGGGCCCGCCGCGCGCGGCGCGCTCGACGAGGTCGCGGGTGGCGGTGGCGATGCCGGAGAGGTGGCCGAGGAGGTTCAGGGCGGTCCGCTCGGCCGACAGGAGGATCCGGGCCGGACCCTCGACGGTGGCGAGCACCGCGCCCGCCGCCACGTCCGCGCCGTCATCGTGCTCGACGGCGTGCCGCACCGGGCCCAGGGCCTCGAACGCGAACAGCGCGCAGCGCAGCCCGCAGACGCGCCCGGCCCGCCGCACCACGACGCGCGCGGCGGCACGCCGATGCGCCGGCACGATCGCGTCGGTAGTGACGTCGCCGGCCGCCCCCAGGTCGACCGCCAGGTCGCGGCGCACGAGCGCCTCGTAGTGCAGGGGGAGCAATGGGGCGACGCGGGACGGCAGGGCTCCCGGGGTCATCGGCGCGCGGCCCCGGCAATCGTCGCCCTGCGGCTTCGGTTGCGGGCCAACCATCCCGCCAGGGTCTTGAACGGTTCCACGCGGCCGGCGCCAGTCCCGGAAACCAACCCCGTCCCGCTCCGGGCGCCGCCCGACCACCTCTCCAACCGTCCGCGGGCTTCTCGGGCGCGGACCCCGGCCGGCGCGGCGCCGCCCCTCATCCCCCCGCCCCGCGGCCGACCTCGAGCATGCGCTCGACGGCCCGGCGGGCGCCGGCGGCGACGGCCGGGTCCACGGTCACCTCGTGCTGCATCCGCTCGAGCGACGACAGGATCCTCGGCAGCGTAATCCGCTTCATGTGCGGGCACAGGTTGCAGGGCCGGATGAACTCCACCTCGGGGTGGGCCACCGCCACGTTGTCGCTCATCGAGCACTCCGTCACCAGCACCACCCGCTCGGGGCGCACCGCGTCGACGTGCCGCAGCAGGCCCGCCGTCGAGCCCACGTAGTCGGCCTCGGCGAGCACGTCGGGCGGGCACTCCGGGTGGGCGTAGATCTGCACGCCGGGATAGCTCGCCCGGTAGCCGCGCAGGTCCTCGGCGGTGAACCGCTCGTGCACCTCGCAGTGGCCCTGCCACAGCACGATCTCGACGCCGGTCCGGCCCGCGACGTAGCGGCCGAGGTACTCGTCGGGCAGGAAGATGACCCGCTCGGCCCCGAGCGACTCCACGACCTCGACCGCGTTCGACGATGTGCAGCAGATGTCGGACGCCGCCTTCACCTCGGCCGACGTGTTGACGTAGGTCACGACCGGCGCGCCCGGGTGACGCTCGCGCAACAGCGCCACGTCGGCCGCGGTGATCGACGACGCCAGCGAGCAGCCCGCCTCGAGGTCGGGAATGAGCACCGTCCGGCCGGGGCTGAGAACCTTGGCGGTCTCGGCCATGAAGTGGACGCCGCACACGACGATGACCTCGGCGTCGGTCTCGGCCGCCTGCCGCGCGAGGGCGAGGGAGTCGCCGCAGAGGTCGGCGACGCCGTGGAAGATCTCGGGCGTCTGGTAGTTGTGGGCCAGCACCACCGCCCCGCGCTCCTCCTTCAGGCGCCGGATGGCGTCGACGTAGGGGGCGTGGACCGGCCACTCCATGGGGGGGATCACCGACCGCACCCGCTCGTACAGGGCCGCGGTGCGGGCCGCCACCGCCGGCGTGTACTCGAGCCCCGGCGGGACGGGAGACGGAACTGCCTGCTGAAGGTCGCTACTCATTTATGCTCACAGTGAGAATTACGTTCCGTTATTCTAGCCGTGAGCATAACGGGCTGTCAAATCTGCGACAGCGGGCGGGTGCATGACATCATCGTGCGGGTGATTCACCCATGCGGTCGGGGTGGCTGCGCGAAGCGCGGCCATGAGCGTTCGGTTGGACGCCGGGCGCAGCCGACAGCCACGATTGGCGGGCTGGCGCCGCCGTGACGCGTCGAAGCACATGGATGCAGTCGGAATGGAAGCCGGCGACGGGAACCCTTCGCCATCGGCTACGACGTGGCCGGCAGGCCCGGCAGCCCCACCCCGGGCGCCGGCCGCTCGTGCTGCACCTCGCGGCGGAAGCGGAACAGCTCGGCGGGCCGGCCGCCGGTGGCGGACTCGACGCGGCCGGTCCCCTCGACGAGGCCGCCGCGCTCGACGAGGCGGCGGAAGTTCTGCTTGTGGAGGCGGACGCCGGCGAGGGTCTCGACCGTCCGCTGGAGCTGCAGCAGGGTGAAGGCCTCCGGCAGGAGCTCGAACACCAGGGGCCGGTACTTGAGCTTGCCGCGCAGCCGGCCGAGGGCGGTGGCGAGGATGCGGCGGTGGTCGAGGGCCAGCGGCGCCCCGAACGCCGCCGGGTCGGAGGCCGAGCGGGGGGCTGCCGGGTCGGAGGCCGCGCGGGGGGCTGCCGGGTCGGAGGCCGCGCGGGGGGCTGCCGGGTCGGAGGCCGCGCGGGGGGCTGCCGGGTCGGAGGCCGCGCGGGGGGCTGCCGGGTCGGAGGCCGCGCGGGGGGCTGCCGGGTCGGAGGCCGCGCGGGGGGCTGCCGGGTCGGAGGCCGCGCGGGGGGCTGCCGGGTCGCCGTCGCGCCGCGCCTCCGCGACCAGCCCCGCCTCGTAGAGCAGCTCGTAGCGGTCGAGCACCCGCTCGGCGTCCCACGGCGCGGCCCCCGCCCCGAAGGTGATGTCGGCGCGGCCCCGGCGCTCGCGGCGCGGGTCGCCCGGCGGCGCCGCCGCGATCCACGCGTCGAGGGCGGGCCGGATGCCTTCGCGCAGCAGGGCCGGCTCGCCGCCGCGCCGGTCCTCCCACGGCAGGAAGCGGTAGACGGCCTCCCACGCCGCCGGATGCCCCGCCTCGACGTGGCGCTCGCGCACCAGGGCGAGGTACGCCACCGCGATCACCCGGGCCTCTCCATCCCCCGCCCCCGCCCGATCCCGGTCGCCGAACGTGTACAGTTGTTCGACGTGCGCGAGCTCCATGCCGGTCTGCTCGCGGACCCAGGCCCGCAGACCGAGCTCGAGGGTGCGGTGGCGGTCGGGGTCGAGGGGACCGAAGGGCAGGGCGGGGAAGCGGTCGTCACCGCCGCCGCCCGAGACCGTCAGCACCCGGGGCTCCGCATCGGTGACGGCGACGATGGTGGCGTGCAGCCCCACCGTGACGTGGCGTGCCATTTGGCGAACGAGTCTAGCAGCCGGTGATGGCAGCCCCCGCTGCATTCGAGTGACGATGCACCACGCCTGTCAGCCCGCGGGCGCTCTTCTTTTGCCCGGGCGCTTCTCAGCCCGCGGGGGCGCGCTTCCTTGCCCGCGCGCTTCTCGGCCCGCGGGCGCTCTCGGCGATCCGCTGGCGCCCTTCGGGCGCGGTGCGACGCGGGGTTCCACCCACGAACTGCCAACCGGAGAAACGACACCATGCAGATCATCCCCCCGATCGTTCAGCGCTGGATTGACGAGGGACACCGGGACCCCGAGGGCTTCTGGGAACGCGCGGCGCGGCGGCTGCCGTGGTTCCGCACCTGGGACCAGGTGTACGCCCCCGACCCGCCGACGTTCCGCTGGTTCGTCGGCGCGCAGACCAATCTCGCCCACAACGCCGTCGACCACCACGTGGCGGCCGGCGAGGGCGGACGCGCCGCCCTCGTCTACCTGAACGAGCGCGGCGAGCGGATGGTCTGCACCTACGCGCAGCTCCGGTTCCACGTGACCCGGGCGGCGGCGGCCCTGCGCGCCCTCGGGGTGGGGAAGGGCGACCGGGTGACCCTCTCCATGCCCACGTGCCCCGAGGCGGTGTACCTGATGCTGGCGTGCGCGCGCATCGGGGCCATCCACTCGGTGGTGTTCGCGGGGTTCGGGGCCCAGGCCCTCGCCGACCGCATCACCGCGAGCGGGTCGCGCGTGGTGTTCACGGCCGACGTCACCTACCGGAAGGGGAAGGACGTGCCCCTGAAGCCGATCGTCGACGACGCCCTGCGCGCGCCGGGACACCCCGTCGAGCGGGTGGTGGTGCTGCAGCGGGCCGATCCGACGCCGCCCCTCGACCCCGCCCGCGAGATGTCGTGGGACGACTTCCTCGCGGGGGCCGCGGGCCAGTCCGGCGACTGGGTCTCGATGGAGGCGAACGAGCCGGCGTTCATCCTCGCCACGTCGGGGACCACCGCGAAGCCGAAGCTCGCCGTCCACACCCACGGCGGCTACCAGGTGCACATCGCGAGCATGGCCCGATGGTGCTTCGGGATGCGGCCGAGCGACGTGTGGTGGGCGACCTCGGACATCGGCTGGATCGTCGGCCACAGCTACATGGTCTACGCCCCCCTCCTCGTCGGCTGCACCACGGTGGTGTTCGAGGGGGCCCTCGACTACCCCGAGCCCGACAGCACGTGGCGGGCGGTGGTGGAGGAGATCGGGGCCACCGGCATCTTCACCTCGCCCACCGCCATCCGCGCCCTCATGCGCTACGGCGACGCGCCCCTCCAGGGCGTCGACCACGCCCGGGTCGAGCGCATCTTCTCGGCCGGCGAGGTGCTCAACCCGCCGGCGTGGGACTGGCTGCAGAACACCGTCCTCGGGGGGCGCATCCCCGTCATCGACCACATGTGGCAGACCGAGACGAGCGGCCCCGTCTTCGGCAACCCCTACGGGCTGGCGATGCTGCCCATCAAGCCGGGGTCGGCGACCCTCCCCCTGCCGGGCATCGACGCCGCCATCGTGAGCGGCGACGGCGCACCGTGCGGGCCCGGCGAGAAGGGCATCATGGTGCTCAAGCGCCCGTTCCCGGGGCTCACCGCCTCGCTCTGGGGCGAGCCCGAGCGCTACGGCCGCGACTACTGGCAGAAGATACCGGGCGTCTACTTCAGCGGCGACTCGGCCCACGTCGACGACGACGGCTACCTGTGGTTCGGGGGGCGCGCCGACGAGATCATCAAGATCGCCGCCCATCGCATCGGGACCATCGAGGTCGAGAGCGCGTGCCTGAAGCACCCCGCGGCGGCCGAGTGCGGCGTCGTCGGGCGGCCCGACGAGACCCGCGGCGAGGTCATCTCGGCCTTCGTCCTCCTCAAGCAGGGCGAGACGCCGTCGGACGATCTGCGGCGGGCGTTGATAGAGACCATCCGGCGCGAGCTGGGCCCCATCGCGGTGGTGGGCGAGCTGAACTTCGTGACGATGCTGCCGAAGACGCGCAGCGGCAAGATCATGCGCCGCGTGCTCAGGGCGGTCATCCTCGACCGCGACCCCGGCGACATCACCACCATCGAGGACGAGGGCTCGGTGGAGGAAGCGCGGCAGGCGTGGACGCAGATGAAGGCGGACCTGGCCGGCTCCGGTCAGTGACCGCGCGCCGGCGCCCAACGAGAAACGGCGCAGCCCCCGGGAGGGGACTGCGCCGTTCGAGGCCCGACATCCGACCGGCCGCGACTACTGGTCCCGCCCGCGTCCCCGGCGGCCCTCCCCACGGCCGCGGCGGCCCCGGCGCTCCTCGCGGCGCTCTTCCATCCGTTCGCGGCGCTCCTCCATCCGCTCGCGCCGCGCCTCCATCCGCTGCCCCCGCGCCGTCCGCAGGACGTCGGCCGCGGTCCGCTGCTCGGGGGTCAGCACCTCCCAGATCCGCGCCCGCGCCGACGCCCTGGCGAGCGCCACCGCGCCCTGGGCCGTCCCCAGCGCGGCCGCCGCGGCCCCGATCGCCTCCTCGTCGAGGTCACCGCCGGTCCCCACCGCTTCGCGCAGCGCCTGGCGCGAGGCCCGCGCCTGCTCCCCGGCCTCGCGCAGCGCCTCGCGGCCTTCCTCCAGGACGCCGCGCACCGCCTCCCGCTGCTCGTCGCTGAGGCCGAGCTGGCCCAACGGGACCGTGAAGAGACCGCCCGGCCCGCCGAAACCGCCCAGTCTGCCGGGGCCGCCCGGCCCCCCGGGGCCGCGCCCGCCCATCCACCCGCGCCGGCCGCCGTCCGGCTGGCTCCAAGCCATGTCCGCCACCACCAGCGTCCCGGCCGTCACCACGGCCGCCACCACCCACGTCGCCCTGCGAAGCTTCAGCACCTTCATCGTCGTCTCCACTCGATCTCGGCCCGCGTCGCCGCGCGCGCCGGACCCGTCATGCGGTTGGAAAGGAAACCGGGCGGCATGCCGCGCCGGCTCGCGCCGGCGGCCCCGGTCCGGCGGCCGTTCGCGGCTCGCCGGTTGCTGATCTCAGTGACCGCCGGGCTCGCCGGGTTATTCCCGCGCACGGGGTTCCCGCGCACGGCCGGGGACCGCACCGAGGACAAGTCGAAGGGAGGCGATTCCGGGCGGAACGGCGCCCAGGGGCGGGGACGAGGGCCTACCCCCGCTTGGCCAGCTCGTGCAGCAGGGTGTCCATGCGGCCGTTGACGGTGTCGATGCGCCCGTTGACGGCATCGATGCGGCCGCCCAGTTCCGCGTGCCCGGAGTCGAGACGGGCGCCGAGCTCCGCACGCACGGTGTCGATACGCTGCCCCAGCTCCGAGCTCACGGCGTCGATACGCTGCCCCAGCTCCGAGCTCACGGCGTCGATGCGCTGCCCCAGCTTCGTGTGCGCCGCGTCGTTGCGGGCCTCGTAGTGGGCGAGCATCCGCCACACCCCGAGCAGCACGCCGCCGCCGGTAAGCACGACCGAGACGATCTCCGGCGTCATGTTCCAATGGTAGCACGGCGATGCGATTTGAAACACCAGACGGCGCGCCACGCGCCCACTCGACGGCGGTCACCGCCGTGGGTCGTTCACGTCGAAGTAGTCGTCGCAGAACAGGTCCACAATCTGCAGCACGACCTCGGCGACCCGGGGCAGGTTGGCGCCGCCGGTGGTGCCCAGGCTGGCCATGTCCCAGGTGTCGACGTAGGCCCGGAGCTGGTTGCCCTCGATGGTCGCGAGCTGCTGCACCGAGACGCGGGCGTAGTAGGCGTAGAGCCCGGTGGCGCCGCGGTGGGTGGTGACGTCGACATAGAGGTCGGCCGCCTGCCGCGAGCTCCCGAGCCGGACCCCGCACGCGTCGAGGCGCCCCTCCACCGCGTCGAGCAGGCCGCGGCGGGTGAGCCCGGCCGACTCCACGTCGTCGGCGAGGTCGGCGACGATGACGTTCACGTCGCGGATGCCGGCGAGGTTCTCGCGCTCGACGTCCTGCTGAGCCGACGCCGGCGCGGCCAGCGCGAGGATCGCGACGAGGCTCGCCGACACTGCCCGTACCGTCAGTTTACGCGGCAAGAACCTCCATCGAGTCACGATCGAGTACACTACCACACAACCTCGGGAGGTGTGCGAAGGAATGCGCTTCGTCAGCGTTCGCGAGTTGCGCGGTCAGTCCGCGGCGGTCTGGAGAGCCCTGGCCGACGAGAAGGAGCTCGTCGTCACGTCCAACGGCAAGCCGATCGCGGTGCTGTCCGCGACCTCGGAGGAACACCTGGAGGAATCGCTGCAGTCGTTACGCCGCGCCCGCGCCCAGGCCGCGGTCGCCGCCATCCAGCAGGCGTCCCGGGACGCCGGCACGGACCGCCTGTCGCTCGACGAGATCGACGCGGAGATCGACGCGGTGCGCAGGTCCCGCTCCCGTTCCCGATGAGGATCGTCCTCGATACGAACGTGCTGGTCTCCGGCCTGCTCTCCCCCTTCGGCCCCCCCGGAGACATCGTGCGGCTGATCGCGGCCGGGGAGGTGCGCGTCTGTTACGACGCCCGCATCATGGACGAATACCGCGAGGTGCTCTCGCGGCCCGTGTTCCGCATCGCGGCCGGCCGCGTGGAGTCGCTGCTGCACCAGATCGCCGCCGACGGCCTGCTCGTCGCCGCCCGACCCCTCACCGTCCCCTTGCCCGACCCCGACGACGAGGCGTTCCTGGCCGTCGCCCTCGCGGGAAGCGCCCGCTGTCTGGTGGCCGGCAATCTCAGGCACTATCCGCAACCCATCCGGCGAGGCATGCCCGTCCTGTCTCCCAGGGACTTCCTGGACCTGTATCGTGAAGCCGGCTCGCCGGCCCCTTCCTGACGCCCGGGCGCCGACGCTCCTCGAGCATGTCCCGGAGGTATCGTGAAGCCGGCTCGCCGGCCCCGGGCGGCGCCCCTCAGTCGAGGTGGCCGCGCTCGGCGTCGCCCATCTCGACGTTCCCCTCGGGGAAGTACTCGCGCCAGCGGCGGGTGACGGTCGCGGCCACGTCGGGGCGGCACGTCAGCTCGTCGGGGAACGACGGCGCCAGCCGCGCGTCGATGACGATGGGAGCGGTGCGCACGACGTGGTTGCGGGCCACCCGGGTCGACGCGGCGTGGATGTCGGCGGCGGGCTCGAAGCGGGTGAACGTCGTCCACAGGAAGTTCATCGCGCTGCGGGCGGCGCGCCCGGCGTCGTCGGTCAGGACCACCAGCGGCCAGCCCCGGAACGCGGGATGGGACGCCACCCGAGCCGGCAGGCCGGGCTCGTCGGCCGCCGGCTTCCCCCCGGCCACGAGGCACCCGCGGCAGAACACCCGCACCTCGTCGATGCCCGCGGGCAGCCCGGCCGCCGAGAACTCGCCGGGGAGCTCGCGGACGGGGTCGCCGAGCCCCAGCCACACGCCCTTCGAGCCGTGGTTCACGGCCGGCCCGGTGTAGTCGAGGGTGTCCATCGACAGGTTGGAGAACACGTACAGGTCCGTCTCGGGGTTCGTCCGGGCCAGCACGTGCTCGAGCGTCGCCCGGAAGTCGCGCAGGTCGACGGGCCGGTCCGTCACCAGCAGGAACTTGGTGAGCGAGAGCTGCCCCTCGCCGAGAATCCGGAACGCGCTGGCCATCGCCTCGCGGGCGTAGCGCTGCTTGACGACGGCCGCCGACAGCGAGTGGTAGCCGGTCTCGCCGTACGACCAGAGCTGCTCGACGGCGGGCATGACGACGGGGAACAGCGGCGACAGCAGGTCCTGCAGGAGGTCGCCGATGTAGAAGTCCTCCTGGCGGGGCTTGCCGACCACGGTGGCGGGGAAGATGGCGTCGTGGCGGCGCGCGACCCGGTCGACGCGGAACACGGGGTAGCTGTGGCGCAGCGAGTAGTACCCGTAGTGGTCGCCGAACGGCCCCTCGGGGCGGCGGATCCCCGGCGGCACCGACCCGATCAGGGCGAGCTCGGCGCGGGCCGGCACCGGGTGCGGCCCCAGGCCCTCGACCAGGGGCAGCCGCTCGCCCGCGATCAGCGACGCCAGCATCAGCTCGGGCACGTTCTCGGGCAGCGGGGCCACGGCGGCGAGAATCAGGGCCGGCGGCCCCCCGAGGAACACGGTGACGGGCAGGGCCTCGCCGCGGCCCTCGGCCACCGCGTGGTGAAACCCGCCGCCCTTGCCGATCTGCCAGTGCATGCCGGTGGTGCGGGCGTCGTGCACCTGCAGGCGGTACATCCCGAGGTTGTGGCCGCGCCCGTCGGGATGCTCGGTGAACACCGTCGGCAGGGTGATGAACGGGCCGCCGTCGTCGGGCCAGGTCGTCAGGGCGGGCAGGCGGTCGAGACGCACGTCGCTCGTCACCACCTCGCTCACCGGCCCGCGCCGCTCCCGGCGCAGCCCGATCCGAAGCAGCTCGGCCCCGACGTCGCGGGCGCCCCACAGCCGGGACGGCGTGGGGGGCATCAGGGTCTCCGGCAGCTCGGCGAGCCGCCGGATCAGGCGCCCGGGCCGCTCGCCGAACGCCAGCCCGGCCCGGCGCGCGGTGCCGAACAGGTTGGTGACGACCGGAAAGTCGGCGTCGGCGACGTTGGTGAAGAGCAGCGCGGGGCCGCCCGCCGCGACCACCCGGCGATGTATCTCGGCCGCCTCGAGCGACCGCTCGACGGGGACGTCGATACGCGCCAGGTCCCGGTCGCGTCGAAGACGATCCAGAAACGCGCGCAGGTCGGGGAAGGACATCGGGGGGCGATCGGATCGCGGCCGGCCACGCTCGGACCGTGCCGGAAGTCTGCGCCCTGGAACGGTGCGGACTGCCAGGACATCGGCCGGGCGGCCCGCGGAGCCGCCGGGCGATGGTTACCGGGCGAGCCGCCCGGGACGAAACGCCGCTGCATTCGAGCGGTGATGCATCCCGCCCGACTGCGTTGTTCGGACGGACTGCTTGCCGG